>NZ_CP065032.1:0-4902254 GCF_015689115.1 Serratia sp. CMO1
GTGTCACTTTCGCTTTGGCAGCAGTGTCTTGCCCGATTGCAGGATGAGTTACCTGCCACAGAATTTAGTATGTGGATTCGCCCATTGCAGGCGGAACTGAGTGACAACACCCTGGCGCTGTACGCGCCTAACCGTTTTGTGCTGGATTGGGTTCGCGATAAGTACTTAAACAACATCAATGGTCTGCTGAATGATTTCTGCGGCACGGACGCGCCTTTGCTGCGTTTTGAAGTCGGCAGCAAGCCAATCACGCAGGTGATCAGCCAGACCGTGACCGCCAGCGTCAGCAGCGCCCCTGCGGCTCCGGCGGCGCGCACGGCCGCGCCTTCGCGCCCGAGCTGGGACAACGCGGCGGCGCAACCCGAGCTCTCTTATCGCTCCAACGTCAACCCCAAACACACCTTCGACAACTTCGTCGAGGGTAAGTCCAACCAACTGGCGCGCGCGGCGGCTCGCCAGGTGGCGGACAATCCGGGCGGCGCCTACAACCCTTTGTTCCTGTATGGCGGCACCGGCCTGGGTAAAACTCACCTGCTGCACGCGGTCGGCAACGGTATCATGGCGCGCAAGGCCAACGCCAAAGTGGTCTACATGCACTCGGAACGCTTTGTGCAGGACATGGTCAAAGCGTTGCAGAACAATGCCATCGAAGAGTTTAAGCGCTACTACCGTTCGGTCGACGCGTTGCTGATCGATGACATCCAATTCTTTGCCAACAAGGAGCGTTCGCAGGAAGAGTTCTTCCATACCTTTAACGCCCTGTTGGAAGGCAATCAGCAGATCATCCTGACTTCGGATCGCTACCCTAAAGAGATCAACGGGGTGGAAGATCGTCTGAAGTCCCGCTTCGGCTGGGGGCTGACGGTGGCGATCGAGCCGCCGGAGCTGGAAACCCGCGTGGCGATCCTGATGAAAAAGGCCGACGAAAACGACATTCGCCTGCCGGGCGAAGTGGCGTTCTTCATCGCCAAGCGCCTGCGTTCCAACGTGCGTGAGCTCGAAGGGGCGCTGAACCGCGTGATCGCCAACGCCAACTTTACCGGCCGGGCCATCACCATCGATTTCGTGCGCGAAGCGCTGCGCGATCTGCTGGCGCTGCAGGAAAAGCTGGTCACCATCGACAATATCCAAAAGACGGTGGCGGAGTATTACAAGATTAAAGTCGCGGATTTGCTGTCCAAGCGGCGTTCGCGATCCGTTGCCCGCCCGCGCCAGATGGCGATGGCGCTGGCGAAGGAACTCACCAACCACAGCCTGCCGGAAATCGGCGATGCGTTTGGTGGCCGCGACCATACCACGGTGTTGCACGCCTGCCGGAAGATCGAGCAGTTGCGTGAGGAAAGTCACGACATCAAAGAAGATTTCTCCAATTTAATCAGAACATTATCTTCATAGCGCTATGAAATTTATCGTTGAACGTGAGCATCTGCTAAAACCGCTGCAACAGGTGAGCAGCCCGCTGGGCGGCCGCCCGACCTTGCCGATCCTGGGCAACCTGCTGCTGCAGGTGACGGAAGGCTCCCTGCTGCTGACCGGCACCGATCTGGAGATGGAGATGGTGGCGCGCGTCGCCCTGTCCCAGCCGCACGAGCCGGGCGCGACCACCGTGCCCGCGCGCAAATTCTTTGATATCTGCCGTGGCCTGCCGGAAGGGGCGGAGATTGCCGTCACGCTGGAGAGCGAGCGCATGCTGGTGCGGTCCGGCCGCAGCCGCTTCTCGCTGTCCACGCTGCCCGCGTCGGACTTCCCGAACCTGGACGACTGGCAGAGCGAGGTGGAATTCACCTTGCCGCAGGCGACGCTGAAGCGCCTGATCGAAGCCACCCAGTTCTCGATGGCCCACCAGGACGTGCGTTACTACTTGAACGGCATGCTGTTTGAAACCGAAGGCGAAGAGCTGCGCACCGTCGCGACCGACGGCCACCGCCTGGCGGTGTGCTCGATGCCGATCGGCCAGCAGCTGCCGTCGCATTCGGTGATCGTGCCGCGTAAAGGGGTGATGGAGCTGGTGCGCTTGCTGGACGGCGGCGATTCGTTGTTGCAGCTGCAGATCGGCAGCAACAACATTCGCGCCCACGTCGGCGATTTCATCTTCACGTCCAAGCTGGTTGACGGCCGTTTCCCGGACTATCGCCGCGTCTTGCCGAAGAACCCGGACAAAACGCTGGAAGCCGGCTGCGATCTGCTCAAGCAGGCGTTCGCCCGCGCGGCCATTCTCTCGAACGAGAAATTCCGCGGCGTGCGGCTGTACGTCAGCCAGAACCAGCTGAAGATCACCGCCAACAACCCGGAGCAGGAAGAGGCGGAAGAGATCCTCGACGTCAGCTACGACGGCGCGGAGATGGAGATCGGCTTCAACGTCAGCTACGTGCTGGACGTGTTGAACGCGCTCAAGTGTGAAGACGTGCGCCTGCTGTTGACCGACTCGGTCTCCAGCGTGCAGATCGAAGACGGCGCCAGCCAGGCGGCGGCCTACGTTGTCATGCCAATGCGGTTGTAGTCTCGTTACCTTGAATTACAGCACCGTCATCGGTAAAGAGATTGCATGGCTCTGACGCGTTTATTGATTAAAGACTTCCGCAATATCGAGGCGGCGGATTTGGCGCTGGCGCCGGGATTCAACTTCCTGGTCGGCGCCAACGGCAGCGGCAAGACCAGCGTGCTGGAGGCGGTGTATACGCTCGGCCATGGCCGAGCCTTTCGCAGCCTGCAGGCCGGTCGGGTCATTCGCCACGACCAACCGGAGTTCGTGCTGCACGGCCGCATCGAAGGCGCGGAGCGCGAGCTGTCGGTAGGATTGAGCAAGAGCCGTCAGGGTGACAGCAAAGTACGCATCGATGGCAGCGACGGCCACAAGGTGGCCGAGCTGGCGCAGCTGCTGCCCATGCAGCTGATCACCCCCGAAGGTTTTACCCTGCTGAACGGCGGGCCGAAATTCCGGCGCGCTTTCCTGGACTGGGGCTGTTTTCATAACGAACCCGGTTTTTTCACCGCCTGGAGCAACCTGAAACGGTTACTGAAGCAGCGCAATGCCGCGCTGCGCCAGGTGAGTCGCTATGCGCAGATCCGCGCCTGGGATCAGGAACTGATCCCGCTCGCGGAGCGCATCAGCGAATGGCGGGCGGAATACAGCGACGCGATCGCCGCGGATATCACCGCGACCTGCGCGCAGTTTCTGCCTGAATTCGCCCTGAGCTTCTCCTTCCAGCGCGGCTGGGATAAAGAGAGCGATTACGGCGAGCTGCTGGAGCGCCAGTTTGAGCGCGACAGGGCGTTGACCTATACCGCGGTGGGGCCGCATAAAGCGGACTTTCGCATTCGTGCCGACGGCACGCCGGTAGAGGATTTGTTATCGCGCGGTCAGCTTAAGCTGCTGATGTGCGCGTTGCGCTTGGCGCAGGGTGAGTTTCTCACCCGGCAGAGCGGGCGGCGTTGCCTGTATCTGATTGATGATTTTGCCTCCGAGCTGGACACCGGCCGTCGCCGGTTGCTGGCCGATCGCCTGAAAGCCACCCAGGCCCAGGTTTTTGTCAGCGCGGTCAGCGCTGAGCAAGTGACCGACATGGCCGGTGAAAAGGGCAAGATGTTCCGCGTGGAACAGGGTAAAATAGAGGTTCAACCACAGGACTAAACTGAGCGAGAAACGTTGATGTCGAATTCTTATGACTCCTCAAGTATCAAGGTATTAAAAGGGCTGGATGCGGTGCGCAAGCGCCCGGGCATGTATATCGGCGATACCGATGACGGCACCGGTCTGCACCACATGGTATTCGAGGTTGTGGACAACGCTATCGACGAAGCGCTCGCGGGCCACTGTAGCGACATTCAGGTCACCATCCATGCCGACAACTCGGTATCGGTGCAGGATGACGGCCGCGGCATTCCGACCGGCATTCACCCGGAAGAAGGGGTTTCAGCCGCAGAGGTCATCATGACCGTGCTGCACGCCGGCGGTAAATTCGACGACAACTCCTATAAAGTTTCCGGCGGCCTGCACGGCGTGGGCGTCTCGGTGGTTAACGCCCTGTCGGAGAAACTGGAGCTGGTGATCCGCCGCGAAGGCAAAGTGCACGAACAAACTTACAGCCACGGCGAGCCGCAGGCGCCGCTGACCGTGGTGGGCGAAACCGAGCAGACCGGCACTATGGTGCGCTTCTGGCCAAGCCACCAGACCTTTACCAATGTGACCGATTTCGAGTACGACATTCTGGCCAAGCGCCTGCGCGAGCTGTCCTTCCTCAACTCCGGCGTGTCTATCCGCCTGAAGGACAAGCGCACTGACCGTGAAGACCACTTCCATTACGAAGGCGGCATCAAGGCGTTTGTCGAGTACCTGAACAAGAACAAAACGCCGATCCACCCGAACGTGTTCTACTTCTCCACCGTGAAAGACGACATCGGCGTGGAAGTGGCGCTGCAGTGGAACGACGGTTTCCAGGAAAACATCTACTGCTTCACCAACAACATTCCGCAGCGCGACGGCGGCACGCACCTGGTCGGTTTCCGTACCGCGATGACCCGTACGCTGAACAGCTACATGGAGAAGGAAGGCTACAGCAAGAAGGCCAAGGTCAGCGCCACCGGCGATGACGCGCGTGAAGGCCTGATCGCCGTGGTGTCGGTGAAGGTGCCGGATCCCAAGTTCTCCTCTCAGACCAAGGACAAGCTGGTCTCTTCCGAGGTGAAAACCGCGGTTGAAACGCTGATGAACGAGAAGCTGGTGGATTACCTGATGGAAAATCCGGGCGACGCGAAAATCGTGGTCGGCAAAATCATCGACGCGGCGCGCGCGCGCGAAGCGGCGCGTAAAGCGCGTGAGATGACCCGCCGCAAAGGCGCGCTGGATCTGGCCGGCCTGCCGGGCAAGCTGGCGGACTGCCAGGAACGCGATCCGGCGCTGTCCGAACTGTACCTGGTGGAAGGGGACTCCGCGGGCGGCTCTGCCAAGCAGGGGCGCAACCGCAAGAACCAGGCTATCTTGCCGCTGAAGGGGAAAATCCTCAACGTCGAGAAGGCGCGTTTCGACAAAATGCTCTCTTCACAGGAAGTGGCGACTCTGATCACCGCGCTGGGCTGCGGCATCGGCCGTGACGAGTACAGCCCGGACAAGCTGCGTTACCACAGCATCATCATCATGACCGATGCCGACGTCGACGGTTCGCACATCCGTACGCTGCTGTTGACCTTCTTCTACCGCCAAATGCCGGAAATCATCGAGCGTGGCCACGTGTTCATCGCACAGCCGCCGCTGTACAAGGTGAAGAAAGGCAAGCAGGAGCAGTACATCAAAGATGACGAGGCGATGGATCAGTACCAGATCGCCATCGCGATGGACGGCGCCACGCTGCATACCAACGCCAGCGCACCGGCGCTCGGCGGCGAGCAGTTGGAAAAACTGGTGGCCGAGCACTATGGCGTGCAGAAGCTAATCGGCCGCATGGAGCGCCGCTACCCGCGCGCGCTGTTGAACAGCCTGATCTATCAGCCGACGCTGAACGAAGGCGATCTCAGCGATGAAGCCAAGGTGAAGACCTGGATCGCGTCGCTGGTGCAGGCGCTGAACGACAAAGAGCAGCACGGCAGCAGCTATGATTTCGTGATCTTCGAGAACCGTGAGCGCCAGATGTTCGAGCCGGCGCTGCGCATCCGCACCCACGGCGTGGATACCGACTACAAGCTGGACTTCGACTTCATCCACGGCGGCGAATACCGCAAGATCTGCCAGCTGGGCGAGCAGCTGCGCGGGCTGATCGAAGAGGGCGCGTTCATCGAGCGCGGCGAACGCCGTCAGCCGGTAGACAGCTTCGAGCAGGCGCTGGAGTGGCTGGTGAAAGAGTCGCGCCGCGGCCTGTCGGTGCAGCGTTATAAAGGTCTGGGCGAGATGAACCCTGAGCAACTGTGGGAAACCACCATGGATCCGGAAAGTCGCCGCATGCTGCGCGTGACCGTCAAGGACGCCATCGCTGCCGATCAGCTGTTCACCACGCTGATGGGCGATGCGGTTGAACCGCGTCGCGCCTTTATCGAAGAAAACGCCCTGAAAGCGGCGAACATCGATATCTGATGCGTTAATGGTTGTAAAAATCCGCGCCGGGCGACCCGCGCGGATTTTTTTTGCGCCTTTTTTGGCGCTGACAGCCGTGGCTGAAACGCGTTAGCATGGGAAAAAACCACTGGGAGAAGCGTTGAATGGCTATTGAACTGATTGCGATCGACATGGACGGCACGTTGCTGGATCCGCAGCACCAAATCACGCCGGCGGTAAAGCAGGCTATCGCGGCGGCGCGGCGCAAAGGGGTGCACGTGGTGCTGGCCACCGGGCGGCCATATGTTGGCGTGCAGGACTATCTGCGCCAGTTGGACATTCAGGGCCCTGGCGATTTCTGTATCACCTATAACGGCGCGCTGGTGCTGCGTGCGGCTGACGGCGCCTGCATTCTGCAAGAAACGCTGGGCTTTGAGGATTATCTGCACTTTGAGCAGATGGCGCGCGAGTTCGGCGTTCACTACCAGGCGTTTGATTTCGATACCCTGTATACCCCGAACAAGGATATCGGCAAGTACACCATACACGAAGCGGAAATGACCGGCATTCCGCTGAAATACCGCAGCGTGGAAGAGATGGATCGCCAGATGCGTTTCCCTAAAGTGATGATGATCGACGAGCCGGAGCTGTTGGACCGCGCTATCGCGCGCATCCCGGCGGAAACGCGCGAGCGTTATACCATCCTGAAAAGCGCGCCTTATTTCCTCGAGATCCTGCACAAGAACGTCGATAAGGGCGCCGGGGTGAGAATGCTGGCCGAGCATTTGGGCGTGGCGCGGGAAAACATCATGACGCTGGGGGATCAGGCCAACGATACGGCGATGATCGAATATGCCGGCGTCGGCGTTGCGATGGGCAACGCCATTCCCGAACTGAAAGCGGTGGCGCAGTTTGTCACCAGCGCCAATACCGAAGACGGCGTGGCGCGCGCTATCGAGAAGTTCGTGCTCAACGCCTGATAACGCGGGGCGCTGCGGCGCCTCTTTATACTTTCGCCAACACCCCTTTGGCGATCTGCAGATCCTGAATCGCCAGCCCGGTGAGATCGGCGATGGTGATGTGATGCGGCTCGCGTCGCACCCGTCCGCCCTGCGCCAATGCGGCGCCCATTTCGACGATCGGCGTTGAAATCAGCTTGTGCTGCCGATAAGCCGTTGCGATCTCGCCATAGTCTGTACACTGAGCCAGCGCATCGACCAGCAGCGCGTCCGCGCGGGCCACCAGCTCGGTCGCCAGCTCCTGCTTACCGGGCGCGTCGGCGCCCACCGCGGTAATGTGCGTGCCGGGCCGAATATCCGCCGCCTGCAAAATCGGTTCGCGGCTGGGCGTGGTGGTGACGATCAGCTGACAGTGCGCCGCCAGCTCCGCCGCATTCTGCGTGACCCGCACCCGAAAACCCTCGGCCTCGACATCGCGTCGATACGCCGCCAGCGCCTGTTCGTTGCGGCCCCACACCCATACCTCGCGGCAATCGGTCACCGGTTTCAGACATTGCAGCTGCAGCCGCGCCTGCAGGCCGGTGCCGACCATGCCTATCGCCTGAATATGCGGCGGCGCGCACAGATCGGCGGCGATGCGGCCGGCCAGTGCGGTGCGCAGCGCGGTCAGCCAACCCTCATCCTGCAACAGTGCGCGGGGCTCGCCGGTTTGGGCGGAGAACGCCATCATCAGCCCTTGATTGCTCGGCAGGCCTTGTTCGGCATTGCGATAGAAACCGGTAGAGATCTTGACCACGAACAGTTCGTCGCCTTCCAACCAGGCGGATTTGATACAGCAGTCGCCGGCGGCCTGCTCGAACAGGAAATGCTGCGCCGGCGGCTGTTGCACCCGCTGTTGCGAGTAGGCGATAAAACCCTGCTTCAGCAGCGGCGTTATGGCCTCGGCGTCGAACGCGGCGAGAATTTGCTGCCGATTAAGGATGCGCATCGGCGATGGCCTTGAGGTATTTCTCCAGCACGATGTTTTTACCGCACAGCACCACCGCCACCTTTTTACCTCGGTATTCCGGCGCCAGTTTGATCGCCGCCGCCAGCGCTACGCCTGCTGCGCCTTCGATAATCCAGCGATCGCTGGCGGCGATCCGGCGCATCGCGTGTTTAATCTCCGCCTCGCTGACCAGCACTTTGCGGTCAATCAGCTGCTGGCACAGCGGGAAGGTCACGGCGCCCGGCTCGACGCCGCCGGCGGTGCCGTCGGACAGGGTTTCTTGTTCTTCCACCGGGAAGATATGGCCGGCTTCCAACGCGCTGTACAGGCTGGTGGCGTTTTCCGGCCAGCAGGCGATAAGCTGCGTGTTTGGCGACAGTTGCCGCAGAACGGTGCCGATGCCGGCGATATAGCCACCGCCACCGACCGCCACGAACACCGCGTCAAGATCGGCGAGTTGTTCAACCAGCTCCATGCCGCAGGTGCCCTGGCCGGCGATCACCTGTTCGTCGTTATACGGCGAGATATAGGTTTTCCCCTGTTCGCGTGCGGCCAGTTCCCCCGCCAGTTCGGCGTTCAGCGCATCACCCGGCACCAATTCCACGATGCCGCCCAGCGCCCGGATGGTGTCGAGCTTGATGCTCGCCGCCGTCTCCGGCGCATAAACCGTGACGCCAACGCCCATACGCTGCCCCGCCAGAGCGACCGCCTGGCCGTGGTTGCCGGTTGAGGCGGCGATCACGCCGCGCCGGCGTTGCTCGTTATCCAACAGCCGCAGCTTGTTGCTGGCGCCGCGAAATTTAAAGGAACCGGTGTGCTGCAGGTGGTCGCATTTCAGATACAGCTCGCAGCCCAATTGCTGAGAAAGCAGCACGCTGCGCTCCAGCGGCGTGACCCGCACCTGAGGGCGCAGTTGCTGATGAGCGGAAACAATGGCATCGAAGAGGGTGTTCATACCGGCTCCAGAAGATTTGTTTGGACTAAAAATCCAGTTTGTACTTTTTTGTATTAATTGTAAACCCCGCAGCCTGACCCTCGGGCACACCGATCAGAAAACGGCAACGGTCGGAAGGAACATTGCGTTTTCGGTGAAAATAATCATAAACCGGTCGTCTAGTGGCACGATTTTTTATTTATTTGCGTTAAGTAAGGCGCCGCCGCTGCCTTATTCTTATAAGGAAGATGAGAATGAAAAAATAGCGTTTTCATAACCCACCCTATTACATTGGCGCCGTTGAGTTTCGCCGGCAGGAATACAATTGCCTAGTCGGCCGCTTATTTCCTGCCGACGCTGTCGATCGGTTTAAATGATAAGACGCTGAAAAATAATTGCGTGATTTCGAACCGAAAAATTCCTCCCGCCTCACCCTCACAGGCCATATGAAACGCTGCGGGCGATCCGGTAAGATGACGGCTCAGCGCCAGCATGTGCAGGAGAGCCGCCATGAGCCATCGGGAAAAACAACTGACTTTCGACCCACGCGGGCATCAGTTAACCAATATCAACGTCTGGACGCCGGACAGCCAATGGCTGGCTTATGACGTGCGTCCGCGCGGCGCCTCTTTCACCGGCCTCAGCATCGAGCGTGTCAACGTCGCCAGCGGCGCGGTGGAGGTGATTTATCGCGCCCAGCACGGCGCCCACGTCGGTGTGGTCACGGTCAGCCCCGATGCGCCGGCGCGCTATGCCTTTATTCACGGACCTGAGCACCCGGACAGCGCCTGGCAGTATGATTTTCACCACCGCCGCGGGGTGATCGTCAGCGAACCGGATCGCGAGTTGGCCATCACCCTCGACGCGCTGGATATCACCGCGCCCTATACGCCCGGCGCGCTGCGCGGCGGCAGCCATGTGCACGTTTTCAGTCCGGACGGCAGCCGCCTCAGCTTTACCTACAACGATCACGTGATGCATGAACGCGATCCGGCGCGCGATCTGCGCAACGTCGGCGTGGCCGTGCCGCTGCACGGGGTTAACCCGCCAAAACAGCACCCGCGCGAGTACGACGGCAGCCACTATTGCGTGTTGGTCAGCGAGACGGTGCCGCAGCCGCGGCCGGGCAGCGATCAGATTAATCGCGCTTACGAAGAAGGCTGGATCGGCCGCGAAGGCTACCGTAAGGCCGACGGCAGCCGGCAGCGCTGGGCGCTGGCATTTATCGGCGATACGTTGTCCGCCGCCGGAGAGAAGCTGTCTGAGGTGTTTATCGTCGATCTGCCGGAGAACGACGTCGACTACGCCCGGGCGGGCGCTCTGCCGCTGCAGGGGACGGAAAGCGAGCTGCCGGCGCCGCCGCTTGGCGTCAGGCAGCGGCGGGTAACCTTTACCGGGGATCGCCGTTTTCCTGGTGTGGCTGGTGCGCCGCGCCACTGGCTGCGCAGTTCGCCGGACGGCAGCCAGATAGCTTTTCTGATGAAGGACGACGGCGGCGTGGTGCAACTGTGGACGGTGTCGCCGAACGGCGGTGAGCCGCGCCAGGTCAGCCGTGGCGAGCATGACATCCAGTCGGCGTTCAGCTGGCACCCCCAGGGCGGGACGATAGCCTTGGTGTGCGACAACAGCGTGATGCTGTGCGAGGTGGCCAGCGGCCGCCTGCAGCGATTGACGCCGCGCAGCGTGCAGCCGCCGTCGGGGGATGCCGTGGTGTTTTCGCCGGATGGCAAGAAAGTGGCGTTTATGCGCGAGATAGCGGGGTTCAACCAGATCTTTGTGGTTGAGGCGTAAGGCGGGCCTGATGACCCGCTGCGTGTGCGATTAGTGCGTGGCGGTGCTGTCGTCGCCCTGACCGGGATTGCCGGTCGCCGCCAGATTCTGCTGCTCGCTGCGCAGGATACGCGCTTTTGGCGAGTCTGTGGTGGCGTCGTTGCCGGAGCGCAGATAGTCGTAAGGCAGCAGCACGGTATCCATCACCGCGGAGAACGGCAGATCCAGCGCCACCAGCGGCATCATCGCCCAGCTGGTGTTGTCGTCCTTCAGCATGTCCACGCTGGCGCGGGTGCCGGGATAGTAACCCTGATTCGGGCCGGTATGGCTCATTACGCTGGAGCAACCGCTGGTCGCCAACAACATGCAGCCCGTCGCTATCGCTTTCATCGTCGTCATTAATCCATCCTGCAGGGTTGCTGTTCCCCTAAATTAAGCTGATTTATAACATCCTGTTGCTGCTTTAAAAGAAGCAAAATCCCGCTCTGTGGCGGCTCTCTCACTTTAGTGTAAGTGGTAAAAAAAACTTTTACCTTATTGATGCAAATTTTTTTTGATCCTCGCCTGTTGAATTGATGAAAGCAACCCCCATTTTATCATCAGAGCCGAATTGAGAATTCGCCGTAAGGGAATTCTGGCTTAATTAGCCTGTCCAGAGTGGAAGGCGTATTTATTTCAACCTCGCTGAAGTGCCTTAGGAGGCTGTTTTATGCGTAATTTTGATCTTTCCCCGCTATACCGTTCCGCCATTGGTTTCGATCGCCTGTTCAACGCGCTGGAGGCTGGCCAGAGTCAGGGCAACGGCGGTTATCCCCCTTATAATGTCGAACTGGTGGATGAAAATCATTATCGGATCGCCATCGCGGTAGCCGGGTTTGCCGAGCAGGAGCTGGAGATCACCACGCAGGATAATCTGCTGATCGTGCGCGGGGCGCACAACAATGAACCGGCAGAAAAAACCTATTTATACCAGGGCATCGCCGAGCGTAATTTCGAGCGTAAATTCCAGCTGGCCGAACATATTCAAATTAAAGGCGCCAAACTGGAGAATGGCCTGTTGTATATCGACATGCAACGCATCGTGCCGGAAACATTAAAACCGCGCCGCATCGAAATTAAATAAATTTCCGTTTCGCCGGCAGGTACGCTGCCGGTAAATATGAAGTCATGATTAGCCTGCCGTCAGGGGGCTGAATAAACACATCTCGCTTAATGAAAGGAGTTGTTCCTATGCGTAATTACGATTTATCCCCGCTTCTGCGTCAGTGGATTGGTTTTGATAAATTGGCCAGTTCAATGGGCGGCCAGGAACCTCAGGGGTTCCCGCCGTATAACATCGAGAAAAGTGATGACAATCACTACCGCATTTCTCTGGCGCTGGCCGGTTTCCGGCAAAGCGAACTGAATATCGAAGTGGAAGGGCCGCGGTTGACCGTCAGCGGTAAACCCACGCCGCCGGAAAAACAGGTTGAATACCTGCATCAAGGTCTGGTGTGCAAAGAGTTCCAGCTGACTTTCACCCTGGCGGAGCATCTGCAGGTGTCCGAAGCCAAATTTGAAAACGGCCTGTTGCACATCGATCTGGTGCGTCAGGTGCCGGAAGCCTTGCAGCCGCAGCGTATCGCCATCGGTGCGACGCCGGAGCTGGAAGCGAAATAACCGACTGAAAAGCGGTCATCATCATGCGAGGGAGATCCCAACGGATCTCCCTCGCTGCGTTATGTGGCGCGTGCCACAGTCCCCCCTTCGGCCCGATGCCATAATCCTTGTTAATTGTGTGTCTTTGGCCGCAAATCCCGTGTTCAACTTTTTTGGCAAGGATGTGACCTATGAGCGATATCGCCCTGACCGTCAGCATGTTGGCGTTGGCGGCCGTCATTGGGCTGTGGATGGGGAACTGGAAGCTGTATGGCGTCGGGCTGGGCATCGGCGGCGTGCTGTTCGGCGGTATCCTGGTTGGCCACTTTGCCCAGAGCGGGCAAATCAGCCTGAACGGGGACATGCTGCACTTTATCCAGGAGTTTGGCCTGATCCTGTTCGTCTACACCATCGGCATCCAGGTCGGCCCCGGTTTCTTCTCTTCGCTGCGCGTCTCCGGTCTGCGGCTCAACGCCTTCGCGGTGCTGCTGGTGGTGACCGGCGGCATAGTGGCGGCGGCGGTACACAAGCTGTTCGACGTGCCGCTGCCGATCATCCTCGGCGTGTTCTCCGGCGCGGTCACCAACACCCCGGCGCTGGGCGCCGGTCAACAAATCCTGACCGATCTCGGTTCCGATCCGGCGCTGGTGGACGGCATGGGGATGGGCTACGCCATGGCCTATCCGTTCGGCATATGCGGCATCCTGCTGGTGATGTGGCTGATCCGGCTGTTTTTCCGCATCAACATCGAGCGTGAGGCGCAGGCGTTTGAAAGCCGTCTGGGCAATCAGCGCGAGCTGCTGCACGCCATCAACGTGGCGGTGCGCAACCCCAATCTGCAGGGCATGGCGATCAAAAGCGTGCCGCTGCTCAACGGTGAAGCGATCGTCTGTTCGCGCCTCAAGCGCGGGGAGCTGCTGATGGTGCCGGCGCCGCACGAGCGGCTGGAGCTTGGCGACTACCTGCACCTGGTGGGCAAACGCGAAGATCTGGAGAACGCTCGGTTGGTGATCGGCGAAGAGGTGGATGCCTCGCTGTCGACGCGCGGCACTGCGCTGCAGGTGGTGAGGGCGGTGGTGACCAACGAGCAGGTGCTGGGCAAGAAAATCCGCGATCTGAATCTGAAGCAAAAGTATGACGTGGTGATTTCACGCCTCAACCGCGCCGGCGTGGAGCTGGTGGCCGGCAGCAACGTGACGCTGCAGTTTGGCGACATTCTCAACCTGGTCGGCCGGCCGGAGGCCATCGACGCGGTGACGGCGATTGTCGGCAACGCCCAACAAAAACTGCAGCAGGTGCAGATGCTGCCGGTCTTTATCGGTATTGGTCTCGGGGTATTGCTCGGTTCCATTCCGCTGTTCGTGCCCGGCTTCCCGGCGGCATTGCGGCTGGGGCTGGCCGGCGGGCCGCTGGTGGCGGCGCTGATCCTGGGGCGCATCGGCAGCATCGGCAAGCTGTACTGGTTTATGCCGCCGAGCGCCAACCTGGCGCTGCGCGAACTGGGCATCGTGCTGTTTCTGGCGGTGGTCGGATTGAAGTCGGGCGGCAACTTCATCGATACGTTGCTGCACGGCGAGGGGCTGACGTGGGTCGGGTACGGCGCCTTGATCACCGCCATTCCGCTGCTGAGCGTCGGCATTCTGGCGCGCACGGTGGGCAAGATGAACTATCTGACGCTGTCCGGCATGCTGGCGGGATCGATGACCGATCCGCCGGCGCTGGCCTTCGCCAACGGTCTGCATCCCACCAGCGGCGCCGCCGCGCTGTCTTACGCCACCGTATATCCGTTGGCGATGTTCCTGCGCATCATGTCGCCGCAGCTGCTGGCGGTGCTGTTCTGGACGCTGTAATCCAAAAAAGGGCGCCGTGGTGGCGCCCCGATGGGTTGAGCTCAGTTCGCTTCCTGATGCGCGCGTTCGATCTCTTCCGCCAGGATCGCCACGCCGCGCTCGATTTTCTCCGGATCGGGCACGTAGTTCATGCGCATGCACTGGTGAGTGTGCGGCCAGTCGTGCTCCAGCCCCGGGAAGAAGTAGTGGCCCGGCACCATCAGCACGCCGCGCTTTTTCAGGCGCTGATACAGCACTTCGGTGGTGATCGGCAGATCCTTGAACCACAGCCAGAGGAAGATAGCCCCTTCCGGTTTGTGGATCAGGCAGCGCTCCGGCGACAGGTAGCGGCGAATAATCTCGATGGTGTGCTCGACGCGCTGTTTGTAGAACGGGCGAATCACCTCGTTCGACAGTCGCAGCAGATCGCCGCGCGCGATCATTTCCGTCGCCATCGCCGGCCCCATGCTGCCCGGCGACAGGCTGATGATGCCGTTCATGTTGGTCAACGCGGTGATCACCTTCTCGTCGGCGATCACGATGCCGCAGCGCGAGCCCGGCAGGCCGAGTTTGGACAGGCTCATGCACAGAATGGTGTTCGGGTTCCACAGCGGCGTGGCGTCGCTGAAGATAATACCGGGGAACGGCACGCCGTAGGCGTTATCGATCACCAGCGGAATATCGCGTTGCTGCGCCAGCAGGTCGAGCTTCATCAGCTCTTCGTCGGTGATCACGTTGCCGGTCGGGTTGGTCGGCCGTGAAACGCAGATCATGCCGATGTCGTCGCCAAGGGTGAGGTGTTCGAAATCAACGTGATATTTGAACTGGCCGTCCGGCAGCAGCTCGATGTTCGGTTTGGCGGAGACGAACAGCCCTTCGTCCAGCCCGGCGTCGGCATAGCCGATATATTCCGGCGCCAATGGGAACAGCACGCGGCGGCGCGAACCGTCGGCGTAGCGGCCGGCGAACAGGTTGAACAAGTAGAAAAACGCGCTTTGGCTGCCGTTAGTCAGTGCAATATTCTGTGGCGAAATCTCCCAGCCAAGCTCGTCGCGCAGCAGATTGGCCAGCGCTTTCAGCAGCGCGTCCTTGCCTTGCGGGCCGTCGTAGTTGCACAACGCTTCGGTCAGTTTGCCCTGGTCGAGCATCTCCTGGCACAGCTGTTTGAAGTAGGCTTCCATCTCTGGGATCTGCGCCGGGTTGCCGCCGCCGAGCATGATGGCACCGGGGGTGCGCAGGCCTTCGTTCAGGTCGTCCATCAAACGGGTAATGCCCGCATAACGGGTAAATTTTTCGCCGAAAAGTGAGAAAGTCATAGGTGTAGCAGTACTGTTTCTTAGCAGGTAATCCCCCACCATACCGCCAGACAAATCCCGCTGCAATGCGGCCGACAAATCGACCAATGGGCAAAAGCTTCGCTCATTGGCCTATTGTTAGCATATTACGCTGGATTATTGTGACCGTTCGCCGGCCCATACCACCATCACCTTATCGTCGCCGAGCCGACGGCTGAAAGCATAGTAGGCGGCGTGCGGCTGCGGGTTTTGCACGCCGCCGCCGATCGCCGGGTGGCGAGCGCGGAACTGCCCCAACCGTTGCCAGTGGGCCAGCAGCGGGGCTTTTTCCCCCTGCAGATCAGGCCAGTTCATGTCGGAGCGGGTGCCCTGCAGCGGATCGGAGCCGGTTGGGCCGAGCGGGCGGCCGCTTTCATCGCCGTAGTAAATCTGCACCGCGCCCGGCGCCAGCAACAGCAGGTTCGCCGCCCGCTGTTGGCGCACCTGCGAGCCTTTGGCGTCGCTGGCGAAGAACAGCCGGGTGTCGTGTGAAGAGAGGTAGCTCAGCACGTTGAAGTCCTGCAGCCGTTCGGCCATCTGCCGGTAGGTGGCGTCGATATCGGCGAAGCAGCCCAGCGCCTGCGACGCCTGGTCCTGGAAATCGAAGTTGATCATCGCGTCGAAACCGTTTTGGTAATAATCGCTTTTCATCACCCCGTGGCCCCAGGCCTCGCCGGTCATCCAAAACGGCGCATCATCCAGCGCCTGCTGCGGATGCTCCGCTTTCCACGCCGCCAATGCCGCCGTGGCGCGCTGTTTCAACAGCGCCAGCGTCGGTTTTTCCACGTGCTTGGCGGTGTCGACGCGGAAACCGTCGATGCCGTAATCGCGCACCCACTGGCTGAGCCAGACGGTCAGGTAATCGCGGGTGGCGGCGCCGGGCATGTCGCGCGCGGCGGTGTCGGGTTTGTGGCGATAGAACAGCGGCAGGCCGCTGGCGCCGGGCGCTTCGGTTTTGATGTCCGGCAGGAAGGCCAGCGACATAGTCAAATCGTCATAGCCCGGCGCGTCATAGTCGCCGATGTCGGTGCGGATCCAATTTTTCCCCCACCATGGGCGCCAGCCCGCCTTGTCGCTGAAGTTGATGTAGTCGTTGAAGCTGTGCCAGTTTTGCCCTGGCCCGGGGCGCCAGTCGCCCCAGTTTTTCCCCAGGGTTTTCTCCACCTCCGCGCCTTGCAGATACAGCGAGCCGAAGTGGAACGTCTGCATATCCGCCAGCGTGGCGTAGCCGACGTGGTTCACCACCACGTCGAACAGAATGCGAATACCGCGGCGATGCGCCTGCTCGACCAGCGTGCGCAGCTCCTGTTCGGTGCCCATGTTGGCGTCGAGGCGCGTCCAGTCCAGCGCGTAATAGCCGTGATAGGCGTAATGCGGGAAATCGCCTTGGGTACCGCCGCCGACCCAGCCGTGGATCTGCTCCAGCGGCGAGCTGATCCACAAGGCGTTGACGCCGAGCTGCTGCAGATAATCCAGCTTCTGCGTCAGGCCGGCCAGATCGCCGCCGTGAAAGGTGCCTATTTCCTGCAGGCCGTCGCTGCGGCGCCCGTAGCTGTGGTCATTGGCCGGATTGCCGTTCTCAAAGCGATCGGTCAGCACGAAGTAGACCGTGGCGTTATGCCAACTGAACGCCGCCGGTTTCGCCGTGGCGGCGGATTCCAGCAGCAACAGGCCGCCGCTGGCGGCGGCGGGCTGCAGCGTGATTTTCCCCTGGCTCACCTGCGCCGTTTGACCGGAATAGAAATCGCGCAGCGTTTCGCCTTCGGCGAAGGTGGAGGCGACGTCGACCGTGACCGGCTTGCCGTCCCAGCGCGGGCAACTGCGCACGGCAACGGCGGCGTTTTCCGGCGCGCGGCTCAGGCTGAGCTGCAGCGTCGGCGTGCCGCTGCGCGTGTCGATGCGCACCTGATAGTCGCCTGCGCGGAACTGCCGCCAGCTGACCTGCGGATGGGCGCCGCAGGGCTGCAGTGACAGCGCCTGGTTAAGTTTTACCGCCTCGGCCGGCTGCCAGCAGTGGTTATCCTGATACAGGCGCAGCGGCAACTGGCCCTTGGGCAGCGCGGCCTGGCTGGCGAACAGCCCGGCGGCCGTTTCGTCGAAGGCCGGGAATCCCGGCAACGTCCAGCCGGCCAGCGCCGAAGGCGACAGCAGCATCAACAAGGGCAGGGGTAACAGTTTCATGGCTCTCCTTACGCGCGGCAGGAAGCGTTTTTTCCGCTGGGTAGCGCCAGTGTGGCAAACGGCGGAAAAATGGCCTCCTCCCTGAGAGGGTTTTTCGGGGAGGAGAGGAAGGGCGGAGCGTTTTCGGATTGATTCGGCTTGGCTTTGCGCGCGCGCTGCGGCAGATTAAACGATGAACATCAAAGGAGGTTAGCGATGACGGACAAAAACTGGCGAGAAGAGATCGTTCAGGCAATTCAGGATGCCGAATTGCAGCACTTCGCCGAAGAACATCAGCTGCAGGCGCTGTTCGCGCCGCAGCAGGAAGAGCAACACGGCCGGTTATCCGCAGACCACCGGCCGCGCTGAGTTATTTCCGCAACAGCTGCGGGTTGACGCAGTTTTCTTTCACCGTGCCGGTCAACGCGGCGATCAAATTATCCACCGCGCAGGCGGCCATGCCGTAGCGCGTTTCATGGGTGGCGGAACCGATGTGCGGCAGCGCCACCACGTTCGGCATGCTGAGCAGCGGCGAATTGGCCGGCAGCGGCTCTTTCTCGAACACGTCCAACCCGGCGGCGTGGATCACGCCGTTTTGCAGCGCTTCGATCAGCGCCTGCTCATCCACCACCGGCCCGCGGCCGGCGTTGATCAGAATGCCGCTTTTCTTCATCTTCGCCAGCTGATCGCGGCCGATCATGTGGAAGGTTTGTTCGGTCAGCGGCAGCGTGATGCAAACGAAATCCGATTCGGCCAGCAGGGTATCCAGATCGCAGCGGCGCGCGTTGAAGCGCTGTTCCGCCTCTTCGTGCGTGCGGCGGGCGTTGTAGAGCACCGGCATGCCGAAGCCGAAGTGCGCGCGCTGCGCCAGCGCCAGGCCGATGCGCCCCATGCCGAGGATGCCGATGGTTTTGTGGTGCACGTCGACGCCGAACCAGTCCGGCCCGATGCTGCCGCGCCATTCGCCGGCTTTCACCCGCTCCGCCACTTCCACCACCCGGCGCGCGGTCGCCAGCACCAGGCTCATGATGGTGTCGGCGACGGTTTCGGTCAGCACCGTCGGGGTATGCATCAGCAGCACGTTATGGGCGTTGAGCGCCTCGACGTCGAAGTTGTCGTAGCCGACGGAAACGGTCGAGGCCGCGCGCAGTTTGGGCGCCTGCTGCAGGAAGGCTTCGTCAATTTTACCGCCGGAACCGATGATCCCTTCGGCCTGCTGCAGCGCCTGGCGCAGTTCGTCGCGGTTCTCCGGCTGCAGGCCGTTGAAGGCGTGCACGGTGAAGTGCTGTTCCAGACGTTCACGCAGATCGGCGGGCAGGCTTTTGTACAATACGATAGAAGGCTTCATCACGTACTCCAGCTGAGCCAAAGGGGGCATGGCGCCCCCCCCGGTTGGGTTAACAGAGAAAAAGTATAACCGGATCAAGCCAATTGCGGCTGGATCTCGTTGCGGGCGGGCTTGACGATCAGCGTCAGCACCACCGCCACCACCAGTGCGATGGCCATAAACATGTAAGAGGCCGCCGGGCTGCCGGTGGCGCCATTCAGATAGCCGACGAACCACGAACCGAAGAACGAACCCAGCGCGCCCATGCTGTTGATCAGCGCCATGGCGCCGCCGGCGACGTTTTTCGGCAGCATTTCCGGAATGATGGCGAAGAACGGCCCATAAGGGGCATACATCGCAGCGCCGGCGACCACCAGCAGGCCGTAGGAGATCCAGAAGTGGTTGGCGCCGACGGCGTAAGATCCGAAGAACGCCAGAGCGCCGATCAGCAGCAGCGGCCAGACGAACAGCTTGCGGTTTTGCATTTTGTCCGACGCCCAGGAGACGACGACCATGGCGATGGTTGCCGCCAGGTAAGGCACCGCCGACAGCCAGCCGGCTTCCACCATGCCCATCTGCATGCCGCTGCGCAGGATGGAAGGCAGCCACAGCACGAAGCCATACACGCCGATGCTCCAGGCGAAGTACTGCACGCACAACAGGATCACGTTGCGTGAGCGGAAGGCTTCGCCGTAGTTGCGCACGGCCTTGATGCCTTTCTGCTCTTCGTCCAGCTGCTGTTGCAGCGCCTGTTTCTCATCGGCGCTCAACCAACCGGCCTGCGCCGGTTTGTCTTTCGCCAGCACCCACCAGCAGAACGCCCAGATAACCGCCGGAATGCCCTCGATGATAAACATTTCGCGCCAGCCGAAGGCGTGGATCAGGTAGCCTGACACCACCGACATCCACAGCACCGTCACCGGGTTGCCGAGGATCAGGAAGGTATTGGCGCGTGACCGTTCCGATTTGGTGAACCAGTTGCTGATGTAGATCAGCATCGCCGGCATCACCGCCGCTTCCACCACGCCGAGAATAAAGCGGATGGCGGCCAGCATCGGGATATTGCTGACCACGCCGGTCAGCGAGGCGCAACCGCCCCACATGATCAGGCACCAGAAGATCAATTTTTTGACGCTGCGGCGTTCGGCGTAGATGGCGCCGGGAATTTGGAAGAAGAAATAACCGAGGAAAAACAGCGCGCCCAACAGCGAGGCCATGCCCTTGGTGATGCCGAGATCTTCATTGATGCCGGCGGCGGAGGCGAAGCTGAAGTTGGCGCGATCGAGATAGGCCAGGCTGTAGGTGATAAACACGATGGGCATGATGTACCACCAGCGTTTGGCCGCGACAGTCGCTTTGTTCATGTTCAGTATCCTTCAGTGGTGTTGCATCCCCTTCGCACGGCACGCTGGGCGTGAAAGACGAAGGGGCAGATGCTCTCCCGACGCGTCCCGGTTGTAGGGCCAGAGGCTGACGTCATGCGGAGAAGTCGTTTTTTTTATTGTTATTCGGCCAGCGCCGCACGGGTCGGCAGGCCTTCGCTGTCGCCGATGGCCTGGATCGCCAGCGAGCCGATTTTGTTGCCGCGCTGCACCGCCTGTATCAGCGTTTTGCCTTCCAGCAGGGCGCTGAGGGTGCCGACGGCAAAGCCGTCCCCGGCGCCGACGGTATCCACTACGTTGTCGACCTTGACTGCGGCTACCGCCGCCTTATCGCCGGCGGCGGTTTTAAACCAGGCGCCATCCGGGCCGGTTTTGATGATCACCGCCTGCACGCCGCGTTCCAGATAGAAATCGGCGATGCCTTCCGGCGTCGATTGGCCGGTGAGGATCTGCCCTTCTTTCAGCCCCGGCAGCACCCAGTCGGCGGCGAACGCCAGCTGGTTCAGCTGCTCGATCATCACCTCGCGGCTGGGCCACAGCACCGGGCGCAGATTGGGATCGAACGAAATGGTTTTGCCCATGGCGCGCATCTCGCGCGCCGCATGGTGGCACAGCGCCAGCGATTCGCCGGACAGCGCCGCCGCCACGCCGCTCAGGTGCAGGTGGCGCGCGGAACCGAAATACTCGCGGTTAAAATCGGCAATCGACAGGTGGCTGGCCGCCGAGCCCTTGCGGAAGTATTCCACGCTGGGATCGGTACCATCGGTGGTTTTGGATTTCACCTGAAAACCGGTGGGGTAGTGGCCGTCGACCGTCACCTGCCGGTAATTGATGCCTTCTTTTTTCAGCTGCTGCAGGGTGAAGCGGCCGAACGAATCGTTGCCGACGCGGCTGACCCAGCCGACGTTCATGCCCAGACGCGCCAGGCCGATCGCCACGTTCAGTTCGGCGCCGGCGATGCGTTTGGTGAAGGTTTCCACCTCCGCCAAGTCGCCGGTCTGCGCCGCTACGAACATCGCCATGGCTTCACCCAGCGTGACCACATCCAGGGGCGCCTGCTGCGCCGTCGTTGCCGTTAACGTTGTCATCATGGGGTTACTCCGCACGCAAGATATTGACGTAATGGCGGGTGACGGCTTCCAGGTCATCGCCCTGCAACGGGAATTCGATACCGCGCGGCACATCGTGCGGCAGGCGGGCCAGCAGGTCGCGCCAGCTGCCGTCGGTATCGTCCAGCGCGATGGCGCGCCAGCCGCGCGGGCCTTGGGTGGCGGCTTTGACGTGCACGTAACCGACGTGGCGGGCCAGGCGTTCGGCGGCGGCGAAGGCGTCTTGCCCCACCCACAGCCAGTTGGCCATATCGAAGGTCATGCTGACCGGCAGGTGGCTATCTTCCGCGGCGTGGAAAAAGGCGTTCAGCATCGACAAAATGCCGCAGTCCGGCGTTTGGTCGTTCTCGACCACCAGCTTGACCGGGTGTTGCTCCAGCGCCACTTTCAGCTCGGTAAAATCGAAGCCGGGGCGGAAATGGCCGAGGGACAGCTTCAGCTGGCGCGCATTCAGCGTCTGCGCTTCCGCCAGCAGCGCCGGCAGGTTGGGGTTCAGCGTATGTTGCGGGGTGAACAGCGCCTCAGGGGCGGAGTAGACGGCGAACAGCTGCTGGCGATCGATCTCTTGCGCCAGCGCCGGCAGGCTGTCCAGCTCGCCGGCGGTGAACAGTTCGCGGCGGATCTCCACTCCGTCGGCACCCGCGCCGGCGATGAGGGGCAACAGCGCGCGCTGGCCGCCGTGTTGTTTGACGGTATCGGTGCCGTAGGCGCCGGTGACCACGATGATTTCTGTTTTCATTTTGACTCCTGAGGCGGCATTGTCGCCGCCGCTGCTGTTACCGGTACGTTAAATGGAACCGGTTCCAGCGAAAAGCGGCAGAGTGTAAAAATATGATCGCAATCACGAAGCTGAGCAAAAAACAGCCGGCGAGGGCGGGGCGGTCAACGGCCCCGGAAAAGGCGGGTTAGCGGGTGGTGGAGCCTCGGACGATCAGCTCGCCGGAGAACATCTGCTCGCCGCTGGGGGCGGCCAGGCCCTGAATACGTTGCACCAGCCGCTCCAGCGCCGCGTGCCCCATTTGGTAGGTGGGCTGTTTCAGCGTGGTGATGCCGACGCCTGCCAGTTCCGCCCACTCCAGCTCGTCGAAGCCCAGCAGGCCGATGTCGTTGCCCCACTGGATGCCGAGCCGACGCATGGCGCGCGCCACCTGCAGCGTCAGGGCGCCGTTGGCGGAGATCACCGCCTTGCGCATGCCGCGGTGGCGGCCGCTGAAATCGCTCAGCACCTGCTCCAGTTTCTGCCGATCGTTGAGCGGCGTTTCGGCCTGCTCCGCCAACAGCGCGGGGTGCTGCGCCATGGTATGCCTGAAGGCGTGCAGGCGTTCCAGGCGGGTATTGACCGTACCGAGCGGCTCGCTGAGGAACAGGATCGCTTCGAAACCTTGTTGCAACAGGTGTTCGGTGGCGACGGTGGCGGCTTCGCGGTTGTTCAGGCCCACCACATCGCAGGCGAAGTCGGGGATTTTGCGGTCGATCAGCACCATCGGCAGCATCGACTGTTGCAGCGTGGATAACGCTTCCTCGCGCATGCCGACCGCGTTGACCACAATGCCTTCCACCCGGTAACTGCTGAGCAGCTGCAGGTAGTGCTGTTCCTGATTGACTTCGTTGTTGGTGTTACACACCAGCAGGGTAAAACCGTGTTGACGGCAGGCGGCCTCGATGCCGCGCATCACGTCCACTGAATAGGGGTTGGTGATATCGGCGAGGATCAGGCCGATCAGGCGGGTCTGGCCGCCCTTCAGGCTACGCGCCATCTGGCTTGGCCGGTAGTCGAGTTGCTGGATAGCCTGTTCGATGCGCTGTTTGAGATCGTCGGAAAGCAGGTGCTGTTCACCATTCAGATAGCGCGACACGCTGGTCTTGCCGGTTTTGGCGATGCTGGCCACATCGCTGATGGTGGCGCGTCCTGAGGCGCGCGTTGCCTTGCCTGTGCTCACAGCCGATCCCTCCTGCGGTTAATTGCCAAGGAGACTACCATACCCGATGTGCGAGCGGGAATATTGAAGGATAAGGAGAAAGTCGGGAGGAAGCGGCGGGGCGCAGGTGGCGCCCCGCACGGGATTACTGCAGCGGGCTGAGGGTGATCTCGACGCGGCGGTTTTGCGCCTTGCCTTCCGCGGTGCTGTTGGAGGCGATCGGGTTGTCCGGGCCGGCGCCGGTGGTGCGGATACGGTTCGCCGCCACGCCCTGGGTGATCAGCGCGCTGGCTACGCCGTCGGCGCGCTGCTGCGACAGGTTCATGTTGAGCGAGCGGGAACCGGTGCTGTCGGTGTAGCCGACCACGTTGACCGCGGTTTTCGGATACTCTTTCAGCACCATGGCGACGCCGGTCAGGGTGTTGGCGCCCGCCGGTTTCAACGTGGCGCTGCTGCTGTCGAAGGTCACGTTGTTCGGCATGTTCAGCACGATGTTGTCGCCCTGACGGGTGACGCTGACGCCGGTGCCTTTCATCTTGTCGCGCAGCTTGGCTTCCTGCACGTCCATGTAATAGCCTGCGCCGCCGCCGAGGGCTGCGCCGGCCGCTGCGCCGATCAGCGCGCCCTTGCCGCGATCTTTCTTGGAAGAGGACAGCACGCCGACGCCGGCGCCCAGTGCGGCGCCGAGGCCCGCGCCGATGCCGGATTTGCCGACTTCGGATTCGCCGGTGTAAGGGTTGGTGGTACAGGCTGACAGCGTGAGCGCGACGCTCACTGCGCCGGCAATAATTGCAATGCGTTTTTTCATGTTCTTGTCCTTAATGGCATCAATTCTGTACGCGCCGGCCCAACACGGGGGCGCAAAAAGTAGGCGACGCAGGTGGGGCCCGCATCACCGCGCTACTATGACGCGTTGGCTCGCCGGCAGTTCCGGAGAAAAACGTGACAAATGATGAGCGCGGGTAAGTGCTGGGGGAGTTATGCGACAAAACGCCGGGCGGCGCCATGCAGCGGATTCCTAATTGCGCGCCGCCAGGGCGCGAATGCGCCTTTTTTAACCGTAACCGGTTGAATTCTCGATTGCCGGCCAGTTCATGATCAGCGTATAGGCCTGGGTTTCGTCGTTAAACAGGCGTTGCGTTACCTGAAAACCGTGCTTGTGGTAAAACGCGCAGGCGCGCAGGTTTTGCTGATACACCTCCAGGCTGAGCCGACGGTAGCGCTGCTGTACGTGCGTCATCAATGCCTGGGCGACGCCGCGGCCGTGAAACGCCCGATCGACAAACAGCGCGCCGATGAACTGCTCGTCCAGCACGCTGATAAAGCCGACGATTTCGTCGTCATGCCAGCAGGCCCAGCTTTGCGCGCGCGGCAGATAGTTTTCCCGCACCAACGCGGCGCTCTCACGCCAGTATTTTTCCGCCACGAACGGATGGGCGGCGATGGTGCTGGGCAGCCACAGCGCCATCAGCCGTTCGATATCCTCCGGGCCACAGGGGCGGATCACCGTGGCTTTGGGTAACACATGCACCCCGTGAGATGATCGTTCACCAGCCCGCTGGCCTGCATGAAGGCGTAACAGATGGTGGAGCCGATAAACTTGAAGCCGCGCTTTTTCAGCGCCTTGGACATGGCGTCGGACTGCTCGGTTTTGGCCGGCACCTGATTCAGCGCTTGCCAGCGGTTAAGCTGCGGCCGGCCGCCGACGAAGTCCCAAATGAAGGTAACGAAATTCTCCCCGGCCGCCTCCATCGCCAGATAGGCCTTGGCGTTGGTGATGATGGCTTCTATCTTGCCGCGGTGGCGGATGATGCCGCTGTCCTGCAGCAGGTTTTCCACGTCTTGTTCGGTCATGGCGGCGACACGCCGCGGATCGAAATCGTGGAAAGCGCGGCGGTAGTTCTCGCGCTTTTTCAGGACGGTGATCCAGGAAAGGCCGGCTTGCTGCCCCTCGAGGCACAACATTTCAAACAGCTCGCGCGCGTCGGTGGTGGGCGCGCCCCATTCCTTGTCGTGATACTCGAGATACAACGGATCGGCCGTCACCCAACCGCAACGTTCGTCTGCCATCCTGAATGTCCTTATGCTGTGTTTATGAACAGTAATCATCGCTCGAAGCGCCGAACTTGGCAAGCCTCTGATTGTTTTGTCATCGGCCCGCTTGACGTGACGAAAAAGCCGACAATAGTTACTACATGGCCGGTGGAAAACTGACCAACGATAAAAACGACATGGCCTTCATTTGCAGGCTCTCAGGAGTCGATCCATGCCTCTAAAAATAACGTGCATGCCCCGCCCGGCGGCGCTTGCAGTGGCGTTACTTTGCAGTGTGACCCTTCCGGCTCAGGCGTACGATCAACTCTACGTCTTTGGCGACAGCCTGAGCGATACCGGCAACAACGGCCGGTTCACCTATGACGGCAGCCAGCACCTGCTGTACGACGAAGCATTGGCGCAACGCATCGGGGCGGCGCTGGTGGCTTCGGACAACGGCGGTGAGAACTACGCCGCCGGCGGCGCGGTGGCGGTGCCGGGCCTGAACCCGGCCGACAACACCCAGGAGCAGGTGCAGCGTTACCTGAACCGGGTCAATGGCCAGGCCGACGGCGACGGTTTGTATATTCATTGGATCGGCGGAAACGACCTGGCGGCGGCAGCGCTGAATGCCGCTACCGCGCCCGGCGTGGCCTATAACAGCGCCGCGGCGGCGGCGGCGCAAGTGCATTCGCTGCTGAACGCCGGCGCCGGCACGGTGATCGTGCCGACGGTGCCGAACATCGGCTCCACGCCGCAGCTGATGGAATTGATCATTCAACAGGCGCTGTCACCGGTGCAGGGGGCGGCGATCCAGGCGGCCTATGCCACGCTTAGTTCGGTGGCGACGCCGGACAACGCTTCACGCACGCAGGCGATCCACGCGGCGTTGACCGCTGCGGCGAAGCAGGGCAGCGCCATTCCTCAGGTGCAGCAGGCGATCGCCGCGCAGCTTATCGCGGCGTATGACGGCCTGAGCGCGCAGGCCGCTCAACTGACCGATTTCTATAATCAAAGCGAAGACCGTTTGCTGGCGCAGGGGAGCGGCAATATCGTGCGGGTGGACGTCAACAAGCTGTTCGCCGAAGCGATCGCCAATCCGGCGCAGTTCGGCTTCGCCAACACCGCCGGCATGGCTTGTCCGCCGGGCGTTTCCTCGGCGGTCTGCCGTTCCGACATGCCCGGCTTCGACGCCGGCCAGTCCTATCTGTTCTCCGACCATTTCCACCCCAGCCCCCAGGCGCACCTGCTGATTGCGGATTATATCCAGGCGGTATTGGATGGTCCGGCGCAGGTGGTGGCGCTGAATCAGGCGACGGCGGCGATGGCGCGCGACAGCCGCGCCACGCTCGACAGCCGCTTCCAGCAGCTGCGCAACGGCGACAACCCGCAGGGTTCGCTGGGGGTGTTCGGCGGTTACGCCGGCCAGCACTACGACTATGCCGATAACCGGGCCGCGGGGGAAGGCAACGCCACCACCCACAACCTGACCGTCGGCGTGGACTATCAGCTGACCGACAGCTGGTTGATCGGCGCGTTGATCGCCGGTTCCAACGACGATCAGCATCCTTCCAGCCGCTTTGATTACAAGGCGCGCGGGCTGCTGCTGTCGGCTTTCAGTTCACTGGCGATCTTCGAGCACGGCTGGGTCAACGCCGATCTGCACTATGCGACGATGGATTATGACGACATCCGCCGCAGCATGCGGCTGGGGCCGCTGACGCGCACCGAAACCGGTTCGACCACCGGCAGGCAGTGGGGCGCGCGCGTGACCGCCGGCTATGACTTCCCGATCGCCTCTTACCTGACTACCGGGCCGGTGGCGCAGTTCGCCTGGGACTACAGCCGCGTTTCCGGCTACAGCGAAGACAGCGATGACAGCACCGCCATGCGCTTCAACGATCAAACCTACCACTCGCAGATCGGTGCGTTGGGTTGGCGGCTGGATACGCAATTCGGCGTGTTTAACCCTTATGCGGAGGTGAGTTATCAGCACCAGTTCGGTGACGACGTCTACCGCGCCGGCGGCGGCCTGAAATCGACGCAAACCTCGTTCACCCGCGACAGTGCGGGCCAGGACAAAAATTGGGTGGATGTCACGTTGGGGGCCAACATGCCGTTGACGGACCGGGTATCGGCCTTCGCCACCGTCTCGCAAACCGGCGGGCTGAGCAGCGGTGAGCAGTTTATGTATAACGTCGGCGTCAGTGCGCGTTTTTGAATTGGCCATCGGCGCGCTCAAGATAAGCCATAAGGTCTGATAAGGGATTTATGCGGAAGGCGGCCTGGGGAAATTATGCGGGCCGCAATGAGGTTGGCGGAAAGACAAAAAAAAACTGATCCTATGAAAGGATCAGGTAGCCACTTGGCCAACACCAGGGAAAATTTTATTTATTATTGTATAACCAAAGATTAACTGTCAATTTGTTTCTGTGGCCCGTTAGTGTCGTATTTCATCCCTGGCCGTTCCTCCCATGCCCTGCGCGTCGGCACGCCGCGCGATATCACCTTATTTTTCACGATAATAAGAAATAATCCGGCACTTGATCACATTATCTCTCGATGAGGGGAGTTTTTTAGTTGATAAAATTAACAAAAATAACATCGGCGCAACTTTATCTCGTGGGAAATATAAGGATATGCGCACGTAAATCAGCATAAATTTAATCGGTGAAGGGGGAAATAGCGTTCAGCCAATTGATTATTTAAACGGCGGTGAGTGATGTTTTTGTTAAATGCTTCTAATGTGTGTGCCGGGTGTGTTTTTCTGGACGGCGAGGGGACCGGCAGACGCGTTGTTTTTCCCGCTGTGCCCGATGCGTGAAAATCCAGCGTTTCTCACCCCGATTCGCACTTGTTGCCGGATTCTGGCTGTATATCTTACGGTCAAAGGGTATACTGGCGCATTCCATCTAAATCCACTTGTATCGCGTGCGAATTCAACATGCAAAAGTTTGATACCAAGACCTTCCAGGGCCTGATCCTGACACTGCAGGATTATTGGGCGCGCCAGGGCTGCACCATCGTTCAACCATTGGACATGGAAGTCGGCGCGGGAACCTCACACCCGATGACGTGCCTGCGCGCACTGGGGCCGGAGCCGATGGCCGCCGCCTATGTGCAGCCATCTCGCCGCCCGACCGACGGCCGCTACGGTGAAAACCCGAACCGTCTGCAGCACTACTACCAGTTCCAGGTGGTGATTAAGCCATCGCCGGACAACATTCAGGAACTCTACCTGGGCTCGTTGAAAGAGCTGGGTCTGGCTCCGACCATCCACGACATTCGCTTCGTGGAAGACAACTGGGAAAACCCGACGCTCGGCGCCTGGGGCCTGGGTTGGGAAGTGTGGCTGAACGGCATGGAAGTGACGCAGTTCACTTACTTCCAGCAGGTCGGCGGCCTGGAGTGCAAGCCGGTGACCGGCGAGATCACCTACGGTCTGGAGCGTCTGGCGATGTACATCCAGGGCGTGGACAGCGTGTACGATCTGGTGTGGAGCAACGGCCCGTTGGGCGTCACCACCTACGGCGACGTGTTCCATCAGAATGAAGTGGAGCAGTCCACCTACAACTTCGAATACGCCGACGTCGACTTCCTGTTCTCCTGCTTCGAGCAGTACGAGAAAGAAGCCCAATCGCTGCTGGCGCTGGAAAAACCGCTGCCGCTGCCGGCCTACGAACGCATCCTGAAGGCGGGCCATACCTTCAACCTGCTGGACGCGCGCAAGGCGATTTCGGTAACCGAGCGTCAACGCTACATTCTGCGCATCCGCACGCTGACCAAAGCCGTTGCCGAAGCCTACTACGCTTCCCGCGAAGCGCTGGGCTTCCCGATGTGCAACAAGAAGAACGAGAACTAAGAGGCAGCCATGACTCAACAGACTTTCCTGGTGGAAATCGGCACGGAAGAGCTGCCGCCGAAGGCTCTTCGTTCCCTGGCGGAATCTTTCGCCGCCAACTTCACCGCCGAACTGGACAACGCCGGCCTGGAACACGGTGAAGTGAACTGGTTCGCCGCACCGCGCCGCCTGGCGCTGAAAGTGGCCAACCTGAGCGCGGCGCAGGCCGATCGCGAAATTGAAAAACGCGGCCCGGCGATCGCCCAGGCGTTCGACGCCGAAGGCAAGCCGAGCAAAGCGGCCGAAGGCTGGGCGCGCGGCTGCGGCATCACCGTCGATCAGGCTGAACGCCTGGTGACCGACAAGGGCGAGTGGTTGATGTACCGCGCCCACGTCAAAGGCCAGTCGGCGCAACAACTGCTGGCCGGCATGGTCAGCACCGCGCTGGCTAAACTGCCGATCCCGAAACTGATGCGTTGGGGCGACTCTGACGTGCAGTTCGTGCGTCCGGTGCACACCGTTACGATGCTGCTGGGCGCCGATCTGATCCCGGGCACCGTGCTGGGCATCGACTCTGCGCGCACCGTGCGCGGCCACCGCTTCATGGGCGAAGCCGAGTTCACCCTCGATAACGCCGACCAATACCCGCAGATCCTGCTGGAGCGCGGCAAAGTGGTCGCCGACTACGAAGCGCGTAAAGCCCTCATCAAACGCGACGCCGAACTGGCGGCGCAGAAGATTGGCGGCAAGGCCGATCTGAGCGACAGCCTGTTGGAAGAAGTGGCCTCGCTGGTGGAATGGCCAGTGGTGCTGACCGCCAAATTCGAAGAAAAATTCCTGGCGGTGCCGGCGGAAGCGCTGGTGTACACCATGAAGGGCGACCAGAAGTATTTCCCGGTGTACGACGCCGCGGGCAAACTGCTGCCGAACTTTATCTTTGTGGCCAACATCGAGTCGAAAGACCCGCAGCAGATCATTTCCGGCAACGAGAAGGTGGTGCGTCCGCGCCTGGCCGATGCCGAGTTCTTCTTCAACACCGATCGCAAGAAACGCCTGGAAGACAATCTGCCGCGCCTGGAAACCGTGCTGTTCCAACAGCAGCTGGGCACCCTGCGCGACAAGACCGATCGCATTCAGGCGCTGGCGGGCTGGATTGCCGGCCAGATCGGCGCCGACGTCAACCACGCCACCCGCGCGGGCCTGCTGTCGAAGTGCGACCTGATGACCAACATGGTGTTCGAATTCACCGACACCCAGGGCGTGATGGGCATGCATTACGCGCGCCACGACGGTGAGGCGGAAGACGTCGCCGTTGCGCTGAACGAGCAGTATCAGCCGCGCTACGCCGGTGATGCGCTGCCGCAGTCGCTGGTGGCCTGCTCGCTGGCGATCGCCGACAAGATGGATACCCTGGCAGGCATTTTCGGCATCGGGCAGCATCCGAAAGGCGATAAAGACCCGTTCGCGCTGCGCCGCGCCGCGCTGGGCGTGTTGCGCATCATCGTCGAGAAAAACCTGCCGCTGGATCTGCAGACCCTGACCGAAGAGGCCGTGCGCCTGTACGGCAGCAAGCTGACCAACGCCAAGGTGGTCGACGAGGTGGTGGAATTCATGCTGGGCCGCTTCCGCGCCTGGTATCAGGAAGAAGGCCACGCCGTCGATACCATTCAGGCGGTGCTGGCGCGCCGTCCGACCAAACCGGCCGACTTCGACGCGCGCGTCAAGGCGGTATCCCACTTCCGCACGCTGGACGAGGCGGCGGCATTGGCTGCGGCCAACAAACGCGTCTCCAACATTCTGGCCAAGTCTACCGAAACGCTGAACGACAGCGTGCGCGCCTCGGTGCTGAAGGATGCGGCGGAGATCCAGCTGGCGACTCACCTGGTGGTGCTGCGCGACAAGTTGCAGCCGTACTTCGCGGCGGGCAACTACCAGGAAGCGCTGGTGGAACTGGCCGCGCTGCGTGAGCCGGTGGATGCGTTCTTCGACAACGTGATGGTGATGGCGGACGATGCGGAAGTGCGCGTTAACCGTCTGACGCTGCTGAGCAAATTGCGTGAGCTGTTCCTGCAGGTGGCGGATATCTCCGTGCTGCAGTAAGCGGTTCTTTGCTGTGAAAAGGCGCCTGCGGGCGCCTTTTTTATTTCCGAAGCTGGGCTGTGAAGGTAAGCTCGCCCGGCGGCTTGGGGTGACTGACTTGGGAGAATTGCAGCCTCCGCTCGCCGACGGCAATGAACCTCAGTGCGTTTTGCGCACGATGTTCAACCGCCACCGGCCGAGACAATGTTCACCGCAAACGGAATCGCGTATCGGAACGCCGCCAGTTGATCTATTCTTATAGGCGCACGGAGTGCGGAAAAAGGGGCGGAGTCCAATGAAAAAGCAGGTTTATAACAGGAGTTATGTCACATGGCGGTAGGGATCCAGAGCAGAGGTTTCGCGCGTTGGTTGGCACCGGTATTGGCATTGTTGGTGGTCATGCAATTGACCGCCTGCGGCGATAAAGAGCCGGAACAGCGCAAAGCATTTATCGATTACTTACAGAATACCGTGATGCGCAGCGGGGCGAATATCCCCACGCTGAGCGAAGACCAGAAGCAGAAGTTCGGCAACTATGCCGGCGATTACGCGATTTTGGTCGGCTTTTCACAGCAGCTGTCCAAGTCGGTCGGCGCCAGCCTGACCCCGGCGCTGGATCAGATTAACCAGATCCGCACCGCACATGACTATCTGAACAAACGCGATGCGCTGCAGCAATCGGTCGGGGCGTTGAACCTGCTGGGCCAGCAGATCCAGTCCGCCAAGTCGCAGGCGGATACCGCCCGCGCGGCGTTGAAACAGCCCGACGATCTGAAGGCGGTGTACAACCAGGCCTATGACAAAATCGTCACCGCGCCGGCCAACGCCCTGATGCCGGCGATCCCGACCACCGCCAGCTTTGTGCAGGATCTGGTGCAGGTTGGCGATTTCCTGCAGAGCCAGGGCAATCAGGTCAGCTTCAACAACAACGGCGTGCAGTTCCGCACTGCGCAGCAGGTGGCGCAGTACAACACCATGATGTCGAATCTGGTGGCCAAACAGCAGAACCTGGTGAATGCGCAGAAAGCCATTCAAAGCGTGACGCAATAACGCGCCTACGACGATCTACAGGCCGGCATTGCCGGCCTGCTTTATTTCCCCTCAGCGTTTCCAATAGCTTGCTGGTTTATTGCGCAGGCTTCTGTACTACACTTCAATTAATCCATTCATTCGGCAATGTAGTTTTCTTTCATTCATCACTTCGCTAGTTCCCGGCGGGATGAGTGCTCACATGGAAGATCAAACAGAGCGTCGCGATCGGGCGCTGCAGCCAAAAATAAATTGTGATGTTTATCACATTTTAAAAACAAATAACCAAGTTAAAAATGTGATCATTATCACTTTATTGTCGATTTTTGGGCGGTTTTTTTCTCACTGTTCTTTTTTTACACGTCATAAGTGTGATCTTTATCACTATAAATGAGGGTTTGTTGGGGTGTTGTGTGTGACTTGTATCACAAAAAATTCGTGAAGTTCGCGTGACAAAAACAGCGTGATAGAGTCCGTTTCGCATACAGCGGCAACACGGCTGGATCGTCACAACAATAATCACGCGCTCTATTGTCAGCGCGTAACAATAGGGGTGTGTTTTATGTTTTCACCAGACATCAAGGTTAAAGTGCAAAACTTTGGCCGCTTCCTGAGCAACATGGTGATGCCCAACATCGGCGCCTTTATCGCCTGGGGGATTATCACCGCGCTATTCATTCCAACCGGCTGGCTGCCGAATGAAACCTTAGCCAAGCTGGTCGGCCCGATGATCACCTATCTGCTGCCGCTGCTGATCGGCTACACCGGCGGGCGGCTGGTGGGCGGCGAGCGCGGCGGCGTGGTCGGCGCCATCACCACCATGGGCGTCATCGTCGGCGCCGACATGCCGATGTTCCTCGGCTCGATGATCGCCGGCCCGCTGGGTGGCTGGGCTATCAAGCATTTCGACCGCTGGGTGGACGGCAAGATCAAAAGCGGCTTTGAAATGCTGGTGAACAACTTCTCCGCTGGCATCATCGGCATGCTGCTGGCAATCCTGGCTTTCCTGGGCATCGGGCCGCTGGTGGAGGTGCTCTCCAAGCTGCTGGCGGCGGGCGTGCACGTGATGGTGAAGAACAACCTGTTGCCACTGGCGTCCATCTTCGTTGAACCGGCGAAAATCCTGTTCCTGAACAACGCCATCAACCACGGCATCTTCTCGCCGCTGGGTATCCAGCAGGCCACGGAAGTCGGTAAGTCGGTATTCTTCCTGATTGAAGCCAACCCAGGCCCGGGCATGGGCGTGCTGATGGCCTACATGTTCTTCGGCCGCGGCAGCGCCAAGCAATCCGCCGGCGGTGCGGCGATCATTCACTTCCTGGGCGGCATTCACGAAATCTACTTCCCTTACGTGCTGATGAATCCACGTCTGCTGCTGGCGGTGATCCTGGGCGGCATGACCGGCGTATTCACCCTGACGATGCTGAACGGCGGCCTGGTTTCTCCGGCTTCCCCGGGTTCGATCCTGGCGGTGCTGGCGATGACTCCGAAAGGCGCCTACTTCGCCAACATTGCGGCGGTGTGCGCAGCCTTTGCCGTCTCCTTCGTGGTGTCTGCTTTCCTGCTGAAAACCTCCAAAGTGAAAGAGGATGACGATCTGGAAGCCGCGACCCGCCGCATGCAAGAGATGAAATCGCAGTCCAAAGGCGGCGCAGCGGCGCCAGCGTCGGTCGACGGCGATCTGAGCACCGTGCGCAAAATCATCGTCGCCTGCGATGCGGGCATGGGTTCCAGCGCCATGGGCGCCGGGGTGTTGCGCAAGAAAGTGGCGGACGCCGGGCTGAAGAACATCTCGGTGACCAACAGCGCCATCAACAGCCTGCCGGACGATGTGGATCTGGTCATCACGCACCGCGATCTGACCGAGCGCGCGATGCGCCACGCGCCGCAGGCCCAGCACATCTCGCTGACCAACTTCCTCGACAGCAAGCTGTACAGTGATCTGGTCGAGCGTTTGCTGGCGGCCAACCAAACCAGCGACAACCAGCAGAAGGTGCTGGATGACAGCGTCAAAACCGGTGAGCCGAACCTGTTCAAGCTGAGCGAAAGCAACGTGTTCCTCAACCTGCAGGCCAGTGACAAAGAGCAGGCGATCCGCTTCGCCGGCGAGCAGCTGGTGAAGGGCGGCTACGTTGAGCCGGAATACGTGCCGGCGATGCTGGAGCGCGAAAAGCTCACGTCCACCTACCTGGGCGAGTCGATCGCCGTGCCGCACGGCACCATCGAGGCTAAAGACCGGGTGCTGCGCACCGGCGTGGTGTTCTGCCAGTACCCGCAGGGCGTGCGCTTCGGCGATGAAGAGGACGAAGTGGCGCGCCTGGTGATCGGCATCGCCGCGCGCAACAACGAGCATATTCAGGTGATCACCAGCCTGACCAACGCGCTGGATGACGAGAGCGTGATCGAGCGGCTGGCGAATACCACCAGCGTCCAGGAAGTGCTGGACCTGCTCGGCGGCAAAAAAGCCGGATAACAGAATCATTTTAAAGGGTGCAGCTTGCTGCACCCTTCGACATTAAGAAGGTAGAGTTATGAAAGCATTACATTTTGGCGCAGGGAACATCGGCCGCGGTTTTATCGGCAAGCTGCTGGCGGACGCGGGCGTTGAGCTGACCTTCGCCGACGTCAATCAAACGGTGCTGGATCTGCTGAACAGCCGAAAAAGCTACTCGGTGCACGTGGTGGGCGAGCAAGAGCGCGTGGAGAACGTCACCAACGTCAGCGCCGTCAACAGCGGCGGCGAAGCCGCGGTGGCGCTGATCGCCGAGGCGGATCTGGTGACCACCGCCGTGGGTCCGCAAATTCTCGCCAAAATCGCCGGCACGATCGCCAAAGGACTGGTGCTGCGTCATCAGCAGGGCAATGTGCAGCCGCTGAACATCATCGCCTGCGAGAACATGGTGCGCGGCACCAGCCAGCTGAAGCAGCACGTGTTCGCCGCGCTGCCGCAGGACGAGCAGACATGGGTTGAGCAGCATGTCGGCTTCGTCGATTCGGCGGTCGATCGCATCGTGCCGCCGGCGGACAGCAGCGATCCGCTGGAAGTGACGGTGGAAACCTTCAGCGAATGGATCGTCGATCAGACGCAGTTTAAAGGCCAGCCTCCGGCGATCGCCGGCATGGAGCTGACCGACAACCTGATGGCCTTCGTCGAGCGCAAGCTGTTCACCCTCAACACCGGCCACGCGATCACCGCCTACCTCGGCCAACGGGCCGGGCTGCAAACCATTCGCGACGCCATTCTCGATCCGGCGATCCGCCGGGTGGTGAAAGGGGCGATGGAAGAGAGCGGCGCGGTGCTGATCAAACGCTACGGCTTCGACGCCGACAAGCACGCCGCCTACATCAACAAAATTCTCGGCCGCTTCGAAAACCCGTATCTGCACGATGACGTCGAGCGCGTGGGGCGCCAGCCGCTGCGCAAACTGAGCGCCGGCGATCGCCTGATCAAACCGCTGCTGGGCACGCTGGAATACGGCCTGCCGCATGCCAACCTGATCCAGGGCATCGCCGCCGCCATGAGTTACCGCAGCGAACAGGATCCGCAGGCGTTGGAGTTGGCGGAATTGCTGAATACGCTCGGGCCGAAAGCCGCGCTGGCGCAAATTTCCGGCCTGCCGGCGGAAAGCGAGGTTGTAGAAGAGGCCGTTGCTGTGTATAACGCCATGCACAAGTAGAATCGTGATGATGAACACCCGAGCGCAGCTTGCTGCGCTCCTGGAACCCGAGTTCGGCATCGACGGCCCTCCCCACGCCTTTCGAAAAGCGACGATGGAAGAAGCACAGGCATTTGAAAACCAGGTTCTGGAAAAGCTGAACGCGGGCAAAACGGTGCGCAGCTTCCTGATCGCGGCGGTAGAGCTGCTGGCGGAAGCGCTCAACGTGCTGGTGGTGCAGGTATTCCGCAAGGATGACTACGCGGTGAAATATGCCGTCGAACCGCTATTGTCCGGCAGCGGCCCTCTGGGGGAGCTGTCGGTGCGCCTGAAGCTGATGTACGGCCTGGGGGTGATTTCCCGCCACGAATATGAAGACGCCGAACTGCTGATGGCGATGCGCGAAGAGCTGAACCACGACGGGTCGGAATACCGCTTCGTCGACGACGAAATACTCGGGCCGTTCGGCGAGCTGCACTGTGTGGCCGCGCTGCCGCCGGTGCCGACTTTCCTGCAGCCGGGCGAGGCGGATGAAGCGCTGATTGCCATGCAGCGCCAGCGCTATCAGCAGATGGTGCGCTCCACCATGGTGCTGTCCATTACCGATCTGATCGCCGGCATCGGCGCCAAGCAACCCTCCCGGCTCTCTCCTCTCGGCCGCGGCTAGGCAAAGGCCGCGCGCCACTCGTCGAACAACAACCACAGCGCGGTGGCGGCCATCAGCCCGGACATCGCGCCGTTGAACACCCGCAGCTTCCAGGTGACCCGCAGCGCGTTGCGCAAGCGGTCGCCCAGCACCGCCCACAGCAGCACGCAAGGCAAGTTCAGCAGCGCGAAACCGGCGATGACCGACAGCGTATGGACAAAGGTGGCGCCTTCGCGCGGGGTGAACAGGATCGCTACGTTGATCACCATCAGCCAGGCCTTGGGGTTGACCGCCTGAAACAGCGCGCCGTTGAGCAGGCTCATCGGCTGCGCCTGCTCTTTGGCGTCCGGCGAGGCCGCCTGGAACAGTTTCCATGACAGCCACAGCAGATAAGCGCAGCCGATCACCGCCAGCGGCAGGCGGATGACGCCGGCCCAGCTCAGCGCCAGCGCCAGCAGCGGGATAATGATCGCCAGCTGTACCGCACAACCGACGCAGATGCCAAACAGCATCGGCAGGGTGCGTCGCAGGCCGAAGTTGACGCCCGACGAGGCCAGCAGCAGGTTGTTGGGGCCGGGGGTGATCGACATGACGGTGACGTAGCTGACAAAGGCAGAGTCCAGCATGGCAGGTTCCTTGAAAATGACGGTGATGACGAGAGATCAGCATAATCGCTGCAATGGGATGGTGACAGAACCACAAATCGGATATTGTCATGGTTACAGTTGTACAGAATGTAAACTGTACCCATTGACTGGAGAGAAACTGTGACCCTGCTCGATGAAACCCCGGATACCCGTTACCTGCAGCTGGCGGACACGTTGGCCGAAGCCATTCGCCGCGGCACGCTGCAGCCCGGCGACCGCTTGCCTTCGGTGCGGCGCTGTGCGCAAACCCATCGCGTCAGCATCAATACCGTGGTGTCGGCTTACCGCACGCTGGAGGATCGCGGGTTGATCGAGGCGCGACCGCAGTCGGGGTTTTATGTCCGCAGCACGCTGCCGGCGCTGAAGATGGCCTCGGCGCCCTGCGGGCGCATCGAACCGCCGGCGGACGACGTGCTGGCGCTGATCGACACCGTGTTTGCCGCCCAGCAAAACCCGGCCTTCACCAACATTGCGTTGGCTTGCCCGCAGACCAGCGACTTTTATCCCGGCGGCAAGTTGGGGCGCATGCTGTCCTCTCAGCTGCGCCGCCAGCCGGATCTGATCGGGCAGTATCCGTTGCCGCCCGGCAGCCTGCGGCTGCGTCAGCAGATCGCCCGCCGCTCGATGACGCTGGGCATGCTGCTGGAGCCGGGCGACGTGGTGCTGACCCACGGCTGCATGGAAGCGCTGCAGCTGGCGCTGCGCGTCACCACCAAACCGGGCGACTGCGTCGGGCTGGAGTCGCCGACCTATTTCTACCTGCTGCCGCTGCTGGCCAGCCTGGGGCTGAAAGCGTTGGAAATCCCTACCGATCCGCAGTTGGGACTGTCGTTGGACGCGCTGGAGCTGCTGTTGAACGAGAAGCGGCTGAATGCGGTGATCGCCATGCCGACGGTGCAAAACCCGCTGGGCTGCACCATGCCGCTGGCGGCGAAAAAGCGGCTGGCGCGGCTGATGAACGATCATCAGGTGCCGTTGATTGAAGATGGGCTGTATGCCGAGATCCAGTTCGGCGGCGCGCTGTCGCCGGCGGTGAAGGCGTTCGATCGCGACGGCTGGGTGCTGTTTTGCTCCAGCTTTACCAAAACGCTGGCGCCGGATTTTCGCGTCGGCTGGGTCTGCGGCGGCCGCTTCCACGAGGCGTTGCGCAAGCTGAAGGCGGTGTCGTCGATGTCAGAGTCGCAGCTGCTGTCGGAAACGCTGGCGACCTTCCTGGAGAGCGGCGGTTACGATCACCATTTGCGCAACCTGCGCAAGCGCTATGCGGCGCAGGTCGACGAGGCGCGGGCGCTGATCGCCCGGCATTTCCCGCGCGGCACGCTGGCCACGCAGCCGGCGGGCGGCTTCGTGTTCTGGGTCGAATTCCCCCCTGGCGTGGACAGTGTGGCGCTGTTCCATCAGCTGCTGGAGGAGCAGATCTGTTTAACGCCGGGCACCCTGTATTCGCCCAGCGGGCGTTACCGCAACGCGCTGCGGCTCTCCTGCTGCTACCCGTTCAACGCGCGCTACACCCAGGCGTTGGCCCGGCTCGGCGCCAGGGCCTGCGAGATGAGCGGCTTGCCGCCCGGCATTGCGCAGGACGGGTAACGGCGCGCGCCTTTTGCTACAATGCCGGTATCATTGATTAGCGTGCCATTTTGGGCACAACGGGCCAGAGACCATGAAAGAGAAAGAAAAGGCAGAGATCAAGCGCCTGAGCGACCTGCTGGACGCCTTGAACCACAAAGACGCCACCGTGATCCAACAGGGCAACCCTGAGTTGATCGCGCAACACACCAAAGAGAAAGAGAAACTGGCGACGGAGATCGAGCGCCTGAAAAACGTGCGCGGCGAGAAGCTGAGCGCCGAAGCGCAGAAGCTGAGCAAGCTGCCGTTCAGCCGCGAGATCACCAAGAAAGAGCAGGCCGATATGGGCGCGCTGAAGAAAAGCGCGCGCGGGTTGATCGTGGTGCACCCGATGACCGCGCTGGGCCGCGAGATGGGCCTGAAAGCGGTCACCGGCTACGCCAAGAAAGCGTTCTGAACCCCTGGGCGTCAGACCTTGGTGGTGTAATACGCCTTGGTCTGATAGGGCACGGTGACCGTGTCCTGGCCCCGCAGCTCCTCTTCTTCCGCCACCAGTTGGCGCAACCGATCGATAACCTGCTCCTGTTGCGGCTGCGGCAGCGCGGCGATAAAGCTGGTTGAACGCACGCGGTTGTAGATCACGTCCTCCACCGCGCCGCGGTGGCCCAGCATAAACACCTGCTCCTGCAGCGGTTCAAAGCCTTTGAACGGGAAGAACTTGCGCCATTCGCCGGTATAGAAACGCGGCGCATCGCCTTCGTGGCTATCGACGATCTGATTCAGTTTGCGCACCCAGCCGACGCGCGCATCGCGCATGTTCCACACCAGACCGAGTTTGCCGCCGGGCTTGAGAATGCGCTGGATTTCCGCCAGCGCCTGCGGCGTGGCGAACCAATGGAAGGACTGGGCACAGACCACGGCATCGACCGACTCGTCCGGCAACGGGATCGCGTCGGCGGTGCCCGCCAGCGTTTTCACCTGCGGCAGCGCCGCCGACAGTTTTTCCAGCATTTGCGGCACCGGTTCGACGGCGATCACCTGCGCGCCGGTTTCCAGCAGGCGCGGGGTGAACTTGCCGGTGCCGGCGCCGAGATCGATGACCGTCATGCCGGCGTGCAGGCCGATGACGTCACGCAGCCAGACGGCGATTTCCGGCGGGTAATCCGGCCGGCCTTTCACATAGCGATCGGCATTGGCCTGATAGCCTTCGGCGGCGGCGTGATGAATCGAATGGGTCGGGGTGGTCATATACCTGGCTCCTGGCTGAAAAAACGTGCGGCTACAGTATAGGCGGAAGAATAGGGTTAACGCGGCACCCGGCGCACGTTTTTCATCTTTCCGCCGCCGTTTTCAACGGCCGAGCAGGCGGCGGTTGAAATCTTCGAGGCGCCCTTCGGCAAGCCGCGTGAGCATGGTCTTGCTCCAGCTGGCGGAGAGGCCGGCCACCGCCAACAGACGGCGATACTGTTCCGCGTCGAACGGCATGTGCCAGGCGATGGCGATGGCTTCGGCGACCGACACGTCGCTGTTGCGCGCCGCCAGCGCCAGCGGACGATCGCCGCTGACCGCGCCCGGCGACACCACCCGATACAGCCAGCCGCAGCGGCCGCTTTGCTGCATCAGCAGCGAAATGTCCTCGATGGCGAAGTGATAATTGAGCTTGAAGCACGGCGAGCGCGGCTGGGTGACCTGGATCAGCGCCTCGCCCCAGCGGAAGATGTCGCCCATAAACACGTTGTGTTCGGTCAGCCCTTCGGTGGAGATATTCTCGCCGAAGGCCGGGGCGCAAAACTGCTCCGCCTGCGCCGGAAACTGCTCGCGCCAATGGGCGTAATGCTCGCGCGGGTAGTGGCACAGCGCGCGATCCGGCCCGCCGTGATAGCTTTTCTCCGCCTGTTCGTCGCCTTCCAGCCCGAGCGGCGTGAGCCGGACAGCGCCATCCACCTGGCGTTTGGCGATGGCGCTGGGGCGCCCGCCCTCATAGGGTTGAATGCTGCCGATGTAAACGTCTGGGTGATGCATGTGCGCCTCCGTGTCTCGCGTCGAGGGCTCAGCATAGCCTGAGTTGTTCTCGTACACTACCCGGCGTTTACCTGTACGGAAGGATGTGTTTTTCCTGTCTATATTTAGGCTTTTATCGTCGAGAAAAAACCATGCGTTTCATTGTATTGAGGCATGCGGAGTCAGAATGGAACCGCTCGGGGATTATTCAGGGGCGAAGTGACAGTCCGCTGACAGAAGAGGGGCGACGTCAAATCGCTGGGCTTGGCGCTCGCTTGCAAATGTTATCGGTCACTTCGTTGATCAGTTCACCGACTGGTCGGGCTTTTACGACAGCGGAGACGTTGGCTGAGCGATGTGGCTGCACTGTGCAAATGGATGAGCGTTTGCAGGAGCAAGATTTTGGCCGACTGGAAGGATTATCTTATGCGCAGGCCATGCGCGATTATCCTGAAGCGACGCAGTGCCTCTTTGCCGGTAAGGCAGAGGCGTCGGCGCCGGGAGGGGAGAATGCTTATGAGGTTGCCTGGCGCCTGATGGCTTGTCTGTCCGATCTGGCTGTCGATGGACAAAATCAAACGCTTGGTGTTGTTACGCACGGCCATGCTCTGCAGGCACTGATTTGGTGGCTTAAAGGGGCCGACCCGCAGGAGGACCTTCGCAGATACGGTCATCGCAATTGCGGCTATGCAATGCTTGATGTGACCGCCTCTGGTTTTAATTTGTTGAATTGGGGAGTCGCGACCCACCTGTTGCCAAAAAGATAGGGCGAGGAACGGATATTCCTCGCCTGAGGGCGTCAGAAGGTGGTCCAGTTCTCTTCCGCTGCGGCGTTGGCGGCCGGCGCTTTCGGCGCGGCGGCTTTGGCGGCGAGGGGCTCGGTCTGCTCCGCCAAACGGAACACCGAGACGCTCTGCAGCAGCATATCGGCCTGTTCTTCCAGCGAATCGGCGGCGGCGGCGGACTCTTCCACCAGCGCGGCGTTCTGCTGGGTGGTGTGGTCCATTTCGACGATCGCCTGGCCAATCTGGGCGATGCCGCGCGTCTGCTCATCGGAGGCGGCGGCGATCTCGGCCATGATGTCGCGCACGTGGGTGACCGAACGGACGATCTGTTCCATGGTATTGCCGGTGCTTTCCACCAACTCAGTGCCGGTTTTCACCCGGCTGACCGATTCGGCGATCAGCCCTTCTATTTCCTTGGCCGCCTGGGCGCTGCGGCTCGCCAGGCTGCGCACTTCACTGGCGACCACCGAGAAGCCGCGGCCCTGTTCGCCGGCGCGCGCCGCTTCCACCGCGGCGTTGAGCGCCAGGATGTTGGTCTGGAAGGCAATGCCGTTAATCAGGGTAGTAATTTCGGCGATACGCTGCGAACTGCTGGAGATATCGCGCATGGTGCTGACCACGTTTTCCACCAGCTTACCGCCCTGCTGTGCGGTCTGCGAGGCGTCGGTGGCCAGCTGGTTGGCGTGATGAGCATTGTCGGCGTTTTGTTTCACCGTGGCGGTCAGCTGTTCCATGCTGGCCGCGGTTTCCTCGACCGCCGCCGCCTGCTGTTCGGTGCGGGAGGAGAGATCGGTGTTGCCGGCGGCGATTTCCGCCGAGGCGGTGGAGACCTGGCTGACCCCCATCTGGATCTTCTCAATCATGGTGCGCAGGTTTTGGCTCATCGCCGCCACCGCGTTCAGCAGTTGCCCCAGCTCGTCGCGGCGGGTGCTGGTCTGCGCCTGGCGCAGGTCGCCGCCGGCGATGCGTTCCGCCATGGCCAGCGTGCTGTGCAGCGGACGGGTGATCTGCAGGGTGATGCGCCAGGCGATAAGCACCCCGGCGATGATGGCGATCAGGGTGGTGACGCCCATCTGCAGCTGCGCCAGATTGATGTTGTTGCGCGTCTGCACCAGTTCGTCCTGCATAAAGGCGTTCACCAGCGTGCCGATCGCTTGCGCGCGTTCGCCGAGCTGCCGGCTGATTTGCTGTTCGTGCTCATAGGCCGGCAGGTAGGCTGCGATGCGGTTTTTGTAATCGTCCAGCGCGGCCAGCAGCGGTTGCAGCTGCGGGCGCTGCGCGTCGCTGACCCGGCGGCTCAGGGCGTTGGCCGCGTCGCGCGCGTCGTCGATGGCCGCCATCAGCGGCGCTTCGGTTTCCTTGTTCAGGCTCAGCAGCAGACCGCGCGCGCCGTAGCGCACCTGGGTCAGCTTCTGGTTAAGCTGGATGAAGGCCAGCTGCAGATCGCCGTTGGTGAGCTGACGCTCCACCTGGCTCAGGCTGGCCTGCACTTCCGACATGTTCCAGCTCTGGCGCACCGCGTCTTTTGCCGTGACCGCCTGCTCAAAGACTTTTTGCTGCTGTTGATATTCCCCGATCAGCGTCACCAGACGCTGCAGATCCTTGCGGCTTTGGGCGTCCCAGTCCAGCGCCTGCCCCTGGTCTATCAGCTTGACGGCGTTTTCAATATTGGCGCGGTTGTTCTGCAGATACTCCGGCTGGTAGGTCTGGCCGTACATGGCGCGGTTGTATTTGGCCTGGTTGATCTCCTCGTTCAGCCGGTTGCTGAAGTCGATGCGATCGGCGCGGGATTCGATGATATGCAGATATTGCGCCCCGGTGCCGGCGATGACGACCGCCAACAGCAACAACAGCGCGAAGCCGAGACCGAGCTTTTTACCTACGGTGAGATGAGTGAACTTTCCTGCCAATGCTTGCAATGCCGCCATAGCGTTTTTCCTTCTCCGGGCGAACGTCAATTGAACAAACCATCGGCAAGAAGTGGTCAAACTTTAGCGGATTTCAGGCAAAAAAATACCCGCCGGTGGCGGGCATCTTTATCAACGGGGGCGAGTTACTTCTTCGCGGCGAAGCGTGCGGCGGCTTCATCCCAGTTGACCACGTTCCAGAACGCCTTGATGTAGTCAGGGCGTTTGTTCTGATATTTCAGGTAGTAAGCGTGTTCCCACACGTCCAGGCCGATGATTGGGAAACCGGAAGCGCCGGCGACGGCTTCGCCCATCAGCGGGCTGTCCTGGTTGGCGGTAGACACTACGGCCAGCTTGCCGTCTTTCAGCACCAGCCAGGCCCAACCGGAACCGAAGCGGGTGGCTGCGGCTTTCTCGAACTCTTCCTGGAATTTCTCAACGCTGCCGAAATCGCGCTCGATGGCCGCTTTCAGATCGCCGCCCAGCGTGGTGCCGGTTTTCAGGTTTTTCCAGAAGAAGCTGTGGTTGGCGTGACCGCCGGCGTTGTTGCGCATGAAGGTGCGTTTGTCGGCAGGCACTTTGTCCAGATCCTGGATCAGTTCTTCAACGCTGTATTTGGCCAGCTCAGGGTAGGCTTCCAGCACGGTGTTGGCGTTGTTGACGTAGGTCTGGTGGTGTTTGGTGTGATGGATTTCCATCGTCTGCTTGTCAAAATGCGGTTCCAGTGCGTCGTAAGCGTACGGCAGGGATGGCAGTGAATAACTCATAATCATCATCTCCAGTGGTGTATGGGCGGCGCAAAGGGCGAGCACCGCGTAAGCAGTCGGATCATTATAGTTAATTAAATGATATTGAAAATGATTATCAATGCCCTGTGAATTGTGTGGTTAATGAGCAAATCGTTGCGTTAACATGTTGATAGAAGAGGGCGCTGGGTGGCCGGTTCAAACCGTCGCCCCGGCGCGTTGGTTACTCTCTATACTGTAGGGAGCGCCAACGTCGAAATGTATCGAAATGTGCCAATGCGTTCACTGAATGAGCACGAGTGTGTAACAACCACAAGCACGCTGTGGTAATATGGCCGGCGTTCGTAGCAAGCATAACAACAGTGACATTCGCGTTTGCCGCGCTAGCGGGCAGGCGCATTTGAACAATGTGACAATCGAGAGTAAAGGAGACCCCCATGCAGGTCAGCAGAAGGCAGTTCTTTAAGATCTGCGCTGGCGGTATGGCAGGAACGACGGTGGCCGCGCTGGGCTTTGCCCCCGAAGTGGCGTTGGCGGAAACCCGGCAGTACAAACTGCTGCGCGCCCGCGAGACCCGTAATACCTGTACGTATTGTTCCGTCGGCTGTGGGCTGTTGATGTACAGCCTTGGTGATGGCGCCAAAAACGCCAAAGAAAGCATTTTCCATATCGAAGGGGATCCGGATCACCCGGTAAACCGCGGCGCGCTTTGCCCGAAAGGCGCCGGCCTGGTTGACTTCATCCACAGCGAAAGCCGCCTCAAGTACCCGGAATACCGGGCGCCGGGGTCGGACAAATGGCAGCGCATCAGCTGGGACGACGCCTTTACCCGCATCGCCAAGCTGGTGAAAGAAGACCGTGACGCCAACTTCATCAAAACCAACGATCAGGGCGTTACCGTCAACCGTTGGCTGACCACCGGCATGCTGTGTGCTTCGGCCGCCAGCAACGAAACCGGTTTTCTGTCGCAAAAATTTAGTCGCGCTCTCGGCATGCTTGCCGTAGACAACCAGGCGCGTGTCTGACACGGACCAACGGTAGCAAGTCTTGCTCCAACATTTGGTCGCGGTGCGATGACCAACCACTGGGTTGATATCAAGAACGCGAATTTGATTATCGTCATGGGCGGTAATGCGGCGGAAGCGCATCCGGTGGGGTTCCGCTGGGCGATGGAAGCCAAAATACACAACAATGCCAAGCTGATCGTGATCGATCCGCGCTTTACCCGAACCGCATCGGTGGCGGACTTCTACACGCCGATCCGCTCCGGGACCGACATCGCTTTCCTGTCGGGCGTGTTGCTGTATCTGATGACCAACAACAAATTTAACCGCGAATACGTCGAGGCCTACACCAACGCCAGCCTGCTGGTGCGGGAAGACTTTGCCTTCGAAGACGGCTTGTTCAGCGGCTACGACGCGGAAAACCGCAAGTACGACAAAACCACCTGGAACTACCAGTTCGACGAGAACGGCTTCGCCAAGCGCGACGTCACGCTGCAGGATCCGCGCTGCGTGTGGAACCTGCTGAAGCAGCACGTGAGCCGCTACACGCCTGACGTGGTGAGCAACATCTGCGGCACGCCGAAGGACGATTTCCTCAAGGTGTGCGAATACATCGCCGAAACCTGCGTGGCGGATAAGACCGCTTCGTTCCTGTACGCCCTGGGCTGGACTCAGCACTCGGTCGGCGCACAGAACATCCGCACCATGGCGATGATCCAGCTGCTGCTCGGCAACATGGGCATGGCGGGCGGCGGCGTCAACGCGCTGCGCGGCCACTCCAACATCCAGGGTCTGACCGATCTCGGCCTGCTGTCGCAGAGCCTGCCGGGCTACCTGACGCTGCCGTCGGAGAAACAGACCGATCTCGACACCTACCTGAAGGCTAACACGCCGAAGGCGCTGCTGCCGGGCCAGGTGAACTACTGGGGCAACTACCCGAAATTCTTCGTCAGCATGATGAAGACCTTCTACGGCGACAAGGCGCAGAAGGACAACAGCTGGGGCTTTGACTGGTTGCCGAAGTGGGACAAAGGCTACGACGTGCTGCAGTACTTCGAGATGATGGCGCAGGGCAAGGTCAACGGCTACTTCTGCCAGGGCTTTAACCCGGTAGCGTCGTTCCCGAACAAAAACAAGGTGGTGGCTTCACTGTCCAAGCTGAAGTTCCTGGTGACCATCGATCCGTTGAACACCGAGACCTCCAACTTCTGGCAGAACCACGGCGAGTTCAACGAAGTGGATCCGTCGCAGATCCAGACCGAAGTGTTCCGCCTGCCGTCCACCTGCTTCGCCGAAGAGAACGGCTCGATCGTCAACTCCGGCCGCTGGCTGCAGTGGCACTGGAAAGGCGCGGACGCCCCGGGTGAAGCGCTGAACGACGGCGAGATCCTGGCGGGCATCTTCAGCCGCCTGCGCGAGATGTATGCGCGCGACGGTGGCGCGGTGCCTGAGCAGGTGCTGAACATGACCTGGGACTACCTGACGCCGGACAACCCGGCGCCGGAAGAGGTGGCGCAGGAGAACAACGGCAAGGCGCTGGCGGATCTGCTGGATGCCGACGGCAAAGTGCTGGTGAAAAAAGGCGAACTGCTCAGCTCGTTCGCGCAATTGCGCGACGACGGCACCACCGCCAGCGGCTGCTGGATCTTCGCCGGCAGCTGGACGCCGGCCGGCAACCAGATGGCGCGGCGCGACAACGCCGATCCGTCCGGCCTCGGCAATACGCTGGGCTGGGCCTGGGCATGGCCGCTCAACCGCCGCATTCTGTACAACCGCGCCTCGGCGGATCCGCAGGGCAAACCGTGGGATCCGAAACGCCAGCTGCTGGAGTGGGACGGCGCCAAGTGGGTTGGGGCCGATATCCCGGACTACAGCACCGCCGCGCCGGGCAGCGACGTCGGGCCGTTCATCATGCAGCCGGAAGGCATGGGCCGCCTGTTCGCCACCGACAAGATGGCGGAAGGGCCGTTCCCTGAACACTACGAGCCGTTCGAAACGCCGCTCGGCACCAACCCGCTGCACCCGAACGTGGTGTCCAACCCGGCGGCGCGCGTGTTCAAGGACGATCTGGCGGCGATGGGCAAATCCGACAAGTTCCCTTACGTCGGCACCACCTATCGTCTGACCGAGCACTTCCACTACTGGACCAAGCACGCGCGGCTGAACGCCATCGCCCAGCCGGAGCAGTTCGTGGAGATCGGCGAAAAGCTGGCGGAGAAGAAGGGCATCAAGCAGGGCGATACCGTGAAAGTCAGCTCCAACCGCGGCTACATCAAGGCCAAGGCGGTGGTGACCAAGCGTATTCGCACGCTGCAGGTGCACGGCCAGGAAGTCGACACCATCGGCATCCCGATCCACTGGGGTTACGAAGGGGTGGCGAAGAAAGGCTTTATCGCCAACACGCTGACGCCGTTCGTCGGCGACGCCAATACGCAAACGCCGGAGTTCAAGGCGTTCCTGGTCAACGTGGAAAAGGTGTAACGGAGACGAATTATGGCCATGCAATCTCAAGACATCATTCGTAAATCCGCCACCAATGGTTTCACGCCGGCGCCGCGCGCCCGTGACCACCAGGAAGAAGTGGCCAAACTGATCGATGTCACCACCTGTATCGGCTGCAAGGCCTGTCAGGTGGCCTGTTCCGAATGGAACGACATCCGCGACGAAGTGGGGCACAACGTCGGGGTGTACGATAACCCCGCCGATCTGACCGCCAAGTCGTGGACGGTGATGCGCTTCTCCGAGGTGGAGGAAAACGGCAAGCTGGAATGGCTGATCCGCAAGGACGGCTGCATGCACTGCGCCGATCCGGGCTGCCTGAAGGCCTGCCCGTCGGAAGGCGCGATCATTCAGTACGCCAACGGCATCGTCGACTTCCAGTCCGAGCACTGCATCGGCTGCGGCTACTGCATCGCCGGCTGCCCGTTCGACGTGCCGCGCATGAACAAGGATGACAACCGGGTGTACCAGTGCACCCTGTGCGTCGACCGCGTGGACGTCGGCCAGGAACCGGCCTGCGTGAAAACCTGCCCGACCGGCGCCATTCACTTCGGCACCAAGGAAGCGATGAAGCAGGTGGCGGCGGATCGCGTCAGCGAGCTGAATACCCGCGGCTACCAGAACGCCGGTCTGTACGATCCGGCGGGGGTGGGCGGCACGCACGTGATGTACGTGTTGCACCACGCCGACAAACCGCAGCTGTACCACGGTTTGCCGGACAACCCGAGCATCAGCCCGGCGGTGACCTTCTGGAAGGGCGTGTGGAAACCCCTGGCGGCCATCGGCTTTGCCGCCACCTTCGCGGCCAGCGTGTTCCACTATGTCGGCGTCGGGCCTAACCGCGTCGAGGATGAGGACGAGCACGACGAGTCGCACGACGAGGAGACGCGCAAATGAGAAAGGAAAAGCCCATTCAGCGTTACAGCGCGCCGGAGCGCATCAACCACTGGATCGTGGCGTTCTGTTTCGTGTTCGCCGCCATCAGCGGGCTGGGGTTCTTCTTCCCCTCCTTCAACTGGCTGATGAACATCTTCGGGACGCCGCAGCTGGCGCGCATTCTGCACCCGTTTGTCGGGGTGATCATGTTTGCCGCGTTCCTGCTGATGTTCCTGCGCTACTGGAAGCATAACCTGATCAACCGGGAAGATATCGTCTGGGCCAAGAACATCCACAAAATCGCCATGAACGAGGAAGTGGGTGATACCGGGCGCTATAATTTCGGCCAGAAGTGCGTGTTCTGGGCGGCGATTATCAGCCTGGTGCTGCTGCTGGCCAGCGGCGTGGTGATCTGGCGGCCGTATTTTGCGCCGTCGTTCTCCATCCCGCTGATCCGCATCGCGCTGCTGGTGCATTCGCTGGCCGCGGTCGGCCTTATCATCGTGATTATGGTGCACATTTACGCCGCATTGTGGGTAAAAGGCACCATTACCGCGATGGTGGAAGGCTGGGTGCCGGCGGCCTGGGCCAAGAAACATCATCCGCGCTGGTACCGTGAGGTCCGCGAGAAACGACAGGAAGATAAACCCTGATGAGTATCCGCATCGTTCCTAAAGAGCAGTTAGGGGCACAGCGTGAGAAGTCCACAACGGCGGAGAACATCCCGCCGTTACTTTTCGCCAACCTGAAAAGCCTGTACAGCCGCCGCGCCGATCGTCTGCGTCAGCTGGCGGTCGACAATCCGCTGGGCGACTACCTGAACTTCGCCGCCGAGCTGGCGCAGGCGCAGCAGCATGCGCTGCACGATAACCCGCTGCAGCTCGATCTGAGCGAAGCGCTGGCGCAGGGCGCCGCCAGCGGCAAACCGCCGCTCGATCTGAGCGTGTTCCCGCGCAGCGAGCACTGGCGCAAGCTGCTGACGTCGCTGATCGCCGAGCTGCGCCCGCAGGCGCCGGAGCATATCCTGGCGGTGCTGGACAACCTGGAGAAGGCCTCGGCGCACGAGCTGGAGCTGATGGCCGACGCCTTGCTCAACCGCGAGTTCGGCAAGGTGGGCAGCGAAAAGGCGCCGTTCCTCTGGGCCGCGCTGTCGCTCTATTGGGCGCAGATGGCCAGCCTGATCCCTGGCAAGGCGCGCGCCGAATACGGCGAGCAGCGTCAGTTCTGCCCGGTGTGCGGCAGCATCCCGGTCTCCAGCATGGTGCACATCGGCACGGTCAACGGCCTGCGCTATCTGCACTGCAACCTGTGCGAAAGCGAATGGCACGTGGTGCGGGTGAAGTGCAGCAACTGCGAGCAGACCCGCGATCTCAACTACTGGTCGCTGGACAGCGAACAGGCGGCGGTGAAGGCGGAAAGCTGCGGCGACTGCGGCACTTACCTGAAAATCCTCTATCAGGAAAAAGACCCGCAGGTCGAAGCAGTGGCCGACGATCTGGCTTCGCTGGTGCTGGACGCTCGTATGGAAGAAGAAGGCTTCGGCCGCAGCAGCATCAATCCGTTCCTGTTCCCGGCGGAGTAACCGCCCGGCCCCGTTCGCGCGGGGCCGGACCAGCAATTTCAGCACGGGCTTCTGGCAATCGCCCGGGCGAGTTGCTACGTTTAGGCCATAACGCGCCAAGCGAAAGGAACCACGATGTTAAACACCCTGGCAAAACTGACCGCGGTCGCCGTGTTGGCGATCGGACTGGCGGCCTGCGACAACAAGGACGACACCAAACCGGCGGTGCCGCCACCCGACACCAAACCGACCGTGACGCAGCCCGCGCCACCGCCGCCGCCTGCGCCGGTAGAAACCCCGCCCGCGCCGCCGGGGCTGAACGTGTCGCTGCAGAAGGGCAAGATCACCTTCGAGCTGCCGCCGGGCTTTAGCGATCAAACGCTGAACAGCGGCATCATCAACGACAGCACCTCCACCATTCAGCGCTTTCTTGACGGCAAGTCGCGCCAGAGCGCGGTTTCGTCCGAAGTGATCCCGCCTGACGGCATGAAGATCAATACCAGCGACAAAATGCTGAAAGAGCTGACGCAGAGCGCCATCACGGTGCTGGCCGAGCGCTATCAGAATATCCAGACCACCAAAGAAGAGAACTTCAGCGTCGGCAAACAGAAGTTTCGCCGGGTGGATACCGAACAGACCGTCAACGGGCAAAAGGTGGTCTCCACCCTGGTGTTGACGGTGTTCAACAAACGGGTGGTAACGCTGCAAATGCTGTCGCCGGCCAAAACGCCGGAAGTGCATCAGGCGCTGGTGCAGCGGATTATCGATACCCTGGCGGTGAAGTAAGGACGCCGCGGCCAGGACGAAGCGGAGGAGACCGGATGAAGCTTATCGGCAGTTACACCAGCCCCTTTGTGCGCAAGATTTCCGTGATGCTGCTGGAGAAGGGGATTGCGTTCGAATTCGTCAACGATCCGCCGTATGAGCCCGGCAGCCGGGTGAAGGAGCTGAACCCGCTCGCCAAGGTGCCGGTGCTGATCGCCGATGACGGCGAGGTGTTTTACGACTCGCCGGTGGTGGCCGAATACCTCGAGCTGCTGGCGGTGGAGCCGGCGTTTTTGCCGGCCGAACGCGCCGCCGCGTTGCGCGTTCGGCAGGTGGCGGCGTTGGCGGACGGCGTGACCGAAGCGGCGGCGACCCTGTTTCGCGAAAGCCGGCGCGCGCCGGAAAAACAGGACGAAAACTGGATGCTGCGCCAGCGTGACAAGCTGACGCAGGGCCTGGACGCACTGGAGGCGCTGGCGCGGGAAAAAACGTGGCTCAATGCCGAGCGGCTGACGCTGGCGGATATCGCCACCGGCTGCGCGCTGGGCTACCTCAATTTCCGCCGCATCCTGCCCAACTGGTGCGTCGAGCGCCCAACGCTGGTCAAGCTGGCCGAACGCCTGTTCGCCCGCGAAAGTTTCGCCCGCACGGCGCCGCCTTGAGTTTTTTTCTCCCCGCCGCGGCGGGGTCTTGCTATGCCGATACGTCTAAATTGAAAACCGAGCGACCATGAGCACTGAATCCCACCTTCTTTACAGTCAACTGCCCGCCATCGACCGTCTGCTGCGTGAACCCGCGATTGAACCGCTGGTGGCGCAGCATGGCCAGACGCTGATCGGTGAACTGTTGCGCCGGCTGCAGGCCCAGGCGCGCGACGCGATCAAGCAACAGCAACGCTTGCCGGCCTGGTGCGGCGACTGGCCGCAGGCGCTGCGGGCCGAGCTGGCCCGGCAGCAACGCCCGGCGTTATTGCCGGTGTTCAACCTCAGCGGCACCGTGCTGCACACCAATCTCGGGCGCGCCCTGCTGGCGCAGCCGGTGAAAGATGCGGTGAGCGCGGTGATGGGGGAGGCGGTGACGCTGGAGTACGATCTGGACGGCGCCGGGCGCGGCCATCGCGATCGGGCGGTGGCGGATCTGCTGTGCCGGCTGACCGGCGCGGAGGACGCCTGCATCGTCAATAACAACGCGGCGGCGGTGCTGCTGATGCTGGCGGCGATCGCCCCCGGCAAAGAGGTGGTGGTGTCGCGCGGCGAGTTGGTGGAAATCGGCGGCGCGTTCCGCATTCCCGACGTGATGCGCCAGGCCGGCTGTCAATTGGTGGAGGTCGGCACCACCAACCGCACCCATCTGAAGGATTACCGCCAGGCCATCAATGAGCAGACTGGCCTGTTAATGAAAGTGCACACCAGCAACTACAGCATTCAGGGCTTTACCGCGGCGGTCGACGAGGCCGAACTGGCGCAGCTCGGAGCCGAACAGGGCGTGCCGACCGCCACCGATCTGGGCAGCGGTTCGCTGATCGATATGGCGCAGTACGGCCTGCCCGCCGAGCCGATGCCGCAGCGGCTGCTGGCCGCCGGCGTCGATCTGGTGACATTCTCCGGCGATAAGCTGCTGGGTGGCCCGCAGGCCGGCATCATCGTCGGCAAAAAGGCGCTGATCGCCCGTTTGCAGCAGCACCCGCTCAAACGCGCGCTGCGCGTCGGCAAGCTGACGCTGGCGGCTCTGGAGGCCACGCTGCGGCTCTATCTGCAGCCGGAAAAACTGGCAGAGCAACTGCCGACGCTGCGGTTGCTGACCCGCCCGCAGCAGGAGATGCAACAGGCGGCCGAGCGGCTGCTGGCGGCGCTGACGCCGCGGTTCACCGCCGATTTCGAGCTGCGCGCCGAACCTTGCTGGTCGCAGATTGGCAGCGGTTCGCTGCCGGTGGATCGCCTGCCCAGCTATGCGCTGACCTTCACGCCGCGCGACGGCCGCGGCGCCACGCTGGAGGCGCTGGCGGAACGTTGGCGCCGTCTGCCGCAGCCGGTGATCGGCCGCCTCGGCGACGGCCGGCTGTGGCTGGATCTGCGCTGTCTGGAACAGGAAGGGGCGCTGATCGACGCGCTGAGCGCATCATGATCATCGCCACCGCCGGCCATGTCGATCATGGCAAAACCACCCTGCTGCAGGCGATCTCCGGGATCAACGCGGATCGCCTGCCGGAAGAAAAGCGCCGCGGCATGACCATCGATCTGGGCTACGCCTACTGGCCGCAGCCGGACGGCCGGGTGCTGGGCTTTATCGACGTGCCCGGCCACGAGAAATTCCTCGCCAATATGCTGGCGGGCGTCGGCGGCATCGACCATGCGCTGCTGGTGGTGGCCTGCGACGACGGCGTGATGGCGCAGACCCGCGAGCATTTGGCGATCCTGCGCCTGAGCGGGCGCCCGGCGCTGACGGTGGCGCTGACCAAGGCCGACCGGGTGGAGGCGGCGCGTATCGATGAGGTGCGAGTTCAGGTGCGTGACGAGCTGGCGCGTCAGGGCTGGCCCGATGCGCCGCTGTTCGTGACCGCAGCGGCGGCGGGAGTGGGCATCGAGGCGCTGCGCGCGCATTTGCTGGCGTTGTCGCCCGGCGAGCATGCGCTGACGCGCCGTTTTCGCCTGGCGGTAGACCGCGCGTTCAGCGTCAAAGGGGCGGGGCTGGTGGTGACCGGCACCGCGCTCGGCGGCCGGGTGAAGGTGGGGGATACGCTGTGGCTGACCGGCGCCGATGCACCGGTGCGGGTGCGCGGCCTGCATGCCCAGAATCAGACCGTGGAACACGCGCAGGCCGGGCAGCGCATCGCGCTTAACATCAGTGGCGATGTCGATAAAGAGCGGATCGCGCGCGGCGATTGGCTGCTGGCGCAGCGCCCGCCCGAAGCGGCGGAACGCATTCTGGTGGCGCTGGAGACGGATCGGCCGATCCGCCATTGGCAGCCGCTGCATCTGCACCATGCCGCCAGCCACATCACCGGGCGTATTTCGTTGCTGAACGACGGGCTGGCGGAACTGATCCTCGATCGCCCGCTGTGGTTGGCACAGAACGATCGGCTGGTGCTGCGCGATATCGGCGCGCGGCAAACGCTGGGCGCGGCCCGGGTGCTGAAACTGAATGCGCCCAAGCGCGGTAAGCGTCAGCCGGACTATCTGGTATGGCTGCAGGCCTTGGCGCAGGCGCAAGACGATGCGCAGGCGCTGGCGCTTGAGTTGCCGCACGGCGCGCTGTCGCTGGCGGCGTTCGCCTGGGCGCGACAATTGACGGACGATGGCCTGAACGAGCTGTTGGCGAACGGCGATCTGCTGATCGTCGGTGACCGGGCGCTGGCGCAGGATCAGGTGCAACAGGCGGAAAGCCGCCTGCTGCAGGTGCTGACGGACTATCACCAACAGCACGCCGATCAGCTGGGCTTAGGGCGCGCCCGCCTGCGGCGCATGGCCCTGCCTCAGCAGCCGGAAACGCTGGTGTTTATGATGATCGATCGGCTGCTGCGGGCCGGCGCGCTGCGCAATACGCGCGGCTGGCTGCACCTGCCGGAACATGGCCTGGCGTTCAGCGCCGAAGAGGCGCCGCTGTGGGCGCGCATCGAACCGCTGTTCGGCGACGAGCCGTGGTGGGTGCGCGATCTGGCGAGCGAGCTGGGCGAAGAGGAGAGCCGGGTGCGCGCGCTGCTGCGCAAGGCGGCCCAGCTGGGCCATGTGACGGCGGTGGTGGTGGATCGCTACTACCTCAGCCGACGCATCGATCAGTTCGCGGCGCTGATCCGCGAGCTGGATGCGGAGCGCGGGGGCGCCAACGCCGCCGATTTCCGCGATCGGCTCGGCGTCGGGCGCAAGCTGGCGATCCAGGTGTTGGAGTTCTTCGATCGCAGCGGCTTTACCCGCCGCAAGGGCAACGAGCATCTGCTGCGCGACGGCGGGCTGTTCGGTAGCGAGTCCCCTACCCGATAAACCTGACGGCGGCTCGGCTGACGTCGGGCGTTTGGGCGGCGAGAAATGCCTGTAAGCGTTCGATCAGCGGCCGTTTTGCCGATTCTTCCGGCCAAACCAGATAGTAACCGTCGCCGGTGCGCACGGCGACGTCACAAGGCAGCACCAATAATCCCTCCTCAATCGTCCGCAGGCTCAGCGCCAGATCGCCGATCGAGACGCCGTGCCCGGCGATGGCCGCCGCGTTGCCCTGTTCCAGCGAATCAAATACCTGGCCGCGCATGAGATCGATCGGGGCCGCGATGCCGCTTTTCTGCAGCCAGCGCCGCCAGTCGCGCCGATCGGGCGACGGGTGGATCAGCGGGCAGGCGGCGAGATCCCGCTGGCCGTCGGCGAGCAGCGCGGGGGCGCAAATCGGGATCAGCCATTCGTCGAACAGCCTGGCGGCGGCGGTGTTGGCGCCAAAATGGCCGTTGCCGAGCAGGATGGCGCAGTCGTAGGGTTCGCTGAAAAAATCCACGCTGTCGATGTCCATCCAGACGCTGGCTGCCTGCACCTCGAACGCCTGCGCCGTTTGCCGGAACCGGCTCAGGCAGTCCAGCAGCCAGCGCAGGGTCAGGGTGGAGGGCGCCTTCAGCCGCAGCAGATCGCGGTGGCTTCTGAACAGCTCGCAGGCTTGCTCGATGCGGCCAAACCCTTGCTGCAGCTCGGCGGCGAAGATTTTCCCCTGCGGCGTGACCTCGATACGCGGGCCGTTGCGCTGGAACAGCCGGCAGCCGAAGTGCTGCTCCAGCGTTTTGATGTGCTTGCTGACGGCGCTCGGGGTGAGATGCAGCTCCTCGGCGGCCAGCGTGAACGAGCCGGTGCGGGCGGCGCTTTCGAAGGCGCGCAGGGCGTAAAGCGGCGGAAGGGAACTGGCCATCGCGGCGTCTCTAATAATGAGTCTGATTCACAGTAAACGACAGTATTACTCCTTTTTCAAGGCGGGGGCGGCGGCATGATAATGGCGCGACGCCAACTGACTGAATGTGAGTGAAATAAAGATGAACCTATCGTTGCTGGCGGCGTATTTCGCCGCCATTTTGTTGCTGATCGCCACGCCGGGGCCGGTGGTGATGGTGGTGGCCAACACCGCGGCGCGCTTTGGCGCCCGGCGCGCGCTGTTGACCGCGCTGGGCAGCAACGGAGCCTCCTTGTTGCTGATCGGCGTCGCCGCGCTGATTATCACCGGGCTGTTCGCCGTGGATATGCGCTTGCTGCAGTGGATAGGCCTGCTGGGTTGCCTGTTTATTGGCCGTATGGCGATCGTCTCGCTGTATGAGGATTTATCCGCGCGAGCCCCCGATGCGCAGCCCGTTGCGCCGCCGCAAAAACGCCCGGCGATCCTGAACGGTTTTCTGGTGGGCATCGCCAACCCCAAAGACATTATCTTCTTCGTCGCCTTTTTCCCGCAGTTCATCGCCGTCACCCCCTCGATCGGCGCCAGCCTGACGCTGCTGACCGCGCTGTGGGTGCTGGCGGACTTCGCCATTTTGCTGACCTATATCACCCTGCTGTCGGGAACGGCGCTGCAGCGCGCGCGGCGGGCGATCTCTGTCCTGTCTGCGTTGCTGTTGTTGGCGGTGGCGGTGGTGGGAGCGGGGTATGCACTGTGGGGGTTGCTCGGCTGAAGCCGCATAAAAAACGCCGGTCGGGAAACCGGACCGGCGTTTTATCGTCGCGTTTACGCCGCGCCGTTCGGCTGCGGCGTGGGGTCGCCGTTGCGGCGTTTGCCGAGGAACAGCGCCACCAGCGTCAGCCAGCACCGGCCGCTGATGAGGTTGAACAGGTTGAACAGCCCGCTGCCGCCCCAGACGTAGGCGACCTTGGCCAGCTCGATGCCGACGGTGAACACCATCATGCTCAGCATGCCCATCGTGGCCGACACCGTGCCTTTGCTGACATTGCTGGAGAACAGCGTCAGGCGGTACAGCCCGGCGTTGGCGAGGCCGATGCCGAAAGCGTACAGGCTCAGGCCGGCGGTCATCCACAGGTAGGCGTGGCTGGAGAACTGGGTCGCCAGCGCGGCGATCAGCAGCCCCAGCAGCATCGGGCCCGCGCCCAGCTTGATCAGGCGCTCCACGCTGTTTTTGCCGGTCAGACGCGCCAGCGTCAGGTTGCCGAGGATCAGCGCGCCGAACACCGGGATTTGCAGCAGGCCGTAATCCAGCGCCGACAGCGACTCGCCGCTGATCAGGATCACCGGCGACTGTGCGATCCAGGCCAGCAGCGGCAGGCTGGCGAAACCGATCGCCAGGGCGCCGCACAGGAAGCGGCGGTTGCCCAGCACCAGGCGGTAGTCGCGCCACCGGTTGGCGGCGGAAAACGCCTCACCCTGCAGCGTGGCGGTTTCCGGCATGGCTTTCCACAGGCCGTAGAAGGCGATGGCCGCCAGCGCCGCAAACAGCACGAACATGCTTTGCCACGGCGCGACGTGGATCAGCGCCGCGCCGGCCAGCGGCCCCAGCAGCGGGGCGATCAGCGCCACGTTGGCCATCAGGGCGGTGATCTTGATGCACACCGCCTCCTCGAACGACTCCTGGATCGTGGCGTAGCCGACCGCGCCGATAAAGCACAGGCCGATGCCCTGCAGGAAACGCATGGCGATAAACTGCTCGATGGTGGTGACCAGCAGGATCGCCAGGCAGGAGACGATAAAGAACGCCACCCCGGCCAGCATCACCGGACGACGGCCGCGGCGATCCGACAGCGGCCCGAGCAGCCACTGCAGGAAGATGCCGCCGGCCAGATAGGCGGTCATCGAGGTAGGCACCCACTCTTCGCCGGCGTTGAAATCCGCCACGACGGCCAGCATGCCCGGCTGAATCATATCGTTGCCGATATAGGTGGCGAACTCGAACAGCACCAGACAAAGAGGGAATAAAAGCGCCTGTCGGCCCAAACGTGCCGCAGGTGGTAATGTCGTTTTCATATTATTGTACTGATAGTAAAAGAGAAAAAGGAACTGCCAGGGCGGGAAGCGCAAACTGAGCGAGTTGTGGCGGCTATTTTGCCGCCAATTGTTCACCTTCGCAATCATAAGGTGTTGTTTAAGTGCATTCTGATATTTCGCTTTTGGGTTGTCGCCGAACGCCGTGCCCGATAACCTCTTCTTAACATATCAATATGACACAAGATCGGGCGAGCGTTTGAGCGAGAAAATCGGCTGGATAGACAACCTGCGGGCGATGGCGTGCATGATGGTGGTGATGATCCACGCCACCACCTATTACGTCACCAACGGCGCGGCGATAGGGCTGCACAACTGGGATATAGCCAACGTGCTGAACTCGCTGTCGCGCGTGTCGGTGCCGCTGTTCTTTATGATTTCCGGCTACCTGTTCTTCGGCGAAAAGAACGCCGGCCGGCGGCATTTCACCCGCATCGCCTGCTGCATTCTGTTCTACAGCGCCATCGCGCTGATCTACATCGCGGCCTTCACCAAGATCGGTTTCTGGCCGTCGCTGCGCGGCATTTTGCAAAAGCCGGTGTTCTATCATCTGTGGTTTTTCTACGCCATTGCAGTGATTTACCTGCTGTCGCCGCTGATCAGCGTCAAACCGGTGTCGCGCCGCTACCTGGCCGCCGCGCTGGTGGTGTTGGCGGCGATCGCCAACCCGAATACCGACAAGCTGACCTTCGGCAACGCGCATCTGCTGCCGGTTAACCTGTATATCTACGGCGATACCTTCTACTACCTGCTGTATGCGTTGGCCGGGCGGGCGATTGGCATGATGGAGACGCGCGGGCGCGCCGTGGGTTGGCTGGCGGCGTTGGGATTTGCGCTGTGCGTGGCGCTGATCGCACGTGGCACCAAACATCAGCTGTTCATCAACGGCAACTTCGCCGATACCTACTACATCTACAGCGGCCCGCTGGTGTTTATGGCGGCGGTGGCGCTGCTGGTGTGGGTGAAACACTGTCTGCCGCAGCCGATCGGCTGGCTGAGCGCGTTTTCCCGCCATTCGCTGGCGATTTACGGTTTTCACGCCCTGATCGTCAACGTGATGCGCAATCGGCACCTGGATTTCACCGGCCACCCGCTGCTGGATATCTTCTGGGTGTTCGGCGTGGCGCTGGGGCTCAGCCTGCTGCTGTCTGTCGGCCTGCAGCGGCTGGATACCCGCCGGCTGGTGTCATAGCGGCGAGCGCTGGCGCTGCTGGGCGCGGCGCAGCTGCCGCCCGGAGGAAAAACCGGCCGCCAGTGCGGCCTTCTCCAAGCCATATCCTTGCTGCAGGCGCTGTTGCGCCACCGCCAACCGCAGCTGTTCATGATATTCCCGTACGCTGATGCCGACGTGGCTGCGAAACAGCCGCGCCAGATGGCGGCTGCTGACGTGCGCCTTCTCCGCTATCTGCGGCACCGACCAGTCGGCCTCCGGCTCGGCGGCCATCACGTCCTGCGCGCGGTGCACCGCCGGGTGCAGGTGGTTGCGGTAACGCAGCCAGGGCGACAGCTGCGGATCGTCGCCGGCGCGGCGGAAATAGACCACCATGTCGCGGGCGACGTCGCGCGCCCGGCCGGAGCCGCAGTGGCGGTGGACCAGGTGCAGCGCCAAATCGATGCCGGTGGTGATGCCCGCGCTGGTGTAGACGCCGCGGTCTTCAACGAAGATGCGGTTCTCTTTCACCTGCGCCGCCGGCGCCTGCCGGCGGATACGCTCGATAACGTCGTGGTGGGTGGTGCACTGATAGCCGTCGAGCAACCCGGCCTGCGCCGCCAGCAGCGCGCCGGAACAGATGCACACCAGGGTGATGCGCTGCCGCTGCAGATCGGGCCGCAGCGTCGCCAGCCAGCGACGCGCCTGCTCGGCCTCTTCCCCGGCGAAATAGCGCTGCGAATCGCCGACCCCCGGCAGCACCAGGATAGCGCCGTCGTCCAGGCGTTCGGGCAACGGCTGCAGGCCGCTCAGTGTCATGCCGATGGAACAGACGATCTGCGGCGCCGGGCTGAGATAACGCAGGCTGAACTGCCCGGCGAGGCGCAGGGTTTCCGCCGGGCCGCTGACGTCCAGCGACAGCACGTTGGGCAACAGCAGAAAATAGACGGCCTGCGACATGATTACTCCTGTGCGAGTTGCGCCAGCGCCTCATCCACGCTGGCGATGCGGGCGAAACGATCGACCAGTACGGTTTCAGTATGCCGCTTCAACTGCGCGGGGGTAAAGACTTCGCCGTCGGGATGGCGCATCGGGAAGGTCAGCGTCGCCTCGGTGACGAAAGTCACCCGATAACCGAGATCGGACGCCACCCGGGTGGTGGTTTCGCAGCACTGTTCGGTGCGGATGCCGGAGACGATCAGGTGGGTGATGTCCCGCTCGCGCAGCCAGGCGTCGAGGCCGGATTCGGTCAGCGCATTGTGCACATGCTTATGCACGGTGACATCCGCCTGGTGGGTGAGGAACGGCAGGCGCTGCACGTGGCCTGAAGCCAGTGAGAACGGCCCCTGCGGCGAGACGTGCAGCACGTCGACCAGCGCCGCGCCGCGTTGTCGGCAGCCCGCGATCAGGCGGGTCAGAGCCTGTTGAAACGCCGGCAGATCGTCCTCCTGCCAGAATGGACGGTGCTGGAATGATTGCTGGACATCGATGATCAATAACGCGCTCTGTGACATTTTCGGCCCTCCGCCAGTGTGTGTAGCGACCATCTTGCGCCGCGCCTTACTCGGACAGAAGGCCAAAAACGGCCATCATGATGACAACAGCGGACCGACCTTAGGCTTTGCTCACCTGACCGGCCACCAGGCGCCCCCGATGGAAGGTGGCGCTGCGCGCCGGCAGACGGGCGACCGCCTCGGCGGAACAGCTGGCGTTGACCAGCACGAACTCGGCGGCGTCGCCGGCTTTCGGCCAGGCGCGCTGCCCCTTATCGTCCAGCGGCAGCACGCCGCCGGTGGAGATGGCCATGGCGCGCGACAGGTGATACTCGTCGGAGCCACGGTACAGCTGGGCGTACAGGTTGGCCTTCTCCAGGATGTCGCCGGTGCCGAACGGCGACCAGTGATCGATTACGCTGTCGGTGCCGGTCATCACGAACACCCCTTTCTCGCTGAGCTGCGGCAACGGCATCATCAGGCCGCCGATCGGCACCGTGGAGGCGATGGTGATCTGCTGCGCCGCCAGCCGGGTGGCGGTTTCCGCCAGTTCGCCCGGCGTCAGCGTGGTCAGGGCGAAAGCGTGGCTGATGGTGACCTTGCCGCGCAGCGCCGGGTTTTTCTCCACGGTGGCGATCATGTAGTTGATGGCGGCGACCCCGGCCGGGCTGGTTTCATGCAGGTGGATATCCACGCCTTTGCCGGTATCGAGGGCGATCTGGAACATGGCGTCGAGCGATTTCTCCATCGCGCCGTCGACGTTGGTCGGATCCAGCCCGCCGACGTACTGCACGCCCATCTGCATCGCTTCGCGCATCAGCGCGTCAACCTTGGAGTGCAACAGGCCGTGCTGCGGGAAGGCGACGATTTCACAGCTGAAGTCCGCCCGGTGGTTTTCCAGCGCGCGCTGCAGGTGCTCCAGGCTTTTCAGGCCGCTGACCGGATCGATATTGCAGTGGCTGCGCGCCACGGTGCTGCCTTTGGACTGCAGCAGGGCAATCAGGTTTTCCGCCCGCTGCTGCGAGGTGGGCAGCAGTTTCGGGATCAGCGTCTGCTCCAGCGCGATCATGTCCATGATGGTTTTGCCCTGGCGCGGGCGCGGCGCCTGCCACGGGCCGCTGTAGAAGGTTTTGTCCAGGTGGATGTGCATATCGCGGAACGCCGGCAGCAGCAGCTGGCCCTGCGCCTTATAGCGGGGCACGCCGGCGGGCAACGCGGCGTTGGCGGCGTGAATGGCGGCGATCTTGCCGTCTTTGATCTCCAGTGTGTACAGCGCGGTGCGGGTGCCGATCACCGTTTCGCCGTCGTATTCAAAGCCGTCTTCCAGCCGCACCTCACTCAGGCAGTAGTGGCGATCGGTCAGGGTCATCGGCGTTGGCGCACACGGCTCGCCGCCAGGCGAAGCGGCCTGCGCCATGCCGCCTGTCAGGCCGATCACCGCGCAGGCGGTGGTGAGTTTGCCGGTTTGGCTGAGGAAGGCTCTGCGGCCCGGTTGCTGAGGGTTTTCCACGTTCGGTTCCTTAATCCAGAGGTGAGGGGTGAAAACATCCTCCAATTTAGGAGAGGAACCGGCCGGTTGGCAGCGACATTTGCCACTGGTGACTATTCGATTTGGTAATGACCGGCGTGCGCCGGGGCAAGGATTTTCCTGGCTTGCTCTTTCGTAGCTTTAATGGCTACATTTGTAGCCATTAAAGCTACATGAGGTTAGCGTTATGCACGATCCGATGCTCGAGTTGCTGTTCAGCGAATACCGTAGAAAAGTGCTAAGCCTGCTGTTTATTGAGCCCGGGCGAGTGTTTCACGTGCGGGAAATTGCGCGGCGCACCGCAACTCAGGCCGGCACTTTACATAAAGAGTTGAGCAGGTTGGCGGAGAGCGGCATCTTGCTCAGGCAGCGGCAGGGCAACCAAATTTGCTATCAGGCCAACGCCGATTGCCTGATTTTCCCTGAGCTGGCGGCGATTTTCCGCAAGGTTTGCGGGCCGGCGGAGTGCTTAAGGCAGACATTGGCAGCGTTTGGCGAAGCTATTGAACGCGCTTTTATTTTTGGTTCTGTCGCCAGTGGCAAAGCGACGGCGGCCAGTGATATCGATGTTCTGATTGTCGGCAAACTGTCTTTTGCGGAGGTGATTCAGGCGGTTTACCCGCTGCAGGCAACGCTGGGTCGGGAAATTAACCCCAAACTGTACTCGCCAGAAGAGTGGCGAGCGGCTTTGGCCGAGAACTCCGCGTTTATACAGGACATTATGCAGAAACCCCAACTTTGGATTGCGGGAGACAAGGATGACGCTGGACAATCTGGTCGGGCTGGGACTGGAGGTGATAACGCCTGACGCGGGGGCGATTAAAAAATTACTGGCCGCCGCCGCTCGCAATCGACGCGATGCGGGTATCACTCAGCTCAGCAATGAGAGCCGTTTCGACACGGCATATAAAGCGGTCATGCAAATGGCGAATGCCGCTTTGCAAGCCAAAGGATACCGCACGCTGACCAGCAAACCCGGCCATCACCAGATCATGATCCAATCGTTGCCGCTCACCGTAGGGCTGCCGCGAGAGGAAATGATCTGCCTGGATGCATTGCGAAAACAGCGCAACGTGGCGGATTATTCCGGCGACTTGGTGACGGACGCGGCGGTACAGGCTTGCCTTGAGCAGACAGAAGCGCTGTGGGTACGGATTATCGACTGGCTGCAGCACGAACATCCGCAGATAGTGGCGTAAGCTGCCTTACTTCAGCCCGCAAAACACCGTTAGCCGCTGGGCCAGCGCCAGCGTGGCGGCAGGGGCGCCGTCGCGGTAGTAGAGCGCCAGTTCGAAGCTGTCTATCGGCGGCAATCCTTCGGCTCCGCCCAGCACCCGGTGCGTCGGCAAACGGCAGCCGGCCGGCAGCAGGGTGACGCCCAGCCCGGCGGCCGAAGCGGCGGTCAGCGCCGCCAGGCTGGCGCTGCTGTAGCCGATGCGCCAGCGTTTGCCGAGGTTGTCGAGCGCCTGGCACAGCTCGTCGCGGTACAGGCCGTTCAGTGGAAATACCGCCAGCGGCACCGGCGATTGCTCGATGGCCGGGAAGGCCAGGCTGTCCAGCCACAGCAGCGGTTCCGGCCGCGCGGCGCGCGGCGGTTGCCGGCGGCGCTGTTTCACCAGGATCAGATCCAGCTCTTCACGCGCGTAGGCGCTGTGCAGATCGGCGCTCAGGCCGCTGGCGACGTCCAGCCGCAGGTGCGGGTGCTCGCGGCTGAAGTCGGCCAGCAGTTCGGTGGTGGGCACGGCGAAATCCTCCGGCATGCCGATCCGCAGCACGCCGTCGCGCCAGATGCCGGTCAGCGCGTCATGGGCTTCTTCATTCAGCGCGATAATGCGGCGCGCGTAGCTCAACAGCTTGACGCCTTCTTCGGTCAGCAGCACCTGGTGCGAGGAACGCTCAAACAGCGGCTTGCCCAGCATCTCTTCCAGCCGGCGCACCTGCTGGCTGACGGTGGACTGCGACAAAAACACCCGCTCTGCGGCGCGGGTGAAGCTGTTGCTGTCGCACACGGCGACGAAGCTGAGCAGCAGCTGCGGATTGAACATCGGGTAGCGATTCATTTTCCCACTGTTGGCTATTTTATTATTTAATTTCCCAATACTAGCGGCGTTGCCTACAGTAACGCAACGCTGCGGCGATCGCACGGTGACGCCACACTCTTCATTTCGCAGTACCAGGAATATACCGTGTTAAATCATTCTGTTAATTCACCTTCTCCACGTCGCTGGTTCAATCCCCTGTTGCTGGCGCTGGTGTTGATCGGCCTGAACATGCGGCCGCTGTTGACTTCGATCGGCCCGTTACTGCCGACGTTGCGCCAGGCCACCGGGCTGAGTTTTGGCGGCGCGGCGCTGCTGACCACGCTGCCGGTGCTGATGATGGGGCTGATGGCGCTGGCGGGCGGCGCCATCAACCGACTGTTCAGCGAACGCAGCGCCGTGGCGTTGAGCCTGCTGGCGATCGGGCTGGGCGCGCTTTGGCGCGAACTGGCCCCCGGCAGCGTGCAACTGCTGATGAGCGCGGTGCTGGGCGGGCTCGGCATCGGGGTGATCCAGGCGGTGATGCCCGGCATCATCAAGCATCACTTCCTGAAAAGCATGGCGCTGGTGGCCGGGCTGTGGTCGGCGGCGCTGATGGGCGGCGGCGGGCTGGGGGCGGCGATCACCCCGTGGCTGATGAGCGCGGGGCACGACTGGCACAGCGCGCTGGCCTGGTGGGCGTTGCCGGCCCTGGTGGCGCTAGTGGCCTGGTGGCCGGTCAGTCGGGGGCTGTCTCGCCTGGGCGCGGCGGGAGAACACCGCGGCCCAAGCCTGCTGCGCAACCGGCGCGCCTGGCTGCTCGGCGCCTATTTCGGCCTGATCAACGGCGGCTATACCAGCCTGATCGCCTGGCTGCCGCCGTATTACATGCAGCTTGGCTGGCAGCCGCAGGCCAGCGGTTCGCTGCTGGCGCTGATGACCTTCGGCCAGGTATTGGGCGCGTTGCTGCTGCCGGCGCTGGCGCGCAATCATGACCGGCGGCCGCTGCTGCTGCTGGCCTTGATGATGCAACTGATCGGCTTTATCGGCCTGATTTACCTGCCGCAAACGCTGCCGTGGCTGTGGGTGTTGGTTTCCGGGCTGGGGCTGGGCGGCGCGTTCCCGCTGTGCCTGGTGCTGGCGCTCGATCACCTGCACCAGCCGGCGGCGGCAGGGCGGCTGGTGGCCTTTATGCAGGGCGTCGGTTTTCTGCTGGCGGGCGTCACGCCCTACCTCTCCGGCCTGCTGCGCGACTACAGCGGCGGCTTCGTGCTGGACTGGCAAATCCATGCGCTGCTGGTGGTGGTGCTGATCGCTATTACCTGGCGCTTCCACCCGCACAGCTACCGGCGGGCGTTCGCCGAATAATATTTCTGTCATTGCCGCTCCCTATAGTGACGTTGCTTTTACTTCTGGGCGATAACAACGAAAAGGGACAATGACATGCACAACACCAAAACCCGGCTGGCGCTGCTGGTCGGCTGCATGGCGATGAGCGCCAACCTGTGGGCCGAGGCGCAGCCGGTGCAGGCGACGCTGGCCGGGCATGCGCTGCTGCCGGTAAAATCCGCCGTTGCCACACCGAAGGACGCGCCGAGCGATCTGCAGCAGAGCGGCAAATACACCAGCGGCAAACGCGTCACCGAGCTGGGCAGCGTGGCGGGCAAATCCGCCGATCGCCTGACCGGGATCGGCCTGCCGATCAACGGCCAGCCGCTGCAGGGCCACTCCGGCATCAAACACATGCCCGACGGCACCTACTGGGTGCTGACCGACAACGGTTTCGGCAGCAAGGCCAACTCCCCGGACGCTATGCTGTACCTCAACCACTACAAGATCGATTTCAAAGACGGCACGGTTGCGCCGCTGAAGACAGTGTTCCTGCACGATCCGGATAAAAAGGTGCCGTTCCACATCATCAACGAGAGCACCGAGCAGCGCTATCTGACCGGCAGCGATTTCGATCCGGAAAGCTTCCAGTTTGCCGACGATGCCTTGTGGATCGGTGAAGAGTTTGGGCCTTACCTGATCAAGGCCGACCTGAACGGCAAAGTGCTGGCGGTGTTCGACACCCAGGTGGATGGCAAAGTAGTGAAATCGCCGGACAACCCGACGCTGACCCTGCCGGGCGCGCCGGACGGCAAGCAAAACTTCCAGGTGGCGCGTTCCAAGGGCTTTGAAGGCATGGCCGCCTCGCCGGACGGCAGCAAGCTGTACCCGCTGCTGGAAGGGGCGTTGTGGGACGGCGAGCAGTTCGAGAACGTCGGCGGCAAACGCTACCTGCGGGTGCTGGAGTTCGACGTCAAACGGCAGGCCTGGACCGGCCGCAGCTGGCAGTACGTGCTGGAAGACAACCAGAACGCCATCGGCGACTTCAACATGATCGACGCCACCCACGGGCTGGTGATCGAGCGCGACAACGGCGAAGGCACGCCGGACAAAGCCTGCGCCGCCGGTGCGCCGACCGACAACTGCTTCAGCCAGGTAGCCAAGTTTAAGCGAGTGTATAAAATCGCTTTCTCGGACGCCAACGTCGGTAAACCGGTCGAGAAACTGGGTTATATCGACCTGATGAACATTCAGGATCCGAACAAGCTGGCGCGCAAGCCGCTGAACGACGGCGTGCTGACCTTCCCGTTCTTCACTATCGAGAACGTGGACGTGGTGGACGCCAACCACATCATCGCCGGCAACGACAACAACTTCCCGTTTTCCTCCAGCCGCCAGCCCAATATGGCGGATGACAACGAGTTCATCCTGCTGGACGTGAAGGATTTTCTGAAGTAGCGCTCCCCGGCCGCCGAATCGCCGGCGGCCGCCATTTCCCGCTTAGCGCAGCGAACAAACTGCGCTATAATCAGCGCCTTGCTTCCCTCTTCTCCAAGGAAGATCCTCGTCCCCGGTGGGGCGGCCGGACTTCAAATCCGGTTGGGGCCGCCAGCGGTCCTGGGCAGGTTCGACTCCTGTCATCTTCCGCCATTCGAGTTCTTCTGAAATCTCCTCAAGTCCATAAATTCCTTGTTACCCCTAGAAAAATAAACCGTTATCATCCACGGATGTCAACCGACGTCAACTGGAATCAATACGATTCTGGGGGCATAATGGGGGGCATGGAATGGATGCTATTCTGGAGATGCCCCCAATGAAGCTAACAGCACGACAAGTAGACACAGCCAAGCCAAAAGGGAAGCCTTACAAGCTCTCTGATGGCGGCGGTCTGTATCTGGAAGTTGCACCCAATGGCTCTCGCTATTGGCGCATGAAATATCGCATCAACGGTAAAGAGAAGCGTCTTTCCTTTGGTGTTTACCCTATTATTTCGTTGGCGGTTGCACGAGACGAGAGAGAAAAAGCAAAGAGGGTACTCGCTGCCGGTGGTGATCCTGGGGAAGTAAAGAAAGCCGGGAAGTTGGCTCAGAAACTCTCTATAGAGAATACCTTCGAAGCGATCGCCAGAGAGTGGCATAAATCCAAGGCCGATCGTTGGTCACTGCGCTATCGTGATGAAATCATTGATACCTTCGAGAAGGACATTTTCCCCTTTATAGGGAAGCGGCCTATAACAGAAATCAAACCGATGGAACTACTGGAAACGTTGAAGCGTATGGAAAAGCGCGGTGCGTTGGAGAAGATGCGCAAAGTACGCCAGCGCTGTGGTGAAGTGTTCCGTTATGCGATTATCACCGGACGGGCCGAGTATAACCCAGCCCCCGATCTGGCCTCGGCGTTAACCCCACCGAAGAAACAACATTTCCCTTTCCTAACGGCTCAGGAGTTGCCTTATTTTCTCACTGATCTAGCGGGATACACCGGTAGTATCATTACCAAAACGGCTACCAGAATTATCATGCTGACGGGAGTAAGAACCCAGGAACTGAGATTTGCGCGCTGGCAGGATATCGATCTCGACAAAGGGATGTGGAACATACCGCCAGAAGTGATGAAAATGAAGCGACCACATGTCGTTCCATTATCAACGCAAGTGGTCGATCTCTTCACTTCTCTGAGGCCCATTACGGGGGCTTATCCCTTGGTATTCATTGGACGCAACGACCACCGTAAGCCCATCAGCAAAGAAAGCGTGAATCAGGTTATCGAGCTGTTGGGTTACAAGGGACGGCTAACGGGGCACGGTTTCCGCCACACAATGAGTACCATCTTGCATGAGCAAGGCTATAACTCGGCGTGGATTGAGACGCAGCTTGCCCACGTGGATAAGAATAGTATCCGTGGCACTTACAACCACGCTAAGTACCTGGATGGGCGACGCGAGATGCTGCAGTGGTATGCCGACTATATGGACAACTTAGAACACGGTGGGAATGTGGTTCATGGGGAGTTCGGGTGTCGTGCTTAACCCTAAATTTTCTGGTAAAAACCAGTGATGATAAGGGAAGACATTTGTGCCATTGAGTTTAACGAACGTTTATTTTCTAGTTCGAGATGGCTTCGGACTAGATACATAATCTAATATATTTCCTAGCAGTAAACCCACCTTCAATGTGAAGGTGGGTTTCTACATCTATAATATTTTTAATGTCGTAGGCTTTATCAAAGCCATGGTCATTTATTTTCTGCAAGTGGTAATATGCGAAGCCCCAGTTCTTCGAGAAATTTGTTATGCCGCTTGGTTGCGTCACAGATTTTATCTTCAATAGCTACAAGCTCGCTATTTATAACCTGCAAATCTATTTTCTCTTCTGTCTTAGTGGTACTGACGTAGCGCGAGATATTCAGATTGAAATCGTTTTTCTCTATTTCTTCCATCGATACACGACGCGCGTAACGCTCTTCTTCTTTACGGTATTGATAAGTATTTATTATTTTTTCGATATGCTCTGGCAGCAACTGGTTCTGCCGTTTACCTTTCTCAAAGTGTTCAGCTGCATTGATGAAAAGTACGTCATCGAATTTCTTACAACGCTTCAGTATCAGAATACATACTGGAATCCCGGTCGAGAAAAATAGATTCGCTGGTAGGCCAATTACTGTATCGATGTGACCATCTTTTAGTAACTTTGTGCGGATACGTTCTTCAGCGCCGCCACGGAAAAGTACTCCATGTGGCAGAATAATAGCCATTACGCCATCCTCGCTGAGGAAGTGGAAACCATGCAGCAGAAAAGCAAAGTCTGCAGCTGATTTAGGGGCTAGACCATAGTTTTTGAAACGGAAATCGTCAGCCAATGTTTCGGAGGGATCCCAGCGGTAACTGAATGGTGGATTAGCCACCACTGCATCAAATTGCATTTTTTTTGCTGGATTCATTTCATTGAGAATATCCCACTGATTAAGCAGGGTATCTCCATGAAAAATCTCGAACTCAGTATCTTTCACACCATGCAGCAGCATATTCATACGTGCTAGGTTATAGGTAGTGATGTTTTTTTCTTGACCATAAATTTTGCCAATAGCAATACGATTATTATATTGGTCACGTTGATTGCGCACATTTAGCAATAGAGAACCAGAACCACATGCAAAATCAAGAACTTGTCTAATTTTCTTTTTTTTACCTGTAGTTGGATCTTGGCTATCTAGTGTGACGATTGCAGAAAGTACATCTGATATTTGTTGCGGAGTATAAAACTCTCCTGCTTTTTTCCCTGAACCTGCGGCAAACTGGCCAATAAGATATTCATAGGCATCACCTAAAATATCAGTATCACTACTGAACTTTGCAATACCCTCGGCAATTTTCTGAATAATAGTGCAGAGTTTTTCATTGCGTTCTTTTTGCGTTCTTCCCAATTTATCTGAATACAGATTTATTTCAGAAAAGAGTCCTTGGAAATTACGTCCAAATGAGCGCTCTTCAATGTAGTCAAACCCCTTATTTAATGTTATAAGCAGATCAGGGTGCTGAGTTCGTGCCATTTCAGCAATACTGCTCCATAAGAATTGCGGCTCTATTACATAATGCACTTTTAGGCGCATCTGCTTTTCAAAATCAGCTATATCCTGCGTGTTTTCTTCATACCAAACCGCCAGTGGTGCCCGGCGATCATTTTCTTGTGGTTCGCTATAGTCTGAACCTAGTTCCTTCTTAGCTGCTTGCTCATAGTTATCTGATAGGTAACGTAAAAATAGAAAAGACAGCATGTAATCACGGAAGTCGTCGGCATTCATCGCTCCGCGTAAATTATCGGCGATATCCCAGAGGGTTTTACCTAGTTGGTTCAATTGTTCTTTGGTCATATAGAGCCTCTGAGTTAGAATTTAAAGTGATACTGTTGTATAAGGGCGTTAAAAATTTGTATAAAAATTTCTCTCTCAACCTCGCTCATCATCTCCGTTTGGAAATAATATGGTGTTTTATGAGAGTGTGTATTTATTAGATTCATGACATCATCAACCTGTACAATCCCTAATTTTCCCAAAACTCGCCCGGGAGCTCTATCTCCTTGAAATGAAGATATATTTTCAAGTAGCTGCCTTAAAATAGCAAAGTGATAAGTAAATGGTTGATTTTTTATGGCCTCGTCCAAGACTTGCAAAAGATGCAGGTGATAAAGGAAAACATTTTTACCCGGCTTACTCAGTACTAAACCATCACCTTCTTTTCTTAATATTCTTAGGTCAGTTAAGTTCTTATAACGCCCGTCATTTTTGAGTCTATCAGCTAAAATGGAAAACAAACCAATATGGTGAGTTGTTATTATAATTCTTTTATTTTTGTAGTGTTGACCGATCTGACTAAATAAAATGTTAGTGGTTATGAAAATATTATGTTCATCAAGGCTAGAAACAGGGTCATCGATGAAAATATGTGCATCTTGCTCATTTGACCAACCATCAACTTCCAATAATGCGAGAAAGAAGCACCATACAAAAATTCGTTCTTCACCTCGGGAAATTTTAATGGGATCATTCTCATGACCTTCTTTAAAAAAAGTAATAGACTCTATACCTTTCTCAAGATCAGTATAAGGATTTAACCGAAAGCAAAATTTTGGGTTGTATGGATTAAGTTCATTTTTAATAGCTTGTTCATTTTCATACAAAAAACTATGGAATCGATTTAAACTGCTAGGAAATATGTTTAGTTTGATATCTGAACCATCGTTTTCTTCATCATTATCCCATGAGAATAGGTCCTCACTATATGCATTATAGTAGACACCAGCATGCTTTCCATTGTTATTAGCCTTGGTGATGTTTTTATAGGCAACAGATAGCTGTGTCTTTCCTGTTCCATTAAATGCATAGATTAGAACAATGCTCTCATCTAATTGTGTGATTTCTTCTGCGATAGTATTCAAATTCATTATATTACCTCTTCCATCGTAGGGAAAAGTTGCTGCACTAGTCCTTTTTTATGAATCTTAAGGGTTTGTAGTTTTTGAACATATAGGGAAATCAATTCATCGAGAGCGGTAAGGCAATCAGCAATTTTTTGTTGTTCTAAAATAGATGGAAGTGCTACTACCATAGATTTAATAATCTGTAAATTAAGGCCGCCACGACCTTCACCCCCTGCGGATAGTCGTCTTAATTCGTCATATCTGTTATCTAAATTATGATATAGAAAATCACTAGAAAAAATTTCTGGATTAGGAAATATCGCAGCTATTGACTGATTGATACAAAGTTCTACCATGTTCATTGCAACAGTCCCACGAGTTTTTCCCTGTCCTGCCAATCCTATTAATACACACATACTCGGGATTATTTTAGTGCTTGAGTTTTGTAATCCTACCTCTGTGATCCGGCTTTGCACGTCATACACTCTCTTATAATTCAACTCTCCTGAGTTCATCCATTTTATACAACCATCCCAATAAGATTTTTCTGAAGTGCTCGGTGTACCGCCAGTAGTTACATTTGTAGAGATCTGCCCAATTTCCTTTTCCTCCCAATTTCCTTCGTTCAGAAACTCATGGAAGCGCAGTTTAGGCTCAGTTTCACCTTCTGCAGGAAAGAGCTGTTGCACTAGTCCCTTTTTATGAAGCTGAATAGCTTCTAGTTTTTTAGTATTTAAAGTGATCAATTCATCGAGAGCGGTAAGGCAATCAGCAATTTTTTGTTGTTCCTTTGGTGCAGGAAATGCGATAGGGAATTCCTTCATTGAAGAAATATCGCCCCTAGGCATTTTTACACCTTTTGCACCTTTCATGACGTAACTAATAAAGTCGTCATTTTTAAGGATGCCAGTTAAAAATCCGCTTATAACTTCATCTCTAGAGCGAATAACAATTACATCATTCGATGCAGCACCACTTTGATCAGCTAGCCAAACCTTTTTGAGGTATGGACGTATGTTGGAAATGAGAACATCACCTTTCTTATATTTTGTAAAGGATCCTGATGGTGGAAGTTTTGACGCAATAGTAACGCCAGAGAAATCAGGTAGCAAATTCTCAGTGCTTATATATGTATTTAAGGACAGTTCTCCTAATGGAGCCCTTTCCTTGACAAATTCTGCAACTCTTATGCTTCCAAGGGGTTCCCACTCCCATGCTTCACTTTTTTGAAACTCTGGAAACCTTAGTTGCGGCACCAAATTTTTTTTCTGTTGCTTATTCATACACGTTTAACCCCGAAATTTCGCGCCCTTCTGCCTGTTTTTGTAGGTATGGTACCAAATCTTCCATCAATGCTAGTTCGGCTATACGCCGGGCCTTCCAACCTAATCCGAGCGGTGCAAGCAGATCTGTCAGTTGTTCACCGTCAAAAATCATGCGATCAAGAATACCAGCGACAAATGCGTGCAGCGTTGTAGTCTGTAGTCCATGTTTATCCGCAAGTTGATGTAAAACCTCAGCTGCCTTTTGCGCCTTAAAGGTATGATAACCCTCGCGGATTTCCTTCTCGTTCAGAACGTTACCTATTTGTAAGCTATTTATATAGGCGATTATATCGTCACGTTCTTCAATTAAATTGGCACTGGCGCTGATCATATCGATCAGTTCTTGACGCGTCATCTTTTGCTTACCAGTTTTCTGTGTAGATTTGGCAATCAAAGCCATGATGTAGTCGTAGTCAATGACTGCAGAAGAAAACAGCACCAGATCAAACTCCAACTGGCGAACGGCCTCTTCGGCATCTTCATCTTTCCCTTGTTTACGCTTAAGGTCCATCGCGGTGTCGAGATAAATGGCCTTGAAACCACGTAAGGTGTCGGTGGGTAGTTTTTGCTCGATTGCGATTTTACTCTGTGTGTCCAGATCAGTATATTGATCCAATTGGGTTTTAAGCTTTTGTATCTCTTTAAAGTGGTTGATGAATTCAGCTTTAGCTGTGTCTCCTTTCAAGTTATGTACCTGTGATGGTTCACATGCCAATCCTTTAGACGTCATGAAGGTATACAATTCGTCGACTTTCTGGTTAAAGGCTTCTACCACTTTAGGGGCAGGGTCAACCAGCCAAATTTCCCGTGCTTGGCTTTTAGTTGCGTCTGAGAAAAGAGCAATAGCCGCATCAACCTCATGTTCCTGATAACGGAAATCGAGGATATTACCCCAGGGTTTGGTGTCATTAAGAACACGGTTTGTTCGTGAGAAAGCTTGAATCAACCCGTGGTGTTTTAGATTTTTATCTACATACAGTGTGTTCAGATATTTGGAGTCAAATCCAGTGAGAAGCATATCCACTACAATAGTGACGTCGATTTTATTTTTTCGTGGGTAGTCAGCATTGCTGTATTTCTGATCTTTGATGCGTTGTTGCACATCTTGATAGTAAAGATCAAACTCGTTGAAACTATGGTTGGTACCATACTGCTTGTTGTAATCAGCAATAATGGCCATCAATGCAGTTTTTTTCTTCTCTGGTTCGATCTGGTTGTCAGCTTTTTCATGTGGCAAATCATCTTGTAGTTGCTTGATATCAGCTACATTTTTGCTATTGCCTTCTTCATCTTTAGCGGCAACTTGCGCTGGCGGTGAGAAAACACAGGTGACGTTCAACGGTTCGTAATTCTCATCTTCTTTTTGTTTTTTCTCTTGGGTTTCCTTGAAAATATTATAATATTCAATTGCATGATTGATAGAGGATGTCGCTAAAATGGAATTAAAACGGCGCTGGTTAGTAGCATTATTGTGCTTATCCAGAATAGCTTTGACCACTGCTTCGGGGGGCGGAACTTCACCATTCCTTCGCTTTTTGTCACCTTCTTTACCAAAGTAGTCAATGTGAAAACTTAATACATTTTTATCTTCAATAGCGTGGGTGATGGTGTAAGCGTGTAATTTTTTTTCAAAGATATCTTCGGTGGTTTTCAAAGATCCAACATTGCCATCAATTTGCTGATAGCTAGCGTTGACATCAAAAATTGGTGTGCCAGTAAAGCCGAATAACTGTGCTTTGGGGAAAAATTCCTTAATCATCCTATGGTTTTCACCAAATTGTGAACGATGGCATTCGTCGAAAATAAACACCACACGTTTATCTCTTAAGGGCTCCAACCGTTCCTTGTAAGTTTGTTTACCTTGTTTTTTTTTCGATTGATTACGGTTGCTGTTTTCGTCGAGTGCTAAACCCAGTTTTTGTATAGTAGTGACTATGACTTTGTCGGTGTAATCCTCTGACAGCATGCGACGTACTAGTGCTTCGGTATTGGTGTTTTGTTCAACACAGCCTTCTTGGAATTTATTGAACTCTTCACGGGTTTGACGGTCGAGATCTTTACGATCTACAACAAATAGGCATTTCTCAATATCGGGATTGTCCTTTAAAAGCGTTGCTGTTTTAAAGGAGGTTAGGGTCTTACCACTACCAGTGGTATGCCAGATATAACCATTCCCTCTATTTTGATGGATGGTATCAACGATTGCTTTGACAGCATAAATTTGATAGGGGCGCATGATGAGCATTTTCTGTTCACTCTGAACCAGTACCATATATTTGCTGATCAACTGACCGAGGGTGCATTTGATGAGGAAGTCGTCGGCAAACTCATATAAGTGATTTATTTTTTCGTTATTTTTGTCTGCATGTTTGTAAATCGGTAAAAAACGCTCATCGGCATTAAAGCTGAAGTGTTCCTGGCGATTGTTAGCAAAGTAGCGGGTATCATTACCATTACTGATAATAAACAATTGCATGAAACAAAGTAGTGTATTGGTGTAACCATTGCCGGTATCATTTTTGTACTCAACGATCTGCTCCATAGCTCGACGCGGACTAATTTGTAATGATTTCAGTTCGATTTGTACCAAAGGCAAGCCGTTTATCAGTAGGATTACGTCGTATCGGTGGTTGCTATTATCGGTATTGATACGAAGTTGATTGATCACTTCAAAGTCGTTTTTGCACCAATCTCTGATATTGACCAGTGTGTATTCGAATGGAGTACCATCTTCACGGGTGAATTTACCTTTCTCTAGTAGAGCCTGTGCGGCAGCAAAAGTATCCGCAGTTATTATTTCATCACGCAAACGACTGAATTCTGCATCAGTCAAGCTGACCCGGTTCAACACTTCAAACTTCTGGCGGAAGTTCTGCTCAAGGCTGGCTCTATCATGGATGTCGTCACGATAAGTGTACTTTAGATCTTTAAGCTTGCCGATTAGGCCTCGTTCTATCTGTTGTTCTTTGGTCATGGGTTTAGCCTGATGAATTTGCCATTTAGCAGAGCATATCTGCAGTCTAATCTTCCGGAAATTATCCGGAGGTACACGTTCTGCGGTTTAGTGCTGATCATCCACAATTTCTAACATACCACTTACCTCACATTCGAACAGGCGGCAGAGCTTCTCCAGGGCCTCAATATCGATTTTTTGAGCGGTTTCCTTGTACATAAGTGCCACGGTGTTTCGGCTGAGGCCAGTTTCACGTAAAACATCTGATATCTTCATTTTGCGCTCACCCATCAGGCGAGCGAGATGGCAACGTATCATGGCCGAATTCCGCTATATACAGTAAGGAGAAATTATAGCTTTTTGAACTAAAAAATTGAACTTGATATGAAAAATTTTATGTTGGAAAGGAGTAAAAAAGAGTCTATCTGCTAAGGTGAGGTATAAGGTAAGACAGGAGGCTATGTTGGACAATATGGCGCTGATAATGTGATGGACCCACAGGGATAGTGCTGTCTGTTGGCAATAGTATCTGATTGTTGCTGACGCTGCGGTGCTTCTGGCGCATTGCCATCCCTCCGGCCACGCTGAGCCCAGTGTTGCCGACCGGCAAATAACCGGCAAGATTAAAGATGCACTGGCACTGGTTGAGGTCAGGATGCTGGATCACTGTATTGTCGGCGGCATGACGGTGTATTCGTTCGCTGAGCACGGCTTGTTATAGGGGGAGACCTGTGAGGCCGATAGCCTGGGATCACACGGTTATGTGTATCTCGCCATTTATCCTACACCCCAATCCACTGCATAAATTTTCGCCTTTTATACCTATCGATTTCCTCCTGTCATCTAGCTAACTACGAGATAATCCACATGCAGACCTTACCTGTCACCCTTAAACGGGCGGCTCAGCCCTGCCTATCACCCGTTGCCGTCTGGCAGGCCTTACTTACATATCTATTGGATCAGCATTACGGCTTGGCGCTTAATGATACCGAGTTCAGTGATGACGCCGTGATCCACGAACATATTGAAGCCGGTATCTCTCTGGCTGATGCGTTGAATTTCACGGTGGAAAAGTTCGACCTAGTTCGTATCGAACGCCGGGGGTTCTCCTGCAAGGAACAATCTCCCTTCATCACGGCTATCGATATTCTCCGTGCCCGTCGAGCCACCGGTCTGATGGCCCGAATGGGTTACCAGACAATCACCTCAGTTATCCGGGGAGGAAAGCAAACATGAGCCTGTCCGGATTACTGCTGACATGCTTATTACCCGCCCACCCAGATTGGCAGATTTTGTTTTTTGAGGGCAAGCTCGCACTCGATAGGCAATAAAGCTATTAGCCATCTAGGTTTTGCGAAACGCTTTCCGCAATTTCTTTCCTGAGCTTTATCCCCTTTTTATCTGTTGCATAATGCGTCTAACTGACTTGGTAGGCGTGTTTGCTTTTATGTAAGGATTACGATGATGCAAACTGAACCCGAAGTAATAGTTGAACATAGCGAGGTGATTTGTTCGACCAGTGTAGAGCGAATCGTTGCTGGTCGCGATAGTGCTCTGAAACGGATAGAGCAGTTGATCCATCAGCTCAGTGACATTTCTTCACTCACTTCTTCAATTGGTGGGGGGACTGCTGGCGAGTGGGCGATGAGACAGGGAAGTCGCTATGACTGCTGGTTAATGGAAGTGCCAGATAAAGCTATAAAGTTGATCACCCGAAATATCGATCGCAGTATCTGGCGTGATCTGATGATGAAATCTGGCATGCTAGCTCTCATGGATGCTGAAGCTCGCGAGCAGTGGTATAAAAATTTGGAAGAGGGCGACCTACCAGCCATTAATAAAGACAATATCCTCAGCACTTTTGAACAGCTACATCTGAATAAACAGGATGTATTTGAGCGCGGTGTTATCAATGTTTTCAGGGGACTATCATGGGAATATAAAACAAACAGCCCCTGTAAGTTTGGTAAGAAAATCATTGTCAACAATCTGGTAACGCATAACCGTTGGGGGTTCAGCTTAAGCTGGGGCTGGCGGCGGGACCAGTTAGTTGATTTGGAGCGAATGTTGTATCTGTTGGATGGTAAGCCCGTTCCTGACAATCGTGGGGATATCTCTGTGCGGTTAATGGAGTATATCCAGGATAACCCTCGTCAGCAGAGTTACGAGGATGAGCTGTTTGGTATCCGCTATTTTCAGAAAGGTACCGCGCATGTGATTTTCAAACGCTTGGATCTGGTGGAGAAAATGAACGATATCGTGGCGAAGCACTATCCAGGGATGTTAGCTCGAGAAGAGTATGCCCTCTATTCGTTTTGAGCAATAAGTGAGCCTGTTTACCAGATCAAAAATGGAGTAAAATCTGCAAGATCCATGAGTCATTTATTGCCTGTTTTTCATACAAAAATAAGCAAGCAAAAGCATTTGGGGGTGCTTGTGGGGGTTAATTAATTATCCATTTCAAATAACTCCTTTTATATCATGTTAATAAGTCTCTTATGCGACTCCTGTGATCGCCAATCCCTGACCATTTTCCTATGCTGAACGATACGGCTATCTTTAATGCAATGAGCAAGCTCGGCCGTGCGCGTCATTCGGAGGTCAACATGCGAAGTCTGGAAGATCACCTTGCCGCTTATGCCGCCTATCACCGCGATGCGCGCAATATCGCCACGCATTTTATCGGCATCCCCCTGATCGTCGTCAGCCTGCTGGCGCTGCTCTCCCGGCCGGTATGGGGCGCGGGGTGGCTGCCGTTTTCGCCGGCTTGCGCGGCGGTTATCGTTTCGGCCCTTTATTACCTGCGGTTGAATCTGCGCCTTGGCATTCTGATGCTGGCGTTGCTGCTGCTGTGCCTCGTGTTCGGCGCCTGGGTGGCGTCGCTGTCGACGGCGGCGTGGCTGAGCGTCGGCATCGGCGGCTTCGTCATCGGCTGGCTGTTTCAGTTTGTCGGGCACTTTTGGGAGGGGCGAAAACCGGCGTTTATGGACGACGTGACGGGCCTTATCATCGGCCCGCTGTTCGTGCTGGCGGAAGCCTGCTTCCTGGCCGGCGGGCTGCGCGAACTGCAGCGGAACATCGAACTGCGCGCGGGCAAAGTGCGCAATGGGAGGGGATGAGGTGGCGTTGATTCCCACGGTGACGGCATTTCCGCTGCAGCAGGCTTTTATCCCGCTGCTGGAGGCGCTGACGGCGGGGCTGCCGCGCCAATTCCCGGCGCTCATCCACAGCATTTACCTCTACGGCAGCGTCGCGCGCGGCGAAGCCCTTCCCGGCGTGTCCGATCTGGACATCACGCTGCTGCTCATCAAGCCGGCCGATAGCGGGGCGTTGCAGCGCCTTGAAGCGTGGCGGCAAGCCTTTCAGCTGGAGCAGCGGATCGTGAGCAAGGTCGACTTTGACATCGGCAGCGTTGATGAAGCGTTAGCGCCGGAGCATCACGATTCCTGGGGATTTTGGCTGAAGCATCACTGCCGATGCCGGTGGGGCGAAGACGTGTCCGCCGCTTTTTCGCTGTTTCGTCCCGATCGGCGCATCGCGCTGGCGGTCAATGCTGATTTACGGCCCGCGTTGGCGCGCTATCGGGAGCAACTGCTGCAGGCAAGGACGGTATCGGATGAGAGGCGCTTAAAGCGCGAAGCGGCCAGGAAGCTGATCCGCGCCACCAATATGTTGCGCGCCGAGGGGAGCCCGTTCTGGCCGATAACGCTAACCGACTATGCCGATCAGCTGTTGGCGCATTATGCAGAGCAGCGCGATGAAATGGACTATTGGTTAGCGCACGCGGCAGGGGAGGCGAATGACGCGGATTTTAGCGACAAAATGATGCAATTTCTTGACTGGATCGAAACACAGAAAAAAATAACGCCGGCTTGAGCCGGCGTTGTCGGCGATCGTTACCCGATCGCCGGGTAATCGGTGTAGCCTTCCCGGCTGCCGCCGAAGAATTTCTCTTTGATGGGGGCATTCAGCGCCAGCCCGTGTTGCAAACGGTGAGGCAGATCCGGGTTGGCGATGAACGGACGGCCGAAGCCGATCAGATCCGCCCAGCCTTTGGCCAGCGCTTCTTCAGCGCGTTCACGCGTGTATTTGCCCGAGTAAATCAGCGTGCCGCGGAAAATCAGGCGCAGTGATTCTTTGAACGCCGCCGGCATCACCGGGGCGTCATCCCAGTCCGCTTCGGCGATGTGAATGTAAGCGGCGCCGATATCGTTCAGCACGCTGGCCGCCGCCAGATAGGTGGCTTCCGGGGTGTCGTCCTGCGAGCCCATCAGGGTGGTCAGCGGCGCCAGACGCACGCCCAGTTTCTCTTTGCCGATGGCGTCCGCTACCGCCTGCGCCACTTCCCGCAGGAAACGCAGGCGATTTTGCAGTGAACCGCCGTATTCGTCGTCGCGCTGGTTTTCCCGCGAGTCGATAAACTGATTGATCAGATAGCCATTCGCGCCGTGCAGCTCTACGCCGTCGAAACCGGCGGCGATGGCGTTGCGGGCCGCCTGAGCGTAGTCATTGACGATCGCCGGAATTTCTTCCCGGGTTAAGGCGCGCGGTGCGGAGTGTTGCACCATTTCACCCACGCCATGTTCCGGCCCGCGGCCTTCGACATCCACGAACACTTTGACCCCGTCGGCCTGGATGGCGGAGGAGGAGACCGGCGCGGCGTGGCCAGGCTGTAGAATGGTATGCGACACGCGGCCGACGTGCCAAAGCTGCGCGAAGATCTTGCCGCCGGCCTGATGTACGGCGTCGGTGACTTTTTTCCAACCGGCGATGTGTTCCGGGGTGTAAATGCCGGGCGTCCAGGCATAACCCTGGCCTTGCTGGCTAATCTGCGTGCCTTCGCTGACGATCAGCCCGGCGCTGGCGCGCTGGGCATAATATTCAGCCATCATGTCGGTGGCGACGTCGCCGGCGCCGGCCCGAGAGCGGGTCATGGGCGGCATGACGATGCGATTGTTCAGCGATAAACCGTTTAAAGAATACGAGTCAAAAAGCATGGCGCTTCCCTCTGTGTGAATGGGGCCGTAGGGCATTGATGTTTTACTGAGGCCATTATATTTCGTCGTTTAATTCTAAAAACGCGCACAATAACAAAACACTTTTGCTCTGTGTTCAATAGTTGCGGTAGCCGCCGGCTTGCCGCAGGTGGCGGGAATGAACCCGATGTGCGCTCGGGCGACGGCGGCTATTGCCTGTCGGCGCGTGGTTGAGATAGAGTCGGCTGCTGTTTTTCCCCACGATTTTTAACAAAATCGCAAAAGTCTTTTAGCCTCCCGCCTGCTTATCTTTGGTGTGATCAATGTCATACTTTTGGCATCTTAACTTTCCCGCGCTTCGGCAGCGGTTAACCGGAGTTGTTGAATGAAAATTAACTTTCCCTTATTAGCCCTGGCGGTGGGGGCGTTCGGCATCGGCACGACCGAGTTTTCCCCGATGGGGTTGCTGCCGACCATCGCTAAAGGGGTGGACGTCTCCATCCCGATGGCCGGCATGTTGATCAGCGCCTACGCCGTCGGCGTGATGGTCGGCGCACCGCTGATGACGTTGCTGCTTTCTCACCGGGCACGCAGAAGCGCGCTGATCTTCCTGATGGCGATCTTTACTCTGGGTAACGTGCTGTCGGCGGTTGCGCCTGACTACACCACCCTGATGCTGTCGCGCATCATCACCAGCCTGAACCACGGCGCGTTCTTTGGCCTCGGATCGGTGGTGGCCGCCAGCGTGGTGCCGAAGGAGAAACAGGCCAGCGCCGTGGCGACCATGTTTATGGGCCTGACCATCGCCAATATCGGCGGGGTGCCCGCCGCGACCTGGCTGGGTGAAACCATCGGCTGGCGCATGTCGTTCCTGGCGACGGCCGGGTTGGGCGTGATCGCCATGCTGGGGCTGTGGTTCTCGTTGCCGCAAGGCAGCGCCGGCGCGCGCCCTGATGTGAAACGCGAGCTGTCGGTATTGGTGCGCCCGCAGGTGCTGTCCGCCTTGCTGACGACCGTGCTGGGCGCGGGCGCGATGTTCACGCTCTATACCTATATCTCGCCGGTGTTGCAGCACATCACCGATGCGACACCGCTGTTCGTGACGTCCATGCTGGTGTTGATCGGCGTCGGTTTCTCCATCGGCAACTACCTCGGCGGCAAGTTCGCCGACCGCTCCGAAAGCGCGACGCTGAAAGGTTTCCTGTTGCTGCTGGTGGTCATTATGCTGGTGATCCCGTTCCTGGCGCGCAGTGAAATCGGCGCTGCGGTCAGCATGGTGATTTGGGGCGCGGCGACCTTTGCCGTGGTGCCGCCGCTGCAGATGCGCGTGATGCGTGTCGCCAGCGAAGCGCCGGGCCTGTCGTCCTCGGTCAACATCGGCGCCTTTAACCTGGGCAATGCGCTGGGCGCCGCCGCCGGTGGCGCGGTAGTCTCCGCCGGGCTGGGATACAGCTTCGTGCCGGTGATGGGGGCGATTATTGCCGGATTGGCGCTGTTGCTGGTGCTGTTCACCCACCGTCAGGCCGAAAAAGTGGCCTACGCCAACGGTTAAACGATAACGTGCGGCGGGGTTCCCCGCCGCGCTCACTCAAAGCCGAGCAGGCTGAACGCATCGTCCTGCGGGGCGTAGCCGAGCAGGCGACGGGTCTCTTCCAGCGACAAACGCGTATAGCGGTTATTGGAAACCCCGTGCACCACCGCATATTGCACCCCGTCGACACGAATGCAGCGCTCCAGCAGATCGGCGGCGTCGCGATGGCTGAGAAACGCGCTCATGTCGCGGGCGCTGAGCCGATCGCCCGGGCTGAGGGTGGTGAAGTTGGCGATGCGCACCGACAGGGCGGAAAGCCCTTCCTGATGGGCGAAGTAGGCGGCGATGCCTTCGCCGAACGCCTTGCTGGCGCCGTACAGGTTTTTCGGTTTCGGCGCGTCATCCGGGCGGATTTGGTAATCGAGCGGATAGCCTTCCACTGCCTGTGCGCTGCTGGCGAACACCACCCGGCGGCAGCCGGCGTCTTTCGCCGCGCGGAAAATATTGAAAGTGCCGAGAATGTTGTTGTCCATCAACGAACCGCAAAAGTCGGCATCGGGGGAGGGATCGGCGGCCAGATGCAACACGGTGTCGATATTGGCGCAGGCCGCGCGGCAGGCGTCGAGATCGGCGATGTTGAAGCTGATGACTTCGTCGCCGAGCTGCAGATCGCGCAGCAGGCTGACATCCCTTTCCGCCAACCGCAGCGCGTAGCGATCGCCCATCGCCTGGCGAAACGCCGTGGCTACCCGGCCGCCGGCGCCGGTGATCAGAATCCGTCCCAACTCAGTCCGCAACGTCATGGTCGCTGTCATCCTTACAATCGATTACGCGTTGACCAGTAATAATCGCCCGCGTGACTTTTGTCCAGTCGTTTTAATTAGTCATTCTGATGTTTCTTTCACCATCGTCAATTGCGCATGGTGATTTTTGCGCGGGTGAATATCGTGGAATGTTAACGATGTGCAATCAAGTTTGGCGATCTATTTGCCTTATGGATTGCCGATTGTGACTAAAAAGCGGGGATTGACAGTGGATGGACGAGCGCTTTGCTTTCGCCTGACAGTGAATTATTAGGTTAGTTAATCTTATGTTTTTTCCTGAAGCGGGCGATATTCCGCCCCCTCTCTATTCCGCCTGCGCGATATATCACTGCTGTGCTGAAGCCGATAGAGGGCGACAGGCCTTATTTGATACCTCAGGTCGGTTTTGCCCGCCCGATCACAGTTCGGCAATTTGCCGACGCAAAGCCTTGCCCCGGCAAAATCCGCGGTGTTAACGTCATAACTCAACCGATTTAGGGTTGTTACTGCTACGGCAGGCAAAACCTAAACCTCGCGTTTCTGTTCCCCGATGGGGCAGAGGCCGCGAGGTTTAGGTTTTTTTTTGCGCCGAATTTCGCTCCTGCGCCAGGCCAGTGCGGGGCGGGGAGCGGCAGAACGCGAAGTCTAAGGATAACCGTATGAAATATGACACATTAGCCAGTGAGATTTTGGCCGGCGTCGGTGGCCGCGACAATGTGAAAAGCCTGGTGCATTGCGCTACCCGCCTGCGTTTCAAGCTGCGCGACGACAATCGCGCCAACGCGGCAGCGCTGAAGAAAAATCCGGGCGTCATCATGGTGGTGGAGAGCGGCGGCCAGTTCCAGGTGGTGGTGGGCAACCACGTGGCGGAGGTGTTCGACGCGGTCAATCGGGTCGGCGGATTGGCTGACGGTGCGTCGAACGGCAGCGATGCGGACGATAAAAAAGACAACCTGCTCAGCCGCTTTATCGATCTGGTGTCCGGCATTTTTACCCCGCTGCTCGGGGTGATGGCCGCTTCGGGGATCCTGAAAGGCTTCCTGGCGCTGAGCCTGGCCTGCGGCTGGCTGCTGGAGAGCGGCGGCTCCTTCAAAATGCTGTTCGCCGCCAGCGACTCGTTGTTCTACTTCTTCCCGATCATGCTCGGCTACACCGCCGGAAAAAAATTCGGCGGCAACCCCTTCGTCACCATGGCGATCGGCGGCGCGTTGACGCATCCGCTGATGATGGCGGCCTTCGAAGCGGCGCAGCAGCCGGGCGCGGTGCGCGAGTATTTCTTCGGCATTCCGCTGACCTTCATCAACTACAGCTCGTCGGTGATCCCGATCATCTTTGCGGCCTGGGTGTCCTGCCGCCTGGAGCCGTTGTTTAACCGGGTGATCCACAGCGCGCTGCGCAATTTCATCACGCCGCTGCTGTGCCTGGCGATCACCGTGCCGTTGACCTTCCTGCTGATCGGCCCGGCGGCAACCTGGCTCAGCCACCTGCTGGCCAACGGCTATCAAAGCATTTACGCCTTTAACCCGATCATCGCCGGCGCCTTTATGGGGGCGATGTGGCAGGTGTGCGTGATCTTCGGCCTGCACTGGGGATTGGTGCCGTTGATGATCAACAACCTGAGCGTGCTGGGGCGCGACACCATGGTGCCGCTGCTGTTGCCGGCGGTGATGGGGCAGGTCGGCGCCACGCTGGGCGTGATGCTGCGCACCCGCGACGCCAAACTGCGGGCGCTGTCCGCTTCGGCCATCGGCGCCGGGATTTTCGGCATCACCGAACCGGCGGTGTACGGCGTCACGCTGCCGAACAAACGCCCATTCATCTTCGGCTGCATCGGCGGCGCGCTGGGCGGTGCGGTGATCGGCTACTTTCATACCTCGGTCTACTCGTTCGGCCTGGTGAGCGTATTCACCTTCGCGCAAATCATTCCCAACGGCGGCATCGACGCCACGGTATGGGGCGCGATCGGCGGCACCCTGCTGTCGTTCGTGTTCGCCGCGCTGGCCAGCTACCTGTTCGGCGTCGCGCCGGCGGAAGAGACGGCGCAGCCTGAAGCCGCCGCGCCGCTTAACCGCAAACAGACCATCCTCAGCCCGATCGCCGGCGACATCGTGCCGCTGGATCAGGTGAACGACGCGACCTTCGCCAGCGGCCTGCTGGGGAAAGGGGTGGCGATCGCGCCGCAGCAGGGGCGCGTAGTGGCGCCGGTGAGCGGCAGCGTGGCGTCGCTGTTCAAAACCAAACACGCCATCGGCATCGAATCGGACGACGGCGCGGAGATTCTCATCCACGTCGGCATCGATACCGTGAAGCTCGACGGGGCGCATTTCACCGCCCACGTGCGGGAAGGCGAGCGGGTCGCCCCGGGCGATCTGCTGATCGAGTTCGACCAGGCGGCGATCCATGCTGCCGGCTATGACACCACCACGCCGATCATCATCAGCAACAGCGATGACTACGTGGACGTGTTGACCAGCGGCCTGTCTCCGGTGCAGGAACAGGCGCCGCTGCTGACTTTATTACGTTAATTGAGGAGCAAGCGATGAACGGCAAGTTTCCGCAACATTTTCTGTGGGGCGGCGCGGTAGCGGCGAACCAGGTAGAAGGCGCGTATCAGGCCGACGGCAAGGGGCTGTCGACCTCCGATCTGCAGCCGCAGGGCATCTTCGGCGCCATCACGCCGCGCGCGGCGGGCGACAGCGGCATCAAGGACGTGGCGATCGATTTCTATCATCGTTACCCGGAGGACATCGCGCTGTTCGCCGAGATGGGCTTCACCTGCCTGCGCACCTCGATCGCCTGGACGCGCATTTTCCCGCAGGGCGACGAAGAGACGCCGAACGAAGCCGGGCTGGCGTTTTACGATCGGCTGTTCGATGAGATGGCGAAATACGGCATTCAGCCGCTGATCACGCTGTCGCACTATGAAATGCCTTACGGCCTGGTGAAGCGCTACGGCGGCTGGGGCGATCGGCGCACCATCGATTTCTTCGAGCGCTACGCGCGCACCGTGTTTGAACGCTACAAGCACAAGGTCAAACACTGGCTGACCTTCAACGAGATCAACATGTCGCTGCACGCGCCTTTCACCGGCGTCGGCCTGCCGCCGGAGAGCGACAAGAGCGCCATCTATCAGGCGATCCACCATCAGTTGGTGGCCAGCGCCAAAGCGGTGAAGGCCTGCCACGAGATCGTGCCGGAGGGCAAAATCGGCAACATGCTGCTGGGCGGCATTCTGTATCCGCTGAGCTGCAAGCCGGAAGATCTGCTGGAAACCCAGCGGCAAAACCGCGACTGGCTGTTCTTCGGCGATGTGCAGGCGCGCGGCTATTACCCGGCCTATATGCAGCGCTTCTTCCGTGAAAACGGCATTCAGGTGGCGATCACCGAGGAAGATCGGCGAACGCTGCGCGAAACCATCGATTTCATCTCGTTCAGCTACTACATGAGCGGCTGCGTCACCGCCGACCCGGAGCAGCATGAGACGGCGCGCGGCAACATTCTCGATATGGTGCCGAACCCGCATCTGGCCAGCTCGGAGTGGGGATGGCAAATCGATCCGATCGGGCTGCGCTACCTGCTCAACGTGCTGTACGACCGCTATCAGAAGCCGCTGTTCATCGTCGAGAACGGGCTGGGCGCCAAAGATCGCGTCGAGGCCGACGGCAGCATCAACGACGACTACCGCATCAACTACCTCAATGACCACCTGGTGCAGGTGGCGGAAGCGATCGACGACGGCGTCGAGGTGATGGGTTACACCAGCTGGGGGCCGATCGATCTGGTCAGCGCTTCGAAGGCCGAAATGTCGAAGCGCTACGGCTTCATTCACGTCGACAGGGACGATGCCGGCAACGGCAGCCTCGAGCGCCGCCGCAAGAAGAGTTTCTACTGGTACCGCGATGTGATCCACAGCAACGGCGCCAGCCTGAAAGACCGACGCTAACCCTTCAGCCCGGCGGCAAGCGCCGGGCGTTAACTAACGTTATTCGCTGCTGTTCATGATGGGAAATTCTCTCCCAGGGAATGCTGTTGCCCGCAGTCAGCCGTTATGCGGAGAAATATAATAATGATGAAAAGCTTATTACCTCGTTCCATGACCCTGGCGGCGCTGGCGTTGCTCTGTAGCCAGGCGCAGGCGGAAACGCTGCAAACCGGCAAGGACGTCGAAGCCCCCACCGCCAAATGGGAAGGGGTGGCGCTCGGCTTTGAACCGCCGCAGCCCGGGCTGTTGGGGGATATGCTGGGGATCAGGCCGATCCTGGAGGATCATGGCTTCCACTATAACCTCGGCTACCTCAGCCAGCTGTCGTATAACGCTGGCGGCGGTTACAACCACGATAAACAGGCGTCGTATATCGACCAGTTTTCGCTGACCTTCAGCCAGGATTTGCAGGCGCTGACCGGCATTCCGGACGCGGCAATCGAAGGCAATATCGTCAACCGCAACCATGACAACAACCTGACCCGCGATCGGCTGCAGGATCCGCGCGTCGGCCTGACCGATCTGTCGCAGGAGAGCTTTGGCGGGCAGTCGATCACCCGGCTGGGCTGGTTGACCTTCAGCCGCTCCTTCCTCGATCGCCGGCTGCAGTGGCGCATCGGCATGATGAACAAGGTGCAGGATTTCGATCAGATTATCCCCTGCGATTTTCAGACGCTGACGCTGTGCGGCGGCAAGTCCGCCAACTCGTTGACCTGGTACAATTGGAACGTGCATTACTGGGGCACTACGCTGCAGTACAAACTGACCGACGGCCTGACGCTCAAGGGCGGGGTGATGGAACAGAACCCGAGCGCCCCCAGCCGCAGCCACGCCTGGAGTTGGTCCACCAAGGGCAGCAAAGGCTTCCTGTTGCCGATGGAGCTGGAGCTGAAAACCCACGCCGTCAACCAGTTGCCGGGGGTGTATAATCTGGGTGTGCTGTTCACCAACGCGCGCCAGCGCGATCTTTATGAAGGGGTGTCCGGCGGGCCGGGCGCCAGCGATCCGCAGGGCTATCGCAGCCACGATCGCACCTGGTTCCTGTATACCGGTTTCAACCAGCAGGTGACGCGCCATGCGGACGACGTCAACCGCGGTCTGAGCGTGTTTTACAGCCTGGGGCTGGGGGATCAGCGCAGCAACTACCTGCACTGGTCAACCTCGACCGGCATCCGCTATCGCGGTCTGTTCGATGCGCGGCCGGACGACTGGCTGGGGCTCGGCGTCTCGGTGGTGAAACTGAGCGACCGCTACAAAGACAATCAGCGTTATCTCAACCAGATGAGCGGCATCAGCGATTATCACGATCCGAATTACCGGCCGGTGCCGGGCCACTCGGTGACGGCGGAGCTCTATTATCGCGTTAACGTCACGCCGTGGCTGCAGCTGCAGCCGGGCCTGCAATACTGGCATCACCCGGCGGGCGTCAGCGAGACGCAGGACGCCTGGGTGACGGCGTTGAAAACGGTGGTGACCTTCTGATCAGGCCGCGTCGCTCTCGCGGTAGCGCCGGCGGGCGTGCTCAAACCAGCTGGCGGGCACGTTGTGCGGCGGCTGCTGCAACCTGAGCAGCCCCTGTTCAACGATATGGCTGGCCTGGCGCCACAGCGTCGGGTCGCCTTCGGTCAGCACCTCCAGCAGGCGCTGTTTCTCGATCAGGTAGGTCTGGGCGAAGTGGCTGTCGTAGTCCAGCAGCGAGCGGGTGTTATCGATAAGATCCGCCAGCTTGATGGTTTTGGCCTGCGGCGACGCGCCGGCGCTGTGGCGCCGATCGCGGTTTTTGCGCTCGAAGCGGTTGCCGTCCTCGGCGCGGCTGACGTTGGTCAACATCCGCACCAGTTCCGCCACTTTTGGCCCAAAGTGGCTGTCGATATCGCCGAGGGTGGTGGGCGTGTCTTCCACCGTGTCATGCAGCCAGGCGGCCGCCAGCATCTCTTCGGTGTGCGGCACGCTGCGCACCAGCTCCATGACCGCCTGCGGGTGGACGATGTATGGATCGTCGGTGTATTTGCGGCGCTGATCGATGGCCGCATGCGCCTTGGTGGCGTAGCGGCGCGCGCGTTCTGCAAGCGTATTCGTCATTTCCTTTCCCTCCGAGCATCCTCTGCATAAAAAAAAGGTAGCATATCTCACAAGAAATAGCTTGCGATTACATCGTGCACTATCTATATTCACAAGCATGAAAAGCACCGATACCGCACAACCCAACGCGAAGAACCTGCTGCAGCTCGATCAGCAGCTCTGTTTCGCGCTGTACTCCGCCAACCTAGCGCTGCACAAAGTCTACCGCAAGCTGTTGAATCAGCTCGAACTCACCTACCCGCAATACCTGGTGATGATGGTGCTGTGGGAGCGCGATCGGGTGACGGTATCGGACATCGGCGAGCGACTGTTCCTCGATTCCGCCACGCTGACGCCGCTGCTGAAGCGGCTGGAAACCGCCGGTCTGCTGGTGCGCTATCGCGCCACCGCCGACGAGCGGCAGGTGATCATTGCTCTCACCGAAGCCGGCCGCGCGCTGCGTGAGCGGGCGCAATCGGTGCCCGAGGCGGTGATGTGCGCCACCGACTGCAGCCTGGACGAGATCGTCTCGCTCAAACAGCAGTTGGAAAAGCTGCGCGGCAGCCTGATCGATCAGATTTGACCCGCCGCCGCCGGACGCAAGAACGGCAGGGGTGGTCTACACTGGTTAATAAGCGTCAAAAATAAGTAGTGCACGATTTAATCGCAAAAGATAAATATGTGACCGGCTTTACTTCGTGGAAGCCGTAGTCATCTCGCCAACCAGCAAGAAGGAATGAACGATGTCTATTGAGAAAGTGGTTTACCGCGCTCACGCCACCGCAACCGGCGGCCGCGACGGCCGTGCGACCTCCTCCGACGGCGTGTTGGACGTGAAACTGGGCGTGCCGAAAGAGATGGGCGGCGCCGGCGGCGAAGTCACCAACCCCGAGCAGCTGTTCGCCGCCGGTTACTCGGCCTGCTTCCTCGGCGCGTTGAAGTTTGTCGCGGCGAAAGAAAAGGTCAAAATCCCGGCCGAAGCCAAGATCGACGGCACCGTCGGCATCGGTGAAATCCCCAACGGTTTCGGCATCGAAGTGCAGCTGGATATCTCGCTGCCGGGCATCGAGCGCAGCGTGGCGGAAGATTTGGTGAAAAAGGCGCACGTGGTGTGCCCATACTCCAATGCCACCCGTGGAAATATCGATGTGACTCTGAACGTTAAGTAAGATTTTTGCCGAAATCTGGAAAAAATGGAGGGTTTATCCCTCCATTTTCTTGCGTGCCCTGCCTGAAAATCGCTCAAAAAAACGGTAAATTTTGTCCGTTTTGTGAGAATTCTCTTGATTATTACCCGCAAAATAACGCTTATTGCCGGTTGGCTGAACCAGAAGCCGCAATCAGTGTCTGACTGAGTCAGAACCGCTACACCGTCCCCGGAGCCACCGCGTTACATGAACAAAGTTAAATCGCTATCACAGCAGAATTTATCGTTATTGTTAGCGATCTATATCGGCATCTTTCTAAACCTGTCCGTTTTCTATCGCCGTTTTGATTCGCTGGCGCACGGCATTCAGGGAATTAAGCTTATTTCGGCGGTGACGGAAGTCATCGCTATCGTCCTGTTTACGTTCTTCATCATGCGGCTGGTATCGCTCGGCGGCCGGCTGTTTTATCGCATCGTCGCCTCGCTGCTGGTGTTGATTTCGGTTGCCGCCAGCTACTACATGACGTTTTTCAACGTGGTGATCGGCTACGGCATCGTGGTGTCGGTGATGACCACCGATATCGATCTGTCGAAAGAGGTGGTTGGCCTGCACTTCGTGCTGTGGATGGTGGCGCTCAGCGCCTTGCCGCTGCTGCTGATCTGGAAAAACAACCTGCGCTATACCCTGATAGAACAGCTGAAAACCCCTGGTCATCGCATCAAGCCGCTGCTGGTGTTGCTGGCGGTGGTGGCGCTGGTCTGGCTGCCGCTGCGCATGCTGGACGACGAGCAGAGCGTGCAAGAGAAGCTTTCCAACGTCGATTTGCCGAGCTACGGCGGCGTGGTGGCGCACTCGTATCTGCCGTCCAACTGGCTGTCGGCGCTGGGGCTGTTCGCCTATACCCGCTATGACGAAAGCCAGGACCAGAGCACGATGTTCGATCCGGGCAAACACTTCACTTATGTACCGCCGGCGGACATCGACGACACCTACGTGGTGTTTATCATCGGCGAGACCACGCGCTGGGATCACATGGGCATGCTGGGCTACGAGCGCGATACCACGCCGCGGCTGTCTAAAGAGAAGAATCTGGTGGCGTTCCGCGGCGAGTCGTGCGATACCGCCACCAAGCTGTCGCTGCGCTGCATGTTCGTGCGTGAAGGCGGCACCGAAGACAATCCGCAGCGCACGCTGAAAGAGCAGAACGTGTTCGCGGTGCTGAAGGATCTGGGCTTCTCTTCCGAGCTGTTCGCCATGCAGAGCGAGGTGTGGTTCTACAACAACACCGAGGTGAACAACTATTCGTTCCGCGAGATGATCGCGTCCGAGAAGCGCAACGACGGCAAGGCGGTCGACGATATGCTGCTGGTGGACGAAATGAAGGAGTCGCTGGCGCGCTATCCGAAGGGCAAGCACCTGGTGATCCTGCATACCAAAGGCTCGCACTACCTGTACTCGCAGCGCTATCCGCGCAGCTATGCGCGTTATCAGCCGGAGTGCATGGGGGTGGACGATTCCTGCACCAAGGCGCAGCTGATCAATGCGTTCGACAATACGGTGCTGTATACCGACAGCTTTATCAGTAATGTGATCGATCAGGTGCGCGACAAGAAGGCCATCGTGTTCTATGCCGCCGATCACGGCGAATCGATCGGCGAGAATACGCACCTGCACGGCACGCCGCGCGAAATGGCGCCGCCGGAGCAATTCCGCGTGCCGATGATCGTGTGGGCGTCGGACAAGTTCCTCGAAAACCCGCAACACCTCAGTGCCTTTGAGCAGTTGCAGGCGCAGCAGCGCATCGGCAAAACGCATCGCCACGTCGAGCTGTTTGACACCCTCCTTGGCTGCCTCGGATACACGTCTCCCGATGGCGGCATCGTGGACAAAAACAACTGGTGCCATCTGCCGCAGGATAAAACGGCACCTGCCCGCCTGTAACCTCTCCCGCCGGGTGCCTGCCTTGCGCACCCGGTAATTTCACCCAATACATTCTCTTCATCAATTATTCCGGTATGCGCATACGGTATACTTGCGCACTTCCCCTGCTAACCGGAGATTTCCATGACCCTGCGCGTGGCGTTTATCGACGATCATGACATTGTGCGTTCGGGCTTTGTGCAACTGCTGTCGCTGGAGGCCGATATTCAGGTGGTGGGCGAGTTCAGCAGCGCGGCGCAGGCGCGCGCCGGCCTGCCGGGGCTGGAAGCGGAAATCTGTATTTGCGACATTTCGATGCCGGACGGCAGCGGGCTGGATCTGCTGGCGGACATTCCTTCCGGCATCCGCGTGGTGATGCTGTCGATGCACGATAACCCGGCGCTGGTGGAAATGGCGCTGGAACGCGGCGCCAGCGGCTTTCTCTCCAAGCGCTGCAAGCCGGAAGATCTGATCACCGCGGTGCGCACCGTCGCCGGCGGCGGCGTCTACCTGATGCCGGAAATCGCGCAGCAGCTGGCGCGGGTGAGGGTCGATCCGTTGACCCGCCGCGAGCGCGAGATCGCGCTATTGCTGGCGCAGGGCCAGGAGGTGCGTGAGATCGCCGCCGCCTTGGGGCTGTCGCCGAAAACGGTGCATGTGCACCGCGCCAACCTGTTCGCCAAGCTGGGCATCAACAACAACGTCGAGCTGGCCAGACGGATGCTGAACCTGTGACGCAGCGCCTGATCACCCAGCTGGCGCTGTTTTTCATCTACGCCGCCAGCGCGTTTTGCCTGTGGGGCATCGGCACCGCGCTGATCGCCCCCCCCTGGCAGGCGCTGCTGCTGTTTCCGTTCGGCCTGCGCATGGGCATTTTGCTGCAGAGCCCGTACCGTTTCTGGCCGGGGATCCTGCTGGCCGACCTGCTGCTGATGGCATTGCTGGCGGATCAGTTCGGCTACGGCCCGGCGCTGTGGGCGTCGGTGGCGGTGCTGGTGTTGACGGTGTTGCTCAGCCTGCTGGCCTCGCCGTGGCTGTTGCGCCATCAGCAGAGCGACAGCGAATGGCGCTGGCCGCTGTTGCAGGGCGCGGTGGTCGCCATTGCCGCCTTGCTGCAGGCGCTGGTATGGCAGCTGGTGAGCGGCGAAGGCGCCCGCGCGCTGTTGCTCGGCCTGACCGGCGGTTTCACCATCGCGCCAACCTGCCTGCTGTTGTGGCACTATCTGGCGCGCCAAATCTGGGTGCCGCTGGAGCCGGGGCTGATCCACAAGCCGGTGGAGCTGCGTCTGGGCCACCTGGCCAGCTATCTGTTGCTGTTTGCGTTCAGCATCTGGCTGCAGCAGCAGGTTAACGCCGCCGAGCTGCGCCGTTTCGCGCCGTTCTGCCTGGCGATCCCCATCGTGTTCATGTCTTATCGCTATGGCTGGCAGGGCGCGCTGTTGGCGACGCTGCTCAACGGCGTGGCGCTGATGGTCAACGAGCCGCCGCAGCCGGAGTCGCACCGCGATCTGCTGCTGTCGCTGCTGGCCCAAAGCCTGACCGGGCTGCTGCTGGGCGCCGGCATTCAGCGCCAGCGCGAACTGAATCAACAGCTGCGGCTGCGGCTGGCGGAGAATCGGCAGCTGGCGCGGGCGCTGGTGACGGCGGAGGAGCAAACCCGGCGCGAGGTGGCGCGCGAGCTGCACGATGAAGTGGGGCAGACCATCACCGTGATCCGCACCCAGGCCAGCATCGTCAAACGTCTGGCGCCGGAACCGGCGGTGATCGGCTGCGCCGACGCCATTGATGCGTTGGCGCTGCGGGTTTATGACGGGGTACACGATGTGCTGACCCAGCTGTGGCCGGCGGCGCTGAACAACCTGCCGCTGTCGGCGGCGGTGGCGGCGATGCTGCGGGAGTCGCTGCCGCAGGACGCGTCGCTGGTGAGCAGCCTGCAGTGGCAGGTGCCGGACGAGCTGCTGGATGAAACGCTGAAAATTACGCTGTACCGGGTGTGTCAGGAAGGGGTGACCAATGTGTGCCGCCACGCCGGCGCCAGCCGCCTGGAGCTGGATGCGCGCCTGCAGCCGCGCAAAGGCGCCGCGCCGCAGATCGCCCTGACCATCCGCGACAACGGCGTGGGCTTCGATGCGGAAAACCATCAGCCGGGATACGGCCTGCGCGGCATGCAGGAGCGCATCAGCGCCCTCGGCGGCAGCCTGCGGTTCACCGCTGAGCGGGGCGCCTGTTTGAGTGTGATCTTGCCCACAGTTTCACCGGCGCAAACGCAAAACTAGGAAAAACTCCTAACCGCCTCGAGAATCCGGCGTAAGCCCCCTGCGCGCGCGAGGAGCATCATAGCGGCACTTTAATTCAATCCTCTGAGGTTCCACATGTGGTCTTTCCTTAAAAGCCGCCCGGATGCGCCGCAGGTCACCGATCAACGGCAGATCGACGCCAGCTACAAATACTGGCGCATTCAGCTGATGTGCACCATGTACATCGGTTATGCCGCGTTTTACTTCACGCGCAAAAGCTTCAACTTCATCATGCCGGCGATGCTGAGCGATCTGGGTCTGACGATGTCCGACGTCGGCATCCTCGGCACGCTGTTCTACATCACCTACGGCTGCTCGAAATTCATTTCCGGCATGATCAGCGATCGCTCCAACCCGCGTTACTTTATGGGGCTGGGCCTGATCATGACCGGGGTGCTGAATATCTTCTTCGGTCTCAGCTCATCGTTGCTGATGCTGGGCACGCTGTGGATCCTCAACGCCTTCTTCCAGGGCTGGGGCTGGCCGCCGTGCTCAAAAATCCTCACCAGCTGGTATTCGCGCTCCGAGCGCGGCAGCTGGTGGGCGATCTGGAACACCTCGCACAACGTCGGCGGCGCGCTGATCCCGTTGTTGGTCGGCTTTATCTCGCTGCACTTCAGCTGGCGTTACGGCATGATCATTCCCGGCATCATCGGCGTGGTGCTCGGCCTGCTGATGTGCTGGCGCCTGCGTGACAAGCCATCCACCCTGGGGCTGCCGAGCGTCGGCAAATGGCGCAACGACGCCATGGAGCTGGTGCAGGAATCGGAAGGCCAGGGGCTGAGCAACCGCGAGATCATCAAACGCTACGTGCTGACCAACAAGTACATCTGGCTGTTGGCGGTCTCTTACGTGCTGGTGTACATCGTGCGCACCGCGATCAACGACTGGGGCAACCTCTATCTGACGCAGGAAAAGGGCTATTCGCTGATGACCGCCAACTCGGCCATTTCGCTGTTTGAAGTGGGCGGCTTCATCGGTTCACTGGTGGCCGGTTGGGGCTCCGACAAGCTGTTCCGCGGCAACCGCGGCCCGATGAACCTGATTTTCGCCATCGGTATCTTCCTGTCGGTGGCGGCGCTGTGGCTGATGCCGGGCGTGACCTACCTGCTGCAGGCCTGCTGTTTCTTCGCCATCGGCTTCTTTATCTTCGGCCCGCAGATGCTGATCGGCATGGCGGCGGCGGAGTGCTCGCACAAGGATGCGGCGGGCGCCGCGACCGGTTTCGTCGGCCTGTTCGCCTACCTGGGCGCGGCGCTGTCCGGCTACCCGATCGCGCGGGTGATGGAGATCTGGCACTGGAACGGCTTCTTCGTGGTGATTTCCATCGCCGCCTGCCTGTCGGCGCTGTTCCTGCTGCCATTCCTGCGCGCGCAGACGCCGGCGCTGAAACCGGCCAACGCCTGAGTAAAATACGCTGCGCAGCCCCCGGCGCAGCGCATTATGGCGCTTTTATCACCACTTGAAGTGCAGGGGCAAAAAAGTGATTGACGCCTATAACCGCCAGCAGTAAGATGCGCCCCGCATCGGCGAGTAGCGCAGCTTGGTAGCGCAACTGGTTTGGGACCAGTGGGTCGGAGGTTCGAATCCTCTCTCGCCGACCACCATTCGAAAAACCTGCTTTTTTAAAGCAGGTTTTTTTTCGCCCGTCGTTTATGAGGATGAGCACCTCCGCAGGAGGTTCGAGCCTCGCGAAGCGAGACAACGTTGCTTTAGCAACGGCCCGCAGGGCGCGCATCAACGATGCGCGTAATCCTCTCTCGCCGACCACCATTCGAAAAACCTGCTTTTTTAAAGCAGGTTTTTTTTCGCCCGTCGTTTAGGCGGCTTTGCCTACGACGAAGTCAAAATGGATTTCGTCATAGGGGAAAATCACGCCTTGTTCACCTCTATCGACGATGCCACAGCCTAACAGCGACTGCAGATCGGTATGCACCGCTTTCACATCGCGCTTCACTCGGCGCGCGATTTCCCGAATGGAAAGTTCGCCGGCGCCGGTCATGGTATGCAAGATATGCATTTTCTTGGGTGATAAGGTTTTCCACAGACTCTCCCAATCCAGGAATGTGATGTATTGCCCTTGAGCGCTTTGATGACCTGTTGTGGCTTCCTTCAGTGCAAGTTTCATTTCTTCGACTGAAGCGAACCGAATAGTGACTGTGTTCATCATGACTCCTCTGTAAGCTGCATAACCTCGCGCCAGAAACTGTCGAGCAAGGCATCAATGGTCGTGAAATTAAGCGGCTCTTCTTTTCCATCGATATGTTTGTGATCGCCTTTACCCGCTTCATTGTCATAGCGCAGTCGACAAATGCCGTCTTTTACATAAGCAAATCGGTATTTATAACAGTGGCCGCTGGCCCTGACGGGCGGCACCACCCGCCAAATGACGAGCTGCGCAAATGCTGCAGGTGCCAGAGGTATCCTGTCTTGGTAGATTAGCTGCGAAGGCATGCCCTTTCCTTAAGTGTTGTTCACATTACCAACACAGTCAGGGTGTTGTCAATAATGACAACACCCTGACTGAAGAGTGTGGTGCAATACTGATAAATATTTATCTTTCCTTAATAGAAAATTCACTATCCTTATTTGTCATGCTTTCTTTTATTTATATTAAAATAAATTCACGCTTGCTGAATAAAACCCAGTTGATAGCGCTCTTGTTTTTGCGCCTTTTTTATTTATAGTCTGAATGTACGCGGTGGGAATGATTATTTCGCCACGTGGAAAGACGCTGTTGTTATTCATTGATTTTAACCTTCGCGGATTATTGCGGAATTTTTTCGCTTCGGCAATGCATCGCGACGATTAACTCTTTTATGTTTATCCTCTCGGAATAAAGGAATCAGTTATGCGCAAATTTAATAAACCGCTGTTGGCGCTGTTGATCGGCAGCACGCTGTGTTCCGCGGCGCAGGCCGCCGCGCCGGGCAAGCCGACCATCGCCTGGGGCAACACCAAGTTCGCCATTGTTGAAGTTGACCAGGCGGCTACCGCTTATAATAATTTGGTGAAGGTAAAAAATGCCGCCGATGTTTCGGTCTCCTGGAATTTATGGAATGGCGACACCGGCACGACGGCAAAAGTTTTATTAAATGGCAAAGAGGCGTGGAGTGGTCCTTCAACCGGATCTTCCGGTACGGCGAATTTTAAAGTGAATAAAGGCGGCCGTTATCAAATGCAGGTGGCATTGTGCAATGCCGACGGCTGCACCGCCAGTGACGCCACCGAAATTGTGGTGGCCGACACCGACGGCAGCCATTTGGCGCCGTTGAAAGAGCCGCTGCTGGAAAAGAATAAACCGTATAAACAGAACTCCGGCAAAGTGGTCGGTTCTTATTTCGTCGAGTGGGGCGTTTACGGGCGCAATTTCACCGTCGACAAGATCCCGGCGCAAAACCTGACCCACCTGCTGTACGGCTTTATCCCGATCTGCGGCGGCAATGGCATCAACGACAGCCTGAAAGAGATTGAAGGCAGCTTCCAGGCGTTACAGCGCTCCTGCCAGGGCCGCGAGGACTTCAAAGTCTCGATCCACGATCCGTTCGCCGCGCTGCAAAAAGCGCAGAAGGGCGTGACCGCCTGGGATGACCCCTACAAGGGCAACTTCGGCCAGCTGATGGCGCTGAAGCAGGCGCATCCTGACCTGAAAATCCTGCCGTCGATCGGCGGCTGGACGCTGTCCGACCCGTTCTTCTTCATGGGCGACAAGGTGAAGCGCGATCGCTTCGTCGGTTCGGTGAAAGAGTTCCTGCAGACCTGGAAGTTCTTCGACGGCGTGGATATCGACTGGGAGTTCCCGGGCGGCAAAGGCGCCAACCCTAACCTGGGCAGCCCGCAAGACGGGGAAACCTATGTGCTGCTGATGAAGGAGCTGCGGGCGATGCTGGATCAGCTGTCGGCGGAAACCGGCCGCAAGTATGAGCTGACCTCCGCCATCAGCGCCGGTAAGGACAAGATCGACAAGGTGGCTTACAACGTTGCGCAGAACTCGATGGATCACATCTTCCTGATGAGCTACGACTTCTATGGCGCCTTCGATCTGAAGAACCTGGGGCATCAGACCGCGCTGAATGCGCCGGCCTGGAAACCGGACACCGCCTACACCACGGTGAACGGCGTCAATGCGCTGCTGGCGCAGGGCGTCAAGCCGGGCAAAATCGTGGTCGGCACCGCCATGTATGGCCGCGGCTGGACCGGGGTGAACGGCTACCAGAACAATATTCCGTTCACCGGCACCGCCACCGGGCCGGTTAAAGGCACCTGGGAGAACGGTATCGTGGACTACCGCCAAATCGCCGGCCAGTTCATGAGCGGCGAGTGGCAGTATACCTACGACGCCACGGCGGAAGCGCCTTACGTGTTCAAACCTTCCACCGGCGATCTGATCACCTTCGACGATGCCCGCTCGGTGCAGGCCAAAGGCAAGTACGTGTTGGATAAGCAGCTGGGCGGCCTGTTCTCCTGGGAGATCGACGCGGATAACGGCGATATTCTCAACAGCATGAACGCCAGCCTGGGCAACAGCGCCGGCGTTCAATAATCGGTTGCAGTGCGTTGCCGGGGGATATCCTTTCGCCCCCGGCTTTTTCGCCGCCGAAAGTTTTTTTACGCCGCACAGATTGTGGGCCTGCCCGGAGCAAAACGCGCTCATCGGACTCACCCTTTTGGGTAATCCTTCAGCATTTCCTCCTGTCTTTAACGGCGATCACAAAAATAACCGTTCAGATATTCATCATTCAGCAACAAAGTTTTGGCGTTTTTTAACGGAGTTAAAAACCAGTAAGTTTGTGAGGGTCAGACCAATGCGCTAAAAATGGCCGCTTAGCATAAATTTTCATGCTGGAACTGTTAACAAAAGGTTTTTTTTATGTTTGTTTGCTGTTTCTCACAGTCTGCGTAAATCCCCACTGGTTATATTGACGACACCCCAAACAGTTGGCAACTTGATAGCCTCAGGGGTAAGAGCGAGAGTTGTTTGAGTGAATTCCACGCGCTCAGACGTCCCCGCCGCGATGCGTTCCATCCGGCATTCTCTCCTCGTACGCCTTCTGCCTTCGGGCGCCGATCGCACAGGCCACGCAATAAAAAATACAGGCCTGGCGGCAATTACACACATCACATCACACAATGGAGCACTAACGATGACACGTTCCTTGGGTAAATCGGGGATTCTGAAATTCGGTATTGGGCTGATCGCGCTGACCGTGGCGGCCAGCGTACAGGCCAAGACGTTGGTTTACTGTTCTGAAGGTTCCCCGGAAGGGTTCAACCCGCAGCTGTTTACCTCCGGCACCACCTATGACGCCAGCTCGGTACCGATCTACAACCGGCTGGTCGAATTCAAGACCGGCACCACCGAACTGCAGCCGGGCCTGGCTGAGAAGTGGGACGTCAGCGAAGACGGCAAAACCTACACCTTCCACCTGCGCAAAGGCGTGAAGTGGCAGAGCAGCAAAGACTTCAAACCGACGCGCGATTTCAACGCCGACGACGTGGTGTTCTCCTTTGAACGCCAGTTGGATGCGAACAACGCCTATCACAAAGTGTCCGGCGGCAGTTACGAATACTTTGAAGGCATGGACATGCCGAAGCTGATCGCCAAGATCGAAAAAGTGGACGACAACACCGTGCGCTTCGTGCTGAACCGCCCGGAGGCGCCGTTCCTGGCTGACCTGGGCATGGACTTCGCGTCCATTCTGTCCGCCGAATACGCTGACGTGATGATGAAAGCCGGCACGCCGGAGAAAGTCGATCTGAACCCGATCGGCACCGGCCCATTCCAGCTGCTGCAATACCAGAAAGACTCCAAGATCCTGTACAAGGCGTTCGACGGTTTCTGGGGCACCAAGCCGAAGATCGATCGCCTGGTGTTTTCCATCACGCCTGACGCCTCCGTGCGCTACGCCAAACTGCAGAAAAACGAATGCCAGGTGATGCCGTACCCGAATCCGGCCGACATCGCCCGCATGAAACAAGACAAAGCCATCAACCTGCTGGAGAAACCGGGGCTGAACGTGGGCTATCTGTCGTTCAACACCGAGAAAAAACCGCTGGATAACGTGAAGGTGCGCCAGGCGTTGACCATGGCGGTCAACAAACAGGCGATCATCGACGCGGTTTATCAGGGCGCGGGTCAGGCGGCCAAGAACCTGATCCCGCCGACCATGTGGGGCTATAACGACGCGGTGCAGGATTACGCTTACGATCCGGCCAAGGCGAAAGAGCTGCTGAAAGAAGCGGGCATGGCCGACGGTTTCAGCATCGACATGTGGGCAATGCCGGTGCAACGTCCATACAACCCGAACGCGCGCCGCATGGCGGAAATGATCCAGGCCGACTGGGCCAAGATCGGCGTGAAAGCCAAAATCGTCACTTATGAGTGGGGTGAATACCTCAAGCGCGCCAAAGCGGGCGAGCACCAGACGGTGATGATGGGCTGGACCGGCGACAACGGGGATCCGGACAACTTCTTCGCCACGCTGTTCAGCTGCGCGGCGGCGAAAGACGGCTCCAACTACTCCCGCTGGTGCTACAAGCCGTTTGAAGATCTGATTCAACCGGCGCGCGCCGAATCCAACCACGACAAGCGCATCGAACTGTACAAGCAGGCGCAGGTGGTGATGCACGATCAGGCTCCGGCGCTGATTGTCGCACACTCCACCGTGTACGAGCCTGTGCGTAAGGAAGTGAAAGGCTACGTCGTGGATCCGCTCGGTAAGCATCACTTCGAGAATGTCTCTGTAGACTGATTTCGACCGCTTTACCGGAGACGCACGAATGGACTTGCAGGGGCGCAACAGGTTTGCGCCCCTGCTGACCAGTCTCCGGCGTATGGCCGTCGAATCGTTCAAAGGCATGTGAGCGTTAATAAGCCTGGCGGACGATGAGCTGCCGGGCATTGATACAGAGAGTTCGGGATATGTTGCAGTTCATACTCCGACGTTTGGGGTTAGTTATCCCAACGTTTATCGGCATTACATTGCTGACTTTTGCATTCGTCCATATGATCCCCGGCGACCCGGTGACCATCATGGCCGGGGAACGCGGTATCTCCGCCGAGCGCCACGCGCAGCTGATGGCGGAAATGGGGCTGGACAAGCCGCTCTATCAACAATATTTCTCCTACGTGTCCAACGTGCTGCACGGCGATCTGGGCACCTCGCTTAAAAGCCGCATCTCCGTCTGGAGCGAGTTCGTTCCGCGCTTTCAGGCTACGCTGGAGCTGGGCATTTGCGCGATGATCTTCGCGGTGCTGGTGGGCATCCCGGTCGGGGTGCTGGCGGCGGTCAAACGCGGCTCGATCTTCGACCACACCGCGGTGGGCATCTCGCTGACCGGCTATTCGATGCCGATTTTCTGGTGGGGCATGATGCTGATCATGCTGGTGTCGGTGCAGCTTAACCTGACGCCGGTGTCGGGGCGCATCAGCGACACGGTATTCCTCGACGACAGCCAGCCGCTGACCGGCTTCATGCTGATAGACACCCTGATCTGGGGCGAGCCTGGCGACTTCGTCGACGCGGTGATGCACATGATCCTGCCGGCCATCGTACTGGGCACCATCCCGCTGGCGGTGATCGTGCGCATGACCCGTTCCTCGATGCTGGAAGTGTTGGGCGAAGACTATATCCGCACCGCGCGCGCCAAGGGCGTGAGCCGCATGCGAGTGATCGTCGTCCACGCGCTGCGCAACGCGCTGCTGCCGGTGGTGACGGTGATCGGGCTGCAGGTTGGCACCATGCTGGCCGGCGCTATTCTGACGGAAACCATCTTCTCCTGGCCGGGGCTGGGCCGCTGGCTGATCGACGCGCTGCAGCGCCGCGATTACCCGGTGGTGCAGGGCGGGGTATTGCTGGTCGCCTGTATGATCATTCTGGTTAACCTGCTGGTAGACGTGCTCTACGGCGTGGTCAACCCGCGTATTCGCCACAAGAAATAAGGGGCGCTCTCATGTCTCAAATCACTGAGTCTGCAGTTAAAGGTGCGCCGAAGCCGATGACCCCGTTTCAGGAGTTTTGGCACTATTTCAAGCGCAATAAAGGGGCCGTGGTCGGCCTGGTGTATATCGTTCTGATGCTGGTGATAGCGCTCGGCGCCGGCGTGCTGGCGCCGCATGCGCCGGCGGACCAGTTCCGCGACGCGCTGCTCAAGCCGCCGGTGTGGCAAGAAGGCGGCAGCTGGCAATATATCCTCGGCACCGACGACGTGGGCCGCGACGTGCTGTCGCGCCTGATGTACGGTGCACGGCTGTCGCTGTTGGTCGGCTGTCTGGTGGTGGTGCTGTCGCTGATCATGGGCGTGATATTCGGCCTGCTGGCCGGTTACTTCGGCGGCGTGGTGGACGCGATTATCATGCGCATCGTCGACATCATGCTGGCTCTGCCGAGCCTGTTGCTGGCGCTGGTGCTGGTGGCGGTATTCGGGCCGTCGATCGTCAACGCCTCGCTGGCGCTGACCTTCGTCGCCCTGCCGCACTATGTGCGTCTGACGCGCGCGGCGGTGCTGGTGGAGGTCAACCGCGACTACGTCACCGCTTCGCGGGTGGCGGGCGCCGGCGCGCTGCGCCAGATGTTCGTCAATATTCTGCCTAACTGCCTGGCGCCTTTGATCGTGCAGGCTTCTCTCGGTTTCTCGAACGCCATTCTGGACATGGCCGCTCTCGGCTTTCTGGGCATGGGTGCGCAGCCGCCGACGCCGGAGTGGGGCACCATGCTCTCCGACGTGCTGCAGTTCGCGCAAAGCGCCTGGTGGGTGGTGACCTTCCCCGGCCTGGCGATCCTGCTGACGGTGCTGGCATTTAACCTGATGGGGGACGGTTTGCGTGACGCTCTCGACCCCAAACTCAAGCAGTAACAGAGGACGAGAGAGATGGCGTTATTGAATGTAGACAAGCTTTCGGTGCACTTCGGTGACGAAGGCACCCCGTTCCGCGCGGTAGACCGCATCAGTTACAGCGTGGAGCAAGGTCAGGTGGTCGGCATCGTCGGTGAATCCGGCTCCGGCAAATCCGTCAGCTCGCTGGCGATCATGGGCCTGATCGATTTCCCCGGCAAGGTGATGGCCGACAAGCTGGAGTTCAACGGCCAGGATCTGCGCAAGATCTCCGAAAAAGAGCGCCGCCAGCTGGTGGGCTCCGAAGTGGCGATGATCTTCCAGGATCCGATGACCAGCCTGAACCCGTGCTATACCGTCGGTTACCAAATCATGGAGGCGCTGAAGGTGCATCAGGGCGGCAATCGCCGCACTCGCCGCCAGCGCGCTATCGACCTGCTGACCCAGGTGGGCATCCCCGATCCGGCTTCGCGGCTGGACGTATACCCGCACCAGCTTTCCGGCGGCATGAGTCAGCGCGTGATGATCGCCATGGCCATCGCCTGTCGGCCGAAGCTGCTGATCGCCGACGAGCCGACGACCGCGCTCGATGTGACTATCCAGGCGCAGATCATCGAACTGCTGCTGGACCTGCAGCAGCGCGAAAACATGGCGCTGCTGCTGATCACTCACGATCTGGCGCTGGTGGCGGAAGCGGCGCATCACATCATCGTGATGTACGCCGGCCAGGTGGTGGAATCCGGCAAGGCGGCGGAGATTTTCCGCGCGCCGCGCCACCCGTACACTCAGGCGCTGCTGCGCGCGCTGCCGGAGTTCGCCGCCGACAAGGCGCGGCTGGCTTCGCTGCCGGGCGTGGTGCCGGGCAAATACGATCGCCCGACCGGTTGCCTGCTCAACCCGCGTTGTCCGTACGCCAACGAGCGCTGCCGTAACGAGGAGCCGGAACTGCGCAGCATTCCCGGCCGTCAGGTTAAATGTCACACACCGCTGGATGATGCGGGGAGGCCGACCGTATGAGCCAGAATCAACCTTTATTGCAGGCGATTGACCTGAAGAAGCATTACCCGGTGAAAAAGGGTCTGTTCGCGCCGGAGCGGCTGGTCAAGGCGCTCGACGGCGTGTCCTTCACCCTGGAGCGCGGCAAAACGCTGGCGGTGGTCGGTGAGTCGGGCTGCGGCAAATCAACGCTCGGCCGCCTGCTGACGATGATTGAAGTGCCGACCGGCGGCGAGTTGTATTACCAGGGGCAGGATCTGCTGAAGCCGGACGTCTCGGCCGAGAAGCTGCGGCGGCAGAAGATCCAAATCGTGTTCCAGAATCCTTACGGATCGCTCAACCCCCGCAAGAAGGTCGGGCAGATCCTCGAGGAGCCGCTGTTGATCAACACGTCGTTCAGCGCCGCCGAACGGCGGGAAAAAGCGCTGGAGATGATGGCGAAGGTCGGCCTGAAGACCGAGCATTACGACCGCTACCCGCACATGTTCTCCGGCGGCCAGCGCCAGCGTATCGCCATCGCCCGCGGGCTGATGTTGAATCCGGACGTGGTGATCGCCGATGAACCGGTGTCGGCATTGGACGTGTCGGTGCGCGCTCAGGTGCTGAACCTGATGATGGATCTGCAGCAGGAGCTGGGGCTGTCCTATGTGTTCATCTCGCACGATCTGTCGGTGGTGGAACACATCGCCGACGAGGTGATGGTGATGTACCTCGGCCGCTGCGTGGAAAAGGGCAGCAAAGAGGCGATCTTCAACAACCCGCGTCATCCGTACACCCAGGCGCTGCTGTCGGCGACGCCGCGGTTGAACCCGGATATGCGCCGCGAGCGTATCAAGCTGACCGGCGAACTGCCCAGCCCGATGAATCCGCCGCCGGGCTGTGCGTTCAATGCCCGCTGCCGCCGCGCTTTCGGCACCTGCGTGCAGCTGCAGCCGCAGCTCAAACAGTACGGTGAGCAGATGGTGGCCTGCTTTGCGGTCGATCAGGACGAACATCCGGGGGCGTAAAGCGTCGAACGTCATCGCTTAAATTCACGCCGGCATCACGCCGGCGTTTTTTATTACTCAATCAAAGGGTTAATAATTAGAAAACTACCACCGTCCGCCATTTTAATTACCTCACTAATTAAATTCTTATAAGAGTTATTTTTCTAAGAATCTTCGTATGTTAATGGTTGTCGAATAATTGAATTTAACGAATTGTTATTAATAACGTGAGGTTGGCCGATAAGCTTCGCTATATCTATTATAAAAGCCCTAATAAAAAAGCGCGCCGGCGGCGCGCTTTAGGTTGATGAGGCCGCGCTTATTGCGGATAAGGCACCCAGTCGCCGCCGTTCAGGCGAATGTAAGGTTTCCCCTGATATTGCATCACGATGGCGTTGTCGTTTTCAGAGATGACCGGGGTCTGCGGCAGCCCCTGTTTCAGTGTCTGCCAATCGACGCTGGATTCGCTGAAGACCTTGCCGTCCACCAGGCGCGACACCAGTTCAGACAGCGCCAGATAGCTGCTCGGCGTTTTGATCTGCAGCGGGCCGCCCTGATGCGGCGCCTTCATGCCCACCAGTTTGATGCCGACCGGCGTATGGGTAATGTTCGGGCTCGGGATGTCGCGCAGGCCGGACATCTGCATCTTGTCACCCACCAACGCCGCGCCGTGCTCCGGCACGATCACCACCACCACTTTGCGGCCGGATTTTTCCAGCTGATCGAGGAAGGTGTTCAGCTGATCGAACAGCTTCTGCGCGCGCGGCTGATAGTCGGCGCTTTTGTTGGAGCCGACGAAGCGGTTGCCGTCGTGCAACGGGATGACGTTGAGGAAGGTGGCGGTGCGGGCGTCTCCGGCTTTTTGCTGCTGATCCAGCCAGCGGGTCAGCAATTCCAGATCGTTATAAATCGGCTCACCGTCGAACGACGTCAGCTCGTTGCCGATGCCGGCCTGCGACATTAACGGCGCCTGCATGTCGCCCTGTTCACGCAGCTCTTTCAGGTAGTTGCCGAACACTCCGGAGTGATCGAGCATCAGCTGTTGCTTGAAGCCGAGCTTCGCCAGGTTGTCGAACAGGTAACACTGCTGGTTCACCGGCTGGTACAAATCATGATGCGAAAGCTGGCCGCAGCTGGCGCGCAGCAACCGTATCGAGGCCGGGCCGCTGTAGGCGGTGGCCGAGTTGAAGCTGTCGAACATGATGTCCATCTTCGACCACAGCGGATGATTCTGCAGGTTGACCGCCTCCATATCGGCCCAGGCCAGCGAACAGATGTTGATCACCAGCAGATCGAACGGTTGGGCGTCGGCGGGCAAAGTGGCCGGGAACGCGGTGGCGCGGCCTTTTTCCCGCTCGTAGAACTGGTTCAGGTAGGCCGTCAGGTTGGCGCTGGTCGGCGGCAGGCTGTCTGCCGGCGCAGCGCCCCCCGCCGGCGGCGCTGATGTGGCCGGGGTATTGGCGCCGCCGGCGGCAGCCGTGGAAGTGGCGGGCAGCAGTGAAACCGCCGGCCCGGCGATGTTGACGATATTGAGCCACGCCAGCGCCGCCACGGTGAACACCGTGACGCGCACCCACTGTGCGACGAACAGGTAGGCGATAAACAGCACGAAGGCCGCGCCGATCATCTGCCAGTTGATAAAGCGGTTGATCAGCTCCAACAGATACTGGGCGCTGAAACCGGCCAGCTGCGAGCCCTGGCTGAGGATGCTGTTGATGCCCGGCAGCCAGGTGTCGTGGTAGAACAGCACGATGCCGATCGGGATAGCGAGGTAATGGCGCCAGCGATGCAGGCGTTGCGAAGGGATCGGCATCAGCAGAAATGCCATGAACACCAGGTTCGGCAGCGCGTGGAAATTCAGGTAGCCGAACCACAGCAGGGCGAATTTGGCCAGAAAGTAGAGGTTCCAGCCGCCCAGCCCGCGCCAGTAGCGCCACAGAGCGTTATCGGATTGCGTCTTCGAGTTTGGATTCATGGCTGCTTCTTACGTTTAATCTGAGATGAGGAGCCTGTGCGCACCCATAAACCGGCGGATTTCAAATAGCGCGGCGATAACAACAGGTTTTGCCAGTATTGACGCAAATGCGGAAAACGCCGGTGAAAGGCGTAGCCCAGCGGAATGAAGATCAGCGCGCACAGCAGGATCAGTTGCACGATGTCGTTAAGGTTCAGCATGCGGTTCCTCCTGCGGGCCAAGCGGCAGCGTGAAGGCGACCGGCTGCCGCCGTTCCGCGGGCACCTCGGCCGCCGCCACGCGGGGGCGCGGCGCGGCACCGGCGGTGCCGGTGGCCGAAATCTGCCAGCGCCCCTGGGCCATGCGTTTGATTTCCGAAATGATATCGACGTCCTGGTGCCACACCACCCGGTTGCTGAAGGCTTCATCCACCGGCAGGCGGAAGATGAACTTCAGCGCGGTATCCAGATCGTTGATGCGGCAGGTGGAAAGGAACAGCACCAGCCGCCCTTGCACCACGGTCATCACGTCGCCGAACCGCCGCAGGTGGCACAGGGTCATCGCCTGTTCGGCGCGCAGACCGGTGGCCGGGCGCAGCGCCACCATCACGCCTTTGCCATCCTCGGGCAGCAGCGTGTTGCCCATCAGCGAAAGCACCGCCTGGCTGAACGCTTCCGGCCGCATGTAGCCTTTGAGCTGCAGCGGACGCAGCCCGGCCAGCAGCGCATCGATGTCGGCGGGCACATGCCGTGAGAAGCGTTGCCCCTGGATGCCCTCGAGCATGGTCAGAAAACGCGACAGCGGCGCAACGTGTGGCACGATCAGGTTGGCGCCGCAGGCCAGCAGCAGCCGTTCGTCGCTGTAGCGCAGGCTGGCGCTCATCTCGCGCACCGCGATTTTCAGGCCGTTGCCGCGGCTGCGGCGCAGGGTGTGGATCTGGTGCGCCAGATGATCGATTTGGTCGCTTTGATACAACGCGAAAATCAACGTCGCCGAGAGTCTCAGCATGCCGTGCTGCGCCAGTTCATCGTTGCTCTCCAGCAACTGCCAGTTGGCGGACAGCGGCGGCGCGCCTTCGAGGATGCTGCGCTCGGCCAGATACTGGCTTTCGTCGCTGCGCAAGGCGGTGGGGGAGGGTTGGCTATTTTCATCCTCGCCCTGCCAGCCACCTTCCGCCGCATACAAGGTCAGCAGCTGATTGGCGTTGATGCCGTTTTCGGTGCTCCACCAGTTCACCAGGTATTGCGCGCTGTCCTGCTGCCATTGCAGGCTGGACAGGCCGTTCAGGATGCGGTGCTGTGCGCTGAGCTGCCCTTTGAGCTTATTGATGCCGCCGCCGTGGCTGAGGATCAACAGCGTACAGCCCTGCCGCCGCAGCCAGGCGGCGAGGGTGCGCGTCCACTCGCGCAGCTCTTCGGTGGTGAAGGTTTGCCACATGCTGGCGTGGGCCAGCAGGATAAGTAAGCGATTTTGCGGCCGTAGGGCGCGCATCAGATCGTCGTTCAACTGTGTCAGCGCAGCTTTTTTCTCCGGTAATTGATACAGCGGCAGCTTCTGCAACGCGGGCGCAGCCAGCTCGGCCAGCAGGCGCTCGGGTTTGTCTCCGCTGCAGATCAGGGCGACTTTGTGGGTGGCCGGTTGAGCGGCGATGGCCTGGCGACACAGCAGCGCGGCGTCGCTTTGCCTGTCGATATTGATCCAATAAAGCCCGGGGGCCTGCATCACCGACAGCTCTTCCCAAATCTGCCGAATGCCTAGAGAAAAAGAGTGCGCCATAGGATGTGTTCTACTTTCGTTGAAAGCCGACTAAAGGCGTTTATATTTAAAGATAGCCATTTTTACGCTGGCAATAATAAATCTCCGACGCTCTTCAACAATATTTGTTGAGAATCATCTTATTGCCTCTCTCTTTTTGTATCGTTGCTATAGTTAATTAACATAGCCTATTTTCGCCAAGGCGGAAGAATGAATAACGCATCCATCCATTTTCGTGCAGCGGCGCCTGGGGAGAGCCAGGATGACCTGCAGGCGCTCAGCCAGGCTTTTTCATTGCCGAAATTACGCTATGTCGATATTTCACGGCAGGAGCGGTTAACGCAAATGATGACGCGTTGGCCACTGTTGGCCGAATTGGCGCAGACCACGGGGAGCCACTGATCTATGCCGGTGCTCGCGCTGCAAGGGTTGCGGGGTGGAATGGGGACGACCTCGGTCACGGCGGCGCTCGCCTGGGCGTTGCAGCAGCTGGGCGAGTCGGTGCTGGCGATCGACTTCACGCCGGATAATCTGCTGCGCTTGCATTTCAACACGCCGTTCGAGCTGGCGCGCGGCTGGGCCCGCGCGGAGCAGGATGGCGGCGCTTGGCGGGAAGGTGCGCTGCGTTATTGTGAAAACCTCGACTTTCTGCCTTTTGGCCGCCTGAATGGGGCGGAAAGGCTGGAAGTGCAGCGCCAGTGTCGTCAACAGCCGGAGCGTTGGCGCGAGAACCTGCGCCAACTGATCGCCGGCGATCCGCAGCGCTGGATCCTGCTGGATGTCCCGGTCGGGGACGGCGTGTTGGCGCAGCAGGCGCTGCAGCTTGCCGACAGCGTGTTCGTGCTGTTGAACCCCGACGCCAACTGTCAGGTGCGGCTCCATCAACAGACGCTGCCGAATGACTGCCGTTTCCTGGTCAATCACTACTCCTCCGCCAGCCAGCTGCAGCAGGATCTGCATCAGCTGTGGCTGCAAACCCTGAGCGGCCTGCTGCCGGTGGTGATCCACCGCGACGAAGCGTTGGCGGAAGCGCTGGCGGTCAAACAGCCGTTGGGCGAGTATCGCCCCGAGAGCCTGGCGGCGGATGAAGTGCTGACGCTGGCCAACTGGTGCCTGATCAACCTCAAACGGGGCGTTGCGCCATGAGCCGGGTGCTGAGCCTGCTGCTGGTGCCGCCGGTGCGTCAGGCGGTACAGGCGCGCTACCGCGGCTATCGCCGCAACGGCGCGTCGGCGCTGACCGCCTTTTTTGCCACGCTGCTGGTGGTGCTGGGGTGGATGCTGCTGCGCTTCGAGTCACCGGCCTGGCAGCGCGTGCGCGTCGGCCGCGCTTACTGGTTCCCGCATCTGTCCGCCGAACGCCCGCGCCCGGCGGATGCGCTGCGCTATCTGCTGCAGGGTCTGTGGCTGCTGCTGTTTCGCAGCGGCCGCGCGCCGGTGCCGCGCGACTATTTCGCCGGGTGGCGGCGGCTGCAGCAGCGCTACGCCGATTGGCTGCAGAGCCTGCCGCAACGGCTGAAAAACGCCGGCGTGGAACAGCGTTCGGTAGAGCGCCTCGGCCGCATGAACCGCGGCATGCGACGCGCGCTGTTTATTCTGGTCGGCGTGTTGGCGGCGATCCTCGCCATGCTGTGCATCTCGCAACCGTTCGATCTGTCGGCGCAGTTCGTGTTCGTCGTGCTGCTGTGGGGGATCGCGATGGTGGTGCGCCGGGTGCCGGGGCGTTTGCCTGCGCTGATGCTGATCGTGCTGTCGCTGACCGTTTCCTGTCGTTACCTGTGGTGGCGTTATACCGCCACGCTGAACTGGGACGACCCGCTCAGCCTGGTGTGCGGCCTGTTGCTGCTGGTGGCGGAAACCTACGCCTGGGTGGTACTGGTGCTGGGCTATTTCCAGACCGTCTGGCCGCTTAACCGCCAGCCGGTGCCGTTGCCCGCTGACAGCGCCACCTGGCCGACCATCGATCTGATGGTGCCGACCTACAACGAAGATCTCGGGGTGGTGAAGCCCACCATCTATGCGGCGTTGGGCATCGACTGGCCGAAAGAGAAAGTGAACATTTATATCCTCGACGACGGCAATCGCCCTGAATTCCGGGCGTTCGCCGCCGAAGTGGGGGTGAAATACATCGCCAGGCCGACCCACGAACACGCCAAGGCCGGCAACATCAACAATGCGCTGAAGCAGGCCACCGGCGAGTTCGTGGCGATTTTCGACTGCGACCACGTGCCGACGCGCTCCTTCCTGCAACTGACCATGGGCTGGTTCTTCAAAGACAAAAAGCTGGCGATGCTGCAGACCCCGCACCACTTTTTCTCGCCGGATCCGTTCGAGCGCAACCTCGGCCGCTTCCGCCAGACGCCCAACGAGGGCACCTTGTTCTACGGGCTGGTGCAGGACGGCAACGACATGTGGGACGCGACCTTCTTCTGCGGCTCTTGCGCCATCCTGCGCCGCAGCGCGCTGGATGAGATCGGCGGCATCGCGGTGGAAACCGTCACCGAAGACGCCCACACCTCGCTGCGCTTGCACCGGCGCGGACACACCTCGGCCTATATCCGCATTCCGCAGGCCGCCGGACTGGCGACCGAAAGCCTGTCGGCGCACATCGGCCAGCGCATTCGCTGGGCGCGCGGCATGGTGCAGATCTTCCGGCTCGACAACCCGCTGCTGGGCAAGGGGCTGAAACTGGCGCAGCGCATGTGCTACGCCAACGCCATGCTGCACTTTCTGTCGGGCATTCCGCGGCTGATCTTCCTCACCGCGCCGCTGGCGTTTTTACTGCTGCATGCCTACATCATCTTCGCGCCGGCGCTGGCGATCGCGCTTTATGTGCTGCCGCACATGATCCACGCCAGCCTGACCAACTCGCGCATCCAGGGGAAATACCGCCATTCGTTCTGGAGCGAAATCTATGAAACGGTGCTGGCCTGGTATATCGCGCGGCCGACGACGGTGGCGCTGTTCAATCCGCACAAGGGCAAATTCAACGTGACCGCCAAGGGCGGGCTGGTGGAGGAGGAGCACGTTGACTGGGTGATCACCCGTCCTTACATGTTCCTGGTGGTCCTGAACCTGGCCGGGCTGGCGTTCGGCGCCTGGCGGCTGGCCTATGGCCCGACGGACGAGGTGATGACGGTGATCATCAGCCTGGTGTGGGTGCTGTACAACATGACCATTCTCGGCGGCGCGGTGGCGGTGGCGGTGGAGGCCAAGCAGGTGCGTCAGGCGCACCGCGTGGAGATCGCCATGCCGGCGGCGATCGCGCGTGCCGATGGCCACCTCTACCCCTGCACGCTGCGCGATTACTCCGACGGCGGCGTGGGCATTGAGATGCGAGTGGAAAACGCGTTGAAAGACGGCGACAAGGCCTCGCTGCTGCTCAAGCGCGGCCAGCAGGAGTACAGCTTCCCCTGTGTGGTGACGCGCGCCTTCGGCAACAAGGTGGGGGTGCGTCTGGTCAGTCTCTCCACCCGTGAACACATCGATTTCATTCAGTGCACCTTCGCCCGCGCCGATACCTGGGCGCTGTGGCAGGACGGGTTCCCTGAAGACCGGCCGATCGAAAGCCTGCGCGACGTGCTGGCGTTGGGCTTCCGGGGCTATGTGCGCATGGCGGACTACGCGCCGCCGCTGGTGCGCGGTCTGCTGGTCGGGGTCACGTCGCTGACCGCCTGGGTCGTGTCGTTTATTCCGCGCGGCGTCGGCAGGGATCCGACCTTGGATCAACAAGAAACAGTGGGTTAGCTGCGAGTTCAACCGCCCGCTCACTCGCCCGGTGAACAGGCTCCAACATTGATGATGATACGATGACGCGAAAAATAACCTGGTTAACTGCTCTGGCCTTAGGCATCAGTACCCTGTCGCAGGCCGAAACCGCCACTGCGCCGACCGTGGCGGCTCAGCCGCCGATCGCCGCGGCGGCCGATACGGCGACCGCGCCACCGCCGGCCGCCGCGCCGCAGGATCCGAATGCGCCGGTGCGCGACGTATCGCTGCCGTTTGCGCAGATAGCGCCGCCGCCGGGCACCTTTGTTCTGCGCGGCACCCGGCCGGACGGACAGATCGAATTCGGCGTGCGCAGCGATGAGGTGGTCTCGCAGGCGATGCTCGATATGGAGTTTACGCCGTCGCCGGCGCTGATCCCGGTGGAGTCGCACGTCAAGGTCTATCTGAACGACGAACTGATGGGCGTGACCACCCTCGCCAAAGAGCAGCTGGGCAAGCCCAATCGCATCCAAATGGCGATCGATCCGCGCTATATCACCGATTTTAACCGCGTCAGGCTGGTGTTTGTCGGCCATTATCAGAACATCTGCGAAAACCCGGCCAGCACTTCGCTGTGGCTCGACGTCAGCAAGTCCAGCGCGCTGAAGCTGCGTTTCCAGACGCTGCCGGTGAAAAACGAGCTGTCGCACTTCCCTGAGCCGTTCTTCGACAGCCGCGATAATCGGCCGCTGACGCTGCCGATGGTATTCGCCGGCCAGCCTGATCTCGCCCAGCAGCGCGCGGCGGGCATTCTGGCCTCCTGGTTCGGCAGCAAGGCGCAGTGGCGCGGGCAATCCTTCCCGACGCTGTACAATGCGCTGCCGACGCAGCACGCGGTGGTGTTCGCCACCAACTCGCAGCGCCCGGATTTCCTGCGCGATTATCCGGCGGTCAACGGCCCGACGGTGGAGATGATCAGCCACCCCGACAATCCGTACGTCAAACTGCTGTTGATTCAGGGGCGTGACGACAACGATTTGATCACCGCGGTGAAGGGCATCGCGCAGGGTAACATCCTGTTCCGCGGCCAGAACGTGACGGTGGACAAGGTGGAACAGCTCGCGCCGCGCCAGCCTTACGACGCGCCGAACTGGGTGCGCACCGATCGGCCGATGACCTTCGCCGAGCTGCAGCAATATGCCGAACAGCTGCAAACCAGCGGCATCGAGCCCGGCCCGATTTCGCTGACCATGAACCTGCCGCCGGACCTGTTCCTGATCCGCAGCACCGGTATCGATATGCACCTGAAATACCGCTATACCGCGCCGCGCATTCAGGATGGTTCGCGGCTGAGCGTCAGCCTGAACAACCAGTTCGTGCAGGCTTACTCGCTGGTGCCGGAACACGAGCAGGGCGCGCAGCTGCTGCGCCTGCCGTTGACGCAGGGGCTGCTCGACTCCGACAAGAACGTCAGTATCCCGGCGCTGCGGCTGGGCGCCACCAACCAGCTGCGCTTTGACTTTGACTACACCACGCTGCTGGCCAGCGGCGCGGAAGGGCGCTGCGAAACCTACTCCTTCACGCAAAACCACGCGGTGATCGACGGCGCGTCTACCATCGATTTCTCCGGTTATCGCCACTTTATGGCGATGCCGGACTTGCGCGCCTTCGCCAACGCCGGCTTCCCGTTCAGCCGCCTGGCGGATCTGTCGCAAACGCTGGTGTTGGTGAACCAGAAACCGCAGCCGGCGCAGGTCAGCGCGCTGCTGAACGCGCTTGGCGTGATCGGCGCGCAAACCGGCTACCCGGCGCTGGCCTTTACGCTGAGCGACGACTGGTCGCAGGCCAAGGATCGTGACGACGATATTCTGATGGTCGGCACCATTCCGCCGGCGCTGCGCGACGACAAGAAAATCAGCCTGCTGGTGGACGCCACCCAAAGCTGGGTGAAGCAGCCGACGCGACAGCCGCCGCTGCCGAGCGCGGAATTGCTGGCGGAGGACGCCAAGCCGGACAGCAAGACCACCGTCAGTTCCGAAGGCGCGATGTCGGCGATCATCGGCGTGCAATCGCCGTTCAACGATCAGCGCAGCATCGTGGCGCTGCTGGCGGACAGCCCGCGCGGCTATGAGTTGCTGAACAATGCCCTGCTGGACAGCGGCAAGCGCGCCGCGGTGTTCGGCTCGGTGGCGGTGATCCGCGAATCGGGGGTCAACAGCTTGCGCGTCGGCGATGTTTACTATGTCGGCCACCTGCCGTGGTGGGAGCGGCTGTGGTATGCCCTTTCCACCCATCCGGTACTGCTGGCGGTGATCGCGGTGGTGCTGGTGGTGATCCTGGGGCTGATGCTGTGGCGCGGCCTGAAGGCCTTCAGCCGGCGTCGTCTGGCGCCTGAAGATCGGGATTGACGGCGGTGAACGCGATGCTGCAACGCCTGTCGCTCGGCATGCTGCTGCTGTGCGCCTTCAGCGCCGCCGCGGCCTGCGAGTGGCCGGGTTGGCAACAGTACAAGCAATTCTACATCAGCCCGCAGGGGCGGGTGATCGACCCAAGCAGCCCGAACAAAATCACCACCTCCGAGGGACAGAGTTACGGCCTGTTTTTCGCCCTGGTGGCCAACGACCGGCCGACCTTCGACCTATTGTTGACCTGGACGGAGAACAATCTGGCGGCGGGCGATCTCAGCGCCCGCTTGCCCGCCTGGCTGTGGGGCGAGAGCGACGATAAGCAGTGGAAGGTGCTGGACGCCAACTCGGCGTCGGACGCCGACCGGTGGATTGCTTACAACCTGCTCGAAGCCGGCCGCCTGTGGAAAAGCCGGCGTTATCAAACCCTGGGAACGCTGCTGCTGCAACGCATCGGCCGCGAGGAAGTGGCCGACATTCCCGGCCTGGGCCTGATGCTGCTGCCGGGCAAAGTCGGGTTCGTGGCGGAAGATCGCTGGCGGCTGAATCCCAGCTACCTGCCGCCGCAGCTGTTGGCGCGTTTTGCGGCGCTGAACGGCCCATGGCGTGCGATGCGCGAGATCAATCAGCGACTGTGGCTGGACACCGCGCCGCACGGCTTCTCGCCGGATTGGGTGGTGTGGCGGGTCGGCGCCGGTTGGCAGCCGGACACCGTCAAGCCAAACGTCGGCAGCTACGACGCCATTCGGGTTTATCTGTGGGCCGGCATGCTGGCGGACGACGATGAACACAAGGCGGCGCTGCTTGAACGCTTCCAGCCGATGGCGCAGCTCACTGCCAAACAGGGCGTTCCGCCGGAGAAAACCGATACCGCCAGCGGCAAAACTACCGGCGACGGCCCGGTCGGTTTCTCCGCTTCTATGCTGCCGATGCTGGCGACGCAGGCTGAAGCGCTGGCGGTGCAGCGGCAGCGCATCAGCGAGCATCCGCCGGGTGATGACGCCTATTTCAGCGCCTCGCTGACCCTGTTCGGTCAGGGATGGGATCAACAACGTTATCGCTTTAATCGTCAGGGTGAATTGCAACCCTCGTGGGACGGCCAATGCACAACTTCAAAATAAACTGGCTGAATTTGATTCCGCTGAGCCTGGCGATGCTGCCGCAGGCGCGCGCTGCGGAGGCCGTGGCCCCGGAACAGTGGCTGCTGGAACAGGTGCGCATTGGCGAGGCCGGCAACAAGGACGATCTGGTGCGCCAGTCGCTGTACCGGCTCGAGCTGATGGATCCGAACAACCCGGACGTGATCGCCGCGCGCATGCGTTTGGCGCTGCGGCAGGGCAACATGGCGCTGGCGCAGCAGCAGTTGGACAAGCTGAAAACCCTCGCGCCGCAGTCCAGCGCCTATCGCCAGGCGCAAATGAACATGCTGCTGACCCAGCCGGAAACCCGGCAAAAGCTGCAGCAGGCGCGCCTGATGGCGACCGCCGGCCGGTTGCCGGAAGCCAAAGCGCAGTACGATGCGCTGTTTCACGGCGAGCCGCCGACGCTCGATCTGGCGGTAGAATACTGGCGGCTGGTGGCGCGTTTGCCGGGGCAGGAGGCGAAGGCGTTAAAGCAGCTGCAGGCGCTGGATCAGCAATATTCAGGCAATGTGGCGCTGCGCATGTCGCTGGCGCGTATGCTGTTCAGTCAGAACCAGGACGCGCAGGCCTTTGAACTGCTGCAGAAGATCGCCGCCGATCCGGCCGGGCGCGGTGACGCCGCCGATCTGTGGCTGGACAAGGTCAAAGCGATGCCGGTCAGCGCGCAGAGCGTAGCGGCGCTCAACCGTTTCCTCGGCGTATTCGACACCGGCGATCAGGCGACCAGCGCCCGCGAAGAACTGGCCAGACAGCAGAAGCTGTTGGCCGATCCGGCTTATCAGGCGCGGGTGCGCGGTCTGGCGCAGGTGGATAAAGGCGGCAGCCGGGCAGCCATTCCAGAGTTGCAAAAGGCGCTGGCGGCGGCGCCGAACGACGCCGAGGTGCTGGGCGCGCTCGGCCAGGCCTACTCGCGCGCCGGCAACCGCCCGCAGGCGCTGAAGCTGTTTCGCCAGGCGCTGGCCGCCGACAAGAGCGGCTACGGCAGCGGAAAATGGCAGAGTCTGATCAAGAGCACCGGCTACTGGCTGGCGATCGACGAGGGCGACAAAGCGCTCAAGGCCGGCAATCTCGCGCTGGCTCGGCAGAAATATCAACAGGCGCGCCAGCTCGACGACAGCGACGGCGATGCGTTTATCGGCCTGGGCGATGTGGCGGTGGCGAGCAAGGATGACGCCGCGGCGGAAGGGTTTTATCAGCAGGCGTTGCGGCGCGATCCCGGCAACGGCAGCGCGCTGCGCGGCCTGGTGAATATCTATCAACGCCAGTCGCCGGAAAAAGCGCTGGCCTACCTCAACGGCCTGCCGCGCAGCCAACAGGCCAAGCTGCGCAGCACCCTCGAAGGACTGCGGCTCGATATGTTGAAGCAGCAGGCGGAGACGCTGGCGGCACAGCAGCAGTGGCTGCAGGCGGCGGAAATCTATCGTCGCGCCCAGCCGATGGCGCCCGACGACGTCTGGCTGACCTATCGCTATGCGCAGGCGCTGCGTCAGGCCGGGCAGCCGCAGCAGGCGGACGCTCTGTTCCGGCAGCTGGCGCTGCGCCAACATGCCAATCCGCAGCTGACCTACGCCTATGCGCTCTATCTTTCCGGCAGCGATCGCGACAGGCAGGCGCTGGCGCAGCTCAATACGCTGCCTGCGGCGCAATGGAACGACAACATGCGCGAACTGGCGCAGCGGCTGAAAATGCAGGCGGTAATCGAGCATGCCGAACGGCTGCGGGCCGCCGGTGACGAAGCGGCGGCGGAAGCCTATCTGCGTCGGCAGCCGGCGGACACCCGCATCGATTTGCTGCTCGCCGACTGGGCGCTGGCGCGCGGGGAGTATGCGGCGGCGCTGGACGACTATCAGCGGGTGAAACGGCGTGAACCGAACAACCCGGATGCGCAGCTGGGCGAGATCGAAGCCTATGTGGCGCAGGGGGATCTGGACGCGGCGCGTCAGCGGCTGAAAACCGAACCGCAGCCGCAAGACGCTTCGCTCAACAGCCAACGGCGGGTCGCCAACGCCTGGGGCGCGGTCGGCGATCCGCAGCAGGCCGACGCGCTCTTCAGCCGGCTGAAAACGGCGGCGGCTTCGGAGCCCGCCGGGCAGACCAAGGCGCTTGTTTATCGTGACGCCGCCCGGCTGGAACGGGCTCAGCAACAGCCTGAGCGGGCGCAGCAGGATTACCGCCAGGCGATGGTGGCCGGCGGCATCACGCCGACGCTGCCGCAGGATAATGACGGCTACACCTATTTGACGCGCAATAATCCGAACGACGACTGGCTGAAACGCGGCATCCGCTCCGACGCCGCGGATCTGTATCGACAGCAAGACGTGAACGTCACGCTCGATCACGATTACTGGCGTTCGAGCGGCACCGGCGGCATTTCCGACTTCAACGCGCACGACACCATGCTGCAGGTGGACATGCCGCTGTATGACGGGCGCGCCTTCTTGCGGACCGACACCGTGCAGCTGGATGCCGGCCGCTTCTCGACCGACGGCAGCGGCAAGTACTACGAAACCTTCGGCACCTGCCACACGCAAGGGTGCCGCGGCGATGAACACCAGAAAACCACCGGCACCAGCGTGGCGGCCGGCTGGAAAAACGATCGCTGGGCCGCCGACATCGGCACGACGCCGATGGGCTTTGAGGTGGTCGACTGGACCGGCGGCCTGGCCTACAGCGGCGACTGGAACCACATTGGTTGGACGCTGGCGGCCTCGCGGCGGCCGATTTCCAGCTCGCTGCTGGCGTTCGGCGGCGCCAAAGACCCGAATACCGGCATCACCTGGGGCGGCGTGCGCGCCACCGGCGTCAGCCTGAGCGCCAGCTACGATCGCGGCGAGGCGAACGGCGTCTGGGCCGATCTCAGCGCGCATCAGATTACCGGCAAGAACGTGGCGGACAACCAGCGGCAGCGGTTGATGGCCGGTTACTACTACAAGCTGATCAACGAAGACAATCGCCGCCTGAGCGTCGGGCTCAATACCATGCTGTGGCACTACCAGAAGGATTTGAGCGGCTATTCGCTGGGGCAGGGCGGCTATTACAGCCCGCAGCAATATCTGTCGCTGTCGCTGCCGGTCAACTACCGTCAGCGCACCGAGAACTGGTCGTGGGAGCTGGGCGGTTCGGTTTCACTGTCCCATTCCAAAACCGACAGCCAGCGCCGTTATCCGCTGCAGGGACTGATCCCGGATTCGTTGCCCGATAAGTTCGCCGTCGAGGACGGCAGCTCCTCGAGCGGCGTCGGTTATACCCTGCGGGCGATCGTCGAACGCCGTCTCAGTTCGCACTGGACGCTCGGCGCCGGCATCGACATTCAACAGGCGAAGGACTATACGCCGAGCCACGCGCTGATTTATCTGCGTTATTCCCTGGCCGGCTGGCAAGGGGATCTCGATTTGCCGCCGCAGCCGCTGACGCCTTACGCCGACTTCAAGTAGCCGGAAGGGGGAAAGATTCAGAGTGTCGGACGCCGGGGAGTTTTGTTACCCTGTGTGCGGGTCGCGTTTGTTCGCTTTAGGAAAAGACTGAAACCCGCGATTTTCTTGGTTTTGCCTGCGGCATAGCCAGATAAAAACAGCCGATGATCGAGTATACTCAGCCCGGTTCGAGGGGGCGGGTGAGAGTCAGCCCCCTTTTTTGTTTCAGCCCGATTTCACGGAGAGCAGGTTTGCGGGTCAGGCGTTCGTTAACGATTAAGCAGATGGCGACAGTGTCCGGCGTGGCGCTGGTTACGATCTGCATCTTTATCGTGATCCAGTTATTCCACTTTGTGCAGCAGCGCAGGGATGACTACGCCCAGCAACTGGAGAATATCGCCCACTCCGTGCGCCAGCCGCTGGCGGAGGCGGTGCTGCGCATGGACGTGCCGGAAGCCAAAAGGGTGCTGAACACGCTGTTGCCGGTCGGCATTCTCAGCCGGGCGGATATCGTCTTGCCGAACGAGTTTCAGGCGCTGCACGCCAATTTCCCGCCGGAGCGGCCGGTGCCGACGCTGATCGCCCGGTTGTTTGAGCTGCCTATCCAAATTTCCGTGCCGCTCTATTCGCTGGAACGGGTGCCGGCCAACCAGCAGCCGCTGGCCTATCTGGTGCTGCAAGCCGATTCGTTCCGCATGTACCAGTTTATCCTCAGCATTTTGTCGACCATGCTGTCGACCTACCTGTTGCTGGCGCTGATCCTGTCGGTAGCCATCACCTGGTGCATGAACCGGTTGATGGTGCATCCGCTGCGCGCGATGGCCAAAGAGCTGGAGAACATCTCGCAGGACGAAGCGCCCTATCACCAGCTGATGCTGCCGGCGCTGCACCAGGACGATGAGCTCGGCCTGCTGGTGCGCAATTACAACCGCAATCAACAGACGCTGGCCAAGGCGCATGCCGACATGAGCCGCCTGAGCACCCGCCACCCGGTGACCGAACTGCCGAATCCTGCATTGCTGAACGCGTTGCTGGAACAGCATATCGCCTCCAGTCTGCGCCCTGAGCGTTTTAACCTGCTGGTGATCGGCATTGAGACGCTGCATGAAGCGTCTGGCGTGATGAGCCCGGCGATGCGCGAAGCGCTGCTGCTGGCGCTGGCGAAGAAGCTGCGCGGCTGCATCGACGAAAACGGCGTGTTGGCGCAGCTGAGCAATACCGAATTCGCCATTCTGGCCAAGGGTATCGAGCGGCCGTTCCACGCCATGCAGCTGGCGCGGCGCATCATGGCGGAGATCAATGCGCCGTTGACGCTGGAAGGTCTGGCGCTGCGGCCCAACGCCAGCATCGGCATCGCGCACTACCTCAATCAGGGGGAGAGTGCGGAACAGCTGCTGCGCAGCGCCACCTCGGCGATGATGTCCGCGCACCGCGAAGGAAAAAATCAGATCCTGTTCTTCGAACCCAGCCTGACGGAACGCACGCAGAAGCGGCTGACGCAGGAGAGCGAGATCCTGCACGGCATCGAGCAGCGGCATTTCACGCTGTTCCTGCAGCCGCAGATCGACATGCAGTCCAACGAGGTGATCGGCGCCGAAGCGCTGCTGCGTTGGCAGCAGTATGACGGCAGCTATACCCTGCCGGCCGACGTTATCCCGCTCGCGGAAGAGCTGGGCGTGATCGTGCCTCTCGGCAACTGGGTGCTGGAAGAGTCTTGCCGCATCCTGGCGGACTGGCAACAACGCGGCATTGCGCTGCCGCTGGCGGTTAACGTTTCCGGAATTCAGATGCAGGATGAAGCGTTCGTCCCGCATCTGAAAAACCTGCTGGCGCAGTATCGGATCGATCCGCGCAAGCTGCTGCTGGAGATCACCGAGACGGTACGCATCGACGATCTCGATCGCGCCCTGGCGCTGCTGCGCGAGCTGCACGACCTGGGGCTGTCGATCGCGCTGGACGACTTCGGCATGGGCTACTCCAGCCTGGAGTACCTCAACCGCTTGAAATCCCTGCCGATCGATTTGATTAAGATCGACCGCAGTTTCATTCAGGGGCTGCCGGCCGACGATGCGATGGTGCGCATCGTCAGTTCGATCTCCGAAGTGCTGGCGTTGCCGGTAATGGCCGAAGGCGTGGAAAACGCCGAACAGCGCGACTGGCTGCTGCAGCACGGCATTCGCAGTGGGCAGGGATTCCTGTTCGCCCGGCCGCTGCCGCGCGAAGCGTTCGAAGCCGAGTTTTGCCGCGCGGCGCGGTGAGCGTCGCGATACCTTTCCGGTACTTTTCCTCGTCCGAAAATCGCCATTCTTTATCTACCTCTTTTGCGTTAGTGCAAACAAAGGCTTACGCAATTTTCAGCTTTGCACCCCGACTGACGCGTTTCAGCTCTTAAATTCACATCAACCCCACACGGTGGGTGCAACAAATTATTTCCATGTTGTTAAGTGGGTGTTATTTTCCGCGCAAGCGATGAACAGGCTGGATTTTTAGACTGCTGCCTGATGCGTGTCTTCCCCCCATAGGATGTTCATATGAAAACAACGATCTTTAAGAGCCTCTATTTTCAGGTGCTGACGGCGATCACGCTGGGTATCCTGCTTGGCCATTTCTACCCTGACCTCGGCGCCGAGATGAAACCTCTGGGCGATGGCTTCGTCAAACTGATCAAGATGATCATCGCGCCGGTGATCTTCTGCACCGTGGTGACCGGCATCGCCGGCATGGAAAGCATGAAGGCGGTAGGGCGCACCGGCGCCATCGCGCTGCTGTATTTTGAAATCGTCAGCACCATCGCGCTGATTATCGGCCTGGTGATCGTCAACCTGGTGCAACCGGGCGCCGGCATGAACGTCGATCCCGGCACGCTGGACGCCAAAGCGGTAGCGGTCTACGCCGAGCAGGCGCAGCAGCAGGGCATCATCCCGTTCCTGCTGGACATCATCCCCGGCAGCGTGATCGGCGCGTTCGCCAGCGGCAACATTCTTCAGGTGCTGCTGTTCGCGGTGCTGTTCGGCTTCGCCCTGCATCGTCTGGGCGACAAAGGGCAGCTGATCTACAACGTGATCGACAGCTTCTCGCGGGTGATTTTCGGCATCATCAACATGATCATGCGCCTGGCGCCGCTGGGGGCCTTCGGCGCCATGGCGTTTACCATCGGTAAATACGGCGTCGGCACCCTGGTGCAACTCGGCCAGCTGATCGTGTGCTTCTATATCACCTGCATCCTGTTCGTGGTGGTGGTGTTGGGCAGCATCGCCCGCGCCAACGGCTTCAGCATCTTCAAATTCGTCAACTACATCAAAGAAGAGCTGCTGATCGTGCTGGGGACCTCGTCGTCCGAATCCGCGCTGCCGCGCATGCTGGATAAAATGGAGAAGCTGGGCTGCAAGAAATCGGTGGTGGGTCTGGTTATTCCGACCGGGTACTCCTTCAACCTGGACGGCACCTCTATCTACCTGACCATGGCCGCGGTGTTTATCGCTCAGGCGACCAACACCCACATGGATATCATGCATCAGATTACCCTGCTGGTGGTGTTGCTGCTCTCCTCCAAAGGGGCGGCGGGCGTGACCGGCAGCGGCTTTATCGTGTTGGCCGCCACCATCTCCGCCGTCGGCCACCTGCCGTTGGCCGGCCTGGCGCTGATCCTCGGCATCGACCGCTTCATGTCGGAAGCCCGCGCGTTGACCAACCTGGTGGGCAACGGGGTGGCGACCGTGGTGGTGGCCAAATGGTGTAACCAGCTGGATGAAAAACAGCTGAAAGACACGCTGAACAACAAAAACACCGGCGCGGACAAAACGCTGCCTTCCGCCTGATATCGGCGGTAAATCACCGGCCGCATCCGCGGCCGGTGAGCTTCTTCCCCTGCCTCGTAACGATTTTTTGCATTAAAAACCCCGCAATCCATTATTTTTCACTCTAATGAGTGACATCCGCAAAGGCGCGCGGTCTAACACGATGGTACACTTTCTGCTTTCCGCCCCACCGTGAAACTCAGGGCGTATTTTTATGATTCCATTGAATGGAATACACGCATTTGCATAAGAAATTGGATAGTCATTAAGTAGGGGTTCACATGCAGGGCACCAGAATTCATCTTATAGTTGGTGGGCTGCTATTGGCTGCAGCCAGTAGCAGCGTGCAGGCTGAAGCACTACAACCCGATCCTGCCTGGCAGCAGGGGGCGCTGGCCAACGGGTTTTCATGGCAGATTCTCGATACGCCGCAGCGGCCAAGCGACCGCGTGGAACTGCGGCTGATCGTCAATACCGGCTCTTTGGTGGAGTCTTCGCAGCAGACCGGTTTCGCCCACCTGCTGCCGCGGCTGGCGTTGGCGCGCAGCGAAAGCTTTACCGCGCCGCAGCTGCGCGCCCTGTGGCAACAGAGCGTGGATAACGAGCGGCCGCTGCCGCCGGCTATCATCTCGTATGATTTCACCATGTATAACCTCAGCCTGCCGAACAACCGGCCCGACCTGCTGAAAGAAGCGCTGGCCTGGCTGGCGGACACCACCGGCAAACTGGCGATCGACGAGCATACGGTGCATGCGGTGATGAATTCCACCATCAATCCGGTCGGCACTTTCCCGCCCAATACCCAAGATGTCTGGTGGCGTTACCGCCTGAAAGGTTCGACGCTGCTGGCGCACGATCCTGCTCAGCCGGCGAAACGGCCGGTCAACCTCGAGCAGTTGAAGAAATTTTATCAGCAGTGGTATACCCCGGACGCCATGACGCTGTTCGTGGTCGGCAAGGTTGACAGCCGCAGCCTGGGCGAGCAGATCAACAAGGCGTTCTCACCGCTGCAAGGCAAACGTGAAACCCCGGCCCCGATGCCGACGCTGACACCGCTGCCGCAGCAGCCGGTGAGCCTGATCAGCGAGCAGGTGAAACAGGATACGCTGTCGATCATGTGGGATTCGCCGTGGCACCCGATTCGCGATTCGCAGAGCCTGCTTCGTTACTGGCGTGGCGATCTCGCCCGCGAGGCGCTGTTCTGGCATCTTCAGCAGACGCTGGAAAAAAGCGACCAGAAGAGCCTGCATCTGGGCTTTGACTGCCGCGTGCAGTACCAGCGCGGGCAGTGCGCCATCCATCTGGATACGCCGAACAACAACCTGAACGGCAGCCTGGGCTTTATCGCTCGCGAGCTGGCCAACGTGCGTGACAACGGCCTGTCGAAAGAGGAATTCGATGCGCTGCTGGCGCAGAAAAACGATCAGCTGAGCAAGCTGTTCGCGACCTACGCCCGCACCGACACCGATGTGCTGATGAGCCAGCGCCTACGCTCGCAGCAGAGCGGGGTGGTGGATATTGCGCCGGAGCTGTATCAGAAACTGCGCCAGGAATTCCTGTCCAGCCTGACGCTGGAGACGCTGAATCAGGCGCTGAAGCTGCAGCTTTCTCAGGAGGCGACGCTGGTGCTGATGCAGCCGAAGGGCGAGCCGGAAATGAGCATGAAGCAGCTGCAGGAAACCTATGACGGCATCATGATGCCGGCGCCGGCGGTGGTGACGGAAGAAGCCAAGCCGGCCGACGCTGCGGTGGCTGCGCCGGCGACGGACGCCGGCGCGCAGTAATATCGCGACAGGGGGCTCAGGCCCCCTCAGTTGCGATACAGCACCTTGATGATGTGGTAACCGAACTGGGTTTTGACCGGGCCGTAAGGTTTGAGCAGCGGTATGCTGAACACCGCTTTATCGAACGCAGGCACCATCGCGCCCTTGTTGAATTCGCCCAGCGAGCCGCCGTTGCGTTTTGACGGGCAGCTCGAATATTTGCGCGCCAGCGTGTCGAAGCTGACGCCGCGCTTCAGCTTGGCCAGCAGCTCGTTGGCCAGCTTTTCATTGTCTACCAGAATGTGCAGGGCGCACGCCGTTTTTGCCATGGTATTGCCTTTGTCGATGCGAAAATTGCGCTGATTATACCCGCTAAATCTCATCGGCGCTTTCTGCTACAATTCCCTTCCACGTTTTACAGTCGAGCAAGCCAGCACCATGCGATTAAACCCCAGCCAACAACAAGCCGTCGAATTCGTTACCGGGCCCTGCCTGGTGTTGGCCGGTGCCGGTTCCGGCAAGACGCGCGTTATCACCAACAAGATAGCCCACCTGATCCATCATTGCGGCTATCAGGCGCGGCACATCGCCGCCGTGACCTTTACCAACAAAGCCGCGCGCGAGATGAAAGAGCGCGTGTCGCAAACCCTGGGGCGCAAAGAGGCGCGCGGGCTGATGATTTCCACCTTCCACACCCTGGGGCTGGAAATCATCAAGCGGGAATATGTGGCGCTGGGCATGAAGTCCAACTTCTCGCTGTTCGACGACCAGGATCAGCTGGCGCTGTTGAAAGAGCTGACCGAAAAGTGGCTGGAAAGCGATAAAACGCTGGTGGCGCAGCTGATTTCGACCATCTCCAACTGGAAAAACGACCTGATCGATCCCCAGCGCGCGGCGGAGCTGGCGCGCTCGGAGCGCGACAAGCTGTTCGCCCACTGCTACGGCCTTTACCACGCCCATATGCGGGCGTGTAACGTACTGGACTTCGACGATTTGATCCTTTTGCCGACGCTGCTGCTGCAACGCAACGAAGAGGTGCGCGAACGCTGGCAGCAGCGCATCCGCTATCTGCTGGTGGATGAGTACCAGGATACCAACACCAGTCAGTACGAGCTGGTGAAGCTGCTGGTGGGCAACCGCGCGCGCTTTACCGTGGTGGGCGACGACGACCAGTCGATCTACTCCTGGCGCGGCGCGCGGCCGCAGAACCTGGTGCTGCTGAAGGAAGATTTCCCGGCGCTGCAGGTGATCAAGCTGGAACAAAACTACCGTTCCAGCGAGCGCATTCTGAAGGCGGCCAATATTCTGATCGCCAATAACCCGCACGTGTTTGAAAAGCGGCTGTTTTCTGAACTGGGGTATGGCGAAGAGCTGAAGGTGGTGACCGCCAACAATGAGGATCACGAAGCCGAGCGGGTGGTGGGGGAGTTGATCGCCCACCACTTCGTGAAAAAGACCAATTACGGCGACTATGCGATCCTGTACCGCGGCAACCACCAGTCGCGGGTGTTTGAAAAGATGCTGATGCAGAACCGCATCCCGTACAAGATTTCCGGCGGTACGTCGTTCTTCTCTCGCCCCGAGATCAAGGATCTGCTGGCTTATCTGCGCGTGCTGACCAACCCGGAAGACGACAGCGCCTTCCTGCGCATCGTCAATACCCCCAAGCGCGAGATCGGCCCGGCGACGCTGCAGAAGCTTGGCGAGTGGGCCAACCAGCGCAACAAGAGTTTGTTCCATGCCAGCTTCGATCTGGGGCTGAGCCAGCATCTGACCGGGCGCGGGTTGGAATCGCTGCAGCGTTTCACCCACTGGCTGGGCGGCATCGCCCAGCAGGCGGAGCGTGAGCCGGTGGCGGCGGTGCGCGATCTGATCCGCGGCGTGGATTATGAGAGCTGGCTGTTTGAAACCTCGACCAGCCCGAAGGCCGCCGAAATGCGGATGAAAAACGTCAACACGCTGTTCGGTTGGATGACGGAAATGCTGGAAGGCAACGATCTGGACGAGCCGATGACGCTGACCCAGGTTGTGACGCGCTTCACTCTGCGCGACATGATGGAACGCGGCGAAAGTGAAGAGGAGCTGGATCAGGTACAGCTGATGACGCTGCACGCCTCAAAGGGGCTGGAGTTCCCTTATGTGTTCCTGGTGGGCATGGAAGAGGGTCTGCTGCCGCACCAGAGCAGCATCGACGAAGACAATGTCGATGAAGAGCGGCGTCTGGCCTATGTGGGGATCACCCGCGCGCAAAAAGAGCTGATTTTCACCCTGTGCCGCGAGCGCCGTCAGTACGGCGAGCTGGTGCGGCCGGAGCCGAGCCGGTTCCTGCTGGAGCTGCCGCAGGACGATTTGGCGTGGGAAACCGAGCGCAAAGTGGTGAGCCCGCAAGAGCGGATGCAGAAGGGGCAGAGCCATCTGGCCAATATTCGCGCCCAGCTGGCCAAGGCCAAAGGCGGGAATTAAAAAGAAAGGGCGCTCATCGCGCCCTTGTCATGTCAACGTTGTTCTTCCAACCGCAGCGTCCAGTGGACGTAGCTCTGCCAGTGGCTTTCCTGCTCCAGCGCCTCGGCGCGCAGCGGATGCTGTTCCAGCCAACCCGGCGGCAAGATCACCGTCAGTTCATCGTCCTGATTGGCGCGTAATCGCACCGCCGGCAGCGTGTCGTCGCGACGGCGGCTGGCGAAGATGATCGCCAGGCGCAAAATGCGGCACAGACGCTGCGCAGTGCGCGGCGGCAGGGCGTTTTGCTGGTTCAACAGCGACAGGTCGAGGGTGTTGCTCTGGTTTTGCAGCAGGGTGGCCAGCAGTTTTTTCTGCGCCGGGGTAAAGCCGGGTAAGTCCAGGTGGCGGATCAGGTAAGCGGCGTGTTGCGGCGCCTGTTTGAAATCGACGCTAAGGCCGAGTTCGTGAATCAGACTGGCGCTGTGCAACAGCTCGCGACATCGCGCATCCAACTGCCACTCGTTGGCGACTTGCTGCGAGAAGTTGGCGGCGAGCTGGCTGACGCGTTCGGCCTGCTCGGTATCGATCAGGTAACGGCGCTGCAGGTTGCGGATGGTGCGGATGCGAATATCCTGCTCCACCGGCAGATGCAGCATGCCGTAAACCAGGCCTTCACGCAGCGCCCCGCCGGCCAGCATCATGCTCTCGATGCCCAGCTCCTGGAAAATGGCCAACAGAATGGACAGGCCGCTCGGGAACACCAGCGCGCGCTCCAGCGTCAACCCTTCGATCTCCAGCTCTTCCAGCTTGCCGCACTGAATGGCGCGCTGTTTCAGCTGGCGCAGTTTGGGCAGGGTGATGCGCTCATCCATGCCCTGCGCCACCATGATTTCCTGCAGCGCTTGCACGGTGCCGGAAGCGCCGACGCAGATCTGCCAACCTTGCTGGCGCAATTGCGGTGCGATCGGCCGCACCATGTCGCGCGCGGCCTGTTCGGCGCGCTCGAAGTTTTCTTGCCCGAGGTTGCGATCGCTGAAGTAGCGTTCCAGCCAGGTGACGCAGCCCATCGACAGGCTATACAGCTGCGTTGCCTGTGCGCCGGTGCCGGTGACCAGTTCGGTGCTGCCGCCGCCGATGTCGACGACCAGCCGGCGATCCGGCCCGCCGGTGGTGTGCGCGACGCCGTGATAGATCAGCCGTGCCTCTTCTTCGCCGCTGATCACCTGTACCGGGCAGCCGAGGATTTGCTCGGCGGCCTGCAGGAACTCATCGGCGTTGGACGCCAGACGCAGCGTGGCGGTGGCGACGACGCGGATCTGCTCGCGCGGTATGTCCTGCAGGCGTTCGGAGAACAGCCGCAGGCACTGCCAGCCGCGTTGCATGGCTTCATGCGACAGGTGATTGTTCTGATCCAGCCCGGCCGCCAGGCGCACTTTGCGCTTGATCCGCGCCAGAGTCTGAATGCTGCCGGCCACCTCGCGCACTACCAACATGTGGAAGCTGTTGGAGCCGAGATCGATGGCAGCATAAAGCGTGCTGGAGCTGAGCATGGCGATCAGCTCGAACGTTTACGGTTGTTGCGCGGCGCGCCGCCGCGACGAGGCGCGGAGTTGCGACGTGGGCCGTTGCCGCCGCGCGGGCGCGACAGGCGCTTCGGCGCCGGCAAATCGGTCAGCAGCGCATCGCTGTTGTACTTGCTCACCGGAATGCTGTGGTCGATATAGGTCTCGATCGCCGGCAGGTTGAGCGCATACTCTTCACACGCCAGGCTGATGGAGTGGCCGCTGGCGCCTGCGCGGCCGGTACGGCCGATGCGGTGCACGTAGTCTTCGCAGTCGTCAGGCAGATCGTAGTTGAAGACGTGCGTGACGGAAGGGATGTGCAGACCGCGCGCGGCGACGTCGGTGGCGACCAGAATATCGAGGTTGCCTTTGGTGAAGTCGTCGAGGATGCGCAGGCGTTTTTTCTGCGCCACGTCGCCGGTCAGCAGGCCCACGCGGTGACCGTCGGCGGCCAGATGGCCCCAGATGTCTTCGCAGCGGTGCTTGGTGTTGGCGAAGATGATGGCGCGATCCGGCCACTCTTCTTCAATCAGCGTCTGCAGCAGGCGCATTTTTTCTTCGTTGGACGGGTAGAACAGCTCTTCTTTAATGCGGTGGCCGGTTTTCTGTTCCGGTTCCACTTCAACATATTCGGCGTTGTTCATCTGCTCGAAGGCCAGTTCGCGTACGCGATAGGACAGGGTAGCGGAGAACAGCATGTTCAGGCGTTGATCGGCCGCTGGCATGCGGCGGAACAGCCAACGGATGTCTTTGATAAAGCCAAGATCGTACATGCGATCGGCTTCATCCAGCACGACGACCTGCATCGCGCCGAGATCGACATAGTTCTGTTTGGTGTAATCGATTAAACGGCCGGTGGTGCCAATCAGAATGTCCACGCCGCTTTCCAGCACTTTCAACTGCTTGTCGTAGCCGTCACCGCCGTAGGCCAGGCCCAGTTTCAGGCCGGTGCTCTGGGAGAGCGCTTCCGCATCAGAGTGGATTTGCACCGCCAGTTCACGCGTAGGCGCCATGATCAAGGCGCGCGGCTGATTGGTCTGGCGATCCTGTTTCGCCGGGTGAGTCAGCAAATAGTGAAAAGTAGACGCCAAAAACGCCAGCGTCTTTCCGGTACCGGTTTGCGCCTGACCTGCAACGTCACGCCCGGAGAGCGTGAGCGGCAATGCTAACGCCTGGATGGGCGTGCAATTGTGAAACCCTTTTTTCTCAAGGGCTTCAAGGACTAACGGGTGCAGGGCGAAGTCGGAAAACTTCTGTTCGGTCAAGTGTGTTTTGCTCATAGTGTGGTAGAATATCAGCTAACTATTGCTTTACGAAAGCACATCCGTTGAAATAAACGCGGTGCAATAAAATCACCTTGAGTTGGTTAATGCTACACCAACAAGGTAGACATAATCCTGTGGAGTAGAACATGAGCGATAAAATTATTCACCTGACTGACAGCAGCTTCGAAGCTGACGTGCTGAAAGCGGAAGGGCCGATCCTGGTCGATTTCTGGGCTGAATGGTGTGGGCCGTGCAAGATGATTGCTCCGATTCTGGATGAGATTGCCGAAGAGTTCGAAGGCAAACTGACCATCACCAAGCTGAATATCGATCAGAACCCGGCTACCGCGCCTAAGTACGGTATCCGTGGCATCCCTACGCTGTTGCTGTTCAAGAACGGTGAAGTGGCCGCGACCAAGGTTGGCGCGTTGTCCAAAGGTCAGCTCAAAGATTTCCTGAACGCGAATCTGTAATCGGGCGGGAAGCCCAGTATCAGGCGCCTGGCGGTGATGTTCAATTCACCGCTAGACGCCTGCCAAGAAGCGTGTTAAGTTTAACCACACTGCATATAGAACTTGCCCGAAGTTTTAAATCTAAAGAGTTTGAATCTAAAGCTATACTCTGTGTCGAACCACTGGCGTTGAAAGTAAACTGAACTCAGCCCGTGTTTTGGCAATCAAACGGTTTTGCAAAAATCATTTTTAAGGTACCTTCGATCTTCAACCGTCAATGCGTGCGCCCGATGTAAGCCATTTCTTACCGCGACGGCTCTGCGCCCGGTGATCGAACGTCCAGTAAACAGGCACGCATTTCGCTGCCATACCATTCACGATACAAGTTCGAGACATACCCCGAGTTTAAGAACCCACCACTATGAATCTTACCGAATTAAAGAATACGCCGGTTTCTGAGCTGATTACTCTCGGCGAAAATATGGGGCTGGAAAACCTTGCCCGCATGCGCAAGCAGGACATTATCTTCTCCATTCTGAAGCAACATGCGAAAAGCGGAGAAGATATCTTCGGCGACGGCGTGCTCGAGATATTGCAGGATGGATTCGGTTTCCTCCGCTCTGGAGACAGTTCCTACCTCGCCGGTCCCGACGACATCTACGTATCTCCTAGCCAAATCCGCCGCTTCAACCTCCGCACAGGTGACACCATTTCCGGTAAGATTCGTCCGCCAAAAGAAGGCGAGCGCTATTTTGCCCTGTTGAAAGTCAACGAAGTCAACTACGACAAGCCGGAAAACGCCCGCAGCAAGATCCTGTTCGAGAACTTGACGCCGCTGCACGCCAATTCCCGTCTGCGGATGGAGCGCGGCAACGGCTCGACCGAAGACCTGACGGCGCGCGTACTGGATCTGGCGGCGCCGATTGGCCGCGGCCAACGTGGCCTGATCGTGGCACCGCCGAAAGCCGGTAAAACCATGCTGCTGCAGAACATCGCGCAGAGTATCGCCTACAACCACCCAGACTGCGTGCTGATGGTGCTGCTGATCGACGAACGTCCGGAAGAAGTGACCGAGATGCAGCGTCTGGTGAAGGGCGAAGTGATCGCCTCGACCTTCGACGAGCCGGCTTCGCGTCACGTGCAAGTGGCCGAAATGGTGATCGAGAAGGCCAAGCGCCTGGTTGAGCACAAGAAAGACGTGATCATTCTGCTCGACTCCATCACCCGTCTGGCGCGCGCCTACAACACCGTGGTACCGGCCTCTGGCAAGGTGCTGACCGGTGGTGTGGACGCCAACGCCCTGCACCGTCCGAAGCGTTTCTTCGGTGCGGCGCGTAACGTGGAAGAGGGCGGCAGCCTGACCATCATCGCGACTGCGCTGGTTGATACCGGTTCGAAGATGGACGAAGTGATCTACGAAGAATTTAAAGGCACCGGCAACATGGAATTGCACCTGGCGCGTAAAATCGCCGAGAAACGCGTATTCCCTGCGATCGATTACAACCGTTCCGGTACCCGTAAAGAAGAGCTGCTCACCACCTCCGAAGAGCTGCAAAAAATGTGGATCCTGCGCAAAATCATTCACCCGATGGGTGAGATTGACGCGATGGAGTTCCTCATTAATAAGTTGGCGATGACCAAAACCAACGATGAATTCTTCGATATGATGAAACGCTCATAATTCGTTAAAAAATTCGCTGAACGCCACGCCTAGTCGTGGCGTTTTTTGCTTTTGGCGGATACGATAAGTAGCGGTAATGGAAAAGTAAGTTGTTTCTACGACTTATTGAGAATTCTTCTTGTTTTCGATATCTGAGTATGCGGCATGTTACTGCCGGAATTGGCCGCGGTGCTGGGGCGAATGAGAATGAATTCCCGCATCATAAGAAATGACTGAAAGGCAACGGGATCTCATGGCATAGCCTGTCGCCCATGTTAAGCTGCCTATCTTCTTACGAGATCTGTTAATTGTGAACCTACTCACTATGAGTACTGAAATTCTATTTGTTTTCCTATTCTCCTTAGCTTTCCTCTTTGTTGCCCGTAAGGTAGCGAAACGCATTGGGTTGGTTGATAAGCCGAACTATCGTAAACGTCACCAAGGATTAATTCCGTTGGTTGGCGGTATTGCGGTCTATGCCGGTCTATGTTTCGCTTTCTTTATATCGGAACAAAAGATTGCACACAGTGAACTTTACCTCACCTGCGCGGGCATTTTAGTGTTCATCGGTGCCTTGGATGACCGTTTTGATATCAGCGTTAAGATCAGAGCGTTAGTTCAGGCATTGGTAGGCATTGCCATGATGGTGTTCGCCGGTTTGTATCTGCGCAGCTTTGGCCATGTACTGGGGAACTGGGAAGTCTTACTGGGTCCCTTTGGCTATTTGGTGACGCTGTTTGCGGTATGGGCGGCTATCAATGCTTTCAATATGGTTGACGGCATTGATGGCTTGTTGGGTGGGTTGTCGTGTGTCTCCTTCGGTGCGCTGGGCCTGCTGCTGTACCTGAGCGGCCATAACGAGCTGGCGTTCTGGTGCTTTGCGATGATCGCTGCCATCGTTCCCTATATTTTGCTCAACCTCGGTATCCTCGGCCGCCGCTATAAAGTGTTTATGGGTGATGCCGGCAGCACCCTGATCGGCTTTACCGCCATTTGGTTGCTGCTGCAAAGTTCGCAGGGAGCCACTCGCTCGATCAATCCGGTGACGGCGCTGTGGATCATCGCGATTCCGCTGATGGACATGATAGCGATCATGTATCGTCGCTTGCGCAAAGGAATGAGTCCCTTCTCTCCCGATCGTCAACATATTCACCATCTGATCATGCGCGCCGGTTTTACGCCAAGGCAGGCTTTTGTGCTCATCACTCTGGCTGCCGTGTTGTTAGCTGCAGTTGGCGTGATCGGCGAGCGCCTGACTTTTATCCCAGAGTGGGTTATGTTGGCATTATTCTTGCTTGCTTTCTTCCTGTACGGTTACTGCATCAAGCGCGCCTGGCGGGTTGCGCGGTACATTAAGCGTATCAAGCGTCGCCTGCGGCGTTCGAGCGATAACAAGCAAGTATCTTAACCAGAGGCTTTTTGGCTGTGATGAATCCAGAAACAACGTCTGACAAGCATACCCCGGCGGTGGATAACGAACTCGATATCCGCGGCCTGTGCTGCACCCTGGGGCGCGGCAAACCGTGGATTATCGGCATTGCGGTGCTGTTCGCGGCGGTCGCGTTGATCGTCTCTTATCTGGTTAAGCAAGAGTGGAGCGCGACCGCAATCACAGACAAACCCACGGTGAATGCGTTGGGCGGTTACTACTCCCAGCAGCAGTTCCTGCGTAATCTGGATGTGCGCACGCTGCCGGCGACGGCCGGCGATCAGCCGAGCATCGCGGATGAAGCGTACAATGAGTTCATCATGCAATTGGCGGCTTACGATACGCGTCGCGATTTCTGGCTGCAGAGTGATTACTACAAGCAACGTCAGGAAGGGGATGCCCGCGCCGATGCGGCGCTGCTCGACGAGCTGATCAACAACATCCTGTTCACGCCGCGCGACGACAAAAAAGTCCCGAATGACGGCGTGAAACTGACGGCGGAAACCGCGGCGGACGCCAACCGCCTGCTGCGTCAATACGTGACCTTCGCCAGCCACCGCGCTGCCCTGCACCTGAACGAAGAGATCCAGGGGGCGTGGGCCGCTCGTACCACCTCGATGAAGGCACAGGTCAAGCGCCAGGAAGCGGTCGCGGAGTCGGTTTACAAGCGCGAGCTGAACACCACGCAGCAGGCGCTGAAAATCGCCGAGAGCCAGGGGATCAGCCGCACGCAAACCGACACCCCGGCAGAACAGTTGCCGGATTCGGATCTGTTCTTGCTGGGCCGGCCAATGCTGCAGGCGCGTCTGGAAGGCCTGCAGGCCTCCGGCCCGACCTACGATCTGGATTACGATCAGAACCGCGCAATGTTGGCGACGCTGAACGTTGGCCCGACGTTGGATGAGAAGTTCCAGACCTACCGTTATTTGCGCACGCCGGAAGAGCCGGTAAAACGCGACAGCCCGCGCCGGGTATTCTGGCTGATTCTGTGGGGCGCGATGGGCGCTTTGGTTGGCGCGGGTGTTGCCTTGGCGCGTCGGCCGCGTAGTTAAAAATAATATAATAATCTGATGCAGGGCGCGTGAGCGCCCCATTCGCAGGCTGGGCCTGCGATTAACCGACCAAAAGAGATTCGCTGTGAAAGTGTTGACTGTTTTCGGCACCAGGCCTGAAGCCATTAAAATGGCACCGCTGGTACATGCACTGGCCCAGGATGAGGCTTTTGAAGCAAGAGTCTGCGTAACGGCACAGCATCGTGAGATGTTGGATCAGGTATTGCGGTTGTTCGGGATCACGCCGGATTACGACCTGAACATCATGAAACCCGGCCAGGGGCTAACGGAAATCACCTGTCGCATCCTGGAAGGGCTGAAAGGGGTGCTGGAAGACTTTAAACCGGACGTGGTGCTGGTGCACGGCGATACCACCACCACGCTGGCGACCAGTCTGGCAGCGTTCTATCAACGCATCCCCGTCGGGCATGTCGAGGCCGGGCTGCGCACCGGCAATCTGTATTCTCCCTGGCCGGAAGAGGCCAACCGCAAACTGACCGGCCATCTGGCGATGTTCCACTTCGCGCCGACCGAGAACTCGCGCCAAAACCTGCTGCGCGAGCTGCTGCCGGACAACCGTATTTTTGTGACCGGCAATACGGTGATCGACGCGCTGTTCTGGGTGCGCGATCGCGTGATGAGCGATGCTGCGCTGCGCGCTGGCCTGGCGCAGCGTTACCCGTTCCTCGATGCCGACAAAAAACTGATTCTGGTCACCGGCCATCGCCGGGAAAGCTTTGGCGGCGGTTTTGAGCGGATTTGCAGCGCGCTGGCGGAGATCGCCCGCAGCCACCCGGAAGTGCAGGTGGTGTACCCGGTGCATCTCAATCCGAATGTCAGCGAGCCGGTGAATCGCATTTTGAAAGGCATCGACAACGTCATGCTGATCGAGCCGCAGGATTATTTACCGTTTGTCTATCTGATGACCCACGCTTACATGATCCTGACCGACTCCGGCGGCATTCAGGAAGAGGCGCCCTCGTTAGGCAAGCCGGTGTTGGTGATGCGCGATACCACCGAGCGCCCTGAGGCGGTAGATGCGGGCACGGTGCGCCTGGTCGGCACCGATGTGGCCAAAATTGTTGAAGCGGTGACCCGGCTGTTGACGGACGAAAGCGAATATCACGCGATGAGCCGGGCGCACAACCCATACGGCGACGGGCATGCCTGTCAGCGTATCCTCGAAGCTTTAAAGAATCATCAGGTGACACTATGAGTTTTAACACTATTTCGGTTATCGGCCTGGGTTATATCGGCTTGCCAACGGCGGCGGCGTTTGCTTCTCGCAAGAAAAAAGTGGTGGGTGTAGATGTTAACCAACATGCGGTAGATACCATTAACCGTGGCGCGATCCATATCGTCGAGCCGGATCTGGACAAAGTGGTCAAGGCCGCCGTCGACGGCGGTTTCCTGCAGGCGGTGACCAAGCCGCTGGCGGCCGATGCATTCCTGATCGCGGTGCCTACGCCGTTCAAGGGCGATCACGAGCCGGATCTGGCCTATGTCGAAGCGGCGGCGAAATCGCTGGCGCCGGTGCTGAAAAAAGGCGATCTGGTGATCCTCGAATCCACCTCGCCGGTGGGCGCCACCGAACAGATGGCGGAATGGTTGGCGCAGGCGCGCAGCGATCTCAGCTTCCCGCAGCAAGCGGGCGAAGCGGCGGACGTGAATATCGCCTACTGCCCGGAGCGCGTGTTGCCGGGGCAGGTGATGGTAGAGCTGATTCAAAACGACCGCGTGATCGGCGGCATGACGCCGAAGTGCTCGGAACGTGCCAGCGCGCTGTACAAGATTTTCCTCGAGGGCGAATGCGTGATCACCAACTCGCGCACTGCCGAGATGTGCAAGCTGACGGAAAACAGCTTCCGCGACGTGAATATCGCCTTTGCCAACGAATTGTCGTTGATCTGCGCCGAACAGGGGATCAACGTCTGGGAACTGATCCGCCTGGCGAACCGCCATCCGCGGGTGAATATTTTGCAGCCGGGGCCGGGCGTAGGCGGTCACTGCATCGCCGTCGATCCGTGGTTTATCGTGGCGCAAAACCCGCAGCAGGCGCGCCTGATCCACACCGCACGCCTGGTGAACGACGGAAAACCGCTGTGGGTGGTCGACCGGGTGAAAGCGGCGGTGGCCGATTGCCTGGCCGCCACCGATAAGCGCGCGTCCGAGGTGAAAATTGCCTGCTTCGGCCTGGCCTTCAAGCCGAATATCGACGATTTGCGTGAAAGCCCGGCGGTAGAAGTGGCGCACCTGATCGCCGAATGGCACGTCGGCGAAACGCTGGCGGTGGAACCGAACGTCGAACAGTTGCCGAAGTCGCTGGCGGGCCATGTGACGTTGACGCCAATCGCTGAGGCGTTGCAGCAGGCCGATGTGATCGTGATGTTGGTCGATCACCAACAGTTCAAGGCCATCCGGCCGGAAGAGATCAAGCAAAGCTGGGTGGTGGATACCAAGGGAGTCTGGCGTTGAAGCGTATCTTGGTGACCGGTGGCGCCGGTTTCATTGGCTCCGCAGTTGTGCGGCACATCATCGAGGCCACCGGCGACAGCGTGGTGGTAGTGGATAAGCTGACCTATGCCGGTAACCTCGAGTCGCTGGCGGTGGTGGCCGAGAGCGAGCGCTATGCTTTCGAACAGGTCGACATCTGCGATCGTGCTGAGCTGGATCGGGTATTTGCCCGGTATCAGCCGGACGTGGTGATGCACCTGGCGGCGGAAAGCCACGTCGATCGCTCTATCGATGGCCCGGCGGCCTTTATCGAGACCAACGTGGTTGGCACTTACACGATGCTGGAAGCGGCGCGCCATTACTGGCAGCCGTTGGCGGCGGAGAAGAAGCAGTCTTTCCGTTTCCATCATATCTCCACCGACGAAGTGTACGGCGACCTGCACGGCACCGACGATCTGTTCACCGAAACCACGCCATATGCGCCGAGCAGTCCGTATTCCGCCTCCAAGGCGTCGAGCGATCATCTGGTGCGTGCCTGGTTGCGCACCTACGGTTTGCCGACCCTCGTGACCAACTGTTCGAACAACTACGGCCCTTATCACTTCCCGGAAAAGTTGATTCCGTTGGTGATCCTGAATGCGGTAGCCGGCAAACCGCTGCCGGTATACGGCAACGGCGCGCAGGTGCGCGACTGGCTGTATGTCGAGGATCACGCGCGCGCGCTCTATCAGGTCGTGACCGAAGGCGTGGTAGGCGAAACCTACAATATCGGTGGCCATAACGAGCGCAAGAATATCGAAGTGGTGCAGACCATTTGCGATCTGCTGGAAGAACTGGCGCCGAACAAGCCGCAGGGCGTGGCGCACTACCGCGATCTGATCACTTACGTGAAGGATCGCCCGGGCCACGATATGCGTTACGCCATCGACGCCGGCAAAATCGATCGCGAGTTGGGTTGGCGGCCACAGGAAACGTTCGAAAGTGGCCTTCGCAAAACCGTGGTTTGGTACCTGAACAACGAAACCTGGTGGCGCCGGGTGCAAGACGGTTCTTATGCCGGCGAGCGTTTGGGGTTGTCAGATTAATCTAACGCCGCGCCGCTTTGCGGCGGCGCGGCGGGTTTTGGAGTACGTATGAAAGGTATTATTCTGGCTGGCGGTTCCGGTACGCGTCTGCATCCGATTACTCGTGGTGTGTCCAAGCAACTGCTGCCGATCTACGACAAACCGATGATCTATTACCCGTTGTCGGTGCTGATGCTGGCGGGAATCAAAGACATTCTGATTATCTCCACGCCGGAAGATCTGCCTTCATTCAAGAGGCTTTTGGGCAGCGGCGAAGCATTCGGCATTAATCTAAGCTATGCCGAACAGCCAAGTCCCGATGGCCTGGCTCAGGCCTTTTTGATCGGCGAAGAATTTTTGGCCGGTGAGCCGAGCTGCCTGGTATTGGGTGACAATATTTACTTTGGTCAGGGGTTCAGTCCCAAACTGAAAAGCGTTGCAGCGCGCACCACCGGTGCGACCGTGTTTGGCTATCAGGTGATGGATCCCGAGCGCTTTGGCGTGGTGGAGTTTGACGACCACTTCCGTGCGCTGTCGATCGAAGAAAAACCGGTTAAACCGAAGTCTAACTGGGCGGTGACCGGCCTGTACTTCTACGATAGCCAGGTGGTGGAGTTTGCCAAACAGGTGAAGCCTTCTGAGCGCGGCGAGCTGGAAATCACCAGCATTAACCAGATGTATCTGGAACGCGGAGAGCTGGCCGTCGAGCTGTTGGGGCGCGGTTTTGCCTGGCTGGACACCGGCACTCACGACAGCCTGCTGGAAGCCAGCAGCTTCGTGCAGACGGTCGAGAAACGCCAAGGCTTTAAAATCGCCTGTCTCGAGGAGATCGCCTGGCGCAATGGCTGGCTGGATGATGAGGGCGTGAAACGCGCGGCTCAGACGCTGGCCAAAACCGGTTACGGCAAATACTTACTGGATTTATTGCATGCGCGTCCACGCCAGTATTGAACCGCTGAATTGGGAGAGCGACTTCTTCCACTTGAAAAGCGCCAAGTTACATTTCGATAGCTCGGCAGCGCCCGTGGCCGAGGCTGATTTGGATGCTTATACGTTGGTGCAGGCCAAAATCCCCGCTTGCCGCCTGGAGTGGGCCGATGCGCTGTCGGCGCTGGGATTCCGGCTGGTCGAAGGGGAAGTGGACCTGGCAGTGAACGTTGCGTCTGAAAGCACGACGGCCGATGTCGCTTCGGCGGCTGCGGTGCGTCTGGCCGTTCCCGAGGATATCCCGTCATTGCGGGCTGCCGCCGGTGAGGTGTTCGCCGCCAGCCGGTTTCGTGCACCGTGGTACGATCGCGCCGATAGTGGGCGATTCTATGCGGCCTGGATCGAAAAAGCGGTGCTGGGCACCTTTGATCATCAATGTTTGCTGGTACTGAACAACCAGGGGCAACCCGAAGGCTTTGTCAGCCTGCGTGACATTGGCGGCCAGGAAACGCGCATCGGCCTGTTGGCGGCTTTCCCCGGTGCATTCGGCCGGGGCGTGGGCGCCAGGCTGATGACGGCGGCGATCGCCGAATGTCGACGGCAAGGGATGCAGCGCCTGCGGGTCGCGACCCAGGTAGGCAATATCGCCGCATTACGACTCTATCAACGACAGGGTGCCGTGATTGAAAGCACCGCGTATTGGTTATACAGAGGTAGACATGATTCCATTTAACGCTCCACCGGTTGTTGGCACTGAACTGGAATATATGCAGGCTGCCATGGGCAGCGGCAAGTTGTGCGGCGACGGCGGTTTCACCCGTCGCTGCCAGCAGTGGATGGAACAGCGTTTCGGCAGCGCGAAAGTGTTGTTGACGCCTTCCTGCACCGCGTCGTTGGAAATGGCCGCCATCCTGCTGGATATCCAGCCGGGTGACGAAGTGATCATGCCGAGCTTTACCTTCGTTTCAACCGCCAACGCCTTTGTGCTGCGCGGCGCCAAAGTGGTGTTCGTCGACCTGCGTCCGGACACCATGAATATCGACGAAACCAAAATCGAAGCGGCGATCACCGATAAAACCCGCGCGATCGTACCGGTGCACTACGCCGGCGTCGCCTGCGAGATGGATACCATCATGGCGCTGGCGAAGAAATATAACCTGTTCGTAGTGGAAGACGCCGCGCAGGGCGTGATGTCGACCTACAAAGGCAAGGCATTGGGCACCATCGGCCATATCGGCTGCTTCAGCTTCCATGAAACCAAAAACTACACCGCCGGCGGCGAAGGCGGCGCGACGCTGGTGAACGATCCGGCTCTGATCGATCGGGCGGAAGTCATCCGCGAGAAGGGCACCAACCGCAGTCAGTTCTTCCGTGGCCAGGTGGACAAATATACCTGGCGCGATATCGGTTCCAGCTATCTGATGTCTGACCTGCAGGCCGCCTACCTGTGGGGCCAGCTGGAAGTGGCGGAACGCATCAACCAGCGCCGTTTGGCTCTGTGGCAGAAGTACTACGACAGCTTCCTGCCGTTGGCGCAGTCAGGGCGCATCGAGTTGCCGATCGTGCCGGCGGACTGTGAGCACAATGCGCACATGTTCTATATCAAGCTGCGTGATATCGAAGAGCGCACGGCCTTTATCGACTACCTGAAGGAAGCCGAAATCATGGCGGTGTTCCACTATATCCCGCTGCACGCGTGCCCGGCCGGCGAACAGTTCGGCCGCTTTGCCGGCGAAGATCGTTACACCACGCAGGAAAGCGCGCGTCTGGTGCGCTTGCCGCTGTTCTACAATATGTCTGATGTCAATCAGCGTACGGTAATCAATACCATCCTGAGCTTCTTTGCCTGATATGTCGTTGGCAAAAGCATCGATATGGACTGCCGGCTCCACGCTGATCAAAATCGGCGTGGGGCTGTTGGTGGTGAAACTGCTGGCGGTGGCGTTTGGCCCCAGCGGGGTGGGGCAGGCGGGTAACTTCCGCCAGTTGATTACCGTGCTGGGCGTGCTGTCCGGCGCGGGTATTTTTAACGGCATCACCAAATACGTGGCGGAGTACCACCAGGATCCGCAGCGTCTGCGTCTGGCGGTGGGCACCGCGTCGAGCATCGTGCTGGTTTTTTCGACCTTGCTGGCGCTGGTGTTTTTGTTCGCCGCCGAACCGATCAGCATTGGGCTGTTCGGGCATGCCGATTACGTCGGCGTGGTGCGCGCCGTCGCTTTCATTCAGATGGGCATCGCCTACGCCAACCTGTTCATGGCGGTGCTGAAAGGCTATCGCGACGCGATGGGCAATGCGCTGGCGGTGATCGGTGGCAGCCTGATTGGCGTGGTGGCTTATTACCTGTGCTTCAAGCTGGGGGGCTATGAAGGCGCGCTGGCGGGGCTGGCGCTGGTGCCGGCGTTGGTGGTGTTGCCTGCCGGGCTGATGCTGTGGCGGCGCAAAACGTTGCCGCTGCGCTATCTGGCGCCGCGTTGGGACAAACTCGTGGCCGGCAACCTCGGCAAATTCACCCTCATGGCGTTGATCACCTCGGTGACGCTGCCGGTGGCTTACGTGATGATGCGTAACCTGCTGGCCGCGCATTACGGTTGGGATGAGGTGGGGATTTGGCAGGGCGTCAGCAGCATTTCCGATGCCTATCTGCAGTTCATCACCGCCTCGTTTACCGTCTATCTGCTGCCGACGCTGTCGCGGCTGACGGACAAGGGCGCCATCTCGCGGGAGATCGTGCGCTCGTTGAAATTCGTGCTGCCGGCGGTAGCGGCGGCGAGCTTTACGGTGTGGCTGCTGCGTGATTTCGCCATCTGGCTGTTGTTCTCGGACAAATTCGTCGCCATGCGCGATCTGTTTGCCTGGCAGCTGGTGGGCGACGTGCTGAAAGTCGGGGCCTATGTGTTCGGCTATTTGGTGATCGCCAAAGCGTCGCTGCGCTTTTATATCCTGACGGAAGTCAGCCAGTTTCTGCTGCTGACGCTGTTCTCGCACTGGCTGATCCCGCTGCATGGCGCGCTGGGGGCGGCTCAGGCCTATATGGCAACCTACATCGTGTATTTCGCGCTCTGTAGCTGCGTGTTTCTTATTTATCGTAGACGAGTATGACCACACTGATTCACGTTCTGGGATCCGATATCCCGCATCATAACCAGACGGTGCTGCGCTTCTTCAATGACGTGCTGGCGCCGCGTCTGCCGGCTGAGCAGACGCGGCATTTTATGGTGGCGGCCAAGGATGTGGCGGCACTGGGAGATTTCCCCGCCCTGAACATTGAGCCCTACGCGGATAAGAAAAGCCTGGCGGCGGCGGTCATCGCGCGCGCCCAAGCCGATCGCGATACGCGTTTCTTCCTGCACGGCCAGTTCAACCCGGGGCTGTGGCTGGCGCTGCTGAGCGGCAAGATCAAAGCGCGTCAGGTCAGTTGGCATATTTGGGGCGCCGATCTGTATGAAGACGCCGCCAGCTGGAAATTCCGGCTGTTCTATCTGCTGCGCCGCATTGCGCAGGGGCGGGTAGGGAATGTGTTTGCTACCCGCGGCGACGTGATTCACTACCAGCAGCGCCATGCGCGGGTGCCGGCCTCGCTGCTGTACTTCCCGACCCGCATGGATCCGGCGCTGACCGACGTTCACGTCGAGAAAAACCTGGCCGGGCCGATGACGATTCTGGTGGGCAACTCCGGCGATCGCAGCAATCGGCATATCGAAGCGCTGCAGGCGATTCATCAGCAGTTCGGCGCCGACGTGCGCGTGATCCTGCCGATGGGTTATCCGGCCAACAACGATGCTTACATCGAGCAGGTGCGCGCCGCCGGATTGCCGCTGTTCGGCGAGAAAAACCTGCAGCTGCTCACGCAGCAGGTGGCGTTTGAGGACTACCTCAATATTCTGCGCGCCTGCGATCTCGGCTATTTCATTTTCAATCGCCAGCAGGGGAGTGGCACCCTGTGCCTGCTGATTCAGTTCGGCGTGCCTTTCGTGCTCAGCCGGCAGAACCCGTTCTGGCAGGATTTGGCGGAACAGCACCTGCCGGTGCTGTTCTACGGCGACTCGCTCGACGAGGCGGTGGTGCGCGAAGCGCAGCGTCAGCTGGCGGCGGTGGATAAACAGGCGATCGCCTTCTTCAATCCGAACTATGTTGACGGCTGGCAGCAAGCCCTGGCGTTGGCAGCGGGAGAGCATTCATGACGTTGGCGCAATTCGGCGGCCTGTTTGTCGTCTATCTGGTCAGCCTGACGTTTATCCTGACGCTGACCTACCAGGAGTTTCGGCGCGTGCGCTTTAACTTCAACGTCTTCTTCTCGCTGCTGTATTTGCTGACGTTCTATTTCGGCTTCCCGTTAACCTGCCTGCTGGTGTTTCAGTTTGACGTCGAGGTGGTGCCGGTGGAGTTTCTGCTGTACGCCCTGCTGTCGGCGACGGCGTTTTACGCCATCTATTACGTCACTTACAAGACCCGGCTGCGCAAGCGCCGCACTCAGCCGCGCGCGGCGCTGTTTACCATGAACCGGGTAGAGACTCATATGACCTGGGTGCTGCTGGCGCTGGTGGCGATCGGTACCGTGGGCATCTTCTTCATGCAGAACGGCTTCCTGCTGTTCAAGCTCAATTCCTACAGCCAGATCTTCTCCAGCGACGTGTCCGGCGTGGCGCTCAAGCGGTTCTTCTACTTCTTCATTCCGGCGATGCTGGTGGTCTATTTCCTGCGGCAGGATCTGCGCGCCTGGTTCTTGTTCCTGGTGGCGACGGTGGCGTTCGGCATTCTGACCTACGTGATCGTCGGCGGCACCCGTGCCAACATTATCATCGCTTTCGCGCTGTTCCTGTTTATCGGTATCGTGCGCGGCTGGATCACGCTGTGGATGCTGGCGGCGGCGGGCATATTCGGCGTGGTCGGCATGTTCTGGCTGGCGTTGAAGCGCTATAGCCTGGACGTCAGCGGCGCGGAAGCGTTTTATACCTTCCTCTATCTGACCCGCGATACCTTCTCTCCGTGGGAAAACCTGGCGCTGTTGCTGCAAAATTACGACAAGATCGATTTCCAGGGCCTGGCGCCGATCTTGCGTGATTTCTACGTCTTTATCCCAACCTGGCTATGGCCGGGCCGGCCGGACGTGGTGCTGAACTCCGCCAACTATTTCACCTGGGAAGTGCTGAACAACCACTCCGGGCTGGCGATTTCGCCGACGCTGATCGGTTCGCTGGTGGTGATGGGCGGCGCGCTGTTTATCCCGATCGGCGCGATTCTGGTGGGCATGATCATCAAGTGGTTCGACTGGCTGTATGAGCTGGGCAAAACCGAGCCGAACCGCTATAAGGCGGCTATCCTGCAAGGATTCTGCTTCGGCGCGGTGTTCAACATGATCGTGTTGGCGCGCGAAGGGGTGGACTCATTCGTGTCGCGCGTGGTGTTCTTCTGCATTATTTTCGGCGCCTGTCTGGTGCTGGCGAAGTTGCTGTATTGGCTGTTCGATACCGCCGGGCTGATCAAGGCCAGAGTGACGCGTGCCCGCGCGCTGGCGTCTCCGCCTCGGGCCAACGGTCTTTTGTAAGGGTAATGAGAACGATGGAAACAAAGATTTCGGTGCCGCAGTATGAGCTGCGCGGTTTCAGCCGGTGGGGCTTTCGCGATATGGCGCATTGCATGGACTTTCTGTTCGACGGCGGCCGGGTCAAACAGGGCACGCTGGTGGCGATGAACGCGGAAAAGATCCTGAAGGCGGAAGAGGACCAGGCGCTGCATGCGTTGCTGGATGAAGCGGAGTACAAGTACGCCGACGGCATCAGCATGGTGCGCTCAATCCGCCGCAAATACCCGGCGGCGGATGTGTCGCGCGTCGCGGGCGCCGATCTGTGGGAAGCCTTGATGCAGCGCGCAGGCCGCGAAGGCACGCCGGTCTTCCTGGTCGGCGGCAAGCCGGAAGTCTTGGCGGAAACCGAGCAAAAGCTGCGCAGCCAGTGGAATGTCAACCTGGTGGGCAGCCAGGACGGCTATTTCAAACCGGATCAACGAGAGGCGCTGTTCGAGCGTATTCGCGCCAGCGGCGCCGCTATCGTGACGGTGGCGATGGGATCGCCGAAGCAGGAGCTCCTGATGCGCGACTGCCGCAAGGTGTATCCGCAGGCGCTGTATATGGGCGTGGGCGGCACCTACGACGTCTTTACCGGGCATGTGAAGCGTGCGCCCAAGGTGTGGCAGAACCTCGGTCTGGAATGGCTCTACCGCTTGCTCAGCCAACCCAGCCGCATCGGCCGACAGTTGAAGCTGTTGAAGTTTGTCGGCTACTACTACAGCGGCAAGATGTAACCCCTCATCCGGGGTGGAAAGTGCTGTTCCGCTCCGGACTGCTGTACCAATAATCTGCTTTTGCGCGTTTCTCCCGCATATCTATAACCCTCGGCCCTAAACGCCGCCGCATTTATTCCATAAAGTTTTAAATTGCGGTTTGCTTATAGCGGCGAAATGCGAAACGATACCGCCCGGAAATTATCCCTGGCCGCTGAAGCCTGATGCGACAGCGCTGAACGATGTTCTTCTCACGGTAACTTCGCTCCGACTACCCGTTGATGCCAACTCGAACGGCAGGGGATGATTTATTCTTTTAATAATGACAATAACGACCGGCAGCGGCCGGCAGGCAAACACAACCCGAGAAAAACTATTGAGGATTTATGGCACACAAAGAGAAACCGCAAGGGCTACACCGAGGCCTTGAAGCCCGGCACATCGAGCTTATCGCTCTCGGGGGCACCATCGGTGTCGGCCTGTTTATGGGATCGGCCAGTACGCTGAAATGGGCGGGGCCGTCGGTACTGCTGGCTTACATCATCGCCGGGCTGTTCGTATTCTTCATTATGCGTTCGATGGGGGAGATGCTGTTCCTTGAGCCGGTCGCCGGGTCGTTCGCCGTTTACGCGCACAAGTACATGAATCCCTATTTCGGCTACCTGACCGCCTGGGGCTACTGGTTTATGTGGATCGCCGTCGGCATTTCGGAGATCACCGCCATCGGGGTGTATGTGCAGTTCTGGTTCCCGGAAATACCGCAGTGGGTTCCCGCGCTGATCGCCGTGGCGATGGTGGCGCTGGCCAACCTGGCGGCGGTGCGTCTGTACGGTGAGCTGGAGTTCTGGTTCGCCATGATCAAGGTCACCACCATCATCGTGATGATTCTGGTGGGGCTGGGGGTGATCTTCTTCGGTTTCGGCAACGGCGGTGAACCTATCGGTTTCGCCAATCTGACGGCGCACGGCGGCTTCTTTGCCGGCGGCTGGAAGGGCTTCCTGTTTGCGCTGTGCATCGTGGTGGCGTCCTATCAGGGGGTTGAGCTGGTGGGCATCACCGCCGGGGAAGCCAAAAACCCGCAAGTGACGTTGAAACGCGCGATCAACAATATCCTGTGGCGCATCCTGATCTTCTATGTCGGCGCGATCTTCGTCATCGTGACCATCTTCCCGTGGAACGGCATCGGCACCACCGGCAGCCCGTTCGTGCTGACCTTCGCCAAGATCGGCATCGTCGCCGCCGCCGGCATTATCAACTTTGTGGTGCTGACCGCCGCGCTTTCCGGCTGCAACAGCGGCATGTACAGCGGCGGCCGCATGCTGTACGCCCTGGCCAAGAATCGCCAACTGCCGGCGGCGCTGACCAAGCTTTCCGCCAGCGGCGTGCCGGTCAACTGCATCGCCGTCACCATTGGCTGCCTGTTGGTGGGCTCCGCGCTGAACTACATTATCCCTAATCCGGAGCAGGTGTTCGTCTATGTCTACAGCGCCAGCGTGTTGCCGGGCATGGTGCCGTGGTTCGTGGTGCTGATCAGCCAGCTCTATTTCCGCCGCGCGCACAAGGAAGCGATCAAAAACCACAGTTTTAAGTCGATCATGTTCCCGTATGTGAACTATCTGACCATCGCTTTTCTGGTTTGCGTGCTGGTCGGCATGGGAATCAACCCGGATACGCGAATTTCCCTGCTGGTCGGGGCGATTTTCTTAGCGGGCGTCAGCCTGTGCTACTTCGCTTTCGGCATGCATAAGAAACATCATCCGGCTGAAAATCGGGTAGAAACACGGCAATAAACGGTGAAAAGGGGCTACGGAGTGCGCTTTCCTGCGCAGGAGTGAGCAAAGCGTAATCAAACGCAACATTTCTGCGAAAAAGCACTAGACAGGATTGGCGTAAATCCGTAGTATCCCCTCCCGCAACGGCGCTACGCGCCCGTAGCTCAGCTGGATAGAGCGCTGCCCTCCGGAGGCAGAGGTCTCAGGTTCGAATCCTGTCGGGCGCGCCATTAAGTTTGTGCGCAGGAGCTGCGGTGGTAATATTACCGCGTGAGTAAGAAGAAGTAGTAATGGTGGCTATAGCTCAGTTGGTAGAGCCCTGGATTGTGATTCCAGTTGTCGTGGGTTCGAGTCCCATTAGCCACCCCACTTCCTGATGAAGTGAAGATTTAGCAGTATTTTGTGACAGTGCGAAGGTGGCGGAATTGGTAGACGCGCTAGCTTCAGGTGTTAGTGTTCTTACGGACGTGAGGGTTCAAGTCCCTCTCTTCGCACCACGCAAAATGTCTGATAAATATAAGATTTATATGGACAGCGGTCTGATAAATCGGGTAGTATGAGCAACACAAATCGGCGAGTAGCGCAGCTTGGTAGCGCAACTGGTTTGGGACCAGTGGGTCGGAGGTTCGAATCCTCTCTCGCCGACCACATTCGAAAAACCTGCTTTTAAAGCAGGTTTTTTTTCGTCTGTCGTTTATGAGGATGAGTACCTCCGCAGGAGGAGCCTCGCGAAGCGAGACGAGAAGGCAGGCCCGCGCAGCAATGTGCGGGCTTTTTGCATCCATGAGGGCTGGCATCTTGTGCCTGCATGTGAGCGTGTTGGTTTTCAGCGACATGACCATCCAGCGCTGTCGTCAGGTTGAGACAAATAATTTATTGATTTTAAAAGATAAAACCGGATTTGGCTTAAGCCGTCGTTTTGAAGCGACATTCTTATAACGGCCTCTGGCATGGAATGCCAGGGAGAGGTATCAGGCAGGGAGGGTGGGGAGGAAGTATAAATTATTTATATTTCAATGCATTGAATTAAATTTCCTATTGGAGACGGGCTCAATCTAAAAGTTGGCACGTCAAATGCAATATCTATAGCGTAGATGCTCATTCCACCTCTTATGTTCGCCTTAGGCTTCATAAACCCTGGGAATGACGCAGAGCCGATTTAGGGTGCCTATCGCCCACGAGAACGATGACTAACCCGTCATCACGCTCAGGGCAAAACGTTGAGTGAGGCACCGCCCCTGTTGTCCTAGACCTGATTGCTTCTTTATACACTTGCCATACGGCAAGTGTTTTTTTTTGCGCCACAGAAAACCCCGGGCAAAAAAAGCGCGGCATCGGAGCCGCGCTTTTCTCACTTGGGCAGGGCGTTATTCGCCGCCGTTCTGTTTCAGCGTCAACATCAGTCCCTCACGTCGCATCTGCGCCGCTTCATCCGAACGATGCAGTTTTTCCAGCGTATCGGCCAACCAGGCGTAGTCGTAAGCATCCGGGCGCTGTTTCAGCGCTTCGCGGAAGGCGTCGGCCGCTTGCTGCCACTCGCCGTGCTTCATCAGCAGTTGCCCCAGCGTGCTGTTTAACAGCGGCGTCGCGCCGTGTTGTTTCATCTGCTGACGCAGCGCTTTCTCAAGCTGCTCGGGGTTGCCGGACTTCAGCCGCGGCAGCAATAGCACCAGACGCTCGTCGTATTGGCGCTTCAGGCTGTCGAGCACAATCTCCTGCGCCAGTTCGTGGTCGTTGCATTCGATCAGGTGTTCCACCATCGCGATTTGCAGCGGCACCTCGTGACGCGTCTTGCGGCTCTGATCTTTCCACCAGCGCTTCAGGCCTTCGCTGCCTTCGTCCGCCATCGCCTGATTCATCAGCCCGATATAAGCCTGTTGCTGCAATGCCTGCAACTGCTCTTCACTGTGCAGTTCGATTTTACGCATCGACGGCAGCACTTCCAGCAGCGACGCGTAGGCGCCGGTGCGCAGATAGGCTTGTTCCGCCAGGCGCAACACTTCCGGATGGCGCGGCGCCTGGTTCAGCAGGCGATCGACGCCGTGGCGCGCGGCGTGGTTCTCGCCCTGCGCCAGCTGGATACGAACCCGGGTGATATCCACCGGCAGCTGATCGGTGTCGGCGGCTTCAGCGGCGCGCTCCAGATATTGGTTGGTGCGGAAGTCATCGCCGCGTTGTTGTGCGGCCTCGGCGGCCAGCAGGTAGTTCACCACCGGCTGTTCGGCGTGGTCGGCGTTGCGCGTCATCAGCTTTTCAACCTGCTTGTAGTCGCCTTCCGCCAGTTTGATCAGCGCGGCTTTGGTTTGCTGGCGCGCGCGGGTGCGCTTGCGGCCGATAAACCAACCGCGCGTACGGGCGCCGGTACGGAAGATACGGCGCAGGATCCATTCGATCGCCAGCAGCACCACGAACAGCAGCACCAACATGATCACCAGGCCGGTGACGCTGGTTTCGACATTGTAGTTATCGGTCTGGATCAGCACATAGCCCTGATGCCCGGCCAACATCGGCCCGAGCACTACGCTGGCGATCACCACCAGGAACAGAAATAGCACGCGTAACATGGCTTAACCCTCCTGGTGAGCGGCAGGGGACTGGGTCATCAGGTTGCGCACCCGGGTCTGCATCACTTTTTCGAGCAGCGGTTGGCTTTTCAGCTGATCCGGCACGTCCATCGAGATCGACTGTTGGCTCAGGTTGTCCAGCTCTTCCAGGAAGGCCTTGGTCGCCGGATCGGTGGTGTCGAAATAGGCGCGCACCCAGGTGGAGACGGTTTCCAGCGATTGTTTGTAGGTCTCGTTCTGATGGCGCGGGATGGCCTGTGCGGCCACCAGCAGGCGCGAACGGATATTTTCGCGCAGGTAGATGTCCTGGTTCGGCGCCAGCAGCGGTTCGGCGCTGGTGTCGCGGCGGCGGATGGTGATGAAGTCGGCCATGAAATTGCGCCAGCTTTTGGCCAGGTTCTGCCGCCATTCGCCGATCGAGCCGGAGAGCTCGCTGCTGTTTTGATCCATCGGCGCTTCGTCGGTGTCGTTGTCCGCCAGGCGCAGGTTATCCACCTGATTGGACAGCTGATTGACCTTGAGGATGATGCCGTCGTAATCGACCTGGGTCAGCGTGGAAAGCGTGCTGATGTCTTCGGTAATGGCGCGGCGCACATCGAGCAGGCTCGGATCGTTCATATCCGCCAGGCTGGCGTCGGCGCTTTTCAGCAGCGCGGCGGCGCTGGTCACGTCCTGATCGCTCCACAGCTTGCGGCCGGCCATTTTCACCAGGAAATCGGCCTGCGCCAGCAGCCAGGTTTTGGCGTCGCTGCCGGAGATGGTCGCCACTTTTTCCTGCAGCTCGCTCAGTTGGCGCGCCAGGTTCGCCTGCTCGCGATCGGCGGCGTCCAGGGTTTTACCCTGTTGCTGCAGCAGGCCTTCCAGCGCATTTCTTTCCTGCTGTTGGCTCTGCTTCACGCCTTCAAGCTGCTGTTGCAGCGCCTGATTGGCGGCGATCAGCTGTTGCGCCTGCTTGTGCGTGTGGTAATAGCCGCCCGCGCCGAGGGCGATGACCAGCACGATAGCGATCGCGCCGAGCACCGGGCCGGTGTTCTTGCCTTTGCGGCTGGCAGCGGCTGGCTGCTGGGAGCTCTCAACCGCGGTGGTTGGCTCTTCAACCGGGGCGGCTGGGGTATTTTGTTCCGTCATAGTGGCACATCCCATAGTCAGATTATTGTAGCGCGCGGATCAGCGCGTCATTATCGGCGTTGTCAGCTACCCGAATCGTACGCCAGCCCAATTCCCGGGCGAGGGTAGCCAGGCGTTCGCTCACTACTACCAGGCGGCAACGCAGCAGCCATGAAGAACGATAGTAATCAGGAACTAAAGTATAGAGCTGTTGTAACATTTCACCGCTGGTCACCACCAGCGTATCCACACCGGCGCGCTGCCAGTGGGCGCTTTGCTCGCTGCCGTCATAGTGCACCGGGCTGCGTTGATAGCATTCATAATAGCTGACGTCGGCGCCGCGCTCGCTCAGCGTCGACCCCAACAGTTCGCGGCCGCCGTTGCCGCGCAAAATCAACGCGCGTTTGCCCGCCAGCTTTTGCAGCGCCGGCAGCAGCAGCAGCGTTTCGCTGATCTCGCGTTCGCGCGGGTATTCCACCGGCAAACTGCTGATGCGGTGCAGCGCCAGCCCGGTGGTGCGGCCGATGGCGTAATAAGTCAGGTGCGCGGGCCAGCTCAGCCCGGCGCGGCCAATGACCGAATCGGCATAGTTCACCGAATGCTGCGACAGCACGAACACCAGATCGCCGGCGTTCAACTGTTGCAACGCCTGCGGCAGCTGCGGCAGATCGCCGCCGGGGGCGAAGTCGATCAGCGGCGCATGATAGGCAACCCGGCCGAGTGCGCGCAGCCGGCTCACTAACTGCTCTCCCGAAGGCGATGGGCGGGTTACCAGGATCGTCATGCCGGCGGATTTCCCTGATAAACTTCGCGCAGGATCTCGCGCGCGCCGCGCGCCAGCAGCTCTTCCGCCAGCTCAACGCCCATCCGTTCGGCTTCGGCGGCCGGGCCGCGGCGTTCGCCGCGCACCATCTGGCTGCCGTCCGGCGCGCCGACCAGGGCGCGCAGCCACAGGCTGTCGCCATCCAGTTCGGCATAGCTGCCGATCGGCACCTGGCAGCCGCCTTCCAGGCGGGTGTTCATCGCCCGCTCGGCGCGCACGCGGGTTTCGGTGGCCGCATGGTTCAGCGGCGCCAGCAGCGCGCGGGTGACGCTGTCGTCGAGACGGCATTCAATGCCGACCGCACCCTGGCCGACCGCCGGCAGGCACTCTTCGGCGCTCAGCGGGCTGCGGATGCGTTGCTCCAGCCCCAGGCGCTTCAGGCCGGCCACCGCCAGAATAATTGCGTCGTAGTCGCCGTTATCCAGCTTGGCCAGGCGAGTGCCGACGTTGCCGCGCAGGTCGCGCACGATCAGATCCGGGCGGCGTTCGCGCAGCTGGCACTGGCGGCGCAGGCTGGAGGTGCCGACCACGCTGCCCTGCGGCAGCTGATCGAGCGAGGCGAAACGATTGGAAACAAAAGCGTCGCGCGGATCTTCGCGTTCGCAAATGGTGGTCAAACCGAGCCCGGCAGGGAAATCGACCGGCACGTCTTTCATCGAGTGCACGGCGATGTCGGCGCGGCCTTCCAGCAGCGCCAGCTCGAGTTCTTTAACAAACAGGCCCTTACCGCCGACTTTCGCCAGCGGCGTATCCAGAATAACGTCGCCGCGCGTCACCATCGGCACCAACTCGACCTGCAGGCCGGGATGGCAGGCCATCAGACGTTGCTGCACATAATGTGCTTGCCAAAGTGCAAGCGGGCTTTGTCGGGTGGCAATTCGAATAATTTTGTCTAACATGCTTGTTACCGTTTTTATATTTCGCCATCCATCCTACCACTGAGAGCCAATACTGTCAGTGCAAGAAGCCGGAGGCGGAAAAAGGACAACGGAATCAAAGGGACGTGTGATGTGCTTTGGGGCAGTTAACACTGCGGGTAAATCGTTTAGGGAAGCGCTACAATAATTGTGAAGCGTTACCTCCTTTACGGTCAATCAGCAAGGTGTTAAATTGATCACGTTTCCAGCAATAAGTCGCCAAATATTCTTCTTACACTAACGGCGCTTATGGAATACGGGTTTTTTTCTAAACACCGGGATAATCAGGCGAGACGTCTTGTACCTCTACATCGAGACATTGAAGCAGAGACTGGATGCGATCAATCAGCTACGCGTCGATCGCGCCCTGGCGGCTATGAAGCCCGCGTTTCAACGGGTATACAGTCTGCTGCCCACCTTACTGCACCACCACCACCCGCTGATGCCGGGTTACCTGAACGGTAACGTTCCCCACGGCATTTGCCTCTACACGCCTGATGAAACTCAACAAGAATACCTGAACGATTTAGAAGACAAATGGGGCAGCCCGTTTGACAAACCGGCCAGCGGCGAGCTGCCGATCACCGGCGTCTACTCGATGGGCAGCACCTCGTCTATCGGCCAAAGCTGCAGCTCGGATCTCGACATCTGGGTCTGCCACCAGTCCTGGCTGGACAACGAAGAACGCACCCGCCTGCAGCAAAAATGCAGCCTGCTTGAGAAGTGGGCCGCCTCGATGGGGGTGGAAGTCAGCTTCTTCCTGATCGATGAAAACCGTTTCCGCCATAATGAAAGCGGCAGCCTGGGCGGCGAAGATTGCGGCTCGACGCAGCACATCCTGTTGCTCGACGAATTCTATCGCACCGCGGTGCGCCTGGCCGGCAAACGCATCCTGTGGAACATGGTGCCGGGCGAAGAAGAAGCGCACTACGATGAATACGTGCTGTCGCTGTACGCGCAGGGCGCGCTGACGCCGAACGAGTGGCTGGATCTCGGCGGCCTGAGTTCGCTGTCGGCGGAAGAGTACTTTGGCGCCAGCCTGTGGCAACTGTATAAGAGCATCGATTCGCCTTACAAGGCGGTGCTGAAGACCCTGCTGCTGGAAGCCTATTCCTGGGAATACCCCAATACCCAACTGCTGGCGACGGACATCAAACACCGGCTGCATCAGGGCGAGATCGTCAGCTTCGGGCTCGACGCCTACTGCATGATGCTTGAGCGCGTGACCCGCTACCTGACCGACATCAACGACACCACCCGCCTCGATCTGGCCCGCCGCTGTTTTTACCTGAAAGTATGTGAAAAGCTGTCGCTGGCCAAGGCCTGCGTCGGCTGGCGGCGCGAGATCCTCAGCCAGCTGGTCAGCGAGTGGGGCTGGAGCGAAGAGCGTCTGGCGATGCTGGACAACCGCGCCAACTGGAAAATCGAGCGGGTGCGCGAAGCGCATAACGAACTGCTCGACGCGATGATGCAGAGCTACCGCAACCTGATCCGTTTCGCTCGCCGCAACAACCTCAGCGTCAGCGCCAGCCCGCAGGATATCGGCGTGCTGACCCGCAAACTGTATGCGGCGTTCGAAGCGCTGCCCGGCAAGGTGACGCTGGTGAACCCGCAGATTTCACCGGACCTGTCGGAAAACGATTTAACCTTTATTCACGTGCCGGTTGGCCGCGCCAACCGCACCGGCTGGTACCTGTACAATCAGGCGCCGGCCATGGATTCGATCGTCAGCCATCAGCCGCTGGAATATAACCGCTACCTGAACAAGCTGGTGGCCTGGGCCTATTTCAACGGCCTGCTGACGCCGCAGACCCGCCTGCACATCAAGAGCGGCAACCTGTGCGACACCGCCAAGCTGCAGGAGCTGGTGGCCGACGTTTCCCATCACTTCCCGCTGCGCCTGCCGGCGCCGACGCCGAAAGCGCTGTACAGCCCGTGCGAGATTCGCCATCTGGCGATCATCGTCAATCTGGAAAACGATCCGACCGCCGCCTTCCGCAATCAGGTGGTGCACTTCGATTTCCGCAAGCTGGACGTGTTCAGCTTCGGCCAGCAGCAGCAGTGTCTGGTGGGCAGCATCGATCTGCTGTACCGCAACTCCTGGAACGAGGTGCGCACCCTGCATTTCAGCGGTGAGCAGTCGGTGCTGGAAGCGCTGAAAACCATTCTCGGCAAAATGCATCAGGACGCCGCGCCGCCGGAATCGGTGGAAGTGTTCTGCTACAGCCAGCACCTGCGCGGCCTGATCCGCACCCGTATCCAGCAGCTGGTGTCGGAGTGCATCGAGCTGCGCCTGTCCAGTACCCGTTTGGAACCCGGCCGCTTCAAGGCGGTGCGCGTCGCCGGGCAGACCTGGGGGCTGTTCTTCGAGCGCTTGAGCGTATCGGTGCAAAAGCTGGAGAATGCGGTGGAGTTTTACGGCGCCATCTCCAACAACAAGCTGCACGGCCTGTCTATCAAGGTGGAAACCGATCAGGTGCATCTGCCGCCGGTGGTGGATGGCTTCGCCAGCGAGGGGATCATCCAGTTCTTCTTCGAAGACACCTCAGACGACAAGGGCTTCAACATCTATATTCTGGATGAGTCGAATCGGGTTGAGGTGTATCACCACTGCGAGGGCAGTAAAGAGGAGCTGGTGCGCGACGTCAGCCGCTTCTACTCCTCGTCGCACGATCGCTTCACTTACGGCTCCAGCTTCATCAACTTCAATCTGCCGCAGTTCTATCAGATTGTGCAGCTCGACGGGCGCACGCAGGTGATCCCGTTCCGCAGCAACGTGCTGTCCAGCCTGTGCGTGACGGTGGCCGACGGCGCCGCTCAGCCGCTGAAGCAGCAGTTCCAGCTGCATTGACGCCGCAAGGGCTCGGTTGCCGAGCCCTGATTAGCTTCAGGAAAAATGCAGTTCCTCGCCGGCCTGCGCGCTGGCCGCTTCGCTGAGCAGCTGATAAAACGGCTGCCCGCTGCGATCGCATAGCCAAACGCCGTCGCGGTAGTTGAAGTGGTAACCGCCGGCCTTGGTGGCGAGCCACACCTGGTGCAGCGGCTCCTGGCGGTTGATGACGATTTTGGTGCCGTTTTCGAAGCTCAGCGTCATCACGCCGCCATTGGTTTCGTAATCGATGTCCGCATCGCCGTCAAAATCGTCCAGTGTCTCTTCAATATTCAGCATCAGCTGGTCGGCCAACTGGTGAAACTCGCTGTCGTTCATATTCAATTCCTATTGCTTTTCATGATCCACCTGCGATTATAGAGACCTTGGACGCATGAATTACAGGCATTAATGCAAATGAAAAAACAACTACGCTATGCGCTGATGGCAGTTCTGGTTACCGGCCTCGCCGGCTGTGGTCTGAAAGGCCCGCTTTACTTCCCGCCTGCCGATCCCGCCAGCCAGAAACCGGCCAAGCCGCCGGTGCAAACGGGCGATCAGGTGCAAAAGAACCAGCAGGAGCAGTCTGGCTCTCAGCAAAAACCGTCGATGGTTGACCAGTAACACCCTGTTTGCGGTGGCGAGCGCCGCCGTAAAATCAAGACGGATAGCGCGTCCAGATAGCGGAGTATGATATGCAGTTCTCCAAAATGCACGGTCTGGGCAACGACTTTATGGTGGTCGATGCCGTTACACAGAATGTCTATTTTTCACCTGAGCTGATCCGCCGGCTGGCCGATCGGCACCTGGGCGTCGGCTTTGACCAGATGCTGGTGGTAGAACCGCCTTACGATCCCGAACTGGATTTTCACTACCGAATTTTTAACGCCGACGGCAGCGAAGTGGCGCAGTGCGGCAACGGCGCGCGTTGCTTCGCGCGTTTCGTGCGGCTGAAAGGGCTGACCAACAAACGCGACATCCGCGTCAGCACCCAAACCGGGCGCATGGTGCTCAGCGTCACCGACGACGATCTGGTGTGCGTCAACATGGGTGAGCCGAATTTCGACCCGCAGGCGGTGCCGTTCCGCGCCGCCAAGGCTGAAAAGACTTACATCATGCGCGCGGCGGAACATACCGTGTTGTGCGGCGTGGTGTCGATGGGCAACCCGCATTGTGTTTTGCAGGTGGACGACGTAAAAACCGCCAAGGTGGAGCTGCTCGGGCCGGTGCTGGAAGGGCATGAACGATTCCCGGAACGGGCCAACATCGGCTTTATGCAGGTGGTCAGCCGCGATCACATCAAGCTGCGCGTTTATGAGCGCGGCGCCGGTGAAACGCAGGCCTGCGGCAGCGGCGCCAGCGCGGCGGTGGCTGTGGGGATCCAACAGGAATTGCTGTCAGAAGAAGTGCATGTAGAACTGCCGGGCGGCAGCCTGCATATTCGCTGGAAAGGGCCGGGCAACCCGCTGTTTATGACCGGTCCGGCAACCCATGTCTATGACGGATTTATTCATCTATGAAAAGCGTAGAAGAACAGAGCGTCGCCGGCCTGGCGCTGGATGACGACACCGTGATGCAGTACCTGCTGCAGAACCCGGATTTCTTTATTCGCAACGCGCGCCAGGTTGAGCAGATGCGCGTGCCGCACCCGGTGCGCGGCACCGTTTCGTTGGTGGAATGGCATCTGGCCCGCCAGCGCAATCACATCGAACGGCTGGAAGAAGAGATCACGCTGCTGATGGAGCAGGCCAGCGCTAACGAAGGGCTGTTCGCCCGGTTGCTGCACCTGCAGGCCGATTTGGCCACCGCCGACAGCTTGCAGGACATGCTCAACCGGCTGCAGCGCTGGGCGCGCGGCTTCGGTTTGGCCGGCGCCACGGTGCGCCTGTTCGCCGAGCGCTGGAATATCGGCGCGCCTTCCGATTTCACCCATCTGGCGCTGACGCGTTCGGCGTTCGAGCCGTTCCGCATCCAGCGGCTGGGCAGCGAACAACACTACCTCGGCGGCCTGAACGGCCCCGAACTGCTGCTGCTGTTGCCGCAGGCCAAACAGATCGGCCAGATTGGTTCGGTGGCGCTGTCGATGCTTGGCGACGACGGCGAGCTGGGCATGGTGATCTTCAGCAGCCGCGATACGCAACACTATCAGCAGGGCATGGGCACGGTGATGCTCAATCAACTGGCGCGCATGCTGCCGGAACTGCTGGAACGCTGGATCGAACGCGCATGACGCCGATTGCGCCCAGCCTGCAGCAGCCGGTGGACGCTTTTCTGCGTTATCTCAAGGTAGAACGGCAACTTAGCCCACTGACGCAGCTCAGCTATTCACGCCAACTGGCGGCGCTGATGCGCCTGGCGCAGGAGATCGGCGTCACCGACTGGGCGGCGCTGGACGCCGCCCGGGTGCGCATGCTGGCGGCGCGCAGCAAACGCGCCGGCCTGCAGTCCGCCAGCCTGGCGCTGCGGCTCTCTTCGTTGCGCAGTTTCCTCGACTGGCTGGTCAGCCAGGGCGTGCTGCACGCCAACCCGGCCAAAGGCATCCGCACGCCGCGCAGCGGTCGCCATCTGCCGAAAAATATCGACGTCGATGAAATGAACCAGCTGCTGGAGATCGATCTCAACGATCCGCTGGCGGTGCGGGATCGCGCCATGCTGGAGGTGATGTACGGCGCCGGTCTGCGTCTCTCCGAGCTGGTGGGGCTGGATTGCCGCCATGTCGATATGGCGGCCGGCGAGGTGTGGGTGATGGGGAAAGGCAGCAAAGAGCGTAAACTGCCGATCGGGCGCACCGCCGTCACCTGGCTGGAACACTGGCTGGCGATGCGCGATCTGTTCGGGCCGGAAGATGACGCGATGTTCCTGTCCAATCAGGGGCGGCGCATCTCGACGCGCAACGTGCAAAAGCGCTTCGCCGAATGGGGCGTGAAACAGGGCGTCAACAGCCATATTCACCCGCACAAACTGCGTCACTCCTTCGCGACCCACATGCTGGAGTCGAGCGGCGATCTGCGTGCGGTGCAGGAGCTGCTCGGCCACGCCAACCTGACCACCACGCAAATTTATACCCACCTCGACTTTCAACATCTGGCGAACGTGTACGATGCCGCGCATCCGCGCGCCAAACGGGGGAAATCCTGATGCATTTTTATCGCCCGCTGCGCCCGCTGGCGGCGCTGACTTTCGATCTGGACGACACGCTGTATGACAACCGTCCGGTGATCCGGCAAACCGAGCAGCAGTCGGTGGCCTTCCTGCAGAGCTACCATCCCGGCCTGAACAGCTTCCAGTCGGCGGATTTCCACCGCCTGCGCCAGGAGCTGCGCGAGCAGGATCCGGAGATCTACCACGACGTCACCCAGTGGCGCTGGCGCGCCATTCATCTGGCGCTGAGCCGGCAGGGGCTGCGCGACGCCGAAGCGGCGATCGGGGCCGATGCGGCAATGCAAAACTTCGCGCTGTGGCGCAGCCGCATCGAGGTGCCGGAAGCGACCCACGCCACGCTGAAGGCGCTGGCCGCGCGCTACCCGCTGGTGGCGATCACCAACGGCAACGCCGATCCGGCGCAGTGCGGCCTGGACGGCTACTTTCAGTTTGTGCTGCGTTCCGGGCCGGACGGGCGCGCCAAGCCGTATCAGGACATGTATCACCTGGCCGTCGAGCGGCTGGGCGTGGCGCCCGAGCAGATCCTGCACGTGGGCGACGATCTGACTACCGACGTCGCCGGCGCGCTGCGCGCGGGGCTGCAGGCCTGTTGGATCAACGATCGGCAACGCTGCCTGATGCAGGCCGCCGACAGCCGCCTGCTGCCGCATATTGAGATTTCGCAGTTGGCATCGCTGACAGCATTGTTATAATCCCTGCCAGAACTCTGTATAAATTTCCAGTGAAAAACCCGTCACCGGCGGGTTTTCCCTTAACCATTAGTGGTGCCTATGGACGTCTCCGATCTGCTCGACAGCCTGAATGAAAAACAACGTGAAGCCGTGGCGGCGCCGCGCAGCAACCTGTTGGTTCTGGCCGGAGCGGGCAGCGGCAAGACGCGGGTGCTGGTGCATCGCATCGCCTGGCTGCTGTCGGTGGAGAACTGCTCACCGTATTCGATCATGGCGGTGACCTTCACCAACAAGGCGGCGGCGGAAATGCGCCACCGTATCGAACATCTGATCGGCACCAGCCAGGGCGGCATGTGGATCGGCACTTTCCACGGTCTGGCGCACCGCCTGCTGCGCGCTCATCATCTGGAAGCCAACCTGCCGCAGGATTTCCAGATCCTCGACAGCGACGACCAGCTGCGGCTGCTCAAGCGCATCATCAAGGCGCTGAACGTCGACGAGAAGCAGTGGCCGCCGCGTCAGGCGATGTGGTACATCAACGGCAAGAAAGATGAGGGCCTGCGCCCGCAGCACGTCGAAACCTACAACAACCCGGTGGAGGCCACCTGGCTGCGCATCTACCAGGCCTATCAGGAAGCCTGCGATCGCGCGGGGCTGGTGGATTTCGCCGAGCTGCTGCTGCGCGCGCACGAGCTGTGGCTGAACAAGCCGCATATCCTCAACCACTACCGCGAGCGTTTCACCAACGTGCTGGTGGACGAATTCCAGGATACCAACAGCATCCAGTACGCCTGGATCCGTCTGCTGGCGGGCGGCAACAGCAACGTGATGATCGTCGGCGACGATGACCAGTCGATCTACGGCTGGCGCGGCGCGCAGGTGGAAAACATCCAGCGCTTCCTGAAGGATTTCCCCGGCGCGGAAACCATCCGCCTGGAGCAGAACTACCGTTCCACCAGCAACATCCTGAAAGCGGCCAACACCCTGATCGCCAACAACGACGGGCGCATGGGCAAAAACCTGTGGACCGAAGGCGGCGAAGGCGAGCCGATTTCCCTCTACTGCGCCTTCAACGAACTCGACGAAGCGCGCTTCGTGGTCAACCGCATCAAGACCTGGCAAGACAACGGCGGCGCGCTGAACGACTGCGCCATCTTGTACCGCAGCAACGCCCAGTCGCGCGTGCTGGAAGAGGCGCTGCTGCAGACGGCGATGCCGTACCGCATCTACGGCGGCCAACGCTTCTTCGAACGTCAGGAAATCAAGGATGCGCTGGCTTACCTGCGCCTGATCTCCAACCGCAACGACGACGCGGCCTTCGAGCGCGTGGTCAACACCCCGACGCGCGGCATCGGCGACCGCACCCTCGACGTGGTGCGCCAGGCGGCGCGCGATCGCCAACTGACGTTGTGGCAGGCGACGCGCGAACTGATGCAGGACAAGGTTCTGGCCGGCCGCGCCGCGTCGGCGCTGCAGCGCTTCATCGAGCTGGTGGAGTCGCTGGCTCATGAAACCGCCGATATGCCGCTGCACGTGCAGACCGACCGGGTGATCCGCGATTCCGGGTTGTTCATCATGTATGAGCAGGAAAAGGGCGAAAAGGGGCAGGCGCGTATCGAAAACCTTGAGGAACTGGTGACGGCGACGCGCCAGTTCAGCTATCAGGAAGAAGATCAGGATCTGATGCCGCTGCAGGCGTTCCTGTCGCATGCGGCGCTGGAAGCGGGCGAAGGCCAGGCCGACGCCTATCAGGATGCGGTGCAGCTGATGACCCTGCACTCGGCCAAAGGGCTGGAGTTCCCGCTGGTGTTTATCGTCGGCATGGAAGAAGGCATGTTCCCGAGTCAGATGTCGCTGGATGAAGGCGGCCGTCTGGAGGAGGAGCGCCGTCTGGCCTATGTGGGCGTAACGCGCGCCATGCAGAAGCTGACGCTGACCTACGCCGAAACGCGCCGTCTGTACGGCAAAGAGGTTTACCATCGGCCGTCGCGCTTTATCGGCGAACTGCCGGAGGAGTGCGTGGAAGAAGTGCGCCTGCGCGCCAGCGTATCGCGGCCGGTCAATCACCGCCGCATGGGCACGCCGATCAGCGAGAACGACACCGGATACAAGCTGGGTCAGCGCGTGCGCCATCCCAAGTTTGGCGAAGGCACCATCGTCAATCTGGAAGGCAGCGGCGAGCACAGCCGGCTGCAGATCGCCTTCCCGGGCGAAGGCATCAAGTGGCTGGTGGCGGCCTACGCTCGGCTGGAAACGGTATAAAGAGAGGGGCGATTTGCAGGAGTTTCAGCCCCTGCAATCGTTCATCATCAGTGAGGGTAGCGATCGCCGACCTGCGCGGTGGCATACCAGCGCATCACCGCTTCGGTGCCTTCGCCGCCTTCCTGCGGCGCCCACGGCATGCAGTCTTCTTCGGTCAGCGCCTGATACGGACCCCGCTTCACTTCGAACACCACGCCGCCGGCATCGACCGACAGCACCGCATGCCAGGTAAATGCCGGCATCTCCAGCACTTTGGTTTCTTCGCCGAGCAGGGTGCGCTGCGTCACGACGCCGTCATCGTTGAACTGCAGCACGACAAAACGGCCGCGCAGCGGCGTCAGCAGCTCCCAGGTTTGCGGGTGGCGGTGCGGGCGGATATAGGTGCCGGGTTCCATGGCGATCGCCAGGCGTTGCACCGGGTCGCTCAGCTCTTCGTGTAAGGTGCGGTGCGCGCGCAGGCGGGGCACGCTGGCGGCCTGTTCGCTCATCGCGGTCAGTTCATGGGCGGTAATCTGTTTCATCGTTTAAATCCGCATGCTTGTCGTACCATTAGGGTGATGTCATCTTAGCAACATTCTTGGTGGCGGTAAGCGATCGCCGCGACTTTTTCAGTACGGTTTAAGCGCCATTTCTGCCATTGATCATCGTGATGATTTGTTGCGCAATTATCCCGCCTAACGTGTTGACAGGCTTTTTCTTCTCGGCGTAACATGCGCGCACTATTATCATTGAGGACAGACGCCTTGGACACACCCAGTAGATACTGGCTCACTGACCTGCGCCGCAGGTATAACTTCTAAGGCTCTCCGTTTTTGCTGATAGCCTTCGTGGTTGTCGGCGACCCCGCAAAGCGTCGCTATGAGTCAGATCTCTTCATGGTCTGAAACAATCGGTGATACGCATCCCATCTGTTTCTGTGCTTCAACGCGTTGTCCGCACCCGTTACCTTCACGGAGTTTTGGCACATGCTGAGCGCTTTTAAATTAGATAACCGCCGCTTGTCCCGTCTGGAACTGGACGACTCGGATGATCTCACGTCATCGCTGTGGGTTGATCTGGTCGAGCCGGAAGAGGGCGAGCGTGAGCGCGTGCAGAATGAGCTGGGACAAAGCCTGGCGACGCGTCCCGAACTGGACGACATCGAAGCCTCCGCCCGTTTCTTCGAAGACGAAGACGGTCTGCATATCCACTCCTTCTTCTACTTCGAAGATGCGGAAGATCACGCCGGCAACTCCACGGTGGCCTTCACCATCCGCGACGGCCGCCTGTATACCCTGCGTGAGCGTGAACTACCGGCGTTTCGCCTGTACCGCATGCGCGCCCGCAACCAGACCATGCTCGAAGGCAACGCCTACGAACTGCTGCTGGATTTGTTCGAAACCAAGATTGAACAGCTGGCGGACGAGATAGAGAACATCTACAGCGATCTGGAACAGCTCAGCCGGGTGATCATGGAAGGGCATCAGGGCGACGAATACGACGCCGCGCTGTCGACGCTGGCGGAGCTGGAAGATATCGGCTGGAAGGTGCGTTTGTGTCTGATGGATACCCAGCGCGCGCTCAACTTCCTGGTGCGCAAGGCGCGTTTGCCGACCGGCCAACTGGAGCAGGCGCGTGAAGTGCTGCGCGACATCGAATCCCTGCTGCCGCACAACGAATCGCTGTTCCAGAAGGTGAACTTCCTGATGCAGGCGGCGATGGGTTTCATCAATATCGAACAGAACCGCATCATCAAGATCTTCTCGGTGGTGTCGGTGGTGTTCCTGCCGCCTACGCTGGTGGCCTCCAGCTACGGCATGAACTTTGAATTCATGCCGGAACTGAAATGGTCGTTCGGCTACCCGGGCGCCATCACCTTGATGATCCTGGCGGGCCTGGCCCCTTACCTGTACTTCAAGCGCAAGAACTGGCTGTAACCCGGCGGCGCCGGGCTCAGCGCAGCTTGCGCTGGGTATAGAGCGCGTCGAGGGTGAACAGGATCAGCGCCGCCCAGATAAAGCCGAAGGTCACCAGCTTGTCCTGGCCGATGGTCTCGCCGTAGAAGGTGACCGCCAGCAGGAACATCAGCGTCGGGCCGAGATACTGGAAGAAACCGAGCGTCGACAGGCGCAGCCGGGTAGCCGCCGCGGTGAAGCACAGCAGCGGCACGGTGGTGACGATGCCGGCGGCGACCAGCAGCAGATTCAGCGACCACGGGTTGGCGCTCAGGTGGCTGGTGGGGCTGTCGGCGAACAGGAACAGGTAGCCCGCCGCCACCGGCAGCAGCCACAGCGTTTCAATCAGCATGCCGGTCTGCGCGTCGATGGCGATTTTTTTGCGCAGCAGGCCGTAGAAGGCGAAGCTGAACGCCAACCCCAGACCGATGATCGGCAACGAACCGAACTGCCAGAGCTGCACCAGCACCCCGGTGAACGCCAGCGCCACCGCCACCCACTGCATGCGGCGGAAACGTTCGCCGAGAAACAGCATCCCCAGCAGCACGTTAACCAGCGGGTTGATGAAGTAGCCCAGGCTGGCTTCCAGCATATGGTGATTGTTCACCGCCCAGATGAACAGCAGCCAGTTGCCGCCGATCAACAGCGCGGTGACCGCCAGCAACAGCAGCCGTTTGCGGTTTTGGCAGGCGGCGCGCACTTTCGGCCAGTTGCGGCCCAGCGAGATCAGCGCCAGCATGAAGAAAAACGACCAGATGATCCGGTGGGTGAGGATCTCGTCCGCGGACACTTGCTGGATCAGTTTGAAATAGGCCGGGGCGATGCCCCACATAAAATAGGCGGCCAGGGCGAAGAAAATGCCCTGACGCGTTTGCTTTGCGTCCATGACGTCACTCTGGTGGGGAACGTAAGATGCGGTGAGTGTACTGAAGTCGCTCACCGCACACAATCATCAGCCGACCAGATAGGTGGCGGTAGCGGTCGCGATATGCAGGCCGTCGTGGTTATGCAGTTCTACGCGCGCGACGGCGACCTTATTGCCGCTGCGCAGCACGCTGGCGGAGGCGACGAAGTGTTCGCCGCGGCCGGGGCGCAGATAGTCGACGCGCAGATCGATGGTGCCCATGCGCGACAGTTTGGCGGCGATCTCTTCTTCGATCAGCGGTTCCAGGCGCGTCAGCACGCCGCCGGCGCAAGCCAGCCCGGCGGCGACGTCCAGCACCGCGGCGATCACGCCGCCGTGCAGAATTTCCGGTGCGGCGTTGCCCACCAGCTTGCGCTGGTTGGTGAAGCTCAGTTCGACGTAGTCATCGTCGAAGCGGCGCAGCTCCAGGCCAAGCTCGCGGTTGAACGGCATGTGGTAGACAAAAATTTCGCCGATCTTGCGGCGGGCGGCTTCCAGGGTCAGTGGTGTGGTCGACATAGCGGGGTTCCGTTTTTCTTTTGCGTTTTAAGGGAGCTAACTGGTCAGTCCAGGTTAATGGAATGTTGATTTTATGCTTAACCTTTGTTGCTTTCCAGACTATTCCAATAAAACCGGACTGCGCTGCGGTAAAGCCTCCTTTGTGTGTAAAATGGCCTGATTTTTTCCGGGCTTGCCCTTTTTCGTTGGAGTGAGGAGAGGTTATGCGCATTTTGTCAGGGATCGTTTCCGCCACGCTGCTGATGCCGGCGCTGGCATTGGCTGAGGAAGCCAAAGAGCAGCAGATTCACGATAGGCCGGCGGTGCGCGGCAGCATTATCGCCAACCTGCTGCAGGAGCACGATAATCCGTTCACGCTGTATCCTTACGATCCCAATTACCTGTTGTACACCGACACCAGCGATATCAACAAAGAAGCCATCAAGACGTACAACTGGGCCGACAAGGCGCGCAAGGACGAGGTGAAATACCAGCTTAGCCTGGCGTTTCCGCTGTGGCGGGGCATTGCCGGCGACAATTCGGTGCTCGGCGCGTCTTATACTCAGCGCTCCTGGTGGCAATTGTCCAACCGCGGCGAGTCTTCGCCGTTCCGCGAGACCAACTACGAGCCGCAACTGTTCGTGGGGTGGGCGACCGATTACCGCTTTGCCGGTTGGACGCTGCGCGATGTTGAAATCGGCGTTAACCATCAGTCTAACGGCCGCTCGGACCCGACGTCGCGCAGCTGGAATCGCGGTTATGCGCGGCTGATGGCGCAAAACGGCAATTGGCAGGTGGATCTCAAGCCCTGGTTCCGTTTCTCGGAGAGCTCGAGCAACGACGACAACCCGGACATCACCAAATACATGGGATACTACCGGTTGAAGGTCGGTTACGCCTGGGGCGACAGCGTGTTCAGCGTCGACAGCCACTACAACTGGAACAGCGGCTACGGCGGCGCGGAATTGGGCTGGAGCTACCCGATCACCCGCAACGTGCGATTCTATACCCAGGTGTTCAGCGGCTACGGCGAATCGCTGATCGACTACAACTTCCGGCAGACACGGGTGGGCGTTGGTGTCATGCTGAACGATATTATGTAATCATACCCGGTGGGTGTGTACCGATGAAAAAATGGGGAAGTGTGTGTCAACCGCAGCAGTGATTAACAGAGAGTTGCTGGCCGAGCAGGTATTGCGCGATACCTTCGGCTACCAGCAATTCCGTCCGGGCCAACAAACGATTATCAATGCCGCGATCGGCGGGCAGGATTGCCTGGTGGTGATGCCGACCGGCGGCGGCAAGTCGTTGTGCTACCAAATCCCGGCGCTGGTGATGGACGGCCTGACCCTGGTGGTTTCCCCGCTTATCTCGCTGATGAAGGACCAGGTCGACCAACTGTTGGCCTACGGCGTTTCCGCCGCCTGCTACAACTCGACGCAAACCCGCGAGGAGCAGTTGGACGTCATGGCCGGCTGCCGCAACGGCACCATCAAGATGCTGTACATTGCGCCGGAACGGCTGATGATGGAAAGCTTCCTCAACCTGCTCGATCACTGCCCGCCGGCGATGCTGGCGGTGGATGAGGCGCACTGCATCTCGCAGTGGGGCCATGACTTCCGGCCGGAATATCGCGCGCTGGGCCAGCTGAAACAGCGCTTCCCGGCGATGCCGGTGATCGCGTTGACCGCCACCGCCGACGAAGCCACGCGCGGCGATATCGTGCGCCTGCTGTCGCTGCAGGATCCGCTGGTGCAGGTCAGCAGCTTCGACCGGCCGAACATCCGCTATACGCTGGTGGAAAAATTCAAACCGCTCGATCAGCTGTGGCGCTTCGTGCAGGATCAGCGCGGCAAGAGCGGCATTATCTATTGCAACAGCCGCGCCAAGGTGGAAGACACCGCCGCGCGCCTGCAAAGCCGCGGGCTGAGCGTCGGCGCCTACCACGCCGGGCTGGACAACGAGCGCCGCGCCCAGGTGCAGGAAGCGTTCCAGCGTGACGATCTGCAGGTGGTGGTGGCCACCGTCGCCTTCGGCATGGGCATCAACAAACCCAACGTGCGCTTCGTGGTGCATTTCGACATCCCGCGCAATATCGAATCCTATTATCAGGAGACCGGCCGCGCCGGGCGCGACGGCCTGCCGGCCGAAGCCATCCTGCTGTACGATCCGGCCGACATGGCCTGGCTGCGCCGCTGTCTGGAGGAAAAACCCGCCGGGCAACAGCTGGACATCGAGCGCCACAAGCTGAACGCCATGGGGGCGTTCGCCGAGGCGCAAACCTGCCGCCGCCTGGTGTTGCTCAACTACTTCGGCGAAGGCAAACACGAGAACTGCGGCAACTGCGATATCTGCCTCGATCCGCCCAAGCGCTACGACGGGCTGGAGGACGCGCGCAAGGCGCTGTCCTGCGTGTACCGCGTCGGCCAGCGCTTTGGCCTCGGGTACATCGTGGAAGTGCTGCGCGGCTCCAACAACCAGCGCATTCGCGAATACGGTCACGACAAGCTGCCGGTGTACGGCATCGGCCGCGATCAGACCACCGAACACTGGACCAGCGTGCTGCGTCAGCTGATCCACCTGGGCTTTATCACCCAGAACATCGCCATGCACTCAGCGCTGCAATTGACCGAGGCGGCGCGTCCGGTGTTGCGCGGCGAGGTGGCGCTGCAGCTGGCGGTGCCGCGTATTCAGAGCCTGAAGTCGCGCAGCAGCGCCAACCAGAAATCCTACGGCGGCAATTACGATCGCAAGCTGTTCGCCAAGCTGCGCAAACTGCGCAAATCGATCGCCGACGAAGAAAACATTCCGCCTTACGTGGTGTTCAACGACGCCACGCTGCTGGAAATGGCCGAACAGATGCCGATCAAGGCCGGCGATCTGCTGAGCGTCAACGGCGTCGGCCAGCGCAAACTGGAGCGTTTCGGCGCGCCCTTTATGGCGATGATCCGCGACCATCTCGACAATGACGAAGACTGAGGGCGATATATCATGCTGATGCTGTTTCTCACCGTGGCGCTGGTGCATCTGATTGCGCTGATGAGCCCGGGGCCGGACTTCTTTTTCGTGTCGCAAACCGCCGCCAGCCGCTCGCGCCGCGAGGCGATGATGGGCGTGGTCGGCATTTCGCTCGGCATCGTGGTATGGGCCGGCGTGGCGTTGATGGGGCTGCATCTGATCCTGCAGAAGATGGCCTGGTTGCATCAGATCATCATGGTTGGCGGCGGCATTTACCTGTGCTGGATGGGGTGGCAACTGCTGCGTTCCGCGCGGGCGCAGCAAGCGCAGCCGGCGGCGGAGGCCCAGGTGGCGTTGCCGAAGGCCGGGCGCAGCTTTATTCGCGGCTTCCTGACCAATTTGTCCAACCCGAAAGCGGTGATCTATTTCGGCAGCGTGTTCTCGCTGTTCGTCGGCGACAGCGTCGGCGCCGGAGCGCGCTGGGGGCTGTTCTTGCTGATTGTCGCCGAGACCTTCGTCTGGTTCAGCCTGGTGGCGGTGGTGTTTGCGCTGCCGGCGATGCGCCGCGGCTATCAGCGGTTGGCCAAGTGGATAGACGGTGTGGCGGGCGTGCTGTTTACCGGCTTCGGGTTACATCTGATATTTACCCGCTAACCGCAGTGAAATGCCCAAGGCCGAGCAGCGATGCCCGGCCTTTTTTGTCAGGCTTTGCGGGCGGTCGCCAGCAGCCCCGCCACCAGAATGAACAGCGAACCGAACAGTCGGTTGAGCAGCTGCATCTGGCGCGGCGTTCTCAGCCAGCCGGCGATGCGCGTCGCCAGGGTGGCGTAACCGATCATCACCAGAATATCCACCACCACGGTGGTGACGCCGAGCACCAGATACTGCTCAGCCTGGGGCTGATTGGGCAAGATGAACTGCGGGAACAGTGCGGCGAGGAACACGATGCTTTTCGGGTTGGTCAGGTTGACCAGCACCGCGCGGCGGAACAGACGGCGGCGCGGCATGCTGCCCGCCAGCGCATGCAGATCCAGCGCCCCGGCGGCGCGCCATTGCTGGATGCCGAGCCACACCAGGTAGGCGGCGCCCAGCCATTTCAGCAGCTCGAACGCCAGCAGCGATTGCGATATCAGCGCGCCGAGGCCGATGCCCACCAGCACGATGTGCGCGCTCAACCCGACCTGCAGCCCGGCGATCGACGCGGCGGCGCCGCGATAGCCGTGGCTGATGCCGGTGCTCATGGTATTGATGGCGCCTGAACCGGGGGAGAGGCTCAGGATAAGCGTGGTCAGCAGATAGGTTAACCACCAGTCCAAGGTCATGGTGCTTCGGCTCCCTGAAAGTGTCGTTTTGTGCCACAATGCGCCGAGGCGGCGCCGTTTTTGTAAGAATTGAATCACAATACGCTAGTATGATTTCTTGTGCCAGCGGTCACATTTTTCCGCCGGCCCCACAGGGAAAACGCTCTCGATGACCTCGTTCACTCTCAGCTCCGATGACTGGTTAACGCGTGAAACGCAGTTCGCTGCCTTCGCCACCGGGCCGCTGCTGGATTTCTGGCGGCAGCGCGAAGAAGGCGAATTCAGCGGCGTGGACGGCGTGCCGATCCGCTTTGTGCGCTTCAGTTCCGCGCGGCATCAGCGCGTGGTGGTGGTCAGCCCCGGCCGCATCGAAAGCTATGTGAAATACCCCGAGGTGGCCTACGATCTGTTCCACTGCGGCTACGACGTGGTGATCGTCGATCATCGCGGCCAGGGGCGTTCCGGGCGTTTACTGGCGGATACGCACCGCGGTCATGTGGTAAACTTCGCCGACTACGTGGACGATTTCGAGCAGCTGTGGCTGCGCGAGGTCGAATCGCGCGGTTATCGGCAGCGCTTCGCGCTGGCGCATTCGATGGGCGGCGCGATCCTGGCGCAGTTCCTGCAGCGCCGGCCGCAGGCGTTCGACGCGGCGGCGTTTTGCGCGCCGATGTTCGGCATCCGGTTGCCGATGCCGGGTTGGCTGGCCGATCGCATTCTCGACTGGGCGGAGATCCGCCCGGCGATCCGCGATTATTACGCGGTGGGCACCGGCCAGTGGCGTCCGTTGCCCTATGTGGTCAACGTGTTGACCCATAGCCGCGAGCGTTACCGGCGCAGCCTGCGCTATTATGCCGATTACCCCGAGCTGCAGGTGGGCGGGCCGACCTACCATTGGGTGCGGGAGAGCATCCGCGCCGGCCGGCAGATTATCGCGCAGGCCGGGGAGATCACCACGCCGCTGTTGCTTTTGCAGGCCGGTGAAGAACGGGTAGTCGACAACCGTTCGCACCAGGCTTTTTGTCAGGCTCTGTCAGACGCGGGGCGCCCTTGCGAAGGGGGGCTCCCGTGGGTTATCAACGGTGCACGCCATGAGATCCTGTTCGAGCGGGACGCGCTGCGCGCCGAAGCACTGAACGCAATTCTGCGCTTCTTTGCTCAACACTTAGGCGGCGCGCTGCCGCCGACAACTCCATCAGAGGTTAGAACATAACGCTATGTATCACGTCGTCGCTTCCGATTTAGATGGCACGCTGCTGTCTCCCGACCATACCCTGTCGCCGTACGCTAAAGAAACGCTGAAGTTGCTGACTCAGCGCGGCGTGCATTTCGTGTTCGCTACCGGCCGCCACCATATCGACGTGGCGCAGATCCGCGACAGCCTGGAGATCAGCGCCTTTATGATCACTTCCAACGGCGCACGGGTGCACAACACCGCCGGCGAACTGATTTTCAGCCACAACCTGGACGGAGATATCGCCCGCGATCTGTACGGCATGCTGCACGACGATCCGGATATCACCACCAACGTCTACCGTAACGACGATTGGTTTACCAACCGCGAAAGCCCGGAGCAGGAAGAATTCTTCCAGGAGTCGGTGTTCAAATATCAGCTGTTTGAGCCGGGCCTGCTGGAAACCGACGGCGTCTGCAAGGTTTACTTCACCTGTGAAGATCACGAGCGGTTGCTGCAGGTGGAAGACGCCATCAACGCGCGCTGGGGCGATCGGGTCAACGTCAGCTTCTCGTTCCCGACCTGCCTGGAAGTAATGGCGGGCGGCGTGTCGAAAGGGCATGCGCTGGAAGAAGTGGCCAAGATCATCGGCTATACGCTGCAAGAGTGCATCGCCTTCGGCGACGGCATGAACGATCTGGAGATGTTGTCGATGGCCGGCAAGGGCTGCATCATGCGCGACGCGCATCAGCGCCTGAAGGACATGCTGCCGGAGCTGGAAGTGATCGGCTCCAACGTCGATAACGCGGTGCCGCACTACCTGCGCAAGATGTTCCTCTGAAATAACCTTTAAATAATAAGGGCGCCTTGCGGCGCCCTTGGCATTACTTGTGCTGGCCCTGCTTCTGCAGGAACTGCACGCCCTTGTCCGGGAAGTCGGTGAACACGCCGTCGACGCCGGCCTGGTTGTAAATCACGTCATACAGCTGGTTTACGTCGGTCACATACTTCGGCAGCGCATCGGCGCGGATGGTGAACGGATGCACCGCCAGCTTGCTGGCGTGCGCTTCTTTCACCATGTCGGTCAGCACGATGTGGCCCGGCTTGGATTGATCCGCCACCACCAGCATGTGGTAGTCCGGCCCGATGCCGTCGGCATACTGAGCGATTTTCTTCATCGCGCCCGGTTTGAACATCCAGTCGTAGTCGTATTCCACCCACTTGCCGTCGGCTTTCTGCTCGTAGGTTTCCTGCCAGTCGTTATAGGCGATCAGCTGCACCAGCTTCAGATCCATGCCCAGCTTCGGTTCCAGCTCGTTCTTGATGCGTTTGAGCTCGTTGGCGTCGAAGCACTGCAGGTAGACGTTGTCGTTCTTGCCGGTGTAGCCGTACTGCTTGAGCACCGCCAGCACTTTGCTGGAGATGTCTTTGCCTTCCTGTTTGTGGAACCACGGCGCCTTGATTTCAGGGTAGATGCCGATGTTCTTGCCGGTCGAATGGTTCAGACCCTGCACGAACTCGATCTCTTCCTGGAAGGTGTGCACGCGGAAGTCGGATTTGCCCATCGGGAAGCGGCTAGGGTAGCCCTGCACTTTCTTGCCGTTTTCGATTTCAAAGCCTTCGGTGAACTTCAGCGATTTGATCTCCGCTAGCGTAAAGTCGATGGCGTAATAACGGCCGTCTTTGCGCGCGCGGTCCGGGAAGCGTTCGGCGACGTCGGTGACGCGATCGAGGTAATGGTCGTGCAGCACCACCAGCTCGTTGTCTTTGGTCATCACCAGATCTTGTTCGAGGTAATCGGCGCCTTGCGCGTAGGCCATCGCCTTCGCCGGCAGAGTGTGTTCCGGCAGGTAGCCGCTGGCGCCGCGGTGGGCGATCACCACTTTGTCCGCCGCCTGCGCGGCGCTGACCATTGAGGTGGCGAGAATGATCCCTGTCAGCAGGGCTTTGACTTGAGTCCGCATTCCGTTTTCTCCATGTTGTTGGGGGCAGGGTAGTAAAAAGGCCGCAGGGCGGCCTTTAAATCATGCAAAAGTCGTGTGACGCTTAGCCGCGTTTGCCGGCTGCGATTTCCGCGTGGTGTTTCTTTTCGTTCAGCATGGTCAGCAGCAGCAGGATAACCGCCAGCACGCCGCCGCCGATCATCACCATGAAGCCGCCGTCCCAACCGAAGAAGTCTACGGTGTAGCCGACGATGGCACTGGCCGCGACCGAGCCGCCCAGGTAGCCGAACAGGCCGGTGAAGCCCGCGGCGGTGCCGGCGGCTTTCTTCGGCGCCAGCTCCAGTGCGTGCAGGCCGATCAGCATCACCGGGCCGTAGATCAGGAAGCCGATGACCAGCATACAGATCATGTCTACGGTCGGGTTACCGGCCGGGTTCATCCAGAACACCACGGTGGCGATGGTCACCAGCGTCATGAAGAACACGCCGGTGGCGCCGCGGTTGCCTTTGAACACTTTGTCCGACATCCAGCCGCACAGCAGGGTGCCCGGGATACCGGCGTATTCGTACAGGAAGTAAGCCCAGGAAGACTTGTCCAGCGCGAAGTGCTTCACTTCTTTCAGGTAAGTCGGCGACCAGTCCAGAATGCCGTAACGCAGCAGGTAGACGAACACGTTGGCGACCGCGATGTACCACAGCAGCTTGTTCGGCAGGATGTACTGCATGAAGATCTGCTTGGCGGTCAGCTCTTCTTCGTCTTTTTCGCTGTAGTCGTCCGGGTAGTCGTTTTTGTACTCTTCAATCGGCGGCAGGCCGCAGGATTGCGGGGTGTCGCGCATCAGGGCGAAGGCGATCAGAGCCACCAGGATGGCGCCGAAGGCCGGCATGTACAGCGCCGCGTGCCAGTCGTTGAACCAGGCCATGCCCAGCAGGAACAGCAGCGGCGGCAGGCCGCCACCCACGTTGTGGGCGCAGTTCCAGATGGAAACGATGCCGCCGCGTTCTTTCTGCGAGCACCAGTGCACCATGGTGCGGCCGCACGGCGGCCAACCCATGCCCTGGAACCAGCCGCACAGGAACAGCAGGACGAACATGATGGCGATGCTGGAGGTGGCCCACGGCACGAAGCCCATGAACAACATCACCGCCGCCGCCAGGATCAGGCCGGCAGGCAGGAACACTCGCGGGTTGGAACGGTCGGAGACCGAACCCATGATGAATTTGGAGAAGCCGTAGGCGATGGAGATGCCCGACAGCGCGAAGCCGAGGTCGCCGCGGCTGAAGCCTTGTTCGATCAGGTAAGGCATGGCCAGGGTGAAGTTCTTACGCACCAGATAGTAAGCGGCGTAACCGAAGAAGATCCCCAGGAAAATTTGCCAGCGCAGCTTACGGTAGAGCGGGTCTACCTTATCGCTCGGCACACGGGCGATGTGTGCGGCCGGCTTAAAAATACTCAACATGAGCGCCTCCGATGGCTTTATCTGTTATCACATCAATATGACCTTTTACGTTCATTTGATGATTGAGCGGATATCGAATGTGGTGTTTTTGTGTTCCATAACGAGCGCCATTGTCATCAAATACGCCTGGTGTCGCTGTGACGAATGGCGCAATTGTTACACTTTCATGAAACCACGGCGGATTTTGAGCGATTCGTTAACGTTATGAAATAGAAAAACGTCCAAAAATCGTGATTATGATCACATTGATGGTTTTTTGTGGACATTTTTATTTCGTTTTATGTTCGTTCTTGTTCCTTATCAAACAAAGACCCTAATAACCGTGGCTCAATAGGCTCATAACTACCGATCCTGAGGGAGCGACATGAGCAGCTATTTTGACGGCGGCGAAACGGATGTGATCATCATCGGCGGCGGCGCCACCGGCGCAGGCATTGCCCGCGATTGTGCGCGGCGCGGCTTGCGCTGCATTTTGCTGGAGCGTCACGACATCGCCACCGGCGCCACCGGCCGCAACCACGGCTTGCTGCACAGCGGCGCGCGCTATGCGGTGACCGACGGCGAGTCGGCGCGCGAGTGCATCGAAGAGAACCGCATCCTGAAACGCATCGCGCATCACTGTATCGAGCGCACCGATGGGCTGTTCATCACCCTGCCGCAGGACTCGCTGGACTATCAGCAGCAATTTATCGCCGCCTGCCGCCAGGCCGACATCGACGCCGAGGCGATCGACCCGCAGCTGGCGCTGCGGCTGGAGCCGGCGGCTAACCCGGCGCTGATCGGCGCGGTGCGGGTGCCGGACGGCACCGTCGATCCTTTCCGGCTGACCGCCGCCAACATGCTGGACGCGCGCGAACACGGCGCGCAGATCCTGACTTACCACCAGGTGGTGGGGCTGCTGCGCAGCGGCGACCGGGTGACGGGCGTGCGCGTTTACGACCATCAGAATCAGCGGCGCTATGAGCTGCACGCACCGGTGGTGGTCAACGCCGCCGGCATCTGGGGCCAGCAGATCGCCGAATACGCCGATTTGCGCATCCGCATGTTCCCAGCCAAGGGGGCGCTGCTGATCCTCGGTCACCGCATCAACAATATGGTGATCAACCGTTGCCGCAAACCGGCGGACGCCGACATCCTGGTGCCGGGCGACACCATCTCGCTGATCGGCACCACCTCGACCCATATCGACTACGACCAAATCGATAACATGCTGGTGACGCCGCAGGAGGTGGACATTCTGATCCGCGAGGGGGCGCTGTTGGCGCCCACCCTGGCGCAGACCCGTATTCTGCGCGCCTATGCCGGGGTGCGGCCGCTGGTCGCCAGCGACGACGATCCCAGCGGGCGCAACGTCAGCCGCGGCATCGTGCTGCTCGATCACGCCGCCCGCGACGGGCTGGAAGGGTTTATCACCATCACCGGCGGCAAGCTGATGACCTACCGCCTGATGGCGGAGTGGGCCACCGACAAGGTGTGCGAAAAGCTTGGCGTAAACCGTCCGTGCACCACCGCGCAGGACGCGTTGCCCGGATCCCGCCAGTCGGCGGAGGAAACGGTGCGCAGCGTGGTCTCACTGCCCGCCAGCATTCGCGGCTCGGCGATCTACCGGCACGGCGATCGCGCCAGCCAGGTGCCGGCGGCCGATCGGCTCGACACCAGCCTGGTGTGCGAATGCGAGGCGGTGACCGCCGGGGAAGTGCGCTATGCCGTCAACTCGCTGACCGTCAATAACCTGGTGGATCTGCGCCGCCGCACCCGCGTCGGCATGGGCACCTGCCAGGGCGAACTCTGCGCCTGCCGCGCCGCCGGGCTGTTGACGCGTTTTAACGTCAGCACGCCGCAGCAATCCATCGCGCAACTGTCGCAGTTCCTCAACGAACGCTGGAAAGGCGTACGGCCGATCGCCTGGGGCGATGCGCTGCGCGAGAGCGAATTCACCAGTTGGGTTTACCAGGGATTATGCGGGCTTGAAGCCCAGGCCGACCAGGAGCAGGAGGCGGATGATGCGATTTGACGTCGTGGTGATTGGCGGTGGTCTGGCGGGCCTGAGCTGCGCCATTGCCGTGGCCGAACAGGGCAAGCGCTGCGCGGTGGTCAGTTCTGGCCAGAGCGCGCTCTACTTCTCCTCCGGCTCGCTCGATCTGCTGGCGAGATTGCCGGACGGCACGCCGGTCGAGATGCCGCTGGCGGCGTTGCCGCAGCTGGCGCAACAGGCGCCGCAGCATCCGTACGCCCTGATCGGGCCCGGCCGGGTGGCGGCGCTGTCCGCCGCCGCGCAGCGGCTGCTGGAACGCTGCGGGCTGAATCTGCAGGGCGAGGGGGTGAACAACCATCTGCGCATTACGCCGCTCGGCACGCGCCGCGCCACCTGGCTCAGCCCGCAGGCGATCCCGACGCTGCCGCTGACCGGCCAACTGCCGTGGCGGCGCATTGCGGTGATCGGCATCGAAGGGTTCCTCGACTTCCAACCGCAGATGGCCGCCGACGCCCTGAGCCGCGAGCTCGGCGTGCAGACGGACGTGGCCTATCTGCACATGCCGGCGCTGGACAGATTGCGCAATAACCCCAGCGAGTTCCGCGCGGTGAACATCGCCCGGGTTCTGGATTTGATGGAAAGCCTGCCGCCGATGGCCGAGGAGCTGCGGCGGCTGGCGGGCGAGGCCGAGGCGCTCTTCCTGCCGGCCTGTCTGGGCCTGGAGGATGACGCGTCGCTGGCGGTGCTGCAGGATGCGGTCGGCAAGCCGATCCGGCTGCTGCCGACGCTGCCGCCTTCGGTGCCCGGCATGCGCTTGCATCAGGCGCTGCGGCGGCGTTTTCAGCAGCTGGGCGGCGTTTTCATGCCCGGCGACAGCGTGCTGCGCGCCGAGAGCGAGGCCGGTCGCATCACCGGTTTGTACACCCGCAACCACGGCGATATTCCGCTGCGGGCGCAGCAGGTGGTGCTGGCCAGCGGCAGCTTCTTCAGCAATGGGCTGGTGGCCGATTTCGACCGGGTACGCGAGCCGATCTTCGGGCTGGACGTGCACAGCCGCGCCGATCGCGCCGACTGGAGCCGGCGCGAGCTGTTCGCGCCACAGCCTTATCTGCAGTTTGGCGTGCGCACCGACGGCAGGCTGCGGGCGATGAAGCAGGGAATGCCGTTCGACAATCTGTATGCCATCGGCGCGGTCGCCGGCGGCTACGATCCGCTGCAGCAGGGCTGCGGCGCCGGCGTGTCATTGATCGGCGCGCTGCACGTCGCGCAGCAGATCGCCGCGGAGGAGAACGTATGAGCCTGCATCGGGACCACAGCTTTGAAAGCTGCATCAAATGCACCGTCTGCACCACTTACTGCCCGGTCGCCAAAGTGAACCCGCTCTATCCGGGGCCGAAACAGGCGGGGCCGGACGGCGAACGGCTGCGGCTGAAAGACCCGGCGCTGTACGACGAAGCGCTGAAATACTGCACCAACTGCAAGCGTTGTGAAGTGGCCTGCCCGTCCGACGTCAAAATCGGCGACATCATTCAGCGCGCCCGCGCCGACTTCGCCCAGAGCAAGCCGACGCTGCGCGATGCCATCCTCAGCCATACCGATATCATGGGATCGCTGTCGACGCCGTTTGCGCCGATCGTCAACGCCGCCACCGGGTTGAAACCGGTGCGCAAGCTGCTGGACAAGGCGCTGAAGATCGATCACCGGCGCGAACTGCCGAAATATTCCTTCGGCACCTTCCGCCGCTGGTACCGGCAACAGGCGCAGGCTCAGCAGCGTTACGCCGAGCAGGTGGCGTTTTTCCATGGCTGCTTCGTCAACTATAACCACCCGCAGCTGGGCAAGGATTTGGTCCGGGTGTTCAACGCGCTGGATATCGGCGTGCAACTGCTGAAACGCGAGAAATGCTGCGGCGTGCCGCTGATCGCCAACGGGTTTATCGAGCAGGCCAAGAAGCAGGCCAGGGTTAACGCCGAGTCGCTGCATGAAACGGTGCTGGAGCGCGGCATTCCGGTAGTGGCGACCTCATCGAGCTGCACCTTCACCCTGCGCGACGAATACCCCCACTTGCTGGACGTAGACACCACCCCGGTGCGCGATCGGGTGGAGCTGGCGACGCGCTATCTCTATCGCCTGATCAATCAGGGGCGCAGCCTGCCGCTGAAACGCACGTCGCTGCGGGTGGCGTATCACACGCCTTGCCATATGGAGAAGATGGGCTGGACCGCCTACACCCTGGAGCTGCTGCGGCAGATACCGGGGCTGGAGCTGGTGGTGCTGGATTCGCAGTGCTGCGGCATCGCCGGCACCTACGGGTTCAAATCGGAGAACTACGCCACGTCGCAAGGCATCGGCGCGCCGCTGTTCCGGCAGATAGAAGAGAGCGGGGTGGATCTGGTGGTGACCGACTGCGAGACCTGCAAATGGCAGATAGAAATGTCCACCAGCAAGCGCTGCGAACATCCGATCACCCTGCTGGCGCAGGCGTTGGCATAAAACGAAAGGGCCGGCAGGCCGGCCCCTGCGGGATTACTGTTTCAGCTTCAGGGTAGAGATGATGCCTTCGGCTTCAGTCTGCGCCTGCTGCTGATTATCTGCCGGCAGCGTTACCTGGATGGTCAGCATGTTGTTGTTCAGCGAACCGATCAGGACGGAAGAATAAGCCTTTTCACCGCCGCTGGTGATGATGCTGTCCAGCTGACGCAGCGGCACGCCGTTGACGTCGAGCGCCTTGTTGGTGATCACCTGCAGGTTGGCGTCACGCGCGCGCTGGGTATTCTCCAGGCGTTTGGCCAGAGTCTCCAGGCTGTCGGCGGTCTTGTCGCCCAAGATGACGATCACCGCGCGCTGACCGGTGCTGTCTGCGTAAACATGCATGTTGTTGGCCTGGTTGCCCAGCTTGCCGCTCTGATCCGCCATGCCGACCGGCAGGGTGAACGCCAGTTTACCGTCCAGCAGGCTCACCTGCTGCCCGGCCGGCGCGCTGGCCGCCGCGCCGTCTGGCGCTGCCTTGGTGTCTTTGGTTTCGCCGTCGCAGGCCGCGAGGCCAAGCGCCAGCAGGCTGATACCCATCAATTTCGCTACTTTACGCATCGGGCTTCCTTCTTCCTTTCCGGTAGGGATTCACTGTCGTATCGCAACCTATTCCAGGTTGAAATGCAAGGCAGATGTTGTCACAAGTTTTTTTCCAGTAATAGCCGATAATCAGCCACTTCGCCTTTCTTTTCCAGCTGAACAATCTGATAGTGGTGGGCGATCAGCATCGTCAGCATGGCGCGGAACCGGTTACGGGTTTTGACCGTCAGTTGGCGATAGCCCTGCGCCCGCGCCCAACGTTCCTGTTCAGCCAACAAGGCCTGCGCCACGCCGTGGCGACGAAATGCCGGCAGCACGCCGCCCAGCCAGCTGTAAAACACCGTTTCCTGCCGTTGATAACCGAGTTTGAAACCGGCCGGCTGTCCGGCTATCTCGGCGATCAACAGGCTGGCGGGGGCGGCGCCGATACGTTGCTGCAGATCGGCCAGGCTATGCAGGCCGCCGAATTCGGGGATGCGTTGGTAAAGGAGGTGGATGTCTTCGAGCGTGGCGGTGCGGACGATTGGGGTCATGAGCGGCCTCCAAAGGATAAGGCCGCCCAGAATAACACGACTCAGCCCGGCTGCAGGCCGCCGCTGCGCGCCGCGATGCGTTTGAGCAGCATGTTCAGCAACACGCCGTACATCGGCAGGAAGAACAGCAGGCAGATCATCACCTTGAAGCTGTAATCCACCAGCGCGATCTCCACCCAGTTGTTGGCCATGAAGGGATCGCTGCTCTTATAAAAGGCGATGAAGAAGAACGCCAGCGTATCGCTGATGTTGCCGAGGAACATCGCCGCCGCCGGCGCCACCCACCAGGCGCTGCGTTGACGCAGGCGGTTGAAGACGTGTACGTCGAGGATCTGGCCGAGCACATAGGCCATAAAGCTGGCGACGGCGATGCGCGCCACGAACAGGTTAAAACTGCTCAGCGCCGCGAAGCCCTGCCATTCTCCCTGATAGGTGACGGTGGAGATCACATAAGAGATGAACAGCGCCGGCACCATCACCGCCAGGATAATGCGTCGCGCCAGCGGCGCGCCGAAAATGCGTACGGTCAGATCGGTCGCCAGGAAGATAAACGGGAAGGTAAAGGCGCCCCAGGTGGTATGGAAGCCGAAAACGGTGATCGGCAGCTGCACCAGGTAGTTGCTGGAGGTAATGATGGCGATATGAAACAGCGAAAGCCAGACCAACGCGGTGAAGCGCTGCTGTGCGGTAAACGAATACATGTTGTAGCCTTTTTAGCAGTGGGGTGAGGGAACCCAGTGTGTCTTGTCAAAACAGCAAAAAACGCTGCGCGGCGGCATGATACGCGTTTGCGCAACCAATGCAATGGTTAAATTTAACGCAAACGTTAACGCATCTTGCGCAGAAAAACTACCGGCGTAAACTAGGCGCTAATGAGATGCGGCGAGCGTTCGCCGATCGTTTTTGAACGAGAAAAATTGCATGACTGACTTATTTGCCCAGGCAGACCAGACGCTCGACGCGCTGGGGCTGCGTTGCCCGGAACCGGTGATGATGGTGCGCAAAACCGTGCGCCATATGGACAACGGCGAAACGCTGCTGATTATCGCCGACGATCCGGCCACCACCCGCGATATCCCGGGGTTCTGCCGCTTTATGGAGCACACGCTGGTGGCGCAGGAGACCGAGCAGGCGCCATACCGTTATCTGCTGCGTAAAGGCGTCTAACGGCGGCGCGGCCGAGTTAAAAGTTCCCTCCCCCAAATGACAACGGGCGCGGTATGCCGCGCCCGTGTTTGTTTCCAAACTTAGCTGCGCTTTCTCAATAGCCGCAGCGCGTTGGCGGTGACCAGTGCGGTGGCGCCGGAGTCGGCCAGCACCGCTAGCCACAGCCCGGTCAGTCCCAGCAGGCTGGTGATCAGGAAGACCCCTTTCAACCCCAGCGCGATGGTGATGTTTTGCCGGATATTGGCGTGGGTGGCGCGCGAGATGCGGATCATCTCCGCGACGCCCACCAGCCGATTGTGGGTCAGGGCGGCGTCGGCGGTTTCCAATGCCACGTCGGTGCCGCTGCCCATGGCGATGCCGATGCTGGAGGCTTTCATCGCCGGGGCGTCGTTGATGCCGTCGCCGATCATCGCCGTCGGGCGCAGTTCGCTCAGTTCGGTGACCGCGCTGACCTTATCTTCCGGCAGCAGACCGGCGCGATAGTCGAGGCCCAGCTCGCCGGCGATCGCCGCGGCGGCGCGCGGGTTATCGCCGGTCAGCATCACGCCGCGAATGCCCAGCGCGTTCAGTTCGGCTATCGCCTGCCTGGCGTCGCCGCGCAGCGTATCGCGCAGCGCCAGCAAACCGATGGGCGCGCCGTCTTCCAGCACCACCACCGCCGTTTTACCGGCGTTTTCCAGCTTGTCTACCTGGTTCTGCCATTGGGTGGCGAGCAGGCCCGGCGCCAGCTTGCCCGGCGCACTGATCAGCACGGTCTTGCCGTCCACGATCCCTTCCACGCCGACGCCGGCCAGCGCGCGGCGCGCCTGCGCCAGCGGCAACTCAGCCCCGCTTGCGGCGGCGCGGTTGATGATCGCCTGCGCCAGCGGGTGATGTGAACCGGCTTCCACCGCGGCGGCAAGCTGCAACAGCCGTTGTTCGGTCAGCGCGCCGATAGGCAGCACGTCGGTGACCGTCGGCTTGCCTTCGGTCAGGGTGCCGGTCTTATCGAAGGCGATGGTTTGAATCTGGCCCAGTTGCTCCAGCGCCGCGCCGCCTTTAATCAGCGCGCCGCGCCGCGTGGCGGCCGCCAGCCCGGATGTGATGGCCGCCGGCGTTGAGATCACCAGCGCGCATGGACAGCCGATCAGCAGCAGCGTCAGGCCGCGATAGATCCAGGTCTCCCACGGCTGTGAGAACAGCAGCGGCGGTACCAGGATCACCGCGACCGCCAGCAGCATAATGGCCGGGGTGTAGTAGCGGCTGAAGCGATCGAGGAAGCGTTCGATCGGCGCGCGGCGCTCTTCGGCCTCTTCAATCAGCTGCAAAATGCGGTCGATGGCGTTTTTGCCAGGCTCGGAGATCACCTTCATCTGCGCCGCCTGATCGACGGACAGGCTGCCGGCAGCCACTTTCTCACCCTGTTGGCGCTCGACCGGCACCGATTCGCCGGTCAGGGCGCTTTCATCGAAGCTGGCGAACGGATTGAGCAGCTCGGCGTCGGCCGGCAGGCGCCCGCCGGGCGCGATTTCAATCACGTCGCCGGGGCGCAGGCTGGCGACCGGCACGCGTTTGCGTTCCGTGCCTTGCAGCAGCAGCGCATCTTCAGGTACCAGCTCCATCAGCGCCGTCACCCCGCGCCGTGCGCGGTTGGCGGCGTAGGATTCCAGCAGTTCGCCGACCATAAACAGCAGCAGCACCATCGCCGCTTCGGCGGTGGCGCCGATGAACAGCGCGCCGATGGCCGCCACGCTCATCAGCGTTTCGATGGCGAACGGCGTACCGGAACGAATCAAACGCAGCGCCTTGGCGGCGACCGGCGCCAACCCGACCAGCGTGGTGGCGATAAAGGCGATGCGGCCCAGCTCCGGGTTAACCCGATCCAGCGCCCAACTGACCACCATCAGGGTGGTTAACAGCAGCAGCGGCGCGAATTCGCCGAAGCGTGAGGTTTTCGGCGCGGCGGCTTTGGCGGTCTGAGCGCCGAGCAGGGTAAAACCGGCCTGGGCGACCGCGTCCTGGATCCGCAGGCTGATATCGGACTGCGCGTCGACCACCAGTTTCTCGGTGGCGAACAACACGCGCGCGCTGTCGACGCCGGGAAGTGCCGTGACGGCATTTTCGATTTTTTTGGCGCAGCTGGGGCAGTCCATGCCGGTGACTTTCCAGCTGAAACGTTGGCTGCCGGAAGGGGGAGCGGCGGCCAGCCTGTCGCTTTCCTCGTCCGGATCGTCGGGCGCGGCGGTGCAGCAGCCGCTATCGCCATGATCGTGATGATGGTGGGCGTGTTCTGCCTGTGCGGCGGCGTTTTTCGGTTCGCTGCTGCAGCCATGTTGAGTTTTGCTGTGGCTGTGGTTGCAGCCGCATCCGCCTTCGGCGTGGTGATGTTCCTGATGATTATGGTTTTGCTGATTGTGCATAACGTCCCCCTTCGGGCTGTTAAACGGGTTTGCTCAACTGACTCTACACCCTGGAGTCCACTCCAGAGTCAAGCGCCGGATGAGAATTATTGCTAACGGCGTTCAAGCGTAGAAAGGGGGGATCATTCAATAATGAATAATGCGAATTTAAATATATCGGCTTTTCTTATCCCCTATTTGGGCGAAAAGGCTCGCTGCCGTTAGTTTAAATAAGAAAATAATATTCTTATAGAAACTAAAAAATCGCCCGATCTAATAATAAAGAGTTATTAATCTATAACGCTTTAGCAAAATTTACCTTTTACCCCGAGTAAAGCCAGCATGATTCGCTTGAGTCTGCAGGCCGCATTGCTATTGAAGTTTGGTGCCAACTTATCCTCATCAAGTTTCATTTGCTTTGTAAATAAGCCTAAAAAGCAGCATAACAAACTTTCGTTGCGATAATAAATGGTTGATTATTTTATGTGCAGTTTTACGGTCCTGCCTATAATTGGAATCGATTACCATTTTTAATGGTGATCTTATTTGCTGATATATATGCATTAATTCTACCTAACACACTGCCGGTAACGGCGCATAAGCCCCTTCCAGCAAGCTTGAGGTTCATTAACCGTGGCTTACGGGGAGGTTATGTCTATCTGTCTGATTGATATCAATCAGGTAATGAGTGGAATCGAACCAATGCAATCTACTAAAAAGGCAATTGAAATTACTGAATCCAGCCTCGCAGCCGCGACAACCGGTTACGATGCTGTAGACGACCTGCTGCATTATCATGAGCGGGGTAACGGGATTCAGATTAATGGCAAGGATTCATTTTCTAACGAGCAAGCTGGGCTGTTTATTACCCGTGAGAACCAAACCTGGAACGGTTACAAGGTATTTGGCCAGCCGGTCAAATTAACCTTCTCGTTCCCGGACTATAAGTTCTCTTCCACCAACGTCGCCGGCGACACCGGGCTGAGCAAGTTCAGCGCGGAACAGCAGCAGCAGGCTAAGCTGTCGCTGCAGTCCTGGGCCGACGTCGCCAATATCACCTTCACCGAAGTGGCGGCCGGTCAAAAGGCCAATATCACCTTCGGCAATTACAGCCAGGATCGTCCCGGCCACTATGATTACGGCACCCAGGCCTACGCCTTCCTGCCGAACACCATTTGGCAGGGCCAGGATTTGGGCGGCCAGACCTGGTACAACGTCAACCAATCCAACGTGAAGCATCCGGCGACCGAAGACTACGGCCGCCAGACGTTCACCCATGAGATTGGCCATGCGCTGGGCCTGAGCCACCCGGGCGACTACAACGCCGGTGAGGGCAACCCGACCTATAGAGATGTCACCTATGCGGAAGATACCCGCCAGTTCAGCCTGATGAGCTACTGGAGTGAAACCAATACCGGTGGCGACAACGGCGGTCACTATGCCGCGGCTCCGCTGCTGGATGACATTGCCGCCATTCAGCATCTGTATGGCGCCAACCTGTCGACCCGCACCGGCGACACCGTGTACGGCTTTAACTCCAATACCGGTCGTGACTTCCTCAGCACCACCAGCAACTCGCAGAAAGTGATCTTTGCGGCCTGGGATGCGGGCGGCAACGATACCTTCGACTTCTCCGGTTACACCGCTAACCAGCGCATCAACCTGAACGAGAAATCGTTCTCCGACGTGGGCGGCCTGAAGGGCAACGTCTCGATCGCCGCCGGTGTGACCATTGAGAACGCCATTGGCGGTTCCGGCAACGACGTGATCGTCGGCAACGCGGCCAACAACGTGCTGAAAGGCGGCGCGGGTAACGACGTGCTGTTCGGCGGCGGCGGGGCGGATGAATTGTGGGGCGGTGCCGGCAAAGACATCTTCGTGTTCTCTGCCGCCAGCGATTCCGCACCGGGCGCTTCAGACTGGATCCGCGACTTCCAGAAGGGGATCGACAAGATCGACCTGTCGTTCTTCAATAAAGAAGCGCAGAGCAGCGATTTCATTCACTTCGTCGATCACTTCAGCGGCACGGCCGGTGAGGCGCTGCTGAGCTACAACGCGTCCAGCAACGTGACCGATTTGTCGGTGAACATCGGTGGGCATCAGGCGCCGGACTTCTTGGTGAAAATCGTCGGCCAAGTAGACGTCGCCACGGACTTTATCGTGTAACACAGCAACGGAACGCCCGGCGCAGTCTCGGCCGGGCGTGATGCGGGAGCCCGGTATGAAAGGTACTTTAGCGCGCACCGCCTTGGCGGCGGGCGGCATGATGGTGACGAGCGCGGTGATGGCCGGCAGTTTGGCATTGCCGACCGCGCAGTCGCTGGCGGGACAATGGCAGGTGGCCGACAGCGAACGGCAATGCCAAATCGAGTTTCTGGCGGATGAACAAAGCGAGACCAACGGCTATCAGCTGGTGGATCGGCAACATTGTTTGCAGAGCGTGTTTGCGGCGGAAGTGGTGGGCTGGCGCCCGGCGCCGGACGGCATCGCCCTGCTGCGGGCGGATGGCAGCACGCTGGCGTTCTTCTCGCGCGACGGCGATCTGTACCGCAATCAGCTGGGTGCGGATGAGGCTTTGACGTTGAAAGCGCTGGCTTGATGAAGAAACGGGTTCGGCGCGCCGAACCCGCGGCAGGTCTCTACAGGTAGAGCGAACGCACGATCAGGAAGTGGCCGGAGAAGTAACAGAAAGCCACGATGGCGTCCGCCGCGCGGAAGGTGAAGCGGTAGCGGTTGAGCAGCCAAACCACGTTGGCCAGCAGCAGCAGCGAGGTGCCGATCAGCAGCGAGAAGCCGAAATCGGTGCTGCGCAGGAAATATTGTTCGCCCGCCAGCCAGACCATCAGCAGCGTCATCGCCACGTAGGTAACGATCGGCCAGCGCATCTCTTCCAGCCGGGTCCAGACGGTGGCCAGCAGCAGTGCGCCGATCGCCAGCAGCGCCAGCGGCAGCGGCCAGAACAGGCTGAACGTCATCTGGCTGGCGAAACTCAGGGTGTACAGCAGGTGGGACAGGAAAAAGGCGCCGATGGCGTACAGCACCCGTTCGCGCGGCAACAGGAGCAATGCGTCGCCGATCAGCGTCGCCAGCAGGCCGAGTACGATCAGATAACCCGCCGCGCCGAGCACCGGCGCCTGCCAGGCCAACAGCAACAGCAACAGCAGCGTGACGGGTTTGAACACCCAGCGCTGCCAGCGCGGCCCACGGTAAGAGGCGTCGACGAACAGCCAACCGGAAAAGAATACGGCAAGGAACGGCCAACTCATTTATGTCTTCCTTATGTATGAGGGAGCCGCAACCACCGGCTCCAAACTGTCACCCATGTCACTTCTTCATTTCAGTGTAGGTAGCCTGCCGGCGATCGACAATGCTTTCTTGAGAATGCTATGTTTACGCTGATTTAGCCGCGAAGGAAATGGGAAACCGATGAGTAAGCCACCGTTGTTTTTTGTCGCCGTGATGGCGTTGATCGCCGTGTTGGCCACGCAACGCTACTTCAAACAGCGCCAGCAGGAGGCGGAAAACGATCGCGCGCCGATGCGCAGTCTGCAGGTGACGGTGAGCGACAAACGCGCGGTGCCGGTCGCCAAGACCCGTGCGCCGCAGCGCGAACCGCTGGTCAATGAGCCGATGTATTACGAGGTGGTGTTCAGCCCGAACCAGGGCGGTGAAGACATCCAGCTGCGGCTGAAGCAATGGCAGTACAACCCGATTGAAAAAGGCGCGCAGGGCACGTTGAACATGCAGGGCACGCGCTTCGTCTCGTTCACCGCTCAGCCGTAGCGGTCACTTCTTCTTGATGGGCGGCTGTTTCTTTTGCCAGGCCAGCAGCTCGAACACGCCAAAGATAAAGATCTTGGCCTCTTGCCAGTAGCTGATCGGCTGATCCTTCGGCTGGGTGGATTTCAACAGCACCAGCTGCAGACCGTGCATCACCACCATAAAGAACAGCGCCACGTCGATGAAATACTTCAGCGGCTTGGGAAATGGATGGAACAGGTTAGAGAGCAGGAAGCCCCACACGCACAGCATCAGCAGGCGGCCCAGATTAATCAGCATGATCGGTTTTCTCTTGCGAACGAATATAAAGGCGATAGGCCACCTGGCCGGCGACCTTCTCCCGGTGCAGCTGCCAGCTGGCAGGCACGTCCGCCGCGGCGCTTTCCGCCTCGGCTTCTACATAGATCCAGGCCTCGTCGGCCAGCCAGCCGCGCTGTTCCAGCAACAGGGCGGTCTCCGCCAGCAGGCCTTTGCGAAACGGCGGATCGAGGAAGACCACGTCGAACGGTTGACCGTCACCCGCCAGCCAGCTCAACGCGTTGGTGTTGATAACCACCCCTTTGCCCTGCAGCAGCGCCAGATTTCTTTCCAGCTGCTGCGCCACCGGCCGTTCGAATTCCAGCAGCGTGGCGCTGCCGGCATAGCGCGACAGCGCTTCCAGCCCCAATGCGCCGCTGCCGGCGAAGCAGTCCAGACAGCGCGCGCCCTGAATCACCGGCGCCAGCCAGTTGAACAGGGTTTCGCGCACCCGATCGGTGGTGGGGCGCAGCCCCGGGCTGTTCGGCACCGGGAGTTTGCGGCCGCGCCATTGGCCGCCGATGATGCGGATCTGTCCGGCTGCGGCCTGGGGCGGTTTTTTGGCCGCCGCCCGTGGCGAGAGTCTTGTCATAAGCGTTGTTTGGTTTCTTTCGCGGCGCGGGGCCGCCGAGGTTAACGAAAAGTTGTCCCTATTCTACCGGTGACGGGCGTCGGGGGGAACGGTAAAACGTTGTTGTCTGATTTCACGCCGGAAAGCATGCCGGATGCGTGTTGCTGCGCGAGGGAAAGTGATAGACTCGGCGGATTATTGTCAGCATATATCCTTCAGGTATGGAGGGTAAGCGAGCCTTCGGTACGGAGTAGAGTCATAACATGGCAAAAGATAAGAAACGTGGGTTTTTCTCCTGGCTGGGCTTTGGCCAGAAGGAAAAGGAAGAAGAGCAACAGCAACCTGAGCCGTCGGTAGAGCAGGCGGAACCTCAGGCCGCGGAGACGCCGGCTGAACCGGCCGCCGCCAAGCTGGATGACAAGCTCCCCGCCCAGGAATCTGAACCTGCCGCCTCCGTCGACACCCCGGGAGAGTGGGATAACGGTCAGGCCGGTGAACAAATCGCGGAAAACCTACCGGCGGCGGCTGAACATCCGGCGGCGCCGCAAGCGTTAGCTGAAGAGATCGTCAGCGTCACCGAGCAAGTGGCGGCGCAGCAGCAACCGGTGGTCGAGCCAGAGCCGGTGGTCGAGCCAGAGCCGGTGGTTGAACCTGAGCCGGTCGTCGAGCCAGAGCCGGTGGTTGAACCCGAGCCGGTGGTTGAACCTGAGCCGGTCGTCGAGCCAGAGCCGGTGGTTGAACCCGAGCCGGTGGTTGAACCTGAGCCGGTCGTCGAGCCTGAGCCGGTGGTTGAACCCGAGCCGGTCGTCGAGCCTGAGCCGGTGGTTGAACCTGAGCCGGTCGTCGAGCCTGAGCCGGTGGTTGAACCTGAGCCGGTGGTCGAGCCCGAGCCAGTGGTTGAACCCGAGCCGGTCGTCGAGCCCGAGCCAGTCGTCGAACCTGAGCCGGTCATCGAGCCCGAGCCGGAAGAAGAGCCGCTGGAGCCTGTCGTGCCGGCCGTTGCGCAAGAGCAGGAGCGCCCGACCAAAGAGGGCTTCTTCGCGCGCCTGAAGCGCAGCCTGCTGAAGACCAAGCAAAACCTCGGTTCCGGCTTTATGGGGCTGTTCCGCGGTAAAAAGATCGACGACGACCTGTTCGACGAGCTGGAAGAACAGCTGCTGATCGCCGACGTCGGCGTGGACACCACGCGCAAGATCATCACCTCCCTGACCCAGCACGCCAGCCGCAAGCAGCTGAAAGACGCCGAAGCGCTGTACGGCAAGCTGAAGGAGGAAATGTCCGAAATTCTGGCCAAGGTCGATCGGCCGCTGGATGTCAGCGGGAAAACTCCGTATGTCATCCTGATGGTCGGCGTGAACGGTGTGGGTAAAACCACCACCATCGGCAAGCTGGCGCGTCAGTTCCAGGCGGAGGGCAAGTCGGTGATGCTGGCGGCGGGGGACACCTTCCGCGCCGCGGCGGTGGAACAGCTGCAGGTGTGGGGCGAACGCAACCGCATTCCGGTGGTGGCGCAGCATACCGGCGCGGATTCCGCTTCGGTGATCTTCGATGCGGTGCAGGCCGCCAAGGCGCGCGGCATCGATGTGTTGATCGCCGATACCGCCGGCCGTCTGCAGAACAAATCGCACCTGATGGAAGAGCTGAAGAAGATCGTCCGCGTCATGAAAAAACTGGACGACCAGGCCCCCCATGAGGTTATGCTGACGCTCGATGCCAGCACCGGCCAGAATGCCGTCAGTCAGGCGAAATTATTTAATGAGGCCGTGGGCTTAACCGGCATCACGCTGACTAAACTGGACGGTACCGCCAAGGGCGGGGTGATCTTCGCCATCGCCGATCAGTTCGGTATCCCGATCCGCTATATCGGCGTCGGGGAAGGCATCGAAGATTTGCGGCCGTTTAAGGCTGACGATTTTATTGAGGCACTTTTTGCCCGAGAGGATTAATACGGATGATTCGCTTTGAACAGGTCAGTAAAGCTTATCTGGGCGGACGGCAAGCGCTGCAGGGGGTCGATTTCCATCTGCGCCCGGCGGAGATGGCGTTTCTGACCGGCCATTCCGGCGCGGGGAAAAGTACCCTGCTGAAACTGATTTGTGGTATCGAACGGCCCAGCGCCGGCCACATCTGGTTTGGCGGCCACGACATCAGCCGCTTGAAAAACCGCGAGGTGCCGTTCCTGCGTCGGCAGATCGGCATGATCTTCCAGGATCACCACTTGCTGCTGGATCGCACGGTGTATGACAACGTGGCGATGCCGCTGATCATCGCCGGCGCCAGCACCGAAGATATCCGCCGCCGCGTTTCCGCCGCGCTGGACAAGGTCGGTTTGCTGGATAAAGCGAAGAACTTCCCGATTCAGCTGTCCGGCGGTGAGCAGCAGCGCGTGGGCATCGCCCGCGCGGTGGTGAACAAGCCGGCGGTGCTGCTGGCGGATGAACCGACCGGTAACCTGGACGATGCGCTGTCGGAAGGCATTCTGCGCCTGTTTGAAGAATTCAATCGCGTCGGCGTGACCGTTCTGATGGCGACGCACGACACCGGGCTTATCGCCCGCCGCAATTACCGCATCCTGACGCTGAGCCAGGGCCGCATGCAAGGAGGCGCTCACCATGGCCAATAACGCAAAAACCGCCAAGAGCAAGGCGCTGCGCGGCGGCTGGCGCGAACAGTGGCGTTACGCCTGGATGAATGCCATCAAAGACATGCTGCGTCAGCCGTTGGCGACGCTGCTGACGGTGATGGTGATCGCCATTTCCCTGACGCTGCCGAGCGTGTGCTATATCGTGTGGAAAAACGTCAGCACCGCGGCCAGCCAGTGGTATCCGACGCCGCAGCTGACCGTCTATCTGGATAAATCGCTCGATGACGACGCGGCGCTGAAAGTGCTCGACGCCATCAAGGCGGAAGCCGGCGTGGAGAAGGTGAACTACCTGTCGCGTGAAGAAGCGCGCGGCGAGTTCCGCAACTGGTCGGGCTTTGGCGGCGCGCTGGACATGCTGGAAGAGAACCCGTTGCCGGCGGTGGCGATCGTCACGCCGAAGCTGAGTTTCCAGAGTTCGGACACCCTCAACACCCTGCGCGATCGCGTGGCGGCGGTGCAGGGCGTCGAAGAAGTGCGTATGGATGACAGCTGGTTTGCCCGTCTGGCGGCGCTGACCGGGTTGGCGGGCCAGATTGCGGCGATCATCGGCGTGCTGATGATTGTGGCGGTGTTCCTGGTGATCGGCAACAGCGTGCGTCTGAGCATCTTCAGCCGCCGCGACACCATCAACGTGATGAAACTGATCGGCGCCACCGACGGTTTTATCCTGCGGCCGTTCCTCAACGGCGGGGCGATGCTGGGCTTTGCCGGCGCGCTGCTGTCGCTGGTGCTGTCCGGGGCGCTGGTGTGGCAGCTGGAGTCGGTGGTCGCCGGCGTGGCCAAAGTGTTCGGCACCACCTTCACCTTGCACGGGCTGGGCTGGGATGAGGCGCTGTTGCTGCTGATCATCTCCGCGATGATCGGCTGGATCGCCGCCTGGTTGGCGACGGTGCAACATTTACGCCGATTTACACCACAGTAAGATTTTTTTGGTATACTCTTCTCCTGCTGCTTTTGATCGCGTTGCGGGAGAAGAGTGACCTCAAGCGAAGTCAGCACCATCCCTCTCTTCTTAGCGCACAAATTCCCTATCGGCCTGCACCCTCGTCACGTATTGTCAGCGACAATGCTTGCAAAAAAGGGTGAACTTCTAGGGCGGAGTACGGTCAAAAATTGCAGCAAATGTTAAGGTGTCCGGCGTGTGGAACCGCTTTTGCTTCAGCAACTGCCGTAGAATCAATCATTTCCCCGCTGTAATAATCACCTGCATGATTTTGTATTCTCATAGAGAGGGTTTGAATGACCAAAGAAATGCAAACTTTAGCCTTAGTACCCCAAGGTAGCTTGGAAGCCTATATCCGGGCAGCCAACGCCTATCCGATGCTGACGGCAGAGGAAGAGCGGGAGCTGGCTGAACGGCTGCATTATCAGGGCGATCTGGATGCCGCTAAGCAGCTCATCCTGTCTCACCTGCGCTTTGTCGCTCATATTGCCCGCAACTATTCAGGCTATGGTCTGCCGCAGGCGGATCTGATTCAGGAAGGCAACATCGGCCTGATGAAAGCCGTTCGCCGCTTCAACCCTGAAGTCGGCGTGCGTCTGGTTTCCTTTGCGGTGCATTGGATTAAGGCGGAAATCCACGAGTACGTATTGCGCAACTGGCGCATCGTGAAAGTGGCGACCACCAAAGCGCAGCGCAAGCTGTTCTTTAACCTGCGCAAAACCAAACAGCGTTTGGGCTGGTTCAACCAGGACGAAGTGGAACTGGTGGCCCGCGAGCTGGGCGTAACCAGCAAAGACGTGCGCGAGATGGAATCGCGCATGGCGGCGCAGGACATGACGTTCGATCCGACTCCGGACGACGAGGCCCGCGATGGCCAGTCGATGGCGCCGGTGCTGTACCTGCAGGACAAGAGCTCGGACTTCGCCGAAGGCATCGAGGAAGATAACTGGGAAAGCAACGCCGCAGACAAACTGGCCTATGCGCTGGAAGGTCTGGACGAGCGCAGCCAGCATATCATTCGCGCCCGTTGGCTGGACGACGACAACAAGTCGACGCTGCAGGAGCTGGCCGATCAGTACGGCGTTTCCGCCGAACGCGTGCGCCAGCTGGAAAAGAACGCCATGAAGAAACTCAAAATGGCGATCGAAGCCTGAGTCGATGCGAGATTCGATAAAAAAAGCCCGGCAAGCCGGGCTTTTTAGTGCCTGAAATTCGGCGTTATGGCGCCACGGCGGCGAAGTCCGGCGCCGGGCAGTCGTAGCCGAATTTCGCCGCCCACGGATAACGGGTGCCGGTGTTGATATAGCGCTGATAAAGCGCGCGGCCGGTTTTGGCGTCGCGCTTGATAACCCAGCTGGCGGCGTTACACAGCACGGCGGCATAGGCCTGGCTCTTCGGCGGCAGCAGATCGGCCGCCTGTTGCGCCAGCCCCACCGCCTGCCAGCGATAGTGCAGGAAACGGTTGTCTTCCTCCGGTAGCGCCGCCTTGGCGCGCGCCGCTTCTGCGCTGTCGATCCAGCTTTTATGCTTCAGCTCGCGAGTATCGAACGAATCCCCCAGATAGGAATAGCCGGCGCCATAGATGGCGTAATCCGGCGTCATCTCATACCCGGTAAACTCCAGCCCCTGGGCGCGCAGCAGGTTGGCGGCTCGATAGTAAGCCTGTGCGCGCGTCAGCGGCGCGGCGGATTTGTCCTTGGCGGCCTTCAGCTCATCGGCATACTGCTGCGCCGCTTGCCGGTAGTTGGGAATATCGAAATAGGCCAGCGCTTCCGGCGCGCGTCCGACGCGCATCAGCCGCCGCGCCAGCAGTTCGCGCAGCTGCACTTCCGGCGTGATCTGCTGGCCGCCGTAGTCGTCCGGGTTTACCGGCTTGAGCGGCGTCGTCGGCGCCGGGGCGTGCTTATCGACAAAGCCTTTCAACTCATCGACGGTCAGCACCCGCTCCGCCACGTCGGCCACGTCGGCCCAGTAGAGCGCTTTGCCGCGATACAGCAGATCCATCGCCTGCAGATAGTCGCCGCGGTTCAGCGCCAGGATGGCCTGTTCGCCGGCCACCCGGCACTCGGGCACGATGGTTTCCGCGACGAAGTCGGCGTTGCGCTGTTCACCCCAGCTTTCGTCGGCGGGGAACGCGCTTGCCGCCTTGGCGTAGGCGGCGGTGGCGGCTTTCACGTCGCCGTCGCGCAGCGCCATTTTGGCGCGTAGCCACCACGCCAGGCCGCTGTCGCCGGCGTTTTTCAGCAGGCTCGCCGCCATCGGGTATTGCCCCGAACGGTAAGCCAGCGCCGCCAGCCGATCGCTGCCGGCGAAGCCGCTTTTCACTGAGCCGTCCAGCAGCGTCAGGATCTGGCTGATGATTTGCGCGGAGCGGCCGTTGCCGTCGGTATCCGCCATTTGCAGGTTGCCGCTGCGGGCGAACAGCTCAATGGTCACCAGCTGCTGGATCAACGGATCGCCGATAACCTGTTTCAGCGTGTCCAAATGGTCGGGATTGACCAGGAGGCTGGAGACGTACTGCAGCGACTGCCCGCCGCTCGGATCGCCCTGCGCCGCCTGTTGCGCGTACAGGTGGGCGGCGGGGGCGACGTCACCCAGCCACAGGTGAATGCGCGCCTGTTGCCCAAGACTGCTCAGCGCCAGCTGATCGGGATCGGCGACGCCGTTTTTCACCCGATCGATCACCTGCTGGAATGCCGCCAGCGCCTGTTCAAGCGCGGCTTTTGGCGGATGCTCGGCGGCGGGGGCGGTTTCACCAGATTCATTCACCGGCGTCCCGTGGTCCGCCATCAGTACCCGCCCCAGCGAATACTGCGCCCGCAGTCCCCAGTCGCCCTGCTCGGCGGCCGGTAGCTTCAGCACCTGCTGGAAATAGTCTGTGGCGCGCGGATCGTGGCTGGCGAAAGCCACGGCGCCCAGTTGATAGAGACGCGCGGCGTTGGACAACCCCTGCGTATTGACGGCGTCAGCCTCTTCCACCGTTTTGGCGGCGCGCATTTTGCCGATCGCGATCGTTTCCGGCGATTGCGGCATCGGTTTCGGCGGCATCGGCGGCGGCGGGGCTTGCCAGTGCGGCAGCTGTTTATCCATCGGCACCAGCCGGCCGGCTTCGAAGGCGAAATTGCCCTCCGGCATATACAGCAGGGTGCCGTTGCGGTCGATCAGCAGCCGGTTAGGAAAATCCGGGCCGCAGGCATAGCCGTTCAGCGGCAGCGCCAGCGCGGCGCCGATCAGCATGGCCAGCGGAAGAAGGCGGCGGGTGTTCCGTGCCGCGCGCGTATCAAGGTGTGACAAGGGTGCCTCCTGGCGTCAGTTGTTGGCAGCGCAGCCAGCCCAGCGGCCGGGATTGTCCGGCGCGCAGCTGATCGCCGCTGATTCGAATAAAGCGTTGCCGTTGCGGTGCGGACTCCAGCCGGTAGTTGCCGACCGCGTCCGCCGCCAGGCAGTCGTCGGCGCGGATGATGACTTCTTGCGGCAGCGGGGCGTCCACCGGCCCGTTGTTATGAATTATCAGATCATACAGCCCGTTTTGCTGTGGCTGAGGCCTAAATTTTACCTGCCAGTCGACATTCAGCGGCCGCCGTTCGATCACCGCTCGCAGCGTGGCGAGCGACCAGGCGCGCCGATCGTCCGCCAGCGGCAAGCGGAACCAGATAATGCCGCGCAGCCGGGGCGGCGTTTGCTGCGCCAGCGTTTGCAGAAAATCGGCGATCTGCTGCGGCGCGACTGTCAGCTCACGGCCGTTGCCCGCCACGCGCAGCGAGGATTCGCTCTCCACCTGCGCGCCCTGCGCATCAAACCCCAGCAGCGCCATGCCATAAGCCGGCAGCGCGACGCGAAACGGCTTCGGTGTGACGGCGGCGTACTGCCGCACCCAGCGTAGCGCCAAGGGGCCGTCAAACAGCCCCTGCTGCGGCGAGAGCACCGCATGCACCTGCAGGACGGAGCTGTCGGCCTGTTGCAGTACGCCGGGCAGGTCGGGCGAGCCGATCCAGGCCGGCAGGGCGGTGATGCCGAGCTGCACAGCGGCGGGCAGCCGTTGGCGTAACCGCTGCAGAAAGCGTTGGTAGTCCGGCAGGCGGGCGGTGGCGGCGTCATGATCGATCTCGACGCCGGTGACGGGCAGCCCGGCCGCCTGCCAGCGCTGGGTGAGCGCCAGCAGGCGCTGGATAATGGCCGCCTGGTCCAGCTGCGGCAGCTGGCCGTCGAGGCGCGCCACCAGCCAGAGCGGGCGGCCGTCCTGCTTCAGCAGGCTGAGATCGGCCGGGATTTCCCGCCAGCCTTCACGCGGATGCACCTGCAGCGCCAGCACTCGCACCCCGCTGAACAGATCGCGGCTGTGCGCCAGCGCATCGGCGTGCTGCGGCGCCCACACCCGCTGCCAGACATAAACCTGCTGATCCCAGCCTGAGGCCAGGCGCAGCGCCTGCTGATGCCCGGCGAACCAGGCCGCCAACCCCAGCGCAATCAAAACCAGCGCCGCCAACCGGCGTTTCATTTTTGCCAGAGATCGCCCTGCGGTGCAAAGCCGCAGGCGCGCATGAAGTTATCGACTTCCCCGCGTTCGCGCGGCGCCAGACCGGCGGTCGACAGCTGCCAGTGGGTGACCTGCGGCAGCTGACGCTGCGCATCCTGCACCAGGTAAAGACCGACGCCGCGGCGGCGCGTCACTTCGCGCACCAGCAGATCCTGCAGTTCGGCGCGGTCGCCCTGCAGCGCAATTTTCACCGCGCCCAGCAGACGCTCGTTGAAGCGGGCGGCGAACAGCGCCCTACCGTCGCTCAGCCAGCGCTGCCACTGTTCCGGCTGCTGGTGCGGCCAAATTTTACCGAGGTCGATAAGGTCTTGCGGGGATAGCGCGGTCAGGCGCTCGATGGTCAGTTTCATGCAGAATTTCCGCGCAGCTAAATGATGCCGACAGTGTAATAGATCTTGTGCAGAGCGTTGTGTAAGTTTTTCTGTACGATTACTGTTCAATATGTTTTTTGCACGGGGCATTTTCCGAGTAAATAGTTAGTAAAGGGATTGTTAACCAGCACAACGCGCTACGCCTCAAGGTAAACGGCGCAGATTTAATTCGAATTTTATCCTGTTTACACCGCTTGTTTCTGCCTGATGAAGTTGATTTGCAGCAGAAAATTCCTGTTTAATGGCATGAAAAATAAAGTCTTATTAGAAAATAATGCCGACAAAGCGCCTAAATCATTATTACTTATAACAAAAGCGGTCAATAACGATCGGGCGCAGGCAAACACAACAGGTACGTTCACAACGACAGATGGGGATTTGCGGATGAAATTAACAACAGGTAAGGCACTGCTGGCGGGTTGCATTGCGATGGCCATGAGCCAGGCGGCTATGGCGAAAGACATCAAGGTGGCGATCGTCGGGGCGATGTCCGGCCCGGTCGCGCAGTATGGCGACATGGAGTTTACCGGCGCGCGCCAGGCGATTGCCGACATCAACGCCAAGGGCGTCATCAAGGGCGACAAGTTGGTCGGCGTGGAATATGACGACGCCTGCGATCCGAAACAGGCGGTTGCGGTCGCCAACAAGGTGATCAACGACGGCATTCGCTACGTGATTGGCCACCTGTGTTCCTCTTCCACCCAGCCGGCGTCCGATATCTATGAAGACGAAGGCGTGATCATGATTACCCCGGCGGCCACCAACGCCGATCTGACCACCCGCGGCTACAAGATGATCCTGCGCACCACCGGCCTGGATTCGGATCAGGGCCCGACCGCCGCCAAATACATCCTCAGCGACATCAAACCGAAGCGCATCGCCGTGGTGCACGATAAGCAGCAATACGGCGAAGGTTTGGCGCGCTCGGTGCGCGACAGCCTGAAAAAACAGGGCACTGAAGTGGCGATGTTTGAAGGCATCACCGCCGGCGACAAAGACTTCTCCACCCTGGTGGCGCGCCTGAAGAAAGAGAATATCGACTTCGTATACTTCGGCGGTTACTACCCGGAAATGGGCCAGATCCTGCGTCAGGCCAAACAGGCCGGGTTGACGACCCGCTTTATGGGGCCGGAAGGCGTGGGCAACTCCTCACTGTCCAACATCGCCGGCGCCGCTTCGGAAGGCATGTTGGTGACGCTGCCGAAACGCTACGATCAGGTGCCTGCCAACCAGCCGATCGTCGATGCGTTGAAAGCCAAGAAGCTGGATCCGACCGGCCCGTTCGTCTGGACCACCTATGCCGCGCTGCAGTCGCTGACCACCGGGATGGAGCGCAGCGGCAGCCAGGAGCCGGCGGACATCGTCAAGGATCTGAAAACCGGCAAGCCGGTGGACACCGTGATGGGGCCGCTGACCTGGGATGACAAGGGCGACCTGAAAGGCTTCGAGTTCGGCGTGTTCGAATGGCATGCCAACGGCACGTCCACACCGATCAAATAAGCCATAATGATTAGGGTGGGGCGCAGCCCGCTGCGCCCGGCGGGTCGGCTTGCCGGCCCCGTCTCCCTTTACCCGCCGGTTCTCCGCCGGCGGGTTTCGCAGCCAAGGGTTCAGAGTATGTCAGAGCAGCTCCTCTATTTTCTGCAGCAGATGTTCAACGGCTTAACGTTGGGCAGCACCTATGCATTGATCGCCATCGGTTACACCATGGTTTACGGCATCATCGGCATGATCAACTTCGCCCACGGCGAGGTGTACATGATCGGCAGCTATGTCTCCTTTATCGTTATCGCCGCCCTGATGATGCTCGGCATCGACGTCGGCTGGCTGCTGATCGGCGCCGCGTTCCTGGTCTCGATCGTCATCGCCAGCGCCTACGGCTGGAGCATCGAACGGGTGGCCTACAAGCCGGTGCGCAACTCCAAGCGCCTGATTGCGCTGATCTCGGCTATCGGCATGTCGATATTCCTGCAAAACTACGTCAGCCTGACGCAGGGCTCGCGCGATCTGGCGCTGCCCAGCCTGGTGACCGGCCAGTGGGTGCTGGGGGAAAGCAACGGCTTCGCCGCCACCATCAGCACCATGCAGCTGACCATCTGGCTCGTGACCTTCCTGGCGATGCTGGCGCTGACGCTGTTTATCCGCTATTCGCGCATGGGCCGCGCCTGCCGCGCCGGTGCGGAAGATCTGAAGATGGCCAGCCTGCTGGGCATCAACACCGACCGGGTGATCTCGCTGACCTTCGTCATCGGTGCGGTGATGGCGGCGGTGGCCGGGGTGTTGCTCGGCCAGTTCTACGGCGTCATCAACCCTTACATCGGCTTTATGGCCGGTATGAAAGCCTTTACCGCCGCGGTTCTGGGCGGCATCGGCAGCATTCCCGGCGCGATGATCGGCGGCCTGGTGCTGGGCGTGGCGGAAGCGCTGACCTCCGCCTATCTGAGCACCGAATACAAAGACGTGGTGTCGTTCGCGTTGCTGATCGTGGTGCTGCTGATCATGCCGACCGGCATTCTCGGGCGTCCGGAGGTTGAGAAAGTATGAAACTCAATCTGCTCAATGCGCTGATCGCCACGGCGGTGCTGTTCGTGATGGCGTCGTTCCTGATGGGCATGCAGCTCAGCCTGGACGGCACCAAACTGGTGGTGCACGGCGCGGCGGAAGTGCGCTGGATGTGGATCGGCATCGGCTGCGTCATTGTCTTTTTATTCCAGCTGTTGCGCCCGCTGCTGCAACAGGGATTGAAAAAAGTCTCCGGCCCGGCGTTCGTGCTGCCGAGCTTCGACGGCACTACGCCGCGGCAAAAGCTGCTGGCGGCTCTGCTGCTTGTGGCGGCGGTCGCCTGGCCGTTCCTGGTGTCGCGCGGCACGGTGGATATCGCCACCCTGACGCTGATCTACGTGATGCTGGGCCTCGGCCTCAACGTGGTGGTGGGCTTGTCCGGTCTGCTGGTGCTCGGCTACGGCGGTTTCTACGCCATCGGCGCCTACACCTACGCGCTGCTGAATCACTATTACGGTTTCGGCTTTTGGGAGAGCCTGCCGCTGGCGGGCATCGTCACCGCCGCCTTCGGCTTCCTGCTCGGTTTCCCGGTGCTGCGGCTGCGCGGCGACTATCTGGCGATCGTGACGCTCGGCTTCGGCGAGATCGTGCGCATTCTGCTGCTGAACAATACCGAGATCACCGGCGGGCCGAACGGCATCAGCCAGATCCCGAAACCGACCTTCTTCGGCCTGGAGTTCAACCGCAGCGTGCGCGACGGCGGCTGGGATACTTTCCATAACGTCTTCGGCCTGAAATACGATCCGAGCGATCGCATCGTGTTCCTGTACCTGGTGGCGTTGCTGCTGGTGGTGCTGACGCTGTTCGTCATCAACCGCCTGCTGCGCATGCCGCTCGGGCGCGCCTGGGAAGCGCTGCGCGAAGACGAGATCGCCTGCCGCTCGCTGGGCCTCAGCCCGACGCGCATCAAGCTGACCGCCTTTACCATCAGCGCCGCATTCGCCGGGTTTGCCGGCACGCTGTTCGCCGCGCGCCAGGGGTTCGTCAGCCCGGAATCTTTCACCTTCGTCGAGTCTGCCTTCGTGTTGGCGATCGTCGTACTGGGGGGCATGGGCTCGCAGTTCGCGGTCATTCTGGCGGCAATCCTGCTGGTGGTGTCGCGCGAGCTGATGCGCGATCTGAATGAATACAGCATGTTGCTGCTGGGTGCGCTGATGGTGCTGATGATGATTTGGCGGCCGCAAGGGCTGTTGCCGATGAAACGGCCGCAGTTGAAGCTGCAGGCGGCGGACATTCACGCGGGCAAGGGGAAACAGGCATGAGCGTTCAACCTTTACTGCAGGTGGAAGGCCTGTCGATGCGTTTCGGCGGGCTGCTGGCGGTCAACAATGTGGCGCTGACGCTGAACGAAGGCGAAATCGTGTCGCTGATCGGCCCCAACGGCGCCGGTAAAACCACGGTATTCAACTGCCTGACCGGTTTTTACCGCCCGACCGGCGGCACCATCAAATTGCGCGATCGCCACCTGGAAGGGTTGGCGGGGCAGGCCATCGCCCGTATGGGCGTGGTGCGTACCTTCCAGCATGTGCGGCTGTTCCGTGAAATGACGGTGATTGAGAACCTGCTGGTGGCGCAGCATCAGCATCTGAAAAGCGGCGTGTTCGCCGGGCTGCTGAAAACCCCGGCCTTCCGCCGCGCCGAAGCCGAGGCGCTGGCGCGCGCGGCGGAGTGGCTGGAGCGCGTCGGCCTGCTATCGATGGCCAACCGTTCGGCGGGCAACCTGGCCTATGGGCAGCAGCGGCGGCTGGAGATCGCCCGCTGCATGGTGACCCGGCCGGAGCTGCTGATGCTGGACGAACCGGCCGCCGGCCTCAACCCGAAAGAGACCGACGAGCTGGATCATCTGATCGTCGAGCTGCGCGAGCGGCATAAGGTCTCGGTGTTGCTGATCGAGCACGACATGAAGCTGGTGATGGGCATTTCCGACCGCATTTATGTGGTGAATCAGGGCACGCCGCTGGCGCAGGGCACACCGGCGGAGATCCGCAACAACCCGGACGTGATCCGGGCTTATTTGGGCGAGGCTTAAGACTGTGTCCCATCATTGTTCGTGGCATCGTCGCAGACCCAAAAACCCGCTATCAAGGCGGAAGATGAAGAACATAGCGGGACTATGTTCGAATCTGACAACGCAGAGAGCGGGTTTTTGGGGCGCGACCCGCAGGGCTGGGGCTATTTCGCCGCGCCGCTGCGTTACTCACCATTTATTTGGCCCACCAAACCTCACGGCTCGCGCCTTGCTGCGCAGCGAAATAATCACCAGCGATGCTCACGCACAATGACGGGGCGCAGTCTTTATGTTGTCATTCAATCAGGTATCCGCCCATTACGGCAAAATTCAGGCGCTGCATCAGGTCAGTCTCACGATAAGTCAGGGCGAAATCGTGACGTTAATCGGCGCCAACGGCGCCGGTAAAACCACGCTGCTCGGCACCCTGTTCGGCGAACCGCGCGCCAGCGAAGGCAGCATCGTCTTCCAGGGGCAGGACATCACCCAGTGGCAAACCTCGCGCATCATGCGCGAAGCGGTGGCGATCGTGCCGGAAGGGCGGCGCGTCTTCTCGCGCATGACGGTGGAAGAAAACCTGGCGATGGGCGGCTTCTTCGCCGATCGTCACCAATATCAGCAGCGCATCGAACGGGTGTTCACGCTGTTCCCGCGCCTGCTGGAGCGCCGAAGCCAGCGCGCCGGCACCATGTCCGGCGGCGAACAGCAGATGCTGGCCATCGGCCGCGCGCTGATGAGCCAGCCGAAGCTGCTGCTGCTCGACGAACCTTCGCTTGGGCTGGCGCCCATCATCATCCAGCAGATCTTCGACATCATTCAGCAGCTGCGGGAAGAGGGCATGACCATCTTCCTGGTGGAGCAAAACGCCAATCAGGCGCTGAAATTGGCGGACCGCGGTTATGTGCTGGAAAACGGCCGCGTGGTGTTGGAAGATACGGGGGCTGCATTGTTAGCCAACGAAGCAGTGAGGTCGGCGTATCTGGGCGGTTAATCCGCCCCCCTACGAATTAAAATAATCAGGTACGAGAAGAAGAAATGAAGACAGAAGGGTTACTCGCGCAGCGCATCGTTAACGTAAAAAGTTCGGCCATCCGTGAATTGCTTAAGCACAGTAAGATGGAACACGTCATTTCGCTGGCGGGCGGCATCCCCTCTGATGCGCTGTTCGATTTCGAAGGGTTGAGCATCGCCACCCAGCAGGCGATCACCGAACAGCCGAAAAGCGCGTTTCAGTATGGTTTGACCGAGGGCAGCCCGCTGCTGCGTGAGCGCATTTGCGCGCTGTGCGCCGAGCGCGGCGTCACCGCTGGCGCGGAAGAGGTGATGGTCACCGCCGGCTCGCAGCAGGCACTGGATTTGGTGATGCGCGCCATCGTCAACCCGGGCGACGTGTTTGTGGTGGAGCGCCCGACCTACCTGGCGGCGCTGCAAACGCTGGAACTGGCGGAGGCCAACATCATGTCGGTCTCGTCTGACAGCGACGGCATGGTGGTGGAAGAGCTGGCCGAACTGCTGAAAACCCAGCGCATCAAGGGCGTGTACGTGGTGCCGAACTTCGGCAACCCCAGCGGCATTACCCTCAGCGCCGCGCGCCGCGAACTGCTGGTGAAGCTGGCCGCCGAACATAACTTCCTGATCATCGAAGACGATCCGTACGGCGAACTGCGTTTCACCGAAGAGCGCCACCCGACGCTGCATCAGGTGTCGCAGCGGGTGCTGGGCAACACCGACCACATCATCTATACCTCGACCTTCTCCAAGATCCTGGCGCCGGGCCTGCGTTTGGGCTGGGCGATCCTGCCGCCGTTCCTGCTGCATAAAGTGGCGATCATCAAACAGGCGGCGGATCTGCACGCCAGCGCCCTGTCGCAGAGCATCGTCGAATGCTACCTTGGCCTGGATCGCCTGCCGGCGCAGATCGACAAGATCCGCGCCGCCTACAAGCAAAAGGGCGAGATCCTGGCCGGTTTGGTGGAGCAGGAGCTGGGCGACTACATCACCTTCGATAAACCGAAGGGCTGCATGTTCCTGTGGGCGCGTTTCCGCCAGCCGTTCAACGCCACCGAATGGCTGAACACCACGCTGCAGCAGGGCGTGGTGTTCGTGCCGGGGGAATACTTCTTCTCCGACAACCCGGATCGTTCGACCTTCCGCCTGTCGTTCGCCACCGCCACCGAGCAGCAGATGCAAGAAGCGGTGGCGCGCCTGCGCCGTTCGCTGTAATCCTCGCGGCGGCGGAGCCCATGCCCGCCGCCGACATCAAACCGCCATCTTCACTTCACCTTGCCGTCATGTGGCTGTCATCTAACGGTTATTTTTCTGTCATCCGCGCATGGCATGTTATCCCCCGTCATCTTTCGAGCCGCAGCGTTGTTGGCTGCCCGGCTGCCCCCCTGTCACTTAGTTAGCTAAGCTCCAGGGAGCTAGCAGGTTGCCGCCTGGCTGCAACTCGAAAGCTATAGGGGCACTCCCTCATTAAGAATTGATTCTTTTCGCTCACGCGCTTTTACACCAGCTTTTCAGGAGTTAGGCATGCTCACCTACGCTATTCGCAAAACCACGCTGTGCGTCGCATTGACCCTGGCGGTCAGCGCCCAGGCGCTGGCGGCGACAGAAATCCCGTTCTGGCATTCGATGGAAGGCGAACTGGGTAAAGAAGTGGACTCTCTGGCGGATCGCTTCAACCAGTCGCACAGCGACGTCAAGATTGTGCCGGTTTATAAAGGCAACTACGAACAGAGCCTGGCGGCGGGTATCGCCGCTTACCGCTCCGGCAAGGCGCCGGCGATCTTGCAGGTTTACGAAGTGGGCACCGCCACCATGATGGCCAGCAAAGCCATCAAGCCGGTCTACGAAGTGTTTAAAGAGGCCGGCATCAACTTCGACGAATCGGTGTTCGTGCCGACGGTGGCCGGCTATTACACCGACAACAAGAGCGGGCATCTGCTGTCGCAGCCGTTCAACAGCTCCACGCCGGTGCTGTACTACAACAAAGACGCCTTCAAAAAGGCCGGCCTGAACCCGGATCAACCGCCGAAAACCTGGCAGGAACTGGCGGCGGATACCGCCAAGCTGCGCGAAGCCGGCATGAAGTGCGGTTACGCCAGCGGCTGGCAGGGCTGGATCCAACTGGAGAACTTCAGCGCCTGGCACGGCGTGCCGTTCGCCAGTGAAAACAACGGATTTGGCGGCACCAGCGCCAAGCTGGAGTTCAACCAACCGCTGCAGGTCAAGCATATCGCGTTGCTCGAAGCGATGAACAAGAAGGGCGACTTCACCTATTTCGGCCGCAAAGACGAATCCACCGAGAAGTTCTACAACGGCGATTGCGCCATCACCACCGCCTCTTCCGGTTCGCTGGCGGACATCAAGCACTACGCCAAATTCAACTACGGCGTCGGCATGATGCCTTACGACGCCGACGCGAAAAACGCGCCGCAGAACGCCATCATCGGCGGGGCCAGTCTGTGGGTGATGAACGGCAAAGACGCCGCCACCTACAAGGGCGTGGCCGAGTTCCTGCAGTACCTGGCGCAGCCGGAAATCGCCGCCGAATGGCACCAGAAGACCGGTTATCTGCCGATCACCACCGCGGCTTACGATCTGACCAAGCAGCAGGGCTTCTACGACAAGAACCCGGGGGCCGACGTCGCCACTCGCCAGATGCTGAACAAGCCGCCGTTGCCGTTCACCAAGGGCCTGCGGCTGGGCAACATGCCGCAGATCCGCAGCGTGGTGGATGAAGAGCTGGAAGGCGTGTGGACCGGCAAGAAAACGCCTCAGCAGGCGCTGGACGCCGCCGTGCAGCGCGGTGACGTGCTGCTGCGCCGCTTCGAAGCATCGACCAAGTAATCCTGCGTCGCGGGCCCGGCGGACCGGGCTCGCGTCTTCACGCCGATCCTTCTGCACCCGATTAATGGTTTAACGTCTATGTCATCTTCCCGTCCCGGTTTCGGCTGCAGCTGGCTGCCCTATGCGTTGGTGCTGCCGCAGCTGCTGATTACCGCCGTCTTCTTTTTATGGCCCGCCGGCGAGGCGCTGTGGTATTCGGTGCAGAGCCTCGATCCGTTCGGCCTGTCCAGCCAGTTTGTCGGGCTGGATAACTTTAAACAGCTGTTCCAGGATCCTTACTACCTCGACTCGTTCTATACCACGCTGATCTTCAGCTTTCTGGTGGCGGGCATCGGGCTGGCGGTCTCGCTGTTCTTCGCCGCGCTGGTGGACTACGTGCTGCGCGGCAGCCGCCTCTATCGCACGCTGATGATCCTGCCCTACGCGGTGGCGCCGGCGGTGGCGGCGGTGCTGTGGATCTTTCTGTTCAACCCCGGTCTGGGGTTGATCACCCATTTCCTCAACGGGCTGGGCTATAACTGGAACCATGCGCAAAACAGCGGCCAGGCGATGTTCCTGGTGGTGCTGGCTTCGGTATGGCAGCAGATAAGCTATAACTTCCTGTTTTTCCTCGCGGCGCTGCAGTCTATTCCGCGTTCGCTGGTGGAAGCGGCGGCCATAGACGGCGCCGGCCCGGTGCGGCGTTTCTTCCATCTGGTGCTGCCGCTGATCGCGCCGGTCAGCTTCTTCCTGCTGGTGGTCAATCTGGTGTACGCCTTCTTCGATACCTTCCCGGTGATCGACGCCGCCACCGGCGGCGGGCCGGTGCAGTCCACCACCACGTTGATCTACAAAATCTACCGCGAAGGCTTCGCCGGGCTGGATCTCTCCAGTTCCGCCGCGCAGTCGGTGATCCTGATGTTGCTGGTGATCGGCCTGACGGTGATCCAGTTCCGCTTCGTTGAACGTAAGGTGCGCTACCAATGATTGAGAATCGACGCGGGCTGGACATCTTCAGCCATGTGATGCTGATTATCGGCGTGCTGGTGGTGCTGTTCCCGCTGTACGTGGCCTTTGTCGCCGCCACGCTGGACGACAAACAGGTGTTTCAGGTGCCGATGACGCTGGTGCCCGGCGGCCACATGTGGGAGAACATTCGCAATATCTGGCAGGGCGGCGTGGGCAACCTCAAGGTGCCGTTCTCGCTGCTGCTGCTCAACAGCGTGATCATGGCGCTGGCGATCACCTGCGGCAAGATCGCGGTGTCGGTGCTGTCGGCTTACGCCATCGTGTATTTCCGTTTCCCGCTGCGCAGCCTGTTTTTCTGGCTGATTTTCCTCACCCTGATGTTGCCGGTGGAGGTGCGCATTTTCCCGACGGTGGAGGTGATCTCCAACCTCAACCTGCTGGATAGCTACACCGGCCTGACGCTGCCGCTGATGGCCTCGGCCACCGCGACCTTCCTGCTGCGCCAGTTCTTCATGACGCTGCCGGATGAGCTGCTGGAGGCGGCGCGCATCGACGGCGCCGGGCCGATGCGTTTCTTCTGGGACATCGTGCTGCCGCTGTCGAAAACCAATCTGGCGGCGCTGTTCGTCATCACCTTTATCTACGGCTGGACCCAATACCTGTGGCCGATCCTGATCACCAGCGACGCCTCGATGGGCACCGCGGTGGCGGGCATCAAGAGCATGATCTCCACTTCCGGCGCGCCGACCCAGTGGAACCAGGTGATGGCGGCGATGATTCTGACTTTATTGCCACCGCTGGCGGTGGTGCTTCTGATGCAGCGCTGGTTTGTGCGCGGTCTGGTTGATAGCGAGAAATAACGACGATGGCAGGATTAAAACTACAGGCGGTCACCAAGTCTTACGACGGTAAAACGCCGGTGATCAAACAGATCGACCTCGACGTGGCGGACGGTGAATTCATCGTGATGGTCGGCCCGTCCGGCTGCGGCAAATCCACGCTGCTGCGGATGGTGGCCGGGCTGGAGCGCACCACCAGCGGCGATATTTATATCGATACCCGGCGCGTGACCGATCTGGAGCCCAAGGATCGCGGCATCGCGATGGTGTTCCAGAACTACGCGCTCTATCCGCACATGAGCGTGTACGACAACATGGCCTACGGCCTCAAGATCCGCGGTTTCGGCAAGGATCATATCCGCCAGCGGGTGGAGGAGGCGGCGCGCATTCTGGAGCTGGAGCCGTTGCTCAAGCGCAAGCCGCGCGAACTTTCCGGCGGCCAGCGCCAGCGGGTGGCGATGGGGCGCGCCATCGTGCGCGAACCGGCGGTGTTCCTGTTCGATGAACCCTTGTCCAACCTGGACGCCAAGCTGCGGGTGCAGATGCGCCTGGAGCTGCAGCAGCTGCACCGACGCCTGAAAACCACCAGCCTGTACGTGACCCACGATCAGGTGGAGGCGATGACGCTGGCGCAGCGGGTGATCGTGATGAACAAGGGCGTGGCGGAGCAGATCGGCACCCCGAGCGAGGTATATCAGCGGCCGGCTTCGCTGTTCGTCGCCGGCTTTATCGGCTCGCCGGCGATGAACCTGCTGCCCGGCACCCTGAGCGCCGACGGCGGCCAGCTGCTGCTGGCGGACGGCATGGCGCTGCCGTTGCCGGCGGCCAAGCCGCAGTGGGCGGGACGGCAGTTGACGCTGGGCATTCGGCCGGAGCATATTCAGCTGGTGGCGCAAGGCCAGGGCGTGCCGCTGCAGCTGCAGACGCTGGAACTGCTGGGAGCCGATAATCTGGCGCACGGCCAGTGGGGCGGTCACGGGGTGATCGCGCGGCTGTCGCATGAAACCTTGCCGGCGGCGGGCAGTACGCTATATTTGCAGCTGCCTGCTCAGGCGCTGCACTTCTTTGACACCCACAGCGGATTACGGATGGATTGATGACGAGACCCTGGCCTTACCCTCATATTGTCGCCCACCGCGGCGGCGGTTCTCTGGCGCCGGAAAACACTCTGGCGGCGATCGACGTCGGCGCGCGCCACGGCCACAAGATGATCGAGTTCGACGCCAAGCTGGCGCAGGACGGACAAATTTTCCTGCTGCATGACGATACGCTGGATCGCACCAGCAACGGCTGGGGCGTGGCGGGCGAACTGCCGTGGGATAAACTGGTGCAGCTGGACGCCGGCAACTGGTACAGCTCGGCCTTCAAGGGCGAGCGGCTGCCGCTGCTGTCGGAGGTGGCGGAACGCTGCCGGGAACATGGCCTGATGGCCAATATCGAGATCAAACCGACCACCGGCAGCGACGATGAAACCGGCCGGGTGGTGGCGCTGGCGGCGCGGTTGCTGTGGCAAGGGCAGACCGACCCGCTGCTCTCCTCCTTCTCGGTGGAAGCGTTGGCGGCGGCGCAGCGCACCGTGCCGGATTTGCCGCGTGGCCTGCTGCTGGAGGAGTGGGACGACAACTGGCGCGAGCTGACGGAGCGTCTGGACTGCGTCTCGCTGCATATCGACCACAAAGCGCTGACCGCCGAGCGGGTGAACGCGTTGAAAGACGCCGGGCTGCGCATTCTGGTGTATACCGTCAACCAACCGGATCGCGCGCGCCTGCTGCTCGACTGGGGCGTTGACTGCATTTGCACCGACCGGATAGATTTGATTGGCTCGGATTTTTAATCCGGCGCCGATAAATCCCGCGACGACAAGCCTTGCCGCCGCGCCAACGGAAGGAATGCGATGCCAGGCTTTATGATGTCACTGTGGCACCAGATCGTGCTGTCTTTACCGCTGTTCGCCCTGATCGCGTTGGGTTATGGGCTGATTCGCTGGGGGAAATGGCCCTCCAGCATCACCGATGGCCTGACGCGTTTCGTGTTTTCCCTCGCCTTGCCCGCCATGCTGTTTCGCATGATGTGCGACTTCTCGCAGCGCCCGGCGGTCGACGCCCGGTTGTTGATCGCGTTCTTCGGCAGTTGCCTGATCGTGTTCGTGCTTGGCCGCCTGGTCGCCCGGCACCTCTTCCGGCTGGATGGCGTCGCCGGATCGGTGTTTGCGCTGGGCGGTATTTTCTCCAATAACGTGATGCTCGGTTTACCGATCGCCAGCGTAATGCTGGGGCAGGCGGCGATCCCGTCGGTGGCGCTGGTGCTGGTGTTCAACGGCCTGATCCTGTGGACGCTGGTGACGGTGTCGATCGAATGGGCGCGCAACGGCTCGCCGACGCTGGGCGGCTTCGCTAAAACCGCGCGCAGCGTGCTGACCAACCCGCTGATCGTCGGCATTTTGTCCGGCACGCTGTTTAGCCTGACCGGCTTGCCGTTGCCGGACTTCGTCGATCGACCGGTCAGCATGCTCGGCCAGGTGGCGGCGCCGCTGTCGCTGGTGGTGCTTGGCATGGGGCTCGCCGAGTACCGCATCAGCGAAGGCTGGCAGCTGAGCAGCGCCATCTGCGTGCTGAAGTTGCTGGTTCAGCCGTTGGTGATTTGGCTGCTGGCCTGGATGATGGATCTGCCGCCGATGGAGACCCGGGTTGTGGTGCTGCTTGGGTCGATGGCGGTGGGGGTGAACGTCTACCTGATGTCGCGCCAGTTCAATACGCTCACCGGCCCGGCCGCCACCAGCCTGGTGATGTCCACCGTGCTGGCGGCGATCACCACGCCGCTGATCCTCACCGTTATGGGCGTGCGGGCGTAGCCGGCAGCGGCGCCTGCGGCACCGCCGGCGCGGTGCGATTGAACGGATCGCGCGGCTGGTTGCCGTTAGGCAGCAGTTGCCCGCCGCTCGGCGCGGTTTGCAACAGCTGTTGCCGTTGATTGTCGAACTGTCGCTGCTGCTGCAGGCGGCGTTGATCCATTTGCCGGTTGTTCAACAAGCGCTGTTGTTGCGCCTGCTGGCTGTTTTGGTTGAGTAACTGCTGCTGTGAGCGCAGGTCGGTTACGCCGTTGGCCGCCGCCGCCAACCCTGGCAGCAACAGCAAAGCGAACAGAATGTGAGACGTTTTCATGATGGTTACCTCGCCTTTTTATTAAGCCTAACTCAGCGGTGAAATTTTGCTGGTAGTTTGTATTTTGTTCAGATGTAAACCGCCTTTCATCCCCTTATGCGTCCATCTTCCGTTACAATCGCCCTTTCGGTCTTTTTAGGGTGAACCCATCGTGCTGCTTTTGGTTATAACCACCATCCTGTGGGCGTTTTCTTTCAGCCTGATCGGCGAGTACCTGGCGGGCCATGTCGACAGCGGGTTCTCGGCGCTGGTGCGCATCGGGCTGGCAGCGCTGGTGTTCCTGCCGTTCCTGCGCTGGCGCAATATCAAGCCCAGGGTGATCCTGCTGTATATGCTGGTGGGCGCCTTCCAGCTGGGCATCATGTATCTGTTCAGCTTCCGCGCCTATCTCTACCTGGCGGTACCCGAATTCCTGCTGTTCACCGTGTTGACGCCGCTGTACATCACGCTGATCTACGACTTACTGCGCGGCCGCCGTCTGCGCTGGGGTTATGTGTTCAGCGCGCTGCTGGCGGTGCTGGGCGCGGCGATCATTCGCTATCACCAACTGAGCGAACACTTCTGGTGGGGGCTGCTGTTGGTGCAGGCGGCGAACATCAGCTTCGCCATCGGCATGGTCGGCTATAAGCGCCTGATGGAAGTGTACCCCTTGCCGCAGCACACCGCCTTTTCCTGGTTCTACCTGGGGGCGGCGGCGGTGGCGGTAGTGGCCTGGTTCCTGTGGGGCAATCCGCAGCAGCTGCCAACCACCAACCTGCAGTGGGGCGTGCTGATCTGGCTGGGCGTGGTGGCGTCGGGGCTGGGCTATTTCATGTGGAACTACGGCGCGACGCAGGTGGATGCCGGCACGCTTGGCATCATGAACAACATGCATGTGCCGGCCGGCTTGTTGGTCAACCTGGCTATCTGGCAGCAGCAACCGCACTGGCCGAGCTTTATCATCGGCGGGGCGGTGATCGTCGCTTCGCTGTGGGTGCACCGCCGCTGGGTGGCGCCGAAACAGCTCGGCTAAACGGGGGGCCGACAGTTTATACGCCGGCCGCCAACGCTTTGGCGCCGGTCGCGCCGGGGCGTGCCGCATCGCGCACGAACGGCAGATGATCGCAGGCGTGCTGGCGGGCCGAGCGGATAAAGGCTTCGGTCACCGCCTGGCGCTGTTCGCCGTCGCGCACGGCGGCGTACAGGCGGCTCCACAGGCCGTCACCCAGGGTTTTGGTCACCACCAGCCCCTGCCGTTCGAAACTCTCCACCACCCAGTGCGGCAGCGCCGCAATCCCCATCCGCGCCGATACCATCTGGATCAGCAGCAGTGTGTTATCGACGTTCTTCAATGCCGGGTTAACGCCCGCCGGCTGCAGGAAATGCCGCCAGATATCCAGCCGCTGGCGCTGCACCGGGTAAATCAACAGCGTTTCATCGCTCAAGTCTTCCGGCTCGATGTGCGGCTTGCCGGCCAGCGGATGATCCGGCGCCAGCACCAGACGCACCTCGAAATCGAACATCGGCGAATAGTGCAGGCCGCTGCGCGGCAGAATATCCGACGTCATCACCAGATCCAGCTCGCCCTGTTGCAGGGCCGGCTGCGGATCGAAAGTCACGCCGGAAGTGAAGTCCATCACCACCTGCGGGAAACGCTGGCGGAAGTTGTCCAGCGCCGGCGTCAGCCACTGAATGCAGCTGTGGCATTCGATGGCGATGCGCAGCGTGGTCTGGTGCGGCTCGTGGCAGGCCTGCAGCGCCTGTTGGATCTGCGGCAGCACCTGTTCCGCCAGCTGCAGCAGGATCTCGCCCTGGGCGGTGAAGCGCAGCGGTTGGCTCTTGCGGACGAACAGCTTGAAGCCCAGACGTTGCTCAAGATCGCTGAACTGGTGCGACAGGGCAGACTGCGTCTGATGAAGTTGGGCCGCCGCCCCCGCCAGCGAACCGCTGTTGCGCAGAGCCTGCAGCGTCCGTAAATGTTTCAGTTCGATCATGAGAGTCCTTCACATTGACAGTGAATAAATTGCGCTTGTGGTTAATACAGTACCTGCTGATTATGGATGTGTAAACATCTGGACGGCTAAATGGGGAATATGACGATGGCAATTTTGAATCACACACTGGGTTTTCCTCGCGTTGGGCTACGACGTGAGCTGAAAAAAGCTCAGGAAAGCTACTGGGCCGGCAACTCAACGCAGGAAGAGCTGTTGGCGGTTGGCCGCGAGCTGCGCGCTCGTCATTGGCAGCAGCAACAACAGGCCGGGGTGGATTTGGTGCCGGTCGGCGATTTCGCCTGGTACGATCATGTGTTGACCACTAGCCTGCTGCTGGGCAATGTGCCGGCGCGCCATCAGAATGCGGATGGCTCTATTGATCTGGACACGCTGTTTCGCATCGGCCGTGGCCGCGCACCGACCGGCGAGCCGGCGGCCGCGGCGGAAATGACCAAATGGTTCAACACCAACTACCACTACATGGTGCCCGAATTCCAGCAAGGCCAGCAGTTCAAGCTGGGCTGGACTCAGCTGTTGGACGAAGTGGATGAAGCGCTGGCGCTCGGCCATCGCATCAAGCCGGTGCTGCTGGGTCCGCTGACCTATCTGTGGCTGGGGAAAGTGAAGGGTGAGCCGTTCGACCGCCTGTCGCTGCTGAAAGAGATTCTGCCTGTTTACCAGCAGGTGCTGGCCGAGCTGGCGAAGCGCGGCGTTGAGTGGGTGCAAATTGACGAGCCTGCGCTGGTGCTGGAACTGCCGCAAGCCTGGCTGGACGCGTTCAAACCGGCTTACGATGCGCTGCAGGGGCAGGTGAAGCTGCTGTTGACCACGTATTTCGACAGCGTCGGCCATAACCTCGACACCATTCGCACGCTGCAAGTGCAGGGGCTGCACGTCGATCTGGTCGCCGGTCATGACGATATCGCCGCGCTGAGCGCCGCATTGCCGAAAGACTGGCTGCTGTCACTGGGGGTGATCAACGGCCGCAACGTTTGGCGCGCCGATCTGAGCCGCTGGTTTGAGCGCTTGCAGCCGCTGGTGGGTACTCGCCCGCTGTGGATTGGCTCCTCTTGTTCACTGTTGCACAGCCCGATCGACTTGAGCGTGGAAAGCCGTCTGGACGAAGAAGTGAAAAGCTGGTTCGCCTTCGCGCTGCAAAAATGCGCCGAACTGGCGCTGTTGAGCTCTGCGCTGAACGCGCCTGACGCGGCGAAACAGGCTGAACTGGACGCCTACAGCGCGCCGATCCGCGCCCGCCGTCAGTCGAGCCGTGTGCATAACCCACAGGTTGAGCGCCGGCTGGCCGCGATCACCGCGCAGGACAGCGAACGCCACAGCGCTTACGCCGAGCGCGCCAGGGCGCAGCGCGAGCGTTTCAACCTGCCGGCCTGGCCGACCACCACCATCGGTTCGTTCCCGCAGACCACCGAGATCCGCGGCCTGCGTCTCGACTTCAAACAGGGCCGTTTGGACGGCAATAACTACCGCACCAGTATCGGTGAGCACATCAAACAGGCGATTGTCGAGCAGGAACGTCTCGGGCTGGACGTGCTGGTGCACGGTGAAGCCGAGCGCAACGACATGGTGGAGTATTTCGGCGAGAACCTCGACGGCTTCGTGTTTACCCAGAATGGTTGGGTGCAGAGCTACGGCTCCCGCTGCGTGAAGCCGCCGGTCATCATCGGTGACGTCAGCCGCCCGGAAGCCATTACCGTCGAATGGGCCAAATTCGCCCAGTCGTTGACCGACAAGCCGGTGAAAGGCATGTTGACCGGGCCGGTGACCATCCTGTGCTGGTCGTTCCCGCGTGAAGACGTGACCCGCGAAGTGATCGCCAAGCAGATTGCGCTGGCGCTGCGCGACGAGGTGGAAGATTTGGAAAAAGCCGGCATCGGCATCATTCAGATCGACGAACCTGCGCTGCGCGAGGGGCTGCCGCTGCGTCAATCCGACTGGGCCGCCTACCTGAACTGGGCGGTGGACGCCTTCAAATTGAACGCCGCCGTGGCGCAGGATGACACCCAGATCCACACCCACATGTGTTACTGCGAGTTCAACGACATCATGGACTCCATCGCCGCGCTGGACGCCGACGTGATCACCATCGAGACCTCGCGTTCCGATATGGATCTGTTGGAAGCCTTCAAAGAGTTCGAATACCCGAACGAAATCGGGCCGGGCGTCTACGACATCCACTCGCCGAACGTGCCGAGCGTGGAATGGATCGAAGCGCTGCTGCGTAAAGCGGCGCAGAACATCCCGGCGGAACGCCGGTGGGTCAATCCGGATTGCGGCCTGAAAACTCGCGGCTGGCCGGAAACCCGGCAGTCGCTGGCCAACATGGTATTGGCGGCGCAGCGCCTGCGCGAGCACGCGTGATGCCGTGCGGCGGATGAACCGCCGCTTATAGATTTACTGGTGTGATGATTGGGCGCTTCGGCGCCCTTTTTTATGCGAGGGACATTATTTGACGCCGTGCTGGGCGAACCACGCCAGCATGCGCTGCCAGCCGTCCTCCGCCGCTTCGGCGTTGTAGCTGGGGCGATAGTCGGCGTTGAATGCGTGCCCGACGCCAGGATATACCACGATTTCGGCTTCGGCGTTGGCGGCGCGGATCGCCTGACGCATGGTTTCCACCGTCTCCAGCGGAATGCCGTTGTCCTGCCCGCCATACAGCCCCAGCACCGGCGTTGACAGGTGGGTGGCGACATCGACCGGATGCTTCGGTGAATTCAGCGTTTTCTCGCCGACCAGTTTGCCGTACCAGGCGACCGCCGCCTTCAACTGCGGGTTGTGCGCCGCGTACAGCCAGGTAATGCGGCCGCCCCAGCAGAAACCGGTGATCGCCAGCTTGCCGGCGTCGCCGCCGTGGCGAATAGCCCAGTGCGCGGCGTGATCCAGATCGGACAACACCTGACGATCCGGCACCTTGGTCACCAACTGCTGGAACAGCTCGCCGATATCGCTGTAGTCGTTGGCATCGCCCTGGCGGAAATAGAGCTCGGGCGCGATCGCCAGATAGCCCTGCTTGGCCAGGCGACGGCACAGATCCTGAATGTGCTCATGGACGCCGAAGATTTCCTGCACCACCAGCACGATGGGAAAGGGGCCGTTATGGTCGGCGGGTTTGGCGACGTAGGCCGGCAGCGCGTCGCCCTGAGAAGGGATGGTCGTTTGCCCGGCGTGAATGCCCTGTTCGTCGGTGATAATCGCGGAGGTGGCCAACGGCGCGGCGGCCGGGGCGAATCCCCCCTGAGCCTGTTCTAATGTCATCACATGTTCGGTTTTCATTGCGGTCTCCGTGCAATAGAAAAAAGCGCTGAGATTAACTATAGGAAAGATTACCCATTATTGGCGCTGCGTGACGCACTTTCGGACAAGTCGATAAAAAACGGCTAATTATCTGGCTTTGCGGCATTTTTAAGCGCTTTTTATCATGTTATTACGCGTTTTGGCCCGCGTAAGTGCCATAAGGTGCGTTAGAGGGCTTTTTTGTCCCTAAGCAACCGATAAGATGGGGGTATTTCGAATTGATGCGCTAAATAGTTTCAGTCGGCAACCAACGGACAGGGAGCGGCAAGGTTTATCGGCTAGACTGAGGTTTAGCGGTTTGAGGGCGGCTCATTAATGGGGTTTTTTTTGTGACTTAATTCACAAAAAATATGTAGCATGTAATTTGTTTCTCTTTTCATAGTGACTATCGTCACGAAATTAAACGGCGATTTTCAGTAGAGTGCTTTTTTGTTCCTCCCAATAAACATGATCCATGAGGAGTCTCGTATGTCTCAGTCTGACGTTTTTCATCTCGGCCTCACCAAGAACGATTTACAAGGGGCCCAGCTTGCCATCGTGCCGGGCGATCCGCAGCGCGTAGAGAAGATTGCCAAGCTGATGGAAAATCCGGTGCATCTGGCCTCCCATCGTGAATTCACCACCTGGCGCGCAGAGCTGGACGGCAAGGCGGTGATCGTCTGCTCCACCGGTATTGGCGGCCCGTCTACCTCTATCGCGGTGGAAGAGCTGGCGCAGCTGGGTATTCGCACCTTCCTGCGCATCGGCACTACCGGCGCCATTCAGGCCAATATCAACGTCGGTGACGTGCTGGTGACTACGGCGGCGGTACGCCTCGACGGCGCCAGCCTGCACTTTGCGCCGATGGAGTTCCCGGCGGTTGCGGACTTCGCCTGCACCACCGCGCTGGTGGAAGCGGCCAAAGCCAGCGGCGCGACCACCCACATTGGCGTAACCGCTTCTTCCGATACTTTCTACCCGGGCCAGGAACGTTACGACACCTACTCCGGCCGCGTGGTCAGCCGTTTTAAAGGCTCGATGGAAGAGTGGCAGGCGATGGGCGTGATGAACTATGAAATGGAATCCGCCACGCTGCTGACCATGTGCGCCAGCCAGGGCCTGCGCGCCGGCATGGTGGCTGGGGTGATCGTTAACCGCACCCAGCAAGAGATCCCGAACGCCGAAACCATGAAAAACACCGAAAGCAAAGCGGTGCAGATCGTGGTGGACGCCGCCCGCCGTCTGCTGTAATCGCCTCCCCTCAACGGGCCGCCGACGCGGCCCGTTTTTCCATTCGCGGCTAATCTGTTACGGTGATACTCCTCAGCGCTGCGCCGATGGCTGCCGCGCGTTGTCATAACAAAAACAACGAGGACGTTTATGACCGCCCAGATCCTGCTTCATCCTTCGCTTGCGCCGCTCGACGGCGGCATTAACTTCCGTGACTTCGGCGGCAACGGCGTGGCCGACGGGCGCCGCATCAAACGCGGCCTGCTGTTCCGCTCCGGTTCTCTCGAGCGGCTGACGGAAAACGACTGCACTTTCCTCGCTGGAGTGCCGGTGCGTTCGGTGCTGGACTACCGCGATGCCGACGAGGTGCAGGCCAAACCGGATATTCTGTGGAATGGCGCCGACTATCACCATGTGCCGGCCAACCCGCTGAGCAGCGAAGTCAACGCCAACCTGGAAAAGCTCACCAACGAAACGCTGGCCGCTTTCGACGCTCGGGCGTTCATGCTGGAGCTGTATCGCCGTCTGCCGTTCGGCAATGCGGCCTATCAGCGGCTGGCGCAGCTGTTGAGCAACCCTGGCGGCGGCGCGATCGTGCAACACTGCGCGGTCGGCAAGGATCGCACCGGGGTCGGTTCGGCGTTGGTGCTGTTCGCGCTGGGGGCCGACGAAACGACGGTACTGGAAGACTATCTGCTGACCGAAACCACGCTGGCCACTTTCCGCGAACAGATGCTGGATCAGCTCTCTATCAAGCTGAATGCGGCGGCGCTGGAGCAATTCGCCTACGTGCTCAGCGCGCGCGAGGAGTTCCTGATGACGGCGCTGGGCTGCATCCGCCAACAATACGGCTCCACCGACCGCTGGCTGGAAGCGGAATACGGCCTGGGCGCGGCCCAGCGCGAAGCGCTGCAGGCATTCTACCTCGAGTAAATTGCCGCGTGTTTAGCCGGGGTTTAACTCGCCCCGGCTTATCCTAGGCGGCGAACCATCGCGTATCAGGAGCCCCGTATTGAGCCTCAATGACGTTATCAACTGGGTCAGCGACGTCGTGCGTCAGCACGAAGGCTGGGCCATTCCCATCATTTTCTTCCTGGCGTTCGGCGAGTCGCTGGCGTTTTTGTCGCTGCTGCTGCCGGCCACGGTGATCCTGCTGGCGCTGGGCGCGCTGATCGGCGAAAGCGGCATCGCCTTTTGGCCGATTTGGGCCGCTGCCGCCGCCGGGGCGTTTTTCGGCGACTGGCTCTCTTACTGGATCGGCTATCACTATCAGGATCGCGTGGCCCATATGTGGCCGCTGTCGCGCAATCCGCAGCTGCTGGCGCGCGGCCACGCCTTCTTCGAGCGCTGGGGCGTGCTGGGCATTTTCATCGGCCGCTTCTTCGGCCCGCTGCGCGCCGTGGTGCCGCTGGTGGGCGGCATTTGCGGCATGCCGCAGCGCTATTTCCAGCTGGCCAACGTCACGTCGGCGATGATCTGGGCGTTTGGCATTCTGGCGCCGGGGGCATTCGGCATCAAGTGGCTCAGCCAGTGGCTGGGCTGATTTCTCGCTAAATTGCGCAGCGCCGCGCAATATTGTGCGCGGCCGGCAAAATCAGGCTGGACATCCATACAGCCTCCCCTTAACGTGACGGGCAATGGGCGAGCAAAACGCCGCAACGGCTAGGTGCAACAGGAGGCAGGGTGGATACCAGTCTGATTTATGGGATTGGCGGCGTCGCGATCGGCATGCTGTTGGGGTGGCTGATCGCCAGTCTGCGGGTGCAGCAGACGCATGCGCAACATGAAACCGAACTGCGGTTGCTGGAGCAAGCGTTGCAGCAGGCGCAGCAGGAAACGGCCGTGCGGCAGGAAACGCTGCAGCGCCACGAGCAGCAGTTGCGCCAGAGCGAGCTGGAGCTGCGCAATCTGCACAGCCAACTGGCGGCCGGACATGAGAAGCTGCAACAGCTCAACCATTGGCGCAACGAATGCGAGCTGCTCAATCAGGAGCTGCGCGCCCAGCGCGAGGTTAACAGCGCGCAGGAAGCCGAACTGCGCGAAGTCACCATCCGTCTGGAAGAGACGCGTATGGCGGCGGAGGAGAAGCAGCGCCTGCTTATCAACAGCGAACAGCGGCTCACCACCCAGTTTGAAAATCTCGCCAACCGCATTTTTGAACACAGCGGCCGCAAGGTTGACGAGCAAAATAAGCAAAGTTTGGATCGTTTACTGCTGCCGCTGCGCGAACAGCTGGACGGTTTCCGCCGTCAGGTGCAGGACAGCTTTGGCCAGGAAGCGCGGGAGCGCCATACGCTGACGCACGAGATACGCAATCTGCAGCAGTTGAACGCGCAGATGGCGCGCGAGGCGATCAACCTCACCAAGGCGCTGAAAGGCGACAACAAAACGCAGGGCAACTGGGGCGAGGTGGTGCTGAGCCGGGTGCTGGAGGCTTCCGGCCTGCGCGAAGGGCATGAGTATGAAACGCAGGTCAACGTGCGGGTGGATCATCAGAGCCGCATGCAGCCCGATGTGATCGTGCGCCTGCCGCAGGGTAAGGATGTGGTGATTGACGCCAAGATGTCGCTGATCGCCTACGAGCGCTATTTCAACGGCGAGGATGAGGCGGAGCGCGAAGCGGCGCTGAGCGAACATATCGCCTCGCTGCGCGGCCACATCCGCATGCTGGGCCGCAAGGACTATCAGCAGCTGCCGGGGCTGCGTTCGCTGGATTATGTGCTGATGTTCATTCCGGTCGAGCCCGCCTTCCTGCTGGCTATCGATCGCGAGCCAGAGCTGATCAGCGAAGCGCTTAAGCACAACATCATGCTGGTCAGCCCGACCACGTTGCTGGTGGCGCTGCGTACCATCACCAACCTGTGGCGCTATGAGCATCAGAGCCAGAACGCCCAGCGCATCGCCGATCGCGCGGCGAAACTGTATGACAAGATGCGGCTGTTCGTGGACGATATGTCCGCTCTGGGGCAGAGCCTGGACAAGGCGCAGGGCAGTTATCGTCAGGCGATGAACAAACTGAGCGAAGGCCGTGGTAATCTTATCGGCCAAATTGAAGGTTTCCGCGCGTTGGGGGTTGAGGTCAAACGGCCGATAAACCCGCTGCTGGCGCAGCAAGCCGGCGCGCAACACGATGAAGCGGAAGAGGCGAACGACGATGATGTCGCCGCGCTGCCGCAGACGAACGACGATGACGATACCGCCGGGGAACCGGGCTTCGTTTCGCACGGCTGAGGCCGTGGCGAGGTGGGGTATTCACCGGGCTTCTGGTACACTCATCCACACAAAATTGACTGAATAGCAGGCAGGACAATGGCAGATCAATCGCAGGAAACCACCGATTTCGGTTTTCGCACCGTCGCTAGAGACGAAAAACAGGCCATGGTGGCGGACGTTTTTCATTCGGTAGCGGCAAAGTATGACGTGATGAACGACCTGATGTCGTTCGGTATTCACCGTATCTGGAAGCGTTTCACCATTGACTGCAGCGGCGTGCGCCGCGGGCAGCGCGTGCTGGATCTGGCCGGCGGTACCGGCGACCTGGCCGCCAAGTTCTCCCGCATGGTCGGCGAGCAGGGGCAGGTGGTGCTGGCGGACATCAACGATTCGATGCTCAAGATGGGGCGCGAGAAGCTGCGCGATCGCGGCATCGTCGGCAACATCAATTATGTGCAGGCCAACGCCGAAGCGCTGCCGTTCCCGGACAATTACTTCGATTGCATCACCATCTCCTTTGGCCTGCGTAACGTCACCGACAAAGACAAAGCGTTGCGCTCGATGTTCCGCGTGCTGAAACCGGGCGGCCGTCTGCTGGTGCTGGAGTTCTCCAAGCCGCTGCTGGCGCCGCTGAGCAAAGCCTATGACGCCTACTCTTTCCACGTGCTGCCGAAGATCGGCGAGTTGGTGGTGAAAGATCCTGACAGCTACCGTTACCTGGCGGAATCGATCCGCATGCACCCCGATCAGGAAACCCTGAAGGGCATGATGGGCAACGCCGGTTTTGAAAACGTCACCTATTTCAACCTGACCGGTGGGATTGTCGCCCTGCATCGCGGCTTCAAGTTCTGAGAGGGAGATGCCGATGCTGTTTACCCCTCTGCTGACCGGCGCGTTGGAAACCTCGCTGAATAACCTGCTGTTTCGCGATCGCAGCATGAAAGCCGCCCGCCAACGCCTGGCGGGCAAGGTGCTGCGCATCGAACTGGAAGAGCTGGCTTCACCGCTGGTGCTGGTGTTCAGCGAACTGCGCGTGGATGTGCTGGGGCAGTCTGAAGACAGCGCCGATTGCACCGTGCGTAGCCGCATTCCCGCCTTACTTAAGCTGCGCGATCGCCAGCAGTTGCCGGTGCTGATGCGCAGCGGCGAATTGACGGTGGAAGGCGATATTCAGGTGGTGCAACAGCTGGTTGGCCTGCTCGATCTGGCGGAGTGGGATCCGGCGGAGTGGCTGGCGCCCTACATCGGCGATATCGCCGCCCAAGGCATTACACCGGCGCTGGGAAAAGGCGCCTCGCTGCTGAAAGCCGGCTTTATGCGCCGGCAGCAAGACATGGCTGAGGCGTTGACCGAAGAGTGGCGCCTGGCGCCGGGGCCGCTGGAAGTGGTGTGGTTCAACGAAGAAGTTGACGCACTCGCCCGCAGCGCGGAAGCGCTGATTGCCCGTATGGACAAGTTGGAGGGCAAGCGATGACCCCAGGCGAACTGCGCCGTTTGTATTTTATCGTCCGCGTTTTTCTCAGCTATGGGCTGGATGAGCTGATCCCTAAAATGCGGTTGACGCTGCCGCTGCGCTTTGGCCGCCGGCTGCTGTTCTGGATGCCGAATCGGCACAAGGACAAACCGCTGGGTGAACGTCTGCGGCTGGCGCTGCAGGAATTGGGGCCGGTCTGGATCAAGTTCGGCCAAATGATGTCGACCCGTCGCGATCTGTTTCCGCCGCACATTGCCGATCAGCTGACGCTGCTGCAGGATCGGGTGGCGCCTTTCGATGGCGCGTTGGCGCGTAAGCATATCGAGCTGGCGATGGGCGGCCCGCTGGAGACCTGGTTCGATGACTTCGATCAGCAGCCGCTGGCCTCTGCCTCGATCGCGCAGGTGCATACCGCGCGGTTGAAAACCACCGGCCAGGAAGTGGTGCTGAAGGTGATCCGGCCGGATATCGGGCCGATCATCAAGGCCGACGTGCGTCTGATGTACCGGTTGGCAGGCTGGGTGCCGAAGCTGTTGCCGGACGGCCGCCGTCTGCGCCCGCGCGAAGTGGTACGCGAGTATGAGAAAACTCTACTGGACGAATTGAACCTGCTGCGCGAAGCGGCTAACGCCATTCAGCTGCGCCGCAATTTCGACGGCAGCCCAATGCTGTACGTACCGGAAGTTTATTCCGACTACTGCCGCGAAAGCGTATTGGTGATGGAGCGCATTTACGGCATTCCGGTCTCGGACATCGCCACGCTGGAACAGCAGGGCACCAACATGAAACTGTTGGCGGAACGCGGCGTCCAGGTGTTCTTTACCCAGGTCTTCCGCGACAGCTTCTTCCATGCGGACATGCATCCCGGTAATATTTTCGTCAGCTACGAACATCCGGAAGATCCTTGCTACATCGGCATCGACTGCGGCATCGTCGGTTCGCTGAATAAGGATGATAAACGCTACCTGGCGGAAAACTTCATCGCCTTCTTCAACCGCGATTACCGCAAGGTGGCGGAACTGCACGTCGACTCCGGGTGGGTGCCGCGCGACACCAACGTGGAAGACTTCGAATTCGCCATCCGCACCGTGTGCGAGCCGATTTTCGAGAAGCCGCTGGCGGAGATTTCCTTCGGCAACGTGCTGCTGAACCTGTTCAACACCGCGCGACGCTTCAATATGGAAGTGCAGCCGCAGTTGGTGTTATTACAGAAGACCTTGCTGTATGTTGAAGGACTGGGGCGTCAGCTCTATCCGCAGCTGGATCTGTGGACCACCGCCAAGCCGTTCCTCGAGAGCTGGCTGCGCGATCAGGTCGGCATTCCCGCCGTGGTGCGTGCGCTGAAAGAGAAAGCGCCGTTTTGGGCGGAGAAGCTGCCGGAACTGCCCGAGCTGTTTTACGACAGCTTGCAGCAGCATAAACTGTTGCAACAAAGCGTTGATAAGCTGACCAACCAGATGCAGGCTCAGCGGGTTCGTCAGGGGCAGTCACGTTATTTGTTCGGCGTTGGCGCTACACTGTTGGTAAGCGGCACGCTGCTGCTGCTGGGGCAAATCGAGGTGTTTCCCGCCTGGATGATGGCCGCCGGCATCGTATGCTGGGTGATTGGCTGGAAGCGAACCACCTGATTTAATTCGTCACTCTGGTAAAGTCGGCCCTATAATGCGGGCTGGCTTTAAAAGACCCTTTAAAATTAGAGGTAATTAAAATGGGCGGTATTAGTATTACGCAATTGTTGATCATCGCAGTGATCGTGGTGCTGTTGTTCGGTACCAAAAAACTGCGCACGCTGGGCTCCGATCTCGGTGCCTCGATCAAGGGCTTCAAGAAGGCGATCGGCGACGATACGCCGTCGACCCCCAACACGGCTGAGAAAAGCAGCCTGGATGACGCTGACTTCTCGGCCAAGCCTATTACCGAAAAGCAGCCGGAAGTGAAACCGGAAGAGTCGAAGAACAAAGAGCAGGTATAAACCGTGTTTGACATTGGGTTTAGTGAGCTGCTGCTGGTGCTGGTGATCGGCCTGGTTGTTCTGGGGCCGGAACGCTTGCCGGTCGCGGTCAGAACGGTATCGGGCTGGATCCGCGCGCTGCGCTCGCTGGCGGCCTCGGTGCAGCACGAACTGTCTCAGGAGCTGAAGCTGCAGGAGCTGCAGGACAGCCTGAAAAAAGCGGAACAGGCCGGCCTGCAGAACCTGACGCCGGAACTGAAGGCGTCGATGGATGAGCTGAAAGACGCGGCGGAATCATTGAAACGCACCTACCAGGGCGAGAAAGAAGAGCTGGCGAACACCATTCATAACCCGCAGATCACCGATCCGGAAGCCTTGCACGACGGCGTGACGCCGGCGGAAGCGGCAACCCGCGCCAGTGCGCCCGCCGCCGCGCCAAAACCGGCAGCGGAACCTGAAGCCGTCGCGCCGGTGGCGGCGCAACCGGCTAAAGCGCCGGCGGAAACCGCGCCGGCACCTGTCGAACCTGTTGCGGATAAAACCCCAGCGTCTCACCAACCTAGTGGCGATCGTTAATACATGGCTGTTGAAGATACCCAACCCCTTATCAGTCATCTGATAGAGCTGCGCAAGCGGCTGTTGAACTCGATTATTTGCGTGCTGGCGGTGTTCGTGGTGCTGGTGTTTTTCGCCAACGACATCTACCAACTGGTGTCTGCGCCGCTGCTGAAGCAGTTACCGGCCGGGGCGAGCATGATCGCCACTGACGTGGCGTCACCGTTCTTTACCCCGATCAAATTGACCATGATCGTCTCGGTGTTCGTCTCCGCGCCGATGATTTTGTATCAGGTGTGGGCATTCATCGCGCCGGCGCTGTACAAGCATGAACGCCGCCTGATGATGCCGCTGCTGGTGTCCAGCAGCCTGCTGTTCTACCTCGGCATGGCTTTCGCCTACTTCATCGTGTTCCCGCTGGCCTTCGGCTTCTTCGCCAAGACCGCGCCGATGGGGGTGACCATTGCGACCGACATTAAAAACTACCTCGATTTCGTCATGGCGCTGTTTATGGCGTTCGGCGTTGCCTTCGAAGTGCCGGTCGCCATCATTCTGCTGTGCTGGAGTGGCGTCACCTCGCCGGAAGATCTGAAGAAGAAACGGCCGTATGTGTTGGTTGGCGCGTTTGTGGTCGGCATGCTGTTGACGCCGCCAGACGTGTTCTCGCAAACCTTGTTGGCAATACCGATGTATCTGCTGTTTGAAGTGGGGGTGTTCTTCGCTCGCTTCTATACCGGCAAACGTCGTCCGCAAGCGGAAGAAGAAGACGAGGGTGACGAACCCCCAGCCCCCTGATCCACATTGATTGCGAAGCCGCCCATTGGGCGGCTTTTGCTTTGGAAAAAATCATGTTTGATATCGGCGTTAATCTGACCAGCAGCCAATTCGCCAAAGATCGCCAGGCGGTGGTGGAGCGCGCCCGCGCGGCGGGCGTTACCGGGATGTTGATTACCGGCACCGATCTGGCAGAGAGCCGCGAAGCGGCGGAACTGGCGCAGCAACATGCGGGTTACTGTTGGTCTACCGCCGGTGTGCATCCGCACTACGCCAGCGGTTGGGATGAACACGCCGCCGAGCAGATTTATGCGTTAGCCGCACGCCCTGACGTGGCGGCGATCGGCGAATGCGGCCTGGATTTCAATCGCAACTTCTCGACGCCCGCGCAGCAGGAAGCGGCGTTCACCGCGCAGCTGGCGCTGGCGGCGGAGTTGGCGCTGCCGGTGTTTCTGCATTGCCGCGACGCACACGCACGTTTTGCCGAGCTACTGACGCCGTGGTTGGATAAACTGCCCGCGGCCGTGGTGCACTGCTTCACCGGCACCGCCAAAGAATTAACAAGCTGCCTGTCGCTGGGTTTGTCGATCGGGATTACCGGTTGGGTCTGCGACGAGCGGCGCGGCCTGGAACTGCGCGCACTGTTGCCGCAGATCCCAGCCGAGCGTCTGCTGCTGGAAACTGACGCCCCTTATCTGTTGCCCCGGGATTTACAGCCTAAACCCGCATCTCGCCGCAACGAACCCTGTTTCCTGCCCCACATCGTGCAGCAGGTCGCCGTCTGGCGGCGGGAAGAGCCGCAATGGCTGGGGCAAAAAACCGATGAGAACGCCCGCCGGCTATTCCGGCTGGTTTGAGCTAGGAGAAAACTATGAGCTATGCATTTCCGGGCACCTTCCCTGGTCGCCGTATGCGCCGCGTGCGCCGTCACGACTTCAGCCGCCGCCTGGTGGCCGAGAATCAACTGACGGTCAACGACCTGATTTATCCGGTGTTTGTCATGGAAGGCAGCAACCGCCAGGAAGAAGTGGCCTCGATGCCGGGCGTATCGCGCATGACGATCGATCTGCTGGTGAAGGAAGCGGAAACCATCGCCAAACTTGGCGTGCCGGTGATTTCCCTGTTCCCGGTGATCGAACCGAGCCTGAAATCGCTGCATGCGGAAGAAGCCTATAATCCTGAAGGGTTGGTACAGCGCACGGTGCGCGCGCTGAAAGACGCGGTGCCTGAACTGGGCATTCTGACCGACGTGGCGCTCGATCCCTACACCACGCATGGGCAGGACGGGGTGATCGATGAGCAGGGTTATGTGATTAACGACGTGACCAAAGACATTCTGGTGCGTCAGGCGCTGTCCCATGCTGAAGCGGGCGCGGAAATCGTGGCGCCGAGCGACATGATGGACGGCCGCATCGGGGCGATCCGCGATCGTCTGGAATTGCAGGGCCTGGTGAATACCCAGATCATGGCCTACTCCGCCAAGTATGCTTCCTGCTACTACGGCCCGTTCCGCGATGCGTTGGGCTCCAGCGGCAATCTGAAGGGCGGCAACAAGAAGACCTATCAGATGGATCCGGCCAACAGCGACGAAGCGCTGCAGGAGATTGCGCAGGATCTGCAGGAAGGTGCGGACATGGTGATGGTGAAACCGGGCATGCCGTACCTCGACGTTGTGCGCCGCGTGAAGGATACCTTCGGTGTGCCAACCTTCGCTTATCAGGTGTCCGGCGAGTACGCGATGCATATGGCGGCGATTCAGAACGGCTGGCTGCAGGAGCAACCTGCGGTGATGGAATCGTTGATGTGCTTTAAACGCGCCGGCGCCGACGGCGTGCTGACCTACTTCGCCAAGCGTGTCGCCCAGTGGCTGCACGACGACGCGATGCGCCGCTAAGCGTAAAATGAGCCAACAAAAAGGCGCCTGAGGGCGCCTTTTGCATTACATCTTCTGGAACTGTCGGTTGTCGATGCTTTGGCTGACCTGCTTGTTGATCAGGTTCAGCAACAACATGGAACGCGCTTCGCCGTCCGGCTCGGTGTAGATCGCCTGCAGCCCTTCGAACACGCCGTCGACGATCAGAACGGTATCCCCCGGCTGTGGGGTTTCCGGATCGACATAGGTTTCGCAGGCGTGCGTGCGCAGTTCATCGATCACCTTGCTCGGGATGACGCTCGGCAACGCGCCGAAACGCACGAAGTGGCTGACGCCACGGGTGGCGCTGATGGTGGTGGTGTGAATGCGCTCCGGGTCGAACTCCACAAACAGATAGTTGGGAAACAGGGGTTCGCTGACCGCGATGCGCTTACCACGCACGATCTTTTCCAGCGTGATGATCGGGCTGAGGCAGTTTACCTGCTGCCGTTCCAGATGTTCCTGCGCCCGCAACAACTGACCGCGTTTGCAATAAAGTAGATACCAGGATTCCATAGTTTCACATGCCTTTCTGCCAGCCGGTAAGCATATCAAAAGCTATTCCGGATACATAGTGATGCAAGTTTCAGCGTGTAACATCACCTATCTCTATGAATCTGCGGCTATTAGCGAGGGGTCACACACTTATCGATACGGCGCTGGTATAACAGAGGGCTAAAAATTTGTTACCGTCACAGTATGACAGGCGTAGCGCCGCCGGCTGTGACGCTATTCATCGTTTTCGACCGAGGGGGAAAGAAATGGAGCTGTTTCTGTTGAGCAACGGCAAGCTGTCTGGCGAAGCCGAGCTGCTGGGGTACGCTAAAAGCCAGTTGCTGGCGATGATTGCGCGTCGCGGCATCAAATCCGCCGTCTTTATCCCTTACGCCCTGATTCGTTACGACTATGACCAGCGTGCGCAGGAACTGGCGCAAACGCTGGGCATTGAAGTCACCAGCATCCACCATGCCGCTTCACCGGCGGCGGCGATCGCGCAGGCGGAGTGCATTTTGGTCAGCGGCGGCAATACCTGGTTGCTGAACCAAATGCTGCACGAGCAAGGCCTGATCGTGCCCATCCAGCGCGCGGTGCGCGAGCGTGAAGTGCCTTACGTCGGCTGGAGCGCCGGTTGCAACGTGGCCACGCCGAGCATTCGCACCACCAATGACATGCCGGTGCGCTGCAGCGTGGTGCTGCCGGCGCTGGGGCTGTTCCCGGTGCAGATCAACCCGCACTACATCGACGCGCATATCAGCGGCCACATGGGCGAAACCCGTGACGAGCGCCTGGCGGAGTTCTGCGCGATCAACCCAAGCGAATCGGTGGTGGCGCTGCGTGAAGGTAGCCTGCTGCACGTTGAAGGCAATGCGCTGCGTTACTTCAGCGCTAACGGGCAGGGCTTCAAGGTGTTCCGCCACGGTGAGGAGACGCGTGAATATCAGGATACGCGCGCGCTGGCTGCGCTGGTGCCGTTCAACTGCGGCTGAGGGCCACCCGGCGGCGGGCGGCGTTAACAAAATTGCAGCAACAACCGTGAAGAGGGCTTATAATGCCCTCCCCACTGGCCGTTATAATGATCAGCATGAAATACCGTGACTTACGCGATTTCCTCTCGTTGCTGGAGAAGAGAGGGGAACTAAAACGCATCAGCCAGCCGATCGATCCTTACCTGGAAATGACGGAGATTGCCGATCGCACCCTGCGAGCGGGCGGTCCTGCACTGCTGTTTGAAAACCCGAAAGGGTATGACATGCCGGTGCTCTGTAACCTGTTCGGCACCGCCAATCGCGTGGCGATGGGCATGGGGCAGGAAGACATCAGCGCGCTGCGCGAAGTCGGCAAACTGCTGGCGTTCCTCAAAGAACCGGAGCCGCCGAAAGGCTTCCGCGATCTGTTCGACAAAATGCCAAAGTTCAAGCAGGTGCTGAACATGCCGACCAAGGTGCTGGGATCCGCGCCTTGTCAGGAGCAGGTATGGCAGGGTGACGATGTCGATCTCAGCCGTATTCCGGTGATGCACTGCTGGCCGGAAGACGCTGCGCCGCTGATCACCTGGGGGCTGACGGTGACCCGCGGCCCGCATAAGGAACGGCAAAACCTCGGCATCTATCGCCAGCAGGTGCTGGGCAAGAACAAAGTGATCATGCGCTGGCTGTCGCATCGCGGCGGCGCGCTGGATTATCAGGAGTGGTGCCAGGCGCACCCGGGCGAGCGTTTCCCGGTCGCGGTGGCGCTGGGCGCCGATCCCGCTACCATCCTCGGTGCGGTCACGCCGGTGCCGGATACCCTGTCTGAATACGCCTTTGCCGGGCTGCTGCGCGGCAACAAAACCGAAGTGGTCAAGTGCCTTTCCAACGATCTGGAAGTGCCCGCCAGCGCCGAAATCGTGCTTGAAGGCTATATCGAGCCGGGTGAAATGGCGCCGGAAGGCCCCTACGGCGACCACACCGGTTACTACAATGAAATCGACCAGTTCCCGGTGTTCACCGTTACTCACATCACCCAGCGCCGCAACGCGATCTACCACTCGACCTACACCGGCCGCCCGCCGGATGAGCCGGCGATCCTGGGCGTGGCGCTGAATGAAGTGTTCGTACCGATCCTGCAAAAGCAGTTCCCGGAAATCGTCGATTTCTATCTGCCGCCGGAAGGGTGCTCTTACCGCCTGGCGGTAGTGACCATGAAAAAACAGTACGCCGGCCACGCGAAACGCGTGATGATGGGCGTCTGGTCGTTCCTGCGGCAGTTTATGTACACCAAATTTGTTATCGTCTGTGACGATGACGTCAATGCGCGCGACTGGAACGACGTGATTTGGGCGATCACCACACGAATGGATCCGGCAAGGGATACCGTTCTGGTGGAGAATACGCCGATCGACTATCTGGACTTCGCCTCGCCGGTTTCCGGCCTGGGTTCGAAGATGGGGCTGGACGCCACCAATAAATGGCCGGGTGAAACCGATCGCGAATGGGGCCGTCCGATTCAGATGGATGAAAAGGTACGTGCGCGCGTCGACGAAATCTGGGATGAGCTCGCAATCTTCAGTGACAGGGAACCGACGTTATAGCGTCAGGCCCTGTTCTCAGCTTTGCATTGATGACCCGACAGAGGGAACGCATGACAATATTGAGCTGTAAAGTGACCTCGGTAGAGGCCATTACCGATACGGTTTATCGGGTACGTCTGGTGCCCGAGCAGCCGTTTTCTTTCAAGGCAGGGCAATATCTGATGGTGGTGATGGATGAGCGCGACAAGCGTCCGTTCTCACTGGCATCAACCCCGACGCAGCAAGATTATATCGAGCTGCACATTGGCGCTTCGGAACTGAATCTGTATGCCATGGCGGTGATGGATCGCATCCTGAAAGAGCAGGCGATCACCGTTGACGTGCCGCACGGCGACGCCTGGCTGCGGGAAGAGGGCAGCCGTCCGCTGGTGCTGATCGCCGGCGGCACCGGTTTCTCTTACGCGCGTTCAATCTTGTTGACCGCGCTGGAGCAGCAGCCGGATCGCGACATTTCAATCTACTGGGGCGGGCGTGAGCTGAAGCACCTGTACGATTTGAGCGAGCTGGAAGCGCTGTCGTTGCAGCATCCGAATCTGAAGGTGATCCCGGTGGTCAAGCAGCCGGAAGCCGAATGGCGCGGCCGCAGCGGCACCGTGCTCAGCGCGGTGCTGCAGGATTTCGGCACGCTGGCGGAGCATGACATTTACATCGCCGGGCGTTTCGAGATGGCGAAAATCGCCCGCGAGCGTTTCTGCGCCGAGCGCGGCGCGCTGGAAGCGCATATGTTTGGCGACGCGTTTTCGTTTATCTGACCGATGCGATGCGCGGTGAACGGGGTGGCCGAGGGTCGCCCCGTTTTTATTTGGGCGTCGGCAAACTTCAGGCATAAAAAACCCGCCCCTGACAGGCGGGAAGAACGGCAACTAAACTTGGCGGGATGCCGCGATTTGAAGTAGTGACGCGGTCATCCCAAGATAGACACAGCTAAACGCGTTCAAAGACGGTGGCGATGCCCTGGCCCAGGCCGATGCACATGGTCGCCAGGCCGAACTGCGCGTCGCGACGTTCCATGTTGTTCAACAGGGTGGTCGAGATGCGGGAGCCAGAACAGCCCAGCGGGTGGCCGAGCGCGATGGCGCCGCCGTTCAGGTTAATCTTGTCGTCGATGCTGTCCATCAGCCCCAGATCCTTGATGCACGGCAGCGACTGGGCGGCGAACGCTTCGTTCAGCTCGAACAGATCGATGTCCTGCACGCCCAGACCGGCGCGTTTCAGCGCCAGCTTGCTGGCCGGCACCGGGCCGTAGCCCATGATGGAAGGATCGCAGCCGACCACCGCCATCGAGCGGATGCGGGCGCGGGCCTTCAAACCGAGCGCTTTGGCGCGCGATTCGCTCATCAGCAGCATGGCGGAAGCGCCGTCCGACAGGGCGGAGGAGCTGCCGGCGGTGACGGTGCCGTTGACCGGATCGAACGCCGGACGCAGGGCCGACAGACTTTCGACGGTGGTTTCCGGGCGAATGACTTCGTCGAAATCGTAACGGGTCAGCACGCCGTCGGCGTCGTGACCGTTGGTCGGTATGATCTCGTTTTTGAAGTAACCCGCCAGCGTCGCCGCATGTGCGCGCTGGTGGGAGCGGGCGGCAAACTCATCCTGCATCTGGCGACTGATGTTGTGCATCTTGGCCAGCATTTCGGCGGTCAGCCCCATCATCCCGGCGGCTTTGGCCACGCTGCGGCTCAGGCCCGGATGGAAATCCACGCCGTGATTCATCGGCACATGGCCCATGTGTTCCACGCCGCCGATCAGGCTGATGTGCGCGTCGCCAACCATGATGGCGCGCGCCGCGTCGTGCAGTGCCTGCATCGAAGAGCCGCACAGGCGGTTGACGGTCACCGCCGGCACGCGGTGCGGGATCTCGGCCAGCAGCGCGGCGTTGCGGGCGATGTTGAAGCCTTGTTCCAGCGTTTGCTGCACGCAGCCCCAGTAAATGTCATCAATCTCGGCGGCGTCCAGCGCCGGGTTGCGGCTCAGCACTTCACGCATCAGGTGAGCGGAGAGATCTTCGGCGCGCACCTGGCGGAAGGCGCCGCCCTTGGAGCGGCCCATCGGCGTGCGTACGGCATCAACAATAACTACGTTTTCCATCTTTATGACCTCATGCCGGTTGGCGGGTAGCGACGTCGGACAGCGGTGTCGCCACCGGGTAGTAGCTTTCATTGCGTTCGGCCTTGGCGCGCAGACCGGCCGGCACCTGGTACAGGGCGCCGAGGTGTGCGTAACGCTGGGCCAGCTCAACGTAGTTGGCGGTGCCGAGCGCATCCAGGTAGCGGAACACGCCGCCGTGGAACGGAGGGAAACCGATGCCGTAGACCAGCGCCATATCGGCTTCGGCCGGGCTGGCGACGATCTTTTCTTCCAGGCAACGCACCACTTCGTTGATCATCGGGATCATCATGCGCGCGATGATTTCTTCGTCGCTGATGGTCTGGCGCGGTTGGCTCACTTCGGCCAGCAGCGCATCGGTCTGCTCGTCGTTGTCCTTGCGCGGTTTGCCTTTGCTATCCTGGCTGTAGCGGTAGAAGCCCAGCTGATTTTTCTGACCGAAGCGCTGGTTGTCGAACATCACGTCAATGGCGTCGCGATAGTCTTTGCTCATGCGATCCGGGAAGCCGGCGGCCATTACCGCCTGCGCGTGGTGCGCGGTGTCGATGCCCACGACGTCGAGCAGGTAGGCCGGGCCCATCGGCCAGCCGAACTGTTTCTCCATCACTTTATCGATTTGACGGAAGTCGGCGCCGTCGCGCAGCAGCAGGCTGAAGCCGGCGAAGTACGGGAACAGCACGCGGTTGACGAAGAAGCCCGGGCAGTCGTTCACCACGATCGGCGTTTTGCCCATGCGGCTGGCGTAGGCCACCACTTTGGCAATGGTCTCGTCGCTGGTCTGTTCGCCGCGGATGATTTCCACCAGCGGCATGCGGTGCACCGGGTTAAAGAAGTGCATGCCGCAGAAGTTTTGCGGGCGCTTCAGCGATTTTGCCAGGTGATTAATCGGAATGGTCGAGGTGTTCGACGCCAGAACGGTGTCCTCACCGATCAGGTTTTCCACTTCCGACAGCACGGCGGCTTTGACTTTCGGATTCTCGACGACCGCCTCAACGATCACCTGCGCGCGCTCGATGCCGGCATAGTCCAGCGTCGGCTGAATGGTCGACAGCACCTGCGCCATTTTCAGGCCATCCAGCTTGCCGCGCTCCAGTTGCTTATTGAGCAGCTTGGCCGCTTCGCTCATGCCCAGCGTCAGCGACTTGTCGCTGATGTCTTTCATGATCACCGGCACGCCTTTCAGCGCCGATTGGTAGGCGATACCGCCGCCCATGATGCCGGCGCCCAGCACCGCCGCCTGTTTCGGCGCATCCACATTCTTGGCCAGCTTTTTCGCCTGGCCCTTCACGAACTGATCGTTAAGGAAGATGCCGACCAGCGCGCGCGCTTCGTTGGAGCGGGCCAACGGCACGAAGCTGGCGGTTTCCAGTTTCAGCGCTTCATCGCGGCCCAGCTTGGCGGCGGCTTCAATGGTCTTCACCGCGGTCATCGGCGCCGGGTAATGTTTACCGGCGGTCTGCAGCACCATGCCTTTGGCGGTGGTGAAACTCATCGCCGCTTCAATCGGGCTGAGTTTCAGCGGCTCCAGCTTAGGTTGACGCGCGGCGCGCCAGTCCAGCTTGCCGTCGATCGCCTGTTGCAGCATGTTGAGCGCCGCTTCGGCCAGTTTTTCCGGTGTCACCACCGCATCCACCAGGCCGACTTTCAACGCGTCTTTGGCGCTGACGTCTTTGCCGGCGGCGATGATTTCCAGCGCGCTGTCGTTACCCAGCAGGCGCGGCAGACGGACGGAACCGCCGAAGCCCGGCATGATGCCCAATTTGGTTTCCGGCAGGCCGATGCGCGCGTCCGGCGAGGCGACGCGGAAATCGGTCGCCAGAATGCATTCGCAACCGCCGCCGAGCGCATAGCCGTTAATGGCCGAAATGGTCGGTACCGGCAAATCTTCCAGCCGGTTAAAGACGTTGTTGGCGAATACCAGCCACTCGTGCAGCTTTTCAGCCGGTGCGGCGAACAGAGAAAGGAATTCGGTGATATCGGCGCCGACGATAAACGCGGCTTTGGAGGAGCGCAGCAGCAACCCCTTGAGCTCAGGCTGGTTTTCCAGCACGGTGAGCGCTTCGCCCAGGCTGGCGACGGTGCGGGTGTCCAGCTTGTTGACCGAGCCCGGTGCGTTGAACACCAGCTCGGCGATGCCGTTATCGAGCCAGTGCAGTTGTAATGTTTCGCCTTGGTAGAGCATGTCTATCTCCTGAATCAGCGTATGATCTGGTATGACCAGATGAAGAGGAGTGTGGTTTTTATGTTAAAAATATGCAAATGAGAGATTGCATATTTGCTGGTCGGATCACATGTCGCCAAGTTAGTTTTTTGATTTGAAACGAAGTTATATTTTATGTGCTATCGGCATTTGCTGGAGTGTGTCGGCACTCATACACTTGCTCGCAGCGAATGAACATTCAGACGAGGTTACGCATGACTAAGGCGGCTTGTGTCAAACGCAGCGGCTTATGGAGCATTCCGGCCAGAACCATGACGCTGGCATGTCTGTTGGTGTTTATGGCACAGATGGCGACGACCGTGTATTTGCCTTCGCTGCCGACGGTGATGCGGGAGCTGGCGATGAGCCGACGCGCCACCGAGCTGTCCATTTCGATCTTCGTCATCGGCGCCGCTTTGCCGGTGCTGTTCTGGGGCGCGGCCGCCGATCGCTTTGGCCGCCGTGCGCCCCTGACGCTGTCTTTGTTTCTTTTCATTGGCTGCAGCGGGCTGTTGGCGCTGTGCAGCAACGGCGCCCAGCTGCTGGCGCTGCGTGCGCTGCAGGGTGTGGGCGCCGGCGGTGCGGCGATCATTGCGCGTATCATCGTGCGGGATAACTGGAGCGGTGACGAGTTGGCGCGTCGGTTATCGGTGCTCTCCATCGCTTTTATCACCGCGCTGGGCGGTGGTCAGTTTGTCGGCGGCCTGCTCAGCCAATATTCGCACTGGCAGATGGGCTTCGTCCTGATGGGCGCCACCGGTTTGGCCATTCTGGCGCTGATGGCGACGCTGCCGCTTGAGGCGGGGCGCACACGCGGGCCACGCCCGGCGATGGCGGCCACCTACTTCGCCATCCTGCGGCGGCCGGGGTTCTTCTGGCCGGCCTGCGTCGGCGGATTGGGCTTCGCCACCACGGTGACATTGCAGGAGGTGAGCCCGTTCGTCATGCAGCAGGGTTTTGGCCTCAACGTTACGGCGTTCGGCGCGCTGGGGTTGGTGATAGGTATCGCCTACTTTAGCGGCGCGTTGACGGTGAACCGCACGGTGGCGCGTGTCGGCGGGAAAAAACTGATGCAAACCGGCAGCGGCATCGTCGCTCTGGCGACGGTAGCGATCCTGCTGTTGTGGTGGAGCGGCATTCTGGCCGGCCTTTCCGGTATGGCACTGTTCATCGTGCTGTATTGCCTGACCATTTTTGGCCAGGCGGTGTTGTTTCCCAACAGCATGGCGATGGCGGTCAGCGACGCCAAAGAGCACGGTGCCTATGCGATGGCGCTGTGCGGCTTTCTGCAGCAGTGTCTGGCGGGCATTGCCGCGGCCGGCGCGGTGTTATTGGAGCACCACGGCCTATGGGCGCTGGCGATAGCGTTGCTCGGCCTGGCCGGCTGGCTAATGGTTAAACTGCGGATGTAACGGCATTTGCAGGGAATTGCGAGCTGCTCCGCATGCCCAACGCGATAAGGTTGGTGCGCCGGAGCGCTGTGTTAAGATGACTTCTTTCGTGCTAAGGCATAAGGGTACTGTGATGGAAACGCTGGCTTCTTTGTATAACGACCACTTGGCAGAGCTGCAAAAACGCGCGCGCGAAGTGCTGGAGCGCAACAAGTTGGATGCGTTGCTGATTCACTCCGGTGAACTGCAAAAGGTATTTTTGGACGACCATAGCTATCCGTTCAAAGTGAATGCGCATTTCAAAGCCTGGGTGCCGGTGACGTCGGTGCCGAACTGCTGGTTGTGGATCGACGGTGTCAACAAGCCGAAGCTGTGGTTCTACTCCCCGGTCGACTACTGGCACAGCGTAGAGCCGCTGCCGGACAGTTTCTGGACTAAATCCCTTGAATTGATGCCGCTGGCCAACGCCGACGCCATCGCCCAGCAGCTTCCGCCGCAGCGCGAGCGCGTGGGCTATATCGGTTATGCGCAACAGCGCGCCCGCGATCTCGGCATCCCTTCCGAGAACATCAATCCGAAAGCGGTGTTGAACTACCTGGATTTCCACCGTTCGATCAAAACCGGCTATGAGCTGGCCTGCATGCGCGAAGCGCAGAAGACGGCGGTAACCGGCCATCGTGCGGCGCATGAGGCCTTCCTCTCCGGCATGAGCGAGTTCGACATCAACCTGGCCTACCTGACGGCGACCGGCCACCGCGATACCGACGTGCCTTACGACAACATTGTGGCGCTGAACGAACACGCTTCGGTACTGCACTACACCAAGCTGGATCATCAGCCGCCGGCCGAATCCCTGAGTTTCCTGATCGACGCCGGCGCGGAATATAACGGCTACGCCGCCGATCTGACCCGCACCTACGCGGCGCAAAGCGGCAGCGAGTTTGCCCACCTGGTGAAAGATCTCAACGGTGAGCAGCTGGCGTTGATCGATACCATCAAAACCGGCGTGCGTTATACCGACTACCATGTGCAGATGCACCAGCGCATCGCCAAGCTGCTCAAGAATCACAAGTTGGTGAACGGCCTCAGCGAAGAGGCGATGGTTGAAACGGGTATCACCACGCCGTTCCTGCCGCACGGGCTGGGCCACCCGCTGGGCCTGCAGGTGCACGACGCCGCCGGCTTTATGCAGGACGAGCAAGGCACCCACCTGGCGGCGCCGTCCAAGTATCCGTTCCTGCGTTGCACCCGCGTGTTGCAGCCGGGCATGGTGTTGACCATCGAGCCGGGTCTGTACTTCATTGACTCTCTGTTGGCGCCGTGGCGCAGCGGTGAGTTCAAGCAGCACTTCGCCTGGGATCGCATCGATGCGCTGAAGCCGTACGGCGGCATCCGCATCGAAGACAACATCGTGATCCACGAAAAGCGCATCGAGAACATGACGCGCGATCTGAACCTGGCCTGATGCGGCCGTACCCGATACCGGCGGAAGCAACCTGCTTTACCGAAGAAATAAAGAAGAGCCGTTTTATCACCCTGCTGGCGCCGACCAGCGGGGTAGAAGCGGCAAAGGCGTTTATTCAGCAGGTGCGGGACGAGCACCCGGCGGCGAGGCACCATTGTTGGGCTTTCGTCGCCGGCAGCCCCGATGACTCGCAGCAGCTGGGGTTCTCCGACGACGGAGAACCGTCGGGCACCGCCGGCAAACCGATCCTCGCGCAGCTGATGGGCAGCGGTATCGGCGAAGTGACCGCCGTGGTCGTTCGTTACTATGGCGGCGTCAAGCTGGGCACCGGCGGGCTGGTGAAAGCCTATGGCAACGGTGTTCAACAGGCGTTGAAGCAGTTGGCGTTGGCACAAAAGGTGCCGGAAGCCGAATATATCTTGCAGTGCGACTATGCGCAGTTGGCGCTGGTGGAGAACTTGCTGCAGCAAACCGCAGGTCGGATCCTGCAGGGTGAATACGGTGCCGCCGTCGTGCTGCATCTGGCGTTGCCGGCAACCGAGGTCGAACTGTTTGGGAATAAATTGCGTGATCTCAGTCGCGGTAATTTGCAATTAACCCCCATTTCGCAATAATTCCTCCCAATTGAATTGCTAAGGATCGTGCTGAAATGCATTTTCGCGCCATAACCCGTATCGTTGGTCTGCTGGTCATCCTGTTCTCCGGGACGATGTTTATTCCCGGCCTGGTGGCATTGATTTACCGCGATGGGGCGGGGCGCGCGTTCAGCCAAACCTTCTTCGTGGCGCTGACCATCGGTCTGATGCTGTGGTGGCCGAACCGCAAACAGAAACACGAGCTGAAGCCCCGTGAAGGCTTCCTTATCGTCGTGTTGTTCTGGACCGTTCTGGGCAGTGTAGGGGCATTGCCGTTCCTGTTTTCGGAGCGGCCCAACTTGTCGCTGACCGACGCCTTCTTTGAATCCTTCTCGGGATTAACGACCACCGGTGCGACGACGCTGGTGGGGTTGGACTCGCTGCCGAAGGCCATTCTGTTCTATCGCCAAATGCTGCAATGGATGGGCGGCATGGGGATCATCGTGCTGGCGGTGGCGATACTGCCGATACTCGGCGTCGGCGGCATGCAGCTGTATCGGGCAGAAATGCCCGGGCCGCTGAAAGATAACAAGATGCGCCCACGCATCGCCGAAACCGCCAAAACCCTGTGGCTAATCTATGTGTTGCTGACCGTCGCCTGTGCGCTGGCGCTCTGGGGGGCCGGGATGTCGGTGTTCGACGCCATCGGCCACAGTTTCTCGACCATCGCCATCGGCGGTTTTTCTACCCACGACGCCAGTATCGGTTATTACGCCAGTCCGACTATCAACACCATCATCGCCGTGTTCCTGCTGATTTCCGGCTGTAACTACGGCCTGCACTTCGCTTTGCTAAGCGGCCGTAGTCTGAAGGTGTACGGACGCGATCCTGAATTCCGCATGTTCATCTTCGTTCAGTTGACGCTGGTGGTGGTATGCACGTTGGTGCTCTGGGGACATGGCGTCTATAAGAGCGGTATGGAAACGCTCAATCAGGCGTTCTTCCAGGTGGTATCGATGGCGACCACGGCCGGTTTTACGACCGACAGCATCGCCAAGTGGCCGCTGTTCCTGCCGATGTTGTTGCTGTGCTCAGCGTTCATCGGCGGCTGCGCCGGCTCGACCGGCGGCGGCCTGAAGGTGATCCGTATTCTACTTCTGTACCTGCAGGGCTCGCGCGAGTTGAAGAGGCTGGTGCACCCCAACGCGGTCTATACCATCAAATTGGGCAATCGCGCACTGCCGGAACGCATTCTGGAAGCGGTATGGGGATTCTTCTCCGCCTATGCGCTGGTGTTTATCGTCAGCATGCTGGCGATCATTGCCACCGGCGTTGACGATTTTTCCGCGTTCGCCGCAGTGACGGCAACGCTCAATAACCTTGGCCCCGGCCTGGGCGTAGTGGCGGATAACTTCACCACGATGCCGGCGGCGGCCAAGTGGATCCTGGTGGTGACGATGCTGTTCGGGCGCCTGGAAGTGTTCACATTGCTGGTGCTGTTCACGCCAACCTTCTGGCGTGAGTGAGTCTGATATAAGGAGTACGCCATGAAGGCATTGATACTTTATTCGAGCCGTGACGGGCAAACACGCGCTATCGCTTCTTATATAGCAAGCAAGCTGCAGGACACGCTGCGTTGTGAGGTGATCGATCTGCTGCAGGCGGAACAGGTCGATCTTAGCCAGTATCAGCAGGTGATGATCGGCGCGTCTATCCGTTACGGGCACTTTAACCCGGCGCTGGATAAATTCGTCAAGCGTCATGCCGAGCAACTGAATCGAATGCCGAGCGCGTTCTTTGCCGTGAACCTGACCGCGCGTAAACCGGAAAAGCGCTCGCCGCAAACCAACGCTTATACTCGCAAGTTCCTGCTGGCCTCGCCGTGGCAGCCAAAACAGTGCGCGGTGTTTGCCGGCGCATTGCGTTATCCGCGCTATCGCTGGTTCGACCGCATCATGATTCAATTTATTATGCGTATGACGGGCGGTGAAACGGATACCAGTAAGGAAGTGGAGTACACCGATTGGCAGCAGGTCGACCGTTTCGCCCAGGAATTTAGCCAGATCCAGTACGAAAAGTGACAAAAATGCGGGTTTGGCCAGCGTTTTGCCGAAAAAATCCGCGCTTGAAAAGTTTTTTGCATTTAGGGGTTGCGGCCTGCCGAGAACTCCCTATAATGCGCCTCCACTGACCGGGAACAACGACTGACAAGCCGCCGGGTCAGCGAGAAGAAAGCGAAATAAACGCTTGACTCTCCGGGCGAAAAGCGTAGTATACGCAGCCCGCGCCGATGAGTTTCTCGGCACTGCTCTTTAACAATTTATCAGACAATCTGTGTGGGCACTCCACAAGACGATATCCAGCATCTTCGGATGCAAAAAAATATCAAGTCTTGAAGAGTGACTAACTGAAGTAAAATTCATGCAGTAAATCTTTGAGCATCGCTTCTCGAGTGGAAGCAAATCAAGCTTTTAATTGAAGAGTTTGATCATGGCTCAGATTGAACGCTGGCGGCAGGCTTAACACATGCAAGTCGAGCGGTAGCACAAGGGAGCTTGCTCCCTGGGTGACGAGCGGCGGACGGGTGAGTAATGTCTGGGAAACTGCCTGATGGAGGGGGATAACTACTGGAAACGGTAGCTAATACCGCATAACGTCGCAAGACCAAAGAGGGGGACCTTCGGGCCTCTTGCCATCAGATGTGCCCAGATGGGATTAGCTAGTAGGTGGGGTAATGGCTCACCTAGGCGACGATCCCTAGCTGGTCTGAGAGGATGACCAGCCACACTGGAACTGAGACACGGTCCAGACTCCTACGGGAGGCAGCAGTGGGGAATATTGCACAATGGGCGCAAGCCTGATGCAGCCATGCCGCGTGTGTGAAGAAGGCCTTCGGGTTGTAAAGCACTTTCAGCGAGGAGGAAGGTGGTGAGCTTAATACGTTCATCAATTGACGTTACTCGCAGAAGAAGCACCGGCTAACTCCGTGCCAGCAGCCGCGGTAATACGGAGGGTGCAAGCGTTAATCGGAATTACTGGGCGTAAAGCGCACGCAGGCGGTTTGTTAAGTCAGATGTGAAATCCCCGGGCTCAACCTGGGAACTGCATTTGAAACTGGCAAGCTAGAGTCTCGTAGAGGGGGGTAGAATTCCAGGTGTAGCGGTGAAATGCGTAGAGATCTGGAGGAATACCGGTGGCGAAGGCGGCCCCCTGGACGAAGACTGACGCTCAGGTGCGAAAGCGTGGGGAGCAAACAGGATTAGATACCCTGGTAGTCCACGCTGTAAACGATGTCGATTTGGAGGTTGTGCCCTTGAGGCGTGGCTTCCGGAGCTAACGCGTTAAATCGACCGCCTGGGGAGTACGGCCGCAAGGTTAAAACTCAAATGAATTGACGGGGGCCCGCACAAGCGGTGGAGCATGTGGTTTAATTCGATGCAACGCGAAGAACCTTACCTACTCTTGACATCCAGAGAACTTAGCAGAGATGCTTTGGTGCCTTCGGGAACTCTGAGACAGGTGCTGCATGGCTGTCGTCAGCTCGTGTTGTGAAATGTTGGGTTAAGTCCCGCAACGAGCGCAACCCTTATCCTTTGTTGCCAGCGGTTCGGCCGGGAACTCAAAGGAGACTGCCAGTGATAAACTGGAGGAAGGTGGGGATGACGTCAAGTCATCATGGCCCTTACGAGTAGGGCTACACACGTGCTACAATGGCGTATACAAAGAGAAGCGACCTCGCGAGAGCAAGCGGACCTCATAAAGTACGTCGTAGTCCGGATTGGAGTCTGCAACTCGACTCCATGAAGTCGGAATCGCTAGTAATCGTAGATCAGAATGCTACGGTGAATACGTTCCCGGGCCTTGTACACACCGCCCGTCACACCATGGGAGTGGGTTGCAAAAGAAGTAGGTAGCTTAACCTTCGGGAGGGCGCTTACCACTTTGTGATTCATGACTGGGGTGAAGTCGTAACAAGGTAACCGTAGGGGAACCTGCGGTTGGATCACCTCCTTACCTAAAGATATTAGTTCGAGTGGCGTGCTCACACAGATTGTCTGATGAAAAAGTAACGAGCAAAAGCGTCATAAAAGTACGGTGTCGTGTCCCCTTCGTCTAGAGGCCTAGGACACCGCCCTTTCACGGCGGTAACAGGGGTTCGAATCCCCTAGGGGACGCCAAGCTTCCGACCCACCCGGTGAAAGCGGCGGTCTCAAGTATCTGACGATACACCATATCTTAAAGATGACTTCCGAGTCATGTTTAAGATATTGCTCTTTAACAATCTGGAACAAGCTGAAAATTGAAACATGACGGCTGAAATTTATCCCTCCGTAGAAGTACCGGGATGAAGAGTAACCTGTCATAGAGTCTCTCAAATGTTTGCAGCACGAACGATGGAAACATCTTCGGGTTGTGAGGTTAAGTGACTAAGCGTACACGGTGGATGCCTAGGCAGTCAGAGGCGATGAAGGGCGTGCTAATCTGCGAAAAGCGTCGGTAAGGTGATATGAACCGTTATAACCGGCGATACCCGAATGGGGAAACCCAGTGTGTTTCGACACACTATCATGTCATGAATACATAGTGGCATGAGGCGAACCGGGGGAACTGAAACATCTAAGTACCCCGAGGAAAAGAAATCAACCGAGATTCCCCCAGTAGCGGCGAGCGAACGGGGAGGAGCCCAGAACCTGAATCGGCTTGTGTGTTAGTGGAAGCGTCTGGAAAGTCGCGCAGCAAAGGGTGATAGCCCCGTACACTAAAATGCACAGGTCGTGAGTTCGATGAGTAGGGCGGGACACGTGACATCCTGTCTGAATATGGGGGGACCATCCTCCAAGGCTAAATACTCCTGACTGACCGATAGTGAACCAGTACCGTGAGGGAAAGGCGAAAAGAACCCCGGCGAGGGGAGTGAAATAGAACCTGAAACCGTGTACGTACAAGCAGTGGGAGCACCTTCGTGGTGTGACTGCGTACCTTTTGTATAATGGGTCAGCGACTTATATTTTGTAGCAAGGTTAACCGTATAGGGGAGCCGTAGGGAAACCGAGTCTTAACTGGGCGAATAGTTGCAAGGTATAGACCCGAAACCCGGTGATCTAGCCATGGGCAGGTTGAAGGTTGGGTAACACTAACTGGAGGACCGAACCGACTAATGTTGAAAAATTAGCGGATGACTTGTGGCTGGGGGTGAAAGGCCAATCAAACCGGGAGATAGCTGGTTCTCCCCGAAAGCTATTTAGGTAGCGCCTCGTGAACTCATCTTCGGGGGTAGAGCACTGTTTCGGCTAGGGGGCCATCCCGGCTTACCAAACCGATGCAAACTCCGAATACCGAAGAATGTTATCACGGGAGACACACGGCGGGTGCTAACGTCCGTCGTGAAGAGGGAAACAACCCAGACCGCCAGCTAAGGTCCCAAAGTCATGGTTAAGTGGGAAACGATGTGGGAAGGCATAGACAGCCAGGATGTTGGCTTAGAAGCAGCCATCATTTAAAGAAAGCGTAATAGCTCACTGGTCGAGTCGGCCTGCGCGGAAGATGTAACGGGGCTAAACCATGCACCGAAGCTGCGGCAGCGACGCTTAGGCGTTGTTGGGTAGGGGAGCGTTCTGTAAGCCGGTGAAGGTGGCCTGTGAGGGTTGCTGGAGGTATCAGAAGTGCGAATGCTGACATAAGTAACGATAAAGCGGGTGAAAAGCCCGCTCGCCGGAAGACCAAGGGTTCCTGTCCAACGTTAATCGGGGCAGGGTGAGTCGACCCCTAAGGCGAGGCTGAAAAGCGTAGTCGATGGGAAACAGGTTAATATTCCTGTACTTGGTGTTACTGCGAAGGGGGGACGGAGAAGGCTAGGCTAGCCGGGCGACGGTTGTCCCGGTTTAAGCGTGTAGGGGGTGTGACCTGGTAAATCCGGTTGCATACTAACCCTGAGGCGTGATGACGATGCACTACGGTGCAGAAGTAGTTGATGCCCTGCTTCCAGGAAAATCCTCTAAGCTCCAGGTAACATTAAATCGTACCCCAAACCGACACAGGTGGTCAGGTATAGAATACCAAGGCGCTTGAGAGAACTCGGGTGAAGGAACTAGGCAAAATGGTGCCGTAACTTCGGGAGAAGGCACGCTGGCATGTAGGTGAAGTCCCTCGCGGATGGAGCTGAAGCCAGTCGAAGATACCAGCTGGCTGCAACTGTTTAATAAAAACACAGCACTGTGCAAACACGAAAGTGGACGTATACGGTGTGACGCCTGCCCGGTGCTGGAAGGTTAATTGATGGGGTCAGCCGCAAGGCGAAGCTCTTGATCGAAGCCCCAGTAAACGGCGGCCGTAACTATAACGGTCCTAAGGTAGCGAAATTCCTTGTCGGGTAAGTTCCGACCTGCACGAATGGCGTAATGATGGCCAGGCTGTCTCCACCCGAGACTCAGTGAAATTGAACTCGCTGTGAAGATGCAGTGTACCCGCGGCAAGACGGAAAGACCCCGTGAACCTTTACTATAGCTTGACACTGAACATTGAGCCTTGATGTGTAGGATAGGTGGGAGGCTTTGAAGCGTGGACGCCAGTCTGCGTGGAGCCATCCTTGAAATACCACCCTTTAATGTTTGATGTTCTAACTCGGCCCCATAATCTGGGGTGAGGACAGTGTCTGGTGGGTAGTTTGACTGGGGCGGTCTCCTCCCAAAGAGTAACGGAGGAGCACGAAGGTTAGCTAATCACGGTCGGACATCGTGAGGTTAGTGCAAAGGCATAAGCTAGCTTGACTGCGAGAGTGACGGCTCGAGCAGGTACGAAAGTAGGTCTTAGTGATCCGGTGGTTCTGAATGGAAGGGCCATCGCTCAACGGATAAAAGGTACTCCGGGGATAACAGGCTGATACCGCCCAAGAGTTCATATCGACGGCGGTGTTTGGCACCTCGATGTCGGCTCATCACATCCTGGGGCTGAAGTAGGTCCCAAGGGTATGGCTGTTCGCCATTTAAAGTGGTACGCGAGCTGGGTTTAGAACGTCGTGAGACAGTTCGGTCCCTATCTGCCGTGGGCGTTGGAAGATTGAGAGGGGTTGCTCCTAGTACGAGAGGACCGGAGTGAACGCACCACTGGTGTTCGGGTTGTCATGCCAATGGCATTGCCCGGTAGCTAAGTGCGGAAAAGATAAGCGCTGAAAGCATCTAAGCGCGAAACTTGCCTCAAGATGAGTCTTCCCTGGGCCTTCAAGGCCCCTGAAGGAACGTTTAAGACTAAGACGTTGATAGGCTGGGTGTGTAAGTGCAGCGATGCATTGAGCTAACCAGTACTAATGATCCGTGAGGCTTAACCTTACAACACCGAAGGTGTTTTTAGAGAGATTTTCAGCGAAGTTCCGAGATTGGTTCTGATGGCGACACGAGAGTGAAGCGGTTGGAATGAAACAGAATTTGCCTGGCGGCAATAGCGCGGTGGTCCCACCTGACCCCATGCCGAACTCAGAAGTGAAACGCCGTAGCGCCGATGGTAGTGTGGGGTCTCCCCATGCGAGAGTAGGACACTGCCAGGCATCAAACAAAGCCGAAAGCCCTGAACTGACGTTCAGGGCTTTTTGCTATGCGTAAAATAAATATCCTGACAGTATCTATTACTTTGAAAAATGCCTTTTTGGGCATGTGTAACTTATTCTTATAATGAAGAATAATGTTTCTTTGCTAAGGAAATAGCCAGCTAAATATATAATTGATAGTTCCAGATTATTATTTAAATAATAAAAATATCTATCTATGAACAGACTGATGAGAATTATCCGGTTATATCAAAGATAAATCTTAATTCTTCAGTGTATTAGTCGATAAATTTCACGTTAATTAAAACAAATATTAGCCAGACGCCTCGAATCGAGTAGACTAGGCGGAAGATTATTTCCGTATGGGTACTGAACGTTATGTCTACTGAAAGCGCGTCTTTAAAAAACCACAATACGTTTGCGCTCCCGGTCAACGCAGCGCACCTGATCATGGCCGATAGAATTGAGCTAATGCTCAAGGTGTGGCAACAAACGCGCAAGCGTCAGGAGCCGTTGCTGATTCTCGGTGAAGGTAGCAACGTGCTGTTCCTGGAGGATTTTTCTGGCACAGTAATGGTCAATCAGTTGAAGGGTATTGATGTTCGGGAAGATAACGATGCCTGGTATCTCCACGTCAGCTCCGGTGAAAATTGGCATGACCTGGTGCAATATACGCTGCAGGCCGGGATCTGCGGTCTGGAAAACCTGGCATTGATTCCTGGATTGGCCGGTTCCGCCCCTATCCAGAACATCGGCGCCTACGGCGTCGAATTGAAAGATATCTGCGAGTATGTCGATCTGCTGGACTTCTCTACCGGCGCTATCGATCGTATCCCGGCTGCCGAGTGTGGTTTTGGTTACCGGGAAAGTATTTTCAAACACCGTTTCCAGACTGGACATGTCATTGTCGGGCTGGGTCTGCGTCTCAACAAACAGTGGCAACCTAAATTGAGCTACGGCGATCTGGCCAAGCTGGATCCTGCCACGGTGACGCCACTTCAGGTATTTGAATCCGTATGCGCCATGCGCCGCAGCAAGCTGCCCGATCCGCGTGAAACCGGCAATGCAGGCAGCTTCTTCAAGAATCCGCTGGTGAACGCAGAGAAAGCCGCAGAACTCATCGCTAAATATCCTGCTATGCCGCATTATCCACAGCAGGATGGCCAAGTGAAGCTGGCCGCCGGATGGCTTATCGATCAATGCGAACTGAAAGGATATCGTATCGGTGGCGCTGCGGTACACCGCCAACAAGCGCTGGTGCTGGTGAACATCGCCAACGCCCACAGTCAGGATGTGGTGGCGTTGGCGCGCCACGTACGCAAGACGGTGGCTGATAAATTCGGCGTGTGGCTGGAACCTGAGGTGCGTTTTATTGGCGCGACCGGTGAACTGAATGCCGTGGCGGTGCTGTCATGAAAGATACCAAGGTTCCGTTAAAACTGATCGCGCTGCTGGCTGACGGCGAATTCCATTCCGGTGAACACCTCGGTGAGTCACTGGGCATGAGTCGCGCGGCGATCAATAAGCATATTCAGACCATTCGCGAATGGGGACTGGATGTCTTTACCGTGCCCGGAAAAGGCTATAGCCTGCCTGGCGCCATCCAGCTGTTGGAAGCCAAGCGAATCCTCAGCCTGCTGGAAGACAAGCGTGTAAGCGTGTTGCCGGTGGTCGATTCCACCAACCAATACTTGCTGGATCGCATCGACGAATTGCACTCTGGTGATGCCTGCGTCGCTGAATACCAACAGGCTGGACGAGGGCGCCGCGGGCGGCAGTGGATCTCGCCATTCGGCGCTAATTTATATCTGTCGATGTTCTGGCGACTGGAGCAGGGGCCGGCAGCGGCTATGGGGCTTAGCCTGGTGATCGGGATGGTGATGGCGGAGGTCTTGCAGCGTCTCGGTGCGGCTGATGTGCGCGTGAAGTGGCCTAACGATCTTTATCTAAACGATCGTAAATTGGCGGGGATCCTGGTCGAACTGACGGGAAAAACCGGCGATGCGGCCCAACTGGTCATCGGCGCCGGCATCAACCTGGCGATGCGTGATACCAATGCCAGCGCCATTACTCAGGGATGGATTAACCTACAGGAAGCGGGAATTCAGATCGATCGCAATGAACTGGCTGCGACCTTGCTTAATGAACTGCGTCAGTCATTGAAACAGTTTGAGATAGACGGACTCGCACCCTTTATCGGTCGCTGGCGTACCCTGGATAACTTTATCGACAGGCCGGTCAAGCTGCTGATTGGCGAGCGGCAGATTGTGGGTATCGCCCGAGGAATCGATTCACAGGGCGCACTGCTGCTGGAACAGGACGGGGAGATCAAGCCCTTCATCGGTGGCGAGATATCGCTGCGCAGCGCGGAATAGTGAGAAAAGACAAGGGGACAGTAACGTCCCCTGAATCGATCGGTAGGCTTATTTTCTTAAACGCACGCTTTCAACGGCGTGGTTAGCGCTTTTGGTCATTATCAGGCTGGCGCGTTCACGGGTGGGCAGTATATTCTGCTGCAAATTCAATCCGTTAATTTCATTCCATAATTGCGTGGCGATATTAACTGCTTCCGGTTCCGGCAATTTTGAATAGTTATGGAAATAAGAATCGGGATTGGAAAATGCGCCCTGACGGAATTTCAAGAAGCGATTGATATACCAGCTTTGCAATAGCGTCTCCGGCGCATCGACATATATAGAGAAGTCGACAAAGTCGGAAACGAATACGCGATGCGGATCGTGAGGATAATCCATACCGCTTTGCAATACGTTAAGCCCTTCCAGGATCAGAATATCCGGTTGCTCGATGACTTTATTGCCTTCGGGTACAACGTCATAGATTAAATGAGAATAAACCGGAGCGGTGACGCGTTTGGCGCCGGATTTCACTTCCGACACGAATTTCACCAGGCTATGCATATCGTAAGACTGCGGGAAGCCTTTTTTCTTCATCAGGCCGCGTTCGTTCAGCACCTTATTAGGGTGCAAGAAGCCGTCGGTCGTGATCAACTCAACGCTGCGGTGTTCTGGCCAACGGCTCAACAACGCCTGCAACAGACGTGCGGTTGTGCTCTTACCTACGGCTACGCTGCCGGCGATACCGATGACATAGGGAATCTTTTGCCCGTCGGTGCCGAGGAATTGCTCGAGCACCGCCTGCCTACGCAGGTTGGAACTGATATAGAAGTTCAACAGTCGTGACAGCGGCAGATAAATCTGCGCAACTTCTTCCAACGAGAGATCTTCGTTAATCCCTTTCAGTTTAACGATCTCTTCTTCCGACAACGTCAGCGGCACCGAATCTCGCAACGCAGCCCATTGGGTACGATCGAACTGTAGGTAAGGCGTTGCTAAAGATTGATCTCTTTTTATCATAAGCCAAATTCTGCCTGTTAACGCAGGTTGGGAAAGGCGCCGGACGCCAACTCCAGAGAATAAACAAGCTGCATATTATAGACAGCTTCGTTTTTGGCGTAGACTTTTTTCGCAAAAGTTGTCGATAGGCAGCAGTTTATGTCAATTGTGCGAAGCGGCGCGCAGTTGATAAAGCGGGGTTGCAAGGCGGTATCATCAGAGCCGGATACCGCCTGAAGACTAACTGGCGATGGCGCGCGAAGGCTGACTTACGGTGAACAGACGTTTGTAATAAATGACGGTCGGATGGTAATGCCCATCGGGACCCGCTGCATAATCCGGCAGCTCACCCAAACAGCGATAACCCAGGCTGCGATAAAGCGCTTCTGCCGCCGAACCGGCCTGCGTATCCAGATACAATAGCCCGCGTTGCTGCTGCAGTGCCGCGTACTCCAGTGTCTTCATCAGAGCCTGACCTACGCCGTTGCGGCGAGCACGGCTATGCACCAACAGCTTCACTACCTCCGCACGATTACGGCCGTTCGGCTTCTGGCAAAGCTCGAGTTGCACGGTGCCAACGACGCCGCGATCGTCACGGGCAATCCACAGCAGCAGCTCACCTTTGGCCAGGGCCGGTCGCAGACTGTGGAAGTAGCTCTCGGCGTCTTCGTGAGGAATTAAGGTGTCGTAACCGACAGAAGCGCCGTGCGTGACGGCATCGGTCAACAGGCGGGCCAATTCATCGCGGTAAATCGGCAACGTAGCGGCGTTGATAGGCACTATTTTCATCGGTCATTCCTCCTGGGATGGGGGTAATGAAGAGAAGCAATAACTGAGCCACAGCGGCGAAAGGCATAGCAACGGCAAAAGGGCGAGGGATCAGTGTAGCCCACGCCGCAGTTCGGGGCAGGTATCCCCTTTTTGGTGCATCGATCCCGCTCACAGTTTACCATCGCGGGTTAAGTGTTTTGAGAAGCCCGACACGGAGAAAGCGGCGCTCAAGGCTTGCAAAAAGTGGATAAAATTGTAGAGAATGATTGCCGCGAGTGATGAATGTTTGCACGCCGCAGGCTGCAAATTGCATGACAGTATGCAAAATTGACTGATTTATGAGCGAAAGTGCGCGTAAAGCAATTTTTTTGTTGCATAGGTCGCCCGCTCTACCTAGAATGCGCTGCACTTGATGCCGGCTTAGCTCAGTAGGTAGAGCAACTGACTTGTAATCAGTAGGTCACCAGTTCGATTCCGGTAGCCGGCACCATTCAAGTCACAAGTAGTTAAAATCTGGTGGGGTTCCCGAGCGGCCAAAGGGAGCAGACTGTAAATCTGCCGTCACAGACTTCGAAGGTTCGAATCCTTCCCCCACCACCAAATCTTGCCTTCGGCGATTAACTGAGATGCGATGAATACCGCAGCGGTTGATGGCGGGAGGAGAGGGCGAAAGCCTTCGGCAAGGTTCGAGCTGTGCAGCGCAAGGCGCAGCCGGCCCGAAGGATGCGAGCCGAGTGATGAACAATCCTGCTCCATCCCAAAATTCTACAGAAAAATCAGGTAGCCGAGTTCCAGGATGCGGGCATCGTATAATGGCTATTACCTCAGCCTTCCAAGCTGATGATGTGGGTTCGATTCCCACTGCCCGCTCCAAGATGTGCTGATATAGCTCAGTTGGTAGAGCGCACCCTTGGTAAGGGTGAGGTCGGCAGTTCGAATCTGCCTATCAGCACCACTTCTTAATTTCTCGCCCCCTGATTTTCTTTCTGTTCTGGATTCAACGAGCAAATGCTTGGTTGATGTGGTGATACCACCGATTTATCCGTGTCTTAGAGGGACAATCGATGTCTAAAGAAAAGTTTGAACGTACAAAACCGCACGTTAACGTCGGTACTATCGGCCACGTTGACCACGGTAAAACTACCCTGACTGCAGCGATCACTACCGTACTGGCTAAAACCTACGGCGGTTCTGCACGTGCTTTCGACCAGATCGATAACGCGCCAGAAGAAAAAGCTCGTGGTATCACCATCAACACCTCTCACGTTGAATATGACACCCCGACTCGTCACTACGCGCACGTTGACTGCCCAGGGCACGCCGACTACGTGAAAAACATGATCACCGGTGCTGCTCAGATGGACGGCGCGATCCTGGTAGTAGCTGCGACTGACGGCCCAATGCCTCAGACTCGTGAGCACATCCTGCTGGGTCGTCAGGTTGGCGTTCCTTTCATCATCGTATTCATGAACAAATGCGACATGGTAGATGATGAAGAGCTGCTGGAACTGGTAGAAATGGAAGTTCGCGAACTGCTGTCCGCTTACGACTTCCCAGGCGACGACCTGCCGGTAATCCGCGGTTCCGCGCTGAAAGCGCTGGAAGGCGAAGCTGAGTGGGAAGCGAAAATCATCGAACTGGCCGAAGCCCTGGACAGCTACATCCCAGAGCCAGAGCGTGCTATCGACAAGCCGTTCCTGCTGCCAATCGAAGACGTATTCTCCATCTCCGGTCGTGGTACCGTTGTTACCGGTCGTGTTGAGCGCGGTATCATCAAAGTTGGCGAAGAAGTTGAAATCGTTGGTATCAAAGACACCGTTAAGTCTACCTGTACTGGCGTTGAAATGTTCCGCAAACTGCTGGACGAAGGCCGTGCTGGTGAGAACGTAGGTGTTCTGCTGCGTGGTATCAAACGTGAAGAAATCGAACGTGGTCAGGTACTGGCTAAGCCAGGCTCCATCAAGCCGCACACCCAGTTCGAATCTGAAGTGTACATCCTGAGCAAAGATGAAGGTGGTCGTCACACGCCATTCTTCAAAGGCTACCGTCCACAGTTCTACTTCCGTACTACTGACGTGACCGGTACCATCGAACTGCCAGAAGGCGTAGAGATGGTAATGCCAGGCGACAACGTGAACATGGTTGTAACCCTGATTCACCCAATCGCGATGGACGACGGTCTGCGTTTCGCAATCCGTGAAGGCGGCCGTACTGTAGGCGCTGGTGTTGTTGCTAAAGTTATCGCTTAATCGCTGATAAAGTTTGACGCGACACGCGGTAAAAGGGCATCATTTGATGCCCTTTTTCTACGCTGTGAACTAGAACCTATCTCATCAGCGATTTTGCAGTCATAATCATTGGTGAGATGGGCTCTTAAACCGTATTGACTGAATACGTCATGGCGTAAAACACCGGGATATCGCTAGTGCGGTATCCGATCGGTTTGGTTTGCCTCGCAATGCGAGGCAAAGTTGTTTGTTCTGAATCATCATTGTGACAGGTTGGTTTATGAGTGCGAATACCGAGGCTCAAGGGAGCGGACGCGGCCTGGAAGCGGCAAAGTGGCTGATCGTCGCCGTTCTGTTGGTTGTGGCTATTGTCGGTAACTATTACTACCGTGATTTAAGCCTGCCATTGCGCGCGCTGGCAGTTGTGCTGATCATCGCCGTTGCAGGTGCAGTGGCTCTGATGACCACCAAAGGCAAAGCCACCGTTGCGTTTGCCCGTGAAGCGCGTACCGAAGTACGTAAAGTGATTTGGCCAACTCGTCAGGAAACGCTGCACACCACGTTGATCGTCGCCGCGGTAACCGCCGTGATGTCACTGATTCTGTGGGGGCTGGATGGTATTCTGGTCCGTCTGGTGTCGTTTATTACTGGCCTGAGGTTCTAAAATGTCTGAAGCTCCAAAAAAACGTTGGTACGTCGTTCAGGCGTTTTCCGGTTTTGAAGGTCGCGTAGCACAATCGCTGCGTGAACACATCAAACTGCACGATATGGAAGAGCTGTTCGGCGAAGTGATGGTGCCTACGGAAGAAGTGGTTGAAATCCGTGGCGGTCAGCGTCGCAAGAGCGAGCGTAAGTTCTTCCCTGGCTATGTGCTGGTGCAGATGGTGATGAATGACGCCAGCTGGCACCTGGTGCGCAGCGTACCGCGCGTCATGGGGTTCATCGGCGGTACGTCTGACCGTCCAGCGCCGATCAGCGATAAAGAAGTTGATGCGATCATGAACCGCCTGCAGCAGGTTGGTGACAAGCCGCGTCCGAAAACGCTGTTCGAGCCGGGCGAGCTGGTGCGCGTCAACGACGGCCCGTTTGCCGATTTCAACGGCGTGGTCGAAGAAGTCGATTACGAGAAGAGCCGCCTGAAAGTTTCCGTTTCCATCTTCGGCCGTGCAACGCCGGTGGAACTGGACTTCAGCCAGGTTGAAAAAGGCTGATCGAATAATCAGCAGTAAGCGGCCTGTTGCCGCTTGTCAAAGGCGCGAAATTGAACTACAATTTCGCGCCTTTTGTTTTTAGATGCCTTGCCTGATGTTTGTCCGGCGAGGTTAAACACGGGGAGCCTCTCACGAGGCGATACTACCCAAACCGAGGAAATTTAAATGGCTAAGAAAGTACAAGCCTACGTTAAGCTGCAAGTTGCAGCTGGTATGGCTAACCCGAGCCCACCAGTGGGTCCAGCTCTGGGTCAGCAGGGCGTTAACATCATGGAATTCTGTAAGGCGTTCAATGCTAAGACTGACAGCATTGAAAAAGGTCTGCCGATTCCGGTTGTTATCACCGTTTATTCTGATCGCTCCTTCACTTTCGTTACCAAAACCCCGCCAGCAGCAGTTCTGCTGAAAAAAGCGGCTGGTATCAAGTCTGGTTCCGGTAAGCCGAACAAAGACAAAGTAGGTAAAGTGACCCGTGCTCAGGTACGTGAAATCGCAGAAACCAAAGCTGCGGACATGACTGGTTCTGACGTTGAAGCGATGACTCGCTCCATCGAAGGTACCGCTCGTTCCATGGGCCTGGTAGTGGAGGATTAAGAGATGGCTAAGCTGACCAAGCGCATGCGCGTGATCCGTGACAAAGTTGATGCTACTAAACAGTATGACATCACTGAAGCTGTTGCTCTGCTGAAAGAGCTGGCCACCGCTAAATTCGTAGAAAGCGTTGACGTTGCCGTTAACCTCGGCATCGACGCTCGTAAATCTGACCAAAACGTTCGTGGCGCTACCGTTCTGCCACACGGCACCGGTCGTTCCGTTCGCGTTGCCGTATTTACCCAAGGCGCTAACGCTGAAGCTGCGAAAGCTGCAGGCGCAGAGCTGGTAGGTATGGACGATCTGGCTGAGCAGATCAAGAAAGGCGAAATGAACTTCGACGTTGTTATTGCTTCCCCGGATGCAATGCGCGTTGTTGGTCAACTGGGCCAGATCCTGGGTCCACGCGGCCTGATGCCAAACCCGAAAGTGGGTACCGTTACCCCGAACGTTGCTGAAGCTGTGAAAAACGCTAAAGCAGGTCAGGTTCGCTACCGTAACGACAAAAACGGCATCATCCATACCACCATCGGTAAGGTTGATTTCGACGCAGACAAACTGAAAGAAAACCTGGAAGCCCTGCTGGTTGCGCTGAAAAAAGCAAAACCTTCTCAGGCGAAAGGTATGTACATCAAGAAAGTTAGCCTCTCCACCACCATGGGTGCTGGCGTTGCTATCGATCAGAGCGGTCTGTCTGCCGCAGCGAACTAATCGCACTTGCGATTATCGCTTTGACTTGGGGCCGAGATTTGTCTAGAATCTTATGCCCCAAGGTTTTGCTATTGGCTATGCCGTAGGCAAAACAAAGATTTTTCGGTTGGAGCCTGGCCTATCCAGGCCTCCGTCCAAGACCGCAGGTGTATCGCGAGATACTTAATCCTTCCTGCGTAGACGGTGACAGAGCCTAAGAAAATTTTTCTTTTTTATAAAAGAATGTCTTTGCTGGATTCTGCTCACCGTGTTAAGCCGCTCGGCGTGGCGTTTTACAAAGCGCCGAGTGAAGTGAGTTCCGGGGGATTTTCCCCGGCTAATCCAGGAGCAAAAAGCTAATGGCATTAAATCTTCAAGACAAACAAGCGATTGTTGCTGAAGTCAGCGAAGTAGCCAAAGGCGCGCTGTCTGCGGTTGTTGCGGATTCCCGCGGCGTTACCGTAGATAAAATGACTGAACTGCGTAAAGCAGGTCGTGAAGCTGGCGTTTACATGCGTGTTGTTCGCAACACCCTGATGCGTCGCGTAGTTGAAGGCACTCCATTCGAATGCCTGAAAGACACGTTTGTCGGTCCAACCTTGATTGCATTCTCTCACGAACACCCGGGCGCTGCTGCTCGTCTGTTCAAAGAGTTCGCGAAAGCGAATGCAAAATTCGAGGTTAAAGCTGCGGCCTTTGAAGGTGAGCTGATCCCAGCGGCGCAAATCGACCGCCTGGCGACGCTGCCAACTTACGAAGAAGCGATCGCACGCCTGATGGCAACCATGAAAGAAGCCGCTGCCGGCAAACTGGTTCGCACTCTGGCTGCAGTACGCGATCAGAAAGAAGCGGCGTAAGCCACTCTTTCTTAGCCTTTGCTAACGTATTTAAACTATTTCTGAATTTTAGGAACAATTGTTATGTCTATCACTAAAGACCAAATCCTGGAAGCAGTTGCCGCTATGTCCGTAATGGACGTTGTTGAACTGGTTTCCGCTATGGAAGAAAAATTCGGCGTTTCTGCTGCTGCTGCTGTAGCTGTAGCTGCTGGCCCAGCTGAAGCTGCTGAAGAGAAAACTGAATTCGACGTTATCCTGAAAGCTGCAGGCGCTAACAAAGTTGCTGTTATCAAAGCAGTACGTGGCGCTACCGGCCTGGGTCTGAAAGAAGCTAAAGACCTGGTTGAATCTGCTCCAGCCGCTCTGAAAGAAGGCGTGAGCAAAGATGACGCAGAAGCTCTGAAAAAATCTCTGGAAGAAGCTGGCGCAGAAGTTGAAGTTAAATAAGCCAACCTTTCCGGTTGCAGCCTAGTCTTTTAGGCTGATGGCTGGTGACTTTTTAGTCACCAGCCTTTTTGCGCTGTAGGGCGCCAGTAGCGTTTCACACTGTTTGGCTGCTGGTTTCGCCTCCCAATGTTTGTTTCTATTGACGACTTAATATACCGCGGTCTTTGCACTACCAGGAGTTCTGGGGGAAGGCGCGATGAAATGGTTTAAGCGTGATAGCAAGAGACATTGCGGAAAGTGTTTCCGCTTTCCGGTCGACAAAACGGTGTTGCATGAACTGTCCCTAATCGGACGGACAGATTGGGTCACTGATCAGCGAGCTGAGGAACCCTATGGTTTACTCCTATACCGAGAAAAAACGTATTCGTAAGGATTTTGGTAAACGTCCACAAGTGCTGGACATACCATATCTCCTTTCTATCCAGCTTGACTCGTTCCAGAAGTTTATCGAGCAAGATCCAGAAGGGCAGTACGGCCTTGAAGCCGCATTCCGTTCTGTTTTCCCTATCCAGAGCTACAGTGGCAATTCGGAGCTGCAATACGTTAGCTACCGTCTTGGTGAGCCGGTCTTCGACGTCAAAGAGTGCCAGATCCGTGGTGTGACGTTCTCTGCACCGCTGCGCGTAAAACTGCGCCTGGTTATCTATGAGCGCGAAGCGCCTGAAGGTACGGTCAAAGACATCAAGGAACAAGAAGTCTACATGGGCGAAATTCCGCTCATGACCGAAAACGGCACCTTTGTGATCAACGGTACTGAGAGGGTTATCGTATCTCAGTTGCACCGTAGTCCTGGCGTATTCTTCGACAGCGATAAGGGTAAAACCCACTCCTCGGGTAAAGTGCTGTACAACGCACGTATCATCCCTTACCGCGGTTCATGGTTGGACTTCGAGTTCGATCCGAAAGACAACCTGTTCGTGCGTATTGACCGTCGCCGCAAACTGCCTGCGACCATCATTCTGCGCGCGCTGAACTACACCACTGAACAGATCCTCGACCTGTTCTTTGACAAGATCGTCTTCGAAATCCGCGACAACAAGCTGCAGATGGAGCTGGTGCCAGAGCGCCTGCGTGGTGAGACCGCTTCGTTCGATATCGAAGCCAACGGCAAGATCTACGTAGAGAAAGGCCGTCGCATCACCGCTCGTCATATCCGTCAGCTGGAAAAAGACGACATTCAGAGCATTGAAGTACCGGTAGAGTACATCGCGGGCAAAGTGGTCGCGAAAGACTATATCGATACCAATACCGGCGAACTGATCTGCGCAGCCAACATGGAGCTGTCGCTGGATCTGCTGGCCAAGCTGAGCCAGTCTGGCCACAAGCGCATCGAAACGCTGTTCACCAACGATCTGGACCACGGCGCGTACATCTCTGAAACGCTGCGTGTCGATCCGACCAACGATCGTCTGAGCTCGCTGGTAGAAATCTACCGCATGATGCGTCCTGGTGAGCCGCCAACGCGCGAAGCTGCCGAAAGCCTGTTCGAGAACCTGTTCTTCTCCGAAGACCGCTACGATCTGTCCGCGGTTGGCCGTATGAAGTTCAACCGTTCTCTGCTGCGTGACGAGATCGAAGGTTCGGGCATCCTGAGCAAAGACGACATCATCGAAGTGATGAAGAAGCTCATCGATATCCGTAACGGCAAGGGCGAAGTGGACGATATCGACCACTTGGGCAACCGCCGTATCCGCTCCGTTGGCGAAATGGCCGAGAACCAGTTCCGCGTAGGTCTGGTGCGTGTTGAGCGTGCGGTGAAAGAGCGTCTGTCTCTGGGCGATCTGGATACCCTGATGCCTCAGGACATGATCAACGCCAAGCCGATTTCGGCGGCGGTGAAAGAGTTCTTCGGCTCCAGCCAGCTGTCCCAGTTCATGGACCAGAACAACCCGCTGTCCGAGATCACGCACAAGCGTCGTATCTCCGCACTGGGCCCGGGCGGTCTGACCCGTGAGCGCGCCGGCTTTGAAGTTCGAGACGTACACCCGACCCACTACGGCCGCGTGTGTCCAATCGAAACGCCGGAAGGTCCAAACATCGGTCTGATCAACTCCCTGTCCGTGTACGCACAGACTAACGAGTATGGCTTCCTGGAAACCCCGTACCGCCGCGTGCGCGACGGCGTGGTGACCGATGAAATCAACTACCTGTCTGCTATTGAAGAAGGCAACTTCGTTATCGCCCAGGCGAACTCCAACCTGGATGAAGAAGGCCGCTTCGTAGAAGACCTGGTCACCTGCCGCAGCAAAGGCGAATCAAGCCTGTTCAGCCGCGACCAGGTTGACTACATGGACGTATCCACCCAACAGGTTGTTTCCGTTGGTGCCTCACTGATTCCATTCCTGGAACACGATGACGCCAACCGTGCATTGATGGGTGCGAACATGCAACGTCAGGCCGTACCAACCCTGCGCGCTGACAAGCCGCTGGTCGGTACCGGTATGGAACGCGCTGTAGCGGTTGACTCCGGCGTAACCGCCGTTGCCAAACGCGGCGGTGTGATCCAGTACGTGGATGCTTCCCGTATCGTTATCAAAGTTAACGAAGACGAGATGTACCCGGGCGAAGCAGGTATCGATATTTACAACCTGACCAAGTACACCCGTTCTAACCAGAACACCTGCATCAACCAGATGCCGTGTGTGAATCTGGGTGAGCCAATCGAGCGCGGTGACGTGCTGGCGGATGGCCCATCGACAGACCTGGGCGAACTTGCACTGGGCCAGAACATGCGCGTAGCGTTCATGCCTTGGAACGGCTACAACTTCGAAGACTCCATCTTGGTCTCCGAGCGCGTGGTGCAGGAAGATCGCTTCACCACCATCCACATCCAGGAACTGGCGTGCGTGTCTCGCGACACCAAGCTGGGGCCTGAAGAGATCACCGCCGACATCCCTAACGTGGGTGAAGCTGCGCTCTCCAAACTGGATGAATCCGGTATCGTGTATATCGGTGCTGAAGTGACCGGCGGCGACATTCTGGTCGGTAAGGTAACGCCTAAAGGCGAAACCCAACTGACGCCGGAAGAGAAACTGCTGCGTGCGATCTTCGGTGAGAAAGCGTCTGACGTTAAAGACTCTTCTCTGCGTGTGCCGAACGGCGTTTCCGGTACGGTTATCGACGTGCAGGTCTTCACCCGCGATGGCGTGGAAAAAGACAAGCGCGCGTTGGAAATCGAAGAGATGCAGCTGAAGCAGGCGAAGAAAGACCTGACTGAAGAACTGCAGATCCTGGAAGCCGGCCTGTTTGCGCGTATCCACGCGGTGCTGGTTGCCGGTGGCATCGAAGCCGACAAGCTGAGCAAGCTGCCGCGCGATCGCTGGCTGGAACTGGGCCTGACCGACGAAGAGAAGCAAAACCAGCTGGAGCAGCTGGCTGAGCAGTACGACGAACTGAAATCCGACTTCGAGAAGAAGCTGGAAGCCAAGCGTCGTAAGATCACTCAGGGCGACGATCTGGCGCCGGGCGTACTGAAAATCGTCAAGGTTTATCTGGCCGTTAAACGTCAGATCCAACCGGGTGACAAGATGGCGGGCCGCCACGGTAACAAGGGTGTTATCTCCAAGATCAACCCGATCGAAGATATGCCTTACGATGAAAACGGCACGCCGGTAGACATCGTACTGAACCCGCTGGGCGTACCATCACGTATGAACATCGGTCAGATCCTGGAAACCCACCTGGGTATGGCTGCGAAAGGCATCGGTGAGAAGATCAACCAGATGCTGAAGCAGCAGCAGGAAGTGGCCAAGCTGCGTGAGTTCATCCAGAAGGCCTACGATCTGGGCGACGACGTTTGCCAGAAAGTTGACCTGAACACCTTCAGCGACGACGAAGTGCTGCGTCTGGCAGAGAACCTGAAAAAAGGTATGCCGATCGCAACGCCGGTGTTTGACGGTGCGAAAGAGACTGAAATCAAGAAGCTGCTGGAAATGGGCGGAATCCCGACCTCCGGTCAGATCACGCTGTTCGATGGCCGTACCGGTGAGCAATTCGAGCGCCAGGTTACTGTTGGCTATATGTACATGCTGAAACTGAACCACTTGGTTGACGATAAAATGCACGCCCGTTCAACCGGTTCTTACAGCTTGGTTACTCAGCAACCTCTGGGTGGTAAAGCGCAGTTCGGTGGTCAACGCTTCGGTGAGATGGAAGTGTGGGCACTGGAAGCATACGGCGCGGCTTATACCCTGCAGGAAATGCTCACCGTTAAGTCGGATGACGTTAACGGCCGTACCAAGATGTACAAAAACATCGTGGATGGCGACCACCGGATGGAGCCAGGCATGCCGGAGTCCTTCAACGTACTGTTGAAAGAAATCCGCTCGCTCGGCATCAACATCGAACTGGAAGACGAGTAATCGTCATTCCGGCTCAGGCTCCCCGCCTAAGGGAGCCTGAGGGTGGTTGTTCAGGTCACACGGGTACCTACTGCGGTTGTGGGTGCCCAACAGGTTTAACTCCGACAGGAGCCAATCCGTGAAAGACTTATTGAAGTTTCTGAAAGCGCAAACTAAGACCGAAGAGTTTGATGCGATCAAGATTGCTCTGGCCTCGCCAGACATGATCCGTTCGTGGTCGTTCGGTGAAGTTAAGAAGCCGGAAACCATTAACTACCGTACGTTCAAACCAGAGCGTGACGGCCTTTTCTGCGCCCGTATCTTCGGGCCGGTAAAAGATTACGAGTGCCTGTGCGGTAAGTACAAGCGCTTGAAACACCGCGGCGTGATCTGTGAGAAGTGCGGCGTTGAAGTGACCCAGACCAAAGTGCGTCGTGAGCGCATGGGCCACATCGAACTGGCTTCCCCGACTGCGCACATCTGGTTCCTGAAATCGCTGCCATCCCGCATCGGTTTGCTGCTGGATATGCCGCTGCGTGACATCGAACGCGTACTGTACTTCGAATCCTATGTGGTGGTCGAAGGCGGTATGACGAACCTCGAGCGTCGTCAGATCCTGACCGAAGAGCAGTATCTGGACGCGCTGGAAGAGTTCGGTGACGAATTCGACGCCAAGATGGGTGCGGAAGCTATTCAGGCCCTGTTGAAAAACATGGATCTGGAAGCCGAGTGCGAGCAGCTGCGTGAAGAGCTGAACGAAACCAACTCCGAAACCAAGCGCAAGAAGCTGACCAAGCGTATCAAGCTGCTGGAAGCGTTCGTACAGTCCGGCAACAAGCCGGAGTGGATGATCCTGACCGTGCTGCCGGTACTGCCGCCGGATCTGCGTCCACTGGTTCCGCTGGATGGCGGCCGTTTCGCGACGTCGGATCTGAACGATCTGTATCGTCGCGTGATCAACCGTAACAACCGTCTGAAACGCCTGCTGGATCTGGCTGCGCCTGACATCATCGTGCGCAACGAAAAGCGTATGCTGCAAGAAGCGGTAGACGCCCTGCTGGATAACGGCCGTCGCGGTCGTGCCATCACCGGTTCCAACAAACGTCCTCTGAAATCTTTGGCCGACATGATCAAAGGTAAGCAGGGTCGTTTCCGTCAGAACCTGCTCGGTAAACGCGTTGACTACTCCGGCCGTTCCGTAATCACCGTAGGTCCATACCTGCGTCTGCATCAGTGCGGTCTGCCTAAAAAGATGGCGCTGGAGCTGTTCAAACCGTTCATCTACGGCAAGTTGGAGCTGCGTGGCCTGGCCACCACCATCAAAGCCGCCAAGAAAATGGTTGAGCGTGAAGAAGCCGTCGTTTGGGATATCCTGGACGAAGTGATCCGCGAACACCCGGTACTGCTGAACCGTGCACCAACCCTGCACCGTTTGGGTATCCAGGCGTTTGAACCTGTTCTGATCGAAGGTAAAGCGATCCAGCTGCACCCGCTGGTTTGTGCGGCCTATAACGCCGACTTCGATGGTGACCAGATGGCCGTTCACGTACCGCTGACGCTGGAAGCCCAGCTGGAAGCGCGTGCGCTGATGATGTCCACCAACAACATCCTGTCCCCAGCGAACGGCGAGCCAATCATCGTTCCTTCTCAGGACGTTGTACTGGGTCTGTACTACATGACCCGCGACTGTGTTAACGCCAAGGGCGAAGGCATGGTGCTGAACGGTTCCAAAGAAGCTGAGCGCGTTTACCGCGCCGGCCTGGCGTCTCTGCATGCGCGCGTTAAAGTGCGTATCACCGAAGACGTCAAAAACGCCGAAGGCGAATGGACTTCTCAGACCAGCATCATCGACACCACCATCGGCCGCGCCATCCTGTGGATGATCGTACCGAAAGGTCTGCCGTACGCGATCGTTAACCAGCCTTTGGGCAAGAAAGCGATCTCCAAGATGCTGAACACCTGTTACCGCATCCTGGGCCTGAAGCCGACCGTTATCTTTGCTGACCAGATCATGTACACCGGTTTTGCTTACGCAGCCCGTTCCGGCGCTTCCGTAGGCATCGACGACATGGTTATCCCGGCCAAGAAGGCGGAGATCATCGAAGAAGCGGAAACCGAAGTTGCCGAGATCCAGGAGCAGTTCCAGTCTGGTCTGGTTACCGCCGGCGAACGCTACAACAAAGTGATCGATATCTGGGCTGCAGCGAACGAACGCGTTGCTAAAGCGATGATGGAAAACCTGTCGGTAGAAGACGTGGTTAACCGTGACGGCGAAGTGGAACAGCAAGTTTCCTTCAACAGCATCTTTATGATGGCCGACTCCGGTGCGCGTGGTTCCGCCGCTCAGATTCGTCAGCTGGCCGGTATGCGTGGTCTGATGGCGAAGCCGGACGGCTCCATCATCGAAACGCCAATCACCGCGAACTTCCGTGAAGGTCTGAACGTACTCCAGTACTTCATCTCCACCCACGGTGCTCGTAAAGGTCTGGCGGATACCGCACTGAAAACCGCGAACTCCGGTTATCTGACCCGTCGTCTGGTTGACGTGGCGCAGGATCTGGTGGTGACCGAAGACGACTGTGGCACCCACGACGGCATCCTGATGACTCCGGTTATCGAAGGTGGCGACGTGAAAGAGCCGCTGCGTGAACGCGTTCTGGGTCGTGTGACGGCAGAAGACGTCCTCAAGCCGGGTACGGCGGACATTCTGGTGCCACGCAACACCCTGCTGAACGAGAAGGCGTGTGACCTGTTGGAAGAGAACTCTGTCGACAGCGTTAAAGTCCGTTCCGTGGTGAGCTGTGAAACCGACTTTGGTGTGTGTGCAAACTGCTATGGTCGCGACCTGGCACGTGGCCACATCATCAACAAAGGCGAAGCCATCGGCGTTATCGCGGCACAGTCCATCGGTGAGCCGGGTACACAGCTGACGATGCGTACGTTCCACATCGGTGGTGCGGCATCTCGTGCGGCTGCTGAATCCAGCATTCAGGTGAAAAACAAGGGTAGCATCAAGCTGAGCAACGCGAAGTTCGTTATGAACGCCGCAGGCAAGCTGGTGATCACCTCGCGTAACACCGAACTGAAACTGATCGACGAATTCGGCCGTACCAAAGAAAGCTACAAGGTGCCTTACGGCGCCGTGATGGGCAAAGGCGACGGTGAAGAAGTTAATGGCGGCGAAACCGTCGCTAACTGGGATCCGCACACCATGCCGGTCATCAGTGAAGTCAGCGGCTTCATTCGCTTCGCGGACATGGTTGACGGCCAGACGATTACTCGTCAGACCGACGAACTGACCGGTTTGTCTTCTCTGGTTGTTCTGGACAGCGCAGAGCGTACCGGTAGCGGTAAAGACCTGCGTCCGGCACTGAAAATCGTTGACGCTCAGGGCGAAGACGTATTGATCCCAGGTACTGATATGCCTGCTCAATACTTCCTGCCGGGCAAAGCGATCGTTCAGCTGGAAGATGGCATTCAGATCGGTGCGGGTGATACCCTGGCGCGTATTCCTCAGGAATCCGGCGGTACCAAGGATATTACCGGTGGTCTGCCGCGCGTTGCCGACCTGTTCGAAGCGCGTCGTCCGAAAGAGCCGGCAATCCTGGCTGAAATCAGCGGGATTATCTCGTTCGGTAAAGAGACCAAAGGCAAACGTCGCCTGGTGATCTCTCCGCTGGACGGCAGCGACGCTTACGAAGAGATGATTCCGAAATGGCGTCAGCTCAACGTGTTCGAAGGCGAAGTGGTGGAACGTGGTGACGTCGTTTCCGACGGCCCAGAGTCTCCGCACGACATTCTGCGTCTGCGTGGCGTGCATGCGGTTACCCGCTACATCACCAACGAAGTGCAGGAAGTTTACCGTCTGCAAGGCGTTAAGATTAACGATAAGCACATCGAAGTTATCGTTCGTCAGATGCTGCGTAAAGGCACCATCGTTAGCGCTGGTGGCTCCGAGTTCCTGGAAGGCGAGCAGGCTGAAGTGTCTCGCGTCAAGATTGCCAACCGTCAGCTGGAAGCTGAAGGTAAAATTGCGGCAACCTTCTCGCGCGATCTGCTGGGTATTACCAAGGCTTCCTTGGCGACCGAGTCCTTCATCTCCGCCGCATCGTTCCAGGAAACGACGCGCGTTCTGACCGAAGCTGCCGTAGCCGGCAAGCGTGATGAACTGCGTGGCCTGAAAGAGAACGTCATCGTGGGCCGTCTGATCCCAGCCGGTACCGGTTACGCTTATCATCAGGATCGCATGCGTCGCCGTGCTCAGGGTGAAGCGCCGGTTGTTCCGCAAGTCAGCGCGGAAGAAGCGACGGCTAACCTGGCCGAGCTGCTCAATGCAGGCCTGGGCGGCAGCGACGACGAATAATCGTCATCCGCGCCGCGGGCCCGGCATGCCGGGCCCATCGCCAGATAAACCGCTCCCTCGGGGGCGGTTTTTTTTCGCCTCATGCCGGGGCCGAGCAAACTTTGCTACTATGGTTACAGCAGAAATTGACCGGCGTTTTTTACCAGACAACCAAGGACAGTGCGAACATGGACAGCCTCATTACCTTCGAAAAATTGACGGCGCAACACCTGCCTTACCTGTATGAGATCCGCTTTTCCGTTGAGGAAAACCTGCTGCACCCGCATCAGATCCAGTATCTGCAGCGCAGGCAGGCGCTGGAGGACATCAACCAGGGCGGCGGCTGGATCTGCAAGCATGGCGACGACTATGCCGGCGTTGGCTTCGGGTTATTCATCCCTGAACCGCTGATCGGCGGCCTGTTCGTGAAGCCGGAATACCAGTCGAAGGGGATCGGCTCCGCCTTGTTGGCGCGGGTCACCGCCTGGATGTTTGAGCGCGGCGCCGAAGCGATCCACTTAACCACCGATCCCGGCTCCAAAGCCGAAGGCTTTTATCAACATCACGGTTGGGCCGTGGTCGGGCAGGATGAATTCGGCCAGGCCGAACTGGTAAAACGTAAAGAGGGTGAATAATGACAATCAAAGGATTGATGACGTTACTGCTGCTTTCGCTGTTCAGCACGCCGCTGTATGCGGCCGTTGACTATTTTTACCTGAAACCGCTCGATGGCGAGAAGATCAAGATAACCCGGCAGATGCTGGCGGCGATGCCGCAGCACACGATTAAAACCTCGACCAATTTCACCCCGGAAGATATGTTCACCGGCGTTGAGTTTGCGGAGTTAGTGAAAGCCTATCACCTGAAAGGCCAGTCGGTGCGCGCTTTCGCCTGGGATGATTACTCTTATTCGATGCCGATTGACGAGATGATTAAATACCGTGTGATCGTCGCCTACCAGCGCGGCGGCAAGCCGATCGACGTTGGTGAGCTGGGGCCGTTCGCCATTATTTATCCGCGCGATGGCTATGCTGAGCTGAATAACCTGGATGTGAATGCGAAAACCGTCTGGCAAGTTAAAAGGTTGGAGCTGAAATAAGATGAGCAAAAAACTGATCGGTACTCTTATCGCGTTGGTTGCCATCTTCTCCTTATTGATTTTGTTGATTGCCATTAATTTCGGCGGCGTAAAAGAGCGCTATAAGCAGATCGAGCCCAATCTGGACAACTACTCGGTGGCCGAGATCCTGTTTCTGGCGTTTGAAAGGACCAAAACCGCGCTGTTGCTCAGTGAAAACAACGATTACGACGCCTTCCAGATCAAAAAGAAAATCTTCTACTCGAAGATTCAGATCCTGGAGAGCCGTTCGACCTTCAGCGACTCTTTTTATTACGACGACGAGTTCATCAAAAATGTTGCGCTGCTGAAGCAGCAGTATCGCACGTTGGACGATCTTTCTGCCGGCTTGCTGGTGGGGCAGAAAAACAAGGCGGACATTCTCTCTTATATGGATGATATCGAGGGCACGCTGGTCGATATCCAGGAAATTATTTATCGGATACAGATTAAAAACTTTACCGAAGTGAAAGGCATCATCCAGGACAACTCGAGTAAAGCCGAGATGTTCGCCCTCTTTTCGCTGATTTTGGTGTTCCTGATGATGTTCCTGGTGCTGAGAAATGCCTTCTCGTTGAAAGAGATCATCAAGAACAAGAACATCTTTATCTCTTCCATCTACCACGAGATCGCCGGCTCGACCCAGGCCATCGTCATTGCCGCGGATATCATGGAACACGAGCTAGCGCAGGAAGAGTTGAAAAAAGAAGCCCGCCTGATCTCCTATCACGGCAACAAGATCGCCGAACAAACGCGCGAGGTGATGGATTATTCTCGGCTTGAGATGGGAGAAGTTAAAATCAATATTTCCACCTTCCGGCTGAATGAGGTGGTGGAGGATGCCGTAACCGGCATCGGCGCCGGGCGAGGCAATCGGCTCGTGATCCACCGTTCGTCTTATGCCGGCCTGATTGGTTCTGATAAATACAAGCTCTACCGAATATTGGCCAACCTGCTCAGCAACGCGGACAAATTTACCCACCACGGCGCGATCGTCCTCAATGTGAAGGTGTGTCACGGCAATCTGTATTTGCGGGTCAAAGACACCGGCATCGGGTTTAACGTCGATAATCTGGATCGGTTATATAAGGCGTTCAATCAGGGGCTGGAAAGGGAAACGCGGCAGGGGTTGGGGCTGGGGCTGACCATTATCAAAAATTACGTCACGACGATGAAAGGCGCCATCAAGGTCAAATCCGTCGAAGGGGTTGGCTCATCGTTTTTGATCCGCATCCCGATCAAACTAATTAAAGAATAGGTTCGACAGCAACAGCGAGGAGATAATCAGCGGCTTGGTCGGTTTTTCCACCAGGTGCACGTCATAGTGCAGGATCATATCGCCGATGTTTTTCTCGTAGTGATTCAGCTGGCCGGTCAGAATGATGATGCGGGCGTGCGGATCGAGGGCGTCTTTAATTTTCTTCACGACGCGTTCGGAAGTCTCGCCGAAGTCCAACAGCCAGTCCAAAATAAACGCCTCAAAGGACTGCTGCTCCAGCGCGGCCAGCATGGCGTCCGCCGTCTGAAAGGTCTCAGTTTCGATGCCGTAGCGGCTGGCGATCTTCTTCAACAGTTCGAGAATATCGCCGTCATTATCCAGGATCGCGATACGCGGGGCCGGCAGAAAGTCTATCTTGTTGACTTTATACAGCGGGGCATCGGCTGCATATTCCCGATTGGTGTTGATGATGAAAAGGTCGTCCTTTTTGTAGGCGTAAGTTTCGTCGCTGTCCGCTTGCGTGACCGGGCGCTCGTCGACCTCAATGTTGCAGCGCTTGTGAATGCTGTTCATGATAAACACGCCGTTATGTGTCCGTTGGCCGGCAAACGGCTCGTTGAAATACTGGAAAACCTTTTTGACTTCATCGAGGGTGATGCCCCTTTTGCCATCCAGCTTCTGTTTGGCGCTGTTGTACTGAAGGTTCAGTATGTTGGCCATCGTGGAGGCATGTTTTCTGTCGCCAACTCCTTTCAGAGTGAGCAACGCGCTGATTGCATCGATGTAATTTGGCGTTTTCTTCATGACAACCTTGGCTTTTTTGATGTTAACCGCGAGCGTTGAAAAACCTGTTTGAGGACCCGTGCTGGATTATAGATGAAGCCTCGGGTATTGCGGTGATATCAGTTTGATTTTCCTTGGCAAACTCAAAACACACTCGATCATGAATAAAAAAACACTCAAAAGACATTCACATTTCGCCGTTTATGTGGTTAATTAGCGCACATACTGTGTGATTCGCGTCCTGGGGGGGTGCCAGTCTCACAAAATAAACCGCCTGCTCTTGTCCGTAAGCAGGGAGCAGGCGGCAAAAAGATCCGCGGCCAGCACCAGGGCCATTGGCAGCACCGGGGATTATCCTTCAAGCTTCTCTTGTCGCGCATCTTCTTTGCAGTGCCTTCTTTTTCCACGCTCTCCACTTTCTGTTGTAACCGTCGCCCTTTGAATCTCACTCTGAGTTATTGCAGAACGCAGTTTCTCCTGTCAGCCGAGTCGCCAAAACGGCCTGTCCGCATGCCCCGCCGGCGCAAATCCAAGGAGGAACCGGAGTCGCGCAGAGAGTCTCTGCGCGATCCGGGATGGGATAAGGCGGGGCCATCGAGAGGGAGACGGCCCCGGCCGACGCCGGGTTTGGCGGTCGGCAAGGTCACTATAAGCGAGGGGCTTGCCGACGCCAGCATCGGCGTTCAGCATTGCGCGGCCGCTCCAGCGTTTTCTTCACGCGGCGGCAAACGTTGCCGCTTATTGCGCACCGCGTCCCAGATAACCGTCCCAGTCTTTCCACACCGGCTGCAGCCCGGCGTTGCTGATGGCCTCGGCGACCTGCTGCGGCGTGCGGCCGTCGTGCGGTTCGAACTGTTCCAGCTCCGGCGGCACGTCATCGGCATAGCCGCCGGGCTGCGTCTTGGAGCCGGCGCTGACGCTGTTGATCGCCACCGGGATCATATGATCGCGGAAGTACGGCGACTCACGCGTAGACAGTGACAGCTCAACGTCCGGCGCGAACAGCCGGAAGGCGCAGATCAGCTGCACCAGTTGAGGCTCGCTCATGATCGACGCCGGTTCAATGCCGCCGGCGCAGGGGCGCAGACGCGGGAACGAGATCGAGTAGCGGCTCTGCCAGTAAGTTTGCTGCAGGTAGAACAGATGTTCCGCCAGCAGGTAGCAGTCGGTGCGCCAGCTGTTGGAGAGGCCGATCAACGCGCCGAGGCCGATCTTGTCGATCCCGGCGCGCCCCAGGCGATCCGGCGTGGCCAGGCGCCAATGGAAATCCTGCTTCTGGCCGCGCAGGTGATGCTGCAGATAGGTGGCCGGATGGTAGGTTTCCTGGTACACCAGCACGCCGTCCAGGCCCAGTGTTTTCAGTTCGGCGTACTCGTCCTGCGCCAGCGGCTGCACTTCCATCATCAGCGAGCTGAAGTGGCTGCGGATCGCCGGAATGTGCCGGCGGAAATAGTCCATGCCGACCTTGGTCTGATGCTCGCCGGTGACCAGCAACAGGTGTTCGAACCCCAGCGCCTTGATGGCTTCGCACTCGCGTGCGATCTCCGCCGCATCCAGCGTTTTGCGCTTGATGCGGTTGCTCATCGAAAAGCCGCAGTAGGTGCAGTCGTTGGCGCACCGGTTAGAGAGGTACAGCGGCACATAGAAGCTAACGACGTTGCCGAACCGCTGACGGGTCAGCTGCTGCGCGCGCTGCGCCAGCGGTTCCAGATACGGCGCGGCGGCGGGGGAGATCAGCGCCATAAAGTCGTCGCGCGTCAGCTTGTCGGCGTTCAACGCGCGTTCCACGTCGCGCGCGGTTTTGCCGTTGATGCGCAGCGTAATATCGTCCCAATCCAGCTGTTGCCAGCGGCTACTGAAATCGTCGCCCATCACTGCGCCTCCTCTGGCTGAGTGAGGAAGGCGGTCAGCGGGCTGGAGGCGACCGCCCCGCGCTGGCTGGCGCCCAGTCCGGCGCTGCGCGCCAGTTCGCCGGCCTCCAGCGCCTGACGAAACGCCCGCGCCATTTGCACCGGGTCGCGCGCCACGGCGATGGCGGTATTCACCAGCACCGCGTCGGCGCCCAGCTCCATCGCTTCCAGCGCGTGGCTTGGCGCGCCGATGCCGGCGTCGACCACCACCGGCACTTTGGCCTGTTCGATGATGATCTCGAGGAAGTCACGGGTGCGCAGACCGCGGTTGGAGCCGATAGGGGCGCCGAGCGGCATCACCGCCGCGCAGCCCGCCTCTTCCAGCCGTTTGCACAGCACCGGATCGGCGCCGCAGTAAGGCAGCACCACAAAACCGTCTTTCACCAGCGTTTCCGCCGCCTTCAGCGTTTCTATCGGATCAGGCAGCAGGTATTTCACATCGGGATGGATCTCCAGCTTCACCCAGCGGGTGCCGAGCGCTTCACGCGCCAGCCGGGCGGCGAACACCGCTTCGGCGGCGGTTTTGGCGCCGGAGGTGTTGGGCAACAGCCTGACGCCCAACTGCTGCAGCGGCGCCAAAATGGCGTCGTTGCCGCCGCGCAGATCGACGCGCTTCATGGCCATGGTCACCAGCTGTGAACCGGAGGCCGCCAGCGCCTCCAGCATTAGCTCCGGGGTGGCGAACTTGCCGGTGCCAGTGAACAGGCGCGAGGTAAAAGTGGTATCGGCGATTTTCAGCATGTCAGCCTCCGGCGATCGCTTGAAACAGCAAAATGTCGTCACCGTCCTGCACCTGATGGTCGGCCCAGTCGGCGCGTGGGATGATGGTTTGGTTGATCGCCAGCGCGGTACCCGGCTGGTGGCGTTCCAGCTGGGCCAGCAGGGCGGCAACGCTGAGCGGCTGCGCCAGCTCCAGCGGTTGGTCGTTCAAACGGATCTTCATGCCGCGCCTCCGCATACCGGGCAGGCACGGGCCTGGCTCAGTTGCAGCGTGCTCCAACTCTGCTGCTTGCCGTCGAACAGCCGCAGTTTCCCGCTGAGGGAGGAAGGCATGCCGGCCAGCATCTTGATGGCCTCCAGCGCTTGCAGGGTGCCGATCACGCCGACCACCGGGCCGAGTACCCCGGCGGTGCGGCAGTTGCGCTGCGGCTCTTCCTGCTCCGGGTACAGGCAGGCGTAACAGCCGTGTGCATAGGGCGGCTCGAGCACCAGCAACTGGCCGCTGAAGCCGACCGCGCTGCCGCTGATCAGCGGCTTGGCGGCGGCGATGCAGGCGGCATTGACCTCATGGCGGGTCGCCATATTGTCGCAGCAGTCCAGCACCAAATCGGCGCGGGCGACCGCGTCGCGCAGCGCTTGCCCTTGCAGCCGCTGCGCCAGCGGGATGGATTCCACCAATGGGTTCAGCGCCTGCAGATGGCGTTGCGCCAGCGCCGCCTTACCGGTGGCGGTATCGGCGCTGCGGTAGAGGATTTGCCGCTGCAGGTTGGTGACGTGCAGCTGGTCGTCGTCGGCCAACAGCAGCGTGCCGACGCCGGCGGCGGCCAGATACAGCGAAGCCGGGGAGCCGAGCCCGCCCAAACCGACGATCAGCACCGTGGCGCGCTTGAGTTTCTCCTGGCCTTCCGGGCCGACGTCCTCCAGCAGCAGTTGGCGGCTATAGCGCAGGAATTCCTGATCGTTAAGCATCGTTCGGATCCTCGCCTTCGATCAGCCGCAGCAGCTCGGCCGTCGCCGCGCGCCAGTCCGGCGCCTGGGTGATGGCGCTGACCACCGCGACGCTGCCGACGCCGCACGCCAGCACCGCCGGTACGCGATCGATACTGATCCCGCCGATCGCCACCGTCGGGTAATCCGCCAGGCCGGCGATGTGGCGTTTCAACTCCGTCAGCCCCTGCGGCGCCGAAGGCATGTCTTTGGTTTGGGTGGGGAAGATGTGCCCCAGCGCGATGTAGGACGGTTTCACCGCCAGCGCGCGCGCCAGTTCGGCGTCGTCATGGGTGGACACGCCGAGCCGCAACCCGGCGCGGTGAATGGCCGCCAGATCGGTGGTATCAAGATCTTCCTGGCCCAGATGCACGCCGTAGGCGCCGTGCTTGATCGCCAGCCGCCAGTAGTCGTTGATGAACAGCCGCGCCTGATAACGCTGGCCCAGCGCGATGGCGGCGGCGATATCCTCTTCGACCTGCTCGTCAGGCAAATCCTTGATGCGCAGCTGGATGGTGGTGACGCCGGCCTCCAGCAGGCGAGCGATCCATTCCACGCTGTCGACGACCGGGTAGAGCCCCAGTTTGTAGGGCGTCGCCGGGAAGGGGGTCGTGATATCAGTCATTGCTTGTCTCCTCTTGCAGCGTGCCGGCGCTGTGATACAGCTCGCTGCCGCGGGCGCGGAACTCGGCGGACATTTTCTCCATGCCGGTCAGCTGCACTTCGATCGGTTTGGCGGCCTCTTGGGCGGCGGCGTAGTCGCGCACCTCCTGCGAAATCTTCATCGAGCAGAATTTCGGCCCGCACATCGAGCAGAAGTGGGCGACCTTGCCGGATTCCTGCGGCAGGGTTTCGTCGTGATAGGCGCGCGCGGTGGCCGGATCGAGCGCCAGATTGAACTGATCTTCCCAGCGGAATTCGAAACGCGCCTTGGACATGGCGTTATCGCGGATCTGCGCGCCCGGATGGCCTTTGGCCAGATCGGCGGCGTGAGCGGCGATCTTGTAGGTGATCAGGCCCTGTTTGACGTCTTCTTTGTTCGGCAGGCCGAGGTGCTCTTTCGGCGTGACGTAACACAGCATGGCGCAGCCGAACCAGCCGATCATCGCCGCGCCGATGCCGGAGGTGAAATGGTCATAGCCCGGGGCGATATCGGTGGTCAGCGGGCCGAGGGTGTAGAATGGCGCTTCGTGGCAGTGTTCCAGCTCTTCGGTCATGTTGCGGCGGATCATCTGCATCGGCACGTGGCCTGGGCCCTCGATCATCACCTGCACGTCGTATTCCCAGGCGATTTTGGTCAGCTCGCCCAGCGTATGCAGTTCGGCGAACTGGGCTTCGTCGTTGGCGTCCTGAATTGAGCCGGGGCGCAGGCCGTCGCCGAGCGACAGCGAAACGTCGTAGGCGGCGCAGATCTCACAGATTTCGCGGAAATGCTGATAGAGGAAGTTTTCCTGATGGTGCGACAGACACCATTTGGCCATGATCGAGCCGCCGCGCGACACGATGCCGGTCAGGCGTTTGGCGGTCATCGGCACGTAACGCAGCAGCACGCCGGCGTGGATGGTGAAGTAGTCGACCCCTTGCTCCGCCTGTTCCAGCAGCGTATCGCGGAACATCTCCCAGGTGAGGTTTTCCGCCACGCCGTTGACCTTCTCCAGCGCCTGGTAGATCGGCACGGTGCCGATGGGCACCGGGCTGTTGCGCAGGATCCACTCGCGGGTTTCGTGAATGTAGCGGCCGGTGGAGAGATCCATCACGGTGTCTGCGCCCCAGCGGGTGGCCCACACCAGCTTCTCCACCTCTTCTTCGATCGACGACGTGACCGCCGAGTTGCCGATATTGGCGTTCACCTTCACCAGGAAATTGCGGCCGATGATCATCGGCTCTGCTTCCGGATGGTTGATGTTGGCGGGAATGATGGCGCGGCCGGCGGCCACTTCCTGGCGCACGAACTCCGGCGTGATGTTGTCCGGCAGGTTGGCGCCCCAGCCCTGGCCCGGATGCTGATGGCGCAGTACTTCGCCGCGAATGCGTTCGCGCCCCATGTTTTCACGGATGGCGATGAACTCCATCTCCGGGGTGACGATACCGGCGCGGGCATAGTGCAGCTGGGTCACGCGCTTGCCCGGCAGCGCTTTGCGCGGCAGCGGCAGATGCTCGAAGCGCAGGTGATCCAGCCCCTCGTCCGCTAACCGCTGCTGGGTGAAGCCGGAGCTGGCGCCGCTGAGCGTCGTGGTATCGCCGCGCGCGTCGATCCAGCCGGCGCGCAGCTTGGCCAGGCCGGCGTGCACGTCGAGCTCGGCCTGCGGATCGCCGTAGGGGCCGGCGGTATCATACACCGGAATCGCCTCGTTGGGTTCATACTGCGGGCTATCTTTGCTGCCGCCGAGCAGGGTCGGGCTGAGCTGAATTTCGCGCATCGGCACCTGGATATCGCCGCGCGAGCCCTGGAGATAGATGCGGCGTGAGTTCGGGAAAGCCATGCCTTGCAGCGTGTCGATAAACTGCTGGGCGGCTTCGCGTTGCGCTTTACGGGCGCGCGGTGGATTAACGTTAGACATAGCAAGTTCCTACCAGTGTGTTGGGTTGGGAAAGTTGCTTGTCTGGAGCTCGGAGGGAGTAATGATGGTGGCCGATAAGGCAGGGCGCCCGCAAGGGGACGGCCGTGCCTGTGGCGATAGATTACTCTTGTTCCCTTCGCGGGTATTAACCCGATCAGGTTCCGCGGATCCCGAATTAACGGTCTCAGCCTGGCTGATTCGATGAACAAATCAGGCGCTAGGCACTCCGACAAGATGCCCCCCAGTATAGGAGGGATAAGAAAAAAAACTATAAAATTTTAACGCGCCGGATCCAGTGTCTGGTCCGGCAGCGGTTGCTGCGCGGCTTCCGCTTCCAGTTGGATCAGCTTATCTTCCAGCGCAAAGCGCGCCGCCAACGTTTCGCCGATATCCGACAAGGCCTGGTGGAATTCCAGACAAACTTCCTGATCGATATCCACTTCGGTATAGCGATCGTGGAACGCCATGATCTGTTCGGTATTGGCCCACAGCTTGGGGTAGATGTTCACCGCCAGCGACATTTTCGGACTGGCTGCGCCTTCCACTTGTTTGATAATTCTGTCATAGATATGAAAATGCCCTGCGGAGAGGTAATCCACCAGGTTATGGCAAAAGTTCTCCAGCGCTTTTTCATTCAGCGGCGTATGCTTTTCTTTATTCGGTTTGAGGCCTACCAGCGTGCAGTAGGCGACCAGCAACTGCTTGCGGGCCTGAAGCCATTGATCAACTAATTCATTACTACCGCCAACGCGCTGAGTCAGCCTTTCCAAACGGTTGAGCATGTTTGACTCCGTGTAAGTAACAAAAGTAACCGGTAAGTTATTAAAATGTAACAAAGCCGATTTGTAGAGTGCCAGTGAAGCTGAGGTTGTGCAACAACGATATGGAACTTGCATTAACGGGCAATGAAAACGGCTGGTGGATCGTCAGCCATGAAAGCAAACTTTGGTTACCGAACGGTGAATTGCCGTCGGGGACTGCCGCCGCCCTCGGGCTGCAGGGCCACATGGCGCGCGTCATCGGTGAGTGGGAGGGCGCGCCGGTCTGGCTGGTGCGCCAGGCGATGCCGCGGGAGATGGGGTCGGTGCGTCAGCTGTTGGATCAGGATCGCGGTCTGTTCCAGCTGGCCGGGCGCGGCGTGCAGCTGGCGGACTTCTACCGCTCCCATCGCTATTGCGGCTACTGCGGCCATGAGATGCACCTCAGCCGCACCGAAAGCGCCTGCCTGTGCGGCCATTGCAAAGAACGCTACTACCCGCAGATCGCGCCCTGCGTGATCGTCGCCATTCGGCGCGAGGATCAGATCCTGCTGGCGCAGCACGTGCGCCATCGCGGCGGCATTCACACGGTGCTGGCCGGCTTCGTCGAAGTGGGCGAAACGCTGGAGCAAGCGGTGGCGCGCGAAGTGATGGAAGAGAGCAATATTGAAATCAAGAACCTGCGCTACGTCACGTCACAACCCTGGCCGTTTCCGCACTCGCTGATGATGGCCTTTATGGCCGATTACCACCAGGGTGAGATTCGTCACGATCCCAAGGAGCTGCTCAATGCCGGCTGGTATCGTTACGACCAACTGCCGCTGTTGCCGCCGCCCGGCACCGTGGCGCGCCGGTTGATTGAGGACACCGTGGCGCTGTGCCGGGCAGAATAATGTACAATGGCCGGCAGATTATTAAGGGAGCCCCATAAATGACTGAGTTGAAGAACGATCGTTACCTGCGCGCGCTGTTGCGCCAGCCGGTGGATGTGACCCCCGTATGGATGATGCGCCAGGCCGGTCGTTATTTACCGGAGTACAAGGCGACTCGCGCCCAGGCCGGTGATTTCATGTCGCTGTGCAAGAACGCGGAGCTGGCCTGGGAGGTTACGCTGCAGCCGCTGCGCCGCTATGCGCTGGACGCCGCCATCCTGTTCTCCGATATTCTCACCATTCCCGACGCCATGGGGCTCGGCCTGTACTTTGAAGCCGGCGAAGGCCCGCGTTTCAGCTCCCCCGTCACCTGCCGCGCCGACGTCGACAAACTGCCGGTGTTCGATCCGGAAGTGGAGCTGGGCTATGTGATGAACGCGGTGCGCACCATTCGCCGCGAGCTGAAGGGCGAAGTGCCGCTGATCGGCTTCTCCGGCAGCCCGTGGACGCTGGCTACCTATATGGTTGAGGGCGGCAGCAGCAAGGCCTTCACCAAGCTGAAGAAGATGATGTATGCCGAACCGGCCACGCTGCACCTGTTGCTGGACAAGCTGGCGGACAGCGTGATCCTGTATCTCAATGCCCAGATCAAGGCCGGCGCGCAGTCGGTGATGGTGTTCGACACCTGGGGCGGCGTGCTGACCGGGCGCGATTACCGCGAGTTCTCGTTGCACTACATGCACAAGATCGTCGATGGCCTGCTGCGTGAAAATGACGGCCGCCGCGTGCCGGTGACGCTGTTTACCAAAGGCGGCGGGCAGTGGCTGGAGGCGATGGCCGCCACCGGCTGCGATGCGCTGGGGCTGGACTGGACCACCGACATTGCCGATGCGCGCCGTCGCGTAGGCGACAAAGTGGCGCTGCAGGGCAATATGGATCCGTCGATGCTTTATGCTTCTCCGGCGCGCATCGCGGAAGAAGTGGAGACCATTCTGGCCGGTTTCGGCCACGGCAACGGTCATGTGTTCAACCTGGGCCACGGCATCCATCAGGATGTGCCGCCGGAGCACGCCGGGGCCTTCGTCGAGGCGGTACACGCGCAGTCGGCGAAATACCACCGTTAAGGATCCGATGTGACCGATATGGCGGCTCTGCGCGCCGAACAGCTGCGGCGCGCCGCTGAAGTCATTCGCTACGACGATCTGCCGGCCGAACCGCCGGCGTTCATCGCCGGCGCCGATGTGGGCTTCGAGCAAGAGGGCGCGGTGACGCGCGCCGCCATCGCCATCCTGCGCTATCCGTCGCTGGATCTGGTGGAGTATCAGGTGGCGCGCATCGCTACCGTCATGCCTTATATCCCGGGTTTCCTGTCGTTTCGCGAATACCCGGCGCTGCTGGCCGCCTGGGCGCAGCTGCGGCAAAAACCGGGGCTGATCTTCGTTGATGGCCACGGCGTTTCACATCCGCGGCGCCTTGGCGTCGCCAGCCATTTCGGCCTGCTGGTCGATGTGCCGACCATCGGCGTGGCCAAGAAGCGCCTGTGCGGCAAATTCGCGCCGCTGGACGCCGCCGTCGGCGCGCTGGCGCCGTTGGAAGATAAGGGTGAACAGCTGGGTTGGGTATGGCGCAGCAAGGCGCGTTGCAACCCGCTGTTCATCTCTACCGGTCACCGCGTGGGTGCCGACAGCGCGCTGGCGTGGGTGCAGCGCTGCATGGCGGGCTACCGTTTGCCGGAGCCGACCCGTTGGGCCGACGCCATCGCTTCGCGCCGTCCGGCGTTTCAGCGGTGGTTGCAGCAGCATCCGGAGGTGTCGCCATGAGCGATTTCGGGTACACTGCGCCGCAGATAACGCGTAAGAGAGTAAAGCATGCTACGTAACCCGATTCATTTACGTCTGGAACGGCTCGAGGGCTGGCAACATTTGACCTTTATGGCCAGTTTGTGCGAGCGTATGTACCCGAATTACCAGATGTTCTGCAAACAGACCGAGTTCGGCGATCCGGCGGTTTATCGCCGCATTCTGGATTTGGTGTGGGAAACGCTGGTGGTGAAGGATGCCAAGGTCAACTTCGACAGCCAGCTCGAGAAGTTGGAAGAGGCGATTCCGTCGGCGGAAGATTACGATCTTTACGGCGTTTACCCGGCAATTGATGCCTGTATCGCATTAGGGGAACTGATCCATTCGCGGCTCGGCGGGGAGACGCTGGAGCACGCCATCGCCATCAGCGAAACATCGATTCGCACCGTGGCGATGTTGGAAATGACCCAAGCCGGTAAGGAAATGACCGACGAAGAGTTGGAAAGTTTGCCGGCGGTAGAGGAAGAATGGGACATTCAATGGGAAATTTTCCGCCTGTTGGACGCCTGTGAAGAGCGCGATTTAGACCTGATCAAGGGGCTGCGATCCGACCTGCGAGAGGCCGGTGTCAGCAACATCGGGATAAATTTAGCGCAATAAGGCAACAAAACGTGATTTAACGCCTGATTTGTCATGCCTTAAGGCTTCACATCCGCACCCTGTCTGGTCTACATTTGGGGGGCGTAAAAAAAGTGGCTATCGGTGCGTGTATGCAGGAGAGTGCTGTCAATCGGCATATCCGTCGCACTCGATGCTTTGCAAACGATAAACACACTGTAAGGATAACTTATGAACAAGACTCAACTGATTGATGTAATCGCGGACAAGGCTGACCTTTCCAAAGCACAAGCTAAACTGGCTCTGGAATCCACCCTGGCTGCAATTACTGAGTCTCTGAAAGAAGGTGATGCAGTACAATTGGTTGGCTTCGGTACTTTCAAAGTAAACCATCGTAGCGAGCGCACTGGCCGCAACCCACAGACTGGCAAAGAAATCAAAATCGCAGCAGCCAACGTGCCTGCGTTCGTTTCTGGCAAAGCACTGAAAGACGCCGTTAAATAAGACCGCGCCTCGGTGAAAAGATTAAACAGGGGGGCGATGGCGCCCCTTTTGTTTACTCGTCGGGCGCTCATGGCCGTTGGCATCGCCGTCGGCCTGAGCGCCTGCAGTTTCCATTCCGATATCCCCAGTTTTACCGCCAGCGGCTTCGTGGCCGATCAGGGCGTGATACGTCTGTGGCGTAAAGACGATGAGCAACATCGTCCGCAAGTGTTGGTCAGCGTCTACAGCCCTTACCGCGGCCCGGGTACCATTACCACGCTGTACACCTATCAGGGCGACGTGCTGCGCCAAATCAAACGTAACGACGCCGACGGCGATCGAGATTCTATTCAGCTGCGCTTTGCCGACGACGGCACGGTGAGCTTTATGCAGCGCCAACTGGCGACACGCCGCGAACCGCTGACCCGCGATGAAATTGCCCTGTATCAATATCAGGCGCGACGGATCCTCGAAGTGAGCAATGCGCTGCGCGCCGGCAAGGTGAAATTGCTGCAGGGGCGTTGGATGCAGGGCGAGGTGCAAACCTGCGACGGCCAAAGCATGAAACCGGGACTGGATGCCGCCTCCATCGTCTGGATCGAGAAGCGTGCCCGCAGCAGCAGCCGGCCGGTGAGCGTCGCCTGGCTGGAAGCGCCTGAAGGCAGCGAACTGCTGCTGGTGGCGAACGACGATTTCTGCAGCTGGGAACCGAAAGAAGACCAACTATAAAAAAGGCCCCGCGCTGCGGAGCCTCTTGTCATGACCATGAAAGGTCAAATTATTTGCCGCGCGCAATCGCGCGATAACCGATATCTTTACGGCAGAAGCTGCCTGGCCACTGGATGCCTTCCGCCAGCTGATAAGCGCGTTGCTGCGCCTGCGCCACGGTGTCGCCCAGCGCCGTCACGCACAGCACGCGGCCGCCGCTGGTGACGACGTCATCGCCCTGCAGGTGCGTACCGGCGTGGAAGACCTTACCGTCGGCGCTTTCCTGCTGCGGTAGCCCCTGGATAACCTCACCGTTGCGATAGTCGCCCGGATAACCGCCGGCTGCCAGCACTACGCCGAGCGCAGGGCGTTCGTCCCAGTCAGAACTTTTCTCGTTCAGACGGCCTTCGGCACCCGCCAGGCATAGTTCCACCAGATCGGAGCGCAGGCGCAGCATGATCGGCTGAGTTTCCGGATCGCCAAAACGGCAGTTGAATTCGATCACCTTCGGCTGGCCGTCAGCGGAGATCATCAGGCCGGCGTACAGGAAGCCGACGTAGGTATTGCCTTCCGCCGCCATGCCGCGCACCGTCGGCCAGATCACCTGGTCCATGGCGCGCTGGTGGATTTCGTCGGTCACGACCGGCGCCGGAGAGTAGGCCCCCATGCCGCCGGTGTTCGGGCCGGTATCGCCGTCGCCGACGCGCTTGTGGTCCTGGCTGGTGGCCATCGGCACCACGTTCTCGCCATCGACCATCACGATGAAGCTGGCTTCTTCGCCGTCGAGGAACTCTTCCACTACGATGCGATGACCGGCGTCGCCGAAGGCGTTGCCGGCCAGCATGTCACGCACGGCTTCTTCCGCTTCCTGCAGCGTCATCGCGACGATCACGCCTTTACCGGCCGCCAGGCCATCAGCCTTGATGACGATCGGCGCGCCTTTGCGGCGCACATAGGCTAGCGCTGGCTCCACCTCGGTGAAGTTTTCATATTCGGCGGTCGGGATGCGGTGGCGCGCCAGGAAATCTTTGGTGAAGGCTTTGGAGCCTTCGAGCTGCGCGGCGGCCTGTGATGGGCCGAAGATTTTCAGACCGGCGGCCTGGAAGGCGTCGACCACGCCGATCACCAGCGGCGCTTCCGGCCCAACGATGGTCAGACCGATATCATGGCTCTGGGCGAACGCGACCAGGGCGGGGATGTCGGTGGCGGCGATCGCCACGTTTTCCAGATTGGCTTCCAGCGCGGTGCCGGCATTACCCGGCGCGACGTAGACTTTGTCCGCCAGCGGAGACTGGGCGGCTTTCCAGGCCAGCGCGTGTTCGCGCCCGCCGTTGCCGATAATCAAAATGTTCATCAGGGGCTCCACGAATGGCGTGCGCCGGAGCGCACGCGGCAAAAGGAATTAATGGCGGAAGTGACGCATGTCGGTGAAGATCATCGCGATGCCGTGTTCGTTGGCGGCGGCGATCACTTCGTCGTCGCGGATCGAACCGCCCGGCTGGATCACGCAGGTGATGCCAACCGCCGCCGCGGCATCGATGCCGTCGCGGAACGGGAAGAAGGCGTCGGAGGCCATGGCGGAGCCTTTCACTTCCAGCCCTTCGTCGCCCGCTTTGATGCCGGCGATCTTGGCGGAGTAAACGCGGCTCATCTGGCCGGCGCCTATGCCGATGGTCATGTTGTCACGCGCATAAACGATGGCGTTGGATTTCACGAACTTGGCCACTTTCCAGCAGAACAGCGCGTCACGCAGTTCCTGTTCGGTCGGCTGGCGCTCGGATACCACGCGCAGATCGGCGGCGGTGACCATGCCCAGATCGCGATCCTGCACCAGCAGCCCGCCGTTGACGCGTTTGAAGTCCAGCCCCGCCACGCGTTGCTGCCACTGGCCGCAGGCCAGCACGCGCACGTTCTGTTTGGCGGCCAGCAAGGAGCGCGCTTCCTGGGTGACGTTTGGCGCGATGATCACTTCCACGAATTGGCGGCTGATGATCGCCTGCGCGGTGGCGGCGTCCAGCTCGCGGTTAAAGGCGATGATGCCGCCGAAGGCGGAGGTCGGGTCGGTTTGGTAAGCGCGCTCGTAGGCGGCCAGAATGTCGTCGCCGATCGCCACGCCGCAAGGGTTGGCGTGCTTGACGATCACGCAGGCCGGTTCGTCGAACTCTTTCACGCATTCCAGCGCGGCGTCGGTATCGGCGATGTTGTTATAGGACAGCGCTTTGCCCTGCAGCTGTTCGGCGGTCGCGACAGAAGCTTCCTTTACTTCTTCCTCTATATAGAAGGCGGCCTGCTGGTGGCTGTTTTCACCGTAGCGCATATCCTGCTTCTTGATGTAGTTGAGGTTCAGGGTGCGCGGGAAGCGGCCGGACGGCTGTTCGGTCTCGCCGTGGTACGCCGGCACCAGCGCGCCGAAGTAGTTGGCGATCATGCTGTCGTAGGCGGCGGTGTGTTCAAAGGCCTTGATGGCGAGATCGAAGCGGGTGGCATAGCGCAGCGAGCCGTCGTTGTTGTCCATCTCGGTAATGATGGCGGCGTAGTCGCTGCTCTTCACCACGATGGCGACGTCTTTATGGTTCTTGGCGGCGGAGCGCACCATGGTCGGGCCGCCGATATCGATATTTTCGACCGCGTCTTCTAGCGAGCAATCCGGGCGCGCCACGGTTTGGGCGAACGGGTACAGATTGACGACCACCATGTCGATAGGCTTGATGTCATGCTGATTCATGACGGCGTCGTCCTGGCCGCGGCGGCCGAGAATGCCGCCGTGGACTTTCGGGTGCAGGGTCTTAACTCGTCCGTCCATCATCTCCGGGAAGCCGGTGTAGTCGGAAACTTCGGTAACGGGCAGACCGGCGTCTGCCAGCAGACGAGCGGTGCCGCCGGTGGAGAGCAGTTCAACGCCGCGCTGGGAAAGCGCTTCGGCGAATTCAACGATACCGGTTTTGTCAGACACGCTGAGCAGGGCCCGGCGGATTGGACGAGGTTGTTGCATGGTTTTATCCCTTGGCTTTGAGTCGCAATTAAAGAGCGTTACGTGAATGTCCACCTCGTTCTCTCTATAAGGAAGGGTTTTTTGCCTTATAAAGGGAGGGTCAGGCACATATTCAGGTAGCGCCCCCATTAAAAGGGGGATCGTTTCGTCGCGGGGAATTGTAGCGAAAACGTTTGCGTGGCGCTCGTAAATTTTCCGTGCAAATCGCATCTGTGGATAACACTGTGTGCAAGTGGGTATAAGGCGGGGTTTTGCTGTGGAATGCAGCGAACGATCGTTTTTGCTGAAAATACCTGTTGCGGCCTGCGAGGAACTCCCTATAATGCGCCTCCATCGACACGGAACATGTGAACAACTTCACAGAGTATCCGGGGGTCGCAGAGAAAAAATCCTGAAAATTAGGGTTGACTCTGAAAGAGGAAAGCGTAATATACGCCACCTCGAGTTAGCAAGCGAAAGCGCCTAACTCACTGCTCTTTAACAATTTATCAGACAATCTGTGTGGGCACTCCACAAGACGATATCCAGCATCTTCGGATGCAAAAAATATCAAGTCTTGAAGAGTGACTAACTGAAGTAAAATTCATGCAGTAAATCTTTGAGCATCGCTTCTCGAGTGGAAGCAAATCAAGCTTTTAATTGAAGAGTTTGATCATGGCTCAGATTGAACGCTGGCGGCAGGCTTAACACATGCAAGTCGAGCGGTAGAACAGGGGAGCTTGCTCCCCGGGTGACGAGCGGCGGACGGGTGAGTAATGTCTGGGAAACTGCCTGATGGAGGGGGATAACTACTGGAAACGGTAGCTAATACCGCATAACGTCGCAAGACCAAAGAGGGGGACCTTCGGGCCTCTTGCCATCAGATGTGCCCAGATGGGATTAGCTAGTAGGTGGGGTAATGGCTCACCTAGGCGACGATCCCTAGCTGGTCTGAGAGGATGACCAGCCACACTGGAACTGAGACACGGTCCAGACTCCTACGGGAGGCAGCAGTGGGGAATATTGCACAATGGGCGCAAGCCTGATGCAGCCATGCCGCGTGTGTGAAGAAGGCCTTCGGGTTGTAAAGCACTTTCAGCGAGGAGGAAGGTGGTGAGCTTAATACGTTCATCAATTGACGTTACTCGCAGAAGAAGCACCGGCTAACTCCGTGCCAGCAGCCGCGGTAATACGGAGGGTGCAAGCGTTAATCGGAATTACTGGGCGTAAAGCGCACGCAGGCGGTTTGTTAAGTCAGATGTGAAATCCCCGGGCTCAACCTGGGAACTGCATTTGAAACTGGCAAGCTAGAGTCTCGTAGAGGGGGGTAGAATTCCAGGTGTAGCGGTGAAATGCGTAGAGATCTGGAGGAATACCGGTGGCGAAGGCGGCCCCCTGGACGAAGACTGACGCTCAGGTGCGAAAGCGTGGGGAGCAAACAGGATTAGATACCCTGGTAGTCCACGCTGTAAACGATGTCGATTTGGAGGTTGTGCCCTTGAGGCGTGGCTTCCGGAGCTAACGCGTTAAATCGACCGCCTGGGGAGTACGGCCGCAAGGTTAAAACTCAAATGAATTGACGGGGGCCCGCACAAGCGGTGGAGCATGTGGTTTAATTCGATGCAACGCGAAGAACCTTACCTACTCTTGACATCCAGAGAACTTAGCAGAGATGCTTTGGTGCCTTCGGGAACTCTGAGACAGGTGCTGCATGGCTGTCGTCAGCTCGTGTTGTGAAATGTTGGGTTAAGTCCCGCAACGAGCGCAACCCTTATCCTTTGTTGCCAGCGGTTCGGCCGGGAACTCAAAGGAGACTGCCAGTGATAAACTGGAGGAAGGTGGGGATGACGTCAAGTCATCATGGCCCTTACGAGTAGGGCTACACACGTGCTACAATGGCGTATACAAAGAGAAGCGACCTCGCGAGAGCAAGCGGACCTCATAAAGTACGTCGTAGTCCGGATTGGAGTCTGCAACTCGACTCCATGAAGTCGGAATCGCTAGTAATCGTAGATCAGAATGCTACGGTGAATACGTTCCCGGGCCTTGTACACACCGCCCGTCACACCATGGGAGTGGGTTGCAAAAGAAGTAGGTAGCTTAACCTTCGGGAGGGCGCTTACCACTTTGTGATTCATGACTGGGGTGAAGTCGTAACAAGGTAACCGTAGGGGAACCTGCGGTTGGATCACCTCCTTACCTAAAGATATTAGTTCGAGTGGCGTGCTCACACAGATTGTCTGATAGAAAGTAACGAGCAGAAATACCTTTATAGGCTTGTAGCTCAGGTGGTTAGAGCGCACCCCTGATAAGGGTGAGGTCGGTGGTTCAAGTCCACTCAGGCCTACCACTTCTCGGAAGTGGAAAAGGTACTGCGCGTGACTGTATGGGGCTATAGCTCAGCTGGGAGAGCGCCTGCCTTGCACGCAGGAGGTCAGCGGTTCGATCCCGCTTAGCTCCACCATATAGTCCGGTATTTCAATACTTCAGAGTATATTGGCGACAGTATGCTGCGAAGTATTTTGCTCTTTAACAATCTGGAACAAGCTGAAAATTGAAACATGACGGCTGAAATTTATCCCTCCGTAGAAGTACCGGGATGAAGAGTAACCTGTCATAGAGTCTCTCAAATGTTTGCAGCGCGAACGATGGAAACATCTTCGGGTTGTGAGGTTAAGTGACTAAGCGTACACGGTGGATGCCTAGGCAGTCAGAGGCGATGAAGGGCGTGCTAATCTGCGAAAAGCGTCGGTAAGGTGATATGAACCGTTATAACCGGCGATACCCGAATGGGGAAACCCAGTGTGTTTCGACACACTATCATGTCATGAATACATAGTGGCATGAGGCGAACCGGGGGAACTGAAACATCTAAGTACCCCGAGGAAAAGAAATCAACCGAGATTCCCCCAGTAGCGGCGAGCGAACGGGGAGGAGCCCAGAACCTGAATCGGCTTGTGTGTTAGTGGAAGCGTCTGGAAAGTCGCGCAGCAAAGGGTGATAGCCCCGTACACTAAAATGCACAGGTCGTGAGTTCGATGAGTAGGGCGGGACACGTGACATCCTGTCTGAATATGGGGGGACCATCCTCCAAGGCTAAATACTCCTGACTGACCGATAGTGAACCAGTACCGTGAGGGAAAGGCGAAAAGAACCCCGGCGAGGGGAGTGAAATAGAACCTGAAACCGTGTACGTACAAGCAGTGGGAGCACCTTCGTGGTGTGACTGCGTACCTTTTGTATAATGGGTCAGCGACTTATATTTTGTAGCAAGGTTAACCGTATAGGGGAGCCGTAGGGAAACCGAGTCTTAACTGGGCGAATAGTTGCAAGGTATAGACCCGAAACCCGGTGATCTAGCCATGGGCAGGTTGAAGGTTGGGTAACACTAACTGGAGGACCGAACCGACTAATGTTGAAAAATTAGCGGATGACTTGTGGCTGGGGGTGAAAGGCCAATCAAACCGGGAGATAGCTGGTTCTCCCCGAAAGCTATTTAGGTAGCGCCTCGTGAACTCATCTTCGGGGGTAGAGCACTGTTTCGGCTAGGGGGCCATCCCGGCTTACCAAACCGATGCAAACTCCGAATACCGAAGAATGTTATCACGGGAGACACACGGCGGGTGCTAACGTCCGTCGTGAAGAGGGAAACAACCCAGACCGCCAGCTAAGGTCCCAAAGTCATGGTTAAGTGGGAAACGATGTGGGAAGGCATAGACAGCCAGGATGTTGGCTTAGAAGCAGCCATCATTTAAAGAAAGCGTAATAGCTCACTGGTCGAGTCGGCCTGCGCGGAAGATGTAACGGGGCTAAACCATGCACCGAAGCTGCGGCAGCGACGCTTAGGCGTTGTTGGGTAGGGGAGCGTTCTGTAAGCCGGTGAAGGTGGCCTGTGAGGGTTGCTGGAGGTATCAGAAGTGCGAATGCTGACATAAGTAACGATAAAGCGGGTGAAAAGCCCGCTCGCCGGAAGACCAAGGGTTCCTGTCCAACGTTAATCGGGGCAGGGTGAGTCGACCCCTAAGGCGAGGCTGAAAAGCGTAGTCGATGGGAAACAGGTTAATATTCCTGTACTTGGTGTTACTGCGAAGGGGGGACGGAGAAGGCTAGGCTAGCCGGGCGACGGTTGTCCCGGTTTAAGCGTGTAGGGGGTGTGACCTGGTAAATCCGGTTGCATACTAACCCTGAGGCGTGATGACGATGCACTACGGTGCAGAAGTAGTTGATGCCCTGCTTCCAGGAAAATCCTCTAAGCTCCAGGTAACATTAAATCGTACCCCAAACCGACACAGGTGGTCAGGTATAGAATACCAAGGCGCTTGAGAGAACTCGGGTGAAGGAACTAGGCAAAATGGTGCCGTAACTTCGGGAGAAGGCACGCTGGCATGTAGGTGAAGTCCCTCGCGGATGGAGCTGAAGCCAGTCGAAGATACCAGCTGGCTGCAACTGTTTAATAAAAACACAGCACTGTGCAAACACGAAAGTGGACGTATACGGTGTGACGCCTGCCCGGTGCTGGAAGGTTAATTGATGGGGTCAGCCGCAAGGCGAAGCTCTTGATCGAAGCCCCAGTAAACGGCGGCCGTAACTATAACGGTCCTAAGGTAGCGAAATTCCTTGTCGGGTAAGTTCCGACCTGCACGAATGGCGTAATGATGGCCAGGCTGTCTCCACCCGAGACTCAGTGAAATTGAACTCGCTGTGAAGATGCAGTGTACCCGCGGCAAGACGGAAAGACCCCGTGAACCTTTACTATAGCTTGACACTGAACATTGAGCCTTGATGTGTAGGATAGGTGGGAGGCTTTGAAGCGTGGACGCCAGTCTGCGTGGAGCCATCCTTGAAATACCACCCTTTAATGTTTGATGTTCTAACTCGGCCCCATAATCTGGGGTGAGGACAGTGTCTGGTGGGTAGTTTGACTGGGGCGGTCTCCTCCCAAAGAGTAACGGAGGAGCACGAAGGTTAGCTAATCACGGTCGGACATCGTGAGGTTAGTGCAAAGGCATAAGCTAGCTTGACTGCGAGAGTGACGGCTCGAGCAGGTACGAAAGTAGGTCTTAGTGATCCGGTGGTTCTGAATGGAAGGGCCATCGCTCAACGGATAAAAGGTACTCCGGGGATAACAGGCTGATACCGCCCAAGAGTTCATATCGACGGCGGTGTTTGGCACCTCGATGTCGGCTCATCACATCCTGGGGCTGAAGTAGGTCCCAAGGGTATGGCTGTTCGCCATTTAAAGTGGTACGCGAGCTGGGTTTAGAACGTCGTGAGACAGTTCGGTCCCTATCTGCCGTGGGCGTTGGAAGATTGAGAGGGGTTGCTCCTAGTACGAGAGGACCGGAGTGAACGCACCACTGGTGTTCGGGTTGTCATGCCAATGGCATTGCCCGGTAGCTAAGTGCGGAAAAGATAAGCGCTGAAAGCATCTAAGCGCGAAACTTGCCTCAAGATGAGTCTTCCCTGGGCCTTCAAGGCCCCTGAAGGAACGTTTAAGACTAAGACGTTGATAGGCTGGGTGTGTAAGTGCAGCGATGCATTGAGCTAACCAGTACTAATGATCCGTGAGGCTTAACCTTACAACACCGAAGGTGTTTTTAGAGAGATTTTCAGCGAAGTTCCGAGATTGGTTCTGATGGCGACACGAGAGTGAAGCGGTTGGAATAAAACGAATTTGCCTGGCGGCAATAGCGCGGTGGTCCCACCTGACCCCATGCCGAACTCAGAAGTGAAACGCCGTAGCGCCGATGGTAGTGTGGGGTCTCCCCATGCGAGAGTAGGACACTGCCAGGCATCAAATAAAACAAAAAGCCTCATGCGAAAGCATGAGGCTTTTTGTTTTGTCTGTTATCTGGCGTTCTGCTCGAGCATGGGCATGCGAAAGGCCCGTCGGGAACGGGCCTTAACGCCGTGTGCGGCGGCCCCGGAGGGGAGAGTCTCAGGATGAGACGAATTGTGTAGGACACTGCCAGGCATCAAACAAAGTCGAAAGCCCTGAACTGACGTTCAGGGCTTTTTGCTATGCGTAAAACGTCAAAAAGCGCAGCTACGCTGCGCGGTTTTCCCCTCCTTCTTCTCCGCCAGCGAGCCAGAGAAAAGGCCCCGAAGGGCCTTTGATTAGGGTGTGTTTGCTTTTTTCACTTATTATTCGATCAATGCGAGCTGCCCTGAGAGATGCCCAGTCCGGTTTGCGAACGGACAAACTGGGCCCGGAAGCGTTCCCGCTCCTGCTGTCCGGCCAGCGAGCTGTCGGTGATCGAGAACAGCCAGGTGCCGACAAAGGCCACGATCATCGAGAACAGCGCCGGATATTCATACGGATAAATCGGTTTTTCATGGCCGAGGATCTGTACCCAGATTGTCGGGCCGAGGATCATCAGAATCACCGCCGTTAACAGACCCAGCCAGCCGCCAATCATCGCGCCGCGGGTCGTCAAACGCGACCAGTACATCGACAGGATGATGATAGGGAAGTTACAGCTGGCGGCGATGGAGAAGGCCAGTCCGACCATAAAGGCGATATTCTGCTTCTCGAACAAAATCCCCAGGGCAATGGCGACCAGCCCCAATACCACGACGGTGATCTTGGAGACCTTCAGTTCATCGCGCTCGGTCGCCTTGCCGTTTTTAATCACGCTGGCGTACAGGTCATGGGACACGGCCGAGGCGCCGGCCAGCGTCAGGCCTGCGACGACTGCCAGAATGGTGGCGAACGCCACCGCCGAGATAAAGCCGAGGAAGAAGTTGCCGCCAACGGCATTGGCCAGATGCACCGCCGCCATGTTGGTGCCGCCCAGCAGCGCGCCGGTGGCGTCTTTGAACGCCGGATTGGCGCTGACCAGCAAGATGGCGCCGAAGCCGATGATAAAGGTCAGAATATAGAAGTAACCAATAAAGCCGGTGGCGTAGAACACGCTCTTGCGCGCTTCCTTGGCGTCACTCACGGTGAAGAAACGCATCAGGATGTGCGGCAGACCGGCGGTGCCGAACATCAGCGCCAGGCCAAGCGATAGCGCGGAAATCGGATCGGAGACCAGCCCGCCGGGGCTCATGATGGCGATGCCTTTCGGGTGCACCTTTACCGCTTCGGCGAACAGGGTATTGAAGTCGAAGTTCACCGACTTCATCACCATCAGCGCCATAAAGCTGGCGCCCGCCAGCAACAGCACCGCTTTGATGATCTGCACCCAGGTGGTGGCCAGCATGCCGCCGAACAGCACGTACAGCACCATCAGGATACCGACCAGGATCACCGCCACGTGGTAGTTGAGCCCGAACAGCAGCTGGATCAGTTTGCCGGCGCCGACCATCTGCGCGATCAGATATAGCGCCACCACCACCAACGAGCCGCAGGCCGAGAGGGTACGGATCGGTTTCTGCTGCAGACGGTAAGAGGCGACATCGGCGAAGGTATAGCGGCCGAGATTGCGCAGGCGTTCTGCGATCAGGAACAGAATGATCGGCCAGCCGATGAGGAAGCCGATGGAGTAGATCAGCCCGTCATAGCCCGAGGTATAGACCAGTGCGGAGATGCCGAGGAACGAGGCGGCGGACATGAAGTCGCCGGCGATCGCCAGGCCATTTTGCAGGCCGGTGATGCGCCCGCCCGCGGTGTAGTAGTCCTGACGGGAACGGGTGCGTTTGGACGCCCAATAGGTGATGTAGAGTGTGGCGCCGACAAACAGGATAAACATCACGATCGCCTGGATGTTCAGCGGTTGACGATGCACCTCACCGCCAATGGCGTCGGCGCAGGCCAGGCCAGGCAGTAACAGCAGCGCGGCGGCGGACAATAAGCGCTTCATTGTTTCACCTCGCGCAGAATCTCTGCGGTGAGGCGATCGAACTCGCCGTTGGCGCGAAACACGTAGATCCCGGTCAAGACGAAAGAGATCACGATCAACCCGACGCCGACCGGGATCCCGCGGGTGATGGTCGATCCGGCGGCGATCGGCGTGCCGAGCCATTGGGGATCGAAGGCGATCAACAAGATAAAGCCGACGTACAGCGCCAGCGTAATCAGCGAAAGCAGCCAGGCGAACCGGCCGCGTTTTCTCACCAGCTCTTTAAAGCGCGGGTTTTCTTCAATCCCTTGATAAATGGTGTCATTCATCAGAGTGTCTCCAGTCGGTATTGAGAGAGTACGCCGCGCCAGGGCCGCTCAACGGCGCGTTATCCGAATGAGCGGCCTGAAGCGGCGTAAATTATGACGGCACTTTCATTGATTGTTTTTCTTCCAACAGCTTGTCGACTACGGCCGGATCCGCCAGCGTGGAGGTATCCCCCAGGTTGCTGGTGTCGCCGGCGGCAATTTTGCGCAGGATACGCCGCATGATCTTGCCGGAGCGCGTTTTGGGCAGCGAATCTGTCCAGTGCAACACATCCGGCGTAGCGATCGGCCCTATCTCTTTGCGCACCCAGTTGCGCACTTCGGTATAGAGCTCCGGCGTCGGTTCTTCGCCGTGATTCAGCGTGATGTAGGCGTAGATCGCCTGGCCTTTGATGTTGTGAGGAATGCCGACCACCGCTGCTTCGGCGATTTTCGGGTGCGATACCAGCGCGGACTCGATCTCGGCGGTGCCCAGACGATGGCCGGAGACGTTCAGCACGTCGTCGACGCGGCCGGTGATCCAGTAGTAACCGTCCTCGTCGCGGCGGGCGCCGTCACCGCTGAAGTACATGCCTTTGAAGGTCGAGAAGTAAGTTTGCTCGAAGCGATCATGATCGCCGAACAGGGTGCGCGCCTGGCCTGGCCAGGAATCGACGATCACCAGATTGCCTTCGCAGGCACCTTCCTGCGGCGTGCCGACGTTATCGACCAGCGCCGGCTGTACGCCAAAGAACGGCCGCGTGGCTGAACCGGCCTTCAGCTCAGTGGCGCCCGGCAGCGGGGTAATCATGAAGCCGCCGGTTTCGGTTTGCCACCAGGTGTCGACGATCGGGCATCTCGCGTTGCCGATCTTGTTGTAATACCACTCCCAAGCTTCCGGGTTGATCGGTTCGCCGACCGAGCCCATGATGCGCAGCGAATCGCGTCGGGTGCCTTCGATCGCCTTGTCGCCTTCGGCCATCAACGCGCGAATGGCGGTCGGCGCGGTATACAGAATGTTGACCTGGTGTTTGTCGATCACCTGCGACAGGCGATTGACGCCCGGATAGTTAGGCACGCCTTCGAACATCAGCGTGGTGGCGCCGCAGGCCAGCGGGCCGTACAGCAGATAGCTGTGGCCGGTGACCCAGCCCACGTCGGCGGTGCACCAGTAAATGTCGCCGTCGTGGTAGTCGAACACATACTTAAAGGTCATCGCAGCGTAGACCAGGTAGCCGCCGGTGGTGTGCAGCACGCCTTTCGGCTTGCCGGTCGAACCGGAGGTGTACAGGATGAACAGCGGATCTTCGGCGTTCACTTCTTCCGGCGGGCAGTCTGCGGAGACGCCCTGGGTCAGCTCATGCCACCACAGATCGCGCCCTTCCTGCCAGTAGCCCGGCTTACCGGTGCGTTTGAATACCACCACGTTGGCCACGCTGATCACGCCGGGATTTTTCAGCGCATCGTCGACGTTCTTTTTCAGCGGCACGGCGCGGCCGGCGCGCAGGCCTTCATCGGCGGTGATCACCAGTTTGGCGTTGGAGTCGATAATGCGCCCGGCGACGGCTTCCGGCGAGAAGCCGCCGAAGATCACCGAATGTACGGCGCCGATGCGCGCGCAGGCCAGCATCGCGACCGCCGCTTCCGGCACCATCGGCATATAGATGGCCACCACGTCGCCTTTTTTAACGCCGAGCTGTTTCAGCACGTTGGCGAATTGGCAGACATCGTGATGCAGCTGTTTGTAAGTCACCTTTTTGGATTGGGTCGGGTCATCGCCTTCCCAAATAATGGCGGTCTGGTCACCGCGCTCGGCCAGATGGCGGTCCAGGCAGTTGGCCGCCAGGTTCAAGGTGCCGTCTTCAAACCAGCGAATGCTGACGTGGCCCGGATCGAACGAGGTATTTTTAACTTTGGTATAGGGTTTGATCCAATCCAGGATTTTGCCATGCTCACCCCAGAAAGCCTCTGGGTCTTGAACCGACTGTTGATAATACTGTTGGTATTGTGCCGGATTAATCAGGGCGCGTTCTGCAATTGCAGAAGGAATAGCGTGTTTATGCAGTTGGCTCATAGCTTTTCTCCTTGAAGTTGTTAATGATATGTCAACTGAAGGTTAAGTATAGTTTGCTACGATTCTTTGTTTCTTTTTTGCGCGGCAGATCACGCAACAAAGATATTGATTTGTAATCGTTCTGTCGCATTTGCAGGGCGTATCTATCTCTTTGGCGCTTAAATCCTCATAAACCCACGTTTTTAACCAAAAACACTTATATAAAGAACAAAAAAGAATAAACCAAAACGGGCTCAACTGCCGAGAAACTAATAGATACGATCAGGGCCGCCATTATTTCTCGCTATAAATCTTTTTGGATTATTTTTCGCTATTAATATTCTAAGTTGGCATTAGCACGATATAACGATGGACTGCACAGCGTGAAATAACGTTTTATTAACCTTTAATTCCTGATGAAAGGTCGGGTAATGCCCTATGGTATGCGCCCTGCGATATCGTTCTTTTTTTAATCGAAATATAAAGTGGCACTGCATTTATGGGCGAAAGTGTCACTCGGTCAATTCTCATTTGTTTGACTTTTGAGTAACAAAATATAAACATATCATGCGGATTAAATATGCAGATTGAGCGAAAAATAACGCATTTTAATAGCGTTCAAAAAATCGTCGTCGGTGCGGTTATGTACTTCATTGTATGAAAAATTATGTTTTTAATAACAACCAATTATGCCGTTTGAAATAGTTACGCGAATTTTTTGTGATTCGATTCAGCGCTCAACACTGACAAATCAAGGCTTGCAGAGCATGCCGCCCGGATGATACAGATTTATACTGCGTTTCACTCAGGGCAGGTGAACGCTTCCGCTGAATTAACATAAGCCTGTAATAAATGATTAAGTATTCTTTTCGTCGTGTTGCGACTTTGTACGGCGAAAAGAGTCTTTGAGGACTTTTTGGGTATGAAAAGTGTAAAAATTAGCCTGGCTTGGCAAATCCTGATCGCGTTGGTACTGGGTATTATTGTTGGCGCGGTATTGCACAACCAGACCGAATCTCGTGAGTGGCTGGTCAGTAATATTCTCAGCCCGGCGGGTGATATCTTTATTCGTCTGATCAAGATGATTGTGGTGCCGATCGTTATTTCCACGCTGATCGTCGGTATTGCCGGCGTGGGGGATGCGAAAAAGCTGGGCCGCATCGGATTGAAAACCATTATCTACTTCGAAGTGATCACCACCGTCGCCATCGTGGTGGGGCTCACCTTGGCCAACGTCTTCCAACCCGGCCACGGCATCGATATGTCGACGCTGACCACGGTGGACATTTCGCAGTACGAGAAAACCACCGAACAGGTGCAAAGCGGTTCGCACAGTCTGGTGGCGACCATTCTGTCGCTGATCCCGTCGAACGTCTTCTCGTCGATGGCCAAGGGCGACATGTTGCCGATTATCTTCTTCTCGGTGCTGTTCGGCCTGGGGCTGTCGTCGTTGCCGAAAGAGACCAAAGAGCCGTTGCTGAAGGTGTTCAAGGCGGTGTCCGAGAGCATGTTCAAAGTCACCCACATGATCATGCGCTATGCGCCGATCGGGGTGTTTGGCCTGATTGCGGTCACGGTAGCCAACTTCGGTTTCTCTTCGCTGTTGCCGCTGGCCAAGCTGGTGGTGCTGGTATACTTCGCCATCGCGTTCTTCGCCCTGGTGGTGCTGGGGGCGGTCGCCCGGCTGTGCAACCTGCGCATCTGGACGCTGATCCGCATCCTGAAAGACGAACTGATCCTGGCTTATTCCACCGCCAGCTCGGAAACGGTGCTGCCGCGCATCATCGAAAAGATGGAGGCTTACGGCGCGCCCAAGTCGATCACCAGCTTCGTGGTGCCGACGGGTTACTCCTTTAACCTGGATGGCTCGACGCTGTACCAGAGCATTGCCGCCATCTTTATCGCCCAGCTGTACGGCATCGAGCTGTCGTTGGGGCAGGAGATCGTGCTGGTGCTGACGCTGATGGTGACCTCGAAAGGGATCGCCGGCGTGCCGGGCGTCTCGTTCGTGGTGTTGCTGGCCACCCTGGGCAGCGTCGGCATTCCGCTGGAAGGCTTGGCGTTCATCGCCGGCGTGGACCGTATCCTGGATATGGCGCGCACCGCGCTGAACGTGGTGGGCAACGCGCTGGCGGTACTGGTGATCGCCAAGTGGGAGCACCAGTTCGATCGCAAGAAGGCGCTGGCCTACGAAACGGAGTTCCTGGCGCAGAAGGTGAAGCCGGCCAACCAGGCCTAATCACCGAGTATCGCCGACGTTGAAAACGCCCCAGGCAGTTGTGCCGGGGCGTTTTGTTTTTTATGGCTCTTCAACCTGCCACTTTCTTTTCTCTGCCTTACTGCGCGACTTGCATCCCCGCTTAACAGAATCTAAAGTGTTACCAAATTAATAGAAATGATAATAGATGTTATTATCATTTCCATTTGATGATGTATGGAGACACGCAAAGCCGTTGAACGGTGGGGTTACGCCCGTTCGGCGTCTTTATTCAGGCTTATCAAAGGTAGGTAACATGTCGGACACCGCTTTGGCCTCTGAATGGTTGCCGCTGGCGCCAGCGCAGCTTGATTTCTGGGAAGAACACACCTTGCACCCTGGGCAGACTCTGTCCACCGTCGCACATTGCACCGAACTGTGCGGCGAGGTAGAGGAAGAGACGCTCTGCCGGGCGATCGCCACCACTCTCGCCGAGACGCAGGCGTTTGCCTTGCGCTTTGGTGAGCGGCATGGCGACGCTCCTCCGTCGTTACGTTACGATCCACCGTGCACACCGCCATTGCAACGCATCGATCTGCAAACGCACGGCGATCCCTGGCAGGCGGCGCATAGCCTGATGCGCGAAGATATCGCGCAGCGCCGGGCGCTGCACAGCGAGCCGCTAGCCGCAGCCTGGCTGCTCAAACTGGGGCCGGAGCGCTACCTCTGGTACGTGCGTGCGCACCATATTCTGGTTGATGGCTTCGGCATGGCCCTGATCGAACACCGCTGCGCCGTGTTATACGCGCACTATCTGGGTGAGGGCAGCGCGGGTATGCCCCTGGGTGCCTTTGACGCCTTTCAACAGGCTGAACTGGCCTACGCTGATTCTGAGCGATGCGCGCGCGATCGGCGCTTTTGGCAGACCTATCTGCCGCCGTCGCAGGCGCTGCCGACGGTGCGCAAGGGCGGTGAGGCCTATGGCGTACGGCGTTTGAGCGCCCACTACCGGCTGCCGGCGGCGGTGTCGCACTGTCTGGCGCAGTTGGCGGAGCGCAGCGGCATCAATTGGCCCGACTTGCTGGTGGCGCTGTCGGCGGCCTGGCTGTTTCAGGTGATGCCGCGCTGTACCCGGCAAGGCGATACGCTGCCGATGTGGATGCCGGCGCTGAATCGCCGTGGGCAGGCCGCCACCAACGTGCCTTCGCTGGCGGTCAACACTCTGCCGCTGCTGGTGTCACCACCGCAAGCGGAGACGCTGGGGAGCTTTCTCACCACGCTGACGCAGCAACTGCGCGAGCTGCGCAGCCACGGCGGCTACCGCCTGCGCCAACTGGCCGCCGATCGCGGCGTGGATCCGGACTCGCGCTTCTTTATTTCCCCTTTCATCAACGTGCAGCCCTTCGATACGCCCCGTTTTACCGGCTGCAGCGGTACGCGCAGCGTATTGGCCGGCGGCTCGGGCGACGGTTTCAACCTGACTTATCGCGGCCGCACCGACGCCCGCGATCTGCAGGTGGATATCGATATCTATCTGGAGCAGTTTCCGACGGAGGATGCGCTGGACTATGGCGAGGCGCTGCAAGAATTTCTGTTGCGTGCGCTGCAGCGGGAAGCCTGGGAGCAACCGCTGGCGGCCCTGACGGCGTTGCCCGCCTGAGAAAGTGCGGGCGGGAGGATGCTCCCGCCCGAGTGGTATGGCTTCAGCTGGCCAGCAACGCCGCCACTTCGCGCGCGTTCTTGCACGGCAAGAGCGAACTGCTTACCAGACGGGTGCCGAAAGCGTCATTGAGGCGTGCCGCCACCTGTTTGATATGCGGCAGCTTCAGCCCCATGGCGATAAACGCCGTCTCTTCCCCCCATTCCGGGCGCGGCGTTACGCCAATTTCCTGCCAGTAAATGGCCAGGATCTCTGTGCTGCGCGCCAGCGGCGCGTTTGGCGGCGGGGCCGCGCAGGCGTTTAACGCCGGCGCGGTTTGCTGGTGGCTCAGGTCGGCGCGGATGCGATGGCGATCGGTTTTACCGTTGGCGGACAACGGCAGCGCCTCGGCATGGATAAAGCGCGTGGGAATATGGGTACAGGGCAGATAGCCGGTGGCGAAGGCGCGGATCTCGGACAGCGGCAGCGGTTTGCCGTCGCGGGTCAGATACAGGGCGCCGAGCGCCGCCTCGTTGTTCTCTCCGCTGGGATAATCCACCACCACCATATCCAGGATCGCCGGATGGCGGCGCAGCACGTCTTCGATTTCCGGCAGCGAGACGCGCACGCCGCGGATCTTCACATAGCCGTTCACTCGGGTGGCGAACATGATGTTGCCGTCCGCACGGTAGTAGCCCTGATCGCCAGTGCGGAAAGCGCGCAGCGGTTGTCCGTCCGGCCCTTCGAGGGTGATGAAATCGTGCTGCCTCAGCTCACCCTGCTCCAGGTAGCCCAACGCCAGGTTGACCCCGGCGGTATGGATGCGGCCGACCACGCCGGCCGGGCAATGGCTGCCGTCGTCATGGCAGATGAAATAACGGTTGGCGGGCAGCGGGCGGCCGTAAGGCACAGTGCCGCTCTCCTGCGGGGCGATCGGGTGCCAGATGCTCCAAATGGTGGTTTCGGTCGGCCCGCCAAGCGAGAACAGCGCAAGATCCGGGCGCAGGGTTCGCAGGGTTTGCACCGTCGCCGGCTTGATGTAGTCGCCGCCTTGCGCCACCAGGCGCAGCGAACGCAGGCTGTCGGCCGTTTTGCAGGTGAGCAGCATCTCCAGAATGGCCGGCACCGAACACCACAGACTGACCCGATGTTTTTCCACCAGCTGGTTCCAGCTGATGGCGTCCTTTTCCTGATGCGGCGCCGGCAGCACCAGCGTAGCGCCGGCGCACAGCGAACCGAACAGATCGAACATCGACATGTCATGGTGCGGCGGCGTGACGGAAATGAACACGTCGTCGGCGGTGACCGCCCAGCGCTGCTGGGTCTGGTGGATAACGTTGGCGGTGGCGCGGTTGTTGAGCACCACGCATTTGGGCTTGCCGGTGGTGCCGGAGGTATACAGGTAGTAGCTTGCGGCCAGGCTGGCGCTGCGTTCCACCAACGTCTGTTCATCCGGCAGCGCAGGCGCGCGATCCGTCGGCGCCAGCAGGATCGCCGGCGTCACGCCGATCGGCGTCTCCAGATCGCCGCCGTGCACCACCAGCGTTGGCCGGCAGTTCTCCAGCAGGTAGGCGGTGCGTTCCGGCGGTGAGTTGATGTCGATAGGCACCCAGATCACGCTCTGCAGGGCGCAGGCGAGGCTGAAGATGATCTGTTCTGGGCTGCGCGGCAGATACAGCGCCACCACGTTGCCCGGCTGCACGCCGCGGCTCTGCAGGTGGGCGATTGCCGTGGCGATCCGCTGGCCCAGTTCGCGGTAGGTCAGCGTCTGCTCGCCGCAGATCAGCGCATTGCCGCCGTTTTGCGCGCCAAACAGCCGCTCGGCCAGCTGCGCCAGATAAGGGTAAGGCGCGTAATTCGCTTCGCTGTCGTTGTGGCGGTAATGCGCCAGATCGATGAAGTCCCGCGGCGCGATCGCCAGGTCGGCCCGTTGGCAACTGTGCAGGAAGCGTCGCTGCAACGCGGCTAGCATGGCTTCTACCTGCTCGCCGTGCAGCGCCTGTTCGGCGTAGTCCACGCACAGCTGCAGATTTTTTTCGCTGTCCAGCGTCAGGCGAATGTCGATGGCGACCTGCGGCGTTTGGGTCAGGCCGTCGTGGAAGCGCACCGGCGCCTCGGCCGGCAGCGTTTCCCAACCCAGGCAGTTGGTCAGGATCACCGGCAGCGCCGGGCCGCCCTGGCTTTGGCCGAGCAACTGCCGCGCCAGATCGACGCCGGAAAACGCCAGGTGGTCGAGCGCGCCGAGCACATCGTCCTGCAGGGCTTGCGCGCGCTGAATAAAATCTTCGCCGTGGCGGGAATAGCGCACCGCCACGAAGCTGGAGGCGTTGCCCAGGGCGCCGTCGGCGGCGGGGAACGCCACCGGCACCCCGACGCACAGCTCGCCATCGGTGGTCCAGTGGGCCAGCGTATCGAGGATCAGCGCCGACAGCAGGCTGTTGCGCAGCAGCGCATGCGGCGATCCCAGGCGGCCAAGCTGTTTTACCGTATCGCGCGGCAGCGTCAGGGTGGCGCGGCGATAGCGTGATGAGGTGAGATTGGCGAGTGGGGCGCGCCACGGCAGTGCCGACGGGGTGGTGACATCCTGCAGCTTTTCACGCCAGTAGGCGGCATCGGCCTGGCGCTGCGCCGCCGATGCGGCGGGGGGCGGCAGTGCGGCGGCGGTCGGCGCCAGAGGGCGATCGTCGAACAGGCGCGCGATCACGGTGGAGATCCCCTGGCCGTCGAGGATCAAGGCATCGAAGCTGGTGAAGATCAGCGTATCGTACGGCGATCCCGTCGGATCCTGCTGTTCGGCAAGTTGGATCACGGCGATGCGCCACAGTGGCTGGCTCGGATCGTGGCGCTGGTGGGAGTAGCGATCGCGCAGCTGTTCAGTCTGGCGCTGCGCCGCTTCGTCATCAAGGGAGCGCAGATCGTGGCGATCCAGATGCAGCGTCACCTCTGGGCGTACGTGCTGAGTGGCGCGCTGCACATCGATGCAGGTGCGCAACGCCGGGTAGTGCTGTACCAGCTCGGCCAGGCGCGCTTCAAGGCGCGGTACATCCCGCTGCCGGGTGCGGTATTCGCGAAAGTCGTGCATCGCCACGCCGCCGAGCGGCCATCGATCGCTGCGACCCAGAAGGTAGGCCTGCTGCAGTGCGGTTAATGGTGTCTCCATGGTACTTCCCTATAGTCGCTAACCGATTAAAACGAGCCGGGCGCCGTGCGCCCGGAAACCGATCTCAGTGCTGCGGCGCCAGCGCGGCGAGCAGCGTTTTCGCATGCTTTCCTGCCTCGGGCGACCGTTGGCAGATCAACGCCGCCAGCGCAGCCGGGGAGGGATGCGCCGTCAGATCCTGCGCCGTCAGCGCCGCCGCCAGATACTTGTTGAGCACTGTCAGCAGCGCGTTCACCCCGGCATCCGGCAAGGCCAACCGGCGGATATCGTCGTGGTCGCGCAAGTCGGCCTCGGGAGCCACCCGCGCCAGCAGCCGGTGCAGCACCTGGCGCACCGGCGCCTGCTGCGCCAGCGCGTCGGGCGTGCATTGCGCCAGCAGCTGCGACAGCGGGCGATCGAATGCCCCCGCTTGCCGCACGGCCAGGTGCAGCAGCGCCCGGTAACAGGCCAGCAGGCGCGGCAGCACCTGCTCGGGGAACGCGTCCAGCCGCACGTCCCAGTTGATCAGAATGCCGTCGTCGACGTGGGCGACCTGCGCATCCAGCGCCACCTGCGGCCCCTGAGAGATCACCCAGCCGAGACGGCCAAAGGTGTTGGTGACCCGTTCGGAAAACAGCGTTTTGCCGCGGATGCCGAAACCGGCGGTAAACACCACCGGCGAAGGCTGCAGGCTGCCGTGCAGGCGCGACAGATCGCGCATCACGCTGACGCCGGGGTAATCCGCATGCTCGATCAGCTCCGCCAGCTGCGTCATCAAGCGTCGGCAGAAGGCGTTCAGGTTTTCCGTCGGGTTCAGTTCCACGCCGAGCAGCACCAGGTTAGAGAAATCGCCGATGAGGCGATGTGCGTCCTCCCGTTCGCTCTCGCGGTGGAACAGCGGCACGTTGAGCCGGAAGCGTGTCATGTTCCAACCCTGGCCGACGGCCAGCGCGAACAGCGCCAGAAACAGCGTCGAGAGGGAGGTGTGATGCCGTTTGGCGACGTTTTCCAGCGCGCGGCTTTCTTCTGCATTCAGCTGTATGGCCAAACGATCGCTGCGGCAGCGATCCGGCGTGCGCAGCAGGCGCGGCGCCGGCGGCATCTGCGCCAGGCGTTCACGCCACCAACGCTGACCGCGTTCGCGCCTTTGGCGCAGCGCCACGTCGGCATCGCGTCGTTCTAGGTGATCGAAGTAGGCCGGCGGCGCGTCATGGGCTGGGGCCGCCGGACACTGGTGATAAAACGCCGTCAGATCTTCCATCAACAGGCGAAAGCTCATGGCATCGCCGGCGATCATGTCGAGATCGACGTGCAAGCGGCTGCGTCCTTCCGGCAACAGGCTCAGGCTGATATCGCAGGGAACGCCCTGTTCCAGCGGCAGCAACTGGGTGCTTTTCGCCTGGCGTTTGGCGGCGAGCGCGGCCGCCAGCGTTGCTTCATCGGCATGTCGCCAGTCGTCGAGATGCAAAGTATGCCGGGAGCCGGGAGACGCGATCGTCTGCCTGCCATCGTCGGTAATGCGCAGGCGTAACAGCGGATGGCGCAGATACAGCGCCTCGACGGCCTGGCGCAGCCGGGCGATGTTCAGCTCGCCGCCGTCGAATTCCGCATACAGGTGGGCGGCCATGCCGCCGAGAGGAGGAGCGGACTGTCGGCCTACCCAATAGGCGGCCTGCATCGTGGTCAAAGCTTTCATCGGGTATCCATTTTGATTCAGCCAACGAGACTGCAAGAATATATCCAAATGTTAATAGGAATGAAAATTATTATTATTTGATCCATTTGGCGCGGAGGTGCTATCTATAAGGGGTTTGCGCGATGCCGGGCAGGCAGGGCGTTAGGTGTGAATAATTTATCTATATTATTCTTAGCATTGAAATGATTGCTTGTTATTGCAGCGCTTGTTTTTCCTGCGAAAGTATAAGGTTTTCTGGCGGTTATCGTGGCCGCTCTCACACCTTTATTGATAATGATTTGCATTAGAAAATGCAAAATATTATCATTCTTAACATTATTTTACGTTTTTATACAAGCCGTCGGCCGCTCCGCCGGCGGCTTGGCCGTGGACGGGCCGCGCCCGTTCGGCCGCGAAAGACATGGGTTTGCCGCAGGGATAAGCAACAGCAAGGCCGGGAAGGCCGCAGCGTCATGGTCTGTGTGAGTGTCGATGTAGGTTGTGTAAAAAAAAATCAAATTTTGTGCACCTCTGGGATGAAAGGAGAAGACATCTATGGGCAAGCATTTTGCGGCTCAACGGCATGAAAGCGTAGGAAACGGGGAAAAGGCGGGGATGAAAGCCCTTGGGGCATTTTCCTCCGTATTTTTAGGGGTTTGTTCACTGGCGATCGGTAACGTCAACGCGGCGGAAACGAAGAGCAACGAAACCTACCAGGACGCGGAAACGCTGCTGGTTACCGGTGAGAAGATCAAACGTTCCATTTTCGACACCGGCTCCAGCGTGCAGGTGTTCGACAGCAACCGCATCGCCTCGATGCCCGATGCGGTGCAGATCCCCGATCTGCTGCGCATGACCCCCAACGTGGTGGATCTAGGCATCGGCAACGAACTGCCGACCGTGCGCGGTATCGACGGTTCCGGCCCGAACGTCGGCGCCAACGCTTTCCTCAGCGGCACCCGCCCGCGCCTCAATCTGTCATTGGACGGCCGTTCGCTGACGTATAACGAACAGGCGTTCGGTCCGCAGTCGCTGTGGGATCTGGATCGCGTCGAAGTGTTCCTCGGCCCGCAAAGCTACATCCAGGGGCGCAACGCCATCGCCGGCGCTATCGTCATGGCCAGTAAAGATCCGACCTTCGAATGGGAAAGCGCGTTCAAGGGCGGGGCCGGCAACCAGCACTCTTCACAGCTGGCCGCCATGGCGTCCGGCCCGCTGGTGGAAGATCAGCTGGCGTTCCGCGTCAGCGTCGATCGCCAGCGCCGCCGTAGCGAAGCCGATCTGCCGGCCTATGCGCCGGTGGGCGATCCGCGCGAAGTGGAGGCCACCACCGCCCGCGCCAAGCTGTTGTTTAACCCGGCCGGCCTGCGCGATCTGACCACCAAGCTGACCTTTAACCACTTTGGCAGCACCGCGCCGCAGAACGAAAGCCTCAACCCGCAGCCGCATCCGACCAACCCGCGCCACGATCCGCGCCGCGCCGTGTTCAAAAGCAACATGAACAGCACCATCTGGGATCTGGCCTGGGAGGCCTCCGATGCGATGACGTTTGAAAATCGCGTTATCTATACCGATTTCAACATCAACCGTCCGACCGCTTACAACATCCAATACGCCGAGATCGACGGCCAGGAAGTTCACGTGGAGCCGGTGGTGCGCTTCGGCGGAGCGGACAGCCGCCTGCACGGGCTGGCGGGGCTGCGTTACTTCCACGGCACGCAGGATGAGTTCGTCAACATCTTCGGCGGATCGACCTTCAAAGATAAAACCGATACCCATTCGGCGTTCGCCGAGCTGACCTATGCGCTGACGCCGCAGGTGGACGTGACCGCCGCCAGCCGCCTGGAACGCGAACACCGTCGCCGCGACGGCGGCAGCCAGGCGGTGCGCATCGATTTCGATGAAACCTACACCGTGTTCCTGCCGAAGCTGGACGTGGCCTGGAAACCGACGGATACCCAAACCTACGGCGCCAAGATCGCCCGCGGCTATAACGCCGGCGGCGGCGGCATCACGATCGGCACGCCGGTGGTCAGCTACACCTACGGTTCTGAGTATGTCTGGAACTACGAGTTGTACACCCGCCATCACCTGAAAGACGCCAACGTGGTGCTGACAGGTAACATCTTCTACAACGATTACAAAGACATGCAGCTTCCGTACTCGCTGGGTGAGAACTCCAGCGTGATCCGCAACGCCGACAAGGTGGAAACCTACGGCGCGGAAATCGGCGCCACCTGGCAGCCGCGCTGGGACTTCGAACTGTTCGGCAACCTCGGCCTGTTGAAAACCGACATCAAGAAGTTCTCGGGCAGCGGCGTGGAAGGGCATGAGCTGGCGCGCGCACCGGCTTACACCGCCAACATGGGCGCCAAATATCAGTTCCTGAAAGGATGGGAGCTGAGCAGCAACGTGGCGTTTACCGACTCCTACTATTCGCAATACGACAACGACTCGCGCGGGCGCATCGGCTCTTATTGGACGGCCAACGCCCAGTTGGCTTACACCTTCGACTACGGTCGCGCCACGCTGTATGCGAAAAACCTGTTTGATTCCGACCGCCGCGAGATGGTCAGAAGCAACGACATCTACACGGCGACTCTCCAGCGAGGCCGCCTGGTCGGCGCTGCGGTTGAGCTGACTTTCTAACGCTATCGCGGTGACGGGGGACGAATGTCCCCCATTTTATGCGCTATCCCGGCATGGCCGGGCAAAGGAGATAACGCAGTGATCGGTGATTTTGACAGCATTCTGAGCGATGAAGAGGCCCAGCGGCTGGAGAGCGCGTTTCAGGCGCTGGGCGCGGCGTCGGCGGACGGCGAACGGCCGGTAAGCGAAGCCGAAGAGCGGGCATGGTTTGCCCATCTGCAACAGGGTGACGCACGCGGGCAGCGGGCGCTGGCCTGGCGCCTGACGGGGGACGTGGATATCGCCCGGCTGACGGCGGCGCTGCAGGCGCTGGTGCGGGAAACGCCGGGCGTGGACATGCGCTACGTTTTTGATGACGAAAACGGTCTGGTGAAACGCGCCGCCGACTCGGCGCCGTTGCCGGTGAGCCTGCGTCAGGTGGCGGATGAACAACACGCCATTGGCTGCCTGCTGCAAGCGCAGGCGGCACCGTTTGAACTGGAAAGCGAAGCGCCGCTGCGCTGCCTGCTGTTGCTCACGCCGGGCGATGCCGTGATTTTGGGCGTGGTCCTGCATGACATCCTGGCGGAAGCGCTGCCGTGGCGCCACCTGCCGGCGATGCTGTCCGCCCGTTACAACGGGGATGTGATGCCTCTGCCTTTCGCGGCGGAGCCGGTCGAGCTGGCGGAAACCCCGGAGCTACAGCTGCCGTGGGTGCGCCAGGCGGTCTCGCTGCAGGATTACCGCAGCCCGGCGCAGCGTGCTGAAGCCTTGCCACCGGTGGGCGCGCGCGTGGTCACGCGGATTGATCGCTCGCTGTTGCCCGCCAACGACACGCCGCGGGCCTTGCTGGCGGCGGTGGCGGCACGGTTTGCCGAGTTCATCGCCGCGCAGGCCGGCGGCCAAGCGGTGCAGCTGTGCGTGCCGGCGGCGGAGACGGCGGAGTGCATCGGTCTGGAACTGGGGCTGACGGCGGCACCGCTGATGCGCCTGACCGTGCTGCATGGCGAGGGCAACGTCGGGCAGCGGCTGCTGGCGCAGACCGTGGCCGAACAGCCGGATCCGCAGCGGGCGCAGCTGCTGGTGGCCTGGCGTGACGATCTGGCTGCGGACTGGTGCATGGAAGGCGTTCACGCCGAACGCCTGTTGCTGCCGCCGCTGCATACGCCGTTTGAACTGGCGCTGCTGTTGGGCTTGCCCGAGGCGGAAGCGCTGACGCTGGAGCTGGTCACCGACCCGCGTCTGTCTCCGCACGCGGCGCCGTTCCTGCTGGAGCAGTTCAGCGCCTTCCTGGCCGGGCAGCGAATTGCCGTCGCATTGCCAGCGGCTGAGGCCGCTTCCCCGGCGATTACCGCGCCGGCGGCGAAGGGTGACGCAGACGAAAGCGTTGCACCGCTGATTTTGCAGGAGTTCCGTGAGGCGCTGGTGGCGCCGGAAATGACCCTGGATGAAGACTTCTTCGATCGCGGCGGCCATTCGCTGGTCGCTACCCGGGTGATCGGCCGTTTGCTGAGCCTGCATCAGATCGAAATCAACATTAACGATCTGTTCAGCCATCCGACGGCGCGTGGGCTGGCGGGGTACGCCAAACGCCTGAACGTCGCGCAGCCGAATGCCCCAGTGGCCGCCGCCGACGATCATGATCGGGCGCAGGCGCCGCTGTCGCTGGCGCAGGAATCGCTGTGGAAGGTGTATGAAGCCTTCGGCCATGACGAGATCTTCAACCTGCCGTTCTCTCTGCGCTTCTTCGATGCGGTGGATGAAACGGCGCTGCATCAGGCATTTATCGACGTCATGACTCGCCATACCGTGCTGCGTTCACGCTTTGTCGAGCAGCAGGGCGAGGTGGTGCAGGTGGTGGTGCCGGCCGCAGAATTGCCGGATTATCAGTGGTTCCGCTTCTCCCACGAGACGCCGGCGGGCAACGCCGCCGCCCTGTTGGCCGACGCCGGCCAGCACCGGTTCGATCTGGCCGCCGAGCTGCCGCTGCGCGTCACGCTGCTGCGCGATGCGGACAACGGCCAGCAGCTGCTGTCGCTGCTGTTCCACCATGTGGTGCTGGATGAATGGTCGCTCAACCTGATGATGGATGAGCTGGGCGTCGCCTACCGCCATCGCGTCGTCGGCCAGGCGCCGCAGTGGAGCGGGCAACCGCCGCAGTTCCACACCTTCGCCCGGCAGCAGCGGGCCTCCGGGGTGCAGCAGCAGCATCTGGACTACTGGCTCGATGCGCTGCGCGGCGCGCCGGTCGGCCAGCCGATCTTCCGGCAAGAACCCTCTACCCACCCGGCGGTGCCGGCGCCGGCGGACGTCAACGGCGGCTGGCTGGAGTTCGAGGTCGATCCCGCTGTGGCGGAGGGCCTGTATCAGCTCGCTCGCCGCAATAACGCTTCGCTGTTCAACGTGGTGTATGCCGGGATTACCTCGGCGCTGCGCCTGCTGGGCGGCCCGGCGGATCTGCTGGTGGGCACTTCGACCTCCGGTCGTAACGACGCCGAGTTCTTCGATACCGTCGGCTACTTCACCACCGTGGTGGTGCACCGCGTGCGCTTCGACGAAGGGTTGACGGTGGCCGGCTTGGTCAGCCAGGTGAAAAACACCATCAACGGCTCGCTGCCATACACCGACATTCCGATCGATCTGGTGGAAGAAGGGCTGTTCGGCGTGGACGCCGACCGCAAGAACCACATGTTTGAAGTGTTCATCCAGATCCACAGCCGCATCAAGCTGAACGGCGAGTTCCGGCTGCAGGACGGCAGCGCGATCGCCTACCGTCAGGTGGAGCCGGAAAAAGCCGAATCGCTGCTCGGCCTGCAGTTTGAGGTGATGGAAGACGATCTGGCCGGGAAGAAATCCCTGCGAGTGATGATGACCTACCGCCAGGATCACTACAGCCGGGAGCAGGCCAATCTGATCGCCGACGGCGTTCAGCACGTCTTTACCCAGTTTGCGCAGCACATCGCTGGCGATATCGCTCTGGCGGCGCTGCCGCCCGGGCCGCAGGCATGACGTTGTTTCACTCTAACCGAAAGCATGATTTTCAAGGAGATAAAAGGATGTCTGGAACCCTAGCAACCCCGCGCGCGTTACTGTCGCTGCTGGTGGCGGCCTCTCTGGTGGTCGCCGGCGCCGCGCAGGCCGACGATGCCGGCATCAAACCGCAGGACATCAAGCGCCAGGCGCTGTCGTCGACGGTGGTGGAGATGGCCTACAGCACCTCGCAACAGGCGCTGTTCGTCAGTGCGCCGGACTGGAAGGAAGAGGCGCGCTCCCGCGTGCTGCGGCTGGATCCCAACACCCTGGCGATCAAGGCGGAGATCCCGCTGCAGGTGAAAGGCTTCGGCGTGGCGCTGAACGACGCGGGCAATCGCCTGTACCTGACGCAGGCCTTCAACGGCGAAGTCGGGGTAGTGGACACCACCACCAACCACGCGCTGGGCAGCATCAAGTTGCTGGACAAAGCGGTGCTGGAGCAGGCTTACAAGCAGGCGGGCATCAGCGGCAAGCGTCTGGATTTCCTGTTGGCGGAGCTGAAGAAGTTTAAAATCACCGAGGACTATCTGTACCGCCTCCGCGAGCTCAAGTATGACGCGCAAAGCGGCCGTCTGTTCCTGCCGGGTCTGGGCTTCGGCGTTGACAGCGTGCTGTACGTGGTCGATACCAAGGCCGGCAAGCTGGAGAAAGTGATCCCGGGCTTCGGCTACAACGCGGTGGGCATCACGCTGGATGAGAAGGGCCGCCGGGTGTTCGTCTCCAACATGCAGGGGCAGGTGATCACCCTGAACGCCGACACGCTGGCGATCACCGCCACGCACGAAGTGCAGGCCGATCAGCTGCTGAATCTGGTGTATGACCCGGCGAGCAATCGTCTGCTGGGCGTCGATCAGGGCATCGATCGCGACGACTACCGCAATCATCATCTGGGGCACGACTATGTGAAGCGCAGTAGCGGCCACCGGGTATTCGCGCTGGATGCGGACAGCGGAAAAGTGCTGGCCAGCGAGCTGACGGATGAGGTGCCGATCGGCCTGCTGCTCGATGAGCGTAGCCAGCGGCTGTATGTCGCCAACCGCAAAGGCGTGCGCGTGGATCACGGCGCCGGGACGCTGACGGTGTTTGACGCCAAGACCCTCAAGCGCCTGCAAACCGTAGACCTGCCGCCGCACCCTAACAGCCTGGCGTTGGATCCGAAAGGCGACGCGCTGTTCGTGACGGTGAAAAACGACGGCGCTTCCACCAAGGCCGGCAAGCCGGAAAGCGTGGTGCGTATTCAACTGCATTCCAACTAGCTGAATATAAAGATAAAAAAAGGGCGCCGCGGCGCCCTTTGTCGTTGGAACATGCCATCAGAAGTGGGTGTTGATGCTCATGTAATAGGTACGGCCCGGTTCGTTGTAGGTGGCCGCGCCCGCGCCGGCGATGTTGATCGCACCGGTGTTCGGATCGCCCACGTTCTGCGCGTTGCCGGCGCGGAACTGGCGTTTGTCGAACAGGTTGTCGATGCCGGCGGTGACGCTGACGTTTTTGGTCAGGTCATAGGTTGCGCTGGCGCCGACGACGGCGTAAGGGCTAACCTCGCGGGTTTCGCCGCCGGTGGCCGGTTTACCCTGATAGTTGTACTTCTTCGGCTTCTGCCGGCCGTACCAGGTCAGAGTGGACTGCATCGACAGATCCTGCGTGGCCTGCCAGCTGAGGGTCGAGTTGACGGTGAACTTCGGGATCACCGACAGGTAATCGCCGGTGGTCTTGTTCTTGTTCTCGATCATGTAGGTGGCGTTGTTGCTCCAGGTGACGGTCTCGCTGACCGGCACGTTCAGCGAGCCTTCCAGCCCCTGCACCACCGCCTTCGGCACGTTTTCCCACTGATAGACCGCCGTGCCGGTGCTGCTGGTGGCGATGCGCGAGTTACCCGCCTCAATCTTGTTGTGGTAATCGTTGCGGAAGTAGGTCACGCCGGCCAGCCAGCCTTCGTTATGGAATTCCAGCCCGATCTCTTTGTTGACGCTGGTTTCCGCTTTCAGATCGTCGTTGCCCAGCAGGTAGCAGCCGTTTTTGGTATCGCTGCCGGCACATCCCTGGCCTTTGCTGTACAGCAGGTAGTTGCCGTTGGTTTGGAACAGGGTCGGGGCTTTATAGGAACGCGCGATGCCCATCTTCAGCGTGAAGTAATCACCCAGTTCCTGCGACAGGTTCAGCGCCGGGCTCCAGTTGTTGCCGGATTCCGAATGCAGATCGTAGCGCAGACCCGGCGTCAGCATGGTGGTGTCGGTCAGCTCAATGTTGTCTTCGGCGAACAGCGAGAAGATATGTGCGGAAGCGTAAGGGCTGCGCGTGCCGGTAGTCATGCCGGGAATGGTACCGCCCATCAGCGTTTGGCTGGTGGAGGTGCCGTCCTTCATGCGCTGCTGGCTCCACTCGGTACCCAGCGTAGCGGTTTGCGCGACGCCCAGCTCGAACGGCACGCTGACTTCGCTGTGCGCCAGGAAGTCGTCCAGCTTGGTGGTGCCGAAACCGGTGTTCTTGGTATCGAAAATGCCTTCGGTGCCGCCGGCCAAGCCTTCGTTCAGGCGGGTGTTGCGGGTGCGTTCGAACTGCACGTAGTTGTTGGTGCTCACGCCGTTGTCCCAGGCACCGCGGTGGGTCAGGCCGAAGGTTTCACGGTAGATGCGGTTGGTCTCTTTGCCGTAGTTGCTCTGCACCAGGGCGTTGGTGTTGGTGTTCTGAGTATCGCCGGCGTACAGGTTGCCCTGGCGGCCATAGGCGTATTCGAACTCCAATGACTGCAGATGGGCGAAATCCCAGTGCAGCAAGGCGTCGATGTTTTTATCGACCACCCCCTCGCGCCCGGCCGGGACGCTGTTGGCGTAGGCGCCGACGCGTTCGGATTTATGCGATTCGTTAATGTCCCAGGCGTCGGCCTGCGTTTTGCTGTAGCCGCCGAACAGGCGGAAGCTCAGGGTGTCGCTCAGCGGGCCGGACAGGCTGAAATCGGTGCGCTTGGTGGCGCCTTCCTGCTTGTGCTGCGGCACGTTGAAGTAACCGTTCAGCGAGCCGTGCAGCGCATCGCCGGCCTTCTTGGTGATGATGTTGACCACGCCGCCCGCGGCGCCGTTGCCATAGCGCGCCGCAGCCGGGCCGCGCAGCACTTCGATGCGCTCGATCATCTCCGGCGGCACCCAGGCGGTATCGCCGCGCGAGTCGCGCTCGCCGCGCCAGCCCTGACGCACCGAGTTGCGGCTGGAGGCCGGTTTGCCGTCGATCAGAATCAGGGTGTTTTCCGGGCCCATGCCGCGGATATCGATCTGGCGATTGTTGCCGCGCTGGCCGCTGGTGGAGTTGCCGGTCAGGTTAACCCCGGGCATGGTGCGGATCAGTTCGCTGATGTCGCGCGCCGGCGGGCGTTTTTTGATCTCGTCGGCGGTGATGGTGGACACCCCCGGCGCCTGCAGGTTCTGCCGGGCGGCGGTCACGACGATGGTGTCTTCGCCGCGCGGCTTTTTCTCCGTGGCGCCGCTGTTCTCTTCCGTGGTGGTGGTGTCGGTCTGCTGCGCGGCGTTGGCGAACGCGGACGCGCCCAATCCCAAGCCGATAAGAGTGGCTAAAGAATAACGTGATAGCTTGCTTTTCATCTGAGTGTCCTACCTTGCTGCCATCCCTCGCCGAATGGGGGGAAGGGCGGTTGTAGTTTTTGTGTAGTCGGAAATAGAAAATCGGCTGCGGCAAGGGATGCCATTGATGTATCCCCGATCCCTGTCCGTTGCGCGCAATACCAGCACGATCTCCAAGCCTTACACACTATTGCAAATGCAAATTATTATCAATAGTATTTGGCGTACAGTGCGTTCGGGCGGTGGCCGGCGATAGGGAAAAGTCGACGTTCCCGGTGCCGCCAACTACAAAATGGGTAGGCGTTGTGAATACAGAACTACAGTCAGAAAGCAGCAGATTATTGGCCAGCAGCAATGCGGGCAGTCCAGGGTGGTGGTTGACGGTGGCACGACGCGGTACGCCATGGGTAGAACCGGCGGGTAACGGCCGGTGGCGCACCACCTTCTTCTGGCGCGATCCTCAGGGATGCGAATTGACCTCCGCCTACCGTCGCGTGTGGATCAACATTAACTGCCTGACCGACCATCATCAGCCGAATCCGCCGCAAAGCCTGCAGCGCTTGGCCGGTACCGACGTGTGGTACTGGCAGACCGAGCTGAGCGGCGCCTGGCGCGGCAGCTACTGCTTTATCCCCTGCTTTGACGAACGGCCGCCGGCGTTCAGCGGCGACGATGCGCACGCCAACATGCACAACCTGCGTCACTGGTGGCACCAGGTGTTCGCCAGCGCTACCCCCGATCTGCTCAACCCTTATCGCTCCTGGCAAAGCGCCAGCGGCCACAGCGTCTCCGGTCTGCACATGCCGGATGCGCCGCCGCAGCCGGTATGGCGCTCGTTCGACGAGTATGAGATCGCCAGCGGGCGCTGCACGCCGCCACTGCCGGCGCGTTTGCAGCGCCATACCTGGCAGAGCGAACGCCTGGGCAACAGCCGCGACGTCTGGATCTACACCACCGGCGACAGCAAGCCGGCCGAGCGCCCGCTCGCGATCCTGCTCGACGGCCAGTTCTGGGCGAAGCAGATGCCGGTTTGGGAGCCGCTGATGCAGCTGACCCGCGAGGGGGCGTTGCCGGAAGCGGTGTATGTGCTGATCGACATCATCGATCTGCCGCACCGGGCGCGAGAATTAACCTGCAAGGACGATTTCTGGCTGGCGGTGCAGGAAGAACTGATGCCGCAGCTGGCCGACTGGGCGCCGCACAGCGACAAGCCGGCCGATACGGTGGTGGCGGGGCAAAGCTTTGGCGGCCTGGCTTCTCTGTACGCCGGGCTGCGTTGGCCGCAGCGCTTCGGCGCGGTGATCACCCAGTCCGGCTCCTACTGGTGGCCGCGGCGCGACATGCTGCAGCTGCCGAGCATTCCCGACGACGCCTGCTGGCTGATGCAGCAGGTAGAACGGCACGGCCTGGGCAACCATGGCGCGCTGAAGGTCTTTATGGAAGCCGGTTCGCAGGAAAAGCTGGTGCATCGGGTCAGCGGCGAAATGGCGGCACGCCTGAGCGACGCCGGCCATCGGGTGCACTACCGGGTGGTGGAAGGCGGGCACGACGCGTTGTGTTGGCGCAGCGGCCTGACCGATGGGCTGCAGGCGGTATGGGCTTCCGCTTTCGCCACCGCTTACCCGGCATCGGCGACGGCACGAGGAACACATGATGGAAAGCCTGAATCCGTTCGATGATCAACAGCAGCGCAGCCTGGTGCTGCGCAACGTACAACAACAATACAGTTTGTGGCCGGATTTCCGCGCCATTCCGTCCGAGTGGACGATCGTCTTTGGCCCGGCGGCGCGCCTCGAGTGCGCCGAATGGCTGGAACAGCATTGGCAAGATATTCTGCCGGTCGCAGCACGCGAGGCGTGACCGGCGCCAGGTAATCACGGGAGCAATAAGCAGTGTCACATACCCCTAACTCTCTCAGCGGCCCGGCGCTTGCGGGCGAATGGCCGCTGGTCGCGGCACAACCCGGCATCTGGGTCGCCGATCAAATCTCCCCGCATCGCAATGCCTACGCGGTGGCTCACGCCATCGAACTCAACGGCCCCATTGCCGTGGAGCCTCTGCTGCAGGCCATCATCCAGGGCCTGGGCGAGGTGGACATGCTGCGCCTGCGTTTTGCGGAACGTGACGGCGTGCCGGTGCAATGGCTGGACGACGCGCTGGCGGTGCACGAGCCGGAACTTGTCGATCTGACGACGTCGCCGGACCCTGAAGCCGCCGCGCGCGCGCTGATGGACATCGATCTGGCGAGCGATCTGCGCGCCGGCAGCGGCGCGCCGCTGTATCGCCATGTGGTGATGCGTCTGGCGGATGACCGCTGGTTCTGGTATCAGCGCTATCACCATCTGCTGGTGGACGGTTTCAGCTTCACCGCCATCGCGCGCCGCGTGGCGGCGATTTACACCCATCTTTGCCGCGGCGACGCGCTGGAACCGACGCCTTTCACGGCGTTCAGCGACGTGGTGGCGGAATACCAGGCTTACCGGCAGGCGCCGGCCTGGCAACGCGACGCCGATTTCTGGCTCGAAAAAGCACGGCAGCTGCCGCCGCCGGCCACGCTCTGCCCGCAGCCGCTGGCCGGGCAAACGCCCACGCCGCGCATCCACCGGCTGGAACAGCGCTGCGATCCGCAGACCTTCGCCGAACTGGTGCAGTGCGGCGCGCAGCAGAAGCTGAACGCCGCCGATATGGCGGTGGCGCTGGTGGCGCTGTGGGTGTCGCGTCTGAGCGGCCAACCGAGCTTCAGCGCCGGTTTTATCTTCATGCGCCGTACCGGATCGGCCGCCCTGTGCGCCGCCGGCCCGGTGATCAACGTGTTGCCGATGGAGATGCACCTCGAGCCGCAGGCCACGCTGTATGAGGCCGCCGCCCGCATCAGCCGCGAGCTGAAAACGGTGCGCCGCCATCAGCGCTACGATGCCGAACAGGTACAGCGCGATCTGGGGCGCATCGGCGACGGCGAACCGCTGTACGGTACGGTCTTCAACTTCAAAATGTTCGATTACCAGCTGGACTTCGCCGGTATCGAAGGCATTACCCACGATCTGGCCTCCGGGCCGGTGCGCGATCTGGAGATTGCGCTGTTTATCGACGAACACCATCAGCTGAAGGTGGAGCTGCTGGCCAACGCCGAGCGTTACAGCCGTCAGGAACTGCTGGCGCATCTGCAGCGGTTGCCGCTGCTGCTGGCGCAGTTCGCCGCGCAGGCAACGTTGCCGATCGGCGAAGCCGACATGCTGACCGCCGACGATCATGCGCTGCTGGCGCGGGTCAACGACACGACGCATCCGGTGCCGGCGGCCACGCTGAGCCAACTGCTGGCGCAGCAGGCGAAAATTACGCCGAACGCGCCGGCGCTGGCGGATGCGCATTTCAATTTCACCTACCGCGAAACGCGCGAGCAGGTCACGGCGCTGGCGCGCCAGCTGGTGGCGCAGGGCGTGCAGCCGGGCGACATCGTGGCGGTGGCGCTGCCGCGTTCGGTGTTCCTGTCGCTGGCGTTGATGGCGATCGTGGAAGCGGGCGCCGCCTACCTGCCGCTGGATACCGGTTATCCGGACGAGCGGCTGGCGATGATGCTGGAAGACGCCGCGCCCCGGCTGGTCATCACCAACCCGGCGCAGCAGGCGCGCTTCGCCGACAAGGGCGAAATCTTGCTGTATGACGCGCCGCTGGCGGCCGATCATGCCGCCGGGGTGGCGATCGCGGGCCCGACGCCGGATCATGCGGCCTATATCATCTTTACCTCCGGTTCCACCGGGCGCCCGAAAGGCGTGCTGGTCGGCCATCAGGCGATCGTCAACCGCTTGCTGTGGATGCAGCACCAGTATCCGCTGGGGGCGGACGACGCGGTGCTGCAGAAAACGCCATGCAGTTTCGACGTCTCGGTGTGGGAATTCTTCTGGCCGCTGATGGTCGGCGCCCGGCTGGTGATGGCGCCGCCGGAGGCGCACCGCGATCCGCAGCAACTGCAACAGCTGATCGCGCAACACCGCATTACCACGATGCACTTCGTGCCTTCGATGCTGGCGGCTTTCGTGGCCGCACTGGACGACGACGCGGCGGTGGCGAACTGCGCCGCGCTGCGCCAGGTGTTCTGCAGCGGCGAAGCGCTGCCGGCGGAGCTGTGCCGCCTGTGGCAAAGCCGCACGGCAGTGCCGTTGCACAACCTCTACGGCCCGACCGAGGCGGCGGTGGATGTGACCTGGCATCCGGCCTACGGCGACGCGCTGGCGAAGGTGACCGGCGCCAACGTGCCGATCGGCCTGCCGGTATGGAACACCGGACTACGCATTCTGGACGCGCGCCTGCGGCCGGTGCCGCCGGGCGTGGCGGGCGATCTGTATCTGACTGGCGTGCAGCTGGCGCACGGCTACCTTGGCCGGCCTGATCTGACCGCCAGCCGCTTTGTCGCCGACCCGTTCGGCGAGGGCGGACGGATGTACCGTACCGGCGACGTGGCGCGCTGGCTGCCGGACGGCGCGGTGGAATATTTGGGCCGCAGCGATGATCAACTGAAGATCCGCGGGCAGCGTATCGAGCTGAGTGAAATCGACCACGCCTTGCTGTCGCTGCCGGGCGTGCGCCAGGCGGTGACGCATGCGCTGGTGTTGCAGGGCACGCCGGTGGACGCCGGCGGCGATGCGCGCCAGCTGGTGGGCTATCTGGTGATGCAGCCCGGCGCGAGCTGGGATGCGGAAGTTTTGCGCGCGGCGCTGGCCGACCGCCTGCCGCCGCACATGGTGCCGGTGGCGTTGGTGGAAATGAGTGATTTGCCGCTGAGCGCCAACGGCAAGCTGGATCGCAAGGCTTTGCCGCAGCCGCAGGGCGGTGTGCGCAAGGCGGGGCGGCCGCCGCAGGCCGGGTTGGAAAGCGAGATCGCTGCGGTATTCGCCCGTTTGCTGCAGCGCGAGCAGGTGTTTGCCGACGACGATTTCTTCGCCCTTGGCGGCCATTCGCTGCTGGCGATGCGCCTGGCGGCGGAGTTGCGCCGCGATCTGGGCAAGGCGGTGTCCGTCGGCCAGGTGATGGTGGCGTCGCGCGTTGAGCAACTGGCCGCCTTGCTGGCGGAAGATCGCACGCAGGAAGAGGCCGATCGCAGCGGCTTCGACAGCGTATTGCCGCTGCGCGTCACCGAGGGGCCGACGCTGTTCTGTCTGCACCCGGCGTCCGGTTTCTCCTGGCAGTTCAGCGTATTGCCACGCTATCTCGATCAGCACTGGTCGCTGGTCGGCATCCAGTCGCCGCGGCCGGACGGCCCGCTGGCGCTGAGCGAAGATATGGATCAGGTGGTGGATGCCCACTTGCAGACGGTGTTGCAGGTGCAACCGCACGGGCCGTATCACTTCATCGGCTACTCGCTGGGCGGCACGCTGGCGCAGGGCATTGCCGCCCGGCTGCAGGCGCGCGGCGAGCAGGTGGCGTTCCTCGGCCTGCTGGATACCTATCCGCCGGAGACCCAAAACTGGGACGTGATGCTGGACGACAACGTGTTGAAGGAAGTGCAGCGCGAGCGCGAGCAGTTCCTGGCGGTGTCGCAGGACACGCTCGATCCGGCGCTGGGTGAGACGCGCACGGCGATGTTCGACAACATCGAAGCCAACTACGCCGATTCGGTGCGGTTGTTGTCGCACACGCGGACCGCCCGTTTCCACGGCCAGGCGACGCTGTTCGTCGCCAAACGCACGCTGCAGGAAGGGATGGACGTGCAGCAGACCTGGTCGCAGTACGTCGATGCGCTGCAGGCGCACGAGCTGGACTGTGCGCACGTCGATATCGTTTCGCCGGCGTCGTTCAAAGTGCTGGGGCCGCTGCTGAACCGGATCTTGCGCACGCTGTAATGACGCCCTCATCCCGCCGCCAGGCACGGGGATTATCCCGCGTTTGGCGGCGTTTCTTGCGGTCGCTCACAATTGAATATCAATGATTTTTATTATCATTATTGATTTCGTCATCTGTGCTAGCATAGCGCTCCGCAACTGCAGAATCCCCGTTTAAAGATGTGGTGAACAACCGATGAGTAGCAAACCCTCCATCCTGCTTGATTTCAGCCTGCTGAAAACCAATCGGGCTTTCCGCGCGGTGTTCTGCGCGCGCTTTATCTCCATTGTGGCGCTGGGGTTGATGGCGATCGCCATCCCGGTGCAGATCCAGGCGTTGACCGGTTCCACCCTGCAGGTGGGGCTGGCGGTGACGCTGGCCGGCGGCGGCATGTTCGCCGGGCTGCTGATGGGGGGCGTATTGGCCGATCGCTATGAGCGACGCCGGCTGATTCTGTTTGCGCGTTCCACCTGCGGCGTCGGATTTGTCGGCCTGTGTCTCAATGCCCTGTTGCCGTCGCCTTCGCTGGCGGCCATTTATCTGCTGGCGGTGTGGGACGGCTTCTTTGGCGCGGTGGGGGTGACGGCGCTGCTGGCGGCCACGCCGGCGCTGGTGGGCCGCGAAAACATCGTGCAGGCGGGCGCCATCAGCATGCTGACGGTGCGCTTCGGCTCGATTCTTTCTCCGGCGATCGGCGGCCTGGTGATCGCCCATATGGGCATCGCCTGGAACTACGGTCTGGCGGCGTTCGGCACCCTGCTGACGCTGCTGCCGCTGCTGAGCCTGCCGCAGCTGATGCCGCCACCGCAGCCGCGTGAACACCCGCTGCGCGCGCTGGCAGGCGGTTTCGCCTTCCTGTTCCAGAACAAGGTGATCGGCATGGTGGCACTGATCGGCGCGTTGCTGACCATGGCCAGCGCGGTGCGGGTGCTGTACCCGGCGATGGCGGAAGGTTGGCACATCGACGCTGCCCACCTCGGTTATATGTACGCCGCCGTGCCGCTCGGCGCGGCCATCGGTGCGTTCACCAGCGGGCGCGTGGCGCACGTGGCGCGCCCCGGTTGGGTAATGCTGCTGACGGCGATCGCGGCTTTCGCCTCTATTGGCCTGTTCGGCCTGATGCCGTGGTACAGCCTGGCGTTGCTGTGCCTGGTGGCGTTCGGCTACCTGAGCGCGCTGAACTCGCTGCTGCAATACGGCCTGATCCAGAGCCTGACGCCGGATAACTTCCTTGGCCGCATCAACGGCCTGTGGACGGCGCAAAACGTGGTGGGCGATGCGCTGGGCGCGTTGCTGCTGGGGGCGATGGGCGCCTTCATGCTGCCGGCGATGAGCGCCAGCGGTTTCGGCTTCGGCGCGGCGCTGCTCGGCATCCTGTTGCTGTTCGCCATGACCGGTTTGCGCCAGGTTACGCTGCACAAACCGGAGCCGCAGCCCGCCACAGAAAAGTAGTCGAACGCGTTAAAACAACGCTGTGGGATCAAATAGCAATGCTTATCATCGGCATGCGTAAAACCCACAGCGTTTATGTCATGATTTCGAAATGAAAGAAGTGCTTACGTTTATTGACATAGCAAATATCGGCGAGTAATTTAGCGCGGAATTAACTCAAATGATAATCATTATTATATTGGTTATCACTTCAAATTCTTGAGGGCGAAGCGATGGATACTGCCGTGAACGACATCAATCGAAAGGAAGTGCAGGAGTGCGAAGAGCAGCGGTTTGCCGCTGATTTTTCTCCGGCGTCGGGCTTCTTCTTTACCTCCCCTTTCCGCAGCTTGACCACCACCGGTTGTTTCAGCCGCATTCGCCTGCCGGCCGCGGACGGCGCCGATCTGAACGGCGAGTTCCAGCGCAGCGTACGGCAGGCGTTTGCCGAGGCCCGCCAGGCCGGCATCAAAAAACCGCTGCTGTGCGGCGCCATTCCGTTCGATACCCGGCAGCCTTCGGCGCTGTTTATTCCGCAGCAGAGCCGCTGGTTCGATCGCGCCGCCTTTATGGCCGGCGTTAGGCCGGCGGCGGACGGGCCGGAGCTGGCCGGGGTAACGGAACTGCCGCCACAGCAGCCGTTCATGAATATGGTCAGCGACGCCGTCGACGCGATGAAGGCCGGTGAGTTGGACAAAGTGGTCTTGTCGCGCCTGCTGGAGATCGAAACGCGTCAGCCGGTGGATCGCCATGCGCTGATGGCGCGCGTGATTGCCCAGAACCCGCACGGTTTCCATTTCCATGTGCCGCTGGAGCAGGGCGCGCTGTTGGGCGCTAGCCCCGAGCTGCTGCTGCGCCAGGACGGCGGCCGTTTCTATTCCAATCCGCTGGCCGGTTCCGCCCGGCGCGAGGCCGACCCAGAGCGCGATCGCGAAGTGGGGGAGCGGCTGATGGCCTCGGCGAAAGATCGCCACGAGCATCGCATCGTCACCGAAAGCATGCGTGACGTGCTGGCCGGCCGCTGCCGCTACCTGAACGTGCCGCACACCCCTGAATTGTTGACCACCACCACGCTGTGGCATCTCTCCACGCCGATCGACGGCGAGGCGGCGTCTCCCGACGAAAACGCCCTGTCGCTGGCCTGCCTGTTGCACCCGACGCCGGCGCTGTGCGGCATGCCGACGGCCGAGGCGCACGCCCTGATCGGCAAGCTGGAGCCGTTCGATCGCGGCCTGTTCGGCGGCATCGTCGGCTGGTGCGACGACGAAGGCAACGGCGAGTGGGTTGTGACTATCCGCTGCGGCACCGTTGACGGCAACCGGGTACGGCTGTTCGCCGGCGCCGGCATCGTGGAAGACTCTTCACCCGAATCTGAATGGCATGAAACAGGCACCAAACTCAGCACCATTCTGCGTGCCTTTGGTATAAATCAAGGATAACGACAAGATGAGCATTGCCTTTACCCCCTGGCCGGCGGAGTTCGCCAGCCGCTATCGCGAGCGCGGCTACTGGACTGACAAGCCGCTGACCGAGATCCTCGACCGTCAGGCCAACAATGACGCTCCGGCGATCATCGACGCCCAGGGCAGCCTGACCTACCGCGAGCTGCAGCAGCGCTCCGATCGCCTGGCGGCCGCTTTGCTGCGCCGCGGCGTGAAATCCGGCGACACCGCGCTGGTGCAGCTGGGCAACGTGGCGGAGTTCTATATCGTGTTCTTCGCGCTGCTGAAAATTGGCGTGGCGCCGGTCAACGCGCTGTTCAGCCATCAGCGCAGCGAACTGAACGCCTATGCCGAGCAGATCAAACCGGCGCTGCTGATCGCCGATCGCCAGCACGGGCTGTTTGCCGACGATCAATTCCTGAACGCCTTCCGCGCTGCGCATCCTTCGCTGCGCGTCGTGGCGCTGCGCAGCCAGCCTGAGGGCGAGCTGGCGCTGGCCGCCTGGCTGGACGAAGCGAGCGACGGTTTTGTCGCGCAGCCTTCCGCGGCCGACCAGGTGGCGTTCTTCCAGCTTTCCGGCGGCAGCACCGGTACGCCGAAGCTGATCCCGCGCACCCACAATGACTACTACTACAGCATTCGCCGCAGCGTGGAGATCTGCCGTTTCGACGCGCAGACCCGCTATCTGTGCGCGCTGCCGGTGGCGCACAACTACCCGATGAGTTCGCCGGGCGTGCTGGGCGTGTTTTATGGCGCCGGACTGGTGGTGTTCGCCGCCGATCCGGACGCCGCGCAGTGCTTCCGCCTGATCGAACAGCACCAAATCAACGTGACGGCGCTGGTGCCGCCGGCGGTCACGTTGTGGCTGCAGGCGATCGAAGAGTGGGGCGGCAATGCCCAGCTCGCCAGCCTGAAACTGCTGCAGGTGGGCGGCGCCAAGCTGGGCGAAACGCTGGCGGCGCGCATTCAGAACGAAATTGGCTGCCAACTGCAGCAGGTGTTCGGCATGGCGGAAGGGCTGGTGAACTACACCCGGCTGGACGACGACGAACGCCACATCCTGACGACGCAAGGGCGGCCGATGTCGCCGGACGACGAAGTGTGGGTGGCGGACGACGACGGCAATCCGTTGCCGGCGGGCGAGGTTGGGCGGTTGATGACGCGCGGGCCTTATACCTTCCGCGGTTACTACCAGAGCCCGGCGCACAACGCTGACGCCTTCGACGCCAACGGTTTCTATTGCTCCGGCGATCTGATCAGCATCAGCGAAGACGGTTACATCACCGTGCAGGGGCGGCAAAAAGACCAGATCAACCGCGGCGGAGAGAAGATCGCCGCCGAGGAGATCGAGAACCTGCTGCTGCGTCATCCGGACGTGATCAACGCCGCGCTGGTGTCGATGCCGGATGCGCTGATGGGGGAGAAGAGCTGCGCCTATATCATCGCCAACGCGCCGCTGAAGCCGGTGGTGCTGCGCCGCCACCTGCGTGAGCAGGGCGTGGCGGACTTCAAGCTGCCGGATCGCTTTATTCAGGTGGACAGCCTGCCGCTGACCCCGGTCGGCAAAGTGGACAAAAAACGGCTGCGCCAGCAGCTCGATGCGCAACTACAGACTCAGGCTCAGGGAGATTAATCGATGGCCATTCCAAAACTTAATGATTACGCGCTGCCGACGGCGGACGAACTGCCGCAAAATAAAGTCACCTGGCAGGTGGAGCCGCAGCGCGCCGCGCTGTTGATCCACGATATGCAGCAGTATTTCCTCAACTTCTGGGGCGAGGACAGCGCGCTGATTAAACAGGTGGTGGAGAACATCGCCAACCTGCGCCGCTACTGCAAGCAGCAGGGCATCCCGGTGTTTTATACCGCACAGCCGAACCAGCAGAGCGATGAAGATCGCGCGCTGTTGAACGACATGTGGGGGCCGGGCCTGAACAAACACCCTGAGCAACAGGCGGTGACTGCCGCGCTGGCGCCGGACGAAGACGACACGGTGCTGGTGAAATGGCGCTACAGCGCCTTCCATCGCTCGCCGCTGCAGGAGATCCTGCAGGAGTCCGGCCGCGATCAGCTGATCATCTGCGGCGTGTATGCGCACATCGGCTGCCTGACCACCGCCATCGACGCCTTCATGCGCAACATCCAGCCGTTCATGGTGGCCGACGGCCTGGCGGACTTCTCGCGCGACGAACACCTGATGGCGCTGCGCTACACCGCCGGCCGCTGCGGCCGGGTGGTGACCACCGCGTCTCTGCTGCCGGCGGCCGGCATCGCCAGCATCGATGCGCTGCGTCAGCAGATCCTGCCGCTGCTGGATGAAGACAGCGAAGACATGGGCAACGATGAAAACCTGATCGATTACGGCCTGGATTCGGTGCGCATCATGGAGCTGGCGACCCGCTGGCGCAAGATCCGCAGCGACATCGACTTTATCGCGCTGGCGCGCAACCCGACCATCGACAGCTGGTGGGCGCTGCTTTCCGAAGAGAAAGCCTGATTTTTAATAACGATAATGCGGCGGCCGTCTGGTTTGACATAAAACGCCGCTCTTTTGAGCCATATCCAAAATAATTGCAGCTGCATCAAGGTGGCAAGAACGTGAGTCCCCAGGAGCTTACTCAGGTAAGTGACTGGGGCGAGCGAGCGCAGCCAACGCCGATGTAGCTGCAAGTATGAAGGATATAAGGAGATTTTGATGAATACTTTGATTACCAAGGGAAAACGCGCGGCATTTCCGCTCATGCTGCTGTCTACGCTACTGTTCTCCAACACTTTGCAGGCGCAAACCGCGCCGGAAGTGCTGCGCAAGCCGGTTGGCAAGGGCGCCTATGAAATGGCCTACAGCCCGAGCGAGAACGCGCTCTACCTGGCCACCTCGCAGAGCCGCAAGCTGGACAAGGGCGGCATCGTTTACCGTCTGGATCCGACCACGCTGGACGTGACCCAAATTATCCATAACGACATCAAGCCGTTCGGCGCCGCCGTCAACGCCAAGACCGGCACGCTGTTCTTCGGCAACACCGTCAATAACTCGGTAACCGCCATCGACGCCAAGACCGGCGACGTGAAAGGCCGCCTGGTGCTGGACGCGCGCCAGCGCTCCGAAACCGTCAAGCCGCTGGCGCCGCGCGAACTGGTGGCGGATGCCGACAGCGATACGCTGTACATCACCGGGCTGGGGGATTCCAGCGTAGTATGGGTGGTGGACGGCAAGGATCTGACCCTGCGCGCCACCATCACCGGCACCGGCAAATACGGCACTGGCCTGGCGCTGGACGCCGCCGCCAAACGCCTGTACGTCACCAACGCCGACGGCGAGCTGGTGACCATCGATACCCAGAGCAACAAGGTGCTGTCGCGCAAGAAGCTGGATGAGTCTAAAGAGCACTTCTTCCTGAACATCAGCCTGGATACCGCCACTCACCGCGCCTTCATCACCGATTCCAAGCAGCCGCAGGTGCTGGTGGTGGATACCCGCAACGGCAACATCCTGAGCAAGATAGATGTGCCGGAATCGCTGGCGGTGCTGTTCAACCCGGCGCGCAATGAAGTTTACGTGACCCATCGCCAGGCGGGCGAAGTGAGCGTAATCGACGCCAAGAGCTACAAGGTGCTGAACACCATTAAAACGCCGACCCACCCGAACAGCCTGGCGCTGTCGCCGGACGGCCAGACGCTGTACGTCAGCGTCAAGCAGGCTTCCAGCCGCGAGAAAGAAGCGACTGCGCCGGACGACGTGATCCGCGTCGCGCTGAAATAATCCCACCCAGGTAAGCACACCTCGAACAGGCGAAGCGGCGACGCTCCGCCTGTTTTTTTTCGCCGTGCGATCTGCGGTATAAAGAGGGGATTGCCTTATTGACCCGAAGGAACGTTGGTTATGCCCGCCTCACGCACCCCGCTGTTGTTGTTCGTTATCACCCTGCTGCTGCTGGCGGCGCTGATCCACAGCGGCATCAGCCCTTACGATCGCACCACCTGGCTGATGGAGGTGGCGCCGGTCTTGATCGTTTTGCCGCTGCTGTGGCTGACCCATCGCCGTTATCCGCTGACGCCGCTGCTCTATACGCTGATTTTCTGCCATGCGCTGATCCTGATTTTCGGCGGCATGTACAGCTACGCCCGAGTGCCGCTGGGGTTTGAGGTGCAGCAGTGGCTGGATCTTGATCGCAACCCGTACGACAAACTGGGGCATTTCTTCCAGGGGCTGGTGCCGGCGCTGGTGGCGCGCGAGATCCTGCTGCGCGGCGGCTATGTGCAGGGCCGCAAGATGCTGGGCTTTGTGGTGTGCTGCATCGCGCTGGCCATCAGCGCCGTGTATGAGCTGATCGAGTGGTGGGCGGCGCTGGCGCTGGGCCAGGGCGCCGACGAATTTCTCGGCACCCAGGGCGACCCGTGGGACACCCAGTCTGACATGTTCTGCGCGCTGCTCGGGGCGATGTGCGGCCTGTTGCTGTTCGGGCGCTGGCAGAAGCGGCAAATCGCTCGCTTAGTTTGATAAATTTCAAACCGAATTAGCCCGCCGTTATGGCGGGTTTTTTTATATATATCGCAATGAACGTTGTCGCATCAAGCGAAGGCCGGGAGCTTTAACTGCGTCCAAGGTTCCGCTGTTCTTTATGATTTGTTGTTTCTATTTAATTGTTTTATATGAATTTATATTCAATTGGTAAGAATTTTCTTATTATAATTGCTGTGCTAATATCATGTTGTTTGGTGGGGAATTGGCGTTGACATGGTTTGTAGCGCAGGGAATGTATGAGATACATAATTAATAATAATATTAAATATCACGAAGATAGATCGGAATTGGTCTCGGTGCATGACGATATCCCGCCGATTACGCTGACGGCCACGCTGAACCGCCTGCTCTCCACATTAGTCAGAAACAACAATCTGGTGTTATCCAGAGAGACGTTGTTGACGCAGGTGTGGGAGGCTCACGGCCAGGTCGCTTCCGGTAATAACCTCAACAATACCATTTCAATTTTACGCAAGGCGTTCTCTTCGCTTGGCGAGGAGGAGATCATCGTCACCTTGCCGCGGCAAGGTTTTATGTTCACCGCCGCTACGATCAAAACGGCGGACAGCCAGGCGCCCGCAGAGGATCCGGCTCCGGAGGTGGGCCAGGATGTGGGCGTCCCCCCTGAGGTAGGCTCCGTCGCTGTACGCAACTATACGCGTTTCAAAGCCGCCGGACTGGCGGCTTTGCTGGTTCTGGCGCTGGGCTGCAGTATTTGGGCATGGTTCGATGCGGGTTATCTGCCGGCCAGCACGGTCGACGTGGGGCGCATCGACAGCTGCAGCGTGCGTCTTATCACCACCTATCATAAGCCGGCGATCAACAAGGTCGATTTGGATCATCTGCGCGACATGCTGAAGGAGCGGCCACAGATTCACTGCAACGAACCGGCGACGCTGCTCTACTACGACACGCAAACACTGGCGCCAAATGGCTCCGGGAGAACCCGAACGTCCTATTTCTATTACTGCCCAGAGTCGCAAATGGCGGATAACAAGGTGCAATGCGAGAGTTTCTATGAAGGCTGGGGCCTGTAAACGATGAAACGATATGGTTACGCGATTGTGGCATTACTGGCTATGGGCTGCTGCGCTATCGCCGGTTACTTTTTATTTTTCAAACCGCAAATCCCGGAGTGCCGGGCGGTTGAACACGTGACTGACAACATTGCCGGCCGCAGCGTTGAACGCATTGTTCTGATAAACGTGATTCCTGATGGCCCGCGGCGCATTAACATATTGTTGAACGGCAGAGTCTATGACGGTAAGGATCACTATGTAGTCTCGCGCACTCTGGTTATGGATTATCGGCGGCAGGGCAATAACTATACGCTGTGGGTGAAGGAAAATATCAAGAAACCGCATGACTCGATAAGGCTTGAGGATTTTAATCGGCGGTTGCCGGTGAAGGGAATGCAACTACACTGGCGCATTGAACGGCTAGATACCCAGCGCTTTCTGTTCGCAGATAATCATGCACCGCTATTTGTGTGTACCACCTCTTAAGAAAACCCCCCTTGGCTAAACCAAGGGGGCTGAATATTACCTGGCCTGGTGGGATAACGCTTGCAATATCAACGCTAGTTTTTATCGATATAATTATAAATGCACGGGCTGTCGCCTTCCCGTGGGCAGAAGGTCAGTAACTCGGTGTCTTTCTGTGAAGTTTCGTCGCGGATGTTGTCGTAGTAATACACGTCTGCTTTACTTCGGCAGTTAAAACCGGCGCGCTGGATAAACTGCCTGATTTGAGGCAGGTTGCCGCTGCCTGAACTCATGCTGTAAATCTGGCAACGCTGGTAATCGCCTAAAGGATACATGCTGATGCGGGTGGCATTCTGATAAAGCACGATAGCGGCAAACGGCACCAGGCAGGCAAAGAACGCCATGGCCAGATGCCTGAATGAGCGCGTGGCGCTATTATTTTTCTCAGTTAAATCTATCGGATTACCCAATGCAGCATCCTCTGCAAGATTATTTATATCTCTCTTTTCTCCTCCTTTACTATTTATTTCTTGAATGATATCAGCGGTAAATTTAAAGCCCTGCCGTGGATAGGTGACAATCAGCGTTTCTTCACCGAACTGCGCCAGCGACTTACGTAGTCCTGAAACATAGTTATTCAGGTTGTTGTTCGAAGCTTTAAGGCCATGTTCAACCCAGACATCATTAAGCAGTCTTTCACGCATTAACAATACATTATTGTTACGGATGAACAGTGATAACAGCCTGGCACTGGGTCTAAGTAAGACTATTTTTGTCGCCGCATTATCAATATGCGACAGCGTATTCTCTACTTCATCATAGAGAACGTTGTTATTTATATGGAAAATCATTTTTTCAACCTGTCAACTTACCTGTCGAGAGATGATTCTGAGACCTGCCTGTCTTTTTTTCAATCCTTCGTAATATTGGTCAATAGGATTTTTCCCTGTCTTTGTATAATTATCGTAATTAGACCTTATGTTTACAAGTATTAAAAAATAATTAGCCTTATTTAATTTCTATTTTTTGGTATTTAAATCTATTTAATGTGTGTTTTTCATGTATAAATCATGTGTTTTTGTCTTTTTGCGATATAACGTTTTATTTTTGATCTGGGCGGGGTAAATTTGTTGCCACTGATACGGAACGCTGAAAGGCAGGTATCAGCGAAAGAATCTGCGCCCAATAATAAAGCGGCGCGTTAAACATCAAGAGTGAATTGTTGATCTAATTGACGTCAATGAGTACCTCTTTCTTACTAAGGAATGTAAGGGATTTAATATGAAACTGAACAAAATCATGATGGCAGCAGTATTGGCTTTCGGCGTAACTTCTGTGGCTCACGCAACGGATCAGGGCCACGGTACCGTGACCTTTAAAGGCGCGATCATTGACGCTCCTTGTTCCATTACCCCAGAAACCGTAGACCAGACCGTTAACCTGGGCCAGGTTTCTAACGTGGCGCTGAAAGACGGCGGCCAGTCTACGCCTAAGAACTTCGTGATTAAGCTGGAAAACTGTGAGCTGACGGATACCTCGCCTGGTAAAAACAATACCGTTTCTATCAAATTTACCGGTGCTTCTTCGGTAGAGGACGACAAACTGCTGGGCATTACCGGTACCGCTAAAGGCGCCGGCATCGCCATCACCGACGGTTCCGGTAAGCTGATTGAACTGGGTAAAGCAACAGCGGCGCAAACCTTGCAGAACGGCAACAACACCCTGAACTTCTCTGCCTATCTGCAGGGCAGTAAGGCTTCTACCGCTGTCATCACCCCGGGCGACTTCCAGTCCGTGGCTGACTTCACCCTGGCTTACCAGTAAGCCCGGCTGTTTTCCTTAATTTAGCATGCGGGCTTGCCCGCATGCTTTTCAGGAATACCCGGAGACGGAAAAGTTTGTGAATAGGGAATATTCTATGAGCCATTTTCATGCAAAATTAATGCTTCCTTGCATATTAGCCTCATTGCTAATGGCAAATGACTCTCAGGCCGCTTATTCCTCTCAGGGATGGGGGCGAGTCAATATGCAAGGAGCCATTATTGATACCGCCTGCGCCATCGCCACTGAAAGTCAAGAACAGGTGATCGAGATGGAGACGGTACCGGTCGCGGATATCGTTCGGGATGGGAAAGGAATATCCAAGGGTTTTTCTATTGAGTTAACTAACTGTGTATTGTCTCGTACTGAAAAAAAACTAAGTGACTGGCAACACTTTCAAATGACATTTGATGGTGACAATGATGATGGGTTATTCGGCGTTGACGGTGAAGCGAAGGGTGTTGGTCTGCAGATAGCCGATGCTTACGGAAATGTTGCCAGGCCCGGTAGTCCGTTGCCCACTGGAGAAATAGAGCCGGGAAGTATGCGTCTTAATTATGAGATGCGTTTGGTAGCCAATAAAAAAACGCTGCGGCCGGGAGCTTATTACTCTGCGATTCGATTCAAAGTTGACTACTACTGAGGCTGAGCTCTGCCGATAAACACTATTAAATAACAGGGTCGTGGATATGTTTTTTTCTCCTGCATGGAAGCTGTTTCGTCCTCATGCGCTAAGTGTTGGTATATTTCTGGCGTTAGCGCATTTGACGCCAAAGGCAGAAGCTGAGGACGGCATTCAGTTTAATACCGATATTTTGGACGTAAACGATAGAAAAAATATCGACCTGAGCCAGTTTTCACGCAGCGGCTATATTATGCCGGGCGCCTATGCCATGGTGATTCATCTTAATAACAATGAATTGCCGGAACAGAGCGTCAGTTTTTATCCGCCGGATGACGATGCTCAGGGCAGCCAGGCCTGTATTTCGCCGGCGCTGGTGGAACAGCTGGCGCTGAAACCGGATGCGTCGAAAGAATTGCGTTGGTGGCATCAGGATGAGTGTCTGGATATCGCCAGCCTGAAGGGCATGGAGGCGCGCGGCGATTTAGCCACGGCGGCGCTGTATTTGAGCATTCCGCAGGCCTATCTGGAATATTCATCGCCAGACTGGGATCCGCCGTCGCGCTGGGATGAGGGCATTCCGGGCCTGCTGTTTGACTATAACGTTAACGGCCAGACTCAGCGCCAGGAGCGGAGCGGCGGGCAGAGCAACAGCCTGAGCGGCAACGGCACCGCCGGCGCCAATTTCGGCGCCTGGCGATTGCGCGCCGACTGGCAGGGGCAGCTCAATCACCAAACCGGTAGCGGGCAGGGTACCGATCAGCGGCTGGACTGGAGCCGTTACTATGCCTACCGCGCACTGCCGGCGCTGCGTTCGCGGTTGACGCTGGGGGAGGATTACCTCAACTCCGGTCTGTTCGACAGCTTCCGCTTCACCGGTGTCAGCCTGGTGTCTGACGACAACATGCTGCCGCCGAATCTGCGCGGCTATGCGCCGGAAGTGGTCGGGGTGGCGAAAACCAACGCCAAAGTCACCATCAGCCAGCAGGGGCGGGTGATATATGAGACTCAAGTGGCGGCGGGGCCGTTCCGCATCCAGGACATCAGCGAGGCGGTCTCCGGCGAGCTGGACGTGAAGGTGGAAGAGCAGGACGGCAGCGTGCAGGCGTTCAAGATGAACACCGCCAGCATCCCGTACCTGACGCGCCCTGGCTCCTGGCGCTTCAAAATGGCTGCGGGCAAGCCTTCGGACTGGCAGCAACGCAGCAATGGGCCGCTGTTTGGCACCGGCGAGTTTTCCTGGGGGGTGAGCAACGGTTGGTCGCTGTACGGCGGCGGTCTGTTCGGCGGCGACTACAACGCGGCTTCGCTGGGTATCGGCCGCGATCTGATGGCGCTGGGGGCGCTGTCGCTCGACGCTACCCAGTCGCGGGCGCGGTTGCCGCAGCAGGACGGCACGCTGAGCGGCGGCTCATACCGCCTGAGCTATTCGAAGACCTTTGACGAGACCGACAGCCAGGTGACGTTCGCCGGCTACCGCTTCTCGGAGCAGGACTTTATGAGCATGAGCGAATATCTGGACGCCCGCTACTCCGGTGGCCGGGTGGGCAACAACAAGGAGATGTACACCATCACCTTTAACCAGCAGTTCCGGGATATCGGCCTGAGCCTGTATCTGAACTATGACCACCAGACCTATTGGGATCGGCCGGCCAACGATCGCTACAACCTGACGCTGTCGCGCTATTTCGATATCGGCCGGTTTAAAAACCTGAGCCTGTCATTGACCGGTTATCGCAATAAGTATGAAAACACCAACGATGACGGCATGCATCTGTCGCTGTCGATGCCGTGGGGGCAGGGGGGCAACCTGAGCTACAACGCCTCGGCAAACCGCAACGACAGCAGCCAACGGGTGGGATATTACGACAGGTTGGATGAGCACAGCAACTACCAGCTGAGCGTCGGCAGTGCCAGGAATGGCGCCAATCTGAGCGGCTATTACAACCGTGAGGGCGATATGGCCCAGTTGAGCGCCAACGCCAGCTATCAGCAGGGCAGTTACAGCGCGCTGGGCTTCAGCGCCCAGGGCGGTGCCACCCTGACCGCAGAGGGCGGCGCGCTGCACCGTATCGGCATGCCGGGCAGTACCCGGCTATTGCTGGATACCGGCGGCGTGGCTGAGGTGCCGGTGCGTGGCTATGGCAGTACGGTTGACACTAACCGCTGGGGCAAGGCGGTGGTGACGGACGTTAACAGCTACTACCGCAACAAGGCCAGCATCGATCTGAACCAACTGGGGGATAACGCAGAGGCCACCAAATCGGTAGTGCAGGCGACCCTGACCGAAGGCGCGATCGGCTACCGCAAGTTTGACGTGATCGCCGGGGAGAAGGCGATGGCGGTTATCCGCCTGGCGGACGGCAGCACGCCGCCGTTCGGCGCTACGGTGATGAACGCCAACAAGCAGGATACAGGGATAGTGAACGACGGCGGCAGCGTCTACCTGAGTGGCATCCGACCAGGTGAAAGCATGACGGTGCACTGGAACGGCGCGGCGCAGTGCGCCATCAGCCTGCCGCAAACCTTGCCGGCCGACATGATGAGTAACTTGCTGCTGCCGTGCCGGGCGTTACCGGCCAATGAGCCATAAGCGCGAACACCCTATTTGAATCTGTAAGAGTGATAAACGTATGAAAAAGAACTTTACCATGAATAAACCGAATCTGATGACCATCGCACTGTTGGGCGCGTTGCTGGCGCCGCAGGTGCAGGCCGCTATCGCGCTGGATCGCACCCGGGTGATCTTCGACGGTAGCGAAAAATCCGTCAGCCTAAACATCAGCAACCAGAATAAGCAGTTGCCGTACCTGGCGCAGGGCTGGCTGGAAGACGAGCAGGGCAACAAAATCCAGAGCCCGTTGGCGGTGCTGCCGCCGGTGCAGCGCGTCGAGCCAGGCAAGCCGAGCCAGGTGAAAATCCAGGCGCTGCCGGCGGCCAAACAACTGCCGCAGGACAGAGAGTCATTGTACTACTTCAACCTGCGCGAGATCCCGCCGAAGAGTGACAAGCCGAACACGCTGCAGATTGCGTTGCAGACGCGTATCAAGCTGTTCTATCGCCCGGCGGCGATTGCGCCGAAGCAGAATGCCGCGCCCTGGCAGGAACAGCTGACGCTGACCAAGCAGGGCGACAAGTACGTGGTGAATAACCCGACGCCTTACTACGTAACTATCGTGGACGCGGGCGCCAAAAAGGGCATAGCGGGTGTGAAAGACTTTGAACCGCTGATGGTGCCGCCGAAGGGCAGTGCGGCATTGGGTGCCAGCGCCGCCGCATTGGGCGCCGGTCCGGTGCTGACTTACATCAACGACTACGGTGGCCGGCCGCAACTGACGTTCAACTGCAGTAGCGCCACTTGCCAGGTAGTACCGGAAAAGAGCAAGTCGTAATGCTATCGGCTGCGGCGGGGAATCGGGAGGAATAAGATGCAATGGATGAGCAACAAACTGAAAAAACACCTGCCGGAGCGCCAGGATTTGCGCTATTACGGGTCCCTGGGCGGGTTGGCGCTGATGGTGCCGCTGACTTTAGGCGCCATGCTGTGGCTAATGCCGGCCGCGCAAGGGCAAGTCGCGGACAACTGGTACACCGACGGCGCCAATGGCGTATTGCAGGTGCGCGGAGCGTTAACGGAGAGCGCCTGTCGGCTGGAGATGGAAAGTGCGTGGCAAGACATCAGCCTGGGGGAGATCGGCACTGGGCGTCTGCAGAATATCGGTGACCGTGGCGCGCCGGTAGCCTTTGAGTTACAGCTGAAAGACTGCTTGCGCAGCCTGGCCGGTAGCCGGGATTCACGCACCGGCGCCTTAACCTGGGCCGAAAATCAGCCGGCGGTAACGGTGGCTTTCCGCGCGGTGCAGGATGCGGACAATCCGCGACTGGTTAAGGTGCAGGGCGTTGCCGGCCTGGGGTTGCGTCTTGAAGACGGCCGTGGTCAGGACGTGCGGCTGGGCGGCCGCGGCGAGCCGCTGCTATTGACGCCGGGGCAGAATACCTTGAGCTATAGCGTGGTGCCGGAGCGCACGGCGGCCCCTCTGGCGGCCGGAGCCTATCGCGCCACGGTGGATTTTAGCCTGAGCTATGATTGAGGAATCAAGGAACATGACGCATAAATTTAAGGCCGGTTGTTTCACCTCTTGGCGTAATGCGGCGATGTTTCTCCTTTGTGTGGGGATATCGCCACTGACCGGCGCGACCACCGTGACGGTCAGCGTTACGGTGCAGGTACCGCCGCCTTGTGTGATCAACGGCAATCGCACCATCGAAGTGGACTTCGGCGAGATCCTGACGGTTAGCGTGAATGGCAGCAATTATAAGAAAAAAGTGGATTATACACTGGAGTGTTCAGGCAGTAAGTCCAATGCTTTGCAGATGAAGATCCAGGGTAATGCGACCTCCTTTGATCCCACTGCGTTGCAGACTAACATCAGTGACTTCGGCGTGGCGTTACACGCCGATGGGCAGCCGCTTAATATTAATAGTTGGCTGAAGTTCACCTATTCGGATAATCAAACGCCATTATTAGAGGCGGTACCGGTAAAAAAAACGGGTAAGACGTTGCCCGGCGGCGCCTTTACTGCCGGCGCCACTCTGCTGGTGGCTTATCAATGAGGAAGGCGGCGATGAAAAAGCTTGGCATGGTTTGCCTTATCCTGTTGGGTATCACAGCTCAAGGGGCGACGGCGGACAACATGAGTTTTAAGGGAACACTGCGAGAGGATGTGCCCTGCGAGTTCAACGGCGGGCAGCCGATAAACGTCAATTTTGAGACGGTTGGTGTCAATAAAATAGATGGCGAGCGCTACAAAAAGTCATTTGCTGTTGATATAACCTGCCCCTCGGGTTTCGACGTTCCCTTTAAAATCAGCTACGTCGGTAATCCGAGTGATTTCGATGCCTCAGCGCTGGCGACCAATATTAACGGGTTGGGGATTAAGGCACAGTACCAGGTTAATAATGGATTCTCCGATCTTGCTGTCGGTGGCTATATGGGCGGTGTTGGCAGCGTTAAGCGTCATGTGAAAGTGGTGCCGGTTAAGAGCCCCAATGCGGTTTTAACGCCGGGTATGTTTAATGCGAATGCCTCGCTTCGTCTTGAATATTATTAAATCGAATTCACGGTGAATAATAAAAGACATCCATACTATTAACCAGGAGATGGGATGAAAAAGACTTTGCTGCCGCTGGCATTATTGTGTATTAGCCATGCCTGCTGGAGCGCGGCGCCCACGTTAGCCGTCAACTATAGCGGCGAACTGGTAGCGGAGCCCTGCGTTATTGCTCCCGGGGAAGAAAATATTGAGCTGGATTTTGGCACGGTGATCGATAAATATCTCTATCTCAACCAACGCACGCCAGGGAAAGAGTTTGTTCTGCAACTAATGGAATGCGATCTCAGCCTTGGCGAAACGGTAAGCGTCTCTTTCAGCGGCACGGAAAGTGCTGCACTGCCGGGGCTGCTGGCCATCAATAGCGGTGGCGCGAGCGGAATTGCTATTGGTCTGGAAAATACTGCCGGAGAATTGTTGCCCCTGAATAAACTTACCGGTAAGCAGCGGTTGCAGGCGGGAAGCAACAGAATCACGCTTAAAGCCTATGTGCGTGGTGAGCCTGAGGCGATAAAAAATAATACTATCAGCAGAGGCGTTTTTAGCGCTGTGGCAACGTTTTTACTGCACTATGATTGAAATCTATTGTAAGGGTGAAAGTTTATTATTTTAATGTTAGATAATTCGTCATTGGCTGATAACCTTATTCCCGGTTAGTTATTGAAAAGTAAGTAAGGAAAAAAGATGGGTGGTATTATATTGAGTTGCCTGAAACGGGTGGTTTTTTTTCTTCAATTATGTCGATGTTGGTATTTATGCCTGCTGCATATTCTTCTCCTTGGGAGATAGAACCAGAAATTGAACCAGCGATATCAGGCTTTTGGAAGATAAGAGCCAAGATAACGTCATGGGATATTTATAACACGACACCTAATCCACTTTACAATTGTGAAGGTAACGCCTGTTATGTTTATATTATCCATCGTAGTATCTGGGGACTTTCAACTCCCCCTCAGATGTCTATATATGTGCCCGAAGCTCGGGGGATTAAAACGCTAGGGGAGTTGGGCGATTATCTCAGACGACGAGGTGATCTTAATTGGACATATGTCCATAATTTAATGGGTGGTGGGACCTATATGTCATGTGTCTTTCTTGGATATCCTAATCAGGGCCAGGGAGGTTCTGCTTATATTCCGATGCCAGGAGGTAAAGATTTTTGTCAGGTTAAAGTCAGCCCAAATTACTGCGACGTTTATATGCCGAACGCGGAATTGCGGCATGGTTCACTCAGTTCGGATAAGGTCAACGGGAATATCGCCAGAACTTCATTATATGTGCGATGCACCGGTAATCTTCAAGCGCGGCTCATGTCGGCAGACCATTCCAGCAACATTTTTTTCAAAGGGGTTGGCGGTTTTCGCAGCGAGCTGAAATTAGACGGCACTGGTTTAGGTGAGGGGAAAGTTGTTAACGTTACACCCGCGGGCGTGTCATTGACCTTAACCTCTACGCTGGCAGGTTATGACGGCAGTATCGGTACATTCCGGGGGTCAAAAACTATAATAATTGTTTTACCATAGTTGATATTCTTCTTATTTCAGATGAGAGGAATTCTGTGGTTGTTTAAAAAATTAGATTAATAAATATATTCGTGATGGATATGTTTTAGGCATTTTTTAAAACGGGGTTTGTGCTTTTTATAATGATGGGATATAACCATTCATTTCCATTGTCACATTTCTAGAATAAAAACTGCTTGAGTAATCGATGTTCTCCATAGCCGCGTATCCATAGGATGGATGTTAACCGGGGTGATAAGAATGAATAGTATTAATATCGTTATCGACGATGAGAACCGTTATTTCGCTGAAGGCCTGCGGCTCAGCATTGAAAAATATGCGAAGAAAAACAATAAAACCGTCTGCTTTTTACCTCCGGGTGTTGTTGAGCCGCCTGATATGGTGCTTGCTTCCTCTCGGCGGCGCGCCCAGCGTTGGGGGAGATGCGCACCGCAGGTGATCACCGTTAAAGAAAGACCCATTTTAAAGGTGAAAGATGTAGCACGTGTGCTGTATCGCACGGACGATCAGATCAAGCTGTTTGAGTTGCTGAATGAGGCATTGTCTGGTTCTGTCTCTGTGCTTACCAAACGTCAGCCACTGACTCAGCGCGAACGGCAGGTCGTGAACTATCTCCGCTGCGGGTTCGATCAGTCGCAAACCGCCAGGCTGTTAGGCGTCAGCGTAAAAACCGTGCACAGCCATAAACGATCGGTCATGAGCAAGTTGATGTTAAACCGGAATCATGAGTTTATTTATTGGCTATTGTCCGAAGAGGGAGAATATTCTTAACCTTGATGAGGGATATTCTAATTCTTATTTTTTGTTATTCTGACTTCTCATGTTATTTTCAATTTTAATGAAATAGCTATGTGTTTTTAAATATATTAATGGCGTGAACATTAAATTTTAAAAGATAGTTCACAAGCACGTCGCACAGGTTGTGAAAGAAAATACTACAGGTTTATTAATGGCTATTTATCGATGAGCGGGGGTTAACCCTGCTTTTTTTGGCTCATAACGCGCTATGGCTTATGAGTTATGAAAAACTATTTATCAAGTGAATATTATATTTTGTGTGGTGCCGAGATGTACCCAGGGAAGGTAAAGTGGATCTTTTTTATCTGGCGATTTTTTTGTTTTTTCTGAGTTTATATGCGTTTTTCAAACACGATCAGCGCATGAAGAAAAGGCGATTGGCGATAGGTGGAAGAGGGCATTAGCCGCAACAGGAAACCGGTACAGGGTCTGCCGCACAGAGAAATAAATACAAACGGGTAATTCAATAAACAAGGAGAAGGACATGATGAGAAAAAAAATCGCATTACTGGGTTGCACACTGCTGATGTGTTCGCAGCTGGCTCAGGCCAAGCTGGTGATTGAAGGCGGTCTCAATGGCAATACCGGCAGCGGCGGCGGAACTTCCGTTGACGTGAGCATTAACGGCAGCACTAACGGCAACAACGGCACCGGTGTAAACGTTGGCGGTTCGCAAAAGCCAGATTCTAGCGCCAGCCAACTGCAAAAAGACATTTACGCGTCAATTTGCGCCAGCCCGTTTATGAAGAAATACGCTTCGATTTGCCAGTGAGCACCTCGGTGAAAGAAAAGCAAAAACCCAGCCATAGGCTGGGTTCTCTAAATAGGGGGCCCGGACTCGGACAACCGGCGCTGGCGCCGCGTTGAACAGCGCTTTAGCGCTGGCCCGCAGGGTGAGGCCTTTGGCCGAATAATCGAACGCAGTTCGATGGAGAGTCCGTACTCCAGAAAGCGAAAAACCCAGCCATAGGCGGGTTTTTCTGAATAGGGTGCCCGGACTCGGACAACCGGCGCTGGCGCCGCGTTGAACAGCGCTTTAGCGCTGGCCTGCAGGGTGAGGCCCTTGGCCGAATAATCGAACGCAGTTCGATGGAGAGTCCGTATCCCAGAAAGCGAAAAACCCAGCCATAGGCTGGGTTCTCTAAATATGGTGCCCGGACTCGGAATCGAACCAAGGACACGGGGATTTTCAATCCCCTGCTCTACCGACTGAGCTATCCGGGCAACGGGCAGCATTAAACCGTATTGGCCGAAAGCCGTCAACGGCTTTATGCGTGAAAGACGCTAAAATGCCTCCGGTTGCTGGCTTTTCAGGCAAAGGGCGCAAAAAATGCGCCTGTTGGGGCTATCGCCTCGGGTTGGCGGCTTCACCAACCCTGCCGATTCAGCTCAGCGCCCCGTTACGGCGGCATTGCGCCACCTGCAAGATGTCTTCCGCCAGCCGTTTGGCGACCGATACGTCATGGAGCTGGCGTTTTACCAGCAGTTTGCTCAGGCAGCCTTCCTGAATCAGCTCCATTTGCTGCGCCACCATGTCGGCGTCGTCGGCATCCATGTCGCGCAGCAGTTCGCGGGTCAGCTCCAGCGAGGTCAGCTTTTGCTGCTCCGCCAGCTGGTGGATCGGGTGGTCCGTTTCCGGGAAGAAGCTGCAGGCGGCGATAAACAGGCAGCCGGGATAGCGGTCTTGCTGCACGTATTCCGCCAGCACGTCATAGCGCGCCAGCAGCTTTTGCTGCGGGCTCAGATTTTCGTCCAGCAGCAGCTGGCGGCGCCAGGTGTCGATCTGTTGGCCGTGGTAGCGCAGGCAGTCGTACAGCAGCGCTTCGCGATCCGGCCAGAACCGTTTGAGATCGCCGGGCTGAACGTCGAGTTTTTCCGCCAGCATCTCTAATGTGGCGGTCGCCAGGCCCTGTTGTTCCAACAGGCCCAGCGCGGTATCAAGGACGTGTTCACGTTGCACTTGTGCTTCCTCCCATTCACTTCCGATCTTCAGTGTCAGTTATCGCATCACTTTCTGCAAATGCGCGTTGAAGGCTTCCGCCTTCATAAAACCGGTGACCCGCTGCGCCGTCAGTTCCTGGCCCGCCGGATCGAAGAACAGGATCGTCGGCAGCCCCAGCACCTGCAGATGCTTCAGCAGCGCCGCCTGTTCCGCGCTGTTGGCGGTCACATCCGCCTGCAGCAGCACCGCGTTGGCCAGGCTCGCCTGCACCGCCGCATCGCTGAAGGTGTATTTCTCGAATTCTTTACAGGCTACGCACCAGTCGGCGTACAGATCCAGCATCACCGGCTTGCCGCGCGCCTGTTGCAGCGCCAGATCGAGCTGTTCGACGTTGTTGATGCGGGTAAAGGCCAGGTGTGGCTGAGCGGCCTGCTGCGCCTGGTCGGCGCCGAAAGCCCAGTCCTGCAGCGGCCGTGCGGCGATCACCGCCGCCGCCAGCAGCAGCAGTTGCAGGGCGCGCGCCCAGCCGCGCGCGCTTCTCAGGCTCAGGGCGAAGGCCCAACCGAAGAACGCCAGGCCGAGCAGGCTCCACAAACGCATGCCCCACAGATCGTCGATCACTCGCTCCAGCAGGAACACCGGCAGCGCCAGAATGACGAAGCCGAAGGCCTCTTTCACGTACTGCATCCACGGGCCGCTGCGCGGCAGCAGGCGGTTGCCGAACAGGGTGACGATCACCAGCGGAATGCCCATCCCCAGCGCGTACAGGTATAGCGTGCCGCCGCCGGCCCACAGATTGCCGCTCTGGGCGATATACAGCAGGATGGCGCTGAGCGGCGCGGTGGTGCAGGGCGAGCAAATCAGCCCGGCCAGGGCGCCCATCAGGAACACGCCGGTCAGCGAGCCGCCGCGCTGGGTGTTGCTCCAGTTAGCCAGCCGGGTTTGCAGTGCGGAAGGCAGCTGCAGGGAATAGAGGCCGAACATCGACAGGGCCAGGGCGATGAACAGCACCGACAGGCCGATCAAGACATAAGGATGTTGCAGCGCCGCCTGGAACTGCAGGCCGGCGGCGGCCACCACCAACCCGAGCAGGGTATAGGTCAGCGCCATGCCCTGCACGTAAACCACCGCCAGCGCCAGAATGCGGCCGCTGCTTTGTGGCCGGTCACGGCCGAGGATGATGCCGGAGATCAGCGGGTACATCGGCAGCACGCACGGCGTGAAGGCGATGCCGATGCCGATCAGCAGCGCCCACAGCGGCGAAAACGGCAGGCTGGCCGGTGCGGCGGGCGCTTCAGCCGGTGCAGCGGCCGGGAGCGGGGCGGCAGCGTTTGCGCTGACGGCATCCAGCGGGATCACCCGGGTTTCCGGCGGATAGCAGAAACCGGCCTCGGCGCAGCCCTGATAGGTGACGCTGAGGCTGGCGTTGGCCGCCGCCTGTTGCAGAGGCACCTGCAGATTAAGCTGCTGCTTGAAGATGGCGACTTCGCCGAAGAACTCGTCCTTGTGGCTCAATCCTTCCGGCAGGGTAAAGGCGCCAAGCGTCGCCTGCTGGGGCACCAGTTTGATCTGCTGACGATACAGATAATAGCCGGGGCGGATCTGCCAGTTCAGCGTTACCTGGTTGCCTTGCTGTTTGAAATCGAAAGCGAAGGCCCGATCGACGGGCACGAACTGGCTGCCGCCCGTCGGTGCGAACAGCGAAGCCTGCGCCGCCTGCGGCAGGAAGAACAGGCTGCACAGCAGCAAAATCAGTTTAATGAAGCGTTGATCCATGACAGGTAGTCTTTATCTCCGGCCATCACCGGCAATACCAGCAGCTCGGGCTTCTGGTAGGGGTGATGTTGTTTCAGGGTGTCGAGCAGGGCCTGCTGACGGCGGCGATCGCTTTTGAACAGCATCTGCACCTCGTATTCCTGTTCCAGTTTCCCTTCCCAGTAATACAGCGAGGTGGCGCCGGGCAGCAGCGTGGCGCAGGCCGCCAGCTTATCGCCCAGGACCCGCGCCGCCAGTTCCTGGGCGCTGGCTTCATCGGGTGCGGTACAGAGTATGACGACAGCTTCGCAATCAGACATCTTCAGCCCTCTCATCGGTTCGAATGGGCACTATACCCTGAAGGCGGATTGGCTAGAAGGTGAGTTTATCGCCAAAAGGAAAACCGGGGCCGCAGCCCCGGTCGAAGCGTTACAGCATGACGCTGCCGAGCAGGAAGCCGAATACCACAGCGAAGATCACGCCCATGGTGCCGGGAATGAAGAACGGATGGTTGAACACGAAGCGGCCGATGCGCGTGGTGCCGGTATCGTCCATCTGCACCGCGGCGACCAGCGTCGGGTAGGTCGGCAGGATGAACAGGCCGGAAACGGCGGCGAAGGAGGCGACGGCGGTCAGCGGCGACACGTTCAGCGCCAGCGCCATCGGCATCAGCGCCTTGGCGGTGGCGGCCTGCGAGTACAGCAGCGCCGAGCAGAAGAAGAAAATCACCGCCAGCAGCCACGGGTGTGCTTGAATGACGCTGCCGGCCGTCTCTTTGATCCAATCGATGTTGGCCTGGACGAAAGTATCGCCCAGCCAGGCGACGCCGAGGATACAGATACAGGCGCTCATGCCGGCCTTAAAGGTGCTGGAGTTCAGCACCATGTCGGTGTCGACGCGGCACAGCAGGGTGGTCAGCGTGGCAACGCTCAGCATGATGATCAGAATGGCGTTGGTGGTGTTCATCAGCGGCTTGGCCACCAGGCCCAGGCCCGGGCTGTTGATGATGGCGTAGGCCACCACGCACAGTACGCCCAGCAGGAACAGCAGCACCGAGGCTTTGGCGCGCGGTTTGATCGCCAGCGCGTTGTTGCCGCGCAGGGTGATCAGGCCCTCTTCCAGGCGTTTCAGGTAGACCGGATCGTTAGACAGCTTGGAGTCGAACAGCCAGGTCACCAGCAGCGACATCACCAGCACGGCGCAGAAGGTGGACGGGATCACCACCATCAGCAGGTGCAGGTAGCTGACGCCGTGGCCTTCCATCACCGAAGACATGTACACCACCGCGGCGGAGATTGGCGAGGCGGTGATGGCGATCTGGGCGGAGACCACGGCGGTCGACAGCGGCCGGCAAGGTTTGATGCCCTGTTCCTTCGCCACCTCGGCGATCACCGGCAGCGCCGAGAGCGAGATGTTGCCGGTGCCGGCGAAGATGGTCAGGAAGTAGGTGACGATAGGGGCGAGAATGGTGATATGTTTGGGGTTCTTGCGCAGCAGCTTTTCGGTCTGCTGCACCAGGTAGTCCATCCCCCCGGCGACCTGCATGGCGGAGATCGCCGCGATCACCGCCATGATGATGGAAATCACGTCGAAAGGAATGCTGCCCGGCTTGACGCCGATCAGCGCCAGGACCAGAACGCCCAATCCCCCCGCGAACCCGATACCGATACCGCCCAACCTGGCCCCTAAAAAGATGGCCAGCAGAACGATAACCAATTCTACGGCTAGCATAGTGTTTACTCCTTAAAATGAGAGAAATTGAAAATCAAACGTTAAAATTTTGTGGGCGCCTAAAAGTAAAAAGGCACGCTATCCAGAGGATTTAGCGTGCCTTTCAGGGCTACCGGGTAGGTCTGTTATTGTTCATTTTCATCCGTATAGCGTTTGGCTTTATAGGCCGGGTGCATCAGGTTCTCCACGGAGAAGATGTCATCCAGCTCGGCTTCGGTCAGCAGGCCGCGTTCCAGCACCACTTCGCGCACGCTCTTGCCGGTTTCGGCGCAGATCTTCCCGACGATGTCACCGTTATGGTGGCCGATGAACGGGTTCAGATAGGTGACGATACCGATCGAGTTGAAGACGTAGTGTTCGCAGACTTCTTTATTCGCGGTGATGCCGTTAATGCATTTTTCCAGCAGGTTGTAACAGGCGTTGGTCAGGATGTGGATCGACTCGAACATCGCCTGGCCGATCACCGGCTCCATCACGTTCAACTGCAGCTGGCCCGCTTCGGCCGCCATGGTAACGCAAGTGTCGTTGCCAATCACCTTGAAACACACCTGATTGACCACTTCCGGCACCACCGGGTTCACTTTGGCCGGCATGATGGACGATCCCGCCTGCAGCTCCGGCAGGTTGATTTCGTTCAGGCCGGCGCGCGGGCCGGAGGAGAGCAGGCGCAGGTCGTTGCAGATTTTGGACAGTTTCACCGCCAGGCGTTTGAGCGCGCTGTGCACCATCACGTAGGCGCCGCAGTCGGAGGTGGCCTCGATCAGGTCTTCCGCCGGCACCACCGGCAGGCCGCTGACTTCCGCCAGTTTTTGCACCGCCAGCGGCTGATAGCCTTCCGGGGTGTTGAGCGCGGTGCCGATGGCGGTGGCGCCCAGGTTCACTTCCAGCAGCAGCTCCGCGGTGCGGTGCAGGTTGCGGGTCTCTTCGTTCAGCAGCACGCTGAAGGCGTGGAATTCCTGGCCGAGGGTCATCGGCACCGCGTCCTGCAGCTGGGTGCGGCCCATTTTCAGGATGGTTTCGAACTCTTTCGCTTTGCGATCGAAGCCTTCGCGCAGCTGGTTGATGGCGTCGATCAGTTTCTGGTTGGAGGCGTACACCGCGATGCGGAACCCGGTCGGGTAGGCGTCGTTGGTGGACTGGCACTTATTGAGGTGATCGTTCGGATTCAGGTACTGGTATTCGCCTTTTTGGTGGCCCATCAGCTCCAGGCCAATGTTCGCCAGCACTTCGTTGGTATTCATGTTCAGCGAGGTGCCCGCGCCGCCCTGGAATACGTCTACCGGGAACTGATCCATGCACTTGCCTTTATCCAGCACCTCGTCGCAGGCCTGGATGATCACGTCGGCGATTTTGCGCGGAATGGTTTTGAGTTCTTTGTTGGCCATCGCCGCGGCCTTTTTCACCATCACCATGCCGCGAACGAACTCGGGAACATCGCTGATTTTGCTGTTGCTGATGTAGAAGTTTTCAATCGCACGCAGAGTGTGAACTCCGTAGTAAGCGTCTGCGGGGACTTCACGTGTTCCTAACAGGTCTTCTTCGATACGAATGTTGTTTGACATGAGAACCTTCTCTATGTGTTGCTGCCGAATTAATAATTTGTCAGGTCAAGGCTAAAGGGCACAGCCTAAATTAATATTGCCGAAGGCTTGGGGCGTGAAACGATTAACCAAATCGCCCGTTGCTGCCCAGATCATATGCTGGTTGATAAGAAATGACTGAATCCAGATCACCTTATGGTGTTTAAGGATATGCCCTTTTCCGGTTCTGTGACTTCTTTCACGTTTGTGAACTTTAGCAATAAAAACCGGCTCTCGGTTGAAATGGTGGGGGGATGCCCTCATTGTAATGGTGTCGGCCGTTTACGGCCTCTTTTTTCGCGCCGTCGCCCCGTGGCGGCCGCGCTTTACCTACCGATAGGAGAACCAGGTGCGCTGGTTACCGCTACTGCTGATATTTCTGCTGGCTTACATAGAAATATCCATCTTTATCAAAGTCGCCGCCGTGCTCGGCGTGGCTGTCACCTTGTTGCTGGTGGTGTTCAGCTCCTGCGTCGGCATTTCGCTGGTGCGCAATCAGGGCATGAAAACCTTCGTGCAGATGCAGCAAAAACTGGCGGCCGGCGAAAGCCCGGCGGCGGAAATGGTGAAAAGTGTTTCGCTGGTGCTGGCGGGCTTCCTGCTGCTGATTCCGGGCTTCTTCACCGACTTCCTCGGCCTGCTGCTGCTGCTGCCGCCGGTGCAAAAATCGCTGACGCTGAAGCTGATGCCGCATCTGTCGGTGTATCGCCCCGGCGGTTGGACGGGCGGCGACGCCGCCAACGGCAACACCTTTGACGGCGAATTCCAGCGCAAGGACGACGAGCGCCCGGTGCTGGAACACCGCCCGGACGAGGATCGCAAACCTCACGATCGTTAAGCAAACGCGGCCCAGGCCGCGTTTTTCATCTCTGCGGCACTCGCCGAACCAAAAATGCGAAATTTTTTTCGTTAGCCCCCTTGAAGGGGGCTGGAACGCCCCCATCTCAAATGCCACGAGGCCGGTAATAACAACCATCCGGTGTACAACCCTAAATCTGATAGAGACCTTCTTACAGGAGAGCGTTCAATGAGTATTCGTCCATTGCATGACCGCGTTATCGTCAAGCGCAAAGAAGTTGAATCAAAATCTGCTGGCGGCATCGTCCTGACTGGCTCTGCTGCGGGTAAATCCACTCGCGGTGAAGTGGTTGCAGTGGGTAAAGGGCGTGTGCTGGAAAACGGCAACATCCAACCGCTGGATGTGAAAGTTGGCGATATCGTGATTTTCAACGACGGCTACGGCGTGAAAGCAGAGAAGATCGACAATGAAGAAGTGTTGATCATGTCCGAAAGCGACATTCTGGCAATTGTTGAAGCGTAATTGCGCTTTATCTTCTGAACTGAACGAGTTGAAGGGAAATACCAATGGCAGCTAAAGACGTAAAATTCGGCAATGACGCTCGCGTGAAAATGCTCCGCGGCGTGAATGTTCTCGCTGATGCAGTAAAAGTGACCCTGGGCCCGAAAGGCCGCAACGTAGTGCTGGATAAATCTTTCGGCGCACCAACCATCACCAAAGACGGCGTTTCCGTTGCGCGTGAAATCGAGCTGGAAGACAAGTTCGAGAACATGGGCGCACAGATGGTGAAAGAAGTGGCCTCCAAAGCGAACGACGCGGCGGGCGACGGCACCACCACGGCAACCGTACTGGCTCAATCCATCATCACCGAAGGCCTGAAAGCGGTTGCTGCCGGCATGAACCCGATGGATCTGAAGCGCGGCATCGACAAAGCGGTTGTCGCTGCGGTTGAAGAACTGAAAAAACTGTCCGTACCTTGCTCCGATTCCAAAGCTATCGCTCAGGTGGGCACCATCTCCGCCAACTCCGACGAAACCGTGGGTAAACTGATCGCGGAAGCGATGGAGAAAGTGGGCAAAGAAGGCGTTATCACCGTTGAAGAAGGCACCGGCCTGCAAGACGAGCTGGACGTGGTTGAAGGTATGCAGTTCGACCGCGGTTACCTGTCCCCATACTTCATCAACAAGCCGGAAACCGGTTCTGTTGAGCTGGAAAGCCCGTTCATCCTGCTGGCTGACAAGAAGATCTCCAACATCCGCGAAATGCTGCCGGTGCTGGAAGCCGTTGCCAAAGCAGGCAAACCGCTGCTGATCATCGCTGAAGACGTTGAAGGTGAAGCGCTGGCGACCCTGGTGGTCAACACCATGCGCGGCATCGTGAAAGTGGCTGTCGTTAAGGCGCCTGGCTTCGGCGACCGTCGTAAAGCCATGCTGCAGGACATCGCGACCCTGACTGCCGGTACCGTTATCTCTGAAGAGATCGGTCTGGAGCTGGAAAAAGCCACCCTGGAAGACCTGGGTCAGGCGAAACGCGTTGTCATCAACAAAGACACCACCATCATCATCGATGGCGTGGGCGACGAAGCGACCATCCAGGGCCGCGTTGCTCAGATCCGTCAGCAGATCGAAGAAGCGACCTCTGACTACGATCGTGAAAAACTGCAGGAGCGCGTAGCGAAACTGGCCGGCGGCGTTGCCGTTATCAAGGTTGGCGCAGCGACTGAAGTTGAAATGAAAGAGAAGAAAGCCCGCGTTGAAGACGCCCTGCACGCAACCCGCGCTGCAGTGGAAGAAGGCGTGGTTGCCGGCGGCGGCGTCGCGCTGATCCGCGTTGCAGGCAAAATCGCCGCGCTGAAAGGCGACAACGAAGACCAGAACGTGGGTATCAAAGTTGCGCTGCGCGCAATGGAAGCCCCTCTGCGTCAGATCGTGGTCAACGCCGGTGAAGAAGCTTCCGTTATCGCCAACCAGGTGAAAGCGGGCGAAGGCAGCTACGGCTACAACGCTTACTCTGAAGAATACGGCGACATGATCGCGATGGGTATCCTGGATCCAACCAAAGTGACCCGTTCTGCACTGCAGTACGCGGCTTCCGTGGCTGGCCTGATGATCACCACCGAATGCATGGTCACCGACCTGCCGAAGGCTGACGCACCGGATCTGGGCGCAGCAGGCGGCATGGGTGGCATGGGCGGTATGGGCGGCATGATGTAATCATCCCCCACACGCTTGTGTGCTGAGAACCCCGGTCAAGTGACCGGGGTTTTTTTATGCCTGAGCGCCGCCGCACTGTATTTGATGATATTTTTGCCGCCGGAGGCGATTTAACTGGTAAACTGGTAAGTCATCAGCTGTCGCTCAAGACGTTGGCCCGCTAGCCGTGGCAACGGATGCTTAAGAGATGGCATCGCTTTCTGATAAGCTTTTGCGTAATTCTCAACATCGAATGGGGAACAAGATGCGGATTAAAGCCTTACTGGGTCTTTCGGCAGCGATGCTGCTGGCGGGTTGCAGCACCACTCATGAACTGACCGCTGCGGGTCAGCAGATCAAGTTCACCGACAGCAAGCCGGCGGCGGAATGCCAGCTGCTGGGGGAAGTGACCGGCACCCAGAGCAACTGGCTGTCCGGCAACGGCGGTGAGGGCAGCTCCATGCGCGGTGCGGCCAACGATCTGCGCAACAAGGCGGCGGCGATGGGCGGCAACGTCATTTACGGCGCCAACAGCCCAAGCCAGAACCTGCTCTCCAGCTTCGCGCCGCTGGACAGCAAAATGGTCGGCCAGGTTTACAAGTGCCCGTAAGGCGCTGAGGCCAAACGCCGCACAGAGATAAAAAAAGAGGAATGCCACGGCATTCCTCTTTTCGTTCCATCGGGCCATGTGGCGCGCGTCATTCCTGCATCAGGCGCAGGTCGATCGGCGTTTTGCTCGGTTCGCCGCCCACTTCACGCGTCAGGCGCGGCACCAGATAACCGGACACCTTGCTCAGCAGCGCCTGCATGATGACGCGCGCTTCATCGTCGCTGACCATGAAGTGCGCCGCGCCCTGCACCTTGTCCAGCACGTGGATATAGTAGGGCAGGATGCCGGCGTCGAACAGCGCGTTGCTGAGCGCCGCCAGCGTGTCGGCATCGTCGTTGACGTCGCGCAGCAACACGCTCTGGTTGAGCAGCGTGACGCCGGCGAGGCGCAGCTGGGCCATGGCGCTCCGCAGCTCGCGGTCGATTTCGTTGGCGTGGTTGATGTGTGTGACCATCAGCACCTGCAGGCGCGAGGCTGACAGCAGGCGGCACAACGCCGGCGTAATGCGCGCCGGGATCACCACCGGCAGACGGGTGTGAATGCGCAGGCGTTTCAGGTGCGGGATGGCCTCCAGTTCGCCGACCAGCCACTCCAACTCGCTGTCTTTGGCCATCAGCGGATCGCCGCCGGAAAAAATGATCTCGTCGAGTTCCGGGTGTTGGCGGATATAATCCAGCGCCTGCCGCCAGTTGTTCTTGTTGCCCTGATTATCCTGATAGGGGAAGTGGCGGCGGAAGCAGTAACGGCAGTTGACCGCACAGCCGCCTTTGACCAGCAGCAGCGCGCGATTGCGGTATTTGTGCAGCAGGCCCGGCACCACGCTGCGCTGCTCATCGAGCGGATCGGTGGTGAACCCTGGGGCGTTGATGAACTCTTCTCTGGCGGTCAGCACCTGGCGCAGCAGCGGGTCGTTGGCATCGCCGGGGCGCATGCGCGCAGCGAAGGCGCGCGGCACGCGCAGGGCAAACAGCCGGCGGGCATCTCGCCCCTGCGGCAGTTCCGGGTGCGTATTCAGTGACAAAAGCTGCAGTAATTCATCGGGATCGGTAATAACATCGGCGAGTTGATGCAACCAATCTTCTCTATGTGCCGTACTTTGGGTTATAATGTGTGCCATTTTTTTGGCTAAGCTACCAGTTCAAATATTCAGAGGGCCATCATGGCGACTTATTCTAGCAACGATTTCCGTCCGGGTCTTAAAATCATGTTCGAGGGCGAACCTTACGCCGTCGAAGCCAGTGAGTTCGTTAAGCCGGGCAAAGGCCAGGCGTTTGCACGCGTGAAAATGCGTCGTCTGCTGACCGGCACCCGCGTGGAAAAAACCTTCAAGTCTACCGATTCTTGCGAAGGCGCAGACGTGATGGACACCAACATGAACTACCTGTACAGCGACGGTGAGTTCTACCACTTCATGCACCCTGAGTCTTTCGAACAGCATCAGGTTGACGGCAAAACCGTCGGTGACGCGGCCAAATGGCTGCAGGATAACGCAGAGTGCATCATCACCCTGTGGGATGGCCGTCCAATCGCCGTTCAGCCGCCGAACTTCATCGAAGCGGAAATCACCGATACCGATCCTGGCCTGAAAGGCGATACCGCAGGGACTGGCGGCAAGCCGGCGACCCTGAGCACCGGCGCCGTGGTAAAAGTGCCGTTGTTCGTCCAGATCGGCGAAGTGATCAAAGTTGACACTCGCTCTGGCGAATACGTCTCTCGCGTTAAATAAGTTTCAAAACAGAGGAACCCTGGCGGTTCCTCTGTTTTACCCCATCCCCGTTCGTTGGCAGAAAATCCGCATGTTCAAGAAAACGTTGTTGGCCGTGCTCTCCCTGTTGTTCCTTTTCTCCCTCAGCAGTTGCAATACGTTTCGCGGTTTCGGCGAAGACGTTCAGCATCTCGGCGGCGCCATTTCGCGCACGGCCAGCTGACCCGGCCCTTAACCCGATGTATTCGCGCCACAAAGCCGGTGGCGATTCCACTCTCTGCGCCAATTTTGACTACGCTTAGAAAGCCGTACTTTTTCATCAACGACAAATAAGGACTTTCTTATGCTGAAGAAAAGTATTATCGCGATCTTCTCTTTGATGATTTTGAGCTCGCTGACCGCCTGCAATACCACCCGCGGCGTGGGTGAAGACATTCAGGCCGGCGGCAAGGCTATTCAGCGCAGCGCGGAATAATCCGCATTCCACCCGGCGGCGTTCCCGCTGCGGAGGGCCGCCGCATTTCCACCTCTTGCTTGCGCGTTAACGCTGCTGCTATCCTGCCGCAGTGCGGGTGAGGTTGCCCGCCATTCATCACTCAGCTGAACGGGACGACCCGTTTACGCGTCATTTTATCGGGGACGACCCCAGTGGTAGGGAGGCCGTCTCATGGCCTGGATTATTTTGCTTATCGCCGGTTTGCTCGAAGTGGTTTGGGCTATCGGTCTGAAATACACCCACGGTTTTACCCGGCTGACGCCGAGCATCATCACCATCGCCGCAATGGTGGTCAGCATGTTGCTGTTGGCCAACGCCATGAAAACGCTGCCCGCCGGCACCGCCTACGCGGTGTGGACCGGCATCGGCGCGGTGGGCGCGGCCATCATGGGCATGGTGCTGTTGGGGGAATCGACCAATATTGCGCGCATCATCAGCCTGTGCCTGATCGTGGTCGGCATACTCGGGCTGAAGTTCAGCAGTCACTGATCGGCGGACTGCTGCACCCAGATCAGCGCATCGGTGGCGAAACCGTAGCCCTTGGCTGTCTGCAATAAACGGTCGCGTACGCTGGCGTCAAGCGTCGGCGTGCGCGACAGGATCCACAGATAGTCGCGGTTAGGGCCGCAAACCAGCGCGTAGCGATATTCTGGATCCAGGGCTATCACGTTGTAGCCGCCATAGAAGGGGCCGAAGAACGACACTTTCAGCGCCGCGACCTGCGGTGAACCGATAAAGTAGGCTTTGCCTTCGCTTTCTTGCCATTGCTGTTTTTGCGCATTGAAGCCGCGATTGATGACTTTCAGTCCGCCGTCGGCGCGCGGGCCGTAATGGGCGGTCACCTGCTGCAAACCGCGTTCAAAACGATGATCCAGACGAGCGATCTCATACCAGGTGCCGAGATAGCGCTGGCTGTCGAAAGGGGTCACGACCTTGATGTCTTTAGGCGGGGAGACGCTGCAGGCCACGGAGAGCAGGGCGGAAAGCATGACGCTAAGCTTTGACCATAAACGCATCGGTGACTCCTGTTTACCGGGGGCGAGTAGACAGTGTAGCCGATGAGAAAAGGGCGGCCAACGGGCGTTGGCCACCTGAGCGGTTTACAGAGTGACGACGCCGATGACGGTGACGACGCTGAGGATTGCTGCCAGACCGTAGAACACCCACTTGCCGGCCGGCACGTGGATCTTCAGATCGTGCATCGCATGGTGGATGCGGTGCAGGCCGCACCACAGCGGCAGAATGATCATCAGCAGCAGGAACAGGCGGCCGATCAGGCTCTGGCAGAACGCCAGCACGCGCTCGTAACCCAGCGCTTCACCGGGGAACAGCCCCAGCGGCAGCAGAATGCCGACCAGCAGCACGATAGCCGGCGCGACGATCGCGCCCCACATGCCGCCGGCGCCGAACAATCCCCAGAAAACCGGCTCGTCGGAGCGTTTAGGTGCTTGATTTATCATGTTTCCTCCGGATTAGAACAGGGCCACGGCCAGAATGACCACGCTGACGACGATCGTGACGGCCCACAGCCCTTTCACGATGGGGCCCGGTCCCATTTTCTCGCTGTTGACCACGATATTGGCGGCCTTCGGCGCCAGATCGAACCAGGTTTTGGTGTGCAGCGCCGCCGCCAGCAGGGCGACGACGTTGATTAACAGCACCAGCGGGTTCTGTAAGAAGCCGACGAAGCCGGCCCAGCTCTCGGCGCCGCCCTTCAGCGCGAACACGCCGTAGAGCAGCACGATGCTGAACCAGACCGCCAGCACCGAGGTGCCTTCACGCAGCATGTAGAAACGGTAGAAGCCGAGCTTTTGCCACCAGGTGGGCGTCATGGTGCGCACATAGGGCTTACGTTGAGTTGTCATGGCAATTTTCTCCCTTATTGCGGCTTCAACATGGCGATCATGAAGTCTTTGGCGCTCTCCACCTTGCCCTGCTGGATGGCGGCGGCGGGATCGACGTGTTTCGGACAGACTTCGGAGCAATAGCCGACGAAGGTGCAGCTCCAGACGCCGTTTTGGCCGTTGAGCTGCGGCATGCGCTGTTTCTTGCCGTGGTCGCGGTTGTCCAGGTTATAGCGGTGCGCCAGCGTGATTGCCGCCGGGCCGATAAACTCGGGGTTGAGGCCGAACTGCGGGCACGCCGCGTAGCACAGGCCGCAGTTGATGCAGCCGGAGAACTGGTGGTACTTGGCCATCTGCGCCGGGGTCTGCACGTTCGGGCCATCCTCCGGTTTGCGATCGTTGCCGATGATGTACGGTTTGATCGCCTCCAGGCTTTCGATGAAGTGGGTCATGTCGACCACCAGATCACGCTCGATCGGGAAGTTGCCCAGCGCTTCGACCTTCATGCCGCCGACGTAGTCGCGCAGGAAGGTTTTGCACGCCAGCTTCGGCACGCGGTTGACCATCATGCCGCAGGAGCCGCAGATCGCCATGCGGCAAGACCAGCGGTAGGAGAGATCCGGCGCCAGGTTATCCTTGATGTAGCCCAGCGCATCGAGCAACGAGGTCTGTTCATCATAAGGCACGGCGTAAGTGACGAAATGCGGCTCGGCGTCACTTTCCGGGTTATAGCGCATGACGTCGATCTTCAGGGTTTGCATCTCAGCCATTTGCCTGCTCCTTATTCTTTTTCTCCTGCGCTTCGGCTTCTGCGCCGTAGACGCGTTTGGCCGGCGGCAGCTTGGTGATTTTCACGTCGCTGTATTCGAGACGCGGCGCGCCCTGCGGGTTATGGAACGCCAGCGTATGCTTGAGGAAGTTGACGTCGTCACGTTCGGTGCAGCCTTCGTCCAGGCGCTGGTGGGCGCCGCGCGACTCTTTGCGGTTAAATGCAGAGTGCGCCATGCATTCGGCGACGTCCAGGCCGTAGCCCAGCTCGATGGTGTACAGCAGATCGGTATTGAACACGCTGGTGTTGTCGGTGATTTTGACGCGTTTGAAACGTTCTTTCAGCTCGGCCAGCTTATCGATGGTTTTTTGCATCAGCTCCGGCGTGCGGTAGATGCCGCAGCCTTCTTCCATCGACAGCCCCATTTCGTCGCGGATCTTCGCCCAGTTTTCGTTGCCTTCCTGCTTCATCAGGTTGCTCAGGCGGGTTTCGACGTCGCGGGTTTGCGCATCCAGCGCGGCGCCGTTGGCCGGCGCGGTTTCCAGCGCGCGGCGCGCCGCGTGCTCACCAGCGACGCGGCCGAATACCACCAGTTCCGCCAGCGAGTTGGAGCCGAGACGGTTGGCGCCGTGCAGGCCGACGGAGGAACATTCGCCGACCGCGAACAGCCCCTTGATGCGGGTTTCGCAGTTCTGGTCGGTTTCAATGCCGCCCATGGTGTAGTGCGCGGTTGGGCGCACCGGGATCGGATCTTTCACCGGATCGACGCCGACATAGGCCTTGGCCAGTTCGCAGATGAACGGCAACCGTTCCAGCAGCTTTTTCTCGCCCAGGTGGCGCAGATCGAGGTAGACCACGTCGCCGCGTGGGGTGGCGATGGTGCGGCCGGCGCGCCATTCGTGCCAGAAGGCCTGGGACACTTTGTCGCGTGGGCCCAGCTCCATGTATTTGTTCTTCGGCTCGCCCAGCGGGGTTTCCGGGCCCATGCCGTAGTCTTGCAGGTAGCGGTAGCCGTCTTTGTTCACCAGGATGCCACCTTCGCCGCGGCAGCCCTCGGTCATCAGGATGCCGGAACCGGGCAGGCCGGTCGGGTGATACTGCACGAACTCCATGTCGCGCAGCGGTACGCCGTGGTGGAACGCCATGCCCATGCCGTCGCCGGTGACGATGCCGCCGTTGGTGTTGTAGCGGTAAACGCGCCCGGCGCCGCCGGTGGCCATCACCACCGCGTTGGCGCGGATCTGCACGCGGGTGCCTTCCATCATGTTGAGCGCCACCAGGCCGCGCGCCTGGCCGTCATCCACCAGGATATCCAGCACGAAGTGCTCGTCGAAGCGTTGAATTTGCGGGTATTTCAGCGAGGTCTGGAACAGGGTGTGCAGCATGTGGAAGCCGGTCTTGTCGGCGGCGAACCAGGTGCGTTCGATCTTCATGCCGCCGAAACGCCGCACGTTGACCGAACCGTCCGGTTTGCGGCTCCACGGGCAGCCCCATTGTTCGAGCTGGGTCATCTCGCGCGGGCACTGATGCACGAAGTGATCGACCACGTCCTGCTCGCACAGCCAGTCGCCGCCGGCGACGGTGTCGTGGAAGTGATAGTCGAAGGTATCATGATCCTGAGTGACGGCGGCGGAGCCCCCCTCGGCGGCGACCGTGTGGCTGCGCATCGGGTAGACCTTAGAGATCAGCGCGATTTTCAGTTGGGGATTGGCTTCCGCTGCGGCTATTGCTGCACGTAAACCAGCGCCCCCGGCCCCAATAATGGCAAGATCGGCGTTAAAGGTTTGCACTGCATTCCTCCAATGTTCTTGTTAAGAACGGCAAGTTAAATATCTATGCTTAAAATTTAGCGAACTCTTCGGGTGCTAACTAATTGAACCGATTAATGTTGCTTAAAGGTTAAGGATAGATATCTCCCACCAATAATGGGGAATTAACTATACCTAAAGTTAAGTAGTCGAAATTTGATGTGATCGATTGTTTTGTCGATTAACGCTTGCCCAACAGGCTTGCCTGCCTTTTCGCGCGTTCGGCGTGCTTTACCCTTTTTAACGCGCTTTTGCCGCCTATTTATCGGAAATTGGCGTTATGGCCGGTTGCGCATCGTGAAGAATTTGTTTGGCTGCAAGGATGCGAGTAGACTGCATCCCCTGTTTGATTTCGGAGTTAATTACCATGAGCGAAACGGCAAGCTGGCAGCCTAGTGCACCCATCGCCAATTTGTTGAAACGCGCAGCGATTCTGGCTGAGATCCGGCGTTTCTTCGCCGATCGTGGCGTGCTGGAAGTTGAGACGCCCACCATGAGCCAGGCGACGGTCACCGACGTTCACCTGTTCCCGTTCGAGACGCGTTTCGTCGGGCCGGGGGCGGCAGAGGGCCTGACGCTATACATGATGACCAGCCCGGAATATCACATGAAGCGCCTGCTGGCGGCGGGCAGCGGCCCGATCTACCAAATGGGGCGCAGCTTCCGCAATGAAGAGGCCGGGCGGCACCATAACCCCGAATTCACCATGCTGGAGTGGTACCGTCCGCACTACGACATGTACCGCCTGATGAATGAGGTGGACGATCTGCTGCAACAGGTGCTGGACTGCGAGAGCGCGGAGACCCTGTCCTATCAGCAAGCGTTCCTGCGCCATCTGGACATCGATCCGCTGTCGGCGGAGAAGGCGCAGCTGCGCGAAGCGGCGGCCAAACTCGATCTGAGCAACATCGCCGATACCGAAGAAGATCGCGATACGCTGCTGCAGCTGCTGTTCACCGTGGGCGTGGAACCGCATATCGGCCGTGAAAAGCCGGCGTTCGTTTACCACTTCCCGGCCAGCCAGGCGGCGTTGGCGGAGATCAGCACCGAAGACCACCGCGTGGCGGAGCGCTTCGAGGTGTATTTCAAGGGCATTGAGCTGGCGAACGGTTTCCGCGAGCTGACCGACGGCCGTGAACAACAGCAGCGCTTCGAGCAGGACAACCGCAAACGCGCGGAGCGCGGTCTGCCGCAGCAACCGATCGACTACAACCTGTTGGCGGCATTGCAGCACGGCATGCCGGAATGTTCCGGCGTAGCGCTGGGCGTGGATCGTCTGGTGATGCTGGCGCTGGGCGCCGAGAGCCTGAGTGACGTGTTGGCCTTCCCGGTCGGGATCGCCTGACGTTTCAGGCGGTGAAAAAAGCAAAAAGGGTCGGCAAATGCCGACCCTTTTTTTATCGCGAGAAGCGCTTACAGCCCCCCGGCGTCGCGCTTGGTGTTCGGCGCCGGCGTAGACGGCGGCGTACGGCCGTTGTTGGTCAACCGCGACAGCGTCTCGGTGCGCACCTGGAACGGCGGGTACGGCAGCGTGATGCCGTGCTCGCGATAGCCCGCCAGGATCAGCTGGTGGATCTCGTGGCGCAGCGGCATGCGGTGGCCCATCTCGGCGGCGTAAATACGCATCTCGAAGATCTGGATGCCCTGTTGCAGATCGACCAGGTAAACCTCCGGCGCCGGATTATCCAGCACCAGCGAACAGCGCTCGGCGGCGTTCATCAGGATCTTGGTCACCTCCTCGCTGTTGGCTTCGCCCGGCGCCGGTACGGTCAGCACCACACGGGTCAGGGTGTCCGACAGCGACCAGTTGACGAACTGTTCGGTGATGAACGCTTTGTTCGGCACGATGATCTCTTTGCGATCCCAGTCCGAAATGGTGGTGGCGCGGGTATTGATCTTGGTGACGGTGCCGGTCAGGTTGCGGATCGTCACGGTGTCGCCGATGCGGATCGGTTTCTCGAACAGGATGATCAGGCCGGAGATGAAGTTGGAGAAGATCTCCTGCATGCCGAAGCCCAATCCCAGACTGAGCGCGGTAACCACCCACTGCAGTTTTGACCATTCGATGCCGATCCAGGCGAAGCTGAGCACCGCGCCGAACAGCAGCAGCAAGTACTTGGTGATGGTGGTGATGGCGTAGCCGGTGCCCGGCGACAGATCCAGGTGCTGCAGCACCGCCAGCTCCAGCAGCGCCGGCAGGTTGCGCACCAGCTGCATGGTGATGATCAGCACCAGAATGGCGATCAGCACCGCGCCGAGGGTGATCGGATGGGCGGTCTCCACGCCGTTGACCGTCGAAGTCACGTCCCACAGCGAAATGTTTTCCAGGAAGGCGAACGCGGAGTGGATCTCCGACAACAGTACGATCACCGACACCAGCGCGATCAGCGTCAGGATCGATCGCACCAGCCGCAGCGACTGGGCGCTGATGGTGTCCAGATCGAAGTCCGAATCGTCCGGATCGATGGCGCCTTCGGTGCTGTTCGGGGTGTGCGAGGTTTCGTCTTCGCCGCGGGCGCGCTGGGCCAGGATGTCGGCGCGGCGCTGTTTGGCGCGATCGAAGGCGATGCGCCGCCGTTGGATCAGCATCCAGCGGCGGATGATGTGGTAGATGACCAGCAACAGGAACCAGATCGCCACCGAGGTCTCCAGGCGCGCCAACAGCGCCTGCGCGGTGGTGAGGTAACCGACGGTCGACGCCAGCGCCGCCAGCAGCGGCGCCGACAGCAGCAGCCCCCAGAAGGCGCTGTTGAGCATGTTGTCGCCGGAGCCGTTTTTATCCAGATACAGCGGAATGCCGGCGCGTTTCAGGCTGTGGGTGACCAGCGCCAGCGCCAGACACAGCAGGATGAAGCACAGCCGCCCCAGGGTGTTGGCGAACTCGCGTTCTTTCAGGCTATCGAAGGTGATCAGCGCCATGATCAGCGGCACGATCAGCCAGATCGACATCTTGTAGTAGCGCATGGCGCGCGAAACCTGCTTCGCCGGCCAGCGGAAGTGCACGATGAACAGCCCCTGCGGGTGGGCGAAGGCGGCGCAGATCATGCAGATCCACAGGATCGGCAGCGTGGCGGTCACCCCTTTGCCGATCGCTTCCGCCACCGGGTAGTTCCAGGCGCTCTGCAGGCCGTAACCGAGCGCGGCCCACAGCACCGGCAGCGGCATCGCCACCAGAATCGACCAGAATACGGTGCGCACCGTGAGGAAGAATTCGTCCTGCGTCACCTTGCCGACGCGGCTGCTGGCGCGCTCGAGGAAGGCGTGATAGTGCTTGCGTGAACTGATGCTGAAAATCACCAGCAGCAGGGCGCCGAAGATCGGGATCAGCGTTTCGCGGCTGGTCACCATCATCATGAAGGCGCCGCCGAGCTGCGACAACGTGTCCAACGACAGGACGCGCGTTAGATCGTGCGCCACGTTGAGCGGATAAGAGAAGTTGATCGGATTGACGTCCGGCACCCAGAACAGATAGCGGTGGGTGGCGTCGCGAATTTCGTTCAACGCTTCGATCAGTTGGGTGTTGGCCACCTTCAACTTGGTCAGCTCGAGGATTTGGGTGTCGCAACCGGACAGCAGCGAGTTCAGCAGCTCGCGCTGGGTGCGCAGCTGGGCATCGACGATGCGCTGCTCCTGGCTGGTCAGCGCGCTGCCGTCGTCGCGCTTGAATTCGCGCTGCGACAGCTTTTCCAGCTGATTCTCAAACTGCAGGCGCTGCACGCGCAGCTGGGCCATGTCGCCGTCCAGCTGTTGCGGCTTGGGCATTTCCGGCAGCGTCGCCACCTGGGCGCGCAGGGTTTCCCCCAGCGCCGACGACGAGCCGAGCCATTGGGCCTGTTCGATGATGGTGCTCAGCGCCTGGCGCACCTGCAGCGTCTGCGCCGCCGCCTGCCGCTGCTGCGACGAAATCAGATCCATGCGCTGCGCCTGGCTGTTCAGCGCGGCGGACAGTTCGCGGTTGATCTGCAGCTGTTGGCTGATGCTTCTTGGCAAATCGCCGTTCTGCTCGGCCAACTGCTCGGTTTTTTCCAGCGCCAGTTCCGCTTCGCGTTGGCGCTGGGCGTTGAGGTTGTTGCGCAGCGCCTGCAGCTGAACGTCTATTTTCTCGTGGCGCTTTTTATAGACCTCGGCGCGCATGCGCGCCAGCTCCTGCCGGTTGTTGGCCGACAGCTGCGCCAGCTCCAGCTCGTCCACTTTGGCTTTGCGCGCCGCAGCTTCGGTCTGCAGCAGGGCCAGGGCGGCCTGCGCGTACGGTGTGGTCGGGTTGGCGGGCTGCGCCTGCAGGCGGCGCTGCACTTCCGTCAGCGCACGGCGGGCGTCGGTCTGCTGCTGCGGCAACTGGCCGAGCGAATCGCTGATTTCCCGCGTGCGATCCTGCTCTTGCTGCAGCAGGCGCGCCTGTTCCAGCAGCAGGCTGCTGGTTTGCAGGATCTGCTGTTCCAGCTCGGCGGCCGGCAGATCGTCGCCGTTCGGCAGGATCTTGTTGCTTTCCAGCACCAACTGACGGCGCAGTTCCTGCGTCATCTTCGGGAAATCGTCGATCACTCTCTGATACTGCTCGGAGCGAGTCTGCGACTCTTTGCGCTCCGTCAGCCAGTTGAGGGCGCTTTGCAGCGCCTCGGTGGTTTCCGCCTGATTCGGCGCGTTTTTGCTGCTTTCCGCCTGCTTCAGCTCCTGTTTGAGCTGGGTCTCGGTCGGCACGGGGGCGGCCAGCGCCGGTTGCCACAGCAGGCAACCGAGCAAAAGCGTGATGATCAGGCGCACGGCGTCGATTCCTTTAGATCGGGGTCTGTGGTGTTTCAGCGGCGGCCGGGATTTCGGCGAAGGCTTCACCCATGCGGGTGACGGTGCCGTTATGCAGCTGCGGCGCGAACTGCACGCTGCCTGCGGTAAACAGGTTGATCACCGTGGAGCCGAGTTTGAAACGGCCCATCTCGGCGCCTTTTTCCAGCGCGATGGCGCCTTCTTCGCCGGCGGCCGGGTAGGTCCAGCGTTTGATGATGCCTTCGCGCGGCGGCGTGACGGTGCCGGCCCAGACGGTTTCGATACTGCCGACGATGGTGGCGCCGACCAGGATTTGCACCATCGGCCCGATGTCTGTGTCGAAGACGCAGATCACGCGCTCGTTGCGTGCGAACAGGTTAGGCACGTTGGCGGCGGTGAGCGGGTTGACCGAGAACAGATCGCCCGGCACATAGATCATTTCGCGCAGCACGCCGGCGCACGGCATGTGGACGCGGTGATAGTCGCGCGGCGCCAGGTAGGTGGTGGCGAACAGGCCGTTGCGGAACGGCTCGGCCAACAGGTAGTTGCCGGCCAGCAGCGCTTCCAGGCTGTAGTGGTGGCCTTTGGCCTGGAAGATTTGGTCCTCGCGGATCGGGCCGAGCTGGCTGATGGCGCCATCGGCGGGCAGCGCCAGCCAGTTGGCGTCGGCGATGATCGGGCGCGCGCCATCGCGCAGCGGGCGCACGAAGAAATCGTTGAAGGTGGCGTAAGACGCCAGGTCCGGGTTTTGCGCTTCCTGCATGTCCACGCGGTAGTAGCGGGCGAAGGTTTTGACCACCAGTTGGGTCAGCCAGCCGGCCCGTTTGTCGGCGCCCCAGCCCGCCAGGCGGGTCAGCGCCAGCTTCGGCAGCCAATATTGCAGTTTAATCTTGATGCTATCCAGCACGTTAACCTCGTGAATCAGGGTAAAGGGCGCGCATTGTAACGAGGGCGCCGCCGCCGTCAATGCCCGCCCGTCAGTGTCAGTCTGCGGCGTCCGTGAAGTTCTTGCGAACCTTCACCTGCGCCATGCTTTCCAGAATGCGGTGGTAATTGTCGAAACGCTCTTCCGCGATGTCGCCTTTCTCCATCGCCGCGCGGATGGCGCAGCCGGGATCGGTATCGTGGCGGCAGTCGCGGAATTTGCAACCACCTAAATAATCACGGAATTCGACAAAGCCGCGGGTAATTTGTTCCGGCTCCAGGTGCCACAGGCCAAACTCGCGCACTCCGGGGGAGTCGATCACGTCGCCGCCATGCTGGAAGTGGTACAGCCGCGCGGCGGTGGTGGTATGTTGCCCGAGGCCCGATACGTCGGAAACCTGATTTACCAGAATTTGCTCTTCAGACGGCGGCAACAGCGCGTTCAGCAGGCTGGATTTGCCTACCCCCGACTGGCCGGCGAAGATGCTGATGCGCCCGGCCAGCGCCTGTTCGAATTCCGCCATGCCTTCCCGCGTCTGGCTGGAGACTTCCAGCACCCGGTAGCCAATCTTGCGATAGATATCCATCATGCCGTCGACCAGCTTGCGCGCTTCGGCGTCCAGCAGGTCAATTTTGTTGAGCACGATCAGCGGCTCGACTTCGAGCGTTTCGCAGGCCACCAGATAGCGGTCGATGATGTTCAGCGACAGCTCGGGCAGGATCGCCGACACGATGACGATCTGATTGATATTGGCGGCGATCGGCTTCACGCCGTCGTAGAAGTCCGGGCGCGTCAGCACCGAGGTGCGCTCGTGCACCGCTTCCACAATGCCCTTCACCCCTTCATGGGCGCCCAGGCCGGGGCGCCACACCACGCGATCGCCGGTGACCAGCGAACGCAGCGTGCGGCGGATGTTGCAGCGGTGCTGAGTGCCATCCGGCGCCTCAACGTCGGCGTGCATGCCGAAACGGCTGATGACGACGCCTTCCTGCGGCTCGCCCAGCTGGGAATCATCCGGTTCCGGTTTGTTATCGGCGCGCTTCAGACGGCGCTGATGGTTCGCCTGCACGCGGCGTTGCTGACCTTTGGACAGTTTGTTCTTACTCACTGCGCCTCACTTGAATCGGTTTTATACCTTTACGTATACGCACAGCTGCGGCGAGGGACTAGCCCCGGGCGCAGCCTTGAACCCGTCAGGGTATATGTCGCCCAAGGCGACCAAAAAGACTATGATACACGCTATTTTATATTAAATAACCGTTGTTAGCCGCCGGCTGCGGCGCGTTGCCACCGGCGGCGCCCGTCGTCTCGTCCGCACAGCGTTTTTCTCTCGGCTTTTAGGCAGGAAACATCATGACAGGAAACGAAAATAACCTGATTTGGATCGATTTGGAGATGACCGGGCTGGATCCCGAGCGCGACCGCATTATCGAGATCGCCACGCTGGTCACTGACGCCAATCTGAACATCCTGGCGGAAGGGCCGGTGATCGCCCTGCACCAATCCGACGAGCAGCTGGCCTTGATGGACGAGTGGAACGTGCGCACCCATACCGGCAGCGGGCTGGTGGAGCGGGTGAAAGCCAGCCGCCAGGACGATCGCGCCGCCGAGCTGGAAACCATCGCCTTCCTGCAGCAATGGGTGCCGGCCGGCAAATCGCCGATTTGCGGCAACAGCGTGGGCCAGGATCGCCGTTTCCTGTTCCGCTATATGCCCGAGCTGGAGGCCTACTTCCATTACCGCTATCTGGACGTCAGCACGCTGAAGGAACTGGCGCGCCGTTGGAAGCCGGAAATTCTCGGCGGCTTTAAGAAGCAGGGCACCCATCAGGCGCTGGATGACATCCGTGAATCGGTGGCCGAACTGGCTTATTACCGCGAACATTTCATTCAGCTTTAAGGCGATGGCGGCCCCTGCGGGGAAAAAACGTCGTTTTTAGCCGCTTAATTCGCCAATCTGGCGCTTTAATCGGCAATCAAACAAAAATCGCGTTTTTTTGCTTTCAGGGGCTTGCGGCAAAAAGGATTTCTCGTATAATGCGCACCCCGTACCGATGAAGAATTTCGTAACGTTCCACCATCGATACGCCGGGCGGGAATAGCTCAGTTGGTAGAGCACGACCTTGCCAAGGTCGGGGTCGCGAGTTCGAGTCTCGTTTCCCGCTCCAAATTCAACAATGTCGCGATGCGGCATGATGAATAAATAAAGCAGTATCAAGCAGTACCTATGCGACGCGGGAATAGCTCAGTTGGTAGAGCGCAACCTTGCCAAGGTTGAGGTCGCGAGTTCGAGCCTCGTTTCCCGCTCCAAAAATTCAAAGGTCACGCCAGTGTTTGGTGACCGGATGCCAAAAGCATCTCTATGCGGGAATAGCTCAGTTGGTAGAGCACGACCTTGCCAAGGTCGGGGTCGCGAGTTCGAGTCTCGTTTCCCGCTCCAATTTTCTCTTCGTTTCAAACTCAAGTCCAACGCCTTATCCGGCGCGGATTTTTGTCCCGTTTTACACGCCTGCTAAAAATGTTGTGAACAGAGTTATCCACAGCCTCTGCACATAAACTCGCCTGCCTGAAAAATCAACGTCATACAAATTAAATATTTATCTATTTGATTTATATGCTTATTTATTTATCCCAAAACGTTATGCCGATCACTTGCTCTTTTTGTTGCAGTTGAAAGACAACGTGTTTTTATTTTTATGCACAAATCCACAGAGTGAGTCTTCCGGCGATAAGCCCGCGCGGCGCACGCCGTCAGGCGTCCCTCGGCAAACCTTTTTCCACAGCCCGTATCAGCCGTTTTTTCTGTGCCGTCTGCACCTCGATGCCCTGCGCTTCGCGGCGGGCGAGCTGTTGCGCCAGCGCCCAGTGGATATGTTCGTCCAGCATGCTGTCCTGGCCCAAACGCGTGCGCAGCGCGAGCACGACGCCGTCCTCATAAGGCGCATTGCCCAGCGCCACGGCGATATTGCGCAGCCAGCGCAGGTGGCCGATGCGGCGTATCGCCGAGCCTTCGGTGATGCGCAGGAATTTTTCTTCTGTCCAGTTGAACAGATCGATCAGCTGCGGCGCATGCAGCGCGGCGCGCGGGCTGAAATCGTCTTCGTCGGTGAGCTGCGAAAAGCGATTCCACGGGCAGATCAGCTGGCAGTCGTCGCAGCCGTAGATGCGGTTGCCGAGCAGCGGGCGGAATTCTTCCGGGATCGCGCCTTCCAGCTCGATGGTCAGGTAGGAGATGCAGCGCCGGGCGTCGACGGTATAGGGGGCGACGATGGCGCCGGTCGGGCAAGTGGTGATGCAGGCGACGCAGCGGCCGCACTGTTCTTCCTGCGGCTGATCCACCGGCAGCGGCAGATCGATCAGCAATTCGCCGAGGAAAAACCACGATCCGGCTTCGCGGTTGAGAATTAGTGAGTGTTTACCAACCCATCCGATGCCCGCCTTGGCGGCCAGCGCGCGCTCCATCACCGGCGCAGAATCGACAAAGGGGCGGAAATTCAACTCGCCGCAGTATTCCTGGATCTGATCGCCCAGTTTTTTCAGGCGCTGGCGCAACAGCTTGTGATAGTCACGCCCCAGCGCGTAGCGGCTGACGTAGCCCAACTGCGAATCTTGCAAGGTGCTGGCGAACGCCGCCTTGGCCGGCAGGTAGTTCATGCGTACGCTGATCACTCGCAGCGTGCCCGGCAACAGTTCGTGAGGGCGTGCGCGCAACATGCCGTGGCGCGCCATCCATTCCATCTCGCCGTGGTACTGCTTGTCGAGCCAGGCCTGCAGCTTCGGCTCTTCAAGGCTCAGATCGGTATCGCAGATGCCAACCTGCTGGAATCCTAGCGATTGCCCCCATTGCTTGATATGTTGGGCGAGTTGATGAAGATCGAGGGGGTGCGTCATGACGGGCCACAGTGAAAAAGCATACGCTGACAGTTTACCACACTCTGTCTGGCCTGCGGATTGGATCCGTCGCTCGGAACCCGCGGCGGCGGCCTCGCTCGGTATTTCTCTTTACGATTTGATGCAGCGCGCCGGTCAGGCGGCCTACGCGCTGGCGCGCAACGCGTACCCTTCCCGCGACCACTGGCTGGTGCTGTGTGGCCACGGCAACAACGGTGGCGACGGTTATGTGGTGGCGCGTCTGGCGAAGGCGGCGGGCGTGCAGGTGACGCTGATCGCCTGCGAAGGCGCACGTCCTTTGCCACCGGAAGCCGCAGCGGCTCGCGAGGCCTGGCAAGCAGCAGGCGGCGACATTCTGCCGGCGAACAGCCGCTGGCCGGCGTCTGTTTCGCTCATCATCGACGGCCTGCTGGGCACTGGTCTGGGCAGCGCGCCGCGTGCGCCTTACGACGCGCTGATCGAGGCCGCCAACCGCCATTCGGCGCCGGTGGTGGCGCTCGATATTCCGTCCGGCCTGCTGGCGGAAAGCGGCGCGGCGCCAGGCGCGGTGGTGCGTGCCGCCCACACCGTCACGTTCATCGGCCTCAAACCGGGGTTGCTGACCGGCCAGGCGCGTGACTGGGTCGGGCAACTTCATCAGAATGCGCTAGGCTTATCGGGTTGGTTGGCGAGGCAACCGGAGCAGATTCAGCGGCTTACCGCCGAGGTGTTGCCGCGCTGGCTGCATCCGCGCCGTCCTTGCGCTCATAAGGGCGAGCATGGCCGCCTGCTGTTGGTGGGCGGCGATAGCGGTTTCGGTGGTGCCATTCGCATGGCGGCGGAGGCGGCGCTGCGCAGCGGGGCTGGATTGGTGCGAGTGCTTACTCACATTGATCATGTTGCGCCGCTGCTGACGGCCAGGCCGGAGCTGATGGCGCAGGCGCTGGACGAGGCGACGCTGCGGCAGGCGATGCAATGGGCGGATGTGCTGGTGATTGGCCCGGGGCTGGGCCAGGCTGAGTGGGGCAAAAACGCCTTGAGCGTGCTGCAAACCAGCGATAAACCAGCCTTGTGGGACGCCGATGCGCTGAACTTGCTGGCATTAAATCCCGAGAAACGGCAGAATCGCGTGATGACTCCGCATCCTGGAGAGGCGGCGCGGCTGTTGAGCTGCAGCACTGCTGACATCGAGAGTGATCGCTTACTTGCCGTGCGCAAGCTGACGGCGCGCTACGGCGGCGTGGCGGTGCTGAAAGGCGCTGGTACGCTGATCGCCGATGAGCAGGGGCAGATGGCGATCGCCGACGTCGGCAACGCCGGCATGGCCTCCGGCGGCATGGGCGATGTGCTGTCGGGCATCATCGGCGGTTTGCTGGCGCAAAAGCTCCCGCTGTATGATGCCGCCTGTGCGGGCTGCGTCGTGCATGGCGCGGCCGGCGATCGCGTAGCGGAAAGACAAGGAACAAGAGGCATGTTGGCGACCGATTTACTGCCGGACATCCTTCATTTCGTTAATCCTGAGTGGGCAAAATAGACTTTATCGAATGAAAGAACTCGTTTTACCTCTGCCGGACGAGGCAGCGACTGTCGCTTTGGGCACCACTTTGGCCAAGGCCTGCGATCGCGCCAGCGTCATCTATCTCTACGGCGACCTGGGCGCCGGTAAAACCACCTTCAGCCGTGGCTTCCTGCAGGCGTTGGGGCATCAGGGCAACGTCAAAAGCCCGACTTATACGCTGGTAGAGCCCTATGCCTTGCAGCCGTTGGCGGTGTATCACTTCGATCTGTATCGCTTGGCCGATCCGGAAGAGCTTGAATTCATGGGCATTCGCGATTACTTCGCGCAAGACGCCATCTGCCTGGTCGAATGGCCGCAGCAGGGCACCGGCGTGCTGCCGGAGCCGGATCTGGCGCTGCACCTCAGCTATCAGGGCGAGGGGCGAGAGGCGAAGATTGAGGCGATTTCCGCATACGGCAGCCAGTTGTTAGACCGCATTCATGGATCACAGGGATGATGCTGCAATGACGCAGGTGTTGAAAAAATTTGCGGTCATCATGCTGATCGCCGTGCTGGGGCCGCTCGGCGCGTTGAACGCGCTGGCGGCGTCCTCGCTGTCCGATATCAAAGTGTCGAACGCCCAACGCGAAGCGACGGTGTCGGTGAGCTTCAATGGTCCGCCGGACTATGCGTTTTTCCCGCTGCACGGCCCGGAACGGGTGGTGCTGGACGTTAATCAGAAGGGCAAGGTCGGCGGTCTTCCGCTCAATTTCAGCGGGCAAAACCTGGTGAAAAGCATTCGTTCCAGCGCGCCGAAAGACGCTCAGAGCGTGCGCCTGGTGTTTGATCTGACCCAGCGCGCCAAAACCCGCGTTTCCACTCGCCAGAACGGCGGCGTGCATACCGTGGTGTTCACCATTTCGGCCGAAGGCGGCGCCAATATCGTGGCGCGTAAAGCGCCGGTGCAAACGCCTCCGCCGGTCGCCGTCAGTCAACCGCCGCGTCAGGCGCCGGTCGCGGTGCGTGAAGCGCCGGAGCCGCCGCTGCGCAAAGCGCCGACGGGATCGAATCCCTTTACCCAAAAACAGACCGTGGTCGCAGGCACCGCCACTGAGGTCACGCCGCGCAGCAGCCGCGTTTCCGCCGGTTCCGGCGATCGGGTGGTGGTGGCGATCGACGCCGGCCACGGCGGCCAGGATCCGGGGGCCATCGGCCCGAGCGGGTTGAAAGAAAAGAATGTCACCATCGCCATCGCGCGTCGCCTGCAGGCGATGCTGGACGCCGACCCGCAGTTCAAACCGGTGCTGACGCGTAACGGTGATTATTTCATCTCGGTGATGGGGCGTTCCGACGTTGCGCGTAAACAGGGCGCCAACGTGCTGGTCTCCATCCATGCGGACGCCGCGCCAAACCGCAGCGCCAGCGGCGCTTCCGTTTGGGTGCTGTCCAACCGCCGCGCCAACAGCGAAATGGCCGGTTGGCTCGAACAGCATGAGAAGCAGTCTGAGCTGCTCGGCGGCGCCGGCGATTTGCTGGCCAATAGCCAGGCCGACCCTTATCTGAGCCAGGCGGTGCTGGATCTGCAGTTCGGTCACTCGCAGCGCGTCGGGTACGACGTGGCGGTGAAAGTGCTGCAGCAGCTGCAGAGCGTCGGATCGTTGCATAAACGCCGGCCGGAACACGCCAGCCTGGGCGTGCTGCGTTCGCCGGATATTCCATCGCTGCTGGTGGAAACCGGATTTATCAGTAATAGCACGGAGGAGCGGCTGCTGGGCAGTAGCGCGTATCAGGAGAAGATTGCCAAGGCCATTCATAACGGCCTGCGCAGCTACTTCTTGGCGCATCCGCTGCAAGCCGACCCAAAGGTGGAAAACCGACCGCTGGACGTCGCAGCGGCGGTTAACACCTCAACACCAGACGTGCGTCAGCCGGAGCCTATCGTCAGCCCGGCCGGCGCGAGCCGCAGCGTTAGCGGCAAGACCCAGATCCACGTGGTGAAACGGGCGGAGACGCTGTCCGGCATCGCCGACAGCTACGGCACCACTATGGCGGCGCTGCGGGATCTGAACAAACTGAAGAAAGATGGCGTGTGGGTCGGGCAACGCCTGAAGGTGCCGGCGGGGAAAACCGCCGCTGTCACCGCCGTCGCCAAAGCGAAAACGCCGGCGAAAAGGCCGTCTAAACATAAAGTGGCCCGCGGAGATACGCTGTCCTCCATCGCTTCCCGCTACGGGGTCAGCGTCGGCGATCTGAAACGGGTCAATAATCTGAAGTCGGACGTCGCGCCGCTGGATCGGACGCTGACCATTCCGCAGGCCTAGCGCCACCGCTACAGGAGTCAGCATGCCTATCCAGGTGTTACCGCCACAGCTCGCCAACCAGATCGCCGCCGGAGAGGTGGTTGAGCGCCCCGCGTCGGTCGTCAAAGAGCTGGTGGAAAACAGCCTGGACGCCGGGGCGACGCGCATCGATATCGATATCGAACGCGGCGGCGCCAAGCTGATCCGCATTCGCGACAACGGTTGCGGCATCGGCAAGGACGATCTGGCACTGGCGCTGGCGCGGCACGCCACCAGTAAAATCAGCACGCTCGACGACCTGGAGGCGATCGTCAGCCTCGGCTTTCGCGGCGAAGCGCTGGCCAGCATCAGTTCGGTGTCCCGTTTGACTCTGACGTCGCGCACCGCCGACCAGAGCGAAGCGTGGCAAGCCTATGCCGAAGGGCGCGAGCAGGCGGTGACGGTCAAACCCGCTGCGCACCCGGTCGGCAGCACGCTGGAAGTGCTGGATCTGTTTTACAACACCCCGGCGCGCCGCAAGTTCATGCGCACCGAGAAAACCGAATTCGGCCATATCGATGAAGTGGTGCGGCGCATCGCGCTGGCGCGCTTCGATGTGGCGATCAACCTCAGCCACAACGGCAAACTGATCCGCCAATACCGGGCGGCGAAGGAAGAAAGCCAGCACGAGCGCCGTTTGGGCAGCATCTGCGGCCCGGCGTTTTTGCAGCATGCGCTGAACATCGACTGGCAGCACGGCGATCTGAGCATCCGCGGTTGGGTGGCGGATCCGGCCGGGGCGCGCCAGCTGGGTGAAATGCAGTATTGTTACGTCAACTGCCGCATGATGCGCGATCGTTTGATCAATCACGCCATTCGTCAGGCCTATCAGGATCAGTTGAAGGACGATCAGCAGCCCGCTTACGTGCTGTATCTGGAGGTCGATCCGCACCAGGTGGACGTCAACGTGCATCCCGCCAAGCACGAGGTGCGTTTCCATCAGGCGCGGCTGGTGCACGATTTTATCTACCAGGCGGTGACCACCGTGCTGCAACAGGCCGGTCAGACACCGTCGCTGCCGCTGGCGGAAATGCCGGCCGAAGCGCCCGCGCCGGTCTGGCAGCAGGAAAACCGCGTCGCCGCCGGCGGTAACCATTTTTCTCAGCCTGCGCCGCGCCGTGAAACGCCGCCACCGGCCGGCACCGCCCGCGAGCGGCCGCCGCAGCCGAGCTGGCAAGCGGCGGGCGGTTATCAGAAACGCGAAGGCGAGCTGTACGGTAAACTGATGCAGCCCGCCGCCGAGCCGCCGGCCGAGGCCGCGCCGGAAGTCTCGATCAAGCCGCCGCTGTTCCCGCCGGCGAAAGCCGCAGCGGAAACGCCGTTGGCGGGCGGCCAGCACAGTTTTGGCCGGGTGTTGATGATCCATCCGCCGTGTTATGCGTTGATTGAACAGCGCCAGCAGCCGGCGTTGCTCAATCTTACGGTGGCCGAGCGCTGGCTGCGTCAGGCGCAGCTCAACCCGCCGACGGAAGGGCTGCGGCCGCAGCCGCTGCTAATCCCAGTCAAGCTGACGTTGGAAAAGAGCGAAGCGGCAGCCATCGCGCGGCATCAGGCGCTGCTGACGATGATGGGGCTGGATCTGCAGGCGGATCACGGCCGTGTGACGCTGCGCGCAGTGCCTTTACCATTACGCCAACAAAATTTACAAAAACTGATACCCGAACTGTTAGGCTATCTGGCCGAACATCAGGAGATGTCGCCCGCGGTGCTGGCCACCTGGCTCGCTCGCCGTCTTGGCAGCGAACATGAACAGTGGAACACCTCGCAAGCGATACAATTGCTGACCGACGTTGAACGACTTTGCCCGCAGCTGGTCAAATCGCCACCGAGCGGACTTTTACAACCCGTTGATTTACAGGCCGCACTGGCGGCCCTCAAGCATGACAGACACTGAAATGACACCACGTCCCCCGGCTATTTTCATCATGGGGCCGACCGCCTCGGGCAAGACCGCGCTGGCGATCGCGCTGCGCGAACGCCTGCCGGTGGAACTGATCAGCGTCGATTCCGCGCTGATTTACCGCGGCATGGATATCGGCACCGCCAAGCCGAGCGCTGAAGAATTGGCGCAGGCGCCGCATCGGCTGATCGATATTCGCGATCCCGCCGAAGCTTACTCGGCCGCGGAGTTCCGCGTCGATGCGCTGAAAGAGATGGCCGACATCACCGCCGCCGGCCGCATTCCGCTGTTGGTGGGCGGCACCATGTTGTATTTCAAGGCGTTGCTGGAAGGATTATCGCCGTTGCCGTCCGCCGATCCCGCGGTGCGCGAGCGTATCGAACGGCAAGCGGCGGAGCAGGGCTGGGAGGCGTTGCACCGTCAGTTACAGGCGATCGATCCGGTCGCGGCATTGAGAATTCATCCGAATGATCCGCAGAGACTGTCCAGAGCACTGGAAGTTTTTTTTATTTCGGGTAAAACTTTAACGGAACTGACTAAAATTTCGGGTGAATCGTTGCCGTATCAAGTTCACCAATTTGCGATAGCACCGACCAGCCGTGAGTTGATCCATCAACGCATCGAGCTGCGGTACTATCAAATGTTGGCGGCGGGTTTTGAGACGGAAGCGCGTGCACTTTTCGCACGGGGTGATTTGCATACGGACTTGCCCTCCATTCGCTGTGTCGGTTACCGCCAGATGTGGTCATACTTGTCTGGTGAAATTAGTTACGATGAGATGGTTTATCGTGGTATTTGCGCAACACGTCAGTTGGCTAAACGCCAAATGACCTGGTTACGGGGTTGGGAGTCGGTCCATTGGTTGGACAGTGAAAAGCCGGGAGAGGCTTTGGACTCGGTGACACAGGTTGTTAGTGCATAGGTTGGGTGATTGTGTACAATTGCTGAGTATTCAGCGCGCAAATTTTTTACGTCGTTTATTTTAGAGCCGACAGGTTCTTAGTTACAAACAACAAGCAAATAAGGAAAAGATAGAATGGCTAAGCGGCAATCTTTGCAAGATCCGTTCCTGAACGCATTGCGTCGTGAACGTGTTCCGGTTTCTATTTATTTGGTGAATGGTATTAAGCTGCAAGGCCAGATTGAGTCTTTTGACCAGTTTGTCATCCTGTTGAAGAACACGGTTAGCCAGATGGTGTACAAGCACGCTATCTCTACCGTTGTCCCGTCACGTCCGGTTTCGCATCACAGCAACAACCCGAGCGGCGGTTCAAGCAACTATCACCATGGCAACAATCCGTCTGCGCAGCAACAGCCGCAGCAGGAAAGCGATGACGCTGAATAAAGCGCGTTGCAAGTCAACCATGACGGGGAGCATAAGCAGCCGCGGGCTGTTTATGTCCCCCAAACTCACGGTGAGTGTCCGTTTGAGAGGTTGCACGCTTGTTTGACCGTTATGAAGCCGGTGAGCAGGCCGTACTGGTTCATATCTATTTCTCGCAAGACAAAGATACGGAAGACCTCAACGAGTTCGAATCGCTGGTCTCCTCAGCCGGTGTCGAAGCTTTGCAAGTGGTGACTGGTAGCCGCAAAGCCCCGCATCCGAAGTACTTTGTCGGCGAAGGAAAGGCCGAAGAAATTGCAGATGCGGTGAAAGCCAGCGGCGCGTCTGTTGTCCTGTTTGATCATTCCCTTTCCCCGGCGCAGGAAAGAAACCTCGAGCGCCTGTGCGAATGCCGGGTGATCGATCGCACCGGGCTGATTTTAGACATCTTCGCCCAGCGTGCCCGCACCCATGAAGGTAAGCTGCAGGTGGAGCTGGCGCAGTTGCGTCACATCGCCACGCGTCTGGTACGCGGCTGGACGCACCTGGAGCGGCAAAAAGGGGGGATTGGCCTGCGCGGGCCGGGGGAAACCCAGCTTGAGACCGACCGTCGCCTGTTGCGCGATCGCATCAGCTTGATTCTGCGCCGCCTGGAGCGGGTAGAAAAGCAGCGTGAACAAGGCCGACGCGCGCGGACCCGTGCCGATGTGCCGACCGTATCGCTGGTGGGCTACACCAACGCCGGCAAATCCACCCTGTTTAACCGAATAACGTCTGCCGAGGTGTATGCGGCGGACCAGCTATTTGCCACCCTGGATCCTACGTTGCGGCGCATTGACGTGCCGGACGTGGGGGATACCGTGTTGGCGGATACCGTAGGCTTCATCCGGCACCTGCCGCACGATCTGGTGGCCGCCTTCAAGGCGACGCTGCAGGAAACGCGCCAGGCATCTCTGCTGCTGCACGTCATCGATGCCGCAGATCCGCGCGTCGATGAGAACATCGAAGCGGTGAACACCGTGCTGGCGGAGATAGACTCGGATGAAATTCCTACACTGTTAGTGATGAACAAAATAGATATGCTGGACGATTTTGTGCCGCGTATCGACCGCAACGACGAAAACCTGCCGATCCGGGTGTGGCTGTCCGCCGCCAGCGGAGAGGGTATTCCGTTGCTGTATCAGGCGTTGACGGAGCGCTTATCGGGGGAGATCGCGCATTACGAATTGCGCTTACCGCCACGGGCAGGCCGTCTTCGCAGCCGTTTTTACCAGCTTCAGGCGATTGAAAAAGAGTGGAACGAAGAAGACGGCAGCATTGGCGTGGTGGTGCGAATGCCGATCGTCGAATGGCGTCGTCTCTGCAAGCAAGAACAGGACCTGATTGACTTTATCGTATGATCATATCCTGTTACATTTATGCTTCGCGAAAGCCTGAAGTACCCAATCACAGAATATGGAGCTAAAACATGGCGTGGAATCAGCCCGGTAATAACGGACAGGACCGCGACCCGTGGGGGAGCAGCAATAATAATGGCGGCAACTCTGGCGGTAACAACAAAGGCGGTCGTGATCAAGGGCCACCTGATTTGGACGATATCTTCCGCAAACTGAGCAAGAAATTGAGCGGTTTCGGCGGGGGCAAAGGCTCCAACAGCAATAGCGGCGGCACCGGCACCTCTGGCCCGGGCTTCAGCGGCCGCATTATCGGCATCGCGGCGGTCGCCGTGGTGGTGATCTGGGCCGCCAGCGGCTTCTACACCATCAAGGAAGCCGAGCGCGGCGTCGTGACGCGTTTCGGCAAGTTCAGCCATCTGGTGCAGCCGGGCCTGAACTGGAAGCCGACCTTCATCGACGACGTGCGTCCGGTGAACGTGGAATCCGTGCGCGAATTGGCGGCGTCCGGCGTGATGCTGACCTCCGATGAAAACGTGGTGCGCGTGGAAATGAACGTGCAGTACCGCGTGACCAACCCGGAAGCGTACCTGTTCAGCGTCGTCAATGCCGACGACAGCCTGAGCCAGGCGACCGACAGCGCCCTGCGCGGCGTAATCGGCAAGTACTCGATGGATCGCATCCTGACCGAAGGCCGTACCGTGGTGCGTAACGATACGCAGCGCATGCTGGAAGAGACCATCCGTCCTTACAACATGGGCATCACGCTGCTGGACGTCAACTTCCAGGCGGCGCGTCCGCCGGAAGAGGTGAAGGCGTCGTTCGACGATGCGATCGCCGCGCGTGAGAACGAGCAGCAATACATCCGTGAAGCGGAAGCTTACGCCAACGAAGTTCAGCCGCGTGCGAACGGCCAGGCGCAGCGTCTGCTGGAAGACTCCAAGGCTTATAAGGACCGTACCGTCCTGGAAGCTCAGGGTGAGGTGGCGCGCTTTGCCAAGCTGTTGCCGGAATACAAGTCCGCACCGCAGATCACCCGCGAGCGTCTGTATATCGAAACCATGGAAAAAGTGCTGGGCCATACCCGTAAGGTGTTGGTGAGCGACAAAGGCAACAACCTGATGGTGCTGCCGCTGGATCAGATGCTGCGCGGCCAAGGCGCGGCGGCGGAGAGCGGCAACAAGGATACCAGCCTGATTCGCCTCAATCCGAATCCTGCGCCGGCTGCCAACAGCAGCGCTCCGCGCACCAGCGGCGGATCGGTTATGGATCAGCGCCGGGCGAATGCGCAGCGTGACGACACCACTCGCGTAGGGAGAGAGTAATCAATGCGTAAGTCTTTTGTAGTTATTGTCCTCGCGGTGCTGGTGGTGCTGTACGCTTCGCTGTTCGTGGTGCAGGAAGGCCAGCGCGGCATCGTGCTGCGCTTCGGCAAGGTTCTGCGCGATGGCGAAAACAAGCCGCTGGTGTATGCGCCGGGTCTGCACCTCAAGATCCCGTTCATTGAGACCGTGAAGAACCTGGATGCGCGTATCCAGACCATGGACAACCAGGCCGATCGCTTCGTGACCAGCGAGAAGAAAGACCTGATCGTCGACTCCTATCTGAAGTGGCGTATCAGCGATTTCAGCCGTTACTATCTGGCGACCGGCGGCGGCGACGTCTCCCAGGCCGAAGTGCTGCTGAAACGCAAGTTCAGCGACCGTCTGCGTTCCGAAATCGGCCGCCTGGACGTGAAAGACATCGTGACCGACTCGCGCGGCAAGCTGATGTCTGACGTGCGTGACGCGCTGAACACCGGCACAGTGGGCGACGTCGAAGAGGTGGCGACCACCGAAGCCGATGACGCTATCGCCTCTGCGGCGGCGCGCGTTGAGCGGGAAACCACCGGCAAACAGCCGCAGGTGAACCCGAACAGCATGGCGGCGCTGGGCATCGAAGTGATCGACGTGCGTATCAAGCAGATCAACCTGCCGGCCGAAGTGTCCGACGCCATCTACCAGCGTATGCGCGCCGAGCGTGAAGCGGTAGCCCGTCGTCTGCGCTCGCAGGGCCAGGAAGAAGCCGAGAAGCTGCGCGCCAGCGCGGATTACGAAGTGACCCGTACCCTGGCGGAAGCAGAGCGTCAGGCGCGTATCACCCGCGGTGAAGGCGATGCCGAAGCAGCCAAGCTGTTCGCCAATGCGTTCAGCCAGGATCCGGACTTCTATGCCTTTATCCGCAGTCTGCGCGCCTATGAAGCCAGCTTCAAGGACAACCAGGACGTGCTGGTACTGAGCCCGGACAGCGATTTCTTCCGCTACATGAAGTCGCCTGATACCCTGCGCAAATAAGCGCGGCAGGCAATCTGATCGAGGGCCCGTTTACGCGGGCCCTTTCTTGTTTTTGGGGGATGCATGAACTCAACGATTTGGCTGGCGCTCGGGCTGGTTCTGGTGCTGGAAGGATTGGGGCCGATGCTGTTTCCGCAGGCCTGGCGCAAAATGATAGTGGCGATGTCGCAGCTGCCGGACGCGACGCTGCGGCGATTTGGCGGTGGAATAGTGGTTGCGGGCTGCGTGATCTACTACATGTTGAGCGGCCGCACGGGTCTTTAAAGTCTAGCCCAAAATTTATGCAATCGTATGCTAAAAGTGCTGAAAATCGAAAATTACGGTGGTAGAATCCATTTTTAAGCAATCGGTGATTTTGAAAAATGGGTAAGAACGTCGTCGTACTGGGCACCCAATGGGGTGACGAAGGTAAAGGCAAGGTTGTAGACCTGCTGACTGAACGGGCTCAATATGTTGTGCGCTACCAAGGTGGCCATAACGCTGGCCACACTCTGGTAATCAACGGTGAAAAAACCGTCCTTCATTTAATTCCTTCAGGTATTCTGCGTGAAAACGTCACCAGCATCATCGGCAACGGTGTTGTTCTGGCGCCGGACGCGTTGATGAAAGAAATGGGTGAACTCGAAGCGCGTGGCATCCCGGTACGCGAACGTCTGTTACTCTCTGAAGCTTGCCCGTTGATCCTGCCTTACCACGTTGCGTTGGATAACGCGCGTGAGAAAGCGCGCGGCGCGAAAGCGATCGGCACCACCGGTCGCGGCATCGGCCCGGCTTACGAAGATAAAGTGGCTCGTCGCGGCCTGCGCGTCGGCGACCTGTTCAACAAAGAAACCTTCGCCGTTAAGCTGAAAGAGATCGTCGATTACCACAACTTCCAGCTGGTCAACTACTACAAAGTTGACGCCGTCGATTATCAGGCGACGCTGGACTACGTGCTGTCTATCGCCGACATCCTGACCGCCATGGTGGTTGACGTTTCCGAACTGCTGGACGGCGCGCGCAAGCGTGGCGACCTGATCATGTTCGAGGGCGCTCAGGGTACCCTGCTGGATATCGACCACGGTACTTATCCGTACGTGACCTCTTCCAACACCACCGCCGGCGGCGTGGCTACCGGTTCCGGCATCGGCCCGCGTTATGTGGATTACGTGCTGGGCATCGTGAAAGCCTATTCCACTCGCGTGGGTGCAGGTCCGTTCCCAACTGAACTGTTCGATGAAACCGGCGAATACCTGTGCAAGCAGGGTAACGAGTTCGGTGCCACCACCGGCCGTCGTCGTCGTACCGGTTGGCTGGACGCGGTAGCGGTGCGCCGCGCCGTGCAGATCAACTCCCTGTCCGGCTTCTGCCTGACCAAACTGGACGTCCTGGACGGCCTGAAAGAAGTGAAGATCTGCGTGGGCTACCGCATGCCGGACGGCCGCGAAGTGGACACCACTCCGCTGGCGGCTGAAGGCTGGGAAGGCATTGAGCCTATCTACGAAACCATGCCGGGCTGGAGCGAAACCACCTTTGGCGTGAAAGAGCACAGCAAGCTGCCTCAGGCTGCGCTGAACTACATCAAGCGCATCGAAGAAGTGACCGGCGTACCGGTAGACATCATCTCTACCGGCCCGGATCGCAGCGAAACCATGATCCTGCGCGACCCGTTCGACGCATAATCAGGCTTTGCGGCATTAAACAAACCGGGCGCGTCCCGGTTTGTTTTTATCCTGACTCCCTCCGATTGCGGTTTCACGTCAAAAAATCCTTTCATAAACCCGCCTTAGGGCGCGGGATTCGCTAAATAATTAGCGACGAACTCTCCGGCTGGTTTATTATCCAATGAGTAATCTTTTGAATAGCGCCGAAAAGCGGCGTATCAGACGGGTAAAGTGATACCCAGAGGTAAGATGTGCAGTTAACAAGTTTTACTGATTATGGCCTGCGGGCGTTGATCTACATGGCCTCGTTGCCGCAGGACAAGATGACCAGCATCTCGGAAGTGACTGAGGTTTATGGCGTGTCTCGCAACCATATGGTGAAGATCATCAATCAGTTGAGCCGGGTAGGTTTTGTCACGGCGGTGCGCGGCAAGCATGGCGGCATACGTTTGGGCAAACCGGCCGAGAGCATTCGCCTCGGTGACGTGGTGCGGGCGCTGGAGCCGCTCGCGCTGGTTAACTGCAGCAGTGAGTTTTGCCACATTACCCCTGCCTGCCGCTTGAAGCAGGTGCTCCACCAGGGCGTACAGAATTTCCTTGAAGAGCTGGATAAGCATACGTTGGCCGACATGGTCGAAGACAATCCGCCGCTCTACAAGCTATTGCTTGTCGAATAAAACGACGTTGAGAAGACAAGGCTCAACGTCATCCTGCTGATGACAACGGAGGAACCGCAATGTCACAAGATCCATTCCTGGAACGAGAAGCAGAAAAATACGAATCCCCTATCCCCAGCCGTGAATATATCCTGGCCCATTTGGCGAAAAGAGAAACGCCGGCCAGCCGCGAAGAACTGGGCAACGAATTGGGCCTCAGCGGCGAAGAACAGCTGGAAGCGCTGCGCCGCCGCCTGCGCGCCATGGAGCGCGATGGCCAGTTAGTGTTTACCCGCCGCCAGTGCTACGCGCTGCCGGAACGTTTGGATCTGCTGCGCGGCACGGTGATCGGCCACCGCGACGGCTACGGCTTCCTGCGCGTTGAAGGCAGCAAAGACGATCTGTACCTGTCTGCCGAACAGATGAAAATGGCGATCCACGGTGACGTGGTGCTGGCGCAGGCCTTGGGCGCGGATCGCAAAGGGCGCCGCGAAGCGCGCATCGTGCGCGTGCTGGTGCCGAAAACCAGCCAGATTGTCGGCCGCTTCTTCATGGACGCCGGTACCGGCTTCGTGGTGCCGGACGACAGCCGTCTGAGCTTCGATATTCTGATCCCGGCGGACAGCGTCAGCGGCGCGCGCATGGGCTTTATGGTGGTAGTGGAGCTGACTCAGCGCCCGACCCGCCGCACCAAGGCGGTCGGCAAGATCGTCGAGATCCTCGGCGACAAGATGGGCACCAGCATGGCGGTGGACATCGCGCTGCGCACCCATGAGATCCCGCATACCTGGCCGCCGCAGGTGGAAAAACAGGTAGCCGATCTCAGCGAGCAGGTGCCGGAAGCGGCCAAGAAGGGCCGCGTCGATCTGCGCAAGCTGCCGTTGGTCACCATCGACGGTGAAGACGCGCGCGACTTCGATGACGCCGTGTACTGCGAGAAAAAACGCGGCGGCGGCTGGCGCCGGTGGGTGGCGATCGCCGACGTCAGTTACTACGTGCGCCCGCGCACCGCGCTGGACGATGAAGCGCGCAGCCGCGGCAACTCGGTGTACTTCCCGTCGCAGGTGATCCCGATGCTGCCGGAAGTGCTGTCCAACGGGCTGTGCTCCCTGAACCCGCAGGTCGATCGTCTGTGCATGGTGTGCGAAATGACCATCTCCGCCCAGGGGCGCCTGTCGACGGCCAAGTTCTACGAGGCGGTAATGAGCTCTCACGCCCGCCTGACCTACAACAAGGTGTGGCACATTCTGCAGGGCGATCAGGAGCTGCGCGAGCATTACCATCCGCTGGTCAAGCACCTGGAAGAGCTGCACGCCATGTACAAGGTGCTGGATAAGGCGCGCGCCGAGCGCGGCGGCATCGCGTTCGAAACCGAAGAAGCCAAATTCATCTTCAACGCCGAGCGTCGCATCGAGCGCGTGGAGCCGACGGTGCGCAATGACGCCCACAAGCTGATCGAAGAGTGCATGATCATGGCCAACGTGGCGGCCGCGCGCTTCGTCGAGAAACGCAACGAGCCGGCGCTTTACCGCGTGCACGATCGTCCGAGCGACGACCACATCTCCGCGCTGCGCAGCGTGCTGAGCGAGCTGGGGCTGACGTTGGGCGGCGGCAACAAGCCGCAGCCGAAGGACTATGCGGTGCTGATGGATGAAGTGTCCGAGCGCCCTGACCACGAAATGCTGCAAACCATGTTGCTGCGTTCGATGAAACAGGCGATTTACGATCCGGAAAACCGCGGCCACTTCGGCCTGGCGCTGGCGTCTTATGGCCACTTCACCTCGCCGATCCGCCGTTATCCGGATCTGGCGCTGCACCGCGCGATCAAATATCAGTTGGCCAAAGAACACGGCGAGCAGAAAGAGCGCTGGACGCCGACCGGCGGCTGGCACAGCGAATTCGAAGAGATGCTGCAGCTGGGCGAACACTGCTCGATGACCGAGCGCCGCGCGGACGAAGCGACGCGCAACGTCGCCGACTGGCTGAAGTGCGACTTCATGCAGGATCACGTCGGTGAAGTGTTCAGCGGCATCATCTCCAGCGTGACCGGCTTCGGCTTCTTCGTGCGCCTGAACGATCTGTTCATCGACGGGCTGGTGCACGTATCAACGCTGGATAATGATTACTATCGCTACGATAATATCGGCCAGCGCCTGATCGGAGAATCTTCCGGCACGGTCTATCGCCTGGGGGATACGGTGGAGATCCGCGTGGACGCGGTACACATGGACGAGCGCAAGATCGATTTCGCACTGGTATCCAGCACCCGCAAAGCGCGCGGTGAAGGCAAAACCGAACGCGATCGCGCCAAGAAGGGCGGCCAGCGCACGCTGCGCGACAACGGTAGCGCGGGGCGCGGCAAGCGCCGCGGCGGCAAACCGCCGGCCAACTTCGAGCCGGACAGCGCCTTCCGCAAGCAGGATGACGCCAAGCCCGCGGACAACGTGAAGAAGGCGAAGAAGAAAGCCAAGAAAGCGTCCGACAAAACGCGGAAAATCGCGGCGGCGACCAAAGCCAAGCGCGCAGCCAAGAAGAAAGGTGCCGAGCAGGCCTAACCTGCCGCACATCGTTATCATCGGCCGGTTATCGCCGGCCGCACGAATTTAAAAGAGCATCATGAGCGAAATTATTTACGGCATCCATGCCGTCAAAGCCCTGTTAGAGCGCGACCCGCAACGCTTCCTGGAAGTGTTTATTCTGAAAGGCCGCGAAGATCGCCGTCTGCAACCGCTGATCGCCGAGCTGGAAGCGACCGGCATCGTGATCCAGGTGGCGAACCGTCAATGGCTGGATGACAAGGTTGAAGGCGCGGTGCACCAGGGGATCATCGCCCGGGTGCGCGAAGGGCGCCAGTATCAGGAGAACGATCTGCCGGGCCTGCTGGAAAGCGTGGAGACGCCGTTCCTGCTGGTGCTGGACGGCGTGACCGACCCGCACAACCTCGGCGCCTGCCTGCGCAGCGCCGACGCGGCCGGCGTGCACGCGGTGATCGTGCCCCGTGACCGTTCCGCCCAGTTGAACGCCACCGCCAAGAAAGTGGCCTGCGGCGCCGCCGAAAACGTGCCGTTGATCCGCGTGACCAACCTGGCGCGCACGCTGCGTCTGCTGCAAGAGATGAACGTCTGGGTGGTGGGCACCGCCGGCGAAGCCGATCATACGCTGTATCAAAGCAAAATGACCGGCCCGATGGCGCTGGTGATGGGCGCGGAAGGCGAAGGCATGCGTCGCCTGACCCGCGAACACTGCGACGAGCTGATCAGCATCCCGATGGCTGGCACCGTCTCTTCGCTGAACGTGTCGGTCGCCACCGGCATCTGCCTGTTCGAAGCGGTGCGTCAGCGCGGCTGATTCTCCTGACGGGGGCGCTCTGCCCCCGTTAATTCCCTCTCTTGTGATCCCGCCTGCGGCAGAAATCTCTGCGCCGACCATACTTATCCCTGACGCTTTTTTCAGGGAGCACTCTCATGGTCTGGACTACGCACACCGTTTTTAACCAACCCAAGCCGCTGGGCAACAGCAACCTGTTTCTCTCCGATACGCCGCTGCGCGAAGCGTTGCAGCGCGAGCAAGGCGGTTGGGACGCCGAGGTATTGGCTTCGCTGGGCCAGCAGCTCGGCACGCAAGAGTCGCTGGAGCTGGGGCGCCTGGCCAACGCCAACCCGCCGGAGCTGCTGCGCTATGACGCCACCGGCCAGCGGTTGGACGACGTTCGCTTTCACCCTGCCTGGCATATTCTGATGCAGGGGCTGATCGCCAATCGGGTGCACAACCTGCCCTGGCAGGAGGATGCGCGCATCGGTTCCTTCGTGGCGCGCGCCGCGCGCTTTATGCTGCATGCGCAGGTCGAGGCCGGCACGCTGTGCCCGGTGACCATGACCTTCGGCGCCACGCCGCTGTTGCTGCAGGCGTTACCGGCGGAATTCCGTTCCTGGCTGACCCCGTTGCTGTCGGATCGTTATGACGCTCACCTGCTGCCTGGCGGGCAAAAGCGCGGTCTGCTGATCGGCATGGGTATGACAGAGAAGCAGGGCGGCTCCGATGTCTTGAGCAATACCACCACCGCCGCGCCGCTCAGCGCGCGTGGGCCGGGCGAAGCCTACCGGCTGGTGGGGCACAAGTGGTTCTTCTCGGTGCCGCAGAGCGATGCGCACCTGGTACTGGCGCAGGCCGAAGGCGGGCTGTCCTGCTTCTTCCTGCCGCGCATTTTGCCGGACGGCAGCCGCAACGCCATTCGCCTGGAGCGGCTGAAAGACAAACTGGGCAACCGCTCCAACGCCAGCAGCGAGGTGGAGTTTCAGGACGCCGCGGCCTGGCTGCTGGGCGATGAGGGCGACGGCGTGCGGCATATCCTGAAGATGGGCGGCCTGACCCGTTTCGACTGCTCGCTGGGCAGCCACGGCCTGATGCGCCGCGGGCTGTCGGTGGCGCTGTATCATGCGCTGCAGCGGCAGGCATTCGGTAAGCTGTTGATCGAACAACCGCTGATGCGTCAGGTTCTGGCGCGCATGGCGCTGCGGCTGGAAGGGCATACCGCGTTGCTGTTCCGGCTGGCTCGCGCCTGGGAAAGCCGCAGCAATGAGGGCGAGCTGATCTACAGCCGCCTGCTGACCCCGGCGGCCAAATACAGCATCTGCCGCCAGGGCATGCCGTTCATCGCCGAGGCGATGGAGGTGCTGGGCGGCATCGGTTACTGTGAGGAGAGCGAACTGCCGCGCCTGTATCGCGAGATGCCGGTGAACAGCATCTGGGAAGGTTCCGGCAACATCATGTGCCTGGACGTGTTGCGCAGCCTGCACAAATTGCCGGGCGCGCTTGAAATGCTGCAGTTCGAGCTGCAGCCGGTGCGCGGCCAGAATCGGTTGTTCGATCGCGCCTGGCGGCAGTGGCAGCAGCGCGCCCGGCAACCGAGTGAGGAGATGGGGCGGCTGCTCACTCAACAGCTGTTCGACCTGTGCTGCGCCGCACAGCTGCTGCAGCACGCCAGCCCGCAGATCGCCGATGCCTGGTGTCATCTGACGCTGGATCATCGCGGCGAGAGCCTGCTGTCGGCCGAGGTGTGCGAACTGCTGCTGAACCGCGCCATCGGCGGTTAGGGAAAAGGGTGGCGCGCGGCGGCGAAAACCTTTTTAATTCAGCCTCACTCTGACAGGAAAATGCACATGGATATTCTCAGCGCGTTGGCGGCGTTCGCCTCTTACTTCTTCAGCGGTTTCGCCATGATTTTGGTGTTTCTGTTCGTCTATACTCGCATCACCCCGCACGACGAATGGGCGTTGATCAAGGCCGATAATCAATCCGCCGCCTTTGCTTTTATCGGCGCCTGCCTGGGGTATGTGATCCCGCTGGCCAGCGCGGCGATCAACTCGATCAGCCTGCTGGATTACCTGCTGTGGGGCGTAGTGGCGCTGGTGGTGCAACTGCTGCTGTTCGCTGCCGTGAAGATCTACATGCCGCGCATCAGCGAAAAGATCGAAGCGAATCACCTGGCCGCCGGGATTTTCCTGGGGGGCGTCTCCGTTAGCGGCGGCGTGTTGAATGCGGCTTGCATGAGCTACTAAAGGTATAAGATGGCGGAGGCGCGCCAGCCAAGCGGGTGCGCCTGCTCTTCCATCCGCAGGATGCGGTAATAGCTGGCGCCGTGTTGGTCGGCGGTGCGGGCGATGGCCAGTTCTGCTTCCTGCGGCGAGCCGGGCAGATCGCTGAAGGTGATCTCGGCGATTTCACTGAGCGGCGTCACGCGATCGGCGGGCGCCAGCTCGGCGGACTGTGCGCCGGTGCTGAGCAATCCCATGGAAAGCAGGAGGGAGGTGAGTGCGGTGGAGCGTTTCATGGCGTTCCCCTTCGTCAGATCCTGAATCGACACCCGCAACATGCGGCATGCTGTCCCTCAGTGTGCAACACCCTTCTTCAGCCAGTGCAAAGCCAGTGTAAATCTGCTTAAACAATCCCCGCCTTAACGATACAGGAGCGCCTGGGAATACCATTGGCCCGGCACGACGGTTTCGCTGTTCATGATGATCACGTAATAACGGGCGCCGGCGGCGGTGGCCTTGCGCTGGATCTCCGCTTCCACGTCCATCGGGCTGCCGCGCACTACGGCGGTGACGGTGCCGATTTTCACCAGTTTGGCGGTCTGCGCGCGGACGATCTCCTGCGCCTGTGCGGTGGGCGGCGGCGGCGGTTTCGGCGTGGTGGTCATGATGCCGCAGGCGGAAAGCTGTGCGGCCAGCGTCAGGGCGATGAGTGTGCGGACAAACGTCATGGGAACCTCGAAAGAGCCGGTGCGATGGCTTCAGTGTAACGCAATATAAGCTGGAACAGATTGAGCTAACGCTGGCTGGCGCAAGTTTGTCATGATGAATGCCAACAGGTGAGTTGAGGATGAGCGGATGATTGAAATTCATGACGAGCGGGTGGGCGATATTGCGGTGATCCATGCGGTGCCGGCGGGGCAGTATCATCGGCCGCTGCCGACGGTGTTCTTCTGCCATGGTTATACCTCATCGAAAGAGGTGTACGCCTACTTCGCCTATGCGCTGGCGCGCGCCGGTTTTCGGGCGGTGCTGCCGGATGCCGATCGGCACGGCGAGCGGTTCGACGGCGATGAGACGCGGCGCCTGGCGTCGTTCTGGGAGATCCTGCGCAGCAATATCGACGAACTGCCGCAGATCAAGGCGCATTTTGAGCGGCTTGGCCTGATAGCCGACGGACGCATCGGCGTCGCCGGCGCCTCAATGGGCGGCATGACCGCGCTCGGCGCCTTCGCGCGCTTCCCGTGGATCCGGGCGGCCGCCAGCCTGATGGGCTCAGGTTATTACCGTTCGCTGGCGCAAACGCTGTATCCGCCGTTGGACGAAGAGGGCGAGGCACTCTCGCCGGCGGCGTTTGCGGCGCGCACCGCCGTGCTGGCGGAATATGAGCTGGAGGGGCATTTGGAGACGATTGCCGGGCGGCCGCTGCTGCTGTGGCACGGCGAGGCGGACGACGTGGTGCCGTCGGCTGACAGCCAGCGTTTGGCGGCTGAACTGCGGCGGCAAGGCGCGGACGGTCGTTTGACATCGCTCATCGAATCGGGGGTGAAGCACCGCATCACGCCGCTGGCGCTGTCCGCCACGGCCGACTTTTTCCGCCGCGAACTGTGATGCGCCGACGGGCACGATGCATGGAATTGCGCCGCTCTGTGCGGGCTGTTTCGGGCATTGTTTCATGCATGTCGGAGGAGAATGTCAGCGTGAGTTCTTTCAGGGGTAGCAAGGAGCGGAGAGCATGATAAAGGGTATCAGCAATACGGCCGAGACAGCGCGCGGGCTGGCGGGAACGATGAAAGCGCGCGCCGAGCTTAACTCAGCGGCCTTCAGCGAGATGCTGGGGGCAGCCGACGGCAAGGCGCGGCAAAACAAGGCGCATTCGCTGTCGCGCATCACCGCGCAGACGGTGCAAAACATGACGGCGCTGTTCGCCTCCGCGCCGAAAGCGGCGGCCACGCAAACCGCGAAGGCCGGCTCGCTCTCCTTCGAGCAGCGGGCGACGCTGGAGGAAAGCGCCGAACTGCTGCAGGCACGGACAAACTATCTGCGGATGGCGCTGCAATTGCACAATCCGGGCAAGGCGTTCAGTGCGCCGACGTTGCTCAAACTGTGATGGGTGAGGAAGTGGAGCGCCCGACAGGCGGCGCTCCGGTGCGGACTGAACGGGCTTTCTGATGAAGCCCTGGGATTTCCCTGGCGTGGCGCGTCTCTTTAGCGGTACAGCTCGGCGCTGACGTGCATCGTGCTGTTGTCGCCCGGTTCGTGCAGGGCGATGATGCGATAAGAGCTTGCGCCGCGTTGATCGGCGATTTTACTGACCTGGCTGCTGGCGTCGTCCGGCGAAACCACATTCTGGTTCAGGGTGACGAAGCCGACGCTTTGGCGTTGGTCGGCCTGGTGCGAGGTGATCTCCGTCGCGGCCATCACGTTGGCGGAGAACAGGGCGGCCAGCGCCGTCGCGAGAATAATGCGTTTCATAGTGCCTCTCTTACTTTTTGCCGTTACGGCCTGACAGCGAGTGTCGCTGCGGCAAAAAGTCATTTATCTGCATTGAATAACCTGGGATCTTTTTCGTCGCGCTGTCTGCGGCGGATATGGTTAATTTTAGTCCGTTGCCGGCGATTAAAAAGCGGGGTGTTTTGAAGGCATCTTTCAAAAAAAATGAAATAGATTTGTGACTCAGCGCTGATTTCATTGAAAGATTTTTGAAACTGATGGATCGGCGTACATAGGTTTACTCACGAGCAAATCGTGCTATTTCCCATAGCGCCTCGCATTAACGCGAATAAAACCCACGCAGTCCTTGAGTTTCCCGCCCTGCGTCAGTATGATTACGCGTCATTTTTCAGCCGCACACTAAACACGTTCCTTGCTTCCATGGGCCGCGGTTGACCCTGACAGGAGGCTGAATAATCCGTAAGGAGCAATTCGATGCGTCATTACGAAATCGTTTTTATGGTCCATCCTGACCAAAGCGAACAGGTTCCGGGCATGATCGAGCGTTACAGTGCTACCATCACTAACGCGCAAGGTCAGATTCACCGTCTGGAAGACTGGGGCCGCCGTCAGCTGGCTTATCCGATCAACAAACTGCACAAAGCTCACTACGTTCTGCTGAACGTTGAAGCGCCGCAGGAAGCGATCGATGAGCTGGAAACTAACTTCCGCTTCAACGACGCCGTTATCCGCAGCATGGTTATGCGCGTTAAGCACGCGGTAACTGAAGCATCTCCGATGGTTAAAGCGAAAGACGAACGTCGTGGCGATCGCCGCGAAGACTTCGCTAACGAAACCGCAGATGATGCAGATGCTGGGGATTCTGAAGAGTAATTGCCGCCGTGACGGCTAATCGTCTGGTGTTGTCGGGCACTGTGTGCAAGGCGCCGGTTCGAAAAGTGAGTCCTTCCGGGATACCGCACTGCCAATTTGTGCTAGAGCACCGTTCGCAGCAGATGGAAGCCGGATTCAGCAGACAAGCATGGTGCCGAATGCCCGTGGTTGTCAGTGGACAACAGTCACAAGCACTAACTCAAAGATTAACGGTCGGCAGTCAGATTACCGTGCAAGGCTTTGTAAGCTGCCATCAAGGGCGCAACGGGCTGAGCAAATTGGTTCTGCATGCCGAGCAGATTGAATTGATAGATTCTGGAGACTAGCCAAATGGCACGTTATTTCCGTCGTCGCAAGTTCTGCCGTTTCACCGCGGAAGGCGTTCAAGAGATTGACTATAAAGACATCGCTACGCTGAAAAACTACATCACCGAAAGTGGTAAAATTGTACCGAGCCGTATCACCGGTACTCGTGCAAAATATCAGCGCCAGCTGGCCCGTGCTATCAAGCGCGCGCGCTACCTGTCTTTGTTGCCGTACACTGATCGTCATCAGTAATCGGCCACTGTCCATTAACGACTTTGAGAGGATAAGGTAATGCAAGTTATTCTGCTTGATAAAGTAGCAAACCTGGGCAGCCTGGGTGATCAAGTTAACGTTAAAGCGGGCTACGCTCGTAACTTCCTGGTACCACAGGGCAAAGCTGTTCCTGCTACCAAGAAAAACGTTGAGTTCTTCGAAGCACGCCGTGCTGAACTGGAAGCCAAACTGGCTGACGTTCTGGCTGCTGCTGAAGCTCGCGCAACCAAGATCAACGAACTGGGTTCAGTCACCATCGCTTCCAAATCTGGCGACGAAGGTAAACTGTTCGGCTCTATCGGCACCCGCGACATCGCTGACGCAGTGACTGCGGCAGGCGTTGAAGTTGCCAAGAGCGAAGTTCGTCTGCCGAACGGCGTTCTGCGTACCACTGGCGAGCACGAAGTGCACTTCCAGGTACACAGCGACGTGTTCGCACAGCTGAATGTAGTTGTGGTTGCAGAAGCGTAATTTACGCTGCTGTTAACCCGGTTAAAACGCCAGCCTCGCGCTGGCGTTTTGCTTTTCTGCGCCTGGCAAAACGCGCTACGCTTGAAGACGGGATGAAAAGGAGAGCGTGCGATGGCAACGATTACGCTACAGCGGGTTTACGATTTCAGCGCGCCGGCGCCGGAACATTGTTATCTGATAGACCGGCTATGGCCGCGCGGCATCAGCAAAGAGCGGTTGACGGGCGTGCAGTGGTTGAAACAGGTGGCGCCGGATGACGAGCTGCGCAAGTGGTTCCATCAGCATACCGACCAGTGGGAAGCCTTTGAGACGCGATACCGCCAACAGCTGGCGGCCAACGACGCCTGGCAGCCGCTGGTGGCGCTGTTACGGCAGGGGCAAGCGCTGACGCTGCTGTATGGCAGTAAAGATACCGAGCACAACCAGGGCGTGGTGCTGCGCGAGTTTCTGCTGGCGCAGCTGTAGAGATTAGCGTTCCCGGCGGTAGCTGCCGTCGGCCTGGCGGCGGAACAGCGCCTGGCTATTGTCTGCCGTGGTGACCGACAGCGCGCTAATCACGCCGTTGGCGTCGCGTTCAATGCGCACTTCCTGGCCGGCTTTCATGTTGCTCAGCGGCTTGTCGCCGCCTTCCACCTGCGCCATGGCGAACACTTCATTCACCGGCAGATTGTTGTCGCGAAACAGTTGGGCCAGGGTCTGGCCGGGCTGGATCTGATAACGCTGCCAGTTGCCCGCCGGCGTCGGCTCATTGGCGGGCGTGGCGGCGCTTCCGCCGTTTTGCAGCTCGGCCTGCAGCGGCACGCTGGTTTCCTGCTGAGAGACCGGGAACGGCTGTCTTTCGGGCGAGTAGGGCCACAGCAACGCCAGCAGCAGGATGATGCCGAAGATCAGCACCCAGCGGCGGTGAAAGTAGGGCAGCGGTTCCATCCAATGGAAACCGTCCGGCAGATGCCAGACTTTAATCAGCAGCGCTTTGACCCGCTGCATTTTGTCGTTGGCCGACGGCGGCTCCGATGGCGGTTCCGCGCCTTCAGCCGTGGGTGCGGCGCCCGGTTTCAGGCGCTGGCTGATGTTCAGCCAGGTGCGCAGCAGCGGCTGGTAGATGCGGGTGGTTTTCCTTCTCCTGGGCGCGATTCTGCCCATGGTGACCTCTCTTCGACGGCGTAATAATCAGTGCGGCGCGTTAAACGCGTCGCCTGCCCGATATCCTGCCTTCAGTATAGTCCGCTAACTGATTGAAGTGAAAGGCGGCTGAGCGGCAGAGCCGGGGTTTGCGGCTGCGGGCGTTAACAGAAGGTTATTGTTTCTTTTTCTACGACAAAAGTCATCATTCTCCACACAAGATTTTACCCGGCATTGACGCGCTGTTATGCTGCGCTTTCGACTTTTTACAGACTTAAGGAAAACCCCATGACAACCCCTTCTTTTGACAGCGTTGAAGCGCAAGCAAGTTACGGGATTGGTTTACAGGTAGGCCAGCAGCTGCAAGAGTCCGGGCTGGAAGGTTTGCAACCGGAAGCTTTGCTGGCGGGTTTGCGTGACGCGCTGGAAGGGAATGCCCCGGCGGTTCCGGTAGACGTGGTGCACCGTGCGCTGCGTGAAATCCACGAGCGTGCTGACGCGGTGCGCCGCGAGCGCCAGCAGGCGATGGCGGTTGAAGGCCAGAAATTCCTGGACGACAACGCCAAGCGCGACGACGTGACGCTGACCGAGTCTGGCCTGCAGTTCTCCGTGCTGGAGCAGGGCAACGGCCCAATTCCGTCCCGTCAGGACCGCGTGCGTGTGCACTACACCGGTCGCTTGATCAACGGCGATGTGTTCGACAGCTCGGTTGAGCGCGGCCAGCCGGCGGAATTCCCGGTCAGCGGCGTGATCCCAGGCTGGATCGAAGCGCTGACCCTGATGCCGGTCGGTTCCAAATGGCAGCTGTATATCCCGCACAACCTGGCCTACGGCGAGCGTGGCGCAGGCGCGTCCATTCCGCCGTTCAGCGCGCTGGTGTTCGACGTCGAGCTGCTGGAAATCCTGTAATCCCACCGAGGATTGTTCTGGGCGCCTTCGTGGCGCCCTTATTTTATGCGCCGCGCAGGCGAGCGATGAATGGCCGGGCGCGCCGGCCATAAACCGCGTCACTTACCGCTTAAATCGATGCGATAAACCGCGAAGCCGATGCTGTCGCTGCCTGCGGCGCTCATCGGATATTGGGCGTGCGCTTTGACAAACCTTGTCGCTTTGTCCGAAGGCGAGGTCTCGAAGCGGATATCCAGCGGTTGCTGGCTGCTGAAGTTCGCCAAACGCCAGTTGTTGTCCGCCTGCGGGCGCACCGCGCCATGCCGCTGAGTTTCGGCGCTGATGTAGGCCGCCAGCACCGAGCGGTTTTCATCCGGCGAAGCGAAGGCGATATGTTTGTCGCCGGTGCCGGCAAACTTGCCGCCGTAGGCGCGGTAGTTGTTGGTGGCGACCAGGAAGGTGGCGTTCGGATCGATCGGCTTGCCGTTGAAGGTCAGCTGCTTGATACGCTCCGCCTTGTCGTTGATCAGTTGGCATTCGCCGTCGTAGCGCGCCGGTTGACTGACGTCGATCTGGTAGTTGACGCCGTCGATCACGTCGAAGTTATAGGTGCGGAAGCCGTCCCAGTTGATCAAGCCCTGCGGCTTGGCGCTGTTGACGTCGATCTGGTTGAACTGGCCGGCGGAGCACTCCAGCCACTCTTTCACCTCTTTGCCGCTCGCCTTCACCACCACCAACGTATTGGGGTAGAGATAGAGATCGGCGGCGTTGCGGAAGGTGAGCTGGCCTTTTTCCACTTCGACGAAGCTGGCGGGATCGTTCTTGCGGCCGCCGACCTTGAACGGCGCCGCCGCCGACAGCACCGGCAGATCGGCTAGATCCGGATCGCCCTGGATGTAATGTTCGACGTAGGCTTTCTGTGCATTGTTGACGATTTGCACCGTCGGATCGTCCTGCACCAGCGCCAGGTAGCTGTACATGTTGCCGTCGGATTTACCGATCGGCTGGCTGACGAACTCGCGCGTGCCTTTGTGATCGTCCGCCAATACCTTCACCAGCGCGGCATCTTCCGCCGCCAGCGATTTCTTGTTTTCTTTGTCGTAGATCGGCCGCGCTTCCGCGTTGGCGGCGGTCACTTTCCAGCTGCCGCCATCGTTGTTGAGCTGCAGGTCGACCACGCCGAGATGATCGCCCCATTGTCCCGGCATCACCGCCGGCACACCGTTCAGCAGACCTTTGTCGATATCCGCGCCTTTTATGTTGGCAAAGTCCTTGCTCGGGAACACCGCATGAGCGTGGCCGAACATGATGGCGTCGATGCCCGGCACCTGGCTGAGGTAATAGACCGAGTTTTCCGCCATCGCCTTGTAAGGCTCGCTGGACAGCCCGGAATGCGGGATCGCCACCACCAGATCGGCGCCCTCTTTACGCATCTGCGGCACGTAGCGCTTGGCGGTGGCGGTGATGTCGTCCACCGTCACTTTGCCCTGCAGGTTGGCCTTGTCCCACACCAGGATCTGCGGCGGCACGAAGCCGATGTAGCCGATGCGCAGCGTATGCGCCTTGCCGTCGCGGTCTTTCACCGGCGTATCGACGATGATGTACGGCGTGAACAGCGGTTTTTGCGTTTTGGCGTCGATGACGTTGGCGTTGATATACGGGAATTTGGCGCCGGCGATGGCGTTCTTCAGGTAGTCCAGCCCATAGTTGAACTCATGGTTGCCGATGTTGCCGACGACGTAGTCCAGCGTGTTCATCGCCTTATAGACCGGGTGCACGTCGCCCGGTTTCAGCCCCTTGGCCGCCATGTAGTCGCCGAGCGGGCTGCCCTGAATGATGTCGCCGTTGTCCACCAACACCGCGTTGGCGGCCTGCTGGCGCGCCTGTTGGATCAGGCTGGCGGTGCGCACCAGGCCGAACTTGTCGGTCGGCGTGTCCTTGTAGTAATCGAAGTCCATCATATTGCTGTGCAGATCGGTGGTTTCCAGCACGCGCAGATCGACGGTGGCCGCTTGCGCGGAGGCGCACACCAGCAGCGCAAGCGCGGACAGCGTCAGTGGATGCTTCATCATTTGGGGTTCTCTCCATTCCATTATTCGAGTGTTATCGCAGAGGGAAATGTAATTAACATTGCTTGCCACAGCAAACTGTGAAGTGTGGCAGAAAACGGCGGCGGGTAACGCGGGGAAGTTCACAGTTGGGCCCAACAAGAACTGAGGAATTCCCGGGGCTTAGGCGGTTGAGATGGATATTCGGCGTAAAAAAAACTAGTCTGCTAGCAGAGACAGGGGGAAATTTCCCACGGAGATGCGGAGTTGAGGTGCATGATGTTAGAGCGAATTTGCCAACTGTCCCGCGAGGCGGGGGCGGCGATCATGGCGGTGTACGACGGTGAACAACCGCTTGATGTCGCACAGAAAAAAGATGATTCACCGGTGACGGCGGCCGATCTGGCGGCGCATCACATCATCAAGCGCGGCCTGGCGGCGCTGACGCCCGAGGTGCCGCTGCTGTCGGAAGAGGATCCGCCGGCGTGGGAAGAGCGCCGCAGCTGGACGCGTTACTGGCTGGTCGATCCGCTGGACGGCACCAAAGAGTTTTTGCACCGCAACGGCGAGTTCACGGTCAATATCGCCCTGATTGAAGACGGGCAGGCGGTGATGGGGGTGGTGTACGCCCCGGCGATCGACGTGTTGTATCTGGCGGAGCGCGGCAAGGCCTGGAAAGAAGAGAAGGGCGTGCGGCAGGCGATCGGCGTCAGCAACGCGCATCCGCCGCTGGTGGTGGTGAGCCGCTCGCATATCGACGACGAACTGAAAGATTATTTGCAGCAGCTGGGCGAGCACCAGACCGTGTCAGTCGGTTCCTCGCTGAAGTTCTGTCTGGTGGCGGAAGGCAAGGCGCAGCTCTATCCGCGCTTCGGGCCGACCAACATTTGGGATACCGCCGCAGGGCATGCGGTGGCGGTGGCCGCCGGGGCGCAAATTCACGATTGGCAGGGTAAGCCATTGCTCTATACCCCGCGTGAATCTTTCCTCAACCCCGGCTTCCGGGTGTCGCTGTTCTGAGTTAGTTCGCCAACAACTGGTGCAGTTTGGACATCACCTGCTGCACCTCTTCCGGCGTCAGCGCGCCGTCTTTGGCGAACTGGATGCGCCCTTGCTTATCCAGCACCACGATGGCGGAGCCTTTCGGCTGCAGATCCCAGGCTTTGCGCACGTTACCGTCGCTGTCGACGATAAACTGCGACCATGGGAACTCCTTCTTGCTGTCTTCAATGCTGCTGCGCACGAACATCGCCGTGCCCATCAGGGCATCGTCGGTGTTGACGATTGTCGTCGTTTGGTAACGATCGTGTGGTAGCTTCGCTTTCTTGATCGCTTCAATCAGTGGGTCGTTCATGTCTTTGGCGGAGCTGCGGCCGGCAATATGTTGTATCACTCGCACTTTTCCACTGAGCTGCGCGCTGTTCCAGTTTTGGTAGCTAAAATTACCGTCAGCGTAATTGAGCTCTCCTTTGTCGCTGACGCCGACCGGCGCCACGCGCTGCTGGAGCTGGAAGTTGTGCGCGGAAGCGAAAAGCGGGGCGAGCAGCAGGGATACCATCAGCATGCGACTTGTTTTCATGCTTTCTCCTTGTAATGGGGGGAATTTGTGCGACAGCACTTCGACAGCCTAAAGCATAGGATGTGATAAGAGGTCTGTCCTGTTAACCGGATCGCAGATTTTCCCTTGGTTCGCTAATCATCAGATTTTGAAGGGATATCCTGAAAACGTTATAAATTATCATATACAATTCTGTCAAAAAGTGTAAATCCAGCGTAGAAATCCGGGCGGAAGTGAACGTTCTGGTCTTTACTGGGTCTACTACATGCAATCAAGTTGCGTTCTGAATTTCGAGGCTGCCACCTTTGGCGGCTCGCTGAGCGCATGGATCAACGGGAGGAGCGTAAAAGAATGAGAATCTTCCAGCGTTATAACCCTTTGAAAGTGGCAAAGTACGTTAAGACCCTGTTTCGCGGAAGGCTGTATATCAAGGACGTGGGCGCATTTGAATTCGACGAGGGGAAAATCCTGCCGCCGAAGATTCGCGACAAGCGCCATTTCAGCGTGATGTCTGAAGTGAACCGTCAGGTGCTGCTGTTGCAGACCGAGATGGGGTGAACACCTCGCTGACAGCGGTAAAAAAATGCGGCCCCGATGGGGCCGCTGATGTTTTTGTCTTACCGCCGTCAGGCCGCAGGCGCGTCGTCCGGCGCTTTCGGCAGCACCGCCGCCGGTTTGTCGCTCAGCCGGGTGACCAGCAGCTGGTCTATCTTGTAGCTGTCGATATCCACCACTTCGAACTTGTAGCCGGCGTATTTGACGAAGTCGGTGCGTTTCGGGATCTTGCGCAGCATATACATCATAAAGCCGCCGATGGTTTCGTAGTTGCCCGCCTGAGGGAACTCATCGATGTCCAGCACGCGCATCACGTCGTCGATCGGCGTGCCGCCTTCAATCAGCCATGAGCTTTCGTCGCGCGCCACGATCTGCTCTTCCTGGCCCTGGCCGACCAGATCGCCCATCAGCGTGGTCATCACGTCGTTAAGCGTGATGATGCCCACCACCAACGCATATTCATTGAGGATCACCGCGAAGTCTTCGCCGGCGGTTTTGAAGCTTTCCAGCGCTTCGGACAGCGTCAGCGTATCCGGCACGATCAGCGCCGAGCGGATCTGCACGCCGCTGCTCAGCACCAGGCTCTGGTTGCCCAGCACGCGGTTCAGCAGGTCTTTGGAATCGACGTAACCCACCACCTGATCGATATGGCCGTCGCACACCAGGAACTTGGAGTGCGGATGGGTCGAGACCTTCTCCTTGATGCTCTCTTCGCTTTCGCGCAGATCGAAGTACACCACGCTTTCGCGCGAGGTCATCGAAGACGGCACGGTGCGCGATTCCAGTTCGAACACGTTTTCAATCAGCTCGTGCTCCTGCTTGCGCAGCACGCCCGCCAGGGCGCCGGCTTCCACCACCGCGTAGATGTCATCGGAGGTGATGTCGTCCTTGCGCACCATCGGCAGCTTGAACATGCGGAAGATCAGGTTGGCCATGCCGTTGAAGAACCACACCAGCGGGCGGAAGATCATGATGGAGAAACGCATCGGGTTGATGATCCGGACGGCGACCGTCTCTGGTGCAATCATACCGATGCGCTTCGGGGTCAAATCGGCGAACAGGATAAACAGGCTGGTCACCAGCACGAAAGAGCAGATGAAGCTGACCTGTTCCGCCAATTCGGGCGACAGGAAACGATCGAACAACACCTTGAAGGTGGGAGAGAAAGCCGCGTCGCCCACGATACCGCCGAGGATGGCCACGGCGTTCAGGCCGATCTGCACCACGGTGAAGAAGATGCCAGGGGTTTCTTGCAGCTTGAGCACTCTGGCGGCGTTGACGTTACCTTCGTCAGCCATCAGCTTCAGTTTGATCTTGCGCGAGGCGGCCAGAGAGATTTCCGACAGTGAGAAGAACGCACTCACCGCGATCAGAAAAAGAATCAGTAAAATACTGTTTAACATAATCTATCCATACGTGCCGACGGGATGACGGCGCTCTTGAGGAAGGGTAGTACATAGTAAAAAAAGCAGCGATAACAACCAGAAGGGAAGCTATCGGGCCGCAGAAGCGGCCCGCATAGTATAGCAGTTGCCCCACCGGGGCCGCCAGCGGTTAAAAAAGTGCCGCCGGCCGGCATCAAATCAGCCCTGCGGCGGCAGGCAAACGCCGATGCCGCCCAGCCCGCAGTAGCCTTCCGGGTTCTTGTACAGGTACTGTTGGTGATCGTCTTCCGCGTAATAGAACGGCAGCGCCGGCGCGATCTCGGTGGTGATGACGCGCTTGTCGCCCGCCGCGTCCATCGCCTGCTGGAAGCGTTGCAGGCTGCTTTCCGCCTCGGCCTGCTGCTCAGGGCTCAGCGTATAAATCGCCGAGCGGTACTGCGTGCCGACGTCGCCGCCCTGGCGCATGCCCTGCGCCGGATCGTGATTTTCCCAGAACAGCTGCAGCAGCTGTTTGTAGCTGACGATCTGCGGATCGAACACCACGCGCACCACTTCGGCGTGCCCGGTCTGGCCGCTGCACACTTCGCGGTAGGTCGGGTTCGGCGTATAGCCGCCGCTGTAGCCGGCGGCGGTGCTGTAGACGCCCGGCTGTTGCCAGAACAGACGCTCAACGCCCCAGAAACAGCCCATGGCGAAGATCGCCACGTCCATGCCTGCCGGCACCTGGGTCATCGAGTGCTCGGTGACCACGTTGAGCGTTGCGACAGGCATTGGCGTGGTGCGGCCAGGCAGCGCGCTTGCCTTATCGACGGTTTGTGATTTATCAAAAAATGGCACCACGGTTGACTCCTGTTGTCACAGTAAGAATTGACCCTACATGGCGGTGGTTCGGTTGTATCTCACCGCGTCTTTGCCCACAATAAGCGGCAAGTTGGATTTTGTATAAGCTTAACGCAGTATTTTGAGCGCCAAAAGTGAAGAATTCGCCTGTTGCGCGGCGGTGGCAAAGCGCGGCGGGCGGCGTCCGGAATAAGGTTGAAGAGGGCTGCCGTCATGATAGCGCGGAGTCTGCCCTGGCCCCGGAGCGAACACCATAACAGGACAGTAAAATCAATAAGGAGAACACGTGCCAAAGTACCCGGTCATGTGCTTGATATCTGTGTTGCTTGCGGCACCTGCAGCCTATGCGGCCAACGTGCGGCTGCAGGTGGAGGGGTTAAGCGGAGAGTTGGAAAAAAACGTCCGGGTGCGGCTGTCGTCGATCACGCCTGAAGAGGTTGGCACCGACGGCCGCTTCCGCGCGCGGGTGGATGAGGCGGTGCGCCAGGGGCTGCGCGCGCTCGGCTATTACCAGCCGACCATCGAGTTTACGCTGGACGATCGGCCGGGGATGTCGCGCCCGGTGCTGCACGCCAAGGTCAATCCGGGCGAGCCGGTGCGCATCGCCGGCGCCAACATCGTGCTGGAGGGCGGCGCAAAGACCGATGAGGACTACCTGACGCTGGTAAAGAAGGGGCGGCCGACCATCGGCGAGATCCTCAACCACGGCAAGTATGACAGTTTCAAAGGCTCGCTGACCGGCCTGGCGCTGCGCAAAGGCTACTTCGACGCCGATATGACCAAAAGCCAGCTCGGCGTGGCCGAAGATCTGCACAAGGCGTTTTGGGATATCGATTTCAACAGCGGCGAACGTTACCGCTTCGGCAAGGTGAAATTCACCGGTTCGCAAATTCGCGAAGACTATCTGCAAAATCTGGTGCCCTTTCATCAGGGGGATTACTACAGTTCGGAGGATTTGGCCGAGCTGAATCGCCGTTTGTCCGCCACCAACTGGTTTAACTCGGTGGTGGTGTCCCCTGATTTCAACGATGCCAAAGAGAACAAGATTTTGCCGTTGGACGCGCTGGTGACGCCGCGCACGCGCAACACCGTCGAAACCGGTATCGGTTATTCCACCGACGTCGGCCCGCGGGTGAAAGGCACCTGGAAAAAGCCCTGGCTCAACGATCGCGGGCATAGCCTGGAAACCAGCGCCAGCGTGTCGGCGCCGGAGCAGCAGCTGGATCTGACCTATAAGATCCCGTTGCTGAAGAATCCGCTGGAGCAGTATTACCTGCTGCAGGGCGGGCTCAAGAACGTCGATCTTAACGACACCAAATCCGTGACCTCCAAAGTGGTGGCCTCGCGCAACTGGGATCTCTCCAGCGGCTGGCAGCGGGCGATCAACCTGACCTGGCGCTGGGATAACTTTACCCAGGGCAACGTCAGCAATACCACTATGCTGCTGTACCCCGGCGTCAGCTTCAACCGCACCCGTTCGCGCGGCGGGCTGATGCCGACCTGGGGCGACAGCCAGCGCTATTCCATCGACGTGTCCGACACCTCCTGGGGCTCCGGCGTGGACTTCGCGCTGATGCAGGCGCAGAACGTCTGGATCCGCACTCTGGCCGACAAGCACCGTTTTGTGGCGCGCGGGCAGGTGGGCTGGATCGAAACCAACGACTTCGACAAGGTGCCGCCGGATCTGCGTTTCTTCGCCGGCGGTGACCGCAGCATTCGCGGCTACAAGTACAAAGACATTTCGCCGCGCGGCGACGACGGCAAGCTGACCGGCGCCTCCAAGATGCTGACCGGCTCGCTGGAGTACCAATACAACGTGACCGGCAAATGGTGGGGGGCGATGTTCGTCGATTCCGGTGAAGCGGTGAACGATATCAAGCAGAGCAACTTCAAGACCGGCGCCGGCGTAGGCGTGCGCTGGCAGTCGCCGGTGGGGCCGGTGAAGCTGGATATCGCCGCGCCCGTGGGGGACAAGGACACCCACGGGATGCAGTTCTACATCGGTTTGGGGCCTGAACTATGAGCCTGATTAAAAAGATTTGCCTTGGATTTCTGGTCGTCCTGCTGTTGCTGATCGGCGGCCTGGCCTTCCTGGTGGGGACCACCACCGGTTTGCATATGGTCATCAACGGCGCGGCGCGCTGGGTGCCGGGGCTGGAGATCGCCGGCGTCAGCGGCGGCTGGCGCGATCTGACGCTGAAGGGCGTGAAGTATCAGATGCCGGGCGTGACGGTCAACGCCGGGCAGTTCCATCTCTCTCTCGATCTCTCCTGCTTTAAACGCAGCTCGCTGTGCGTTAACGCCTTGACCGCTCAGGACGTGGACGTGGCGGTGAACACCAAAGAGATGGCGCCCTCCGCGCCGGTGGAGGAGAGCAGTGAGCCGACCACCAATCTCAGTACGCCTTATCCGATCACCCTGCGCCTGCTGGCGCTGAACAACGTCAAGGTCACCGTCGACGACACCGCCATTTCTCTGGCCGAGTTCCGCACCGGCGCGCAGTGGCAAGAGCGCGCGCTGACGCTGATGCCGACCAAGATCGGCTCGTTGCTGATCGCCTTGCCGAAAACGCCGCAAAATCCGTTGCCGGAAGCGGTGCAACCGGCGGTCGAGGTGGCGAAAAAGGTCGGCGAGCAGGTCACCGACGCGGCGAAACCGGCGCCGCAGCCGGAAGAGAAGCCGCTCGGCGAAACGCTGAAGGAACTGTTCGCCAAACCGCTGTTGCCGGATCTGCCGGACATCCGCCTGCCGCTGGATATCACCGTGAAAGAGATCAGCGGCGAACAGCTGCGCTTGACCGGCGATACCGACGTGCTGATCACGAGCCTGTTGCTGCAGGCCAGCACGCAGGATCAGCATATCCAGCTGGACAATTTCGACGTGAAGTCGCCGCAGGGCACGCTGTCGGTGCAGGGGCAGGCGACCCTGACCGGCGACTGGCCGGTGGCGCTGACCGCCAACAGCGCGTTGAACATTGACCCGCTGAAGGGCGAGAAGGTGAAACTGAACATCGGCGGCGGGTTGCGCGACGAGCTGAAGGTCGCGCTGAACCTGTCCGGCCCGGTCGGCGCCCAGCTCGATGTGCAAACTCGGCTGGCCGAAGCCGGCCTGCCGCTGGCGCTGACGCTGCAGAGCAAACAGCTGAAATGGCCGCTGAGCGGCGTGGCGCAGTACCAGGTCAACGATTTCCGCCTGCGCTTTAACGGCAAGGCGACCGATTACGCGCTGTCGACGCGCGCCAATCTGAAAGGCCAGGATCTGCCGCCGGCGGTGCTGACGCTGGACGGCAAGGGCAACGTCGAGCAGTTCAAGCTGGAGCGCCTGCGGCTGGCGGCGCTGCAGGGCAATACCGATCTCACCGCGCTGGTGGACTGGAGCAAGGCCATCAGCTGGAACTCGCAATTGACGCTGAGCGGCATCAATACCGCCAAGCAGTGGCCGGAATGGCCGGCGAAACTCGACGGCAAGATCACCACGCGCGGCAGCCTGCACGGCGGCAGCTGGCAACTGCAGGTGCCGGTGCTGCAGCTGGACGGCAACGTGAAGCAGAACAAGGTCACGGCGCGCGGCACGCTGAGCGGCAACGCCGCCGGGCAGTGGAAAATCCCCGGCATCGATCTGACGCTGGGGCGCAACCAGCTGAACGTCAAAGGGCAGCTGGACGAGAAGAGCTGGAACCTGGACGCCAACATCGACGCGCCGCGTCTGGACGGCGCGCTGCCGGGCCTGGGCGGCACCGCCAAAGGGCTGCTGAAGCTGCGCGGCAATCTGCAGGCGCCGCAGCTGCTGGCGGATTTGACCGCTTCCGGCTTGCAGTGGCAGGCGCTGCACATCAACCGGGTGAAGATCGACGGCGACGTGCGTTCCACGGATCAGATCCAGGGGCAACTGGCGGTACGCGTCGAGCAGCTGAAGCAGGACGCGCTGGAGGTCAGCCTGCTGACCCTCGACGCCAAGGGCAGCGAGAAGCAGCACCAACTGCAGTTGAAGATCGACGGCAAACCGGTCTCCGGCCAGCTGGCGCTGCAGGGCAGCTTCGATCGTCAGCAGCAGCGCTGGCGCGGCAATTTGAACAATACCCGCTTCGATACGCCGGTAGGGGAGTGGCGCCTGACGCGCGCCATCGCGCTGGACTACCTGAACGCCGAGCAGAAAATCAGCGTCGGGCCGCACTGTTGGCAGAACCCGAACGCCGAGCTGTGCGTGCCAAAGACCATTGAAGCCGGCCAGAGCGGCCAGGCCAGCGTGGTGCTCAACCGGTTCGATCTGGCGATGATCAAGCCGTTCCTTGGCCCGGAAACCGCCCTGAGCGGCGTGTTCACCGGCCGGGCCGACGTCAGCTGGAAGCCGGGCGGCGCGCTGCCGGAGGCGAAAGTCACGCTCGCCGGCAACGGCGTCAAAGTGGTGCAGCAGGTGCAGGGCAACGCGCTGCCGATCGCCTTCGATACGCTGACCCTCAACGCCGGCCTGAACAACGGCCGCGCGCAGGCCGACTGGCGGATCAAACTGACCAACAACGGCCAGTTCGACGGCAATATCCAGGTGGCGGATCCGCAGGTGCGGCGCACCATCAGCGGCAACGTCAATATCACCAACATCTCGCTGGCGCTGATCAACCCGGCGCTGATGAAGGGCGAAAGCGCGGCGGGCATGCTGAACGCCAACCTGCGTCTGGGCGGCAGCGCGCAGAAGCCGCTGGTGTTCGGGCGTCTGGCGTTGGATCGGGCGAAGGTGCAGGGGCACTGGATGCCGTTCGATATGACCGACGCGCGGCTGGCGGTGAATTTCAACGGCATGACCTCGACGCTGGAAGGGCTGCTCAGCACCACGCGCGGCCAGCTGAATCTGGCGGGCGATGCCGACTGGCGTGACATCAACGCCTGGCGCGCGCGCATTGCCGCCAAGGGTGACAAGCTGCGGGTGACGGTGCCGCCGATGATCCGCATCGACGTCTCGCCGGATCTGGTGTTCGAAGCCACGCCGCAGCTGTTCTCGCTCAACGGCAAGGTCGACATTCCCTGGGCGCGCATCACGGTGCAGGAGCTGCCGGAAAGCGCGGTGGGCGTCTCTTCCGACGAAGTCATGCTGGACGATCAGCTGAAGCCGATTCAACCGAAGACCGCCTCGATCCCGATCAACAGCAACCTGATGATCCACGTCGGCAACGACGTGCGGCTGGACGCCTTTGGCCTGAAAGCCCGCTTGAAGGGCGATTTGAAAGTGGTACAGGACAAGAAAGGGCTGGGCCTCAACGGCCAGATTGACATCCCTTCCGGTCGCTTCCATGCTTATGGTCAGGATTTGATCGTGCGTAAAGGGCAACTGATGTTCTCCGGCCCGCCGGATCAGCCGCTGCTCAATATCGAAGCGATCCGCAACCCGGAATCCACCGAGGACGACGTGACCGCCGGCGTGCGCGTGACCGGCCTGGCGGATGCGCCGAAGCTGGAAGTGTTCTCCGATCCGGCCAAATCGCAACAGGAAGCCCTGTCTTATCTGCTGCGCGGCCAGGGCTTGAACAGCTCCGGCGCCGACGGCAACGCCATGACGTCGATGTTAATCGGCATGGGGGTTGCACAAAGTGGTCAACTTGTGGGTAAAATCGGCGAGGCATTCGGCGTGAGTAATTTGGCTCTGGACACCCAAGGGGTTGGCGACAATTCCCAGGTTGTCGTGAGCGGCTATGTCCTCCCAGGCTTACAAGTAAAATATGGGGTGGGCATTTTCGACTCGCTGGCCACGCTGACGTTGCGTTATCGCCTGATGCCTAAGTTGTATCTTGAAGCGGTGTCTGGTCTCGACCAGGCATTAGATTTGCTCTATCAGTTTGAGTTTTAGCGATGCGAATAATTGTCTACGGCAGTTTACGGCGCAAACAGGGAAACAGCCATTGGATGACCAACGCCCAATGGCTCGGCGAGCACGAGCTCGAAGGCTATCAGATTTATAATCTGGGCCATTACCCGGCGGCGATCCCTGGAGAGGGCACGATACATTGCGAAGTGTATCGTATTAACTCATCGATTCTGGCAGAGCTGGACGAACTGAAAAGCAACACCAAGGACTATAAGCGCGAGCTGATTCAGACGCCTTATGGGAGTGCGTGGATCTACCTGTATAAACACAGCGTGGACGGTTACCCGCGAATTACCAGCGGTGACTGGCTGAAACGCCTCGAAGATCAGTAATAAAAAAACACCGCTCAATGAGCGGTGTTTTTTCATCGGACGGCGGCGAAAATTACTTCTTGGCAGCGCGTTCGAAGGAGGCGATGATTTCCGCTTTCGCTGCTGCAGCGTCTGCCCAGCCTTCCACTTTCACCCATTTGCCTTTTTCCAGATCTTTGTAGTGCTCGAAGAAGTGAGCGATCTGGGCTTTCAGCAGTTCCGGCAGGTCGTTCACGTCTTTCACGTGATCGTACTCTTTGGTCAGCTTGCTGTGCGGTACCGCAACCAGCTTGGCGTCTTCACCGGCTTCGTCGGTCATCTTCAGCACGCCAACCGGACGGCAGCGGATCACGGAGCCCGGCTGCAGCGGATATGGGGTTGGGACCAGCACGTCAACCGGATCACCATCCAGAGACAGAGTGTGGTTGATGTAGCCGTAGTTGCACGGGTAGAACATCGCGGTGGACATGAAACGGTCAACGAACAGCGCGCCGGTTTCTTTGTCGATTTCGTATTTGATTGGATCGGCGTTGGCCGGGATTTCGATTACTACGTAGATGTCTTCCGGCAGGTCTTTGCCAGCAGGGACCAGATTCAAGCTCATGTCGGTTTCCTTTAATCATCAAACCAGAAATGGAGTGGCGGCTATTATAGCGGACTCTTTTGCGATTTCCTGCCCTTTTCATCGTCGAAAACCCCGCGTGCCGGCGCAGGGATAATTTCCAGATAAATCCCGCCACGGCATGAAGTTTTGTCTCCGCCTGCCGATAACTTCAACAAACAATAATGAGCCAGCAAAGCTGGCTCCGCGTTTTGCCACCCCTACTACGTCTGATCTCACTATTCTGAAGCCGGGAAGAACTCATGCTAAAAAAGATTACGGTGAAGGCTGGGCTGATCGCCCTGCTGAGCCTGATGACCATGCTGCTGATCATGGTCAGCGTTATTGGCGTCAACGCGATTAACGAAGGATCGCGCTCGATCCATACCTTAAACCAGATCCTCGGCGAAGAGCTGGGCTCGCTGGCCAACAGCTCCAACCTGACGCTGCGCGCTCGCACCGCCGCCTCGCTGGCGGTGCGCCAACGGGAGATCGGCCAGATCGATGTCGCTGACGCCACCGTGGGCCGCATTTACGGCTACCTCGAGCAGTCGAACAAGGAAATGGCGCGCTTTGTCGGCGTCGGCACCGTGACCGAGCGCGGCCGTGAACTCTCCAATCGTCTGCAAAACAGCTATCGCGCCTACCTCGAGCAGGGCGTGAAGCCGATGGCCGCCGCCATCAAGGCCGGTAAAATCGATGAGTATTACCATATTCAGGAGACCCGCATCTCTGCGTTGAGCATCGCGTTTGAAAAGGATCTCAGCGATTTCCGCAGCTTCGCCATGAAGCTCGGCGAAAAGCAGGTGTATGACGCGGAAAACAACGCCAGCACCAAGATCTCGCTGATCGTGGTGGCGGGCCTGCTCAGCGTGCTGCTGGCGGTGCTGGCCTGGTTCGCGCTGCGCGTGATCATTTTGCGCCCGTTGGACGAGTCCATCGCGCAGTTGGAACACATCGCCGGCGGCGATCTGACCCATGAGATCCGTGGTGAGGGCGATACCGAGATGGGCCGCCTGGTGCGGGCGATGCAGCGCATGCAGCAGGCGTTGGCCAGTTCGGTCAGTAAAGTGCGTGACGCCAGCAGCCAGATCGACACCGGTTCGCGCGAACTGGCGGCCGGCAACCTGCATCTGGCGCAGCGTACCGAAGAGTCGGCCGCGTCGCTGGAAGAGACCGCCGCCAGCATGGAACAGCTGACTTCGACGGTGAAAATGAACGCCGAGAACTGCGAGCAGGCCAATCAGCTGGCGCTGAGCGTGTCCGATATCGCCAACCAGGGCAGCGACGTGGTCAGTCAGGTCATGAGCAAGATGCAGGCGATCACCGACAGCTCGCGCCGCATCGCCGACATCATCAGCGTGATGGACGGCATCGCCTTCCAGACCAATATCCTGGCGCTGAACGCAGCGGTGGAAGCGGCGCGCGCCGGTGAACAGGGCCGCGGTTTCGCGGTGGTGGCCGGCGAAGTGCGCAATCTGGCGCAGCGCAGCGCCCAGTCGGCGAAAGAGATCAAAGGGTTGATCGAAGCGTCGCAGAACCGGGTGCAGGAAGGCGAGCAGATGGTGGAGTCGGCGGCGCAGACCATGAGCGGCATCACCGGTGAAGTGGGCCGGGTGACGGCGTTGATGCGTGAGATCTCGGCGGCGACGCGCGAACAAAGCAGCGGTATCGAACAGGTGAACCTGGCGGTGGCGCAGATGGATCAGGTGGCGCAACAGAATGCGGCGCTGGTGGAGGAGTCTGCGGCGGCGACGCGCTCGCTGGAAGATCAGGCTCAGCTGCTGGCGCAGAGCATGGCGGCGTTCAAGCTGTAAGGCGATAAGGGTTCGGCGTGGCGCCGAACCCTTGCCAGAAACGCGTTACTCGTCCGGGTTTTCGGCGATGAAGCGTTCTGCGTCTTCTACCATCGACTTGGTGCCGACGAAGAATGGCGCGCGCTGGTGCAGTTTCACCGGCGTGATGTCCAGAATGCGATTTTTGCCGTCGCTGGCCTTGCCGCCGGCCTGTTCGGCCAGGAACGCCATCGGGTTGCATTCGTACAGCAGGCGCAGCTTGCCTTGCGGGTGGCTGGCGGTGCTTGGGTAGATGTAGATGCCGCCTTTCAGCAGGTTGCGGTGGAAGTCCGCCACCAGAGAACCGATGTAGCGCGAGGTGTAAGGGCGCTGCGTCGCTTCATCCTGCTCCTGGCAGTATTTGATGTATTTCTTCACGCCGAGAGGGAACTTGATGTAGTTGCCTTCGTTGATGGAATACATGTTGCCGCTCGCCGGGAAGCGCACTTTCTCGTGAGAGAGACAGAACACGCCCAGAGACGGATCGTACGTGAAGGCGTGGACGCCGTAACCGGTGGTGTACACCAGCATGGTGGACGAGCCGTAAACCACGTAACCCGCTGCGACCTGGGCGCTGCCCGGCTGCAGGAAGTCTTCTTCGGTCACCGGCGTGCCGACCGGCGTGATGCGACGATAGATAGAGAAAATCGTACCGACCGAGACGTTGACATCGATGTTGGACGAACCGTCCAACGGATCCATCAATACGACATACTTGGCATTTTCAGCTCGCTCGCCGTCGAATATCACGATTTCATCTTCTTCTTCGGAAGCGATACCCGCAACTTCACCACGCGCTTTCAACGCCGCTTTCAGTTTTTCGTTCGCGTACAGGTCCAGTTTCATCTGAACTTCGCCCTGTACGTTGGACACCCCGCTGGTCCCCAGAATATCAACCAGGCCGGCCTTGTTGATGTCGCGGTGGATGATTTTGGCGCCCAGTTTAATGGCAGAAAGTAACGCAGTCAGCTCGCCGGTGGCGTGCGAGAAGTCGTGCTGTTTCTCGACGATAAATTCGCCTAACGTTTTCATGACACAATCCCTGAATCTACGGATGGATAGCGGCCTGTTAACAAACCGCCAACGTTTTCGCGAGCAGTGTAGCCCAAAGATGCGCGCCATTCATAGGCAAATCCATTTCTTCTGGACGATTCTGAGCGTTAGAATATGCCGACATTCGATGCACTCACATGAGAAACCTATGCGCATTCACATTCTTGGGATCTGTGGCACCTTTATGGGCGGGCTAGCGATGCTGGCGCGCTCACTGGGGCATGACGTCACCGGTTCGGACGCCAACGTCTATCCGCCGATGAGCACGCTGCTGGAGAACCAGGGGATCGATCTGATTCAGGGTTATGATCCCGCCCAGCTGGATCCGGCGCCGGATCTGGTGATCATCGGCAACGCCATGACGCGCGGTAACCCGTGCGTGGAGGCGGTGCTGGAGCGCGGTATCCCTTACGTTTCCGGCCCGCAGTGGCTGCACGATGCCGTGTTGCGCGATCGCTGGGTACTGGCGGTCGCCGGCACCCACGGCAAAACCACCACCGCCGGCATGGCGACCTGGATCCTCGAAGCCTGCGGCTACCAGCCCGGCTTCGTCATCGGCGGCGTGCCGGGCAACTTCGACGTCTCGGCCCGCCTCGGCGGCAGCCCGTTCTTCGTGATCGAGGCCGACGAGTATGACTGCGCGTTCTTCGACAAACGCTCCAAGTTCGTGCACTACAGCCCGCGCACGCTGATCATGAACAACCTGGAGTTCGACCACGCCGATATCTTCGACGATCTGAAAGCCATCCAGAAACAGTTCCACCACCTGGTGCGCCTGGTGCCGGGCAAAGGCAAGATCATCCTGCCGGACAACGACAGCCACCTGAAGCAGGTGATGGCGATGGGCTGCTGGAGCGAACAGGAGCTGGTGGGCGAAGAGGGCGCCTGGCGCGCGCAGAAGCTGACGCCGGACGCCAGCCATTACGCGGTGTTCCTCGACGGCGAGCAGGTCGGCGAAGTGAACTGGGCGCTGGTGGGCGAGCACAACATGCATAACGGCCTGATGGCCATCGCCGCGACCCGTCACGTCGGCGTGCAGCCGGCGGACGCCTGCCGCGCGTTGGGCGATTTCATCAACGCCCGCCGCCGCCTGGAGCTGCGTGGCGAAGCCAACGGCGTCACGGTTTACGACGATTTCGCGCACCACCCGACGGCGATCCTGGCCACTCTGGCCGCGCTGCGCGGCAAGGTCGGCGGCACGGCGCGCATTCTGGCGGTGCTGGAGCCGCGATCCAACACCATGAAAATGGGCATCAGCAAAAACGATCTGGCGCCTTCGCTCGGCCGCGCCGACGAAGTGTTCCTGTTCCAGCCGCACCACATTCCGTGGCAGGTCGCGGAAGTGGCGGATGCCTGCGTGCAGCCGGCGCATTGGAGCGCGGATCTCGATACGCTGGTGGAGATGGTGGTGAAAACTGCGCAGCCGGGCGACCACATTCTGGTGATGAGCAACGGCGGTTTCGGCGGCATTCACGATCGCTTGCTGGACGCGTTGGCGAAAAAGCAGGAACCGAAGGTGACCTACTGATCGTTCAGCCGCATAAACCAATCTAAGGGCCGCATTTGCGGCCTTTTTTACGCCCATAAAAAAGCCCTCGCGAGCGAGGGCAACGGGGTTCGTCGGATAGGACGACGAGAGGGTCTCTGGGAAATCGGCGTTTGCGTCAGAACTCGGCAGTGGCAGTGACGAGGGTAATCAGCTCTGCAAAGCCGTTCCCAGAGTTGTTATTTGTAAATCTCGGCGGTGGCGTGGTAGTTGCCTTCGTTACGGGCTTCGATCACGCGGTAGGCGGTCGCGCCTTTCGCGTCGGCTTTCTCCGACAACGCCTGGCGAATATCGGTCGGTGCGCCGTCGATACCGCTGACGGTAATGGTGCCGATAGATTGCAGATTGGCGGTCTGATCGTTAGTCACCAACTGGGCGGCAGATGCGCCGAAGGAGATGACGGACAGCAAACCGAGTGCAGCAAGAGTAGTTTTCATGTTCATGATAGCGATCCTTGTTCATAACAGCCTGGAAGGGCTTGGCAGCGATTTTTATTCTTGAAGGCCGTTATGACAGCGTTTGATTCCAGAGAGGTATTGCCCGTTGCCGGGTAATACCGTTACTTATTTGTAGATTTCAGCGGTCGCGTGGAAGTTGCCGTCGTTGCGCGCTTCGATTACGCGGTAAGCGGTCGCCCCTTTGGCGTCAGCTTTGTCGGACAGCGCCTGGCGAATGTCGGAAGGCGCCGCGGCGACGCCGCTCACGGTGATCACACCGGCGGGCTGCAGTTTTGCGGCCTGGGTTGCATCAACAGATTGTGCTGCGAATGCACCAAAGGAAAGCATGGACAGAACGCTCAGGGTTGCAACGGTAGCTTTAATTTTCATCATCTCACCTCATCGTATTCTTTTATCAGTTCCAACGAACTGTGATTCAGTTCACGAAAATGAGTATACAGCTAGTAACGCGAAAAATTAATAGTTAGCTAACAGTTGCTAGTGAAACTTTAACCTCATGATCCTTATTTTTTATAACCGTAAGGAATAAAAAACGCTCATAAAACGATCTTTTGATGTTAAATTTATGTAATTTCAATAAGGTAAGTGATTTTGACCAAAAGTGCGGAAGATCACAGTGGGTACTGCTGGTTACATGGATATGTCATGGAAATGTGTTGTTACGGGATAAAAAAGCAGTGTTAAACGCGGTTGAAGGCTGGGAAGGTAACGCGAGGGTTAAAGAAGCGCTAACAAAATGCGGTTTACAGCCGCACTTTGTTAGCGCCAGGTTTCACAGCTCTTGCTCGAACACGCCCAGGATCGCTTCATGCAGCTTCTGAGCGGTAAAGCCGCTGGACGGGGTGACGAAAATCGTGTCGTCGCCGGCAATTGTGCCGAGGATACCCTGGGATTTACCCAGTGAGTCGAGCAGGCGGGCGATCAGCTGCGCGGCGCCCGGGCTGGTGTGGATCACCACGACGGCATCGTTATGGTCGACGTCGAGCACCAGATTCTTCAACGGGCTGGTGGTGGTCGGCACGCCGAGTTCGGCAGGAAGGCAATACACCATTTCCATTTTGGCATTGCGCGTACGTACCGCGCCGAACTTGGTCAGCATGCGCGATACTTTGGATTGGTTAATGTTTTCGAAGCCTTCTTCTTGCAGCGCCAAAACGATCTCGCCTTGAGAACTGAATTTTTCTTCTTTCAATAACGCTTTGAACGTCTTGATCAGATCTTCCTGTTTTGCGGGATTACGCATTTTGCACCGTGGAATGTTGATAGTGGAAGTCATGATTATGCATATAGATGAATTTTTATGCAACAAAGGCCGCCCCAAAGAAAATAAAAATGACCGGACGGCGAGGAAAGGGCGGCATTTTAACAAAATCCGGCCGCGATGAATATGCCCTTTTGACGACGGAAAATCGGCCTGCAGTGGTAAATAAAATGTTATTAAAATGATGTTGTTCTGATGTTGCGTAAGGGTGTAATGTAACGGCCGGTTAACTTGCTCGTGAATAACCTCGCACTATTTTTGATTAGTGTGCGCTATGCCCTTCATGCGTAAGCGATTTAATCTAAAATGGGCGCGACAGCGGCCGTTTTATTACACCTGCAGGCAAGAATTGGCTAATTTATTGTTTTGAAAGGTGTAATAACTTAAGGTCCGTAACCAACACATTCACGGCGCTTTATATATTTAAGATAATAAAGGAGTATAGGATGAAAGTTGCAGTTCTCGGTGCTGCTGGCGGTATCGGCCAGGCCCTCGCCCTTCTACTCAAAACCCAGCTTCCTTCAGGTTCTGAACTCTCTCTCTACGACATTGCCCCCGTTACCCCAGGCGTTGCCGTCGACTTAAGCCACATCCCAACCGCAGTTAAAATCAAAGGCTTCAGCGGCGAAGACGCGACTCCGGCTCTGCACGGCGCGGACGTGGTGCTGATTTCCGCCGGCGTGGCCCGTAAGCCTGGCATGGATCGCTCTGACCTGTTCAACGTTAACGCCGGCATCGTGCGTAATCTGATTGAGCAAGTGGCGAAAACCTGCCCGAAAGCCTGCATCGGCATCATCACCAACCCGGTTAACACCACGGTCGCCATCGCGGCGGAAGTGCTGAAAAAAGCCGGCGTTTACGACAAGAACAAACTGTTCGGCGTGACTTCGCTGGATATCATCCGTTCCAACACCTTCGTGGCCGAGCTGAAAGGCAAGCAGCCGGAAGAATTGAACGTGCCGGTGATCGGCGGCCACTCTGGCGTGACCATCCTGCCTCTGCTGTCGCAGATCCCTGGCGTGAGCTTCACCGAGCAGGAAGTGGCGGATCTGACCAAACGCATTCAGAATGCCGGTACCGAAGTGGTGGAAGCCAAAGCCGGCGGCGGATCTGCAACGCTGTCCATGGGGCAGGCGGCCGCCCGTTTCGGTCTGTCTCTGGTGCGTGCGCTGCAGGGCGAGAAAGGCGTTGTGGAATGCGCTTACGTTGAAGGCGACGGCAAATACGCTCGCTTCTTCGCGCAGCCGCTGGTGCTGGGCAAAAACGGCGTTGAAGAACGCAAAGATATCGGCACCCTGAGCGCCTTCGAGCAGAAAGCGCTGAACGAGATGCTGGACGTGCTGCATAAAGATATCGAACTGGGCGAGAAGTTCATCAATAACTGATCGACACCGATAGTCAGCCGATAAACGCCGCCGGACGCTGTTCCGGCGGTTTTTTTTGCTCCGCGTTCACGATTTGATACGTGCTTTGCGATCCAGCAGGCAATCGTTGTGCGGATCGTAATAGCGGCTTGGCCAGATCTCCGAAGGGTGGATGCCTATCGCTTCGGCGATCAGCCATTCCCCCTTCGGCCACGGGCGCGACAGCGCATTGGCCAGCGTCGATGAGCTTAATCCGGCCTTGCGCGACACTGCCGCCAGCGTGGTGCCCTGCTTGCGTAGCGCCGCGATGATATCTGCCGGATGCCAATCTGGGTTCCTTGAATTCATGTTTACATTCCTTTTCTGATTAGCCAAAGTTGCGTTAGTGGTATAACTAACGGGTCATGGTTAAGCGTTTGAACAACGTGAAACGCTTATTCGGAAATAAGAATACCATTAAATTTCCTAAAAAAATACCCAGGTAATTTCCAAAAAACGACATTGCCCACTATTGCCCAGAGATGATGGCTATGAAAAACGAGTGGTTTGCCGCCAAGGAACTGACAGGCATCGCAGGATTACCCTCCTCACCACAGGGAATCAATCTGATGGCCCGACGCGAAGGCTGGATCAGCCGCAGGCGTAAAGGCGTGCAGGGAAAAGCGTTGGAGTACCATATCGACAGCCTGCCTCCAGGCGTGCGTAACCTGCTGGCGCTGAAGGAAGACGGGGCGGCATATGACGTAGAACGCCAGGATCCGTTGGCGGTCTGGATCGAGTATTACTACCATTTGACGGAGAGCGAGCGCGAGAGAATGGTGGCTTTCCTGATGCGGGAAGGGATCGGCGGCCTGCTGGCGCGTATCGACGAAGAGAGCAATACCTAAGCAGGCCCGCGTGGGCGGGCCTGATGAACACATTGAGAAATCGCGATTTCTTAAAAGTCGCGTTGTACCGCCAAATGGGCCAGGCCTTCCAGCGCTGTTCGGTGCTCTGATGCCGGCAATACCTGCAGCGCGGCGATCGCCTTGTCGGCTTCTTCCTCGGCGCGTTTGCGGGTGTATTCCAGCGAACCGCATTGCTGCATCGCCTGCAGCACCGGCTCCAACAGGTGACGGCCGTTGCCTTGCTCAATCGCGCCGCGGATCATGTCACGCTGGGCGTCGTCGCCGTTGTGCATCGCGTGCAGCAGCGGCAGGGTCGGTTTCCCTTCGTTCAGATCGTCGCCGGTGTTTTTGCCCAGGGTGCTGCCGTCGGCGCTGTAGTCGAGCAGATCGTCGATCAGCTGGAAAGCGGTGCCGAGGTAGCGGCCATAATCTTGCAGCGCCTGTTCTTGCTCAGCGCTGGCGCCGGACAGGATCGCCGACGATTGCGCCGCCGCTTCAAACAGACGGGCGGTTTTGCTGTAGATCACCCGCATATAACTTTCTTCGCTGATGTCGGGATCGTGCACGTTCATCAACTGCAGCACTTCACCTTCGGCGATGACGTTGACCGCCTCCGACATCAGCGCCAGCACGCGCAGGGATTCCAGGCTGGTCATCATCTGGAAGGCGCGGGTATAGATAAAGTCGCCGACCAGCACGCTGGCGGCGTTGCCGAACGCCGCGTTGGCGGTGGCTTTGCCGCGGCGCATGTCCGATTCGTCGACGACGTCGTCATGCAGCAGCGTGGCGGTATGAATGAATTCGATCAGGGCGGCGACGGTGACGTGCTTGTTGCCTTCGTAGCCCAACGCCCGCGCCGCCAGGACGGCGATCATCGGCCGGATGCGCTTACCGCCACCACTGATAATGTAATAGCCAAGCTGATTGATGAGCGTGACATCGGAATTCAGCTGTTCGAGAATTGTTGCGTTCACGGCCGCCATATCTTGCGCGGTTAACTCGGTAATTTGCTCTAGGTTCATTGTGTTTTTTTTCAGCTGTGTTTCTCTTCACCGCGTTGAGATCGCTGCTCACATCGGTACATGGCGGTAACTGTCCCTATGATTGTACTTGAAAAACGGTTCAGATAAACGCCACGAAAGAAACTGCGCTTTTTTTCTTCTTTTTTCTCCTTCTGGTCTTATTCTGCTCTTGTCATGCGCCGCTTTTTTGCGTAGAATTCGCGCCCTATTGTGAATATTTATAGCGCGCTCTGAACTAACACAGTCGGGCACGCGGAAAGCGGAGTTTTATATGTACGCGGTTTTCCAAAGTGGTGGTAAACAACACCGAGTAAGCGAAGGTCAGACCGTTCGCTTGGAAAAGCTGGACATCGCAACTGGTGAAGCGGTTGAGTTTGACCAGATTCTGATGATCGCTAATGGCGAAGATATCAAAATCGGCGTTCCTTTCGTCGATGGCGGCAAGATCAAAGCTGAAGTCGTTGCTCACGGTCGTGGCGAGAAAATTAAAATCGTTAAGTTTCGTCGTCGTAAACACCACCGTAAGCAGCAGGGCCACCGTCAGTGGTTCACTGACGTTAAAATCACCGGCATCAGCGCTTAAGTTAGGAGAGCGGATTAATGGCACACAAAAAGGCTGGCGGCTCGACTCGTAACGGTCGCGATTCAGAAGCTAAACGTCTGGGCGTAAAACGCTTTGGCGGCGAAGCAGTACTGGCAGGCAGCATCATCGTTCGTCAGCGCGGCACCAAATTCCACGCTGGTACCAACGTGGGTTGCGGCAAAGACCACACTCTGTTTGCTTTGAAAGACGGTAAAGTCAAATTCGAAGTTAAAGGCCCGAGCAATCGTAAATTCATCAGCATCGAAGCTGAATAATTTTTCGAGCCTTACGAAATAGATGTAAGCCCCGCAATTCGTTGCGGGGCTTTTTACATTTATGGGTTGCCTGAGGGTTGGCCCGTCAGCGTTGGCGAAGGTGATATGGATACGAAGCAGCAGGTCGGCGTGGGCATCTCTCTGGCGTTAACCACGGCGGTTTGCTGGGGCGCGTTGCCGATCGCGATGAAAGAAGTGTTGGTGGTGATGGAGCCGTTTACCGTTGTCTGGTATCGCTTTACCATGGCCGCCATCGGTTTGGGCGTGATTCTTGCGGTGCGCGGCAAGCTGCCGCCGCTGACGATGTTCCGCCAGCCGCGTTGGCTGCTGCTGTTGGCGATCGCGACGGCGGGGCTGCTGGGCAACTTTGTGTTCTTCAGCTCCTCGCTGCAATACCTGAGCCCGACGGCGTCGCAGGTGATTGGCCAGCTGTCGCCAGTCGGTATGATGTTCGCCAGCGTGCTGATTTTAAAAGAACGCATGCGCATCACCCAGGTCATTGGCGCCCTGATGCTGATTTGCGGGCTGATGCTGTTTTTCAACGTCAGTCTGATAGAGATCTTCACCCGGCTGACGGACTACACGCTGGGCGTCATGCTGGGTGTGTGTGCGGCGATGGTCTGGGTGAGCTATGGCGTGGCGCAGAAGGTGTTGCTGCGCCGGCTGGCTTCGCCGCAGATCCTGGTTATGTTGTACACTTTATGTGCGATTGCGTTGTTCCCTCTGGCCAAACCCGAGGTGATTTTCCAGCTTAGCGGCTGGCAATTGGCGTGCCTGCTGTTTTGCGGCGCCAACACGCTGATCGGCTATGGCGCGCTGGCGGAAGCGATGGCGCGCTGGCAGGCGGCGCAGGTGAGCGCGTTGGTTACGCTGACCCCGCTGTTTACCCTGCTGTTTTCAGATTTATTGGCGCTGGCTTGGCCCCAGGCATTCGCCATGCCGACGCTGAACATCGTCGGCTATGTCGGTGCGTTTGTGGTTGTGGCGGGCGCCATGTTTTCCGCAATTGGTCACCGGTGGTGGCCGCGACGGGCAGACCCCCCCCTGGTTGCTCCTTTGAAGCAGCCCGGTGAATGATTTACGGAGACGGTAAATGAAGTTTGTAGATGAAGCAGCGATTCTGGTCGTTGCAGGCGACGGCGGCAACGGGTGCGTCAGCTTCCGCCGCGAAAAATATATCCCGAACGGTGGGCCTGACGGCGGTGACGGCGGCGACGGCGGCGACGTCTACCTGCTGGCGGACGAGAACCTTAACACCCTGATCGACTACCGCTTTGAGAAGTCTTTCCGCGCCGAGCGTGGCCAGAACGGCCAGAGCCGCGATTGTACCGGCAAACGCGGTAAAGACGTCATCATTAAGGTGCCGGTCGGCACGCGCGTGAAGGATCAGGGCACCGGCGAGATCCTCGGCGACATGACCCGCCACGAGCAGAAGCTGATGGTCGCCAAAGGCGGCTGGCACGGTCTGGGCAACACCCGTTTCAAATCTTCGGTCAACCGAGCGCCGCGTCAGAAGACGCTGGGTACCGCCGGCGAAGCGCGTGACCTGTTGCTGGAGCTGTTGCTGCTGGCCGATGTGGGCATGCTGGGGCTGCCGAACGCCGGCAAATCGACCTTCATCCGCGCGGTGTCCGCCGCCAAGCCGAAGGTGGCCGATTATCCGTTCACCACGCTGGTGCCGAGCCTGGGCGTGGTGCGCATGGACCACGAGCAGAGCTTTGTGGTCGCCGACATTCCGGGGCTGATCGAGGGCGCTTCGGAAGGCGCCGGTCTGGGTATTCGTTTCCTGAAACACCTGGAGCGTTGCCGCGTGCTGCTGCACCTGGTGGACATCGCGCCGATCGACGAATCCGATCCGGTGGAAAACGCCAAAGTCATTATCAACGAGTTGAACCAATACAGCGAAAATCTGGCGCAGAAGCCGCGCTGGCTGGTGTTCAACAAAATTGATGTGATTGGTGAGGAAGAAGCCGCCGAACGCGCCAAGGCGATTGTGGAAGGCATGGGCTGGGAAGGGAAGTACTACATGATCTCCGCCGCCAACCGCGAAGGCGTCAATGCGCTGTGCTGGGACGTGATGAACTTCATCAACACCCAGCCGAAAGCGATGGCGATCGAAGAAAGCGCACCGGAAAAAGTCGAATTCATGTGGGATGACTACCACCGCGAGCAAATCGCGGAAGTGGAAGCCGAAGCGGAAGATGACTGGGATGACGACTGGGACGAAGACGACGACGAAGGCGTCGAAATCATTTACCAGAAGTAATTCGGTGATAAAGGGCTCAGCAACGCTGGGCCCTTATTATTTGAGCGCCTTTTCCGGCAGCCAGCACTGGGCATTCAGGCCGCGCGCATCGCGGCGGTTTTCCAGCGTCAAACGCCCCTGGTGCAGTTGCGCGATGCGGATTACGATATTCAGGCCCAGTCCGCTGCCGCCGTAGCGTTGATCCATGCGGCGAAACGCCTGCGTCAGTTCCCCGACCATCTCTTCCTTGATTCCCGGGCCATCGTCGATGACCTGCAGCAGATAGCCGTTGTCTTGCGGCGTTAACCGCACCTGTATCGCGCCGCCTTCCGGGCCGTAACGGTGGGCGTTTTCGACCAGGTTGCGCAGCAGCAGCCGCAGCAGCACCGGATCGCCGTGCACGGTGGCAGCAGCCGGCAATTGCCAGCCCAGCGTCTGCTCGCGTTGGGCGGCCATTTCGTCGAGCTCTTCACGCAGCGGCTGGATCACATCAGCCACCCAATCGAAATGCTGATAATGGCCGCTGGCGAAGTCTTGCCCGGCGCGCGACAGCATCAGCAACTGCTCGACGGTGTGCATCAGCTGATCGATGCGGGCGATCAGCGCCTGGCTGCCCTTGACGCCCTGCTTTTCCATCAGTTCCAGCTGCAGGCGGATGCCGGCCAGCGGCGTGCGCAGCTCGTGGGCGGCGTCGGCAGTGAACAGGCGTTCCTGTTGAATGGTGTTATCCAGCCGTGAAAACAGCTGATTGAGTGCATTGGTGACCGCCACCATTTCCTGACTGTCGCTGGTGATTGGCAGCGGCGTCAGGTTATCGGCAGAGCGTTTTTCCAGCCGTTGCTGCAGTTGGTTGAGTGGGCGGATGATCCAACTGATGGCCCAAAACGACGCCAACAGCGTGACGATCATCATGATCAGCGAAGGCGCCAACAGCGACGCGATGGCCTCGGCGATCTCGGTATCGACGCGTTCGGTACGCACTTTGGCGGACAGGGTTTCGTCCACCAGGAAGCTGATCTGCTCCTGGCTTTCGTGCCACAGCCAGAAGGCGCTGATGAGTTGCGTGACCAGCAGGATCAGCGCCAGCATCAGCAGCAGGCGGCGGCGCATGCTGATCATGACGAGGGTTCCAGGCGGTAGCCGATGCCGCGCACGGTGCGGATGCGATCCTTGCCCAGTTTGCGGCGCAGGTTGTGGATATGCACTTCCAGGGTGTTGGAACCTAAATCATCTTGCCAGGTGTAGAGATCCTGCTGCAGGAGTTCGCGGTTGACCGTCTGCCCGGCACGCATGATCAGGCGCGCCAGAATGGCGAACTCTTTCGGCGTGACCTCCACCGGCTGCTGTTGCAGATAGACCTGCTGGCTGGAGAGATTCAACTGCAGGTCATCCACCTGCATCAGATTGTCGCTGTGGCCCTGGTAGCGCCGCAGGAGAGCGCGCACGCGCGCCTGTAGCTCAACCAGCGCGAAGGGTTTGACCAGGTAGTCGTCGGCGCCGGCGTCCAGCCCATCGACGCGGTCTTCCAGGGCGTCGCGGGCGGTCAGGATCAGCACCGGCAGATCGATCTGCTGGCGGCGCCACTGCCGCAGCAGCGCTGCGCCGTCCATGTCCGGCAGGCCGAGATCCAGGATCACCATGCTGTATTGGCTGGTGATGAGCAGGCTGCTGGCCTCCGCCGCTGTGGCGGCGCAGTCGCACACGTAGCCTTCACCGGTCAGCGCCAGCGCCAGCCCTTGTTGCAGCAGTTCATCATCTTCAACGACCAGCAGCTTCATGGCGATCCTCAGTTGTTTTGGTAAATATCCCGATACAGGCGGCTTTCGAAACGCACCAGCGGCGCACGGCGCTGTTTCTGATCTTCCGGTGGCACGGCGTAGCCGGAGAGATACTGCACGAAGGCCATGCGCTGGCCGCTGGCGGTAGTGATGAAACCCGCCAGGTTGTAGACGCCCTGCAGCGCGCCGGTCTTGGCCGACACCTTGCCGTCTACGCCGGCCTCATGCAGGCCGCCGCGGTAGCGCAGGGTGCCGTCATAGCCGGACAGCGGCAGCATCGAGATAAAGTTCAGCTCGTTGTCGTGCTGCGCGATGTACTGCAGCGCCTGCATCATGGTCGCCGGGGCCAGCAGGTTGTGGCGCGACAGGCCGGAACCGTCGGCGATGATGGTGTTGCCCAGATCGATGCCGGCCTTCTGGCGCAGCACCTGCCGTACCGCATCGGAACCGGCTCGCCAGGTGCCCGGCACGCCGAAGCGTTCGTGGCCGATGGTGCGGAAGACGGTATCGGCGATCATGTTGTCCGATTTCTTCAGCATGATTTTCAACAGATCGTGCAGCGGCGCCGACTGGGTTTGTGCGATCACCGTGCCGGTGATGCCGGGGCGCGTCTGGCGTTTCAAATGCCCGTCGATCTGGATGTCGGCCTGCTTCAGCTCGTCTTTCAGGATGGCGCCCGCATAGCTGGCACCGTCCTGGATGGCGAAGGCCAACGGCAGCGGTTCGCTGCGCTGCGTCAGGCAGCCGGTCAGGGTAAAGCGGTTCAGCTCGCCCGGCACCACGTCCAGTTCGCAGTATTGCGCGTCTGCGGATCCGCGCGCCAGGGTGCGCACCTGGCTAAACATATTGACCGGATAATAGGAGGCGACGCGGATAAACGCCATGTCGCCCGGGTTCGGCGCGCTGTACAGCGAGACCGAGAAACAGTTGCGATCGACGATGGCGGCGGCCGGCGGCGCGCTGAAGCACTGCGTCAGATCGTTCCACGGCCAACCAGGCGCCTTGTCATGGCTGGCGAAGACCGAGGTATCGACCAGCACGTCGCCGCTGATTTGGCGCACGCCCTGCTTCTTCAGGACGGCCACCATATTGCGCAGGCTCTGACGTTTGAAGGTCGGATCGCCGCTGAAGCGGGCGATCAGGTTGCCGCGCAGCACGCCGTCGCGGATATCGCCCTGGCTCTCCAGCGTGGTGGTGAAACGGTAATCGGGCCCGAGTTGCAGCAATGCCGCCAGCGCCGTCAGCACTTTTTGGGTACTGGCCGGCAGCGCCATCTGCTGAGAGTGATAATCGATCGTCGGCGCACCGGCACCGATCTTCTGAACGACCAGGGCAAGGTTGGCCCCATCAGGCAGATATTGTGTGTACTCTTCAACCGGGGCCGCATTCGCATTCAGAACAAATGCGCAAGCCAATGCACTGACAATTCGTGAAAAACGCATAATCTCGGGATAACAGCTGGATAACGTGCCGTCATACTACGGTGCAATCAGGGAAAAAGTAAACGATGACCCTCAAGGAACTCTAGGCTAAAATGCGTATCAAAATGCAAAACCGATCTTGGCTTGGGCCCCGTTCCGAGTCAGGTTTCTTTTGTTTGTCGCCTGGAGGCGGGGGGCGGAATGCCAACCGTGTTTTCATACGAATACGTCAGGATGACGGTTATTTGAACAGGAAAGATTTAGAGGTATTTATACGATGAACCAAATTCCGATGACCTTGTTTGGCGCTGAAAAACTGCGCGAAGAGCTCGAATATCTGAAAAGCGTGCGCCGCCCGAAAATCATTGCGGATATCGCTGAAGCGCGTGAACACGGCGACTTGAAAGAAAATGCCGAGTACCATGCCGCCCGCGAACAGCAGGGTTTCTGCGAAGGCCGCATTCAGGAGATCGAAGCCAAGCTGTCCAATGCGCAGGTGATCGATATCACCAAGATGCCGAACACCGGTCGGGTGATCTTCGGCGCCACCGTATCGGTGATGAATCTGGACAGCGAAGAAGAAGTGACTTACCGCATCGTTGGCGACGATGAGGCCGATTTCAAGAAAAATCTGATTTCGGTAAACTCGCCGATGGCGCGCGGCCTGATCGGCAAAGAGCAAGACGATGTGGTGGTGATCAAAACCCCTGGCGGCGACGTGGAATACGAGATCCTGAAGGTCGAGTATCTCTGATCGGGACCGTTGGTCATTAATACGCCAACGTTTTGTAAAGATAGGAAAAAGGCCGCAAGCGGCCTTTTATCTTGGTCAGGCGCATGGCACCTTTTCGTTAACCTGATGGTTATTAACGCGGTAGACTGATCTTGCGCTCTTTCGACGGGCGGTAAAGAATAAGTGTACTGCCGATAACTTGCACATTGCAGGCGCCCGTTTCACGCACGATAGCGTCGGCGATCAGGGTCTTGGTTTCGCGATCTTCAGCGGCGATTTTTACCTTGATCAGCTCATGATGCTCCAGAGCCTGTTCAATTTCAGCCAGCACCCCTTCGGTAAGACCGTTATTGCCCAGCATCACCACCGGTTTTAACGGATGCGCCAGGCCTTTCAGGTGCTGTTTTTGTTTATTATTCAGATTCATTGTCTTTTTTGCTTAAGTTGGGATTGAAAACGGTACATTCTACCGCCATCTCATGTATATCACCAAATCGGTCTTCACCGGTGTGAGTCTACGTGAGCAGCGACCCTGACATAAGACTCTTTTTATGATAGTTGGAAAACGAGATGGCTAATAAAAAGCGTTCGGCTAGCTCCAGTCGCTGGTTACAAGAACACTTTAGCGATAAATATGTACAGCAGGCGCAGAAAAAGGGACTGCGTTCCCGTGCCTGGTTTAAACTTGATGAAATACAGCAGAGCGACAAACTGTTCAAACCGGGCATGACCGTGGTTGACCTGGGCGCCGCACCGGGCGGCTGGTCGCAGTATGTGGTCACCCAAATCGGCGGTACCGGGCGCATCATCGCCTGTGATATTTTGCCAATGGATCCTATCGTTGGCGTCGATTTCCTTCAGGGCGATTTCCGTGATGAACTGGTGCTGAAGGCACTGTTGGAACGAGTAGGCGAGAGTAAGGTTCAGGTGGTCATGTCCGATATGGCCCCGAATATGAGTGGCACCCCGGCGGTCGATATTCCAAGGTCGATGTATCTGGTGGAGTTGGCGCTGGATATGTGTCGTGATGTCCTCGCACCAGGCGGAAGTTTCCTGGTGAAGGTGTTCCAGGGAGATGGCTTTGACGAGTACCTACGGGAAATTCGCTCCCTGTTTACGAAGGTTAAGATTCGTAAGCCAGACGCTTCCCGCGCCCGTTCGCGCGAAGTGTACATTGTAGCGACAGGGCGCAAACTGTAGTACCCTAACGCTGTTTGTTAACACAGTTGTAAGATGCGGTTAATCCCTTGAGTGACATGGCGAAAAACCTAATTCTCTGGTTAGTCATCGCGGTAGTGTTGATGTCTGTATTCCAGAGCTTTGGGCCCAGCGAGTCGAATGGCCGTAGGGTGGATTACTCTACCTTCATGTCCGAACTGACCCAGGACCAGGTTCGCGAAGCGCGAATCAACGGACGTGAAATTAACGTTACCAAGAAAGACAGTAACAAATACACGACCTACATCCCTGTCAACGATCCTAAGTTGCTGGATACGTTGTTAACGAAGAATGTGAAAGTGGTCGGCGAGCCGCCTGAAGAGCCGAGCCTGCTGGCTTCTATCTTTATCTCCTGGTTCCCGATGCTGTTGCTGATCGGGGTCTGGATCTTCTTTATGCGGCAAATGCAGGGCGGCGGCGGCAAGGGCGCGATGTCCTTCGGCAAGAGCAAGGCCCGCATGCTGACGGAAGACCAGATCAAGACCACTTTCGCCGATGTCGCCGGGTGTGACGAAGCGAAAGAAGAGGTGAGCGAACTGGTGGAATACCTGCGCGAACCGAGCCGTTTCCAGAAATTGGGCGGCAAGATCCCGAAAGGCGTGCTGATGGTTGGCCCGCCGGGGACCGGTAAAACGCTGTTGGCGAAAGCGATCGCCGGCGAAGCGAAGGTGCCGTTCTTCACCATTTCCGGTTCCGACTTCGTTGAAATGTTCGTCGGCGTGGGGGCATCCCGCGTGCGTGACATGTTTGAACAAGCGAAGAAAGCCGCGCCGTGCATCATCTTCATCGATGAAATCGACGCCGTCGGCCGCCAGCGTGGCGCCGGCCTGGGTGGCGGTCACGATGAGCGCGAGCAGACCCTGAACCAGATGCTGGTTGAGATGGACGGTTTCGAAGGCAACGAGGGCATCATCGTCATCGCGGCGACCAACCGTCCGGACGTGCTTGACCCCGCGCTGCTGCGCCCGGGCCGTTTCGACCGTCAGGTCGTGGTCGGGCTGCCGGATGTGCGTGGCCGTGAGCAGATCCTGAAGGTGCACATGCGCCGCGTGCCGTTGGCTGCCGACATCGACGCCTCCGTCATTGCGCGCGGTACGCCGGGCTTCTCCGGTGCCGACCTGGCCAACCTGGTCAACGAAGCGGCGCTGTTCGCCGCCCGCGGCAACAAGCGCGTGGTGTCGATGGTGGAGTTCGAGAAAGCCAAAGACAAGATCATGATGGGTGCGGAACGTCGCTCCATGGTGATGACCGAAGCGCAGAAAGAGTCGACCGCGTATCACGAAGCGGGCCACGCCATCATCGGCCGCCTGGTTCCTGAACACGATCCGGTACACAAAGTGACCATCATTCCTCGTGGCCGTGCGCTTGGCGTGACCTTCTTCCTGCCGGAAGGGGATGCGATCAGCGCCAGCCGTCAGAAGCTGGAGAGCCAAATCTCCACCCTGTATGGCGGCCGTCTGGCGGAAGAGATCATCTACGGGCCGGAAAAAGTCTCTACCGGTGCGTCGAACGACATCAAAGTGGCGACCTCCATCGCCCGCAACATGGTGACCCAATGGGGCTTCTCCGAGAAGCTGGGGCCACTGCTGTATGCGGAAGAAGAGGGTGAAGTGTTCCTGGGCCGCTCCGTGGCCAAGGCGAAGCACATGTCGGATGAAACCGCGCGTATCATCGACCAGGAAGTGAAGTCGCTGATCGAACGTAACTACACGCGTGCTCGCTCGCTGCTGATGGAAAACATGGACATCCTGCACTCGATGAAGGATGCGCTGATGAAGTATGAAACCATCGATGCGCCGCAGATCGACGATCTGATGAACCGCAAAGACGTGCGTCCGCCGGCGGGCTGGGACGATGCGAACAAAGGCAACAGCTCCGACAACGGCGGCACCCCGAAAGCCCCGACGCCGGTAGATGAGCCGCGCACCCCAACGCCGGGCAACACCATGTCCGAACAGCTCGACAAGTAAGAACGGCTGTGTAATAACATCAAACCCCGGTACGCCGGGGTTTTTTTTGCCCGGCGGGCAGTGAACCAGGCAACAGTAAGGTGAAACAACATGCAGTTAACCGTGCGCGACATGACGCTCAACCTCTCTCATCCACAGGTGATGGGCATCCTCAACGTGACGCCGGATTCGTTTTCCGACGGCGGTCGCCACAACACGCTGAATCAGGCGTTGCTGCACGCGCATGCGCTGATTTCGGCCGGCGCTACGATGATTGATATCGGCGGCGAGTCGACAAGGCCGGGGGCGGCGGAGGTGAGTGAAGAGGAAGAATTGGAACGGGTCGTGCCGGTGGTGGAAGCGCTGGCGCAGCGTTTCGAAGTCTTCATCTCGGTCGATACCTCGAAAGCGGGCGTGATCCGCGAATCGGCGCACGCCGGCGCGCATCTGATCAACGACATTCGTTCGCTGCAGGAGCCGGGTGCCCTGGCGGCGGCGGCGGAAAGCGGCCTGCCGGTCTGCCTGATGCACATGCAGGGGCAGCCGCGTACCATGCAACAGGCACCGCACTACGACGATCTGATCGCCGACGTTCAGGCGTTTTTCGAACACCATATCCAGCGCTGTAACGAGGCAGGGATAACAAATCAGAAATTGCTGCTCGACCCAGGCTTCGGTTTCGGTAAAAATTTGGCGCACAACTATCAGCTTCTGGCCCGGTTGTCGGAGTTTCATCGTTTTGGTTTGCCGCTGTTGGTCGGCATGTCGCGCAAATCGATGATTGGACAACTGTTGAACGTACCGCCGGATCAACGGGTTATCGGCAGCGTGGCCTGCGCGGTGATCGCGGCGATGCAGGGTGCGCAGATTGTCAGAGTGCATGACGTTAAAGAAACCGTCGAGGCGATGCGTGTCGTCGAGGCAACACTTTCAGCTAAGGGACAGTAGAAACATGAGCGAGCGCAAATATTTTGGCACCGACGGCATCCGTGGCAAGGTCGGGGACAGCCCCATCACGCCGGACTTCGTGCTGAAGCTGGGCTGGGCGGCCGGTAAGGTGCTGGCGCGTCACGGTTCCCGCAAGATCATCATCGGAAAGGATACGCGCATCTCCGGCTATATGCTGGAGTCCGCGCTGGAAGCCGGCCTGGCGGCCGCCGGATTGTCCGCGTCCTTCACCGGGCCGATGCCCACGCCGGCGGTGGCTTATTTGACGCGTACCTTCCGGGCTGAAGCGGGCATTGTCATTTCCGCTTCGCATAACCCGTTCTATGACAACGGCATCAAGTTTTTCTCGATCGACGGCGCCAAGCTGCCGGACAATGTCGAAGAAGCGATCGAGGCCGAAATGGAAAAACCGCTGACCTGCGTGGAGTCCGCGGAGCTGGGTAAAGCCAGCCGCATCATCGACGCCGCCGGTCGCTATATCGAATTCTGCAAAGGCACCTTCCCGAGCGAGCTGAGTCTGAAAGGGCTGAAAATCGTGGTCGACTGCGCCAACGGCGCGACTTACCACATCGCGCCGAGCGTGCTGCGCGAGCTGGGCGCCACGGTGATCGCCATCGGCGTTGAGCCGGACGGCATGAACATCAACGAGAAATGCGGCGCTACCGATGTACGTCAGCTGCAGGAGCGCGTGCTGCAGGAAAAAGCGCACGTTGGCCTGGCGTTCGACGGCGACGGCGACCGCGTGATGATGGTGGATCACCTGGGCAACAAGGTGGACGGCGATCAGATCTTGTACATCATCGCCCGCGAAGGCCTGCGTCAGGGGCAGCTGCGCGGTGGCGCGGTCGGCACCCTGATGAGCAATATGGGGCTGGAACTGGCGCTGAAACAGCTGGGCATTCCGTTCGCTCGCGCCAAAGTGGGCGACCGTTACGTGCTGGAGAAGTTGCAGGAGTTGGGCTGGCGCATCGGTGCGGAAAACTCCGGCCATGTGATCCTGCTGGACAAAACCACCACCGGCGATGGCATCGTGGCCGGGTTGCAGGTGCTGACCGCCATGGTGCGCAACCACATGAGCCTGCATGACCTGTGCAGCGGCATGAAGCTGTTGCCGCAGATCCTGGTCAACGTGCGTTTCGCCGGCGATCACAATCCGCTGGAATCTGAAGCGGTGCGCAAGGTCACCGAACAGGTGGAAGCCGAGCTGGCCGGCCGCGGCCGGGTGCTGCTGCGTAAATCGGGCACCGAGCCGCTGATCCGCGTGATGGTGGAGGGCGAGGACGAGCAGCAGGTGACCGCGCTGGCACATCGCATCGCCGACGCGGTGAAATCCGCAGGTTAAAACAGACAGTTAGCCACCGGGCTTGGCATCGCTGAGCCCGAATAGACGATTGTTGGCGTTTTTTTCCGCAAACGCGCCGGCGGCTGCAAATTGCCCTTGCGCGGGTTGGCGGCTTTGGTTAGTATTCACACCCGCTTCAGTAGGCAGTTTATAAACACGCCTGCTTGATGAGTGTGAAGCATTTGGCATGCGGTGAGGCCGCAAGGATACGGGTACTACTATGTACGAAGCTCTTCTGGTAATTTTCCTGCTGATTTCAATCGGGCTGGTTGCTCTGATTATGTTGCAGCAAGGTAAAGGCGCTGATATGGGAGCCTCTTTCGGAGCAGGTGCATCAGGCACGTTGTTCGGTTCGAGTGGTTCCGGTAACTTTATGACCCGCATGACTGCTGTATTGGCGACGCTGTTCTTCGTCATCAGCCTGATTTTGGGCAACCTCAGCAGCAACCAAAGCAAGAAAGGCAGCGAGTGGGAAAATCTGGGTCAGCCGGTGAAAACTGAGCAGACAACCGCGCCGGCAGCACCTGCCAAGCCGAGCAGCGATATCCCGCAGTAAGCCGTAAAAGTTTGTAAACGGTGGTTGTGAACTCGAAAGAACAACGGCCGTTAGCAGTAAGAATCAGTACCGAGGTGGTGGAATTGGTAGACACGCTACCTTGAGGTGGTAGTGCCCTAACGGGCTTGTGGGTTCGAGTCCCATCCTCGGTACCAAATCCCAGAGATAACTTGCAATTTTGCGATTATCGGCGTAGTATTTGCCACGTTTTCGGACGCGGGGTGGAGCAGCCTGGTAGCTCGTCGGGCTCATAACCCGAAGGTCGTCGGTTCAAATCCGGCCCCCGCAACCACTTTCCTTTAAGTGTTTATTTTCAAATACACTTTTCGATTGAAATCCGCTTTTCTCGATCATCATTTGAAAATGACACTTGCTCGAAAGTTGTACCGAGGCCGCCTAGCGGCAAACAGGGTCCAGTTGCATAAAGCCCCGATTTTTCGGGGTTTTTTGTTATTTGGCAACAGAATCACTGGGCTATTTAGCCCTTTTTTTATGTCTTGGGGGTGGGCTTGTCCACATTAGAGCAACAGTTAACAGAGATGCTTTCGGCACCGGTAGAAGCGTTGGGCTTTGAGCTTGTAGGCATCGAATTCATTCGTGCGCGCCAATCGACGCTCCGCATCTATATTGATAGTGATAACGGCATCAATGTTGATGATTGCGCTGATGTCAGCCACCAGGTCAGCGCTGTATTGGACGTCGAAGATCCAATCACGGTCGCTTACAACTTGGAAGTCTCCTCTCCTGGCCTTGATCGCCCGATGTTCACCGCAGAGCACTATACGCGTTTCCTCGGTGAAGAAGTCAGCCTGGTCCTGCGCATGGCGGTACAGAACCGTCGCAAGTGGCAGGGTATTATCAAGTCTGTCGAAGGCGAGATGATCACGGTTACTGTGGAAGGGAAAGATGAAGTGTTCGCGCTGAGCAACATCCAGAAAGCGAACCTGGTACCCCACTTTTAAAGTTTGGAAGAGGCAACTAGGATGAACAAAGAGATTCTGGCTGTTGTTGAAGCAGTTTCCAATGAAAAATCCCTTCCGCGCGAGAAGATTTTCGAAGCGCTGGAAACTGCATTAGCCACCGCAACCAAGAAAAAATACGAGCAGGAAATCGACGTGCGCGTCAGCATTGACCGCAGAACCGGCGATTTCGATACCTTCCGCCGTTGGGTCGCCGTAGACGAAGTGACGCAGCCAACGCGTGAAATCACGCTGGAAGCCGCTCAGTTTGAAGATCCGAGCATCGAGCTCGGCGGCTACGTCGAAGATCAGATCGAATCCGTGACCTTCGACCGTATCACCACCCAAACCGCCAAGCAGGTTATCGTGCAGAAAGTGCGCGAGGCCGAGCGTGCGATGGTGGTCGACGCTTTCCGTGAACACGAAGGCGAGATCGTCACCGGCGTGGTGAAGAAAGTGAACCGTGACAGCATCGCGCTGGATCTGGGCAACAACGCCGAAGCGGTGATTGGCCGTGAAGACATGTTGCCGCGCGAAAACTTCCGTCCGGGCGACCGCATTCGCGGCGTACTGTACGCCGTGCGTCCTGAAGCCCGCGGCGCGCAGCTGTTCGTCAGCCGTTCCAGCCCGGAAATGCTGAAAGAACTGTTCCGCATCGAAGTGCCGGAAATCGGCGAAGAAGTGATTGAAATCAAAGCGGCAGCCCGCGATCCTGGCTCCCGTGCGAAAATTGCAGTGAAAACCAACGACAAGCGCATCGACCCGGTCGGCGCCTGCGTAGGTATGCGCGGTGCGCGCGTTCAGGCCGTGTCGAGCGAGCTCGGCGGCGAACGCATCGACATCATTCTGTGGGATGATAACCCAGCGCAATTCGTCATCAACGCCATGGCGCCGGCCGACGTCGCGTCGATCGTGGTAGATGAAGATAACTGCACCATGGATATCGCCGTTGAAGCCAGCAACCTGGCACAGGCGATCGGCCGTAACGGCCAAAACGTGCGTTTGGCTTCCCAGCTGCTGAAACAACACCGCGGCGACGATCGCTGGGAACTGAACGTGATGACGGCGGACGACCTGCAGGCCAAGCACCAGGCCGAGGCTCATGCCGCTATTGATACCTTCACCAAGTATCTTGATATCGACGAAGATTTCGCCACCGTACTGGTTGAAGAAGGCTTCTCCACGCTGGAAGAGCTGGCCTACGTGCCGATCAAAGAGCTGTTGGAAATCGACGGTCTGGATGAAGATACGGTTGAAGCATTGCGCGAACGCGCCAAAGCTGCATTGACCACGCTGGCCCTGGCACAAGAAGAAAGCCTGGGCGACAACAAACCGGCCGACGATTTGCTCAACCTGCCGGGTCTTGAGCGCAGCATGGCCTTTAAACTGGCCGCGCGTGGGGTTTGTACGCTGGAAGATCTTGCCGAGCAGGGTGTTGACGATCTGGCTGATATTGAAGGGCTTAGCGACGAGCAAGCCGGCGAGCTGATCATGGCTGCGCGCAATATCTGTTGGTTTGGCGACAACGCGTAATAACTGTAGCAGGAAGGAACAGCATGACGACAGATGTAACCGTAAAATCGCTGGCAGCAGAGATTCAGACTCCGGTTGATCGCCTGGTACAGCAGTTTGCTGATGCAGGGATCAACAAGTCCGAGTCGGACTCTGTTACCCAGCAAGAAAAAGAAACATTGCTGGCGCACCTGAACCGTGAACACGGCAGCGCGCCGGGTAAACTCACTTTGCAGCGCAAAACGCGCAGCACCTTGAATATCCCGAGCACCGGCGGTAAAAGTAAATCGGTGCAAATTGAGGTCCGCAAGAAACGCACTTATGTAAATCGCGATACGCAGGAAGCCCAGTTGGCTGAAGCGGCAGAGCAGGCACAGCGTGAAGCGGAAGAGCAGGCACGGCGCGAAGCGGAAGAGCTCGCAAAACGCGAAGCGGAAGCGAAGCGCGCAGCCGAAGAGCAAGCCAAACGTGAGGCCGCGGAGATTGCTAAGCGTAATTCAGCGGAAAAAGAAAAAGTGACCAATCAACATACCGACGAAATGACCAAGCCAGCTCAGGCGGAAAAAGCACGCCGTGAAGCCGAAGCCGCTGAACTGAAACGCAAAGCGGAAGAGGAAGTGCGCCGCAAGGTTGAAGAGGAAGCCAAGCGCGTGGCGGAAGAAGCCCGTCGCATGGCCGAAGAGAACGGCGAGAAGTGGGCCCAGGCAGACGCGGCAAGCGCCGCGGTTGAAAGCGCCGACTATCACGTGACCACCTCTCAGCACGCCCGTGCCGCAGAAGATGAAAACGACGCCAAAGTTGAAGGCGATCGTCGCAGCCGCACCCGCGGCGGCAAAGCGACCAAGCAGAAGAAAGGCAACAAGCTGTCCGAATCCAAAGCGGATCGCGAAGAAGCGCGCGCCGTTACCCGTGGCGGTAAAGGCAAACGCAAGCCTAGCGCTCTGCAGCAGGGCTTCAACAAGCCGGCGCAGGTGGTTAACCGCGACGTGGTGATCGGCGAAACCATCACCGTGGCCGAGTTGGCCAACAAGATGGCGGTAAAAGGTTCTCAGGTCATCAAAGTGATGATGAAGCTGGGCGCCATGGCCACCATCAACCAGGTTATCGACCAGGAAACCGCGCAGCTGGTTGCCGAAGAGATGGGCCACAAAGTTATCCTGCGTCGTGAAAACGAGCTGGAAGAAGCGCTGATGAGCGACCGTGATACGGGCGCTGCGGCCGAGCCGCGCGCGCCGGTCGTGACCATCATGGGCCACGTTGACCACGGTAAAACCTCTCTGCTGGACTACATTCGCTCCACCAAAGTGGCGGCGGGCGAAGCCGGCGGCATTACCCAGCACATCGGTGCCTACCACGTAGAAACCGAGAACGGCATGATCACCTTCCTGGATACCCCGGGCCACGCCGCGTTTACCTCGATGCGTGCTCGCGGTGCTCAGGCGACTGACATCGTGGTTCTGGTGGTGGCGGCTGATGACGGCGTGATGCCACAGACCATTGAAGCTATCCAGCACGCGAAAGCGGCGCAGGTGCCGTTGGTGGTTGCGGTGAACAAAATCGACAAGCCGGAAGCCGATCCGGACCGCGTTAAGCAAGAACTGTCTCAGTACGGCGTGATGCCGGAAGAGTGGGGCGGCGAAGCGCAGTTCGTCCACGTGTCCGCGAAAGCCGGTACCGGTATCGACGAGCTGCTGCAGGCTATCCTGCTGCAGGCCGAAGTTCTGGAACTGAAAGCGGTACGCAGCGGCATGGCGAGCGGCGTGGTGATCGAGTCCTTCCTGGATAAAGGCCGTGGCCCGGTTGCCACCGTGCTGGTTCAGGAAGGTACGCTGAACAAGGGCGACATCGTCCTGTGTGGCTTCGAATACGGCCGTGTGCGTGCGATGCGCGACGAGCTGGGCCGTGAAGTGACCTCCGCCGGTCCGTCTATCCCTGTGGAAATCCTGGGTCTGTCCAGCGTGCCTGCAGCGGGTGACGAAGCCACCGTGGTGCGCGACGAGAAGAAAGCGCGTGAAGTGGCGCTGTACCGTCAGGGCAAGTTCCGCGAAGTCAAACTGGCGCGTCAGCAGAAGTCCAAGCTGGAAAACATGTTCGCCAACATGACCGACGGCGAAGTGTCCGAGCTGAACATCGTACTGAAATCCGATGTACAGGGTTCTTGCGAAGCGATCAGCGACTCGCTGCTGAAACTCTCCACCGACGAAGTGAAGGTGAAGATTGTCGGCTCCGGCGTAGGTGGGATCACCGAAACCGACGCGACGCTGGCTGCGGCTTCCAACGCCATCATCCTGGGCTTCAACGTGCGTGCCGACGCTTCTGCGCGCCGCGTAATCGAAGCGGAAAGCCTGGATCTGCGTTACTACTCCGTGATCTATAACCTGATCGACGAAGTGAAGCAGGCGATGAGCGGCATGCTGGCGCCGGAATACAAGCAGCAGATCATCGGCCTGGCCGAAGTGCGCGACGTGTTCAAATCGCCTAAGTTCGGCGCTATCGCCGGCTGTATGGTTACCGAAGGGACCATCAAGCGTCACAACCCAATCCGCGTACTGCGCGACAACGTGGTTATCTATGAAGGCGAGCTGGAATCCCTGCGCCGCTTCAAAGATGACGTTAACGAAGTCCGTAACGGCATGGAATGTGGTATCGGCGTTAAGAACTATAACGACGTGCGCGTCGGCGACATGATCGAAGTGTTCGAAATCATTGAGATCCAACGCACCATCGCTTAACGATTGCACATCTGCTTATATCTGTTTACGGGGGGCCTTTGTGCCCCCCGATTTGTCTGGAGAATCCAAAATGGCAAAAGAATTCAGCCGCGGTCAACGCGTGGCGCAAGAGATGCAGAAAGAGATTGCGATCATTCTGCAGCGTGAAGTGAAAGATCCGCGCGTCGGCATGGCGACCGTTTCCGGCGTGGAAGTCTCCCGTGACCTGGCGTATGCCAAGGTTTACGTCACCTTCCTGAACGTGCTGACCGAGAACCACGATCCGGATCTGGTCACCAACGGCATCAAAGCGTTGCAGGACGCTTCCGGCTATATCCGCACCCTGCTGGGCAAAGCGATGCGCCTGCGCGTGGTGCCGGAGCTGACCTTCGCCTACGACAACTCCCTGGTGGAAGGCATGCGCATGTCCAACCTGGTGACCAACGTGGTGAAGAACGACGCCGAGCGCCGTTCCGCCTCAGGCGATGACAAGGAGGATTAATGAGTCGCCCTCGTCGCCGCGGCCGTGATATCCACGGCGTGCTGTTGCTGGACAAGCCGCAAGGGTTGTCGTCCAACGATGCGCTGCAAAAAGTAAAACGCCTGTACAACGCCAACCGAGCGGGCCATACCGGCGCGCTCGATCCGTTGGCGACCGGCATGCTGCCTATCTGCCTGGGCGAAGCGACCAAGTTTTCGCAATACCTGCTCGATTCCGACAAGCGCTATCGGGTGATCGCCAAGCTGGGGCAGCGTACCGATACTTCCGACGCCGACGGTCAGATCGTGCAGGAACGCCCGGTGAACTTCACCCAGGCGCAGCTCGACGCGGCGCTGGACACCTTCCGCGGCGACATCCAGCAGGTGCCGTCGATGTATTCGGCGCTGAAATACCAGGGCAAGAAACTCTACGAGTATGCGCGCCAGGGGATTGAAGTGCCGCGAGAAGCGCGCAGCATCACGGTGTACGAGCTGCAGTTTATCCGCTGGGAAGGGGATGAGCTGGAGCTGGAGATCCACTGCTCGAAAGGCACCTACATCCGCACCATCACCGACGATCTCGGCGAGTTGCTGGGCTGCGGCGCGCACGTGATCTATCTGCGCCGCCTGCAGGTGGCGACTTATCCGATCGCGCGCATGGTGACGCTGGAACAGCTGAATGCTTTGCTGGCGCAGGCGCAGGAACAAGCGATCGCGCCCGGCGAGCTGCTCGATCCGCTGCTGATGCCGATGGACAGCCCGGTTGAGAACTATCCGGAAGTGAATTTGCTGCCGGTGGTGGCGGGTTACGTCAAGCAGGGGCAACCGGTGCAAGTGGCCGGCGCGCCGGCTTCCGGTCTGGTGCGCATCACCGAGGGTGAAGAGCGAAAATTCATCGGCGTTGGCGACATCGCCGAGGATGGTCGCGTGGCGCCGCGCCGCCTGGTGGTCGAGCATTTCGACTGACGGCGGGGCACTGCGTCGCCTTGCGATCGCACTGCGCTAAGAGTAGAATGGCGCAGCTTATGCATTGGGTTGCTGAATTAGAGATCGGCGCCTGTTTTTATTATCTATAATCTGGAGTATTACAATGTCTCTAAGTGTTGAAGCTAAAGCTCAAATCGTAGCTGATTTCGGTCGTGGTACTAACGACAGCGGTTCTACCGAAGTTCAGGTTGCCCTGCTGACTGCGCAGATCAACCATCTGCAAGGCCACTTCTCCGAGCACAAAAAAGATCACCACAGCCGTCGTGGTCTGCTGCGTATGGTTTCTCAGCGTCGTAAGCTGCTGGACTACCTGAAGCGTAAAGATGTAGCACGTTACACCAGCCTGATCGAGCGTCTGGGTCTGCGTCGCTAATCTAGCAAGTTTCAGTGGAAAGGGGCCTATTTTGGCCCCTTTCTTCTAGGAAGCATAAGCAAATCAGGTTAATGTATTACTGATGTTTCCAAACAGGTTCTTCCGTTACAGAGGTTCGCGCGGCTAATGAGAGGCTTTATCTCCCGCCTGAGATAAGGATTGTCATTAGTCGCGAGGATGTAGTGAGAAGGCAAATCGAGTCACAGGCGTGTCGAGTCGTCAATGCGATTGCGCGCCGTTAATCAAGGATATAATTTTGCTGACACCGATCATTCGCAAATTCCAGTATGGCCAGCATACCGTCACCATCGAAACCGGTATGATGGCGCGTCAGGCCACCGCCGCCGTTATGGTGAGCATGGATGACACCGCCGTATTCGTTACCGTCGTTGGCCAGAAAAAAGCCAAGCCGGGCCAGAGCTTCTTCCCGCTGACCGTTAACTACCAAGAGCGTACCTACGCCGCCGGCCGCATCCCGGGCAGCTTCTTCCGTCGCGAAGGCCGTCCGAGCGAAGGTGAGACGCTGACTTCCCGTCTGATCGACCGTCCGATCCGTCCACTGTTCCCGGACAGCTTCCTGAACGAAGTTCAGGTGATTGCGACCGTGGTTTCCGTTAACCCACGGGTGAACCCGGACATCGTTGCGATGATCGGTGCTTCCGCGGCCCTGAGCCTGTCCGGTATTCCGTTCAACGGCCCAATCGGTGCCGCGCGCGTAGGTTACATCAACGACCAGTACGTACTGAACCCAACGACTGACGAACTGAAAGAAAGCCGTCTGGATCTGGTGGTTGCCGGTACTGCAGGCGCGGTGCTGATGGTTGAATCCGAAGCGGACGTGCTGAGCGAAGACCAGATGCTGGGCGCCGTGGTGTTCGGCCATGACCAGCAGCAAGTGGTTATCGAAAACATCAACGCGCTGGTTGCCGAAGCGGGCAAACCGAAGTGGGATTGGCAGGCGCCTGCGGTCAACGAAGCGCTGCACGCGCGCGTGGCTGAACTGGCCGAAGCTCGCCTGGGCGACGCTTACCACATCACCGAAAAACAAGAGCGTTACGCTCAGGTTGACGCGATCAAAGACAGCGTTGTTGAAACCCTGCTGGCGCAGGACGAGACGCTGGACGCCGGCGAAATCCAGGACATCCTGGGCACCGTCGAGAAAAACGTGGTGCGCAGCCGCGTACTGCGTGGCGAGCCGCGTATCGACGGCCGTGAAAAAGACATGATCCGTGGCCTGGACGTGCGCACCGGCGTACTGCCGCGCACCCACGGTTCCGCGCTGTTCACCCGTGGCGAAACTCAGGCGCTGGTTACCGCGACCCTGGGCACTGCGCGCGACGCACAGAACCTGGACGAGCTGATGGGCGAGAAGACCGACAGCTTCCTGTTCCACTACAACTTCCCTCCGTACTCCGTAGGCGAAACCGGCATGGTCGGTTCTCCTAAGCGTCGTGAAATCGGTCACGGTCGCCTGGCGAAACGCGGCGTATTGGCTATGATGCCTAAACCGGAAGATTTCCCGTACACGGTTCGCGTGGTGTCTGAAATCACCGAATCCAACGGTTCTTCTTCCATGGCTTCCGTGTGCGGCGCGTCTCTGGCGCTGATGGACGCCGGTGTGCCAATCAAGGCTGCCGTTGCGGGCATCGCGATGGGCCTGGTGAAAGAAGCCGACAACTATGTGGTTCTGTCCGACATTCTGGGTGACGAAGATCACCTGGGCGACATGGACTTCAAAGTGGCCGGTAGCCGCGACGGTATCACCGCGCTGCAGATGGACATCAAAATCGAAGGCATCACCCGCGAAATCATGCAGGTGGCTCTGAACCAGGCCAAGGGCGCGCGTCTGCACATCCTGGGCGTGATGGAACAGGCTATCAGCACTCCGCGCGGCGATATCTCCGAATTCGCACCGCGCATTCATACTATCCGCATCAACCCGGATAAAATCAAAGACGTGATCGGTAAGGGCGGTTCCGTTATCCGCGCGCTGACCGAAGAGACTGGCACTACCATCGAAATCGAAGATGATGGTACAGTTAAAATCGCTGCGACCGACGGTGAGAAAGCGAAATTCGCTATCCGTCGCATCGAAGAGATCACGGCAGAGATCGAAGTGGGCCGTATCTATCAGGGTAAAGTGACCCGTATCGTTGATTTCGGCGCATTCGTCGCTATCGGCGGTGGTAAAGAAGGCCTGGTGCACATTTCTCAGATCGCCGACAAGCGCGTTGAGAAAGTGACCGACTATCTGCAGATGGGTCAGGAAGTGCCGGTTAAGGTACTGGAAGTTGACCGTCAGGGCCGTGTGCGTCTGAGCATCAAAGAAGCGATGGCGCCGGAAGCGGGTTCACCTGCGCCTGAAGCAGAATAACTGTATAGATAGTTTTACAGCTCCCCGCCACGGGGTTGGGAGCTGTTCGTATCGCGCGGGTAGGATGCCCGCGTTTTAGCAAACGGAGGACAGGACGTTCATCCAATGTTTGTCTTCGGGAGTGGGAAATGAAGCCTTTCTTGCGCTGGTGTTACGTTGCGACAGCACTCATGCTGGCAGGATGCAGCAACCATGATTGGCGTAAAGACGAAGTTTTGGCAATCCCGTTGCAGCCAACGTTGCAGCAGGAAGTGATCCTGGCGCGCATGGAACAAATTCTTGCCAGCCGGGCACTGACGGATGACGAACGCGCACAGCTTTTATATGAGCGCGGTGTGCTGTATGATAGCCTCGGGTTACGTGCATTAGCGCGCAATGATTTCTCGCAGGCGCTGGCGATACGTCCCGACATGCCGGAAGTTTTCAACTACCTGGGCATTTACTTAACGCAGGCAGGCAATTTTGATGCTGCCTATGAAGCGTTTGATTCTGTACTAGAGCTTGATCCAACTTACAATTACGCGCGTTTAAACCGGGGCATCGCACTGTATTATGGCGGCCGCTTCCCGTTGGCGCAGGATGATCTGCAGGCGTTTTATCAAGACGACCCAAACGATCCCTTCCGTTCGTTATGGCTGTATCTGGTGGAGAGAGAAATCGATCCCAAGAAGGCCGAGGTAGCGCTTCAGCAGCGCTATGACAAAGCGGACAGAGGGCAATGGGGATGGAATATTGTCGAATTCTACCTGGGCAAGATCAGCGAAAAAACGCTGATGGAACGCCTCAAGGCAGATGCAACGGATAACACTTCGCTCGCTGAGCATCTCAGTGAAACTGACTTCTATTTGGGTAAACACTACCTGAGTCTGGGGGACAAGGACACCGCTTCGGCGCTGTTCAAACTGACGGTGTCTAACAACGTTCACAACTTCGTTGAGCACCGCTATGCATTGTTGGAATTGGCGCTTTTGGGCCAAGAGCAAGACGACCTATCGGAATCGGACCAGCAATAGCTGACGAACACCTATCAGCCTGATGGACATTGGTTTTTAACCAAAGTTATCGCCTTCACGGGCGAGGGCTTTTTTGTTCGTTTTATAATCTAATTTGAGCCGGTTCACACTTTTCAATGAAAATGACTGAAAATTTTCTCGACGAGTTATGTAGACTGGCTGCCATTATTAATGAGGCACGTGTACATGACGACTGAGTTTGAAACCTCTTTTGCTGATCTGGGGCTGTCTGCTCCAATCATTTCCGCCCTGAACGATCTGGGCTATGAAAAACCATCTCCGATCCAGGCTGAGTGTATTCCTCACCTGTTGAACGGCCGCGACGTGCTGGGCATGGCGCAGACCGGTAGTGGTAAAACTGCAGCGTTCTCGCTGCCGCTGCTGCACAACCTGCAGGCAGACCTGAAAGCACCTCAGATCCTGGTGCTGGCGCCGACCCGTGAACTGGCGGTTCAGGTTGCCGAAGCGATGACTGATTTCTCCAAACACATGAACGGCGTCAACGTGGTAGCCCTGTACGGCGGCCAGCGTTACGACGTGCAGCTGCGCGCTCTGCGTCAGGGCCCGCAAATCGTTGTGGGTACCCCAGGCCGCCTGCTGGACCACCTGAAGCGCGGCACCCTGAACCTCTCCAACCTGAGCGGTCTGGTGCTGGATGAAGCCGACGAAATGCTGCGCATGGGCTTTATCGAAGACGTAGAAACCATCATGGCTGAGATCCCGGCTGAACATCAGACCGCGCTGTTCTCCGCCACCATGCCGGAAGCGATCCGTCGCATTACCCGCCGCTTTATGAAAGAGCCGCAGGAAGTGCGCATCCAATCCAGCGTGACCACCCGTCCGGACATTAGCCAGAGCTACTGGTCGGTCTACGGCATGCGTAAAAACGAAGCGCTGGTGCGTTTCCTGGAAGCCGAAGACTTTGACGCGGCGATCATCTTCGTCCGTACCAAGAACGCGACCCTGGAAGTGGCCGAAGCGCTGGAGCGCAGCGGTTACAGCAGCGCCGCGCTGAACGGCGACATGAACCAGGCGCTGCGTGAGCAGACTCTGGAGCGTCTGAAAGACGGTCGTCTGGATATCCTGATCGCGACCGACGTTGCGGCCCGTGGCCTGGACGTTGAGCGCATCAGCCTGGTTGTCAACTACGACATCCCGATGGACTCCGAGTCTTACGTTCACCGTATCGGCCGTACCGGTCGTGCGGGCCGCGCCGGCCGCGCGCTGCTGTTCGTGGAAAACCGCGAACGCCGCCTGCTGCGCAATATCGAACGCACCATGAAGCTGACCATCCCTGAAGTGGAACTGCCGAACGCAGAACTGCTGGGCGAGCGTCGTCTGGCCAAGTTCGCCGCGAAAGTTCAGCAGCAGCTGGAAAGCAGCGATCTGGACCTGTACCGTGCACTGCTGACCAAACTGCAGCCGGAAGAAGAGCTGGATATGGAAACCCTGGCCGCAGCGCTGCTGAAAATGGCTCAGGGCGAACGTCCGCTGATCCTGCCGCCGGATCCGGTCTTCAAACCGCGTCAGCGCCGCGAGTTCAACGACCGTGACGATCGTCGCGGTGACCGTGGCGATCGCCGCGACAGCCGTGACGGCGATCGTCCGCGTCGCGAACGTCGTGACGTTGGCGAAATGCAGCTGTACCGCATCGAAGTGGGCCGTGACGATGGCGTAGAAGTCCGTCATATCGTTGGCGCTATCGCTAACGAAGGCGACATCAGCAGCCGTTACATCGGCAACATCAAGCTGTTCGCTTCCCACTCCACCATCGAGCTGCCAAAAGGCATGCCGGGCGAGATCCTGAATCACTTCACTCGCACTCGCATCCTGAACAAGCCGATGAACATGCAGCTGCTGGGCGATGCACAGCCGTTCGAACGTCGCGAGCGTCGTGACGGCGGCAACGGCGGCGAGCGTCGCGGCAACGGTCGTCCGTTCAACGGCGAACGTCGTGAAGGCGGCCCGCGTCGCTCCTTCGGCGAACGTCGTGAAGGCGGTAACGGCGGCGAGCGTCGTGGCGGCAACTACAACCGCGACGGCAAGCCGGCGCCACGCCGTGATGATGGCGCACCGGCGGCACCACGTCGTCGTTTCGGCGACGCGTAATTGCTGATTCGCCGTTCGCGGTGAAGCGCTCTGAAAAACCAGCCTGCGGGCTGGTTTTTTTATGCCTGAAAGTTGCCGTCAAACGCCCCTGAATGGCGTATCATTCATAAGGTTTTTTCTTACGGATGATATGCACGGGAGATGCCATGAGTTGGCAGCAGTTTAAATCTCAATACCTGGTGCGCTTTTGGGCGCCGCTGCCGGCGGTGATCGCCGCCGGGATCCTTTCTACCTACTACTTCGGCATGACCGGCACCTTCTGGGCGGTGACCGGCGAATTCACTCGCTGGGGCGGCCATGTGCTGCAGTGGTTCGGCCTGCACCCCGAGCAGTGGGGCTATTTCAAGGTCATCGGCCTGCAGGGCACGCCGCTGGAGCGCATCGACGGGCGCATGATCATCGGCATGTTCGCCGGCTGCATCGCCGCCGCGCTGTGGGCCAACAACATCAAACTGCGTCAGCCGCAGCACCGCATTCGCATCGTGCAGGCGCTGCTGGGCGGCATCATCGCCGGCTTCGGCGCACGCTTGGCGATGGGCTGCAACCTGGCGGCATTCTTCACCGGCATTCCGCAGTTCTCGTTGCACGCCTGGTTCTTCGCGCTGGCGACTGCCGCCGGCTCCTACTTCGGCGCCAAATTCACGCTGCTGCCGATGTTCCGCATTCCGGTCAAATTGCAAAAGGTGAAGGCCGCCGCGCCGCTGACGCAGAAGCCTGAGCAGGCGCGCCGCCGCTTCCAGCTGGGCATGGCCGTCTTCGGCCTGGCGGTGGCCTGGTCGCTGTGGACACTGTTCGATGCGCCGAAGCTTGGCATCGCCATGCTGTTCGGCATCGGCTTTGGCCTGCTGATCGAACGCGCGCAGATCTGCTTCACCTCGGCGTTCCGCGATCTGTGGATCACCGGCCGCACCCACATGGCGAAAGCCATCATCATCGGCATGGCGGTGAGCGCCATCGGCATCTTCAGCTATGTGCAGCTCGGCGTGGCGCCGAAGATCATGTGGGCCGGCCCGAATGCGGTGCTGGGCGGTTTGCTGTTCGGCTTCGGCATCGTGCTGGCCGGCGGCTGCGAGACCGGTTGGATGTACCGTGCGGTGGAAGGGCAGGTGCACTACTGGTGGGTGGGGCTGGGCAACATCATCGGCGCTACGCTGCTGGCCTATTACTGGGACGACCTGGCGCCGGCGCTGGCGACCGATTACGACAAGATCAACCTGCTCGATACCTTCGGCCCGATCGGCGGCCTGCTGGTGACTTACCTGCTGCTGGCGCTGGCCTTCGCCGCCATGCTGTGGTGGGAGAAACGCTTTTTCCGCGCCCGGCCTGAGGCGCAGGTGGTGAATTTGAGGAGCATGCCATGAAAGAGACGACGATAGTGCCGGACTACCGGCTGGACATGCTGGGCGAGCCTTGCCCGTACCCGGCGGTGGCGACGCTGGAGGCGATGCCGCAGCTGAAGCCGGGAGAGATCCTGGAGGTGATCAGCGATTGCCCGCAGTCGATCAACAACATCCCGCTTGATGCGCGCAACCACGGCTACAAGGTGCTGGATATCCAGCAGGACGGGCCGACCATCCGCTATCTGATCCAGCGTTAACGCTAAGGCGGTGGGGTTCCCACCGCCTTTTCGTTTTTTAGCCCTTCACGATGTCGCCTTTCACCCCGGCGACGATCTCGAACGAACGCAGCCGCGCCTGATGATCGAAGATCTGGCCGTTGACCATGATCTCGTCGGCATCGGTTTCACGCAGCAGCGTTTGCAGCCCGTGACGCACCGTTTTTTCATCGCCGACGATCGACATCCGCAGCGCCTGTTCGACGCCATACTGCTCGCCGGCGGTCCACAGCGCGTGGATGTTATCCACCGGCGGCGGCAGCGGGCCGGGCGAACCGCGGCGCAGATTGATGAATTGCTGCTGCATCGAGCTGAACAGGAAGCGCGCGTCGCGGTCGCTGTCGGCGGCGATCACGTTGACGCACACCATGGCGTGCGGCTGCGCCAGCTGTTTGGAGGGTTTGAAGTTCTCGCGGTACAGCTGCAGCGCCTGGAACAGCATATCCGGAGCGAAGTGCGAAGCGAAGGCGAATGGCAGGCCGAGCTGCGCCGCCAGCTGGGCGCTGTAGAGGCTGGAGCCGAGCAGCCAGAGCGGCACATGCAGCCCCTGGCCCGGCACCGCCTGCACCGGCTGGCCGGGCTGCGCATCGCAGAAGTAGTTTTGCAGTTCCTGCACGTCGCGCGGGAAGGTATCCACGTCGCCGGACAGGTGGCGGCGCAAGGCCATCATGGTGCGCTGATCGGTGCCGGGCGCGCGGCCCAGCCCCAGATCGATGCGGCCGGGGTAGAGCGACTCCAGCGTGCCGAACTGCTCGGCGATCACCAGCGGCGCATGGTTCGGCAGCATTACGCCGCCGGAGCCGAGGCGAATGCTTTGGGTGCCGGCGGCCAGATAGCCCAGCAGCACCGAGGTGGCGGCGCTGCCGATGCCGGTCATGTTGTGGTGCTCGGCCAGCCAGTAGCGCTGGTAGCCCCAGCGTTCGGCGTGTTGCGCCAGATCCAGCGAACAGTGGAAAGCGTCGCGCGCTTTGGCCCCTTGCGGGATTGGCGATAAATCCAGTACCGACAGCGGTACGGCAGTGTTTTCAGTCATGACATCGTCCATCAGAGAGTGGATCGCTTAAAGGGCGATTGCAGAGGTCTGCATACCAAAAAGCCGAAAATGATGCTTTTTAGTGTTAAAAGCATAATCCAATTTATAGTTATAAAAGAGGAGATATGTGCTTGTGATATCCTCATGAGAGCAATGGTGTTTTTTGGAGCAATTTGAAATATGGAAATGATGATACTCGCCCGCCGCTTACCGTTCCGGGAACTGACATAATGAAAAAAAAGACGTTGTTTACCCTATTGCTGATGATGGTGGCGATCGCATTGGCGATCCTGTTCCGCGCGCACAACCAGGATTTGTTGCTGCAGGGTGAAGTGGATGCACCTGAAGTGATCGTCGCTTCCAAAGCGAAAGGCCGGGTGGTTGAACGCCTGATTGAGCGCGGCGACGACGTGAAAAGCGGTCAGCTGATCATCCAGCTCGACAGCCCTGAACTGATAGCGCAACTGCGTTCCGCACAGGCGACGCGCGACGAAGCCAAGGCGCAGCTCGACCAGTCGCTGAACGGCACCCGTGAAGAGAGTATCCGCAACCTGCGCGCCAACCTGGCGCAGGCCGAAGCGCAGTACCGCAATGCGCAAAATGACTACAACCGCAACCTGAGCGTGGCCGGCAAAGGCTATATCTCGAAGTCCGAGCTGGACGCTTCGCGCCGCGCGCGCGACACCGCCTTCCAACAGGTACAGGCGGCCAAAGCCAATCTGGATGAAGGCATCAACGGCGATCGCGTCGAGCTGCGGCAACAATATGCGGCGGCGCTGCGGGCGGCGGAAGAGAACCTGCTGCAGATCCAGGCGCAGACCGACGACCTGCAGGTAAAAGCGCCGGTGGATGGCGAAGTGGGGCCGATCCCGGCCGAAGTGGGTGAACTGCTGAACGCCGGCAGCCCGCTGGTGACGCTGATCCGAGTGCCGGACGCTTACTTCGTGTTTAACCTGCGCGAAGACATCCTGGCCCACGTGCGCAAAGGCGACAAGGTCAAGCTGCGGGTGCCGGCGCTGAAGGACAAAATGATCGACACCGAGGTGCGCTACATCGCGCCGCTGGGGGATTACGCCACTAAACGCGCCACCCGCGCCACCGGCGACTTCGACCTGAAAACCTTCGAAGTGCGCTTGTATCCGTCACAGCCGGTGGACGGCCTGCGTCCGGGGATGAGCACCTTATGGCAATGGAAAGAGTAAGGGCCGGCTGGCGCTGCTTCAGTCACGCGTTCGACAAAGAGTGCCGCGTCGCCTTTCGCAGCCCGGTGGTGCACTGGCTGAGCTGGATCTTTCCGCTGATCCTGTTTGTGCTGATCAGCAGCAACTTCTCCGAAGGCACGCTGCTCGATCTGCCGGTCTCGGTGGTGGATAGCGATCACAGCCCGCTGTCCAAATCGCTGACGCGCCGGCTGGATGCGGGTTCGCACGCCCACGTCGAGGCTTACGGCGGCGGATTGCCGGAGTCGCTGAACCGCCTGCGCAGCGCACAGGATTACGCGTTGCTGTACATCCCGCCGGACTTTGAGGCCAACGCGCTGTCGGGCAAGCAGCCGAGCGTGGTGATGTACTACAACGCGCTGTTCTACGGCGCCGGGCTGTACTCCACCCAGGACTTCGGCGGCCTGATGAACGAAATCAACGCCAGCACCCGCAGCATCATCGCCACCGAGATGGGCAAATCGCTGCCGCCGCTGGCGGACGTGACGCTCTCCTACGGCAGCCTGTTCAACGCCAGCGGCAGCTATATCTACTACCAACAGTTCGCCGCCACTATCCACCTGCTGCAGCTGTTCGTGGTGACCTGTATGATCTACGTGCTGGCGCGCAGCAAGTCGCTGCTGCAGGCCAAGCCGTTCAGCCTGGCGCTGCTCGGCAAGCTGGCGCCCTACACGCTGTGTTTCACCACCCTGCTGATGGTGGAGATCGCGGCGCTGGTGGGCATCTTTGACGCCCGCGTCAGCGGCAATCCGCTGTTTATGCTGATGATCGGCCTGTTCTACGTGATGGCGGCGCAGAGCATCGGCCTGCTGCTGTATACCTTTACCGGCAGCACCATCACCGCGTACAGCCTGATCGGTATTTTGGTCAGTATCGCAATGACTTTCTCCGGCATGGCGGTGCCTGAGCTGTCGATGCCGCTGCCGGCGCGCATCATTTCCAACATCGAACCGTTGACCCACGCGCTGTACGCGATGTTCGACGTGTTCCTGCGCCAGGTGCACGCTAGCGCCATCTTCAGCGTGTGCGCGCTGCTGGCGGTCTATCCGCTGGTGGCCGCGCTGCTGGTGCGCAACCGCCTGCCGGCGCGGCTGGCAAAAGAGGGGAACGCCGGATGAAGCTCTATTGGCAAACCTTCGTTAAGGTGCTGCTCGGCATGCTGGAGCGGCCGGTGTGGCTGATGCTGATCCTGTCGCTGTGTATCATGAGCCTGGTGTACGCCAACCGCACGGTGTGGGATCTGCCGGTGGGGGTGATCGATCAGGATCACAGCACCGCCAGCCGCCAGCTGATCCGCCAACTGGACGCCACCTCCAAGATCGCCATTGAAACTTACGACAGCCTGGAGCAGGCGCAGCGCGATCTCGGCTGGCGCAAGCTGTTTGCGGTGCTCATCATGCCGGTGGATCTGGAGAAGAAAATTCTCAGCGGGCAGAACATCGTGGTGCCGATGTACGGTGACGCCACCAACCGCCTGGCTAACGGCCAGATCCAACAGGACGTGGTGGCGGCCTACCAGCAGTTGTTGACGGAGTACAACAACGGGCTGCTGCTGCGCAGTGGCTTCAGCGAACGGCAGGCGCAGATATTGCTGACGCCGATACTGGGACAAACGCTGGACGTGTTTAACCCCGGCATCAGCTTTGCGGCGATCATCTTCCCCGGCCTGCTGGTGATGCTGTTGCAGCACTCGCTGCTGATCGCCTGTATCCGCGTCAATATCGCCATGAAGAGCATGCCCGGTGGCAAGGCGCCGCTGGCGGCGCACCTCGGCGGGCTGACGGCGCTGCTGCCGATCTGGCTGTTCCTGTCGATCGTGCTGTTCGTGCTGTGGCCGTGGGTATTGGGCTATAGGCAGACGGCGAACATCGCCGAACTGCTGCTGCTGACCTTCCCGTTCCTGCTGGCGGTATTGGGGCTGGGCAAGCTGGTGACCGAGTGCCTGCGCAGCGTCGAGATGATCTACCTCACGCTGGCGTTCATCACGACGCCGGTCTTCTACCTGTCCGGCACCATCTGGCCGCTGCAGTCGATGCCGGCCTGGGTGCGCGCCATCTCGTACAGCATTCCCTCCACCTGGGGCACCAAGGCGATCGCCGGCGTCAACCAGATGGGGCTGTCGCTGAATGAAGTGTGGGGCGATGTGGTGATGATGTTGATACTCGGCGTGGTCTACACCCTGCTGGGCTTCGGCGTGGCCTTCTTGCGCAACAGCGTGGCGCTGCGCGGGATGTTCAGGAAGCGGCGGGCGAGTTGATCCCCTCATTGACCCTTTTTTTGGCGACTAAAATTAATGCTTTTAATTTCAATAAAATGCATTCTCTACCGGAAAAAGGGTTTTTGGGTGAGTAACGGCCGATTATCTTTTTTCTCAGCAGGTTAGAATCACTTGCTAACTGTTCACTGCCGTACAGGCAGCTTAGAAAAACGGCAATATTGCTTTCGGTTATCACTTCTAGTTCACTGCCGTACAGGCAGATCTAATGAGCACCACAATAGGTGCCCATTTGTTGAATACAAGAGGGCATCACCCCACCAACTCCAACCCCGCCACGCGGCGCCAGTAGCCGTTGCAGTCGGCGTGGTCGGTTAAAGTCAGCGGCTGCTCGCCGCGCTCGTTGGCGCGGAAGGCGTCGATTTGCGCCAGCGTCTCGGCGCCCTGCGGCGATAGCCGCACGATGTCCACCAGCCCTTGCATGCTCGGTAGCTCGTTGCCGAGGTTATAGCAGTAGCCGCTCATGGTCTGGATGCCGTTGAGCACGAACACCTGCTGCTGCTCCTGCGAGCGCATCATGCGACCCTGCGGATACTTGATGCAGCAGGTTTCGCACTCGTCCTTGCCGCGGTTTTCCGAGCGGGCGGTGAAGCAGCGCGCCGAATAGGCCAGCGGCAGGTGGCCGTAGCTCAGCACCTCCACTTCGAAGTCGTGGCGGAAGCCCAGTTCGTCGCACTGCGTCAGCAGGTTGGCCAGCCAGTCGCGCGACAGCTCGACCGGCATGCACCAGCGCATCATGCCCTGGCGGCGCAGCAGGCGTAGGGTATAGGCGTTGTAGCAGTTCAGCGCATGGCCGGCGACGAACGGCAGACCGCGCTCCGCCGCCATGTTGACCGCGCCCAGATCGTTGGCTTCAAACAGGAACTCGCCGTTCTCCACATAGCGTTTCAGCTCATTCAGTTCGGACGGCGCCTGCAGCAGCGCCAGCGTGGAGATCACCACCTGCTTGCCGCTGCGGGCGATTTCACGCGCCAGCGCCAGCCAATCGCCGACCTTCATCTCGCGCCGCTTGGTGCAGACGTTCTCGCCGAGATAAATGATGTCGGCGCTGCTCTCCGCCGCCTGTTGATAGAACGCCGAGATGTCGTTTTTCGGCCAGTAGTAGAGTACCGGCCCGAGTGCATATTTCATGTTTCCTCCGGCTACTGCCATTTGCGGTGATAGGCGCCCAGCGTGGTTTGGGTGCCCTCGGACATCGCGCCCAGCGTCTCCATCCAGGCGGCGTCGGCGCGATAGGCGGCCGGATCGGCCTGGCAACGGTCGATCGCCTGGCGCCAGACGCGCGCCACCTGGCTGACGTAAGCCGGGCTGCGCTGGCGGCCTTCGATCTTCACCGAGGCGATGTTGGCGGCCAGCAGCGCCGGCAGCAGCTCCAGCGTATTGAGGCTGGTGGGTTCTTCCAGCGCGTGGTAGCGAACGTCGTCCACCAGATAGCGGCCCTTGCACAGCGTCGGGTAACCGGCGTTTTCGTGGTCCTGATAGCGGTCGATCAGCACGTCGTTCAGGCGCGACTCCATGCCCTGTGCGGTTTGCTGCCAGCGCACGAAACGCGCCGGCGAACAGGCGCCGACGGTGTTCGGCGACTCGCCGGTCAGGTAGGAGGAGAGGTAGCAGCGCCCCTCGGCCATGATGCACAGGCTGCCGAAAGCGAACACTTCCAGCGGCACCGGGCTGGTGCGCGCCAGCTGTTTCACCTGGTGCATCGACAGCACGCGCGGCAGCACCACCCGGCCGACCTCGAAGTTGCGTTGGTAGAAACGGATCGCTTCCTCGTTGGTGGCGGAAGCTTGCACCGAAACGTGGCGTTCCAACTGCGGGTAGCGTTGGGCGGCATATTCCAGCATCGCCAGATCCGCCAGAATCAGGGCGTCGGCGCCCAGTTGGGCCGCCATATCCACCGCGCGCTGCCAGCGGACGTAGCCGTCGGGATGGGCGAAGGTATTGATGGCGATATGCAGTTTGCGGCCGTGGCGATGCACGTAATCGACCGCTTCCTGCAGCTTTTTCTCGGTGAAGTTGAGGCCGGCGAAGTGGCGCGCGTTGGTATCGTCTTTCAGCCCGATGTAAACGGCATCGGCGCCGTTATCCACCGCGGCCTTCAGGGCCGGCAGGTTGCCGGCGGGACAAAGCAGCTCCATAGATTTATCCTGGCTTAGCCGTACGCCCGGCCGGGCGCACGCTGTCTTTAAAGGTTGCCGGCGGCGGTGTTCCGCCGGCAAACGCGAATCGGGGAGGCCATTTTAGGCAAAGGGGCGCACACAGGTTTTGATTTGGGGCAGCTTATGGCGTATTGATAAACATGGCGGTGAAATGCACTATTTGTTGATATAGACCGCTGAAGCCGCGCGCCAGTGTGGCAAAATAGCGGTAGTCCGTATTGAAAGGAGTGGATGACCGTGTTGGAACAACTACGAGCACGCCTTGTGCGCCAGGGGCCGTCGCTGCTGCGCATCCCGCTGAAATTCACGCCGTTCGCCCTGCAGCGCCAGTTGCTGCAACAGGTGCTGAGCTGGCAGTTCCGCCAGGCGTTGGCGGATGGCGAGCTGGAATTTCTCGAATCGCGCTGGTTGAAGATCGAAGTTCGCGATCTGGCGCTACACTGGTTTATGACGGTAGAAAACGACAAACTGGTGGTCAGCCAGCACGCCGAAGCGGACGTCAGCTTCAGCGGCGACGCCAACGATCTGATCCTGATCGCGGCGCGCAAGCAAGATCCGGATACGCTGTTCTTTCAGCGTCGGCTGCAGATTGAAGGGGATACCGAATTGGGCCTGTATGTGAAAAATTTGATGGACGCCATCGAGCTGGAAAGCATGCCTGCGCCGCTGCGCATGGGGCTGCTGCAGTTGGCTGATTTTGTCGAAGCAGGGCTGCAGGAGGGCACGGCGTCGGTTTCCCGTGTGGCGGTATCATGCTGATCCGCGTAGAGATCCCGGTAGACGCGGCGGGCATTGACGCCTTGCTGCGCCGCGCCTTTGGCCGCGACGACGAAGCCGATCTGGTGCAGCAGCTGCGTGAAGACGGCCTGCTGACGCTGGGCGTGGTCGCCACTGACGACGAAGGCGGGGTAGTGGGTTACGCCGCGTTCAGCCCGGTAGACGTGGCCGGCGAAGACCGCCAATGGGTGGCGCTGGCGCCGCTGGCGGTTGATGAAAGCCTGCGCCGCCAGGGGCTGGCTGAAAAGCTGGTGTACGAAGGCTTGGATTCGCTGAACGAATTCAGCTACGCCGCGGTGGTGGTGCTGGGCGATCCGGCCTACTACGGCCGCTTCGGCTTTAAACCGGCCGCCGCCTATGGCCTGCACTGCCGCTGGCCGGAGACGGAAAGCGCATTCCAGGTGTATCCGCTGGCGGAAGACGCCCTGAATGGCGTCAGTGGCGAAGTGGCTTTTTCGGCGCCGTTTAATCGCTTCTAGCGCCCGGCAACAAATACTCCAACGACAGCGGCGGGTGATTCACCAGCCGCTCTTTTTGTATTTTGCTCAGCTGTTTGACGCGGTATTCCAGCCTCAGCGCCGTTGAGCGATCTCCTACCTGGCAGTGAAACGCCAGCGTCAGTTCCCCTTTGCCGCGTAGCGCCTTGGCGCCTTTGCCGGCCTGGTGTTCTGCCATGCGGCGCGCCACGTCAGTGGTGATGCCGGTGTACAGCATGCCGCTCGGTAAACGCAGCATATAGAGATACCAGTGGGGCAAGTCCATCATTGGGATCCTGTGCAAGGGTAGAGATGACATCAGGCCGCCATAGCTAAGCGCGGCATCTCTATTTTGTCACGATTTAACGATGGATTTCACCACTGGCGGAACGGTTTGTTTATTCCGTCTTGACGATAAGGGATTATTTTACACCCACGGTAAATTTGTTTTCTTCCCCTTTATGATGCTGAATTGTCCACTCGCCACTGACGCGGAATGAAGCCGCGGAAGCATAGGTGTCTTCCATAAACTGGAAATAAACGATTTTTCCGTCTTTGACCTGCGCTTTTATTGCGAAAGGAGAGGTGAACTGATGGCCTAGCGCTACTGAGGTATAGGTGAATTGACCAAATACGGCCACGGTGCCTCCGTCGGCAAGAATGTCACCGATCGTGAAGTCGTTTATCTCCCAGTAAGTGCCGACATTTGAAAAGGTATCGATGTAAACCTGGCGCCCTTGAGAAGTGCCCGCCCAGGGCTCGATCTGTTTGAGCTCTTTGTTTTCAAAGTTCAGGGAAGTATAAACCGCGTTTTCATCGATAAGACGCATGGCGGCATTGGTGACGTCTTCCTTTGCCGTGTTCATCAAGAATGCATAAACCACATCTTTTGGCAGTTGAGTCTCTTCTGCTTTCACAATGAGTTTTTCATTGTTTTTCATATAAACCTCGTCACGTGACTTCCGGGGTGAATAATTGGCCGTTTATTCCGATGATGAGCCGGTGATTGGTTGTAAATCAACGATGATCATAGCACCGCCGGAAAGCAGAGCAGATGATAGAAAGTGCTTAGGCGTTCGGGAAATAAAGTCCCTGTAAAACGGCAATAATCATCCTAACTCAATATTAAATAAGTTTTTTATTCATGGCGAAGGCATTGGCGCACATGGGGTGACGAAGCGAGAACGCTGTTTTAAATGGATTTATATAAGCGGTATCAATGATGTTTTGATGCTTTTTATTTATGAATGGCGGTAGTGAACAGGGATTATGCTTGGTGGCTTGGATTTACTGATAATAAAGCCCGAGAGTAAGAAAGAGAGTGAGTCATTCCAGTCACTAGAGCGGCGTGGGCGACAGAGAGCATCGGCTGGCCAGGGTTGCGATGAGGTGATATTGCACCCCATCACAATCCCATCCCCGGCCGCCGGAGCCTTACCGCTTTACCCCTTTTTTCCCGCCAGCTCGAAGCGCGGCGAAACGATGCCGTACAGCGTCCAGCCGAGGAAGGTGGCGATGGCGCCCCACATCATCGCTTCTTCACCGGAGCTGTAGAGCGCATAGAAGCTGTACAGCGCGCCGATGCCGGCGATGATATTGGCGATGCGCGCCTTGTTGTCCGGCACCTTCGCCACTTTCTGAATAATGACCAGCGCCGCCATCGACAGGATGTAAGGGATGATGTTGGTCACCACCGCCAGGTTCACCAGCACGTTGAACTGCTTGTTCAACGACGGGCTGATGGTCATCAGCGACAAACCGCTCTGGATGACGACGATGGTCAGCATGCCTTTAACCGGCGCGTCGGCCTTGCTCAGCTTGGAGAAGATTTTCGGGAAGAAGCCGCTGTCGGCGGAGGATTTGAACACCTGAGCGATGGTGAACTGCCAGCCGAGCAGCGAGCCGACGCAGGACATGACCATCAACGCCATGATGATCTTGCCGACCGTCGGGTTGAACATGTGGGAGAACGCCAGCCCGAACGGGGCGGTGGAGTTGGCCAGATCCATGTTCGGCACGATGCCGGCGATCACGTTGGTCGAAATGATATAGATCACCGCCGCGCTGAGGGTGCCGCCCAGTACGGCGATCGGCACGTTGCGCTCCGGGTTTTCCACCACGTCGGTGTTGGCGCAGGCGGATTCCAGCCCCAGGAACGCCCACAGGGTCATTGAGATGGAGGCGCCGATGGCTTCGAAGGTCGGCACCTGATGCGGGTTCCAGGCGGCGACGTAGGCGCTGCCGCTGAACCAGTACCAGCCGATGACCGAGATGCCCACCACCGGAATGATCACGCCCCAGACGGTGATGCCGCTGATTTTGCCGGTGATGCGCGCGCCGCCGAAGTTAGCGACGGTTGCCAGCCACAGCACGCCGATGGTGGCGATACAGATACCGAGCGGGCTGAGCGTGGTGTCGAACAACTCGGTGCCGTAGCCGACGGCGGAAATGGCGATGGCGATATTGGCGATCAGCAGCGAAACGCCGTAGGTATAGTTCGCCATGAAGTTGCCTGATTTACCGAAGGCGTATTCGGCGTAGCCGCCCATGCCGCCGGATTTACGGCTGAACATGCCGCATTTGGCGAAGGCGTAGGCCAGCGCCATCGAGCCGACGGCGGTCACCAGCCAGGAAACGATCGAAATCGTGCCTACTTCGGCCAGCTTGGTCGGCAGCATAATTATGCCGGAACCCATCATATTCACGGCGGTCAGGATCGTTAATTGTACGACCCCCATTTTATTATTGGACTTACTCATGATCATTTTCTCTTTTAGGATGCGATCCGGGCGGCGAGAATAATCGCCGCCCCGTAAGGTGATTAATTTTTCATGACGTAGCCGTAAGCGCGGTTCCAGCCGTCCTCATCCTGTTGGATATAAACGCCCTGCAATTCCGGCGCGAACCCCGGCAATAAATTGATGCCTTCCTCCAGTGCCAAGAAATAACGCTGCGCGGCGCCGCCCCAAATTTCACCGGGAACCACGCACAGCACGCCAGGCGGGTAAGGCAGGGCGCCTTCGGCGGCGATGCGGCCCTCGGCCTTGGCCAGCGACACCAATTCCACATTGCCGCGCACGAACTCGGTATTGGCGTCCTGCGGATTCATCACCACGCGCGGGAAATAACTTTTGCGGAACATCTCTTTTTGCAGTTCTTTAACGTCATAGCTGACGTAAAGATCGTGCATTTCCTGGCACAACTGGCGGATGGTGTAGTTTTTGTAGCGCTGCTGGTGGTTTTTATAGACCGCAGGCAGCACCTCGCTGAGCAGGGAGTTTTGCTCGATGTGCTTCTCGAAGCGGGCGATCAGGGCCACCAGGTGCTGCATCTTGGCGATGTCTTCCGCCGGCGTCAGCAGGAACAGGATCGAGTTGAGATCGCATTTTTCCGGCACGATGCCGTTTTCGCGCAGGTAGTTGGCCAGAATGGTCGCCGGGATGCCGAACTCGCTGTAGCTGCCGGTGGCGGTATCGATGCCCGGCGTGGTGAGCAGCAGCTTGCATGGATCGACGAAGTACTGCGACTCGGCATAGCCCTCAAAGGCGTGCCACTTCTCGCCGGGCACGAAGTTGAAGAAGCGCAGATCGTTGGCCATCGCCGCGGTGTCATAGGCCTGCCACGGCTTGCCGTCGATCTGATCCGGCACGAACGGTTTGATCATCGTGCAGGTATCCAGCAGCATTTTGCGCGCTTCGATGCCCACGCGCACGCACTCTTGCCACAGGCGCTGGCCGCTCTTGCCCTCGTGCATCTTGGCGTTGACGTCCAGCGCGGCGAACAGCGGATAGAACGGGCTGGTGGAGGCGTGCAACATAAAGGCGTTGTTGAAGCGCTTGTGGTTGCAGTAGCGGCTCTGCCCCTTGATATGCTTGTCTTTTTTATGGATCTGCGAGGTTTGCGAGAAGCCGGCCTGCTGTTTGTGCACCGACTGGGTGACGATGATGCCGGGATCGTTTTCGTTCAGCTCCAGCAGCAGCGGCGAGCAGTCTTTCATCATCGGAATGAACTGCTCATAGCCCACCCAGGCGGAGTCGAACAGGATGTAATCGCACAGGTGGCCAATCTTGTCGACCACCTGGCGGGCGTTGTAGATGGTGCCGTCGTAGGTGCCGAGCTGGATGATCGCCAGGCGGAACGGGCGGGCTTCGTTGGCGCGTTCCGGCGCCACTTCGCGGATCTGTTGGCGCAGGTAGCGTTCGTCGAAGCAGTGCGCGTCGATGCCGCCGATAAAGCCGAACGGGTTGCGCGCGGTTTCCAGATAAACCGGCGTGGCGCCGGCCTGGATCAACGCGCCGTGGTGGTTAGATTTATGGTTGTTGCGGTCGAACAGCACCAGATCGCCGCGCGTCAGCAGAGCATTGGTCGCCACCTTGTTCGAGGCCGAGGTGCCGTTGAGCACGAAGTAGGTCTTGTCGGCGTTGAACACCTTGGCGGCGTGCTGCTGTGCAGCGCAAGGCGCGCCTTCGTGGATCAACAGATCGCCCAGTTTGACGTCGGCGTTGCACATGTCGGAGCGGAAAAGCGTTTCGCCGTAGAAGTCGAAGAACTGGCGGCCCGCCGGATGTTTGCGGAAGAACTCGCCGCCCTGGTGGCCGGGGCAGGCGAAAGTGGCGTTGCCCATTTCTACGTATTGCGTCAGCGTGTTGAAGAACGGCGGCAGCAGTTCGCTCTCATATTTGGCGGCGGCGGCCTCCAGCTGTTTGCCGTAGAATTGGGTATTCTTGCCGCACAGTTCAAACACACCGTGCAGCGCCGGCAAGACGGCGTTATCCAGCTCTTCTTCGCAGCAGACGGCGACGAACAGCGGAATGTTCAGGCCGTGTTCTTCGATGCGCGCCACCATGCCTTGCGCGACGTCGTCTACCGACAGCACGATGGCGGCGACGTCATTGAAATCGCTGTGATGCACATCGACGATGTCGCGTTCAGTTTCAAAGCAGCCGAGGGTTTGGGTGTTGGCGGCAATTTTTAATTTTTTCATTTTTCTCATTCTTCAGGCAAAGGCATTCCGCCGGCAAATAATTTCATTTGCCGTTAACGCCTTCACGAAAATAAAGGTGTGCGAGAACCCAGTGATGCCGAAAGGCATTGACTGGGTTCTTTGTTTTATTTTTCTTGGAGGCTCTTTTACGGTATTAAAAATGTATTGCGCGCCCTTCCCGGTTTGCGGGGGAAAGACATTATCACCGGAGTGCGGAGAATAAAGTGAAACGCAAAGACACTCTTAACAACGGCGTAAGAGCGAGGGGGTGAGGGTTATCTGTAGTTGAAGAATGCGAAGCTAAAGCAGCTGCGATGAGCCATCATCATAATATGGGTTGTGCGCCTGATGTGCGCCATTTTTCGGTTATTGTTTTCCATTTTCTAATCCACCTTGCTGAGTGAAAAGATGGCGCTATTTTAACGCAAGATGCACTAAAAATTGTGATGAGAATCACATAAATGCCGGTTTTGATAAATAACTATTCACCGGTTATGCAATGTGTTGCATAAGTATCATCCAGGCGCAGAGGTTGGCATGTAAATGAATTGCTAATGTTCGCGAGCCCTGAACACTTAATTTCAATGGCGCTCGGGAAGGAATAAAAAAAGCGGTCAAATAACCGGCTGCATAACGATCAAATAAATCTGTATTGTGTTATTTATGTTATCAACCTGCTTTATGTCAAAATAAATAAAAATTCACTATCTTTGTTTTTATATTCACTTTTGTTTTTTGGCGATTATCGTTATTTGTGACTCGCCTCAACAACGCAGGGTAAGATGAAGTGAGTGAACAGGGAGGCGAGTAACCTTGAATACCCCAGAACAACGGCAGCAGATTGCGGATTTTATCGGTAAACAACACGTCTTGACAATGTGCGCCGGCGACGGCCTCGACATGTGGTGCGCCAACTGTTTTTACGTGTTCGACGCCGCGACGATGGCGCTGTGGCTGATGACCGAACCGCACACCCGCCACGGCGGGCTGATGCTGAACAACGGCCGGGTGGTCGGCACCATCGCGCCGAAACCGAAAAGCATCGCGCTGATCCGCGGCGTGCAGTATCGCGCCGAGGCGGTGCTGCTGAGCGGCGAAGAGGCCGAGGCGGCGCGCGCGCGTTACTGCAAGCGCTTCCCGATCGCCAGGGCGATGAAGGCCTCGGTATGGCGGTTGGATCTGCACGAGGTGAAGATGACCGACAACACCCTGGGCTTCGGCAAGAAGCTGCATTGGGCGCGGTCTATACTTTAAATCGACGTATTGATTACAACGGGAGATCGCATGGCGCGAGCACTGTTAGTCGGCGCAACCGGGCTGGTGGGGCGCGAGTTGCTGCAGCTGTTGCAAAGCGATCCGCAGATAACGGCCATCGTGGCGCCGACGCGCACGCCGCTGCCGCCGCACGGCAAGCTGAGCAATCCGGTCGGTGATGCGCTGTTCGAACTGCTGAGCGGCCTGCAGCAGCCGGTCGATCTGGTGTTCTGCTGCCTGGGCACCACCCGCCAGGCGGCGGGCAGCGCCGATGCCTTCCGCTACGTCGATTACCAACTGGTGGTGGAGAGCGCGCTGACTGGCCGCCGGTTGGGGGCACAGCACTGTCTGGTGGTGAGCGCGTTGGGTGCCAACGCGGATTCCACCTTCCTGTATAACCGCACCAAAGGCGAGATGGAGCAGGCGCTGCGCGAACAGCGCTGGCCGCGCCTGACGCTGGTGCGGCCTTCCATGCTGGTGGGGGATCGCCCTGCGCCGCGCCTGATGGAGCGCCTTACGCTGCCGTTGTTCAGGCTGCTGCCCGGCAAATGGCGCGCGGTCGCCGCCAAAGACGTGGCGCAAACGCTGCTGCAGCAGGCGTTCACGCCGGGTGAAGGGGTCAGGGTGCTGGAGTCGGATCGGCTGCACTGCTACCGAGGCTGACGCTGAGGTGATCGAACGCCAGCTCCAGCCCGGTGGGCAGTTCGTGGTCCAGCAGCCACCGATCGAGATGATGGCTGATGTGCGTCAGCAGCGTGCGTTTGGGCTGCAGCAACCGCTGCGTCTCCTGCGCGCGGGTCAGATCGTTGTGGTTGCGCGGCGCCTGCGGCTGAGGCGGCAGGCTGCAGTCGAGCACCAGCAGATCCAGCGCCACGTTCTGCAGATAGTCGGCGGTGGCCGGCGGCAGGCCGACGGTGTCGGTCAGGTAGGCCAGCGCAGCGCCCCCCGCCTGGATCAGATAGCCGTGGGTCAGTTTGGAGTGTTGCAGCGGCAGCGGGGTGATGCGCATGCCGCCCAGTTCGACGGTGGTGAAGGGCGCCAGCGGCGGCTGAAACGCCAGAATGCCGGGGTGTTTGAACAGATCGTCGCAGCCCTGTTCATCCGGCGGGCCATATACCGGAATGGAATTTCCGCACCCCCAACGCAAAGGAAATAACCCCTGAACGTGATCCATGTGGTAATGTGTCAGTAAAAAACGTTGAATTTGCCCCGCCGAAAATCGCCGCTCCAAAGCCGGTAATCCCGCATCCAATAAGGTCGTTTCCCCCTGATAGTTGAGCATGGCGCTGCATGCTCGCCGCCGAAATGCCGGCTCGCGCCGCGCCCGTTGGCAGATAGGGCAGTCGCAGCCGAACACCGGCACCTGCTGCGCGCCGCCGGTGCCGAGAAAGGTCAGTTGCATCGCTCCCCTCCGTTAAAGGTACTTCTGCGCAAAGCGGTTGATGTCGCGAAAATCCGCCAGCCGCGCCTGCAGCGTGGCGTGATCCCAGTGCCACCACTGGCTGCGTTCGATGCGTTCTATCAGCGCGTCGTCAAAGCGCATGCCGATCTTTTTGGCCGCCACGCCGGCGACGATGCTGTAGGGCTCCACGTCCTTGGTGACCACCGCCGCGCTGCCGATCACCGCGCCGTTGCCGACGCTGACGCCCGGCATCAGGATGGCGTTATGGCCGATCCACACGTCGTGGCCGACGGTGACGTGGTGCTCGCGCCGCCAGTCGAAGAACGCTGCGTCGTCTTCCCCCAGCCCGTATTCGGAAGCGCGGTAGGTGAAGTGGTGCTGCGCGACGCGCTGGTAGGTCGGGTGGTTGCCGGGATTGATGCGCGCATAGGAGGCGATGGAGACGAACTTGCCGATAGTGGCGTAAAAGATCTGGTTGTGCCCGGCGGTGTAGGAGTAGTCCCCCATCTCTACCTCTTCCAGGATCGCATCGTCGGCCAGATGCACATACTGGCCGAGCCGGGTGCGGTTAAGGGTCACGTTGTCGCCGATTTTCGGCTGGGCGAAGTCGTTCATGGCGTCGCGTCCTGAGTTTGTCGGGTAGAGGTCGGCAGCAGCGCCAGCAGCGCCGCCAGGGTGTCGTCGAGTGGGCCGTCGTTGTGCAGCACCCGGCAGCCGGCGGGCAGGCTCTGCTGATATTCCGCCGCCCGCGCCAGCCGCTGCTCGATCTGTTCAGCGCTTTCCCGCCCCCGATCCTGCAGGCGCCGGCGCAGGATCGCGGCGTTGACCTGCAGGCATACCGGCAGCAGCTGTGCACCGTAGCGCTGCTGCGCCTGCGGCAGGTGGGCGCGTGAACCGTTGACCGCCACGTCGATCCCCTGCAGCAGCCAAAGATCCACTTCGATCCCGAACGCGTAGCGCTGCTGGTGGGCCTGCCAGTCGAGCGCGAACAGCCCCTTGGCGCGGCGGCGCAGAAATTCCGGTTCGCTCAGCGCGATGTGATTCTCGCAGCCGGCGTCCGCCGGCCGGGTGATGTAGCGGTGCGCCACCAGCGGCGCGCGGTCGGCGTCGGCCCGCAGTGCGGCCAGCAGGCTGTCCTTGCCTGCGCCGGAAGGCCCCATCAGATAGATGAGCCGCGCCATCAGAACACCTGCCTGCCCTGACGCCACACGTTCTGCACATAAACGTGCTCGCCGTGCGGCCGTGCCAGCACCAGATCCGCCCGTAATCCTTCGGCGAGGGTGCCGCGATCCTGCAGATCCAGCGCCCGCGCCGGGTTGCGGGTGATCATACGCACCGCCTGGGGCAGATCGTAGGCGTTGCGCTCGTCCGCTGCGAGGCGAAACGCCGCGTCCAGCAGGCTGGCCGGGTAATAATCGGAAGAGAGAATATCCAGCACCCCCAGCGCCGCCAGGTGGTGCGCCGCCACGTTGCCGGAGTGGGAGCCGCCGCGCACGATGTTCGGCGCGCCCATCAGCACCTGCAGGCCCTGCTGGTGCGAGGCGCGGGCGGCCGCCTCGGTGGTGGGGAACTCGGCGATGGCGCTTCCCAGCGCGCAGGATTCGGCCACGTGCGCGGCGGTGGCGTCGTCATGGCTGGCCAGCGAGATGCGGCGCGCGCGGCAGTGGGCGGCGATCGCCTCGCGGTTCGGCGCGGCCCAGCGGGCGGACAGGGCGACCTGCTGCGCCTCGTACTCGCTCATCTGCTGGTCGTTGAGGTGGTATTTGCCCTGATAATATTCGCGATACTTTTCGCGCGAGGCGAACTGGCGCTGGCCCGGCGAATGGTCCATCAGCGACACCAGCGACACGCCCGGCTTGTCCATCAGCTGTTCGAACAGCGGCAGGGTGCTCTCGTGCGGCAGCTCGCAGCGCAGGTGCAGCCGGTGCTCGGCGCGGTTCACCCCGGCGCGTTGGCTGTGGATCACCGCGTCGATCATCTTTTGCAGGTTTTCCAGCCGGTGGCCGCCGTCGCGCACGTCGCCGATCGCCACCGCGTCCAGCACCGTGGTGATGCCGTTGGCCACCATCAGCGCATCGTGGCTGCTCATCGCCGAATGGGCCGGCCAGTCGACGTTCGGGCGCGGGGTAAAGAACTTGTCCAGGTTGTCGGTATGCAGCTCGATCAGCCCCGGCAGCAGCCAGCCGCCGTCGCCGTCCAGCGCCTGCGGCAGCCGGCTCGGGCCGTCGGCGAAGCTGCGGATCATGCCGTCCTGCATCTCCAGCGAGCCTTGCACCACCTGGTCATCCAGCACCAGCTTAACGTTATTGACGATCATCAGAGGGCCTCCAGCGCCTGCGGCGCCTGCATGTCATAAAGCCGGTCGGCGACCTGTCGGCGGACGCCTTCATCATGGAAAATGCCGACGATCGCCGCGCCGCGCGCCTTGGCGCGTTCGATAAGCTGCACCACCGCCGCGCTGTTGCGGCTGTCGAGCGAAGCGGTCGGTTCGTCCAGCAACAGGATCGGGTAATCGACGATAAAACCGCGCGCGATGTTCACCCGCTGCTGCTCGCCGCCGGAGAAGGTGGACGGCGCCAGCGGCCACAGGCGATGCGGCACGTTGAGCGCGGCGAGCAGCGCTTCGGCGCGTTCGCGGCACTCGGCGCGCTCGACGCCCTGTTCCAGCAGCGGCTGCATCACCACCTCCAGCGCGCTGATGCGCGGGATCACCCGCAGGAACTGGCTGACCCAGCCCAGCGTATGGCGGCGCACCGCCAGAATCTGGCGCGCATCGGCGCTGACCATGTCCAGCCAGTCGCCCTGATGGTTGATCCAGATATGGCCGCTGTCCGGCAGGTAGTTGGCGTACAGCGAGCGCAGCAGGGTGGATTTGCCGCTGCCGGAGTGGCCGTGCAGCACCACGCATTCGCCGCCGTGGACCGTCAGGTTGGCGTCGTGCAGCACCGGCAGGCGGGTGCCGTACTGCTGATGCAGCACAAAGGTTTTACTGAGATGTTCAACTCGGATTTGCATAGTCATCTGTTATCGCCTTGGGTTACGACAGCACCGAAGAAACCAGCAGCTGGGTGTAAGGATGGTGCGGATCGTCGAGCACCCGATCGGTCAGGCCGCTCTCCACCACTTCGCCCTGTTTCATCACCAGCAGGCGGTGGGCCAGCAGCCGCGCCACGCCGAGATCGTGGGTGACGATCACCGCCGCCAGCTGCATTTCCACCACCAGATTGCGCAGCAGATCGAGCAGGCGCGCCTGCACCGACACGTCCAGCCCGCCGGTTGGCTCATCCATAAACACCAGCTTGGGGTGGGTGACCAGATTGCGGGCGATCTGCAGCCGCTGCTGCATGCCGCCGGAGAAGGTGGTCGGCAGATCGTCGAGGCGCGACAGCGGGATTTCGACGTCTTCCAGCCACTGGCCGGCCTGGCGGCGAATGTCGCCATAGTGGCGCTGGCCGATGGCCATCAGCCGCTCGCCGATGTTGCCGCCGGCGGAGACCTGCGGCCGCAGCCCGTCGAGCGGGTGCTGGTGCACCACGCCCCAGTCGGTGCGCAGCAGGCGGCGGCGATCGCTCTCCGCCATGGCGTACAGATCGTGTTCCTGGTCCGCCTGCGGGCGGTAAAGGATCTGCCCGCGCTGCGGCGCCAACCGCGCCGAGATCGACTTCAGCAGCGTGGTTTTGCCGGAGCCGGATTCGCCGACGATGCCCAGCACTTCACCGGGGTAGATGTCGAACGACACGTCGCTGAAGCCCTTGCCGGGGGCGTACAGGTGGGTGAGCCGCTTCACCGACAGCAGCGGGGTGGTGCTCAATGGGGTGGAAGTCATCAGTGCTGCGCCTCTTGCGAATATTGCGCCAGCTGCTGCCGGCAGTAGTCGGTGTCCGAACAGACGAACATGCGGTTGCCTTGATCGTCGAGCACCACCTCGTCCAGATAGCTGTGGCGCGAGCCGCACAGCGCGCAGGGTTCGTCCCACTGCTGCACGCTGAACGGATGGTCGTCGAAGTCCAGGCTCTCCACCTTGGTGAACGGCGGCAGGGCGTAGATGCGTTTCTCGCGCCCGGCGCCGAACAGCTGCAGCGCCGGCATCATGTGCATTTTCGGGTTGTCGAATTTCGGGATCGGCGACGGATCCATCACGTAGCGATCGTTGACCTTCACCGGGTAGGCGTAGGTGGTGGCGATATGGCCGTAGCGCGCGATGTCTTCATACAGCTTCACCTGCATCACGCCGTACTCCTCCAGCGCGTGCATCTTGCGGGTCTCGGTTTCGCGCGGTTCGATAAAGCGCAGCGGCTCCGGGATCGGCACCTGATAGATCAGGATCTGGTCTTCGCGCAACGCCGTTTCCGGAATGCGGTGACGGGTCTGGATTAGGGTGGCCTCCGGCGTGCGTTCGGTGGTTTCCACCCCGGCGACGCGCTGGAAGAAGCGGCGGATCGACACCGCGTTGGTGGTGTCGTCGGCGCCCTGGTCGATCACCTTCAGCACGTCGGCGCGGCCGATGACGCTGGCGGTGAGTTGAATGCCGCCGGTGCCCCAGCCGTAGGGCATCGGCATCTCGCGGCCGCCGAACGGCACCTGATAGCCGGGGATCGCCACCGCCTTCAGGATAGCGCGGCGGATCATGCGCTTGGTCTGCTCGTCCAGATAACCGAGGTTATAGCCGGTCAATACTTCACTCATCGCGGGCCTCCTGACGCTCGCTGTATTCCTGCCGCAGCCGCTTGAGCAGCTCCAGTTCGGCCTGGAAGTCGACGTAGTGCGGTAGCTTGAGATGGGAGACGAAGCCGGCGGCCTCGACGTTGTCGGCGTGGGCCAGCACGAACTCTTCGTCCTGCGCCGGGCCGGCGACGCCTTCGCCGTAGTCGGGGCTCTGCAATGCGCGATCCACCAACGCCATCGCCATCGCCTTGCGTTCGGCGCGACCGAACACCAGCCCGTAACCGCGGGTGAAGTGCGGCGGATGGTCCTTGGGATCGACGAAGCCGTTGACCATTTCGCACTCGGTCAGCAGGATTTCGCCGACATCGATGGCGAAGCCGAGCTCTTCAGGCACGATCTCCACCGAAACGTGGCCGGTGCGGATCTCGCCGGCGAACGGGTGGTTGCGGCCGTAGCCGCGCTGGGTGGCGTAGCCGAGCGCCAGCAGGAAGCCTTCGTCGCCGCGCACCAGCTGCTGCAGGCGCGCCGAGCGCGAGCAGGGGTAGACCGGTGGGTTGCGGGTGATGTCGTCCGGCGCGCTGCCGTCGTCCTGTTCCTCCCGCGCCAGCTGCTGGCGACACAACAGATCGAACACGTGGCTGCAGTTGTCCGGCAGCGGTTCGTCGGCCTGCGGCGCGCGCGGCGCCTCGCCTTCCGCCAGCAGCGCGAAGTCCAGCAGCCGGTGAGTGTAGTCGTAGGTCGGCCCCAGCACCTGCCCGCCGGGCAAGTCCTTGTAAACCGCCGAGATGCGCCGCTCCAGCCGCATGCTTTCGCTGGCCAGCGGCTCGCTGACCGCCAGGCGCGGCAGGGTGGTGCGATAGGCGCGCAGCAGGAAGATCGCCTCCACCAGATCGCCGCTGGCCTGTTTGATGGCCAGCGCCGCCAGCTCGCGATCGTAGATGCCGCCTTCGGTCATCACCCGATCTACCGCCAGCCCCAGCTGCTGTTCGATTTGTTCCGCGCCGATCGCCGGCAGCGCCTCGTCGCCACGCCGCAGCTGTTCCTGCAGCTGGTGGGCGGCCTCAATGGCTTTTTCGCCCCCTTTTACCGCTACGTACATCAGCACACCTCCACGCGGGTGGTCCGCGGGATCGCCAGCAGGCGATCGCCGCAGGTCAGCAAGATATCCAGCCCCAGCGGGAAGCGCTGCGGGCGGTTGACCAGATAATCCAGCAGCGCCGGCGGCAGGCGCGGCGCTATCAGGCGTTGGCTCTCGATGCCGGGGCCGGTCAGGCGCAGCGCGGCGCCGTTATCCAGCTCGGCGAGCTGCACGATGACCGTGGCGCCGCATTCCGGCGAGATTTCAGTGCCGTGCGGCAACGCCTGCAGATCGGCGGCCTGCACGTGCTCATCGAACAGGGCAAAGCAGACCTCCTGCGCCGTGGCGGCCAGCGGCGCGCCGCTGTGAAAACGAATGTTGGTTAGCACTTGCTCACTTTTAAGCGCAGCGCACAGCTGCAGCGGCGTTTCCTGATCGGCCAGCGTCAGCAGCGCGGCGGTGCTGGCGGCGTTCAGCGGCGTCCAAGCCGAGCCGCCCGGCAGCGTCACCCGGTGGCCCGGTTCGCTCAAGGCTTTAAGAATCAAACGGAAAGTGTGCTGCGATTGGTCTATCGGTTGTTCAAAACCGGTCAATAAACTCATGGCTTAATCCCCTCGCACCAGCGTAAAGAAGTCCACCCGGCTGGCGGCGATCGCCCGGGCGCGCAGCTGGCGCTGTTCGTGCTGCAGCGCGGCCAGCGGCGCGATCAGCTGTTGTTGCAGGCGTTCGCCGTGTTCCGGCTGTTGCAGCAGCGCATCGGCCAGCGCGCACAGCTCGGCGTGCGCCTTGTCGCGCCCGGCGATATAGCTGTAGCCGTAGCCGCCGTTGTCCAGCTGCACCACCGCGCGGGTGACCGTCATGTCCCCCAGCACGAAGCGGCGGCCGGTGGCGCCCATGCGCCCCTGCAGCTGGGCCAGGCCGATCTCCGGCGCGCGGATGCTGCGGTAACCCGGGCTGAGGTTCAGCGCCAGCCAGTGGCTGCGCAGCTGCTCGGGCCGGCTGTGCGCCAGCACCGACATCCAGCGTTGTCTCGACTCTAAGGCGTGCATTCAGTGCTCCATCGTCAGTTCAATCATGTCGGCGCGGGCCAGGCTGACGGAGTATTCCGCCACGTCTTCGCCGCCGCTGCGGACGTTAAGGGTGCGCACGCACAGCAGCGGCGCGTGGGTAGCGATCTCCAGCAGCCGGCTCTCTTTGGCCTGCGCGCGGCGCGCGCTGATGCGCGTCTGGCGGCGGGTCAGCGGCTGCTGGAGGTGCTGTTCGATAAACTGGTGCAGCGAACCGCTGTGGAACTGCTGCAGCGCCGGCCACCAGTCCAGATCGGGCAGATAGTGGTCGATCACGCTCATCGGCACGCCGTTGACCCGGCGCAGGGTGCGCAGGTGGATCACCATTTCGCCTTCTTCACGCGAGAGCGCGCTGGCGACATGCCCATTGCACGGCCGCAAGACTGCGAGTAAGCGCTCACTGGTGGGGTGGCTGCCCTGCTCGAACAGGTTCTGGCTGAAGCGGGTGTTGGCGTGCAGCGGGTAGTCGTAAGGCCGCATCAGCACCAGGATGCCGACGCCGTGGCGGCGCTGCAGCCAGCCGCGCTCTACCAGCTGATCCACCGCGCGGCGCAGGGTGTGGCGATTGACCTGATAGCGCTCGGCCAGCTGCTGTTCAGAAGGCAGGTAGTCGCCGCAGCGGTACTGCGTGCGCAGCTCCTGTTCCAGCTGCGCGGCGATCTGCTGATAGCGGGTGGGGTAAGTGGTCGGATGTCTAGATAACTCCATCATAATAAAAACCTCGTCATGCCGATGGCGGTGCGATGAAGGCGGAAGCTGTGCGTTTCATCGGGCGTCTACCCTGTGGTTTTCAAGTTGGCATCATGGTGACGGGCGCAGATGACAATCGCGTTACGCCTCGGTGGCGAACAGATGAACTATTTAGGACAGCCCGGGCGTGCACGAGCGGCGGCGGCGCGCTATGCTGGCGCCACTGTTGACTGACTCTGGCCGCTACCATGCCGCAACCTCTGAACGCCCCTGAACACGCCCCACGCGCCTGGCCGCTGTGGAAACCGATCCTGTTTCTGCTGGTGGTGGCCGTCGGCCTCTACTACGTCAAATGGCAGCCTTACTATGGCAAGGCCTTTGTGGCGGCGGACAGCCACTCGATCGGCAAATCGATCCTGGCCGACGGCGCCGCGAGCCCCTGGCTGGCGGCCTGGCAGTACGTGCTGGTCTACTTCACCGCGGTATGGAAGGCGGCGCTGCTCGGGGTGCTGTTAGGTTCGCTGGTGCAGGTGCTGATCCCGCGCGACTGGCTGGCGCGCACGCTCGGCCACCGGCGTTTTTCCGGCACCGTGCTGGGGGCGCTGATCGCGCTGCCGGGCATGATGTGCACCTGCTGCGCCGCACCGGTTGCCGCCGGCATGCGCCGCCAGTCGGTATCCAGCGGCGCCGCGCTGGCCTTTTGGCTCGCCAACCCGGTATTGAACCCGGCGACGCTGGTGTTCATGGGATTTGTGCTCGGTTGGCCGTTCGCCGCCATCCGCCTGGTGGCGGGCGTGGTGATGGTGCTGGGCATCGCCTGGCTGGTGCAGCGCGTGACCGCCAACGATCCGCAGCCCACCGCGCCGCAGCCGCCGGTGATGATGGCGCAGAGCGACGAGCAGCCGTTCCTCGCCCGCTGGGGCAAAGCGCTGTGGGCGCTGTTTTGGTCGACCATTCCGATCTACGTGCTGGCGGTGCTGGCGCTGGGCGCGGCGCGGGTCTGGCTGTTCCCGCACGCCGACGGCGCCGTCGACAATAGCCTGCTGTGGATCATCGGCCTGGCGATCGTCGGCTGCCTGTTCGTTATCCCCACCGCGGCGGAAATCCCGATCGTACAAACCATGATGCTGGCGGGCATGGGCGCCGGCCCGGCGCTGGCGCTGCTGATGACCCTGCCGGCGGTCAGCCTGCCTTCGCTGTTGATGCTCAACAAGGCCTTCTCCGCCCGGGCGCTGTGCCTGACGGCGGCGCTGGTGGCGCTGTGCGGCGCACTGACCGGCGTGGTGGGGATGGGGTTGGTGTAACGGATTCGTGACTTGACGCTATCTCAATGGAGGAGATGGCAACTTTGAACGTATAAGAAACGGTAACGCAGTTTGTATAAGCCATTCGGAGGCAGAAAAACGAATGGCTCTATTCAAAGCGAAAATCATGGCGCGCTATCGGCGGGGGGGCTGAGGGGGGGGGGGGGGGGGCAGGATTGGGTTGATGTTTCTGTGGAAAAAACAGTATTTCAGCTGGTGAACGGCTTTGAGCGAAGAACGGACACTCGGTTAAAAGATAAATTAATTTCAGCAGCAGAAAAGAGAATATTTATCTTTATACATCCCTCCCCTTAAAGTAATAATGTTCGATATTGTAATTATTTCAGGGAGAACCAATCATGGATAAACACTGGCTATTTAGATGTTCTATTAGCCAGTGCTATTAGATAATCAGTTAAAGATTTGAGCTAAAGAATGGCTTCACCGCAGGATGTACAATAAATTGTTCCTCGAGATATACCATTGGATTATCTCTTGCTGCGTACTGAGGGATTTTGTTTCCTCTCTTTCCGGTTATATAATTCCCCACAACCCCCACGGTATACAATTTTTTTAAAAGTTCACCGGCTTTATGACTTTGGTCCAAACTATCAACTTCAGAATAAATGCCGGCAAGCTCAGTCATTTGATTTTTAAATTCATGAATAGTAAATGGATTCCTAAACTTACTTAGCACTCGTGACAAACCTTCTATTTGCATAGCTGTCATTGATGCAGATAGCTCTTCGCCTATCTCAACCCAACTCTCTGAGGAGTATAATTTTTTTGACTCATCAAAATGACGTTGCAATAAGACATCTACATTTTTAAAGGATTTTAATGCAACTTCCATTAATCTTACAAGATCTCTAGGGCGGTACCATGTCTGAGCCAATGAGAACTCTCTAAAGTCTTTACCATGGAAATTACCTTTAAAGTACTTGCTCCATATATCTCCATGTTCAGAGATTCCATGAATTTTTTCTGTGGCCAGTATCCTTGATTCAATAATTTTAATTAAAGGATGATTGGTTTTGTCTTTTGAATAACGACTCCATGCTAGAGTATCTCCAAAATCAAATAGAGGTTTATTAATTTCCTTGCCAATACTTCTGGCGGACTGCATAACCTCCGATCTAACTGCCAAAATAAAGTTTATATTAAATGATTGCTTTCTGCTTATTTGGTTTAATCGATCTATACTAGTAATGAGATCTCTTACCAGATGAATATCTCTACTTGTAGATGCGTCATCTAAAACCCTAATTTCGAGTTCATCTACAAATATGATATTTCTAGTTGATGTGGAAATTAACTCCTTATATTTCTCATCACAAACCTTACAGTATTCCGAAAAGTTAACAACCTTTTTCTTATCAATCATTTCAAAATCAAATTCGAATTTTGGATCTTTAGAAAGAACTACTTTACCCCCTTTAACTTTTGGCAATGATATAGATGAATTTATATTCCCTGGGGATATTGCTAGAATTAGATCTTTAAACTCATTCCAAATCTTATTTTTTTGAAATGCATCAATTTTATCTGAGAGAGTGAGAGATACAATTGTTTTATATACGTACATTCTCCAAGCCTGTTCATAATCATATTGGCTATTAGTAGTATCTGGTTGAGGGGTTGTTGAGATTATTGAGTTATGCAAAGATTCTCTTTCATATGAATCAAACTCAGATTTAAATAAAATAAAACTTGTTTTAATGTTTTTTTTATCAGCTTTGATTTGTATAAATCTCAATAAAGCTGTTTTCCCAGTTCCTTTAAGACCCGATATGTAATATTTCTTGCCATTCAGGTAATCATCTAAATTTATATTTGGAGGCAATACATAACTGTCTTCAAAATATTTTATTTCCGCAGGGGTCCTTCCGTCAACTTCATGTTTAGCGTCTATACTTCCAAAATTAACATCGCTAATTTTCATAAGTCATCTCCTAATCAATTCCTTGTAACTTTCAAGTGCAGCATCAATTGTGCATAAATCGTTTTAGGTGCAGAGAAGTTTTTATACAAAACACAATAAAGATATCATATGTTCACATGTTCTGTCCAATTTTAAAAAAACATGTCTAGGTCAGAAACTATAGTTCACCACCTAAGTAGCTACATTTTTAATTATTATAAAGGTATTGGATGTCACACTTTCAGAATTATTTCAACTCTCATTCAATGAGATTGCCGACAAGAACTTGTAAGGTAAATTCCCATTGGATATAATTGAATGAAAAATAAAAACCAAAAACTCGGCATCAAAAGAAGCCTCGTTTAATATATTGATGAAGTGCTTTTAAGCATAATAGAGAATTATATGGCGAGAATGTTTCTGTAAGAAAAATAGTAAATTTTACGGGGGGGGCTTTAAGAGTTTAATCCACAGATGTCATTTAAGCTAAGCATTACACAATTAGATCGAGGTAATTTAGCCATCACCTAATTCTAAACTTGTCGTGATGTAAAAATGTTCGCTTCGGCACAAAGCCGCCTATCAGATCAGGTTTAGCTCTGTGCCGTAGCCATATCATGCCGACTTTGTATTAACACACGTCGAGACACGCACTATCAGCTCATCGCAACCTATGCACCACTTGGTTGCTGCTGCCGCGCCAAATCAGCGCCGGGTCTTGCAAATCCTGCACGAACTTGCCGTCGATCAGCACGTTGATCCTGTCCACCACCTGCATTTGCTGTGCGTCCAGCTCCGCCAGCCGGTAGCCGGTCCACAGCCAGATATCCTTGCCAGGGCACTCGGCGCGCACCCGTTTCACCAGCGTTAAGATGCTCGGCACGTTGGCCGGGTGCAGCGGATCGCCGCCGGAGAGCGACAGCCCCTGGCGCGGCACGCGCGTATCGTTCAGATCGGCGATGATGCGGTCTTCCAGCGCCGGGGTAAACGGCAGGCCGGAGTTGAGCCGCCAGGTGCTTTTGTTGTAGCAGCCGGGGCACTGGTGCACGCAGCCGGCGACAAACAGCGTGCAGCGGGTGCCGGGGCCGTTGACCACGTCGATTGGATAGTACTGGTGATAATTCATGTGAGGCCTGCCCATCAGGCTATTTTACTGGCCATTTTGCCTCCGGGCAGTGCTGCCAATCCTCACGTACTGCGTGTACGCTGCGGTTGGTGCGCGCTGGCCGAAGGCAAACTGGCTGCGACAATCACGCCTGTTGAACAGGCTTCTGCATAGGCTGCACGGCGCTTTTCAGCCGAGCTGCCCATTGCCGAGATGTTTCACCCGGCGTTTCACCTCTTCCTGCTTGCCGGCGTTGAACGGCCGGGCATCGGGGCTGCCGAGATAGCCGCACACCCGGCGGGTGACCGAGACCTTGGCCGAATCGTGGTTGCCGCATTTCGGGCAGGTGAAGCCTTTGCTGGTGCAGGAGAATTCACCGGTGAAGCCGCATTCGTAGCACTCGTCGATCGGCGTGTTGGTGCCGTAGTAAGGCACCCGGCTGTAGCTGTAGTCCCACACGTCTTCCAGCGCCTTCAGGTTGTGCTGCAGGTTCGGGTATTCGCCGTAGCAGATGAAGCCGCCGCTGGCCAACGGTGGGTAGGGCGCTTCGAAGTCCAGCTTGTCGTACGGATTGACCTTCTTCTCCACGTCGAGGTGGAAGCTGTTGGTGTAATAGCCCTTGTCGGTGACGCCCGGCACCACGCCGAAATCGGCGGTGTCCAGCCGGCAGAAGCGATCGCACAGGTTTTCGCTCGGCGTGCTGTAGAGGCTGAAGCCGTAGCCGGTCTCGTCTTTCCAGGCGTCGACGGCGGCGCGCAGCCGTGCGACGATCGCCACCGCTTTGGCGCGCAGCGCCTCGTCGTCATACACGTGGTTTTCGCCGCCGAACAGCGCATTGATGGTCTCGTGCAGGCCGATATAGCCCAGCGAAATTGAGGCGCGGCCGTGCTTGAAGATATCGGCGATGTTGTCGTCGGCCTTGAGCCGCACGCCGCAGGCGCCTTCCATGTACAAGATTGGCGCCACCCGCGCCTTGATGCCTTCCAGCCGGGCGATGCGCGTCATCAGCGCCTTTTTCGCCAGCTGCAGGCGCTGATCCAGCAGCGTCCAGAAGCGCGACTCATCGCCCATCGCCTCCAGCGCGATGCGCGGCAGGTTGAGGCTGATGACGCCGATGTTGTTGCGGCCGTCGTGCACCAGCTCGCCGTCCTGCTCGTAGGTGCCGAGGAAGCTGCGGCAGCCCATCGGCGTTTTGAACGAGCCGGTGACCTTCACCACCTGATCGTAGTTGAGGATGTCCGGGTACATGCGCTTGCTGGCGCACTCCAGCGCCAGCTGCTTGATGTCGTAGTTCGGGTCGCCGTACTGGTGGTTGAGGCCGTCGCGGATGGCGAACACCAGTTTGGGGAACACGGCGGTCTTGCGGTTTTTACCCAGCCCGGCGATGCGGTTTTTCAATATCGAGCGCTGGATCAGGCGCGACTCCCAGCTGGTGCCGAGGCCGAAGCCGAAGGTGACGAACGGCGTCTGGCCGTTGGCGGTGTGCAGGGTGTTAACCTCGTACTCCAGCGACTGGAAGGCGTCGTAACACTCTTTCTCGGTGCGCGCCATGGCATAGCCTTTGGCGTCCGGGATCTGCCACTCTTCCGCCACCTGCAGGTGTTTGCGGAAGCTCTCGTCGACGAACGGCGCCAGAATTTCATCGATGCGGTTGATGGTGGTGCCGCCATAAATATGGCTGGCGACCTGGGCGATGATCTGCGCGGTCACGGCGGTGGCGGTGGAGATCGACTTCGGCGGCTCAATCTCGGCGTTGCCCATCTTGAAGCCGTTGGTCAGCATGCCTTTCAGATCGATCAGCATGCAGTTGAACATCGGGAAGAACGGCGAGTAGTCGAGATCGTGGTAGTGAATTTCGCCGCGTTCATGGGCCAGCACCACGTCGCGCGGCAGGATGTGCTGCTTGGCGTAGTGTTTGGCGACGATGCCCGCCAGCAGGTCGCGCTGGGTGGGGATCACCTTGCTGTCCTTGTTGGCGTTTTCGTTCAGCAGCGCGCGGTTGCTCTGCTCGACCAGGCCGCGAATTTCCTGGTTCAGGCGGCCGCGCAGCTCGCGCGCCACGTCGCGATCGTGGCGGTATTCGATATAGGCGCGCGCCAGCTGTTTGTACTCGCCGGCCATCAGCTGGTTTTCCACCGCCTGCTGGATCTCGTGGATATCGACGCGCGGCTGTTGCTCCATGCGCTGAGCGACCACGCGGGCGACGGTGGCGCAGTAGTCGGCGTCGACCACGCCCACCGCCAGCGCGGCGCGCTCGATGGCCTGCGCAATGCGCGCTTCGTCAAAAGGTACCTGGCAACCGTCCCGCTTAATCACTACTGGTTTCACGTTGTACTCCTTGTTCCCCGAGGGAGCGTTCATACCCGCCTGACGCGGCGAGCAACCGTCAAATTTCGCTTATCCACAGGGCAAAGCCGCAGCGCGCAAGGGCTGTGGCGGCGTGTGGATGATTTTGTGGATAACTACTATATATAGGTGTTCGCAATTCTTAATGCACTATATATAGATATTGGCGCGATTCTTTTGATGTAGAACAAGGAAAACGGAAGAGCGTGCGCAAGCTGAACAGACGTCAATCGCCCGCCGGCCGATCGCGAAAATGTTCCAGCAGAAAATCGACCCAGACGCGCACCCGCGGCGGCAGATCCGCCGAAGCGTAATAGAGCCACAGCTGCACCGGGCGCGGCCAGCATTCCGCCAGCACCGGCCGCAGCGTGCCCTGCTCGAAGTGTTTCTCGACGTACCAGTGCGCCAGGTTGACGATGCCCAGCCCGGCCAGCGCTGCATCCAGCAACATCTCCGGGCGGCTGACCACCAGGCGGCCGTTCAGATCCAGCGCCAGCGTTTCGCCCTGATGGCGCAGCTGCCATTTGACGTGGCGGCCGTTGGCCGGGTTACGGTGCAGCAGGCAGTCGTGCCGCAGCAGATCGTGCGGCGTTTGCGGTTCACCGCGCCGCGCCAGATAGTCGGGTGACGCCGCTAGCACCATATGCATCGGGTAGAGCGGGCGGGCCACCAGCCGGCTGTCGGGATCGACCCGGCTGCCGATGCCGACGTCAAAACCTTCGCCCACCAGATTCACCACCCGCGCATCCAGCGACAGATCGAGATCGATCTGCGGGTAGCGCGCCAGAAATTGCGGGATCAACGGCATCAGCATCTGGCGGCCGAAGCCGGGGATCATCGTGATGCGCACCACCCCGGCAGGCGCCTGCCGTTCGCCGCCGGCGCTTTCCAGCGTCGCCGCCAATGCCTGCCACAGCGGCGCCACCTGCGCCAGCAGCGCTTTGCCCTCGTCGGTCAGCAGCACGTTGTGGGTGTTGCGCTGAAACAGCCGCAGCGCCAGCTTCTCTTCCAGCGCGCGGATGTTTTTGCTGACCGCCGCCGGCGTCACGCCCAGCTGGCGAGCGGCAGCGGAGAAATTTTGCGCCTGTGCGGCGGCGAGGAAGGCCGGCAGCAGGCGGTGCACGTCAAAGGGCAGCGACATAGTGGTTGATACTTTCGGTTGAAATTGAAGTGACCTTTAACAGCCTACACCCGAAGCGGCGGAAATGGAAAAATGCCCTCATCTTCTTATGACCGAGGAATCGTTATGTCACGCATTTTAGTGTTAACCGCCCACCGCACCCCCGACGAGTCACGCATTAATAAGGCGTTGATCGAGGCCGTACGCCCGCTGCCCAACGTGACCGTTCACGAACTGATCCGCGCGTACCCGGATTACCGCATCGACGTGGCGCGCGAGCAGGAACTGCTGCAGAGCCATGATGCGGTAGTGATGCTGTTCCCGTTTTATTGGTACAGCTCGCCGGCGATCCTCAGCGAATGGCAGGATGCGGTATTAACCTACGGTTTCGCCTACGGCAGCGCAGGCACCCAGCTGCACGGCAAGCCGCTGCAGCTGGTGGTGAGCACCGGCGGCAACGCGCAGGCTTATACGGCGCAAGGGTATAACCGTTATCCGGTGCAGGATCTGCTGCTGCCGTTCCACGCCATGGCCAACCTGACCGGCATGGATTATCTGCCGCCGCATCTGGTGCAGGGCGTGAGCGACATGAGCGATGAGCAGTTGGCGCAAGAGGCCGCCGGGGTGGCGGCGCTGCTGGGGAAATGGTAGGGCGCAGCGCTCGCCGCGCCCTGTGGGGTCAGTCTTCGAGCAGCCACCACACCGCTTCGAACGGCCGCAGCGTCAGCGCCTGCGGCTGATCCGCTGAGTCGCTGTAGTTGCTCATCAGCGGGCGCCACTGCGCGGAGGCTTCCACGCCTTCCGCCGCCCAGGCCTGCGGCTCGCGGCTCAGGTTGGCCGCCACCAGCAGGCGCTGGCCGTTCCAGCTGCGCTGATAGCACCACAGCGCCGGGTGTTCCGGCGCCAGATCCTGATAGTCGCCGTAGGTCAGCAGCGGATACTGCTTGCGCAGGGTGATCAGCTGGCGGTAGGCGTAAAACACCGAGTCGAGGTCGGCCAGCGCCGCTTCGGCGTTGATCTGCGGGTAGTTCTCGGCGCAGCCGATCCACGGCGTGCCGGTGGTGAAACCGGCGTGCGGCGCGGCGCTCCACTGCATCGGCGTGCGGCCGTTGTCGCGCGATTTGTCGGCCAGGATCGCCAGCAGTTCGGCGTCGCCGCGGCCCTGAGCGCGCAGTTCAGCGTACATGTTCAGGCTTTCCACGTCGCGATACTGCTCGATGGCGCGGAAGCCGGGGTTGGTCATGCCGATCTCTTCACCCTGGTAGATATAAGGCGTGCCCTGCATGCCGTGCAGCACCATCGCCAGCATTTTGGCGGCCGGCGCCCGCAGTGCGCCTTCATCGCCGAAGCGCGACACGATGCGCGGCTGATCGTGGTTGCACCAGAACAGCGCGTTCCAGGCGCGGTTATGCATCCCTTGCTGCCAGTGGCGGAAGATCTGCTTCAGTTCCACGTAATCCGGCGCCGCCCGCGTCCATTTTTCGCCGCCGGCGTAGTCCACCTTCAGGTGGTGGAAGTTGAAGGTCATCGACAGCTCTTCGCCGCTCTGCGCCGCGTACTGCTGGCAATGCTCAAGCGTGGTGGAAGACATCTCGCCCACCGTCATCAGGCCGCGCGGCTGAAACACCTCGCGGCTCATCTCCTGCAGGAACTCGTGGATGCGCGGGCCGTCGGTATAGAAGCGGCGGCCGTCGCCCTGGCTGTCGGACGGGAAGTCCTGCTGTTTGGACACCAGGTTGATCACGTCGAGGCGCAGACCGTCGACGCCTTTGTCCGCCCAGAACTGACACACTTTCTTCAGCTCTTCGCGCACCGGCGGGTGTTCCCAGTTGAGATCCGCCTGCTCGGTGGCGAACAGGTGCAGGTAGTACTGGCCGCTGTCGGCGTGCCATTGCCAGGCGTTGCCGCCGAACTTGGAGCGCCAGTTGTTCGGCGGCGTTTCACCTTCGCCGTCGCGCCAGACGTAGAACTGACGATACGGGCTGTGGCGATCCTGCGCGGCCTTGAACCACGGGTGCTCGGTCGAGGTGTGGTTGAATACCATGTCCATCACGATGCGGATGCCGCGCTGGTGGGCGGCGGCGACCAGCTGCTCGAAGTCCGCCATCGTGCCGTAAGCCGGATCGATGGCGCAGTAGTCCGCCACGTCATAGCCGTTGTCCACCTGCGGCGATACGTAGACCGGCGTCAGCCAGATGGCGTCTACGCCCAGCTCCTGCAGATAGTCCAGCCGCCGGGTCACGCCGGCCAAATCGCCGTAGCCGTTGCCGGTGCTGTCCTGAAAACTCTTCGGATAAATTTGGTAGATGACGCCGTTCTGCCACCAAGGGGTTGGGTTGCTCATAGATCAATACCTTTGAATCGTGACAACGAGCCTGCGCGAGCAGGCTCCTACATTCATATTGCGTGAATCAAACCGGCAGCTCGCCGCGGGCGGCCTTGCGTTTGTAGACCATGATGGTCAGCACCAGCGGGATGACGATCGCCACCAGAATCGCCAGCGAGTAAATCAGCCAGAACTGCGGCTTGATAGACAGAATGCCCGGCAGGCCACCGACGCCGATGCCGTTGGCCATTACGCCGTCCAGGCCGCAGATCAGGCCCGCGATCGCGGAGCCGATCATCGCGCACAGCATCGGGAAGCGGTATTTGAGGTTGATGCCGTACATCGCCGGTTCGGTCACGCCGAGGTAGGCGGAGATCGCCGCCGGCACCGAGATTTCACGCTCGTTGGCCTTGCGGCTGATGATGATGATGCCGAGCACTGCCGAGGCCTGCGCGATGTTGGACAGCGCAATCAGCGGCCACACCGGGGTGCCGCCCATGCTCTGGATCATCTGCATGTCGATAGCCAGCGTGGTCTGGTGCACGCCGGTGATCACCAGCGGCGCATACAGGAAGCCGAACAGCGCGGCGCCCACCGGCGCGAAGCTGCCGGTCATCACCGCTTTCACCGCCCAGGCGACGCCATCGCCGATCATGCGGCCGAACGGCCCGATCAGCGCGTGCGCCAGGAACACCGCCAGCAGCAGCGAAACTACCGGCACCACCACCAGATAGAGATAGTCGGGGACGATCTTTTTCAGCCGGGTTTCGATCCAGCCCAGCGCCATGCCCGCCAGGATCGACGGGATCACCTGCGCCTGATAACCCACTTTCTGGATCACGAACCAGCCGAAGTTCCACACTTCCGGCGTTTGCTGGCCGAGCAGGTAGGAGTTCATCAGCTGCGGCGACACCAGGGTGACGCCCAGCACGATGCCGAGCACCGGCGTGCCGCCCATCTTTTTCACCGTCGACCAGCAGATGGCCACCGGCAGGAACATGAAGATCGCTTCACCGAGCAGCCACATGAAGTCGTAAACGGTTTTCCACGCCGGATGCATCTGCGCCAGCGTTTGGCCGCCGGACATCGGGATGTCGCCGATCACGTTGCGGAAGCCGAGGATCAGACCGCCGCTGATCAGCGCCGGCAGCAGCGGGAAGAAGATTTCGGCGAAGTGGGAGATGGTGCGCTCAGACCAGGTCATGTTCTGGCGCGCGGCCACCTTGGCCTGTTCCTTGTCGGCCTCGTTGACGCCGGTGCTGGCGATCAGGGCCTGATAGTAGTCGCCGACGTCGGTGCCGATCACCACCTGGAACTGCCCGGCGTTGGTGAAGCACCCTTTGACCATCGGCAGCGCTTCGATCTCTTTCGGTTTCGCCTTATTGGGATCGTTGAGGACGAAACGCAGCCGGGTAATGCAATGGCTGACGGTGGCGATGTTCTCGCGGCCGCCGACCAAAACAATCAGGCGATCAATATCCTGCTGTTTTACTTTGCTCATTATGGGATACCTGCAGAGGTGTTGACTGAGTAATGATCAAAGCTTAGCCACTCGGCTTTTTGAATGAAATGGGAACGTTCCCGGTTTGGGGCGAGGATCACAAAATGACAAAAAATGGTCAACTTCTAAGCAGGTCGTCAGGAAAGTTTGCTGGGCACCACCAGGCGGCGGATCCCCTGTTCGCCGCTGAGCTGCGCCAGCAGCTGCTGCGCCGCCAACAGGCCGGCGCTGCCGTAGCCGAACTCCACCGACAGGGTGTCGGGGAACAGGAAGCTGAGCAGCGGGGTGTTGCCGATGGCGCATACCTGGATGGCGCGCGCCGGCTGTTGTTGCAGGTATTTGATCGCCCCCAGGGCGATGCTGTCGGAGGCGCAAATCAGCGCGCTGGTGTGCGCATCGATCACTTCGGCGGCGTGCTGGAAACCGCTCTGGTAGCTCAGCTCGCCCAGCGTGGCGCGCGGCGTGAGCGTGAGGCGTTCACAGGCGTCGAGATAGGCCTGATAGCGGCGCTGGCCGGTGGTGGCGTCGCTGAGCTGCACCCCCAGATAGCCAATATGCCGATGCCCTTGTTGATACAGGCGATCCATCAACAGGTTCACCGCGCCGGCGTCGTCGTAGCAGACGGACGAGAAGCCGTCGTATTCGCGCACCATCACCACCATTTTTTCCTGCCACGGCTTGAGCATCGCCGCGGTCAGGCCGGTGAAGCCGAACAGGATCACGCCGTCGACGTTGCGCTGATGCAGTACGTGCAGATGCTCCTGCACCAGACGAGTTTCGAACTGGCTCTCCATCACGATCGGATCGAAGCCCTGCTGGTACAGCAGCGGCAGCATGGTGCGCACCGCCTGGTTCTCCGACGGCGAATCGAGACGAGAAACGATGATGCCCACCACTTTGTCGCTCTGGCCGCGCATGGCGCGCGCCGACTTGGAGGGGGTAAACCCTTGCTGACGGATCACCGCTTCCACCCGTTCACGGGTTTGCGGGCTCACGCTGCCTTCATTGTTCAACACGCGTGAGACGGTGGATTTGCCTACGCCGCTCAGGCGTGCGATGTCCTTGATGGTCAGCCGGTTTTGCATGGTTTACTTTTCGTTGAAGTGGACAGGCGTAACATAACGGCCTGTAAAACAATGCCCGTCAGCATAGCTCATTTTCCTACGGGGATCTTGATGCAAAACGGGATTGTTGCACTGCGCTGAACGGCCGCTCCTGCCGCTCTGTTTTTCCCTTTACCGGAGGTTATACCCCATATGGACCCCGACCCGACTGCTTTAGACACTCACTCGGTTCTCCGGTAAAACCTCTCCGCCTGGCGCTGCTGTTTTACCGGTGAAGTACATCACGGTAACCGGTAGCGCGCGCTTCGTCGTTCGCTCCTGCTGCTGAAAAAAATAATAAGGATCTGCGTTGGCAGAGGCTTTTTGGCGCACCCGCCATCCGCCCGGCCGATGACGATCCCCGTTTACCCGCTGCCGTGAGGCACCGGGCGACGAGGTGCGAACCATGAAACTGAAAAAACTCCCCCGTCAGCTGCTGGGCCTGTTCGCCCGCGGCCTCCCGCGCCGTTTGGTACGCCGCGACAGCTTGCTGGACGGCGTCGGCGGCGCTGCGCGCGATATGCCTGCCGGCCTGGCGCAGCAGCGGCTGGCATGCGCCGCCGCAGAGACGATGCAGCTGTTTGAGCGTTTTCACAGCCACCCGGAAGGCATCACCGCCCATGAGGCGGAACAGGTTCGCCGGCGCTGCGGCGAGAACGTCATCGACGATCAGCAGAAAGAGGCCTGGTGGCAGCACCTGTGGCACTGCTACCGCAACCCGTTCAACCTGCTGCTGACCGCGCTCGGCATGATCTCTTACGCCACCGAGGATCTCACCGGCGCCTTGGTGATCGCGCTGATGGTGCTGATCTCCACGTTGCTGAACTTCATCCAGGAGGCGCGATCCAACCGGGCGGCCGACGCGCTGAAGGCGATGGTGAGCAACACCGCCACGGTGATCCGCAGCGATGCGCTCACCGGCAGGAGCGAGCACGTGGAGCTGCCGATCGCACAGCTGGTGCCGGGCGACATCATCAAGCTGGCGGCCGGCGACATGATCCCGGCGGATCTGCGCGTGCTGTCGGCCAAGGATCTGTTCATCAGCCAGGCGGCGCTGACCGGCGAATCGCTGCCGGTGGAGAAATCCGCCGCGCCGCAATTGTTGGCGGCCGATCCGCTCGACTGCCAGAACCTGTGCTTCATGGGCACCAACGTGGTCAGCGGCACCGCGCTGGCGATGGTGATTGGTACCGGCGGCGGCACCTATTTCGGCCAGCTGGCGCAGCGCGTCACCAGCCAGGATGAGCAGCCGAACGCCTTCCAGAGCGGCATCAGCAAGGTCAGTTGGCTGCTGATCCGCTTTATGCTGGTGATGACGCCGATCGTGCTGCTGATCAACGGCTACACCAAGGGCGACTGGTGGGAGGCGGCGCTGTTCGCGCTGTCGGTGGCGGTCGGGCTGACGCCGGAGATGCTGCCGATGATCGTCACCTCGACGCTGGCCAAAGGGGCGGTGAAGCTGTCGCGCCAGAAGGTGATCGTCAAACGGCTGGACGCCATCCAGAACTTCGGCGCCATGGATATTCTGTGCACCGACAAGACCGGCACCCTGACCCAGGACAAGATCGTGCTGGAGCGCCATACCGATGCGTTCGGCGCCGGCAGCGAGCGGGTGCTGCGCTACGCCTGGCTGAACAGCTTCTACCAGACCGGGCTGAAAAACCTGCTCGACGTGGCGGTGCTGAGCTGCGCGGAGCAGAACCGGCAGCCGGAGGCGCTGCAAAACTACCGTAAGGTGGATGAGATCCCGTTCGACTTCGTGCGCCGCCGCATGTCGGTGGTGGTGGCCAAAGACAACGAGTATCACGAGCTGGTGTGCAAGGGCGCGCTGGAAGAGATGCTGGCGATTTGCAGCCACGTGCGCCACGAAGACGAGGTGATCCCGCTGAGCGAGGCGCTGCTGGCGAGGATCCGCCGCATCACCGACGATCTCAACCAGCAGGGGCTGCGGGTGGTGGCAGTGGCCAACAAGATCCTGCCGGCGCAAACCCATGAATACGGCGTGGCGGACGAGTCGGATCTGATCCTCGAAGGCTACGTCGCCTTCCTCGATCCGCCGAAGGAAAGCACCGCACCGGCGCTGGCGGCGCTGAAACAGAACGGCGTCACGGTGAAGATCCTCACCGGCGACAACGAGCTGGTGGCCGCCAAAGTGTGCCGTGACGTCGGGCTCGAGGCCGATCATCTGCTGCGCGGCAGCGAGATCGAGCAGATGGACGACGAGCAGCTGGCGCAGGCGGCGGCGCGCACCACGGTGTTCGCCAAGCTGACGCCGCTGCACAAGGAGCGCATCGTCAAACTGCTGCGCCGCCAGGGGCACGTGGTGGGCTTTATGGGCGACGGCATCAATGACGCGCCGGCGCTGCGCGCGGCCGATATCGGCATCTCCGTCGATTCGGCGGTGGACATCGCCAAGGAAGCGGCGGACATCATCCTGCTGGAAAAAAGCCTGATGGTGCTGGAGCAAGGGGTGATCGAAGGGCGCCGCACCTTCGCCAACATGCTGAAATACATCAAGATGACCGCCAGCTCCAACTTCGGCAACGTGTTCAGCGTGCTGATCGCCAGCGCCTTCCTGCCGTTTCTGCCGATGTTGCCGCTGCATCTGTTGATTCAGAACCTGATGTACGACATCTCGCAGATCGCCATCCCGTTCGATAACGTCGACGACGATCAGATCACCCAGCCGCAGCGCTGGAACTCCGCCGATCTGGGGCGGTTTATGGTGTTCTTTGGGCCGATCAGTTCAATTTTCGACGTGCTGACCTTCAGCCTGATGTGGTGGGTATTCAAGGCCAATACGCCGGAAATGCAAACGCTGTTCCAGTCCGGCTGGTTCGTGGAAGGGCTGCTGTCGCAGACGCTGATCGTGCACATGATCCGCACGCGCAAAATTCCGTTTATCCAAAGCCGCCCGTCCTGGCCGCTGTGCATCATGACGCTGGCGGTGATCGCCACCGGCATCGGCCTGGTGTTCTCGCCGCTGGCCGGCTTCCTGCAGCTGCAGGCGCTGCCGCTCGGCTACTTCCCGTGGCTGGTGCTGATCCTCGCCGGTTACATGGTGCTGACCCAGTGCGTGAAAGGCTGGTTCGTGCGCCGCTACGGCTGGCAATAACCCGTTCGCCCCCTCCGGCCGGGAGGGGGCAACGGTGATCCCGTCCGCTTTTTCACCGCAACGGTTGGACATCTGTTCTGTGCTGAGTCTTTATCTACAGCGTTGGCTGTTTTCCCCTGCGCCTTTCAAGCCACCGCGTTGTTGGCTGTACGCCCGCCCCCCAGTTACTTAGCAGACCTAAGCGCCTGGGGATGCGGGCGCTTGCCGCCTAGCGGTGGTTTGAAATTCATTGGGGATATTTTGTTTTTTTCCTCTGAGGAATTTCCGATGCACAGACCTTTCCGTTATACGCTACTGGCTTCATCGTTATGGTTTTCTTGCGGCGCGCTGGCGCAGCCGGCGGGTGATTTGCCGCTGATGCCCTGGCCGCAGCAGGTGGAAGTGACGCAACCGGCGGGCAAGCTGGTTTTGGATCACCGTTTGTCCCTGACGCTGCAGGGTGACGACTTGGGTGACGCGCTGCCGCGCTGGCGCCAGCGCATCGAACTGCAGACCGGCTGGACGCTGGCGCCGAGGGAAGAAGCAAACGGCGCGGCGATCAAGGTGGTGATCAAGGATCGGGTGGCGGCGCAGCCGCTGCCGGGCAGCGATGAGAGTTACCGGCTGGCGGTCACACCGCAGGGCGCCACGCTGACCGCCAACACCCGCTTCGGCGCGCTGCGCGGCATGGAGACCCTGCTGCAACTGCTGCAGACCGACGGGCAAAACACTTTCCTGCCATTGGTGGATATTCGCGACGTGCCGCGTTTTCCGTGGCGCGGCGTGCTGCTGGATTCGGCGCGCCATTTCCTGCCGCTGCCGGACATTTTGCGCCAGCTCGACGGCATGGCGGCGGCCAAGCTCAACGTATTCCACTGGCACCTGACCGACGATCAGGGCTGGCGCTTCGCCTCCGAGCATTACCCTAAATTGCAGCAGCAGGCCAGCGACGGCCAGTTCTACACCCGTGAGCAAATGCAGCAGGTGGTGGCTTACGCCACGGCGCGCGGCATTCGCGTGGTGCCGGAGATCGACATGCCGGGGCACGCCTCCAGCATCGCGGTGGCCTATCCCGACCTGATGAGCGCGCCGGGGCCGTATCGCATGGAGCGCGAGTGGGGCGTGCATAAGCCGACGCTCGATCCAACCCGCGACGAGGTTTATCAGTTTGTCGATACGATCGTCGGCGAGCTGGCGGCGATCTTCCCCGATCCTTATCTGCACATCGGCGGCGACGAAGTGGACGCCAGCCAGTGGCGGGCGTCGCCGTCGATTCAGGCGTTTATGCAGCAGAACGGGCTGGCGGATACCCATGCGCTGCAGGCCTACTTCAACCAGAAGCTGGAAAAGATCCTCGAGAAGCACCAGCGGCAGATGGTCGGCTGGGACGAGATCTACCATCCGTCGCTGCCGCGTTCGATCGTCATTCAGTCCTGGCAAGGGCAAGACTCGCTGGGCGCCAGCGCGCAGGATGGCTATCAGGGCATCCTCTCCACCGGTTTCTACCTCGATCAGCCGCAAAGCACCGCCTATCACTACCGCAATGAAATTCTGCCGCAGCCGCTGGGGGTTGAGACGGCGGTACAACCCGGCGAGCAGGCACAAAGCTGGCGTTTCAGCATGCCGCGCCTGAAGGGCAGCGCGGTGGAGGGCAGCTTCACGCTGATCGAGGGCAAGCAGGGCTGGCGCGGCTTTATCGATTTCAACGGCAAATCGCGCCGCGCGGTGCACGATATCGTCTGGCGCACGCCGCAGCTGGTGACGTTCCGCGTCGATACCTGGATGGGCGACACACGGCCGGTGTTTACGCTGCAACAGGACAAGCTCAGCGGCTATACGTTGGTCGGCAACGTGCGTTACCCCACCCAGGGCGAGAAACTGGCGGCGGCGCCAGCGGGCAAGATGCCGGTGGTGCCGGATGAGAAGGGGCAGGCCAACATTCTCGGCGGGGAAGCGGCGCTGTGGGCGGAAAACGTGCGCGCGCCGCTGATCGATCTTAAGCTGTGGCCGCGCGCCTTTGCGGTGGCGGAGCGGCTGTGGTCGGCGCAGGACGTCACCGATGAGAACAATATGTACCGGCGGCTGGCGGCGATCGACGCCTGGTCGGTGGTGTCGGTCGGCCTGCAGCAGCACGCGGAAACGGCGCGCGAATTCACCCGGCTGAGCAACAGCGTGCAGATCGTGCCGCTGCAGATCCTGGCCGAGGCGGTGGAACCGGCGCAGTATTACACCCGCCAGCACCTGAAGTTCCAGGCCGGCAACTATCACCAGTTCGAACCGCTGAACCGCTTCGCCGATGCGCTGCCGCCGGAGAGCGAGGCGGTGCGCGCCATGCATGCCCAGGTCGCGGCCTTGCTGAAGGATAAGCGCGATAAGGCGGCGGCGCAGGCGCTGCGCGAACGGCTGCAGCGCTGGCAGGCGAACGGCGCGGCATTGCAAACGGCGATCGCGGGCAACCGCACGCTGCGGGAGCTGGCGCCGGTGGCGCAGGACGTGGATGCCCTGGCCGCATTGGGGTTAACGCTGCTGGATCGCCATCAGCAGGACAAACCGCTGAGCCGGGCCGAGGCCGAACAAGCGCAGCGCCGGCTGGATGCGGCGGCGCAGACGCGCGACGAAGTGGTGATTGCCGCGGTGTACCCGCTGGAGGCGCTGCTGCGGGGGCTTAAAACGGAGTGAGGGTGACGGGGCTCGGCCAGTTGAGCCCCGGTTTTGTTACGCCTGTAGCGACAGCGGCGCATACCCGATGGCGTGCTGCAGGTAATTCAGCAGCAGCTGGCGGGTGAAGCGCGGCTCATCGATACCGCTGCCCTGCAGGAAGCGTTGCAGGTTGCTGCAGTCCCACCGATAGGTGTCTTGATAGAGCTCCACCGTCGATAGCTCGTCCACCATAGGATCCTTGAACAGGCTGAGCAGCGGGTAGAGCGGCGCGTCGCTGTCGTTTTCCCATTGGGCCCGCCACTTTGCGAAGGGCAAGGGACGAAAACGATAACCGAACTCGCGCTCCAGCAGGCTGAAAAACTCACGCAGCGTCAGATTATTGTCACCTTGATGGATCAGGTTGAATTTCTGCCCCAGCGCCTGCGGGTTGCGAGAGACGTGGGCGATGGCCCGGGTCATGTAATCCACCGTGGTCAACCCTTCGCGCATATCCCGTAAATCCGGTACCGTGCCGCTGCTGATGCAGGTTTTCACCAGCCGTCCCCACCATTGATAATCGGCGTTGACGCCGGTACGGCTGTGGCAGGTGGCGTAGCCCAGGCGGAAGGTCATCAGCGGCAGGCCTTGCGCCGCCGCCAAATCGGCGATTTTCTCCATCACCCATTTGCTGCGCACGTAGCCGATATCGCGGCTGACCGCCGGCAGGTTTTGGTCGATATCGTCGCTTTCCCGCATCACCCGCTTGCCGGTGTGCAGATGCCCCCAGCTGTATACGGAGATGGTCGACAGCAGCATCAGCGGCTTGGTGCGGCTATGCGCCGCGAAGCGAATGATTTCCCGCAGGCCCTGCACGTTGTCGCGCTTCATGTAGGCGTAAGGCTGGATAAAATTCACCGCGCTGGCCGAATGGTAAATCAGATCGATATCTCGGCTTAACGCCCTGTAGGCCGCCGGCGTCAGCGAAAAGTCGTGTTCCGCTACGTTGCCAGGCACGATATGAATGCGCGCGTGCTGGCTGGCGTTCAGCGCGATCCGGTAGCGCTGCAGCACCGCCTCCAGCCGCTGTCTCGGCGGCAGTTTGGCGCCGTCGCGCACCAGACAGTACAGCTCGGCGTCGGTGGTGCGCAGCAGATCGGCCAACAGATGCGCGCCGACGAAGCCGGTGGCGCCGGTCAGCAAAATGGCGCGCGGCGCGCTGATTTGCCGCGGATCGAACGTCGGATCGATGACGATATCCGACGGCAAATACACATCATCCTGTAAGGCACGCGCTTCGCCTTGCCGCTGTGTCGGTTGCCGGTCTCTGCGTTGTGCCAGTGCCTGCGCCAGGGCGCCCAGAGTGGGATATTCATAGATGTCGTGCACCGAAGTCTCGACGGCAAATGCCTCGGCCAGCGCCGTCATCAGCTTGGCCGCCAACAGCGAATGGCCGCCCAGCGAGAAAAAATCATCGTTGGTTGCGGGCTGTTCCACTTTCAGCAACGAACGCCAGAGATCGGCGACGATGCGCTGATCGGCGGTCAGCGGCTGCGCAACGCCGGCGCTGACCGGTTGGTAATGCGCCAACAGAGCCGTTTTGTCGATTTTGCCGTTGTTGTTCAGCGGCATGTGTTGCAGTAAACGATAATCGGCGGGCAGAAATGCGGTGGGCAGCGTTTCTTTCAGTTTCTGTCGGACGCGTGCGATCACGTTTTCGCCGTCACACTCAGCGACCAGAAACGCCACGATTTTCTTGCCCAGCGGATCATCTGCCGTCGCCACGGCGGCCACCGCTTTACGGATGCCCGCAACCTGCAGCATGGCGTTTTCGATTTCGCCCAGTTCAATGCGATTGCCGCGGATTTTGACCTGATCGTCGATACGGCCCAGATATTGAATGCGGCCATCCGCCAGCCAACGAGCCCGATCGCCGCTGCGGTACAGGCGCAATCCGGCGAAGTGAGGCGGGGTGATGAAGCGCTCGGCGGTCAACGCCGGATTGTTCAGGTAGCCGCGGGCCAGACAGCGGCCGCTGATATACAGCTCGCCGGGGCGATCGCCGATCACGGGCTGCAGTCGGTCATCGAGGATGAAGATTTCGGTATCGCCGATGGGCCGCCCAATGCTGGCGGGCGGGTTTTGCGTGGCGCAAGCCACCCGGTTGCAGGTGGCGAAGATGGTGGCTTCCGTCGGGCCGTAGTAATCGATCAATGAATAATCGATGCCGCGCAGATCGACCGGATGAAGTTTCTCCCCTGAGCTGAACAGATACCGCAGCGCCAGATTGGCCGGTTGCGGCGCGCCGACCACTTCGGCGACCAGTACGGCGGGCAGGCTGGCGTGGGTAATGCCCTGTTCGGCAAAGTAGGCCAGCAGGACTTCCGGCTGCAGGCGAGCGTCTTCCGGGGGCAGATACAATGTGCCGCCGCTGGTCAGAGGCGACCAGATCTCCCATTGCGCAACGTCGAAACTCAAGCCGGCGATCAGCGTAGAACGACTTTCGGCATCCATAGCGAATTGCTTGTTATGCCAGAGAATTAAATTCAGCAGCGACTGATGTTCTATCAGCACACCTTTCGGTTTGCCGGTGGTGCCTGAAGTGAAAATGAGATAAACGATGGCATCGGGAGACGGAGAAATTAACGTTATATTCTCCTGCGGAGAAATTGATATATTATCAATATAAATAATATCCTCGCTGAAGTTATTTTCCGAAAGCGCTATCGTCGCGTTGCTGGCGAGTATTAAAGGGGAACCGCTTTGCGTAACGATATCCTGTATTCTTTTTTCCGGGTAACGGGCGTCGATGGGAATATAGCCTGCGCCGGCTTTGACGATCGCCAACATACCGATCAGCATTTCCGGCGTGCGCAGCGTGACGAGCGGCACATAGCTGCCGGGCGCCACGCCCCGCCGTAGCAACAGCGCGCACAGTGCGCTGCTGGATTCATCCAATTGACGGTAGGTCAGGCGCTTATTATCGCCGACGACGGCAAGTTTTTCCGGATAACGGGAAGCTTGTTGGATAAAATAATCCAATACGCTAGGTGCCATGGTTATCTCCTGTCATTATTCACGAAGTGAACGAAATGAAACAGCAATGACCCGGCCGGGTGAAAAACAATTATAGGCGTATTTTTATTAGGGAATTGTAAATGTGAACGATATTACGCTATCGCTATAAATTAATTGGGTTAAAAAATTATTATCAATAAAAACGGCCAGCCGAAGCTGACCGTGATTCGCGTGCGCGTCGATTAACGACGCACGGCGATGGCTTCGATTTCGATCTTCACGTCTTTCGGCAGACGCGCCACTTCTACGCAGGAGCGGGCCGGGAACGGCGCGCTGTGCTCGGTGAAGAAGGCTTCGTACGCGGCGTTGACGGTGGCGAAGTCGTTCAGGTCTTTCACGAACACGGTGGTTTTCACGATGTCGGCAACGAGCAGGCCGGCGGCTTCGACGATCGCCTTGACGTTTTCCAGCGACTGGCGCGCCTGTGCGGCGACGTCGTCGGCGACGGCGCCGGTTTTCGGATCGACCGGGATCTGGCCGGAAGTGATGATCATGCTGCCCAGATCAACGCCCTGCACGTAAGGACCAATGGCTGCCGGGGCGAGTTCAGTGCTGATGTTACGTGACATGTTTTCTCCTGATAAACGAGGATTGTTCTATCCAGAAATCCCATTATAGGGCGTCACCGGGAGAATGACAGCGCCATCTCCCGGCGCCCATGCCGGGCTTAGTCGGCCTGCAACACCACCTGATGCTCGAACTCTTTTTCGCAGTAGCGGCATTTCAGGTGCACTTCGCCGCCGCGCGATTTGACGCTGAAGCTCGACGCCACCGGCTCGCTGCGGCTGATGCAGTTGCCGTTCGGGCAGGTCAGCACGCCGTCGATGTGGTCCGGCAGGCTGAGGGTCAGCTTGCGCACCACTTCATAGTTGTCGATGCGGTTTACCGTGGCCTTCGGCGCGTACATCGCCAGTTGGTTGGCCTGCTGCTCGGTCAGGAAGGTGTTCTCGATCTTGATCAGATCCTTGCGGCCCAGCTCGTTGGAGGGCAGGTTCAGGCCGATGGTGATGCGCTGGTCGGTGGCGGTCAGCTTGAACAGCGTCAGCAGTTTGAAACCGATCTGCGCCGGAATGTGGTCGATTACCGTGCCGCATTTGATCGCTTCGACCTGCAGTTTGTTGTCATGAGTCATGGCGGTTCCCCCTTAAAGAGCCAAATCTGCGTTGAGCACCAGCGCCAGCAGCGCCTGGCGGGCGAAGATGCCGTTGCCCGCCTGCTGGAAGTAGTAAGCGTGCGGCGTTTTATCCACGTCGGTGGCGATCTCGTCGATGCGCGGCAGCGGGTGCAGCACCTTGAGGTTGGCGCGCGCGCCGGCCAGATCCGCGGCGCGCAGCACGAACTGCGCCTTCACGTTGGCGTACTCGGACGGATCGAGGCGCTCTTTCTGCACCCGGGTCATGTAGAGAATATCCAGCTCCGGCACCACTTCTTCAATGCTGCCGTGCAGGCTGTACTCGATGCCTTTCTCTTCCAGCATTTTCAGGATGTAGGCCGGCATCGCCAGCGCGTCCGGGGCGATGAAGTAGAAGCGGTTGCCTTCGAACTTGGCCAGCGCCTGGGTGAGCGAGTGCACGGTGCGGCCGTACTTCAGGTCGCCGACCATGGCGATGCTGAGGTTGCTCAGGCGCCCCTGGGTTTCCTGGATGGTGAACAGATCCAGCAGGGTCTGGGTCGGGTGCTGGTTGGCGCCGTCGCCGGCGTTGAGCACCGGCACGTTGCCGGAGAACTCCGAGGCCATGCGCGCCGCGCCTTCCTGCGGATGGCGCATCACGATGGCGTCCACGTAGGTGCTGATCACCGAGATGGTGTCGGCCAGGGTTTCGCCTTTCTTGCCGAGCGAGGTGTTGCTGCCGTCGGCGAAACCGACCACCGAGGCGCCGAGGCGGTGCATCGAGGTTTCGAACGACAGGCGGGTACGGGTCGAGGCTTCGAAGAAGCAGCTGGCGATCACCTTGTGTTTCAACAGCTCCGGCTGCGGGTTGGCTTTCAGACCGGCGGCGGTGCGCAGCACCAGCTCCAGATCCTCGCGGCTGAGATCGTTAATAGAGATGATGTGTTTGTGATACAGCGGGTTGGCCATTTTTCACTCCTCCTCGACGCGTGCCCGTGGCGCGGGACTTTTTAAGGCAAAAAAAAGCCCCTCAATGAGGGGCTTGAAAAGATCGGTTTAGCAACAGGAGAAACAACGGCAGCTGGCCGCCGATAGGCAGTCGGTTTTGTCGATTGCGGCTAACAAAACAAACGTCGTTTTTCATGCTTTCTCCTGGCAAATTGTGGCGCATTATACTCGCGCTTTTCGCCACTGCAAGCGTTAAAACGCCGTTTTTTGCCGCCCCGCAATCGATTGGCCGGCGATGGCCGCTCGCCGGCTATTTGCTGACGCGATCGTAGTAGACCATGTCGGCGTTCAACCCTTGTTGATAGCCTTTGACGTTGTCGCGCAGCACCACTTCGGTTTTAGCCTGATCGATAAACACGTACGGCGAACTGCGCTGCAGCTCCTGCTGCATGGCGGTGTACAGCGCGCGGCGCTTGACCGGATCGGCTTCGGCCAGCGCCGCCAGCGTCTGCTTATTCAACTGCGGGATCTGCCAGCCGTTCAGCCCGGCCACCGTGCTGCTCTTGCCGTCGTTGTAAGCGAAGGCGCTGGCGTTGGAGTGGGCGTCGAAGTAATCCGGGATCCACAGCCGGATCGCCGCCTGATGCTGTCTGGCGCGCACGCGCGAGTAAACCTGGCTGCCCGCGGCCGGCAGCAGCTCGATCTTCACGCCGGCGGCGGCGAAGCTGCCCTGTAGCGCCTGCGCGATGGTGATGAACGGCGGTTTGTTCTCCACGTCCAGCGTAAAGGCGGCGTGGGTGATGCCCGCCTTGGCCAGGATGGCTTTCGCCTTGGCCGGATCGTAGCTGAACGGGTTGGTCTCCAGCGCGCCCGGCAGCCCGACCGGCAGGAAGCTCTGGTGCACGAAGTATTGGCCCTTCAGCAGATCCTTCGTGATGCCCTGATAATCCACCAGGTAGCGCGCCGCTTCCCAGAAGGCCGGGTTGTTCAGCAGCGGGTTGGCGCCGTTGCCGGTGTTGAACACCAGATAGTTTTGCTCGGCGGACGGGATCTCCAGCACCTTGACGCCCGGCTGGTTCTTCAGCGTGTCGGTCTGGTCGGCGCCCAGTTCGCGGGCGATATCGGCGTCGCCCTGCTGGAGCAGCAGGCGGCGGGTGGCCGGATCCGGCACGTTTTTAATGATGATGTTTTTCAGCTGCGGCTTGTCGCCCGGCGTGGTGGGGTTGGCGTCCAGCACGATCGCCTGGTGCGGCTGATAGACGCGCATCTTGAACGGACCGCTGCCGGCAGAGTGCATCTTCAGCCAGGCGTTGCCGAAGTCGCCGTCTTTGACGTTGGCCAGCGCCGCTTTGCTGTCGACGATCGAGGCGATCGGCGTCGAGAGGATATTCAGCGCCACCGTCGGGCTGACGTCCGCCGTCCAGCGCAGCTGCACGGTATGTTCGTCGATCTTCTTGAGCTGCGCGTCGATGTTGTCCGGCTGCCAGCCGAGCACGTTGAGGATGAACGCCGGCGACTTGTTCATTTTCACCGCGCGGCTGTAGGAGAAGATCACGTCGTCGGCGGTCAGCGGGTTGCCGGAGGCGAACGCCGCCTGCGGCCGCAGTTTCACCGTCAGCGTTTTGGCCGCCGCATCGCCCCGCCAGCTTTCCGCCAGCACCGGCGCCACCTTGGCCGGATCGTCGCGATCCGCCTGCACCAGCCGCTGATACAGGCTGGGCACCGTCTGGATGCTGGAGAGTTCGTTGGCTTCCGCCGGATCGAGGCTGACGATGTCATCCAGCGATTGCACCACCACCAGCGTATTCGGCGGCGTGGCGGCCAACGCGGCGGCGGGCAGGGCGGCGAGCAGGAACAGCGGCAAGAGTTTGGCTTTCATCGGTGTGTATCCCCTGAAGGCGCCGCTGGGCGGCGCTGCGAACGGTTTGTTATCGTTGGTTTTTACGGCGCGGGCGCCGTCGGCCTGTCACGGTAGAACCTTTGCCGGCGGCGGGCAAAGGTCAATGCGCTATTTGATATTCCTGGAATATATTAGCCGCCCTGGCCGGGGGCGCCAGGGCGGAGGAGGAGGATTGTCAGAGGGTTTCGCTCAGCGTGGCGACCAGCACCGCCTTGATGGTATGCAGCCGGTTTTCCGCCTGATCGAACACCACGCTGTGCGCCGACTCGAACACCTCGTCGGTCACTTCCATGCCGCCGTGCAGATCGTACTGTTGCGCCATCTGCTTGCCGAGCGTGGTTTGGTCGTCGTGGAACGCCGGCAGGCAGTGCAGGAACTTCACGTTCGGGTTGCCGGTCAGTTTCAGCATCGCCATGTTGACCTGATACGGCCGCAGCAGCGCGATACGCTCTTGCCAGGTTTCTTTCGGTTCGCCCATCGACACCCACACGTCGGTGTAGAGGAAGTCGGCGTCTTGCACCCCTTCGGCGATGTCTTCGGTCAGGGTGAGTTTCGCGCCGGTTTGCTGCGCCAGCGCCTGGCATTCGGCCACCAGCTCCGGCTGCGGCCAGCAGGCCTTCGGCGCCACCAGCCGCAGATCCATGCCCGCCAGCGCGGCGGCTTCCAGCAGCGTGTTGCCCATGTTGTTGCGCGCGTCGCCGACGTACGCCAGCTTCACTTCACTCAGCGCCTTGCCCGGCAGGTGTTCCTGCACGGTGAGCAGATCCGCCAGCAATTGGGTAGGGTGGAACTCGTCGGTCAGGCCGTTCCACACCGGCACGCCGGCGTGTTCCGCCAGGGTTTCCACCAGCGCCTGGCCGTAGCCGCGATACTGAATGCCGTCGTACAGGCGGCCCAGCACCCGGGCGGTGTCTTTCATCGACTCTTTATGGCCGATCTGGCTGCCGCTTGGGCCGAGATAGGTCACCTGCGCGCCCTGATCGAATGCGGCAACTTCGAAAGAGCATCGCGTGCGGGTCGAGTCTTTTTCGAAGATGAGCGCAATGTTTTTGCCCTGCAGCCGGCGCGGTTCCCGCCCCTGCTTTTTGGCCTGTTTCAGATCGGCCGCCAGTTTCAGCAGCGCCTGCAGTTCGGCGGGGGTGAAATCCATTAACCTCAGAAAGTGACGTTGGTAGAACGCATTGCCGGTGCTCATAGTCCGATTCCCTGATTGTTTAATTGAATTAAAATTCACTTTATATGTATGAATATTCAATTTCAACCCCGGCGAGGAAATCTTTCACGTTTATCGTGGAAGCAATGTCGGCGGTGTGTGAAAATAGAAGGAATGAAGGCCATTTGACTTGAGGATATAGGCATGGCAAACCGCGAATTGCTGGAAGAACAACGTGAAGAGACCCGCCTGATCATCGAAGAACTGCTGGAAGACGGCAGCGATCCGGACGCGCTCTACACCATCGAGCACCATCTGTCCGCCGAGAAATTTGAGGTTCTGGAGCAGGCCGCCGTTGAAGCCTTCAAGTTGGGCTACGAAGTGACCGACGCCGAAGAGCTGGAAGTGGAAGACGGTTCGCTGGTGATGTGCTGCGACGTGATCAGCGAAGTCGGCCTGAACGCCGAACTGATCGACGCCCAGGTCGAGCAGCTGGTGGCGCTGGCGGAACGCTGCGGCGTCAACTACGACGGCTGGGGCACCTACTTCGAAGATCCGAACGGTGAAGACGGTGAGGATGACGAAGACGGCGACTACATCGACGAAGACGACGACGGCAAACGCCACTAATTAACCCCGCTTATTCACATGGGCCGGCTCTCGTCGGCCCCTGATATCCCCGTCGTCTTTCAAGCTGCAGCGTTGTTGGCTGCACTCTCTCACCCCAGTCACTTACCTGAGTAAGCTCCTGGGGATGAGTGAGCTGGCCGCCTAGCTGCAACTTGAAATACATAGGGCAATGAAGCCGATGACATACCAATCCCTGTTAGCCCCGATTTTAAGCTTCCTGCACTGTGAAACTCCCGATGCCTGGATCGACGCCGCGCGCCGTCCGGAAAACCTGCAGCTGTTGCTGACCGACCACCTGGTGTGCGAGCTGAAGGCCGCGCAGACCGGCATGTGGCTGATCCGCCGCTATGTGGCGGACAAAGAGAGCGGCGACGCGCTGTTGGCGCTGCTGCGGCCCTACGAGGCGTTTCTGCACGAGGCGCAGGGCGCGCCGGACACGCTGTTCCGCCAGGGCCAGTTCACCCGCAAGATCCTGCCGAAAAACGGCTCGGCCTACGGCCAGGATCTGGCGGATCGCATGGTGCTGTTGATCAAGGAAGAGCTGCATCACTTCTCGCAGGTGCTGGAGATCATGCAGGCGCGCGGGATCCCGTATCGCAAGATCACCGCCAGCCGCTACGCCAAGGGCATGATCCGCGAGATCCGCACCCACGATCCGGCGACGCTGATCGATAAACTGATCTGCGGCGCCTACATCGAAGCGCGATCCTGCGAACGCTTCGCCAAGCTGGCGCCGCACCTGGACGACGAGTTGAACCGCTTTTACGTTTCGCTGCTGCGATCCGAAGCGCGGCATTACCAGGACTACCTGACATTGGCCGAGCAGATCGCCGGCGGCGACATCAGCGAACGGGTGGCGCATTTCGGCCGCCTCGAAGCTGAGCTGATCCTGTCGCCGGACAGCGAGCTGCGCTTCCACAGCGGCGTGCCCGCCGCCGCCTGACGTTGAGGCGCGCCCTTACTGCGGCGCGCCCAGCAACAAATCTACCGCCTTTTCCGCCAGCATGATGGTCGGCGCATTGGTGTTGCCGCTGGTGAGCTGCGGCATCACCGAGCAGTCGATCACCCGCAGCCGTTCAAAACCGTGCACCCGCAGCTGCGGATCGGTCACCGCGTCCTGTGGCGACGGCCCCATGCGGCAACTGCCCACCGGGTGATACACCGTCTTGCAGAAGTTGCGCACGAATTCTTCCAGCTGCGCTTCATCGCGCGTCCACTCCGGCTGCGGCATCAGCAGATCTTTGATCAGCGGCTTCAGCGCCGCGGTTTGCAGGAAATCCAGGCCGAACTTCACCGCGCGCACGCTGCCGGCCAGATCGTCCGGGTGGCCGAGGTAGTTGGCGTGCAGCTTGACCGGGTCGCGCGGGTTGCTGCTGCGCAGCTGCACTTCGCCGCGCGCCTTCGGCTGCAGGTAGCCGACCTTGAGCGTGAAGCCGTGAATGTTCGGCAGCGGCTCGCCGGGCACGTCGTCCCAGCTGTCCAGCAGCGGCAGAAAGTGGATCTGCACGTCCGGCCGGCCGTCGCCCTGGCTGTCGGTGAAGGCGGCGCCTTCCAGCACGTTGGATGAGAGCACCCCACTGCGAAACGCCAGCCACTGCGCGCCGTGGCTCAGCGCCTGCAGGCCGCGATCGGCGCCGAACAGGCTGATCGGCTCGCGGGTGCTGACGTTGATCGACATATGCAGATGGTCGTGGAAGTTTTTGCCCACCGGCAGATCCGCCCGCACCTCGATGCCCAGCTGCTGCAGGTGGTCGCGCGGGCCGATGCCGGACAGCATCAGCAGCTTCGGCGAACCGACCGCGCCGGCGCTGACGATCACCTCTTTGGTGGCGCGCGCGGTCACTTCGGCGCCGCCGTTCTGGCTGTAGACCACGCCGGTGGCGACGTTGCCCTCGAAGGTCAGCCGATGCGCCAGGGCGTTCAGTTTCACCACCAGCCGCCGTTCGTCGCGCACCGCCTTCAGGTAGGTGCGGGCGGTGCTGGCGCGTTCGCCGTTGTGGGTGGTGGTTTGGTAGAAACCGACGCCGTGCTGGCTGTCGCCGTTGAAGTCGTTGCGATAGGGCAGGTTCAGCTCCTGGCCGGCGCGGATAAACGCCATGCTGAGCGGGTGGCGGTAGCGATTCTCGCTGACCGGCAGCAGCCCGTCGGCGCCGTGGTAGTCGTCCGACAGGCTTTCGTTGGCCTCGGCGCGTTTGAAGTAGGGCAGCACCTCGCGGTAGCTCCAGCCGGCGCAGCCGTAGCGTTCGGCCCAATCGTCGTAGTCTTGCGGCTGGCCGCGCAGGTAGATCATGCCGTTCACCGAACTGCTGCCGCCCAGCACCTTGCCCTGCGCGATCTGCATGCGGCGGTTATTGGCGTGCGGTTCCGGCTCCGTCTCATAAGGCCAGCTCTTTTTGGCGATGATCTTGGCCACCCCGGCCGGCATCTTAATGAACAGGTTATTGTCGTCGCCGCCGGCTTCCAGCAGCAGCACCCGCGCCTGGGTGCGGCGGATCAGCTGCGCCGCCAGCACGCAGCCGGCGGAACCGGCGCCGACGATGATGTAATCAAAGGTATTTTCCGACATGACAGCTCTCCGTGCGCGATTGGGATACTGGCAGAGTAACGCGGGGGAAAAGGCGGTCAATTTGCGATCGTTAATTTATTAACGAACTTCACATTAAATTTACATATCGGTTTTTAACGTCAGTTTATCTGCTTGAAAAACGGCGTTATAGCGAGTTTTACTGATTGATTGCGATATTAATAAAAAAGGCGCAGCAAGCTGCGCCCTGATGAAGAGGCGGGGGAGGATTACAGCGTTTTCAGCATGGTGACTTCACAATCGACGTGGCCGGTGGCGCCCATCGCATGCTCGATGTGTTCGAAGCCCAGATGTTCGTACAGCGCAACGGCCTGCGTCAGGCTGGCGGTGGTCTCGAGGTAACAACAGCGGAAGCCGTGCTGGCGGGCGAAATCCAGCGCCTGCAGCGCCAGGCGTTTCGCCAATCCCTTGCCGCGCAACACCGGCAGGAAATACATCTTCTGCAATTCGCAAATATCGTCTGCGCCGCCCTGCAGCGGCGCGATGCCGCCGCCGCCGGCGACCTGGCCGTCCACCTCGATCACCCAGTAAGCGCTGCGCGGCAGGCTATAGAGCTGATACAGGGCGTCCAGATTGGGATCGGAGACGGTATAGCCTTTATCCGCCGTCAGGCCGTGCTCGGCGGAGACTTCGCGAATGACGTGAGCAATGGCGGCATTGTCTTCCGCCGTGATAGGGCGCACCAGCAGGCGCGCCGGGGTTGCTGTTGTCATGTTTACACTCGCCATTGAAAGAGACCACGTTCGTTTTTCGTTTTTATCGCAGCGCGAAACGCGCCGGGGGTTATTTCCCGGCGGCGTCCCTGCAGCAGTAATATCTTGTAATAACATCTAACCCGGCCCGGATGCAACGGCGATAAAAAAACAGCGGGGAAGACCCCGCTGTTTTCAGGCGTTGGCGTGAGCCGGTGGATTACAGCGCGGCGATGGTCGCCTGCTGTTCCTGCAGCTTCACTTTGCCTTCTTTGCAGGCCGCCAGGCGATCGCGTTCTTTGGCGACCACCGCTTCCGGCGCGCGCGCCACGAAGCCTTCGTTCGCCAGCTTGCCTTCGATCGAAGCGATTTCCGCATCCAGTTTGCCCATCTCTTTGGCCAGACGCGCGATCTCGGCGTCCTTGTCGATGAAACCGGCCATCGGGATCAGCAGCTCGGCGCCGTCCACCAGCTTGGTGACGGAGACCGGGCCTTTCTCACCGGCCGGCAGCAGCGCGATGGATCCCAGGCGCGCCAGGCGGGCGATAAAGCTTTGGTTCTCCTGCACGCGGCGCTGGGCATCGGCGCTGCAGTTGCGCAGCAGCACGTCGAGCGCTTTGCTTGGCGCGATGTTCATCTCGGCGCGGATGTTGCGCACGGCGATGATGGTTTGCTTGATCCACTCCAGATCGTTCAGCGCCTGCTCGTCTTCCAGCGCGGCGTCGTAGGCCGGGAACGGCTGCAGCATGATGGTGTCAGCGGCCGTGCCGGTCAGCGGCTTCACGCGCTGCCAGATGGTTTCGGTGATGAACGGAATGATCGGGTGCGCCAGGCGCAGCAGCGCTTCCAGCACGGTAATCAGCGTGTGACGGGTGCCGCGCTGTTCCGCTTCGCTGCCGTTGCTCACCACCGGCTTGGTCAGCTCCAGATACCAGTCGCAGAACTGGTTCCAGGTGAATTCGTACAGGATGTTGGCCGCCAGATCGAAGCGGTAGGTATCCAGCGCTTCACGGTAGGCTTTCACCGTGCGGTTGAATTCGGCCAGGATCCAGCGATCCGCCAGCGACAGCACTTTCTCGCCGCCGTTGAAGCCGCAGTCGTGCGCCTCGGTGTTCATCAGCACGAAGCGGCTGGCGTTCCACAGCTTGTTACAGAAGTTGCGGTAGCCTTCCAGGCGCTTCATGTCCCAGTTGATGTCGCGGCCGGTCGAGGCCAGCGCCGCCAGGGTGAAGCGCAGGGCGTCGGTGCCGTGCGGCTCGATGCCGTTCGGGAACTGCTTCTCGGTGCGCTTGCGGATTTTCTCCGCCAGCTGCGGCTGCATCATATTGCCGGTGCGTTTTTCCAGCAGGTCTTCCAGCGAGATGCCGTCGACCATGTCCAGCGGGTCGATCACGTTGCCTTTCGACTTGGACATCTTCTGGCCTTCGTCGTCGCGGATAAGACCGGTCATGTAGACGGTCTTGAACGGCACCTGCGGCTTGCCGTTTTCATCCTTGATGAAGTGCATGGTCAGCATGATCATGCGCGCGATCCAGAAGAAGATGATGTCGAAGCCGCTGACCATCACGCTGGTCGGGTGGAAGGTTTTCAGCGCGTCGGTCTGCTCCGGCCAGCCCAGGGTGGAGAAGGTCCACAGGCCGGACGAGAACCAGGTGTCCAGCACGTCTTCGTCCTGGGTCAGCGCCACGTCGGCGCCCAGGTTGTTCTCGCTGCGCACTTCTTCTTCGCTGCGGCCCACATAGACTTTGCCGTTCACGTCGTACCAGGCCGGGATGCGGTGGCCCCACCACAGCTGACGCGAGATGCACCAGTCCTGAATGTCGCGCATCCAGCTGAAGTACATGTTTTCGTACTGCTTCGGCACGAACTCGATTTGGCCCTGTTCGACCGCTTCCACCGCCACTTTGGCCAGCGGCGCGGTGCGCACGTACCATTGGTCGGTCAGCATCGGCTCGATCACCACGCCGCCGCGGTCGCCGTAAGGCACCGTCAGGTCGTGCGGTTTGATCTCGTCCAGCAGGCCCAGATTTTCGAAGGCGGCGACCACCGCTTTACGCGCCGCGAAGCGCTCCAGGCCGCGGAACTCGGCCGGGATCTCGCTGCAGTAGTCGGTGCAGACTTCGCCCAGGGTGTTGAACACTTCCGCTTCCTGACGGATGTCACCGTCGAAGGTCAGAATGTTGATCATCGGCAGGCCGTGGCGTTTGCCGACTTCGTAGTCGTTGAAATCGTGCGCCGGGGTGATCTTCACGCAGCCGGTGCCTTTTTCCATATCGGCGTGTTCGTCGCCGACGATGCGGATGCGGCGGCCGACCAGCGGCAGAATGATCTCTTTGCCGATCAGGTCTTTATAGCGCGGATCTTCCGGGTTGACCGCCACGCCGGTATCGCCCAGCACGGTTTCCGGACGGGTGGTGGCGACCACCAGGTAGTCTTTGCCCTCGGCGGTTTTCGCGCCGTCGGCCAGCGGATAGCGCAGGTGCCACATCGAGCCTTTGGATTCGCGGTTTTCCACTTCCAGATCGGAGATGGCGGTGCGCAGCTTCGGATCCCAGTTCACCAGGCGCTTGCCGCGGTAGATCAGATCTTCTTTGTGCAGACGGACAAACACTTCGCGCACCGCGTTCGACAGGCCTTCGTCCATGGTGAAGCGCTCGCGCTCCCAGTCCACGGAGTTGCCCAGACGACGCATCTGACGGGTGATGGTGCCGCCGGATTCCGCCTTCCACTGCCAGATCTTGTCGATGAACGCGTCACGGCCGTAGTCGTGGCGGGTTTTGCCTTCTTCCGCGGCGATCTTGCGCTCCACCACCATCTGGGTGGCGATGCCGGCGTGGTCGGTGCCCGCCTGCCACAGGGTGTTTTTACCCTGCATGCGTTGATAGCGAATCATGGTGTCCATGATGGTCTGCTGGAACGCGTGGCCCATGTGCAGGCTGCCGGTGACGTTCGGCGGCGGGATCATGATGCAGAAGCTTTCCTGGCTGGTGTCGCCGTTCGGCTTGAAGTAACCCTGACTCTCCCAGTGATCGTACAGCTTCTGTTCGATCTGTTTTGGGTCGTATGCGGTGTCGAGCTGACTGTTTGTCTTTTCCATTCTTTATCGTATTCAGTGAGTTGGCGGCGTAGCCGTGGTCAAATGGAAGCCGACGCTGCGATAGGCCTTGTAACGGTCGCGCGCCAACTGTTTCAGAGTGTCTTCGTAAGGAACGAAGTCTACCACTTCATGGAAAGCGGTAGCAAAGTCGGCAAACTGCGGCAGCAGGGCGATCAGCAGATCGCGCGGGGCGTTGCCGCGCTTGCCGGGCCAGCACAGTTCCACCGGCGCGCCGTAGTGCGGCCCTTCGCCGGCCAGGTTGTGCGGCACGAATTCATGCGGCTCGCGCTGCCACAGCGCTTCGTCCAGCCGCTGGGCCTGCTCCTGGCTCTCGCAGGCGATCAGCACCCGCTTGCCGGAACGCCAGCGTTCGGCGGCAACGGCGCAGGCCACGGCCTCATGGGCGCTGAGCGCGCCTGACGGTTCCGCGTTGTCGAGCAAATAAAACGTCGCCTGTTTCATTAAGGATCCACCGCTGCCGATAAAAAAACAGGGCACAACATGTAGGTTGCGCCCTTTTTGGGAACGGAGCAGATAACTCTACCCCTTCGCTGCTGAGAGGATTATATACCCAATAGATTTCAAGTTGCAGCTAGGCGGCAAGTTCGTTCATCCCCAGGAGCTGACATCAAGTCAGTGACTGGGGTGAACGAATGCGGCCAACAACGCTGCGGCTTGAAAGATGAAGGGTATTTAATCGTCGCCGTTCAGGCCTGCACGGTTCAGTAAGAACTGCGACAGCAGCGCCACCGGGCGGCCGGTCGCGCCCTTGGCTTTACCGGAGCGCCAGGCGGTGCCGGCGATATCCAGGTGCGCCCAGGTGTACTTGCGGGTGAAGCGCGACAGGAAGCAGGCAGCGGTGATGGCGCCGCCAGGGCGGCCACCGATGTTCGCCATGTCGGCGAAGTTGGAGTCCAACTGCTCGTAGTACTCGTCGGCCATCGGCAGGCGCCAGGCGCGGTCGCCGGCCTGCTCGGAAGCGCCCAGCAGCTCGTGCGCCAGCGGGTTGTGGTTCGACATCAGGCCGGTGATATGGTGGCCCAGGGCGATCACGCAGGCGCCGGTCAGGGTGGCGATGTCGATCACCAGCTCCGGCTCGAAGCGCTCGACATAGGTCAGGGTGTCGCACAGCACCAGACGGCCTTCGGCGTCGGTGTTGAGCACCTCGACGGTCTGGCCGGACATGGTGGTCAGCACGTCGCCCGGACGATACGCCCGGCCGCCCGGCATGTTTTCACAGCCGGCCAGCACGCCGATCACGTTCAGCGGCAGGTTCAGCTCCGCCACCACGCGCATCACGCCGTACACGGTCGCCGCGCCGCACATGTCGTATTTCATCTCGTCCATGCCGTCGGCCGGTTTGATCGAGATGCCGCCGGAGTCGAAGGTCAGCCCTTTGCCTACCAGCACGATCGGCTTAGCGTCCGGATTTGGGTTGCCCTTATATTCCATCACCGACATCAATGATTCGTTCTGCGAACCGGCGCCGACCGCCAGATAGGCGTTCATGCCCAGCTCTTTCATCTGCTGTTCGCCGATGACGCGGGTGGTGATGTTGGTGCTGAAGGCGTCCGCCAGCTGACGAGCCTGCGAGGCCAGGTAGCCGGCGTTACAGATGTTCGGCGGCATGTTGCCGAGATCTTTGGCCGCCTTGATGCCGGAAGCCACCGCCAAACCGTGCTGAATCGCGCGCTCGCCGCTGGTGAGCTCACGGCGGGTCGGCACGTTGAACACCATTTTGCGAAGCGGACGACGCGGCTCCACCTTGTTGCTTTTCAGCTGATCGAAGGTGTAGAGCGTCTCTTTGGCGGTTTCCACCGCCTGACGCACTTTCCAGTAGGTGTTGCGGCCTTTCACGTGCAGCTCGGTCAGGAAGCAGACCGCTTCCATTGAGCCGGTGTCGTTGAGGGTATTGATGGTTTTCTGGATCACCTGCTTGTATTGGCGCTCATCGAGCTCGCGCTCTTTGCCGCAGCCGATCAGCAGGATGCGCTCGGAGAGAATGTTGGGCACATGGTGCAGTAGCAGCGTCTGCCCGACCTTGCCTTCCAGTTCGCCACGGCGCAGCAATGCGCTGATATAACCATCACTGATTTTGTCGAGTTGTTCTGCGATAGGGGACAGGCGGCGCGGTTCGAAAACGCCGACTACAATACAGGCACTGCGCTGTTTTTCCGGGCTACCGCTTTTTACACTGAACTCCATGCACTCTCCTGAATCTTAAAGACAAAGGCGGACGCTACGGCTAGAATAACCGACTCCGTAACGATCTCCTGCCATTTGAGTTAACGGATTATGTTAACCTGAACGGCGTAAATTGCTCTGTTTTGGCGACTATAAGCAAGTTCCTATAGGACACCCAAACGGCTTGATGTTGTAATACTATTTTAGCTGTGAAGGTTGCCATATGATGAGAATAAATGGCGGATTAGCGATGAAATTATCGATTTTCCTGCAAAAAGACAAGTTTTCACAGGCGTAATAAGCGTGATCATCATAAGATATCTGGTACGGGAAACGCTCAAGAGCCAAATCGCCATCCTGTTCATCCTGCTTCTGATCTTCTTTTGTCAGAACCTGGTCAGGGTGTTGGGCGACGCGGTGGACGGCAATATCCCGACAAACTTAGTACTCTCTCTGCTTGCTCTGGGCGTGCCGAAGATGGCGCAGCTCATCCTGCCTTTGAGCCTGTTTCTCGGCTTGCTGATGACGCTTGGGCGGTTGTATACCGAGAGCGAAATCACCGTCATGCACGCCTGCGGGCTGGGCAAACGCACCCTGATTATTGCCGCCATGATCCTGGCGCTGTTCACCTCTGCGGTCGCGGCGGTGAACGTGTTTTGGGCCGGCCCCTGGGCCTCGCGCTATCAGGACGTGGTGGTGAACGAAGCCAAGGCCAACCCAAGCATCGCCGGGCTGGCGGAAGGGCAGTTCAAGCCCTCGCAAGACGGCAACGCGGTGCTGTTTATCGGCAACGTGAAGGGCAGCACCTTCAACGACGTGTTCCTGGCGCAGCTGCGGCCGAACGGCAACCAACGCCCGTCGGTGGTGGTGGCCGAGCACGGCAACATCGTGCAGCAGAAAGACGGCTCGCAGGTGGTGACGCTCGACAAGGGCACGCGTTTTGAAGGCACCGCGCTGCTGCGCGACTTCCGCATTACCGACTTCACCGACTACAAGGCGGTGATTGGCCACCGCACCGTGGCGGCGGACAACACCGAATCCGAACAGATGTCGATGCAGACGCTGTGGGAATCCGACGATCCGGACGCGCGCGCCGAGTTCCACTGGCGCCTGACGCTGGTGGTCTCGGTGGCGCTGATGGCGCTGCTGGTGGTGCCGCTCAGCGTGGTGAACCCGCGCCAGGGCCGCGTGCTGAGCATGCTGCCGGCCATCCTGCTGTATCTGATCTTCTTCCTGCTGCAGACCTCGCTGCGCTCCAACGCCGGCAAGGGCAAGCTGGATCCGATGCTGTGGCTGTGGCTGGTTAACGGCGTTTACTTCGCGATCGCGCTGGCGCTGAACCTGTGGGATACCGTGCCGATGCGTAAGCTGCGCGCACGCCTGAGAGGAGCGGCCTGATGTTTGGCGTATTAGACCGGTATATCGGTAAAACGATTTTCAACACCATCATCATGACGCTGTTCATGCTGGTGTCGCTGTCCGGCATCATCAAGTTCGTCGATCAGCTGCGCAAGGTCGGCCAGGGCGAATACACCGCGCTGAGCGCCGGCATGTATACCCTGCTGAGCGTGCCGAAAGACATCGAGATCTTCTTCCCGATGGCGGCGCTGCTCGGCGCGCTGCTCGGCCTGGGCCAACTGGCGACGCGCAGCGAACTGGTGGTGATGCAGGCTTCCGGCTTCACCCGCCTGCAGATCGCCGGCTCGGTGATGAAAACCGCCATTCCGCTGGTGCTGTTGACCATGGCGATCGGCGAGTGGGTGGCGCCGCAGGGCGAGCAGATGGCGCGCAACTACCGCGCCCAGCAGATGTACGGCGGCTCGCTGCTCTCTACCAAGAGCGGGCTGTGGGCGAAGGACGGCAACGACTTCATCTACATCGAGCGCGTCTCCGGCGATAAAGAACTCTCCGGCGTGAACATCTACCACTTCAACGATCAGCGTCGCCTGGAAACGGTGCGCTATGCGGCTACCGCCAGCTTCGAGAACGGCCTGTGGCAGCTTTCGCAGGTGGACACCTCGGATCTGACCAACCCGAAACAGGTGACCGGCACCCAGACGCTGACCGGCGAATGGAAAACCAACCTGACCCCGGACAAGCTGGGCGTGGTGGCGCTGGATCCGGATTCGCTCTCCATCAGCGGGCTGCACAACTACGTGAAGTACCTGAAGCAGAGCGGCCAGGAAGCCAACCGTTACCAGCTCAACATGTGGAGCAAAATCTTCTCGCCGCTGTCGGTGGCGGTGATGATGCTGATGGCGCTGTCGTTCATCTTCGGCCCGCTGCGCAGCGTGCCGATGGGCATCCGCGTGGTGACCGGCATCAGCTTCGGCTTCCTGTTCTACGTGCTGGATCAGATTTTCGGCCCGCTGAGCCTGGTGTACAGCATGCCGCCGGTGCTGGGCGCGCTGCTGCCGAGCATGCTGTTCCTGCTGATCAGCGTGTATATGCTGCTCAAACGCAAGTAGCGGGGCGATCGGTAGTGAAGAAAGGCGTGGCCGCGGGGCCGCGCCTTTTTTGTGGGTGGGATTAGCTGACGCTCAGCAGCGCGATGCCGGCATCCTGATAGGCCTGTGCGTCTTCCGGCAGGCGATCCAGCACGAGAGTGTCGATCTGAGCAGGGGAGGCGAACTGCGCCAGCGAGGTGTTGCTCAGCTTGGAGTGATCGCACACCACGATCACCTGATTGGCATGCTCCACCATCGCGCGCTTGGTTTCGGCCAGCATGATATCCGCCACGCAGGCGCCCTGTTTCAACGACAGCGCGTTGGTGCCCATAAACGCCTTGTCGATGTTCAGCGTATCCAGCAGTGAACGGCCGTTGATGGCGACTGCGCAGTGATAGCCCTTTTTGACGATGCCGCCTAGCAGGATGATTTGGATAGACTCGACGTCTTCCAGACTTTTGGCGATCATGAAATCGTTGGTAACCACGGTCAGATTGCGCTTTTGGCGTAGATGGCGAGCGATCTGCAGGGTGGTGGTGCCGGTGTCCAGCACGATGATATCGCCGTCCTCCACCAGACCGGCGGCCAGTTGGCCAATCTGCTCCTTGGCGCTGAGGTTCACCTCTTCACGCTGATCGGAACCGACCTCAAAGCTGGCACGGGTGCGCAGAATGGCACCGCCGTGGGTGCGCGTCAGCATGCCGGCGTCTTCCAGAATGCGCAGATCGGTGCGGATGGTGGCGCCGGAGACGTTAAAGCGCGAGCTCATTTCCCCTACGGAGAGCTTGCGCTTCTCCTTGAGAATGGCGAGAAGTTTTTCCTGGCGCTCTTCTGCGAACATGCTCACTCATTCACTCCTGACCGGCACAATGGATGTGCGGCTAATATACCTTGCACATCGGCCGCAGGCAAAGCGGCTTGCCCCGGACTGCTCGTAGGAGAATGTGAAGGTTACGGCGCGTCGATCCTTTTTGGTATAGTCTACCCAGCAGCGTATTGGGTAGCGGGGCAGGCAGTTAATGGAATATGAAGAGAATATCAGTCACATTATCAGCAAGCATCTGGAAGCGGCATTAGGCGATTTCGGCGAGCTTATCTGGGCCTACGTGGTGTTATCCAAGAAAGATATGTCATGTATCTTTGGCGTCACCAATTATCCCGGTGAATGGGTAAAGCAATATAAAGAGCAGGGGCTACAATATACCGATCCGGTAGTCATTACGGCGCTCAATCGCCTGACGCCTTTTGCCTGGGATGAGAATCTGATGGCCGGTACCGGCTTCCGCTTTTCTGAGTTGTTCGAGCAAGCACGCGAATTCGGCGTAGCCGACGGCTATACCTTCGTGTTGCATGATTTTAATAATAATCTAGTGACCCTTTCCTTTACCCTCGCTGCCGAGCGCAAGGCGGAAACCATGCAGATGCTGAATCAGCATAAAGGCGATATTTCGTTGCTGCTGGCATCGACCCATGAGATGTATTTGACGCTGACTTCACTGTCCGAAAAAAACACCGCGCGCCAGGAAAAAAACGCCCGTTTTACCGAGAGAGAAAACGAGATCCTCTATTGGGCCAGCGTAGGGAAAACCTACCAGGAAATGGGCATGATCCTGGGGATCAAAACCTGCACCATCAAGTTTCATATGGGGAACATTGTCAAAAAGCTGGGGGTGGCGAATGCCCGGCATGCTATCCGTTTAGGGATGGAACTTCAGCTGATTAAACCGGTGGGGTGATTAGAACGCAGGTTCGTCGCTCAACGGCCAGGCGTTTAGCATGTGCTCGTCTTGCGTATTCAACTTTTTGAATATTCTGTTTTTTAATGCCTCCTGGCTCTGACGATCAACGTGGCCCAACAGCAAATGAACGGGCTCGTTCTTTTCCGATATGCCTGTTTTCAGCAGCGTGACGTTCCAGCCGGAGCTTTTGATGATATGCAACATAGGATGGCTGGAGACGGCCAGTATGCCGTCATAGCCGTGTTGCCGCGCATAGTTGATCAGCGACAAGAACAGCGCCAGAGTTACAGGGAACCGGCGACCCAGCAGTGATTGGGTTCTTTCTTTATCGACGAAAAAGCGTGTGGATTCGATGAAATTCCCTTCTGGAATGACGATGTCATGAAAGAAAGAGGAAAATGCGCTGTTTAGCATATTCTTGTGTTTCATATCAATCATCCTGGTACCACAAACTATCATGTTGTCCTTTACGCCAAATATATAGTTTGTCTTATCATTATCAAACTCATCCAGCTCCTTGCCGTCTGAACAGTTCACGGCCCATTGCAGCCTGTCTTTAAAGACATTTTTCCTTAAAACATAAAGATCTGCTGATTTTTCGGTGCTCATTGATGCGTAGTTGGTGCTGTAAATATTAAACATAATGTTACCTTTGAATAAATTAAGAGAAATAACTTTATCCAGTAACATCAGAGAAGTTTCACTACGAGCATGCCGGTGCGTGAGAATGATAAGGCTTTTTAAGCGATCGGCGCTAACCTTATTATGCCGTGCGGCCGAGGTAGTTTCAGGGCAATGGAACGGTGAACACAGCAGGCCGGCGAAATTGAACGGCCTGGCCGATTAAAGACAGGAGAGGATTCCAGAATTGCTATCATGGGCTGCCCGGCCTTGTCTGCCATGGCGAAATATTAACTGGTGATTTTATAATGAATGGAGTCTTAATTATTTTAATAGTGAATGGGTGATATTTTCCTACTGAAGATTTGCCGATAAGGCATGACTTCCTCGTCCCGCAGAGAAATAAGCGTGAAAATGGCGGCCAGTGTGATTTCTACAGTATGCCTCGGACCTTTATTCCTGCGTGACCAAGTCCGATCTTAAAAAATATCTGATAGAGATCACATTATTGTAATGACAGGAACGGTGCTATTTCGTGATGGTTCTGCGGGTATGTTGGGCTGCTATGTGAAATGAGCAATGTGTGGTGGTTTTGATAGAACGCCGTGGCGGCTGGGATACAGAGTGAAAAATAGTGCTAGCACCCGATTTCCGCTATGTGAAATAATAACCCAACTGAACTGATGAAGGTCTAGTAGGGTACTATACTTTAGTCTAACTAGCTTCTAACTCCCTAAGGCGATACACTTTTCTAGTCAATTTTTGATGAAAAAACATAAAAAAAACCTGACCTCGTAGGGTCAGGCTGCCAAGATCGGCCAACACCAGGGAAAATTTTCTTACACCATCTTAAAGCTATCAACTCAGCAGAGGCAAGTGTTCTCTGCTGGTTTTTAGCTTTGGGTTGCTGTTTTGTTACGTATGCACGCTATTTTCTGTTGGTTCTAGATAAAATCCCATCTCAAGAAATAACATCTCTCCCCTGACAACCCCGTTCCCATTGACTTATTCCAGTTATGACTGTCGTAGATGAAAAAATAGTGTTGTCGGAATGTTGTGCAAACATATTTTTTATTGGCTGAATTATTGGGTTGAAATTATTTTCAGCGTTGTTATCCCGGTTCGGGATTATTTGGCATCGTTTACATAGATCGGGGGAGTAACAAGCATAACCCGACAAGCGGCGAGCCATGGCTATAAAGACGCGTGAGCTGACAAAAAAGCGAATGAGGCCTGATGGTTTATAACAGCTATCAGGCCTCATGCTATGTGGTAAGAAACATTACAGCGGCTGGCTGAACTCCACTCGTTCGCCGTCCGGCCCGGCGATCATCAGATAGCGCACGCCGTTGGCGCCGCTGGGTTGTAGCGTCGGTCCTTCAATCACCGGATACCCCAGATCCGCCAGCCAACGCTGCGTGGCCGCCAGATCGGTGACCCGCAAAGCGATGTGGTCGATACCATAGGCGTTGACGGGGAGAATCAGCCCTTCGGCGGGCAGCTGGTATAACTCCAGCGTTAGCTCACCTAACTGCAAAAACTGTACGGTGACGGGGCCGCCGAGCGCCAGCGTTTGCCGGGGTTCGAAACCGAGTGAACGATAGAAGCCGGCGGCTCGTTCGATATCGGCGCAGCGCAGGCCGACGTGCATCAACCCATTAATCCGGTGTGCCATATCAAATCCCCTTGCGCGCGCAGTAGAAGCCATAGAAGGCGACGTAGGCGAAGCAGACCAGCGGCACTGCGAAGGCGATCTGCATATCGCCGCCGTTGAGATCGGAGATGATGCCCATGATTAATGGCACTACCGCGCCACCGATGATCGACATCACCACGATCGAGCCGGCCACCTGAGTTTCTTCGCCCAGCCCTTTGATCGTCAGGCCAAAGTTGGTTGGCCAGCACAACGCCATACAGAAGTTGACGCCCATGATCGCCACCACCGCCAGCAGGCTTTGAATGTTGATGGCCAGCAGCAACAGCAGCACGCATACCGAACAGAACACGCCGAGCAACCGCGCCGGGCTGAACTTTTTCATCAGCGCGGTGGTGACCACCTTGCCGGCCGAGTAGCAGACCAGCGTGGCCAACAGCCAGTAGGTGGCCGAATGCTCGCTTGCCCCCTGTTCAATCATCTGCACAAAACGAATGGTGAAGCTCCAAAGCCCTACCTGCGCGCCGACATACAGGAACTGCGACAGCACCCCCAATCGGAAGCGCGGCAGCGCCAGCAGGATCTTCAGCGATTGCATCAGCGGCTTGCCCGCTCCCTGATGTGAGCGTTGGGTTTTGCAGGCGGGGAATTTCACCGCCACGAAGATCAGCGCCAGCACGATCAGCACGCTGCCGATGATCAGATAAGGTGTGACTACCTGCGACACCATCTGGGTGCGTGCCGCTTCGGCCGCCGCCGGTGGCATCTGCAGCAGCTCGGCGTGGCTGGGATCGTTTTTGCCGAACACCAGCTGCTGGCCGATCAATACGCCAAAAATGATCCCCAGCGAGTTGAAGATCTGCGAAAAGTTGATGCGCTGGGTGGAGGTTTCCAGCGGCCCCAGCAGGCTGGAGTAGGTATTGGCGGAGGTTTCCAGGAACGACAGCCCGGTGGCGATCACTCCCAGGCAGGCCAGGAAGGCGCCGTAGGTCATGATCTGCGCTGCCGGGATAAACAGGAAACAGCCGAGAGCGTACAGGCACAGGCCGATCACGATCGCCACCTTGTACGAGTAGCGTTTGATCACCGCCGCGGCGGGCAGAGCCATCACGAAGTAGCCGAGGAAGAAGATCGATTGCACCAGCGCGGTTTGGGTATCCGACAGATCGAACCCCTTCTTGAACTGGGCGATCAGGATGTCGTTCAGGTTGCCGGCCATGCCCCACCGGGCGAACAGGCAGCAGACCAGCATCAGCTGCAGCCAGGGCGTGGCGGGCAGATAGGCGCTGCGGTCGATGTTTTCGGCCGCGGCGTGTTGCGCCACGTCGCCTTTGTTAATCAGAGAGTCGCTCATTGCGGTGTTCCTTCATCCGGAGAAAAAGAGAACGAGCTAATAACGTCAAGCTGTTCGTAGAGGGGTTGCGCCTGGCGGTAGAGCTGTTCGAACAGCTCGAAGCAGCGCAGGTAGTGTTCGTGTTGGCGCAGATCGGGGGTAAATTCGCGCTCGATGCTGACGGTGCGGCTCACCCCCTGGGCGAAACTGCTGAACAACCCGACGCCGACCCCGGCGACTATCGCGCAGCCGGTAGTGCCGTTCTCCTGATTGCGCGTTTGCAGTAGCGGCAGGTTGTAGACGGAGGCCTTGATCTGCAGCCACAGCGGGCTACGTGCGCCACCACCCGAAGCGATCATTGCCTCCGGTTCCTGCGCGTGGCGCCTGAGCTGCTGCAGATTACGCAGGGAGGCCAGCGCTACGCCTTCCAGTACCGCGCGGTAGAGGTGCGCCTGCCTATGCTTGCGCTGCAGGCCGAAGAACTGCGCGCGCGAGTTGGTGTGTTCCGCCAGCCGCTCGCCGGTCAGGTAAGGCAGGAACAGCAGCCCTTCGGCACCCGGCGGCACCTCGGCCGCCATATCGAGCATCTGCTGATGGTTGAGTTGGCTGGCGCTCAGCGCCGAACGCGCCCAGCGCATGGCGTCGCCACCGGCATCGAGCAGGGTAAAACCGCCCCAGGCCGAGTTGGCCAGGTGCAGGTTGTTGACGTTGGCAGAGAGCAGCGGGTGTTCCGAGACCACGGTGAGCAGCGTGGAGGTGCCGGTGCTGTCGGAAGCGATGCCGGCCTGATAGACGCCGGAACCGAGCAGGGTAGCGGCCATATCCGCCGTGCCCGCTACCACCGGCACCCCCGGTGGCAGACCGGTAACGCTTGCCGCTGCGGGCGTAATGTGGCCAATCACCTCGCTGGAAAGATGGATGGCGGGTAGCTGATCGGCGCGCAGCCCGAACTGCCGCAGCGCCTCTGGCGACCACTGCAGCGTGGCGCTGTCCATCAGGTAATAGCAGGAGGCTTCGCTGTAGTCGGTGGCGCGTACGCCGCAGAGCCGGAAATTGACGTAATCCTTCGGCATCAACACCGTGGCGATGCGCTCCCACTGCGATGGATGATGCTCGCGCAGCCAGGCCAGCTTGAACGCCGGCCAGGCGGCGGTAGGGGGATTGTTCAACAGTTTCAACCAGAGCTGCGGCGGCTGTTGGTTGCTAAAGCGCGCCACCTGCGGCTGCGCTCGTTTGTCGTTCCACAGCATGGCGCGATCGACGACCAGCTCGCCATCGGCATCGAGCAAGACCGTGCCGTGCATCTGCCCGCAGGCACCGACGGCGGCGATACGCGGCCAGTATTCGGCGTAGCGCGCGTGCAGCTCCTGCGTACACTGGCAGACGCACTGCCACCACAGTGAAGGCGGTTGTTCCGACCAACCGGCTTGCGGCGTGATCTGCTCGTACTCGCGCTGCGCGAAGCCAAGGATTTCCCCGGTGTTGGTGACCAGCCCGGCGCGGGTGCTGCCGGTGCCAATATCAAGGGTAAGAAGTAAATCTTTCATTGTTATCACTCCCGTGGCGGATGGCGCGGGCCACCCGCAGAAGCGTGCGCTGGGATCGCGCAAGATTAGTTATCGTTCAGTTCCGGGAACAGGCCTGGATCCTGTTCGAGCTGCTCCAGCACGCGCTGGGTGGCCGCCGCGCTCATGCCAAAGCGGCGTACGCCCAGCCGAAACAACGCGCGCACCGTGTCCAGATCGCGAATACCGCCGGCCCCTTTGATCTGGATGCGGCCACGCAACTGATCGGCGATGATCGCCACTTTCTCTACCGTGGCGCCGGTCGGTGCCCAGCCGGTGGAGGTTTTCACCCAGGCCATGCCGACCTCGACCGCGATGTCGCACACCCGACGGATCTGTTGCTCGTTCAGATAGTGCGTCTCCAGAATGACTTTGGTCGGCACCGGTGCGGCGGCCTCGACTACCCGGCGCAGATCTTCACGCACGTAGCCGTAATCCCCCGACAGCACCTTACCAATGTTCACCACCATATCGACCTCGCGCGCGCCCTCGGCGATCAGCTGGCGCACCTCCTGCACCTTGAGATCGGTGGTCTGCCCACCGCCGGGAAAGCCGACCGGCCCGCCAATCATCACATCTGCCTGGCCGCGCTCCGGCAGCAGGGTGCTGAGGAAACGCGTCCAGCACGGCAGCACGTGCACCGAGATGATGCGATAGCGGCTGGCCAGCGCGGCGCAGTGACGCACGTCTTCCTCGGTATTAGTGGCCTGCACCGCGCTCAGATCGATCAACCTGGCCATGCGTCTGGTTGTTTCATTCATTGCGTTTATCCTTCTTTTATTTTCATTTGATTTTATTTATTCACCTTATTCTCTTTCATATGGCTTTAAAATCATCACTTGGTGAAATTGTGATCTGTTCTGCGGTTTTGTGGTGAGGGGCGTGAAAGAGCGGGAGGAAGATGCGGTAAACGCCGCAATAAGAGGGTAAACGGGGATTGTGACGCTTTTTTCAACATTTAACTCATTGAATGCCTGATAACTCTTGCGTACCGATCGCGGGAAGGTATAATGCACCCGTTTTCCGCATACTACTTCAGTGCCGAAGTGGCGAAATCGGTAGACGCAGTTGATTCAAAATCAACCGTAGAGATACGTGCCGGTTCGAGTCCGGCCTTCGGCACCATTCCCCCTTCCGTAGTCGTCCGACGAAGTCCAAAAAATCCTTTAAAATCAATAAAGATAGCTTTTCCGGCGTCCGCCATTGTCCGAGACCGTCCGTTGAAATCCAGGGGGCACTGGGGGCATAATTGGGGGCATCTCCACTTCGATAGAAAATGTGCCCCCAAAATGAAGCTAAACGCCCGCCAGGTCGAGACCGCAAAGCCCAAAGAGAAAACCTACAAAATGGCCGATGGCGGCGGTTTGTACCTCGAGGTTACGACGAAAGGTTCCAAGTATTGGCGAATGAAGTACCGCCGCCCTAACGATAAAAAAGAGGATCGGCTTGCTTTCGGTGTTTGGCCGACAGTCAGTCTTGCCGAAGCACGTAGCAAAGAGACGAAGCCAAAAAGCTGTTGGTACAAGGATTGGATCCAAAAGCAGAAGAAAGGGAAGCTCAGGCTGAAACTGCGGGTGCATACACGTTCGAGACCATTGCCCGAGAATGGCATGCCAACAACAAACGCTGGAGTGAAGATCACCGGGCGAGAGTGCTTCGTTATTTGGAACTGTATATTTTCCCGCACATTGGTGCCGCTGATATTCGTGGTCTTAAAACCAGCCATCTCTTAGCACCGATTAAGGCCGTTGATGCCAGCGGTAAGCACGACGTAGCGCAGCGACTGCAACAGCGCGTTACGGCCATCATGCGTTATGCTGTACAGAACGATTATATTGATTCTAATCCTGCCAGCGACATGGCCGGGGCATTGGCAACGACTAAAGCCCGGCACTATCCAGCATTGCCGCCACATCGTTTCCCCGAGTTCCTTGCACGGCTTGCCGCTTATCGGGGACGTCTCATGACACGCATTGCCGTAGAGCTTTCATTACTCACCTTTGTGCGTTCTAGTGAGCTGCGTTTCGCCCGCTGGGATGAGTTCGATTTTGATAAAGCGTGCTGGCGAATACCGGCGCAGCGTGAAGAAATCAAAGGCGTGCGCTACTCACATCGTGGCATGAAGATGAAAGAAGAGCATCTTGTCCCGCTAAGCCGCCAAGCGTTGGTTTTGTTGGAGAAACTGAGGACTTTGAGCGGAGAAAACAAGCGGTTGTTTCCCGGCGATCATGATCCCGATAAAGTCATGAGCGAAAATACTGTGAATAATGCACTACGTGCAATGGGTTACGACACCAAAACAGAAGTCTGTGGGCACGGTTTTAGGACGATGGCGCGCGGTGCTTTGGGGGAATCAGGGTTGTGGAGCGATGATGCGATAGAACGCCAGCTAAGCCATTCTGAGCGAAATAATGTGCGTGCGGCATATATTCATACTTCTGAACACTTGGATGAGCGACGTTTGATGGTTCAGTGGTGGGCGGATTATTTATATTCTAATATCGAAGAGTTTGTATCGGCGTTTGATTATGCGAAAAAAACAACATGATTACAGAAGCAATAGGCAACATGAGTTGCCTATTACATGACTAGACACGATTTCTGTTTTGAATTCTCGGTTGAACCCTTGGTTGGATTCTTTGCTGAATGGTTTGGTAAATATTTATATTCTGCGTATGTGTCATTTCTACTACAATTGCATAACGTTGTTCTTGGATAAAGTCGGCCCATCCAGCTTGACATCTTACAACTAAATAATATGTATCTCCGTAATTTTGCATAGCACGGTCATAGGTGACTGATGCCGTCTGAACAGTGCTAAAGTCTCTTGAATTTGCACCAGGTTTAAGATCGCAATTATTACTTTGAGACATTTCTGAGACGATTCCGGTATCATCTTTAACTTTAAAGAATTCGAAAACCTCAGCGGCAGATTTACCACGAATTAATCTGAAGTTCATTTCACACCCAAGGTAATCCTTTCTGGTATGTCTTACAGGAGGATCAAATGTAAGTGTTACCTTTATTGTCTTTTTGCCTGCCGTATTTTTGAAGATTTCTGTTATTGGTATTTCGTATACTGCAAAGTAATCTGGTTGTAATGAATCTTCTGAATAGAGAACCACTCGATTATCTTCGGATGCTATTAGGTTTTTTAGCTGAGGAACTCCCTTTCCATAAATTTTTCCTTTAGACGCTTCATCTAACATATTTATTCTTTGTTGGTTGAGCGTAGGATGATTTGATGAATTTACCAATAGAGCTCTTAGCAAATTAGCAGAGCAATCTGGAATTTGCTTGAGTAATATTGCTGCTTTATGGGCTACCATAGGAGCAGCAACAGATGTGCCAGAAGATGTTTTAAATAACTTAGTCAAAAAACGGTTATTAAGGCTTATCATGCCAGCTTCAGAAATATCGGCACCAGACCGTATTTTAAATATTGCGGAATCGAAAATAGCAGTGCCACCATAATCAACCATATCAGGTTTACATATACCTAATACACCGGGGCCAGTACGTGTGAAAATAGACGGTTCATCCAATTTAGCTGTAGGTTGTACTCCAACATACGGCGCTAAGCTAGGTGGTAAGCCATCACCACAAGACAACGAACCTACAGTTAGTACATTGACTGCACCAGCTGGCTCAAGGAACTTATTTTTTTCATCTAAGAGAAAATTTGGGTACTCATTAATAGCATCTTCAGGATTTTGACCCCATGCATTACCGTTGCCAGCTGAAACGATTATTAGGATATCGAGACTTCGTGCCAACTCGTCGAGAATGGATGCCCATTGACCATTTCGCTTACCATTAAATGGTGCTTTGGGATCTCCCAAAGAAATGTTAAAAATGCGACAACTATAATGTCTATGAAGTTCATTAATTGCCTGAGACATTAATTTTGGAATTACAACATCCTCAGGGAATTTACCTTCATTATTAACTACTTTGGCGGAGCAAATTTTGGCATAGCGAGTAAGCCGGTTACTGATGCTAAGCTGATACCGAAAATCACCAAATGCTGCTATTCCTGCAACTGAAGTCCCATGACCCAAAACATCTTCACCGGTATCCTGCAAAAAAGATATTCCACCAATTAAAGCACCGTCTAGGAATGGGTGATTATTTACACCGCTATCTATCACCCCGATTACGGGTAAATCTTCATATGCATCATTAACTTCATGAGCATTTTCTAGATCTATTTCCATATATCTGCTAGTTTCCATATCAGGTGATGGAGGCAGATCAACTGTGTATATCTCAGGGATTTCCAATATTTCGTTTAAGCATTCAGTGTTACATTTTATTCTTAGAAGAGATATGGACGGTCCGACATATGAATCAATGTATTCGCCTCCGTTTTCAATGGCGATTTTTTTTATTGATTCAATTTTAGCTTCTCGGGCTATCCTGCCACCAAAATCCCAGAGCTCGACGTCAAAAGTGTAAACTTCATCCTCATCAAAATCAGCTAAGGAAACGAATCCATCCTCCCTAAGTCTTATTCCAATCCTGTCATTGGCGGTAATTGTTTCTATGGATGTTAAGTTGCCTACAAAATTATTGTAGGCAGGGTTGCGCTGATTGGCGGGAATAGGGGCTGAGTACGCATTGATTCTTTCTGTTAGAGATAATAGAGAGTCGTTTGACGAAAAGAGAACTAAAGTTTTGTCTTCGTCATGTGAAAGTACATGCAATCCAAGTCTTTCCCAATCCTCATCAGCAGCTGAACCCTCATACTTTACTTTCATGATTAATGATGGATCAATACTTCCTGGTTTTCGCTTGCTCCTGATATAAGCAACAGTTGAATCTAACTGTCTTATAAGAGAGGTCCCATGCGTAACTCTTTGTTGACTGTTACGTTTAGGAGCGGAACCAAATCCGGGCTTTTTCCGTCTTTCGAATTGCTGTGGCATCTTAACAAGACGCAAATGTTCATACTCTGCCATTTTTATTCTCCATTTATATTAACGCATTTTATCAACACCACTATTCCTGCGATATTCATCATTGATCGCGTCAACTAAATAACGTTCACTCAATACTTTTTTCTTCCCTATAATCATGGTTTTTATAGCTTGATTTAATACTCTTTCTAAGCTTGAAAAACTCATATTATCTAACTTTAATATAAAATTATCTGGGTTGAAATCATAGTTAACATTTTTAAGCCTGCTTTTCAAAAACCTTTTAATCATCCCTTTATCGGGGTTTTTGAACCAAACAACTTCATCGAAACGCCGCCATACTGCTGGATCTATGCTTTTATCAAGATTGGTTGCGGCAATCATAAAACCTTTTGGAGCTAATCGTTCAATAAATAGCAAAAGGCTATTAACAACTCTCTTAAGTTCATTGTGCTCGTTTCCATCCTCACGTGAACGTGCAATTGCATCAAATTCATCTAAAAAAAGCACGCAAGGTTTGTTATTCGCGAATTCAAATATGGAGCGAATATTAGTGGCTGTCTCGCCGAGATAAGATGAGATCAACTTATCTAACTTAACTATAAACATAGGAAGACCTAGTGTAGAGGAAAAAACCTCAGCGCTTAGTGTCTTACCACAGCCCGGAGGACCACAAAAAAGGAGCTTGGTGCGTAACGATAGCCCATTTTTTCGTATTGCTTCTGCATGTCTATACTCCTCAATTAATCCTTTAAGTATTCTGACATTTTCGAAAGATAGAACTAATTCTTTGTGGGAATTACTTGGCTCAACTCTTTCGACAAAGTCATTTTTACCTTCAAGAGTCGGGGCGAACTTTTCCAGACCTTTTAAAGAATAATTCGAACCTATAGCTTGGCTGTTTTCGAGAGTTCGTCTCAAACTATTAGCTAATACTTTATTATTCTTTTTTTCTTCTTCACTAATAATTCTTTCAGCTACCGAGCGAAATTCTGAGTCATTGCCGTAGCTAGCCAAAAGTTTTTTCATTAACTCGCCTCTGGCCATCTTTAATCCTTTTTAAAATTACTTAATTATCAATTTGTTAAACAAGCATTTCTAAGCCTGAGAAACATCATAAAGAGTATACTACCAAGTCGAAGTAAGGAACGATAGCCTACCCACATACTTACATTTTTTGCCTAAAACATAATTTGTTTTCTCTATGGCGCGCAATACTTCCCCCGCCTCGCCTGCGCACTTCATGTGTCGCTTTTCATGCAGTTGCATGAACGGCCGCAGGCCGCGCCAGTACTGGTGTGGCAGGGGATGAAAAGTGCATTTTCTTGCATGCAAAATCATGCACCCTATGCATGCACACGCAATTTGAGGCTGGCTAGCCAGGAAAAAGGCTGTTTTGGGCGAGGCGGAAGGGTAATGCCCCGCGATGCTGTCGAGAGCGGCGGGGCGGAGAATGCTTAGTGCAGTGTAGGATTGCTGTTGTAGCGGCGATAGCGGTTCAAGGTCCGTTTCTCCGGAGGTGGCAGGGCGTTCTCATCGACCGGTTGCGCCTGTATCGGCTGGCACAGGATTTTATCGACGCTTTCCACCGTCTTGAATGTGCAAGAACAGGTCAGGCTCTGACATTGGTAATACGCCTCTTTTGTCCGCTCCGTGATATAGCGACTGGTGCGAGTATAGGACGCATGGGTGCACAGCGGGCAGCGCATCATGATTGGGCCCCTTTCTCTTGCAGCAGACGGCGTTTTTCCGCCAGTTCTCTTGCCACTTGCGTCCGGCGAATTGGGCTGCTTTGCAGTTCCGGCAATACGCCGGTTTCTTGCGGTATCGTCAGGCCAATCTCATTAAGCACCGGGTGGTCGATATTTTGCGTAGCCATGGTAGCGCGAATGCGGCCTTGTAGCGTGCCCAGTACCTGTAGCTCAATCATTTTCATCGGATTGTCCGCATAGACGCCGTAAGCCCGTGAAGCCAGTGCACACGCCTTGATAACGTTAGGGTTGATTAGCGCCTTGCTCAGCGCATCCACCGCCTGATGCATCGCATGAGCCGCAAAGGTCGTGAGGGCGTCTTTGTGCGCGTTCACCACCTTCGGGGCTGTGCCGCCGCAGCTGAGGTGAAGCTGCATTTTGTCCAGCTCCATCTCTTCAATCAGGCCGTCGAACTCTTTCGCCAGCTCCCGCTTGGAAATCCGACGGTGGTGCTGTGCTTGCAGTTCCGGCGTCATTTCTCCGCGCAGTTTGCGAAACAGGGTGCGCCACTGGCTTTCTGCCTCCTGGCTCTGCACTTCGGTGTCTTTCTTCTGTTGGTGGCAGCGGGCAATGCCGGTTACGACGTCGGTCAACGCCTGGTAGTTTTTGGCGTGGGCGGCGCGAGCGTCGCGCAGGGCGTGCAGTTTATCGGTGATGTATTTCGGTAAGGCGGCGCTGCTCATGGTCGTGTCTCCGGTGTCAGTCAATGTGAAGCTATTCTGCTGACCGCCGTACAACATCGCCATTCATCCCGGTTTGGCCATCCGTGGGACAATAGTCCCAGAACTAACTGTAAAACCATCAATGAAGTTTTAGTTCTTATAAAAACTATTCTCTACTGTTCATCCAAATAAAAATATAGTTAAATTAGTAAATAAGAGAGTGAACGGTTTCCTGTAAACGCTTATGCGGAAGGTTTTTGATCTATTACAGTACTGTATAGAACATGGCTGGCGCATTTTTCAAGCGATCAGTGCACTTGGTTCATCTAATCTATCAACAATGCTGATACACGCTATCAAGAGCAAATTCTTATAATCGCTTCTCCCAATAACTTGAACTGGATCATACCATCTAACTAAATTTTATTTATAAGTAATGGTAGTATTATACTAGGTAGCTTGAACGAGGGGAACGTAGTGGATAAAGCTTTCTGTACTATTGATGAAAAAGAATGGAGCGCGGATGCATTTTACGCATTGCCACTTAGTGAGATCCAACTAAAGAGACGGAGTTTGCTATGTATCGAATGTAAGGGTGATGCATGGTTCAGGCGATCGAGTTACGGAAATGACTCGCCGCATTTTTGTGCACATCACCAGGAAAACTGCCCACTGGGGACCTCATATGAAGCTGTGGGGGAAGGGGATGAAAATAAAGGTTTACCAGCATCAGACGCTGACAGTGGCATAGTATTGGATTTGGGATTAACGCAAAGCTATAACATTGATGTCAAACCAATAGTGGATGATTCAGATACTACCCCTCATGGGCAAAAGTTTTCTGGTGAGAAAAAAATTAATGGTGGAAATTTAAAATATCCGGCGCATTTTACTTTAAAAAACCTACTTTACAAATTGGTGAAGTCAAAAGGGTTATGTTATACCGATAAAAAGGTGGGGTTTAAAGAGGGGGATTTTAACGATTTACCGGAGCGTGGAGCTGAACTGTTTGTCGAGTTTGTCAATGTTGAGCCATGGATGGACGGTGCTCGTAGAATCTTTTGGGGTTTCATTAGTGATGTTGGGCAGACAAAAGATGGCAAAATTTGGTTAAATGCAGGTAATATAAAATCTGGGTTAAGTATCTGTATTAATAAGGATGTTTCAGATGATTTCAAAGAGCAGTTTAGGGTTGAAAAGAGTCTGGATGAATTAGATGGATGTCATGCACTGATTATTGGTACTTGCGCATATGCTACAACAGGTAAACCAATTCTGTGGTGTGGTGATCTTAGTTATATTGTACTTAGAAGGTACAAATCTGATCAAAGTTTATAATTTCTGCCTGTAGGAGAGCGTGTCAATATGTATGCGCGTTTTACCAGAAAAAATAGATGGTATGCTAAAGTGGTTAGCGATATCATGAAATCCTAAATAACCTGATGTCAGATGAATGCCGGATGTCTCAAAATGCACTAAACTAAAAAATATATTTACAAAAGGACGATTATGTTGCCCCAGATGTTGGGGCCCCAGCTATGTATAATTTACTAGCGGCTAACAGCTTGGTGAGCAATTACAATATCAACTCTTCTTATCTGCAGCTAAATAGAGTCCAGAATTTCTTGCATAAGGCACTTTACCTGAAGGTACAAGCTTTGCTGCTGCATCCAAATGAACATCTTGATCATCAAAGAAAACGTGTGGTCTGAACGCTTTTAAAACTTTATCTTTTCCAACTCCACCGAGAAAAAACGCTTCGTCAACATAAACGCCCCAGTTACGTAGCGTTTTAATCACTCTCATTTCTGATGGGGAATTTCTTGCTGTGACTAAAGCAATACGGATTGGGGAGTATTCCACTCTTATTGGTAGACGCTCTTGAAGTTTTGCCAATTTCTTGAGCAATGTAGCATACGGACCTTCCCCCATAGGAATATCTTGCTGTGCATTCTCTTGAGCGTGGAATGCTTCCATCCCTTGTTTTTTATAGACCAATTCACTCTCGTCTGAAAAAAGTACGGCATCCCCATCAAAGGCAATTCTGACCTGGCCGTCAGGGATCTCTGGAGAATCTGCAGGAGGATCTTTCAAAATAGCTGCCGCACAGAAACAAGAGTCAATTACCTTCTGCGCATCAGCAACATTTGTAGTCAGAAAGAGGTCCACATCAAATGCATCTAAATAATCTGCAACCGTTTCTCCAGCTGTGAATGCCGAGCGTGAGATGTCCAGCTTATCGTGGCGGATGGTGTTTAATACGCGAATACCTGTCTCTGGGCTATTACGAGACATAACAACGACTTCTACTAACGGTGATTTATCCTCGGCCTGTTTATACTGGTTTAGCCCGAGTAATGCTTTGATTAGTGGATAGCCAGTCCCAGGTTTAAGTGGTTCATTTTCGTGCTTTAGCATATAGGCACGATATTGCTCAATTGCACTGTCGGGGTCTGTTAGCGATGTCTCTTGAAACATACGATCTGATTCACTCATATCAAACAGTGCGGTAGCACTTATACCAATAACCAAAGTATTACTCAGATCTAATGCCATTTTACTCTCCTATTAAAATCCACTCATGCCATTAACAAAGGTATCGTTCACACTGCGGATTTTTTCATACGTACGAGAACGAAATGTTCTGCGTTCAAGAATTCTAGACTCATCTCTTTAAATATCACCTTCGAAACACCCCTAGTCGGATGGTTTTTAACGATAGCTATTTAAAATTGACCTCTTTCAACTCCAACTTCACCATCAGCTTCTTGTTCACCTCTTTCCCATCCACCCCGCTATGAATCCGCCGATGGCAAGTAGGGCAGATAGCACCCACCCACTGTGGGTGATCGGGGCCTTCGTCGGCTAGGCGCTTGGTGTGGTGAGGTTCGAGGTAGGGCTCGCCGTTCCTTTTCTTGAACGGTGCCGGCTGGTCGCAGGCTTCGCAGGTGCCATTGGCGCGCTTGAGCACGTATTTTTTTACGTCTTCGCTGCGTTTGAACCAGGATTTTTTGCTGTCGCTCTGTTGGCGCTGGCCTGATATCTCTGAAGACTTTATAGCCTTTGCGCGCAACTGTTCTAAACTCTCCTCCTTCTGGCCTACTTCTGATGAGATAATCTCATGATCAGAATCTTGAGCAGAAGATACACGGAATAGATTAAAAATTATCCCTTGCCTCATGTTTTCTTGGGTATCTTTACATTCAGTGTAGTTCCATGAATCACACTCAAATAGCCCAGCAAATTTTACGCCCGTACGGTTTTTGTTATATTCAAATAAAAGTATATCCTTACCATTCTCTTTATGGTCGCGGATATCTTTATTGCCTTTGGTAAACTGCATGTTACCTTTCTGGCCTTCTCCCGTGTAGGAGAAGTGGTCGTTGTTAGACCATCCATCTTTGTACCCATGAGTTTCGCCAGTCTCGCCGGTGAAAATGAAGATCACGGGGAATTCTATAGGTGTCGATATTCCGCCCTGTTCTTGCCCTCCATAGAGATCGTGGAGGTATTTACGTTTATAAACTTCGTCTTTTTCCAGTATCTCAAAAGGATGCGGTGTTTCGACGATCTCAAAACTGAGATCTTTGAGAAATTGGATGGCTTTTTCCGTGCCGCTATCGGCATTGATTCCTTTAAACGGATAGCCATGTTGCTCACTGTATGCTCTAGCGGAAATGCCGCGGATATCGTACTTCTCGCCATTATAAAGAAGGGTGTATTTTTTTAATCGTTTTATTTCATGTTGTTTTAAGAACGCATCTCGGCCAATTTTTTTATATTCTTCGATCGCTTTTAAAACGGATTCTTTTGAAGATAACGCCTCTATTGCAGTTGCCAAAACCACGTCCTCACATTACCGAGCAGACTCTGAGCAATGTGCTTGCTGACCTGAGCAGCATGCATCAATACCCAGCAGTTAACTCATCGATTTACCGAATGCGTTAACTATGCCAGGTAGGGGAGGAAATGCCTACCTTGATGAATGTTTTTGTTGTGATATGTCAGTCAGATCTATTGGAAATCCTGAGTGGGAAGGGCGACGAGTGCAGGCATCGCCCTGATTGCCATTTACGTTAGCCGCAGGTTTCCATCTCTCGCAGTGCCCGCCCATAAAGATTACACAACGCAGGAACCAGATGCGCCGTGGCGTTGAGATAGTGATTCAGCTGTTCCCAGCCTTCAGTGTCCAGCTGTGGGTGCTTTTGCAGTAAATGGCCGAATAGCATCAGGCCGTGGCACAAACCTTCCGCCTGTTCGGCAGAGAGGGCGGCCAGGTCTAAAAGTTCTGAGGGATCGAAAGCGCTGAGATCGAGGTGGTTAAACAGTTGGCGATAAAGGGTGAGGGTACTTGTGGTGAACTCGGTGGTGATGACATTTTCCATGTGTCTTTATCCTTAGTGTGTAGTATGCGTACTACCACATGAGACGCTAAACCCATGGTGGTAGCCCAAGCGGAGTTAGCGTTACCGGACACGAAGGAAACCGGCGCTTCTTGCGAAGCCCCCACTTGGGCCACCATAATTCTGGATGTTTAAAGCCCCAACATTATATACATAATGCTGCCTTGTGTAAGTGTTCGGAACGCTAACTCCGGCTGCGGATTTTGCCGCAGCAGAAAAACTATAACGTTATCAGTAAAAGGAAAAATAAGCTGTATGGAATTACAGGCTGTTTACTCATGAGGTTGGAATGCAGATCGCAGTTATTAAATTTTAATTCAGGCTAATCAGTTAGGATAATTCATTTGCTAAATGAATTATTAAATCTGTGAATTTTGTTGTCACGAAATACGTTGAGGTGAATGAATGTAAAAAGAATGGTTGAATGTTTATCATGTGTACCTAGGGTGCTATTATCAACCTCTTTGTTAATACTCGCGGTAGTGAGTTTTTTAAAATAATGACAGGGATGCACTACGATGGAAAAGAAAGAGGGGGCTTTAAGGCTATTAACCTCCGGGGAGATCGGCCTTGCGAAGTCGGTATTTGGTGGTTCAATTATTTATGGGAAAGTCTGGGTTCATCACGATAGCTATTTCCCCTTTGGCTTACAAAATCGAAACACTGCGATGTCACCCAATGGTGAGCTGTATTTTAGAGACTGGTACGTGCCCGATTTCTCAAAGGAAGGGTATAGTCATAAACATCTTTTCATCCATGAAATGGTTCATGTTTGGCAATACCAGCGTGGTATGTGGGTTAAGACCCGAGGCCTCTACAGTTGGTTGGCAAATTACAGTTATGAACTGGATGGCTCCAAGCTCCTAAAGAACTACGCTATGGAGCAACAGGCTCAGATCGTTGCTGATTATCATTTGTTGACCTCTTCAGGTTATGCTGTTTGGAGAAACCGCTTCGGCAAGGAAGTGACTTACAGCGGTAATGACTATGCCGATATGAGAAAAGTAAAAGAAAAATATGAGAAAGTGTTAGTCGGTTTTCCTTACAAGTAAGAGGATTGGTTATGAAGGTGAGACTGTTCTGTGCCGTTGTTGGTGTGACCTTGCTAAGTGCTTGTGTAGGCGATCGTCTCAATCAGCGCTATGCGCCGGATATCCCTATCGCCGCCCATGCTAAAGCGAATGGCGACATCTGCATCTATCCATCACCAAAGGAGAATGAAAGGCAAGATACGCTCTATCTCACGGGTGATACGGATGAGAAATTGATTGAGGTGGCGAATCAGGATCTTAAAAAGGGCATTTGCGTTACGCAGAACGATTACCCGTTTCAGGAAAATCATACCTACAGCATGAGGCTAAATTTTTTGCCGATTGAGAAGCGCAGAAACCTGCAGGATATTTCTGGTAGGGCCTTTATTGCTCACTTCAAAGTGAAAAAGCTCAACGGCGCTTACGAAATTGAAAATATCACGCAGGGCAGCAGATAGCGCCGAGACAAAATGAACCGGATCTTCCCCCTCGCATTTCCCTTCCTGCTCGCAGGCTGTCCGTCGATAGGCGATCGTATCCCCGTAGACTATCCCGCTACTGCCAGCCTGCGTGAGGGCAAAGTATGCATCACCGTTCAGCCGCAGGGAGACGAAAAGCTTGCGGGCATCTCGATCTACCGATTGGATGAGGCGCAGAGTCGTACATTCAAATTCTTCGATCCGCTGCGGGATTTCGCCCCCAATCAGTGCGTCCCTGATGAGGGCTACGTATTTACGCCGGGGCAGCAATACCATTTCTCCGCGAAGCTGGTCTCCCTCAATAAACAGCAGGCGGGCGAGTTTCCCTCTGCGCGTGAATTCGTCGCCGAATTCGTTGTGCAGCAGGAAGGCGATCAACTTAGGTTGGAAGCCCTCCGCACCCCACGCTAACCCCACCGCCCCGCTACCCCAAATCCCCCCCATTGCTGGCGATCACCTTTTTATACCACCAGAACGATTTCTTGCGGGTGCGGGCGAGGGTGCCGTTGCCCTGGTCGTCGCGGTCGACGTAGACAAAGCCGTAGCGCTTGCTCATTTCGCCGGTCGAGGCGGCCACCAGGTCGATGCAGCCCCAGGTGGTGTAACCCAGCACCGGCACGCCGTCGGCGATGGCGTCGGCCATGGCGCGGATGTGTTCGCGCAGGTAGCTGATGCGGTAGTCGTCTTCTATCTCGCCTGCTGCATTGAACTCGTCGTGCGCGCCCAGGCCGTTTTCCACCAGGAACAGCGGCTTTTGGTAGCGGTCGTACATCATGTTCATGGTGATGCGCAGCCCCAGCGGATCGATGCCCCAGCCCCAGTCGCTGCGCGGCAGGTGCGGGTTCGCCAGCGATTTCACCACGTTGGCGGCGCTGCTGTTGTTGTCGTTCATGTCGGCGGAGGCGCAGCGCGAGGCGTAGTAGCTGAAGGAGACGAAGTCGACGGTGTGCTTCAGGATGTCGGCGTCTTCCGGCGCCATTGCGATGCTCACGCCTTTCTCGCGGAAGACGCGGGCAGCGTAGGAGGGGTAAGCGCCGCGCGCCTGCACGTCGATAAAGAACAGGTTCTCGCGGTCTTTCTCCAGCGCGGCCCACACGTCTTCCGGCTTGCTGGACCACGGGTAGAAGTTGCCGCCGGCCAGCATGCAGCCCACCTGGTTGGCGGGGTTCACTTCGTGGGCGATACGCGTCGCCAGCGCGCTGGCCACCAGTTCGTGGTGCGCGGCCTGGTATTTCACCTGTTCAGGGTTTTCGTCCGCTTCAAACACCAGCCCCGCGCCGGAGAACGGGCTGTGCAGCAGGATGTTGATCTCGTTGAAGGTCAGCCAGTATTTCACCAGCCCGTCGAAGGCTTCGAAACAGGTGCGGGCGTAGCGGGTGAAGAACTCCACCATCTTGCGGCTGCGCCAGGAGCCGTATTCGGTCACCAGGTGCATCGGCACGTCGAAGTGGCACGGGGTCACCAGCGGCTCGATGCCGTATTGGCGGCACTCTTCGAACAGGCTGCGGTAGAAGGCGATGCCCTCGGCGTTGGGCGTCAGCTCGTCGCCGTTGGGGTAGATGCGGCTCCAGGCGATGGAGGTGCGGAACACGGTAAAGCCCATCTCCGCCATCAGCGCGATGTCGTCGCGGTAGCGGTGGTAGAAATCGATGGCGTCATGGCTGGGATAAAATTCGTTGTCGCGCAGGCTAAAGCGCTTCTCCAGCCCGAGTTTGACCGCCATGCGGTTGGCGCCGTGCGGGATCATATCGACGGTGGTCAGCCCTTTGCCGCCCTCGCGATAGCCGCCTTCCGCCTGGTTGGCGGCTAAAGCGCCGCCCCATAAAAATCCTTTAGGGAATGTTGAATCGGACATGCAATCCTCTGGTGTCTCATTGCGTTGCGCTGGCGGCGTTCGCCGCCGGTGCGGTTTGGCCGGGCGCGGCGGCGTTTTCCGGCAGATCCTCGAATCCCAGCATCAGCGTGAGCGCGAACGACAGCACTACCGAGAGCGCCATCACCGCCACCACCCACACGATGCTCATCGGGTTGGCCGGATCGAAGAACTGCACGCTGGTGAACAGCCCGGGCGAGGCCATCGAATGGCTGGCCAACCCGCCGATGCCGGCGACCGCGCCACAGACGAAGCCGCTGATCAGGCTGGCGATCAGCGGCCGCTTCAGGCGTACCGCCACGCCGTACAGCGCCGGTTCGGAAATCCCCGCCACGATGGCGGAGGCGGCGGCGGCCAGCGCGGTCTGGCGCAGCTCGCGGTTCTTGGTTTTCAGCGCCACCGCCAGCGAAGCGCCGCCCAGCGACAGGTTGGCGCCGATCTCTGAAGGCATCACCATGCCCTCTTTGCCGGTCTCGGCGATGGTCTGGATGATGGTCGGGGTAAACACCCGGTGCATGCCGGTGATCACCAGCAGCGGCCAAATCGCTCCCATAATGGCCACGGAAAGCCAGCCCAGGTAGCCGTGCACGGTGTAGACCAGCGCAGAGATGCCGCTGCCGATCCAGATGCCGAGCGGGCCGATAAGCAGAATGGCGATCGGCGCGGCGATCAGCACGATCAGCATCGGCTTGAGGAAGTTCTTGGTCACCGCCGGGGTGATGCGATCCACCCCGCGTTCGATGTGCGACAGGATCCAGGTCATCACCAGCGCCGGGATCACCGTGTAGGTGTATTTCACCGCCGTCACCGGGATGAAGGCGAATTCCACCGCCTGGCCCTGCGCCGCCTTGGCCATCAGATCGATAAAGTTGGGATGCACCAGCACCCCGGCGATAGCGATCGCCAATGACATGTTGGTTTTGAACTTCAGCGCCGCCGAGGCGGCGACCATCACCGGCAGGAAGAAGAACGCGCCGTCGCCGATCACGTTGAGGATGACGAGGGTCGAGGAGCCTTTCTCGAATACCCCGGCCATATCCAGGATCATCGCCAGCAGCTTCACCATCGAGCCGCCGATGATGGCGGGGATCAGTGGCGACATGGTGCCCACCAGCGCGTCGAGAATGCCGGCGCCGATGCCCTTCAGGGTAAGCTGGCGTTTCACCGGGGCGGCGGGGGATGCTGCGCCCGGCATGCCGAGCGCCAGCACCGCCTGATAGGCCTTGGCCACCTCGTTGCCGATGATCACCTGGCACTGTTCACCGCTGTGCACCACGCCCAGCACGCCGTCGATGGCCTTCAGCGCCGGCGTGTCGATCCGCGTTTTGTCTTTCACCACGAATCTCAGGCGGGTCATGCAGTGGGTCACGGCCTCGATATTGCCCGCGCCGCCTAGGGCGGCCACGATGGCGTGCGAGATTTCTGCGTAGTTCTTCGGCATGGCGTGTCGTCTCTCAGATAGCAATTCGGATAGCCTAAAGGCGAATATTTACTGCCTGGGCGATCCGTCGTTCCATCCGTATGAAACGCCCATAAGAAACCGGTTTCACAAAATCATGTATTGGTGTTTTGTGGTTGGCAAGAACTATGGTTTTTGGCGTTGCGTTTTCGTGATCTGGATCGTCAGGGATAAGTGCGCACCGATGTGCAGGGGCGTGAAAACGTTCCAAACGCCGGGCGTCTTGGGTAGACTGCGCTGAACCCATGGATTTTGGCGGCGCACAGATGGCAACGATACTCGAGGTGGCGAAAAAGGCCGGCGTTTCAAAGGCGACGGTGTCGCGCGTTTTGTCCGGCAGCGGCTATGTCAGCGAGGAGAAACGCGCGTTGGTGGAAAAAGCCATCGCGGAAACCGGCTATCGGCCCAACCTGCTGGCGCGCAGCCTGGCGACCAACACCACCCAAACCCTCGGCCTGGTGGTCACCAACACCCTCTACAGCGGCAACTATTTCAGCGAACTGATGGCGCAGTCGGCGCGCATCATGGAGGCGGACGGCCGCCAACTGATCCTGGCGGACGGCAAGCACACTGCCGAAGAGGAGCGGGCCGCCATTCAGTTTTTGCTGGATCTGCGCTGCGACGGGGTGATCATCTACCCGCGTTTTCTGTCGATCGCGGAAATGGACGAGATCGTCTCCCAACACCGCCAGCCGATTCTGGTGATCAACCGGCGGCTGCGGCGGAACGACAGCTACTGCATCTTCAGCGATCAGCACGCCGCCGGCGCGGCGGCGGTGGCGCACCTGATCGCGCGCGGCCATCGCGACATCGCCTTTATCACTGGCTCGCTCGATTCCCCCACCGGGCTGGAGCGGCTTTCCGGCTACAAATCCGCGCTGGCGCAGCAGGGCATCGCGGTTAACGAGGCGTTGATCGTCGAGGGGAAATGGCACGCGCAAAGCGGCGTGGCGGCGGTCGATGCGCTGCTGGCCGGCGGGCAACCGTTCAGCGCCATCGTCGCGGGCAACGACGAAATGGCCATCGGCGCGATGAAGCGGCTGACGGAGCGCGGCGTGGCGGTGCCGGAGGCGGTATCGGTCATCGGCTTCGACGACATCCCGCTGGCGCCCTATACCGTGCCGTCGCTGTCGAGCATGAAGATGCCGGTCACCGAGATGATCCAGGAGACCATCAACCGCCTGCTGTCGATGCTGGACGGCGGCGAGCTCCGCAAGCGCCCCAGCTTCCCGGCCAGCCTGATCGAGCGCGAATCGGTGGCGGCGGGACCGTATTGGGGAAAGGCATAAGCGCGTACCCGCCTTTTTCAGGCGCTACAACGCTTGAATCCGCCTCTTCGACAAAGCAAAAATCCCCAGCGCGCTGCCCAATGCCAGGGCGCTGGCGGTTGCCGTGGATAGCGCGAACTCGCGTGAGTAGGGCAGCAGCAGGCCAACCGCAGAGATGCTGCCCAACAGCAGGCTAAAGAACAGCGCTTTTTTACGATAGGGCGCCTTTAGGTTGAGATAGGCGGCGACGGCGCAGACGATAAGCGTGCCACCGACGACGACCAACAGCGGCAGGATGATGAGCGCCCCGGCGAGGAGATTGGACAGCCCAACGTCCTCCACGCCGGCGTAAGAGACAATAAGAAACATGATGCCGATGGCTAACACCGTGCTCAGTTTGATGACGATATAGGCGCTCGCGCACAGGTTAAGCGCCTTTAATCCTACTATCATCACGTTGTTTGCCATCGTTCATCCTTGAGTTTGCTGGATATGGGCCGTGTTGGCCTGGGGAATGGTTTATCTTACCCCAACCCCCCCAATCCTTCCCCGAATCTCCTCCTCCGGCAGATCCACGCCAATAAATACCAAGGTGCTCTTGCGCTCTTCCTCCGGCAGCCACTCCCGATCCCAGTCGGCGTTATACAGCCGTTGCACGCCCTGGAACAGCAGGCGGCGCGGTTCGTTTTCGATGGACAGAATGCCTTTGTAGCGCAGCAGGTTGTCGGCGTATTCCAGCAGCAGGCCTTCCATTACTTCGGAGATTTGCATCAGCGGCAGCGGGCGCTCCAGCGTCACGACAATTGAGCGGATGTCGCTCTGCGGCTGCGGGATGCGGCGGAACAGCGGGGCGGGCGGCGTCAGGTTGAGTTTGTCGTTCAGCGTAAAGCCTTCGATGTCGAACAGCACGCTCAGATCGATGTCGCCGTGCGTCACCTGGTAGACCGGCGCGCGGGCGTTCATCCGCTGCAGCCGCTGGATCAGCGCCTCGCAGTCCGGCGCCACGTCGGTTTTGGTCAGCAGGAGGCGGTCGGCGTAGCCCACCTGCGCCTGGGCGATGCTGAACTGGCTCAGCTGCTGCTCGGCGTGCGCCGCGTCCACCAGGGTGATGATGCCGTCCAGCAGGAAGCGCTCGCACAGGATCTCGTGCGAGAAAAAGGTCTGGGTAATCGGGCCGGGATCGGCCATGCCGGTGCATTCGATGATCAGCCGGTCGAACGCCAGTTGGCCGCTGTCGACGCCGTCCAGCAGATCCAGCAGCGCGTCCGCCAGTTCGTTGGACTTGCTGCAGCAGATGCAGCCGTTGCTCAAGGTAGTGATGCGGCTGGCGCGATCGCCGATCAGCGCGTCGTCGATCGGCACTTCGCCGAACTCATTCTCGATGACCGCGATTTTATAGCCGTGTTCGGCGTTCAGGATGTGGCGCAGCAGGGTGGTTTTGCCGGCGCCCAAAAAGCCGGTCAGGATGGTGACTGCAATGGGTTTCATACGGATCCTTGTGACTGCGGGTTAACAGCAGCGCATGCCGCCTTTGCCGTCGCCGCCGTAGCGCGCTTGCTGGCGCTCGCGGAAAAATTCTTTATAGGTCATCACCGGCTTGTCCGGGTGGTTGTCTTTCATGTGCTGGACGTAGGTATCGTAGTCAGGCACGCCCACCAACATGCGCGCCGCCTGCCCGAGGTACTTCCCCGCCTGGCCGAGATTTCCGAACATAAGCCTTCTCCAACTTTACCCTGCATCACTACAGCGCTTGCTTTAGCCTGATATTAGGGGAAGCCGGGGGATGGGGTTCCCGCAGGGATGCCCCACCTCCGGGTCGCCCCGGGTATCTCGATTGCATCGCGCCGCACGGCTGGCATCTTGCGATACGCAGGCCGAGCGGCTTTGGGTACTACTTAACGTTTATTATGCAGGGTATCCGTTAAATCACATCAATGCTGGGTCGAAACTTTGACCTCCCCCTCAGTTACGCCGTCGGCGGGCGCGGCCTGCGGCACCGGCACGTAAGGCGTTTCCTGATCGGTGCGTTTCGGGTTCTTGTGCGCCGCCATCGCGGTTTTCACCCCGTAGAAGATGATGCTGTACACCACCAGCAGGAACAGAATGCTCAGCCCGGCGTTGGTGTAGTTGTTCACCACGATGTGGTTCATGTTGGCGATCTGCTGGGCGCTCAGCTCGGCGCCGCCTTCGGCGATTTTGCGTTTGTATTCGCCGGCCAGGAAGAAGAAGCCTTCCAGCTGCGGGTTGTCGCTGAACAGCTTCAGGCCCAGAGCGTAGGTGGTGCAGATCAGCAGCCACACCGCCGGCAGCACCGTCACCCAGATGTATTGCGCGCGCTTCATCTTAATCAGCACCACGGTGCCCAGCACCAGCGCCACGGCGGCCAGCATCTGGTTGGAGATGCCGAACAGCGGCCACAGGCTCTTCACGCCGCCGAGCGGATCCACCACGCCCTGATACAGCAGGTAACCCCACAGCCCGACGCAGCCGGCGGTGCCGACGATGCCGGCCACCAGCGAGTCGGTTTTCTTCAGGAACGGCACGAAGTTGCCCAGCAGATCCTGCAGCATAAAGCGGCCGGAACGGGTGCCGGCGTCCAGCGCGGTCAGGATGAACAGCGCCTCGAACAGAATGCCGAAGTGGTACCAGAAGCCCATGTTGGCGCCCGGAATGATCTGGTGGAACACGTGGGCGATGCCCACCGCCAGCGTTGGCGCGCCGCCGGCGCGGTTCAGCACCGAAGGTTCGCCGATGTCGGTGGCGGTCTGCAGGATCTGTTCCGGGCTGATGACGAAGCCCCAGGAGCTGACCGCCGCTGCCGCGTGCACGGTCACGTCCTTCAGCGAAGCCATGATCATCGGCGCGTCTTCGGTGCCCAGGCGGTGCAGATCCGGCATGGTGATGCCCAGCGCCGCCGGCGGGGTGTTCATGGCGAAGTACAGGCCCGGCTCGATGATGGACGCCGCCACCAGCGCCATGATGGCGACGAAGGATTCCATCAGCATCGCGCCGTAACCGATAAAGCGCGCGTCGGTCTCATTGGCCAGCAGCTTCGGCGTGGTGCCGGAGGCGATCAGCGCATGGAAGCCGGAGACCGCGCCGCAGGCGATGGTGATGAACAGGAACGGGAACAGGGTGCCTTTCCACACCGGGCCGGTGCCGTCGACGAACTGGGTTACCGCCGGCATTTTCAGCTCAGGGTTGAGGATCACGATGCCGATCGCCAGCCCGACGATCACGCCGATTTTCAGGAAGGTGGCCAGGTAGTCGCGCGGCGCCAGGATCAGCCACACCGGCAGCAGGGCGGAGACAAAGGCGTAGCCGATCAGCGTGAAGGTGATGGTGGTGTCTTTAAAGGTCAGCGCCGGGCCCCAGTACGGGTCGTGCGCCACCACGCCGCCGAACCAGATGGCGGCCACCAGCAGCACGATGCCGATGATCGACACTTCACCCACGCGGCCAGGGCGCAGGTAGCGCATGTAGATGCCCATAAACAGTGCGATCGGCACGGTGGAGCAGACGGTGAACACGCCCCACGGGCTTTCCGCCAGCGCTTTCACCACGATCAGCGCCAGCACCGCCAGGATGATGATCATGATCAGGAAGCAGCCGAACAGCGCGATGGTGCCCGGTATCGGCCCCATCTCTTTTTTGATGATCTCACCGAGCGAGGCGCCGTTGCGGCGCGAGGAGATGAACAGCACCATAAAGTCCTGCACCGCCCCCGCCAGCACCACGCCGCCCAGCAGCCACAGCGTGCCGGGCAGGTAGCCGACCTGCGCGGCCAGCACCGGCCCCACCAGCGGCCCGGCGCCGGCGATGGCGGCGAAGTGGTGGCCGAACAGCACGTTCTTGTTGGTCGGCACGTAGTTGAGGCCATCGTTGTTGACCACCGCCGGGGTGGCGCGGCCGGCGTCCAGCTTCATCACCTTGGTGGCGATGTACAGGCTGTAGTAGCGGTAGGCCACCAGATACACCGCCACCGAAGCGACGACGATCCACAGCGCGCTGATGTGTTCGCCGCGGCGCAGCGCCACCACGCCGAGGCAGGCTGCGCCGAGTATCCCCAGCAGCATCCACGGAATGTGCTTTAAAATCCCCTCTCGTTTCATGAGGTATCCTTAATTCCAGTCTGCAAAATATGAATGAACTCATCCGCTTGTAAGAGATGTCAGAGTGGCGCGGCGAGCCGTAGCGTCTTTCCCGAGGTAAGGCGGGTTTAGGAACAGCTCATCATCGCCGGGGGTAAGGGGGGAAGACAGGCGTATTTCGCTCAGCGGTCAGATCCGCCGGGTGAACGGTTGGATTGGCGGGGTGAGCGGTTTGCTGCATAACCAACAGCCGCCCGCCAGCCGCTGTTGCCAATGCAGCACCCGCTTTAACCCGCCGGCTTTAAACCTTCGGTTTTTCAGCCGGATGCCTTAACGCGGCGGTTGGCACGCATTCTGCTATCGGATTTATAACCAAAACAAGGTTTTCAATATTTGTAAATCGATAATGGTTATATGCGTGCCGCATCGCGGCGCCAACGAGCAGAGGGAGAGAAGCATGTCAGCAGCAAACCACTCGCAGCAGCCTATTCAGTTCGCCTACTGGGTGCCGAACGTCTCCGGCGGTCTGGTGATCAGCAACATCCCGCAGCGCACCGGTTGGGACATCGGCTACAACCGCAAGCTGGCGCAGATTGCCGAGCGCGCCGGTTTCGACTACGCGCTCACCCAGATCCGTTTCACCGCCGGTTACGGCGCCGACAACCAGCACGAGTCGGTGTCGTTTTCGCAGGCGCTGCTGGATTCCACCGAGAAGCTGAAGGTGATCGCCGCGCTGCTGCCGGGGCCGTGGAACCCCACGCTGGCGGCCAAGCAGATCGCCACCATCAGCCATCTTTCCAACGCGCGCATCGCGGTCAATATCGTCAGCGGCTGGTTCCGCGGCGAGTTCAAGGCCATCGGCGAGCCGTGGCTGGACCACGAAGAGCGCTACCTGCGTTCGGAAGAGTTTATCCGTTGCCTGCGCGGCATCTGGGCCGAGCCCAGCTTCAGCTTCGCCGGCGATTTTTATCGCTATCGCGACTACTCGCTGAAGCCCAAGCCGCTGGATCCGCTGCCGGAGATCTTCCAGGGCGGCAGCTCGCGGGCGGCGCGCGACATGGCGGCGCGGGTTTCGGACTGGTATTTCACCAACGGCAATAGCGTGGAGGGCATTCGCCAGCAGGTGGACGATCTGCAGACCAAGGCCAGGGCCAACCAGCACCGGGTCAAGGTGGGAGTGAACGGCTTCGTCATTGCCCGCGATACCGAGCAGGAAGCGCAGGCGGTGCTGCAGGAGATTATCGATCACGCCAACCCGGAGGCGGTGCAAGGATTCGGCCACGAGGTGAAGAACGCCGGGGCGGCTTCGCCGGAGGGTGAGGGCAACTGGGCCAAATCCTCGTTTGAGGATCTGGTGCAGTACAACGACGGCTTTAAAACCAACCTGATCGGCACGCCGCAGCAGATCGCCGAGCGCATCATCGCGCTGAAAGACGCCGGGGGGGATCTGATGCTGTTGGCGTTCCTGCACTTCCAGGAAGAGGTGGCGTTCTTCGGCCGCGAGGTGATCCCGCTGGTGCGCGAACTGGAGCGCCAGCGGGCGGCGGCCTGAGTTCAGTAAACCTGCCTGGCGTTGATGCCGGCGGGGAAAATGCCGGTGGCGAAAATATGCCCGTTGGCCTGGATCTGGTCGTCGGGCAGCATCTCCAGCAGGAACTCGCCTGACAGGCAGCTGAGAAAGGCGTTGCGATCGTCCGTGGTGGTAAAGCCGATCAGATCGTAGAACAGCAGCGAAGCGATCAGCTGGCGATGTTCCGGGATGCGCCGCAGCAGCGCCGCCGACGGGAACGGCAGGTGGAAGAAGAACGCGCAGGCATTCAGCAGCCCCTGCTCCTTCAACGCCTGGGCGCAGGGCAGCAACTGGTAGTCGTCGATACAGACGATGTCGCCCGGGCACAGGTGCTCGCAGGCGATATCGGCGAAACGGCAGTTCAGCTGCCGGTAAGCGCGGTAGTTTTCCGGCGTGAAGTGCGCCTTCTCCGGCTGGTTGTGGAACACCGGCCACAGGCCGTCGTGGTAGTAGCCCTGATAGTGGCGGCGAAACTCCTCGATCGACAGCGGGAAGGTCACCTGATCGTAACCGGCGCGTTGGCGGCAACTGATCGGGCGCTGCGCGAAATTCTGCACGTCGCCGTTCCAGCCGAGCCACAGCCCCGGTTCGGCGTCGGCCGCCAGCGTCCGGCCGGCGCAGGCCAGATCCTTGCCGTCGCACTGTTTGTTGGAAATCAGCACCAAACGAGACATCGGGCTCTCCTTATCAGTGCAGGGCGCGCGGGGCGTGCGCCGCGCAGTCGGCGCGCCAGGGTGCTTGCAGCGCGGGCAGCGTGACGCGCAGGCCGCGCAAAGCCGGGTGCGCCAGGCAGCAGCGCGTCAGCCAGCTTCCCAGCCCGACGCCGCGGTATTCGGCGCTGACGAACAGTTCGCTCACCGAGGCGAAGGTGGCGTAATCGGTCACCATGCGGGCGAAGCCGAGCTGGTGGCGCTTGCGGTACAGGCCAAAGCACAGGCCGTGGCGCGCCAGGCGCTCCGCCGCCGCCCGATCCGGCAGGCTGAGGAAACGCTGGATCGCCTCGATATCCAATAACTGCCGATCGGTGCTGATATGAAAAACGCCTTTGCGCCAGCAGAGCAGCGGCTGTACGGGGGCCAATTGCGGTTGCATGTTCATGATTATCCTTAGGTTAACGAATCAGTGGACGGTTACAGCATCCAGCCGAGTTCGGCGGCGGTGACCTGTTCCTCGAAGCGGCGCAGTTCGGCGCTTTTGCAGGTGTGCCACAGGGTGCAGAACGCCGGGCCGAGCAGCTCGCGCAGCGGATCGCTGTGGCGGAACAGCGCCAGCGCCTCCTGCTGGCCGAGCGGCAAGGGGGCGGCGTTGTCGCTTTCGCAGCCGTTGGCGGCGGGCGGCAGCGGCAGCGGGTGTTCCAGCCCGTGCAGCAGGCCGCCGAGCATCACCGCCAGCGCCAGATAGGGGTTGGCGTCGGCGCCGGCCAGGCGGTATTCGATGCGCTGATTGGCGCTGTCGGCGCAGGGCAGGCGCAGTGCCACCGTGCGATTGTTGTGGCCCCAGGAGGCGCGCAGCGGCACGTGCATGCCGGGGCGGAAGCGGCGAAATGCGTTGATGTTGGGCGCCAGGATCGCCATCGACGCCGGCATCAGCGCCAGCATGCCCGCCATCGCCTGCTGCATGTTGTCGCTCAGTTCGCCCGGCGCGCCGGTCAGCAGGTTCTCGCCGTGCTCGTTCTGCAGGCTGATGTGAAAATGCAGCCCGCTGCCGGCGGCATGGGTACAGGGCTTGGCCATAAAGCAGGCGTGCTGGTGATGCTGCTCGGCAATCTGCCGCGTCAGGCGTTTCAGCGCCATGATCTGGTCGCAGGCTTCCAGCACGCGCCGGCTGTGATGCAGGTTCAGCTCGTACTGGCCGGAGGCGGCTTCGGCCACCACGCCGGTCAGCGGCAGGCTTTGCAGCCGCGCGTGCCGTTCGATGTCGCTCAGCAGCGCATGGTGGCGCTCGGGCGCATCCACCGCGAAGCTCTGCGTCGGGCAGGCTTCCGCCTCGGCGGGGTGCAGCGGATCCTGCAGGTAGAACTCCAGTTCGGCCGCCACCACCGGGAAGCAGTTGCGCTCGTGCAGGCGCTTCAGCACCCGTTGCAGCACCACGCGCGGCTCCAGCTCGCAGGCGTCGCCTTCGGCGTTTTGCATCGTCAGCAGCAGCTGGGCGTGGCGTTCGGGATCGCGCGCGCAGGGGCGCAGCGTGCCGGGCACCGGCAGGCACAAGCGGTCCGGCTCGCCCGCCCGCTGCCCCAGCCCGCTCTCTTCAATCACCCGGCCGTGCAGATCCAGGGCGTAGATTGACAGCGGGAAGTAGCAGCCTTTTTCCAGGCCAAAGGCTTCGGCGATCGGCAACCGCTTGCCGCGCAGCTGGCCGTTCAGATCGTGCAGATAAATATCCAACTGTTCGGTATCCGGATAGCGCTGCAGATAGTGCTCCAGTTCTTTGCGGAAGACGCGTGTCGGCGAAGCGGGCAGCTCCGCCAGCAGGGGATTGAACCCGATGATATTAGAATGCATGGCGCGCTCCAGAACGAAGACCGGTCACGGCCAGAGGCAGGGATAAACGCATGAGACAACTCTCTTGTGAGGCCATAGCGGCGATGTGAAAAGGGTATCTGCGGCGGCAAAAACTGTCTGTAAAAACGCCGTAACGTTAACGGGGCGCGGAATAAAAATGCCGTAAAGAGCGCGGCGGGTTGGCCGGGTCGGCACGGTCTATACTGGCGAGACGGGCCGTAGAAAGAGGGATAACGATGAAGAGAATAGGGCTGCTTATCGCCGCGCTGGCCGCGTTCCACGCCACCGCGTCTTCCCCACCGGCGTGGGCCGAGAGCGAACAGGCGATGCGCGCCGCCTGCCTGAAAGCCAGCGGGCTAAAAAACGCCAGGGTGGAAGGGGCGATCGTTCACTACGGTGATGACGTCGGCTATTCGGCGCTGTTTATCGGCGGGCGCTACCCGCAGCCGTTTATGAAAAACCAGCCGGGCAGGGAGCTGTGCTTATATCAGCGCGCCACGCAGAAGGCGGCGGTGCAGGCGGTGGAGGGGGAATAAATAATCCCAGTCTCCTTACTGTAGCTGTATTTCTCCTTTGGGATTAATTCTTAAGTTGAATTCTTTCATGTATTTACGCCTTTCCGTATCGTTATTCATCGAGACGCCGAGCAAGACCGAGTATTCTCCCGCAGCCCAGTTTACCTGCGGATAAGTGACGCATTGCCCTGGTTTCAGGTCAGGCAACGGAGTGACTGCTGGTGAGGTCCAGACGATATGCCATTGCCGTTGTTCCTGTCGTGAGACGATCACTCCCCGGTTTTGCAGGCTGTCGCCGCTGCGAACGCTGTTGATAGGCACTGCAAAGCAAGGTTGGTTGTCTTTTAGCGAGACATCCAACGGATGGTACCAGGGTTGAGTGGATTGACAGCCGTTCAGTAGCAGTGCGCACAGTAACGAGAGATAAAGTCTTATCATGACAAGGTGTTCCGGTTCTTTGGATTGTTCAGGAAAGCTCGCAATACCCATTCATAGCGTTTTTTGATGTCTGGCCCAATAATGCCACTGTAGTTGGTGATTGCTTGAAAGCCATTGCGTCCGAATTTAGTGAGATAGAAATAGTCTGCAATGATACTTGCCTGTGCCTCCATTCCATAATCGGATAGAAGATGATAATTGGGCAAGGAATACTGATAGGAAACCGCCCAACTAGCCAACCCGCGCAGGCGTACGTTCATGCCTAATTGATATTGCCAGACATGCGCCATTTCATGGATAAACCAATGCTGATCGTAGGTGTTTGCCGTGGCAAAGTCTTCTTTGAAGTGTTTGGGCATAAAATAGAGCGTGCCATTTGGTGTTACGGCCGTATCTTCATGCTGTAAGCCGAAGGGGAAATAGCTGCCGTTATGGACGCGAACGCGCGAGTAATCGACAGCATCTTTGTAGAGCAGTCTGGCCAATGTGATTTCACCGGCCGTAAGTTTTCTGGCGTTTCCTTGAGTTGTGGCCATGGTTTTAATCCGTTAAAACATGAAAAAAATACCATAACGAAAGTTCAGACATGATTAACCCACTTTGTCACAATCTTTTGCGTTCGCTCACAAGACGGAAAGGCAAAGGAGTATTTGGTGTAATTAATTGATTGATATGGAGAATGATTCTATTATTTTGATATTCATTCATAAATAAAAAACCGGGTTGCGTGCTTTATTACCTCGCCAAATCCGCATGTTTTCTTCTCTGGCCGATACTGATGCCGCTGTTCCCGTATCTCGTCGCATTCCATGCTCAAGCCGCAAGGCAATCACCACTGTTTTTTCGAGCTGCCAGGCAAAACGCCAATGGCGTTCTGGATAAAATTATATATTCCGGCCTATCGTTTTTTATAGGCTGTAATCTATAATCAGGCGATACCCCGTGGAAGGCAATGACAAAGGAAGAGTTTACAAGGAGTAACCCATGAGCACCCTAAAGCAACTGCTGGCCTCCCGCACCCCGGAGAGCCGCCGGCGCATCGAGGAAATGGCCGAAGAGATGCTGTTTGAAGCGCACCTGCACCAGCTGCGGGAAGCGCTGAATATTTCCCAACAGGAACTGGCGAAAACGCTGGGCATTTCCCAGCCTTCGGTCGCGGCCATCGAAGGGCGCGGCAATGAGCTGAAGATTTCGACCCTGAAACGCTACGTGGAAGCGATGGGCGGCACGCTGCGTCTGGACATTGAACTGCCGGGTGGCAAGCACGTCGGGTTTACGGTTTAAGCGCAGGTTCTGCGCCACTCCCCGCCATCTCCCGTTCGATTACCGTCGCCAGCGCCTGCGCGGCGGAAGAGAGCTGGTGCTGCGCCAGGCGGATCAGGCCCACGCGCCGTTCGATGATCGGGCCGATCAGCGGCACGCAGACCGCCCCCAGCTCATCCATTTGTTGCTCGCACAGCGCCGGCACCGCGCTGGCGCCGAGGCCGTTGGCCACCATGCGCCCGACCGTCACCAGCTGGTGGCTCTCAAACGCCACCTCCAGCGTTCGCCCGCTGCGGGCCAGTTCCTGCTCCAGCAGCAGCCGCACCGCCGATGGCCGCTGCAGGGTGATGAAATCCAGCGTCAGCAGCTCCTTCCAGCTCACCTGCGCCTTGCGCGCCAGCGCCGAATCCTTCGGCACCACCGCCAGAAAGCGATCGCGGCACAGCGGGGTGAAGTGCAGGGTGTCGCTCGGCTCCGGCTCGAAGGCGATGCCCATCTCCACCCGGCCTTCGCGGATCATTTCAAACACCTGTTCGTTGATGACGTCGTGCACCGCCACGTTGATGCCGGCGTAACGATCGCGAAACGCCTTGAGGATCGGCGGCAGCGGGTTGCCGGCGAACGACGGCATGGCGGCGATCGCCACCTTGCCCATCTGCAGGGTGAAGCGCTGACGCATCGCCTCTTCCGCGTTGTCCCAATCCGCCAGCAGCTGGCGCGCCATCGGGAAGAAGGTTTCTCCTTCCGGCGTCAGCGTCACCCGGCGGGTGGTGCGCAGCAGCAGCGGCCCGCCCAACGCGTCTTCCAACCCACGGATCGCCAGGCTGAGCGCCGGCTGAGAAATATTCAGCCGCTCGCTGGCCTGGGCGAAATTCAGAGTGTGAGCTACCGCTAAAAACGCGCGTAACTGTTTGATGCTCATTTTCATTTTGGTTGGCGTTAACTCTTTGTTAATTGTCGGTTAACGACTGATTGATAAAAATTCTAAATGAATGCGGCATAAAAACAAAATTAACAAATCATTTTTGTGACCTGAAGATGCCCTCACGCAAGCCAGGGCATTTCGCCCTGCGCCGCAACATGCAGGGGCAACGATATGGCAGGGCTCGACAAACGCGTCGGCAGCTACCAGGAAGCGCTGGCAGGGCTGACGGACAACATGACGGTGCTGGCGGGCGGCTTCGGCCTGTGCGGCATCCCGGAGAATCTGATCGAAGAGATCCGCCGGCGCGGCGTGCGCGGGTTGACGGTGGTTTCCAACAACTGCGGCGTCGACGGGTTCGGCCTCGGGCGGCTGCTGGAAACCCATCAGATCCGCAAGGTGGTGGGATCTTACGTCGGTGAAAACGCGCTGTTCGAACAGCAGGCGCTCAGCGGCGAGCTGGAGGTGGATCTCACGCCGCAGGGCACGCTGGCGGAGAAGATCCGCGCCGGCGGCGCCGGCATCCCGGCGTTCTTCACCGCCACCGGTTACGGCACGCCGATCGCCGAAGGCAAAGAGGTGCGCGAGTTCAACGGCCGCCCCTACATCATGGAAACCGCCATCACCGGCGATTTCGCCATCGTGAAAGGCTGGAAGGCCGATCACTTCGGCAACGTCATCTACCGCCACACCGCGCAGAACTTTAATCCGCTGATGGCGACCGCCGGGCGCATCACGGTGGTGGAAGTGGAAGAGATCGTGGCGCCGGGCGAGCTGGATCCGGCGGCGATCCACACCCCCGGCATTTACGTCGATCGGCTGATCCAGGGCACCTTCGAGAAGCGTATCGAACAACGCACCCTGCGGGCTTAAGGAGATTCTCATGCTTACCCGTGAACAAATGGCGCAGCGCGTGGCGCAAGAGTTGAGGGACGGTTACTACGTCAACCTGGGCATCGGCATCCCGACGCTGGTGGCCAACTACGTGCCGTCGGGCATGGATGTGATGCTGCAGTCGGAAAACGGCCTGCTGGGGATGGGCGAGTTCCCGACCGAGCAGCAGCTGGACGCCGACATGATCAACGCCGGCAAGCAGACGGTCACCGCGCGCCTCGGCGCGTCGATCTTCGATTCGGCGCAGTCGTTCGCCATGATCCGCGGCGGCCATGTCGATCTGACCGTGCTGGGGGCGTTTGAAGTGGACGTCGAGGGCAACATCGCCTCGTGGATGATCCCCGGCAAGATGGTCAAGGGCATGGGCGGCGCGATGGATCTGGTGGCGGGGGCGGAGAACATCATCGTGGTGATGACCCACGCCGCGAAGGGCGGCGAGTCCAAGCTGCTGCCGCGCTGCACGCTGCCGCTGACCGGCGCCCGCTGCATCCGCAAGGTATTGACCGATCTGGCCTACCTGGAAATTGAAGACGGCGCCTTCGTGCTGCGCGAACGCGCGCCGGGCGTCAGCGTGGCGGAGATTGTCGCCAAAACCGCCGGCCGGCTGATCGTGCCGGAGCAAGTGCCGGAAATGCGTTTCTGAGACGGGAGGTGAATGTGCAACAACGTGAAGTGGTGATCGTGGCGGCGACGCGCACGCCGGTCGGCAGTTTTCACGGCGCGCTGGCGCCGCTGACGGCGGTGGAACTGGGCGCGGCGGCGGTGCAGGGGCTGCTGGCGCAAAGCGGCGTGCCGCCGCAGCAGATCGATGAAGTGATCCTCGGCCAGGTGCTGACCGCCGGCTGCGGGCAGAATCCGGCGCGCCAGACCGCGCTCAACGCCGGGCTGCCCGTGACGACGCCGGCGCTGACCATCAACAAGGTGTGCGGCTCCGGTTTGAAGGCGGTGCATCTGGCGGCGCAGGCGATCCGCAGCGGCGACGCCGAGGCGGTGATCGCCGGCGGCCAGGAAAGCATGAGCCAGTCGCCTTACCTGATGGCCGGCGCGCGCGCCGGTCTGCGCCTCGGTCACGCGCAGATGGTGGACAGCGTGATCCACGACGGCCTGTGGGACGCGTTCAACGACTACCACATGGGCATCACCGCCGAGAACCTGGCGGAGAAATACGCCATCAGCAGAGAAGAACAAGACAGGTTCGCGCTGCGTTCGCAGCAGAAGGCGCAGGCGGCGCAGCAGGCCGGGCGTTTCGCGCAGGAGATCACGCCGGTGACGGTGCCGCAGCCGAAGGGGGAGGCGCTGAGAGTTGAGCGCGACCAACAGCCGCGCGACACCAGCCTGGAGGCGCTGGCGCGGCTGCGTCCGGCGTTTCGCAAGGAGGGTTCGGTGACCGCCGGCAACGCCTCGTCGCTCAACGACGGCGCCGCCGTGGTGCTGCTGATGAGCGCGGAAAAAGCCGCTGAGCTGCGCTTGCCGGTGCTGGCGCGCATCGCCGGTTACGCCTCGTCGGGCGTCGATCCGGCGATCATGGGCATCGGCCCGGTGCCGGCCGCGCGCCGCTGCCTGGAAAAAGCCGGTTGGCGGCTGGAGGAAGTCGATCTGATCGAAGCCAACGAAGCCTTCGCCGCGCAGGCGCTGGCGGTGGGTAAAGAACTGGGCTGGGAGGCGGAGCGGGTCAACGTCAACGGCGGAGCGATCGCGCTGGGGCATCCGATCGGCGCCTCCGGCTGTCGCATTTTGGTGTCGCTGCTGTACGAAATGCAGCGCCGCGAGGTGAACAAGGGGCTGGCGATGCTGTGCATCGGCGGCGGGCAGGGGGTGGCGCTGGCGGTAGAGCGCCCGTAAACAACCGAGGAGGGCACCATGCAGTCATCTGACTATGCGGTACTGGGCGCCGGGCTGATGGGGGTGGGCATCGCCACCCACTTTATTCGCCACGGCCATGAGGTGCTGCTGTATGACCCGGATCCGCAGCGCCTGGCGGAAGCGCCGGCGGTGGCGAGCGGCATTCTGGCCGAGCTGAGCGACGTCGGGCAGTTTGCGCATACTGAGCGCGGCGCGGCGCTGGCGCGTCTGCACGTGACCGGCGATCTGAACGACGTGGCGCGCGCCCGGCTGCTTATCGAGGCGATCCCGGAACGGCTCGAGCTGAAGCACGCGCTGTATGAGCAGCTGGAAGGGCTGATCGCCGACGACGCGGTGATTGCCAGCAACACCAGCGGCCTGCCGCCGGACGAGCTGGCGGCGCGCATGACCCATCCGCAGCGGCTGCTGATCGCCCACTTCTGGCACCCGCCGCACCTGATCCCGCTGGTGGAGATCGTGCCCGGCCGCGCCACCGATCCGCGCCATCTGGCGGCGGTGCAGGCGCTGCTCGGCGGGATGGCGCTGGAGGCGGTGCTGCTGGAGCGCGCCGCGCCGGGGTTTGTCGGCAACCGGCTGCAGTTTGCGGTGCTGCGCGAGGCGCTGCACATCGTCCACAGCGGCATCGCCAGCGCCGAGGTGGTGGATCAGGTGATGCGCGCCTCGCTGGGGCGGCGCTACGCCATGGTCGGCCCGCTGGAGGCCGCCGACATGACCGGGCTGGGGACGGTGGCGGACATCGCCCGCCACCTGTTCCCGGAACTGGCGACCGGCGACGAGATGATGGCGCTGGTGGAGCAGCGGCTGCAGCGCGGCGATAGCGGCCAGCGCAGCGGCCGGGGATTTTATCTGTGGGATGAAGCGCGCAGGGAACGCATTCAACGGCGACGGGCGCATCAGCTGCGCTTTGCGCTGAAACCGTAATTTCGCACGCCGTACCTGACAATAACAACGATAGCGAGGTGCCCGATGAGCGTTTTGATTGCCCTGGCAGCACTGGGATTACTGATGCTGGCCGCCTACCGCGGCTACAGCGTGATTTTGTTCGCCCCGATCGCCGCGCTGGGCGCGGTGCTGTTGACCGATCCCGGCGCGGTGGCGCCGACCTTCACCGGGCTGTTTATGGAGAAGATGGTCGGCTTCGTGAAGCTCTACTTCCCGGTGTTCCTGCTGGGGGCGGTATTCGGCAAACTGATCGAGCTGTCCGGCTTTTCCCGATCGATCGTCGCGGCGGCGATCCGCATTCTCGGCCGACGCCACGCCATTCCGGTGATTGTGCTGGTATGCGCGCTGCTGACCTACGGCGGGGTGTCGCTGTTCGTGGTGGCGTTCGCGGTTTATCCGTTCGCCGCCGAGCTGTTCCGCCAGAGCGGCATCCCCAAGCGGCTGATCCCGGCCACCGTGGCGCTAGGCGCCTTCTCCTTCACCATGGACGCCTTGCCCGGCACGCCGCAGATCCAAAACATCATCCCGACCAGCTTCTTCGGCACCAACGCCTGGGCCGCGCCCTGGCTGGGGCTGATCGGCTCGCTGTTCATCATCGCGGTCGGTTTGCTGTATCTTGAACGCCAGCGGCGCAACGCGCAGTTGAAGGGGGAGGGTTACGGCACCGAGCTGCTGAACGAACCGGAAACCCCGGACGACATCAACCTGCCTAACCCGCTGATCGCCATCCTGCCGTTGATTTTGGTCGGGGTATTCAACCTTGGCTTCACCCATTGGATCCCGCAGTGGTACGGCGCCAGCCACGATCTGACGCTGCCGGGACTGGCCAAGCCCATCACCACCGATGTGGCGAAGATCACCGCCATTTGGGCGGTGGAAGCGGCGCTGGTGTCGGGTATTCTGCTGGTGGTGGTGTTCGGCTTTCGTAATATTCGCGGCCGGCTGGCGGAAGGCAGCAAGACGGCGGTCGGCGGCGCGATCCTGGCGGCGATGAACACCGCCTCCGAATACGGCTTCGGCGCGGTGATCGCCGCGCTGCCGGGCTTTTTGGTGCTGTCGCAGGCGCTGTCGGCGATCCCCAACCCGCTGCTGAACGAAGCGATCAGCGTCACCCTGCTGGCCGGCATCACCGGCTCGGCCTCCGGCGGCATGAGCATCGCGCTGGCGGCGATGTCCGACAGCTTTATCGCCGCCGCCCATGCGGCACACATTCCGCTGGAGGTGCTGCACCGGGTGGCCTCGATGGCCAGCGGCGGCATGGACACCTTGCCGCACAACGGCGCGGTGATCACCCTGTTGGCGATCACCGGCCTCAGCCACCGGCAGGCCTATGGCGGCATCTTCGCCATCACCCTGATCAAAAGCGCCGCGGTGCTGTTTGTGATCGGCGTGTTCTACCTGACCGGCATTGTTTAAAGGAGCGATACCATGAGTGTACAAGGCAAAACCGCGCTGGTGACCGGCTCGACCAGCGGCATCGGTCTCGGGATCGCGTCCGTGCTGGCCGCCGCCGGCGCGCGCGTGATCCTCAACGGCTTCGGCGATGTGGAGCAGGCGCAAATGCAGGTCGCGCGGCTGGGCGCCGCGCCGGGGTATCACGGCGCCGATCTCGGCGATGCGGCCCAGATAGCGGACATGATGCAGTATGCCGAACGTGAGTTCGGTGGCGTGGACATTCTGGTGAACAACGCCGGCATTCAGCACGTGGCGCCGCTGGATCAGTTCCCGGTGGAGAAATGGAACGCCATCCTTGCCATCAACCTGTCGGCGGTGTTCCACACTTGCCGATTGGCGCTGCCGGGCATGCGCGAGCGCCACTGGGGGCGCATCATCAACGTAGCGTCGGTGCACGGGCTGGTGGCGTCGAAAGACAAGTCGGCCTATGTGGCGGCCAAGCACGGTGTGGTGGGGCTGACCAAGACGCTGGCGCTGGAGACCGCCCGCACGCCCGTCACCTGCAACGCCATCTGCCCCGGCTGGGTGCTGACGCCGCTGGTGCAGCAGCAGATCGACAAGCGCATCGCCGCCGGTGCCGATCCGCAGCGGGCGCGCGATGAGCTGTTGGCGGAGAAGCAGCCTTCGCAAGCGTTCGTCACGCCAGAGCAACTCGGCGAGCTGGCGCTGTTCCGGTGCAGCGATGCGGCGGCGCAGGTGCGCGGCGCGGCCTGGAACATGGACGGTGGCTGGCTGGCGCAGTAGTGAGATTTTCCCCGGAGCGCGCAACGCGCTCCGTTGTTATTTCCCGCCTTTAATTAATTCCCTCGCGTGACGGTTTACCTGCGGCAATAATATTTATTTGTTATTTGCTATCTTTATTTCCAGATAATCACGAAGGGTTATTTTGGGTGAAGCGTGCGGATTGGTTTATTTCGTGCTGCGATTATTACATTGTTTTTCTCCGTGTTACAGGTGAACACGTGTTTGCTGAAATTAAATCCAACCTGAAATAATGGCAGGTTATGGCGTGAATTTTTATATCTTGCGTGCGCTGTTCACATCGGTTAATTATTTCTGCGTGGCTTAAGACCACCGCGTTTATAACAATAATTTTTTCGGGCAGGGGTAATAATGAGAAAAAATACAACGCCAATATTCATTGGCGGTGTCTTGCTGTCGGCGATTTCCGCCGGCGCGCAGGCCGAGATCACCATTCTGGATAAAAACCCGCAGAGCAATGTGTTGCTGGCGCCGCTCAGTTTAAAGGTGGGCGGCAGCATTCGCCCCGAGTGGATCTTCAATAACGGCCCGGAGCCGGGCTATGACAAAAACGGCCACGACGGCGGCACGCGTTTTCGCTTCAGCGGCGATTATGCGCTGACGCAGGACACTTCGATCATCGGCTATTACGAGTGGGGCGTCGATCTGGCGCACGCGCTCAGCTGGGACGGGCATTATAACGAAGACGGCAAGCGCGACTATCAGCGCCAACTGTACGCCGGTTTCAAGGACGATCGTTACGGCACCCTGACCTATGGCCATCAATACGGCATCTATTATTCGGTGGTCGGCATTAAAAGCGACGTCTGGGATAACGATGGCCATGCGGGCGGCACCGGCATCGGCATTTCCGGCGACTATGACGGCGGCAATAAACCGAAAAACAGCATCAAATACACCAATGATTTCGGGCCGGTCACGCTGTACGCCAACTATTTATTGCCGGAAGACGATCTGCACACCGCGGATAACCTGATTTACCGCCGCAAGGGCGGTGGCGGGCTGGGCTTCGATTACAAGGTGACGAAGGATTTCACCTTCAGCGCGGCCTACAGTTATACCGATGCGAAGATCAAAGACAATCTGTACCACGAACAGGATTATCACCAGCAGCTGTCCGGCACCGCGTTGACCTGGCAGCCGAACAACTGGTACATCGTCGGCACCGCCAGCTATTACAAAGATTATGTGCCGAGCACCCGCCAGCGCACGCTGTCGCACTTCTTCGCCGGTGACGGCTACGGGCTGGAAGGTTTCGTCGGTTATACCTTCAATATCGACAAGCCGTTCCTCAAATCCGTCCAGCCTTATGTGGCGGCGGACTCGCTGCGGCTGAAGGGAGACGAGGCGTATCACGCCAACCACGTCTATCTTGGCGCGGGCACCACCATCGGTTACGGTCTGTCGGTGTATGTGGAGCGCACGCTGGCCAACAGCAGCGACAACGAGCCGGATTCCACCTGGATAACGGTGTTCTACGATTTCTGATTTTCACCTGCTCCAAGCCGGCGCCTGCGCCGGCTTTTTCACATGGTGATCGCGCCGCCCAGGGTTTCTCCAGAGGCGTTGCGCTCCGCCAGGTAGCGCGCCGGCGGTTTGCCCACCGCCTTTCTGAACATGGTGACGAAGCCGCTGGCGCTCTCGTAGCCCAGATCCAGCGCCACCGTCTGTACGCTCTCGCCCTGCGTCAAGCGCTGCAGCGCCAGCATCACGTGCAACTGGCGCCGCCAGTGGCCGAAGCTCATGCCCATCTGCTGTTGCAGCGTGCGGCTGAGGGAGCGTTCGCTCATGCCGATGCGCTGCGCCCACTGTCCGAGGGTGGATTTGTCCGCCGGGCTGCTCAGCATGCCTTCGGTCAACTGCCGGATGCGCGCGTCGTCGGACACCGGCAGATGCAGATTCTCGATCGGCGCGGCCGCCAACTGATCCAGCAATACCGCCGTCAGACGCCCCTCGGCGCCCTGTTCGTCGTAAAGCGGCTCGAAGGTGCTGGCCTGCAGCAGCAGCTCGCGCAGCAGCGGCGAGACCGACAGCGTGCAGCAGCTTTGCGGCAGGCCGGCGGCGGCATGTTGATCGACGAACAGGCAGTAGGCCTCGGTGGAGCTGGCGCCCTGGGCGTTGTGCAACACGTTGCCCGGCATCCACAGCGCGCACTGCGGCGGCACCAGCCACAGCCCGTTTTCCACTTCGCAGCGGATCATGCCGCGCACGGTGTAGATCAGTTGCGCCTTCCGGTGGCGGTGCGGCTCGACTTCCCAATCCTGTTCGAGGGTCGACCCCTGCAGGGCAAACAGCGGGCGCGGCACTTGATCGATATCCAGACAGTGGCGGGGGATCTGTACTTTCATGAGAATAGTTCTCAATTTGGCGGAATTGAAAAGTATTATGTCCTGATTGCGCAATGCGGTCTAGCGCCGGTGCCGATAAAGTAAGCGCCAGTCCTAAACCCTTTCGCGAGGAAACTGATTATGTCATTGGATACCGACGATTTTCCGCTGGTGTGGATGCGCCGAAACGGGCGCGATACCCAGGCCGAGCTGGCCGAATTCAGCGCGCTGCTGGCGCGCGCCGAACCTTTTGTTCTGATCACCGACCGCAGCGTCGGCGATGAAGAAGAAGAACATGACCGCGATGCTCGCACCCAGGTGGCGCTGTGGAAACGCGATAACCGCGAGGCGCTGAAGCGGTGGGTGAAAGGCATGATCATGCTGGAGCCGGACGACGCCAAACGCGCGGCGGCGGAAGAATTCGCCGAATACGGCGCCAAATTCTGGGGCTATCCGGTGCTGGTGGCCGCCAATGAAGCCGCAGGCCGGGTATTGGCGCAGACGTTATTGATCAAATAAGGGGGAGAACACCATGCACCAGCAACAGGTGATTGAACAGCTGCTGGCCTGGATCGAACAGAGCCTGGATCAGCCGCTGACGCTGGACGATATCGCCGCCAAGTCCGGCTACTCCAAATGGCATTTGCAGCGGATGTTCAAGCAGCATACCGGCCATATTCTCGGCACCTACGCGCGCCGCAGAAGGCTGACCGCCGCCGCGCGTGAACTACGTCTGACCGGCACCAGCGTGGCCTGCATCGCCGATACTTACCAGTTCGATTCGCAGCAGACCTTCACCCGTTGCTTCCGCAAGCAATTCGGTCTGCCGCCGGCCAGCTATCGTCGCAGCCAGGATTGGTCGAGCTATGGCCTGCAGCCGCCGCTGCGCCTGACCGAAGCGCCATTGCCGCAGGCCGATATCGTGACGCTGCCCGCCATGCAGTTGGTGGGCCATACCCAGCGCCGCAGTTTTACCCTGGGGCAACTGGCGGCCTCCAAGTGTGAGCTGCGCCGCCACGCCTGGCGGCAGTTGCTGCAGCCGCAGGCGCTGCCGGAGGTAGTATACGGCCTTACCAGTCTGGAAGTTGACCGGCGCCGCCGGGGCAGCCCGCGCATGGCCTACACCGCCGCTCTGCCGGACGAAGGGGCGCCGGGAGAGCGGGTGACTATCGAGCAGGGCGAGTATGCCCGCTTCACCTACCAGGGACAGGCGGAAGGGTTACAAAACTTTATTGTCCGGCTGTATGACACCGCCATGCCGCAGATGAACGCCATCCGCCGGCCGGGGCAGGATATCGAGCGTTTCTACCCGGCGAAGGAGGGCAGTTGCCCGCTCGGCGGCGCGGCGATCCGCTGTGAATACCTGATCCCGATACGGCGGGAGGAAGCGTTGGCCGCCGCCAGCTAGGCGGCGGTTCTCGCAAAAAATCGCCTTCGTGGCGCGTCAGGTTACAAAAAATTGCGATATTACATCGGTAATGGTTCACACTTTGATTGATGTGCACATATAATGCGCATCCGGTCCAATCCCCCTGTTTTTCAGGCCGCAGCGAGTGGCTGCCGGCTGAAACTCATCGGGGCGAAGTGGCCGTAGAAACCGATATCCCTAATCGCCAGTGGCCTTGACCAACACGAAGATGAAAATGAGCATTCGCGCGTTATTAACCCTGTTTACGGCACTGGTTGCATTCAGCCAGGCTGCCTTCGCCGTCGTTTACCCGCTGCCGCCAAAAGACAGCCGTTTGGTGGGCGAGAATATCCAAATCACCGTACCGGAAGACAGCAAACTGCCGCTGGAGAGCTTCGCCGCCCAGTATCAGATGGGGCTGAGCAACATGCTGGAGGCCAACCCGGGCGTGGATCCGTTCCTGCCGAAGGCCGGCAGCACCCTAACTATCCCGCAGCAGCTGATCCTGCCGGACGCGCCGCGTGAAGGCATCATCATCAACAGCGCCGAAATGCGTCTGTACTATTACCCGAAAGGCTCCAACACCGTGGTGGTGCTGCCGATCGGCATCGGCCAACTGGGTAAAGACACCCCGCTGAACTGGACCACCACCGTGCAGCGCAAGAAAGACGGCCCGACCTGGACGCCGACCGCCAAGATGCGCGCCGAATACGCGGCTGACGGCGAGATCCTGCCTGCGGTGTTCCCGGCCGGCCCGGATAACCCGATGGGGCTGTATGCGCTGTATGTCGGCCGTCTGTACGCCATCCACGGCACCAACGCCAACTTCGGCATCGGCCTGCGCGTGAGCCACGGCTGCGTGCGTCTGCGCGCCGACGACATCAAGTACCTGTTCCAGAACGTGCCGGTCGGCACCCGCGTGCAGTTCATCAACGAACCGATGAAGGCCACCGTCGAACCGGACGGCTCGCGCTACGTGGAAGTGCACAACCCGCTGTCGGCCAACGAAGAGCAGCTGCAATCGAAAGATCCGGTGCCGTTGACCATCTCTGCGCCGGTCGGCAAAGTGCTGATGGACGCCGGCGTCAACCAGAGCGAAGTGGACGCGGCGATCAAGGCCCGTTCCGGTATGCCGGTGAAAGTGAACTGATCGCCTCGGGCTCAGTGACAATGCCAAGAAGACGCCTGCGGGCGTCTTTTTTTGTGGTGTTTGGCCTGCGAACGTTGCATGGGCTTATGCAGACGCGCGGTGGGGCAGGATATCCAGTGCTAGTGCGCATGAGGCGTTTTAGGTAAACCAGGCTGGAGGACTGTCAACAACGACACGCTGTATAGTGTATGCCGCCTGTCCCCCAGTACTGGTTCGCCGCTTGCTTGGCAAGCGGCTTCGTTAATGTCAGGGAAATTGGTAGTACAACTTTCCAACGACAATATTCAATGCGGGAATATCATCAGAGGTGTTGCTGCTTTGAAGGGCTTCTATTGCACCTTCTGTCCAGTACAGTAAATCGCTGATAACAAGGGGGCTCAATATTGAAGGATCGATACTGTATACTTTTCCGATGAAAGCAGACAGTTTCAAACTGATATAGACAAATACGTTCCCATTGGGCGTGGTGATCATGTTGTCGCATTCTTTTTTAAGAATATGCAGAGCATTAACAAGCTCATCTTTTTGTTCTTTAGTCGCCATGATATTGTCCTCTTAAAGAGCCGCTACCAGAAGCGGTGTGAAGTCTTTGACAAAGTCTTTTATATATCCTAAGGCCTCCTTTAAATTTTCCTGTTGGATTTTTAGTTTTTCTTCTTTTATTTTTTTATCGATAATGTTGTCATCGATAATCGAGATTAACCCTTCATGGTACCGCTGGAAGGCCTCAATCGCCTGTTCGGCCGCGGTGGGGTTTTTGATACTTTTTTGCGTCAGGTTATTGAGCGTGATAATGTTATCGATATAGACAGCGGACTTTTCCATGTCAGAGGGTTGAGGGGATTTGGGCGTTCTTTTGTTAAAATTGTCGACGGTGAAGTTGAAAATGTCCTGTTTCATTACGTCATCATATTGCGTCTTTAGCTGATGGATATCTTGCTTAACCAACTCCATATTATCAGTCTGGTTTTTTCCTTCTTGTTTAATCAATTTGGCAATGTCGCGTCCGTTTTTTTCCTCTTCAGCGAGCCTTTGCAAGAACCCCGCCAGGTTACTGACGGACTTTTTTTGGTTATCGGTGAGGTTAGCCAGCGATTTTACCGATTCGGCTTTGGTCAATGCCTTGTCCACAAGATCGCCCACCGGGTATGTCGGATCCGCTGTGTACACCGTCAGGGCGGAGAGATAGCTGGAGAAAGCAGAGAGAATGTCCAGGTCCGGCTGGAACATCTGTAGATCCAATGGCATAAGGTTAAGTAGCATAACATTATTATTTTTGAAGTCCTGAGGCGTGGCGCAAAGAGGTGAGTTTGGATTAGGTACAGATGACTCGTTAATTCTTACTGTTATCTTTCCGTCTGTATTAAATTTGCAATTAGGTTGAGTCGCGTAGACAACAACGGCCCGTTTTTGTTGAAGCGCCAACAATACGTCAAAATATTTTTTTGATTCGCCTATAGCTTCATGCCCGGCAGTGACTGTTTCTTTAGTATGGTTGATAGTGAGTTTTCCGGAACTGCAGCTAACCAGCAATAATGTGATGGCTAGCATGGAAATGGATTTTTTTGTTTTCATGGCCTTTCTCGCTGTGGTCGTTAAATTATTAACAGTAACAATTTTTCAAGGCATTTAGGACGAGTGTTATAGCAATGGAATTTTGACCTTCAAAGACGGAACGCGCATCAAAGGAATGCTAATAAGAATGATGTATTCCAAGGTTGTTATTGTGATTTTTATTTCTTCATAGTCTGCAAATCATTATCGTGATAAGATAAGCTTTCATGGTGTTATTATTAAATCTACTGCTTATCTTGCATTATTCCAGTTGATTTATGTCTGACTTGTGCGCGTTCTAATAAATTGTGTCATTCATCGTCCTGGTATCTTTATTGTCGATATTTTATTCCAGATGTGGCGATGCTGGCAGGATAAGCTGATGGGATAATTGGGTAACGGCTCCTTTGCCTGAAGTGGTGGCATTCTGCTGTGTTGGCCTGATTGTCACTATTCTCACATTTTCGGCATGCCGGTAGCCTTGTCTATACGTCACTCTGCAATTATTCCAATAAAAACTATCGCTAATTAATAAGTTATATCTACTCCCTTATCGCCTGCCATTGAAAAAATTCTCGCAAAAAATCCGTACTGTGAAAATAAGATCACACAAGCGTAACAAAAGGTAAACAAACCCCTCCTATATTGGCTGCTTCGCTTTTGGAGGGAGTGTCATGCGTAACTGGAACGAACCGAAAAAGAACAAAGCGCACATCGAACTGATCCCGATGATCGACGTGATGATGTTTTTATTGGTGTTTTTCGTCTTGATCAGCCTGAACGTCATCCCGGCGCTCGGGCTGAAAACGCAGTTGCCGTCCGCCGGCAGCGCGCAACAGCTGAAACCGCAGAAGAAAGCGATCATCACGCTGGGGGCCGACGAACAGCTGCAGCTGGATGGCCAGCCGATCGCGCTCGACGCGTTGGTCAACACGCTGAAACAACAGCAGCAGGCCAACCAGACCACCACCATCATCGTCAACAGCGATAAAGGCGTGGCGGTCGAGCGGCTGGTGGCGGTCATGGACAACCTGCGCCAGGGCGGCTTCTTCTCCGTCTCCATCGCGACACGGAAGCTGTGACATGTATCTGCTCTATCGCTCACGTCATCTTTTCAGCTGGTTGCCGGCGCTGATTGTCGCCGGTTGCCTGCTGTTCGCCAGCCAACAGGCGGCGCTGAAGATCCAGCCGCGCTATGACGAAACCGCCATTGAACTGGCGCTGGTGGAACCTGAACCGGCGCCGGAACCCCAACCGGAAACGCCGCCGGAACCTCAGCCCGAACCGCCGCCGCCCGAGCCGGAGCCGATCCCCGAACCGGTGGTGCCGGCGCCGGAACCGATCGTGGAAGCCAAGCCGGTGCCGAAGCCACAGCCGAAGCCCAAACCCAAACCGGTGAAAGAGAAAGCCAAACCGGTAGAGAAACCCAAACCGACGCCGGCGCCTGCCGTACCGCGCGCGCTGGCCAGCAAACCGGCGGCGCAGCCTGCACCGGCCGCCCCCGCGGCGTCGAAGGTGAACGCGCAGGCGATAGAAAACGGCTACCTGCTGGCCTTGCGCCGTGAGTTGGAACAGCGCAAGCGCTACCCGAGCGGGCGGCAGGCCTCGCTCGAGCGCCCGCAGGGCAACGTCGAGGTGTGGTTGGAGGTCGATCGCAGCGGGCGGGTGCTCTCTTCCGGCATCGCCAACAAAGCCGCCAGCATGCTGCTGAATCGCGCGGCGATGAGCAGCCTGCAAAGCATCAGTTCAGTGAAGCCGTTCCCGAGCGAGGCGTTCGCCGGGCAAACAACCAAAAGATTTACCGCGACGTTCAATTATCAGGCGCCTTAGCGCAAGGGTTAATCGTTTGATTTTTATGGGATGCACACAATGAAATCGTTTAATCGTTCTGGGATCTATCTGGCGGTGATGCTGCCGGGCGCCGCGCTGGCGGCCGACGCCACCGATGTCGGCACCATCAGCGTCAAGGGGCAGTCGCTCGGCGGCGGCATGATGGTGCAGGATGACAGCGCCAAGGCGCGCTCCACCGTCACCAAAGAAGCGATGGACAAAATGCCGTCGGCGGCCAACGCCATCGATAAACTGAAATACACGCCGGGCTTGAACGTCAACAGCAACGACGCCAGCGGCCTGAGCGGCGTGGACTACACCATGCGCGGCATGAACTCGGATCAGATCGGCCTGTCGATGGACGGCATCCCGATCAATGACTCCGGCAACTACGCGGTCTACCCGAACCTGCTCGGCGATGCGGAGAACCTGGAAGAGGTGTTCGTCACCCAGGGGTCTTCCGAAGCGGACGGCCCGCACATCGGCTCCAGCGGCGGCAACATCGGCCTGGTGACGCGCCGCCCGGCGAAAGACTTCGGCGGTTTCGTCAAGCAGACGCTGGGCAGCAACAGCCTGAGCAAAACCTTCGCCCGCCTGGAAACCGGCGAGTATAACGGCTTCAGCAACTGGCTCTCCTATTCGCACACCGAGGCGAAGAAATGGCGCGGCGAGGGGCGGCTGTACTCCGACAAGTTCGAGATGAACTCGCTGTATGAAGACGGCAACGGCAACAGCAGCAATCTGGTGATGAAGTACAACCGCCAGAACAACACCAACTACAACACCCTGAGCAAGGCGCAGTTCCAAAACGACGGTCGTGACACCGATTATGTCACCTCGCCGGAGTACAACAGCAAAGGGCAGTTGAACAAGTATTACAAGATTGAACGCAACCCGTTCGAGAACTTTACGCTGTCGTTCACCCAGAAACTGCAGCTGCGCGACAACCTGTCGCTGACTCTGCAGCCCTATTACTACTGGGGCAACGGCGGCAGTTTCAACGGCCAGACGGCGTCGGTATTGTCCAGCACGTCGGACAGAGCCGGGCAGTATGACCTCAGCAACCTGCAGTCCAACACCTATTACCGCCCGTCGTGGACCCAAACCTGGCGGCCGGGCATCACCACCAAGCTGAAGTGGGACATCAACGAGCAGCACAGCCTGGACGTCGGTTATTGGTACGAGCGCGCGCGCCAGTTGCAGACTCAGCCGTTCATCAGCATCAAGGGCGACGGCAACCCGTCACAGATTTGGGGGAAACCTGGCGGTTCCGATCAGGTGAAGGACGCCAACGGCAACACCGTGCAGGGACGCAACCAGTACACCATCACCCCGGCGCAGAAAGTGTGGCTGCAGGACACCTGGTTCGCCACGCCGGACTGGACCTTCGTCGGCGGCCTGGCCTATCAGTATGTGGAGCGCAAAGGGGACAACCGCGGCAGCCTGTACAACGTGCCGGAGAAGCGCAAAGCCACCTATCACGAATTCCTGCCGAATTTCAGCGCCAGCTATAAGGTGAACCAGGAAAACCAGGTGTTCTACAACCTGACGCGCAACATGCGCACGCCGCCAAACTACGTGCTGTACAACGTCGGCGACTCGCTCAGCACCAAGCCGGAACTGAGCTGGAACCACGAGCTGGGCTGGCGTTTCCAGCAAGAGGACATGCTGCTGAGCGCCACGCTGTTCTACATGCGCTACAGCGATCGCCAAATCTCCACCACCAACGCGGCCGGCGACTACGAGATGATGAACATCGGCAACGTGGAGAACAAAGGGCTGGAGCTGGAGTGGAGCGGCCAACTGCCGCATAACTTCAACTACTACACCTCTTATACCTATACCCAATCGAAGCAGAAGAGCGACATCGTCAGCAATGGCGGGCAGCCGCTGCCGACCTCCGGCAAAGAGGTGCCGAACGTGCCGAAAAACCTGCTGAACATGACGTTGGGTTATGACGACGGGCTGTATTACGGCAGCGTCAGCGGCAAGTACGTCAGCGCGTTCTACGGCGATCTGACCAACGACGAGAAGATCGGCGGCCGCACGGTGTTCGATCTGGCGGCGGGGGTGCATCTGCCGGTGGACAAGAAAATCGTCAAAAGCGCCGCGCTGCGCTTTGGCATCAGCAACCTGTTTGACAAGGAATACCTGACCTCGGTGCGCACCACCACCTTCAACGCGGCGCCCTACGGCGGTGTGAAGGCCAGCACGCCGTATTACAACGTCGGCGAAGAACGCACCTTCAGCGTCTCGCTGGAAGCCACCTTTTAACTGAATACCCCGCTGCCTGCCGTGCGGCGGGGAAGAGGAAACCTGTATGGACGCCAATCTGTTGCACGACATTATTTTCTACGTGATGTACGCCGCGCTGGCGATTGCGCTGGTGATCATCATCGAACGCACGCTGTACTTCGCCTATACCCAGCGCCAGGCGCGCCGGCTGGAGCAGGCGCTGACGCCGGAGGTGCGCCGCGCCGCCGATTTGCCCGACGCGCTGACCCAGCGCAACAGCCTGCCGATGGCGGTGATCGCGCCGGTGCTGGCGCAGAAACACCGCGCCGGCGACCGCGAGGCGATCGGCGATCTGATCGACGCCCAGTACCTGCTGAGCAAGCCGCCGATGGCGCGCGGCCTGTGGCTGCTGGAAACCGTGGTGACCGCCGCGCCGTTGCTGGGGCTGCTGGGCACGGTGATGGGGATCATCGAAACCTTCAAGGCGCTGGCCGCCTCGGGGGTGTCCGAGCCGAGTCTGGTGTCGGCCGGCATGGGCACCGCGCTGTACGCCACCGGGCTGGGCATCGCCATCGCGCTGCTGTGCCTGGTGGCCAACAATTTTCTGCAGAGCCGCATGGAGCGCATCAACGAACTGCTGAAGGTGCTGCTGATCCGCGCCGGTCAACCGGCCAGCCGTCCGGAGAGCGGCAGCGGCGAACAATGGGTTGACAGCGGAGCGCCGCGCTATGCCTAATGGCCATCCAGCACGGCGGCCGAGAGGCCGCCTTTATACGGCATTGTGGAGCGGTTGTTTGTTGATGTTGAGCCAGAGCGCTGCGGCGCGTTTTGCTATTCCCGGTTACGAGCTGGTGTACACCGCGCCGGTGGAAACCGCGCTGCAGGCCGACGACCTGCGCAACACCGCCGAGGTGTGGCGCGAGATGTTCGACGCGGCGAAAACCCGCATCGACCTGGGGCAGTTCTACGTGGCGAATCAGGACGGTTCGCTGCTGGACGGCGTGCTGCAGCACCTGAAGGCGGCCGGCGAGCGCGGGGTGAAAATCCGCTTTTTGGTCGAAGAGAAGGGCCTTCGCATTTCTACCGCCGAAACGCTGGAACAGCTGAAGGCGATCCCCAATCTGGAGCTGCGCATCATTCCTTACCAGAAGCTGAGCGGCGGCATCCTGCACGCCAAGTATCTGCTGGTGGACGGCGAGCAGGCGTTCGTCGGCAGCCAGAACTTCGACTGGCGCGCGCTGGAACACATTCACGAAACCGGGCTGCGCATCAGCGACGCCAGGGTGGTGGGGCAGATCCAGGCGATCTTCGTACAGGACTGGCGGGCGCAGGCGCTGCTGGCGCAGGATAAGCCGGTGCCGGCGCTGCCCGACTCGCCGCCGACCGCGCCCCCGCAGGGCAACTATCTGGTGGCCAGCCCGCGCGCCTACAATCCGGCAGGGGTGATCGACTCGCAGGCCGAGCTGCCGCGCCTGCTGGCCGACGCCAAACGGCGGGTGCGGGTGCAGGTGATGGACTACGCGCCGCTGTCGTTCGGCCCGGAACGCAGCCGTCCCTTCTATGCGGTGATCGACAACGCGCTGCGCAGCGCGGCGGCGCGCGGCGTGCAGATCGAGCTGATGGTGGCAAACTGGAACACCAAAAAGCCGGATATCGCCTGGCTGAAGAGCCTGGCGCTGGTGCCGAACGTGCAGATCAAGGTGGTGACCATTCCGCCGGCCAGCAGCGGCTTCATCCCGTTTGCCCGGGTGATCCACAGCAAGCTGATGACCATTGATGATGAGATCGCCTGGGTGGGCACCAGCAACTGGACCGGCGGCTATCTGGACAACTCGCGCAATCTGGAGCTGGTGCTGCACAGCGCGGCGATGAGCGGGCGGTTGGACCAGCTGTACCAACAGCTGTGGAACAGCGTCTACGCCGAACCGTTGCGGCTGGATTACGACTACCCGACGCCCAAGCCGGGCGGCGAATCCTGATAATCAGGGCGCGGTTAACCCCCGCGCCCTGTGTTTTTTTACCGCCGCCAGCCGGCTTTCTCCAGCGCCATCACCAGCTGTTCGGCGCTCAACCCTTCCGCCCGATGGCCGTTGCCGCTGACGGTATTGGCCGCCAGCAACGCATTGACGATCGCTTCTTCCACCGCTTCCGCCGCCGCGGCGAACAGCGCCGAAATGTAGTCGTTGTTCACCATGCGCAGCGGCGTGGTGAAATCGCCTTTATTGGCGTAGTCGGCGGGCGGCAGGCCGTCGTTGCCGGTGGCGAAGGCGATGAAAATGTCGCCGCTCGAATCCTCGGTGCCGCCGCCGGTGCGGGCGATGCCGATGCTGGCGCGCTGCGCCAGCCGCGCGCACTGGTGCGGCAGCAGCGGCGCGTCGGTCGCCAGCGCCACCACGATGGAGCCCATGCCGGGATGCGGCAACTGCGGCGTGAACGGCGAGGGGAGATGCCCCAGGTGGCGGCCCACCGGGTAGCCGCCCACCAACAGCGACTCGCGCTTGCCGTGGTTGGCCTGCACGATGGCGCCCACCGTCCAGCCGCCTTGATCGGCGGGCAAGCGGCGCGATGCGGTGCCGCTGCCGCCTTTGAATTCATGGCAGATCATGCCGCTGCCGCCGCCGACCGCGCCTTCCTGCGGCAAGCCGCTCCGGGCCGCCTGCTGCGCTTCGCGCACGTGTTCAGCCTTGACGTGAAAGCCGTTGATGTCGTTGAGCAGGCCATCGAAGGTTTCCATCACCACCGGCATATTCCAGTACACCGCGTTGTCGCTCGCGGGCAGCGCTTCACGCTCCAGCGCGATCAGCGCATCGCGCACCACGCCCACGCTGTGGGTATTGGTGAAGGCGATTGGGCTGGTCAGCAGGCCCGCTTCGCGCACCCATTCCAGGCCGGTGGCGTCGCCGTTGCCGTTCAGGACGTGCACGCCGGCGAAGCAGGGCGCGTGGCGGGCGGAGCCGGGGCGCGGTTCGATCACCGTCACGCCGGTGCGCACGCTGCGCCCGTCCGCCAAGTCGGCATGAATGCTGGCATGGCCGACGCGCACGCCGGGCACGTCGGTGATGGCGTTCAGCGGGCCGGGCGTGCCCTGGCCGATGATGATGCCCAGATCCTGAGCGCGCTGCGTCATGGTTATTCTCCTTCTATTGAGGGGGCGGCGAGGGGCGCCGTCTGGCGGCCGCGCAGATGGTTCAGCGCCAGCCCGAAGCCGATGATGCCGGCAATGATGATAAAGTCTTTCAGGCTGCTGGCGATCAAAATCGTCCACAGTACGTATAGGCAGCACAGCAGCGCCACCACCACCGGCAGTGGCCACAGCGGCATCAGATACGGGTGGGGGAAGTGGCGGCGACGGCGGCTGATCAGCGCCGCGACCGCCATGATGATGTACACCAGCAGCAGCAGGATCACGGTGAACGAGGTCAGCGATTCGAGATCGGAGCAAAACGCCAGCAGCGCCGAGGGCACGCCGAACAGCAGGGTGGCGATCCAGGGGGTGCCGAAGCGCGGATGGATGATTTTCAGCGCCCGGTTGAACGCCGGCAGCCAGAAGCCGTCGCGTCCGCTGGCGAACATCATGCGGCTGAACTGCGCCACGATGGCGATGATGGCGTTGAATACCGACAGATAAATCGCGCCGCTCACCACCCGCGCCAGCGTCGGGCCGCCGAGCTCGGTGACCACATAGCCGACCGGATCGGCCTGTTTGGCCATCTCCGTCAGCGACGGCGAGCCGATCAGCAGGGCGGTGAACGGCACCAGCTCCACCAGCACCACGATGGCCAGCGTCAGCATGATCGCGATCGCCATTGGCCTGCCCTGTTCGCGCATGTCTTCCGCCATGTACACCGCCGCGCCGTAGCCGTTGTAGGAGAACAGCGCGACCCCGACCATGGCGACGATCAGCGGCAGCGATACCGGCGCCAGGCTGCCTTGCGCGTCCAGCATCACCGGCGCGGTGAGGATCTCCGCGCTTTGATGCGGATGGCTGAAACCGAGCCAGGCGATCAGCGCCAGCACCGCCACTTCGACCACCAGAAAGGCGCCGGTCAGCAGGGCGTTGGCCTTGATGTTGAAAATGGCGCAGATACCGCCGACCAGCACGGTGAGCATGCCGGCGGTGGAGGCGTCGAATTGGGTGCCCAGCGCGGTATTCAGGTAGGGCACTGCGCCGGTGGCCAGCACCGCCGGCACGAACAGCGAGGCGCTGAGGATAAACAGGTAGGTCTGCAACCCGCACAGGGTGCCGAACCGGCGCTTGATGATGCTGTATTCGCCGCCGGCGCTGGGGTGCGCGGCGCCGAGCTCGGCATAGCACAGCGCGATGGCGGCGGCGACGCAGGCGGCGATCAGAAACGACAGAAAGGCGCCGCTGCCGGCGTTGGCGATCGCCAGCGGCGCGATGACGAAGATCGAACTGGCCGGCGTCACGCCGGACGCGGTGATCATCACCACGTCGAGGACGCTGAGATTGCCTTTGAAGGTGTGTTCAGGGGCGGACTCTTTCATTGGGAACTACTCCATTAACGCTTGGGTGAATTGTTGTTGCCGCCAGAAGGGCGACTCTGTTGTCCTGCGTAAAGATGAAATGGAGCGCGTGGAAATACCGGGGAAGCGAACTTCCCCGGAAAGGACTTTTCGTTATGCTGGGATTACCCCTGCCCCGACGGGAAGCTGAAGCTGGCGAGCCGGGCGTCGCCGGAGGCCGGCCAGCGCTGGGTCACGGTCTTGCGTTTGGTGTAGAACCTGACCGCGTCCGGGCCGTAGGCGTGCAGATCGCCAAACAGCGAGCGCTTCCAGCCGCCGAACGAGTGGTAGGCCACCGGCACCGGCAGCGCCACGTTGATCCCCACCATGCCGACCTGAATGCGGCTGGAGAAGTAACGCGCCGCTTCGCCGTCGCGGGTGAACAGGCAGGTGCCGTTGCCGTATTCGTGGGCGTCGATCAAGGTCATCGCCTCCTGCAGCGACGCCGCGCGCACCACGCCGAGCACCGGGCCGAAGATCTCTTCCTGATAGATGCGCATGCCCGGCGTCACGCGATCGAACAGCGTCGGGCCGAGGAAATACCCCTGGCTGGGGCGGCCGTCGTCGCCGGTCACGCTCAGCTCGCGGCCGTCCACCAGCAGCTCGGCGCCTTCGGCCACGCCCTGCTCGATATAGCCTTTCACCTTCTGATAATGCTGTTGGGTCACCAGCGGCCCCATGTCGTTGCGATTGTCGCTGCCGGGGCCGACGCGCATGGCGGCCATCTGTTGCCGCAGCCCGGCGATCAGCGCGTCGGCGGTGCCGTCGCCCACCGCGACCACCAGCGGGATGGCCATGCAGCGCTGGCCGCAGGAGCCGAACGCCGCGCCCATCAGCGCGCCGACCGCGCCGGGGATATCGGCGTCCGGCAGCACCACCGCGTGGTTCTTGGCGCCGCCCAGCGCCTGCACCCGTTTGTTCTGACCGCAGCCGGTGTGATAGATGTGCTCCGCCACCGGCGTTGAGCCGACGAAGCTGATTGCCTTCACGCGTCCGTCATGCAGCAGCGTCTCCACCGCTTCGCGATCGCCGTTGACCACGTTGAGCACCCCCGGCGGCAGCCCGGCTTCCGCCGCCAGCCGCGCGATATACAGCGCGGCGGAAGGGACGCGCTCGGAAGGCTTCAGCACGAAGGTGTTGCCGCAGGCGACCGCCATCGGCCACATCCACAGCGGCACCATCGCCGGGAAGTTGAACGGCGTGATGCCCGCCACCACCCCCAGCGGCTGAAACTCGCTCCAGCTGTCGATGCCTGGGCCGGCCTCTTTGCTGTGTTCGCCTTTCAGCAGTTCCGGCACATAGCCGGCGTATTCGATATTCTCGATGCCGCGCTGCAGTTCGCCCAGGGCGTCGCTGAGCACTTTGCCGTGCTCGGCGGTGATCAATTGGCAGACGGCGTCGGCATGTTGCTCCAGCAGATCCTTGAGCTTCATCATGATGCGCGCGCGTTTCAGCGGCGGGGTATCGCGCCAGGCGGGATAGGCCTGTTCGGCGGCGGCGATGGCGCGCTCCACCGTGGCACGGTCGGCCAGCTGCACCTCCTGCGCCGATTGGCCGGTGGCCGGGTCGTAAACCGGCTGGCTGCGTTCGCCGCCGGCGGCGGGCTCGCCGTTGATCCAATGGGTGATGGTCATGATTCTCTCCTTATTCGGTGGCGTTGAGGGCGTCGCCGACGGCGTTGATCAGCGCGTCGATCTGCGCTTCGCTGCTGATGAACGGCGGCGCCAGCTGCAGGGTGTCGCCGCCGTAGCGCACGTAAAATCCGCTTTCCCAGCAGCGCATCGCCGCCTCGAAGGGGCGCCGCGCCGGTTCACCGGGCCGCGCCGCCAGCGTGATGCCGGCCGCCAGACCAATATTGCGAATGTCGGCGACGTGTTTGGCCCCCTGCAGACTGTGCACCGCGCGCTCGAAATAGGGCGCCAGCGCCTGCACGCGCTCCACCATCTGTTCGCGCTGCAGGATGTCCAGCGTCGCCAGCGCGACCGCGCAGCTGACCGGATGAGCGGAGTAGGTGTAGCCGTGCGGGAATTCGAGCTGGTAGTCCGGCTCGCCGCCGTTCATGAAGGTGCGGTAGATCTCCGGCCGCACCACCACCGCGCCCATCGGCTGCGCGCCGTTGGTCACCTGTTTGGCGATGTTCATGATGTCCGGCGTGACGCCGAACGCCTCGGCGCCGGTCATCGCGCCGCAGCGGCCGAAGGCGGTGATCACTTCGTCGAAGATCAGCAGAATGTCATGCTGGGTGCAGATCTCGCGCAGGCGCTGCAGATAGCCGACCGGCGGCACGATCACCCCGGCGGAGCCTGAGAAAGGTTCGACGATCACCGCGGCGATCGTCGAGGCGTCGCGCAGCGCGATGATGCGGCTGAGCTCATCCGCCAGCTCCGCCCCCTGTTGCGGCATGCCGCGCGAAAAGGCGTTGCCGGCCAGCAGGGTGTGCGGCAGGTGATCCGCCTCGGCGCCGGCGCCGAACGTCTTGCGGTTGCCGGCGATGCCGCCGACCGAGATACCGCCGAAGTTAACGCCGTGGTAGCCCTTTTCCCGGCCTATAAAGCAGGTTTTGCCCGCCTGGCCTTTGGCGCGCCAGTAAGCGCGCGCCATTTTCAGCGAGGTGTCCGCCGCTTCCGAGCCGGAGCCGGTGAAGAACACGTAATCCAGCCCCGCCGGCGTCATCGCTTTGATTTTGTTGGCTAGCTCGAACGACAGCGGGTGGCCGAACTGAAACGCCGGCGAGTAATCCAGCGTCGCCAGTTGGCGCTGGGCGGCTTCGGTGATTTCCTGCCGGCCGTGCCCCAATCCGCAGCACCACAATCCGGACAGGCCGTCGAAAATCTTTCTGCCGTCGTGGCTGGTGTAATACGCCCCTGCGGCCTGAGTAATGATGCGCGGCTGCGCTTTAAAATTGCGGTTGCCGGTAAAAGGCATCCAATGGGCTTCTAACCCTGCGGCATCGAGACGATTAAGCGAATAATTTTCAGCGGCCATGTTTTCCTCCGGGCAGGAAAATAAGTGCGATTAATTAAATAAAATGAGTTGTTAACGAATTGTTGTGCGAAATTGACTATGTACCGCTTGTTCTCTACTGTGAATAATCATATGTCGAAACTTACTTAAGGTTTTATGCAAGTAAAAAAGCGCGCGTTGCTGGGACAATTGTCGGATATGGATCTGCGTTTGCTGCGGGTATTCAAGGCCGTGGTCGACTGCGGCGGCATGAGCGCCGCCGAACTGGAGCTGAATATCAGCCTGTCGACCATCAGCAAGCACATCAAGGATCTGGAGCAGCGGTTGGGCCTGACGCTGTGCCAGCGCGGGCGCGAGGGCTTTGCGGTCACCGACGAGGGGCTGATTATCTACCAGGAAACCGTCAACCTGCTGGCGGCCACCGAGGCGTTCCGGCGCGGGGTGGACGAGGTGCACCAGCGCATGGGCGGGCAGCTGCACGTGGCGATATTCGACCATACGGTCAGCAATCCGCAGGCGCAGATCGGCCGGGCCATCGCATTATTCAGCGAGCGCGCGCCGGAGGTTTCTTTGCAAATGTACGTGGAGCCGATTAATACCATTGAACGCGGCGTCATTGACGGGCAATTTCAGGTTGGCGTTATTCCCATGCACCGCAGCGCGGAAAGTTTATCTTATCATTCGTTATTCAGTGAGAGGATGTTCTTATATTGCGGCGCGCAGCATGAATTATTTTCCGGCCCCCATGAAACATTAAATTGGGATCTGCTGCACAATTATGCCTTCGCCGGATTAGGCTATCATTCGCCGAATATGGAACTGAGTCTGCAGCAACATTTGCATCGCAAGGCGACGGGGTTTGCGCAGGAGTCGATCGCCACGCTGATCCTGTCCGGCAAATACGTCGGCTTTTTGCCGGATCACTACGCGGCGTTTTTCGTGGCGCAGAATATGATGCGGGCGATCAAACCGGCGCTGTTCCGCTATCACTGCGAATACTCCAGCGTGCTGCGCCGCTCGCCGGTGCCGCAGCGGGTGGTGAAGCTGTTCCATGAGTGCCTGCTGGCGGCCCACGGAACAGCGTGACGCTTACTGTTCTTTCTTCTTGCCGAAGATTCTGATCAGCGCGCCGACCAGGATGCCGACCGCGATGCCGGCGAAGATCCAGCCGATGATGCCCATTTCCTTACTCCTGCTAGTGCGTTGATCTGATTATACCCGTCATACTTGAAACTGCATCTGTGTTGGCTGCGAGTGCGTACGCCAGTCACTTACTTGAGTAAGCTCCTGGCGAGCCGCCTCTTGCCGCCGGGATGCAGCTCCAACTATTTAGGGTAGATATCATCATTCGACGCGAAACGCCTCTTCGATCATCCGTTGCCGCTGCGCCGGCGCATAGTCGAGCCAGGAATTCTTGCTGTTGGATTTCTCCAGCGCTACCGCCAATTCCTGGCCGGAAATCGGCAAATCGTCCTGCCAGAACGGCGCGATGGCGTGGCGGGTGATGAAGTCGGTCAGATAGCTCTCCGGGCTGCCCTGCCAGTGCGGGTACAGGCGCGCGGCCAGCTCGGCCATCAGCGCGCGCTGCTGCGGCTGTTCGCTGTTTTCCAGCAGGGCGAAGAACGGCAGCAGCAGGCGGCCGCAGACCTGGCCGTGGTGGTAGTCGCGCAGCGCGCCGATCTCGCCGGCGATGCCGTGAATGACCCCCAGCCCGGCGGCGCTCAGCGTCAGCCCGCCGAGGTAGGAAGCCTGCATGATCGCCTCGCGCGCCGCGTCGCTGCGGTTGAGCGCCGGCCAGGCGGCGAGGAAGTGGCGGATGCCGCTCAGCGACATGTCGCGCGTCATGGCGCCGGCGGTTTTCGACAGATAGGCCTCGAACAGGTGGGTGAAGGCGTCGATGGCGCAGTAGGCCAGCACCTTGTCCGGGGCGCCCGCCAGCAGCTGCGGATCGAGAATGGCGGTGTGCGGCACGAAGTTGTTATGGCGCAGCGAGGCTTTCACCTTGCTGATCTGGGTATCGGTGATCACCGCGTTCTGCGTCACCTCGCTGCCGGTGCCGGCGGTGGTGGGAATGGCGATCAGCGGCAGGGTGGCGCCGCTGATTTTGCTGTCGCCCACCTTTTCCATATAGCGCAGCGTTGGCAGCGGATGCTCCACCAGCGCGGAGAACGCCTTGGCGGCGTCCAGCACGCTGCCGCCGCCGATGGCCACTACGCGCCGCGCCTGTCCGCGCCAGCGCGCCACCCAGGCGTCGATTTCCTGCGGCGACGCCTCGTGGCTGACGATCTCGGTGCCGATGAACAGCGGCGCCAGCGATTCGCGCAGGCCGGCGTACACCGGGCCGTTGAGAAAAGATCGGCAGCTGAACAGCAGCGTCGGCTGCGGATCGGCAAGCAGCAGCGGCGACAGCTGTTGGATGCTGCCGTGGCCGAACCAGGTCTGGCGGTTGGCGATGATGTGGCTGACGGACATGAGGTCTCCTTGACGGCGTTGCAGGTCGCGATGCCACAGCATAAGCCAGCGGGCGCGGAGCGGCCACCGCTTTCCCCGCCGCGGCAACCGGTGAGTTGTTTAACATGTAAACGATCGCGTTCTTGCATTTCGGCGCTGCGGATGCTTTTTTTAACAGTACCGGCCGCCATGCGGCCGACCCCATCCGGAATCGGTAGATTGTTAATGTATTAATAATGGCGAGGCGGGTATGGAAATTCAGGTTGAACGCTTGTCTGCGGTGATCGATGCGGTGGCCAGCCCGCGCTTTTATCCCAGCCTGTTGAATTGGCTGGAAGGGTTCTTCGCCTTCGACAACGCCATCGTCTATGCCTTCGAACGCGGCCGGCCGCCGCATTGCCTGATCAAAACCGAGCGGGAAAACAGCGACGCGGTCAACCAGCTCTACCAACAGGGCGCCTACCTGCAGGATCCGTTTTACCGCGCGCTGAGCGACGGCGGCGAAGGTGAGGTGCTCACGCTGCGCCAGCTGGCGCCCTGCGGGTTTTATCACAGCGACTATTACCGCAATTTTTATCGCAAGACCGGCTGGCACGACGAGGCCGGCGTGCTGCTGCAGCTGACGCCGGAGCGCGGGCTGGGGGTGTTCTTCGGCTCGGCGCGCCGCACGGTGGCGGTGCGCTACCCGCAACGGGCGGATCTGCGCAGCGCGTTGACGCTGGTGAAAAGCGTGGCTCGGCTGCACGGTGAGGTGGTGGCGGCGCCGGCCGAGGCCGCGACGGTGAACAGCGACGGCGCGCAGGCGCGCTATCTGCTGACGCCGCGCGAGCGCGAGATCGTCGATCTGATCCTCGCCGGCTGCGGTTCGCAGCAGATTGCCGACCGGCTGTTCATCAGCCTCGGCACGGTAAAAAATCACCGCAAGAACATCTACGGCAAGCTGAACATCGGCTCGCAGGCCGAACTGTTCAGTCTGCTGCTGACCGCCCCGCAGCGGCGCAGCGCGTGAATGTATCGATGTATCCCCTATAGCTTTCAAGCTACAGCTAGGCGGCCAGGACGATAGTCCCCAGGAGCTTACTTAGGTAAGTGACTGGGGTGAACGTCAGCAGCCAACAACGCTGTAGTTTGAAAGATGAAGGGGACGAATGTCCCTAAGGGGACATAGCGAACGATCCCACTGCTCCCGATAATCCGATGTCATGGCATAGGCAATCGGGAGTGCGGCAGTGAACAACGAAATCGAGTCCTTAACCTACTACGCGGCGACCAAAAAATACGATCTGCGCTTCCCGACGCTGGAAGAGGATCTGGACGTCGACGTGGTGATCATCGGCGGCGGCTTCTCCGGCATCAACACCGCGCTGGAGCTGGCGGAGAAGGGCATCACCAACATCGCCATTCTCGAAGGCCGCTATCTGGGCTACGGCGGCACCGGGCGCAACGGCGGCCAGGTGATGGCCGGCATCGGCCACGATCTGGAGAAGATCAAACGCCACGTCGGCCCGTCCGGGCTGGAAACCATCTTCAAGATCAGCAACCTCGGCGCCGGCATCATCCGCGAACGCATCAAGAAATATGACATCGACGCCGACTTCTGCTTCGGCTACGGCTATCTCGGCAGCAACGCGCGCCAGGAGAAGACCCTGCGCGGCTGGCTGAAGGAGTTCAGGGCGGTGGCGCCGGAGGAGGAAATTGAGCTCTACACCGGGGCGGAGGTCAAGCAGGTGGTGGGTTCCGACGCCTACACCTGCGCGCTGAAACACATGGGCGGCGGCCACGTGCATTCGCTCAACCTGCTGCTGGGCGAGGCCAAGGCGCTGAGCGGCTACGGAGTGAAAATCTTCGAGAACAGCAGCGTGCTCGACGTCGAGTATGGCCCGCGCATCACGGTGCGCACCGCCATGGGCTCGGTGCGCGCCAACAAGATGCTGTGGGCCTGCAACGGCTTCCTCAACGGCATGGAGCCGCAGATCTACCGCAAGACCATCAATACCTACGCCTTCCAGCTGGCCACCGAGCCGCTGTCTGACGAACTGATCCGCCAGATCAGTCCGATCCGCGGCGCTTACAGCGACATCCGCCCGGTGATCGACTATTACCGGGTGACCAACGAAAACCGGCTGCTGTTCGGCAGCGCCACCCGCCTGATCGAATATTTCCCGTCGGATCTCAAGGCCTGGAACCGCAACCTGATGCTGAAGGTGTTCCCGTACCTGAAAGACGTGAAGATCGATCTGGCCTGGGGCGGCCCGCTGTGCTGCAGCGCGAACCTGTTCCCGCAGATCGGCACGCTGCCGGATCGCGACAACGTGTTTTACGTGCAGGGCTACTCCGGCTTCGGCGTGACGCCGAGCCACATCGTGTGCAAGGTGCTGGCGGAGGGCATGAGCGAAGGATCCGATCGGTACGATCTGATGAGCTCGATCCCGCACGTCAACATCTTCGGCAAGGACAAGCTGCGGCGGGTGATGACCACCGCCGGTAAGGTTTGGCACCAGACATCCGGCTACTGGAAAGGCCGCCGTTAACCCTCAGAGGAGAATGACATGAAACCGTTACTGCTTAAACAACCGCTGCCGGAACTGCTGGAGATCGGCAGCGTCAGCAACCTGGGCGCCACGGTGATCGCCGGCACGCCAAACGTCGGCGTGGCCAGCATCTTCGGCGAACCAACCGACAACCTGAACTGCGGCGTATTCAGCTGCACCCGCGGCAGCTTCGTGATGGAGTACCCGTTCGCCGAGCACGCCACGGTGTGGGAAGGCAGCGCCACTCTGACCAACGAACGCACCGGCGAGTCGGTACACTATCAGGCCGGCGACTCCTGGTTCGTCGAGAAGGGCACCCCGGTGCGTTGGGACATCACCTCGGATCGCTTCGTCAAACACTACCTCGCCATCGTCGAAGGCTGACGCCGTCGTGCCCCCTCAGCCTGCTGAGGGGGAACGCCTTAGCCTAACGCCCGCGCAATAAAATCGGTCACCCGCTTGAGGATCTGATCCTTATTGGTTTCGTTAAAGCTCTCGTGCCGCCCGCCCGCATTGATCATCCGTTCGAAATCGTCGCCCTGCAGACGATCGAGCGCGGTTTGCGTTTCGCTCATCAGCACTAACCGATCGTCGTCGCCGTGGATCCATAGCGTGGGCAGCGCGCCGAACCCCGGTCCGGCGTTGATGGCGGCGAGGATCCGCTGCATGGCGCGCAGGGTGGGGCGCTTGAACGGCCCGTGCCACACCAGCGGATCTTCCTGATACGCTGTGCCGACCGCCGGATCGCGCGCCAGGGTGGCGGTATCCAGCGGCGCGTCGGGGATCGTCGGCAGTTCGGCCAGATCGGAGATCGCCGTTCTGTCGCCGAGCAGCGGGCCGGACAGCACCAGCGCGCGCACTTCCTCGCCATGGCGCTGCACGTAGCGGGTGGCGATCATGCCGCCCATCGAGTGGCCGATCGCCACCAGCGGCAAGGTGGGGTATTGCTGCCGGAAATGGCTGACCACGCGCTGCACGTCGTCGACCACGGCGTCATAATCCTCGATCAGCACGCGTTCGCCCTGCGACAGGCCGTGGCCGAGGTGGTCGGGGCCGAACACCCGCGCGCCCTGCGCCTGCAGCGTGCGCGCCACGTATTGATAGCGGCCGAGGTGCTCGCCGTAGCCGTGTATCAGCAGCGCCAGATAGCGCGGCTTGTCGTTTCCCCAGTCGTGCAAGGCGATGTCGCCGTGGCGGCCTTTGATAAAGCTGACGGTTTGTTCGGACATGTTATTGTTCTCATGGTGGTAGGGTTGCCCTTCAGCGTAGCGGCTGGCGGCGAGGTTGTCAGGGGCGCCGGGTGCGGCGCCCGCAAAGGGGGATTACAGGCCGAACTGGCGCGCCAGCGCATCGAGCGCTTCGCGCTGGAAGCGGTTGAAGGCGTCGCGCGGCTGCTGCTGCTGGATGAACGCCAGCAGCGGATCCTGCACTTCAGTGCGCACGCCGCTCAGCTGTTCCATTACCGCCAGCCCGCAGAATGGCACGTAGGATTCGGCGTAGCCGCCTTCGTGCACCATCACCAGCTTGCCGCCGCACAGCCGGTCGGCGGCGTCCTGCACCAGCGCGGTCATGGCGCGGAAGCTGTCGCTGTGCAGCTGCATGCGCGCCAGCGGATCGAGGGCGTTGGCGTCGTAGCCGCAGGCGACGATGATCAGCTCCGGCTCGAATTTTTCCAGCGCCGGGATGATGATGCGCCGCATGGCGTGCAGGTAGCCGTCGTCGCCGGCGCCGGCCAGCATCGGCACGTTAACGTTGCAGCCCGCCCCGTCGCCTTCACCGCGATCCTGCTCGCCGGAATAGCCCGCCGGGAAGCAGCCGTCCTGATGCAGCGACAGCGTCAGCACATCGCCGCGCTGCCAATAGATGTGCTGGGTGCCGTTGCCGTGGTGCACGTCCCAGTCGAGCACCGCCACTTTTCCGAGGCCGTAACGGGCCTTGGCGCGCTCGATGGCGATGGGAATATTGGCCAGGAAGCAGAAGCCCATCGATTGATCCGGCAGGCAGTGGTGGCCCGGCGGGCGCGACAGCGCATAGGCATTATCCAGTTCGCCCTGCAGCACCGCCTCCACCGCCGCACAGGCCAGGCCGGCGGAGAGTTTGGCGATTTCATAGCTGCCCGGCCCCAGCGGCGCTTCCTCCCCCAGCAGGCCGCCGCCGCTGTCGCTCACCTGTTTGAAGCGCTGCAGGTAGTGGGCGGGGTGGATGCGCAGCAGATCTTCTTCCGTCGCCGGTTCAGCGCTCAGCAGGGTGAGCCGGCGCGACAGGCCGGATACGTCCATCAGGTTCTTCATGCGCCGTTTGGTTTCCGGCGACTCGGCATGGCCGGCGCCCGAGGGCGGTTGCACCCAGCCGCCGACCGGCAGGGTGGTGGCGTGCAGGCCGGTGCTGTGCCAGAAACAGCGTTCATCAAACAAGAAACCGGTTGTTCTTTTCACCTTTCTCCTCCTGTTATACGGCGCGGTGCGCGCGGTGAAGCCAGCGAAATCAACAGCAGCGACAGCAGCGCGCAGCCCAGCGCGCCGAGCAGCAAGGCGTTGAAACCGCCGGAAGATTCGATCAGAGAGCCGGCCAGCGTCGGGCCGATGGCCATGCCGCCGCCGATCACCAGGTTGATGCCGTTCATCAGCTTGCCGTCGTTATCCAGCCCGGCGACCCGCGCCAGAATGAACGGCAGCACGAAGGTCCAGGTGAATTTGAACAGCAGAGCGGCCAGGGCGAAGCGCAGTAGCAAGGGTTGGCCCGTCAGCAGCGCCACGCTGCCCAGCAGCAGGACGTACCCCAGCACGATCAGGCGCCCGCCGCCGAAGCGCGCGCCGATCAGCGCCGCGGCGCTGGCGCCGACGATGCCGAGCAAGGTGGCGACGGCCAGCACCTGGCCGCTGTGAGCCGGCGACAGCCCGGCGCCGGCGGCGATGCCGCCGATAAAGGTCCAGACCGCGCTCAGGCTGATGTAAAAGGTCAGCACCGCCAGCACGGCGCACAGCTTGCGCGCCAGCGAGGCGGCGGGGCCGCTGCGGGCGGCGCGGGCGGCGGTGAAACCGTTGGGGAACGCCGGGATGAGCGGCAGGCAGCACAGCATGATGGCCGCCAAAATCAGGTAGACCGCCATCAGGCCGAAGTGCGCGAATAGCGGCGGCAGCACCAGCAGCCCGACCGCGCCCAGCACCAGCTGGCCGAGCACCCAGAAGGCATAGACGCGGCTGGGATTGGCGGTGCCGGCGGCGCAGGTGATGCACAGGATCATCAGGGTACCGCCCGCCAGCGAGGCGATAAAGCGCAGCGGCAGCAGCAGGGTGAAATCCTGCACCAGCGCCGAAGCCAGGTTGCCGGCGATAAACACCAGCGCCGACAGCGTAGCGACCCGCCGCCAGTTGATGCGCCCGATCCACCACCACGCCGGCAGCGTGGCCAGGCTCATGGCACCGAGTTCGGTGGAGAACAGGTGGCCAATCTGCGCCGGACCGAGCTGCCACTGCGCGGCGAGCTGGGCGGCCACGGCGGGGGCGGTCATCAGAATGCCCGGCGCGATGGCGGCGAAGACGATAATGGCGGTCAGCAGCCGCGGCGGGCAGGGGAGCGCCGCGCCGACGGTGGGCGCGGAAACCGAATCACTGGACATAAACCTTATTCCCCAAGCGTTAAGTGACGATGAAATATCCCGCTCGGCCCGATTGCGGGCAGGGGGAAGCCGCGCCATAAATGGCGAATACGTTCTGGCGTTATTTTTCGGCCGTCGGCAGCGGCGGCCGCTATCGGGCGTTAACCGTGGGCGAGAAAACCGCCGGCGACCAGTTCGGTGCGGTTCACCACGTCGGTTTTGGCGAAAATATTGCGCATATGGGTTTTCACCGTGGACAGCGAAATGCCCAGCTTCAGGGCGATGCGCTTATTGCTGGCGCCTTCGCGCACCAGGTTGACGATCTCTTGCTCTTTGGCGGTCAGCAGCTGCGCCTCGCCGTCGGGCAGCAGATCGCGCGTCGCCAGCTCGATCAGCGGCAGCACCGCGCGCAGTCGGCCGCGCTCCGCTTCGGTAAACGGGGTATCGCGGATCAGCGATACCCCGGCGACGATGCGCTTGCGCTGGCGGATGAAGATCTCCGTCATGTCGCGCATGTCGTTCGGCAGCATAAAGTCGTGGTAATAGCGGCGGTTGCCGGCGATCGCCGCCGGGCTCATGCCGACCATGGTGATGTCCTGGCGATGGAAATTGGCCGGCTGCAGCGGGTCTATCTGCTGGAAGTGGTTCAGGTACTGCTGATGCGTTTTATCGGGCATGCCGTGCAGGATGTAGTGATCCGGCCGCAGGTCGCGATCGACCAGATAAAACACCCCGGCGGACACCGGGATCAGGTGCGTAATGGTCGCCAAACAACTGTTGATAAAGGCATCGGATGCGGTGCTGTGCATGATTCGTGTTCCTCCCTTTATCGTTCAACTGGAGAATGTTGGCGGTCAATATATGAACGATACAAGCATAGTTGTAGCAATTTGGCAACACAATAAAAACATATTAACAACGTGAGGCCGATTGCAATAAAACACATAAATAACAAGATGACACTGCGTTAGTCAGGGCTTTTCAGGCTGTATTCATCGCGATTTTCATTAATAGGTTAATGAAATAATTCACCGCTTTTCCCGCTGAATTTACAGCGCTTTTCAATGCTTGCCTGGGCGAGGCCCTCGCCGCTCTGCGCGTGCTACAACCGGCGCGACCGTCGCCGTCCCTCGTTCTTAAGAACGATAGCCAGGCTTTTCCACCGCTTCCTACACTGCGAATTGAAGATAGCGCCAGGCGGCGCCAAACGTATAAGACGAAAAAATGATGACCTTTCTCGGGCTGAGGCGTCGGGTTGTTCAGTCCACATGACCATACGGGGAACGAACGATGCAGAAAAAAACGCTGGCGGTGGCGTTGAGCGGCGCCTTATCGGGCCTGGCTCAGGGGGCGGATGCCGATCGCCCCAATGTGCTGATCATTCTGGTGGACGACATGGGCTACTCCGACATCAGCCCGTTCGGCGGCGAGATACCGACCCCCAACCTGCAGGCGCTGGCCGAGCGGGGCGTGCGCATGAGCCAGTACTACACCTCGCCGATGTCGGCGCCGGCGCGTTCGATGTTGATGACCGGCAACACCAACCAGCAGGCCGGCATGGGCGGCATGTGGTGGTATGAGAGCACCGCCGCGCAGCCGGGCTATGAAATGCGGCTGACCGACCGCGTGACCACATTGCCGGAGCGCTTTCGCGACGCGGGTTACGCCACCATGATGGCGGGCAAATGGCACCTGGGCTATGTCGACGGCGCCAAACCGACCGATCGCGGCTTTGAGCGCGCCTTCGCCTTTATGGGCGGCGGCACCAGCCATTTCGACGACGCGAAACCGCTGGGTACCGTGGAGGCGTTCCACACGTTTTACACCCTGAACGGCAAACGTGTGTCGTTGCCCAAAGATTTCTATTCCAGCAAGGCCTATGCCGATCAGCTGGAACAGTGGATCCGTGATACTCCGCAGAATAAGCCCGTCTTCGCCTATCTGGCGTTTACCGCGCCGCACGATCCGCTGCAGGCGCCGGATGACTGGATCGCCAAATTCGACGGCAAATACGACGCCGGCTATCAGCAGGCCTATCAGCAGCGCATTCAGCGCCTGAAAGCGCTGGGATTGATTTCCGATCGCACGCCGATGCCGGCGTTGGCGCTGGATAAGGCCTGGAACGCGCTGACGCCGGAACAGCAAAAATATGAAGCTAAGACCATGCAGGTATACGCGGCGATGATCGCTTACATGGACGATCAGGTCGGCGCGGTGCTGAATACCCTGAAGCAGACCGGCCGCGACCAAAATACGGTGATCGTGTTCGCCACCGACAACGGCGCCAACCCCGCCAGCGGCTTCTACTACGGCTCGAAGCCGGAGTATTGGCGGCAGTTCGACAACAGCTACGCCAACCTCGGCCGCAAGGGATCGTTCATCTCCTACGGGCCGCACTGGGCCAACGTCAGCAATGCGCCGTATGCCAACTACCACAAAACCACCAGCGCACAGGGCGGCATCAATACCGATTTCATCATCTCCGCGCCACAGCTGAAAGGGCGCGGCGGCATCGACCGCACGCCGATGGCGGTGTATGACATCGCCCCGACGCTGTACGACTATGCCGGCATCGATGCCAACAAACCGCTGAAGGCCAAACCGACGCTGCCGATGGTCGGCGTCAGCTTCAAGCGCTATTTCAGCGGCGAGGCCAACGGCGTGCCGCGCGCGACCTACGGCGTGGAGCTGCATAACCAGGCCGCCTATGTAGACGGCATCTGGAAGCTGCGGCGGTTGGTGAAGGCCGGGCCGACGGCGCAGATGGCGCCGTGGGGGCTGTTCAACCTGCATGACGATCCGCTGGAAACGCGCGATCTGGCCGCCGCTAACCCGGAACGGGTCAAACGGCTGAGCGAAGCGTATCGCCGCTTTGCGCAGCAGAGCATGGTCATTGAAGCCAAAGGCGCAGCGATCGACTATCTCGGCGTTGACGCCAGCACCGGTGGCTACATCGGCCTGGATCCGCAGACCCACAAACCGTTGCCGCAGGCGGCGCCATGAATCTGGCCCAGCTGCGCGCGCAGCAGATCCCGGTGGAGAGCGAACCGCGCGCGGCGGCGCCTTTTCATTTGCTGGTGAAGCCGATCGGCGCCGGCTGCAACCTGGGTTGCCGCTACTGTTACTACCCGCAGCGCCAGCAAGAGCGGACGCGCAAGATAGACGACGACCTGCTGGCGGAGTTTATCCGCGGCTACATCGCCGCCCAACCGCGTTACAGCCGCGAGATCAACTTCGTCTGGCAGGGCGGTGAGCCGCTGCTGGCGGGGATCGGTTTTTACAAGCGGGCGCTGGCGTTGCAGCGCCGCTATGCGCCGCCGGGCGTGCGGATCAGCAACAGCCTGCAGACCAATGGCACACTGCTGAACGACGCCTGGTGCCGGCTGTTCCGGCAGCATCACTTTATCCTCGGCGTCAGCCTGGACGGCGATCGCGAGGTGCAGGACGCCCACCGGCCGGACAAGCGAGGCGGCGCCAGCTATGACGCCGCGCTGCGCGGCATTGCGTTGTTGCAGCGTCATCAGATCGACTTCAACCTGCTGATGGTGGTGCACGACGGCGTCGCGGATCGCGCCGAGGCGATCTACGATCATGCGGTGGCGATCGGGGCGCGTTATTTGCAGTTCCAGCCGCTGATGCTGGAAGGGGATGCGCCCACCGCCGGTTACGGACTGAGCGCCGCCAACTGGGGGCGCTTCATGCTGGCGGTATACCGCCGCTGGCGCAGCCGCGGGCACGTCGGCCAGGTGTTTGTGATGAATATTGAGCAGGTCTACGCGCAGTATTTCACTCACGTCAGCCCCAGCTGCGTGCACGCCGAACGCTGCGGCGGCAATCTGGTGATGGAGCCGGACGGTCGCCTCTACGCCTGCGATCACCTGATCAATGCGCAGCACCTGCTCGGCCATGCCGATCGCCACACGCCGCTCGCCACCCTGGCGGCAAGGGCGGCGGAGATGCCGTTCGGTAAAAACAAAAGCCTGCGCCGCGAGTGCCAACGCTGCAGCGTGAAAAGCGTCTGCCAGGGCGGTTGCCCGGCGCATGTGGGCGAAGATCGCTACAACCGGCTGTGCGCCGGCTATTACGCCTTCTTTTCCGCGCTGCTGGCGCCGCTGCGCGCCTACCCGCGCAGCCCGCAGGGGGCAATGCAGTGGCGCGCCGCCGTGAGCGCGGCCGCAGGTTGAAAGCGTCTCGTCCTTAAGGACGATAGTCAGCATTTTCCTTTCCTCTCTATAGTGAGATGACCGCCGCTGGCGGTGAAAAACCTGCAAGCACCTGCATGCATCAGGCCAAAACTATAAGAGGAAATAACCATGAACCTGTCGTCGCGGTTGCACGCCCACCTGGCTCGAGGCAAGGTCGGCTTTCCCACCACCCTGGCCAGTTCGGTCGGGGTGATCATGGCCAGCCCGGTGATCCTGACGGTCACCAGCGGCTTCGGCATCGGCGGCGACACCTTCGCGCTGGCGATGCTGATCGCCTTCATCATGATGCAGGCGCAGCTCACCACTTTCTCCGAAGCGGCGGCGCTGTTGCCGACCTCCGGTTCGGTTTACGACTACATCTCCTGCGGCATGGGGCGCTTTTTCGCCATCACCGGCGCGCTGTCGGCCTACCTGATCGTGCACATCTTCGCCGGCACCGCCGAGACCATTCTCTCCGGCATCATGGCGCTGGTGAACTTCGAGCATCTCAACACCCTGATGGAAAGCCACAACGCCTCCTGGATGGTCGGCGTCGGGCTGGTCGTCGTGTTCGGCCTGCTCAACGCGTTCGGCATCGAGGCCTTCGGCAAGGCGGAGATCGTGCTGACCTTCGCCATGTGGAGCACGCTGGTGATTTTCGGCATCGTCGGGCTGCTGTCGCCGCATGCGGTGCCGCTCGAGGGCTGGTTCGGCAGCACGCTCGATCTGAACGATCCCTTCGCGGTATTCAGCCTGATCGGCATGGCGATGTTCATGTTCGTCGGCTGTGAGCTGGTGACGCCGATGGCGCCGGAGATCAAACGCTGCGATCGGGTGATCCCGCGGGCGATGGCGCTCGGGCTGTGCGGCGTGGCGGTGTGCATGGCGCTGTACGGCGCGGCGCTCAGCCACCAGGTGGAAAACGTGGTGATCGACGCCGCCAGCGGCACGCGCCTGCTGGAAACGCCGATGGCCATCCCGGCCTTCGCCGGCCAGGTGATGGGCCAGTTCGGCAAATACTGGCTGGGCGTCGGCCTGCTGCTGGCGGGCGCGGCGACCATCAACACGCTGATGGCGGCGGTGCCGCGCATTCTGTACGGCATGGCGCTGGACGGCGCGTTGCCGCGCATGTTCGCCTATCTGCACCCGCGCTTTAAGACGCCGGTGGTCGGCATTCTGGTGGCGGTCCTGATCCCCTGCGTACACGCCTTCGCCATTCAGGGCAACCTCGACAAGATCATTCCGCTGGTGCTGGCGGCGGTGTGCGCCTGGGGCGTGGCCTACCTGCTGGTGACCTGCTCGGTGGTGCTGCTGCGCCTGCGCCGCCCCGATCTGCCGCGCGCCTATAAATCGCCGTGGTTCCCGCTGCCGCAGATCGTCTCCAGCGTCGGCATCGTGCTGGCCATCGTCTACATCACGCCGCCGGGGATGAATCCGCGCGACGTCTACATTCCCTTCGGCTGGATGATCGGCCTGACCGCCGCCTATGCGCTGTTCTGGACGCTGTGCGTGCAGAAAGTGAATCCGTTCAAGCCGGTGCCGGTCGAACAGGTGCTGGAGAACGCGTTCGCCAAGGGTGAAAACGAGGAGGCGCAGTTTGATCGGCTTACTTCCCTCACTTAATCGCGCCTGGCGGCGAGCGCCGTCGGGCTATCGGCCGGGCGCCGCGCTGGATCGTCTGGCGCGCAACCTGGAACCCTACGCGTGCGAACGCCTGGCGCCGGGCCTGCTGCGGCTGACGCTGCCGCAGGGGACGCAGATCGAGGTCAGCGAACAGGTGCAGGGGCTGTTTATGGCGCATATCGTCAGCCACCGTTTTCGGCTGCAGGGCGCATGCGCAGCGCAGCTTCCGCTGACGCTGGACGTGGTGGCCGGCGGTTGGCTGCGGCGGCGCGGGGTGCGCTATCTGCTGCGTCAGCGCCATACGGCCGCGCAGCGGTTGCTGGCCGGCCTGCAGCGCTACCCGCAGATCGGCGAGACGCTGGCGCAGCTGGATTTTCGCCGCGTGCGGCTGACGGTGAACGACGGGCGCTGGCAGGTGGATATCGAGCATTTCGCCGCCTCGGAGGTGGTCAGCCGCGTGCCGGCCGGCCGCCGCTATCTGCGGCTGGATACCGAACAGCGGCGGCTGCTGTTGAGCAGTCTGCTGATGATCGGCCAACTAATGGAGAAGCTGAATCATGAATAGAGTGGTTGTGATTACCGGCGGCGGCACCGGCGTCGGCGCCGCCTGCGCCCGTCTGCTGGCGGCGCAGGGCGATCGGGTGTTCATCATCGGCCGCCGTCCGGAACCGCTGACGGCGCTGGCGCAAGAGATCGGCGCGCAGGCGCTGGTGGGCGACGCCGCCAGCGGCGAGAGCTGGGCCCACACGCTGCTGCCGGCCATTCTGCGCGACGCCGGGCGCATCGACTGCCTGATCGGCAGCGCCGGCGGCATGGGCTTCAAGCGCATTACCGAGATGACCGACGCGCAGTGGCAAGGGGCGATGGACAGCAACCTCAACAGCGCTTTCGCCAGTGCGCGCGCCTGCCTGCCGGAGCTGATCAAGAGCGGCGGCAACCTGCTGTTCGTGGCCTCGATCGCCTCGCTGGCCGCCGGGCCGGAGGTTTGCGGCTACGTTACCGCCAAGCACGCGCTGATCGGGCTGATGCGTTCCATCGCCCGCGACTATGGCCCGCTGGGCGTGCGCGCCAACGCGGTGTGCCCGGGCTGGGTGACCACGCCGATGGCGGACGAAGAGATGCAACTGCTGATGGACGCCCATCAGATTTCGCTGGAGCAGGCCTACCAAATGGTCTGTCGCGATGTACCGCTGCGCCGGCCGGCCAGCGCCGAGGAGATCGCCCGCGTCTGCCGTTTCCTCTGTTCCAGCGAAGCTTCCATCATTACCGGCGCGGCGCTGGTGGCCGACGGCGGCTCCACCATTGTCGATGTGCCGACCCTGGCTTTCACTTCCCTGTAAGGAGCATTTCCATGAGTTCAGAAGCGGTATTCATTCAGGTTGGCGCGCTGGCGGAAGGTTTTGCGCCGCACAGCAACACGCTGGAACGGCAGCACGGCCTGGCGGGCGCCACGTTGACGCTGCGCTTTAGCGACGGCGCGACGCAGCGCTGTCGGTTTACCGATGAGCAGACGCTGGAGTGGGGGGAACGGCGCGGTATCGCCTATCGCGCCACCAGCATTCGCCCCGGCGTGTTGTTCATCGATTTTCTCGATCCCGCCCGCGCCAACGCCAGCATTACGCTGGTGTACGACCGCAATCAGGGCAACTTCAGCGCGGTGTACGGCCAACTGCCGGACGAAGCGCAGGCGCGGCTCGACGCCTTCAGCCGGGTTGAGCAGGGGCTGCCGCTGACCGCAGTCGAGGCCGAATTCCGCTTCGGCACGCTGGATGACGCCGACGCGGCACCGCCGGGCTTTACCGATGAGCTGATCGGCATGCGCAACATGTACACCTACAGCCCGACCGAGCGCTACGAGCACATCTACCTGAACGACAACTTCTACGCCTGGCAGTGTCTGGACGGGGTGGAGAAAGGACTGGCGGACGTGGATCGCTGCCACTACGTGAAGGTGGCGGAGCAGCTTTATCTGTTTGTCTGGCGCGAGAAGATCATTCCGACGCTGGGCGTGGTGATGATCGATCTGCAGGGCATGCGCACCGACGGCAAGATCCTCGGTTATCAGGGCAGCGATTTCAGCGCGCTGAGCAACTTTGCGGTCGGCGCCCACGCGCAGGTGCTGAACACCACGCGCCACCCGCGAGGATAGGCCGATGAGCGCAACCTATGCGGCCGATGCTTTTGCGGGGCAGGTGGTGCTGGTGACCGGCGGCGCGCAGGGCATTGGGCTGGCGATCGTCAGCGCCTTTGCCCGGCTGGGCGCCAAGGTGACGATCGCGGACGTGCAGTTGCCGCAGGCGCAGGCGGCGGCGCAAACGCTGCGGGACGAAGGGGGGAGCGTGCAGGCGCTGGCCTGCGATCTGGCCGAGCCGGGGCAGATAGCCGAGTTGGTGGCGGCGGTGGGCGAGCGGCATCAACGGCTGGATGTGGTGATCCACAACGCCGCCTATTTTCCGCTGACGCCGTTCGCTGCCATCGACGCGGCCCTGCTGCAACGCACGCTGAGCGTCAATCTGATGGCGCCGTTCTTTCTGGCGCAGGCGGCGCTGCCGTGGATGCGCCGTGCCGGCGGCGGCAGCCTGCTGGTGACCTCGTCGGTGACCGGCCCGCGGGTGGCGTATCCGGGGCTGGCGCACTACGCCGCCTCCAAGGCCGGGGTGAACGGGTTTATTCGCGCGGCGGCGCTGGAGCTGGCGGCGGAGAATATTCGCGTCAACGGCGTGGAGCCGGGGATGATCCGCACGCCGGCGATGGCCAACCTGGGCGATGCGCAGGTGAATCAGGCGATCGCCGCTGCGGTGCCGCTCGGGCGGCTGGGGGAACCGGAAGACATCGCCGCGGCGATGGTGTTTCTCGCCTCGCCGGCGGCGGCCTACATCACCGGCCAGACGCTGGTGGTGGACGGCGGTGCGCTGTTGCCGGAAACGAATTCTCTGCTTACTTGACGCTGCAGCGTTGTTGGCTGCAACGCCAATTAATTTGAGAATTCCGGTTGGTTAAATCACTGCTTGGCGGGATGCGCGGTGACGTTGGCGGGCAGGCTGTCGCCCAGGGTGATCAGCTCGTCCAGCAACGTCATCAGTTGGTCCATTTTCTGCCGCGAGAAAGCGGCTTCAATCTCGGCGTAGCCCTGTTCCACCTGGTGGCGCGCCACTTCATACAGATCCTGGCCCTGTTGGGTCAGCGACACGTACAGCTTGCGCTGATCGTTAACCGGCTTGAGGCGGAAGATCAGCTTATCACGCTCCATGCGCGACAGAATGCCGGTCAGGCTGGGACGCAGGATGCAGGTTTCCGCCGCCAGTTCGTGGAATTCGATCGAACGGCTGTTGGCCAGCACGCGGATGATGCGCCACTGCTGTTCGGTCAGGTTGTGGCTTTTCAGGATCGGGCGGAAGAACCCCATGGCGGTTTCACGCGCCTGCAGCAGGGCGATGGTTAACGATTCATGCATAAGTTTGGCCTTAGCTATCAAGGTGTTCGCTGTTACGGCGCTCGTCATGGGGGCGCCTGCCCCGCAAAGCCCGATTTTGTTAATAACTTAATAGTAGCCAAAGTTACCCGTAGGGATAAAGCAAAAATGCGCGGCGCAGCGAAAAATGGCGAGAAAAATGATTAATGCGTTGAATAATCACGCCAATGTTCGTTGTTTGTGAATATTTTGTTATCACGATCACAAATCATTCCAAGCGCGTTGCGTAAAAGCTGCACAGCGTATAAAAGTAATCATTAATATGTTAATGAATGCCGGTTGTCATGTTTTGCCATTGGAGGAGTTCGCATGAAAGGCACCGTATTTTCCGTTGCGCTGAACCACCGCAGCCAACTGGACGCCTGGGATCAGGCGTTTCACCAGCCGCCGTATCAAACCCCGCCCAAAACCCCGGTGTGGTTTATCAAACCGCGCAACACCCACCTCGCCAACGGCGGGGCGATCCCGTTTCCGGCCGGTGAAACCGTGCAGAGCGGCGGCACGCTGGCGGTGATCATCGGCGATACCGCGCGCAAGGTGCCGGCGGTGCAGGTGGGTCGTTATCTGGCCGGGTATGCGTTGGCCAACGACGTCAGCCTGCCGGAAAGCAGCTTCTACCGCCCGGCGATCAAGGCCAAATGCCGCGACGGGTTCTGCCCGCTGGGAGAGATCGGCCAGCTGGAGAATGCCGATCGGCTGGAGATCGTCACCGAGATCAACGGCGTGGAGCAGGATCGCTGGTCCACCGCCGATCTGGTGCGCTCGGTGCCGGAGCTGATCGCCGCCATCAGCGATTTCATCACCCTGCAGCCGGGCGATGCGGTGCTGATCGGCACCCCGCACCAGCGGGTGGCGATCAAACCGGGGGATGAGGTGACGGTGCGCGCCGCCGGCCTGCCCACTCTGAGCAACCGCGTCACCCAGGCAGGAGCCGCATCATGAAACATGCCCGTATTCGCCATCATGGCCAGATCGTCAACGTTCCGGTGGACGACCAGCTGCGCGTCACGTTGCCGAACGGCGAGGTGCTGCAGGAGCGCGAAGTGGAATGGCTGCCGCCGGCGCAGGGCACGGTGTTCGCCCTGGGGCTGAACTATGCCGACCACGCCAGCGAGCTGGAATTCAAGGCGCCGGAAGAGCCGCTGGTGTTCCTCAAGGCGCCGAACACTCTGACCGGCCATCGTCAGGTATCGGTGCGTCCGGCCGACGTGGAGTACATGCATTACGAAGCCGAGCTGGTGGCGGTGATCGGCAAGACCGCACGCAACGTCAGCCGCGAGCGCGCCATGGAGTATGTGGCGGGTTACACACTGTGCAACGACTACGCCATCCGCGACTACCTGGAAAACTACTACCGGCCGAATCTGCGGGTGAAGAGCCGCGATACCCTGACGCCGATCGGGCCGTATATCGTCGATCGCGACGACGTCGCCGATCCGCACCGGCTGGCGCTCAGCACCTACGTCAACGGCGAGCTGCGCCAGCGCGGCAGCACCGCCGACATGATTTTCGACATTCCGTTCCTGATCGCCTACCTGAGCGAATTCATGACGCTTCAGCCGGGCGACATGATCGCCACCGGCACGCCGAAAGGGCTGGCCGACGTGCGGCCGGGCGACGAAGTGGTGGTGGAGATCGAAGGCATCGGCCGTTTGGTTAACCACATTATCAGTGAAAAAGATTACGAGGAGAGCCTGCGATGAAAACCATCAACCACTGGATCAACGGCAAGAACGTCGCCAGCAAAGAGTATTTCACCACCACCAACCCGGCGAACGGCGAGGTGCTGGCGGAGGTGGCCTCCGGCGGCCAGCTGGAGATCGACCAGGCGGTGGCGGCCGCGAAAGAGGCGTTCCCCAAGTGGGCGAATACGCCGATGAAAGAGCGCGCGCGCCTGATGCGCCGTCTGGGTGAACTGATCGACCAGAACGTGCCGCAGATCGCCGAAATGGAAACTGCCGACACCGGCCTGCCGATCCATCAGACCAAAAACGTGCTGATCCCGCGCGCCTCGCACAACTTCGAATTCTTCGCCGAGGTGTGCCAGCAGATGAACGGCAAGACCTACCCGGTGGACGACAAGATGCTCAACTACACGCTGGTGCAGCCGGTGGGGGTCTGCGCGCTGGTGTCGCCGTGGAACGTGCCGTTCATGACCGCCACCTGGAAAACTGCGCCTTGCCTGGCGCTGGGCAACACGGCGGTGCTGAAAATGTCCGAACTGTCGCCGCTGAGCGCCGATCGCCTGGGCGAGCTGGCGCTGGAAGCCGGCATTCCGGCCGGGGTGCTGAACGTGGTGCAGGGCTACGGCGCCACCGCCGGCGACGCATTGGTGCGCCATAAAGACGTGCGCGCGGTCTCCTTCACCGGCGGCACCGCCACCGGCCGCCGCATCATCGAAAGCGCCGGGCTGAAGAAATTCTCCATGGAGCTCGGCGGCAAGTCGCCGGTGCTGATCTTTGAAGACGCCGACATCGAGCGGGCGCTCGACGCCGCGCTGTTCACCATCTTCTCGATCAACGGCGAACGCTGCACCGCCGGTTCGCGCATCTTTATTCAGGAGAGCATCTACCCGGAATTCGTCAAACGCTTCGCCGAGCGCGCCAACCGTCTGCGCGTCGGCGATCCGCAAGATCCCAACACCCAGGTGGGGGCGCTGATCAGCCCTCAGCACTGGGAAAAAGTTTCCGGCTATATCCGCCTCGGGGTGGAGGAAGGGGCGACCCTGTTGGCCGGCGGCCCGGATAAACCGGCCGGCTTGAGCCACGGCAACTTCCTGCGCCCGACGGTGCTGGCGGATGTCGACAACCGGATGCGCGTGGCGCAGGAGGAGATCTTCGGGCCGGTGGCCTGCCTGCTGCCGTTCAAATCAGAAGAAGACGGCCTGCGCATGGCCAACGACGTGGAGTACGGCCTGGCGTCGTACATCTGGACGCAGGATGTGAGCAAGGTTCTGCGCCTGGCCCGCGGCATCGAAGCGGGCATGGTTTTCGTCAACACCCAAAACGTACGCGATCTGCGCCAACCGTTCGGCGGCGTGAAAGCCTCCGGCACCGGCCGCGAAGGCGGCGAATACAGCTTCGAAGTGTTCGCCGAAATGAAGAACGTGTGCATTTCCATGGGTGACCACCCGATCCCGAAATGGGGCGTCTGAGCCTCAGGCCACAATAATAACGAAAGAGATGAGAACAATGACGACAAAACTGACCACTAATGCTGTCCCTGCTCCCGACGTCGTGCGCTGTGCCTACATGGAGATTCAGGTCACGAACCTTAAAGCCGCACGCGAATTTTACGTCGATATCCTCGGCCTGGTCGTAACCGCCGAAGATGACAAAACCCTCTACCTGCGTTCGATGGAGGAGTTCATTCACCATAACCTGGTGCTGCGCGAAGGCCCGGTCGCCGCCGTGGCGGCGTTTGCTTTCCGCGTGCGCACGCCGGAAGACGTCGATCGCGCCGAAGCGTATTTCAAGGCGCTTGGCTGCCGCACCGAGCGGCGGGTGAACGGGTTCGCCAAAGGCATCGGCGATGCGGTGCGGGTAGAAGATCCGCTCGGTTTCCCGTATGAGTTTTTCTACGATGTGCAGCACGTCGAGCGTCTGGCCTGGCGTTACGATCTGTATACGCCGGGCGCGCTGGTGCGCCTCGACCACTTTAACCAAATCACCCCTGATGTGCCGCGCGCCGTGGAATATATCCAGGGGCTGGGTTTCCGCGTGACGGAAGACATCCGCGATGAAGACGGCGTGGTTTACGCCGCCTGGATGCGCCGCAAGGCGACGGTGCACGATACCGCGATGACCGGCGGCGCCGGGCCGCGCATGCACCACATCGCCTTCGCCACCCATGAAAAACACAACATTTTGGCCATCTGCGACAAGCTCGGCGCGCTGCGCAAATCCGATTTGATCGAACGCGGCCCTGGCCGTCACGGCGTCTCCAACGCGTTCTATCTCTACCTGCGCGATCCTGATGGCCACCGTGTGGAAATCTACACGCAGGATTACTACACCGGCGATCCGGACAACCCGACCGTGACCTGGGACGTGCATGACAACCAGCGCCGCGACTGGTGGGGTAATCCGGTGGTGCCGAGCTGGTACACCGAAGGATCGCTGGTGTTGGATCTCGATGGGCAGCCGCAGCCGGTCATCGAACGCAGCGCGCCCAGCGAAATGGCCGTCACCATCGGCGCAGACGGTTTTTCCTATACCCGCGAGGGCGATACGGAAAAAGGTTTCAAACTTGGCAATACGCTGTAAATGCTGCTGCGCGGGCCTCGCCCGCGCCTATGCGCCGTGTGGAGAACGCTATGCCCCATTTTTACGCTGAATGTACCGACAACATCCGCCGCGAGGCGGATTTGCCCACCCTGTTCGCCAAGGTCAACGAGGCGCTGGCGGCGACCGGCATCTTCCCGCTGGCCGGCGTGCGCAGCCGCGCCATCTGGCTCGATACCTGGCAAATGGCCGACGGCAAGCAGGATTACGCCTTCGTGCACATGACGCTGAAGATCGGCCACGGCCGCAGTCTGGAAAGCCGTCAGCAGGTGGGCGAGATGCTGTTTACGCTGATCAAGGAACACTTCGCCGCGCTGATGGCGCAGCGTTACCTGGCGCTCTCTTTCACCATGGAAGAGCTGGATCCGGTGCTGAATTACAAACAGAACAATGTCCACGCGCTGTTCAATAAGGCGTGAATAAGGGGTCGTAAATGCTGGATAAAGAGCAGGTTAACCGCGCCGTGCAGCGTCTGCATCAGGCGGAAAAGAGCCGTGAGCAGATCCGCGCGCTGTCGCTCGATCATCCCGAGATCACCATTGAAGACGCCTATGCCATTCAGCGGCAGTGGGTAGAACTGAAGATCGCCGAGGGGCGCACGCTCAAAGGCCACAAGATCGGCCTGACCTCGCGCGCCATGCAGGTGAGCTCGCAGATCACCGAGCCGGATTACGGCGCGCTGCTGGACGACATGTTCTTCAACGACGGCAGCGACATTCCGATCGATCGCTTCATCGTGCCGCGGGTGGAAGTGGAGCTGGCGTTCGTGCTGGCCAAGCCGCTGCGCGGGCCGAACTGCACGCTGTTCGACGTCTACAACGCCACCGACTACGTCATTCCGGCGCTGGAGATCATCGACGCGCGCAGCCACAACGTCGATCCCGAGACGCAGCGGCCGCGCAAGGTGTTCGACACCATCTCCGACAACGCCGCCAACGCCGGGGTGGTGATGGGCGGGCGGCCGATCAAGCCGGATGCGCTGGATCTGCGCTGGATCTCTGCGCTGCTGTACCGCAACGGCGTGATTGAAGAGTCCGGCGTGGCGGCGGCGGTGCTCAACCACCCGGCCAACGGCGTGGCCTGGCTGGCCAACAAGCTGGCGCCGTATGAGGTGGAGCTGGAAGCGGGGCAGGTGATCCTCGGCGGTTCCTTCACCCGGCCGGTGCCGGCGCGGCGCGGCGATACTTTCCACGTCGATTACGGCCCGATGGGCTGCATCAGCTGCCGCTTCGTCTAATAAGCAGGCTCGGCGAACCGAGCCGCAATAACCGGGCGGGGGCCACGCGCCGCGCCCGCTTGTCAGGGAGAATGCGATGTTAACCAACCACTTCAAGCGAGCGCTGCAGGAAAAACGCCCGCAGATCGGGCTGTGGCTCGGGTTGTGCAGCAGCTACAGCGCCGAGCTGCTGGCCGGCGCCGGTTTCGACTGGCTGCTGATCGACGGCGAACATGCGCCCAACAACGTGCAGACGGTGCTGGGGCAGCTGCAGGCGGTCGCCCCTTACCCCAGCCAGCCGGTGGTGCGGCCGCCGTGGAACGACGCGGTGATCATCAAGCAACTGCTGGACGTCGGCGCGCAAACCTTATTGATCCCGATGATTCAGAACGCCGAACAGGCGCGCGACGCGGTGCGCGCCACGCGCTATCCGCCGCACGGCGTGCGCGGCGTCGGCAGCGCCCTGGCGCGCGCTTCGCGCTGGAACCGGGTGCCCGATTACCTGCAGCAGGCCGACGAGCAGATGTGCGTGCTGGTGCAGATTGAAACCCGCGAGGCGGTGAAAAACCTCGACGCCATTCTGCAGGTGGAAGGGGTGGACGGCGTGTTCATCGGCCCGGCGGATCTCAGCGCCGACATGGGCTTCGCCGGCAATCCGCAGCACCCGGAGGTGCAGCGCACCATCGATGACGCCATCGCGCGCATCCGCGCCGCCGGCAAGGCGCCGGGCATTTTGATGGCCAACAAGGCGCTGGCGCAGCGCTATCTGGAAGCCGGCGCGCTGTTCGTCGCGGTAGGGGTGGATACCACCCTGCTGGCGCGGGCGGCGGAAGCCCTGGCGGACGAGTTCAAACAGGGCGGGGCGCAAGCACCTTCATCGGGAGTCTACTGAACCATGAACCACGTCGATTCGCTGCCGCCGGCCAACCCGGCGCAGCAACATAAAGCGTTAACCGCCGCCGAGCAATCGGTGATTAAAAAGTTGTTTCGGCGCCTGATCATTTTCCTGTTCGTGTTGTTTGTTTTCTCTTTCCTCGACCGCATCAACATCGGCTTCGCCGGGCTGACGATGGGCAAAGATCTCGGCCTCAGCTCGACCATGTTCGGGCTGGCGGCGACGTTGTTCTATGTCACCTACGTGATCTTCGGCATTCCCAGCAACATGATGCTGAGCAGGGTCGGCGCGCGGCGCTGGATCGCCACCATCATGGTGCTGTGGGGCGTCGCCTCCACCTGCACCATGTTCGCCACCGGACCCACCAGCCTGTACGTGCTGCGCATGATCGTCGGCATCACCGAGGCCGGCTTTCTGCCGGGCATTCTGGTGTACCTCACCTACTGGTTCCCGGCGTTCTACCGCGCCCGCGCCAACGCCTTGTTCATGATCGCCATGCCGGTGACCATGGCGATCGGCTCGCTGGTCTCCGGCTATATTCTGGCGCTGGACGGGGTGATGAACCTGAAGGGCTGGCAGTGGCTGTTCCTGCTGGAAGGCATTCCGTCGGTGCTGCTGGGCGTGGTGGTGTGGTTCTACCTCGACGACACGCCGGCTAAGGCCAAGTGGCTGACCGACGAGGAAAAAGCCAGCCTGAAGGCGATGATGGAGGCCGACAAGCTGCAGCTGGTGCAGCCCAACGGGCCGAGCAGCCACCGCGCGCTGCAGCAGCGCAGCCTGTGGCGCGAGATTTTCACGCCGATTGTGTTGATGTATACGCTGGCCTATTTCTGCCTGACCAACACCCTGAGCGCGATCAATATCTGGACGCCGCAGATCCTGCAGAGCTTCAACCAGGGCAGCAGCAACGTGACGATCGGCATTCTGGCGGCGATCCCGCAGATCTGCACCATCGCCGGCATGGTGTGGTGGAGCAAACGATCCGACCGGCTGCAGGAGCGCAAGCATCACACTGCGCTGCCGTACCTGTTCGCCGCCGCCGGCTGGCTGCTGGCGTCCGCCACCGATCACAGCCTGATCCAACTGCTGGGGATCGTGATGGCGTCGGTCGGTTCCTTTACCGCCATGGCGATCTTCTGGACCACGCCGGATCAGTCGATCAGCCTGGAAGCGCGAGCGGTGGGGATCGCCGTGATCAACGCCACCGGCAACATCGGATCGGCGCTCAGCCCACTGCTGATCGGCTGGTTCAAGGATCTGACCGGCAGCTTCAACTCCGGGCTGTATTTCGTCTCGGTGCTGTTGATCGTCGGCGCCGTGCTGGTGTGGCGCATCCCGATGAAGGATTCGCGCCCGAGAGCGACGCCTTGATACGCAGACAGGCAGGATTGCAGGAGGTCATGAGGTGCGGAAAAGTACCGGTTTTATCGCCAACATCGATATTTGCAAAGAGTATGACGCGCGCTACGCCGCCGACGAGGTGCACTACGAAACCTTCGCCGGGCTGGCGGCATTCTTTGGCCGCGACATGCAGGTGCACTGGCACGACTGCTTCTTCCAGGTGCATTTTCTGGAGACCGGCAAGATAGAGCTGCAGCTCGACGATCAGCACTATTCGGTGCAGGCGCCGCTGTTCATCCTCACGCCGCCGTCGGTGCCGCATGCGTTCTTCACCGAACCGGACAGCGACGGCCACGTGCTGACGGTGCGTCAGGAGTTGATTTGGCCGCTGCTGGAGCGCCTGTACCCCGGCAGCAACCTGGCGCTCGACATGCCGGGCATCTGCCTGTCGCTGGCCGACGCGCCGCAGGAGCTGACGGCGCTCAGCCACTATTGGGCGCTGATCCGCCGCGAGTTCGCGCAGAACCTGGCCGGGCGTGAACAGACGCTGGCGCTGCTGGCGCAGGCGGTGTTCACGTTGCTGTTGCGCAATACCGCGCTGGAAGACAGCGCCAACAGCGGCGTGCGTGGCGAACTGCAGCTGTTCCAGCGCTTCAACAAGATGGTGGACGAGCGTTTTCGCGAGCACCTGCCGGTGCCGGAGTATGCGCAGGCGTTGGGGGTGACCGAATCGCGGCTCAACGATCTGTGTCGGCGCTTCGCCAACCGGCCGCCCAAGCGGCTGATCTTCGATCGATTGCTGCGCGAGGCCAAGCGCATGCTGCTGTTCAGCGCCTGCACGGTGCATGAAACCGCCTACAGCCTCGGCTTCAAGGATCCTGCCTATTTCGCCCGGTTTTTCAATCGGCTGGAAGGCTGTTCCCCCTCGACCTACCGCGCGGCGCAACACGCCCTTTCGTAACCGCGATCACAGTTTGCCGCGAAAGCGGCAAACTGACCTGAAAAGTACCGGCGATTGCCGCAAAAGTCTCTTCTCGAAACCGGCTTTGGCAGCTTCAATTAAGCAACCAAAAGAAAACATTATTTTAACAAATGGCCGACTCCACGGCCTGAAAAATGCCGATTACGAGGAAGACCCGATGAAACCAGAAGACTTTCGTGCCGACAGTAAACGCCCGTTCACCGGCGCCGAATACCTGAAAAGTTTGCAGGACAGCCGTGAAATTTACATTTACGGCGAGCGCGTGAAAGACGTCACCACTCACCCGGCGTTCCGCAATGCGGCGGCCTCGGTCGGCCAGCTGTACGACGCGCTGCACGATCCGGCCAGCCAGGATCGCCTGTGCTGGAATACCGACACCGGCAACGGCGGTTACACCCACAAGTTCTTCCGCTATGCCCGCAGCCCGGAAGAGATGCGCCAGCAGCGTGACGCCATCGCCGACTGGTCGCGCCAAAGCTATGGCTGGATGGGGCGCACGCCGGATTATAAGGCGGCCTTCGGCTGCGCGCTGGGCGCTTATCCGGAGTTCTACGGCCAGTTCGCCGACAACGCGCGCCACTGGTACAAACGCATTCAGGAAACCGGGCTCTATTTCAACCACGCTATCGTCAACCCGCCGATCGATCGTCATAAGCCGGTCAACGAGGTGAAGGACGTCTACATTCAGGTGGAGAAAGAGACCGACGCCGGCATCATCGTCAGCGGCGCCAAAGTGGTGGCCACCAACTCGGCGTTGACCCACTACAACTTCATCGGCTTCGGTTCGGCGCAGGTGATGGGCGATAACCCGGACTTCGCGCTGATGTTCGTGGCGCCGATGGACGCCGAAGGGGTGAAGCTGATTTCGCGCGCCTCCTACGAGCTGGTGGCCGGCGCGACCGGTTCGCCGTTCGACTACCCGCTGACCAGCCGCTTCGACGAGAACGACGCGATCCTGATCATGGATCATGTGCTGATCCCGTGGGAAAACGTGCTGATCTACCGCGATTTCGACCGCTGCCGCCGCTGGAGCACCCAGGGCGGTTTCGCCCGGCTGTTCCCGCTGCAGGCCTGCGTGCGCCTGGCGGTGAAGATGGACTTCATCACCGCGCTGCTGCAAAAGAGCCTCTCGTGCACCGGCGTGCTGGAGTTCCGCGGCGTGCAGGCCGATCTGGGCGAAGTGGTGGCCTGGCGCAACCTGTTCTGGTCGCTGAGCGACGCGATGTGCGCCGAAGCCACTCAATGGGAAAACGGCGCCTACCTGCCGGATTCCGCCGCGCTGCAAACCTACCGCGTGATGGCGCCGATGGCCTACACCAAGGTGAAACACATCATCGAGAAGAACGTCACCAGCGGCCTGATCTACCTGCCGTCCAGCGTGCGCGACATGAACAACCCGGAGATCGACAAGTACCTGGCGCGCTACGTGCGCGGATCGGACGGTATGGATCACGTCGAGCGCATCAAGATCCTCAAACTGATGTGGGATGCGATCGGCAGCGAGTTCGGCGGGCGCCACGAGCTGTATGAGATCAACTACGCCGGCAGCCAGGATGAGATCCGCCTGCAGTGCCTGCGCCACGCGCAGGGATCCGGCAACATGGATCGCATGATGCAGATGGTCGACAAGTGCCTGGCCGATTACGATCAGCATGGCTGGAAGGTGCCGCACCTGCGGAACAATGACGATATTAATCAGTTGGATAATCTGCTGAAGTAATTCAGGAGGAGGTTGTATGTCTCAGGAAAATGAACAGCGGTTGCGCTTTCGCGACGCGATGGCCAGCCTGTCGGCGGCGGTGAATATCGTCACCACCGACGGCCCGGCGGGGCGCTGCGGCATCACCGCCACGGCGGTGTGCTCGGTAACCGATACGCCGCCGACGCTGCTGGTGTGCATCAACCGCAACAGCGCGATGAACCCGGTATTTCAGGAAAATCGCAGGCTGTGCGTCAACGTGCTCAACCACGAACAGGAGCTGATGGCGCGCCACTTCGCCGGCATGACCGGCGTCAGCATGGAAGATCGTTTCCGGCTGGAAGAGTGGCAGCTTGGCGCGTTGGGGCAGCCTGTATTGCGCAATACCCTGGCCAGCCTGGAAGGGGAGATCGAGCAGATCCAGAGCATCGGCACTCACCAGATGTACCTGGTGCAGATCAAGCAGATCGCGCTGAGCGAAGCCGGCAACGGCCTGATCTATTTCAAGCGCAACTTCCATTCGGTGATCCACCAGATGGCGGTGCCGGCCTGAGGCATGGGGGCGCAGTTGGCTGCGCCCCTCATCTCAACTCTTGTTGGCCGCCAGATCGCTCACCAGGCGGTTGACCGGATCGCTCATGTTGGTGAACTTGCTCAGCTCCGAACGGGTCACCACCACGAACACCCCGACGTTTTTCGCCGGGATCATCGCCATGTAGGTAATGAATCCGCCGCCGCCGCCGGTCTTCTGAATGATGCCCGGCAGCCCGTCCTTCGGCGCCATATACACCCAGCCCAATCCCAATGCATCCGCTTGCCCCGGCACGTCCATGCCCTTCAGCGACACCAGATCGTGGCGCTGGAAGTACATGGTTTGCTCGCTGGCGGCGGTGGCTTTGCGCGGGCCGCTGGCGCTGGAGGAGAGGAACTGCTGCATCCAGCGCTGCATGTCGCGCGGGGTGGAGTAGACGCCGCCGCTGCCGGCTGCGGCGGTGGTGTCGCGACAGGCGCTCGGGCCGGCCGCCGCCACCATCAGGCGCGAGCACTGTTCGGGGCTCGGCGTCAACGTGGTGTCGACCATGCCGAGCGGCGCGGTGATTTTCTCTTTCAGCAGCGCGCTGTAAGGCTTGCCCGCGGCGCGGGAGAGCGCGTCGGCCAGCAGATCGTACGCCAGGTTGGAATACGCGGCGCGCACGCCCGGCGGCACCGTGACGTTGGCATGCGCCAGCCATTGCCAGCGCTGAGCCTTGGTCGGCCAGGTGAACACCGGCGTTTTCGGCGGCTTTTTGCCCGGCTGCTCGCGCGGCAGCGCGCTGGTGTGGGTCGCCAGGTTCAATAACGTGATCGGCTGGCCGGCGTTGTAAGACGGCACATAGGCGCCCTTGGGAGCGTACTTGCGCAGCGGGTCGGTCAGCTTGACCTGACCTGCCGCCGCCATTTTCACCATCACTTCGCTGGTCATCAGCTTGGTGATCGAGGCGATGCGGATCAGCGAATCCGGGCGCGGGCGCAGGTTATTGCCGGGCTTGGTGTCGCCGAAGCTGCGGTTAACCACCTGATTGCCGTCGATCACCACCAGCGCCATGCCGGTGGCGCCGCTGTTGTAGAAAATATGTTCGGCATACTGGTCGACGATTTGCGAAGCCAGCTGCGGGGGCGCGGCCTGCACGGCCAGCGGCGCGGCGCACAGGCCCAGCGCCAGCAATAAAGCGGAGACAGAGTTCTTCAACGGTCGTTATCCATTTAACAATGCAGCGGGAAAGGGCGTAATCCATCGCCCAGTGTAATGTGCCCGCCCCCCCGCTGCATGTAGAAAAAAGAGCGGTGGCGATAAAATTTTTTCACCGCCGGCGGCTTACTGCGCGCGGGCGAAAATGGCGATCACTTCATCCAGGTGCGCCTTCATCGCTTTGCGGGCGCCGCGCACATCGCGCGCTTCGATCGCCGCCAGGATCGCCCGGTGTTCCAGCTCGGAACGGTGCGGCATGTCGTCCGGCGTATAGTGGCGCTGCAGCACGCGGAACATGCTGCCGTAGCGGTGGCCGAGCAGATGGCCGATGATGAACGCGTAAGCCGGGTTGCCGCTGGCCTGGGCGATACGGATGTGGAACAGTCGATCGCCGGGGTGGGTGGCGGAGCCGGCGCGGTTATCGCGGCAGTTCTGCTCATAGGCGGCGCGGATGCCCGCCAGCTCCTCGTCGGTGGCGTGGCGCGCGGCCAGCGCAGCGGTCTCCGGTTCAATCAGCAGGCGGGTTTGCAGCAGTGAAAACGGCGGCAGCTCGGCGTTGAAATCCAGCTCGATATTCAGTTCGTCGTCGATCTCCGCCCACTGGTTGCGGCCGGCCTGGGCCATCACCGACTCCTGCGACGCCGCCGGCGGCGTTTGCGAACGCACGATCACCCCGTTGCCCACCTTGACGTCCACCAGGCCGATCACTTCCAACGCGATCAGCGCCTCGCGCACCGACGCGCGGCTGACCTGCAACTGCTGGGCGAGATCGCGCTCCGAGGGCAGGCGGCTGCCAGGCGGAAATTCGTTATTCTCGATAAGACGTTTGAGCTGGTCGGCTATCTGTCTGTAAATCCTTGGGTTTTCCAGTCGGGTAATCGGCATTTTTGACCTTTGACGATTCGGCGTTCAGTGATTTGGCGCACAATTATGCGACAAGGCGCTTGAGTAATCGTTATTCAAGTGTAAAAAAATGGTTAATTGAAATGTGGTTTCAAGGCTGTTTTATTAACTTCTTCCCCCAACGATAACGCGTAAAGCGTCTTTTGTCATGTTAGAGGCCTGACCTTTAATCGCCCTTAGTGGCCTGACCATTAGACCTTTAGGCCGAGGAGTCAAGATGGATTTAACCGGGAAACGCGTACTGATCACCGCCGCCGGGCAAGGGATCGGATTCACCACCGCCAGGCTGTTCGCCGCCGCCGGCGCCGAAGTGATCGCCAGCGACATCAACCTTGAGCGCCTGCAGGGCTGCGCCGGGATCCGCGCGCTGACGCTGAACGTCACCGATCCGGCCGCCATCGCGGCGGCGGCGGAAGCGATCGGCCCGATCGACGTGTTGTTCAACTGCGCCGGCGTAGTGCACAGCGGATCGATCCTCGATTGCAGCGAAGATCAGTGGGCGTTCGCGCTCGATCTCAACGTGACCGCGATGTTCCGCATGATCCGCGCCTTCCTGCCGGGCATGTTGGCGCGCGGCAAAGGCTCGATCATCAACATGTCTTCGGTGGCCTCGAGCGTGAAAGGGGTGCCGAACCGCTTCGCCTACAGCGCCAGCAAGGCGGCGGTGATCGGCCTGACGCGCTCGGTGGCGGCGGATTACGTCACCCAGGGCATCCGCTGCAACGCCATTTGCCCCGGCACGGTGGAATCGCCGTCGCTGCGCCAGCGCATCGCCGAGCAGGCGCGCGAACAGGGGCGCAGCGAGCAAGAGGTGTATCAGGCGTTCGTCGCCCGCCAGCCGATCGGGCGCATCGGCACCACCGAGGAAATCGCCCAATTGGCGCTGTATCTGGCCTCCGACGCCAGTTCGTACACCACCGGCACGGTGCAGATCATCGACGGCGGCTGGAGCAACTGATCCGCCATTTTTGAGAGAGGAACGCATGAAACTTTTACGTTATGGGCAACCTGGGCAAGAGCGCCCCGGCATGTTGGATGCCCAGGGCCGCCTGCGCGATCTGTCGCAGCATATCGCCGACGTGGGCGGCGCCGCGTTATCGCCGGCGTCGCTCGCCAAACTGCGCGCGCTGGACAGCGCCGCATTGCCGCTGGTCGAGGGGCAGCCGCGCCTCGGCGCCTGCGTCGGCGGCATCGGCAAGTTCATCTGCATCGGCCTGAACTACGCCGATCACGCGGCGGAAACCGGCGCGGCCATTCCTGAAGAACCGGTGGTGTTCAACAAATGGACCAGCGCGGTGGTCGGCCCCTACGACCGGGTGGAGATCCCGCGCGGCTCGCAGAAAACCGACTGGGAAGTGGAGCTGGGCGTAGTGATCGGCCTGGGCGGGCGCTACATCAGCGAAGCGGATGCGATGCGCCACGTCGCCGGTTATTGCGTGATCAACGACGTCTCAGAACGCGAATATCAAATTGAGCGCGGCGGCACCTGGGACAAGGGCAAAGGCTGCGACACCTTCGGGCCGATCGGGCCCTGGCTGGTGACCGCCGACGAGATCGCCGATCCGCACAGCCTGAATTTGTGGCTGGAGGTGGACGGCAAGCGCTATCAGGACGGCAACACCAGCACCATGATCTTCCGCATTCCGCAGATCGTCAGCTACCTCAGCCGCTTTATGAGCCTGCAGCCGGGCGACGTGATCTCCACCGGCACGCCGCCGGGCGTCGGCATGGGGCAGAAACCGCAGCCCATCTACCTGCGGGCGGGCCAGACGATGCGTCTGGGCATTGAAGGGCTGGGCGAACAGCGCCAGCAAACCGTACAGGCTTAACCGGGAGCGCCGCCATGACCACCATTACCGCACTGCGGGTTGAAGACATTCGTTTCCCCACCTCGCTGGGGCTGGACGGATCCGACGCCATGAATCCGGATCCCGACTATTCCGCCGCCTACGTGATCTTGGAGACCGATCGCGCGGATCTCAGTGGCCACGGACTGACGTTCACCATCGGCCGCGGCAACGAGATCTGCTGCGCGGCGATCCGCGCGCTGGAACATCAGATCGTCGGTGAGCGGCTGGAGACGATCGCCGCCGACATGGGCGCCTTCTGGCGGCGCTTCACCAGCGACAGCCAGCTGCGCTGGATCGGGCCGGACAAAGGCGCCATTCACCTGGCGACCGGCGCGGTGGTCAACGCGGTGTGGGATCTGTGGGCCAAATCGGTCGGCAAACCGGTGTGGCGGCTGGTGGCAGAGATGACGCCGGAGGAGCTGGTGCGCTGCATCGACTTCCGTTACATCACCGACTGCATCACGCCGCAGGAAGCGCTGGCGCTACTGAAACAGCGGGCCGAGGGCAAAGAACGCCGCCTGGAACGACTGCTGCAGGAAGGGTATCCCTGCTACACCACTTCGGCAGGGTGGTTGGGTTATCCGGACGACAAGCTGCGCCGCCTGTGCCAGGAGGCGGTCGACGCCGGTTTCTCCTACCTGAAGCTGAAGGTTGGGCGCGATCTGGAAGACGACATTCGCCGGGTGCGCATCGCGCGTGAGGTGATCGGCCCGGATCGCCGGCTGATGATCGACGCCAACCAGGTGTGGGAAGTCGATGAAGCCATTCCGTGGGTGAAACATCTGGCGTTCGCCAAACCCTGGTTTATCGAAGAGCCGACCAGCCCGGACGACGTCGAAGGGCATCGCCGCATCCGCGAAGGGGTGGCGCCGGTCAAGGTGGCTACCGGCGAGATGTGCCAGAACCGCATCATGTTCAAACAGTTCATCATGCGCGGTGCGGTGGACGTGGTGCAGATCGACGCCTGCCGTCTCGGCGGCGTCAACGAAGTGCTGGCGGTGATGCTGATGGCGGCCAAATACCAGCTGCCGGTCTGCCCGCACGCCGGCGGCGTCGGGCTGTGCGAATACGTGCAGCACCTGTCGATGATCGACTACCTGTGCATCGCCGGCACCCACGAAGGCCGGGTGATCGAGTACGTCGATCATTTGCATGAACACTTTGTCGATCCCTGCGTGATCAACGGCGCGGCCTACATGCCGCCGAGCCGGCCCGGTTACTCGATCGAGATGCATCCGTCGTCGATCGAGCAATACCGGTTCCGCGGGTGAAGCGGGAGGATCGCATGCCGCGCATCGACGCTCACCAGCACTACTGGCGCTACCACCCGCAGCATTACCCGTGGATCGACGAGCGGATGCGCGTGCTGCGGCAGGATTTCGATCCGCCCCGGCTGCGGCCGCTGTTGCAGGAACACGGTTTCGACGGCGCGCTGGCGGTGCAGGCGCGCCCCAGCGAGGAAGAGACGCTGGCCTTGCTGGCGCTGGCTGAACGGAGCGAAGGCGTATGCGGCGTGGTGGGCTGGTTGGATATCGCCGCGCCGCAGCTGGCGCAGCGTCTGGAGGCCCTGAGGCCGCGCGCTGCGCTGCGCGGGGTGCGTCATCAGGTGCAGGACGAAGCGGATCCGGCGGCCTGGTTGGCGCGGCCGGAGGTGGAACGTGGCATGCAAACGCTGCAGCGCGCCGGGTATGTGTACGAGATCCTGGTGACGCATCGGCATCTGGCGGCCGTGGCGTCGTTCGCCGCCCGCCATGACGAGCACTGGCTGGTGCTGGATCACCTCGGCAAGCCGGACATCGCGCGCGGCGCGCGGCACTGGGCGCAGCAAATCCGGCCGCTGGCGGCGCTGCCGCACGTGGCCTGCAAGCTTTCGGGCCTGATCACCGAGGCGCCGGGCGGCCGGTGGCGGGCGGAGGAACTGCTGCCGTTCTTCGACGCCGCGCTGGAGGCGTTCGGCCCGCAGCGGCTGATGTTCGGCTCCGACTGGCCGGTGTGCCTGCTGGCCGGCGACTACCGCCAGGTGGTGCAACTGTGCGAACGGGCGCTGTCGACGCTGGGGGCTGCCGAGCAGGCGGCGATTTGGGGCGACACCGCCTGGCGAATTTACGGTTTAACGGAGTCTGGTTATGGATTTGTATCTGCAAGATAAGGTGGTGCTGGTCACCGGCGGTGGTGCCGGCATCGGCGCGGCGATTTCTCATGTGCTGGCTGAAGAGGGGGCGATCCCGGTGCTGGTCACCAACGCCGCGCCGGAGGCGGCGCTGCTGGCCGATTTGCAGCGGCTGCAGCCGCGCACCGAGGTGATCCTCACCGAATTGTGCGATGAGGCGGCCTGCCGCCGCGCGGTCAGCCAGACGCTGGCGACCTTCGGCCGCATCGACGGACTGGTGAATAACGCCGGGGTCAATGACGGCGTCGGGCTGGAGGCGGGGCGTGAAGCGTTCGTCGGTTCGCTGGAAAAGAACCTGGTGCACTACTACCTGATGGCGCACCTGTGCCAGGCGGCGCTGCGGGAGAGCCGGGGCGCTATCGTCAACATCGCCTCCAAGACCGCGCTCAGCGGCCAGGGCGGCACCAGCGGCTACACCGCCGCCAAGGGCGCGGTGCTGGCGCTGACGCGCGAATGGGCGGTATCGCTGCGCCATGACGGGGTGCGGGTGAACGCGGTGGTGCCGGCGGAGGTGATCACCCCGCAGTACCAGCGCTGGCTCAACACCTTCGCCGAGCCGCAGCGGCAGATGGAGAAAATCACCGCGCGCATTCCGCTCGGGCAGCGCATGACCACGCCGCAGGAGATCGCCGATACCGTGGCGTTTCTGCTGTCGTCGCGGTCATCGCATACCACCGGGCAGTGGCTGTCGGTGGACGGCGGCTACCTGCATCTCGATCGGGCGCTGACGTGAGCGGCGCGGCGGCAGGGCGGCGCCGTTTCTGCCAGGCGCTCGATCTGATTGACTCACCGGCGCTGATTGCGGAGTACCAGCAGCATCATCAGCGCATTTGGCCGGGCATCGCCGCGCATTTGCGCGAGCACGGCATTCTGGACATGGAAATTTACCGGTTGGGCACCCGGCTGTTCATGATCGTGGAGGTCAGCGCCGATTTCGACGCCGCGCGCTTTGACGCCGCCAGCCTGAACAACCCCGAAGTACAGCGATGGGAAGCGCTGATGTGGCACTACCAGGCCGCCACCCCCTGGACGCCGCAGGGCGAAAAATGGGTGGAAATGGCGCGGATTTTCTCTCTGCAACAGCAATAACGCCAACATCATCATCGCCAGACGATACGAGGGTATCACCATGCTTGCTGAAAAAAGTGCGGCCTCCGCGCAGCCGGGCGTCCCCGTGACCGCCAATCTGCGCTGGGCCTTTATCCTGGTCACCAGCCTGTTCTTCATGTGGGGGCTGTCCTATGGCCTGCTGGACGTATTGAACAAACATTTTCAGGAGACGTTGCACGTCACCAAGGCGCAGTCGGGGCTGCTGCAGGCGGCCTACTTCGGCGCCTACTTCCTGGTGGCGCTGCCCGCCGGGTACTTTATGGATCGCAAGGGCTATAAGGCGGGCATTCTGGTCGGGCTGTGCCTGTACGCGCTGGGGGCGTTGCTGTTCGTGCCGGCGGCGTCGGCCAACAGCTTCGGCGTATTCCTGTTCGCGCTGTTCGTCATCGCCAGCGGCCTGGGGTGCCTGGAAACGGCGGCCAACCCGTACGCCACGGTGCTGGGCGACGCGCAGGGCGCCGAACGGCGGCTCAACCTGGCGCAGTCGTTCAACGGCCTCGGGCAGTTTATCGGCCCGCTGATCGGCGGCACGCTGTTCTTCTCCGCCAGTCAGTCCGCCGGCGACGGCGATCAGAGCGCGGTGAAGATGACCTATGTGGCGATCGCCGCGCTGGTGCTGCTGATCGCGCTGTTGTTCAGCCGCACCCGGCTGCCGGCGATCCGCGAAGAGGAAAAGCCGGTGCATGGCGTGATAGCGCAGGGATTGTGGCAGCATCCGCATTTCGTCGGCGGGGTTATCACACAGTTCTTCTACGTGGCGGCGCAGGTGGGCGTCGGGGCGTTCTTCATCAACTACGCCACCGAGCACTGGCGCGAGGTGTCTAACCAGAGCGCCTCTTACCTGCTGTCGATCGCCATGATCTGCTTTATGATCGGGCGCTTCTTCAGCACCTGGCTGATGGGGCGAGTCAAACCGGCGACGCTGCTGGCGGTCTATGCGCTGATCAACATCGCGCTGTGCGGCGTGGTGATGCTGAGCGTCGAAGGCGTATCGGTGGTGGCGCTGATCGCGGTGTTCTTCTTTATGTCGATCATGTTCCCGACCATTTTTGCCCTGGGGGTGAAAAATCTGGGCAAGCACACCAAGCGCGCCAGCTCGTTCATGATCATGGCGATCGTCGGCGGCGCCATCATGCCGTACTTTATGGGGGCGCTGGCCGACCGTTACAGCACCGCGCTCTCTTATCTGCTGCCGCTGCTGTGCTTCGCGGTGGTGCTGGTTTACGGCCTGCGGCAGCGCCGCGCCTGATTCAACCCGGCGGCGAATCGGCCTTCGCCGCCGCTTTCGGCATCTGCCGCCGGGTTCCCATCAGGATCGCCAACGCCAGCAGCAGCACCATGCCGGACAGCACGCCGTTTATCGTCAGGCCTCCGGCGTCCACCACCAGCCCGCCCGCCAGCGAACCGCAGGAAATCGCCAGATTAAACAGCGCGATATACAGCGAAGAGGCGACCTCGACCGCATCGGGCGCCGCCTTGAGCATCCACGCCATCAACGCAACGGAAACGCCGCCGTAGGCGATGCCCCACAGCAGGAGGAAGGCGCCGCCGCTCAGCGGCGCGTGGCCCAGCAGCGGCAGCAGCAGGACGGCGAGCGCCAGCCCGAGGGCGATCAGCGCCAGGGTGCGGCGCAGCCGTTTGGCGGCGGCCTGGCCGGCGATAAAATTCCCGACGAGGCCGGCGATGCCGTAGGCGAACAGCAGCGGCCCCACCCAGCGGCTCTCGATGCCGGCGACCGTCTGCAGCAGCGGGCGGACAAAGGTGTAAGCCATAAAGTGGCCGGCGACCAGCAGAAACGTCAGCAGCAGCCCGGTCAGCAGCCGGCGATTCGCGCGTTGCGCGGTGAACGACCGCCAGCCGATCGCCTGCGTGACCGGCAGCGGCGGCAGCACGCACACCAGCAGGAGCAGGGTCAGCGCCGCCAGAACGGCGACCGCCAGAAACGCCATGCGCCAGCCCAGCGCTTCGCCGAGGAATACCCCGAGCGGCACGCCGAACACCGAGGCCGCCGCTACGCCGCCGAAGATGATGGACAGGGCCAATCCGACGGAGGCCGGCGGCACCAGGCGTTCCGCCAGCCCGCCGGCGATGGCCCAGATACCGCCGATGCAAAAGCCCAGCAGAATGCGCGCAGCGAACAGCAGCGCCAGGGAGGTGGCGGCGGCGGCCAGCAGGTTAGCGGCGATCAGCAGCAGCAGAAAGCCCGCCAACAGGCTGCGGCGATCCGTGCGCCGGGCGCCCAGCACCACCAGCGGGGCGAACAGCGCGGCGAACAGGGCCGGCAGGGAAATCAGCAGCCCGGCACGGCCTATCGATGCGTTCAAGGTGCTGACGATCGGAGTCAGCAGCCCGACGGGCAGCATTTCTGCGGTGACGACGGTAAAGGTGGACAGGCCGACCGCGAAGGTCGCCAGCCAGGGTTTTGCGCCGCCGTCGGCGTGTAAGGCATTCATAAAGATCCTCCCAACAGATGAATAACCTCAGTGTATCCGCGCCAAAATGGCTGATAAACTGGCCTAATTGCGCAACATTGGGGATAAATCGTGGCTAATTTACCGTCTATGCCGTTGGATAATCTGACTGACCTGCTGGTGTTCATCCGCGTCGCCGACGCCTGCAGCTTCACGCTGGCGGCCGAGAGGCTGGGCATCTCCCGATCCGCGGCGGGAAAATGCGTGAACCGATTGGAGGCGCGATTGGCGACCCGGCTGCTGCAGCGCACCACGCGCAGCGTCAGCCTGACCGAAGACGGCGCGGTGTTTTACGAGTATGCGCAGCGCATCCTGTCGCAGGCCGAAGAGGCGGAAACGGCGCTCAATACGCGGCGGCAAACCCCGCGCGGGCGGCTGCGGCTGGATCTACCGGTCTCGCTGGGGCGGTTGCATATCTTGCCGATTTTACGGGAGTTTTTGGCACAGTGGCCGGAGGTGGACGCCGACGTCAGCTTCTCCGACGATTACAGCGATCTGGTGCGCGACGGCATCGACGTAGCTATCCGGGTCGGCGGCAGCGACGACAGCCGGCTGGTGCGGCGAGTGCTCGCGCCGCATCGCCTGATCACCTGCGCGGCGCCGGATTATCTGGCGCGGCACGGCGCGCCTGCGAAACCGGAGGCGTTGGGCGATCACGAGACGCTGGTCTTCAGCCATCAGGGGCTGCCGGCGCCCTGGCGCTATCGGGTTAACGGTCAACTGCACGAACAGCCGGTGCGCGGCCGGATGCGTTTCAACAACGTCGAGGCCTTGCGGGATGCCACCGTCGCCGGGGCCGGTCTGTGTCAGGTGGGGGCGTTTCTGGTCGGCGAGCAGATTGCGGCCGGCACGCTGGTGCCGGTGCTGGAACGCTATTGTCGCCCTGGGCCGCCGATCTGCGCCGTCTATCCCAGCCGGCGCCATCTCTCCCCCAAGGTGAAACTGTTCCTGGCGGCGATCGAACGGCGCTGGCAGGGCAAGGCGATTTGGGAAAGCGCCTAGTGTGTCAATTCCTGCGGTTGCAGCAGAGCGGGCTCGACGTTTTGCGCCAGCTGAATATTGTTGCGGCCGCTGTGCTTCGCCAGATAGAGCGCGGCGTCGGCCGCGCCGATCGCTGATTCGACGTCCAGCTTTTCCAATGCCGAGATGCCCGCGCTGAGCGTCAGCGTGCCGCTGTGCTGCGGGCTGGCGCCGTGCGGGATATTCAGTTCCGCCACGCGTTGACGCACCCGTTCGGCCAACTGCGCCGCATAGCCTTCGTGCACGTTGGTCAACAGCACCAAAAACTCTTCCCCGCCGTAGCGCACCACGATGTCGCGCGAACGCACCGCATCGCGGATGGCGATCGCCACCTGCACCAGCGCCCGGTCGCCCATGGCGTGGCCGTAGCTGTCGTTGTAGACCTTGAAGTGGTCGATATCCAGCAGCAGCACGTAGTGGCGGCCGGTTTGCGGTTCCAGCAGCATAGTGATCTTATTCTCCAGCCCTCGACGGTTATAAAGGCCGGTCAGGGGATCGAGCATGCTCAAATTATTGAATTTGTCCCGCTCGTTATACAGGTTGGCCACCAGCGCGTGGGTAAAGATTTCACTGCGTTTCAACATCAGGTGATGAATGGAGAAAGCGATAATAGGTAATAGCGTGGTGAATAATATCCGCAGGGTATTATGCATACCGTCTAAAGCCAGGATCATCATTGCGGAAGGTACGGCGTGTAAACAAAAGGCGGTAAAGTTATCCGTCAGAGAAATAGCGCTGATAAAAAAGATGCTAAACAAACTAATTAATAAAAAATCTTGGTTATTCGGTAGGCAATATTGACTTTTAACGTAAATATGTGCGGCCCAGAGCAGGCCGAGCACGCTGGCGAACAGGTTGAGTTTACACAAATATTTACGTGGCGTTTGCAGAGAAAATAGCGCTGCTACCAGACAAAATAGCGGTATACATAATAAAGGTAGGGTAAATGCGGGCGTATCCCTAAAAGGGAACAATAATGTAAATACGGAAGAGGCGGCATTCATTATCAGAAAAAGAAATAATGCCAGGCGCTGCTTGCTGTTCAGTAATTCCTGATAAGAACGGGCGTTCATACGGAGGTCACTCTTTGCAAAGTCGTTCTGTCGAATAATTAAGGTTGAGAAGCATTCCCTTGGCGCGAATATCCACTTGAATTGCATGGTTGAGGGTTGTGATTATTATCATGCAAACAGGACTAGGAATTTTCTTATGTCAAATTATCATTTTTTCCTGCTGGTGTCATCTGAGTTTGGTCAGCGCAGTGAAAATGATGCGGCGGCCAAAAAAGTGTTATATGATATTGGTTATCATTATCACTTAAGGAGGTTGTCATGCTCACTGCCATGATTGCCGCGTGCGGGCTGTGGGGCGTCAGTTGGTGCCTCGGGGATCGCCTGGCCAGCGCCTGGGGCGTTTTGCTGCCTTGTGCTTTGATGCCGCTGCTGGCCCTGATCAACCTGGATATGCTGCAGTTGCGCACCCTGATCGTGATAGCGATGTTGGCCACGCTGGTGATGCTGTTCAACAGCCGGCTGCGCCACTATCTGCTGTTGCCTTCCTGCATGGCGCTGGCGGGCGGCCTGGCGGCAGTCAGCCTCAACTTCAGCTTTGGGTGAAACGCCAGAAACGGCAAAACCACGCTTAAGCGTGTTTATCATCAATGCGTTGGGATTTTTTCGAAGGAACCGCCGAAGAGATCATCAATTGGTGCGAAGAGAGGGACTTGAACCCTCACGTCCGTAAGGACACTAACACCTGAAGCTAGCGCGTCTACCAATTCCGCCACCTTCGCACAGTCGATGTTGTTGCTTTGATTTATATTACGTCGCCAGCTTGGTGCGAAGAGAGGGACTTGAACCCTCACGTCCGTAAGAACACTAACACCTGAAGCTAGCGCGTCTACCAATTCCGCCACCTTCGCATCGATGCTGAGTGCAATATAAATCATGTGGTTATTTGGTGCGAAGAGAGGGACTTGAACCCTCACGTCCGTAAGGACACTAACACCTGAAGCTAGCGCGTCTACCAATTCCGCCACCTTCGCGTACCAGAAACATTACCGGAGTAACGTTACCACGGAGGCGAATTCTAGAGATTTTGGCGGGCACGTCAACAGTTATTTCCCCGCTTTGCGGGCGTTTGCTGGAAAAACAGCCATATCGCCGCTTTTCTGCTGGTCAAACAGCCAAATCAGCCAATCAATCAACACCCTGACCCGTGGCGCCAGGAAACGGCCGGGTGGATACATGATGTAAATCGGCATCGGCGGGGGCGGCGTGTCCGCCAACACTTCCACCAGTTCGCCCTGTTCCAGCCAGGGGGCAAGCGAATAGCGCGCCGCCTGAATCAATCCCATGCCGGCCCGCGCGCCGGCGATGTAGGCGTCGGCGCCGCTGACGCTGAGCCGCGCGGGCAGCTCGCGCAGTTCCAGCTTGCCGCCGCGGCAGAATTCCAGCGGGTAATCGCGGTTGTTGGCCAGGGAAAAATACCCCACAGCGCGATGCGGCTCCAGGCGATCGATGTCGAGCGGCGTGCCGTGGGCCTGCAGATAAGCGGGGGAAGTGCAGGTGACCTGCGGCAGCTGGGCGATGCGCCGCGCTACCAGACTGTCGTCTTCGGTTTCCCAGGCGCGCAGCACGCAGTCCACGCCTTCGCGCAACAGATCGACGTGGGTGTCGTTGGCGCCCAGTGCCAGGGTGATGTCGGGGTAACGCCGGTAAAAGTCGTCCAACGCCGGAATGACGATCTGGCGCGCCAGCGAATGGGGCATATCGATGCGCACCTTGCCGGACGGCTGCAGCTTATGGTGACTGAACAGCGTGTCCGCCTCCTCCAGCGCCCCCAGCAACTGCACGCAGCGTTGATAGTAGAGGCTGCCTTCACTGGTCACCTGCACCTGGCGGGTGGTGCGGATCAGCAGGCGCACGCCCAGCCGCTGTTCCAGCCGTTTCAACGCGTTGCTGACCGTAGCGCGCGGCAGCTGCAGGCGTTCGGCCGCTCGACTGAAACTGCCCAGTTCGACGATGCGGGTAAAAATGCGCATAGCTTGAACCTGATCCATGTCCACTCCGGATTGTTGGTGATTTTTGAACAGTGATGTGCAATCTGCATTATTTATCTTTGTCGCGTAAACAACCAGACTTTGCTGCGTTATCCATTCACCGCATGAGGGCAGCACAATGCAACAACGTAAACTCGGTTCCAACGGTCCCGTCGTCTCCGCCCTGGGGCTGGGGTGCATGGGCATGAGCGACTTCTACTCCACCGGCGCCGATCGGCAGGAAGCCATCGCCACGCTGCACCGGGCGCTGGAGTTGGGCGTCACGCTGCTCGACACCGCCGACATGTATGGGCCGCACACCAACGAAGAGCTGGTGGGGGAGGCGATCAAGGGCAAGCGGCAACAGGTGTTCCTGGCCACCAAGTTCGGCATTCTGCGCGATCCGGCGGATCCGTCGGCGCGCGGCGTCAGCAGCCGGCCCGAGTATATCCGGCGCTCGGTGGAAGGCAGCCTGCGGCGCTTGGGCGTGGAGGAGATCGATCTCTATTATCAGCACCGGGTCGATCCGCAAGTGCCGATCGAAGACGTCGTGGGCACGATGGCGGATCTGATCTGCGAAGGCAAGATCCGCCACATCGGCCTGAGCGAGGCGTCGGTCGCCACGCTGGAGCGGGCGCACAAGGTACATCCGATCACCGCGCTGCAGACCGAGTATTCGCTGTGGACGCGCGACGCCGAGCAGGGCGTACTGGCGGCCTGCGAGCGCCTGGGCATCGGCTTTGTGCCTTACAGCCCGTTAGGGCGCGGTTTCCTCACCGGCGCTATCCGGCGGCCGGAGGATCTGGCCGAGGACGATTTCCGCCGCGGCAACCCGCGTTTCCAGGGGGAAAACTTCGCCCGCAACCTGGCGCTGGTGGAGAAGGTGAGCGAGCTGGCGGCGCAGAAGGGCGTCAAACCTTCGCAGCTGGCGCTGGCCTGGGTGTTGGCGCAGGGCGAGCACATCGTGCCGATCCCCGGCACCAAGCGCCGTCGTTACCTGGAAGAGAACGTCGCGGCGGCGGAGATAACGCTGAGCGCGGCTGAGCTGGCGGCGATAGAAGCGGTGTTTCCGCTGAGCGCGGCGGCCGGCGATCGCTACGGCGCGGAGTCGATGACCTACATCAACGGCTAAAAAAAAGCGCGGCCTCGGGCCGCGCTCTGTCGTTTTCCGCCAACGGCGAATTATTTCTTCTTCGGCGCGCGCGGCGGGCGGCCGACGGTGGCCTGGTACACCTTGAAGCGGCCGTTTTGCGCCAGTACTTCGTGGCTGCCGAAGGTGGCGTCCAGAATGTCCGGGTATGGCAGGAAGGCGTTGGCGACGATGCGCAGCTGACCGCCGATCGGCAGGTGCTTCACCGCGCCGCGGATCAGGGTTTCGGCGGCGGTCAGGCTGGTCTGCAGCCCGTCGTGGAACGGCGGGTTGGAGATGATCATGTCGAAACGGCCGGTGATGTCGGAGTAAACGTTGCTGACGATCACTTCGCCTTCGATGCCGTTGGCGGCCAGCGTCGCGCGGCTGGACTCCACCGCGGCGGCGTTGACGTCGCTGAGGGTCAGTTTCACCTTCGGCGACAGCTTGGCCATCACCGAGGCCATCACGCCGGCGCCGCAGCCGATGTCCAGCACCTTGCCTTTCATGTGTTTTTCCAGCGTCGACAGCAGCAGCGAGCTGCCGACGTCCAGACCGTCGCGGCTGAACACGCCCGGCAGCGTTTTCACTTCCAGATCGTGCAGCTGATAGCTGTCCCACCAGTCGTTCAGGTCGAATTCGGTCTGCGCGTCCAGGCGGCCGTGATACAGGCCACAGCGGCGTGCGCTGTCGATTTTCACCAGCGTGACGTGGCCTTCCAGCGTCGGCTCGGCGCTGCGCACGCCGCTGCGGTTTTCACCGACCACGAACACGTCCGCGCCCACCGGCAGCAGCGCCAGGAGGTTGCACAGCTGGAATTGCGCTTCCTGTTTGCTCTTCGGCCAGTAGTACACCAGCGTGTCGCAGTCGGCGACGAAAGCGGGATCGACGGTCAAACCGAACTGCACGTTATCGCCCATCGTCCGGTTCAGTAACTGCCAGTGATGGTATTGCTGAGTGTGGACGCGCACGTCCGCGGCCTCGAATTGGGCCGGCAGGCTGTCCTGCAGGTCGCCGGCAAACAGCACGCGGCGTTCGATAAATTCATCACTGTGGCGCAGCATGACTTCACTGGCGGGGGTTAATGCAGACATCAGATATTGGCTCCTGGAAATGAGACCGGGGATTATAGAGCTTTGTGGCGATATGTTCGACGGGTTTGTTGGCGCGGGCTGCGCGGGTTTGTTAGCATAGCGCGGCGCATGGCAGGCATGGCGCACCACAACGGGTAGGAATCGGCATGGCATCAAAACGCGACTGGCTGTTACAACAACTGGGTATTACGCAGTGGACATTGCGCCGCCCGGGCGTGTTGCAGGGCGAAGTGGCGGTCAGTCTGCCGCCCGAGACGCGCCTGCTGGTGGTGGCGCAGACGCTGCCGGCGCCCGACGATCCGCTGTTTTGCGACGTGCTGCGCAGCCTGGGGCTGACGCCGGCGCAAACTTACAGCCTGACGCCGGAACAGGTGGCGATGCTGCCTGCAGAGACCGCATGCAACAGTTGGCGGCTGGGCGTGGCGGAGCCGCTCGCGGTCGCCGGCGCGCAGCTACACAGCCCGGCGCTGGCCGAGCTTTCCCAAGACGCGGGGGCCAAACGCGCCCTCTGGCAGCAGATTTGTCATCATGAACACGATTTCTACCCTGACGGCGGCCGACCTGGCCACGGCCTTCACCATTGAGCAAGCCAGCCACGCTTTCCCCTGGACGGAAACCACCTTTGCCAGCAATCAGGGCGATCGCTACCTTAACCTGAAGCTGAGCGCCGATGGGGAGATGGCGGGGTTCGCCATCACGCAGATCGTGCTGGACGAAGCCACGCTGTTCAACATCGCCATTCATCCGCAGCACCAGCGCCGGGGCTTTGGCCGCCTGCTGCTCAACGCGTTGATCGAACAGCTGGAGAGCCGCGGCGTGGTCACGCTGTGGCTGGAAGTCCGCGCCTCCAACCAGGCGGCGATCGCGCTGTATGAAGATCTCGGTTTCAACGAAGTCACCGTGCGCCGCAATTATTACCCGAGCGCCCACGGCCGCGAAGACGCGATCGTGATGGCGCTGCCGCTGGGGTAATCAGCCCGGTCGGAAAAAGCATTGATTGTCACCGGTTGGCAAATCGGCGAAAATGCCCGGCTGTTATCTTTTATTCACCGCTTTGCCCGGCGCCGCGATCGGCGCGTTCTGATGATGTCGCAGGGCGGACTAACCGTAGAACCTGAAAACCATGTCTCCTAGTGAATTTGCCCGCGAAGTCTCCAAAAGAAGAACTTTCGCCATCATCTCGCACCCCGATGCCGGTAAAACCACCATTACCGAAAAAGTGCTGCTGTTCGGACAGGCGATCCAGACCGCCGGTACGGTAAAAGGCCGCTGCTCCAGCCAGCACGCCAAATCCGACTGGATGGAAATGGAAAAGCAGCGTGGGATCTCGATCACCACCTCGGTGATGCAGTTCCCGTATCGCGACAGCCTGGTCAACCTGCTGGACACCCCGGGGCACGAAGACTTCTCCGAAGATACGTATCGCACCCTGACCGCGGTCGACTGCTGTCTGATGGTGATCGACGCCGCCAAGGGCGTTGAGGATCGCACCCGCAAGCTGATGGAAGTCACCCGCCTGCGCGACACGCCGATCCTGACCTTCATGAACAAGCTGGACCGCGACATCCGCGATCCGATGGAGGTGATGGATGAAGTCGAACGCGAACTGAAGATCGCCTGTTCGCCCATCACCTGGCCGATCGGCTGCGGCAAGCTGTTCAAGGGCGTTTACCACCTGTACAAGGATGAAACCTACCTGTACCAGACCGGTAAAGGCCATACCATTCAGGAAGTGCGCATCGTCAAGGGCCTGAACAACCCAGAGCTGGATGCGGCGGTGGGTGAAGATCTGGCGGCGCAGCTGCGCGATGAGCTGGAATTGGTGCAGGGCGCTTCTCACGAGTTCGATCAGGAGGCTTTCCTGAGCGGCGAGCTGACGCCGGTGTTCTTCGGTACCGCACTCGGCAACTTCGGCGTGGATCATATGCTGGATGGCCTGGTGGCCTGGGCGCCGGCGCCGATGCCGCGCAAAACCGACACCCGCGAAGTGACGGCGGCGGAAGAGAAATTCACCGGCTTTGTGTTCAAGATCCAGGCCAACATGGATCCGAAGCACCGCGACCGCGTGGCCTTTATGCGCGTGGTTTCCGGCCGTTATGAGAAGGGCATGAAGCTGCGCCAGGTGCGCACCGGCAAAGACGTGGTGATCTCCGACGCGCTGACCTTTATGGCCGGCGACCGTTCGCACGTGGAAGAAGCCTACCCGGGCGACATCATCGGTCTGCACAACCATGGCACCATTCAGATCGGCGATACCTTCACCCAGGGTGAAGACATGAAGTTCACCGGCATCCCGAACTTCGCGCCGGAACTGTTCCGCCGCATTCGCCTGCGCGATCCGCTGAAGCAGAAACAGTTGCTGAAGGGGCTGGTGCAGCTGTCCGAAGAAGGCGCGGTGCAGGTATTCCGCCCGATCGCCAACAACGATCTGATCGTCGGCGCGGTCGGCGTGTTGCAGTTCGACGTGGTGGTGGCGCGCTTGAAGAGCGAGTACAACGTGGAAGCGTTGTACGAGTCGGTTAACGTGTCGACCGCTCGCTGGGTCGAGTGCGACGACGTGAAGAAGTTCGAAGAGTTCAAGCGCAAGAACGAGATCAACCTGGCGCTGGACGGTGGGGACAACCTGTCCTACATCGCGCCGACCATGGTGAACCTCAACCTGACGCAGGAACGTTATCCTGACGTGACCTTCCGCAAAACCCGCGAACACTGATCAATCGGCAGGGCGCCCGGTGCGCCCTGCACGCTCCTCCCACCCTAACCGCGCTAATTAATAAACCTTACTCATATTTTACCCTGCGAACCGATGTCGCCAGGCGGCGTTCGTTCGGCCTGCATTTTCCGTCTGATGGTCTATCTTTAACAGGATGTTCGCACATTGCTTGAGAGTAAATCACTGAAATACGTTGCTTGTTTGGTGAGTTATTCTGATGTGTTGCCGATAGGAGACAGTTAGTGTCTTTAAATATCAATAAGATAGGTATGTTTCAGTTTTGTGTGGCTTAGTCTGTCGTCAATAGACGACAGTTTGTTGATTAAAAATCCAACTGAAAAATTTTTATCTTTGATAAATAAGGTTTTTTTGGATTGGCACGGCCGTTGCAAGACTCCTGTCGTGAACGCTTAATCGTATAGCGATGATGAAGTATTTACCGAGAGGCCGCGTGAAGGCGGCTGAAGGGTTCCGGCGCTCTGGCGCTGCGAGCCCCCAACAAAAGGAAGAGATCGATGAAAAAGACCAAATTTGCACACTCGCTGATGGCTGTTGTTTTGGGTTCTGCTCTGGTGAGCGGCACTGCACTGGCCGAAGACAGCCTGTTAAACAAGGCGTCTAACGCCGCGGATAGTGCCGGTGCCAAAATCGATAGCTCCATGAAAAAAGTTGACGGTTACATGGATGACAGCGCGATAACGGCTAAAGTTAAAAGTGCGTTGGTGGAAGATAAGACCATCAAAAGCGCTGACATTTCGGTGAAAACCGAAAAAGGCGCCGTGATCCTGAGCGGCTTTGTCGGCAGCCAGGCGCAGGCGGAACATGCGGTCGCGGTTGCCGGTAAGGTGGAAGGCGTCAAGACCGTCAGCGACAAGCTGCACGTGAAGGACGAAGCCAACCAGTCGATCAAATCGTATGCCGGCGACACTGCCACCACCAGCGAGCTGAAAGCCAAGCTGCTGGCCGATGACATCGTGCCGTCGCGCAATGTGAAAGTGGAAACCACCGATGGCGTGGTGCAGCTTTCCGGTGAGGTGAAAACGCAGGCGCAGTCTGAGCGTGCCGAAAGCATCGCCAAGGCCATCGACGGCGTGAAAAGCGTGAAAAACGACCTGGTGGTCAAGCCGTAATCCCGCCAGGCGCCCGTAACAAGTAACAACAAGCCGCATCTGTCGGGCCGTGAAGGCGGCCCGACGTGTACCACCAAAAAAAGAAACTGATTTGCCGTCGACGTCCCGTTGTCGGGGCGGCAGACAGCAGAGAATTTTTTCACAATGGTAAGGAGAAGCTTATGTTTCGTTGGGGCATTATCTTTTTAGTCATCGCGCTTATCGCTGCGGCACTGGGATTCGGTTCGCTGGCGGGCACCGCCGCCTGGGCCGCGAAGGTGGTGTTCGTTGTCGGCATCATCCTGTTCCTGGTCAGCCTGTTCACCGGCCGTCGGCGCCCTTAGCCGGCCGGCATTTTCCCGTAAACTGTAACAAAGCTTAATTCCTTTTCTCACCTCGGGGAGGGCCGGCCATGAACAGCGACATCATCGTCGGGCGCTGGAAACAGCTGAAAGGCCAGGTATGGCAGGCGTGGGCCGAATGGTCCGGCAGCGATTGCGCCTTGCTGGCCGGCAGCAACGATTTCCTCGCCGGCGTGCTGCAAGAGGATTACGGAAGAGAGCGAGACGCGGTATCCTCGGAGAAAACGTCTCACTGAGGATGCCAAGTTGGGATACAGAATACCCATCACGCTCGGCAATATAGAACCGCTGGCGTCTAAACCCTTTCGGCCAGGCAAGATGGCGTTGGTCTGCGAAGGCGGCGGCCAGCGCGGCATTTTCACCGCCGGCGTGCTGGACGAGTTTCAGCGCGCGGGCTTTAACCCTTTCGATCTGCTGATCGGCACGTCGGCCGGCGCTCAGAATCTGTCTGCCTATATCTGCGGGCAGATGGGCTACGCGCGCCGGGTGATCACCCGTTACACCACCTCGGCCCAGTTCTTCAATCCGCTGCGCTTTGTGCGCGGCGGCCATCTGATCGATCTCGATTGGTTGGTTGATACGGCGGCGGCGCAGATGCCGCTGGCGATGGATGTGGCGGAACAACACTTTATCGACGGGCGCGAATTCCTGCTGTGCGCCTGCCGCAGCGACGATTTCGAACCGGCCTATCTGCCGGCGCAGCGCGAACGCTGGCTGCCGGCCATCAAGGCGTCCAGCGCCATTCCCGGCTTTTACCGTCAGGGCGTGGAGTTGGACGGCGTCAGCTATCAGGACGGCGGCATCAGCGATGCGATCCCGGTGGAAGAGGCCTACCGCCGCGGCGCCGACACCATCGTGGTGATCCGCACCGTGCCTTCGCAAATGTACTACACCCCGCAGTGGATGAAGCGCATGGAGCACTGGCTGAGCGACAGCAGCCTGCAGCAGATGGTGCGCATCCTGCAGCATCATGAGCAAAGCTATCACCGCATCCAGCGCTTTATTGAGAAACCGCCGGGCAAGCTGCGCATCTTCGAGATCTTCCCGCCTAAGCCGCTGGCCAGCAATGCGCTGGGCAGCCGACTGGGGGCGCTCAATCAGGATTATCACCTGGGGCGCCGCTGCGGCCGCTACTTCCTGGCCACCGTCGGCCAGTGGATGGCGCAGCAGGAACCGGACGGTATCAAGGTGCAAAAATCGTTGTCGCGCCGCCTGATCCAGCCGGAGAACGTCAGAATGCCTTCGCCGATCGTGACCGACATCGCCATGTCACCCGATCTCACGGCGCAGCCGGAGGCTGCGGTGGCGGCGCCGAAGCTCATTCTGCCGGGCGATCTGCCGCCGGGTGAAGGGGGCGCGCTGTGAGCTACGCCTTTACCGACACCCACTGCCATTTCGATTTCCCACCCTTTACCGGACACGAGGCCGAAAGCCTGACGCGGGCGGCAAGCGCCGGCGTGCAGCGCATCATCGTCCCGACGGTCACTGCCGATCGCTTTGCGCGGGTGCTGCGGCTGGCGCAGGATCACGCGCCGCTGTTCGCCGCGCTGGGGCTGCACCCGCTGTATATCGCGCAGCATCATGAGCCGCAGCTGGAACAGTTGGCGGCGCTGTTGGCCGAACGGCCGCGCAAGCTGGTGGCGGTGGGGGAGATTGGGCTCGATCTGTATATGGACAACCCGCAGTTCGAGCGCCAGCAAAGCGTGCTGTTGGCCCAGCTGAGGCTGGCGAAACAGCATGACCTGCCGGTGATCCTGCACTCGCGCCGCACCCACGATCAGCTGGCCGCGGCGCTGCGGCGCATGCAACTGCCGCGCCGCGGCGTGGTGCACGGCTTCGCCGGCAGCCTGTCGCAGGCGCAGGCGTTTATCCGCCTCGGCTATTACATCGGCGTGGGCGGCACCATCACCTATGAGCGGGCGCAGAAAACGCGCGGCGTGATGGCGCAACTGCCGCTTGAGGCGCTGCTGCTGGAGACGGATGCGCCGGACATGCCGCTGGCCGGCTATCAGGGGCAGCCGAATCGCCCCGAGCGCGCCGCCGAGGTGTTTCACACGCTGTGCGCGCTGCGGCCGGAACCGGCCGACGAGATCGCCGCTCACCTGCAACGCAATACCCAGTCACTGTTTGCCATGCCGGATTGATGGGTTTATAACGTGACCCGTGTCACGTTATAAGATTTTCATTTGCGTCTCGTTGTATACATTTGTGACATAAATCGGTGCGAGGGTGACCTCGCTCAGTATAATCCCCCCGAAACTCTCCAATAGCAGACCTCTCTTCATGAGCAGGGATGTATTTTATTTTTTGCAACAGGGAAACTTTGCATGCAACTCATCATGAGTCTGGTCGGTATGGCGGTGCTGATCGCCATTGCGGTGCTGCTCTCCAGCAACCGTCGGGCCATCAAATTGCGTACCGTCGTGTGGGCGTTCATCATTCAGGTCGGCATCGGCGCGCTGGTGCTGTACGTGCCGCTGGGCCGCAGCATCCTCGGCAGTATGTCTAACGGCGTGGCAAACGTTATCGCCTACGGCAATCAGGGCATTTCGTTCATTTTCGGCGGGCTGGTGTCCGACAAGATGTTCGAGGTGTTCGGCGGCGGCGGCTTCGTGTTCGCGCTGCGCGTCCTGCCGGTGATCGTGTTCTTCTCCTCGCTGATTGCGGTGCTGTACTACCTCGGCATCATGCAGTTGGTGATCCGCGTGCTGGGCGGCGGCCTGCACAAGCTGCTGGGCACCTCGCGCACCGAATCGCTGTCGGCGACCGCCAACATTTTCGTCGGCCAGACCGAAGCGCCGCTGGTGGTGCGCCCCTATATCGCCACCATGAGCCAGTCAGAACTGTTCGCCGTGATGTGCGGCGGCCTGGCTTCGGTAGCCGGTTCGGTGTTGGCGGGGTACGCGCAGATGGGCGTGCCGCTGGAATACCTGATCGCCGCATCCTTCATGGCCGCGCCGGGCGGGCTGCTGTTCGCCAAGCTGATGGTGCCGGAAACCGAGCAGACCCACGATAAAGACGATGCGATGAAGCTGATCGCCGAAGAGGATCGTCCGGCCAACGTGATCGACGCGGCGGCATCCGGCGCGGCTTCCGGCATGCAGCTGGCGCTGAACGTCGGTGCGATGCTGCTGGCGTTTATCGCGCTGATCGCCTTGCTTAACGGCATTCTCGGCGGTATCGGCGGCTGGTTCGATTATCCGCAGCTGTCGCTTGAACTGATCCTCGGCTGGGTGTTCTCGCCGATCGCTTTCCTGATCGGCGTGCCGTGGAGCGAGGCAATGACCGCCGGTTCGTTCATCGGCCAGAAGATCATCGTCAACGAATTCGTCGCCTACATGAACTTCGGCGCCTATCTGCGCCCGGATGACGTAGTGGCGGCGGAAGGCCTGCAGGTGCTGTCGACGCACACCAAGGCGATCATCTCCTTTGCGCTGTGCGGCTTCGCCAACCTCTCCTCGGTGGCGATCCTGCTGGGCGGTCTGGGCAGCATGGCGCCCAACCGTCGCCACGACATCGCGCGCTTCGGTCTGAAGGCCGTGGCGGCGGGCACGCTGTCCAACCTGATGAGTGCCACCATCGCCGGCTTCTTCCTGGCGCTGTAAGCCATCACGGAGCCCGCGACGGCGCGACCGATCGCGGGACTCCGCCTATACTCTAAGCAACGCGGGTGTTGCCGCACCCGCGATCTTCAGCCGCTTCTTTAGCGAATTTGTGAACGATATCGCGTTATTTTGTGATGCTCTTCACATATAATTCCGGTCTGTTACAGTGCTATTTCATATAGTGTGACGATGAACGCGAATCGCCTCCGGCATTCGTGTTCAAATAGCTATTACTGGCCGGCCGCAAGGCGGGTGGCCATGTGCGGTGAGAAGGATCTCAGTTGCCGCCGCGGGAACGCCGTTCCCCAGCGCTATCTTCATGGAACCAAGTCCGCTCGCCAACACCCAGGTACTCAGTTGGAGAGTTTTATGACCGAATTAACCGCAGCAGCGCAACGTGCGCTGAACTTGATGGATTTAACCACGCTGAATGATGATGACACCGACGAGAAAGTGATCGCGCTCTGTCGTCAGGCCAACAGCCCGGCCGGCCACACGGCGGCCATCTGCATCTACCCGCGTTTTATCCCGGTGGCGCGTAAGGCGCTGCGCGAGCAAGGCACGCCGGACATCCGCATCGCCACCGTGACCAACTTCCCGCATGGCAATGACGATATCGACATCGCGCTGGCGGAAACCCGCGCGGCGATCGCCTATGGCGCGGATGAAGTGGACGTGGTGTTCCCATACCGCGCGCTGATCGCCGGCAACGAACAGGTCGGCTTCGAGCTGGTGAAACAGTGCAAGCAGGCTTGCCAGGCGGCCAACGTGTTGCTGAAAGTGATCATCGAAACCGGTGAGCTGAAACAGGCCGATTTGATCCGCAAGGCGTCCGAGATCGCCATCAAGGCCGGGGCGGACTTTATCAAGACCTCCACCGGCAAGGTGCCGGTCAACGCCACCCTGGAGAGCGCCGAGCTGATGATGTCGGTGATCCGCGATATGGGCGTGGCGAAGACGGTGGGCTTCAAGCCGGCCGGCGGCGTGCGCACCGCGGAAGACGCGCTGCATTATCTGCAACTTGCCGATCGTATTCTGGGCGAAGGGTGGGCCGATGCGCGGCATTTCCGCTTTGGCGCTTCCAGCCTGCTGGCCAGCTTGCTGACCGCGCTGGGCCACCAGACCCAGACCGCCGGCGGCGGCTACTGATCGATTTCGTTGGCGGGCGCCAGGCGCGCCCGTCTGCACCGACTCTCGGCGACACAGGGGGATGCCTTGTTCCTGGCTCAAGAAATTATTCGTAAGAAACGCGACGGCCAGCCGTTAAGCGAAGCGGAAATCCGCTTTTTCATCAACGGCATTCGCGACAACGTGGTGTCGGAAGGGCAGATCGCCGCGCTGGCGATGACCATTTATTTCCATGACATGAGCATGCCGGAGCGCGTGGCGCTCACCATGGCGATGCGCGATTCCGGCACCGTGCTGGACTGGAAGAGTTTGGCGCTGAATGGCCCGATCGTTGACAAGCATTCGACCGGCGGCGTGGGTGACGTGACCTCGCTGATGCTCGGCCCGATGGTGGCGGCCTGCGGCGGCTATGTGCCGATGATCTCCGGCCGCGGCCTGGGGCATACCGGCGGCACGCTGGACAAACTGGAAGCCATTCCGGGCTTCAATATTTTCCCGGACGATAACGCCTTCCGCAAAATCATTCAGGACGTCGGCGTGGCGATCATCGGCCAGACCAGTTCGCTGGCGCCGGCGGACAAGCGTTTTTACGCCACCCGCGACATCACCGCCACCGTGGATTCGATCCCGCTGATCACCGCCTCTATTCTGGCCAAGAAACTGGCGGAAGGGCTGGATGCGCTGGTGATGGACGTGAAGGTTGGCTCGGGCGCCTTTATGCCGACCTATGCCCTGTCGCAAGATTTGGCGCAGGCGATCGTCGGCGTGGCCAACGGCGCGGGCTGCAAGACCACCGCGCTGCTGACCGACATGAACCAGGTGCTGGCTTCCAGCGCCGGCAACGCGGTGGAAGTGCGCGAAGCGGTACGCTTCCTGACCGGCGAATACCGCAACCCGCGCCTGCTGGAAGTGACGCTGGCGCTGTGCGTGGAGATGCTGCTGTCCGGCGGCCTGGCGCAAGACGAGGCCGATGCGCGCGCCAAGCTGCAGGCGGTGCTGGACAACGGCAAAGCGGCTGAGGTGTTTGGCCGCATGGTGGCGGCGCAGCAAGGGCCGATAGACTTCGTCGAACGTTATGATAGCTATCTGCCGGCGGCAACGCTGAGCAAGCCGGTGTATGCTGAAAAGCCGGGCATCATCAGCGCCATGGATACCCGCGCGCTGGGTATGGCGGTGGTGTCGCTGGGCGGCGGCCGCCGCCGGGCGAGCGACGCCATCGATTACAGCGTTGGCCTGACCGAGGTAGCGCGTCTGGGCGATAAGGTGGATACCCAGCAACCGCTGGCGATGATCCACGCCAACGATGAAGAGAGCTGGCAGCTGGCGGCCGATGCGGTGCGCAGCGCAATGACGCTGAGCGACAAGGCGCCGGAGGCGACGCCGGTGGTGTATAAGCGCATCACTCAAGCGTGATGACCCTCGTCTTTCAAGCCGTAGCGTTGTTGGCTGCACGCGTGCACCCCAGTCACTTACTTGAGTAAGCTCCTGGGGATACACGCGCTAGCCGCCTAGCTACAACTTGAAATCCATTGGGTATAAATTTAGAGAATAAGGGCGATTGCAGTTTTGCGGTCGCAATAGCGTGAGAACACGCAGGAGAGCACAGATGAAACGCACATTTATTATGGTATTGGACTCCTTCGGCATCGGCGCCAGCGAAGACGCCGAACGTTTTGGCGACCAGGGGTCCGACACCCTGGGCCACATCGCCGAGGTTTGCGCGCGCGGTGAAGCCAACGTGGGCCGCCAGGGCCCGCTGACGCTGCCTAACCTGAGCCGTCTGGGCCTCGGCAAAGCGGCGGAGGAGTCCACCGGCAACTTCCCGCAGGGGCTGGATCGCAACGCCGACATCATCGGTGCTTACGCTTACGCCAGCGAGCTCTCTTCCGGTAAAGACACGCCGTCGGGCCACTGGGAAATCGCCGGCGTGCCGGTGCTGTTCGACTGGGGCTACTTCAAGGACGAGCACAACAGCTTCCCGCAGGCGCTGCTGGACAAACTGGTCGAACGCGCCAATCTGCCGGGCTACCTGGGCAACTGCCACTCATCCGGCACCGTGATCCTCGATCAGCTGGGCGAAGAGCACATGAAAACCGGCAAGCCGATTTTCTACACCTCCGCCGACTCGGTGTTCCAGATCGCCTGCCATGAAGAAACCTTCGGCCTGGATCGTCTGTATGAGCTGTGCGAAATCGCGCGTGAAGAGCTGACCGAAGGCGGTTACAACATCGGTCGCGTGATCGCGCGTCCGTTCGTCGGCGATAAGCCGGGCCACTTCCAGCGCACCGGCAACCGCCACGATCTGGCGGTAGAGCCGCCGGCGCCGACCGTGCTGAAAAAGCTGGTGGACGAGAAGGGCGGCGAAGTGGTGTCGATCGGTAAAATCGCCGACATCTACGCCAACGTCGGCATCACCAAGAAGGTGAAGGCGACCGGCATCGATGCTCTGTTTGACGCGACCCTGATTGAAATGGAAAAGGCCGGCGACAACACCATCGTGTTCACCAACTTCGTGGACTTCGACTCCTCTTACGGCCACCGCCGCGACGTGGCGGGCTACGCCGCCGCGCTGGAGCTGTTCGACCGCCGCCTGCCGGAGCTGCTGAAGCTGGTGAAAGACGAAGATATCATCATCTTCACCGCCGACCACGGCTGCGACCCGACCTGGCCGGGCACCGACCACACCCGCGAGCACATCCCGGTGCTGGTTTACGGTCCGAAAGTGAAACCGGGTTCGCTGGGCCACCGCGAGACCTTCGCCGACATCGGCCAGACCGTCGCCAATTATTTTGGCCTGTCGCCGATGGATTACGGTAAGACCATGTTCTAAGCCCTGTCTTTCAAGCCGCAGCGTTGTTAGCTTCACGCGTGAACCCCAGTCGCTTACTCAAGTAAGTTCCTGGGGATTCACCCGCTAGCTGCCTGGCTGCAACTCGAAATTCAAGGCTTGGATGTTTGACGTTTTTATTAAATAAGATTTCTAAAGGAAGAAAATTATGGCTACGCCGCACATTAATGCTGAGATGGGTGATTTCGCTGACGTAGTACTGATGCCGGGCGACCCGCTGCGCGCAAAATACATCGCCGAAACCTTCCTGGAAGGCGCGGTGGAAGTGAACAACGTGCGCGGCATGTTGGGCTTCACCGGCACCTACAAAGGCCGCCGCATCTCCGTAATGGGCCACGGCATGGGCATCCCGTCCTGCTCCATCTATGCGCGCGAGCTGATTGCCGAATTCGGCGTGAAGAAGATCATTCGCGTGGGTTCCTGCGGCGCGGTGCGTGACGATATCAAACTGCGTGACGTGGTGATCGGCATGGGCGCGTGCACCGACTCCAAGGTGAACCGTCTGCGCTTCAAGGATAACGACTACGCGGCGATCGCCGACTTCGACATGGTGCGCAACGCGGTCGACGCGGCGGCGGCGCAGGGCATCCCGGCGCGCGTGGGCAACATCTTCTCCGCCGATCTGTTCTACACCCCGGATCCGGACATGTTCCAGGTGATGAAGAAGTACGGCATCCTGGGCGTGGAAATGGAAGCGGCCGGCATCTACGGCGTGGCGGCGGAGCTGTACGAAGAGTTCGGCTGTAAGGCGCTGACCATCTGCACCGTGTCCGACCACATCCTGCGTCACGAAGCGACCACGGCGGCGGAACGCCAGACCACCTTTAACGAAATGATCGTTATCGCGCTGGAATCCGTGCTGCTGGGCGACAAAGCGTAATACCGCGGCGGGCGTCGTCATGGCGCCCGCCCGTCAATCTATTCATTCCGCACGGCCGTTTTTGGCTAACGCTTTACCTTTCAATTGATTATGGGTGTAGCCGTTACGGGCAATCTATTCACTGAAAGGACAATAAAACGGCGAGAACGCATTCAGCGCCTGGCCTGAGTTACTCCTTCTTCGGCGCTTCCTGCTTTATCTCCGGCGCATCCTCTTCGTCGTCTTCCACCGTATTGCCTTCTTCCAGTGGCGTGTTGGCGGTCAACAGGTACGGCGACTGCTGCCAGCGGCTGCGGCGGTGTTGCAGCAGGGTACGCGCCAGAATGATGCCGATCGCCAGCGCCAGCAGGATCATCAGGCGCAGCAGGTTGGTGGTGTTGTCCACCTGTTTGGATTCGGTCGCCAGCACGTGGGTGTCGAGGGTGATGCGGATAAAGCCGATCGGGCCGTCTTTGCCCTGAATGGATTCGACCAACTGGTGGTTGAAGTAGCTGCCGGCGCGTTTGCCGTCGAGCGACAGGCGATCGCGTATACTTATCTGTTCCCCGGCGTGGGAGACCAGCGTGCCGTCCAACTGATACACGCTGACGTCGAGAATGCGGCTGTGATCGGTGAGCTGCTTGAGGATGGCGTCGATGCGCGGGTTGTTGCCGTCGTCGTCCAGCAGCGGCGCCAGGCTGTAGGCGACCTGTTTGGTCAGCGTCTGCGCCAGCTCTTCCACCTGCTCGGATCGCGCCATTTGGTGACTCAGGCTAAAATAAGAGGCGCCCTGCATCAGCAGCACCAGCAAAGCCAGGCAAATCAGGATAATAGCGGTGCGGTGCAGGCGAAATTTCAGTTTAGCGCGAGCCATGCAGGTTCCTTGGGCATCGGGGACACTTTATGTTGCCAGAACCGCTGGCGATAGGATAGCTTGATGCGTCGTTTTATCATGCAGCGTTTTTGTCCATTCAGGAGTCAATGATGTCAAACAGTCTGACCTATTGCGATCTTCCGGCGGAGATCTCTCAATGGCCGGGTCTTCCCCTTTCGCTCAGCGGCGACGAAGTGATGCCGCTGGACTACCGGGCGGGCAATACCGGGTGGCTGTTATACGGCAGGAAGCTGGACAAGGCGCGCATTACCCAATTCCAACGCAAGCTGGGCGCGGCGATGGTGATCGTCACCGCCTGGGGCGTGGACGACTATCAGGTGGTGCGCCTGGCGGGCACCTTGACGCCGCGCGCCAAGCTGTTGGCGGCGGAGAGCGGGCTGGACGTGGCGCCGCTCGGCAAGATCCCGCACCTGCGCACGCCGGGGCTGCTGGTGATGGACATGGATTCGACGGCGATCGAGATCGAATGCATCGACGAGATCGCCAAATTGGCGGGCGTCGGCGAGCAGGTGGCGGAAGTCACCGAACGCGCGATGCGCGGCGAGCTGGACTTTACCGCCAGCCTGCGCCAGCGCGTCGGCACGCTGAAAGGGGCCGATGCCAACATCCTCAAGCAGGTGCGCGACGAGCTGCCGTTGATGCCGGGGCTGACCAGCCTGGTGGGCAAGCTGCAGGCGATGGGCTGGCATGTGGCGATCGCCTCCGGCGGCTTCACCTACTACGCCGAATACCTGCGCAACCGGCTGCGGCTGGTGGCGGCGGCGGCCAATGAGCTGGAGATCCGCGACGGCAAGCTGACCGGCGAAGTGCTGGGGCCGGTGGTGGACGCGCAGTTCAAAGCCGACACGCTGCTGCGGCTGGCGGAGAAGCTGGAGATCCCGCTGGCGCAAACCGTGGCCATCGGCGACGGCGCCAACGATTTGAAAATGATGCAGGCGGCGGGGCTGGGCATCGCCTACCACGCCAAGCCGAAAGTGTATGAAAAAGCGCAGGTATCGATCCGGCATGCGGATCTGATGGGCGTGCTGTGTATTCTCACCGGCAGCCTGAAACACGAAGTGCGATAACGAAAGATTGAGGTAAGACGTGGCAAAAGCGGCAAAACGGGCATTTGTGTGCAATGAGTGCGGGGCGGACTATCCGCGTTGGCAGGGGCAGTGCAGCGCCTGTCATGCCTGGAACACCATCACGGAAGTGCGTTTGGCCGCGTCGCCCGCAGCGGCGCGCAACGATCGCCTCAGCGGCTATGCCGGCGACGCCGGCGTCAGCAAGGTGCAGAAGCTGTCGGAAATCAGCCTGGAGGCGCTGCCGCGCTTCACCACCGGCTTTCTCGAGTTCGACCGCGTGCTGGGCGGCGGCGTGGTGCCCGGCAGCGCCATTCTGATCGGCGGCAACCCCGGCGCCGGCAAGAGCACCCTGTTGCTGCAGGTGCTGTGCAAGCTGTCTGAACAGATGAAAACCCTGTACGTCACCGGCGAGGAATCGCTGCAGCAGGTGGCGATGCGCGCCCACCGTCTGGGGCTGCCGACCGGCGGCCTGAACATGCTGTCGGAAACCAGCATCGAGCAGATCTGCCTGATTGCCGAGCAGGAACAGCCGAAGCTGATGGTGATCGACTCGATTCAGGTGATGCACATGGCGGACATTCAGTCTTCGCCGGGCAGCGTGGCGCAGGTGCGGGAAACCGCCGCCTACCTGACGCGCTTCGCCAAGACGCGTGGCGTGGCGATCGTGATGGTCGGCCACGTCACCAAAGACGGCTCGCTGGCCGGGCCGAAAGTGCTGGAACACTGCATCGACTGTTCGGTGCTGCTGGACGGTGACGCCGATTCCCGCTTCCGCACCCTGCGCAGCCACAAGAACCGCTTCGGCGCGGTCAACGAGCTGGGGGTGTTCGCCATGACCGAACAGGGGCTGCGCGAAGTCAGCAACCCGTCGGCGATCTTCCTTAGCCGCGGCGATGAAGTCACTTCCGGCAGCTCGGTGATGGTGGTGTGGGAAGGCACCCGGCCGCTGCTGGTGGAGATCCAGGCGCTGGTGGATCACTCGATGATGTCCAACCCGCGCCGCGTGGCGGTGGGCCTGGAGCAGAACCGGTTGGCGATCCTGCTGGCGGTGCTGCACCGGCACGGCGGGCTGCAGATGTCGGATCAGGACGTGTTCGTCAACGTGGTCGGCGGGGTGAAGGTCAGCGAGACCAGCGCCGACCTGGCGCTGCTGATGTCGCTGGTCTCAAGCCTGCGCGATCGGCCGCTGCCGAACGATCTGGTGGTGTTCGGCGAAGTGGGGCTGGCGGGGGAGATCCGCCCGGTGCCGAGCGGCCAGGAGCGGATCGCCGAAGCGGCCAAGCACGGCTTCAAGCGCGCCATCGTGCCGCACGGCAATATGCCGAAAAAGCCGCCGGCCAACATGCAGGTGTTCGGGGTCAAGAAGCTGGCGGACGCGCTGGACGTGCTGGAAGGGTTTTATTAATGTCGCCGACGGCGAGCAAGATATGCTATTTTGTTTAGCATATTAAACGGAGGTGGCCATGCCGCAATTTGATTACCTGAAGACGTCCATCAAGCAAAAGGGCTGCACGCTGCAGCAGGTGGCGGATGCCAGCGGCATGACCAAGGGCTATCTGAGCCAGCTTTTGAACGACAAAATCAAAAGCCCGAGCGCGCAAAAACTTGAGGCGCTGCACCGTTTTCTCGGGCTGGAGTTCCCGCGTAAAGAGGTTAAAGTCGGCGTGGTGTTTGGTAAATTTTACCCGCTGCATACCGGCCACATCTATCTGATCCAGCGCGCCTGCAGCCAGGTGGACGAGTTGCACGTTATTTTGTGCCACGACGAACCTCGCGACCGCGAGCTGTTCGAGAACAGTTCAATGTCGCAACAGCCGACGGTCAGCGATCGCCTGCGCTGGCTGCTGCAGACCTTCAAGTACCAGAAAAACATCCATATCCACTCGTTCGACGAGCAGGGCATCGAACCCTATCCGCACGGCTGGAACGTGTGGAGCGACGGCATGAAGGCCTTTATGGAACAGAAGGGCATCGTGCCGAGCTTCATTTATTCCAGCGAAGCGCAGGATGCGCCGCGCTACCGCGAGCATCTGGGCATCGAAACCATTTTGGTCGATCCCGAGCGTTCGTTCATGAACATCAGCGGCAATCAGATCCGCCAGGATCCATTCCGCTATTGGGACTACATCCCGACCGAGGTGAAGCCGTTCTTCGTGCGCACCGTGGCGATCCTCGGCGGCGAGTCGAGCGGCAAATCGACGCTGGTCAACAAGCTGGCCAACATCTTCAACACCACCAGCGCCTGGGAATATGGCCGCGATTACGTGTTCTCGCACCTGGGCGGCGACGAGATGGCGCTGCAATACTCCGACTACGACAAAATTGCCCTCGGGCAGGCGCAATACGTGGATTTCGCGGTCAAGTACGCCAACAAGGTGGCGTTTATCGATACCGATTTCGTCACCACCCAGGCGTTTTGCAAAAAGTACGAGGGGCGTGAACACCCCTTTGTGCAGGCGCTGATCGACGAATACCGTTTCGATCTGGTGATCCTGCTGGAAAACAACACGCCGTGGGTGGCGGATGGCCTGCGCAGCCTCGGCAGCACCGCCGATCGTCTGGCGTTCCAGCGCCTGCTGGAGGAAATGCTGCGCGCCAACGACATCGAGTATGTGCACGTTGAGTCCAGCGATTACGAAGAGCGTTTTCTGCGCTGCGTCGAGCTGGTGCAACAGTTGCTGGCGGCGGACGCCGGCCGGTTGGCGAACGCGCCCGCCCAGCATCACGCCGCAGGCTGAGAAAATTAGCGGAATGTGCGGTCGCGGCGGCAGAAACGGCCGCCCGGGCGCATATTTAACGGCTTGTTTAAACATGGTTCATTCGACAGCGACTACGGTAAGATTTTCTTTACAATAACGCTCAGAAGAAGACATGTCTTATCGCTTGCTCGCTCTTTGGTTGGTCTGCTATGCCGCAGCCTGGACGCTGCTGACTGTTCATCTCGATCCTACCCTGCCTTACGACGCCGTCGAGGCGCTCAACTGGGGCCTCAACGGCGAGTGGGGCTCACCGAAAAACCCGTGGCTGGTCGGGGCGGCGATGCAGCCGGCGATCGGGTTCTCGTGGCTGCCGCTGAACCTGTACTGGTATGGCGGGCACTTCATCGCCATCGCCATCGGCATGCTGGGTGTCTGGCTGTTGGCGCGCCGGCTGAGCGGCAGCACCTCGCTGGCCTGGATGGCGCTGTTGACGCTCAACCTGTCCGGCATCATCAATTTCGACATCATTCCCTACAACGACAATTACCTGTTGGTGATGCTGTGGCCGTGGATGGCGCTGTTTTTCCACCTGGCTATTTCGCGTTCGGCCAACTGGTGGCCGGCCTTCGCGTTGGCCGCCGGGCTGGCGATGATGGCGAAGTACTCGACCTTCGCCTTTGTCTATTTCGCTGCGCTGTCGACGCTGTTCGTGCCGCAGATCCGCCGCTGCTATCGCCAGCCGCAGTTCTATCTGGCGGTGGCGATCTGGTTGGCGCTAGTGCTGCCGAACGTGTTCTGGTTGTGGAACCACGACTTTGCCGCCTTCAAGTGGGTGGATTCGCAGATCAAGATGCAGCTCAACCTCGATATGCTGCAGTCGCTGCTGCTGGTGTTCTATCCGTCGCTGGTGCTGTGGGGGATCCTGCGGCGTAGCGGGGCGGTGCTGGCCTGGCCACCGGCGTTGCCGATGCGGGTGTTGCTGTGGGTCTATCTGTTGCCGCTCGGCATCATTACCTTCTGGTTCTCTTTCAACGTCGGCGGCCGGCTGACCGAATGGCTGCAGCCTTTCTTCATGCTGGCGCCCGCGCTGCTGGTCGGTTGCGTGCGCCAGCCGCCGGTGCGTTCGCTGCGCGCGGCAACCATTGGGCTGATGTGTGCGGCGCTGGCGGTCTATCTGGGGTATGCCGCGGTGATGCTGGGCAACGTGCGCAACGCCGGTCAGAAAATGGTGGGTATCAAGGCGTTCAGCGCCGGGGTGGAGCGGCAGTGGCAAGAGCGGTATGGCGTTGAACTGCGCTACGTCGGCGGCGAATACCTGTCGCAGTGGATGACGGTGTACGCCGGTTCCCGGCCGCGGACCATTACGCGTTGGTCCAATCATGCGCGGCCGAATATCTACAACGTCAACATCAGCTATCCGCAGATTGCGCAGCACGGCGTCGCCCTGTTCGGGCGGTTGGGTGAAGACTGCGCGCACAGCGACTTTGGCGGTGAGTTGGCCCACTGGCCGAAGATGCGCCTCGATTGGCAGCAGACGCTGACCTTCCGCGCCGATCCGCAGAGCGACGAGCAGATGCTGTGCGTCGGCTTCGTTCGTCCGCAGTAACGGCGGCGCGCTGCGCCGCCGCGATTCAGGCTCAGTAAGCGATGACCAGCTTGCCTTGCATATGGCCGCCGAGCAGCTGTTGATGCGCGGTGGTCAGCGTGTCTACCGACAGCCCGTGCAGGGTTTCGCTCAGCGTGGTGCTCAGCTTGCCCTCGTCCAGCAGCTGCGCCACCTGCTGCAGGATCTTGCCCTGCTGCGCGATATCCGGGGTGGTGAACATGCTGCGGGTGAACATGAACTCCCAGTGCAGCGCGGCGCTTTTCAGCTTCAGCGCGTTTTGATCCAACGGCTGCGCGTTCTCAACGATGGTGCAGATATGGCCGAGCGGCGCGATCAGTTCGGCCATCGCCGGCCAGTGGCCGTCGGTATCGTTCAGACACAGGATGTAATCCACCTGCTCGATGCCGTGCTGCGCCAGGTTGCCCTTCAGATCGCGGTAGTCCACCACCAGATCGGCGCCGCGCTCACGGCACCAGGCGGCGGATTCAGGTCTTGATGCGGTGGCGATCACTTTCACCTTGCTGCGCAATGCGGCCAGCGGAATGGCCAGCGAGCCGACCCCGCCGGCGCCGCCGATGATCAGCAGCGTCTTGTGCTCCGGCGCGTCCTGAATGTTCAGGTGTTCGAACAGCGCCTCCCAGGCGGTGAGGGCGGTGAGCGGCATGGCGGCGGACTCGGCCCAGTTCAGGCTGCGCGGTTTGTGCGCGGCGATGCGTGAGTCGATCAGTTGGTGGCTGCTGTTGCTGCCGGGGCGGGTGATGTCGCCGGCGTACCACACTTCATCGCCGGGCTTGAAGCCGCTGACGCTGCTGCCCACGCCCACCACGATGCCGCTGGCGTCCCAGCCGAGGACGCGCGGCTGCTGCAGGCCGCTTTTCTGCAGGCCGGCGTGCACTTTGGTGTCCACCGGGTTGACCGACGCCGCTTTCACTTCCACCAGCAGATCGTACTGGCCGGGAACCGGCATCTCCGGTGAGATTTCGATGAAACTGGCGGGGTTCTGCGGGTCTACGGCAATGGCTTTTATCGACATGATTGTACTCCTTTCAAATGATGCCCCCAGTGTAGACCCGCGGCAGTGGGGTGATAAGATGGACAATATCTAACGGAGTGTTCGTTTAAGGTGAACAATGGAATTCAAACAGCTGCAGGATATGGCGCTGTTCGCGCTGGTGGCGGAGTGCGGCAGCTTCACCGCCGCCGCGCAGCGCGTCGGGTTGCCGAAATCCAGCGTCAGCCAGCGCATCAGCCAGCTTGAGCAGACGCTGGGGCTGCGCTTGCTCAATCGCACCACGCGCCAGCTGAACCTGACCTTCGCCGGCGAGCGTTATCTGGAGCATTGTCAGGCGATGATGTCCGCTGCCGAACGCGCCGATCTGGCGTTGCAGCGGCTGCGCGATAACCCGAGCGGGCGCCTGCGCATCTCGACGCCGGCCGGGCTGGGGGCGACCCTGGTGGCGCGGCTGGCGGCGGATTTTCAGCGCCAGTACCCGGACGTTTCGCTGGAGGTGTCGGTGTCCGACGCCATGGTGGATCTGGTGCAGGAAGGTTACGACGCCGCGCTGCGCACCGGCAAGCCGCAGGATTCTTCGCTGATCGGCCGACGCCTCGGGTACGCGCCGCGCTATCTGCTGGCGGCGCCGTCCTACCTGGCGCAGCACCCGCCGATCGAACATCCGCAGCAACTGCAGCAGCATCGTTGCATCGCCCACCGCGCCTGGACGGCCTGGAACCTGCGCTGCGGCGATGACTACTATCGTTGGCAGCTGCCGCTGGCGCACACCACCGACAACTTGCTGTATGCGCGCGAATGCGCCATTGCCGGTGCCGGCATCACGTTGCTGCCGGCGTTTCTCAGCCGCGAGGTGGTGGCGCAGAAGCTGTTGGTGGAGGTGTTGCCGGCGTGGCGTGCGGAAGGGAACGAGCTGTATCTGGTCTACCCGAGCCGCAAGCTGAACTCCCCGGCGCTGGCTTGTTTCATCGATGTGGTGCTGCTGCACCCGGCGTTCGACGATTACGCGCGCGAGTTGGCGCGGGGGTAAAAAAAGGCGCCGCATGCGGCGCCTTGGGCATTACTTGGCGATCTTTTTGTACTTGATGCGGTGCGGCTCGAGCGCATCGGCGCCCAGCGTGCGCTTCTTGTACTCTTCGTACTCGGTGAAGTTGCCTTCGAAGAATTCCACCTTGCCCTCGTCCTGGTAGTCCAGGATGTGGGTGGCGATACGGTCGAGGAACCAACGGTCGTGCGAGATCACCATGGCGCAGCCAGGGAATTCCAGCAGGGCGTTTTCCAGCGCGCGCAGGGTTTCGATATCCAGGTCGTTGGTCGGTTCATCGAGCAGCAGCACGTTGCCGCCAACCTGCAGCAGCTTGGCCAGGTGCAGACGGCCACGCTCACCGCCGGACAGCTCGCCCACGCGTTTGCCCTGATCGACGCCCTTGAAGTTGAAGCGCCCGACATAGGCGCGGCTCGGCATCTCGGTGTTGCCGATGCGCATGATGTCCTGCCCGCCGGAGACTTCTTCCCAGACGGTTTTCGAACCGTCCATGCTGTCGCGGAACTGATCGACGGAAGCGAGTTTGACGGTGTCGCCCAGCACGATGCTGCCGGAATCAGGCTGCTCCTGACCGGACATCATGCGGAACAGCGTGGATTTACCCGCGCCGTTCGGGCCGATGATGCCGACGATTGCCCCTTTCGGCACCGAGAACGACAGGTCGTCGATCAGCAGGCGGTCGCCATAAGACTTGCGCAGGTTGCTGACTTCGACCACTTTATCGCCCAGGCGCGCGCCAGGTGGAATGAACAGTTCGTTGGTTTCGTTACGTTTCTGGTATTCGGTGTTGTTCAGCTCTTCAAAGCGGGCCAGGCGGGCCTTGCCTTTGGACTGACGGCCTTTGGCGCCCTGACGCACCCACTCCAGCTCTTTCTCGATCGACTTGCGACGAGCGGCTTCGGCGGACGCTTCCTGCGCCAGACGCGCGTCTTTCTGCTCCAGCCAGGACGAGTAGTTGCCTTCCCACGGAATGCCTTCGCCGCGGTCGAGTTCGAGGATCCAGCCGGCCACGTTATCCAGGAAGTAACGGTCGTGGGTGATCGCCACCACGGTGCCTTCAAAGTCGTGCAGGAAGCGTTCCAGCCAGGCCACGGACTCGGCGTCCAGGTGGTTGGTCGGTTCGTCCAGCAGCAGCATGTCCGGCTTTTCCAGCAGCAGGCGGCACAGCGCGACGCGGCGGCGTTCACCCCCGGACAGGTGGGCGATTTTGGCGTCCCAGTCCGGCAGGCGCAGCGCATCGGCGGCGCGTTCCAGCTGGGCGTTGAGGTTGTGACCGTCGTGCGCCTGAATGATCTCTTCCAGGCGGCCCTGTTCGGCGGCCAGCTTGTCGAAGTCTGCGCCTTCTTCCGCGTACAGCGCGTACACTTCGTCCAGGCGCTTCAGCGCGCCGACCACTTCCGCCAGCGCTTCTTCCACCGATTCACGCACGGTGTGTTCGAGGTTAAGCTGCGGCTCCTGCGGCAGGTAACCGATCTTGATGCCCGGCTGCGGGCGCGCTTCCCCTTCGATATCGGTATCGATGCCGGCCATGATGCGCAGCAGGGTGGACTTACCGGCGCCGTTCAGGCCCAGCACGCCGATTTTTGCCCCAGGGAAGAAGCTCAGGGAGATGTTTTTCAAAATATGACGCTTCGGCGGTACCACCTTGCCGACGCGGTGCATGGTATAGACGTATTGAGCCACGTTGCTCTAAGCCTCTCTATATCAGTATTTATAGGATGTCTGGCGGCATGAGTGTAGCCCGTTTCGATCTCGGATCCCAGACATCGCTCAGCGATCGCCAAGTATAACCGTTTATGCGCCGATAAAGGCGCATATTGGTGGCTTATGGCGTGACGACGATCGCGACGCGGCGGTTTTCCGCGCGGCCGCTGGAGGTGCGGTTATCGGCAACGGGATCGCGCTTGCCCATGCCGCGGGTTTCGATATTGGCGCGCGGAATGCCGACGCTGGCCAGCAGATCGGCCACCGCATCGGCGCGGCGCAGGGAAAGCTGATCGTTATAGCTGTCTTCACCGTAGTTGTCGGTATGGCCGTCCAGGCGGAACTTGGTGATGCCGACGCTCAGCAGCGCACGGCCCATCTTCTGCACCGTCTCGGTGCTTTCCGGGTTCAGCTTGCCGATGTTGTTGCCGAACAGCACCTTATCCGACAGGCCGAACTCCCAGCCGTTATCGGTCAGTTTGAAGCCCTGCGATTGCAGCAGCGCAACCTGCTCGGGCGTCAGGCCCTGCGGTTTGCTCTGGCAGCCGGCGAGCGCCAGCAGGGCGACGAACGCCATCGCCAGCAGTGAAAAACGACCTTTAAACAGTTGCTGTATCATAGTCAAAATCCCTAGTTCAAGTGTTATAGCCGGGGCTCTTATTTATGTATAGCCAGCCGCCAGCCTCCGTTATAACGATGCTTTGCCTGATACATCGCATCGTCAGCTTCGTGCAAAAGACCCTGAGGCGTCGACGCGTGATCAGGGTACAGCGCAATACCGATACTCAGAGAGGTGATGACCGCCTCGTCGTTCGGCAAAATGACCGGTTGCGTCATGCAGTCGATGATGTTGTCAGCGATCTGCAAGACATCTTCCGTGCCGTGTACCGGCGCCAACAGCACGGCGAATTCATCCCCTCCCAGGCGGGCGACCAGATCGGTCTCGCGCAACTGCGCGCGAATGCGCCCGGCAATGGTGGTCAGCACCGCATCGCCTGCGGCGTGGCCGTAACTGTCGTTCACCTCCTTGAAGCGATCGCCGTCGATAAACAGCACCGCCAATTTCGCCGGCGGTTCGATATCGCCCAGCGCCCGGCTCAGCCGCCCTTCGAAGAAGGCGCGGTTCGGCAAGCCGGTCAGGCTGTCGTGCGTCGCCCGGTGAGCCAGCGAGTCGTTTTCCTGTTTCAGATGGGCCTGCCAGGCCTCCAGCTCGTCGAGCAAGCCGTTGAAATCGTTGCTGAGCTCATGCAGCTCGGCGATAGGCGCCGACGGCACCCGCAGGCCGAAAGTGCGATCGCGGCGCACTGCATGCGCCACGTTGGCGATGTCGTCCAGCGAACTGACGATGCCGACCAGCATGCGGCGCGACAACACCAGGGCGCACAGGGTGCTGAGCACCAGGCAGGCGATCATGCCGACCATGCCGCGCAACAGGAAACGCAGCAGGCTGCCGCCGTTGCCGCTCAGCCAGACCTGGCCGACCTGTTTGCCCTCGTGGGTGATAGGCAGAATGACCGGTTCGGGCAGCGCCCAGTGCGCAACGATTTGCTCCAGGCCGTGCAGCGGCCCATCGGTAGGATGGCGCCAGTTGGCCAGCATCTTGCCGTTGTTGTCGAGGATCCGCGCGTCCGACACCTCTTCATTGGAGGATATCAGCATCAGCGCTTCGCGCGCGGCGGTGCGGTCTTCAAACACCACGGCGGCCTCGACGGTATAGCTGATGGAGCGCGCGATCAGGTGCAGGTTGTGATTGGCATAGGCGCGCAGCGCAAACAGCGCCACCAGCGTCAAAAAGATGCCGGCGGTGCCGACGGCGATCAGCGCCAGCCCAAGATGCACACGCTGCAGCACTCGGCCCAGCGTCGGGCGCGCATTGCCGGAGCGGTTTCTACGCAACAGCCTCATAGCGGCGGCGCCTGTTTGCGTGCCAGCTGCAGCACGTTGGGGTGAACGCGCACGCCGCTGCGCGCCAGAGCATCCAGGTTGACCTTGAAGCTGGCCTGGTCCCCATCAATCTGCAGGCAAAATGCGCTGCCGGCGGAGCATTCGCTATCGTTCTCGCTGATGCTGAGAATGGAGTTGCCGGAAATGCGCTGCATGAAATTTTGTCTCTGCGCGGCGGTGATGTTCCCTAAGTAGATGACATCACAGCCGGTACTCAGCGTTGGGCTGTCGAACGGCACGCGCTCGGCTTTAATCGGACGCGGCGCGCTCAGCAGGATCGGATCGAACAGCCCTTCGGCATACTGGGTGGGTGCGGTCACGCACAAGCGGATCGGATTGGGTTCACGCGACCAGCGTGCGTAGCTGATGATGCCTACCACCACGGTCGTCACGGCGTGCGTGCGCTTTTGATAGGGATCAGCGGCGGCGTGCGCAGGCTCGGACAACGTCAGCAGCACCAACAAAACGATCAGCAGCAGGCGGCCGATATTCAGGCGTGCGTCAAGGAAGCCCGGTTCGGGGCTTTTTGCGCAACGCATCGCTATCGCGGTCTTATTCACCATCTTCACCCGCCATTCCGGCCTGATCCACCGCCCGCAGGCCGTGGCCTGACAAGGAAAAATCCGGCCCGCTTGAAGGGACAATCGTTTTGCTGAAAGCTGTCAGTCGCACTGCCTAATGAACACTATCTAACCCATAATTGGCGCGGATTGTATTATAAGATGTCTTCGTTGGGCGCTTTATGTGCTGTTTTCTCGGAATTATCTTACTTATTTTTGATAGTATAAAAATGCCCACCCGGGTTTGCCACCGCTTTTCTGCAAAGTTGGCGCGTTTAGCCTGCTGTCAGGCGATTTGCGCAACGGCGGCGTCATGTCGAAAATGCAATAATGTGATGGCTAATAATTAAAAAGTATTTTACTTCTCCAATAAGTGCCGGGGCAGCTAATAAAAATCCGGTGGCTGGAAATATCCCGCCGGCCTGATTTGTCAGCCAAAGTAAACGTTTTTTACCTGGCCCCCGTCATGGCGATACACTTCTTCTTCTACAGTATTGAATGGATAAGCGATTGCGCTGTCTATGGTAGATATCCGCGTCCGGGCCGTGCGCCCGGCTTTATTTTGTCCCGCGGCGCCGTGGTGCGGCGGTCACCGGGGAGCTGGGCGGCTCCTGCGGTACAACCAGTGAGGAAAGAGCGAGGATGGTCAAGGTGGACAAGCGACGGCTGTTGGCAATGGGCCTGTGTCTGACGGCGTTTTCAGGCGCGGCGCTGGCGGATTCTCTGGATGCGCAACGTCAGCGTTACCAGCAGATCAAACAGGCGTGGGACGGCAATCAAATGGACGTGGTGGCGCAGCTGATGCCGACGCTGCGCGATTACCCGCTTTATCCTTACCTGGAATACCGCGAGCTGACACAGGATCTGAGCCAGGCGGGGTTCTCCGAGGTGAACGACTTTATCAAACGCCACCCGACGCTGCCGCCGGCGAAATCACTGGTGCCGCGCTTCGTCAATGAACTGGCGCGGCGCGAAGACTGGCGCACCCTGTTGGCCTTCAGCGCGCAGCCGCCCAAACCGGTGGCTGCGCGCTGCAACTATTACTACGCCAAATGGGCTACCGGTGACCAGCAGGCGGCCTGGAGCGGCGCCGATGAACTGTGGCTGAACGGCAAAACGTTGCCGAGCGCCTGCGATCGTCTGTTCAGCGTCTGGCGCGGCGCAGGCAAGCAAACGCCGCTGGATATTCTGGCGCGCATGAAGCTGGCGTTGAAAGAGGGTAACAGTTCGCTGGTCAGCAACCTTTACGGCCAGTTGCCGGCCGACTATCAAACCATGGGCAACGCCCTGGTGCGCTTGCAAAACGATCCGACCACCGTGGAAGCCTTCGCCCGCAGCGTGGGGCCGACTGACTTTACCCGTGCCGCCACCGGCATCGCCTTTGAACGCCTGGCGCGGCAGGATGTGGAAAACGCGCGGGCGATGATCCCGACGCTCGCGCGGTTGCAGAAAATGAGCGACGACGAACGGCTGGGGTTGGAAGAGGCGGTGGCCTGGCGCCTGATGGGCAGCGACGCTACCTACGAGCAGGCGCAGTGGCGCGATCAGGTGATTCTGCGCAGCCGTTCGCCTTCGCTGTTGGAGCGCCGAGTACGCATGGCGTTGGGCAACGGCGATCGGCAGGGCGTCGCGACCTGGCTGGCCCGCCTGCCGGAAGAGTCGCGCAACAAGGATGAGTGGCGCTACTGGCGCGCCAGTCAACTGATGGACGAAGGCAAACGCGCCGAAGGCGAGGAGATGTTGCGTAACCTGATGACCGAACGCGGCTTCTATCCGATGGTCGCGGCGCAGAAGCTGAACGCCACTTATCCGGTGATGGTGGCGGTGGCGGCCAAGCCGCGCACGTCGCTGGTCGACGGGCCGGAGGTCGCCCGGGTGCGTGAGCTGATGTACTGGAATATGGACAACCTGGCCCGCAGCGAGTGGGGCTCGTATGTCGCCAGCCGCAGCCGGCCGGAACAAGAAGCGCTGGCGCGCTACGCCTTTGAGCAAAAATGGGCCGATCTGAGCGTGCAGGCGACCATCGTCGGCAAGCTGTGGGATCATCTGGAGGAGCGTTTCCCGGTCGCCTGGCCGCAGGAGTTCCGCCGCGCGACCGATGACAAGGGGATCACCACCAGCTACGCGATGGCGATCGCGCGTCAGGAGAGCGCCTGGAATCCGAAAGCGCAGTCGCCGGTTGGCGCTACCGGCCTGATGCAGGTGATGCCGCGCACCGCGCAGCATACGGTGCAGATGTACAATATTCCCGGCTATGTCGGCCCGAGCCAACTGTTCGATCCGCAGACCAATATTACCATCGGCACCAGCTATCTGGAGTCGGTCTATCAGCAGTTTGGCCGCAACCGCATTCTGTCGAGCGCCGCCTATAATGCCGGCCCGTCGCGGGTGAATACCTGGCTGGGCAACAGCGCGGGGCGGATCGATCCGGTGGCATTCATCGAAAGCATTCCGTTCTCTGAAACCCGCGGCTACGTCAAGAACGTGCTGGCTTATGATGCGTTTTACCGTTATCTGACGCACCGGCCGGCCAAGGTGCTGACCGACGCCGAGTGGCAGAGACGTTATTGATTTTGACGGCCCTATGGTATGCTGCTGTACTAGTTAAATAGTATGGTGGCTGCCATGACGCAATTATCGTTAAACGACCCCGCTCTTTCAGAACAAGGCAATGAGGATTGGCTGCGCTTCGTCGCGCTGCTGCAGAATTCCTTTGCGCAAGAACTGCATCAACCGCTGCTGCAGCTGATGTTGACGCCGGACGAGCGCACCGCGCTGGGCACCCGGGTGCGGATCATTCAGGAACTGATGCGCGGCGAGATGAGCCAGCGCGAGTTAAAAAATGAACTGGGCGCGGGGATCGCCACCATCACCCGCGGATCGAACAGCCTGAAAGCGGCTTCACCCGCGCTGAAACAGTGGCTTGAGCAGCAGCTGTTGCACGACGCGCCCTAGCAGACTCAGCGTTATTGCTGATAGATGGCGTTGTGGAACGGCACCAGCGCCAGCAGCAGCGCCTGGTGGTAAACGCTGGTGCGGCTCAGCCGGCCGTCGGTGAAGACGCCGATGGCGCCGCCCTGACGTTTCACCTCGGCGTTGCCGGTGATCGCCGCCATTTCGCTGCCCAATTCGCGACCGGCGCGAATACCTTGTAAGATGACCTCCGGCAGCATCAGGCTCGCCGAGCGGGATTCGCCACGGATGTGCGGGTTCTCGATGGTCATCCAGGCGAAGGTCATATTCTCTTCAATCCCGGCTTCCACGCCGACCCAAAAATCGGCCTCGGGCCTGACCTGGCGCGCTTCCATGACGCGTTGACGCGAACCGGTGCGGGTTTCGTGGTTGCCTATCGGCTGCAGCGAGACGCCGCTGGCGACGTCAACGGATTCAATGCGGTATTGGCCCGCGCCAAAGACGTCATCGAAGGCGAGTTGAATAGCCTTGATCTTTGCCGGGTTGGTAGTTGCAGCGACAACATGGTACATAACGGGTTTGATATCCTTCTGGCCGATACGCCGGGCAGCGGCAAAAGCGCCACCGGGCCGGGGATAAATGCAAATTTCACGCAGTATAACGGAAAACAAAAATGTTACAGGTATACCTCGTTCGCCATGGCGAAACGGAATGGAACGCGGCTCGCCGTATCCAGGGTCAGTCCGACAGCCCGTTAACCGCCATGGGGGAACACCAGGCCCGTCTGGTCGCCAGGCGCGTCAGCAAAGAAGGCATTACGCACATCATTACCAGCGATCTGGGGCGCACGCGGCGCACCGCGCAGATCATCGCCGACGCCTGTGGCTGCGAAGTGATTAGCGATCCGCGTTTGCGTGAGCTGCACATGGGGGTTCTGGAAGAACGCCTGATCGACAGTTTGACGCCGCAGGAAGAGCAGTGGCGCAAACAGATGGTCGATGGTACTCCTGACGGCCGTATCCCTCAAGGCGAATCCATGGAGGAGCTGGGCGAGCGCATGCGCGCCGCGCTGGATAGTTGCCTGATGCTGCCTGAAGGCAGCAAGCCGCTGCTCGTCAGTCATGGCATCGCGTTGGGGTGTTTGATCAGTACGGTGCTGGGGCTGCCGGCCTATGCGGAACGCCGTCTGCGCTTGCGCAACTGCTCACTGTCGCGCGTCGATCACCAGCAGAGCCCTTGGCTGGCTTCCGGCTGGATCGTGGAAACGGCGGGCGATGTCACGCATTTGGACATGCCCGCGTTGGACGAACTGCAGCGTTAACGCCGAATCGGGATCAGGTAATCGCACTTGATCTCGATAGGCGCCTGATGCGGACGGCGCTCGCCTTTCGGATAGAAGCGTTCGATGTCGTGCCCTTTGCGGCGCGTCAGCTGGAGCGCCGGCAGGCAGGTGCCGTAGACCGTCAGAATAAAGTCTTGCAGTCCCTCGGTGGGCCCTTCGTAGCTGAACATCGCAAACTCACCGCCCGGCAACACCAGCGGCTGGCCTTCCTGTACCTTGTCAGGCACCTGATCCGGCTCCAGCGCCGTGGTGTACAGCACTTCCTGTTCGTCGTCCTTCTCTTGGCTCGGTCGCGAGTGGTGCAGCCCGTACAGCACCGGCGGCAGGGTTTCGACGTCACCGAGGAACTGACGCCAGAACTGTGAGCGCAGTTCGGTGCGCACGGTGGTGATCTGTTCCAGCGTACAGGAGTAGCTTTGGGTCAGGCCGACCAGGCGCTTGTCCGGCAGCGAGACGAATTCCGGCTGCGGCAGGGTGAAGGCTCCCAGACGGATCGGCGGACAGATGCCGAATGCGTTCCAGTCTTCGGCGCGGCGGTACAGCGCCGGCGTCTGCGCAAACTGTTTTTTGAAGGCGCGGGTGAAGGTCTGCTGCGAGTCGAAGCGATATTGCAGGGCGATATCCAAAATCGGCCGGCTGGTCAAACGCAGCGCGACGGCGGCTTTGGACAGCCTCCTTGCCCGGATGTAAGCACCGATGGCGTTACCGGTAATATCTTTGAACATCCGTTGCAGATGCCATTTGGAGTAGCCTGCCTTGGCCGCTACGTTATCCAGCGACAAGGGTTGGTCCAAATGGCTTTCCAGCCAGCTAAGCAGATCACGAATGATACCGGCTTGATCCATAGATCTTCCTCGTAAAGCTTGGGGGTAGGAACCCGAACTGTTGATTCGTCACGCTGGTGCTGCGCTATCAGACCGATCCATGAGCCATTATGCGTTGCACTCTTTGCCTCTGCTGCGCATGCCGCGCCAGAGTTGGATTGGGGTACACCGTAGTGGGCGCAAAGAAATAACGACGCCGCATCATAGCAATTTTTTTACTCCGCGACTCTCAAAGATTTTTGTCACGCTCTGTGCTAAAACGGACGGTGCGGACCCGTAAAAAACCGATTCCGTGAGCTTAGACATAAATAATGGCGACCGCCGAACCTATTTTTGCAGCAAGGTTATACCGGAGTTAAGTAAATGAAAAAAAGCTGGATATTTTTATTCGGTTTGGTTTGCGCAACCGTTGGCAGCGCGCAGGCGGAGCAGGTGGGCTCCGTTGATACGGTGTTTAAATTGTTGGGGCCGGACCACAAAATCGTGGTGGAAGCGTTCGACGATCCGGACGTTAAAAATGTAACTTGTTATATCAGCCGCGCCAAAACCGGCGGCATCAAAGGCGGCCTGGGGCTGGCGGAGGACACTGCCGACGCGGCCATTTCCTGCCAACAGGTGGGGCCTATCGAGCTGAGCGACAAGATCAAAAACGGCAAGGCGGAAGGCGATGTGGTGTTCCAGAAACGCACCTCGCTGGTGTTCAAGAAGTTGCAGGTGGTGCGCTTCTATGACACCAAGCGCAATTCGTTGATTTACCTGAGCTACTCCGACAAGGTGATCGACGGTTCGCCGAAGAACGCGTTGAGCGCGGTGCCGATCATGCCGTGGGCTGAGACGAAATAAAAAAACGGGGTTCAGCATGCTGAACCCCGTTTTCATGACGGCAGGCCGGAATTACTCTTCCAGATCGCCGCAGAAGCGGTAGCCTTCGCCGTGAATGGTGGCGATGATTTCCGGCGTGTCCGGCGTCGATTCGAAGTGTTTGCGAATGCGACGGATGGTGACGTCCACGGTGCGGTCATGCGGCTTCAGCTCGCGGCCGGTCATTTTCTTCAGCAGTTCGCCGCGCGACTGGATCTTGCCCGGGTTTTCGCAGAAGTGCAGCATGGCGCGGAATTCGCTGCGCGGCAGCTTGTATTGTTCGCCGGCCGGGCTGATCAAAGAACGGCTGTTGATGTCCAGCTCCCACCCATTGAACTTGTAGCTCTCGACCAGGCGGCGCTCTTCGCCCAGGCTGCCCAGGTTCATGGTGCGCGACAGCAGGTTGCGCGCGCGGATGGTCAGCTCACGCGGGTTGAACGGCTTGGTGATGTAATCGTCGGCGCCGATTTCCAGGCCGAGGATTTTGTCCACTTCGTTATCGCGACCGGTCAGGAACATCAAGGCGACGCTGGCCTGTTCACGCAGTTCGCGCGCCAACAGCAGGCCGTTTTTGCCTGGCAGGTTGATGTCCATGATGACCAGATTGATATCATTTTCAGACAGGATATTGTGCATCTCTGCACCATCATTGGCTTCATGAACAATGTAGCCTTCCGCCTCGAAAATGCTCTTCAGGGTGTTACGAGTGACTAACTCGTCTTCGACAATCAGAATGTGCGGGGTCTGCATATTTGCTACCTAAAATTGCCAACAAAATAGAAAATCGGAAGTACAGAAGTCTTTGTTTTCTTAGAGGAGGGCAGAGATAGCGCCACGTTCCCTCTCAGCAAATGACTAAAGTACGTAAACTCGTTCTTGATGCACTTTCCATCTCATGTCAACAAGATCGCTAGCCTGGTGGGGATGCTGTTCCCTACAACCCCTGGGGTGCCGAAACGGCGCATATCCTAACCCCATTAACAGCAATATAACAGCGCGTGCCGAATTCATCACCCAACAAAACTACGCTTTGTTGACATATATCAAATTCAATTGTAGCACGTTAACAGATTTGTGAAAAACACTTACAGAAATGCCAGTTTAAGTCACAGAACCTCAAATTCTGTGAACGATTCAGCATTATCCGGCCCGATAGGATACAATTATTCGCTTATTGATCATCGCGTTGTTTTAACTTATTGATAAATAAACGCAGTAAAACATAAGCGCGAATAATGACTATTACGATGGGTTTATTAGCGCAACGAGCCGTTTAATCTTGTTTGTTGCTATTAACGCGTTTATTGTTACGTAATTGTAAATATAAGCGGGCGCTGCGCCATCGTCAAAAACGCAGGCCCGCCTTCGGTGGAAGAGTGATGCAGCTTCATATTGTTTTAGTGGCTCCGGCGCGGCCGGAAAATGTTGGCGCGGCGGCGCGCGCGATGAAAACCATGGGCTTCACGTCGTTGCGCATCGTTGACAGCGAGGCGCACCTGCAGCCGGCGGCGCGCTGGGTGGCGCACGGTGCCGGCGAGATCCTCGACGGCGTGCAAACGTTCGCCACGCTAGAGCAGGCGCTGGCGGGCGTGGATTTTACCGTCGCCACTACCGCCCGCAGCCGCGCGCGCTTTCACTACTACTGTACGCCGCCCGAACTGCTGGAACAGCTGAGCGAGCGTAAGCAGTGGGTCGGCCAGGCCGCGCTGGTGTTCGGCCGCGAAGATTCCGGCTTGACCAACGAAGAGCTGGCGTTGGCGGACTTGCTGACCGGCGTGCCGATGCAGGCGGACTATCCGTCGCTTAACCTGGGCCAGGCGGTGATGGTGTACTGCTACCAGCTGGCTAGCCTGATGGGTGTCAATACGCCACAGGAAACGGCGGCGTCGGAAGGGCAGCTTAAGGCGCTGCGCCGCCGCGCCGATGCCTTGTTGAGCGCATTGGATGTCGGCGATGACCAAAAATTGCGCGACTGGCTGCACCAGCGCCTCGGCGCGCTGCAACAGCGAGATACGGCGATGCTGCATACGCTGCTGCACGACATCGAAAAAAAACTCGCCAAGTGATAGCGGCTCCATCAGACGGTTACCCAGCGTGATCCACTAGTAAATCGGCTTTAAGTTGTTTTTTTGTTCTGTCATTTTGCTTTTCACCTGTTGCATCGCGCATTACCGCCGCTGAACGGAAAATAAGCAAAAAAAAGAAATAGTTTGACTTGGGATAGCGATTGCTTTAACCAATAGAGGGGACAGAGTATTTCATGAGACAGACAGACAACATGCGCAACATCAGCCTGAAAACCACAATTATTACCACCACCGATACCACAGGTAACGGGGCGGGCTGACGCGCACAGGAAACACAGAAAAAAGCCCGCACCTAATCAGTGCGGGCTTTTTTTTCGGCTTAAATTCGGAGAGATCACACATGCGAGTGCTGAAATTTGGCGGAACCTCGGTGGCGAATGCAGAACGTTTTCTGCGCGTCGCCGACATCATGGAGAGTAATGCGCGTCAAGGGCAGGTAGCCACGGTCTTGTCCGCCCCCGCAAAGATCACCAACCATCTGGTGGCGATGATCGACAAAACGGTGGCGGGCCAGGACATTCTGCCGAATATCAGCGACGCCGAGCGGATCTTTGCCGACCTGCTGAGCGGGCTGGCGCAGGCGCTGCCGGGCTTTGAATACGATCGCCTGAAAGGCGTGGTCGATCAGGAATTCGCGCAGCTCAAACAGGTGCTGCACGGCGTCTCGCTGCTGGGGCAGTGCCCGGACAGCGTGAACGCGGCGATCATCTGCCGCGGCGAAAAACTCTCCATCGCCATCATGGAAGGGGTGTTCCGCGCCAAGGGCTACCCGGTCACGGTGATCAACCCGGTGGAGAAACTGCTGGCGCAGGGCCACTACCTGGAGTCTACCGTGGATATCGCCGAGTCCACGCTGCGCATCGCCGCAGCGGCGATCCCGGCCGACCACATCGTGCTGATGGCCGGTTTCACCGCCGGTAACGATAAGGGTGAGCTGGTGGTGCTGGGCCGCAACGGCTCCGACTATTCCGCCGCGGTGCTGGCCGCCTGCCTGCGCGCCGACTGTTGCGAAATCTGGACCGACGTCGACGGCGTATATACCTGCGATCCGCGCACCGTGCCGGACGCCAGGCTGCTGAAATCGATGTCGTACCAGGAGGCGATGGAGCTTTCCTATTTCGGCGCCAAAGTGCTGCACCCTCGCACCATCACGCCGATTGCCCAGTTCCAAATCCCTTGCCTGATTAAAAACACCTCTAACCCGCAAGCCCCCGGCACGCTGATCGGCAAAGACAGCACCGATGACGCAATGCCGGTGAAAGGCATCACCAACCTGAACAATATGGCGATGATCAACGTCTCCGGCCCGGGCATGAAAGGCATGGTCGGCATGGCCGCGCGGGTGTTCGCCGTGATGTCGCGCGCCGGCATTTCGGTGGTGCTGATCACCCAATCCTCTTCCGAATACAGCATCAGCTTCTGCGTGCCGCAGGGCGAACTGCAGCGCGCCCGCCGCGCGCTGGAGGAGGAGTTCTATCTGGAATTGAAAGACGGCGTTCTGGATCCGCTGGACGTCATGGAGCGCCTGGCGATCATCTCGGTGGTCGGCGACGGCATGCGCACCCTGCGTGGCATTTCCGCGCGCTTCTTCTCCGCGCTGGCGCGCGCCAACATCAATATCGTCGCCATCGCCCAGGGCTCTTCCGAACGTTCAATCTCGGTGGTGGTCAGCAATGACTCCGCTACCACCGGCGTGCGCGTCAGCCACCAGATGTTGTTCAACACCGATCAGGTGATCGAAGTGTTCGTCATCGGCGTCGGCGGCGTCGGCGGGGCGCTGATCGAGCAGATCTACCGCCAGCAGCCGTGGCTGAAACAAAAACATATCGATCTGCGGGTGTGCGGCATCGCCAACTCGCGCGTGATGCTGACCAACGTGCATGGCATCGCGTTGGACAGCTGGCGCGACGAGCTGGCCGGCGCGCAGGAGCCGTTCAATCTCGGCCGCCTGATCCGGCTGGTGAAGGAGTATCACCTGCTGAACCCGGTGATCGTCGACTGTACCTCCAGCCAGGCGGTGGCCGATCAATATGTGGACTTCCTGGCGGACGGCTTCCATGTGGTAACGCCGAACAAAAAGGCCAACACCTCGTCGATGAACTATTATCAGCAACTGCGCGCGGCCGCGGCCGGTTCGCACCGCAAGTTCCTGTACGACACCAACGTCGGCGCCGGTTTGCCGGTGATTGAGAACCTGCAAAACCTGCTGAACGCCGGCGATGAGCTGGTGCGCTTCTCCGGCATCCTGTCCGGCTCGCTGTCCTTTATCTTCGGCAAGCTGGACGAAGGGCTGTCGCTGTCGGCGGCGACCCTGCAGGCCAGAGCCAATGGCTACACCGAGCCGGATCCGCGCGACGATCTGTCCGGTATGGACGTGGCGCGCAAGCTGCTGATCCTGGCGCGCGAGGCCGGTTACAAGCTGGAGCTGAGCGATATCGAGGTCGAGCCGGTGCTGCCGCCGTCCTTCGACGCGTCGGGCGACGTGGACCATTTCCTGGCGCGTCTGCCGGAACTGGATAAAGAGTTCGCGCGCAACGTGGCCAATGCCGCCGAGCAAGGCAAGGTGCTGCGCTATGTCGGTCTGATCGACGAAGGGCGCTGTAAGGTGCGCATCGAGGCGGTGGACGGCAACGATCCGTTGTATAAAGTGAAGAACGGCGAGAACGCGCTGGCCTTCTACAGCCGTTATTATCAGCCGCTGCCGCTGGTGCTGCGCGGCTACGGCGCCGGTAACGATGTGACCGCAGCGGGCGTGTTCGCCGATCTGCTGCGCACACTGTCATGGAAGTTGGGAGTTTAATATGGTTAAGGTGTATGCACCGGCCTCGATCGGTAACGTTAGCGTCGGTTTCGATGTGCTGGGCGCGGCGGTTTCGCCGATCGACGGCACGCTGCTGGGCGACTGCGTCAGCGTGGAAGCCGCCGAGACGTTCAGTTTGCAGAATGCCGGGCGCTTTGTCAGCAAGCTGCCGGCCGAGCCGAAAGAGAACATCGTTTATCAATGCTGGGAGCGTTTCTGCCAGGAGATCGGCCGCGAAGTGCCGGTAGCGATGCGGCTGGAAAAGAACATGCCGATCGGATCGGGGCTGGGCTCCAGCGCTTGTTCGGTGGTGGCCGGGCTGATGGCGATGAACGAATTTTGCGATCGCCCGCTGGATAAGACGACGCTGCTCGGCCTGATGGGCGAGCTGGAAGGCCGCATTTCCGGCAGCGTGCATTACGACAACGTGGCGCCCTGCTATCTGGGCGGCCTGCAGCTGATGCTGGAAGAGGAAGGCATTATCAGCCAGGAGGTGCCGTGCTTCGACGATTGGCTGTGGGTCATGGCCTATCCGGGCATCAAGGTCTCCACCGCCGAAGCGCGCGCCATTTTACCCGCGCAATACCGTCGTCAGGATTGCATCAGCCACGGCCGCTATCTGGCCGGCTTTATTCATGCCTGCCATACCCGGCAGCCGCAGTTGGCCGCCAAATTGATGCAGGACGTGATCGCCGAACCGTACCGCACTCGTCTGCTGCCGGGCTTCGCCGAAGCGCGCAAGGCGGCGCAGGACATCGGCGCGTTGGCCTGCGGGATCTCCGGCTCCGGCCCGACGCTGTTCGCCGTCTGCAATGACGGCGCCACCGCGCAGCGCATGGCCGCCTGGCTGCAACAACACTATCTGCAAAACGACGAAGGTTTTGTTCATATTTGCCGTCTGGATACCGCAGGCGCTCGACTACTGGGATAACGCATGAAACTGTACAACCTTAAGGATCACAACGAGCAGGTCAGCTTCGCGCAGGCGATCAAACAAGGCCTGGGCAAGCAGCAGGGGCTGTTCTTCCCGCTGGAGCTGCCGGCGTTCGAACTGACCGAGATCGACCACCTGCTGGAGCAGGACTTTGTCACCCGCAGCAGCCGTATTCTGTCGGCCTTTATCGGCGAAGAGGTGCCGGAGGCGGCGCTGAAGAAACGCGTGCAGGCCGCCTTTGAGTTCCCGGCGCCGGTGGCGAAAGTGACGGAAGACGTCTCCTGCCTGGAGCTGTTCCACGGCCCGACGCTGGCGTTCAAAGACTTCGGCGGCCGCTTTATGGCGCAGATGCTGGCGGAAGTGGCCGGCGATCAGCCGGTGACCATTTTGACCGCCACCTCCGGCGACACCGGCGCCGCCGTGGCGCACGCCTTTTACGGCCTGAAAAACGTCCGGGTGGTGATCCTTTACCCGCAGGGCAAAATCAGCCCGTTGCAGGAGAAACTGTTCTGCACCCTGGGCGGCAACATTCACACCGTGGCGATCGACGGCGACTTCGACGCCTGTCAGGCGCTGGTGAAGCAGGCGTTTGACGATCAGGAATTGAAAGATGCGCTGCACCTGAACTCGGCCAACTCGATCAACATCAGCCGTTTGCTGGCGCAGATCTGTTACTACTTCGAAGCGGTGGCGCAGCTGCCGCAGGAAGCGCGCAATCAGCTGGTGATTTCGGTGCCGAGCGGCAACTTCGGCGATCTGACCGCCGGGCTGCTGGCCAAGTCGCTGGGTCTGCCGGTGAAGCGCTTCATCGCCGCCACCAACGCCAACGACACCGTGCCGCGCTTCCTGACCAGCGGCCAGTGGCAGCCGCACGCCACGGTCGCGACGCTGTCCAACGCTATGGACGTCAGCCAGCCAAACAACTGGCCGCGTGTGGAAGAGCTGTTCCGTCGTAAGGTCTGGCAGCTGAAAGAGCTGGGCCACGCGGCGGTCAGCGATGAGACCACCAGGGAAACGATGCGTGAGCTGGCCGAACTGGGCTATGTCTCCGAACCGCACGCGGCCATCGCCTACCGCGCGCTGCGCGATCAGCTGCAGGAAGGGGAGTTTGGTCTGTTCCTTGGCACCGCGCATCCGGCCAAGTTTAAAGAGAGCGTGGAAGCGATCCTCGGCCAGGAACTGCCGTTGCCGAAAGCGCTGGCGTTGCGGGCCGATCTGCCGCTGTTGTCGCACACGCTGCCGGCCAGTTTCGGCGAGCTGCGCACGTTCCTGATGGCACTTCCGGCCTGAAATTCGGCAGGTTAGAATGCGAAAAGCCGTCTTGCGACGGCTTTTTTTATGCCTGCTCCGGGCGCTTGAACACCAGTTCATTGCCCTGCGAGGCGGCTTCGTCGAAGGCGTAGCCTTCCAGGTTGAAGTCCACCAACTGCTCGCTGCGCGTCAGGCGGTTCTTGATGATAAAGCGGCTCATCAACCCGCGCGCTTTCTTGGCGTAGAAGCTGATGACCTTGAACTTGCCGTTCTTCTCGTCGAGGAACACCGGTTTGATCAGCGAGCCGTGCAGCTTGGCCGGCTTCACCGCTTTGAAATACTCGTCGGACGCCAGGTTGACCACCACGTCGTCGCCCTGTTGCTCCAGCGCTTCGTTGAGCTTTTTGGTGATCTGATCGCCCCAGAAGCTGTACAGATCTTTGCCCTTCGGGTTTTCCAGCTTGATGCCCATCTCCAGCCGATACGGCATCATCAGATCGAGCGGGCGCAGCACCCCATACAGGCCGGACAGCATGCGCAGATGCTGTTGGGCGAAGTCGAAATCGGCTTCGCTGAAATCCTGCGCCTGCAGGCCGGTGTAAACGTCGCCCTTGAACGCCAGCAACGCCTGACGGGCGTTGTCCGGGGTAAATGCCGGCTGCCACTCGCTAAAGCGCGCGGCGTTCAGGCCGGCCAGCTTGTCGCTGATGCTCATCAGGCTGGCGATTTGCGCCGGCGTCAGCTTGCGGCAAATGTTGATAAGCCGCTGAGACTTGTCCAGCAGTTCGGGTTGCGTGAAGCGTTTTGTCGCCAGCGGGCTGTCGTAATCGAGCGTTTTTGCAGGGGAAATAATAACGAGCATGGCCAGATCCTGTTTATCCAAGTGCGGGTACTGTAGCAAAAAGCGCAGGAAAAAGCGGCAATCGGTCCAATAGGCGGGGCGCGCATCGCACGCGCCCCGGAAAACTCAGCGCGGCGGCTTTTGATCGTCCCACACGCCCGGCTCCAGCTGCGATTTCAGCTCCGGGAATCGGGTGGCGTCGAAGGTTGGTAGCTTGCCCAAGCGGCGCTGGCGATGGTAGTCGTCGGCCAGTTTCAGCGCCACCCGCGACAGCAGCAGGATCGCCGTCAGGTTGGTGATCGCCATTAGCGCCATGGAGGTATCCGCCATTTTCCACACCAGCGGCAGCTCCGCCAGCGCCCCGAACATCACCATGCCCAGCGCCACACAGCGGAAAATCAGTAGGCCGCCCGGATGATTGTGTTCGAGGAACACCAGGTTGCTTTCGGCATAGGCGTAGTTGGCGATGATCGAGGTAAAGGCGAAGAAGAAGATGGCGATGGCGACGAACGGCGTGCCCCAACTGCCGACGGCGGTCGACAGCGCGCGCTGGGTCAGATCGATGCCGCTGATGCTGTCGGTCGGCTGATCGAGAATGCCGGAGGAGAGGATGATCGCCGCGGTGGCGCTGCAGATGACGATGGTGTCGATAAATACCCCGAGCATTTGCACGTAGCCCTGCGAAGCGGGATGCGGCGGATAAGGCGAGGCGGACGCCGCCGCGTTGGGCGCCGATCCCATGCCGGCTTCGTTGGAGAACAGGCCGCGCTGCACGCCCTGGGTCATCGCCTGGGAGATGCCGTAACCGACGGCGCCGGCCGCGGCTTCCTGCAGGCCGAAGGCGCTTTTGAAGATCAGCGCCAGGATCGCCGGCATGTGCTCGATGTTATGGCCAATCACCCAGAGAGCCAGCAGCAGGTAGGCACCGGCCATCAGCGGCACCACCAGTTCGGCCACTTTGGCGATGGAACGGATGCCGCCGAAGATCACCACGCCGCTCAGCAGCACCAGACCGATGCCGACGTGCAGCGGCTGTAAGTGGAAGGCGACGGCGGAAGCTTGCGCGATGGAGTTGGCCTGCACGGCGTTGAACACCAGACCGAACGCGATGATCAGGAAGATCGAGAACAGCACGCCCATCCAGCGCATGCCGAGGCCTTTTTCCATGTAATAGGCCGGGCCACCGCGGTAGTTGCCGTTATCGTCTTTGGTTTTATAGAGCTGAGCCAGCGAGCTTTCCACAAATGAGGTGGCCATGCCGATAAACGCCACCACCCACATCCAGAAGATGGCACCGGGGCCGCCGGCGGTCAGGGCGATGGCGACGCCGGTCAGGTTGCCGGTGCCGACGCGCGCCGCCAGCGTGGTGCACAGCGCCTGGAAAGAGGAGATGCCGGCGCTGTCGCTTTTATTGCTGTTTTTCAACACCGAGAACATGTGGCTGAAGTGGCGAAGCTGGATAAAGCGGGTACGCAACGTGAAGTAGATGCCGGTGCCGAGCAGCAGATAAATCAGCACTGACCCCCACAAAATGTTGTTTATAAAATTCATCAGGTCCGTCAAGGGATCCCTCCTCTTATCGAAATGTCATGCGCACCTTGCAGCATCCACCGCAGGTGAAAAACATTGGCCTATTTTTTACAAGAGCTTAGCTGGAATCTGTCCGGCGTCAGTCGATTAAGATTTTTCGCAGATTAGCGGACGAATTGCATCAATTTTTTCGAATTTAACATAATTTATTCGGGCGATAGCACGTTATTGCCTTTCCATCCGCTCGGTAATGGCGAAAGATATCGGCGTAAACGGTTGCTCGCCCAAGGATAAAACAGATGCTTGCGCGCCGCGGTTTTCCAGCCTTGCGCCGGGCTTGGCGCATGTTATTATCAGGGCAGGGCATGGTTGAACAATGCCAAAAGTTCATGCACAAACGATGAGATAATGCCAACATGACCGACAAATTAACTTCCCTGCGCCAGCTGACTACAGTGGTTGCAGATACGGGTGATATCGCGGCAATGAAGCTGTATCAACCGCAGGACGCCACAACCAACCCTTCGCTGATCCTCAATGCAGCCCAAATTCCTGAATACCGCAAACTGATTGACGAAGCCATTGCCTGGGCGCGCGGCCAGAGCAACGATCGCGAGCAGCAGATCGCCGACGCCGCCGACAAGCTGGCAGTCAACATCGGTCTGGAGATCCTCAAACTGGTTCCGGGCCGCATCTCCACCGAGGTTGACGCGCGTCTGTCTTACGACACCGTTGCCAGCGTGGCCAAGGCCAAGCGCCTGATCAAGCTGTACAACGAAGCCGGCATCAGCAACGATCGCATTCTGATTAAACTGGCCTCGACCTGGCAGGGCATCCGCGCGGCGGAGCAGCTGGAGAAAGAAGGCATCAACTGTAACCTGACGCTGCTGTTCTCCTTCGCTCAGGCTCGCGCCTGTGCCGAAGCCGGCGTTTACCTGATCTCGCCGTTCGTCGGCCGTATCCTCGACTGGTACAAAGCTAACGGCGACAAGAAAGAGTTCGCTCCGCACGAAGATCCGGGCGTGATCTCCGTGACCGAAATTTACCAGTATTACAAACAGCACGGCTACAACACCGTGGTGATGGGCGCCAGCTTCCGCAACGTCGGCGAAATCATCGAACTGGCCGGCTGCGACCGCCTGACCATCGCGCCTGCGCTGCTGAAAGAGCTGGCGGAGAGCGAAGGCGCGCTGGAGCGCAAACTGTCTTATACCGGTGAAGTGAAGGCGCGTCCTGCCGCACTGACCGAACCTGAGTTCTACTGGCAGCACAACCAGGATCCGATGGCGGTTGAGAAACTGACCGACGGCATCCGCAAATTCGCCGTAGACCAGGGTAAACTGGAAAAAATGATCGCCGACCTGCTGTAATTCCCGCAGATCGCGCAGTAAAAAGGTGGCTCAGGCCACCTTTTTTTATGCCCGACGCTCCCGTCGGCGGGGGAAGCCCTTATACTCTCGGCAATGACAACAGAACGGGAGACGAACCCGTTCGGACCCCATCAGGCTGTAGAGGTTACGCATGGATATTTTACGTATTGGTTTGGTTTCCGTTTCCGACCGCGCGTCCGGCGGCGTTTATCAGGATAAAGGCATTCCGGCGCTGGAGGAGTGGCTGGCCGGCGCGCTGGCGACGCCCTTCAAGCTGGAAACCCGGCTGATCCCCGATGAGCAGACGCAAATTGAACAGACGCTGTGCGAGCTGGTGGACGAAATGGGCTGCCATCTGGTGCTGACCACCGGCGGCACCGGGCCGGCGCGTCGCGACGTCACCCCCGACGCCACGCTGGCGATCGCCGATCGCGTGATGCCCGGCTTCGGCGAGCAAATGCGTCAGATCAGCCTACACTATGTGCCAACGGCAATTCTTTCTCGCCAGGTGGGGGCGATCCGCAAACAGGCGCTGATCATCAACTTGCCCGGCCAACCGAAGTCGATCAAGGAAACGCTGGAAGGGGTAAAGGATGAGCAGGGCAATGCGGTGGTGCATGGCATCTTCGCCAGCGTGCCTTATTGCATTCAACTGCTCGACGGGCCTTACGTCGAAACGCACGCCGCGGTGGTAGCAGCATTTCGGCCAAAGAGCGCGCGTCGCGAGATAAACCTCTAAATTTCAGCGTTCTGCGAGATCGGCTTCAGCCCGTCTGGTGTGAAAATAATTTGCCGTTATAGTAAGGATTCTTTTACAGAAAGCCTGCGGCTTTTATTTTTACAGCCTTTACCGACGGTGCCCTATGCCTCACGACAATAATCGCCGGCTGAACCGGCAAGACTACAAAACGCTGACGTTGGCCGCGTTGGGCGGCGCGCTGGAGTTTTACGACTTCATCATCTTCGTGTTCTTCGCCGCCGTGGTCGGCGATCTGTTCTTCCCGGCGGACATGCCGGAGTGGCTGCGGCTGGTGCAAACCTTCGGCATCTTCGCCGCCGGCTATCTTGCCCGCCCGCTGGGCGGCATCGTGATGGCGCACTTCGGCGATCTGGTCGGCCGTAAAAAGATGTTTACCCTGAGCATTCTGCTGATGGCGTTGCCGACGCTGGCGATGGGTCTGCTGCCGACCTACGCCAGCATCGGCATCGCCGCGCCGCTGCTGCTGCTGCTGATGCGCGTGTTGCAGGGCGCGGCGATCGGCGGTGAGGTGCCGGGCGCCTGGGTCTTCGTCGCCGAACACGTGCCGCGCCGGCGCATCGGCTTCGCCTGCGGCACGCTGACCGCCGGGCTGACGGTGGGCATCTTGTTGGGCTCGGTGGTGGCGACGGTGATCAACACCACGCTCAGCCCGCAGAGCATCGCCGGCGGCGGCTGGCGCATTCCTTTCCTGTTGGGCGGCATGTTCGGCCTGGTGGCGATGTACTTGCGCCGTTGGCTGCAGGAGACGCCGATCTTTATCGAGATGCAGGCGCGTAAAGCGCTGGCCGAGGAGCTGCCGCTGAAATCGGTGGTGATCAACCACAAACGGGAAGTGGCGGTGTCGATGCTGCTGACCTGGCTGCTCTCCGCCGGCATCGTGGTGGTGATCCTGATGACCCCGACCTATCTGCAAAAGCAGTTCGGCATCGCGCCGGCCTTGACGCTGCAGGCCAACAGCATCGCCACCATCATGTTGATCGCCGGCTGCATCGTTGCCGGTTTGTCGGCCGATCGCTTCGGCGCCAGCAAAACGCTGGTGGTCGGCAGTGTGCTGCTGGCCGGCTGCAGCTGGCTGTTCTATCAAACGGTGGGCGTGCGCCCGGAAATGTTGTTCGCCTGCTATGCGCTAGTGGGCTTCAGCGTAGGCGTGGTGGGGGCCGTGCCGTATGTGATGGTGCGGGCCTTCCCGGCGGAAGTGCGGTTTACCGGCATCTCGTTCTCATATAACGTCTCGTACGCTATTTTTGGCGGTTTAACCCCTATTTTTGTGACGCTGATCATGAAATTAACCCCGTTAGCGCCCGCTTACTATGTGTTGGCGCTGTCGCTCCTCGGGCTGCTGCTCGGCGTCTACCTGCATCGCGACCTGAACAGCGAAGCCGGCGAGCGGCGAGCCGACTCCTACAGCTAAAAAAAAAGCCCTGCACTGCAGGGCTTTTTCGTCAGGGGAGGGCGATTACGCCGCGATCGGTGAGGCCGCGACGCGGGCCGGGGCCGGTTCGCCAATCGGCAGCACGGTGCGGCCGTATTGCTCGTTGAGCACTTCGGCCATCGCCAGGTAGATGGCGCTGGCGCCGCAGATGATGCCCTCATAACCGGCAAAGGTCAGCAGCGCGTGGTTGCCGGTGATGTTGCCGACGGCCAGCAGGGCGAACAGCAGCGTCAGGCTGGCGAACACGAACTGCAGCACGCGGTTGGCGCCCAGGGTGCCGAAGAACATGAACAGGGTGAAGACGCCCCACAGCGCCAGGTAGATGCCCAGCACGTGCGCCTCGGTGGCTTCAGCCAGACCCAGACGTGGCAGCAGCAGCAGGCCGACCAGGCTCAGCCAGAAGCTGCCGTAGGCGGTGAAGGCGGTCATGCCGAAGGTGTTGCCCTTCTTGTACTCCAGCAGACCGGCCAGGATCTGGGCCAGGCCACCGAAGAAAATCCCCATGCTGATGATGGCGGAGTTCAGTGGGAAAAAGCCCGCGTTGTGCAGGTTCAGCAAGACGGTGGTCATCCCGAAGCCCATCAGGCCGAGAGGGCCGGGATTCGCCAACTTGTTGGTGTGCATAAGTCCTCTGCGATAACAGAAAATTAACGGAAACAGCGAAGTAAAATCATAAATGGTCTGAATGGCCAAAAAATCGAAGTTTTCCACCAGAGCGCGCGCATCATAATGATCCCCGCAGCCGGAAACAATGATCTGAATGACGATAAAAAAAGAAATTTTTTTCGCCTTGCCCCTTGATGCCGGACTGGATGGCCCCATCTTATTTGCAACCGCAGCTGCTAACCGCGGGTCGCACTGAGATATCGGGCAGTTGAAAAGCAAAAAATCGCCCGCATATAGGTTAGCAACCTGACTGATTATGAATTTTTTAGTGGAGACGTTTAGATGGGCAAAATTATTGGTATCGACCTGGGTACTACCAACTCTTGCGTAGCAATTATGGATGGTGCCAAGGCACGCGTGCTGGAAAACGCCGAGGGCGACCGCACCACTCCTTCTATTATCGCATATACCCAGGACGGTGAAACTCTGGTTGGCCAGCCGGCTAAGCGTCAGGCAGTGACCAACCCTGAAAACACCCTGTTCGCCATCAAGCGCCTGATCGGTCGCCGCTTCCAGGATGAAGAAGCGCAGCGCGACAAAGCGATCATGCCGTACAAAATCGTCGAAGCCGACAACGGCGACGCCTGGCTGGAAGTGAAAGGCCAGAAAATGGCTCCGCCGCAGATCTCTGCGGAAGTGCTGAAAAAAATGAAGAAAACGGCGGAAGATTACCTGGGCGAACCGGTAACTGAAGCGGTTATCACCGTACCGGCTTACTTCAACGACGCCCAGCGTCAGGCGACCAAAGACGCCGGCCGCATCGCGGGTCTGGAAGTCAAACGCATCATCAACGAACCGACTGCGGCGGCTCTGGCCTACGGCCTGGACAAAGAAGTCGGCAACCGCACCATCGCGGTTTATGACCTGGGCGGCGGTACTTTCGATATCTCCATCATCGAAATCGACGACGTTGACGGCGAAAAAACCTTTGAAGTGCTGGCGACCAACGGTGACACCCACCTGGGTGGCGAAGACTTCGACAGCCGTCTGATCAACTACCTGGTGGAAGAGTTCAAGAAAGATCAGGGTATCGATCTGCGCAACGATCCGCTGGCGATGCAGCGTCTGAAAGAAGCCGCTGAGAAAGCGAAGATTGAACTGTCTTCCGCTCAGCAGACCGACGTTAACCTGCCGTACATCACCGCAGACGCGACCGGTCCAAAACACATGAACATCAAAGTGACTCGTGCCAAACTCGAGTCGCTGGTTGAAGATCTGGTTGCGCGCTCTATCGAACCGCTGAAAGTGGCGCTGAAAGACGCAGGCCTGTCGGTTTCCGACATCCAGGACGTGATCCTGGTGGGCGGCCAGACCCGTATGCCAATGGTGCAGAAGAAAGTCGCAGACTTCTTCGGCAAAGAACCGCGTAAAGACGTGAACCCGGACGAAGCGGTTGCCGTGGGCGCTGCGGTACAGGGCGGCGTGTTGGCCGGTGATGTGAAGGACGTTCTGCTGCTGGACGTGACCCCGCTGTCGCTGGGTATCGAAACCATGGGCAGCGTGATGACGCCGCTGATCACCAAAAACACCACGATCCCGACCAAGCACAGCCAGGTGTTCTCTACCGCTGAAGACAACCAGTCTGCGGTAACCATCCACGTGCTGCAGGGTGAGCGTAAGCGCGCCAGCGATAACAAATCTCTGGGCCAGTTCAACCTGGACGGCATCCAGGCGGCGCCGCGCGGCATGGCGCAGATCGAAGTGACCTTCGATATCGATGCCGACGGCATCCTGCACGTGTCTGCCAAAGACAAGAACACCGGTCGTGAGCAGAAGATCACCATCAAGGCATCTTCTGGCCTGAACGAAGACGAAATCCAGAAAATGGTGCGCGATGCCGAGCTGAACGCTGAAGCTGACCGCAAGTTCGAAGAGCTGGTACAGACGCGTAACCAGGCGGATCACCTGATCCACGGCACTCGCAAGCAGCTGGAAGAAGCGGGCGACAAACTGCCGGCGGAAGACAAAACGGCGATCGAAGCGGCGCTGAAGGATCTGGAAGCGGCGGTGAAAGGCGAAGATAAAGCCGAGATCGAAGCGAAGACTCAGGCGCTGGTGCAGGTTTCCGGCAAACTGCTGGAAATGGCTCAGGCGCAGCAGGCTCAGCAGGGTGCTGACGCCGGCGCGGACAACGCGGCGCAGAAAGACGACGACGTGGTTGACGCCGAGTTCGAAGAAGTTAAAGACAAAAAATAATCGCCCTTAAGCGGGCACGGGGCGGCCGAGGTGTCGTTCCCGGAAACCAGCACGGGCGTCGAGGCAACTCTGCGCCCGTGCACGCATGTTAAGGGTAAGCGAAAGAATGGCGAAGAAAGACTATTACGAGATTCTCGGCGTCAGCAAGACGGCGGATGAACGTGAGATCAAAAAGGCGTATAAACGCCTGGCGATGAAATACCATCCTGACCGCAACCAGGAACAAGACGCCGAAACCAAGTTTAAAGAAGTTAAAGAAGCTTACGAAGTTCTGACCGACGACCAGAAACGCGCGGCCTACGACCAGTATGGGCACGCGGCCTTTGAACAGGGCGGCATGGGCGGCGGCGGCTTTGGCGGCGGCGCCGACTTCAGCGATATCTTTGGCGACGTGTTTGGCGACATCTTCGGCGGAGGCCGCCGTCAGCGCGCCAGCCGCGGTTCCGATCTGCGCTATAACATGGAGCTGACCCTCGAGGAAGCGGTACGTGGCGTCACCAAAGAGATCCGCATCCCGACGCTGGAAGAGTGCGACGTCTGCCACGGCAGCGGCGCCAAACCGGGCAGCTCGCCGGTGACCTGCCCAACCTGTCACGGTCAGGGCCAGGTGCAGATGCGTCAGGGCTTCTTCACCGTGCAACAGGCGTGTCCGCACTGCCATGGCCGCGGTCAGATTATCAAAGATCCGTGCAACAAGTGCCACGGCCACGGCCGGGTAGAAAAATCCAAGACGCTGTCGGTGAAAATTCCGGCCGGCGTCGATACCGGCGACCGCATCCGCCTGGCGGGTGAAGGTGAAGCCGGCGAACACGGCGCACCGGCGGGCGATCTGTACGTTCAGGTGCAGGTGAAGGCGCACCCGATCTTCGAGCGTGAAGGCAACAACCTGTACTGTGAAGTGCCGATCAACTTCGCCATGGCGGCGCTGGGCGGCGAGATTGAAGTGCCGACGCTGGACGGCCGGGTGAAACTGAAGGTGCCTTCGGAGACCCAAACCGGCAAGCTGTTCCGCATGCGCGGCAAGGGCGTGAAATCGGTGCGCGGCGGCAGCCAGGGCGACCTGCTGTGCCGCGTGGTGGTGGAAACCCCGGTCAATCTGAACGACAAGCAGAAGCAGCTGCTGCGTGAGCTGGAAGAGAGCCTGGGTGGCCCGTCCGGCGACAAGAACAGCCCGCGTTCGAAGAGCTTCTTCGACGGGGTGAAAAAGTTCTTTGACGATCTGACTCGCTAACCTACTGTTTCTTTTGGTTTATGTACGAACCCCGGGCTTCTGTTCCGGGGTTTTTATTTGCGCGCCAAACCGCAAATTCCATAATATAAGTGTGACTTATTCGTGCTTTTTATCGGTTTTTCCGAGCTATTTAGCATTTATAAACTTATTTTTTCGAACTAAAACGCCCTCTATACTCACTTCATGACTGTTGTTCGCAGGGCGCTACGTCCTGCACAGATTTGGAGAGACGTACTGTGACCAACATCATTCGTCAATTTTTACGTCAGGAAGCCGCGGGCGGTATCATTCTGATTGCGGCGGCGATCGTCGCCCTGATCATGGCCAACACCCCGGCGCAGGGGATCTATCAGGCATTCCTTAACCTGCCGGTGATGGTGAAGATTGCTTCGCTGGAGATCGCCAAGCCGCTGCTGCTGTGGATCAACGACGGCCTGATGGCCATCTTCTTCCTGGTGGTGGGGCTGGAGGTCAAGCGCGAGCTGATGCAAGGCTCGCTGTCCGGGCGCGACAAGGCGGTGTTTCCGGCGATCGCCGCGCTGGGCGGCATGCTGGCGCCGGCGCTGATTTACCTGCTGTTCAACGGCGCGGATGACGTCACCCGCCAGGGGTGGGCGATCCCGGCCGCGACCGATATCGCCTTCGCGCTTGGCGTAATGGCGCTGCTGGGCAACCGCGTGCCGACCAGCCTGAAAGTGTTCCTGCTGGCGTTGGCGATCATCGACGACCTGGGCGTGATTATCATCATCGCACTGTTCTACACCCACGAAGTGTCGATGGTGGCGCTGGGCGTGGCGGCGGCGGCGACGGCGCTGCTGGCGGTGATGAACTGGCGCGGCGTGGGCAAGACCTCGTTATACATGATGGTTGGCCTGGTGTTGTGGGTGGCGATCCTCAAGTCTGGGGTGCATGCGACGCTGGCCGGGGTGATCGTCGGCTTTATGATCCCGTTGAACGTCAAAAAGGGGCCATCGCCGTCGGAAACGCTGGAGCATGAGTTGCACCCTTGGGTCGCGTTTATGATCCTGCCGCTGTTCGCTTTCGCCAACGCCGGGGTCTCTTTGCAGGGCGTATCGCTGGAAGGGTTAACGTCGCTGCTGCCGGTCGGGATTGCGGCTGGGCTGTTTATCGGCAAGCCGCTGGGGATTTTCCTCTTCAGCCTGCTGGCGGTGAAAATGGGCATCGCCCGTTTGCCTGAAGGCATCGGCTTCAAACAGGTGTTTGCCGTTTCGGTGCTCTGCGGCATTGGTTTCACCATGTCGATTTTTATCGCCTCGCTGGCGTTTGGCGATGCAGATGCGGCGCTCAGCACCTATTCCCGCCTGGGGATCCTGTTGGGCTCCACCACTGCGGCGGTGGTAGGGTATGGATTGCTGCGTCTGGCGTTGCCGCGCGTGCGTTAATCCTGAATGTGCGCGGTAAGGGCACATAATAAAATGGCTGGTCGGAGCTGTACGGTATAAAATATGTGCAGCTTCGGCCGTTCTTCGTTGGGACTAATGGGGTTATACGTTGTCTGAAGCAGGGAAAGGAAGTTTGTCGCTCGTCACGGCACACCGTTTGCCGCTGCGAAACGTTGTTAAGGAGAGCCGCTCGTGAGGATGTCGCATATCAACTTTAATCACCTTTACTATTTCTGGCAGGTCTGCAAGGCCGGTTCCGTGGTCGGTGCCGCCGAAGCGTTGTTTCTGACGCCGCAGACCATCACCGGCCAGATCAAAGCGCTGGAAGAGCGGTTGGACGGCAAGCTGTTCAAACGCCAGGGGCGCGGGTTGGTGCCTTCGGAGCTGGGGCAGTTGGTGTTCCGCTATGCCGACAAGATGTTTATGCTCAGCCAGGAAATGCTGGATATCGTCAACTACCGCAAAGAGTCCAACCTGCTGTTCGACGTCGGCGTAGCGGATGCGCTGTCGAAGCGGCTGGTCAGCCAGGTATTGGAAACGGCGGTGGTGGTGGACAACGAGCAGATCCACCTGCGTTGCTTTGAATCGACGCACGAGATGCTGCTGGAGCAGCTTAGCCAGCACAAGCTGGATATGATCCTCTCGGATTGCCCGGTGGACTCCAGCCAGCAGGAAGGGCTGTTCTCGCTGAAGCTGGGCGAGTGCGGCATCAGCTTTTTCTGTCGCCAACCGGCGCCGGACCTGCCGTTCCCGGCTTGTCTGGAGCAGCGCAAGCTGCTGATCCCCGGCCGCCGTTCGATGCTGGGGCGCAAGCTGCTCAACTGGTTCAATACGCAGGGCATTCAGGTGGAAATTCTGGGCGAGTTCGACGATGCGGCGCTGATGAAGGCCTTCGGCATGTACCACAATGCGATCTTCGTGGCGCCGACGCTGTATGCGCAGGATACCTACAACGATGACAACGTGGTGGAGATTGGGCGTATCGACAGCGTGCAGGAGGAGTATTACATCATCTTCGCCGAGCGCATGATCCAGCATCCGGCGGTGCAGCGCGTCTGCAACAAAGACTTCTCGGCGCTGTTTTCCTGCTAGCGGTTCACTGAACGCAGGACGTAAAAAAACCGGCCTGAGCCGGTTTTTTTATCAAGCAGATAACGAAATGCTTATTGCATTGCGTTGATGCGTGCAGTCAGGTTTGACTTATGACGCGCTGCTTTGTTTTTGTGGATCAGGCCTTTAGCTGCCTGACGGTCCACCAGTGGTTGCATTACCAGGAATGCATTTTGTGCTGCTTCTTTGTCGCCAGCTGCGATAGCTGCGTCTACCTTCTTGATGAAGGTACGCACCATTGAGCGACGGCTTGCGTTATGCTTGCGGCGTTTCTCAGACTGTACGGCGCGTTTCTTAGCTGATTTGATATTAGCCAAGGTCCAACTCCCAAATATATTCTATTGAGGACAATTCAAAGGCCGAGGAATATGCCCTTTTAGCCTTCGTTTGTCAATGGATTTGTGCAAATAAGCGCCGTTTGTACAGGCGGCACTCGCTACGTTGTGATGGCGCAGGATTTTACCAGCTTCGCTCTTGGGAATACAGTGTTTCGCGAGAAAATTCGCCAATGTTTTGCCGCGGCGGGCGCAAGCCGTTGGCCGCGGTCGAGAATCGCCCCGGCAGCGCCGGATAAACTGCGGCGAAGCCGTTTCACGCGCAGATTATCTCCGGTATGGTATGTCTATTACATAAAGGCACCAATCGCGGGTTAACCTTACCGGCTGTACAAGGTATAATCCGCCGATTTCCACTGTTTTGAGCCAGCTATGGAGCTAATTCGCGGCATTCACAATATCCGGGCGCGCCACCATGGTTGCGTGCTCACCATCGGCAACTTTGACGGCGTACACCGCGGTCATCAGGCGCTGCTGGAGCAGTTGAAGCAACAAGGGCAACGCCTCGGGCTGCCGGTGATGGTCATGATCTTTGAGCCGCAGCCGCTGGAGATGTTCGCCGCAGACAAGGCGCCGGCCCGCTTGACGCGCCTGCGCGACAAGGCCAACTATCTGGCGCAGGCGGGCGTCGATTACCTGCTGTGCGTCAAGTTCGATCCGCGTTTCGCCGCCAACACTGCGCAGGCGTTCGTCGCCGAGCTGCTGGTGGAAAAACTGGGCGTCAAATTCCTGATGGTGGGGGATGATTTTCGCTTTGGCGCCGGGCGTCAGGGCGATTTTCCGCTATTGCAGCAGGCCGGAAAAGAGTACGGCTTCGACGTGGTCAGCACCCCGACCTTCCGCGAAGGCGAGCGGCGCATCAGCAGCACCGCGATCCGCACCGCGCTGAGCGAGGACGATCTGCCGTTGGCGGAGACCCTGCTGGGTCACCCGTACAGCATTTCCGGGCGCGTGGTGCACGGCGACGAGCTGGGGCGCACCATCGGCTTCCCGACCGCCAATCTGCCGCTCAAGCGTCTGGTGGCGCCGGTGAAAGGAGTGTATGCGGTGGAAGTGTATGGCCTGGGGCCGAAGCCGCTGCCGGGCGTGGCCAATATCGGCACGCGCCCGACCGTCGCCGGCGTGCGCCAGCAGCTGGAAGTGCATCTGCTGGATGTCACAATGGATCTTTACGGGCGCCATATTGAGGTGGTGCTCCGCGCAAAATTGCGCAATGAACAGCGGTTTGCTTCGCTGGATGCCCTGAAGCAGCAAATCGCCAATGATGTGGTGACGGCCCGGAAGTTCTTCGGGTTAAAAACACTGGTTTAATCGTTTACCCTAAACAATTCGAGCCGCATCGCGGCGGCAACCGCGCGAACCCCGATGAGCTTGCACAGGCAAGTGATTCGGGTGAGAAAGGGCGGCCGACAAAGATGCAGCTTGAAGTGTGACGGGTAAATAGCCGAAAACGGAAACGAGAATCTCATGAGTGACTACAAGAATACCCTGAACTTGCCGGAAACAGGGTTCCCGATGCGCGGCGATCTCGCCAAGCGCGAACCTGGCATGCTGCAACGTTGGTATGAACAGGATCTGTACGGGATTATTCGTACTGCCAAAAAGGGCAAAAAAACCTTCATTTTGCATGACGGCCCTCCGTATGCGAACGGCAGCATTCACATTGGTCACTCGGTTAACAAGATTCTCAAAGACATTATCATCAAGTCGAAAGGGATGGCCGGCTTCGACTCGCCTTATGTGCCGGGTTGGGATTGCCACGGCCTGCCGATCGAACTGAAGGTTGAGCAACTGTACGGCAAGCCGGGCGAGAAGCTGACGGCGGCCGAGTTCCGCCAGAAGTGCCGCGAGTACGCGGCCGAGCAGGTTGAAGGCCAGAAGAAGGACTTCATTCGCCTGGGCGTGTTGGGCGACTGGGATCGTCCGTACCTGACGATGGATTTCAAAACCGAAGCCAACATCATCCGCGCGCTGGGCAAGATCATCAGCAACGGCCACCTGCTGAAAGGCGCCAAGCCGGTTCACTGGTGCACCGACTGCGGCTCGTCGCTGGCGGAAGCGGAAGTGGAGTACTACGACAAGACTTCGCCGTCGATCGACGTGAGCTTCCATGCGGCCGACGCGGCTGCCGTGGCGGCCAAGTTCGGCGTGAGCCACTTCAGCGGCGCCATCTCCCTGGTTATCTGGACCACCACCCCGTGGACCCTGCCGGCCAACCGCGCGATCTCGCTGCACCCGGACTTCACCTATCAGTTGGTGCAGGTTGACGGCCAGTGCCTGATCCTGGCGGCTGAACTGGTGGAAAGCGTGATGAAGCGCGCCGGCATCACCGAGTGGACCGTGCTGGGCAGCTGCAAAGGCGCCGATCTGGAGCTGCTGCGCTTCAAACACCCGTTCATGGACTTCGACGTGCCGGCGATCCTCGGCGAGCACGTGACGCTGGACGCCGGTACCGGTGCGGTGCATACCGCGCCAGGCCACGGCCCGGACGACTTCGTGATTGGCCAGAAATACGGCCTGGAAGTGGCCAACCCGGTAGGGCCGAACGGCTGCTACCTGACCGGCACCTACCCGCTGCTGGACGGCAAGTTCGTCTTCAAGGCCAACGATCTGATCGTCGATCTGCTGCGTGACAAAGGCGCGCTGCTGCACGTCGAGAAGTTCCTGCACAGCTATCCGTGCTGCTGGCGCCACAAGACGCCGATCATCTTCCGCGCTACGCCGCAATGGTTCATCAGCATGGATCAGAAAGGCCTGCGTCAGCAGTCGCTGGAAGAGATCAAGGGCGTGCAGTGGATCCCGGATTGGGGCCAGGCGCGCATCGAAATGATGGTCGCCAACCGCCCGGACTGGTGCATCTCGCGTCAGCGCACCTGGGGCGTGCCGATGTCGCTGTTCGTGCATAAAGAGACCGAGCAGCTGCACCCGCGCAGCGTTGAGCTGATGGAAGAAGTGGCCAAACGCGTCGAGCAAGACGGCATTCAGGCCTGGTGGGATCTGGACGCGGCCGACATCCTCGGCGCGGAAGCCGCCGACTACGTGAAAGTGCCGGATACGCTGGACGTGTGGTTCGATTCCGGTTCCACCCACGCCTCGGTTGTCGACGTGCGTCCTGAATTCAACGGCCACGGCGCCGACATGTATCTGGAAGGCTCCGACCAACACCGCGGTTGGTTCATGTCATCGCTGATGATTTCCACCGCGATGAAGGGCAAGGCGCCGTACAAGGAAGTGCTGACCCACGGCTTCACCGTCGACGGTCAGGGCCGCAAGATGTCCAAATCGATCGGCAACACCGTCAGCCCGCAGGACGTGATGAACAAGCTGGGCGGCGACATTCTGCGTCTGTGGGTGGCGTCGACCGATTACACCGGCGAGATCGCGGTGTCCGATGAGATCCTCAAGCGCTCCGCCGACTCTTATCGCCGCATCCGCAACACCGCGCGCTTCCTGCTGGCCAACCTGAACGGGTTCGAGCCGAGCACCGATTGCGTGGCGCCGGAAGACATGGTGGTGCTGGATCGCTGGGCGGTCGGCCGCGCGCTGGCGGCGCAGCGGGATATCGAGCAGGCTTACGCCAACTACGATTTCCACGAAGTGGTGCAGCGCCTGATGCAGTTCTGTTCGGTCGAGATGGGCTCCTTCTACCTGGATATCATCAAGGATCGTCAGTACACCGCGAAGAGCGACAGCGTCGCCCGCCGCAGCTGCCAGACCGCGCTGTATCACATCGTCGAAGCGCTGGTGCGCTGGATGGCGCCGATCATGTCGTTCACCGCAGACGAGATCTGGGGCTTCATGCCGGGCAAACGCGCGCAGTACGTGTTCACTGAAGAGTGGTACGACGGCCTGTTCGGGCTGGCGGAAGGCGAGTCGATGAACGACGCTTTCTGGGCTGAGCTGCTGAAAGTGCGCGGCGAAGTGAACAAGGTGCTGGAGCAGGCGCGTGCCGACAAACGCCTCGGCGGTTCGCTGGAAGCGGCGGTGACGCTGTATGCCGACAGCGAGTTGGCGGCGCGTCTGAACAGCCTGCAGGATGAGCTGCGCTTTGTGCTGCTGACCTCTGCGGCAAGCGTTGCGCCTTTGGCGGATGCGCCGGCCGACGCGCAGTCTTCCGAGCTGCTGAAAGGGCTGAAGATCGCCTTCAGCACGGCGCCAGGTGAGAAGTGCCCGCGCTGCTGGCATTACACCACCGATATCGGTCTGGTGGCGGAGCATGCAGACATCTGCGGCCGCTGTGTGAGCAACGTCGCCGGTGACGGCGAGAAGCGTAACTTTGCCTGAGAACTCGCGCCTGATGAGTAAACCAATTTGTTCGACCGGCCTGCGTTGGCTGTGGGTTGTAGTGGCGGTGCTGGCGCTGGATTTCGGCAGCAAGCAGTGGATCCTCGCTAACTTTACGCTGGGCCAGTCCCAGCCGTTGATCCCGTCGTTCAACCTGTTTTACGCGCGCAACTACGGCGCCGCGTTCAGCTTCCTGGCCGATCACGGCGGTTGGCAGCGCTGGTTCTTCGCCGGCATCGCCATCGCCATCGTCGCGGTGCTGCTGGTGATGATGTACCGCAGCGCGGCACAGCAGAAGCTGAACAACATCGCCTACGCCTTTATTATCGGCGGGGCGCTGGGCAACCTGTTCGATCGCCTGTGGCACGGTTTTGTGGTCGATTTCATCGACTTCTACGTCGGTGATTGGCACTACCCGACCTTCAATCTGGCGGACAGCTTTATCTGCGTGGGCGCGGCGATGATCGTGCTGGAAGGTTTCTTGTCGCCGGCGAACAAAGACGCAAAGAGTAAAGGTGAGTAATATGACGGCTCAGGTTATCAGTGACAGCGCGGTGCTGGTTCACTTCACGCTGAAACTGGAAGACGGTTCGACCGCCGAATCCACCCGCAGCAGCGGCAAACCGGCGCTGTTCCGCCTGGGTGACGGCAGCCTGTCGGCGCCGCTGGAAGAGCAACTGCTCGGCCTGCGCGCGGGCGACAAGCGCGCCTTTACCCTGCAGCCGGAAGCGGCGTTCGGCGCGGAGAACCCGGATCTGGTCCAGTTCTTCTCGCGCCGCGACTTCGCGGAAACCGGCGTGCCGGACGTGGGCACCATCATGCTGTTTACCGCCATCGACGGCAGCGAAATGCCGGGCGTGGTGCGCGCGGTGGCGGAGGATTCAATCACCGTCGATTTCAACCATCCGCTGGCGGGCCATCCGGTGACCTTCGACATCGAAGTGCTGGAGATCGATCCGCAGCAGGAGGAGACGCATGCAAATATTGCTGGCTAACCCGCGCGGCTTCTGCGCCGGGGTTGATCGTGCGATCAGCATCGTGGAACGTGCGCTGGAGCTGTACGGTGCGCCGATCTACGTGCGACATGAAGTGGTGCACAACCGCTACGTGGTCGACAGCCTGCGTGAGCGCGGCGCGGTGTTTATCGAAGAGATCGCCGAAGTGCCGGACGGCTCTATCCTGATCTTCTCGGCGCACGGCGTTTCTCAGGCGGTGCGCGCCGAAGCCAAGGCGCGCGATCTGACCATGCTGTTCGACGCCACCTGTCCGCTGGTGACCAAGGTGCATATGGAAGTGGCGCGCGCCAGCCGCCGCGGCACCGAAGCGATCCTGATCGGCCATGCCGGGCATCCGGAGGTGGAAGGCACCATGGGCCAGTACAGCAACCCACCGGGCGGCATGTACCTGGTCGAGTCGCCGGAAGACGTGTGGAAGCTGCGGGTGAAAGACGAAGACAACCTGTGCTTCATGACGCAGACTACGCTGTCGGTGGATGATACCTCGGACGTGATCGACGCGTTGCGTCAGCGTTTCCCGAATATTATCGGGCCACGTAAGGATGATATCTGCTACGCCACCACCAACCGTCAGGAAGCGGTGCGCAATCTGGCCGGCGATGCGGACGTGGTGCTGGTGGTGGGGTCGAAGAACTCCTCCAATTCCAACCGTCTGGCGGAACTGGCGCAGCGCGTCGGCAAACCGGCTTATCTGATCGATTCGGCGGCGGATATTCAGGAAAGCTGGCTGAGCGAAGCGCGCAATATCGGCGTTACCGCTGGCGCCTCGGCACCGGACGTGCTGGTGCAGGAGGTGATCTCCCGCCTGAAAGCGCTGGGCGGCCTGGACGTGCATGAAATCAGCGGGCGCGAAGAGAACATCGTGTTCGAAGTGCCGAAAGAATTGCGCGTGGACGTCCGTCAGATTGACTGATGTGCGTGAGTGAATGACAACGGGGGGCTTAGGCTTCCCGTTTTTTTTTGGAAAGCGAGCCGCGTAAAAAATAACACTCCATGCATATTCAAATTTTCTGCTAACTAAAGTCAAATTTATTCTGAGTATTTGAAATAACGTCGGTGTGGTTAATTATATAGGCTGGCGAAAAGTCATTAATAAGAATATCATTAGGCTGCAATCTAAATAGGCCCGGTGTTGGTAAAGTGATTACAATAATTACAATAATGGATGTTGCAGATGTTTCTTATTTTATTCCTGCCGAATATGTTCTACGTCGGTTAATCCCTTCTCCTGCAAATAGAGTTTCATATGTTCCAGCAACCGTCTGACTTTTAATGGCTGGATCTCCCTACGTGGCATAATGGCGTAGCAATTAATTTCCGGTAAGCGCCAATCGGGCAATATTTCAATCAGCTCACCGCTGCGCAATTCACGTTCAACATTGGCGAAGAAATTGCGAATGATGCCCTTGCCGGTCAACGCCAACTCCTTCATCGCCATACCGCTGTTGGTGAACAAACGCCCGGTCATGCGCATGCGGTGTTCATCACCGTTGCGATGGATAAGACGGACAAACTGTGGGTTGCCGAGCGGCGTAAAGGTGACCCAATGGTGATGGGTCAGCGCCTGCGGCGAATCCGGCACGCCGTGGTGTGCCAGGTAGGCCGGTGAGGCGCACAACACTTCGCGGCAGCGGGCCAACCGCGTGGAAACGTAGCTGGAATCGGCCAGCACGCCGCCGCGTATCGCCAGATCGATGCGTTGCGCGATCAGGTCTATCTTCTCATCGTGGATCTCCAGTCGCAGCGTGAGCCGAGGATGCTCGTCGAGAAAGCTTTGCAGCGCCGGCACCAGATAGTGAGTGGCGAATTCAGTGGAGGTGGCGACGCGCAGTTCGCCGACCAGCTCTCCGCGCAGCGCGGCGATCCGTTGTTGGCCACGTTCGGCAGCGTGGATCATCAGCAGGCAATCTTCATAAAAACACAATCCTGCTTCGGTCAGACTCAATGAACGCGTCGATCGCAACAGTAATTGAATGCCCAGATGCTCCTCCAGCTGGCGAATATGTTGGCTGACGGCGGAGGTCGTCATGCCCAATTCTTTTGCCGCCATGCTGAATGCGCCGCAATCGACCACTTTTGAGAAAATGGCCATGCGTTTTAAAATATTGCTCATAGTTTGTTAAGCACAACTTAACCAAGATTGTGAATTATACGGGCTAATAATATAGCATCATCTCTTCTATATTGCCTGAAGCATATAAACGACGGGCTGATTATTATTTTGCAGAGATTTTTTCTCTTTTTGATAAATCTTATTGCGCTTATCAATAATACTCCCGCACCACATCGTAACAGGAGCTCATTGTGGACAGCGCTCAGAAAGAAGAAATATCGTTAAAGATCCTACGTGAATTATTGCAATACCGCCGCCGTTTCCCCGGCGACGACACCTCGATCGCTGAAGAAGAACGGCGGGTCACTCAGGTGCAATTGCCGCGCATTCGGGCATTCATCGAAAACGAGCAACGTATCGAATTCGTGCTGCCGGCCTTCCCGACCAAGTCGCCCAACACCAACAAGGTGATCGGCGCGGTGCCGGACATGGCGGAGCGGCTGTCGCTGATCTTCCTCAACTCGCTATGCCAGCGCATTCAACTCTACTACCCGCCGGGTGCGCATATCGTTATCTGCTCCGATGGCCACGTGTTCGGCGATCTGATCCGCGTCAGTGACGAAGCGATCAACCACTATCAGCGCGAAATTGAAAACCTGCTGCATGAAGTGGGCGCGACGCATCTCAGCGTATTCAACCTCGGCGACGTCAAAGGCCTGGCCGAACATACTGATGATTACGATCTGCTGCGCCAACTGTTGGTGGAGGGCTATGCCGAATCGGAAGAGGCGATCAAACAGCAGTTGATGCAGGACGAACAGGGCCTCTTGCTGTACCGCGCCATCACGCGCTTCCTGTATGAAGACAGCCAACTGCCGGGCTACAGCGGTTCCAACGCCGCGCTGCAGAAAGACGCCAAACAGCGCGCCTGCGGAGTGATCCAGCGCAGCTGGGCCTGGGGCAATCTGCTGGCGCAGCATTTCCCGGCGGCGATCCGCCTGTCGATTCACCCGCAGCCGGTCGACAGCCTGAAAATGGGCATCCACATGATGCCGACCAAAGACGACTGGCTGACGCCGTGGCATGGCGTGGCAGCCAACGTGAACGGCCAGTTCGTGCTGATGAAGCGTAAAGATGCGCAGAGCCTGGACGGCGAATTGGTGGAGATCCGCGGCACGCCGAGCCATTACCTGATCGAACAACCGCAGATGGCCTGAGGCCGCTGCAGGCTTTTGCGCCCGAAATCCTGGCGGACGCGTTTTTGACGGCACGTTGCCGTGTGAGCAGCACATTCGATGCAAGGAGAATCACCGATGAATAACCAACCGCTTAATTGCCATATTCAACCGAATACCCCGTTTGGCGCGATCCTGACGCCGCAGCATCCGGGGCAAAAGATCGGCGAACTGCCGGTGGCAGCGCTGCGGGCGCTGGCGCAGGAGCATCACTTGCTGGTGCTGCGCGGATTCGACTCCGGTTTCAGCGAGCCGGAAGTCCTGACTCGCTACGCCGAGCAGTGGGGCGAGATCATGATGTGGCCGTTTGGCGCGGTGCTGGACGTGAAGGAACATCCGGACGCCAAGGATCATATTTTCGACAGCAGCTACGTCCCGCTGCATTGGGATGGCATGTATAAGCCGACTATTCCCGAGTTCCAGCTGTTCCACTGCGTGGCGGCGCCGTCGCCGGACGAAGGCGGGTGCACGACCTTCGTCGACACCACGCGCTTGCTGGCCAATGCGGACGAAGCGTTGCTGGATCAGTGGCTGTCGGTCTCGATCACCTACCGCATCAAGCAGGTGGTGCACTACGGTGGTGAAGTCTGTTCGCCGCTGGTGGTGCAGCACCCGAACGGCAGGGGCTTGATCATGCGCTACAATGAACCGCCGACGGAGGGGAAAAAATTCCTCAATCAACATGCGCTGGAATATCACGGCGTGCCGGAACAACAGCAGGAACAGTTCCACCACACTCTGCAGCAGCATCTGTACGATCCGCGTCACTATTATGCCCACCAATGGCAACAGGGCGACGTGGTGGTGGCGGACAACTTCTCGCTGCTGCATGGGCGTGAGGGCTTCACCGCCCGTTCCGCGCGTCATTTGCAGCGCGTGCATATTCAGAGCAACCCGGTGTGCGCCAATCTGGCGCTGAAGCCGGCTAACGCAGAAGCGTAAAGGAGCATTATGGCAAGGATATTGATGGCGGCAGTCGCCACTCCGGGGCACGTTTACCCGATGTTGGCCATCGCTCGCCACCTGATTGCCCAAGGGCATCAGGTGCGGGTGATGACCGGCGCGCTGTTCCGCGAACGCGCCGAGGCGGTGGGCGCGAGCTTCGTGCCGTTCGACGCGCAGGTGGATTTCGACTATCGCCACCTGGAGGCGCATTTCCCCGAGCGCGCCGCGCTGCCGCCGGGCAATGCGCAGATGGCGCTGGCGCTGAAAGATTTCTTCGCCGCGCCGATCCCGTTGTTGGATCGTCAGCTACGTGCGGCCATCGCCGCCGAAAAGACCGATCTGCTGATGGTGGAGAACTGCTTCTACGGCGTGCTGCCGCTGCTGCAGTCCACCGAACGGCCGCCGGTCTTCGGGATCGGGGTCACGCCGCTGTCGTATTCTTCGCGCGACGCCATTTTCTATGGCCCGCGCATCCCGCCGGCGCTGCTGCCGCAGGCGCTGACCCGTGAGCAACTGGTGGATGAAGAAACGCGCGTGCTGCTTGATGAGGTGCAGCAAAGCTTTGATGCCGCGCTGGTGCAGGCGGGGGGACGGGCGCTGGATCGCCCGTTCACCGACGCGCTGATCGGCGGCTGCGAGCGTTTCCTGCAGTTGGCCACCACGGCGCTGGAATATGAGCGCGACGACCTGCCGAGCGGCGTGCGCTTCGTCGGGCCACTGCGCAGCGGTGGTCAACCGGCCGCGGAAGAGGCGCTGTGGGAGGAGGACGATCGTCGGCCGCTGGTGATCGTGTCTCAGGGCACGCTGGCCAATGTCGATCTGCATCAGCTGATCGTGCCGACGTTGCAGGCGCTGGCGCATCTGCCGGTGCGGGTGTTGGCCACCACCGGCGGACGGGCGACCGAAGGGCTGATGGACGCGCTGCCGGCCAATGCCAGAGTGCGCGAGTTCATCTCCTTCGAACGCTGGCTGCCGGAGACGGCGCTGCTGATCACCAATGGCGGTTACGGTTCGATCAACTATGCGCTGAACAGCGGCGTGCCGCTGATCGTCGCCGGCACCGGCGAAGACAAACTGGAGGCGGCCGCGCGCGTGGTCGCCGCCGGCTGCGGCATCAGCCTGCACACCAGCACGCCAAGCCCTGAACAGATCCTGGCGGCGGCGACGCGAATTCTGCAGCAGCCGATCTATCGCCAGCGCGCGGCACTGGTGCGTGAGGACTATGCCCGCCACGATGCGCTGACGGCGATCGCCAACGAAGTGGCCGCCATTACCGCCTGACCTCGCTGTGATCCTTTCTCCAGGCGCCGTTTTCGGCGCCTTTTTTCTGCATTTTTTTGCCATGGAAACTGCATGATTATGTACAATCGTCGCAGGCCGCCAAATCAGTTGAATGTTAATCTCACGACAGCGCCGCTGATGAAAGCGGGGGAATATCATAATTTTCTAATTATGAAATGAATCCTCTGGCGGCGCTGCAGCGGGGCAGTTACCCTGAATCGATAGCCTAATGGGATAGGCGTCAAATCAAGAAGAGAGCAAGCATGAGTGATTCACAAATCCGCATTGCGATTGCGGGCGCCGGCGGCCGGATGGGCCGTCAGTTGATCCAGGCGGTGCAGCAGGCGGAAGGCGTGGTGTTGGGCGCGGCGCTGTCGCGCCCGGGTTCAAGCCTGATCGGCATCGATGCCGGCGAGCTGGCGGGCATTGGCGCGCTGGGCGTTAAGGTAAGCGACAGCCTGGAGAAAGTGGCGAGCGAGTTCGACATTTTGATCGACTTCACCCGCCCGGAAAGCACCCGGAGCTACCTGGATTTTTGCGTGGCGCACCACAAGGCGATGGTGATTGGCACCACCGGCTTCGATGACGCCGGCAAGCAGGCGATCCGCGCTGCGGCGCAGCACATCGGCATCGTGTTCGCCGCCAACTTCAGCGTCGGCGTCAACCTGGTGCTGAAACTGCTGGAGAAGGCCGCGCAGGTGATGGGCGACTACACCGACATCGAAATCGTTGAGGCGCATCACCGCCACAAAGTGGATGCGCCGTCGGGCACGGCGTTGGCGATGGGCGAAGCGATCGCCGGCGCGCTGGGGCGCGATCTGAAAAGCTGTGCGGTCTATGCGCGCGAAGGCCATACTGGCGAACGCGATCCCCAAAGCATCGGCTTTGCCACCATTCGCGCCGGCGACATCGTCGGCGAGCACACCGCAATGTTCGCCGACATCGGTGAACGGGTGGAAATTACCCATAAGGCTTCCAGCCGCATGACTTTTGCCAGCGGTGCGGTGCGCGCGGCTTCCTGGCTGCATAACCGGGATAAAGGTTTATTTGATATGCGCGACGTGTTGAATTTGGACCAGTTATAATTGATTTGCATACCATCGTGATGTGGTTGTATTGATCATAATGCTATGATAATCGGGCAATAATTTTATTGTCCTTTTTTTTAACATGATAAATACCGTGTTGGTTTTATTTCATTGTCAAAGCTGTTATTTGTCTGTATTTACTTTGCTAATCATCTCCTTTTTTTCCACCCTTGGCTTTTTTAGCGTCTTTTTTGTCCCATTCCGGCGCTATTTTCCGTCATTCTTCCCCGCAACCGTTTTCCAGCTCCGGTTTTCTGTGTTTTTATCGGCGCTCAAGCCGCATAAGCGCCGAGAACTGCAAAAATAAAACAAAAAACGGCAGTTTGGGTAGACAAGCCAGGCACTCATCATTAAAATGCGCCCAATTTGCCAAAAATTGGCCTCGCGGACGGTTTTTGCATTGATTTAGATCGCGATATCTGAATTAATATGCAAATATTGTGATTGATTATTCCTTGGAGGGTGTTTTGATAAAGTCAGCGCTATTGGTTCTGGAAGACGGAACCCAATTCCACGGTCGGGCCATCGGGGCAGAGGGAACGGCAGTGGGGGAAGTGGTCTTCAATACGTCGATGACCGGTTATCAAGAAATCCTCACTGATCCTTCCTATTCCCGCCAGATCGTTACTCTTACTTATCCTCATATCGGCAATGTCGGCACCAATGCTTCCGACGAAGAATCCTCCGCAGTACACGCCCAAGGCCTCGTCATTCGCGACCTCCCGCTGATCGCCAGCAACTACCGCAACGAAGAAAGCCTGTCCGACTACCTCAAGCGTCACAACATCGTGGCGATCGCCGATATCGATACCCGCAAATTGACCCGCCTGCTGCGCGAGAAGGGCGCCCAGAACGGCTGCATCATCGCCGCCGATTCGCCGGACGCCGCGCTGGCCCTGGCCAAGGCGCAAGGTTTCCCGGGGTTGAAGGGCATGGATCTGGCGAAAGAGGTCACCACCCAAGAGGCCTACAGCTGGCAGCAAGGCAGCTGGACGCTTGAAGGCGACCTGCCCGAAGCCAAAACCGCCGCGGAACTGCCGTTCCACGTGGTGGCTTACGACTACGGCGCCAAGCGCAACATCCTGCGCATGCTGGTGGATCGCGGCTGCCGCCTGACCGTGGTGCCGGCGCAGACCCCGGCCGACGAGGTGCTGAAAATGAATCCGGACGGCATCTTCCTGTCCAACGGCCCGGGCGATCCGGAGCCGTGCGACTACGCCATCACCGCCATCAAACAGTTCCTGGAAACCGACATTCCGGTGTTCGGCATCTGCCTGGGCCACCAGCTGCTGGCGCTGGCCAGCGGGGCGAAAACCATGAAGATGAAGCTCGGCCACCACGGCGGCAACCACCCGGTGAAGGATCTGGACAACAACACCGTGATGATCACCGCGCAGAACCACGGCTTTGCGGTAGATGAGAACAATCTGCCGGCGAACCTGCGCGTGACGCACAAATCGCTGTTCGACCATACGGTGCAGGGCATTCACCGCACCGACAAGGCGGCGTTCAGCTTCCAGGGCCACCCGGAAGCCAGCCCAGGCCCGCACGACGCTGCGCCGCTGTTCGATCACTTTATCGAACTGATTGAGACTTACCGTTCTAACGCCAAATAATCAGGAGCAGTAAAAAATGCCAAAACGTACAGACATAAAAAGCATCCTGATCCTCGGCGCGGGTCCGATCGTTATCGGCCAGGCGTGTGAGTTCGACTACTCGGGCGCCCAGGCGTGTAAAGCGCTGCGCGAAGAGGGTTACCGCGTCATTCTGGTCAACTCCAACCCGGCGACCATCATGACCGACCCGGAGATGGCCGACGCGACCTACATTGAGCCGATCCACTGGGAAGTGGTGCGCAAGATCATCGAAAAAGAGCGCCCGGATGCGGTGCTGCCGACCATGGGCGGCCAGACGGCGCTGAACTGCGCGCTGGAGCTGGAGCGCCAGGGCGTGCTGGCCGAGTTCGGCGTTACCATGATCGGCGCCACCGCCGATGCGATTGACAAGGCCGAAGACCGTCGCCGTTTCGATGTGGCGATGAAGAAAATCGGTCTGGATACCGCGCGTTCCGGCATCGCGCACACCATGGAAGAAGCGCTGGCGGTAGCCGCTGACGTCGGCTTCCCGTGCATCATCCGCCCTTCCTTTACCATGGGCGGCACCGGCGGCGGCATCGCCTACAACCGCGAAGAGTTCGAAGAGATCTGCGAACGCGGCCTGGACCTGTCGCCGACCAACGAGCTGCTGATCGATGAATCGCTGATCGGTTGGAAAGAATACGAGATGGAAGTGGTGCGTGATAAGAACGACAACTGCATCATCGTCTGCTCCATCGAAAACTTCGACGCTATGGGCATCCACACCGGCGACTCGATCACCGTCGCACCGGCCCAGACCCTGACCGACAAGGAATACCAAATCATGCGCAACGCCTCGATGGCGGTGCTGCGTGAGATCGGCGTCGAAACCGGCGGCTCCAACGTGCAGTTCTCGGTCAACCCGAAAACCGGTCGCCTGATCGTTATCGAAATGAACCCGCGCGTGTCGCGCTCTTCGGCGCTGGCGTCGAAAGCCACCGGCTTCCCAATTGCCAAGATCGCCGCCAAGCTGGCGGTGGGCTATACCCTCGATGAGTTGATGAACGACATCACCGGCGGCCGCACCCCGGCGTCGTTCGAACCGTCCATCGACTATGTCGTAACCAAGATCCCGCGCTTCAACTTCGAGAAGTTCTCCGGCGCCAACGATCGCCTGACCACCCAGATGAAGTCGGTCGGCGAAGTGATGGCCATCGGCCGCACCCAGCAGGAATCGCTGCAAAAAGCGCTGCGCGGGCTGGAAGTGGGCGCGACCGGCTTCGATCCGAAAGTGAGCCTGGACGATCCGGAAGCGCTGACCAAAATCCGCCGCGAGCTGAAAGACGCCGGTTCCGACCGCATTTGGTACATCGCCGACGCCTTCCGCGCCGGTTTGTCGGTTGACGGCGTTTTCAACCTGACCAACGTCGACCGTTGGTTCCTGGTGCAGATTGAAGAGCTGGTGCGCCTGGAAGAGCAGGTGGCCGAGGCGGGCATCAACGGCCTGAACAAAGACTTCCTGCGTACTCTGAAGCGCAAAGGCTTCGCCGATGCGCGTCTGGCCAAGCTGGCCGGCGTCGCCGAGAGCGAAATTCGCAAGCTGCGCCACAGCTACGGCCTGCATCCGGTATACAAGCGCGTGGATACCTGCGCGGCGGAATTCGCCACCGACACCGCCTACATGTACTCCACCTATGAAGAAGAGTGTGAGTCCAATCCGACCAACGACCGGCCGAAAGTGATGGTGCTGGGCGGCGGGCCGAACCGCATCGGCCAGGGCATTGAGTTTGACTACTGCTGCGTGCACGCTTCGCTGGCGCTGCGTGAAGACGGCTACGAGACCATCATGGTCAACTGTAACCCGGAAACCGTCTCCACCGACTACGACACCTCGGACCGCCTGTACTTTGAGCCGGTAACGCTGGAAGACGTGCTGGAAATCGTGCGCATCGAGAAACCGAAAGGCGTGATCGTGCAGTATGGCGGCCAGACCCCGCTGAAGCTGGCGCGCGAGCTGGAAGCCGCAGGCGTGCCGGTTATCGGCACCAGCCCGGACGCCATCGACCGTGCCGAAGACCGCGAACGCTTCCAGCAGGCGGTCAACCGCCTGGGCCTGAAGCAGCCAGCCAACGCCACCGTCACTGCCATCGAGCAGGCGGTCGAGAAGGCGGCGGGCATCGGTTATCCGCTGGTGGTGCGTCCTTCCTACGTGTTGGGCGGCCGGGCGATGGAAATCGTTTACGACGAAACCGACCTGCGCCGCTACTTCCAGACTGCGGTCAGCGTATCCAACGATGCGCCGGTGCTGCTGGATCGCTTCCTGGACGACGCGGTGGAAGTGGACGTCGATGCCATTTGCGACGGCGAACGCGTGCTGATTGGCGGCATCATGGAGCACATCGAGCAGGCGGGCGTGCACTCCGGCGACTCCGCGTGTTCGCTGCCGGCGTACACCCTGAGCCAGGAAATTCAGGACGTGATGCGTCGTCAGGTGGAAAAACTGGCGTTCGAGCTGCAGGTGCGCGGCCTGATGAACGTGCAGTTCGCGGTGAAGGACAACGAAGTCTACCTGATTGAAGTCAACCCGCGCGCCGCGCGCACCGTGCCGTTCGTGTCCAAAGCGACCGGCGTGCCGCTGGCCAAAGTGGCCGCGCGCGTGATGGCCGGCAAAACGCTGGTTGAACAGGGCGTGACCGAAGAGATCATCCCGCCGTACTACTCGGTGAAAGAAGTGGTGCTGCCGTTCAACAAATTCCCGGGCGTCGACCCGATTTTGGGGCCGGAAATGCGCTCTACCGGGGAAGTGATGGGCGTGGGCCGCACCTTCGCGGAAGCCTTCTCCAAAGCGATGCTGGGCAGTAACTCGGGCATGAAGAAACAGGGCCGCGCGCTGCTGTCGGTGCGCGAAGGCGACAAGGCTCGCGTGGTCGATTTGGCCGCCAGCCTGCTGAAGCAGGGCTTCGAGCTGGACGCGACCCACGGCACCGCGGTGGTGCTGGGCGAAGCGGGCATCAACCCGCGCCTGGTCAACAAGGTGCACGAAGGGCGTCCGCACATTCAGGACCGTATCAAGAACGGCGAGTACACCTACATCGTCAACACCACGGCAGGCCGTCAGGCGATTGAGGACTCCAAGCTGATTCGCCGCAGCGCCCTGCAGTACAAGGTGCACTACGACACCACGCTGAACGGCGGCTTCGCCACCGCGATGGCGCTGAAAGCGGATCCGACCGAGCAGGTTACATCGGTGCAGGAAATGCACGCGCGTATCGGCAAGTAACCGCGCGAGAATGCCTACGCCAGGGCGCTGCAGATGCAGCGCCCTTTTTTATTCAGTGAATTTGTAGGCTGGCGTTAAAAATTTCCGCTATCAATCAGTGGGCAAACTGTCACTCTGTGTGATTGATATATGCTTGGTGTATTGGCAAGGAACGAAGGAACGACGATAACAATGATTCTGATAATTTATGCTCACCCATATCCCCGGCATTCGCATGCCAATCACCGCCTGCTGCAGGCGGTGAGGGATCTCCCCGAGGTGGAGGTGCGCTCGCTGTATGAGCTGTACCCCGATTTCAATATCGACATCAACGCCGAGCAGCGGGCGGTGGAACGCGCCGACCTGGTGGTGCTGCAACATCCGATGCAGTGGTACAGCTTCCCGCCGTTGTTGAAACTGTGGATCGACAAAGTGCTGGAGCACGGCTGGGCCTACGGCCACGACGGCAATGCGCTGGTGGGTAAAGACTGCCTGTGGGCGGTGACCAGCGGCGGCGACGAGCACCACTTCGAGCTGGGCGACTTCCCCAACTTCGCCGCGCTGGCGCAGCCGCTGCAGGCCACGGCGATCTATTGCGGCATGACCTGGCTGCCTTATTTCGCCGTGCACAATACCTTTACCTGCAACGAGCCGGCGCTGCTCGCCGCCGGCGAAGCCTACCGCCAGCGGCTGGTCGACTACCTGATGGAACATGCCGAAGCGGAAACCCGGGAGGCCAGCCATGGATAATCACCACATGATGATCGAAGGGCTGATCTACCTCGGCTCCGCGGCGCTGTTTGTGCCGATTGCGGTGCGCCTGGGACTGGGCTCGGTGCTCGGTTACCTGATCGCCGGTTGCATCATTGGCCCCTGGGGGCTGAAGCTGGTGTCGGACGCCGAATCGATCCTGACCTTCGCCGAGATCGGCGTGGTGCTGATGCTGTTTATCATCGGCCTGGAGCTGGATCCTAAACGGCTGTGGACGCTGCGTGCCTCGGTATTCGGCGGCGGCAGCATTCAGATGGTGGGTTGCGGCCTGGCGCTGAGCGCCTTCTGTTACTTCCTTGGCCTTAACTGGAAGGTGGCGTTGCTGATTGGCCTGACGCTGGCGCTCTCATCCACCGCCATTGCCATGCAGGCAATGAGCGAACGCAATCTGACGCCGTCGCCGATCGGCCGTAGCGCGTTTGCGGTGCTGCTGTTCCAGGATATCGCGGCGATCCCGCTGGTGGCGATGATCCCGCTGCTGGCCAGCAGCGGCGCCACCACCACGCTGGGCGCTTTCATGCTGTCGGCGGCCAAGGTGGTGGGCGCGTTGACGATGGTGGTGTTGCTCGGCCGCTACGTCACCCGTCCGCTGCTGCACTTCGTCGCCCGTTCGGGCATGCGCGAAGTGTTCAGCGCCGTGGCGTTGTTCCTGGTGTTCGGCTTCGGCATCCTGCTGGAGATGGCCGGGCTGTCGATGGCGATGGGGGCGTTCCTCGCCGGGGTGCTGTTGGCGAGCTCGGAATACCGCCACGCGCTGGAGAGCGATATTCAGCCGTTCAAGGGATTGCTGCTGGGGCTGTTCTTCATCGGCGTCGGCATGTCGATCGACTTCGGCACGCTGTTCCATCATCCGTTGCTGATCGCCTCGTTGCTGCTGGGCTTTATGTTGATCAAGGCGGCGTTGCTGTGGCTGATTGGGCCGCTGCTCGGCGTGCCGAAGCGCCAGCGCGGCCTGTTCGCCATTCTGCTGGGGCAGGGCAGTGAGTTCGCCTTCGTGATCTTCAGCGCCGCGCAGCTGGCCGGCGTCTTGCCGGTTGAATGGGCCAAGTCGCTGACGCTGGCGGTGGCGCTGTCGATGGCGGCCACCCCGCTGCTGTTGGTGATCGCCGCGCAGCTGGAGAAAAATGCGCCGAAAGAGGATCGCCCGGCTGACGTCATTGATGACGAGAACGCCAGCGTGATCATCGCCGGCTTCGGCCGTTTCGGCCAGATCGCCGGTCGTTTACTGTTGGCCAACGGCGTGCACACCGTGGTACTGGATCACGATCCGGACCATATCGAAACGCTGCGCAAATTCGATACCAAGGTGTTCTATGGCGACGCCACGCGCGCCGATCTGCTGGAGGCCGCCGGCGCCGCTCACGCCAAGGTGCTGATCAACGCCATCGACGACGTGGAGGACAGCCTGGCGTTAACCGAGCTGGCCAGGCAGCACTTCCCGCATCTTAAGGTGGTGGCGCGGGCGCGCGACGTCGATCACTGGTATCAGTTGCGGCAGCTGGGGGTGGAAAAACCGGAGCGCGAAACCTTCGAAAGCTCGCTGCGCGTCGGCCGTGAAACGCTGGAGTTGCTGGGGCTGGACGCCTATGAGGCGCGCGAGAAAGCGGACACGTTCCGTCGCTATAACCTGAAGATGCTGGAAGATACGCTGGATAATTACCAGGATACTGAATTCCGTATCGCCAGCCTGCAGCGGGCCAAGGAGATGCTCAGCGCGGCCATCGAGCAGGATCAGAATCGGCTGGCGCGGGTGCAGCAGACCGGTTGGCGCGGCAGTATCGACGGCAAGGCGCCGGAGGATGAAGTGGTGGAAGCCAAAGGATAAGGGGAGGGGCGCCGTGATGGCGCCCCTTTTTTTGCTTAGCTCAGCGCGACCTTGATGCCTAAGGCGATCAACATGCCGCCCAGCAATTTGTCGACGATCTTCTGCGTCTTTTCCAGCCCGCGGCGCACCGGCCCGCTCTGGATCAAAAATACCAGCAGCGGCCACCAGATGACCGACAGGCCGAGAATAATCCCCGCGTACCACAGCTTGTCACCCAGACCGGAATCGATCTGCAGCACCTGGGTGAAGACCGCCAGGAAGAACAGGGTGGCTTTCGGATTCAGCAGGTTGCACAGGTAGCCTTGCGCAAAGGCGCTCTTCAGGCTGACCTGCTGCTGCGGCAGATTGCTGACGTTCATTTTGCCGCCGCCGCGCGACAGCAGCGCCTGGATGCCGATCCACACCAGATAGACTGCCCCGGCGTATTTCAGCAGGTTGAACAGCCACGGCGTGGTGGTGATCACCACCGCCAGCCCGGCGACGCAATAGGACATGTGGGTGGCGACGCCGCAGATCACGCCGAAGGCGGTCATCATGGCGGCCAGCCGCGGGTAGCGGGCGGCGTTTTTGATCACCAGGAAAAAATCCGGGCCGGGGGAGAGCATGCCGAGGGCGGCAATGCCGGCGACGAACAACGAAGTTTCAAGCATGGGAGACGTCTCGCGCAAAAGGCAGCAATCTGGCGATAATAACGCCGCTTCCTCTGATGCGCATCAACCCAATGAGGTATTGTTAGGCTCTATGATAATAATTCATCTCCCGCCAGCGACGGAGCACCATGCAGCAGACGACCACTACCGCCACAGACAGGCCGGAACCGCACCGGCAACAACGCGAAATCACTCGACTGTGCATTCAATGCGCGCTGCTGCTGTTGCAGCACGGCGCCGAGAGCACGGTGGTGGAACAGCTGTCGACCCGCCTGGGGCTGGCGCTGGGGATGGACAGCGTGGAAAGCTCGATCTCCGCCAATGCGGTGGTGTTGACCACTCTTAGCCATGGCGCCTGCCTGACCACCACCCGCAAGAACGTCGATCGCGGCATCAATATGCAGGTGGTGACCGAAGTGCAGCATATCGTGATCCTCGCCGAGCATCGCCTGGCGGATGCGCACGACGTGGCGCGTCGCTTTGAAAGGATCCGGCCGCTGCGCTACCCGCGCTGGCTGGTGGTATTGATGGTAGGGCTGTCCTGCGGGTGCTTCAGCATGCTCAACGGCGGCGGCGGCGACGCCTTCCTGGTGACCTTTATCGCCAGCGGCGCGGCGATGCTGGTGCGCCAGATCCTCACCGCCCGCCAGATGAATCCGCTGATCAATTTTTGCCTGACGGCATTTGTCGCGACGTCGATCTCCGGGCTGCTGCTGCGCCTGCCGGCGTTTAAAGACACCTCGAGCGTGGCGATGGCCGCCAGCGTGTTGCTGCTGGTGCCGGGCTTCCCGCTGATCAACGCGGTGGCCGACATGTTCAAGGGGCACGTCAATACCGGACTGGCGCGCTGGGCGATGGCCAGCCTGCTGACGCTGGCGACCTGTATCGGCGTGGTGATGGCGATGTCGCTGTGGGATCTGCGGGGGTGGTCATGAATCTGCTGTGGGCATTGTTGCAGGAGATGCTGTTGGCGGCGGTGCCGGCGCTGGGCTTCGCCATGGTGTTTAACGTGCCGTTGCGCGCGCTGCGCTATTGCGCATTGCTCGGGGCTATCGGGCGCGGTTCGCGCATGCTGATGATGCATGCCGGCATGAACATTGAGTGGGCCTCGCTGTTGGCGGCGATCCTGATTGGCATCATCGGCATCTACTGGTCGCGCTGGCTGTTGGCGCATCCGAAGGTGTTCACCGTGGCGGCGGTGATCCCGATGTTCCCCGGCATTTCCGCCTATACCGCGATGATCACGGTGGTGGAGATCTCGCATCTGGGCTACAGCGAAGCCCTGATGGAGACCATGATCACCAACTTCCTCAAGGCCAGTTTCATCGTCGGCGCGTTGTCGATCGGCCTGTCGTTACCGGGCCTGTGGCTGTACCGCAAACGCCCCGGCGTGTGAAATCGCCCGGCGGGCGATCGTTGGTTATTAGATATACTGATAAGAGCTATCTTATATATTCATCTTGCTTGATTAGCCTATCGACGGCACTCAGGCCTTTACGTATAGTGTCACCAATTTTGCTGCCTACACAGGGTTAAACAATGATTATCAGCCTGATCGCTGCCTTGGCGGCGGATCGCGTTATTGGCATGGAAAACGCCATGCCGTGGCACCTGCCGGCGGACCTTGCGTGGTTTAAACGCAATACGTTGAATAAGCCGGTTATTATGGGCCGCAAGACCTTCGAGTCCATCGGCCGCCCGCTGCCGGGCCGCCACAATATCGTTTTGAGCAGCCGCCCGGGCAGCGAAGCCGGGGTGACCTGGGTAACCTCGCTGGATGAGGCGCTGGCCGCCGCGGGCGACGTGGAGGAAGTGATGGTGATCGGCGGTGGGCGCATCTATACCCAGCTGCTGCCGCGCGCCGACCGTCTGTACCTGACGCACATCGACGCCGAAGTCGGCGGCGATACCCACTTCCCGGATTACGAGCCGGACGAGTGGGAAACCACGTTCAGCGAATTCCACGACGCCGACAATCTGAACTCGCACAGCTACTGCTTCGAAATCCTGCAGCGCCGCTGATTTCAGCCCGTTAGCCAACTCTCCCGGGGGCGCAAGCAATTGCGCCCCCGGCCTTTTTGCGCCGGTCATTTGTAACCTTTCCGTCACATTACCTGATTAGTATGAAGCCCAACTCCGAGCGCCACGGCAACTCTGGTGAATCTTGACCGCGGCGCCATAACTAAAAAGGTAACCACGTTATGACCAAGCAAATTGAGCAATTAGACGCCGACCGCCTGATCGATCCCACTCGCCGCAAGCTGCTGCTTGGCAGCGCCGGCGCCGTCGGCCTGGCCGGCTTTCTCGGCGGCGGCATCTGGTCGGTTTCCGCCGAGGCGTTGGCCGAGGATCTGCCGCCGAACACGCTGCTGGGCTTTCAGGGCATCGCCGCATCTACCGCCGACGAGGTGACCATCGCGCCGGGCTACCGCGCGGAGGTGCTGATCTCCTGGGGTGAGCCGCTGGTGGACGGCGCGCCGGCCTTCGATCCGCAGGGCAACAACAGCGCCGCCGATCAGGAAAAACAGTTTGGCGATAACAATGACGGTATGAGCTTCTTCCCTATCGATGACAATCACGGCGTGATGGCCATCAATAACGAATACGTCAACGAACAGTATCTGTTCGCCCACGGCGGCGCCAAAGCCACCAGCCTGGAAGAGGTGCGCAAGTCGCAGGCGGCGCACGGCGTCTCCATTGTCGCGGTCAAGCGGGTCGGCGACGGCCAGCGCTGGGAGGTGGAACGTCCATCGCGCTATAACCGCCGCATCACCGCCAACAGCGAAATGCAGTTCAGCGGCCCGGCCGCCGGGCACCCGCTGCTGCAGACCGCCGCCGATCCGAGCGGCCGCAAGGTGCTGGGCACCTTCGGCAACTGCGCCAACGGCAAGACGCCGTGGGGGACCTATCTGACCTGCGAGGAAAACTTCGACACCTATTTCGGCACCCGTCAGGCCGATTATCGAACCACGCCGGAACAAAAGCGCTACACGCTGAAGGTCAGTGAACCGGAGCGCAACTGGCCGGACTATGACGAGCGCTTCGATGTGGCGAAGAATCCCAACGAATTCAACCGTCACGGCTGGATCGTCGAGATCGATCCGCTGAATCCGAGCTCGACGCCCATCAAGCACACCGCGCTCGGCCGCTTCAAGCATGAAAACGCGGCGGTGACCGTGGCCAAAGACGGCCGTCTGGTGGTGTACATGGGCGACGACGAGCGCGGCGAACATATCTATAAGTACGTTTCCAAAGGCGTGGTCGACGCCGCCAATCCGGCCAACAATCGCACGCTGCTGGACGAGGGAACGCTGTACGTGGCGCAGTTCGACGGCGATGAGGCCGGCACGCCGCTGAAGGGCAAAGGACGCTGGATTGCGCTTGAGTTTGGCAAGAATGGCCTGACGCCGGAGAACGGTTTCCGCGACGAGGCCGAAGTGCTGATCTTCGCCCGCAAGGCGGCGCAGCAGGTCGGCGCCACCAAAATGGATCGCCCGGAGTGGATCGCGGTGAACCCGCATGACGGTCGCGCATACTGTACGCTGACCAACAACAGCAAGCGCGGTGAGGAAGGGATGCCGCTGAACGCCGCCAACCCGCGACCAAACAATATCTATGGCCAGATCATTCGCTGGGACGAAGGCGGCGACGCCACCGCCGACGTCTTCGCCTGGGATATCTATGCGCTGTGCGGCAACCCGATCGCCCACCCCGAGGGCGTCAACCGCGGCACGCCGAATATCACGGCGGAAAATACCTTCAACAGCCCGGACGGGCTGGGCTTTGATCGCGCCGGCCGCCTGTGGATCCTCACCGACGGCAAGTACAGCAACAAGGGCGATTATGTCGGGCAGGGCAACAACCAGATGTTGGTGGGCGATCCGATCAGCGGCGAGATCCGCCGTTTCATGGTGGGACCGAAGTCCTGCGAATTGACCGGCATCACTTTCACTCCGGACTACAAGACGATGTTCGTCAACGTACAACATCCGGGAGAAGAGGGCGATTCGCACTTCCCGAACAACAGCCCGCGCCCGCGTTCATCGGTATTGATGATCACGCGTGAAGATGGCGGGGTGATTGGGGCGTAAGGCGACTATATAGAAAACAAAGGCGGCCACCGGGCCGCCTTTGTATTTTCAGGATGCGGCTAATCTGCCGGCGTGGTCAGACGCCTCGCCCCGATTGGCGGGCTGCGTGAAGTAACGGCGGTCTTCCCAGCGCAGCATCGTCAAGTCACCGCCCCAGCAACAGCCGGTATCCAGCCCGATCACGCCTTCCGGCGTGCCCTTGCCTTCGAGCGAGGCCCAGTGGCCGAAGATGATGGTGTATTCGGGGTCGACCAGGCGCGGCAGTTCGAACCACGGCTTCAGCGGCGCCGGCGCGCTGCCCGGCGCATCTTTGCAGATCATGTCGAGTTGGCCGTTGGGGAAGCAGTAGCGCATGCGCGTCAGCGCATTGGTGCTGAAACGCAGGCGCGCCAGGCCGCTCAGCTCCGGCGCCCAGTTGTTCGGCATGTCGCCGTACATGGCGTCGAGGAACAGCGGGTAGCTGTCGCTGCTCAATACCGCTTCCACTTCGCGCGCGCACATTTTCGCGGTGTCGATATCCCACTGCGGAGTGATGCCGGCGTGCGCCATCACCAGCTTTTGCTCATCGTCCACCTGCAGCACCGGTTGGCGGCGCAGCCAGTTGATCAGCTCGTCGGCGTCAGGCGCCTCCAGCAGCGGGGTGATGCGATCTTTGGGTTTGTTGCGGCTGATGCCGGCGTAAACCGCCAGCAGGTGCAGATCGTGGTTGCCTAGCACCATGCGCACCGCCGGGCCGAGCGAGCGCACGTAGCGCAGCACGTCCAGCGAGGCGGGGCCGCGCGCCACCAGATCGCCGGTCAGCCACAGTTGATCGCGCTCGGGATCGAACGCAGCCTGAGCCAGCAGCGACTTCAGTTCATCGAAACAGCCGTGAACGTCGCCGATAAGGTATGTCGACATAATTAATGGATCAGCGTTGGAATGGCTAAGCGAAACACGGGAATAGCGGTGCGGAACGGCTGACCCTGATGGTCAACCATTTCGTAATGGCCTTCCATGGTGCCCAGCGGCGTTTCCAGAATGGCACCGCTGGTGTACTGAAACTCTCCGCCGGGCGGAATGACGGGCTGTTCGCCGATCACGCCTTCGCCCTGGACTTCGGTTTGGCGGCCGTTGCTGTTGGTGATCAGCCAGTAACGGCCCAGCAGTTGCACGTCGGTCCGCCCCAGATTGCGGATGGTGATGGTATAGGCGAAGACGTAACGCTCTTCTTCAGGGATCGACTGTGATTCCACATAGATGCTCTGAACCTGAATACACACGCGGGGCGAATCAATCATGACAACAACTCCTTATTGCTGCGGCGCCGGATTGGCTGACAGCCAGTTGGCCAGCTTGCAGTACTGCGCCACAGAAATATTCTCTGCTCTGAGCGAAGGATCGACGCCCAGTTCCATCAGCTGTTCCGGCGTGAACAGGTCGCCCAGGCTGTTGCGGATGGTTTTCCGCCGTTGGTTGAACGCCTGCGTGGTGATGCGGCTCAGCATGCGCACGTCGCCCACCGGGTTCGGCAGCACGCTGTGCGGCACCAGACGCACCACGGCGGAATCGACCTTCGGCGGCGGCGCGAACGCGGTCGGCGGCACTTCCAGCACCGGAATGACGTTGCAGTAGTACTGCGCCATCACGGTCAAACGCCCGTAGGCCTTGCTGTTTGGGCCGGCCACCAGACGGTTGACCACCTCTTTTTGCAACATAAAGTGCATGTCGCGGATTGCCTGAGTATAGCTGAAAAGGTGGAACATCAGCGGCGTCGAAATATTGTACGGCAGGTTACCAAATACGCGCAGCGGTTGGCCAGCTTCCTCGGCCAGTTCGGCGAAATTCACCGTCATGGCGTCCTGCTGGTGGATGGTCAGCTTGTCTTTCAACCGCGGGTGGTTCTCCAACCGGGTGGCCAGATCGCGGTCCAGTTCGATCACCGTCATGCGGTCCATGCGTGCGCCGACCGGCTCGGTCAAGGCGCCGAGGCCGGGGCCGATCTCGACCACCGCTTCGCCCGGTTGCGGGTGAATGGCGGAGACAATGCTATCGATGACAAACTGATCGGTTAAAAAGTTTTGTCCAAAGCGTTTGCGGGCAAAGTGCCCTTGGTGGACTCTGTTATTCATTACAATTAATTATCATTTTAATGGCGAGATTCAGGGCCGTTTGGAAACTGCCGACATCGGCGGTGCCGGTGCCGGCCAGTTCCAGAGCGGTACCGTGGTCGACCGAGGTGCGTATGAAAGGCAAACCGAGGGTGATATTCACCGCGCGGCCGAACCCTTGGTATTTTAGCACCGGCAGCCCCTGATCGTGATACATCGCCAGCACCGCATCGGCATCTTGCAGATATTTGGGCTGGAACAGGGTGTCCGCCGGCAGCGGGCCGATCAGATGGATACCGTCAGCGCGCAGCGCGTCGAGCGCCGGGATGATGGTGTCTATCTCTTCGCGCCCCATATGGCCGCCTTCCCCGGCGTGGGGATTCAGACCGCAGACGTAAATGTGCGGCTGGGCGATGCCAAATTTGTTTTTCAGATCGTGGTCGAGAATGCGAATGACTTCGAACAGGCTCTGCTGCGTGATGGCGCCCGGCACCGCCAGTAGCGGCAGGTGGGTGGTCGCCAGCGCCACGCGCAGCTCTTCGGTCGCGAGCATCATCACCACGCGATCGCAGCGGCTGCGATCGGCAAAGAATTCGGTATGGCCGATAAACGGCACGCCGGCGTCGTTGATCACGCCTTTGTTCACCGGGCCGGTGATCAGGGCGGAAAACTCGCCGTTCAGGCAACCGTCGCAGGCGCGCGCCAGGGTTTCCACCACGTAGGCGCTGTTACCTACGTTCAGTTCACCGGCGGTGACCGGCTGAGCGAGCGACACCGGCAGCACGGTCAGCGTGCCGGCGCGTTGCGCCTCGGCCGGTTGCTGCGGTTGGTAGTCGCGCAGCGTCAGCGGCAGGCCCAAACGCTTCGCGCGTTCAAGCAGCAGGGCCGGATCGGCGCACACCACCAGCTCAACAGGCCAATCCTGTTGCGCCAGGGCGGCTACCAAATCCGGCCCCACCCCGGCGGGTTCGCCGGGGGTAATGACAACGCGTTTATTGCTGTGCATCGCTGCCATCGAGGATCTTCACGTAAGCCTGGGCACGCTGTTCCTGCATCCAGGTCTGCGCCTCTTCGGCGAACTTACGGTTGAACAGCATGCGGTAAGCGCGATCTTTCTGCGCGGCGTCGGTTTTATCCACCTGACGGGTATCCAGCAGCTGAATCAGGTGCCAACCGAAGGAAGAGTGCACCGGCGCGCTGATTTCACCTTTGCTCAGCTTCAGCAACGCATCGCGGAAGGCCGGATCGTAGATGTCCGGGGAGGCCCAGCCCAGATCGCCGCCCTGCATGGCGGAACCCGGATCCTGCGACAGCTGTTTGGCTTCGTCGGCGAATTTGGCGCGGCCGCTCTTGATCGCTTCCGCAACGGATTGCAGCTTGGCGCGCGCCTGATCGTCAGTCAGCACCACCGAAGGCTTCAGCAGGATGTGACGGGCGTGCACTTCGGTGACCGACACCGACTGGCTCGCGCCGCGGATGTCGTTCACTTTCAGGATGTGGAAGCCGACGCCGGAACGGATTGGGCCGACGACGTCGCCTTTCTTGGCGCTCACCAGACGTTCAGCGAACAGGGTCGGGATCTCTTGCAGCTTGCCCCAGCCCATGTTGCCGCCTTTCAGCGCCTGAGAATCGGCGGAGTAGGTGATCGCCAGCTTGCCGAAGTCGGCGCCGCTGTTGATCTCACCCACCAGGCGTTTGGCCAGCTCTTCGGCTTTATCGACCTGCTGCTGCGACGGGTTTTCCGGCAGCGGGATCAGGATGTGGCTGATGTTCATTTCGGTGTCGCTGCCGTTCTGCGCGCCCACCTGTTTGGCCAGCGCGTCCACTTCCTGCGGCAGGATGGTGACGCGGCGGCGCACTTCGTTGTTACGCACTTCGGAAATCAGCATCTCTTTGCGGATCTGCGAACGGTAGGTGTTGTAGTTCAACCCTTCGTACGACAGGCGGCTGCGCAGCTGATCGACGTTCATGCGGTTCTGCGCGGCGATGTTGGCGATCGCTTTGTCCAGCTCGGCGTCGGACACGGTGATGCCCATTTTCTTGGCCATCTGCAGCTGGATGTTATCCATGATCAGCCGTTCGATGATCTGATGGCGCAGCGTCTTGTCGTCCGGCAACTGTTGGCCGGCCTGCTGGGCGTTGAGCTTGACTGACTGCAACAGACCGTTGACGTCGCTTTCGAGTACCACGCCGTTATCCACGACGGCGGCGACTTTATCCACTTCTTGGGGTGCTGCGAACGCGGCATTGGCGCAAACCACCAATCCGAGAATAAGCGTTCTCCAGTTCTTCATACATTTCCCATTATGTAATCCGCAAATGCGGGTGAAAGTTCTCGTTTTCAAAGTGTTGCAAAGCGTCAGAATGCGCGCTGATACGGCAGAATGCCGGAGCGCATCATTTCCGCGGAGCCGAGACTATGATCGCTGCTCAGGCCGCGCAGTTCGACGTTGAACGAAACTCTGTTGTCGTAAACGCTGGTATTGTTGCTGTTGTTCCAGTCGGTGATCTTGCGCTCATAGCCCAGGGTCACCGCCCAGCAGCAGGTGTTATACTTCAGCCCCACCAGCTGATCGGCGGATTGTTTGGCGCGGGTGTCGTAGTAGTACGCCCCGACGACCGCCCAACGATCGGCGATCGGCCAGCTGCCGGTGATGCCCACCTGCGAGATGCCGTCCTGGAAGGCCGGAATCGTTTTGGTGTTCAACGCTGTCTGGATGTATTCCGGCGTGGCGTAACGGTAGTTCAGCTGCACCACGCGCTCGGCGTCCTGGCGGTATTCCACCACGCCGTTGCCCAGCGAGACGCTGTTCAGGCGGGTGTCGTACTGCAGGCCGCCGCGCAGGCCCCAACGATCGTCGATTTTCCAATAGGTATCGCCGGCCCAGGCCACGCTGCCGGTATCGTCGTTGTTGTCGTATCCCGTCACCTGATCGCCGGTGCGCGAACGGCTGAAGTAGTAGATTTGACCCACGGAAGCGTTAAAACGTTCCACCAGCGCGTCATCATAAATGCGCGTGGTCAAACCGGTGGATACGCGGTTCTGCGAAGCGATGCGATCCAGGCCGCTGTAGGTGCGGTCGCGGAACAGGCCGGAGTAGTCGGTCTGCAGCAGCGTGGTGTCGTAGGTGTAGATGTTGCTCTGGTCGCGGTACGGCACGTACAGGTACTGCACGCGCGGCTCCAGCGTCTGGGTGGCGCCTTCGGCCCAGATCATCGGCCGCTCGAACACCAGCTTGCCGTCGACCTTGAATTGAGGCAGTACGCGGTTGACCGAGTCATCAAGATCCGGCGCAGCGACGCCTTTGCGGCTCTGGTAGTTGGCGGCGAAACCGTCAGGAATATCCTGCTGGTAGTGGGTCGCCATCACTTTGGCTTCGGTGTTCAGGCTGGCCCAGCCGTTGGTGAGCGGCAGACTCAGCGTCGGCTCCATATGCAGACGGGTGGCGTCCGGGCTGTACGGGTTGACGCTGGTGAACTTGGCCGCCTGGCCGTAAATATGGAAGTCGAACGGACCGAGGTCGTTCTTGTAATAGTTCAGATCCAGCTGCGGCTGGACTTTATACGACTCCGACTGTGAACGATCGGTATCGTCGTAAATCTGGAACTGCTTGGAGCTCAGCGTGGCGTTCCAGTTTTCGTTGGCGTAGCCGAGGCTGAATTTCTGCGTAGCGTAGCCGTCGGTAGTGGAACCGTACTTGGAGTCCAGATCGGTGAAGTATTTGGAATCGCTGACCTTGGTGTAGTCGACGTTGAAGCGCCACACCTGATCCATGACGCCGTTGTGGTTCCAGTAGAACAGCCAGCGTTTGCTGTCCTCATGATCTTTGCCGTATTCCTTGTCGTCCGGCAGCCAGTCGAACTCCATCAGGCCGAGGCCCGGCTGCACCAGATAGCGGAACTCGGTCTGCCACTGCAGGCCGCGCTTGGACATATAGTGTGGCGTGATGGTGGCATCGTAGTTCGGTGCGATGTTCCAGTAGTACGGCAACATGAACTCGAAGCCGTTGTTGCTGCCGTACTTGGCGTTGGGGATCAGGAAACCGGAACGGCGCTTGTCGCCGACCGGCAGCTGCAGGTACGGGCTGTAGAACACCGGCACGCCGCCGATGCGGAAGCGGGCGTTCCATATTTCCGCCACCTGCTCTTCGCGATCGTGGATCACTTCGGAACCGACCACGCTCCAGCTGTCGTCGCCCGGCAGACAGGAGGTAAAGGTGCCGTTTTCCAGGATGGTGTAACGGTTGGCGCCGCGCATTTTCATCTTGTCGGCGTCGCCGCGCCCCTGACGGCCGACCATCTGGTAGTCGCCTTCATAGACGTCGGTATCTTTGGTATTCAGGTTCGACCAGGCCTTCGGGCCTTTCAGTTTGATCTGATTGTCGCTGTAGTGCACGTCGCCGGTGGCGGTGACGGTGCGCACCGGTTCCGTCTGGCCAGGGTTTTCCGTCTGGTTCAGCTCGACTTCTTTGGCGGTCAGGGTGCTGTTGCCCTGCTCGATATGCACGTTGCCGCTGAACAGGGCGCTTTTCGGGTAGTCGGCGCGCGAGTCATCGGCATTGATGGTCACCGGCTGGCTGTTCGGATCGCCGCTGACCAAAGGCTTGTCGTAAACGGGAACGCCAAGCATGCATTGCTCGGCCAGATCAGCCAGCGCATGCTGACTGTAGAGTGCCGTCCAAATCATCGTGGCCAGCAGTGTTGGGAAACTTTTTTTCATACGCGGTTTTGGTGTTCCGTCATCAGAGGCGTCGTGTCCGGCAAACGGTCAGAGACTATATTACTCATCTGCGTTGCGCTAGTGCTAAATCCAGCCGTTTACTTGCGTCGTCGTTAGGCGCAAAGATAAATGACAGGTATGATAATCCAAATTCTAGGAAAAATCGCCTGCGCCCTTTCCTGAAGCGAAGGAGAGCGGGCGGCTTTCGGCATGATAATTGAGGAGTATATGCAGTATTGGGGAAAACTGCTCGGCGTCATCGTCGCCATCTGGTCTGGCGCGGGATTCTGGGGTGTAGTTCTGGGGCTGATTATCGGTCATATGATCGATACGGCGCGCAGCAACAAGCGCAGCCGGGGGTTTTTCACCGACCAGCAAACGCGGCAAACGCTGTTTTTCCGCACCACTTTTCAGGTGATGGGCCACCTGACCAAATCCAAGGGACGCGTTACCGAGGCGGATATCCAGATCGCCAGCCTGTTCATGGATCGCCTGCAGCTGCACGGCGAAGCGCGCACCGCGGCGCAGCAGGCGTTCCGCGAGGGCAAACAGAGCCAGTTCCCGCTGCGTGAGACGCTGCAGCAGTTCCGCAGCATCTGTTTCGGCCGCTTCGATCTGATTCGGATGTTTCTGGAAATTCAGATCCAGGCGGCGTTTGCCGACGGCTCGCTGCACCCGAACGAACGTCAGGTGCTGTACGTCATCGCCGAAGAACTCGGCATTTCGCGCGCGCAGTTCGATCAGTTCCTCAGCATGATGGAGGGCGGGCGTCAGTTCGGCGGCGGTCAGCAGGGCGGGTATTCGCAGGGCGGCTATCAGCAGGCTCAGCGCGGCCCGACGCTCGACGATGCCTGCAAGGTGCTCGGCGTGCGCAGCAGCGACGATGCCGCCACCATCAAACGCGCCTACCGCAAGCTGATGAGCGAACACCATCCGGATAAGCTGGTGGCGAAGGGCTTGCCGCCGCAGATGATGGAAATGGCCAAGCAGAAAGCGCAGGAGATCCAGGCGGCGTACGACCTGATCAAACGCGAGAAAGGTTTTAAATAAGCGATGAAAGCGGGCCCGGTATGCCGGGCCCGTTGGGTTTTAGCCTTAGAAATCCGGCTCGGCGCGAAAGTGCATCGGCGTCTGGAAGGCGGGGTGGGTGATGCGCAGCTCTTGCGCATGCAGCTGTAGCCGTGGCGCCATCGCCTTAGCCTCCGGCGGGGCGTAGAAACCGTCGCCGAGGATCGGATGCCCCAGCGCCAGCATGTGCACCCGCAGCTGATGCGAGCGGCCGGTGATCGGCGTCAGCTTCACGCGCGTGCTGCCGTCGGCGTCGCGCGACAGCACCTGATATTCCGTTTGCGCCGCTTTGCCGGTGTCAAAACACACCTTTTGCAGCGGCCGGTTCGGCCAATCGCAGATCAGCGGCAAATCCACCAGTCCTTCGTCATGTTCCATATGCCCCCAAACGCGGGCGATATAGGATTTCTTCGGCTCGCGTTCGCGGAATTGACGCTTCAGCTCACGTTCGGCGGCCTTGTTGAGCGCCACCACGATCACCCCGCTGGTGGCCATGTCCAGCCGGTGCACCGATTCGGCGGCCGGATGATCGGCCTGAATGCGGGTCATCAGGCTGTCTTTGTTCTCCGGCGCGCGGCCGGGCACCGACAGCAAGCCGCTGGGCTTGTTGACCACCATGATGTGTTCATCCTGATACAGGATGTGCAGCGGGTCCTGCGGGGGATTGTAGGGTTCCATCTTGGCTCCGCGAAAAGGGCTGAACGGGGAGACGGTTGCCTCCCCATGTCGCGCCGGTTACTGGTGGGTGACCACCACCAGACGAATGGCGTCCAGGCGCCAGCCGGCTTCATTGAGGTTGGCCAGCACCTGACGGCGGTTGAACTCCAGCGCTTCGACTTCGTCGTCGCGGATGTTCGGGTTGACCGCCTTCAGCGCTTCCAGACGCGCCAGCTCGGCGCTCAGCTTGTCGTCCGCTTCTTGCTTCGCCTGTTCGATCAGCGTGCGCGCCTGCGCTTCCACCAGGCTTTCCGCCTGCTGCAGCATGGCGTGCACGTCTTGCTGCACGGCGTTGACCAGCTTGCTGGAGGTGTGGCGGTTGACCGCGTTCAACTGACGGTTGAAGCTTTCGAACTCGACCTGCGCCGCCAGGTTGGTGCCCTTGCGATCCATCAGCATGCGGATCGGCGTCGGCGGCAGGAAGCGGGTCAGCTGCAGGTGTTTCGGCGCCTGGGCTTCCACCACGTACACCAGCTCAACCAGCAGGGTGCCGACCGGCAACGCTTTATTTTTCAACAGGGACACCGCGCAGCTGCCGGTATCGCCGGACAGGATCAGATCCAGGCCGTTGCGGATGATCGGGTGTTCCCAGCTGACGAACTGCGCGTCTTCACGTGACAGCGCCCGATCGCGATCGAAGGTGACGGTGCAGCCGTCCTGCGGCAGGCCCGGGAAGTCCGGCACCAGCATATGGTCGGACGGCGTCAGCACGATCAGGTTGTCGCTGCGGTCTTCCTGATTGATGCCGACGATGTCGAACAGGTTGAGCGCGAAGCCCACCAGGTTGACATCGTTATCTTGCTCGGCGATGGCGGCGGCCAGCGCCTGGGCCTTGTCGCCGCCGTTGGAGTGCATCTCCAGCAGACGGTCGCGGCCCTGTTCCAGCTGCGCTTTCAACTGGTCATGCTGCTGGCGGCAGGCGTGGATGAATTCGTCCAGGCCTTCCTGCTCGGTCGGCGCGGCCAGATAGCCGATCAACTGCTCGTAGCAGCTGTCGTAGATGGTGCGGCCGGTCGGGCAGGTGTGTTCGAAGGCGTCGAGCCCTTCGTGGAACCAGCGGCCCAGCACCGCCTGTGCGGTGTGCTCCAGGTAAGGCACCATGATCTGGATATCGTGCATCTGGCCGATACGGTCCAGACGGCCGATGCGCTGTTCCAGCAGATCCGGGTTGAACGGCAAATCGAACATCACCAGCTGGCTGGCGAACTGGAAGTTGCGGCCTTCGGAACCGATCTCGGAACACAGCAGCACCTGCGCGCCTTCTTCTTCGGAGGCGAAGTAGGCGGCGGCGCGGTCGCGCTCGATGATCGACAGCCCTTCGTGGAACACCGCGGCGCGGATCGCTTCACGCTCGCGCAGCACCTGCTCCAGCTGCAGCGCGGTATCGGCTTTGGCGCAGATCACCAGCACTTTTTCGTTGCGGTTGGCCAGCAGGTAATCCAGCAACCATTCGACGCGCGGGTCGAAGTTCCACCAGGTGGCGTTTTCGCCTTCGAATTCCTGGTAGATCTGCTCCGGATACAGCATGTCGCGCGCGCGCGCTTCGACGGATTTCTTGGCGCCCATGATCCCGGACACTTTGATCGCGGTCTGATATTGGGTTGGCAACGGCAGCTTGATCTGGTGCAGGTTGCGGTGCGGGAAGCCCTTCACGCCGTTACGGGTGTTGCGGAACAGCACGCGGCTGGTGCCGTGGCGATCCATCAGCATGGCCACCAGCTCCTGGCGCGCCTGCTCGGCGTTGTCGCCTTCGCTGTTGGCGGCCTTGAGCAGCGGTTCGATGTCCTGTTCGTCGATCAGCTCGCCCAGCAGGTTAAGCTTGTCGTCGGCCAGGCGTTCACCGCTCAGCAGCAGGGTGACGGCGTCGGCCACCGGACGGTATTTCTGCTGTTCGGCGACGAACTCGCCGTAGTCGTGGAAACGGTTCGGATCGAGCAGGCGCAGGCGCGCAAAGTGGCTCTGTTGACCCAGCTGTTCCGGGGTGGCGGTCAGCAGCAGTACGCCGGGGATATGCTCGGCCAACTGTTCGATCACCTGATATTCGCGGCTCGGCGCTTCTTCGCTCCAGGCCAGGTGGTGCGCTTCATCGACCACCAGCAGATCCCACTGGGCGTCCGCCAGCTCTTCCAGGCGCTGCTTGTTGCGGCGCACGAAGTCCAGCGAGCAGATCACCAGCTGTTCGGTCTCGAACGGGTTGCTGCTGTCGAGCTTGGCTTCGGCGTAGCGGCTGTCGTCGAACAGCGAGAAGTAGAGGTTGAAGCGGCGCATCATCTCCACCAGCCACTGGTGCTGCAGCGTTTCCGGCACCACGATCAGCACGCGCTCGGCGCGGCCCGCCAGCAGTTGCTGGTGGATGATCATGCCGGCTTCGATGGTTTTGCCGAGGCCGACTTCGTCCGCCAGCAGAACGCGCGGCGCATGGCGCTGGCCGACTTCATGAGCGATGTGCAGCTGGTGCGGGATCAGGCTGGCGCGCATGCCGCGCAGGCCGGCGAACGGCAGGCGATACTGCTCGCTCTGGTATTTGCGGGCGCGAAAACGCAGCGCGAAACGATCCATGCGGTCGATTTGGCCGGCGAACAGGCGATCCTGCGGCTTGCTGAAGGTCAGTTTGCTGTCCAGCAGCACTTCGCGCATCGCCACGCCGCTTTCCTGGGTGTCCAGGCGGGTGCCGATATAGGTCAACAGACCGTTTTCCTCTTTCACCTCTTCCACCTGCAGCTGCCATCCCTCATGGCTGCTGACGGTATCGCCCGGGTTGAACATCACGCGGGTGATCGGCGAATCGTTTCTGGCATAGAGGCGGTTTTCACCGGTGGCGGGGAAAAGCAGGGTAATCATGCGCGCGTCCAGCGCCACGACGGTGCCCAGTCCTAATTCGCTTTCCGTGTCGCTGATCCAGCGTTGACCAAGAGTAAAAGGCATATATTGTCGGCTCGATTCTTTGTAAGTAAGTCTTGTTACCGGGCGGGAAGGGCCGCGGCACCTGTACTGAACGTCTGCTAATCCCGGTTTGTTTTAAATTTGGCGGGCAATAGCCGTTCACGCCATGCAGACGTCGCGAGACGGCAGGGCTAAGCGTGGTTCAGTTTTGGGAAGGGCGCTATGGTAATGGAAGGCGGCGCGTTCGTCACCTGCAAAACCGGATGATTTTTCTTAACCTGGCGCAATCTCAAAACAGCCCCATCTGCCCGGTGACCAGCGTGGTGAAGTCGTCGTGCAAGAAAGGGAGTATAGCGTCTGCCACCGGTTGCAGCTGACGTTCGAGGTAGTGCTGATAATCGATGGGCGAATGGCGGGTTTCCAGCGGTTCCGGCCCGGCGACGGTCATCACGTAGCTGATCCAGCCGCCGTTCTGATACTGCAGCGGCCGCCCCTGACTGCGGTTGTAGTCGTCGGCGATGCGCGCGGCGCGGGCGTGCGGCGGCACGTTGCGCTGATAGTCGTCGAGCTTTCTGCGCAGCCGTTTGCGGTACACCAGTTGATCGTCGAAGTCGCCGTTCAGGGTTTTGCCGACGTAGTCGCGCACATAGTCCTGGTAGGGCTGTTGTTTGAAGATGCGCTGATAGAGCTGCTGCTGGAACTGCTGCGCCAGCGGCGTCCAGTCGGTGCGCACCGTTTCCAGGCCTTTGTACACCATCTCTTCCTGGCCGTCGGCGCGCGCGACCAGGCCGGCGTAGCGTTTCTTGCTGCCCTGCTCGGCGCCGCGAATGGTCGGCATCAGGAAGCGGGAATAGTGGGTTTCGAACTCCAGCTCCAGCGCGTTCTCCAGCCCGAACTGCTGTTGCAGATGCTGCTGCCACCAGGCGTTGACCCGTTGCACCAGCGCCCGGCCGATCTGCGCCGCCTGTTGCTCGTCATGCGGCTGTTTCAGCCAGACGAAGGTGGAGTCGGTGTCGCCGTAAATCACCTGATAGCCTTCGGCTTCGATCAGCTCGCGGGTTTGGCGCATGATCTCGTGGCCGCGCAGGGTGATCGACGACGCCAGCCGCGGATCGAAGAAGCGGCAGCCGCTCGATCCCAGCACGCCGTACAGCGCGTTCATGATGATCTTCAGCGCCTGCGACAGCGGCTTGTTGTGCTGGCGTTTGGCGGCCTCGCGCCCTTGCCAGATCTGCTCGACGATCGCCGGCAGGCAGTGTTTGCTGCGCGAGAAGCGGGCGTTGCGAAAGCCGGGCACCGAGTCGGCGTCGTTTGGGTGGCGCATGCCTTCCACCAATCCGACCGGATCGATCAAGAAGGTGCGGATGATCGACGGGTACAGACTTTTATAGTCCAGCACCAGCACCGAGTCGTACAGGCCGGGCCGGGAATCCATCACAAAGCCGCCGGGGCTGTGTTCCTCCGGCTGTTCGCCGAGGTTGGGGGCGACAAAGCCCAGGCGATGCATGCGCGGCATATAGAGGTGGCTGAAGGCCGCCACCGATCCGCCGCTGCGATCGGCCGCCAGCCCGGTGACGGTTGCGCGCTCCAGCAGGAAGTTGAGCAGATCGGCCTTGGCGAAGATGCGCGTCACCAGTTCACAGTCCTTCAGGTTGTAGCGTGCCAGCGCCGGCTTGTCTTCGGCGAAGCGCCGGTCGATCTCCGCCATGCGTTGATAAGGATTGTCGATCGCCTTGCCTTCGCCCAGCAGTTCCTGCGAAACGTACTCCAGGCTGAAGGAGGGAAAATTCCAGGTGGCGGATTTCAGCGCCTCGATGCCGTCGATGATCAGGCGGCCGGCGGCGGCGGCGAAAAAGTGATTCTGCTTGAAGCCATGCTCGCGCCACTCCAGCAGGTTGCCGCCACGTCCCAGCCGCAGCGGGATTTGGTAGCGCTCGGCGTGCTTCTGCAGCACTCGCAGATCGAACTGCACCAGGTTCCAGCCGATGATGGCGTCGGGATCGTGCCGCTCCAGCCAGGCGTTCAACCGCTCCAGCAGCTGAGGGCGGCTGGCGCAGTACTCCAGATCGAAATCCAGCGGCGCATCGCCGCCGTTGGCCGGCCCCAGCATATAGACCTGACGCTGGCCGCAGCCCTCCAGCGCGATAGAGTAAAGTTCGCCGTGGGCGGTGGTTTCGATATCCAGCGACACCAGTTTTAGCGTTGGACGGTACTCCGGCGCCGGCTTCATCTGGCCGTTGAGCAACGGGCCGCCGCCGTCGGGGCTGCCGTTGAACCATACCGGCGCGGTGATGAAGCGTTCCATCAGGTAGCGCTCCGGCGGGCGAATGTCGGCCTCGTAGACCGTAACGCCGCCTTCCCGCAGCAGTTTTTCCAGCTTGATGAGCTGACGGTGCTGGCGGCAGTATAGCCCCAGCATCGGGCGGTGATGAAAATCCGTCAGCGCCAGCGGTTTTAGTTCGACTTGCCGCTCTTCCCGCAGCAGCAGTTCCGCGCGCTGCCTTTGTTCGGCGGGGATAAACGCCACCGAAGTCTGCGGCGGCAGACGCAGCTGACGCGGGCCTGCGTCGGTCGCCAGCCAAAATTCGACCTCGGTGCCGGCTGGCGTGTCGCGCCAGTGGCGAGTGAGCAGGAAACCCTGTTGCAGTGCAGTCATAACCCCTTCGTTTTCCACCGGGCGGCGTGCGCGACGTTCAGCGTGATGTCGGTTTTGGCGCTAATATAGATAAATTATAGTATGGGTTTTTATACAGTAATTGTCCATCGCCGCGCGGCGTTGCCAAATACGCATACAATTCATCGATTGACTCGTCAGCGGCGGCGCTGGAAAATCCTCCGCCCCGTTTGGCCCGAATAATCCGCAGAGGTGTAATGGAAGCCTATTTACAAGATTTGATCACCCAGTCACTGGCTTTCACCCTGATGGTCGTCCTGCTGGTCGCTTTTCTGGAGTCGCTGGCGCTGGTGGGGCTGTTGCTGCCCGGCACGGTGATGATGGCCAGCATCGGCGCGCTGATCGGCAGCGGCAAGGTGGACTTTTACTACGCCTGGGCGGCGGGCATCGTCGGCTGTCTGCTCGGCGACTGGATCTCTTATTTCGTCGGCCGCGCGTTCAAGGGGCCTTTACACCGTTGGTCATTCCTGAAGAAGAACAAGGCGCTGCTCGACAAAACCGAGCATGCCTTGCACCAGCACAGCATGGCGACCATTCTGATCGGCCGCTTCGTCGGCCCGACGCGCCCGCTGGTGCCAATGGTGGCCGGCATGCTCGATTTGCCGCCGTACAAGTTCGCGCTGCCGAACATCATCGGTTGCCTGACCTGGCCGCCGGTTTATTTCTTCCCCGGCATTCTGGCGGGCGTGGCGATCGATATTCCCGCCGGCGCCGACAGCGCGATGTTCAAGTGGCTGCTGCTCGCGGCGGCGCTGCTGGTCTGGCTGGCGGTATGGTTGAGCTGGCGTTGGTGGCGTGAGGGTAAGCGCAACGCCGATCGACTGAGCCGTTGGCTGACGCCGCTGCGGCTGCGCGTGGTTTGCGGATTGAGTTGGCTGGCGGCGCTGGCGGTCGGTTATGCGCTGAGTCAGCAGCCGCTGATGCCGGTGTATCGCCACCTGCTGTGGCAGGTGTTGTCGGGTCAATGACCAAAGGGGGCGAAAGCCCCCGTTCGCCTTATTGGAAGAACGCTTCCAACTGTTCAAATACCCGCACGTCTTCGCTGTGGCGCTTCACCTGCAGCACGTCTTCCAGCTTTTCCACCTGGCTGATCATTTGCTCCAGCCGCTGATCGTCGGCGACCAATAGCCAAATGCGGCTCTGCTGGCCGTCCTTTAGCGGCAGACACAGAATGCCTTCGACGTTGAACGCGCGGCGGGCGAACAGCCCGCAAACGTGCGACATCACGCCGGGATGGTTACGCACTGCCAGCTCCAGGATCACTTGGGGTTTATCTTGTGGTTGCAGCATGGCTTATTCTCCAATCATGTCGATGTTGGCGGCGCCCGGCGGCACCATCGGGAATACTTTTTCGTTGATATCGATCAGCGCGTGGATCAGGCAGGGGCCCGGGCGTTGGATCGCCTCGGCCAGCGCCGCCTGCGGATCTTCCGCGGCGTTCAGATCGCAGGTATCCAGCCCGAATCCGGCGGCGATCTTCAGGAAGTCGGTGCGCTTCGGGTAGGCGGCGGCGAAGATGCGCTGCTGGTAGAACAGGGTTTGCTGCTGGTGCACCAGCCCCAGCGCCTGGTTGTTCATCAAAATGATTTTCACGTCCAGATTGTGCTCGACCGCGGTGGCCATTTCCTGAATGTTCATCATCAGGCTGCCGTCGCCGGAGAAGCACAGCACTTTGCGCTCGGGCTCCGCCAGCGCTGCGCCGATAGCCGCCGGCAGACCGAAGCCCATGGTGCCCAGACCGCCCGACGTCAGCCACTGGCGCGGCCGGCTCAGCGGATAGGCTTGCGCCACCCACATCTGATGCTGGCCTACGTCGGTGGTGATGATGGCGCTGTCGTCCACACAGCGCGCGGCGGCCAGCACCAGGCCGTAATGGCTCAGCGGATCGTCGGCGTTCGGCATGTTGAACGGGAATTCGCGTTTCAGGTCATTGACGGTGTTCAGCCATGCGCTGCGCGGCTGCGTGTCGATCTGCGGCAGCAGCTGGCGCAGCACCTGGCCGACGTCGGCATGGATCGCAACGTTGGCCTGTTTGACCTTGCCCAGCTCGGCGCGGTCGATATCCACATGAATGATGGCGGCGTTAGGGCAGAACTGCTCGGTTTTGCCGATCGCCCGATCGTCGAAGCGCGCGCCCAGCACGATCAGCAGATCGGCTTCCTGCAGAATGAAGTTGGTGCTGCGTGCCGCGTGCATGCCCAGCATGCCCAGCGACAGCGGGTGTTCCACCGGCATCGCGCCCAGCGCCATCAGCGTCATGGTGGTGGGCAGACCGGCGCGTTCGGCCAGTTCCACCGCTTGCCGGTGGGCGTCGGCGCAGATGATGCCGCCGCCCAGGTAGAGGATCGGGCGTTTCGCCTGATTGATCATCGCGGCCGCTTGCGAAACCAGCGCCGGATCGAAGCTTGGAGCGGCGTCCGGCACGGCGATCGGCGGCAGCTCTTCCAGCGTGATGGTGGCGGTTTGCACATCTTTCGGCACATCGATCCAGACCGGTCCGGGGCGGCCGGACTCGGCGATACGGAAGGCGTCGCCAATCACCTGCGGCAGTTCGCGGATATCGCGCACCAGATGGTTGTGCTTGGTGATCGGGATGGAAATGCCGTAGGTGTCCACTTCCTGGAAGGCGTCGGTGCCGATCATCGAGGAGGGCACCTGACCGGTGATGCACACCAGCGGAATGGAGTCGAGTTTGGCGTCGGCGATGGCGGTGACCAGGTTGGTGGCGCCCGGCCCGCTGGAGGCGATGCACACCGCCGCCTTGCCGTTGGCGCGCGCCATGCCTTGCGCCATAAAGCCCGCGCCCTGTTCGTGGCGCGCCAGCACGTGGTGAATGCGGGTGCTTTGGCTCAGCGCGTCATACAGCGGCAGCGCGGCGCCGCCGGGAATGCCGGCGACGGTGGTGATGCCCTGACGCTCCAGCAGATGAACGATCAATTGTGCGCCGGTGAAGCGGGTACTCGGTTGAGGCGTGCCCGAAGTTGCCATGTTCCTGTCCTTTCTCAAGGCCGGTGAGCTTTGCTGGGCAGGGTGCTAAAACAAGAAACCCCGCCCGGTTTGCGCCGGCGGGGTTTGGGAATCGATGCGTTGATTCGGACCCTACGGCGCATTGCCGACGACCACCACCACACGCACGACGACCACCGCGGCTGGTAGCGCGGTAACTAGTAGGGTCGAAGTCAGCGAGGATGCGATCACAGGGAACCTTATCATCAGTAAAAAAAGTCAGGTTTTTATAAAAACACAGGCGCAAAATTCTCACAACAGGTTTATTGGCGCAGCATAAAAAACGCGCGTCAGATCACGCTTTGCCCGAAATGCCCAGCACGCGCGCTTCGGGCGCGCTGCCGTCCAGCAGGGCCTGCGTCGGGCCGTCGTAATAGATGCGGCCGTCGACCACCAGCAGCGTGCGCGGCGCGATGCGCGCGGCGTCGTCGAGGTTGTGCGACACCATCAGCAGCGTCAGGTCGCGCTGTTCGCATACCGTCTGCAGCAGTTGCAACATCTCGTTGCGCAGCGCCGGATCGAGCGCCGAGAAGGGTTCGTCGAGCAACAGGATCGGCCGTTGGCGAATCAAACAGCGCGCCAGCGCGGCGCGCTGACGCTGGCCGCCGGAAAGTTGCGACGGCAGGCGCTCCAGGTGCTCTTCCAGGCCGACCTGACGGGCGATGTGCTCCCGCTGTTGGCGCTGTTGTTCAGTCAAGCGCAGACCGGGATCCAACCCCAGCCCGATGTTCTGCGCCACCGTCAGGTGCGCGAACAGGTTGTTCTCCTGAAACAGCATCGACACCGGCCGCTTGGCCGGCGGGGTGGCGGTGTGGTCTTCGCCGTTCAGCAGCAGCCGGCCGCTGGCCGCCGGCAGAAAACCGGCGATCAGGCTCAGCAAGGTGCTTTTACCGGCGCCGCTGGGGCCGAGCACCGCGACGCGCTCGCCCGGCTGGATGCGCAGATCAAAGCGCATCGGCAGGTGTTCATACAGGTAGGTCAGTTTTTCAAGCGTCAGCATGGCGGCCCGGTAAGCGTTCAATCAGGGTAAACAACAGGAAGCACAGCAGCAGCAACAGCAGCGCGGTCACCGCCCCGTCGTTGCTGCGGTAGGCGCCAATCTGCTGATACAGGTAAAAAGGCAGGGTACGGAAATGCTCGTTGCCAAACAAGGCGACCACGCCGAAGTCGCCGATCGACAGCACGCAGGCGAAGGCCAGCGCCTGCGCCAGCGGGCGGCGCAGGGCGCGCAGCTCAATCAGCCGCAGCCGTTGCCAGCCGCGGATATCCAGCGACAGGCACAGCGGATTGTAACGTTCGGCGAGGTCGCGCATCGGGTTCTCCAACACCTTTAGCGCGTAGGGCACCGCCATCAGCGCATTGGTGAGGATCACCAGCGCATAGGGCGACTGCGGCAACCCAATTGTATCGCTCAGCAGCAGGAAGAAGCCGGTGGCCAGCACGATGCCCGGCATCGCCAGGATCACCATGCCGCTCAGCTCCAGCGCCTGGCCGCCGTGCAGCTGCTGCCGCAGTTTCAGCTCGCGGCTGCTCCACAGCAGCATCATCGTGAGCGCCACGCACAGCAGCCCGGCGCCGAGGGCGATGCGCAGCGACGTGAACAGCGCCTGCCACAGCACCGGCTGGCGCAGCACGCTGACAATGGCCTGATTGGCGCCGTCGGCGATCACCGCCAGCAGAGGCGGCAGCAGCAGCAGCAGGGCGGCGGCGATCAGCAGAAAATCGCTGATGCGCCGCCACAGGCTGTCTTCCGGATTGCGCCAGCGCTGGGCGTGGGTATGCCCCACCGGCAATGCCTGGCTCAGGCGCTGACTGATCAACACCAGCCCGAGACAACAGCCCAGCTGGATCAGCGCCAGCATGGCGGCACGCCCCAGATCGTAGTCGTAACTCAGCGCCTGGTAGATCGCCAGTTCGATGGTGGTGGCCTGCGGCCCGCCGCCCAGCGACAGCACGGTGGCGAAGCTGGCGAAGCACAGCATGAAGATCAGCGCGCCGCTCGGCAGGATCTGGCGACGCAGCGCCGGCCATTCGACGAAACGGAACTGCTGCCAGCCGTTCATCCCCAGTTGGGCGGCCAGCTGGCGCTGCTCCACCGGAATGTTCTCCAGCGCCTGCAGCAACAGGCGGGTGGCCAGCGGCAGGTTAAAGAACAGGTGCGCCAGTAGAATGCCCTGCAGCCCGTAGGGCGAGAAGCCATACTCGACGCCCAGCCAGCCGCACAGCGTCGCCAGCCAGCCCTGGCGCCCATAGACGCTGAGCAGGCCGAACACCGCCACCAGCACCGGCAGCACCAGCGTCATGGCGCACAGCCGCAGCAGCAGCTGCCGGCCGGGGAAACGGCGGCGATAGAGCGCACGCGCCAGCAGAACGGCGGGCAGCACCGAAATCAGCGCCGACAACAGCGCCTGCCAGAAGGTGAAGCGCACCACGTGCCACAGGTAACTGTCCTGCCACAGGCCGCGCCAGTCGCTGTCCGGCGCGTGACGCCACAGTGAGCCCATCGCCAGTGCGGCGACCAGCAGGATCACGCCGGCGGCCAGCAGCCCCGGCCAGAGCCAGCGGGGGATCAGCGGCTGACGGCGGTTTGCCATGCCCGGATCCAACCGCCGCGTTGTTTGGCCACCTCTTCGGCGCTGTATTGCAGCGCGGTCTGCGGCACGTTCATCTGCTCAAAACCGACGGGCAGCGGGGTGTTGATCACCGGGTACATCCAGTTGCCGGTCGGGATGGTGTTCTGGAATGCCGGCGTCACCATGAACTGCATGAAGCGCTCGGCCAGCTCAGGCTGTTTGGCGGCTTTCAGCTTGCCCGCCACTTCCACCTGCAGGTAGTGGCCTTCGCTGAACGTGGCGGCGGCGTAAAGGTCTTTTTTCTCTTCGATCAGGTGATAGGCCGGAGACGTGGTGTAGCTGAGCACCAGGTCGCCTTCGCCTTTCAGGAACAGGCCGTAGGCCTCGCTCCAGCCTTTGGTGACGGTGACGGTCTTCTTCGCCAGCTGCTGCCAGGCGGCCGGCGCCTTGTCGCCATACACTTTTTGCATCCACAGCAGCAGGCCGAGCCCCGGCGTGCTGGTGCGCGGATCTTCGTAGATCACTTTCCAGTTGCGGTCGCCGCTGACCAGCTCCTGCAGGCTTTTCGGCGGGTTCTTCAGTTTTTCTTTGTTGTAGACGAAGGCGAAGTACCCGTAGTCGTAAGGCACGAAGGTCGCGTCCTGCCAGCCGCCCGGCACCGTCAGCTTGGCGGTGTCGACGCCGCTCGGCGCGAACAGGCCGGTTTGCTGCGCCGCCTGCAGCAGGTTGTTGTCCAGCCCCAGCACCACGTCGGCGGCGCTGTTTTTGCCTTCCATGCGCAGGCGGTTCAGCAGCGAGACGCCGTCTTCCAGCGCGACGAACTTCAGTTCACAGCCGCATTCGGCTTCGAAGGCTTTTTTCACCGCCGGACCAGGGCCCCAGTCGGCGGCGAAGGAATCGTAGGTGTAAACCGTCAGCGTCGGCTTGGCGAACGCCGGCGCGGCGCACAGCAGCAATAAGCAGGGCAGATATTTTTTGACCACGTTGCACTCCTGAAAAATAAGGGGGCAAGGGCATCTGAGGGGGCGAGGCGGCGTCGCCGGTTCGCTGGGCTCAAATCCCTCCGCCGGTATTGACCGGATCAGGTTCGACGGGTGTGCTCTCAGCGGAAAATCGGGCTTATTAGGCGGCCCGGCTCTCCGCACCCCGTTGAGACGGCGCTATTGTAAAGATTAACCGACTTGGGCGAAAGGCGCTTATGTCTCCGGCGGGGCAAACCAGGCGGACTTGAAGTCGAACCAGCCGAGGGTGTTCATCCGCACGCCGCGCATGCTGCGCTGGCCGTGCAGCTGCAGCCAGTGGTGGAACAGCGGATGCAGCTGGTGGTTGCTGACCAGACGCTGGCAGAACTCCGCCAGCGGCAAGCGGTTGGCGCGCCACAGCGCCGCGTCCTGCGCCAGATCTTCGTTCATGCAGTGCTGCATCAGCGGCAGTTCGTACAGCGTGGCGAACAGCGAAAACTCCAGCGGCAGATAGAAGTTGGCGCTGCCGAGCCACAGATCGCTGCGCGCGTCGCCCTGGTGCCAGGTGGCGTAATCCACGCTTTGCACGATCAGGCGGATGCCGTGCTGCGCCAGCAGCGGTTCAATCGCCTGGCGAATGGCGTGAAACTCCGAATGCTCATTGAAGTGGGTCATCGTCAGTTCGGTCAACCCCGCCGGTTTGGGCTGCTGCGCCAGAGCGCGGTTGTGGTGCCAGCGGGGCAGCAGGCCGTACGCCGGCGACCAGTAGCGCTGGTAGAGCGGCCCGGCGCGGCTCAGCAGCGAAATGGGGTTGATCAATTCGCACAGCCAGCTGCGAATGGCGGGGTCGGCGGCCAGCGGGGAGCGCTGATCGAACAGCAAGAAATAACAGCCCTCTTCCAGTCGGCTTTCCAGTTCGTTTTTGCCGGTTTCATCGCCCTGCAGCTGCACGCCGGAGTGCACCAGCTCTTCGGAGAACTCCGGCAGCACCCAGATGTTCACCTCGTCGATCAGCGCACGGTAGCCGAAATAGTCGTCGAAGGCGTGGATCTTCATCTGGCTGGGAAGATTGCGCACCACGCGGTAGGGGCCGGTGCCGACCGGATGGCGGGCGAAATCCGGCAGTTCGCGCCATTCACGCGGCAGGATCATGGCCTGCACGCTGCCCAGCAGCCAGGGCAGCCAGTGGTCGGGGCTGCGCAGATGCACGTCGATAACGAACGGCGTCGGCGAGGTGACACTTTCGATATGCGAGAACAGCGGTTGCGAGGTCAGACGCGAAAGCGAGCTGATGACGTCCGCCATCTCCAGCTCGCGGCCGTGATGAAAATGGATCGCCGGGCGCAGGTAAAACCGCCAGTGCAAGGGCGTCAGCGCCTGCCAATGGTGGGACAGATCGGATTCGAGTTCCCCGTTTTCCTCATTTATGCGCGTCAGGCCGTTGAAGATCTGACGCGCCAAATGGGTCTCGGAACGCCGCAGCGCCGAGCCGGGCAGCAGATTGTACAACTGCCGATAGTAGAGCACCCGCAGGATGTGCTTCCCCTGGCGGAAGCTGCGCCCCAGCTGCGACAGCAGCATCTGGCGCACCACGTTTTTGTCGCCCACCAGTTGCACCAGCTGATCGATGCGATCCTGTTCCAGCAACTCCTCGGCCCGCTGTTGCTGCAGCGCCAGGCCGGTGTAGTGGAAGGTTAGCCGAGAACGCTTGCCGCGCCCCGACTCCGCCTGCCAGGTGAGCCAGCCTTCCCGCTGCATGGCGCTCAGCAGGGAACGCACGTGGCGCCGCGAGCAGCTGAGCACCTCCGCCAGATCCTGCAGCGTGGTGTCGGTGGTTTCACCGTGGCAGCGCTGCCCCAGGCGGATGAACTGCTGCTGCAATCTGGACGTGGACATAAAAGAGGAACACTCCCGCTTCAACTCGTCAATTTTTCTTTCCCTATATTACGCCGATAATTTTCATCAATGAAAGGGGAGGACGTAATCATGAAAGCTTTCTTATCCAAACCGTTCTATCAGCGCTATTTCCGCGCGGTGCGCCGCCAGCGCGCCGACTGGCTGAGCGTGGTGCCCGAACAGGCACGGCTGGCGATGCTGGCGCACCTGACGCAATGGGACATTAAAGAGATGACCGATAAGCAGTATCGCGAGCACCTGTAGGGGCTGCGGCAACAAGTTTCTGAGTAATGGTGCTGTTTCACCAGCCAGTGGGGCGACCCACTGGTTTTTTTATGCGCGGTCATGGCGATGCGCTTGCTTTTTCCTCGCCGTGGCCTAAGGTTCTTTCTTCTGCTTTGAGGTCAGGGAAGACAATATGCAACGCCTGAGCCGGTTGTCACTGCGCATTAACCCCATCTTCGCCGCCTTCCTGCTGATCGCTTTTCTCTCCGGCATCGCCGGCGCGTTGCTGACGCCGACGCTCAGTCTGTTTCTGACCACCGAAGTCAAAGTGCGGCCGCTGTGGGTCGGGCTGTTTTACACCGCCAACGCGGTGGCCGGCATCGTGGTCAGCTTCCTGCTGGCCAAACGTTCCGATACCCGCGGCGATCGGCGCAGGTTGATCCTGCTGTGTTGCCTGATGGCGGTCGGCAACTGCCTGCTGTTCGCCTTTAACCGCGACTACCTGACGCTGATCACCGCCGGGGTGCTGATGTCCGCCGTTGCCAACACCGCCATGCCGCAGATTTTCGCGTTGGCGCGGGAATACGCCGACAGCGAGGCGCGTGAAGTGGTGATGTTCAGCTCGGTGATGCGCGCCCAGCTTTCGCTGGCGTGGGTGATCGGCCCGCCGCTGTCGTTTGCGCTGGCGCTGAACTACGGGTTCACCGTGATGTTCCTGATCGCCGCCGCCACCTTCGCGGTTTGCGTGCTGCTGGTGGGATTTATGCTGCCTTCGGTGCCGCGTGCGGCGGAGAATGGGGGGCTGCAGGGCGGGATGTCTGCGCCGATCGCGCCCGCCAGCGCCTGGCGCAATCGCGATGTGCGGCTGCTGTTCATCGCTTCGATGCTGATGTGGACCTGCAATACCTTGTATATCATCGATATGCCGCTGTATATCACCGCCGATCTCGGGTTGCCGGAAGGGCTGGCCGGGGTGCTGATGGGCACTGCCGCCGGGTTGGAAATCCCGGCAATGCTGCTGGCCGGTTATTACGTCAAACGCTTCGGCAAGCGCAACATGATGCTGCTGGCGGTGGCGGCGGGCGTGCTGTTTTATCTCGGGCTGACGGTGTTGGCGACCAAGCCGGCCCTGATCGCGCTGCAACTGCTTAACGCGGTGTTTATCGGCATCGTCGCCGGTATCGGCATGCTCTATTTTCAGGATTTGATGCCGGGCCGGCCGGGCGCCGCCACCACGCTGTTCACCAACAGCATCTCTACCGGGGTGATCCTGGCCGGGGTGCTGCAGGGCGTGCTGGTGGAGAATTTCGGTCATGGTTCGGTGTATTGGATGGCGGCGCTGCTGGCGCTGGCGGCGCTCGGGATGAGCGCCAAAGTGCGTGAAGTGTGAGGTTAAACGACGGCATTCTTGATGCAAGTCATTGAGAAGGCTAAGCCGGACGCTCAAGCTGAAGGCATATGGCGCGCGATCGCTGCGCCCACGCCCATCTCGCTATTGAGATGCCGCCCTGTCGTTTAGAACAGTGGGAACGTTATGGATAAACTCACACCGCTCAAAACGCTTCCTTCCCTGTGCGCCCTTGGCGCCACGCTGATTATCTGGTTCCTCATTCCCGTGCCGGAGGGCGTTGCGCCCAACGCCTGGCAACTGCTGGCGCTGTTTATCGGCACCATCATCGCCATCATCGGCAAGGCGATGCCGATCGGCGCGGTTTCGGTGATCGCCATCGCTCTGGTGGCGGTGACCGGCGTCACCAATCCGGGCAAGCCGGGCGCCGCGCTGGACGATGCGCTCAGCGGCTTCTCCAACCAGCTGATCTGGCTGATCGGCTTTTCGATCATGATTTCCCTCAGCCTGAACAAAACCGGGCTGGGCGCGCGCATCGGCTATTACTTTATTTCGCTGTTCGGCAAGAAGACGCTGGGCATCGCTTACGCGCTGACGCTGGCGGAAACCACGCTGGCGCCGGTGACGCCGAGCAACACCGCGCGCGGCGGCGGCATCATTCACCCGATCATGAAGTCGATCGCCGACAGCTTCGGCTCCAAACCCGAGCTCAATACCTCCGGCAAAATCGGCCGCTACCTGTCGTTGGTAAACTACAACATCAACCCGATCACCTCGGCGATGTTTATCACCGCCACCGCGCCTAACCCGTTGATCGTCAGCCTGATCGCCAAAGGCACCCATGGCAGCTTCGAGCTGTCCTGGTCGATGTGGGCGATTGCCGCCCTGGTGCCGGGGCTGTGTTCGCTGCTCGTGATGCCGCTGGTCATCTACCTGCTGTATCCGCCGGAGGTGAAAAGCACCCCGGACGCGCCGCGCTTCGCGCGCGAAAAACTGCAGGCGTTGGGGCCGGTGACGCTGCCGGAAAAAATTACCCTCGGGGTGTTCGCGCTGTTGCTGATACTGTGGGCCGGCATTCCGGCGATGATCTTCGGCCCGGCGCTGGCGGTCAATCCCACCACCGCGGCGCTGATCGGCCTGGCGGTGTTGCTGGCCACTGGCGTGCTGAGCTGGGAGGATGTGCTGAAGCATAAAGGGGCCTGGGACACCGTGGTGTGGTTCTCGGCGCTGGTGATGATGGCCAGTTTCCTCGGCAAGCTGGGGCTGATCGGCTGGCTGTCGCAGACCGTGGGCAACGGCATTGACCATATGGGTATGAGCTGGGTGGGCGGTACGATCTTGCTGACTCTCATCTACTTGTATTCGCACTATTTCTTCGCCAGCACCACCGCGCACGTGACGGCGATGTTCGCCGCCTTCTTCGCCGCCGGCATCGCGCTTGGCGCGCCACCGGCGCTGCTGGGCCTGATCCTGGCGTTCTCTTCTTCGCTGATGATGTCGCTGACGCATTACGGCACCGGCACCGCGCCGATCATCTTTGGCTCCGGCTATGTGACGCTGGGAGAATGGTGGAAAGCGGGATGGGTGATGAGTGTGGTTAACCTGCTGATCTGGATGCTGATCGGCGGGGCGTGGTGGAAGCTGCTGGGCTACTGGTGAGGAAAAAATTCACCCGCCGGGCGGCGGGTGAAGGGGATTAATTCAGAAATGCCGGCTGCTGCGCTTCGTAGCGGGAGATGTCCGCTTCGTGCTGCAGCGTCAGGCCGATGCTGTCCAGCCCGTTGATCATGCAGTGGCGGCGGAAGCTGTCGATTTCGAACGGATAGCTTTTGCCGCCGGCGTTGACCGTCTGGTTCTCCAGATCCACCACGAACTCCGTCCCTTCGTTGGCGTCTACCAGTTTGAACAGCTCATCCACCTGCTGCTCGCTCAGCGTTACCGGCAACAGCTGGTTGTTAAATGAGTTGCCGTAGAAGATATCGGCGAAGCTCGGCGCGATCACCACTTTGAACCCGTAGTCGGTCAGCGCCCAAGGGGCGTGTTCGCGCGAGGAGCCGCAGCCGAAGTTCTCCCGCGCCAACAGGATGCTGGCGCCTTTATAGCGCGGTTTGTTCAGCACGAACGCCGGGTTCGGTTGCTGGCCGGCATCGTCGAGGAAGCGCCAGTCGTTGAACAGGTGCTGGCCGAAACCGGTGCGGGTGACCTTCTGTAAAAACTGTTTGGGAATAATGGCGTCGGTGTCGACGTTGGCCGCATCCAAAGGCACCACTAAGCCGGTATGTTGAGTAAATTTAGCCACGTTAGCCCCTTAGTGAATATCACGGATGTCGGCGAAGTGACCGGCGACGGCGGCCGCGGCGGCCATCGCCGGGCTGACCAGGTGGGTGCGCCCGCCGCGGCCCTGACGCCCTTCGAAGTTACGGTTGCTGGTGGACGCGCAGCGCTCGCCTGGATTCAGACGGTCGTTGTTCATCGCCAGACACATTGAGCAACCCGGCAAACGCCATTCGAAACCGGCTTCGATAAAGATTTTGTCCAACCCTTCGGCTTCCGCCTGGGCCTTCACCGGGCCGGAGCCCGGCACCACGATGGCCTGCACGCCGCTGGCGACCTTGCGCCCTTTGGCGATAGCTGCCGCCGCGCGCAGATCTTCGATGCGTGAGTTGGTGCAGGAGCCGATGAACACTTTGTCGATCGGCACGTCGGTCAATTTGATGCCCGGCTTCAAATCCATGTAGGCCAGCGCTTTCTCGGCGGAGGCGCGCTCGACCGGATCGCTGAACGATTCCGGCGCCGGGATCGCCTGATTGACGGCGATCACTTGGCCGGGATTGGTGCCCCAGGTGACCTGTGGCGCGATCTCTTCGGCGCGCAGCGTCACCACGGTATCGAACTGGGCGTCGGCGTCGGACTTCAGCGTGCGCCAATAGGCGACCGCCTGCTCCCAGTTTTCGCCGGTTGGCGCAAACTGACGCCCCTTCAGGTAGGCGAAGGTGGTGTCATCCGGTGCGACCAGCCCGGCCTTGGCGCCCATTTCGATCGCCATGTTGCACAGGGTCATGCGGCCTTCCATGCTCAATGCCTCGATCGCCTTGCCGCAGAACTCCACCACGTGGCCGGTGCCGCCGGCGCTGCCGGTTTTGCCGATCACCGCCAGCACGATGTCTTTGGCGGTGATGCCCTCGGCGGCGTCGCCGGTGACTTCAATCTTCATGGTTTTGGCGCGGCCCTGTTTCAGGGTCTGGGTCGCCAGCACGTGTTCCACTTCGGAAGTGCCGATGCCGAACGCCAGCGAGCCGAAAGCGCCGTGGGTGGCGGTGTGCGAGTCGCCGCAGACGATGGTCATGCCCGGCAGCGTCATGCCTTGCTCAGGCCCGATCACGTGCACGATGCCCTGGAACGGGTGATTCAGGTCATACAGCGAAACGCCGAATTCCGCGCAGTTCTTGATCAACTCCTGCATCTGGATGCGCGCCATTTCGCCGCTGGCGTTGATGTCTTTGGTTTGGGTCGACACGTTGTGATCCATGGTGGCGAAGGTTTTGCCGGGCTGGCGCACCTTGCGGCCCATGGCGCGCAGGCCGTCGAATGCCTGCGGCGAGGTGACTTCGTGCACCAGGTGACGGTCGATATACAGCAACGGCGTTTCGTTCGGCGCTTCGTGCACCACGTGGGCGTCGTACAGCTTCTGGTATAAGGTCTTGGCCATGTTATGCCCCCTGAGCTACAAAGCGGGCGATGATGTCGCCCATTTCATCGGTGCTGACGGCTTTGCCGTCACCGGCCAGATCGGCGGTGCGGTAGCCCTGTTCCAGCGCCTGGTTGATGGCGCGCTCCACGGCGTCGGCCGCTTCATCGGCGCCCAGGCTGTAACGCAGCAGCAGGGTGGCGGACAGGATCTGCGCAATCGGGTTGGCGATGCCTTTGCCTGCAATATCCGGCGCGGAACCGCCCGCCGGTTCGTACAGGCCGAAGCCTTGCTCATTCAGGCTGGCGGACGGCAGCATGCCCATCGAGCCGGTGATCATCGCGCACTCGTCGGACAGAATGTCGCCGAACAGATTGGAGCACAGCAGCACGTCGAACTGGGACGGATCCTTGATCAACTGCATGGTGGCGTTGTCGATATACATGTGCGACAGCGACACGTCCGGGTAATCCTTGGCGACCTGATTGACCACTTCACGCCACAGGATGGAGCTTTGCAGCACGTTGGCCTTGTCGATCGACGTCACTTTGTGGCGGCGCTTGCGGGCGGATTCGAAGGCGATGCGCGCGATGCGTTCAATCTCGAAACGGTGATACACCTCGGTATCGAAGGCGCGTTCCTGCATGCCCTGGCCTTCGCGGCCCTTCGGCTGGCCGAAATAGATGCCGCCGGTCAATTCGCGCACGCACAGAATGTCGAAGCCGCGGGCGGCGATGTCGGCGCGCAGCGGGCAGAATGCCTCCAACCCTTGATACAGGCGCGCCGGGCGCAGGTTGCTGAACAGTTTGAAGTGCTTGCGCAGCGGCAACAGCGCGCCGCGTTCCGGCTGCTCGGCCGGCGGCAGGTGTTCCCATTTCGGGCCGCCCACCGAGCCGAACAGGATGGCGTCGGCCTGCTCGCAGCCGGCGACGGTCGCCGCCGGCAACGGGCTGCCGTGGCGATCGATGGCGATGCCGCCGACGTCGTACTCGGCGGTGGTGATGCGAATGTCAAAGCGTTGACGCACCGCGTCCAACACTTTGCGCGCCTGAGCCATTACTTCCGGGCCGATGCCGTCTCCGGGCAAGACGGCAATGTGATAAGTCTTCGTCATGTTCACACCGTTTCCTGATTATTTTGATGTTTGTTTTGCTGCAGGCGCTGCTTTTCTTTTTCTACCTGCTGTGAGCGCCAAATATTGTTCAACACGTGCACCATCGCCTTGGCGGAGGATTCGACGATGTCGGTCGCCAGACCCACGCCGTGGAAGCGGCGGCCGTTGTAAGAGACCACGATATCCACCTGGCCCAGCGCGTCGCGGCCATGGCCCTTGGCGGTCAACTGGTACTTCACCAGCTCGATCGGGTAGTCGGTGATGCGATTTATCGCCTGATAGACCGCATCGACCGGGCCGTTGCCGGTGGCGGCTTCGGCTTTCTCTTCGCCGCCGCAGATCAGTTTCACCGAGGCGGTGGCCATGATGCTGCTGCCGGACTGCACGCTGAAGTAACCCAGGCTGAAGTGCTCCGGCTCTTCCTGCTGTTTGTTGATGAAGGCCAGCGCCTCCAGATCGTAGTCGAATACCTGGCCCTTTTTGTCGGCCAGCTTCAGGAAGGCGGCGTACAGGCTATCCAGGTTGTAATCCTGTTCCTGGTAGCCCATCTCTTCCATGCGGTGTTTCACCGCCGCGCGGCCGGAGCGGGAGGTCAGGTTCAACTGCACGTCTTTCAGGCCGATCGACTGCGGGGTCATGATTTCGTAGTTTTCGCGGTTCTTCAGCACGCCGTCCTGGTGAATGCCGGAGGAGTGGGCGAAGGCATTGGAGCCGACGATCGCCTTGTTGGCCGGGATCGGCATGTTGCACAGCTGGCTGACGATCTGGCTGGTGCGGAAGATTTCCTGGTGATTGATGTTGGTGTGCACGTTCATGATGTCCTGGCGCACTTTAATCGCCATGATTACTTCTTCCAGCGAACAGTTGCCGGCGCGTTCACCAATGCCGTTCAGGGTGCCTTCCACCTGGCGGGCGCCGGCCTGCACCGCGGCGATGGAGTTGCCGACCGCCATGCCCAAATCGTCGTGGCAGTGCACGGAGATGATGGCTTTGTCGATGTTCGGCACGCGGTCATACAGGGTCGTGATGATGCCGCCGAACTGGTTTGGCGTGGTGTAGCCGACGGTGTCCGGGATATTGATGGTGGTGGCGCCGGCGTTGATGGCGGCTTCAACCACGCGACACAGATTGTCGATCGGCGTGCGGCCGGCGTCTTCACAGGAGAACTCCACGTCGTCGGTGTAGTTGCGGGCGCGTTTTACCGAGCGCACCGCCATCTCCAGCACTTCGTCGAACGAGCGCTTCAGCTTCGATTCGATGTGCAGGGTCGAGGTGGCCAGGAATACGTGGATGCGGAACGCTTCGGCGACGCGCAGCGCTTCGGCGGCCACGTCAATGTCTTTGTCCACGCAGCGGGCCAGGCCGCAGACGCGGCTGTTCTTGATCTGGCGCGCGATGGTTTGCACCGACTCGAAGTCGCCCGGCGAAGAGACCGGGAAGCCGACTTCCATCACGTCAACGCCCATTCTTTCCAGCGCCAGCGCAATCTGAATCTTCTCTTTTACGCTCAGGCTGGCCTGCAGCGCCTGCTCGCCATCACGCAGCGTGGTATCGAAAATAATGACTTGTTGGCTCATCGGTGCATTCCTTATCGTGTTGATTTCACGCTAAGCGGGCAAAAAAAAACCCGCGCAGTAGCGCGGGTTTCTTATGGGTGATCGGCTGAGTCAGCTCCGAACTTCGTCCATAGGCATACCGCGCAAACAAGATGCGTTAAGTAGTAGGCCTAGTAGACGGTGAGTACGGATCATAAGGGTTCAGCTTCTCTTAAATTGGGTGTCTGCCTAATTTGATACGTGATTGGCCTGGCGATGTCAACACCTGATTGAATGCGGGGACAATGCATCAGCCCATTAGCTAAACAGAGGATCATTCGGCAAAAAAACGACGCCTTAGAGAAAAAAATGGGACCAGTTTGCGTGCTGCTTAGCATAAACGAATCGAATATATACTGCGCTAATTGCTTCTGGATTTCGTTGCGTTAAGATTTGTGATGAAAAAAACAAGAGGGATTAATCACGGGGAGCAATGAAATAACATTTTCAATACAAATGGTTTAAATTGAACTCATATGAATAATTGATTGTTTTAGTCATAATATAACAAAATAATGCGTTTTTACACAAAGTGAGCGGTGTTTTTAGATGGTTTGATTGCTTATGATGTGTTTTTATAGTTTGTCTCATACAGTGCGGCGACGTTGTTCAATTGTATTAATCATTGTTGATACCTAATTATTAGTACTACCCAGGTGGCATTCTTCTCGCTGACGGGGGAAGCTGCTGACATGTATTCCATATACGACTTATATCGTGTCGATAACACGAGGTTTTTTATCGGTTGATGACGGTAATGGCAGAATTTGTCGTGCAAAGATAAGACAATGCGGCGTTTCATTGTTTGTCGAGCATAAGGATTAGATTATCTACACATGATTTAGTGGAGTGAAATATGGCTGAATATGATTCAGAAATCGCCATGGTCAAAGAGCCGGCGGACATTCATTTGCGCAGCGTCGATCTTAATTTACTGACGGTGTTTGACGCCGTGATGCAAATGCAAAATATTACGCGAGCCGCTAATTTGTTAGGGATGTCGCAGCCGGCGGTGAGCAATGCGGTAGCGCGCCTGAAGGTGATGTTCAACGACGAACTGTTCGTGCGCTGCGGCCGCGGGATCCAGCCCACCATGCGGGCCAGGCAGCTGTTCGGGCCGGTGCGGCAAGCGCTGCAGCTGGTGCAGAATGAGTTGCCGGGATCTGAGTTTGAGCCGCTGACCAGCACGCGAGCGTTCTCCCTGTCGCTGTGCAGCCCGCTCGATTTGCGTCTGGGCGCCGGGATAATTAATCACGTCAAACAGATAGCGCCGCAGCTTAACCTGCAAATAAAGTCATACATTAACAATAATATTGAACATCAATTACGTTATCAGGACGTCGAGTTTGTCATCGGCTACAGCCGTTTCGAGTCGGCGGAGTTTCGCAGCCTGGCGATGTTCGACGACGAATTAGTGCTGGCGGTTGCGCAGGCGCACCCGAGAATAGGCGAGGAGGTGACGCCGGAGCACATGCTGGCCGAGCAGCATGCTGCGGTTTCCCTGGAAAGTTTTGGATCGTTCAGTAAACCTTTTTATTCAGACGAGCCGATGCTGCGTGCCGTGACGCAGCAGTGCACGGATCTTTACAGCGTGTTGAATATGGTGTCGCAAACGGAAATGGTGGCGATTGCGCCCACCTGGTTGGTGCGACAGCTGACGGAGGCGTTGAAAATAAAGGCGGTTCCTTTATGTGGCAACGATAATAAAGCCACCTGCTACCTATCCTGGCATGAATCTTCAGAGCGGGATAAAGGCCACCAGTGGATGAAATCTGTCCTGATTGAGGCGGGTAACCCAAAGTAAAGCGATAAAGATGGGAGCCATATAAAGATAATATTCAACTGAGCGTTTTTTTCTCATGATAAAAACTAAGAACTATCTGTGTTTTTATTAAGATATTTCTTGGTTTTGCGGCGATAGAATAACTTATTATTAGGGTAAATTTGTTCATTTAGCGAAAACAATTAATATAAATTAATATTCTGATTTTTACTTTCCAGTTGGGATTTTAAACTAACTCGATGTGGCGGCCCGAACGGGCCGCGTTTTATGGCCGCCATCAAACCTTTTCCTTCCCATTCTGTCCAACCCATGAAAGCGCGAAAGCCGGCTTGAGTTTTAGCTCACACTTCTACGCTGAAATCGCTTTTCCCCCTGCCTGAGAGTAGGTAGACTGCGCGGAAAAAAGTAAACACGTGTAAGCTGAGATGAGGGCCGCAAGGCGTCGTTCAGGCTTAACGGTATGATTCATTTCAGGCTTAGAGCACTATGATCACTAATCTGCTGCAATACCATTTGATCCATCGTATACAGCATCAAATCACCCACCGAGCCGATCGCACAGCATTTCGCCAATGGTCGCCCAACGGCGAGTTTCAACTGACCTGGGGAGCGGCGGCTGCCCGCATTGATCGCATTGCCGCCGGGCTGCTGGCGCTGGGCGCCGAAGTGCAAGAACGTATCGGTATCTTCGCCAATAACACGATGGCCTGGTCGTTGACCGATCTCGCGATCCTGCACCTGCGTAGCGTCAGCGTACCGCTCTATTCCACCAATACGCCGGCGCAGGCGGCCTTCGTCATCAATGACGCTGACATTCGCATCCTGTTCGTCGGCGAACAGGCGCAGTTGGACGCCGCCATCGCGCTGCGCGGCGTCTGTCCGCAACTGCGTCATATTATCGTGTTCGACGAGGATGCCGATCTGCGCGATTGCGAGATAGCCCAACACCTGAGCGCCTTCGAGCATGCCGTCGATCCGGCGGCTTTTATCGCTCAACGTCGGCAGCGCATTGAAGAGTGCGACCTGCAGGATCTCTTCACCCTGATCTATACCTCGGGCACCACCGGCGAGCCGAAAGGGGTGATGCTGGATTATCGCAACCTGGCGGCACAGCTCTACCTGCATGATGAGAGACTGACGGTCGGCGAAGAGGATGTGTCGCTCAGTTTCCTGCCGCTGTCGCACGTGTTCGAGCGTGCCTGGAGCTTCTTTGTCATGCATTCCGGCGCGCAGAACGTTTTCCTGCCGAACACCGACTGGGTTCGGGAAGCGATGGGGCAGGTGCGGCCGACGTTAATGTGCGCGGTGCCGCGTTTCTACGAGAAGATTTTCAGCGCGGTGCATGAAAAAGTGGCGCGTGCCCCTTGGCTGCGCCGCGCGCTGTTCCACTGGGCGATCGTCTGCGGGGAGCGCAAGTTCCTGCAAGAGCGGGCCGGCAAACCGTTGGGCAAACTGTTCGAATTCTCTCACCGCTGGGCCGACAAGCTGGTATTGAGCAAGCTGCGCGGTATCCTCGGCGGCCGGGTGCGCTTCCTGCCGGCGGCGGGCGCCAAGCTGGATGACAATGTGATCCTGTTTTTCCAGGCGATGGGCGTCAACATCAAGTACGGTTACGGCATGACCGAAACCTGTGCGACCGTGTCCTGCTGGGAAGAAGGGCATTTCCGCTTCGGCTCTATCGGCAAACCGCTGCCGCAGGTCGAGGTGCGCATCGGTGAAGAAAATGAAATCCAGGTGCGCGGGCCTATCGTGATGCGCGGCTATTTCAACAAACCGTTGGAAACCGCCGCGACCTTTACCGCAGACGGCTGGCTGAAAACCGGCGACGCCGGGGCGATCGATGAAGAGGGCAATCTGTTCATCACCGAGCGCCTTAAGGATTTGATGAAAACCTCTGGCGGCAAATACATCGCGCCGCAGATGCTGGAAGGCACGTTGGCGCAGGACCGCTTTATCGAGCAGGTGGCGATCATCGCCGATGCGCGCAAGTTCGTTTCCGCGCTGATCGTGCCGTGCTTTGAGTCGCTGGAAGAGTACGCGAAGTCAGTCAACCTGAAGTATCAGGATCGCCTGGAGCTGCTGCGCAACGGCGAGATCCTCGCGATGTTCGAAAAGCGCCTGCGCGAGATGCAAAAGGAGCTGGCGCGCTTCGAACAGGTGAAGAAGTTCACTCTGCTGCCGGCGGCTTTTTCCATGGAGTTGGGGGAGCTGACGCCAACCCTGAAGCTGCGCCGCAAAGTGATCCTGCAGCGCTATCAGCGCGAAATCGACTCGATGTACCGGGAACAGGCCTGACGCCGCCGCCGGGCCACGTGCCCGGCGAAAAAAGTGGCATATCCTTCACCTGATTTAGTTCTGTAATTTTCCTCCTGTTCGAAACAATGCCTAGCCCAACAACCCTGAGGCTAGCGCATTGTTTTTATAAAGCTGCGATCTCCAGCCGCTTGGCAATAACCCCGCCGCCGTTAAGCCATTTTGCCGTTTGCCTGCCCCATATTCTGACGTTATGTTAATTCGATAGCGACAACCCATAAAAATTTAGGGGCATTGCCCCGCAGCAGGCGCTACGTTCCGGCGCCAGAGAAGAATAAGCAAGCCTGGAGGCAAACCCATGGAGATGTTGTCAGGAGCCGAGATGGTCGTCCGATCGTTGATCGATCAGGGCGTTAAACATGTATTCGGCTACCCCGGCGGGGCGGTGCTCGATATCTACGACGCCCTGCATACGGTCGGAGGGATCGATCATATTCTGGTGCGCCACGAGCAAGGGGCTGTGCACATGGCCGACGGTTACGCGCGCGCCACCGGCGAAGTGGGCGTGGTGCTGGTGACCTCCGGCCCCGGCGCCACCAACGCCATTACCGGCATCGCCACCGCCTATATGGACTCGATACCGATGGTGGTGCTGTCGGGGCAGGTGCCCAGCTCGCTGATCGGCTACGACGCCTTCCAGGAGTGCGATATGGTGGGGATTTCTCGGCCGGTGGTGAAGCACAGCTTCCTGGTGAAACGTACCGAAGACATCCCGGCGGTGTTGAAGAAGGCCTTTTACCTGGCTTCCAGCGGCCGCCCCGGCCCGGTGGTGATCGATCTGCCGAAAGACATCGTCGGCCCGGCGGTGCGGATGCCTTATTCCTACCCGCAGGACGTGAGCATGCGTTCTTATAACCCGACGGTGCAGGGCCATCGCGGGCAAATCAAACGCGCGTTGCAAACCATCCTGGCGGCCAAGAAGCCGGTGATGTATGTCGGCGGCGGCGCGATCAACGCCGGTTGCGAAGCCGAACTGCTGGCGTTGGCGGAGCAGCTGAACCTGCCGGTGACCAGCAGCCTGATGGGACTGGGCGCTTTCCCCGGCACCCATCGCCAGAGTGTCGGCATGCTCGGCATGCACGGCACTTATGAAGCCAACAAAACCATGCACCATGCCGACGTGATCTTCGCCGTCGGCGTACGTTTCGACGATCGCACGACCAACAATCTGGCCAAATACTGCCCGGATGCCACCGTGCTGCATATCGATATCGATCCGACCTCGATCTCCAAAACGGTGGATGCCGATATTCCGATCGTCGGCGATGCCAAACAGGTGTTGGTGCAGATGCTGGAGCTGTTGGCGCAGGATGACAAGGCGCAGGATCATGATGCGTTGCGCGATTGGTGGCAGTCTATTGAACAGTGGCGCGCCCGCGACTGTTTGGGGTACGACAAAAACAGCGGCACCATCAAGCCGCAGGCGGTGATCGAAACCCTGCATCGCCTGACCAAAGGCGACGCCTATGTGACCTCCGACGTGGGGCAGCACCAGATGTTCGCCGCGCTCTATTACCCGTTCGACAAACCGCGCCGTTGGATCAACTCCGGCGGCCTCGGCACCATGGGCTTTGGCCTGCCGGCGGCATTGGGCGTCAAGCTGGCGCTGCCGGAGGAAACCGTGGTGTGCGTCACCGGCGACGGCAGCATCCAGATGAACATTCAGGAGCTGTCCACCGCGCTGCAATATAACCTGCCGGTGGTGGTGGTGAACCTCAACAACCGTTATCTGGGCATGGTCAAGCAGTGGCAGGACATGATTTATTCCGGCCGCCACTCGCAGTCTTACATGGATTCGCTGCCGGACTTTGTCAAGCTGGCCGAGGCTTACGGCCATGTCGGCATCGCCATCCGCACGCCGGATGAGCTGGAAAGCAAGCTGGCGCAGGCGCTGGCGGAAAAAGAGCGGCTGGTGTTCGTCGACGTGACAGTCGATGAAACCGAACATGTTTACCCGATGCAGATCCGCGGCGGAAGCATGGACGAAATGTGGCTTAGCAAAACGGAGAGGACCTGATCATGCGCCGTATTTTATCTGTCTTGCTGGAAAACGAATCCGGCGCCCTCTCGCGCGTGGTGGGGTTGTTCTCCCAGCGCGGTTACAACATCGAGAGCCTGACGGTGGCGCCGACCGACGATCCGACGCTGTCGCGCATGACTATCCAGACCGTCGGCGACGAGAAAGTGCTGGAGCAGATTGAGAAGCAGTTGCACAAGCTGGTGGACGTGCTGCGCGTTAGCGAGCTGGTGCAGGGCGCCCACGTCGAGCGCGAGATCATGCTGGTGAAGCTGCAGGCCAGCGGCTACGGCCGTGAAGAAGTGAAGCGCTGCGCCGACATTTTCCGCGGCCAGATCGTTGATGTGACGGCGACGCTGTATACGGTGCAGCTGGCCGGCACCAGCGATAAACTGGACGCCTTCCTGAGCGCGGTGCGTGAAGTGGCGGAGATCGTGGAAGTGGCGCGTTCCGGCGTGGTCGGCGTGTCGCGCGGCGACAAAATTATGCGCTGAGCGTGGTCTGGCGGCGAATAATTCGGGGCGCGGCGTGGCTGCGCCCTTTGCTTTTCGGTATTTTTTGCCCGATTGCTGGCACCTTTCGGCAAAAGCGGTTGCTAGGTAGTGTTTTCTGCTGTTAGATCGCAGAGGCTGGATTGAATAACCGTACGGGATGCCATGGTTAATCCGAGCACAGCCTTCACTTCTATTTTCAGCGTCATTAAGGGGTTAATGTGAAACTGGATGAAATCGCGCGTCTCGCGGGCGTTTCGCGCACGACGGCCAGTTATGTCATCAACGGCAAGGCGAAGCAGTATCGTGTCAGCGATAAAACCGTCGAGAAAGTGATGGCCGTGGTTAGGGAGCACAACTATCACCCGAATGCCGTCGCGGCAGGGCTGCGCGCCGGGCGCACCCGTTCTATCGGTCTGGTGATCCCGGATCTGGAAAATACCAGCTATACCCGTATCGCCAACTACCTGGAGCGTCAGGCGCGCCAGCGTGGTTATCAATTGCTGATCGCCTGTTCCGAAGATCAGCCGGACAACGAAATGCGCTGTATCGAGCATTTGCTGCAGCGTCAGGTGGACGCCATCATCGTTTCCACCGCCTTGCCGCCGGAGCACCCCTTCTATCAACGCTGGGCCAACGATCCGCTGCCGATCATCGCGCTGGACCGCGCGTTGGATCGCGAACATTTCATCAGCGTCGTCGGGGCCGACGAGGAAGATGCCTTTGCGCTGGCGCAGGAGCTGCGCACCTTCCCGGCTGAATCGGTGCTGTATCTGGGCGCCTTGCCGGAGCTTTCGGTCAGCTTCCTGCGTGAGCAGGGCTTCCGCCGGGCCTGGCAAGAGGATCCCCGCCACGTCGATTACCTGTATGCCAACAGCTATGAGCGTGAAGCCGCCGGCGCGCTGTTTGCCGAATGGCTGAAGACGCACCCGATGCCGCAGGCGCTGTTCACCACCTCGTTCTCGCTGTTGCAGGGCGTGATGGACGTGACGCTGAAGCAACGCGGCCGTTTGCCGACCGATCTGGCGATTGCCACCTTCGGCGACCATGAACTGTTGGATTTCCTGGAGTGCCCGGTGCTCGCGGTGGCGCAGCGCCATCGTGACGTGGCCGAACGCGTGCTGGAGCTGGTGTTGGCCAGTCTGGACGAACCGCGTAAACCCAAGCCTGGATTGACGCGTATTCGCCGCAATCTGTTCCGCCGCGGCAGCCTGAGCCGCAAGTAGTTTGCCTGGCAGGAGCCCCCGCGTTGGTGGGCTCCTGGTTTAGACGTAGTCCGCCACCCGGAACAGCCGCCGGCAGTATTCCAGGAAATAGCCATACACCACGCCCATCGCCATGGAGACCAGCGCATTGCTGGTTACCGCCGCCAGCATTTGTTGGCCGTCGGCGCCTACGCTCCATAGAATGGCGGCATAAACCGGCGACTGGAAGCTGACGTAGGCCAGCAGATCGGCGAGGTTGCGCAGCAGGAACTGGCCGCGCGGGCAGCGGCGCGCCGTGCGGATAAACAGATCGCGATAGCGGCCGTAAGGCCAGGCGATCAGGATGTTGACCGGGATCGACAGCAGGCGCGAAGAGAGGGATTGCTGGAAGCTCATGCCTGAGATCAACACTTCTATCGCCATGCCGGCGATAAAGCAGTACACCACCAGTGCGAACGTATCGGCAGCGGCGCTACGCCAGTGAGTCGCGGGCGAAAGCATGCGTCATCCTCTTTGGTTAAAATTCTGTTAAGTTATTAATTATTGGATGTTAAGGCTGGTTTTTTGCCTTTTTTATAGTGTACTAATCTGAATTGTCTTTTTTAACTAGGTTTATATTTTTATTTTTAACATTTGTTCGCTTTTTGTCCCGCAGAGCTGGGGCATAGGATGGGGTGGAGAGATTAAAATCGGCGTTTTTAAATAAATCGATTAAAAACATAAGGTTGCAATTTTTCGTTTTTGAAGGGGATTTTTCCGGCAAAAATTGTGGAAATAAAGGTGTAAGAAAATGAAACCATAATTGTAAACAGGTATTTTGGGAATAATCTTACCAAATTGATTTGAATCGAAATTACTTCTGCTCGTAATATCCGAGCCATTTATTTTTATCGCGCCCTCATCACGGCGGTGCAAATTGAAGTAAAATAGCGCCCGGCTTTACGGTGAATAACGATTGAGCGTTATTAACTCAAGGGGTTATGGCCTTATTCCGCGATCGGTTCGCCTGGCGCCGAGCCTTGGCGGGCGCGGCTCGCCAGCGGTTACAGCCCTGAGATTGCCGAGCTGAAAAATGAGACATGGCTTGCAGAAGGAAGTAATGAGTTAATTAATCGCCAGTTCGTCAGGTTTTTAATCAGATTCTTTCCGCTTAGAAAATTCTCTCCGTTTATCATGGTGTTAATTTTTAATCGTCGAATAATCAGAGTTTCTTTCGCGAGTCAGCTCCCAAAATGACCAGAGAAATATTGCCAAAGCGCTGGCGCTCTGGCTTGACAAGGTTTTCATACCCTCCGTAAACTCCATTGTGTGGGAATTTGTGGGGTAAAGTGGTGAAAACGGTCACTAAGGGGTAGCTCAGGAATGTTCCGTGGAGCGACGATGGTCAACCTCGACAGCAAAGGGCGGCTCGCCGTACCTACCCGATATCGGGAATTGCTCAACGAGGAATCGCAAGGCCAAATGGTCTGTACCATTGACCTCCATCAGCCCTGCCTGCTGCTTTATCCTTTGCCCGAATGGGAAATTATTGAACAAAAATTATCACGTCTGTCGAGCATGAATCCCGCCGAGCGCCGCGTTCAGCGCCTGCTGCTGGGGCATGCCAGTGAGTGTCAGATGGATAGTGCCGGTCGTTTGCTGTTAGCCAGTACGCTGCGGCAACACGCCGGGCTCACGAAAGAAGTGATGCTGGTCGGTCAGTTCAACAAGTTTGAACTGTGGGATGAACAGACCTGGTATCAACAAGTCAAGGATGATATTGACGCTGAACAGTCGACTCAGGAACCGTTGTCTGAGCGGCTACAGGACTTGTCGCTATAAGCATGTTGGAAAACTATAAACACACCACCGTCCTGCTGGACGAAGCCGTCAACGGCCTCAACATCCGCAGCAACGGCATATATATCGACGGTACTTTTGGTCGCGGTGGCCATTCTCGTCTGATTCTGTCCCAGCTGGGGCCGGAAGGGCTCTTGCTGGCGATTGACCGTGACCCTCAGGCGATTGCAGCCGCCAAATCTATTGAAGATCCTCGTTTTACCATCGTACACGGCCCATTTTCCGAGTTGTCGCACTATGTGCGGGAGCGCGACCTGGTGGGCAAGATCGACGGCGTTCTGCTCGATCTGGGCGTTTCCTCGCCGCAGCTTGACGACGCGGAGCGCGGATTCTCCTTTATGCGTGACGGTCCGCTGGACATGCGCATGGATCCGTCCACCGGCCTGTCCGCCGCCGAATGGCTGATGAAGGCCGAAGCGGACGATATCGCCTGGGTGCTGAAAACCTTTGGCGAAGAGCGTTTCGCCAAGCGCATCGCGCGCGCCATCGTGGAAAGAAACCGCGTGGAGCCGATGACGCGCACCAAAGAGCTGGCGGATCTGATCGCCGATGCCAGCCCGTTCCGTGAAAAGCACAAGCATCCGGCGACGCGCAGCTTCCAGGCGATCCGCATCTATATCAACAGCGAGCTGGAAGAGATCGAGCGTGCGCTCGACGGCGCGCTGGAAGTGCTGGCCCCGCAGGGCCGTTTGTCGATCATCAGCTTCCACTCGCTGGAAGACCGCATCGTCAAACGCTTTATGCGTCACCACAGCCGCGGCGCTCAGGTGCCGGCGGGCATTCCGTTGACCGAAGAGCAGCTGCGCGGCATGGGCGGCCGGACGCTGAAAGCGCTGGGCAAAATGATGCCGTCGGAAGCGGAAGTGGCGGACAACCCGCGTGCGCGCAGCTCGGTGCTGCGTATTGCTGAGAGGATGCCCGCGTGATCGGCAACGAACGTCACGGTTTGGTCGGGGTGATTGGCGGCGATCTGCTGCGCAATGCCAAGATCCCCCTGATTTTACTGATTGCGTCACTGGTTTCCGCGATTTTCGTGGTGACTACCGCGCACCGCACCCGCCTGCTGACCGCTGAGCGCGAACAGCTGGTTCTGGAGCGCGATGCGCTGGATATCGAGTGGCGCAACCTGATTTTAGAAGAGAACGCTCTCGGCGATCACAGCCGGGTTGAACGTATCGCGACAGAAAAACTGCAGATGCAACACGTTGATCCATCGCAGGAAAATATCATCGTTAAACAATGAATGGTTTAACCGGAATAATGACACGGAGTAGAAAGGAAACGCATGAAAGCAGCGCGCCCCGGTAAGTTGAGACGCCAGGAAGATCAGGCCAGCTTTGTCAGCTGGCGTTTTGCGTTGCTGTGCGGCTGCATTTTGCTGGCGATGGTTGGCCTGATGTTGCGCGTCGCGTACCTGCAGGTCATCAACCCCGATCGTCTGGTGAAAGAAGGCGACATGCGTTCGCTGCGCGTGCAGGAAGTGCCGACCGCGCGCGGCATGATCAGCGATCGCGCCGGCCGTCCATTGGCGGTCAGTGTGCCGGTGAATGCGGTGTGGGCCGATCCGAAAGAGCTGAACGAGCGCGGCGGCATCACGCTGGACAGCCGCTGGAAAGCGCTTTCCGATGCGCTGAACATCCCGCTGGACCAGCTTTCCAACCGCATCAACGCCAACCCGAAAGGGCGTTTCGTTTATCTGGCGCGCCAGGTTAACCCGGCGATCGGCGATTACATTCACAAACTCAAGCTGCCGGGGATCTACCTGCGGCAGGAGTCGCGCCGTTACTACCCGGCGGGGCAGGTGACGTCGCACATCATCGGCGTGACCAACATCGACGGGCAAGGTATCGAAGGCGTCGAGAAGAGCTTCGACCGCTGGCTGACCGGGCAACCGGGCGAGAGAACGGTGCGTAAGGACCGCTTCGGCCGGGTGATCGAAGATATCTCCTCCGTCGACAGTCAGGCGGCGCACAACCTGGTACTGAGCGTCGATGAGCGCCTGCAGGCGCTGGTGTATCGCGAGCTGAACAACGCGGTGGCGTTCAACAAGGCCGAATCGGGCACTGCGGTGCTGATCGACGTGAACACCGGCGAAGTGCTGGCGATGGCCAACAGCCCGTCTTACAACCCGAACAACATGGCCGGTACGCCGAAAGAAACCATGCGTAACCGCGCCATCACCGATATTTTTGAACCCGGTTCAACCGTGAAGCCGATGGTGGTGATGACCGCGCTGCAAAACGGCGTGGTGAGAGAAAACAGCGTGCTGAACACCATCCCGTACCGCATTCAGGGCCACGAGATCAAAGACGTGGCGCGGTACTCGGAGCTGTCATTGACCGGGATCTTGCAGAAGTCGAGTAACGTCGGTGTTTCAAAGCTGGCGTTAGCGATGCCGTCCTCAGCGTTAGTAGATACTTACTCTCGTTTTGGGCTGGGAAAAGCGACCAATTTGGGGCTGGTCGGAGAAAGCAGTGGCATATACCCAAAAAAACAACGGTGGTCTGACATAGAGAGGGCCACCTTCTCTTTCGGCTACGGGCTGATGGTAACTCCGTTACAGTTGGCGCGAGTCTATGCAACGATCGGCAGCCTGGGCGTGTATCGCCCATTGTCGATCACCAAGGTTGACCCTCCGGTCGCCGGCGAACGCGTTTTCCCTGAACCTCTGGTGCGCACCGTGGTGCACATGATGGAAAGCGTGGCCTTGCCGGGCGGTAGCGGCGTGAAAGCCGCCATCAAGGGATACCGTATCGCCATCAAAACCGGTACCGCGAAAAAAGTGGGCCCGGACGGCAAATACGTCAACCGATACATCGCTTATACCGCCGGCGTCGCGCCGGCAAGTAACCCCCGTTTTGCCCTGGTGGTCGTCATCAACGACCCGCAGGGTGGGAAATACTATGGTGGCGCAATCTCCGCGCCGGTGTTCGGCGCCATCATGGGCGGCGTATTGCGCACCATGAACGTCGAGCCTGACGCGTTGCCCACCGGTGACAAAAGCGAATTAGTGATTAACAAGAAAGAGGGTTCAGGTGGCAGATCGTAATTTGCGCGACTTACTCGCCCCGTGGGTGCCGACGGCACCCGGGCGCGCGCTGCGGGAAATGACATTAGACAGCCGCGTGGCGGCTGCCGGGGATCTGTTTGTCGCCGTGGTCGGCCATCAAACGGATGGACGCCGCTATATTCCGCAGGCCATCGCGCAGGGCGTCGCCGCTGTGATCGCCGAGGCTGACGGTCAGGCCGAAGACGGCGCCATCGTTGAGATGCACGGCGTGCCGGTGATCTACCTGAGCCAACTGAACCAGCGCCTTTCCGCGCTGGCCGGGCGTTTTTACCATCAGCCGGGCGAGCGTCTGCGCCTGGTTGGGGTGACCGGCACCAACGGCAAAACCACCACCACGCAACTGCTGGCGCAGTGGAGCCAACTGCTGGGCGAAACCAGCGCGGTAATGGGCACCGTCGGCAACGGCCTGCTGGGCCAGGTGTGTCCGACGGAGAATACCACCGGTTCTGCGGTGGATGTTCAACACGTATTAAACGAGTTGGCGGAACAGGGCGCGACCTTCGCCGCGATGGAAGTCTCATCCCACGGTCTGGTGCAACACCGGGTGGCGGCGCTGCCGTTCGCTGCGGCGGTTTTCACCAACCTGAGCCGCGATCACCTGGATTATCACGGTGACATGGCCAATTACGAAGCGGCCAAATGGTCGCTGTTCGCCGCCCACAACGTGGGGCAGGCGATCATCAATGCCGACGATGAAGTCGGCCAGCGCTGGCTGAGCAAGCTGCCGGATGCGGTAGCGGTGACGATGCAGGACAACCTGCAGCCGGGCTGCCACGGCCGCTGGCTGAAAACCACGGCGGTCGACTATCACGACAACGGCGCCACGGTTCGTTTCAGCTCCAGCTGGGGCGACGGCGAGATCGAAAGCCGCCTGATGGGCGCTTTCAACGTCAGCAACCTGCTGTTGGCCTTGGCGACGCTGCTGTCGTTGGGCTACCCGCTGGAGGCGCTGGTGGAAACCGGCAGCCGTCTGCAGCCGGTCTGCGGCCGCATGGAAGTGTTTAACGCGCCGGGCAAACCGACGGTGGTGGTGGATTACGCCCACACGCCGGATGCGCTGGAGAAAGCGCTGGAAGCTGCGCGCCTGCACTGCCAGGGGCAGCTGTGGTGCGTGTTCGGCTGCGGCGGCGATCGCGACAAGGGCAAACGTCCGCTGATGGGCGGCATCGCCGAGCAGTTCGCCGATCGCGTGGTGATCACCGATGACAACCCGCGGACCGAAGAGCCGCGCGCGATTATCAACGACATCCTGACCGGATTGCTGGACGCCGGGCAGGCGCTGGTGATCCACGGCCGCGCCGAAGCGGTGACCAGCGCCATCATGCAGGCGCAGGAGCAGGATGTGGTGTTGGTGGCGGGCAAAGGCCACGAAGATTATCAGCTGGTGGGCAACCGCCGTCTGGATTATTCCGACCGCACGACGGTCGCACGGCTGCTGGGGGTGCTGGCATGATCCCTGTCTCTCTTCAGACACTGGCTGAGGTATTGAGCGCTGAACTGATCGGCGCCGATTGCCAAATTGTCGAGGTGACGACAGACACCCGCAAGGTGACCGCCGGTTGCCTGTTTGTAGCGCTGAAAGGCGAGCGTTTCGACGCTCACGACTTCGCGGCGGATGCCGTAGCCGCAGGCGCCGGGGCGTTGCTGGTCAGTAAGCGCTTATTGGTGGACGCGCCGCAGCTGGTGGTGAAAGACACCCGTCTGGCGCTGGGGCAGCTTGGCGCCTGGGTGCGTCAACAGGTGCCTGCGCGCGTGGTGGCGCTGACCGGCTCCTCGGGCAAGACATCGGTGAAAGAAATGACCGCTGCCATTCTGCGTGAATGCGGCGAAGTGCTGTATACCGCCGGCAACTTCAATAACGACATCGGCGTGCCGCTGACGCTGTTGCGTCTGGAGCCGCAGCATGACTTTGCCGTGATAGAGCTGGGCGCTAATCACATTGGCGAAATTGCTTACACCACCGCATTGACGCGTCCGCAGACCGCTTTGGTGAACAACCTGGCGGCAGCGCACCTGGAAGGCTTCGGCTCGCTGGCCGGCGTCGCCCAGGCGAAAGGTGAAATCTTTACCGGCCTGCCGGCCGACGGCGTGGCGATCATCAACGCCGATAACAACGACTGGCCGCACTGGCAGAGCATGCTGGGCGGCAAAACCGTCTGGCGCTTCTCGCCGCAGGCCGCCGAAGGCGTGGACTTCTTCGCGGACGACGTGCGGGTGAACGGCGCAGGCACGCAGTTTACGTTACACAGCCCGTTCGGCACCGCCGAGATCGCGCTGCCGCTGCCGGGGCGCCACAACGTGGCCAACGCGCTGGCGGCCACGGCGCTGGCGATGTCGGTGGGCGCCACCCTTGAAGCGGTGCGTCAGGGGTTGAAGCAATTGCAGGCGGTGCCGGGGCGTTTGTTCCCGGTGGCGCTGGCCGAAGACAAGCTGCTGCTGGATGACAGCTATAACGCCAACGTCGGGTCGATGACCGCGGCGGCGCAGGTGCTGGCGGAAATGCCGGGCTATCGCGTGATGGTGGTCGGCGATATGGCCGAGCTGGGCGCAGAAGCGGAAGAGTGCCACCGTCAGGTGGGTGAAGCCGCCCGTCTGGCCGGGGTCGACAAAGTGATCAGCGTCGGCGGGTTGAGCCGCGTGCTGAGCGAAGCCTCCGGCAATGGCGAACATTATCAGGACAAGACAGCAGTGATCGCGCGCGTGGCGGAATTACTGTCGGAACATGCGGTCATCACCGTGTTAATCAAAGGTTCACGTAGTGCCGCAATGGAGCAGGTAGTACGCGCGTTACAGGAGAAAGCACCATGTTAGTTTGGCTGGCCGAGCATTTGGTCAAGTATTACTCAGGCTTCAACGTCTTTTCTTATCTGACGTTCCGAGCCATTGTCAGCCTGCTGACCGCGCTGTTCCTGTCGCTGTGGATGGGCCCGCGGGTGATCAAGCGTCTGCAAGAAATGTCCTTCGGGCAGGTAGTGCGTAACGACGGCCCCGAGTCGCACTTCAGCAAGCGCGGCACGCCGACCATGGGCGGTATCATGATCCTGACCTCCATCACCATTTCGGTGCTGATGTGGGCCTACCCGTCCAACCCGTATGTCTGGTGCGTGCTGTTTGTGCTGGTGGGTTACGGCATCGTCGGTTTCGTCGACGACTACCGCAAGGTGGTGCGTAAGGACACCAAAGGGCTGATCGCCCGCTGGAAGTATTTCTGGCAGTCGGTGATTGCGCTGATTGTCGCATTCGCCATGTACGCCGTAGGAAAAGACACGCCAGCCACCGAGCTGGTTGTGCCGTTCTTTAAGGACGTGATGCCGCAGCTGGGCTTGCTGTACATCCTGCTGGCCTATTTCGTCATCGTCGGCACCAGCAACGCGGTCAACCTGACCGATGGCCTGGACGGCCTGGCGATTATGCCGACGGTATTCGTGGCGGCCGGTTTCGCGCTGGTGGCCTGGGCGACCGGTAACATGAACTTCGCCAACTACCTGCATATTCCGTATCTGCGTCATGCCGGTGAGTTGGTGATCGTCTGCACCGCCATCGTCGGCGCCGGCCTCGGGTTCCTGTGGTTCAACACCTACCCGGCGCAGGTATTTATGGGCGACGTCGGTTCGCTGGCGCTGGGCGGCGCGCTGGGCACCATCGCGGTGCTGCTGCGTCAGGAGTTCTTGTTGGTGATCATGGGCGGCGTATTCGTGGTAGAGACGCTGTCGGTGATCCTGCAGGTGGGGTCGTTCAAGCTGCGCGGACAACGCATTTTCCGCATGGCGCCGATTCACCACCACTATGAATTGAAAGGCTGGCCGGAACCGCGCGTGATCGTGCGCTTCTGGATCATTTCGCTGATGCTGGTGCTGATTGGCCTGGCAACGCTGAAGGTGCGTTAATCATGGCAGACTATCAGGGTAGAAAAGTCGTCATCATCGGGTTGGGCCTCACCGGCCTGTCCTGTGTCGATTTCTTCATGGCGCGCGGCGTTACGCCGCGCGTGATGGATACCCGTATCGCGCCGCCAGGGTTGGACAAACTGCCTGAAAGCGTGGAGCGCCATCTGGGTGATTTGAATCAGGACTGGCTGCTGGCGGCGGATCTGATCGTCGCCAGCCCGGGCGTCGCGCTGGCGACCCCGGCATTGAGCGCCGCGGCTGACGCCGGCGTGGAAATCGTCGGCGATGTCGAGCTGTTCTGCCGCGAGGCGCAGGCGCCGATCGTGGCGATCACCGGCTCCAACGGCAAAAGCACCGTCACCACCCTGGTGGGCGAGATGGCGAAAGCCGCCGGTTGGGCGGTGGGCGTGGGCGGCAATATCGGCCTGCCGGCGCTGAGCCTGCTGCGCCAGGAATGCCGGCTGTACGTGCTGGAGCTGTCCAGCTTCCAGCTGGAAACGACGCATAGCCTGCGGGCGGCGGCGGCGACCATCCTGAACGTGACCGAAGACCATATGGATCGCTATCCGTTCGGCCTGCAGCAGTATCGCGGCGCCAAGCTGCGCGTGTATGAAAACGCCGCCGTGTGCGTGGTGAACGCGGACGATGCGCTGACCATGCCGGTGCGCGGCGCCGACGAGCGCTGCGTCAGCTTCGGTGCGGACGTGGGCGACTATCACCTGAACCGTCAGCAGGGGGAAACCTGGCTGCGGGTGCGCGGTGACAAGGTGCTGAATACGCGCGAGATGAAACTGACCGGCCGCCACAACTACACCAACGCCCTGGCGGCGCTGGCGTTGGCGGATGCGGTCAATATCCCGCGCGCGTCCAGCCTGAAGGCGCTGACCACCTTCACCGGCCTGGCGCACCGCTTCCAGCTGGCCTGGGAGAACAACGGCGTGCGTTGGATCAACGATTCCAAAGCCACCAACGTCGGCAGCACCGAAGCGGCGCTGAACGGCCTGCAGGTGGACGGCACGCTGCATCTGCTGCTGGGCGGCGACGGCAAGTCCGCCGATTTCTCGCCGCTGGCGCGCTATCTGCAGGGCGACAACGTGCGTCTGTATTGCTTTGGCCGCGACGGGGCCCAGCTGGCGCAGCTGCGGCCGGAAGTGGCGACGCTGACCGAGACCATGGAGCAGGCGATGCGCACCATCGCCGGCCGCGTACAGCCCGGCGATATGGTGTTGTTGTCGCCGGCCTGCGCCAGTCTCGATCAGTTCCGTAATTTTGAAGTGCGCGGCGATGAGTTCGCCCGCCTGGCGCAGGAGCTTGGCGGATGAAACTACGCTTGCCGAACTTCGGGCTGACAGAACGGCTGAAAGACTGGGTGACCGGCGCGCGCGACAACGACGCGGTCAACATGGTGCTGTACGATCGCACCCTGCTGTGGCTGACCTTCGGGTTGGCGATCATCGGCTTCGTGATGGTGACTTCGGCGTCGATGCCGATCGGCCAACGCCTGGCGGACGATCCGTTCCTGTTCGCCAAACGTGATGCGTTGTACCTCGGCCTGGCGTTCGGTCTGTCGCTGGTGACGCTGCGCATCCCGATGGAAGTTTGGCAGCGCTACAGCAACGTAATGCTGCTGATGTCGATCGTGATGCTGCTGATCGTCCTGGTGGTGGGGAGCTCGGTAAACGGGGCCTCGCGTTGGATCGCGCTCGGCCCGCTGCGTATTCAGCCCGCAGAGCTGTCCAAGCTGTCGCTGTTCTGCTACCTGGCGAGCTATCTGGTGCGCAAGGTGGAAGAGGTGCGCAGCAACTTCTGGGGCTTCTGTAAGCCGATGGGCGTGATGGTGGTGCTGGCGGTGCTGCTGCTGGCGCAGCCGGACCTCGGTACCGTGGTGGTGCTGTTCATCACCACGCTGGCGATGCTGTTCCTGGCCGGCGCGAAAATGTGGCAGTTCCTGGCGATCATCGGCTCCGGCGTGTTCGCCGTGGTGCTGCTGATTATCGCGGAACCGTACCGTATGCGCCGCGTGACCTCGTTCTGGAACCCGTGGGCCGACCCGTTCGGCAGCGGCTACCAGTTGACCCAGTCGCTGATGGCATTCGGCCGCGGTGAGTTCTGGGGGCAGGGGCTCGGCAACTCGGTGCAGAAACTGGAGTATTTGCCGGAAGCGCATACCGACTTCATCTTCTCCATTTTGGGTGAAGAACTGGGCTATATCGGTGTGGTTTTAGCCCTGTTAATGGTATTCTTCGTCGCTTTTCGCGCGATGTCCATCGGGCGCCGCGCGCTGGAGATCGACCAACGCTTCTCCGGCTTCCTGGCCTGCGCGATCGGCGTGTGGTTCAGCTTCCAGGCGCTGGTTAACGTCGGCGCCGCCGCGGGCATGTTGCCGACCAAAGGTCTGACGCTGCCGCTGATCAGTTACGGCGGCTCGAGCTTGCTGATTATGTCGACGGCGATCGTGCTGTTGCTGCGAATTGATTATGAAACGCGCCTGACCAAGGCTCAGGCGTTTGTGAAGAGGTAAGGGATGAGCGGGAAACCTAAGCGTTTAATGGTGATGGCAGGCGGTACCGGCGGGCACGTGTTCCCGGGGCTGGCGGTCGCGCATCATCTGATGGCGCAGGGCTGGCAGGTGCGCTGGCTCGGAACCGCAGACCGAATGGAAGCCGATTTGGTGCCGAAGCACGGGATCGAGATTGATTTTATCCGCATCTCCGGCCTGCGCGGCAAGGGCCTGAAGGCCCAGTTGACGGCGCCGCTGCGGATCTGGCAGGCGGTGCGGCAGGCGAAAGCCATTATGCGCAGCTATCAGCCGGATGTGGTGCTGGGGATGGGCGGTTACGTTTCCGGCCCCGGCGGCCTGGCGGCCTGGCAGTGCGGCATCCCGGTGGTGCTGCACGAGCAGAATGGCATCGCCGGTTTGACCAACCGCTGGCTGGCGCGCATCGCCGCCAAAGTGATGCAGGCCTTCCCCGGCGCGTTCCCGAACGCCGAGGTGGTGGGCAACCCGGTGCGTACCGACGTGTTGGCGCTGCCACTGCCGGCGGAGCGGTTGCAAGGGCGCGAAGGCCCGATCCGTGTGTTGGTGATTGGCGGAAGTCAGGGCGCGCGCGTGCTGAATCAGACAGTTCCTGAAGTCGCGGCGCGTTTGGGCGATAGAATTACGCTCTGGCATCAGGTTGGCAAGGGCGCGCTGGAAACGGTGCTGCGCGACTACGAGAGGGTAGGGCAGACGCAGCACAAGGTGACCGAGTTCATCGACGACATGGCAGCCGCCTATGCCTGGGCCGACGTGGTGGTCTGCCGCTCCGGCGCGTTGACCGTCAGCGAAATCGCGGCGGCGGGGCTGCCGGCGATCTTCGTGCCGTTCATGCACAAGGATCGTCAACAGTACTGGAACGCACGTCCGCTGGAAGAAGCCGGCGCGGCGAAGATTATCGAACAGCCGCAGTTCAACGCCGATGTGGTGGCCGAGCTGCTGGCGAGCTGGGATCGCAAGACGCTGCTGGCCATGGCCGAGAAAGCGCGCGCGGTCGCCATTCCGGACGCCACCGAGCGCGTGGCGGCGGAGCTGGTGCGGCTCGCCAGGTAACGAGTGCAGGGGTTCGGCGCGCCGAACCTGAATAAAAGCAATGTGATGTAGGGCCGGGGTACCGGATCCGGATTAGAGAGAGTGATGAATACACAACAACTGGCGAAACTACGTACTATCGTGCCCGAGATGCGTCGCGTCCGGCACATTCACTTTGTCGGCATCGGTGGTGCCGGCATGGGTGGTATCGCCGAAGTGTTGGCAAACGAAGGATATCAGATCAGCGGCTCCGACCTGGCGCCGAATCCGGTGACCCAACAGTTGAGCGCGCTCGGGGCGACGATTTACTTCAATCACCGTCCGGAAAACGTGCTGGATGCGAGCGTGGTGGTGGTGTCTACCGCCATCTCCGCCGACAACCCGGAGATCGTCGCCGCTCGTGAAGCGCGCATCCCGGTGATCCGCCGCGCTGAAATGCTGGCGGAGCTGATGCGTTTTCGCCACGGCATTGCTATCGCCGGCACGCACGGCAAAACCACCACCACGGCGATGGTCTCGAGCATTTATGCCGAAGCCCGCCTGGACCCGACCTTCGTCAATGGCGGGCTGGTGAAGGCGGCAGGCACCCACGCGCGACTGGGGTCCAGCCGTTATCTGATCGCGGAAGCGGATGAGAGCGATGCGTCGTTCCTGCACCTGCAGCCGATGGTGGCCGTGGTCACCAACATCGAAGCCGACCATATGGACACTTACCAGGGCGACTTCGAGAACCTGAAGCAGACGTTTATCAATTTCTTGCACAACCTGCCGTTCTACGGCCGTGCGGTGATGTGCATCGACGATCCGGTAGTGCGCGAGCTGTTGCCGCGCGTGGGTCGCCATATCACCACTTATGGCTTCAGTGAAGATGCTGATGTGCGCATCGAAGACTACCGGCAGATTGGGCCGCAGGGGCACTTTACCCTGAGCCGTCAGGACAAGCCGTTGCTGACGGTGACGCTGAACGCGCCGGGCCGCCACAATGCGTTGAACGCGGCGGCGGCGGTAGCGGTAGCGACCGAAGAAGGCATCGACGACGAAGATATCCTGCGCGCGCTGGCGGGTTTCCAGGGGACCGGGCGTCGCTTCGATTTCCTCGGCGAGTTCCCGCTGGAGCCGGTCAACGGCAAAGCGGGCAGCGCGATGCTGGTGGACGACTACGGCCACCATCCGACCGAAGTGGACGCCACGCTGAAGGCGGCGCGCGCCGGTTGGCCGGACAAGCGTCTGGTGATGATCTTCCAGCCGCACCGCTACACGCGTACTCGCGATCTGTACGACGATTTCGCCAACGTGCTGTCGCAGGTGGATGTGCTGCTGATGCTCGACGTGTACGCCGCCGGCGAAGCGCCGATCCCGGGCGCGGACAGCCGCTCGCTGTGCCGCACCATCCGTAGCCGCGGCAAGCTGGATCCGATCCTGGTTTCCGATGCCGATAGCGTGCCGGAAACGCTGGCGCAGCTGCTGCAGGATGAAGACCTGGTGCTGGTGCAGGGCGCTGGTAACGTGGGCAAAATCGCCCGTAAACTGGCCGAGCTGAAGCTGCAGCCGCCGAAGAAAGAGGAGGAGCACCATGGCTGATAAAGTTGCAGTTCTGCTGGGCGGCACCTCCGCTGAACGTGACGTTTCTCTGCAATCCGGCGCCGCGGTACTGGCCGGGTTGCGCGAAGCCGGTATCGATGCGCACGGCGTCGATACCCGCGATTTCCCGGTGACCCAGCTGAAAGAGCAGGGGTTCACCAAAGTGTTTATCGCGCTGCACGGCCGCGGCGGCGAGGATGGCACCCTGCAGGGGCTCCTGGAGTTCCTCGAGCTGCCTTATACCGGCAGCGGCGTGATGGCCTCGGCGCTGACCATGGACAAATGGCGCACCAAGATGGTGTGGCAGTCGATGGGCTTGCCGGTGGCGCCTTACGTGGCGTTGAATCGCCAACTGTACTTCGGCACCGAAAAAGCGGCGCTGCTGGCGCGCGTGGCGGATCTCGGTCTGCCGCTGATCGTCAAGCCAAGCCGTGAAGGCTCCAGCGTCGGCATGAGCAAGGTCACCGAGAGCGCTGCGTTGGAAGCGGCGTTGGAAGAAGCCTTCCGCCATGACGACGATGTGCTGGTGGAGAAGTGGTTGAGCGGGCCGGAATACACCGTGGCAATGCTGGGCGACCAGGTGCTGCCGTCGATCCGCATCCAGCCAGCCGGTGTGTTTTACGACTACCAGGCCAAGTACATTTCGGACGATACGCAGTACTTCTGCCCGAGCGGTTTGAGCGCCGAGCAGGAAGCCGAGATGGCGGCATTGGCGCTGCGCGCCTACCGCGGTCTGGACTGCAGCGGCTGGGGCCGCGTCGACGTAATGCAAGACAGCGATGGCAGCTTCTATCTGCTTGAGGTGAACACCTCTCCGGGCATGACCAGTCATAGCCTGGTGCCGATGGCAGCGCGCCAGTTTGGATTAAGCTTCTCGCAGCTAGTGGCGAGAATTTTGGAGTTGGCCGACTGATATGTCGCAAGCTGCCCTGAATGCGCGCGATCGCGAGGTGGATAACGGCCCGCGCCGCAGCAATGGAACCCAGTTGGCGGGAATGATTTTCCTGCTGATGGTGTTGGGAACGGTCGTGTGGAGCGGTTGGGCGGTGCTTGGCTGGATGAAAGACGCCAGTCGCCTGCCGCTCTCAAGGCTGGTGGTGACCGGCGAACGCCACTACACCACTAACGATGATATTCGTCAGGCGATCCTGGCGCTGGGCGCACCCGGCACCTTTATGACGCAGGATGTGGACGTCATCCAGCAGCAGATCGAACGTCTGCCGTGGATCAAGCAGGCCAGCGTGCGCAAACAATGGCCGGATGAGCTGAAGATCCATCTGGTGGAGTACGTCCCGGTGGCGCGCTGGAACGATTTGCACATGGTGGACGCCGAGGGCAAAGCGTTCAGCGTGCCGGCGGAGCGGGCGGGCAAGCAGAAGTTGCCGCTGCTCTACGGGCCGGAAGGGAGCGAGCAGGATGTGCTGGAGGGCTATCGGGCGATGAGCGCCACGTTGGCGGCCAGCAAATATACGCTGAAAATGGCGGCGATGACCGCGCGCCATTCCTGGCAGCTGGCGCTGGACAACGATGTTCGGCTTGAGCTGGGGCGCGATGACCGCAACGGGCGTTTGCAGCGGTTTATCGAGCTTTACCCGGTATTGCAACAGCAGGGCCAGGCGGAGAGCAAGCGTGTCAGCTATGTCGATCTGCGCTACGAGTCCGGCGCTTCGGTAGGGTGGGCTCCGGTGTTGGTCGATCCGCAGGCGCTTGGCGGTCAGCAAAACAGTAATCAGCAACAGAATCAGGCACAGGCAAAACAACACTGATCAAGTCGACGGACAGAAAACTGGTAGTTGGACTGGAGATCGGTACTGCAAAAGTCTCCGCGTTGGTAGGGGAAGTTCTGCCCGATGGCATGGTCAACATTATCGGGGTGGGCAGCTGCCCGTCTCGCGGCATGGATAAGGGCGGCGTAAACGACCTGGAGTCGGTGGTGAAGTGCGTACAGCGCGCCATCGATCAGGCCGAGCTGATGGCGGACTGCCAGATCTCGTCAGTGTATCTGGCGCTGTCGGGCAAGCACATCAGCTGCCAGAACGAAATCGGTATGGTGCCGATCTCGGAAGAGGAAGTGACGCAGGACGACGTGGAGAACGTGGTGCACACCGCCAAATCGGTGCGCGTGCGCGACGAACACCGCATCCTGCATGTGATTCCTCAGGAATACGCCATCGATTATCAGGAAGGCATCAAAAACCCGGTTGGGCTGTCCGGCGTGCGCATGCAGGCCAAGGTGCATCTGATTACCTGCCATAACGATATGGCGAAGAACATCGTCAAGGCCGTGGAACGTTGCGGCCTGAAAGTTGACCAACTTATTTTCGCCGGTCTGGCCGCGAGCTACGCGGTGCTGACCGAAGATGAACGCGAACTCGGCGTTTGCGTGGTGGATATCGGTGGCGGCACCATGGATATGGCGGTGTACACCGGCGGCGCGCTGCGCCACACCAAAGTGATCCCTTACGCCGGGAACGTGGTCACCAGCGACATCGCTTACGCCTTTGGCACGCCGCCGACCGACGCGGAAGCGATTAAAGTTCGACACGGTTGTGCGCTTGGGTCGATTGTTAGCAAGGATGAGAATGTAGAGGTGCCTAGCGTTGGGGGACGTCCCCCACGCAGTCTGCAAAGACAGACGCTGGCTGAAGTCATTGAGCCACGCTACACCGAACTGTTGAATCTGGTTAACGATGAAATTTTGCAATTGCAGGAGCAACTGCGTCAGCAAGGGGTGAAGCATCATCTGGCGGCAGGTATCGTGCTGACCGGTGGCGCCGCCCAGATTGATGGCCTGGCAGCCTGTGCGCAACGGGTGTTCCACACCCAGGTACGCATCGGCCAACCCTTGAACATCACGGGTCTGACGGATTATGCGCAGGAGCCTTACTACTCGACGGCGGTAGGTCTGCTGCACTATGGAAAAGAGTCTCACCTGAGCGGTGAGACGGAAGTAGAAAAACGCGCCTCGGTGGGCAATTGGTTTAAACGCATCAATAGCTGGCTGAGAAAAGAGTTTTAATGTTTCAACAAAGAGATCATGCTGAGTAATCTTTTTATGATCTCGCAGCGACAGGCACAAAACGGAGAGAAACTATGTTTGAACCAATGGAACTAACCAATGACGCGGTGATTAAAGTCATCGGCGTCGGCGGCGGCGGTGGCAACGCCGTTGAACACATGGTGCGCGAGCGCATCGAAGGTGTTGAATTCTTCGCTGTGAACACGGACGCCCAGGCGCTCCGCAAAACGGCGGTTGGCCAAACCATCCAGATTGGTAGCGGTATTACCAAAGGTCTGGGTGCGGGCGCGAACCCTGAGGTGGGTCGCAATTCAGCGGAAGAAGACCGCGAAGCCCTGCGCGCAGCGCTGGACGGCGCAGACATGGTCTTCATCGCAGCCGGCATGGGCGGCGGTACCGGTACCGGTGCGGCGCCAGTGGTGGCTGAAGTGGCTAAAGATTTGGGTATTCTGACCGTGGCCGTGGTGACCAAGCCTTTCAACTTCGAAGGCAAGAAGCGCATGGCATTCGCGGAGCAGGGTATCGCTGAGCTGTCCAAACACGTGGACTCGCTGATCACCATCCCGAACGACAAGCTGTTGAAAGTGCTGGGGCGCGGGATCTCTCTGCTGGACGCGTTCGGTGCGGCCAACGACGTGTTGAAAGGCGCGGTGCAGGGTATCGCCGAGCTGATCACCCGTCCGGGCCTGATGAACGTCGACTTCGCCGACGTGCGCACCGTGATGTCCGAAATGGGCTACGCGATGATGGGTTCCGGCGTGGCTTGCGGTGAAGACCGTGCCGAAGAAGCGGCCGAAATGGCGATCTCCAGCCCGCTGCTGGAAGACATCGACCTGTCCGGCGCGCGCGGCGTGCTGGTCAACATTACCGCTGGCTTCGATCTGCGTCTGGATGAGTTCGAAACCGTGGGTAACACCATCCGTGCGTTCGCTTCCGACAACGCTACCGTGGTTATCGGTACCTCGCTGGATCCGGAAATGAACGACGAACTGCGCGTAACCGTGGTTGCAACCGGTATCGGTATGGACAAGCGTCCAGAAATCACTCTGGTGACCAATAAGCAGGCCAGCCAGCCAGTGATGGATCACCGTTATCAGCAGCACGGCATGTCGCCTCTGCCGCAGGAAGTGAAACCTGCCGCCAAGGTGGTCAACGACCAAGCTGCGCAGCCGAATAAAGAGCCCGACTATCTTGATATTCCAGCCTTCCTGCGTAAACAGGCAGACTAAGAATATCCTGAGAATTTGGAATCTCCGCTCTTTGTGCTAAACTGTCCCGCCGGCCATGCTGTATGCTTGGCTGGTAGGATGGATAACATTGCGAGATAAAACGATGATCAAACAAAGGACATTAAAACGTATTGTTCAGGCGACTGGCGTCGGTTTGCATACCGGCAAGAAAGTCACGCTGACAATGCGCCCAGCGCCGGCTAATACCGGGGTCATCTATCGTCGCACTGACTTGAATCCACCGGTTGATTTTCCGGCTGATGCAAAATCCGTGCGTGATACCATGCTCTGTACTTGCCTGGTGAATGAGCATGACGTGCGTATTTCGACCGTTGAGCACCTCAACGCCGCGCTGGCTGGGCTGGGCATCGACAACATCGTCATTGAAGTCGACGCCGCTGAAATCCCAATCATGGACGGCAGCGCCAGTCCGTTCGTGTTCTTGCTGCTGGATGCCGGCATCGAAGAGCTGAACTCGGCGAAGAAATTCCTGCGTCTGAAAGAGACCGTACGCGTTGAAGACGGCGACAAATGGGCCGAGCTGTCCCCGCACAACGGGTTCCGCCTGGACTTCACCATCGACTTCAACCACCCGGCTATCGACGCCAGCTCTCAGCGCTACCGTCTTGATTTCTCGGCTGAGTCGTTCGTGCGTCAAATCAGCCGTGCGCGCACCTTCGGGTTCATGCGCGACATTGAATACCTGCAGTCCCGCGGCCTGGCCCTGGGTGGCAGCTTCGATTGCGCCATCGTGGTAGATGACTATCGCGTGCTGAACGAAGACGGTCTGCGTTTCGAAGACGAATTCGTACGTCACAAAATGCTGGACGCCATCGGCGACCTGTTCATGTGCGGCCACAACATCATTGGCGCATTCACCGCGTTCAAGTCTGGCCACGCGCTGAACAACAAACTGCTGCAGGCCGTACTGGCCAAGCAGGAAGCGTGGGAATACGTGACCTTCCAGGACGAAGCCGAAATGCCGTTGGCATTCAAGGCGCCGTCTACCGTATTGGCGTAAGGTCCGAATTCCTCGCCTGCGAATAACGGCAGGCGCATCCCCTGAGAGCCTGATCATTCAGGCTCATGATGCCGGCTGTTTTGCAGTTTGTGTCGCTGATTACTTATCACGACTGGTTGTGTTGGTACCCTCTCCGGCCAATGCAGCCAGCCGTTCCAATATCTTGCGCAGTTTCTCCGGGCTACGGCTCGCCAACCCTCTCAGCTCTTCCGCACTTTCCAGACTCAAATGCCGCATCGGCACGGGTTTTTCCGGCGCTTTCTCTGCGTTTTGCACCTGGTTGCTGCCTTTCGCCATCAAGGCCGGATTAATCCTGATGTCGATCGACGACAATGATGGTAGAATTTGCGCTCGTAGTGCAGACAGCAAAGCGGGTTGTTCGTAGCGCAAGCGCATCATCCAACTGGCATTTGCCGTTTCGAGCACTAAAATACCCTGTCGGAAATTCGCGACGCGGCACCAGGGATGCAGGGGAGCGGGCAACAGGCCCTTCACTGCACGGTTAAGCTTGAGCAGCGCCACCGCGCGTTGCTGGACGTTATGCAGCGGCCCTTTGCTGCCGGCAGACGCGTCGTCGAACAGGACATCTAATAATTGTGGACGGCTATCGCGCATAATGGGCTCCGGCGGATTATAAACTCGTGATCGGTATTCTAAATCGTTGGCGACAATTTGGCAGACGTTATTTCTGGCCCCATCTCCTGTTAGGGATGGTTGCGGCCACGCTTGGCGCGTCTTCCAATTTGTCCGGCGCCCCCGATCAGGCCGCACTGCCGAATACGTCGTCCAGCCTTAACCGGCAAAATTCGGCCAATGGCACGTTCAACAGCCTGGCCCTGCTGCAGGACGCGCATCGCCGTCCTACCTTCAGCGTAGATTATTGGCAGCAACATGCGCTGCGCACCGTCATTCGTCACCTCTCTTTCGCGCTGGCGCCGCAGGCGGTTTATGCGCGGGTGCAGGAGAGCGAAGCCGAAGCGGAACCCCCTTTGCAGGTAGCGCAACTGGCGCTGCTGTCTACCCTCAACGCGCTGCTGACGCACGAGCCGAAACCGCCGACCATCATTCGCCACACTCACCTTGAGGTGCTGCCCACGCTGGCGCGCCACCCGACCGGCCTGTGGGTGGCGCAGGTGCAGGGCATTCGCGCCGGGCCCGCCGCCCTCGTCTGATCTCGCCCTTCGGGCACAAAAACCATAAATAATAGCAAGTTGACTGCCGTGTTCGGCGGTCATGACAGAGATATCAAACATCATGTTAGTGAAATTATTAACCAAAGTTTTTGGCAGCCGTAACGATCGTACCCTGCGCCGCATGCGCAAAGTGGTTGAGCAGATCAACCGCATGGAACCGGACATGGAAAAACTGTCCGATGACGAGCTGAAAGCGAAAACCAACGAGTTCCGCGCACGCCTGGAGAAAGGCGAGTCGCTGGACAGCCTGATCCCTGAAGCCTTCGCCGTGGTGCGCGAGGCGAGCAAGCGCGTGTTCGGCATGCGTCACTTCGACGTGCAGCTGCTGGGCGGCATGGTGCTGAACGACCGCTGCATCGCCGAGATGCGCACCGGTGAAGGTAAAACCCTGACCGCGACGCTGCCGGCCTACCTGAACGCCCTGAGCGGCCGCGGCGTGCACGTCGTGACCGTCAACGACTATCTGGCGCAGCGTGACGCCGAAAACAACCGTCCGCTGTTCGAGTTCCTCGGCCTGAGCATCGGCATCAACCTGCCGGGCATGCCGGCGCCGGCCAAGCGCGAAGCTTACGCCGCCGACATCACCTACGGCACCAACAACGAATACGGCTTCGACTACCTGCGCGACAACATGGCGTTCAGCCCGGAAGAGCGCGTGCAGCGCAAACTGCACTATGCGCTGGTGGATGAGGTGGACTCCATCCTGATCGATGAAGCGCGTACGCCGCTGATCATCTCCGGCCCGGCCGAAGACAGCTCTGAGATGTACATCAAGGTCAACAAGCTGATCCCTAAACTGATCCGCCAGGAAAAAGAAGACTCCGACACCTTCAAGGGTGAAGGGCACTTCTCGGTGGACGAGAAGGCGCGTCAGGTCCACCTGACCGAACGCGGTCTGATCCTGATCGAAGAGATGCTGGTGGACGCCGGCATCATGGATGAAGGCGAATCGCTGTACTCGCCGACCAACATCATGCTGATGCACCACGTTACCGCCGCGCTGCGCGCCCACGTGCTGTTCACCCGCGACGTGGACTACATCGTGAAAGATGGTGAAGTGATCATCGTCGATGAACACACCGGCCGTACCATGCAGGGCCGCCGTTGGTCCGACGGTCTGCACCAGGCGGTGGAAGCCAAAGAAGGCGTGGAGATCCAGAACGAGAACCAGACGCTGGCTTCGATCACCTTCCAGAACTACTTCCGTCTGTACGAGAAGCTGGCCGGGATGACCGGTACCGCCGATACCGAAGCCTTCGAATTCAGCTCGATCTACAAGCTGGACACGATCGTGGTGCCAACCAACCGTCCGATGATCCGTAAGGATATGCCGGATCTGGTGTACATGACCGAGAAAGAGAAGATCGGCGCCATCATTGAAGATATCCGCGAGCGTACCGCCAAAGGCCAACCGGTGCTGGTGGGGACCATCTCAATCGAGAAATCCGAAGTGGTGTCCCGTGAGCTGACCAAAGCGGGCATCGACCACAAGGTGCTGAACGCCAAATTCCACGCCATGGAAGCGGACATCGTCGCCCAGGCCGGCCAAAGCGGTGCGGTGACCATCGCTACCAACATGGCGGGCCGTGGTACCGACATCGTGCTGGGCGGCAGCTGGCAGGCCGAAGTGGCGCTGCTGGAAGAACCGACCGAAGAGCAGATCGAAGCTATCAAAGCCGCCTGGAAAGAGCGCCACGACGCGGTGCTGGCGGCGGGCGGCCTGCATATTATCGGCACCGAGCGCCATGAATCGCGCCGTATCGATAACCAGCTGCGCGGCCGTTCCGGTCGTCAGGGCGACGCCGGTTCATCCCGCTTCTACCTGTCGATGGAAGATGCCCTGATGCGTATCTTCGCCTCGGATCGCGTGTCCGGCATGATGCGTAAACTGGGTATGAAAGAAGGCGAAGCGATTGAGCACCCGTGGGTGACCAAGGCGATCGCCAATGCTCAGCGCAAGGTAGAGAGCCGCAACTTCGACATCCGTAAGCAGCTGCTGGAATACGACGACGTCGCCAACGATCAGCGCCGCGCCATCTACAGCCAACGCAACGAATTGCTGGACGTGTCCGACGTGAGCGAAACCATCGCCAGCATCCGCGAGGACGTGTTCAAGAGCACCATCGACAACTACATCACGCCGCAGTCGCTGGAAGAAGAGTGGGACATTCAGGGGCTGGAAGAGCGCCTGAAGAACGACTTCGATCTGGAGATGCCGATCGCCCAGTGGCTGGACAAAGAGCCGGAGCTGCACGAAGAGACGCTGCGCGAACGCATTCTGGAGAACGCCAAAGAGCAGTATCAGCGTAAGGAAGAAGTGGTCGGCAGCGAGATGATGCGCAACTTCGAGAAGGGCGTGATGCTGCAGACGCTGGATTCTCTGTGGAAAGAGCATCTGGCGGCGATGGACTACCTGCGCCAGGGTATCCACCTGCGCGGTTACGCGCAGAAGGATCCGAAGCAGGAGTACAAGCGTGAATCCTTCAACATGTTCGCCACCATGCTGGAATCGCTGAAATATGAAGTGATCAGCGTGCTGAGCAAGGTACAGGTGCGGATGCCGGAAGAGGTGGAAGCGCTGGAACAGCAGCGCCGTGAAGAGGCCGAGCGTCTGGCGCAGCAGCAACAGCTGAGCCACCACGACGAGAACGCGCTGGCGACTGAAGATCCGAATGCGCCGGCGACCGCCGAGCGTAAAGTGGGCCGCAACGATCCTTGCCCATGCGGTTCCGGCAAGAAATACAAGCAGTGCCACGGTCGCCTGCAGTAATGCCGGCCGCGGTTGACCGATAACACCCAGGGGTTCAGCTTGCTGAGCCCCTGTTTTTTTGACACCCATCAGGAGGGTGAGATGAAACATCTGAATATCGCCGTGGGCATCATCCGTAATGCTCAGCGGGAAATTTTTATTACCCGCCGCGCCGCTGATGCGCACATGGCCGGATTCTGGGAGTTTCCCGGCGGCAAGATCGAACCGGGTGAGACGCCGGAACAGGCGTTGAGCCGCGAGCTGCGGGAAGAGACCGGTATCGAAGCCGAACGCGCCGAACTGCTGGAGGTGGTGGAGCACCGCTTCAGCGATCGTATCGTGACGCTGAATTTTTATCTGGTAGAAGCCTGGGCGGGTGAGCCGTTCGGCCGTGAGGGGCAACCGATGCGCTGGGTAAAACAGGCGGATCTGCGTGAAGACGAGTTCCCGGAAGCCAATGTCGGCATTATTCAATTGCTGGTGGCGCAGGCGAACGCCGCGCAATAACAAGGTTGGCCTGGCGTCCGCCAGGCCAATAGCGGGCGATCAGCGATCGTCCATTTCACTCCAGTCTTCGCTTTCCGACAGATCGCTGTTGCTCGGAATGCGCTTCTCTTCATCGGCCCACTCGCCGAGATCGATCAGCTGGCAGCGTTTGCTGCAAAACGGCCGGAATGGGCTGACTTCACCCCAAACCACGCCGGTGCCACAGGTTGGGCATTTTACTACGGTCGTCATAACGGTTCCTTACGCCTTCTGTCAGTGCTGAGAAGGCTTTCTTTCACAAGTTCAACAACAGGCCAGTTCGAACGTCAGGCGTTCAGGCACCGCGCCATTTTCGCTATCCAGCGGCAGGAAACGAATGGCATAGCGCGTCTTATGGCCGGAAATCTGCGGATAAAGCTGCGGTGCCAGATGGAGGCGCAAGCGCAGCAGATCCGCCCCTTCGGCGTTGTCCTGGAAAAAACCGTTCAGACTGATTTGATTGCGGAACGGCCCGGATTGGCGGATCAGATCCAACACCATGATCAGCGCCTGGTTCAGCGGATCCAGCGACTGCAGCCAGGCGGCGACGTCGGCATCGCGATCCTGCTGCGGCGCGTGCATCCACATGTGCAGGGTCGGCAGATCAAAGCTGCAGCAGCCGCCGGGAATATTCAGCCGCTGACGCACCAGGCCGATCAGCCGGTCTTCGCGCAGCGCCTGGCCGAGGCGCGGCGCCGCCATCAGCGCCGATGAGCGCGACTTCAGCTGGCCACGCAGCTGGTCGATCAGCGCCATATCCACGCCCGGCACATCGGCCCAGGCCAACAGTTTCTGCTGCTGGCGTTCCAACTCTTTGAGCAGTTCGGTGCGTACTTCGCCGCGCTCCAGCACGTCCAGCAAATCGGAGACGGTGCGAAAGAAGGTGAGGGCGATGGCGGTCTCGCTCAGGGCGCGTTGGCCGTGCAGCTGTTGCAGCAGGAATTCGATGCGCAGCCAGGTGCGCATTTTTTCGTTCAGCGGGTGTTCAAAGAGAACGGTTGGGGAAACATCACTCATGCAGTTTAATCCTGTTGGGGCGCTGTTGCCGCCAGTTCAAGGTAGCGACGATGCAGTGCGGCGACCTGTGGCTCTATCCCCTGAGCGGCGCCGCTGTTGTCAATAATGTCATCCGCCACGGCGAGGCGCTGCTGGCGCGTGGCCTGGGCGGCGAGAATGCTCTGCGCTTGCTCACGGCTGACGCCGTCGCGCGCGATGGTGCGAGCCAGCTGGGTTTCGGCGTCGACGTCGATCACCAGCACCCGATCGGCGCGATCCTGCAGACCGTTTTCCACCAGCAGCGGCACCACCCACAGCGCGTACGGGCTGGTGGCCTGCGCCAGTTGGCGCTGGGTTTCACGGTGTATCAGCGGGTGCAGCAGCTGGTTCAGCCAGGTTTTGTCATCGGGATGGCTGAAGATGCGCTGACGCAGCGCAGCGCGGTTCAACGCGCCGTCCGGCAGCAACATTTCATTACCAAATCGTTCGGCGATCGCGGCCAAGGCAGGGGTGCCCGGCTCGACGACCTGACGGGCGATCACGTCGGCGTCGACAAGGGTTGCGCCGTGGCGCGCAAAGGCGTTCGCGACGGTCGTCTTGCCGCTGCCTATGCCCCCGGTCAACGCAACAATGTAGGCCATGGTGTTAGGTGCATCCGATGTTCATAAAAAAATAATAGTCGAATCATAAAGCGATCGCGCAGAAGTGCAAGTCGGCAGGCGGCGCTTGCGCATCGGCACCGATCGGGTGGCGAGAAAAAACGCAGCGGCACGGCAAAAATGAGCGGGCAATCACACTGCGATTATGCAGGTAAATTTGTCGGATTGTAGCGTAAATAAAGGCGAATTCGCAGTCTTGTTCGGCGATTATTAGCGCGTATTATAACGTCACTGGAACTGGCATTAATCTCGCCGCCGTCTTTTTGCGCCACTGGAAAGCCGCCGGGCAGAGGTTCGAATATCCTCCTTGCGATCCGTCGCCATTAACCAGGAAATCATAAGTCATGCGTATTGAAGAAGATTTGAAGTTAGGCTTTAAAGACGTGTTGATCCGCCCTAAGCGCTCCACGCTGAAAAGCCGCTCCGAGGTTGAACTGGAACGTCAGTTTGCCTTCAAGCATTCAGGTTGCAGCTGGTCCGGCGTGCCGATTATCGCGGCCAACATGGACACGGTGGGCACCTTCCGCATGGCCGAGGCCCTGGCTTCTTTCGACGTTCTCACCGCCGTACACAAACATTACAGCGTCGAGCAATGGGCTGACTTCGTGCAGCGCATGCCGGAATCGGTGCTGCGCCACGTGATGGTCTCCACCGGCACCTCCGAAGCCGACTTCGCCAAAATGCAGCAGATCCTGGCCCTGTCTCCGGCGCTGAAATTCATCTGTATCGACGTGGCCAACGGCTACTCTGAACACTTTGTCGCCTTCCTGCAGAAAGCGCGCGAAGCCTGCCCGGATCACGTCATCTGCGCAGGTAACGTGGTCACCGGCGAGATGGTGGAAGAGTTGATCCTCTCCGGCGCCGACATCGTTAAAGTTGGCATCGGCCCGGGGTCGGTATGCACCACCCGCGTGAAGACCGGCGTGGGCTACCCGCAGCTGTCGGCGGTGATTGAATGCGCCGACGCGGCCCATGGGTTGGGCGGCCAAATCGTCAGCGACGGCGGCTGCTCGGTGCCGGGCGATGTCGCCAAAGCCTTCGGCGGCGGCGCGGACTTCGTGATGCTGGGCGGCATGCTGGCCGGCCACGACGAGTGCGAAGGCACCGTGGTGGAAGAGAACGGCGAGAAGTTCATGCTGTTCTACGGCATGAGCTCCGAGTCGGCGATGAAGCGCCACGTCGGTGGCGTAGCGGAGTATCGCGCGGCCGAAGGGAAAACCGTCAAGCTGCCGCTGCGGGGCGAGGTGGAGTTTACCGTGCGCGATATCCTCGGCGGCCTGCGTTCCGCCTGCACCTACGTCGGCGCCGAGCGTCTGAAAGAGCTGACCAAGCGCACCACCTTTATCCGCGTGGCGGAGCAGGAAAACCGCGTCTTCGGCAGCAAATAAGCCGCAGCTTGCATTCGGGCGCCGCGCACCGCGTCGCCCGCTATCCTCTTCTTTATCCCAGCACGCTGCCCAGTTGAAAGATAGGCAGATACATGGCGATCACCAAAGCGCCGACAATCCCGCCCACCACCAGCATCAGCAGCGGCTCCAGCGTTTGCGCCAGCGTATCGGCCAGCTCGTGCGTCTGCCGTTCATACCACTGCGCCAACTTATCCAGCAAGGCGTCCAGCGAACCGGACTCCTCGCCCACCCGCACCAGCTGCCGGCACAGTGGCGGAAACAGCGGTTGCAGACCCAGGGCCTGATGAAACGCTTCGCCTTCGGCGATCTGCCGTTGCACCTGCTCCAGCGCCTGCCGGTACAGCAGATGATCCGCCGCCAGCGCCGCCGCGTTCAAGCCTTCCACCAGCGTCAGCCCCGCGCGTTGGGTCATGGTCAGGATACGAAACGTTTGGCTCAGCGCGCCGCCGTTCACCAGCCGGGCAATCAGCGGCAGGCGCAGTAAGGCGGCCTGTTCGCGTTGGCGCCACGGAGGGCGCGGATGCAACCAGCGGAAGTAGCCGAACAGCGACGCGCCGAGCAGCAGCGCCAAATAGGGGCCAACGGCGATCAGCTGCGCGGACAGCCCCAATAACCCTTGGGTAAACCAAGGCAGCGGCGCATCGAACGACTGATAAACCTTGGCAAATTCCGGCAGCACCATCACCAGCATCAGCACGCTGACCAGCAGCGCCACCGCACAGATGAAAAGGGGATACCGCAGCGCTTTGGTCACTTTGCGGCGCAGCAGGTGCTGAGCCTCCTGCTGTTGCGCCAACTGCAGGCAGCAGCGATCGAGGTTGCCGGTCAGTTCGCCGATGGCGATCAGTTGGCGATAGATCGGTGGAAAAACGCCTGGTTGCGCGGCAAGGCTTTCGGAGAGCGGCTGCCCTTCGCGCACCTGTTCTGCCAACAGGCGCAACAGGCAACGCCAGGCTGCCGAAGGGTGCTCTGCCGCCAGAAGCTGCAGCGTATTGACCAGCGGCAGCCCGGCCTGCAACAAGGTAGCGAGCTGGCGGGTGAAGTGGATTAAGGGTTCTCCGCGCCATTGGCCGGGCGTGACGCGTTTGCCGTGCCCGATCCGCCAAGGTTGCAGGCCTTGTTCGATCAGCAACCTGCTCACCTGCCGCTTTTCATCGCTCATCAGTTCGCCGCTGCGTAAGGCGCCCTGAGCGTCGAAGGCCTGCCACAGAAACAACCGGCGCGCTTTCATGGCGTGGTTACGCCGAGCCGGACGACGTCGATGACGCGGTACAGTTCTTCCAGCGAGGTCGTGCCTTCGGCGGCCAGCGCCAGACCCGCCTGCAGCAGCGAAAGCTGCCCCTGTTCGCGGGCGATATCCGCCAGCAGACTGGGAGCGGCGTTCGCCAGCAATGCTGCCTGAATTTCCGGCGTAATGGCCAACAGTTCATACACGCCGATGCGCCCATAGTAGCCGCCGAAGCAGTGCTCGCAGCCGTCGGCACGCCAGGCGGTCAGCGGTTCCGGCCAGATCGCGGTGGGAAAATGCGTCGGCTGGCTGTGCGGGTAGCGGCAGTGGCGACATAGCCTGCGCACCAGCCGCTGGGCGACGACCAGCTTCAGGCAGCCGGCGAGCAGGTAGCCGGGGATACCCATGTGCATCAGCCGCGTCAGGGTCTCGCCGGTGGAGTTGGTATGCAGCGTCGACAGCACCAGGTGGCCGGTTTGCGCGGCCTTGACCGCGATCTCGGCGGTTTCCGCATCGCGGATCTCGCCGATCATGATGACGTCCGGATCCTGGCGCAGCAGGGCGCGCAGCACTCGGGCGAAGCTCAGCTCGGTTTTGGCGTTGATCTGGGTCTGATTAACGCCGAACAGCGGGATCTCGACCGGATCCTCGACGCTGCACAGGTTGCTCTGCGCATCGTTCAACTGGCGCAGACCGCTGTACAGCGTCACCGTCTTGCCGCTGCCGGTCGGGCCGGTCACCAGGATCAAACCTTGCGGGCAGGTTAACGCCGCCGCGTAGCGCGCCAGATCCGCCCGGCTCATGCCCAGTTGGTCCAGCGGCAGCTCTTGCTGCTCGCCCTGCTGAACGCGCAGCACCACTTTTTCGCCGTGTAGCGTCGGCAGAGTGGCGATACGCATGGCATAGCGCGCGCTGTCCAGCGTCAGGCTGAGCTGCCCGTCCTGAGGCTGACGGCGCTCGGCGATATCCAACTGCCCGAGGATCTTCAGCCGGGCGATGAGGCGCGCGGCCAGCTGCGGCGGCGGTGAGGCGAGGGTTTGCAGCACGCCGTCGATGCGCAGACGAATGCGAAAATGCTGCCGAAAGGGCTCGAAGTGGATGTCCGAGGCGCGGCGCTGAATAGCCAGGCGCAGCGTCTGGTTGATGAACTGTACCACCGGCGCATCGCCGTCGTCGGGGTAGGCGATGTCGGTCGTGTCCTCTTCGGCCGTCAATGGCGCCGGGAGCGGCTCGTGGTGCTGGTTCAGCGCCATCTCCAGCCTGGCCGCCGGCCATTGTTCCAAATGGATGCGCTTGCCGGTGGCGAAACGCAGCGCCGCCAGCAGCCCCTGCGGCGCTTCTTCGCTGAGCGCGACCGTCAGGGTGGTCGGGTCTTCGATCAGCGCCAGCGCCTGATAGCGCCGGCACAGGGCGTGAACCTCTTCGCTGATTTGCGCATTCATCGCCGTTACTCCGCCGCGTTGTCGAAGCGGAAGACTTCCTGGCACACCTCAACCAGCGTCGCGTTTTCGCTGCTGCACAGCCGGGTCCAGCGGGTCAGTCCATCGGCGTTCGACTTGGGGGTTAATGCCACCGCCAGGCCCTGCAGCGTTTGGCTGCCGGTCAGCGTGATCACGCCTTTGACGACTTTCACCCCGCTGACATAGCGCGACGTGCCGCCGGTGGGAATGCCTTTGCTGCCGGCCTCGCAGCCGGCGGGCGTGCCTTCGTCCAGCACGCACAGCTCGACCGCCATTTTATACGGCGCCATGGTTTGCAGCATGTCGGTCATCGCCGCTTTCTGGATGTAGCGCTGGTAGGCGGGAATGCCGATGGCGCTGAGGATGGCGATGATGGCGATCACCACCATCAGTTCTATCAGGGTAAAGCCGCGTTGCGTTTCCATGCGTTGTTTCCTCCATTGGGGTGTGGAAGACAACGGTAGCGGCTTGCTCGGGGGCACGGCGAGGGGCTTTTACGCGTTTCTCGGCGCGCCTCCATCAGTAATGATGTGGTTTGCAGCGGTGAAAAAAACGGTGAGAGGGGGTTCGCAATTTTACGGTGACGCCCCCGGCGGCGGCCGGGGGCGAGGGGATCATTTGAAGCGCATCGACAGATCGAGTGCAGTGATGTGCTTGGTCAGCGCGCCGACCGAAATGTAATCCACGCCGGTGTTGGCGAAGGTGCGCAGCGTCTCACTGGTGACGTTGCCGGACACTTCCAGCTGGGCGCGGCCCTGGGTTTGGGCGACCGCCTGACGCATCATCTCGACGCTGAAGTTGTCCAGCATGATGATGTCGGCGCCGGCATCCAGCGCCTGCTGCAGTTCATCGAGCGATTCGACTTCCACTTCCACCGGCACGTCGGCGTGCAGCCAGAAGGCTTTTTCCACTGCGTTTTTGATCGAGCCGGAGGCGATGATGTGGTTTTCCTTGATCAGGAAGGCATCGGACAGCCCCAGCCGGTGGTTGCTCCCGCCCCCGCACAGCACGGCGTATTTCAGCGCGGTGCGCAGGCCGGGCAAGGTTTTGCGGGTATCGAGCAGGCGAGTCCGGGTCCCTTCCAGCAGGGCCACGTAGCGGCTGACCTCGGTCGCCACGCCGGAGAGCGTCTGCACGAAGTTCAGCGCGGTGCGCTCGCCGGTCAGCATCACCCGCGCCGGGCCGCGCAGCCGGCAGAGCGGTTGGTTCGGCGTCAGACGGTCGCCGTCCGCCACCAGCCACTCCACCTGCACCTGATTGCCCAACTGAATAAAGACTTCGTTCAGCCAGCGGCGGCCACAGAACACGCCGGCTTCGCGGGTGATGACGGTGGCTTCGGCCTGTTTGTCTGCCGGTAACAATTGCGCGGTAATATCGCGCCCGGCGTCGACTTCCCCCCCCAGGTCTTCGCGCAGCGCCTGGGCGACGGCATAGGGAATATCACTTTCAATTCGTTCAAGAAGCTCGGTGCGGCGACTGTCGGCACTGTAGCGGCGTGTCGGCATGGAAAACTCCGAAATGGACGGTTAGATCGTAGGGGAACATGCTACTCTGTTGCAGGAATAAGTACCACCGCAGAGAGGTGTCTGATGCAGTTGGAAAATGGCTGGATTGTCGGGGTGACGCGAGTGCTCTCGCCGCACTGCGATCGGCGCCCGGATGACGAGCCGCCCTCGCTGTTGGTCATCCACAACATCAGCTTGCCGCCCGGCGAATTCGGTGGCCCCTATATCGACCAGCTGTTCACCGGCACGCTCGACCCTGCGCAGCACCCTTATTTCGCCGATATCCATCAGCTGCGGGTGTCGGCGCATTGCCTGATTCGCCGCGGCGGAGAGATCGTGCAGTATGTGCCCTTCGACCAACGCGCCTGGCACGCGGGCGTTTCCCTGTATCAGGGGCGCGATCGGTGCAATGATTTCTCCATCGGCATCGAGCTGGAAGGGACTGACCAGTTGCCCTACACCGAGGCGCAATATCGCACGCTGCAGGCGGTCACCGTGCTGCTGGCCGAACATTACCCACCGCTGGCGGCCAATATCGCCGGGCATTGCGATATCGCCCCCGGCCGCAAGACCGATCCCGGGCCGGCGTTCGATTGGGATCGCTATCTGGCATCTCTGGAACAACGCGGCGCGCCCGCCGACGCTATGCTTGAGACAAGAAAAAGGGAGAGGAATCGCTAATGACGCTGTTTACGCTGTTGCTGGTTTTGGCCTGGGAACGCCTGTTCAAGCTGGGAGAGCACTGGCAGCTGGATCATCGCCTCGAAGTGGTATTTCAGCGGCTGCATCGGGTTTCGCTGGCGCAGACACTGGCGATGACCGCCGCCTGGATGGTGATCGTCTGGGGCGTTCTGTGGCTGTCGCACGGGCTGTTCTTCGGCGTGGTGACGCTGCTGCTGTGGATTGTCATCGATCTGCTGTGTGTCGGCGCCGGCATCAAGCGCAAACACTACCGCGCCTACCTGAAAGCGGCGCGGCAGGGGGATATCCACGCCAGCGATCAGATGGCGGAAGAGCTGGCGTTGATCCACGGCTTGCCGGTGGACTGCAGCGAAGAGCTGCGCCTGCGCGAGCTGCAAAACGCGCTGCTGTGGATTAACTTCCGTTATTACCTGGCGCCGCTGTTCTGGTTCGTGGTCTTTGGGCCGTACGGGCCGATCGCGCTGGCGGGGTATGCCTTCCTGCGCGCCTATCAAACCTGGCTGGCGCGCCACAATACGCCGCTGGAGCGTTCGCAATCGGGCATCGATCACCTGTTGAACTGGCTGGACTGGATCCCGGTGCGTTTGGCCGGGGTGGCCTATGCGCTGTTCGGCCATGGCGAACGCGCGTTGCCGGCCTGGTTCGCCTCGCTGGGGGATCGGCATTCGTCGTCGTATCAGGTGCTGACGCGGCTGGCCCAGTTCTCGCTGGCGCGCGATCCGCATATGGATCCGGTGCAAACGCCGCGGGCGGCGGTGACGCTGGCGCGCAAGGTGACGATGATCATCGTGGTGGTGGTGGCGCTGTTGACCATTTACGGCACGCTGCTTTAAGCCGCTGAGAAAAACAAAACGGGCGCCGAGGCGCCCGTTTTGTTTGGCCATTCGGCCGGGATTACAGCTTGGCGAAGCAGCGACGCGCGGCGTCGATGGTGCGCTGGATGTCTTCCTTGCTGTGCGCCACGGACATGAAGCCCGCTTCGAAGGCGGACGGCGCCAGATACACCCCTTCTTCCAGCATCAGGTGGAAGAAACGCTTGAAGCGTTCCACGTCGCACTGCATCACGTCCTGGTAGCAGGTGACCGCCGGCGCGTCGGTGAAGAACAGGCCGAACATGCCGCCAACGTTGTTGACCACCAGCGGAATATTCTCCTCCTGCGCCGCGTGCAGCAGGCCAGCGGCCAGCATCTCGGTCAGTTCGGTCAGCGTCTGGTGCACGCCGACCTGTGAGACTTCGGTCAAACAAGCGTAGCCCGCCGCCATGGCGATCGGGTTGCCGGACAGGGTGCCGGCCTGGTAGACCGGGCCGGTGGGCGCCAGCGCGTCCATCACCTCGCGACGGCCGCCGAAGGCGCCCACCGGCATGCCGCCGCCGATGATTTTGCCGAGGCAGGTCAGATCCGGTTCGACGCCGTAATAGGATTGCGCGCCGGCCAGCGCGATGCGGAAGCCGGTCATCACTTCGTCGATGATCAAGAGCGCGCCGTACTTGTCGCACAGGGCGCGCAGGCCCGGCAGGAATTCTGGCAGCGGCGGCACGCAGTTCATGTTGCCGGCGACCGGCTCGACGATAATACAGGCGATCTCGGACGGGTACTGTTCGAAGGCGGCGCGCACCGAATCCAGATCGTTATAGGTGCAGGTCAGAGTGTGCTTGGCGAAGTCGGCCGGCACGCCCGGTGAGTTCGGCTGGCCGAGGGTCAGCGCGCCGGAGCCGGCTTTCACCAGCAGGCAGTCGGCGTGGCCGTGATAGCAGCCTTCGAACTTGATGATTTTATCGCGGTTGGTGTAGCCGCGCGCCAGGCGGATGGCGCTCATGGTGGCTTCGGTGCCCGAGTTCACCATGCGCACCATATCCATCGTCGGCACCAGCTCGGTGACCAGCTGCGCCATTTTGACTTCCATCTCGGTCGGCGCGCCGAAGCTCAGGCCGCGCTGCGCCGCTTCGATCACCGCGTCGCGGATCGCCGGGTGGTTATGCCCCAGCACCATCGGCCCCCAGGAACCGACATAGTCGATATAGGCCTTGCCGTCGGCATCGAACAGGTAAGCCCCGTCTGCCCGCTCGATAAACAGCGGCACACCGCCCACGCCGGTGAATGCACGCACCGGAGAGTTTACCCCGCCGGGGATCAACTGTTGCGCCTGGGCGTACAGACTTTCGGACTTGCTGTGTAGGCTCATAAATCGGCTCCTGGATTCTCTTTTGAATGATTTGACCGCGCTATTCTAGAGGAGAGCGCCGCGTTATGAAACGATCACAGTCAGATACCATTAACGGCAGCGTCCGCCGCCAGGTTGGGGTAGAATTATCGCCCTGCCTATTTGTATTACAAATTACCTGACGAATCACTCGCGATGACAGAATCACAATCACAGCCAGTCGGGACGTTGAGCCCGCGTCTGCGCCGCAGCGATGCGGTGCGTCAGTTTATTCGCCGCGATAAAACCCCGGTGGCGATCCTGGTGATGGCCGCGCTGGTGGGGGCGCTGGCCGGTTTGCTCGGCGTGGCCTTCGATAAAGCGGTGGAGTGGGTGCAGCAGCAGCGGTTGGCTTCGCTGGCGCAGGTCGCCGACTCCTGGCTTCTGGTGTGGCCCCTGGCGTTTATCCTGTCCGCCGCGCTGGCGGCGCTGGGCTATTACCTGGTGCGGCGCTTTGCGCCTGAGGCGGGCGGCTCGGGCATTCCGGAAATCGAAGGCGCGCTGGAAGAGCTGCGGCCGGTACGCTGGTGGCGCGTGATCCCGGTAAAATTCATCGGCGGTATGGGCACCCTGGGGGCGGGCATGGTGCTGGGGCGCGAAGGGCCCACGGTGCAAATGGGCGGCAACGTCGGGCGCATGGTATTGGACGTGCTGCGCATTCGCGGCGCCGAGGCGCGTCATACGTTGCTGGCGACCGGGGCCGCCGCCGGGTTGTCCGCCGCGTTCAACGCGCCGCTGGCCGGCATCTTGTTCATCATCGAAGAGATGCGGCCGCAGTTCCGCTACAACCTGATCTCGATTAAAGCGGTGTTTATCGGCGTTATCATGTCGAGCGTGGTGTTCCAGCTGTTTAACGGCCAGGGGGCGGTGATCGCGGTCGACAAACTTTCTTCGGCGCCCATCAATACCCTGTGGCTCTATCTGGTTTTGGGGGCAATCTTCGGCGCGGTGGGCGTGGGGTTCAACGCGCTGATCTTCCGCACCCAAGACATGTTCGCGCGCCTGCACGGCGGCAGAATGCGCAATGTCTTGCTGATGGGCGGGCTGCTCGGCGGCGTGTGCGGCATTCTGGGGCTGATCCAGCCGGAGGCGGCGGGCGGCGGCTTTGGGCTGATCCCGATCGCCGCGGCGGGCAACTACAGCGTCGGCATGTTGATGTTTATCTTTATCACCCGCATCTTCACCACGCTGCTGTGCTTCGGTTCCGGCGCGCCGGGCGGCATCTTCGCGCCGATGCTGGCGTTGGGCACGCTGTTCGGCACCGCCTTCGGGCTGGCGGGGGCACATCTGTTCCCGCAGTACGGCATCGAGGCGGGCACCTTCGCCATCGCCGGCATGGGGGCGCTGTTCGCCGCCACGGTGCGCGCCCCGCTGACCGGCATCGTGCTGGTGCTGGAAATGACCGACAACTACCAGCTTATTTTACCGATGATCATTACCTGCCTCGGCGCCACGGTGGTGGCGCAGCTGCTCGGCGGCAAGCCGCTGTATTCGTCGATCCTGGCCCGCACGCTGCAAAAGCAGGAGGCGCAGCTGGCGCGGGAGGCGGCGCAGAAAACAAGTAAGGAAAATACAACAAATGCGGTGAATACTTGAACGCAACACTCAGGTATCGGATAATCGTTAATATTAATCAGGCAGCCATAGTCGCGATCTGATGCTGAACAATGTTGGGAGTAAAGAGTATGAGTGATCAAACGGCACTGCCCCTGCAATTTACCGAGGCAGCAGCAAACAAGGTTAAGTTCCTGATTGCTGACGAAGAAAACCCGAACCTGAAGTTGCGGGTTTACATTACCGGCGGCGGCTGCAGCGGATTCCAGTACGGCTTCACTTTTGACGACAAGGTCAACGATGGCGACATGACCATCGAGAAGCAGGGCGTGGCGCTGGTGGTCGATCCGATGAGCCTGCAGTATCTGGTCGGCGGTTCGGTGGACTACACCGAAGGGCTGGAAGGATCGCGCTTTGTGGTGACCAACCCGAATGCCAAAACCACCTGCGGTTGCGGTTCGTCGTTCAGCATCTGAGTTTGCCTGCCAGAATATCAACCCGCTCGCCTTACGGCCGGCGGGTTTTTTTATGCCTACCCTTCCACGAGAATCACTGCCGTGCCGTTCTCCTGCGCCGGCCGGCCGTGAGTGATGTGCGGCGGCTCAGCGTTCGAGAATAAAGGCGGGCAGCTTGAGATGCCAACGAATGGCCGCCAGCCGAATGGCCAGGGTAATGAGCATGCCCAGCATCATGGCCTGTTGCAGCGGCATATTGAAGGTGTAAAACGCCGTGGCGTGCACGATGCCGCCGATGATGCAGGCGGTGGCGTAAATTTCGGTGCGCAGGATCATCGGGATCTCGCGCGCCAGCACGTCGCGGATAATGCCGCCGCCGACGCCGGTGATCACCCCCATACAGATCGCCACCAGCGGGCCGGTACCGGCCGCGAAGGCCTTGTTGACGCCGATGCCGACGAACACCGCCAGCCCGACGGCGTCCAGCACCGGCAGCACCCACTTCGGCAGGCGGCGCGGCTGGCGCACCAGCAGCAGCGTCAAGACGCAGGTGATCATCGCCACCACCAGATCGGTGGGATCCTTGACCCAAAATACCGGGCCGTTGGCCAGCGCCATGTCGCGGATGGTGCCGCCGCCGACCGCGGTGACCACGCCCAATACCAGCACGCCGAACGGATCCATGCGCAACTTGCCGGCCAGCAGCACGCCGGAGACGGCGAACACCGCCGTGCCGAGAATATCCAGCCAGAACACCAGCATCAGCGGATCTCCGCCAGCTGGCGGCACAGCTGCTGCGCCGCCAACAGGATGCGCGGCCCGCCGCGATTGAACCAGTCTTCGTTCAGCGCGATCACCGGCACCTGCAGCTGCGGTGCCCAGAAGGCTTTCACATTGGCGGCCTCTTTCTCGCCGCCGGTGATGACGATGGCCTGCGGCTGACGTGCCAGCACCTGCTCGCGGCTGATCTGCGGCCAAGGGGTGCGGCTGTCGGCGAAGACGTTCTGCCCGCCGCACAGCGCCAGCACCTGGCTTTGCAATGTGGCGCCGGAGCTGGTGAACAGCGGCTGGGTGCCGAACTGCAGCAGCACACGCCGTGGCGAGTTAGCGGCGTACTGTTGCTTGAGAGCGGCGAACTGGCGGCGAAGGCCGTCCGCCGCCTGATGCGCCTGCTCCGGGTGCGGGCTGTAGCGCGCCAGCTTATCCAGCAAGCCGGCGATCCCTTCGAGATTGTCGGCGTCCGCATAGAAGATCGGGATGCCGAACGCGGCGAGCTGATCCAACGCGCGTTGTGGATTACCGCCGCGCCAGGCGAGGATCAGATCCGGCTTGAGCGCCAGCACCCGCTCCAGATTGATGCCCTGCCAGGAGGCTACCTGCTCCAGCCTGGCGGCCTGCGGCGGGTAATCGGAATAGGCGCTCGCCGCCACCAGCACATCGCCCATGCCGGCGGCATAGGCGAGTTCGGTGGCGTTGGGCGCCAGGCTGATCACCCGCTGGGCGGCGCCGACCGGCAGGGCCAGCCAGAGCGCCAACAGACAGAGCATCGAGGTGAAGCGCTGCCTCACATCAACCGCGCTTGGCCAGGGTTTGCAGCATGGCGTTGACCATCAGCGTGGACTGCTTGGCCGCTACCACCAGGAACTCGTCAAAGCTCATGTGCGATTCGCTGTCGGCGACGTCGGAAATGGCGCGCACCACCACGAACGGCGTGCCGAACAGATGGCAGACGTGGGCGATCGCCGCGGCTTCCATTTCCACGGCGGCGACGCGCGGGAAGGTGGCGCGGATGCGCGCCAGCGGCTCGGCGCCGTTGATGAAGGCGTCACCGCTGCAGATCAGGCCGCGCACCGCGTGCAGATCCAGCTGTTTGATGCAGCTTTCCGCCAGCGCGATCAGCGCATCATCGGCGACGAACGCCGCCGGGCAGCCGGCCATCTGGCCCGGCTCGTAGCCGAAGGCGGTGACGTCGGCGTCGTGGTAGCGCACTTCTTCCGACACCACGATGTCGCCCACGCGCAGCGTGCTGGCCAGGCCGCCGGCGGAGCCGGTATTGATCACCACGTCGGGGCTGCAGTGCTCCAGCAACAGGGTGGTGCCCATGGCCGCAGAGACTTTGCCGATGCCGGATTTCAGCAGGGCCACGTCAACGCCGCCGATCTGGCCGGTGTAGATTTCGCAGCCCGCGCGCTGGATGGTTTGACGGTTTTCGATTTGATCGCGCAGCAGGGTGACTTCCTGCTCCATTGCGCCGATGATGCCTACTTTCATAAATAACACTCGCTGATTGGCCGTGAGAATTGCGGCATAGTCTATCATGGCTGTGTATCAGAGATAATGCGTTGCATCCGCTGCCGGGAATTGTTATCACGGGGGCAGGGCGCAACGGCGGAGAAACAGATGTCCGGGATCGACTTCAAGCAAAAAATCAGCTTCCAACGGCCTTTCAGCAAACCGATCGAGGCCGAGGAAGAGTACGACATCGTGCGGCAGTTCGAGAGCGATCGCGGGCGCATCGTCAACTCGGCCGCCATTCGCCGTCTGCAGCAAAAAACCCAGGTGTTTCCGCTGGAGCGCAACGCGGCGGTGCGCAGCCGCCTGACGCACTCGATGGAGGTGCAGCAGGTCGGGCGCCATATCGCCAAAGAGATCCTCAACCGCTTCAAACAGGCGGGGAAGATCGACGAACTCGGCCTGACCCGGCTGCTCGATCCGTTTGAAAGCATCGTGGAAATGGCCTGCCTGATGCACGACATCGGCAATCCGCCGTTCGGTCATTTCGGCGAATCGGCGATCAATGACTGGTTCGCCCAGCGGCTCGATCCCGCCAGCTGCGGCAGTGAGCCGGGCAGCCACGATCGCTGCCAGGTGGCGACGCTGCGCCTGCATGAAGGGGAGAGCGATCTGAACCGGCTGCGCAGCCGGATCCGTCAGGATCTCAGCCACTTCGAGGGCAACGCCCAGGCGATCCGCATGGTGTACAGCCTGCTCAAGCTCAACCTGACCTACGCGCAGGTCGGCTGCATTTTGAAATACACCCGCCCGGCCTACTGGGCGAGCGACATCCCCGCCAGCCACAGTTACCTGATGAAAAAGCCCGGCTACTATCTGGCGGAAGAAGCCTTCGTCGATCGGCTGCGGCGTGAGCTGCATATGGGCGAGTTCGATCGTTTCCCGCTGACCTACATTATGGAGGCCGCCGACGATATCTCGTACTGCGTGGCCGATCTGGAAGACGCGGTGGAGAAGAGCATTTTCACCGTCGAGCAGCTGTATCAGCACCTGATTCAGGAATGGGGCGAGGTGGCGCCGGGCGATCTGTTCGACAAGACCGTCGCCAGCGCGTTTCGCAAGATCGATCGCGGCGGCGCGCGGCGCAGCGCGGAAGATCAGTTCTTCATGTATCTGCGGGTGTTTACCGTGGCGCGGCTGGTGCCGCACGCGGCGCAGCGCTTTATCGACAATCTGGACGCGGTATATCAGGGCAGCTTCAATCAGGCGCTGCTGGAGGATTCCAGCCCGGCCTACCGGCTGTTGAAAATATTTAAAAATGTGGCGTTCAAGCATGTGTTCAACCACCCGGAGGTCGAGCAGCTCGAGCTGCAAGGCTATCGGGTGATCAGCGGCCTGCTGGACATTTACAGTCCGCTGTTGGCGATGTCGCTGGCGGACTTCACTCTGCTGGTGCGTGAAGACAGCCACCGCGCGTACCCGATCGAAACGCGTCTGTTCCACAAGCTGTCCACCAAGCATCGGCTGGCGTATGCGGAGGCGGTAGAAGGGCTGCAGCATTTATCGCCGGAGCAGCAAGCCATTCGGGAATATTATTTCCGCGCGCGTTTATTGCAGGACTATATCAGCGGAATGACCGACCTTTATGCCTATGATGAATATCGTCGATTAATGGCGGCGGAATAATTAAGCTGAGGAATAATTATCAGCAATTCCAACCGGTTGGCTGTCTTGATTTTTGTAAAGACGGACAATATTTGTTTACTATTGCCAATCATCTGTGCCGGAACTTCAGGCTATTAATTAACTCTGAATAAGCACGCAAGACGGCCATTCTTTTTTGAACGACTTTATAAGAGACACACAGATGAAAAAAACCGCATTAGTTCTGAGCGCATTGGCATTCAGCATCGGCATGGCGATGGGCCCGGTGACGGCCAGCGCCGCTGAAACCGCCTCTTCCTCCACCCAACAGCTGCCGAGCCTGGCGCCGATGCTGGAAAAGGTGATGCCTTCCGTGGTGAGCATTAACGTTGAGGGCAGCACCACGGTCAACACGCCGCGCATGCCGCAGCAGTTCCAACAGTTCTTCGGTGAAGATTCGCCGTTCTGCCAGGACGGTTCGCCGTTCCAGGGCTCGCCGATGTGTCAGGGCGGTGAACAGCCTGGGCCGGATGGCCAGCCGCAGGGCACGCAGCAGAAATTCCAGGCGCTGGGCGCCGGGGTGGTCATCGATGCCGCCAAGGGCTATGTGGTGACCAATAACCACGTGGTGGATAACGCCAACAAGATCCAGGTGCAGCTGAGTGACGGCCGCCGCTTCGACGCCAAGGTGATCGGCAAGGATCCGCGCTCGGACATCGCCCTGATCCAGCTGAAAGACTTCAAGAATCTGACGGCGATCAAGATGGCGGATTCCGATCAGCTGCGCGTCGGCGATTACACCGTGGCGATCGGCAACCCGTACGGGCTGGGCGAAACCGCCACCTCGGGCATCGTTTCCGCTCTGGGGCGCAGCGGCCTGAACATCGAAAACTACGAAAACTTTATCCAGACCGATGCGGCGATCAACCGCGGCAACTCCGGCGGCGCGCTGGTTAACCTGAACGGCGAGCTGATCGGCATCAACACCGCGATCCTGGCGCCGGACGGCGGCAACATCGGTATCGGCTTCGCCATTCCGAGCAACATGGTGAAAAACCTGACGGCGCAAATGGTCGAGTATGGCCAGGTGAAACGCGGCGAACTCGGCATCATGGGCACCGAGCTGAACTCTGAGCTGGCCAAGGCGATGAAGGTTGATGCGCAGCGCGGGGCCTTTGTCAGCCAGGTGATGCCGAAGTCTTCCGCCGCGAAGGCGGGCATTAAAGCCGGTGACGTGATCGTCACCATGAACGGCAAGGCCATCTCCAGCTTCGCCTCATTCCGGGCGGAGATCGGCACGCTGCCGGTCGGCAGCAAAATGTCGCTGGGCATTATCCGCGACGGCAAACCGGTGACCATTGATGTCACGCTGGAGCAAAGCGCGCAGACCCAGGTGGCCTCGGGCAATATTTACACCGGCATCGAGGGCGCCGAGCTGAGCAACACCCAGGTCGGCAACCAGAAAGGCGTCAAGGTCGACAGCGTGAAAGCCGGCAGCGCCGCGGCGCGCATCGGCTTGAAAAAAGGCGATGTGATCCTGGGCGTGAACCAACAGCCGATACAGAACCTGGGCGAGCTGCGTAAGATTCTCGACAGCAAGCCGTCGGTGCTGGCGTTGAATATTCAGCGCGGCGAGAGCCAATTGTACCTGCTGGCGCAGTGATAAACGTCAGGCGCTAAAAGAAAAAGGCACGCTGCGGCGTGCCTTTTTGCGTAACGGCCTGCGAATTCAGGCAGGCTGCGTCAGATGCGCGTGCGCCGCGTGGATCACCAGTTCAATCTCATCCAGCAGCTCCAGCCATTCCGGCTCCAGTTCGTCGTTGGTGACGCCCTGGCGCAGTTGCCGCTCGAGGTAGAAACACAGCTGCTTGAGGCGTGGCACGCCGCTGTAGCTGCAGCTGCCGTGCAGCTTATGGACCAGATCGAGGATTTCGTCGTCATGCTGGCCGTCGAGCAGCGCCTGCACCCGTTCGCGCACCTGCGGCAAGAAATCGAGCAGCATTTGCAGCAGATCGCGCGCCAGATCCGGTTTATTGGCCGCCTGACGCAACGCCAGCGGCCAGTCGAGCGACAGCGGCGCGTCGTCGGCGACGGCGTTTTCCATTTCGCCACTGTGATAGCGCGACAGCACGCGGGTCAGCATTTTCTCGTCGATCGGCTTGGCCAGGTAGTCGTCCATCCCGGCCTGCAACAGGTGCTCGCGCTCGCCGCTGGCTGCATGGGCGGTGACGGCGACGATCGGCGTGGAGTTGTGATGCGGCAGTTGGCGGATCAGCTCGCTGGCGTGAATGCCGTCCATCTTCGGCATTTGAATGTCCATCAGGATCAGATCCAGCACGTTGTCGCGCGCCAGCGCCAGCGCTTCCTCGCCGCTCTCGCACAACAGGGTTTTTTCTACCTGTTCCCCCAACAACGTGCCGATCAGCTTCAGGTTAGCCGGGTTGTCGTCAACCGCCATCACCGTCAGCGGCAGGCGTTTACGCTCAGGCTGCGCGGTGAGGCGTGCCGGCGCCTCCATCCGGAGCATCGGGAACAGTCGGGTGCTGGTGATCGGCTTGATCAGGCAGCCGAGCGCGCCTTGTTGTTTAAGCAGCTCGGCATCGATTTGCGCCTGGCACGGCAGCGCCAGAATGACCCGATCGGCCAGCTTCAGCGAGGCCAGCAATTTGTCCTCGTGCTGCGCCATGTTGTCGCGGAACGGGATGGGCACGCCGGCCAGCAGGAAATCATAGTGGCTTGGCGGCAACTGGCCCAGCGTCGGCGAGTGGGTGATCACCAGTTGCGTGACGCTGAGCATGTTGAGCGTCGCCTGCGCCGCCGTCGGGTTGGACTCGATATAGGCCAGCGTTTTGCCGTTCAGATCCGGCAGGCTCGGCGCCAGCGACAGCATGCCCTCGTTCAGATCCAGCGTGATGTGGAACCAGAAGGTCGAGCCGCGGTTCAACTGGCTGTGGAAGCAGATATCGCCCCCCATCTCTTTCACCAGCTTTTGCGTGATCACCAGCCCCAGCCCGGTGCCGCCGTGGCGGCGGGAGATGCTGGCGTCCGCCTGGCGGAATGCCTGGAACAGCTGCGACTGCTGGCGTTCGGAGATGCCGATGCCGGTATCGTGGATCTGCACTTCCACTTCCACCCGGCGATCCAGCTGTTTGCGCAGCTCGACGCGAATGTCGATATTGCCGGTTTCGGTGAACTTGATGGCGTTGCCCAGCAGGTTGGTGATGATTTGCTGCAGGCGCAGCGAGTCGCCGATCACCTGCTCCGGCACGTCGTTGTGCACATCCAGCGTCAGCTCCAACCCTTTGTCATGTGCGCTGGGCGCCAGCAGCACCACCACTTCGTCCAGCGTTTCGCGCAGGGCGAACGGAATATGCTCCAGCACCAGCTTGCCGGCCTCCAGCTTGGAGAAGTCCAGCACGTCGTTGATGATGGTCAGCAGGTTGTTGGCCGAGCGCTCGATGGTCTGTAAATAGTCGGTCTGGGTTGCGCTCAGATCGGTTTTCAGCATCTGGCGGGTGAAGCCGATCACGCCGTTGAGCGGAGTACGCAGCTCATGCGACATGTTGGCCAGGAATTCGGACTTGATGCGCGCCGCCTCCTGCGCGCGTTTTTTCGCCAGATCCAGTTCGACGTTCTGGATCTCCATCTGCTCCAGCGTTTCGCGCAGGTCTGACGTGGCCTGATCGATGTTCTGCTGCATCTCTTCGTGATAGGCGGTAAGCGACATCGCCATCGAGTTGATGCCGTTTTTCAGCATGTGCAGCTCGCCGAGCATGTAGCCTTCCACGCGGCTGTCGAGCTGGCCGCGGCGGATGCGGTCGACGGTGTTCACCATATTGCGGATCGGGCCGGTCACGTCGCGCATCAGCCGGTAAGCGAACAGGATGGCTATGCACATGCACAGCAGCAGCAGCAAGGTGGAGACGAAGACCTCTTTATACTGCTGCAGCCGCACCGACTGCAGATCCAGCTCGATCGCCACATAGCCCAGGTTGTTGTCGGGATGGCTGCCGCCGTCGGCGGTTTCATCCGGATACTGGCTTTCCGACAGGATCGGCGTGCGCAGGATCAGCGAATCGCCGCGTCGGGTGAGCATCAGCTCGGTGGGCAACGGCACGCCTTTCGGCAACTGCAGCTGAGCGAAGTTGTGGTGATAATTTGAGGTGACGAACAGGTTGTTCTGCGCATCAAACACGGTGATCGAACGTACGATGTCCGAATGGCGGCGGTGCAAAAGGCTGACCAACTGCCTGACCGATTCGCGGCTGCGGAACGTCATGCCGTACTCGCTGGCCACCGCCAGCGGCTCGATGATGCTGGCGCCGGCGTCGACCAGTTGCTCCTGCAGCTCGTTATAGCGGTGCACCACGAAGAAGGTGCTGAGCAGCAAACCAATCAGCAAGGTCGGGGCCAGAATCAGGATCATCATGCGCGCACGCAGGCTGTATTTGGTCATGGGATTCCAATGTGGGAGAATTGACAGCTGACACTAGCTTAATGAACCAGCACACAATCGACAAATATGGCGCAATTCTACTCTCCCAAACGCCGCGTGACGACCCGGCAGAGCTCACAAATCTTCACCGTGACGGTGAGCGATCTCGATCCTTTTGGCCAGGGCGTGGCGCGCCACGACGGCAAAGCGGTGTTCGTGCCGGGCGTATTGCCGGGCGAGCAGGCGGAAATCCAGTTGACCGAAGACAAGCGCCAGTTCGCCAAAGGCAAGCTCAAACGCCTGCTGAGCCGCAGCCCGCAGCGGGTAGAACCGCGCTGCCCGCATTTTGGCGTGTGCGGCGGCTGCCAGCAGCAACATGCTGATGAGGCGCTGCAACAGCAGAGCAAGGCGGCGGCGCTGGTGCGCATGATCGCCCGCGAAACCGGCGTAACCCCGCAACAGGAACCGGTGATCGCCGGCCCGGAATACGGCTATCGCCGCCGCGCCCGCCTGAGCCTGGCATGGCAGCCGAAGCTGCAGCGCCTGATGATGGGCTTTCGCCAGGCGGCCTCCAGCGAGCTGGTGGCGGTGGAGTACTGCCCGGTGCTGCGGCCGGAGCTGGAACAGCTGCTGGCGCCGGTGCGCGCCTGCCTGAGCGGGCTGCAGGCGGTGCGGCGGCTGGGGCATGTGGAGCTGGTGCTGGCGGATAACGGCCCGCTGCTGGTGCTGCGTCATCTCGACGCGCTGAAAGAGGCGGATCGGCAGGCGCTGTTGGCGTTTGGCGAGCGGGAAAAGGTCGCCGTTTATCTGGCGCCGGACAGCGAACGGGTGGAAAAACTGTGCGGTGAAACGCCGTATTATCAGGTTGACGGGCTACGCTTAGACTTCAGTCCGCGCGACTTTATTCAGGTCAATGACGCCGTAAACCAACAAATGGTGGCGCAGGCCCTTGAATGGCTCGACATTCAACCCAATGATCGGGTGCTGGACCTGTTCTGCGGCATGGGTAATTTCACCCTGCCGCTGGCGCGCCGCGCCGCCGCGGTGGTGGGCATCGAAGGTGTTGCCACGCTGGTAGCGAATGGGCAATATAATGCACATAAGAATAAGCTGAATAATGCGTCGTTCTTCCATGAGAATCTGGAGGACAACGTTGCGCGGCAACCTTGGGCAGCACAAGGGTTTGATAAGGTGATGCTGGATCCCGCCCGCGCCGGTGCGGCCGGGGTGATGTCACACATTGTAAAACTGGCGCCGGCGCGGGTGGTGTATGTTTCCTGTAACCCCACCACGCTGGCTCGCGACAGCAACGTGCTGTTGAACGCCGGTTATCGTCTTGCGCGCGTGCGGATGTTGGATATGTTTCCGCACACGGGGCATCTTGAATCAATGGCGCTGTTTATCAACGAGCGTGCGCCAGAGGTCGCTGCAAAGTAGGGAGAAGTTATGGTTGCGGTAAGAAGTGCACATCTGAATACGGCGGGTGAGTTCGCTCTCGATGAGTGGATCGCCGGCTTGGGGCTACCTAACCCGCAGTCATGTGAGCGATTGGCCGCAACCTGGCGTTATTGTGAGCAGCAGACCCAAAACCATCCTGACGCCTCGCTGCTGCTGTGGCGCGGCCTGGAGATGGTGGAAATTCTCTCGACGCTGAGCATGGACAACGACAGCATGCGCGCCGCGCTGCTGTTCCCGCTGGTGGACGCCGGCATCGTGCAGGAAGAGACCCTGACCGAAGCGTTCGGCAAGGGCATCGTCGCGCTGGTGCACGGCGTGCGTGACATGGACGCCATTCGCCAACTGAAAGCCACCCAAAACGACTCGATGGCCTCCGAACAGGTCGACAACGTGCGCCGCATGCTGTTGGCGATGGTGGAGGATTTCCGCTGCGTGGTCATCAAGCTGGCGGAGCGTATCGCCCACCTGCGCGAGGTGAAAGACGCGCCGGAAGACGAACGCGTGCTGGCGGCGAAAGAGTGTTCCAACATCTACGCCCCGCTGGCCAACCGGCTCGGCATCGGCCAGCTGAAGTGGGAGCTGGAGGATTTCTGCTTCCGCTACCTGCATCCGGAAGAATACAAGCGCATCGCCAAGCTGTTGCATGAGCGCCGCATCGATCGCGAACAGTTCATTGACGATTTCGTCGCCGGGCTGCGCGCAGAAATGGCCAACGAAGGCATTCGGGTGGAGATTTACGGCCGGCCGAAACACATCTACAGCATCTGGCGCAAGATGCAGAAAAAACACCTGGCGTTCGACGAACTGTTCGACGTGCGTGCGGTGCGCATCGTGGCGGAGCGCCTGCAGGATTGCTACGCGGCGTTGGGCATCGTGCATACCCACTTCCGCCATTTGCCGGATGAGTTCGACGACTACGTCGCTAACCCGAAACCGAACGGCTACCAGTCGATCCACACCGTGGTGCTGGGGCCGCGCGGCAAAACCGTAGAGATTCAGATCCGCACCCGGCAAATGCACGAAGACGCCGAACTGGGCGTGGCCGCGCACTGGAAGTACAAAGAGGGCGCGGGCGTGACCGTGCGCTCCGGCTACGAAGAACGCATCGCCTGGCTGCGCAAGCTGATCGCCTGGCAGGAAGAAATGGCGGACTCCGGCGAGATGCTCGACGAAGTGCGCAGCCAGGTGTTCGACGATCGGGTCTATGTATTTACCCCGAAAGGCGACGTGGTGGATCTGCCGGCCGGCTCCACGCCGCTCGATTTCGCCTACCACATTCACAGCGACGTCGGTCACCGCTGTATCGGCGCCAAGATCGGCGGCCGCATCGTGCCGTTTACCTATCAGCTGAAGATGGGCGATCAGATTGAGATCATCACCCAGAAACAGCCGAACCCGAGCCGCGACTGGCTGAACCCGAACCTGGGGTATGTCACCACCAGCCGCGGGCGCTCGAAGATCCACAACTGGTTCCGCAAGCAGGATCGCGACAAGAACATTCTCGCCGGCCGCCAGATGCTGGACAACGAACTGGAACATCTCGGCATCAGTCTGAAAGAGGCCGAAAAGCTGCTGATCCCGCGCTACAACATGAACTCGCTGGACGAGGTGTTGGCGGCGATCGGCGGCGGGGACATTCGCCTGAACCAGATGGTGAATTACCTGCAGGGCAAGTTCAACAAACCGAGCGCCGAAGAGCAGGATCGCGAGGCATTGCGCCAGCTGGTGCAGCAGAAAGCGCCGCCGCCGGCCCGCAACAAGGACAACGGCCGCGTGGTGGTGGAGGGCGTGGGCAACCTGATGCACCACATTGCCCGCTGCTGCCAGCCGATCCCGGGCGACGACATCGTCGGTTTTATCACCCAGGGGCGCGGTATTTCGATCCACCGTGCGGACTGCGATCAGCTGGTCGATTTGCAATCGCACGCGCCGGAGCGCATCGTCGATGCGGTATGGGGCGAAAGCTACTCCAGCGGTTATTCGCTGGTGGTGCGCGTGATGGCCAACGATCGCAGCGGGCTGCTGCGCGACATTACCACCATTTTGGCCAACGAAAAGGTCAACGTGCTGGGCGTCGCCAGCCGCAGCGACACCAAGAAACAGTTGGCCACCATTGACATGGATATCGAAATCTACAACCAGCAGGTGCTGAGCCGGGTGCTGGCGAAGCTGAACCAGCTGCCGGACGTGATAGACGCCAAGCGTCTGCACGGCAACTAAGCCCACATCTCCTTTCGGGCCGTATGCGCCATCGATACGGCCCGAGATCCATGAATTCGGTGGGCGCTCCCATGCGCCCTCATTCTTTCTCAGAGATTTTTTATGACCCAATCCACTCCGCTGCAGCGCCTGCTGAACATCATGAAAACGCTGCGCGATCCGCAGATCGGTTGCTCATGGGACCGCAAGCAAACTTTCGCCACCATCGCGCCCTACACGCTGGAAGAGACTTACGAAGTGCTGGACGCCATCGAGCGGCAGGACTACGCCGATCTGCGCGACGAACTGGGTGATTTGCTGTTCCAGGTGGTGTTCTATGCCCAGATGGGGCAGGAGCAGGGGCTGTTCGATTTCGATGAGGTGTGCACCGCCATCAGCGACAAGCTGGAGCGCCGTCACCCGCATATCTTCGGCGACGCTGAGGCGGGAGACAGCGAAGCCGTGGCGGCGCGCTGGGAGCAGCTGAAGGCCGGCGAGCGCGCCGAAAAAGCGCTGCACTCGGTGCTGGACGACATTCCGCAGGCGTTGCCGGCGCTGATGAAGGCGCACAAAATCCAAAAACGCTGCGCCTCGGTCGGCTTCGACTGGAACACCCTGGGGCCGGTGCTGGACAAAGTGTACGAAGAGATCGATGAAGTGATGCACGAAGCCCGCCAGGCGGTGGTCGATGAGAGCAAGCTGGAAGAGGAGATCGGCGATCTGCTGTTCGCCACGGTGAACCTGTCGCGCCATCTGGGGCACAAGGCGGAGAACGCGCTGCAGGCGGCGAACCGCAAGTTCGAGCGCCGCTTCCGCCAGGTGGAAGCGATCGTCCAGCAACGCGGGCTGCGGCTTGAAGACGCCACGCTGGAGCAGATGGAAGACGCCTGGCAGCAGGTGAAGAAATCTGAAATCTGATGCGCTTCCGGCGTTCATGGCGCCGGGGTGAACATGAAGGACGTTCCACGCAGACAAGGGAAGGTGGCGTCATGATCAAGAGGCTAATGCTTTTAGCCTGTTTTTTCCCCGGTTTCAGCACGGCGTCTCCTCCTGCTGATGTTGGGCGGCTGCGGTATGATGAGCGCAGGCTGCCATTAGTCGATGTGCAGATCGATAACCGGTTACACACGCTCATGCTGGATACCGGCAGCGCAGAAGGGATACACCTTTATCAACACGATCTGGAGCGTCTGGTCGCGCAACCGAGTCTGAAGGCGGTGCAGCTGGCGCCTCGGCGGCTGAGAGATCTCTCTGGCGGTGAAAATCAGGTGTCTGCCTGGCGGATTAGTCGGCTGTTTATTGGCAATATCCCGTTTAACGACGTCGAAGCGGTGAGTTTTAAGCCCTGGGGACTCAGCCTGGGAAACGAGGTGCCGGTAAGTGAAGTGATGGGGATTGGGTTGTTCCGCGATCGAAAGGTGCTGATGGACTTCGAAAACGACCGCTTGCAAATGTTGACTCATCTGCCTTCAGACATTGCAATATGGGCTTCATATCCATTCGAACAGACCGATGAGGGGCTGAGCGTGACGGCCTTCGTTGGCAATAAACCGTTGCGCCTGATTGTTGATACCGGCGCCAGCCATTCTCTTTTGTTTGCCGCAGGCTTGCCGGCTGGCCTCTTGTTTTCCGGCTGTCGCTCCATTGAGCCTGAGGCTGAGAACCTGGATTGCCGAGTGACCAGATTCACCTTGACCGATCGCCGGGGCCGGCATCACAACGATTTGGCCATCATTACCGAGGGCCCAACGTCTGAGGCGCTGGGTTTTGATGGTCTGCTGGGGATGGGCTTTATGCGGGGGCATCGTGTGATTGTTGATATGCCTGAACGCATGCTCTACATCAGTCGTTAATCCGATGCTCCTCGATCCCAGGCTAATCGGGTTTAGGGAAGCTGAACCGCCGCTACAATGTTGATCGACGACAAGGTTCACGAAAGCTGAAACGGTTAAGCTTGCAGTCAGGTCACAGGCGCATGGCTGCCGTCGGCAGCAAAAGGCCAACAAACTGAAATCTAAGGCGTTTTATCGCTCGAGAGGGGCGGTAAAAAGAAACTTTCTCCGCTAACTCTTTGTATTTCCTGGAGGGTTTATGCGGCGCCGGCGGAGTAAACCCTGATGAACACGGGAGGGCGGCCGAGATGATGGACAGCAAAACGATCGTTTGTAGGTCAGGAGAGGTTCGGGTATACTACTTTCCCGTCCTGGTTCTTCCATCGTCTTTAAACCTAAACTCTCAGGTTCAGCATGACAACTAATTATATTTTTGTGACCGGCGGGGTCGTATCCTCTCTGGGTAAAGGCATTGCCGCAGCCTCTCTGGCGGCTATTCTTGAAGCCCGTGGCCTCAACGTTACCATCATGAAACTGGACCCGTACATCAACGTGGATCCGGGCACCATGAGCCCGATTCAGCATGGGGAAGTTTTCGTCACCGAAGACGGCGCAGAAACCGATCTGGATTTGGGTCACTACGAGCGCTTCATCCGCACCAAAATGTCGCGTCGCAACAACTTCACCACCGGCCGCATCTACTCCGACGTGCTGCGTAAAGAACGCCGCGGCGACTATCTGGGCGCGACCGTGCAGGTCATTCCGCACATCACCAACGCGATCAAAGAGCGCATCATCGAAGGCGGCGAAGGCCACGATGTGGTGCTGGTGGAGATCGGCGGCACCGTCGGCGATATCGAATCGCTGCCGTTCCTCGAAGCCATCCGTCAGATGGCGGTGGAAGTGGGCCGCGAGCACACGCTGTACATGCACTTGACGCTGGTGCCGTACATGGCGGCGGCCGGCGAAGTGAAAACCAAGCCGACCCAGCATTCCGTAAAAGAGCTGCTTTCCATCGGTATTCAGCCTGATGTGCTGATTTGCCGCTCCGATCGCGCGGTTCCTGCTAACGAACGCGCTAAAATCGCGCTTTTCTGCAACGTGCCGGAAAAAGCGGTTATCTCTCTGAAAGACGTTGATTCTATTTATAAAATCCCAGGCCTATTGAAATCTCAGGGGCTGGACGATTATATTTGTAAACGATTCAGCCTGAACGCGCCGGAAGCCAACCTGGCCGAATGGGAACAGGTGATCTACGAAGAAGCCAATCCGGGCGGCGAAGTGACCATCGGTATGGTCGGCAAATACGTTGAGCTGCCAGACGCTTACAAGTCGGTGATCGAAGCGCTGAAGCACGGCGGGCTGAAAAACCGTCTGACCGTGAACATCAAGCTGATCGACTCGCAGGACGTGGAAACCCGCGGCGTGGAAGTGCTGAAAGGGCTGGACGCGATCCTGATCCCGGGCGGCTTTGGCTATCGCGGCGTGGAAGGCAAAGTGATGACCGCACGCTATGCGCGCGAGAACAACATTCCTTACCTGGGCATTTGCCTGGGCATGCAGGTGGCGTTGATGGAGTTCGCTCGCAACGTGGCGGGGATGGAAAACGCCAACTCCACCGAGTTTATGCCAGACTGTAAGTACCCGGTGGTGGCGTTGATCACCGAATGGCGCGATGAAGACGGCAACGTCGAAGTGCGCAGCGAAGAAAGCGATTTGGGCGGCACGATGCGCGTAGGTGGCCAACAGTGCAACCTGAGCGACAACAGCCTGGTGCGTCAGTTGTACGGCGAACCGACCATTGTCGAGCGTCACCGTCACCGTTACGAAGTTAACAACATGCTGTTGAAGCAGATCGAAGCCGCAGGGCTGCGTGTCGCCGGTCGTTCCGCCGACAACAAGCTGGTTGAGATCATTGAACTGCCGAATCACCCGTGGTTTGTAGCCTGTCAGTTCCACCCGGAATTTACGTCTACGCCGCGTGATGGGCATCCGCTGTTCGCCGGCTTCGTGAAAGCCGCAGGCGAGCATCAGAAGCGCCAGGTGAAATAACATATTTGGTAGGCGGCGCGCGGTGAGAACCGCGCGCTGTTTGTCTGGAGTTTTAGTTTAACTTGTACTGAGGAAAACCTAATGTCCAAAATCGTTAAAGTCATCGGTCGTGAAATCATCGACTCCCGCGGTAACCCGACTGTTGAAGCCGAAGTTCATCTGGAAGGCGGTTTCGTAGGCCTGGCTGCTGCGCCGTCAGGTGCTTCTACCGGTTCCCGCGAAGCGCTGGAACTGCGTGACGGTGACAAGTCTCGTTTCCTGGGTAAAGGCGTACTGAAAGCCGTTGCCGCAGTAAACGGTCCGATTGCTCAGGCAGTACTGGGTAAAGATGCCAAAGACCAGGCGAACATCGACAAGATCATGATCGAGCTGGACGGCACCGAGAACAAATCCAACTTCGGCGCCAACGCCATTCTGGCGGTTTCCCTGGCAGCAGCGAAAGCAGCCGCAGCCTCTAAAGGCATGCCGCTGTACGAGCACATCGCTGAACTGAACGGCACCCCAGGCAAATTCTCCATGCCACTGCCGATGATGAACATCATCAACGGCGGCGAGCACGCTGACAACAACGTCGACATTCAGGAATTCATGATTCAGCCGGTTGGCGCGAAAACCCTGAAAGAAGCGGTGCGCATCGGTTCCGAAGTGTTCCACCACCTGGCGAAAGTTCTGAAAGCCAAAGGCATGAACACCGCCGTGGGCGACGAAGGCGGCTACGCGCCAAACCTGGGTTCCAACGCCGAAGCGCTGGCGGTTATCGCTGAAGCGGTAAAAGCGGCGGGCTACGAGCTGGGCAAAGACGTCACTCTGGCGATGGACTGCGCGGCTTCCGAGTTCTACAAAGACGGTAAATATGTGCTGGCCGGCGAAGGCAACAAGGCCTTCACTTCCGAAGAGTTCACTCACTTCCTGGAAGAGCTGACCAAACAGTACCCAATCGTGTCTATCGAAGATGGCCTGGATGAATCCGACTGGGCAGGCTTCGCTTACCAGACCAAAGTTCTGGGCGACAAAATCCAGCTGGTGGGTGACGATCTGTTCGTAACCAACACCAAGATCCTGAAAGAAGGCATCGAGAAAGGCATCGCTAACTCCATCCTGATCAAGTTCAACCAGATCGGTTCTCTGACCGAAACCCTGGCAGCTATCAAGATGGCGAAAGACGCCGGTTACACCGCGGTGATCTCTCACCGTTCCGGTGAAACCGAAGACGCGACCATCGCTGACCTGGCGGTAGGGACTGCGGCTGGCCAGATCAAAACCGGTTCCATGAGCCGTTCTGACCGCGTTGCCAAGTACAACCAACTGATCCGTATCGAAGAAGCGCTGGGTGACCGTGCGCCGTTCAACGGCCTGAAAGAAGTTAAAGGCCAATAAGTTCGACCGATTCGGTTGCTAAATAAAAACCCGCTGCGGCGGGTTTTTTTATGTTTTAAATTCGTGATGATTGTCAGTTTAATAATAAGTTTTTCATTGAAAGCGCGGTTTTGTTTAACCCGATAATTTCATTAAAGATAGTAAATGCGTTTATTTTATATTCCCATTTCATTTGCTTTATAACTATTCGTTACTAGACTGCCAATAAGGCAGTTTATTTTTCGCCGTTCTGCCGTAGACATTCATCATCACCATACCTTAATACTGCCGGCTTGCTGGCCGGTTGAGTGAGGGCTTGATGCGACAGCGAATCATCATTGTCGGCGGCGGAACCGGCGGCACCATCCTGGCCAATTTATTGGCCGCAAAATTGCACCGGGAAATTATTAATAATAAAGTCGAGTTATTAATGATATCGGATTCACCGCTGCATTATTACAAACCGGCGTTTATGTATGTGGCGTTCAATACTTTTTTCAAGCAAGAGCTCACGCGCTCACAGCGGAGTTTATTGCGGCCCGAAATACAGTTTATTATTGATAAGGCGGAATCTTTCGATTTAAAACAGCGAAGCATAGCGACGCAAAGCGGTAAATTTTATTCCTATGATTTTCTGGTTTTCGCCACCGGCTGCGTACCTTGGCCAGAGCGCATCGAAGGATTGGCGCAGGCGGGCGATCATTTTTACCAGTATCAGGCCGCCAGGCGGTTAGCGCATAAATTGGCGACGATCGAGAAAGGCCGCATTTTCATCACCGTGTCCTTCCCTGAAACGCCCAACGTGCCCCATCAGTGCGGCATCGCACCGATCGAAACCACCCTGATGCTGGACGACTACCTGCGGCGGCGCGGCGTGCGCAAGGCGGTGGAGATCGTTTATACCTACCCAACCATTTCTCAACTGCTGCGTAACTGCCTGTTTTTACAGCGCCCGACCGGCGAAGCGTTGCCCGCCATTTTTGCCGCGCGCGACATTCGCCACCAGCGTGGGTTTACCCTCAGCCGGGTAGACGCCCAACGTAACATCGCCTATTCCGCTGAGGGGGAAGAGCAGTCGTTCGACATTCTGATGGCAACGCCGCCGATTCGCGCAGTCGAAGCGGTGCGCAATACCGGGTTGAGCGAGAGTCAAAACGGTGAAGGCTGGCTGCCGACCGATCATCAAACGCTGCAGGTCTACGGCCAGCAGGGCGTGTATGTCATAGGCGATACCGTGGATTTGCCGGTCAGCAAGGCCGGCGGCTCTTGCCATAATCAGGCGCCGGTCATTGCCGACAACATCGTGGCGGAAATGCGGCTGGGCCACACAGTGAGCCATTATGACGGCAAGGTGCAGGCGGTCGCGCAAATGGGGCTGAATGCCGGCATGCCGCTGGTGTACGACTACCGTCACGACGTGCTGCCGACGCCCGCCACCAAGGTGGGCGGCATGCTGCGCAATGGGTTTAACCGCGGCCTTTACTGGGCCACGGTAAGGGGGCTGATATGACGGAAAGCACGGTGCATGCGGCTGACCTGCAATCATTGGCGGCGTTGCTCGAGAAACTGCAGCCGCTGCTGGCGGGTGGCCGGTTGGATAACGTGGTCGATCTGTTGTCGCTGTTGTCGGACGTGGTGGATATTGCCGACAACGCGCTGGTGGAGAAATTAGCCGGCGTCTTTGAAGGTTTGGTGACCCTCGGCTGGGAAGGCGGAACGGCGCTGCAGATGGCGCACAGCGAGCTGCAGTTGAATCCACCACCGGCCAGTTTTCGCGCGCTGTACGCCTTGCTGAAGCAGCCGGATACCCTGCTGGGGTTAACGTTGCTGCTGCGTACTTTACAAATCATCGGCCAGCGCACGCGAGACAGCGCGTTGCCGTCAGCCCTGCCAGATGAATCGTCGAATTAAGCTTCACCCACTCAGGTAAGGAGTTGTGTTATGTCCGCTACAGCAGTTGGCCACGACTTTGCCACCCGGGCTATTCATTACGGCTACGATCCTCAGCGGTATCAGGGTGCACTGTCTCCACCGGTGTTTATGAGCTCTACGTTTGCTTTTCCCACGGCGGAATACGGTGGCGCCTGCTTTGCCGGCACCGAGCCGGGGTACTTTTATTCGCGCATCGCCAACCCGACGTTAAACCTGCTCGAGCAACGCATCGCCAACCTGGAGGAGGGGGAGGCGGCGGTGGCGTTCGCTTCCGGTATGGGGGCGATCACCGCGTGTTGTTGGACGCTGCTCAGACCGGGTGATGAGCTGATTGTCGATGAAACCGTTTATGGTTGCACCTTCAGCTATTTTCATCATGGTCTGGCGCGCTTTGGCGTCAAGATAACCCACGTTGACCTGACCCGGCCGGAGCGGCTGGCGTCGGCCATGGGGCCGCATACCCGGCTGGTGTATTGCGAAACGCCGGCCAATCCCAACATGCGCTTGATCGATATCGCCGCCGTGGCGGAGATCGCCCATCGGCATCAAGCGTTGCTGCTGGTGGACAACACCTACTGTACGCCCTATCTGCAGCGGCCTCTGGCGTTAGGCGCCGATATCGTGGTGCACTCGGCGACCAAGTACCTCGGCGGGCACGGCGATCTCCTGGCCGGGATCGCGGTGACGCGTCAGGCGTTGGCCGAGGCGATCCGTCTGGAGGGGCTAAAGGACATGAACGGGGCGGTACTGTCGGCGCAGGATGCCGCGCTGGTGCTGCGCGGGATGAAAACCTTGCCGCTGCGCATGGATCGTCATTGCGATAACGCGCAGCGCCTGGCGGAGATGCTGACGGAGCATCCGGCGATCGAGCGGGTGTATTACCCCGGCCTGGCGAACTTCCCGCAGCATGCGTTGGCGCAGCGGCAAATGGCGCGCCCCGGCGGCATGCTGGCGTTTGAACTGCGGGGCGGAATGCGTGCGGGCATTCGCTTCCTCAATGCGCTGCAGCTCATCTTGCGCGCGGTCAGCCTGGGCGATTGCGAAAGCCTGGCGCAACACCCGGCCAGCATGACGCACTCGGCCTACACGCCGGAAGAGCGGAAACGGCACCACATCAGCGAGGGGCTGGTGCGGCTGTCCGCCGGGCTGGAGGCGTTTGACGATCTGCAGGCGGATATCCTGCAGGCGCTGGCGCAGGCGCAATAAAAAAACCCGCCGCAGCGGGTTTTAGCCGAAGCGAGCGTTACACCTGTTGCGTCGCTGTGGTCACCGGCGAACCGCCGCCTTTTTTGCGTACCCACAGCCAGTAAGCCGCGGTGAGGAACGCGATCCACACCAGCCCGACATACAGGGCGATGCGGCTCTCTTCGAAGTAGCCGAGCAGGCCGATGACGAACGCCATAAAGGCGGTCGCCAATGCCGGCGCCACCGGCCACCACGGCACCGGGAAGCTCAACTGACGGGTTTCTTCCGGCGACAGCGTGCGGCGCATGACGATCTGCGACAGCAGGATCATCAGCCACACCCAGACGGTGGCGAAGGTGGCGATCGAGGCGATGATCATGAAGACCTTCTCCGGGATCAGGTAGTTGAGCACCACCGCCAGCAGCAGGGCGATTGACATGACCAGCACCGTCATCCACGGCACGCCGCTGGCGGTCAGCTTGGTGAAGCTGCGCGGCGCCTGGCCGTCCTGCGCCATGCCGTACATCATGCGGCCGGCGCCGAAGATGTCGCTGTTGATGGCCGAAATGGCCGCGGTGATCACCACCACGTTCAGCACGTTGGCGGCGGAGCTGATGCCGAGGTTGCTGAAGATCTCAACGAACGGGCTGCCGTTCTGGCCGATGCTGTTCCACGGATAGATCGCCATCAGCACCGTCAGCGTCAGCACGTAAAACAGCAGGATGCGCACCGGCACGGCGTTGATCGCCTTCGGCAGCACTTTGGCGGGGTCTTTCGCCTCGCTGGCGGTGATGCCGATGATCTCGATGCCGCCGAAGGCGAACATCACTACCGCTAATGACGCGACCACGCCGCCAATGCCGTTAGGCATAAAGCCGCCGTGCTGCCACAGGTTGCTGATGCCGGTGGCGTGCTGGGCTTGCCCGAAACCGAACAGCATCACCGCCGCACCGCCGACGATCATCGCCACGATGGCGGCGACCTTGACCAGCGACAGCCAGAACTCCAGCTCGCCGAAAACCTTGACGCTGCACAGGTTGAGCGCGCCGATAAACAGGATGATGCTGAGCACCCAGACCCACTGGGCGACGTCCGGGAACCACAGCCCCATATAGATGCCGAAGGCGGTGACGTCCGCCAGGGCGACGATCACCATTTCAAAGGTGTAGGTCCAGCCGGTGAGGAACCCGGCCAGCGGGCCGAGATAGTGGCTGGCGTAGTGGCCGAACGAGCCGGAAACCGGCTGATGCACCGCCATTTCACCCAGCGCGCGCATCACCATGAATACCGCCGCGCCGCCCACCAGGTAGGCCAGCAGCACCGCCGGGCCGGCCAGCTGGATGGCGCCGGCGGAGCCGTAGAACAGGCCGGTGCCGATCGCCGAGCCGAGAGCCATGAAACGGATATGCCGCGCGTTTAGTCCGCGTCTGAGTTGTGTCGTTTCGTTACGCATGTTGCTTCCCGTTAAGTGTTTGCCGAACAGGCACGCGCTGCCCGCGCCGGGTGGAACGCACCCGGCGGGGCAGAACAAACTGCGTGATTCAGTGTGTGATGATTATGCCTGGCTAGGCAGCAGCGCCGCAGGCAGCAGCGATGTCAGGTGACCGGCCGCCAATAGCTGGCTGGCGGCTTCAATGTCGGGGGCGAAGAAACGATCCTTGTCGTAGAAACTGACATGCTCGCGCAGCAGACGGCGCGCCTGCTCCAGACCTTCCGAGGTCTTCAGGCCGTTGCGGAAATCCAGGCCCTGGCAGGCGGCCAGCCACTCGACCGCCAGAATGCCGCGCACGTTGTCCGCCATGCTCCACAGACGGCGGCCGGCGGCCGGCGCCATGGAAACGTGGTCCTCCTGGTTGGCGGAGGTCGGAATGCTGTCGACGCTCGATGGATGCGCCAGCGCTTTGTTTTCGCTGGCCAGCGCCGCGGCGGTGACCTGAGCGATCATGAAGCCGGAGTTCACGCCGCCGTTCTCCACCAGGAACGGTGGCAACTGCGACATGTGTTTGTCCATCATCAGCGAGATGCGGCGCTCGGACAGCGAACCGATTTCGGCGAATGCCAGCGCCAGGTTATCGGCGGCCATCGCCACCGGTTCGGCGTGGAAGTTGCCACCTGACAGCACGTCACCCTGCTCGGCGAACACCAGCGGGTTATCGGAGACGGCGTTGGCTTCGATCTCCAGCACCTCGGCGGCCTGACGGATCTGCGTCAGGCAGGCGCCCATTACCTGCGGCTGGCAGCGCAGGGAGTAAGGATCCTGCACTTTTTCCCAGTTGCGGTGCGAGTCGGAGACTTCGCTGCGCGCGCCGAGCAGGTGGCGGTAGGCGAGGGCGGCGTCGATCTGGCCGCGCTGGCCACGCACCTCGTGGATGCGCGCATCGAACGGGCTGCGGGAGCCCAGCGCCGCTTCCACCGTCAGGCTGCCCGCCACGGTCGCGGCGGCGAACAGGTCTTCCGCGTCGAACAGGCCGCGCAGCGCGAAGGCGGCGGAGACTTGGGTGCCGTTCAGCAATGCCAGGCCCTCTTTCGCCGCCAGCGTCAGCGGTTTCAGGCCGGCTTTGGCCAGCGCTTCGGTTGCCGGCAGCCATTGGCCCTGATGGCGCGCTTGGCCTTCGCCCAGCAGCACCAGGCTCATGTGCGCCAGCGGCGCCAGATCGCCGGAGGCGCCGACCGAGCCTTTCAGCGGAATATGCGGATAGACTTCGGCGTTGACCAGCGCGATCAGCGCCTGGATAACTTCCAGGCGAATGCCGGAGAAGCCGCGCGACAGGCTGTTGATCTTCAGCACCATGATCAGGCGCACCAGATTGTCGTCGGTCGGCTTGCCCACGCCGGCGGCGTGTGACAGCACGATCGAGCGCTGCAGATTTTCCAGATCGTCGCGGGCGATGCGCGTCGAAGCCAGCAGGCCAAATCCGGTGTTGATGCCGTAAGTGGTGCGGTTTTCTTCAACGATGCGTTCCACGCAGGCCACGCTCTGCTGGATAGGGCCGTAGGCGTTGTCGTCCAGCGTCAGCGTCACCGGATGTTGATAGACGTCGCGCAGTTGGGCCAGCGTCAGTTTGCCTGGGCGAATAGTCAGCGCTTTCATGCTTTTTCTCCTTGGGTCGCGGCAACCATCGGCAGGTTCAGGCCTTGCTCGCGGGCGCAGTCGATAGCGATATCGTAACCGGCGTCGGCGTGACGCATGACCCCGGTAGCCGGGTCATTGTGCAGCACGCGGGCGATGCGCTCGGCGGCTTCGTCGGTGCCGTCGCAGACGATCACCATGCCGGAGTGTTGGGAGAAGCCCATGCCGACGCCGCCGCCGTGGTGCAGGGAAACCCAGGTGGCGCCGCTGGCGGTGTTCAGCAGGGCGTTCAGCAGCGGCCAGTCGGAAACCGCATCGGAACCGTCTTTCATCGCTTCGGTTTCACGGTTCGGGCTGGAAACGGAGCCGGAATCCAGGTGGTCGCGGCCGATGACGATCGGGGCGGACAGTTCGCCGCGGCGAACCATCTCGTTGAACGCCAGACCCAGCTTGGCGCGCTGGCCGAGGCCAACCCAGCAGATGCGCGCCGGCAGGCCCTGGAAGCTGATGCGCTCGCGCGCCATGTCCAGCCAGCGGTGCAGGTGTTCGTCATCCGGGATCAGCTCTTTCACCATGGCGTCGGTTTTGTAGATGTCCTGCGGATCGCCGGACAGCGCCGCCCAGCGGAACGGCCCGATGCCGCGGCAGAACAGCGGACGGATGTAGGCCGGCACGAAGCCCGGGAAGTCGAAGGCATTGTCGACGCCGGTTTCTTTCGCCATCTGGCGAATGTTGTTGCCGTAGTCGAAGGTCGGCACGCCCATCTGCTGGAACGCCAGCATGGCTTTGACGTGATCGGCCATCGACTGCTTGGCGGCGGCGACCACCTTGGCCGGCTCGGTCTGGGCGCGCTGGCGATACTCTTCCCAGCTCCAGCCTTTCGGCAGATAGCCGTTCAGCGGATCGTGGGCGCTGGTCTGATCGGTGACCATGTCCGGGCGCACGCCGCGGCGCACCAGCTCAGGCAGGATTTCCGCCGCGTTGCCGCACAGGGCGATGGAGATGGCTTTGCCTTCTGAGGTGTATTTTTTGATGCGGGCCAGCGCGTCGTCCAGATCTTTGGCCTGCTCATCGACGTAGCGGGTTTTCAGACGGAAATCGATGCGGCTCTGCTGACATTCGATGTTCAGCGAGCAGGCGCCCGCCAGCGTGGCGGCCAGCGGCTGCGCGCCGCCCATGCCGCCCAGACCGGCGGTCAGCACCCAGCGCCCCTGCAGGCTGCCGTCGTAATGCTGGCGGCCCGCTTCGACGAAGGTCTCATAGGTGCCCTGAACGATGCCCTGGCTGCCGATGTAGATCCAGCTGCCGGCGGTCATCTGGCCGTACATGGCCAGGCCTTTGGCGTCCAGTTCGTTGAAGTGTTCCCAGGTCGCCCAGTGCGGCACCAGGTTGGAGTTGGCGATCAGCACGCGCGGCGCGTTGCTGTGGGTTTTGAATACGCCGACCGGCTTGCCGGACTGCACCAGCAGGGTTTCGTCCTCTTCCAGCGTTTTCAGGGTTTCGACGATCTTGTCGTAGCAATCCCAGTCGCGCGCGGCGCGGCCGATGCCGCCGTACACCACCAGCTCATGTGGGTTCTCCGCAACTTCAGGATCGAGGTTGTTCATCAGCATGCGTAACGGCGCTTCGGTCAGCCAGCTTTTTGCGTTTAATTGTGTGCCGCGTGGCGCGCGTACATCGACATTGCGAACTTTGTTATTTGTAGTCACAGCATTTTCCTCAAACAGTATCGGTGCAGATTCCATGCCGCGGTGGGGATGAGTACCACGGCATAACAATGCGTAGGGCTTATTAACATATACTTGTATGTACAAGCATATGCAACACTGACCAGTTGCCGCTGAAAAGTGGCATAAGAAAAAGTTATTTTCTTTTTATATCAGGTTGATATGCGATTTTTTATCACCGGCTTCATGTGCGAAAAGCCGGAGAAAAGTGAGCTGTTCGGCAAAAATGAATTAAAATTGACTCATTTTTGGGCGGCTAGTCACAATATTTTTACAGACTGATTACAGTTGGCGGCGGAGGATAAACAAGCCCTATCACCGCGGGAAGAAAGCCCGCCGTGGGCGGGCTTGCCAGGCTCAGGCGGCCGGTTGCAGCATCGGCTTGCGGCTCATCTTGCACACCGTGGCGATGGCAGCGATCAGCGCCGGTACGCACAGGAACATCAGGATGCTCTGCACTTCCCACTGCATCGCCAGCAGTTGGGCGCCCATCATGGTGCCGGCGACGCCGCCGAAGCGGCCGATGCCCTGCATCCAGGCGATGCCGGTGGCGCGGCTGTGGGTCGGGTAGAAGGTGGCCGCCAGCGTTTGCAGCCCGGACTGCGCGCCGTTCATGGTGACGCCCATCAGGAAGATGAAGGCGCCCAGCAGCACGATCTGCTTGTCTTCGGTGGCCATCGCCACGATCAGCAGGGCGGTGACGACAAAGCCACTCGAGACCACTTTGTGCGCATTCCAGCGGTCCATCAGCCAGCCGGCCACCAGGATGCCCAGCGTGCCGCCGAAGGTGAACAGCGAGGTGAGCATCGCCGACTGTTCCAGCTGATAGCCCAGCCCCTGCATCAGGATTGGCATCCAGCTCAGCAGCACGTAATAGATCACCAGCCCCATGAAGTAGGTCACCCACAGCATCAGCGTGCCGAGCAGGTAAGGGCGGCTGAACAGCAGGCCGACGCTGGTCTTGGCCTGCGTCAGCTTCTCTTCGTACAGGTAAAAACGCGTCACGCCGTCGAGGCTCTGGCTGACGAAGCGTTGCGCGATGCGTTTGATCTTCGCCGCATCCTGCCCGCGGTTGACCATATATTTGACCGATTCCGGCAGCAGCAGGATCAGCAAAACCGTCAACGCCAGCGGCGCAATGGCGCCGAGCAACAGCACGCTGTGCCAGCCGTAGCTCGGGATCAGCCACGATGAAATGGCGCCGCCGCCGGCCGCGCCCAGCGGAAAGCCGCAATACATGGTATTGATCGCCAGCGAACGGCAGCGCTGCGGCGCGTATTCGGAGATCAGCGTGATAGCGTTGGGCATCGCCGCTCCCAGCCCGAGGCCGGTGAGGAAACGCCACAGCGTCAGGCTGTTGAGCGAGCCGGCGTAGGCGGTGGCCAGGCTCGACAGGCCGAAGAACAGGCAGGAAAACACCAGCACGCGCTTGCGGCCGATGCGGTCGGAGATTGGCCCGGCTATCAGCGCGCCGAGCGACAGCCCCAGCAGCGCGGCGCTCAGCACCGGCCCCAGATCCTGCTTCACGATGCCCCAGTCTTTGGCGACCGAGGGGGCGATATAGCCCATGGCGGCGGTATCGAAACCGTCGATGGCGAGGATCAGGAATCCGAGAACGATCAGTGTCCAGTGAAACAGCGAAAACTTGCTGTCGTCGATGGCCTGTTGAATGTTTAACTCGCTGGTGGAATGAGTCATGGCACCCTCTAAACGCAGATGTAGTCGTGATGAATAGTATGTGGCCGAAACTGATGCTCGGCTTGTGTTTGCTTGTATATACATCTGCGCGTCGGCGCTTTATGTCAAATATAATTATCTTATTTGTTAACTTCGTGTTGTTTTCTGTGGAGCAGGTTGCACCGCGGATGAAAGGCCTAATACCGGTTAACAAATTAAATGAACGCCATTGGCGGTGAGATATGCTGGCGGCGGCGCGGAGGAAAAAATTTAATACAATTTTGGCCGTTTGGTCGCCGAGCCGGAATCTGCGATAATCGTTTTTTACTTTTCCAGATTGAGAAACCGATGCAGTACCCGATCAACGAGATGTTCCAAACCTTGCAGGGCGAAGGCTTTTTCACCGGCGTGCCGGCCATTTTCATCCGCCTGCAGGGCTGCCCGGTAGGGTGCAGCTGGTGCGACACCAAACATACCTGGGAAAAGGAAGCCCATCGGGAAGTAGACCTGCAACGGATCCTGGTCAAAACAGAAGAGAGCGACGCCTGGGGCAATGCCAGCGCCGAGCAGCTGTTGGCGGTGATGCGCCAACAAGGCTACACCGCGCGCCATGTGGTGATCACCGGCGGCGAACCCTGCATTTACGATCTGGCGCCGCTGACCGAGCTGTTCGAACAGCACGGCTACCGTTGCCAGATTGAAACCAGCGGCACCCACGAAATTCGCTGTTCCGCCAACACCTGGGTGACGGTTTCGCCCAAGGTGAATATGCGCGGCGGCATGAAGGTGTTGGATCAGGCGCTGCGGCGCGCCGACGAGGTGAAGCATCCGGTGGCGCGCGAGCGCGACATCGAGGCGCTGGATGCGCTGCTGGCGACGTTGCAGGATGACAAGGCGCGCATTATCGCGCTGCAGCCGATCAGCCAGAAAGAAGAGGCGACCCGTCTGTGTATTGAAACCTGTATCGCGCGCAATTGGCGGCTGTCGATGCAGACCCACAAGTATCTGAACATCGCCTGAGTTTTTTATTGGCCGCAGGCCTTCGAACGGGACGGGAGTTACGGTGAAAATTATATCGCGTGCATTCGAGGCGGTGACGGAAGCGGAATTGCGGTCGATTTGCTCGCTGTTGTCCGACGCTTTCCCCGAGATAACCGACGGATTTTATCGGCGGCAGGAGCCGGCTTGCCTGGTGACCGCCACGGAAGGCGAGGCGATCGTCGGACAACTGGCGGTGCATGAGCGGCCGGTGTTGATTGACGGTGAGGCCGAGGTGATCGGCATCATCGGGCTGGTGGCCGTGGCACACACGCATCGGCGCCGCGGCGTGGCCGCAAACATGCTGGTGAAGGCGCATGACTATTTGCGCAGTAAAGGGATCGCGTATTCCATACTGTTTGCGGTAAGCGAAAAGTACTATACCGGCGCCGGCTATCGGGCGATGGAAAACGAGACGGCGTTCATTGAGGATGGCGAGAGCAAAACGTTCGTCTATCGAGGGGGAATGGCGCTGAGCCTGTCGGAAAGGCCCTGGACGGCGCGGCGTCTGGATCTGCAAGGCGAGGTAGTGTGAGGGTATCTGCACATACCCTCACGGCATCAACCTTTATATACGCATCCCGCCGTACAGGTCTCTTTCACCATCACCGCAGTCAGTTCCGGTAACTGGGGCTTGAGCTGCTGCCAAATCCAGGCGGCGAGCACTTCGCTGGTGGGATTTTCCAATCCTGGAATATCGTTCAGATAATGGTGATCCAGCCGTTCCCAGATCGGGGAAAACACAGCCTTGAGCTCGGCGAAATCCATCACCCAACCGGTGTGGGGATCCACTTCACCGGTCACTTCCAGACGCACCATAAACGAATGCCCATGCAGACGGCCGCATTTATGGCCCTCCGGCACGTGCGGCAAGCGGTGTGCGGCTTCAAACTGAAAATCTTTAAACAGCGTGGTTGCCATTATTACGGCCTCATTGACTCAAAAACCGCCGCATAGTACCGGAAAGCGCGTCTGCTTGCCATTTATACCGTTATGGTCTACCGCCACGGCCAACGCGCCCGTTTAACACTTTTTTTGTTTGGTGTTTGCGGCACCTATCGGCTGGGGTTATGAGCCGAAATGTTGAACGGTGAAAAAACGATGAAAAAAAGCGCTTTAATTTCATCTGGATAAAAAACTTTGTTTAACGGTTTAAGCGTTATGCCTTACCAGAAAAACAGCTTAGTCATTTTGGTTATGATTTATTGCTATCCCTTATTTAATCGTTGCTATTCTGCTCGGTAACCTTACAAACTCTCCTGATCTTTTCCGCACACCCGACGCAGCGAAGAGACAGCGACTGACACTGGCGCGCGCCTGGCAGGAAAGGCGCTAAGTATAGGAAATAAGTACAGCAATGACGACTCAGGCTCCTCCAACATCTTTGCTCCCGCTGACGCCCGAACAGCTGGCGCGCCTGCAGGCGACGATCGGCGACTATTCGCCGACGCAGCTGGCGTGGCTGTCCGGTTATTTTTGGGGCATGGTCAATCAACAGCCCGGAGCCGTGGCCATTGCGCCTGTTGCCCCTGCGGCTGCCGCCGGCATCACCATCATTTCCGCTTCGCAGACCGGCAATGCGCGCCGCCTGGCGGAGCAGCTGCGCGACGATCTGCTGGCCGCCAATCTGAGCGCCACGCTGATCAGTGCCGGCGACTACAAGTTCAAGCAGATAGCTCAAGAGCGCCTGCTGGTGATCGTCGCCTCCACGCAAGGGGAAGGCGAGCCGGCGGAAGAAGCGGTGGCGCTGCATAAATTCCTGTTCTCGAAAAAGGCGCCGAAGCTGAATGATACCGCTTTTGCGGTGTTCGGGCTGGGCGACACCTCTTATGAGAATTTCTGCCAGTCTGGTAAGGATTTCGACGGCAAGCTGGCCGAGCTGGGTGCCGAGCGCCTGGTGGAGCGCGTGGATGCCGACGTGGAGTACCAGGAGCTGGCCGCCGCCTGGCGCAAACAGGTGGTGTCGGTGCTGAAGGCGCGCGCGCCGGCGGAAAGCACCGCGCCGGGCGTGTTGGCCAGCGGCGCGGTTGACCTGATCGACAGCAGTCCGTACAGCAAGGAACAACCGCTCACCGCCCAACTGGCGGTCAAGCAGAAAATTACCGGCCGCGCGTCGGATAAAGACGTGCGCCATATCGAGATCGATCTGGGCGACTCCGGCCTGCGCTATCAGCCGGGCGATGCGCTCGGCGTATGGTTCGACAACGATCCGGCGCTGGTGGACGAACTGGTGCAGCTGTTGTGGCTGAAAGGCGACGAGCCGGTCGAGGTGGAAGGGCAGACCCTGCCGCTGGCGCAGGCGCTGCGCAGCCATTTCGAGCTGACGCAGAACACCACGCCGATCGTCGATAAATACGCCGCGCTGTCGCGCGACGAAACGCTGATCGGCCTGCTGGCGGATAAAGCCGCGCTGCAGCATTACGCGCACAACACACCGATCGTCGACATGGTGCGCCAGGCGCCGGCGGATCTGAGCGCCGAACAGCTGATCGGTCTGCTGCGTCCGCTGACGCCGCGCCTGTACTCCATCGCCTCTTCGCAGGCGGAGAACGAAAGCGAAGTGCACATCACCGTGGGCGTGGTGCGTTACGACATCGACGGGCGCGCCCGCAGCGGCGGCGCCTCCGGCTTCCTGGCGGATCGCCTGGAGGAGGACGGCGACGTGCGGGTGTTTATCGAGCACAACGACAACTTCCGTCTGCCGGCCAACCCGGAAACGCCGGTGATCATGATCGGCCCGGGCACCGGCATCGCGCCGTTCCGCGCCTTTATGCAGCAGCGCGACGCCGACGGCGCCGGCGGCAAAAACTGGCTGTTTTTCGGCAACCCGCACTTTACCGAAGATTTCCTGTACCAGGTTGAATGGCAGCGCTACGTGAAAGACGGCCTGCTGACCCGCATCGATCTGGCCTGGTCCCGCGACCAGCAACATAAAATATACGTACAAGACAAACTGCGCGAACAGGGCGCGGAAGTGTGGCGCTGGATTCAGGAAGGCGCGCACATTTACGTCTGCGGCGATGCCAATCGCATGGCGAAAGACGTGGAAAACACATTACTGGAACTGGTGGCCGAGCACGGTGGCATGGATACCGAGCAGGCGGATGAATTTTTAAGTGAGCTGCGCCTTGAGCGCCGTTATCAGCGAGATGTTTACTGATGAGTGATAAACACCCCGGGCCTTTGGTAGTCGAAGGCAAACTGGCCGATGCGGAGCGCATGAAGAAGGAGAGCAACTTCCTGCGCGGCACCATCGCCGAAGATTTGAACGACGGCCTGACCGGCGGCTTCAACGGCGACAACTTCCTGCTGATCCGTTTTCACGGCATGTACCAGCAGGATGACCGCGACATTCGCGCCGAACGCGCCGAGCAGAAGCTGGAGCCGCGCCACGCCATGATGCTGCGCTGTCGCCTGCCGGGCGGCGTCATCAGCCCGCAGCAGTGGCTGGGCATCGACAAGTTCGCGCAGGAGAGCACGCTGTACGGCAGCATTCGCATCACCAACCGCCAGACGTTCCAGTTTCACGGCATTCTGAAAGGCAACGTCAAACCGGTGCACCAGCTGCTGAACCGCCTGGGGCTGGACGCGCTGGCGACCGCCAACGACGTGAACCGCAATGTGCTGTGCACCTCCAACCCGGTGGAGTCCGAGCTGCATCAGGAAGCCTACGAGTGGGCGAAGAAGATCTCCGAACACCTGCTGCCGCGCACCCGCGCTTACGCAGAGGTGTGGCTGGATCAGGAGAAGGTGGCCACTACCGACGAAGAGCCGATTCTGGGGCCGACCTACCTGCCGCGCAAATTCAAAACCACGGTGGTGATCCCGCCGCAGAACGACGTCGATCTGCACGCCAACGACATGAACTTCGTGGCGATCGCCGAAAACGGCAAGCTGGTGGGCTTCAACCTGCTGGTGGGCGGCGGGCTGTCCATTGAGCACGGCAACAAGAAAACCTACGCGCGTCAGGCCAGCGAGTTCGGCTACATTCCGCTCGAGCATACGCTGGCGGTGGCTGAAGCGGTGGTGACCACACAGCGCGACTGGGGCAACCGCACCGATCGCAAGAACGCCAAAACCAAATACACGCTGGAGCGCGTCGGGGTGGACGTTTTCCGCGCCGAAGTGGAAAAGCGCGCCGGCATCACCTTCGCGCCGATTCGGCCGTATGAATTCACCGGCCGCGGCGATCGCATCGGTTGGGTGAAGGGCATCGACGATCAGTGGCACCTGACGCTGTTTATCGAGAACGGCCGCCTGCTGGACTATCCGGGGCGCCCGCTGAAGACCGGTATGGCGGAGATCGCCAAGATCCATAAAGGCGACTTCCGCCTGACGGCGAACCAAAACGTGATCATCGCCGGCGTGCCGGAAAGCGAAAAGGCGAAGATCGAAGCCTTGGCGCGCGATCATGGCCTGATCGACGACGAGATCAGCGAGCAACGCAAAAACTCGATGGCCTGCGTGTCGTTCCCGACCTGCCCGCTGGCGATGGCGGAGGCCGAGCGTTTCCTGCCGCAGTTTGTCACCAAGGTGGAAGGGATCATGCATCGGCACGGGGTGGGTGACGAGCATATCGTGCTGCGCATCACCGGCTGCCCGAACGGCTGTGGCCGCGCGCTACTGGCGGAGCTGGGGCTGGTGGGCAAGGCGGTCGGCCGCTATAACCTGCATTTGGGCGGCAACCGCGAAGGCACGCGCATTCCGCGCATGTACCGCGAGAACATCAACGAAGATGAGATCCTGAGCGAGATCGATCTGCTGGTGGGGCGCTGGGCGAAGGAGCGCAACGCCGGCGAAGGTTTCGGCGACTTCACCGTTCGCGCGGGCATCGTCAAACCGGTGCTGGATCCGGCGCGAGATTTTTGGGAGTGAGGCCGGCGGCCCCTGGGCAGAGGGGCCGCACAGGTCATTTCAAGTATCAGGAGAGACAACATGGCTGAATTCGATCTGGCGGCGCTGAACGCGTTGCCCAAATCCGGGCAGGCGCTGGCATTAGCGGTGGTCAATGGCCAACTGGAGACCCTCAGCGCCGAACAGCGCGTTGCATGGGCGCTGGAGCATCTGCCCGGCGAATTCGTACTCTCGTCCAGTTTCGGCATTCAGGCGGCGGTATGCCTGCACCTGGTGACGCGTATCCGGCCGGATATCCCGGTGATCCTGACCGACACCGGTTATCTGTTCCCGGAAACCTATCGCTTTATTGATCAACTGACCGACCAACTGAAGCTGAATCTGCAGGTGTTCCGCGCGGAGCAGTCTCCCGCCTGGCAAGAGGCGCGCTATGGCAAGCTGTGGGAGCAGGGCGTGGAAGGGATTGAAAAATACAACCAGATCAATAAGGTCGAGCCGATGAACCGCGCGCTGGAGACGCTGGGCGCGCAGAGCTGGTTCGCCGGCCTGCGGCGCGAGCAGTCAGGCAGCCGCGCCAATCTGCCGGTACTGGCGGTGCAGCGTGGGGTGTTCAAGATCCTGCCGATCATCGACTGGGACAACCGCAAGATTTACCAGTATCTGACCGAACACGGGCTGAGTTATCACCCGCTGTGGGAGCAGGGTTACCTGTCGGTCGGCGATACCCACACCACCCAGAAGTGGGAGCCGGGCATGAGCGAGGAAGAGACGCGTTTCTTCGGCCTGAAGCGCGAGTGCGGCCTGCACGAAGGCTAAACGGCGCGATCAACATGACAGGGCTCAGCAATGCTGGGCCCTGTTTTTTTGCGGGCTACTTTTTCTTCTGCGCTTTCGGCGGGTGCGCCTGCGCCAGCTCTTTGATCAGCGGCAGCAGGATCTGCACGCTGTCGCGGCTGCGTTTGTCGATCCGCCCCGGCAGGTAGCGATCCAGATACTGCAGATTGTCATACTGCGGACGGTGCCAGGTGATGCCCTGCGGGAAGTGCGGGCTGACGGCGCGCTGTTGGTAGCCATCTTTACCGCCCAGCGACCAGTTGGTGGCCTCCACCGACAGCACCGGGATGCCAGCGGCGTCGAACACCTCTTGATCAGAGCAGCAGCCGGTGCCTTTCGGATGCTGTGCGCTGCCCGGATTGGTGGCGGCGGCGATGCCGTAGCGGTGGGCGATATCCAGCGCGCGATCGCGGGAACGCTTCGCCATTTGCGGCGGCGTGTTGCGCCCGGCGTTGAAATACAGACGATCGCCGGTGATCAGGCTGTCGAGGTTGATCACCAGCACGGTGTTGCTTTTCTCTTCCGCGCTCATGCGTTGCAAGTAGTTCTGCGCCCCCAGTGAACCGATCTCTTCGGCGCTGGTGGCGACGAAGCGCAGGCCGTAGGCGGTGGGAATGTTCTTCAGGCGTTCCGCCAGTTCCAGCATCACGCCGATGCCGGAGGCGTTGTCGTCGACGCCCTGCAGCGTCAAGCCGCCGAGGTTGTTATCCAGATCCTCATCGCTCTGCGGCGTATAGGTGTCGAAGTGGGCGACGACCACGATCTGTTTTGGGCTGTCGCCGTTGCGGGCGGCGATCACCGAGCTGGCGGTGACGTTGTTCCAGTTCTTCTTGCCGTCTTTGCTGGTGTAGAGATAGCGCGTATTGACGCTGCGAATGTCGCTTTGGTAACCCATCTTGCTGAATTGCTGCTTCAGATAGTCGGCGGTGAGCAATTCTGCCGGGCTGCCCGCCATGCGGCCGGGGAAGTAAGTGGCGATGTGGCGGGTCTGTTCGGCGGCGAAACGGCCCATTGGCGCGTCTTTTACGGGCTGTGCGGCACAAACGCTGAAGACGCCGCCGAGTGCGAGGGCCAGCAGGCTGGTCTTCAGGTAAAAACGGGAAAACATACCGAAAAATCCTTCTTTGCTATCGGCGCTGCCGATCATTTTTCTTCGGCACCCAGTATGAGACGCCGGGCGGCATTACACAATTTCCCTGTCTCTTAATTTCGCACGAACGCGCAAACCGCCGCCGTGAGTATTACCGTTTGCTTCCTGCGTTGCGGCCTATATTCCATAAAGGAACTAATCATTCCTTTTCGTCATTTCAGAGGCTAAATCTCAGCCCGTATAGTCACACTATCTTTCTGTTATATGAAAAGGCTGTTGTGGACTATCTACCAATATTCGCCGACCTGAAACAACGCCCGGTGCTGGTCGTTGGCGGTGGTGACGTGGCTGCGCGCAAAGTCGATCTGCTTCAGCGCGCCGGGGCTGAAATACGGATAGTTGCGCAGTCGCTCTCACCGGAACTGGAACAACAACGTCAGCAAGGGCAGGTGCTCTGGCTGGGGAAAAGCTTTGATCCGCAGCAGTTGGACGACGTGTTTCTGGCGATCGCCGCCACGGACGACAACGCGCTGAACGCCGCGGTGTTCGCCGAGGCGGATAAACGCCGGGTGTTGGCCAACGTGGTGGACGATCAGCCGCGCTGCTCATTCATTTTCCCGTCGATCATCGATCGCTCGCCGCTGGTGGTGGCGGTGTCGTCCAGCGGCCAGGCGCCGGTGCTGGCGCGACTGCTGCGCGAAAAGCTGGAGGCGTTGCTGCCCGCCAGTTTGGGGCAGATGGCGCAGGTGGCGGGCCGTTGGCGCGGCCAGGTCAAACGGCGGTTGGCTTCGATCGGCGAACGTCGCCGTTTCTGGGAGAAAACCTTCGGCGGCCGTTTCGCCACGCTGGTGGCCAACGGCCAGACGGCGCAGGCGGAACGGCAGCTGGAGCAGGATTTACACCGCTTCGCCGCAGGCGATGAAGGCGCACAGGGCGAGATCGCCCTGGTGGGCGCCGGGCCGGGCGACGTGGGGCTGTTGACCCTGCGCGGGCTGCAGGTGATGCAGCAGGCGGACGTGGTGCTGTATGACCATCTGGTCAGCGGCGAGATCCTCGATCTGGTGCGCCGCGACGCCGAGCGCATCTGCGTGGGCAAGCGCGCCGGCGCGCACTCGGTGATCCAGGAAGAGACCAACCGGCTGCTGGTGGAGCTGGCGCAGCAGGGCAAACGCGTGGTGCGCCTCAAGGGCGGCGATCCGTTCATCTTTGGCCGCGGCGGCGAAGAGCTGCAGGTGGCCGCCGCCGCCGGCATTCCGTTCCAGGTGGTGCCGGGCGTCACGGCCGCCGCGGGGGCGACCGCCTACGCCGGCATTCCGCTGACGCATCGCGATCACGCGCAGAGCGTGACCTTTATCACCGGCCACTGCCGCCCGGACGGCGATGGTCTGGACTGGGCCGATCTGGCCCGGGCGCGGCAGACGCTGGCTATCTACATGGGCACTATGAAGGCGGCGGACATCAGCCAACGTCTGATCGCCCACGGTCGCGACGCCGCGACGCCGGTAGCGGTGATCAGCCGCGGCACGCGCGCCGATCAGCAGGTGCAGATCGGCACGCTGGAACACCTGGAACACCTGGCCCAACGGGCGCCGCTGCCGGCGCTGCTGGTGATTGGCGAAGTGGTGGAACTGCACCATCAAATCGCCTGGTTCGGGCATCAATCGCAGACGGAAGGGGCCGCGCGCCCGGCCGTCGTGAATTTGGCATAGGCAAGGCTTTTAAGGATCTGTTATGGACGAAAAACGACTCACTCATTTGCGGCAATTGGAGGCGGAGAGTATCCATATCATCCGTGAAGTCGCCGCTGAATTCGCCAACCCGGTGATGCTGTATTCCATCGGCAAAGACTCTTCCGTGATGCTGCATTTGGCGCGCAAGGCGTTCTTCCCCGGCACGCTGCCGTTCCCGCTGCTGCATGTCGATACCGGCTGGAAGTTCCGCGAAATGTACGAATTCCGCGATCGCACCGCTAAGGAGTACGGCTTCGAGCTGCTGGTGCATAAAAACCCGGAAGGGGTGGCGATGGGCATCAACCCGTTCGTGCACGGCAGCGCCAAGCATACCGATATCATGAAAACCGAGGGCCTGAAGCAGGCGTTGAACAAGTACGGTTTCGACGCTGCCTTCGGCGGTGCGCGGCGCGACGAGGAGAAATCGCGCGCCAAAGAGCGCATCTATTCGTTCCGCGATCGCTTCCACCGCTGGGATCCGAAAAACCAGCGGCCGGAGCTGTGGCACAACTACAACGGCCAGATCAACAAAGGGGAGAGCATCCGCGTGTTCCCGCTGTCGAACTGGACCGAGCTGGATATCTGGCAGTACATCTTCCTGGAAAAGATCGACATCGTGCCGCTGTACCTGGCGAAACCTCGCCCGGTGGTGGAGCGCGACGGCATGCTGATGATGGTGGACGACGATCGCATCGATCTGCAGCCGGGTGAAGTGATCAGCCAGCGCATGGTGCGTTTCCGCACTCTGGGGTGCTGGCCGCTGACCGGCGCGGTGGATTCGCAGGCGCAAACCCTGCCGGAGATCATCGAAGAGATGCTGGTCTCCACCACCAGCGAACGCCAGGGGCGGATGATCGATCGCGATCAGTCCGGCTCGATGGAGCTGAAAAAGCGTCAAGGGTATTTCTAAGGAGCCGCCGGATGAACAACGCAATTGCACAACAAATCGCTGACCAGGGCGGCGTCGAGTCCTACCTGCACGCGCAGCAGCACAAGAGCCTGCTGCGCTTTCTGACCTGCGGCAGCGTCGATGACGGCAAAAGCACCCTGATTGGCCGCCTGCTGCACGATACCCGCCAGATCTACGAGGATCAGCTGTCGACGCTGCACAGCGACAGCAAACGCATCGGTACTCAGGGCGAAAAGCTCGACCTGGCGCTGCTGGTGGACGGCCTGCAGGCCGAGCGCGAGCAGGGCATCACCATCGACGTGGCCTATCGCTATTTCTCGACCGAAAAACGTAAATTTATCATTGCCGATACTCCGGGGCATGAGCAGTACACCCGCAACATGGCCACCGGCGCCTCGACCTGCGATCTGGCGATCCTGTTGATCGACGCGCGCAAAGGGGTGCTGGATCAGACTCGCCGCCACAGCTTTATCGCGACCCTGCTGGGCATTCGCCATCTGGTGGTCGCGGTAAACAAAATGGATCTGGTGGACTATCAGGAAGCGGTGTTCGAGCAGTTCAAACAGGATTACCTGACCTTCGCCCAGCAGTTGCCTGGCGATCTGGACATCAAGTTCGTGCCGTTGTCGGCGCTGGACGGCGACAACGTGGCGAGCGAAAGCGCCCATATGCCGTGGTACAGCGGCCCGACGCTGCTGGAAGTGCTGGAGAGCGTTGATGTGATCAGCGAGCGAGAAAACCAGCCGCTGCGTTTCCCGGTACAGTACGTCAACCGCCCGAACCTCGATTTTCGCGGTTATGCCGGCACGCTGTCCGCCGGCGTGGTGCGGGTGGGGCAACGCATCAAAGTGCTGCCTTCCGGCGTGGAGTCCAGCGTGGCGCGCATCGTGACTTTTGACGGCGATCTGCAAGAAGCGGTGCCGGGCGAGGCGATTACGCTGGTGCTGAAAGATGAAGTGGACATCAGCCGCGGCGATTTGCTGGTCGACGCCGGCGAAAACCTGCAGGCGGCGCAGAGCGCGCGGGTGGACGTGGTATGGATGGCCGAGCAGCCGCTGGTGCCGGGCCAGAGCTACGACATCAAGATCGCCGGCAAAAAGACCCGCGCCCGCGTGGAGAGCATCCGCCATCAGGTGGAGATCAACACGCTGGCGCAGCATCCGGCTGACACATTGCCGCTCAACGGCATCGGGTTGGTGGAGCTGACCTTCGACGAACCGCTGGTGCTGGACAGCTACCAGAGCAACCACGACACCGGCGGGCTGATCTTCATCGATCGCATGAGCAACGTGACGGTTGGCGCCGGTCTGGTGCGTGAAACGCTGCAGGCCGCATCGGCGGCGCGCGGAGAATTCAGCGCCTTCGAGCTGGAGCTGAATGCGCTGGTGCGCAAGCACTTCCCGCACTGGGGCGCCCGCGATCTGCTCGGTGGCCGATAAGGTGGCCGCTGAACTGAGGGCGACCGGGCCGGACGATGAGAACGTGGTTTGGCATCCGCACGCGGTCACGCGCGCGGATCGCGAAGCGCGCAACGGCCACCGCGGCGCGGTGCTGTGGTTTACCGGGCTGTCCGGCTCGGGCAAATCCACCGTCGCCGGCGCGCTGGAGCAAGCGCTGCATGGGCTTGGCGTCAGCACCTATCTGCTGGACGGCGATAACGTGCGCCACGGTTTGTGCCGGGATCTCGGTTTTTCCGACGAGGATCGGCGCGAGAACATCCGCCGGGTGGGCGAAGTGGCCAAACTGATGGTGGATGCCGGGCTGGTGGTGCTGACCGCGTTCATTTCGCCGCACCGCGCCGAGCGGCAACTGGTGCGCGAGATGCTCGGCGACGATCGCTTTATCGAGGTGTTCGTCGACACGCCGTTGGCGATCTGTGAGGCGCGCGATCCGAAGGGATTGTATAAGAAAGCGCGCGCCGGCGAGCTGCGCAATTTCACCGGTATCGACGCGGTTTATGAGGCGCCGCAGCAGCCGGAAATCCACCTCGACGGCCAACAATTGGTAACAAATTTGATTGCGCAATTGTTAGACGTGTTGCGTGGTCAGGCTATTATCAAACCCTGAATTCAAAAAAAGCGTGTGGCGTTTTTCGCCATGCGCTTTTTACTCTAAGCCGCCGCAGAGCGAGCCGAATAACCAGGGATCACTATGCAAAATGTCACGCCTATCTTGATCGACTCCAAGCAGTCAAAACAGGAGAGAGAGGAGCCTTCTTATTCTTTCCTGGGCGGCGTCAGCGGCTTTGTTTTCTACTGGCTGGCGTTCGCGTTGCCGTTTCTGGTTTACGGTTCCAACACGCTGTTTTTCCTGCTCTATACCTGGCCGTTTTTCCTGGCGCTGATGCCGCTGTCGGTGCTGATCGGCATCACTCTCAGCATGCTGCTGCGCGGCCGTCTGATCTTGACGCTGCTGCTGACCGGCGCCGTTGTGCTGTGCCTGTTCTGGCTGGTGTTCAGCTTCCTGACCGGGTGGTGAGAGAGTGGGCGCCGATGCCGGCGCCCGCAGGATTGCAAAGCCGTGCCGAAGGTTACAAAACTTTGCTCAAAAATGCCTGAGTGCGCGGATTGGACGGGTGACTGAAGATCTGCTGCGGCTGCCCCTCTTCCTGAATGATCCCCTGATCGATAAACAGTACCCGGTCGGCCACCTCGCGGGCAAAGCCCATCTCATGCGTCACCACCACCATGGTCATGCCCTCGAGGGCCAGTGATTTCATCACCGCCAACACTTCGCCCACCAGCTCAGGATCGAGCGCGGAGGTCGGTTCGTCGAACAACATGATCTTCGGCTCCATCGCCAGCGCGCGGGCGATGGCCACCCGCTGCTGCTGGCCGCCGGACAGACTGTTGGGATAGGCGTCGATCTTGTCGAGCAGGCCAACCTTGAGCAGCAGCTGCTCGGCTTGTGCGATGGCTTCAGCGCGCGGCTGTTTCTTCACGCTCACCGGCGCCATGATGATATTTTCCAACACCGTCATGTGTGGGAACAGGTTGAAGCGCTGGAACACCATGCCCACGCTTTCACGCATTTTGTTCAGGTCGGTTTTCTGATCGTGGACGGCGAAGCCGTTCACCTCGATCTCGCCGCCGGAGAGCGTTTCCAGCGCATTGATGCAGCGCAGGAAGGTGCTTTTTCCCGAGCCGGAAGGGCCGATGACGCACACCACTTCGTTGGCGGCGATCTGGCAAGAAATGCCGCGCAGCACATGGCTTTCGCCGAACTGTTTTTGCAGGTTATGTACGCGAATCACTTTTACCGAACCTCTTTTCCATGTGCTGCACCAGCAGCGAGAGCAGGAAGGTGATGACCCAATAGACCAGCGAAATGGTCAGATAGGGCTCCCAGTAGGTGGCGTAGGCGCCGGAGACGGTACGGGCGGCATAGGCCAGATCCGCCAGGCCGATGGCGGAGGCCAGCGACGAATCCTTGACGATGGCGATGGCGTTGTTGCCCAGCGGCGGCAGCATGCGGCGGAAAGCCTGCGGCAGGATCACCTGACGCATGGTCTTGCCATAGCTCATGCCCAGCGAGCGCGATGCCTCCATCTGGCCGCGATCGATCGACTGGATCCCGGCGCGGAAGATTTCCGACACATAGGCGCCGGCGTTGAGCGTGATCGCCACCACGCAGGAGAGAAAGGCGCCGTAGTCGGCGCGCAGCGCGCGAGCGAAATCGACGCTCATCAGGCCGCTGGTGACCAGCAGACCGTCACGCGGGTTGATGAACAGCGGCACCAGCGCGAAGTGCACCACCATGATCTGCACGAACAGCGGCGTGCCGCGAAAGGCGCTGATGTAGATGCGCACCGGCCACTGAACGCCGTAATGCAGGATGGGTTTCCAGATGCCGTGCGGCGCCTGCGCCAAACGGCCCAGCCCGAGGATCAAGCCCCAGGTGGTGCCCAGCAGCACGCAGATAATGGTGCATTTGATGGTCATCCAGGCGCCTTCCATAAACAGCGGCGCGTATTCCTGGATGATCTCCCAGCGGAAGTTCAAGGGGTATTCCTTCTTGGTAGGCTGAAACGGTGGCGCGCCGACGCTCTTGCGGGCGCCGGCGACTGGGGATTATTCCGCCGGCAGCGTCGGTACGTTACTGTCGAACCAGGTTTGGTAGATCTTGGCGTAGGTGCCGTCGGCGACGATTTTCTTCAGGCCGGCGTTGATCTTGTTGCGCAGTTCATCGTTGCCTTTGGCGACGGCGATGCCGAAATACTGGCGCTCGAACTTGGCGTCGGGCACCAGCTTGAAGGCTTTCTCAGGGTGGGTTTTGATATAGAACTTGGCCACGCCGACGTCGCCGACCGCCGCGCCGATGCCGTCTTCATACAGCTCCTGCAGCATCAGCGGGGTGTTGTCAAAGCGCTTGATGGCGGTGCTGTTTTTACCCAGCACGTCGGACACCACGATGTCGCCGGTGCTGGAGTTTACCACGCCGACCTTCAGCGCTTTCAGTGCGGCGATGGAGTCCACCGTCGAGTCTTGCGGCACCACGATAGCCTGCTCAGCCGGGAAGTAAGGCGCTGAGAAATCAACCATTTGCTTGCGCTTGTCGGTGATGGTGATGCCGGAGATGATGATATCGCGATCGCCGGAGTTCAGCGTGGCGAAGATCCCTTCCCACGGCGTATTGATCAGTTTGATTTGGAAGCCTTCAGCCTTGGCCACCGCCTTGATGATGTCGATGTCGAAACCTTCAAGCTGCTTTTGGCTGTTTTCAAATTCGAACGGCCGATAGGTGCCGCCGGAGCCGACGACGTAGGTTGGTTCAGCCGCCAACGCGGCGATGGAGAAGGTGGCGGCCAGGCAGGCGCCGATCAGAACTAAACGTTTTAACATCGCGATCCCCGATAATGAATGGTTATATATTGGAATTATTTATGCACTATGAGTGCATAAAAATAAGCTTCAATGAATGAAAGTGCAACCGCTGCATGAGGATTATTCTCTCTATGGTGTTAAATATTCACTTTTTGCTTTGCTGTGGCGTAAGCGATGGGTCAGGAAGCGGTGATGCAGTGATTCTTGCTGCATAATGGAGGTGGGGCAGCGTGTGTCTCATTGGAAAACGCGGCGCGCGCGCCGAGCCAAAGGGGCGTTTTTTGCCGCTTTCACAGCGGAATTAGGCGATAAACACGGGAACCCTTCATCCGTATTCTGAATTTGGCGCTGAAATGCCGCTCTCAGTGTGGAGTCCAACGAGAAGTTGTGGGATGATTGGTCGGTTTTTCAGGGGGCGGAGATGGGAAAACTTACGCTGCTATTGCTGGCATTGCTCGGTTGGTTACAGTATTCACTGTGGCTGGGCAAAAATGGTATTCACGATTACGTGCGGGTCAATGAAGACGTTGCGGTCCAGCAGGGCAACAACGCCAAGTTGAAAGCGCGTAACGATCAGCTGTTTGCCGAAATCGATGATTTGAACGGCGGACAGGAAGCGATCGAAGAGCGTGCGCGTAATGAGCTGGGCATGATCAAGCCCGGTGAGACTTTCTATCGTCTGGTTCCTGACCAATCCAGACGCAACGCGGCGTCTTCTTCGCAAAACAACGCACAAAAATAACGCATGAATCACTCCGCAGGTACCTTTCCCTCGGTGATTGCCGTCCTGCCCGCTGCCGGTATCGGCAGCCGCATGCAGGCGGAATGCCCGAAGCAATATTTAACCATCGGCCGGCACAGCATCGTCGAACACGCCATTCACGCCCTGTTGCGCCACCCGCGCATTGAACGGGTGATCGTGGCGATCGGCCCCGAAGATCGCCAGTTCGAACAGTTGCCGATCGCCCAGGATCCGCGGGTGATCGTCACCGAAGGCGGCAAGCAGCGCGCCGATTCGGTGATGGCCGGGCTGAAACTGGCGGGTGATGCGGACTGGGTGCTGGTGCATGACGCCGCGCGCCCCTGCCTGCACGCCGACGATCTCGAGCGTCTGCTGGCGATCACCGCACATAGCAAGGTCGGCGGCATTCTCGCCGCGCCGGTGCGCGACACCATGAAACGCGCCGAACCTGGCCGCGAAACCATCGCCCACACCGTCGAACGGCAGGATCTGTGGCATGCGCTGACGCCGCAGCTGTTTCCGCTGCCGCTGCTCAAGCTGTGCCTGCAGCGCGCGCTGGATGAAGGCGCGAACGTCACCGACGAAGCCTCGGCGCTGGAACATTGCGGCTATCATCCGCTGCTGATCGCCGGCCGGGCGGACAACATTAAAGTAACGCGGCCGGAGGATTTGGCGCTGGCGGCGTTCTATTTGACCCAGTTAGACAATTAAGGAGCGCATCATGCGTATCGGTCACGGTTTTGATGTACATAAATTCGGCGGCGAAGGCCCGTTGGTGATCGGTGGTGTTCGCATCCCTTACGACAAAGGCTTGCTGGCCCACTCCGATGGTGACGTCGCGCTGCATGCCGCCACCGACGCCCTGTTGGGGGCGGCGGCGCTGGGCGATATCGGCAAGCTGTTCCCCGATACCGATCCGGCTTTCAAGGGCGCGGACAGCCGCGAGCTGCTGCGCGAAGCCTGGAAACGCATCCGCGCCAAAGGGTACCGCCTCGGCAATCTCGACATCACGATTATTGCCCAGGCGCCGAAAATGGCGCCGCACATCCCGCAGATGCGCGTCTTCCTGGCGGAAGATTTGCAGTGCCATATGGATGACGTCAACGTGAAGGCCACGACCACCGAGCAGCTCGGTTTCACCGGGCGCGGCGAGGGCATCGCGTGCGAAGCGGTCGCCTTGCTGATCAAGGAATAACCGCATGGATATGGCGAATCTGACCTGGCTGCATGGCCGGCCGCAGAGCTCCGGGGTGTTGAAAGCCAATCCGGAAGATTTCGTGGTGGTCGAAGATCTGGGCTTTGCGCCGGACGGCGAAGGCGAGCACGTGCTGGTGAATATCCGTAAAAACGGCTGCAATACCCAGTTCGTGGCCGATTACCTGGCGCGCTTCGCCGGCATTCACGCCCGTTCTGTCAGCTATGCCGGTTTGAAGGATCGCCACGCGGTGACCGAGCAGTGGTTCTGCCTGCATATGCCGGGTAAGGACACGCCGGATTTCTCCCGGTTTACGCTGGAAGGCTGCGAGGTGCTCTCGTCTGCCCGCCACCTGCGTAAAATGCGCATCGGCAACCTGAAGGGCAACCACTTTACGTTGGTGCTGCGCCAGATTTCCGATCGGCAGGACGTGGAACGTCGCCTGCAGACTATCGCCGCGCAGGGTGTGCCAAACTATTTCGGCAGCCAACGCTTCGGCCGCGGCGGCAACAATCTGGTGATGGCGCGCCGCTGGGCGAACGACGAAATCCGCGTTAAAGAGCGCAGCAAGCGCAGCTTCTACCTTTCCGCCAGCCGCAGTGCGCTGTTCAATCTGATAGCCGGCCGGCGCCTGGCCGACGGCCTGCAGCGCACCGTGCTGGAGGGGGATGCCCTGCAGTTGAGCGGCCGCGGTAGCTGGTTCGTCGCCAAAGCCGATGAGCTGGAGACGTTGCAACAGCGGCTGGATGCCGGCGAGCTGGCGATCACGGCCTCCTTGCCGGGCGACGGAGAGCCAGGCACCGCCGGCCAAGCCTTGGCTTTTGAACAACACTGCTTGGCGGAACAACCGGAATTGCTTACGCTTTTAAAGCGCGAGCGTGTCGACCCCGCTCGCCGGGCCCTGCTGTTGCAGCCGCAAAATTTGCAGTGGAACTGGTGGGATGACGTTACCGTAGAATTGCGTTTCTGGCTGCCGGCAGGCAGCTTCGCGACCAGCGTGGTGCGTGAAATTATGCAGCAGGATGACAGTGATGCGGATATTGCTGAGTAACGATGACGGCGTCAGCGCCCAGGGCATTCAGGTGCTGGCGGCGGCGCTGCGGGAATTCGCCGAAGTGCAGGTCGTGGCGCCGGATCGTAACCGCAGCGGCTCTTCCAACGCCTTAACGCTGGAGTCGCCGTTGCGCACGCAGACGCTGGCCAACGGGGATATTGCGGTGTTGCAAGGGACGCCGACCGACTGCGTTTACCTTGGCGTCAACGCATTGATGCGCCCGGCGCCCGATATCGTGGTCTCCGGCATTAATGCCGGGCCGAATTTGGGTGACGACGTTATCTATTCCGGCACCGTCGCGGCGGCGATGGAGGGCCGGCACCTGGGGCTGCCCGCGCTGGCGGTGTCTCTGAACGGTCACCAACACTACGCGACCGCAGCGGCCATTACCTGCCGCATCCTGCGCGCGCTGCAGCGTGAACCGTTACGTACCGGAAAAATCCTGAATATTAACGTACCGGATCTGCCGCTGGCTGAGATCAAAGGCCTGCGCGTTACCCGCTGCGGCAGCCGCCATCCTGCCGACAAGGTCTTCTGCCAGCAGGATCCGCGCGGACAAAATATCTACTGGATCGGGCCGCCTGGTGATAAATTTGATGCCGGGCCGGATACCGACTTTGCGGCGGTGGAACAAGGCTATGTGGCGATAACGCCGCTACAGGTGGATTTAACCGCCTACGCGGCGCAAGAAGTCGTGAAAACATGGTTAACCAAGGCAGAGGTTAGCGGGGAATGGTGAATAAGCGCATGCAAACATTGCTGACGCAGCTGCGGCAGCAGGGGATCCGGGACGAAAAGCTGCTGCGGGCGATCGAAGCGGTGCCGCGCGAGCGTTTTGTCGATGAAGCGCTGGATCATAAGGCCTACGAAAACACCGCATTGCCGATCGGTTCCGGTCAGACCATTTCCCAGCCTTATATGGTGGCGCGGATGACCGAGCTGCTGAATCTGAAACCTACCTCAAGGGTGTTGGAGATCGGCACCGGTTCCGGTTATCAAACCGCTATCCTGGCACATCTGGTGCAACACGTTTGTTCCGTCGAACGCATCAAGGGGCTGCAGTGGCAGGCCAAGCGCCGCCTGAAACAGCTCGATCTTCACAATGTTTCCACCCGCCACGGCGACGGCTGGCAGGGGTGGGCCTCGCGCGGCCCGTTCGATGCGATCATCGTCACTGCCGCGCCGCCGGAGATCCCGCAGGCGCTGGTGGAGCAGCTGGACGATGGCGGCATTTTGGTGTTGCCGGTGGGCGAGCAGGCTCAAACCCTCAAACGCATTCAGCGTCATGGCAACGATTTCGTTATCGATGCGGTAGAGGCAGTGCGCTTTGTGCCGTTGGTGAAAGGCGAATTGGCCTAGCGATTGTCTGAATTTTCGACCGTCTGCAAAATCTGTTGCACTTTCATCATGGCCGGATAAGGTTTTCTCGTTCCAATCAGGCTAATTTTCACTAGAATTGGCCTTTCTACGTAGTTGTCTTATGGTGCGGCAACGCCAATGTGGTTAGCATTGGCGCGCGTTTTGATGCTCCGGCGCGAGATGACCTGGCGTTCAGGGATCGGCCGGCGGCGCCTTTACATCGCAGAAACTGGGAAGTGGCAAAAGCTCGGCTACGATGTAAAGGGTATTTTGGATATATCACTGATATTGCTGTCATGGGGGAAGCATGAGCACGGGAAGCCCAATGATTACGTTACGCCGGGTAGCGGTGTGTACGATGGTAAGTTTGTGGTTGGCGGGTTGTACGAATACGGCCTCGACGTCGGCTCCTATCAGCAGCGTGGGGGGCGGCGGTGCCGCTCCATCCGGCAATAATAATGGCGGAGTGCAGCAGGCCAGCCCAGAGGGCCGCATAGTCTATAACCGCAGTTATAACGCCATCCCTAAAGGGAGCTACAGCGGCGGCGAAACTTATACGGTCAAGCGCGGTGACACGCTGTTTTATATTGCCTGGATCACCGGCAATGATTTCCGCGACCTGGCGCAGCGCAACAATATTCCCGAGCCATACAGCCTGAATGTTGGCCAAACCATTCAGCTTGGTAATGGTTCTGCCAACGGCGGCGGCGGCATGTTGGCGACGACAGACGCGACCAAAGGCGGTGTTCCGAAGCCACCTTCCAGCTCCCAGATCCAGACGGCAACGGTTGATTCTCAATCAACTAACGCGTATTCTGAAAACTCGGGTAAACAGAATGTAGGTAAGATGTTACCTGCAGCAGGTGCCGCAGCGGTTGGGACCGCGACTGCGCCTGTTACCGCGCCGGAAGCCGCTCCACCTGTGAGCAGCACCGTCAGCAACAGCGCTCCGGTCAGTACCTGGAGATGGCCGACTGACGGTAAGGTTATTGATAACTTTTCCTCATCAGAAGGTGGGAATAAGGGTGTCGATATCGCCGGTTCCCGTGGGCAGCCTATCTTCGCTACCGCCGATGGCCGCGTAGTGTATGCCGGCAACGCTTTACGGGGTTACGGTAATCTAATCATCATCAAACATAATGATGATTACCTGAGCGCCTACGCTCATAACGACACAATGCTGGTCCGGGAACAACAAGAAGTGAAGGCGGGTCAAAAAATAGCCACCATGGGTAGCACCGGTACCAGTTCAGTACGTTTGCATTTTGAAATTCGTTACAAGGGGAAATCCGTAAACCCGCTGCGTTATCTTCCGCAGCGATAGATTGGGCAGAATACGCTGAGATTCTGCTCGCGGTATCACGGGTAGGAGCAGCATATGAGCCAAAATACGCTGAAAGTTAACGAGTTACATGATGATGCGGATTTCGACGAGAATGGAGCTGAGGCCGAGTCGTTTGATGAAAAAGCGCTGGTAGAAGAAGAGACCAGCGAGAACGATTTAGCGGAAGAATAGCTGTTGTCTCAAGGCGTTACGCAACGCGTATTGGATGCGACGCAGCTCTATCTGGGTGAGATCGGTTATTCACCTCTGCTGACCGCAGAGGAAGAAGTCTATTTTGCGCGGCGTGCTCTGCGCGGTGACGTGCCGTCCCGCCGCCGCATGATTGAAAGCAACCTGCGGCTGGTGGTGAAAATCGCTCGCCGCTACAGCAACCGCGGTCTGGCGCTGCTGGATCTGATCGAAGAGGGTAACCTCGGTCTGATTCGCGCAGTGGAAAAATTCGACCCGGAACGCGGTTTCCGCTTCTCCACTTATGCAACCTGGTGGATCCGTCAGACGATTGAACGGGCGATCATGAACCAAACCCGTACCATTCGTTTGCCTATCCATATCGTCAAAGAACTGAATGTCTATCTGCGCACCGCGCGCGAGCTTTCTCACAAGCTGGATCACGAACCGAGCGCTGAAGAAATTGCCGAGCAACTCGACAAGCCGGTGGATGACGTCAGCCGCATGCTGCGCCTGAATGAGCGCATCACCTCGGTGGATACGCCGCTGGGCGGGGATTCGGAGAAAGCGCTGCTGGACATTCTGGCCGACGAGAAGGACAACGGGCCTGAAGACACCACGCAAGATGACGATATGAAGCAAAGCATCGTCAAATGGCTGTTCGAATTGAACGCCAAACAGCGTGAAGTGTTGGCGCGTCGTTTCGGCCTGTTGGGCTATGAAGCGGCGACGCTGGAAGACGTAGGCCGGGAGATTGGCCTGACGCGCGAGCGCGTCCGTCAGATTCAGGTAGAAGGTCTGCGCCGTCTGCGTGAGATTTTGCAGATGCAGGGCCTGAGCATTGAGGCGCTGTTCCGCGAATAACGCCGGTTGTTGAACCGCATCAAATAAAAACGGTGAGCATGATGCTCACCGTTTTTTTATGCCCGCGTTTGGCGCCAGACTACACCATATTTTTCAGTCGGTAGATCCATTCCAGCGCCTGTCGCGGCGACAGGGAATCCGGATCCAGCGCCTCCAGGGCTTCTACCGCCGGCGAGGTCTCTTCCTGCAGCAGCGTCATCTGGGTGGCATCGACGCTGCCCGATGCGGTGTGGCTGGAAATAGACTCCAGCTCGCGCAGTTTCTGACGGGCGCGTTTGATGACGTCGCGCGGCACGCCGGCCAGCGCGGCGACCGCCAGGCCATAGCTTTTGCTGGCGGCACCGTCTTGCACGCTGTGCATGAAGGCGATGGTGTCGCCGTGTTCAAGCGCATCCAGATGCACGTTGACCACGCCTTCCATTTTCTCCGGCAGGGTCGTCAGCTCGAAGTAGTGGGTGGCGAACAGCGTCATCGCCTTGATGCGGTTGGCCAGGTTCTCGGCGCAGGCCCAGGCCAGCGACAGGCCGTCGTAGGTGGAGGTGCCGCGGCCGATTTCATCCATCAACACCAGGCTGTGCTCGGTGGCGTTGTGCAGAATGTTGGCGGTTTCGGTCATCTCCACCATGAAGGTGGAGCGGCCGGAAGCCAGATCGTCCGCCGCGCCGACGCGGGTGAAGATGCGATCCACCGGGCCGATGGTGGCCTTGGTGGCCGGCACGTAGCTGCCGATGTGCGCCATCAGCACAATCAGCGCCGTTTGCCGCATATAGGTGCTTTTACCGCCCATGTTCGGACCGGTTATGATCAGCATGCGGCGCTGCGGCGACAGGGTGAGCGGGTTGGAGATAAACGGCTCGCTCAGCACCTGCTCCACCACCGGATGGCGGCCTTCGGTAATGCGGATCCCCGGCTGCTCGCTCATGGTCGGGCAAGCGTAGTTCAGGGTATCTGCGCGCTCGGCCAGGTTGGCCAGCACGTCCAGCTCGGCCAGCGCGGCGGCGCTTTGTTGCAGTTCCGCCAGGTGCGGCAGCAGCAGATCGAATAGCTCGTCGTACAGGCTTTTCTCGATCGCCAGCGCCTTACCCTTGGAGGTGAGCACTTTGTCTTCGTACTCTTTCAGTTCCGGGATGATGTAGCGCTCGGCGTTTTTCAGCGTCTGACGGCGTACATAGTGGATCGGCACCAGGTGGCTCTGACCGCGGCTGACCTGAATATAATAGCCGTGTACGCCGTTAAAACCGACCTTGAGCGTATCCAGCCCCAGCTTTTCACGCTCGCGGATCTCCAGCCGGTCGAGGTAGTCGCTGGCGCCGTCGGCCAGCGCGCGCCACTCGTCCAGCTCGCTGTTGTAACCGGGGGCGATCACGCCGCCGTCGCGCACCAATACCGGCGGCGATTCAATCACCGCGCGTTCCAGCAGCTCGCGCAGCTCGTCGAACTGGCCCACCTGCGACAGCAACTGCTGCACGTGCGGCGTTTTCACATCCTGCAGCAGCGCGCGGATGTCCGGCAGTTGCTGGAAAGCATGACGCATGCGCGCCAGATCGCGCGGACGCGCGGTACGCAGCGCCAGACGCGCCAAAATTCGCTCCTGATCGCCCACCTGGCGCAGCGAAGGCTGCAGATCGGCGAACAGCTCCTGCAATGCGCCGATCGCCTGTTGGCGGGCGGTGAGAACCTTGATATCGCGGGTCGGCATGTGCAGCCAGCGTTTCAGCATGCGGCTGCCCATCGGCGTGACCGTGCGATCGAGGATCGCCGCCAGCGTGTTGTCGTTGCCGCCGGACAGGCTCTGCGTCAGTTCCAGGTTGCGGCGGGTCGCGGCGTCCATGATGATGCCGTCCTGCTGGCGCTCCATAGTGATGCCGCGAATATGCGGCAGCGAAGTACGCTGGGTATCTTTGACGTATTGCAGCAGGCAGCCGGCGGCGCGCAGCGCCTGGTGCGCCTGCTCGACGCCGAAACCGGTCAAGTCGCGGGTGCCGAACTGCAGGTTGAGCTGCTGGCGTGCGGTCTCCAGTTCGAATTCCCACAGCGGGCGGCGGCGCAGGCCGTGGCGTTGTTCGATCAGCGCCATTTGTTCGAAGGTTTCCGGGTAGAGCAGCTCGGCTGGATTGGTACGCTGCAGCTCGGCAGCCATGGTTTCCAAATCCTGCGGCTCGGCGACGCGGAAGCGGCCGGAGCTGACGTCCAGAGTGGCATAACCGAAGCCACGCGCATCCTGCCAGATCGCCGCCAGCAGGTTGTCCTGGCGTTCTTGCAGCAGCGCTTCGTCGGTGATGGTGCCGGGGGTGACGATACGCACCACTTTGCGCTCGACCGGCCCTTTGCTGGTGGCCGGATCGCCGATCTGCTCACAGATGGCGACGGACTCGCCGAGCTGCACCAGCTTGGCCAGGTAGTTCTCTACCGCATGGTGTGGCACGCCGGCCATCGGAATCGGTTCACCCGCCGAGGCGCCGCGTTTGGTCAGCGAGATATCCAGCAGTTGGGAAGCGCGCTTGGCGTCGTCGTAAAACAGCTCGTAGAAGTCGCCCATGCGGTAGAACAGCAGGATTTCAGGATGCTGGGCCTTGAGGCGCAGGTACTGCTGCATCATCGGCGTGTGCGAATCGAGTTTATCGGTGCTATTCATGCGATTATTTTTCCAATCCATTGAATGTAAAGGTCATTGTGATTTTCATTGTCGTCATTCGCTATCACATTGTTTCAGCAGACGCCGCCCCTTTTAGCGCTTGCCGGGCGGCGCAAATCAAATCATCAAAACGCCAAACGGCGCGCTCAAACCCAAGGTTTGCACAGACGCTTATACTAGCCCAGCGGGCAATCGGCTGTCACAGGTAAAAATGGGAAGCGCTGCGCAAGGCCGGTTTGTAACGCAGCGAGATTGTTGTTCGCCTGCGGGCAACAACGCAAGTGTCGCCGCCCGCAGTGGTGCTGGAGAGGTTATTGCGCGGCGGTGAGAGGCAAGGGCAGTTGATAGAGGCGGAAGCTGTCGGGCACTTCGGTTTCATGGCCGGGCAGCAGACGGTGGCGGATGCGCGACTCGCTGACGAAGGCGCAGCCTTGTGGGGTGATAGTCAGGTTGACCGGCGACTCCATGCCTTCGCGCAAGACCTCAAGCTGGTGCATCCCTGCCGCCTTGGGTGACGGGATCCGCAGGATCCGCCCTTGGCCGCTCTGGATCCCGTTTTCCAGCAAGATCAGCGCGCCGTCTGGCGCCAATCCCATCCCGTCCGGGTTTTCGATGAGGCGCGGCAGCTGCATTTCCGTCAACTGCGGCTTTGGATCGTTATAGCTGAGGGTGTAGAGCTTACCGGTGCCGAAATTGGCGACTGCCATCAGCCGGTCGTCGAGCAGCACGATCCCGGCGGCCCCCAACCCGCTGGGAGCCGCCAATTGCGGATCCCGATACAGCGTACTGAATGCCGTTTCGCCCGGCCGCAGGCGCAGGATGCCGCCGCCGCGGGTTTCCGTTACGTACACCGTGCCGTCTGCGCCGAGCACGATATCGTTGCCCATTTCTCCCGCCGGCAGCGCCAGGCTGCGGTTGAGGGTGCCATCCGCGACGTTCAGCGCATAGATGCGGTTGGCGCGCGCTTTGCCGCCGGAGAGAAAGTCCGGCGAATTGCCCCACAGCAGCCCGCGCCGTTCGTCCAGCCGCAGCGCATTTGAGGCGAACACCGTGTCAGCACCGGGGAAAAAGGTTTCCCACGCTTTACCCGGCCGTTTGCGCAGCACGTTGCCGCTGGTGATCAGCCCGACATACAGCGTACCGTCCGCTGCGCGGGCGATGCCGTTGGGGTAAAGCGCGCCGGACGGCAGCGTTATGCTGCTTTCTGTGCAGTCTGCGCTGACGGCTGCCTGCGCCGGTGGGCTAAGAGTGAGTGCGGTAGCGAGGGTGAACAACGCCGCTCGCGCGATAACAGCGTATGACATGTTTCTCTCCGGGAATGGGGGAAAAGGAGCTACCAGCGCTCGGGGCGGGCAGCCTGTGCCATTGGCGCCTCCAGTGCGGCGACGTCTTCCGGCGATAGCCTGAGGGTGAGCGCTGCCAGCGCATCCTGCAGATGATGCGGCTTGGACATGCCCACCAGCGGTGACGTCACGCCGGGTCTGGCCAACAGCCAGGCCAGCGCGATCTGCGCCGGTGGAACGCCGCGCGCGGCCGCCACCTCCGCTACCGCATCGACGGTGCGCTCTACCTCCTTTCTGCCGTTATACCAACGGGGGACCTGTTCGTCGGTGGCGGCGCGCAGCGTGCCGCCACTGCCGGAACCGGCCAGTACGCCGCGGGCCAGCGGCGACCAGGGCGTCAGGCCAAGGCCCTCCTCCAGACACAGCGGGATCAGCTCCTCTTCATCTTCACGCGTCACCAGGTTGTATTGGCTTTGCAGCGAAATAAACGGCGCCAGGCGGTGTTGACGTTGAAAGGCCAGCATTTTCATCAGGCGCCAGGCGTGCAGCGAAGAGGCGCCGAGATAGCGGATTTTGCCCGCCCGCACCAGGCCGTCGAGGGTGTCGGCAGTTTCTTCGATCGGCGTTTCGGTGTCGAAGCGGTGCAGCACGAACAGATCGAGATAATCCGTCCCCAACCGCTGCAAGGAGGCGTCGACGCTGTGCAGCAGGTGCTTGCGCGACAGTCCGCGGTTGTTCGGCTGCGCGTCCATCGGAAAGTAGGCTTTGGTGGCGATCACCACGTCTTCACGGCGGGCGAACGCCTTCAGCGCGCGGCCGAGAATGCGCTCGCTTTCTCCGCCGGAGTAAATGTTGGCGGTATCGAAAAAATTGATGCCCGCTTCCAGCGCCTCGCGGATAAAGGGGCGCGCTTCATCTTCTTTCAGCACCCAGGGCCGCCAGGCCGGATCGCCGTAGGTCATGCAACCCAGGCAGAGGCTGGACACCTGCAGGCCACTGTCGCCAAGCCGTACGTAGTTCATGGCGTCGTCTCCTCAGCGCATGCCGGCGATGGTGTAACCGCCGTCCACCAGCAGGCTTTGGCCGGTGATGAAGCGGGCTTCGTCCGTCGCCAGCCACAGCGCCACATCGCCGATGTCTTCCGATTCGCCCAGGCGGCCGGCGGGCGTGTGGGCGATAAAGGGCGCGAACGCCGCGCTGTCGGCCACGCTGCCGCGCGCCATCGGCGTGTCGATGATGCCGGGGTTGATGTTGTTGACGCGGATGCCCTGGCCGCTGTATTCGAGCGCCACCGCGCGGATCATCGCATCGAGCGCCCCTTTGCTGGCGGAGTAGCTGGATGAGCCGGCCAGCGCGCCGTGGGTCAGCCAGGAGGACGTGTTGATGATCACGCCGCCTGAATGCTGTGCCAGGAAGGTTTCAATCTCGTATTTCATCGCCAGCCAGACGCCACGAAGGTTAATGGCGATCACGCGGTCAAAATCCTCGCTGCTCTGTTCGGTGATGGGGGCGAAGTTGCCGATGATGCCGGCGTTGTTGAAGGCGACGTCGAGCCGGCCGTAGTGGGCGCTCACCGTGGCGAGCAGCCTGCGGATATCGTCTTCCTGGGAGACGTCGGCCACGATGGGCAGGGCGTCGCCGCCGGCCAGCGCGATGTCGCGCGCCGTGGCTTCGATTTCCGCCGCGCGACGGCCGACCAGCGCGACGTTGGCACCTTCGCGGGCATAGGCCAGCGCCGCAGCGCGGCCGATACCGGTACCGCCGCCGCTCACCAGTACGACTTTGTCCGCCAAACGGCGCGGTGTTTCATGAGTTGGAGCTGTAGCATTAATCATCGCTTCGATACCTGGTAATGGGTTCGATCGCAATGCTATGTTGTTAGATGACGGATAACTATCCGCTAAAAATTCATCTCACTATTAGATAATTTATATTAATAGCATGAAGAAACCCGAATTGTCCGGCCTGGCGGCCTTCGTGGCTATCGCCAGTGAACGCAGCTTCCGCCGTGCCGCCGCCCGATTGGGCGTGACGCCGCCGACGCTGACCCACACCCTGCGCGAATTGGAAGCGCAGGTGGGCATTCGCCTGCTGAATCGCACCACCCGCGACGTCTCGCCGACGGAGGCCGGTGAGCATCTGCTGGCACAGTTGGTGCCCGCCTTTACCGACATCGACGCCGCGCTGGAGAGCCTGAATGCGTTTCGCGAAGGGCCACGCGGCCTGGTGCGTATCAACGCGCCGCGTTCGGCGATCGATCTCGCCATCGTGCCGCATCTGGGGCGGTTGGCCAGCGAGTACCCCGGCATTACGCTGGAGGTGGTGGCGGACGAGGGGTTCGCCAACATCGTCGAGCAAGGCTTTGACGCCGGTATTCGGCTCGGCGAGGATCTGCACAACGATATGCGCGCGGTGCGCCTGACGCCGGATCTGCGTTTTGCCATCGTCGCCACGCCGGACTATTTTCAACGGCACGGCGAACCGACGCATCCGCAGGATTTGCTGCAGCACCGCTGCATCGGTTGGCGTAAGGCCTCATCGGGTGAGCGCTACAAATGGGGATTTCAGCAGGGCGAGCAGCGGTTTTCCGTGGCGGTTAACAGCCCGCTTATCGTGGATGACGCCAGGCTGTTGCTGCAGGCGGCGTTGGCGCACGTCGGCATCGCTTTCGCTATCGAACAGGAGGTGGAAGAACACCTGGCGAGCGGGCGGCTGCGGCGGGTGTTGGCCGACTGGTGTGCGCCGTTTCCCGGTTTTTACCTCTATTACCCCAACCGCAGGAACCATTCCGTGGCGCTGGCCACGGTGATCGAGTTGCTGCGTCTGCCCGTGTAATCCTCCTCGCCTGCCATCGCGTTCGGATGGCAGTAGGCGAATCAAGCTTGAACTATTTTTATTCCCACGCCGTTTGTTCAGGCGCAAATAACCCCTTAAATTCTCGGTGAGTTTGTAACTTGCTGTTTATAATTGTTATTTGAGTATTTTTTGCGAATATTCTGAGCTTTTTTCAGTTATTTGAGAGCCCGATCACACTATTTTTTTATGCGAAATGTGAAGGGGGTCAATCCGCCAGGTCAATGAGAGACGGTTGTGTTTCCTCCTGGCTTACCGATCCGTTTTTCATGCTCCGTATACTGTCTGTAACCAGGGCAACGTGACGGAAATTTTCATAAGGAATGTGCGTGAAGCAATCGTGATTGCATCTGGCATACAAATAACACGGGGTTTTTTTGATTATCTGAGGTGCTTGGTATGGAAAAGAAAAAAATCTATCTGTTTTGTTCTGCCGGTATGTCCACTTCCCTGTTGGTATCAAAAATGAAGGCGCAGGCCGAGAAATATGAAGTGCCGGTGATCATCGCCGCCTACCCGGAAGCGCTGGCTGCGGAGAAAGGCGTTGAGGCGGATCTGATCCTGCTGGGGCCGCAGATCGCCTACACCTTGCCGGAAGTGCAAAAACAGCTGCCCAATAAACCCGTTGAGGTCATCGATCCGCTGCTGTACGGCAAGGTCGATGGGCTGGGCGTGCTGAAGGCCGCGGTGGCCGCCATCAAGAAAGCCAATCAATAACAGGAGGCCGCCGTGAATACCCTCATTGCCTCGCTCGAGAAGGTTATCCTGCCTTTCGCCGTAAAAATCGGTAAGCAGCCCCACGTCAACGCCATCAAGAATGGCTTTATCCGCCTGATGCCGCTGACCTTGACCGGGGCGATGTTCGTGTTGATCAACAACGTGTTTCTGAGCTTCGGCGAAGGATCGTTCTTCTATTCTCTGGGCGTAAGGTTAGATGCCTCTACCATAGAGACGCTGAATAGTCTGAAGAGCATCGGCGGCAGCGTTTACAACGGCACGCTGGGGATCATGTCCCTGATGACGCCGTTCTTTATCAGCATGGCGTTGGCGGAAGAGCGCAAGGTCGATCCGCTCGCTTCGGCGCTGCTGGCGGTGGCGGCCTTTATGACCGTCACGCCGTTCAATGTCGGCGAGGCCTATGCGGTGGGAGCCAACTGGTTGGGAGGCGCCAACATCATTTCCGGTATGGTGATCGGGCTGGCGGTGGCCGAGATGTTTGCCTTCATCGTGCGGCGCAACTGGGTGATTAGCCTGCCGGACAGCGTGCCGGCCTCGGTGTCGCGTTCCTTCTCGGCGCTGATCCCCGGTTTCATCATCCTCTCCATCATGGGGCTGGTGGCGTTCGCACTGGCGCACTGGGGCACCAACTTTCACCAGATCATCATGGACGGCATTTCGGCGCCGCTGGCCAAGATGGGCAGCGTGGTGGGCTGGGTGTACGTGCTGTTCTCCTCGCTGCTGTGGTTCTTTGGGGTGCACGGCTCCATGGCGCTGGCGGCGCTGGACAGCGGCATCATGACGCCGTTCGCGCTGGAAAACGTGGAGCTGTACAACAAATACGGTTCGGTCGAAGCGGCGGTAGCCGCCGGAAAAGAGTTCCACATGTGGGCGAAACCGTTCGTCGATTCCTACATCTACCTCGGCGGCACCGGCTCGACGCTGGGCTTGATCATCGCCATCTTCATCGCCTCGCGCCGCGAAGATTACCGCCAGGTCGCCAAACTGGCGACGCCATCCGGCATCTTCCAGATTAACGAACCGATACTGTTCGGTCTGCCGGTGATCATGAACCCGGTGATGTTCATTCCGTTCATCCTGGTGCAGCCGGTGCTGACCATTATCACCTCCCTGGCCTACTACTCCGGGCTGATCCCGCCGATCACCAACATCGCGCCCTGGACCATGCCGGTCGGCCTGGGGGCGTTCTTCAACACCAACGGCAGCATCATGGCCATGTTGCTGAGCCTGTTCAACCTGGCGGTCGCCACCGTGATCTATCTGCCGTTCGTGGCGATCTCCAACAAGGCGCAGAGCCAGATCGACGCGGCGACGGAAAGCGAAGAAGACATCGCCAAGGCGCTGAAATTCTAACTGTGGAACGGGGCGGCGCGGCCGCCCCGCGAGGGACGCGAGTATGGAATATCAATTTGCCGACGGGTTCTGGTGGGGCAGCGCCACCTCCGCGCCGCAGTCTGAAGGGGCGGCCGCGCGGGACGGCAAGAGTCGCAACATCTTCGACTATTGGTACGAGATCGCGCCCGAGCGCTTTCACGGACGGGTGGGGCCGACCGAGGCCTCGACCTTTTATGACCATTTCCGCACCGATATCGGGCTGCTCAAAACGCTGGGCCATAATACTTTCAGAACCTCGATCTCGTGGTCGCGGCTGATCCCGGACGGCGACGGTGAAGTGAACCCGCAGGCGGTGGCGTTCTATAACGCGATGATCGACGAGCTGCTGGCGCAGGGCATCACCCCGTTTATCAATCTCTATCACTTCGATATGCCGCTGTGCATGCAACAGCGCGGCGGTTGGGAAAGCCGGGCGGTGGTCGAAGCCTATGCGCGTTACGCCGATACCTGTTTCGGCCTGTTTGGCGATCGGGTCACCCACTGGTTTACCTTCAACGAGCCGATCGTGCCGGTGGAAGCCGGTTACCTGAATGACCTGCACTACCCTTGCGTGGTGGACTTCAAACGGGCGGTCACCGTGGCGTATCACAGCGTGCTGGCGCACGCCATGGCGGTGCAGCGTTTCAGAGCGCGGGGGCTGCCGGGGAGCATCGGCATCATTTTGAACCTGAGCCCAACCTATCCGCGCTCCGATGCGCCGGAGGATCTGCAGGCCGCACACGACGCCGATCTGTTGCTCAACCGCAGCTTTCTCGATCCGGTCGCCAAAGGGCGTTATCCGGCGGCGTTGCTGCATCTGTTGGCGCAGCATGGGCTGATGCCTTACTGCGAACCGCAGGATGCGCAGCTGATCGAAGGCGGCGTGGTGGATATCCTTGGCGTCAACTATTACCAGCCGCGCAGGGTGCAGGCGAAAGAGGGACGGCGCGCCGAAGGGCCGATCGCATCGCCGGAGGATTTGTTCAGTTACTATGCAATGCCGGGCCGCAAAATCAATCCGCACCGCGGCTGGGAGATCTACGAGAAGGGGCTGTACGACATCCTGATGGATCTGAAAGAGAACTACGGCAATCTGCCCTGTTATATTTCGGAAAACGGCATGGGCGTCGAGGGCGAAGAAGCGTTTATCGGCGCCGATGGGCGGGTGGAGGACGATTACCGCATCGACTTTATTCGCGAACACCTGAAGTGGCTGCACCGCGCGCTGGCGGAAGGCTCGCAGTGCAAGGGCTATCATCTGTGGACCTTTATCGACTGCTGGTCCTGGCTGAATGCCTACAAGAATCGTTATGGGCTGGTGCGGCTGGATCGGGCGGATCAGCGGCGCACCATCAAAAAAAGCGGTTACTGGTTTGCCGAGGCGGCCAGACGCAACGGATTTGACTAACGGGAGGCCGGTGCCGTGTCCGATAACCGAATTTCGCTGAGTGCCAACGACGTGAAGCTGATTCGCGAGCAGGATTTCTTTAACTGCAAAGACTTTCACCTGTTCATCTATAACAAGGTGGAAAGTGCCACCGGGCTGCATCAGCACGACTATTACGAGTTCACCATCGTGCTGAGCGGCAAATGCTATCAGGAGATCAACGGCAAGCGGGTGCTGCTGGAACGCGGGGATTTCGTCTTTATCCCTATCGGTTCCTACCACCAGAGCTTTTACGAGTTCGGCGCGACGAAAATTTTCAACGTGGCGGTCAGCAAAGCGTTTTTTGAAGAGCATTACTTGCAACAGCTGCCGCGCTGCTTTGTCGCCTCGCAGGCTTACAGCCTGAGAAGCGAGTTTTTGGCCTATATCGAATCGGTGGTGAGTTCCCCGCAGTTTCGTGAGGACGACTTCGCCGAATTCCTCGAAACATTGACCTTCTACGTGATCAGCCGCATCCGACATTATAAAGAAGAAAACGACGGCGGCGATGATATCCCGCAGTGGCTGAAGAACACCCTGGCCGGCATGCATGACAAGGCGATGTTCGGCGAAAAGGCGTTGGCGAACATGGTGGCGCTGTCGGGGAAAACCCAGGAGTACCTGACCCGGGCGATGCGGCGTTACTACCATAAAACGCCGATGCAGGTGATCAATGAGATCCGCATCAACTTCGCCAAGACGCAGCTGGAGGTCACCAACTATTCGGTTTCCGATATCGCCTTCGATTCCGGCTATGGCGACGTCAGCCTGTTCATCAAAAACTTCAAGCGGCTCACCGACGTGACCCCGGGCAATTACCGAAAAAAGTGTTACGGCCCTCTTTAGGGCCGCTCCCGATCAGTATCAACGCCGATATGCCGATGAGCTTCAGGGCGCCGGTCGGTTAATCATTTGATTTTTACCTTAACGAGGGGGAATGCCGCGCCGAGCGGTCGGCCTTCCCTTGCCAAAAATCTATCCCGCGGGAGCCTCTATGGAAAAACTACTGATCGTGAATGCCGATGATTTCGGCCTGAGCAAAGGGCAGAACTATGGCGTCATCGAGGCGTATCAGCATGGCGTCGTTTCCTCCACCACGGCGATGGTGAACGGCGGCGGCGCGCAGCACGCGGCGGCGCTCAGCCGGCAATATCCGGGGTTGCCGATCGGGCTGCATTTCGTTTTGACCCATGGCAAGCCGCTGGGCGCCATGCCTTCGTTGGTCAACGAACATGGCGAACTGGGCAAATGGCTGTGGCGCCGCGCCGAGGCCGGCGAGCTGTCGCTGGACGAAATTCGCGAGGAGCTGCAGCGCCAGTTCGCGCGCTTCGTGACGCTGTTCGGCCGGCCGCCGACGCATATCGACAGCCACCACCATGTGCATATGCAGCCGCAAATTTATCCGCTGGTGGAGGCGTTCGCGCAAGCGCAGGGGCTGCCGCTGCGTCTCGATCGCGAAGAGGCGAAACGGCGTGGCATCACGCTGCATGCCCCCTATAGCACTGACGCTTTCGACGCGGGATTCTACGGTGAGACGATTTCCGAAACGTTGTTCCTGCAAAGGTTGGCGCGCGCCGACGAGCAGGGCGCAGAATCATTGGAAATGATGTGCCACCCGGCGTTCCTCGACGCGACGATCCTGCAGAGCCAATACTGCCACCCGCGCCTCGTCGAGCTGGATGTGTTGACCGCGCCGACGCTGAAAGCGGCGATCGCCGAACGCGGTTTTCTGTTGGGCTCCTTCCAGGATCTGTAACACCGCCGTTTACAGCATGGCGTGCGCCTTTTTCAGGCCGGTGTCTTCTTCAGGATCGGCGCCTTGAGGCAAGGGCTCCGCCTCTTGTGCTTCAGGCTGTGGCTCGTCGACCTCGGGCGCCGCTTCCGGCGGCGGCATGGTGTCGTGAATGATCTGCTCATCGAAGGTCGGATTGAGCGCCGGCGACAGCGGCGAGCTGGCGAGGCTGTCTGGCAGCGGGATGTGGGGCACCGGCGCGTCCTGCGCCAGCTGCGGTTCTTCCGCTTTCGCCGTGCGGCTGAGGGCCGCCAGCAGCACGCCGCACAGGGCGAAAAAGGCGTACAGGATATTGCCGCCCAGCGGTTCGATCAGCGCGCCGACCGCCAATGGCCCGATGCTGGCGCCGACGCCGAACGCCATCAGCAGACAGGCGGCCAGCGAGACGCGGCGTTCCGGCTCGATCAGATCGTTGGCCAGCGCCACCGCCAGCGGGTAGAGCGTAAATTGCAACATGCTGACGACGAACCCGACCGCCAGCAGCAGCGGGAAATCGATGTGCGGCAGCAGCGCCAGCGGCAGCGCCGCCACGATCAGCAAAATGGCGTTGAGGCGCATCAGCAACGGGCGATTATAGCGATCCGACAGCCAACTGAGCGGGAACTGCGCGATCAGCCCGGCGAAGATGGCCAGCGCCATGAACAGGCCGGTTTGCTGAGTGGTTAAGGATTGCAGGCTGGCGTAGACCGGCGCCAGGCCGTAAAACGAGCCCACCACCATGCCGATCACCAGCGTGGTGGCCAGCACCTTGGGAATGGCGCCGACAAAGTAACGCAGCTCCATCGGGGCCGGCGACATGTGGCGCGCATTGGTGCGGGTGGTAAGCGCGATCGGCACTAGACAAAGCGCGAAGCACAGCGCGATCACCAGCAGCGTGGTGATGCCCAGGTTGCTCTGCAGCATCAGCACGATCTGGCCCAGCGACATGCCGAGATAGGTCGCCGCCATATAGAAGCCGAACACCATGCCGCGCTGGTTGGATTCCGCCTGGTCGTTCAGCCAGCTTTCCAGCACCATATACTGGCACATCATGCACAACCCGATCACCAGACGCAGCGCGACCCAGGCGGGAATGAACGCCGTCAGGCCGTGGCCCAGCACCGCGGCGGTTATGATGCCGGCGCAGGCCACGTAGGCGCGGATATGCCCGACGCGGGCGATGAGAAAGTGGCCGACCTTGCCGCCGATCACCAGCCCGATGTAGTTGGCGGCGATGATGGCGCCGATCAGCGCGCTGCTGACGTGAATGGAGGTCAGCCGCAGCGAGACGTAGGTAGTGAGCAGGCCTGAGCCCAACAGCAGCAGCAGGGTGGTGGTGTACAACGGCAAAAATACGCCCAACGTTTTTTTCACGCTATCATCCTAATCTCTTCTGGTGCGCCCTGAGGCCGCCGCAGCGTGCCGCCTCCGTGATGTTCCTTGTGCTGGTGCGCCGCCGCTCGATGGGGCGCTTCTTTTGATACTAGCAGCTTGGCCGGGCGCTTAAAACCGCACCTCCTGCGAGGCGCTGCGCATTTCTGCGCGCCAGCCGCCGCGCCGCCTTGATAAATGTTACTATCGGGCGCATATACCTGAATTCGCGAGGGAGGGGTTATGAGTCAAAACCAATTGCGCCGGCTCAGCGTGCTGGCAGGGGAAAAACTGAAGGCGCAGGGCCGCTGGATCACCTGCGCGGAATCCTGCACCGGCGGCGGCATCGCCAAGGCCATTACCGATGTCGCGGGCAGCTCCGCCTATTTCGATCGCGGATTCGTGACCTACAGCAATGCGGCGAAGCATGATCTGCTGGGGGTGAGCGAAGCGACGTTGGCGGCGCATGGCGCGGTCAGCGAAGAGGTGGTGCGCGAGATGGCCATAGGGGCGCTGCGGGCGGCGCAGGCCGATCTGGCGCTGTCGGTGAGCGGCATCGCCGGCCCGGACGGCGGCAGCGCGGAAAAGCCGGTCGGCACCGTGTGGTTCGGCTTCGCCGGCAGCGATGGCCGGGGGCTGTCGCGCAAGATGCAATTCGAGGGCGACCGCGACGCGGTGCGGCTGCAGGCGACGATTTTCGCGCTGCAAACCGCCATCGACGAATTTTTGTAAATTAGGCTTGATACTGTATGACCATACAGTATAATTAGTGACATTTCCTGCACAACATACATTCAGTGGCAGTGTGGGGTAACACCGGCATTGCGAAACGAAGGAGCAAAAATGGCTATTGATGAGAACAAGCAAAAGGCGTTAGCTGCGGCACTGGGCCAGATTGAGAAACAGTTCGGCAAAGGCTCCATCATGCGCCTGGGTGAAGACCGCTCCATGGACGTGGAAACGATCTCCACCGGCTCACTGTCACTCGATATCGCTCTGGGCGCCGGCGGCCTGCCGATGGGCCGCATCGTCGAAATTTACGGCCCGGAATCCTCCGGTAAAACCACTCTGACGCTGCAGGTGATCGCCGCCGCGCAGCGCGAAGGCAAAACCTGTGCGTTCATCGATGCCGAGCACGCGCTGGATCCTATCTATGCGAAAAAGCTGGGCGTCGATATCGACAACCTGCTGTGCTCCCAGCCGGACACCGGCGAGCAGGCGCTGGAAATCTGTGATGCGCTGACCCGCTCCGGCGCGGTTGACGTCATCATCGTCGACTCCGTGGCGGCGCTGACGCCGAAGGCGGAAATCGAAGGTGAAATCGGCGATTCGCACATGGGGTTGGCGGCGCGCATGATGAGCCAGGCCATGCGTAAGCTGGCCGGCAACCTGAAAAACGCCAATACCCTGCTGATCTTCATCAACCAGATCCGTATGAAAATTGGTGTGATGTTCGGCAACCCGGAAACCACGACCGGCGGTAACGCCCTGAAGTTCTACGCTTCGGTGCGTCTGGATATCCGTCGTATCGGCGCCATCAAAGAAGGCGACGAAGTGGTGGGCAGCGAAACCCGCGTGAAAGTGGTGAAGAACAAAATCGCTGCGCCGTTCAAACAGGCTGAGTTCCAAATCATGTACGGCGAAGGCATCAACAGCCGTGGCGAACTGGTCGATCTGGGCGTGAAGCACAAGATGATCGAAAAAGCCGGCGCCTGGTACAGCTATAACGGCGAGAAGATCGGTCAGGGCAAGGCGAATGCCTGTAACTTCCTGAAAGAAAACCCGGCTATCGCCGCCGAGCTGGATAAGAAGCTGCGCGACCTGCTGCTGCACAGCGGCGGTGAGCTGGTGGCTGCCTCCGGTGACGACTTCGAAGATGACGAAGCGGAAACCAGCGAGCAGTTCTAATCGCTGAAGATGTGCGCCGCCGTTTATGTGGCGCATATCCTCTGAATTCAGGCTTGAATGATGAATGACTTGCTAAGCCGCGCCATGCGCCTGCTGTCGCAACGCGATCATAGTGAAGCTGAACTGCGCCGCAAACTTGCGGCGCAGCCGTTTGTGGCGAAAGCCCGGTTTGGCGGCAAGGGGCCGCATGCGCCGACATCGCCGACGGTGGCCGAAGAGCCGGTGGATCCTGCGCTGATCGATCAGGTTATCGTCTACTGTTACCAGCACAACTGGCTGGACGATAAGCGTTTCGCCCACAGCTACATCGGCAGCCGCAGCCGCAAAGGTTATGGCGCGCAGCGCATCCGCAGCGAACTGATGCAAAAGGGCGTGGATAAAGCGCTGGTGCAGGACGCGCTGGCGGAATGCGATATCGACTGGTGCGAACAGGCGAAACAGGTGGCGCAGCGAAAATTTGGCGATGCGTTGCCAACCGACTGGAAAGAGAAAGCCAAAGTGCAGCGTTATCTGCTCTATCGCGGCTTCTTCCAGGAAGAAATTCAGTCAATTTACCGTGATTTTGCGCAATGAGCGCACACGGGGTTTTACTTCCCTCTGAAGAAAATTTATCTTATCCCCACTTTTTGTTCGTGAGCTGGTTGTCATCGTCGGGATGACGCGCCACCGGCTCACGTGTCGTTATTCTAGCCTTTCCAGGAAAATTATGAGCAAGAGCACCGCTGAGATCCGTCAAGCGTTTCTCGATTTCTTTCATAGTAAGGGTCATCAGGTTGTAGCAAGTAGCTCCCTGGTGCCTAACAATGATCCGACATTGCTGTTTACCAATGCCGGCATGAACCAATTTAAGGATGTTTTCCTGGGGCTCGACAAACGCGCCTATTCCCGCGCCACCACCTCGCAGCGCTGCGTGCGCGCAGGCGGCAAGCATAACGACCTGGAAAACGTCGGTTATACCGCTCGTCACCACACCTTCTTTGAAATGCTGGGCAACTTCAGCTTCGGCGATTACTTCAAGCACGATGCTATCAGCTACGCGTGGGAACTGCTGACCGGTGAAAACTGGTTCAACCTGCCGAAAGAGAGACTGTGGGTCACCGTGTATGAAACCGATGACGAAGCATTCGACATCTGGCAGAAGCAAATCGGCGTACCGGCCGAGCGCATTATCCGCATCGGCGACAACAAGGGCGCGCCTTTCGCTTCCGATAACTTCTGGCAGATGGGCGACACCGGTCCATGCGGCCCGTGCACCGAGATTTTCTACGATCACGGCGATCACATCTGGGGCGGCCCTCCAGGCAGCCCGGAAGAAGACGGCGACCGTTACATCGAGATCTGGAACATCGTTTTCATGCAGTTCAACCGTCAGTCCGACGGCACCATGCTGCCGCTGCCGAAACCTTCGGTGGATACCGGCATGGGTCTGGAACGCATCGCGGCGGTGTTGCAGCATGTGAACTCCAACTATGAGATCGACCTGTTCCGCACCCTGATCGCCGCCGTGGCGAAAGTGACCGGCGCGAACGATCTGGACAACAAATCTCTGCGCGTTATTGCCGACCACATCCGTTCCTGCGCTTTCCTGGTGTCTGACGGCGTGATCCCCTCTAACGAAAACCGCGGCTACGTGCTGCGTCGCATCATTCGTCGCGCGATCCGCCATGGCAACATGCTGGGCGCGAAAGATACCTTCTTCTACAAGCTGGTAGCGCCGCTGATCGAAGTGATGGGCCCGGCGGCCGACGAGCTGAAACGCCAGCAATCGCTGGTGGAACAGGTGCTGAAAACCGAAGAGGAGCAGTTTGCCCGCACGCTGGAGCGTGGTCTGGCGCTGCTGGACGAAGAGCTGGCCAAGCTGCAGGGTGATACTCTGGACGGCGAAACCGCTTTCCGTCTGTACGATACCTACGGTTTCCCGGTCGATCTGACCGCTGACGTCTGCCGCGAACGCGGTCTGAAAGTCGACGAAGCGGGCTTTGAAGAAGCGATGGAAGCACAGCGTCGCCGCGCGCGCGAATCCAGCGGCTTCGGCGCCGACTACAACAGCCTGATCCGCGTGGACGGCAGCAGCCAGTTCAGCGGCTACGATCACGACGAGCAGCAGGCGACGGTCATCGCACTGTTCCGCGACGGCCAGCCTGTCGATCAGATCAACGCCGGCGAAGAGGCGGTGGTGGTGCTGGACGAGACGCCGTTCTACGGTGAATCCGGCGGCCAGGTCGGCGATAAAGGCGTGCTGAAAGCCGCCGGCGCCGAGTTTGTGGTCAACGACACCCAGAAATACGGTCAGGCTATCGGCCATCAAGGCAAGCTGGCGCAAGGTTCGCTGAAGCTGAACGATCGCGTGGACGCGCAGATCGACACTGAGCGCCGCAACAGCATCCGTCTGAACCACTCCGCGACCCACCTGCTGCACGCCGCGCTGCGCCAAACGTTGGGCGAGCACGTTGCGCAGAAAGGCTCTCTGGTTAACGACAAATACCTGCGCTTCGACTTCTCGCATTTTGAAGCGATGAAGCCGGAACAAATTCGCGCGGTGGAAGATCTGGTTAACCAGCAGGTGCGTCGTAACCTGCCGGTGCAGACCGAGCTGATGGCGTTGGAAGATGCCAAAGAGAAGGGGGCGATGGCGCTGTTCGGAGAGAAGTACGACGACAACGTGCGCGTGCTGACCATGGGCGACTTCTCCACCGAGCTGTGCGGCGGCACCCACGCCAGCCGCACCGGTGATATCGGCCTGTTCCGCATTCTGAGCGAATCGGGCACCGCGGCGGGCATCCGCCGTATTGAAGCGGTGACCGGCGCTGGCGCTATCGCTACGCTGCATCAGCAAAGCGATTTGTTGCAAGACGTTGCTCAGTTGGTGAAGGGCGACAGCAACAACCTGACCGATAAAGTGCGCTCGGTGCTCGATCGCACGCGCGCGCTGGAAAAAGAACTGCAGCAGCTGAAAGATCAGCAGGCGGCGCAGGAAAGCGCGTCGCTGTCCAGCCAGGCGAAAGTGGTTAACGGCGTGAAGCTGTTGGTCAGCCAGTTGGACAATGTCGAAGCCAAAATGCTGCGCACCATGGTGGATGACCTGAAAAATCAATTGGGTTCGGCCATTATCGTGTTGGCGACGACGGCTGATGACAAAGTCAGCCTGGTCGCGGGCGTGACCAAGGATCTGACTGACCGCGTGAAAGCCGGCGAGTTGATCGGCAACGTGGCGCAGCAGGTCGGCGGCAAGGGCGGTGGTCGCCCTGATATGGCGATGGCGGGGGGGACGGATATCAACGCCCTGCCAGCGGCGTTAAACAGCGTAGAAGCCTGGGTGGCCTCAAAGCTGTGAACATAAATAAATAGCACGGACAAACGCCATAATACTTTGTTGATTATGGCGTTTTTATACTGTGCTAACACAATTTAGTTACAATTGCGGGAACAAAGTTTTTCTGGTCGGCTAAACTTACCATTATCTGAGGTGGGACCAAGTCTGCTTACACTTATTGTGGATTGCGCGGCTTACGTTTTCACCACATATGATGGATAATGACGGGGAAACTGAGAGACCCGACTCTTTTAATCTTTCAAGGAGCAAAGAATGTTAATTCTGACTCGTCGAGTTGGTGAAACCCTCATGATTGGCGATGAGGTTACGGTCACTGTGCTAGGGGTAAAAGGCAACCAGGTGCGTATTGGTGTGAACGCCCCCAAAGAGGTTTCAGTTCACCGTGAAGAAATCTATCAGCGCATTCAGGCAGAGAAGTCTCAGCAGACGACTTACTGATTCCGAAGCAGCGTCTCGTTGCCAGACGAGACGCTACTGCATCGTTTTACCCACTTCTTTCGTTCTCCCTCTTCTTTTTCGTGATTATTTTCCCGGTGAGTTTCCTGCTTTATTGCTGCAGACGTTGCGGTTGCCTGTTGATAAAACGCCCTTTTTGCCGTGAAATCGCCCATGTTGGGTGCGAATTGTGCAAACGCGCATGAGTTGGGAAAAATTGTTTGACTTAAAAGTCGGAGAAAGTAATATGTGCGCCACGCAGTGCCGATGAGCTTCTCCAAAGCAAGTCAGGCACAATTCGAAAGAAGCGTATGGTGAGGTGGCCGAGAGGCTGAAGGCGCTCCCCTGCTAAGGGAGTATGCGGTCAAAAGCTGCATCCGGGGTTCGAATCCCCGCCTCACCGCCATTTGCATCCGTAGCTCAGCTGGATAGAGTACTCGGCTACGAACCGAGCGGTCGGAGGTTCGAATCCTCCCGGATGCACCATATTTTGCAGTATGGTGGGGTAGTAACAACGTACCATACGGTATCAAAAAAGAATTCCTGTGCATCCGTAGCTCAGCTGGATAGAGTACTCGGCTACGAACCGAGCGGTCGGAGGTTCGAATCCTCCCGGATGCACCATTCTTAATCTCACTCGTCGCGAAGAGAAATCTTCAAGCGGGTGGAAGAAAAGAAAGTGTTACCAGGGAGGATAACGTTGCTTAAGCAACGACCCGCAGGGTGAGGCGCTAGCGCCGAATCATCCTCCCGGATGCACCATTCTTCAAGTCTGGCTTTATTAGCAAAGCCGGCACGCGGTAAAAATAGTAATGCATCCGTAGCTCAGCTGGATAGAGTACTCGGCTACGAACCGAGCGGTCGGAGGTTCGAATCCTCCCGGATGCACCATCTAAGAGAAGCCCGCCTTAGCGGGTTTTTGCTTTTCTGTTATTCGTGAAACAGGCAAGCGGCAAAAACAGTCATGCATCCGTAGCTCAGCTGGATAGAGTACTCGGCTACGAACCGAGCGGTCGGAGGTTCGAATCCTCCCGGATGCACCATGTTTAACCTCCCGTATCGCGAAGAGAAATCGTCATGCGGGTGGTAAAAAGAAAGTGTCCTTGGGGAGGATAACGTTGCTTTAGCAACGGCCCGCAGGGTGAGGCGTTGGCGCCGAATCATCCTCCCGGATACACCATCTAAGAGAAACCCGCCCTGGCGGGTTTTTCGCTTTTCAGCATTTAGCCATTCTCTCTTCCCCCCTTTCCTGCTTTGTACCCGATCGATCACAGCACATTCCGCTATGACGCAGTCAGCGACAACCCAACGGCTTTACGCTAAAGTAGTTTTCTTTCCTCAACGATCATGGAGTAACGATGTACGACCGCTATCAGGGTCTTATTTTCGACATGGACGGCACGATTCTGGACACCGAGCCAACGCACCGCAAAGCGTGGAGTGAAGTGCTGTCACGTTATGGCATGACGTTTGATGAAGCGGCTATGGTGGCGCTGAGCGGTTCACCGACCTGGCGCATCGCTCAGGCGATTATCGCCAGCTACCAGGCCGATCTCGATCCCCATCACTTGGCCGCGGAGAAAACCCGCGCGGTGGAGGCGATGCTGTTGGACAGCGTGCGCCCGTTGCCGCTGATCGAGGTGGTAAAATCCTATCACGGTCGCCGTCCGATGGCGGTCGGTACCGGCAGCGAGCACCGCATGGCGGAAATGCTGCTGCGTCATCTCGGCCTGTTCAACTGCTTCGACGCGATCGTCGGTGCGGACGACGTACAGCGCCATAAACCGGAGCCGGACACCTTCCTGCGTTGCGCCGAACTTATCGGCGTGCCGCCGGAAAAGTGCGTGGTGTTTGAAGACGCCGAGTTCGGCATTCAGGCGGCAAAAAGCGCCGGTATGGACGTGGTAGACGTTCGCACGCTGTGAGTAGTACGCTAGCCGTAATATCGTTATTTGGCAGCAGCTTCCTCAGTGCGACGCTGCTGCCGGGAAATTCAGAAATCGTTCTGGTCGCTTTGCTGACCCAGAGTCGCGTCTCGCCGGAATTGCTGGTGCTGGCCGCGACCCTGGGCAACACGCTGGGCGGCTTGACCAATGTCATTATCGGGCGCCTGTTACCGGCGTTGAAACCACAGCGGGGGCTGGCAACGGCGCTCGGGTGGCTGCAACGCTTCGGCCCGGCTGCGCTGTTGCTCAGCTGGGTGCCGGTGGTGGGCGATTTGTTGTGCGTGTTGGCAGGTTGGCTGCGCATGCCCTGGGGCTCTGTCGCGCTGTTTCTGTGTATCGGAAAAGCGCTGCGTTACATCGTTTTGGCTATGATAACGGTACAGGGCATCGCCTGGTGGCAGTAACCAAGTGAATATAACTCAATATTCTCTCGGGTGCGGATTCAGTATGCTTACGAGTTATTGTTTTTAGAAGCGGGAGGTCAATTTGATCCCGGACGTATCACAGGCGCGTTCTTGGTTGGAAGCCCATCCTCAGGCATTAAAAGGCATTCGTCGCGGCATCGAGCGTGAAACGCTGCGAGTCACGCCGAACGGCACCTTGGCGACTACCGGGCATCCGGAAAAGCTGGGGGCGGCATTGACGCACCACTGGATCACCACGGATTTCGCCGAGGCGCTGTTAGAGTTCATTACGCCGGTTGATGACAATATCGATCACCTGCTGACGTTCCTGCGCGATATTCATCGCTACGTAGCGCGCAATATTGGCGATGAGCGCATGTGGCCGCTCAGCATGCCGTGCTTTATCGAAGCCGAGCAGGATATTGAGCTGGCGCAGTTCGGTTCGTCGAACATCGGCCGCATGAAGACGCTGTACCGCGAAGGGCTGAAGAATCGCTATGGCGCGTTGATGCAGACCATTTCCGGCGTGCACTACAACTTCTCGCTGCCGCTGGAGTTTTGGCAGGCCTGGGCTGGCGTGCAGGACGCAGAAAGCGGTAAAGAGCAGATCTCGGCGGGGTATTTCCGCCTGATCCGCAACTATTACCGTTTCGGTTGGGTGATCCCGTATCTGTTCGGCGCATCGCCGGCCATTTGTTCTTCGTTCCTCAAAGGTCGCGAGACCACTCTGCCGTTCGAACGCACCGAGCAGGGGATGTGCTACCTGCCGTACGCCACCTCGCTGCGTCTGAGCGATCTGGGTTACACCAACAAGTCGCAGAGTAATCTGGGCATCACCTTCAACGATCTGCACAGCTATGTGGCCGGTTTGAAGCGGGCGATCGTTACGCCTTCCGAAGAGTTCGCCAAGCTGGGCGTGAAAGAGGGTGACCGCTACCTGCAGTTGAACAGTAACGTGCTGCAAATCGAAAACGAGCTGTATGCGCCGATCCGGCCGAAGCGCGTGACCAAAAGCGGCGAGACGCCGTCAGACGCGCTGCTGCGCGGCGGTATCGAATACATCGAAGTGCGTTCGCTGGATATCAACCCGTTCTCGCCGATCGGCGTGGATGCGGTGCAGGCGCGTTTCCTGGATCTGTTCCTGGTGTGGTGCGCGCTGGCCGATGCGCCGGAGATGAGCAGCGATGAACTGCTGTGCACGCGCAAGAACTGGAACCGGGTGATTCTGGAAGGGCGCAAGCCGGGCCAGACCATCGGCATCGGCTGTGGCGCCAGCCATGAACCGCTGGAAAACGTGGGCAAGGCGCTGTTCGCCGATCTGCGTCGGGTGGCGGAAGTGTTGGACGGCGAAGCCGGCAACCGTCAATACCAGCAGGTGTGCGATGAGCTGGTCGCCGCATTTGACGACCCTGAGCTGACCTTCTCCGCGCGCATTCTGAAGGCGATGAAGGCGGAAGGCACCGGGCGCGTCGGTCTGCAGCTGGCGGAGCAGTATCGCCAGACATTGCTGGAAGAGCCGTTGGAAATCCTGAACGAAGACGAGCTGGATAAAGAGCGGGAAGCCTCTTGGCAGCGTCAACGCGACATAGAAGCCAATGATACGCTAAGCTTTGAAGCGTTCCTGAAGCAAAACGGCGGAAGCTGAAAAAGAAAAAGGCCACATCAATGTGGCCAAATATGCATCTCTGATGACAGGGATGATGATAACAAATGCGCGTCTTTCACATACTCAGACTCGCAGGGTTGGAAAAGGTTTCCCGGTTAGGAAAAAAAGTTTCGAAATAAATGCTCTTTTACGAGGAGGTAGCGAAATGCCATTGCTGGATAGCTTTACCGTCGATCATACCCGTATGGCAGCCCCGGCTGTCCGCGTTGCGAAAACCATGAAAACGCCTCATGGCGATACCATCACGGTATTTGATCTGCGCTTTTGCCGCCCGAACCTGGAAGTGATGCCCGAACGCGGCATTCACACGCTGGAACACCTGTTCGCCGGCTTTATGCGCGACCACCTGAACGGCCAGGGCGTGGAGATTATCGACATCTCCCCAATGGGCTGCCGCACCGGTTTCTACATGAGCCTGATCGGCGTGCCGGAAGAGCAGCGCGTTGCCGATGCCTGGAAAGCGGCGATGGCCGACGTGCTGAAAGTGACCGACCAGCGCAAGATCCCTGAGCTGAACGAGTACCAGTGTGGTACCTACCACATGCACTCGCTGGAAGAAGCGCAGGAAATCGCCAAGCACATTCTGGATAACGGCGTGGTGGTGAACCACAACGACGAACTGGCGCTGCCGAAAGAGAAGCTGCAGGAGCTGCATATCTGACCGTACGTTTCCCGCAGAAACAAAAAAGACGCGATTTCGCGTCTTTTTTACGTTCTGGCCGGCGGTCAGTGATGGCCGACGCTGGACTGCAGCGAGGTGATCGGCGTGACCCGCACCTGTTTGATCATGTTGCCCTGTACGTCGAGAATGTCGATATCGTAATGGCCGATACGCACCCGGGTGCCGATTTCGGGGATCTCTTCCAGTTCTTCCAGCAGCATACCGTTGACGGTACGGGCTTCATTGGCCGGCAAGGTCCAGTTGAAGGCCTTGTTCAGCTCCCGCACGTTGGCGGTGCCGTCGATCAAGACCGAACCGTCGCTCTGCGGCGTGACTTCTTCCGCCAGCGTCGGTGACATCGAGGTGGTGAAATCGCCGACGATCTCTTCGAGAATGTCTTCCACCGTGACCAGGCCCTGAATGTCGCCGTACTCGTCGACCACGATGCCGACCTTCTCTTTATTGCGCTGGAATTTCACCAGCTGCACGTTGAGCGGCGTGCCTTCCGGTACGAAGTAGATCTCATCGGCGGCGCGCAGCAGGTTCTCTTTGTTGAACTCTTTTTTCTCGGTCATCAGGCGATAGGCTTCGCGCACGCGCAGCATGCCGATCGCATCGTCCAGCGAGCTGCGATACAGCACGATGCGGCCGTGTGGCGAGTGGGTCAGCTGGCGCATGATTGACTTCCAGTCGTCGTTGACGTCGATGCCGACGATCTCGGTGCGCGGCACCATGATGTCGTTGACCGTCACCTTTTCCAGGTCCAGCACCGAGATCAGCATGTCCTGATTGCGGCGGGAGATCTGCGACTGGGATTCACGCACGATGGTGCGCAGCTCATCCTTGCTGACGGCGTCGCTGATGCGCACGTTGGTGCGAATGCCGAACAGGCGCAAGGTCAGGCTGGTGATGCCGTTGAGCAGCCAGACCAGCGGGAACATCACCTTTTGCAACGGCGCCAGCAGGACGCTGCTGGGGAAGGCGATGCGTTCCGGATAGAGCGCGGCGAAGGTTTTCGGCAGCACTTCGGCGAACAGCAGCACGGCGAAAGTCAGTATGCCGGTCGCAATCGCCACGCCCAGATCGCCATACAGCCGCATGCCGACGATGGTCGCCAGCGCCGAGGCAAGGATGTTGACCAGGTTGTTGCCGATCAGCACCAGGCCGATCAGCCGATCCGGTTTTTGCAGCAGCTTCTCCACCCGGCGCGCCGAGCGGTTGCCCTGTTTGGACAGGTGACGCAGGCGATAACGGTTGAGCGTCATCATGCCAGTTTCGGAAGCGGAGAAGTAAGCGGAGACCACGATCATGATCACCAGGATAATGATGAGGGTCCCCGTCGACACATGCTCCAATGCAGTATTCCTTATAGAGAGGGAGAATTGGACCGGGCTGGCCTAGCGCACCATCACCTGCTGAATCAGACGGCTGCCGAAGTAGGCGAGCGTCAGCAGAAAGGCGCCGGCGAAGCTGAACCAGACGACGCGGCGGCCGCGCCAGCCTTCATGGTAATGGCCCCACAACAGCACGATATACACGAACCAGGCCATGATCGACAGCACGGCTTTATGCACGTTCTCTTTGCTGAACAGGTTATCCATGTACAGCAGGCCGGTGCACAGGGTGAGCGTCAGCAGCACCACGCCGATCTGGGTGATATGGAACATCTTGCGCTCGATGCTCATCAGCGGCGGCATGTCGGCACTAAAGGTCAGCTTCTTGTTTTTCAACAGGTAGTCGAGCCAGGCGAGCTGTAAGGCGTAGAGTGCGGCGATGATCAGGGTGGCGTAAGAGAACAGCGCCAGGCCGATATGCACCATCAATTCCGGGCTGGCTTCCAGGTGAGTGATGAACTCGCCGGGCATGAAGCTGGCGAAGGCCAGATTGATCATCGCGAAGCTGTAGACGATCGGCAGCAGGAACCAGCCGCGATCGCGTGAAGCGACGAAGGTCATCACCGAACAGATGATCAGGCTGACGATAGAACCAATGTTCAGCAGGCTGAGATTCTGCCCGGCGCTGACGTCAAAGATGCGCTGCTGCAGCGCGATGGCGTGGCAAATCAGCGCCACCACCGCCGAGACGAGGGCGAGCCGACGGTATGCGCTGTTCTTCCGCAACAAGCTGGGAATGATCAGTCCAAGGCTGAGCAGGTAGGCCATCAAAGCCACAATGGAGAAAACTGGCATAGCGTTTAATTTTGCTTCGGCGTGGTTAATTGGAGTGTCAGTATAGCGTTGCGCGCGTTTCACTCCAACCTATCTCCAACGCTGAGGCAGAGATCCTGCGCGCTTCGTGTTATCATCGGCGCAATTGTGTCGCCGGAGCGGCCTGTCATTACACGTTGAGCATGAGACGATGTTTGAAAATTTAACCGATCGATTGTCGCGCACGTTGCGCAATATCAGCGGCCGCGGGCGGCTGACCGAAGAGAATATCAAGGAAACCCTGCGTGAAGTGCGTATGGCATTGCTGGAAGCGGACGTTGCGCTGCCGGTGGTGCGCGACTTCATCAACCGCGTCAAAGAGAGCGCGGTTGGCCATGAAGTCAACAAGAGCCTGACGCCGGGGCAGGAGTTCGTCAAGATCGTCAAAGGCGAGCTGATCGCCGCGATGGGCGAAGTCAACACCGAGCTGAATCTGGCGGCTCAGCCGCCGGCCGTGGTGCTGATGGCGGGCCTGCAGGGCGCCGGTAAAACCACCAGCGTCGGTAAGCTCGGCAAGATCCTGAAAGAAAAACAGAAGAAGAAAGTGTTGGTGGTTTCCGCGGACGTTTATCGCCCGGAGGCGATCAAACAGCTGGAAACGCTGGCGGAAGGCGTCGGCATCGACTTCTTCCCGTCTGACGTCAAAGAAAAACCGATCGACATCGTCAATCGCGCGCTGCAACAGGCCAAGCTGAAGTTCTACGATGTCCTTATTGTCGATACCGCCGGCCGTCTGCACGTTGACGAAGCGATGATGGACGAGATCAAACAGGTGCACGCGGCGATCAAGCCGGTGGAAACCCTGTTCGTGGTCGACGCCATGACCGGCCAGGACGCCGCCAATACCGCCAAGGCGTTTAACGAAGCGCTGCCGCTGACCGGCGTGGTGCTGACCAAGGTCGACGGCGATGCGCGCGGCGGTGCGGCGTTGTCCATCCGCCATATCACCGGCAAGCCGATCAAGTTCCTCGGCGTCGGCGAGAAGACCGAAGCGCTGGAGCCGTTTTACCCGGATCGCGTGGCATCGCGCATCCTGGGCATGGGCGACGTGCTGTCGCTGATCGAAGATATCGAAAGCAAGGTCGACCGCGAGCAGGCGGAGAAGCTGGCCAACAAGCTGAAGAAGGGTGACGGTTTCGATCTGACCGACTTCCTGGAGCAGCTCAAGCAGATGCGCAACATGGGCGGCATGGCCAACATGCTGAGCAAGCTGCCGGGCGCCGGCCAACTGCCGGACAACGTCAAGTCGCAGATGGACGACAAAGTGCTGGTGCGCATGGAGGCGATCATCAACTCGATGACGCTGAAAGAGCGCGCCAAACCGGAAATCATCAAGGGCTCGCGCAAGCGCCGCATCGCGATGGGGGCCGGCATGCAGGTGCAGGACGTCAACCGCTTGCTGAAGCAGTTCGACGAAATGCAGCGTATGATGAAGAAGATGAAGAAAGGCGGTATGGCGAAGATGATGCGCGGCATGAAAGGCATGATGCCGCCGGGCTTCCCAGGCCGCTGACGGGCCCCCGCACGCTGAGTGCGGGCGCTTTCAGCATTCGCCGTTCGCGGTGAAAACCGCCCGAAATTTGACAGGCTGCAAAAGTTGTCCCCTGCGATCGACGCTTTAGATTGCTTTTTGCGCCAAAATGAGTAAAATTTTCGGGCTTTTTATATTGCAACCGGGCCCCGTCCCTCAATGGGGCCCGGCTGTTTTATTAACTAAAGAGGATGTTATGGTAACAATTCGTTTGGCACGTGGCGGCGCTAAAAAGCGTCCGTTCTATCAAGTAGTAGTGACCGACAGCCGCAACGCTCGTGATGGTCGTTTCATCGAGCGCGTAGGCTTCTTCAACCCGATCGCTTCCGGTCAGGCTGAAGCACTGCGTCTGGACCTGGACCGCATCGAGCACTGGGTTGGTCTGGGTGCAACCGTTTCTGATCGCGTTCACGCGCTGATCAAAGACGCTAAGAAAGCAGCTTAATCTGTCGCGGTGGTGGCAATGAGCAAGCAACTCAAACCGGTAGCGCCTAAGCAGCCGATTGTACTCGGTAAAATGGGGTCCGCTTACGGCATTCGTGGTTGGCTCAGAGTGTTTTCATCCACCGAGAACGCCGAAAGCATTTTTGACTATCAGCCGTGGTTTATCCAGCAGGCGGGTCAGTGGCAGCATATCGAGTTGGAAGACTGGAAGCGCCACAGTCAGGATCTGATCATCAAGGTCAAAGGCATTGACGATCGGGACGCGGCGAATCTGCTGACTAATCGCGAGATTATGGTGGATTCTGAGCAACTTCCTCCGCTGGAGGGTGACGATTACTACTGGAAAGACCTGATGGGCTGCCAGGTAGTCACCACCGCCGGCTACGAGCTGGGTAAAGTCATCGATATGATGGAAACCGGCTCGAACGATGTGATGGTTGTGAAAGCGAACCTGAAAGATGCGTTCGGCATGAAGGAGCGGTTGATTCCGTTTCTTCATGGGCAGGTTATCAAGAAAGTCGATCTCACTGCCCGCGTGATTGAGGCAGATTGGGATCCTGGTTTTTGACCCCCGGATCAAACGGTCGAAGCAAGTGGAATAACGGTAAGGGGATTGGCTTGTGTTCATCGGTATTGTAAGCCTGTTTCCTGAGATGTTCCGCGCTATCACCGATTACGGGGTGACTGGCCGGGCAGTAAAAAATGGCCTGCTGAGCGTGCAGTGTTGGAGTCCGCGCGACTTCACCTACGACCGGCATCGTACCGTGGACGATCGCCCTTACGGCGGCGGCCCGGGAATGCTGATGATGGTGCAACCTTTACGGGAAGCCATTCATGCGGCGAAAGCAGCGGCAGGCGAGGGAGCAAAGGTGATTTATCTGTCACCTCAGGGGCGCAAGCTGGATCAAACCGGCGTGTGCGAACTGGCGGCCAATCAGAAGATGATTCTGGTGTGCGGCCGTTACGAAGGGATAGACGAGCGCGTAATCCAAACCGAAATTGACGAAGAATGGTCAATCGGCGATTACGTTCTCAGCGGCGGGGAACTGCCGGCGATGACCCTGATTGATTCAGTCGCCCGTTTCATACCGGGTGTGCTGGGCCATCAGGCCTCAGCGGAGGAAGACTCCTTCGCCGACGGATTGCTGGACTGCCCGCACTATACCCGCCCCGAGGTGTTGGAAGGAATGGAAGTACCGCCGGTTCTGCTGTCGGGCAACCATGCCGAGATACGTCGCTGGCGCTTAAAGCAGTCGCTGGGCCGAACCTGGCTTAGAAGACCTGAACTTCTAGAAAGCCTAGCTCTGACTGACGAGCAAGCGGTGTTGCTGGCTGAGTTCCAGCGGGAACATCAGACCAGGCAACAGGACTATGAAGGAAGCGTCTGACATCAGACGGGACCGATATATCAGTTTACCTAGGGTAAGAGACATATTATGAGCAACATTATTAAGCAACTTGAACAAGAGCAGATGAAACAAGACGTACCTGCATTCCGTCCGGGTGATTCCGTGGAAGTGAAGGTATGGGTCGTTGAAGGTAGCAAAAAACGTCTGCAGGCATTCGAGGGCGTGGTTATCGCTATCCGTAACCGCGGTCTGCACTCTGCATTCACTGTTCGTAAGATTTCCAACGGCGAAGGTGTTGAGCGCGTATTCCAGACTCACTCCCCAGTAATCGACAGCATTACTGTTAAACGTCGTGGTGCCGTTCGTAAAGCTAAACTGTACTACCTGCGTGAACGTACTGGTAAGGCTGCTCGTATCAAAGAGCGTCTGAACCGCGTTAACTAACGCTGCATCCAAAAGTTAATAGTTATCAGGGGTTGGCATTGTGCCAACCCCTTTTTTTTATCTGAAAAATCTATCACGTTGCATTTGAGAGGCTTAGCTGCCTGGCCGTGACATTAAAAAGCCTCCGTCAGCGGGCTTTTGGCATTACAGCGCGGCGGCGCTTTGTTTATGTTGATTTTCCGGCGGGTGCGGCTGCGCCGGGACAATGTCATCGCCAGGTTTGACTATCACCCGTGCAACGGACTCGTGCGTGGCGAACGTGCAACTGCAATTGATGTTGCGGCATTGATGGTAACGCTCTTTGGTCGACTCGCTCAAATAGCGGCTGGAGCGAGTGTGGGCCACGTGACCGCATAGTGGACAGTGCATCATAAGAACCCCCTTGAACAAATTAAGTGAAATTGGTGTGGCATCATCCTTTGGCGAGCGAACTCGTCATCATGAGGCAATGCCTTGCAAGCACAGTGCGCGTTCCATGGCGCGTCGCTGTTCCAGCCCTTTGTTTTTCTTTCCGTTTACGTAAACCCAGCGTGGCAGCTGATCGCAGGCCTGCCGCCACTGGCGCTGTTGCAGCAGCGCGACCAGCGTAGAGCGGCAGGCTGCGCTGACGCCCACATTGAAGGCGAAAGCGATCACCGCATCATAGGTTTGTTGCGAGAGCGTATCCGGCAGGCAGGTGGCCATGCCGCGCTCGGTGCGGCGAACATCGTCGACCAAATCCATCGCGGCTTTGCGTTCATCGATCGCTTTACCAGGGATGACGCCAGCGGTGTGCCCAATGCCATGCGTCCACACCCCGGCGCTGCACTGGTAAGGCGACAGGCGGCAACCTTCGAGATCGGCGATCAGCCTGAGACCGGCTTCTGAGGTTTGCAGCTCGCCAAATGACGGCAACAGCACGGCGATGGCCAAAACGGCGGCGACGCTGCAGCGCTTAACGGTTGCACTCATCGTAAATGTTCCTCCGAGATGTCGCATTGCGCTCAATGGCCTTCAAGATCTGCAGGCTTTTACGTCGGTAGTACCAGTTCACCAGAAACGTGCCGATGCCTACCGCCGCACCGACTAAAAAGGCAATGTCCTGCGGAGACAGCTTGCCGAGCCAGGCGAGAAACAGCGCCATGGCGTAGGTGATGAATGAGGTGATTTTCTCCATAGCCTTATGCTCGCTTCGTTTACAGAATCTCGGGAGCCGGAGGCATCGATGCGTGAGAGCTCGCTATCGATATCCATCATGCTCCTGGTCTGTATGATAATCACTGTATATGCATACAGTATTAAGCTATTTGCTAAAGTCGTCAATGGGTGGGATGAATATTTTTAGCAGATTGTGCAAAAGAGGGCGGCCGGCATAAAAAAAGCCCATCAATGATGGGCTTCGAGAAATAATGGGGGGATATTATAGGCCGTAGACCAGCGTGACCGAGGTCGTCGTGTCGGTGTTCTTCGGCGCCGAGGCCGGCGGTTTGCTGTTGTAGGTCACGGTGTAAGCTACGCGCAATGAGAAGCGATCGTTGATCGCCACGTTCAACGCGCTTTCCGAGTTCAGCGTGGTTTCTTCGTTCGCCAGCGCGGAAACGCCCTGAATGAACTTGGTGTTATCGGTCAACTGATAGGAATAGTTGGCCGCACCATAGGCTAGCCCCTTTGTTGCACGGCCGCCGCCATGGTACTCGTCATGGCGCACGCCGGGACCGAATTCCACCCGCAGGTCACTGAGCGGCCCGTTAAGGAGCTGACGGCCGTAGCCGCCGGTCAGCGTGGAGCGTGAGTCGTAACCGTTGAAACGGTCACTCAGCCAGCTGGCCTGACCGAACAGGTAGTTGCGATCGGTCAGGTTATAGCGCGTACGGCCACCGGCCTGGTATTTTTCGGACGAGCGCACGTTGGAGGAGGTGGTGTTGTTGGCCGCCCCCCACAGGCTGTACGCCGCGTCGCTATTGAACCAGGTCATGTTGGTGTTGGCCAACAGGGTGGAGCTCTGCGAGTTGCCTGACTGGGCGTTGTAGCCCGCCTGCACGTTGCCTTCGAACGGTTTCTTGGCGGTGGCCGGATCGTCCATCGCGGTGAAAAGCGTATTGTCGGCAAGGGCTGAAACACTGGTGAAAGTCGTTAAGCAGCAAATATACAGCGGAAAAGCGCGACGAGCGCGAGAAGAGAGCATCTTGGATCCAGTTGTTAAGGGGAATTATTGTTGATGACGATCACATTATATCGGTTCATTTCGGCGACAAAAATAGCCGTCATTAGCTTAAGTTTTTAATTTTTATCCCTCATTTATTCGCTTTTCTTCTACTTAAAATCATCGCTTTTGGCGGCATTTCGTGCTGATCCTGCTTCGCACAGGCGTCGGTGCCGAGATCGGCGGCGTATCTTCGCTGTAAAATCATGTGTACAAATAAATTTACATATATTCATTTTTCTTAGACCGGGTGGCTAAGGTGTGGTGAAGGTTTTTTTGATTTATTAAATACATGTATTTACTGTATTTATATTGGTTTTTTCAACTCTTTTTCAAAGGTGATTTAATCAGGATAATTGCGGTAATTTTTTATTTACGGAAAATGGATTGAAAACTTTACATATCGTGATAGGGTAGAGCCCTGAAACGCTCAATGTTCCATTTCAACGCATAACGCCAAACGACAGGAATAGCATCATGCAAAAAGACGCGCTCAATAACGTACACATCAGTGCAGAACAGGTTCTCATCACGCCGGAGGAGCTGAAGAACCAGTTCCCGCTCAGCGCCGACGACGAAAATGAGATCGCCACTGCGCGCAACACTATCGCCAACATTTTGCAGGGGCGCGATCATCGCCTGTTGGTGGTGTGCGGGCCTTGTTCGATCCACGATCCGGACGCGGCGCTGGACTACGCCCGTCGTTTGAAAACCCTGGCGGCTGACTTGAGCGATCAGCTGTATATCGTTATGCGCGTCTACTTTGAAAAACCCAGAACCACTGTCGGCTGGAAAGGTTTGATCAACGATCCGTACATGGACGGTTCGTTTGACGTTGAAGCAGGCTTGCATATCGCGCGTCGCCTGTTGCTGGATTTAGTGGGCATGGGCTTACCTTTGGCTACCGAAGCGTTGGATCCGAACAGCCCGCAGTACCTGGGGGACTTGTTCAGCTGGTCGGCGATCGGTGCGCGCACCACCGAATCTCAGACCCACCGCGAAATGGCCTCCGGCCTGTCGATGCCGGTCGGCTTCAAAAACGGCACCGACGGCAGCTTGGGCACCGCCATCAACGCCATGCGCGCCGCCGCTATGCCGCACCGCTTCGTCGGCATCAACCAGGCAGGCCAGGTTTGCCTGCTGCAGACGCAGGGCAACCCGGACGGACACGTGATCCTGCGCGGCGGCAAAACCCCGAACTACAGCGCTGAGCACGTTGCGGCCTGTGAAAAACAGATGCTTGAGGCGGGACTCCATCCGTCCTTGATGATAGATTGCAGCCATGGCAACTCGAATAAAGACTATCGCCGTCAGCCGGCGGTTGCCGAGTCCGTGGTGGAGCAGATCAAGGCGGGTAACCGTTCGATCACCGGCATCATGCTGGAGAGCCATCTGCATGAGGGCAACCAGTCTTCCGAACAGCCGCGTGCAGACATGCGTTACGGGGTGTCCGTCACCGATGCCTGCATCAACTGGGAGAGCACGGAAACTCTGCTGCGTCATATGCATCAGGAACTCGGCGCTGCGCTGACGGCTCGCACGGGAGAAAAGTAAGTTATGGTGGCAGAACTGACCGCGCTGCGCGATCAAATCGATGAGGTGGATAAAGCGCTGCTGGATCTGCTGGCGAAACGCCTGCATCTGGTAGCGGAAGTGGGCGAAGTCAAAAGCCGTCATGGCCTGCCGGTTTACGTACCGGAGCGCGAAGCCGCGATGCTGGCCTCGCGTCGCCAGGAGGCGGAAAACCTCGGGGTGCCGCCGGATCTGATCGAGGACGTCTTGCGCCGCGTGATGCGCGAATCGTACGTCAGCGAGAATGATAAAGGCTTTAAAACTCTGTGTCCGCAGCTGCGGCCGATCGTCATCATCGGCGGCAACGGCCAGATGGGCCGGCTGTTCAACCGCTTGCTGACGCTGTCGGGTTATCAGGTCAGGGTATTGGATCAGGAAGATTGGCCGCAGGCGGAACAGCTGCTGGCAGACGCCGGCATGGTGATCGTCAGCGTGCCGATCCATGTGACCGAGCAGGTGATAAGCCGCCTGCCGACGCTGCCTGCCGACTGTATTCTGGTGGATTTGGCGTCGGTGAAGAACCGTCCGCTGCATGCGATGTTGGCGGCGCACAGCGGCCCTGTGGTGGGATTGCACCCGATGTTCGGCCCGGACGTGGGCAGCGTGGCGAAGCAGGTAGTGGTTTACTGCGATGGCCGCCAGCCGGAGGCTTACCAATGGTTGCTTGAGCAGCTGCAGGTGTGGGGCGCGCGGCTGCATCGCATCAGCGCGGTCGAACACGATCAGAACATGGCGTTTATTCAGGCGCTGCGGCACTTCGCCACCTTCGCCTACGGGTTGCATCTGGCGGAAGAGAACGTGCAACTGGAGCAGTTGCTGGCGCTCTCCTCGCCGATCTACCGGTTGGAGCTGGCGATGGTTGGCCGCCTGTTTGCGCAGGATCCGCAACTTTACGCCGATATCATCATGTCGTCGGAAGAAAACGTGGCGCTGATTAAGCGTTACTACCAGCGCTTCGGCGAGGCGATAAAGCTGTTGGAGCATGGCGACAAACAGGCGTTTATCGACAGTTTCCGCAAGGTGGAGCACTGGTTCGGCGATTACGCCCAACGCTTCCTGGTGGAGAGCCGCACGCTGTTGCGGCAGGCTAACGACAGCCGACAGTAAAACGCGGGCGGTAAACGTAAAGGGTTCGGCTTGGCCGAACCTTTTTTTATGGTTTCAGGATGGGTTGACCGGCACCACGGTGTCGCTTGGGTAACAGCCCAGTACCTTCAGCGAGCGGGTGATTGGCGCCAGATCGCGCAGCGCTTTTTGCATCGCGTCGGCACGCAGATTGGCTTGCACATCGATATAAAACATCTCTTCCCACGGATTGCCGTTGATCGGGCGTGATTCCAGTTTGGTCATGATGATGCCGTTATCGCGCAATACCAGCAGCGCTTCGACCAGCGCGCCGGATTGTTGGCCGGTCGCCATGATCAGCGTGGTTTTTGCCGGCACCTGTTCAGATACGTCGATCGCTTTGCGCGCCAGGACGATGAAGCGAGTGATGTTTTGCTGCTGGTTGGCGAGGTTGTGTTCCAGCACCTGCAGCCCGTACAACGCGCCGCCGGCCTCACTGCCCAGCGCCGCCACCTTCGGCGAATTCAGCTTGGCGACTTTCTCCATCGCCGCGGCGGTGCTTTCGGTGTACTCGATTTTCCAGTGCGGGAAGCGGTTAAGGAACTGGCTGCACTGTTGGAACGGCTGCGGATGGCTGTAGACGGTTTCAATCTGGCTCAGGTCGCTATCGCCGGCCACCAGAACACAGTGGTCGATCGGGTTGGTCAGTTCGCCGACGATCGACAGGCTGGTGTGCTGCAGCAGATCGTACACCTCGTTAATCGAACCGGAACTGGTATTCTCGATCGGCAAAATTGCGTAGTCCGCCTGGCCGGTTTCCACCTGGGCGAAGATATCCTGAAACTTCTGGCAACCGCATTCGATCAGCCGATCGAAATGGCGGGCGGCATATTGGCGTGCCGCCAGATGTGAATAAGAGCCTTTCGGGCCGAGGAAGGCGATGCGTGCGGCGTGTTGGCTGACAGGGTTGAGCTGGTGCTGCAGCAGCGCCTGCTGGGTCAGGACGGAATCTTCGATAATCAGTTGGAACAGGCGGGTGACGTAGAAGCCGTCCAGGTCGTAGGGTTTGGCGGCGGCGATCAGCGCATCCAGCAGATCGCGTTCGCGCTCTTTGTCGCGGATCGGACGGTGAGAGTGCAGCTTGGTCTTGCCGACTTCGATCGCCAGTTCACGGCGTTCCGCCAGCAGGGCCAACAGTTTCAAGTCCAGTGCGCTGATGCGCTCGCGCAGCACCAATAACGGGTTGTCAGTCATAATCAGCTTCCGCCTTCAATTCTTATTCGTTGTAAAACAGCCATAAAAAAAGCCTCCTGTTTCCAGGAGGCCTTGTTGTTCGTCTTCGCATTCTTTCTTACACGACGAAACGCCTCCCAGTCAGGGGAAGGTAAAAAAGAATGCGAAGAAAAACGGTGTGCGTGGCATGGTCTACCTAAGGTTAATGCGAACAGGTTTTAAAGTAACCGCTGGCTTTTACCCCGTCAACAAAAATACCCGACAAAAAACGCGCCCTCGGGCGCGTTTGATGCGGCAACCGCAGTCGGAGGGTTATTCCTGCTCTTGCGTGACTTCCGGCACGATGTCTTTCACGCTGGCATTGCAGCGGCGCGCTTCGCCTTTGTGCTGCACCTTGTTCAGCTGGCGCTCCAGCTTGGCGATCAGCTCATTAACGGCGGTATACATGTCATCATGTTTGGCGCTGGCGACCAGCGGGCCGTTAGGCGTGGTAATGGTAGCATCGGCGACAAACCCTTGCGGTTCTTTGGATAAGACGATATGCGGGTTAATCAGCTGGGTCTGCCATTTTTCCAGTTTGGTGAGACGGTCTTCGACGTGATTGCGGATTGCGGGAGTGATATCCATTTGTTTGCTGGTAATGTTCAATGTCATATAACTTACCTCTCTGTCTTTCCGTCTTGGTGAATCCAGCATACCCCGCTTTTTGTTTAAATGCGTGATGTAAATCACGATTTTTTGTCACTTTTTGCAAAGTTAGTTCAATCTGTGATTCAGCATTTGAATTGGCTATCTAATGCTTGAGAGTTGTCGCCGGATGGCGCATTATTGATGAGTTGACCGGTGAGGAGCACTAGCTAACACCGTGTTTTTACTTGTGTATTTTTCCAGTGAAAACCAGGTCGACGCCAATGAAAACGGCAGCCGAGGCTGCCGTTTTGCTTTTCTGCCGTTGCCGACGCGCGCTTATTGCGGGTTGGCGGCGATCACTTTGGCCACTTTGTCAGCCTGGCCGTTCAGCTGCAGCTGCTTGTAGGCATTTTCCATCAGCGGCAACACGTCGTGCGTCGCTTTGGTATCCGGGAATTCACGCAACATCTGCTCGGCGCGATTAACGACCGCGACGTAAGCACCGCGTTTAGTGTAGTATTCCGCCACCGAAAGCTCATACTTGGCCAAGCGGTCTTTCAGATACACCAAACGCTTGTTGGCGTCGGTCGCGTATTGGCTGTTAGGGTATTGCTGAATCAACTGGCTGAAGTCGCGGAACGCAGCGCGAGCGTGCTGAGGATCGCGGTCAGAACGGTCAACCCCGAAGAAGCCCTGCAGCGCGCTGTCATCGAGCGCCATGTCGGTCAGGCCGCGCATGTACATCACGTAATCGATGTTCGGGTGCGTCGGGTTCAGACGCATGAAGCGATCGATGGATGCCTGAGCCATCGGCAAGTCGGCGGCCTTATAGTAGGCGTAAATCAAATCCAGCTGGACCTGCTGGGAATACGGCCCGAAAGGATAGCGGTTATCTAACGCTTCGAGTTGCGTAATCGCGCCCTTGAAGTTACCGTCCTGCAGTTTTTGCTGCGCGGTAGCATAGATTTCCGAAGGTGGGTTGTCGGGAACCGCATCCTTGGATGTGGAGCAACCTGCCAGCGCCAGGCTCAACGTGGCTGCCGCCACCAGATATTTCATACGCGTCATGACGTTTTGATTATCCTCAGGGTGTTATTCCGGGAGACTGTCCGTTAAGCTCCCGACAAAGACCAGGTACAATAGCACATTATATTAAACGGCATCGCCGTGAAAACCCAACGTTAACGAAGAAGCTGCATATGGCACAACAAGTACAACTCACCGCAACGGTGGCCGAATCTCAACTCGGACAACGTTTAGATCAGGCTTTGGCCGAATTGTTCCCTGATTATTCACGATCTCGCATAAAAGAGTGGATCCTGGGCGATCGGGTGAAGGTCAATGGCAAAACGTCAAACAAACCGAAAGAGAAGGTGCTGGGCGGAGAGACCGTCGCCATCGATGCACAGATTGAAGAAGAGGCGCGTTGGGAGCCACAGGATATCGCGCTGGATATCGTCTATGAAGACAGCGACATCCTGGTGATCAACAAACCGCGCGATTTGGTGGTGCACCCTGGCGCCGGTAACCCGGACGGCACGGTGCTCAATGCGCTGCTGTATCACTACCCGGAAATCGCCGACGTGCCGCGTGCCGGCATCGTGCACCGTCTGGACAAAGACACCACCGGCCTGATGGTGGTGGCGAAAACCGTGCCGGCCCAAACCCGGCTGGTGGAAGCGCTGCAGGCGCGTGAAATCACCCGTGAATACGAAGCGGTGGCGATCGGCACCATGACCGCCGGCGGCACGGTAGAAGAGCCTATCGCGCGTCATTCCACCAAGCGTACCCATATGGCGGTGCACCCGATGGGTAAACCGGCGGTAACGCACTACCGCATCATGGAACACTTCCGCGCGCACACCCGCCTGCGCCTGCGCCTGGAAACCGGCCGTACTCACCAGATCCGCGTGCACATGGCCTATATCAGCCATCCGCTGGTGGGCGATCCGCTGTACGGCGGTCGTCCGCGTCCGCCGAAAGGCGCTTCGGAAGCCTTCATCAATACGCTGCGCGGTTTTGACCGTCAGGCGCTGCACGCCACTATGCTGCGTTTGTATCATCCGATTAGCGGTATTCAGATGGAGTGGCATGCGCCGCTGCCGCAGGACATGGTCGATCTGATCAACGCGCTGAAGGCGGACACCGAAGAATTCAAAGATCAGATGGACTGGTAATGAGCTCGCTCATTCTGCCTGACTGGCCGTTGCCTGCCGGCGTTAAGGCCTGCAGCACCACGCGTCGCGGCGGCGTCAGCCTGCCGCCTTATGACTCGCTGAACCTCGGCGCTCACGTCGGTGACGAGGAGCAAACGGTGAAGCGCAATCGGGAACGATTGGTTATCGCCGCCGGCTTGCCGCAGATGCCGGTGTGGCTCGAGCAGGTGCACGGCACTCGCGTGGTGACGTTGACGGGACAAGCGCCCGCCGATCTGCGGGCGGATGCGGTGTACAGCAACGTGCCGGGGCAGGTGTGTGCCGTGATGACGGCGGATTGTCTGCCGGTGCTGTTCTGCTCGCAGCACGGCGACGAAGTGGCCGCCGCTCACGCCGGCTGGCGTGGGCTATGCCACGGCGTGCTGGAGCAAACCGTGGCGGCGTTCAGCGCCGCGCCGGGCCAAATTAGCGCCTGGCTGGGGCCGGCGATCGGCCCGCAGCAGTTTGAGGTCGGGCCGGAGGTGCGCGCCGCTTTCATGGCGGAAGACGCTGAGGCCGCAGCGGCATTTGCCCCGCACGGCGATAAGTTTTTGGCTAATATCTACTTGCTGGCTCGCCAACGCTTGTTGCGTGCGGGCGTTCAGGCCATCTACGGCGGCGACCGCTGTACGGTTAACGAAATGAGCCATTTTTTCTCCTATCGGCGCGACGGAATAACCGGACGTCTGGCAAGTTTAATCTGGCTGATATAACCTATTGAATTAGGACGATCCAACGACGCATGGCGTTGTACCGAAAATTTAGCGTCGAGATAACCTTGAAAATTTGAGGGGTGACCTCATTTAATCTCCAGTAGCAATTTCGACCCATCTTGGAGGTGTTATGCGTCTGGATCGTCTTACCAACAAATTCCAGCTTGCCCTCGCCGATGCCCAGTCACTAGCCCTTGGGCACGACAACCAGTTTATTGAACCGCTACATCTGATGAGCGCCCTGCTCAATCAGGAAGGGGGCACGGTTCGTCCACTATTAACTTCCGCAGGTATCGATGCCGGGCGCGTGCGCACCGAGATCGAACAGGCGCTGTCCCGTTTACCGCAGGTAGAAGGCACCGGTGGCGACGTTCAACCGTCCCATGAGCTGGTGCGCGTTCTGAACCTGTGCGACAAGCTGGCGCAGAAGCGTGCGGACAAATTCATTTCTTCCGAGCTGTTTGTGCTTGCGGTGCTGGAAGACCGCGGCTCGTTGACCGACTTGTTGAAAGCGGCCGGCGCGACGGCCGACAAAATCAGCAAAGCCATTGAACAAATGAGAGGCGGTGACAGCGTGGAAGACCAAGGTGCCGAAGACCAACGGCAGGCATTGAAGAAATACACGATCGATCTGACCGAACGCGCCGAGCAGGGCAAGCTTGACCCGGTGATCGGCCGTGACGAAGAGATCCGTCGTACCATTCAGGTGCTGCAACGCCGCACCAAAAACAACCCGGTGCTGATCGGCGAACCTGGCGTAGGTAAAACCGCCATCGTCGAAGGCCTGGCGCAGCGCATCATCAACGGCGAAGTGCCGGAAGGGCTGAAGCACAAGCGCGTATTGTCCCTCGATATGGGCGCTTTGATTGCCGGCGCCAAATACCGCGGCGAGTTTGAAGAGCGTCTGAAAGGCGTGCTCAACGATCTGGCCAAGCAGGAAGGCAGCGTTATCCTGTTTATCGACGAACTGCACACCATGGTCGGCGCCGGTAAGGCGGATGGCGCGATGGATGCGGGTAATATGCTCAAGCCGGCGCTGGCGCGCGGCGAGCTGCACTGCGTCGGTGCCACCACGCTGGATGAGTATCGTCAATATATAGAGAAGGATGCGGCGCTCGAGCGTCGTTTCCAGAAAGTGTATGTGGCGGAGCCGAGCGTGGAAGACACTATCGCTATTCTGCGCGGCCTGAAAGAGCGTTACGAACTGCACCACCACGTGCAGATCACCGATCCGGCCATCGTGGCGGCGGCAACGCTTTCGCACCGTTATATCGCCGATCGTCAATTGCCGGACAAGGCTATCGACCTGATCGACGAAGCGGCGTCCAGCATTCGCATGCAGATGGACTCCAAGCCTGAGTCGCTCGATCGGCTTGAGCGCCGCATCATTCAGTTGAAGCTGGAACAGCAGGCGCTGAATAAAGAGTCGGACGACGCCAGTAAGAAACGCCTGGACATGCTCAGCGATGAGCTGGGGCAGAAAGAACGCGAATATTCGGAGCTGGAAGAAGAGTGGAAAGCGGAAAAAGCGTCGCTCTCCGGTACTCAGAACATCAAGGCGGAACTCGAGCAGGCCAAAATCACCCTGGAGCAGGCGCGCCGCGTCGGCGATCTGGGGCGGATGTCGGAACTGCAGTACGGCAAGATCCCTGAGCTGGAGAAACAGCTCGCCGCCGCCACGCAGGCCGAAGGCAAGAGCATGAAGCTGCTGCGCAACCGGGTGACCGATGCGGAGATTGCTGAAGTGCTGGCGCGCGCCACAGGGATCCCGGTGGCCAGAATGCTGGAAGGCGAGCGCGACAAGCTGCTGCGTCTGGAGCAAGAGCTGCATTCGCGAGTGATTGGCCAGGACGAAGCGGTCAGCGCGGTCTCTAACGCTATCCGCCGCAGCCGCGCCGGGTTGTCCGATCCTAACCGGCCGATCGGTTCGTTCCTGTTCCTTGGCCCGACCGGGGTGGGGAAAACCGAGCTCTGCAAGGCACTGGCTTCGTTCCTGTTCGACAGCGACGACGCCATGGTGCGTATCGACATGTCCGAGTTTATGGAGAAGCACTCCGTCTCTCGTCTGGTCGGCGCGCCTCCGGGTTATGTCGGCTATGAAGAGGGCGGCTACCTGACGGAAGCCGTGCGCCGCCGGCCTTACTCGGTGATCCTGCTGGATGAAGTCGAGAAAGCGCACCCGGACGTATTCAATATTCTGTTGCAGGTGTTGGATGACGGCCGCCTGACCGATGGCCAGGGCCGCACCGTCGATTTCCGCAATACTGTGGTGATCATGACGTCCAACCTGGGGTCGGATCTGATCCAGGAGCATTTCGGTCAGATGAACTACGCTCAGATGAAAGAGTCGGTGATGGAGATGGTGAGTCACCACTTCCGTCCGGAGTTCATCAACCGTATCGACGAAGTGGTGGTGTTCCATCCGCTGGGCGAGAAACACATTGCTGCAATCGCCAAGATTCAGCTGTCGCGTCTGTACAAGCGTTTGGAAGAGCGCGGTTACGAAGTGACCATGACCGAACCGGCTCTGGCACTGTTGAGCAAAACCGGTTACGACCCTGTGTATGGTGCGCGTCCGTTGAAACGTGCTATTCAGCAGGAGATCGAGAACCCGCTGGCGCAGCAAATCCTGTCTGGCAAGCTGATCCCCGGCAAGCTGGTAACGCTGGATGTGGAAAACGACCATATCGTTGCACGCCAATAACGACAGTTAAGCCTATTAAAGATGAAAGGGAGCGGGTGACCGCTCCCTTTTCTTTATCTTCGTTTGCTCCTGTTTGCAGGGTTTGCCGCTATTACTGCGCTAAAACCGGTGTTTTTTGACTAATAAACATCCTAAAAAGGTATTTCTGGTGATTATTTGAACGCTTGAAAAGTTTTTTGCAATTAGGGGTTGCGGCCTGCCGAGAACTCCCTATAATGCGCCTCCACTGACCGGGAACAACGACTGACAAGCCGCCGGGTCAGCGAGAAGAAAGCGAAATAAACGCTTGACTCTCCGGGCGAAAAGCGTAGTATACGCAGCCCGCGCCGATGAGTTTCTCGGCACTGCTCTTTAACAATTTATCAGACAATCTGTGTGGGCACTCCACAAGACGATATCCAGCATCTTCGGATGCAAAAAAATATCAAGTCTTGAAGAGTGACTAACTGAAGTAAAATTCATGCAGTAAATCTTTGAGCATCGCTTCTCGAGTGGAAGCAAATCAAGCTTTTAATTGAAGAGTTTGATCATGGCTCAGATTGAACGCTGGCGGCAGGCTTAACACATGCAAGTCGAGCGGTAGCACAAGGGAGCTTGCTCCCTGGGTGACGAGCGGCGGACGGGTGAGTAATGTCTGGGAAACTGCCTGATGGAGGGGGATAACTACTGGAAACGGTAGCTAATACCGCATAACGTCGCAAGACCAAAGAGGGGGACCTTCGGGCCTCTTGCCATCAGATGTGCCCAGATGGGATTAGCTAGTAGGTGGGGTAATGGCTCACCTAGGCGACGATCCCTAGCTGGTCTGAGAGGATGACCAGCCACACTGGAACTGAGACACGGTCCAGACTCCTACGGGAGGCAGCAGTGGGGAATATTGCACAATGGGCGCAAGCCTGATGCAGCCATGCCGCGTGTGTGAAGAAGGCCTTCGGGTTGTAAAGCACTTTCAGCGAGGAGGAAGGTGGTGAGCTTAATACGTTCATCAATTGACGTTACTCGCAGAAGAAGCACCGGCTAACTCCGTGCCAGCAGCCGCGGTAATACGGAGGGTGCAAGCGTTAATCGGAATTACTGGGCGTAAAGCGCACGCAGGCGGTTTGTTAAGTCAGATGTGAAATCCCCGGGCTCAACCTGGGAACTGCATTTGAAACTGGCAAGCTAGAGTCTCGTAGAGGGGGGTAGAATTCCAGGTGTAGCGGTGAAATGCGTAGAGATCTGGAGGAATACCGGTGGCGAAGGCGGCCCCCTGGACGAAGACTGACGCTCAGGTGCGAAAGCGTGGGGAGCAAACAGGATTAGATACCCTGGTAGTCCACGCTGTAAACGATGTCGATTTGGAGGTTGTGCCCTTGAGGCGTGGCTTCCGGAGCTAACGCGTTAAATCGACCGCCTGGGGAGTACGGCCGCAAGGTTAAAACTCAAATGAATTGACGGGGGCCCGCACAAGCGGTGGAGCATGTGGTTTAATTCGATGCAACGCGAAGAACCTTACCTACTCTTGACATCCAGAGAACTTAGCAGAGATGCTTTGGTGCCTTCGGGAACTCTGAGACAGGTGCTGCATGGCTGTCGTCAGCTCGTGTTGTGAAATGTTGGGTTAAGTCCCGCAACGAGCGCAACCCTTATCCTTTGTTGCCAGCGGTTCGGCCGGGAACTCAAAGGAGACTGCCAGTGATAAACTGGAGGAAGGTGGGGATGACGTCAAGTCATCATGGCCCTTACGAGTAGGGCTACACACGTGCTACAATGGCGTATACAAAGAGAAGCGACCTCGCGAGAGCAAGCGGACCTCATAAAGTACGTCGTAGTCCGGATTGGAGTCTGCAACTCGACTCCATGAAGTCGGAATCGCTAGTAATCGTAGATCAGAATGCTACGGTGAATACGTTCCCGGGCCTTGTACACACCGCCCGTCACACCATGGGAGTGGGTTGCAAAAGAAGTAGGTAGCTTAACCTTCGGGAGGGCGCTTACCACTTTGTGATTCATGACTGGGGTGAAGTCGTAACAAGGTAACCGTAGGGGAACCTGCGGTTGGATCACCTCCTTACCTAAAGATATTAGTTCGAGTGGCGTGCTCACACAGATTGTCTGATGAAAAAGTAACGAGCAAAAGCGTCATAAAAGTACGGTGTCGTGTCCCCTTCGTCTAGAGGCCTAGGACACCGCCCTTTCACGGCGGTAACAGGGGTTCGAATCCCCTAGGGGACGCCAAGCTTCCGACCCACCCGGTGAAAGCGGCGGTCTCAAGTATCTGACGATACACCATATCTTAAAGATGACTTCCGAGTCATGTTTAAGATATTGCTCTTTAACAATCTGGAACAAGCTGAAAATTGAAACATGACGGCTGAAATTTATCCCTCCGTAGAAGTACCGGGATGAAGAGTAACCTGTCATAGAGTCTCTCAAATGTTTGCAGCACGAACGATGGAAACATCTTCGGGTTGTGAGGTTAAGTGACTAAGCGTACACGGTGGATGCCTAGGCAGTCAGAGGCGATGAAGGGCGTGCTAATCTGCGAAAAGCGTCGGTAAGGTGATATGAACCGTTATAACCGGCGATACCCGAATGGGGAAACCCAGTGTGTTTCGACACACTATCATGTCATGAATACATAGTGGCATGAGGCGAACCGGGGGAACTGAAACATCTAAGTACCCCGAGGAAAAGAAATCAACCGAGATTCCCCCAGTAGCGGCGAGCGAACGGGGAGGAGCCCAGAACCTGAATCGGCTTGTGTGTTAGTGGAAGCGTCTGGAAAGTCGCGCAGCAAAGGGTGATAGCCCCGTACACTAAAATGCACAGGTCGTGAGTTCGATGAGTAGGGCGGGACACGTGACATCCTGTCTGAATATGGGGGGACCATCCTCCAAGGCTAAATACTCCTGACTGACCGATAGTGAACCAGTACCGTGAGGGAAAGGCGAAAAGAACCCCGGCGAGGGGAGTGAAATAGAACCTGAAACCGTGTACGTACAAGCAGTGGGAGCACCTTCGTGGTGTGACTGCGTACCTTTTGTATAATGGGTCAGCGACTTATATTTTGTAGCAAGGTTAACCGTATAGGGGAGCCGTAGGGAAACCGAGTCTTAACTGGGCGAATAGTTGCAAGGTATAGACCCGAAACCCGGTGATCTAGCCATGGGCAGGTTGAAGGTTGGGTAACACTAACTGGAGGACCGAACCGACTAATGTTGAAAAATTAGCGGATGACTTGTGGCTGGGGGTGAAAGGCCAATCAAACCGGGAGATAGCTGGTTCTCCCCGAAAGCTATTTAGGTAGCGCCTCGTGAACTCATCTTCGGGGGTAGAGCACTGTTTCGGCTAGGGGGCCATCCCGGCTTACCAAACCGATGCAAACTCCGAATACCGAAGAATGTTATCACGGGAGACACACGGCGGGTGCTAACGTCCGTCGTGAAGAGGGAAACAACCCAGACCGCCAGCTAAGGTCCCAAAGTCATGGTTAAGTGGGAAACGATGTGGGAAGGCATAGACAGCCAGGATGTTGGCTTAGAAGCAGCCATCATTTAAAGAAAGCGTAATAGCTCACTGGTCGAGTCGGCCTGCGCGGAAGATGTAACGGGGCTAAACCATGCACCGAAGCTGCGGCAGCGACGCTTAGGCGTTGTTGGGTAGGGGAGCGTTCTGTAAGCCGGTGAAGGTGGCCTGTGAGGGTTGCTGGAGGTATCAGAAGTGCGAATGCTGACATAAGTAACGATAAAGCGGGTGAAAAGCCCGCTCGCCGGAAGACCAAGGGTTCCTGTCCAACGTTAATCGGGGCAGGGTGAGTCGACCCCTAAGGCGAGGCTGAAAAGCGTAGTCGATGGGAAACAGGTTAATATTCCTGTACTTGGTGTTACTGCGAAGGGGGGACGGAGAAGGCTAGGCTAGCCGGGCGACGGTTGTCCCGGTTTAAGCGTGTAGGGGGTGTGACCTGGTAAATCCGGTTGCATACTAACCCTGAGGCGTGATGACGATGCACTACGGTGCAGAAGTAGTTGATGCCCTGCTTCCAGGAAAATCCTCTAAGCTCCAGGTAACATTAAATCGTACCCCAAACCGACACAGGTGGTCAGGTATAGAATACCAAGGCGCTTGAGAGAACTCGGGTGAAGGAACTAGGCAAAATGGTGCCGTAACTTCGGGAGAAGGCACGCTGGCATGTAGGTGAAGTCCCTCGCGGATGGAGCTGAAGCCAGTCGAAGATACCAGCTGGCTGCAACTGTTTAATAAAAACACAGCACTGTGCAAACACGAAAGTGGACGTATACGGTGTGACGCCTGCCCGGTGCTGGAAGGTTAATTGATGGGGTCAGCCGCAAGGCGAAGCTCTTGATCGAAGCCCCAGTAAACGGCGGCCGTAACTATAACGGTCCTAAGGTAGCGAAATTCCTTGTCGGGTAAGTTCCGACCTGCACGAATGGCGTAATGATGGCCAGGCTGTCTCCACCCGAGACTCAGTGAAATTGAACTCGCTGTGAAGATGCAGTGTACCCGCGGCAAGACGGAAAGACCCCGTGAACCTTTACTATAGCTTGACACTGAACATTGAGCCTTGATGTGTAGGATAGGTGGGAGGCTTTGAAGCGTGGACGCCAGTCTGCGTGGAGCCATCCTTGAAATACCACCCTTTAATGTTTGATGTTCTAACTCGGCCCCATAATCTGGGGTGAGGACAGTGTCTGGTGGGTAGTTTGACTGGGGCGGTCTCCTCCCAAAGAGTAACGGAGGAGCACGAAGGTTAGCTAATCACGGTCGGACATCGTGAGGTTAGTGCAAAGGCATAAGCTAGCTTGACTGCGAGAGTGACGGCTCGAGCAGGTACGAAAGTAGGTCTTAGTGATCCGGTGGTTCTGAATGGAAGGGCCATCGCTCAACGGATAAAAGGTACTCCGGGGATAACAGGCTGATACCGCCCAAGAGTTCATATCGACGGCGGTGTTTGGCACCTCGATGTCGGCTCATCACATCCTGGGGCTGAAGTAGGTCCCAAGGGTATGGCTGTTCGCCATTTAAAGTGGTACGCGAGCTGGGTTTAGAACGTCGTGAGACAGTTCGGTCCCTATCTGCCGTGGGCGTTGGAAGATTGAGAGGGGTTGCTCCTAGTACGAGAGGACCGGAGTGAACGCACCACTGGTGTTCGGGTTGTCATGCCAATGGCATTGCCCGGTAGCTAAGTGCGGAAAAGATAAGCGCTGAAAGCATCTAAGCGCGAAACTTGCCTCAAGATGAGTCTTCCCTGGGCCTTCAAGGCCCCTGAAGGAACGTTTAAGACTAAGACGTTGATAGGCTGGGTGTGTAAGTGCAGCGATGCATTGAGCTAACCAGTACTAATGATCCGTGAGGCTTAACCTTACAACACCGAAGGTGTTTTTAGAGAGATTTTCAGCGAAGTTCCGAGATTGGTTCTGATGGCGACACGAAAGTGAAGCGGTTGGAATGAAACAGAATTTGCCTGGCGGCAATAGCGCGGTGGTCCCACCTGACCCCATGCCGAACTCAGAAGTGAAACGCCGTAGCGCCGATGGTAGTGTGGGGTCTCCCCATGCGAGAGTAGGACACTGCCAGGCATCAAATAAACGTTATCAGTGTGACGACTGGTAATGCGCAAATCGCAGAACGCGATATTGCCGGCATCGAAAGATGCAACGTAAAAGAATCGGTGGAGCGGTAGTTCAGTTGGTTAGAATACCTGCCTGTCACGCAGGGGGTCGCGGGTTCGAGCCCCGTCCGTTCCGCCACTTAATTGATAAGCCCTGAGTCTCGACTCAGGGCTTTTTCATATCTGCATTTTACGCTTTTCAGGCCGGAATTATCCTTCCTTACCGCCTTACCCCCATATTGTTGCCGTTAGATCAAAAGTCTTATGCCGAACCAGGCGTTTTTGATCAATAAAAAAGTTGCCATAATCTTCCTCATACCACATCTACCTGTTAATGAGAGAAAACATTATGAGCATCCCTGCATTTGGTTTAGGTACTTTCCGCCTTCAGGATCAGGTTGTTATCGATTCTGTCAGCACCGCACTCGAGCTGGGCTATCGCACTATCGATACCGCGCAGATCTATGAAAACGAAGCGGCTGTTGGCCAGGCTATCGCTGCCAGCGGCGTGAAACGTGAAGACCTGTTCATCACCACCAAGATTTGGATCGCGAACCTGGCGAAAGGCACGCTGATCCCAAGCCTGCAAGAAAGCCTGAAAAAACTGCAAACGTCCTACGTTGATCTGACGCTGATCCACTGGCCGTCACCCAATGACGAAGTGCCGGTTGCCGAATTTATGGCTGAGCTGCTGGAAGCGAAAAAGCTGGGACTGACTCGCCAAATTGGCGTATCTAACTTCACCATCGATTTGATGCAGCAAGCGATTGACGCGATTGGCGCCGATGAAATTGCCACCAACCAAATCGAGCTGTCACCGTTCTTGCAGAACCGCAAGGTGGTAGAATTCGCGCAGCAGCACGGCATCGCCATCACCTCTTACATGACGTTGGCCTACGGCAAAGCGCTGCAGGATGAAACGATCAAAAGCATCGCCGCTCGTCACAATGCAACTCCAGCACAGGTTGTCCTGGCTTGGGCATTGAAACTGGGCTATGCAGTTATTCCTTCCTCGACCAAGCGTGAAAACCTGGCGAGCAACCTGTTGGCGCAGCAACTGACGCTGACCGACGAAGATATGGCGCAGATTGCCGCACTGGAGTGCAACGGCCGTCTGGTTAGCCCGGAAGGTCTGGCGCCAAACTGGGATTAATCATTCCTCGCAGTAGTCAGCATAAGGCGCCCATCGGGGCGCCTTTTTTATCGTTTCAGGTATTCACTCACAAAATCAATAAAGCTGCGCAGACGGTTGCTGACGGCGCTGTCGCTGTAATAAACCGCGTTGATCGGCATGGCGACCGGCAGTGTCGCTTCCACCAGAATCGGAACCAAATCTCCACGTTTGATATCTTCGTCGCTCATAAAGTCCGACAGGCAGGCGATACCGTTGCCATGCAGACAGAGATGGCGCTGGGTTTCTCCGCTATTGGTCGTCAAGCCTGGGGTGATTTCCAACTGGCTGCCATCTGAACAAGCCAGTGGCCAGCGGTTCAGGCTGGGCAGGTCGTTGAAGCCGATGCAGCAGTGATATGCAAGATCTTCTACCGTTAGCGGCGTGCCGTGTTGAGCCAGATAGGCGGGAGAGGCGAGCACATGCCGATAGCTGGTCATCAGTTTGCGTGCTTTCAGCGTGGAATCGGTCAGTTCGCCTACGCGGATTGCGATATCCACTTTTCGCTCGATCAAATTGATAAAGTTTTCCGAAGACACCAGCGATAGCGACATTTCAGGATAACGTTCGCGGAACTCCGCCACTAAAGGCGTCAGCATGTGCAGCACCACCGGCGTTGCCGCGTCGACGCGCAGCAGGCCTTGCGGACGCTGGCGGCTTTCCATCAACGCATTTTCCGCCGCGGCCATGTCGTTCAGTACCTTCTGCACCTGGCGAAAGTAATTCTCTCCTTCCTGAGTCAGGCTGATTTGGCGCGTGGTGCGGTTGAGCAACGTCACGCCCAGTTTGCTTTCCAGTTTTTTCACCGTTCGGCTGACTACGGAGTTCGCTTGTTCCAGGCGTTCGGCCGCCCGGCTGAAGCTGCCGCTTTCCACTACGGTGACAAAGGTGATCAGCTCGTCTGAGTTTGCTTTCATTTTTGCTCCGATAGCAAAGTTAATTTGAAATTTTGAGCATTTTTATCATTTAAGCATAGGCCGATAATAGCCGTCATCAACTTGAATGCTATTTCGGAGTAAAAAATGCCACTCGCATTACTTGCCTTAACCATCAGCGCTTTTGCTATCGGCACGACCGAGTTCGTGATTGTCGGGTTGATCCCGACTATCGCGGAACAGCTTGGGGTGACCGTACCGTCCGCTGGATTGCTGGTGACTATCTATGCCCTCGGCGTGGCCATTGGCGCGCCGGTGCTGACGGCCCTGACCAGCCGTATACCGCGCAAGCTGCTGCTGGTTGGCCTGATGGCGCTGTTCACTCTCGGCAACCTGCTGGCCTGGCAATCACCCAGCTATGAATCGCTGGTGATTGCCCGGTTGTTGACCGGCCTGGCGCACGGCGTGTTCTTCTCTATCGGCTCCACTATCGCGACGAGCCTGGTGGCGAAAGAGAAGGCGGCTTCCGCCATTGCCATCATGTTTGGTGGCCTGACGGTGGCGCTGGTGACCGGCGTACCGTTAGGGACATTCATCGGCCAGCAGTTTGGCTGGCGTGAAACCTTCCTGGCCGTTTCTCTGATTGGCGCGGTCGCTACAGTGGCCAGCATTATTCTGGTGCCGAACAATATCAAGAACCAGGGCAGCGCCGGCGTGCGGGAACAAATGAAAGTACTGACCCATCCTCGTCTGCTGCTGATTTACGCAATTACCGCATTGGGATACGGCGGGGTCTTCACGACCTTTACCTTCCTTGCGCCGATGATGCAGGAACTGGCGGGCTTCTCTGCTCCGACCGTGAGCTGGATACTGTTGGCTTATGGCGTCGCGGTGGCGGTGGGTAACATCTGGGGGGGCAAGCTGGCCGATCGCCATGGGGCGGTGCGTGCGTTGAGCTTTATCTTTGCCGCGTTGGCCGTTTTGTTACTGGTGTTTCAGTTTACCGCCAGCCACAGTATCGCCGCTTTGCTGACGGTGATTGCGATGGGCGTGTTCGCTTTCGGCAACGTGCCGGGGCTGCAGGTCTATGTGGTACAAAAAGCCGCGCAATACACGCCAAATGCGGTGGATGTGGCGTCCGGTCTCAACATCGCGGCGTTCAACATCGGCATTGCGCTTGGTTCGGTGATTGGCGGCCAGACCGTTGCCTCGCTGGGGCTGGCGCAGACCCCCTGGATTGGCGCGCTGATCGTGGTGGTTGCATTGTTGCTGGTTAGCCTCAGTGGCCGTCTGGATAAAAAGTCTCAGCGGCAAACAGCTTGATAGGCAACTATTACTGCCTGGCCCGCGTTTTGCGGGCCTTTTCGCATTTTTCACCTATTATCCCCCACCTTTACACAGCTATACCGTCAGAAGATTGAAATCGCTGCAGGTGGCCCCTATAACTGAAAAGGTGATGCCCGCAAAAGCCATGCCCTCTATGCGGGGTAGGCGTATAATCAATTCATCGTTGGCGAGTCTTCATCGCCAGTTTTCATGTTACTGGGTAATAGGCGAATCGCGTGCCGAAACGAACTTATGCAATGCGGTATGTTGCAGGTCAGCCAGTTGAGCGAATCTTTCCTGGCGCCGTTAACCAGCCGTTGCCGCCAGGGGCGGCGCTGCCGACGACCGGCGCCTTGCGCGTTATGGTGTGGAATATTTTCAAACAGCAGCGAGCCGACTGGCTTTCGGTGCTGAAAAACCATGGCAAAGACGCGCAACTGGTGCTGTTGCAAGAGGCGCAAACCACGCCGGAGCTGGTGAGCTACGCTACCGCCAACTACCTGGCGGCCGATCAGGTACCGGCCTTTGTGCTACCGCAGCACCCTTCCGGCGTGATGACGCTGGCGGCCGCTCATCCTGTTTACTGTTGCCCGCTGCGCGAGCGAGAGCCGCTGCTGCGGCTGTCCAAGTCGGCCCTGATCACCGTTTATCCGCTGTACAACGGCGAGCTGTTGATGGTGGTGAACATCCATGCGGTGAACTTTAGCCTGGGCGTCGACGTCTACAGCAAGCAATTGGGGCCAATTGGTGAGCAGATCGCCAGCCACCGGGGGCCGGTGATCATGGCCGGGGACTTCAACGCCTGGAGCCGCAAGCGCATCAATGCGCTGTATGACTTCGCCGGAGAGATGGCGCTGCGCGAAGTGAGCTTCGCCGACGATCATCGCCGCAAGGCCTTCGGCCGTCCGCTGGATTTCGTATTTTACCGCAATCTGGGGGTGGTGGAGGCGTCGGTATTGGTGACCAGCGCGTCGGATCACAATCCGTTGTTGGTGGAGTTCCACCCGGAAAAAGACTCTCCCGTCTGGTGAATCGCAGGTAATAAAAAAGCACCCCGCAGGGTGCTTTTTTGTACCGGAAACTTAGGTATCCGGCGTTAGCTTGTTGCCGACAAACAGGGTCAGCTTCAGACCTGGCTGCAGGTTGCCTTTGGCGAGCGTTGAATTCCAACGCATCACGTCGTTAATATCGACGCCGTGACGACGTGCGATACTGGCGAGCGAATCACCTTTACGGACCTGGTAGGTGATACTGCTGTTACTGCCAGTATTGCTGGCCACTTGCAGGGTTTGCCCAACTTTTATGGCGCTCTTGGCGCGTAAGTTGTTCCAACTCTGCAAATCGCTGGTCTTAACGTTCAGCCGCTTGGCAATGCCCGATAAGGTGTCGCCGGAGCGCACTTTATACGAACTGCCACCGGTCAAACCGCTGTTCTTCGCCAACTGCGTCGTTGGCTGAGTCACGGCGATCTGGCCATCGGCCAGCGAGTCTTTCAGTTGCTCGGCATGTCCTTTGGGAACCATGATGTAATGGGGCCCGTTGGGTGCCGTAACGCCTTTTTTGTAGCCTGGGTTATACGCTTTCATCTTGGTGACTGAAAGCCCTGCCATCTCAGCCGCCTGAGTCAGCTGGATCTGCTGTCCGACATCAATACGCGCCAGCGCACGGGTTTCATCCGTTTTCGGGAGTTTCACGCCGTACTTCTTGCTGTTCTTGATGATGTCGCTCAGCGCCAGCATTTTCGGGACATAGATTGACGTTTCACGCGGAAGCGACAATGCCCAGAAATTGGTTGGCTTACCCTGGCGTTTGTTTGCCTTCACCGCTTGCATCACGCGGCCTTCACCACTGTTATAGGCGGCTACGGTCAGTAACCAGTCGCCGTTAAACATGCGGTTCAAGCGCTGCATCATGTTAAGCGCAGCGGTTGTTGAGGCGACGACATCGCGTCGACCGTCATACCACTGATTGTTTTTCAAACCATAATTGCGACCCGTTTGCGGCACGATTTGCCATAGCCCTGCGGCGTTGGCACTTGACGTGGCGTGTGGGTCAAAAGCGCTCTCCACTATGGGTAGCAGTACCAGTTCCATCGGCATATTACGTTTCTTAATCTGCCCGACTATCCAGTACATGTACGGCTCTGCCCGTAATGTTACATCGTGGAGATAGCTCTTACTTTTTAAGTACTTTCTTTTCTGATCACGGATCCGGGAATTTTCCGGAACCTCCATCTTCAGCTCGTCGCTAATGAAGTTCCACAGGTCCTGGTGCGCGGCGGGACTGTTGTTATCCAACCACCGCGCCGAGCTCGCTCGGCCATTTGCTGTGTACTCTCCTGCTTCACCATCTTGACCAGCCGAAGACAAACTCTGTGCATGCTGTTCTGGCGCCGGTGCGTCCTGCCTGGACGACTGGCAACCCACTAGCAAGACTGAGGCGAGAAATATCGCTTTAGCCTTCATGTGTGTGTCAATGTAGTTGCTTAAAAGACGAGCAATAATACTTTGCTTCGCCAAATAACACAACTAAAAGCTTAGAAGTTATCTTTCCGCAGGCGTAATTCGGAAAAAACTGAATGAAGGCTTTGGGGTGGTGAATTAAAGCCTAATTTCTTTTGTAAATCAGTGTCATGGCAGCGTAAAAATAGGTTAATTTTGCGCTCTAATTGCAATGTAGTCGGCACGCTGGCTTGGCCTTTTGCCCTTAACGCTTCAACATGTTGTTGATATGTTTCAATCTCTCGATCTTCCGGCAAAATAGCCCGCGCAAACTTAAGATTTGAAAGAGTATATTCATGCGCGCAGCAAATTAAGGTGTTATCGGGAAGTTGCGCGAGTTGTTGAAATGAGTCGTACATTTGTTTGGCGGTGCCTTCAAACAGCCTGCCGCAGCCGGCGGAGAAAATGGTGTCGCCGCAGAACAGATAAGGGGCACTATAGAATGCCACATGGCCCAACGTATGACCGGGAACGGCGATAGTCTTGTAGTGGCGGCCATCGATGTCAAAGGTGTCGCAGTCGCGGACGATGTGGTTGGCGCCTTTGTCCGCGGTTTCTTGCGGCCCATAGACGGCCAGGCCGGGATACTGCGCCACGATCTGCGCCACGCCGCCGACGTGATCGTGATGATGGTGGGTCAGCAGGATCGCCGCCGGCGCCAGCTGCAGGCGCTGCAACGCTTCAAGTACCGGCTGCGCTTCACCCGGATCGACGATAATGCAGCGCCCCTGTCGGTCATCCAATAACCAAATGTAATTGTCCTGGAAGGCGGGAATGCTGATAAGATTCATGGTGTACCTCTCGTTGGCAACGGCTTGAAAGAAGATAATAAATCATGAAACCAGCCCATACTCTACAAAAGCTCACCGGCCCGCAGTCCTGGGCTGAGCTGCCGTGGGGGGAGTACTATCGTGAAGCGCTCGAGCGGCAGTTGCAACCCTGGTGGCCCAAGCTGTTCGGTTTCCATCTGCTGAAGATGGGCATGCTCAGCGCCGAGCTGGCCACGGACAAATGCGCAATCTCCCACCAGGTTAACGTAGGGCTGGAGGGGGAAGGGCTGCAGGTGGTCGCCGATGCTTATCAACTGCCGTTCGCCGCCAAGTCGGTAGATGCCTGCCTGCTGGCGCATACGCTGTCCTATGCGGACGATCCGCACCGCATGCTGCGTGAAGTGGACAGGGTGTTGATCGACGACGGCTGGTTGGTCGTCAGCAGCTTCAATCCGTTCAGCCTGCTGGGATTGGGCAAGCTGGTGCCCGGGTTGCGTCGCCGCCAGCCCTATGTCAGCCGCATGTTTACCCAGATGCGGCTGCTGGATTGGCTCAGCCTGCTGAATTACGAGGTGTTGCACCAGGCGCGTTTTCACGTGCTGCCGTGGCACCGCAAGGGCGGCAAGTTTTTATGTACCCATTTGCCGGCGCTGGGCTGCATGAGCGTGATTGTGGCGCGTAAGCGCACCTTGCCGCTGACGCCTACGCCGATGAAACTGGGGGCGAGAAAGCCGTCTCTCAGCCGCGCGGTGGGCGCGACCAAGAGCTATCGCAAGCTGCCTTAGGCTTCCGGTTGGTAACCGACGTCTTCCTGCGTCGGTTTGCCGGCCGCCTCGCGCGCCAGCACGTCACAACGTTCGTTCTCCGGATGGCCGGCGTGGCCCTTGACCCATTCCCATTTCACCTCGTGGCGCTGAATGGCCTGATCCAGCCGCTGCCACAGATCGACATTTTTGACCGGTTTTTTGTCGGCGGTTTTCCAACCGCGTTTCTTCCAGTTATGGATCCAGCTGGTGATGCCCTGGCGCACGTACTGGCTGTCGGTACTGAGCGTCACGGCGCAGGGGACGGTCAGCGCTTCCAGCGCCACGATCGCCGCCATCATTTCCATGCGGTTATTGGTGGTCAGACGAAATCCTTCGCTGAAGGTTTTTTCCGTCTGCTTATAGCGTAGTATCGCGCCGTAGCCACCGGGGCCGGGGTTGCCAAGGCAGGAGCCGTCGGTGAAAATTTCTACCTGTTTGAGCATCTCTGGTAGACTCTTCCTATCAGTTTTATAAAAGCCAAGTCTGACATAAACGAGCGCTGTGAGCACTGCAATATGATCTCTACAACCACCAGACAGATTGTCCTCGATACCGAAACCACCGGTATGAACAAGCTTGGGGTGCACTACGAAGGGCACCGCATCATCGAAATCGGTGCGGTGGAGGTGATTAACCGCCGCCTGACCGGGCGCAACTTCCACGTTTACATCAAGCCGGATAGGCTGGTGGATCCGGAAGCCTACGGCGTACACGGCATCAGCGACGACTTCCTGGCCGACAAGCCGACCTTCGATCAGGTTGCCGAGGAATTTCTCGACTTTATCCGCGGCGGCGAGCTGGTGATCCATAACGCGGCGTTCGATATCGGCTTTATGGATCACGAATTCCGCATGTTGCAGCAGGGCATCCCGAAGACCGAGACCTTCTGCACCATCACCGACAGCCTGTTGATGGCGCGTCGCCTGTTCCCGGGCAAGCGCAACAACCTCGATGCCTTGTGCAGCCGTTATGAGATAGATAACAGCAAGCGTACGCTGCACGGCGCATTGCTCGATGCCGAGATCCTGGCGGAAGTCTATCTGGCGATGACCGGCGGTCAGACCTCGATAGCGTTCCAGATGGAGGGGGATACCCAGCAAAATGACGCCGCGCAAGAAATACAGCGTATCGTCCGCCCGGCTACGGCGATGAAAGTGGTCTACGCCAGCGACGAAGAAATAAAGGCGCACGAGGCGCGTCTGGATCTGGTGGCAAAAAAGGGCGGTAGCTGCCTGTGGCGCGGGGCGCCGGCGGAATAACGGCGTTTTTGCGTGAAAAAACCTCACCGGATGAATCTTCGTTGAAAAACTGTGCAAACGGTTCATTTGCGGAGAAAAAGGCGTTGACGGAACCGAGAGGCGTCCGTAATATGCGCCTCGTTCCCCCGCAAGAGGGAATGGCGCGGAGCGGTAGTTCAGTTGGTTAGAATACCTGCCTGTCACGCAGGGGGTCGCGGGTTCGAGCCCCGTCCGTTCCGCCACTATTCAGAAGTCCTGAGTTAGCGATAACTCAGGGCTTCGTCGTTTCCGTTCTCTGAAAAACGGTGCGGCCCAATCAACGGGGCCGGCGGACCGGCCCCTTATCCTCAGAATAACACCGAATAGTTCAAGCCGAAGGTGCGTCCGCGGCCTTTATAGCTGTACAGCTCAGGCGAGCCGTAGGTCGGGCTGTACAGGATCGGCGCGCGTTGGCCCCAAACGGTGGTGTACTCCTTGTCCAGCAGGTTTTCCACGCTGAAGCTGATTTTTCCTACCGGCAGGGTATAGCTGCCGAGGAAGTCGACGGTGTTGTAGCCATCGATCTTGCGGCCCTGAGTGGAGTTGGCTTTGGTGTAATCGCCGTCGTCCGACACGTCGAAGGTTTGCTGCGACTGTAAGCGCAGATTCCAGTCGCCCGGCGCCCAGCCGACATAAGCGGTGACTTTCGATGGGCTGGCGGTATCGACCACCAGCTTCTTCCATTCGCCGTTGACCTTGGTTTCGGAACGGATGAGGTTGAAGTTGGTACCGGCGCTCCAGTCGCTGTCTTCAAAGAAATAATCCACCGCGCCTTCCAGCCCATAGATGCGCCGCTTGTCCGCATTGACGTTGATGGTCATGTCGGTTTTGTTGATGGCGATGCTCTTGTCGGACAGCGAGTAGTAGGCGGCGATTTGCGTGCGCAGGTTATCGCCGGTATAGCGCCAGCCCAGCTCGTAGGCATTGACCTTGATGCCTTCCAGTTTGGAATCGCCGACGTTGACGCTCTTCAGCAATTGATAATGGCTGCCGTTCAACGCGTAGGTGCCGTTGCCGTAATATTTGCCCGGATCCGGGATCTCGAAGCCCTGAGAGAAGTTGAACCAGGTTTGCTGGCGCTCGGTCAGATGTGCCAACAGGCCGGCATTGAACAGCGCGTTGTTGTAGTCGGTTTTCCCTCCCGGTATAGCGTCGGCGGACGTCGCGGCGCCGGTGGCGATCGCCTGCTGCTGGTTATAACCGACGAAGTCATCAATCTTGTTTTCGGTGTACTGGTAACGCACGCCGCCGCTCAGGGTGAAGATGGGATTGATGTCGTAACTGGCCTGCAGGAACGACGCCAGGTTGCTGGTGGTATAGCTCGGGTAGCGGCCGGTGCCGTAAGCGTTCTCCAGCGTCATGCCGCCGGACTGTTGGGCCTTCGCCAGGTCGAAGAACTGCTGGTTGGCGTTGAAGCTCTCATGCTCGGCGTCGATGCCGTAAGTCAGCGTCAGCGCGTCGACAGGTTTGCTGTTTAACGTCAGTTTGCCGCCGTAAAAATCGGTTTTTTGCTGCGAAGCGCCAATGCTGCTGACGTAATAGTTCGGCGCTTTGCCCGCCAGCGTTGGGAATGGGTAGAAGGTCAACGTTTCGTCGCGATAGTAGACCTGCGCCACCAGATCCTGGCCGAGGAAATCGGTGTTGGAATATTGCAGGTTGATCAGGTGGCGCTCGGTGCCGGGGATGCGATCGGAGTTTAAGTTACCGCTGTTGTACGCCTTGGCGTTGCCGGTCACCGCCGCGAAGTTTTCCCCCAGAAACAGGCCGTGATCGCCGTCGGACTGGCTTTTGTAGTATTGGGTGGTCAGCTGCAGCTGTTGATGATCGTCGATGTTGAGGGTGCCGGTGCCCATCACATCGAGGCGATTGGAATACTGCAGGCCGGTTTGGGTATTGTCGATCAATACCTCATTGCCTTTGCCGTCATACCAGCCGCCATAGCGCTGGTAAGAAACGGACAGGCGCCCCGAGGCGTTGTCGTTGCCGCCGCTGACCGCCGCCGCCACGTTCTCGTCGTGATCGTTATGGCCGCCAAAGCCGGTTTTACCGCCGACCTGCAACTCGACCTGCTGTTCCTGTTGCCCTTTTTTGGTGACGATATTGATCAGGCCGCCGGTGCTGCCGCCGCCGTACAGCGAGGTCGCGCCGGAAATCACCTCGATATGATCGATATTGAACGGATCGATCGAATCCAACTGGCGGCTGTCGCTGCGCGATGAATTCAGGCGCACGCCGTCAATCATCACCATCATCGAGCGGCCGCGCATATTCATGCCATAGTTGGTGCGGCCCTGGCCGCTGACGTCCATGCCGGGGATCAGCTGCGCCAACATGTCCTTGATCTCTTTGCCGCCCTGAACCTGCTGTTCGATCTCCTGACTTTCGATCACCCAGGTGGTCTGCGCCATTTCCGCCATGCTACGGTGTGAACGGCTGGCTGAGACCACCATCTGCTCTTCGGCGCCGGCTTTCTGATCTTCGGCCCAGGCCGCTGGCGCAAGCATTGCCAGCAGACAAGGGTTCAAAACCCAAAGGTGTTTGCGTTTCATCGTTATTTATTTCCCAGGTGATATTGTTATTGCGTTATTTTTGAGAATGATTCTTTTATCAATAACGTTTCTTGTTATCAATAAAATCATGATATGATTTTTTGCGATACATTAACGTAATTAATTAGTTTTATTGACATTTTACCCGCTGCGCGATCGAGCAACCCACGCCGTCAACACGGCAGCCGATCGGCCATACGTTCAAGCGACAGCCGTTGCCGGAGAATCGAGAACATGTCCGCCAGCTACAGAATTTTTGATATCACCTTGAAAAGCAAAATACTGATTTCACCTTCGCTGGTGCGCTGCGTGTTTGAAGGTGCGGATATTCATCGGATGAAGCTGGAAGCGCCGGATCAGCGCATCAAACTGCTGTTCCCGGCGGCGGACGGCCAGATCCCGCAATTGGCCAATAGCCCGGACTGGTACGGCGATTACATGGCGATCCCCAAAGAGCGGCGCCCGGTGATGCGCACTTATACGCTGCGTGCGCTGCGCCGTGAGCAGAATCAGATGGACGTCGAGTTCGTGCTGCATGGCGTGAACGGCCCGGCCTCCGCCTGGGCGACTCACGCCGAGCCGGGTGATGCCATTCAGACCGTCGCCCCCAACGCTGACTTCGACGGCGACAGCGGCGGCTACGAATGGACGCCGCCGGCGCAGTTGCAGCAGGCGCTGTTGATCGCCGATGAAACGGCCGTGCCGGCGGCGATGGGCATTCTGGAGCAATTGGCGCAGCAGGCTAATCCGCCGCGCGTGCAGGCGTTCTTCGAAGTGCCGCAGGCGGGGGATTGCCTGGATTTGACCCGTTTCCCGTTCGCCGAGGTTTACTGGCTGCCGCGCGATGTGGGCCGCCAATTGGCGCACGGCACGTTGCTGGTGGAAGCGGTGCGCCAGCGGGTGGATATCCCCGCGTCGGCCTGTGCGCAGGCGCAGTCCCTGGTGGAAAGCAGCCTGAGCGATGAGGTGTTGTGGGAGCGGGCAGCTGGCAGCAACGCTTTCTACGCCTGGGTGGCGGCCGAGTCTTCCACGGTGAAAACGCTGCGGCGTTACCTGATCGGCGAACGCGATCTGGACCGCGCTACCGTTAACTTTATGGCCTACTGGTGTTGAGTGCGCCGTCCTTTTCCGGCATCGGCGCTGGAGGCGCAGCAGGCCGCCGCACGGATGATGACGCGCGGCGACAAGCTGGCGGCGATCGGCGCGGAGCCTTTATCTCTCTGCCGAACATCGACGTGCCAATCGCCGGCTGGGAGCGTGTTTAATCAGTCGAGACGCAGAAAGCTGTCGGCGTCGCGCCAGGCCGGGAAGGCGTTGCGGTAACTCTGCAGGGTTTCCAGCGACAGCTCAGCGTCCAGCTGCGCGGCTGCGCCGGGCTCGGCATCCGCCAGGATCTCGCCCTGCGGGCTGATGATCAGGCTGTCTCCGCTGTAGTTCAGGCCGTTGGCATCGTCGCCCACCCGGTTGCAGCCCGCCACATACACCTGATTTTCAATCGCCCGCGCCGCCAGCAGCGTTTGCCAATGGCGGCTGCGCGGCGCCGGCCAGTTGGCGACGTACAGCGCCAGATCGTAATCCTGCTGATAGCGCGCCCAGACCGGGAAACGCAGGTCGTAGCAGATCTGCGGCAGGATGCGCCAGCCGCGCCACTCGAAGATTTCACGCCGGTTGCCGGCCTGGTAGTGCAGGTGTTCGCCGGCCATGCGGAACAGATGGCGTTTATCATAGGCATGCACCTGGCCGCTCGGCTCCACCAGCAGGAAGCGGTTGACCGCGCCCTCGTCAGTTTTCAGCGCCACGCTGCCGCCGATTAACGCATGGCTTTTCACCGCCCAACCGTGCAGCCAGTCGATCACCTGCTGTTCGGGCAGGGCGCTCTCGCCGGCATCCATGGCGAAACCGGTGGTGAACATTTCCGGCAAGACGATGAGATCACGCCCGGCGATCGGCGCCAGCAACGCGTCGAAGGCGGCCAGGTTAGCGAGGCCGTCGCGCCAGACCAGCGGTTGCTGCAACAGGGTAATTTTTAAAGTCGACATAACCGCTCCGCAGCTGCATCCAGCGTGGCGTCCTGTTTCGCGAAGCACAGCCGGATCAATTTATGAGGGAAAGGATCGGCACAGAAGACCGACAGCGGAATGGCCGCCACGCCCACGTGCTCGGTTAACCAATGGCAGAACGCTACATCGTCCAGATCGGAGATGGCGCTGTAGTCCGCCAGCAAGAAGTATGTACCGGCGCAGGGTAAAATTTCCAGTCGGCTGCTCGCCAGCGCCTGCACAAAGCGATCTCGCTTGGCGCGATAGAACGCCGGCAGCTGTCGCCAGTGCTCCGGCTCGGCGCGCAGGCTATCCGCCAGCGCCAGCTGCGCCGGAGTATTGACCGAAAAGGTCAGGTATTGATGCACCTTGCGCACCTCAGCGCTCAGCGCGGCGGGCGCCACGCAGTAACCCACTTTCCAGCCGGTCATGTGGAAGGTTTTTCCGAAAGAGGAGACCGCGATCGCCCGTTGGCGCAGCTGCGGGTGGGCCAACACGCTGGCGTGGCCGCCTTTGGCGAAGCAGATGTGTTCGTAAACCTCGTCGCTGAGCACGTAGATTTCGCGTTCGGCGATGGCGTGCCACAGCTGTTGCATGTCTTCCGCCTGCCAGGCGGTGGCGGACGGGTTGTGCGGCGTGTTGACGATCACCAGGCGGGTGCGCGGCGACAGCGCGGCGGCGAACCGTTGCCAATCCACGGCAAACGCGGGCGGCTGCAGGGCGAGGCGTTTGAGTACGCCGCCCGCCAGCGTCACCGCCGGCGCGTAGCTGTCGTAGCTCGGATCGAAACAGACCACCTCATCGCCGGGGCGCACCAGCGCGGTGATGGCGGCGAACAGCGCTTCGGTGGCGCCGGCGGTGACGGTCACTTCGCCGCCGGCGTCCGGCTGCCAGCCATACAGCTCGGCGGTTTTGTCGGCGATGGCTTCGCGCAGCGCCGCCACGCCGGTCATCGGCGCATATTGGTTGGCGCCCTGGGCGACGTGCCAGGCCAGGCGTTCTTTCAGGTAGTCCGGCCCGTCGAAATCAGGGAAGCCCTGCGACAGGTTGATCGCCTGATGCTGCTGCGCCAGCGCGCTCATTTGGGTGAAGATGGTGGTGCCCAGGGCAGGCAGTTTACTTTCGGGAATCAATGCGGAAGTGCTCATAGCAGGTGAATACTCCAGGCGCTTATATTGCCGTCAATATAACACGATGCTAGTATTTGGCAATCAAGACGCTTAGATGGCTAAATGCGAAAAAGTGCTTAGCCCGCCACGCGGCAGGCAACGTTTCATCTGCCGGCCGCCTTACCGAACGGGAAACGATAACAATGACGGAGAATCCGCAACTTACCGCATTACTGGCGGCCTGCCACTGGATTGGCGACAAAGGCTGGTGTCCGGCGACCGGCGGCAACATGTCGCTGCGCCTCGACGAACGCCAGTGCCTGGTCACCGAATCCGGCAAAGACAAAGGCAGCCTGAGCGCCGCCGATTTTCTGCAGGTGGATATCGCCGACAATCATGTGCCGAGCGGCCGTACGCCGTCGGCGGAAACCGGGCTGCATACGCTGCTCTATCGCTTGTACCCGCACCTTGGCGCGGTGTTGCATACCCATTCCGTCAACGCCACCGTGTTGTCGCGGGTGGAACGCGGCGATGCGTTGGTGCTGCAGGGGTACGAAATGCAAAAGTCGCTCGCCGGTCAGCGCAGCCACCTGGACAGCGTGGCGATCCCCATTTTCGATAACGATCAGGACATTCCCCGGCTGGCGTCGCGCGTCGCGGCCTATGCCGAGGTCACGCCGCTGCAGTACGGTTTTCTGGTGCGCGGCCACGGTCTCTATTGCTGGGGAAGTCAGGTGGCGGAAGCCCGCCGCCATCTCGAAGGGCTGGAATTCCTGTTCCAGTGTGAACTGCAACGTCGCTTGCTGGAGGCGAAATGATCCGCGCTATCGTGACCGATATTGAAGGCACCACCAGCGATATTCGCTTCGTGCACCAGGTATTGTTTCCCTATGCCCGCGAACGGCTGGCGGATTTTGTACGCCGTCACGCCACGGAGAGCGAAGTCGCCGCGCCGCTGGCGGCGCTGCGCGCTGAAATTGACCAGCCGCAGGCGGATCTCGACGCGCTGATCGCCGCGCTGTACCGCTTTATGGATGAAGACCGCAAATCCACCGCGCTCAAGGCGCTGCAGGGCATCATCTGGCGCAGCGGCTATCGCGAAGGGGATTTCCGCGGGCATCTGTACCCGGAGGTTGCGGGGCAGTTGGCCGCCTGGCAGCGTCAGGGGCTGAAGCTTTACGTCTATTCCTCCGGTTCGGTGGAAGCGCAGAAGCTGCTGTTCGGCCACAGCAGCGCCGGCGATCTGCAGCCGCTGTTCAGCGGCTATTTCGACACGCACGTCGGCGCCAAGCGTGAAACCGCGTCGTACCGCAACATTGCGCAGGCTATCGGCATCGCGCCCGACGAACTGTTGTTCCTGTCCGATATCCACCAGGAACTGGACGCCGCGCAGGCCGCCGGCTGGCATACCTGCCAGCTGATCCGCGATGAGGCGGATGCACAGAGCCGGCATCCGCAGGTCAGCCGTTTTGATCATATCGATTTAGGGGAGTTTGTCTCATGAGTGGATTGACCATTTTCAGTGATACAGCGCCGCAGCAGCCGCTGTGGCAGAGCCGCGACGCGCAGGAAATCCAGCGGCAGCTGGCGCAGATCGGCGTGCGCTTTGAGCGTTGGCAGGCGGATCGCGAACTGGGCGACAATCCGCAGCCGCAGGCGGTGATCGCCGCCTACCAGCATGAGATCGACCGGCTGGTGGCGGAAAAGGGCTACCAGAGCTGGGACGTGATCAGCATGCGGCCGGACCACGAACAGCGTCAGGCGCTGCGCGAAAAATTCCTGTCCGAACACACGCACGGTGAGGATGAAGTGCGCTTTTTCGTTGAAGGGGCGGGGCTGTTTTGCCTGCATCTGGACGGCAAGATCTTCCAGATCCTGTGCGAAAAGAACGATCTGATCTCAGTGCCGGCCAACACCCGTCACTGGTTCGATATGGGCTCGGCGCCGCACTTTACCGCGATCCGGGTATTTGACAACCCGGAGGGCTGGGTGGCGCATTTCACCGGCGACACGATCGCCGATGCCTATCCGCGTCTGGACTGATCGTCAACCGGCGGGCGTTAACCCAGTGTCCGCCGGAAAATCCCCGCTTCAACCTGCTGCGGCGTGATCACGCCGCTGTCGAACACCCACCCGCTGATGAGTTTTGCCGGCGTGACGTCGAACGCCGGATTGTAGACCGGCGCCTTGGCCGGCGCCCACTGGCAGGTGCCGAAGCTGCCTGAAACGCCGGTGACTTCGGCCGCCGCGCGTTGCTCGATCGGGATGGCGGCGCCGTCCGGACAGTGCGGATCGTGGGTGGTGTGCGGGGCGGCCACGTAGAACGGGATGCCGTGATAGTGCGCCAGCACCGCCAGGCTGTAGGTGCCAATCTTGTTGGCGACGTCGCCGTTGGCGGCGATGCGATCCGCGCCGACCCATACCGCATCGACCTGGCCTTGCGCCATCAGGCTGGCGGCCATTGAATCGCAGATCAGACGATAGGGAATGCCCAGCTCGCCCAGTTCCCAGGCGGTCAGGCGGCCGCCCTGCAGCAGCGGCCGGGTTTCATCGACCCATACTTGTTGCACCTTGCCCTGCTGGTGGGCGCGCAGCAGCACCCCGATAGCGGTGCCGACGCCGGCGGTGGCCAATCCGCCGGTATTGCAGTGGGTCAGCAGGCGGCTGCCGGGCTTGACCAGCCCTGCGCCGCGATCGGCGATGCGATCGCACAGCAGGCGATCCTCCTCCACCAACCGCAGCGCTTCGTCCACCATCGCCGGCGCCCAGTCAGGTTCCGCCAGCGCCAACTTCATGCGATCCAGATTGTTCATCAGGTTAACCGCCGTCGGGCGGGCGGCGCGCAGCGTGTGCAGCGCCTGCTCCAGCTCGGCGCGCGGCAGACCGCGTTCCGCGAGCAGCGCCAACAGCAGGCTGGCGGACAGCCCGATCAGCGGAGCGCCGCGCACCCGCAGGCTGTGAATGTGCCCGACCAACTCTTCCACGCTGTCGCAAGCGCGCCACCGCTTTTCCTGCGGCAGGGCTTGCTGATCGAGGATCCAAAGGCGGTTATCTCGCAGGGTCAAACTGGTGGTGTTAAGCGCTTGCATCGGCGGTTAATTCCTTGTTGCGTGGTTATTGCATCTGAAACGCTATTCTGCCAACATGACTTCCAGATGTATAGACGTCCAAATGCTTTTACGTCTAAATAATCAGAGTTGCTGGGTCAGTGAGAGAGAACAGAGGGGTTGGGGAATGTCGCTTTATCGTACGTTTACGGCTGCCGATGCCGTTGAATATGCCCGCCAATACGGGCAGGTGGCCGAACCGCAGGCGCTGGTGAGCGCCGACGAGATCGGTGACGGCAACCTGAACCTGGTGTTCAAGATCCGCGATCGTGAAGGTGTGAGCCGGGTGATCGTCAAACAGGCGCTGCCCTACGTGCGCTGCGTGGGCGAATCCTGGCCGCTGACGTTGGATCGGGTGCGCATCGAAGCGGAAACGCTGCTGGTCCACGGCGGTTTCTGCCCGCGGCATACGGTAAAAGTCTTGCATCACGATCCCGAGTTGGCGGTGATGGTGCAGGAAGATCTCTCCGATCATCGCATCTGGCGCAGTGAACTGGTGCAGGGGAACTATCATCCGCTGGCGGCCGGGCAACTGGCGGAATACCTGGCGCAGACGCTGTTTCACACCTCCGATTTTTATCAGTCGGCGCAGCAGAAAAAGGCGGAAGTCAGCCGTTTCACCAACCCCGAACTGTGTCAGATCACCGAAGATCTGTTCTTTACCGATCCCTATATCGACCATGAGCGCAATCAGTTCGAGGCGGCGCTGTTGCCGCAGGTGCAGGCGCTGCGCGAGGATGCGCCGCTGAAGTTGGCGGTCGCCGGCCTGAAACATCGCTTCCTCAGCAAGGCGGAGGCGCTGTTGCACGGGGATATCCACAGCGGTTCGATCTTCGTGGCGGAAGGGCGATTGAAAGCGATCGACGCCGAATTCGGTTTCTACGGCCCGATCGGTTTCGATGTCGGCACTGCGTTAGGCAACCTGCTGCTCAACTATTGCGGCCAGCCGGGGCTGTTCGGGCCGCGCGACGCCGCCGCCGGGCGCGAGCAGCGGCTGCAGGATGTGCGCGAGCTGTGGCTGATCTTTGCCGATCGCTTTCTGGCGCTGTGCCATCAGCAAAGCCGCGATGCGGCGCTGGCGACGCCGGGTTACGCCGAGCAGTTCCTGCAGCAGGTCTGGATTGATGCGGTAGGGTACTGCGGCACCGAGCTGATTCGGCGCACTATCGGCCTGGCGCACGTCGCCGATCTGGACAGCATCGCCGACGCCGACATGCGCCTCGACTGTCAGCGTCACGCCCTGGGATTGGGGCGCACGCTGATCGTCAATGCGCCGCAGATCGAGCATATCGACGCGCTGTTGGCGCGCATTCGTCAGCAGGGCTGAAAAGGCGGGTGCTCGTGGATCCTGCCTGACACCATCAGCCAACGGGCGGGGCGAACCCCGCCGTTGGGTTGCCTTACCGTCCGGATTCGTAAGCCAAAGTGGCCGCAACCTCCGAGTCTCCCAACCTGATGCGCAGTTCGCACAGCGAACCGCGGGTTAGCCAGATGAACGCGAGCAGCGTCATACAGACGATCACCAGTTTAAGTACGACCCGTTTTTGCTGCATTTTTGACCTCCCTATCCTTGCCTTGCGGCGGGTAAGAGGCTAACCTGATGTTGCTAGGCATCAGAGTGGCCTCGGGTTGATAATATCGACTCGGGGCCTTTCTCTTTCTCTCCTTTGCCAAGGCTCCGGACAGAAAGATCCAGAGCACCCGCCGCGCGGTCTACCCGAACTTCCTTCCTGTGAAATCCGCCGTTGCGCCAACCTGCGGCGTGGTGCGCAGTTTGTCCTGAAAGCAAAAGAAAAAAGGGGCGATGATGATCGCCCCTTGGATGCGTGGAGTGGGAATTGGCGTTAAGCCGCTTCGGTCTGCTGCTGGCGCTTAGACTGCGCCGCCGGCTTTTCCGGCTTGGCGGCCGCCAGCGCATCCGGCGCAAAGTCGTCCACGTTGATGGAGCGCAGGCGGCTCTCTTCGGCTTTCACCAGGATCTTCGCTTCGTCGGCGCTGATCTTGCCTTCTTCCAGCGCGCGCTCCGCCAAACGATCCAGACGGGTGAACGGCAGGTTTTTGCCGGCCGCCTTGCACAGACGTTCGTGAATCGGCTCGGCGGCCATCACGTCGGCCAGCGCCGCTTCCAGCAGGCCGATTGGGTTATGCTCGCTCGGCGTCAGGTACTGGCCGCGCCCCAGACGGCTGCGGGTGGCGGAAGGCACCTGCAGGATCTTGGCCAACTGATGATCCAGGCGATCGGACGGCGCAGTATGCACGCGGCCGAACGGGAAGACCACGAAGCGCAGCGCGCCGGCGATAAAGCGGTTCGGGAAGTTGCGCAGCAGATCATCCAGCGCCTGTTCGGCTTTATGCAGGCTGTCTTGCACGCCCCAATGCACCAGCGGCAGATCTTCTTTCTGACGGCCTTCGTCGTCAAAGCGTTTCAGCACGGCGGAAGCCAAATACATCTGGCTGAGGATATCCCCCAGGCGAGCGGAGATGCGCTCACGGCGCTTCAGGCTGCCGCCCAGCACGCCCATGGAAACGTCCGACAGCAGCGCCAGGTTGGCGCTCAGGCGGTTCAGCTGCTGATAGTAACGACGGGTCGCGTCCTTGGTTGGCGTGGCGCTGGTGCGGCCGTTGGTCAGGCCCAGCCAGAAGCTGCGTACCTTGTTGCTGCCGACGTGACCCAGGTGGCCGAACAGCGATTTATCGAAGGCGTTCAGATCGTTGTTCTGCGCCGCCGCCATTTCATCCAGCACATAAGGATGGCAGCGGATCGCGCCCTGACCGAAGATCATCATGGTGCGGGTCAGGATGTTCGCGCCTTCCACCGTGATGGCGATCGGTGCCCCCTGATAAGCGCGAGCCAGGAAGTTGGATTCGCCCAGCATGATGCCTTTACCGCCGGCGATATCCATGGCGTCAACGATCGACTGCTGGCCGCGGTGCGTGCAGTGGTATTTGACGATGGCCGACAGCACGGCCGGCTTCTCGCCCTGCACCAGCGCATAGGTGATCAGCGAAGCGGCGGCGTCCATCACATAGGTGTTGCCGGCGATGCGCGCCAACGGTTCCTCGATCCCTTCCATCTTGCCGATGGAGATCTTGAACTGACGGCGAATGTGCGCGTAGGCGCCGGTCGCCAGGGCGATGGATTTCAGGCTGCCGGTAGAGTTGGACGGCAGGGTGATGCCGCGACCGACCGACAGGCACTCAACCAGCATGCGCCAGCCCTGGCCGGCCATTTTCGGCCCGCCGATGATGTAATCGATCGGCACGAACACGTCGGTGCCGCGGGTCGGGCCGTTCTGGAACGGCACGTTCAGCGGAAAGTGACGGTTGCCGATTTCCACGCCCGGGGTGCTGGTCGGGATCAGCGCACAGGTGATGCCCGGTGATTCGTTGTCGCTCAGCAGGCGGTTCGGGTCATGCAGTTTGAACGCCAGGCCCAGTACGGTGGCGACCGGCGCCAACGTGATGTAGCGCTTGTTCCAGGTCAGGCGCATGCCCAGCACCTGCTTGCCTTGCCATTCGCCCATGCACACGGTGCCGACGTCCGGGATCGCGCCGGCATCGGAACCCGCTTCCGGGCTGGTCAGCGCGAAGCATGGGATTTCGTCGCCGCGCGCCAGGCCCGGCAGATAGTGGTTTTTCTGTTCTTCGGTGCCGTAGTGCTGCAGCAGTTCGCCCGGGCCGAGGGAGTTCGGCACGCCGACGGTGATCGCCAGGATGCCGGAAACGCCGGCCAGTTTTTGCAGCACCATCGCCTGAGCGTAAGGGGAGAATTCCAGACCGCCGTACTCTTTCTTGATGATCATCGCGAAGAAACGGTGTTCTTTCAGGTACGCCCAGAGTTCTGGCGGCAGATCGGCCAGTTCGTGGGTGATCTGGAAGTCGTTGGCCATGCGGCAGGCTTCTTCCACCGGGCCGTCGATAAACGCCTGCTCTTCTTCCGTCAGGCGCGGTTTCGGGTAGCTGTGCAGCTTGTTCCAGTCCGGCGCACCGCGGAACAGATCGCCTTCCCACCAAGTGGTGCCGGCGTCGATCGCTTCCTTCTCGGTGGTGGACATCGGCGGCATCACCTTGCGGAAGGCGCGCAGCGCCGGCGCGGAGAGCAGGGAACGGCGCACAGAGGAAAGGTTCAGCGGCAGCAGCACGATCGCCAGCGGCAGCAACAGCCAGAAGCTCCACAGGCCGATAGCGCCCATGACGGCGGTGTACGCCACCAGGATCAGGCTGCTGAGGGTAAGGTTCACTCGGTGGTAGAACACCACGCCGAGGAGAGCCAGGAAAACGACGATACTAAGAACTATCATAAGAAGCTCCGAAGTAGTAAGAGGTCTGACCTGTTGTGTGTATGTAATAGGTTTTAGTACAAGGCAGAATTTTTATCAATGCGTTTACAGTTTAATTACAACTCAGGTCACAAACTGACAGCACCAATCATCAAAAACCTCTCCGCTTCCTTAACCGGCGCGCTGTTTGGCCGAGAATGCTTCTCGCTGTTTCCGCGATCCGGTACACTGCGGAGCGGAAGATTTGACGATAACAAGAGGTTCCTCATGTACCACGACCTTATTCGCAGTGAACTGAACGAAGCGGCTGATACCCTGGCGAAATTTATCAATGACGACGCCAACATCGACGCCATCCAACGCGCGGCGGTGCTGCTGGCGGATTCCTTCAAAGCCGGCGGTAAAGTGATTTCCTGCGGCAACGGCGGTTCCCATTGCGACGCGATGCATTTCGCCGAAGAGCTGACCGGCCGCTACCGCGAAAACCGCCCGGGCTACCCGGCGATTGCCATCTCGGACGTGAGCCACCTGTCCTGCGTCAGCAACGACTTCGGCTATGAGTATGTGTTCTCGCGCTATGTGGAAGCGGTGGGCCGCGAAGGCGACGTGCTGCTGGGCATTTCCACCTCCGGCAACTCCGGCAACATCATCAAGGCTATCGATGCGGCGCGTGCCAAGGGGATGAAAGTGATCACCCTGACCGGCAAGGACGGCGGCAAGATGGCGGGTTCCGCCGATGTGGAAATTCGCGTGCCGCACTTCGGCTACGCCGACCGCATTCAGGAAATCCACATCAAAGCGATTCACATCTTGATTCAGCTGATCGAAAAAGAGATGGTTAAGGCTTAATAGCCTTCGGGGAGCTGCGGCTCCCCATGAATAAGACGGCGGGCGCCGCATGTATGCCGTGCCCGCACAGTCTGTGTCAGTGTGGTTAAGGAGTGCTGGCGATGTGTGAACTGCTCGGGATGAGCGCAAACGTACCGACCGATATCTGCTTCAGCTTTACCGGCCTGGTACAGCGCGGCGGCCGCACCGGGCCGCATAAGGATGGCTGGGGCATTACCTTCTATGAAGGGAACGGCTGCCGCACATTCAAGGATCCGCAGCCGAGCTTCAACTCGCCGATCGCCCGCCTGGTGCAGGACTACCCGATCAAGTCTTGCGCGGTGGTGTCCCATATTCGCCAGGCCAACCGCGGCGAAGTGGCGTTGGAAAACACCCATCCGTTCACCCGCGAACTGTGGGGCCGCAACTGGACCTACGCGCACAACGGCCAATTGAAAGGCTATCGTCAGTTGGATACCGGCACGTTCCGCCCGGTCGGCCAGACTGACAGCGAATATGCCTTCTGCTGGCTGCTGCACCAGCTGGCGCTGAAATATCCGCGCACCCCGAGCCAGTGGCCGGCGGTGTTCCGCTATATCGGCCTGTTGGCGAGCCAGCTGCGCAAGAAAGGGGTATTTAACATGCTGTTGTCGGACGGGCGCTTCGTGATGGCCTATTGCTCCACCAACCTGTATTGGATCACGCGCCGCGCGCCGTTCGGCAAGGCGACGCTACTGGATCAGGACGTGGAGATCGATTTTCAGCAGCAGACCACACCGAACGATGTGGTCACGGTGATCGCCACCCAACCGCTGACCGCCAACGAAACCTGGCACAAGATTGAGCCAGGCGAGTTCGCGTTATTTCACTTCGGTGAGCGGCTTGTTCTGAGCGAAGGGGTTGGTGTTGGGCGTCGGGCTGGCTGACGCGTACTGCGTCATCATGCCGCCGCTGCTCATCAGCGGTTGACCCAAGACGTACTGGCCATTGACCACGCCCATTGTCGGCGGTTGGCGGTTCTTCGCGAAGTAATCATAGCCCGGCTTCAGCTGGCGCCAGAAGGCGATATAGCTGGATGACGCATGGCGTTTCAGGTTCTGTTCGGTCATGCGGAACGGGTAGATGCTGATGTCGACGCGGCTTTGGCCATAGGCGAAGGCGGCTTCGACGTAGCGATAGATCTCATCCATATAGGTGTTGGTCATCGCGTAACAGCCGATCGATTTACATTCGCCGTGGATCATCAGATAAGCGCCGGAATAGCCCTGCGACTTATCGTAATCGTTAGGGAAACCGATATTGATCGCCCGATAATACTTGCTGTCGGGTTTCAGATGGCGCGCGTCAACGCTATAAAAGCCTTCAGGACTTTTAAAGTCGCCTTCACGACGTTTAGGACCCAGCCCGCCGGAGAAATTACAGATCGGGAACGTGTTGACCAGGCGGAATTCATTGCCCATTCTGGCATACAATTCCAGCTTGCGTTCCTCTTTGAAGATCTGAATATAGACCGGCGAACCCAATAATTGCTGTTTAACTACCGGCGCTTCGGGTACCTGCTCGCTGGCGCTGCAGGCCGTGATCATCGGCATAGAAACAAGCATCGCAAACAACAGCGCGATTTTGCTCATTATAATTCCTGCTTATATTTATCTGCCGGCGTAATCAACCTGGCCAGCATGCCACTGATTATTGTTTTTACTGCTGCAAAACACCGCCAGATTACCAGCGCGTTTATTTTTAGCAATACGTGATATGTATAAAAAAACGACAAAGCTCGATAAAAGTGAAATGACCGGCAGATTTTAACGATAAGTAGTGAAAAACAGGCGAAATTTAATTGCGTTTGCTTGACCCAAGTCACGACGGAACGCAGAACAATGTTGCGAACAATGTTAATATTCTCTCTTCAATTTAACGCGCGGTGGCGATTGAAGCGGCGGGGGTTATGGCATATAACCCGGCCGTTTCGGTGGTTATTTGGCTACAGGCCGTTAACACATCGATTGTCACGCAAATAACGGAGAGGGGGGAATCAAGGGAATGCGCGTTACCCCATATATTCACTGCGAGAAAGTTCATGTTGGGCGTGCCGTCGTGTGCACTGCCCGGCAATCCTGGCATCGTCCGCACCCGCCTCTGGGGCCGGGCAGACGTGTAAACCAAACTACATCGTATAAATCCTATGATTAAGATCAGAAAAGGGTTAGATCTGCCGATAGCCGGGGTTCCGGTTCAGGCGATCCAAGATGGCCCGAACATTCAGCATGTCGCCCTGCTTGGGGAAGAGTATGTCGGAATGCGCCCCTCCATGCTGGTGCAGGAAGGCGATACCGTTAAGAAAGGCCAGGCGTTGTTCGAAGACAAGAAAAACCCCGGGGTTTTCTTCACGGCACCCGCCAGCGGCCGCATCGCCGCGATTAACCGCGGCGAGCGGCGCGTCTTGCAATCGGTGGTGATTGCGCTGGAAAACGGCGGCGACGATCAGCTCGAGTTCGCGCACTACCCGCTGGGTGAACTGAGCCAGCTACCGCGCGAACAGGTCGAAAGCGAACTGATCGCCAGCGGCCTGTGGACCGCGCTGCGCACCCGCCCGTTCAGCAAGACGCCGGCTCCCGGCAGCGAACCGCGCGCCATTTTCGTCACCGCGATGGACACCCAACCGTTGGCCGCCGATCCGCAGGTGATCATCGCCGAGCAGCAGGCGGCGTTCAACGCCGGGCTGGTGGTGCTGGCGCGCCTGACGGCGGGCAAGGTGCACGTGTGCCATGCCGCCGGCGCTTCGGTTGGCCAGCAGAGCGGCCCGCAGATCGCCTACAGCGAATTTGCCGGCCCGCATCCCGCCGGGCTGGCGGGCACCCACATTCACTTCCTTGAACCGGTCAGCCTGAAGAAAACCGTTTGGCACATCGGTTACCAGGATGTCATCGCCATCGGCACGCTGTTCACCACCGGCAAGCTCGATACCCGCCGTGTGGTGGCGCTGGCCGGGCCGCAGGTGGCGCAGCCGGCGCTGCTGCGCACCCGTCTGGGGGCCAGCCTCGATGAGCTGACCGCCGGCCGCCTGAAAGGCGGCGAGAATCGGGTGATCTCCGGTTCGGTGCTGAACGGCATGCACGCCGCCGGGCCGAACGCCTGGCTCGGCCGCTTCCACTCGCAGGTGTCGGTGTTGGAGGAAGGGCGCGACAAAGAGCTGTTCGGTTGGATCGTGCCCTCACCGAACAAATTCTCCATTACCCGCACCACGCTGGGCCACTTCCTGAAGAACAAACTGTTCGCTTTCTCAACCACCACTAACGGCGGCGAGCGCGCCATGGTGCCGATCGGCAACTATGAGCGGGTGATGCCGCTGGATATTTTGCCGACGCTGCTGCTGCGCGATTTGCTGGCGGGCGACAGCGACAGCGCGCAAGCGCTGGGCTGCCTGGAACTGGATGAGGAAGATCTGGCGCTGTGCACCTTCGTTTGCCCCGGCAAGTATGAGTACGCGCCGGTGCTGCGCGAGGTGCTGACCAAGATTGAGCAGGAAGGATAACCGATGGGCCTGAAGAATTATTTCGAGAAGATAGAGCATCACTTCACGCCGGGCGGCAAACTGGAAAAGTGGTACCCGCTGTATGAAGCGACCACCACGGTGTTTTACACCCCCGGCACGGTGACGCGCGGCGCTTCGCACGTGCGCGACGCCATCGATTTGAAACGCATGATGATCCTGGTGTGGCTGGCGGTGTTCCCGGCGATGTTCTGGGGCATGTACAACGTCGGCCAGCAGGCAATCCCGGCGCTGCACCATCTGTACAGCGGCGACGCGCTGCAACAGGTGCTGGCGGGCGACTGGCATTATCGCCTGGCGCAGTGGCTCGGCGCCTCGCTGGCGGCCGACGCCGGCTGGGTCAGCAAGATGGTGCTGGGCGCCTGTTACTTCCTGCCGATCTACGCCGTGGTATTCGTCGTCGGCGGCTTCTGGGAAGTGCTGTTCGCCATTATCCGCAAGCATGAGGTCAACGAAGGCTTCTTCGTCACGTCCATCCTGTTCGCGCTGATCGTGCCGCCGACCCTGCCGCTGTGGCAGGCCGCGCTGGGCATCACCTTCGGCGTGGTGGTGGCCAAAGAGATCTTCGGCGGCACCGGGCGCAACTTCCTCAACCCGGCGCTGGCCGGCCGCGCCTTCCTGTTCTTCGCCTATCCGGCGCAGATCTCCGGCGATTTGGTGTGGACCTCCGCGGACGGTTTCTCCGGCGCGACGCCGCTGGCGCAGTGGAGCGCGGGCGGGGCGCACAGCCTGAGCAACGTGGCCACCGGCCAGTCCATCAGCTGGCTGGACGCTTTCCTCGGCAACATTCCCGGCTCGATCGGTGAGGTGTCCACGCTGATGATCCTGATCGGCGGGGCGATTATCCTGTTCGGCCGCGTGGCCTCCTGGCGCATCGTCGCCGGCGTAATGCTCGGCATGGTGGCTTCCGCCCTGTTGTTCAACGCCATCGGTTCGGACACCAACCCGATGTTCGCCATGCCGTGGTACTGGCATCTGGTGCTGGGCGGCTTCGCCTTCGGCATGATCTTTATGGCGACCGACCCGGTTTCCGCCTCCTTCACCAATAAGGGGAAATGGTGGTACGGCATTCTGATTGGCGTGATGTGCGTGCTGATTAGGGTAGTCAACCCCGCCTATCCGGAAGGCATGATGCTGGCGATCCTGTTCGCCAACCTGTTCGCGCCGCTGTTCGATTATCTGGTGGTGCAGGCCAACATCAAGCGGAGAAAAGCCCGTGGCGAATGAAGCGAAAAACGACGGCATCGGTAAAACGCTGCTGGTAGTGCTGCTGCTGTGTCTGGTGTGTTCAGTGGTGGTGGCGGGCTCCGCCGTCGGCCTGAAGTCCAAACAGCAGGAGCAAAAGCTGCTCGACAAGCAGCGCAATATTCTCGACGTAGCCGGCCTGTTGCAGCCGAAAATGGAGAGCGAGCAGGTCAAGCGCCTGTACAGCGAGCGCATCGAACCGCGCCTGGTGGATCTGAACAGCGGCGAGTTTGTCGCCGGCAAGGCGGCGGCGTTCGATCTGGGCGCCGCGCTGCGCGACGACGCCAAAAGCGTGGCGCTGGCGGCGGGCGACGATCCGGCCGGCATCAAGCGCCGCAGCAACCAGGCGGAAATCTACCTGGTGCGCGATGAAAGCGGCCAGGTGAACAAGATTGTGCTGCCGGTATACGGCACCGGTCTGTGGTCGATGATGTACGCCTTCGTGGCGCTGGATAATGACGGCAACACGGTCAAGGGCATCACCTACTACGACCAGGGGGAAACCCCGGGGCTGGGCGGGGAGGTCGAGAACCCGTCCTGGCGCCAGCAGTGGGTCGGCAAGCAGCTGTTCGACGACAATGGCCAGCCGGCGATCCGCGTGGTGAAAGGCGGCGCGCGTCAGGGGGATGTGCATGGTGTGGACGGCCTGTCCGGCGCCACGCTGACCTCCAACGGCGTACAGCATACGTTTGATTTCTGGTTGGGCGAGCACGGCTTCGGCCCGTTCCTGAAAAAAGTTCGTGAAGGAGCGCTGAAAAATGGCTGATTCCAAAGAGATAAAGCGGGTCCTGCTGGGGCCGCTGTTCGACAATAACCCGATCGCCCTGCAGGTGCTGGGCGTCTGTTCGGCGCTGGCGGTGACCACCAAGCTGGAGACGGCGGTGGTGATGACCATTGCGGTGACGCTGGTGACCGCGTTCTCCAGCTTCTTCATCTCGCTGATCCGTCATCATATTCCCAACAGCGTGCGCATCATCGTGCAGATGGCGATCATCGCCTCGCTGGTGATCGTGGTCGATCAGCTGCTGCGCGCTTATGCGTTCGAGATCTCCAAACAGCTGTCGGTGTTCGTCGGCCTGATCATCACCAACTGTATCGTGATGGGGCGCGCCGAGGCCTACGCCATGAAGTCGCCGCCGATCGAGAGCTTTATGGACGGCATCGGCAACGGGCTGGGCTACGGGGTGATCCTGGTGCTGGTCGGTTTCCTGCGCGAGCTGATCGGCTCCGGCAAGCTGTTCGGCGTGCCGGTGCTGGAAACGGTGCAGAACGGCGGCTGGTATCAGCCGAACGGCCTGTTCCTGCTGGCGCCGAGCGCGTTCTTCATCATCGGCCTGCTGATCTGGGTGCTGCGCACCCTGAAGCCGGCGCAGATCGAAAAGGAGTAAAGGCCGATGGAACACTATATCAGCCTGTTTGTGCGCGCGGTGTTCGTTGAGAACATGGCGCTGGCGTTCTTCCTCGGGATGTGTACCTTCCTGGCGGTGTCGAAGAAGGTCTCGACCGCCTTTGGCCTGGGCATCGCGGTGACCATCGTGCTCGGCATTTCGGTGCCGGTGAACAACCTGGTCTACAACCTGATCCTGCGCGACGGCGCGCTGGTGGAAGGCGTCGATCTGAGCTTCCTCAACTTCATCACCTTCATCGGCGTGATTGCGGCGCTGGTGCAGATTCTGGAGATGATCCTCGATCGTTTCTTCCCGTCGCTGTATAACGCGCTCGGCATCTTCCTGCCGCTCATCACCGTGAACTGCGCCATCTTCGGCGGCGTGTCCTTCATGGTGCAGCGCGACTACAACTTCGCCGAATCGGTGGTGTACGGCTTTGGTTCCGGCACCGGCTGGATGCTGGCGATCGTCGCCATGGCGGGGATCCGCGAAAAACTCAAGTATGCCAACGTGCCGGCAGGGCTGCGCGGCCTGGGCATTACCTTTATCACCACCGGACTGATGGCGCTGGGCTTCATGTCCTTCTCCGGTGTTCAGTTGTAAAGGCGGGAAGAATTTATGGAAATTATTTTAGGCGTAGCAATGTTCACCGCCATCGTGATGGTGCTGGTGTTGCTGATCCTGTTCGCCAAGTCGAAGCTGGTGAATACCGGCGACATCGCGGTGGAAATCAACGGCGATCTGGATAAGAGCTTCCATGCGCCGGCGGGCGACAAGCTGCTCAACGTGCTCTCCAGCCAGGGGATCTTCGTCTCCTCGGCCTGTGGCGGCGGCGGTTCCTGCGGCCAGTGCCGGGTGGTGATCAAAGAGGGCGGCGGCGATATCCTGCCGACCGAGCTCTCGCACATCAACAAGCGCGAAGCGAAAGAGGGTTGCCGCCTGGCGTGCCAGGTGAACGTGAAGCAGAACCTGAAGATCGAACTGCCGGAAGAGATCTTCGGCGTGAAGAAATGGGAGTGCGAGGTTATCTCCAACGATAACAAAGCGACCTTTATCAAAGAGCTGAAGCTGAAGATCCCCGATGGCGAAGACGTGCCGTTCCGCGCGGGCGGCTTCATCCAGATCGAAGCGCCGGCGCACGACATCAGCTACGCCGACTTCGACGTGCCGCAGGAGTATCGCGGCGACTGGGACAAGTTCAACCTGTTCCGCTACCGCTCGACGGTGAACGACACCACGGTGCGCGCCTACTCGATGGCCAACTACCCGGAAGAAAAGGGCATCATCATGCTCAACGTGCGTATCGCCACGCCGCCGCCGAACAATCCGGACGTGCCGCCGGGCATCATGTCTTCCTATATCTGGTCGCTGAAGCCGGGCGACAAGGTGACCATCTCCGGGCCGTTCGGCGAGTTCTTCGCCAAGGACACCGACGCCGAAATGATCTTCATCGGCGGCGGCGCAGGCATGGCGCCGATGCGCTCGCACATCTTCGATCAGCTCAAGCGTCTGAACTCGAAGCGCAAGATCACTTTCTGGTACGGCGCGCGTTCGCTGCGCGAGATGTTCTATGAAGACGATTTCAACCAGCTGCAGGCGGAGAACGAAAACTTCACCTGGCACGTGGCGCTGTCGGATCCGCAGCCGGAAGATAACTGGACCGGCTACACCGGCTTTATCCATAATGTTCTGCTGGAGAACTACCTGAAGAACCACCCGGCGCCGGAAGACTGCGAGTTTTACATGTGCGGGCCGCCGATGATGAACGCCGCGGTGATCAAGATGCTCAAAGATCTGGGCGTCGAAGACGAAAACATCATGCTGGATGACTTTGGTGGCTAAATTGCGCGCATTGGCGACGAAGAACTGGCTGGCGGGCGTGGCGCTGAGCGCCACCCTGCTGCTGACCGGCTGCGGGCCGGAACAGGTGGATCTGACGGGTAAAACCATGGGCACCTCGTATTCGATCCGTTACGTGGCCGGCGACAATACGCCGTCGGCGCGCGAGATGCAGGCGGAGATCGACAAACGACTGGAACAGGTGAACGATCAGATGTCCACCTACCGGCCGGATTCCGAGCTCAGCCGCTTCAACGCCAGCCGCGACATTGACCGGCCGTTCCCGGTTTCGCCGGCCACCGCCGAAGTGGTGCGCGAAGCGCTGCGCATCAATCGCGTCACCGATGGCGCGCTGGACGTGACCGTCGGGCCGCTGGTCAACCTGTGGGGCTTCGGCCCGGAAGGGCGGCCGGATAAGGTGCCGAGCGAGGCGGAGCTGGAGCATCGTCGCGCCTGGACCGGCGCCGACAAACTGGCGGTGCAGGGCAGCGCGCTGGTGAAAAGCATCCCCGAGCTGTACGTCGATCTGTCGTCGATCGCCAAAGGGTATGGCGTGGACGTGGTGGCGGAGTATCTGCAATCGCAACACGTGAAAGACTACATGGTGGATATCGGCGGCGAGGTGCGCACGCGCGGACATAACGGCGAGCAAAAGCCGTGGCGCATCGCCATCGAGCGCCCGACCACCGGCGCGCAGCAGCAGGCGCAGCTGGTGATCCAACCGGGGGAGATGTCGATCGCCACCTCGGGTGACTATCGCAACTACTTCGAGCAGGACGGGGTGCGCTATTCGCACACCATCGATCCGATCACCGGGCGCCCGATCCATCATCGGCTGATGTCGATCACCGTGCTGAGCCCGACCTGCATGACCGCCGACGGCCTGTCCACCGGCCTGAACGTGATGGGGCCGGAGCGCGGCATGGCGCTGGCCAACCTGCTCGGCATTCCGGTGTTCATGATCGTGAAAACCGCCGACGGGTTTGAGGAGCGTTATTCAGACGCGTTCAAGCCCTATCTGAAAAAGCGTTCGTGAGGTTGCTATGTTGACGGTATTCGCCGCTACCTTCGTGTTGTTTCTGCTGATCGTCGGCGGCATGTCGCTGGGCTATGTGTTCAAGCGCAAAAGCCTGCAGGGCAGCTGCGGCGGCATCACCGCGCTGGGCATGGAGAAAGTCTGCGACTGCCCGGAGCCGTGCGATGCGCGCAAAAAACGCGAAGCCAAAGCGGCGCAGCGGCGCGAGCAGTTGGACAAGCACCGCATTCTGTAGCGAAGCGAAAACCCGGCCTTGGCCGGGTTTTTTATTTGATAGGAAAAATGTACATCCTCTATTTTGTTCTTATCAAGCTTTAGGTCTTAAGGTTGATACAGCTCTCATTTTAAAAACATCCGGATTTTTCTGTTGTTTATCAGTTGGTTAGCTTGTTTACTTGATTGGTTAAAATGTCGTCTCATTAGGTTTCTTTTGGATTTAGGGAGTTCTAGGATGGGACAACAACAAGAAGGGATAAAACGGGGGTTAACGGTGGGTGAAATTAATTTGGCCCGTTCCGTGTTTGGCAGGTCAGTTTTCTATGAAAAAGTGTTTGTTCACTGCGATAGCTATCTGCCGTTTGGGCTGCAAGCCAACAGAACGGCGATGGCACCCAACGGAGAAGTCTGGTTTAGACAAGCCTTATATAAGGCTGATTTTTCCACGGCCGCTGCAGGTTTCCAGCATGTATTTATCCACGAAATGAGCCATGTCTGGCAGCACCAAAAAGGCATGTGGGTGAGAACCCGAGGGTTATTGAGTTGGGCTGCTGAATACAAATATCGACTCGATGGTAAACAGCTGTTGCATAACTACTCCATGGAACAGCAGGCTTCAATCATCGCTGATTATTGGTTCCTGAAGAAGTATGGTTACACTATCTGGCTGGGTGCGATTAACAATGGCGTGAATTTTCAGGGCGTAACGGATAAAACGATCGCCAGAAAATACGAATATGCGCTTTCTCAGTTTCTTAAGCAGAGGTAACAGGATGAACCGCATTATTTTGGCTGGAACGCTAACTTTGTTGCTCGTCGGCTGCATGCACATGAACGATCCGAGGCCAAAAAACTACGCGGCCAACGTCACTGTCGTTGATAACCACGTTTGTGTGCGGGTTCAACCTGAAGGGGACGAACGCTTGGCCGGCGTCATTATCGAAGAAATCGGCAACGCCAATGCTATCTTCGGCAAGCACTTCGCGGATAACGAGATGCCTGCGGTCACCGCGGCTACGTGCATTCCCGACGATAACTATAAATTCGAAGGCGGGAAGTCTTACGGGATATCGGTGACGCTGTTGTCGCGGGATAAACGAAGTAAAGGTCTTGAGCCTGCCGCCCGGCTATTCGGTGCTGGGTTTAGTGTTCGCTATGAAAATAGCACCATCCAGGTGGTTCCTGCTCGCTAACGGATATTGAAAGCCATACGGGCATAAGGCGGGATGACGAACCGCCTTATGCCGTAACCGGTGATTTATTTCGCCTTGCGGAAACTTTTCGCCTCGGCCGGCGAGTTGACCATCACGCCGTCGGTGCCCAGTGCCAGCGCCTGCTGATACGCCTGCGGCGTGTTGACGCCGAACAGAATGATGTGCGCCGGGCCCTGCGAGCGGAAACAATCCATCGACTCTTTATCCCAGGTCAGAAACGCCTTCGACCGCCCTTCGCCGAGGGTGTACTTCTCCACCACTTCCACCTCGCGCTTCAGCTCCAGCCCGTACCAGCGCGGCTGCCGGTTGTCCGGTTTGACATCGCACTGGTGCGCCATGGTGACGTTGGCCAGCAGCGTGCGGGTTTCGTCGCGGCTTTCGAAGCGCGGGATGGCCGGCGGCAGCGCCTGCAGGTATTTGGCGTCGGTAGAGTAGACGCGGGTGCGATTCAGGCTGTCGGTGCTTTCCAGCGTCGCCAGCAGCGCCTGGCCAAACTGCGCCGGATCGGCGTCCGGGGATTTGATGTCCAGATAAAAGGTGACGTGCGGAAACGCTTTAAGCACGTCGTCGAGCCGCGGAATGCCGATGCCCTGGCCGCGGAACGGATGCGCATCGCCTTTGGCGAACGCCCAGCCGGCATCGGTCTCGGCCAACTGCGCGGCAGTATAGGCAGAGACCGGGCCCTGCCGGTTGGTCAGCGCCTTCAGATCTGAGGGGCGATACAGCACGATGACGCCGTCTTTGGATGCTTGCAGGGTGATCCAAACGGCGTCGGCGCCGTTTTTCAGCGCGGTTTCGATGGCGATGCGGGTGTTCTCCGGCGCATCGGCGGTGCCGCCGCGGTGGGCGACGATCGCCGGCGCGTGACCGGCAGCGCTGGCCGCCAGCGCGCTCAGCGACAGCGCGGAAGCCAGCAGCCAATGAGAAAATCTGATCATGTAGAGTACCTTGTCGTTATCGTTGTGGTGAGCCGCACGGGATGGCGGAAATCATACTATTGAAAAATTAAGCTTTTTTAACAACGCGGAAATATCTGGCGGAAACGGCGCTTTCATCGAAGCCTGCGGCCTTGAGCTTTCGGTATCTGACTGTATACTTATACAGTGTTACTGGAGGATGCGATGCGTAAAATCATTCATGTCGATATGGACTGCTTCTTCGCGGCGGTGGAAATGCGCGACGATCCCAGCCTGCGCGATATCCCGCTGGCGATTGGCGGCAGCGCCGATCGGCGCGGGGTGATCAGCACCGCCAACTACCCGGCGCGGCGCTACGGCGTGCATAGCGCCATGTCCACGGCGATGGCGCTCAAGCTGTGCCCGCATCTCACCCTGCTGCCGGGGCGCATGGCGGCCTACAAAGAGGCTTCGCAACACATCCGTGAAATCTTCGCCCGCTACACCCCGTTGATCGAGCCGCTGTCGCTCGATGAAGCCTATCTCGACGTGACCGACAGCCCGCAATGCAACGGTTCGGCGACGCTGATCGCCCAGGAGATCCGTCAGGCGATCGCCGACGAGCTGAACCTCACCGCGTCGGCCGGCATCGCGCCAATCAAGTTTCTCGCTAAAATCGCCTCCGAGATGAACAAGCCGAACGGGCAATACGTGATCACGCCGGCGCAGGTACCGGCGTTTTTGCAGCAGCTGCCGCTTAGCAAGATCCCCGGTGTCGGCAAGGTGACCGCCAAGCGGCTGGAAGAGGTGGGGCTCATCACCTGCGCCGACGTGCAGCAATACGATTTGGCGCAGTTGCTCAAGCGTTTCGGCAAGTTCGGCCGGGTGCTGTGGGAGCGGTGTCAGGGCATCGATCGGCGCGAAATCTCGGCGGAGCGGCTGCGTAAATCGGTGGGCGTGGAGCGCACGTTGGCGGAAGACATTCACGACTGGGAAGACTGCGAAACGCTGATTATCGACAAACTCTACCCCGAGCTGGAGATGCGGCTGCGCAAGGTGAAGCCGGATCTGCACATCGCCCGGCAAGGCGTGAAGCTGAAGTTTCAGGATTTTCAGCAAACCACTCAGGAACACGTGTTCCCGGTGCTGAACCGGCAGGATTTGCTGGCGGTGGCGCGGCAGGCGTGGCGCGAGCGGCGAGAAGGGCGCGGCGTGCGGCTGGTGGGGCTGCATGTGACGCTGCTCGATCCGCAGCTGGAGCGGCAGCTGGCGCTGCCTTGGGAATAAAAAAAGCCGGCAAGTCGCCGGCTTTTTGCGTTAAGCGCGCAGATTACGCGCGCTCAGGGATCGCTTTCAGCAACGAGGTCAGCAGCTTCCAGTACAGACCGACGCTTTCGATATGCACCTGCTCATCCGGCGAGTGCGGGCCGGTGATGGTTGGCCCGATCGATACCATGTCCATGTTTGGATACGGCTTTTTGAACAGACCGCATTCCAGGCCGGCGTGGATCACCATGATGTTCGGCGTCTTGTTGAACAGATCCTGATACAGCTCGCGCACCAGGTGCATCACCGGTGAGTCGGCGTCCGGCTGCCAGCCCGGGTAGCCGCCCTTCGGCGCCACTTTGGCGCCGGCCAGCTGGCCCAGCGCGGTCAGCATCTCGACCACGTAGTCTTTGCCGCTGTCGATCAGGGAGCGGATCAGGCAGATGATTTCCGCTTCGTTTTCGCTGGTGGTGACCACCCCGACGTTCAGCGAGGTTTCCACCACGCCTTTCACCGCGTCGCTCATGCGGATCACGCCGTTCGGCGTGCCGTTCAGCAGAGCCAGGAAGCGTTGCTGGCTGTCGGCGCTCAGCGCCTGCGAAGCGCTGGTGGCCGGCTCCAGCAGCACGGTGATGTTCTTCTCTTTGGCAGAGAGTTCGTTCTGCAGCACGGCCAGGAACTCCTGGCTCAGCGCTTTCAGCGCGTCGGCTTTGTCCGCCGGCACCGCTACCACCGCGGAGGCTTCACGCGGGATGGCGTTGCGCAGGGTGCCGCCGTTCAGGTCCAGCACGCGCAGGTTCAGCGCCGCCGCATGGGCGAACAGGAAGCGCGCCAGCAGTTTGTTGGCGTTGCCCAGCCCGACGTGGATCTCGGCGCCGGAATGGCCGCCTTTCAGGCCCTTGAGGGTCAGCTTCAGGGTTTGGTAACCGGCCGGCACCGCTTCGCGCTGCAGCGGCAGGGTGGTGATGAAGTCGATGCCGCCGGCGCAACCCATGTAGATTTCGCCTTCTTCTTCGGAATCGGTATTGATCAGGATGTCCGCCTGCAGCCAGTCCGGCTGCAGCCCGAAGGCGCCGTCCATGCCGGCTTCTTCGGTCATGGTCAGCAGCACTTCCAGCGGGCCGTGCTCAACGCTGTCGTCGGCCAGCACCGCCAGGGCGGAGGCCATGCCGATGCCGTTGTCGGCGCCCAGCGTGGTGCCGCGCGCTTTCACCCACTCGCCGGCGATATAAGGCTGGATCGGATCCTTGGCGAAGTCGTGCACGGTGTCGTTATTCTTTTGCGGCACCATGTCCAGGTGCGCCTGCAGCGCGACCGGCTTGCGGTTTTCCATGCCTTTGGTGGCCGGCTTGCGCAGCAGGATATTGCCGACCCGATCGCGCTCGGCGTGCAGATTCTTTTCTTTGGCCCAGGTGAGGATGTGCTGCGCCAGCGCTTCTTCATGATAAGAAGGGTGCGGGATAGAACAGATCTTGGCGAAAATATCCCACAGCGGCTGTGGCGAAAGCTGAGACAATTCAGACACTATAAGTCTCCTGTGACGGCAGGCTCCGACAGGACGGGCGTGCCGCGCGGTTAAGGTGAGCGGGTATCTGTGCGTCGTGGCACGATCGTCAGAGAATATCACTTTATTTCCGGCGGTGCGCCCCCCGTATTGTGCGGTTTAAGCGCTTGATCACACGGCTTCGCGGCGGGAACGCTCGCTTTTTCAGCATCAATCACCGAAAAGCCGTCCGGCGGAAATCGCGAGGTTTTCCTCGGTACAGCTGGAATTCAACGCGGCCAGTCTCTATAATCTCGCGCAACCTTTTTTCCCCTGAACTATAAAGTAAGCCGCTTCACCAACCGGCTGGGACACGATTCTATGAGCGAAAAATACGTTGTTACCTGGGATATGCTGCAAATACATGCACGCAAGCTGGCGCACCGCCTGCTGCCTGCCGACAAATGGACCGGCATCATTGCCGTCAGCCGCGGCGGCCTGGTGCCGGCGGGCCTGCTGGCGCGCGAGCTGGGCATCCGCTATGTGGATACCGTCTGCATTTCCAGCTATGACCATGACAACCAGCGCGAAATGAAAGTGCTCAAGCGCGCCGAAGGCGACGGTGAAGGCTTCATCGTGGTGGACGATCTGGTGGATACCGGCGGCACCGCAAAAGCGATTCGCGACATGTACCCGAAAGCGCATTTCGTCACCATCTTCGCCAAGCCGGCGGGCCGTCCGCTGGTGGACGACTACGTGATCGACATCCCACAGGACACCTGGATTGAGCAGCCGTGGGACATGGGCGTCAGCTTCGTTCCCCCTATCGGCGGTCGCTAAGCCCAGCCAGTTCCAAGTCAACGCCCGGTTATGCCGGGCGTTTGTTTAATGATAAACGTGATGGCGTTGTCAGGCTTACCGAAGGCAAGATATAAAAAATAAGGAAAATCAATTTATTGATTTTCGGCCGTTGACCACAAAGGAGGAAAAACCACGCTTTTTCCTCCTTTGTCAGCCGCCTGACGCCCGGTTATGCCGGGCGTTTGCGTTATCTTGGTTTATCCCGCCAGAGTTAGGTACACTACCTCCAGTTAAGTAGGCCTGTTGCGGCCTATCGCCAGATTTACGGAGGCTGTTGTTACCATGGCACAGGCCAACCTTTCTGAAATTCTTTTCAAGCCCAAATTCAAACACCCTGAAACCTCGACGCTGGTGCTGCGCGCGCGCAACAAAGTGAGCGCCGCCATGCATTCCGCGTTGGAAGGCGACACCACCGGCAGCTGGTACCGCATGCTGAATCCGCTGCTGTGGGCCTGGCGCGGCGTCAGCCCGATCGAAATCCACGAAGTGCTGGCGCGCATCGCCGCCTCGGACGCCGAGCGCAGCAATCCGCAGCGGCTGGATACCGTGGTGGGCTACCGCAACGGCAACTGGATCTACGAATGGATCCATCAGGGCATGCAGTGGCAACAGCGGGCGACGGAGCAGCAGGATCCGCTGCTCGGCGGCGAATACTGGCTGAAGGCCGCGAGCCTGTACAGCATCGCCGGCTACCCGCACCTGAAGGGCGACGAACTGGCCGAACAGGCGGAGATGCTGGCTAACCGTGCGTACGAAGAGGCGGCGCTGCTGCTGCCGTATCAGCTGAAAGAGCTGGAGTTTCGCATCGAAGGCGGCGGCAGCGTCACCGGTTTCCTGCACATGCCCGAGAAGGGCGAAGCGCCGTTCCCGACGGTGCTGATGTGCGGCAGTCTCGATACGCTGCAGACTGACTATCATCGCCTGTTCCGCGACTACCTGGCGCCGCACGGCATCGCCATGCTGACGCTCGACATGCCGTCGATAGGTTCCTCCTGCAAATGGAAGCTGACGCAGGACTCCAGCTACCTGCACCAACAAGTGTTGATCCAGCTGGCCTCGGTGCCGTGGGTGGATCATCAGCGGGTGAGCGCCTTCGGCTTCCGCTTCGGCGCCAACGTGGCGGTGCGGCTGGCCTATCTGGAGCCGCAGCGGCTGCGCGGCGTGGCCTGCCTGGGGCCGGTGGTGCATCGCCTGCTGTGCGACAGCAGCACCCAGTTGAACGTGCCGGACATGTATATGGACGTGCTGGCCAGCCGCATGGGCATGGCCAATGCCTCCGACAACGTGCTGAAGGTGGAGCTGAACAGCTACTCGCTGAAAATGCAGGGGTTGCTGGGGCGCCGTTGCCCGACGCCGATGATCTCCGGCTACTGGGAGCGCGATACGCTCAGCCCGAAAGAAGAGTCGCAGCTGATCGTCACCTCCTCGGTGAGCGGCAAGCTGGTCGCCATCCCGCGCACCCCGGTTTACGACAGCTTCCACCGGGCGTTGCTGCAGATGTCCGGTTGGCTGAGGGACAAAATGCGTTAATTAGTTGCTAAATTTTAACAGTTTGTTAAAAAGAGTGGTCTACATTGAGGAGGTTAGAGAATGACGTTACCGAGTGGTCACCCTAAAAGCCGACTAATGAAACGTTTTGCCAGCTTGGGGCCGTACCTGCGTGAAGGGCAATGTGAAAACGACCGTTTTTTCTTTGATTGTTTGGCCGTCTGCGTCAATGTAAAGCCCGCTCCGGAGAAGCGTGAGTTCTGGGGCTGGTGGATGGAGCTGCAGGCGGAAGAGGCGCGCTTCACCTATTCGTACCAATTCGGCCTGTTCGACAAGGAAGGCGACTGGACGGCGCAAAACATTAAGGATGATGAAGTGAACGCCAAGCTGGAAGACACCCTGCGCGACTTCCATCGCCGCCTCGGCGAGCTGCTGGCGACCATGGAGCTGGGGCTGGAACCCGCCGACGATTTCAAAGAAAAACTGATCAAACTCTCCGCCTGACCCCGTTTGACCACGTATTGTGCTGATTTCGCGTTGTGCCTGTTGGCATAACGCGTCTCTCCTGTTACAAAGACCTTTGCACTCTTATTCTCATCATACCCTATAGCTTTCGAGTTGCGGCTAGGCGGCAAGCGCAGGAATCCCCAGGAGCTTACTGAGGTAAGTGACTGGGGTGAGTGCGTGCAGCCAACAACGCTGCAGCTTGAAAGATGACGGGTATATTACACGGCAGAAATACTATGAACGGCAGCCAGACATTGGTTGTGAAATTGGGCACCAGCGTGTTGACCGGCGGATCGCTGCGTCTGAACCGCGCCCACATCGTCGAATTGGTGCGCCAGTGCGCGCAGCAACACGCCGCGGGCCACCGCATCGTCATCGTCACCTCCGGCGCCATCGCCGCCGGGCGCGAACACCTGGGCTACCCCGAGCTGCCCGCCACCATCGCCTCCAAGCAGCTGCTGGCGGCGGTGGGGCAGAGCCGGCTGATCCAGCTGTGGGAACAGCTGTTCTCCATTTACGGCATCCACGTCGGGCAGATGCTGCTGACGCGCGCCGATCTGGAAGACCGCGAGCGCTTCCTCAACGCGCGCGACACCATGACGGCGCTGCTGGACAACCGCATCGTGCCGGTAATCAATGAGAACGACGCCGTCGCCACCGCCGAAATCAAGGTGGGCGACAACGATAACCTGTCGGCGCTGGCGGCCATTCTGGCCGGGGCCGACAAACTGCTGCTGCTGACCGATCAGCAGGGCCTCTACACCGCGGATCCGCGCAACAACCCGCAGGCCGAACTGATCCGTGAAGTGCACGGCATCGACGACGCGCTGCGCGCCATCGCCGGCGACAGCGTCTCCGGTCTGGGCACCGGCGGCATGGGCACCAAGCTGCAGGCGGCCGACGTGGCCTGCCGTGCCGGCATCGACGTGGTGATCGCCGCCGGCAGCAAGCCGGGCGTGGTGGCGGACGTGATCGAAGGCAAACCGGTGGGCACCCGTTTCCACGCGCTGGAAACCCCGCTGGAAAATCGCAAGCGCTGGATCTTCGGCGCGCCGCCGGCCGGTGAGATCACCGTCGATGACGGTGCGGTGGAAGCGATGATGGCGCGCGGCAGCTCGCTGCTGCCGAAAGGCATCCGCGAAGTGAAGGGCGACTTCTCGCGCGGCGAAGTGATCCGCATCCGCAACCTGGCGGGGCGCGATCTGGCGCACGGCGTCAGCCGCTATAACAGCGATGCGATGCGCATGATCGCCGGGCACCACTCGCAGGAAATCAGCGAGATCCTCGGTTACGAATACGGTCCGGTGGCAGTGCACCGCGACGATATGATTGTCAGTTAAGGAGTGAGCATGCTGGAGCAGATGGGGAAGGCCGCCAAGCAGGCCTCCTGGCAGCTGGCGGTGCTGAGCACGGCGAAGAAGAATCAGGTGCTGTCGGTGATGGCCGACATGCTGGAAGCCAACAGCGAAGCGATCCTGCTGGCGAACGAACAAGACATGGCGCAGGCGCGCGCCACCGGCATGAGCGAAGCGTTGCTCGATCGCCTGTTGCTGACCCCGGCGCGGCTGGCGGCGATCGCCAACGACGTGCGCCAGGTATGCCGCCTGAACGATCCGGTCGGCCACGTGCTGGACGGCAACCTGCTGGACAGCGGGCTGAAGCTGGAGCGCCGCCGGGTGCCGCTCGGCGTGATCGGCGTGATTTACGAGGCGCGGCCGAACGTCACCATCGACGTCGCCAGCCTGTGCCTGAAAACCGGCAACGCAGTGATCCTGCGCGGCGGTAAAGAGACGCACAACACCAACCAGGCAACGGTGAAAGTGATCCAGCAGGCGCTGGAACAGTGCGGCCTGCCGGCGGCGGCGGTGCAGGCGATCGACAGCCCGGATCGCGCGCTGGTGAACGAACTGCTGCGCCTGGATCGCTATGTCGACATGCTGATCCCGCGCGGCGGCGCCGGCCTGCACAAGCTGTGCCGCGAGCAATCGACCATTCCGGTGATCACCGGCGGCATCGGCGTGTGCCATACCTACGTGGATGCCAATGTCGATTTCGACAAGGCGCTGACGGTGATTGAAAACGCCAAGATCCAGCGCCCGAGCGCCTGTAACTCGCTGGAGACGCTGCTGGTGAACCGCAGCATCGCCGCTGAGTTCCTGCCGGCGCTGAGCGCCAAAATGGCGGCGGCGGGCGTGACGCTGCACGCGGCGGAAAACGCGCTGCCGCTGCTGCAGGGCGGCCCGGCGACGGTGGTGCCGGTGAATACGGAGGATTACGACGACGAATGGCTGTCGCTGGATCTGAACGTGCTGCTGGTGGACGATATCGATCAGGCCATCGATCACATCCGCACCCACGGCACTAACCATTCCGACGCGATCCTCACCCGTTCGCTCAGCAGCGCCGAGCACTTCGTGCGCGCGGTGGACTCCTCGGCGGTGTACGTTAACGCCAGCACTCGCTTCACCGACGGCGGCCAGTTCGGCCTGGGCGCAGAAGTGGCGGTGAGCACCCAGAAACTGCACGCCCGCGGTCCGATGGGCCTGGACGCGCTGACCACCTACAAGTGGATCGGCTACGGCGACGATCTGGTGCGCAGCTAAGGCCGCATTGCGGTCATAAAGAGGTCAGGGCGCAGCATGCTGCGCCCTGATTGTTTTTGGAAAAGGGAGATTGCACGACAGTCTGGTTGCTTGCAAAACAACCAAACGCCCCGGCGGCTATTGACTCATTTCGTGCACGGGTCTACCTTGTTCAACGCACTTCCGGCTTGCCCTGCAGGCCCGGCTCGATGCCGATATAGCTCAGTTGGTAGAGCAGCGCATTCGTAATGCGAAGGTCGTAGGTTCGACTCCTATTATCGGCACCATCCTCTCTTCCTGTAAAGTCCGTATTTATCCATAAACACTCTGTTTTAAAAAGACATTATGATTTTTTTATCCGTATTAGTCCGTAATGTTCCAGTGGAATCCGGTCTCTAATGTGTATAGGATTGCGTATATGTTCCTGTTCTGTCTTGGATTCCTATACACATGCCTTTAAACGATATGCAGATTATGGTGAGGATATTCCTTCCTTAAATAATTAGTGCTCATTGCCGATTTTAGTTAAACCAACACGCTTGCAAGGCATTGATTGCGTGTGAAATTAATCGCGGTAGTGATTTTTATATCTATTAGAGGCCACATAAACAGAGTGTTTTGTAAATCTCGAAAATATAAGGCGGTCTGATGCTATACTGTGTGATTTAGCTGATAATTCATTTATAAACAGAAAGCTCTCCTTCAGGCCGAGTCTTAAACCTACGATGCATCCATAGATATTGTTCGGGGGCTCGGCAGATTTCCTTTTCGATAATTTTATTTATGTAGTTTGCTGCTATAATCTCATCACCTTTGGGATAATCTAAAAGCGGAGAGCTGATAAACATACGATAGCCCTTTTTATTACTAAGTCGGATCATGCTCAAAGTAATCAAGTCCGCTCTTGCGAGTTTCGATAGAACAAAAGTTCCGTTCGTAGTGGCTGCATTTTTAACGCAGAAGAAAGGCGCAAAAACACTACCCTCGGGCCCATAATCCTGATCAGGTGCAAACCAAACAGCCTCGCCGGCTTTCAGTGCCCGGACAAACCCAAGTAGATTGCGTCGATTAATCATTGCTTTGTTTGAGCGCATTCGACCTTTAGTTTGTATCCATTCCATAAGCAGATTATTGTGTGGACGGTAAGTAGCCATCATTGGATGGCATACCCCCATAACTCTTCCGCATAATTCAAGGGACATGAAGTGAACGCCTAAAACCATTACGCCTCGGGTAGCTTTCGTTAGATTTTCAATACCTTCAACCTCAAACCATTTCCTCACCCTGGCATCACTCCAAAACCAAGCCATACCAGTTTCCATCAACCCTAACCCCAAGGAAACAAAATTTTTTCTGACCAGCTGATCCCGTGCTTTTGTTGTCATTTCCGGGAAGCAGAGCTCTATATTTTTGTCGGCAATGCGCCCGCGCCTTTTAAGAAAAGGTCTAGATGACCTCCCCAGAGTAGAACCTAATAAATGCAGTGCCGGATAGGGAAGTTGGACGATAATCCAGAGCAAACCTAGCCCAAACCAGGTAATCCAGTAACGGGGATGGAGTAAAGCCTTTGTAAAATGTTGTGACATGTTTTTCCTTAACTCGACCCGAAAATTAAATATATAGTTTGTAATGTATAAATAAAACTATGTCTTTAGCATTACATACTACTTAGACAATGGTGTTGTGTTTAGATTCAAAATATAAATTAGTCGGCGCATAGTGGTTGCAATCATCCTTGTCATTATTCTTCTGGATGTTTCATTAGCCTGATTTCGTTTTTTACAACTCGAAATGCATTAATCACATTCATAAACTCAGCAGGGAGTCATTGGCTTTAACTATCCATATAGTATACGGTTTCTCTTTATTCTTGAGCTATGAGAGCAGAACCAAGCAACAAAGTAATATTTTGTGATATAATACCCTTCCATGAGAAATTTATAATGAAATCAGAAGACACCCTTGACTGGTACCCTGCACAGTTACCCCCAGTGAAAATTATCCTTGGTGAGGCGGTGCTGGCCGTGGGAAAACAAGGCAGGCCGATTAACACCCGAACGTTGCTTGAATACCTCCAGGTAATGCAACTCAAACAGAAAAGACGAGATGATAAAGTCGTAATGCAAACCGCAATCGAAGTTCTCAGGGACAATCAGCGCATTAACGGCAGGCTTTAATGTGCCTTTTAAGGCAGTATCAGTTTTGAATAATTTCAACCGTATGATTTTTCCCATCATCCCGCAAAGGAATGTTGTCGCCAGGCAGTACGATGCTATCCAGTGTGACACGATACTCTCCCTCTCCGCGTGAAACCATAATCTGATACTGGCTTTCACCATATTGATATGACATCGAAAAAGAGGACCACTCATCTGGCAATCTGGCATGGACAGTAAAGGTAGCACCGGAGCGTTTTATACCCAGTAATTCCTCGGTAAGTAAACGGTAGGCCCAGCCTGCGGAACCGGTATACCAGCTCCATCCCGCTCGTCCGGTATGGGGAGCGACACTATAGACATCAGCACTCATGACATAAGGCTCAGCCTTATAAATCCCGACCGAGCCTGCATTAAGGGTATGATTTATCGGGTTGATCATTGACCAGAGTTGCCAGGCGCGTTCTGCATTTCCCATCCGTGCAAATGCCATAACGGCCCAGATGGCGCCATGTGTATACTGCCCCCCATTTTCCCGCACGCCGGGCAGATAACCCTGGATGTAACCCGGGTTAGGTCCATGACCATCGAATGGTGGTGTTAACAGCCTTATCAACCCGCCATCGTTATCTACCAGGTGCTTATCCAGCGCCTGCATGGCCTGTTCACATCGTCCCGCGCTGGCGGCCCCGGACAATACAGACCAGCTCTGCGCAATCGCATCTATCCGGCAGTCCTGCGAGGCTTTCGATCCCAGGGGAGTACCATCGTCAAAATAACCGCGCCGGTACCATTCGCCATCCCAGGCGTGAGTTTCGAGATTGTTTTGCAGGTGCAAGGCCTGCGAACGACACATCGAGGCGACACTGTCATCCTGCTTGCGCTCTGCCAGTGCGGTAAACCGCTGCAAAATGTCATACAGGAAGAAACCCAGCCAGACGCTTTCACCACTGCCTTCGATACCAACCCGGTTCATCCCGTCATTCCAGTCACCTGCCCCCATCAGCGGCAGGCCATGCTCACCGAACCTCAGTCCATGTTGAATCGCTTTGACGCAGTGTAACCACAATGTCTCTTCGGTGCCGCTGACGACCGGCGTGTCATAGATAGACTCTTCACCGGGCTGGAGCAGGCGACCTTCCAGATACGGTATGCGCATCTCCAGCACATCCATATCCCCCGTCGTTTCCACATAGTGGCAAACGGCAAGCGGAAGCCACAGGTAGTCATCAGAACAGCGGGTACGAACCCCGCTGCCGTGTGGAGGGTGCCACCAGTGTTGCACATCTCCTTCGATAAATTGCCGTGATGCGCACAGCATTATCTGTTCGCGCATTCGGTTCGGATCGGCATGACTCAGTGCCAGCGTATCCTGCAACTGATCGCGAAAACCAAATGCACCGCCGGACTGGTAGTAACCACTGCGAGCCATAAGGCGACAGGCTACGGTCTGGTATAACAGCCAGCCGTTGACCAGCAAATTCACAGATGTATCAGGCGTATTAACCACGATTTTATCGAGCACATGGTGCCAGTAGTGGTGAACGCGGTTCAGCTCCAGGCGGGCCGCATCCTCATTGAGATAGTGGGTAAGCATCTCCTGAGCCTGGGCATGATTATCTGCCGCGCCAAGGACAAAAATAAACGTTCTCTGGTCCCCGTCAATAAATGTAGCCGCTGACTGGACGGCTCCACAGGGATCGAGGCCGGCGCCGGTTTTACCCGAGAGTCTGCGCAGTTTCATGGTGGATGGGCTGCGCAACGAACCGTTACGGCCAATAAACTCCCGGCGATCTCCCATCAACGAACAATAATTACCGCTGACGGCAAAAAATGCAGTGCGCTCGCCACCGTTGTCACCGTAAAAGTTATTTGCCATCACACCGCAACCGCCAGGGATACTGGCAGCATGTGTCACGATATGAGGGGCGGAGCGGATTCGTGACTCTCCGAGCGTCCACTCCACGTAGCCCGTGACGGACAGTTTACGAGTGCGTCCCGAATTGTTACTGAGCGTCAGGATTGCAAGTTTAACCGGGGCCTCTTCGGCAACAAATACCGTCAGCTCACTGTCTATACCACTCTCCCGATGGGCAAATACGCTGTAGCCAAAACCATGGCGTGTCAGATAATCCCCTTGTCCGCGCGTAGGTAAAATCGTCGGTGACCAGCACTCACCACTCTCTTCATCACGCAGGTAATACGCCTCACCGCTACGATCGCTCACAGGATCGTTCTCCCACGGCGTTAACCTGAATTCATGGGCATTCTCATACCAGCTATAGGCCTGCCCCGCATCCGAAATCACACTGCCAAAACGGGCATTCGCCAGTACATTTGCCCAAGGGGCGGGCGTTGACTCATTTTCCCGGAGCACAATCTGATATTCCCGGCCGTCATGAGAAAATCCGCCGTACCCATTGAAATGGCGCAACTGGCTGGTATCGGGGGCCCAATCGGTATGTTGGTTACTCTCCGAAACAATATGCGGAATCAACGGTCTGGCCGGAGGTTTTGGGGTGTGAATACGCTGGTTAAGCTGTTCATTAATTCCACCCGCACGGTCATCGAGGTAAAGACAAGCCACGCTCATCAGCAGCAGCTTATCCTCAGTGGTGAGGTGCTCGCCATTACGCACAAAAAGGCCGCCCGTTTTATCCAGCAGACTGGCTTCTGACCCGGCATAAATTAAATCCATAATCTGATTTTGCAATCCCTGCTGGTATCCCCCTGGGCTGTTATTCAAGATCACCAAGTCCACCTCCAGCCCTTTCAGCCGCCAGTATCGGTGTGCCTGAATCAGGGTGGTGACGGAGGCGACGCCTTCCTCGCTGGAAATGCTGAGCAGCACTATCGGCAGATCACCTGAGATTGCCCAGCCCCACAGGCCGGACTGACCACGCCGATTATGGCTGATGGTTTGGCCCTCGGCACGCAACTCCTGACTGGGATAAAGTACTGCGCTGGCAAGACGATTAAACAAGGTGGCATCATCTTCACTGGCGTTCATCTGACGTAATACCACCAGACTATGCGACCACGCCAGTTCAAACACGCGGTCAGCGATAGGATAGTCGCGATATTTTTCGAGCAATGCCAGGCTTTGCTGGCGGCTTTCACTAATGCCATAAACGATATCAATCGTAACCGGTTGCCCAGGCTGCAGGATGATGGCGTGACGTATCGCCAGTATAGGATCCAACACTGAGCCCGATGTGTTGCTGAGCGCTCCGCCTTGCTCGATGGCCCGAGCATCGGCTGGGCTTCTGCCTCGTCCAAGGAACTCTGCCCTGTCTGTTTCAAACGAGACGCTCTTATGGTGACCGCCATGCACCACCATCATGTGAAACAGGCAAGGGCTCGACTCATCCGGCGAGCGCGGGCGCCGGTGGCAGAGGATAGCATCACGTTCAGGATCAAGCTCGGTCTGGATAAACAAATTGCTGAACGCTGGATGTGCCAGATCGCTGGCATCAGACGCCAGTACCACTTCGGCGTAGGTTGTCAGTTCCAGGGAGCGCGGCTGGCGGCCCCGGTGCACCAGGGTGATCCGTCGTAGTTCAATATCATCCTCCGGGGAGACAACAACCTGGGTTTTGACGCTGAGCGTCCCGAAGGTGCGCCTGAATTCCGCCCCCGCATCGGTAAATATCACTTCTTCGTCGAGCCCGATAGCGTTGCCTGTCGGTTGCCAGGTATTGCTCCATATCTCACCCGTCTGCATATCGCGGATATAGCAGAACGTTCCCCAGTTATCCCGGGTGGTATCACTTCGCCAGCGCGTTAGGGCAATATTATTCCAGCGACTGTAGCCTCCCCCGCCAGCCGTCAACATCAGATGATAATGGCTGTTGGACAACAGCTGAATTTCCGGAACCGGGGTGTCCACCCCGTTGAAAATACGAGGTTCATAGCGAACGGGTTTGACCCTTCCTTCATGAGATTCAAAATGACGACGCGGGCTGTAGAGATCGACCGCATCCGGCACGCGCTCCTGTAACAACAAACTCGCTGACTGGAAGAGCGTGCTGGACATAAATCGCTCAGTCATGGGGGCGTCAAGCAGCACGTGGGCGAGCGCCTGAAATGCCATGCCTTGATGATGTGCCATCCAGGACTGCACTACCGCATACAGTTGACCGGTTGCAAGGCGTGAAGGGGTATAATCCAGCGCTTCATAGAAGCCATACTCACCCTGTGCGCCATTTTTTTGCAATCGGAACAGGTTTTCACACGCTTTTTGCGGTGAGACCATCAGCGCCAGCAGGGTGGCGTAAGGGGCAACCACCATATCATCGGAAAGTCCCCGACGCAGACCGAGCCCTGGCACGCCAAATGCCTGATACTGATAGTTTTGCTGAACATCAAAAGCATGATAGCCAGACTCTGATACTCCCCAAGGCACCCCACGCTCTTTACCCCAGTGTATCTGGCGCATCACCGCCGACTGGCTCATCTCATCAAGCAGACTGCCTGGCCACGTGGGCATCACCAGATTAGGCATCAGGTATTCAAACATCGAACCGCTCCATGACATCAGGGCTGTTTCATTGTCTATGGTGGTGAACAACCTCCCCAGCGCGTACCAGCTTTTGAGTGGCAACTGATTCGCCGCAATGGCGAGGAAACTGGTCAGTCGGATTTCAGATGGGAAAAGATCGTAATGGCTTTTGTCTGACGTATTCGTGTCACATTTGTAACCGACACTGAGCAGACTGGTTGCCTCACTGTACAGAAAGGCGAAATCCATCCGAGCATGGTCATTCAGCCGTTGTTCAAGCTCGGCGATAATTTTCAGCCGCATTTGAGCTTGCGCCGTCACGGACGCCGGAGGCGTTCCTTCTCCGGTAAATGTCGCACGGGCCAACCAGTTCAGCGTCGGCAGCGTCTGTTTGTTCCAGGACGCTGGCAACCAGTCGAGTAGTAGCGACCATTCATGACCAAGCTGCACCAGCTGATTTTCCAGATGTTTTGTCCAGCGTACCTGAAGGTGGGAGTCTTGATGACATTGCGTTGTAAGGTGGTTGCACTGAGTGCGCATTTTTTTCAGTTCGCTGAAAAGCGCTGGCGGAGACAGTGACACCGCACTTTGGCAGTGTTTGCGCAGTAGCCGCAAAGCGGTAGGCGCGCTTGAGCCCCAATGTTTCTCCAGAATCTCCAGCGTATCGTTCAGCCCGGCCAGCATCTGTTCGATGTTTAAAACAGGCTGATGGCGCATGGCAGATAGCCCTTCACGCAATGTCAGTAAATGACCCGCCATATTGCCACTGTCGACACTTGAAACGTAGCGTGGGCTGAGCGGTGCCAGCGTACGGGTGTCGTACCAGTTATAGAGATGTCCCCGGTAGTGTTCCATTTTGTCCAGCGTATCAAGCGTTAGCGAGACGCGCTGCAATACCTCCCCGCCGGAAAGATAACCAAAGTCCCAGGCCGTCAGATTGGCCAGCAGGGAAAGGCCAATATTGGTAGGAGAGGTACGGTGAGCCACTGTCGGTTGCGGTATTTCCTGATAGTTGTCAGGCGGAAGCCAGTTCTCTTGCGCCGTGGCAAAGGTCTCAAAAAATGCCCAGATTTCACGGCTTGTCTGGCGTAGCAGCCGTTTTTGCTCTCGGTTCGGCGAAAAGGCCTTACGAACGGGTTGGCGGCTCAACCCTTTCATCAGCAGGGGAGCCAGGCACCATAACACACTGACCGGCAAAGCGATCGCCAGCAGCTGCGGCGCAATATGTACGGTCAGAATGGTGAGTGCCACTCCGCCAGCGACGTTCAGCCACATAGCTTGGTAGAAACGGCCAACCGAAGTTCTGGCCTGATTGTCGTCCGGACGATGGCTGACCCACTGGCTGAGATTGCGCTGGCTAACGCCCAGACGCCATAGCGTCACGATAATCGCATACAATGAATATCCGGCTTCGTGCGGCAGTATCGCAAAATTAAGCCCGATGCCTGACAGACGCTTCAGCGCCCCTGAAGCTACCAGCAACAAATGCGGTTTCAGGTGGCGGCGAAGGGGCTTATGCAGCAGATCATAGAGGATGCTCAGCATCGCAGGTAACAGCCATATCAGCGCCAGCACGCCAAGCCAATAAACCGGATTAGGCACCCAAAGCAGTGTCAAGAACAGCAATACCAGTAAAGAGGGGGCGACGAGACTGCGGCGCAAATTATCAAACAGTTTCCAGTAAGAGAGTGCGGATAGAGGATTCTTATCCCGGCTTCCATCCGCTTTTCTGACGCGCAGTTTCAACCAGTTCAGCAGTTGCCAGTCACCCCGGATCCAGCGTGAGCGGCGTGCCACATCCGAAAGGTAATTATTGGGGTACTGTTCGTAGAGTAAAACTTCACTCAGCAGCCCCGAACGCGCGTAGCACCCTTCCAGTAAATCATGGCTGAGAACCAGATTTTCAGGACAAACGTTGGCCGTGGCTTGAACAAAGGTATCGACATCATAAATCCCCTTGCCCACGAACGATCCTTCCCCAAAGAGATCCTGGTAGATATCGGAAGACATCATGGAATAGGGGTTATTGCCAGGTGCGCTGCTGCGCATGGCCGCGTATCGCCCCTGGCCATTATGCGGCATCGCCTCCGCCAGTCCGGGCTGTAGAATGCCGAATCCTTTGACCACCCTCTGGCGTACCGGATCATACTCTGGCTTATTCAGCGGATGCGCCATCGTCGCGACCAGCTTGTGTACCGTATCGCGCGGCAGCACCGTGTCGCTGTCCAGCGTAATGACATATTTTATATAGCCCGGTAAAAGATGAGCAGGCATGTCTGCAACGCTGACAAATTGTGCCGCAGGATGGCGTAGCCAGTCGTTTAACAACGCCAGTTTGCCCCGCTTGCGTTCATAACCCATCCAGGTCCGCTGAGAAGGGTTCCATTCAGGCTGCCGGTGCAGCAGATAAAAACGAGGGTGTCGGGATGGATAGCGGCGGTTAAGCGCCTGCATATCGGTGATCGCCTGTCTGAGGAGGGCTTTGTCTGCAGGCGCTTGTTTATTTTCTGCATCGGCAAAATCGGTGAGCAGAGCGAAACAGATGTTTTCGTTTTGATTCCCCAGCCAACATACTTCGAGACTGGTGAGGAGTTTGCTGAAGCTTTCGTGACTTGTCAGCATGCAAGGGATGACGATCATGGCTGCACTATCTACGGGAATACCGGCTGAAAAGTCCATCCTCGGTAATGGGCGGGGGATTCGAAAACGAGTGGTGGCATCGCTGAGCAGATCACTTGCTAATTGGCTAACAGCAATGACAAGAGGCAATGCCACAACGATCGGCAGCCAATACGTTCCTTGCTGCGCAGTTTCATGCAATACCCCGGCCACCGTTGCTGTGGTCAACAAACTCAGGCTGCCAAGCCATGACAGCAGGGATATTCTGTTGAAACTGTGCCGCAGGCGTATAAACGTTGAGGTGTCAGCCAGCAGATGAATTTCCAACTTCTCTCGACCTTCGCCTACCAGATAATAGCCAATGTGGGACTTCGATGTGTCGGGAGCGTTCTCCCTGGTAAGAGCCAGTAACCGGCTGGCTACCTCAGGCTCACTGAGGCCGCTATCTCTGGCCAAAATCTCAATGACGTGGCGATAATGATCCCGAGTATCAAAGTGCATTTGGGGATAAATACCGGCAGGATCACCGCGTAATACCTGTTCAACGGTGCTTATCGCCTCAGCGAAATCAGCCCAGTTCGTTTCGCTCAGTAAACGCAACCCAGCGATGCTGTTACTGACTGAAAGCTGACTGGCAGCGAGCTGTTGATTGAAGCGATGAATCAGTGCCTCGGTTGTGATCCCCTGTTCCGCCAGGCACTGGTCAACCCAGGTCAAAGGCAACGACACCGCATTGCCATGCCCCTGCAGACGCCGTACTAACTCCGCGACAAATGCACTGCTCAACGGAGGACGTGAGCGCGCCATATCGGCGACTACCATGATTAAGTCAGCGGGAGCATTCTCTGCACATTCGAAAATTCTTGTTATCCACGCATCTGCCAGGTTTCGTTCCCGCTGAGCCTTTACGACTTCCATGCTGATGCGGCGAAGATTTTCAATCAGAGCCAGGCGCAGCATGCCCGGTAGGGCCCAAACTTCGCCCAACGTCAGTGGGGTGACCTGTTGGTAGGCCGTGATATAGCTGGTCAGGCTGGCAGTGTCCCAGCGGCCATCGCCGTGCGCAATGGCTTCCGATGCAATATCATAAATTCGCGGACAATTCTGAGGCGATATTAGGGATGGGAGACCTTTGCCGAAGCTTTTCGGCAAGTGTTGGCGAACGATGCGAATTTGCTCCTCAATAAGGTAGTAATTATCCAACAACCACTCCCCGGCAGGCATAATGCTCGCTTTTATACCTGAGTTAAGCTCGTAGCAGTTCTGCGTGATAGCGGCCTCATTGTTGCCGAGCCTTTTGAGAAGGTAGTAGGGAAGCTTATTTGGAGATAATTTATGGGCACGTGCCAACTTTTGGCCGTAACGTTCCATCTGAGATGTTGAAAACAACTCTGATCGTACCGCCCCCTCACCTGCAGGATCGTTAGCGGCAAGCGGCGATCGTTCGGTTTTTTTTGCCAGAATTCGGGAGTGGCTAAACCATTCCCTGGGGTTCATTTTCATAGAGTTGCTCAGTTGCGACGTTAATGCGCAGGAGCAGTTGCGAAATCAGTTCAGAAGCGTTCTCTCAGGATGGATGTAAGCCATCCGGGATTTAACAGCTGCTTGAATATGTCTTAGGCGTACTCACAAAATTTAGCATCACCATGTATCAGAGTTTAGCGTGACTTGACAAATAGCGCTTTACATTCAGGGCAAAGCATTGCTTGTTTCAGTCGAAGCTTGCTAACCGCCTGAGATGACTTGAATCCACAAACAGGGCAAATTACAGCAGATCTAGATATGCCGCCGATGTACTTCATTGCGTAATCGATAAAAGACATATGGATTAACCTTTCAATGAATGAGATTTATCATATCATTGATGGTCGTTTTTTGTACTGGTAATATTTTTCTTTTATTATAGTGCATAGTTATCATATGCTTATGCTAAGCATTAGCCCGAAATTATATAATATACGATGTCAATCAAGTCAGGTTGCAAGAAAAAATTGTATTTTACTGATTTTTACTTCCTTGAACGTTTTACAGCAACTTTTCAGCAGCAGCAAAAATCTCGTCGGATGTTAAATCACGATCAGAGGCGACATGAACAATTGTGTGGTCACCTGTCCGAGAAGCTAATCCCGCCGTCATTATAGGTAATTGTACTTTCTCTCCATTCGGATAAGAGCGTGAAATTGTTTTTACGCCGTCCTGAAGCTCAGTGATACAAGATGGCGCAGAATTAAAAAAAATAATGACTTTTATCATGACGTTACCTTGTTGATGGATGCGTATTTATTACAAAATATTTAGTGGGGTATTAATCGTCCAAAAACAAAAGTTATAGCCTCCTTATCAACATAAAAAGCTATTTCAATGTGATATATATTATTAAATTCCTACTTGGGTGTGAGAAGTCAGAATAGTACACTAATCAAAAAAGGTAGATTGAAACATTAGCTATAGGGGCTGACTATATGACTCATTTAAACCGACATTTTCTGCGGTTTACTTTTAATAACTTAGTCTTACACCCTTATTAAAGAGATAGCAATGTTTATTTTTAGCCGTCTAAAAGGCCAGGGTGAATGTGTAAGATTGAGATGGTTTTTTTATTCATTTAATGTATAATTAAGGCTGTTTTCATCTTATAAGGTTGTTCTTTGTTCCAAAAAATGACAGGCATCATCAAAATATTTGATAATAAAACAGGTAAAGGATTAATTATCCCCTCTGATGGAAGAAAAGACGTACGAGTACACATTTCAGCATTATCATCACGTGAAACTCAAACAATCACCCCTGGAATTCGAGTGGAATTTAGAAGAGTGAATGGGCTTAATGGGCCTACGGCAGCAAATGTCTATCTTTCCTAACATCATTAGAATTATCTTCATTAACAGTAACATGATTAAAAATCCACATCCAATACTTGGTTAATAATTAAGTCTATAGAGAGACTCACTCCACCTTTTTAATTTTTCAGGCCAATATGAGTTAAGGTGGTTAATAAAAATAATTTGCTCATCATCCGTCCACCTTCCCTCGAAATATTTGTCTCAAGAGTGATTCAGAATGCTATTGGACCTCCTGGTAGCCCTGCCACAGTTGGCTGTATGTGGAAAATGTGGATTGGCGATCGATGCGACTGCGAGCAGTCGGAGACATTGAACAGCGCCATATCTGATTGATAGAAGGCAAAGCAACCAAACGCACCACCGTTGAAATAGTCTGCGTAGTTTTGAACATTAACAATTACGACAAAAACGATACTAGTCAGGCCCTGTCTATAAGACTTTGGCATTAACCGGTGCATTGGTAGGAAAAGGGCTATGCACTAAACATATGGTGCCTGATATATCCCTACTACCACAACTATTGGGCCTGTGAGGCTGCCGCACTGTGACAGGAGTTGATAGAATCTTAACGTCGTAGGTATCAACCGCATGAGCGTGATGGCGACTATCGCCCGGTGGCTGGCCAGTGCCGTTAATACCCCGCCGCCACTATCGACAAACTGGAGTCGGCGCGCAAATGTGCCTAGGTCGTCGGTTACTCGCTGATTATCCTGCCCGACCAGGAAAAGTGGAGTGGTGACGAGGCGGGTATCAAGGCCATCACCGGCGGCGATGCGGTCGCCATCGATCCGAAATACCGCGACGCCTACGCGGTCTACATCCCTGCAGTTATACTGGCGGTGAATAACAACCCGATGCAGTTCAGCGAGCGCAGCGGCGGCATCTCGCGCCGCCGGGTGATCCTGACGTTCCCGGAGGCTATCGCCTCTGAAGAGCGTGACCCGCTGCTGCTAGCGAAGATCACCGAAAAGCTGGCGGTCATCGTGCGTCACCTGATGCAACGCTTTGCCAACCCGAACGAGCCCCGCGCACTGCTCCAGGCGCAGCAGATTTCGGCAGAAGCCCTGGAAATCAAACGGCATGCCGATCCGCTTATTGATTTTGTGGTTACCTGACGGTGCTGGGCACCCCGGAAGGGGGGATGATCGGTAATGCCAACATCACCCCGCCGAATCCGCGCCGCTACCTGTACCACGCCTACCTGTCGTTTATGGCCGCAAGAGGCTATCAGCACGTGATGAACCTGACGGCGTTCGGCCAGGCGGTGCCGCAGACGCTGAAAGAGTATGAGCATACGCTGCTGAAACGCCGCACCAAGTAGAGAATACAAACCAACCTGATATTGAGTGAAGAATGTGAAGCGGACTGGCTGCCGAAGTGCGGGGCGGTGTGACGATGAGTGGGTCGATCGGCCGGGCCGATCAATAGGCCATTATTGATCTGCCGAACCCATTGGACGCTCAATCGCCGCGACGCCTATAGTGGCAGTGACCCGAATACACGCAGCAACACCAGGGCATCCTATCGGCCGCTGAACGGCCAATATCATAACGACAAGCGCTCCCCAAACCGGCTCAGGCCGGTTTTTTTGTGCCTGCGATTCAGACTTTTCACCCTGTAGGTGAACAGGAGTGTACACCGAGAAGGTAGCTATACACCCATCAATGCATTGAAATAAAAAGATAAAATCAAAAGGTGTATAGGGTGAACAGTTTTCCTATAAATCTTTTTTTAATATGATGAGCACTGGGCGAGTGCTAATTGATTATAATTTATTCTATGTATTGTGCATCATTTTATTATGTATAGATATATGTATAGCTTTCTGTTTTTGTTTATAAAATTAGTTTTAAAACAGTGTGTTGTTTGGTATGTTTCGCTCCTATTATGGCACCACCTCCTCTCCAGACTCACTTTGCTTACCCTTTCGCCGGTTAAACAACCGTTTAATTAATCACTGTTATAATTACCCCTGTTGAGTCTTGATGGGTGAATGTTTTCACCTCAAGCATTGCGATGCGGCGCTCTGCGTAGCGGCATCCGTTTTTTGGACATGCCGGTGGTTCGGTGAGAAGTAAGGAGAAGTGCACTATGAGCAGAAAAGACAAGCTCGCGGCGGCCCTGCTGGCCATCTTCCTGGGTGGGCTGGGTATTCACAAGTTTTACCTGGGGATGAAGTGGTGGGGGCTGTTCTACCTGCTGTTCTGCTGGACGGGGATCCCGGCGATTGTCGGCTTTATCGAAGGCATTATTTATCTGTTCCAGTCGGAAGAGAAGTTCAACCAGAAATACAATCCTGGTCTGATTTAAGGCTTTGCTGGCGGCGCTTCCTGCTAAGGGAAGCGCCGTTTTTCATTCCGTTATTGTTTCTTCATCATCTTGCCGCGCATTTCTTCACTCATCATTTTATTCGAGCTGGAAATTACGCAGTTATATTGCTTGCCTTGGTTAATGATCATAAAGGTGCTGACCGGATTTTTAAAATCCTTGTCGATGGTGAAATAAATATAGGCCTGCGGCAATGCGGCCGGTTTAAAGGCGCCGAAGGCATACACATCCGCCAGGCCCAGCGCGGAGAGATCGACCGTCAGTTCCATGGGCTTCATGGAATCCGGCGATGGGAACATCGATTTGGCCGACATCATCATGCTGCTGCTGTTGATGGTGTAATCGGTTTTAACCTTCATGCCCATATATTTCGATTCCGGCATGGAAAGTTCTTTTTTGCAGGCGGCGTCATGCTGCGGCGCCGGGCTGCCGTTTTCCATCACGGCGTGCACGTGTTCCAGCGTCACTTCTGCGTTGCCGGTGGTAGGTTGCGCATCGGCCGCGTAAGCCGCGCCGCTGAAGGCGGCCACAGAGGTAAGGATAATGCCCGTAACGATTTTCATTGTCGATCTCCGGAAAGCTAATAATGATATTAATTGCGGTGTGTAGCCTATTGGCCTGATAAAACGCAAAGTGACCCGTTCCGTGGAGATAAAATAGCCTCGGAATTTTTATAATAAATAGCGTGTCACCCACGCGGTGCGCGAGGGTTGTTTAATTATATTGAGAGTCTTTATCTTTTGTTTTTCAGTCTGTTTACCTGCATATAAAGAGTATGTATAAACATAGTCAATGTTTAGAATATGCACAAATTATTGCGGTTTTTTTCACTTTCATTTTTCTATTTTTAACAGGGTTATAAATATTGCATTGAGAAACAGGGAGTTGTCTTTTCTACGTTAAAATCACGCAGTGAAGCATTATTTATGTAATCTTCATAGTCACAGAAATAACGCTGAAATTATTATCTTTCTATTTAACGGCTAATTATTCATGGCATAGGCTTCAACCCCTTGCGTTTCCTGCGCTAGAATCAGGCGGTTTTCTTGTGGAAAAGGATATCGTCATGGCCGCCTGGGCGCTTTTGATCGTCGGTTGGGTGTTGATTTGGCAGGATCACCCGGTTTGGGGTGTGCTGTGCATCGCGCTGTTTGCCGTGCTGCAATGGGCGAAGTACGCCGCTAAAAGCGAGCAAGAACCCGAAGAGGCGGCAGAGTGGCGCAAGACCGACTGGCATTCGCAGCCGATTGAAATGGCGCACGCCGGCGACAGCGACCGGCAGATTGGCGGCGTGGGGGAACTGGGCATGGGCGGCCCCAGCTTTTGGACGCTGCTGCTGCGCGACGGGGCGATTGTGCATGGCGCCTATGCCGCGCCGCAGGACGTGGACGACGGCAAGCTGCGCCTGATCCCGACCCGCGGCCGCGAGGGGGAGGGGCTGACGGTCTATGAGCCTGCTGCCCGGGTGATGTACGCGCTGCTGGCATTGACCGATCGCGAGCAGGACGCGTTGGCCGCCGGTTCCGCTGAGGCGCTGGCGCGGCTGCGGGCGACGTGTCGGCAGGTGGAGGCCACGCCGTTGCACCTTGTACGCGGTTTGTGGGTGCCGCAGTGGGTAGCGGATCCGGCGGATCGGCTGGAGATCGCCTTACCCAACGGCCGGATGCTGGCGGCGCGCTCGATGTTGCCGGCGGATCTGCGCCAGGCGGACGATCCTGCCGCGCTGCTGCACACGCCGCCTTATGAGCTGCTGCTGGATAACCGGCCGACCGATCGCTTCGTACGCGATCTCGAACGCGTGGCGGGATCCCCGTCGGGTGACGGCTTGAGCGTCGGCGGCTGCCAGTTCCACGGCGAGCATATCGTCGATGGTCTGTATCATCTGTACTTCGCCGGCGAGTGGTTCAGCCTGCTCTCTTACGCGCATAAACCGGCGGGCGGGCGCGGTTCGGACACCACCTTTTTCGTCGAGCGGGTCGAGCCGCAAGACGGCGGGGTTTTTGTGATTGAATGGGATGCTTACAGCGTGGGGCCCGACGGGCGTGAGCCGCGCGTGCCGGCCCCGCCGGTATTGGTTATCGCGGTGAGTTGGCAGGAAACGCCGCTGCAGTTGCCAACGGCCAACAACCGCGTGACCGTGCGCTTGCCCAACGCCACGGCGTAAGGCTTAAGGCAACACCCTGACTTCGCCGTTGTGCAAGGTCAGCACCGCGATTGGGCTGCCGGAGAAGCACTCCTTAAAGATCCAGTCGCTGGGCCGAAACGCCGCCGCAGGCAGGCCGGCTTGCCACTCCTCCCACTGCGGGGCCGGCTTATCCGGCGGTAAAGAGAAAGAGACCAGCCAACCGGCTTCGCAGTGCGCCATTTGACCGGTTGGGCGGGTGAAAGTATGCGCATCTGCCAGCTCCATCACCGGCGGTAAAACCTCGAAGGCGATGATCGGCACGCCGGCCACGCTCTGCGGCTGAGGAAAGCGCACGGCGGTCACGCCGTTCATCGTGATGGGGCTGTCTTCGGTGCCGGGCTGGCGCGGCTCCTGCCGGTTTACCCAGCTGCCTTTTGGCAGGGTGATTTCACCGAACGGTTTTGCCGCCTCGAGCGTCAGGTAACTGCGCCGATTCCAGCGTTCTTCCGCCCGCTGGCTCTTGAGATCCTGAAGGGCAATGTCGATCAGCATCAGCGCGAACGCCACCGGGTAGATCGCCAGCGCCGAGGCTAACAGATAGCCGCCCCAGGAAAGCGGCGGGCGCGGGCGGCCGCAGCGGGCGGCGGCGTATCGCCAGCCCCACCAGGCGAGCAGGATGCCGGCGAGCAGCAGGGCCAATAACAGCGCCAGTAGGCCGGCGGCGCCGGCGCCATAACCTAACAGCATGGCAAGTTCCTTATGTTCACGGCGTGGTGGAGCGATAGCGAACGAAGTAGGGCAGCGCCGGGGTCTCCCCGTCATCGTCATAGTGGCTTTCCGGTTCGATCACGGTTTGGCGCGTGTCGTCGCGCCCGTTGTACCGGTACTCCAACGGCTGTCGGTAGCGCACTTCGGATGAGCGCAGATCGAAAATCAGCGAAAGACGCGCATCGCCGTTATCCGTTTGGGCGACCAGCTTATCGTTGCCCGCCCAGAGCTGATACAGCGATTTATCGCCGGTCTCCAGCAGCACCTTCAACTGCCCGTCGGATTGATAACGCAGAAGCTGATACAGTCCTCTGTCCAGCGTTTGCGCGATCAGGTAGATGCCGCCGTCCGGGGCCTGCGCGCTTTCCTTGACGCGCACCAGCAGCCAATGCAGTTCAGTCACCTCGCCGGTTTTACCGTTAACGGCGATGTGTAACGCGCCGGATCCGAGTACCGGGTTCATCCAGAAATGCACGCGATCGCCATCAACGGCGGTGAAGATCTCGGGTACGGATTTGCGCTTACCGGAGGCGTAAGCCGTCGGTGAGTCCTCCTCGCCGCGCTCAAAGCCCAGCAGTTGCCGCGCGTCCAGCAGCGCCGGCAGATCCAGCGTCTGCCGCCAATGGGCGCCGAAGTCCGGGCTGTAGAATACGCCTTCGGTGCTGATGAGATACAGCGCGCGTTTTCCCGGTTGCGCCACCAGTTTGCCGCCGACAAAGGAAGGCCGGTTGTCGTCGCCCTCCGGCCAGGGGATCAGCGCCCCGATGGTGCCCCGTTGCACATCAACCAGCCTGCGGCCCTTAGAGAGAAAAAGCACGCACTCCTGCTCGCCGCAAACCGCATCATGGATCAAGTCGTCGAGTTCCCCCAGCATCTGTAACCCTTTGGGGCCAGCAAACAGCACCTGGCTGAGGTAGTTGGCCGCCCAGCCGTAAAAGCTATTGTACGCGCGGTCTTCACTTCTTTTGCTGGTGAGCAGCAGGGCGCCGTCCTGCGCCGGGTAGCTGTGGATGAGATCGTAACGGGCTATCGTCGGCAACGCCTGGTCGCCCTGAGTCCATTGCCACTGCTCATAGCGTTGCTCAGGGGCGAGCAAATAGACGCCCAGCGCGCTGGCCAAAAACAGCGTCAGGATAATAAGGGGTCTTTTATAAAGCGCTAACGTCATCATTTCAGCTCCGTCACCTGAGCCTGCCGCCATAAACTGCGGCGCAGATTTCTCAGGTATTTAAACGTTTTAAACGTGCGGTGCTGGTCAAAAGAGTACAGGCGGCAGATCTGGGCGAACCCCTCGATTAACAGCGCCAGGCCGCTGACCATCAGCATCAGCAGCAGAATAATCGGCGGCAATTCGCTGCCGAGACGCTTCAGGGTCCAGGCATCCAGGTGAAAGCCGGCCGGGGTATCGGCGTTATCCACCACCATCATGCCGAGCACAAAACACGCCACGATTGCCCCAAAAATGAAGACAACGCGCGCGCACCGGTTAAGGCCGGCTTCGGTGAAGTAGCGGCTGCCGCCGATGAGATAGGTTTGGCGATCGCGATGATTGATGATCCCACGCACTTTGGGCAACTCGGGAATGACGTCGTTCTCGCAATACAGCACCTGCAGCGGATCGCCTTTGGCGATGAAAAGCGGATGTTGCCGACGAAATACCGGATGCAGTTTGGTATTGGGGACATTGAGCGCGCGGGTCGTCAGCGCGAAGTGCGTCTCCTTCTGACGCCACGCATACGTATCCAAATACTGCACCTGCCGCGGGATCTCATATTGGCAGAGTTCGTAGTTCAGGGCGTTGACCGTCTCGATGCCGGAGGTCTCGACGCCGTCCGGGAGGGGGGGCGCGGTCTGCAGCGGTGCGGTCGCCGGCACAGCGTCTGCCCGGACAGCCCGGTATTTGATGCCGGGGATTTTCAGGCTGAGCGAGCCGGGTGGCGTGACGTCTTGCCCCTGCAGCACGCGATCCAGCGCCCGGAGCAGGCGCCTGCGGCCGCGGTGCCCGATCAGCAGGAGCTCCGAACCGACGAACAGCACTATGCCGATGCCGATAAGGCCGGCGATGATGGCGATAAAGAACAGGACGATGGTCAGCCAGGAATCTTCCCCGTCCATGATGAAAAAGGCCGCCGGGAAACCGCCGGCCAGCACCGCGCCCAGCAGCAGCAGGGCGAAGTATTTCAGCTTGTATTTCAGCGTCCTGTCAGGCTCCAGCCGGCCTTTCGTGCCGTGCAGCAGCCAGTGCAGCCAGTAGCTGCCGTCTTGCAGGCGGTGGGCACCGATCTTCACTCGATCGCCGGCGGCGAGCCTGGCCAGCAGATTTTCGCTGTCGCTGAAGTCGTCGCGGTAAAAAAAGAACGTCTGGCCGGAGGCGATGATCCTCACCAGATTGTCGGGCGCCGTCTGCTGGCAGGCGCATTGTTCGACGGTCACATTAAAAAATTGGGTTTGCATGTCATTCCCTGTCAGTGGGCGTGGCCCGAAAATTCATCCCTGGCGCCGGGTATTCAGCGTTTTTTCATCAGCGGCAGCATGCGCACCAGCGCATTGTCCTTGACGATATAGTGATGGAACAGCGCGGCGGTGGCATGCAGGCCGATCAGCCAGTAGCCGAATGAGGCCAGCGTTTTGTGCCAGCCGATAATCGTCCGCGCCTGCGGCCGATCGGCCACGTCGGCGAACGGCATCGGCAGGCCGAACAGAAACCACTCCTTGCCGCCCAGATAGCGCGAATACACCCCCAGCACCGGCAGTGTCAGCAGCAGCAGGTAAATCAGGGTGTGCGTCAGGTGCGCCAGGCCGGTTTGCCACTTCGGCGGTTTGGGCGCGATGGCGGGCGAGGGGCGGCGCCAGCGCAGGAACAGGCGGGCGATCATCAGCGCAAACACCGTTACGCCGCAGCTGAAGTGGGTGACAACCAGCACGTACCAGGGGGCGCTGCCCGGTTCGGCAAAGCCCCGCAGCTCGATGGTGACGCAGGTGATGACCAGCAGGATCGCCACCAGCCAGTGCAGGCGAATTTGCCACGGCATGTAGGTGTTCTGCACCGGGTTACCTTTTGATGTTAAAGGGTCTGTGCGCCGATGGTAACGAAATGTTACATCGGAGGAAAGCGCGTGCGCGCAATTTAGGCAAAACGCCAGCTTCAACTCACTTATTAAGCTATTGGCTTAGTGGGATATGCGCCTGGCGATAGGTGAGCGTCGCAAGTTATGAAGCTAATAAACGATAGGTTCAGAGGCTGGCAGCTTATTAAGCGATGAAGCGGATTACGCCGCAGCCCTCGCTGCGGCGCCTGAGATCAGTTCAATTTGGCCTTGGCGAAATCGCTGCCGTTCACGTCCACCACGTAGCCGCTCAGGTTGCTGCGGGTGGCGTAGAACACTTTGCCGGTGGCCAGCGGCAGCCACGGCGCCTGTTTGGCGAAGATCACCTGCGCCTGTTGATACAGCTTGGCGCGCGCCTGTGGCTGGTTCTCCTGGATCGCCTGCTGGATCAGCCGGTCGTAATCCTTATCGCACCAGCGCGCCACATTGGCGCCGCTCTGCACGCCGGCGCAGCCGAGCAGGGTGGCGAAGTTGTCCGGATCGCCATTGTCCGATACCCAGCCGTACAGCGCGCTCTGTTGCTCGCCTTTGCGCAGCCCGGCCAGATACTGGCCCCACTCCCAGGTGACGATCTTGGCCTTCACGCCCACCTTCGCCCAGTCGCTCTGGATCATCTCGGCGATGCGTTTCGAGTTCGGGTTGTAAGGGCGCTGTACCGGCATCGACCAAATGTCGGTTTCAAAGCCCTGTTCCAGCCCGGCCTGCTTCAGCAGCTCGCGCGCCTTCTGCGGATCGTAGGCGTACTCCGGCAGTGTGTCGTTGTAGCCCAGCATGCCCGGCGGCAGCAGCGAATTGGCCGGCGTGCCGCTGTCTTTGAACACCGCGGCGACGATCGCTTTCTTGTCTACCGCGTAGCTCAGCGCCTGGCGCACCAGCAGGTTGTCGAACGGTTTTTTCTGGGTGTTGAACGCCAGATAGCCGACGTTCAGCCCGGTAATGTCGTGCAGCTGCAGGTTGCCGTCGGCCTTGATGGCGGCGAACTGTTCCGGCAGCGGCGCGGGGATGATCTGGCATTCGTTGGTTTTCAGCTTGGCCAGCCGGGTTTGCGGATCCGGCGTAATCGAGAAGATCAGGTGCTTGCTGGCCACTTCGCCCTGCCAGTAGTGCGGGTTGGCGGTGTAGCGGATCAGCGAATCCTGCTTGTACTGCTGCAGCGCAAACGGCCCGGTGCCGATCGGCCAGTTGTCGACGTATTCCGGCGTGCCCTTTTTCAGCATCGCGTCGGCGTATTCGGCGGACAGGATCGAGGCGAAATCCATCGCCCAGTCGGCGACGAAGGCGGCGTTGGGCTGGCTCAGCGTGAAGCGCACGTGGTGCTCGTCCACCGCTTCCACCTTGGTGATCAGCTTATCCAGGCCCATGTCGGTGAAGTATTCATAGTTGCCGCCGGAGACCTTGTGATACGGGTTGGCGGGATCCTTCTGCCGCATCACGGTGAACACCACGTCTTCGGCGTTGAAGTCGCGCGTTGGGGTGAAGTATTTGTTGCTGTTGAATTTCACGCCCTGGCGCAGGGTGAAGGTGTAGGTCTTGCCGTCCGGGCTGACGCTCCACTCGGTGGCCAGCGAAGGGGCGGGCGTTTTATCGCTTTCGCGCAGCGTCACCAGGCGGTTGTACAGCACCTGCGAGGTGGCGATAAAGGTCGGCCCGGAGCTGGAGAGCTGCGGGTTGAACGATTCCGGCGAGGCGACGGTGCAGTACACCAGCGCATCGGAAGCGGCCAGCGCGCCGCCCGCCGACAACAGGCCGCAGCCGGCCAGCACCAATCCGGCGATAGGGTGTTTTAAAAACGTCAAGGCAAGATCCTCAGGTGGAATGAGCCGTTACCGGCGAATTGATCTAACTATAGATAACGGATGGCGAGATCGGGAACAAGCGCCTCATCGGTGCATTCTGTGCGCCCCGCGTTGCTTGCCTTTACGGCGCAGATCTACACTGCTGGGAAAACAGTCACTCGCAAGGATTTCCCGATGAGCCACTTTCGTCCTGTCGCCCTCGAACACGCCAGCCGCCTGCTGAACCACGGCCCGACGGTATTGATCACCAGCCGCAGCCGCGACGGCGCCAAACGCAACGTGATGGCCGCCGCCTGGTCGATGCCGGTGGAGTTCAGCCCGCCGCGCATCGCCATTGTGGTGGACAAAGGGGCGCACAGCCGGCAAATGATCGAGGAGAGCGGCGCATTCGGCATTTGCGTGCCGGCGGCCATGTTCATCGACGCCACCTACGCGGTCGGCAGCGTGTCCGGGCTGGATGACGACAAGTTCGCCCGCTTTCACATCGCCGCTGCGCCGAGCGCTACGCTGCAGGTGCCGCTGATCGAACAGGGTTGCGTGGCGTGGCTGGAGTGCCGATTATTGCCGGAAAGCGGCGCGCAGGAAAAATACGACACCTGCTTCGGCGAGGTGTTGAGCGCGGCGGCGGACGAGCGGGTGTTCCAGCAAGGGCGCTGGAACTTCACCGCCGCCAATGCGGATCTGCACACCATTCATCATCTGGGGGCCGGCAACTTCGTGCGCAGCGGCGAGACGCTGCGGGCCAAACCGCTTTAATCGGCTTCGCGCCCGCGGTCGGCATCATAGCGCTCGCGGGCGGCGTCCAGCTCGGGGAAATGGTATTCCGCCCATCGGTCCAGCGCCGTCAGCGTCTCGACCAGCGAGCGGGCGACGGCGCTGAGCCGGTATTCCACATGCGCCTGATTCTTTTCACTGAAATCCAGCCGTTCGAGCAGCCCGTTGCGTTCCAGCTGGCGCAGCGTTTGCGTCAGCACCTTCTGCGAAATGCCGTCGATGCGGCGCAGCAGCTCGCCGTTGCGCATCGGGCGCTGCGCCAGCGCAGGCAGGATCAGCATCACCCACTTGCCGGAAATCAGCGCCAGCGCATCGCGCGCGGAACACTTGCTCGAATAGACGTCGCCGGGATAAGCCATTGGGGGTTACCTTCAGGTGCGTAATTGCCAAGGGGGCGATAAAACCACAGCATAACAGCACCACCTTACAACGGGAGACACAGGATGAACGTGCTGATTGTGCTGGCTCACCCCGAGCCGCATTCTTTCAATGCCCATTTGGCCGAACAGGCGCGGCAGGCCTGGCTGGCGCAGGGGCATCAGGTGAAAACGGTCGATCTGTATCAGGAGGGGTTTGATCCGCGCGAGGGCGCCGGCCACTACCCCAGCAGAAAGCAGGCGGACAGGTTCGATGCGATGCAGGAACAGCGCCATCACTGGACGATCCAGGCGCTGCCGGTGGAGATCCGGCGGCATATTGAGCTGCTGCGCTGGGCGGATACGCTGGTGCTGCAGTTCCCTTTCTGGTGGTTCGGCGCGCCGGCTATCATCAAGGGCTGGATGGATCGGGTGTTCGTTTACGGCGGGATCTACGACAGCCGCCACCGCCATGAGAACGGCGTAATGCGCGGCAAACGGGCGCTGCTGACCGTCACCGCCGGCGCTTCCGCACAGGCCTGCGCGCCGAATGGGCGCGACGGCGACATGCGGCTGATGCTGTGGCCAATCATGCATGCGCTGCACTATATCGGCTTTAGCGTGCTGGAGCCGTTCCTGGTCTATGGCGTGCGCGGCGGGTTGGCGGGTGAAGCTCTGCAGGCGCAAAACGCCGCGTTGGCGCAGGTGACACAGGCGTACCGGGACGGTTTGAACGCGTTTTCCGCCTGGCCGGCGGTGCCGTTCAACCGCAATGAAGATTTTGACGCCGATCTGGCGCTGAAGCCCGGCGCGCCGGTGTACAGCCCGTTCGTGCGGCACTGCGATCCGGCTTAGAACCCGGCCTTCAGCAGTTCCTCGCGCAAATCGTCGATAATCGCCGGTTCGATGTCGGGGAACTGCTGCTGAATATCGGCGATGGCTTCGGCTACGCTGGGGCCGGCGAAAGTGCCGGAGAAGGGCACCAGCGGCAGATTCGCGTCGCTGTCCGGCAGTTCACCGCGGATGGTGCCGGTGATCATGCCCGCTTTTTTTTCCGCCGTGAGGTCGTACTCCCCCACGTTTTTGTCGATCGGTTTCATTGGCCGCCTCGCTGTCGGTGAGTGTTTACCCTGTCTGTTAAAGCATAGTGTTTCAGGCAATGAATACCAATCAATGTATATAATATTAATATAAAACAAAGTGATGCGCGATTTGTCGTTTGACGTTCACCGGGGGCCGGCGCTATGCTCGTGGCGCTAAAGGAACCTTCCTCACTGACAGGGACAGACGACATGAAAAGACTGAAAAGCGCGGCGCTGTTGTTGCCGCTGTTGGCGCTCAGCGCCTGCACTCATCACCTCAGCAGCGCCGAGCAGCATGCCAAACACTACGTTTATCAAACCCGCGACGACTTCGATCCGCAATTCCGCACCGATGTGAACGGCAGCATTAAAAACGCCGTGCCGATGTTCGAACAGTTCTACCAGCAGGGGAAAAAGGATCGCGCGGCGGGCGTGGCGCGCAGCGAGGCGCAGAAAAAGGCCGATTACCTGGCCAGCGCGGAGTTCCAGCAGAACATGGAACACAAAACCATTTTCATCAATCGCGCCTACAGCAGCGCCGACAATCCTAAGCGCCGCCAGGTGCTCTCGCAGGAAGCGGTGGGTGCCTATTGGGACGGCTACGAAGGACGCTGACTTAATCCCTCACAAATAGAAGGTAATAAAAACTGGTCTTCTGGCGGTTATTTGATTATAAAAACCGCCGCTAAGGACGATGTTCATAGATGAAACCAGGAGTGTTTATGTTGGCAAAAGTTAAGCGTTCGTTCGCCGCCGCCGTCGTATTGATGTTGGCGCTGCCCGCGGTTCAGGCCGCGGATTACCGTGCGGGCGAGCAATATACCCGGCTGGATAAGCCGGTGGCCGCCGCGCCGGCGGTGGTGGAGTTCTTCTCCTTCTACTGCGGCCCTTGCTATCAGTTCGCCGAAACCTACCGCGTAGGCGGCACCGTGGCGCAGGCGCTGCCCGCCGGTGAGAAAGTCACCAAATATCACGTCAGCCTGATGGGCAAACTGGGCAATGCGCTGACCGAAGCCTGGGCGGTGGCGACGGTGCTGGGCGTGGAAGACAAGATTGAAGGCGCGATGTTCGACGCGGTGCAGAAACAGCGCGCCGTCAACGGCGCCGACGATATTCAGCGGGTGTTTACGGCGGCCGGCATCGATGCCGCCACCTATGAAAACGCGCGCCACAGCCTGCTGGTCAAAGGATTGATCGCCAAGCAGAACGAAGCGGTGAAAGCGTTCGACGTGCGCGGTACTCCGTCGTTCTACGTGGCAGGCAAATACAAGATAGACAATGCCGGCATGGCCAGCACCAGCGTTGAAGGCTACGCCAAAGAGTACGCGGCGGTGGTGCGCTATCTGTTGGATACGCAGCCTTAAGGCGATGCCTCCCGGCGCCCGATGATCTGTGATCGCGGCGCCAAATCCCCCGCTCGCCATTGATTGTGTGTTAACGGATTGTTATGGTGTTTTTCTGTTCAACGGCGCAGCACCGCTGCTGTTTGAAGGGAGAGATCATGACGGCATTGGCAACGCTCCGGGACGTCGGCTTCGAAGAGTGGCTGGGGAAAATCAACACCGCCTGCGGCCGATTCTGCGCGAAAACGTTGGGGCCCGGCTTCAGCGGGGCGATGCAGGAGTTTCGCGCCCATGCCCTGCGCCTGAGCGTGGTCGACGTGTCTCAGGCCCGGCTGTACCGCACGCCGCGTGAGATCGCCCGCAGCGACGGCGCGCACTTTTTCACCGTCATCCAGCTGCGCGGCAGCGCGTTGATGGAGCAGGGCGATCGCCAAACGCCGCTCTCTCCCGGCGACATGACGCTGATCGATGCCTCACGGCCCAGCAGCTTCACCTTCCAGCGCGATTCGCGCCAAATCTCCCTGTTGTTGCCGCGCGGCTGCCTGCCGCTGCCGCCGCCCTGCGCCCAGCGTCTGGGGGCCGAGCTCAGCGCGGTGCGCCTTAGCCGCCAGCTGGTGCTGAGCAGCATGCAGGATCCTCAGCTCGCCGCGGCGGAAAGCGAGGCGGTGCTGAATGCGCTGGCGGCGCTGCTGCGCCCGGCGTTGGCGCTCGAACAGGCGCGCCCAGAGGGACAACAATCGGTCTTCGACAAGGCGCTGGCGTTGATCGACAGGCATATTCAGTCGGCGCAGCTGCGCCCTGAGTGGGTGGCGGCCGAGTTGGGGGTGTCGTTACGCAGCCTGTATCGGCTGTTCGCCCGTCAGGGGCTGGTGGTGGCGCAGTACATCAGGAACCGCAGGCTGGATCTGTGCGCGCAGGCGCTGCGCAGCGCCGCCGGGCAGGAAAAGCTGGCCGGGGTCGGCCTCGACTGGGGCTTCGCCGATCACAGCCATTTCTCGACTGCTTTCAAGCAGCGTTTCGGCATGTCGCCGAGCGAATACCGTCGGCAGTATCAGTAAGTCAGGGCGCGGGCCAGGCCCGCGCCGCTTCACTCAATAGCGGATGCAGACCGATTTCGACTCGGTGTAGGCATCCAGCCAATCCGGGCCGAAATCGCGGCCGCTGCCCGACTGTTTGAACCCGCCGAACGGCATGTTCGGGTCGATCAGCGTATGGGTGTTGACCCACACGGTGCCGGCCTGAATGCGCGGCGTCAGCGCCATCGCCTGCTGCAGGCTGGTGGTCCACAGGCTGGCGGTCAGCCCGAAGTCGGTGTCATTGGCCTTGCTCAGCGCCTCTTCGGCGCTCGCCACACGGATCAGGTTGACCACCGGGCCGAACACTTCCTCGCGCGTCAGGTTCAGCCGATCGTCCGGGTTGATCACCAGCGTCGGCGGAATGTAGAAGCCGTTGGCGTCCGGCCCGGCCGCGCCGCCGATAAGCTCGGCGTTTTTCGCCCGGGCGTCGTCCAGGTAGGCCGCCACCTTGTTGCGGTGCGCGAGCGACACCAGCGGGTTGATTTGCGCGCCGGTATCCATCCCCGGCCCGACCGACAGCGATTTCACCGCCTGTTCGAATCCGGCTACCAGCCGATCATAAATCGGCGCTTCAATATAAATTCGCGAGCTGGCGGCGCACACCTGCCCTTGGTTGAGGAAACTGCCGAGCATCAGGCCTTCGATCACCTGCTGCGGATCGGCATCTTTCAGCACGATGGCCGGGTTTTTGCCGCCCAGCTCCAGCGTCACGCGGGTCAGGCGATCCGCCGCCGCGCGCGCGATGCTTTTGCCCACCGGGGTGGAGCCGGTAAAGCTGACTTTGGCGATCAGCGGATGTTCGGTCAGCGCCTTGCCGCACACGGTGCCGCGGCCGGTGACCACGTTGAACACGCCCGGCGGCACGCCGGCTTCGCTCGCCAGTTCGGCGATGCGCAGCAGGGTGAGCGGGGTGGTTTCCGACGGCTTGATGACGATGGAGCAGCCCGCCGCCAGCGCCGGCATCACTTTCCACATGCCGATCATCAGCGGGAAGTTCCAGGGCACGATGCCGGCGACCACGCCGATCGGCTCTTTGCGGGTATAAACCTGATATTTGGCGCCCGGCGGCATCGGAATGGAGACGTCCAGCGTCTGGCCGGTGATTTTGGTCGCCAGCCCGGCGGTGTAACGCATCCAGTTCAGGGTGCTGCCGACTTCGAAAGCGCGGGCGATGTTGATGGATTTGCCCTGCTCCAGGGTTTCGAGCTGCGCCAGCTCTTCGGCGTGCTGCTCCACCAGATCGGCGAAGCGCAGCAGGATGCGTTCGCGCTCTACCGGCAGACGCTGCGCCCAGACGCCTTCGCTGAAGGCTTTGTGGGCGGACTGCACCGCCAGCGCGACGTCGTGTTCGTTGGCGTCGGCGGTGGTGGCGATCTGCTGCCCATTGGCGGGGTTATACACCGCCAGGCGGCCTTCCGCGGCGGACGCGCGCCACTGGCCGTCGATATACAGCCCATGCTGACGATCGAGAAAACGCGACACGCTATCCAGCACGGCTACGGTATTGTCAGACATACATCCTCCGATCAGGCTCATCAGGTTATCGTTAACCCTGAGAGTCTAGATCAGCGGTAAAGCGGCGGCTTTGCTCTGCCTGACATTCGGTTTGTCCTGCGTGTCATTTTGCCGTGACGGAACAGTAAACCGCGGCCGGCGGGCGCCGGCCGGGAGGGATCACGAGCTCAGGGTCGCCAGACGGGTGGCGAAACCGAGGAACAGCAGGCCGATCAGGCCGTTGCCGAGCTTCGCCAGGCCTTTCTTGTGATTGAAGAAATGCGCCAGCATCGCGCCGGAGAAGATCAGCGTGCTCATGTAGATAAAGCTGACGGCTTCGAGGATCAGCGCCAGAATGGTGAACGACAGCCCGGTGTGCGCATAGTTGAAGTCGATGAACTGGACGAAGAACGACACGTAAAACAGAATAGCTTTCGGGTTGGTCAGGCTCAGCGTCAGCGACTTGCGCAGAATGCTGTGGCCGCCTTCAATTTGCTGCTGTTGCGCTTGCGCCTGCTGCACGAAGGTGGCGTAGAGGATTTTTGCGCCGAGGAACAGCAGGTAAATCGCGCCGAGAAAACGTACCAGGGTAAACAGGAACGGCGTGGTGCGGATCAGCGAAGCCACGCCGATATAGGCGCAGAAGATCAGGATCGCATCGCCGATAAACACGCCCAGCGCCGCGGTATAGCCGGCGCGCACGCCGCGCGATACGCCGGTTTTCAGCACGTACAGCGTATTCGGCCCCGGCAGAATGATGATGAAGACCACCCCGGCCAAATAGGTCCATAAATTCAGGACGCCAAAACTCTCTAACACAATAACCTCTCCATGCGCGCAACTAACAGGCAGAAACACTGGCCACGCCCGTGGCCGGCCGCGATCCTAACGCCGTGCAACCGGGTTGGCAACGTAATAAACTTCATGTTGTTGGTTAAAAATTGTCGAAACATTGTTGAAAACGTTGGCATCGAATTAAAAAGCAAGAGTCGGCGTGTTTCGCCAATGGCCCGTCACTATGCTGGTTAACATCGAAACCGCAGTGAGGAACGGATGATGAAAAACGTAATCGACAGCGCCGATCCGCGTTGGCTGGCGATCGTCAGCCGCGACAAGCACGCCGACGGCCGCTTTATCTACGCGGTGAAAACCACCGGCGTGTATTGCTCGCCTTCCTGCCCGTCACGCCAGCCGAATCGGCAAAACGTGGAGCTGTTCGACGATGCGGAGCAGGCGGAGGCGGCGGGTTATCGGCCCTGCAAACGCTGCCGGCAAGGGCTGACGCCGCTGACGGAACAGCATGCGCGGCAGATAGCCGCGGCCTGCCGCTATATCGAACGGGCGGAAAAAGCGCCGTCGCTGCAGACGCTGGCGCGCCACGTCGGGTTGAGCCAATACCATTTCCACCGGCTGTTCAAAGCGATCACCGGCCTGACGCCGAAAGGCTACGCCGATGCGCAGCGCAGCCAGCGCTTGCGCGCCGGTCTTACACAGCGGGAAACGGTGACCGACGCGATCTTCGACGCCGGCTATGGCGCCAATGGCCGCTTCTACCAGCAGGCCAACGCCGCGCTGGGCATGACGCCGAAGGCCTATCGGGCGGGCGGCAAAGGCATGCGCATCCATTTCGCCGTCGGGCGCTGTTCGCTGGGCGAGATCCTGGCGGCGCAGAGCGAGGTGGGCATCTGCGCTATTCTGCTGGGGGACGATGCGCAGCAGCTGGTGCAGGATCTGCAGGACAAATTCCCCAACGCCGAGCTGATCGGCGGCGATGCGCAGTATGAAGCGCTGATGGCGCAGGTGGTGGGCCTGATTGAAGCGCCGGAGAACGGGCTGGCGCTGCCGCTGGATATTCGCGGCACCGCGTTTCAACAGCGAGTCTGGCGGGCGCTGCAGGCGATACCGGTCGGCGAAACCGTCAGCTATGCCGATATCGCCCGGCGCATTGGGGCGCCCAAAGCGGTGCGCGCGGTGGCCGGCGCCTGCGCCGCCAACATGCTGGCGGTGGCGATCCCCTGCCACCGGGTGGTGCGCAACGACGGCGCCTTATCCGGCTATCGCTGGGGCGTCGAGCGCAAGAAAGCCTTGCTGGAAAAAGAGGCGCAGCGATGAGCGGCGCGCTGGCGGCCCGGCTGGCCGAATTGGACTGGGCGGCGATCGAGCGCGAACTCGATGCGCAGGGCTGCGCGCGGCTGCCCGGCGTGCTCAGCCAAGAGCTGTGCCGCGAGCTGACAGCGCTCTACCCGCAGGATGCGCACTTCCGCAGCCGCATCGTAATGGCGAAGCACGGTTTTGGCCGCGGCGAGTACCGCTATTTCGCCTATCCGCTGCCGCCGCCGGTGGCCGAGGCGCGCAGCCTGATGTATGCACGGCTGGCGCCGGTGGCCAACCGCTGGAACGCCTTGTTGGGCCTGGCGGCGCGCTATCCCGCCGAACACGAAGCCTACCTGGCCGAATGCCACCGGGCCGGCCAACGGCGGCCGACGCCGCTGCTGTTGCGCTACGAAACAGGGGATTACAACTGCCTGCATCAGGATCTGTACGGCGAGCGGGTGTTTCCGCTGCAGGTGGCGTTTTTGCTCTCCGTCCCCGAACGGGATTTCACCGGCGGCGAATTTGTGCTGACCGAACAGCGGCCGCGGATGCAGAGCCGGCCGGAGGTGGTGCCACTGCAGCAGGGCGACGCGGTGGTGTTCGCCGTGCATCACCGGCCGGTGGCGGGAATGAAAGGTTACTATCGGGTCAATCTGCGCCACGGCGTCAGCCGGATACGCACCGGCCAACGCCATACGCTAGGGGTGATCTTTCACGACGCGCTATAGCTTGCGCGCCAGCAGGGTGGCGAAGCGCAGCGAGATGCGGTTGCCGTTGGCGTCGGTCTTATGCAGTTGGCCGACGTCTTCGTTGTATTTGAGGATTTCCCAGTCGCGATAATAATGCTTCAGCTCACCCGGGCTGAAGGTGAACGGGAACGGCAGCGGGCAGGGATAATCTTCGGTATCCATCGCCGCCACGATCAGGTTATGGCCGCCGCGCACGGTGCTGTCCTGCATGTTTTGCACGATATGCGGGATTTGCTGCCGCTCGAGGAACATCAACACCACGGTGGACAGGATGAAGTCATATTCGCCGCTGAAGCGGTGAGTATTGAGATCCTGCACCCCGGCGCGCAGGCGGGTCAGCTGCTCGGCGTCGACGATCTGGTTGAGGCGAGCTATCGACGGCGCGTGCTTGTCCCAGGCGGTGACGTCGAAACCTTTCAGATTGAGATAGAGCGAATTGCGGCCGCCGCCGCAGCCCAGATCCAGCGCCTTGCCCGGCGCGATGCGCGCCGCCGCCTCGATCACTTCGGAGTGGGTGCGCGTCAGTTCGTATTTCTTGTGGTAGTAATCTTCCGGCGTGCAGTAAAACGCCAGCCGGCAGGTCATGTCGTCCGAGAAGGAAACGATGCGATGCCACTGCTGCGGCGCGATAAACGGCGGCTGGCTTTCGGGGCTGAACTGCCAGGTTTCGGTGGTGGCGCCGTCTTCGGTCATCATGGCGAACGTCAGGTTGCCGCTCAGCACGGTGAGCTTCGCCCAGGTGCCGCTCTGGGTGTTGTGGCGCTGGCGGAAGGCTTCCGGCAGCGTATCGCTGTTCCATTCCGGCAGGGTTTTATAGCAAAGCAGCTGCTGCTCCATAGGGGGCTCCTCTGGCTGGGTGAGCAAAGTGATTTATATGATGTATATAAAATACATCTTTATGCGTCATTTGAAAATCCCGAGCTTCGATAACCTATTGCTACAAACGGCGGCGCATACGGGTGGTGACCGCATCGAAACCTAACTTGGAATACAGGCGTGCGGCCGTCGGATTATCGTTGAACACCGTCAGTTCGGCATATTCCGCCCCCTGTGCTCTCGCCGCGTCCAGCACCGCGTTTAGTACCCGTTCGCCATAACCTTTGCCACGCCAGGCGTGTGTCACTTCAAAATCATAGATAAACAGCTGCTTACCGAAGGTTCGTTGCTCAATGGCGTACCAGACGGTGGCGATGCTGTCCTCGACATTCGGCAGTCTCGCGCATACCAACCGTTGATCGGGCATCGCCAGCCCTCGTTTGAAATTGGCTTCGGCCTCGATCAACGCGTGTTCCTGGCTGAGCTGAAACGAACGCGCCAAATCGTCTGCGTAAGCCTTTACCCCGTATTTACGGTAGTGATCCAGTTCCTGCGTCGTCATTTCTTTGAGTTCGATCATTTTGTTCTCCCTGCGTTGTTGGGTATTTCCCGGCCCACCTGTGCGGCGGAACGGGTATATTTATACTGGATTGTGCGCGGCGGCTGGGCTAATTTCAGTGCTGTTCATGTCATCACGTTCAGGGAAAAGATGCCGATACCTCGTTTATTCCACCCGATGCCCTTCCGTTTGCTGAGCCTGGCCGCGCTGCTGGCGCTGGCGGGCTGTACCAGCAAGACCACCACCACGGCGCCGGCGGCGCGTCCCGCCGACGTCAAAGCCCGACTGATGACGCTGATCCCGGCCAACGCCGGCGATCGTCAGGGCTGGGCCACCGATATTACCGCCGCCTTTGCCGCGCAGGGCATCGAACCGAGCGATGAGAACCTGTGTTCGGTGCTGGCGGTGACCGAACAAGAGTCGACGTTCCAGGCTAACCCGCAGGTGCCGGGGCTGCCGAAGATCGCCTGGAAAGAGATCGACCGCCGCGCCGATCAGATGCACATCCCGAACTTTTTGGTGCATACCGCGTTGAAGATCTCGTCGTCGAACGGCCAGAGCTACAGCGAGCGTCTGGATAAGGTGCGCACGGAGAAGGATCTGAGCGATATCTTCGATGACATGATCGACCGCGTGCCGATGGGACAGAAACTGTTCGGCCATTTGAACCCGGTACATACCGGCGGCCCGATGCAGGTGAGCATCGCCTTCGCCGAGGCGCACGCCAAAGGGTATCCTTATCCGGTCGACGGCTCGATTCGCCGCGAAGTTTTCAGCCGGCGCGGCGGTATGTACTTCGGCATTATGCATTTGCTGGGGTACCCGGCCGATTACAGCCGGCCGATTTACCGCTTTGCCGACTTCAACGCCGGCTGGTACGCCAGCCGCAACGCGGCGTTCCAAAACGCGGTCAGCCGGGCGAGCGCCATTCCGCTGGCGCTGGACGGCGATCTGATCGACTTCAGCAGCGACAAGCCCGGCTCGACCGAGCTGGCGGTGCGCACGCTCGGCAAGCGCCTGAACATGAGCGACAGCGCCATTCGCCGGGCGCTTGAGAAAGGCGATACGGCTGACTTTGCCGATACCGACCTGTATAAGAAGGTCTTTGCGTTGGCGGGCGGCAAGCTGCCGCGTGAGATGCTGCCGGGCATTCAGCTGGAAAGCCCGAAAATCACCCGCAAGCTGACCACCGCCTGGTTCGCCAAGCGGGTGGATGAACGCCGCCAGCGTTGCATGGCGCGCGCCGGCGGGTAACGGCATGAAAAACGCCGCCGGCAGCCTGAACCACCGGCGGCGCGATCATCGCGTCTCAGGCGCTGCGGCGCGGGTTGGTCAGGCCGAAGTTAAAGCTGTTGCAGCGGTTACAGAACTCTTTCATCACTGGCGGCGTGTCCATCATCGGCACTTTCACCTCGATAAACGCCAGCCGATCCTGCCGCGAGGCGTGTTCCAGGGCCATTTCCAACTGTTGTGTGGTTTCCACCGCCACGCTGAACGGCTGCGCCTGGGTATTCAATACCGCCGGCAGTTTGGCGTAGTCCCACGGGCTGATGTCGTTGTAGGACGAGTTTTCGCCGAGGATATAGCGTTCGATGGTGTAACCGTCATTGTTGATCAGGAAGATGATCGGTTTTTGTTCACAGCGCAGCAGGGTGGACACTTCCTGCGCGGTAAGCTGGAAGGAGCCGTCGCCGATGAACAGCAGGTGACGGCGTTCAGGAGCCGCCATCAGGGTGCCGAGCAGCGCCGGCAGGGTATAACCGATCGAGCCCCAAATCGGTTGGTTGACCACCTTGACGCCGCCCGGCATGCGCATGCCGCCGATGGCCGCGCCCGAGGTGCCGTTTTCCACCACCACCACATCATCCGCCTGAATGAAGCGTTGGATCCGCCGCCACAGATAGGCCTGGTCGAGAGGCGCGTCGCTCGGCGTCGCCAGCTTGTCACGCGGATCGGCCAGCGGTGATAAAGGCTGCGCCGGCGCGTCTTCGCTCAGATCCAACAGCGCCTGCAGCAGATCCGCCGTCGACACCGCCGGGTAGGAAGTCTTGTCCAGCGTCATCGAGAACGGCTGAATATCTACCTGAGCGGCGGCGGGAATTTGCTGCGAGAAATAGCCGGTGGTGGAGTCCACCAGACGCACGCCGAAACTCAGCACGCAGTCCGAGTGGGCCATGCGTTCATAGAGTTCGGGGCGCGATAGGTTGCCGCTGTAGCCGCCCATCCAACCGGCGGTATCTTCCGGAATAATGCATTTGGCGGTTGGCATATTGGTCAGCGGAATGGCAAAGCGGTGAGCGACGGCGATAACCTGCTGCTGCAACCGATAACGATCCACCATTTGGTCGACCAATATGATCGGGCGCTGTGCGCGTTTTATTTTGGTTAACAGCGCCATCGCCGCTAATTGCACATTGTATTTATCGCTCGCCGGCAACTGCGGCGGTGCTGCGGCTGCGGCAACTTCAATTTCGACATCGCAAATATCAGACGGCAGCTGTAAATATACCGGTTTCTTCTCTATCCAGGCGCGAGAAATAACGCGTGGAATTTCCTGAGCGGCATTTTCCGGCGTGATCAGAGCCTGAGCGACGGTGAATTGTTTAAAGCAGTTCATGACGTTGTCGAAATTGCCGTCGCCCAGGGTATGGTGCAATAGCTGATGATTCTTCATCGCGTGCAGCGGCGGCGTGCCGGCGATGCAGACCACAGGTGAAGATTCGGCATAGGCGCCGGCGATGCCGGACAACGCGGCCAGATCGCCGACGCCGTAGGTGACGATCAGCGCGCCGGCGCCTTTCATCCGTGCGTAGCCGTCAGCGGCGTAGGAGGCGTTCAATTCATTGCAGTTGCCGACAAATGTCAGCCGTTCGTCGCTTTCCAACAGCTCCAGCAGGCTGAGGTTATAGTCGCCGGGCACGCCGTAAATACGATCGACGCTCAGGGCATGAAGCTGTTGCAGAATGAATGACCCGATAGTTATTTTCATTGATTGCTCCGGATTATTTATCTTTATTTTGTCAGGCGAAAATCAGCAAAAATAAATTGCTGGCGATGTTGTGTCGTTAGCATTAACAGTTATTTAAAGTCTCGGCTTGTTCAAGATAAGGAGGGCGGCCGGTGAATAGGCGGTTTGTATTCGGCGCTTTACGCGATTGAGTAATACATAAAAAGTAGGGTTATTGGATATTGGGAAGAGACGGTATTTTTCATTGACGGTATATCGGCAGAGAAGCGGCGGCGCATTGGCATTTATCGTGATGCAGGGCGAGACATCCGGTACTTTTGACGCCGCGTTAAATCCCATCGGGTGGCGTAACGCTTTTTGCCTGAGAAAGAAAAGCAGAGCCTGGCATAAAGGGGCATTTTGGTGATCCGCCGCACGCTTATTTCACGAAACCATCCCGTAACCAATAAAAAACAAAAAATTAACAACAGGGTTTTTTTATTCGGTCATGGTTGTCAGTTTTGCTTTACAGATGCCGCAATGCGCGCCGCGTCGGGCCGGTGTAAAAATGGGCCGTCACGGGCGTTAATATAACGTGGCGGTCATCACATTCTGTGGGAAGTGATACGTAAACTTTTCTCTACGTGTGCACGGATGGCGTATACCTACCAGAGGGGATCATATCCCATCAGTGCTGGCCTGAGAGGGGGAAGTGTGATGAAAGGCTATCGGCATATTTTGGTACTGATTCATAACGAGCGTGATGGGCTGCCGTTGCTGAGTCAAGCGGCGGCGATGGTGCGCGGGCAGCCAATCGCCCTCACTGTCGGCCATCTTAACGCCGACTATGCGGAGCTGGAGTACGGCAGCGATGCGTTAATCAAGGATCGCCAGGCGCAGGAAGTGATCGCCGCCAAGGCGATGCTGAGCCGGTTGGTGAGCGCCGTCGATGTGCCGGTCGCGGTCAAGGAGATTGTCACCATAAGGCGCTTTAAGGACGTGAGCGATTTTATTCACCAGGCCGGCATCGATCTGGTGGTGGTCGGGCACCAAAACCGCCTGTTCGGCCTCTATTCCTCTTATTCCCTGGCGTTTGTGAACCGTCTCGATGTCGATGTGTTGGTCAAGCATCTTGCTCGCGAGTCGCGTGCGACAAAGCGGATTTTTCCCACGGTTTTGCCGCCCGAAAGGCAATAGCATGCGGATACCGGTACGGTTTGTCCTGAATTATTGGGCATTTTCCGGTGCTAAACTTAACCAAAGCACAACGGGCGTTGGATAAATTAGATACGGCTTGATCTTGCCTGGGCTATCGGTAAAGATCTGCGGCCGTATTTTTACAGGAGCTTTACGATGTTTCTAAAACGGACCCTTTTGGCGTGTTCTCTGGCGTTGATATTTCCTGCACTGCCTTCTTATGCTGAGGTTGGTACAGAAAGTGGCAATGCCGCACAGGCTGAAAAACCGGGTTTATGGCAGCGTTTTACCGATAACGTGGCGGAGACCTGGAACAACTCGCCTAACCACGATCTCTATATCCCGGCCATCACCTGGCACAACCGTTGGACTTATGATGATGAGCATATCGATAAGTACAACGAACGCCCGTGGGGCGCCGGTTACGGCATCTCCCGCTACGACAGCGACGGTGACTGGCACGGCATCTATATCATGGCGTTCAAGGACTCCTTCAACAAATGGGAGCCGATCGGCGGTTACGCCTACGAGAAGATCTGGCGCCCGCTGGATGACAAGGATTTTCGCCTGGGGCTGGGCTTCACCGCCAGCGTCACCGCGCGCGACAACTGGAATTACATCCCTATTCCGGCGCCGCTGCCGCTGGCCTCTATCGGCTATCAGCGGCTGACGTTCCAGGCGACCTACATTCCCGGCACCTATAACAACGGCAACGTGTTCTTCGCCTGGCTGCGCTGGCAGTTCTAAACTTCCTGAATTCCGAAAAACGGCGCGGCGGCGAGATAAAAGGAACTTGTCGCCGCCGACGGCGTCGGAAGGGTATCCCGGCGCGCTGCGCCGATTGCATGCCGTTATGACAGGAGTTTCACCACTATGATCACCAAACATCGTTTATTGCTGGCTTTAGCGCTGTCCGCTACCCTGGCCAGCGGTGCCTCCCAGGCCGCCGGGCTGATGGATTCCCTCAGCAGCGCAGCGGGCGAACTGAGCAAGTCGGGCGGCGACAGCAGCGGCGGCATGTCGCTCTCCTCGTTGACCGGCCTGCTGAACGGCGGCGACAAGGCGTTGAGCTCCAGCAGCATGACCAATGCCGCCGGTATCCTGCAGTACTGCGTGAAAAACAATGTGCTGTCGGCTAACGGCGCCGAAGGGGTGAAAGATCAGCTGCTCAGCAAGCTGGGCATCACCAGCACCGAAAACGCCAAGAGCCAGGATTATCAGCAGGGCCTGGGCGGCTTGCTGCAGACCGGCGAAGGCAAGAGTCTGGATCTGAACAGCCTGGGCACCTCGCAGATCACCGAGAAGGTGAAGCAAAAAGCCTGCGATCTGGTGCTGAAACAGGGCAAATCCTTTATTTCATGATGAGCGAACGGCGGAGCGCTCCGCCGTTCGTTTTTGCATAAGCTGAAAAAATGAAAAAAACGTTGATGCTTTCCCTGCTGGCAGGGATGACGATGTTGCAGGGGTGTTCCGTGAAATCCAATGAGGCGCCGCCACCGCCGCAGGTGAAACCGATCGGCATGGCGAACCCGGCCGACGTGTACTGCACCCAAATCGGCGGCAAGTTGAACGCCAAAGAGAATGCGGCAGGCCAGTATTCCACCTGTACCTTGCCGAGTGGGCAGGAAATTGAAAGCTGGGAACTGTTCCGCCGCGATCATCCGGTGAAAAAGTAACCCTATGCGGCGCCGGCTCTTCCGCCCGGCGCCCGATCAGAATTGGCGATCGCCTATCGGCTGCAGCTGCAGGCTGCCATCCTTCTGTGGCGTCAGCGGCATGCGCCAATCGCGCTGTTCATCCAGGTTGAACGGCCGGGAGCGGAACATGCAGCCGGTCTTGATGTTCTTGATTTTCATCACGTGTTCCGCGTCCGCATTGATTTTTACCTCGAAGCTGCCGGCGGGCGGAATAAAGACTTCCGCCAGCTGTTGCGGCGCCGCCGGCGTTTCCAGTTTGACCAGCACCGCGAAATCGTTGCCCTGATTATCCAGCGTCAGCCGATGCAGGCCGGATGCGGGCAGCCGCGTCGGCTGATGCAGATAACCGGCTGAGGCGGGCCACGGCTGGCCGGCATTGTCGTGCAACGGCCCACCGCACTGTTCGCGCGCCTCTCGCAGCGGCATTTCGCGCTTGATTGCGCGATTGTAATCGGCGGGGGCGGCGAGGCTGAATTCGTCGTCATATTGGTGGGCGTGCAGATAGCGCTTGGCGCCGAGCACCCCAACGGCGACCAGCATGAAGAACAAAAATATCCTCAGGCGATTTTTGAAAATCAGTCCGAACAGCTTCCCGGGGAGTTGAAACAGCCACCTTGCGATCGTCAATAACATTGTTTTCCCTTAGCGCCCAAGCCGTTACGTCTGCGGTAACTTCGCTTGCCTCAGTATAGCCAACATCCCGCAGGCGAAAATCCTGCCCGGCGATTTTTCTTCCGCCCTGGATTGTACGTTTTTGTTTGTTTGTGTACATTTATGATCACTTTTAGCGTCACCGGATTGACATGATGTCCAAACTGTTACCGAATGAGCGTCACCAGGCCATTCTTGACACGCTCCGTCAACAGGGGCGGGTGCTGGCCCTGGAGATGGCGCAGCGGCTGAACACCACCGAAGCGACCATCCGCCGCGATCTGCGCCAGCTGGCGGCGCAGAACCTGTGCAAACGCATCTATGGCGGCGCGCTGGCGCCGACGCCGGCCGAGGGGCCCGTTGCGACGCGCATTGCGCTCAGCGGTGACGAGAAGCTGGCGCTGGCGCAAACCGCGCTGGGGGTGATCGGTGAAGAACAGCTGATCTTCCTCGACGCCGGCAGCACCCACCTGTATCTGGCGGATCTGTTGCCGCGCGATCGGCGTTTAACGGTGGTGACCAATGCATTGAGCATCGCCGGCAAAATGCTGGAGCGGCCGGGGATCCGCACCATCCTGATCGGTGGCGAGTTGGATGCGCAGGTCGGCGGCTGCGTGGACGCCAAGGCCGCGGAAGAAATCGACGGTTTCCATTTCGATTTGGTGTTCACCGGCATTTGCGCCTACGACCCGGCCGGCGGCTTCTCCGCGTTGAGCTACCAGGACGCCACCTTCAAAAAGCGGCTGTTGACGCGCGCCGGCAGCGTGGCGGTGCTGTGCACCCGCGACAAGCTCAATACCTACGCCCCTTACCCCTTCCTGCCCGCCGGGCGGGTGGATCATCTGGTGACGGCGCGCGGCGCGCACCCGCAGCTTGAGCTGCAGGTGGCGCAGGGCGGCGGCCAGGTTTGGCACAGCGATTTACCGACCGGAGAATGATGATGAAAATAGCCCATGTTGCTCTGTGGACCCGTGACATCGACGCGCAGCTGGCGTTCTGGCAGCGCTATTTCAACGGTGCAGCGGGGGAGGAGTACGTCAGCCGCAATCGGCCGGGGTTCGTTTCCCGTTTCGTCAGCCTGGCGGCCGGGCCGACGCTGGAGATCATGCGCGTGCCGACGTTGCTGCCGGCGCAGGCGCAGGAGGAGCGGGTCGGTTGGGCGCACATCGCGCTGTCGCTGGGGGATGAACGGCAGGTCGATCGGTTGGCGCAGCGCGCGCAGCAGGAGGGCATTTTGCTGTCCGCGCCGCGCTGGACCGGCGACGGTTTCTACGAGGCCGTCATTCGCGATCCAGACGGCAATGCGATCGAAATCACCGCCTGATCACTCTTCTTCAATGCTGGCGAACTGCTCGCCCAGATAGTCGAGCAGCAGCCGCACCGCCGGCAGCAGGCCGCGGCGCGACGGGTAAACCGCATGCACCACGCCGCCCTGCGGCTGCCAGCCCGGCAACAGTTGCACCAGCTCGCCGCGCAGCATGTCGTCGCGCATCATCATCGCCGGCAACTGAACGATGCCGGCGCCGGCGATGGCGGCGGTGCGCAGCATCAGCATGTCGTCGGTGACCAGCCGCGGCGTGTGCTCCCACTCCACCCGTTCACCCTGCGGGCCGGTCAGCCGCCATTGGTGCTGACCGCGCGCCGGGCCGAGATCGAGCGTCGGGTATTTACGCAGGTCTTCCGGCGTGTGCGCCGGCCCGAGGGTGCGCACCAGCGCCGGGCTGGCGGCGACGCACCAGGTGCGCTGCGCCAGGATTTTCAGCACCAGATCGCTGTCCTCCAGCGGCGGCGGCCGCACGCGGATCGCCAGATCCAATCCTTCCCCCACCACGTCCACCCGGCGGTTGGTGGCCTCCAGATGCACCGTCACCTTGGGATAATCGGCCATAAAGGCCGCCACCATGCTGCCGACGCGAGTGTGCAGGATCGCCACCGGGCAGGACATGCGCACCGTGCCGCAGGGCTCGGCGCGCGTCTGTTCGATCGCCTGCTGCGCCGCTTCCGCTTCCACCAGCATCGCCTTGCAGTGCGCGTAATAGGTTTGGCCGACCTCAGTCACCGAGAAGCGCCGCGTCGAACGCTGGATCAGGCGCACGCCCAACCGCTCCTCCAGCAGCGCCACGCGGCGGCTGAGCTTGGATTTGGGAATGCCCAGCGCCCGGCCGGCGGGGGCGAATCCCTGGTGATCGACCACGCTGGCGAAGAAAAACAGATCGTTCAGATCGGTCAGCATCGTATCCCTTATCGTTCTATCAGTAGAACGCTGAGTGTACATCTTGCCTACTACTGCAGCAAACTCCGGCGGATTAAACTTCTGACATCAACTTAAGGCCGTGAGGTCTGAAACGGGAGTTCAAGATGAAAAAAATCCTCGGTATTCACAACAGCCCGGAAGCACATTGGGTCGGTAACGGTTTCCTGGTGAATTCGCTGTTCTCTTATAACGATTTGGGGGCGGAAATGAGCCCGTTCCTGCTGCTGGATCACGCGGCGCCAACCAAATTCCGCTCCGCCTCCGGCACCCGTGGCGTGGGTCAGCACCCGCATCGCGGGTTTGAAACGGTGACCATCGTCTATCAGGGCGAAGTGGAACACCGCGACTCGACCGGCAGCGGCGGGGTGATTGGCCCCGGCGACGTCCAGTGGATGACCGCCGCCTCCGGCATCCTGCACGAAGAGTTCCATTCGCGGGACTTCTCGCGCAAGGGCGGCACCATGGAAATGGTGCAGCTGTGGGTCAACCTGCCGGCCAAGGACAAAATGGCCGAGCCGGGTTACCAGACGCTGTTGAACGCCGATATTCCGGTGGTTCCGCTGGCGGACGGCGCAGGGCAGGTGCGGGTGATCGCCGGTGATTTTGGCGGCCACGCCGGCCCGGCACGCACTTTCAGCCCGCTCAACGTGTGGGACATGAAGCTGAATGCCGGCCATACCACCACGCTGACGGTGAAAGAAGGCCATACGCTGGCGCTGGTGATGCTGCACGGCGCGATCCTGGTCAACGGCGAAGACGTGGTACGTGAAACCCAAATGGTGCGTTTCGACCGGGCGGGGGATTCGATCACCATCGAAGCCAACAACGACGTCGCGCTGCTGGTGCTGAGCGGCGAACCGATCGATGAGCCTATCGTCGGCTACGGCCCGTTCGTCATGAACAGCGACGCGGAAATCCAGCAGGCGTTCCGCGATTTCAACAGCGGCAAGTTCGGCAGCATGAACGCCGAAGCGAGCGCCGGTTGAACTTTGGCGCCTGGGGCGGGCCGTGTTTCCCGGCTCAGGCGCTACACTTAAACCTCAACGCCCCGCCGCAAGGCGGGGCGTTCCATCCGCAACATCAACCCCACAGGAGTAAAACCATGACTGCAAACTACAAGCGCCTCGACAAAGACCAGGCCGCCGTATTGCTGGTGGATCATCAGGCAGGGCTGCTTTCGCTGGTGCGTGATATCGATCCCGATCGGTTTAAAAACAACGTGCTGGCGCTGGGTGATTTAGCGAAGTACTTCAACCTGCCGACCATTCTCACCACCAGTTTCGAAAACGGCCCCAATGGCCCGCTGGTGCCGGAACTGAAAGCCCAATTTCCCGATGCTCCCTTTATTCCGCGCCCCGGCCAGATCAACGCCTGGGACAACGATGACTTCGTCAAAGCGGTAAAAGCCACCGGCCGCAAGCAGCTGATCATCGCCGGCGTAGTGACCGAAGTGTGCGTGGCATTCCCGGCGCTGTCGGCGCTCAATGAAGGTTTCGAGGTCTTTGTGGTGACCGACGCCTCCGGCACCTTCAATGAGCTGACGCGTCAGTCGGCCTGGAGCCGCATGGAAGCCGCCGGTGCGCAGCTGATGACCTGGTTCGGCGTCGCCTGCGAGCTGCACCGTGACTGGCGTAACGATATCGAAGGGCTGGGCACGCTGTTCTCCAACCATATCCCGGACTACCGCAACCTGATGACCAGCTATAACACGCTGACGAACGGTAAGTAACGCGACGACCCTTTACCCAACCTTTCGCCTTTCATCACGTTAGACACGGGATGTAAGCAAAACGCAGTGAGGCGAAAAGGTAGCGAAAAGCGGCTTTCTCATGGGCCGGGGGCGGGGTAGCGTAATCCCGAACCCGGCAAATGAGGCTAATTCAATGAAACAAGCAATCAAGATCCTGGCGCTGCCCTGCATGGGCATGGCGCTATTGTTCAGCGCGAGCGCGATGTCGGCGCCTGAGAAGCCTGCGGCCAACGCGTTGCCGCCTTTGATGGATGCGCCGATGCGCATGCCGCCTTTCCCGGGCGGGCACCCGCCCAAGCCGGGATTCTGCCACGGCGGCGAGCTGTTCTGCGCCACCTCGGCCAGCGACAATCCGGTGGAAACCATCAACAAACTGACGGCGGTAATCCCGGCGGGCAGCGCCAAACATTACGAAGTGCGCGTCGCGGTGGTGGCCGTGCCTGACGCGCCGCCTGCGTCTTAACGAGCCCTGTCATCCCGTCCTGGCCTGGGCGCGCCAGGCGCGTTAGGCTAAGGAGAGCGGTTCTCGGGAGGCGGGATGACCCTTTTATCACAGCTGCCTTATCTCCAGCCCGGCGATCGCGCGCTGTTGTTCGACGGCGAATGCAATCTGTGTCACGGGCTGGTGAGATACCTTATTCGCGCCGATCGGCAGCGGCGCATTCTGTTGGCGACGGTGCAATCCGTCGAAGGGCAGGCGATCCTGCAGGCGCTGGGATTGCCGACCGATCGATTCGATTCCGTGGTCTATGTTGAGCAGGGGCGCTGTTGGCTACGTTCGGCGGCGTTGTTTCAGGCGCTGCGCCAATTGGGATGGCCGTACCGCGCGCTGGCGCTGGCGCGTTACCTGCCGCCGCGACTGGCGGACAAGGTCTATGATGCGGTCGCCGGCAATCGCTACCGGCTGTTTGGCCGCAACGACGGCAGCGGCCTGCCGGGCGCCGATCAGCCCGGGCGTTATCTGTCTCGGCGGCGGGAGCCGCCGGCCTGAGCTTTACGCTTCTTTACCATCCAATCGCTTGAAATATCAGCACTCCAACTCCATATAATGGAACGTTCAACCAACAAGGAGCGCGTATGGGAATCAGTGAAGAAGAGCGCATTCGCCGTTTGACCCAGGAGAAAAACGACATGGGCAATACGGCGAAATGGGTGGCGATCGTTTCCGCCGTGTACTTTGCCTTGATGGTGTTTTACGGCCACCCGACCGGCGTGTTGGCGATGTCGGGCGCGGTGTTCATCGTGTCGACCACGACCTGGCTAAAGAAGCGTCAGAAGGTCAAATCTTATCGCATGGCATTGGCCAAAATCAGCGACGATCAGCCCTGATAGTCGCCGCGCTTTAGTGTGTACACCAGGCTCGGCGCGGCGCCGGGCACGTCATCCAGCGTATCCACCCGCCGCATGCCGATCTTTTCCAGCACTCGCCACGACGCCTGATTCTCCGCTCGCACAATGGCGGAAATTTCCTCCATCGCCAATCCGACAAAACCATATCGCAGCGAAGCCCGCGCCATCTCGGTGGCCAACCCCATGCCCCAGACGCGTGTATCGAATCGATAGCCGAGGTTCACGGTGCGCTGCGCGCCGAGCGGTTTCCAGGACAATCCGCCAAAGCCGATAATCCAATCCGGCCGTTCGCGCAGGGCGATCGCCCAGGAACCGTAACCGTGTTGTTGCCACCCGGAAATCCTCTCTTGCAGCGCCGAGGCGGCCTGCGCTTCGCTGGTGAGCGGGCCGGCGGGATTGAAACGCTGGGTTTGCGGATCGCCGAAGATGGCGTAGAAACGTGCGAGATCCGCCATCACCGGCGGGCGCATCTGCAGGCGTTCGCTGAAAAAAGGGTCTGAAGGAGTAAGGCTCATCATCGTTTCTCCCGGCTGGATAAATGAACAGTGTTCACTGTAGACCAGATTGGTGAAACGGGAAATCCCCCTCTGCGGGTGAGAGGGGGCGAAGGGAATTACAGGAAGGAGTCGTCGTCGTCGCTGTAATCGTCGTCGGCGTAATCCGTGTCGTCCTGATAGCTGGCGTTCTGGAAGCCGTTGTCCTGGTTCAGGAAGCTGCCACCATCGCCGTTGTTGAAGGTATCGAGGTTGTTGGAGGCGTCGAAATTGCGCATTGCGCTGTCGTCCAGCGGCGCCGGGGTTTCCTCGATAATATTTACGATTTCCTGTGGTTGCGAATGGCGGAACATGCCGGTCAGCATGTCGGCCAACACCACGCCGCCAGCGACGCCCGCCGCCGTTTGCAAGGCGCCTCCCAGGAAGCCGCCGGCGCGTGAAGGCGCCGCCTGCTGCGGTTGGGCATAGGCAGGCTGCTGCTGCTGCGCGTAGCCCCCCTGCTGCGCGTTGTTCCAGGCCGCCGTATTTTGCTGCTGTGCCTGATACTGTTCGCGCGGGCTTGGCGTGCGGCTGCCGCCGCCGAACAGACCGGCCAGGAAGCCGCCGCTGCTCTGCTGGCCGTTGGCGGTTTGCTGCAGCTGTGCCACCTGAGCCTCCAGCTCTTTGACCCGCTGATCCATCTGCTTGAGCGCCGCCTCCTGAATAATCATCGCCTGCGCCATGTAATAAGGGGCGGAAGGCTGCTCGCGAATATGCTGGTTGATTTGCTGCTCTGCCTGGAGATCCCGTGGGCCCGTCTTGGTCTCGGCGTCTTTCAGGCGGCCAAACAGACCATCGATAAGGCGTTGTTCTTCGGATTGCATAGGAGTACCTCAGGAGATAAATAACGGTGCTGGATGATCATTATCATCGGTATTAATCACCCTAGCGCGTTTACATGAACCAATAAATAAATGGCGGGTAAACTTGCCTATGAATTTGTTACCAATTGCGGCAGCGGGATGAGCATCACCAGCTTCAAACCGGCGTGTTCTGCCGGGTGGAAGGTCAGTTGGCGATAGCGCAGTGCGCCTTGCCGAGAATGTTCGAACGCTCTTTCGCCGCCTTCGCGCGCCATGACGTCATGTTGCTTCCACCAGTGATTAAAGTCCGCGCTGTTGTGCGTCATGTTGCGCACGAAGGCGCGCATCTCTTCGGTATTTTGATGATGGCTGGTCTCGGCGCGAAACTCGGCCACCACGCGGCGAGCGCGTTCCTCCCAATCGCTGACCAGCGTTTTCGCCAACGGGTGGAAGAACATGAAGTGCAGCAGGTTGGGGCTGTTGGCCACATCCAGCCAGCCGCTGAACAGCGCCGCCGCCTGCGGGTTCCAGGCGACGACGTTCCAGGTCACGTCCAGCAGGTAGCAGGGCACCGTCATCTGGTGCACGCTTTGCAGCACCGCGTCGTTGGCGGTTTCGCGGTGTGTTTCCTGCTCGGGGTCGGCGACGCGCGCGAGGGTAAACAGGTAGTGGCGTTCGGCCGGGCCGAGTCGCAGCGCCTTGGCGATGCGTGCCAGCGTATAGGGGGAAATGGATACCTCGCGGCCCTGTTCGATCCAGGTATACCAGGTGGCGCTGATGCCGCTGATTTGCGCCAGCTCTTCGCGCCGCAGGCCGCTGGTGCGACGGCGCGAGGAGCTGGGCAGGCCGAGCATTTCCGGCGTGATGCGTTCGCGGTGCGCCCGCAGGAACGCGCCGAGGGCCTTTGGCCCGGATAAGGCTTCTGATGTCATAGCGTGGTACCTATTTATACCAGGATAACTGCTCATATTGTACCCGTATAGTAGCCTGATTATAGTAGCCGAAAGCCTTCAGGCACAGGCGCAAGCCGGATAATAACGGGAGCAAACATGAGCATCAGCAACAGCCATAAAAACGCGGTAGACCGGCAGTTCGGCGAGCAGGCCAACGCCTACTTAACCAGCGCGGTACACGCGCAGGGCAAGGATTTGCAACGCCTTGCACAGTTACTGGAGCCGCACGCCGACGCGCGCCTGCTCGATCTGGGCTGCGGCGCCGGGCACGCCAGCTTCACGGCGGCGGCCAGGGTGGCGCAGGTGGTGGCCTACGATCTGTCGGCGCAAATGTTGGCGGTGGTGAAGCAGGCGGCGGCGGAAAAAGGCCTGAATAACATTCAGCTGCAGCAGGGCGTGGCCGAGTCTTTACCGTTTGAAGACGCCAGCTTCGATCTGGTCATCAGCCGCTATTCGGCGCACCACTGGCACGACGTCGGCCAGGCGCTGCGCGAGGTCAGGCGGGTACTCAAACCGGGCGGCAGAGCGATCTTTATGGACGTGGTCTCGCCGGGGCATCCGCTGCTGGATATCTACCTGCAAACCGTGGAAGTGCTGCGCGACACCTCGCACGTGCGCAATTATGCGCCGGGCGAGTGGCTGACGTTATTGACCGAAGCCGGGTTGGTGGTGCGTGAGGTGACGTCGGATCGCTTGATGCTGGAGTTCGGCAGCTGGGTGGCGCGCATGCGCACGCCGGCGCATTTCGTTACCGCGATCCGCGCGCTGCAGCAAAGCGTGTCGCAGGAGGTGGCGGCGCATTTCGCCATTCAGCCGGACGGCTCCTTTACCAGCGATATCATGATGTTTGCAGTGACGAAGGGCTGAAAGCAACGGGGCAGCCGATGAAGGCTGCCCCGTGAAACGCGATCGACTGCGATACGCTTATTTTTTGTCTTCCAGCAGGCAGCGGTAGATCAGGCCGCCGATAATGCCGCCGACCAGCGGCACCAGCCAGAACACCCACAGCTGCTGCAGCGCCCAGGTGCCCTGGAAGATCGCTACGCCGGTGCTGCGCGCCGGGTTGACGGAGGTGTTGGTCACCGGGATGCTGATCAGGTGGATCAGCGTCAGCGTCAGGCCGATCGCCAGCGGGGCAAAGCCTGCCGGCGCGCGCTTGTCGGTCACGCCGTGAATAACGATCAGGAAGAAGGCCGTCAGCACCAGCTCAATCACGATCGCGGCTTGCAGAGAATAACCGCCCGGTGAGTGTTCGCCGTAACCGTTGGAAGCGAAGCCGCCTGCGGTGGCGTCGAAACCGGCTTTGCCGCTGGCGATCAAATACAGCACCGCCGCTGCGGCGATACCGCCGATGACCTGAGCGATAACGTAAGGAATCACGTCTTTCGCCGCGAAACGGCCGCCGGCGAATAAGCCGACGGTGACCGCCGGGTTAAAATGCCCGCCGGAAATATGGCCGACGGCATAGGCCATCGTCACCACGGTCAAACCGAAAGCGAGCGCGACGCCGAGGAAACCAATACCCAGCTGTGGGAATGCCGCTGCCAATACTGCGCTACCACAACCACCAAACACCAACCAAAATGTGCCAAAAAATTCAGCAAAAAGTCGCTTTGACATAGATTCCATCCTGCGGAATAGACTAACGGGCGTTAGCACTAAAAACTATAGAACAGCTTTTTGAGTTCATGCAGATATTCTATAGAATTTTCTTAATGCACCTTGAATAACGGCGGTATTAAATCCCTGGTATTTTATTTTGTCTATGAGAAAAACACCGTTTTTCCCCGTGCCGACGTGCGTTTGCCGTTTTTTTTATCTTTACTATAAGAATTTACCCTAAGCAAAATGGCGGGCTATTTTCGGGCGGTTTTTTCCAGCGGTTTTCTCCATTCAATACGCTCAGGTTAATTGCTAATTTCTATTTGCCAGCCAACCTTATTGCTTGTTTTACATTTGACGCAGCGCCTGTTGTCATCTAAGTGTCATGCTAAATTAATATCTTCTTCTGCCTGATAACGCTTCATTCAACCTCGGGTAAAAACATGAGAATAAAATCGCTCTCCCTGCTGTTGGCTTCGCTGTTTCCTGTATTCACCTACGCTGCAGATATTGAGGTGGCGCGTTATGTGGTCGGCTTCCCCGGCGGGGAGCGCGTCGCCTATCAGGGGGCGTTTGCCAAGCATTTCCCGCAGGGGCTGCCGGTGGGGATCGGCTCAGGGCTGTCGTTCAATCGCAAGCAGGGCGACGATCTGGTGCTGACGACGCTGACCGATCGCGGCCCGAATGCTGATGCCCCTGCGGTGGGCAAGCAAGAAGCCAAGATTTTCGCCAATCCGCAATTCACGCCTCTGTTGATGGATATTCGCATCGGCGGCGGCAAGGCCGTGGCCGAGAATGCGCGGCCCTTGCATGACGAAAAAGGGCCGATTAGCGGGCTGCCGCTGCCGAGCGAGCTGATTGGTTCCACGAACGAAGTGGCGTTGAACGACGCGCTGCAACCGCTGTCCGGCGATCGCCGCGGGTTGGATACCGAAGGCATCATCGGTGATGGCAACGGCGGCTATTGGCTGTGTGACGAGTATGGCCCGTTTCTGATCCACGTCGACGACAAAGGCAAAATTCTCGCCAAATATGGCCCAACGCCGCAGGCCGGCGAGCAGGCGGTGGCGAGCGGTTTGCCGAACATCCTGAAGTGGCGCCAGCCTAACCGCGGTTTTGAGGGGCTGACTCGGATGCCGGATGGGCGCATTCTGGCGGCGGTGCAGAGCACGCTGGATGTCGATGGTAAAGGCAAAAACAAGGCGCAGTTTACCCGGCTGGTGAGCTTCGATCCGCGCAGTGGCAAAACTGCGATGTATGGCTATCCCATCGATATCGACCGCTATAAAAAAGCCAAAGACGCCAAGATTGGCGATGTCGTGGCGTTGGACAACCAGCGCATCCTGTTGATTGAACAGGGAACCGGTAAAGATAAGACGATGATCAACAAGATCTATCTGGTGGATCTCGCGCAGGCCAGCGATCTGAGTACGTTTGATGGCCAGGATAAAGCGCTGGAGTTCGACGACGCGCAAGATCTGGCTAAACGCGGCGTGAAGCTGGCGCAGAAACGGGAAGTGGCGGATCTGCGCCAGTTGGGCTGGCGCCAGGAGAAAGCGGAAGGGCTGGCGCTGATCGACGATCGCACGCTGGCGGTGATCAATGACAACGATTTCGGCTTGCAGGCGAAGCTGGTGGATGCGTCGCCAAAGAGCAAAAAAATCGGCGACTACCAGTTGGAGAAAGAAGGGCGGTTGAGCCTCGACGGCGACAAGACCGACGCCCGTATCGAATTGCGCCCTCTGGAGCAGCCGGAGTCGCTGAGCGAGCTCTGGGTGCTCACCTTGCCGCAACCCTTGAAGTGATCGAGAGGGGGCGACAGCGCCCCCGTTCGCTTCAGGCTTCCGCGTGCCGCTGCGGCGCTCTGCCGCGCGAGATGCTCTCCCACACCGCCACCACCACCATGATCAGCGTCGTCAGGCCATTGACCATCAGCAGATCGGTTAAATAGGCGACAGGGGCCAATACCGCCAACGCCAGCAGCCCAACCAGGTGCGACAGCGGGAAGCGGCGATACACCAGCCGTTTATACAGCGCGTTGGCGAACAGGTAGAGCGCCGGGCCGAGCAGTAGCACCGCCGCCGTGGCGTGTTGGATGCGGCCATCGGGATGGGCGATCACCAGCTCGTTGGCCACGGCGCAGACGATGATGGCACCCACCAGCGCGACGTGCACGTAGTGGAAATAAGCGCCCAGCTGGCCGGGGTTTTCCGCCTGGCTGATGGCGTGGCTGCCTGCTTTGCTGCTGGTGTCGAAGTAAACCCACCACATCGCCAGGCTGCCGAGAAAGGCCACCAGCGAGGCGATGAGCACCGGCAGACTCCAGCTTTCCATCTCGCTCAGGGTGGCGCCGGTGATCAGAATGGTTTCCCCCAGCGCCACGATAACGAACAGCTGGCAGCGCTCCGCCAGATGGTGGCCTTCGATGGTCCATTCGCTGCTGCTGTCCGAGCGCCCCAGCACCGGCAGACGGAAGCCGAACATCGGCGAGACGTATTCGCACAAGACGGCGATCGCCCACAGCGCCAGGCGGGCGTTGCCTTCCTCCAGCCCACCGGCGATCCAGAAGACGGCGGAGATGCACAGCCAGCCGAGGATGCGGCGAAAGTTCTGTTTCAACGGGTGACCAGGCGCCAGCAGGCGCAGCACCGTGACAGAGCGGCCGACCTGAATGGCGACATAGAACAGCGCGAAGATCAGGCCGCGCTCGCCAAACGCCTGTGGCAGCGCGGCGGCGGCGAACAGCCCCAGCAGCATGATCGCGAACAGCAGCAGGCGGATCTGACGGGTATCCGGATTGAACCAGTTGGTGACCCAGGCGGTGTATTGCCAGGCCAGCCAGACGGCGAACCACAGCAGCAGGGTTTCCAGCGCGCCGGTCAGCGTCAGATGATGCAACAGATAGTGGGAGAGTTGGGTCACGGCGAAAACGTAGATCAGATCGAACAGCAGCTCGGAAAATGACACCGAAGCGCCCTGACCGTCACGCACGCGCAGCAGGTTTTGCGACATAAGCGTTCTTCCTTAAAAGGGTAAGCCACAAAATCAGCGTAGCTCAGCGCGCTCCGGTGGGTAAAAAATCTTAAATAGACGCAGCGCGCGTTCTTTCTTTCACCCTGCCTTTAATTGTTCATCAAATAGGGGTAAGGTGAAGCCTATAAAGCCACTCTCGCCTGAAAATACACACCTGCTCTCACTTCCTCCTTATTCTCCTCACAATGATTGATGTTCTTTACGTTGCATGACGTCCGTTTTCATTGGCTGGCGGATAATTAACATCACTGACAACGAGCTAATAAACAAGAACACCTGGAGTCAATCATGAAACTCATCCCAAGCATCGCAGCCGTATTGATCGCCGCCGCTTCCTTCTCCACTTTCGCCGCGCCGCTGTCGTCGGTGAAACAGGTCAACAGCGAGCAGGCCGCCAATCTGCAAAGCATCGGCGTCGTGTCGGTTTCCGGCATTAGCGGCTCACCGCATGATGCCATCACCGCCCTTAAAGAAAAAGCCGCGGCGGACGGCGCCAGCCATTATCGCATTATCGGTCTGGACACCCCCGGGGATTCCAGCAACTGGCGCGGCAATGCGGAAATTTATCGCTAAGCATTGGTTTTTTTACGCTCTGGCCGCGGCAACGCGGCCAATAAAATAAACGGTCGCAATAATTATCTGAATAGTCGGTGTATAAAAGACTTATTCTCAGGTCATTATTACGGCCGTTTTTCTTTGCGTGCCGTTGATGAGGTTGCATTTTATTACAACTGTGTCTGCCGCTTTCGGAATCATGTTAATGATTACTTAAGAAATTCGGCTCACATTGAGGGCTTAACCCAAGGAGGCCTCAATGTTAAATGCGACCCGGCTGCAACTGATGAATCACTTCGCTTACCTGCAGCAATTTATGGCTTCACCGCGCACCGTCGGTACGCTGGCACCTTCTTCCCCGTGGCTGTGTCAGGCGATGCTGAACCAGATTGAATGGACCCGGGCGCTGTCGATCGCGGAACTGGGGGCGGCCGACGGGGTGTTGACCAAACGCATTTTGGGGCGGATGCGCGCCGATGCGGCGCTGGAGGCTTTCGAAATCCAGCCCCATTTCGTGCATCGGCTGCGCGGGATAGACGATCGGCGGCTGCAGGTGATGGGCCATTCGGCGACCCGGATGGCCACGGATTACGACGTGGTGTTTTCCTGCCTGCCTCTGCTGTCGATCCCGGTCAGGATCAGCGTGCGCATTCTTCAGCAGGCCCGGCAGCGGCTGCTGGCGCGCAACGGCACGCTGGTGCTGTTCCAATACAGCCACCTGTCGGAAAAATTGCTGTCCCGCTATTTTCACTGGAGGCGCCTGCGGGTGGTGCGCAACTTCCCGCCGGCGCTGGTGTATGTCTGTACGCCGCGTTAGCTACAGCGTTTTCGCCATCACCACCACGTCTTCGTCATGCTGCCGCCGGCGTTCCAGAGGTTGCCAACCCCAGCCGGCGTACAGCGCTTCCGATTTGTCGGTGATGAGATGCAGAACCGAGTGATGGCGCTGCCGTGCCGCCTCGACGATGGCCATTTCAAGACGGTGGGCGATGCCCTTGCGGCGGTGATCGGGATGCACGAAGACGCCGGCCAGCCACGGGGTGAGATCCTGGCGCTGATGGTCGTCGCTGGGCCACAGGCTGGCCATGCCCACCGGACGATCGCCGTCGATCATCATCAGCGTCAGGTGGTCGTCGCTTGGCCGGCTGCATTGGGCGAAACGCAGCTGGGTGCGCGCCAGCGAACCGCCGCGCTGTGAGCCCCATTGGCCGAAAGCCCAGGCGGCGCACACATCGGCAAACTGCGGGCACTCCGACAGCGGAATGATGCGTTGAGTCATGGCGGTCTCCCGGTTTTTTTGCTGTTTCCCCCTCCTATTTAACCGATTTTTCCGCCATTTTTTTAACTTTTTAAAGCCGCTATTTTAGCGGTTTCACGGTGTTTCACCGCGTGCCCGGCACCGTTTCCCGGATTTCTTTTGGCAATCGCGGCGTGGGATTGCAAGTGCTAATGAGAGTGATTATCATGCGCACACTATTTCCCCCGTTTCGGCTCAATCATGCGCAATTCCCTCATTTTACTGCTGCTTTCCCGGTGGTTCGGCGTGTTCTCCGCCCAGGCGAAGACGGTGACCGATATCACCGGCCGCCAGGTCGCGGTGCCGGACAACCCGCAGCGCATCGTGGTGGGGGAGAGCCGCATGCTGTATACGCTGGCGCTGCTGGAGCCGGGCAACCCGGCGCAGCGCATCATCGGCTGGCCGGCGGATCTGGCGCGCTTTGATGCGCAAAGCTGGCAGCTTTATACGCAGAAGTTTCCCCAGATAGCCCAGATCCCCGTCATCAGCGGCAATAACTTTCGCCAGGTCAACATCGAAAGCCTGCTGCAGCTGAAGCCGGATCTGGTGATCCTGGCGCGCTACGCGCGTGAAGACGGCGACAACGATCGGCTGGTTTCCGCACTGAGCAAGGCCGGCGTGGCGGTGATCTACGTCGATTTGCGCATCGATCTGCTGAACAACACCGTGCCGAGCGTGCGGCTGCTGGGCGAAGTGCTCAACCGCCAGCAGCGCGCCGAGCAATTCATCACGTTTTATCAGCAGCATATGGCGGTGGTTCAGCAACGGCTGGCGGGCTATCAGGGACCGAAGCCCAAAGTGATGCTGCACCTGCATCTGGGGCGGCGCGACACCTGCTGCACCACCGCCGCGCACGGCAATCTCGGCGATCTGCTGACCTTCGCCGGCGGCGACAACATCGCCAACGCCAGCGTCAAAGGGGTGTATGGCGAACTGAACCCGGAAACCATTCTGAGCGCCAATCCTGACGTGTACCTCGCCACCGGCATGGCCGGCCCGCAGGGCAAACGGCTGTCCGATCTGCGCCTCGGGCCGCAGGTCAGCCCACAGGAGGCCGCCGACAGCTTCCGCCGGCTGATCGCCAAACAGCCGATGCTGACCAACCTGCAGGCGGTGAAAAACCACCGCGCCTGGAGCGTCTGGCACAATTTTTACCTCAGCCCGTACCATGTCGTGCTGGTCGAGATGTTCGCCAAAGCGTTTTACCCGGATCTGTTCGCCGACATCAACCCGCAGCAGACCTTCCAACAGTTGTATCAGCAGTTTTTGCCGTTACCTTTTTCAGGGACCTATTGGAGTCAGTTAGATAATGAATAACAACAAGCGCGGCTGGTGGTGCGCATTGCCTTTGGCGGCCTGCGCGACATCGCCGGCGTGGGCGGCGGAAAAAGCCGCGCCGCAGGAAGAGAACCTGGTGGTGGTCGGCCGCAAAGACGCCGACGGCGTGCAGAGCTATCAGCCGTTGACCAGCGTCACCGGCACCCGCAGCGAAACCAACCTGCTGAATGTGCCGCAAGCGATCGACGTGGTGCCGCAACAGGTGATTGCCGATCAGGCTGTCAGCAGCCTGGACGAAGCGCTGTACAACGTCAGCGGCATTACCCAGGCCAACACGCTGGGGGGCACCCAGGACGCGGTAATGAAACGCGGCTTCGGCGACAACCGCGACGGCTCCATTCTGCGCGACGGCGTGCGTTCGGTGCAGGCGCGCAACTTTACGCCGACCACCGAGCGGGTGGAGGTGCTTAAGGGGCCTGCCTCGATGCTGTACGGCATGGGCGAGCCGGGCGGGATGATCAATATGATCACCAAAAAACCCCAGCTGCAGCAGCACACCCACGTGGAAGGTTGGGGCAGCAGCTTCAACGGCGGCGGCGGCCAGCTTGACGTTACCGGGCCGCTCGGCACGTCGGGATTTGCCTATCGGATGATCGTCGATCACGATGAAACCGACTACTGGCGCAACTTTGGCCGCAATCGCCAGACGGTGATCGCGCCCTCGCTGATGTGGTACGGCGAGAACACCACCGTGCGGTTGGCCTATGAACATATGGAATATCTGGTGCCGTTCGATCGCGGCACCATTATCGATTCGCGCACCGGCAAACCGGTGAATACGCCGCGCGATCGCCGTTTCGACGAAGCCTATAACGCCACCCGCGGCGATCAGGACAGCGTCACTCTGCAGATCGATCAAACGCTCAATGAGCGCTGGAAAAGCTCGCTGACCTACGCCTACAGCCGCAACAGCTACAGCGACAACCAGGCGCGCGCTACGGCGCTGAACCCGGAGAGCGGCGCATTGAGCCGCCAGGCCGACTCGACCGCCCATGCCGTCAGCCACGCCAACGCGGTGCAGCTGACGCTCAATGGCGACGTGGACTGGGGCAGCATCAACCACCAGATGCTGTTCGGCTTTGATTTTGAAGATAACCGTACCTACCGCGGCGACATGATCCGCGGTAAAAAGAACAGCGATTTCAATATCTATCATCCGGTATACGGCCTGATGCCGCCGTCGACCGCGGTCAGCGCCAAAGACAGCGACCAGCGGGAAAATCTCACCAGCTACGGCTGGTTTATGCAGGACTCCATCCAACTGACAGATAAATGGCTGGTGATGGGCGGGCTGCGTTACGACGCTTTCGACGTCTATGCCGGCAAGGGGCGGCCGTTCCAGACCAACACCGACAGCTCGGACGGCAAGCTGGTGCCGCGCGCCGGTGTGGTCTACAAGCTGACGCCTTACGTGTCGCTGTACAGCAGCTATACCGAGTCGTTCAAGCCGAACTCTTCCATCGCTACCCAAATTGATTCGCTGCCGCCGGAACAGGGCAAGTCATGGGAAGTCGGCGGCAAGCTGGCGCTGCCGAACGGCGTCACCGGCACGCTGGCGCTGTTCGACATCACCAAACGCAACGTGATGGTCAATGAGCTGGTGGAGGGCGAAACCGTGACGCGCACCGCCGGGCGCGTGCGTTCGCAGGGCGTGGAGCTGGACGTGGCCGGTAATCTTACCGACTCGCTGAGCCTGATCGGTTCCTATGCGTATACCGACGCCCGCGTGGTGGACGATCCGGACAACAAGGGCAAAGAGATGACCAACGTGGCGCGCCATACCGCCTCGCTGTTCCTGACCCAGAACCTCGGCAGCCTGGGCCTGTACAGCGGTGATGAGGTGCGCATTGGCGCCGGTGCGCGCTACGTAGGGCGCCGCCCGGGCGACGCCGCCAACAGCTTCTACCTGGATAACTACACCGTTGCCGATGCGTTCGCCGCTTACACCATGCCGATCAACGGCTATCGGGTGAAATGGCAGCTGAACGTGAAGAACCTGTTCGATAAAACCTACTATCCGTCCAGCGGCGGCAATCTGCGCGTGGCGGTGGGGGAACCGCGTGAGGTGGTGCTGCGCGGCAGTATCGATTTCTGAGCCACGGGCGGTGAAATTTGCTTAAATAACCGCCCCAACGTTAAGGAGAACCCATGAGCCTGCAGATCCGTTTGGCGCAGCAGCGGGATATCGCGCATCTGATGGCGGTTGAGCGCTCGGCGGCGCAATTGTTTCGCCAACAGCCGGAATGGCGCTTTATCGCCGAAGGCGAGGTGATGGCCCCGCAGCAGCATGCCGCGTTTATCGCCGAGCGCCGTGAATGGCTGGCGGAAAGCGACAACGGCGAGTGCGCCGGTTTTATCGCCGTGCTGGCTCAGGGGAAAGACTGGCATATCGCCGAATTATCGGTCGCCGGTGCCTGGCAACGGCAGGGCGTCGGCCGCCGCCTGATCGGCGCGGTGGCTGAAGAGGCCAAACGGCAGGGGGCCGACCGCCTGACGCTCACCACCTTCATTGAGGTGCCGTGGAATGCGCCTTACTACCGGCGGCTGGGATTCCGGCCGCTTGACGATGCGCGGCTCACGGTCGCCCTGCGGCGGCACCTGGATGAAGATCTGGCGCACGGCTTTGCCGTCGGCAGTCGCTGTGCCATGGAATTTACACTATCGTAAATATTGAAATACAGAGCGGGCAGGGTATGATGCTGCCACCACGCCATCGCACCCGCTCGGTATTTTGGTATGCAATGCACTCAAGTCACCGCATAAGGGACAACCCGTAATGACACAAACCCTGTTCATGATAGGCGCTCGCGGAGCCGGCAAGACCACGGTAGGCAGCGCATTGGCGCTGGCGTTGGGCTATCAGTTCGTCGATACCGATCTGTTTATGCAGCAGGCGGCGCAGATGAGCGTAGCGGAAATGGTCGAGCGCGAGGGCTGGTTGGGGTTCCGCCGCCGCGAGACCATCGCGTTGCAAACCGTGACCAAGCCGTCAACTATAGTTGCCACTGGCGGCGGCGCGATCCTGGCGGAGGAGAACCGTCAGTTTATGCGCCAGCATGGCACCGTTATCTACCTGCGCGCGCCGGCCAGCGTGTTGGCGCAGCGGTTGGAAGAGTACCCGGAAGATGCGCAGCGCCCGACGCTCACCGGCAGGCCGATCGCCGAGGAGATGCGCGAGGTGCTGGCCGCGCGCGAAGCGTTGTATCAGGAGGCCGCGCATTACGTGATGGATGGCGCCGCCGATCCGCAGCGGGTGGTGGAACAAATCCTCGCGGTGCTGCCGCGTGAGACGGTGAAGTAACCCTTTCTTCTCTTCGGGCGCTGGGCGCCCGTTTTCTTATTCCGCTTGCCGAGCCGGCGCAAAGTACGCCCCGGGCGTGACGCCGAAGCGGCGGCGAAAGGCGGCGATATAGGCGCTGACGTTGTCATAGCCACGGGCGTCGGCCACCTCGCCAACCGCTTTGCCGCGTGATAATCCCTCCAGTGAACGCAACACCCGCGCCTGCTGGCGCCACAGCGCGAAGCTGATGCCGGTTTCCTGCAGAAAACGGCGGCTCAGGGTGCGCGGGCTGAGCCCGGCCCAGACGGCCCAGTCGCGTTGGCTGCGCGGGCTGGCGGGATCGTTCAGCAGCGCACGGGCGATGTTCAGCAACCGGGCGTCCTGCGGCAGCGGCAATTGCAGCGGCGCGCGGCTTGCCGCGTGCATTTCGTCCAGCAGCACCTGCAGCAGCCGCCGTTGCGGCGCACTCAGCGGGCCGACGGGGAACTGCGCGATGCGCTCCACCAGAGCCTGCAACAGCGTAGAGGCCGTGAACAGCTGCGGCAGCGGCGGCATCTCCAGCACGCTTTCCCTCGGCAGATACAGACTCCAGCCCGCCACGTCGCCGCAGGCCAGCGCCTGATGGGCGCATCCCGGCGGCAGCCAGCCCAGCGTGCCGCCGGTGATCGCCCATTGCCGGCCCGGGAGTTCCATTGCCAGCATGCCGCGCGTCAAGAGATAGATCTGGCCGCCTTCGTGCCGGTGCCAGGGCGTCAGGTGCTTTTTTTCATGCTGAAGGCGTTGGCTGCGGATCTGCGTCATGTTGGCCGTTTAACGTTATTGAAAGTCTTGATGTGGTTATTATGCCATCGCCTGGCCGGGATAGGATCGCCTTTCACCCTATTTCGGAGAAATGTGATGACTCAACTTACCCCGCTGAATCTGGTGCTCGATACGCTGCAGCAGGTGATCGCCAGCCCGGAGCATCGGCCGACGCAGCTCGCTGCCCGTTTCAGCGCAGGCTACCGCCAGCAGGTGGATGGCAAGGTGCTGAACTTCGAGCAGTTTGAGCAGCATATGGCGCTGCTGAAGCGGCAAACCCGCCGCATGACGCTGAGCGTGATCGCGGCGGCGGAGCAGGGCGAGGCGGTGCTGACCCACCATCTGGTCGAGGTGGAAAAGCGCGACGGTTCCCGCAGCCGCGTGCGGGTGCTGGCGCACTTCACCGTGCGTGAAGGGCGTATTTGCGCCTGCGACGAATTGACCGAGCTGTTGACGGGCGCCCCCGGCGATCGCGATCTTGGCTCGCGCGTGTCGGAATGAGGGCGACTGATATACTTGCTACTGTGTGAAACACACGGGAGAACGGCATGCGCGAAAATGATCAACCTGCTTATCCGCGGAGCGCCCGCGTCGTAGAGGTGTTTCGGGGTGACCCGAACCTGCATCTGCGCCGTTTTGAAGTGCGCACCGACGACATTGAGCCGAATACGCTGCTCAGTGAACATGAAACCGAGCAGGAAGCGCTCGACGCCAAGCACCGCTATGAAGACGAGGCGCTAGAGCACTGACCTGCAGCCCAGCGGAAACCGGCGTCAGGCCGGTTTCCTGTTTATCCCCGCCGTAGCACATATTTCCCAGAACAATATTGATAATGATAATCATTTATGTGATTTTTATCGCCCCTATTGGGTGTTTCACTTCTGGGAAAAGAGATGTCCAATTCCGAGTTGCAGGCGCTGTTTCTGCGCCATATGCGGCCGCTGCAAGCCTATTTGAACGCCAAACTGCGCGACCCTCAGCTGGCCGCGGATTTGGCGCAGGAAAGTTTTACCCGCCTTACCGAGCAGTATCCGCAGGGTAACATTCTCGATATTGAGGCCTACCTGTATAAAACCGCCAAGAATCTGATGCTCGACCATCTGCGCCAGCAGCAGCGGCGGCAGACCGAAGCGGTCGAAGACGACATTCTGGCGCAGTATCCTTCGGGTGAACCGGCGCTTGAACAACGGGCGATCGATAGCCAACTGCTGCAGTTGTTACAGCAGGCGCTGGCGGACATGCCGCCGCGCACGCAGCAGATTTTCCGCCTTAACCGGCTCGATGGCCTGACCCAGGCGCAGGTGGCGGCGCAGCTGGGCGTGTCGCTCAGCACGGTGGAAAAACACCTGGCCAGCGCGCTGGAGCGGCTGATGGCGCGGATGGAAGAACAATAATGGCAATTTTTTTACGGGTTTATCCGCGCTCAGACGTCTTAACCTATAACCAGAAAAAACAGAGGTCTATGCCATTATGAAACCGCTAACCGCACAGGCGCGACAGCAGGCGGCCGCCTGGGCCGTGAGTCTGGCCGAAGGGGCGCTGCCGGCCGATCGGCGGCGAGCGTTGGACGCCTGGCTGGCCGCCGATCCGCAGCATCCGGCGGCGCTGCGTCAGGCTCGCCTGCTATGGACGACGCTTGGGCAACTGCCGCCTGAGCAGCGGCAGGCGTTACAACCGCAGGTGGCGGCGCTGAAAACGCCATCTCGCCATCGATGGCCCCGCTGGGCGGTGGCAGCGGCGGTGGCGCTCGCCGTTTCATTCGGCGTTTATCGCGGGCCGGATCTGTGGATCGGCCTGCAGGCCGATTATCAAACCGTTCGCGGTGAGGTGCGCGAAGTTGCGTTGCCGGACGGCAGCCGGGTGGCGTTGGACAGCGGCAGCGCGATCGCGCTGGCGTATTCCGCAGACGAGCGCAAGGTGCGGCTGCTGAGCGGCGCCGCCTATTTTATCGTCGCGCCGTTGGGCGGGGCGGAACGTCGCCCTTTCAGGGTGGAGGCGAAAAACGGCGTCACCCAGGCGCTGGGCACCGAGTTCAGCGTGGCGCGCACTGAACAGGGCGTCGACGTCAGCGTGCATCAGCACAGCGTGCGGGTGACGCTTGAGCGCGGCGAGCGCTCGCTGGTGGTCGCGCAACGCCAGGCGGCGCATTACCGCAACGGGCAGCTGCAGCTGACGCGGCAAACGGCCGGTGATGACGCCTGGCGACGCGGCTGGCTGGTGATCGACCGCCAACCGCTGACGCAGGCGCTCGCGCAGCTCAACCGCTATCGCGAGACCCGCATCGTGGCGGTCAATCCCACGCTAAGAACGCGCACGGTCAGCGGCGTGTTCGCGCTCAATAAACTCGACGACGGCGTCGGCGCCATTCGTCAGGAACTCTCCGCCCGCCAACTGAATCTCCCCGGCATCACATTGCTTTACTGAGCGGCCAAGGCGGGCCGGGATGCCCGTTTCGCCGCTATTTTCACTTTCTGTAAAAAATCTTTACGGGTTTTTGCCTCCCGGAACGTCCTTATGTTTAAACGAGATTGATTTCCATTATCACTTGGTTTGGCATTCTTTCGGGTGGAACACACACGCATGTTTATTCACAAGGGAACCACGCCGGCCGGCCGATTGGCCACGGCGGTACGCGCCGCGCTGGCGGCGATGATGTTGACTCAGCCGGCGGTAGCGCTCGCCGCCCAGGCTGAGGCGAGCAGCGCGCAGGCCGCGCAGCAAAAGAATTTCAACATTGCGGCGCAGCCGCTGCAGAGCGCCATGTTGCGCTTCGCCGAGCAGGCCGGCATGCAGGTGTTTTTTGACGAGGTGAAACTCGATGGCATGCAGGCGGCGGCGCTGAACGGCAGCATGAGCGTAGAACAGGGCCTGCGGCGCTTGATCGGCGGCAATCCGGTGGCTTTCCGCCTGCAGCCGCAGGGGCAGATCGTATTGAGCCGGCTGCCGACGGCGAACGGCGACGGTGGCGCGCTGGCGTTGGACAGCCTGACGGTGCTGGGCGCCGGCGGCATCAACGCCAACGATTGGGTTTACGACGAACCGCGCTCGGTCAGCGTCATCAGCCGCGAACAGATGGACAACCGCCCGGCGCGACACGCGGCCGATATTCTGGAGCAGACTACGGGAGCCTATTCCAGCGTCAGCCAGCAAGATCCTGCGCTGTCGGTCAACATCCGCGGCATACAAGACTATGGCCGGGTGAACATGAATATCGACGGCATGCGGCAGAATTTTCAAAAGAGCGGCCATGGCCAGCGTAATGGCACCATGTACATCGATTCCGAACTGCTGTCCGGCGTGACCATCGACAAGGGCACCACCGGCGGCATGGGCAGCGCCGGCACGCTCGGCGGCATCGCCACCTTCAATACCGTCAGCGCGAGCGATTTCCTGGCGCCGGGCAAAGAGCTGGGCGGCAAGCTGCACGCCAGCACCGGCGATAACGGCACCCACTTCATCGGCAGCGGCATACTGGCATTGGGCAACGAAACCGGCGATATCCTGCTGGCCGCCAGCGAACGCCACCTCGGCGACTATTGGCCCGGCAACAAGGGTGACATCGGCAACATTCGCATCAATAACGACACCGGCAATTACGATCGCTACGCCGAGAGCATCAAGAACAACAAAATCCCCGACACCCATTACCGCATGCACTCGCGGCTGGCCAAGGTGGGCTGGAATCTGCCCGCCAACCAGCGCCTGCAGCTGAGTTATCTGCAGACCCAGACCGCATCGCCGATCGCCGGCACCTTGACTAACCTGGGCACTCGCCCGCCCTATGAACTGGGCTGGAAACGCACCGGCTACACCGACGTGATGGCGCGCAACGCGGCGTTCGACTACAGCCTGGCGCCGGAAGACGTCGACTGGCTCGATTTTCAGGCCAAGCTGTATTACGTCGATACTCAGGACGACAGCGACACCTACAGCACCAGTTCGCTGCTGGACAACGGCTACGCGACGCGCACCCGCCTGCGTACCTATGGCGCACCGGCGCAAAACACCTCGCGCTTCAGCCTGGCGCCGGGGCATGACTTCCGCGCCAATTACGGGCTGGAGTTCTATTACGACAAAGCGACCAGCGACTCTTCTCGCCAAGGCATGGAAGGGGTGACGCCGGCCGGCAACCGTTCGGTAGCCAGCCTATTCGCCAATCTGACCTACGACTACGACGGCTGGCTGACGTTGGAAGGCGGGCTGCGTTACGACCGCTATCGCCTGCGCGGCCAGACCGGCCTGAGCTATCCGGATTTGGCCAAGGATGGGCAACGCTACACGATTGACAATCCTTGCAAAGCGTTGCGTCTGACCGGCTGTTCAACCACCACCCGCGAAGATTGGGACGTGGATCGCGATCAGGGCAAGCTGTCGCCGACGCTGGCGGTGGCGGTGCGCCCCGGCGTGGAGTGGCTGGAGCTGTATACCACCTACGGCAAATCCTGGCGGCCGCCGGCGATCACTGAAACGCTGACCAACGGCAGCGCGCACAGTTCTTCCACGCAATACCCCAATCCGTTCTTGCAGCCCGAGCGTTCGCGCGCCTGGGAAGTCGGGTTCAACGTGCAGCAGCCGGATCTGTGGTTTGAGGGCGATCGGTTGGTGGCCAAGGTGGCCTACTTCGACACCAAAGTGGATAACTACATCAACCTGGCGATAGATCGCAATAAACCGGGGCTGGTGCAGCCGAGCATCGGCAATGCCGCTTACGTCAACAATCTGTCGAAAACCCGCTTCCGCGGGCTGGAGTACCAGCTCAACTATGACGCCGGGGTGTTCTACGCCGACCTGACCTACACCCACATGATCGGCAAAAACGAGTTCTGCTCGAACAAGGCCTGGTTGGGAGGGCGTCTGCGCTACGGCGACGGCTCGCGCCGCGGGAACTTCTATGTTGAGCCTGATGCCGCTTCCAATGACTTCGTCACGTGTGATGGGGGGACGCAGTTCGGCTCCGCCGCCTACCTGCCGGGCGATCGCGGTTCGGTGACGCTGGGCGGGCGTGCCTTCGATCGCAAGCTGGACGCCGGGGTGACCGTACGCTTTGCGCCGGGTTATCAGGACAGCTCGGTACCGTCCAACTACCCGTACCTGGCCGACTGGCCGAAGTACACCCTGTTCGATCTGTACGCCAGCTACAAGCTGACCGACAGCCTGACGCTGCGCGGCTCGGTGGAAAACCTGACCAACCGCGCCTATGTCGTCAGCTACGGCGAGACGTTGGCCAATACCCTGGGGCGCGGCCGCACCGTGCAGGGCGGGGTGGAATACCGTTTTTAAGCAGTAAAAGGGCGTTGCTCATCCTTGAGCACAAGGGCCGCCTCGCAAGGGGCGCCGTTCATCAATGGAGATAGAGAAATGGCATTTTCAGTCAATTATGACAGCAGCTTCGGCGGTTACAGCATTCATGACTATCTGGGCCAGTGGGCTTCGACATTCGGTGATGTCAATCACACCAACGGCAATGTCACCGACGCCAACAGCGGCGGCTTCTATGGCGGCAGCCTGTCCGGTAGTCAGTATGCCATCAGCAGCACGGCAAACCAGGTGACCGCCTTCGTGGCGGGCGGCAACCTGACCTACACGTTGTTCAACGAACCGGCGCATACCTTGTACGGCCAGCTGGATTCCCTGTCCTTCGGCGACGGTTTGAGCGGTGGCGATACATCGCCGTACAGCATCCAGGTGCCTGACGTCAGCTTTGGCGGCCTGAACCTCAGCAGCCTGCAGGCGCAGGGTCATGATGGCGTGGTGCACCAGGTGGTGTACGGCCTGATGTCCGGCGATACCGGCGCGCTGGAGACCGCGCTGAACGGCATCCTCGACGACTACGGCCTGAGCGTCAACTCCACCTTCGATCAGGTGGCGGCGGCGACGGCGGTGGGCGTGCAGCACGCCGACAGCCCGGAACTGCTGGCGGCCTGATCGCGGCCGTTTGCCCGCCGGCGCCGTGCGCCCCGGCGGGCGTTTTCTCGTTTTTAGCCGATGGAAAACGCCATGAAAAACGCCGTCAGGCGCGGAGAAGTGATGAGCGTGCTGGCCGCATACCGGCGCGGATTTTGGGGCATCGCGCTGTTTACCGCGGTGATCAACCTGCTGATGCTGGCACCGGCGCTGTACATGCTGCAGGTCTACGATCGCGTGTTGCCGTCGGGCAACCGCATGACGCTGGCGATGCTGACCCTGATGGTGGTCGGTCTTTACCTGTTTATGGGGCTGCTGGAGTGGGTGCGCAGCCAGGTGGTGATCCGCCTCGGAGCCCAGATGGATATGCGCCTCAATCAGCGAGTCTACGACGCCGCCTTCGAAACCAATCTGAAAACCGGCAACCCGCTGGCGGGGCAGGCGCTGAACGATCTGACCAACCTGCGCCAGTTCGCCACCGGTAATGCGCTGTTCGCCTTTTTCGATGCCCCCTGGTTCCCGGTTTATCTGCTGGTGGTTTTTCTGCTCCACCCCTGGCTTGGCGCGTTGGCCAGCGCCGGAGTGATCGTGCTGGTGCTGCTGGCCTGGCTCAATCAGCGGGTGTCGCAAGCGCCTCTGGCGGAGGCCGGCCGGGTCGCGCTGAGCGCCACACAGCAGGCCAACGGCAATCTGCGCAACGCCGAAGCCATCGCCGCCATGGGGATGCTGACCGACTTGCGCCTGCGTTGGCTGCGGCAGCATCAGCAGTTCCTGCTGTTGCAGAACCGCGCCAGCGAGAAAATCGCCGCCGTCACCGCCTGGTCGAAAACCGTGCGGCTGGCGCTGCAGTCGCTGATGTTGGGCTGCGGCGCGCTGTTGGCGGTCAGCGGTGACATTACGCCGGGCATGATGATCGCCGGATCGATCTTGATCGGCAGGGTGCTGGGGCCGATCGATCAGCTGATCGGCGCCTGGAAGCAGTGGTCATCGGCGCGCCAGTCCCTGCAGCGTCTGGAGGTGATGCTGGCCGCTAACCCGCCACGAATACCGAGTCTGCCGCTGCCGGCGCCCGGCGGCGCATTGACCGTGAGCCAGTTGACCGCCAGTGCGCCCGGCGGCACGGCGCCGGTGTTGCACGGCGTCAGTTTTCGTCTGGAAGCCGGCGAGGTGCTGGGCGTGATTGGCGCGTCCGGCTCCGGCAAAACGTTGCTGATGCGCCAACTGGTCGGCGCGCTGACGCCGATCAGCGGCGACGTGCGGCTGGACGGTGCAGACATTCAACAGTGGGACAAGCAACAACTCGGGCCGCATATCGGCTACTTGCCGCAGGATATCCAGCTGTTCGCCGGTACCCTGACGGATAACATCGCCCGCTTTGGGCAGGTCGACGCCGAGAAGGTGGTGGCGGCGGCGGCGCTGGCCGGCGTGCATCAGCTGATCCTGCATTTACCGAAAGGCTATGAGACCGAGCTGGGTGAAGGCGGCAGCGGCCTGTCCGGCGGCCAACGTCAGCGGGTGGCGCTGGCGCGCGCGCTGTATGGATCTCCGGCGCTGGTGGTGTTGGACGAACCGAATGCCAACCTCGATCGCGAAGGGGAAGAGGCGCTGCAGCGGGCGATCGAAGCGCTGAAGGCGCGCGGCAACACTATCGTATTGGTGACCCACAAACCGGCGATCCTGGCGACCACCGACAAATTACTGGTGCTGACCGCCGGCCAGGTGCAGCACTTCGGCCCCAGCGACGCCATCCTGAAAAAACTGCCTGGTTTTGCGCCCGCCGCTGCCGCCGCTCCGGCCAATACCGGGCGCAGCAACGGCGGCTTCAACGTCAATTACGCCAACTTCGCCAAAACGGCCAGCGGTGAACGAAAAGTATGAGCAATCAGAGTGTGATCCCCGGCGATATCGACGCCCTTTCCCGGCAGTTCGACGAAGGCCGTTATCTGCGGCTGGGAGGCTGGCTGGTGCTGTTGGGGTTTGGCGGTTTCCTGCTGTGGGGGCTGTTGGCGCCGCTGGACAAAGGCGTGCCGGTTTCCGGCAGCGTGGTGGTGGCCGGCAACCGCAAGGCGGTGCAGCACCCGAGCGGCGGGGTGGTGTCGCAGATTCAGGTGCATGAGGGCGACCGGGTCAGCGCCGGGCAGGTGCTGTTGTTGATGGATACCGTCGACAGCCGCACCCAGCGCGATGCGCTGCGCAGCCAGCAGTTGAGCAACGCCGCGCAGCAGGCGCGGCTGCAAGCCGAGCGCGACGGTCTGCAAGCGATCGCTTTCCCGCCATCGCTGCAAACGCGGCGAGAAGAGCCGGAGGTGATGTCGCTGATGCTGCTGCAGCAACAGCTGTTCACCAGCCGCCGTGCGGCGCTGCAGAGCGAGCTGGCGGCGATCGCGGAAAGCATCGCCGGATCGCAGGCGATGTTGGAAGGGGTTCGGCAGTCTTACGCCAGCAAGCAACGGCAAAAGGCCATGCTGCAGGAGCAACTGGGCGGCATGCGCAAGCTGGCGGCGCAAGGGTATGTGGCGCGCAATCGGCTGCTGGATCTGGAGGGGCAGCATGCGCAGATCGACGGCCAGGCATCCGAGGACAGCGGCAATATCGGCCGTCTGGGGCGCCAGATCCTGGAGCTGAAACTGCGGGCGATCCAGCGGCGGGAGGAGTATCAAAAAGAGGTCAGCAGCCAATTGGCCGAGGTACGGATGAAGCTGGACGAGCTGGATAACCGCCTGGCCAAGGCGGAGGCCGATCTGGGGCATACGCAGGTGAAAGCGCCGGTGGCGGGCACCGTGGTGGGGTTGAGCGTGTTCACCGAAGGCGGCGTGATCGGCGCCGGTCAGCAACTGATGGAGATCGTGCCCAGCGATCGCGGGCTGCAGGTGGAGGCGCGTATTCCGGTCGAACTGATCGACAAGGTGCAGGTGGGACTGCCGGTCGAACTGTTGTTCTCGGCGTTCAACCAAAGCACCACGCCGCGCGTCGAGGGCGAAGTGACGCTGGTCGGGGCCGATCGCCTGACCGACGAGAAAAGCGGCGCGCCTTATTACAGCGTGCGCGCCAAGGTCAGCGAAGAAGGATTGCAACGTTTGAACGGGTTGGAGATCCGCCCGGGGATGCCGGTTGAAGGGTTCATCCGCACCGGCGAGCGTTCGATGATGAACTATCTGTTCAAACCGCTGACCGATCGCCTTCATTTGGCGCTGACGGAAGAGTGAGCATGTCGGTTTCGCCGCTGCCTTTCGCCGCGCCCGGCGCCGCCATGCCCTGGCGCCGTTGTCTGGTGTTGGTGCTGGCGCTGCATCTGCTGGTTGCCGCGCTGCTTTGGCCCTGGCGAGACAAGGCCGTGCCGCCGTGGGTGCCGCCGCCGGCGGTGATGGTGCTGATGGCCGCCGCGCCGCAGGCCCCGGCCGAGGCGAAACAACCGCCGGGACAAAGGACGCCGCCGCCTCAGGTTGAACCGCCGGCGCCGCCGGAGCCGTTGCCGCTAGTGAAAGCGCCTGACGCCGCGCAGCCGAACATCGCCGTGCCGCTGAAACAGAAAAAACCACCTAAGCCGGTGAAGAAAAACAACCTGCCCCGCACGCCGCCGCACGAGAGAATCATCGCGCCGCCGAAGGTTCAGGAACAAAGCGTCGGCGCGCCGCCGCCGGGCCGCGCGGATAAAACGGCCGCGCCGCAAACCCGCCTGACGCCCTATGCTCAGGCGGGGGAGGACAACTGGCGCAGCCGCATCAGCGGCCGCCTGAATCGCTTTAAGCGTTACCCCAAAGACGCACTGCGGCTGAAGCGCCAGGGCGTCGGGCAGGTGCGTTTCACGTTGGACAGACAGGGCCACGTGCTGGCGGTGACGCTGGTCAGCAGCGCCGGGCTGCCGTCGCTGGATCGTGAAATCCAGGCGCTGGTCAAACGCGCTTCGCCGCTGCCCACGCCGCCGGCGGACGCCTACGTCAACGGCACGGTGGAATTGACGTTGCCGATCGATTTCAGTTTGCGCGGCGCGGGTTTTTGACGCGGTTGTTTCATGGCGATGGCCTGAGCGTGGCGCACGGAAACCTTTGCCTCTGCGCCGCGATCGCATTTCGCGCGAAAAACCAGTGACAGATCAACCGCAATCCCCCAATATGGATTTTCCATCAAGATGATTACGCGGGTGCCAGTCTATGCTGAAAGTGAATGAGTATTTTGCCGGAAAAGTGAAGTCTATCGGTTTTGACAGTAGCAGCATCGGTCTTACCAGCGTGGGCGTGATGGAAGAGGGCGAATACACCTTCTCCACCGCGCAGCCGGAAGAAATGACGGTGATCACCGGGGCGCTGAAAGTGCTGCTGCCGGGGGCGCCGGACTGGCAGGTGTTTACGCCGGGCGAGAAGTTCTTCGTGCCGGGGCACAGCGAGTTCAACCTGCAGGTGGCCGACGCCACCGCCTATCTGTGCCGCTACCTGAGCAAATAAACGTTGCTCGTTAGGGGAACTCAGGGCTCAGCGAAGGCTGGGCCCTGGTCGTTTCTGAGGCGGGATTAACGCTGGGCTTCGCCGCCGAGCGCTTCGATGGTGTTTTTGATCAACGCCGCCAGCTCGCTGGTCATCAGGATAAAGTCGGCGTCAAAGCGCTGGGCGAAGTCATCGCGATCGATATCGTCGTTCTGCTCGCGCAGCGTGTCGGCGAACTTCAGGCGCTTGAGCGAGCCGTCGTCCGACAGCATCAGCTGGATGCGCTCCTGCCAGTCCACCGCCAGCTTGGTCACCAGCTTGCCGGCTTCGATGTGCACCGCGATTTCGTCGCTGATCAGATTCTGCTTCTTGCAGCGGATCACGCCGCCTTCTTCCAGAATCGCTTTCAGTTCCGCTTCATCCTGAATGGCGAAGCCGGCCGGCATCTCGCCGGAACGCACCCATTCGGTCAGCGTCAGTTCGATCGGGCTTTCCATGGTCAGCGGCACTACCGGCAGCGAGCCGAGGCTTTTGCGCAGCAGCGCCAGCGTGTCTTCGGCGCGTTTGGCGCTGGCGGCGTCGACCATGATCAGATCGTTGACGGTGTCGATCCACATGAAGGTCTGGTTGAAGCGGCTGAACGCGCGCGGCAGCAGGCTGTGCAGCACTTCATCTTTCAGCGCGTCCTTCTCGGTTTTCTTCAGTTTGCGGTGTTGCTCCGCCTCCAGGCGCTCAATCTTGGCCTGCAGCTCTTGCTTGATCACCGGCGACGGCAGGATTTTCTCTTCCTTGCGCGCGCAGATGACGATTTGGCCGTTGACCGCGTGCGTCAGCGCATCGCTGTGCGAGCCCATCGGGGAGACCCAGCCGGTCTTCGCCATGTCCTGGCTGCCGCACGGCGTGAAGGCGAACGCGCTGAGTTGTTTTTCCATTTCATCCGCGTTTAACGCCACTTCGCGGCTCAAACGGTAAACCATCAAATTCTTAAACCACAGCATAATGTTATCCCTGGCTGGGCGTGCGTTCGGCACGCTGATTCGTCAAAAGCAGGGCGGCATGATAACGAATTGACGCTGAAAAATCGCCCCATTCTCTCCGAATTGCGTCGCTTTGCGCACCGGGGAAGGACGGGACGGAGAATGGGAAACAGGTGATTCATTCGCGCGCTTACATTAGGCTGTGACAACGCTGCGTGGCATCGAGGAGAAAAAATACGTGCGCATTGGCATCGACTTGGGTGGAACAAAAATTGAAGTGATCGCGTTGGCGAATGACGGGCGGGAGCTGTTTCGCCATCGCATCGCCACGCCGCGCCATGACTACCGGCAAACCCTGGCGGCGATCGCCGGACTGGTGAAATTGGCGGAGGATCATACCGGCGAACGAGGATCGGTCGGGATCGGCATTCCCGGCACGCTGTCGCCGTTTACCGGGCGGGTGAAGAACGCCAACTCGGTGTGGCTCAACGGCCAGCCGCTGGATAAGGATCTGTCGGCGCTGCTGGCGCGCGAGGTGCGCATCGCCAACGACGCCAACTGCCTGGCGGTGTCGGAAGCCACCGATGGCGCCGGCGCCGGCGCGAAAACCGTGTTTGCTGTCATCATCGGCACCGGCTGCGGCGCCGGCGTGGCGCTGAACGGCCAGGCGCATTCCGGCGGCAACGGCATTGCCGGCGAATGGGGCCACAACCCGCTGCCGTGGCAGGATGACGATGAGCTGCGTTACGCCCGCGAAGTGCCGTGCTACTGCGGCAAACCGGGCTGCATCGAAACCTTTATTTCCGGCACCGGTTTCGCCATCGACTATGCGCGCCTGAGCGGCAACGCGCTGCAAGGGCATGAGATCATGGCGCTGAGCGAGCGGGGCGATGCGCTGGCGGAGCAGGCGATCGTACGTTACGAAATGCGATTGGCGAAATCGCTGGCGCATGTGATCAACATGCTGGATCCGGACGTGGTGGTGCTCGGCGGCGGCATGAGCAACGTGGATCGCCTGTACCGCACGGTGCCGCAGCGAGTGAAAGACTGGGTGTTCGGCGGCGAGTGTGAAACGCCGATCCGCAAGGCGGTTCACGGCGACTCCAGCGGCGTGCGCGGCGCGGCCTGGCTGTGGCCGCAACAGCAGCGCTAAGCGTTGCAACAAAGCGCGAGGCTGCTCGCGCTTTAAACCCTTCACTGTACAAAAACTGGACGGCGTTTTATGCTTTAGCTAACTTAGCTAAGGAGAACGCGTATGCCGATTCAGGCCAATATGCACGAAGCCAAATCCAATCTGAGTCAGTTGGCGGACAGAGCCGCGGAGGGAGAAACCGTGATTATTGCAAAAGCAGGGAAGCCCTATGTACAGCTGGTCGCCATCAAGGGGGAAGCGCGCCGCCCTGGCGCCGCCAAGGGCAAGTTCACCGTGCCGGCGGATTTCAACGCGGGGGATGCGGCCATTGCGGCGTTGTTTGAGGGCGATGAATGAAGCGCCTGTTGCTGGATACCCACGCGTTGCTGTGGTGGTTGATTGATGACGCCTGCCTGGGCGCGAACGCCAAAAGGCAGATCGCCGATCCGGGCAATGCGGTGTACGTCAGCGCGGCCAGCATTTGGGAGATCTCGATCAAGCAGGCGCAGGGCAAACTGGCGCTGCCGGAAGACATCTTTGCGATCATCGAGGCCGAAGATTTTCTGTCGTTGCCGATGGACGCCTTTCACTGCCAACAGGCCGGGCAGCTGCCGCCCTATCATCAGGATCCTTTCGATCGCATGCTGAACGAACAGGCGCAGGCCGAGGGGCTGACGCTGATCTCCGCCGACGCGGTGTTTCCGCAGTACGGCGTGCGGGTGGCGGACGCCCGCCGTTAAGCCGGCTTTTCCTCGCTTTCGCTGCGCACCCGTTCGATATGAATGGTCAGAAACATCATCTCTTCCGTGGTGAGCTGATGCTGATAGTGCTTTTCGATGTGGCGGTTGATCTTGCCGGCGCAGGCGAAAGACTCGCGGTATTTCTCTTTCACCACCTGATACAGCGAGTCGTCGTCGCTGTCGACGTAGTTTTTCCCCAGCAGGCGCTGGGCGAAGAACTTCAAATGGGTGACGAAGCGGTGGTAGCTAAGGGATTCCTCATTGTAATCAAAGCGGAAATGGTATTTGACCAGGTTGAGGATCTCTTGCATCACGCGGGTGATGTGCAGCGTGTTATGCATCTCGTCGTTAAGCTGAGCGTTGACCAGGTGCAGGGCGATAAATCCGGCTTCGTCTTCCGGCAGCGCGGTATCCAGCCGCTGGGCGATCAGGGCCAGCGCCTCCAGCCCGACGGCGAATTCGGCCGGATAGAGTTTTTTAATCTCCCACAGCAGCGCATTTTTGATATCCAGCCCTTGCGCATAGCGCTGCAGGGCGAAGTGGATGTGATCGGTCAGCGTGATGTAGACGATGTTATGCAGCTTGCCCGGCAGGCGTTCGCGGGCGAGGGTGATGATTCTGTCGGCGGTGGTGACGCAGGCCAATGGGATCTCGGCGAGCAGCTCTTTATAGCGCTCGGCGATTTCTCCGCCGTTATGGGTGAAGACCTTTTCGATCAGGCTTTCGTCCAGCGTATCGCCGGGCTTCTTTTTAAAGCCGATTCCTTTTCCCATCACCACCGTCTCTGCCTGACGGTCGTCCAGCGTAATCACCACGTTATTATTGAGTATTTTAGCGATTTTCATGGTTTTTCCCGGTGTTTCAGCATCCTGAAAACGAAAAAACCTGACGCCCGGAAGCGATCCCGGGCGTCAGGTTTTGCCTGTATTTTATCTTTCTGCCCTGCGGCCTGAGCGGCGGAGGGGATACAGTAACAATCCTGTTATGCTGGCATAATAACCCGTGCCCGCCGCGGCTCAACGCTTTTCACCGCGGAGTGCCGCCGCGGTCACACTTCTGCGCCGCGAGCCGCGGGATCATTCCAGCCTGAAGTGCGCCTCCAGCCGGCTGACGCCGAGCCCGTTGACCTTTTTCACCTTGATCTGCACCGGAATGCGTTCTTTCATCGCCTCGACGTGGCTGATCACGCCGATGGTTTTGCCGGAGGCGTTCAGGCTGTCCAGCGCGTCCAGCGCGGTATCGAGGGTTTCGGCATCCAGCGTGCCGAAACCTTCGTCGAGGAACAGCGAGTCAATGCTGGTTTTGTGGCTGACCAAATCGGACAACGCCAGCGCCAGCGCCAGGCTGACCAGGAAGCTCTCGCCGCCGGACAGGGTGCGGGTATCGCGCAGCGCGTCGGCCTGCCAGGTGTCCACCACCTGCAGCTCCAGCGCGTCGCTGGTCTTACGCTGCAGCAGGTAGCGCCCGTGCAGCCGGCCGAGTTGAAGGTTGGCCAGATACACCAGATGATCGAGCGTCAGCCCCTGAGCGAAGCGGCGGAATTTGTCGCCCTCTTTTGAGCCGATCAGCTGGTTGAGACAGCTCCAGTCGTCGTAGTCTTGCTGGCTGCGGGCGATCTGTTCGAACAGCGCCTGTTGATTGAGACGGCGTTCGGCGTCGCTTTCCAGCTGGTTGCGCAGTTCGCCCTGGCGCAGCTGCAGCGCCTTCAACTGCTGTGCCAGTTCGGCCAGCGATTGGGTGAGCGCATCGAGATCCGCGTTGGCTTCATCCACCCCTTCAGGGCGGTTTTGCCGGTGCTGCTCCAGCGTTTGCGTCGCCTGCGTCAGCAGGGCGGCGGCCTCCACCTGCCGCTGTTGCAGCTGTTCTTTGCGCTGTTGCAATTCGCGGCGCAGGACATCGTCCAGCAGCGCGGCGGTGAAGGCGGTTTCATCGGCGAATTCGCTGTCGGCCAGCGCCTGCTGCCACTGCTGCTGCGCCTGCTGCAGCCGCTCCTGCATCTGAGTGTGTTGATGTTGCAGCCCGGCCTGCTGGCCGGCCAGGCGTTCGCGCAGTTCCTGCGCCTTTTGCCACTGCTCGGCGGCCTGAACGCTGGCCTGTTCGCAGGCGGTTTGTTTGGCGCGCAGCTGTTCGCGCACCTCGGCGACCTGCTGTTCGCCGAACAGCGCCAGCCGCTGCGTGCGTCGTTCGGCAAGGGTCTTCTCGCCTTCTTGCCAGCGTTGATGCAGCTCTTGCTGCTGTTGCAGGCTGTCGGCGTGGGCTTTCTGCAGCAGCGTAAAGCGTTCTTCGAGCAACGCCAGCTGTTGCTGCGTCTGCTGCTGCTGCGTTTGCAGAGCGATGAGCGCATCCTTCGCCTGCTGTACCGCCTGCGCCGCCTGTTCATGCTGTTGCAGCGCGTGTTGCCCGCGCCGTTCTTCGTCGTCGCAGCCGTTCAGCCAGGCGCTGAGTTGCTCGCCATCCGCCAGCGTAAAGTCGAACGCCAACGGCGCGCTGAGCTGCCGCCACTGCTGCTGTTGGCCGGCCAGCTGTTGTTCATCCTGCGCGATGGTTTGCTGCTGACGCTGCAATTGCTGTTGCAGGTTGTCGTAACGGGCTCGCAGCTCGACGCCTTGTTTTTGCAATGCTTCGGTCTGGACTTTCATTTGCTCCAGACGTTGCGCGGTTTCTGACAGTTTTACCTCTTGGTATTGTTCTACCGCCGGGTGCTCGCATGAGCCGCACAGCGGGCAGGGGGCGCCGGGTTGCAAACGGGCGCGCTCGGCCTCCAGACCCACGATCCGTTGTTCCAGCGCATAGGTTTTTTCAACATCGGCCTGGTGGGCTTTCTGCTGCTTAAATTGCTGACGGATGAGTTCTAGCTGTGGTTCCAACTGGGTAAGTTCATGTTGGCCGCTGTTTAGCTCTTGCCGCTGTTGTTCCAGCCGTTTAACGATTTGCTGCGATAAAGAAGCGAGAGCAAATAACTGCCGGCGCGTCGGGCGCAGATCCGCCAGGGCGCTCAGGCGTTGGCGCAGCGGGGCCAACGGCGTTTGCGCCTCCAGCGCCTGTTGCTGCTGTTGTTGAACGGCCAGCGCTTCGGTCAGCGCGTTCAACTGCTGCTGATGCTGTGCGGCCTGCGTCGTCAGTTGGCTGCGCTGGGCGGTGAGCTGCTCCAGCGCGGTCTGCTGCTGGGCGCATTGCTGCGCGGCGGCATCGCCGGCCTGTCGCCGCTCGGCCTGTGTCGACTGCAGTTGGGCTATTTGATGGTCGAGCGGGGCCACCTGGTCATCGATCAACTGTTGCTGTTGCCGCATATGCTCGGCATGGGTTTGCTGCGCCAGACGGGTTTTTTCCACCGCCTGCTGCAGCGGCGCCAGCTGCGCCGAGTGCTGTTCCTGTTGTTGCGTCAGCTGGGCTGCCTGCTGTTGTATCGTCTGCAGCTCGGCGCGGCAACGATCGCGTTCGCCGCGCAGCGGCCGCAATTTCTCGGCCGGCTCGCTGCGCGCCAGCCGCTGCAGCTGCGGGGCGGCCTCCGCCTGCTCGCGCTGGGCGGTGTCCAGCCGCAATTGCCCCTCGCTTTGCTGTTGCCGGAGGCGTTGCCATTGCTGCAGCCAGCTCAGCGCCTGTTGCTGCCGCTGGGTTTGCTCGCCGAGGGCGATTTCCTGCGCGCTCAGCGCCGTCAGCTGTTCGGTCAGAGACTGGCGCTGCTCGTCGTTCAGCAGTTCGATGCCGCTGGCGCGTTGATGCAACGCATCCAGGTCGGTTTTGGCCTGCTTGTGCGACTCGAACACCTGTTCGGACAACCGCCCGTAGATTTCGGTGCCGGTCAGCTCTTCCAGCAGTTCGGCGCGATCGTTGGCATCGGCGTTGAGGAACGCGGCGAACTGCCCCTGAGACAGCATCATCGATTTGGTGAAGCGGCCAAAGTCCAGCCCGGTGATGGCGGCGGTAAGCTCCAGCTTGTCGCGCACCTTGTCCGCCAGGATCTTGCCGTCCTCGCGGCGCGCCAGTTCGACCTTCGGCGCCTGCAGATTGCCGTCCGGCGCATTTTTGGCGCGGCGCTGGCTCCAGAAGGCGCGATAGCCGACGCCCTTGACCTCGAACTCGACCTCCGCCAGCGATTCGGCGGTGTGGCGGGTCATCAGTTCATTCTGGCTTGGCGTGACGTTGAGGCGCGGCGTCTGGTGGTACAGCGCCAGGCAGATGGCGTCCAGCAGGGTGGTTTTGCCCGCGCCGGTCGGGCCGGTAATGGCGAACAGGCCGTTGCTGGCGAACGGCTCGGCGGTGAAGTCAATCTTCCATTCGCCCTGCAGCGAGTTGAGGTTTTTTAACCGCAGGCTGAGGATTTTCATGGGTTGCTCTCTTCAGGGTTGTGCTGCACCGCCTCGACCACCTGGCGGAACAGTTGATGCATCCGCCGTTGGCGCGCTTCGGGCATGTCGACCTCCTGCGCCAGGCGCCGTTCGAACACCTCGTTGACGCTCAGCTCGTTGAGCGTTTCCTTATCCTGCTGCGCGATCGCCTGGCGGCGCTGCTCTTTACTGCGCCGCAGCAGCACCACTTCCACCGGCAGCTCATCCGCCATCAGCTGGATGCGGCGCTGGATGTCGCTGAGGTAGTCCTGCGTCGCCACTTCGATATCCAGCCACACCGGCAGCTCGCCGGCATGGTCGGCAAATTGCCGCAGCTGCCGTTCGATCTCGGCCAGATCGCCTTTGATCAGTTGCATGGGCTGAAACTGCGGGATCGTTAACGCGTCTACCCGCTGCAAAGCGCCGTCGGCGAAATCGACCAGGAAGACGCTTTTGGCTTTGCCCAGCTCATCGAAGCTGAGCGGGATCGGTGAGCCGCTATAGCGAATATGCTCCGATTTGGCGACGTTCTGCGCGCGGTGAATGTGGCCGAGCGCGATATAGTCGGCGGGCGGGAAGGCCTGCGCCGGGAAAGCGTCGAGGGTGCCGATATAGATGTCGCGCACCGAGTCGGAGGTGGTGACGCCGACGGTGGTCAGGTGGCCGGTGGCGACGATCGGCAGCGGTAGGCCCAGCTGGTCGCGGCGCTCGCAGGCCGCCTGATACAGCGCTTGGTAATGTTCGGCGATGGCTTCCTGCAGCGCCTGCTGTTTCTGCGCGCCGGATTCGCCGGCGCGGCTGGTGAGCAGATCGCGCGGCCGCAGGAACGGGATGGCGCACAGCACCGCGCCCGGCTGGCCGTCGCGTTGGTTAAGCACCACGATCTGCTGTTCCGGGGCGCCCTGCGCGCTGGCGATCACCGTGGTGTTCAGGCAGGAGAGCAGTTCACGCGATTCGTTCAGCGTTGCGACCGAATCGTGGTTGCCGCCCAGCACTACCAATTGGCAGCCGGTGCGCTGCAGTTCCACCACGAAGCGGTTGTACAGCTCGCGGGCATAGCTGGGCGGCGAGCCGGTATCGAACAGATCCCCGGCGACGATCAGCGCATCCACCTGCTGCTGTTCGATCTGTTCGATCAGCCAGTTCAGAAAAGCCTGGTGCTCGGCGGCGCGGCTTTTGGTGAAAAAGTACTGGCCAAGGTGCCAGTCAGAGGTGTGGATCAGGCGCATGACACTCCCGGATGCAAAGATAATGGCGATGATTATAAAGGCCGCGGCGGCGGCTGTCCCGGCGCAATGATGATGACAACCGGATGATTTTTCTTTACTGCGGGAAATAATCGCTATGCTTACTGCCTATAACAGCCGGTTTTTTTCATAAAAGTGTCACAAAACTGACGCATAATGGCGCCCGAAAAGTCGCTAACACATTGGCAGGATTGACGATGGCAAGACGCATACTGGTGGTGGAAGACGAAGCGCCGATCCGTGAGATGGTGTGCTTTGTGTTGGAACAGAATGGTTACCAACCGTTGGAAGCCGAGGATTATGACAGCGCCGTGACGCGTCTGTCTGAGCCGTTCCCTGATTTGGTGTTGCTTGACTGGATGTTGCCCGGGGGTTCCGGCATTCAGTTTATCAAACATATGAAGCGCGAAGCGCTGACCCGCGATATCCCGGTGATGATGTTGACCGCGCGCGGCGAAGAAGAAGACCGGGTGCGCGGCCTGGAAGTGGGGGCGGATGATTACATCACCAAGCCGTTCTCGCCGAAGGAGCTGGTGGCGCGCATCAAGGCGGTCATGCGCCGCATTTCGCCGATGGCGGTGGAGGAGGTGATTGAAATGCAAGGGCTGAGCCTGGACCCGTCCTCCCACCGCGTGATGGCGAACGATCAGGCGCTGGACATGGGGCCGACCGAGTTCAAGCTGCTGCACTTCTTTATGACCCACCCGGAGCGGGTTTATAGCCGTGAGCAGTTGCTTAATCACGTCTGGGGCACTAACGTTTATGTGGAAGACCGTACCGTTGACGTGCATATCCGTCGGCTCCGCAAAGCGTTAGAAACCAGTGGGCATGATAAAATGGTTCAAACCGTTCGGGGCACCGGCTACCGGTTCTCAACGCGCTACTGATCGCGCCGCGCTGGAGAATATGCCGTGTTAGAACGTCTGTCGTGGAAGAGGCTGGCTCTGGAGCTGGCTCTTTTCTGTCTGCCCGCCTTACTGCTGGGGCTGATTTTCGGTTATCTGCCCTGGTTCCTGCTGGCCTCCGCGCTGGCTGCGCTGGTGTGGAATTTCTACAACCAGCTCAAACTCTCCCATTGGCTGTGGATCGACCGCAGCATGACGCCGCCGCCCGGCCGCTGGAGCTGGGAGCCGCTGTTCTATGGCCTGTATCAGATGCAGCAGCGCAACCGCCGCCGCCGGCGCGAGCTGGCGCTGCTGATCAAGCGCTTTCGCAGCGGGGCCGAATCGTTGCCTGACGCGGTGGTGATGACCACTGTCGAAGGCAATATCTTCTGGTGCAACGGGCTGGCGCAGCATCTGCTCGGCTTTCGCTGGCCGGAAGACAACGGCCAGCACATCCTTAACCTGCTGCGTTATCCGGAATTCAGCCACTATCTGCAACAGCAGGAGTTTTCGCGCCCGCTGACGCTGCAGCTGAACAACGAACACTACGTCGAATTCCGCGTGATGCCGTATTCTGAAGGGCAACTGCTGATGGTGGCGCGCGACGTCACCCAGATGCGCCAGCTGGAGGGCGCACGGCGCAACTTCTTCGCCAACGTCAGTCATGAACTGCGCACGCCGCTGACGGTGCTGCAGGGCTATCTGGAGATGATGGGCGACGAAGAGCAGGATGGCTCGCTGCGCAGCAAGGCGCTTAGCACCATGCAAGAGCAGACCCGCCGGATGGACGGGCTGGTCAAGCAGCTGCTGACGCTGTCGCGCATCGAGGCGGCGCCCAATGTCGACATGAACGAGCGGGTGGATATTCCGCTGATGCTGCGGGTGTTGCAGCGCGAGGCGCAATCGCTGAGCGGCGGCAATCACGAGATCACCTTCCGGGTGAACGAACAGCTCAACGTGTTCGGCAATGAAGATCAGTTGCGCAGCGCGGTGTCTAACCTGGTGTACAACGCGGTCAACCACACGCCGAAGGGCACCCATATCGAAGTCAGCTGGCAGCAGACGGCGCACGGCGCGCAATTCCAGGTCAGCGACAACGGGCCGGGCATCGCCGCCGAGCATCTGCCGCGCCTGACAGAGCGTTTTTATCGCGTCGACAAGGCCCGTTCGCGCCAGACCGGCGGCAGCGGGCTGGGGCTGGCGATCGTCAAGCACGCGCTCAGCCATCACGACGCGCGGCTGGAGATCCTCAGCGAACCGGGGATCGGCACCCGCTTTATCTTTACCTTGCCCAATCGGTTGATTGTTCCCGCCGCTTTATCAGAGAATGCGGTGAAAAATTAACGCGAGACACCGGTATGACCCGAATTACCCGAGGGCTGTTGCTTTGCCTGGCGCTGCTGGCCGGACGCGGCGCGCTGGCGCAGCCTGACGGCATGTTGGCGGGCAACCTGTCCAGCGTCGGCTCCGACACGCTGGCGAATTTGATGGCGCTGTGGGCGCAGGATTTCAGCCAGCATTATCCCAACGTCAACCTGCAGATCCAGGCCGCCGGTTCGTCGACCGCGCCGACCGCGTTGGCGGCGGGCGCCGCGCAGCTGGGCCCGATGAGCCGGCCGATGAAGGCGGCCGAGGTTTCGGCGTTCGAACACCGTTACGGTTATGCGCCGCTGGCGGTGCCGGTAGCGGTGGATGCGCTGGTGGTGTTGGTGCATCAGGACAATCCGCTGCGCGGCCTTAACCTGCAGCAGCTCGATCGCATTTTCTCCGCCACCCGGCGCTGCGGTGAAAGCCAGCCGCTGACGCGCTGGGGCGAGCTGGGGCTGCGCGGCGACTGGGCGACACGCTCGCTGCAACGCTTCGGCCGCAACTCGGCGTCCGGCACCTACGGCTATTTCAAACTGCGCGCGTTGTGCGGCGGCGATTTCATGCCGCGCGTCAATGAGCTGCCTGGTTCGGCTTCGGTGGTGCAGGCGGTGGCCGGTTCGCTCAACGGCATCGGCTACGCCAGCATCGGTTTTCGCGCCAGCGGCGTGCGGCTGCTGCCGCTGGCGGAGTCGGGAGAAGACTATGTCGCGCCTACCGCCGCCAACGTGCGTAACGATCGCTACCCGCTGTCGCGCTATCTGTATATCTACATCAACAAAGCCCCCAATCAACCGCTGGAGCCGCTGACCGCCGCGTTCCTCGATCGCGTGCTGTCGACACCAGGGCAAAGCCTGGTCAACCACGACGGCTATCTGCCGCTGCCGCCGGCCGCCCTGCAGAAGACTCGTCAGGCGCTCGGGTTGCCACCGCTCGCGCTGGCCACGGCGCAATAAGCGACAAAAATCGGCGTGATTTTCGCCTTTTTTCACGGCAAAACGGAGCTTATACCACGCGAAAACCGGGCATTTATTGGCGTTTTCGCGCGGTAATGCGATATATGCTTCACGTTTCGTGAATTCATTGTTCAAAAATGATACAAATCATGTAGTGTATATTTATTGATAGCCAATATGATCGACTGGTGGCTAAAGTTTATATGGTCGATAGCTCTGCTTTTCGCCGTGCGTCTTGCCTTGAAGCGCTATAAACGTTTACCTTAGCCTTCGTTGTCGGATTAAACCTCCATTTTTATAACTCCTAAAATTTTGCCCATCTTCATGAGCGGCCACTTTCGAATAGGGACATAAACGCCGGATCGACTGCGTTTAGGGTGCTTATTTGGCGCTGCGACGATCGGGCATGCCGGCAACCGGGTGGGGCGTTTCGCCACCACGCTATCGGACAATTTTTTTTCATTTGAACAGGCAACACGACATCGTATGAGTCATCGTTTAACGTCAAAAGATATCCTGGCACTGGGCTTCATGACCTTTGCCTTATTCGTTGGGGCCGGGAACATCATCTTCCCGCCGATGGTCGGCTTGCAGTCCGGTGAACACGTCTGGATCGCTGCGCTGGGCTTCCTGCTCACCGCCGTGGGCCTGCCGGTCATCACCGTCATCGCGCTGGCGCGCGTCGGCGGCGGCATCGACGCCCTCAGTTCGCCGATCGGCCGCGGCGCCGGCCTGCTGCTGGCGACCGTCTGCTACCTGGCCGTCGGCCCGCTGTTCGCCACGCCGCGCACCGCCACCGTGTCCTTTGAGGTGGGCATCGCCCCGCTGACCGGCGACGGCGCCATGCCGCTGTTCATCTACAGTCTGGTGTATTTCGCGCTGGTGATCGGCATCTCCCTGTATCCGGGCCGTCTGCTCGATACTGTCGGCCACGTGCTGGCGCCGCTGAAGATCGTCGCGCTGGCCGTACTGGGTATCGCCGCGCTGCTGTGGCCTGCCGGCGCGCCTATCCCGGCGACGGCGGCTTATCAGAGCGTGCCTTTCTCCTCCGGCTTCGTTAACGGCTATCTGACCATGGATACGCTGGGCGCGCTGGTATTCGGCATCGTTATCGTCAACGCGGCGCGCTCGCGCGGCGTGAAAGACGCCGGTCTGTTGACCCGTTACACCATTCTGGCCGGTTTGATCGCCGGCGTGGGTCTGACGCTGGTTTATCTGAGCCTGTTCAAGCTGGGCTCCGGCAGCGGCGCGCTGGTGCCTGACGCCACCAACGGCGCGGTGATCCTGCACGCTTACGTTCAGAACACCTTCGGCGGCCTCGGCAGCTTCTTCCTGGCGGCGCTGATCTTCATCGCCTGCATGGTGACCGCGGTAGGCTTGACCTGCGCCTGCGCCGAGTTCTTCGCGCAATACCTGCCGTTCTCTTACAAGACGCTGGTGTTTATCCTGGGCCTGTTCTCGATGGTGGTGTCCAACCTCGGCCTGAGCCACCTGATCCAGATCTCCATTCCGGTGCTGACCGCGATTTATCCGCCGTGCATCGTGCTGGTGGTGCTGAGCTTCACCCTGCGTTGGTGGCACAGCGCGCCGCGCATCATTGCGCCGGTGATGCTTGTCAGCCTGTTGTTTGGTATTCTTGACGCGGTGAAAGCGTCCAGTTTCCAGCAACTGTTGCCGGCCTGGTCCACTCACCTGCCGCTGGCGGAGCAGGGGTTGGCATGGTTGCCGCCTTCGCTGCTGATGTTGGCGCTGGTCGCGATTTATGATCGGGTGTGCACGCGTTCCCAAGTGACCGCGCACTGATAATCCCCCGGCTAAATCCAGGGCCACGGACATGTCCGTGGCTTTTTTTCGTTTAAAACTATGGGTCATTTTCATGCAACAACAGTCACCCACCACTGCCCCCGACAATAAGCTGAAACGCGGCCTCAGCACGCGTCATATCCGCTTTATGGCGCTGGGATCGGCCATCGGCACCGGGTTGTTCTACGGCTCGGCGGACGCCATCAAAATGGCCGGCCCGAGCGTGCTGCTGGCTTACCTGATCGGCGGCATCGTGGCCTTTATCATCATGCGCGCACTGGGGGAGATGTCGGTCAACAACCCGCAGGCCAGCTCATTTTCCCGCTACGCGCAGGACTACCTCGGCCCGATGGCGGGTTACATCACCGGCTGGACTTACTGCTTTGAGATCCTGATCGTCGCCATCGCCGACGTGACCGCCTTCGGCATCTATATGGGGGTCTGGTTCCCGGAAGTGCCGCACTGGATCTGGGTGCTGAGCGTGGTGCTGATCATCGGCGCCATCAACCTGATGAGCGTCAAGGTATTCGGCGAGCTGGAGTTCTGGTTCTCGTTCTTCAAGGTCGCCACCATCATCATCATGATCGCGGCCGGCATCGGCATCATCATCTGGGGTATCGGCAACGGCGGGCAACCGACCGGCATTCATAACCTGTGGTCGAACGGCGGCTTCTTCAGCAACGGCGTTATCGGCATGATCCTGTCGCTGCAGCTGGTAATGTTCGCTTACGGCGGCATTGAAATCATCGGCATCACCGCCGGCGAAGCCAAGGATCCGAAAAAATCGATTCCCAAAGCCATCAACTCGGTGCCGTGGCGCATTCTGGTGTTCTACGTCGGCACGCTGTTTGTCATCATGTCGATCTACCCGTGGAACCAGGTGGGCACCAACGGCAGCCCGTTCGTGCTGACCTTCCAGCATATGGGCATCACCGTGGCGGCGGGCATCCTCAACTTCGTGGTGATCACCGCTTCGCTGTCGGCGATCAACAGCGACGTGTTCGGCGTCGGCCGCATGCTGCATGGCATGGCCGAGCAAGGGCACGCGCCGAAGATGTTCAGCAAGGTGTCGAAACGCGGCATTCCCTGGGTGACGGTGGTGGTGATGATGCTGGCGCTGCTGCTGGCGGTATACCTCAACTACATCATGCCGGAGAGCGTGTTCCTGGTGATCGCCTCCCTGGCGACCTTCGCCACCGTGTGGGTGTGGATCATGATCCTGTTCTCGCAAATCGCCTTCCGCCGCAGCCTGAGCAAAGAGCAGGTGAAGCAGCTGGCGTTCCCGCTGCGCGGCGGGGTGTTCACCTCGGTGGTGGCGATCGTGTTCCTGGTGTTCATCATCGGCCTGATCGGTTACTTCCCGACCACGCGCGTCTCGCTGTACGCCGGCCTGGTCTGGGTGGTGTTGCTGCTGGCGGGGTACTGGTTCAAGGTCAACCATCAGAAAAAACGCGTGCCGTTGGCGACGCAGCAAGACTAAATGGAAAAACACCGGCTGAGGCCGGTGTTTTTTTAGAGGCAGGCGTTAAGCGAAGTCCAGCTTGCGCAGTTTCGAAACGTCGATGGACTGCCTGGCCTGCCACAGATCGTAAGCATCTTGCATGCCCATCCAAACCTGTTCGGAACTGCCTATCACGATGGACAGGCGGATGGCCATTTCCGGCGAGATATCGGACTTTCCGCTGATCAGGCGTTGAACCGTAGACGGCGCGACGTCCAATGCTTTGGCCAGCGCGCGCGCGCTGAGATTCAGCGTTTCCATGGTTTCTTTGATCAATTCTCCAGGATGAGGAGGATTATGCATGCGGTTCATTAGTGATAGTCCTCATAATTCACGATATAAACATCACCCTCGACCAGTTCAAACGTGATACGCCAGTTGCCGGTGACGGTGACGGATCACTGCCCGCTGCGAGCGCCCGTTAGCGGGTGCAAGAAGAAGCCGGGCAGATCTACGTCATCAATCACTTTCGCCAGATCCAGCACGCTCAGCCGCAGCGCGATTTTCTTCGCCTGCTTGGCGTCGATACCTGCCGTTGAACCGGTTTCGAAAAACTTTTTGAGTCCCTTATGCTTGAAGCTTCTTATCATCCTGATGGCTCCATGAGTGTTGCGTGTGGCGCAACAAGATGGGGCGTTTTTTAACCTGCTATGCCAAGCGTTTGTCTTCCGCTTCCTCCTCCCCGGCGGCGCGCGCTTCGATGCGCATGCCGCCGTCGTTCAGCCGTTCCTCCTCTTCCTCGCCGGCGCAGCGCGCCAGCACTTCGCGAATGTCCTGCAGGTTGCTGCTGAGGGCGCTCAGCGAAGGTTGCAGATTGCGGGGCATGCGGCTTTCATCCAGCGACGCGTTGTGCAGGCAGCCGATAAACAGCAGGGTGGCCAGCAGGGTAAACAGCCGATGACGTATCCGTTTCAGCAAGGGCTTTCCCTCTCGGTGGTGAAGGTGATGGCGCATTAACGCCGTTTTCGCCGGGGAAAAGAAGGGGATGGAGATATCTGCTGGCAATTGAAAGAGAATAATTACCAGCAGACACAGTTACGTCAGCCGACGTCAGGAAGCGTTCGCGCTTTGTCGCAGCATGCCGCGCAGGTCATTGCCGGTTGGCGTCTGATGCACGCGCAGGCCGAACTCGTCGATCACCGCCAGGATATGGTCGAAAATATCCGCCTGAATACTTTCGTACTCCGCCCAGACCGTGGTGTTGGTGAAGGCGTAGATTTCCAGCGGCAGGCCCTCCGGCGTCGGCGCCAGCTGGCGCACCATCAGCGTCATGTTCTGGTGAATGCGCGGGTGAGCGCGCAGGTAGGCTTCCAGATAGGCGCGCAGCGTGCCGAGGTTGGTCAGGCGGCGGCCGTTGAGCGGCGAGGCCAGATCGACGGCGATCTCCTGGTTGTGCTGGCTCAGCTCCTGGGTCTTAACGTTCAGGTAGCTGTGCAGCAGCGGGTTGCGCTGCAGGCGGCGCTGTTCCTCTTCCGACAGGAAGTGCACGCTGCCGGTGTCGATATTCAAACTGCGCTTGATGCGGCGCCCGCCGGATTCCGACATCGACCGCCAGTTCTTGAATGAGTCGGAGATCAGCGCGTAGGTGGGGATGGTGGTGACGGTGTTGTCCCAGTTGCGCACTTTGACCGTGGTCAGGCCGATGTCGGTGACCGCGCCGTCGGCGCCGTATTTCGGCATTTCCAGCCAGTCGCCGATCTTCAGCATGTCGTTGGCGGAGAGCTGGATGCCGGCCACCAGCCCGAGGATCGGATCCTTGAACACCAACATCAAGACCGCGGTCATGGCGCCCAGGCCACTGAGCAGCAGCAGCGGCGATTTGCCCATCAGCAATGAGACGATCATGATGCCGATCAGGATCGCCGCCACCAGCTTCAGGCCCTGGAAAATGCCGCGCAGCGGCAGCTGATTGGAAATCGGGCTTTGGCGCAGCAGCGCCAGCAGCGTATCCAGCAGCGAGAACAGCGACAACAGGGTGAAGGCGAGGATCCACACCTGCGCGGCGGTGACGATCACCGCCTGAGTCTGGCTGCCGCTCTGCAGCCACAGCGTCGCCTGGATGCTGATGATCACCCCTTGCAGCAGCAGCGCCACGCGCTGGAACAGTTTGTATTGGGTGATGGCCTGTTGCCAGACGCGCTGCGACTGCTGGCCACGGCGCTGAAGGGCCGCCAACACCACCCGGTGCAGCACCAGGTGGATCGCGACCGAGATCAGAACAATCAACCCCAATACCATCAACAGCGACATCACTCCGCCGAATTCCAAACCAAACTGTTCCAGCCAGCGCGTTATCTGTTGTTGCATTACCGCTCCTTAAAAAATGCGCAAAAAATATCCTGTAAACTTAAAACGCGTTAGCCTAAGGGGTAACGTGCAGGATTTGTGCCTGTTTACCTTTTTTTACATCAAGTTAGCGTTATTTTTCAGTCTCCGCCCCCCGGCTCATCCCCGGGTTTTGCGGCCAGAGAGGAGGGGGAGTTGCACTTAACGTGGCATTGTTCGTTTTTGAAGAACGCCGTCGATTTCGTTTGGTACAGCAGGAGAACAGTATGCTTAACGCCTGGCATCAACCGGTCCCGCCTTTTGTGGTGAAACAAGGGCAACGTTTGGATATCACGCTGTGGTTACAAGGGGATGAACTGCCGGAACGGGTATTTTTGCGCGCCGAACCGGACAACGAAGAGTGGCTGCTGACGATGAAAGCGCAGCGCCACGAGGGGATGCGGCGCTACCAGGCCAGCCTGACGCTGAATGAGGGCGAGCCGACGCGGCGTTACTGCTTCAAGCTGCTGTGGGCCGATCGCCAACAGTGGTTCGGCCCGCAGGGCTGGTCGCCAACGCCGCCGGGCCAGCTGGCGCAGTTCGCCGTCGACGATCCTGACAATGGCCCCGCGTGGGTGGCGGATCAGCTGTTCTACCAGATTTTCCCCGATCGCTTCGCCAGCAGCGGCGGCGAGCACGGCATCCAGAGCGGCAGCTATCGCCATCACGCGGCCGGCGCCGAGGTGATTCGGCGCGACTGGCAGCACCCGTTGGAGGATCGCCACGCCGCCTCGACCTTTTACGGCGGCGATCTGGACGGCATCAGCGCCAAACTGCCGTATTTGCAGCAGCTGGGCGTGACGGCGCTGTATTTGAACCCGATTTTTACCGCGCCGAGCGTGCATAAGTACGATACCGAGGACTATTACCAGGTCGATCCGCACTTCGGCGGCAACGCGGCGCTGCAGCGTTTGCGAGTGAGCACTCACAAAGTGGGCATGAAACTGGTGCTGGACGGGGTCTTCAACCACACCGGCGACTCGCACCCGTGGTTCGACCGCCATCGTCAGGGCGAAAACGGCGCCTGTCACCACCCCGATTCGCCGTATCGCGGCTGGTTCAACTTTTACCCGGACGGCCGCGCGCTCGACTGGAAGGGCAACGCCAGCCTGCCGAAGCTCAATTTCGCCGAGCCGCAGGTGGCGGAAGCGATTTATCAGGGGGAAGGCAGCGTGGTGCGTCACTGGCTGCGCCCGCCGTACAGCATCGACGGCTGGCGGCTGGACGTGGTGCATATGCTGGGGGAGAACGGCGGCGCCACCGGCAATCTGCGCCACCTGGCGGGCATCTATCAGGCGGTGAAGCAGGAGAATCCACAGGCCTATGTCTTGGGCGAGCACTTCGGCGACGCGCGCCGCTGGCTGCACGCCGGCGTGGAGGATGCGGCGATGAACTACATGGGGTTCGCGTTGCCGGTGCGGGCGTTTTTGGCGGGGCTGGACGTGGCCTACCACCCGGTGCGGCTGGACGCCGCCGGGTGCGCGCAGTGGATGGACGGTTACCGCGCCGGGCTGCCGCACAGCCGCCAACTGATCCAGTTCAATCAACTGGACAGCCACGATACCGCGCGCTTCCTCACGCTGTTGCAGGGGAATGCGGCGCGCATGCAGATGGCGGCGGTGTGGTTGCTGAGCTGGATCGGCGTGCCTTGCCTCTACTACGGTGATGAGATTGGTCTGGATGGCGGCAACGATCCGTTTTGCCGCAAGCCGTTCCCATGGGACGTCGGCGACTGGGATCGGCCGTTGTTGACGCTGTTCCAGCGCATGGCGGCGCTGCGTAAACAGAGCCTGGCGTTGCGCCGAGGCGGCTGTCAGGTGCTGTACGCCAGCGGAGAAACGCTGGTGTTCGTGCGCCTGTATCAGCAGGAGCAGGTGTTGGTGGCGCTGCAGCGCGACGGCAGCGGCCAGGCGCAGTTGCCGCACAACCCGCTGTTGGCCCGCGGCCCGTGGCGGCGTGTGGAAGGGCGAGGCGAGTTGAGCGAAACGACAGGAGGGTTGCGCCTGCAGTTGGCGGAAGAGTCGGCCACCGTGTGGCGTTGCGAGGGCTAAAGGGAGTGCGGGGGCAGAAACGCCCCCGCGGTTAAGGTGAGTGGGTGTTTACATCAGTAACCGACCGCGGAGCCTGCCGGGCGGCGCACGTCGTTGGCGCCGTACAGATAGCCTTCGCGCACTTTGCCGGATACCGCCGAATCGTTGCCGGAGTTGGCCGGGCTGACGCCCGCCGCGCCCGGCAAACCGACCAGAATCAGTTCGGCGGCGCCCCACGGCGTTTGCTCGACCATCTTGTAGCCCATGCCGCTCAGCAGCTTCAGCGTATCGGCGGAAACGCCGCGCTGTTCGTAGTACACCTCATCCGGCAGCCATTGGTGATGGATGCGCGGTGCGTCCACCGCTTCCTGCGGCGCCATGCCGTGGTCGATCACGTTCAACGCGGTCTGCAGGGTGATGGTGATGATGCGCGAACCGCCCGGCGAGCCCAGCACCATAAAGATCTTGTTGTCCTTGGTCACCAGCGTCGGGCTCATCGACGATAGTGGGCGCTTACCGGGGGCAATGCTGTTGGCGGTGCCCTGTACCAGCCCGTACAGGTTTTTCTCGCCCACTTTCACCGTAAAGTCGTCCATCTCGTCGTTGAGGAAGAAGCCGGTACCCGGTGCGATGACGACAGCGCCGAAGCGACCGTTGACGGTATAGGTGGTGGAAACCGCGTTGCCGTCGTGATCGACGATCGAATAGTGGGTGGTTTCCGGCTTCTCATGCGGCTCCATGCCGGGCTGCACGTTTTCCGACGGCGTGGCCTTGTCCGCGACGATTTTCTTGCGGATCTGCTCGGCGTAGCTCTTGCTCACCAGTCGGTCGATCGGGTTCTTGATGAATTCCGGGTCGCCAAGGTAGGTGTTGCGATCCATGTAGGCATGGCGCATCGCTTCGGTCATGGTGTGAATGGCCGCCGCCGAGTTGAAGCCCATGCTTTTCAGATCATAGCCTTCCACCACGTTGAGGATTTCGCACAGCGTCACGCCGCCGGAACTGGGAGGCGGCGCTGACACGAACTTGTAGCCGCGATAGCTGCAGGTGATCGGCGGGGTTTCGGTGACTTTATAGTTGGCGAAGTCGGCGGCGGTCAAAATGCCGCCGCCCTGTTTGGCCGCCGCCTCTACCGCCTGCGGGATCTTACCTTTATAGAAGGCGTCGGTTCCGCCTTTGGCGATGGCTTCCAGCGTGTTGGCCAGATCGGTTTGCACCAGCTTGTCCCCCGGCTGCAGCGGGCTGCCGTCCGGGCGCAGGAAGATTTTGGCCGATTCGGGATCCTGCCTGAAGCGCGCGATGGTGGTGTCGAGGATATCGGTGTCGGCGCGGGTCAGCACAAAGCCTTCGCGCGCCAGCCTGATCGCCGGCGCCAGCACCTGTTCGCGGCTCAGTTTGCCGTACTTCTCACGCGCGGTTTCCATCCCCAGCACGGTGCCCGGCACGCCCGCCGCCAGATAGCCGTACAGGCTGGCGTCTTTCTTCACCTTGCCGTCGGCGTCCAGATACATGTTGGCGCTGGCCGCCGCCGGCGCGGTTTCGCGGAAGTTGATGAAGGTATCGGTGCCGTCCGCCAGGTGGACGGTCATAAAGCCGCCGCCGCCGATGTTGCCGCAGCAGGGGTTCACCACCGCTTGCGCATAGCCGACCGCCACGGCGGCGTCGATGGCGTTGCCGCCCATCTTCAGGATATCCACCCCGACCTGCGAGGCCAGATGCTGCGAGGTGACCACCATGCCGTTTTGGGCTTCCACCGCTGGGTTGGATGCCGCATACAGGCTGCCGCTGACCAGCAGCGCCGCCATGGTCAGGGGTTTGCTCCATTTCTGTAAAAACATAGTTATTCCTACCCTGTCAGTTTTTTATTGTGTTGTGTTTGCTTGCCGCTGTTCGCTTGCAAAGCGCGAGCCAGCGTTATTGATAGTAGCCGCAGATGGGCATTCGCGCGGCGAACTGGGCGGGAAATGTGAGCGGAAACAGGGAAATAAAGCACTGAAGACGGGCGGTCTGCCCCAAAAAGGGGCATAAAAAAACCGGCCGCGTGGGCCGGTTGATTCACTATCAGGCTGAAATTACAGCTTGGCAGCGTTTTCAGACAGGTATTTTGCCACGCCGTCTGGGGAAGCGCCCATACCTGCTTTGCCTTTTTCCCACTGAGCCGGGCAGACTTCACCGTGCTCTTCGTGGAATTGCAGCGCGTCAACGGTACGGATCATTTCGTCGATGTTACGGCCGATTGGCAGGTCGTTAACAACCTGAGCACGCACGATGCCGTCTTTGTCGATCAGGAAGGAGCCGCGCAGCGCAACGCCGGCTTCCGGGTGTTCGATGCCGTAAGCTTTCTGGATTTCACGCTTAACGTCAGCAACCATTGCGTATTTCACTTCACCGATGCCGCCTTTGTCGACAGGGGTTTTACGCCATGCGTTGTGGACGAATTCTGAGTCGAAGGAAACGCCAACCACTTCAACGCCACGCTTCTGGAACTCTTCATAGCGGTGATCGAAAGCGATCAGCTCGGAAGGGCATACGAAGGTGAAGTCCATTGGCCAGAAGAACAGCACGGCCGGTTTGCCGTTCAGGTGCTTCTTCAGGTTGAAGTTTTCAACGATTTCGCCGCTACCCAGTACGGCAGCTGCAGTGAAGTCAGGGGCTTGACGAGTTACCAGGACCATAATTACTCCTGTAATAGGTGTTAAAGGGTGGATGTAAAAACAAGGGCCAGTATAGGGGCCATGACTTGGTGAATAAAGGGTAAAAGACCAATCAATGAGATAGCTTTTACCTATCAAAGTCGTTGATATAATTTATCAAGCTTTAAAAATAACCTTTTCCTGCAAAAGGGCAAGCGGCAAAACGTAAATTCTTGCAAGGCGCTGCAATTTCAAAAGCTTGGGCTTGACCTCAGAGCGTTTTTTCCTTCGCCTGCTGCATCATTTGCGGATAAAACTGCCAGAATTGTGTTTCAAGCTGATGATAATGTTGTTCGACGTCGGCGAACGAGCCGGCCAGCGCTTCGAGGCGCGGACGGCGGCTGGCCATGCCCTGCAATACCCGGGCGATGAACGGCAATTCGGCGTAGCGTTCCAGCCAGCGTTCCGGCCACAGATAGCCGTTCAGGTTCTGAAAACGCGGCGGCGTGAGCGGCAGGTAAGGTTCGATCTGGCTGCGGGCTTCCTGGGTAAACTGGTGCAGGTCGCGTGAAGGCTCCAGCTGCTGCCAGTGGCGCGCCAGAAAATGGTCCCACACCACGTCGAGGGTGATCGGCGCCACGCGGCGGTAGGGGGCGCTGAAATAGTCGCGGCAGGCTTTCACCTGCGGCAGGCTGTCGGTCAGCACGTCGACGCGGCGGTGCATCATGATGCCGGCCACGACCTCGGGCTGGTAGTCGGCGGCGGGGTTGCCGCGAACGAAATCGGCCAGCAGGTTGCCCAGCAGCGAGCTGTCTGCCAGCATGGCCAAGTGAAGGTGAGCGAGAAAATTCATCCCTCAACTATACCTGAAGTCAGGCAAATCCTCCTTATTTCTTGCCGCTGACCGCCCCCGGCTTTAGACTAGGCCGCCTGTTTTTTACCAACCAGCCTTAAATTGAAGAAGTGAATACCCATGCGCGTCGCTGATTTTTCGTTTGAACTTCCCGAATCCCTGATTGCCCACTATCCCCAGGCCGAGCGCAGCGCATGCCGCCTGCTGCAGCTGGATGGGCCGAGCGGGGCGCTGACGCACGGCGTATTCACCGATCTGCTGGACAAGCTGGAGGCCGGCGATCTGCTGGTGTTCAACAATACCCGCGTGATCCCGGCGCGCATGTTCGGCCGCAAGGTCAGCGGCGGCAAGATTGAAGTGCTGGTGGAGCGCGTGCTGGACGACCATCGCGTGCTGGCGCACGTGCGCGCGTCGAAAGCGCCGAAGCCGGGCGCTGAGCTGCTGCTGGGGGATGACGAGAGCATCGCCGCCACCATGGTGGCGCGCCACGAGACGCTGTTCGAGCTGCGCTTCAATGACGAGCGCGACGTGTTCACTATCCTCAACGCCGCCGGCCATATGCCGCTGCCGCCGTATATCGCTCGCCCGGATGAAGATGCTGACCGCGAGCTGTATCAGACGGTCTACAGCGAGAAGCCGGGCGCGGTCGCCGCGCCGACCGCCGGCCTGCACTTCGACGAACCGCTGTTGGCGGCGCTGCGCGCCAAGGGCGTGGAAATGGCGTTCGTGACGCTGCACGTCGGCGCCGGCACCTTCCAGCCGGTGCGCGTGGAAACCATCGAAGATCACGTGATGCACGCCGAATACGCCGAGGTGCCGCAGGAGGTCGTGGATGCGGTGCTGGCCTGCAAAGCGCGCGGCAAGCGCGTGGTGGCGGTGGGCACCACCTCGGTGCGTTCGCTGGAAAGCGCCGCGGCGGCCAGCAAAGAGGCGCTGATTGCGCCGTTCTTCGGCGACACCAGCATCTTTATCTATCCGGGCTATCACTACCAGGTGATCGACGCGCTGGTGACCAATTTCCACCTGCCGGAATCGACCCTGATCATGCTGGTATCGGCCTTCGCCGGCTACAAAAATACCATGAACGCCTATCAGCAGGCGGTGGCCGAGCAGTACCGCTTTTTCAGCTACGGCGATGCGATGTTCATCAGCCGTAATCCGCAGGCGGAAAACGAGTCCGTCGGCGGTTAATTTCCCGGGCTGCGCCTACGGCGCGGCCCCGTTTCAACGACATCAGACTGTTTCTCTGATGCTGGAGGCTTTGTGAAGTACGAACTACAAACTACCGATGGCCGCGCACGCCGCGGCCGCCTGATTTTCGACCGCGGCGTGGTGGAAACCCCGGCCTTTATGCCGGTCGGCACCTACGGTACGGTCAAGGGCATGACGCCGGAAGAAGTGAAAGAGACCGGCGCGCAGATCCTGCTGGGCAACACCTTCCACCTGTGGCTGCGCCCGGGCCAGGAGATCATGAAGCTGCACGGCGATCTGCACGACTTCATGCAGTGGCCGGGCCCGATCCTCACCGACTCCGGCGGTTTCCAGGTGTTCAGCCTGGGGGCGATGCGCAAGATCAAAGAGGAAGGCGTGTACTTCCGTAACCCGATCAACGGCGACAAGGTGTTCCTGAGCCCGGAAAAATCGATGGAAATCCAGTATGACCTGGGCTCCGACATCGTGATGATTTTCGATGAATGCACGCCGTACCCGGCCGACTGGGACTACGCCAAGCGTTCGATGGAAATGTCGCTGCGTTGGGCGCAGCGCAGCCGCCAGCGTTTCGACGAGCTGGAAAATAAAAATGCGCTGTTCGGCATCATTCAGGGCGGCGTTTACGAAGATTTACGTGATGTTTCCGTCAAAGGGCTGGTGGATATCGGCTTTGACGGGTACGCTGTGGGCGGCTTGGCTGTAGGCGAGCCGAAAGAGGATATGCATCGCATTCTTGAACACGTTTGCCCGCAAATTCCGGAAGATAAGCCACGCTATTTGATGGGCGTCGGCAAGCCGGAAGATTTGGTGGAAGGCGTGCGTCGCGGCATCGACATGTTCGACTGCGTCATGCCGACCCGCAACGCCCGCAACGGCCATTTGTTCGTGACTGACGGTGTGGTAAAAATCCGTAATGCCAAGCACAAGGATGATACTTCTCCGCTGGATAAGGACTGTGATTGCTACACGTGTCGCCATTACAGCCGCGCCTACTTGCACCATCTCGACCGTTGCAACGAAATATTGGGTGCTCGACTGAACACAATTCATAACCTGCGTCACTATCAGCGCCTGATGGCGGGTTTACGCCAGGCTATCGAAGAGGGTAAATTAGAGCAGTTTGTTGCGGATTTCTATGGTCGGATCGGCAAGCCGATTCCGCCTTTAAACGCTTGATCTAATAATTGATAACTTAATGAGGGAATTTCAATGAGCTTTTTCATTTCTGACGCCGTCGCATCCGCAGGGGCTCCGGCTCAGGGAAGCCCGTACTCTCTGATCATTATGCTGGTGGTGTTCGGCCTGATCTTCTACTTCATGATCCTGCGCCCACAGCAGAAGCGCGCTAAAGATCACAAGAAGCTGATGGACTCCATCGGTAAAGGCGACGAAGTGCTGACCACCGGCGGCCTGATCGGTCGCGTGACCAAAGTGGCCGACACCGGCATCATCGCCATCGCGCTGAACGACACCACGGAAGTGATGATCAAGCGTGACTTCGTGGCGGCCGTTCTGCCGAAAGGTACCATGAAGGCCCTGTAATCTTTTTTCCCGAAGGGAATTGCCGTGCTAAACCGTTATCCTTTGTGGAAGTATCTGATGTTGATCGTCGTGATCCTCGTCGGTCTGCTTTATGCGCTTCCCAACATCTACGGTGAGGATCCGGCCGTACAAATCACTGGCGCGCGCGGCGTCGCCGCCAGTGAAACTACGCTGGACCAGGTCCGTACCGTATTAGAAAAAGACAACATCGCGAGCAAGTCGATTGCGCTGGAAAATGGCGCCATCCTGGCTCGCTTTAAAGATCCTGACGTTCAGCTGCGCGCCCGCGAAGCGCTGGTGACCGAGCTGGGTGACAAATTCGTCGTGGCGCTGAACCTGGCGCCGGCCACGCCGACCTGGCTGGCCATGCTGGGCGCAGAGCCGATGAAACTCGGCCTGGACCTGCGCGGCGGCGTGCACTTCCTGATGGAAGTGGACATGGACACCGCGTTGAGCAAGCTGCAGGAACAGACCATGGATACCCTGCGCAGCGAGCTGCGCGAGAAGGGCATTCCTTACGCGTCTATCCGCAAGCTGGACAACAACGGCGTGGAAGTTCGCTTCCGCGACGATGCGGCCCGTGACCAGGCCATCAGCTACATCGGCCCGCGTCAGCGCGATCTGGTGCTGTCCGCCAACGGCGCCAACACCATGAAAGCCAACCTGACGGACGCCCGTCTGAGCGAAGCGCGCGAATACGCCGTACAGCAGAACATCACTATCCTGCGTAACCGCGTCAACCAGCTCGGCGTCGCCGAACCGCTGGTGCAGCGCCAGGGCGCCGACCGCATCGTGGTTGAGCTGCCGGGCATTCAGGACACCGCGCGCGCCAAAGAAATTCTGGGCGCCACCGCGACCCTGGAGTTCCGTCTGGTGAACACCAATGCGGATGCCACTGCGGCGGCCAATGGCCGCGTGCCGGGCGACTCCGAGGTGAAATACACCCGTGACGGCCAGCCGATCGTGCTGTACAAGCGCGTGATCCTGACCGGTGACCACATCACCGACTCCACTTCGAGCACCGACGAATACAACCAGCCGCAGGTTAACATCTCGCTGGACAGCGCCGGCGGCACGTCCATGTCCAACTTCACCAAGGACAACATCGGCAAGCCGATGGCGACCCTGTTCGTGGAGTATAAGGACAGCGGCAAGAAAGACGCCAACGGCCGTGCGGTGCTGGTGAAACAGGAAGAAGTGATCAACGTGGCGAACATTCAGTCGCGTCTGGGCAACAGCTTCCGCATCACCGGCATCGGCAACCCGAACGAAGCGCGTCAGCTTTCGCTGCTGCTGCGTGCGGGTGCGCTGATCGCGCCGATTCAGATCGTTGAAGAGCGCACCATCGGTCCAACCCTGGGTCAGCAGAACATTACTCAAGGTCTGGAAGCCTGTCTGTGGGGCCTGGTGGCGTCTATCGTCTTCATGGTGGTCTGGTACCGTAAGTTCGGCGTGATCGCCACCACGGCGCTGGTCGCCAACCTGGTGCTGATCGTCGGCGTGATGTCCCTGTTGCCGGGGGCGACGCTGACCATGCCGGGCATTGCCGGGATCGTGTTGACGCTGGCGGTGGCGGTTGACGCCAACGTACTGATTAACGAACGTATCAAGGAAGAGCTGAAGAACGGCCGGTCCGTTCAGCAGGCGATCCATGAGGGCTATAAAGGCGCGTTCTCCAGTATCGTCGATGCCAACATCACCACCCTGATCACCGCGGTCATCCTGTACGCAGTGGGCACCGGTTCGATCAAAGGCTTTGCGATCACCACCGCTATCGGTGTGGCGACGTCCATGTTCACCGCGATTGTCGGTACCCGTGCCATCGTCAACCTGCTTTACGGCGGCAAACGCATTAACAAGCTGTCTATCTGAGGAGTGCGTTGTGGCACAGGATTATACTGTTGAGCAACTCAACTACGGCCGTAAAGTCTACGACTTTATGCGCTGGGACTATTTGGCCTTCGGCATCTCGTTGCTGCTGTTGGTCGCGTCGATCGTCACCATGTCGGTGCGCGGGTTTAACTGGGGTCTGGATTTCACCGGCGGTACGGTGATTGAAATCAACCTGGAGAAACCGGCTAACCTCGACCTGATGCGCGATACGCTGGAGAAGGCCGGGTTCCAGGATCCGATCATCCAGAACTTCGGCAGCAGCCGCGACGTGATGGTGCGCATGCCACCGGCGACCGGCACCGCAGGCCAGGAACTGGGCAACAAGGTGATCGGCGTGATCAACGACTCGGTGGATAAAAACGCCACCGTGAAGCGCATCGAGTTCGTCGGCCCGAGCGTGGGCAGCGAACTGGCGCAAACCGGCGGCATGGCGCTGCTGGTGGCGTTGATCTGTATCCTGATCTACGTCGGTTTCCGCTTCGAATGGCGCCTGGCGCTGGGGGCGGTTATCGCGCTGGCGCACGACGTGATCATCACGCTGGGCGTGCTGTCGCTGTTCCACATCGAGATTGACCTGACCATCGTCGCGTCCCTGATGTCGGTTATCGGTTACTCGCTGAACGACAGCATCGTGGTTTCCGACCGTATTCGTGAGAACTTCCGCAAGATCCGCCGCGGCACGCCTTACGAGATCATGAACGTGTCGTTGACCCAGACGCTGAGCCGTACGCTGATGACTTCCGGTACTACCCTGATGGTGGTGCTGATGCTGTACATCTTCGGTGGCGCGATGCTGCAAGGTTTCTCGCTGGCGATGTTGATCGGCGTGTCGATCGGTACCGTCTCCTCCATCTACGTCGCGTCCGCGCTGGCGTTGAAACTGGGGATGAAACGCGAGCACATGCTGCAGCAAAAAGTGGAAAAAGAGGGCGCGGATCAGCCTTCGATTCTGCCTTAACCGCCGCAGTATTCAGCGAAATGAGAAGGAGCGCCCATCGGCGCTCCTTTTTTTGCTTTGGGTTTCAGCGTTGCTGCACCACCGCCGGTTGGGCGGTCGAAACCAGACGGTGCAGACGGATATAGCCCAATTGTTCCGGCGTCACGCCGCTGAAGCGCAGCTCAAAGTCCTGGCCGGGTTTCGGCAGCAGCGAATCGGCGCTGGCGATCGGTTGCGACAGCGCCTCGGCGGTCAGCGGCCGCCCGGTGGCGTCGTCCAGTTGGCCCCATTCCACCACCGCTTTGAACGGCGGCAGCGTGGCCTGTGAGAGGATGCGCACATGCAGCTGCGCCTGCGTGCCGTTGGCTTCGCTCTTGATGTGGCTCAGCGAAACGCTCAGCTCGCCGATGCCGCTCTGCAAACGGGCGGCGCTTCGGGCCGCCGGCAGCAGGTAGACGCCGTTGTCGGAGTGCTGATTGAGCATATTCTGCCGCTCCAGCGCGGTGGTTTGATCGGTCAGCACGCTCACTTTCTGGTTCAGCGCGGCGACCTGATGGCGCAGTTGAGGCACGGCGGCGTTGTGCGCGCAGCCTGCCAGCAACACGGCGGCGGCGAGCAGGGCGATTTTGGGGTAACAGGTTGTCATGACGGCGATTTCCTATGCTGAATCTCCTGCTATCAGCTTAGTCCGCTCGGAGGGGAAAGTCATATCGGCGCCGCTTCCCGGCGGCGTGTCGCAACAAATGGCCGCCGCCCTTTGTTGTGGCTGCACTTCGGGGTAAACTGCGTTTATCTATAAAAACGTTTATCAGGACGTGTTATGCATTGCCCTTTCTGCGCCGCCGTTGATACCAAAGTCATTGATTCCCGCCTGGTGGGGGACGGTTCGCAAGTGCGCCGCCGCCGCCAGTGTCTGGTGTGCAATGAGCGCTTCACCACCTTCGAGGTGGCCGAGCTGGTGATGCCGCGAGTGATTAAAAGCGATGAGGTGCGCGAGCCGTTCAACGAAGACAAACTGCGCCGCGGCATGCTGAAAGCGCTGGAAAAGCGCCCGGTAAGCTCGGACGACGTGGAAAACGCCCTTAATCATATCAAATCCCAACTGCGCGCCACCGGCGAACGCGAAGTGCCGACCAAACTGGTGGGCAATCTGGTGATGGACGCGTTGAAAAAGCTGGATAAGGTCGCCTACATTCGCTTTGCGTCGGTGTACCGCAGCTTCGAGGACGTACGCGAGTTCGGCGAAGAGATTGCCCGCCTGCAAGACTAAAGGATCTTTCATGCATCACGACGAATTTTATATGGCGCGCGCCTTCGAACTGGCGCGCCTGGGGCGTTTCACCACCGCGCCCAATCCGAACGTCGGCTGCGTTATCGTGCGCGACGGCGAAATTGTCGGTGAAGGCTACCATCTGCGCGCCGGCGAGCCGCACGCGGAAGTGCACGCGCTGCGCATGGCGGGCGACAAGGCGCGCGGCGCCACCGCCTATGTGACGCTCGAGCCGTGCAGCCACCACGGCCGCACGCCGCCCTGCGCCGATGCGCTGGTGGCCGCCGGCGTGACGCGGGTGGTCGCGGCGATGCAAGATCCCAATCCGCAGGTGGCGGGGCGCGGGCTGTACAAGCTGCAGCAGGCCGGCGTCGAAGTCCGTCATGGCCTGATGCTGGCCGAGGCCGAAGCGGTCAACCTGGGCTTCCTCAAGCGCATGCGCACCGGTTTCCCTTACGTGCAGCTGAAGCTGGGCGCGTCGCTGGACGGCCGCACGGCGATGGCCACCGGCGAGAGCCAGTGGATCACCTCACCCGAAGCGCGTCAGGACGTGCAGCGCCTGCGCGCGCAGAGCGCCGCGATTCTCAGCACCAGCGCCACCGTGCTGGCGGACGATCCGTCGCTGACGGTGCGTTGGGATGAGCTGGACGCCGAGACGCAGCGCCTCTATCCGCGCGAAAATCTGCGCCAGCCGCTGCGCATCCTGCTCGACAGCCAAAATCGCATCACCCCGCAGCACCGCGTGGTGCAGCAGCCGGGCGCTACCTGGCTGGCGCGCCTGCAGGCGGATGAACAGGCCTGGCCGCAAGAGGTCGAACAGTTTATCTGCCCGGCGCACGGCGGCGGCATTGATCTGGTGGTGATGATGATGCTGTTGGCCAAGCGCCAGGTGAATTCAATCTGGGTAGAGGCGGGCGCAATGCTGGCCGGTGCGCTGCTGCAGGCCGGCCTGGTGGATGAGCTCATTTTGTACATCGCGCCGAAACTGTTGGGCGATAATGGCCGTGGCCTGTGTCATCTGCCGGGCCTGGAACGGCTGGCCGACGCGCCGGAATTCGTCTTTAGCGACGTGCGCCAGGTCGGCCCCGATCTGCGTTTGCGCCTGCGGGCGAAACACTGAATCTCGCGCCCGCGCGCCGGTTTTACAAAAGCGCCGCGCAGGCGATGAAAGAATATGATAGAATCCGCCCCCCTGCGGGGTATTGAACCCATTTTTAAGGAAAGCCCATGAAAGTTATCGAAGGTGTTGTTGCTACTCCAAATGCCCGTGTGGCGATCGCAATTGCACGTTTTAACAATTTCATCAACGACAGCCTGCTGGAAGGCGCCATCGACGCGCTGAAACGCATTGGTCAGGTTGCTGACGACAACATCACTGTTGTCTGGGTCCCGGGCGCTTACGAGCTGCCGCTGACGGCGAGCGTATTGGCCAAAACCGGCAAATACGACGCGGTTATCGCGCTGGGCACCGTTATCCGCGGGGGCACCGCGCACTTCGAATATGTGGCGGGCGAAGCCAGCTCCGGCATTGGCAACGTTGCGATGAATGCCGAAATCCCGGTTGCCTTTGGCGTGCTGACCACCGAAAGCATCGAACAGGCGATCGAACGCGCCGGCACCAAAGCGGGCAACAAGGGCGCTGAAGCCGCGTTGACCGCACTTGAAATGATTAATGTTATCAAAGCTATTAAAGCCTGAATTTAGTTAAGGGGAATTCCGTGAAACCTGCTGCTCGTCGCCGCGCTCGTGAGTGCGCTGTTCAAGCGCTTTACTCTTGGCAGTTGTCTAAAAACGACCTTGCCGATGTTGAACACCAGTTCCTGACGGAGCAGGATGTCAAAGATGTTGACGTCGCCTATTTTCGCGAGTTGCTGTCCGGCGCGGCAGTGAATGCAGGTATGCTGGACGAACTGATGGCGCCATACCTGTCGCGTCAGCTCGAAGAGCTGGGCCAGGTGGAGCGCGCGGTGCTGCGCGTCGCGCTGTTTGAACTGAAGATGCGCGAGGATGTCCCTTACAAAGTGGCGATCAACGAAGCGATCGAGCTGGCGAAAACCTTCGGCGCGGAAGACAGCCACAAGTTTGTGAACGGGGTGCTGGATAAAGTGGCGCCAACCCTTCGCAAGAAAAAGTAAAACATTAAGGCCGGCATTCCCGGCCTTAATTTCTTCTCGTGGAATATCGATATGGCATGCGGCGAATTTGACCTCATTGCCCGCTATTTTGACCGGTTTAAGCGCGTGCGCCGGGATGTACAGTTGGGCATTGGAGATGACTGCGCACTGCTGGCAGTGCCGGAAAAACAGCTGGTGGCCGTCAGTACCGATACATTGGTGGCGGGCGTGCACTTCTTGCCGGATATCGATCCGGCCGATCTCGGTTATAAAGCGCTGGCGGTCAATCTGAGCGATCTGGCGGCGATGGGCGCCGATCCGGCGTGGCTCTCGCTGGCCCTGACCCTGCCGGAGGTGAACGAACCCTGGCTGAAGGCCTTCAGCGACAGCCTGTTTGATCAGCTCAACTATTACGGCATGCAGCTGATCGGCGGCGATACCACGCGCGGCCCGCTGAGCATGACGTTGACCATTCAGGGTTTGATCCCGGCCGGCCGGGCGTTGACCCGCAGCGGCGCGCGCATCGGCGACTGGATCTACGTGACCGGCACGCTGGGCGACAGCGCCGCCGGTCTGGCGATCCTGCAGGATCGCCTGGCGGTGCCGGATGCGGCGGCGCGCGATTACCTGCTCGCTCGCCATCTGCGGCCGCAGCCGCGGGTGCTGCAGGGGCAGGCGCTGCGGGATCTGGCCAGCTCGGCGATCGACATCTCCGACGGCCTGATTTCCGATCTGAAACACATCCTGAAGGCCAGCGACTGCGGGGCACGCATCGTGCTGGACGAGCTGCCGATGTCGCAGGCGCTGAGCAGCCACACCGACGCCGAGCAGGCGCTGCGCTGGGCGCTGGCGGGCGGCGAAGATTACGAGCTGTGCTTCACCGTGCCGGAGATCAACCGCGGCGCGCTGGAAGTGGCGCTGAGCCACCTCGGCGCCGACTACACCTGCATCGGCCAAATTGGTCCGCTGTCTGAAGGCATCCGCTATTATCGCGACGACGAAGCGGTAGAGCTGGACTGGGCCGGGTTCGATCATTTCAATGCGGAGCCGGGCACCCATGGATGAAGCCAAACGTCGGCTGCGGATGAGCAATCCGTGGCACCTGCTGGCCACCGGTTTTGGCAGCGGTTTGTCGCCGGTGATGCCGGGCACCATGGGATCGCTGGCGGCGATCCCGTTCTGGCTGCTGCTGATCCAGCTGCCGTGGCAGCTCTACTCGTTGGCGGTGATGTTCAGCATCTGTATCGGCGTCTATATTTGCCACCGCACGGCAAAAGACATGAAGGTGCACGATCACGGCAGTATCGTCTGGGATGAGTTCGTCGGCATGTGGATCACGCTGATGGCGCTGCCGATCAACGACTGGCGCTGGGTCGCCGCCGGTTTCGTCATCTTCCGCATTCTGGATATGTGGAAGCCGTGGCCGATCCGCTGGTTCGACCGCAACGTGCATGGCGGCATGGGCATCATGGTCGACGATATCATCGCCGGCGTGCTGTCCGCCGGCATCATCTACCTGATTGGCCACCACTGGCCTATCGGGCTGTTCTGACAGACGGGCGCGCTTCTTCGCGCCCGCTTCTCTTTATTCAAACCCTGTCACCCGGTGCGGCACGTAGGCCGTCTCCAGTTCCGCCACCTCTTGTGGCGACAAACTCAAATCGACCGCGGCGATGGCGTCATCCAACTGCTCGCTGCGTGAAGCACCGACGATCGGCGCGCTGACCGTCGGTTTGTTCAGCAGCCAGGCCAGCGCGATCTGCGCGCGTGAAACGCCACGTTCGTCGGCGAGGCTGGCGACGCGCTCGGCGATGATGGCGTCGATGCCTTCAGTGTCCTCGTACAGGCTCTTGCCGAACTGGTCGGAGACCAGCCGCGCGGTGGTTTCGCCCCAGGGGCGGGTCAGGCGGCCGCGCGCCAGCGGGCTCCACGGCAGCACGGCGATGCCTTCGGCGGCGCACAGCGGGTGCATCTCGCGTTCTTCTTCGCGCTGGATCAGGTTGTATTGATCCTGCATGCTGACAAAGCGCGTCCAGCCGTGCAGATCGGCGGTATACAGCGCTTTGGCGAACTGCCAGGCGTACATCGAGGAGGCGCCGATGTATCGCGCTTTACCGGCTTTCACCACGTCGTGCAGCGCTTCCAGCGTCTCTTCCAGCGGCGTTTCGTAATCCCAGCGATGGATCTGCAGCAAATCGACATAGTCGGTGCCCAGACGCCGCAGGCTGTCGTCGATGGACTGAATGATCTTGGCGCGCGACAAACCGCGCTCCAGGTTGCTCAACGGGAAATAGACCTTGGTGGCGATCACCACGTCCTCGCGGCGCGCATAGTCGCGCAGCGCCCGACCGAGGATCTCCTCGCTGCTGCCGTCGGAATAGCTGTTGGCGGTGTCGAAAAAGTTGATGCCGGCTTCCAGCGCCTGTTTCAGCAGCGGGCGGCTGCTCTCTTCCGGCAACGTCCAGGCGTGATTGCCGCGATTCGGTTCGCCGTAGGTCATGCAACCCAGGCAGATGCGCGAAACGTTCAGATCGGTGTTGCCCAGTTTCAGGTACTTCATGTTTGCCTCCCATTCACAGCTCAGACAGTAACTGTAGCGCGGATCCCGGAGGGCGGAAACGAAAACGCCTCCGAGAGCGGAGGCGTTTTTTCAGGCGCGGGGGTGATTACTGCGCCAGCCAGGTTTCGATTTGGCGCTGAATGCCGGCGGCGTCCAGCCCCAGATCGGCGCGCAGCTCTTCCTGGCTGCCCTGCGAGACGAAGCTGTCAGGCAGGCCGAGGTTCAGCACCGGCACCGGCCGGCGTTTGGCCATCAGCAGTTCGTTGACGCCGCTGCCGGCGCCGCCCATGATGGCGTTTTCTTCCAGCGTCACCAGCGTTTCATGGCTGGCGGCCAGTTCGAGCACCAACTGCTCGTCCAGCGGCTTGACGAAGCGCATGTCGACCAGCGTGGCGTTGAGCGCTTCCGCCGCTTGCGCGGCCTCCGGCAGCAGAGTGCCGAAGTTGAGAATGGCGATCTTTTCCCCCTGGCGGCGCACCACGCCTTTGCCGATCGGCAGCATGTTGAGCGGCTCCAGCGCCGCGCCGGTGCCGGTGCCGCGCGGATAGCGCACGGCGCTCGGGCCGGCATTGTAGTGATAGCCGGTATACAGCATCTGGCGGCATTCGTTTTCGTCGCTCGGCGTCATGATCACCATGGTCGGGATGCAGCGCATGAACGACAGATCGAACGCACCCTGGTGAGTCTGACCATCGGCGCCGACGATGCCGCCGCGATCGATGGCGAACATCACCGGCAGGTTTTGGATCGCCACGTCGTGGATCAGTTGGTCGTAGGCGCGTTGCAGGAAGGTGGAATAGATCGCCACCACCGGCTTGTAGCCGCCGATCGCCAGCCCGGCGGCGAAGGTGACCGCGTGCTGCTCGGCGATCGCCACATCAAAATATTGCTGCGGGTAGTCGCGGGAGAACTGCACCATGCCGGAGCCTTCGCGCATCGCCGGCGTGATCGCCATCAGCGAGCTGTCTTTGGCGGCGGTTTCACACAGCCAGTCGCCGAAGATTTTCGAATAGGTCGGCAGACCGCCGGCGCTTTTCGGCAGCGTGCCGCTGGCGGGATCGAACTTCGGCACCGCGTGGAAGCTGATCGGATCCTTTTCCGCCGGCGCGTAGCCACGGCCTTTCTTGGTCATGATGTGCAACAGCTGCGGGCCTTTCAGATCGCGCATGTTTTTCAACGTGGCGACCAGCCCCTGCACGTCGTGCCCGTCTACCGGGCCGATGTAGTTGAAGCCCAGCTCTTCGAACAGCGTGCCCGGCACCACCATGCCTTTCAGGTGCTCTTCGGTACGTTTCACCAGCTCCTTGATCGGCGGCACGCCGGCCAGCACTTTCTTGCCGCCTTCGCGCAGGGTGGAGTAAAGCTTGCCGGACAGCAGCTGCGCCAGATGGTTGTTCAGCGCGCCGACGTTTTCCGAGATCGACATCTCGTTGTCGTTCAGCACCACCAGCATGTCCGGATTGATGTCGCCGGCGTGGTTCATCGCTTCGAACGCCATGCCGGCGGTGATGGCGCCATCGCCGATCACGCACACCGTGCGGCGGCCTTTGCCTTCACGCTCCGCCGCCACCGCCATGCCGAGGCCGGCGCTGATCGAGGTTGACGAATGGCCGACCGACAGCACGTCGTATTCGCTTTCGGCGCGCCATGGGAAGGGGTGCAAGCCGTTCTTTTGCCGGATAGTGGCGATCCGGTCGCGGCGACCGGTCAGAATTTTGTGCGGGTAGGCCTGGTGGCCGACGTCCCACACCAGATGATCGAACGGCGTGTTGTAGACGAAATGCAACGCCACCGTCAGTTCGACGGTACCCAGCCCGGAGGCAAAGTGGCCGCTGGAGCGGCTGACGCTGTTCAGCAGATATTGCCGCAGCTCATCGCACAGCTTCGGCAAGCTCTCTTTGGGCAGTGAGCGGAGTTCCTCGGGGTTTTCCGCTAGCGCCAGGGTTGGGTATTTGGCTATATCAAGACTCATTCGATACTCATATCAGAGGAGTTAACGTCATACGTTAATTGTCGCGTTCAATAATGAAGCTGGCTAACGCTCGCAATGGCGCTGTGTTGTAAGATTGCGCTGCCAAAGTGTCTAATGCAGCTAATGCTTCCTGATAGAGATCCCACGCTTTTGCTTTCGCGCTGTCAAGCCCGAGCAACGCCGGGTAGGTACTCTTTCCGTGTTGTTGGTCCGCGCCCTGGCGCTTGCCGATCTTTTCAGTCTCGCCGACAACGTCCAAAATGTCATCCTGCACCTGGAACGCCAGGCCAACCGCAGCGGCGTAGCGATCCAGCTGCGGCAGCGCCGCTCGCCCGGCCTCGCCGGCGCTCAGCGCGCCCAGGCGCACCGCCGCGCGGATCAGCGCGCCGGTTTTGTGGCGGTGGATCTGTTCCAGCGCCTGCAGATCAACGCGCTTGCCTTCAGCTTCCAGATCCAGCGATTGGCCGCCGCACATGCCGGCGACGCCGCTGGCGGTCGCCAGTTCGGAGACCATCGCCAGCCGATCGCGCAGCGCCACGTCAGGCATTTCGGCATCGGCCAGGATCGAAAACGCCAGCGTTTGCAGCGCATCGCCGGCCAGGATCGCGTTGGCTTCGCCGAATTTAATGTGACAGGTCGGCTGGCCACGGCGCAGATCGTCGTCGTCCATCGCCGGCAGATCGTCATGGATCAGCGAGTAGGCGTGGATGCATTCCACCGCCGCCGCCGGCGCGTCCAGGTTGCTCAGCGACACGCCGAACATCTGGCCGGTGGTGTACACCAGGAACGGACGCAGACGCTTGCCGCCCAGCAAGGCGCCGTGACGCATCGCCGCCACCATGTTGCCGTCGTTGAACGGCAGCGGGGCGATGAAGTCCAGCAGCGCGCGATCGGCGCGCTGGCGGAAAATCTGCAGTTGATCGGCAAAAGCGGCCGATGGGGCGATCTCAGACATGTCGGTTACTCGGCATCCGGTGTGAAAGGCGCCAGCGCCGCATCGTCGGCGCTGTCGTTAAGAAGTATCTGCACACGCTGTTCCGCCTGTTGCAGTTTCTGCTGGCCTTGGCGCGCCAGCTGCACGCCGCGTTCGAATTCGTTCAGCGCGTCTTCCAGCGGCAGTTCGCCCGACTCCAGACGCGTCACGATGCTTTCCAGCTCGCCGAGGGCGCTTTCAAAGCTGGCAGTTTGCTCTGTACTGGCTGATTGTGCTGGTTTTTTCGGCATAATTTTCTTTTTACGTCATCATGTGAACCGTGGCGCCAGAGCCTATCCTAGCGGATCTTGATTAGCAAATCATGGCGCTCATGTGTGGTTTTGTGCGCAGAGCACGGCGATATGGTGATATACTCCGCGCCGTAATTCTTATCTGACAACAAAGACCGCCATGAAGTTTATCATTAAATTGTTCCCGGAAATCACCATCAAGAGCCAATCTGTGCGCTTGCGCTTTATCAAGATTCTCTCGACCAATATTCGCAACGTCCTGAAGCAGTATGATGAAACGCTGGCGGTCGTCCGTCACTGGGATCATATCGAAGTTCGCGCCAAAGATGAAAACCAGCGGCCGATCATTGCCGACGCGCTGACGCGCATTCCCGGCATCCACCATATTCTGGAAGTGGAAGATCGCGCTTATACCGATATCCACCACATCTTCGAGCAGACGCTGGAAACCTACCGCGCCCAGCTGGAAGGCAAAACCTTCTGCGTGCGCGTCAAGCGCCGCGGCAAGCAGGCGTTCAATTCGCAGGACGTGGAGCGTTACGTCGGCGGCGGCCTGAATCAGCATATCGAGAGCGCGCGCGTTAACCTGACCCGACCGCAGGTCACGGTAAACCTGGAGATTGAAGACGACAAGCTGATGCTGGTCAAACGCCGTCTTGAAGGCATCGGCGGTTATCCGGTCGGCACTCAGGAAGACGTGATGTCGCTGATTTCCGGCGGTTTCGACTCGGGCGTGTCGAGCTATATGCTGATGCGCCGCGGCTGCCGCGTGCACTTCTGCTTCTTCAACCTGGGCGGCGCCGCGCACGAGATTGGCGTGAAGCAGGTGGCGCACTACCTGTGGAACCGTTTCGCCAGCTCGCACAAGGTGCGCTTCGTCGCCATCGACTTCGAGCCGGTGGTGGGCGAGATCCTGGAGAAGGTCGACGACGGCCAGATGGGCGTGGTGCTCAAGCGCATGATGGTGCGCGCCGCTTCGCAAGTGGCCGAACGCTATGGCGTGCAGGCGCTGGTGACCGGTGAAGCGCTGGGGCAGGTGTCCAGCCAGACGCTGACCAACCTGCGCCTGATCGATAACGCGTCCGACACCCTGATCCTGCGTCCGCTGATCTCGCACGATAAAGAGCACATCATCAAGCTGGCGCGCGAAATCGGCACCGAAGACTTCGCCAAAACCATGCCGGAATATTGCGGCGTGATTTCGAAGAGCCCGACGGTGAAAGCCGTCAAGGCCAAGATCGAAGAGGAAGAGAGCCACTTCGATTTCAGCATTCTCGATCGGGTGGTGAGCGAAGCGAAGAACGTCGATATTCGCTCCATCGCCGAGCAGGCGCAGGAGCAGGTGACCGAGGTGGAAACCGTTGCGGCCTTCGGCGCCGACGAGGTGATCCTGGATATCCGTTCCAACGACGAGCAGGAAGAGAAGCCGCTGCAGCTGGAACAGGTTGAAGTGAAAGCGCTGCCGTTCTACAAGCTGAGCACCCAATTCGGCGATCTGGACCAAAGCAAAACCTACCTGCTGTACTGCGAGCGCGGCGTGATGAGCCGTCTGCAGGCGTTGTACCTGCTGGAGCAGGGCTTCAGCAACGTGAAGGTTTATCGCCCGTAACGCGCGTAGCGCCATAAACGAGAAGGGCTGAACCGATGTTCAGCCCTTTTTTATCGGCAAGCCGCTCAGTCGCGGAAATCGTACATTCCCGGGATCAGCACCAGCTGCGCGGCGATCTCCGCCGCTTTGGCCTTGCCGAGCAGCAAGTCTATCAGCTTCAGCGCGAACTCCATCGCGGTGCCCGGCCCCTGGCTGGTGAGCAGGTTGACGCGCGCGTCGTACACCACGCGGCGCTCCATCCATTTATCCGCCGGTATCCGATCTTTCAAACCCGGGAAACCGGTCATGTTGCCGATCGGGAACAGATCGTGGTGCTGCAACACCAGCGCCGGGGCCGCGCAGATGGCGGCAACGATGTGGCCCTGCAGATGCATCTGCCGCACTTTTTCCACCAGCAGCGGACTGTCGCGGAAGCATTCTGCGCCTTTCAGGCCGCCGGGCAGCACGATGGCGTCGAAAGGCTCATCGACGATCGCCACCAGCGGCGCATCGGCCAGCAGTTTGACGCCGCGTGAACAGACGATAGTCAGCTCGCCGTCGCCGGCGACGCTGGCGGTAGTGACTTTTACGCCCGCCCGCACCAGCAGATCGATGGTGGTGACGGCTTCGGTTTCTTCGCTACCAGGTGCCAGGCAAACCAGCGCCGATACGCTCATATTCATTTTCCTTTCGTTTAATCAATTCAAACAGCCGCGCATTCTCCGGCAGCGTGAGGCCGTGGCTGCGCGCGCGGCGCAGCAGGTAGCCGGTGATGTAGTCGATCTCGGTATGCCGCTGGCTGCGGATATCCTGCAGCATCGACGAAACGTTGTCGGCGGTGCTGTGGATCACGTCCATCACATATTGCATCAGGCCTTCGCAGGAGGTGTGGTAGCCCTCCATCGCCATCACGCTGGCGACTTCACGACACAGCGTTTCGATCTGCTCCGGGTAGCGCTGCAGATCGCCGTTGCGGCAGCCGTACAGCGCCGTCAGCGGGTTGATCACGCAGTTGACCGCCAGCTTGCGCCAGTTGGCCGAGGCGATATTGTTGTGCCAGGCAACGTCAGGCAAAGCCTGATGCAGCACTTCCGCCAGGTGGCTGAGGTGCTGGGCGGCCGGCGAGGTTGGGCCGATGTGGGTGATGCCGGTGGCGACGTGGATAATGGTGCTGCCTTCGTGGCGCGCGGCGTGGGTGGTGGTGCCCTGCAGGATGGGCTGGCCGTTTGGCGGCAGTTCCTCCTGGGTGCCCATGCCGTTATGCAACAGCAAAATGGCGCACTGAGGGTTCAGCTTCGGCAGCAGCGCGCTGACCGCACTGGACACCTGCCAGGCTTTCAGCGTCACCAGCAGCAACTCGCTCTGCGCGAGGTGCTCAGGATCGTTGGTGGGCAAATTGCGATTAAACGAGACGCCTTCCGGCTCGATCACGTTCACGGCGCAAAAAGGCTGCGGCACTCTTAGCCATCCCTGTACATCGTGGCCCTGCTGATACAGCCGGGAGAGCCACAGTTGTCCGAGCGCGCCGCAACCAAGAATGGTTATTTTCATTCAGTCTCCTTGGAAACACGGGAATACCGCTCAATTACCGTGATTTAACTATAGGCTTTATGGCAGCCTGAAGCGCTATCCCTGCGTGCGTTCAGCAGATTTTGTCTGAGGCGGCAAAGCGGTTATCATGCTCGGCATCAAAATCGCCTAAGCTATTAGGCACTCATTCAGGAGGAAGAAGTATGCCATCTTTCGACATCGTTTCCGAAATTGATATGCAGGAAGTGCGTAACGCCGTTGAGAACGCCACCCGCGATCTCGGCACCCGCTGGGATTTTCGCAACGTGCCGGCCAGCTTTGAGCTAAACGAGAAAAACCAAAGCATTAAGGTTGCCACCGAGTCTGATTTCCAGGTGCAACAGCTGCTCGACATTCTGCGCGAAAAGCTGAGCAAGCGCAGCATCGACGGCGCCGCGCTGGAGATCCCGGAAGAGTTTACCCACAGCGGTAAAACCTACAGCGTGGAAGCCAAGCTGAAGCAGGGGATTGAAACCTCTGTAGCGAAGAAAATCGTCAAGCTGATCAAAGACAGCAAGCTGAAGGTGCAGGCGCAGATCCAGGGCGAAGAAGTGCGGGTGACCGGCAAATCACGCGACGACTTGCAGAGCGTGATGGCGCTGGTGCGCGGCGGCGATCTGGGGCAGCCGTTCCAGTTCAAGAACTTCCGCGATTAATCTCTACGGGGCCGGCATTGCCGGCCCCGTTTCTTTACAGCGAATTGACCAGCGCTTCCAACTGACCGCGATTGGTCTGCTTGGTGTCCACCTTGACGTAGGCGCTGCGCTCTTCCGGCACCACGATCGCCTCGGCCACGCCGGGCTGCGCCTTCAGGCGGCTTTCCAGCGCCGAATCCTTCACCGCCAGTTCCGACAGCGTAATGCGCAGGCTGCTGACATACGGCGGCTCTTTCATGGTGCTGCTGACCAGGAACCAGACGGCGGCCAACACGGCACCAGCGATAAACACCAAGCCTGCCCCCTGCAAACCGTACAGCCAGCCGCCGAGGCTGCCGCCGATCGCCACGCCGATAAACTGGCTGGTGGAGTAGACCCCCATCGCGGTGCCTTTGTAGCCGGCCGGTGACTCTTTGCTGATCAGCGAAGGCAGAATGGCTTCCATCACGTTAAAGGCCATAAAGAACAGCTGTACGCCGGCGATGATGCCCCACAGGTGCGCGCCGGAGAGCCACAGCAGCACTTCGGCGCAAAACAGCACCGCCACGCAGCCCATAAACACCTGCTTCATGCGGCGATACTTTTCGGCATAGATGATGAACGGCACTACGGCGGCGAACGACACCAGCATGGTTACCAGGTAGACGATCCAGTGTTCGCTGGCCGCCAGCCCGGCTTTCTCCATCGCCAGCGGCAGCGCCACGAAGCTCGACATCAGCAGGATATGCAGGCACATGATGCCGACGTTGAGCTTCAGCAGGCGCGAGTTGCTCAGCACTTTGCGGAAGCTGCCGCGCACGATGCTGGACTCGCGGTTCAACAGATGGGTATCGGCGGAAGGCACTACTGCCAGAGTGATGACGATGCCGGCCAGCGCCAGCACGGCGATCATCCAGAACAACGCATGTAAGCCAAAGGCATGAGTGATGATAGGGCCCAGAACCATGGCGATGGCGAAGGTGATACCGAAGCTGACGCCGATGAACGCCATCGCTTTGGTGCGGTTCTGCTCGCGGGTCAGATCGGAGAGCAGCGCCATTACCGCGGCGGCGATGGCGCCGGAGCCTTGCAACGCGCGGCCGAGGATCACGCCCCAGATAGAGTCAGTGACCGCGGCGATCACGCTGCCGAGGGCAAAAATCAGCAGGCCGCCGACGATCAGCGGCTTGCGGCCGATGCGATCGGACACAAGGCCGAACGGGATCTGAAACACCGCCTGCGCCAGGCCGTAGATGCCGATGGCGATGCCGATCAGCGCTTCGCTGGCGCCGTTGAGCGCCATGCCGTAGGTGGTCAGCACCGGCAATACCATAAACATGCCGAGCATGCGCAGGGAGAATACGGTGCCCAATCCCCAGGTAGCGCGGCGCTCCTGCGGGGTCATTGAATTATCGTTCACATCAAACCTCGGTAAAAACCATGCCATCAGACGTTGAGACAGCGCCTGATGGCATGATTTCTGTAAAGCTGCGTCATTTTAGTGTGCGGGGCAGGGGGGGTAAATCGAATGTTGTTTAACAGATATTACAGTTTGGCCGCTTTTCGGCGTGACAAATAAAATGGGCCGCAAAAGCGGCCCATTCACAGATGATTTGGCTTACCAAACGTAGGTCACCAGCGCTTCAGGCGCCGCCGTGGCGCTGAAGTCGATCGACATCATCACGCTCAGCGAGGTGATGGCGACGATGGAGAACACGAACAGTTTACGCGCCCAGACACTGTCGTTTTCGGTCTTGTAACCGCGCAGCGCCATGCCCAGCCACCATACGCTCACCGCCGCAGCGACGATCAGGTACTTGTAGCCGGCATAACCTACCAGGGTCAGCATCAGCGTGGCGATCATAAATGCCAGGATGTAGACCGTGATGTGGTTCTTGGCGACGGAAATGCCTTTCACCACCGGCAGCACCGGAATGTTGGCCGCCTGGTAATCTTTAAAGCGGAAGATAGCGATCGCATAAGAATGCGGCATCTGCCACAGGCTAAAGATAGCCAGCAGGATCAACGCGCCGGCGTCGAACTCGTTGGTCACCGCGCAGTAGCCGATAACCGGCGGCGCGGCGCCCGACAGGCTGCCGATCAGCGTGCCGTAGACCGAATGGCGTTTCATGTACAGGCTGTAAACGCCGACATAAACCACGAAGCCCATCACCGCCAGCCACATGGCAAGCGGGTTGGCCGCGATATACAGCAACGCGAAGCCCGCAATACCCAACACGGTCGCATAAACCAGGGTGACACTCGGCGCGATCAGGCCTTTTACCAGCACCCGATTCTTCGTTCTCTCCATTTTCTTGTCGATGTCGCGGTCGATGTAGTTGTTAAACACACAGCCCGACGCGACCACCAACGAGACACCCACCAGGGTGGCGAGAAACAGGGGATAGTCGATGCTCCCTTTGGAAGCGAGCAGGAATCCCCCAACGACAGAAATTAAATTGCCGAAAATAATTCCTGGTTTAGTGACTTGCAGGTATTGCTTAATCATCACGTGCAGCTCAGCTCTTAATCGACCATCATATTGATGTTGAGGTTGTACATAATCCAGAGTGAACCTACAACAACGATACCGATGATCATAGCGGTGAACAGCAATGCCACCAGGTTCCAGCGCTCTTCCGATGAGGTGTTCATGTGCAGGAAGTAGACCAGGTGAACAATCACCTGGATAACCGCCATACCGACAACAACCGCCAGGATGGTGGAATGAGAGGCGGAGCCGTTCATTACCATCGCAAATGGAATTACCGTCAGGATGATCGACAGGATAAAGCCGATCAGGTATGACTTCACGCTGCCGTGGCTTGCGCCGCCGTGAGAGGTTTCATGGGATGAATGGCTCATTACATAACCCCCAGCAGGTAGACAACGGTAAATACGCAGATCCAGACCACGTCCAGGAAGTGCCAGAACAGGCTCAGGCACATCAGGCGGGTTTTGTTGGTCGCGGTCAGGCCGAACTTGCTCACCTGAATCATCAGCACGATGATCCAAATCAGGCCGGAAGTCACGTGCAGACCGTGGGTGCCGACCAGCGCGAAGAAGCTGGACAGGAACGCGCTGCGATCCGGACCGAAGCCTTCGGCGATCAGGTGATGGAATTCATAGATTTCCATCGCCACGAAGCCCAGACCAAACAGGAAGGTCAGGAACAACCAGGTGTTTACACCGCCAACTTTACCTTTGTTCATGGCGATCATCGCCATGCCGTAGGTGATGGAGCTGAACAGCAGCAGGAAAGTTTCGACCAGGACAAACTTCAGGTCGAAGATGTCTTTGCCTGAGGGACCGCCAGCGGTCCCGTTCACCAGGACTGCATAAGTCGCGAACAAGCTCGCAAACAAAATACAGTCGCTCATCAGGTAGATCCAGAATCCGAAGACTTTGGTCTCTCCCGCGTCGTGGTGCCCATGCTCTGCATGGGCTGCGTTATGATTGGTCAGAGTTTCAGTTGACATGGTTCACGCCTGCTTTACGGATTTGTTCGTAGTGTTGGTTCTCAATGCGCTCGATTTCATCAACCTGCACATAGTAGTCAACATCGTGATCGAAGCTCTTGCCGATCCAGACAACGATCATACCGATGAAGCCGGCCAGAGCCATCCACCAGATTTCCCAAATCATTGCGAAACCGAATACCAGGCTGAAGAAGGCGATGATAACGCCGGCGCCGGTGTTCTTAGGCATATGAATCGGTTCGTATTTAGCCGGTTTCTTATACGCTTCGCCTTTTTCTTTCATGTCCCAGAATTCATCACGGTCATGAATCTGCGGCACTACGGCAAAGTTATAGAACGGCGGTGGAGACGAGGTTGACCACTCCAGAGTACGAGCACCCCATGGGTCACCGGTCAGATCGCGGTTCTGTTCGCGGTCACGGATACTGACGAAGATCTGGGTCAGCTGGCACAGGATGCCGCAGGCGATCAGCGCCGCACCGCCGGCTGCAACCAGCAGCAGAGGGTGGAACTCAGGGTTGATGTTCTGGCTGATACGACGGGTCATGCCCATAAAGCCCAATGCGTACAGCGGCATGAAGGCGGTGAAGAAGCCGATGATCCAGAACCAGAACGCGCGGATGCCCCATTTTTCGTTCAGCGTGAAGCCGAAGGATTTCGGGAACCAGTAGGTCAGGCCCGCGAAGCAACCGAACACCACGCCGCCGATGATGACGTTGTGGAAGTGAGCGATCAGGAACAGGCTGTTGTGCAGCACGAAGTTCGCGCCCGGCACCGCCAGCAGAACGCCGGTCATACCACCCACGGAGAAGGTGATGATGAAGCCAACGGTCCACAGCATCGCGGAGTTGAGCTTGATACGGCCCTGATACATGGTGAACAGCCAGTTGAAGATTTTCACCCCGGTCGGGATGGAAATGATCATGGTGGCGATACCGAAGAAGGCGTTAACGTTCGCGCCGGACCCCATGGTGAAGAAGTGGTGCAGCCAGACGATGAACGACAGAACGGTGATCGCGATGGTTGCCCATACCAGTGAGGTATAGCCGAACAGGCGTTTTCTGGAGAAGGTCGCGGTGACTTCGGAGAACACGCCGAACACCGGCAGAACCAGGATATACACCTCTGGGTGACCCCAGGCCCAAATCAGGTTGATGTACATCATCATGTTGCCGCCCATATCATTGGTGAAGAAATGGGTGCCCAGATAGCGATCCAGGGTCAGCAGCGCGATGGTGACGGTCAGAATTGGGAAAGAAACGATGATCAGGACGTTAGTACACAACGCCGCCCAGGTGAACACCGGCATCTTCATCATAGGCATGCCAGGGGCACGCATCTTCAGAATGGTGGCGAAGAAGTTCACGCCGGTCAGCAGGGTACCCAGACCGGAAATCTGCAGACTCCAGATCCAGTAATCGACCCCGACGCCAGGACTGTACTCTTTACCCGACAGCGGCGGATACGCCAGCCAACCGGTCTGAGCGAATTCACCGACCCCCAGGGAGATGTTGATCAGCACAACGCCCACCACGAAGAACCAGAAGCTCAGGGAGTTCAGGAACGGGAAGGCGACGTCACGCGCACCGATTTGCAGCGGCACCACGACGTTCATCAGGCCGACCACGAAAGGCATCGCCATGAAGAAGATCATGATAACGCCGTGCGCGGTGAAGATCTGGTCGTAGTGGTGCGGCGGCAGGAACCCGGCTTCGCCGGCGGACGCCAACGCCTGCTGGCTACGCATCATGATGGCGTCGGCGAAGCCGCGCAGCAGCATGACCATCGCCACGATGATGTACATGATACCAATTTTTTTATGGTCGACCGAAGTCAGCCATTCGCTCCACAGCCACTTCCATTTGCCGAAATACGTCAGCAGCGCCAGCACTGCCAGGCCCCCGACAATAATTGCGGCTACGGTGACCATGATGATCGGTTCGTGGTACGGAACCGCATCAAGTGTTAATTTTCCCAACATCAGTTATTCCTCGGCTCCGGCGTGAGCAGCATGTTCACCCATGTCCATACCTTGGCTCATGTCCATGCCTTCGTGCGCGCCAGCGCCCTTGTGCATATCCATGTCGCCCATGAATTTGGCAATTGTTTCTTTGAACAAATTCGGTTTGACAGCGGCAAAGTACTCAACCGGGTTGTTTTCACTCGGCTCTGCCAGTTTGTTAAAGTCGTCGGTGGTGTTCAGGTTTTTAGACGATGCCTTCACCTTGGCCACCCACTGATCGAAGTCGCCTTCGGTCGGGGTAACGATCGCGGTGAATTTCATACCGGAGAAGCCTGCGCCGCTGTAGCTGCTGGAGATACCTTTGTAGGCACCGGCTTCGTTGCCGATCAGGTGCAGTTTGGTCTGCATGCCGGCCATCGCATAAATCTGTCCACCCAACTGCGGGATAAAGAACGAGTTCATTACCGAGTTAGAGGTGATCTTGAATTCGACTGGAACATCTTTCGGGAAAGCCAGCTCATTAACGGTCGCAATGCCTTGTTCCGGGTAGATGAACAGCCATTTCCAGTCGAGCGACACCACTTCGATCGTCATCGGCTTCTTGTCAGTGACAATCGGCTTGAACGGATCGAGTTCGTGGGTGGTCTTCCAGGTAATGGTGCCAAGGATGGCGATGATAATGATAGGAATGGTCCAGACGACCGCTTCGATCTTGTTGGAGTGGGCCCAGTTCGGACTGTACTTGGCGTCTTTGTTGGAAGCGCGATACTTCCAGGCAAAGGCGAACGCCATGAAGATAACTGGCACCACTACGATCAACATCAACGCGATTGCAGTGATAATCAGTGTCCGTTGCTCAACACCAATTGCTCCTTTGGGATTCATCAAAACCATATCGCAGCCACTGAGCAATACAGTGCCTGCGATTAATGACAGCATCCCAATACTTTTATTGTATTTCTTAAGTCTCATCTAACGACCTCAATAACAAAGGCTCAATTGTCGTTTCATGTGTGCGGGCATTTTACGGGAAGGTTGCAGTACTGTAAACATGCTTAAGGGAGTGTCAGCGGCTTGTTGACACTTTCTGTTAAGGGGGTCACAGATGTAACCCTGCGTGACAATTTACCAATGACAACAACGCGTTGGCACGCTGAATCGTGACGAGCAGCCCGTATGTTAAGGAAAACTAAAGGTATGATGAATTTGGCGAAGAAATGCGCGGCGGGGAAATACGCAGAAAAGGTTTATTTAATGTAAAATAATTGTGTCTTAAAGGTGAATTTAATTTTATTTCCGAGCGCGGCAGTCGGATAAAAAAATAATTTCCGCGCCGATTATCTTTTTTTACCGAAATAAATATACCCCCGGATCGCTTTTTTTTCGGCCGGCGAAATCACCGGCCGTTCAGATTATGCCAAACGGGTGCGGCGCAGGGCGAGGTAATCCAACGTACTGCCCATTGCGACGCCGAGCAGGCTCAGCGCGGCGCCGGCCTGCAGCAGCCGATCGGCCAACTGCGGGGCCTGCGTCCAATCCAGCGCATTGGCGATAAGCAACAGCAACCACAGGCCCAACAGCGAACAGCCTAGCGTCAGCAAGCGCAGTGCCCAACGGTAAGATTCTGAAAACTCGGTGCGCGGCATAAAATTGCCATGCTGCTGGGTGTGCTCCAGCGTCTGACGACAGATACCGAGCAGCAGCAAGCCGGGCAGGGCAGCGGCGATAGAGAACAGGTAGAACAACGGCCAACCGTGGGCTTCGACGAACCAGCCGGCGATCGGGCCGACATAGACACGCCCTACGGCGGACAGCGCCGACAGCAGCGCGAACTGGGTGGCGGAGAACGACCGGTTGCACAGCGTCATCAGCAACGCCACGAAGGCCGCGGTGCCCATGCCGCCACACAGATTTTCGAGGAAGATGGCGCTGCCCATGGTGAGCAGGCTCTTGTCGGTCACCGCCAGGATCCAATACCCGAGATTGGAGACCGCCTGCAGGACGCCGAACAGCATCAGCGCGCGGAACAGGCTGAGGCGCTGCATCAGCACGCCGCCGAACAGGGCGCCGACGATGGTCGCGAACAGGCCGAGGGTTTTGTTCACCAGCCCGACTTCACCGGCGTCGAACCCCACGCCGCGGATCAGGAAAGTGGTGCTCAGGCTGCCGGCGAAAGCGTCGCCCATTTTGTACATCACGATCAGCAGCAGGATCAGCCAGGCGTTGTTGCGGCCGAAGAAATCGCGCAGCGGCGCGACGACCGCCTGTTCCATGGTGCGCGGCGCCGGGATGTTTTCGTCCGGCTCCGGCGCCAGCAGCGTGGCGGCCACGCCGATCAGCATCAACCCGGCCATCAGCCAGTAGGTGGCTTGCCAGCCGAAATAGCGATCCGCCAGCCACAGCGCCAGGCCGCCGGAAACCAGCATCGCCAGCCGATAACCCAGCACCGAGATCGCTGCGCCCGTGCCCCGTTCTTCGGCTTTCAGCAGGTCGGTTTTATAGGCGTCGAACACGATATCTTGCGAGGCGGAGCAGAACGCCACCAGCACCGCCAACGCCGCCAGCCACCACAGGTGCTGCGCGGGCTGCATAAAGCCCATCGCCACAATCGCCGCCACCAGCAACAGCTGGCTGATCAGCAGCCAACCGCGCCGCCGCCCGAGAAACGGCGGGGTATAGCGGTCCATGAACGGCGACCAGAGGAATTTGAAGACGTAGGCCTGGCCCACCAGCGAGAAGATGCCGATGGTTTTCAGATCGATATTTTCGACGGTCATCCAGGCTTGCAGCGTGCCGGAGGTCAATGCCAGCGGCAGACCCGACGCGAAGCCCAGCAGCAGCAGAATGGCGGAGTTACGCTGGGTGAAGATGTTCAAATAGTGTTTCGACATGAGTTCCCTGTCTGCGCCGCCCGATCCGCCGGGCGGCACAAGGCGCGGCGATTAACGCGCGTTTTGCTTGATGAAATCGTTGACGCTGGTGTCCTGAGCCATGTCGGCGATCACGTCGCCCAGCACGGAGTTGACGGCGTCGGTGATCTTCTCGTTGGTCGCCGTGAAGGCGCCCTGCACGTTATAGGTCGAGCGGTAATTCTTCACCTGCTTGTTGCCGTTCTTCGCCTGGGCGATGATCGAGATGTCGGCTTTGGTGGTGATGTTGTAGCGCAGGTTACCTTCGGCGACGTCCGCGTACAGATTATTGACGACGATTTGCAGCGCTACCGGGCCGTCGGCGCCGATCATGTAGCCACGTGCGCCCATCTGTTTCTCCAGCACTTCCTGCAGCAGGAAACGCAGATCGCGCGATGGCGTCAGCGTGACCAACTGGCCGTCGCGGTTCACCTTGGCCAGCGCCTGGTCGGTGCGCTGATCCGCGCCGTTGATGCTGACAGTGATGCCCTGCAGGGTAGGATCCTGCTGCGGCAGAACGATTTTCGGCGTGACGTTCAGGGTGTTGCTGCTGGTCGCGCAGCCGGCCAGCAGCAGGGCGGCCAGCAAAGGAAGACAAAGTTTCTTTAACATGTTTTCTGTCTCATTCTCGATGGATTTAGCAATAATCAGAGCGGGATAGCCGACAACAAATTGCCGACATCATAGCATCGCCGCCGTGCGGTGGAAGCGCGGAAGGCGCCTGAGTGACAAATTTTTACCTGCCGTTGATAAAAACACGCTTTTTTGGCCCGCTCAATCGGATAATCCCCCAAGCGGCGGGGATGGCGCTCATCATTTGACCGCAGAAAAGAGAAATTTGTCCCGGCGATGGTCTAAACGGGGGAAAACCGGCTAATATTGAACTAGATGGGCACGGTCCTCTGCCGGTGTTGTAAGGAGATCCTATGATTCGCGAGCAAATAGAAGCAAAGTTAAGGGCGGCGTTTGAGCCCGCGTATCTGGAAGTCGTTGATGAAAGCTATCGTCATAACGTTCCGGCGGGTTCAGAAAGCCATTTCAAAGTGGTATTGGTCAGCGATCGCTTCGTCGGCGAACGTTTTTTGACGCGCCACCGCTCCATCTACGGCGTATTGTCGGAGGAGCTGGCGGACGGCGTACACGCGCTGGCGCTGCATACCTATACGCTCAAAGAGTGGGAAGGTCTGCAGGATACCGTGCCGGCCTCGCCGCCGTGTCGCGGCGCGGGCACGCTGGCCTGAGGGGGAAATTTTCAGGTATCAGTGGAACTTTGCCCTTGAATTAGGGTATTACTACTGACGAATTTTGAAACGGCCTGCGGGCCGTTTCTGTTTTTGACGACGACATGGCCGACGCGCAATGTGGCCAACGTTCGGTCTGTTTTGGCGGCCTTTTGGCGATCGAATCGGCAAAAGTGTGAGTTTTAGCGCGCCTGCGCCGCCTAGCTTTCCTCGACTCGCCACGCATGCGCCGCTATAATGTCGCGTCTTATTTTTCCGGAATGGTTTCGGGACGCTTCTGTCATCAGGGAACTCGGTTCTTATCTGTAGCCGTCCTGGTTCTTGGAACGGAGTTGACCGAGCACTGTTATTTTTTTGAGGTAACAAGATGCAAGTTTCAGTAGAAACCACTCAAGGCCTTGGGCGCCGTCTCTCTATTACTGTACCGGCTGATACTATCAAGCAGGCGGTGAAGAAAGAGCTGATCAACGCAGCGAAAAGCGTGCGTATCGACGGCTTCCGCAAAGGCAAAGTGCCGATGAACATCGTGGAACAGCGTTACGGCGCCTCTGTTCGTCAGGACGTGCTGGGCGAAGCGATGCAGCGCAGCTTCGTTGACGCGATCATCAAAGAAAAGATTAATCCGGCCGGCGCACCAAACTACGTGCCGGGCGAGTACAAAGAAGGTGAAGACTTCACTTTCGCCGTTGAGTTCGAAGTGTATCCAGAAGTTGAGCTGAAAGGCCTGGAAAACATCGAAGTTGAAAAACCCGTGGTTGAAGTGAACGACGAAGACGTCGACGCGATGCTGGATACCCTGCGCAAGCAGCAGGCAACCTGGAAAGAAACCGATCGCGCAGCGGAAGCTGAAGATCGCGTGACCGTTGACTTCACCGGTTCTATCGACGGTGAAGAGTTCGAAGGCGGCAAAGCGTCCGACTTCGTGCTGGCAATGGGCCAGGGCCGCATGATCCCAGGCTTCGAAGAAGGTCTGGTTGGTCACAAAGCGGGCGAAGAGTTCTCCATCGACGTGAACTTCCCGGAAGACTACCACGCGGAAAACCTGAAGGGCAAAGCGGCCAAATTCGCTATCGTGCTGAAGAAAGTTGAAGAGCGCGAGCTGCCGGAACTGACCGAAGAGTTCATCAAGCGTTTCGGCGTGGCGGACGGTTCCGTTGCCGGCCTGCGCACCGAAGTTCGCAAGAACATGGAGCGCGAGCTGAAAGGCGCCGTGCGTAACCGTATCAAGTCTCAGGCGATCGACGGCCTGGTGAGCGCGAACGAAATCGACGTGCCTGCTGCCCTGATCGACGGCGAAATCGACGTGCTGCGTCGTCAGGCTGCACAGCGTTTCGGCGGCAACGAGAAGCAAGCGCTGGAACTGCCACGCGAACTGTTCGAAGAGCAAGCGAAACGCCGCGTAGTGGTTGGCCTGCTGCTGGGCGAAGTGATCAGCACCAACGATCTGAAAGCTGACGAAGACCGCGTGAAGACGCTGATCGAAGAAATGGCTTCTGCCTACGAAGATCCAAGCGAAGTCATCGAGTTCTACAGCAAAAACAAAGAGCTGATGAACAACATGCGCAACGTGGCTCTGGAAGAGCAAGCGGTTGAAGCCCTGCTGGCAAAAGCGAAAGTGACTGAAAAAGCCACTACCTTCAGCGAGCTGATGAACCAGACTCAACAGGCGTAATGCCGGCGTGCCGGGCGCGATGAACGGCGCCCCCGGTTTCGCCTGGCGAACCGGCGCACGATGAAAAAGCCCGCAACCTCAGGTTGCGGGCTTTTCTTTTCGCCACGTTGCTGATTAATCTCAGGTTAAGCGGGTTAATATGCACTATATTTACCCTGTTGCCTGGGGAACTGGCTGGCATGATAACGGTCAGATTAACGGCATCGTTTTCGGCGCGCGGAGAAAATCGGCCCCTGGGCTTGAAATTGCGCCGGGATCCCCCAATCTGTAAAGAATGATTCTGGGGCTGTTTGCCAAAGTGCGCGGGATAAACTAACCGTCGGGTACGTGCGGCGCGGGTCGAATGCTTGAGCATAGTCATCATGGCCGTTCTCAAGTAGAATCGGCGTATTAGGGTGACACCCTGGCCGCCAAGGCAATTTCTATTAGGAGACGGTAATGTCATACAGTGGCGAACGAGATCAATTTGCACCGAACATGGCGCTGGTGCCGATGGTGGTAGAGCAGACTTCACGCGGGGAGCGTTCTTACGACATTTATTCCCGCCTGCTGAAAGAGCGCATCATTTTCCTGACCGGGCAGGTGGAAGATCACATGGCCAACCTGATCGTGGCGCAAATGCTGTTCCTCGAAGCGGAAAGCCCGGAAAAAGACATTTTCCTCTACATCAACTCGCCGGGTGGGGTGATCACCGCGGGCATGTCGATTTACGACACCATGAAGTTCATCAAGCCGGACGTCAGCACCATCTGTATGGGCCAGGCGTGCTCGATGGGCTCCTTCCTGCTGACCGCGGGCGCCAAAGGCAAACGTTTCTGCCTGCCGAACTCGCGCGTGATGATTCACCAGCCGCTGGGCGGCTACCAGGGCCAGGCGACGGACATCGAAATCCACGCGCGTGAAATCCTCAAGGTGAAAGCGCGCATGAACGAACTGATGGCCGAGCATACCGGCCAGCCGCTGGAGCAGATCGAGCGCGACACCGAGCGCGATCGCTTTATGACCGCGGAAGAAGCCGTGGAATACGGCCTGGTTGACGGCATTCTGACACACCGCAGCTAGAACCACGCGGCGCCGATGGACTATAGTAAACAGAGTGGGCAGGGGCTCGCTCTGTTGTAGCCCCTCGGCGTTCCCGATATGAGTTTGGGCGCACTGCCGCCGTGATTTTCCTGCGGGACAAGACTAAAGAAGAGGTTTGACTGATGACAGATAAGCGCAAAGACGGTTCAGGAAAGCTGCTGTACTGCTCTTTTTGCGGCAAAAGCCAGCATGAAGTGCGTAAGCTGATTGCCGGGCCGTCAGTGTATATCTGCGATGAATGTGTCGATCTGTGTAACGACATTATTCGCGAAGAGATTAAAGAAGTTGCCCCGCATCGTGAGCGCAGTGCGCTGCCGACGCCGCACGAGATCCGCCACCACCTGGATGACTACGTCATCGGCCAGGAGCAGGCGAAGAAAGTGCTGGCGGTTGCGGTGTACAACCACTACAAACGCCTGCGCAACGGCGATACCAGCAACGGTATCGAGTTGGGCAAGAGCAACATCTTGCTGATCGGCCCGACCGGCAGCGGCAAAACTCTGCTGGCGGAAACGCTGGCGCGCTTCCTGGACGTGCCGTTCACCATGGCCGACGCCACCACGCTGACCGAAGCCGGTTATGTGGGCGAGGACGTGGAAAATATTATCCAGAAGCTGTTGCAAAAATGCGACTATGACGTGCAGAAAGCGCAGCGCGGCATCGTTTATATCGATGAAATCGATAAGATTTCCCGTAAGTCCGACAACCCGTCGATCACGCGTGACGTCTCGGGTGAAGGCGTGCAGCAGGCGCTGCTGAAGCTGATTGAAGGCACCATCGCCGCGGTTCCGCCGCAGGGCGGGCGCAAGCATCCGCAACAGGAATTCCTGCAGGTCGATACTTCCAAGATCCTGTTTATCTGCGGCGGCGCATTCGCCGGCCTGGATAAGGTGATCGGTCAACGCGTCAACACCGGCTCCGGCATCGGCTTCGGCGCGACCGTCAAGGGCGAGTCCGAGAAGGCCACCGAAGGCGAACTGCTGCTGCAGGCCGAACCGGAAGATTTGATCAAGTTTGGTCTGATCCCTGAGTTCATCGGCCGTCTGCCGGTGGTGGCGACCCTGAGCGAGCTGAGCGAAGACGCGCTGATTCAGATCCTGAAAGAGCCGAAGAACGCCCTGACCAAGCAGTATCAGGCGCTGTTCAATCTGGAAGGCGTGGAGCTGGAGTTCCGCGACGAAGCGCTGAACGCCATCGCCAAGAAAGCCATGGCGCGCAAAACCGGCGCACGCGGCCTGCGTTCCATCGTGGAAGGCGCGCTGCTCGACACCATGTACGATCTGCCGTCGATGGACAGCGTAGACAAAGTGGTGATCGACGAGTCGGTGATCGCCGGCCAATCCAAACCGCTGCTGATTTACGGCAAGCCTGAAGCCCAGGCATCTGGCGAATAATTAGCCAGTTAAACCAGCGCGTTATCAGCAAAATGGGGGATTTCATCCCCCATTTCTTTTTCCTGCATTCTTGCCGTTGAATGTAAGAGATTCATCCCCATATACTCATTAACCAGATTTTATGAAACGTTAGATGCTTGCGTCTCATGAGATTCCCCCTCAACCTGGCGGAAATTAAACTAAGAGAGAGCTCTATGAACCCTGAGCGTTCCGAACGCATTGAAATCCCCGTTTTGCCATTGCGCGACGTGGTGGTTTATCCGCACATGGTGATCCCGTTATTTGTTGGCCGGGAAAAATCGATTCGGTGCCTCGAAGCCGCAATGGATCACGATAAGAAGATCATGCTGGTGGCACAGAAAGAGGCCTCAACGGATGAACCTGGCATTAACGACTTGTTCTCGGTCGGCACCGTAGCGTCGATCCTGCAGATGCTGAAGCTGCCGGACGGCACGGTAAAAGTGCTGGTCGAGGGGCTGCAGCGCGCACGCATCACTACGCTGTCCGACAGCGGTGAGCATTTCGCCGCGCAGGCGGAATACCTTGAGTCGCCGGCTATCGACGAGCGCGAGCAGGAAGTGCTGGTGCGCACCGCGATCAATCAGTTTGAAGGCTATATCAAACTGAACAAAAAAATCCCGCCGGAGGTGCTGACTTCACTCAACAGCATCGACGACGCCGCGCGCCTGGCGGACACCATCGCCGCCCATATGCCGCTGAAACTCAGCGATAAGCAGTCGGTGCTCGAGATGTCCGACATCACCGAGCGTCTGGAATACCTGATGGCGATGATGGAATCGGAGATCGACCTGCTGCAGGTTGAGAAACGCATCCGTAACCGCGTCAAGAAGCAGATGGAGAAGAGCCAGCGCGAGTACTATCTGAATGAGCAGATGAAGGCGATTCAGAAAGAACTGGGCGAGATGGACGACGCGCCGGACGAGCACGAAGCGCTGAAGCGCAAGATCGATGCGGCGAAAATGCCGAAAGAGGCGCGCGAAAAAACCGAAGCGGAACTGCAAAAGCTGAAGATGATGTCGCCGATGTCGGCGGAAGCGACCGTGGTGCGCGGCTACATCGACTGGATGCTGCAGGTGCCGTGGAATGCGCGCAGCAAGGTGAAAAAAGACCTGAACAAGGCGCAGGAAGTGCTCGATACCGATCACTACGGCCTGGAGCGCGTCAAGGATCGCATCCTCGAGTACCTCGCGGTGCAGAGTCGCGTCAGCAAAATCAAGGGGCCGATCCTGTGTCTGGTGGGGCCGCCGGGCGTGGGTAAAACCTCGCTGGGGCAGTCGATCGCCAAAGCGACCGGTCGCCAGTACGTGCGCATGGCGCTGGGCGGCGTGCGTGACGAAGCGGAAATCCGCGGTCACCGTCGTACCTACATCGGTTCGATGCCGGGCAAACTGATCCAGAAGATGGCCAAGGTTGGGGTGAAGAACCCGCTGTTCCTGCTGGATGAGATCGACAAGATGTCTTCCGACATGCGCGGCGATCCGGCTTCCGCTCTGCTGGAGGTGCTGGATCCGGAACAGAACGTGGCGTTCAACGACCACTATCTGGAAGTGGATTACGATCTGTCCGACGTGATGTTCGTCGCCACCTCGAACTCGATGAACATTCCTGCGCCGCTGCTGGACCGTATGGAAGTGATCCGCCTGTCGGGTTATACCGAGGACGAGAAGCTCAACATCGCCAAACAGCACCTGCTGCCGAAGCAGCTTGAGCGCAATGCGCTGAAAAAAGGCGAACTGACGGTCGACGACAGCGCCATCATCGGCATCATTCGCTTCTACACCCGCGAAGCCGGGGTGCGTAGCCTGGAGCGTGAAATCTCCAAGCTGTGCCGTAAAGCGGTGAAAACGTTGCTGATGGACAAGAAGCGCAAGCATATCGAGATCAACGGCGACAACCTGAAGGATTACCTGGGCGTGCAGCGCGTCGATTACGGCCGTGCGGATACCGAAAACCGCGTGGGCGAAGTCACCGGGCTGGCGTGGACGGAAGTGGGCGGCGATCTGCTGACCATCGAAACCGCCTGCGTGCCGGGCAAAGGCAAGCTGACCTACACCGGTTCTCTGGGTGAAGTGATGCAGGAATCGATTCAGGCGGCGCTGACCGTGGTGCGCGCGCGCGCGGAGAAATTGGGCATCAACGCCGATTTCTACGAGAAACGCGACATCCACGTGCACGTGCCGGAAGGGGCGACGCCGAAAGACGGCCCGAGCGCCGGTATCGCGATGTGCACCGCGCTGGTCTCCTGCCTGACCGGCAACCCGGTACGCGCCGATGTGGCGATGACCGGCGAGATCACGCTGCGCGGTCAGGTGTTGCCGATCGGCGGCCTGAAAGAGAAGCTGCTGGCGGCGCATCGTGGCGGCATCAAAACCGTGCTGATCCCTTACGAGAACAAGCGCGATCTGGAAGAGATTCCGGACAATGTTATCGCCGATCTGGAGATTCATCCGGTGCAGCGAATCGATGAAGTTTTGAACATTGCGTTGCAAAACCCGGCCTTCGGCGCACTGCCGGTAGCGGCAAAATAGTGACGAATCGCAAAAACCATTGATAAAACTTATACTGGCAAGCCATTTCGGACTTGCCAGTATTTTTTTGTACCGCTAAGTTAGATCTCTGTCGGCCCGCGTTTTGTCACCCAGTCGGTGGCTTGCCAAGGTTCGATGGGATTGATATAACAGCTGCGCTGTCGCAACCGTAGGGATTTTTCGGTGCGACGATAGAATTCTAGAGGGGATGATAGAGTGAATAAGTCACAACTGATCGACAAGATTGCCGCAGGTGCTGATATTTCCAAAGCGGCAGCGGGACGTGCTTTAGACGCAGTAATCGCTTCCGTTACCGACTCCCTGAAAGCAGGGGATGACGTGGCTCTGGTAGGTTTCGGTTCCTTTACCGTGCGTGAACGTTCGGCCCGTACCGGCCGCAACCCGCAGACCGGTAAAGAGATCAAGATCGCGGCAGCCAAAGTACCTGCCTTCCGTGCAGGGAAAGCGCTGAAAGACGCTGTAAACTGATTTAGCGTCTAACCGTTTAGCGTAACAGGGTTTTGTAATAAACAATCACCTGACGCAGCGGTGCTGGTAAGGTAAGATACAAGGCGCATCGGACTGATGCGCTTTTTTTATTTTTGTCGCAGGGAACGCGCCTGCGCAAGGGTTGTTAATCCACATCACAGCGGAGTGTTGTCACACTATGATGGACAATTTACGCGCGGCTGCCAATCACGTCGTGCTCAAAATCATCCTGGCCCTGATCATCCTGTCATTCGTTCTGACCGGGGTGGGTAACTACCTGATCGGCGGCTCCGGCGATTATGCTGCGAAAGTAAATGGTCAGACGATCGAACGCGCTCAGCTGGAACAGGCTTTCCAAAGCGAGCGCAGCCGCATGCAGCAGCAGCTGGGTGACCAGTTCTCTGCGCTGGCCGGCAACGAAGGCTACATGCAGCAGATGCGCCGTCAGGTGTTGTCCCAGTTGATCGACAACATGCTGCTCGACCAGTACGCCAAAAAGCTGGGCCTGGCGGTCAGCGACGATCAGATCAAGGACGCCATCCGCAAGGCGCCTTACTTCCAGACCAACGGCCAGTTCGATAACGCCAAATATCTCGATCTGATCGGCCGCATGGGTTACACCGCCGACAACTTCGCGCAGTCGATGCGTCAGCAGTTGGTCAATCAGCAGGTGATCCAGGCCTTCGGCGAGTCCGGTTTCGTGCTGCCGTCTGAATCGCAAGCCATGGCGGCGCTGGTGCTGCAGGAGCGCGACGTGCGCCTGGCGACCATCGATTTGAAAGCGCTGCAGGCGAAACAAAGCGCCGGCGACGACGAACTGAAGGCGTATTACGATCAGAACAAGAACAGCTTCATCGCCCCGGAGCAGGTGAAGGTGAGCTATATCCCGCTGGACGCCGCGTCCATGCAGGACAAGGTGAAAGTGAGCGAAGAGGACATCAGCGCTTACTACGACCAGCACAAGAGCAGCTACGGCCAGCCTGAGCGTAAAAACTACAGCGTGATCCAGTTGAAAACCGAGGCGGAAGCCAACGCGGCGCTGGACGAGCTGAAGAAGGGCGCCGATTTCGCCACGCTGGCGAAAGAGAAATCCACCGACATCATCTCGCGCCGCACCGGCGGCGAACTGGGGTGGCTGGAGCCGGAAACCACCGCCGATGAGCTGAAGCAGGCTAACCTGACCGAGAAAGGGCAGCTGTCCGGCGTGGTGAAATCCTCTGTCGGCTTCCTGATCGTGCGTTTGAACGACATCGAACCTGAGAAACTGAAACCGCTGAGCGACGTGCATGACGCTATCGCCAAGCAGGTGCAGCAGGAGAAAGCGGTAGACGCGTATTACGCGCTGCAGCAGAAGGTGAGCGAAGCGGCGACCAGCGACAACGAATCTCTGGCCTCGGCTGAAGAAGCGGCCGGCGTGAAAGCGGCGCAAAGCGACTGGTTCACCCGTGACAACATTCCTGCCGCGCTGAACTTCAAGCCGGTGGTGCAGGCGATCTTCGACGGCTCGCTGATCGGCGAGAACGGCGCGCCGGGCAGCAACTCCGACGTGATCACCGTAGACGGCGACCGCGCCTTCGTGGTGCGCGTGAGCGGCCACAAGCCGGAAGGCATCGAACCGTTCGACCAGGTAAAAGACCGCGTGGCGGAACTGGTGAAACGCAACAAGGCGCTGCAGGCAGCGAAGCTGCAGGGCGAGAAGCTGTTGGTTGAGCTGAAGCAGGGCAAGGGCGACGAAGCGATGAAAGCCGCCGGCCTGAGCTTTGGCGCCGTGCAGAAGATGGCGCGCGCGCCGGAAGACAGCCAACTGGTGGAGAGCGTGTTCGCGCTGCCGCACCCGCAGGACGGCAAACCGGTGTACGGCATGTCGCAGGATCGCCAGGACAACGTGGTGCTGATTGCGCTTGATGCGGTGAAGCCGGGCACGCTGCCGGAAGACGAAATGAAAACCTTCGTCGGCAAGATGGAAGAGGGCGCGACCGGCGTCTCCTTCGATTCGCTGCTGGCGAGCCTGCGTAAAGAAGCCAAGATCAAAATGGGCGCCGCTGAGCAACAGCCTCAGTAATCGCCGCATTTTTCTGCAACGCAGTGCAACAAACAAAGGCCGCTTTCGCGGCCTTTTCCATATCTGACATCCGTCGATTGCTGAATATCCGCCGCCGCGGCAAGGTAGCCGTGCTGTCACACACAAGGAGGATACAGCATGCAATATTCAGAGAAAAAAGCGTTTTTCGGTTGCCGTCGTCACGTTAACGCCGCGCTGACCGCGCTGTTGTTATGCCTGGCCGGGCCGGCCGCCGCGGTGGAAAAAAACGAGGCGCCCATGCTCTCAACACCGGTGGGCAATGGCGGGCAATCGGTGATGACCAAGGCAACCGAAGAGGCGGTGGTCAGCATCAATCAGGCCACTGCCGAACAGCTGGCCGCCGCCTTGAGCGGCGTCGGTCTGAAGAAGGCGGAAGGCATCGTGCGCTATCGCGAACAGAACGGGCCGTTCACCCAGGTTGAGCAGTTGCAGGAGGTGCCGGGCATCGGGCCGGCGCTGTTTGAGAAGAACCGCACCCGGCTGAAAATGTGATCCCGGTCGCGGCTGCGTGGCAAAAGGCCGCTGAGGCCGTGACTCCTCTGCTACATTTTACAGGTCTTACCAGTTTGGCGCGTTGACCAAACGGGCGAGGGAGCCAGCGTGGCTCCCTCTTTCTGTAATCACCAGGCAGGAGCGATCGTTCCCTATGCAAACCTTTATCAAAGTTCGCGGTTATCACCTTGATGTTTACCAGCACGTTAACAACGCCCGCTATCTGGAGTTTCTGGAAGAGGCGCGTTGGGAGTGGTTGGAGAACGAAGCCGGGTTCCGCTGGATGACGGAAAACAACATCGCTTTCATCGTGGTGAACATCAATATCAATTACCGCAGCCCGGCGGTATTGGGGGATAAGCTGCGTATCGACAGCCAGATGGTGCAGCTCAACGGCAAGAGCGGGGTGCTGAGCCAAAAGGTGACGCAGGATCCGGCGGGGACGCCGGTGGCAGACGCGCTGCTGACTTTCGTGTGCGTCGATCTGAAAACGCAGCGGGCGCTGCCGATCGAAGGCGAATTGCGCGAGCACCTGGAGGCGCTCACGCTGAAGGATAATCCGCAGTAAGCTCACGGGCGGCAGAGGTTGCCGCCGTCACTGCCCTCAGGCCAGGCCGGCTTTCTGTTTCAACGCCGCCATCACTTCTGCCTGGTTGGCCCGGTACTGCGTCAGGCCATTGGCGCGCAGGTTGCAGGCGGCGCACTCGCCGCAGCCGTCACCCTTGATGCCGTTGTAGCAGGTCAGCGTATCCTGGCGTACGCGATCCAGCTGGTGGTAATAATCCGCCAGCGCCCAGGTCTCGGCCTTGTTCAGCCACATCAGCGGCGTTTCGAAGCGGATATCGCGGGCGATGCCCAGCATCACCGCCTTGTTCAGCGCTTTAACGAACTCGTCGCGGCAATCCGGGTAGCCGGAAAAATCGGTTTCACACACGCCGGTGATCACCGCTTCCGCTTCGACCTGGTAGGCGTAGATCGCCGCCAGCGTCAGGAACAGGATGTTGCGGCCCGGCACGAAGGTGCTCGGCAGCGCATTTTTCTGGTTGGGATCGTAGGCGGGAACCGGAATATTGTCGCGCGTCAGGCTGCTGACGGCCAGCTCATTGAGCAGCGTCACGTCCAGCACCTTGTGCGCTTTGGCGCCGAGAGCCACCGACAGCTCCTGAGCCACTTCAATCTCGGCGCGATGGCGCTGGCCGTAATCGAACGTGACGCAGTGAACTTCGTCATACTGTTGCAATGCCTGGATCAAGCAGGTCGTGGAGTCTTGTCCACCGCTGAAAACGACAACCGCGCGCTTCATAAAATCACCTTTTTGGGCTTTGGCCTCTCCCGATACACATTCGGGCGGCAGGATAAAAATTGCGTTGCGGCGACAATAGTAGCAGAAAGGGCCGCCAGGCGCAGGGCGGTTCGGCTCAGGCCGGTGCGTCATCCACCGGCGGCGGCAGCCACGCCTGACAAAAATCGAACCAGCCGTGGGCGGTCAGCGTCACGCCATGCATGCGCGGCGGCGCGCTGATCTGATACTGGTAGTGAAACAGCGGCGTGATGATGGCGGCGGCCATCAGCTGTTGATAATAGGCCTGCAGCCGTGCGAAGCGCGGTTGCTGCGCCTGCAGCTGCTGGATCTGCCGCAGCGTATCCTGTTGCTGCTGCCAGCGGCTTTCCGTGAGGATGCCGCGCCACAGCGTATCCTGCCGCAGCCAACTCTCCAGCGTCGCCTCCGGCGCTTCGCCGATCAGGTTGTCCGCCAGCAGCAGATCGGCCTGGGCGATCTGTTCCTCGCTTTGCCAGCGCTTGCCGGCGTAGTAGCGCACTTCCAGCTCGCAGCCGTGCTGCGCGAGCAACCGCTGTAGTGCGGCCGTCACCGTTTCCAGCTCGACCGGCGGCCGATACAGCAGCGTCAGCCGGGCGGGCAGGGCGACGTCCTCTTCGACCTGTTGGTGCGGGATGCGCCAGCCGGGCAGCATTTCATGGCTGGGGGTGATCACGCTGTTGGGGATCGGCAGATGGCTCAGCAGGCCGGACTGCTGGATCAGCATCAGCAGCTTTTGCCCTTGGGCTTCGCTCAGCACGCCGTGGCGCAGGTTCAGCGCCAAATAACACCAGCCCAGGCTCATGCTGCGCTGCACCGGCCGGGCCTGCGCTAAATCGTCTTGCTGACCGATGGTGATGCGCACCGGATGCTGGCAGCTGGCGTCGGCGCCGGCGGTGGGCAGATCGGGGGTGATCCAGTATTCGATGGTGTCCAGATACGGATGCTGCAGATGGTAACCGGCGTGCTGTTCCAGCCGCACCAGCTGCGGTTCATTCAGGGTCAGCTTGAACGGGCCGGCGCCGATGGCCGGCAGCTCCGGGTGCGTCATCAGGCAAGGCAGCTCCGCCAGCCGGTGGGCCAGCCAGTAGTCCGGCAGGTGCAGATCGAACTGAATGCACAGCGGGTGCGGCAGGCTGATGCGCGCGACGTTAGCCAGGCTCGGTTGGCTGCGCGGATGGCGCTGCAGTTTTTCCAGCGTTTGCAGCAGCTGGTGGCCGGTCAACGGTTCGCCGTTGTGCCAGCGCAGCTGGCTGCGCAGAAAGAAGCGCCAGCGCAGGCCGCGATCGCTAATCTGCCAATGGTGCGCCAGATCGGGTTGCGGTTCCGGGTTACCGGTCATCAGGCGCGTCAGTCCGGCGTGCAGGGTCGACACCAGATGTTGTTCGGCGCGGCCGGTCAGCGTGAGCGGGTCGAGTGCTTCCAGCGTGCGGTAATAGGGAATGCGCAGCGTCGGGCTGCCGGCCTGCCATTGCCCGCCGAGGTGCGGGCTGAGCAGATCCTGCAGGTGCTGAGGATCGAGTTGCGCCATCTCCAGCGCCCCCTGATGATTGCCCTGTTGCAGTAGCTGTTGCAGTAGCAGCGCGCGCAGTTCATCCGGGGTTTTCAGGCAGTGCAGGCGAGCGCGTTTGCCGCGGCCGGGCTGCGAATGCCAGCTCAGCCAGCCTTGATCCTGCAGCTGTTGCACCAACGTGCGGGCGTGTCGCTCGCTGCAATAGAACATCGCCGCCAGCTCGCCGATGGTCACGGCGACCGGCGCGCTGCCGAGCTGATGGTACAGGCGTTGATATTGGCTGAGACGGTGAACCAGGCGCATGGGCAGAAATCCGGAACAGTTTTCTCAAATTGTTCACTATTACTTCCGCAAATGCCATCCCATACTGCAGTGATTGTAATCGCGTTCACATTCAAGAGGTCTTTATGTATCGCCTGGCAGCTTTCGATATGGACGGCACGCTGTTGATGCCGGATCACCGGGTTGGTCCGGAAACGCTGGCGGTGCTGAACCAGCTGGTGGAGCGGGAGATGGTGGTGACGTTCGCCACCGGGCGGCACTACCTCGATGCGCAACCGATCATGGCGCAACTGGGGCTGCAGGGTTACCTGATCACCGGCAACGGCACGCGGGTATATGACAACCGCGGCCAACAGCTGCACGCCACCGACCTGCCGGCGGAGATCGCCGAAGAGGTGCTGCATCATCATTGGCGCACCCGCGCCAGCATGCATGTATTCCGCGACGAAGGTTGGCTGACCGAGTTTCCCGTGCCGGAAGAGATGCTGCGGGCGCACCACCTGAGCGGCTTTCGTTTTCAACTGGCCGATGTGCGCCGTCTGCCGGCGTTCGGCAACAGCAAGGTGTGCTTTGTCGCGCCGCATGAAGAGTTGCTGGCGTTGCAGGTGCAGCTGCGGGCGCAGTTGGGCGACGAGGCAGACCTGTGCTTTTCCGCTTACGACTGTCTGGAGGTGCTGCCGCTCGGTTGCAACAAAGGCACGGCGCTGGAGCGGTTGAGCCGTCATCTGGGGCTGACGATGGCCGACTGCATGGCGTTCGGCGACGCGATGAACGACAAAGAAATGCTGGGAGCGGTGGGGCACGGCGTGGTGATGGGCAACGCCCTGCCGCAGCTGAAATCCCTGCTGCCGCAGCTACCGGTTATCGGCCATTGCCAACAACAGGCGGTGGCCCACTATTTACAACATTGGCTGCGTTCACCTTGCCTCACCTATTCCCCCGAAGAATGAGGTTCTCCTTACAGCCGGCCGGGTATGACTACCCGGCTTTTTTTTACCCGAAGCCTGGCGTTACAAATCCTCCAGCTGCGCGAGATATGGCTGCAGATCGCCGATGTTGTTGCTGACCCATTCCGGGTTGTAATAGGTATCCAGATAACGCTCGCCGCTGTCGCACAGCAGGGTGACGATCGCCCCTTGCTCGCCGTTTTCCCGCATCTGCTTTGCCAACTGCAGCGCACCCCAAACGTTGGTACCGGTAGAGGCGCCAACCTTGCGGCCCAGCACGCCTTCCAGCCAGTGAATGGTGGCGACGCTGGCGGCATCCGGCACGCGCAGCATGTTGTCGACCACCGACGGGATGAACGACGGCTCGGCGCGCGGGCGGCCGATGCCTTCGATACGGCTGCCGCAGCTGCCGATCAGAGTGCGATCGCCATGGTGGAAGCAGTCATAGAACACCGAGTTTTCCGGATCGACCACCGTCAATTGGGTGTCGTGCCCCTGATAGCGGATATAGCGCCCCAGCGTGGCGGAGGTGCCGCCGGTGCCGGCGCTCATCACGATGTGTTTCGGCACCGGGAAGGGTTCGCGCGCCATCTGGCGGAAGATGCTGTCGGCGATGTTGTTGTTGCCGCGCCAGTCGGTGGCGCGCTCGGCGTAGGTGAACTGATCCATATAGTGGCCGTTCAGCTCTTTCGCCAGCTGTTCGGAGGCGGCGTAGATCTGGGCGGCGTGATCGACGAAGTGACAGCGGCCGCCATAGAAGGCGATCTGCTCCACCTTGCGGCGCGCGGTGCAGGACGGCATCACCGCGATGAACGGCAGGCCGATCAGACGGGCGAAGTAGGCTTCGGACACCGCGGTGCTGCCCGAAGAGGCCTCGATGATGGTGGTGTTCTCGGTGATCCAGCCGTTGCACAGGCCATAAAGGAACAGCGAGCGCGCCAGGCGGTGTTTCAGGCTGCCGGTCGGGTGGGTGCTCTCATCTTTCAGGTACAGGCAGATGCCGGGAAACGCCGGCAGGTTCAGGCGAATCAGATGCGTATCGGCGGAGCGCTGAAAATCCGCTTCTATTTCACCGATAGCATATTTTACCCAAGAGTTTGTCATGATTTGGCCTCAGAATAGGGGGCTGGTTTATGGCGTAGCATAGCCTGTCGGCGGGAAAAAAGGATTGCCATTTTCCCTGTTTAATCGCCTAATGAGAGAAAATTTTTCTCCTGGTGGCCGCTATGTTAGATAAAACAGACCGTAAGCTGCTGTGCATGCTGCAGCAAGATTGCACCCAGTCGCTGCAGGCGCTGGCCGATGCGGTCAATTTGACCTCGACGCCGTGCTGGAAACGGCTGAAGCGCCTGGAGGACGAGGGCTATATTCGCGGCCGAGTGGCCTTGCTGGATAATGAAAAGCTCGGCCTGGGGTTGACGGCGTTCGTGCTGATCAAGACCCAGCAGCACAGCAGCGAGTGGTATCAGGCGTTTGTGCAGTTGACCAGCCAAATGCCCGAGGTGCTGGCGTTCTACCGGATGGCGGGGGAGTACGACTACCTGATGCAGGTCGAAGTGGCGGACATGAAAAGCTACGACGGCTTTTATAAGCGCCTGGTGAACGGCGTACCGGGCCTTATTGACGTCACCTCGAGCTTTGCCATGGAAAAAATCAAATACACCACCGCGCTGCCGGTGCCGGAGTGAAAAGTTCACCGGACGGGCGGCTCAACGATGGTATCCTGCTCTGCTGAAGCAGAAAAAGAGACAAATCCCATAAAATCCTGGAATCAAACTGCGTGAGATTATTTGCACAAATCGGCTGGTACTTCCGCCGGGAGTGGCGCCGCTACCTCGGGGCGGTGGTGCTGCTGATCGTCATCGCCATCCTGCAACTGTTGCCGCCTAAGCTGGTCGGCATCATCGTGGACGGCGTCACCGAAAAACAGATGTCCACCGGCGTGCTGATGGCCTGGCTCGGGCTGATGATCGGCACCGCGATCGTCGTTTACCTGCTGCGCTATGTGTGGCGGGTATTGCTGTTCGGCGCCTCCTACCAGCTGGCGGTCGAACTGCGCGAAAACTTTTACCGCCAGCTCAGCCGACAAAACCCGGCGTTCTACCTGCGCCACCGCACCGGCGACCTGATGGCGCGCGCCACCAACGATGTGGATCGCGTGGTGTTCGCCGCCGGTGAAGGCGTGCTGACGTTGGTGGATTCGCTGGTGATGGGGGTGGTGGTGCTGGTGGTGATGAGCACCCAAATCAGCTGGCAGCTGACGGTGTTGGCGTTAATCCCGATGCCGCTGATGGCGATCGCCATCAAATATTACGGCGACCAGCTGCACCAGCGCTTTAAATCGGCGCAGGCGGCGTTTTCCAGCCTGAACGATCAGGCGCAGGAAAGCATGACCAGCATACGCATGATCAAGGCCTTTGGGCTGGAAGATCACCAATCGAACCGCTTCGCCGATGTCGCGGCGCAGACCGGGGCCAAGAACATGCACGTGGCGCGTGTGGATGCGCGCTTCGATCCGACCATTTATATCGCCATCGGCGCGTCTAACCTGTTGGCCATCGGCGGCGGCAGCTGGATGGTGGTGAACGGTTCACTGACGCTCGGGCAACTGACCAGCTTTGTGATGTACCTCGGCCTGATGATCTGGCCGATGCTGGCGCTGGCCTGGATGTTCAATATCGTCGAGCGCGGCAGCGCGGCCTACAGCCGCATCCGCAGCCTGCTCGATGAGGCGCCGGCGGTGCAGGATGGCCCGCAGGCGTTGCCGGCCGGGCGCGGCGTGCTGGACGTGGATATTCGCGCGTTCCACTACCCGGACAACCCACATCCGGCGCTGCATGACGTGGCGCTGACGTTGAAGCCGGGGCAGATGCTGGGGCTGTGCGGGCCGACCGGGGCCGGTAAGTCGACATTACTGTCGCTGATCCAGCGCCAGTTCGACGTCGACCAAGGGCAGATCCGCTATCACGGCCTGCCGTTGCCGCAGGTCAAACTCGACGACTGGCGTTCGCGGCTGTCGGTGGTGAGCCAAACGCCGTTCCTGTTCTCCGATACCGTGGCGAACAACATCGCGCTGGGCCATCCGGGGGCGACGCAGGCGCAGATCGAACAGGCGGCGCGGTTGGCCAGCGTCCATGAGGACATTCTGCGGCTGCCGCAGGGCTATGACACCGAGGTGGGCGAACGCGGCGTGATGCTGTCGGGCGGGCAGAAACAGCGCATCTCTATTGCACGAGCGCTGCTGCTGGATGCGGAAATCCTGATCCTCGACGATGCGCTGTCGGCGGTGGATGGCCGTACCGAACACCAGATTCTGCACAACCTGCGCAGCTGGGGGCAAGATCGCACGGTGATCATCAGCGCGCACCGGCTGTCGGCATTGACCGAAGCCAGCGAGATCCTGGTGATGCAGCACGGCGGCGTGGCGCAGCGCGGCGATCCGGCGGCGTTGGCGGCGCAGCCGGGCTGGTATCGCGATATGTACCGTTATCAGCAGTTGGAAGCGGCGCTGGACGAAGCGCCGGAAAACGGCGAGGAGGCGTTGGCCGATGAATAAAGTGCAAAAGCTGTGGCCGACGCTGAAGCGGCTGCTGGCCTACGGCTCGCCGTACCGCAAACCGCTGGGGCTGGCGGTGCTGATGCTGTGGATCGCGGCGGCGGCGGAAGTCGCCGGGCCGATCCTGGTGAGCTATTTTATCGATAATTACGTCGCCAAAGGGCAACTGCCGCTGATGATCGTCGGCGGGCTGGCGGCGGCCTACATTCTGCTGGAGCTGCTGGCGGCGGCGCTGCACTACTTCCAGGCGCTGCTGTTCAACCAGGCGGCGGTGGGGGTGGTGCAGCGGCTGCGCACCGACGTGATGGACGCCGCGCTGCGCCAGCCGCTCAGCGCCTTCGACACGCAACCGGTCGGGCAATTGATCTCGCGCGTTACCAACGACACCGAAGTGATCAAGGATCTGTACGTGATGGTGGTCTCCACGGTGCTGAAAAGCGCCGCGCTGATCGGCGCCATGCTGGTGGCGATGTTCAGCCTCGACTGGCGCATGGCGCTGGTGGCCATCTGCATCTTCCCGGCGGTGTTCGTGGTGATGGGCATTTATCAATATTACAGCACGCCGATCGTGCGCCGGGTGCGCAGTTATCTGGCGGACATCAACGACGGTTTCAACGAAGTGATCAACGGCATGGGCGTGATCCAGCAATTCCGCCAGCAGGTGCGCTTCGGCGAGCGCATGAGCGCCGCCAGCCAGTCGCACTATCTCGCGCGCATGCAGACCCTGCGGCTCGACGGTTTCCTGCTGCGGCCGCTGCTCAGCCTGTTTTCGGCGTTGGTGCTGTGCGGTTTGCTGATGTTGTTCGGCTTCAGCGGCGAAGGCGTGATTGGCGTCGGCGTGCTCTATGCCTTCATCAACTACCTGGGGCGTTTGAACGAACCGCTGATCGAGCTGACGTCACAACAGTCGATCTTGCAGCAGGCGGTGGTGGCCGGCGAACGTATTTTCGAACTGATGGATCGCAGCCAGCAGAGCTACGGCGCCGACGATAGTCCATTGGCCGGCGGCCGTATCGACATCACCGATCTGAGCTTCGCTTACCGCGCGGACAAAAAGGTGCTGCAGCATATTTCGCTGTCGGTGCCGTCGCGCGGCTTCGTGGCGCTGGTCGGGCACACCGGCAGCGGCAAGAGCACCTTGGCTAACCTGCTGATGGGTTATTACCCGGTCAGCGAGGGGGAAGTGCGTCTCGATGGCCGCCCGATCTCCAGCTTGTCGCACCGCACGCTGCGCCAGGGCGTAGCGATGGTGCAGCAGGATCCGGTGGTGATCGCCGATTCGGTGCTGGCCAACGTCACGTTGGGGCGCAATATCGAGGAAGACGCCGTTTGGCGGGCGCTGGAAACGGTGCAACTGGCGGATCTGGTGCGCGGCTTCCCGCAGGGTATCCACACCCGCCTGGGGGAGCAGGGCAATAACCTGTCGGTCGGGCAGAAACAGCTGCTGGCAATGGCGCGGGTCTTGGTGCAGGCGCCGCAGATCCTGATCCTCGACGAGGCGACCGCCAATATCGACTCGGGAACCGAACAGGCTATCCAGCGCGCGCTGCGTGCGATCCGCGAGCACACCACGCTGGTGGTGATCGCCCACCGGCTGTCGACCATCGTCGATGCCGATTCCATTTTGGTGCTGCATCGCGGCCAGGCGGTGGAGCAGGGCAACCATCAGCAGCTGCTGGCGCAGCAGGGGCGTTACTACCAGATGTACCAGCTGCAGTTGGCGGGCGAACAACTGGCGGAAGCGGTGCGCGAGGAGAGCCAACCCGCCTGAACATGGGCCGCGCTCGCGGCCCTTCTTTCTTTCCAACGCACCATAAGCAGGCAAACCATCTGGGCCACGCCCCCTTTCTGCACTTTTTTCGACGCGATGCGCACCAAATCGGTGCGCATTATTTAACCTATCCAAGGTATCGGTGCCGTGCTGCCGCGCGGCTGCGCCCGCGTGCCCGCTAATCCGCTGAATCGCCCTGCAAAATTAAATTTGGCACAGCCCTTGCTACATATGACGCGTACCAGGGGTGAGTTTGGGCTTAATTCGTGGAGGGGCAATATGAAGCTGGTGACCGTGGTAATCAAACCGTTCAAGCTGGAGGACGTGCGCGAGGCCTTGTCCTCCGTGGGCATTCAGGGGTTGACCGTAACCGAAGTGAAGGGCTTTGGCCGCCAGAAGGGGCACGCCGAGCTGTATCGCGGTGCCGAATATAACGTCAACTTCCTGCCCAAGGTCAAAATCGATATCGCCATCGCCGACGATCAGTTGGATGAAGTGGTTGAGGTGATTAGCAAAGCCGCCTACACCGGCAAAATCGGCGACGGCAAAATTTTCGTTGCCGAATTGCAACGCGTGATCCGCATTCGCACCGGCGAAACCGACGAATCGGCACTGTAACCGCGAACTCAGTTAAGTGATGGGGATGATTGATAATGAAAAGACTGTTATCCATGTTGGGCCTGAGTTCGGTAACCCTGGTTCCTTCTTTGGCCCTGGCCGCCCCGGCGGTCGCCGATAAGGCCGACAACGCCTTTATGATGATCTGCACCGCGTTGGTGCTGTTCATGACGCTGCCGGGCATCGCGCTGTTTTACGGCGGTCTGCTGCGCGGTAAAAACGTGCTGTCGATGCTGACGCAGGTCACCGTCACCTTCGCGTTGGTCTGCGTGCTGTGGGTGCTGTATGGCTACAGCCTGGCGTTCAGCGAAGGCAATGCGGTGTTCGGCGGATTCGAGACGGCGATGCTGAAAGGCATCGGCATCGACAGCGTCACCGGCAGCATCAGCCAGATGATCCACGTCGCTTTCCAGGCCTCCTTCGCCTGTATCACCGTGGCGTTGGTGGTGGGCGGCTTCGCCGAACGCATTCGTTTCTCGGCGGTGCTGATCTTCGCGATCCTGTGGTTCACGCTGTCTTATCTGCCGATCGCGCACATGGTGTGGGGCGGAGGCTACCTGGCCGCCGACGGCGCATTGGACTTCGCCGGCGGCACCGTGGTGCACATCAACGCCGCCAGCGCCGGGTTGATCGGCGCCTACCTGATTGGCAAACGCGCCGGCTTCGGTAAAGAGGCCTTCAAACCGCACAACCTGCCGATGGTGTTTACCGGGGCGTCCATCCTGTATATCGGCTGGTTCGGCTTCAATGCCGGTTCCGCCAGTGCGGCCAACGGCATTGCGGCCTTGGCATTCCTCAATACCGTGGTTGCCACTGCGGGCGCCATTCTCTCCTGGACCTTCGCCGAGTGGATGCTGCGCGGCAAGCCTTCATTGCTGGGCGCCTGCTCCGGCATGATCGCCGGGCTGGTTGCAGTGACGCCGGCGGCGGGCACCGTGGGGGTGGGCGGGGCGTTGATCATCGGCCTGGTGGGCGGCGTCGCTGGCCTGGGGGGCGTCGTGACGCTGAAAAAATGGCTGAAAGTGGACGACACCTGTGACGTGTTTGGTGTGCACGGGGTGTGCGGCATCGTCGGCTGCCTGTTGACCGGGGTGTTCACCGCCTCTTCACTGGGCGGCACCGGTTACGCCGAAGGGGTGACGATGGGCCATCAGGTCTGGATCCAACTGGTGAGCGTGCTGATCACGCTGGTGTGGTCGAGCGTCGCCGCCTTTATCGCCTTCAAGATCGCGGGCGCCATGGTTGGATTGAGAGTGCCGGAGGAGCAGGAACGCGAGGGGCTGGACGTCAACAGCCACGGCGAGAGCGCCTACAACCAGTAAGGCTCAAAGCAGGGCAGTGCGCTAAAGACTAAAATAATGATGAAGCCAAAAGGGGCGATGGAAACATCGCCCCTTTCTTTATGCTGCGGATCAGGCGTCGCGTTGGCGAATCACCCCTTCCTGCACGGTGGTGGCGACCAGTACGCCGTCGCGGGTATAAATCTGGCCGCGCACAAAGCCCCGTGCGCCGGAGGCGGAGGAGCTCTCCACCGCGTACAGCAGCCAGTCATCCATGCGGAACGGGCGGTGGAACCACATTGAGTGGTCAATGGTGGCCACCTGCATGCCCGGCTCGAGGAAACCGACGCCGTGCGGCTGCAGCGCCGTCGGCAGGAAATTAAAGTCCGACGCGTAGCCCAGCAGATATTGGTGGATGCGCTGATCGTCCGGCATGCTGCCGTTGGCGCGGAACCACACGTAGCGATGCGGTTCTTCCACGCTGCCTTTCAGCGGGTTATGGAATTTCACCGGGCGCATTTCGATCGGCTTCTGGCCGATAAATTTTTCGCGCACTTTTTCCGGCAGCATATGCGCCAGCTTCTGGGCGATCTCTGATTCAGACAGCAGCCCTTCCGGCGGCGGCACGTCCGGCATCAGGTTCTGATGCTCGAAGCCCGTTTCCGGACTTTGGAAGGAGGCGGTCATATAGAAGATAGGTTTGCCGTGCTGGATGGCGCTGACGCGGCGCGCGCTGAAGCTGTTGCCGTCGCGCAGGGTTTCCACGTCGTAAACGATAGGTTTGCTGCTGTCGCCCGGGCGCAGGAAGTAGCTGTGGAACGAATGCACGCTGCGCTCGTCCGGCACCGTTTGTTTGGCGGCGTACAACGCCTGGCCGACCACCTGCCCGCCGAACACCTGGCGCAGCCCCAGATCTTCACTCTGACCGCGGAACAATCCTTCTTCGATTTTCTCCAGATCCAGCAGATCGAGGAGGTTTTGCAATGCCTGGCTCATAAAGTTGTTACCTTTCTAATAATCATTTTGCGCAGTGTGCGGAATATCACGGCGCGGCGTCAACATTTTGCGTTAAGGGCCGATGAGAATGCTCTTAATCATGGACGCCTTGGGCTGTTTAAGTGATTAATAGACGGGGTAAAGTGGATTTATCAGTGTTTTGTGCTAGGTTTAATAGGTGAGGTGGTGAAAGCCACCAACATGTTGATAATAAAAAAGGAGACCGATCCATGAAACTCTGGCAAATCGTAGGCGGTGCCGCGGCACTGACGATCACGCTGGCAGGATGCGCGCAAAAGAGTGCCGATGTGCCTACCCAGGCGGCCGGTAACCCGGCGGCTGCGCAAACGCAGATTCAGGGCCCGGCGGTGACAGGTTCGGTTAATATACGTCAGCGCATTGCGCTGCCGCCGGACGCCGTACTGACGGTCACCCTCTCTGACGCTTCGCTGGCAGATGCGCCGTCCAAAGTGATTGCACAGCGCGCGGTACGTACTGAAGGGCAGCAGGCGCCATTCAGCTTTACGCTGCCGTACAACCCGTCCGACATCCAACCGAATGCGCGCATCATTCTGAGCGCGGCGGTGACGGTCAACGGGCGCCTGATGTTCATTACCGACACCATCCAGGAAGTGGTTAACCGCAACGGCACCCGCGCCGATCTGCTGCTGGTTCCGGTTCAGGGTGTGCCGATTCAGGCTGCGCCAACCGCCATGCAGTAAACTTACTGCGGTACAGCAAGATGAAATCAACAGCCTTTGCGCTTCGGCCAAAGGCTGTTTTGTTTTACCAGCGCCAGCCGTAGCGTTCGAAATCGACCGTGCTGTGCGGGCCGAAAATTATCCCCTCCGCCAGCAGTGCCTGCCGTTGCCGTTGAAAATCCTCCCCCTGCTGCGAGATCTGTCCGTGCCGGTTGATCACCCGGTGCCAGGGCAGCGTGCTGCCTTCGGGCAAACGCCGCAGCACGCCGCCAACCTGACGCGCGGCGCGCGGCGAGCCGGCCAGCCGGGCGACTTCACCGTAAGTGGTGACTTTGCCGAACGGGATGGCGGCCACGATATGGAAAACCCGCTGGCTGAAAGAGGCGTCTTCTGGTTGCATATTGCTGTTCCTGCACGAGTCAAAACCCAGGCGAAGAGTGTGCCACAGCGCAGGTGGGTAAGAAAACAGCGGTTGGCCCCGGTTGGCTTGCTATTTGGTGGGGCATCGCCGATAATGCCCACCGCTTCAGAGTACAGAAGCCGTCAATGGGGGCCCTGTTGGTTCTCCCGCAACACTAACTTGTGAACTCGGTCAGGTCCGGAAGGAAGCAGCCGCAGCAGGTGACGTGTGTGCCGGGATGTAGCTGGCAGGGTCCCCACCCATTTGGGCTTCGCCAATCCGCGCTTTTGTCACCTCTCTTCCACGTATCTATTATCCATTTCTGTCATCAGGCAGAGCGACACGCATTTCTTTTCTTCCCGCCCTCAATTCTTTTGGATAATGAATTAGCGGTGCTGGGGGCAGGCATAGTGAGGCGGGCGATGAGGTAACCTGTCTCGATAAAAAAAGAAAATTGTTTCCGGACAATATTATTATCGAAAGAGGGAACGTAAATGAAGTTTTACTGTCAATAGGAAAAGTACGTATTTAACTTGAACATTGAGGCCGATAAAAGCATCGGCTCAACGCGTTGGGGGGCTGATTATCTGACATATTTCCAAACGGAGGTGGGGATTTTGTCATACAGTTTGTTCATGGTGAGCTCTGCCAGACGGTGATCGGCCGCTGAGTAAAACAGCTCCAGTTCATCATCGGAAAGCTCGTACTTATTTTTCTCAATAACACGTTCGAGAGTATCAATCGTGGTGCATTTACGTAAACGCATCAGATAGTCGGTTTTAGTCATGGTGGCCTTTAGTTTAATAACCGTAAAATAGCTTGGGAATAATTATCCCCTAAGTTTTCATTGTCGTACAGATGTCCTCTCCTGAGAACATTCTGAATAATCTCGCCTTGGTTTTTTGCCAGCGGCGCAGGTCGGAATCATTGATACCATAGCTGCTGAACAGCGTATAGGTATCGTCGAGATATTCTTCGACTAACTCCGACAGGTCAGATTCGTCCATGTATTTAATTTTATAACTCATCACAAACGAAGCGATATGTTCGATCAACTCATTAAGCTGCAGGTTGACGGAGGACGTCGGATCGTTGACCCACCCATGATGACTGTCTCCCAGGGTAGCGATACCTTCATCATACAAATTTTCGCACAAGAATTTGAGCTGAGCAATGTCGTGCCGCTTAGGCGAATACTCATCCATATCATCCCCTCCGTAAGTCTTAATTGCGGTGTGATAACACTATGTGAGTAAGCTGATTTACATCATGAACGGAGGCAGCTTAACGGTGGTTAAATAAACTTCCCGTAAAATGAATATAAATCATTTTTTCGCGTTTGGCCTGTAGTTATTACGTAAACTTACAATTCATCCGCAGTTGATGGGCGTGAGTTATCAATGATGTCGAAGATTAAACCCCGTGACGTCACTTGAAACCGGACGCTGTCGTTGATGATATCTTCGCTGTTGATATCCAGGCAGGCATTAAAAATGCCCCACTTATAACGATAACTCATTGAATAATCGCCGCCACCTTGCTGCACTATATCAAGTATTTCTAATGAATCTTCGGCATAGCGTGCGCTTTCAGAATAAAAGCTGAGTCCGCTGGTCAGCGCCGGCACTAACTCCGCGCTATTGTCATTAATCACTTTCTTTAATTTTTTAACAGAAAGTGCGTTGACTTCCAGGTTACAGGCAAGGGTAACAAGCATTAATCTCGGCCAACAACAATGTTATCTGCTTATCTTACTCCTTTTCCACCCTCGTCGGTAAATTTTTCGATTTACCGCTGTTCTTTACCTTACGCCAACATTCCAACCGAATGGAAATAGCCCTGAGTTTTGTAAGGGGGACAGGGGAAGATCCGCTGTGCGAGGGATTGTTACGTTCCGTTGCATTATTGTCGCGCCATAGCTTGAGATACGGTAGTTGTTGTGATGTTATATTATAACCATTAACCCGTCATTTTGGTCACCACATTGATTCCCACTTCGCAACATGGCGCCGCGTCGTCACTGAATTCGTTGTTCACCACCTCCGCTGCCGCGCGTTGTGCGGGTGCCGCTGTGCTGCTGGCTCTGCTGTGGCTCGGCATCTTTTGGGCGGTATCGCTGCCATGATCACCCTGCGTCAGTTGGTGCTGGGCTATGGCACCACGCCGCTTTTTCCGCCGCTGAGCGGGCAGTTTACCGCCGGCTCGTTGACCGCGGTGGTGGGCGTCAATGGGGCCGGAAAATCGACATTGCTGAAAACGCTCGCCGGTTTGCTGCCGCCGATGAGCGGCAGCCTGAATTTTAGCGGCGGAAAGCCGCCGCGCAGAGCTTATTTGCCGCAGCAGGCGGAATTGGATCGGCAATTCCCGATCGCGGTGAGCGATCTGGTGGCGATGGGCTGTTGGCCGCAAAGCGGCATGTTCGGAGGCATGAACAAGCGTGCGGCGAGCCAGGTCAATGAGGCGTTGGCGAGCGTTGGCATGAGCGCGCTGGTGCGCAACCCGGTGGGCGAGCTGTCCGGCGGTCAGCTGCAGCGGGTGTTGTTTGCGCGCCTGCTGGTCCAACAAGCGCTGCTGATTTTGCTGGATGAACCTTTCACCGGTATCGACAGCGCCACCACGCAGATCCTGCTGCAGGCGATCGCGCAACTGCACCGGCAGGGGAAAACGGTGATCGCCGTGCTGCACGATATGTCGATGGTCGCCGAGCATTTTCCGCAGGCGCTGTTGCTGACGCCGCAGGCTTGCCACTGGGGCGCGGCCGAGCAAGTGCTGGAGCAGGTGCCGAGGCATCATGCCGCCGAACGGCAGCCGGATCTGCGGGCGGTGGCGCCATGATGCTGTTGCATGGGCTTATCGATCCTTTTCTCTCTTTCGGTTTTATGCGTCGCGCGCTGATGGCTTGCCTGGCGTTGTCGCTCAGCGCCGCCCCGCTGGGCGTGTTTCTGCTGCTGCGCCGCATGAGTCTGGTCGGGGATGCCTTGTCCCACGCGGTGTTGCCGGGCGCGGCGATCGGCTATCTGGTCTCCGGCATGTCGCTGGTGGCGATGGGCGTAGGCGGCTTTATCGCCGGGCTGGCGGTGGCGATGTTGTCCGGCCTGGTGAGCCGCCGCACGCCGCTGAAAGAGGACGCCAGCTTCGCCGGATTCTATCTGGGTTCACTGGCGCTGGGGGTCACGCTGGTCTCGCTGCGCGGTTCCAGCGTGGATCTGCTGCACGTGTTGTTCGGTTCGATCCTGGCGGTGGATGTGCAGGCGATGCTGATGGTCGGTGCGATCGCCTCGGTTTCGCTGCTGGCGCTGGCGGCGCTGTACCGCGCGCTGGTGATCGAATCATTCGACGTCACTTTCCTGCGCGTTAACGCGCCGCGCCGGTTGGCGCTGATCCACGGCCTGTTTTTGGCGCTGGTGGTGGTCAATCTGGTGGCGGGATTCCAGATCCTCGGCACCCTGATGTCGGTTGGGTTAATGATGTTGCCCGCCGCCAGCGCGCGCTTCTGGGCGCGCAATCTGCCGCAGACGCTGGCGACGGCGATGGGCATCGGCGCGCTTTCCAGTCTGATTGGGCTGGTGTGGTCCTATCACGCTTCGCTGCCCGCCGGCCCGGCGATCGTGCTCAGCGCCAGCATCCTCTTTTTTGTCTCAATCCTGTTTGGAACGCGCGGAGGCATTTACGCCTTTGCGCGCCGTTGAGAAGTGCCATTTGCAAGGAGAAAGTATGAAACGTTTACCTATATCGCTGGCGGTTGCTGCTCTGCTGGCCAGCCCATTGGCGATGGCGAAGACCGTCGACGCCGTCGCCAGCTTTTCCATTCTGGGAGATATCGTCAAGCAGGTGGGCGGCGATCACGTCAAGGTCAGCACGCTGGTGGGGCCGGATGGCGATCCGCACAGTTTCGAGCCTTCGCCGCAGGACGGCAAGAAGCTGGCTCAGGCTGATGTGGTCTTCGTCAGCGGCCTGGGGCTGGAAGGGTGGATCGATCGCCTGGTCAGCGCTTCGGGTTATAAAGGGCAGGTGATCACCGCTTCACAGGGCATCAACACCCGCCAGATGGAAGAGGATGGCAAACCGATTACCGATCCTCACGCCTGGAACAGCATGAAAAACGGCGTGCAGTACGCCACCAACGTGATGAACGCCCTGATCGCCGCCGATCCTGAGGATGCCAACTATTTTCGCCAGCGCGGCGCCGACTACATTCAGCAGCTGCAAAAGTTGGATCTGTGGGCCAAAACCCAGTTCGCCGCAGTGCCGCCGCAGAAACGTAAGGTGCTGACCAGCCATGATGCTTTTGGCTACTTTGGGCAAGAGTATGGCGTCACCTTCCTTGCCCCGGTCGGATTTTCCACCGAAGCGGAAGCCAGCGCCAGCGACGTGGCGAACCTGATTAAGCAGATTAAACAGGAGAAGGTTAACGCTTACTTTATCGAAAACCAGACCGATCCGCGGCTGGTGAAACAGATTGCCGCCGCCACCGGCGCCAAGGCGGGCGGCGAGCTGTACCCTGAAGCGCTCTCCCGCGCCGGCGGCCCGGCGGCCACCTATGAGCAGGCGTTCAAACACAATGTCGACACGCTGCTGAGCAGCATGAAGTAATCTCTGCCCCCCGCCCGCGGGTGGGGGACAGCTTGCAGGCACTTTCTCGCCATAAAAAAAGCCCCGTTGAGCAGCAACGGGGCTTTGCGACAGATGACACTTGGGAGTTAACGCTTTTTCTTACGTCCCTGTACCGCTTTGAATCGCGGATTGCTTTTACAGATCACATAGATGCGGCCACGACGACGCACGACTTTGCAATCCGGGTGGCGGTTTTTCGCCGAACGCAATGAACTCAATACCTGCATGGGGTTTCCTTGTTACTTATTGCCGATAAAGCGGCCAAAGCGCTGCTGGAAGCGCGCCGTGCTGCCTTCTTTGGAATAGTCTTTCTGCTTGCCGGTGTAATACGGATGCGAAGCGGAAGAGACGTCGAGGGTGACATACGGCCAGCTTTCGCCGTCCAGTTCGATAGTGCGATCGGTTTTGATGGTCGATCCCACTTTGAAGTAGGCATTGGCGCTGACGTCGTGGAACACCACGGTGCGGTAATCGGGGTGGATGCCGGGTTTCATAACAGCTCTCTCGTGTAATGTTATACTATAACAATAATTATGCGCTGACCTGGCATCGCGATCAAGCGCAAATTGCACACAAAAGTGAATTAATGAGAATGGTTTGCATTAAGTAACTGAAACAAAATAAAAAGGCCGCATGCGCGGCCTTTTCGATTATCAGGTGGAGCTCACGTCACTGAGCGATCAGTGGTGCTCTACCGGATGGCTGTGTTCCAGGTCTTCGTTCTTCTTGCTGAAGCGGCGGCGAACCACCACGAAGAACACCGGTACGAAGAAGATCGCCAAGACGGTAGCGGTGATCATCCCGCCCATTACGCCGGTACCAACCGCGTTCTGTGCGCCGGAGCCCGCACCGCTGCTGATAACCAGCGGCAGAACCCCGAGGATGAAGGCCAGGGACGTCATCAGGATTGGACGCAGACGCATACGCACCGCTTCCAATGTCGCTTCGATCAGGCCTTTGCCTTCTTTTTCCATCAGGTCTTTGGCGAACTCCACGATCAGGATGGCGTTCTTCGCCGATAGACCGATGGTGGTCAGCAGCCCCACCTGGAAGTACACGTCGTTGTTCATGCCGCGCATCGTCGCGGCCAACAACGCACCGATAACCCCCAGCGGCAATACCAGCATGACCGAGAACGGCACGGACCAGCTTTCATACAGCGCCGCCAGCGACAGGAACACCACCAGAATCGAGATGGCGTACAGCGCCGGCGCCTGGTTGCCCGACAGACGTTCCTGATAGGACATGCCGGTCCAGTCGTAACCGATGCCGCTTGGCAGTTTGGACGCCAGTTGCTCCATCAGGTTCATCGCTTCACCGGTACTCTTGCCCGGTGCGGCCTGGCCCAGAATTTCCATCGACGGCAAGCCGTTATAGCGTTCCAGACGCGGTGAGCCGTATTCCCATTTCGCCGAAGAGAAGGCGGAGAATGGCACCATCTGGCCGCTGGTACCGCGCACGTACCACTTGTTGATGTCTTCCGGCAGCATGCGGAACGGCGCTTCGGCCTGTACGTACACCTTCTTCACACGACCGCGGTCGATGAAGTCGTTGACGTACGAACCACCCAGTGCAGTGCTCAGCGTGCTGTTGATGGTGGTGATGCTCACGCCCAGCGCCTTGGCTTTCTCCTGATCGACGATCAGTTTGAACTGCGGCGTATCTTCCAGGCCGTTCGGGCGCACGCCCACCAGCACGTCCGGATGCTGAGCAACCATGCCCAACAGCTGGTTACGCGCTTCGGTCAGTTTTTCGTGCCCCAGGCCGCCCTGGTCAATCAGCTCGAAGTCGAAGCCGGTTGCGGTACCGAGTTCGATGATCGCCGGCAGGTTGAACGGGAACACCAGGCCTTCTTTAATCTGCGAGAAGGCGCCCATGGCGCGACCCGCGATCGCTTCTACCTTGTTCCCGGCCCCTGGGCGCTCGCCCCAGTCTTTCAGGCTGACGAATGCCAGGCCGTTGTTCTGGCCGTTACCGTTGAAGCCGAAGCCCGCGACGGTAAACACCGAAACCACGTTGTCCTTTTCCTTGTTCAGGAAGTAGTCGGAGACTTCTTCCAGCACTTTGTTGGTGCGGGACTCGGTGGCACCGGCAGGCAACTGCACCATGGTCAACAGGATGCCCTGATCTTCGTCCGGCAGGAACGAGGAAGGCAGGCGCAGGAACAGCAGGCCCATGCCAACCACGATCAGCAGGTAGATGATCAGATAACGGCCGGTGCTGCGCAGGATGTTGCCCACGCTGTCGGTATAGTGATGCGTGCTCTTCTCGAACATGCGGTTAAACCAGCCGAAGAAGCCTGTTTTAACCCCGTGATCGCCTTTCGGGATCGGTTTGAGCATGGTGGCGCACAGCGCCGGCGTCAGGATCAAGGCCACCAGCACCGACAGCGCCATCGCGGACACGATGGTGATCGAGAACTGGCGATAGATGGCGCCGGTTGAGCCGCCAAAGAACGCCATCGGCACGAATACCGCCAACAGCACCATGGCGATGCCCACCAGCGCGCCCTGGATCTGGCCCATCGATTTACGGGTGGCTTCTTTCGGCGGCAGCCCCTCTTCGGACATGACGCGCTCGACGTTTTCCACCACCACGATGGCGTCATCCACCAGCAGGCCGATCGCCAACACCATGCCGAACATCGTCAGGGTGTTTATCGAGAAGCCGAACGCCGCGAGTATCGCAAAGGTCCCCAGCAGTACTACCGGCACCGCGATGGTTGGGATCAGCGTCGCGCGGAAGTTCTGCAGGAACAGATACATCACCAGGAACACCAGGATGATGGCTTCGATCAGCGTTTTCACCACTTCGTTGATGGAGATTTTAACGAACGGGGTGGTGTCGTACGGATAAACCACTTTCATCCCTTGCGGGAAGAATGGCGCCATCTTGGCCAGCTCGTCTTTCACACCTTTGGCGGTGTTCAAGGCGTTGGCGCCGGTTGCCAGTTTGATACCCAGGCCGGCGGCAGGCTTGCCGTTATAACGCGCGGTAACGGCATAGCTTTCCGCGCCGCGCTCGATGTGAGCGACGTCGCGCAGGCGCACCTGGGAACCGTCGGTATTCACCTTCAGCAGGATCTTGCCGAACTCTTCCGGCGAAGTCAGACGGGTCTGCGCGATGATCGAGGCGTTCAACTGCTGCCCCGGCACCGGCGGCAGGCCGCCCAGCTGGCCTGCGGCGATCTGGTTGTTCTGCTCGGTGATGGCGGAGGTCACGTCCGTGGTCGTCAGCTGGTAGTTGTTCAGCTTGTTCGGATCCAGCCAGATACGCATCGCGTACTGGGCACCGAACAGCTGCACCTCGCCCACGCCGGACGAACGGCTGATCGGATCCTTGATGTTGGACGCCACGTAGTCCGCAATATCGTCCTGCGTCATGTTCGGATCGTCGGAAACGAAGCCGGCCACCATCAGGAAGCTGCTGCTGGATTTTTCTACTTTCAGGCCCTGTTGCTGAACTTCTTGCGGCAGCAATGGGGTGGCCAACGACAGTTTGTTCTGAACCTGAACCTGCGCGATGTCAGGATCGGTGCCGGAATCAAACGTCAGGGTAATGGTGACGCTACCAGAGGAATCACTGGTGGAGGACATGTACATCAGGTTATCGATACCGTTCATGTTCTGTTCGATAATCTGCGTGACGGTATCCTGCACCGTTTTGGCATCTGCGCCCGGGTAGGTGGCGGAAATACTCACCGCCGGCGGTGCAATAGTGGGATACTGCGCGATCGGCAGTTTCATTATTGCAAGCACCCCCGCCAACATGACGATGATGGCGATTACCCAGGCGAAAATTGGGCGGTCTATAAAGAACTTAGCCATGTATTACAGGCTCCTTTTTATGACTTCTGCGCTTCAGACTGCGGCTGTTTTTGCGCCTGAGTGTCAACTTCCTGCACCTTTACCTGCGCGCCTGGATGCACTTTCATCAGGCCGGAGACGATCACGCGATCGCCGGCTTTCAGGCCATCGGTAACCAGCCATTTGTCGCCAATCGCCTGATCCGCCTTCAGCGTGCGCAGCTCAACTTTATCGTCTGCACCGACCACTAACGCCGTCGCTTCACCACGCGGGTTGCGGGTGACGCCTTGCTGCGGCACCAGCAGCGCATCGCTGCGCACGCCTTCGTCCAGACGGGCGCGCACGAACATGCCAGGCAACAGCGTATCGTTCGGGTTAGGGAACAGGGCGCGAATGGTAATGGAACCGGTGGTCTCATCGACGGTGACGTCAGAGAATTCCAGCGTGCCTTCCTGCGCATATTCGGTGCCGTTTTCCAGCATCAGTTTCACCTTGGCCTTGCCGTTTTCCTGCTTCAGCGCGCCGCTGGCCAGTTCTTGCTTCAGGCGCAGGAAGTCGGTGCTCGACTGGGTGACGTCGACATACATCGGATCCAACTGCTGCACGGTGGACAGGGCGGTCGCCTGGCCGTTGCTGACCAGCGCGCCTTCGGTCACGGCGGATTTGCCGATGCGGCCGGAGATCGGGGAGGTCACTTTGGTGTACGCCAGATTAATGCGCGCGGTTTCGACGGCGGCCTTGGCGGCCACGACGGCGGCATCCGCTTGCTGCAGCGTGGAGACGGCGTTGTCGTAGTCCTGCTTACTGATATAGCTGGTACCCAGCAATGGCTTGTAGCGGTTTACCGTCACGCGTGCGATGGAAGCGCTGGCCTGTGCTTTGGCCAAATCGCCTTTCGCGCTGTCGTAGCTGGCTTGATAGGTTGCGGGATCGATTTGGTACAGAGACGTCCCGGCCTTGATATCGCTACCTTCGACGAAGTTGCGCTTCAGGATGATGCCGCTGACCTGAGGGCGAACTTCGGCGATACGATACGCAGCGGTGCGGCCAGGAAGATCGGTAGTGATGTTGAGAGGCTCGGCCTTCAAGGTGACTACGCCCACTTCAGGTGCCTGTTGTTGGGCACCTTGCTGTTGGGTTTCTTTATCGTTACATCCTGTTAGCACTAAGCTGCCTGAAAGCATCAGAACGGCCGCCAGAGGCGTTAACCCTCTGTTTTTGTTCATAGAAAAACCTCAAGTGTCCGATTTCAAAATGATCAATGGATCACAAGCTTTAAAACCCATTGCTGCGTTAATTATATGTGCGTGCTATGGTACATACATTCGCGAATGTATGTAAATCACACTCCCCCTAAATAACAATGCCATGGCACGAAAAACCAAACAGCAGGCGCAAGAAACCCGACAGCAAATCCTCGATGCTGCGGTGAGAGAGTTCTCTGAACGTGGCGTTGCTGCAACGTCACTGACAGATATTGCCACCGCTGCTGGGGTTACGCGTGGAGCCATTTACTGGCACTTCAAGAATAAGGTAGACCTGTTTAATGAAGTTTGGGAATCTACCGAGCCGAAAATTGACCAGCTCGAAACAGAGTATCAGGCAAAGTTTCCCGATAATCCACTGCGGGTTATCCGAGAAATTCTGATTTACATTCTGACGTCTACGGTTGAAGACGGCCGCAGGCGGGCGTTGATGGAAATTATATTCCACAAATGCGAGTTTGTCGGTGAAATGATGCCGCTGCTGGATTCGCGCAAGGTGCTGTACCTCGCCGGTTACGAACGCATCGAGGCGGTGCTGTGCAACTGCATTCACCACGGGCAATTGCCGGCCGATCTGCACACTCGTCGCGCGGCGATCATCCTGCGCGGTTATATCACCGGCCTGCTGGAAAACTGGCTGTTTATGCCGGAAAGTTTCGATTTGCGGGCTGAAGCCGAAGCGCTGGTGGATGCGTTTTTGGAGATGCTGCAGTTTTGCCCCACCTTGCGCCTCAAATCCGATATGCCGACGGCAGCACCGTCCAACGCCGGCTCCCTGCCTTTATAAGGAGAGATTTCATGTCATCAGTCGTTCTCATCGCCAATGGCGCCGCCTATGGCCACGAATCCTTGTTCAATGCGCTGCGGTTGGCCATCGCCATGAAAGAGCAGCAGAGCGATCTCGATCTGCGGCTGTTTCTGATGTCCGATGCGGTGGTGGCCGGGTTGGCCGGGCAGCAGCCGCACGAGGGGTACCACCTGCAGCAGATGCTGGAAATCCTCACCGCGCAGCAGGTGCCGGTCAAGCTGTGCAAGACCTGCGCCGACGCGCGCGGCGTCAGCCGCTTGCCGCTGGCGGACGGCGTGGCGATCGGCACCTTGGTCGAGCTGGCGCAGTGGACGCTGGCGGCGGAGAAAGTGCTGACTTTCTGATTTCGCGACAATGGGACATCACCGGCAACGCTTTTGTTGTTCGTTGCCTGCCGGCGATCGTGATAATCTTCAGGCTTCTTAACCGATCCGAAGCTAAATCATGCATCGCTGGTTGACTCTGCCTTCTCTGGCGCCGCTCATGTTTGTCGGCGCATGCCGGCGGCGCATCGCCGCCGCGACTCTCCTTTTCCTTATTTACGCGTTCAGCTCGCCGGCGCAGGCGGCGCTGAGCGGCGATCTGCCGCAGCGCAGCGAAGTGCAAAGCCAGCTGGAAATGCTGAACAAGCAAAAAGCCCTGACGCCGGTCGAAAAGCTCTCCCAGCAGGATTTGACCCGCACGCTGGAGCTGCTGGATGCCCTTGAGCGCAACCGGCAAGACACCGCGCAGCTTAAACAGCAGGTGCAGCAGGCGCCGGCGAAACTCAGTCAGGTCACCGCCGAATTGGATGCGCTGAAGCAGCCGGTAGACAATGCGGCGGCGCGCGCTGCGCTGTTGCCGCTGTCGCTGCGTCAGTTGGAAAGCCGGCTGTATCAAACGCTCGACGAGCTGCAAAGCGCGCAGGAGAGCCTCTCCACCTACAACAGCCAACTGGTGTCGCTGCAAACCCAGCCCGAGCGGGTACAAAGCACCATGTACGCCGCCTCGCAGCGCCTGCAGGAGATCCGCAGCCAGCTCAGCGGCCAGACGCCGGGGCAAGATTCGCTGCGCAACAGTCAGCAGGTGATGCTGAGCACCGAGCAGGCGCTGCTCAATGCGCAGCTGGAGTTGCAGCGTAAAAGCCTGGAAGCCAATACCACGCTGCAGGATCTGCTGCAAAAGCAGCGCGATTACACCACCGCGCATATCGATGCGCTCGATCGGTCGGTGCAACTGCTGCAGGAGATCGTCAACAGCAAGCGGTTGACGCTGTCCGAAAAGACCGCCAAAGAGGCGCAGAACCCGGAAGACGCCACCGATATTCAGCACGATCAGCTGGTCAGCAAGCAGCTGGACGTCAACCGCCAACTGAGCCAGCGGCTGATCGCCGCCACCGAAGAGAGCAACACCCTGTTCCAGCAGAACATTCGGGTCAAGAACTGGCTCGACCGCGGGCTGCAGGCGGAGCGTAACCTGAAAGAGCAGATCCAGGTGCTGAAAGGCAGCCTGGTGCTGTCGCGCATTCTGTATCAGCAGCAGCAAAGCCTGCCGCAGGGCACGCTGCTGGCGGATATGGATACACGCATCGCCGATCTGCGGCTGGAGCAGTTCGATATCAATCAGCAACGCGACGATCTGTTCAAGGGCGAAGATTACATCAACCAGCTGGTGACCGAGAGCAAGGAAAAGGCCGGCCCGGAAGTGATCGACGCGTTGAACGAGATCGTCGACATGCGCCGCGAACTGCTGGATCAGTTGAACAAGCAGCTCAGCAACCAGCTGTCGCTGTCGATCAACCTGCAGATTAACCAACAGCAGCTCACCAGCGTCTACGGATCGCTGCAGGATACGCTGACCCAGCAGATTTTCTGGGTCAACAGCAACAAGCCGGTCGATCTGGCGTGGCTGAAGGCGATGCCGGAGGCGGTGCGCGATCAGATTGCCGGGCTCGATCTCAAATTCGACGGCGGCAAGCTATTGCAGGGCGGGGTGAATGCGCTGGTGTTCCTGATCCCGCTGCTGTTGGCGATCGGGGTATTGCGTTGGCGCTACCGGCTGATCGACGGCCATTTACAAAAGCTGGCCAACGATGTGGGGCAACTGAAGCGCGACGGCCAACTGCATACGCCGAAGGCCATCGCGCTGACCTTGCTGAAGGTGTTGCCCGGCGCCGCGTTGCTCCTTGGCGTCGGTTTCTGGATGTATCGCGCAGATTTTGGCATCAGCGACTTTATCTGGGCATTGTCGCAGCAGCTGGCGCTGTCATGGCTGGTATTCGCTTTCAGTTACCGCATGCTGAAACCGGGCGGCATCGCCGAGCGGCATTTCAACTTCGGCGCCAACCTGTGCGCGCATTACCGCCGCCAGACGCTGCGGCTGGGGCTGGCGCTGCAGCCGCTGATCTTCTGGTCGGTATTGGGCGAAAAAGCGCCGCTGCGCCTGGTGGAAGACGTTATCGGCCAGATCGTGGTGATGTTGACGCTGGCGCTGCTCACGGTGCTGGTGTTCCCGCTGTGTCGCGACAGCTGGCGTGAAAAGGGCTCGCACGCCGTGCGGCTGGTGATGGTCACTGCGCTGGCCGCCACGCCGCTGATCCTGCTGGGGCTGATGTTCGCCGGCTACTTTTATACCACGCTGCGGCTGGCCAGCCGCTGGATAGACAGCCTGTATCTGTTTTTCCTGTGGAATATTGTGTACCTGACTGCCCTGCGCGGCCTGAGCGTGGCGGCGCGGCGTCTGGCCTACCGGCGCGCGTTGGCGCGGCGGCAAAACGTGGCGAAAGAGGGGGCCGAAGGCGGTGAACCGGTGGTGGAAGAGCCGCCGCTGGCGCTCGATCAGATCAACCAACAGTCGCTGCGCCTGACCACCCTGGTGCTGTTCGCCATCTTCGCCAGCGCCTTCTACGCCATTTGGTCGGATCTGGTGACGGTCATCGCTTACCTGGACAGCATCACGCTGTGGCATTACACCAGCACCGTGGCGGGCAGCAGCGTGGCGCAGGCGGTGACGCTGGGCAATATGATGGTGGCGATCGCCGCGGTGATCGTCGCCTACGTGCTCACCCGCAACCTGCCCGGTTTGTTGGAGGTGGTGGTGCTGTCGCGGCTGCAGCTGCGGCAGGGGGCGTCCTATGCCATCACCACCGTGCTCACTTACCTGATTACCGCCGTGGGCGCCGTGGTTGCGCTGGGATCGCTCGGCGTATCCTGGGACAAACTGCAATGGCTGGCCGCCGGTCTGACGGTCGGGCTGGGCTTCGGCCTGCAGGAGATCTTCGCCAACTTCGTCTCCGGCCTGATCATTCTGTTCGAACGCCCGATCCGCATCGGCGATACCATCACCATCGGCACCTTCTCCGGTTCGGTCAGCAAGATCCGCATTCGCGCCACCACCATTACCGACTTCGACCGCAAAGAGGTGATCATTCCGAACAAGGCGTTCGTCACCGAGCGGCTGATCAACTGGTCGTTGTCCGATACCATCACCCGCGTGCTGATCAAGGTCGGCGTGGCCTACGGCTCCGATCTCGACAAGGTGAAAAAGGTGCTGCTGCAGGCGGCGCACGACAACCCGCGGGTGATGACCGATCCCGAACCGCAGGTGTTCTTCCTCAACTTCGGCGCCAGCACGCTGGATCACGAACTGCGGCTCTATGTGCGCGAACTGCGCGATCGCAGCTACACGGTGGATGAACTGAATCGCTCAATCGACCGCTTGTGCCGGGAAAACGACATCGACATCGCTTTCAACCAGCTGGAGGTGTATCTGCATAACCAGCAGGGCAACGAAGTGCAGGAAGTGAAAAGAACGCTGTCGCCGGACGACGGCGGCCAGACGGCGGCGGATAAGCAATGAGAGGCGAAAGGGACAGCGGCGCTGTCCCCGGTTACTGTCCGGCGGGCAGATAGGGCGAGGTGACGCCGGCGCGCTGCAGCTTTTCCTGATAATCCCGTTTGACGATATCCAGCGCCGCCAGCGCGGTAGCCGGATCGATCTCGTTGCATTCCAGCAGGTAAATCAAGTCTACCGCCAGCTGCAGTTCGGGTGAGGCGTTTTCCAGAGACATAGCACCTGCGCTTATTAATTAATGGGATGAAAAACTCGTGTCTCGGCAGAGTATAGTGAACCCGGCGCGCAACCGGGAATAATCATTAAAATATTGTGATAAATCTTCAAAAACCGTTTTCTTTGCGCTCGATATTGCGCTCGATGCGCGCCAGCGCCTGACGGCAGCGCATCAGTCTCCCCTCCAGCGCCGCCAGCTCGTGCTGCAGCTTTTGCTGCGCCGCCAGCGTGGTCTGGCGCCCCAGCAGGCTTTCCCGATCCTGAATCATGGCGATCAGCCGGCGTTCGTAGTCCTGATGTTCGGCCAGTTTGTGGTACAGATCGGCCTCGGGGGCTTCTTTCGGCTGGTTCTTGCGCCGCAGCGCCTGGGTTGCCAGCTCGCGCTGCAGGGCAGAGATTTGAGCCACCAGTTTTTCGGCCAGAAAGGCCACCTGGCTGGTGCGGTTGTCGTTGGCGGCGCTTTGCAATTGGGCGAAATTTTTCTCCACTTCGGCCAGGTAGTCGCGCAGCCGCGTGCCGCGATTGGCGAACAGGGCGGCGTCGAAGCGCGCCTGCGGGATCGGAACGTCGCCGCGCGGGGTCACTTCGGCCGCCAGCGCCGCGATCTGCTGTGCCAACACCTGTAATAGACGCTGAGTGCTCACATAAGCTCCCTCTTGATTTCAACAGGCGTAAGCTTGCCCGCGATCCTGCCGTGAAACAAGCGCCGTACGCATATTCCGCCGGCGCGGCGCCGATGCTACAGTAGGCGGCAACCGATTGAGGAGCGAAGAGCCGCATGACGCGTGGGTTATTGATCATTTTGGGTTGGCTGGCGGTGGTGCTGGCGACGTTGGGCGTGGTGCTGCCATTGCTGCCGACCACACCGTTCCTGCTGTTGGCCGCCTGGTGTTTCGCCCGCTCTTCGCCGCGCTTTCATCACTGGCTGCTGTACCGCTCCTGGTTCGGCCCTTATCTGCGCCACTGGCAGCAGCATCGCGCGCTGCCGCCGGGGGCGAAGTGGAAGGCGGTGCTGGTTATTGTACTTACCTTCGCCTGTTCGCTGTGGCTGGTGAAAATCTGGTGGGTGCGCGGGCTGTTGCTGCTGATGTTGGCTATTTTGCTGACCTTTATGCTGCGCCTGCCGGTTATTGACCTGTCGCAACAAAAACAGCGCTGATTGTGCGCCGCTGGTTGCATTTGTCCGCCAGTTTGCATAGATTTGGGCGTTTTCGTGCGCGGATCGCCTGCCATTTCTTCTCCGGTGTGTTTCACCCGGGGGCGGCGGGTGAGCGGCGCGCCGGTTTTCAGGCAGTTTTATCAGGCAACAATTATGACCGCTACTGCGCAGCAGCTTCAGTTTATTAAAGACAGTATCAAAACCATCCCGGATTATCCGAAGCCGGGCATCCTGTTCCGCGACGTGACCAGCCTGCTGGAAAACCCGTTGGCCTACGCCGCCAGCATCGAGCTGCTGGTTGAGCGCTATCGCGAAGCGGGCGTGACCAAGGTGGTGGGTACCGAAGCGCGCGGTTTCCTGTTCGGCGCGCCCGTCGCGCTGGCGCTGGGCGTCGGTTTCGTGCCGGTGCGCAAACCGGGCAAACTGCCGCGCGCCACGCTCAGCGAAAGCTATGAGCTGGAGTACGGCACCGACAAGCTGGAGATCCACACCGACGCCATCACTGCGGGTGACAAAGTGCTGGTGGTGGACGATCTGCTGGCGACCGGCGGCACCATCGAAGCGACCACCAAACTGATCCGCCGTCTGGGCGGTGAAGTGAACGACGCCGCGTTCATCATCAACCTGCCGGATCTGGGCGGGGAAGCGCGTCTGAACAAGCTGGGCATCGATTGCTACTGCCTGGTGGACTTCGCCGGCCATTGATGCGGCATTGCCCCTTGGGCACAACGGCCTCGCGGATCGCCGCGGGGCTGTGTTAGCATGACCCTCCAGATTCCTCGACTTCTCCGGTATTAATGAGCTATCAGGTTCTCGCCCGTAAGTGGCGCCCTCAAACGTTCGCAGACGTGGTCGGCCAGGAACATGTCCTGACCGCGCTGGCCAACGGCCTCTCACTGGGGCGGATCCATCACGCCTATCTGTTCTCGGGCACGCGCGGCGTGGGGAAAACCACCATCGCCCGCTTGCTGGCCAAAGGCCTGAACTGTGAAACCGGCATCACCGCCACACCGTGCGGCCAATGCGACAACTGCCGCGAGATCGAGCAGGGGCGCTTCGTCGATCTGATCGAGATCGACGCCGCTTCCCGAACCAAGGTGGAAGATACCCGCGATCTGCTGGACAACGTCCAGTACGCGCCGGCGCGCGGCCGCTTCAAGGTCTACCTGATCGACGAAGTGCACATGCTCTCGCGCCACAGCTTCAACGCGTTGCTGAAGACGTTGGAAGAGCCGCCGCCGCACGTCAAATTCCTGTTGGCCACCACCGATCCGCAAAAGCTGCCGGTGACCATTCTCTCGCGCTGTCTGCAGTTCCACCTCAAAGCGCTGGACGTCGATCAGATCCGTCAGCAGCTGGAAACGGTGCTGACGGCGGAGCAGATCACCAGCGACGCGCGTGCGCTGCAGCTTCTGGCGCGCGCCGCCGACGGCAGCATGCGCGACGCGCTGAGCCTGACCGATCAGGCGATCGCCATGGGGCAGGGGCAGGTGACCGCCGCCACCGTCAGCCAGATGCTCGGCACGCTCGATGACGAGCAACCGCTGGCGATCCTCGAAGCGCTGGTCAGCGCCGACGGCGAAAAGGTGATGGCGCAGGTCGCGCAGGCCGCTTCGCGCGGCGTGGACTGGGAAAATCTGCTGGTGGAGACGTTGGCGCTGCTGCATCGCATTGCGATGGTGCAGCTGTTGCCTTCGATGCTCGACAACCAGTACGCCGCCGTGGAGCAACGGCTGCGCGAGCTGGCGCGAACCCTGCCGCCGGCCGATGTGCAACTTTACTACCAGACGCTGTTGGTGGGCCGCAAAGAGCTGGCCTATGCGCCGGATCGCCGCATGGGGGTTGAGATGACCCTGCTGCGTGCGCTGGCGTTTCACCCGAAAGCGGTGATCCCGGAGCCGGTGGCGTTGGTGCAGACCGCGCCGGCGCCGATGGCGCAGCCGCAGGCCGCCGCTTCACAACAGCCGCCGCAGTTTCAGGACGCGCCGCCGCCGCTAGGGCAGCCGGCCGCGCCACAGCGACAATCATCGGCCCCTTTACCGGATGCCACCGCCCAGCTGTTGAAAGCGCGGTCCCAGCTGCAACGGCAGCAGGGAGCATCTACACCAAAAAAGAATGAGCCGGCGGCGCCAGGAATAGCGCGGCCGGCAAACTCGGCGCTGGGGCGTTTGGCTTCCGTGACCGAGCGCAGCCAGCAGCGCCTGGCGGAGAAGAAGGTGCCGGAAAAACCGGCGAAACCGGAAGCCTATCGCTGGCGCGCGCAGACCGAGCCGGAAGCGGCGCCGGAACCGCTGGCGACGCCGAAAGCGCTGCGCACGGCGTTGGAGCACGAGAAAACGCCGGAGCTGGCCGCCAAGCTGGTGGTGGAGTCGCTGGAGCGCGACGCCTGGGCGGCGGAAATCGATAAGCTGAAGATCCCAAAATTGGTGCAGCAGCTGGCGTTGAACGCCTTCAAGCAGCAGCCGGAGCCGGGCAAAATTAACCTCCATCTGCGGTCTTCGCAGCGCCATCTGAATTCGCCTTCGGCGCAGAAGACGCTGGCCGACGCGCTCGGTGAGCTGTACGGCGGCCCGATTGAGCTGACCGTGGTGGAGGACGATAATCCGGCGGGGCGGACCCCGCTGGAATGGCGACAAGCCATCTATGAAGAAAAGCTGGCGCAGGCGCGCCAGTCCATCGAAGCGGATACCAACATTCAGACGCTGCGCCGATTCTTCGACGCGGATCTGGATGAAGAGAGTATTCGTCCCCTTTAAACGCCGCGCGAGGTGCGCGGCCCTAGCGACGAGAGACGACTATGTTTGGTAAAGGCGGTCTGGGCAACCTGATGAAGCAAGCCCAGCAAATGCAAGAGAAAATGCAGCAGATGCAGGAAGAAGTCGCCAAATTGGAAGTGACCGGCGAATCCGGCGCGGGCCTGGTGAAAGTCACCATCAACGGCGCGCACAACTGCCGCCGCGTGGAGATCGATCCTAGCCTGATGGAAGACGACAAAGAGATGCTGGAAGATCTGATCGCCGCTGCGTTTAACGACGCCGCGCGCCGCATCGAAGAGACTCAGAAAGAGAAAATGGCTTCCGTCTCCAGCGGCATGCAGTTGCCGCCTGGCTTCAAGATGCCGTTCTGATGCAAACCAGCCCGCTCCTTGAATCCCTGATGGAGGCGTTGCGCTGCCTGCCGGGCGTCGGCCCGAAATCGGCGCAGCGCATGGCGTTTCAGCTGCTGCAGCGCGATCGCAGCGGCGGGATGCGCCTGGCGCAGGCGTTGACGCGCGCGATGTCGGAGATCGGCCACTGCGCCGACTGCCGCACCTTCACCGAACAGGACGTCTGCACTATTTGCGCCAATCCGCGCCGTCAGCAAAACGGCCAGATTTGCGTGGTGGAAAGCCCGGCGGATATCCACGCCATCGAGCAGACCGGCCAGTTCGCCGGGCGCTACTTTGTGCTGATGGGGCATCTGTCGCCGCTGGACGGCATCGGGCCGGGCGATATCGGTCTGGATCGCCTGGAGCAACGGCTGGAAAAGGAAAGCATCACCGAAGTGATCCTCGCCACCAACCCGACGGTGGAAGGGGAAGCGACCGCCAACTACATCGCCGAGATGTGCGGCCAGTATGGCGTGCTCGCCAGCCGCATCGCCCACGGCGTGCCGGTGGGCGGCGAGCTGGAGATGGTCGACGGCACCACGCTGTCGCATTCGCTGGCCGGGCGCCACGCCATCAAGTTCTGATGTTTTCCCGGATGGGGCCGCCCGGCCCCACCGTTTTTTGCCAAAAAATTCCCGCTGTCCGCTTGAAAAACAACACCCTGACCCTCATCTGATCCTCATTGTTCGATTTTGGTAGCCATTGTCTTTTGAGGTAATCAATGAGTATGAAAGGTCAAGAAACCCGCGGGTTCCAGTCTGAAGTAAAACAGCTGCTTCATTTGATGATCCATTCGCTGTACTCCAACAAAGAAATTTTCCTGCGCGAGCTGATTTCCAACGCCTCTGACGCCGCCGACAAGCTGCGCTTCCGCGCCCTGTCCGCGCCAGAGCTGTACGCCGGCGACGGCGAACTGCGCGTACGTTTGTCCTTCGATAAAGAGCAGCGCACCCTGACCATCGCCGACAACGGCATCGGCATGCGCCGCGAAGAAGTGATTGAAAACCTCGGCACCATCGCCAAGTCAGGCACCAAAGCGTTCCTGGAGTCCATCGGTTCCGATCAGGCGAAAGACAGCCAACTGATCGGTCAGTTCGGCGTCGGTTTCTATTCGGCGTTCATCGTGGCGGACAAAGTGACCGTGCGCACCCGCGCCGCCGGCGCCGCCGATGACGAAGGCGTGTTCTGGGAGTCCGCCGGCGAAGGCGACTACACCATCGCCGACATCACCAAAGAGACCCGCGGCACCGAAATCACCCTGCATCTGCGCGAAGGCGAAGATGAGTACCTCGACGCCTGGCGCCTGCGTTCTGTGATCGGCAAATATTCCGATCACATCGCCTTGCCGGTGGAGATCGAAAGCAAAAACGAAGAAGACGACACCGTCACCTGGGAGAAGATCAACAAGGCGCAGGCCCTGTGGACCCGCAGCAAGGCTGACGTGACCGACGAAGAGTACAAAGAGTTCTACAAACACATCGCCCACGACTTCACCGATCCGCTGAGCTGGAGCCACAACCGGGTGGAGGGCAAGCAGGAATACACCAGCCTGCTGTACATCCCGGCGCAGGCGCCGTGGGACATGTGGAACCGCGATCACAAGCACGGCCTGAAGCTGTATGTGCAGCGCGTGTTCATCATGGACGACGCCGAGCAGTTCATGCCGAACTACCTGCGCTTCGTGCGTGGCCTGATCGATTCCAACGATCTGCCGCTGAACGTGTCGCGCGAGATCCTGCAAGACAGCCGCGTGACGCAAAACCTGCGCGGCGCGCTGACCAAGCGTGTGCTGCAGATGCTGGACAAGCTGGCCAAAGACGACGCCGAAGGCTACCAGAAATTCTGGCAGCAGTTCGGTCTGGTGCTGAAAGAGGGCCCGGCGGAAGACAACGGCAACCAGGAAGCGATCGCCAAACTGCTGCGCTTCGCGACCACCCACGGCGACAGCTCGGCGCAGACCGTATCGCTGGAAGAGTACGTCGGCCGGATGGCGGAAGGCCAGGAGAAGATTTACTACATCACCGCCGACAGCTACGCCGCGGCCAAGAGCAGCCCGCACCTGGAGCTGTTCCGCAAGAAAGGCATCGAAGTGCTGCTGCTGTCCGATCGCATCGACGAGTGGATGATGAGCTACCTGACCGAGTTCGACGGCAAGCCGTTCCAGTCGGTCAGCAAGGCGGATGAAGCGCTGGATAAACTGGCGGATGAAACCGAAGAGCAGAAGGCCGCCGAGAAGCAACTGGAACCATTCATCGAACGCGTGAAAACCCTGCTGGGCGATCGCGTGAAGGATGTGCGCCTGACGCACCGCCTGACCGATACGCCGGCGATCGTCGTGACCGACGCCGACGAAATGAGCACCCAGATGGCCAAGCTGTTCGCCGCTGCCGGCCAGCAGGCGCCGGAAGTGAAGTACATTTTCGAGCTTAATCCGGAACATGCTCTGGTCAAACGCGCATCCGACGTGGGCGATAACGAACATTTTGCCGAATGGATCGACCTGTTATTGGATCAGGCGCTGTTGGCTGAACGCGGCACATTGGAGGATCCGAACCTGTTCATCCGCCGCATGAATAAGTTGCTGTCCGCCTAAAGTTGAAGATATGCGCCCTTAACGGTACCGTTAGGGGCGCATTTTCGGTTTTTCCCCACCTTTTCTCGCCTTTTGTACGTCGGTTTTTTTGCACATTCCGCAATCGATTTCCTTCGCGCGCCTTGAGCCTGCCCCCCCTGAAATGGTATCGTTGAGCGTTTTCGCAATTTTATAAAAACTACATAGCAAGGGGATTTACGCAATGCGTATCATTCTGCTGGGCGCTCCGGGCGCTGGTAAAGGTACTCAGGCTCAATTCATCATGGAGAAATACGGCATTCCGCAAATCTCCACCGGTGATATGTTGCGCGCAGCCGTGAAGGCCGGCAGTGAACTGGGCAAGCAGGCGAAAGAGATCATGGACGCCGGCAAGCTGGTGACCGATGAACTGGTGATCGCGCTGGTCAAAGAGCGCATCGCTCAGGAAGATTGCCGCAAGGGCTTCCTTCTGGACGGTTTCCCACGCACCATTCCGCAGGCTGACGCGATGAAAGAAGCCGGCATCAACGTGGACTTCGTGCTGGAGTTCGACGTGCCGGACGAGCTGATCGTTGACCGCATCGTTGGCCGCCGCGTGCACGCGCCGTCTGGCCGCGTATACCACGTGAAGTTCAATCCGCCGCAGGTGGAAGGCAAAGACGACGTGACCGGCGAAGAGCTGACCACGCGCAAGGACGATCAGGAAGAGACCGTACGCAAGCGTCTGGTGGAATACCATCAGATGACCGCGCCGCTGATCTCTTACTACAGCAAAGAAGCGGCAGCGGGCAACACCCAATACCGCAAAATCGACGGCACCCGCAAGGTGGCCGAAGTGAGCGCAGAGCTGGCGACCATCCTCGGTTGATCGCAAGCGCATTGTGCATGACGCCGGGCCCGTGGCCCGGCGTTTTTTTTGCCGTTTTGCCGCCAAATTGTGATCGCTGCGGCTTGTTGCAACCGTGCCCGTTAATCGCCCACGCCAAATGGCGTATAACAAGCCTGCGTTTTCACCCTCAGCAGGGAGCCGGGCATGCTCAGACAAACCAATCTTCTGGCGGAAGCCACCGCGCGCCAGATCGTCCAGCGGGCGATGGGCATCATCAGCCATTCCGTCAACGTGATGGACAGCAACGGCGTGATCATCGCCTCCGGCAACCCGCAGCGCCTGTTCCAGCGCCATGAAGGCGCGGTGCTGGCGCTGGCGGAGAATCGGGTGGTGGAAATCGACCGCGCCACCGCCGAGCACCTGAAGGGCGTGCGGCCAGGCATCAACCTGCCGTTCAGCTTTCGTAACCAGCGGGTGGGGGTGATTGGCATTTCCGGCGAACCGGCCGAGGTGCGCGCCTACGCCGAGTTGGTCAAGATGGCGGCGGAGATGATGGTAGAGCAGGCGGCGCTGCTGGATCAGCACCAGTGGGAAAAGCGCTACCGGGAAGAGCTGGCGAACCAGCTGTTGCAGCCGCAGCCGAACACGGCGTCGCTGGAAGCGATGGCGGCGTATCTGGGATTGGATCTGCGCCAGACGCGCATCGTGTGGATCGTCGAGCTGCAAGAGGCGCAGCCGCACCTGTTGCGCGAGCTGTTGGCGGAGCTGGAGGCCACCCAGCGCGACGCGTTGATCGCCATTACCGGCTTCAATGAAATGACCCTGTTGCGCCCGGCCTGCATGGCTCAGGGCGAATGGAGTTTGAAGCTGGAGCGCCAGCAGGCGCAGCGTTTGCAAAATCAGCTTAAACACCGCTTTCGGGTGCGGCTGATCGTCGGCGGTTTTTATGACGATCCGCAAAGCGCCTACCGTTCCAGCCTGACGGCGCGCGCCACCCAGGCAATGGCGCAGCGCCTGAAACTGCGTCACGCCACGCTGTTCTACCACGACTATCCGTTGCCGTCGCTGCTGTGCGATCTGGGAGAGGACTGGCGCGCGCAAGAGCTGGGGCGCCCCTGGCGGACGCTGGGCGAACAGGATGAAAAAGGCGTGCTGCGCAGTACGCTGCGCCACTATTTTTCGCAGAATTGTGATCAGACGCAGACCGCCGCGCAGCTGCATATTCACGTCAATACCCTGCGTTATCGCCTGCAGCGCATTGAAGCGATAACCGGCATGAAAATCAATCAATTAACTGACTCTCTGCGGTTGTTTATCGGCATGCTGATGCACGACTGAGTTGTGCCAACCCACAAATTCCGCGCCGTTCCCCCGGCGCTTTTTTGTTGTTTCCCCTCAGGTCAACGCCGGACGCGCGCGATATGTTGGCCTGCACATCAACCACGGAGAAAACAACAATGACAACCGTATCCACTCTGGGGGCGCTGGTGGCGTTAGCCGTCGCCATCGTCCTGATTCTACGCAAGGTGCCGCCGGCTTACGGCATGATCGCCGGCGCGCTGGCGGGCGGGCTGTGCGGCGGCGCCGACCTGGTGCAGACCGTGACGCTGATGATCGGCGGGGCGCAGGGCATCACCAACGCCGTGATGCGCATTTTGGCGGCGGGGGTATTGGCCGGGGTGCTGATCGAATCCGGCGCGGCGCACACCATCGCCGAAACCATCGTGCGCAAGGTGGGCGAAACCCGCGCGTTGCTGGCGCTGGCGGTGGCTACACTTATCCTGACGGCGGTGGGGGTGTTTATCGATGTGGCGGTGATCACCGTCGCGCCGATCGCGCTGTCGATCGCCCAGAAGGCCGGCATTTCACGCGCGGCGATCCTGCTGGCGATGATCGGCGGCGGCAAGGCCGGCAACGTGATGTCGCCTAACCCGAACACCATTGCGGCGGCGGACAACTTCCATGTGCCGCTCACTTCGGTGATGATGGCCGGTATCGTGCCGGGGCTGTGCGGCCTGGTGGTGGCCTATCTGCTGGCGCGTCGCCTGAGCGATAAAGGCAGCAGGGTGATGGCCGAAGAGCTGACTCAGCATGCCGAAGGAGCGCGGCCGGGTTTTGCTGCGGCGATCAGCGCGCCGCTGGTGGCGATCCTGCTGTTGTCGCTGCGGCCGATCGCCGGGATCGCCGTCGATCCGCTGATCGCGCTGCCGGTCGGCGGGTTGGCGGGTGCGCTGCTGATGGGGCGCATTCGTCAGTGCAATCAGTTTATGGTTTCCGGCCTGTCGCGCATGGCGCCGGTGGCTATCATGCTGCTCGGCACCGGCACATTGGCGGGCATCATCGCCAATTCGGCGCTGAAGGATGTCTTGATTAACGGCTTAACGCACACCGGGCTGCCGGCCTGGCTGCTGGCGCCGCTGTCCGGCGCGCTGATGTCGATGGCGACCGCCTCGACCACCGCCGGCACCGCCGTCGCCTCCGGGGTGTTCAGCTCAACGCTGCTGGAACTGGGGGTGAGCGGGTTGGCCGGCGCGGCGATGATCCACGCGGGCGCCACGGTGCTGGATCACCTGCCGCATGGCAGTTTCTTCCACGCCACCGGCGGCAGCGTCAATATGGCGGTGCACGAGCGGCTCAAGCTGCTGCCGTATGAAACGTTGGTGGGGTTCACCATCGCGGCAATCTCGGCGCTGATGTTTGGCGTATTTAACCTGGCGGGATAAGGAACAGTGATGAAAGCGCTGAAAAAAGTGGTTATTGCTCCGGATTCTTTCAAAGAGAGCCTGAGCGCGCTCGGCGTCGCCGACGCCATCGAACGGGGATTCCGTCAGATTTATCCGCAGGCGCACTACGTGAAGCTGCCGATGGCGGACGGCGGCGAAGGCACGGTGGAGTCGATGGTGGCGGCCACCGGCGGCGAGATCGTCCAGGTAACGGTCACCGGGCCGCTGGGGGAGCCGGTACAGGGATTCTATGGTCTGCTGGGCGACGGCGAAACCGCGGTGATTGAAATGGCCGCCGCCTCCGGACTGCATTTGGCGCCGCCCAACCGGCGCGATCCGCGCATCACCACCAGTTACGGCACCGGCGAACTGATGCTGGCGGCGCTGGAACGCGGCGTGAAGGCGATCATTCTCGGCATCGGCGGCAGCGCCACCAACGACGGCGGCGCCGGGATGATGCAGGCGCTGGGCGTTAAATTGCTGGATAAGGATGGTCGCCCGCTGCCGGTGGGCGGCGCGGCGCTGGCGCAGCTGGCGCACCTCGATCTCGCCGGACTGGATGCGCGTTGGCAACGGGTGAGCGTGACCGCCGCCTGCGACGTCGATAACCCGCTGTGCGGCGAAAAGGGCGCGTCGGCGGTATTCGGGCCGCAGAAGGGGGCGACGCCGGAGATGGTGGCGCAGCTCGATGCGGCACTGCATCACTATGGCGAACTGCTGGAACGGGAAACCGGCCGCGCCGTGCTGGCCCAGCCAGGGGCGGGCGCGGCGGGCGGCATGGGGGCGGCGCTGCTCGGCATGCTCGACGCGCGCTTGCGGCCGGGCATCGAGATCGTCACTGAAACCCTGCGCCTGGATGAGGCGGTGCGCGATGCCGATCTGGTGATCACCGGTGAAGGGCGGCTGGACAGCCAGTCGATTCACGGCAAAACGCCGATCGGCGTGGCGCGGGTGGCCAAGCGTTACGGCGTGCCGGTGATCGCCATCGCCGGCAGCCTGACGCCGGATTATTCGGTGGTGCATCAACACGGCATCGATGCGGCGTTTTCGGTGCTCGATCGCATTGTGACGCTGGAAGAAGCGCTGGCGGACGCCGATCGCAATCTGCAAGTGACGGCGCGCAACGTGGCGGCGGTATGGCAGCTGGCGCAAGGAAGAAGCCCACAGGCATAGCCTGTTGCTGTTATCGGTTTCGATGCAGGACTTTTCCGTTACAATAGCCGGCATTAATGGCTGCTGACATCCCGACCCAGAACGGAATGCCGGCCGGAAAGGAAATGAGGGGAACTGAGATGAAGCAAGAGAAACACGGCGTATTGCTGGTGAACCTGGGCACGCCAGATGCGCCGACCTCGTCGGCGGTCAAACGCTATCTGAAGGAATTCCTCAGTGACGATCGCGTGGTCGACACGGCGCCGCTGATCTGGTGGCCGATCCTCAACGGCGCGATCTTGCCGATCCGTTCGCCGCGCGTGGCGAAACTCTATCAGTCGGTGTGGATGGAAGAAGGCTCGCCGCTGCTGGTGTACAGCCGCCGCCAACAGCGGGCGCTGGCGGCGCGTATGCCGAATACGCCGGTGGAGCTGGGGATGAGCTACGGTTCGCCGAGCCTGGCGGAAGCCATCGACAAGCTGCTGGCGCAGGGCGTGACCAACCTGGTGGTGCTGCCGCTCTATCCGCAATATTCCTGTTCCACCAGCGCGGCGGTATGGGATGGCGTGGCGCGGGTGCTGAAAGGTTATCGCCGCTTGCCTTCTGTGGCCTTCATTCGCGATTACGCCGAACACCCGGCCTATATCGCCGCGCTGCAACAAAGCGTGGAGCGCTCGTTCGCCGAGCACGGCCAGCCGGACCGGCTGGTGCTGTCGTTCCACGGCATCCCCAAGCGCTATGCGCGGCTGGGCGACGACTACCCGCAACGCTGCGAGGATACGCTGCGTGCGCTGAGCGCCACGCTGCCGCTGGCGCCGGAGCGAGTGATGATGACGTACCAATCGCGCTTCGGCCGCGAGCCTTGGCTGACGCCGTACACCGATGAAACCCTGAAGGGGTTGCCGGCGCAGGGCGTGAAGCACATTCAACTGATTTGCCCCGGCTTCTCGGCAGACTGCCTGGAAACGCTGGAAGAGATCAAAGAGCAGAACCGCGAGATATTCATCAAGGCGGGCGGCGAGAAGTTTGAATACATCTCTGCGTTGAACGACGAGCCGGCGCATATCGACATGATGCAGCAGCTGGTGGCGCAACGTCTGTAATCATCCATAATCTGTCTATTAGGTGCATCGTGATCGGGCGGGGATGTGTTAACATTCTCCGCTTGTTAAACCGTCACCACCGCCAATCACATGAAATTTCCTGGTAAACGCAAGTCCAAACACTATTTTCCGGTGAGCGCCCGCGATCCGCTTCTGCAGCAGGCCCAGCCCGAAAGTGAAATCAGCACCTCGTATATTGTCGGCATCGACCAGACGCTGGTGGATATCGAGGCAAAAGTGGACGATGCTTTTGTCCAGCGTTACGGCCTGAGCCTGGGCCACTCTCTGGTGATCGAAGACGACGTCGCCGAGGCGCTGTATCAGGAACTGAATGAAAACAACCTGGTCACCCATCAGTTCGCCGGCGGCACCATCGGCAATACCATGCACAACTATTCGGTGCTGGCGGACGATCGTTCGGTACTGCTCGGCGTGATGTGCAGCAACGTGAAAATCGGCAGCTACGCCTACCGTTATCTGTGCAATACCTCCAGCCGCACCGATCTTAACTATTTGCAGGGTGTTGATGGCGCCATCGGCCGCTGTTTCACGCTGATCGGCGAAAGCGGCGAGCGCACCTTCGCCATCAACCCTGGCCAGATGAACCAGCTGCGCCCGGAAAGCATTCCTGAAGAGGTGATCGCTGGCGCGTCGGCGCTGGTGCTGAGCTCTTATCTGGTGCGCTGCAAGGAAGGGGAGCCGATAAAGGACGCGACCCTGCAGGCGATCGAGTACGCCAAAAAACACGATGTGCCGGTGGTGCTGACGCTGGGCACCAAGTACGTGATCGCCGACAACCCGCAGTGGTGGCGCGACTTCCTGAAGGAAAATGTGACGATTCTGGCGATGAACGAAGACGAAGCGCTGGAGCTGACCGGGCTGAGCGATCCGCTGACCGCGTCGGACATGGCGCTGGAGTGGGTGGATCTGGTGCTGTGCACCGCCGGGCCGAATGGCCTGTATATGGCGGGCTACACCGAAGAAGCCAATAAGCGCCAGACCCAGCACCCGCTGTTGCCGGGGCATATCGCCGAGTTCAACCGCTACGAGTTCAGCCGCGCCATGCGCCGCGAGCACTGTGAAAATCCGCTGCGCGTTTATTCGCACATCGCGCCGTATATGGGCGGGCCGGAGAAGATCATGAACACCAACGGCGCCGGCGACGGCGCGCTGTCGGCGTTGCTGCACGATATCGCCGCCAACGGTTATCACCGCCACAACGTGCCGAACTCGAGCAAGCACGTGCGCAGTTACCTGACCTACTCCTCCCTGGCGCAGGTGTGCAAATACGCCAACCGCGTCAGCTACCAGGTGTTGAACCAGCATTCGCCGCGTCTCACTCGCGGCCTGCCGGAGCGCGAAGACAGCCTGGAAGAGTCCTATTGGGAGCGTTAACCCGCTGAAAAAGAAAAGGTCCGGCAATGCCGGACCTTTTTATATGCGCGCGCGGCGCTTCAGATCGGGCAGCCGCCCATTTTTTCTTCTTCGCTCAGGGTGTCCAACTGCAGGATGTTCAGCATGCTGTTGGCGATCTCCCGTTCGCCCATCACCACCTGATTGGCGCCGCGATCGGTGATGTAGGCCACCTCATCGTCGTAGTGGGCGCGGGCGATGATCTCGATGTTCGGCCGCTTGGCGCGCGCCGAGGCGACGATCTCGCCGGCCTCGTAGCCATTCGGGATGGTCAGCAGCAGCCAGCGCGCGCAGTCGAGCCGCGCCAGATCCATCACTTCCGGATTGGCGGCGTTGCCCAGCACCGTCTTGATACCCTGTTCGCGCAGCGCTTCCACCCGCGGGCGGGAATTCTCGATCACCACCAGCGGAATGCCCGCCTCGGCCAGTTTGCCGCCCAGCAGGCTGCCGACGCGGCCGTAGCCGACCACCAGCGCGTGATTGCACATATCCACCGGGATCTGTTTCTCTTCTTCCACCGCCTCTTCGAGGATTTGCTCTTCGATGGTTTCGGTTTTGGCCAGATAGCGTTCCAGCAGGGTGAACAACAGCGGGTTGAGCATGATGGACAGGATGGCGCCGGCCAGCACCAGATTGCGGCCGTGCTCCGACATCATGCCGAGCGCGATGCCGAGGCCCGCCAGAATAAAGGCGAACTCGCCGATCTGCGCCAGGCTGGCGGAAATGGTCAGCGCGGTGCGCTTGGAGTGACCGAACATTTTCACCAGCAGGAACGCGGCGGCGGATTTGCCGAACACGATGATCGCCAGCGTCGCCAGCACCGCCAGCGGTTCGTTAATCACGATCATCGGATCGAACAGCATGCCGACCGAGACGAAGAACAGCACCGCGAACGCATCGCGCAGCGGCAGGGTGTCGTGCGCCGCGCGATGGCTCAGTTCGGACTCGTTCAGCACCATGCCGGCAAAGAAGGCGCCCAGCGCGAAGGAGACGTCGAACAGCTTCACCGCGCCGTAGGCGATGCCGAGCGCCAGCGCCAATACCGCCAGGGTGAACAGCTCGCGCGAGCCGGTGCTGGCGGTTTTCGACAGGATCCATGGCACCAGGCGGCGGCCGACCACGATCATCAGCGCGATGAAGGCGATGACTTTACCGATGGTCAGCGCCAGCTCCATCAGCAGCTGGCTGCTGCTGGCGTTGTCGTTGCCCAGCATATTGCCGAAGGCCGGCAGCAATACCAGCGTCAGCACCATCGCCAAATCTTCGACGATCAGCCAGCCGATGGCGATTTGCCCGCGCTGGCTGTCGATCAGTTGCCGTTCCTCCAGGGCGCGCAGCAGCACCACGGTGCTGGCGGTGGAGAGGCAGAGGCCGAACACCAGACCGGAGATCAGATCCCAGCCGAGCAGCTTGGACAGCCCCATGCCGAGCAGGGTAGCGACGGCTATCTGCGCCACGGCGCCGGGAATGGCGATAGATTTTACTGCGAGGAGGTCTTTCAAAGAGAAGTGCAGGCCAACACCGAACATCAACAGGATAACGCCGATTTCCGCCAGTTCCGGCGCCAGTGAGGTGTCGGCGACGAAACCGGGGGTGAACGGGCCGGCGAGCACCCCTGCGGCCAGATACCCCACCAGAGGGGAAATGCGCAGGCGGTTCGCCAGCATGCCGAGGAGGAAGGCGAGTACTAACCCTCCGACGATGGTGGTGATGAGCGGTGTTGAATTATGCATCCATACTCCTTCTGGCTATGCATCGCGGCACGGGAGAATCGCAACAAAGTTACGAAAAGATACATTTAGTTTATTGCATTTGTTCGCGGCTTGCTTGGCTAATTTGGCCTTTTCTGTAAAAAAACAGAGGATCTCACTTAAGGCGCGGCAATGAGGGGGTTTTGGGCCAGATAAACCAAATAACATTGATTTATCCGTAGGATAACCCGGATGAATAAATAATTTCATCCGGGCGGTTCGCGGGGTTATTGCGGTTTATGCTCCATATTGGGCAGTAATGCGGTGATAATGCCGATCAGCGGCAGGAAAGCACAGATTTGGTAGACCAGTTCGATACTGGTCAAATCGGCGACATAACCAAGAACTGCCGCACCTAACCCGCCCATACCGAAAGCAAAACCGAAGAATAAGCCGGAAACCATGCCCACTTTACCGGGGATCAGCTCCTGAGCGTAGACCAGAATGGCGGAGAACGCCGAGGCGAGAATAACCCCGATGATCACCGTTAAAATGCCGGTCCAATAGAGGGATGCATAGGGTAAAACAAGGGTAAACGGCGCAGCGCCGAGAATAGAGCCCCAAATCACGTATTTACGTCCTATCTTGTCGCCAAGAGGCCCGCCGATAATGGTGCCAGCCGCTACCGCGAACAGGAAAGCGAACAGGTGAATTTGGGCATTCTGCACCGAAACGCCGAACTTATGTATCAGATAAAAGGTGTAATAGCTGCTGATGCTGGCCAGATAGAAGTATTTGGAGAAAATCAGCACCAGCAGGATGCCCAGCGAGTAGGCGACGGTACGTTTTGGCAGCGGTTTCAGCAGCGACGGGCTTTTCGGCTGCCCTTTAGTTGCCCGATGCTGATGTTGATACCACTTGCTGACCTGCAGCAACACCACGATCGCCAGCAGCGCCGCCAGCGAGAACCAGGCGACGTTGCCCTTGCCGTAAGGCGCGATGATCAGCGCCGCCAGCAGCGGGCCGAGCGAGCTGCCGAAGTTGCCGCCGACCTGGAACAGCGACTGCGCCAGGCCGTGCCGCCCGCCGGAGGCCATGCGCGCCACGCGCGAGGATTCCGGGTGGAAGACCGATGAGCCGGTGCCCACCAGCGCCGCCGCCAGCAGCACCAGCGGGAAGGTGCTCGCCACCGACAGCAGCAGCAGGCCGGACAGGGTAAAGCCCATGCCGATCGGCAGCGAGTAAGGCTGCGGGTGTTTATCGGTGTAATACCCGATCAATGGTTGCAGCAGCGAGGCCGTTAGCTGATAGGTCAGGGTAATCATGCCGATCTGCACGAAGCTGAGGTGGAAATCGGCTTGCAGGATCGGGTAAATCGCCAGGATCAGCGACTGGATCATATCGTTGAGCAGGTGAGACACGCTGATGGCGCCAAGGATGGAGAAGGCGGTTCCCTTCACCGCACTGCCCTTGGCGGGCGGCATCGCGCTTTGGCTACTGTCGGTCATATTATTATTAGCCTGATAAGTTGTTGAGCACAGAGATGACATCTTAGGCAGGACGTTCAATTTTTACCATATCTGAAATAATCAGACTCACATCGCAAAAATTTGAAATCAGCTGTCATTAATTCGCGCTACAATTTCGGCCTCATCATAAAAGCCATTTAATACACGGAGATCCGCCATGCGTTTTTCGCTGAAAACCACCGCATGCGCGTTGGCCGTTTCCCTGACGTTGCTGTCGGGGGCCGCCAGTGCCTGGGAAAAGGATAAGACCTACGCCATTACCATTCTGCACACCAACGATCATCACGGTCACTTCTGGCAGAACGATCACGGTGAATATGGCCTGGGCGCGCAGAAAACGCTGGTGGACGGCATTCGTCAGGAAGTGGCGGCGCAGGGCGGCAGCTTGCTGTTGTTGTCCGGCGGCGATATCAACACCGGCGTGCCAGAATCGGATCTGCAGGACGCCGAGCCGGACTTCCGCGGCATGAACCTGGTGGGTTACGACGCGATGGCGATCGGCAACCACGAATTCGACAACCCGCTGAGCGTGCTGCGCCAGCAGGAGAAGTGGGCGACCTTCCCGCTGCTGTCCGCCAATATCTATCAGAAAAGCACCGGCCAGCGCCTGTTCAAGCCTTACGCCTTGTTCGACAAGCAGGGCATCAAGATTGCCGTGATCGGCCTGACGACCGACGACACCGCCAAGATCGGCAACCCGGAGTACTTCACCGACATGGAATTCCGCGTGCCGGCGCAGGAAGCGAAGCAGGTGGTGGAGCAACTGCGTAAGGACGAGAAGCCGGACGTGATTATCGCCGCCACCCACATGGGGCACTATGACAACGGCGAACACGGCTCGAACGCGCCGGGCGACGTGGAGATGGCGCGCAGCCTGCCGGCCGGATATCTCGACATGATCGTCGGCGGCCACTCGCAGGATCCGGTGTGCATGGCCGGCGACAACCGCAAGCAGGCGGATTATGTGCCGGGCACGCCGTGCTCGCCGGATCGCCAGAACGGCACCTGGATCGTGCAGGCGCACGAGTGGGGCAAATACGTGGGGCGCGCCGATTTCGAATTCCGCAACGGCGAGCTGAAGCTGGTGCATTATCAGCTGATTCCGGTGAACCTGAAGAAGAAAGTGGAGAAAGCGGACGGCACCAGCGAGCGGGTGTACTACACCCAGCAGATTGCGGAAGATCCGACCATGATGAAGCTGCTGACGCCATTCCAGGATAAGGGCAAGGCGCAGTTGGAAGTGAAGATCGGCAGCGTCAACGGCAAGCTTGAAGGCGACCGCAGCAAGGTGCGCTTCGTGCAGACCAACCTGGCGCGGGTGATGCTGGCCGCGCAGAGGGAGCGCGCCGACGCCGACTTCGCCGTGATGAGCGGCGGCGGGGTGCGCGATTCAATTGAAAGCGGCGATATCACCTACAAGAATGTGCTCAAGGTGCAGCCGTTCGGCAACACCCTGGTGCATGTCGATATGAAAGGCCGCGAGGTTGAGCAGTACCTGGCGGTGGTGGCCAACATGAAGCCGGATTCCGGCGCCTACGCCCAGTTCGCCAACGTCAGCCTGGTGGCGGACGGCAAGGGCGTCAGCGAGGTGAAGATCAATGGCCAGCCGCTGCAGGCGGATAAAACTTACCGCATGGCGACGCTGAACTTCAACGCGCTGGGCGGCGACGGCTATCCGAAGCTGGACGGGCTGCCGAGCTATGTCAACACCGGCTTTATCGACGCCGAGGTGCTGAAGCAATACATCGAGAAACACTCGCCGCTGGATGCGGCGGCTTACGAACCGAAGGGCGAAATCGTTTATCGCTAATCGCCACCGCCGCGGCCTGCCCCCATGGGCGGGCCGCCTGTTTTCCCGCCGAAAACCCCGCCTCAAACGCACGCAAAAGTCGCCGCCGCCGCCTTCCAATGATAGCCTGAGCGACAATTTGGTTTTGATAACGCAAACAGGAAGATGACATGTTGAAAACCGCAGGCTGGCTGCTGCCCGCCATCGTGGCGCTGGCGGGGTGTTCGTCATCCGGCCCACGTCACGAACAAACCCTCAGCCAGGCGCTGGCGGCCATCGGCCAGGACAAGGCGTTGGCCGGGGCGTCGAGCGGCGTGATGGTGCGCGACGCCAACAGCGGCAAGGTGCTGTATCAGGCGCACGCGGATCAGCGTTTGGCGCCGGCTTCCAACATGAAGATGTTCACCTCTCTGGCGGCGTTCGGCGTGCTGGGGGCCGATTACCGCTTTGAAACCCGGCTGCTGACCGCCGGTAAACAGCACGGCGACACCTTGCAAGGGGATCTCTATCTGCAGGGCAGCGGCGATCCGACGCTGCATCCGGACGATCTCGACACCTTCGCCGCGGCGCTGGCGCAGCGCGGCGTCCGTCATATACAGGGGCGGTTGTTGCTGGATGCCGGCGCCTTCGATCAGACGCCATTCGGCGCCGGTTGGAGCTGGGACGATGAACCTTTCGCCTTCGCTGCGCCGATCTCGGCGCTGAACTACGCCTTTACTCCCGGCGGCGATATCAACGTGGTGCAGGTGGCGGTGCGGCCGGGCGCCCGCGCCGGCGCGCCGGGACGGGCGAGCTTCTATCCCGCCAATGACGCGGTGACGCTGGTCAACCGCACCACCACCGGCAGTGACACCGCGCTGACGTACGAGCGCCGGCCGGGCAGCAACCGGATCGTGGTCAGCGGCACCATCGCCGCGCAGGCGGAGGCCAGCTCGCGATTGATTACCGTCGATCAACCGTCCCTCGTCGTCGGCGCCTTATTGCAACATGCCCTGCGCGCGCACGGCATCACCCTGCGTGGCAAGGTTGACGAGGGCGTGACGCCGGCCGGCGCACAGCTGCTGGCGGAAAAAACCTCGCCGCCGCTCTCCCGCCTGGTCGTCACCTTCCTGAAAGTCTCCAATAACGGCTACGGCGAGATATTGACCAAGGCGATGGGCCGTAAGACGCAGGGTAAAGGGGATTGGGCCGCCGGCCTTCAGGCGATAAACGGATTTGTGCAAAGTCAGGGCGTCGCGGCCGACGCCTATCGCCAGGTGGACGGTTCAGGGCTGTCGCGCATGAACCAGATCACGCCGCAACAGCTGACGACGCTGCTGCTGGCGGCCAGAAAACAGCCGTGGTTCGCCGACTGGTATCACGCCTTGCCCATTGCGGGCGAGCCGGGATTGCTGGTGGGCGGCACGCTGCGTAACCGCATGGTGAACAGCGCGGCGGCAGGGCGCGCCCACGCCAAGAGCGGTTCCATGACCGGCGTATCGTCGCTCAGCGGCTATGTCGATTCGGCGACCGGTCGGCCGCTGGCATTCGCCATCATCAGCAATAACTATTTGGTGCCCGGCGCGCAGGTGAAGGCGCTGGAGGACCGCCTGGTGGAAACGCTGGCGGCCTGTGACGCCACGGTGGCGTGCCGCTGAGCGCGCGGCGTCAGTCGCGTTTGGCGATGTCGGCGAAGCTGCCGGCCAGCAGGCGGCACAGATCGGCGGCGGCCAACTCGATGTCCAGCCCGCGTTTGCCGCCGGAAACATAGATGGTGGTGAACGCTTGCGCCGGGCTGTCGATCACCGTCGGCAGCCGTTTTTTCTGCCCCAGCGGGCTGATGCCGCCCACCAGATACCCGGTGACGCGCTGCGCCAGCTGCGGATCGGCCATCTCGGCCTTTTTGGCGCCGAGGGCGCGGGCGACCTTTTTCAGATCCAACTGGGTTGCGACCGGCGTGACCGCCACCGCCAGGTGTTTGGCGTCGCCGTTCAGCGCCACCAGCAAGGTTTTGTAAACCCGATCGGCATCCAGCCCCAGCTTTTTCACCGCTTCGTCACCGAAGTTGGTTTCGTCACTGTCGTGGTGATAAGGATGAAGGGTGAAGGCGACCTTTTGTTTCTCAAGCAGAACGACTGCGGGCGTCATGATGTGTTGTCCAAAATGTCCCCAGCGGGGAAAGGGTGATAACCAGCCTTAAAAATACAAAAATCCAACCTGCCCGGCAACCTGAGCGGCTGTTACATAAAGCGGGTTGCCAAGATATTCACCGGGTTGCTACCCTGTTTACTGTAACCGTTAACACGGTTGCTATGCGTATAACTAGAATACAAGAAATTCCTCTTTGACTGGCCAATAGCGATATTGGCCACTTTTTTACCCCTGCGGCTGCAGCATCGCCGGCAGGTTATCCTCGCCGTACAGGTGCAATGCGCCAACCGCCACCACATAGTCACCGGCCGGCAGCGCCTCCAACTGACGCCGCCAGTCGCGATTGCGCTGATGCATCAGCACGTCGTACAGCCCGGCGCTGAAGGTGGCCGGCAGCGTGTCCAGCGTGCCGCGCGGTTTGGCGTCCAGCCACCAGCTCACCATGGTTTGCAGCAGCCGCGCGTTGGTATGCCAGTGTTCCAGCGTATCGCGCAGCAGCGCGATGCCGCCTTCCGGCAATTGTTCCAGCATCGCCAGCTGCTGCTGCGCGCCTTCCAGTTCGATCACCGGTTTGTCCTGCGCCCGGGCGGCCTGCAGCAGCTGATAGTCCACGCCATATTCCGCGCGCAGCCCCAGACGCTGAGCCTGGCGCGCCTGCATCATCAGCGCCACCTGCCAGCCGGGCAGGGTGGCGAAGGTGTGCGGGTCGGCGCCTAACTCATGGCACAGCGCCAACAACCGTTGATAATCTTCGGCGGACAGGCGCTGTTCCAGCGCCGGCTGCAGTTCGGCGTGGTCGAAAGGGGAGGCGGAGTCGGTGATATCGGCTTCGACGATCAGCGCGTCGGCCTGCTGCAACCGGGCGGCCAGCCGGGGCGGCAACGGCGACATATCGACGGTGCCCATATGGATGCTGCCCACCAGATGCAGCCGACGATCGCCTGGCAGAGTGATGTCCAGCGCCGGATAAGCGTAACGTTTGGGGGAAATCAGGCCGAGAAAGGCGGCGAGGCGGCGTAACAGTTGACCCATACGGCGTGGCTCCTGAATAACGGGTGCGCGTTTCAGCATGAAAGGCGAGGGGAAATCGTCATTCATGCTAAACGCTATCCGCCGCGCAGGAAAGCCCGGAAAACGGCGGGGCGCCATGACGGCGCCCCGGAGCTTACTTCCTGGGTTTAAAACGCAGCAGCCGGTTGGCGTTGCTGACCACGGTAATGGACGACAGCGCCATCGCCGCGCCCGCCACCACCGGGCTGAGCAGCGTGCCGGTCAGCGGGTAGAGCACGCCGGCGGCGATCGGAATGCCCAGCGTATTGTAGATAAAGGCGCCGAACAGGTTCTGCTTCATGTTGCGCAGCGTGGCCTTCGACAGTTCCACCGCATCCGCCACGCCGTGCAGGCTGTGGCGCATCAGGGTGATGGCGGCGGTCTCGATGGCGATGTCGCTGCCGCCGCCCATCGCGATGCCCACGTCGGCCTGCGCCAGCGCCGGGGCGTCGTTGATGCCGTCGCCGACCATCGCCACGCGCTGGCCCTGCGCCTGCAGCTGCTTGATCGCCGCCGCTTTGCCGTCCGGCAGCACGCCGGCAATCACCCGATCGATACCGGCCTCTTTGGCGATGGCGTTGGCGGTTACCGGGTTGTCGCCGGTCAGCATCACCAACTGATACCCCTGTTGGTGCAGGCGCTGCAGCGCCGCGATGCTGTCCTCGCGCAGCGGATCGCGAATGGCGAACAGCGCGGCCGGTTTACCGTCCACGGCCAGCAGCACCGGCGTCACGCCGCGTTCGGCCTGGGCGCGCATCGGCGCTTCCAGTTCGGCGGTCGCGACCTGATGCTGCTCCAGCAGCGCGGCGTTGCCCAACAGCACCTGCACGCCGTCGATCTCCCCGCTGACGCCGGCGCCGCGCAGGGTGCGGAACTGCGCTACCTGCGGCAGCGTTTGCCCGGCGGCGCGTTCCATGATGGCGCGCGCCAGCGGGTGGTTGGAGCCTTGTTCCAGCGCGGCGGCCCAGCCGATCGCCTGCTGTTCGCTGACCTGATTGAAGGTGAGGATCTCCACCACCTGCGGTTTCCCTTCGGTCAGGGTGCCGGTTTTGTCGAATACCAGGGTGTCCAGCTGGCTGGCCTGCTGCAGGGCGTCGGCGTCGCGCACCAGCACGCCGAACTCCGCCGCGCGGCCGACGCCGGAGATGATCGACATCGGCGTCGCCAGACCCAATGCGCACGGGCAGGCGATGATCAGCACCGTGGTGGCGATCACCAGCGTATAGACCAGCTGCGGCTGCGGGCCAAAGAAGTACCATATCGCCGCGCTGAACAGCGCGATCGCCACTACCGCCGGCACGAACACCGCCGAGACGCGGTCAGCCAGTTGGCCAATCGCCGGTTTGCTGCTCTGCGCCTGACGCACCAGTTTGATGATGCGCGCCAGCGTGGTTTGGCTGCCGATGGCGGCGGCGCGGAACAGCACGCTGCCGTCGTCGACCACCGTCCCGGCATGCACCGTGTCGCCGGGGCCTTTCTGCTGCGGCACCGCTTCGCCGGTCAGCATCGCTTCATCGAGCCAGACTTCGCCCTGCTCGATTTCACCGTCGACCGGCACGCGATCGCCGGTGGTCAGCCGCAGCGTCATGCCGAGCTGCACCTCCGCCAGCGGGATATCGCGCTCGCCGTCGTCGGTCACCAGGCGCGCGGTGGGCGGCGTCAGATCCAGCAGCCGCTCCAGCGCCGGTGAAGAACGCTGACGGGCGCGCTGCTCCAGCGCATGGCCGAGGTTGATCAAACCGATGATCATCGCGCTGGCCTCGTAATAGAGGTGGCGCGCCGCCATCGGGAAGAAATCGGGCCAAATGTTAACGGCGATCGAGTAAAGCCAGGCGGCGCCGGTGCCGAGCGCCACCAGGGTGTCCATGGTGGCGCTGCCGTTCATCAGCGCGCGCCAGGCGTTGCGGTAGAAGTGCCCGCCGGCGAACACCATCACCGCCAGGGTGATGACGCCGACCAGCAGCCAGGGGCGCTGGGTTTCCGGCGTCAGCGTCATGCTGCCGCCGAACAGCCCCCAGGCCATCAGCGGGATACCCAACGCCAGACCGAGCGCCGCCTGCCAGCTAAAGCGCTTCATGTTGGCGCGTGCGGTCTGCTGCTGGCGCTCGCGGCGTTCGGTCTCGTCCTGAATCATCTCGGCGCCGTAGCCGGCTTTTTCCACCGCCGCCACCAGCGCTTGCGCATCGGCGGCGCCGGTCACCAGCGCGCTGCGTTCCGCCAGGTTGACGCGCGCGTGTTCTACGCCGGGTACGCTTTGCAGCGCCTGCTGCACTTTATTGACGCAGCTGGCGCAGGTCATGCCGCTGAGCAGCAGCTGTACGCTGTCGTCCGCGCTGTCGGTTGCCGGAAGGGAAGGTTGCGCCGCTGGCTGAACGTCCGGCAACGAAGGTGTTGCGTCAGCCAACGGCTCAGTTTTTGGGGCGGCGGCGCCCGCTGCGCTGGCGTGATAACCGGCATCTTCCACCGCGGCGATCAGCGTTTGCGGATCGGCATCGCCATACACTTTCGCGCTGTCGATAGCGACGTCGGCGGCGAACACGCCCGGCACCGCTTCCAGCGCCTTGCGGGTGGTGCCGACGCAGTGCATGCAGCTCAGGCCGCTCAGCTGTAGTTCGGTATCGGCGTGCGGCGCGACTTCGGCCTGATAACCGGCGGCGATCACGCTGTCGATCAGCGCGCTGTCCGGTGCGTCGCCGGTCACTTTGGCGTAATGCACGTTAACGTCCGCCTGTTCGACATCGCTGCGGCTTTCCAGGGCTTTTTTCACCCGCTGCGCGCAGTTCATGCAGGACAGCCCCTGCAATGCCAGCATAGTGGTGTGTGACATGATTGGACTCCTTGCTTAGAAGGCGGTGTTTAAAGGTTGACCGCCTGACCTGTTTTCACTAAGAAGGGAGCTTAAACCTTCCAGCAAGGGTAAGGTCAAGGCGGTTTTTACTTGCGCGGGCGTGACGGTCGTTTTGTGTTGTATGACAAGGCGTTTTATCGGCGGCAGCGCGGTCGGCTTACCCGAACCGCGCTGCCGCGTTGGGGTTACAGCACGAAAGGAATGAAACACTTAACCTGACGTTTATAGTTGCGCCAGACCTCGCCGTAGCGCTTCTCGGCCATTTTCTCGCTTTTGGGAATGGCGTCGGCGAAATACTGCACCAGGTTAGTCAGCGGTGCGATCAGGCCAAGCAGGTTGCCGGCAAGCAGCCCGAAGCTGACGAAAATAAGAAAGTCGCCGAAATAATTCGGATGGCGCGCCAATCCCCAAAAGCCACTGTTCAGCAACCGGCCTTTATTGTTCGGATCCTGTTTGAAGCGCCGTTTTTGATAATCGCTGCCGAAGTGGAACAGCGTGCCTATCAGGTAGACCCCAATGGCCAGCCATTGCAGCGCGCCCCACGTCCCCTGCAGTTGGCTGGCCCAGTAAAAGGGCAGGCAGTACAGGCCGCCGAAGATCATGACCATCATCACCGCCAGCCAGGGCACCTGCTGCGTGGGCATCACGTCCTTGAGTTTGGCCGCGGCGGTGTTGCCGTACCAACGTGTCAGCACGATGTTCATGCGCAGCAGGTACAGGCCGACCATGAGAAGGAGCAGGGCTTTGTGGCTCAGATCGCCCTCGCCGAAATAGCAATAGACCAGGGTAACCGGCCCCATGGCGTTGAACCCCCACAGGAACATCGGGCGAGTGTCCTGGGCGCCGCGGCTGGTAATAAACGCCAGCAGGGCAAGGATCAACAAAACAACGGCCAAAGCAATCCATACATTCATTGTGTTCTCCTCAGCGGATTAGGGGGAATCGTTCCCCGGGTGCGCGCATTCGCCGGATGGCGGCGCGGTCAAAATGCTTTGCCAACTGCGTCTGGGCGCTGCGCTGCCCCATTGTTGCAGGTGGCCGAAGCGGGCAAAAAACACCGGGGGAGCGCTGAGCGCCAGGGTTGCTGCGAGCTCGCGACGTGCCTCGGCGTGTTGCACCAGAACGCTGATCGGATGCAATCCCCAACCCCAGTGTTGCAGCGTGAGCCACAGACGCCCAAGCCGCATGCCGGTGGCGAACAGGTGCTCGGCACTTTCGTCGTTCAGACACAGCGCCAGGTATTGCGGGCCTTCCGCGACGCGTTGCGCCAGCCCTTGCGCCATATAAGCCGGCAGGCGCAGCCCGGTCGCCAGCCGGCTTAAGCGAGGATGAAACGCCACTTGAAAGAAGCGCTTGAATGCTGGGGATACCGGGCCAAACAGGTGGTGCAGGTGAAAACCGTCGTCGGTAGGCTGCCGTTCGTTGAAGCGGATGTATTGATAGGTTTCCCGCCAGGCTTGGCGATCCGAGAAATCGAGCGCGGCGTGACGAGCGGTGAGCTGCGCGACCCGACGGCGAGCGCGTTCGTCACCTGCGATACTGAGTGAACTTGCCGTTCCGTCGAACAAGGTCTGCAGCTGCATCCGCTGCGCTTCATTGATTGGCGTAGGCTGATAGGCCGCCCGTGCGGTATGCCGCTCGCCGATCAGCTGCGCCAATTGGCGATGGGCGGCGCGATCGGGCGCGGCAGGCGCGGCGGGCGCAAAGCTCAGTAAATGCGTGGGGCCATTCTCCCAACGCCAGGCGAGAGGCGAGCCTGCACAGTTGAGCAGCGCGCTGAGGTACTCGAAGAAAATCCCGCAGCTCATCAGCATCTCGCGTTCCAGCGAAGGCAGGCTCTGCAAGGCGCGACGGCGGTCGATAGCCAACCGGCCACATCGGGCGTCGGCGTCATAGTGGAGAGACCAGGGTTGACAGTTGTGTGAAGAGGGCGCCTGCCGCGCGATGTCCACGGCCTGTTGCAGCGCCGCGGCGAAAAGGTCTTGGGTCATGATAAGGCTCCGAAAGCGGAAGGGGCGGGCAGGGAAAATACGGTAACGTTCGCTCTGAACGACATGCTCTCCTCCGCCGGAAAGCAGAGTGCGCATGCCCAGTCCAGGCTGCGCCACAGCCAGAAACGTCTGCTCGCCAAACTGCCGTCGGCGCTTGAGACCAACCCGGTGCGCCAGTCGATGCCGATCGTCCGCAATTCGTAGGGCAGACCGCGGCCGTGACTTTTTAAAAATGCTTCGCGAATGGCCCAGACGGCGCAGGCCTGTATGCGTCCCAATCGCTGCTCCGCCTCGCTAAAGGCCCAGCGCAGCGCCGCGCCGGAGAAGGGGCGATAATGCTGCAGATCGATGCCGAGCGGGATATCGCCGGTGGCGCTGGCGTACCAGGCATGCGAATGGCTGAGGGAAACGTGGCGGCGTCCCAGCAGGAGGTGTTCGCCGAACGGTTGTCCACTCGTCTCATGGCGCAGCGTAAAGCCGGTCGCGTGCCCCTGGCACCATGTCCGGTTCAGCAGCGCGACGGCCTGCGCCCGCGCGAGGTTTTTCACCGCCGACAGATGCCGCAATCCCCGAACGGCGGCGCAGCGGTGGGTGCCGCCCAGGGCGATGACGATACGCGGCGCCACGCTAAGCTCGATAACCATCGGCGATGCGTTCTCCGCTGATTTCGTCAACGACTTCCGCCAACTGATTAAAGCGTTCAACCAGGCTTTGAAACAGCGGGGTTTGCATCTCGCGCTCGAACATTTTCAGCGAGTTCAGCTGAATGATTTCGATAAAGTGAAACGGCGCCTCCGCCGAAGGGCTGACTTCGATGACATCGAAGGCGCGTACCGCATCGAGGTGGCGGCAAGCCTGGTAATCGGTCGTCTCCACCCAGTCGCGAAACGCGGCGCGGTGGGCGATGTCTTTTAGCCGAATCTTATGGACGATAATGTGCATCTGGGCGGCCTTTTTAAACGGGTTGATGGATAAGCAAATGGTAATTGATGCCACCGGTGCCAAAGCCGTTGATCGCCGCCCGACGTCCGCCTTCACCGTGTGGCCAGTCGAGCGCGACTTGCGGGATTTCGGCCGGGATCGCCGCCAGCGGCAGTTCGGCATTCAATGTCGCCACCGGCGTGGGCGGGATTTGACCGTGTTCGAAAGCGCTCAGCACTTTGCACAGGCTGAGCGCGCCGGCACCAGCGAAACAGTGGCCGAAGTTGTACTTCACCGAACCGATGTACAAAGGGGCGTGCGCGGCGCGGCGATACCCCTGATGCAATGACGCGACTTCTGCCCGATCGCCCAGTTCGGTGCCGGTGCCGTGCGCTTCGAGATACTGTATCTGGCGCGCTTCCACGGCGCTCAGGCTCTGGGTTTTTTCGATTGCCAACGCCTGACCCTCGGGATCGGGCGCGGTCATGGAATAGCTGTCGCAAGATCCCGATATCGCTTCGATGGTGGCGATGGCCCGCGATGTCGCCTGGCCGGTCAGAATGAAGAAGCCGCCACCGTCGCCGGGAGTAAAACCGTCGGCTTGTCGGGCGAAAGGTCGCATACGCGAAGCGGAAAGCATCATCTGCGCGCTGCACAGCACCATATCGCGTTCGAGCGTCGCCGTTTCTATGCCGCCGACGAGCACCGCATCGTAGCGGCCGGCCTGTAACGCCCTGACCGCATTGTGCAAGGCGGCCAGCGAACTGGCGCAGGCCGCCTCGACCGCGTAGCAGTCCGCCTCGACGCCGAGCTGTTGCGCCAACAGCTGCGCGGTGCCGAGGCCGCAGGCGCCATGCCAGCTCCAGCGGTTGATCGCGGGTTGGGGCGGTGGCGAAAGGGCGACGCCGGCGGGAGGCAACGTCGGCCACAGGGCGCGCATGGCCTGTTGTCGATCGGCGCTCAAAGACAGGTTGCTGGCGACGATAATGGCGATGCGTTCAAAGCGTCGCAGGCTGTCGGGCCACGCCGCGCAGCCGTTGAGGGCGTGCAGTTGTGTGACGTCGAGGCGCTGTTTTTTGGCCGGCATCATAGGCCGCGTCAGCTCAAGCCGCACCGGATCGTGCGTTGGGAAGCACATGGCGTGAGCGGTGTAGGCGCTGAGCTTTTGCGGCGTGGGTCGCACGAAGGCGCCGGGGTGCAGCTGCTCGGGGCTGTGATCGCGCAGGGTGTCCTCCCCGTTGCGCAAGGCCTGCCAGAAACGCGCTTTATCCAGCCCCTGCGCGGTGATGGGCTGATAGTCGATGATGCTGATGCGTGGCGAAGCCGTCGGTTTTAATGAGGGGGGAGACGCCGCGTCGATCCGCCAGCGGTAGCCGGTGAACGAGTGCCCGGCGCACGCCTGTTGCCGTTGCAACAGCATGTCGAGGAGATGGCAGAAAACCTGATTGGCGCCGGCAAAATAGCCGGCGCTCGGCGCGGCATCCTGCCGTTCGGCGATCAGGGTCGACAAATGTGCGATCGCTGGCCATCCCTGTTCCTGAGCGACGTCCAGCGGGCAAACGACCAGGCTGATCGCGCCCTCCAGCCAACAGGCCGAAGAGGAAACGCCCTGCGCCAACAGCATGTCCGCCTGAGGTTGATGGTGGAAGCATTGTACGGCGGTCAGCACCGCCATGCGGCTGTCGGCATGGCGAAAACAGTCTTGCGCCAGCTGCAGCAAGCGCAGGCCGCCCAGATCGGCGCCGTCGAGGGTTTGGCATTTACCGCGCGTGCGGGCGAAATGGGCGATGCGCGCGGGAATGCTGGAGGCCATTTCCCCCACGCGATCGTGGGATGAACTGCCGAACGCCTGGGCCAGCGGCTGTTTGTAATCGTCAATCCGGCGCATGACCGCCGCCGGTGAGAGACCCTGAACGTCAAGCCGTTCGGCCAGCCTGCGCAGCGCGCCGATTTTGGTGGCGTTGCGATAGGCCGCATCACTGCCCAAATGGGTGGCGCAAAATTGATCGCAGCGGTCGCGCAACGCGTCGGATAACGTCAGATGCTGCATGGCGGCGGAGGCGGCCTGCAGCGCCAGGCGGGTCTCGCGGCTGACCGCCAGTCGAAACAGCGGCGGGATGGCGAATTTTTTGAAATCAAACGCGGCGTCGTCGATCTGACGGCCGCGGATCGGCGCGGCCGCATCGCTCCACGGCATCGGCGGCGGGGCGTCGAACAGCGCCGACCAGGCGGCGCCGTTGGACAGATCGATACGATCGATGCCGGGCAGTGCGCAGCCGATGCCGACCAGCGCCAGCGGCGCGGCATGAATTTCCTGGTTCATCGCGCATTCACCTCGGACAAACGTCCTCTGTCCACCTTGCCGTTCGCGTTGGTGGGCAGGCTGTCGGCGACCACCAGTTGGCTGGGGAGCATATAGGCGGGCAGCCTGGGCTGCAGGAACTGCTTGAGCTCCAGCAGGTTGGGGCGGAGCGCGCCGGGATGGAGGGTGATCACGGCGATCAGTTTTTGCTTCAGCTCGCCGAGCTCGACATACAGTGCGGCCTGGCAGACCGAGGGATGGTGATGAAGGATCGATTCTATCTCCCCCAATTCCACCCGGTAGCCGTTGATTTTCACCATGTCGTCCAGCCGGCCGCGGTAGACCAGCCCATTCGCCGTCGTCTCCACCCAGTCGCCGGTCGCGTGGCATTGGCGCGGATGCCATTGCGCTTGCCGCGATGAGGCGACGTTGCTGTAGCCGGGGGTGACGCACCGCCCGCCGATCAGCAATTCTCCGCGTCGGCCCAGCGTACCGTCAATCGGCTGCAGACGCCCCTGCTCATCGACCAACTGCGCCGTCAAGCCGGGCAGCGGATGGCCGATGGGGATCTGCTCCAGCGTCGCCAACTGCATTCGATCCAGCGCGTAGGCGGTGCAGACATTGGTTTCCGTCGGGCCATACCAGTTGCTGACGCGGCAGCGAGCCGGCAGATGCGCAACCAGGCGCCTCAGCGCGGCGGCCGGATAAGGCTCTCCGGCGAACGTGACCTGGCGCAGCGTTTTCACCGTCGACGGCGCCAGCAACGCGCTCTTTTCCAGCATGGCTAAAATCGAAGGCACGCTATACCACAGGGTGACGCCGTGCGTTTGCAATCCGCGAACGAGAGCCTGGCAATCTTTCTGTTCATCTTCGCGCACGATCCAGGTCGCGGCGCCGGCACAAACGCCGGCGAACAGATCGAAGGTGCTCAGATCAAAGGCGAAACTGGCATGGTTGGCCAGCACGTCGCGCGCCGTCAGTTGTGTATCGCTGACGGCCCAGCCGATGAAAAACGTCAGCATGTCATGGGTGATTTGCACCCCTTTCGGGGTGCCTGTGGAGCCTGAAGTATAGAGAATGGCGGCGAGGGGAGAGCCGAGCGCGGCGATCGCTTCCGGCCAGGCGCCATCGAGATCGGTGCGGTCATCGAGCGCGTTCAACCAGCCCTCATCGACGATCAGCGCGGGTGAGGCGGCGGCGATAATGCGTTCGATGCGCGCCGTCGGTTGGCTGAAATCGATAGGGACATAGTGGTTGCCGCTCAGCCAACACGCGTACATGGCGGCGACGGCGTCGGGCCCTTTCTGCAGGTTGAGCAGCACGGCCTGCTGCTTCAACCCGGCATGTCGCAGCGCCGCCGCCATCATGCAGGCGCGATCGGCCAGGCGACGATAGCTCCAGCGCCGATCGCCGCACAGCAGAGCGGTGCTTTCCGGCGCTTGGCGGGCGTGCCGGAACAGGGCCTCCAGTATCGGTGAAATGAAGGTTGCCATGATGTCAGACCTCGGCGGCGCGTGCGCGCTCTTCCCGTCGGACATCGCCGTTGACCGGCACGCCGGTCTCCAGCGCCGCCGCCACCAAAATGGCGTAGGCTTCATCCAGATCTTCACGCGTGTGTTCACTGGTCACGCTGATGCGTAAGCGGGCGTCACCCACGCTGACGCCCGGGAAGACCACGGTCTGGCAGAATAGCCCGCGCGCCCGGACGGCGCGGCCGAACAGCAGCGTTTTGGCGTCGTCGCCCACCACCACCGGAATGATGGCCGAGTCGGAATGCTCAAGGTCAAAACCGGCGTTAAGCAGCAACGTGCGGAAGTAGTAGATGTTGTCCCACAGCTTGGTCAGTCGCTCGGGTTCACGCAGCATCACGTCGATGGAGGCGATCACGCCGGCGGCGACTGCGGCGGGGATGGTGGCGGCGAAAACATAGGAGTTGGAGTAGAAACGCAGGTATTCGACCACTTCGCCATCGGCGCAAACGAAGCCGCCTAACCCCGACAGCGCCTTGCTCATGGTGCCCAGTTCGAGATCCACCTGGCCTTTCATATTGAAGTGTTCCGCCGTGCCCGAGCCGGTTTTGCCCAAGACGCCCGTCGCGTGCGCGTCGTCGACCAATACGCGTGCGCCGTAGCGTTCGGCCAGCTTCATCAGGCGCGGCAGATCGACGATATCGCCGTGCATGCTGAAAACGCCATCGGTGACGATCAGCTTGCCGCCGGGGTGATCGGCGTATTTGGCCAGCGATTTCTCAAGGCTGGTCAAAGAGTGGTCATAAATTTTCCGCTGCGCGCCCGCCAACTTGCAGCCGTCCTGGATGCTCATGTGGTTGATGGCGTCGGTGAACACCAGGTCGTGTCGGCTGGTCAGAGCCGAGATGCATCCCAGGTTGGCCGAGTAGCCGGACGGATAGACGATGCAGTCTTCGCGCCCTTTGAGCTTGGCCAGTTTGCGCTCCAATTCCAGATGCAGCACGTTGCTGCCGGCGATGATGCGGCACCCGGTGTTGGTGGCGCCGTACAGGCCAGCGGCGTCCTGGATGGCGTGGATCACTTCCGGATGGTTCGACAATCCCAGATAGCTGTTGGAGCCGAACATCAGAAATTCGCGGCTTTTGCCGGTGACCTCGTCGAACATGACCGCGCGGTTTTTGCACGGCGTTTCAAGCGGCATGCCGTACCAGTAAAGCTGACGCTGTTTTTTATCGCGATAAAAAGCGCCGAATTCACGCGTTTTATGGAACAAATCCGGGTGCTCGATGCCGACGAAGTCCCGCATGGTGCGCGGATCGCCGAGCTCATCGCGCGCGTCCGGCGATGCGGGCGCCTTGGTGGGCTGCGGCGCGGCGGACGCGGCGGTGTGCTGGCCAAAGCGGCTGAACCACGCTTCGCCCTGTTCCTGAACCAGCCGCGCCGCCAGGTTGTGCTCCAGCTCAGCCAGCGTGCGGCACTCCGCCAGCGCTGCGTTATCGTCCAGGCCCAGCGTTTTGAGCAACTCGTTGCGCGCCATCACCACCGCTACGGAGTCGATGCCCAGGTCGCCTTCGATGGCGGCGTCGGGGGACAGATCACGCACTTCATATCCGCTGTGGGTGGCGAACACCTGGCGCACGAGAGCGCTCAACCAGGCCTGAGGCGTCTCGGGGGCAGGTTGCGCGGCGGCGTTCGGCGTCGGCAGCGTGAAACCGCGCTGCAAAATACCGTCGAGCGCATCCTGAATGGTTTTGATCTCCTGGATCGCCAGCGGCGTATTTAATTGGAACTGACGGTTCAGCACCATGGCAATTTCCGCCAGCGCGATGGAGTCGACGCCCAAATCGTTTTCCAGATGGCTGGTCAGGGCCAGTGCCGACGGTTCGTACTCGGTCAGCCGGGCGAAGGTGTGCAGCACCGACTGCCGGACGGCTTCATGCGCGTTTGCGGCGCTATCGACGGCGTGAACGCTCATGCGACACCCCCTGCGGCGACTTGCGCTTGCAACCGTTGCACCAGCGCGACCATCGCCTGCACCGAGGCGAAGTTCGCCGGATGGATCTCATGCATGCCGATGGCGACATGAGACTCCTGACGCAGAAAATCCACCAGATCGAAAATGGAGGCGGAATCGACGACGTTCAGTTCAAACAGCGGGGTTTGAGCATTCAGGCCGTCGTGATCGCCATCCAGATACTGGGTGGCGATATGCTGGATCAATTTGCTTTCTAACATTGCGAGCTCCCGTTGCTAACTGGTTATTTTTCGCCGACGATCAGGGTGCGTGGGCCGGCTATTTTCATGATGCGCGCGTTGCTGAATCCCGCCAGACGGAATCTGTCCAGGTATTCCTGCGCGCTGCTCTCTATGCCGCCGTCGGTGGAGACCAGCATGTTCAGCGACAGCAGGGCGGTAAATTCCGGCCCTGATTTGTCTTCGTTCAGCGGCGTTTCGGAAGCGATGAAGCGGCCGCCGGCCGGCATCGCCCGATAGATGTTGCGCAGGATGGTCAGTTGGGTTTCCGGGGCGTAGTCGTGCAGCATCCATCCCAGGTGGATCAGGTCATAGCCGCCGATCGGCAGATCGCCGCTGATGACATCGCCCTCCACGACGTCAATGCGTTCGCCATAGCCTTGCAGCGTCAGCTTGTCGCGCAAGAACGCCGAGGCCTGCGGCAGTTCGCAGATCGCGAGTGCGATCCCCGGATAAGCGTCGGCGATCGCCATCGGCAGGCTGCCGATCCCGCTGCCGATGTCCAAAAACGCACGGTGTTGCGAGAAGTCGTAATCGCGAACAAAGCCGGCGATAAAGGGCGCGGCGAATTTACCGAGAAATTCCTGGAAGTCCGCCACGTCGTCCGGATTTTGGTACAGGATGTCGAACCAACTGCGGTCATCGCCGAAGACCGTGCGGCGCTGGTGGGCATCGTTTCGCACCGCCGTTTTCAGCTCGCCCCACAGCGGATACAGGAAGGTATCGATGTGGCGGCCCAGCCATCCCAGCCACTGGGGTTCGTCGCTCAACAGAAAAGCCCGGTGGGCGGCGGGCAAATGATAAAGGCCGTCTCGTTGGTCGAGATACCCCATGGCCCGCAGCGCGATGAGCAACTGCTCGGTGGAACGCGCCGGGCAGTCAAGCCGCGCGGCGATGTGCGCCGCGTCGGCGTCCCGATCGCGCAGCTGATCGAACAGCTTCAGCGCCAGCGCGGCGGTCAGCGCCTTGGCCTGGAAAAAGCCCATCATCTGATTGACGGCATCTTGCTTGGTTAAAGGCATTGCTGGCTCCCTAGTCTAAAAAGGTGGAGAGTTCCTCGCACACCGTGGCAAAGGCGCCGACGAAACGGTCGATCTCGGCTTTGCTGATGATGAGCGGGGGTTGAATACGGATCACCGTCGAGCTGTTGGCGGTAATGAAGGTCAGGATCTTGTGGTCCTGGCACAGCTTGGTGACGAATTTCATGCAGAACATTTCGCCGAGCGCCTGTTCCATGCGATCCATCGCCGCCCGCAAATGGGCTTGCACCGGATCGGGCAAGAATTTCCAGGTGGTGTGCCAATCGCCCGGCAGCCGGGTGGCGAATTCGCGGGCGGAGGCGTTGACCGCGCCGGTGAACGCCTGATCGAACTGGATCCCCAGCATCAGGCCGCGGCCGCGCACTTCGCTGACGAACGGATAGCGGGCGGCGATCTCGCTCAGTGCCTGCTTAAAGTAGGCGCCCATCCGTTCGGCATGGCCGACCAAATCCTGCGCCAGGATCTCGCGCAGCGCGCTGAGGGCGACGACCGAGGCGAGGTTGCCGCCGCCGTAGGTGGAGCTGTGCACCAGGAAGCGGTCCGCCGTGCCATAGGCTTTTTGCCAAAGATCGGTTCGGCACAGCGTGGCGCCGATGGGGATCAGGCCGCCGGACAGGGATTTCGACAGCATCAGCACGTCCGGCTCGATACCGTCCCATTCGCAGGCGAAAAGTTTGCCGGTGCGCCCAAGCCCGGTTTGCACTTCGTCCACCATCAGCAGCACGCCGGTCTCGCGGCAGAGCTGCTGCACCGCCTGCAGGTAACCGGCGGGCGGGATATGCACGCCGCCTTCGCCCTGGATCGGTTCGATCATCAGCGCGCCGACGTCTTCACGGTTCAGCGCTGCCCGCAGCGCGGCGAGATCGCCGAACGGCACTTCCACCATCGCGTCCAGCAGCGGTGTGAAATAGCGGCGGTGTTTGTCTCGTCCGGTGATGGACAACGCGCCCAGCGTTTTACCGTGGTAACTGTTGCGCAGATAGGCGATGCCCGGCTTGCCCGTCGAGGCCTTGGCGATCTTCATCGCGGCCTCGACGGCTTCGGTGCCGGAGTTGCTGAAGAACACCCGGCCCATGTTGCCCGGCGCCAGACGACAGAGCACTTCGGCCAGCTTGGCAGTCTGTTCGGGAATGGAAATGTATTGAATGAAGTTGGGGCCTTGAGCGTCGAGGTAGTTTTTCAGCGCGTTGACCACTGGCTGCGGGTTGTGGCCCAGGTTTAGGCACCCGTAGCCCGCCACCATGTCCAGGAAAGCCTCGCCCGCATCGTCATACAACTGGGTGCCGGCGGCGCTGCGGAAAACGTTGTCGCAGCGCTGCAACTTGAGGAAGTCCACCATCATGGGGTTGATGTATTGATGATAGCGGTCGAGGGTGTCTTCCCTGGCCGGCGTTTGGGCGATGACCGCATCGATAAACGCCAGGCGCGATGCGGGCAGCGCCGCATCAGCCGGTTCCCCGGCATAGATGTCATGGTGGTAGTAGCGCTTGAGATTGGTCACGCTCTGCCGATCGATGCGCTCGCCGTACGAGGCCAGCGGATAGGCGAAGAACCCGTGGCGCTCGGCGATTTCACCGATCTCCAGCACTTTTTCCGGCGCCAGATAGCGGCCCAGCGAAAAGTTTTCCCGCCGGTTTTCCAGCGCCAGCACAATGGTTTCCGCCATGCAGCCGTTCAATTGTTGCTTGATGGTGACGTTGAGCGATTCTCCACCCAACTTGACCGCATCGGTGGCGGTGACGCAGCCGCCGTCGATGATCAGAATGTCATCCCGCGCCGGGCGCGTTTCCGAAGCGATATCGCGCGGCAGCGCCACGTCGATGAAGATCGAACCGGGTTGCAGTCTGGCGGGGTCGATCACGCCGCCGGCGGAGGTCGCGGCGGCAAACAGTTTGCAGCGCGGGTAGAGATCTTCGGGATCGCTGGTCAGGGTGACGCGCGAGTGATACTCCTCGGGCAAATGGCTGAGCAGTTCGCTGCGATCATGGTTGCCGGCGCGGTGCAGCAAATGGAGAGAGAAACCGTGCGCCAGCAGCAGACGGCTTAGCGCCAGGCAGATCGACCCCGGATAGCCGACGATGGCGACGGGTTCCTCCTCCGGGCGAATTTCCAGCCAGGACTGGATCTGCATCAAGGCCTTGTAGCCGGCGTAGGTGGTCAGCGAGTTGCCGGAGGTGACCGGCACCGGCGACTTTTCCGCGGTGGCTTCGCCGCGTCGCCCAACGATAGAGGTAAAACCGCCGAGACCGACCAGTTCGGCGCCATCGCCGGCCAGCTCTTCGATGCCTTGGACCACCCTGGCGGCGATACCGCGTGCGTCGGCCAGCATCTCATCCGCCACCAGCGGCATGTATTTGATCACCCCTTCGCAAGTGGCGCCGGTCGCCGAGGTGATCCTGGCGAAGTTCATAAAGGGAACCAGGTTTTGTCGTTCCCACAGTTCACGCGTATAGCCGCTGTGCTGCTCGGTCGAGTTGCGTTGCAGCAGATCGAGCATTTTGACGTAACGTTTCAACCCCAGCGAGGTGGGATGAGCGATGAATCCGAATTTCATGAGGTGGCTTCCGGTGTAGGATCTTGGTCGAAGGCGGTGCTGGTCGATTCGGGCTGTTGGGCTGCCCAGGCTTTGCGCTTCTGCAGGGCGTCGTGGTCGCTCGGATCGCGCTGCCAGCCTTTGGCGGTGGCCAGCGAGATACCGTCGCCTTCATTGTTGTGTCCCAGCACCACGGAGAACAGATTGAGTCGGTGCGGGGTGGTCAGCGCCTGGCGAATGACGTCTTCGTCGAAATGCGTAAGCGTTTTGCTCTGGATATGGAAGTTATTGACCGTTTGTTCGACGTCCGGCTGTTCGACGTTCACCAACCGCATTTGCCGCGAGGTGCGATTGAACAGAATGCGTTCCTGATAGGTATTGATGACGGACAGACCGCCGTTGCATAAATAGAAGACGGTGATGCTTTTATTCAGCAACTGCGGATGGGTGAGAATGTTGTCGATAAAAGCCGGCAGGATGTCCGGTACGATCCCTTTAGCGCCGTCGCCGATAAACGCCATCACGTGGCTTGGGCTGGTGTAAGCCAGGTAGCCGGTGGCCAGCAGAGCGTCGCCCATTAGGGCGCGGCCATACCAGCCGGAAAAGCCGCGGCGCGTTTTGGCGACGTTGCGCGCGGCGGAGATGCCGCACCGGCCGACGTCATATACGCCGGTAAAATCGAAGCCCTCCGTTTCGATCAACTCTTCAATCACTCGGTTCAACTGGCAGAAGAAGTAGTTGGCCGACATGGGCAGACTGGGAAGCTGGCTGACCACGTCGGAAGGCGAATCGAGATAGGCGGCGATCAACGCGCGGCGTCTTTCCCGCAATGCCGGATCGACGTCGAGATGCGCTTTCACCGTGCGCAGGAACGCCAGACAGTTCATGTGCAGGTGCAGATCGGCATAGGGCGACAGATGGCGATCATCGTGCGTGAGCTGCACCAGATGAACCTTGCGCTCCAGCCTGCCGTCGGAGAAGGGGGTGGTGATCTGAGCGACGCGGCTTTTGATCATAAACAGGCTCTGCTCGCTCATGGCGTTGAGCTTGTCATTGGTGTGCAGGAAGTTGTAGACGCGCGGGCTATAGCCGTAAATCGCCAGGGTGCCCAGGTAGTGGGGATTGCGCCGGCCCTGATAATATTTCGGCGCCGAGCCAGGATGGGCCAACGAGTCCACCAGGGCGATGCCGGCGGCGTCGGCGATGTCATGGATCAGGGCGTATTCGTCGTCGCTGACCGGGCCCAACTGCCACACCAGCCGTTCCGGCCCGCGGTTGATCAGCGCTATCGCCTGTGCCAGGCTTTCGCTCATCGGCAGCGGATCGTCCGCCGACAGAACCGGGATCGGCGAGGGATCGCCGACGGCACCCTCCAGCGACAGGGTCGACTCCAGCACGTTTTGCGTCGCCAGAATCACCACCGGCCCCTGGCCTTGATGATAAAGGCGGAAGGCTTCCGTCAAACCGGCGCCGATCATTTCGACGTCATCGATATAAACGAACGGGATGCGGCGGGCGATAAGCACTTCGCGCATGTCCTCCGTCGGCGTCAGCGTTCCCTGGAAGCTGTACCATTGATTGCCGCGGTTTTCCGCCGCGACGATGATGCCCTGGGCGGCGGTTTCCTTGAGGTTGGCCAGCGTACCCTTGAATTCATCCATCATCCCGGAGGTCACTACGCCGAGGAACGGCATGCGATACAGCTGCCAGTTGGCCATGGCGCCGCAGGCGATGGCGTGTTCGTTAGGGCCGCGCAGGATCAGCGCGCCGCGCGCCTCCGCATGCCGATCCAGATAGCCGATCAGATTGGAGATGATCGACCCGGTGTAATAGGACACCAGCCAGCGTTCGGCGGCGGTACGCTCGAAAAATTGAATCAGCTGCTCACCCAGCGTGTTGTGCAGCGCCAGCGCGCCGATCGGCTTGACCCGGCGGTTGGTGTAGTTCATCTCGAAGAAGTCCATCCACAGGCACAACAGCTCGGTTTGGAAGATCGCCGGATCTTCGCTGCGCACGATTTCGCGGTATTGCTGCGGCAGGTAGCGGAAGGGCGATCGCAGCTGGCGAATGAACGCAACGGTGGAGAAGGTGGTGTAAAACGCGGGAATGCCGCTGCGCTGCAAGGCGCTGTAAAAGGCGTCCAGATCGCGATCGATCTGTTCGATGCTGTCATCGACGCCGGCCGGCGTGGTCTGATCGTAGAACAGCATGCCCAAATGAAATTCGGGACGCTGTTCCAGCGCATGCGTATAGATGATCTTGCCGGTGGCCTCGGCCAGGCTGGCGCATTGGATGATGCGAACGTTGATAGCCTTGTTTTGGCCTTTGAGAAAGTGCAGCGCCTTTTCGCGCGCGGCCAGATAAAGCGAGTCCGCCGCCAGATCCAACAGTTTCAGCGGCATCTCGGACTGGATATGCACGCGGTTGAAAACATAATCGCGGATATCGTTCAGTACGCTAAGCCCGGTTTGGAAAAACGCCGGGTTGCGCGTCACCACCACCACGCCGACCGTCAGGGTGTCGGGATCCGCGTCGGTGCGGCAGGCCTGGCGCTCCGCTTGCCACACTTGCTCGTAGGCGGCGGAGTTGGTGAGTCTTGCTTGTCCTGTCAGGGTCGTCATGATGAGTTCCTTGTGCAGCCAAAATGGAGTGACGGCTTCAGCCAGGCGGGCAAATTCGGCACGACAAAGCCCGCGACGGTCTCTGCAGGCGGCGGTTGCCGCGCGCATCACCTTCGTTGAATTGTGCTGTGTTCAGGCGGATGGTTTACCTTCGCCGGATGTGGTGTTGACTAGCCATCGGCACGTTCTCCGCGTTGAATAATGACCGTCCCGCTGTCGCCGTCGAGAATCAAGGTGTCGCCGCTGTTGATCAACTGGGTGGCGTTCTTGAGATTGACCGCCGCGGGGATGCCGAATTCGCGTGCGACGATGCAGCTGTGGGACAGCGCAGAGCCGATATCGGTGACGATGCCCGCCGCCAGCGCGAAGAGCGGGGTCCAGCTGGCGTCGGTAAAGCGCGCCACCAGGATTTCGTTGGGCTGCAGCTCGCCGGCCTGCGCCAGCAGGTCGGTGATGACGCGCGCTTTCGCCACCACTTTGCCGGGGCTGGCCGCCAGGCCGGACAGCATGCCGGCGGCATTTTCCGCCGTGGGGGCTTTCATCCTGGGCTGATACCCCCCGACGATCGCCATCGGCGGCTCTTCCGCATGCAGGTTCAGCAGATGCTGGTGGCGATTGCGCTCGATCAGATCGGCGGCGAACGCTTCCTGCGCCGACTGTTCCCCCGCCATAAACGCGCGGAAGCGCTCGAAGTCCACATAGGGCAGATCGGCCGGTTTGACCAGGCCTTGCGCCTCCAGGCGCCGCAGCACTTCCAGCATGATGCGGCGGTAGAACCAGGTTTCGGTGACGAAGGTTGGCCGGGTCGCTTCGCGGCGTTCGGCCATCACGCCATACAGTTTGGTGATGAACTTCAGCTTCATCCGGCCAAACCAGGGCATCGCTTTAAGCAGCGTCGCGCTGTCTTCATGGCGCAGCCGCTCTGTTTCCCGCAGTTTCGTGTGCAGATCCACCGGATGTTGCAGATACATTTTCATCACTTGCAGCAGGTAGCTGGGATCGTCGTTCCAGCGCGGAAGACTCAATTCGAACTCCTGGCGGCCACGGGCGCCGAACTCGAACAGGAAGGCGCTGAAGTCGCTTTGCCAGAAGGCGCGCGATTCGGGAGCGGTGGGCAGGACGGTGACCAGTTCCTGTGCGCTGTGTCGCTCGAACAGGGCCTTCAACGCCGGTTGACGATTGACCGTCTCCACCAGGCTGAGAATGCCCAGCGTGACTTCGATGGTGCGCAGGTTGTTCATCGACGCCTTGATGCGATTTTGCAATCCGTTGCCGCGGCCTTTGAGATAACGTTCGCAGGTCAGCGCCAGCGCATCGTAGAGCGCGAACGACTGAAGGAAGAAGGGCATATAGGCGGCGCAGCTGTCGAGGAAGTAACCGTCGATGCGGCTGAGTTCTCGCTCCAGTTCCTGATGTGTCATGGTCGTCAGATCCAGCGCCAGAAAGCGGCGCGTCTCGCGCTGGCGCAGGGCGATCATGGCATCGACGGTCGCGCCGGCGCTGCGCAGGTTATGCCTCTGCTGTTTCAGCCAATGCCAGGCGCTCTTGAGATAAGCCCATCCCTGTACGCCGGGGCCATAGGGGTTTTTGTACCCGCTGAAATCGATATCGGCGGTGGCGTAGCGGGTCGTGAACTTCATTTCGTCGCGGGTGGGCGGGCATTGGCGGAGCATGTAGGCCGATCCGGAGATATTCAGATAGACGTAGCCTTGCAAATACCCCATATAAATCTGCCAATCGCCGATATCCGCCAGCCCCATGGTTTTGATCGCCGGGCCATGAATATGCTTTTGGTAGAACTGGCAAAACGACAGCCCCAGCGGCGTCATCAAGCCGGTGACGATCTCGCCGGTGTCCATTCGGGAGAAAAAGGCCCGTTCCTTGATCGTCGGATCGCTTTCCCACGGGTTGGCGTAAAGCATCTGAACCGGTTTGGCCTGCGTGGTGATCGGCCGCGCCTGCAGGAGCCACACGCGATCGTCTTTCACCGCCCATTCGATATCCAGTTCCGTGCCGTAAATCATCCGCGTTTGCCGGGCCAGCCTGGCAAGCTGTTGCAGCTGTTCCGGGGTTAAGCTGGGGGCGTCTCGCCTGGCTTCGGGCGTTTGCAGCAGCGTGACCCGTCCCTGCGGATCGCGTTGGCAATAGTGCGGTTTGTGACGAATTTGCCGCTCGCGGATCTCGCCGCTCGCCTTATCCAAAATGAAGCTGTCGGTGGTGACTTGTCCGGATACCACGCCTTCCCCCAGCCCCCAGCAGCTGTCGATGACGATGTGGTTGGCATCGCCTGTCAGCGGATCTTGGGTAAACATGACGCCGGCGGCGTCTGCATCCACCATGATTTGCAAGACGACGGCGATATCGCTCTGCGCCGCCGATGTCCGGCTATACTGGGCGGCGCGTTCTGCCCACAGCGACGCCCAGCAGGATTGCACTTTGCGCACCACCTCGTCATCCCCGCGCACGTGCAGGTAAGTGTCGTATTGCCCGGCGAAAGAGTGGGTCAGGCCGTCTTCTTCCAGCGCCGAAGAGCGCACGGCGAGCGAGGCGCCGTCGCCCAACTGTTTGCAGGCGTGACGGATCGCCAGATCGAGCGGGGCGGGGATAGCGGCGCTCAAAATCATATCGCGCACGTTGCCCGGTACGCCCGTGTTGAGCAGCGCTCCCGGCACGGCGAATTCGATAAACTGCCGGTAAGCCTGCGCGGTGATGCAAAACGCCGGCGGCACCGGCAAGCCCGCCTGAATCAAATGATTCAACGAATGGGCTTTGCCGCCCAGGCGATGGGGTTCCAGCGTTTTATCGCCGGAAAGTTCAACCACCAGGGTAGGATTCATGACATCACCTCCGCAGGCGTAACGGGCATTGCGAGGCGTTCTCTCACCGCTTTGGCGGCGTTCAGTCCGGCTAACACCGCGCTTTCGATATTACCGATGCCCACGCTGTCCTGATTGGCGAAGTGAATATTCTCAAACGGCCTGCTGGCCTGGTGAAACACGCCCTGGGCCTGTTGCCCGGCGACCGAGGTCACCAGACCCGCGGGCCAGAACCAGATTTGAATGTCTTCAATGATGTCGGCGTCAATGCCCATGTTGCCCAGCACTTTGGCGATTTCGACATAGGTCTGTTGCTGCAGCGCCAGGAACTCGTTTTGCGCGGTGCGACCTTGCCGCTCTGGACGAGTGGTTGGTTTGAGCAGGGTTAATACCCCGGCTTCCGCGCTGAGGTGATTGTCCATCCAATTGGCGACCAGGCAGGTGCCGGCTTTGCTCCAATAGTAAGGTGTGCGGGTGTTTTCCGGCTCGATCAGATAGCCGCCGAACGAGCGTTCGAGGATCGGTTTTTTCAACAGCACGTTCGCCAGGTAGTAATCTTCATGGCGGATCTGGCGGATCGCCGCCAATTGCTCTTTGGGCAGGGTGGGCAACCAGGTGGGCACATGCGTTTTGGGGGCGGCCCAGATCACTTGTTTGGCTCTGATTTCGCTGGCCGCGCCATTGACGCTGAACCGGATCACCGTTTCGTCGCCGCCGGGCGTGATGCTTTGAAGCTGTACGCGGCTTTGCAGCCTGACGTTGTTTTGCTCCTCAAGATAGTCGAGCAGCCCGGCGCTGATGCTGCCGTTACCGCCCGGCAGCGTGACCAGATTGCCGCGTAAATACCCCACCAGGAAGTGCAATCCGACATAGGCGGAGACTTCGCGAATATCGAGACATTCCACGCGCAGCGTGGTGCTGACGGCATTCTCTACCAGCTTGCCGAATTTTCTCGGTGGCCGCAGATCCGTCGGGATCTGATCCAGTTTGTGCGGTTCGAACAGATACGTGTACAGCGGGATAGTGTCGAGCAGCGCCATATTCGTTTTGCTCCAGGCGCTCTGCGGCGTCCAGGGCAGGCTGGGGTACCGCTCGCCGCGCGGCGAGAAGGTATCCAGGAAGGCGTACAGATCGGCAAAGATCGGATCGCCCAGCTGTTTTGCCGCGATAACATAAGGTTTACCGATCAAGGCATGCAGGAATAGTTGTCCCGTCAGGCGCCAGACGGCGGGTTTAAGCAGGTAGCCCGGTTGTTTGATAAAACCGACGACGACTTCACCCAGGCAGCGGAGCAGCAAGACGGTGTCGAAAAATACCAGCGTGTCCTTTTCATTGGATTTATATACGCCGCTCAGACCGATTTTCTTCAGCAGTTGCGCCATGAAAGAATTCGGCAGCGGTTCCTGGAAGCAGACGCCGGCGATAGGAAATTTCAGGCGGTTCACCGTACTGTAGCGGGCGTTGCCGCCGAAGGAGGCGCTTTTTTCCAGCACCAAAACCCGGCGATCGGTCAGTTCGCTGGCCGCGGCCAAACCGGAGACGCCGCCGCCGATGATCACCACGTCATACTCGCCGTCCAGCGCGGGGGTTACCGGGCCGCCTGCCGCCGGCGTGGGCGTGGAAAAGTCGCGCGTGGGGAACGTGCGCGGCTTGGGTTTGCGGTGGTGCTGCTGACGCAGCATGTACAGCGCCGCCAGCGCGAAAATCGCATCGAGCAACATGACCTGCGGCTGGGCGCGGTGCAGGATCGTGACAAATCCCGCCATCATCAGCAGCTGGCAGTAGATGATCAATGGCGTCCAACGCGGGTTGAACATCAAGACCGCACCGGAGGCAAACAGCGCCACGCCGATCAGCGCGTTAACCACTGTACCCTGCGCCGCCAACCAAGCCGTCGCCCCGGCGTACCAGGTGCCCTGGTTCGCCACGGCCGCCTGCTGCAGAATATCGGCGACGTTTTCCAACTGAGGGAAGGCTTTCGCCAGGCCGGCCAACATATAGAGCACGGCAAAAACGCGTTGAACGATCATCATGCGCCTCCCCGCAGACCCAGCTTGCGGGCGACAATTTCTTTTTGTATCTCGTTGGTGCCGGAGAAGATCCGGCTGGGGATCACGTTCAGCAAGTGGCGCACCAGACCGAGTTCTTGATCCATGCCGGCTCCGCCGAAGATTTGAATCGCGTCCAGCGCGGACTGCACGGCATATTCGGAAATCAACAGTTTGCTCATGGCGATGTCGATCTCGGCATCCTGGCCCCGATCGTGTTTCCAGCAGGCGCGGTAGAGCATTAGCCGACACTGTTCCAGACGCAGTTTCATATCGATGATGCGGTTGGAGACGGACTGAAATTGGCCGATCGCTTTGCCGAATTGCCGGCGTTGTTTGGCATAGTCCAGCGCGCTGTCGAACACGCGCTCCATTGCGCCGATAAACAGAGCCGACAGGCAGCCCTTTTCCCAGATCATTGAATCGTGGAAGATGGCGCCGCCGGCGCCCGGCATACCGATCCGTTGGGCCTCTGGAATGAAGACGTCGTTGAAGGTCAGTTCGCTCCACGGGCAGTTGGAGAGGCAATCTTTCGGGCTGACGGCGCCTACGTTTAAGCCTGGCATCCCTTTCTCGAGCACAAATGCGGACACGCCCATAAAGCCATGTTCGGGATGGGTTTTCGCATAGACGATGAAGATGTCGGCAATCGGCGCGTTGGTGATGAAAATTTTGTTTCCGTTGAGCCGGTAGCCGCCTTCACAGGGTTGAGCGGTTGATTTCATGGCATAAATATCGGAACCGGCGTCCGGCTCCGTCGCCGCATTCGCCGCGATCAGTTTTCCGGCCGCCAACGCTTCGAGATAGCGCGCTTTTAATGCCTCGGAACCGAAGCGGGAAAGCGGGATCACGCAGGCGCACAGATGGGCGCAGAGCGAGAAGGACATGCCGATGTCGCGGCTGCCTTTACCCAGCGCCTCAATCATCAGTGCAGTATCGAGCGCATTCATGCCCAATCCGCCGAACGCGGTCGTCACGGGGGCTCGGGTAAAACCATAGGCGGCGGCTTGTCGCCACAAATCCAGGCTTAATACCTGCTGTGAAAGCCGAGCATGCGCATCCTGATCCAGCACCTCGCGGGCAAAACGCTGAGCGGATTCGCTTAGAGCCTGCTGCTCACTTGATAAGTTAAAATCCATGACGAACTCCGCCATTGGGTTGAGAGATTAAATTAGCTAATATTTCTAGTTTGGAGGTGGCCAAAACTCAAACAGGCAAAGTAATGGTAAATGTAAACAAATGTTTATTTGTGTGGTCTATTATTACAACTTTGTTAATTGATGTTTTTATTTTGTTGTTTTAATTGTGTTTTATTTTGTGTTATTTATACACAAAAATTTACATATAATAAAAATCTTAATTTGATCAAATTTTAATAGGTTAGATTGTCTATTGTTTTTTGATGAATACTTTGCAGGTGAAGTATCTATCTTTTGGCTGTGGCTATCGGTTTCTCATCGATATCGACGGTAGGGCGTTGAGGCTTGGTGAGTGGCGGAAAGCGGCTTAAGATAGGAGATGAGCAGGAGCATTCCGGAGGAAAAAATGAATATTAGCGACGTCGCGAAAAAGACCGGGTTAACCAGCAAGACGATTCGTTTTTACGAGGAGAAAGCGCTGATTACCGCCCCGATCCGCAGCGATAACGGTTATCGCCATTATTCCGCCAGGCACGTTGAAGAGCTGACGCTGCTGCGCCAGGCGCGGCAGGTGGGCTTCAACCTGGACGAGTGCCGTGAGCTGGTGGCGTTATTCAACGATCCGGCCCGCCACAGCGCCGACGTGAAGGCGCGCACGCTGCAGAAGGTGGCGGAGATCGAAAGGCACATCAGCGAACTGGGAGAAATGCGCCAACGCCTGTTGACGCTGGCGGAACAATGTCCGGGCGACGAGGGGGCGGAGTGCCCCATCATCAATAATCTGGCGGGATGCTGTCGTTCGAATTAACGGCTGATGGCGCGGATCACCAGCGTGACCCCTTCCACCGCCACCACTTCCACTTCAGTGCCGGCAGGCAGATCTTCCGCCGCCTGCGCGCGCCAGCTGCTGTCGCCGATATTGATGCGGCCCATGCCGTTGTGCATCGGTTCCGTCAGCGTGGCGCGGGTGCCGATCAGCTGGCGGTTGCGCTGGTTGAGCACCGGCGACCCGCCGGATGCGGCCGCCGGGCGCCGGCGCAGCCAGTACCACCACAGGTAAGCGACGACGACGGTCAGGACGGCGAAGATCGCGCCTTGCCACGCCCAGGAAAGTTGCGGAAGCAGCCAGATCAGGACGCCGACCAACAGCGCCGCCACGCCGCTCCACAGCAGGTAGCCGCCGGCGCCGAGCATTTCCGCCGCCAGCAACACGCCCCCGAGGGAGAGCCAAAACCACAGCGGATTCGCCGCGATCAGTTCGAGCATGATTATTTGCCTTTGCTTTCTTTCAGCAGTTCGGTAATGCCGCCGATCGAGCCGAGCAGGCTGCTGGCGTCCAGCGGCATCATCACCACTTTGCTGTTGTTGGAGGAACCGATCTTCTGCAGCGCGTCGGTGTATTTCTGCGCCACGAAGTAGTTCACCGCCTGAATGTTGCCGCTGGCGATGGCGTCGGACACCAGTTGGGTGGCGCGCGCCTCGGCCTCGGCGGCGCGTTCACGCGCTTCCGCCTGCAGGAACGCCGACTGGCGTTCGCCCTCAGCCTTCAGGATCTGCGATTGTTTCTCACCCTCGGCGCGCAGAATGGCCGCCTGGCGCACCCCTTCCGCCTCCAGGATGTCGGCGCGCTTGGTGCGCTCAGCCTTCATCTGGGCGTTCATCGAGGCGATCAGCTCCGCCGGCGGCCGCACGTCGCGGATCTCGATACGGGTGATCTTCACCCCCCAAGGGTTGGTCGCTTCATCGACGATGTGCAACAAGCGGCTGTTGATGCTGTCGCGCTGCGACAGCATTTCGTCCAGCTCCATCGAGCCGAGCACGGTGCGGAAGTTGGTCATGGTCAGGTTGACGATCGCCTGTTCGAGGTTGCTGACCTCGTAGGCGGCGCGCGCCGGGTCGACCACCTGGATAAAGCACACCGCGTCGATGGCGACGTTGGCGTTATCGCGGGAAATCACTTCCTGCGAGGGGATATCCAGCACCTGCTCCATCATGTTGATTTTGCGGCCGATGCGGTCCATGAACGGCACCACCAGGTTCAGGCCCGGCATCAGCGTCTTGGTATAGCGGCCGAAGCGTTCTACCGTCCATTGGAACCCCTGCGGCACAATTTTGACGCCGGCGAACACCACAATCAGCGCGACGACGATCACGATGGGAATAAAAGTAAGCATGCAAACCTCCTGTCAGACATATGTAAACAGATATTACGTCAGCGCCGGAAAAATGCCTACCGATACCGCGACTTAATCCAGGACATTGGCGACTCCGCCATAAGCGGAACCGCTGTTCCGAACAGGGAGAAAAACGTTATTGAAATAAGTCTGGCACAGTTGGCGGATAAGTATGCCTAAATGGCATGGTTTCAATAATTTTTATTCATTTCATGATGTTGCTCGCCTTGGCTAGAGTAAAAACACCCCCGTGTTTACCGTCAAAAATTTGTCATTTTTATTTGCGACTATGCTTTTTGAAATGACATTTCGGCCAAGGATTGTTATGGATTCGCTCAGTGTTGATGAACTCGCCCAGAAGAAAGACCGCTGGTATCGCATTGTAGAGGAGATGCTGGCCGAAGCCGGCGTCGCCATCAACGGCCCGCGCGCCTGGGATATTCGGGTGCACAACCCGGCCCTGTTCAAACGCATTTTGCAGGAAGGCTCGCTCGGCTTCGGCGAGAGCTATATGGACGGCTGGTGGGAATGCGAACGGCTGGACATGCTGTTTACCCGCATTCTGCAGGCCGGCGTCGATGAGCGCCTGCCGAAAAGCCTGAGCGACATCGCGCGCATCGCCTATGCCCGGCTGTTCAACCGCCAATCGCGCAAGCGCGCCTGGCAGGTGGGCAAAGAGCATTACGACATCGGCAACGACCTGTTCCGGGCGATGCTCGATCCTTACATGCAATACTCCTGCGGCTACTGGAAAGAGGCGCAGACGCTGGAGCAGGCGCAGCAGGCCAAGCTGCGGATGATCTGCGAGAAGCTGCAGCTGAAACCGGGCATGACGCTGCTGGATATCGGCTGCGGCTGGGGCGGGCTGGCGCAGTTTGCGGCGCAAAACTACGGCGTCGCGGTGCACGGCGTGACCATTTCGGCCGAGCAGCAGAAGCTGGCGCAGGCACGCTGCGCCGGGCTGGACGTCGAGATCTTGCTGCAGGATTACCGCGATCTGGATCATCAGTTCGATCGCATCGTGTCGGTCGGCATGTTCGAGCACGTCGGGCCGAAAAACTACGAGACCTATTTCAGCGTCGCGGCACGCAACCTGAAGCCGGACGGCCTGTTTTTGCTGCACACCATCGGTTCCAATCAAACCGACCTTAACGTCGATGCCTGGATAGACAAATACATCTTCCCCAACGGCTGCCTGCCTTCGGTGCGGCATATCGCCGAGGCCAGCGAAGGGCGTTTCGTGATGGAGGATTGGCACAACTTCGGCGCCGATTACGATCGCACGCTGATGGCCTGGCTGGAGAATTTCAAACGGGCGTGGCCGGAATTGGCGGGCGGTTATTCCGAGCGCTTCGAGCGCATGTTCACTTATTACCTGAACGCCTGCGCCGGCGCGTTCCGTTCGCGCAACATTCAGCTGTGGCAGGTGTTGTTCAGCCCGGCGGGCGTGGAGGGCGGGGTGCGGGTCTATCGCTGATATCCCCGCCATATTTCAAGCTGACTGCACGTTCGAGCCCTGGTCGCTTAGTTATCTAAGCTCCTAGGGCTTCTCACCTTTGCTGCCTGGATGCAGCTTCAAGCATGACGAGTATCAGTACAGCAGTGAGTACAGCTGGCGGCGATATTTAGCGGCCAGTGCGTCGCCGGTGCCGAGCGCGGCCAGAATGTCCATCAGCGTCTTGCGCGCGTTGCCGTTGGCGGCGGCCAGATCCTTCTTCAGATGCCCCATCAGCAGTTCCAGCGCTTCTTCGTTACGCCCGACCTGATGCAGCTGCAGCGCCAGCTGCACCGCCAGCTCGACGTTGTCCGGCTGCTGCTGCACCTGCTGTTGCAGCTGTTGGATTTCCGGCGTGTCCGCCGCCTGTTTCAACAGTTCAATCTGCGCCACCAGGCCTTGATAGCGCGTATCACGATCCTGCAACGGGATGGTCGCCAGCACCGCTTCGGCATCTTCGCTGCGGCTGAGGGCGATCTGCGTTTCGGCCAGCGTCAGGCCGATGTCGCTGCGCTGTTGGCTGCTCTGCCAGGCGTCTTTCAGCAGCGGCAGCGCTTCGGCGGCGTTGCCGGCGGCCAGCAATTCTTGCGCCTGCGCCAGTTTCAGATCTTCTTCCTTCGGCAGGAAACGCTGCAGCAAGTCGCGGATCGCTTCTTCCGGCTGCGGGCCCTGGAAGCCGTCGACCGGTTGGCCGTCTTTAAACAGGTAGACCGTCGGAATGGAACGCAGCCCGAATTGGGAGGCGATCATCTGTTCGGCGTCGCAGTCCACCTTGGCCAGAATGAACTGACCGGCGTATTCCGCCGCCAGCTTGTCCAGCACCGGCGTGAGCTGCAGGCAGTGTTGGCTGCGCTCGGACCAGAAGTAGAACAGCACCGGAATGGACATCGACTGTTCCAGCGTCTGGTGCAGGTTAGTTTCGTTAATATCAACAACAGCTTGAGCTAGCATCTTTTTTCTCTCTGATCGTGCGGAGCCATGGGGTGTAGATGGGGGCGCGCCGCCATTCTTCAACCCCGTCGGGCGAATTAAGCGTTGCTGCGCAGCAGCCAATCCAGACAGCGGCCCGGCAAAATGCGGCGCAGCACGCTCATCGCGTGCGCCAGCAGGGTGACCGGATAGCGCAGTTTGGCGCGCGGGCTTTCCAGCGCGTGGCGCAGTTTGGGCAGGATGGCCTCCGGCGGCAGCGTCAGGCGCTTGGCGATGCCGGGATTGTGCACCGGCTTGTCGCTCTGCGCCTGGTTGACGTTCTGGCTAAAGTGGGTGGCGATCGGCCCCGGTTCGATCAGGCTGACCTGAATGCCGCTGCCGTGCAGCTCCATGCGCAGCGCGTCCGACCAGGCTTCCAGCGCGAACTTGCTGGCGGCGTAGGCGCCGCGCCCGGCGCTGGAGACCAGCCCCATCACCGAGCTGGTCTGAATGATGCGCCCTTCGCCGTGCGGCAACATCGCCGGCAACAGCAGCTGGGTCAGTTGGTGGGTGCCGAACAGGTTGGTGGCGAACTGCCGCTCCAGCTGGCGGCGCGAAATGCGGCTAAGCGGGCCGTAAACACCGAACCCCCCGTTATTGAACAGGCCGTACAGGCGGCCGTCGGTCAGCGCGATCACCTCGGCGGCGGCGCGCTCGACGCTGGCGCTGTCGTCCAGATCCAGCTCAATGCCTTCCAGCCCCAGCTGGCGCATGTTTTCCACGTCCTGCGGCTTACGGCAGGCGGCCAGCACCCGGTAGCCGCGGTTGCGCAGATCCTGCGCCGCAATCAATCCAATCCCGCTGGAACAGCCGGTTATCAATACCGCTTTTTGCATAACTTTACCTAGTGTTCGACCCTAATTTAGTGAGACTCATGCTTTACTAGCGGTTCCAGGCGCTCCGCCATCCAGGTGGCGATAAACGGCTGAGCGTCCCCATTGGGGTGCAATCCGTCATCCTGCATCCATTCCGGCTTCACCACCACCTGTTCCATATAGAACGGCAGCAGCGGAATGTTGAACTGCTTGGCCAGCGCCGGGTAGACGGCGCTGAACGCCTCGGTGTAGCGGCGGCCGTAGTTCGGCGGGATGCGGATCTGCATCAGCAGCGGCTGCGCGCCGGCCTGCTGCACCCGCGTGATGATTTGGCCGAGATCGCGCTGTACGTCCTGCGCCGGGAAGCCGCGCAGGCCGTCGTTGGCGCCCAGCTCGATCAGCACCCAGCGCGGCTGATGCTGTTTCAGCAGCGCGGGCAGACGCGCCAGCCCCTGCGCGGCGGTGTCGCCGCTGATGCTGGCGTTGACCAGCTGCGGCGCGCCCGGTTTTTTCTGCCACTGTTCGGCCAACAGCGTCGGCCAGGCCCGCTCGATCGGCAGGCGATAGCCGGCGCTTAAACTGTCGCCCAAAATCAATAAGGTATCGGCGGCGGCAGCGCGTAAACTGAATAATCCCAACAGCAAAAGGAAGGGAAGATGCCAGCGGAAAACGTTCTTGAAGTTCATCATCTTAGTAAACACGTTGGTCAGGGTGAGCATCAGCTCACCATCCTTACCGGAGTCGAGCTGCTTGTCAAACCCGCGCAGACGATCGCCCTGATCGGCGAATCCGGATCGGGGAAATCGACCTTGCTGGGCATTTTGGCCGGGCTGGACGACGGCAGCGAGGGCGAGGTGCGTTTGCTCGGCGAGTCGCTGACCGCGTTGGACGAAGAAGGCCGCGCCGCGCTGCGCGCCAGGAACGTCGGTTTCGTGTTTCAGTCGTTCATGTTGGTGCCGACGCTGAACGCGCTGGAGAACGTGCAACTGCCGGCGCTGCTGCGCGGCGAGAGCGACAGGCAGAGTCGCGAGCAGGCGGTGCAGTTACTGGAACAGCTGGGACTGGGCAAACGTCTCGATCACCTGCCGGCGCAGCTGTCCGGCGGCGAGCAGCAGCGCGTGGCGCTGGCGCGCGCCTTCAGCGGCCGGCCGCGGGTGCTGTTCGCCGATGAACCGACCGGCAACCTCGATCGTCAGACCGGCGATCGCATCGCCGACCTGCTGTTCTCTCTCAACCGCGATTTTGACACCACCCTGATCCTGGTGACCCATGACGAAACCCTGGCGGCGCGCTGCCAGCGGCGGTTGCGGCTGCGTGAAGGCAAGCTGTGGGAGGAAGCATGATCTGGCGCTGGTTCTGGCGCGAATGGCGCTCGCCGTCGCTGCTGATCGTGTGGCTGGCGCTGACGCTCTCTGTCGCCTGCGTGCTGGCGCTGGGCAGCATCAGCGATCGCATGGACAAAGGGCTCAGCCAGCAGAGCCGCGATTTTATCGCCGGCGATCGGGTGCTGCGCAGCGCGCATTCGGTGCCGGAAGGCTGGCTATTGGACGCGCAGCAGCAGGGGCTGAAGGTGAGCCGCCAGCTGTCGTTCACCACCATGACCTATGCCGGCGAGCGGCCGCAGCTGGCGGACGTGAAAGCCACCGATCTGACCTATCCGCTGTACGGCAAGCTGGAAACGCGCCCGGCCAACATCAAGCCCGAACCGGGTAGCGTGCTGGTGGCGCCGCGTTTGCTGGCGCTGCTGAACGTGAAAGTGGGGGATTCGCTGGAGGTGGGCGACACTACGCTGCGTATCGCCGGTGAAATCATTCAGGAGCCGGACGCCGGCTTCAATCCATTCCAGACCGCGCCGCGCATCATGATCAACCTGGCGGACGTCGAGAAGACCGGTGCGGTGCAGCCGGGCAGCCGCCTGACCTACCGCTACATGTTCGCCGGCACCGAGCCGGATATTCAGCGTTACGAGGAACGGCTGGCGCCGCAGTTGACGCCGGATCAGCGCTGGTTCGGGCTGCAGGAGTCCGGCAGCGCGCTCGGCAAGTCGCTGCAGCGATCCCAACAGTTCCTGCTGCTGTCGGCTCTGCTGACGCTGCTGTTGTCGATCGCCGCCGTGGCGGTGGCGATGAGCCACTATTGCCGCAGCCGTTACGATCTGATCGCGGTGCTGAAAACCCTCGGCGCCGGGCGTGGCGCGCTGCGTAAATTGATCGTCGGCCAGTGGCTGGCGGTGATGGCGCTGGCGGCGGCGTGCGGCGGGGCGATCGGGCTGGCGTTTGAAGCGTTGCTGATCCGCCTGCTGAAGCCGGTATTACCGGCTGCGTTGCCTGCCGCCGGCGCCTGGCCGTGGCTGTGGGCGCTCGGCGCGCTGGTGCTGATCTCGCTGCTGGTCGGGCTGCGGCCGTATCGCCAGCTGCTGGCCACCCAGCCGCTGCGGGTGCTGCGCCGCGACGTGACGGCCAACGTCTGGCCGCTGCGCTACTTCCTGCCGGTGACGGCGGCGATCGTGGTGGCGCTGTTGGTGGCGCTGATGGGGGCCAGCACGCTGCTGTGGGCGATCCTGGCTGGCATGGCGGTGCTGGCGCTGCTGCTGGGCGGCATCGGCTGGGGCAGCCTGCTGTTGCTGCGCCGCATCACGCTCAAGAGCCTGGCGCTGCGGCTGGCGGTCAACCGCCTGCTGCACCAGCCCTGGGTGACCATCAGCCAACTGGCGGCGTTTTCGCTGTCGTTCATGCTGCTGGCGCTGCTGTTGGTGTTGCGCGGCGATTTGCTCGAACGCTGGCAGCAACAGCTGCCGCCGGACAGTCCGAACTATTTCCTGATCAACATGACCGAGGCACAGGTGTCGCAGGTGAAAGCCTTCCTGCAGCAGCACCAGATCAAGCCGGAAACCTATTACCCGATCGTCCGGGTGCGCCTGACCGAGATAAACCAGCAGCTGGCGACCGAACGGGTGCATGAAGACGATCCGGGCGGCGAGGCGGTGAACCGCGAGCTGAACCTGACCTGGTTGGCCGATCTGCCGGATCACAATCCGCTGGTGGCGGGCAATTGGCCGCCGAAAACCGGTGAGGTTTCGATGGATGAAGGCATCGCCGGGCGGCTGAAGATCACGCTGGGCGATACGCTGACCTTCAGCGGCGATACCCAGGCGTTCAGCGCCAAAGTCACCAGCCTGCGCCAGGTGGATTGGGAAAGTCTGAAGCCGAACTTTTACTTTATCTTCCCGCCGGGCGCGCTGGACGACCAGCCGCAGACCTGGCTCACCAGCTTTCGCTACGACGGCGACGGCCAGATGCTGACTCAGCTCAATCGCCAGTTCCCGACGCTCAGCCTGCTGGACATCGGCGCGATCCTGAAACAGGTCGGCGGCGTGCTGCAACAGGTCAGCCGCGCGCTGGAGGTGATGGTGGTGCTGGTGGTGCTGTGCGGCGGCCTGCTGCTGCTGGCGCAGGTGCAGGTCGGCATGCGTCAGCGGCGGCAGGAGCTGGTGGTCTATCGCACGCTGGGCGCCGGCAAACGGCTGCTGCGCCGCACGCTGTGGTGCGAGTTTGCTTTGCTGGGGCTGGTGGCGGGCATCGCGGCGGCGATGGGCGCCGAGGCGGCGCTGTGGCTGCTGCAAAGCCGGGTGTTCGACTTCCCGTGGACGCCGACGCCGGTGCTGTGGTGGGCGCTGCCGCTGGCCAGCGCGCTGCTGCTGTCGCTGTGCGGCGGCTGGCTGGGCGTGCGCCTGCTGCGCGGCAAGGCGCTGTTCCGCAGTTATGAGGGTTGATGCGGCTATTTATAACGCCGGATGTGATAAGCACCCGGCTTGGCAGAAAAGAGAGGCGTCGTCTTTAAACTGTATTATTTTCTTGTTTTATAATGTGTTATCTGCGGGTTACCACCAGGAACGAAGGGAATGAAAATCTACTGGTCACTTAAAAGTATCCCGGAATTAAAAAATTTGCCTTTGCGCGAACGTCTCGGACGTTGGCAGCGTGGCCTTGCTTCAGCGGGATTCTTTAACGGAACGGGCATATTGCTGGTTGCATTGTTGCCGTGGTTTTCGATTCTTATCGCTAACGATCTGACCCTTAATTACCCTTTCTTGCGCAATCATATCGTCACAGCGCTTGGATATGGCATCAGCGGTTTTTTGGGTGTGAATCTGATGATAAGAAGTATGCTAAGGAAAAATAAGAATATTTTTTCTGATTAAGTGCAGCGGTTTAAAATTGTCGTCATAAAAAAGGGGTTAGCCTTGGGCTAACCCCTTTTACTTTCGGCGGCGTGAGCCTTAGGCCAGCTTCTGCTGCGCCCAGGCCAGCCCGCTTTGGTATTCGCCCGGCAGCAGCGGCGCCAGCGCCTGCAGCGCCTGGCGCAGATCGGCGGCGCTCGGGTCGTTCAGATTGAGGTGGCCGACCTTGCGGCCCGGGCGCACCTCTTTCTCATACCAGTGCAGATGCACCAGCGGCAGCGACAGCCACTGTTCGTTGACGGCGGTGCCGATCAGGTTGACCATCACCGACGGCGTGCTCACCACCGGCTGCGGCAGCGGCAGGCCGAGGATGGCGCGCAGGTGCAGCTCGAACTGGCTGATGGAGGCGCCGTTTTGCGTCCAGTGGCCGCTGTTGTGCACGCGCGGCGCCAGTTCGTTGATCAGCAGCCGATCGCCGACGATAAAGCACTCCATCGCCATCACGCCGACATAGTTCAGCTCGTTCAGGATCGCCGCCAGCATCTGCTCGGCCTGTTGCTGCAGCGCTGGATTGGGCTGCGGCAGCGCCACGCTGGCGCGCAGGATGCCGTCTTCATGCAGGTTATGGGTCAGCGGGTAGAATACCGAACGGCCGTCGTGGCCGCGCGCGCCCACCAGCGACACTTCGCCGGAGAAATTGATGCCTTGCTCGACGATGCACTCGCCATAGGCGTCAGCCGGCAGTTCGGCTTCTTGGCTCGGACGCAAGCGCCACTGGCCGCGGCCGTCATAGCCGCCGACCCGGCGTTTGACGATCGCCAGTTCGCCCAGCGCAGCGAATACCTGCGGCCATTCGGCGGCGCTCGCCAGCAGCTGCCACGGCGCGGTCGCCAGGCCGAGCTGGTCGAGCAGCTGTTTTTGCGTCAGGCGATCCGCCAGACGCGGGAAGATGTCGCGGTTGACGAAGGCGCTGTGGGTCGCCAGCTCACGCGTCAGCGCGGTTTCCGGCCAGCGTTCTATCTCGGCGGTAATGACGCTGTTCTGATACGGCACCGCTTCAGGTTCGGCATCGATGCCGACAGGGTAGACGGCGATGCCCAGCGGTTCGCCGGCCTGGCGCAGCATGCGCCCCAGTTGGCCGTTGCCCAGTACGCAAACCGGCTTCATGCGTCCTCCCGCGGATCGGGGTGGTTCAAGACGTCTTCGGTCTGCGCCTGACGCCAGTCCGCCAAACGCTGTGCCAGCGCGGCGTCGTGCAGCGCCAGGATCTGCATCGCCAGCAGCCCGGCGTTGGCGGCGCCGGCTTTGCCGATCGCCAGCGTGCCCACCGGAATGCCGCGCGGCATCTGCACGATGGAGTAGAGGCTGTCTACGCCGCTCAGCGCGGCGCTTTGCACCGGCACGCCCAACACCGGCACCAGGGTTTTCGCCGCCAGCATGCCCGGCAGATGCGCCGCACCGCCGGCGCCGGCGATGATCACGTCAAAGCCGTTGGCGGCAGCCTGCTCGGCGAAGCTGAACAGCTTGTCCGGCGTGCGGTGAGCGGAAACGACTTCGACATGGAAGGGGACGTCGAGCTGGGTCAGGACTTCGGCAGCGAACTGCATGGTGGCCCAGTCACTTTTCGATCCCATTACAATTGCGATTTTCGCCCCGGTATTGGCGGCTGAAGCGGCGTTGGCTCCCATGGGTGTAAGGCTCCGGTGATTTGTCTGGCGTCGGCTGAGGGCCGAATGAGGGCGTAGAGCATACCATGAGCGCACGGCGAGGAAAACGGTTGCGTCGCCGGTTTTCACCGTCGAAAGCGCGAATTTTCACTCTCGCGCCAGTGCGGAATTCAGAATGGGAATGAGATCAGCTCGACGGCGTCGGCGCTGACTTTGATCATCGATCCTTCGACGTGCCAGGCACCCAGCACCGCACGATGGGCTTCGCCATTGCTCAGCGCCAGTCGGTGCACCGCCGGGCGATGGGTATGGCCGTGGATCATCCAGTGCACGTCGTGGCGCAGCATCGTTTGCTCGACCGCCTGCGGGTTGACGTCCATGATGGCGTCCGACTTGCCTTGGTTGGATTGCTGGCTGCGGGCGCGCATGTTGGCGGCGATCTTCAGTCGCCAGCGCAGCGGCAGCGCGAGGAACAGTTTTTGAATCAGCGGGTTGTGCACTTTACGGCGGAATTGCTGATAGGCTTGATCGTCGGTGCACAGGGTGTCGCCGTGCAGGATCAGGATCCTGCGGCCGTACAGCTCCAGCACTTTTTCTTCCGGCAGCAGCTGCATGCCGCTGGCGCGGGCGAAGCGCTTGCCGAGCAGAAAATCGCGGTTGCCGTGGATGAAATAGCAGGGCACGCCGGCCTGTTGCAGCGCTTTCAGCGCCGCGGCGATCTCCGCGTGCAGCGGCTCGGGATCGTCGTCGCCGATCCAGGCCTCAAACAGGTCGCCGAGGATGTACAGCGCGTCGGCGTGCATCGCTTCGCGCCGTAAAAAACGCAGAAAACCGGCAGTGATTGCCGGTTCCTGTGCGCACAAGTGCAGATCTGCGATGAACAGCGTACTCATGCAGCCGCGATTACTCGCTGACGGTCACGCTGTTGATGACGACGTCTTCTACCGGTACGTCCTGGTGCATGCCGCTGCGGCCAGTTTTCACGCCTTTGATCTTGTTGACCACGTCCATGCCTTCAACCACTTCAGCGAACACGCAGTAGCCCCAGCCCTGCACGTTTTCGCCGCGGAAGTTCAGGAAGTCGTTGTCAGCCACGTTGATGAAGAACTGTGCGGTGGCGGAGTGCGGATCGTTGGTACGCGCCATTGCCAGGGTGCCGATGGTGTTTTTCAGACCGTTGTTGGCTTCGTTCTTGATAGCCGCATTGGTCGCTTTCTGGTTCATGCCCGGCTCGAAACCGCCGCCCTGGATCATGAAGCCGTTGATCACACGGTGGAAGATGGTGTTGTCGTAGAAACCGGCGCGGCAGTAGTTCAGGAAGTTTTCAACGGTAACCGGCGCTTTGTCAGCAAAGGTCTTGATGACGATATCGCCGTGATTGGTGTGGAAAGTAACCATAGTTTTAATCCTAACAAGATGAAGTGAGACGCCACGTAAAGCGAGTGAACATTCAGACCGCCCTTATAACATATCCGCCCCGGCGAGTCAGCAGCGGGTCAACCGCGCACTGTCTGTGGTAATTGTTTTGTTGTTATATTATAACAATTATGCCGGCGACCGGATTTTACGCGTTTTCTTCGCGTGAAATCAGCAAAGCTTGGCCTTAACCTTGCAATAGATCAGGCTTCAGGTTTCAATACGCTACCGGGCGTAAAACCTGAAGCCCGGTTATCTTTTTTGTTATCACGCACACCACGGAATCTCCCGATGCTAAAGATTTTTAATACCCTGAGTCGTCAAAAAGAGGAATTCAAACCCATTCATGCCGGGAAAGTGGGCATGTACGTGTGCGGGGTAACCATCTATGACCTGTGTCACATCGGCCACGGTCGTACCTTTGTCGCTTTCGACGTGGTGGCGCGTTATCTGCGCTATCTCGGCTATTCGCTGAACTACGTGCGCAACGTCACCGACGTAGACGACAAAATCATTCGCCGCGCGGCGGAAAATCATGAGACTTGCGACCAACTGACCGAACGCATGCTGGCGGAAATGCACGCCGACTTCGACGCGCTGCTGATCGATCGTCCGGATCAAGAGCCGCGCGCGACCCAGCACATCGCCGAGATCATCGAGATCACGCAGCGTCTTATCGATCGCGATCACGCTTACGTGGCCAGCAACGGCGACGTGATGTTCTCCATCGACAGCGATCCGCAATACGGCCTGCTGTCGCGTCAGGATCTGGATCAGCTGCAGGCCGGCGCGCGCGTGGAGATCGACGACGTGAAGCGCAACCCGATGGACTTCGTGCTGTGGAAAATGTCCAAGCCGGGCGAGCCGAGCTGGCAGTCGCCGTGGGGGCCGGGCCGTCCGGGCTGGCACATCGAATGCTCCGCCATGAACTGCAAACAGCTGGGCACCCACTTCGACATCCACGGCGGCGGTTCCGATCTGATGTTCCCGCACCACGAGAACGAGATCGCGCAGTCGAGCTGCGCCCACGATGGCCCGTACGTCAATTACTGGATGCACTCCGGCATGGTGATGATCGACAAAGAGAAGATGTCCAAATCGCTCGATAACTTCTTCACCATCCGCGACGTGCTCGGCCATTACGATGCGGAGACGGTGCGTTACTTCCTGATGTCCGGCCATTATCGCAGCCAGTTGAACTACAGCGAAGAGAACCTCAAGCAGGCGCGCACCGCGCTGGAGCGCCTCTATACCGCGCTGCGTGGCACCGACGCCGATGCCGTGCCGGCCGGCGGCGAAGCGTTCGAAGCCCGCTTCCGCGAAGCGATGGACGACGACTTCAACACTCCGGAAGCCTACTCGGCGCTGTTCGATCTGGCCCGTGAGGTTAACCGCCTGAAGAGCGAAGACATGGCGGCGGCCAACGGCATGGCGGCGGAACTGCGCAAGCTGGCGAAAGTGCTCGGCCTGCTGCAGCAGGAGCCAGAGCAGTTCCTGCAAGGGGGCGCACAGGTTGACGACGGCGAAGTGGCGGAGATTGAAGCGCTGATCAAACAGCGTAACGAAGCGCGCGCCGCCAAGGACTGGGCGCTGGCGGACGCCGCGCGTGATCGGTTGAACGAGATGAACATCGTGCTGGAAGACGGCCCGCAGGGCACCACCTGGCGCCGTAAGTAAGCCGGCCGAAGTGAAAACAAAAAAGGCGCTGAATTCAGCGCCTTTTTCTATGGCTGCGGGTTAGGGTTTAACCATGACCTTGCCGCCGTTGAACTCCACCACCTGATCGGCGACGATCTTGCAGCGCTTGCGGGTTTCGACCTTGCCGTCGACTTTCACCAGCCCTTCGGCGATGACTTCTTTGGCGGCGCCGCCGCTTTCACACCAGCCCTGGAACTTCAGCAGATCGCACAGTTCGACATGGGGATGATTGTCCAGATTGAAAATTTCCATACTGCCTTACTTATTTAGGTTGAACGTCGTGATATTCCTCGCAGGCCTGCAAGGTATTTTGGATCAGTGTAGCCACGGTCATCGGGCCAACGCCACCCGGCACCGGGGTGATGTAGGCGGCGCGCTCGCTGGCGGCGTCGAAGTCGACATCGCCCACCACTTTACCGCTTTCCAGACGGTTGATGCCGACGTCCACTACGATGGCGCCCGGTTTGATCCAGTCGCCCGGGATGAAGCCCGGTTTGCCAACCGCCACCACCAGCAGATCGGCGTTCTCGACGTGGTGACGCAGATTTTTGGTGAAACGGTGGGTGACGGTGGTGGTGCAACCGGCCAGCAGCAGCTCCATGCTCATCGGGCGGCCGACGATGTTGGAGGCGCCGACCACCACAGCGTTCAGGCCGTAGGTATCGATGTTATAACGCTCCAGCAGGGTGACGATGCCGCGCGGCGTGCACGGGCGCAGCTTGGGCGCGCGTTGGCACAGGCGACCGACGTTGTAGGGGTGGAAGCCATCGACGTCTTTGTCCGGATGGATGCGTTCCAGCACCTTGACGTTATCGATGCCGGCCGGCAGCGGCAGCTGCACCAGAATGCCGTCGATTTCCGCGTCGGCGTTCAGCTGGTCGATCAACGCCAACAGCTCGGCTTCACTGGTGGCAGCGGGCAGGTCGTAGGAGCGGGAGAGGAAGCCGACTTCATCGCAGGCGCGGCGCTTGCTGGCGACGTAAATTTGCGAAGCCGGATTCTCGCCGACCAGCACAACCGCCAGCCCTGGGGCGCGCTTGCCGGCCGCCAGACGTTGTTTCACTTGCTCAGCCACTTCGTTTCTAACCTGCTGCGCAATCGTTTTACCATCAATAATCTTTGCTGACATCAGTGTGGAAATCCATCAATTAAGAAAAGCGGGGATGCCGCTATTCTGTCAGAAGCTGAGCGCGCTGTCAGGCGCAGAATCACCCTCGCCGCCGTTAGCGAGACCGATTTACGCTTTTTTTATGCCGACTTCAGGAACCTCTACGCCATTTTTACCGGCATTTGCATACGCTGGGGCCATACACAGGGCGAAAGAGGGCAGGATCATGAGAGCGATAACCCGGCTTTATCCGTTGCATCATCAGCCTGATCAGCAACCGGCGCAGCCTAAGCACGTTGGCGAGACGGTGTTCGATTCTTCGCTGCACCCGGCGGACGGCGCGCAGCTGACGGCGTTGCATCAGCTCGGCCGGCGCGAAGCGGCGCCGTCGTGGCGGGTACGCCTGAGCGCGCTGTGGCGGAAGCTGTGCGCATGAACGGCTGCGCATGGGTAGGCTGCACGCTATGGCTGCTTTGGGCGCCATGGAGCCAGGCTTCTTTAAACAGCGCGCGCCCTGACGCCGCATGGGTTGAAAGCGTGACGGCGACTTGCAACACACGGGTGATTGAGCATGCCGATTGGGGGGACATTGCCGCAGTGGTGCAGTCTACGCGCCTTTGTCTGCGGCGGGGCGGTGGGCGGCAAGAGGCTGAGCGCACGCCGATTTACGTAGGCGTTGGCCTGGTTCAGCATAACGGCGCTGGTTGACGAGAACCCTCGCCGCGCGGGCGCTGGCGGAAAAAACGCCATAAAGCACGGCCGCCGTCGTAACGTCATGAAAAGGCATTGACTCGCTAACCTCTGACCGTATAATCCCAACCCGCAGCCGCAGGTTGCCGCATCTCAATGCGCCCTTAGCTCAGTTGGATAGAGCAACGGCCTTCTAAGCCGTAGGTCATAGGTTCGAATCCTATAGGGCGTGCCATTAAGTATCAATGAGTTAGGCTCATTCTCCCACTGCAAGATTTTCCAAAAGTGCCAGATTAGTGACATTGCCCGCCAAGACTTCGTCAGTTTTTCTCGCATGTTCGGTTAGATGGGTTGGGGATAGGTGAGCATAGCGCTGAACCATTTCTATGCTCTCCCAACTGCCCATTTCGTGCAGTGCCGAAAGCGGGGCGCTGCCTGAACCAACCAGCTTGCCCACGTATGCCGCAGATCGTGAAAGCGGAAATCAGTTATCTATATGTTGAAGAAATACCCCAACTCTGGGGATTATCCTGACGGCTTGATTTAAAAAACGGCTGCGGCCGTTTTTTGCGTCATGTGGGAGCGATATGAGAAAGTCATAAAAATGGCCACCTTAAAGGATAGGCTATTTGATAGAGCGGCAATTAATATGCGTAAAGGATTAAAGGCGCTGAAGTAAATTAAAGCATTTTCCCTTCCATCACGTAAAAATCTCCACTCATCGTTGTGTAGTAAGCATAAGAAATGTTTTTTTCGAAATTATCGCAGTGAACAACGGTATTTTTATCGGATTCTTGCCAGGAAATCATGAAATAGCCGTCAGCCAATGAACGCCACTGGAAAGGCACATTCATAATGGTTCCGCGAAGTTCTCCGTTTAGAAACTCAACGGTAATGGTGTTTTCACTGGCATGGTAGGCGTTTTTAACTTCGAGACCATTGTCCATCTTGATGGTAAAAGATTGACCGGCATAAGGAAATTTTACAGCCATTGTCGCAACTCCTTTAATGTGTCGTAAAAGCGGCGGTGAAGCACGCTGCTATCCCGAATCACTCGTGCCTAAGACGGGAGTGAGGTCAGCCAACTGAGCGTTAAGCGGCTGGATAGGGCCAATAAATAGTAGAGAGGGCGCATCGGTGGAAAAAGGGACCGGCGGGCAATTCACTTTTCTCTTTTTGTTCATAAAGAGGACGGGCGGCTGGTTACTGTTCACTGCGGGGACAGTGGGGTTTAAGTGACGGGTCTTTGCCAGGCACCGAACGCGGTCACAGGAAACGGCAAGCGGCATTGAACCTTCGTTTAGTTTGTCACGCTACAATAGGTGAAAATTTCCCCATGGAGCCTATCGTGCGCAAATCCAGATTCCTGCTCGTGACCTTGCTGTGCCTGTGCGCCGCCGCCATGCTGTACGTTATGGCATATCGGGCACTGGGGCATTACCTCAGCGACGGCGAGAAGGCCTACCCGGATATCAGCGTTGAAATTCGCTGAGGGCCGTGCGCCCTGAAGGGGACTGCGCCGAATTTTTCGCACTGATTTACCCGCCATTTACCCGCCGTCGGCAATGATGACGCTGCGTCTCCACATTGTGTGGTTCTTTTGGGCGGAATGCGGTTATGTCACTGCAGCAGGTATCGAATGTTTCTTTGAGCAACAACGGCTTAAAGGGCATCGGTTACAAACATTATGCGTTGGCGATCGTGGCGTTTTCGGCGCTCGTACGGTCTATTTCCTTAACGGACAGGTATTTTTGGTGCGATGAAGCCTCCAGCGTGCTGACCAGCCGTTACGATGTGGGCGCTTTGCTCTATCACGCTTCCTTCGATGTTCACCCGCCGTTTTATTACCTGCTGCTGCATGGCTGGATGGCGCTGTTTGGCGACGGCATTCTGGCGGCCCGCTCGCTGAGTCTGGTGTTCGGCGTGATGACGGTGGCGCTGGCGATGCGCTTTACCCGTTGGCTGGCCAATGAGCGGGCGGCGCTGATCGCGGGATGGCTGATGGCGATCATGCCGATGGCGGTGCGCTACAGCCAGGAGGCGCGCATGTATGCGCTGATGGGGCTGCTGGCGATCGCCGCCGCCATGGCGTTGGCGAAGTGGCTGAAAACGCCGGATAACCGCCGTTATCTGGCGCTGTATGCGTTAGTGATGACGCTAAGCTTTTATACCCATTACTTCACGATTTTCACGCTGATCGCTCACTGGATGGTACTGCTGGCGCTGTCGTGCCGCCGCGAAGGCGAACGTTACATCAAACGGCCGGCGTGGTGGTTGGCCAATGCGGCGATCGGGATGGCCTACATTCCCTGGCTGCTGGCGCTGTTCAATCTGCTGGCGCATATCGCCGAACTGCGGGTCGGCGGCGACGTCGGTTGGATCCCTCGGGTTTCCTGGGGCGATCTGCCCGCGATGTATTGGCGTTTTCTCACTGGGCATGATGGCAGCAACTATCCCATGGCCATTCTCTGGCTGTTGCCGGCGATGTTTGTCGCGTTGTGTTCATTGCTGCTGTGGCGGCGGGAGACGCCGAGAACATTCTCTCTGTTGTTGCTTGGCGGGATTCTGATCCCGGTGACGCTGGTCTTCGCCATTTCCTGGCGCTCGCCGCTGTTTGTCGATCGCTACCTCTATTCGGCCGCGCTCGGCATCCCGTTGGTGTTGGGTGTGCTGATCGCCAGAACGAAAAGCCGAGTGCGCGGGATCTCTTTGCTGCTGTTCTTCAGTTTGTTGTTCGGTTGCGGTGTGCGTAACGATTACCCGGTCGAGAAAGATGAGTTCAAGGTGATGGTGCACTACATCAACAGCCACTATCAGCTCAACGATGCGGTGGTGGTCAGCAACATGTTCAACTACCTGAGTTATGTGTATTACAACAAGAAGGGTTATCGCGCCTTGCTGTACACGCCGGCCAGGCCCAACGGCATCTCGGGTAAGCCCAATGCCTATGGTTTCGGTACCTTTTTCCACGATCGGGCGGCGCAGACCTACGTCGATAAGCTCAGCGCCTTATCGAAAGGCCATCGCCGGATTTGGCTGGTCAGCGGCGGCGATTTCAACCAGGACTTCGGCCGTTCGCCGCCGGGTTGGGTCAACACCGCTACCTTCAAGAGCGGCGGTTTTGAGTCGCGCCTGTTCGTGGTGCGTTGAGTAAAATGTCATATTTCCCATTCGGCGTTACATCTGGCTGAGCAAACTTACGCGGGGATGACAGTTCTATACATTGAGATTGGTACTGTAGCTCTACCCGATGATGTTGTGTGTTATCCATTCCCTGTAGTGTATTACCCCATCCCTGTTAAGTTTATCCCGCCTTGTGCGGGATTTTTTTTATCTGTGTATGCCTGGCGGGGTAACGCGATTTTTTTGAATAACACCGTCAGTTTTATTCGGTATTCAGTCGCTGCGCGCTTGATTAGATTGAACGCGAGAGGGGCGCCGTCGGCGCCTTTGTGCAATGAGTGGAGAATTTCTATGGCGAAGACAGTAGTGGTGTTTCATTCCGGCTACGGCCATACCGAGCGTTTGGCGAAAGTGGTGGCGGAAGGCGCCGGGGCGGAATTGATCGCCATCGATCAGAACGGCGATATCAGCGACGAAGCCTGGCAGACGCTGGATGAGGCGGACGCCATCATCTTTGGCTCGCCGACATATATGGGCGGCCCATCCTGGCAGTTCAAGAAATTCGCCGACGCCAGCTCCAAAGCCTGGTTCGGCCGCAAGTGGCAAGACAAAGTGTTCGGCGGCTTTACCAACAGCGCCAGCCTGAACGGCGACAAGCAGGTGACGCTGATCGCGCTGCAGACGCTGGCTTCGCAACATGGCGGCCTGTGGGTCAGCCTGGGGCTGCTGCCGGCCAACACCAAATCGGCGCAGCGCACCGACGTCAATAACCTGGGCGGTTCGGTGGGGCTGCTGGTGCAGACCCCGGCGGATGCCGGCGTGGATGAGATGCTGTCGGGCGATCTGGCGACCGCCAAGCTCTATGGTCAGCGCGTAGCGGGCTTTGCCGCCAAACTGGCGTAATACCTATCGCGTAGATGGGACGGTGACGCGGTTGAACGGATGCCGCGTTCATTTTCTCTGCACAATTGGCGTGTAATCTGCGAAATGTTATTAGCCTGCTTGGGCTAACACTGCATTTCGTACAAATATTCCCGGTTCCTAGGCCGGGTTTTTTGTTGCTAAGGTCTGCTTAAGCTTTCGCCGCTATACTGCGCGTCAGCATGGTCATGCAATGCATGGCCGTGTCGTAACTGTCGATTTGCTGTTGTTCAAGCAAGCCCGCTTCATGCGGGCTTTTTTTGGGTTGTTATTGCACAGGCGGCCCAGTTGCAGGAAAATAATCGCGCAGTGATTCAAACATCATTTAATGACCAATAACCATAAACTTATTAATGTAATTAACGCTGTCGGCGGCCTATTACGCCATGCGCTATGCTGACAGCAGAGTAGGTATTATTTGCTGACGCTATGCGGGGGGGCCCGCCGCGGCCGCCTCAGGCTAAGAAAAGTCTGTTAATTAAATGTTAATGTTTTTTATTATTGATTTGTCTGGCTTTTTTGGTTGAAATTCGGATTGACTATCCCTCACTGGCCGGGCGAGCGAGTATGCACATTATTATTCTGGTTATTAGCAAAATATGGGCGAGGCGATGAACGCCAGAATAAACGCCAGGCATGGCCTGCCGCTAACGGTTCAGCTGATCAATCTTTTCATGCTGGCCTTTTTACTTTCCCTGGTGGGTATTCTTAGCCGGCCAATTGGCTCGCTTTCCTTATTTTGGCCGGTGAATGCGATTCTGCTCGGTCTGCTGCTGCGCAAACCCATTTACGCCACGCCGCTCGGCTGGCTTACCACCTATCTGGGCATGATAGTCGCCGATCTCATTACCGGCGAAGGCTGGTCCCTGGCGCTGTGGCTGAACGCCTGCAACATGTCGCTGATCGCCGTCGGTTACGGCATCATGCTGATGCTGCCCCAATCTCAACGGCGCATGGGCAAGCCCCAGGCGATACTCTATATGTTCAGCGCCAGTTTGGCCGGCGCGGCGGTGGCGTCGACGCTGTCGGTGCTGCGTAATGACAGCCTCTATAACAACACGGTGGTGATCGCCTGGCTGGCCTGGTTCAGTGAGCAGTTCTCGACGACCTTGCTGCTGTTGCCGGTGCTGATGGCGGCGCCGCGGCTGAAGCAACTGTTGCGCATGCAGGTGCGTTGGCGTTTGCAAGGTTGCCTGCCGCTGCTGGCGCTGCTGCTGTCGCTGGTGTTCAGCGTCTATATCGGCGGGCCGGGTGCTATCGCCTTCCCGATCCCGGCGCTGCTGTGGTGCGCGGTGCGCTACCAGCTGTTCCCCGTGACGTTGCTGACGCTATTGACCGGCATGACCGAGATCAGCAGCATTTCCGCCAACCTGATGCTGTATGAAACGCCGAACAACCACAACGCCTTCCTCGATACGCTGATGTCCGCCCGATTGGGCATCGCCATGCTGGTGATGGGGCCGCTGATCCTCGCCAGCTCTATCGCCGCCAACCGCAAGCTGATGCGGCGTCTGGAGCACAGCGCCAACCACGATTTTTTGACCGGCGTGCTGGCGCGCAGCGCGATGACGCGTAAAGCGGGCGAGCTGCTGGAGCATAAACATCGCTCCAAAGAGGCGGTGTCGCTGTTGCTGATCGACATTGATCATTTCAAGCAGATCAACGATACGCACGGCCACAGCGCCGGCGATCAGGTTTTGGCGTCGTTTGCGCACATCGTGCGGCGCGAGCTGCGGCACGATCAGCTGTTCGGCCGCCTGGGCGGGGAAGAGTTCGCCATCATGCTGCCGCGCGCGTTGGCGGCGCAGGGCGTGGCGTTGGGGGAACATTTGCGCCGGCTGGTGGAGCAGACGGCGCTGCAGGTGGAAGGCAAGCAGACGTTGAAAATCACCATCAGCGTCGGCGTCGCCAGCCTGGCGATGAACGAAGTGAAATCGCTGGAGCAACTGATGAACATGGCGGATATCGCGCTGTATCGCGCCAAATCGCAGGGGCGTAATCGGGTGGAGTCGTTCAACGTGGTGAACGGCAACAGCGTCGAGCATATCCTGTTCCGTTAGGGCTCGACGCCGGGCAACCGTTGCTTACAGGCTTTTCAGCGCCTTGATGGTTTCATCCATGTCGATCTCGTGCTCGGAGAAGGTATGGGTGGTGTTCTGGAAAGTGGTGATGGTCAGCATGCGCAGCGTTTGCATGGCCTGTGCCTGCTCTTCTGACTGCGGGCGAATGCGATTCATCAGCAGGCCGACCGACAGCACGGTGTTCTCTTTATCCACATCGGCTTTGACCGGCACTTCCTTGGTGAAGGTATTGAAAGACTTGATGCTGGTGATCTTGATTCTTTCATTGGCGATGATGATGTATTTGCTGGGCGCCAACACTTTGACCGCATAAGCCGACGGACCTTTGGTGTTATTGGTCGGTTCGAAGGTCACCGCCGCGTTTTTCTTAATCAGCTCCGGATTCTGCACTTTAATCACGTGAAAATAACGATTTTCTCCGTTCTCGTCGGTAATAAAGCCGAAGCCTTTGTCTTCAAAAAAAGTCGTTATCTTGCCGTTCATCGCTATTCTCACAAAAGGGATCAATACAGCGCTTATGATAGCGCGGAATGCCTTGCAGCGACAGATTGCGCGGGCGGCATTTAGTCATGCGATAACGGCATTTAGCGGCTTTCCCCCCACATGCTATGTTCATGCTGACTTCATTCAATGCGAAAAAGGAATATCGATGGGCATCAAACGTCTCAATCACGCCGTGCTGTATGTCAGCGATGTGCGGCAGAGCGCCGACTTTTATCATCAGGTTTTGGGCTTCAAGCTGAAGCCGTCCGACAGCCCCGACCGGGCGGTATTTACCCAGGCCGCCGATTCAGACAACGATCACGATTTGGCGCTGTTCAGCAAGAATCTGGGCCAGCAGCGCGCCGGGGTGTTTCGCGCCAACAACGAGCCGCCGGCAGAGCATGAGCCACCGGCCGGGCTGTACCATCTGGCCTGGGAAGTGGACAGTCTGGAAGAGCTGGAGCGCATTCGTCACCAGCTGGCCGAACGCGGCATTCTCGGGCTGGAAGAGGATCACGGCGTACACAAAAGCATTTATGGCCACGATCCGGACGGACTGCTGTTTGAGGTGACCTGGTTTATTCCGCCGGCGCTGCTGACCGAAGAGGATAAAAACCGGCAGGGAATTCGCCCGCTGGATTTCGCCGCCGAGAAGCGGCGTTTCGCCGGCCTGTAAGCGGATCAGGTGCGGGGCGCTGCGGCGCCCCGACGATCACAGCACTTTGTTGAGGAAGTTAACGGTGCGCGGGTGCTGCGGCTGAGCCAGCACCTGCCTGGCGTCGCCCTGTTCGACGATCTGCCCGTCGACCATAAACACCACCCGATCCGCCGCTTCGCGCGCAAAGCCGATTTCATGCGTGACTACCACCAGCGTGACGCCCAGATCTGCCAATCCCTTAATCACGTCCAGCACTTCGCCGACCAGCTCGGGATCGAGCGCGGAGGTCGGCTCATCGAACAGGATCACCTTCGGGTTCAGCGCCAGCGCGCGCGCGATGGCGATGCGCTGCTGCTGGCCACCGGAGAGGTGGCGCGGGTAGGCATCCGCCTTGTGGCGCAGCCCGACGGTATCCAGAAGTTCATAGGCCACCGCCTTCGCCCGTTCGCGGGAGTGAATTTTGTGCACCACCGGCGCTTCGATGATGTTTTCCAGCACCGTCAGGTGCGGGAACAGGTTGAAGTTTTGGAACACGTAGCCGACGTTGATGCGCTGCCGGAGAATGGCCTTTTCCTTCAGCTCGTACAGCCGGTTGCCCTTGCGGCGGTAACCGACGTAGTCGCCGTCGATGCGGATAAAGCCTTCGTCCACGCGCTCCAGATGGTTGATCGCCCGCAGCAGCGTCGATTTGCCGGAGCCGGAAGGCCCGAGGATCACGGTTACGGTGCCCGGCTGCAGCGTCAGGCTGACGTCGTCCAGCGCCTTGTGTTTGCCGAAAAACTTGCTGACGTTGCTGATTTCGATCAGGCCGCGCGCCGGCACCGGGGTGAGATTGCGCGCCGGCTGTTCGGGCAAGGCGTAATAATCAATGGCTTCAGACATGCGGGTCTCCTAACGTTTTAGCCAGCCGGCCAGTTTCTGCCAGGGCGTCGGCGGCAGTTCGCGCACCGCGCCCCGAGCAAAATAGCGCTCGATGTAGTATTGGATCACCGACAGCGCGGTGGTGATGAACAGATACCAGACGGTGGCGACCATCAGCAGCGGTATCACCTGCTGAGTGCGGTTATAGATCACCTGGATGGTGTAAAACAGCTCCGGCAGCGCCAGCACGTAAACGATCGAGGTGCCTTTCGCGAGGCTGATGATCTCGTTGAAGCCGGTCGGAATAATGGAGCGCAGCGCCTGCGGCAGAATAATGCGGAAGGTGCGGCGATAGCCCGGCAGGCCCAGCGCCGCCGCCGCCTCGTGCTGGCCGTAATCCACGCCCAGAATGCCGCCGCGGATGATCTCGGCGGTGTAGGCGGACTGCACCAGCGTCAGGCCCAGCACCGCCACGGCGAACTGGCCGAGGATGTCGATGGTCGGGTAACTGGCGAACACCACCGAGGTAAAGGGAATGCCCAGCGAGATGGCGTCGTACAGATAGGAAAAGTTATACAGGATGATCAGCACCAGGATCAGCGGCAGCGAGCGAAACAGCCAGATATACCCCCAGGCCAGCGACGCCAACAGGTAAGAGCGCGACAGCCGCGCCAGCGCCAGCAGGGTGCCGAACAGGATGCTGAACAACGTGCCGAGCAGCGTCAGCAGCAGGGTCTGTCCCAGCCCCGCCAGCACCGCCGGGGCGAAGAACCACTCGGCGAACACGCCCCATTCCCAGCGCGCGTTGCCCGCCACCGATTGCACGATGGCGGCCAGAATAAACAGCGAGAACAGGGCGCCGATCAGCCGCAGCGGATAGCGGGCGGGCACCACTTTCAAGACTTCTTGTTTGGACATGTCATGTCTCCTGACTACAGATAAAGGGGGTTTAGGCGATTTTCCTTTCTGACGCGCAACAACACGCGTCCTCTGCAATCAGGCTTTTGCGGAACGGCAGGCGGCCATCGTAGGGCGGGCGGCTGTAAACCTCGCTGTCAACGGTGGGATCGAACTGCGGCTGGTAACCGTTGCTCAGGTACAGGCCCACCGCTTCGGGCTGGCGAAAGCCGGTGGTCAGGTAGAGCCGGCGATACCCCTGCGCCAGCGCCAGCGTTTCCAACTGTTGCAACACCCGCTGCGCCAGGCCCTGGCGGCGCAGATCGCCCCGGGTCCAGATGCGCTTCAGCTCGGCGGTTTGCCCGTCATAGCGTTTGAAGGCGCCCATGGCGATCGGCGCACCGGCGCGCAGCAGCACGATGAAGGCCCCTTGCGGCGGTGCATACAGGTCCAGCGGTTCCGGTTCCTGGTCACCAAAATAGTCGCCGTAGCGCTGACGATATTCGCCGAATAGCCCCTCGATCACCGGGGCGATCAGCGGATCGGTCGGCAGCGTCTGAATGAAAGTGTCTTGCGTCATCGCACGCTCCTAATCGCCCAGGCCGGGCGGGTTGATTTCCGACTGCGCAAGGCGTTCGACGCTCTCGCCCCAGCGGTTGAGCACCTGATCGTACTGTCCGCCGCGGATCGCGCCGTTCAGCGCTTCATTCACCGCCTGTACTAGGCCATTGCCTTTACGGGTGGTGACGGCGATGTGCGCCGCCTTGGGCCAGCCGCCTTCCACCGTGCCCGCCAGCCGGGTGCGGCCGTTCAACGCCGCCTTATAGGCGCCCAGCACGTTCGGCCCGAAGTAGGCATCGGCCCGGCCGGACTGGATCGCCAGCGTGGCGGCCGCATCGTCGGTCACGTAGATCGGCTGGAAGGGTTTGAGCCCCTGTTGCCGATTCTGTTTGTCCCACGCCAGCAAAATTGCTTCCTGATTGGTGCCGGAACCGACGATGATCTTTAATCCGGCGATATCGGCAGGCTGTTTGATCGTTGCGATCTTGCCGCCGGTTTTGACGTAAAAGCCGAGCGAGTCGATGCGGTAGGTGGCGAAGTCGAAGCGGGTTTTGCGTTCTTTGGTCACGGTGACGTTGGTGATGGCCGCGTCATACTTGCCGGAAACTACCCCCAGCGGCCAGTCTTCCCACGAGGTTTGCACTACGTTCAGCTCCAGGCCCAGGCTGTCGGCCACCAGTTGCGCGATATCCACTTCGCTGCCGATAAGCCGCCGGTTGTCGGCGGCGAACAGCGCCAGCGGCGGCGTGTTGAGCGCGGCGATTGCAACGGTGAATTGGCCCGGCTTCACGAAGTGGAAATCGGCCGGCAATTTGGCGATCGCCTGCGGGTTTTTCGGCGCATGGATCGGGGTTTCATTGGCCTGTAAATCGATGCCGGTGCCCGCCTGCGCGGCGCCGGTCAGGCTCAGCAAGGCCGCCACGAGGGCGGCGGTAACGGTTTTTTGCATAGCGGGTATCCCTGACAGCGTTCTTATTATTGGGTGAATCTGTTCAACGGGCGCGTCAGGCCCAGGTGCTCGCGCAGCGTGTCGCCATGGTACGCCCGGCGGAACAGGCCACGTTGTTGCAGGATGGGCACCACCCGATCGACGAAGTGGCCGAAGGCGTTGGGCGTGCCGCCGCTGATGATGAAGCCGTCGGCGGCTTCGCCGTCGAACCAGCGTTGCAGGCCGTCCGCCACCGCTTCCGGCGTGCCGCTGAACGCCGGGCGCGGCGAAGCGGCTTCCAGCGCCACCTGGCGCAGCGTGAGGTTCCGCTCGCGGGCATTGCGCTTGATGGCGTCGGTGGTGCTGCGGAAGCTGTTTTGCCCCAGATCGCCGATGTCCGGGAAGGGGGCGTCCAATGGGTGGCGGGAAAAGTCGTAATGTTCGAAGTAGCGGCCAAGATAGTTGAGGGCGTTCTCGATGCTGACCAGGCGGGCGGTCTCCTGGTATTGGCGCTCGACGTCCGCGTCGTCGTCGCCGACGATCACGCTGACGCCCTGGAAGATGCGCAGGTCGTCCGGCTCGCGCCCCTGTTCCACCAGTTGCCGCTTCACGTCCTGATAAAAATCCTGCGCCTGCTCCAGCGTGTCGTGATGGGTGAAGATCGCATCGGCGTGTTGGGCCGCCAGCCGTTTGCCGTCTTCAGAGGCGCCGGCCTGGAACAGGATCGGGCGACCCTGCGGCGTGCGACCGATGTTCAACGGCCCCTGCACCGAGAAGAACTCCCCCTGGTGATTGAGGGTGTGCAGCTTCCCGGCCCTGAAAAATTCGCCGCTGGCTTTATTGCGCACGAAGGCATCGTCTTCCCAGGAGTCCCACAGCCCTTTGGCGACGTCGAGAAACTCACCGGCAATGCGGTAACGCAGGCTGTGTTCTGGGTGTTCTTTGCGCGAGAAGTTTTTGGCTGAGCCTTCCAGCGGCGACGTCACCACGTTCCAGCCGGCTCGGCCGTTGCTCAGGTGGTCGAGGCTGGCGAACTGACGGGCGACGGTGAACGGATCGCTGTAAGAGGTGGAAAGGGTGCCCACCAGGCCGATTTTATCGGTGGCGGCGGACAGCGCGGCCAGCAGGGTGAGCGGTTCGAAACGATTAAGAAAATGGGGAATGGACTTTTCGTTGATATATAACCCATCGGCGACAAACACGAAATCGAATTTCCCCTGTTCGGCTTTTTTCGCCGAGGCGATATTAAATTCGAGGTTGATGCTGGCGTCGGCGGTGGCATCCGGGTGGCGCCAGGCGGACATATTTCCCGATGCGCCGTGCAGAATGGCGCCCAGCCGTAATTGCCGTTGATTATTCGCGTTGTCGCTCATCGTGATTATCCTGTCATGCGCCGCAAAGGCGCGCGGTGTCTGATGTGTCCACTATTGATGAGCGGCAACGGGATGTAAAACAACAAAACAGCATATTCAAATGTTGAAAACTGCAAATATCACGGCGAGCGAAAATAATAATCCCCGGCGCGGCATCTGCGGCGTCGGGGAAATACTCTTTCACGTTATTCAGGCGTTGCTGAGGGCTTTTTCTGGCGCGGTAGTGAGCTGTTGCAGCGTGCGTTCCGCCAGCAGTGTGAAATATTGTGCGGCGGGGAACAGGGCGCGTTCATCGGGGTTGAAACGCGGATGATGCAGGCCGAATTCGCTGGCGGAGCCGATGCTGACGAATACGCCCGGCACATGATGCAGATACAGCGCGAAATCTTCACCCCCCATTTGCAGCTCCGCCTCTTCGACCCGGTAGCCGGCCTCGGCGGCGACGGTTTTGCTGAACGCCGCCCAATGGGCGTCGTTGATCACCGCCGGCGGCCCCGGCTGCCAGTGGAGTTCTGCCTGCGCGCCCAGCGCGGCGGCAACGCCGTCGATCACCTGGCGAATTTTGTCCGGCACCTGGCGGCGCACCGCGTCGCTGTGGGTGCGCACCGTGCCTTCAAGCTCGACGGTTTGCGGCAGCACGTTCCAGGTATTGCCGCCTTCGATGCGCGTCACGCTCACCACCAGCGATTCCAGCGAGCTGAAGCTGCGGCTGGGCAGCGTCTGCAGCGCGCCGACGATCTGGCTGGCGGTGACGATGGTATCGACGCCCTGTTCCGGTTTGGCGGCGTGGGCGCCTTTGCCGGTGATGCTGATCTGGAAGCGATCGACGTTGGCATAGAACGGCCCGGCGCGGGTGGCGAAGGTGCCGGTGGGCAGCTCCGGCGCGTTATGCAGGCCAAATACCGCCGCGACGTTATCCAGCGCGCCGGCGTCGATCAGGTGCCGGGCGCCGTTGAAGGTCTCTTCCGCCGGTTGGAAGAAGATGCGCACCGTACCGGGCAGCTCGGCCTCACGCGCTTTGAGCAGGTGCGCGGCGCCGAGCATCACCGAGGTGTGAAAGTCGTGGCCGCAGGCGTGCATCACGCCGCTGTTTTGCGAGCTGAAGGGCACGTCGGCGATTTCGTCGATCGGCAGGGCGTCAATGTCGCCGCGCAGGGCGATGATCGGCCCCTTGCCGCTGCCGATCTCCGCCACGACGCCGGTTTTCAGCGCCAACGGCAGAATACGAATGCCCGCCTCTTGCAGCCAGCGGGTCAGCCGGGCGGTGGTGGCGAATTCGTGATTGGAAAGCTCCGGGTTTTGGTGCAGCTCACGCCGATAGGCGATGATCTTTTCTGCCAACTGGCTGGTCATAGGCTTGGCTCACAGTGGGAAATAAACCCTAACCCTAGTGCAGGGGGCGCAGAAGCAAAAAGACCATCTGGTTATATTTCATAGCGATTGCGTCTGCATGGGGGCGTCAACGCTGGGGGCAGCGGGCGGGTTTGGGCGTTCGCGCGTTGTTCGCCGGCGCAGGGAGAGGATTGGCCTGGAACGGTAACGTATCGCAACCGGTGCAATGCATTTACACCGGGCAACACGGATTTTTTCACTCTTTATCGGATTTCTGTGATCGCGGTGGTGGACAAAATCCTGCCTGCTTGCTGTACTGTAATCGACACAGGTTTTGTGTCTTTCATTCACGTTAAAGGTAAGTTTGATGTCTAAGATTAAAGGTAGCGTTAAGTGGTTTAATGAATCCAAAGGCTTCGGTTTCATTACTCCGGAAGATGGTAGCAAGGACGTTTTCGTTCACTTTTCTGCCATCGTTAGCAATGGTTTCAAAACGCTTGCTGAAGGCCAGCGTGTAGAGTTTGAAATCACGAACGGTGCCAAAGGCCCATCTGCCGCTAACGTTACTGCTATCTAAGCTGCGTAGCTGAATTTCTTAAAACCCGCTCATTGAGCGGGTTTTTTATTGGGCGCGTTATGCGTCGCTGCGGCGGGCCAACAGGTTGAACAGCAGGATGGCGATGGCGTAACAGCCGACGATGGTCAGCGCCATCGACAGGCCCGAAGTGCCGCCCAGCCCGGTGAGCGGCACGGCGCAGGCGCCAAGGGCGAACATGCACACGCCGATCAAGGCCGAAGCGCTGCCCGCTTTGTCCCCCTGGCTTTGCATCGCCAGTGAAGAGGCGGTCGGGCCGACGATGCCGATCACCGCCACCGAGAAGAACAGCGGCACCAGCAACACGGCCAGCGGCGCATGCAGCGCGGCGGCCAACAGCAGCAACAACGACGTGACGGCCGCCAGCGTTAACCCGCCCCTCAATACCCGGCGTTCCCCCCAACGTGAACTGAGACGGCTGGCCAGTTGCGCCGCAATGATCAGCCCGACGCCGTTAATGGCGAAGCACAGGCTGAACATCTGCGGGCTGAGGCCGTAGATCTGCTGCAAGACGAAAGGCGAAGCGCCGATATAGGCGAACATGCCGGCCATCACGAAGCCCTGTGTCAGGCACAGGCCCATGAAATAGCGCTGGGTCAGCAACCCGCCGAGCGACATCAGCATCGCCAGGATACCGCCCTGGCTGCGGCGCTCGACCGGCAGGGATTCGCGCAGCTTCAACGCCGACAGGCTGAACAGCAGTACGGCGATGGCCGCCAGCACGCCGAAGATACCGCGCCAGTTCATCACCTGCAGCATGACGCCGCCCAGCACCGGCGCGACGATCGGCGCCAGGCCGTTGACCAGCATCAGCAGGGCGAAGAAGCGGGTCAGTTCATGGCCGGCGTACAGATCGCGGGCAATGGCGCGGGAAATCACCGCGCCGCCGGCGCCGGCGATGCCCTGCAGCAGGCGGGCGATCAGCAGCTGGTCGATGGTGGGCGCCAGCGCGCACCACAGCGAAGCGCCGAGCAGCAGGATCAGCGACAGCAACAGCGGGCGCATACGGCCCAGCTTGTCGCTGTAAGGGCCAAAAATCAGCTGGCCGACGCCCAGGCCGAGCAGCCCGGCGGTCAGACTGAGCTGCGCGGCGGCGGTAGAGGTATTCAGCTCGCCCGCCATTTCCGGCAGGGCGGGCAGATAGAGATCGGTGCACAGCGGCCCCAGCGCGGCCAGCAGGCCAAGCACGACGGCGTACACCAGACGTTGTCTGGCTAAGTGTTTGGTCATGGGAGATTAAGATTTCCTGAACAGGTGAGAAATGGCCTGCTGATACAGATCGCGCAGCAGGGACGCATCGGCTTTTTGCGTGGTAAGGATACGGTAACCGGTGCCTTCGCTCATGACGGCGATAAACTCCACCCGCGCGGCGATCTCCTCCGCGCTGAAATGGGGATACAGCCGCTGCAGATTGTGGCACACGTGGCGAAACAGCCGCGCTTCCGCATCGCTGAGCATTTTGGCCACCACCGGGTTGCGCGTGGCCTCGGCGGTCACTTCCAGCATCAGCATGTGATCGGTTTCGCTCTCGCCCGGCTGCTGAAACAGCGTGCGCGCCGCCAACGTGCCGGCGATCAGGTTGATGTGATCGCCAAGGTTTTCCAGCCGCTGCATCTTGTTGGTGATGATGCGGTTGACGATCTCTTCGATAATCGCGTCTTTATTGGCGAAATAGCGATAGATTTGCCCGACGCTGAGCTGCGAGCCCTGGGCGATCTCCGCCATGCTGGCGGCGTGAAAGCCGTGGCGGCGAAAGCTGGTTTTCGCCGCTTCGACGATCTGATCGCGGCGAGCCTGCACTTTGGCCTGTTTACTGTCGTTGGGGGGGAGCATCTGCCCGATCCTTTGCTACGCGTGAGCCGGGTTCACATTTTTGAGTGTGAACGTTCATTCTCAATTGTAGTGTAAACGGCCGGAAAGACGCAAGATGAACGCGTGCTGCGGGGAAAAGGCGCTTATGTGAACAGGTAGGATTTGATAAAGGCGGCGACGATCAGGACGCACAGCGCAACGGCAATCGCTTCGGCGGCGGTTTTCGGCAGGCTAAACATAGCGGTTTCTCATCCAGTCAGGGGTACTGGATGAGATTATGCGCATGCAAGATTAAGGAAACATTAAGGGCTTAGCGCCCGTTGAGCCACATCACCAGCATAAAGGCCAGCAGCGTCATCGCCAGCGAGCCGGCCAGGTTGAGCAGCATGTTGGCCAGCGCCCAGCCGAAGCGGCCATCCTGCATCAGGTATACCACCTCCAGCGAAAAGGTGGAGAAGGTGGTCAGGCCGCCGCAGAACCCGGTGGTGATCAGTAATTTCCAGGTGGGATCCAGATGCGTCATGCGGGTGAAAATCGCCATCGCCAGGCCGATGATAAAACCGCCGATCAGATTGACCATCAGCGTACCGAGCGGAATGTGGGCGTTCAGCGGATTCATTTTCATGCTTACCGCCCAGCGCAAAACGCTGCCGACGCCGCCGCCGATAAATACGGCCAGTAAAGAGCTCAACATGGGGCAACTACCTTTCAATCAGAGAAATTCACGAGGCTCGGAAAGGGACAGGCGTAACGCTACGCGCCTCTCTCCGAGAGGTTACGTAGACATCATCAGCCTGTGAAGGCGGTTAGGGAGGAATGTCATCTCCAGCGTGCCGCACGGCCTTTTTCGCCGCACCCGGTGGATGTTACACCTAACGCCGCCTATTTTGTAGTATCGACACTCTGCGAGGTAAAACGGATGGAAATCAGAACGGCGCGTCTGAGCGACCGGCACGCTATCGCTGAATTAATGACGGCGCTGGATTATCCTGGCACCGAGGCGTTTCTGACGCAGCGAATGCAGCAATTGTTGGCGCATCCGGATGAGGCGCTGCTGGTGGCGGCGGACGGGGAGCAGGTGTTGGGCGTGTTGTCGCTGCATTTCCTGCCGCAGCTGGCGTTGGCCGGCGACATTGGCCGCATCAGCTATTTTTGCGTCGACGATCGGGCGCGCGGCGCGGGCGTAGGGCGGCGGCTGCTGGCGGCAGGCGAGGCGCTGGCGCACCGTCGCGGCTGCGATCGGCTGGAAGTCCATTGCCACAGCCGCCGCGAGCGGGCGCATGCGTTTTACCGGCGCGAAGGCTTTGTCGAAGCGCCGAAGTATTTTGCCAAGTTATTAAGTCAGTAAGTTACTCCCCTGGCGGCGCCGCCGTTTCCAGCCGGTTGCGGCCATTCTGCTTCGCCCGATAGAGCGCGCCGTCGGCCGCTTTCAGCCAGTCAAGATAGCCGCCCAGCGCGGGGTGGTAGTCAGCGATACCGGCGCTGATCTGCAGCCGCAGCTGCGGCGCCTCCTTGAAGCTGACCGCGTCCAGCCGCTGCTGGATGCGGCGCAGAACGATTCCCGCCTGTTCAGCGTTAGTGTTCGGCAGCACCGCGCCAAACTCGTCGCCGCCGTAGCGCCCGACGATATCCACGTTGCGCATGCCGATCAGCAACTCTTCCGCCAACGCCGCCAGGGCCTCATCCCCCAAAGCATGGCCGAAGGTGTCGTTGATGGTTTTGAAGCGATCGATATCCATCAGAATCAGCGTGGCGTTATCCTGGTAGCGGCGGCAACTGTCGAACTGGCGATGCAGCAGGTGCTCCCAGTGGCGGCGGTTATATAAGCCGGTCAGCCCATCGCGGGTGCTGATGCGTTGCAGCTCCTGTTTCTTTTCCGCCAGTCGTTTGGCGGTGCGGTAGGTCACCAGCCCAAGCAGCGTCGGATACAGGTAGATCATCGGCAGGCACAGATAGATTTGCAGCGCCGTGCTGTGCGGGTGAAACGGGAAGCCGAGCAGCGCGGCGGTGAGCATCGCCGTGGTCAGTTGAATGGCCAATCCTTTCACAAACAGCGCTTTGCCGGCCGAAGCGATGTTGTTCATGCTCATCATCGACAGGATGACGATGGCGGGCAGCGCGTTGAACGCCATCATCGCCGCCCAGAAGCCGCCGAAGGCGGAGTCGATCAAGAGGTTGCGGATCTCGGCTTTGAACGGTTCTTTGGCGCGGCAGGCCAGCCGATAGGCGAGATGCGGCCAGAGAAAGCCGTGAAAGGCCAGCAATAGCCAGACCGCCGTGGGCGGAGCCAAGGGGTAGAGCGCGGCGCAAACGCAGATAAAGCCGAGCCCCAGACCGGCGACGCGGGGCAGATAGGTGCGTTTGGCGAAGCTGAGGCCGGATTTTCGGGCATCGAAAATGGGTGGAGCAATATACATCCGGCATCTCCCTGATAGGCATCACGGCAGCGTAGCATGCGGGTGATAAACTAAGAATAGTCTTGGATTCACACCGCGGGGGCGCGTGGCATTCCTGCGACGGATCTCACTCTGTTACATGTTGCGGTTGTGCGAGCCGAAGGAAAGTCGCTAAATATTCGCAGGCAAGGTCAGTTTTTCTCGCTGTTCACGCAGCGCTCTATGATAAGAAGGTGAGTATGGAAGGTATCAGCATTACCAAACTTCTGGTGATTGCGGTGTTGGTGATTTTACTGTTCGGCACCAGCAAACTGCGCACGCTCGGCGCCGATCTTGGCGCGGCGCTGAAAGGCTTTAAAAAAGCGGTGGGCGATGACAGCACGCCGCCGGCCGCCGGCAACAATGCCGCCGAGAGCCAGTCCGCTCAGCAGAGCGTCGAAAAGAAAGACGTTTAATTCCGTCTGATGGCGCGCAATAAAAAACGGATGCCTTGCGGACATCCGTTTTTTGGCGTTTCCGCCGTCTTTAGCGTAACAAACTATTACGCGTTATTTCACTTCCATCCCTTTGGCCTGCAGATCGGCGTGGTAAGACGAACGCACGAACGGGCCGCAGGCGGCATGGGTGAAGCCCATCGCCATCGCTTCTTCTTTCATCTCGTCAAACTCGGCCGGGCTGACGTAGCGCTGCACCGGCAGGTGGTGACGGCTCGGCTGCAGGTACTGGCCCAGCGTCAGCATGGTCACGCCGTGGCGACGCAGATCGCGCATCACTTCAATGATTTCCGCGTTGGTTTCGCCCAGGCCAACCATCAGGCCGGATTTGGTCGGGATATCCGGGTGCGCTTCTTTAAAGCGCTCCAGCAGCTTCAACGACCACTCGTAGTTGGCGCCCGGACGCACCTGGCGGTAGACGCGCGGCACGTTTTCCAGGTTGTGGTTGAACACGTCCGGCGGCGTGGCGGTGAGGATCTCCAGCGCGCGATCCATACGGCCGCGGAAGTCCGGGACCAGCGTTTCAATTTTGATGTTCGGGCTCTTGGCGCGGATGGCCGAGATGCAGTCGGCAAAGTGTTGAGCACCGCCGTCGCGCAGGTCGTCACGGTCAACCGAGGTGATCACCACGTAACGCAGCGCCATGTCGGCGATGGTTTGCGCCAGCTTTTCCGGCTCGTTGGCGTCTGGCGCGATCGGGCGGCCGTGGGCCACGTCGCAGAACGGGCAACGACGGGTGCAGATAGCACCGAGGATCATAAAGGTGGCGGTACCGTGGTTGAAACACTCGGACAGGTTAGGGCACGAAGCTTCCTCACAGACGGAGTGCAGGCCGTTTTTACGCATGGCGGCTTTGATGCCCTGAATGCGCGTTGAGTCGGCAGGCAGTTTGATCTTCATCCACTCGGGTTTACGCAACAGCTCCTGCCGTTCGGTGACCACCGTTTTGACCGGGATCAGCGCCATTTTGTCAGCATCGCGGTATTTGACGCCGCGTTCCATCTGAATTGGTTTACTCATAATCGTGCAGGTTCCAGTTACGAAGCTCGACCGTCTGGTAGCCGAGTAAATGAACAAATTCCTGTACCAGGATTGGGTGTATGTCTTCAATGCCAACGCCGGGCGCCAGCGCGCTGACCTGCGTCATCTGCATGCCGGCGTAACCGCAAGGGTTGATGCGTTGGAAGGGGCTGAGATCCATCGCCACATTCAGGGCCAGGCCGTGGAATGAGCTGCCTTTGCGGATCCGCAAACCCAACGAACAGATTTTCTGCTCCCCCACGTACACGCCGGGCGCATCCGGACGGGCGCGCGATGCGAGGCGGAAGTGGGCGAGGGTGTTGATAACCGTATCTTCTATCGCCGTGACCAATTGGCGTACGCCGACCTTGTTGCGCTTCAGATCGACCATCACGTACATCACCTGCTGGCCCGGCCCGTGGTAGGTCACCTGGCCGCCGCGATCGCTCTGGACAACCGGGATATCGCCGGGCATCAGCACGTGTTCGGCTTTGCCGGCCTGGCCCTGGGTGAATACCGGGTGATGCTGCACCAGCCACAGCTCGTCCGGCGTAGTCTCGGTACGACTGTCGGTGAAGTTATGCATGGCTTGGGATACAGGCGCGTAGGGCTGCAACCCCAGCTGACGCAAAATGATCTTGTCTGGTTGCAAAAGAGTCATCGTCAGGTTACAGAAGTGGTAAAGCCATTATACCGGGCGCTCCGGCTGGCGGCCAGCCTTTCGCTGACCAAAAATGCGCAACCCGGGAAGACGCTGCGCCATCCCGGGTTGATAAGCAGGGGTTTATGCTGGAATTACAGCACCATGCGAACAATTTCAATGTTGCCCAACTCTTCGTACAGGGTTTCGACCTGCTCGATGTGAGTGGCGTTGATGGTGATGGAAACCGAGTGGTAGTTGCCTTTGCTGCTCGGCTTAACCTGCGGGTTGTAATCGCCCGGCGCATGGCGCTGCACCACTTCAACTACCTGGTCAACCAGCTCAGGCTGCGCCAGGCCCATCACCTTGTAGGTAAACGAGCAAGGGAATTCGAGCAGTTCGTTCAGTTTAGTTTTTTGCATGTGCGTGCGCTCCAGAGTGCTAGCTAATCTATAAATTATAACTCCCGCCGGGGCGGGAGTTAATGTTATTCAGTATATGGGGGCAATTTCGCCCGTTTCAACCGTTAACCGAACCAGTGGTGGAACATCAGTTTGATATAGTCCACGATGCGGCTGAAGAAACCGCCTTCTTTCACTTCGTTCATCACCACCAGCGGACGCTGGTCGATGGTTTTGCCGTCCAGCTGGAAGTTGATGCTGCCCACCACCTGGTTTTTCGCCAGCGGCGCGTGAATTTCCGGCGTGTTCAGCACATAGCTGGCCTTCAGATCTTTCATGCGGCCGCGCGGGATGGTCAGGTAGACGTCTTTATCCACGCCCAGCTCAACGCGGTCGGCATCGCCGAACCAGACCGGCTCGGAGGCGAACTCTTTACCGACTTTCAGCGGTGCCACGGTTTCGAAGAAGCGGAAGCCCCAGGTCAGCAGTTTCTTGCTCTCGGCTTCGCGGCCTTTGTAGGTGCGGCCGCCCATCACGGCGGAGATCAGACGCATCTGGCCTTCGGTCGCCGAAGCCACCAGGTTGTAACCCGCTGCGTCGGTATGACCGGTTTTGATGCCGTCGACGTTCAGGCTGTTATCCCACAGCAGACCATTACGGTTCATCTGGCGGATATTGTTGAAGGTGAACTCTTTTTCTTTATAGATCGCGTACTCTTCCGGCACGTCGCGGATCAGCGCCTGGCCGATCAGCGCCATGTCGCGCGCCGAACTGTACTGGCCCTGGGCATCCAGGCCGTGTACCGTCTGGAAGTGAGTGTTCTGCAGGCCCAGTTTGCTGACGTAGGTGTTCATCAGGTTAACGAATGCGTCCTGGCTGCCGGCGACGTAGTCGGCCATCGCCACGCAGGCGTCGTTACCGGACTGCAGGTTGATGCCGCGGGTCAGTTTGGAGACCGGCACGCGATCGCCCGGCTTCAGGAACATCAGCGAGGAGCCTTTGAACACCGGGTTGCCGGTCGCCCAGGCGTCCTGGCCGACGGTCACCAGATCGTCCTGGCCGATTTTACCCGCTTTCAGCGCCTGGCCGATGACGTAGCTGGTCATCATTTTGGTCAGGCTGGCCGGATCGCGACGCGCATCGGCGTTCATCTCGGCCAGCACCTTGCCGGAGTTGTAATCAATCAGGATGTACGCTTCCGCATCGATCTGCGGGACACCTGGGATCATGGTTTTGATGTTAACGTCATCGGCGTGCGCAACGGAGGCTGCGCTCATTGCGATAACGGTGCCGAGGGCGATGCTTTTGATTAAGCGAAAAGAAGTTACTTGTTTCATGATCGGGACTACAACATCCGTGAAAGTAAAGTTAAAAAACGAGCCACACTATAGCAGATGCGATCCCGGCAGGCATTACCCATTCATCTGACTAATTGCGGTTAGTGCCCTTTTAGCTGCAAGAAAATGTTTCAGCTAAATAACCGCTTATCGGCCGTGAATGCCCGCCGGGCTTAACGCTCAGGGTGCAGCAGTAACGAAAGACTGTTGTTGCGCTTCGCTCGCCAGGCGTTGCTGCAGCTGAGCCGCCTGCTGACGGCTGCTGAACGGGCCGAGCTGAACGCGATAAACGTTGCCGTTGGCCGCTACTTTGCCCGGGACGCCAAACTGTTGGCTCAGGCTCTGTTGCCAGCTCTGGGCGCGTTCGGCGCTGCTCAGCGCGCCAACCTGCACCACGTAGCCGCCGGAAGAGGCGGCGGCAGCCGTACCGACAGCCGCTGCGCCGGCCGCGACCGGTGCGGCCACCGCTGCGACTTCAGGTTCGGAACCTTCCAGCACGCCGGCCGGTAATGCGCTTGGCGCGCCGAGGAAACCGCTGCGGCCGTTGGCGGCATTGCCGCCGGCAGCAGGGGCGCTGTTGTCGTCGGTGCGCAGGGTGCTGTTATCGATCGGGCGCACCGCCGCGCCGCTGGCGACCGGCACGTCCTGTTGAATTGGGGTGCCCATGCCGCTGGAGCCGAGATCCGGGCGCGCCGGCAGGGCGTAGCTCTGTTTCGCCACGATGGTGCCGATGGTGCCGGGGCCGCTCAGCGTGCCATCCGGCGCCACGTTGATGAAATCGACTTTGACCTTGGTGTTGTTGGACAGGTTGAGGCGATCGGCGGCGGCTTTCGACAGATCGATGATGCGGCCCTTGGTGTATGGCCCGCGATCGTTGACGCGCACCACCAGCTGACGGCCGTTGGCCAGGTTGGTGACGCGCACATAGCTTGGGATCGGCAGCGTTGGGTGCGCCGCCGTCAGGCCGTTGGGGTCAAACTGCTCGCCCAGCGCTGTGGTGTTGCCGTTGGCCTCTTCGCCATACCAGGCCGCCAGGCCGGTCTGAGAGAAGTTCTGCGGATCTTTTACGATGCGGTAAGTATCGCCATTAACCTTATAATCCTGCATGTTATTAGGGTTATAGGGTTCATATTGAGGCTCGACGCCGCCGATTTCCACCACCGGGCCGTTGTACGGCTGCGGAGGGGCTTGCTGTTCCGTGGTCGGGGCGGTACAGGCGGAGAGCAACACCGCCGCGACGCCGATCCAAAGCCATTCCTTACGCATTACTCACCTCTTATAAACTTTTAGACAGCATTTTCCGATGCGTGTGGATCGACATGATGATGCCGAAACCGGCCATCAACACTATCAGCGCCGAACCCCCGTAACTGACCAGAGGCAAAGGTACGCCAACTACCGGCAAAATGCCACTGACCATACCGATGTTAACAAAGACATAAACGAACAAAATCAGCATCAAGCCGCCGACCATCACGCGGCCGAAGGTGGTTTGCGCCTTGGCGGCGATCATCAGCCCGCGAATGATCACCAGCAGGTAGAGCGCCAGCAGCACCAACACCCCGATCAGTCCCAGCTCTTCGGCCAACACGGCGAAGATAAAGTCGGTATGGCGCTCCGGCAGGAACTCCAGCTGCGACTGGGTGCCGTGCAGCCAGCCCTTGCCGGACAGGCCGCCGGAGCCGATAGCGATCTTGGATTGAATGATGTGATAACCGGCGCCGAGCGGATCGCTTTCCGGATCGAGCAGCATCATCACGCGGTCGCGTTGATAACCGTGCATCAGGAAGAACCACAGCACCGGGATAAAGGCCGCCAGCGCGACGGCGGCGACGGCGATCAGCTTCCAGCTCATGCCCGACAGGAACAGCACGAACAGGCCGGAGGCGGCGATCAGGATTGAGGTGCCGAGATCCGGCTGCGCGGCCACCAGCAGCGTCGGCAGGAAGATCAGCACCAGCGCGATGGCGGTGTTTTTCAGCGAAGGCGGGCAAACGTCGCGGTTCATAAAGCGCGCCACCATCAGCGGCACGGCGATCTTGGCGATTTCCGACGGCTGGAAGCGCACCACGCCGAGATCCAGCCAGCGCTGCGCGCCTTTACTGATCTGGCCGAAGGCGTCCACCAGGATCAGCAAAATCACGCAGAAAATATACAGATAGGGCGCCCAGCTTTCGTAGACGCGCGGCGGGATTTGCGCCATGACGGCCATCACGATCAGCCCCATGACGATCTGCCCGATCTTGCGCTCCATCATGCCGATGTCCTGGCCGCTGGCGCTCCACATCACGAAGGCGCTGTAGACCAGCAGGGCCAGGATCAGCAGCAGGAACGTCGGATCGATGTGGATTTTGGTCCAGATCGAGCCTTTTTGTTGGCTTTCAGTCATGTTCTACCTTAGTCACCTTCTACGCCAGGCGGCAGCGGGGCCTCGCTTGGCAATTGCGTATTGTTGTCGCCCAGCAGAATATGGTCGAGGATCTGGCGGGTGATGGTGCCCACCGCCGGACCGGAGCCGCCGTTTTCCAGAATGATGGCGACCGACACCGTCGGGTTGTTGAACGGCGCGAAGGCGGTCATCAGCTTGTGATCGCGCAGGTGCTCCGCCAGTTTGTGGGCGTTGTAGGTTTCGTAGCCGAATACCTGTGCGGTACCCGATTTCGCCGCGGCTTTATAAGGTGCGTCCGCAAAGTACTTGCGCGCCGTCCCGTTCGGACGGTTGGCCACACCATACATGCCGTCTTTGGCGATTTCCCAGAAGCCGGAGTGAATATCGCCGATTTGCGTGCTCTCTTCCTGTTTGAACGGCACCAGCGCGCCGTTGACGCGGGTGCTCTGCAGCAGGTGCGGCGTTTTGACGGTGCCGTCGTTGATCAGGGTGTTCAGCGCTTTGGCCATCTGGATCGGCGTGGCGGTCCAGTAACCTTGGCCGATGCCCACCGGAATGGTGTCGCCCTGATACCACGGCTTTTTATAGCGTTTCAGCTTCCACTCGCGCGTCGGCATCAGGCCGGATCGTTCTTCGGACAGATCGATGCCGGTGTACTGGCCGTAACCGAATTTGGTCAGCCAGCTCGACAGCCGATCGATCCCCATGTCATAGGCGACCTGATAGAAGTAGGTATCCGCGGATTCTTCCAGCGCTTTGGTGACGTTCAGGCGGCCGTGACCCCATTTTTTCCAGTCGCGAAAGCGTTTTTCCGAGCCGGGCAGTTGCCACCAGCCGGGATCGAACACTACGGTGTTCTTGGTGATCACCCCGGCGCTGAGTGCCGACACCGCGATATAAGGTTTCACCGTCGACGCGGGCGGATAAACCCCCTGCGTGGCGCGGTTGATCAGCGGGCGATTCGGATCGTTCAGCAGACCCTGATAGTCCTTGCTGGAAATGCCGTCCACGAACAGGTTCGGATCGTAGCTCGGATTGGACACCATCGCCAGGATGGCGCCGGTGCGCGGATCGCTCACCACCACCGCGGCGCGGCTGCCGACCAGCAGCTGCTCGATATAGCGCTGCAGATCAAGATCGAGCGTCAGGTAAACGTCCTGACCGGCGGAAGGCGGTTGCTCGTGCAATTGGCGGATCACCCGGCCGCGGTTGTTGACCTCGACCTCTTCATAGCCTGTTTTGCCGTGCAGCGTGTCTTCGTAATAGCGTTCGATGCCCAGCTTGCCGATATCGTGGGTGGCGGCGTAGTTGGCCAGCTTGCCGTCTTTGTCCAAACGTTCGACGTCGCGGTCGTTGATCTTCGACACATAGCCGGTGACGTGGGTGAGGGCGGAACCATAGGGGTAGTAGCGGCGCTGGTAGCCTTTCACTTCCACGCCGGGGAAGCGGAACTGATTGACCGCAAAGCGGGCGACCTGCACCTCGGTCAGCGCGGTTTTCACCGGAATGGAGACGAAACGGCGCGAGCGCTTGCGCTCTTTTTCGAAATTGGCGATGTCGTCGTCAGTCAGATCGACCACCGTGCGCAGCGCCTGTAGCGTGGCTTTGAGATCGTCGACCTTCTCCGGCATCAGCTCCAGCTGATAAATGGTGCGGTTGAGCGCCAGCGGGGTGCCGTTGCGATCGTAGATAATGCCTCGGCTGGGCGCGATGGGCACCAGCTTGATGCGGTTTTCGTTGGAGCGGGTGCGGTAATCCTCGACGCGGACCACTTGCAGATTATACAGGTTGGCGATCAGGATGCCGGACAGCACCAGGATGACCAGGAACGCCACCAGGGCGCGGCGTACAAACAGGGCGGATTCAGCCGTATAGTCGCGAAAAGGGTTACGTTCTATTTTCATCCCGCTGCTTTATTTCACTCTGTCACGGTCACCACCGGCTATTCCCGGTGGTAAGGATGATTTGTTGTAATACTCCAGGCGCGGTAGAGGCTTTCGGCCACCAGGACGCGCACCAAAGGATGCGGCAGCGTCAACGGAGAAAGCGACCAGCTCTGCTCGGCAGCGGCTTTGCAGGCGGGCGCCAGCCCTTCCGGGCCGCCGATCAGCAAGCTGACGTTGCGGCCATCCTGCTTCCAGCGCTCAAGCTGCTGCGCCAGCTGCGGCGTTTCCCACGGCGTGCCTGGGATATCCAGCGTAACGATGCGGTTGCCTTTGCCCACCGCCGCCAGCATCTGTTCGCCTTCCTTGTCCAGAATGCGCTTGATGTCGGCGTTTTTGCCGCGTTTGCCCGCCGGGATCTCGGTCAGCTCAAACGGCATATCTTTGGGAAAGCGGTGCAGGTAATCCATAAAGCCGGTTTGCACCCAGTCTGGCATTTTGGTGCCGACCGCCACCAATTGCAGTTTCACCGCTTAGCTCCAGAGTTTTTCCAGTTCGTACAGGCGACGGCTTTCTTCCTGCATCACGTGCACGATCACTTCGCCCAGATCGACCACGATCCAGTCGGAGGCTTCCTGGCCTTTCATGCCGTACAGCTCCATGCCCGCGGCGCGGGATTCCTGCACCACGTGGCTGGCGATCGACATCACGTGGCGCGTCGAGGTGCCGGTGCAGATGATCATGCAATCGGTGATGCTGGATTTGCCCTGAACGTCCAGAGCGATAATGTCTTGGCCTTTCAGATCATCGATTTTATCGATGACGAAATCTTGGAGCGCTTTACCTTGCAAAGGTTCCCCCTCGGGTGTGTTCTGTTCAGTCGGCTGCGGCGGGCAAAATGCGCGCGCCGCGGCGTAACCGGATAATGGTTTCGGCAGGCTGCCGTTGAAAGCCAGCTAACTGGTGACTGCCCGGCCAGCTAAGGTTTCCGGGGTTTTCAGCGGATACCTGAAAAATAGCGGCGCAGTATATCACGCACCTTTCGCTAGCGATATAAACCCTGCAACTCGATATAGCGCTGCACCGGGCGCGGCAGCAGGTCGTCGCAGTTGAGGCCCTGATGGCGACGCTGGCGGATCTCGGTGGCGGAAATTTCCAGCTCCGGCGTATCGGCCAAATAGATGTGGCCGTGCGGGCGACGGCTGAGCAGCGCTGGGTCGGCGGTGCGATGGCGTTCCAGCCACTGCTGCAGTTCCGGCGTGTCCATGCGATCGTTATAGCCCGGGCGCGCCAGCACCAGCAGGTGGCAGACGTCCAACAGCGCCTGCCAGCGGTGCCACTTATGCAGCGTCAGCAGCGAGTCCTGGCCAATAATAAACGCCAGCGGCTGGGCGGCGCCACGCTCTTTACGAATCGTTTCCAACGTCTCGATGGTGTAGGAGGGAGTCGTGCGGTGCAGTTCGCGATCGTCGACCGCAAACAGCGGATTGCCGGCGATCGCCAGCTCGACCATCTTCAGGCGCTGCTGCGCATTGGCCTCCGGCTGCGGGCGGTGCGGCGGCACGTGGTTAGGCAGCAGCGTGACGCGATTCAGACCCACTTCGGCGGCCAGCGCCTCCACCGGCCGCAGGTGGCCGTAGTGGATCGGGTCAAAGGTGCCGCCGAACAGCGCGTGCAATACGGTGGGGTGTTCCGGATTAGTGGGCATCGCTAAAACTCGTGGCCAGGGGTTTGCCGCACAGCAGCATCGACAGGGTTTCCAGTTCCGGCCAGACCGACTGACCATAGTCCTGCTTGAGCGTCAGCTCGATTTGCGTCAGCAACTGCACCGCCTGCTGCAGCTGGGGGCCGGACAGGCGTTGCAACGCCTGGGTCACCAGCGGGCGGCGGTTCTGCCAGACCTTATGCTGGTCGAACAGCGTGCGCAGCGGCGCGGAAGCCATGCGGCGCTGCAGCGTCAGCAACAGCAGCAGTTCGCGCTGCAGGGTGCGCAGCAGGATCACCGGCTCGACATCCTCTTGCTGCAGCTGCTGCAAGATATGCCAGGCGCGCTTGCTCTTGCCGGCCAGCAAGGCGTCCAGCCAGTGGAACGGCGTGAAGTGGGCGGCGTCGTTCACCGCCTGCTCGACGCGCGGCAGGGTGAGCTTGCCGTCCGGGTGCAGCAGCGACAGCCGCTCCAATGCTTGCGACAGCGCCAGCAGGTTGCCTTCGTAGCAGTAGCACAGCAACTGGTTGGCGGCGTCGTCCAACTCCAGCTTCATCGCCTTGGCGCGTGCGGCGACCCAGCGCGGCAGCTGCGCCTGTTCCGGCGTCTGGCAGCTGACGAGAGCGCCGTGCGGGCTGAGCGCCTTGAACCAGGCGCTGTTTTCCTGCGCTTTGGTGAGGCGCGGGCCGCGCAGGATCAGCAGAATATCCTCGTGCAGCAGCGTGGCCAGCTTGGTCAGCTGTTCGCCGATCGGCGCCGTCGGGCCGTTTTCCGGGAAGATCAGCAGCAGCGTTTGGCGGCTGGCGAACAGGCTCATCGCCTGGCAGATGCCGAAGATGGCGTCCCAGTCGGTATGGGCGTCGAGGGAAATGCTGTAGTGCTCGCTGAACTGCTGCTGTTGCGCAGCCTGCCGGAGCAGATCCTGGCTTTCCTGCAGCAGCAGCGGTTCATTGCCGCTCAATAAATAACAAGCGCGCAGCCCCTCTCGGAGCTGCGCGGCAAGTTGTTCCGGATAAATACGGATCATTGTGCGGTTTGGCTTGCCGCTCGTTCGCCGGCGGCAGCGGCTTTTTGCCGGTTTTCTTCTTCCGCCGCATGCACGGTCAGCAGTTTGCGCACCAGTTGCTGCGCCGCCTGCTCACGCATTTCCTGGCGAATGATCTCCTGCTCGGAGTCTTTGGCCAGCGCGGTCAGCGGGTTGTCGAAGAACGAACGGAACACTTTCACCGACAGCGGATACAGGTCGTGGCCCGGGAGCAGCACCTGCGCCTGCACGGTCAGCACCAGCTGGTACTCGGCGGTTTTACCGTCCTGGAAGATCGAGGCGGTATCCTGGCTTTCCGTCGCGCCGATGATGCGCAGGGAAGGCACGTCTTTACGCTTCGGATCGCTGACGATGGTCACGTCGTTCAGACGCAACTGCTCACGCACCGCGCGCGTCAACGGACCATAAGGGTCGGCGCTGTCGAGGATCAGCGTTTTCATTTCATTAGGCACCTGCGTGGTGCCACGCAGGTGAAAACCGCAGCCGGCGGTGACCAGCACCGCCAACCCCAGCAACAGCGTCAGAATACGTTGTCGCACAACTCCTCCTTGTGTTAACCCACAACCAGGTTAAGCAGTTTGCCCGGAACGTAGATCACTTTACGAATCGTGACGCCGTCCAGATATTTAGCCACCAGATGCTCTTCGGCAGCGCGCGCGCGCACTTGCTCTTCGGTCGCATCGGCAGATACGGTGATTTTAGCGCGAACCTTGCCGTTCACCTGCACCACCACCAGCTTGGAGTCCTCGACCATCGCCTGCTCGTCGGCAACCGGCCATGGCGCGGTGTCCACGTCGCCTTCGCCACCCAACGCCTGCCACAGGGTGAAGCACACGTGCGGGGTGAACGGATACAGCATGCGAACCACGGCCAGCAGCGCTTCCTGCAGCAGCGCGCGATCCTGCTCGCTCTCCTGCGGCGCGCGGGCCAGCTTGTTCATCAGCTCCATCACGGCGGCGATCGCGGTGTTGAAGGTCTGACGGCGGCCGATATCGTCGGTCACCTTAGCGATGGTTTTGTGCAGATCGCGGCGCAGCGCTTTCTGATCTTCGTTCAGCGCCGCCACGTCCAGCGGCTGCACCGCGCCTTTTTCCACGTGATCGTAGGCCAGTTTCCACACGCGTTTCAGGAAGCGGTTAGCCCCTTCCACGCCGGATTCCTGCCACTCCAGCGTCATTTCTGCCGGTGAAGCGAACATCATGAACAGACGCACGGTGTCCGCGCCGTATTTTTCCACCATCTCCTGCGGGTCGATGCCGTTGTTCTTCGACTTCGACATTTTGCTCATGCCAGCATAGACCAGTTCACGGCCTTGCGGATCGGTGGCTTTAATGATGCGGCCTTTGTCGTCGCGCTCGACGGTGGCGTCAACCGGGGATACCCAGACGCGTTCGCCGCTGTTGCCGGTGTAGTAGAAGGCGTCGGCCAGCACCATGCCCTGACACAGCAGGCGCTTGGCCGGCTCGTCGGAATCCACCAGGCCCGCATCGCGCATCAGCTTGTGGAAGAAGCGGAAGTACATCAGGTGCATGATGGCGTGTTCGATGCCGCCGATATATTGATCGACCGGCAGCCAGTAGTTGGCGGCGGCCGGATCCAGCATGCCCTGGTCATACTGCGGGCAGGTGTAGCGCGCGTAGTACCAGGAAGACTCCATAAAGGTGTCGAAAGTGTCGGTTTCGCGCAGCGCCGGCTGGCCGTCGACGGTGGTCTTCGCCCACTCAGGGTCGGCCTTGATCGGGCTGGTGATGCCGTCCATGACCACGTCTTCCGGCAGGATCACTGGCAGTTGGTCTTCCGGCGTCGGCATCACGGTGCCGTCTTCCAGCGTCACCATCGGGATTGGCGCGCCCCAGTAACGCTGGCGGGAAACACCCCAGTCGCGCAGACGGTAGTTGACCTTGCGTTGGCCGACGCCTTTGGCGACCAGTTTGTCGGCGATGGCGTTGAAGCCGGCTTCATTGTCCAGACCGTCGAACTCGCCGGAGTTGAACAGCGCGCCTTTGTCGGTCATCGCTTCGGCGCTTACGTCAGGCTGGCTGCCGTCGAGGTTCAGGATCACCGGTTTGATCGGCAAATCATATTTGGTGGCGAATTCCCAGTCGCGCTGGTCGTGCGCCGGTACCGCCATCACGGCGCCGGTGCCGTATTCCATCAGCACGAAGTTGGCGACCCACACCGGCAGCTTCTCGCCGCTCAGCGGGTGGACAACGAACAGGCCGGTCGGCATGCCTTTCTTCTCCATCGTCGCCATTTCGGCTTCGGCAACTTTGGTGTTGCGGCATTCGTCGATGAACTCGGTCAGCGCCGGATTGTTGCGCGCGCCCTGTTGCGCCAGCGGGTGGCCCGCGGCGACCGCCACGTAGGTGGCGCCCATGAAGGTGTCCGGGCGGGTGGTGTAAACCGTCAACTTCTCTTCGCTGTCCGCCACGTCGAAGGTGATTTCCACGCCTTCGGAGCGGCCAATCCAGTTGCGCTGCATGGTTTTCACCTGCTCCGGCCAGCTTTCCAGCGTGTCCAGATCGTTCAGCAGCTGATCGGCGTAAGCGGTGATTTTGATGAACCACTGCGGGATCTCTTTACGCTCGACCTTGGTGTCGCAGCGCCAGCAGCAGCCGTCGATAACCTGTTCGTTGGCCAGCACGGTCAGATCGTGCGGACACCAGTTCACCGCCGAAGTCTTCTTGTAGACCAGGCCTTTTTCATACAGTTTGGTGAAGAACCACTGTTCCCAGCGATAGTATTCCGGCTGGCAGGTGGCGATTTCGCGATCCCAGTCGTAGCCGAAGCCCAGCAGTTTCAACTGGTTCTTCATGTATTCGATGTTGTCGTAGGTCCACGGGGCCGGCGCGGTGTTGTTTTTCACCGCCGCGCCTTCCGCCGGCAGGCCGAACGCATCCCAGCCGATCGGCTGCAGTACGTTTTTGCCCAGCATGCGCTGATAGCGCGAGATCACGTCGCCGATAGTGTAGTTACGAACGTGGCCCATGTGCAGTCGGCCGGACGGGTAAGGCAGCATGGATAGGCAGTAGTACTTTTCCTTGCTGTCGTCTTCGGTAACTTTGAAAGTCTGCTTCTCTTGCCAGTGAAGCTGTACGTTCGATTCTATGTCTTCTGGACGGTATTGCTCTTGCATGGCGGCCGGTGGTCCTGTAGGTGTAAACCGTTGCCCCGGTCAGAGGCAACGCAATGAACATTTAGTATTCGTAGATCCGCATAGCATAGCTGATAAGACCTCCCGGCAACAACTCCAAGCGCCTGACTCGGCGCATTTAAAAAAAACGCCGTCATGACGCGGCTCACAACCTGCGGATCCCGCGTCTTGCCAAGTGGCATCAGTCATTTACGGCTAAAATAAGAACAAGTAGCTTAGGGGGGATCCCTACAGCCAAGTCCGGCGCAGCGTTTATCGAGGAGAGTCTATGAACAAGGTTGCTCAGTATTACCGCGAATTGGTGGCATCGTTGAGCGAACGCCTGAAAAACGGCGAACGCGATATCGATGAACTGGTGGCCAGCGCGGAGCGGCGCTTGAACGAGGCCGAAGATTTGACCCGCGACGAAGTGCGGCAGGTGACGCAGGCGGTGCGGCGCGATCTGGAAGAGTTCGCGCGCAGCTATCAGGAGAGCCGGGACGAGTTTACCGACAGCGTGTTTATGCGCGTGATCAAAGAGAGCCTGTGGCAGGAACTGGCGGATATCACCGACAAAACCCAGCTGGAGTGGCGCGAGGTATTCAAGGATGTCAGCCACCACGGCGTTTACCACAGCGGTGAAGTGGTGGGGCTGGGCAACCTGGTGTGCGAGCAGTGTCACTACCATCTGGCGTTTTACACGCCGGAGGTGCTGCCGCTCTGCCCGAAATGCGGTCACGACCAATTCCAGCGCCGGCCGTTTGAACCGTGATGACGTTCCCCGGCAGGGCGGGGAACGCTAAGGCTGGCGTTTAACGGAACAGTTTCTTCAGCAGATTGCTCAGGAAACCGCCGCTGACGGTTGCCGGGGCAACTTCCGCCTGCGCCGGTACGGCGACGCCGGCCGGGATTTTCTGCGCGATCGCGATGCGGCTGTCCTGGGCGGCTTTCTCCGCCGCTTCCGGGCCGTAGGCGAAGCCTTCCGCCAGCACGAATTCAACGTCGGTGATGCCGATAAAGCCCAGGAACAACTTCACGTACGGCGTGATCAGATCCGTCGGCGTGTCGGCGTGGACGCCGCCGCGGCTGGAGATGACGATCGCTTTCTTGCCCGTCACCAGCCCTTCGGCGCCGGCGGAGGTATAGCGGAACGTCTGGCCGGCGCGGGCGATAAGATCGAAGTAGATCTTCAGCTGCGTCGGGATGTTGAAGTTGTACATCGGGGCGCTGATAATCAGCGTGTCGTGCGACTTCAGCTCGGCAATCAGCTCATCGGATAGCGCCAGGGTGCTTTGCTGATGCGGCGTCAGCGGTTTGTCGCCGGCGGTAAAGCCGGCCATCACTTCACCATCCAGCTCCGGCAGCGTTGGGTTGGCCAAATCGCGCACGGTGAACGTGTCTTCAGGGTGAGTTTCACGCCATTGTTCAACAAAAAAATCGACTAATTTTCCAGACTGGGAATATTCACCCAGAATGCTTGATTTCAGGACCAGTACGCGGCTCATTGGCTTATCTCCAGGCGAAGGCTAATCGGTAACGATGTCAGTCGGTGTAAACGCATGGTAGAGGCAAGCCATGAACAGTGATAGCGCAAAAATTCGCTGAGTTAAATCAAAAAAGTTGAACAAGGGGCGCGAGCGCGCCCCGATAGGATCAATAACGCGCTACGCGCTCGGCCAGCAGATCGATAAAGCCCTCGCGGTTGATGCCGGTCAACACTTCCACGTTGGCCGCGTTGCCGGTTTGCTGGAAATAGTCCACCACCGTCATGCCGACGGTGTAGTCCCCTTTGGTCTCCACTCCGACCCAGCGTTCAACGCCGGTAAACAGCTGCGGCGCCAGCAGCCAGGCGATAGTGCAGGGATCGTGCATCGCCGCGCCAGGCAGGCCGCGCGGGTGGCTGAGATACAGCGGCAGGTAAAAATCAAGCATCTCCGCCACCGCCTGCGCGACCGGATTGGCTATCTGGCGAATGCGCTCGATATCCTGCGGCAGCACCAGCGCCTGATGGGTGACGTTCAGCCCGGCCATGGTCAGCGGCACGCCGGATTTCAACACCATCTCGGCGGCTTCGGGATCGACGAAGATATTGAATTCCGCCACCGGCGTGGTATTGCCGGCATTCATGCCGCCGCCCATAAATACGATGCGCTCGATACGGCTTTTCAGCTCGGCATGCTGGGCCAACAGCAGGGCGATGTTGGTCATCGGGCCGGTCACCACCAGGGTGATTGGCTGCGGGCTAGCGCGCAGCAGGTCGGCGATCAGCTCGACGGCGCCGCGGGGATCGGGTTTGAGGGTCGGCGTCGGCAGGTGGGTGTTGCCCATGCCGGTTTTGCCGTGGACATAGTCGGCGATCACCAGCTCGCGCATCAGCGGGCCGCCGGCGCCGGCGGCGACCGGGATGTCCTCGCGCTGCATCAGGGTCAGCAGGCCCAGCGCGTTATGCAGGGTTTTCTCCGGCGTCTGGTTGCCGGCGGAGGTGGTAATGGCTTTGACGTCCAGCTCCGGCGAACGCAGCGCCATGGCCAGCGCGATGGCGTCGTCGAGGCCGGGATCGCAATCGATGATAATAGGGCGGGGCATGTTCTTTCTCCTCTGTTTGTTATCCAGCGAGCATCGGATCAAAACCGGGGAGAAACAAGCGCTTTTAGTGCCGGGAGAAAAGATGCGCCCCTGGCGGGGCGCATCGAGAGCGTTTAGTGCAGGATCTTGGCCAGGAAGTCCTTGGCGCGATCGGACTCGGGGTTGTTGAAGAAATCGTCTTTGTTGCGGTCTTCGACGATTTTGCCTTCGTCCATAAAGATCACCCGATTCGCCACCTTGCGGGCGAAGCCCATTTCGTGGGTTACCACCATCATGGTCATGCCTTCGTTCGCCAGTTCGACCATCACGTCCAGCACTTCGTTGATCATTTCCGGATCGAGCGCCGAGGTCGGTTCATCGAACAGCATGGCGATAGGATCCATGCACAGCGCGCGGGCGATGGCGACGCGCTGCTGCTGGCCGCCGGACAGCTGGCCGGGGAACTTGTTGGCATGGGCGGAGAGGCCGACGCGTTCAAGCAGCTTCAGGCCCTTCTCGCGTGAGGCGGTCTTATCGCGCTTGAGCACTTTCACCTGCGCCAGCGTCAGGTTGTCGATGATAGACAGGTGCGGGAACAGCTCAAAGTGTTGGAACACCATGCCGACTTTGGCACGCAGCTGCGCCAGGTTGGTTTTCTTGTCGTTGACCGGCGTGCCGTTCACCAGGATGCTTCCCTGCTGGATCGGCTCGAGGCCGTTGACGGTTTTGATCAGGGTGGACTTGCCGGAACCTGAAGGACCGCAGACGACGACCACTTCGCCTTTTTTCACTTCGGTGGTGCAATCGGTCAACACTTGGAAGTGACCGTACCACTTGGAAACATTTTTCAGGGATATCATCAAACAGTCCTTTTCTTCAAATAGCTTACCAGCGCCGAGGCGGCGAGGCTGATAACAAAATAGACAAAACCGGCGAACAGGATCATTTCAACCTGGGTGCCGTCGCGTTCGCCAATGGTCGACGCGGTGCGGAAGAAGTCGGCCAGGCTCAGTACGTAAACCAGCGAGGTATCCTGGAACAGTACGATGCCCTGAGTCAGCAGCAGCGGCACCATGGCGCGGAACGCCTGCGGCAGGATCACCAGCCGCATGGACTGCCAGTGGGTCATGCCCAGCGCCAGCGCGGCGGAGGATTGGCCGCGCGAGATGCTGATGATACCGGCGCGGATGATTTCCGAATAATAGGCCGCTTCAAACAGGGAAAAGGCTACCATAGCCGAGATCAGGCGAATATCGGTTTTCGGCGACAGCCCTAGAACCTGTTGTAATAAGCTTGGAACCACCAGATAGAACCACAGCAGCACCATCACCAACGGCACCGAGCGGAACAGGTTGACGTACAGGGTGGCGAACCAGCTTATCGGTTTGAACGGCGACAGACGCATGACCGCCAACACGGTGCCCAACAGGATGCCGACCACGATGGCGGTCACGGTGATCTTCAGCGTGATCACCATGCCTTGCAGCAGATAAGGGAAGCTTGGGACGATCGACGCCCAGTCAAATTCGTACATTATTTACTCCCCAGGTTGCCAGGCAACTGCACTTTCTTTTCGACCAGACGCATAAACAGCATGATAACGGCGTTGATGCCGATATAAGCCAGCGTGATGGCGGTAAAGGATTCATAGGCGTGTGCGGAGTAATCCAACAACTTACCGGCCTGCGCGGCCATGTCCACCAGCCCGATGGTGGAGGCGATGGCGGAGTTTTTGACCAGGTTGAGCATTTCCGAGGTCATCGGCGGCACGATCACCCGGTAGGCGTTCGGCAGCAGCACGTAGCGGTAGGTTTGCGGCAGCGTCAGGCCCATCGCCAACCCGGCGGCTTTCTGGCCGCGCGGCAGGGACTGAATGGCGGCGCGCACCTGTTCGCAAACGCGGGCGGCGGTAAACAGCCCCAGGCAGAGCATGGAAGAGACGAAGAACTGCACGTTGGGATCCAGCTCGGTTTTGAACCAGGTGCCGATATTGGCCGGCAGCAGCTCGGGGATCACCAGATACCAGGTAAAGAATTGCACGATCAGCGGCACGTTGCGGAACAGTTCGACGTAACAGGTGCCGAGGGTGGAAAGAAAGCGGTTGGGCACGGTACGCAAGATACCGAACAGTGAACCGACGAAGAAAGCGATAATCCAGGCACAGACGGAGAGGGCCACCGTGACCTGAAAGCCGGACCAGATCCAGCCGAGGTAAGTGGTGTTCCCAAACGGGGCCTGCTGCAGGAAGATACCCCAGTTCCAATCTATTGACATAACAAACTCCGATAAACGGGCGCAGGGCGCCGAAGATTGATGACTTGATGAGCGCCGATCGCCGCGCGGCCAGTCTGGCTGGCTTGTTGTGTACGGGTGTCGGTGATGCGCCTTGGGGAAAATGAGGGAGGGGAACGGCCCCCCTCATTCCTGTCTGTCCCAGTCATCAACTGGGCCGGTTTGGCCTGGCGGCCGCCCCGGCTTTTGTTCTATTTAGTTCAACGCTTTGTCGTTAGGCTCTTTGAACAGCTGCTTCATGTCGTCCGACAGTTCGAAGTTCATGTTGAGGTTTTTCGGTGGAATAGGCTGCTTGAACCATTTCTCAAACCACTTGGCCGCTTCACCGGAAGTTTGCGCCTGGGCGATGGTGTCATCGACCAGCTTTTTAAACTCAGGATCGTCTTTGCGCAGCATGCAGCCGTAGGCTTCTTTCGACTGCGGCGTGCCGATGATTTCCCACTGATCCGGTTTCTTGGCCTTGGCGCGTTCGCCCGCCAGCAGGGCGTCGTCCATCATGAAGGCCACCGCGCGGCCGCTTTCCAGGGTACGGAAGGAGTCGCCGTGGTCTTTGGCGCTGATGATGCGCATGTTCATTTTGTCGCTGTCGTTCAGCTTGTTCAGCAGCACTTCGGAGGTGGTGCCGGAGGTGACCACCACCGGTTTGCCGGCCAGGTCCTTAAAGTCTTTGATATCGGATCCTTTTTTCACCAGCAAGCGGGTGCCGACCACGAAAATGGTGTCGGAGAAGGCGGCCTGTTTCTGGCGCTCGAGGTTATTGGTGGTGGAACCGCACTCGAAATCATAGGTGCCGTTTTGCAGCAGCGGGATGCGGTTCTGCGAGGTAATCGGCAGCATTTTCACCTGCAGATTCGGCGCATTCAGCTTTTTCTTAACGGCTTCAACGATTTGGTTGGAGTAGTCCTGAGAGTAGCCCACAACTTTTTGTTGGTTGTCGTAGTAGGAGAACGGCACTGACGATTCGCGGTGGCCGACAACGATCACGCCATTGTCTTTGATTTTCTTCAGCGTACCGGTCAGGTCTTCCGCATGCGCCACGCTACCTGCCGCACCGAGCAGCAGTAACGATAACGCCAATTTACGCATTTGCATGGTCCAACTCCTTTGCTGTTGTTGTGGCTCTGACTAAAGAGCGTCAGGTTAAATCGACTGTTTATTGCTCAAGTTATAAAGATAGTCTTATGAACTGAACGCTGTTAAAAAATAACCGATTGTGAACACATTGAAACTAAAATGTTTCATTTTTTGAGACGCCGCGCGCACCAAATCAATGCAACAAAACGTCGGCGCCCCCGCGTGGTGCGCTTAATGCACCCAAAATGTGCGCAGGTGCGACAAAACGTCAGCAAAAGTAAACCGGCGCGCGTTGTCGCCATAGATAAAAGCAAGGAGTGTGCCAGCCGCGTTGATTTAACGACGTTTTCTGACTGAGGTGGGGATATTGACGGGAACGCGGGGCGCGGCGGGCGCGCCCCGGCGAAGAGGATTATTTGCGGCGCAAGCCCAACATCAGCGCCCAGCCGCCCAGCAGCAGGGTAATCACCCACAGCGGTGTGGCGCCGAAGCGCGCATAAGGCGTGACGCCGGTGGTCGGCGTGACCTTCACTTCGAGCACCTGGCGGGTAAACTGCGGGATCTCGGCGATCACCTCGCCGTTCGCATCCACTGCGGCGGTAACGCCGTTATTGGTGCTGCGCAGCAGCGGCCGGCCGAGCTCCAGCGCCCGCATGCGCGCCATCTGGAAGTGCTGCCACGGGCCGATGGAGTGACCGAACCAGGCATCGTTGGAGATGGTCAGCAGGAAGTTGGTGTCCGGGCGGAAGTTATCGCGCACCTGCTGGCCCAGCACGATTTCGTAACAGATGGCCGCCGTCAGATTGTAGCCGCGTACGCTGAGCTGCGGCTGCACGTAGTCGCCGCGGCTGAAACCGGACATCGGCAGATTGAAGAACGGCGCGATAGGGCGCAGCAGTTCACCCAGCGGCACAAACTCGCCGAACGGCACCAGGTGATGCTTGTTGTAGCGATCTTTGGCCGGGTAGCTGTACGGCGTCGGTTCGCCCAGCACGATGGCGCTGTTGTATTCCTGCACGCCTTGTGGGGTGGCGCGCGCATCGACGATGCCGGTGATCAGGCTGCTGTTCTTCGCCCGCATCAGGTCATCCATCATGATCAGGAAGCCGTTCTGACGCGGCTCGAAGTCAGGGATGGCGGACTCTGGCCAGATGATGATCGGCGCCTTGCCCATGTAGGGGCGGGTTTCGTCCAGATAGGTTTGCAGCGTGCTGAGCAGAATGCTCGGATCCCACTTCATTGACTGGGGAATGTTGCCTTGCACCATGGCGACGTTCACCGCTTTCTCCGGCTGCAGGGTAAACCACTGCAGCTGGCGCAGCGGCCACGGCAACAGCAGCAGCGCGGCGGCGATCACGGCTGCCGACAGGCGCCGTTGATTGACGGCGTACACCAGCAGGCCGGCGATGGCCATCAGCACAAAGGTGATGGCGTCAACGCCCAGCAGCGGCGCGATGCCCTTCAGCGGGCCGTTGATCTGGCTGTAGCCGAACTGCAGCCACGGGAAGCCGGTCAGCACCCAGCCGCGCAGGAATTCGGTCACCTGCCACAGCGCCGGCGCGGCGATGGCCAGCCGCCACCAACTGGTGGCCGGCCACCGGCGCGTCAGCAGCCCGGCGAACAGTCCGGTGTACAGCGACAGGTAAGCGGCGAGCAGTACCACCAGGAAGACGTTGACGGCGAACGGCATGCCGCCGAAATCGGCGATGCTGACATACACCCAGTTGATGCCGCTGCCGAACAGCCCGAAGCCCCAGACAAAGCCGAGCAGGGCGGACTGTTTGGTGGTGCGATTGAGGGTAACGGCCAGCAGGCCGAACAGGGAAACGATGGCCGCGGGCCAGAAGTCGTAGGGCGAGAACGCCAGCGTCCCGCCGGCACCTGACAACAGCGCCAGCAGGGCGCGAACCCGCTGGCGTTCAAGTAATGAGGCTTTAGCCATGTTGGATTTAATCTTCCAGTTTCGGTGGTGGAGAATCGTCCGGAATTTTTACATGAACCTGGATGATACGTCGACTGTCGGCCATGGCAACTTTAAATAGGTAACCTTCGATTTCAATGGTTTCCCCGCGCGCCGGCAGGTGGCCGAAGGCCTGCATCACCAGACCGCCGATGGTATCGACCTCGTCGTCGCTGAAGTGGGTGCCGAAGGCTTCGTTGAAGTCTTCGATCGGCGCCAGCGCGCGCACGGTGTACATGTGGCGGCTGAGCTGACGGATATCCAGATCGTCTTCGTCGTCGTATTCGTCTTCGATCTCGCCGACGATCAGTTCCAGGATATCTTCGATGGTGACCAGGCCGGACACGCCGCCGAATTCGTCAATGACAATCGCCATGTGATAGCGCTGGGAGCGGAACTCTTTCAGCATCCGGTCGACGCGCTTGCTTTCCGGCACCACCACTGCGGTGCGCAGCACCTTGTCAATGCTGAACGGCTCGGAGTCTGCGCGCATGAACGGCAGCAGATCCTTGGCCATCAGGATGCCTTCGATGTGATCTTTGTCTTCGCTGATCACCGGGAAGCGCGAGTGTGCGGAGTCGATAATCACGTCCAGGCACTCTTCCAGCGTCTGGTTGCGCTTGAGCGTCACCATCTGGGAGCGGGGGATCATGATGTCGCGCACGCGCTGCTCGGCGATATCCATCACGCCTTCCAGCATGTCGCGGGTATCGGGATCGATCAGGTCGTTTTGTTCGGAATCGCGGATCAGCTCGACCAGATCGCCACGGTTTTTGGGCTCGCCGTGGAACAGCTGGTTAAGGATAAGAGTAAAGAACCCCTTCTTGGGACTGGGGCTGTCATTGCTTTGTGAATGGTCGTCGCTCATGGCGTTTTCGTTACTGTCACTCATGTCAGAGTTAAGGGGCGTCAGCGACAGCCCCGCAAAGGGGCTGTAGGGTAAACGGCTGACGTCAGACGGGGTCTTTTTCCGCCAGGTACGGATCAGGATAGCCCAGTCCGTGCATGATTTCGGTTTCCAAAGACTCCATTTCTTCGGCTTCATCGTCTTCGATGTGGTCATACCCTAGCAGATGGAGGCTGCCGTGGACAACCATATGCGCCCAGTGGGCCTCCAGCGTTTTGCCTTGCTCAATCGCTTCCTGTTCCACCACCTGGCGGCAGATGATCAGATCGCCGAGCAGCGGCAGCTCGATGCCCGGCGGGGCTTCGAACGGGAAAGAGAGCACGTTGGTCGGTTTGTCTTTGCCGCGGTAGGTCAGGTTCAGCTCGTGGCTTTCCACTTCGTCCACCAGACGCACTGTCACCTCGGCCTCTTCCTGAAATTGCGGCAGCACGCCTTCCAGCCAGCGCTGGAAGGTGGCCTCGTCCGGCAGGCCGTCGCTGCTTTCACAGGCAATCTGCAAATCCAAAATCACCTGGCTCATGGTGTCTCCTGCTCGGAGGCGGCGAGCGCCTCGCGCTTACGTTGTTCGGCAATCGCGTCTTTGCGTTTCTGTTCGGCCGCTTCCCAGGCCTCATAGGCGATGACCACGCGGGCCACCACCGGGTGGCGCACCACGTCTTCGCTGTGGAAGAAGTTGAAGCTCAGCTCTTCCACGTCCGACAGCACTTCCACCGCGTGGCGCAGGCCGGATTTCTGGTTGCGCGGCAGGTCGATCTGGGTGACGTCGCCGGTGATGACCGCCTTCGAGTTGAAACCGATGCGCGTCAGGAACATCTTCATCTGTTCGATGGTGGTGTTCTGGCTCTCATCCAGAATGATAAAGGCGTCGTTCAGCGTGCGGCCGCGCATATAGGCCAGCGGCGCGACTTCGATCACGTTGCGTTCGATGAGCTTCTCCACGCGCTCGAAGCCCAGCATTTCGAACAGGGCGTCGTACAGCGGGCGCAGATAAGGATCGACCTTCTGGCTCAGATCGCCCGGCAGGAAGCCCAGCTTTTCGCCGGCTTCGACCGCGGGACGGGTCAGCAGAATGCGGCGAATTTCCTGGCGTTCCAGCGCATCCACCGCGGCGGCGACCGCCAGGTAGGTTTTGCCGGTGCCCGCCGGGCCGATGCCGAAGGTGATGTCGTGATCGAGAATGTTGGCGATGTATTGCGCCTGGTTAGGCGTGCGCGGTTTCACCATGCCGCGCTTGGTTTTAATGGTGACCGCCTTGCCGTAATCCGGCACGCTGTCGGCGACCTGTTCCAGCACCCGGCTCTCTTTGATCGCCAGATGGATTTGCTCCGGATCGATATCCGGGATCACGCCGCGAATCGGCGCGGTATCCACGTAAAGATGGCGCAGGATATCGGCGGCGGCGACCACGCACAGGTTCTTGCCGACCAGCTTGAAACGGTTGTCGCGGCGATTGATTTCGATGCCCAATCGGCGCTCGAGTTGCTTGATGTTGTCATCAAACGGGCCGCACAGGCTGAGCAAACGCTGGTTGTCTGCGGGCTCTAACAAAATTTCTTGTGTTGCGACGTTCAAACTATTCCTCTAGGTCACATCGGGCCTGGTTGATGTCACATAGCGCGTCCGGGACGCGCGCGTTCAGGACGAGCCTGAATACTCTCTTTCTTGAATTATTCATGGTGCGCCGCAACGGCGCAAGTTTACCGCTGATCTATCTGTGCGCCGTCGGCGGAATTCAAGGGAAGACAAGGAAAAAACGCGGCGGGGCGCAAAGCCCGCCGCGTCATCACAGGACAAGACAGCTGGGAATCAGTTCTTTTTCACGAATTCGGATTTCAGTTTCATCGGGCCGAAACCGTCGATTTTGCAGTCGATGTTGTGATCGCCTTCCACCAGACGAATGTTTTTCACCTTGGTGCCGATTTTCAGCATCGAGGAACTGCCTTTGACCTTCAGGTCCTTGATCACGGTGACCGCGTCGCCGTCCGCCAGCAGGTTGCCGTTGGCGTCTTTGACGATCAGCGCGTCCTGATCTTCCGCCGGGGCGCTGTCGCTCCACTCATGGGCGCACTCAGGGCAGATGAACAGGGCATTGTCCTGGTAGGTGTATTCGGAGTTGCACTTCGGGCAGTGTGGGAGTTGCATGTTATGTCGCCTCTTCAACAATAAAAAAATAAAAAAAAACATCACCGGGCGCGGACGCCCGGCGGAGAAACGGTAAGGAATAGCGTGAATGGGCGGCGATAAGGCGGCCGCCACGGCGTCAGGGCTGGTAAATGCCGACGCCCAGCGCGTTTTCTTTGCGGGTACGGGCGATCACCGACTGCGGGGATTCATGTACGCGCAGATCCATCTGCTGTTCGGTGCGCACCACTGCGCCACGCAGGGTGTTGGTCAGCACCTCGGTAATTTCCACGTCGACAAACTGGCCGATCATGTCAGGCGTGCCTTCGAAGTTTACCACACGGTTGCATTCCGTGCGCCCGGCCAGTTCCATCACGCTTTTGCGCGAGGTGCCTTCCACCAGAATACGCTGGACGGTGCCGAGCATGCGGCGGCTGAATTGCAGCGCCTGCTGGTTGATGCGATCCTGCAGAATGTACAGCCGCTGCTTTTTCTCTTCTTCGCTGACGTCGTCAACCATGTCCGCCGCCGGCGTACCGGGGCGCGACGAATAGATGAAGCTGAAGCTGACGTCGAAGTTGACGTCGGCGATCAGGTTCATGGTCTGTTCGAAGTCGGCCTGGCTCTCGCCCGGGAAACCGACGATGAAATCGGAGCTGAGCTGAATATTCGGGCGCGCCTTGCGCAGCTTGCGGATAATCGCCTTGTACTCCAGCGCGGTGTGCGCGCGTTTCATCATGGTCAGGATGCGATCCGAACCACTCTGCACCGGCAGATGCAGGAAGCTGACCAGCTCCGGCGTGTCTTCGTACACCGCGATGATATCGTCGGTGAACTCGATAGGGTGGCTGGTGGTGAAGCGAATGCGATCGATGCCGTCGATGGCGGCCACCAGGCGCAGCAGTTCGGCGAACGAGCAGATATCGCCGTCATGCGTGGCGCCGCGGTAAGCGTTGACGTTTTGGCCGAGCAGGTTGACCTCGCGCACGCCCTGCGCCGCCAACTGGGCGATTTCGAACAGCACGTCGTCGCTCGGGCGGCTCACTTCCTCGCCGCGGGTGTAAGGCACCACGCAGAAAGTGCAGTATTTGTTGCAGCCTTCCATGATCGACACGAATGCGGTCGGGCCTTCGGCGCGCGGCTCCGGCAGGCGGTCGAACTTTTCGATCTCCGGGAAGCTGATATCGACCACCGGGCTGCGGGTGCCCTGAACGTGGTTGATCATTTCCGGCAGGCGGTGCAGGGTCTGCGGGCCGAATACCACGTCGACGCAAGGCGCGCGGCTGCGGATAAGCTCCCCTTCTTGCGAGGCCACGCAACCGCCGACCCCGATGATGACAGACGGGTTCTTTTCTTTCAGCAAGCGCCAGCGCCCCAGCATGGCGAAAACTTTCTCCTGCGCTTTTTCGCGGATCGAGCAGGTGTTCAGCAACAGCACGTCCGCTTCTTCGGCGTTGTCGGTCCACTCGAAGCCGTGCGTGCTGTTCAACAGGTCGGCCATTTTCGATGAATCGTACTCATTCATCTGGCAGCCCCAGGTTTTGATATGTAGTTTTTTCGTCATTGACTTGCCATTACTCAGTGCGGAGCGAAAGTTGCGTTACGCGACATGCAGGGCGCGTATTGTAATCATTTGCCGCCGTTGTGACCAGCGCGGGGGAAAATGGCACGCAACCTGAAGCCGAAGCGAAAATCCGGTACACTGCGCAAAACGCCATCCCGGGTGGGATGGCGAGCATTCACACAGAAAACATAGCCAATATGAAGACATCTCAAAATCGGTATGACGCGGTGGTGGTGGGCGGCGGCATGGTCGGCGCGGCGGCGGCCCTCGGGCTGGCGCAGGCGGGCTGGTCGGTGGCGTTGCTGGAACATCAGGCGCCGCAGGCGTTCGAGGCGCAAAGCCCGCCGGACCTGCGCATTTCCGCTATCGGCTGCACCTCGGTGGGGCTGCTGAAACAGCTCGGCGCCTGGCCGGCCGTGACGGCGATGCGCACGGCGCCGTATCGTCGGCTGGAGACCTGGGAATGGGCATCGTCGCGGGTGGCGTTCGATGCGGTGTCCCTGGGGCTGCCGGAGCTGGGCTTTATGGTGGAAAACCGTATTCTGCAGCTGGCGCTGTGGCAGCAGTTCGCGCAGTGCGCCAATCTGACGTTGCTGTGCCCCGCCAGGCTGCAATCGCTGCAGCGGGCGGACAAGGCCTGGCAGTTGACGCTGGACAGCGGTGAAACGCTGCAGGCGCGGCTGGTTATCGGCGCCGATGGTGCCAACTCGCAGGTGCGCAAGCTGGCGGCGATCGGCACCAACGGTTGGCAGTATCGTCAGGCATGCATGTTGATCACCGTCGATACCGGCGCGCCGCAGCAGGATGTGACCTGGCAGCGCTTCTTCCCGTCCGGGCCGCGCGCCTTCCTGCCGCTGTACGACAGCTGGGCATCACTGGTGTGGTATGACAGCCCGCAGCGCATTCGCCAACTGCAGGCGATGCCGCCGGCGCAGCTGGAGCGCGAGATCGCCGCCGCTTTTCCAGCGCGACTGGGCCCGGTCAAGGTGCACGCCGCCGGATCGTTCCCGTTGACGCGGCGTCATGCGCAGCGTTACGTGCTGCCGGGGCTGGCGCTGCTGGGGGATGCCGCGCATACCATCAACCCGCTGGCCGGGCAGGGCGTCAATCTGGGGTATCGCGATGTGGATGCCTTGTTGAATGTGTTGAGCGAGGCGCGGGATCAGGGAGAGGACTGGAGCAGCGAGGCGGTGCTGTTGCGTTATCAGCGTCGCCGTCGCACCGACAATCTGCTGATGCAGAGCGGCATGGATCTGTTTTATACCGCCTTCAGCAATAACCTGGCGCCGCTGAACGTGGCGCGCAATCTGGCGCTGATGGCCGCGCAGCGGGCGGGCAAGCTGAAAGAGCATGCGTTGAAGTACGCGTTGGGATTGTAACCGGTAGGGCTCAGCGGCGGCTGGGCCCGTTAGGATTGGCTGAACGCCAGACAGCAAAAAGCCCGCCGAAGCGGGCTTTTCTAAATATGGCTGGGGTGCCAGGATTCGAACCTGGGTATGCTGGTATCAGAAACCAGAGCCTTACCGCTTGGCGACACCCCAATTATGGTGGCTACGACGGGATTTGAACCTGTGACCCCATCATTATGAGTGATGTGCTCTAACCAGCTGAGCTACGTAGCCCTCTTTTTTTGCTTTGCCTTCATCGGCGTTGCGGGGCGCATTATGCGTATATGACCGATTTGCGTCAACAAGTTTTTTCCCGAAAAAGCGCCCGGAAGCGCCGTTTGTCTGGGTTGTGAACATTATGGCGATAAAATCGGCAATTCAGGCAGTTGGCGGAGGAAAAAGGCAACAAAAAGGCGGGCCAAAAGGCCCGCCCCAAGGGAAAACGCCGCGCGATTATTTATAGGCGGCCTGATGCACGCCGACGGCGCGGCCGGAAGGATCGTCCATCTTCTTGAACGATTCGTCCCATTCGATGGCCTTGGCGGACGAGCAGGCGACGGACGGGCCGCCCGGCACGCATTCGGCAGCGCTCGGCAGCGGGAACAGCTCCTCGAAGATTTCGCGGTACAGGTAGCCTTCTTTAGAGGTCGGCGTGTTGTACGGGAAGCGGAAACGCGCGGTTTCGAGCTGTTGATCGCTGATTTGCTGCGCAGCGACCTCTTTTAGCGTGTCGATCCAACTGTAGCCAACGCCGTCGGAGAACTGCTCTTTCTGGCGCCAGGCCACGCTGGCCGGCAAATAGGACTCGAAACATTCGCGAACGATGTGTTTTTCCATTTTGCCGTTGCCGCACATTTTATCTTTCGGGTTGATGCGCATCGCCACGTCGAGGAATTTCTTGTCCAGGAACGGCACGCGGGCTTCGACGCCCCAGGCGGACATCGCCTTGTTGGCGCGCGCGCAGTCGAACATGTGCAGCGCCAGCAGTTTACGCACTGTCTCTTCGTGGAATTCGCGGGCGTCCGGCGCCTTATGGAAGTACAGGTAGCCGCCGAACACTTCGTCCGCGCCTTCGCCGGAGAGCACCATCTTGATGCCCATCGCCTTGATTTTGCGCGACATCAGGTACATCGGCGTCGAGGCGCGAATGGTGGTGACGTCGTAGGTTTCGATGTGATAAATCACGTCGCGGATGGCGTCCAGGCCTTCCTGCACGGTGAAGTGGATTTCATGGTGCACGGTGCCCAGATGGTTGGCCACCTCTTGCGCGGCGCGCAGATCTGGCGAGCCTTCCAGGCCGACGGCGAAGGAGTGCAGCTGCGGCCACCAGGCCTCGCTGCGTTCCTGATCCTCCACGCGGCGCGCGGCGTATTTCTTGGTGATCGCCGAGATGACCGAGGAATCCAGCCCGCCCGACAGCAGCACGCCGTAGGGCACGTCGGACATCAGGTGGCTTTTCACCGACTCTTCCAGCGCGGTGCGCAGGGCGGCGGCGTCGGTCACGTTGTCCTTGACGCTGTCGTAATCGAACCAGTCGCGGCGATAATATTCACGGATCTCACCGTCCTGGCTCCACAGATAGCTGCCGGCCGGGAATTCCTTGATGGTGCGGCACACCGGCACCAGCGCTTTCATTTCCGAGGCGACGTACAGGTTGCCGTGCTCGTCGTGGCCCATGTACAGCGGAATGATGCCCAGGTGATCGCGGCCGATCAGGTAGGCGTCTTTTTCGGTGTCATACAGGGCGAAGGCGAACATGCCTTGCAGATCGTCGAGGAAGTCCGGGCCTTTCTCCTGGTACAGCGCCAGGATCACTTCACAGTCGGAACCGGTCTGGAACGCGTAGCGGTCGCTCAGCCGTTGGCGCAGCGTCTGATGGTTGTAAATTTCGCCGTTGACCGCCAGAACGTGGGTGTGCGCAGCGTTGTACAGCGGTTGAGCGCCGTTGTTGACGTCGACGATCGACAGGCGTTCGTGAGCCAGAATGGCTTTGTCGCTGGCGTAAACGCCGGACCAATCCGGGCCGCGGTGGCGCATCAGACGTGACAGCTCCAGCGCTTTCTTACGCAGTTCAACGGGATCGGACTTCAGATCGAGCACACCGAAAATAGAACACATACAACTCTCCTAACGGGCTTTTATGACGGTGATGTTGTTTTTTACTCTTATGGGCAGCATTGCCGATTTATCAGCGATAACCCGGTTTTGCTGCGCTGTGGTTATGAAAATGCGCCAAAAGCTGCGGGAGATGCAAGCGTTTTAGCCATGCGTTGAGAAATAGTTGTTTGCTTAGGTGCGGTTTTTAACGGATGTTCAGTTATCGGCGTGAAAAATTATCGATTATGCAATTTTTAGCGTGATGGCGAGATTGCCGGCTAGTTTGACCGGCAATCGATTAGCGATTAGGCGATGAGCTGCCACAGGGTGAAGGCGGCGTCCGGCGTCCAGCCGGCGTTGGAAGTGTGCGCCTGGATACAGGTGTATTTCTTGCCTTTATAGCTCACCACGTCGCCGGCTTTGTAGCTGTGGTTGTTCTGCCACTCGGGCGCACCCGGATCGGGCGGCGTGCCGTCGTTGGCGGTTTTGACCGCCAGCGCGCTGCTCGGCAGCGAGGTATTGCCCTGGCTGTCGGTTGCGGTAACGAAGTAGCTGTACTGGGTGGCCGGGGTCAGGCCGCTGTCGGTCAGCGACAGGCCGGCGGTCTGGCCGATCGGGTTGCCGTTGCGGTAGACGGTGTAGCTGGCGATCGGTAACGCGCCGGTGGCGGCGGCCCAGCTCAGTTTCAGCGAGGTGGTGCCCAGCTCGGCGACCGTCAGCGCCGTCGGCGCATTAGGCTTTCCCGGCGGCGGGGTGACGCCGCCCTGAATCAGCGGCGCATAGCGGGTTTTGAATTCCCAGTTGTAGGCCACGCCGGCTTTGCTCTTGCCGTTGTCCCAGTTGATCGACCAGGTCATCAGGCCCTTGATCGACAGGCTTTTGGCGTCGAGACGCGCGAAGGCGTTATACACCGCCTGTTTGTCGATCACGTAGCCGGTGGCGGCGGCATCGTTGTTGCTCGGCAGGCCGATGACGAATTTCGCCGCCGGGATTTTCGCATAGCCGCGGGTGCCGGTGACCAGGCTTTCCGTCAGATAGTAGAGGAAGTCCTCTTTCATGGCGTCGTTATTCTGCGTGATCCAGGCGTTGAGTTCATCCACCCAAATACCGTCGCCGCCCTGGTTGTAATATTGCGGCGCAATAAAGTCGTAATAGCCTTCAAGGGCGTTGATATAATCCAGATAGGTGCCGTTGGTGCGCAAATACGGGAATTCCGGCGCCATGCTGATAATAAAGTGTTTCCCCTGCGCGGCGTAATGGTCTTTTACTTTTTTCAATGCCGCAGGCAAGACGGTTTTATTATTGGCGGCGCCGATCGCCGCCTGTTCCAGATCGATATCCAGGCCGTCGAAGCCATAGACTTCCACCAGGCGAATAATCTCGTCTTTCAGCTTGTCTTCGTCGCCGGTCTTCAGCTCGATATGCGCGTCTGCGCCGCCGAGGGAGATCAGCACCGCGCGGCCCTGGCTGTTCAGCACGCCCACCTGGCGGCGAAACTCGGCGTCGGACAGGTTGTAAGGTTTGAAGGTCGGGAGGCCCTGGCCTTTCATAAAGGCGACGGCCACTACGTTGTACTCGGCGGGAATGTCGGTCAGATTCATATTGGCGAACTGGCCTTGTTGATAACCGTCACTGGCGCCGGCGGCCCAGTTGTGCCAGAAACCCATCAGGATCTTTTTATTGGCGATAGATGGCATAATGGCCGCGTCATCGGCGGCGACGGCATTAATAATGTTATTTGTGCTCATGGTGGCCTCATTCATTAAGGGGGAGAGTTTTTCGCTCGCCGGCAATATCAGCTATTGGCGGGGCGTAAACTTATAATGAGGATTTTTAGCGCAGGCAGGCTGAAACCTTTTGCGGCCATGAACGAATTAAATTCAAACTGCGGTCAGGAAGAGGGAAATAATGGCGGCCGGGCAGCCGCCATCGATGGATCAGAAGATGGTGATATCGGCGACGGAAGGGTAGACGTAGCTCGGGCGGAACGGCATGGTTTCGATGTCGCTCAGCGTGGAGACGCCGGACAGCACCAGCACGGTTTCCAGGCCGGCCTGGAAGCCCGCCAGAATGTCGGTGCGCAGGTTGTCGCCGACGATCACCGTCTCTTCCGAGTGCGCCTGCATTTTGTTCAGTGCGGCGCGAATGATCCACGGGCTGGGCTTGCCGACATAAAACGGCTTGCGGCCGGTGATCTTCTCGATGGGCGCGCACAGGGCGCCGCAGGCCGGCGAGAAGCCGTGGCCGTGGCTATCCGGATTGGTCGCGATAAAGCGTGCGCCGTTACTGACGAAGTAGGCGGCTTTGTGCATCATGTCCCAGTTGTAAGAGCGGGTTTCACCGACGATCACAAAATCCGGGTTGATGTCGGTGATGGTGAAACCGGCTTTGTACAGCTCATGGATCAGCGCGCCTTCGCCGACCACATAGGCTTTTTTGCCTTCCTGACGGCGCAGGAAGTCGGCGGTGGCCATCGCCGAGGTATAGAACGCGCTCTCCGGCACTTCCAGCCCGGCGGCGGCGAAGCGGTTCGCCAGATCCTGTGCGGTCTGTGACGGGTAGTTGGTCAGCACCACCAGCGGCATGCCTTGTTCCTGGATGCGCGCCAGGAACAGATCGGCGCCGGGTACCGGCGTATTGTCATGCAGCAGCACGCCGTCGATATCGCATATAACGTTTTTGATTTTCATTTGTCGCTGTTTCTCATGATTACGGCAGGCAAGAAGTGACGATAACACACCTGCCAGAAGCGGCGGATCAGCTTTCCAGCAATCGCTGCAAGAGCACGCCGTTGAGCATCGCGCGTTTGGCCAGGGCGAAAGCGCCGATCGCCGAGCGATGATTGAGTTCGGAGGTCACCACCGGCAGATTTTTGCGGAAGTCCTTCAGCACCTGGGTATTGATGCAGCTTTGGATCGCCGGCAGCAGCACCTTGTCCGCTTCGGTGATCTCACCGGCGATCACCACCTTCTGCGGATTGAACAGGTTGATGGCGATGGCCACCGCCTTGCCCAGATAGCGGCCGACGTGTTCGATCACTTCGCTGGCCAGCAGATCGCCGCGGTTGGCGGCCTTGCAGATGGCGTTGATGCCGCAGTCTTCCAGCGTCAGTTTGCTCGGGTAGCCCTGGCTCAGCAACTGGCGCACGCGCTGTTCGATCGCCGCGTTGGCGGCCACCGTTTCCAGGCAGCCGAAGTTGCCGCAGTGGCAGCGTTCGCCGAGCGGATCGATCTGGATATGGCCGATCTCGCCGACGTTGCCGTTGTTGCCGAGAAAAATCTGCCCGTTGACGATGATGCCGGCGCCGGTGCCGCGGTGCAGGCGCACCAGAATCGAGTCTTCACAGTCGCGGGTGGCGCCGAAGTAGTGCTCCGCCAGCGCCAGGCTGCGGATATCGTGGCCGACGAAGCTGGTGACGTTAAAGCGCTGCTGCAGGTTGTCTACCAGCGCCCAGTTGCTGACGCTGATGTGCGGCATATAGCGCACCACGCCCAGCGCCGGATCCACCAGGCCGGGCAGGATCACCGCGATGGCGATCAGCTCGCGCAGGCGGCGCTGGTTCGCTTCGATGAATTGAGTGATGGCGGCGAACAGCGCATTCTCCAGCGTTTCCTGGGTGCGTTCCGGCAGCGGATAGTGTTCTTCACTGAGCGATTTACCGCTCATGTCATACAGCGTGATGGTGGCGTCGTGGCGGCCGAGGCGCACCGCGACGGTATGGAAATGACGGGTTTCCGACACGATGGAGATCGCGCGGCGGCCGCCGGTGGAGGCTTGCTGATCGACTTCTTTGATCAACCCGCGCTCCAGCAGCTGGCGAGTAATCTTAGTGACGCTGGCGGGGGCGAGCTGGCTGAGTTCGGCGATTTGAATGCGCGAGATCGGGCCCTGTTGGTCGATCAGGCGATAAACTGCCGCGCCGTTAAGTTGTTTGACTAAGTCAACGTTCCCTATTTGTGCTTGTCCGCCAGTGCTCATCAATAATGTTACTCGCTGTTCATTGAATTAAACCTCGTTACCGTTAACGAGCGTTTTGGTGATCTTGAAATCACGGGTGAAGGCGGTCAGGTTAGCCACCTTGCCGGCTTCGAGGGTGCCCAGACGGTGATCGACGCCGATCGCGCGCGCCGGGTACAGCGTCGCCATGCGCAGCGCTTCGTCCAGCGCGATGCCGATATGCTCGACGCTGTTTTGCACCGCTTCGATCATGGTCAGCGCGGAACCGCTCAGGGTGCCGTTCTCATCCACGCACAGCCCATCCCGATAGTATATTGTTTTACCGGCGAAAATAAATTGGTCAATATCTGCACCCGCCGGTGCGGTCGCGTCGGTGACCAAGACCAATTTATCACCTTTCAGGCGTTTGGCGTTACGGATACTCGCCCAGGCTACGTGATGGCCGTCGGCGATGATGCCGGTATAGACCTCCGGCGTATCGAAGATAGCCCCCATCAGCCCCGGTTCGCGGCCGGTGATATACGGCATGGCGTTGTACAGGTGGGTGGCGAAGCTGATGCCGGCGGCGAAGCCGGTGCGCGCCTGATCGTAGGTGGCGTTCGAGTGGCCGGCGGAGACCACGATGCCGGCCTCGGTCAGCTGCTTGATAAAGTGCGGCTCAACCATTTCCGGCGCCAGCGTCACCTTGGTGATCACGTCGGCGTTGGCGCACAGGTAATCGATCATGTCTTGGGACGGCTTGCGAATGAACGCCGGGTTGTGGGTGCCTTTTTTCACCGGGCTGAGGTACGGCCCTTCCAGGTGCAGGCCCAACGCCTGGTTTTGGTGCTTTTTCAGATAAGCGCGCATCACGTCGACGCTGTGCTTCATGAATTCGTCGCTGCTGGTGATCAGCGTCGGCAGATAGCTGGTGCAGCCGGATTTCTCGTTGGCGCGCTGCATGATCTCCAGCGTTTCTTCCGAGATGGCTTCCAGCGAATCGTTGAACTGGACGCCGCCGCAGCCGTTCAGCTGCACGTCGATAAGCCCGGGGGCCAGGATGGCGCCACCCAGGTCGCGCGTTTCGATGCCGGCGGGCAATTCAGCCACCGGGCAGACTTTCTCAATCAGCCCATCAGCGATAATGACTGCATGGTCATCAAGTACGTCGTGGCCGGTATAGATTCGGCCGTGGGTTAAAGCGAACATCGTAGCCCCCTGCAAAGATTAAAGACTTTTCACGCTTTCCGCTTCTAACTCGCGGAAATATTTGACGGTTTTGACTTTCAGTTCCATGGTGGCCGGTTCGTCGCACACCACCACCGCTTTGGCGTGCAGCTGCAGGCAGCTGATGGTCCACATGTGGTTGATGTTGCCTTCCACAGCGGCTTCCAGCGCCTGCGCCTTGGCGTGGCCGGTCACCAGGATCATCACCTCTTCCGCGTCCAGCAGCGTACCCACGCCGACGGTCAGCGCATATTTCGGCACCAGGCTGACGTCGCCGCCGAAGAAGCGCGAGTTGGCGATGCGGGTGTCTTCGGTCAGCGTTTTGATGCGGGTGCGCGAAGCCAGGGACGAAGCCGGCTCGTTGAACGCGATATGGCCGTCGATACCCACGCCGCCCATGAACAGGTTAATTTTGCCGTAAGACTTGATCTTCTCTTCGTACTGGCGGCACTCGGCGTCGACATCCGCGGCGTTGCCGTTCAGCAGATTGATATTTTCACGAGGAATATCAATGTGGTCAAAGAAGTTGCGGTACATGAAGGTGTGGTAGCTTTCCGGGTGTTCCTGCGGCAGGCCAACGTACTCGTCCATGTTGAAAGTCACAACATGCTTAAAGCTTACTTCACCTGCTTTGTGCATCGCAATCAGATGTTTGTAGGCTTCCAGCGGCGTGCCGCCGGTAGGCAGGCCGAGTACAAACGGGCGCTCTGCGGTTGGCTTGAATGCGTTGATGCGTTGAACGATATGACGCGCGGCCCATTTGCCGACTTGTGCGGTATCTTTCAGTGGGATAAGTCTCATCTAACACCTCTTGGGATAAGTAAACTAAAGCTATACTGTACGGGCCTGCGGGAGTCCTAAGCGTAACCCAGCTTTATGATTCTCGCGTGAATCGTCCGTCCGGTTGATTTTTTGAATGATAAAATAAGTTTTGTGTGATGGCCAGCAATCTGGGAGGTGAAGACTACTTTTTGGTGATATTTATCACAAAAAGGGAGGTTTTAATTTGCGATACAAAATAAATTTTTTACACTCGGCATGAGTGATACGTGCCAAGCATTGTTTCTAAAAAGGTAGTGAGAGCTTCAAATAAACTACTAATAGGGTCCGTCCGCGGACAACATAGGGGGAAAAGGTGAACATTCTTAGTTATTTGCAAAAGGTGGGACGGGCGCTGATGGTGCCGGTCGCCACGCTGCCCGCCGCCGCCATCTTGATGGGCGTCGGGTACTGGATTGACCCTGTTGGTTGGGGCGGCGACAACGCTTTCGCTGCCTTATTGATTAAGTCTGGCTCTGCGATTATCGATCATATGGCGGTGTTGTTCGCCGTTGGTGTCGCCTACGGCATGTCCAAAGACAAGGACGGCTCTGCCGCACTGACCGGCTTCGTCGGTTTCCTGGTGCTGACTACCCTCTGTTCACCGGCCGCCGTGTCGATGATTCAGAAGATCCCGCTCGATCAGGTGCCTGCCGCGTTCGGCAAGATTGAGAACCAGTTCGTTGGTATTCTGGTGGGTATCATCTCCGCCGAAGTGTACAACCGCTTCAGCGGCGTTGAGCTGCCTAAGGCGCTGTCGTTCTTCAGTGGCCGCCGTTTGGTGCCGATCCTCATTTCCTTCCTGATGATCCTGGTCGCTTACATCCTGATGTTCGTCTGGCCTGTCGTGTTCGGCGCTCTGGTGAGCTTCGGCGAACACATCCAAAAATTGGGCTCCGTCGGCGCGGGCATCTATGCCTTCTTCAACCGCCTGCTGATCCCGGTCGGCTTGCACCACGCGCTGAACTCGGTGTTCTGGTTCGACGTGGCCGGCATCAACGATATCCCTAACTTCCTCGGCGGCCAGCAGTCGATTGATGCGGGCAAAGCGGTTGTTGGCATCACCGGCCGTTATCAGGCGGGCTTCTTCCCGATCATGATGTTCGGTCTGCCGGGCGCGGCGCTGGCCATCTATCACTGCGCGCGTCCTGAGAATAAGGCGAAGGTGCTGGGGATCATGATGGCAGGGGCATTCGCTGCCTTCTTTACCGGCATCACCGAACCGCTGGAGTTCTCCTTCATGTTCGTGGCGCCGGTGCTGTACGTGATCCACGCCGTACTGACCGGTATCTCGGTGTTCATCGCCGCTAACATGCATTGGATTTCAGGCTTCGGTTTCAGCGCCGGCCTGGTGGATATGATGCTGTGGGTGCGTAACCCGCTGGCGACCCACTGGTATATGCTGATCCCGCAGGGCCTGGTGTTCTTCGTTATCTACTATGTGGTGTTCCGCTTCACCATCAACAAGTTCAACTTGATGACCCCGGGCCGCGAGCTGGCGGTTGCCGGTGACGAAACCGACGGTTATGACGTCAACGTCAACAGCAGCGCCGGTAAAGACGAGAATGAAACCACCACGCTGGCCCGTCGCTACGTCGGCGCGATCGGCGGCTCCGACAACCTGACCGGCATCGACGCCTGCATCACCCGACTGCGTTTGAACGTGAAGGACTCTGCGCTGGTGAACGACGCATTGGCGAAGCGCCTCGGCGCGTCGGGCGTTATCCGTCTGAACAAGCAAAGCGTGCAAGTGATCGTCGGCACCCGTGCCGAGCTGATTGCCAGCGCAATGCGCAACGTAATTGCGGCCGGCCCGGTGGCGGCTGCGGCGGCTCCGGCGGCGGCTCCTGCTGCGGAAGCCAAACCGCAGGCGGTGCCGAACGCACCGAAAGCCGCGTTTGAAACGCTGGTGGCGCCGGTAACCGGTGAAGTGGTGGCGCTCGATCAGGTGCCGGACGAAGCCTTCGCCAGCAAGGCGGTAGGCGACGGCCTGGCGATTCGCCCGACCGACAACATCGTCGTGTCGCCGGCTGACGGCACCGTGGTGAAAATCTTCAATACCAACCACGCCTTCTGCCTGGAAACCGACAAGGGCGCTGAGATTGTGGTGCACATGGGGATCGACACCGTCGCGCTGGAAGGCCAGGGCTTCAAACGCCTGGTGGAAGAGGGCGCGGAAGTGAAAGCCGGTCAACCGATTCTGGAACTGGATTTGGATTACCTGAACGCCAATGCGCGTTCGATGATCAGCCCGGTGGTGGTCAGCAACTCTGACGACTATGCCGGCCTGGCGGCGCTGGCCAGCGGCTCAGTGGTCGCCGGTCAGACCAAGCTGTACGAGATCCAAAAGTAAGGCAGTTTTTACCTGAGTAGTACCCGGGGCCGGTCACGCATCATGGCGGAGTTTGCCCCGACTTGGCGGGAAGAGAGCGATCTCTTCCCGCTTTTTTTATCCCGTTTCGCGCCACGGCGGCGCGCTGCGCGCCGAGGGTGCAATATGCCGCATTTTTCGTGAAACAAACGGTTGTTTCCAGACGTGGCTTGTTGGATCATAGGCGGTTATGTGTAGCGCTTTGCATTGAGGAACAGTGAAATGAGTGAGGCTGAAGCCCGCCCAACCAATTTTATCCGTCAGATCGTCGATGAAGATCTGGCGTCGGGGAAACACACGTCGGTACATACCCGTTTCCCGCCGGAGCCTAACGGCTATCTGCATATCGGCCACGCCAAGTCCATCTGCCTGAACTTCGGCATCGCCAAGGACTATCAGGGCCAGTGCAACCTGCGTTTCGATGACACCAACCCGGTGAAAGAAGACATCGAGTTCGTGGAGTCAATCAAGCACGACGTGGAGTGGCTGGGCTTTGAGTGGAGCGGCAACGTTCATTACTCCTCAGACTATTTCGATCAGCTGCACCAGTATGCGGTTGAGCTGATCACCAAGGGGCTGGCCTACGTCGATGAGCTGTCGCCGGAGCAGATCCGTGAATATCGCGGCACCCTGACCGCGCCGGGCAAAGACAGCCCGTACCGCGACCGCAGCGTGGAAGAGAACCTGGCGCTGTTCGAGAAGATGCGCAACGGCGAGTTCGCCGAAGGCGCCGCCTGCCTGCGCGCCAAGATCGATATGGCTTCGCCGTTTATCGTGATGCGCGATCCGGTGCTGTACCGCATCAAGTTCGCCGAACACCACCAGACCGGCAACAAATGGTGCATCTACCCGATGTACGATTTCACCCACTGCATTTCCGATGCGCTGGAAGGGATCACCCATTCGCTGTGTACTCTGGAATTCCAGGATAACCGCCGTCTGTATGACTGGGTGCTGGATAACATCACCATTCCTTGCCACCCGCGGCAGTACGAGTTTTCGCGTCTCAACCTCGAATACGCCATCATGTCGAAGCGCAAGCTGCACCAGCTGGTGGCCGAGAAGATCGTCGAAGGTTGGGATGACCCGCGCATGCCGACCGTCTCCGGTCTGCGCCGCCGCGGTTATACCGCCGCCTCGATTCGCGAGTTCTGCCTGCGCATCGGCGTGACCAAGCAAGACAACAACGTCGAGATGGTGGCGTTGGAATCCTGCATTCGCGACGATCTGAACGAGAACGCCCCGCGCGCCATGGCGGTGCTGGATCCGGTGAAAATCGTCATCGAGAACATGGGCGACGCGGTGGAAATGGTCACCATGCCTAACCACCCGAACAAGCCGGAAATGGGCAGCCGCGATGTGCCGTTCAGCCGTGAGATCTATATCGATCGCGCCGACTTCCGCGAAGAAGCCAACAAGCAGTACAAGCGTCTGGTGCTGGGTAAGGAAGTGCGTCTGCGCAATGCGTACGTGATCAAGGCCGAGCGCGTCGAGAAGGACGAAGCGGGCGAGATCACCACCATCTTCTGCAGCTACGATGCGGAAACGCTGAGCAAAGATCCTGCCGACGGCCGCAAGGTGAAGGGCGTGATCCACTGGGTGTCCGCGGCGCACGCGCTGCCGGCGGAAATTCGCCTATACGATCGCCTGTTCAGCGTGCCTAACCCGGGCGCGGCGGAGGATTTCCTCTCCACCATCAACCCGGAATCGCTGGTCATCAAGCACGGTTTCGTCGAGCCGAGTCTGGCGGCCGCCCAGCCGGAGAAGGCCTACCAGTTCGAGCGTGAAGGCTACTTCTGTGCCGACAATCGTTACTCGTCGGCCGAGCATCTGGTGTTTAACCGCACCGTTGGTCTGCGTGATACCTGGGCGAAAATCGAAGGCTAATCTTATTCGCCTTGGAAATTAATGAATCAGCGCGGCTTAGGCCGCGCTTTTTTTATGTCTGCCATCGAGCAAATCATCTATTCCTGCAGTGTTATTCCGGGCTGTGCTTAATTAACCGCGGTGCGTTAATCAATAAGTTTTCTGATATTGGGCTTAATAGTCTTAATTTTTACTTATATATTCGTGATGCGAATTAATTTCATTTGGAGAGCGCTCTCAATTTTTATTGTCTGAATGACGGATTTGGTCAGGCTGAAACCATTAATCGTCTCTGGTTGACCTTGTATCTCAATTTATTCTGATTTAATTGAATTTTTTATTCGACACCTTCCATGAACACCGGCGTAACAAAATATCACTGATATGTGCTGCTTGTCATACTTTGACAAATCTCCCGCATTTTTTGTTTGATAATTCGCGTCGCGAAAAATAGTCTGTCTGTAGCAATTAGTGCTGTGGGAATAACATCTCGTCGGCAATTTTTTTTACCCGTTCGGGTTTTTTATTGGCAGTCGTGCAGGGCAGTGGTGAACACAGGCGGCTGCAACTTTTAAGTTAAGTCAAAGAGGAATTTCAATATGGGTACGCACGGTGCTCAGCGTAAAACGCTGGCGCTCGCAGTCGCGGGCGCGCTGTTGGGAACAGGGTTTGCCATGGCGCCTGAGGCGAAAGCCGCAGGGTTTATCGATGATTCCACGCTGACCGGCGGCATCTATTACTGGCAACGTGAGCGTGACCGTAAAGATCTCAATCCGGACAGCAAGGATTACAACCAATACACCACCAACCTGTCGCATTCCACCGCCAACCTGAGCCTGGATTTCGCGTCGGGCTACGCCTGGGACATGTTCGGTCTGGACGTCGGCGCCTTTACCGCCATCGAGCTGGCGGAATCCAGCGCCAGCGGCCACCCGAACGAGATCGCGTTCTCCTCAAAAAACCGTACCTACGACGAAGACTACTCCGGTGACAAAGGCGGTATCAGCCTGTACAAAGCCGCCGCCAAATTCAAATACGGCCCGGTCTGGGCGCGCGCCGGCTACATTCAGCCGAGCGGCCAAACCCTGCTGGCGCCGCACTGGAGCTTTATGCCGGGCACCTATCAAGGCGCCGAGGCCGGCGCCAAGTTCGACTACGGCGATGCCGGCGCGTTGAGCTTCTCCTACATGTGGGCCGACAAATACAAGGCGCCGTGGCATATCGAGGTGGACGACTTCCGCCAGAATGATAAGAAAACCCGCGTCTCCTATCTGCACTCGCTGGGCGCCAAGTACGATTTCAAAAACGATCTGGTGCTGGAAGCCGCTTTCGGCCAAGCCCAGGGCTACGTGAATCAGTACTTCACCAAGGCGTCTTACAAATTCGATGTGCTGGGCAACCCGCTGACCACCAGTTACCAGTTCTACGGCGCGGAAGACCGCATCAGCGACAAGAACGATCCGAACAGCATCTACGACGGCCTGGCCTGGCTGCAGGCGCTGACCTTCGGTTACACCACCGGCCAGTTCAACTGGCGTCTGGAAGGCACCATGGTCAAGGCGGAAGGCAACCAGGGCTTCTTCCTGCAGCGTATGACCCCGACCTACGCCTCATCCAACGGCCGTCTGGACGTGTGGTGGGACAACCGCTCCGACTTTAACGCCAACGGCGAGAAAGCGGTGTACGCCGGCGTGATGTACGACCTCAGCAACTGGAACCTGCCGGGCATGGCGGTCGGCGGCTCCTACGTTTACGCCTGGGACGCCAAGCCGAGCACCAACCCGATCTACGATCAGAGCCAGCGCCTGAAAGAGAGCGCCTGGAGCCTGGACGCGATGTACACCATCCAGGAAGGGCGCGCCAAGGGCACCCTGATCAAGCTGCACTATACCCAGTATGACAACCACACCAACATCCCGAGCTGGGGCGGCGGTTACGGCAACATCTTCCAGGACGAGAAAGACGTCAAGTTCATGGTCATCGCGCCATTCACCATCTTCTGATGCGTTCCCCGGCCTCGCCGCCGGGGGCAGTTAAGGGAATTCAACGATGAAAAAAATCATGCTGATGTTGGCGGCCGCCGCGGCCTTGAGCGCCTGTGCGCAACCCGCCGCGCCGCCGGAAGACGCCAAATTGAAGCAGGCTTACAGCGCCTGCATCAACACCGCCGAAGGTTCGCCGGAGCGTCTGCAGCCCTGCAAGTCGGTGCTGAACGTGCTGAAACAAGAAAAACAGCACCAGCAGTTTGCTGAGCAGGAAACGGTGCGGGTGATGGATTATCAGAACTGCATTATGGCGGTTCACAGCGGTAACGGTCAGGCTTATGACGCCAAGTGCGGCAAGCTGTGGCAAGAAATTCGCGATAACAATAATTAAGAAGGATGAGAAGATGAACGCATTCAAACTGAGCGCGCTTGCCGCCTTGACGGCAACGATGGGATTCCTGGGCGGTATGGGGAGCGCCATGGCCGATCAACAGCTGGTGGATCAACTGAGCCAGCTGAAGCTGAACGTGAAAATGCTGGATAACCGCGCCGGCGAAAACGGTGTGGATTGCGCGGCGCTGGGCGCTGACTGGGCCTCTTGCAACCGGGTGTTGTTCACCCTCAGCAACGACGGCCAGGCGATCGACGGCAAAGACTGGGTCATCTATTTCCACAGCCCGCGGCAGACCTTGCGGGTGGACAACGACCAGTTCAAGATCGCGCATCTGACCGGCGATCTGTACAAGCTGGAGCCGACCGCCAAATTCAGCGGTTTCCCGGCCGGTAAGGCGGTGGAAATCCCGGTGGTCGCCGAATACTGGCAGCTGTTCAGAAACGACTTCCTGCCGCGTTGGTATGCCACCTCCGGCGACGCCAAGCCGAAAATGCTGGCGAATACCGACACCGAAAACCTGGATCAGTTTGTGGCGCCGTTCACCGGCGACCAGTGGAAGCGCACCAAGGACGACAAAAACATTCTGATGACGCCGGCTTCGCGCTTTGTCAGCAATGCCGATCTGCAGACGCTGCCCGCCGGCGCGCTGCGCGGCCAGATCGTGCCGACGCCGATGCAGGTGAAGGTCCACGCACGGGACGCCGACCTGCGCAAAGGGGTGGCGCTGGATCTGAGCACGCTGGTCAAGCCGGCGGCGGACGTCGTCAACCAGCGTTTCGCGCTGCTGGGCGTGCCGGTTCAGAGCAACGGTTACCCGATCAAGACCGATATCCAGCCGGGCAAGTTTAAAGGCGCGATGGCGGTATCGGGCGCCTATGAGCTGAAAATCGGCAAGAAAGAGGCGCGAGTGATCGGCTTCGATCAGGCCGGGGTGTTCTACGGGCTGCAGTCGATCCTGTCGTTAGTGCCGAGCGACGGCAGCGGCAAGATCGCCACGCTGGACGCCAGCGATGCGCCGCGCTTCCCGTATCGCGGCATTTTCCTCGACGTGGCGCGCAACTTCCATAAGAAGGACGCGGTGCTGCGTCTGCTGGATCAGATGGCGGCTTACAAGCTCAATAAATTCCACTTCCACCTGAGCGATGACGAAGGCTGGCGCATCGAGATCCCCGGTTTGCCGGAGCTGACGGAAGTCGGCGGCCAGCGCTGCCACGATTTGAGCGAAACCACCTGCCTGCTGCCGCAGTACGGCCAGGGGCCGGAGGTCTACGGCGGCTTCCTCAGCCGTCAGGACTATATCGACATCATCAAATACGCCCAGGCGCGCCAGATTGAGGTGATCCCGGAGATCGACATGCCGGCGCACGCCCGCGCGGCGGTGGTCTCTATGGAAGCGCGCTACAAGAAACTGCATGCCGCCGGCAAAGAGCAGGAGGCCAACGAGTTCCGTCTGGTGGATCCGACCGATACCTCCAATACCACCTCGGTGCAGTTCTTTAACCGCCAGAGCTACCTGAACCCGTGTCTGGATTCCTCCCAGCGCTTTGTCGACAAGGTGATTGGCGAGATTGCCCAGATGCATAAAGAAGCTGGGCAGCCGATCAAAACCTGGCATTTCGGCGGCGATGAGGCGAAAAACATCCGCCTGGGCGCCGGCTATACCGACAAGGCGAAACCGGAGCCGGGTAAAGGCATCATCGACCAGAGCAACGAAGACAAGCCATGGGCCAAGTCGCAGGTTTGCCAGACGATGATCAAAGAAGGCAAGGTGGCCGACATGGAACACCTGCCGAGCTACTTCGGCCAGGAGGTCAGCAAGCTGGTGAAGGCGCACGGCATCGACAGAATGCAGGCCTGGCAAGACGGCTTGAAAGACGCCGAGAACGCAAAGGCGTTCGCCACCTCGCGCGTGGGCGTCAACTTCTGGGATACGTTGTACTGGGGCGGTTTCGATAGCGTCAACGACTGGGCCAACAAAGGATATGAAGTGGTGGTCTCCAACCCGGACTACGTCTACATGGACTTCCCTTACGAGGTGAACCCGGACGAGCGTGGTTACTACTGGGGCACCCGCTTCAGCGACGAGCGCAAGGTGTTCAGCTTCGCGCCGGACAACATGCCGCAGAACGCGGAAACCTCGGTCGACCGCGACGGCAACCACTTTAACGCCAAAAGCGACAAGCCGTGGCCGGGCGCCTACGGTCTGTCCGCTCAGCTGTGGAGCGAAACCCAGCGCACCGATCCGCAGATGGAATACATGATCTTCCCGCGCGCGCTGTCGGTGGCGGAACGCGCCTGGCACCGCGCCGGTTGGGAGCAGGACTATCGCGCCGGCCGTGAATACAAAGGCGGGGAAACCCACTTTGTCGACACCAAGGCGCTGGAGAAAGACTGGCTGCGCTTCGCCAATATCCTGGGCCAACGAGAACTGGCCAAGCTGGACAAAGGCGGCGTCGCCTACCGTCTGCCGGTGCCGGGCGCCCGCGTGGCGGGCGGCAAGCTGGAGGCGAATATCGCGCTGCCGGGATTGGGCATCGAGTACTCCACCGACGGCGGCAAGCAGTGGCAGCGTTATGACGCCAAGGCCAAGCCGGCGGTATCGGGTGAGGTGCAGGTGCGTTCGGTCAGTCCGGACGGTAAACGTTACAGCCGCGCCGAGAAGGTCTAAGCCCGGCACATCGGCCTGTCGTCATGGCGGCGGGCCGCTTAACGAAGGGGGAATGCGTTCGCCCCCGCGCGTGCCGGCGTGGGGCGGATGTTGAAGTGAGAGCAGTACGTGGAGTCGCAGTGCCGCTGCAATTGTAGTATTTCATGACATGATCTTCCCCCGGCTTGTCCGGGGATTTTTTTGCCCGTTGTACGGCGGGCATAAAAAAACCGCCCCAATGTGAGGCGGTTTTTCATAGCCGGTCAGGCTTATTTCTTGTCGTGCAGCGATTCGTCTTCGCGGCAGTCACCGGTTTCGCAGTGGCCGTACAGGTACAGACTGTGGTTGGTGAGCTTGATGCCGTGCTGCTTGGCGATATCACGCTGGCGCACTTCGATGGATTCATCACTGAATTCGATCACTTTGCCGCAGTCCAGGCAAATCAGGTGATCGTGGTGATGTTGTTGGGTCAGCTCGAACACGGACTTGCCGCCTTCGAAATTGTGACGTGTCACAATGCCCGCATCGTCAAACTGGTTCAGTACGCGATAAACCGTCGCCAGGCCGATCTCTTCGCCCATATCAATCAGTTTTTTGTACAAATCTTCCGCACTGACGTGATGGCATTCCGGATTTTGCAGTACTTCCAGGATTTTGAGTCGCGGAAGCGTGACTTTTAAGCCGGCCTTCTTCAATGCGATGTTGTTGTCGGTCATGCGAATTCAGTCCTGTTACTATGCTAATCAAGTTGAGGCGTACTCGCCTGTGGCATCGGTCGGCACAAAGAGTTAATGCGTCTCATTATAGAACCGGTTGTACTAAATGGAAACCGCCGGTTGTTAACAAAGATATAATTGCACTATTGCATGTTTTGCATGCAACGCCTTGATGGATGGGATAAACCGATATCTCAGTCTACCGTGACGGGGTGGGAAGTTACAAATCTGTAGCTTCTATCGCAGCAATCCCTGTTGCCGATGACGGCCCTGTCGGCACACTATGCACTTTACAGGGCCTTTGTTCAACCTTTCGCCAGTACCGGCGTTTAGCCGACGATATCGGCCAGGCTCAGCTCTTCGACGATCTGTTTGACCCAGGCGTCCACGCGCTCATTGGTCAGCTCCGGCTGACGGTCTTCGTCGATCGCCAGACCGATGAAGTGGTTGTCGTCCGCCAGGCCTTTGGATGCTTCGAAGTGGTAGCCTTTGGTCGGCCAGTGGCCCACGATGGCCGCGCCGCGCGGTTCGATGATGTCGCGGATGGTGCCCATCGCGTCACAGAAATATTCCGCGTAGTCTTCCTGGTCGCCGCAGCCGAACAGCGCCACCAGTTTGCCGTTGAAATCGACTTCTTCCAGCGTCGGGAAGAAATCATCCCAGTCACACTGCGCTTCACCGTAGTACCAGGTCGGGATACCCAGCAGCAGGATATCGAACCCTTCCAGGTCTTCTTTGCTGCTTTTGGCGATGTCATGCACTTCTGAGACATCGTCGCCAAACTGTTTCTGAAGAATTTTCTGGATCATTTTGGCAATGTTTTCGGTATTGCCAGTGTCGCTGCCAAAGAAAATGCCTACAGTAGCCATATCGCGTATAACCTTTAAATTCAATTAATTGCATTACTCGGCGCCGGCACTGCCGCCGATTAAAATGATGCCATGACAAGAGCCTTTCGCCATGGTGGCGGGCGCCGACAGGCGCAGTCTCTTACCGGTAAATGCGTATCATGCCAGAAAGTGGCGCCGGGGTTTTATCGCATTTATGCGATGCCGAAGGATGAAGAAAAGCGTGGTCGATCCGGCGTTGTCCTTAACGCCGCGCCGCGCGTGCGGCCGAAGAGATCAATGTTCCGGCTGTTCTTCCGCCAGTTGCGCCAACAGCATCTGCTCGATGAGTTCGCTGCGGCTGATGTTGCGCTGTTCCGCCAGTTTGTTCAGGGCGTCCACCGCATCCGCGTTGATTTTCAGCTCTACGCGCCGCAATCCGCGCACTTTATCGCGCCGTAACTGATTGCGCTTATTGATTCTAAGCTGTTCATCGCGGGAAAGCGGGTTGGTTTTCGGGCGCCCCGGACGGCGTTCATCTGCGAACAGATCCAGCGTCGTGCGATCCGTTTGTTCTTTTGCCATAGGTAGCGGTACTGCAAGGGAGTTTGCATCAAAAAGCGCTCGCACGCTTCCGGAGGCATCGATTAACACACTTCGGGCCAATAAACCCTAACCCAAATTTACCCCCGAACCGGCGTTCGCGAACGCGCTGGCGCGGCGGCAAAATTATAGCGCGCCATATTACCCCAGCAGATGGAGCGGCGACAATGCCTAACTGCGGGCTAAACGCGCTAAGCCGTTATCTTTAGCGCGTTTTTTCGCCAGATTAACGTATTTTTCAGGCTTCGCCGAGGAAACGGTGGATGGCGCGCAGCACCGCTTCCGGTTTTTCGGCGTGCACCCAATGGCCGGTGCCGGCGACGACGTGCGCGCGGGCCTGCGGGAACTGGCGGGCGATGTCTGCACGGTAGCTGTCCTGCACGTACGGCGACAGGCCGCCGCGAATGAACAGGGTCGGGTGTGGCCAGGCCGGGACTTCCTGCCAGCCGGTGATGTCTTCGTAGCGTTCGATCAGCACCGGCAGGTTGAAGCGCCATTCACCGTTATGGAAGGACTTCAGCAGGAACTGGATCACGCCTTCTTCCTGCAGGTAGTCGCGCATCAACTGGGCGGCCGCCTGGCGCTGGGTGATGCCGGCGGCGCTGACGGCCTTCAGCGCGGCGAAGATCTCGTCATGACGTCGGGTCTGGTAATCCACCGGCGCGACGTCGATGACGATCAGCCTGGCGATGCGCTCGGGCGCGATGGCGGTCAGCGCCATCGCCGCTTTGCCGCCCATCGAGTGGCCGATGACGATCGCTTTCTCCAGCTGCAGCTCGTCGAGCAGCGCCAGCAGATCCTGCGCCATGGCGGGGTAGTTCATGTCGTCGGCGCGCGGGGAGAGGCCATGGTTGCGCAGATCGACCTTGATCACACTGTGCTGTTTATGGAGATCGCGCGCCAGCACGCCCAGGTTGTCGAGATTGCCGAACAGGCCGTGGATCAGCAGCACCGGCAGCGCGTCTGACTCGGCGGCCAGCAGTTGATAATGTAATTTCATGGCGAAGTTCATACTGAGAGAGATTCAGATTAGGGTATCATGATTGAATCGCACGATGAATCATGCGGAATTTTCGCGGCGCGGGCTTGGCAGTGCCGGCTATAGGTATTAGTCTGCATTTGCCGTCCGGAGGCACATTGTTGTGTTCGCCCCAGCGCTTTTAACCTTATAATCCCATGGCTTGAATGCAGGATCTGGCTTCAGGTTCTAAGTAGAAAAAACAGTATTGGATAAAGATGAAAACTATTGAAGTCGACGAAGAGCTTTACCGTTATATTGCCAGCCACACGCAACACATCGGTGAAAGCGCGTCCGATATTTTACGCCGCATGTTGAAATTCACCGCCGGTCAGCCGGTGCGCGCGTTGCCTGCCGCCAGTGCGTCGTCGTCCGTCGAACTGGAAAAAGCGGTGCCGGTTCAGCGCCCGCGCGATCGCGTACGCGCCGTGCGTGAACTGCTGTTGTCGGATGAATACGCCGAGCAGAACAAAGCGGTCAACCGTTTCATGCTGGTGCTGTCCACGCTGTACACCCTCGATGCCGCCGGTTTCGCCGCCGCCACCGAGGCGTTGACCGGCCGCACCCGCACCTATTTCGCCGGCGATCAGCAGACCCTGCTGGCCAATGGCACGCACACCAAGCCGAAGCATGTGCCGGGCACCCCTTACTGGGTGATCACCAATACCAATACCGGCCGCAAGCGCAGCATGATCGAACACATCATGCAGGCGATGCAGTTCCCGGCGGAACTGATCGAGAAAGTTTGCGGTACCGTCTAATTTAGCGAACAGCCCGTCATGATGGCCGTGCGCGACGTATTTGCCCGGTCACCGACAGGGATGAGGGAGATATGTCGATGGCGAATAATCCACGTGCCGGGCAGCCCGCCCGTCAAAGCGATCTGATCAACGTAGCCCAGCTGACGTCGCAGTACTATGTGCTGCAACCGGAAGCCGGCAATGCCGCACATGCGGTGAAGTTTGGCACTTCCGGCCACCGCGGCAGCGCGCAGCGCCACAGCTTCAATGAGGCGCACATCCTCGCCATCGCTCAGGCGATCGCCGAAGTTCGTCATCAGCAGGGCACCACCGGCCCGTGCTACGTGGGCAAAGACACCCATGCGCTGTCCGAGCCGGCCTTTATTTCCGTGCTGGAAGTGCTGACCGCCAACGGCGTCGATGTGATCGTGCAGGAAAACAACGGCTTCACGCCAACGCCGGCGGTATCGCACGCCATTCTGTGCCACAACCGCCGCGGCGGCGCGCAGGCTGACGGCATCGTCATTACGCCGTCCCACAACCCGCCGGAAGACGGCGGCATCAAATACAACCCGCCGAACGGCGGCCCGGCTGACACCAACCTGACGTCGGTGATCGAAAAGCGCGCCAACGAACTGCTGGCGCAGCAGCTGAAAGGCGTTCAGCGCCAGTCGCTGGACAAGGCCTGGAACAGCGGCCACCTGCACGCCAAAGATTTGGTGCAGCCTTATGTCGAAGGGCTGGTTGACGTGGTCGACATGCCGGCCATTCAACGCGCCGGCCTGAAGCTGGGCGTGGATCCGCTCGGCGGCTCCGGCATCGCCTATTGGCAGCGGGTAGCGGAACACTACAAGCTGGATCTGACGCTGGTGAACGACTCCATCGATCAGACCTTCCGCTTTATGCACCTGGATCACGACGGCATCATCCGCATGGATTGCTCGTCCGAGTCGGCGATGGCCGGCCTGCTGGCGCTGCGCGACAAATTCGATCTGGCGTTCGCCAACGATCCGGATTACGACCGCCACGGCATCGTCACGCCGAAAGGCCTGATGAACCCGAACCACTATCTGGCGGTAGCCATCAACTACCTGTTCCAACATCGCCCGCAGTGGGGCGCCGATGTGGCGGTAGGTAAAACGCTGGTGTCCAGCGCGATGATCGACCGCGTGGTGGCTGACCTGGGCCGCAAGCTGGTGGAAGTGCCGGTCGGTTTCAAATGGTTCGTGGACGGCCTGTTCGACGGCAGCCTGGGCTTCGGCGGTGAAGAGAGCGCCGGGGCCTCGTTCCTGCGTTTCAACGGCCAGCCGTGGTCGACCGACAAAGACGGCATCATCATGTGCCTGCTGGCGGCTGAAATCACCGCGGTAACCGGTGAGAACCCGCAGCATCATTATGACGATCTGGCCAAGCGCTTCGGCGCGCCGAGCTACAACCGTATCCAGGCGCCGGCAACCCATGCGCAGAAAGCGGCGCTGTCCAAGCTGTCGCCGGAGATGGTCAAGGCCAGTACGCTGGGCGGGGATCCGATCACCGCACGTCTGACTGCGGCGCCGGGCAACGGCGCGTCGATCGGCGGCCTGAAAGTCATGACCGACAACGGCTGGTTCGCGGCCCGTCCTTCCGGCACCGAAGAGGCTTACAAGATCTACTGCGAGAGCTTCCTCGGGGCGGAACACCGCGAGAAGATTGAGCACGAAGCGGTCGAGATCGTCAGCGAAGTGCTGGCTTCCGCCAAGTAATCGCTTTTCTTGATGGATAAAAAGCGCTGTTTTTACAGCGCTTTTTTTATGCCTGCAATTTAGATATATCTTTTTCACGGCACGCGCTTGCGCATTTAGATATATCGATCTAGATTAGCGTTATCGACGCTGTTTAGATATATCTAAACAACCTCGTATTGATGTTCACTGTTAAAGCGAGGTATCACCCTATGTTTCATCGATTAGGTTTACACCGGCATCACCACCACCCTCATGCGTGCGAAGAGGGGCGCCGTCATCGCGGCGGGCGTCATCACTTCGGCGGCGAAGGCGAAGAGCACGGCCGAGGTGGGCGCGGCGGCCGGGGCGGGCGTCATCGTCTGTTCGAACACGGCGATCTGCGCCTGGTGTTGCTGGCACTGGTGGCGCGCAAGCCCAGCCACGGATACGAATTGATCAAGGCGATCGAGGAAGCCTCTTCCGGCCTGTATGTGCCGAGCCCGGGGGTGATTTACCCCACGCTGACGCTGCTGGAAGAACAGGATTTTCTCGAACCGCTCACCACCGGCAACGGCCGAAAAAGCTACCGCATCACCACGGCGGGTGAGGGCGAGCTGCAAAAGCATCAACAGGTGGTTGACATCATTCTGGCGCGTCTGGCGGGCGCCGGCCGCGAGCATCATCGGCACGGCAACCTGGCGGAAGGCATTTACGACGCCATGAACCGTCTGCGCAGCCTGCTGCGCGGCAACGTGATGCGCGCCGATCTCACGCCGCAGCAGGTGGAGCGCATCAACGCCGCGTTGCTGGCCGCCGTGGCGGCGATCGAAAGCGAAATGCACATTCAACCCACGCAGCAGGAGGAGAACTGATGCCCGGCCACCGTTTTAACATTACCGTTGAAGCCCTGAGCGACCGCCAGGGCAACCCCGTCGAGAAGGCACCGCTGAGTTTTGAGGTGACCAATCATGACGATATTCTCGAGATCGTCGAGCGCATTCGGGCGCGTGACGATCTGAACTTCGGCCCCGAGCAGAGCGCGGCCTTCGCCGTGGGGTTGAAACTGTTCTCCGAAGTGATGATCGAAAACCGCAAACACCCGGTGTTCGCTCCGCTGCGCGAGGCGTTTAAGGAATTTATGGTCGGATTGAAGAAAGGCCCGGCGGCGTAAAGGCGCGGCACACCGCGCTCGCCGGGGTTAAGGCATGAAACGGTAGCCGACGCCGGTTTCGGTCAGCAGGTGTTTGGGCCGGGCCGGATCGGCTTCGAGCTTCTGCCGCAAATGGCCCATGTAGATGCGCAGGTAGTGGCTGTGTTCCACGTAGTTCGGCCCCCAGACGTGGCTCAACAGCTGGCGTTGGGTAATCACCTTGCCGGCGTTGGCCAGCAGCTCCGCCAACAGGCGAAATTCTATCGGCGTGAGGTGCAGATCTTCGTCGTTGCGCAGCACCCGGCGATTCACCAGATCGACGGTGATCGCCGAAAAGCTCACCAGCGGGCTTTCCTGTTGGTTGGCGGAGTGGCGGCGCAGCGCGACCCGCACCCGCGCCAACAGCTCACCGATGCCGAACGGTTTGCTGAGATAGTCGTCGGCGCCGGCGTCCAGCGCGGCGATTTTGTCCTCTTCGGCGTTGCGCGCCGACAGTACGATCACCGGAATGGCGCTCCACTGCCGCAGATCGCGGATGTAGCTCAGCCCGTCGCCATCCGGCAACCCCAAATCCAGGATGATCAGATCCGGTTTGCGCGTGCCGGCTTCAATCAGCCCGCGCTGCAGCGTTTCACTTTCAAACACCCGCAGGCCTTCGCTCTCCAGCGCGGTGCGCACGAAGCGGCGGATTTCTTTTTCATCTTCAACAATCAGAATGTTGGTTGGCGTTATGCTCACGTTTCCCCTGCGTTGATTACAGATCGAAGGCGTCGCCGTCGATCTCGGGCGGTTTTTCCAGCGGCAGCACGAAGCGGAAGCTGGCGCCGCCGTTGGCGCCGTTTTCCGCCCAGATGCGGCCATCATGCACTTCAATAATGGCACGACAAATCGCTAACCCCAAGCCTACGCCGGGGATCGCCGACTCTTTATTGCCGCGTGAAAACTTGTCGAAAATCAGCTGCAGCTGATCGGCGGGGATGCCGGGGCCGTTATCCCAGACCTCGACTTCCAGCCACTCGGGCAGCGTGCGGGCGCGAATGCCGATGGTGGCCTCGGCGCCGGCGTATTTATTGGCGTTTTCCAACAGGTTGGTGAACACCCGTTCCAGCAGGCTGCCGTCGCAGTTGACCAGGATCTGTTCCGGCGGCAGCTCGACCTCGATCGGATGCTGGCTGAGCAGCGGCTCCAGCATGTGCAGCGAGGCGCCGACGATCTCTTCCAGCGACTGCCACTCTTTACGCAGGCTGAAACCGCCGGACTGGATGCGCGCCATATCCAGCAGGTTGTTCACCAGCCGGGTGGTGCTCAGCACCTGCTGGCGGATCTGGCTGGCCTGGGTGGCGTGATTGGAGCCTTCGGCCGCCAGGTCCAGCGTGAGAATTTCCGCCTGGCCGAACAACACGGTCAGCGGGGTGCGCAGATCGTGCGACAGCGCCGCCAGCAGCGAGTTGCGCAGCTGTTCGCGTTCGGCGTCCAGCTTGGCTTCTTCGGCGCTGCGCGCCAGGTGCAGCCGTTCCAGCGCGCTGGCGATCAGCACTGCGAAGGTTTGCAGCAGCCGCTGTTGTTCCGGCACCATCAGCTGGCGCAGGTTGTTGGGTTCGATCGCCAACAGGCCGAAGGTCTGTTTGGGGGTATTGAGCGGCAGCAGTTGGTAAGGCACGCCGGGCAGGGTGTCGGTACCCGCGCCGGCCGGCAAGCCTTTGTCGAAACTCCAGCGCGCGATGGCTTCGTCTACCGACAGCAGTCCGCCTTCCTCGCCGATCATTTGCTGCAGCCGGCCGTCTTCCTGCGGCAGCAGCAGCACGGTTTTCGCCTGGAAGCTGCTGGAGAGGAAATGACGGCTGGTGTTGGCGATGTCGGCCACGGTCAGCGCGCGGCTCAGCCCGCGCGACATTTCGTACAGATGGCGCGCCCGCTGCTCGCGATAGCGCGCCACCCGGGCCTGATAACGCACCCCGGCGGTCAGATTGCCGATGATGATGCCGACGGCGAGCATCACGCCGAAGGTCAGCAGATACTGCATATCGCTGACGGCGAACGACCATTCGGGCTGGACGAAGAACAGATCGAAGCTGGCGACGTTGATCACCGCCGCCAGCACCGACGGCCAGCGGCCGAAGAACAGCGCGACGATCGCCACGCCGAGCAGGTAGACCATCACCAGGTTGGCCTGATCGAAGCCCGGCAGCAGCCACTGCGAGAGCAGGGTAATCAGCGCACACAGCGCTATCGCCACCGCGCAGCCGCGCAGCTGCATGCGCCATTTCTCATTGAAGCTGCGGCCGTCGTGCTCCTTGCCCGGCGGGGGCTGCGCGGCGTCGCTGTCCAGCGCCACGATCACCAGATCGAGATCCGGGCCCAGCCGGCCGAGGCGATCGGCGAAGCTGCCGCGCAGTTTCCAGCGCTGCTCGCTGCGGCGGCCGATGATGATTTTGCCGAGGTTATGCTCGCGGGCGTAGCGCAGCACCGCGCGCTCTTCGGACGGATCGGCCAGGGTGGCGGTTTCGGCGCCCAGCTCCTGCGCCAGCCGCAGCGCGCGCAGAATGGCGCGGCGCTGGTTTTCCGGCAGCCGGTGCAGCTTGGGGGTTTCCACGTAGACTGCATGCCAATGGCAGCCAAGCCGCGCCGCCAGCCGGGCGGCGATGCGCACCAGCTTTTCGTTGCCGCTGCTGTGGCCGACGCACAGCAGAATGCTGTCGCGGGTGTGCCACACTTTCTCGCGCCCCTGGGTGTCGCGAAACTCGCGCATCTGATCATCGACCCGATCGGCGGTGCGACGCAGCGCCAACTCGCGCAGAGCGATCAGGTTGCCTTTACGGAAAAAATGCTCGATGGCGCGCTCGGCCTGGCCGGGAATATACACTTTGCCTTCGTGCAGCCGTCGGCGCAGATCGTCCGGCGGCAGATCGACCAGCACCACTTCGCTGGCCTCGTCAAACACGTGGTCGGGCACCGTTTCGCGCACTCGCACGCCGGTCACGCCGCCCACCACGTCGTTCAGACTTTCCAGATGTTGCACGTTGACGGTCGTCAGCACGTCGATGCCGGCGTCCAGCAGCTCTTCTACATCCTGCCAGCGTTTGGGGTGGCGCGAACCGTGGGCGTTGCTGTGCGCCAGTTCGTCCATCAGGATCAGCGCCGGGTGGCGCGCCAGCGCGGCGTCGAGATCGAATTCATGCACCAGTCGCCCGCGGTGCTGGATGCGTTTTTGCGGCAGCAGCGCCAGGCCGTCGAGCAGGGCGGCGGTCTCGTTGCGGCCGTGGGTTTCCACCACGCCGACCAGCACATCCAGCCCCTGAGCGCGCAAGCGCTGGGCTTCCTGCAGCATGGCGTAGGTTTTGCCCACGCCGGCGCAGGCGCCGAAGAATACCTTCAACCGGCCGCGCGGTTTTTCATTGGCCAGCGCCAGCAGGCTATCGGGATCGGGACGCTGCTGTTCTTCTTCGACCATGGCAATTCCTTGTGTTACCAAGCAAAAAGGGGTTCGGCACGCCGAACCCTATCACTATGCTGAATACGGCGCGTTACTTCAACGCATCCAGCGCCAGGTTCAGCTTCAACACGTTCACCACCGATTCGCCCATGAAGTTGGGCGTGGCCCGATCGGTGTTGTCTTCGATCAGTTTGGCGATCTGTTCCGGCGGCAGATGACGCGCCGCCGCGACCCGCGCCAGCTGATAGCGCGCCGCGGCGATCGAGATCTGTGGATCCAGCCCGCTGCCGGAGGCGGTCAGCAGATCCACCGGGATCGGGCCGCGCATCGCAGGATTGGCCTGGCGCAGCTGCGCTGCGCGCTCGGCGATAGCCTTATCCAGCGCCGGGTTGGTGGCCGCCAGGTTGCTGCCGGCGGAGGCCAGTGGATTATAGGCCGAATCGCTGGTGGCCGACGGGCGGCCCCAGAAATAGTCGGCGCGCGTGAAGTTTTGGCCGATCAGCGCGGAGCCGACCGCCTTGTCGCCCTGGTACAGCAGCGAACCGTTAGCCGAGCCCGAAAACAGCAGCTGCGCCAGCCCGGTGGTCAGCAGCGGATAGGCGATGCCGGTGATTAGCGTCAGCAGGATCAGCATCACCAGCGCAGGTCGTAAATACGTCATGTTCATTTCCCTCAATGGTTAACCGGCGACGTGCAGCGCGACCAGGATCAGGTCGATCAGTTTGATGCCGACGAACGGCACCAGCAGGCCGCCGACTCCGTACAGCCACAGGTTGCGGCGCAGCAGGGCCGCGGCGCTCATCGGTTTGTAGCTCACCCCTTTCAGCGCCAGCGGGATCAGGAACACGATCACCAGGGCGTTGAAGATCACCGCCGACATGATGGCGGAGGCCGGGGAATGCAGATGCATCACGTTCAGCGCGTTCAGCTGCGGATAGGTGGCCGCGAACGCCGCCGGAATGATGGCGAAGTATTTGGCCACGTCGTTGGCGATGCTGAAGGTGGTCAGCGAGCCGCGCGTCATCAGCATCTGTTTGCCGATGTGCACCACTTCGATCAGCTTGGTCGGGTTGGAATCCAGATCGACCATGTTGCCCGCCTCTTTGGCGGCCTGGGTGCCGGAGTTCATCGCCACCGCCACATCGGCCTGCGCCAGCGCCGGGGCGTCGTTGGTGCCGTCGCCGGTCATCGCCACCAGACGGCCTTCCGCCTGATACTGGCGGATCAGCGCCAGCTTGGCTTCCGGCGTGGCTTCCGACAGGAAGTCGTCCACTCCGGCTTCGGCGGCGATCGCCGCCGCGGTCAGTGGGTTATCGCCGGTGATCATCACCGTTTTGATGCCCATCTTGCGCAGCTCATTGAAGCGCTCTTTGATGCCGCCTTTGACGATATCCTTCAGCGCCACCACGCCCAGCACCCGGGCGCCTTCCGCCACCACCAGCGGCGTGCCGCCGGTGCGCGCCACGCTTTCCACCAGGTCGTCCACCGCCCGCGGGAAGTGGCCCTGATTGGATTCGACGTGACGGCGAATGGCATCCACTGCGCCTTTGCGGATCATGCGTTCCTGCACGTTGACGCCGCTCATGCGGGTCTGGGCGGAGAAGGGCACGAAGGTGGCGTTCAGCGCCTGCAGATCGCGCTCGCGCAGGTTAAAGCGCTGTTTGGCCAACACCACGATGCTGCGGCCTTCCGGCGTTTCGTCCGCCAGCGAGGCCAGCTGCGCGGCGTCCGCCAGCTCTTGCTCTTTCACGCCCGGCGCCGGCAGGAACTCCGACGCCTGGCGGTTGCCCAGCGTGATGGTGCCGGTTTTATCCAGCAGCAGCACGTCCACGTCGCCGGCGGCTTCCACCGCGCGGCCGCTGGTGGCGATCACGTTGGCGCCGAGCATGCGGCTCATCCCGGCCACGCCGATGGCGGACAGCAGGCCGCCGATGGTGGTGGGGATCAGGCAAACCAGCAATGCGACCAGCACGGTGATGGTGACCACGCTGCCGCTGCCGGCCGCCTCGACGCTGTATTGCGAGAACGGGAACAGGGTGGCGGTGGCCAACACGAACACGATGGTCAGCGCCACCAGCAGGATGGTCAGCGCGATCTCGTTCGGCGTTTTGCGGCGCTTGGCGCCTTCCACCATGGCGATCATGCGATCGAGGAAGGTTTCCCCCGGGTTGACGCTGCACTGCACCACCAGCCAGTCAGACAGCACGCGGGTGCCGCCGGTGACCGAGGAGAAGTCGCCGCCGGATTCGCGGATCACCGGGGCGGATTCGCCGGTGATGGCGCTTTCATCCACCGAAGCGCCGCCTTCCAGCACCTCGCCGTCGCACGGGATGGTGTCGCCGGCTTCCACCAGCACGATATCGCCTTTGCGCAGGCTTTCGGCGGCCACTTTCTCCGTGGCGCCGTCGCGGCGCGGGCCGGCCAGCTTTTTCGCCCAGCTGGTTTTCTTGGTGCCTTTCAGGCTTTCCGCCTGGGCCTTGCTGCGCCCTTCGGCCAGCGCTTCCGCGAAGTTGGCGAACAGCACGGTGAACCACAGCCACAGGGCGACGCTGCCGGTAAAGGCGGCGGCGCCGTCGGTTTGGCCGGCGAGGATAGCCAGCCAGATGGCGGTGGTCAGCAGGCTGCCGATATACACCACGAACATCACCGGGTTGCGCCATTGAACGCGAGGGTCCAGTTTTTTCACCGCATCGATCAGCGCGGTGCGCACCAGGGCCGGTTCAAACAGCGCGCGTTGTTTGCGAGTCATCTCTTATTCTCTCTCTGTGACGTCGGTTAGTTTGCCAACCAAAGCTGCAAATGCTCGGCCACCGGGCCCAGCGCCAGCGCCGGCACGAAGGTCAGCGCACCCACCAGCAGCACGGTGCCGATCAGCAGGCCGATAAACAGCGGCCCATAGGTCGGCAGGGTGCCGTTGCCCGCCGGCTGACGCTGCTTGGCGCTCAGCGAACCGGCGATCGCCAGCACCGGCAGGATCACCCCGAAGCGGCCGACGAACATGGCGAAGGCCAGCAGCAGGTTGTAGAACGGCGTATTGACGCTCAACCCGGCGAAGGCGCTGCCGTTGTTGTTGGCGGCGGAAGACAGGGCGTACAGCACTTCGCTGAAGCCGTGGGCGCCCGGGTTGAGGATGCCGGCGCGGCCCGCGTCGGTGCCGATGGCCAGCGCGCTGCCCAGCAACACCAGCGTCGGCGTGACCAGGATCGCCAGCGCGGTCATCTTCATGTCGTAAACGTCGATCTTCTTGCCCAGGTATTCCGGGGTGCGGCCGATCATCAGGCCGGCGATAAACACCGTCAGCAGTACGAACAGCAGCATGCCGTACAGGCCGGAGCCGACGCCGCCGAACACCACTTCACCGATCTGCATCAGCCACATCGGCACCATGCCGCCCAGCGCGGTGAAAGAGTCGTGCATGGCGTTGACCGCCCCGCAGGACGCGGCGGTGGTCACCACCGAGAACAGGCTGGTGGCGAGAATGCCGAAGCGCGACTCTTTGCCTTCCATATTGATGTTGCTGTCGGCGCCCAGCGCGCTCAGGTGCGGGTTGCCAGCCAGCTCGGCGACCATCACCACCACCACCGCCACCACGAAGATCAGCGCCATCGCCCAGATCAGCGCATGGCCCTGGCGGTTTTCACCGGCCAACTGGCCGAAGGAGAAGCACAGCGCGCAGGGGATCAGGAAGATGGCCAGCATTTGTACGAAGTTGGTCAGCACGGTTGGGTTCTCGAACGGGTGCGCCGAGTTGGCGCCGAAGAAGCCGCCGCCGTTGGTGCCGAGCATTTTGATCGCTTCCTGCGAGGCCACCGGCCCCATCGGCAGCGTCTGCTGCGCGCCTTCGAGCGTGGTGACGTGCAGGTAAGGCAGGAAGTTTTGCAGCGTGCCCTGGCTGACGAAGAACAGGGCGATCGCCAGCGCGATCGGCAGCAGCACATACAGCGTGATGCGGAACAGATCGGCCCAGGCGTTGCCGACGGTCTTGCCGGCGCGGCGGGTGAAGGCGCGGATCAGCGCAAAGGCCACGGCGATGCCGGTGGAGGCGGAGACGAAGTTCTGCACCGCCAGTCCGGCCATCTGGCTGAAATAGCTGAGGGCGCTTTCGCCGCTGTAGGCCTGCCAGTTGGTGTTGGTGACGAAGCTGACGGCGGTGTTGAGCGCCAGATCCCAGGAGAGGCCCGGGAAGCCTTGCGGGTTGAGCGGCAGCGAGCCCTGCGTCATCAGCAGGGCGAACAGCAGCGCCAGGCCGAGCAGGTTAAACGCCAGGATCGCTAGCGCGTACTGCCACCAGTTCATTTCGGTGGCGCGGATGCCGCAGGCGCGCCAGACCCCGGCTTCCACCCCGCGCAGCGCAGGCAGCGGCTCACCCTCGATCAGGCGCGCCATAAAACCGCCCAGCGGCCGTGCCAGCAGCAGAAGCACCAGCAGGAAACTGGCGATCAGTAAAAAGGCTGAAGCCGCCATCAGAAATCCTCCGCGTTAAACAGGGCGTAGACCAGATAGGCCAACAGCAGCAGAACCAACAGCGCACCACCAATAACGCTGAAACTCACGGGACACCTCCAGAGGTGTTGTTTTTGATAGAGGCAGTGTAGGGAGCGGGGTAGAAAGAAGATGAAAAAATCGCGCGGGCGGGTGTAAAAAAAGTATAAAAATGACTGAAATTTCAGCGGAAATTGGCCATTTCAGGCAGCCTGCTTGCGGCGAGATTGCGCCTGATGTGTGAATAAGCAGGGGCTGAGGCGTGGGATGAAGAACCGAATAATAACCACAATGTAACCCATGTTTAGTTAAAAATTAACTTGATTGTAACAAAATTACGAATCAGCATGGTGATTAGCGATTTTTTGTGCGATTTGGTGGTCGGATGAGTAGTAAACTTTCATCAAGTGCGCTAAAATTTTGTCCAGTTACCAAATTACCGATTGTTCATTTGATACGCCCACGCCGTTTTCCCTGACAAATCAACGGCAGGCGTTTTTAAGGAGGTTCGCATGTCTACGACCTATCACGCTTATTCATTGCATCGGATTCTCCTGCGCCGCAGCGCAGTGGTGATCGCGGGCATTTTGGCCCTGCCGGTGATGCTGTTCCGCAGCGATCGCGGGCGTTTTTACAGCTACCTGCACCGCGTCTGGTCAAAAACCAGCGATAAGCCGGTCTGGCTGCAGCAGGCGGAACTGGCGTCCTGCGATTTCTACTGAGCCACTACTGATTCACGAAAAACCCTCGCCCTGCGGCGGGGGTTTTTTTATGCCTATAGCCGCCCCTATCAAGCGCAAGGTCGTATTCGGCAAGCCATTCTTCTACACTTTCCTCAATCGGCTAACAACGCGGGAGAGCGGTATGAGTGACAAGATCCCTATCGGCATCAGCGCCTGTTTACTGGGCGATGCGGTGCGTTTCGACGGTGGCCATAAGCGGCTGGCCTTTGCGGTGGAACAGTTGGCGCCCTATGTGCGCTTTGAGCCCGTTTGCCCGGAAATGGCGATTGGTCTGCCTACGCCGCGCCCGGCGCTGCGCCTGGTGAAACAGGCGCAGCCGTGGCCGGCGATGCGTTACAGCAACGACGCCGGCGTGGATCTGACTGAGGAGATGCGCAGTTTCTCCTCGCAGCGCGTGGCCGCGTTGCAGCACCTGTGCGGTTATATCGTCTGCGCCAAGTCGCCGAGCTGCGGACTGGAGCGGGTGCGGGTCTACAGCGAGAACGGCAAAGACTCGCGTAAAAACGGCGTCGGGCTGTTTACCGCTGAACTGCTGCGTCAGATGCCGTGGCTGCCGGTGGAAGAAGACGGACGATTGCAGGATGCGGCATTGCGGGAAAACTTCATTGAACGGGTGTACGCGCTGTATGAGCTGAATATGCTGTGGCGCCAGGGGCTGACCCGCGGCGGGTTGATCGCGTTTCACAGCCGCTACAAGCTTTCACTGTTGGCGCATTCGCAGCCGGCTTATCGCGAGCTGGGGCGCTTCGTCGCCGATATTCACCGCTGGGACTCGCTGGAGGCCTTCGCCGTGGAATACCGCAGCCGCCTGATGGCGCTGTTGGCGCACAAAGCAACGCGGCGCAACCACACCAACGTGCTGATGCACGTGCAGGGCTACTTCCGCCGTCAGCTCAGCGCGGCGCAGCGTCAGGAACTGGCGCACCTGATCGACCGTTATCGGCAGGGCATGCAGCCGCTGCTGGCGCCGATCGCGCTGCTTAAGCATTACATGGCGGAATACCCCGACCGCTATCTGGCGGAACAACGTTATTTCGAACCTTACCCGGAGGCGCTGCGTTTGCGTTACGGCCATTGATTGACAAGGAGTTTTATGACCACGCATCTGGTCTGGTTGCGTAACGATCTGCGTATCACCGACAACAAAGCGCTGCACGCCGCCTGCAGCGATCCCGAAGCCCGGGTGCTGGCGGTGTTTATCGCCACCCCGCAGCAGTGGCGGCAACATGAGATGGCGCCGCGGCAGGCGGCGCTGATCCACGCCAGCCTGCGGGCGGTGCAGCAGGCGTTGGCGCAAAAAGGCATTGCGCTGCATTGCCATGCTGGCACGGACTTTGCCTCGTCGATCGACTGGCTGGCGGACTATTGCGAGCGAGAGCAGGTAGATGCGCTGTTTTACAATCGCCAGTACGAACTGAATGAACGGCGCCGCGATGCGCGGTTGGAACAGCGATTGAGCGACCGGGTGGCGTGCCGCGGTTTCGATGACAGCCTGCTGTTGCCGCCGGGCAGCGTGCAAACCGGCGGCGGCGAGATGTACAAAGTCTATACGCCGTTTCGCAACGCTTTCATTCAGCGCCTGACCGAGTCCGATCTCAGCTGCCTGCCGGCGCCTAAAACCCGTGCCGGTGGCGCGTTGCCTGCGCCTGAGGCGCCGGCGGCGTTCGATTATCCCGCGGCGGACATCGGGGGTGACTATCCCGCCGGCGAGGAGGCCGCGCTGCAGCGGCTGCGCGCCTTTTGTCGTGAGCAGGTGCAGGATTACCTTCGGCAGCGCGATCTGCCCGCCATCGCCGGCACCAGCAGCCTGTCGCCCTATCTGGCGATTGGCGCGCTGTCGCCGCGCCAGTGCTTCAATCGCCTGCGCGCCGAATGCCCACGGTTGCTGGAAGATCGCGAGAGCGGCGCTTTCGCCTGGCTGAACGAGCTGATTTGGCGCGAGTTCTACCGCCATCTGCTGGTGGCCTATCCCGAGCTGTGCCGCCATCGGCCGTTTATCGCCTGGACGGACAAAGTGCGCTGGCGCGATGACGCGGCGAAGCTGCAGGCCTGGCAGCGGGGCGAGACCGGCTACCCGATCGTCGATGCCGCCATGCGCCAACTGAACGCCACCGGCTGGATGCATAACCGGCTGCGCATGATCAGCGCCAGTTTCCTGGTGAAGGATCTGCTGATCGACTGGCGGGCCGGGGAGCGTTACTTCATGTCGCAACTGCTGGACGGCGATCTGGCGGCCAACAACGGCGGCTGGCAGTGGGCGGCGTCCACCGGCACCGACGCCGCGCCGTATTTCCGCATCTTCAACCCGACGACGCAGGGTGAACGTTTTGATCCACAAGGCACTTTTATCCGTAAATGGTTGCCGGAACTGGCGGATGTGCCCGACAATGACATCCATCATCCTCACCGTTGGGCGGAAAAGCAGCCATGCGTGCTGAATTACCCGCTGCCGATCGTCGATCATAAGCAAGCCCGCCTGGAGACGCTGGCGGCGTTCGAGGCGGCGAAACGGGGAGAGTCTTGAGGCAACTGCAAGGAGCGACGCAATGATGAAAAAGGTGTTGGCCCTGTGCCTGAGCGGCTATTCCGCGCTGGCGATCGCCGGCTTTGACGTGGTGGCGCTGGGCGTCGACGGCGGCGTCAGCGACGGCAACCTGACTTCCTACCTGATCCGCAGCGACAATCAGCCGCAGTATGTGGCGCTGGACGCCGGTTCGCTGCTGCCGGGCATCGCCAAAGGGCTGGAGAAGGGCAGCTTCCCGCAGGTGACCGCCGAGTTGGCCGCGCCTTACACGCCGCAGGGCCATGTGTTCCGGCAGTTGATCGGCGGCTATTTCATCAGCCACGGCCATCTGGACCACGTGGCGGGGCTGATCGTCGGCTCGCCCGAGGATAATAAAAAAACCGTTTACGCCCAGGCGGACACTGTGCTGACCCTGCGTAATCACTACTTTAACTGGAAGGCCTGGCCGAACTTTACCGACGCCGGCAACGGTGCGCGGCTGGGCACCTACCGGCTGCAAACGGTGCGTCCGCAGCAGCGATTTACCCTCGGCCTGACCGGGTTGACCGGCGTGATGTATCCGCTCAGCCACGATCGCTATCCGTCGTCGATGCTGCTGATTTCCAACGGCAACGAGTTCTTCGCCTATTTCGGCGATACCGGGCCGGATAAGGTGGAGCAGTCGCGCGATCTCGATACCGTCTGGCGCGCGCTGGGGCCGCTTGTCGAGCAGAAAAAGCTCAAGGGCATGATTATCGAAACCTCTTACCCCAACGGGGTGGAGGACAAACATCTGTACGGCCATCTGACGCCGGCCTGGCTGCTGAAGGAGCTGAAGAACCTGACGCAGTACAGCGGCGGCGAAGGCTCGCTGAACGGTCTGCCGGTGGTCATCAGCCACATCAAGCCCAGCCTGAAGCAGGGCGAAGACGCGCGCGCCGCCATTGCGCAGCAGCTGGCGCAGGGCAACGATCTGGGGGTGAAATTCATCCTGATGGCGCAGGGCGACCGGCAGACATTTTGACTATGAAGAGAGAAGAGAATGCGTAACCTCGATCTGGAACAACTGATCAACACGGAACTGAACGCCGCGGCGTTTCAGGACTACGCCCCCAACGGTTTGCAGGTAGAGGGGCGTGCGCATGTACAGCGCATCGTGACCGGCGTCACCGCCTGTCAGGCGCTGCTGGACGCCGCGGTGGCGCATCAGGCCGACGCGATTATCGTACACCACGGCTATTTCTGGAAAAACGAGGCGCCGGCGGTGCGCGGCATGAAACGCAATCGCCTGAAAACGCTGCTGACCCACGATATCAATCTGTACGGCTACCACCTGCCGCTGGACGCGCATCCGGTGCTGGGCAACAACGCGCAGCTGGCGCAGGCGCTGGGCATCCGGGTGATTGGCGACGTCGAGCCGCTGGTGCCGCACGGCGAATTTGAACAGCCGCTGACCGGTGAAGCGCTGCAGCAGCGTATCGAAAGCCGACTGGGGCGCGCGGTGCTGCACTGCGGCGATAACGCGCCTGAACATATTCGCCGGGTGGCCTGGTGCACCGGCGGCGGCCAGGGCTTTATCGACAGCGCGGCGCGTTTCGGCGTCGATGCGTTCATCAGCGGTGAAGTGTCTGAGCAGACCATTCACAGCGCGCGTGAAATGGGCGTACATTTCTTCGCCGCCGGTCACCACGCCACCGAGCGCGGCGGCGTGAAAGCGTTGGGTGAGTGGCTGGCCCAGCACCACGGCTTTGATGTGACCTTTATCGATATCCCGAATCCCGCCTGATTTTTTTCTTCCCCGGATCCAGCCCGGCCTGTGCGCCGGCTGAATCCTTTTATCGCGCTATTTCCTTATTTTCCTTATGGTTGCGCTCTATTGACAGCCGGGGCCGCGTCACGCATAACTGGTGTGTTTTTCAGCGCGATAATAATAAGGAGAATAAGGGTGCAACAAGCGCGTTATTACCTGTTGGGTGAAAGAGCGGTAGTGCTTGAACTGTCGCCGCCGGTGACGTTGCCGAGCCAGCAGCGCATCTGGGCGCTGGCGGAAAAGCTGAATCACCATCCCGACGTGCGGGAAGTGGTGCCGGGGATGAACAACCTGACGCTGTTGCTGCATACGCCGCAGGCCGACGCCGAAGCGATGCTGGCGTTGCTGCAGCAGGGCTGGGAAAGCAAAGAGCGCCTGACGCCGGAGTCGCGCCAGGTGGATATTCCGGTTGTCTACGGCGGGGAACAGGGCCCCGACCTGGATGAGGTGGCGCGCCATACCGGCATGACGCCGCAACAGGTGGTGGAATGCCACGCGGCGGCAGCTTATGTGGTCTATTTTCTCGGCTTTCAGCCGGGCTTCTCCTATTTGGGCGGCATGCCGGAACAACTGGCGACGCCGCGCCGCGCTGAACCGCGTCTGGCGGTGGCGGCCGGCTCCGTCGGCATCGGCGGCGGCCAGACCGGCATCTATCCGCTGGTGACGCCCGGCGGCTGGCAGCTGATCGGCCGCACGCCGTTGGCGTTGTTCAATCCGCATGAAATGCCGCCGACGCTGCTGCGTCCGGGCGATAACGTACGCTTTGTGCCGCAGAAGGAGGGCGTATGCTGATTATTCTGCGCGCCGGCATCTATACCACGGTGCAGGATTTGGGCCGCGAGGGATTCCGCCGTCTGGGCATCAGCACCGGCGGAGCGCTGGATCAACCGGCGCTGAAGATCGCCAACCTGCTGGTGGGCAATGCGCCGGAGGCCGCCGGGCTGGAGATCACCCTCGGCCAGTTCAGCGCCGAGTTTACCCGCGCAGGCTGGATCGCCCTGACCGGCGCCGGCTGCGACGCGCAGCTGGACGGCAAGCCGCTGTGGACCGGCTGGCGCTATCCGGTGAAAAAGGGGCAGCGGCTGGCGCTGGGCACGCCGAAACGCGGCATGCGCAGCTACCTGGCGATCTCGGGCGGTATCGCCGTGCCGGAAATGCTGGGATCGTGCAGCACCGACATGAAAGCCGCCTTTGGCGGCCACGAAGGCCGTAACCTGAAGGACGGCGATCGGCTGCCGCTGGGCAACTCTGCCGCTCAACCGCAACATTCCTGCGGCGTGAAACAGCTGCTGTTCACCAACCGCATCCGTGCTTTGCCGGGGCCGGAGTACGCCGAGTTCAGCGAAGAGGCGCAGGACACGTTCTGGCGCACCGCCTGGCAGCTCAGCCCGCAGAGCAACCGCATGGGCTACCGCCTGCATGGCGGCACGCCGCTGGCGCGCACCACTGAGAGAGAGATGCTGTCGCACGGCCTGATGCCCGGCGTGGTGCAGGTGCCGCACAACGGCCAGCCGATCGTGCTGATGGCTGATGCGCAAACCACCGGCGGTTACCCGCGCATCGCCTGCGTGATCGAAGCCGATCTCTACCATCTGGCGCAGGTCCGTCTCGGCGAACCGATCCACTTCGTTCTCTGCTCATTGGCCGAGGCGCAGCGCGCCAAGGCCGAACAGGATCTCTTCCTTCGACAGATTGCCTGGGGGTTACATGATCGTTGATTTGAACGCCGATCTCGGCGAAGGCTGCGCCAACGACCAGGCGCTGCTGCAATTGGTGAGTTCGGCCAACATCGCCTGCGGCTTCCACGCCGGCGATGCGCAGACCATGCGTCAGTCGGTGCGCTGGGCATTGCAGTACGGCGTGGCGATTGGCGCCCACCCGAGTTTTCCCGATCGGGAGAACTTCGGCCGGACCCGCATGCAGCTGCCGCCGGAAACGGTCTACGCGCAGGTGGTGTATCAGCTCGGGGCGCTGGCGGCCATCGCCCGCGCCGAGGGCGGAGTGATGGTGCACGTTAAGCCGCACGGCATGCTGTACAACCAGGCGGCGGTTGAGCCGGCGCTGGCGGAAGCGATCGCTCGGGCGGTGCAGGCGGTCGATCCGGCGCTGCGGCTGGTGGGGCTGGCCGGCAGCGCGCTGATCCGCGCCGGGGAACAACTTGGCCTGACCACCCGGCAAGAGGTATTCGCCGATCGCGGCTATCAGGCCGACGGCACGCTGGTGCCGCGCGGTTTGCCGGGGGCGCTGATCGAGGACGACGAACAGGCGCTGGCGCAAACGCTGGAGATGGTGCGCCATCACCGGGTTCGCAGCGTGGATGGCGTCTGGGCCGCCGTACAGGCGGAAACCGTCTGCCTGCACGGGGACGGCGAGCATGCGCTGGCGTATGCGCGCAAGCTGCGGGACAGTTTTGTTCAGCAGGGCATCCGCGTCAGCGCGGAGCAATAAAGCAAGACACAACATCACAAGCAAAAAACTATTAGAAAATATTGAGGGAAGACTATGGAACAGGCCGTGAATCTCTGGCCACTGATCGGCATCGCCGCCATCGTGGTCGGATTTGTATTGCGTTTCAATCCGGTGCTGGTGGTGATCGCCGCCGGCATCATCACCGGTCTGGCGGCGCTAATGCCGCTGGACGTCATTCTGGAAAAGCTCGGCGAGGGCTTTCTCAATACCCGCAACCTGCCGCTGATCCTGCTGTTGCCGCTGGCGGTGATCGGCCTGCTGGAACGACACGGGCTGAAAGAGCGGGCGCAGGCGTGGATCGCCAAGATCAAAAGCGCCACCGCCGGCCGTTTGCTGATCGTGTACCTGTTCGTGCGCGAGATCACCGCAGCGATGGGGCTGACCAGCCTGGGTGGGCACCCGCAGATGGTGCGGCCGCTGCTGGCGCCGATGGCGGAAGGGGCGACGGAAAACCGCTACGGCGAGCTGCCAGAGCGCACCCGCCACCGCCTGCGCGCCATGTCGGCCGCGACCGACAACGTCGGGCTGTTCTTCGGCGAGGATATTTTCGTGGCCTTCGGCGCGATCATCTTCATGCATAACTTTATGCTGGAGTCCGGCGGCATTCAGACCGAGCCGCTGCATATCGCGCTGTGGGGCATTCCGACCGCCATTTTCGCCTTCCTGATCCACGCGTTCCGGCTGTATCGGATGGATAAACAGCTGAGCGCCGAGCTGGCGCAGCTGAATCAGGCGGCGCTGCAGGCGAAGGGGGAGGCGCGATGAACTTCCAGCAACAATATCTCTACTGGCTGGCCGGCGCGGTGCTGCTGATTGTGGCGGTGATGTCCTTCCGCGATCGCGCCAACCCGCGCCGCATCACCACCGGGCTGTTTTGGGGGCTGTACGGCCTGGTATTCCTGGTCGGCGACTGGACTTACCGCCTGCTGGGCGACGTGCTCGGCGAAGGCAGCAACGAGAAACGCATGCTGCATATCATCGTTGGCGGGGTGGTGGTGGTGATGGCCCTGATCGCCGGCTTCGGCGGCGTGCGCCTCGGCAGCTATCATCAGCGAACGCCGCAGGAGCGCGAGGCCAGCGCCAAGCGTTTGGGCAACAAGCTGTTTATCCCCGCGTTGGCGATCCCGGTCGTGACGGTGATCGGCGTGCTGCTGTTCAACAACGTGCCGGCGTTGCAAAGCGCGGTGTTCGGCAGCGGTAACCACGCGACGCTGATCACCCTGTTCTCGATGACTGTCGGCTGCCTGATCGGTCTGGCGATCGCGGTGAAAATGACCCATGAGAAGGCCCTGCAGCCGATACAGGAAGCGCGGCGCCTGCTGGATTCGATCGGCTGGGCGTTCATTCTGCCGCAGATCCTCGCCACGCTGGGGTTGCTGTTTACCGTCGCCGGCGTCGGCACCGCAATCTCGCATTTGACCCAGGAGTATCTGGCGGTGGATAACCGCTTTATCGCCGTGGCGGTCTACGCTATCGGTATGGCGGTGCTGACCATGGTGATGGGCAACGCCTTCGCCGCGTTCCCGATCGTCACCGCAGGCATCGGCATTCCGATCCTGGTGCTGCAACACGGCGGCAACCCGGCGGTGATGGCGGCGATCGGCATGTTCTCCGGCTATTGCGGCACCCTGATGACGCCGATGGCGGCGAACTTCAACATTGTGCCGGCGGCGCTGCTGGAGTTGCCGGACAAGAATGCGGTGATCAAGGCGCAGGTGCCGACCGGCGTGCTGCTGCTGTTGGTTAACGTGTTCCTGCTGTATTTCCTGATGTTCCTGTAGGAGTAAGGATGCAAAAAGTATTGATCACCGGCTTCGAGCCGTTTGGTGGTGAGCGCCTCAATCCCTCTTGGGAAGTGGTGAAGCAGCTCAACGATATGGAACTGGTCGGCACGCGCATTGTGGCGCGCCAGCTGCCGTGCGTGTTCGGCGCGGCGCTGGAGGCGCTCAACGCGGCGATCGACGAGGTGCAGCCGGTGATGGTACTGGCTATCGGCCAGGCCGGCGGCCGCACCGACATCACGATTGAACGGGTGGCGATCAACGTCGACGACGCGCGTATCCCCGACAATCAGGGGCAGCAGCCGGTGGACGAACCGATCGTCGCCGGCGGTCCGGCGGCTTATTTCAGCACCTTGCCGATCAAAGCGATGGTGAGTTCGATGCGCGAGGCCGGCATTCCGGCAGCCGTTTCGCAGACTGCCGGCACCTACGTGTGCAACCATGTGATGTATGGGCTGCTGCACAGTTTGAGCGGCCAACGCGAGGTGAAGGGCGGTTTTATCCATATCCCGTATTTGCCTGAGCAGGCGGCGGCGCACCCCGGCGCGCCGAGCATGGCGGCTTCGACGGTGCTGTTTGCGCTGGAGCTGGCCGTTTCCATCGCTTTGCAGGTGGAACACGATCTGAAAGTGGTGGGCGGCGCGACGCATTAATCAAGAACACTCCCGGCGCACCGGGTTGCGCCGGGTCTACGCAAGGAGTGGTCTATGCCGGAAGGACCGGAGATCCGCCGGGCGGCGGACAAACTGGCGGCGGCGGTGATCGATCAGCCGCTGACCGCCGTCGATTTCACTTTTCCCCAGTTGAAGCACTACCGCCAGCGTTTGCTCGGCGAGCGCATCGTCGCCATCGAGCCGCGCGGCAAGGCGCTGCTGACCCATTTCTCCAACGGGCTGACGATGTACAGCCATAACCAGCTGTATGGCGTGTGGAAAGTGGCGGCGGCGGGGGAGACGCCGGAGACCAAACGCGAACTGCGGGTGCGGCTGGAAACCGCCCGCAGCGCGATATTGCTCTACAGCGCTTCCGACATTACCCTCGGGCCGCGCGAGGAAATAGAACAACACCCGTTTTTGCAACGCATCGGCCCCGACGTGTTGGACATGTCGCTGACGGTGGATGAGGTGCAGGAGCGTTTGCTGACGCCGCGTTTTCGTCGCCGGCAGCTGGGTGGCATGCTGCTCGACCAGGCGTTTCTTGCCGGATTGGGCAACTATCTGCGCGCCGAAATCCTGTGGCAGGCCGAGTTGGCGCCGCAGCACAAACCGCAGGATCTGGCGCCAGAGGCGCTGCGGCGCCTGGCGGAGGCGTCGCTGGCGGTGCCGCGCCTTTCCTACCAGACGCGCGGGCAGGCGGATGACAACCGGCATCACGGCGCGCTGTTTCGCTTCAAGGTGTTTCATCGCAGCGGTGAGCCGTGCGAACGCTGCGGTGGGATGATCGTGCGTACCGACCTGTCGTCGCGGCCGTTTTATTGGTGCCCGGGCTGCCAGAAATAACCAAAAAAAAAACGCCGCCCGAAGGGGCGGCGCTGTACGGTTTCAGCCAGGAAAGTGGCTTACTTGTTTTTCAGCTGGGATTTGAAATCACGCTCGGCATAGCCGGTGTACAGCTGACGCGGACGAGCAATTTTGATGCCTTCGTCGTGCATTTCGTTCCAGTGGGCGATCCAGCCGATGGTGCGCGCGATGGCGAAGATCACGGTGAACATGGAAGAAGGAATGCCCATCGCCTTCAGGATGATGCCGGAGTAGAAGTCGACGTTCGGGTACAGTTTCTTCTCGATGAAGTACGGGTCGTTCAGCGCGATGTGTTCCAGCTCCATCGCCACCTGCAGCAGGTTGTCGTCCTTCTTGTTCAGCTCTTTCAGCACTTCGTGACAGGTTTCGCGCATCACGGTGGCGCGCGGATCGTAGTTCTTGTACACGCGGTGGCCGAAGCCCATCAGGCGGAAGGAGTCGTTCTTGTCCTTGGCGCGCTTGATGAATTCCGGAATGTGCTCGACGGTCTTGATCTCTTCCAGCATTTTCAGCGCCGCTTCGTTGGCGCCGCCGTGCGCCGGCCCCCACAGGGAGGCGATGCCGGCCGCGATGCAGGCGAACGGGTTGGCGCCGGAAGAGCCGGCGGTGCGCACGGTTGAGGTAGAGGCGTTCTGCTCATGGTCGGCGTGCAGGATCAGGATGCGGTCCATGGCGCGTTCCAGCACCGGGTTCACCACGTATTCTTCGCACGGAGTGGCGAACATCATGTGCAGGAAGTTGCCGGCGTAGGACAGATCGTTGCGCGGATAAACGAACGGCTGGCCCAGGGAGTATTTGTAGCACATCGCGGCCACGGTCGGCATTTTGGACAGCAGGCGGAACGCGGTGATTTCACGGTGACGCTCGTTGTTGACGTCCAGCGCATCGTGGTAGAACGCCGCCAGCGCGCCGGTCACGCCGCACAGCACTGCCATCGGGTGCGAGTCGCGGCGGAAGCCACGGAACAGATGGGTGATCTGGTCGTGGATCATGGTATGGCGGGTTACGGTGGTCTTGAAGGTTTCGAATTCTTCCGGCGTTGGGGTCTCGCCGTACAGCAGGATGTAGCACACTTCCAGGTAGGAAGATTCTTTCGCCAGCTGCTCGATAGGGAAGCCGCGGTGCAGCAGCACGCCTTTGTCGCCGTCGATGAAGGTAATCTTGGATTCGCAAGAAGCGGTGGAGGTAAAGCCGGGATCAAATGTGAAATAACCTTTGGAACCCAGGGCGCGGACATCGAGGACATCAGGGCCCAGTGTCGGTGTCAATACGCCCAGTTCGATCGGAGCTTCGCTGTCGTTAATGGTTAGCGTCGCTTTCTTATCAGTCATTTACTGTCTCCTTAGCGCCTTATTTTAAAAACCACTAACAACTGAAATACCTTAAATCTCTGCAGGTTGCCCGCAAAAAATGGTGCGGACGCTAACTCTGTGATCGACTGCGCAACTGTGCGCGGGTAGGGTACAGAGTGCTGACCAGGCGAACGAGACGGGTGACCAGTTGTTAACGATTCAGAGTAATTCGTTATAGTCTGTTAATCTTACCTATGAGCTGTTCGAAGAGATGTGAACCTATCCCAATAATCTGTTTTTATGTGCTTTATTTGCTTTTGACGCCGGCAAACTCGAGCGGGAAACAACGGCTATTGGGATAGGTTCGCCAAATACACTGTTGCATAACTCGAACCCGGGAGGAAGTGTATCTGCTGACCCATAGCGCATCATAGGACCGTTTGTGCCCCTATATGTAATGGAAATGTTGATCTCTTGTCAAATCAGATAATTAATTTTGCACTAATTGTGAAATCCGTGATCTGAATCACTGTTCGGGGGAAATGTTATCAAAGCGGTTGTATGAGAATTGTAATCAGAATGTGATCCTCCTATACTGCCGCCAGGTCTCCGGATTACCCTGAAGTAGGAGCACCCAGCGTTATAAATGCGCGCCGTTTGAGCACAGAGGATGTTGATGTTTGAGCGCGTGACGTGTAAGGGTTTTAGGCTCTTAACGCTGTCTGATCCCCGCCCAGGCCCGGAGGAAGGAAAATAATAAGAGCTGTGTGGGCAAATACGTGAAAAAACAACGACCTGTCAACTTGGATCTGCAAACGATCCGGTTCCCCGTAACTGCGATAGCGTCTATCTTACACCGAGTCTCTGGCGTAATTACCTTCGTTGCCGTGGGTATCCTCCTCTGGCTGCTGGGCCTGTCACTCTCTTCCCAAGAGGGGTTCCTGCAGGCGGCCGCCATCATGAATAGCTTCATCGTCAAATTCATATTCTGGGGCATCCTCACGGCGCTGGCCTATCACATTTGCGGTGGCATCCGTCACTTGTTAATGGATTTTGGCTACATCGAAGAGAGTTTGGCCGCCGGTACCCGTTCCGCCCAGGTGGCGATCGGTCTGACCGTCGTGCTGTCAGTTCTGGCTGGAGTCCTCGTATGGTAAACAACGTTTCTGCATTAGGGCGCAACGGCGTGCACGATTGGCTGCTGCTGCGTGCTTCCGCGATCATCATCACCCTGTACGTCCTGTATATCCTGGGCTTTTTCGTCACGGCTCCGGAACTCACTTATGACATCTGGCGCGGTTTCTTCGCCACTTCCATTACGAAAGTGTTCACTCTGCTGACCTTGCTGTCGATTCTGGTGCACGCCTGGATCGGGCTGTGGCAGGTGCTGACGGACTACGTCAAGCCGCTGGCGGTTCGCCTGGTGTTGCAGCTGGCTGTCGTGGTCGCGTTGCTGGTCTATTTACTGTACGGAACAATCGTAGTGTGGGGTGCTTAAATGAAACTGCCAGTCAGAGAGTTTGATGCCGTCGTAATCGGCGCCGGCGGTGCGGGCATGCGTGCCGCGCTGCAAATTTCCCAAGCGGGCTCGACCTGTGCCCTGCTGTCCAAAGTTTTCCCGACCCGTTCCCATACCGTGTCCGCACAGGGCGGCATTACCGTCGCGCTTGGCAACAGCCACGAGGACAACTGGGAATGGCATATGTACGACACGGTGAAAGGTTCCGACTATATCGGTGACCAGGACGCCATCGAATATATGTGTAAAACCGGCCCGGAAGCGATTCTGGAACTGGAACACATGGGCCTGCCGTTCTCTCGTCTGGACGACGGCCGCATTTATCAGCGCCCGTTCGGCGGCCAGTCGCTGAACTTCGGCGGCGAGCAGGCGGCGCGTACCGCAGCCGCAGCCGACCGTACCGGCCATGCGCTGCTGCACACCCTGTACCAACAAAACCTGAAAAACCACACCACCATCTTCTCCGAGTGGTATGCGCTTGATCTGGTGAAAAACCAGGACGGCGCGGTGGTCGGCACCACGGCTATCTGCATCGAAACCGGTGAAGTGGTTTACTTCAAAGCCAAGGCCACCGTGCTGGCGACCGGCGGCGCAGGCCGCATTTACCAGTCCACCACCAACGCCCACATTAACACCGGCGACGGTGTCGGCATGGCGCTGCGCGCCGGCGTGCCGGTGCAGGACATGGAAATGTGGCAGTTCCACCCGACCGGCATCGCCGGCGCGGGCGTGCTGGTGACCGAAGGCTGCCGCGGCGAAGGCGGTTACCTGCTGAACAAGCACGGCGAGCGCTTCATGGAGCGTTATGCGCCGAACGCCAAAGATCTGGCGGGCCGCGACGTGGTTGCCCGTTCGATCATGATCGAAATTCGCGAAGGCCGCGGCTGCGACGGTCCTTGGGGCCCGCACGCCAAGCTGAAGCTGGATCACCTGGGCAAAGAGGTGCTGGAATCCCGTCTGCCGGGCATTCTGGAACTGTCCCGCACCTTCGCGCACGTCGATCCGGTGAAAGAGCCGATCCCGGTTATCCCAACCTGTCACTATATGATGGGCGGCATTCCGACCAAGGTGACCGGCCAGGCGCTGACCGTGAACGAGAAGGGCGAAGACGTGGTGATCCCGGGGCTGTTCGCCGTGGGCGAAATCGCCTGCGTATCGGTGCACGGTGCCAACCGCCTGGGCGGCAACTCGCTGCTCGACCTGGTGGTGTTCGGCCGTTCCGCCGGCATGCACCTGCAGGAATCGCTGGAAGAGCAGGGCGTGAGCCGTGACGCCAGCGACTCCGACGTGGAAGCCTCGCTGGACCGTCTGAATCGTTGGAACAACACCCGTTCCGGCGAAGACCCGGTCGAAATTCGCAAAGCGCTGCAGTCTTGCATGCAGCACAACTTCTCGGTATTCCGCGAAGGCGATGCGATGGCCAAGGGCCTGGAAGAACTGAAAGTGATCCGTGAACGTCTGAAGAACGCACGCCTGGACGATACCTCCAGCGAGTTCAACACCCAGCGCATCGAATGTCTGGAGTTGGATAACCTGATGGAGACCGCGTATTCCACCGCCGTGTCGGCCAACTTCCGTACCGAGAGCCGTGGCGCGCACAGCCGCTTCGACTATCCGGAACGCGATGACGCCAACTGGCTGTGCCATTCGCTGTATCTGCCGCAATCGGAAAGCATGACGCGTCGTGAAGTGAACATGCAACCGAAGCTGCGCCCGGCATTCCCGCCGAAAGTGCGTTCTTACTAATTGCGGAGATCGACAGATGAAACTCGAATTTTCCATTTATCGCTACAATCCGGATGTCGACGACGCGCCGCACATGCAGGATTACACCCTGGAAGCGGAAGAAGGTCGCGACATGATGCTGCTGGATGCGTTGATCCAGCTGAAAGAAAAAGACCCGACCCTGTCGTTCCGTCGCTCATGCCGCGAAGGCGTGTGCGGTTCCGACGGCCTGAACATGAACGGTAAAAACGGCCTCGCGTGCATCACTCCGGTTTCGTCGCTGCGCAAAGGCAACGGCAAGATCGTGATCCGTCCGCTGCCGGGCCTGCCGGTAGTGCGCGATCTGGTGGTGGATATGGGCCAGTTCTATACCCAATATGAAAAGATCAAGCCATACCTGCTGAACGACGGCAAGAACCCGCCGGCGCGCGAGCACCTGCAATCGCCGGAGCAGCGCGCCAAGTTGGACGGTCTGTACGAGTGCATCCTGTGCGCCTGCTGTTCAACCTCTTGCCCATCGTTCTGGTGGAACCCGGACAAGTTCATCGGCCCAGCCGGTCTGTTGGCGGCGTATCGCTTCCTGATCGACAGCCGTGACACGGAAACGCAAGAACGTTTAGATGATCTGGACGACGCTTTTAGTGTTTTCCGCTGCCATAGCATTATGAATTGTGTCAGTGTATGCCCTAAAGGCTTGAACCCGACGCGTGCGATCGGGCATATCAAGTCCATGCTGCTGCAACGCGGCGCATAAACGGAATGAGATGCTGCGCCGGGCTCTTTTCCGGCGCACATCCCATAGGGGAGGGAACCTCTAAAAACTGACCCGCGGCTGCGGCGCTATGCAGCCTGGTTCTTCCGCCGGTTTTTAGAGGTTCCTTGTAAGGGACCGCAAGGTCCATAACAGAACGTATCGGGCCGTCATGGCCGCAAGTACGTCGAGTGAACCGTTTTACGGCAAACCGTATTCATCACGGTAATTATGTTAACCACGGCGAAAACTAAAGCTTCAAAGCTTAAGGGATCATGATGCAGAACGGCGCAATGAAGGCCTGGCTGGATTCCTCCTATCTGGCGGGCGCGAACCAGTCTTACATAGAGCAGCTCTATGAAGACTTCTTAACCGATCCGGGTTCCGTTGAAGATAGCTGGCGTTCCATTTTTCAACAGCTACCAACCGCGGGTGTCAAACCCGATCAGCTTCACTCTCAAACGCGCGATTACTTCCGCCGCCTGGCGAAAGACTCCGCGCGCTACAACACCACCATCACCGATCCGGAAACCGACGCCAAACAGGTCAAGGTACTGCAGCTGATCAACGCCTTCCGCTTCCGCGGGCATCAGCATGCCAACCTCGATCCGCTTGGCCTGTGGCAGCGCGAGCAAGTTCCTGACCTTGATCCCGCTTACCACAACCTGACCGAAGCCGATTTCCAGGAAACCTTCAACGTGGGCTCTTTCGCCATCGGCAAAGAAACCATGAAGCTGGGCGATCTGTACGCCGCGCTGAAGCAGACCTATTGCGGGTCGATCGGTGCTGAGTACATGCACATCACCAACACCGAAGAGAAACGCTGGATCCAGCAGCGTATCGAGTCGGTGGTGGGGCGCGCCAGCTTTACCGCCGACGAAAAACGCCGTTTCCTGAACGAGCTGACCGCGGCGGAAGGCCTGGAACGTTACCTGGGCGCCAAATTCCCGGGCGCCAAACGCTTCTCGCTGGAAGGCGGCGACGCGCTGGTGCCGATGCTGAAAGAGATGGTGCGCCACGCCGGCAAGAACGGCACGCGCGAAGTGGTGTTGGGCATGGCCCACCGCGGCCGTCTGAACGTGCTGATCAACGTGCTGGGCAAAAAGCCGGCCGATCTGTTCGACGAATTCGCCGGCAAGCATAAAGAACACCTCGGCACCGGTGACGTGAAATATCACCAGGGCTTCTCTTCCGACGTGGAAACCGAAGGCGGCATGGTTCACCTGGCGCTGGCGTTCAACCCGTCGCACCTGGAGATCGTCAGCCCGGTGGTCATGGGGTCGGTTCGCGCCCGTCGCGATCGTCTGGACGAAGCGCGCAGCAACATGGTGCTGCCGATCACCATCCACGGCGACGCCGCCATCACCGGCCAGGGCGTGGTTCAGGAAACCCTGAACATGTCTCAGGCCCGCGGCTACGAAGTGGGCGGCACCGTGCGTATCGTCATCAACAACCAGGTTGGCTTCACCACCTCCAACCCGCTGGATGCGCGCTCTACCGAATACTGCACCGACATCGCCAAAATGGTTCAGTCGCCGATCTTCCACGTTAATGCGGACGATCCGGAGGCCGTGGCCTTCGTCACCCGCCTGGCGTTGGATTTCCGTAACACCTTTAAGCGTGACGTGATGATCGATCTGGTCTGCTACCGTCGCCATGGGCACAACGAGGCCGACGAGCCGAGCGCCACCCAGCCGGTGATGTATCAGAAGATCAAGAAACACCCTACGCCGCGCAAAATCTATGCTGACGTGCTGACCGAGCAGAAAGTGGCCAGCCTGGAAGATGCCACGGAAATGGTCAACCTGTACCGCGACGCGCTCGACCGCGGCGATTGCGTGGTTGAAGAGTGGCGTCCGATGAACCTGCACTCCTTCACCTGGTCACCGTACCTGAACCACGAGTGGGACGAAGAGTACCCGAGCAAGGTTGAGATGAAGCGCCTGCAGGAGCTGGCACGCCGCATCAGCACCGTGCCGGAAGCGATCGAAATGCAGTCGCGCGTGGCGAAAATCTACGCTGACCGCGCCGAGATGGCCGCAGGCAACAAGCCGTTCGACTGGGGCGCCGCCGAAACGCTGGCCTACGCCACCATGGCGGATGAAGGCATTCCAATCCGCATCTCCGGCGAAGACGCCGGCCGCGGCACCTTCTTCCACCGTCACGCGGTGGTGCACAACCAGAAAAACGGTTCGGTCTACGTTCCGCTGGCGAATATCCACAGCGGCCAGGGCGAATTCAAGGTTTGGGACTCCGTACTGTCTGAAGAAGCGGTGCTGGCGTTCGAATACGGCTACGCCACGGCGGAACCGCGTACGCTGACCATCTGGGAAGCGCAGTTCGGCGACTTCGCCAACGGCGCGCAGGTCGTTATCGACCAGTTCATCAGCTCCGGCGAGCAAAAATGGGGCCGTATGTGCGGCCTGGTGATGCTGCTGCCGCACGGCTATGAAGGCCAGGGCCCTGAGCACTCTTCCGCGCGTCTGGAACGCTATCTGCAGCTGTGCGCAGAGCAGAACATGCAGGTGTGCGTCCCGTCTACGCCGGCGCAGGTTTACCATATGCTGCGTCGTCAGGCGCTGCGCGGTATGCGCCGTCCGTTGGTGGTGATGTCGCCGAAGTCGCTGCTGCGCCATCCGCTGGCGATTTCTTCGCTGGACGAGCTGGCCAACGGCACCTTCCTGCCGGCGATCGGCGAGATCGACGACTTGGATCCGAAAGCGGTCAAGCGCGTCGTGCTGTGCTCCGGCAAGGTCTACTACGACCTGCTGGAACAGCGTCGCAAGAACGAGCAGAAAGACGTGGCCATCGTGCGCATCGAGCAGCTGTATCCGTTCCCGCATCAGGCCGTGCAGGCCGTGCTGGAGCAATACTCGCACGTGCATGATTTCGTCTGGTGTCAGGAAGAGCCGCTGAACCAGGGCGCCTGGTACTGCAGCCAGCACAACTTCCGTGAAGTGGTGCCGTTCGGGGCTTCTTTACGTTACGCAGGACGTCCGGCCTCCGCCTCTCCGGCGGTGGGCTATATGTCCGTACACCAGAAGCAGCAGCAGGCTCTGGTGAACGACGCGCTGAATATTGACTAATGTTCGCTCGCTTGCCGGCCGTGGGGCCGGCAAGCAGATGATAAAAAACTTAAGGGAAAGCTAAATGAGTAGCGTAGATATTCTGGTTCCTGACCTTCCTGAATCGGTTGCCGATGCGACCGTAGCCACCTGGCACAAAAAGCCGGGCGACAGCGTGCAGCGTGATGAAGTCCTGGTTGAAATCGAAACCGACAAAGTGGTGTTGGAAGTGCCGGCCAGTGAAGCGGGTATTCTCGATGCTATCGTGGAAGAAGAGGGCGCGACCGTACTGTCTCGCCAGCTGCTCGGCCGCATCCGCCCAGGCGACAGCTCCGGCAAACCGACCGCCGAGAAGAGCCAGGAGAAAGAGTCCACGCCTGCACAGCGCGCGACCGCGAGCCTGGAAGAAGAAAGCAATGACGCGCTCAGCCCGGCGATTCGACGCCTGATCGCCGAACACGACCTCGATGCAGGCGCCATCAAAGGCACCGGCGTGGGTGGCCGCATCACGCGTGAAGACGTGGAAGCGCACCTGGCCAAAGGCGGCGCCGCCGCCAAACCGGCCGCCGCCGCTGAAGCCGCACCGCAGCCTGCTCTGGCCGGCCGTAGCGAAAAACGCGTGCCGATGACTCGCCTGCGCAAACGCGTCGCTGAGCGTCTGCTGGAAGCGAAGAACAGCACCGCGATGCTGACCACCTTCAACGAAATCAACATGCAGCCGATCATGGATCTGCGCAAGCAGTACGGCGAAGCCTTCGAGAAGCGTCACGGCGTGCGTCTGGGCTTCATGTCCTTCTACATCAAGGCGGTGGTTGAAGCGCTGAAGCGCTTCCCGGAAGTGAACGCGTCGATCGACGGTTCCGACGTGGTTTACCACAACTACTTCGACATCAGCATCGCGGTTTCTACCCCGCGCGGCCTGGTGACGCCGGTACTGCGCGATGTGGACGCCATGAGCATGGCTGACATCGAGAAGAAAATCAAAGAGCTGGCCGTTAAGGGCCGCGACGGCAAACTGACCGTGGAAGAGCTGACCGGCGGTAACTTCACCATTACCAACGGCGGCGTATTCGGCTCCCTGATGTCCACTCCGATCATCAACCCGCCGCAGAGCGCCATCCTGGGCATGCACGCCATCAAAGATCGCCCAATGGCGGTCAATGGTCAGGTGGTGATCCAGCCGATGATGTATCTGGCGCTGTCTTATGACCACCGCCTGATCGACGGTAAAGAATCCGTCGGTTATCTGGTGACGGTCAAAGAGATGCTGGAAGATCCGGCTCGTCTGCTGCTGGACGTCTAGTAACCCTTGCCGGGCGCGGCGTGCCGCGCCCGCACTCTGTGCTATGTGGCCGGAAAACCATGCGGTTTACCGCGTAATAATGGTCCGGCTAAAAACCTTCAGAACTGAATGGATAGAACATCATGAATTTACACGAATATCAGGCAAAACAGCTGTTTGCTCGGTATGGCATGCCGGCACCGACCGGTTACGCCTGTACCACTCCGCGTGAAGCAGAAGAAGCCGCATCCAAAATCGGCTCCGGCCCGTGGGTGGTGAAATGTCAGGTTCATGCTGGCGGCCGCGGTAAAGCGGGCGGCGTTAAAGTCGTCAACAGCAAAGAAGATATCCGTGCTTTCGCGGAAGCCTGGTTGGGCAAGCGTCTGGTGACTTACCAGACTGACGCGCTGGGCCAGCCGGTTAACCAGATCCTGGTTGAAGCGGCGACCGACATCGATAAAGAACTGTACCTGGGCGCCGTCGTAGACCGCGCGACCCGTCGCATCGTATTCATGGCGTCTACCGAAGGCGGCGTGGAAATCGAGAAAGTGGCGGAAGAAACCCCTGAACTGATCCACAAAATGACCATCGATCCGCTGGCGGGTCCACAGCCTTATCAGGGCCGTGAGCTGGCCTTCAAACTGGGCCTGACCGGCAAGCAAGTCAGCCAGTTCGCCAAGATCTTCATGGGCCTGGCGACGCTGTTCCTGGAGCGCGACCTGGCGATGGTTGAGATCAACCCGCTGGTGATCACCAAGCAGGGCGATCTGGTGTGCCTGGACGGCAAACTGGGCGCCGACGGCAACGCCCTGTTCCGTCAGCCTGAACTGCGTGAAATGCGTGACCCTTCTCAGGAAGATGAGCGTGAATCCCGTGCGGCCCAGTGGGAGCTGAACTACGTTGCCCTCGACGGCAACATCGGCTGCATGGTGAACGGCGCAGGTCTGGCGATGGGCACCATGGACATCGTTAAACTGCACGGCGGCGAGCCGGCCAACTTCCTGGACGTAGGCGGCGGCGCGACCAAAGAGCGCGTGACCGAAGCGTTCAAAATCATCCTGTCCGACGACAAGGTGAAAGCGGTTCTGGTTAACATCTTCGGTGGTATCGTTCGTTGCGATCTGATCGCCGACGGCATCATCGGCGCAGTGGCTGAAGTGGGCGTTAACGTCCCGGTCGTGGTGCGCCTGGAAGGGAACAACGCCGAACTGGGCGCCAAGAAACTGGCGGACAGCGGCCTGAATATCATTGCTGCGACCAGCCTGACTGATGCGGCTCAGCAAGTTGTTGCAGCAGTGGAGGGTAAATAATGTCCATCTTAATCGATAAAAACACCAAAGTAATTTGCCAGGGCTTCACCGGTAGCCAGGGGACTTTCCACTCCGAACAAGCTATCGCTTACGGCACCAAAATGGTTGGCGGCGTCACCCCAGGCAAAGGCGGCACTCAGCACCTGGGTCTGCCGGTGTTCAACACCGTGCGCGAAGCGGTTGAAGCGACCGGCGCGACGGCCTCCGTCATTTACGTTCCAGCGCCGTTCTGCAAAGACTCCATTCTGGAAGCGATCGATGCCGGCATCAAATTGATCATCACCATCACCGAAGGCATCCCGACCCTGGACATGCTGACCGTGAAAGTGAAGCTGGACGAAGCCGGCGTGCGCATGATTGGGCCGAACTGCCCTGGCGTGATCACCCCGGGCGAGTGCAAAATCGGCATCATGCCTGGCCACATCCACCTGCCGGGCAAAGTGGGCATCGTTTCCCGCTCCGGCACCCTGACCTATGAAGCGGTGAAACAAACCACCGATGCCGGTCTGGGCCAGTCCACCTGTGTGGGCATCGGCGGCGACCCGATCCCGGGCTCCAACTTCATCGATATCCTGAAGATGTTCCAGCAGGATCCGCAGACCGAAGCGATCGTGATGATCGGTGAGATCGGCGGCAGCGCTGAAGAAGAAGCGGCAGCTTACATCAAAGAACACGTCACCAAACCGGTTGTGGGTTACATCGCTGGCGTGACCGCGCCGAAAGGCAAACGCATGGGCCACGCGGGCGCCATCATCGCCGGCGGCAAAGGCACGGCGGACGAGAAGTTTGCTGCGCTGGAAGCGGCGGGCGTGAAAACCGTTCGCAGCCTGGCGGACATCGGCGACGCGGTAAAAGCGGTGCTGAAGCGCTAAGATCTTAGTACGAAATAATAATATCTCGACATGTTTGGCCACCCATTGGGTGGCCTTTTTTATGGGCGAAGATCAGAAATCGTTGAGTGCTTTGATCAGCGCGATCCGATCCTGCAGGCGGCGCTGTTGTACCGGATCCACGGCAGTTTGCCGCTGTTGATCCAGCGAGGTGAGGGCGGTGCGGTAATCGTCGGCGTTGCGGAACAGCGCGTCTTTGACGTTGATCGAGGCGACGTTGGTGTAGCGCCCGTCGTCGGTAGTCGGTACCTGGATAACGCCTTCATTAAGCAGCCGTTTGACGATCGCCCGCTGCGGTTCGTATCCTTCCATGCCAACCAGTTTCCAGCGCTGCGGCGGCACGCCCTGGTATTGGCCGTGTTTCACTTCCGTCAGGTAGCGCAGGGCCAGGTGGCGAATGGTGCCTTCTTCTTCACCGTATTGCGCTTTGCTGTCGAACAGCACCGGGAAGGATTGCCCTTCCAGCGCGCCGCCCTTTTGCGTCAGGTGGCCCATGCGGTAACTGTTCATGCCCAGACGGATCGGCATGTCGTCGGTGACCGGCGTGCCGTCTGCCAGGCGCAGATCGACGATGCGCGAACCGGCGGGTTGGCGCAGATCGATGGTATAGGTGACGCCATCGAAGAAATCGTTGGTGGAATATTTGGACGAACGCCGCGCCGGGTTAAAGCTGTAGGTGACGTCGCCCGGCTGCAGCTGATTGAAGTAGCCGGCGGACCACTCCATATAGCGTTTAAGCGCTTTACCGGTAAGCTGATAAACGGTGATCTCGCCGCCGGCGTATTGGTAGTTGAAGGCGATGTCCTTGGCCTTGATGTCGCCGACGTCCAGTTTGGCGCGATCGTTGTCAATCTGCAGAGCGATCACCTGCGCCAGCGGTGCGTAGTGACGGGCGGCCTGCTGGAACAGCGCGCTGATGCCGGTATCCTGCACGTGCACCTGAGGAATGCCGCGGAACTCGTCGGCAGGCACCAGATCGCTGCCGCTCAGCTTCGCCACCACCCGGTTGGCGTTGGCGCGCAAAATGTCATGATACGGCTGGTAGAGAGCCTGCATGGCGCTGTCCGGCGTCAGCCCTTTGATCGGGTAGGTGTAGCTGTTTTTGTCGATCAGCGTGAATTTGCCATCGCGGCGTTCAAATTGCAGATCGATGCGTGACAGCGCGCGGCCGTATTTGTCCGGTTCGGTGATGATGACGCCGTTGACCACCGCCTTGTCGATCTTCACATGCATGTGGCCGGCGACGATCGCCGCCAGTTCCGGGTTGGCGTTGGCAATGTCGGCCACGCCGGTGCCCGGGCGCTGGTTCTCGTTGTCGATGCCCATATGCGCCACCAGTACGATGGCATCGACCTGACCGTCGATTTGTTTGATGACCTGTTTCACCGCCTGCACCGGATCGGTGAAGTTCAGTCCTTTGATGCGATCGGTGCCCTTGGCGAATTCAGCGGTCATCGGCGTGTCCATGCCGATAATGCCGATCTTCACGCCCTGGCGTTCGAGGATGGTGTAGGCCGGCAGATAAGGCTTGCCGTTGTCCCAGACGATGTTGCCCGCCAGCGCCGCGCCCTTGAACTGCTTGAGCGGGGTGGCCAGCACCGGCAGGCCGAAGTCGAACTCGTGATTGCCCATCACCCAGACGTCGTAGTTGAGCGCGTTGAGGCCCAGCATCATCGGGCTGACGGCCTCATGCTTGAAGGTTTCAACGAAGTTGCCCTGAATAGTGTCGCCGGCGTCCACCAGGATCAGGTTAGGCTGCTCGGCGCGTACCTTTTTGACCTGAGTGGCTATCTGGCTCAGGCTGCCCGCCAGGTTTTCCGTGTCGCTGGCGTAGTCCCAAGGCACGAAGGTACCGTGCAGATCGGAGGTGCCCAGCAGGGTGATGTTTACCGTTTCGGCGGCCATGGCGTTTCCCGAGAGTCCCAAGACAGAGGCAAAGATGATTTTTTTCATAACTTATTGTCACTCAATGCAATTTTAACATAAGCGGTCATTTTGCTACAAAATCGCAACCTTTACGATCCCATCGCGAGAAATAGACTAATATTGGAGAGAGATTTGTTGTTTTGTGACTGCAATCACTGTCACGGCTTAATGGAAATAAAAGGTTAATTATGTCGCAGAATAAGCGCGTAATAATACAATGGCGGCCCTTTTAAATTACATTTATTTAACACAAAAATATCATTAAAAAACAATTAAACCATTGCGCAACATGCCCTCAAGAAAAATAGGCGAAATGTGCTGATGAATATGGAAATAATATGCGGATAGGCTTAAATTGTCTCAGATCAAATTAGCCCGAAGTACCTCTTTCGGCTAAGATTTGACCTGTAACCAAAAGTCCAACCCACGTCACGTAAAAACCTATTTATTGTGTGGGATTGGGCGAGTATCATCCATGTTGTGATTATGGATGGTTGATCTTGTTGCATTTGTTACCCGTTGTCGGTTTTCAGTGGCGTGCTTGTCGACGGCCCGAGAGGCTATTGGCGAGTGTGCGGTTGAAAGCGGAGAAGCTGGATCAAATTTGTTGTGTTTAAGGGCATTCACTGCGGGGCGTTACTGGCGGCTTTGAAAGAAGCATGCCGATAACCGCGTGTCGGAGTCTTCCTGCGAGGAGCAAGGAGTCAAGATGTTTGATATTGTCGAACTGTCGCGCTTACAGTTTGCTTTAACGGCGATGTACCATTTCTTATTTGTCCCATTAACGCTCGGTATGGCGTTCTTGCTGGCAATTATGGAAACGGTATATGTCCTGTCTGGCAAACAAATCTATAAAGACATGACCAAATTCTGGGGAAAGTTATTTGCGATTAACTTTGCTCTGGGTGTGGCCACCGGTTTGACCATGGAGTTCCAGTTCGGGACTAACTGGTCGTATTTCTCTCATTACGTCGGCGATATCTTCGGGGCCCCACTGGCTATCGAAGGTCTGATGGCGTTCTTCCTTGAATCGACGCTGGTCGGCCTGTTCTTCTTCGGCTGGGATCGTCTGAGCAAGGTGCAGCACATGGCGGTAACCTGGTTCGTGGCCCTCGGCTCCAACCTGTCCGCGCTGTGGATCCTGGTCGCCAACGGCTGGATGCAGAACCCGATCGCGTCGGATTTCAACTTCGAAACCATGCGCATGGAGATGGTCAGCTTCTCCGAGCTGGTGCTTAACCCGGTTGCACAGGTGAAATTCGTTCACACCGTGGCTGCAGGTTACACCACCGGCGCCATGTTCGTGCTGGGCATCAGCTCCTACTATCTGCTGAAGGGCCGCGACATCGCTTTCGCCAAGCGCTCCTTCGCCATCGCCGCCAGCTTCGGCATGGCTGCGGTGCTGTCGGTGATCGTGCTGGGTGACGAATCCGGTTACGAAATTGGCGACGTACAGAAAACCAAACTGGCCGCCATTGAAGCGGAGTGGGATACCCAGCCGGCGCCGGCGTCCTTCACCCTGTTCGGCATTCCCGATCAGGACAAGATGGAAAACTCCTTCTCTATTCAGATCCCGTATGCGCTTGGCCTGATCGCCACGCGTTCCACCGACACGCAGGTCACCGGCCTGAAAGATCTGCTGGCGCAACATGAAGTGCGCATCCGCAACGGCATGAAAGCCTACCAGCTGCTGGAAGAGCTGCGCGGCGGCAATACCGATCCTGCGGTGCGTGCGGAATTCAACAAAACCAAGCAAGACCTGGGCTACGGCATGCTGCTGAAGCGTTATACCCCGAACGTCAGCGACGCGACGGAAGCGCAGATCCAGCAGGCGACCAAGGACTCCATTCCACGCGTGGCGCCGCTGTACTTCGCCTTCCGCATCATGGTGGCCTGTGGCGTGCTGATGCTGCTGATTATCGGCCTGTCCTTCCTGAGCGTGGTGCGCGGCCGCATCGGCCAGAAAAAATGGCTGTTGCGTGCGGCGCTGTATGGCCTGCCGCTGCCGTGGATCGCGGTGGAAGCTGGCTGGTTCGTGGCGGAATACGGCCGTCAACCGTGGGCGATTGGTGAGGTGCTGCCGACCGCAGTTGCCAACTCTTCGCTGACCGCGGGCGACATTCTGTTCTCGATGGGGCTGATTTGCGGCTTGTACACCCTGTTCCTGGTGGCTGAAATGTACCTGATGTTCAAGTTTGCGCGTCTGGGTCCAAGCAGCCTGAAAACCGGCCGCTACCACTTTGAACAACCGACTGCCGCCGTGCAGGAAGCGCGCTAAACAGGAGTCCACGTATGTTTGACTATGAAGTACTGCGATTTATCTGGTGGGTGCTGGTTGGCGTACTGCTGATCGGCTTCGCCGTCACCGACGGTTTCGACATGGGCGTCGGCATCCTGGTGCGCATCATCGGTAAAACCGATACCGAGCGCCGGGTGATGATCAACTCCATCGCTCCGCACTGGGACGGTAACCAGGTGTGGCTGATCACCGCCGGCGGCGCGCTGTTCGCCGCCTGGCCGATGGTCTACGCAGCGGCCTTCTCGGGCTTCTACGTCGCCATGATCCTGGTGCTGGCGGCCTTGTTCTTCCGCCCGGTCGGTTTTGACTACCGTTCCAAGCTGGAGAGCACCCGCTGGCGCAACATGTGGGACTGGGGCATCTTCATCGGTTCCTTCGTGCCTGCATTGGTGTTCGGCGTGGCGTTCGGCAACCTGCTGCAGGGCGTGCCGTTCCATGTGGACGAGTACCTGCGTCTGTTCTACACCGGCAACTTCTTCCAACTGCTGAATCCGTTCGGTCTGTTGGCAGGCGTGGTCAGTCTGACCATGCTGGTCACTCAGGGCGCGACTTACCTGCAGATGCGCACCACCGGCGAGATCCACCTGCGGTCACGCGCCGCAGCGCAGATCGCGACGCTGATCATGGCGGTATGCTTCCTGCTGGCGGGCGTGTGGCTGGTGAAAGGCATCGACGGCTACGTGATCACTTCGGCGCTGGACACCATGGCGGAATCCAACCCGCTGCGTAAAGAAGTGGCGCATCAGGCCGGCGCATGGCTGATCAACTTCAACAAGTATCCGCTGCTGTGGGCGTTGCCTGCGCTGGGCGTGGTGCTGCCGTTGTTCACCATCCTGTTCTCGCGTCTGGAGAAAGGCGCGCTGGCGTTCGTCACCTCGTCGCTGACCATCGCCTGCGTCATCCTCACTGCCGGGGTCACCATGTTCCCGTTCGTGATGCCGTCCAGCACCGTGCCTAACGTCAGCCTGACCATGTGGGACGCGACCTCGAGCCTGTTGACGCTGAAAGTGATGACCGTCGTGGCGGCGATCTTCGTGCCTATCGTTTTGGCGTACACCAGCTGGTCGTACTACAAAATGTTCGGTCGCCTCGACAAGAATTACATCGAAAACAACAAGCATTCGCTGTACTAAGGATAAGGAGCTAAACCATGTGGTATTTTGCCTGGATTCTCGGAACGCTTCTTGCCTGCGCCTTCGGCATCATCACGGCGCTGGCGCTTGAGCAGAGCGAAGCGACCAAAGCTCAGCAAGACGGTAAGTGATGAGCTCGTCCGTGATTGACAAGCTGTACGCTGTCACCGACAAGGGCCCGGTTCGGGCCCTTTCCCTGGTGCTGGCGTTGATTTTGGCGGGGTGCGTGTTCTGGGATCCGACGCGTTTCGCCGCCAAAACCAGCTCGCTGGAGATTTGGGAAGGGCTGTTGCTGATTTGGGCCGTATGCGCCGGGGTGATCCACGGTTTCGGATTCCGCCCGCAGCGCAGCGTCTGGCGCGCTTTTTTCGCGCCGCTTCCCGCAATTGTGATCTTGTGCGCAGGATTACTTTACGTTTCTTTATAATCTCCCCGATGTCCCCACGTTATGGGCCCTCACGGCCCATAATTATTTTCATTCCCATCTTGTAACCCATTCCCAACCCGATCCGTCTTGCGTATAGTAGCAGCGTTAAATTGCATTGCTGGGAAGTAGAGTGAGTAATACGTTGTTTCGATGGCCGGTTCGCGTTTACTACGAGGATACCGATGCCAGTGGTGTGGTCTATCACGCCCGCTACGTCGCCTTTTTTGAAAGAGCGCGCACAGAGATGCTGCGTCAGCACAACTTTCATCAACAGCAGCTGCTCAGTGAACAAGTCGCTTTTGTCGTCCGGCGCATGACGGTGGATTATCTGGCTCCGGCTCGTCTCGACGAGCAACTGGAGGTCCAGAGTGAAATCACCTCTCTGCGCGGGGCTTCTCTCACGTTTGCTCAACGCATTGTCAATTCTGACGGGGCCCTACTGAGCCAGGCAGATGTCCTGATTGCCTGTATTGATCCACACCAAATGAAGCCAAGAGCGCTTCCTAAGTCTATTGTCGCGGAGTTTAAGCAGTGACTGACATGAACATCCTAGATTTATTCTTGAAGGCGAGCCTGCTGGTTAAGCTTATCATGTTGATTTTGATATGCTTCTCGGTAGCCTCCTGGGCGATCATCATTCAGCGCACCCGCATCCTCAATGCGGCGACGCGCGACGCCGAAGCCTTTGAAGACAAATTCTGGTCCGGTATCGAGCTTTCCCGTCTGTACCAGGAAAGTCAGGCGCGTCGCGATAGCCTGACCGGTTCCGAGCAGATCTTCCATTCCGGTTTCAAAGAGTTCGCCCGCCTGCACCGCGCCAACAACCATGCGCCGGAGTCGGTGATCGAAGGGGCGTCGCGCGCGATGCGCATTTCGATGAACCGCGAGCTGGAAACGCTGGAAACCCATATTCCGTTCCTCGGCACCGTCGGTTCGATCAGTCCGTACATCGGTCTGTTCGGCACCGTGTGGGGGATCATGCACGCCTTTATCGCGCTGGGCGCGGTGAAGCAAGCCACGCTGCAGATGGTGGCGCCGGGTATCGCCGAAGCGCTGATCGCCACCGCGATCGGTCTGTTCGCCGCCATCCCGGCGGTAATGGCCTATAACCGTCTCAACCAGCGCGTCAACAAGCTTGAGCAGAATTACGACAACTTTATGGAAGAGTTCACCGCTATTCTGCATCGTCAGGCCTTCTCCAGCGACAGCAAATAAGTAGGAGGTAGCATGGCGAGAGTACGTGGACGTAGTCGGCGCGAGCTGAAGTCCGAAATTAACATCGTTCCGCTGCTCGACGTGTTGCTGGTGCTGCTGCTGATCTTTATGGCAACTGCGCCAATCATCACGCAGAGCGTGGAGGTTGACCTGCCGGACGCCACCGATTCCAAAACGGTGTCCAGCGATGACAATCCGCCGGTGATCCTTGAGGTTTCCGGCGTAGGTCAATACACCCTGGTGGTGGATCACAACCGTATGGAGCTGCTGCCGCCTGAACAAGTCGCGGCCGAAGCCAAGTCGCGTTTGGCGGCTAACCCGAAAACGGTCTTTTTGATCGGCGGTGCGAAGGAAGTCCCTTACGATGAGATTATCAAGGCATTGAATATTCTCCATCAGGCGGGCGTAGCTTCCGTGGGGCTGATGACCCAGCCGATCTGACCGTAAGGCGAACGGCAACCCGGTTCCTGCGCTGCGGCCCAGGAACCCCGTATAAGCAACACCAGTTTTTGGGAATCTATTTTGGTAAAGGCAACTGAGCAAAACGATAAGCTGAACCGCGCCGTTATTGTTTCGGTCGTTCTGCACTTCATACTGATTGCCCTGCTGATTTGGGGATCGCTGCAGGAAAAGGTCGACATGAGCGCCGGCGGCGGCGGCGATGGTTCTGTAGTGGGCGCGGTAATGGTCGATCCCGGCGCGGTGGTGGAACAGTACAACCGCCAGCAGCAGCAGAGCAACGATGCGCAGCGTGCCGAGAAGCAGCGCCAGAAAAAAGCGGAGCAACAGGCCGAAGAGCTTCAGCAGAAGCAGGCGGAGCAACAGCAGCGCCTGAAAGAGCTGGAGAAAGAGCGTTTGGCGGCGCAGGAGAAAGCCGCGCAGGACGCCAAAGCGCAGGCTGAGCAACAGCAGAAGGCGGCGGAGCAGCAGAAGCAGGCCGCCGAGCAGCAAAAAGCGGCGGAGGCCGCTGCAGCGAAAGCCAAAGAGCAACAGAAGGTCGCCGAAGCCGCCGCCGCCAAGGCGAAGGCCGAAGCGGACAAGGTCGCCAAGGCGCAGGCGGACGCGCAGAAGAAAGCCGAAGCGGAAGCCAAGAAAGAAGCGGCCGCTGCCGCCGCCGCCAAGAAACAGGCGGAAGAGGCGAAGAAAGCCGCCGCCGCTGCCGCAGAGCAAAAAGCTGCAGAGGCTGCGGAGAAGAAAGCGGCTGCTGAAGCCGAGAAAAAAGCCGCAGCGGAAGCCGAGAAGAAGGCTGCCGCCGAGGCAGAGAAGAAAGCGGCCGCCGCTGAGAAAGCTGCGGCAGCCAAGAAAGCTGCTGCAGAGAAGAAAAAAGCCGCCGCCGAGGCTGCGAAGCAATCGGCGGAAGTTGATGACCTGTTTGGTGGCCTGGCGGACGGCAAGAACGCGCCGAAAGGTGGCGGCAAGCAGAAGGGTGACGGTAAACCGGCTGGCCAGGGCAATGCCAAAACGGCTGGCGCCAGCGGGGCGGAAATCAATGGCTATCTTGGCCAGATTACCGCTGCGATTCAAAGCAAGTTCTACGATGCGGATCTGTACAAGGGCCGTAAATGTGACCTGCGAATCAAGCTGGCGCCGGACGGTTTTCTGGTAGACGTTAAATCTGAAGGGGGCGATCCGGCACTGTGTCAGGCGGCGATAGCCGCGGCGAAACAGGCGAAGATCCCGAAACCGCCAAGCCAGGCGGTGTATGAGGTGTTTAAGAATGCTCCCCTTACGTTCAGGCCGGAATAATGGTTGTTTGAGCTGAGTAAGATCACAGGGATGTACTAAGGTAACCAACAGGGATTATGTAGTTTTACGTAAGTTGGTTTGTTAAAATTCTGCTAATTTATCGCAGGCATCCCGCCTGGATAAGGGAGATGAGATGAAGCAGGCATTTCGAGTAGCGCTAGGTTTTTTAATTCTGTGGGCGTCCGTGTTGCACGCGGAAGTTCGCATTGAAATCACCCAAGGGGTCGACTCCGCTCGTCCGATTGGCGTGGTGCCGTTTAAGTGGGCGGGTCCAGGCACGCCGCCGGAAGATATCGGCAAGATTGTCGGCGCGGATCTGCGCAACAGCGGCAAATTCAACCCGATCGACGTGGCGCGCATGCCGCAGCAACCGACTTCCGCGTCTGAAGTGACGCCGGCGGCCTGGACTGCATTGGGCATCGACGCCGTGGTTGTCGGCCAGGTTCAGCCTGGCGCCGACGGCAGCTACCTGATCTCCTACCAGTTGGTGGATACTTCGGGTTCGCCGGGCACCGTATTGGCGCAGAACCAGTATAAAGTGACCAAACAGTGGTTGCGTTATTCTGCACATACCGCCAGCGACGAAGTGTTCGAGAAGCTGACCGGCATCAAGGGCGCGTTCCGCACCCGTATCGCCTACGTGGTGCAGACCAACGGCGGGAAATTCCCGTACGAGCTGCGCGTAGCGGATTACGACGGTTACAACCAGTTCACGGTGCACCGTTCGCCTGAGCCGCTGATGTCGCCGGCCTGGTCGCCGGACGGCAGCAAACTGGCTTACGTGACCTTCGAGAGCGGCCGTTCCGCGCTGGTGGTGCAAACCCTGGCTAACGGCGCCATCCGCCAGATCGCTTCGTTCCCGCGCCACAACGGTGCGCCGGCGTTCTCGCCGGACGGCAGCAAGCTGGCCTTCGCGCTGTCCAAGAGCGGCAGCCTGAACCTGTACGTGATGAACCTCGGCTCCGGCCAGATCACGCAGCTGACCGATGGCCGCAACAACAACACCGAACCGACCTGGTTCCCGGATGGCCAGTCTCTGGCGTTTACCTCCGACCAGGGCGGGCGTCCGCAGATTTATAAAATCAGCGCCAGCGGCGGTGCCGCACAGCGTCTGACATGGGAAGGCTCTCAGAACCAGGATTCTGAAGTCAGCTCCGACGGTAAATTCCTGGTGATGGTGAGCACCAACAGTGGTGCACAACACATCGCCAAACAAGATCTTGGATCGGGCGCCGTTCAGGTTTTGACCGGCACCTTCCTGGATGAAACGCCTAGTATTGCGCCAAACGGCACCATGGTGATCTATAGCTCCACGCAAGGTATGGGCTCCGTGCTGCAGTTGGTGTCAACTGATGGGCGTTTCAAAGCGCGTCTTCCGGCAACTGATGGACAGGTCAAATTCCCTGCCTGGTCGCCGTATCTGTGATGCATGTGTAAATATGTATGGCAAACTATAAAAGGATCAAAGAAATGCAACTGAACAAAGTGCTGAAAGGGCTTCTGCTGGCACTGCCAGTTCTGGCTGTAGCAGCTTGTAGTTCTAACAAAAGCGCGAACAACGACCAATCTGGTATGGGCGCTGGCGCCGGCACTGGTATGGAAAACGGCAGCAGCAACCTGTCTTCCGAAGAACAAGCTCGTCTGCAGATGCAAGAACTGCAGAAGAACAACATCGTTTACTTCGGCCTGGACAAGTATGACGTAAGCTCCGAATTCGCTCAGATGCTGGACGCGCACGCTGCATTCCTGCGTAACAACCCGTCTTACAAAGTGACCGTTGAAGGCCACGCTGACGAACGCGGCACGCCGGAATACAACATCGCTCTGGGTGAGCGTCGTGCTAACGCCGTTAAAATGTACCTGCAGGGTAAAGGCGTTTCCGCTGACCAGATCTCTATCGTTTCTTACGGTAAAGAAAAACCAGCAGTACTGGGCCACGACGAAGCGGCTTATGCTAAAAACCGTCGTGCCGTTCTGGTTTACTAAGAGAATCGCATGAACAGTAACTTCAGACGTCACCTGTTGAGTCTGTCGTTACTGGTTGGCGTAGCGGCCCCTTGGGCCGCTACTGCCCAAGCGCCAATCAGTAATGTCGGCTCCGGCTCGGTCGAAGACCGCGTCACCTCGCTTGAGCGCATCAGCAATGCTCAAGGCCAGCTTTTAAACCAACTCCAGCAACAACTCTCTGACAATCAACGCGACATTGATTCTCTCCGTGGGCAAATCCAGGAAAGCCAGTATCAGTTGAATCAGGTCGTTGAACGCCAGAAGCAAATCTATCAACAGATGGATAGCCTCAGCCAGGGCGGCGCTCAGAGCGCCTCTGCGGCAGCGGGCGCTGCCGGCGGGGCAGCCGCAGGCGCATCTTCCGATGCGGGCAGCAGCGCGCCTGCAGCCGCTTCTGCAACGCCGAGCGGCGGTGATGAGAACAGCGACTACAACGCCGCTGTTTCTCTGGCGCTGGAAAAAAAACAGTATGACCAGGCGATTTCCGCCTTTCAGTCCTTCGTAAAACAGTACCCGAAGTCTACTTACCAGCCCAACGCCAACTATTGGCTGGGCCAGTTGTTCTACAACAAGGGTAAAAAAGACGATGCGGCCTATTATTTTGCGGTGGTGGTGAAGAATTACGCTAAATCACCGAAGGCGCCGGACGCCATGTACAAGGTGGGTATCATCATGCAGGAAAAAGGGCAGGCCGATAAAGCCAAGGCCGTGTTCCAGCAGGTGATCAAACAATACCCAACCAGTGCGGCGGCCAAGCAGGCGAAAAGTCGCGTAGGCGGTTAACGGTTAGAAAAATGAGCCCAGAAGTTAGTCGATTTGACCGATTTCTGGGCTCATTCGCGTGAAGAACAAGCAGTTGAACGCATCGGTAAAAAATTTAGGTTGCGCTGCCAAGATAAATTAGTAATATATGCCGCCGTTGCCAAGACATCTTGCAAGATGTTAAAGCGGCAGGGAAATTGGGTCGTTAGCTCAGTTGGTAGAGCAGTTGACTTTTAATCAATTGGTCGCAGGTTCGAATCCTGCACGACCCACCAATTTCTGAAGTAGCAGTAACCACAACAGTGGGTGATTAGCTCAGTTGGTAGAGCATCTCCTTTACACGGAGGGGGTCGGCGGTTCGAGCCCGTCATCACCCACCACTGTTATGGGTCGTTAGCTCAGTTGGTAGAGCAGTTGACTTTTAATCAATTGGTCGCAGGTTCGAATCCTGCACGACCCACCATTCTTTAAGAATGGCTGCGACAGAGAATCGTAAAGGATGAGAACCGTAAAGGTTCGAGTCTCGCGCAGCGAGACAACATCACTCCGGTGATGGCCCGCAAGGGCGAGGCCAAAGGCCGGTTATCCTGCACGACCCACCATTCTTTAAGAATGGCAGCTTCAGAATCGGTTTGATGTGGCAAAGTAAAGGTCCGAGTCGAGTACCCGTCGAGTTGTCCTGAACATCCCCATCCTTGTTTTCCGCGAGTCGGTTCCAATAACCTATTCGCCATCAGCAGTAAACCACATCAGTGGGTCGTTAGCTCAGTTGGTAGAGCAGTTGACTTTTAATCAATTGGTCGCAGGTTCGAATCCTGCACGACCCACCACTCTTTAATAGAGCAAGGTGTTAAATCGTCAGGATGAGAACCGTAAAGGTTCGAGTCTCGCGAAGCGAGACAACATCACTCCGGTGATGGCCCGAAGGGCGAGGCCAAAGGCCGAGTTATCCTGCACGATCCACCACGCTTTGAGTGGACAAGATGTGAAAAATAGCAGTACCACAGCAGTGGGTGATTAGCTCAGTTGGTAGAGCATCTCCTTTACACGGAGGGGGTCGGCGGTTCGAGCCCGTCATCACCCACCACACTGCGGGTCGTTAGCTCAGTTGGTAGAGCAGTTGACTTTTAATCAATTGGTCGCAGGTTCGAATCCTGCACGACCCACCAATTCAGAAAAAAGCGCCTTTGGGCGCTTTTTTCGTTTCTGTAACATCCAAACCTGACCTCATCTTCTCGCTAACATGGTCACCGAGTCGTGCGGGTGAGATCCTGCGCTCAGGTTCAGAGATACGACAACGCGCAGCGTTGCCCGCAGGGTGAGGCCACATGCCGAATCAATCCTGCACGACCCACCCATTCAGAAAAAGCGCCTTTTATCGCATCCGCATCACCGCAATCTGAATCCGCTGCTTTCTCGTTTCAACAACACACCGATCGTCATCCCGCGCTTTTCTGAACGGCTATACGTTCTCGCCAAGCGGTTATCCGCTGTGAACTGCGCGGGCAATGCCTGTGTTTTTAATCTATTAAACAATAGGTGCGCAAAATTGAAAATATCAGCGGACTTTTCGCGCTGATTTAGGTATTTTGTTTAGTATATAAAACGAAGGGCGTTGCGGCAGGCAATATTCAAGCGGCAGGCGCCCAGCCTAGCATGAGATTGCAGCGATGAGTGAAATGTTTGATGTCAATGCGGCGGTGTATCCCTTCCCGCCTAAACCGGTACCGCTGGACGTAGCCGAAAAAGCCTTTTATCGCGAAAAGATCAAAACCCTGCTCAAGCAGCGCAACGCGGTGATGGTCGCCCACTATTATACCGATCCGGAAATCCAGGCGCTGGCGGAAGAAACCGGCGGCTGCGTGGCGGATTCGCTGGAAATGGCACGCTTCGGCAGCGCGCATCCGGCTTCCACGCTGTTGGTGGCCGGCGTGCGTTTCATGGGGGAAACCGCCAAGATCCTCAGCCCGGAAAAGCAGGTGCTGATGCCGACGCTGTTTGCCGAATGTTCGCTGGATCTGGGCTGCCCGGAAGAGGAATTTCATGCGTTTTGCGACAGCCATCCCGATCGCACTGTGGTGGTCTATGCGAATACCTCGGCGGCGGTCAAAGCGCGCGCTGACTGGGTGGTGACCTCCAGCATCGCCGTCGAACTGATCGAGCATCTGGATAGCCTGGGCGAGAAAATTATCTGGGCGCCGGATCGTCATCTCGGCAGCTACGTGCAGAAGCAGACCGGCGCTGACGTGTTGTGTTGGCAAGGCGCCTGTATTGTCCATGACGAGTTTAAGACCCAGGCGCTGCGGCGCATGAAGGCGCTCTATCCGCAGGCGGCCATCCTGGTGCATCCCGAATCGCCTCAGGCGGTGGTCGAGCTGGCGGATGCGGTGGGATCGACCAGCCAACTGATTCAGGCGGCGAAAACATTGCCGCATCAACAGCTGATCGTCGCCACCGATCGCGGTATCTTTTACAAGATGCAGCAGGCTTGTCCGGACAAGGAGCTGTTCGAAGCGCCGACCGCCGGTGAAGGCGCGACCTGCCGCAGCTGCGCGCATTGCCCGTGGATGGCGATGAATGGCCTGAAGGCGATTGCCGAAGGGCTGGAGCAGGGGGGCGCGCAGCATGAGATCCACGTGGACGCCGCGCTGCGTGAAAAGGCGCTGGTGCCGCTGAACCGCATGCTGGATTTCGCCGCTCAGCTTAAGATGCAGGTTAAAGGCAACGCTTAACCGTTTAAAAGGATGATCTCATGAGCTTCTTCAGTACCAGCAATATTCTGGTGCATATTCCGCTTGGCGCGGGCGGTTACGATCTGTCGTGGATCGAAGCCATCGGCACACTGTTCGGGTTGCTGTGCATCTGGTACGCCAGCAAGGAAAAAATCATCAACTACCTGTTCGGCCTGATCAACGTCACGCTGTTCGCGGTGATTTTCTTCCAGATCCAGCTGTACGCCAGCCTGCTGCTGCAGCTGTTTTTCTTCGGCGCCAATATTTACGGTTGGTATGCCTGGAGCCGCCAAACCCAGGATAATCAGGCCGAGCTGCAGATCCGCTGGCTGCCGCTGCCGAAAGCGTTGGCCTGGGCGGCGGTTTGCGTCATCGGCATCGGCCTGATGACCTTCAACATCGACCGCGTGTTCGCCTGGCTGACGCAGATTGCGGTGGCGGTGATGCAAGGGCTGGGGCTGAACGTGCAGATGCCGACGCTGCAGCCGGACGCGTTCCCGTTCTGGGATTCGGCGATGATGGTGCTCTCCATCGTGGCGATGATCCTGATGACGCGCAAGTACGTGGAAAACTGGCTGCTGTGGGTGGTTATCGATGTCATCAGCGTGGCGATCTTCGCCTACCAGGGCGTGTACGCGATGGCGCTGGAGTATGTCATTCTGACGCTGATCGCCCTGAACGGCTCCTGGCTGTGGATCAAGAGCGCCGGGCGCAACCGTTCCAATCCGCTCTCTTCCGCACCGTAACAACGCAGAGGGCGCCGTGATGGCGCCCTCGTGGCTTAGTGGTGATGCCCCAGATGGGAATGCGCTTCGGCATGTGAGTGTTCACTCGGCTCCGGTGCCCGGTTGATACCGCAGTCCGGCGTCTCGCAGTGCCGGTACTCCATCTGAATGGTCACGTGGCCGATCTTGTAGTGTTCCAACAGATAAGCCTGGATACGTTGCAACAGCCCATCGTGGTCATGCGGCGGGATCACCTGCGCATGCAGCGTCATCAGCTTCTGTTCGCCGATCTGCCAGACGTGTACGTGGTGGATATTGCGCACTTCCGGGATGTTCAGGCACAGGTCTTTTTGCAGCTTGGCGATGTCGACCTCCTGCGGCGTGCCTTCCAGCAGCTCGTGGAAGCTCTCCTTCAGCAGCCGCCAGGCGCTGCGCAGCACCAGACAGGAGACCAGCACCGACAGGATCGGGTCAATCGGCGTCCAGCCGGTGGCGAGAATGACGATGGCGGCGACGATGGCGCCCACCGAGCCGAGCAGGTCGCCCAACACATGCAGCGCGGCCGCCCTCACGTTGATATTTTTCTCTTCGCTGCCGCGATGCAGCAGCCAGAAGGCGAACAGGTTCGCCAGCAGCCCCGCTATGGCGATGATCAGCATCGGAGTACCCATCACCGGCTGTGGTTCGAAGAAACGCCGTATCGCCTCCCACAGGATGAATACCAAGATCACCAGTAGCGCCGCGGCGTTGAGGAAGGCCGCCAGGGTGGTCAGGCGCAGATAGCCGAAGGTGTGGCGCGCGTTGGGCTTGCGCTGGGAAAAGTGCACCGCCATCAGCGCCACCAACAGCGCGGCGGCATCGGTCAGCATGTGCCCGGCGTCGGCCAACAGCGCCAGCGAGCCGGACAATAGGCCGCCGGCCACTTCGGCCACCATAAAGACGGCGGTGACTAAAAAAGCGGTCAGTAGGCGTTTACTATTACTGTCTTTCGGCAGGTGTACGTGTGGAGTGTCCGACATTATTCATCCTTATGCATAGCGAAAGTGGGGGCGGCGGCGAGCAGAGCGTCCAGCTCCGGTTCTATCTGCGCCACTGACGCCTTTAATTTAGTATAAGCGGCGGCGGCAAGTTCGCCCCGACGTGCGGTTTCCACCAGTTGCTGGCACAGCCGCGCGGCTTCCGGCAACTGCAGCATCAGCAGGCTGCCCTTGATGCGGTGCGCCGCCTGTTCCAGGCGTGGCCAGTCGCTCGCGGCGACGGCATCCGCGAGCCGCTGCCGGTCTTGCCGCAGCGTGTCGTTGAGCGTCTGCGCCAGCCGCTGCATCATGGCGCGATCGCCGCCCGCCATCTCAGCCAGCGTTTGCCGTAGGTCAGTAAGGACTGACTTTTCTTCCTGAGCCTGCGGTTGCTGAGCCAATACCTGGCCGATTGCCGCCAGTGAAATCGGCTTGGTCAGGAAGTGGTCGATCGCCACCAGGCCCGGCGGGATGCGGGTAAACTCCTGCACGTCTGCCGAGCAGAGCACGATGCGGCAAGGCGGGCGCTGCAGCCGCTGTTCGTCGCGCCGGATCAGCCTGGCCAGCGTCAGTCCGTCCGGGCGCGGCATGTTATAGTCGATAAACAGCAGATCGAACGGCTGCCGGCGCTGGGCCTGCAGCAGCGCATAGCCTTGTTCAAAGCGGGCCGGCTGCAGCCCGAAGTGGCGCAGCTGGCGTTCCAGCAGCAACAGATTAGTGGGATGATCGTCGATCAGCGCGGTACGCATGGCGGAAGACGGCAGATCAAAGCTACGCTCTGCCGGGGCGACAGCCGGCGGCGCGCCGCTCAGCTCGACCGGTATCGCGACCTCGACGCGTGTACCGACGCCCGGCTGCGAGTGCAACGCGATGCGGCCGCCCATCTGTTCGACGATTTCTTTGCAGATCGACAGGCCCAAACCGGTTCCTTGCACCGAGATGCGTTGCGCGCCGCGCGCGCGGTAAAACGGTTGAAACAGCTTGCCTACCTCATCGGCGGCGATGCCGCAGCCGCTGTCGTTCACCGTCAGATGCAATTCCCCCTGCCGCTCATCCTGCGCGCGCCAGCCGACTTCGACCTGAATGGCGCCGCGCGGCGTGAACTTTATCGCGTTGTTTATCAGATTGTTAGCCACCTGAAGTAAACGCTCACCATCAATGACCACCGCCTCCGGCAGCGCCAAATCCGCCACCACGCTCAGCGTCAACGGCCGATCGCCGATCAGCGGTCGGTAAAGGGCGTCGATGCGCGCGACCCAGGGGCGCAGCGCCACCGGTTTTGGCGCCAACGTCAACGACCCGGTTTCCAACCGCGCGTGATCCTGCAGGTCGTTGAGCAGGTTGAGCAGCGATGAGGCCGAACTGTAAATCACCGGCAGGCCTTCCGGCGCAGGTTGGCGTTTGAGCTCCAGTTCCAGCAGGCCGAGGATGGCGTGCATCGGCGTGCGCAGTTCATGGCTGACGGTGGCGAGGAATTTGCTCTTCATGCGATTTTCCGCTTCGGCGCGGCGGCGCGCCTGCTCGAGCTCTTCGCGTTCGCGTTTTTCACGGCGCTGCAGCATGAAACGGCGCAGAGTCAGCGCCAACAGCAGCACGGTAGCGGCGGCCAACAGCGCCAGCAGCCAGGTGGTCTGCGGCGGCATGCGGTTGTCGTTCACCGCGTCGATCAGGTTGCTGCGATCGACGATCCACTCGTCGCGCAGCGATTGCAGGGTGTCCGCTGGGATCTGCATCAGGTTCTTATCGAGGATCGCCAGCAGCAGCGGCTGATCGCGGCGCACGCCGAAAGCCACCGGATAGGGGATATTGTTGGCGGCGAAGGCCAGCTTGATGGCGCCGGAATAGCGCGACAGCGCCAAAAAGTTGGCGGAGATGACGTTATCCACCAGCGCATCCAGCTGGCCGTTGGCCAGCGCGTCGTACATCGACTTGCTGTCGGCGAAGCTGACGGTCTGTTCCTGCTCCGGCACCAGCCCCTGCGCCAAATCGCCCTGCAGCACGCCGATGCGCTTGCCGGCCAGATCGCCCCAGGTCGAGACGCCGTTGGCATACTGGCCGACGTAAACGCCCCACAGCGAACGGTGGATCGGCATGCTGGCGCTGTAGCGCGCCTTGACGCCGCGCGCCAGCGGCAGGGCGGCGCGGAAGCTGGCCTGGCCGGATTGCACCAGCTGATCGGCCTGCTCGGCGTTGCGCGCCCACAGCGGCGCGAAACGCAGCCCGGTGTTTTGCGCGATGATGTTGAGAATATCGATGGCGTAGCCGCGCGGCTGGCCGTCGGAGCCGCGGTAGGCGAACGGGAAATTGTTCTCGATGGCGGCGTAGTAAACCACGCGGTGGCTCGCCACCCAATTCTTCTCCATCGTCGTCAGATCGGCATTGCCGGTATCGAGGTAGCTGGGGATCTTTTTGCTCCAGCGGCTCTGCAGGGCATTCATCAGCTCCATCGGCGCGTCGGCGATGGCGGTGTCCAGCGTATCTATCAGCCGCGGGTCGGCGGCGGCGAACACGAAGGACAGGTTGCCCAGGTTCTCGTTGCTTTCAATCTGATAGAGCTGGCCGAGCTGCAACTGGTCGATGATAAAGCTGGCGCTGGCCTCGTCGGCGATAAAGTAGTCGCTGCTGCCGTTGAGCAGCGAATAGACCGCCTGCAGGTTGTTGTCGTAGCGCTGGATCTGCGACGCCACCGCCTGCAGGGCGCCGCCAGACTGCATGTCGGTCAGCGCGCCGATCGCGACGCGGGCATTGGCGGAGTTGAGCATCACCGGCCGATCGTTGCTGCGGTCGCGCAATACGCGCAGGTTGCTGACGTAATAGGGCTGAGAGATCGCCAATCCGTGCAGCGCTTCACTTTGCGGGATGCCATACAGCAGATCGATTTTGCCGTCGTGCAGCGCCTGCTCCAGCTGCGTCAGATCGGCGAAGCCGTAAATGGCGAAGCGAATGCCGGTTACCTGCTGGATATAGCCGAGGTAGTCGGCGTTCAGCCCATACAGATCGTCATCCACAATGATGTTGTACGGGCTGGTGTTCTCACTGATGATGCCGACGCGCAGCGTGCGGTCGCGCCAGGGGTTTTTCTCGCCGACGATCAGCATGTTCTCGGGGGGATTCAGATTGCTGACCAGCTGATAGCGCACCGGCTCCCCCGCCTGCGCCAGGCCGCACAGCAGGATCAGCAGCAGCAGGGCGCGGCGCATCATGGCGCCAGCTCTTTAAATACCGCCACCAGCTCCAGCAGATTACCGGCGCCGGTTTTGCGCTGGATGTTTTTCTTGTGCGTGCTGACGGTCTTGTTGCTGATGTGCAGCCGGTCGGCGATCTGCAGGTTGGACAGCCCCTGGCTCAGCAAACCCAGCACCTCGAGCTCCTTGGGCGTGAGCAGCCCGCCGTCCGCCGTCGGCGCTTCTTCGGCCAGCGCGGCGGCGGGGAAACTGGCTTCACCGTCCAGCACCTGCTCGATCGCCAGCACCAACTCCGCCAGCGAGCTGCCTTTATTGACGAAACCGTCGGCGCCGGCGGCATGCGCCATGCGCGCATACACATCGGCCTCTTGCGCGGTATAGATCAGGATCTTTTGTTGCGGGTAGCGGCGGCGGATTTTTTTCAACAGCTGCAGCCCATCGACCTGCGGCAGGCCGATATCCAGGATCACCAGGCCGAAAGCGGCCTCGGCCAGCAGAGCCAACGCCTGGACGTCGTCCTGCGCCGCCTGCAGGCGGTAGGGGCGGGATGATTTCATTAGCGCCGCTTCCAGTGCGACATGAACCACCGGGTGGTCATCAACTAATAACAGAGAAGGCATTTTCAACTCGGGTCGCTTTATATTCCGATCGCTAGCATAGCGAAAAAGGAGGCTCTGCGCTCCCCTGATGAAACAGCACAATCTGCTGTTAATTTGGCGGTTCCAGCGGAGGGGGGCAAAGGTGATTTACAGCGCCATTCCCACAGGCTAGATTGTTGGGATCTACACCGTTACGCACTGCGAAATACCCCTCGATACCGAATGGAAAAGCTATGAATTACCAAAACGACGATTTACGCATTAATGATATTAAGGAACTCCTGCCGCCGGTGGCTCTGCTGGAGAAATTCCCGGCTACCGAACGCGCGGCAAAGACGGTGTCCCAGGCCCGCAGCGCGATTCACAATATCCTCCGCGGCAGCGACGATCGCCTGCTGGTGGTGATTGGCCCTTGCTCCATCCACGATACCCAAGCCGCCAAAGAGTACGCGGGGCGCCTGCTGGCGCTGCGTGAAGAACTGAGCGGCGAGCTGGAAGTGGTGATGCGCGTATACTTCGAAAAACCGCGCACCACCGTGGGCTGGAAAGGCCTGATCAACGATCCGCAGATGGACAACAGCTTCAACATCAACGACGGCCTGCGCCTGGCGCGCAAACTGCTGGTGGAGATCAACGACAGCGGTCTGCCGGCCGCCGGCGAATTCCTCGACATGATCACGCCGCAGTACCTGGCGGATCTGATGAGCTGGGGCGCCATCGGCGCGCGCACCACGGAATCGCAGGTGCACCGCGAGCTGGCCTCCGGCCTCTCGTGCCCGGTCGGTTTCAAGAATGGCACCGACGGCACCATCAAGGTGGCGATCGACGCCATCAACGCCGCCGGCGCGCCGCACTGCTTCCTGTCGGTGACCAAGTGGGGTCACTCGGCGATCGTTAATACCAGCGGCAACGGCGACTGCCACATTATTCTGCGCGGCGGCAAAGAGCCGAACTACAGCGCGGCGCACGTGAAGGACGTCAAAGCCGGCCTGAGCAAAGCCGGGCTGCCTGCGCAGGTGATGATCGACTTCAGCCATGCCAACAGCAGCAAACAGTTCAAAAAGCAGATGGACGTGAGCGCTGACGTTTGCGGGCAGATTAGCGGCGGTGAAAAAGCGATCATCGGCGTGATGATCGAAAGTCACCTGGTGGAAGGCAACCAGAACCTCGAAAGCGGCGAACCGCTGGTTTACGGCAAGAGCGTGACCGACGGCTGCATCGGCTGGCAGGACACCGAAACCGTGCTGCGCGATCTGGCGGCGGCGGTGAAAGCGCGCCGCGGATAACCGCAAACAATGACAAGGGCCCGATAACGGGCCCTTGTTTTATCCTTGCCATTGCACTTCTCTATATTCCACGACTTTAAGGCTTACAGTTAATAGGCCAATTAAGTCCTTAAGCGGCCCTCTTCGCATTATTCCTATTTAAGAAAAGAATAATTGTCACTGCTCGCGGCATTGTGCTTATATAAGACGCTTTTTTTATTCCATAAACCCCGCAGGCCTAATAAGTGGGGAGTGGTATGACCTTATTCCTTTCAGGATGAAAGAATTATGACAAACAATACCTCGCAGCCGCTGGGGCTGCACCGGATTAAATTCCATGGGAAAGGTGGTGAGTACTTCGCTATTTGGTTAGTCAATGCATTATTGACCGTCCTGACCCTGGGCATCTATTCCGCCTGGGCGACGGTGCGCCGTCGCCGCTATTTTTACGGCAACACGGAATTGGACGGCGATCGTTTCGACTACCATGCACAACCGCTGCAAATTCTGAAAGGGCGGCTGTTGGTGATCGGCGGCATCATCGTGTTTTATATCTTGCTGGCGATAACGCCCCTGTTGGGGCTGCTGGCTTTGCTGGTGTTGCTTGCCCTGCTGCCGTGGATCGTTATTCGCAGCTGGCGCTACAATGCGATTATGTCGAGCTATCGCGGCGTGCGTTTTAATTATGTCTGCCGCACCGGGCGTGCCTATTGGGCTTTACTGTTCTGCCCGTTATTGCTGATTATCGGGCTGTATGTCGGTCTGATCATCTTGCTCGGCATTGGCAGCGGTCTTGGCAGCATCAACGCCATCGCTTTTATGCTGGTACTGACGCTGATTTTGGCCGTGCCGGCATTTGCGGCGGTAAACGGCATTATTAGCGCACTGCAGCATGATTTGTACGTTAATAACCTGTTCTTCGGGCGCACACCGTTTATTGCCGAACTGAAGAAATCGGCCTTTATCAAATTTGCCTTGATCGGCCTGCTCATATTCCTGCCATTCATGTTGGTCGCGTTGGTGTGCATCGGTTCGTTCTTCTTTACTCTCTATCAGATGGTGTTGATGGGCATGTTGACCAATGAAGCCATTGATGTGCTGGTGCTGGACAATATCAGCAGCCTTCTGCTGATGATGGTGGTGCTGTTGATCGGCGCGCTGGTGGCCAGCAGCTACCAGGTCGTTGCCCAGCGCAACTATCTGTTTAACCAGGCAAGGCTGAACGGCGACATCAAGCTGCATTCCTCAATGAAAACGCTGCCGTATATGGGATTGTTGATCACCAATACCCTGATTACCCTGTTCTCGCTCGGTTTGGCGGCGCCGGTGGCGGAAGTGCGTCATGCCCGTTATCTGGCGGCCTGCACGGCGGTTGAAGGCGATCTGGCGCTGCTGGACATTACGGCGCATCAGGAAAGCGCCAACAGCGCGGTGGCCGAAGAAGCGCTGCAGGCGCTGGATCTGGGCGGCAACTTCTGAGGCGCCGATGATCCTTGAAGGCGCTTATCAGTTGCCGGGACGGGCCGCACGTGAGGCGGCTCGTCTGCTGGTGAACGAAAGCGGCGAAGGCGTGACGTTGCAGCGGCAGGATGAACAGCGTTACATCCCGCTGACGGACATCACCGTTTCTGCCGCGCTGGGCAATATTCCGCTGACGCTCACCTTCAAGGGCGGCGGGCGCTTTGTGCCTGACGACGACGCGGCCTTTCGCCGCTGGTTCTATCAACGCCGTTCGCCGGGGTGGGTGCATCGCCTGGAGCGCCATAAACGCGGCGTCGCCCTGGCGCTGCTGATGACGCTGTTGGCGGTAGTGGCTTACGTTTACGTGGTGCTGCCGTGGGCGAGCAGCGAGATCGCCATGCGCATCCCCACCTCGGTGGAACAGACGCTGGGCGAACATACGCAGACGTTCTTGGACCAGAGCGGCTTCGCGCCCTCCGCACTGCCGGCCGAGCGGCAACGGGCGCTGCAGCAGCTGTTCCGGCAGGTGATGCCGGCCGACATGCGCCAGGAGCGCACGCCGCTCTCGCTGAAGCTGATGGCGGCGCCCGGTGCGCCGAACGCCTTTATGCTGCCGGACGGCACGCTGGTGCTCAGCGATAGCCTGGTCACCTTGTCAAAAAACGACGATGGCTTGGCGGCGGTGATGCTGCATGAGATGGGGCATCACGCCCATCGTCACCCGATGCGCATGTTGGTGCGTTCGTCATTGGTGGCGTTGACGCTGATGTGGATGACGGGTGACGTCAGCGGCATCGGCGACACGCTGCTGCAGTCCGCATCCTTCGTGAATGAGATGCAGTTTTCTCGCGGGATGGAGCGTGAGGCGGATGCGTTTGCGATAGCGGAAATGCAGCGCCAGGGGCGTTCGTTGGCGGAAATGGCGGCGATCTACCGCGCGTTGGCGCAGGCGCCTGAACGAGAAAAGGCCGATGACTGGGCGCTGCCTGCCTGGCTCAGCACCCATCCGGCGATGCAGGAACGGCTGGACGCGGTGAACGAGGCGATGGCGCAGCAGCAATAAAAAAGCCCCCGGTGAAAACCGGGGGCTTTTTCGTGAACGGGCGAAATTACTTCGCTTTACCCTGGTTCGCTACGGCCGCCGCTTTTGCTGCGATCTCGTCGGCGTTACCCAGGTAGTAACGTTTGGTTGGTTTGAAGTTCTCGTCGAACTCATACACCAACGGCACGCCGGTTGGGATGTTCAGCTCGAGGATTTCATCTTCGCTCAGGTTATCCAGGTATTTCACCAGCGCGCGCAGGGAGTTGCCGTGCGCCGCAACGATCACGCGCTCGCCGCTCTTGATGCGTGGCAGGATCTCTTCGTCCCAGTAAGGGATAACGCGATCGATGGTCAGCGCCAGGCTTTCGGTCAGCGGCAGCTCTTGCTCGGTCAGCGAAGCGTAGCGCGGATCGTGGCCAGGGTAACGTTCGTCTTCTTTGGTCAGCTCAGGTGGGGTCACCGCGAAGCCGCGACGCCATTGTTTCACCTGCTCGTCGCCGTATTTTTCCGCGGTTTCCGCTTTGTTCAGACCCTGCAGCGCGCCGTAGTGACGTTCGTTCAGCTTCCAGGATTTTTCGGTTGGCAACCAGGCTTGATCCAGCTCGTCGAGGATGTTCCACAGGGTGTGGATCGCGCGCTTCAGTACGGAGGTGTAAGCGAAGTCAAAAGTGAAACCTTCCTCTTTCAACAGCTTGCCTGCTGCTTTCGCTTCGGTGCGGCCCTTGTCGGACAGATCAACATCATACCAACCGGTGAAGCGGTTTTCTTGGTTCCACTGGCTTTCGCCGTGACGCACCAGAACCAGCTTAGTTACAGCCATAGCTTAACTCCTTAATAATCTGACATTTCAATGATAACGAAAATCATTATATTGCCGCGGGCCGGGGCTCGGCAATCGATAGTGTCTAACCATAGCCAATTTCTTGCCGCAAAGTAAGGGCTGTCGAAAGGAAAAAGCTGAATCGTTCAGGCTGATGCGTAAGGGGGAGAAACGGCGCGTCGGAATCGCTCCGGACGCGCCGTGGCAGAGGGGAAATCAGGCCGATTTTTTCAGGCAGTTGCTCATGAAGGTTTTACGCGCGTCGCCCTTCAGATCCTTGGTCTTGGCGTCGGCATTGCAGCTTTTCATTTTCTGCTGCTGCGGCGTCAGGGTTTTGCCGGACGCAGCGGCGCCTTCGGACTTCAGACAGGTGCTCATAAAGGTGGAGCGATCGGCGCCTTTCAGCGACTTGGTGGATGCCTGCTGGTTGCAATCGGTCATGCGTTTCTGTTGGGCCGCCTGCGCCGGCGAAGGCGTTTTCGTCGCCGTCGTCGCGTCGGCCGCCATCAGATTGGTGCTCAGCATTAAGCCCGCCAGCAATGGAAGTGCAGTAATCAGACGCATAGGTGTTCCTTCAGCTATTGATTGGCCGCCATCGGCCGAAAATGGTGACGTTGCACAAGGCGTTGTGCTTATCACGGTAGCCTGAGTGTAGTGCGCGCTTTGGAATAAGGGAAGGTGGGCACCGGTGGGGGGATGGCGCTAAAAGGTAAGCATTTATAACAAATTGCCCCCGGCCGCACGGCGAGGGGCGTAGCAGGTCAGATAGGATAAAACTGATAATGCGTGGCGCTGCGGTAGCGGCTCCCCGGTTGCAGCCAACAGTCCGGCTGCGGCCACTCGGGATGGTGCGGGCTGTCCGGCAAAAACTCGCTCTCCAGCGCCACGCCGGCATGGTTGGCGTAGCTGCCGCCATCGCGCGCCGGCGTGCCGGCCAGATAATTGCCGCTGTAGAGCTGCAGCGCAGGCGCGTCGGTGAACACGCTCATTTGCACTTGCCCGTCGGCGGACCACAAATGCGCCGCCGGGCTCTCCAGCGCCCCACAGGTACGCTGCAGCAGAAAGGCGTGATCGTAGCCTTGCACCCGCTGCTGGTCGCGATCGCGCAGGAAATCCTGCAGCAGCGTTTTCGGCTGACGAAAATCCATGCCGCTGCCGTCCACCGGCGTCAGATCGGCGCAGGGAATGCCCTCGGCGTCGACAGGCAGGTAGCGATCGGCGAACAGCTGCAACCGTTGGGCGCGGGCGTCGGTGCCGGCGCCGTCCAGATTGAAATAGGCGTGGTTGGTCAGATTGACCGGGCAGGGGCGATCGACCTGCGCCAGATAGTTGATTTCCAGGCGATTATCCGAGGTCAGGCGGTAACAAACCTGCACGTCGAGATTGCCGGGGAAACCCTGATCGCCCTCCGCCGAATGCAGCGCATAGCAGACCTGCTGCGCATCATGCTGCACCCGGCGCCAGCGGCGGGCATGAAAACCGTCGGGGCCACCGTGCAGCTGATGGGCGCCCTGATTGGCGGCCAGCGCATGGGTTTTCCCGCCGATGGGCAGACTGGCGTTGGCGATGCGGTTGGCGTAACGGCCGACGGTGGCGCCCAGATAGGCGCCCTGACGTGGGTAGTCCGCCGGGCTGTGGCAACCCAGCAACAGCTCGCGCTTTTCACCGGATTTGAGCGGCAAGACGGCGGACAGCCAGGTGGCGCCCCAGTCCATCAGCGTCACCGTCATGCCGTCGGCGTTTTGCAGCAGTGTCAGCTGGTAAGGTTGCCCATCGGGCGCCGCTTCCGTGCTCACCGTCAGCATGGGCCGGCCCCCTGCGAAGCCTGGCAGACATAGAAGGTTTCCTGCAATCCGCCGGTTTGCCGCGGATACTCGTGCGCCACGGCGGCACGCACTGTCTCCACGAGATCCTGCGGCATCAGCGCGACGATGCAGCCGCCAAAGCCGCCGCCGGTCATGCGCACGCCACCGCGCGGGCCGATCGTCGCTTTGACGATCTCGACCAACCGATCGATCGGCGGCACGGTGATTTCAAAGTCATCGCGCATCGAGGCGTGGGATTCCGCCATCAGCCGGCCCATGCGCTGCAGGTCGCCGGCCGCCAGCGCGTCGGCCGCCGCCAGCGTGCGGGCGTTCTCGCTGATGACGTGCCGCGCGCGTTTGGCCACCAACGGATCCAACTGATGTTGACGCGCTGCAAATTGTTCGGGGCTGACGTCGCGCAGCGCCTTGACGCCGAAGAATCGCGCCGCTTCTTCGCACTGTGTGCGGCGGGTGTTGTACTCGCTGTCCACCAGCCCGCGCTGCACATTGGAGTTGACGATCACCACCGCGACGTTGTCCGGCATCGGCACCGCACGGGTTTCCAGCGAGCGGCAGTCGATCAGCAGAGCGCTGTCGCGCCGGCCGAGCGCGGAGATCAACTGGTCCATGATGCCGCAGTTGCAGCCGACGAACTGGTTCTCCGCCTCCTGGCCGTTCAGCGCCAGCGCCACGCCGTCCAACGGCAGCTGATAGAGCGCCTGCAGCGCCTGGCCCACCGCCACCTCCAGCGCGGCGGAGGAGCTGAGCCCCGCCCCTTGCGGCACATTGCCGGCGATCACCAGATCCGCGCCGCCGAAGTCGGCGTTGCGGCGCTGAAGATGTTTCACCACGCCGCGCACATAGTCGGACCAGCGCTGATCGGGGTGGCTGACGATCGGCTCGTCGAGCGAGAATTGATCCTGCTGATTCTGATAATCGGCGGCCAGCACGCGGATCTGGCGGTCGTCGCGCTTGGCGCAGGCGATGACGGTTTGGTAATCGATGGCGCAGGGCAGCACGAAGCCGTCGTTGTAATCGGTATGCTCGCCGATCAGGTTCACCCGCCCCGGCGCCTGGATGGTCAACGCCGGCGCGTAGCCGAAGTGTTCGGTAAACAGGGAATGGGTAAGCGGTTTCAGGCTCATGCTTGGGCTCCGGCTTCACGGTAATGAATATCGCTGACGGCGCGCAGACGCTCTGCGGCCTGTTCAGCGGTCAGATCGCGCTGGGTTTCCGCCAGCATCTCGTAACCGACCATAAATTTGCGCACGCTGGCTGAACGCAGCAGCGGCGGATAGAAATGGGCGTGCAGCTGCCAGTGCCGGTTGTCGGCGCCGTTGAACGGCGCGCCGTGCCATCCCATCGAATAGGGGAAGGAACACTGGAACAGGTTGTCGTAGCGGCTGGTCAGCTTCTTCAGCGCCAGCGCCAGATCGCTGCTCTGCGCCGCGCCGAGTTCGGTGATGCGCTGCACCGCCGTTTTCGGCAGCAGCAGCGTTTCAAACGGCCAGGCGGCCCAGTAGGGCACCACCGCCAGCCAGTGTTCGGTGTTCACCACGATGCGTTCGCCTGCGGCCAGCTCGCGCTGTGCATAATCCAGCAGCAGCGGGGAGGCATATTCCCGGAAATAGTCGTGCTGCAGGCGATCTTCGCGTTCGGCCTCGTTCGGCAGAAAACTGTTGGCCCAGACCTGCCCGTGCGGGTGCGGGTTGGAGCAGCCCATCGCCGCGCCTTTGTTTTCGAACAGCTGTACCCAGGGGTAGTGCTTGCCCAGCTCATCGGTTTGCGCCTGCCAGGCGGCAACCACTTGCTCCAGCGCCGGCAGCGTCAGTTCGGGCAGGGTCTTGCTGTGATCGGGAGAGAAGCAGATCACCCGGCTGACGCCGCGCGCGCTCTGGCTGCGCATCAGCGGATCCTGGCTGTCGGGCGCCGGCGGCGTATCGCTCATCAGCGCGGCGAAATCGTTGGTGAAAACATAGGTACCGCGATAATCCGGATTGCGATCGCCGGTGACGCGCGCGTTGCCCGGGCACAGGAAACAGTCGGGATCGTGCGCCGGCAGCGTTTCTGTGGGGACGGCCTCCTGCTGGCCCTGCCAGGGGCGCTTGGCGCGGTGCGGTGAGACCAGCACCCACTGGCCGCTCAGCGGATTGTAGCGGCGGTGCGGATGATCGATAGGGTTAAATTCCGTCATACGGTTCCTTTCTTGGCGCCGACGAAAGTGTAATCGCTTCCAATTACCGTCTTGAGACGCCCGTTGCTGAACAGGGAGAGGCTGTTGCGCAGAAAGATAGCACGCCCGCGGCGGTAAAAAGGTGATCTAACGCGAAAAATGGAATCGTTTACACTTCATTGCAAAGCGCAGGAGGGGCGAAGAAAAGCAGGCGGCAACGTGATTGAGGGCATTGCGGTGAAGTGCCGGTGATAGCGTTTTCACCCGACCAGCCGGCAGAGAGGGGCTCTCTGCCGGCTTCAGCCGTTAAGAATGCTGGTACAGCGGATAGGTGAAGAACAGCAGATGGGTCAGATTAAGCCCGAAATGGAACAGAATCGGCACCCACAGACGGCCGCTCCACATCCACGCCATGCCGTAGATCACCCCGGCGAGGGTCGCGAAGATCACCATCAGCGTACCGCCCGCCAGATGCGCGGCGCCGAACACCAGGGAGGCGACGATCAGCGCCGGCCAGGCGCCCAGCCACTGGCTGAGGCGCTGTTGCAGGTAGCCGCGAAACAGCGCTTCCTCGGCCATGCAGACAAAGAACAGGTTCGCCATCACGAAAGGCAGGATCCAGGCGGGCGCATGCCACTCAATTTTTAAGCCGCCCAGCGCGACGGCCAGCAGCAACAGCGCCGGCACGGCCAGCAGCAGCGCAATCCAGCCCGCTCTGCTGGCGTTGCCGCCGCGTTCGGCGGAAAACAGCGTGGGCAAGCAGGCGAACAGCAGGAAGGGCACCATCGCCTTATCGAAGTTGTAATACATGGTGAACGGCGCGCTGAGCGGACCGGCTTTTTCGCCGTCGATCATCAGTTGATTGTGGATGCCGGGCACCAGGTGCAAGAACAGCGCCACGCAGCCGGCGACCACCAGCCCTTCGAGCACAATCGCCAGATTACGCTGCGCGCGAAAATGGTGGCGCAACCCCGCCAGCGCTATGATCGCCAGCAGATAACTCAGGCTGAGCGGCGTCAGTACCCCATGATAAAGCCCCATGCCCGCCGAGGCGGCCAGGATCACCCAGGCTATCAGCCGATTAAACGGCAAGAAAAATAACGAAGCAGCCAGTACGCCCCACATGATATGTCCCTTTAAATATGTACACGGCGCTCAGCGCCTTTGCGGCGTGCGATGATGGCAAAATTGAGCGCTAGAGCGGATAGTAGCACACCAGGATGACGCTAAAGGTCGGGGCAGTGATGCATTTGTGCATGATGCCGGCCCACACGACCGGCGGCGAGGAGGGTTAGCCTTTCATCCATGCCTGCGAACGGGTGATTTCGGCCAGGTTTTGCAGGGTATCCAGGCTCTGCTGGTGGATCTCCTGCGTGGGGGCCGCGCACAGATCGTGCAGCACGGTCACCTGAAAGCCGGCGTCGTGCGCCTGCCGCGCGGTGCTCTCGATGGCGAGCGGCGTGCTGATGCCCGCCAGCAGCAGGTGATGGCACCGATGTTGCCGCAGCCAGGCTAACAAATTGTTACCGGAGAAAGCGCTGACTGCCGTTTTTTCAAACTGCAGATCGGTCTCTTCCTGATGCAGTTCTGGCATCCAGCGGCAGCCCGGGCCATTTAGCCGCAGCGCGCCGATCTGCTTGAGATGGTTGAACAGCGGCGAATGGGGCGGGATGTCATGATAATCGTCGGCGAATCCCACCCGCACCCAAATCACCGGGATTTTTCGCACCCGGGCATAGGCCGCGGCGGCATTGACGTTGGCAAGCAGGTGGGTCGTCATCACCTGTTCGCGGCAGTGGTTGGCGCGCCCTTTGGGCCCGATCAGATCTTCGATCAGGTCGATGATAATCAACGCAGCGGACATGGCGTCTCCAAAAATGGCCTTCTTCCTTTCTATGATAAAAGGCCAAATGTGATGTGCTGCGGTGAAGTGTTGCCGGATATGTTTACGCCGCGTTTCAGGCGGAGGCCGCCTCCAGCCGTTGCTGTTGGTAACCATAGCCGCCTTCGCCGTCGGGCACGAAGCTGAGGCGGTGAGTGATGCACTGCGGCGCATCTTCGGCATGGTGCGAGACGAACAGCAACTGGGTGGCGCCCTGGCCGATCAGCACGTCGATAAAGCGGCGCACCAGCTGGCGATTGAGCGGATCCAGCCCCTGCAGCGGCTCGTCGAGGATCAGCAGCGCCGGGTGTTTCACCAGCGCGCGGGCGATCAGCGCCAGCCGCTGTTGGCCCCAGGAAAGGCTGTGGAACGGGGCGTCACCGCGCGCGCCGTTGAGCCCGAGCAGCGCCAGCCATTGCTCTGTCAGCTGCCGCTGACGATCCGAGACCGCCTGATAAATGCCGATCGAATCGAAGAACCCTGACAGCACCACGTTGCGCACGCTGGTGTTGACGCGATAATCCAGATGCAGGCTGCTGCTGACGTAGCCGATATGGCGTTTGATTTCCCAGATGGTTTCCCCGCTGCCGCGGCGGCGGCCGAACAGCGTCAGATCGTTGCTGTAGCCCTGTGGATGATCGCCGGTGATCAAGCTGAGCAGCGTGGATTTGCCGGCGCCGTTCGGGCCGACGATCTGCCAGTGCTCGCCGGGGTTAACCTGCCAGTCGAGATGATTGAGGATCGGCCGATCGTTATAGCTGACCACGCCGTCGCGCAGGACGATCAGCGGCCGATCCGCCGGCAGGGCCACTTTTTGCGTCGGATCCTCGGTTTCCGGCAGCGCCAGCCCGCTGAGGTTTTCGCTGTGCGCCAACTGCGCCACCAGCGCGTCCGCCATTACCTGGCTGCGCGGCCCGCGGCTGGTCAGGGTGCAGTCCGCCAGCACGCCCACCTGGCGGACAAAATCCGGTATTTCGTCGAACCGGTTGAGCACCAGCACCACGGTTTGGCCCTGGGCGGAAAGCTCGCTCAGCAACGCGGCGAGCTGCGCGCGCGAGTGCACGTCCAGCCCGTCGAAGGGTTCGTCGAGGATCAGCAGGTCGGGCTCGGGCATCAGCGCCCGGCACAGCAGGGTCTTGCGCGTTTCGCCGGTGGAGAGGTATTTGAAGCGGCGCGTCAGCAGGGCGGTGATGCCGAACTGCGCGGCCAGCCGCTCACAGCGCGCGGCGTCTTTCACCTCTTCCTGAATGATCTCCGCCGCGGTGCGGCCGGTGTCGTCTTCGTCCGCGCTGAGCAGATCGGTGTTGTTGCGTTGCCACTCGTCGCTGACCATTTTTTGCAGCTGTTCGAAGGAGATGCGCACCGCGTGCTGAAAGTCGCTGCGGCGCTCGCCGCTCAACAGAACCAGTTCGTCGGCCAGCGCGCGCGCCAGGGCGGATTTGCCGCTGCCGTTGGCGCCGACGAAGGCCCAGCTGTCGCCGGCCTGGATCGCCAGTGCATCCAGCGTCAGGGTGCGGGTATCGCTTAAGCGGAATGAACCTTGCGAAATATGCAACGACGACATCACCTGTTCCTTTTTTTGCAATTATTTGCCTTAGAAATAGGCGTATTGCAGGGGGATGTCAATCAACAAAAATGCAACGTTACGTTGCGCTTAACACAACGTGGCGACAATCACGTGGTCGGCGTTGAACAGGGCGTGTACGGCGGCGCCGACGCTCAGCTGCAGGCGCTGCAACTCCGCCGTCGTCAGCGTGGCGCACATGGTTTCGCCCCCCGCCAGCGTCACCAGCACCTCGCTGTGTTCGGCGCCCGGCTGAATGCCGGCCACCACGCCCGCCAGCGCGTTATCCGCGTCGGCATGTTCCGCCGTCTCGACGCTTAACCGCACCCAGGGCGCCTTGATCAGCGCCAGCACCTCTTTGCCCGGCGTCAGTTGCAGCCGGTCGGCGCTTTGCTGGGTGATGGCCGCCGTCAGGCGAGTGCTGCCGTCGTTCAACAAGATCGCCAGATGCTGCTGCACCTGCTGATGATCGCGCTCGATGACGGTGCCGAAAAATTGATTGCGCGCGCTGGTTTGCAGCGAGAAGCGCGAGATGGCCGCCAGCAGACTGTCGAGCGGCAGATCGTCCTGCTGCAACACATCGAAGGCCTTTTGCTGCACCTGGCCCAGCAGGTCATACAGCTGGATCAGCCGTTGGCCGTAGTGCGTCAGCTGCGCGCCGCCGCCGCCTTTTCCGCCGGTGGCGCGGTCCACCACCGTGTGTTCCGCCAGTTGGTTCATCTCATTGATGGCGTCCCAGGCGCTTTTGTAGCTGATGCCCGCCAGTTTGGCGCCCTGGCTGATGGAGCCGGTGTGCTGTACCTGTTTCAGCAGCGCGATGCGGCGCGGATCGGCGAACAGCTTTTGCTGGAGTTTGAGAGTCAGAAGAATTTCGGCCTGCATAGCGCATCCTGTCGGCGGCAAAAATCTTATTGTCGCCGATTTGGCGACAAAGCGCCAAACGCAGTGCGCTGGAGAGCGGGGTAATAAAGACTGGCATTGCTTTATTGTTATAATATAACATAACAGAAAAACAATAAGGCTTTACGCCGGCTGCGGCCGGTTTTTATTTCACCACAGGGATGCACCACATGAGTACGACACGCCGGCGTCTTGGCACGCCCAGAAAATCTTTATGCCTTGCCGCCTGGGTCGGCGGCGCACTGACGGCGCCGCTGGCTTTCGCCGCCGACTGCGATAAAGCCCGCAATGCCACGGGATGTGAAGAACATCTCACCGTGGAGGCGGCGGCCTCCGCCGGGCGTTACGATGCGTTGAACGCCCTGAGCCGCAGCGCGTCACAGCTCGGGCTGAGCGCTCGGGAGACGCCGCGCAGCGTCGATATCATCCGCGCGCGGGCGATCCAACAGCGGGGCGATCGCTCGCTGGCCGCCGCCGTCGAACGCGCCACCGGTCTGTCCGGCGTCGCTTCGCCAACGTTGTCCAACAACTTTTCCGCGCGCGGTTTTCGGCCGATCGCCTGGCTGTATAACGGCGTAGAGATGCCCGGCAGCACGCTGCAGCTGGGCGATCCGGCGCATTACGACAGCATCGAGGTGCTGCGCGGGCCGGGGTCGGCATTGAACGGACTGAGCGCCGCAGGCGGCAGCGTCAACCTGATCTCGCGGCGGCCGACCTTCAGCCGCCAGCCGGTTGAACTCGACTATGGCTTCGGCAGCTACCGCAGCCAGCGTCTGCATCTGGGGGCCGGCGGCGCGCTGGTGGACGATGCGGTGGCGTACCGGTTAGACGTCAGTGGCAACGACAGCGGCAGCAACGTGCAGTATGAACGCGATCGGCAGAAGCGGGTTTCCGGCTCGCTGCTGTTTAAATTGACGGACGATGCGTTGCTGACGCTGAGCCTGGACCGCATGCTCAACCGCACCAACAACCCTTACTACGGCACGCCGCTGCTGAATGGGCGCATTGCCGGCGAGCTGCGCGACATCAATTACAACAACCTGACCGACAGCCGCATCCAGAGCAACGCCACCGCGTTTCAGACCAGTCTGGACTGGTTTATGACGCCCGAAGTGGAGTGGCATAACCAATTCTATTACTACAGCGGCTTTCGCGAATGGCGCAACGTCGAACGTTTCCGCGTCGCGGCGGCGGCTCGGCCCGGCGACGTCAACCGCGACTCTTTCGGCGCTCTGGCGCACGACGACGATCTGATCGGCAACCGCAGTTCGCTGGTGTTCGATCGCGTTATCGCCGGTTTCGATAACCGGTTGCTGGTCGGCTTCGATCTGAGCAAGCGGCATTTTCAGTACTACTCCAACGGTTTCCCCGGCTCCGAGGACGTGCCGCTCGGCGCGCCGCCCAGAGAACCGTTCGCTCAGGGCACCGCCAGTCAACGCGCGCCGGTGCGCCACGTTACTCAGAATCAGTACGCCGCTTTTCTTGAAGATCGCTTCAGCCTGACCGAGCGTTTAGCGTTGCTGGGCCAACTGCGCTACAACCATATGGACATGGACTGGCGCTTCCAGGGGCCGCAGGAAGACAGCCGCGCGCGCACCTATGTTTTCAGCACCTGGAGCCTGGGCCCCAGCTATGCGCTGACCGATAACCTCACGCTTTACGCCAACTACACCACCGGCCAGGAGCCGGGCAACGATCTGTTCTTCCTCAGCCCGACGCAGACCGATCTGCCGCTGACGCGAGCGCGCCAGTGGGAGGCCGGCGCCAAAGGGCAATTTTGGGATCACAAGGGCGAGGCGACGCTGGCGCTGTATGAACTGCGCAAGGACAACCTGTTTGTGCCCGATGCGCAGCGGCCGGATGCGTTGAACGCGGTAGGCAGGCAGACGTCGCGCGGCATCGAGCTTGGCGTGGTGCTGCGTCCCGACGATCGTTGGGAGCTGGCCGGCAACGCCGCCTATACGCACGCCCGCTACGACGACTATCGCGGCGGCAGCCCGCTGCGCAGCTACAACGGCAATCGCCCGGCCTATATCCCGGACTGGACCGCCAACCTCAGCGTGCATTATCAGGCGACGGAACGTTTGGGGCTGGCTTCTTCGCTGCGCTATGTCGGCAGCAGTTACAACGACGACGCCAACCAGCGCAAGATGCGTGCGTACACCACGCTTGATCTGGCGGCGGATTATCAGCTGACGCCGATCGTCGATGTCGGTTTCCGCATTCGCAACGCCACCAACCAGCTGTACGCCTATCAGCGCACCTACCCGGATCAGGCGCTGATCGCGCCGCCGCGCAGCTATGAAACCTTCGTGTCGGTCAGGTTCTGACGTCGTGAAACGTTCGCTTTACCTGTTGTTGTGCGCCCTGGGATTGGGCTGGGGCGTGCCGCTGCACGCCTATGCCGTCAGCCTGCACAATTGCGGGGCAATGCGCGATTACCCGCAGCCGCCGCAGCGGGTGCTGGTCTACGCCAATCCGGCGCTGGAAAACCTGCTGGCGCTGGGGCTGGCTGGCCGTGCGATCGGCGTGGTCGGGTATGACCGCACGCGCGATCCCGCGCCGACGGCGTCGGCCGATACGCTGCGGGCGCCCGCCGGCCCGGCGCCGCCCACGGCGGAAGCGTTGCTGCTGATGCGGCCGGATTTTGTCTATTCGGCCAGCTATTACTGGCTGCACAGCCCGGAAACGCCCGATCGGGCGCGGTTGGCGGAATGGGGCATCGACACTTATCTCTCTCCCGGCGCCTGCAGCGGCCAGCAAAGCGCGATCGCCGCCGCGCTGACGTTCGAAGACATTTTCACCGAGCTGCGGGAGCTGGCGCGCATTTTTAACGCTGGCCGCGCCGGTGAAGTGCTGATCGCGCGGCTGCGCGAGCAGCTGAAGGCGCTCGAACCGCAGCGCGCGCCATTGCCGCATCGGCGTCTGCTGTGGTGGTATGCCGGCACGCAGACGCCCTACGTGGCGGGTTGCTGCGGCGCGCCAGGTTTGCTGAGCCGCAGCGTCGGCAGCGAGAACCTGTTCGGCGATCTGCCCGAGCTGTGGCCGACGGTATCCTGGGAGATTATCGCCGCCCGCGATCCGGATGCGATCGTGCTTGGCGATCTGCCGCGCGGTGGCTTCGGGGACAGCGCGGCCGACAAGATCGCCTTTCTGGAGCATCACCCGCTGACCGCTACGCTGCGCGCCGTACGTCAGCGGCGCTACGTGATCCTCCCCGGTTACGACATGGACCCTTCCGCCCGCACCGTGGCGGCGCTGGGCCGTTTGATTCGGGGCCTGGCGGCCTTGCCGCCGCAGACTCCGACGCTTTCCAACAAGGAACCTTGATATGACTGCCGTTTCATTCTCTTCGCTGCTGGACTCCTGGGATCGCCAGCAGGCGGCTTACATCGCCGAACGCGAAGCGCGTTTTAACGCCCAGCTGGACGTGCTGGCGCTGGCCGTCGGCCAGGATTTTCACGTGCTGGATCTGGCCGGTGGCCCGGGATCGCTGAGCCTGCGTATTTTGCAGCGCTTTCCGCAGGCCAGGGTGACCGCCATCGATCTCGATCCGCTGCTGCTGGCGGTGGCGCGCGGCGCGCTGGCGGCGTACGGCGATCGGATCCGCATTCTGCAGGCCGATCTGGCGGATCCTGCCTGTTTTTCCGTGCTGTCCGGCCCCACGCCGCAGGCGGCGGTGTCCAGCACGGCGCTGCACTGGCTGATGCCGGAGCAGCAGCTGGCGTTGTACCGTAACGTCGCCGGGCTGCTGGCCGCCGGCGGCGTATTCCTCAATGCCGATCATCAGCGCTATGACCACCGTCAGCCACGGCTGAAAGCGTTGGCCGAACGGCACGACGAGCAGACCCAACAACACGCCTGGGACAGCGGCGTTGAGGATTGGGATCGTTGGTTCGCCGGCGCTCTGCAATCGCCGGCCTTGGCCGCTTATCAGGCCGAGCGCGAAGCGCTGTTCGCCGGCCGGCCGGTACCGCCGCCGACGCCGGTGGATTTCCAACTCGCGGCCCTCAGACAAGCCGGTTTCAGCGAGGCGGGGACGGTATGGCAACTGTTGGACGACTATGTGATCGCAGGCTGGAAATAGCATGAGCCGGCGGTTACTGCCCGGCCGTGAGGCCGGCGGGTTGTTGCTGCTGGCGGCGGCGCTGCCGCTGGCCCTGCTGGGCGCCACCTTGTCGGGGCCCGCGCCGATCGCGTGGCACGACGCCTGGCGCATCGTGCTCGGCGTCAGCGACGGTGCGCAGACCGATACCGAGGTGTATCAGCGCATCATCTGGTCGCTGCGGATGCCGCGCGCGCTGCTGGCGGCGCTGGCCGGTGCCGGGCTGGCGCTGGCGGGCACCGTGCTGCAGTCGCTGACCCGCAACCCGCTGGCCGATCCCTGGGTGCTGGGGATCTCCTCCGGCGCCGGCGTGGGGGCGGTGACGGTGTTGGTGTTGGGGCTGGGGGGCGGCCTGTTGTCGGTGTCCGGCGGGGCGTTTATCGGCGCGCTGGCGGCGTTTGCATTGGTGATGCTGCTGGCCGGACGTTCGCTGGAGGGGGAGTCCACGCTGTTTATTCTGGCCGGGGTGGCGGTGACGCAACTGCTCTCCGCGCTGACTTCGCTGATCACCCTTTGGCAGGCGGACGCCAACGCCACGCGCGGCGTGATGTTCTGGCTGCTGGGATCGTTCAGCGACGCGCGCTGGCCGCAGGTCGGGCTGTGCGGGCTGGCGCTGGCGGCGACGCTGCTGCTTTGCTGGCTGCGGGCGGGCGAACTGGACGCGCTGGCGTTTGGCGGCGTGACCGCCGCTTCGCTGGGGGTGGCGGTGGCCCCGCTGAAGCTGCTGCTGTATGTGGTGACCACCGCGCTGACGGCGGCGATCGTCGCGTTCAGCGGCGCGGTGGGGTTTATCGGGCTGACGGTGCCGCATGTCGCCCGGCGGCTGGTGGGCTCGCGGCATCGGCTGCTGTTGCCGGCCAGCGCGTTGTGCGGCGCCCTGTTCGCCGTGGCGGCGGACACGCTGGCCAGAACGCTGTTTGCGCCGCGCGAGCTGCCGGTCGGCGTGCTGACGGCGCTGCTGGGGGTGCCGATATTCCTGCTGTTGCTGTATCGAAAGGTCAATGCATGACGATTGAAAAAGCGCGATCCGGCCTGTGCGCCGAAGCGGTGAGCTGGCGAGCGGGGGCGCGCACGGTGCTGGAAAATCTCAGTTTCTGCGCCTTGCCCGGTGAGATCACCGGCGTGCTCGGCGTCAACGGCAGCGGTAAATCGACGCTGCTTAAGCTGCTGGCCGGGCTGCAGCCCGCCGCCGGCGGCCGCGTTTGGCTGGAAGGGCGCGAAATCGCCGCATTTTCCGGACGGGAACGCGCCAGACGCATCGCTTTTCTCGAGCAATCCGCCCCCGGCGCCTTCGCGCTGCCGGTGAAGGAGGCGGTATTGTTGGGGCGTCTGGCCCATGTCGGCCGCTGGCGTGGTTTTGGTTCCGAGGATCGCCGCCTCGCCGGGCAGGCGATGGAGCAAGTGGGCATCAGCCACCTGGCCGATCGCGATTGGCAGCGGCTGTCCGGCGGTGAACGGCAGCGGGTGCATCTGGCGCGCGCGCTGGCGCAGCAAACGCCGTGGCTGCTGCTGGACGAACCCGCCAATCATCTGGATATCGCCCATCAGCAGCAGTTTATGGCCTTACTGCGGCGGCTGAAACTCAGCGTGGTGGTGACGCTGCACGATCTGAATCTGGCGGCCTGTTATTGCGATCGGATCGCGCTGCTGCATCGGGGCGGGATCGGTGCGGCAGGCGCGCCGCGGCAGGCGCTGACGCCGGAGAACATTCACGCGGTATATGGTGTGGAGGCCAAGCTGGCGGCGCCCGCCGGCTATGCGCCGCCGTTGATCTATTACCCCGCGCCGGGATGAGGGAGGCTGAAAGGGCACGTTTGGCCGATCACAATTTCGCCTCGCTGGCTAAAATAACTCCGGTTTTAGCGATTTTTTTGGGTTAGAATAACCCGATATGCGGTGAAAGGCATTTGCCGCTCAATGGGCAGTTAAGCGAGGCTATCATGTTGGAATTATTGAAAAGTCTGTTGTTCGCCGTGGTGATGGTGCCGGTGGTCATGGCGCTCATTCTCGGCCTGATCTACGGTTTTGGCGAAGTGTTCAACGTCTTCTCCAAAGTGGGCCGTTCGAAAGAAAACCGCACCCAGCACTGACCGTTCCCCATCCCGATACCCGCCGGCATCCCCCGGCGGGCATTCCTCAAGTTATCTCACGCTTTGCCGATAAACCGCATGACAAGCTTTCGCGCAACGTTATATTATTTTTTATATAACGAAGAGTGATAATGCACGTTAACTTGCGGAGAAAAACAATGAAACAGCAATGGACCAAATGGGTTGGCGGGATCGTTCTGGCATCGGGCCTGGTGGCTCAGGCTTCGGCGGCGGAAAAGATCACCGTGTTCGCCGCCGCGTCGCTGACCAACGCGCTGCAGGACATCGCCACCCAATATCAAAAAGGCAAGGACGTGCAGGTGGTTTCCTCCTTTGCGTCGTCCTCGACGCTGGCGCGCCAAATTGAGCAGGGCGCTCCGGCCGATCTGTTTATCTCCGCCGATCAGCAGTGGATGGATTACGCCATCGACAAGCAGCAGATGGTGAAAGACACCCGTTACACGCTGCTGGGCAACGAACTGGTGCTGATCGCCGCCAAGAGCGATAAACACGACAAGATTGCCATCGACAAGCAGACCGACTGGGCCAAGCTGCTCAGCGGCGGCCGCCTGGCGGTGGGCGATCCGGATCACGTGCCGGCCGGCATCTACGCCAAAGAGGCGCTGGAGCATCTGGGCGCCTGGAGCCTGCTGGAGCCGAAGCTGGCGCGCGCCAACAACGTGCGCAGCGCGATGGCGTTGGTGGAACGCGGTGAAGCGCCGCTCGGCATCGTCTACGGCTCCGATGCGGTCGCCAGCGACAAGGTGAAAGTGGTGGGCGTGTTCCCGGAAGACAGCCACAAACCGGTTGAATATCCGATGGCGATAGTGAAAGATCGTCAAACTCCGACGGTCAGCGCTTTCTATACCTATCTGAAGAGTCCGGAAGCGGCCGCTATTTTCGAACATTATGGATTCACCCCGCGTAAATGATTCTGAGCGAGTATGAGTGGCAGGCGGTTGAGCTGAGCCTGAAAGTCTCCGGTTTGGCGGTAGTCTGCAGCCTGCCGTTCGGCATTCTGATGGCCTGGGTGCTGGTGCGTTGCCGTTTTCCCGGCAAGGCGCTGCTGGATGGCGTCATTCACCTGCCGCTGGTGCTGCCGCCGGTGGTGGTCGGCTATTTGCTGCTGATCGCCATGGGGCGGCGCGGCGTCATCGGCGAGCGGCTGTACGACTGGTTTGGCTTCAGCTTCAGCTTTAGCTGGCGCGGCGCCGCGCTGGCGTCGGCGGTGGTGGCGTTTCCGCTGATGGTGCGCGCTATCCGGCTGGCGCTGGAGGCGGTGGACACTCGGCTGGAGCTGGCGGCGCGCACGCTGGGCGCCAACCCGTGGCGGGTGTTTTTCACCATCACGCTGCCGCTGTCGCTGCCCGGCGTCATTGTCGGCGTGGTGCTGGCCTTCGCCCGCTCGCTGGGGGAGTTCGGCGCCACCATCACCTTCGTCTCCAACATTCCCGGTGAAACCCGCACCATTCCGCTGGCGATGTATACGCTGATTGAAACGCCGGGGGCGGAGGCCGCCGCCGCGCGTCTGTGCGCGATCGCCATCGTGCTGTCGCTGGCTTCGCTGATGGTGTCCGAATGGCTGGCCCGCTGGGGCCGCAAACGGATGGGGGCGTAAATGCTGGAGCTGGACTTCTCGCAGCAGCTGGGCGACCTTAATCTCAACGTCCGCGCCGATTTGCCGGCGCAGGGCATCACCGCGATTTTCGGCCTGTCCGGCGCGGGAAAAACCTCCCTGATCAACGCCATCGGCGGCCTGACCCGTTTACAGCAGGGGCGCATCGCGCTCAATGGCCGCACGCTGGTGGATACCGCCGCGGGCCTTTGCCTGCCGCCGGAAAAGCGCCGCATCGGCTACGTGTTTCAGGATGCGCGGCTGTTCCCGCATTATCGGGTGCGCGGCAACCTGCAGTACGGTATGGCGGCCGGCATGCGCGCGCAGTTCAATACCATTGTCGAGCTGCTGGGCATCGGGCCGCTGCTTAATCGGCTGCCGCTGACGCTCTCCGGCGGTGAAAAACAGCGGGTGGCGATCGGCCGTGCGCTGCTGACCGCGCCGGAACTGCTGCTGATGGACGAACCGCTGGCCTCGCTCGATCTGCCGCGCAAACGCGAGCTGCTGCCGTATCTGGAGCGGTTGGCGCAGGACGTGAACATCCCTATCCTCTACGTCAGCCATAGCCTGGACGAGATCCTGCGCCTGGCCGAGCAGGTGATGGTGCTGGATCGCGGCGAGGTGCGCGCGTTCGGCGGGCTGGAAGCCGTCTGGGCCAGCAGCGCGCTGCGGCCGTGGCTGCAGCGTGAAGATCAGAGCAGCGTGCTGCGCGTCAGCGTGATTGAGCATCATCAACGCTATGCTATGACCGCGCTGGCGCTCGGCGATCAGCGGCTGTGGGTCAGCGGCATCGACGCCGAATTGGGCACCCAACTGCGCATTCGCATCAACGCCGCCGACGTCTCGCTGGTGCTGCAACCGCCGGTCAACAGCAGCATTCGCAACGTCTTGCCGGCCAAGGTCAGCGAGTGTCTGGACGTGGACGGGCAGGTGGAAGTGAAGCTGGCGGTCGGGGAACACGTGCTGTGGGCGCGGATCACGCCGTGGGCGCGCGATGAACTGGCGATCCGCCCCGGGCAGTGGCTGTACGCGCAGGTGAAGAGCGTGTCGATCAGCCGCGAGAGCCGCTAAGGCAGGCCCTCCCGGCGGGAGGGCGAAAAAACTAGAGTATGCGGGTGCGGATCACCTCGGCGATGCCCGGCTGCAGGTTATCGGCGATCACCAGATCGGCGCGTTCCTTGATCGCGTCATCGGCGTTGCCCATCGCCACGCCCAACCCGACCGCTTCCAGCATGCTGATGTCATTGTAGTTGTCGCCGAACGCCACCACCTGATCCATGCTCAGCCCCTGCGACTCCACCCATTGGCGCAGGCGTTTGCCTTTGCTGTTGCCGCCTTTGGCGATATCCACCTGATCGTGCCAGGACCATTCGCACGCCAGCCCCAGCTCTTTTTCCACCGTGTCGGCAAACTCGCGCAGCGCCGGAATATCGGCGTGCGAGGTGGCGAATTTCCAGATCGCCTGCGCGTCGTCGGCCGCCTGCGTCAGGCTGCCGACCTGCAGCAGCGTCGGGCGCTGCGACGCCGGCAGGGTTTCGGCCCAGGCCAGCGAGCGAATTACATGGCCGCTCGGCTCCTGATACAGCATGGCATCGTCAACGTACATCAGCCCGTGAATGTCGGTCTGTTTGAGCATCTGCAGCACCTGCTTGGCTTGCTCCTTCGCCAAGGGATCGGCGGCCAGCACCTTTTTCTGCTGAAAATCATACAGGTAGGTGCCGTTGCAGCAGATGGCCGGGGTATCTATCTGCAGCGCCTGGTAAAACGGATGGATGGCGACGTGATGGCGGCCGGTGACCACCACCACCTGGACGCCGGCGGCGCGCGCCTGCGCCAGCGCTTCCAGCGACTGCGGTAAGATGCGTTTTTGATTGTCCAGCAGGGTGCCGTCAAGATCGAGGGCGATGACGCGGTAGCTCATAGGGTTCTCGTTATCGTTAGCCATAAAATTAATCCGATGGTACACCGGATAGCCTATGGAGAAAACCGCGTGAGCTTCCGGTGCTAAGCAGGGTTGCCATGCGACGGATGTGCGGTAAGCTAGGAGCAATCGAACGGCCTGAAACCGGTTCCTCTTTTACCCTTTGCAAGGAGAACACATGAAGCAAATCGTTTATGTCGCCAGCCCGGAGAGCCAGCAGATCCACGTCTGGCAGTTGGACGACGCCGGCGCGCTGGCGCTGCTGCAAACCGTTGACGTGCCGGGCCAGGTGCAGCCGATGACCCTTCATCCGGACAAGACCCACCTGTACGTCGGCGTGCGTCCGGCGTTCGGCATCGTTAGCTACCGTATCGAGGCGGACGGCACGCTGCAGCAGGCCGGCATGGCGCCGCTGCCGGGCAGCCCGACCCATATCTCCACCGATTTGCAGGGGCGTTACCTGTTCTCCGCCTCCTACAGCGGCAACTGCGCCAGCATCAGCCCGATCGGCCACGACGGCGTGGTGACGGCGCCGATCCAACAGATCGACGGCCTGAGCGCGCCGCACTCGGCGAACATCGATCCGACCAACCAGCTGGTGCTGGTGCCGTGTCTGAAAGAAGACCGCATCCGTCTGTTCAACCTGAGCCTGGCGGGCCAGCTGACGCCGCACGCGCAGGAGGCGGTGGATATCGCCGCCGGCGCCGGCCCGCGCCATATGGCGTTCCACCATAACGACAAGTTCGCCTACTGCGTCAATGAGTTGAACGGCACGGTGGACGTGCTGGCGATTTCGGAAAACGGCGGCAAATACACCGTGACGCAAACGCTGGATATCATGCCGGACGACTTCGACGGCACCCGCTGGGCGGCGGACATTCATATCACGCCGAACGGCCGTTTCCTCTACACCAGCGATCGCACCGCCAGCATTCTGACCCTCTTCAGCGTCTCTGAAGACGGCGGCACGTTGAGCGTGGTCGGCTATTATCCGACCGAAACGCAGCCGCGCGGTTTCAATATCGATCACAGCGGCCGCTTCGTGATTTCGTCCGGCCAGAAGTCCGATCACATCGCGGTGCATGAAATTGACCAGGCCAGCGGTAAGTTGACTACGCTGGCGCGTTATCCGGTGGGCAAAGGCCCGATGTGGGTCAGCGTGCTGGCGAAGTAATTCGTCGGTCAGAGGAGTATGGAAAAAGCGCGGTTCGGTTGAGCCGCGCTTTTTTATGGGCGGGGGATCAGTTGAACATCACCGTCAGCGTGGCGCTGCCGAGGCTGTGGAAATGCACGTTAAAGCCCACCAGTGCGCCGCTGGACCCTTCATCCACCTCAATGCTTTCCACGTCCAGCGCGTGCACGGTGAACTGATAGCGGTGGCTTTCGCCATTCGGCGGCGCGGCGCCGCCGTAACCGGCCGAACCGAAGTCGGTACGGGTTTGCAGCGCGGCGCTCGGCAGCGGCGCTTTGCCGGAGCCTGCGCCCTGCGGCAGCTCACGCACGTCGGCCGGAATATTGGCCACCACCCAGTGCCACCAGCCGGAGCCGGTTGGGGCGTCGGGATCGTACAGGGTGACGACGAAGCTCTTGGTGCCCTCGGGCACGCCGTCCCAGGCCAGGTGCGGCGACAGGTTGTCGCCGTGGTAGCCCATGCCGTTGAAGACCTGCGTCTGCGGCATTGTGCCGCCGTCCTGCAGATCGTTGCTGTACAAACGAAAAGCCATAATGACTCCCAGTTATCGATAAACGCGGACCCCTAAGCTAGATCTTTTCGGTGGAACAATACAACCCCTTGCGCCAACGGCGGACGGTTGATCTCGACGGTGACATGCACCAGTTCGGGATGCGCGGCCAACAGTTGGCGCACCCGATCGGCGGTGAGGGCGCGATCGGCGCTGCTCAGGGCGATGACGCAATGATATTTTCCTTTACCGATGCGGCCTACGTGCAAATCGGTCAGCGTGAGTGGGTGGCCGGAAGTGGCCAGGGTCTGACGAATCTCTTGCGCCACGGGGGCGTCCATTTCGGCATCCAGCAAAATCTTCCCGCTATCGCGCATCAGGCTATAGGCCCAGGCGGCCACCATCATCGCGCCGACGATGCCCATCAACGGATCGAGCCAAGCGGCGCCCCAAAGCTTGCCGCCAGACAGCGCGACGAGGGCCAACACCGAGGTGGCGGCGTCGGCGATGACGTGGATATAGGCGGAGCGCAGGTTGAGGTCATGATGAGGGTCATCGTGGTTATCCCCGTGGTGGTGATGGTGGCCGCCGCCGCGCAACAGCCAGGCGCAAAGCAGATTGACGGCCAGCCCGATCGTACCGATGGCGATGGCTTCGTTGTAATGAATCGGGCTGGGATTCAGCAGCCGCTGCGCTGACTGGAACAGCATCAGCGCCGCCACCAGCACCAACAACACCGCGCTGGTGTAACCGGCCAGCACTTCTATTTTCCAGGTGCCGAGGCTGAAACGGCGATCCTTGGCCAACCGGCGTGCGGCGCCGTAAGCCAGTAGCGACAAGCCCAGAGCCAGCGCATGCGAGCTCATGTGCCAGCCGTCGGCCAGCAATGCCATCGAGTTAAACAGCCAACCGCCGGCGATCTCGATGACCATCATACTGGCGGTGAGTATCACCGCCCATCTGGTGTTTCTTTCGGCCAATGGGTTACCATCGTCAAAAACGTGGCTGTGCTCGCGGTGCAAAGCGGGCGCGTGAGACGTCATGGTGAAGTTCCTCAGCAAAAGGCAGTGTGCTGGAATATACTATACCCCAGTATAGTAAATAACAATCGAGCGGAAATAATGAGCCATACCCTCAGAGATCAAAAGAAGCTGTTGGCGCGGGTGCGCCGCATTAAAGGGCAGGCCGAAGCGCTGGAGCGCGCGCTGGAGAGCGGTGGCGAATGTTCTGCTGTTCTGCAGCAGATCGCGGCGGTGCGCGGCGCGGTCAACGGTTTAATGGCGCAGGTGCTGGAAGGGCATGTGCGCGAACATCTGGCTGCCGCGGACGCTACGCCGCAGCAGCGTGAGCAGGACATCGAGCAATTGATGACCGTTTTACGTTCTTATATGAAGTAATCATGATTTCACTGAAAAAACGCACGCCGTGGTTCGGCTGGTTGCGCCGTTGGGCCAAAGGCATCAAACGCGATATCTACGCGCTGTGGCTGGCCGCCCGTGATAAGCGCACCCCGTGGTACGCCAAGCTGATCGCGCTGCTGGTGGCCGGCTATGCGATCTCGCCAATCGATTTGATCCCGGATTTCATTCCGGTGCTGGGCTATCTGGACGATGTGATCATCGTGCCGTTGGGCATCATGCTGGCGGTGCGCCTGATCCCCAAACCGCTGATGGCCGAGCTGCGCGAGAAGGCGCAAAAGCGCGTCGATAACCCCACCGGCCGCATGGCGGCGGCGATGATCATTTTACTCTGGCTGCTGTGTCTGGGATTGCTGGCCCGCTATCTGGACCAGCATTGGTAAGGCATTAACGCGCGGCGGCGGCCACGGCGGCGGTCAGGCGGCTGAGCTGTTCCGCTTCGATGATGTAAGGCGGCATCAGGTAAATCAGTTTGCCGAATGGCCGGATCCATACCCCGCGCTCGACGAACCCGCGCTGCAGCTCGGCGACATCCACCGGTTCGCGCATCTCCACCACCCCAATCGCCCCCAGCACCCGCACGTCCGCCACCTTCGGCAGCGCCGCCAACGGCAGCAGTTCCCGCTTCAACTGGGCTTCGATGGCGCTCACCTGCGCCTGCCAGCGATTTTCCGCCAGCAGCGCCAGGCTGGCGTCCGCCACCGCACAGGCCAGCGGGTTGCCCATAAAGGTCGGCCCGTGCATAAAGCAGCCGGCCGCGCCGTTGCTGATGGTCTCCGCTACGTGGCGGGTGGTCAGGGTAGCGGACAGCGTCATGTAGCCGCCGGTCAGCGCCTTGCCCATGCAGAGAATGTCCGGCACCACCTGCGCGTGTTCGCAGGCGAACAGCTTGCCGGTGCGGCCGAAGCCGGTGGCGATCTCGTCGGCGATCAGCAGCACCTGATGGCGATCGCACAGCTCGCGCACCCGCTTGAGGTAGGTTGGGTGGTAGATGCGCATGCCGCCGGCGCCTTGCACCACCGGTTCCAGGATCACCGCCGCCACTTCACCGGCGTGCTGCTCCAGCAGCGCGGCGAACGGCGCAATGTCCTCTTCGCGCCATTCCTCATCGAAGCGGCACTGCGGCGCGGTGGCGAACAGGTGCGGCGCCAGATAGCCCTGATAGAGGCTGTGCATCGAGTTGTCCGGATCGCAGACCGACATCGCGCCGAAGGTATCGCCGTGATAGCCGTGGCGCAGCGTCAGAATGCGCTGCCGGCGCTCGCCGCGCGCCTGCCAATACTGCAGCGCCATCTTCAGCGACACTTCCACCGCCACCGAACCGGAATCCGCCAGGAACACGCACTGCAGTGCTTCCGGCGTCATCGCCACCAGCCGACGGCACAGCGAGATGGCGGCCGGATGGGTGATGCCGCCGAACATCACGTGCGACATCTTCTCCAGTTGCTGACTGGCGGCCTGATTCAGACTCGGATGGTTGTACCCGTGGATCGCCGCCCACCAGGAGGACATGCCGTCCACCAGACGCCGGCCATCCGCCAGCTGCAGCTCGACGCCGCTGGCCGACTCGATCGGGTAACAGGGCAACGGGCGGCTCATGGAGGTGTAGGGGTGCCAGATATGGCGTTGGTCAAACGCCAGGTCGGAAGCGGTGACAGACATACTTGTAAACCGAATTGAATTAAGATTGGTTGACAGTATATCCACAATATTTAAACTGGCGACACTTTTTCGTTTTGGAGACGCCATGATGGCCGATCGCATTCACTGGACAGTAGGGCAAGCCCAGGCCCTGTTTGATAAACCGCTGCTTGAACTGCTGTTCGAAGCGCAAACCGTACACCGCCGGCACTTCGACCCGCGTCAGGTGCAGGTCAGCACGCTGCTGTCGATCAAAACCGGCGCTTGCCCGGAAGACTGTAAATACTGCCCGCAGAGCTCACGCTACAAGACCGGCCTGGAGTCGGAGCGACTGATGCAGGTCGAGCAGGTGCTGGAATCGGCGCGCAAAGCCAAAGCGAACGGCTCGACCCGTTTTTGCATGGGCGCGGCCTGGAAGAACCCGCACGAGCGCGATATGCCTTATTTGCAGCAGATGGTGCAGGGCGTGAAAGCGATGGGCATGGAAACCTGCATGACGCTGGGCACGCTGGACGGCACTCAGGCCGAGCGGCTGGCGGAAGCCGGATTGGATTACTACAACCATAACCTCGACACCTCGCCAGAGTTCTACGGCAACATCATCACCACCCGCAGCTACCAGGAGCGTCTGGATACGCTCGACAAGGTGCGCGACGCCGGCATCAAAGTGTGCTCCGGCGGCATCGTCGGGCTGGGTGAAACGGTGCGCGACCGCGCTGGGCTGCTGGTGCAGCTGGCCAACCTGCCGAAACCGCCGGAGAGCGTGCCGATCAACATGCTGGTGAAGGTGAAAGGCACGCCGCTGGCGGATAATGACGACGTCGATCCGTTTGACTTCATCCGCACCATCGCGGTAGCGCGCATCATGATGCCATCCTCTTATGTCCGCCTTTCCGCCGGCCGTGAACAGATGAACGAACAGACGCAGGCGATGTGCTTCATGGCCGGCGCCAACTCCATCTTCTACGGTTGCAAGCTGCTGACCACGCCGAATCCGGAAGAAGATAAGGATCTGCAGCTGTTCCGCAAGCTGGGATTGAACCCGCAGCAGACCGCCACCGAACACGGCGACAACCAGCAACAGCAGGTGCTGGCCAAGCAACTGCTGAACGCCGATACCGCCGAGTTTTACAACGCGGCGCCGTGATGAGCTGGCCACAACGCATCGAGCAGGCGCTGGCGGAACGGCGCCTCAACGCCGCCTACCGTCGCCGACAGGCCACCGAGGGCGGCAACGGCCGCCAGATCCGGCTCGGCGATCGTCTCTATCTGAACTTCTCGGGCAACGACTACCTGGGGCTGAGCCAGGATGCGCGGGTGATCGCCGCCTGGCAGCAGGGCGCGCAGCGTTACGGCGTCGGCAGCGGCGGTTCGGGCCACGTCACCGGCTTTAGCGTGGCGCATCAGGCGCTGGAAGAGCAACTGGCGGCGTGGCTCGGCTATCCGCGCGCGCTGCTGTTCATCTCCGGTTACGCCGCCAACCAGGCGGTGCTGGCGGCGTTGATGCAGAAGGGCGATCGCATTTTGGCCGATCGCCTCAGCCACGCTTCGCTGCTGGAGGCGGCGGCGCAGTCGCCGGCCGAGCTGCGCCGGTTCCAGCACAATCAGCCGCAGGCTTTGGCGGATTTGCTGGCCAAACCCTGCGACGGGCAGCGGCTGGCGGTGACCGAAGGGGTGTTCAGCATGGACGGCGACGGCGCGCCATTGGCGGAACTGTACCGCTTAACCCGCGCGGCGGGCGCCTGGCTGATGGTGGACGATGCCCACGGCGTCGGCGTGCGCGGTGAGCAAGGCCGCGGCAGCTGCTGGCAGCAGGGCGTGCGCCCTGAACTGCTGGTGGCGACCTTCGGCAAGGCGTTCGGCGTCAGCGGCGCGGCGGTGCTGTGCGATGAGGCGACCGCCGAATATCTGCTGCAGTTCGCCCGCCATCTGATTTACAGCACCGCGATGCCGCCGGCGCAGGCCTGCGCGCTGCAGGCGGCGCTGGCCTGCATTCAAGAGGGCGATGAACTGCGCGCCCGGCTGCAGGACAATATTCGCCGTTTCCGCCAGGGCGCGGCGCCGTTGGCGCTGACCCTGACGGACTCCGACACCGCCATCCAGCCGCTGCTGGTGGGTGACAATCAACGCGCGCTCGATCTGGCGACCCGCCTGCGCGAGCGGGGGCTGTGGGTGAGCGCCATCCGTCCGCCGACGGTGCCGCCGGGCGGCGCGCGACTGCGCATTACCCTGACGGCGACGCACCAGCCGCAGGACATCGATCGCCTGCTGGAGGTATTGCATGACGTCAGCCAATGACAGGGTGAACAAACAGGCGGTCGCCTCGGCCTTCAGCCGCGCGGCCGGCAGCTACGACGCCGCCGCCGCGCTGCAGCGTGACGTTGGCGAGCGCTTACTGGGGATGGGGAGTTCCCACCCGGGCGAACGGCTGCTGGACGCCGGCTGCGGCACCGGCTATTTCAGCCGTATGTGGCGTGAGCGCGGCAAGCAGGTGACCGCGCTCGATCTGGCGCCGGGGATGTTGGCGTTCGCCCGTCAGCAACAGGCGGCGCACCATTATCTGCTGGGCGATATCGAACAGGTGCCACTGCCCGACGCGGCGATGGACATCTGTTTCAGCAGCCTGGTAGTGCAGTGGTGCAGCGATCTGCCCGCCGCGCTGGCGGAGCTGTATCGCGTGACCCGTCCCGGCGGCGTGATCCTGTTTTCCACGCTGGCGGCGGGCTCGCTGCAGGAATTGGGGGACGTCTGGCAACAGGTGGACGGCGAACGTCACGTGAACGCCTTTTTGCCGTTGACGCAGATCCGCGCCGCCTGCGCTGCCTATCGACACGAGCTGGTGACGGAATTACGCACCCTGAACTACCCGGACGTGATGACGCTGATGCGTTCGCTCAAGGGTATCGGGGCGACGCATTTGCATCAGGGGCGCGAGGGCGGCCTGATGTCGCGCGGCCGTCTCGCCGCGTTGCAGGCGGCTTACCCGTGCCGGCAGGGGCAGTTCCCGCTCAGCTATCATCTGGCTTATGGAGTGATTTATCGTGATTAAACGTTGGTTCGTGACCGGCACCGACACCGAAGTGGGGAAAACCGTCGCCAGCAGCGCCTTGCTGCAGGCCGCCAACCGGGCGGGCTACCGCAGCGCCGGCTATAAGCCGGTGGCCTCCGGCAGCGAGATGACCGCCGAGGGGCTGCGCAACGGCGACGCGCTGGCGCTGCAGGCCAACAGCGGCGTGGCGCTGGATTACGACGAAGTGAACCCTTACGTTTTTGCCGAACCGACCTCGCCGCATATCGTCAGCGCCGATGAAGGCCGGCCGATCGACGCGGCGCGGCTGTCCGACGGCCTGCGCCGGCTGGAGCAGCGCGCCGACTGGGTGCTGGTCGAGGGCGCCGGCGGGTGGTTTACTCCGCTGTCGGCGGAGTACACCTTCGCCGACTGGGTACGGCAGGAGCAACTGCCGGTGATCCTGGTGGTGGGCATCAAACTGGGGTGCATCAACCACGCGGTGCTGACGGCGCAGGCGGTGCAACAGACGGGGCTGACGCTGGCCGGTTGGATCGCCAACGACGTGACGCCGCCGGGGCGGCGGCATCAGGAATACCTGGCCACGCTGCGCCGCATGCTGCCGGCGCCGCTGCTGGGCGAAATCCCGCACCTGCCGCAGGCCGAACGGGCGCGGTTGGGGCAGTATCTGGATATCAGCCTGCTATAAACAAACGCCCCATGAGGGGGATTCCCCCTCATCTTCCTTCCTGTCCCGCCAGCCCGGCGCCGATCAGCGCCTCATCCAGCTGCGCCAGCGCGCCGTGCGCCACGGTGCGCCCGCTATCCAACAGGCAAAAGCGGTCCGCCACCCGGCGCACGAACGGCAACTGATGCTCTACCAGCAAAATGGTCATGCCCAACTCATAGTTGAGCCTGCGGATCACGTTGCCGATGTCGGCGGCGATCGAGGGAGGCACGCCCGCCGTGGGTTCGTCGAGGATCAGCAGCGCCGGCTCCTGCGCCAGCGCACGACCGATCGCCAACTGGCGCTGGGCGCCTTCGCACAGATCGCCGGCGCGGCGGGTACGCATCTGGCGCAAATTGGGAAACAGGCTGTAGATCAGCGGCGGAATGCGGCGAGGGGCGCCGCGCACGGCCATCTGCGCCACCTGCAGATTCTCTTCCACGCTCAGCTGCGAGAAGAGTTGCCGCCCTTGCGGGACGTGGCTGATGCCCAGTGCCGCGCGGCGCTCCATCGGTTGCAGCAGCAGGTTTTGCGGCGGTTGATCCGCCGGCTGCCAGGTCATGCTGCCGCTCACCACCGGCAAATGCCCCATGATGCAGTTGACCAGCGTGGTCTTGCCCACGCCGTTGCGCCCGAGCAGCACGGTGCACTGGCCGCGCGGCAGCTCCAGGTTGATGTCCCACAGGGTGTGGTTTTGACCGTAGAATTGATTGACCGATCTCAGGCTCAGCATTTGGCATTCTCCTCATAGACGCTCGTTTCACTCGTTGGCGGGGGACAGCAAAGGCCGCATGCGCGGCGAATTTCCCGAGTGTGGCAATGTCTGGAACAAGATGCCGTCCGTCCAATGAGCCAGAGCAAGGTCTGCGGTGGACGGAATGACAGTCAATATGTCGTTAAAAACGACGCTTGTGACGACTTGGTGTCGTTCTTGCGCTTTTACAGGCGATAGCACCGCGAGGGGTACACGCTGCGGCTGGCAGCGCATCACGCTGTCGAACCGCATTTATACGCAGGAAGATAAAGCAACTCTCAGGCCAGTTTTACCGCCGGGTGAAAACGGGGATTGTTATCGCCCTGTTAACCGCTGGTCAGGCCTGACGCGCGCTGCCGTGACAGCCTGAAAATACGCGGGGAAGTTAACCCGGACGTTTTTTGCACTCTTGTGGTGCTCTTCGGTGAGGGCATGGTGCAAGGCATTGCGCCGCCGTCAAGCGCGATCCGCGAGAAAGGGGCCGATGCGATTTTGGCAATGGGGATTTTTAGTATTAATCGGCATAAACAAAGCGATATTTTTATGAAAAAATAACTAAAAAAGCCATTTTGGCGAGTGTAAAGGGCGAAAAGCTTTCTTTCTGTAACTCCCGCCCCGGGCGGGGCGGTGAGAGTTATCCACTATTCCTGTTGATAACCTTGTGCATTAGATTTAGAAAAACGCTGTAAAGCGAGAGCGGACGCGGGTTCTGTTCGCTTTGCCCGCATTCTCGTCTTTTTATTAAATATCTTATATATCAATAGATTAATTAAAATCAAGACGCAGGGGTATTGATCAGGCCTCTATGTATGATTTTTCGACGCGGTGCTATCAATAAGTTAATTCGCGGCAAGTTCTGGGGATAAATCTGTTATTGACAATAAAAATGTCACCCCGCTGTAACGTCACGGTGCAACGGCATTGCCGCAGTGCCGGGCGCGGCGACGAATCCGCTTGAAGCTGGTTTTATATCCAGTATCATGGGCACTGGCGCAAATCGCCGACACTTTCCATAATTAGGGGCCATGTCCGGCGCAGAGCCGGCTGGCCGCCTGAGCGCGCGCATCTCCACAGGGTAGCCGAGCAATGAGTAAACTTTTCAAACTGCATTCCGAGTTCAAACCGGCCGGCGATCAGCCGGAAGCCATCCGCAAGCTGGAAGAGGGGCTGGAAGACGGCCTGGCGCACCAGACGCTGCTGGGGGTCACCGGTTCGGGCAAGACGTTCACCATCGCCAACGTGATAGCCGATCTGAATCGGCCGACCATGGTGCTGGCGCCGAACAAGACGCTGGCGGCGCAGCTGTACGGCGAGATGAAAGCGTTTTTCCCGGAGAATGCGGTGGAGTACTTCGTCTCCTACTACGACTACTACCAGCCGGAAGCCTACGTGCCCAGCTCCGACACCTTCATTGAAAAAGACGCTTCGGTGAACGAGCACATCGAGCAGATGCGTCTTTCCGCCACCAAGGCGCTGCTGGAGCGGCGCGACGTGGTGGTGGTGGCGTCGGTGTCGGCGATCTACGGCCTGGGCGATCCGGATCTTTACCTGAAGATGATGCTGCATCTGACCCAGGGGATGATCATCGATCAGCGCTCCATTTTGCGCCGCCTGGCGGAGCTGCAGTATTCCCGCAACGATCAGGCTTTCCAGCGCGCCACCTTCCGCGTGCGCGGCGAGGTGATCGATATCTTCCCGGCGGAATCGGACGAGCTGGCGTTGCGCGTCGAGCTGTTCGACGAAGAAGTGGAGCGGTTGTCGCTGTTCGATCCGCTGACCGGCCAGATTGAACAGGTGGTGCCGCGTTTTACCATCTACCCGAAATCGCACTACGTGACGCCGCGCGAGCGGATCATGCAGGCGATGGAAGAGATCAAGGTCGATCTGGCGGACCGCCGCAAGGTGCTGCTGGCCAACAACAAGCTGCTGGAAGAGCAGCGCCTGACGCAGCGCACCCAGTTCGATCTGGAGATGATGAACGAGCTGGGCTACTGCTCGGGCATCGAAAACTACTCGCGCTACCTTTCCGGGCGCGCCGAGGGCGAGCCGCCGCCGACGCTGTTCGACTACCTGCCGGCGGACGGCCTGCTGGTGGTCGACGAATCCCACGTGACCATTCCGCAGATTGGCGCGATGTTCAAGGGCGACCGCGCGCGCAAGGAAACGCTGGTGGAGTACGGCTTTCGTCTGCCGTCGGCGCTGGACAACCGCCCCTTGCGCTTCGAGGAGTTCGAGGCGTTGGCGCCGCAGACCATCTATGTTTCCGCCACGCCGGGCAAATATGAGCTGGAGAAATCCGGCGGCGATCTGATCGATCAGGTGGTGCGGCCGACCGGGTTGCTGGATCCGATCGTGGAAGTGCGGCCGGTCGCCACCCAGGTGGACGATCTGCTCTCCGAGATCCGCAAGCGCGCGGCGATCAACGAGCGCGTGCTGGTGACCACCCTGACCAAACGCATGGCGGAAGATCTGACCGAATACCTGGAAGAGCATGGCGAGCGCGTGCGCTACCTGCACTCGGATATCGATACCGTGGAACGGGTCGAAATCATTCGTGACCTGCGTCTGGGCGAGTTCGACGTGCTGGTGGGCATCAACCTGTTGCGTGAGGGGCTCGACATGCCTGAGGTGTCGCTGGTGGCGATTCTGGACGCCGACAAGGAAGGCTTCCTGCGTTCCGAACGTTCGCTGATCCAGACCATCGGCCGCGCGGCGCGTAACCTGAACGGCAAGGCGATCCTGTATGGCGATCGCATCACCGATTCGATGGCCAAGGCGATCGGTGAAACCGAGCGGCGCCGCGCCAAGCAGCAGGCCTATAACGAAGCCAACGGCATCGTGCCGCAGGGGCTGAACAAGAAGATCGGCGATATTCTGCAGATCGGTCAGCCGGTCAACCGCGCCAAGGGTAAAGGCAGGAGCAAGGCCGTGGACGGCGGCGCTCAGCTGCAGAACCTTACGCCGAAAGCGCTGGATCAGAAAATCCGCGATCTGGAAGCGCAGATGTACACCCACGCGCAAAACCTGGAGTTCGAGCAGGCGGCTGCGCTGCGTGACGAGATCCACCAGCTGCGCGAGCAGTTCATCGCGATTTCCTGACCGTTGGACGGCGCCCGCGCCGTGGGCGTCAAAATTCCTTGTCGGCCGCGCCAAAGCTGTTATGGTGTGCGGCCCGATTTGACCACGAAGAGTACCGAACATGAGCCAACACCAGTCTAAAGACCCGCTGCACGGCGTGACGCTGGAGCAACTGCTGAATAAACTGGTGGATCACTACGGTTGGTCCGAACTGGGCGCGCGCATTCGCATCAACTGCTTCCGCAGCGATCCGAGCATCAAGTCCAGCCTGAAGTTTTTGCGTCGCACGCCCTGGGCGCGCAAAGAGGTGGAAGATCTGTATATCGATATGGTCAGCCATCCCGCCCCGGCCAGCGATAATCCCTGGCTGCGCGGGCGAGACGGTTAAATTCGGTCAGCGGCGGGCGGCCAGCCCCACCAGCGCGTGATCCAGCGCCTGGCGCAGCAGTTGGCGATCGTGGCGGTAGGGGATGTCGCTCGCTTCCAGCGGCTGTTGAATCACCACCCGATCCTGCACTTCACTGGCGTCCACCGCCGGGCCGACGATCAGCGCATCGATCATCCGGCGGCCGATCTTCTCTTCCATCAGCGTCAGCTTATCCTTTAACGACAGCGCCGCGGCGGCCACGCTCAGTTCGCGGCCGAGGTTGCCGATATAAATCATGCTGGCGCTGCTGCGGCGCAGCGCCTGGGTGAGATCGTCCAGCAGCAGCAGCGGCATCAGGCTGGTGAGGAAGCTGCCTGGCCCGATCAGGATCACGTCGGCTTGCGCGATGGCGTCCAGCGCTTCGCGCGTGGCGTTGACCGGGGGCGACAGCATCAGCTCCTGCGGCATGTGGGCCAGTTGATCGACATTCACTTCACCGTAAACGTGATTGCCTTCGTGATCGTGCGCCATCAAATCCACCGGCTGCTCCGACATCGGGATCAGCGCCGCATCCACCTTCAGCAAGCTGCGCACCAGATTGATCGCTTCCAGCGGGCGCACGCTCAGGTGATCCAGCGCTTTCAGCATCAGGTTGCCCAGGTTATGGCCGGCCAGCTCACCGTTGCCGCTGAAACGGTATTCGAACATCGCCGAGGCGACGCTCGGTTCGGTGATCAGCTGGTTGAGACAGTTGCGGGTATCGCCCCAGGCAATGCCGCCTTCCGAACGGCGGATGCGGCCGGTGGAACCGCCGTTGTCGGTGGTGGTGACGATGCCGGTCAGGCGGGAGCCTAAGGACGACAGGGCCGACATCACACGGCCCAGGCCGTGTCCGCCGCCCAACGCCACCACGCGGTCGAGATCGGCCAGGGTACGATTACGCATAAATTTCCTTACAAAGGGTCTGAACTGCCCGCATAAGGTAGCGGATCCGGCATAAAAACGCGATAAAGAGTGTCATTTGCGTGATTCTGGTCAATTCGTCCACGCAAGCGATGTTTATCATGGTTTACCCGAATAGACGGCGTCTAAAAACGCTGTATAGACAATTATATAGCGAATTAACGCGTTGGCTATCGTTGCCGATTAGCGCTAGAATTCTGCTGAAAACCACGGTTTCATTCCGGCTACTCAAGGTAGCGGGAAGAGAAATCAAACTCCTAGCCCCTGCGCCTACGTTGTTCATCCGGAACGATATGGCGCCTGGGCCGTGGCGAAGTCAGCCACCAGGGTGCAGAGGGGAAACGCTCGCATCTCCCGACTTTGGAAAGGTGTTATGGTACCGCAACTCATTGATGCTTATGAGCGCAAGTTCTATTACCTGCGCTTGTCGATCACCGACGTGTGTAACTTTCGTTGCACCTATTGTCTGCCCGACGGCTACAAGCCGAGCGGCAGCCCGAAAAGCTTCCTGTCGCTGGATGAAATCCGCCGCGTCAGCCGCGCGTTTGCCGAGCTGGGCACCGAAAAGGTGCGCCTGACCGGCGGCGAGCCTTCGCTGCGCCGTGATTTTACCGAGATCATCGCCGCCGTGCGGGAAAACCCGGCCATCCGCACGCTGGCGGTCACCACCAACGGCTACCGTCTGGCGCGCGACGTCGCCGCCTGGCGTGACGCCGGTCTGACGGCGATCAACGTCAGCATCGATAGCCTGGATCCCCGCCAGTTTCACGCCATCACCGGTCAGGACAAGTTCCGCCAGGTGATGGACGGCATCGACGCCGCCTTTAGCGCCGGTTTCAGCAAGGTCAAGGTCAACGCCGTGCTGATGCGCGACGTCAATCACCAGCAGCTCGGCGCCTTTCTCGCCTGGATCAAGGATCGGCCGATCCAGCTGCGTTTTATCGAACTGATGGAAACCGGCGAGGGCGGCGAGCTGTTTCGCAAACACCACGTTTCCGGCGAAGTGATTCGCCGGCAGCTGGAACAGCAGGGCTGGCAGCGCCAGGCGCGCGGCCGCAGCGACGGCCCGGCGCAGGTGTTCAGCCACCCGGACTACCAGGGTGAGGTGGGTCTTATCATGCCGTATGAAAAAGACTTCTGCGCCAGCTGCAACCGGCTGCGCGTTTCTTCCATCGGCAATCTGCACCTGTTCCTGTTCGGCGAGCAGGGGGTGCCCCTGCGCGATCTGCTGGCGGACGACGGCCAGCTCGATGCGCTGAAGGCGCGCATCCAGAGCGGGCTGCTGAGCAAGAAGCAGACCCATTTCCTGCATCAGGGCAACAGCGGGATCACCCAGAACCTGTCGTTTATCGGCGGCTGACAGCCAATAGGAGCCTATTGAACCATGAGCCATGCGAGCAGCGAGTTTATTGCGGCACATATCGCCATCCTGACCGTGTCCGACAGCCGCGGCGCGGCGGAAGACACCTCCGGCCAATATCTGCAGGACGCGGCGCGGGAAGCCGGCCATCAGGTGGTGGATCGCGCCATCGTCAAAGATGACATTTACCAGATCCGCGCGCGGGTTTCCGCGTGGATTGCCGATGACAACGTGCAGGCGGTGCTGATCACCGGCGGCACCGGTTTTACCGCGCGCGACAACACGCCGGAAGCGCTGTTGCCGCTGTTCGACAGAGAGGTGGAAGGGTTCGGCGAACTGTTCCGCATGGTGTCGTACGAAGAGATCGGCACCGCGACGATCCAGTCGCGCGCGCTGGCCGGCCTGGCCAACCGCACGGTGATTTTCGCCATGCCGGGCTCCACCCGCGCCTGCCGCACCGCCTGGGAGCGGATTATCGAAGAGCAGTTGGACGCGCGCCATCGCCCGTGCAACTTCCAGCCCCATTTGAAGAAGCCCTGAGTCATGACACAGCTAACCCACATTAACGCCGCCGGCGAAGCCCATATGGTTGACGTTTCCGCCAAGGCCGAAACGGTGCGCGAGGCGCGCGCCGAAGCCTTCGTCGAGATGCTGCCCGCCACGCTGGCGATGATCGTCGACGGCAGCCATCACAAGGGCGACGTGTTCGCCACGGCGCGCATCGCCGGCATTCAGGCGGCCAAACGCACCTGGGAACTGATCCCGCTGTGCCACCCGCTGATGTTGAGCAAAGTCGAAGTGCAGCTGGAGGCGCAGACGCAGCACAGCCGGGTGCGCATCGAAACCTGCTGCCGGCTGACCGGCAAAACCGGCGTCGAGATGGAGGCGCTGACCGCCGCCTCGGTGGCGGCATTGACCATCTATGACATGTGCAAAGCGGTACAGAAAGACATGGTGATCGGCCCGGTGCGCCTGCTGGCGAAAAGCGGCGGCAAATCCGGCGATTTTAAGGTGAACGCATGATCGATATTCTTTTCTTCGCGCAGGTGCGCGAACTGGTGGGCACCGGCACGCTGTCGATGCCGGCGGATTACCCGACCGTCGAGGCGCTGCGCCAGGCGCTGTGCGCGCGCGGCGATCGCTGGGCGCTGGCGCTGGAGTCCGGCAAGCTGTTGGCGGCGGTCAATCAGTCGCTGGTGGCGGCGGATCATCCGCTGCGCGCCGGCGATGAGGTGGCCTTCTTCCCGCCGGTCACCGGGGGGTAAGCATGGAAAACACCCGCATTCGCGTGGGCGAAGCGCCGTTCAACGTCGGCGACGAGTATCAGTGGCTGGCGCAGTGCGACGCCGACGGCGCGGTGGTGACCTTCACCGGCAAGGTGCGTAACCATAACCTCGGGGACGACGTCAGCGCGCTGACGCTGGAACACTATCCCGGCATGACCGAGAAGGCGCTGGCGGAGATCGTGGCCGAGGCGCGCAGCCGTTGGCCGCTGCAGCGCGTGACGGTGATCCACCGCATCGGCGCGCTGTATCCCGGCGACGAGATCGTGTTCGTCGGCGTGACCGGCGCGCACCGCGGCATGGCGTTCGCCGCCAGCGAGTTCATCATGGACTACCTGAAGACCCGGGCGCCGTTCTGGAAGCGCGAAGCGACCGGCCAGGGCGATCGTTGGGTGGACGCTCGCGACAGCGATCGTCAGGCCGCGCAGCGCTGGCACGACGCGGCTAAATAACGCGTCAACAGCGGAAACAAATCAAGACCTTTGCCGCTTTCGCGCGGCCTATTCTGTGGTACGCTTATAGCAGGCGAAGCCCCGTTCGCGGGGCTTCGGAATCTTGTTTACAACGCAAAAGGTAACCGTCATGGACCGATATCCACGCTCTAATGGTTCAATCGTCGAACGTGCCAACAGCGGCATTCAGGCCTACATGGCGCAGGTTTACGGCTGGATGACCTGCGGTCTGCTGCTGACGGCGTTCGTTTCCTGGTATGCGGCCAATACGCCCGCGATCCTTAACTTCATCTTCTCCAGTCAGATCACCTTCTTCGGTCTGATCATCGCCCAGTTGGCGCTGGTGTTCGTGATTTCCGGCATGGTCAACCGCCTGAGCGGCGCGGTGGCCACCTCGCTGTTCATGCTGTACTCGGCGCTGACCGGGCTGACGCTGTCGAGCATCTTCATCGCTTATACCTACAGCTCGATTGCCAGCACCTTCGTGGTCACCGCCGGCATGTTCGGCGCGATGAGCCTGTACGGCTACACCACCAAGCGCGATCTGAGCGGCTTCGGCAGCATGCTGTTCATGGCGCTGATCGGCATCGTGCTGGCCTCGTTGGTGAACATCTGGCTGAAAAGCACCGCGCTGATGTGGGCGATTACCTACATTGGGGTGGTGGTGTTCGTCGGTCTGACCGCGTACGACACGCAAAAACTCAAAGCGATGGGCGAGCAGCTGAACGCCGATGATAAAGACGGCTTCCGCAAGTACGCCATCGTCGGCGCGCTGACGCTGTATCTCGACTTCATCAACCTGTTCCTGATGTTGCTGCGTATCTTCGGCAACCGCCGCTAAATCCGTCGTCTTTCAAGCAGTCGCTTGAAATCCAAAGGACTTAACAGGCTCTGCATGTGACATGCAGAGCTTTTTTTATGCGATTTTGCGGCGAAACAGCGCGTAGGCGGCGCTGCCGGTGGTGGCGGTGATCACCAGCAGCGGCCACAGGCTGCGCCAGATGATGCTGAAGCTGGCGTCTTTCAGGTAGATCTGCTTGGTGATGTCGGTGAAGTGGCGTATCGGGTTCACCCAGGTCAGATCCTGCAGCCACACCGGCATATTCTCCACCGGCGAGACGTAACCTGAGAGCAGGATCGCCGGCATCATGAACACGAACACGCCGATAAACGCCTGCTGCTGAGTGGCGCACAGCGACGAGATCAGCAGGCCGAAACCGACCAGCGACAGCCCGTAGATCAGCATGGTGGCATAGAACAGCAGCAGAGATCCGGCGAACGGGATCTGGTACAGGAAGATGCCGATCAACAGCACGATGCTGGACTGGAAACTGGCGACGATCAGCGCTGGCACCGCCTTGCCGATAAAGATCTGCCAGGTGGTGAGCGGTGAGACCAGCAGCTGTTCCAGTGTGCCCTGTTCGCGTTCGCGCGCCACCGACAGCGAGGTGACGATCAGCACGCCGATGGTGGTGATCATGGCGATCAGCGACGGCACCACGAACCATTTGTAGTCCAGATTCGGGTTATACCAGTTGCGCACCACCAGTTCGCTGTTGTTGGGTTTGGCACGGTTGCCGAGCAGCTCGTTCTGATATTCCTGCACGATCTGCTGCACGTAGTTGGCGGCGATCTGCGCGCTGTTGGAGTTGCGCCCGTCGAGCAGCAACTGCAGCGGCGCGGTATTGCCGGCGGCGATATCGCGCGAGAACTGTGCCGGGAAGCGGATCAGCAGCAGCGCCCGTTGGTTATCAATGGTGGTCTTTATCTCCTGCGGGTTGCGCAGCAGCAGCACATGGGAGAAAGCTTTAGCCTTGGCGAAGCGTTGGGTCAGCTCCACCGAAGCCTGGCCGCTGTCCTCGCTGTAGACCGCGATGGTGGCGTTGGTCACCTCCAGCGTCGCGGCGAACGGGAACAGCAGCACCTGCAGGATCACCGGTATGATCAGGATGGCGCGGGTTTGCGGATCGCGCAGCAGCGCCTGCATTTCCTTGATGATGAGCGTCAACAGACGGTGAAACATCGCTCTTTCTCCTTAATCCAGCCGACGCTGGGTTTTCCAGGCCGTCAGGCCGATGAACACCACGGCGGAAGCGATCAGGAACAGCAGATTGATCGCCAGCACGGTGCCGACGTTGCCCGCCAGGAACAGCGTTTGCAGCGTGCTGACGAAGTAACGCGCCGGAATGATGTAGGTCACCGCGCGCACGATCGCCGGCATGCTGTCGATCTGGAAAATGAAGCCGGACAGCATGATCGACGGCAGAAAGGCGGCGTTCAGCGCCACCATCGCCGCGTTGAACTGGTTGCGGGTGAGGGTGGAGATCAGCAGGCCCATGCCGAGGGTGCTGGCGAGGAACAGGCTGCTGATCAGCAGCAGGATCGGCAGCGAACCGCGATAGGGCACGCCGAGCACCCACACCGCCACCGCCATGCACAGCGCCATGGCGATCATGCCGAGGAAGTAATAAGGGATCAGTTTGGAGAGCAGCAGCTCGCTGCGCGTCACCTGGGTGGACAGCAGAGCCTCCATGGTGCCGCGCTCCCATTCGCGGGCGATCACCAGCGAGGTGAGAATGGCGCCGATCACCGTCATGATGATGGTGATGGCGCCGGGAATGATGTAGTGCCGGCTGATGGCCGCCGGGTTGAACCAGTAGCGCATCTGTACGTCAATCAGCGGTTTGTCGTTGTTCCCCCGATCGGCGGCGCGCTGCTGCTGCCAAATTTGCCATACGCCTTGGGCATAGCCCTGCACGAAGTTGGCGGTGTTCGGCTCGCTGCCGTCGGTGATCACCTGGATAGGGGCGCTGTCGTGCGGGCGCGCCATGCGCTGGTCGAAATCCACCGGGATCACCACCAGGCCGCGGATCGTGCCGGCCTGCATCTGCTGGATCAGCTGTTGGCGGTTGTCGCTGATGGTCGGTTCGATATAGGGCGAACCGGCGAAGGCGTGGGCCAGATCGCGCGCGTCTTCGCTCTGTTGCTCCATCAGAATGCCCAGATGCAGCTTGCTGGAGTCCAGGTTGATGCCGTAGCCGAAGATGAAAAGCAGCATCAGCGGGATGACGAAGGCGATCAGGCCGCTGCTGGGATCGCGCAGTATCTGCCGCGTTTCCTTCAGGCACAGCGCGCGTAGCCGGCGCCAGGAGAAGCCGCTCTCGTCGATTGGGGTTCGGTTATCGCTCACCGCGTTTCCTCCTCGTCGTAGCCTTGCACCAACTCAATAAACGCCTGCTCCATCGAAGGGCTGGGATTGTCGTCGCGCGCCACCTGCTGTTTGAGATCGTCCGGCGTGCCGGCGGCGATGATCTTGCCGCGATACACCAGGCCGATGCGGTCGCAGTATTCCGCCTCGTCCATAAAGTGGGTGGTCACCATCACCGTCACGCCCTTGTCGACCATGCCGTTGATGTGCAGCCAGAACTCGCGCCGCGTCAGCGGATCGACGCCGGAGGTCGGTTCGTCGAGGAACAGAATATCCGGTTCGTGCATCAGCGCGCAGGCCAGCGCCAGGCGCTGCTTGAAGCCGAGCGGCAGCGCGTCCGGCGTTTGATCGAGGATCGGCGCGAAGTTGAAGGCGCGCGACATCTCGTCGATTTTGTCGCGCTGCGCCTTGCCGCTCAGGCCGTAGACGCCGGAGAAGAACTTCAGGTTTTGCGCCACCGTCAGGTTGCCGTACAGCGAGAATTTTTGCGCCATGTAGCCAAGGCGTTGGCGCGCCTGGCCGGAACTGGTTTTCAGATCCATCCCCAGCACCAGCGCCTTGCCGCTGGAGGGGATCAGCAGGCCGCACATCATTTTGAAGGTGGTGGACTTGCCGGCGCCGTTCGGGCCGAGCAGGCCGAAGATTTCGCCGCGCCGCACCTGAAAATCGACGTGATCGGTGGCGGCGAAATCGCCGAATTTTTTGGTTAGCTGCACCGCTTCGATCACCGTTTCACCACTTTCGCCGTTGACGGTCGGCATGATCTCCGCCAGCGCCGAGCGATGGTTGGGGCCGCCGCCGAGCAGATCGATAAACGCATCCTCGAAGCGCGGATCCGCTTCGTTCAGTTCGGCGTCCGGCAGATCCAGCGCCTGCAGCAGCTGCCGGTGATCTTCGCCTTCTTTCAGGATCAGGCGCAGGTACTTGCCCTGGATCACGCCGTCGGTGACCGCCGGCAGGCAGATCGCCCGCTGCAGCAACGATCGATGGCTGCCCGGCGGCGCGGCGATCAACACCGTGCGCCCGGCCATACGGCGAGTCAGATCCTGCGGCGCGCCGCTGAACAGCAGCTCGCCCTCGTTGAGCAGCAGCACTTCGCGGCACTGCTCGGCTTCGTCGAGATAAGAGGTGCTCCACAGGATCAACATGCCGTCGTTGGCCAGCTCGTGCACCATGCGCCACAGTTCGCGGCGCGAGATAGGATCGACGCCGACGCCCGGTTCATCCAGCAGCAGCACCTGGGGGGCGCCCACCAGCGTGCAGGCCAGTCCCAGTTTTTGCTTCATGCCGCCGGACAGCTTGCCCGCCAGGCGCTCGGTGAAGCGGGTCAGGTCGGTGAATTTCAGCAGCCGTTCGAAGGTCTGACGCCGCAGATCGCCGGTGACGCCGCGCAGATCGGCGTACAGCGTCAGGTTCTCCATCACCGTCAGATCCTCATACAGCCCGAACTTCTGCGGCATGTAGCCGAGGATCGCGTGCAGTTGACGATCCTGGGCGATCGGATCCAGCCCGGCGACCCGCAGTTTGCCGCTGCTGGGCTGCAGCAGCCCGGCCAGCATGCGCAGCAGGGTGGTTTTGCCGGCGCCGTCCGGGCCGACCAGCCCGATCACCGCGCCGCTGCGCAGGGTGGTGGTCAGGCTGGCGACCGCCGGTTTCTCAAGCGACGGGAAGCGTTTTTCCAGCCCTTCCAGCTCGATGGTGTGCGCCTGTTCCATGGCCGGCCTCAGGGTTTGGCGAAGCGCAGGGTGACCGGCATGCCCTGGCGCAGCGCGTCGTCGGCGTCGGTGACGATCACCCGCAGGCGATACACCAGATCGGTGCGCAGATCCGGCGTTTCAACGCTTTTCGGCGTGAATTCCGCGGTCGGCGAGACGAAACCGATCTTGCCGTGATAAGGCTTGCCGGGGCGGCCGTCGGTGTAAATTTCCAACTCGGTGCCGGGCACCGCCTGATTCAGGCTGGTCTCGTTGACGTAGGCGCGCACCCACACCGGCCGGGTCAGCGACAGGGTGAACACCGTGCCGCCGGCGCCGAGCATGGTGCCCGGCTCCACCGCGCGGGTCAGCACCGTGCCGGCGGAAGGGGAGATCAGCGTGGCGTCTTGCAGGTTCAACTGCGCCTGCGCCAACGCCGCTTCGCTTTGCGCCACGTCGGCCTTGGCCTGTTCAATTTCTTGCGGGCGATTGCCGCTGCGGTATTGCGACAGCTTGTCCTTCGCCGCCTGCAGATTGGCCTGCGCCTGATTGCGGGCGGTGCGCGCATCCTCCAGCGCGTCGGCGGAGGTGGCGTTTTTCGCCCACAGCCCCTGCTGGCGTTTCAGGAAGCTGTCGGCATAGGTGAAGGCGGACTGGCGCTGCGCCATTTCTGACTGCACCTGGGCTATCTCTTCGCTGCGATAGCCGGCCTGCAGCAGCGACAGTTTGGCGCGCGCGCTGCCGACGTTGGCTTCGGCCTGCTGCAGCGCGTTGCGGTAGGGGGCGTCGTCCAGCTTGCCGAGCAGCTGGCCCGGCTGAACGGCATCGCCTTCATCCACCGTCAGCGACGCCAGGCGGCCGTCGACGCGAAAGCCGAGGTTGACCGTGCGGATATCGACGTTGCCGTACAGCGTCAGCGGCTTATCCTGCTGCTGTTGGTAATGCCAGACCCCGTAAGCGGCGGCCGCGATCAGCAGAATTAACAACACGATCAAGGCACTGCGTTTTTTGTTCATAACACTCCCTGCCTGAATTTACGCGCCATGACGTTGGCGCAGCCCAGTAACCAGAATTTCAATATGTTCGCTCAGCACCGCCGCGATTTGCGCCGCTTCACTTTCACCAATCTCTTGCCAGCCGGCCTGACGGCGGATGGTTTCGCGCGCCACGCGGAACGACAGCACCTCGCCGATCAGCGCATGGGTATGCAATACGAGGCGGGGAGCGTGTTCGTCGATGCCGGTGGCGGCCGACAGCAAGCGGCACAGCCGCTCGTGCATCGGCGCGATCACCTGGCGGTGGATCAGCGGGTAGGCCTCGGTCGGGGCGAGCTGTTCGCGTGACATGATTTTGCTCAGGTTCAGCGTGTGCGGCTGGGTCATCAGCTCGCTGAAGGCCAGCAGGCCACGCTGCAGCAAGCGTAGCGCCGCGTCGGGTGAGCGTTGTTCGGGCGCTTCTTGCCCAAAGCGATCGACCTCTTCGGCCAACGGGGCGAACGCCTGCTGGATGAAATCGGCGAGCGATTGCGCCACGGCCAGATACAGCCCCTCTTTGGAGCTGAAGTAGTAGGTAATGGCGGCGATGTTCTGGCCGGCGCGCTGGGCGATATCGCGCGTGGTGGCGCCCTGCAGGCCGAATTCACCGAACAGTTCGGTCGCCGCGGCGAGCAGCTGCCTGCGCGTTTGCTCGCCGCGCGCCCGGCCGGCGGCCTGATGAGGGACGGAAGCTGGCATGGGTCACGCTCGAAGTTAATCAATCATATGATTAACTTTATGCCAGATTGTCTAAAACGCAACCGCTAACCACAATGAGTTATGTGATCGGCTTCAGACAATGCTGAATTTACGGCAGATTGTGCTCTAGGTGCGTAAAAGTGCTTTTTATTGCGCGACTTCTGTTACAATCGGCGCCTGGTGCACTGCAGTTTGTGCCAATCCCTCGTGGTCATGCTTAATGCCCCGTCTGATCATCCTCCCAGGAAACTGCACCGAACACCGTTAGGTTAGGGGGGATCTGGAGTTTTTCTCTTTATGTCATTTGAAACCCTCGGCTTAAGTGCTGAAATTGTGCGCGCTGTTGAAGAACAGGGCTATCGCGAACCGACGCCAATCCAGCGTCAGGCTATCCCTGTCGTGCTGGAAGGTCGTGACCTGATGGCCAGCGCCCAGACCGGCACTGGTAAAACCGCCGGTTTTACCCTGCCGCTGTTGCAGCTGCTGAGCAAGCATGACCATCCGGTCAAAGGCCGTCGCCCGGTGCGCGCGCTGATCCTGACGCCAACCCGTGAGCTGGCGGCGCAGATCGGCGAAAACGTCGAAGCCTACAGCAAACACCTGCGCCTGCGTTCGCTGGTGGTGTTTGGCGGCGTGAGCATCAACCCGCAGATGATGAAGCTGCGCGGCGGCGTCGATATCCTGGTGGCGACGCCGGGCCGTCTGCTGGATCTGGAACATCAGAACGCGGTTGACCTGTCCAAAATCGAAATTCTGGTGTTGGACGAAGCGGACCGCATGCTGGACATGGGCTTTATCCACGACATCCGCCGCGTGCTGGCCAAGCTGCCGGCCAAGCGCCAGAACCTGCTGTTCTCCGCGACCTTCTCCGACGACATCAAGGCGCTGGCCAACAAGCTGCTGCACAACCCGGCCTCGGTGGAAGTGGCGCGCCGCAACACTGCGTCCGAGCAGATCGAGCAGAGCGTGCACTTCGTCGACAAGAAGCGTAAGCGGGAACTGCTGTCGCAGATGATCGGCGAAGGCGACTGGAAACAGGTGCTGGTGTTTACCCGCACCAAGCACGGCGCCAACCACCTGGCGGAACAGTTGAACAAAGACGGCATCACCGCTGCGGCGATCCACGGCAACAAGAGCCAGGGCGCCCGTACCCGTGCGTTGGCCGATTTCAAAGATGGCCGCATCCGCGTGCTGGTGGCGACCGATATCGCGGCGCGCGGTCTGGATATCGACCAGCTGCCGCACGTGGTGAACTATGAGTTGCCTAACGTGCCGGAAGACTATGTGCACCGTATCGGCCGTACCGGCCGCGCGGAACGCACCGGTGAAGCTATCTCGCTGGTGTGCGTGGATGAACACAAGCTGCTGCGCGACATCGAGCGTCTGCTGAAGCGTGAAATTCCGCGCATTGCGCTGCCGGGCTACGAGCCGGATCCGACCATCAAGGCCGAGCCGATCATCAACGGCCGCCAGGGCGGCGGACGCGGCGCGCCGCGCGGCAACGGCGGTGGCCAGCGTTCCGGTAACGGCGGCGGTCAGCGCAGCGGTAACGCCAACGGCGGCCAGCGTGAAAACCGTGGCAACGGTAACGGCAACGCTCGCCCGCAGGGTGACGGCCAGCGCCGTTCCGGCGCGCCGTCTTCGCGCCGCCCGCGCAATCGCAAACCGGCTGAATAAGCCTGATTGCTCAAAGAGTAAGCCGCCGATACGGGCGGCTTTTTTTTGCCTGGCGGAACGCCATTTTCGTACTAGGCTGGACGGTGGTTACCCCTACATTCCAGGAGACGGAGATGAAATTGAAGTGCGCAATTCTCGATGATTACCAGCAGGTGGCGCTCAAGATGGCGGACTGGTCGGCGCTGGCCGATCGGGTGGAGGTGTCCGCCATCAGCGCGCACTTTACCGATGAAGCGGAACTGGCGGTGCATCTGCAGGAGTGCGACATTTTGGTCATCATGCGCGAGCGCACGCCGATGACCGCCTCGCTGCTGGCGCGGCTGCCGAAGCTGAAGCTGCTGATCACCTCCGGCATGCGCAACGCCGCTATCGATTTGGCCGCCGCCGCCGAGCGTGGCGTAGTCGTGTGCGGCACCCGCAGCGGGTCGGCGGCGCCGATGGAGTTGACCTGGGCGCTGCTGCTCGGGCTGGCGAAGCATATCGTACCGGAAAGCGTCGGGCTGCGGAACAATGGCCCGTGGCAGCTGGGCTTAGGCGTCACGCTGCAGGGGAAAACGCTGGGGCTGCTGGGGTTAGGCAAGATCGGCGGCCAGATGGCCCGGGTGGCGCAGGCGTTCGGCATGCGGGTGCTGGCCTGGAGCCAGAACCTGACGGCGGAACGGGCGGCGCAGGAGGGCGCTGAGCTGGCGTCATCCAAACGGGCGCTGTTTGAGCAGAGCGATTTTGTCTCCATTCACCTGGTGCTGAGCGACCGCAGCCGCGGGTTGGTGGGGCGTGATGAATTGGCGGCGATGAAGCCCACCGCTTACCTGATCAACACCTCGCGCGCGGGCATCGTCGATCGGGCGGCGTTGGTGGACGTGCTGCAACAGCGGAAGATCGCCGGCGCCGGGCTGGACGTGTTCGAGACGGAGCCGCTGCCGGCCGACGACGTGTTTCGCCAGCTGCCCAACGTGCTGGCGACGCCGCATGTGGGTTATGTGGCGGACGACAACTACCGCGCCTACTTCACCGAGGCGGTCGAGGACATTGCGGCGTTCCTCGCCGGCCAACCGATCCGCCGGCTGGGCTGACGGCATTTTTAATGCCCGCAGAGGCTTGTCTGGCGCGGGCATTCACCCGTATCATTGCGGGTCTTTTTTTAGCTGGGATTGGTCATGCGCGTATTATTGGCTCCGATGGAGGGCGTTCTCGACTCTTTGGTGCGTGAGTTGCTCACCGAAGTGAACGACTACGATCTGTGCATCACCGAATTTTTGCGCGTGGTCGATCAACTGCTGCCGGCCAAGTCGTTCTACCGGCTGTGCCCGGAGCTGCGTCACGCCAGCCGCACGCCATCGGGCACGCTGGTGCGGGTACAGCTGCTGGGGCAGTACCCGCAATGGCTGGCGGAGAACGCCGCGCGTGCGGTGGAGCTGGGCTCTTACGGCGTCGATCTCAACTGCGGCTGCCCGTCCAAGCTGGTGAACGGCAGCGGCGGCGGGGCGACGCTGCTCAAAGATCCGGAATTGATCTACCAGGGCGCCAAGGCGATGCGCGCGGCGGTGCCGGCCCATCTGCCGGTCACGGTGAAGGTGCGTCTGGGCTGGGATTCCTCCAGCCGCAGCTTTGAAATCGCCGATGCGGTGCAGCAGGCCGGCGCCAGCGAGCTGACGGTGCACGGCCGCACCAAAGAGGACGGCTACAAGGCGGATCGCATCAATTGGGCGGCGATCGGCGAGATCCGTCAGCGGCTGAGCATCCCGGTGATCGCCAACGGCGAGATCTGGGATCACCAGAGCGCGCAGGATTGCCTGCAGGCGACCGGCTGCGACGCCGTCATGCTGGGGCGCGGCGCGCTCAACGTGCCGAACCTGAGCCGGGTGGTGAAGTATAACGAGCCGCGCATGCCCTGGCCGCAGGTGGTTGAGCTGCTGCAAAAATATGTCCATCTGGAAAAGCAGGGCGACACTGGTCTGTATCACGTGGCGCGCATCAAACAGTGGCTGGGTTATTTGCGTAAAGAATATGACGAAGCCACCGAACTGTTCAGCGAAATACGCGCGCTGACGACATCCGGGGATATTGCGCGCGTCATCTGCCGCAGCTAAAAATAAACCCGCGCGCGGCGGGTTTATTTAAAATGGTATTATCAGGCGGCTTTGTCGAGACGGTTCAATTCTATCTCGATATCCTGAATGGTTTTTTCCAGTCCTTCCAGACAGGCGCCCTGTTTATTCAACAGGTCGTTAATGGCTTCGGCGAATGCCTTATTTTTGCATTCCCCCTGATCGAAGGCCAGCCAGTGTGCGGAGAGCGTCTCGGTATTCGCCTGCGCATAGTGGCGCATTTCCTTCAGCTGGGAAGCGACGTTGCGTAAATTATCCAGCTGCGCCTGTGCGTTTGCATTGTTGCTCATGAATTTCTCCTTGAGTTGGCCGTTAAATAATTTCGACTGCGGGATTAAGCTTACCCTATTTAAATAAAAATATCACCCTGAGTGAACTGGGTGGTTATTTTTTAGTGGGTGTGGTTGTGTTTATTTTTCGGCTGAACAAGGACTTGGGTGGAATTGTAAAAATAGATAAATACGGTGTTTTTTGGCGATTATTTTCGGCCATCCCGTTCGGGATGGCCGTTATTCTAACGCTTAAGAGTGATGCTTATTATGCCGCATCCGCCAGCATAAACATGCCGTAGGGATGAATTTCCAGATAATACTGCTCGCCGACGTTCGGCTGCAGGCGGGTGGCGTTAACCTGCAGCAAAATCTGCTGTCCGTGCCATGCCACCGTCACCTCATACTGCGGCCCCATGTAGGCGACATGTTCGATCACGCAGCACTGGCTTTCATCGCCATGCCCGCTCAGCGTGATCGCCTCCGGGCGCACGCCCACCGTGCCGGCGCCCTGGGCGGCAAAGTGCGCGGGGCGCGGCAGGCGATAGCCGCTGATATCGACATGTTCCGCGCTGAAACTGGCCGGGAACAGGTTGGCGTCCCCCATAAAGCTCGCCATAAAGCGCGAAGCGGGCTGCCGATAGAGATCCTGCGGTGAACCCATCTGCATGATATGCCCTTTGTTCATCACCAGCACGGTGTCTGAGACCGCAAAGGCCTCGCTCTGATCGTGGGTGACGTACAGCGACGTGATATCAAACTGCTTTTGCAGCTCGCGGATCTTTTCGCGCATGCTGCGGCGCAGGTTGGCGTCGAGATTGCTCAACGGCTCGTCGAACAGCAGCACTTTCGGCTTGAGGATCAGCGCGCGCGCCAGCGCCACGCGCTGCTGTTGGCCGCCGGAGATCTGATCGACATAGCGATCGTCGAACCCCGCCAGATCCACCATCGCCAGCGCTTCCTGCACGCGCGCTTTCACTTCGGCGCGCGGAATGCCGAGCATCTTCAGGCCATAGCCGACGTTCTCCCCCAGCGACATGTGCGGGAACAGGGCATAAGACTGGAATACCATGCAGATATCACGCTGCTGGATAGAACGATGGGTGACGTCTTCACCATCAATGAATATCTGCCCGTCGCTCGGTTTCTCCAGCCCGGCGACCAGGCGCAAAATGGTGGTCTTGCCGCAGCCGGAAGGGCCGAGCAGCGTCACCATTTGCCCCCGTGGGATGGTGAGCGTGATGTTATCGATTACCGTGTTGCTGCCGAACCGTTTGGAGACATTACGCAGTTCAACGAAATTTTTCTGGCTCATCATGGGCTCCATTACGCCTGGTTTTTGGCTTTTGAACGGGAGATGCGTGCCTCACCGATCAGCCAGTCAAAGAGGAAAATAATCGCCAGCATCACCACGATCAGAATTGAACCGTAGGCGATCGCCACGCCGTATTCGCCGTCTTCCACGCGGTTGAGGATGTAGGCGGTGGCCACGCGGGTATCGGGAGTGACCAGGAAGACGATGGCGCTGACGGTGGTGATGGCGCGCACGAAGCTGTAGATCAGCGCCGACAGGATCGCCGGGCGCAGCAGCGGCAGCAGAATGTGCGTGATGGTGCGCAGCGAGCCGGCGCGCAGGCTGAGCGAGGCTTCGTCCAGCGATTTGTCTATCTGGCCCAGCCCGGCGATCCCGGCGCGAATGCCCACCGGCACGTTGCGCATCACCATCGAGATAATCACGATGGCGGCTGTCCCGGTGAGGTACACCGGCGCGCTGTTGAAGGCGAGAATGTAAGAGACGCCCGCCACGGTGCCCGGCACCGCAAAGCACAGCATGGTGGTGAACTCGATGGTCTTTTTGCCCTTGAACTGCTGGCGCACCACGATCCAGGCGATCAGCAGACCGAACGCGGCGGTGATCGGCGCGGCGATCCCGGCGTACAGCAGCGTGTCGAGCAGCGAAGGCCACGCGCCGTCGCTCATGCCCTGGCCGAACAGCTTGATGAAGTTATCCAGCGTCAGCGTGTAATCCACCCCCCAGTTGACGGTGAAGCTGCCGTAGAAAATGCTGCCGTAGAGCAGGGCGTTAAAGGCGATCCACACCGCCAGCAGCGCGATCACGCTCCACACCAGCGTGACCGGCAGCGGCTGCACGTCGCCGCGGTAGGATTTGCCGGACACGGTGACGTAGGAACGCTTGCCGATCCACAGGTACTGGATGCAGAACACCAGCAGCGAGAACAGCAGCAGGAAGGCGCCGAGGGTGCTGGCGGCCTGATAGTCGAGCTGCGAGCCGGTGATGTAGAAATAGATTTGCGTCGCCAGCACGTCGAAGTTGCCGCCGAGCACCAGCGGGTTGCTGAAGTCGGCCAGCGATTGCACCACCACGATCAGAAACGCGTTGGCCAGCGCCGGTTTCAGCAGCGGCACGAACACGCCGTTAAAGGTTTGCCAACGGCTGGCGCGCAGGGTGTAGGAGGCCTCTTCCAGCGAAGGATGAATGGTCTTGATCGCGCCGTCGAGGATCATGAACGCCATCGGCGTGAACGCCAGCACCTGCGCCAGCCAGATGCCGGTAAAACCATACAGCCAGTTGGTGTTGGTCAGGCCGAACCAGGTCACCATCCACTCGGTGACGTAGCCGGAGCGCCCCATCATCAGCGTGACGCCCAGGCCGACGACGAACGGCGGCGTGACGATGGGCAGGATGGAGAAGATGCGGCCGATAATGGCGCTGCGTTTGGCGATGCGGGTGGTGTAAATCGCCAGCACCAGGCCGAAGAAGGTGCAGCCGGCGCCGACCGCGATCGACAGGGCGATGGAGTTGAGGATCACCTGAACGATATGCGCCTGCGACAGCACGTTCATAAAGGCCAGCGGCGCGAACGCGCCCGTCTGGTCGGTAAACATCGGAATGAAAATCGCGATGCTCGGCCAGACGATGAAGACGCCGATCAGCGCCACGATGGTGACCAGCGCGCCGATAACGAAACGGTCGCCGCCCAGCCATTCGAGGCGGGTCAGCGCCAGCGTCATGATGGCGCCCAGCGCGATCAATTGCACCAGGGTGGCGTAGCCTAAGCCGCGTCCCGCCACCGTGGCGCTGACGACGATAAAGGCCATGCACAGCAGCGCCCAGCCGGCGTCGAACGCGTGCCGCCGCCGCCGTTCACCGCCCGCCGCGGCGTAGGGGCGAAGCAGCAGCAGACTCGGCAACAGGCACCAAAGCCAGCTGATATTGCGGTGTGACCAGCCGTAGGCCGCGAGGATTTCATCGCCGGTGGACTCCAGCAGGCCGTAATCCAGGCTCCAGCTCGGCAGCAGGGCGAACGCCAGCCAGCCAAGCAAAACCCAAAGGAATATCGCATCTCGTTTTTTCACGAGATGGAGTGCATGTGTATGTGACATAAGTTTCCCGGATGTTCAGGCCGGGTAAGGCGTGAGGCTTACCCGGCAACAGGCGCAGAATGTGGGCTTATTTACCCATCTTGACTTCGCTGACCCATTTGTTGATCAGCGCCTTGCGGACCTCGGTCGAGCCGTACTTGTCCATGTCGTAGTTGATCAGCTTCAGGTCGTCGAGCTTCAGCGAGTTCGGCGAGGTGTCGGCGGTGGTATTGGTCAGGATCTGATAGGACTTGCCTTTCTTCCACGCCAGCTCCTGCGCCTCTTTCGACAACACCCAATCCACGAACAGCTTGGCGTTGTCGAGGTTGCGCGCGCCTTTGAGGATGCTGACGCCGCCGATTTCGTAGCCGGTGCCTTCACACGGCGAGATCAGCTCAAGCGGCGCGCCCTGTTCCTTTTCGAGCGAGTAGTCATGCAGGAAACCGATGCCGATCGCCGTTTCACCGCGGGCGGCGTTGCGCGCCGGGGCAATGCCGGACTTGGTGTACTGCGAAACGTTGGCGTTCAGCTGCTTGAGGTAATCGAACGCCTGATCGTCTCCCCACAGCTGGGCGAAGGTCGCCAGCGCGGTGTAGGCGGTGCCGGAACTTTGCGGATCGGCGATTTGAATCTCGCCCTTGTATTCCGGCTTGGTCAGGTCTTTCCAGCACTTGGGCACCGGCAGGTTTTTCTCTTTCAGGCGCTGGGTATTGACGCCAAAGCCGAGAATGCCGACGTAGACCGCCGAGGAGTAGTTGCCTTTCAGCTTGGCCGGATCGCGGAATTGCGTCATCACCTGTTCGAGGTTCGGCGATTTGTACGGCTGCAGCAGCCCCATTTCACCGGCCTGGGATTGCGGATCGAGCGTGCCGCCATACCAGACGTCTGCCTGCGGGTTCTTTTTCTCGGCGTCCACTTTTGCCAGCGTGCTGCCGGAACCGTTGCGGATGAACGAGGTTTTCACGTCATATTTCTCGCCGAAGGCTTTGGTTTCCGCTTCGCACATTTCATTGGTGGCGCTGCAGTAAACCACCAGGCGGCCCTTGGCGTGCGCGGCGCCGCTCAGCGTCGCCAGCGCGATGCCGGACGCTATCAGGGTAGTGACCCACGTTTTTTTCATTGTTTTATCCTTCTCTCGGTAGAGGTGGTAACGCTCGCCATCAGCAGCGGCATCAGCAATAAACCCATAAGAACGGCGGCGATCGACAGCAAACTGAACATGCCTGACCAGCCATAGCCTTCGATGACCCGCGACAGCGGCCAGCCCGCCAGCGCCGCCCCCAGATAGGCGAACAGGCCGAGAAAGCCGGTGATGGAGCCCGCGGCGCCTTTGTGCCCGCATTCCACGGCGGCGAGGCCAATCAGCATCTGTGGGCCGAAGACAAAGAAGCCCACCGCAAAGAAACAGCCCGCCAGCAGCGCGTAGTGATGCACCGGCGCCAGCCACAGCGCGGCGACGGACACCATCAGCCCAAGCGTGAACAGCAAAATCATCGGTGCGCGCTGCCCGCCGAACAGCACATCCGAGCCCCAGCCGGCGAACAGCGCGCCGAGCAGGCCGCCTATCTCGAACAGCATCACCGTCGCGTTGGCGCTGAGCAGGTTGACGCCGTGACTTTCCGTCAGCCACAGGTTGCCCCAGTCGTTCAACGCGATGCGGATCAGGTAGACCAGCACGTAAGAGACGCCGAGCAACCAGATCATCGGGTTCTTCAGCATCGTGGTGCGCAGCATCCGCCACAGCCCCATCGGCGGGCTTTGCTGTTCCTGGCGCAGCTCCAGCGGATCGTGGCGCCACTGGCCGACCGACGGCAGGCCTTCTTCCTGCGGCGTGCCTGTCAGCTGCCGCATGAGCCAGATGCCCAGCACCATGCTGACGGCCCCCGGGATCAACATCGCCGCCTGCCAGCCCCAGCGCTGGGCGGCGAAGGCGCTGATCAGCGGCACGATCGCGCCGCCGAGGTTGATCGACATATTCCAGCAGCCCCACCAGAAGCCGCGCTCGTTGCGCGAATACCAGTGGGTCAGCAGCCGCGCGCAGGGCGGCCAGCCCCAGCCCTGAAAGAAGCCGTTCAGCGCCCAGACCGCCAGCAGCAGCGTCAGCGATTCGCCGAAGGCGAACGCCACGTTCAGCACTCCGGTGGCGAACAGGCCGATCCCCATAAACCCGCGCTGCCCATGGCCGTCGTGCCACAACCCGGCGGCGAATTTCGACAGGCCGTAGCTCAGATAAAACAGCGAGCCAAGCAGGCCGATGTCCCCTTTATCCAGCCCCAAATCCGTTTGCAGCGCCGGCAGCACGTAATTCACGCTTTTGCGCGTCAGGTAAAAGGCGGCGTACCCGATGACCATATACAGCAGCAGTCGCGGGCGCAGCGCGCGGTAACGATGATCGATTTCAGATGCCGAGCGTGCTTGCATAGCCGCCTCCCTGGTGCTGACTATAAGAAGGTGAAAGGGAAAGGGGATGAGAGAAAGTCCGGAGTGGCTAAGACTTTTTCCTAGTTAGTCGGCGGTTTGTTGCAAATTTGTGGGCAGGTTAACAATTACTCGGGTGCCGCACTGCGTTTCCAGCGTCAGTTCGCCGCCGAGCGCGCTGACCCGTTCGCGCATCCCCTGAATGCCGAAGCCGGGCACTTTGTCCGCACGGATGCCGATGCCGTTGTCCCGCACCTCGAGGTGCAAAAGCTCACCCTGTTGATGCAAGACGATGGCGACTTCGCTGGCTTCGGCGTGTTTGCACACGTTGTTGAGCAGCTCTTGCAACAGCCGGTAGAGGGTGAAGCGCACCGTCTCGCCGGCGGGCGTGTCGATGAGTCGGTAGTCGAAACGGCAACGGATGCCTCGTTCGCTGAAGGCGAATTCATTCAGCAGGTGGTGAAGCGCGTCTTTGAACGCCAGCTCGTCCAGCGCGGGCGGGCGAAGCTGGCGCAGCAGCTGGCGCGTGGAGTGATGAATGCGCCGGGCGAGATCGGCTATCTGGTTCGCGGCGGCCTGGGTTTGCGCCGGATCGCGCGCCCGCTTGACCAGCTGCGACTGAATTTGAATCGCGGTGATGTTCTGGCCGATTTCATCGTGCAACTCGCGCGCCAGGTTTTTCCGCGTGTCTTCTTCGGTGTGGATCAGTTTTTCGGTCAGCGCCCGCCGCGCCGCCAGCTCTTCTTCCAGCCGTCGGCGATAATGGTGCAGGTTTTGCGCCAGGTGTTGCTGGCGGCTGATGGCGATGCCCAGACCGATGCCGAGCAGCGCCTGCGTCGCCAGAAAGATTTCCAGCTCGACCAGATTGCCGAACCCCACGCCGACCTGCCGGGCGAGGGTGATCATCATGCTGCCGAGCAGGCCGGACAGTACGCCGCCCTGCCAACCGAACTTCCACGCCATCACCACGTTCGGCAGAAACACCACGATCAGCAGCAGGCGTTCGATTTCCGGCGACAGCACCATCTGGGTGCCGATGCCGATAACGAAAAACAGGCTGCACCAGATGATTAAGGAGGCGCGCAGCGGCGGGTTGGTGGTGTCCAGCCCCAGCAGGTGGTAACGGTGCTGCTGGCGCAGAAATTCAAAGATCAGGTAGACGAACGGGGTCAGCAAGACGCCGCCGGTAAACGACGCCAGGCCGAGCAGCATCGCCGGGCTGTGCGCGAAAGACGCAAGCAGGGCGGTATTGAGCAACGAGGCGGCGGTCACGGCGGCCAGCAGCAGCGTCAGCCGCTGCCAGTAGAGCGGAAAACGGCGCCAGAACCGCTGCGCGAGCGCGGCCGGGAGCAGGGTGATGAACGGCGCGGCCAGCAGGCTGTAGCCGCTCAGCAGGCGTTCGCCGTGCAGCCAGAACAGCAGCAGTACCGGCGGTATCATCAGGGCGGGCCAATAGCGGCGCGCCAGCAGGATCAGCAGCGCGAGATAGACGCCGTGAGGCAGAAACAGCGCCGCCTGATTGCCGTTGTGGGTCAGGTAGAAACCGAGCGTCCACAGCATCAGCCAGCCGCTGCCCCAGGCCAACAGGATAAACAGCGAGATAACCCAGGGCCGGAAGCGGGGTGACATCAATGCCCCGCCAGCAGCTGATGGTCGAGGGCGAAATGCACCAGCTCGATGGTGCTGTTGCACTGCAGCTTGCCCAGGACGTTGGCGCGATGCACGTGCACCGTTTTATGGCTGAGATCGAGCTTGAACGCGATCTCCTTTACGCTGTCGCCTTTGACCAGCAGATCGAAGATCTCGCGCTCGCGCGGGGTCAACGCTTCCAGCGCCGTGGCCGGCTGCTCGCCGCCGCGCAGCGCCCGCAGCGCGTCGGCGCACCGGTAATGGCCGCCCATATCGACGGAGCGCACCGCCTGCACCAGTTCTTCCGGCCCGCAGCGTTTGGTTAGATAGCCGCTGGCGCCGGCATCCAGCGCGCTCTGCACGAAGGTCGGGGAGTCATAAATGCTGAGGATGATCGCGCGGAACTGCGGCTTCTGCGCCCGCAGGCGTTTCAACAGGCTCAGGCCGTTTTCATCCGGCATGGCGATGTCCATCACCGCGACGCTGACGTCGTCGCGCAGCAATGCCGGCCAGGCTGCCGCCGCGCTGCTGTATTGCCCCACCACGTTGAGATCGTCTTCGAGGCTGAGCAATTGCGCAAAGCCGGAGCGCACCACCACATGGTCATCCACCAGTATCACACGGATCATTTTCGCACTCTGTTGCCGAATCATGACCCTATGATGCCTGCCGCCGCGGTGCTGGCAATCAGCCAAGCGCGGTTATGCAATCGATGTAACAGAATCGTAATAAAAGGATACCGTTGTGCGTAATGCTGGTCACTTAAGCCTGACTGGCATTTTTTTATCCAGTCTCTGTACGTGGCGTGCAGGATGAATTGCCCTAAATGCCCAGAATTTCTCTGTTACTACAATGAACGGCAATTGGAGGGGCCGCGCCTTCGGCCCCTGGCTCGGTCGAAGCGTATGAGCCTCATGGCGCATCTCATCTTTATCGACCGAAAACTGCACAAATACGTTCAGAAAAACGCTAACTGACCAGTATTACGCCGCCGGCGCCGTCAACGATCCAAATCGATGGCGAAATGCTGCCACAGCGCGGCGCGGCGTTCCTCTTCCGAATGCAGCGTCGTTTCGTGGCGCTGGTGATCTTCGGTCACGATCAGCTTCATGTCGCTGAGGGTCACCCGGCCGTGTTCCGTCGGCCGTGAACACACCAGGCGTTGGGTGAAATGCGACTGCGGCGAGGTGCTGTGGAACCGGCACATCTCGTCGAACTCGTGCAACTCGCGCGGCTGAACGGTAAAGCGATACAGCGTTTTGGCATGCGAGCGTTGGTCGCCGTTGCGGCGCTCCAGCAGGTAATACTCGCCTTCCCGCTCCAGGTGGAAGGTGCCGCTGGCCTGCGGTTGCGGCTCGGCGGCGACGATCTTCAGCGGCGTCAGGAAGGAATCGCCGAAACCGACGTCCACCAGCCAGGCCTGCTCCGCCAGATCCACCCGCAGCGCCAGATGGTCGTAGGGCGGGCCGAAATGGCCGTCGCGCGCGCGGATCTCGCCGGAGATGAAGCTCACCTTGAAACCGATCTCCCGCAGCAGCAGGGCGAACAGCGTGTTCAGCTCATAACAGAAACCGCCGCGGTTACGCTCCACCACCTTGCTGAACAGCGCTTCGGGCGCCAACTGAATGCCCTGATGATAAATAATGCTCAGGTTCTCGAACGGTACGCTCAGCATGTGGCGATGGTGCAGCTGTTGCAACGTGGGGAGATCAGGGCGGGCGGCGCCGGCAAAGCCGATATGCTGCAGGTAGCGTTGGGTATCCACAGGGTGTCTCGCATGAGAAAAAGTAGGCATAAAATAGCGGGCTTTGCGGCGTTTGTGAGCGCATTACGTGCTGCGTTGTCGGCATAACTCATAACCAAATCGACTCAGATGTCAGCATGGCTGCCGTTACACTGAATCGATATGGATAAGGAGAAAGTATGGATTTAACCTTGAAAGCGCAGCGATTTGCCAATGACGCTCATCATGCCTGCAATCAGCGACGCAAGTTCACCGGGGAGCCGTATATCGTGCATCCTGCAGCGGTGGTGGATTTGCTGCAGCGGGCTAAGCCGACGCCAGAAATGGTCGCCGCTGCCTGGCTGCATGATACGGTAGAAGATACGGCGGTGACCCTGGCGGATATCCGGCGAGAATTCGGTCCGACGGTCGAGCGTTATGTGGAAATGTTGACCGACGTGCAGCCTCGCAGCTACGGCGGTGAGCGTCTGCACCGTAAAAATGCCAATCTGCGGCACAGCGCGCAGGCCTGTGCGGAAGCGCAGACCATCAAACTGTGCGACTTGATTGACAACAGCAAGAACATTACCGATTACGATGTCTCCTTTGCCCGTCACTATCTGGTGGAAATGGCGCGCTTATTGGCTGTTTTATCGGCGGGCGAGGCCGGCCTGTTGGCCTTGGCCCGCCGACAGTGTGCGGAAGCGGTCGAGCGCATCAACGATCGTCATGGAGACGACGGCTGGTTCGACGCGTTGTGGCGGAAGTATGAGGCCCATCTTAAGCTGGATGAGCTGAAAACTGGGTCAGCAGCAAAATAACAGGAATGGTGACCGCCGCCAGCAACGTTTGGATCGTGATGATACCGGCCGACAAGCGATGATCGCCGCCCAGCAGTCTCGCCATGATGTAGGCGGAAGGTGTACAGGGTAAGGCGTTAAACAGGACGATAGTCGCCAGCACCGGGCCGGAGATGCCCAGGGTGATGCCGATTCCCAGCGTCAACAGCGGTACCAGCAGTAACTTGACGAAGGACGATTGCAGTACGGGGCCCTGCGCCGTACGCGCCGCCTGTATATCCAGCCCTGCGCCGACCGCCAGCAACCCCAATGGTAGAGAGGCGCCGCCGAGAATGGTGAGAATGTTCTCCAGCGCCGCGCCAAGCGACCAGCCGCTGGCGTTGAAGGCCAGACCGGCCAAGACCGAAAGGATCACTGGGTTTTTCCCCAGCGCTTTGGCGATCTGTTTGCCGCCGGGGCGGGTACCCTGACCGTAATGCATCAGTATGACAATCGAGGCCACGTTCAACAGCGGGATGGCGACGGCGATGCTGATGGAGGTCACCGTCAGGCCGGTGTGGCCGAAAGTCGCCGCCGCTGCGGCAACCCCGATGTAGGTATTGGGGCGCAGAGCGCCCTGTATGACCGAAGAAAAAACCGGCCCGGGCTGTTTTAGCCAGATTCGCCAGAGGTACAACGACAAGGCGCCAATCAGGACAGCGCCCAGTACAGACAGGGCAATCGGCCGCACCGGAAACTGGCTGAGGTCGGCTTTGCCGACCTGGATAAACATCAGCGCCGGGAAGAGATAAAAGTAATTCAGCTTTTCGCAGGGCAGCCAGAAAGCCCGATCGATCAGGTTCTTGTGCCGTAGTGTGAATCCCATGGCGATTAAAAATATCACCGGGATCAGAGAAAAGAGAGTCGTCGTCATGGGGAGCCTATAAATAGCCTTTAGTGAGAACGACCACGCCATAGAAGGCAATAAAGCCGGTCACCATTTTTTCATAAACGGGAGCGCTGGCTCTCTTGAACAGCAGATTGCCGACGACCAGATACACCAGTAGAGCCAGCGGTGCCGCGGTGAAACCGTCGAGGCTCAGGGCTTGCCATTTAATGCTGGCCAGCGTGGCCAATTGAATTAAACCGAACATCAGGTAGTAACGGGAGACGGTGGTTCTTATCTCCAGTTTCTCGCGATGGCTGGCGGCAGCGTAGAGTGCCAGCAAGGCGCCACCCATGTTGGTGACGCCATGTATCAGACCCATGACTGCGACATAAGCGCGCTGATGTTTGCCGAGATAACGTTTCAATGTTTCTTGCAGTGACAGACGAAAGCGCATCAAGGCGGAAAACAGCAGGATGGCGCCCACCAGCAGATCGACATTCACTTTCACCGTCGAATGCAAGACCAGGCTCAGCGCCAGAATGACGAAAATGGCGCAAATCAGCATATTGACCTTTTCGCGAGCGGGAAAAGCAATGCGGCGGGCGCCAAGCGTCTGCGTCAGAGAGATCAGCACCGACGACGGCAGCAGCAGCCCAAGTACGGAGGAGAAATCAACGCCCAGCATTAATAGCGTCGGTGTACCGAACACCAAGATGCCCATGCCGAAAACCGATTGGATCACGGCAAATAGCGCAATCACCAGATAGAACAACGTATGATTATCCATCAGGCCACCTCTTCTTTCCGGTGAGGTTCCCGCGCCGCGTCAGATTGCAGGTAGGCATCGGCGCTGAGCGTGCGCAAGATATTCCCGCTGATATGCTGATTGTCTTGCTGGGCGCTGACCAGCAGCAAAACATCGTGCCGATTTATCAATCCATTGTCTGACAGGACATTCAGAGCCAAACGTTCGGTTTCCGGCTGTGTCAGATCGACCCGAGGCAATGTCAGGCCGGTGATGCCTGGCAGCATATTCCAGCTGCGCACCGTCGCCGCATCGTTGCCGAATGCGACGATCGGGATGCCGATGTTGGCCATGGCGGCGATGCGCACGCTGTAACCTGTGCGAGAAAACACCACCACCCGGGAGATCGGCAAGGCGCGGATAAGGGCGCCGACAGCCTGTCGAATATCGTCAACCTGCGCAGGGGGGGATGAGTGGGGCGCATGCGCTAAATGCTGTTCCGCCTGATGGGCTACGCTGGCGATACGGGCAACGGCCTCCAGAGGATAGCGGCCTACGGCGGTTTCACCGGAGAGCATCACCGCCGCGGCGCCATCCAGCACCGCGTTGGTGATGTCGCTGACCTCCGCTTTGGTTGGCAGCGGGTTCTCTATCATGCTGTGCAGCAATTCCGTCGCTACAATGGTGGGTTTGCCCGCATGGGAGGCGGCTAGGAGGATCTGTTTTTGGTAGAGAGAAACGCGGTCGATCGAGGTTTCTACCGCCAGATCGCCGCGATCGATCATGATAACGTCGGCGGCGGCGATGACTTCCTCCAGATGCTCTATGCCGCCGCTGTTTTCCACTTTCGCCACGATGCGGGGCGTATCGCCTCCGATCAGCGTTCTGATCGCGTTGATGTGTGCCGCGCTTTCGACGAAGCTTATGCCGATGTAGTCCACTTGATGTGCTTTGGCGAAGGCGATCATGTCGCGATCTTTCTCCGTTATCAGCGCCTGCCCGAGATCGATGCCAGGCACATTGATGCCTTTGCGGCTTTTCAGTTGGCCGTCCATGTCGGCCTGCAGGTGGATGTCCCGATCGACGATGTTAACGACCTGGAACGAGAGGGTGCCATCATCGGCGAAAACCTTATCGCCCACCGTCAGCCGTTCATGCAACCGGCCGTACCCCACCGGGACTTTTTCCTCCCCGTTATGCGAGGTATCGGTCGTGAGGATCAGCGTTTGCCCTTTAGTGAATGAGGGTTCGTGTTTCAGTTGCAATGTGCGGATTTTTCTACCGGGAATGTCCAACAGCACCGGCGTATCCGGCAACGTTTTACGCAGCAGGGCGATGGTTTCCGCATGCCAGTCGAGCGTGTTGTGCGAACCGTTCAATCGGGCGACGGACATGCCGGCTTTTTCCAGCGCTGCCAACGTGTTGATGTGGCGAGAGGCGGGGCCGATGGTAGCGATAATGCGAGTCTTTGCCATGATAAATGCTCCGAAAAGTTAAGATGCATTTATCTATGACAGTTTTGTGACAGCGGGGAAATAGGGGTTTAATCTAACTAATATATAAAAAGTTATAATGAGTTTTGGCGTCAGAGTGGGTGCGCCTTATACATTTAATGATGAAAATAAAATGGTTATACAATTTACTTCCATCGTATAGATAAAATATTGATAAGCATTACTCCTTTTATTTCTCGCCGTATTGGGCATCACTGCTGCCGCAAACTGTCACTTGCCGGCGCTAGCCTGTTCCCCTGAGTTCAACGTTGCAGGAGAACGGCTATGCAAGATTTCAAACATCGGGTGGCGCTGGTGACCGGCGCGTCCACCGGCATTGGCGAAGCGATCGCCGCCGAGCTGTTTCGGCGCGGAGCCACGGTGGTGATGACCGGCCGCCACGCAGCGTCTCTCACCGCCGCCGCCGCGCGGCTCGATCCCGACGGCCGGCGGGTGATGACGTTGCGGATGGACGTGCGCGATGCGCAGTCGGTACAGCAGGGTATTGAAGAAACCGTGCGGCGCTGCGGCGCGCTGCATCTGCTGGTCAACAACGCCGGGATCACCGGCCCGCACGAGGTGGATATCGATCGGTACGCGGTCGACGATTGGCATGAGGTGATCGCCACTTGCCTGAGCGGCACGTTTTTCGGTATGAAGTATGGCCTGCCGGCGATCGTCGCCGGCGGCGGCGGGGCGGTGGTGAACCTCTCTTCCGCCAACGGCGTGGTGGGCATTGCCGGGATCGCACCTTATACCGCCGCCAAGCATGGCGTGCTGGGCCTGACGCGCTCGGCGGCGCTGGAATTCGCCACGCGCGGCGTGCGCGTCAATGCCGTCGGGCCGGGCTATGTGGATACGCCGGCGATGGGGGAACTGCCGGCGTCGGCGCGGGCGCAGATGGCCGCTTCGCACCCGATGGGGAGGATGGCGACGCGGGAAGAGGTGGCGAAAACGGTGGCTTTCCTGCTTTCGGACGACAGCAGTTTCACCACCGGCGCGTTTTACAGCATCGACGGCGGTTATACCGCGCGCTGAGCCAGCGCCTGCAACCAACGGAGAAACGCCGCTGCGCCGGGTTTTTCCAGCGTGCGCGGCGGGTAAACCACGTAGTAGGGTTTGCTGAGCGGCAGCGCCGGTTCGGCCAGCGTGACCAGTTGGCCCTCCGCCAGTTCACGGGCGATCAGCCGCCGCTGGCCGAGCAGCACCCCGTGCCCTTGCACGGCGGCGTCGATGGCCAGCGAGGTCAGGTTATAGGTCAGCCCGCGCCGCGGCGGCGGCGACCGATCGGCGGCGGTGAACCACTCGTGCCAGCCCGGCAAAAACTGGCTCTCCTTGCCCCAGTCGACGTGGATCAGCGGCAGCTGCGTCCAGTCGCCGCGATCGCGCAGCGCCGGGCTGCATACCGGCTGCACCCGATCCTGAAACAGCCGCGCCTTTTCCAGCAGCGGGTAATCCTGATCGCCGAAGCACAGGGCGAAATCCGCCGCCGAATGGGCGAAATCGACCGCCGCATGGGTCGCGTGCAGCCGCAGATCGCCGTCGGGGCACTGCGCCAGCCAGTCGCCCAGCGCCGGGTTCAGCCATTTGGAGGCCAATGCCGGCAGGGTGAACACCGTTAGCGTCTGCTTGCCGCGCTGGCGTTCCACGTGCTGCTGCGCCACGCGCAGCGTTTCAAACGCCTCCTGCACGTAGGCCAGGTAGTCCGCGCCCTGCTCGGTCAGCGTGACGCCGCTTTTGGCGCGAATGAACAGCGTGATGCCCAGATGTTGTTCGAGCTGGCGGATCTGCTGGCTGACGGCGGCGGCGGTCAGCGCCAGCGCATCCGCCGCGCGAGCCAGGCTGCCGGTGCGAGCGGCGGTTTCGAACGCCAGAATGGCGCTCAGCTTGGGCAAGCGCGCACGGGACGGTGAGTGCATGAGAAGGGCTTATCGCTAAGAATTCGTTAGCTTATCCATAACGTATTTTTGTTATGGCGGCAATGCGGCATTCGCTACAGTGAGAGGCATCCGGCTTTCGCACACGAGGGGAACGTCATGCCGTCACTTGCCGATATTATCGATCTGTCCGCCCATCCCATCGACGACGCCGCGTTCCGCGCCCGTTGCCAGCAAACGCTGGCGCGCGCCGGTGCGCTGGTGCTGCCGGGATTTCTGCGCGCCGCCGCGCTGGCAACGGTAAGGTTGGAGGGCGCCGAACAGCACCATGCGGCGTTTTATGCCACCAGCCAACACAACGTGTACCTGCGCCCGCAGGACGACGCGCTGCCGGCCGATCACGCGCGCAACCGGCTGGTGTCGTCGTCCAAGGGCTGCATTACCGACGAGGATATTCCGCTGCAGTCGCCGCTGCGCGCGCTGTACGACGCCCCGGCGTTTCGCGAGTTTCTCTGCGCGGTGTTGGATGAGGCGCAGCTGTATCCCTACGCCGATCGGCTGTCGTCGATCAACCTGCATTACGCCCACGCCGGTCAGGAGCTGGGCTGGCATTTTGACAACTCCTCGTTTGCCATCACGCTGCTGATCCAGAAACCGCAGGCGGGCGGCCGTTTCGAATACGTTGAGAACCTGCGCGACGCCGATCGCGGCGAGATGAACTATGCCGGGGTCACGCAGGTGCTGGACGGTGAGCGGGCGGTCAAACAGTTGGCGATCGAGGAGGGGGATCTGGTGCTGTTTCGCGGGCGCAACGCCATGCACCGGGTGACGCCGACCGAAGGCGACACCACGCGCATGCTGGTGGTGCTGGCCTACAATGCGCAGCCGGATGTCATGCTGTCGGAAAGCGCCAGAATGACCTTTTACGGCCGGTTATAGCGGATAAAAAAACCGCCCCGGAGGGCGGTTTGTCGATTCAGCGCGGGTTCTGCTCTTCGTGAGCCTGCTGCTCCAGCTTCACTTCCTGCGCGCGCTTGCGCAGGCCGAACCAGCCCAGCGTCAGCAGCACCGCCAGCACCGGAATGGTGGCGATGGTCCAGGTGCCGTTCGGGTAGTCGAACGCCATCATCACCACCACGATCAGCAGGAACGCCAGCGTCAGCCAGGAGGTGAACGGCGCGCCCGGCATTCTGAACGATACCGGCTGCGCACGGCCTTCGCGCACGGCTTTGCGCAGGCGCATCTGGCAAACGATGATAAACGCCCAGGAGGCGATGATGCCCAGTGAGGCGATGTTCAGCACGATCTCGAATACCCGCGACGGCACCAGGTAGTTGAGCACCACGCCGATCACGTAGATGCCGCAGGTAACCAGGATGCCGGCGTAAGGCACCTGCTGGCTGCTCATTTTAGCCATCAGCTTCGGCGCGGAGCCGCCCATCGCCAGCGAACGCAGGATGCGGCCGGTGGAATAGAGGCCGGAGTTGAGGCTGGACAGCGCGGCGGTCAACACCACGATGTTCATGATGGTGCCGATGTAAGGCACGCCCAGCTTGCTGAAGAAGGTGACAAACGGGCTTTGGCCGGCCTGATAGGCGTTCCACGGCAGCAGCAGCACCAGCAGCACCACGGAGCCGACGTAGAACAGACCGATGCGCCAGATCACGCTGTTGATCGCTTTGGGCATCATTTTAGCCGGATCTTTACACTCGCCGGCGGCGGTGCCGATAAGCTCGATGCCGGCGAAGGCGAAGATCACCCCTTGCACCAGCACCAGCGCCGGCAGCAGGCCGTGCGGGAACATGCCGCCGTTTTCGGTGATCAGGTGCATGCCGGTGGTGTGGCCGGCGACCGGGGTGCCGGTGCCGAGGAAGACGACGCCGACAATCAGGAACAGCGCGATGGCGACGACCTTGATCAGCGCGAACCAGAACTCCATTTCGGCGAACCACTTCACGCCGATCATGTTCATGGTGGCGACGATGCCGAGCGCGCCGAGGGCAAACAGCCACTGCGGCACGTCGGCGAAGGTGCCCCAGTAGTGCATGTACAGCGCCACGGCAGTGATGTCGACGATGCCGGTCATCGCCCAGTTGAGGAAATACATCCAGCCGGCGACGTAAGAGGCTTTCTCACCGAGGAATTCGCGGGCGTAAGAAACGAAGCTGCCGCTGGAAGGGCGATGCAGCACCAGTTCGCCCAGCGCGCGCAGGATGAAGAAAGAGAAGATCCCGCACACCAGGTAGACCAGCGCCAGCGCCGGCCCGGCCAACTCGAGACGGCCGCCGGTACCGAGGAACAAGCCGGTACCGATGGAGCCGCCGATGGCGATCATTTGGATTTGCCGGTTGCCCATGCTTTTGTGATAACCGGATTCATGAGAGTCTAGCCAGCGTCTTCTGGCGGCGTGTTTGTCATCCGCCGACTTTTTTTGTGAGTGCATTATCCGTCCTGTTTACCTGTCTATGTTAACCCTGCTCTTAACGAGAGCAAACGATTGCTATGACCAATCGTCATGAGAATGAGGTCGTGGCATCATTCCGCTGTTTATTGTGTATACAGCCATCATTAAAATAACGGCGAAGCATGCTACCTTTTCTCCGTAATGGTGGCAAAAAATACTGCGCATAAAACGTGAACAATTGTGTTTATTTTTTAATCCAAATATAAAAGGATATATTATTCAAAAAGATGTGATGTTTTATCAAGACGGAAATATCGAAGAATAAAAAGTGATTAAAATCACAAAATAATAATTACCGTGCAAATTACAGGGTGTTGTTCTTATATTTCGCGGTGAGAATTAAGGGGGAAGGAAATGGCGACCCGCGCAGAAAATGGGATCAGCAGCGGGTCGGTGGGTGCGTAGCGAGTCTTAGGCCGATTCACCGGCCGGCAGGGCCGATGCGGGCAGGCCGAACAGCTTGTCGAACGCCCAGTTAAACAGGAAGGTGTAGCAAGGAATGATGACGATCAACGCCATATCCAGCAGCAGCGCCTGCCACAGCGTGATGCCCATCCACCAGGCGATCAGCGGGATCAGATACACCACCAGCGTCAGCTGAAAGCCGACGGCGTGCAAAATGCGGCGTTTGAGCGTGCGGGTGCGCGACGCCTGGCGGCTTTCCCACCACTCGAATAAATAGTTGTAAATAAAGTTCCAGCTGACCGCAATGGTGGTGATCACCACCGCCAGCGGCCCGGTGCTGCTTGGCGCATGGCCTGACAGCAGCGCCAGCCCCAGCGCCGAGATCGCCATGCCGATGATTTCATAAGCGGTGACATACACCAGTTTGCGTTTGACGCCTTGCATCGTTTTCTCCCGATCTGTTTTTAGTTGCCTCTGTGGCGACGGCGGCTAAGATAACGTCAATTACATTGATAGAAAAAGTCAGGAGCTGTCAGTTTTATTGACAAGTTAAACAATGAATTTCTCCAGCGACAATATCGAACTGTTTTTGGCGGTGCTCGATCGCGGCTCGTTTTCCGCGGCCGCCCGCGCGCTGCGGCGCGTGCCGTCCGCCGTCAGCATGGCTATCGCCAACATGGAGGCGGAGCTCGGTTTTGCCTTGTTCGACCGTTCTCACCGCGAACCGACGCCGACCGCGCTGGCGCTGGCTCTGGCGCCGCACGCCCGCCTGATCGCCGGGCAGCTCAAGCAACTGCAGGTGCACGCCATCGAACTGTCTCAGGGGCTGGAGAGCCGGCTCTCAATCGGCGTGGCGTCGGATATCAACGGCGCCGGCCTGCTGGCGGCGGTGAAAACGCTGTCGCAGCGTTATCCGCTGCTGAACATCGAAGTGCTCAGCGCGCCGCAGGACGACGTGCTGCATATGCTGCATCAGGAGCGCGTCGGCGTTTGTCTGGCGTTTGGCGGGCTGAACATCAACAGCGCAGAACAGTTCCACTTCGTCGGCGCGGAGTCGCTGGTGGCGATGCTGTCGCCGCAGCACCCGGCGCTGGACGGCGCGGCGGGCGAGCTGTTTCTCGAGGATCTGGTCAACGTGCGGCAGATCATGGTGGCCAGCCGCGATCTGCCGATCGGCGATCTGCGCCCGCAGGTGGCGGAGGCGTATTGGCGCACCGACAGCCTGCCGATGGCGCTGAACATGGTGGAGGCGGGCCTGGGCTGGGGCAACTTCCCGCTGTCGCTGGCCGAGCCGCTGCTGGCGCAGGGGAGGCTGGTGCGGCTGAAATTCAAAAACACCAAGAACGAGCTGCGCTTGCCGATGCATTTGATCTGGCTGAAGAACCGCCCGCTGGACAAGGCGGCGCGCGAGCTGGTCGAGCTGATGCGCGCGGCACCGCAGGAAAGCTGACGCCCGCTGCGTTTGCTTACTCCGGGTGGCGTTTACGCCACCAGAAACGCACCAGCAGGATGGCGGCGATCGCCAGCGCGACAAACAGCAGGCCGGAGAGCTTTTTGTCGAAGCCGGTAACGAAGCGTTCGATCGCCTGGCCGCCAAAATAGCCGAGCATGACGAAGATCGTCGCCCAGAGAATGGCGCCGAGGATATTGAGCGGCACGAAGCGCGACGGCGGCAGGCGGCTGGCGCCGATCAGCACCGGGCCGATGATGCGGAAACCGTACATGAAACGCACCCCGATAACGAACAGCATCGGGTGGCGGGCGATCAGCCTTCTGGCGCGCGCGATGCGCTTTTCCTGCCCCTTGAGCCGCGAGATGACGCGGCCTTCGAACCGGCGGCCGGCGAAGTACAGCAGCTGGTCTCCCATCATGCCGCCCAGCGCCACCACCGCGATCACCCACGGCCAGTGCAGCAAGCCTTCATGGGCGGCGATGCCGCCCAGCAGCGTGATGGTTTCCCCTTCCGCCAGGCAGCCGATAAACAACGCCCAGTAACCGTAGTCCGTAATGTAGTGGGCCAAATCGGTCATTCCTTGCTCCTTATGTGGCTGACGCATAAGGGCAAGTATACGCCCGATCGCTAGCCTTGGGCGATTTGGGCCACCAACGCTCTGCGCCGCGCCAGGCTTTCCGCCATCTGCGTCTGTACCCTGGCGTAAATGTGCGGCGGGGCCAGTTCCGGCGTGCCGCCCTCGAACGGCGGCGCCGGGGCGTATTCCAGATAAAGCTGGATCATTTGGGCGGTGTCTTCGCCGTGCAGTTCGGCGATCAGCGCCAGCGCAAAGTCGATGCCGGCGGTGACGCCGCCGCCGCTGATCACATTGCCGTCGCGTTCTACGCGAGCAGCGCTGGGTATGGCGCCGAACAGCTTCAGGCTGTCGCGCATCGACCAGTGGCAGGCGGCGCGTTTGCCCGCCAGCAGACCGGCGGCGGCCAGGATCAGCGAACCGGTGCATACCGAGGTCAGGTAGCGGACATCGGCCCCCAGCCGCCGGATTTGCTGCATGAACGCTTTATCCTGCAGCGCCTGGGCGCAGCCGCTGCCGCCCGGCACGCACAGCACGTCGCAGCGCGGGATCTCCGGCAGCGGGCGCAACTGGGTGAAGTGCAAGCCTTCCGACTCGACATCCGCGCCGTCTACCGAGGCGACGATGATTTCCGCGCCCGGCATGCGGCGCAGAAACTGCAGTGGGCCAGTGAAATCGAGCTGGGTGACGCCTTGATAGATGGGAAATACAATCACGAGTGGTTCAGACATGACATTCGCCTCATTTTTATCGTTGGACCTGAGCCATAATAGCCGCCCTGCATTTGGCTGATATGACAGATAACCCTCAAAAAGCGCCATCATGAAAACGATCGGTTTTGTGGTTTTTCCCGGTTTCAACCTGCTGGACTTTGCCGGCCCGCTGGCGGCGTTCGATAACGTCAACCAGTTCACTGACCCGCCGGCCTACCGCTGCGTGGCGATCTCGCCGCAGGGCGGCATGGTCGCCAGCTCGGCCGGGGTGGAAATCGCCACGCAGCCGTGCGGCGACGAGCGTTTCGATACGTTGGTAGTGGCCGGCGGCAGCGGCAACGTGATGGCGGCGCAGTCACCGGCGCTGGTGGCGTTCCTGGCCAACCAAAGCCGACGAGCGCGGCGTATCGCCAGCGTGTGCACCGGGGCGTTTATTCTGGCGGCCTGCGGGCTGCTGGACGGCAAACGCGCCACCACCCACTGGTATCATGCGGCGCGGCTGCAGCAGAGTTATCCGCGCATTCGCGTCGACAGCAACCGCATTTTCATTCGCGATGGCGATATCTGGACGTCGGCCGGCATCAGCGCCGGCATCGATCTGGCGTTGGCGCTGATCGAGGACGATCTGGGCGCCACCCTGGCGGCGGCCGTGGCGCGGCAGTTGGTGGTCTATCACCGTCGTCCCGGCGGGCAGTCGCAGTATTCGCTGTTGCTGGCGTTGAACCCGTCGTCGGATCGCATGCGCGCCGCGCTGTCGTACGCGCGCGAACATTTGCACCTGCCGCTGTCGGTGGCGGATCTGGCCGACGCCGCCTGCCTGAGCGAGCGTCAGTTCGGCCGGCTGTTCCGCGCCGAAACCGGGCAGACGCCGGCCAAGGTGATCGAACAGCTGCGGGTGGAGGCGGCCAGGGTACGCATTGAAGAGAGCGCCGAGCCGCTGGAGGCGATCGCCCGTTCGGTGGGATTCAGCGATCCGGAGCGCATGAGGCGGGCGTTTATCCGCGTCTTTGGCCTGTCGCCGCAGGCGATCCGCCGGCTTGGCCGCGCGGGATAATTTTTTGCCACGCCTGGCGGCGGGGCACACCAGAGGAGCAACGGATGTATCAGGATTTTGAGAGCGAATTGAGCTGGGCGATGCGCCATATGCCGCGCACCCGAGCCGCGGTGGCGGCGTTGCCGGACCTGCACGGGGTGCGGCTGGCGTGCAACATGCACCTGGATCTGAAAATGGCGCCGCTGGTGGCCGGCCTGCTGGACAAGGGCGCGGCGATCTTCCTGACCACCTGCAATCCCACTACGGTGCAGGACGATGTGGTGAGCTGGCTGGAGCGGCGAGGCGCGCAGGCCTATGCCTGGCGTGACATGAGCGCCGGCGAATGGTCGGAATCCTTCGACCGCGCGCTGGCCTGGCGGCCGACTCATTTGTGCGAAATGGGAGCGGATTTGACCACCCGTTTGCACCAATCGCCGAACGGCCCGCAGATCGTCGCCGGGCTGGAGGCCACCGGCTCGGGCATCAACCGGTTGAACGGCGTGGCGCCGCGCTACCCGATCTTCAACTGGGACGATCTGCCGGTGAAAGAGGGGCTGCACAATCGGCATATGGTTGGGCTGACCGCCTGGCACACTTTCTTCCAGACCACCCACTTGACGCTGCATGAAAAGCGCGTGCTGGTGATCGGTTACGGCCTGGTCGGGCAGGGGACGGCGGCCGCGGCCAGAGCCTACGGCGGCCAGGTGATGGTGGCGGAAATCGATCCGGCGCGCGCGCTGCAGGCGCGTTATGACGGCTGGCAGGTGGTGGATCTGGCGAGCGGGGTCGCGCAGGCGGACGTGATCGCCACCGCGACCGGCGCGAAAAACGTGCTTTCGGCGCAGCATCTGCAACAGGCGCAGGACGGCGTGTTTATCCTCAACGTCGGCCACGTGGCGGAAGAGATCGACGTCGGCTTCCTCAAGGGCGTGCCGCACCACGAGCCGATGCCTTATGTGAATGCTTACCAACTGAATGAAAAGACGGTCTATTTGCTGGCCAACGGGTCGATGTTCAACCTGACCGCCGGCTACGGCGACAGCCTCAACGCCTTCGACGTCACGCTGGCGGTGATGGCGGCCGGCATCGGCCATATCGTCGGCGCGGGAGCGCGGCAAACGCCGGGGCTGTACCTGCTGCCGCAGTCGGCCTGGCAGCCGGCGCTGTAACTTTTTCTACGCGGGCGTTCATCCCAGAGCGCCCGCGGGCTGTGCCATTTTTCGGCCGACAGAATTTGTCACAAATCCGCCATACAATCCCAGTGCCAAGCGCTGAACCCTCACATATAATTCGCTGAGTTCAAGCCCCCATTTCAGAGTAATGCCTGTGAAAATACGTGTTTTGGTTCTGACCCTGCTCGCTTTGCAGGCGGGCGCAGGCTTTGCGCCGCGCGCGCTGGCCAGCGACAACGCCGCCGCCGTGCACGCCACCCAGCCTGAGCTGGCCTCCGGCAGCGCGATGGTCGTCGATATGCAAACCCATAAGGTGATGTATGCGCGCAACCCGGATGAAGTGGTGCCGATCGCCTCGATCACCAAGCTGATGACCGCCATGGTCACGTTGGACGCGCACCTGCCGCTCGATGAGATGCTGGCGGTGGACATCCGCCAGACGCCGGAGATGAAAGGGGTGTATTCGCGGGTGCGGCTGAACAGCGAAATCAGCCGCAAGGATATGCTGCTGCTGGCGCTGATGTCGTCGGAAAACCGCGCGGCCGCCAGCCTGGCGCACCACTATCCGGGGGGCTACAACGCCTTCATCAAAGCGATGAACGCCAAGGCCAGGGCGCTTGGCATGACCAACACCCATTACGTGGAACCGACCGGGCTCTCTATTCATAACGTATCGACGGCGCGCGATCTGACCAAGCTGCTGATCGCCACCAAGCAATACCCGTTGATCGGCCAGCTCAGCACCACCACCGAGCGCATGGCCAGCTTCAAGGATCCGAACTACACGCTGCCGTTCCGCAACACCAACCATCTGGTGTACAACCCGAAGTGGAACATTCAGCTGACCAAGACCGGCTTCACCAACCAGGCTGGCCACTGCCTGGCGATGCGCACCGTGATCGGTAACCGCTCGGTGTCGCTGGTGGTGCTGGACGCCTTCGGCAAATACACCCACTTCGCCGACGCCAACCGGCTGCGCAGCTGGATTGAAACCGGCAAGGTGACGCCGATCCCGGCCGCCGCCCGTGACTATCGCCGCCAAAAAGACGCCCGTCTGGCGAAAAACGACAGCGAATAACCCGCCTGGCGGCCTGCCCGTTTGCTGCAGGCCGCTATCGGCCTTCGGGCCGTCTGATGACAAATCCCCGCTCGCGATCGCCGTCGAAACCCGCTTTGAGATAAAGCTGGTGCGCGCCGGTGCGTTGCTGTCCCGACAGCAGCATCACCTTGTAACAGCCTTTACGCCAGGCCAGTTGCAGCGCGTATTCGATCATGGCGAGCGCTACGCCGTGGCCGCGGTAGGGCTCCGCCGTCACCACGTGTTCGATGACGCCGAACGGTTGTGCCTGATGCGCCAGCCCCGGGATCAGCGCCAGCATGCAGGTGGCGATCGGCTGTTCCTCGTCCGCCGCCACCACCAGGCGGATCGCCGGATCGTCCAGCAGGCGTTGCAGGGTGCGGCGCGCGTCGTCGGCGCGCAGCGGCGCGTCCTGCGGGCGCAGCTCGCGATACAAGGCTAACAGGCCGTTGAGATCGTCCGGCTGCGCCAGGCGATGAATGATGCTCATGGTTGCTCCTTTCCGCCGCTTCAACGGTAATCCGCTATCCTCCATTAATACCACAACGTTTGCCGGAGGGGATGTTATGAGTCAGGTTTCGACCTTTGTCATGTTCCAGGGAGAGGCGCAGCAGGCGATCGATCTCTACAGCCAGGTGTTCGAGCGTTTTCGGCTCATGCAGGTGCAGCATTACGACCCGACGCCGGACGGCCGGCGGTTGATCAAGCATGCTGCCATCGATTTCGATCGACAGAACCTGGTGTTTACCGATAGCCCGATCAGCCATGACTTCAGCTTTACCCCGGCGGTGTCGCTGTTCATCAATCTGCCTAACGAAGAAGCGTTGGAGCGGGCGTTCCACCGGCTGGCGGAGGGCGGCAAGGTGCTGATGCCGCTCGATGACTACGGCTTCAGCGCCCGTTTCGGTTGGCTCAACGATCGTTTCGGCCTTTCCTGGCAGCTCAATGTGCCGGCGGGCGATCTGCCCTGATACTAAGGGCTCAGCGTGTAAAAGGCATGGTAGTTCCTGCTGTTATTTCATATGCTTATCATCGTGAGGGCGGGGAATTTTGCCGTAGGAAATACCGACAACGTCATGGAAAGGTGCGCTTTGATTGATTTTGACCGCTATGTTGAGCAAGCGAAGTCTTACGGCGAGTGGCCGGGCAGGCATGTGGACATGTCGTCCGCTTGCGTCGAGGGGTTGAGCTATCGCCTGTATCGGCACGCTGCCGAGAGCGAAGACGTGATGGTGGTGTATCACGGCGGCGGGGTTAACAGCGCCGCCGGGTATGACGTTCTTGCGCGCCAGTTGGCGGCCGAGCCAACGCTCGCGGTGTGCCTGGTGGATATCCGCGGACATGGCGATTCCACGGGAGAGCGGGGGGACGGTTGAGCGGCCTGAGCGTATTTGGCGCGATGTCGATGTCATCCTGGCGGAAATGCGCCGCCGTTTCCCGTTGGCGCGCAGACACCTGCTGGGCCATTCCAGCGGCGCCGGGATGTTGCTCAACTACTTGACCCGCTATCCTGGCGAGCAGCAGGCGGACAGCCTGATCCTGCTGGCGCCCGAGCTGGGGCCATTTTCCGGGATGGCCCGCGATCTGGCGGCGACGGCCCGTTTTGCCCAGGTGCGTCAATGGCCGTTTGTCGCCAATGCGCTCAGCGGCGGGCGGTGGTTTGGGCAAGCCCGGGCGGTCAGCCTGAATTTTCCCCCGGCGGTGCTGGCCGCCGCCCCCGATTTTGTCTGCCAATACAGCGTCAATATGGCTAATGCATTGACGCCGCGCACCCCGGCCAAGCAACTGGCGGCGCTGCGATTGCCGACCTTGCTGCTGGCGGCCGCGCAGGACGAGTTGTTCAATGCGCAAGCGATGCAGCGTTTCGTTGAACAGCATGGCAGCGTGCATGTGGCATTTGGTTTGCTTGAGGGGAGTACGCATTTATCGTGCGTCTTTGATGCCCATCGCCTTGTCCTTCAACATATCTCGCGTGTGTCCGCTATCGGATCCGATGAGGGGCTGGCGGGCGAGGGGGCTTAACGCCCGACCGGCATTTTCCGAGATCCTCCCATATCCTTTTATGACGCTTTACCGCTATGCTAAACATAGAATGGCCCGTGAATATGAAAAGGATGAATCATTTTGGCAGGAAGTAGTTTACTTACCCTCATCGACGACATCGCCTCGTTGCTGGACGACGTCTCTTTAATGAGCAAGATGGCGGCGAAAAAAACCGCCGGGGTGCTGGGGGACGATCTGGCGCTCAACGCGCAGCAGGTCACCGGCGTTAAAGCCGATCGCGAACTGCCGGTGGTGTGGAGCGTCGCCAAAGGCTCGCTGATCAACAAGGCGATCCTGGTGCCGCTGGCGCTGCTGATCAGCGCCTTCGCGCCCTGGGCGATTACGCCGCTGCTGATGGTGGGCGGCGCCTACCTGTTTTACGAAGGGTTCGAAAAGGTGTTTCACAGCCTGAGCCACGGCAAGGCGGCGCAGGAGGAAAAATCGGACGGGCCCGGCGCCAATGAGGACGCCGCGGCCTATGAGAAGCGCAAGGTGAAAGGGGCGATACGCACCGATTTCGTGCTCTCCGCCGAGATTATCGCCATCACGCTGGGCACGGTCGCCGGCGCCACCTTCAGCCAGCAGGTGATCGTCTTGTGCGGCATCGCCGTCGTGATGACGCTCGGCGTGTACGGCATTGTCGCCGGCATCGTCAGGCTGGACGATCTGGGGCTGTATCTGAGCCGCAAAGGCAGCGCGTTGGCGCGTGCCATCGGCAGCGGCATCGTGCGCGCCGCGCCTTATCTGATGAAAACGCTGTCGATCGTCGGCACTGTCGCCATGTTTATGGTCGGCGGCGGTATTCTGACCCACGGTTTGCCGCCGGTGCATCACCTGTTCGAAGACTGGGCCTCGTACACCACCGTGGTGCCGACGTTTGGCCATCTTTTGCAGGGTGTGGTTCCGGCCCTGCTGAACGTGGCGTTCGGGCTGGTGGCCGGCGGCGTGGTGCTGGCGGCGGTGTCGGCGCTGGGCGCGGTACGCGCGCGTTTCAAGGCATGATGAAAAGTCTCGCCCCGGAAGGGGCGGGACGTATTAAGCGCATTAAAAGATCAGTTTGAGAACGCCGGTAATCGTCAACAAACCCACGATAAAGATGATGGCGACTATCCACAGAATAATTTTCATTTGATTCTCCCTTACCGGTTAAAGGTGGCGCGCGATTGGCGCTAACTCAATGAAATCACTCTTCACTATAGACGCTAACTCCCTATCGTGCGTCGCCATGCCTTCAAGGATGCTGATTGTCGCCCGCGCCCAGCGCGCGCTGCATGATGTGGGTGTCGCGCCATTCCCCCAGCTTGAATCCCACGGCCTTTAACGTCCCGACGCTGGTAAAGCCGAGCGACTGGTGCAGCGCCAGCGAGCCGCGGTTGGCGGAGGAATCGCCGACGATCGCTAGCATCTGGCGCCAGGGACCTTGCTCGCAGCGGGCGATCAGCGCGCTCAGCAGCGCCTTTCCGACGCCTTTGCCCTGTTGCCCTTCGGCGATATATACCGAGTCTTCCACGGTAAAGCGATAGGCCGGCCGGGGGCGATACGGCGTGGCATAGCAGTAACCCACAATGACGCCTGCGCTTTTCGCCACCAGCCAGGGCAGGCCGGCCTCCCGCACCTTGCTCAGGCGCAGCTGCATTTCCGCCAGCGTCGGCGGCTGCTCTTCAAATGAGGCCGCGCCGTACAGCACGTGCTGGGTGTAAATACGCAGCACGGCGGCCATATCGTCCGGTGTGGCGTCAAGAAGGCTAAGTACGGGAGCGGAGAGCGTCATGATAATGCCTGTTTACCTTGGAAATCAGCGGATAAACGCCATTATGCGCGCTGCTCGTCGCCGGGATAAATCGGGTTTTCTTATGGTGAGATAAGAAAAGGCGATGATGAGCGGGAAGGGGCTCTTTGGGGAGAGCCCCTGAGGCGGTTTGCCTGGCATTACCAGCCTTTCACCGCGCCGCCGTTGAAGATTTTCTCGGCGGCCTTGGCCACTTCGTCCGACTCATAGGCCTTGATGAAGTTCTGCACGTTTGGCGCGTCCTTGTTGTCTTCGCGGGTGACGATGATGTTGGTGTACGGCGAGTCTTTATCCTCGATGAAGATGCCGTCTTTGGTCGGCGACAGGCCGGTCTGGTTGATGTAGGTGGTGCTGATGACGGCGACGGTGACTTTCGGATCGTCCAGCACGTGCGGCAACTGCGCGCCTTCTAGCTCCATGATCTGATAACGATGCGGGTTGGCGCTGATGTCCAGGGCGGTAGGCAGCAACCCTTTGCCAGGCTTCAGGCTAATCAGCCCGGTTTTTTCCAGCAGCAGCAGGGCGCGCCCCAGGTTGGTCGGATCGAGTGGGATGGCGATCACCGCGCCGTCCGGCAGCTCTTTCAGCGATTTTATCTTTTTGGAGTAGCCGGCCATCGGGAAGACGAAGGTATTGCCGACCGCCACCAGCTTATAGCCGTGATCTTTGTTTTGCTGTTCGAGGAACGGGCGGTGCTGGAACACATTGGCGTCCAGTTCGCCCTTGTCGGTGGCGTCGTTCGGCAGCAGCGAGCCGCTGAAACCGACCAGCTCGACCTCCAGCCCATATTTCTCTTTCGCCACCTGTCTGGCGATTTCCGCCACGTCCTGTTCCGCGCCGTTGATGACGCCGACTTTGATATGGTTTTGGTCGGTTTTTTGATCGCAGCCCTGCAGCGCCAATACGGCGGCGAAGGCCGCCGCCAGAGGGGTGATACGCCAGCGTAAGGTCATCGAAGTCTCCCTGAAAAGAACAATAAAATCAGTTGTTTTTTGTTCTTACAGCTAAGCCTGAACCGCCGATGAAGTCAAACGCTCGCTCAGCATAAACGGCTATAGCTTATAGCCGTTATGCGATGGGGGATTATCGGCTGAGTGAACGCAGCACCACGATGCCCGGCGTGGCCATCACGTAATCCATAAAGGGCGAATCGACCACCCGCATGTTGGCCTTGCGCGATGAGGCGTTGCGCAGCACCGGGCCGTTGTCGGTCATCACGAAGATGCCGGTATGGGTCACGTCCAGCCCGGCGAGGTTGGTGTAAATGCCGATGTAATCGCCGGTGCGCAGTTGGGCCAGCACCTTGTCGTCGACGCTGTCGCTGGGGATATAGGTCACGCTGCGTTGTACGTTGGGCAAACCGGGCAGGTAGCTGCCGCCGTCCGCCTTTTGATTGAGGGTTTTCACGAGGGTGACGGCGTGCGGGCTGAGCTGCGCGGTGATGTCTTCGGCCACCTTGTGCGGCCGCTGCGCCCAGTCGGTGAAGAAGTGTTTGCGCTGCGGGAAGGCGATTTTGCCGTCGACGTAGCGAATGTCCACCAGACGCTGAACGAACTCGGCCTCGCTGCGGGCGGTGCTGAGCGCTTCCACATAATCGATGTAGGTGAAGCAATCCAGCCCGCGGAAGTCGATCACCAGCCGCTCGGGCGTGTTCTGCGCACCGATCAGGCGGTTGGCGAGGTAGGGCGTGCCGAGGAATTCGCGCGAAATCAAATCGACGCTGCGGCCATGCGGCTGCGCGGCGGGCCAACCGGCGCGCAGCGCGAGGATCTCACGCAGCTTGCTGCGGGTGCTGGCGTCCATCTCCGGCTGCACGCCCGGCGGCGAAACGGTGACGCCGGTCGGCGGCGTTGCGGGGACGACGGCGGCGGGGCGCTCGGCGCATCCGCTCATGGCGATAGCTAACATCAGTAAAACAGCCTTGTTCTGGTTCATACGGCCCTCCCTGGGTGTCGCTGGCTTATCAGAGTAAGTGATAACAGTTCTCATCCGATGGTAGGGGTTAAAAAGTAAACATAGCCTCAATGACGTTCGATAAATCAGTAACCGATTTCGCTATTGAACGGCAAATACCAGAACAGCGCGATTTCGTGATCGGCGATCTCCGGCTCGGCGCGGTACAGCAAACGATCGATGCCGCCGAGAATAAACCCGTAATGCTGGTAGCAGCGGCAGGCCGCCAGATTGTTGTTCTGCGTTTCGAGCATCATACCTGAGGTTTCCTGTTGCCGCGCCCACTGTTTGGCGCAGTCCAGCAGCGCCCCGGCGATGCCCTGACGACGCGCGTGAGCGCTGACGGCGATCTCGTCGATCAGGGTGTAACCGTTCCAGTTTTTGCTCAGCGTAATATGGCCAACGGCGTCATTCTGGCGATACGCCAGGAAGGTCACGCTGTCTTCGTTGGCGAACGGCGCCAGCGGATACCGCTTGCGAAACGGCGCCACCGGGTGGGTTGGCCAGCTGTCGACCGGGCTGTCAAACTGCGGCAGAGCGTAACAGGCGATGGTGAAGCTGAAATCGCCGCGCGTCAGATAATCATCGGGCAGCGCCTCAATGGCCGCGATGCGGATGGCCGGGGTCATTACGGCAGCTCCCGCAGCAGGCGCGCCGGGTTGCCGGCATAAATCCCCTTGCGGGTGATGTCACGGGTCACCACCGCCCCGGCGCCGATCACCGCGTCGCTGCAGATCTTCACCGCCAGGATCGTGGCGCCGGAGCCGATGGACACTCGATCGCCGATGCAGGTGCGCCCCCAGCTGGCCGGATCGGCGTTGGGCGCGCCATCTTTGAACAGATCGTTGGCGAAGGTGACGCCGTGGCCGATAAAGCACGCTTCGCCGAGGGTGACGTATTCGCAGATAAAGCTGTGCGACTGAATTTTACTGCGCGCGCCGATGCTGACGTGGCGCTGGATCTCCACGAACGGGCCGACGAAGACATCGTCGCCGAGCCGGCAGCCGTACAGATTGCAGGGCTCGATTACGGTGACGTTGCGCCCGGCGTCGACGTCGACGATCCCCGCCTGGCGGGTGGTGATAGCGGATGACATGACCTTCCTCGCAGCCTGGGTTTAATGGGGGGAGTATAAGACAAAGCGCCGCGCCTTTCGCTTTCCGCACGTTTTTTCGCCAAAAGACTATAATTAGTACAGGGGAGAGAGCCCCGTGGCCGCAATCCTCGCACGGGTAGCAGTCCGTCGGAGGTGTGAAATTCGTTCGCCGATCGCGGCCTACGGCGAGATAGGAGGTGTCTCATGGTCAGTCATGTTTGGGGACTTCTGGCGCATCCCAGCGCCGAGTTCGAACAGATAAAAAGCGAGAATGAAAGCGTCTCGCACCTATACACCCATCACGTGTTGCTCTTGGCAGCCATCCCGGTGGTCTGCGCCTTTATCGGCACCACCCAGTTGGGCTGGCTCTCCGGCGAGGGACATGCCATCAGGCTCGACATGTTTACCGCGTTTTATACCGCCGTGGCGTTCTACCTGCTGATGCTGGCAGGCGTAGCGGCCATGGGGAAAGTCATTCACTGGATGGCGCGGCGCTATGAATCGCGCCCCAGCCTGCACCGCTGCATGGTGTTCGCCGGCTATGTGGCGACCCCGATGTTCCTCAGCGGGGTAGTGGCGCTTTATCCGGTCGTCTGGCTGTGTCTGTTTGTCGGCATTATCGGCCTGTGCTATTCGGGCTATCTGCTGAATCTGGGGATCCCGCACTTCCTGAATATCGACAGTAAGGAAGGGTTCATCTTCTCCAGCTCGACCTTCGCTATCGGTATCCTGTTGCTCGAGCTGCTGCTTGGGGTGACGGTGCTGCTGTGGGGGTACGGTTCCTGGTTGTTCTGAGTTAACGGCTGTTGTTGCCCCCGCGCCGGTGGAACGGCGCGGGGGCTTTTGCTTTATACGCGGCGGAAAACCAGCATCACGCCGAGCACGATGCCCGCCATGCCCAGCAGGCTCAGCGCCGCCAGCGCGTGGCCGAGCAGCAGGTAATCCAGCAGGGCGGTCACCGCCGGGATCAGGTAGAACAGGCTGGTGACCTGCACCAGATTGCCGCGCTGGATCAGGCGATACAACAAGAAGGTCGCCAGCACTGAGATCACCACCGCCATCCACAGCAGCGGCAGCACGAACTCAGGCCGCCAGTCGACCCGCAGCGGCTCAAACGGCAGCGCCAGCGTACACATCAACAGCCCGATGGCATACTGCAGCGGCAAGACCGCCAGCGGCGGCTGCGTCATGCCCTTTTGCAGCAGGGTGCCGGCGGTCATGCTCCCCAATGCGATAAAGGCGAACAGCATGCCGCTCGGCGAGAAATGAGCCACCATCAGGCTTTGGTACACCACCAGCGTCAGCCCGGCCATCGCCAGCGCCAGCCCGAATGCGCGCAGCCCTGCACAGCGCCGTTCGGTGATGAACTGGGTGAGGATCGGCTGTACGCCGAGCAACGTGGCCAGCACGCCGGGCGTAATGCCCTGTTCCAACGCCAGCAGATAGCAGATCTGATAGCTGCCGATCATCAGCACGCCGATCAACGCGACGCGCCGACGGGTGCCGGCGGCGGGCAGGCACTGGCGCCGCCACAGGCCGATGGCCAACAGCACCGCCAGCGCGATGGCGCAGCGGAAGAACAGAAAAGCGAAGGCTGAGGCGTGCTCCAACCCCCAACGGGAGAAGATCGCGCCGCTGCTCCAGAGCAGGACGAACAGCGTAGCCAGGCCGGCATTGGCCCAGAGAGAAGGGAATCGCATATCAATTTCACCTGTCGTGAAAATTACAGGCTCCGGCGCGCGCGGCGGTCTACGCCTGAACGCAGCAGATCAATAAGCCGGAGGTAAAAAGTCGGTGTGGCTTAACGCGCAACCACAATGCGTGGCGGGTAAGCGGCAACCGCGGAAACGACAGAGAAAACGGCGGGTGGAGCGGAGGAAGCACACAGCAAAACGACGGCCGGAACGGTCGCGTTTGTCGGATCTGTGCTGTGCGCCAACGGGGTCATATGGGTTCCTGCAAATCGGGAATGAGACGAATCGCTTCAAACATAACCAAGTTCAGCGGGGCGTGCAATCGGAAATCACAATGATTTAAATGATAATGAAAATCATTATCATTAATTAAAAGGTGTGCTATGTTGCTTTTGCCACGTAGTGTTGACGCAGCGCGTGCGGCAGAAGACGTTGCGATTCGCTTTTGCAGAAGGCGAGCAATCGTGGTAAAAATATTGGTATGTTATAATATAACAATTAATGCATAATGAATTCAGTTCACGACATCCTCCATGTTGATGGAGTTAGCCTGACCGGCCACGGCGGGGCATTGATACTCGACACCATCCATTTCGCGCTCCGCGCCGGTGAGAAGCTGGCGGTGATCGGCCCCAACGGCAGCGGCAAGTCCAGCCTGTTGCGCACCCTGATCGGCGAAACGCGGCCGGACAGCGGCGGCATTTACTGGCGGGGGCGTGCCTTGTCCGCGTGGCCGGCGGCGGAGCGCGCCAGAAGCATCGCCTTTCTGGCGCAAAACGATCTGCCGGATTTGCGGCTGTCGGTCGAGGATTACGTGGCGTTGGGCCGTTTACCGCATGGCGAACGCTCTGCGACGGGAAAGTGCATCGTTGACGAGGCCATCGGGGAAACCGGGCTGGCGCCGCTCAGACACCATCCGTTGGGGCGGCTCTCGGGCGGCCAGCGTCAGCGCGCCGCGCTGGCTCGGGCGTTGGCGCAGTCTCCCGACCTGTTGTTGCTGGATGAACCGACCAATCACCTCGATCCGCTCGGGCGCTCGGCGCTGCTGTCGCTAGTGAAGAATAAAGATATCGCCGTGATTGCGGTGCTGCACGATCTGCCCGTGGCGGAGGCGTTTGCCGATCGGATCCTGGTGCTCAACGAAAGCCGCCAGGTGGCCTGTGGCACGCCCGAGGCGGTGTTGCAGACCCCGGTGATTTTGCCGGTGTTCGGCATGAACAGCTTCAAGGTGGCGCACCCCGTCAGCGGGAAAACGCTGCGTATTTTTGACGTTCCCCATTGCGCTTGATAAACCAGAGAGAAACATGAACACACGCGTATTCCCCCTGCTCCTGCTGCTGGCCGGCGGGGCGGCGGCGGCCGAAAAATTTCCCGTCACCGTAGAAAGCTGCGGTACGCCGGTCACCTTCAACCAGGCGCCGCAACGCGCCGTCATCAACGACATCAACATGGCCGAGATGGCCTTTGCGCTCCATCTGCAGGATCGCATTGTCGGGCTGACCGGCATCACCGGCTGGTACAAACTGACGCCCGATTTCAAGGCCGCGATGGGCGCCATTCCCGAACTGGCGCCGAAATATCCCGCTCTGGAAACGCTGCTGGCGGCACAGCCGGACTTCTTCTTCGCCGGCTGGAATTACGGCATGAAGATCGGCGGCGACGTCACGCCGGAGAAGCTCGCCCCGTTCGGCATCAAAACGCTGGTACTGAGCGAGAGCTGCGTACAGGCCGGCGGGCGGCCGCAGAAGGCCGATATGAACCTGCTGTATGACGATGAGTTGAAGCTCGGCAAGATTTTCGGCAAGCCGCAAGAGGCCGCCGCGCTGGTTGAGGGCTGGCGGCGCCGGTTGGCTGCGCTTCCCGCCAGGCCGGCGGGCCAGCCGCCGCTTAAAGTGTTCGTCTATGACTCGGGGGAGGAGAAGCCTTTCACCAGCGGCAAATACGCCATGCCGACGGCGATCATCGAAGCGGCGGGCGGCCGCAACGTGATGGACGGTTTGCCGGCGAGCTGGACGACGGCGTCCTGGGAGGCGGTGGCGGCGGCCGAGCCCGACTTCATCATTCTGCTGGATTATCAGACCGGGTCAGGCGCCGATGCGCTGCGGCGCTTCCTCGAGTCTCACCCGTTGATGAAGTTGACGCCCGCGGTACGGCACCATCGTTATCTGAAACTGCAGTATGCGGAGCTGACGCCGGGGCCGGCCAACATCGGCGCGGTGGAAAAGCTGGCGCGGGCGCTGTACGCGCCGGAGGCTGAATGAACTCGTCGATCCGGTGGTTTATGCTGCTCGCGCCGCTGGCGCTGTCAGTGTTGTGCGGGCTAATGATCTGGAGCCTGCAGCTGGGCAGCGTCGCGCTGTCATGGCGGCAGACGATGGCGGCATTGGGGCTTTCATCGGCGCCCCTATCCGGCATGCTGGATACCATCGTCGTGCAACTGCGGGTGCCCAGAGCCTTATTGGCGGCCTTGACCGGCGCCGGGCTGGCGATGACTGGCGCGCTGCTGCAGACCACCACCCGCAATGAGCTGGCCGATCCTTTTTTGTTTGGGCTCTCCTCCGGCGCCTCCGCCGGCGCGGTGCTGGTCATCACGCGCTTCGGCGATGCGCTGGGCGCGCTGACGCTGCCGCTGTCCGCTTTCGCCGGCGGCATTTTGTCCGCGATGGCGGTGATGATCCTGTTTCGCGTCAGCCGGGTCAGGCGCGCCGAGCAGCTGGTCGTCTGCGGCCTGGCGGTCTCGTTTTTGTTCAGCGCGCTCACCAGCTACCTGGTGTTTTCCGGCGATCAGCGGGCGGCCGGTTCGGTGTTGTTCTGGTCGCTGGGCGGGTTGGGGTTGGCGCGTTGGGATAATCTGTTCATTCCGTTGGTGAGTTTCGTGCTGCTGGCCGGGTTTACGGCGCTGCGTTGGCGGGCGCTGGACGCGCTGCTGGCGGGCGAGCACACCGCCCATTCGATGGGGGTCAATGTGGCGCGCCTGCGCACCGAGACCTTTCTGTGCTGCGCATTGTCTACGGCGTTTCTCGTGTCGCTGACGGGCGTCATAGGGTTTGTCGGGCTGATGGTGCCCTATCTGGCCCGGCGCCTGGTGGGCGTGCGCCACCGTTTGGCCGTGCCGATGTGCGGCCTGCTGGGGGCGATGCTGCTGACCGGCGGCGACATGCTCAGCCGCAGTCTGATCCCCAATCAGGAGCTGCCCATCGGCATCATTACGGCCGGACTGGGGGGCGCGTTCATCGTCTCCTTGCTGCTGCGCGCGGAACGCTGAATGGGCCATTGAAGGCCAACGGGAAGGTGAGGCGGCCCGCGTTGGCGGGCCGGTCGGGCGGTCTTAGCGGAGGTCTTCGGCCCAGCCTTTGCGTTTGCTGGTTTTGCCGATGCCGGGGTTGAAGCTGTTGGTCGGATCGGCGGTGCGGTAGAACGCTTGCAGATCCGGTTTGGCGTGGTACAGGTGGCCGACGTTATGCTCCGCCGGGTACTCGGCGCCGCGCCGGTTGAGGATCTCGAGCATCTTTTCTTTCAGCGCATGGCTGTCCACGCCTTTTTTCACCACGTAGTCCTGGTGGAAGACGTGGCACATAAAGTGGCCGTAATACAGCTTATGCACCAACTGACTGTCGATTTCCGGCGGCAGCGTTTCGAACCAGTCGGTGTCGTTGCGGCGCAGGGCGATGTCCAGCGCCAGAATATCTTCCACCTTGTCGGCGTGCACCGCGTGGTAGCGCACGGCGGCGCCGGCGGCGGCGAAGCGGTGCAGGAAAGCCTTTTTGCCCTCGTCAGGCGTGCAGGCGAAGAAGGCGCCTTCGGCCTGGGCGAAATAGTCGGTCAGGTAGCGCTGGGCCTCTTCCACGCCGGGGCCGGCCATCTTCAGCAGCAGATGGTGTTCGAAACGTTCGCGGTATTCCTTCATGCGTTTCGGCAGGTGGCTCGGCGCCAGATGGCTCAGGCCCTGCATCAGCCGATCGGTCAGGTTGTGCGGCAGCAGCGGCAGCTTGTTGAGGCTGGCGTCCATGCGGCCCTTCAGAGTGAAGAAGCGCGGCATCTGATCGGTGCCGAGCTTGTCGATCATCATGAAGGTGTCTTTGCCGTACACCTCGGCGATGTCGAAGATATCGCGGTGCATGTATTCACCGGCCACCGGCAGGTTTTCGAATTTGCTCAGCATGTGGCGGCGCAGTTCGGTCAGCACCGCGGTGTCGTTGGTGCCGATATAGAACACCTGCTCTTTGCCCTCTTTCTCGAAGGTGTCGAGCCGCACCGCGAACACCGCCAGTTTGCCGGCGCAGCCGGAGGCTTCGTACAGGCGGCGTTTGTCGGCGTTGAAGCGGGAAGGGGTGTCGGCATCGACGTCGCGCACCCGGCTGGCGTATTCGTTATCCGAGGCGCGCAGCTCACCGTATTCGACGTCCTCCGGGCGATAGTCGCCTTTTTCCAGCCGGGTGAGGATCTCTTCCGGCGTGTCGCCGAGGCGGATGCCCAGATGGTTCACCAGGCGCAGCTGGCCGTCTTCCCCTAACTGGGCGTACAGCGCCATTTCGGTATAGGCCGGGCCGCGTTTCACCAGCGAGCCGCCGGAGTTGTTGCATACGCCGCCGATCACCGAGGCGCCGATGCAGGAGGAGCCGATCACCGAATGCGGTTCGCGGCCGTAGGGTTTGAGCAATTTCTCGAGGTGGTGCAGGGTGCTGCCGGGGAAGCCGACCACCTGCTTGCCGTTGTCCAGCACCTGAATATGATCGAGGCGCAGGGTGCTGACGATGACGATATCGCGATCATAGTCGTTGCCGCTGGGGGTTGAGCCCTCGGTCAGGCCGGTGTTGGCGGCTTGCATGATGACGATTTTGTCGGCGGCCACGCAGGCCTGCAGAATGCGCCACAGCTGCAGCAGGCTGGTAGGGAATACCACCGCCAGCGCCTGGCCTTCGCCGGAGCGGAAGCCCTTGCGATAACGCTCGGTGTTGCGATCGCCGGTCAACAGCTGCGGGCCGCCGACGATGTCCTTGAGCTGATTGATAAACGTCTGATTGCCTGACTGCATGCTGCCTGTCTCCCTGTCATCCCCGTCGCCTTAACCGCGGCACCGGGGTGCCGCGCAACAAGCTAAGAGGTTATTAATTAAATAACTTATTAAGCTATCAGCTTGGTAGGCTAATGGCTTGCGGGTTTAGTAGCGCTCGGCGTAACCGGCTCGGCGCTCTTCGTCGCGCAGCGTCAGGATCTCCACGCCGTCGGCGGTGACCGCCACGGTGTGTTCCCACTGCGCCGACAGTTTTTTGTCGCGCGTCACCACCGTCCAGCCGTCTTTCTTCTGCTTGATGCGGCGGTCGCCCTGATTGATCATCGGCTCGATGGTGAACACCATGCCTTCCTGTAGCGCCATGCCGCTGCCGGGTTGACCGTAGTGCAATACCGCCGGCTCTTCGTGCATGTCGCGGCCGATGCCGTGGCCGCAATACTCCCGCACGATGCTGTAGCCGGCCTGCTCGGCGTGCCGCTGGATGGCGTGGCCGATATCCCCCAGGGTGGCGCCCGGTTTGACCGCGCGAATGCCCTGCCACATCGATTCATAAACGTTGTTCACCAACCGTTTGGCCAGCGGCGTCACCTGGCCGATGCAGTACATCTTGCTGGAGTCGGCGATATAGCCGCCGTTTTCCAGCGTGATATCCACGTTGACGATCATGCCGGAACGCAGGATCTTGCTGGCCGACGGCACGCCGTGGCACACCACATCGTCCACGGAGGTGTTGAGCACATAGGGGAAATCATACTGCCCCTTGCTGGCCGGGCGCGACTTCAGTTCTTCGACGATAAACGCCTCGGCGCGGTCGTTGATCTCCATGGTGGAGATGCCTTCGACGATGACCTCATCGAGCATAGCAAACACTTTGGCCAGCAGAGCGCCGGAATGGCGCATTTTGGCAATCTCTTCCGGCGTTTTAATCACAATCTGTTTCACCCGACAATCTCCTTCAGCGTCAGCGCGTTATCTTTCATCATTTTTTTTACCAGTTGCGGATAGGTCAGTTCCGGATGGAACTCCGCCAGCATGCCGATCTTGATCCAGTACTCGGCCTGCGCATTGATCGAACGTGTCATGGTCAGGCTGGCGAGGCGCAGATCGTCATGCAGCGTGTCCGAAATTTTTACGATGCCCATCGGCGTCTCCATAAATGAACAGTATACGAAGTGTATACGTTTGGGATGGTCGCGATGTGGCATTCTGTGGCGTAAGAAGATTCTGGCAACAACGATTGCCGCCGCCAGGCAATGCGTTTATTGTGATGAACGACTTTTTTGCCATGATTTTTCAGAAGGATTTAAGGCGTGACTAAACTACGTGTTGGGGTGATTTTTGGCGGTAAATCGGCGGAGCATGAGGTGTCGCTGCAGTCGGCCAAAAACATTGTGGATGCAATCGACAAAGAGAAGTTTGACGTCACGCTGCTGGGGATCGACAAACAGGGGCAGTGGCACATCAACGACGCCTCCAATTACCTGCTCAACGCCGAGAATCCGGCGTTGATCGCGCTGAACCGCTCGAACAAGAACGTGGCGCTGATCCCGGGCCAGGAAAAACAGCAGCTGATCGAAGCGGGCAGCGCCGGCGCGCTGGGCCAGCTCGACGTCATTTTCCCGATCGTGCACGGCACGCTGGGGGAGGACGGCTCGCTGCAGGGGCTGCTGCGCATGGCCAATATGCCGTTCGTCGGCGCCGGCGTGCTCGGCTCGGCGGTCAGCATGGATAAAGACGTGACCAAACGCCTGCTGCGCGACGCCGGGCTGGCGGTGGCACCGTTCGTCACCCTGACGCGCGCCAACCGCGCCGGCTTCACGTTTGAGCAACTGAGCGAGCGCCTCGGCCTGCCGCTGTTCGTCAAGCCGGCTAACCAGGGCTCGTCGGTCGGGGTCAGCAAGGTGGAAAACCGCGCCGAGTTTGACGCGGCGGTGGCACTGGCCTTCAGTTTCGATCACAAGGTGCTGGTGGAGTCGGCGATCGTCGGCCGCGAGATCGAGTGCGCGGTGCTGGGGAACGACGATCCGCAGGCCAGCGTGTGCGGCGAGATCGTGCTGAGCGACGCCTTCTACTCCTACGACACCAAATACATCAATGAGCAGGGCGCTCAGGTGGTGGTGCCGGCGGCGATCGCGCCGGAAGTGAGCGACCACATCCGCGAGGTGGCGCTGAAGGCGTTCCGCGCGCTGGAGTGCTTCGGGTTGGCGCGGGTGGATGTGTTCCTGACGCCGGACAACCAGGTGGTGATCAACGAGATCAACACGCTGCCGGGTTTCACCAACATCAGCATGTATCCCAAGCTGTGGGCCGCCAGCGGCGTCAGCTACCAGGCGCTGATCACGCGCCTGATCGAATTGGCGCTGGAGCGCCACCAGCAGGATCGCGCGCTGAACAGTTCGGTGTTCGATCGCTAAACGCGGCAGGGGGCGGCGGTGCCGCCCCCGTCCATCACTTCACCGTCACATCGATATCGCCGAAATACTTCTTCGACAGCGCCGCCACCGTGCCTTGCTGCTTCACTTTGGCGATGGCGGCATCCAGTTTCTTCTTCAGCGCCTCATCTCCTTTGCGCAGGCCGAAGGCGATGCCTTCACCGAGGATTTTGTCGTCGCGCACCGCCTCGCCGACGAAGGCGAAGCCTTTGCCGTCCGGCTGTGACAGGAAGCCGCTTTGCCCCGAGGGCGCCATCACCAGCGTGGCGTCGAGCCGACCGGCCGCCAGATCGAGATACACCTGATTCTGATCCTGGTAAGACACCACATCCACGCCCGCCGGCGCCCAATGGGTTTTGGCGTAAATCTCCTGAATCGAGCCTTGCAGCACGCCCACGTGTTTGCCCGCCAGCGCGTTGGCGTCCGGCAGCAGGCCGCTGCCGGCTTTGGCGATCAGGCGGTTCGGCACCTGATAGATGGCGTCGGTAAAGGCGATCGCCTGGCGCCGCTGTTCGGTCACGTTCATCGCCGAGTTGATGGCGTCGAACTTGCGCGCCTGCAGCGCTGGGATCAGGCTGTCGAACGAGGTTTCCACCCAGCTGCATTGCAACTGCGCGGCGGCGCACACCGCGTCGCCCAACTCGATGTCGAACCCTTCCAGTTTGCCGCTGGCGGATTTGGATTCGAACGGCGGATACAGCGCTTCCAGACCGAAGCGCAGGCTGTTTTCCGCCGCCAGAGAAGAGCCGGCGGCCAGCAGGCATCCGGCGGCGAACAGCGTTTTCAAAGCTTTCATAGGCAGTGCCCCTTTCCCATGGTCGGACAAAAAATTACACCTGGCTCAGGCGACGCGCGCCTTCCAGCAGGGTCTCGTTATCTTTGGAAAAACTCAGCCGAATAAGGCCGGTATCGGTGCCGTCGCTGTAGAACGCCGACAGCGGGATCGTCGCCACCTTCGCTTCGCGGATCAAGCGCACGGCGAAATCATTGTCGCTTTCGTGACTGAAGCCGCTAAAGCGGGCCAGCATGAAGAAGCTGCCGCGGCTGGGCAGCAGCTCAAAGCGCGAATCCTGCAGGGCGCTGGCCAGCAGATCGCGCTTTTGTTGGTAAAACGCCGCCAGCCCCAGGTAGCTCTGCGGGTTGGCGAGCGCGGCGGCGAAGGCGTGCTGCATCGGCGTATCGGCGGAGAACACCATGAACTGGTGCACCTTGCGGATTTCGTCCATCAACGCCGCCGGCGCCAGGCAATAGCCGACGCGCCAGCCGGTGACGTGGTAGGTTTTGCCGAACGACGACACGATCACGCTGCGTTCCGCCAACTGCGGATAGCGCGCCATGCTGTGGTGAATATCGCCGTCGAACACCACGTGCTCGTAGACCTCGTCGGACAGGATCACGATGTCGGTGTCGCGGGTCAGGGCGGTCAGGCGGTCGATATCCTGCGCGTCGAACACCGCGCCGGTCGGGTTGTGCGGCGTGTTGACGATAATCATGCGCGTTTTGCCGTTGATGGCGGCGGCCACTTCGTCCCAGTCGACGCGAAAATCCTGCAGCGACAGTTTGATCGCCACCGGCGTGGCGCCCTGCAGGCGCACGATCGGCGCATAGCTGTCGAACGCCGGTTCGAAATAGATCACCTCGTCGCCGGGGTGCACCAGCGCGCTGATCGCCGAGTACAGCCCTTCGCTGGCGCTGGCGATCACCGTGATTTCTTCGTCGGCGTCATAGCGCGCGCCATACAATCGTTCAGCTTTTTCCGCCAGAGCAGCACGTAACGCCGCCACGCCGCTCATCGGCGCGTATTGGTTATGACCTGCGCGCATGGCTTGCGCCGTTGCCTCGATCAACTGCGGATCGCCGGCAAAATTGGGCGCGCCCTGCGACAGATTGAGGGCCTGATGTTCGGCGCTGAGTTGGCCAATGACGGTGAAGATAGTGGTGCCGACGTCCGGCAGCTTCGAGCGGGATGAGCAGGCGCTCTGCATGATGGGCTCCAGGCAAACAGGGAAGTGTTGAGCGATTAAGCATCAGCCGGCGTAGGCGGACAAGGGAAAGTTTGTCATACTTGCCATGCACTACGATCATACCTAATCGAGGCTCGCTATGCCGATACCCCTGCCGTCGCTCGACGTGTTGAAAACCTTCGTGGTGGTGGCGCAACGCCTTAACTTTACCCATGCCGCCCGGCAGTTGCACCTGACGCAGGGGGCGGTCAGCCGGCAAATCCTTGGGCTGGAACAGCGCCTGGGGTATCCGCTGTTCAGCCGCCAGGCGCGCGGTCTGACGCTGACGCCGCAGGGCGCGCAGCTGCTGGCGCCGGTGCAGCAGGCGCTGGGGCAGTTGGATGAAGCCCTGACGCGGGCCGCCGCCCCGCCGGGGGCGCTGCGCATCAAATGCCCGACCTGCGCCATGCGCTGGGTGCTGCCGCGCATCATTCGCCTGCAGAATGAACGGCCGGACATGCACATCGAACTGACCGCCTCGGTGTCACACGGCCTGGATTTCAGCGCCGAGCAGTTTGACGCCGCGGTGCTATTCGGCCGGCCGCCGGGCAAAAAGCTGACCGCGCACCTGCTGTTCGACGAAATCCTCACGCCGGTCTGCACGCCGACGTTTCTGCCGCCGGCGCCTCGGCTGGCGGACTTGACGGACAAAACTCTGCTGCACCCGACGCGCGATCGGCGCGACTGGCTGCGCTGGCTGAAGGCGGCGGGCGCCGATGCGTTGCCGTCCGGCAAGGCCCAGCATTTCGATACCCTCGATCTGGCGATGAGCGCGGCGCTGCAAGGGTTTGGCATCGCCATCGGCGATCTGTGCCTGTTGGAGGAGGATATTCAGGCGCGGCGCGTCGTGACGCCGTTCCCGCTCTGCGTCAGCAGCGGCGCGGCCTATTATTTGGTCTATCCTGAACGCACGGTGGCGCCGCCGACGTTAACCGCGCTGGTCGATTTTCTGTCGGCGGAGGCCGCCGACAGCCGCGCCCGGCTGCAGAATTACCTGCCGATAACCTGTAATGCTTTGTAAACATTAGCGATGCGAATTCCCTTGGCGATGAAACAGAGTGTGGCAAACTGTTTCTTCACTCCGATTAAACCCCGCGGCTTTGGCGGCGGAAACACGCCTGAGATAAAACAAGATGAAATGGCTTTGTGTGGTGAGTATGTTGTCCGGTCTGGCCCTCAGTCCGGCTTTTGCGCAGGAAACGCCGATAACGCAGGGCATTCACGCCCAGCAGCGCGACGCCTTCGTGTCCAATTTGATGAAGCAGATGACGCTGGAAGAGAAGATCGGCCAGCTGCGGCTGATCAGCGTCGGGCCGGATAACCCGAAAGAAGCGATCCGCGAGGGGATCCGCAAAGGGCAGATCGGCGCCATCTTCAATACCGTTACCCGGCCGGATATCCGGGTGATGCAGGATCAGGCGATGCAGCTCAGCCGCCTCAAAATCCCGTTGTTCTTCGCCTATGACGTGGTGCATGGCCAGCGCACCGTGTTCCCGATCAGCCTGGGGCTGGCGGCCAGCTTCGATCTGGAGGCCATTGCGCTCAGCGCCCGCGTGGCGGCGCAGGAGGCCAGCGACGATGGCCTGAACATGACCTTCGCGCCGATGGTCGATATCACTCGCGATCCGCGCTGGGGCCGGGTGTCCGAAGGCTTCGGCGAAGACACCTGGCTGGTATCGAAAATCGCCAAGGTGATGGTCGACGGTTTCCAGAACGGCGATCCGGCCAAACCCGGTTCGGTGATGGCCAGCGTCAAGCACTTTGCATTGTACGGCGCCGTCGAAGGCGGCCGCGACTACAATACTGTCGACATGAGCCCGCTGCGCATGCATCAGGACTATCTGCCGCCTTACAAAGCGGCGGTGGACGCCGGCAGCGGCGGGGTGATGGTGTCGCTCAACGCGATCAACGGCGTGCCGGCCACCGCCAACCCGTGGCTGCTGAAAGATCTGCTGCGCGAGCAGTGGGGCTTTAAAGGCATCACCATCAGCGACCACGGCGCGATCAAAGAGCTGATTAAACACGGCGTGGCCGCCGACGCGCGCGACGCGGTGCGGCTGGCGATCACCTCCGGTGTCGACATGAGCATGAGCGACGAGTTCTACGACAAGTACCTGCCGGGTCTGGTGAAGGACGGGCTGGTGCCTGAAAGCGATATCGACCGCGCCTGCCGCGACGTGCTGAACACCAAGTATGACATGGGGTTGTTCACCGATCCGTATGTGCATCTGGGTCCGGCGGGTTCCGATCCGCAGGACACCAACGCCGAAAGCCGTCTGCACCGCGCCGAGGCGCGGGTGGTGGCGCGCAAGACAATGGTGCTGCTGAAGAACGATAAGCAGACGCTGCCGCTGAGCAAACAGGCGACCATTGCGCTGGTCGGGCCGATGGCCGACAGCCAGCGCGACGTGATGGGCAGTTGGTCCGCCGCCGGGGTGGTCAAACAGTCGGTCACCCTGCGCGAAGGGCTGGAGCGGGCGGTGGGCGACAAGGCGCGCATTCTGTACGCCAAGGGCGCCAACGTCACGCAGGATAAAGGCATCATCGACTATCTGAACGAGTATGAGCCGGCGGTGGCGTTCGATACCCGCTCGCCGCAGCAGATGATCGACGAAGCGGTGCAGGCGGCGAACAAGGCCGACGTGGTGGTGGCGGTGGTGGGGGAATCGCAGGGCATGGCGCATGAGGCCTCCAGTCGAGCCGACATCACGATCCCGCAGAGCCAACGCGATTTGATCGCCGCGCTGAAAGCCACCGGCAAGCCGCTGGTGCTGGTGCTGATGAACGGCCGGCCGCTGGCGCTGAGCTGGGAGAGCGAGCAGGCGGACGCGATGCTGGAAACCTGGTACAGCGGCACCGAGGGCGGCAACGCGGTGGCGGACGTGCTGTTCGGCGACTACAACCCGTCGGGCAAGCTGCCGATGACCTTCCCGCGCTCGGTCGGCCAGATCCCGATGTACTACAACCACCTGAACACCGGCCGTCCGTTCGGCAAGGAGAATCCGGGCAAGTACACCTCACGCTACTTCGATTCGCCGAACGGCCCGCTGTATCCGTTCGGTTACGGCCTGAGCTACACCACCTTCAGCCTGTCGGATCTGAAATTATCCAGCCCGACGATGGCGCGCAACGGCAAGCTAACCGCCAGCGTCACGCTGAAGAATACCGGCAAGTACGACGGCGCCACGGTGGTGCAGCTGTATCTGCAGGACGTGACAGCCTCGGTCAGCCGGCCGGTGAAGGAGCTGCGCAACTTCAAGAAAGTGATGCTGAAGGCCGGTCAGTCGCAGCAGGTCGAACTGCCGATTAGCGAAGACGATCTGAAGTTCTACAACGCCAGCCTGAAATGGGGGGCGGAGCCGGGCAAATTCAACGTGTTCGTCGGCCTGGATTCCGACAACGTGCAGGCGCAAAGCTTTACGCTGAAGTAACCTTTTCCCCCTCTTTCACTGCGGTGGGAGAGGGGGATCCATCCTTTCCGCTAATGTCACCGGAGCTTGCCTCATGAAACGGTATCTGGACTGCAGCGCCAGCGATCTGGCCGATATCGGCAAAGCCGATCTGCTCTACGCCATACGCGCCAGCGAAGGGCGCATTTTGGTCAGCGAAACCATCGCGGTCACTCAGCCGCTGCTCAATAACGTCACCAATGCCGAACTGGCGGCCAGTCAGGGCGCCGATCTGTTGCTGTTGAACCTGTTTGACGTCGATCGTCCGCATATCGCGGGCCTGCCCGCCGACGTGCCGCCGCAGGAGGCGCTGCGCACGCTGCAGCGCCTGACCGGGCGGGTGATCGGGGTGAACCTGGAGGCTGTCGATCCGGCTTTCGCCACCGAACATAACGACTTCTGGCAGATGACGGCGGGCCGCGCCGCCACCGCCGAAAATGCCCGTAAACTGTATCAACTCGGCGCGCGCATGCTGGTGCTGACCGGCAACCCGAACAACGGCGTCAGCAATCAGGCGATCGCCGCCGCGCTGAAAGCGATCCGCGATGAAGTGGGCGACGAGATGGTGCTGGTGACCGGCAAAATGCACGGCGCGGGCATTGTGCGCGAAAGCGGCAGCCAGCTGATCGGCGAGCGGGACATCGCGCTGTTCGTGGAAAACGGCGCGGACATCGTGCTGTTGCCGGCGCCGGGCACCATTCCCGGCATGTCGCAGGAGAAAGTGGCGGCGTTGATCGCCTTTGCCCAGCGGCAGGGCGCGCTGGCGATGACGGCGATCGGCACCTCGCAAGAGGGGGCCGACGTGCAGACCGTGCGGCAGATTGCGCTGATGAGCAAAATGGCCGGCGCCGATCTGCATCATATCGGCGATACCGGCTATTTGGGGTTGGCGCTGCCAGAAAACATCTTCGCCTACAGCGTGGCAATTCGCGGCGTGCGCCATACCTACAGCCGCATGGCGCGATCGGTGAACCGTTAAGTCAGGGGTTTTTGCGCCGTGACGATGCTGAAATAGCCGAGCGACGGCAGCACCTGAGCGGGCCCGAAGCCGATGTCGCGCAGCAGGCCGCCGATTTCCTTGCCGGAGTATTGGCGGCCCTGCGTCCATCCCATCATCATCAGGCTGTACCCCGCGGCGGCAGGCGGGCCGTCGCCGTCATCGTTGTACAGCACTTCGTGGATCACGATCCTGCCTCCGGGTGGGAGGGCCGCATAGCTCTTTTGCGCCAGGAAGCGGTTCTTGTCCATCGGCCAGTCGTGGAAAATATTGGAGTACAGGTGCAGATCCGCCGCCGGGTAGGGATCGCGCCACATATCGCCGCTGTGGGTGCCGATGCGGTGGCTGAGGCCGTAATGGCGCGCGTAGTCGGCGGCGAGCGGGCACACCTCCGGCAGATCGAACACGGTGCACGTGAGCGCCGGCCAGTGGGCCGCCAGGCTGATGGCATGGGCGCCGGAGGCGCCGCCGATATCCAGCGCCGCACGGCAGGCGCCGAGGGGCAGCAACGTAGGCCAAACGCTGGCCGATCCCATGCTCAGGCTGTGCATGGCGTGGGTAAAACGCCGCATTCTGTCGGCGTCGAGCGTATGCGTTTCAAACAGCTCCTGCTCGCCATACACCTGCGAAGTATTCTTTCTGATGGCGCTTTCCAGGTTTTGCAGCGTGAAAATCTCGCTGTTTTCAATCATCAAATCCCAAAAATAGCCGAAGTAATGCGGGTTGTTTTTTAACAAAAAGATTTCCGCTTCCGGCGTCAGAGAGAATGTTTCTCCGTCTCTGGCGATCAATTTCAATGCCACTAGCGCCATGACCAGCGTCTCCGCCGGGCGTTTTTTCACATTGGCCTGAGCGCATATATCGGTCAGATTGCGGGGGTGCAGAGCAATAAACTCAAAGATGCCCAGGCGGTGCGCAATAAGCGCCGCCGGATAGAGATATAAATTCATCGTGATATCGAGAATGGTTTTGTCGTCGCATTGCGGCGGCCGGACGGAATGGTTCATGCGGCTCTCCTTCCCCTAAGGCGTGGCGCGTCTTAACAGGCTATGCCACGCCTGTGGTTTTAGCAAAGGGCGAGGGCGCGATTGACCGCAGACCAACGCTTCTGTTGTAAATAATTCCCTGTGAGACTATTTTAAATTGAATGGGGTGCGGTTAATGTCGCGCGTAAAAAACTGACGCCGGGCGGAATAATAACCCCATCATGCATTTTTATTTTGTTGGAGGTTAACTTAATCACAGTTATTAACGCATCAGGGTTGTGTTAATCTGAGTCGCCGTTATACCGTACCGACATTCACATTATTTTTGTGAATAATTCAAAGCTAAATAATTCATTATTAAAACGAGATAACAATGAAAAAGAGCATTCTGACCGGCATGATTGCCGCGACTCTGGGCCTGTTCAATACCGCTAATGCCGAAGGGATGGATCCTGCTGCATTGAAAAACGTCTATGACATTACGCGTAATACCAGCGGGCTAATGTCTTACTGCGTCGATAAAGGTTTCCTGAAAGCGGACAGCATCGACAACGCCAAGAAAATGGTGGCCTACGTGGCGGCGATCCCCGGCGGTGTCGACACCCGCGACGGTGACAAGCGTGAAGCGATGGGCCGTGAAGGCAATGTGCTGAACGACGACGGCAAAGTGGTTGCGTTGGAAAAGGAAGCGCCACAGGGTCTGCAGACATGGTGCCAGCAGGCTGACGAAGGGATCCGCCAGGGTCTGACGTCTATTGGTCAATAAACGCCGGATGTAGCCTCCCCCTCCCTAAGGCTTCGTCTGAAGGGAATCTCCGGGCCTGACGGCCCGGAGAATCTCACCAAAACAGCGGAGTGGTGTTTTCAGCCAAAAACGCCAGCAGCGTTTCGTTGACCGCTGTCGGGTTTTCTTTGTTGCTGATATGGCCGGCATTGGGGATCAGCACATGCCGACAGCCGAGAAGATCCGCCATGCGCTGGCCCTCCGTCGGCGGACGCGGTTTATCCTGCGCGCCGGTGATGACGATGCTGGCGGCGGTGATGTTTTCCAGCAGCGCCAGCTTGTCGGGGCGGCCGAAGATCATCCGGCCCAGCGGCACGATGCTCTCGCGCAGGCGCTCGGCGGGCAGGCTCTGCAGATGGGCCAGCAATGGCTGCGACAACGCATCGGGTACTTCGTCGGAATAAAACTGCGCGGCGATGTACTCCAGCAGCGGTGACGTGATGGCGCCGGCCTGTTCCACGGCGGCCAGCATGCCCATATAGCGCTGCCGAGCCTCCGGCGTTTCGTCGCCCAGGTAGCTGTCCAGCAGCGCCAACACTTTCACCCGCTCCGGCGCCAGCGCCGCCAGTTCCGCGCCCCACATGCCGCCGACGGACAGGCCGACGATGCCGAACTCTGCAATATCCAAATGATCCATCAGCGCCAAATGATCGGCGGCGATATCCGACAGGCTGCTTCGCCCAGGCGGCAGCGCCGGGGAGTCGCCGTGTCCCCAGAGATCAGGCACGATCAGGCGGTAGCGTTTGGCCAACGCCTCGAACTGCGGTGCCCACATGTTCAGATCGAACAGATAGCTGTGGCCCAGCAGCAACGGAAAGCCTGAGCCCACGTCGAGATAATGCAGGGATTTGCCCATCGTTGGCATCTTATCGGTTCCTTATATAAAGAGAGTCCGGCTGCTTATATCACACTCATATTCAACCTGCGGTATTAATTTACCTTAAATTACTCAGGTGGGCGTGGTTTTTTTAATTTGCATTGCTAACAAGACGTCAATAAAAGGTGACGTTAAGGCTAATATTTTGGTGGTGGGCGGAGCCTTGGTTTATGCTGTCGCTTCTTTCAAGATGGAATAGGTAAACAGGGAGTCGCGATGAAAAGACTTTTCAGACTATTAATTATTTTGCTTGTCATTTTGCTGCTGGCGGCGGTGCTGTGGTGGTTCTTCGGGCGCGGTAATCCGAATGCGCTGTGGCAAATCGTCAGCCAACAGTGCGTGCCCAATCAGCAGCAGAACAACGATCCGGCGCCCTGTTTAAAGGTTGATTTAACCGAGGGTTATGTGCTGTTTAAGGACAGCAAAGGCCCCTATCACGATCTGGTGATGCCGACCGAAAAGGTCAGCGGCATCGAGAGTCCGATATTGCAAGCGGAGCGAACGCCACCTTATTTCGCCCAGGCCTGGAATAACCGCGAACATATATCCAGCGAGCTGGGTAAACCGTTAAAAGACGCATGGGTTTCTCTGGCGGTCAATTCAAAATATGGTCGCTCTCAGAATCAGCTGCATATTCACGTTGCCTGCTTGCGGCAGGATGTCTATAACGCGCTGGGGCAGCAGGCGGAACAATTAGATCAACAGTGGCGGCCGCTGGCGGTGAAATTGGTCGGCCACCAATATCTGGCCAGAAAATTGGCGGGCACCGATTTAACCCAGGAAGATCCTTTCCGTTTACTGCAGAACTATGTGGTCGAGCAGGGCGACAGCATCGGCAATTACGGCCTGGCGCTGGCGGTCAGCCCACAGGGCGAGATGCTGCTGTTGGCGAACCGTTTGAAGCTGACCGATCTGAACCTGGGCTCGGCCGGCGAAATTCAGGACTACCGGTGCGAGGTCGCGGGGAACTGAGTTTTTCTTATCGCTCCCCGTCGTTGGGGAGCGTATGTCGTGCGATACGAACTAACCAAATGTATTAACTCCTTTTTATTTTATTCTCCCTCATCTGCTTGATCCTGTCATAACGTCCGATCTATTATTTGTTTGCACAAGCAAATAAATAATAGAGAGCCATCTGATATGTCTCAACCACGCAAACTTCCTGCTGCACTGGGCATCCATCTGGATGTCACCAACCGTCTATGGCGCACGGCGATGGACCAGTCGGTGAAAATGACCAATCTGACGCGCCCGCATTGGCTGGCGCTGAGTGCGATTGCCGATCTGGGGGATGGCTGCACGTTGAAAGACGTTTCGCAGCATTTGAACGCCGAAGTCTCGACGATGTCGCGCGCGCTGCTATTTCTGGAAAAAAACCGGCTGATCGCTCGCGATGCTCTGTCCGAAGATAAGCGCGCCAAAGGGGTGAGAATGACCGAGGCCGGGCAGGAGATGCTGGCGCAGTTGGATCATTCCAGCCAGCAAGCGAGGGAAAAACTGCTCAACGGCATTTCGGCCAACGATCTGGAGGCTTTTTACCGCGTATTGTTTGGCATCAAGCATAACGCGATAGCGATGCTCGAACAGGAAAATCTGTTGCCGGACGAGTTTGCGCTGCTGGCGGAGGAGCGAGCGGGTGCGATGAAGCCGGAAGGTGAAGCGTGAACGGCCGCTGGCGGAGAGCACAACAGCTGTGCGTTATCGCGTTGGGGATCTTCTCCTGCCCGGTCTTCGCCAGCCAGAATGACCAACAGGTCATCGCACGCGGAAAATATCTGGCTACCGCCGCAGATTGCGCGGCTTGTCACCGCGGCAGCAGCCAACAGGACGCCCCCTACGTCGGCGGTTATGCCATCGCTTCGCCGATGGGCGACATCATCGCCAGCAATATCACGCCCGCCAAGGGGACCGGCATTGGCGACTACAGTGAGCAAGAGTTTCGCCGCGCGTTGACGCAAGGTATCCGGCGGGACGGCCAACCCTTGTATCCCGCCATGCCCTATACCGCTTATCGGGGGTTGAGCGATGACGATCTGCACGCGCTGTATCGTTATTTTATGACCGGGGTCGCACCGGTCGATCGTGCGGTGCCTGAGACCCAACTGACGTTCCCTTTTTCCTGGCGTTATGCGATCCACGGCTGGAACTGGCTGTTTCTGGAAAAAGCGCCCATCGATGAAGATGAGAAAAAAGCGCGGGGTCGCTATCTGGTAGATGTTTTGGGGCATTGCTCGGCGTGTCACAGCCCGCGTAACGGGCTGATGGCGGAACGCCGCGATCGCTATCTGGCGGGAGGGGAGGCCGGCGGTTGGATCGCGCCGAATATCACCTCGGATCCCGTCAGCGGCATCGGCGGCTGGAGCCGGAAAGAGTTGGTGCAGTATCTGCGTACTGGGCGCAATGACAAAGCCCAGGCGGCCGGCGGCATGGCGGAGGCGGTGGAGCATAGCCTGCGTTTCCTGAGTGACGACGATCTCAACGCCATCGCCGACTGGCTTAAACAGACTCCGCCGATCGTCACCGTGCAAGGAACGAAAGCAGCCTATCAATACCAAGGGGGCGGTGAAGGCCGTGCAGCCGGGCAGGTGCTGTATGCCGCTGCCTGCGCTAGCTGCCATCGCCTGGGCGGCGAAGGCGCCTATGACGGCCATTTCCCTGCTTTGACTCACAATTCCACCGTAGGCAGCGAGCGGGTCAATAACCTGATCATGGTGATGCTGCATGGCGTGCAGCGCCAGGGAGAGACGCTGCAAACCTGGATGCCGGGATTCGCCGATAGCCTGGATGACCGACAACTGGCCGAGTTGGGCAACTATGTATTGCAGCAATTCGGCAATCCGGCAGTCAGGATAACGCCGGAGCAAGTGGCTCGGCAGCGGGCGGGCGGTGAAAAACCGCTGTTGATCGCGTCATTGCCTTATGTGTTCTGGGGCGGTGTATTGCTGGCATTGATCGTCATCGGGGCGTGGGTGAAACGTCGGATGAAGCATTGATCTAAGAGAGGATGGCATGAAGTTCAATCTGAACGGCCAGGCGGTCGAATTTAACGGCGAGCCGGATACGCCGCTGCTATGGGCGATCCGAGAACATTTTAAGTTGACCGGCACCAAGTTCGGCTGCGGTATCGGCGCCGGTGGCGCCTGTACGGTACATGTCGACGGTAAGGCAGTGCGTTCATGTTGCTATCCGCTGCAATTGGTGCGCGATCGGCAGGTGACCACCATCGAAGGGTTGTCCACCGATCGCAGTCATCCGGTGCAGCAGGCCTGGATTGCGGAGGATGTGCCGCAGTGCGGCTACTGCCAATCGGGCATGATCATGGCGGTCAGCGCACTGCTGGCGGAACATCCGAGGCCGGACGATCGGCAGATAGATACGGGCCTGACCAATCTGTGCCGCTGCGCCACTTACCACCGTATCCGTGCGGCGGTGCACCGCGCCGCCGACAAGGGAGAACCCTGAGTATGGCGATCACCCGCAGAACCTTGTTAAAAGGCAGCGCGTTGGCGGTGGCCGCCATGCTGCTGCCGATATCGACGCGCAGCCTGGCGGCCGTGGTTTCACAGGACACGGCGCCTCCGGACAACCAGTATGAATTGAACGATTGGATCTGGATCGATCGTGAAGGGCGCATCGTCATCGGCGTGTCGCAATGCGAGGTCGGGCAGGGGATTTATACCGGCCTGGCCGAAGTGGTGGCGGCGGAGATGGATGCCGATTGGGCGCAGGTGACGGTGAAATTCGTCACCGGGCGTGATGCTTACCGTCAGGTTGCCGGGGGCGAGGCTTTCGCGCAGTTTGTCGCCGCTTCAACCTCAATGACCAAATTTTATCAGCGCACCCGGCTGGCCGGCGCACAGGCGAGAGATTTCTTTCTGCGCGCCGGCGCAAAACATTTCGCGCTTTCACCGCAGCAGTGCCGCACGGAGAAAGGCTGGGTGCTTGAGGAGGGCGGGCAGCGCAAGATCGCCTATGGCGATCTGGTGCGCTATGCCGCCGAGCTGCCGTTGGATCCGCAGCCTGCTTTAAAGAGCGAAGCGCAAGAGCAAGAGAGTCTCATCGGCAAGCCGCTGTTGCGGGTCGATACGCCGGAGAAAGTGGACGGCAGTGCGATTTACGGTATCGATATCGATCTGCCGGAGATGCTGATCGGCGTACCCTGGATGGTGCCCGACCTCAGCGGAAAGCTGGTCGCCGTGCGTAATGAACGGCAGATTCGGGCCATGCCGGGCGTGGTGGATCTGGTGCTGACCCGGCAGTGGTCGATGAACAACATGGTCGGATTGGATCACGATATGTCACTCAATACGGTGATCGTGGTGGCGGCGAGCTACTGGCAGGCCAAAAAGGCGGCGGATTTGCTGGAGGTCGACTGGCTGCCGGGCGCAGGGCAAGCGCTGACCGGCAGCGCGATTGCGGCGGAGAATCTGGCGATGCTGGACGGCGATACCTTGGTGCCGGCGGTCGATCGCGGCGAGGCGTCGGCGTTGATTCATAACGCTGAGCAGGATTCGCGCCTGCATGAGGCGCGTTACAGCGCGCCTTATGTGGCGCATGCCACCCTGGAGCCTTGCAACGCCACCAGCCATTATGAAGAGGGCCGTATCGAAACCTGGGGCCCTTTCCAGGGGCAGGACATGGTGCGCAACGTTCTGGCGAAAATGTTCGGGCTGAAGCCGACGGATGTGGTGGTGAATACGACCTACCTGGGGGGCAGCTTTGGGCGCAAATATCTGCCGGATGCCGTGATGCATGCTACCGCCGCCTCCCGGGCGGTGGGGAAACCGGTCAAAGTGATCTATCCGCGCGAGATCGACATGCGGCATGAATACTATCGTCCGGCCTGCATCAGCCATTATCGGGCGCTGTTGGATGAAAACGGCTACCCGCAGGCACTGTGGGCGCGCTATGCCGGGCAGTCGCTCTTCTGGCAGATGCGGCGCGAAACGGTACACGAGGCCGGGGGATGGGATGAAAGTATGGTGGAGTGCGTTTACAGCACGCCGTATTGCATCCCTCATCTGAAAGTGGAGGCCGGCATCGTCGAACAGCCGATTTCCCTGAGCTATCTGCGCGGCGTCGGCAGCGTCGCCAGCCTGTTCTTTTTGGAAAGCTTTATCAGCGAACTCAGCCATAAGGCCAACCTGGACGAGTACCAGTATCGGCGGCATCTGTTGCAGGACACCCCGGAAGCGTTGCGCGTACTGGACGCCACCGCGGCGGCGTCTGGTTGGCAGCATGAACCGCCGCCGGGCGTTTATCGCGGGATGTCGTGCAATATTTGGGTTGGCCGCAATAACGCTTTCACCACTTACGTCGGTTTGGTGGTTGAAATCGCCATTCAGGAGGGGCGACTGCGGGTGCTCCGCGCGATATGCGCGATTGACTGCGGCAAGGTGATAAACCCGAATCTGGTGCGCGCCAACGTAGAGGGCGGCATCGGCTTTGCGCTGACCACCTGCCTGCACAGCGAACTGCATTTTGAACGGGGCGGCGTGGTGGAAGGGAATTTCGATCGTTATCCGCTGCTCGCGATCGCCGAAATGCCCAAGGTGGAAGTGGTGGTGCTCGACAGCGCGCGTGCGCCGCAGGGATGCGGGGAAGTGTCGACTGCGGTGGTCGCTCCGGCGGTGGCCAGCGCGCTGCATAAGGCCACAGGCAAAACCTATCGTACTATGCCGTTCCCGCGCCAGTTTTCATCCGTTTAACGGCCCGCCGGCGTGGTCAGCCGGCGGCTGCCGTGCGGTCAGAGTTTTTTCAGCAATGCCAGCAGCTGCGTTTCGCTTTTCTCCGCCAGCCCGTCGATGGCGAGCTTGATGATGTCGGAGCGGGTGATGCGCACGATGCCGTTGCGCGCCGCCTGCACGATCACCTCATCGATGGCTTCGATGTGGTTGTCCGTCAGGCTGACGGAAATCGCCTTATAGGTGCGCTTGCGGCCGGCCGGCTTGGTTTCCGGCGCGGGCGCCGCGACCGGCAACGTGTGCGAGGTGGCGCTGTTGATGAATTCGTCTTCCGACATGCGGTGGGTGGGGGTGCGCTTCTTCACAGGATCACCTCTTTCACCAGGCATTCGATCTCGGCCTGCGCCTTTTCGTTGTTCGCCTCATGCACGGTGATGGCTTCGCCCCAGGCGTCGCGGTAAATTTTGCGATCGCACAGGCGGTGGCTCACCAGGGTGAATTCCGGGTATTCGCTCAGCACCTGCGCCGCTTCGTTGGCTTCATTAATGAAGATATTGGTCGGGCACATGTTCAGCACAATGTAACCTTTGACCTTCTCGTTGTATTCCTGCGCGGTGGAGAACATCTCCGACAGGTAGCCGATGGTGTCGAGATCCATCTGCGAAGGGCGCAGCGGCGAGAGGAACAGATCGGCGGCCAGCAGGCCGGAGCGCAGTTCGGCGCTGTCGCGGCCGGCGGTGTCGACGATCACGTAGTCGTAATGGCGATCGAGCTCCAGCAGCGTTTCCTTGATTTTGCCCGACGCGGCCACCACCGGAATGTGCGGCAGCCCCTCGACGTTCTGACGGTCGTTGTACCAGGTCATGATCGATTTCTGGTCGTCGGCATCGACGATGATCGCCGTCTTGCCTTGCTTAAGAATCAGATACCCGGCGATATTCACCGCTTTCGTCGACTTGCCGACACCGCCTTTTTGCGAGCCAATCAGAACAATCATGCTGCCATCTCTCAAGTTATTAAGCAGGTAACTTATTAAGTTAATGTGCTTATTAGGTTGATAATCAAACAGGTTAACAAGAACAACTCGCGAACAATATGCACCAACTGCGGCGGCTTGCCAAGCCAGTATGTCGTTAACTGTGCAGCTTATTTTGCTCTGGATGGCCCGGATGGGTAAGTAGGAATTCTCTGGGAAGTGACGATGCGGAGGTGGGTTTATTAATTTAACAGCTTAATAAGTTAATTGGCTATTAAGCTGTTTGCGGCATTATTTCTTCATCATCGCTTTCAGGTTGGCGAACGGATTGTGGGTGGCGACGCCGACATCTTTCTGCGCGTCTTCACCGGCCACTACCGTCGAACCGTATTGATCGGCCTCGGTGTATTTCGAGTGCTCGTGGTCGTGGCAATACAGACACAACATTTCCCAGTTGCTGCCGTCTTCCGGGTTGTTGCTGTGATCGTGATCGATGTGGTGCACCGTCAGTTCGCGCAGGTTGGAATAGACGAACTCGCGTGAGCAGCGCCCACACACCCAGGGGAACAGTTTCAGCGCTTTTTCGCGGTAGCCGGTTTCCAGCTTCGCATAGTTTTTGGGGATATAGGCCATGGTGGTTGTCCGTGGTGAATCACTATGCGGTAAATAATACCACACTGCGCGCGGCTACAGCGTGCGGCTCATCACCGTGACGGTTTCACCGGCGACCTGGCGTTGCTCTAGAGGGCGCCAGCCGAGTTTCTGATACAGCGTCTGCTGGTCGGGCGTATACAGATACAGTTCGCTGATGCCCTGGGTTAGGCCGTGCTCGATGCAGCGCGCGGGCAATGCCTTGGCCGCGGTGCTGCGGGTGGGTAAAGACTTCGCTCAGCCAGTATTGGCGCTCCGGTTTATCTGTCAATTCATACCGCGTCAAACTGGCGGTGCCGACGATCTGTTGCTGCGGCGACAGCGCCAGCAACACGACGCCTTGGCTCTCGGGCGCACAGCGTTCAGCCAGCCGCCGGCTGATGGCGTCGCGGTTGCTCCACTGCGCAAAGGCGCCCCATTCCTGATGCAGTAATTCGGCCAGTTCGTCAATGCGCTGACGATGTGCAAGCAGCGGTTCGATATGCATGGTTTGCCCGTTTTTATTGTCCGTAAGAGAAGCCACTATAGCCGGGGCGATCGGTTAATGAAACGTCTCCACCGCCCAGTCGATGAACGCCCGCAGCTTGCCGCTGAGGTGGCGATTGGACGGGTAGACCACGTACATCTGCTCCGGCGGCGGCTGCCAGTCGTGCAGCAGGCTGACCAGTTCGCCGCGCTCGAGGTGCGGCTGCGCCATAAACCGATAAATCTGGATGATGCCTAATCCGGCCAGGCTCGCCGCCAGCAGCGCGTTGCCTTCATTGATGCTGACCGGGTAGTGCTGCTGGATGGCGATCTCTTTGCCGCGCTCGACATAGCGTTGCGGATGGATGCGGTCGTTGACTGGATGGCGGTAGTGCACCATCGGAAAGCCCTGTTCCAGATCGCACGGGTGGCGCGGGGTGCCGTGGCGCGCCAGATAGGCCGGGGTGGCGCAACTGACCCAGTCCAGATCGAACAGACGCCGGGCGATCAGGCTGGAGTCGGCCAATGGGCCGCTGCGGATCACGCAGTCGGCGCTGTCGCTGATCAGATCGATAACGCGATCGCCGATGCTGAGATCGATTTGGATTTGCGGGTAGCGTTCCAAAAAGCCGGGCAGCGCCGGCAACAGCAGTTGGCGAGCGGTGCCGCTGCCGGTGTCGATGCGCAGCACGCCCTGCGGAGAACTTTGCGACTCGGTCAGGCAGCCCTCCATCTGCTCCAAATCCGCCAGCCATTTCACCGTATTTTGGTAATAGCATTCGCCTTCGCGGGTGACCGACACGCTGCGAGTGGTGCGCTGAAACAGCTTGGTCTGCAGGTGATCCTCCAGATTTTGGATCAGCTTGGTGACCGTCGCTTTCGGCATGCCCAGCGAATCGGCGGCGCGGGTAAAGCCGCCGGTTTCCACCACGCGGTTAAATACCCGGATAGCGAGCAAATGATGGTCCATAGGTTCTCAACGCCATGCCCCGGCGGTGGCCGGGGCATGTTTCTGCAGATAGATAATGATTAACACTGTTTAGCGCCAATCGCGCCGGAGCGCAAGCTGAGGCCGAACACCAGCGTGGCGGAGAGGATCAGCGCGCCGCCGAACAGCATGGCGCTGCTGACGCCCTGCCAGTCCACCACCTCGCCGCCCAGCAGCGCGCCGGAGGCCAGCGCGATTTGGATGACGCACACCAACAGCGCCTGGCCGGCTTCCGGCGCCTGCGGCACCGCGGCGAACATCCAGTTGGTGGCGCACACCGGGACGGCGCCAAAGGCCAGCCCCCACACCAGCACCATCAGCGTGGCGCCGGCGAGGCCGCTGAGCAGCGGCGAAACGATCAAAATGCCCGCCAGCATGGCAGCGATCAGAATAAAGGTGGCGCGCAGGCTGTATTCCCCCAGACGCTCGCCGAGGAAAGTGCCCAGCAGGCCGATGGCGCCATAGGCCAACAGCTGCAGCGAGATCGCCGACGGGCTGAGCACGAACACCTGCTGCAGCAGGGGCCGCAGATAGGTGTAGGCGGCGAAGTGGCCGATGAACAACAGCACGATGGCGATCAGGCCGATGCGCGCCATCGGCAGGCGCAGCGGCAGCACCAGATCGCGCGGCGTGACCGGCCGGGAAGGCGGCACCGAGGTCAGCAAACGCAGCTGCGCCGCCAGTACGCCGACCGCCAATGCCGCACCGCCGAAGAAGGCGGCGCGCCAGCCAAACAGATCGCCGATCAGCGCCCCGGCCGGCACGCCGCACACCGCGCCGACCGAGATGCCGCTGAGGATCAGCGCGGTGGCGCGGCCCTGGCTGGCTTCCGGCACCAGATGGCGGCCGTAGTTGGCGGCGAACGACCAGAAACCGCCGACGCAGATGCCCAGCAGCACGCGGCCCAGCAGCATCATCGGGAAGTTGACGGCCAGCGCCGCCACCAGGTTGGACACCATCAGCAACAGCGACAGCCCCAACATCAGTAAACGCCGATCCAGACGGCCGGAAATCAGGCTCAATGCGGGGGCGGCCACCGCCGCCACGATGCCGGGCATGGTGACCATCAGCCCGGCGGTGCCGGTGCTGACGCCGAGCGAGGGGGCGATGTTGGTCAGCAGGCCGATCGGCAGAAACTCGGTGGTGACCATGACAAAACAGGCGACCGTCAGCGAGAAGATCGCCGGCCACGGGGATGATGCAGGGTTATCTTTATTATTCAGCATAATGCCGCTCGTCTCAGGTGAATGCGCAGGCCGTGCGCGGGGCACGGTGTGACCGAAGTCACAATCTACGGCAGGTGCAAGTCGCGGATAAATCCATCTGCGGTGGTTACACTGTTTCTGAGGGGGAACAATCGCGGCGGCGAGTGAAAACGCGGCTTGCGCCGCGCCGAGAGGAAAGGAATAAAACGGCATAAGGTTATGACCGAATGCCGCGTGGCGCTTATAGCCCCGGCGCTTTCCACAGCGAGGTGGTCAGGCCGTTGTCCACCAGCGTCAACTGATCGGCGTAGACCCGCCGCCAGGTTTCTTTCTGTTCCTGATACAGCGCGTGGTGGGTCATGTCCGGCTGATGCTCGCGCTCCCAGCGCACCAGGCGCTCGCCGGTTTCGGCCAGCGATGCGTACAGCCCGGCGCCGACGCCGGCGGCGATCGCGCAGCCCAGCGCGGTGGCCTCTTTCACCACCGGCACCCGCACCGTCAGCCCGGTGACGTCGCTGAGGATCTGGCTCCACAGCTTGCCCTTGGCCCCGCCGCCGGCGAACACCAGCGAACGGGCCTGCACGCCGGAGAAGGCGGCGATCTGTTCCAGATTGCAGGCGGAGACGATGGCGGCATTCTCCTCCAGCGCACGGAACAGCGTCTGTTTGTTGCAGCGCTCCGGGTCGATCGACATGTTGATGAACGACGGCGCTGCGTGATACCAGGTTTTGAAATGCATGGCGTCGGAGAAAATCGGCATCACGCCGTAGGCGCCCGGCGGTACTCTGGCCGCCATCTCTTCCAGCAGGCTGTAGGCGTCGACCCCCAGCCGCTCCGCCAGCAGTTTTTCTTCCGCGCAGAAGGCGTCGCGGAACCAGCGCATGGTCAGGCCGGTAAAGAAGCTGATGGATTCCGCCTGCGCCATGCCGGGAATGACGTGGGGGTTGATGCGGATGTTCATCTCCGGATCGATGGCCGGTTCCGGCAGGTTGACGATTTGCTGCCAGAAGGTGCCGCCGAGCACCGCCGTCTGCCCGGCGCGCACGATGCCGAGCCCCAGGCTGCCGAGCTGCACGTCGCCGCCGCCCATCACCACCGGGGTGCCGCGCAGCAGCCCGCTCTCCTGCGCCGCCTGTTCGGTGACGCGCCCCAGCACGCTGCCGGTCTCTTTCACCGGCGACAGAATATCGGCGCGCAGGCCGGCCATGTCGAGCAACGCCGGCCGCCAGTCGCGGCTGGTCAGATCCAGCATGCCGGTGGTGCCGGCGTTGGAAGGATCGACCGCCAGTTCGCCGCTCAGCATGTTGGCCAGCCAGTCGCTGATCATGGTCAGCGTCGCCGCCTGGCGGTAGATGTCCGGCCGATGGTGCGCCAGCCACAGCAGGCGCGGCATGGCGCTCAGCGCCAGCGTCTGGCCGGAGTGCTGGTACACCTCGCGTTCGAAGCCGTGGTTGTGCAGCTCTTTCAGCTCGCTGACTTCGTGGCTGGCGCGTGCGTCGACGTTGGCGCAGGCCCAGATCGGCACGCCGTTGCGGTCGTACAGCACGATGCCTTCACGCATCGAGCAGCAGGCCACCGCGCGGATCGCCTGAGCGCTCAATCCTGCACGTTGCATCGCCTGGCGGATGCACTGGCAGGCCAGCTGCCAATTGCGGCTGAGGTCAAACTCCATCGAGCCGGGCACGCCCGGCACCGCGAGGTGTTGCCACTCCGCCTGGCCGTGCGCGATCTGGTTACCCGCCAGATCGAAGATCACCGCGCGAATGCTGCCCGTTCCTGCGTCCAGCGCCATCAAGTAGTTATCCATAGCCTATGCTCTCAGGGGGAGGAGTGTTAACTATAGATGCCGCCGCCTTACCCCGCCGGGGGAGGAGTGGGCGTCGCCGACGCGATTTGTGAGCCAGGCGGCAAAATTGCCGTTGCGGCAGGGCAATCGACGGGAATAAACCTATGGTTGGAAAGCGCCATGTTACGGCGCGCCGTTTAAACAAGGAGTTGCCATGCACGTCACATTGGTTGAGATCAACGTTAAACAAGACAAAATTGACGAATTTATCGATGTTTTCCGCGCCAATCACCTGGGCGCGATCGAAGAGCCGGGCAACCTGCGCTTCGACGTGCTGCAGGATGAACAGATCCCGACGCGGTTTTACATCTATGAAGCCTATCGCGACGAGCAGGCGGTGGCGGCGCACAAGCAGACCCCGCACTACCTGCAGTGCGTGGCGAAGCTGGAAGCGCTGATGACCGGCCCGCGCAAGAAGACCACCTTTATCGGCCTGATGCCTGAATAATCGCCGGCGTGTGCCGGTGTCCATACGCCCGGTTTGGTTGTAACCTGCAAGGCAAAGCGAATTTTCAATGGGATAAGCGGGGCGAGGATGACATTGCGCGATCGGCTGTTGGCGCTGTTGGTGGTGGTGATCTGGGGCGTGAATTTCGTGGTAATCAAGTTCGGCCTGCAGGGGATGCCGCCGTTCCTGTTGGCCGGGATGCGTTTTTTACTGGTGGCGTTGCCGGCGATCTTCTTTATCCCGCGCCCGACCATCCCGTGGAAATGGCTGTTGCTGTACGGCATGACCATGAGCTTCGCGCAGTTCGCGTTTTTGTTCGTCGCCATCAAGGTGGGCATGCCGGCGGGGCTGGCCTCGCTGGTGTTGCAGGCGCAGGTGTTCTTCACCCTGCTGTTGGGCGTCGTGCTGATGGGAGAAAAGCTGCGGGTCAACCATTTCGTCGGCATCGCTATCGCCAGCGGCGGCATGCTGGTGCTGGCGCAGGCCAGCCTGCATAAGCCGGGCAGCGGCGCGGTCCCCCTGGCGGGCCTGCTGCTGACGCTGGCGGCGGCGTTTTCCTGGGCGCTGGGTAACCTGACCAACAAGAAGATCCTGGCCGGTTTCCCGCAGCGTAATATTTTATCGCTGGTGGTGTGGAGCGCGCCGATCCCGGTTGTGCCGTTCCTGGCCTGCAGCTGGCTGTTCGACGGCCCTGAGGTGGTGCTGAGCAGCCTGAGCCATGTGCAGGTTGGCACCTGGCTGGCGGTGGCCTATCTGGCGTTCGCCGCCACGCTGTTCGGTTATTCGGTGTGGGGCAGCCTGCTGGGGCGCTATGAAACCTGGCGCGTTGCGCCGCTGACGCTGCTGGTGCCGCTGGTCGGGCTGTTCGCCGCCTGGCTGTTGCTGGACGAAGCGTTGTCGCCGGCGCAGTTCGGCGGCGCATTGCTGGTGCTGGCCGGCATGGCGGTCAACACCTTCGGGCTGCCGCGCCGCCGGGCCGTCGCTGTGCGCTAAACCGAATAGGGTAATTCTGTTCAATACCGGGTCGGCGCGGCCCGGCACTCTGGCGCCTGTGAATATTTTCTCAGGTGTCCATCATGAATATCTACCTTTCCATGGCCGCGTTTGCGCTGGCGGCCTCCATCACTCCCGGCCCGGTCAACATCGTCGCATTGAGCGCCGGGGCGCAATTCGGCTTTGGCGCAACCCAGCGCCATGTGTTCGGCGCCACGCTGGGGTTTACCCTGTTGCTGGTGCTGCTGGGATTGGGCATGCACCAACTGCTGATCCTGTGGCCGGGGCTGACCCGCTTGATCCAGTGGGCCGGCGTGGCCTTTCTGCTGTTTATGGCCTATCGGCTGGCGTTTGACGACGGCAGGCTGGGCAACGGCGCGGCGCAGGCGCCTTCCTGCTGGTACGGCGCGCTGATGCAATGGCTGAATCCCAAGGCATGGCTGGCGTCGGTGGCCAGCCTCGGCGCCTTTGTCGGCGATGGCGACATGCTGTTGCTATGGCAGTTCGCCGGGCTCTACTTCGTGATTTGCTATGCCTCGGTAGCTTGCTGGGCCTATGTCGGCGCGATGCTGCGCGGCCTGCTCAGGCAGGCGCGCAACGTACAACGCTTTAATCGCGCGATGGCGGCGTTGCTGGCGGCCAGCGCTTGTTATCTGTTGGCGGAGGGTTTTTGATACTGGCCGGGCGTGGCGGCCAACAGCTGTTTGAAGGTGCGCTGAAAGTGCGCCTGATCGGCAAAGCCGCTTTCGCTGGCGGCCGCGGCGATCGGCAGGCCGCTTCTCAATAACCGATGGCCGTGCTGCACGCGGCGGTTGATCAGATAGGCGTGCGGCGTCATGCCGTAACGCTGGCGGAAGGCGCGGATCAGGTAAGAAGGGGAGAGCGCGGCGGCGTGGCAAATGTCGTCCAGCGTCAGCGGCTGGGTGCAGTGCGCGTCGATAAACGCCGCCGCCGCTTCCAGTCGGCTATGCGGCGGCGTCTCCGGCTGGCGGACATCGCCTAGCCCGAGCTGCAGGGCGCTGAAATACTCCACCATGGCGATCTGTTTTTCCAGCGCGCTGCACAGCGGATCCGTCAGCAGCGCATAAAGCCGGTTCAGCCCGTGGAACAGCGCCGGATCGCGGCTGAGCGGCTGGCTGAACGGAACAAAACGCTCGCCCTCGCCGCCGAGCAGCTCCTGCTGCAGCGCGCCGAGCCAGGCGAGATCGAGATAGAACATGATGTACGACCAACGGCGATCGGCGATGGGGTTGCAGGCGTGCGCCTGCTGCGGGTTGATGACAACCAGATCGCCGGCGCTGACCTGCATGCGCCGCTCGCCGTTGACATAGGTGCTGACGCCGCCGGTGATGGTGCCGATGGAAAAGAATTCGTGGCTGTGCAGGCTGTAGCACGCCTGGCGGCCATCCGCGATGGCGCGGGCTTCGACGAACGGCAACTGCGGATCGCGCCAGAACTGCGGCGTTTTTTCACTCATACGCTTTCCTTTTCACTGCGGCGGCATCACAGTGTTATAGCCTGAAAGCGACGAGTGGGGGAATGGCGGATGATGATTTTTAACGTGTTCGGCCGTCTGCTGGGCGTGAAGCGCATCGGGGACGAATGGCGGCTGTTCCGCGTGACGCTGCCGGAGCGCAAATATGCTCCCAGCTACGATATCGTGCTGCCGGCGGATCTGCGCGAAGAGGAGATCGCCGGCTATCTGGGGGATATTTATCACGAGGCCGCGACGCCGCAGCGGCCGGAGGTGTTTCGCGTCGAATAGCGCGGCCGTTACTCCTCCGTATTGCGCGCCATGAGGCGGCGCTGGTGTTCCTCGCTGGCGGCCTGGATTTCTTCCAGCACCGAGCCGACGTCGGCGCGCTTCTGGATTTCGTTGAACCGGCCGCTGAGGGCGCTGTCCGGCGTCAGGTTGCCTTCCTGATACAGCGCCCAAATCTCTTTGGCGTATTGACTGTCGCGCAGTTCCGGCGCGAACTGGCCGTAATATTCGGCCAGATTGCCGATATCGCGCTCGAACATGCTTTTGGCGTGGTTGTTGGCGGCGGCGTCCACCACCTGCGGCAGATCGATGATCACCGGTCCGTCTTTATCCATCAGCACGTTGAATTCCGACAGGTCGCCGTGCACCAGCCCGGCGCACAGCATGCGCACCGCGTAGTTCATCATCAGGGCGTGATCGGCGCGCGCCTGTTCCGGCGTCAGGATGACATCGCTCAGGCGCGGCGCCACCAGGCCTTCTTCGTCGGTGATCAGCTCCATCAGCAGCACGCCGTCCAGGCAGATATCCGGCTGCGGCACCCGCACCCCGGCCTTGGCCAGCAGATACAGCGCGTCCACTTCGGTGTTTTGCCAGGCTTCTTCCTGCTGCTGGCGGCCGAATTTGGAGCCTTTGCTCATGGCGCGCGCGTCGCGGCTGTTGCGCACCTTGCGCCCTTCCTGATAGTGAACGGCCTGCTTGAAGTTGCGCTTCTCGGCCTCTTTGTACACTTTGGCGCAGCGGATCTCATCGCCGCAGCGCACGATAAACACGTCGGCTTCTTTGCCGCTTTTCAACCGGCGGATGACGTCGTCGATTAACCCGTCATCTACCAGCGGCTGGAGTCGTTTTGGAATTTTCATGCAGCCTTGTACCCTATTTAGGCTCCGGTGTGAATGGCTTGCGCAGTTGATAGCGTAAGTTAGACCCGAAAGGCAAACATTAGTTTTGCCGCCGCGGCATCATTGCGCGGCGGCGGGCGTTCACAGGCTGCCTGTCGGCACCCAGACGCTGACGCTGCCGGCGTTAACCGGGAAATGGGCGCTGCCCTGGTCGTCGGTGGTGATTTCCTCCTGGCGGTTACCGAGGAAATCGCGCCAGGCGGTGTGCGCCAAATCGGCGCCCAGCGCGACCGTCTTGCCGCTCTCGCCGCCGTTGGTCAGCACCACCACGCAGCCGGGGGCTTCGGCGGTGCCGGCGCGGCTGAAGGCCACGCAGTGGCTGTCGTCGAAGTAGTCGGTTTGCGGGCCGTTGGCGAAGCGCTGGCGGGCGGCGATCAGCTTCTCCAGCTCCGGGATCGCCGGCATGTCTATCTGGTATTCGCCGCCGTCGCGCCCCTTGTCGCGGTAGCTGGCGCCATACAGGTCGGGGTAAAACACGCAGGGCACGCCCTGTTCGCGCAGCAGGATCAGCGCATAGGCCAGCGGTTTGAACCAGGGTTCCACCGGCGCTTCCAGCGATTGCAGCGGCTGGGTATCGTGGTTGGCGACCAGCGTCACCGCGTGGGCCGGATCGGCGGCGGTCAGGGTATCGGTGAAGATCTGCGCCATGTCGAAGCCGTCGCCCTGTTTCGACGCCTGATGAAACTTCAGGTGCAGCGCCACGTCGAACAGCATCACCTTGCCGTCCACCAACTCGATATATTGTTGCAGCGCGCCGAGATCGTGCGACCAGTATTCGGCAACGATAAACAGGTCGCGCTGCGCGCTGCCGCGCACGTGATCCGCCCACTCTTTGAAGAACCAGGCGGGAATGTGTTTGGCGGCGTCCAGGCGGAAGCCGTCGCACGGCAGCGTGTCCAGCAGCCAGCGCGCCCAGTATTTGAGCTCCTCCGTCACCGCGGCGTTGCGGAACTCCACGTCGGCGCCCATCAGGTAGTCGTAGTTGCCTTTCTCGTCGTCGACCTGATCGTTCCAGCCGTCGTCGCCGTAGTCGTTGGCGATTTTAAACACCCCTTTGTCGTCCGGCTGCTCAACATAATCGACGCCGCTGAAGCATTTGTAATCCCAGATAAACTCGGAATGCACGCCCTGGCGACCGGGAAAGGTGAAGCGGGTGTAGGCCAGCGCGTCGAAGCCCTGGTCGTCGATATCGTTGCGGTTGTTGGCGTCCACCTTGAACACGTGTACCCGTTCTTTTTCGTCCGCGCCGAGCTTGTGGTTGAACACCACGTCGTAGATCACCCCCACGCCGTGTTCGCGCAGCGTAGTGGCGGCATGTTCCAGCGCCGCCTTGTCGCCGTATTTGGTGGCCACGCTGCCTTTCTGGTCAAATTCGCCCAGATCGAACAGATCGTAGGTGTCGTAGCCGACGGAGTAGCCGCCGGAAGCGCCCTTGCAGGCGGGGGGCAGCCACAGATCGGTGATGCCCAGTTCGGCCAGGTGCGGGGCGCGCTCGGCGGCCTCCTGCCACAGTTTGCCGCCGTCGGGGTAGTACCAGTGGAAGAATTGCAGCAGGGTGGTTTTTTTCGTCATGAGCCAGCGTCCCGGTTAGCCAGAAGGAAAGAAGCAGTTAAAGCATGGGCTACTTTTGGCAAAAGGGACAAGTTTGGCATAGGCGGCCCGAGAAGGCCGCCCGAGAGACTGCTTAACGCTGGCTGGCGTAATGAGGCGAGCGCGGGCCATAAAGAATGGCGCCGTTCTGACCTGTTGCCGACAGGAGGCGAGTGTTGGCGATGGCACCAATGTCGAACCCTTTATCGCTGATGGTATCCGCGATTTGTGAAATCGCGGCGCTGATCACCATGCCCAGCAGGCCACCGGAATTGTTGTTGCCTTCGTTGCTGGATGCGGTGGCGGTGCCGGCCCACAGCTGTTTGCCGTTGCGCAGGTCAACCAGGCGAGCGGCTACGGTAACGCGAGTTTCGCTGCTGATCACCATGTAGCTGGTACCGTATTGCGTGACATCCAGGTACAGCACGGTGTCGGCGCCGAAAATCTGGTGCAGTTTTTTCGGACTGACGGCGCGGATGTCGTTGGCGTTGGTTAGACCGTTTTGCAGGAAGGTTTCCTCCACTACAGCGACCGGCATCACATAGTAACCGGCCTCGGCCAGCGGTAAGGTTGCACTGGCGAGCACGCTGTGGCTGGCTTTGACATCCGGCGACTGATTCATCGGCGGCAAGACCAGGATCGACTTCGGCTTGCTCTCATGGAATGCCGCATAGTCATAAGGCGTTTGCTTGGCACAGCCGCTCAGCAACAGGATGGCGGTAACGCTGAGGAAAGTGAGTACACGCTTCATTTAAAGCTCCCCTTATCCTTGGCCATCAGGAAATTCATAAACGGTGCCGATTCCGGGAACAGCGTTTTTTCCGTGTTGAATTCACTCATGGCTTGTCCGTCGTTGCCGGTTTTGCTGTACAGCAGCCCCAGTTGCGCATGCAGCCCCGGCGGTACGGCTTTATCCTTGGCGCGGGATTTCTCGACGATCTCTTTCAGCGTAGCGATCTGCTGCTCAGGGCTTTGCCCATCCTGCTGGTAGTATTGATAAAGAGAAGTTTGGTAGCCATCCCAATTGTAAAGCGTTTTCGGCGCGGCGCAGCCGGCCAACAGGGTCGCTGCAAACAGCGCCCCGCCCATTTTTTTAGTTATCATCTTTCTCTGCTTCTAGTCCGTTAGTTAGCAGGGCGCCATGCGCCGTTTTCGATACCGGTAACCAGGTTATTGACGGCTTCACGCACGGCCAGATCCAGCACCTTGCCGTTAAGGGTGGAGTCGTAGCTGGCGGTGCCCCCGAAACCGATGATTTCGCGATTGGACAGTTCGTATTCACCGGCGCCCTGAGAGGAATAGACGACTTCTGAAGTCTGTACGTTCACGACGTTCAGATTGACTTTGGCGTAAGCGACCTGTGATTTACCACGGCCCAAAATGCCCCACAGCTGATGATCGCCGACTTCTTTGCGGCCGAATTCGGTGACATCGCCGGTAATCACATAGTTGGCGCCTTTCAGCGTTTGTGCTTTCCCTTTAATGCCGGCTTCAGTTTTCAACTCTTCCATGTTGGCGCGGTCCAGCACGTTGAAACGGCCAGTCTGCTGCAAATGCGTGATCAGGATAGTCTTGGACTGATTGCCCAGCCGATCGACGCCATCGGAGAAGATGCCATTCATGTAGCTGGAGCGGTTGTCGAATTTACCGACGGCGATAGGGCTGCGTGGGCCCTGATAAGTGGTGTTGTAGGAAGCCACTTTCGGCACTTCCAAAGAGCGGGAGGATTCGGTCGCACAGCCCGCCAGCAAAGTGACGGAAAGGGCGACGGAACAGACGGCGAGTGATTTTTTCATTGGCATGCGATCTCTCCATGAGCATAAAACAGCGCGGGAGCAACCCGCGCCCGATGTTTCCATAACGAGCGTTGTCGCCGTTATGGAAGCGTCGCGATCCTGCCATGAATATGTAACAAATTACAACAAGATATCGGCATTAATGCCGCTATTAACATTGTTGTAACCTATTGTAATGCAATGGATTGATATCGATTTCTTCTCTTAACCGCAGATTTTTTCACGATTGTATGTTTTTTAACTGGTTTATTGTTTTATAAACATTAAATTAATGAATTTTTATTCTGATTTTTTTGAATTAATCAGTTTACTGTATTGGGTAATGTAACGTTTTGCATCAGCTCCTCTGTTATACCGGGGTTCATGGCGGCTTGATGATCCGTTAAGGTAGTGAGAATTAGGTAACACTATCAACTAAATCTCATTTTTTATCGGTTGTTAATTGGGGATATCAATTGTGAACATCAGGGATTTCAGAGCATTGGCGCGCAGTTTGGTCAGAGAATTCGGCATGTTGAACAAGCAGAGCAACGGCTCGCGCTTTTCGCCGCTGCAGATCCATCTGATGATCGAAGTCAGCGAGCAGCCGCTGGGCGTCACCGAGCTGGCGGCCCGGCTTTGCATCGACAAGGCCAGCGCCAGCCGGGCGCTGCGCAGCCTGGTGGCCGCCGGCGTGATAGAAACGGTGGATCATCCTGATGACAAGCGGCACAACCTGCATCGGTTGAGTAAACAGGGCGGCAAGACGCTGGCCGGCATCGAGAGCGACGCCGACGGTTTTATGCAGGCGGCGCTGGCGCAGTTGGACGACGATGAGCTGGCGAGCACTACCGCGGCGATGAAAAAGATGACCGCGGCGCTGCGCAGCGCGCGCAAACAGCGCGACGCCAACCTGCGGGTGCGGCCGATCGTCGAGCGCGACGATGCGGCGATGGCGGCGATCATTCGCGACGTGTTTCGCGAGTACGGCATGGACAAAATGGAAGGGGTCAGCCTGCACGATCCGGATCTCGATCGGCTGACCGGTCTGTATCGCGACAACGGCGGCCACTACTGGGTGCTGGAGCGCGGCGGGCAGGTGGTGGGGGGCGTCGGCATGGCGCCGCTGGCCGGCGAAGAGCCCGGCTATTGCGAGTTGCAAAAACTGTTTTTCAAACCCGGCGCGCGCGGGCTGGGCATGGCGCGCCATATGGTGGTGCAGGCGCTGAAGGCGGCGCGGGCGGCGGGGTATCGCTACTGCTACCTGGAAACCACCGAACAGTTGAAAGAGGCGATCGGGTTGTACTACGCGCTGGGGTTCACGCTGTTGACGGAACGGCGCGGCAATACCGGCCACCACGGCTGCAATGTGTGCATGCTGAAAAATCTGCAGAACGACGATATGTGAGCGGTTTCAAGGTTAACGCCCGCGCCTTGTGTCACCCTGTTAACCGTTTGATAACAATCACAACGTTTTATCAGGGAGGAAACTATGTTGGGGGATCCGATGGCGCTGTCCGCGCTGGTCACGCTGGTGGTCATCGCGCTATGGGCCAGCGCCCGCCTGCCGGAGTATTTGGTCGCGCTGCTGTTCTTTGCGGCGGTGATGGTATTGCAGCTGGCGCCCGCCGCGGTGACCTTTTCCGGTTTCGCGTCCTCCGCATTTTGGCTGGTGCTCAGCGGCTTCGTGTTGGGCACCGCCATCCGCAGCACCGGTTTGGCGGATCGCCTGGCCAACCGACTCTTGCCGCATCTGGCCGGTTCCTGGCCCCGCCTGGTGGGCGGCGTGGTGGCGATAAGCTACGCGTTGGCGTTTGTCATGCCCTCCAACATGGGGCGAATTACGCTGCTGATGCCGATCGTCATGGCGTTGGCCAATCGCGCCGGCCTGGCGGAAGGCTCGCGCGGCCGCTTCGGTTTGGCGCTGGCGGTGGGGTTCGGCACCTTCCAGCTCTCCGCCAGCATCCTGCCGGCCAACGTGCCCAATCTGGTGATGAGCGGCGCGGCGGAAAGCGCCTACGGCAGCCACTTCGCTTATCTTTCTTACCTGTTGTTGCACGCCCCGGTGCTCGGGATCGCCAAAGGCGCGCTGCTGACGCTGTGCATCTGCGGCCTGTTCCGCGCGCGGCCGCAGCCGGTGGCGGCCGAGGCGGCACAAACCCCGCTCAGCACCGCCGAGTGGCGGCTGATCGCACTGTTGGGCATTACGGTACTGCTGTGGATGACCGACAGCTGGCACGGCATCGCCCCCGCCTGGATCGGGTTGGCGGCAGCCTGCTTCTGCCTGTTGCCGCGCATCGGTTTTCTCAACGGCGAGCAGTTCGCCGCCGGGGTTAACGTGCGCACCTGTATCTACGTGGCGGGGATCCTGGGGCTGACCGCGCTGGTCAGCCACTCCGGTCTCGGCGATCGGCTGGGCGGTGCGCTGCTGGCGATGATGCCGGATCTGCATGGCAAACCGTTCGCTGCGTTCGGTTCGCTGGTGGGGATCACCGCATTGCTGAATTTCGTGGTGACCGCCAACGGCGTGCCGGCGCTGTTTACTCCGCTGGCGCAGGCGTTGTCCGCGGGCAGCGGCCTGCCGCTGCTGACGGTGCTGATGACCCAGGTGATCGGCTATGCCACGCCGCTGCTGCCGTATCAGGCTTCGCCGATCGTGGTGGCGATGGGGATGGGCAAAGTGCCGGCGCGTGAAGGGTTGAAGCTGTGCCTGCTGTTGGCTGCACTCAGCTTTGCGCTGCTGGTGCCGTTGGATTATCTGTGGTTCAGGCTGCTGGGGTGGATCCCGTAAACAGCTCCGCGCCGCCGGCAAAACAATCTTCGTCCAGCGTCAGGGTGGCGATTTTATGCACCGGTCCGCGCATGCTGACCTGAAAATCGCCGCTGAAGGCGATCTGCAGTTCGCCGCCCGGCATCCGCACGCTAACCCGATCGTCGACTCGTCCCAACTTGCGCATCACGCTGGCGGCGGCGCAGCAGCTGCTGCCGGAGGCGAGGGTAAAGCCGGCGCCGCGCTCCCAGATGCCGATGCGCAGCGTCTGGCGATCGACCACTTCCACCAGTTGTACATTGGTGCGTTTCGGGAACAGCGGATGGCGTTCAATCTGCGGTCCGAGCCGATGCACCTGCGCCAGATCCAGTTTTTCTACCGGCACCACGCAGTGCGGATTGCCCATCGACACCAGCGAAACGCTTAACGTCGCCTCCCTCAGGGGCAGCGGATAGTTCAGCGCCTCCGGCAGATCGATCAACGCCGGCAGCGCCGCCGGCAGTGTGCACCAGAAACGGCTGATGCGCCACGCGCTTGCTGTCGAACAGATAGCGCGCGTAGATACGCAGACCGTTGCCGCTTTTCTCCGCTTCGGAGCCGTCCGGGTTGATGATGCGCAGGGTGGGGTTGACGGCGTCGCCGCTGTCGATCAGCAGGCCGTCGGAACCGATGCCGTAATGCGGGTGGCACAGCAGGCGGATCTGTTCCTGGTTCAGACGTTCGGCGACCGAACGGTGGCAGACCAGGTAGTCGTTGCCCAGACCGTGATATTTGTGGAACAGCAGGGGAGTCATGGCGTTGCTCGGCTCAGCGGGAAAAGGTCGCTACAGCTTACAACAGAACGTTGGCGTTAAAGCAAACAAAAGGCGGCCTGAGCCGCCCTTTTGCACGATTGCCGATCCGGCGATTAATTGTAGATGATCGCGGTGCCGTGCAGTTTGTTGTCACCGGTGGTGGCGATGATCTGGAAAGATTTGGCGCCCGCCGCGTCGGCTTTGGCCGCCAGTTTGTTTTCCAGGCTGCTCAGGTCGGACGCGCCGCTGACGGTGACGACGCCGGCTTTTTGCAGGTCGGCGGGTTGCGCGTTAACCAGATCGGCGGCGAAGCTGCCGAAAGAGACGGAGGCCAGTGCGATGGCTGCGATGGTCATTTTCAGGTTTTTCATGGTCTTATTTCCTATCTTTGTTCTTTACGATGTTTGTTTTGTAAGGTCGTTAAATTAATTAACGATCGATAATTTAATGTTAGATGCCGGTTTGACGGATTGCAAGTATTTTTTTAATGCTCATTAATTAATTTTTTTTATACCCTGGCGTCGGGAGCCGAAATTATCGCGATCCGCTGGTTTAATACCTTGTTATTGATAGATTTCTGCGGTTCCGTGCAGCTGGTTGTTACCGCCGGCGCCGATGATGCGGAAGGATTTTGCACCGGCCTGATCGGCTTTGGCGGCCAGGCTGTTTTCCAGCGAGGTCAGATCGGATGCGCCGCTGACGGTAATGACGCCCACTTTCTGCTGGTCAGCCGGTTGGTTCTGAACCAAATCAGCGGCGAAGCTGCCGAAGGAAACGCTGGCCAGAGTGAGGGCTGCTAAGGTTAATTTTAAGTTTTTCATAATGTTAATTCCTTTCCGATAACGGTGAATAGAGGGGTTGAATCCGCTTCGCTAAATTATCTTAACGATCGATAACTAAATGCTAATCGGTTCTCGACGAGCGCGCAATATTTTTTTATAATGATCGTTAAGTTATTTGTGCTAACCCTGCCGTGGAGCGGGATAGGAGAGGAACGATGAGCATCAATGAAGCGGTCTGCGGCAAGAAAAGCCGCGGCAGACCGAAACAATTTGATCGCGATCGGGCGCTGGAAAGCGCGCTCGATCTGTTCTGGCGGCACGGTTATGAAGCCACCTCGCTGGCCGATCTGGTGGAAGTGACCGGCGCCAAGGCGCCGACGCTGTATGCGGAATTCGGCAACAAGGAAGGGATGTTCCGCGCGGCGGTGGAACGCTATTTGCAAAAATACACCACCTGCACCAACCAACTGTTGGAACAGGCGTTGCCGGTGGCCGAGATCGTCGAGGCCTACGTGCGTTCTTCCGTCGAAGTGTTTACCGACCCCGATACGCCGTCAGGTTGTTTTATGGTGTGCGCCTCCGCCGCGCTGTCGTCCGCGTCCGACGACGTCGCCCAGATGCTGCGCAAAAAACATCATGCCCAGGAAGCGGCGCTGAAAGCCTGCTTCGATCGCAAGGTGCAGCAGGGTGAACTGCTGGCGAAGACTGACACCGCGCTGCTGGCGAAGTACGTCATTTGCACCATTGAAGGCATGTCGGTGCAGGCGCGCGAAGGGGCAAGCCGCGGCGATCTGCTGCGGTTACTGGAGGCGTTGATGCTGGTGTGGCCGCGGCTCAGCCAGATTGGCAATAAGGTGTGACAACCGGCCCGGCTTTTACCGGGCCGTCTAACCCATTACTGATTGACCGGGATCACCGCGCCCTGGTACTTCTCGCGGATAAAGTCCTGAATCGGTTTGGAGTGCAGCACTTTGACCAGCGCCACGATCTCCGGCTTGTTCACGTCGGCTTTGTGCACGGTGATGATGTTGGCGTACGGGTTGTTTTCGCCGCTTTCGACCGCGATCGGATCCTTGGTCGGATTCAGCCCGGCGTCGATGGCGTAGTTGGCGTTGATCACCACCGCGTCGCCTTCGTTGTTGTTATACATCTGCGGCAGCAGCGCGCCTTCAACGTTGGCCTGGAACTTCAGGTGTTTCGGGTTTTCCACCACGTCGGTGATGCGCGCGTCCACTTTGCTCACCCCCGGCTTCAGCTTGATCACGCCTTCCCGTTCAAAAATAGACAGGATGCGGCCTTCTTCCGCCACCGCGTCGCGCATGATGATTTTGCCGTTTTCCGGCAGATCTTTCAGGCTCTTGTACTTCTTCGAGTAGATACCGATAGGCTCAATATGGATCGCGCCGGCGCTGACGAAGTCGTAGCTCTTGTCGTCGGCGTGGTCTTTCAGCACCGAGTTCAGGTAAGGCACGTGCTGGAAATAGTTGGCGTCAATGTCATGGCTGGCCAGCGCAGTGTTCGGCAGGATGTAGTCCTGGAAGCGCTTGATTTGCAGATCGATGCCTTCCTTCGCCAGTATCGGTTTAGCCTGTTCGAGGATCTCGGCGTGCGGCACGTTGGAGGCGCCGACCACCAGCTTGGTCGCCGCGGCGGCGCCAAAAGAAGCCAGAGTGGCGACGGAGGCGAAAGCCAGCATCAGTAGGTGCTTTTTCATCATCGTTTTCCTTGGTTAATTAACGTTTATCGAGCGTTCTTGTCAGGGTGTCGCCAATGAACTGAATGACGAAAACGATCAGCAGGATCGTCAGCGTCGCCACCAGCGTCACGTCACTGTGGTTGCGTTGGAAGCCTTCCAGATAGGCCAGGTTGCCCAGTCCGCCGGCGCCGATCACCCCGGCCATCGCGGTGTAGCTCACCAGCGCGATCAGGGTGACGGTGATGCCGGAAACCAGCGCCGGCGAGCTTTCCGGCAGCAATACGCGGAAAATCAGGGTGCGGTTTTTGGCGCCCATCGAGCGCGCCGCTTCGATCACTCCTTTGTCGACCTCGCGCAGCGCGATCTCCACCAGCCGGGCGTAGAACGGCGCCGCGCCGACGATCAGCGCCGGCAGGGCCGCATCTGCGCCGAGAATGGTGCCGATAAGCGACTTGGTGAACGGGATCAGCAGCACGATCAGAATGATGAACGGAATGGAGCGGAAGACGTTGACCAACACGGAGATCAGCGAGTAGACCGCCCGGTTCTGCAACAGCTGGCCCTTCGAGGTTAAAAACAGCAGCACGCCGAGCACGATGCCCAGCACCAGCGTGGCCAAACCGGCGATGCTGGTCATGTACAGCGTTTCCCAGGTGGCGTCCCACAGTTGGTCCAGACTCAGGTGGGGGAACAGGGATTCAATCATGTTGGATAACCTCGACGGCGATGTCTCTTTCGTGCAGCAGGTTGAGCATGTCGGCGACTTGTTGTTCATTGCCTTCGGCGTGGATGTACAGTTCGCCGAACGAACCGTTGAGGGTGTGGCTGATCTTGCCGTGCAGAATGTTGATGGTCAGGGCGTAGCGCCGGATCACTTCAGAGATCACCGCCTGATGGGTTTGCACGCCGACGAAGGTCAGCTTGAAAATCGCCCCCGGCAGGTGGGCGGTGAGCTGCGGGTTGAAGCTCTCTTCGGTGTCCGCATACTGCGACACCTGTTTGACGAACTGTCGGGTGATCGGCTGCTGCGGCCGGGTGAACACGTCAAGCACCGGGCCTTCTTCGACGATGCGGCCGTTTTCCATCACCGCCACGCGGTGGCAGATTTTGCGCACCACGTGCATCTCGTGAGTGATTAGCACGATGGTCAATTTCAGCTGACGGTTGATGTCCAACAGCAGGTCGAGAATGGCGTCGGTGGTCTGCGGATCGAGCGCCGAGGTGGCCTCGTCGCACAGCAGCACGCTCGGGTTATTGGCCAGCGCGCGGGCGATGCCGACGCGCTGCTTTTGGCCGCCGCTGAGCTGCGACGGGTAGGCGTTTTCGCGCCCCTGCAGGCCGACCAGCGCGATCAGTTCCGCCACGCGCGGCGCAATCTGCGCCTTGGGCACGCCGGCGATCTGCATGGAAAACGCGATGTTCTGGCTGACGGTGCGCGACCACAGCAGGTTGAAGTGCTGAAACACCATGCTGATTTTCAGGCGCGCCTGGCGCAGATGGCTGCCTTTGGCGCGGGCGATATCAAAACCGCCCACGTCAATGCGGCCGCTGGTGGGCGTTTCCAGGCCGTTGAGCAGGCGGATGAGGGTGCTTTTGCCGGCGCCGCTGTAGCCGATGATGCCGTAAATTTGCCCGGCCTCTACCGCCAGGCTGACGTTGTCTACCGCCACGACGCGGCCCTGTGTGCTGTCAAAAGTTTTGCAAACGTTCGAAAGAACGATCATAGCGAAGCGGATCCTTATCGATACATCACAGCATTCCGTCCAGAGCGCGGTGCGCCGGACAGAGATCGTTCGGCTTTTCGGCTGACGGAACCTCTGTTGCGGGTGAATACCGGGCAATCCTACCGAGGGTTGATAGTGACAGGAAGAATGTAAAATCTATTACTTATTCTGATTTGATATATAAGGCGGCGGGGGGGAGGCGGGGGAAGAAAACCGGCCGCAGGGCGGCCGGCGAGATTGATGACAAACCTTATACCCTTGCCGGGTTGGCAGAGAGCACCGAATAAAAAACAAGGAAAATCAATTTATTGATTTTCGGCTGATCACCACAAAGAGGGGAAAAACCACGCTTTTTCCCCTCTTTGTCAATAGACTGACCGGCCGCAGGGCGGCCGGCGGAGGGCTAGCGTTTTTCCAGCTTCATGTGCAGCAGCGGGAACGGGTTGCCCTGGCCGTCGAGCGGCGAGCGGCCGGTGATGACAAACCCGTAGTGGCGGTAGAAGCCGCTGGCCTGCGGATTTTGCTCGTTCACGTCCAGCTGCAGCTCATCGTGCAGCGTTTCCGCGTGGGTCAGCAGCGCTTTGCCCACCCCTTTGCCGCGCTGATCCGCGTCGATAAACAACATCTCCACCTTGTTGCCGTTCAGGCCGATAAAGCCGCAGGGATGCCCCGGGCGTTCTTCGGCCACCCAAACGTTGACCGCCGGCAGGTAGTCGTTCAGCACCAACGGGAACAGCTGCGTGATGTTGTCTTCGGTTAAAAAATGGTGGGTGGCGCGCACCGAACGCAGCCAGATATCTGCCAATTGCGCGTTGTCTTCCGCCGCGCGTGCTCTGATGGTAATCATCGAACTCTCTGCTATCTAAGTTGAAGGAAAAGAAACTAGATAGAGGTTTTGTGGGGTTAGTGCCGAATTAACGTGGGTTAACGCCCTGCAAAGCGCCTCTGCAGTGGATCGAATAGGCCCGCTTTGTTGCAAGCGGTATAACAACTGTAATTCAGTAAGTTAATGCTTTCAACCGCCGCAGGGCGCAATGAGGCGCTCGCCGCGTGTTACACTGGCCGCTGAATGAGCAAGAGGGCGGCAGGATGGAAGCGGTACGCGCAGCGATAGAGAAACAGGTGCTCAGCCTGACCGGGCTGGCGCTCGGCGGCGTCGATTTTGAGAATCCGCCCGGCGATCCGGGGCTGTTCGGCCCGCAGTCTGTCATCTGGCAGGTACATCGCGATTTCACGCCGATGCTGTGCGGCGGCGTCAGCGCCTTGCTGCTGCAAATGCTGCACCCGCTGGCGCTGGCCGGCGTATGGGATCACTCCAATTTTCGCGACGATATGATCGGCCGCCTGCGCCGCACCAGCCAGTTCGTGTCGGTCACCACCTTCGGCCCGACCGCCGAGGCGGAGCGGCTGATCGCCAAAGTCAAAGCCATCCATCTGCGGGTAACCGGCGTCGGCGGCGACGGCACGCCTTATGCCGCCAGCGATCCGGCGCTGCTGACCTGGGTGCACGTGGCGGAGAGCAGCCGCTTTCTGGCCAGCCACCTGCGCTACCGTAACCCCCATCTTTCCCGCGATTTGCAGGATCAATACTATCGTGAAGCGGCGCGCGTGGCCGCCGCGCTGGGAGCCACTGAAATACCTCAGTCCTGCGCGGAGGTCGAAGAATACCTGCAGGCGATGCGGCCGCAGCTGGTGTGCGATGAACGCACCCAAGAGGTGGCGCGCATTCTGCTGAAGGCGCCGGCGCCGAGCGCGTTGGCGCGCCCGCTCGGCGGGGTGGTGATGCAGGCGGGCATCGATCTGTTGCCCGACTGGGCGCAGCGGCAGTTCGGTTTTCATCCGGGCGCGCTGCGGCGGCGGCTGGTGCGAACGGGCGCCGCCGGTTTGGGCAAGGTGCTGGGCGCGTCGATGCGCAACGGTTCCTATCAGCGCGCGGTGCGGCGCATCACTCGGCCGTCATGAGCCGCAGCCGCTATAATTAGCCTTTGTTTATCTTCGTTTACGGCCGTTTTTGAGACTTTTACGGGTGATCCGGCCAGTAATGCGTTTTACACTTGGGGCAAAGCCACATTCCATTTTTGGCGCGCAGCCGATTCTGCCGCGCCCTGACCCTATTGAGGTGATATGAACGAGTCATACGTACTTGCTGAAGTCAGCAATGAGAACCAGACGCTGGTCGCGGTGGTTCAGCAAGATCACCGGGCAGCCTATTTTTACATCTATCCCGCCGAAGCCTACAGCGATCGCTATCAGGTGCGCGCCTGCTGGCTGCGCAACCTGGCCGCCGCACCGCTGCAGGAGGATCGCGCCGCGTTGGAACAAGGGCAGCCGCCGATGCTGGCGGCGGAGTTTTGCCGCAACCTGGAAGGGGAAGCGCCGCTGAACCCGGAAGGGCTGATGGTGGTGTGGAGCGAAAGCGACGACGGCGCGGCCCTGTGGTATTACGGCCAACTGCTGGCGGTGATCCCCGGCTGGAGCCTGTATATCGACCATTCGGTGTGCTATTCGGCCAGCTGCATCAAGGAGAGCCCACTGGCCTATCCGCTCGGTTCGGCCTCGACCAACACGCAATATGCGCAGGCGGAAAGCACCCGGCAGTTTTGGCGCAGCTGGCAGCGTGAAGAGGGCAATCCGTGGCCGAAGATGCAGCGCGATTTTCAGGCGCGCTATGAGCAGCATTTCGGCCCTTCGGTAAAATATTACGCCATCGATCAGGGCAAGTGGCCGCCGATGGCCATCACTCAGCACGAGCGCGACGGCATCTATTACTTCCTCACCATGGGGGTCAGCATCCGGCCGATGCCGTGGGTGGAGATCCTGTTCAACGACGAGGCTTCGCGCTATCGCCGCATGGAGATGGCGATCGCCATCGACAGCCAATACATGACCGAAGACAACGCGGTGCAGATGGCCAGCGCGCTGGCCGGTTTCGCGCACGCGCCGTGGGCGCGGTTGACCTGGATCGGCGAAGGGCACACGCTGGAGTCCGACGTGGCGCCGTTGGGCTACGAAGGCTATATTTTATCGTCGTCCTTCTATCCGCATCACGCGCACCTGGCGTTGCCGCAGCAGTACGGCGACCCGGTGAACCTGTTTTGGGCCAGCCCGGTGTTTACCGCCGAGCGTCAGCTGGCGCACGCCACGCCGAACGGTGGGCACGATCTGGTGAACCGGCTGCGCGAGCAGGGCGTTGACCACATTTTCCGCCCGCGCCAGCCGGTGTGCTGACGCCATTTATCTTCTCTTCGGGAGCCGCCATGACCACCGCGCTGTTGATTATCGATGTGCAGGAAGGGTTGTTTACGCCGCCGCCGGCGGATGCCGCGGGCACCGTTGCGCGCATCAATCAGTTGAGCGAGCGCGCCCGCCGGGCGGGCGTGCCGGTGATCGTGATTCAGCACCACACGCCGGACGACGAACTGCCGCACGGCAGCGCCGCCTGGCAAGTGCTCGCGGCGCTGAAGGTGGCGCCGGGCGACCATCGGGTGGATAAAACCACGCCGGACTCGTTCCTGCGCACCTCGCTCGGCGCGTTGCTGATCGCCAACGGCGTATCGCAGCTGGTGGTTTGCGGCTACTCCACGCCGTTTTGCATCGATACCACGGTGCGCAGCGCCGCGGCGCGCGGCTATCCGGTGACGCTGGCGGCGGATGCGCACACCTGCCACGACAAATCCTATGCCGACGGTTTGCTGATCCGCATCCACCATAACGAGACGCTGTCGAATATCGACAGCTTCGGCGTGCCGATCCGCGCCGTGCCCGCGGCGGACATCGTGTTCTGAGTACGGAAAACGGGGGCTAACGCCCCCGTTCGTTATTTCAGGCCCGCCCGCCGCGCCGCCACCTTGGCCAGCGCCGCCCAGTCCAGATCCGCATCCCCCTGCGCCATCGCGTCGAGGAAGTTGTCTTTCAGCACCCCGGCGAACGGCATCGGCGTATGGCTGTCGGCGCCGGCGGCCAGCGCCAGCCCGACGTCTTTCAACCCCAGCGCCAGGCGGAATCCGGCGGGTGAATACTTCTCTGCGGCGATCAGCGCGCCATAGCCCTGATAGGCCGGGGCGGCGAAGACGGTGCCGCTCAGCATCTGCAGGTAGTCGGCGCCGGACACGCCATAGTTGCGCACCAACGCGCTGCCTTCCGCCATTGCTTCAATGGCGCTGGCCAGCGTAAAGTTGGTGGCGATTTTGACCACGTTGGCCTGCGCCGGATCGGCGCCGAAGTGCCAGGTTTTCTGGCCGAGGGCATCGAACAGCGGCTGCGCTTGCTTCAGCCGCTCGCTATCGCCGGCCGCCAGAATATTCAGTTTGCCGGCGGCCGCCACATCGACCCGTCCCAGCACCGGCGCGGCGAGATAACCGATGCCGTGCTCCTCATGCAGCGTCGTCAAACGTTTGGCGAGTTCGACCGAGATAGTCGCCATATTGATATGCAGCGCGCCCGGTTTCATCCGTTGCAGCAATCCGCTGTCCACCACCACCTGCTGCGTGGCGGCATCGTCGGCCAGCATGGTGATCAGCACGTCGGCATCGGCCAACTGTTCCGGCCGTTCGACCTGCCGCGCGCCGGCGCTCACCAGCGGCTGCGCCGCCTGCGGCGAGCGGTTCCATACCGTTAAGGCGAAGCCCGCCTGCAACAGGTTGGCCGCCATGGCGCTGCCCATCCCACCCAGTCCGGCAAATCCGATCTTCATCATGCGCTCCTTTTTCAGGTTGAAGGTTTTACCCTAGCGCGCCAGGCCAGGAACGCAAATGCCGGAGTGTAACGCCGTCTTACGCGCCGGCGGCGGGCTATTGACGCGCTGCCGCGGCGGGTATACCTTGATGGCATGAATATATCGATGCACTCCACCCACAATCAGTCATGGTGGCGCCTCTTCTGAGGCGGCACGAGTATTCACATCTCTTTTTAATGCCGCCGGTTTGGCGGCATTATTTTTTGTGGCGTTGATCCGGCGGTCTACAGACCTTCAGGAGCACTGCCATGAGCTACACCATTCTTACCGGCGATCGCGCCACCGGCCCACTGCATTTAGGCCACTTCGTCGGCTCGCTGCGCCAGCGCGTCGCACTGCAGCACCAGCATAACCAAACGGTGATGGTGGCGGATCTGCAGGGCCTGACCGACAACGGCAACAACCCGAAAAAAATCAGCGCCAACGTGCTCAACGTCGTGGCCGACTATCTGGCGGTCGGCATCGATCCGCACAAGACCACGATCTGCCTGCAGTCGGCGCTGCCGGCGTTGGCCGAGCTGACGATGTACTACCTTAATCTGGTCAGCGTGGCGCGGCTGGAACGCAACCCGACGGTGAAAAACGAAATCGCCGAGAAGGATTTCGCCCGCAGCCTGCCGGCCGGTTTTCTGATCTATCCGGTCAGCCAGGCGGCGGACATCACCGCCTTCGGCGCCACCCACGTGCCGGTCGGCGAGGATCAACTGCCGATGCTGGAGCAAACCAACGAGATCGTGCGGCGCTTCAACCACATCGTCGGCCAACCGATATTAACGGAGTGCCAGCCGCTGTTAAGCAACGTCGGGCGTCTGCCGGGGCTGGACGGGCAGGGCAAAATGTCGAAATCGCGCGGCAACGCCATCCCGCTTGGCGCCGGCGCCGACGAGGTGCACAAGGCGGTGATGAGCATGTTCACCGATCCCGGCCATCTCAACGTCAGCGATCCCGGCCGGGTGGAGGGCAACATGGTGTTCACCTATCTGGACGCCTTCTGCGAAGACGCCGCGCTGGTGGCGGAACTGAAGGCGCACTACCGCCGCGGCGGGTTGGGGGACGTGAAGATCAAACGGCTGCTGGAGGATTGTCTGCAGAGCCTGCTCGAACCGATCCGCACCCGCCGCGCCGAATTCATCGCTGATAAAGGCGAGCTGACGCGCATCCTGCAGCACGGCACCCTCCGCGCGCATCAGGTCAGCCAGCGGACGCTGCAGCAGGTCAAGGCGGCGCTGGGGCTGGACTTCTTCACCCTAGCGTGAGGCGTACACCGGGGCGGCACGCGTCACGCCCCGGCCATAAAACCATCATCCCACTGTCATAAACTTATCCGTTAATAGGTGCCCATAATGATTAGCCACTGAAACCAGAGAAATCATATGGCTCAGGCACTGTTAAAATTGGCGCAGCACGAGTTCCCAGGGCAGCACGCCGCCGCATCCCGCAAAGTGTTATCGGTAAAGGGGCTCGGCAAAGCTTACAAAGCGCAGCAGCGCGTGCTGGATGACATCAATTTCGATCTGCACGCCGGCGAATTCGTGGCGGTGATCGGCCGCTCCGGCGCGGGCAAGTCCACGCTGTTGCATACCCTCAACGGCACCATTCCTTCCAGCTGCGGCGAGATGCTGCACTTCGAAGACGATGGCGTGGCGCAGGATATCGCCCAGCTTGCCGGCCGCCAGATGCGCCAGTGGCGCGCGCGCTGCGGCATGATCTTCCAGGACTTCTGCCTGGTGCCGCGGCTGGACGTGATGACCAACGTGTTGCTGGGCCGCCTGAGCCACACCTCCACCCTGAAATCCTTCTTCAAACTGTTCGATGACGCCGACCGCGCTCGCGCCATCGAGCTGTTGCAGTGGCTCAACATGCTGCCGCACGCGCTGCAGCGCGCCGAGCACCTTTCCGGCGGTCAGATGCAGCGCGTCGCTATCTGCCGCGCGCTGATGCAAAACCCGCAAATCCTGCTGGCCGATGAGCCGGTGGCGTCGCTCGATCCGAAAAACACCCGCCGCATCATGGACGCGCTGCAGAAAATCAGCGAAGACGGCATCGCGGTGATGGTGAACCTGCACTCGGTCGAACTGGTGAAAGAGTATTGCTCGCGGGTGATCGGCATCGCCCACGGGAAGATCGTGTTTGACGGGCATCCTTCGCAACTGAACGAACGGATCCTGCACCAGCTGTATGGCGAAGAAGCCAATCAGATCCATTGAAGCACTTTTGACCTTTACCCTTTACACACAAGGCACACCTGATGAAAAAAGTATTGAGTCTGACCACCCTGATGGCCGGCGCGATGATGGTATTTAATGCTGCCGCAGCGGATGCGCCGAAAGAGCTGAACCTGGGTATTCTCGGCGGCCAGAACGCCACCCAGCAGATCGGCGATAACCAGTGCGTGAAGCAGTTCCTGGATAAAGAGTTGAACGTCGATACCAAGCTGCGCAACTCGTCCGACTATTCCGGCGTGATCCAGGGCCTGCTGGGCGGCAAGATTGACCTGGTGCTGAGCATGTCGCCGTCGTCGTTCGCCTCGGTCTACATCAAGGATCCGAAAGCGGTGGACATCGTCGGCATCGCGGTCGACGACGTTGACCAGTCGCGCGGCTACCACTCGGTGGTGGTGGTGAAGGCCGGCAGCCCGTACCAGAAACTGGAAGACTTGAAAGGCAAGGCCATCGGCTTCGCCGATCCGGATTCGACCTCCGGCTTCCTGATCCCGAACCAGGCGTTTAAAAAGCTGTTCGGCGGCACGGTCGACAATAAATACAACAACACCTTCTCCAGCGTCACCTTCTCCGGCGGCCACGAGCAGGACATCCTCGGCGTGCTGAACGGCCAGTTCGAAGGCGCGGTGACCTGGGCGTCGATGATTGGCGACTACAACACCGGCTACACCAGCGGCGCGTTCACCCGCATGATCCGCATGGATCACCCGGACCTGATGAAGCAGATCCGCATCATTTGGCAGTCGCCGCTGATCCCGAACGGCCCGATCCTGGTGAGCAACTCGCTGCCGGCCGACTTCAAGGCCAAAGTGGTCACCGCCATCAAGAAGCTGGATAAAGACGATCACGCGTGCTTTATCAAAGCGATGGGCGGCAAACAGCACATCGGCGACACTACCCTGGCGGAATACCAGACCATCATCGATATGAAGCGCGAGCTGACCAAAGGCGACCGTTAATTCCCGGCTGCCTCGGCCGTTCGAATGAAGGGGTTCAGCGTGCTGAACCCCTTGTTCCATCAAGATGGAAGACCTGCTTTGAATACCGATTTCGCACACTATTACCAACGGATCCGCAGCAAGCAAAAACGCGAAGCGCTGCTGTGGTCGCTCGGGCTGGTGGTGCTGTACCTGGGCGCCGGCAACCTCGCCGAGTTCAACCTGCACACCGTCTGGGTGTCTATTCCGCACTTCTTCGACTATCTGGCCGAAACCGTGCCGACGTTGCACTGGAACCTGCTGTTCGCCGACGGGCGCACCGAAGGCTCGCTGGCTTACTGGGGCTATCGCCTGAATATCCAGCTGCCGCTGATCTGGGAGACCCTGCAGCTGGCGCTGGCGGCGACCATTTTCTCGGTGCTGGTGGCGACCGTGCTGGCGTTTCTGGCCGCCGGCAATACCTATACCCCCGCCTCGGTGCGGCTGGCGATCCGCACGCTGGTGGCGTTCTTGCGCACCATGCCGGAGCTGGCGTGGGCGGTGATGTTCGTGATGGCGTTCGGCATCGGCGCCATTCCCGGCTTCCTGGCGCTGGCGCTGCACACCATCGGCAGCCTGACCAAGCTGTTCTACGAATCGATCGAAACCGCCTCCAACAAACCGGTGCGTGGGCTGGCGGCCTGCGGCGCTACGCCGCTGCAGCGCATGCGCTTTGGCCTGTGGCCGCAGGTGAAGCCGGTGTTTCTCTCCTACAGCTTCATGCGGCTGGAGATCAACTTCCGTCAGTCGACCATTTTGGGGCTGGTGGGGGCGGGCGGCATCGGCCAGGAGCTGATGACCAACATTAAACTCGACCGTTACGATCAGGTCAGCATGACGCTGCTGCTGATCATCGTGGTGGTTTCCGTGCTCGACTACGTGTCGGGCGAGCTGCGCAAGCGCGTGGTGGAGGGGGCAAAATGACAGCGGGCACTCCGGCGTCGGCGGAAACGCTGCGCCAGCTAAAACAGCAGCATCCGGCGATCTTCGCGCAGCAGGGGCGCTACCTGCGCACCGTCGGCCTGATCGCCTTGGCGATCGTGCTGTACTACGTGTTCTTCTTCCTGGTCTTCGGCATTAGCTGGCCGCAGTTTATCAACGGCTGCCAGCAGCTGGGGCGCTATTTCCTGCGCATGTTCGTCTGGCACGACTTCGCCAACTGGCCGTTCATGTACTACTTCCAGCAGATCGGCATCACCATCGCCATCGTGTTCGCCGGCACCATCACCGCGTCGCTGATCGCGCTGCCGCTGTCGTTCTTCGCCGCGCGCAACGTGATGTCGACGCCGCTGCTGCGGCCGATTTCGGTGCTGGTGCGCCGCTTGCTGGACGTGCTGCGCGGCATCGACATGGCGATCTGGGGGCTGATCTTCGTGCGCGCCGTCGGCATGGGGCCGCTCGCCGGGGTGTTGGCTATCGTGATGCAGGACGTCGGGCTGTTGGGCAAACTGTACGCCGAAGGCCATGAGGCGGTGGACAAGTCCCCCAGCCGCGGCCTGACGGCGGTGGGCGCCAACGGGTTGCAGAAGCACCGCTACGGCATTTTCACCCAGTCGTTCCCCACCTTCCTGGCGCTCAGCCTGTATCAGATCGAGTCCAACACCCGCTCTGCGGCGGTGCTGGGCTTCGTCGGCGCCGGCGGCATCGGCCTGGTGTACGCGGAGAACATGCGGCTGTGGAACTGGGACGTGGTGATGTTCATCACTCTGATCCTGGTGGTGGTGGTGATGATCATGGACAAGGTCTCGTCAATGCTGCGCAACAAGTACATCATCGGCGAAGACATCCCGCTATATCAGCAAAAAAGCCAAATCGATTGAGAAACCCCTTGCCGATCCCTATACTGCCGCACATTCAAGGTGTGCGGCCATACCCGTCATACTTGGAGCTGCCTCTTTGTTGGCTGCATTTGCGCGCCCCGGTCACATAGTTAACTATGCTCCGGGGCTTACAAATTTGCCGCCGCGATGCAACTCCAATTATTTTGGGTATGGGGCATTTTTTTACAATGCGCACGTCCCCGTTAGACAAATAAGGCAATGCAATCCCATGATGAACAACGACGTGCTGCGCAGCGTGCGCTATATGCTGAGCATTAACAACGCCAAAATGGTCGAGATTATCAAACTGGACGATTTCGAGGTGGCGGTGTCGGCGATGGACGCTTACGTGATCAAAGAAGGCGAGCCGGGCTACGAGAAGTGCCCGGACGAAGTGATGGCGCACTTCCTCAACGGCCTGGTGTTCTTCAAACGCGGCAAGGACGACAAGTTCCCGGCGCCGGCGGTTGAGCTGCCAATCACCAACAACCTGGTGCTGAAAAAGCTGCGCGTGGCGTTCGAGCTGAAAGACACCGACATGCACCAGATCTTCACCGCGGTGGACTTCCGCATCTCCAAGCCGGAGCTGAGCGCGCTGTTCCGCAAAGAGGGCACCAAGAACTACCGCCCGTGCGGCGATCAGATGCTGCGCTACTTCCTCAAAGGGCTGGCGCAGCGCGTTCGCGGCGAGTAACGCGTAGCGTTCACCGAACATCAGGCGCAATCGCAAGGTTGCGCCTTTTTTATTGCCCCTCTCCCGCCCGCCGTTGTTGTACTGGCCCTCAGCCATCCGCCATTGATGGTGGGCGTGCCGCCCGTCCGGTTACTTTCTCATGGTCAATTCAGTCACCCAAACCATGAGGAAAGCAGGATGCCAACCATCACGAAAACCCAATCACTTTACACCTTGACCCGGCCGGTCTGGCTGGATGCGGCGGGCATGAGCAAGGGCATCGATCACGATCGCCAGCATCTGGGCATCATTCTCGCCGCCGGGCAGGTGCTGCGAGTACGCCAGACCAACGCGGCGTTTACCGGCAAGCTCACGCTGCGCTTGCTGAATGACGACAGCAAAACGGAGGCGGAATTCAGCGTCGGCGCGAGCTGGGTCGAGGCCCAGATCAATGCCGTCTCGGCGCCGTTCATCGATACGCCGTATGGGCAGGGCGAGCCGGCGCTGGAGTTCGAGTATCCGGACACGGCAAAAGCGCTGCCGGTTTATCGCCGTGGCGAAAACGAAACCGCGTTCTTTGCCCGCTGGGACGAGCGGGACGCCGAGTTTGCCCTGGTCGATGCGGAGTACGCTGTGTTGCTGGTGCCGAAAATCAGTAAACCGGCGCTGAAGTCGCTGGGCGAAGCGAAAAACATCGACGGGCTGATCGCCTACTACGATCGCATTTTCACTTTCTATAATGCGCTGACCGGCGTTTCGTTCGAGGCTGAACACGAATCCGATCGCAATATTCGCAACCGCTACTTTATGAAGGCCGATAAGCACGGCGCCGGCGCCGCGTATTACGGCGGCCGCTGGACGGCGGAAACCAGCAACTCGGTCAGCAGCTTCTGGCTGACGCCGAAAGACAGCAACTGGGGCTGCCTGCATGAGATCGCGCACGGCTATCAGGGGCACTTTATGGGCGACAAATATTTCTCCACCGGGGAGATGTGGAACAATATTTATGCCGCTTGCTATCAGGACGTGATGCTGGGGGAACGCAAATACCAGGAGGGGTGGCTGTATAACTACGGCAACGCGGCCGGCGTCGAGAAGAAAATCATCGATTTGATCGCTCAGGGTACGCCGCTCAACCAGTGGGATCTGCGCTCCAAGCTGTTCTTCGCGATGCTGATGGTCGACAAGGCAGGCAAGAACGCCTTCACGCACTTTAATCAGCAATATCGCCAAAGCTGCAACACGACGGGTTTCGTGCCGTCGGAACATGCCTTGCTGGATCTGCTGTCGGCAAGCTTCGCCGCGGCCGGCGAGCAAATCGATGTGACGCCGTTCGTCGAGCTGACCGGCGGCGTGATCACCCAAGCGCAGCGCGACCGCAACGCGTTCAGCCACGCCAAGGCGGTGTATCCGCTGTATCAACTGGTGGACGCGCAGAGTTTGCCGGCGCTGCAGGCGCAGCTGAAACTGGATTCCTCGCTGCGGCTGGTCGATTCTTGTCAGCTCAAGGCGAGCGGGCTGAAAGGCGACGTCACCCTGAGTCTGGATATCGATGATTTTGCGCAGATCTACGGTGAGGATCTTGTTCTGATGGAAGGGGCGCGCTATGCCCACAAAATCCGTATCGACGCGCCAACCCTGGCCCTGACTGCGCTGCCGATCGGCGTGTATACCTTGCGGTTGCCGACCGGCAAAGATCGCAAATATCGGCCGACGGCGGGTTACCTGACGGTGAAGCAGGGGAAAAACGCGGTGACGCTTCGTTTCGAGCGCAAAGCCGCTTCGCCGATCGTTTCGCAGGAGATCAACCTGTTGGGCCTGAGCGATGCGGTCTTCGCCACCGTGGTCGTCGATCGTGCCAAAGGGGCGCTGGTGGTTGACGTGACCAGCACCACGCCGCACGCCTACTTCCCCGGTGAAACCTATGCCCGGGTGACGCTGCGCGATCGGCAGGGCGCGGTGCGCTTCAGCAAGGAGATTCAGGGCACTCAGGCTACGTTAAGTCATGACGAGCTGCCGTTTGCCGAGGGCGATGACATCGAGATTTACCATGTGGAGCCGAGCCGGGTGCGTTTGAATCCGGCGGCGGCCGGCGTCATCGATAACAAAAACAAAACCAACGTACTGCGCATTGAAACAAGCGGGCTGAAAAACCCGGCCTTGCCCGGCGATCCCGAACAGGCGCTGCTGGCGCGCCTGGAACAGGCGGCGCAGCGTTTGCGCCACCTGCTGCCGGCTTACTACGCGCCGTCGTCGTCGTTCAAGGATGATATTTATCTGGCGATCGGCGCCTTTGCCGAGCCGCAGCGCGAGTCATTGTTGGCGACCTATCGGGATTGCCTGCCGGCCGACAATACGCCGCCGGGCGCTCACGTCGGCAATGCGTTTACCGTGGCGTGCAAAGGGATTGGCGATCGCCAGTTCCTGACCGGCGCCATCGATCTGGTGAAGAAAACCGTTACCGTCACGCTGGCGGCGGGGATTGCTCACCACTACTTTGCCGACAGCTACGCCTTCCTCAGCGTGACGGATGCGGACGGCAACGTCTTGCTCAGCTACGACGTCATCGGCAGCCAGAATCAACCGGCGAAAACTTGGGTGTTGCCGTTGTCAGGCTACGGCGGTGAGGTGATCCATCTGCGGCATGAAGAGCCGGACAACCGTCTGGCGATCGTCAACGAAATGCAGCACCTGCGGTTGGCGGAGAAGGGCAAGCAACAGACCTACTGCATTACGCCGGTCGGTTTGAAACGCATCAACGACTGAGCCACATCGGCCCCGGGGCGGCGAGTGTCGTCGCCCCGGTTTTTTCTCTGCGCCATCCCGCCATTGCACTCTTTTTGTTCCCCGCTGCGCGCCGCTGGTGCAGCCCGTTCGCCGCCGTCGTCATAAGTTTTAATTATAATTTATTGAAATCATGAGATTAAAAACTGGCACGCCGGTTGCTCTGTTGAATCCCATCTTGTGTACCAGATGGAATTCAGTCGATGAGCGAACCTGTTGAAGCGTGCGGTTTTACCCTCAGTGAATGGCAGCACCATTATCAAACCCGTCCGGCGGGCGAGCGCCTCGCCTGCGTCAGTGCGACGATCGAAACGTTGGTCGCCGGCCTGAACCCGGACGATAACGCCTGGCTGTATCTCGCCACGCCGGCGCAGCGCGAGCAGCAGTATCAACAGCTGGCGCAACGGCTGGCGGCGGTCGCCGGCGATCTCAGCCGCCTGCCGCTGTTCGGCGTGCCCTTCGCCATCAAAGACAATATCGACGTCGGCGGCTGGCCGACCAGCGCCGCCTGCCCGGCGTTCACCTACCAGGCCGCGGCGGACGCTACCGTGGTCGCCCACCTGCGCGCCGCCGGGGCGATCGCCCTCGGTAAAACCAACCTCGACCAGTTCGCTACCGGGTTGGTGGGCACCCGCTCACCTTATGGCGCGGTGGTCAACAGCTTCGACAGCCGCTACGTCAGCGGCGGTTCCAGTTCCGGCTCCGCCTCGGTGGTGGCGCGCGGCCTGGTGCCGTTTGCGCTGGGCACCGACACCGCCGGTTCGGGACGCGTGCCCGCCGGGTTCAACAACATCGTCGGGCTGAAGCCGACCAAGGGGCGGTTATCCAACCGCGGCGTGGTGCCGGCCTGCCGGTTGAACGATACGGTGTCGGTCTTCGCGCTGACGGTGGCCGACGCCGCGCAGGTGGCGGAACTGGCGAGCGGCTTTGACGCGGCAGACCCGTATTCCCGCCCCGATCCGCATACCGCGCCGGCGGATATCCCCGCCGCGCCGCGTTTCGCCGTTCCCGCCCAGCTGGAGTTTTTCGGCGACGTGCAGGCCGAGCGGGCGTTTCACCAGGCGCTGGCGCAGCTGCGGGCGGGCGGCGCCACGCTGGAACCCCTCGATTTCGCGCCGTTTCGCACCCTGGCGGAACAGCTGTATTACGGCCCCTGGGTGGCGGAGCGCACGGTAGCCATTGAGCAGGTGCTGGAAGCGAACCCGCAGGCCATCGATCCGGTGGTGCGCGGCATCGTCGGCAACGGCCTCGGCTACAGCGCCTGCGACGCCTACAAGGCGGAATACCTGCGCGCCGAGCTGGCGCGGCAAATCGCCCAGCGGCTGGCGCCGTTCGACGCGCTGGTGGTGCCGACCGCGCCCACTATCCGCACCCTGGCGGAGATGGCGCAGGAGCCGGTGCTGTTCAATTCGCAGTTCGGCACTTACACCAATTTCACCAACCTGGCCGATCTGAGCGCGCTGGCGCTGCCGGGGCCGCTGCGCGAAGACGGTCTGCCGGCGGGCATCACTCTGATTGCGCCCGCCTGGCATGACCGGGCGCTGGCGGCGTTTGGCCTGCGTTGGCAACGGCAAAGCGCCTTGCCGCTCGGGGCCATCGGCCGGGCATTGCCGCCGCAGCCTGTGCCTGCGCCGTCCACAGTGCATGTGCGTCTGGCGGTAGTGGGCGCTCACCTCAGCGGCATGCCGCTCAACGTCCAACTGACGCAGCGCGATGCGGTGCGGGTGGAACAAACCGTCACCGCTCCCTGTTACCGCCTGTACGCGTTGGCAGATACCGAGCCGCCGAAGCCGGGGCTGGCGCGCGCGGCGCAGGGGGCGGCGATCCGCGTTGAGCTGTGGGACATCCCGCTGGCCCGTTTCGGCGAGTTTGTGGCGGAAATTCCGGCGCCATTGGGCATCGGCACGCTGCTGCTGGCGGACGGCCGACGGGTGAAGGGGTTTATCTGCGAAGCCTGGGCGCTGGAAGGCGCCACGGATATCACTGAGTTTGGCGGCTGGCGTGATTATCTCGCCAGCGTTGAGGGGGCATGAACATGTTTACTACCGTACTGATCGCTAACCGCGGCGAAATCGCCTGCCGCGCCATTCGCACCCTGAAACGCCTGGGCGTCACCAGCGTGGCGGTCTACTCCGACGCCGACCGCAATGCGCCGCACGTCGCCGAGGCCGACAGGGCGGTGGCGCTCGGCGGCGACAAGGCCGCCGACAGCTACCTGCGCATCGACAAGATCCTCGCGGCGGCCGCCGCCACCGGCGCGCAGGCGATCTACCCCGGCTACGGCTTTTTGTCCGAGAGCGCCGAGTTTGCCGATGCCTGCGAAGCGGCGGGCATCGCCTTTATCGGCCCGACGGCGGCGCAGATGCGCGAGTTCGGCCTCAAGCACCGGGCGCGCGAGCTGGCGGCGTTGGCCGGGGTGCCGATGACGCCGGGCACCGGCTTGCTGGAGAGCGTTGAGCAGGCGGTTACCGCCGCCGCGCGCATCGGCTACCCGGTGATGCTGAAAAGCACCGCCGGCGGCGGCGGCATCGGTCTGACGCGCTGTGACGACGAGGCGGCGCTGCGCGACGCGTACGACAGCGTCAAACGGCTGGGAGAGCAGTTCTTCCGCGACGCCGGCGCCTTTATCGAACGCTTCGTCGATCGGGCGCGCCACGTCGAGGTACAGATTTTCGGTGACGGCCAGGGGCGGGTGGCGGCGCTCGGCGAGCGCGACTGTTCGCTGCAGCGGCGCAACCAAAAGGTGGTGGAGGAAACCCCGGCGCCGCACCTGCCGGCGGCGACTCGCCAGGCGCTGCATCGGGCGGCGGTGGCGCTGGGCGAGTCGGTGAATTACCGCAGCGCCGGCACCGTAGAGTTTATCTATGACGCCGCGCGCGACGAGTTTTACTTTCTGGAAGTGAACACCCGCTTACAGGTCGAGCACCCGGTCACCGAAATGGTCACCGGCCTGGATCTGATCGCATGCATGCTGCAGGTGGCGGCGGGCGACGCGCTGGATTGGGCGGCGCTGCAACGCGCGCCGCAGGGCGCGGCGATCGAAGTGCGTCTCTACGCCGAAGATCCGCTGAAAAACTTCCAGCCCAGCCCTGGCGTGCTGACCGAGGTGCATTTCCCTGACGACGTGCGCCTCGACGGTTGGGTGGCGACCGGCAGCGAAGTGTCGGCGTTTTACGACCCGATGATCGCCAAGCTGATCGTGCACGGCGCCGATCGGGCGCAGGCGCTGGAAAAACTGCGCGTGGCGCTGGCGGCGACCCGTTTGCACGGCATCACCACCAACCTCGACTACCTGCGGCAGGTGATCGCCACGCCGCAATTTCAGCGCGGCGACGTCTGGACGCGCCTGCTGGACGATGTGCGTTTCCAGCCGCACTGCCTCGAAGTGCTGCAACCCGGCACCTACAGCAGCGTGCAGGATTATCCCGGCCGCCTCGGCTATTGGGACATCGGCGTGCCGCCGTCCGGCCCGATGGACGACTTCGCGTTTCGACTGGCCAACCGCATCGTCGGCAACCACCCGGCGGCGGCCGGGCTGGAGTTTACCCTGCAGGGGCCGACGCTGCGCTTTCACTGCGACGCCACCATCGCGCTGACGGGCGCGAGCTGCCCGGCCGAACTGGATGGCGAGGCGGTTGCGTATTGGCGGCCGATCGCGGTGCGGGCCGGGCAGGTATTGACGCTGGGGCGCGCCACACACGGCTGCCGCACTTATCTGGCGGTACGCAACGGCTTTGACGTGCCGGTGTATCTCGGCAGCCGCTCCACCTTCGCGCTGGGCCAGTTCGGCGGCCACGCCGGGCGCACCTTGCGCGTGGCGGACATGCTGGCGATCGCCCAACCGGCGCTGGCGGCCAGCACCACGCCGGCGCCGATCGCCGCGCCGCAGGCGATGGACGACAGCCTGATCCCGCACTACGGCGACCAGTGGCACATCGGCGTGCTGTACGGGCCGCACGGCGCGCCGGACTTTTTCACCGCTGAATCGATAGAGGCCTTCTTCGCCACCGACTGGCAGGTGCATTACAACTCCAACCGCCTCGGAGTGCGCCTGGCGGGGCCGAAGCCCGAGTGGGCGCGGGAGGACGGCGGCGAGGCCGGTTTGCATCCTTCCAACGTGCACGACTGCGAGTACGCCATCGGCGCCATCAACTTCACCGGCGACTTCCCGGTGATCCTGACCCGCGACGGGCCCAGCCTCGGCGGCTTCGTCTGCCCGGTGACCATCGCCAAGGCCGAACTGGGGAAAGTGGGGCAGGTGAAGCCGGGCGACCGCATCCGGTTCCATCCGATCGGCTTCCGGCAGGCGCAGTCGCTGGAGCAGGCGCAGCTCGGCAGCATCGAAGCGCTGGCGGCGGTGAAGGCCATCACCCTGCCGCCGCCGGATCTCGCCCCGGCGGATAGCATTTCCGCCGCGGTGCTGGCGGCGCTGCCGGCGGCGGACGGGCGCCCGGCGGTGGCGTATCGCCAGGCGGGGGACGGCTACATCCTGATGGAGTACGGCGACAACGTGCTCGATCTGGCGCTGCGGCTGCGCATACATCTGCTGATGCAGTCGCTGCGGCAGGAGGCGATCCCGGGTGTAGCGGAGCTGGCGCCGGGCGTGCGTTCGCTGCAGATCCGCTACGACAGCCGGCTGATAAGCCAGGCCGACCTGCTGCAGCGCCTGCTGGCGCGCGAACGGGCGCTGGGGGACGTCAGCCGCCTGAAGGTGCCGACGCGCACCGTCTGGCTGCCGATGGCGTTCGAGGATTCGGCCACGCTGGGGGCGGTGGATCGCTATCAGCAGACGGTGCGCGCCTCGGCGCCCTGGCTGCCGAACAATGTCGATTTCATTCAGCGTATCAACGGTCTGAGCCAACGCGAGCAGGTGCGCGACATTCTGTTCGACGCCAGCTACCTGATCCTCGGGCTGGGAGACGTCTACCTCGGCGCGCCCTGCGCGGTGCCGCTCGATCCGCGCCATCGCCTGCTGAGCTCCAAATATAACCCGGCGCGCACCCACACCGCCGAAGGGACGGTCGGCATCGGCGGCATGTACATGTGCATCTACGGCATGGACTCGCCGGGCGGTTACCAGCTGGTCGGGCGCACGCTGCCGATCTGGAACAAGTTTCTCAAAAACCCGCAGTTCACCGCCGGTGAACCCTGGCTGCTGCGCTTCTTCGATCAGGTGCGCTTCTATCCGGTCAGCGAGCAAGAGTTGGACGAGCAGCGCGAAGCGTTCCGTGAAGGGCGCATGCAGGTGCGCATCGAAGAGAGCGAGTTCGACTTCGCCGCCTACACCCGTTTCCTGGCCGACAACGCCGAGGCGATCGCCGACTTCCAGCATCGCCAGCAACAGGCGTTCAGCGCCGAAGTGGCGCGCTGGCGCAGCGATGACGACGAGGCCGAGGCGCAGCTGTTGCCGCCGGAGGAAGAAGACGCCATCGACGGCGATCTGGTCAGCGCCGATCTGAACGGCAGCGTGTGGAAGATCCTGGTGGAACCGGGGCAGGCGGTGGCGGCCGGGCAGCCGCTGATCGTGGTCGAGGCGATGAAAATGGAGCTGGCGGTCACCGCGCCGCGCGCCGGGATCGTTAAACGCATCAGCTGTCGGCAGGGGCGGCCGGTCGGGCCGGGCGACGCCCTGCTGTGGCTGGAAAAGGCGGTCTGAACGGAGGAGCGATGATGCAAATCACCAACGGAGAGCACAAGGCGCGCCCGGAGGGGCTGGCGGAGCGCATTTATCTGCAGCTCAAGGCCGACATCTTCGAGTTTCGCCTGCTGCCGGGCGATCGCTTCAGCGAAAGCGACGTGGCGCAGCGCATGGCGGCCAGCCGCACGCCGGTGCGTCAGGCGCTGTTTCGGCTGGAGCGCGAAGGCTATGTCGAGGTGCTGTTTCGCAGCGGCTGGCAGGTGCGGCCGTTCGACTTCGCCTACTTCGAAGAGCTGTACGACCTGCGCATCGTGCTGGAACAAGAGGCGGTGAAACGGCTGTGCGAACGCCCGGCCGGGGAAACGCCGGACGCGCTGGCGGCGCTGAGCCATTTTTGGACCGCAGCGCCGCGCCTGGCGGACGGCAAGGCGGTGTCGCAGCACGATGAGCAGTTTCATCAGGCGTTGGTGGCCGCGGCGGGCAACGGCGAAATGGCGCGCATTCACCGCGAACTGACCGAAAAGATCCGCATCATTCGCCGGCTGGATTTCACCCAGCAGGCGCGGGTGGACGCCACCTACCGCGAGCACGCCGCCATTTTGCAGGCGATCCTGCGGCGGCAAAGCGGGGCGGCGCAAACGCTGCTCGGCGAGCACATCGCCGTCAGCAAGGCAGAGGTACGAAAAATAACGCTGCACATGTTGCACCAGGCGCGGGCTCAGCAGCCTGCGCGCTCGGCGCAACAATTTTGATTTCACACACATCGGGAGTTTGAACTATGCAACGTCGTCGTTTTATCAAAGCTTTTGCGCTGTCCGCCGCCGCGATCGGTATGGGCCTGGCCTGGAGCGCGCAGGCCGCCGACACCATCAAGGTCGGCATTCTGAGTTCGCTCTCCGGCACCATGGCGATTTCCGAGACGCCGCTGAAGGATGTGGCGCTGATGACCATCGACGAGATCAACGCCAAAGGCGGGGTGCTCGGCAAAAAGCTGGAGCCGGTGGTGGTGGATCCGGCCTCCAACTGGCCGCTGTTCGCCGAAAAGGCGCGCCAGCTGCTGAGCCAGGACAAGGTGGCGGCGGTGTTTGGCTGCTGGACCTCGGTGTCGCGCAAGTCGGTGCTGCCGGTGTTTGAGGAGCTGAACGGACTGCTGTTCTACCCGGTGCAATACGAAGGCGAAGAGATGTCGCCGAACGTGTTCTACACCGGCGCGGCGCCGAACCAGCAGGCGATCCCGGCGGTGGAATACCTGCTGAGCGAGGACGGCGGCGGCGCCAAGCGCTTCTTCCTGCTGGGCACCGATTACGTCTATCCGCGCACCACCAACAAGATCCTGCGCGCCTTCCTGCACAGCAAAGGCGTGCAGGACAAGGATATCGAAGAGGTCTATACGCCGTTCGGCTACAGCGATTACCAGACCATCGTCGCCAACATCAAGAAATTCGCCGCCGGCGGCAACACCGCGGTGATCTCCACCATCAACGGCGATTCCAACGTGCCGTTCTACAAAGAACTCGCCAACCAGGGCGTCAAGGCCACCGACGTGCCGGTGATCGCCTTCTCGGTCGGCGAGGAAGAGCTGCGCGGCATCGACACCAAACCGCTGGTGGGCAACCTGGCGGCCTGGAACTACTTCGAATCGCTGGATAACCCGACCAACAAACAGTTTGTCAGCCAGTGGAAAGCCTACGCCAAGGCGCACAATCTGCCGAATTACGCCACCGCGGTGACCAACGATCCGATGGAAGCCACCTACGTCGGCCTCCACATGTGGGCGCAGGCGGTGGAAAAGGCCGGCACTACCGACGTCGATAAGGTGCGCGCCGCGATGGCCGGGCAAACCTTCGCCGCGCCGTCGGGCTTCACGCTGACCATGGACAAGACCAATCACCACCTGCACAAACCGGTGATGATTGGCGAGATCGAGGGCAACGGGCAGTTCAACGTGGTGTGGCAGACCGAAGCGCCGGTGCGCGCGCAGCCGTGGAGTCCCTATATCGCCGGCAACGACAAAAAACCGGATTACCCGGTGAAAGGCGGCAAGTAACGTCACTCAGCGCCGGCGCGGCTCGACGCGCGCCGGCCCAACAGAAGAGGCAGCTGATGCAATCTCCGTTTTTATCCTCTCTGCGCGCCGGGCTGTGGCTGTTGTGCGCCTGGCCCCTGCTGGCGCAGGCCAGGCCGGCCGATGAGTTCGCGGCGGCCAATCGCGCGCAGCAGGCCAAACTGCTGCAGGCGTGGGCGGCCGAGCCGGACGCCGCGCGCCTGCCGTTGCTGCAGGGGCTGCAGCAGGAAACCGTGGCGATCGACGAGGCGAAGCGCGCCTTTATCCGCCAGGGCGATCGCTATCTGCCGCTTGAAGGTGAGGCGGCCCCGGTTGGCGAGCCGAAGAAGGTGTGGCTGAACAACCGGCTGCGCATTCTGATCGCCAATGCGTTGTCGGCGCAGCGGCTGGTCAGCGCGGACGCGGCGGTGCGGCTGCAGGCGGCGACCGCGCTGCAGCGCGAAGCGCAGGGCGAGCAGCTGCCGCTGTTGACCCGGCGGCTGGCGCAGGAGAAAGACCCGCAGGTGCGCGACGCGCTGAGCATTGCGCTGGCGAACCTGCAATTGGCCGACGCCAGCCCGCAGGTGCGTTTCAATGCGGTGCGGCTGCTGGGGGAATCGGGCGAGCCGGAAACCCGCGCGCGGCTGCAGGCGTTGACCGACGCGGCCAATGAGCCGGACGCCGCGGTGCGCGCCGAGGCGCAACGCAGCCTGCAGCGCGTGCAGCACCGCCTGATGATCGGCGATCTGCTCGGCCAGGCGTTCAGCGGCCTGTCGCTCGGTTCGATCCTGCTGCTGGCGGCGCTCGGCCTGGCGATCACCTACGGCCTGCTCGGCGTCATCAATATGGCGCACGGCGAAATGCTGATGCTCGGCGCCTATTCGGCCTATCTGGTGCAGGGGGTGTTTCAGCAATTTGCGCCGCAGTGGCTGGCGCTCTATCCGCTGGCGGCGCTGCCGGTGGCGTTCGCCATCACCGCCGGGATCGGCATGGCGCTTGAGCGTACGGTGATCCGCCACCTGTACGGCCGGCCGCTGGAAACCCTGCTGGCCACCTGGGGCATCAGCCTGGTGCTGATCCAACTGGTGCGGGTGCTGTTCGGCGCGCAGAACGTCGAGGTCGCCAACCCGGCGTGGCTGTCGGGCGGCGTGCAGCTGTTGCCGAACCTGGTGTTGCCGTGGAACCGCATCGCGGTGATCGCGTTCGTGCTGCTGGTGCTGGCGTTGACCTGGCTGCTGCTGAACAAGACCCGGCTCGGCATGAACGTGCGCGCGGTGACGCAAAACCGCGCGATGGCGGCCTGCTGCGGCGTGCCCACCGGGCGGGTGGACATGCTGGCCTTCGGGTTGGGATCCGGCATCGCCGGGCTCGGCGGGGTGGCGCTGTCGCAGTTGGGTAACGTCGGGCCGGAGCTGGGGCAAGGTTACATCATCGATTCGTTCCTGGTGGTGGTGCTCGGCGGCGTCGGCCAGCTGGCGGGGACGGTGGCGGCGGCCTTCGGTCTCGGCATCGTCAACAAGATCCTCGAACCGCAGATCGGCGCCGTGCTGGGCAAGATCCTGATCCTGGTGCTGATCGTTCTGTTTATTCAAAAGCGTCCGCAGGGGCTGTTCGCCCTTAAGGGCAGGGTGATTGACTGATGAGCCAACCATTGACCGTAACCGGCGTGCAGAAAGCGCCCCGGCTGGCGTTGAGCATCGGCGGGTTGGCGTTGCTGGCGCTGCTGGTGATGCCGTTCATGACGCTGTTGCCGGCGGATCATCCGCTGGCGGTGTCCACCTATACCCTGACGCTGGCGGGCAAGATCCGGTGCTACGCGGTGGTGGCGGTGGCGCTCGATCTGGTGTGGGGCTATGCCGGGCTGCTGTCGCTCGGCCACGGGCTATTCTTCGCGCTCGGCGGCTACGCCATGGGCATGTACCTGATGCGGCAGGCGGCGGGCGACGGGCTGCCGGCGTTTATGGCGTTCCTCTCCTGGAATGAGCTGCCGTGGTTCTGGAGCGGCACCCAGCATTTCGCCTGGGCGCTGTGCCTGATCGTGCTGGTGCCGGGCCTGTTGGCTTTCCTGTTCGGCTACTTCGCCTTTCGCTCGAAAATCAAAGGGGTGTATTTCTCGATCATGACCCAGGCGCTGACCTATGCCGGCATGCTGCTGTTCTTTCGCAACGAGACCGGTTTCGGCGGCAATAACGGCTTTACCGGTTTCACCACGCTGCTCGGCTTTCCCATCACCGCCGCCGGCACGCGGGTGGCGCTGTTCCTGGCGACGGTGCTGCTGCTGGCCGCCAGCCTGGCCATCGGCTTTGTGCTGGCGCGCAGCAAGTTCGGCCGGGTGCTGACCGCGGTGCGCGATGCGGAAAACCGCCTGACCTTCTGCGGCTACGATCCGAAGGGCTTCAAGCTGTTCGTCTGGACGCTGTCGGCGGTGCTGTGCGGGCTGGCCGGCGCGCTCTATGTGCCGCAGGTCGGCATCATCAACCCCGGCGAAATGTCGCCGACCAACTCGATCGAGGCCGCCATTTGGGTCGCCCTCGGCGGGCGCGGCACCCTGGTGGGGCCGCTGCTCGGCGCCGGCATCGTCAACGGCGCCAAGAGCTGGTTCACCATGGCCATTCCCGAATACTGGCAGTTTTTCCTCGGCCTGATGTTTATCGTCGTCACGCTGTTTCTCCCGAAAGGAGTGATTGGCCTGCTGCGTCGGAGGAAAAGCTCATGAAGGCGATGCAAGTGACCGACGAACTGTTTACCCACCCGCTGCCGGCGGATAAATACCGGCAGCAAACCGATCCGGTGCTGCAGCTCGACAATATCAACGTCAGCTTCGACGGTTTTCGCGCGCTGACCGATCTGTCGCTGCGCATTGGCGTCGGTGAACTGCGCTGCGTGATCGGCCCCAACGGCGCCGGCAAGACCACGCTGATGGATGTGATCACCGGTAAGACCCGGCCGGACAGCGGCAGGGTGTTTTACGATCAGACCGTCGATCTGACCCGGCTGGCGCCGATGCAGATCGCCCACGCCGGCATCGGCCGCAAGTTTCAAAAACCGACGGTGTTCGAGGCGCTGACGGTGTTCGAAAATCTGGAGATCGCCCAGAAAACCCGTAAGTCGGTGTGGGCCTGCCTGCGCGCCCGCCTGAGCAGCGAACAGCGCGACCGCATCGACGAGATGCTGAAGACCCTGCGGCTGGGGCATGAACGCCACCGGCCCGCCGGGCTGCTGTCCCACGGGCAGAAACAGTTTCTCGAGATCGGCATGCTGCTGGTGCAGGAGCCGCACCTGCTGCTGCTCGACGAGCCGGCGGCCGGCATGACCGACGCCGAAACCGACTACACCGCCGAACTGTTCCGCGAGCTGGCGGGCAAGCATTCGCTGATGGTGGTGGAGCACGATATGGGGTTTGTGGAGACCATCGCCGATCGCGTGACGGTGCTGCATCAGGGGCAGGTGCTGGCGGAAGGATCGCTGGCGCAGGTGCAGGCCGATGAGCGAGTTATTGAGGTATATCTGGGGCGCTGAGGAGGCGTAATGATGCTGCAGGTAGAGGAATTGAATCAATATTACGGCGGCAGCCACATTCTGCGCGGCCTGTCGTTCGAGGCGCGCATCGGCGAGGTGACCTGCCTGCTGGGGCGCAACGGCGTGGGCAAGACCACGCTGCTGAAATGCCTGATGGGGCTGGTCCCGGCGCGCAGCGGCAGCGTCCGTTGGCGGGGCGAAGCCATCACCGGTAAAAAGCCGCATCAGCGGGTGCAGGCGGGCATCGCCTATGTGCCGCAGGGGCGGGAAATTTTCCCGCGCCTGACGGTGGAGGAAAATCTGCTGATGGGGCTGGCGCGTTTTTCCGGCGCCGACGCGCGCGCGGTGCCGGATCCGATCTATGAACTGTTTCCGGTGCTGCGTCAAATGAAGGATCGGCGCGGCGGCGATCTCTCTGGCGGGCAGCAACAGCAGCTGGCGATCGGCCGGGCGCTGGCCTGCCGGCCGCAGCTGTTGATCCTCGACGAACCGACGGAAGGGATCCAGCCTTCGGTGATCAAGGAGATCGGCGCGGTGATCAAACAGCTGGCGGCGCGGGGCGATATGGCGATCCTGCTGGTGGAGCAGTTCTATGACTTCGCCGCCGATCTGGCGGACAGCTATCTGGTGATGTCGCGCGGCAGCATCGTGCAGCGCGGCGCCGGCAGCAATATGGAACAGGACGGCGTCCGCGGGCTGGTGGCGATTTAACGTTGGGTCAGCTGAAAAAGGATTGGCTGAGCGGATCGCGGGAATGATGCAGCACTCTGATGATATTCACCTCCCGCCTGTGCTGTCGAAAATAAATCAGGTGGTTGGCGACGGGCAATACCCATAGGCCGGGGCCGATTGCATCGATGTTTTTGCCGAGTTGGTGGTGGCTAAGGTTATCGAAAGCCTGATGCAGGCGGCGCAGATAATCTTCGGCCACCTGCAAGCCAAAGTGCGCCAACCCGTAAAAATAGATCTCTTCCATATCGTCCAACGCTTTTGGACGAACGGTTACTCTCCTGCGCATCCTTTTGCTTTGCCCCGTATTCTTTCCATGAACACATCACGATCCCATTCGACGGCTTCGCCGCTGTTCTCTCCTTCGGCGATCAAGCGCCTAAGCTCTTCCAGTTTTGAGGCGGCGGTACGTTCGCGCAAAGTGCGCACGGATTCGCGGATGACTTCGCTGGGCGTTCGGTAATCGCCGCTGGCCACCAGGTCTTCGACGAAGCTACGCAGTTCGTCACCCAGATCTACCGTTAGTGTTCTGCCCATTGTTCCTCCTCACTTTCGGCTATGCTGCGTCATTGTAAGATTAGTTCTTACATTGTGCACGTCAAACTATCAGGATCTCAATAGCGGTCCCGTCATGAGGACGGGAGCCACCCGTTTATTCATTAAGGATAACCATGAACGAAATCACTGTGTCACGCCTCGGTTGCATCGTCCTGTCTCTGTTTCCGGCCCTGTGGGGGCTGTTTAGCCTGTTGAACAATACGGCGGATTTCGCCGGCACCGCGCGCAATGCGGTGGGGCCGCTGCTCGCCATGCAGGATACTTATCAAACGCCGGGGCTGATGTGGCGCGCGATCCGCGCCGACTGGGCCTGCATGTTGGGGTTGGCGGTCATCACTACGCTGGAAGCGCTGGCCGGCCTATTCGCGGCCGCGGGCGTGGCGCTGATGATCGGGCGATTGAAAGGCCCTTATGCCGCCTTCGCCAAGGGCAAAGCCTGGGCGATGCTGGGGGCGCTTTGCGCAATTGCGGTGTGGGGCGTCGGTTTTATGGTGGTCGCCGGCGACTGGTTCATGGCCTGGCAGGCCAAGAAGGATCCGCTGGCGGTGCAGCTGGGGGCGCTGATCTACCTGGCGCCCAATGCGTTTGCCTTGCTGTTCCTGATGCTGCAGCGGGAGCCGCGCTAAACGACGGCGGAGCGGGGCGCGGTTACAGCGCCTTGCTCATATACCAGATGCCTATCGAGCCCTGGGCGCTGGTGTAGCAGGTCTCGCCACAAATGCTCAATCCCTGACGCTGATAAAAACGTTGGGCGCGGGTGTTGCGTTGCAGCACTTCCAGCCACAGCGTTTTTTGCCGGCGCTCGATGGCCCGCAGCTGCACCTGTTCGTACAGGCGCTGGCCATAGCCATTGCCGGCATGGCCCGGCAGGAAATAGATTTTCTGCAGCTCTGCGCCGCGGGTTTGCGTTGGCGCCAGCAGGCTGTCGACGTTGAGCCGCGCATAGCCGACGAGGGCGTCATTCTCATAGGCCAACAGCCAGCACACGTCGGGATCGCGCAGCGTCCGTTCCAGTGCGGAGACGGAAAAATCCTCCGCCAGAAAGGCTTCCAGCTCGTGCGGGTAGCGCCACAGCTCACCGAAGTGGGCGCGATAGGTGCGGATGCCGATATCGCGCACCAGGGTTAAATCTTCCAGCAATGCCTGACGAACGGTGAACATCAGTGCCCCTTTGAGTAAGAAAAATTACAGCCGTTGTTCCAGATGCCGGTGAGGCACCATCGCCTGATGCAGAATGGCGAGAACGGTGATGCCGGCAGGGCGGTTGCGGTAGTAGATCCTATGGCTGGCGTAAGGAAAACTGCGTATCTCTTCGCCCAGATCGTGGAAGTGAGCTTTACCCGCTTCCGGCATATCTGCCAAATGATGCATGACCTCTCTCAACTGCTCAAGATAGCGGCGAGATTGCGCTTGGCCCCAGTGCTCGATGGTGAAATGACGAATAGCCAGCAGATCTTGTTGGGCCTGCGGGGTGAGGCGAAACGCGGGCATCTCAGTCTGTTTCATCGGTGAGCAGACGGTTGAAGAAGGCATCGCCGTCTACCGCCTTACCGGCGTCTTCCTCGGCGGTAGCCTGCGCGATTTTTTGCTGCAGTGCGCTTAATTTGAGATCTTCCAGCGCCTGGTAATCTTCTACAGACATGACGACGGCGACCGGTTTGCCGTTGCGATTGATTTGCACCGGTTCACGCTGCGCCTTGAGCAGCAAATCGCCGAATTGGGTTTTGGCCTCGTTCGCGGTGAGTGCGTACATTTAATCGCTCCAGTTAATTAAATCGTTCGATTTAACCATTATACGGCGCGATGAAAAAATCACCAATGCTATTCCGGCGGGCAGGTTTCGTTGGACAGATGCCGCGGCGTTTCACGGCGAAAACCGAGGCCGATGATGCGGCCGAACAGGCGCGGCAGCCAGCGGCTGTTGCCGACGCGGGCGATCAGGCGCGAGCCGCCCGCCGCGCGGCGTTCGCCCGGTTTGCGCTGGCTCATTTTGATCTGCAGAAACTGGATGGCCCGGGTGGGAAATTCGCGCCGGCGCTGCACGCTCAGCAGATGCTTCAGCTGCAGCCGATGCTGGCGCAGCGGCGGGATCAGAGCGTTGGCGGCGGCCACCGCGTCCTGAATCGCCAGGTTGACGCCCACGCCGCCGATCGGCGACATGGCGTGCGCGGCGTCGCCGATGCACAGCACCCCCGGTTTGGCCCAGCGATCCAAACGATCGATGCGAATGCTCAGCAGTTTTACCTGATCCCACTCGACGATCTCCTGCAGGCGATCGTCCTGAAATGGCGCCACCTCGGCGAGGTGCAGTAAAAATTTCTCCAGCCCGCTGCGGCGGATCGCGTCGAAGCTGCCTTTGTCGATCGAATAGCCGCACTGCCAGTAGTCGCCGCGATCGATCATGATGAAGTTCTGTTTCGGCCCGGTATGGCCCATCGACCAGGCCGGATCGCCCGGCTGCTTGCTGAGCTTCATCCACACTACGTCGCGCGGCGCGCCGAAGGATCGGCTGCTGAGCGCCGCCTGTTCGCGCACCACCGAGTTGCGGCCGTCGGTGCCGATCACCAACTGGCTGCGCACGCGGATCGGGCCTTCCGGCGTGTCGGCCAGCACGCCGCACACCTGGCCGCGGTCGTACAGCAGCTGGTGAACCTGCGTCGAGGTCAGCAGCCTGAAGTTGGGGAAGGCGGCGGCCTGCTGGGCCAAAAAGTTGAGGAACTCCCACTGCGGCATAAAGGCGATAAATTTGCAGCGCGTCGGCAGGCGGGTGAAATCCGCCAGCTTGATGTCGCGCCCGGCGACTTCGGCGTGCAGGGACTCCGCACGCTGGTGCGGCAACGTCAGCAGTTCGTCGAGCAGACCCAGCTGGTGCATGACTTCCAGCGTCGACGGGTGAATGGTGTCACCGCGAAAATCGCGCAGGAAGTCGGCGTGCTTCTCCAGCACCGTCACATCGATCCCCGCCCGCGCCAGCAGATAGCCGAGCATCAGCCCGGCGGGGCCGCCTCCCACGATGCAGCAGGTGGTGGCGTAAGGTGTGATTGGTGATGACGACATGACGGTTGACCCCGGATAGCGGCCCGCATCCCGCGAGCCGCAAATGAATATGCAATTTTGATAATGATTATCAATATCAAGTTTGACTGTCAACCCGCGGCGCAGTGTGGTCAAAGGGCGCGGACAGATGGCCGACGCGGAACACTTGACCGTTTTGCGGCCGCGCCTGCGGCGGTTCACGCCAGACATCCAGCCGCACTAACCGCCACTCGGCGGGATCGAACGCCACGATGGAGGCCAGCGCGCCGGGCGCCGCCTGCTGTTGCCGACGCAGCGCAGGCAGATCGCTGTAGGGGGCGATGGCCCTTTCCTGACAGGTCGCCCAGGCGGCCTCGGCCAGATGAGGACGATCGAAATGCGCCAGCCACGGCAGCCAGTGATTGACGCGCGGCCAGCCGAACGCCTGGCTGAGGCCCCTGAAACCCTCGCCGATCAGGAAGTCGCTCATGCCGGCGCCGCTGTTCCACAGGTAGAAGGGAGCGTAGAGATTCTCGGCGCTGCCTTCGCTGCGCTGCGCGTACAGATAGGCTTTGACGATCAGCTGCGGGCAGGCGTCGAGCCGGTGGCCGACATCGGCGATGCGGCGGCGGACGATCGCCATGTCGTAATCGGCGGGCAGGGTGAAACGGTATTGCATCGCGAGCATAAGGATTCTCCTGAAAGACATTGACCGGGAGAGCGTGACACGCCATCTTTATTAGTAAAATCGGTATTATTTTGATTGATAGTTCAGAAAATCAGGATGGTCAGCATGGGGCGAATCACGTTCGATCTCGAGGATTTGCGCAGCTTCGTCACCGGCGTCGAGCTGGGCAGCTTCGCGAAGGCGGCTGAACGGCTGGGGCGTTCGACGTCGGCGGTCAGCGCCCACCTGAAAAAGCTGGAGCAGCAGGTCGGCGCGCCGATCCTGCGCAAGGCCGGACGCGGCATGGTGATGACCGAGGCGGGGGAGACCCTGCTCGGTTACGCGCGCCGCCTGCTGGAGCTCAATGACGAAGCCGCCGCCGCGGTGCGCGGGTTGGATCTGCAGGGCACGGTGCGGCTGGGGCTGCAGGAGGATTTCGGCGAGACGTTTCTGCCGCAGGTGTTGGGCAGCTTCGCGCGCGCCAATCCGAAGGTGCGCATCGAGGCGCGCATCGCGCGCAATGCCGAGCTGATCGACTGGGTGCTGAAAGGCCAGCTGGATCTGTCGCTGGCGTGGGACGGCGGTTTGAGCACGCCGTTTCATCAGGCGCTGGGGCAGCGGCAGTTGCACTGGATCGCGTCGCCCGGCTTCGCGCTGGCGCCGTGGCGAGAAGGGGACGAACCCTTGCCGTTGGTGATGTTCGACGCGCCCTGCCTGATGCGCAGCGCGGCGACGCAGGCGCTGGATCGCGCCGGCATTCCCTGGCGCATCGCCTTTAGCAGCCGCAGCCTGAACGGCGTGTGGGCGGCGGTGAGCGCCGGGTTGGGCGTTACGGTGCGCACGGCGGCGGGCTTACCGCCCGGCCTGTCGCCGCTGGCCCCCGATCTGCTGCCCGCTCTCGGCCAGCTCGGCGTGGTGCTGCACCGCGCCGAGGATCAGCCTTCGGCCGCCGTGCAGCGGCTGGCGCAGATCGTGGTCGAGCGGATCGAAACTTAATCTTGGGCGATAGGCTGCTTGCCGCTCAGCTGGCCCCATTCGCTCCAGGCGCCGTCATACAACTTGACCTGCGGCGCGCCGAGCGACAGCAGGCCAAACGCCAGCACCGCCGCCGTCACGCCGGAGCCGCAGCTGGTGATGATTGGGCCGTTGATGTCCACCCCCTTGTCGCTGAAGGTTTGGCGCAGCGCCTCCAATGATTTGAAGCGGCCGTTTTCCAGCAGCTCGCCGTACGGAATGTTGATGCTGCCGGGAATATGGCCGCGGTGCAGGCCGGGGCGCGGCTCTGGCGCTTCGGCATAAAAGCGCGGCGCGGCGCGCGCGTCGAGAATTTGCACCGGCGTGCCTAACGCCTGTTCCACTTGCCGCATATCCACCACCGCGTCGGCGTTGAACCGGGCGTTGAACGTCTGCGGTTCAGGCTGCGCCGGGCCGGTTGCCAGCGCCTGGCCTTGCGCGGTCCAGCCGTTCAGCCCTTCGTCCAGTACGTAAACATGCTGGGCGCCGAAATTGCGGAAGGTCCACCAGCCGCGCGGCGCGGAGAACTGGTTACCCTCATCGTAAATCACCAGGGTATCGCGCTCGCTGATGCCCAGCTTGCCCACCGCCTCGCCAAACTCCGCCGCCGTTGGCAGCATATGCGGCAGCGCGGTGTTTTTGTCCGCCACGTCGTCGATGTCGAAATAGACCGCGCCGGGGATATGGCCGCGTTCGAACTCGGCAAGCATGTCCTTTTTCGGCGTTAGCCCCACCGGCGACATCCGGACGTCGATCACCACCAGATTTTCATCGTTGATATGTTGCGCAAGCCATTGAGGGGTCACCAGAAACGGAGAGTTCATCGTTATTGTTCGCCTGTTGTGAAAACGGATTTTCACTATACACCAGGCCGCGCGGGGATGAAGTATGATGTTCAGTCAAAGGCAATGGGCCGGGAGCGAAGAAATCATGACGGATTGGGCGTTTGGCGGGGCCAAGATCGCACTGTTGTGCGGCGATCTCTTGTTGGTTTACCAACGGGACGACAAACCGGACATTCCGTGGCCCGGCCGGTGGGATCTGCCCGGCGGCGGGCGGGAAAACGGCGAAACGCCGCTGCAGTGCGTGCAGCGGGAGACGCAGGAAGAATTCGGCGTGGCGATCGCCGAACGTCAGGTTGTCTGGCGGCGGCGCTACGACGGCATTCTGCCCGGCTATCCCCCGACCTGGTTCATGGCCGGCGAGATCGCCCCCGCGCAGATCGCCGCCATACGTTTCGGCGACGAGGGACAGCGCTGGCGGATGATGCCGGTGGATCAGTTCATTCATCATCCGCAGGGCATCGACCATCTGCGTCGCCGGGTGGCGGAGTATTGGCGGCGGGGCGGTGGATGACGTTATTTCACCGCGTCGCCAGCCGGTTGATCTGCGCCGGTTCGATGATGCGCAGCGCGCTTTCCCGTCGCGCCACCGCGAGCATCGCCCGCCCGATTCGTTCGGTGCTGCTTACCCGGACGGGAAACAGCCGCAATGCGCCGCGCCACAGCGGCTTGAACAGCCGATAGGCCAGATCGTAGAGGCGGGTTTTGGAGCGAATGCCGTGCAGCGGCACAATGGCGCCGGGACGGAACATCACCGCGTGGAACGGCAGCGCCAGCAGCGCGTTTTCGGTGGCGCCCTTGACCCTGGCCCACATGCTGCGGCCGCGTTCGCTGCTGTCGGTGCCGAGGCCGGAGACGTAGACGAAGACCATCGACGGATTCAGCGTCGCCAGCGGGCGGGCGGCGGCCAGCGTCAGATCGTAAGTCACCGCGCGATATTCAGCTTCACTCAGGCCGGAGGACGAAATCCCCAGGCAGAAGAAACAGGCGTCGTAGCCGGCGAGCTGCGGCGCCAGCGCCGACAGATCACGCAGATCGGGCAGGGAGAGCTGGCGCAGTTTGGCGTGGCTTTGCGCCAGCGGGCGACGGCCGATGCTGAGCACTTCGCTGACTCGCGGATCGCGCAGGCATTCTCGCAGCGCGCCCTGACCCACCATGCCGCTGGCGCCGAAAATAATCACTTTCATGCTCTGTTCTCCCACTGGCCGGCGGCGCGCTGCGTGCGCCAGCGGCTGGGCGTCAGCGCTTCCCACTGAATAAAGGCGCGGCTGAACGAATTCAGCTCTTCGAATCCCAGCACAAAGGCGATTTCGCCCGGTTCAAGGTCGGTTTCCGCCAACAATCGGCAGGCGGTGCGGTGCCGGGTTTTGTCCAACAATTGCTGGTAGCTGTAGCCGTGCTGTTGCAAGCGGCGCTGCAGCGTGCGCGGGCTGAGATAGAGTTCAGCGGCCACGCTGTTGACGCTGGGGCGCTGGCCGCGCATGCTGCGGCCGAGGATCGCCATCACCTGCATCGGTAAGTTTTGCTCGGCGCGCACCTCGGCCAACTCGGCCTCCAGCTCCGGCAGCAGCTGCGCCAACATGTCCTGATCATAAGTGATGAGCGGCTGCCGCATCAGCGCGCGATCGAACACCAGCACGTCCTGCGGCGCATCGAATCGCACCGGGCAGCCGAAGTGGCGCAACAGCGGCGAGTGGGGATCGTGACGGCGTGTCACCTCAAGCGCCTTGGGCTGCAGCGGCAAGCCGGTGCCACGGCGGCACCGGGCGGTGATAGAAGCGAACATTGTATCGATCAATAATTCCGGCGTATGGTCTTCGATCATCGTCCAGCGCGTATGCAGCCGTATACTGTCGCCGTCTTCCTCCAGCATCAGTTCTTCCGGGCACACCAACCGTTTGTAGCGCGCGACTTTGCGCAGCGCTTCGCCCATCGTGGCGGAGTGCAGTGCGGCGACTGACGCGATATCGTAATGCTCCGGCGCGACGTCGCCGCCCAGCCGCAGACCAAAGGCGGGATCGTCGCTCAGTTGGGCGAGGGCGCGCCAGACGGCGAAGAACTGGTGGGAGGTCAGCCGCACTTTTATGCGCCGCTCGCTGAGCAGCCCGGCGGGCAAGCCGGCCAACTGACCGACCCGTTCGAGATCGACACCTAGCGCCGCGAGGCGCACCGCCAGCGCGCTGGAAACCGGAATTTGATCGCTGCTCATGGTTGTTGCCTGCCAGTGGTAAGAGAAGGCATTACTCTAAAACAGCCTGTCCGTGCGCCGATAATCCGATCGCGTCAAGATTTAATCTGATTGCGCCAAACTGTCGGCCGGCATCAGCGCCTGGATGGTGGCGCCGACCCGCTGTACCGCCTGTTCGATCTCCGTCGTCAGCGTCGGCGCATAGTTGATGCGCAGGCAGTTGCGATACTTGCCGGCGGCGGAAAAAATGCTGCCGACGGCGATTTGTACGCCTTGCTGTTCAAGATGGCGGTTCAGCCGCAGGGTGTCGAACGCTTCGTCCAGTTCGATCCACAGCATAAAACCGCCGCGCGGCCGGCTGACGCGGGTGCCGGCCGGGAAGTATTTCAGGATCAGATCGGTCATGCGGTCGCGGTTCTGCTGGTAGCGGGCGCGCATGCGCCGCAGGTGCTGCAGATAGTGCCCCCCGCGGATGAATTCGGCGATCGCCAGCTGCGGCTGGGTGGCGGTGGCGCCGGAGCCGATGAACTTCATGTGCAGCACCCGCTCCAGGTAGCGGCCGGGCGCGATCCAGCCCACGCGCAGCCCCGGCGCCAGCGTTTTGGAAAACGAACTGCACAGCAGCACGCGGCCGTCGTCGTCGAATGACTTGATGGTGCGCGGCCGCGGGTAGTGATAGGCGATGTCGCCGTAGACATCGTCTTCGATGATCGCCGCGTCGTGGCGCTGCGCCAGCGTCAGCAGCCGCTGTTTGTGGGCGTCGGGCATGATGTAGCCCAGCGGATTATTGCAGTTGGGCGTCAGCAGGATGGCCTTGACCGGCCACTGTTCCAGCGCCATCTCCAGCGCCGCCAGGCTGACGCCGGTGAGCGGATCGGTGGGGATTTCCAGCGCCTTGATGCCCAGACCCTTCAGCGTTTGCATGGTGCCGTGGAAGCAGGGCGAATCGACCGCCACGATGTCGCCGGGTTGGCAAACGGCGCGCAGCCCGGCGGAGATTGCTTCCTGACAGCCGGTGGTGATCAGCAACTGATCGGGGCCGATTTGGCAGCCGGAGTCCAGCAGCAGACGGGCGACCTGTTCGCGCAGCGCGGCCACGCCCTGAATGCTGTCGTAATACAGGCTGCGCAGGTCGCCGTGGCGGGCGGCGTTGCGCAGGGCGACGATCAGCGGTTTCATCGTCGGTTCGGCGATATCCGGCATGCCGCGCCCCAGCTGGATCAGGCCTTCGCGCGGCCGGCTGCGCACCAGTTCCAGCACCTGCTCCCATTGCGAAATGTCCACCGGCCGCTGCACCGGCGCCGTCATGGCGGGCAGCTCGGCCTGCGCGCGCCGCGTATGCACGAAGTACCCCGACTTCGGCCGCGCTTCCACCAGGCGCTGTTCCTCGAGCAGCCGGTAGGCTTGCTGCACCGTGCTGATGCTGACGCCGTGCTCCTGGCTCAATGCGCGCACCGAAGGCAGGCGATGGCCGGACGGATACAACCCTTGCTGAATGCGTTGGCTGAGAATGGCGGCCAGCGTGGCGTAGCGTGTCATACAGAGGCCTCTCATCGGGGGTAAGGATTAAAAAACCGGTACAGATACTTTCAAAATAAACCATTCAGCGGGTTTTTTGGCGCAGCTGTATGAAAAAAATAGCGCCAGCGTGAATCTGTATTGTTTTTTGCCTGGCGCGCATCATCACTACCAGGCGAAAACATCAGGGGGGATAATAAGATGGCTCTGTTTGATGGCATGACGATGTGGCGACGGGTAGGCTGGTCACGCTGGCGTTGGTATTTGTTGCGTCGCAGAACGCGCAGAGAGTTACTGCTGCTGAACGACAGGCAGCTGGCGGATATCGGCCTGACGCGGGCGGAGGCCTGGAGGGAAGGGTATAAACCGTTCTGGAGAGAATAAGGAAAGTCAATGCTGAAATTATTGGGTAAAGCCTCATCGATCAACGTGCGCAAGGTGTTATGGACCTGTCAGGAGTTGGGGCTGACGCTGGAACGGGAGGACTGGGGCAGCGGTTTTCGCTCTACGCAGGAGCCGGCGTTTCTGGCGTTGAATCCCAACGGCCTGGTGCCGGTGCTGATCGACGGCGAGCGGGTGCTGTGGGAGTCGAACACCATTTGCCGCTATCTGGCGGGGCGGGAAGGGCGCCGCGATCTGCTGCCGCAGGAACCCGGCGCGCGCGCGGCGGTGGAGATGTGGATGGACTGGCAGGCCACCGATCTGAACGGCGCCTGGCGCTACGTGTTCATGTCGCGGGTGCGTGGGCATGCGGATTATCAGGATGCCGCCAGCCTGGCCGCCGCCGAGCGCGAATGGAACCGGCTGATGGGCCTGTTGGACGCACATTTGGCGCAGCACGGCCCTTATGCCGCCGGCGCCGCCTTCACGCTGGCGGACGTGGTGCTGGGGCTGTCGCTGAACCGTTGGCTGATGACGCCGTTCGAGCGGCCGCATTATGCGGCGCTGGCGGCCTATCAGCAGCGCCTGCTGCAACGCCCTGGCTACGTGCAGCACGGTGCTAACGGTTTACCGTGATATGAAATAAACGGTTCATTTCATCTTGTCCGGATACGCCCCGCCGTGTCCGGGCTTTCCTCATTACATCATCCCGTCAACGTTTCATGAACGGCATCACGAATATGAACTTTATTTTCCTGTGTGCTTGTTATTGAAATTTATATTCCATATAAACCCGTTATCAACCGGCGCGTTTCATTGAGCGACGCCTGGTTCTACGCAGAGTTTTGGTCACGGGAGAAAATGATGAAACAGGTACGCGTTGGGTTAATCGGCACCGGTTATATCGGGCGTTGTCACGCTATCGCCTATGCGCAGGCCGCCACGGTCTTTCCTCTGAAAGGGGACCTGGTGCTGGAGATGCTGGCGGAAGTGACGCCCGAGCTGGCGGCGCAGCGCGCCGCCGAATTCGGCTTTGCGCGCTCGACCGGCGACTGGCGGCAGCTGGTGGCCGATCCGGCGATCGATGTGGTGGACATCTGTGCCCCCAACTTTTTGCACAAAGAGATGGCGCTGGCGGCGATCCGCCACGGCAAGCACGTGTATTCGGAAAAGCCGCTGGCGCTGGACGCCGCCGACGCGGCGGAGATGGTGCAGGCCGCGCGCGCTAAGGGGGTGAAAACGCTGGTCGGTTTTAACTACATGAAAAACCCCACCAGCCAACTGGCGCGCGAAATTATCGCCAACGGCGAAATCGGCGAGGTGGTGCATTTTTACGGTACCCACAATGAGGATTATCTGGCCGATCCGCGCACGCCGATCGACTGGCACTGTCGCCGCGCCAGCGCCGGGCTGGGCGCGCTCGGGGATCTGGCGGCGCACATCGTCAATATGGCGCACTACCTGGTGGGCGATATCGTGGCGGTTTCCGGCGATATGCAGACCGTGATCAAACAGCGCCCGGATCCGCAGGACCCGACGCGCCTGCACCCGGTGGAAAACGAAGATCAGGCCAGTGCGTTGCTGCGTTTCGCCGGCGGCGCGATGGGCACTATCGAAACGTCGCGCATTGCCTGCGGGCGCAAGATGGGGTTGACCTATGTGGTCACCGGCACCAAAGGCACGCTGAGCTATACCCAGGAGCGGATGGCGGAGCTGAAGCTGTATCGGCACGATGAACCGGCGGAGCGGCAGGGGTTCAAGACGCTGCTGGTGGGGCCGAAGCACCCGGACTATGCGGCGTTTTGCATCAGCGCCGGGCACGGCATCGGTTTTAACGATCAGAAGACGGTGGAGATCCGCGATCTGGTCAACGGCATCGCCGCGGGCGATCGCATGTGGCCGGACTTTGAAGAGGGCTGGAAGGTGTCGTGCGTGCTGGACGCGATAGCCGCCTCCGCCGAACAGCGGCGCTGGCTGGAGATCAACCGCGATTGAAAATGAAATGGCGCTCTCCCGTGGACAGCGCCATTAATTTATTATGTTGCCAACTTAATAGCTTATTAAGTTAACTTTATAATAAGTTATTGGCTTGATAACTTAGAACGAGAAACACGAACAGCCGAACGCGCCCCAGAAGGCATTCTCGTCCGACACCGGGATGCTGGAGCGGCGTGCGATGTCATGCTGGTGTGCGTGCACGCCGCACGGGCCGCAGCATTGATGCGCCTGGCTCACTACCCCGACGCGGGCCGCCGCCGACGGCGGTGCGGAGCGGTAATGGCCCGGCACCTGGGTGACCGGCGACCACTCCGGCAGCACCGGCAGCGGCGGCGGCGCCAGCGGTGAGAAGCTGCCGGCGGCGTAGACCACTTTGCCGTCCACCACCGTCATCACCGACTCGATGCCTTTGATCTGCTCTTCCGGCACGCTGAAGTAGTCCTGCGACAGCACCGCCAAATCCGCCAGTTGGCCGACCTTGATCTGGCCTTTCTTGCCCTGCTCGGTGGAGAACCAGGCGCTGCCTTGCGTCCACAGCATCAGCGCCGTTTCGCGATCCAGCCGCGCGCTGTCGTCGTACATCGCCATGCCGCCGACGGTGCGGCCGGAGACCAGCCAGTACAGCGCCGTCCACGGGTTGTAGCTGGCGACGCGGGTGGCGTCGGTGCCCAGCCCGACCGGCAGCTCGGCCGCCAGCATTTTCGCCACCGGCGGCGTATGTTTGGTGGCTTCGATGCCGTAACGGTCGGCGAAATACTCCCCCTGGAACGCCATGCGGTGCTGGACTGCAATGCCGCCGCCCAGCGCCTTGACGCGCTCGATATTGCGCTCGGTAATGGTTTCGGCGTGGTCGAACAGCCAGTGCAGCCCGTTGAACGGAATATCGCGGTTCACCTTCTCGAACACGTCCAGCATGCGGCTGATGGATTCGTCATAGGTGGCGTGCAGGCGGAACGGCCAGCGGTGCTCGACCAGATGGCGCACCACCCGCTCCAGCTCGTCTTCGGTGCCCGGCGGCAGATCCGGGCGCGGCTGCAGGAAGTCTTCGAAGTCGGCGGCGGAAAACACCAGCATCTCGCCGGCGCCGTTGTGGCGATAGAAGTCGGTGCCCTGGCCCGGTTTGAGCATGTCGGTCCACAGCTCGAAGTCTTCCAGTTCCTGCTTCGGCCGCTGGGTGAACAGGTTATAGGCGATGCGGATGGTCAGCTGCTTTTTCTCGTGCAGCTCGGCGATCACCTGATAATCCTCCGGGTAGTTCTGGAAGCCGCCGCCGGCGTCGATGGCGCTGGTGAGACCGAGGCGGTTCAGCTCACGCATAAACTGGCGGGTGGAATTGACCTGCTGCTCCAGCGGCAGCTTCGGCCCTTTCGCCAGCGTGGCGTACAGGATCATGGCGTTGGGTTTGGCGATCAGCATGCCGGTCGGGTTGCCGTTGGCGTCGCGCTGGATCTCGCCGCCCGGCGGGTTCGGCGTGTCTTTGGTGTAGCCGACTACCTTCAGCGCTGCCCGGTTGAGCAGCGCGCGATCGTAGAGATGCAGAATAAACACCGGCGTGTCCGGCGCTGCCTGGTTGATTTCGTCCAGCGTCGGCATGCGGCGTTCGGCAAACTGGAACTCGGTCCAGCCGCCGACCACCCGCACCCATTGCGGGCTCGGGGTGCGCAGCGCCTGTTCTTTCAACATGCGCAGCGCGTCGGCCAGCGAGGGCACGCCTTCCCAGCGCAGCTCCAGGTTATAGTTCAGGCCGCCGCGGATCAGGTGCAGGTGTGAGTCGTTCAGGCCCGGAATGGCGGTGTGGCCGTGCAGATCGATCACCTGGGTCTCCGGCCCGGCGTGCTGCATGACTTCGCTTTCGCTGCCGACCGCCAGAAACTTGCCGTCGCGGATGGCGACCGCCTGTGCGGTAGGATTTTGGCGATCGACGGTGTGAAACTTGCCGTTGGTGATGATCAATGAAGCGTGGTGGTTCATAACATTCTCCCGGCGAACCGCCTAGCGGCGGGTCAGCCATTGATGAAAAACGCGAGTCACGATAGGCATCCACAGGTACACCACCAGGGCGACCACGGTGGCGTCATTGAGAAAATGGCCGAGCAGCGAGCCGTCCAGCTGCGGCAGCACCCGTCCCCAAAACCAGGGCACCAGATTGGTGGATGGAAAGATCACCAGCAGGGTGATGATGAATTGCTTCCACTGGGGCGGCTGGCGCACGCTGGGGTTGGGCGGGGTAAACCAGAACTCTGCGCCGGGGCGGATCTCGATATGGTCGTTCTCCAGCAACAGCGGAGTGACTTCTTCGATGTATTGCTTGCGCTGCGGCGAGTTGAGCCAGCGGTAGAGATTGTCGAGATTATCGAAGCGGACCAGCACCGTATAGGCCTGTTCGTCGCCGGAAGGGCGAATCACGTTGACGCCTAAATGGCCGGTGAAGCCCGCGGCGTCGGGCATGATGCGGTTCAGCCAGGCCTCATAGGCCTGTTCGTTCCCCGGCGCCAAACGGTGGGTGATCACCAGCGTGACATGCTGCGGATGGGCCATAAAACCGACTCCTGAAAATACCCCGGCGCGAGGCCGGGGCAAGGGGAATTATTTCACCGTGCGGGCCGGTGCGTGGTGCACCATGGTGTAAGCGTAGTCGACGCCCATGCCGTACGCGCCGCTGTGTTCGCGCACCAGCGCCATCACCGCGTCGTAGGTGTCTTTGCGCGCCCAGTCGCGTTGGTACTCCAGCAGCACCTGCTGCCAGGTCACCGGTACGGCGCCGGCTTGCACCATGCGGTCGATCGAACGTTCGTGCGCATCGACGGAGGTGCCGCCGGAGGTGTCGGTCACCACATACACTTCATAGCCGGCTTCCAGCGCCATCAGCGCCGGGAAGGTCAGGCAGACTTCGGTCCACAGCGCGGAGATCACCAGCTTTTTGCGGCCGGTGGCTTCCACGGCTTTGACGAAGGCCGCGTCTTCCCAGGAGTTCATCGAGGTGCGTTCAATCGGGGTGATTTCAGGGTGCACCGCCAGCAGTTCCGGCCAGATATAGCCGCTGAAGCTTTCGGTTTCGACCGAGGTGAAAAGGGTAGGGACGTTGAAAATCTTGCCTGCCTTCGCCAAACCAACAACGTTGTTTTTCAGTTGCTGACGATCAATATTAGCCACGCCGAAGGCCATTTGCGGTTGATGGTCGATAAAAATCAGTGCGGAATTGTCTTTATCAAGCAGTTGAAACTTGGACATAATTTACCTTCCCAGTGATATTTCGGTTGAACATCTGATGAGTGTAACGCCGATAAAACCCATGGTAGGCAGAGGGCGATTTCAAAGATACCGCAGAATTTTTGCCGACTTGTTGAGTTTTTTTATACACGGGAGAAAGCATGAGATTAAACCTGGAAGCGCTGCTGATTTTGGACGCGCTGGACCGGCACGGATCTTTCGCCGCCGCGGCCGCCGCACTGTTTAAAACCCCTTCGGCACTGAGCTATATGGTGCAAAAGCTCGAGAACGATCTCGACATCACCCTGCTGGATCGCTCCGGCCATCGGGCGAAGTTCACCGATACCGGCAAGCTGATGCTGGAAAAAGGGCGGGTGCTGCTGCGCGCGGCGCAGGATCTGGAACAGCAGGCGCGCTATGTGGAGAACGGCTGGGAAAGCGAGATTACGCTTGGGATCGACGCCTCCTTCCCGTTTGCCCGCCTGTTGCCGCTGATCAACGAGTTTTATCGGCAGCATCACCATACCCGGCTGCGTTTCAGCCACGAGGTGCTGGCCGGTTCCTGGGAGTCGCTGGTTTACGGTTGCGCCGACATTATCATCGGCGCCATCTGCGAGCCGCCGTCACGGGTAGGCTATGCGTTCAGCAGGCTGGGGCAGCTGGATTACGTGTTCGCCGTCGCGCCGCAGCATCCGCTGGCGGCATTGCCGGAACCGTTGCCGAAGGACGAAATCCGTCAGCACCGGGCGGTGGTGGTGCGCGACACTTCGCGTGTCAACGCGCCGCAGAGCCTGAATCTGCTGGAAGAGCAGGATACGCTGACGGTCTTCGGTTTCGACGCCAAACTGCAGGCGCAGCTGGCCGGGCTGGGCTGCGGCTATCTGCCGCGCGCCTTGGCGGAACCTTACCTGAACAGCGGCGAACTGGTGGCGAAACGCGTCGAATCGGAACGGTGCAGCGATATCGCCTACTTCGGCTGGCGGGAAAGCGCCAGCGGCCTGGCGGCCAAGTGGTGGCGCGAGCGGCTGCAGCGTTACGCGGATGACGGTGAGGCTTACCCAGCGGCGCAGTGAGGGCCGCTCGATAAGGATAAATCCCCCAATAAGGACATAGGGAATGAAAAAGACACTAAGCCTGTTGGCGTTGTTGCTGCTGAGCGGCTGCGGCGCCGGGGCCGGCCATCAGACCGGCACCCCGTTGCCGCAGACCCCGGCACTGGCCGCAACGCAGCTCAGTTACCCGGAGCGGGTGCATAACGCGGTGAGCCGCGAGCTGCGCTCGCCGGAGCACGCGCGCGGCCAACGCTGCACCATCAGCATACGGCTGCGGCCGGACGGCAAGCTGGCGAGCAGCAAGATCGTGAGGGGCGATGCGCCCCTGTGCGCGGCGGCCAGCGCGGCGGTGCAGCACGCGCAGTTTCCGCCGATGGCCAACGCCACCGAGTACGCGCTGTTCAACGCCGTGGTGCTCGATTTCGTTCCCTAAAGGGATGTGACCGACGGGCCGCTTGCGCGGCCCGTTTTTTCTCGTCTCGCCGTTTGCGTATTCACGCTTTTCCGCCAATAGTGTTTTCCGGGCATGCATTAAGATGATTTTTCATTGGCCGGCCAACGGGAGAAAAAGGCATGAAAGGCGAGCATCATTATCAGGTGGCGGTCACCTGGCAAGGGAACCTGGGGGCAGGCACGGAAGATTACCGCGCCTATGGGCGCGATCACCTGATCGGCGCCGCGGGCAAGGCAGACATCGCCGGCTCAGCCGATCCGGCCTTCCGCGGTGACGCGACGCGCTGGAATCCGGAAGATTTGCTGGTGGCATCGCTCAGCGCCTGTCACAAATTATGGTATCTGCATCTGTGCGCCACCTCGGGGATTTCGGTGCTGGCCTATCAGGACGATGCCGTGGGGGTGATGCGCGAAGACGCCGCGCGCGGCGGCTTTTTTACCTCGGTGACGCTGCGGCCGCAGGTCACAGTGCGCGATGGCGACGATCTGCAGCTGGCGCAACAGCTTCACGAGAAGGCGCATCACCTGTGCTTTATCGCCAACTCGGTGAATTTCCCGGTGGCGTGTGAGCCGCATGCCGCGTACGCAACCCGCTGAATTTTCACTTAGCTTTGCCATTTTCGTTATTTTGAACGTCGTTACGGCTCACGGATACTGGGGGGAAACTCCCCAACCGCGAGCCGCAGCATGTCCCACGCCCACTATTTGCACCCCGAACAACGCGACCGCATCCGACGGCTTTATCAGCGTTGGCACTGGCGGCTGGAACTGCCCACCTGGGGGATTATGGCGGCAGTGTACGGCGGCTGGTTCGGCGTGGCGCATTATTGGCAGGCGCTGGGTCCGTGGCTTGGCGCACCGCTGCTGATCCTGCTGACCACCGGGTATATGTCGCTGCAACACGAGCTGATCCACGGCCATCCGACGCGCTGGCCGCGCGTCAATCAGCTGTTCGGCCTGTTGCCGCTGGCGGTGTGGTATCCCTACGGGCTGTATCGGGATTCGCATCTGCGCCATCACCGCAACGACCACCTGACCGATCCGCATGAAGATCCCGAAAGTTACTACTTCAGCGCCGCGCAGTGGCGGCGTTATCCCCGCCTGCTGCCGCTGTTGGCCGCGGTGCGCAATACGCTGATCGGCCGGGTGCTCCTCGGCCCGGCGCTGGACATCGTCACCACGCTGTTCGGCGCAGTGAAGACGCTTGCAGCGGGCGATCTGCGCGCCTGGGCGATGTGGCTGGCGCACCTGTCGCTGTTGGCGGTGCAGCTGTACTGGCTGCAGATGCAGGGCATCGGCGCGGCGTTTTACCTGTTGGCCATCAGCTACCCGGCGCTGGCGCTGACCAAGGTAAGATCGTTTTTTGAGCATCGCGCCGTGGACGCACCGCAGGCACGTTCTATTATTAATGAGGCGGGCTGGCCGTGGCGGCTGCTGTTTCTCAATCTGAACTACCATTTAGTGCATCACGATTTGCCCGGCCTGCCCTGGTATGGCCTGCGCGAAGTCTACCTGGCGGAACGCGAGGCGTATCAGCGCCGCAGCCAGGGATTCGTCGCGCAGGGTTATGGCGAGTGGCTGCGCGATTACGCGCTGACGCCGATCGACGTCGGCGTGCATCCGCTGAGCGCCGGCGAACGGCGGGAGGAACGCGGTGCCCGGCCGAAGAAAAAATTTATTGCGCGCTGGAAGCGCGTTTCTCAGGATTTTCCAACCGAACTGGCCCATGAGCCGGAAAACATATAACCAGAGGAAAAGTATGGCAATCACCTTATCACGCGGACGTTCCTTTGCCGTCGCGCTGGCTCTGCTGGCCGCCAGCGGTCTGGCGCAGGCGGCCGACTCGGTGCGCGTCGGCTCCAAGATCGATACCGAAGGTTCGCTGCTCGGCAACATCATCGTGCAGGTACTGGAAGCCAACGGCATTAAAACCACCAACAAGCTGCAGCTCGGCACCACCAAGGTGCTGCGCGGCGCCATCACCTCCGGCGAGATCGACATCTACCCGGAATACACCGGCAACGGCGCATTTTTCTTCTCCGATGAGAAAGATCCGGCGTGGAAGAACGCCCAGGCCGGCTTCGAGAAGGTGAAGCAGCTCGACTACGACAAAAACAAAATCGTCTGGTTGGACGCCGCGCCGGCCAACAACACCTGGACCATCGCCATTCGTCAGGACGTGGCGGACGCCAACCATCTCAAAACGCTGGCGGATCTCGGCAAGTGGATCAACGGCGGCGGCAAGTTCAAACTGGCGGCCTCGGCGGAATTTATCGAACGGCCGGATGCGCTGCCGGCGTTCCAGAACGCCTACGGCTTCAAACTGAATCAGGATCAGCTGCTGTCCCTGGCCGGCGGCGACACGGCGGTGACCATCAAGGCGGCGGCGGAGCAGACCTCCGGCGTCAATGCGGCGATGGCCTACGGCACCGATGGCCCGGTGGCGGCGCTGGGGCTGCAGACGCTGGCGGACCCGAAAGGCGTACAACCCATCTACGCGCCGGCGCCGATCGTGCGCGAAGCGGCGCTGAAGGCGCACGCCAATCTGCCTGAGCTGCTGAAGCCGGTATTCGCCTCGCTGGACGGGCCGACGCTGCAAAAACTCAACGCGCAGATCGCTGTGGAAGGCCAGGACGCCAAACAGGTGGCGGCCGCTTACCTGAAAGAGAAAGGGTTTGTTAAGGGATAATGCCGAGGTACCCCCTTTGCCGTCGGGAGAGGGGGTAAACCGAGGGAGCCGGAGCGTTTCTTTGACTATCGCCGTAAAACATCGCGTCTTGTTGACGCTGTTCATGCTGTTGCTGCTGGCCACCTTCGGCCTGCCGTTCCTCAGTTATGCCCCCAATCGTCTGCTGTCGGGTAAAAGCCTGTCCTTATTCTCCCTGTTGCACGGCCCGGCGCTGTGGCTGCTGTTGCCGCTGGCGGCGTTGGCGATCCTCAGCCTGTTGCCGCCGACGCGGGGACGGGCGCTGCTGACGGCGCTGGCCGCCTGCGGGGTGCTGACGCTGGCGTTCTGGATCAGCGGGCAGGCCGCCGGGCGTCTGGCGCAGGAGGGATCGCGCCTGGCGCGCACCTCCTGGGGCAGCGGCTGCTGGCTGACCATGGCGCTGAGCCTGCTGATCGCCGCCGACGCCATGACGCGCCTCACCGCGTCGCATCTGCGGCGGATGCTGGGCAACGCGCTGGTGCTGGTGCCGCCGGCGCTGCTGCTGTTCGGCCATCAGCTCGATCAGCTGTCGCTGCTGAAGGAGTACCATAATCGGCAGGAGGTGTTTGACGCCGCGTTGTTCCAGCATCTGACCATTCTGCTGGCGACGATGGCCCCGGCGCTGGCGATCGGCGTGCCGCTCGGGGTGCTGTGCTTTCGTTCCGAACGCTGGCAGCGGCCGATTTTCTCCGCGCTGAACATTATCCAGACTGTGCCGTCCATCGCGCTGTTCGGCCTGCTGATCGCGCCGTTGGCGGGGCTGGCGACGGCGGTGCCCTGGCTGGCGGAGCACGGCGTCAGCGGTATCGGCATGGCGCCGGCGATCGTGGCGCTGGTGCTGTACGCGCTGTTGCCGCTGGTGCGCAGCGTGGTGGCGGGGCTGCAAAGCGTGCCGGCCGGCGTGATTGAGTCCGCCACCGGCATGGGGTTGACGCGCGGGCAGATCTTCCTGCGCGTGCAGCTGCCGTTGGCGCTGCCGCTATTCCTGACCGGCGTGCGCATTCTGGCGGTGCAGACCGTCGGCATGGCGGTGGTGGCGGCGCTGATCGGCGCCGGCGGTTTTGGCGCCATCGTTTTTCAGGGGTTGCTCAGCAGCGCGTTGGATCTGGTTCTGCTGGGGGTGATCCCGGTGGTCATGATGGCGGTCATCGTCGATTCGCTGTTTAAATTTTGGGTTTCAATCCTGGACGTATCGCGCCGATGATTCACTTTGAGCAAGTCAGTAAAATTTTTCAGGGCAAGCCGGCGGTCGACGATCTCACGCTGCACATCGCCGAGGGTGAATTCACCGTGTTGATCGGCACCTCGGGTTCCGGCAAGTCCACGACGTTAAAAATGATCAATCGCCTGATCGAACACGATCGGGGCAAGATCCTCTTTGCCGGCGAAGAGATCCAGTCGTTCAAACCGCAGGATCTGCGGCGGCGCATGGGCTATGCGATCCAATCGATCGGTCTGTTCCCGCACTGGACGGTGGAGGAGAACATCGCCACCGTGCCGCAGCTGCTGAAATGGCCGCGCGCGCGCATTCGCGATCGGGTTACCGAACTGTTGGAGCTGCTGCATCTGGAGCCGGATCTGTTTCGCCGCCGCTATCCGCACCAGCTGTCCGGCGGGCAGCAGCAGCGGGTGGGGGTGGCGCGCGCGCTGGCTGCCGATCCCGAGGTGTTGCTGATGGACGAACCGTTCGGCGCGCTGGATCCGGTCACCCGAGCGGCGCTGCAGGCGGAGATCGCGCGCATCCATCAGCTCTCCGGCCGCACCATTGTGCTGGTGACGCACGACATCGACGAGGCGTTGGGCTTGGCGGATCGCCTGGTGTTGCTCGATCAGGGGCGGGTGGTGCAACAGGGCACGCCGCTGACGCTGTTGACTGCACCGGCCAACGACTTCGTGCGCGATTTCTTCGGGCGCAGCGATCGCGGCATCAAGCTGCTGTCGCTGGGTACGGTGGCGGAGCGGGTGCGGCCCGGCGTCGCCGGGGGCGAGCCGATCGCTGCCGCCATGAGTCTGCGCGAGGCGCTGTCGGTGTTTGTGGCGCGCGGCAGCGACTGCCTGCCGGTGGTTGATGAACGGGGCGAAGCGTTGGGGGTGTTGCATTTCAACGATCTGATCGCCGGGCAGGCGCTGTCATGAGCGGGCGCATCGGGCGCCTGCTGCGCGATCCGTTGCCCTGGACGCTGGCGCTGCTGTTGGCGCTGGTGTTCGGCATGGATCATCTGCGCGGCTTGTTCGCCGCCTGGTTCCCCGATCTGGAGCGGCCCATTTATCAGCAGGACAGCTTTATCGCGCTGGTGGGGGCGCACCTGTCGCTGGTGGCGATCTCCAGCCTGATCGCGGTGGCGATCGGCGTGGCGGCGGGCGTGGCTGTGACCCGACGCAGCGGCCGGGAATTTCGTTCGCTGGTGGAAACGGTGGTGGCGGTGGGGCAGACCTTCCCGCCGGTGGCGGTGTTGGCGGTGGCGGTGCCGGTGATGGGCTTCAGCGAACAGCCGGCGATCATCGCGCTGGTGCTGTACGGCCTGCTGCCGATCCTGCAGGGCACGCTGGCGGGCATCGAATCGGTGCCGCCCGCCACGCGCGAGATCGCCCGCGGCGTGGGGATGAGCGCCTGGCAAATACTGTGGCGGGTTGAACTGCCGCTGGCGGCGCCGGTGATTGTCGCCGGGATCCGCACCTCGGTGATCATCAACATCGGCACGGCGGCCATCGCTTCCACCGTCGGCACCAAGACGCTCGGCTCGCCGATCATCATCGGCCTGAGCGGGTTTAACACCGCCTATGTGATCCAGGGCGCGGCGGTCGTGGCGCTGTTGGCTATTATCACCGATATGCTGTTCGAACGTTGGGTGCGTTATCTCACCGCCTGGCGTCAGCAGACGCTGGCGGCCACTTCGGCGGGGTAAGGGGGAAATGATGCAGGTGTCTCTACCGATGTACGGCGTTGGCCGGGAGCAGGCCGAATCCTTCTGGCAGGTGTTGCGCGACAAGCTGCTGCGGCTGGGGTTGCCGGCGGCGCCGGAACGGCTCAGCTGGCCGGACGATCTGGCGCAGCACTGGCGGCGCGAGGATCTTCTGCTCAGCCAAACCTGCGGTTATCCGTTGGTCAGCACCTTGCCGCAGGTGCAGCTAATCGGCACCTACCACTACCGGGTGGAAGGGTGCGACGGGCCGAATTACCGCAGCTGGCTGGTGGTGCGCGCGGACGATCCCGGCGAGCGGCTGGCGGATTTTCGCGGCCGAACGGCGGCGTATAACAGCACAGATTCCCAGTCCGGCTACAACGGCCTGCGCGCGCTGATCGCGCCGCTGGCGCTGGACGGGAAATTCTTCGGGGCGGCTATCGCCGCCGGCGCGCATTATCAGTCGCTGAAGCTGATCCGCAGCGGGCAGGCGGATATCGCCGCCATCGATTCGATCAGCATGGAACTGCTGCGCCGCGCGCAACCGCAGGCGCTGGAGGGGCTGAAAATCATCGGCCGCACGGCGGCGGTGCCGGGCCTGCCGTTGATCACCGCAGCCGGCACGCCGCCGGAACAGGTGGAAATCCTGCGCGCCGGCGCTCGCGCGATGCTGGATGAGGCGGTCAGCGACCGCCTGCTGATCGGCGATTTCAGCCTGGTGCCGCGTTCGGCCTACCAGATTATCACCGTGCTGGAACAGCAGGCCGCCGCGCAGGGCGTGACGGCGCTCTAGCCGCCGTTACAGCAGGCCGCCGCCGTCGATGTCGATCACGCTGCCGGTGACGAAGCCGTTCTCCATCGCCAGCAGATACCCCGCCGCGACGTCAGCCGCCTGGCCGACCCTGCCGACCGGCAGGCTGACGCTTACGCGCTCGAACAGCGCCTGACGCTGTGCGGCGCTCATGCCGTCGTAGGCTTCGGTGGCGGTGATGCCGGGGCTGACCACGTTCACCCGCCGCGGCGCCAGCTCCTTCGCCAGCTGTTTGCCGACCGCTTCCAGCGCGGCGTTGATGGCGGTTTTGACCAACTGACCGTTGAGGTATTTACGCGACAGCTGGCCGGAGGTCAGGGTGATCGAGCCCTGCGGCGCCAGCGTCGGCAGCGCCGCCTGCACCGCGCGCAAACTGCCCCAGAATTTGACGTTGAAGTCGGCCTGCGCCTGTTCAAGGGCAGTCTCCGCCAGCGGCTTCGCGTCCACCAACGGCCCGGCGGTGATCACCAAATGATCGAAAGCGCCGACGGCGGCGAACAGCGCATGCAGCGACGCGTCATCGGTCAGATCGGCCTGCATCAGGCGCAGCGCGTCGTTCTTCTCCCCGGCGTGAGGGAGACGACGCGAAGCCAGCACCACTTCAGCGCCGCGCGCCGCCGCCGCGTAGGCCACCGCGGCGCCAATGCCGCTGGTGCCGCCCAGGATCACCAGCTTTTGTTGTTTCAGGGGGGAGTCGGGAATCGTCATGTTAAGGCCTCTTTTTAGGTAAGTTTCAACGGGATCTATCTTTCCTGATTGAAAATGAGGAAAAAAGCCCGCCTAATAGCAAACACTTGTAAATTAATATTAATAATTGATTGGGCTAAAAAGAGAGGGAGCAGATGACCTCATTTGTCGATCTCGAGGTGTTTGTCCGCACGGTGGACGGCGGCAGTTTTTCCGCCGCGGCGCGCGCGCTGGACATGACGCCGGCGGCGGCCAGCATCGCGGTGAAAAGGCTGGAGCAGCAGCTGGGCGCGCGGCTGTTGGTGCGTTCCACCCGCAGCCTGAGGTTAACGGAGGAGGGGGCTCGCTATCTCGACAGCGCGCGCCTGGCGCTGGGCGCGTTAGCCGAAGGAGAGCAGGCGATCCGCGAGAAGCATCAGGGGCTGTCCGGGGTGCTGCAGATTTCCGCGCCGTCGGATTTTGGCCGTAATTTGCTGCTCGGCTGGCTGGATGAGTTCCGCTTGCAGCATCCGCATATTCAGCTGCAGCTTCTGATCAACGATCGGCAGGCCGACCTGTTCCGCGAACCGGTGGACGTGGCGTTGCGCTTCGGGCCGCTGGCCGACTCTTCGCTGGTGGCGCTGCCGATCTTGCCGCAGCATCGGCGGTTGATCTGCGCCAGCCCGGATTATCTGCGGCGGCACGGCGCGCCGCAAACGCCGGCCGATCTGCTTCGGCACAGCATTCTGGTGTATCAGCCCAGCGGCAAACGGCAGGTGGAATGGCGACTGTGGCGCGGTGAGGAGCTGGTCGAGCTGCCGCTGAACGGCAGCTATTTTACCGATGACGGCGAGGTAGCGCGGCGCTGGGCGCTGGCCGGGCACGGCGTGGTGCGCAAGTCGGCGATCGACGTGGCGGCGGATATTCGCGCCGGGCGGTTGGTGCAGCTGTTGCCGGAATGGCGCAGCGACGCGGTGCCGATCAATCTGGTCTGCCCGCATCGTTCGCAGGTGTCGGAGCGCGTCAGGCAGCTGCAGCGTTTTTTACAGCAGCGCTGCCAGCGCTGGATGGACGATCACTTGGCCTGAAGGGTTTCGGTTTGCGCCGGCGTAGCGGCGGCATCCCCGGCAGGCGCGCTTTCTTCGTGCGGGGTGGTGGAACGGGTGTAGATGTTCAGCCCGGCGAGGAATACGCCGCCCAGAGAACCGAAGGCGCACAAGGCGATGACGATGACGAACGCTTTTTTCAGCATAGGAATAATTTCGCAGGTTGCTTGGAACAGCGGGAATTATAGCCCCTTCGCCGGGTGAAACAAGAATCGTTTTTAACGGCGGCCCGCAGACCGCCCTTTGTGATCATCGCCGTTCGCAGTCGATGGCCTGCACGTTGGCCGGACGGGCGAACAGGTATTTTCCCAGCGTCACCAGCACCACCGCCGCCACGATGATCACCAGCGCCAGCCACTCGCGCGGCGCCAGCGATTCGCCGGCAAAACCGATGCCGAGCAGCACCGCCACCACCGGGTTGACGTAGGCGTAGCTGGTGGCGACCGCCGGGCGCACGTTCTTCAACAAGAACATATAGGCGCTGATCGCCAGCATCGAACCAAAGACGATCAGATAGCCCAGCGCCAGAAAGCCGCCGGTGCTCGGCATCTGAGTGAGGCGCTCGCCGCTCAGCTGGCTGGCTGCCAATAACACCACGCCGGCGACCAGCATCTCCGCCGCGCCGGCCATCGGCCCGGCCGGCAGCGAGATGCGCGATCCCAAGACCGACCCAAAGGCCCAACTGGCCGACGCCAACAAAATCAGCAGCGCGCCGGTCGGGTTGCCTACCAGGTTGTTGCCGGTGTTGAGCAGCACGATGCCCACCAATCCGAGCACGATGCCGGCCCATTCCAGTTTGGTGTTGCGCATGCCCCACAGCAGGCTGAAGCAGAGGGTGAACAGCGGCACCGTCGCCACCATCACCGCGGCGATGCCGGACGGCACATGTTGGTGTTCCGCCACCGTCACCAGGCCGTTGCCCACCGCCAGCAGCAGAATGCCGATGGCGCCGGCGGCCAGCCACTGCTTCAGCGTCGGCAGCGCGTGGCCGCGCCAGGCCAGGAAACTGAACAGCACGATACCGGCGATCAGAAAACGAATGCCGGCCATCATCAGCGGCGGCCACTGCGCGACGCCGAGGCGAATGACGAAATAGGTGGAACCCCAAACGATATATAACGTGAACAACGCCCCGATCAACGGCAGGACGCTACGGCTTTGTTGGCTAAGCATAGGATTGTATTTTGCGGGAGTGATTATTATTAGAACGCTCAGTAAACCCGATCGGGCAACCGATAAGCAATGGCCTTCGGCATTATTTTTCCGGCGGCTGAAAGCCGTTCAATGGCCTTGCTGTTTCCACTGCAGCCAGCTGACGGCCGGCAGGTAAATCGACCAGCCGACGGCCAGCAGCAGCAGCATGAACTCGGGCGGCACGCCGGGCAACAAGGCGTCCAGCTTCCAGGACACGGCGTAGGCGAAGGGGCCGACGGCGGCGCCCAACACCGCCAGCGGCCAGGGGGCCGCTCTGACGACGTCCAGCAACCAATACCACCAGCAGCCGAAGCCGATCCACAGCGCGATGGTCCAGAGCGGCAGGCCGTGTTGCCCGCTGTAGTGCAGCACGCCGCTGTAGCTCCACAGCCCATCCATGCCGATACCGCCCAGGGCGGCCAGGGCCGCGCCTTTGCGGCGGGCGGCAGGGGTAAAGATCAGCGCCAGCGCCGCGCCGGCCAGCAGTATGCCGTTGAGCCGATCGCGAGTCAGCAGCGCCAGCAGCCAGCAAACGCCCAGTCCCAGCGTCGCCAGCCAGAATCCGGCATGCGGCTTCTTCATCGTTCAACTCCCGTGGGGTTACTCTGCCGCTGCGCTAAGCGCCGACGGATTTGCCAGAGCGGGCGCGAGGCCCGCTGTTTGCCTGAATGTTCGTTAGTTCAACCTTAGAAGGGAAGGTGCGGGGTGCACAAGCAGAATAATCTGTACCGGTTGAAAACGTGGGCAAAAACCGGTGTTACAGGCGTGAAATCCGGTAGGCGCAGCGGCGCGAGCCGGCCAAAATGTGTTCGGCGCGCTCCACCTGCGCCTGCAGCACTTCGGTGAAGATGCTTAATTCCGCCCGGCAGAAACCCTGGCAGACGGTGGCGGCGGCGCAGATCGGGCAGTGGTTTTCCACCAGCAGATAGGAACCGTCCTCCTCCTGGCGCCATTCGGCCATATACCCTTCGCGGCAGCGGATCTCGGTCAGGCGCGCCACGCGTTCGCGCAGTTCGGTGGCGCCGATCATCGCCTGCTTGTAGTTGATGCGGTTTTCCTGCTCGCGGCTCTCGATCAGCACGTCGATCGCCTGTTCGCCCAGCTTGTCGCGCACGGTGCGCAGCAGCTGCACCGTCAGATCCGCATGGGTATCGGGAAAGCGCGCGTTGCCGGCCGAGGTCAAATGCCACAGCTGCACCGGGCGGCCCACGCCGCGCGTTTCCGCCACCGCTTCGACCAACCCCTCTTTCGCCAGCTTGACGAACTGCTGGCGGGCCGCCTCACCGGTGGTGCCGAGCACCTTTCCTGCGTCAGAAGCTAGCTGCGGGCCGCGGGTTTTCAATAACGTCAGCAAGCGGTCACTGACCGATTGTGCGGTGCTGCCGCTATTTTCCAAGTTTATTCTTGACATATTTCTCCGCCTCGCCCTAACTTATTCCAAGATAACTCTTGTTAAATTTAACGCAATCTTATGACCAACTCAATGCCATTCCTCTGAAAACAGGACGACAACCGTGATAACCCATGACGATAGCCGCTGGAGTGACCTTTTCTCCGGCAAAAATGCGGCCAGTGCGATCGCGCTCTCGCTTGGCGTGGCGCTGCATGCCATAAATATTCTGGTCGCCACCACCATTCTGCCCTCGGTGGTGCAGGATATCGGCGGGCTGGATCTCTATGCCTGGAACACCACGCTGTTCGTGGTGGCGTCGATCCTCGGCTCCGCGCTGTCGGCCCGGTTGCTCAGCGGCTATGGCGCACGCAGCGCCTATCTGGTGGCTTCGCTGTTCTTTATCGCCGGGGCGGCGCTGTGCGCGCTGGCGCCGAGCATGCCGGTGATGCTGATCGGCCGCACGGTGCAGGGCTTCGGCGGCGGGCTGATCTTTGCGCTCTCCTACGCGATGATCAACCTGGTGTTCGAGCAGCGATTGTGGCCGCGCGCCATGGCGCTTATCTCGGCGATGTGGGGCATCGCCACCCTGGTGGGGCCGGCGGTGGGCGGCATTTTCGCCGAGCTGCACGCCTGGCGTTGGGCCTTCGGCATTCTGCTGCCGATCATGGCGCTGTACGCTGCGTTTACCTTCCTGATCCTGCCCAAGGGCAAGGCGCAGCAGGCGGCCGCGCCGTTGCCGACTGCGCAACTGCTGTTGCTGACCGTGGCGGTGCTGGTGGTGTCCGCCGGCAGCCTGGCGCACAGCGCCTGGATCAACCTGGCGGGCATCGCGCTTTCGCTGGTGCTGATGGCCTGGCTGATGAAGCGTGAAGCGCACGCGCGCGCCCGCCTGTTGCCGCATGGCGCATTGCGGCGCGGCTCATCGCTGGCGGCGTTGTACATCACGACCGCGTTGCTGGTGATCGGCATGACCAGCGAAATCTTCGTGCCCTATTTCCTGCAGCTGCTGCACGGCCAGTCGCCGCTGATCTCCGGCTATATCGCCGCCGCCATGGCCGCCGGCTGGACGCTGTCCGAGATCCTCAGCTCCGGCTGGCGTGGGGCGGGCATTCGCCGGGCGATCGTCAGCGGGCCGCTGTTTGTGCTGGTAGGCCTGCTGGCGCTGGCGATCCTGATGCCGACGCCGTCCGGCGGCCACTGGCAGGCGCTGGCGCCGATCGTCATTGCGCTATTGCTGGTGGGATTCGGCATCGGCTTCGGTTGGCCGCACCTGCTGACGCGCATTTTGCAGGTGGCGCCTGAAGCGGACAAAGATATCGCCGGCGCTTCAATTACCACGGTGCAGCTGTTCGCCACCGCATTCGGCGCGGCGCTGGCCGGGATGATCGCCAATCTGGCGGGGCTGAACGATCCGGGCGGCGCGACGGGCGCGGCATCGGCGGCGCGTTGGCTGTTCCTGGCGTTCGCGCTGGCGCCGCTGCTGGCGGTATTCAGCGCCTGGCGCTGCGCGGCGATCGCGCCGCCGGGGGCCGAAACGGGCAATTTTGTACAAACCCCGCCCTCGCGCGAGAGCTAGAACGCTTCTCCTCACCTGGTGATGTTCGCGGTGATCCAGGCGTTATTCCTGCGCGACATTTTAAAATCCGCTTGCTATATCTCTAATTTGAGATTATTTCTCTTATATGGGATTTTTAAGCGGAGTATGAACGATGGATAACGGTTTGGAGACGGCCGACCTGAGGTTGGCGCAGCGGCTGGCGGATTTGCGCCAGCAACGGGCGTGGTCGCTGGAGGAGTTGGCGCAGCGCACCGGCCTTAGCCGGGCGACGCTCTCGCGGGTGGAGCGCGCCGAGACCAGCCCGACGGCATCGTTGCTGAACCGGCTGTGCGCCGCCTACGGGTTAACCATGTCGCGCCTGTTGAGCGAAATCGAAGACGAGCCGCCGGAGCTGCTGCGGCCGCCGCAACAGCCGGTGTGGGTCGATCGCGCCAGCGGTTTTCACCGTCGCTCTGTTTCCCCGCCTGCCGCGCTGTATAAGGCCGAGTTTATCGAAGCCCGGCTTGATGCCGGCGCGCAGATCGATTACGACCTGCCGTCGATTCCGGCGCTGGAACATCACCTTTGGTTGCTGTCCGGGCAGTTGGAATTGACCCTGGAAGGGCGCGTTTTCCGGCTGTCGGCCGGCGACTGCCTGCGTTACCGCCTGTTCGGCGCCTCCCGTTTCCATGTCCCCGGCGAGGAGCCGGCCCATTACACCCTCGTTATCTGCAGGCCATAGCCATGATTGAATTGCAACAGTGGGACGCCGGCGCGGCGCAAAGCGCCATTGTCGACTTGGCCGAGATGCTGCACGCCAGCGTGGCGCACGGCGCCAGCATCGGTTTTGTCATGCCCTTTACGCTGACGCAGGCGCAGGCGTTTTGGCAGGGGTTGCTGCCGGCCATCGCGCGGGGAGAGCGTGCGATGCTGGTGGCGCTCGCGAACGGCCGGCCGGTCGGCACCGTGCAGCTGTTACTGGCGATGCCGGACAACGGCCGCCACCGCGCGGAAGTGGTCAAGCTGATGGTGCACCCGCAGGCGCGGCGGCAGGGCGTCGCCCGGCTGTTGATGCAGGAAGTGCAGGCGCTGGCGGCGCGTCATCGCCGCAGCCTGTTGGTGCTGGATACCCTGAGCGGCAGCGCGGCGCAGGGGCTGTACCGTCAATTGGGGTTCGAGGCGGCGGGCGACATCCCGCAATACGCCCGCGCCAGCGACGGCGGGGCGTTGGAGGCCACCTGCTATATGTACAAACTGCTGTGACTCTTCGGATACTATTAAGTGAAGTCGATAGCTTGGACGCACTGACACTGATGGCGGAGTTGTCGGTGCAGCTGGCTGAGATCACAGGCGATAGCGGTACGTCCTCGTTTGATCCTGCTTCTATAGAAGCGGATGGAGGTTGTTTTATGTTGGTACGCAATGCTGCCGATGTGGCCGTAGCTTGTGGGGCGCTGCGTCGATTAACTTCTGGTGTTGCAGAGTTAAAACGAATGTATGTACGTGAGCCTGGCAATGGTATTGGTCGTAAATTATTGCAGGCTCTGGAACAACAGGCTCGATGGTTGGGGTATCGTCAACTGTGGCTGGAAACCCGAAGCGTGAACTTGCGTGCCATCAAGTTTTATCTGGCTCAGGGGTATCGGATACGCGAAAACTATGGCCGTTATCGAGGTAACCCACAGGCGGTCTGTTTCGAGAAAGTTCTGTAATGATGTTGCAAGTTTCTATAGCCATTTGACATTGAAGATCCGTGCCTTGCCTGCTTAGGTTACGTTCAGATTACATCAAAGAGCGGATGCTGCTGCGCTGTTCGGGCGATTAAAATCGAGAGAATTAACGGATTGGCTACTCTGACATTGCTGAAAGTATGTGAAAGTGCTCGTTTCACCGAGAAGCGTTATTGGATTAACTCACAGGGCGGTGCCGATACCGATTTCTCACATTTCTGGTGCCCGCAACCCAGAATTTGAGCATCCGCATTTCTTCATCTTCATGCCGCCGAACTAACGTTCCCATTGGTTCGGCGGCATGCTCCGCTAATCCCTTTTTGACAAAATATTAGGTTATATGGGGCATTTCTCCCTATTCCTGAGTCAGCGCCCGCGCCAGGCCTTGATCGCCTGTTGGCGCACCTGCAGCTTCTGTTGCGGCGTCAGCTTGTTGTAGTCGCGAGCCAGGCCGCTTTCCCAATCGCCGTACAGCGGGTTGGGCAGCACGATGAATTCGGTGCCGAACTTGCCCTGATTCTCGCTGACGAACGCCCGGCGCTGCGCATTGTCCTGGTGGTAAGTCGCGGCGCCGAAGTCGTTCAGGTTGTCGCCTGCGTATACCACGATGTCATAGCCGGCTTGTTTGATGGCGTCGAAGCGCGCCTGCTTATTGGAGGTATCGGTGCTGAGCAGCACGGTTTTTTCCGACATGCCGGTGAATCCGAGCTTCTGCATGTTGGCCACCGTGGCGGCGTATTCGCTCTGCTTGCGGTTCGAGACGTAGAACATCGTCCCCTGGTGGGCGTTAACGTAGCGGGCAAACGACACTGCGCCCGGCACCGCGCCGGCCTGTTCGGCCTGCGTCCATTGGGCCCAGGTGGCGCCGTCGTACGGCTGGCCGTGCTGCGCCTGCCAGCCGGAGTAGGCGCTGTTGTCCAATAGAGTTTCATCCAGATCGACCACCACCGCCTTTTTGCGGCCCGGCGCGGTCTTGGCCTGATCGAAGGCGCGTTGCGCGCTGTTGAATGCCTGATGCGCCAGCGCCTGGTATTCGCCGGACTGTTGGAACCAGTTCACCGCCAGCACCGACTGATCCGCCAGCCGCTGCTGGTCCTGGGCGTCGGTGTGCGGCTGTTGCGCACAACCGGCCAACGTCAGCAGCGCGACGCCAACCGCCGCGCCGAGGGTGAGTTTCCTTGTCTGTTTTCCTGCCATCGTTATCTCTCTCGGTTTTATTTTTGTGGGCTGTCCAGCAGCATATCCATCTCAAACTGGCGCAGGGGATCCTGCCGCCAGCCAAGATGCGTAAAGAAGGGGGCGGCCACCTCGGGCACAAAAACGTTGGCGGTCAGCGGCAAAGGGGCGAACTGCGCTTGCAGGGCGGCCAGCAAGGCGCGGGCATGCCCCTGGCCGCGGTGCTGCGGCGGCACGTAGATCAGGCGCAGCCAGCAGTGCTCGGCGCCGGGCATCACCACGGCGTAGGCCTGACGATTGAGCGTATAGGCTCGCGGTGTGCCCGGCAGCTTGAACAGCGATTCGGGGGCAATCAGCCAGGGCAGGTCGGTGGCGCCTTCCGCCGTCAGGCGGTGGCTGACGGTCAGCGGATCGACCGCCTGCAGCGCCGCCGTGCCTGGCGGCACTTCCGCCGGCGCCTGATGGCCGGTCAGGGTGCGCACGATGCGCAGCCCGGCGCGGTGATACAGCGCCAGCGCGGCGTCGTTGCCTTCGATCACTTCCAGCGACAGCCGATGGTCGCCGCGTTGGCGGGCATCCGCCACCAGCCGCTGCATCAGCGCCTTGCCCAGCCCCTGGCCGCGCATCTCCGGGCGCACGGAAAAAGCCGCAACCCGGCTGTGACGGCCACGGCGGGCGATCAGCGCCACCGCCACCGGTTCATGGCGGTGGGTGACGATCAGGCTGTCGTTCAGGCTGAGATCTTCGGCGCCGAAGCGGGCGGCGAAGGTCGATCCGTCGAGCACGAAACGCACGATGTAGTTTTCAAAACAGTGGTTGAGGATGTTGGCCAGTTCGTCGCTGCTGTAGCGCAAGGCGTTGTGGTAGTCGAAGCGTCCGTCGTTATGCATGGCTGATTCCGCTCGGGGGAAAGCTATACATGTAGACCCGTTTGTTTTGCAAGGCAAGCGGGGGGATTCGCTGGCGGGGCAAATAAAAACAAAAAAGCCGGACGCAGCCGCCCGGCGAAATAAAACTCTGGGTATCAAGTGACGCTAAAGTTTGCAGTGGTGGTTATTCATTCATCACATCAGAACTGGTAGGTCAGGGCGACAACAACGACGTCGTCGTTTTTCAGACCCAGTTTGTTGTCGTCATCAAGCTGGTTGATTTTATATTCGACATAAGTGGACATGTTTTTGTTGAAGTAATAGGTCGCCGCTACGTCGAAATATTTCACCAGATCGACGTCGCCGATGCCTTCAATATCTTTGCCTTTCTGCTGAACGTAACCCAGCGATGGGCGCAGACCGAAGTCGAACTGATATTGCGCGACCAATTCAATCCCTTCCGCTTTATTGGCGAAGCCGCTAACGGAGGTCGAGTTATTATTGATGGTGGCGGTGCCGGAAATAGGCGCGATATTGCGGCTCTGCGAATAAGTCGCGGCCAGGTAGACATTGTTGTTGTCGTATTTCAGACCGCCGGCCCAGATATCGGCCTTGTCGCCTTTACCGAAGGTGCCCGCCTTTTGCGTGGCGGTGCGGTTGGAAGAGGCATAGGCGGCGCCCACGCTCAGACCGTCGATGATTTCATAGCTGGAGGAGAGACCCCAGCCGTCGCCGTTCGCCTTGCTGGCGGAGCGGCCGTCGTTTTCGTTCTTGCCCTGGTACTGCACGGCAAATTTCAGGCCGTCAACCAGACCGAAGAAGTTGTTATTACGGTAGGTGGCGACGCCATTGGTACGGCCGTTCATAAAGTTGTCGGTCTTGATATAAGCATCATCGCCGAATTCAGGGATCATATCCGTCCAGGCGCCAACGTCGTAAATGATGCCGTAGTTGCGACCGTAGTCGAAGGAGCCGAGATCCTTATATTTCAGACCGGCGAAGCCCAGACGCGTTTTGGTGTCTTTGGTGCCGTCGGATTCAGAATGGTTGGCGGCGATCTGATATTCCCACTGGCCATAGCCGGTCAGCATATCGTTAATCTGAGTCGCGCCTTTAAAGCCGATACGGACGTAGGTTTTATCACCATCGTTGCCGGCATCATCAGAGAAATAATGCAGGGCTTTCACACGACCGTAAAAATCGAGCTTGTTGCCGTCTTTATTGTAGATTTCTGCTGCCTGTGCCGCTTGCGCAAGTAAAAGTGCCGGAATAATAACGGCCAGAAGATTACGTTTCATGGGTTACCCTGCTTTATTCGATTGAAAGACGCTTATCATCAGTTGCATTGCTGTTTTACTGTGCCGCCTGATTGTTGGCGGCGGAGAATTTTTACCGTAGTAATGTGATCTATTTATGACAAAAAATTCATTTTCATGTCGAACGATTAAAAAAGTCGCGCAAAGGGTGAATTTTTTCTTCAGCCGATGGTCGGCGGCTGGTCTACAGTTACCGATACCTTGTTCCGCTGCGGGAGGAATCATGCACGATACTTATACTTTGTTCGGTACGCAGGGCTGCGGCTCGACCATCGTGGCCGCCGCGTTGGCGTTGACCGCTTTCCCCTGGGGCTATGAGGAGGTGGATTACACGCAGGACGGCCCGGAGCGCGATCGCCTGCTGGCGCTGAACCCGCTGGGCCAGGTGCCCACCTTAGTGCTGCCCAATGACGAAGTGATGACGGAGAGCGCGGCGATTATCCTGCTGCTGCACGATCGCGCACCGCATGCCGAACTGGCGCCGCCCGGCGGTTCGCCGCTGTTGCCGCGTTTTCTGCGCTGGCTGCTGTTCATCAACGCGGAGATTTACCCCACCTTCACCTATGCCGACCATCCGCAGCGCTGGCAGCCGCAGGCGGCAGGGGCGGAACAGCTGAAAAACGCGGTAATGGATTATCGCGAGCGTTTATTGCGGCAGTTGAACGCCGCCGCAGGAGCGTCTGGCCCGTGGTTTCTCGGCAAGAGCTTCAGCGCGCTGGATCTGTACCTGGCGGTAATGTGCAACTGGCGGCCGGGCCGCGCGTGGTTCCGGCAACACTGCCCGCGACTGTACGCCATTGCCGAACGGGTGGAACAGCGGCCGGAGCTGAATGCGCTGCTGAGCGCCCATTTCGACGGCGTTGCCCCGCTGGAACCGTGACATCGCCCCGCCGCCCGGCGGGGAACCCTCCCGTTTTTCTGAACTGAGACTGCCGAAAATCCCGATTTTCACTCGCCTCGCTGGCGGGTAGCGTAAGGCTATCCGCAACTGACAGGAGAGTGTGATGCCATCAAAATCCCAGGCCGGGCAACAGGCGTTCGGCGATATCGCCCCCAAGCTGGCGCAGCTCAGCGACAGCGTCTTGTTTGACGATGTCTGGCAGCGGCCGGCGCTGAGCCCGCGCGAACGCAGCCTGATCACCGTCGCCGCGCTGGTGGCGCTTAACCGCGTGGAACAACTGCCGTTTCACCTGCAACTGGCTCAGCGCAACGGCGTGGCGCATCAGCAGCTGGCTGAGCTCATCACCCACCTGGCGTTCTATGCCGGCTGGCCCGCGGCGGCGTCGGCCGTGGCGCGCCTGCGCGAGCTGGAACCGGAGGCGCCCCATGCCGTTTAGCCGCATCGCCCTGCATCAGGGCAAGTCCGCCGACTATCTGCAAACCTTGTCCGACAGCCTGCATCAGGCGCTGGTGGAGGCCTTCGAGGTGCCGCCGACGGACAGGTTTCAGGTGATCGATCAATACCGCCCCGGCGAGCTTATCTACGATCGCGACTATCTCGGCGGGCCGCGCAGCGCGGATTTCGTGCTGTTTTACATCACCGCCGGGCGGCCGCGCGACAGCGACACCAAGCGGCGTTTCTACCGACGGCTGGCGGCGCTGCTGGCGGAAAAGCTGCGGCTGAACCCCGAGGATGTGATGGTGGTGATCGCCACCACCCAGTTGGACGAGTGGTCGTTCGGCGGCGGGCGCGCCTCAATGATCGATCCGCAGGCGTAACTCGGGCTGACGTCGTCGGCGGTCTGTGGGACAATAGCGCCATCATTTCGTTTAGATAAGAGTTGAATGGCGCTCTCCTCCGCAGTTAAAGATCAGATTGGCCAGTGGTACAAAGCCCTGCAGCAGCAAATACCGGATTTTATTTCCCGCGCGCCCCAGCGCCAGATGATCGCCGAAGTGGCGAAGACGCTGGCCGGCGACTACCCGCGCCATCTGGCGATCGAGGCGCCGACCGGCGTCGGCAAAACGCTGTCTTACCTGATCCCGGGCATCGCCGTCGGGCGGGCGGAGAGCAAGCCGCTGGTGGTGAGCACCGCCAACGTGGCGCTGCAGGACCAGATCTACAGCAAAGATTTGCCGCTGCTGAAGAAGATTATCCCCGATCTGAAATTTACCGGCGCCTTTGGCCGCGGGCGTTACGTCTGCCCGCGCAACCTGGCGGCGATGAGCACCGACGTTAGCCAACAGGGCGATCTGACGCTGTTCCTCGACGACGAACTGGCGCCGTCCAGCGGCGAAGAGCAGGCGCTGTGCCAGAAACTGACCAAGGCGTTGGCCCGCTTCGAGTGGGACGGGCTGCGCGATCACTATCAGCAGAGCATCGACGATCCGCTGTGGGCCAAGCTGAGCACCGACAAGGCCAACTGCCTGGGGCGCAACTGCCATTACATCCGTGAATGCCCGTTTTATATCGCCCGCAAAGAGATCGAGAGCGCCGACGTAGTGGTGGCCAACCACGCGCTGGTGATGGCGGCGCTGGAGACGGAATCGGTGCTGCCGAACCCGAAAGAATTGCTGCTGGTGCTGGACGAAGGCCACCATTTGCCGGAGGTGGCGCGCGATGCGCTGGAGATCGACGGGGAAATCACCGCGCTGTCGACCAACCTGCAGCTGGACATGATCGTCCGCCAGGTCGAGCAGTGCATGACGCAGTACCGGCCGAAGAATCCGCCGGGGCTGGCCAACAGCGAACGGCTGAAGAACCATTGCGAGGAGCTGCGTGAGCTGGTGCAGATCTTCGAGCATCAGGTCAGCGCCTATCTGCCCGGCGACAGCGTGGCGGCCGAGCACCGTTTTGAAATGGGCGAGCTGCCGGCGGAGATGGTGGAGAGCTGCGCGCGGCTGTTTAAACTGACCGATGCATTGCGCGGGCTGGCGGAGTTCGTGCTTAACGATCTTACCGAGCAGACCGGCAAGCACGACATCATGCGCCTGCACCGCGCCATCTTGCAGATGAGCCGCACGCTGGGCTATCTGGAGGCGATGAGCAAGCTGTGGCGGCTGGCGGCGCTCGACAAGTCGTCCAACGCGCCGATCTCCAAATGGGTCACGCGCGAACTGCGCGATAACGTCACCCATCTGTATTTGCACTGCGTCGGCATCCGCGTCAGCGATCAGCTGGAGAAGCTGCTGTGGCGCAAGGTGCCGCATGTGGTGGTCACCTCGGCCACGCTGCGTTCACTGAACAGCTTCGCGCGTTTGCAGGAGATGAGCGGGCTGAGCGAGAAGGCCGGCGACCGCTTCGAAACGCTCTCTTCGCCGTTCAATCACGTCGAACAGGGCAAGATTGTCATTCCGCAGATGCGCTATGAACCGGCGCTCGCCAACGAGGCGGAGCACCTCGAGGAAATGGCGCGGTTTTTCCGCGCCGAGCAGGCGAGCGGCAAGCACAAAGGCATGCTGATCCTGTTCAGCAGCCACCGGGCGATGCAGACTTTCCTCAGCTACGTGACCGATCTGCGGCTGATGCTGCTGGTGCAGGGCGACCAGCCGCGCTACCGGCTGGTGGAAGAGCACCGCAAGCGGGTGGAGAAGGGCGTCGCCAGCGTGCTGGTGGGGCTGCAATCGTTCGCCGAAGGGCTGGATCTGAAAGGCGAACTGCTGACCCAGGTGCATATTCACAAAATCGCGTTTCCGCCGATCGACAGCCCGGTGATCATCACCGAAGGCGAGTGGCTGAAATCGCTGAAGCGCTATCCGTTCGAAGTGCAGAGCCTGCCGAGCGCCTCGTTCAACCTGATCCAGCAGGTCGGCCGTCTGATCCGCAGCAACCAATGCTACGGCGAGATCGTGATCTACGATCGCCGGTTGCTGACCAAAAATTACGGTTCGCGGCTGTTGGCGTCGCTGCCGGTGTTCCCGATCGAGCAGCGCGCGGTGCCGGAGGCCGACAAGGCGCATCTGGCGGCGCTGAAATCCGCCGCCGATGCGGCCAAAAAAGAGAAGAAGCGCGGCAACCCGTTCGCCCGCAAGCGGCGGCGTTAATCAGAGCAGCGGCGGCAGGCGGCGCTTGACCGGCGTGGTTTTCACGATCGAGGTGTTGCTCTGCGCATGCTCGGCCAGCCGATCGAGAGTGTGGTCGAGCTGCGCCATCGAGTGCGCCACCAGCCGCACGATAAAGCAGTCTTCGCCGGTCACCTTATCGCATTCGACCACTTCCGGGATCGCCTGAATCAGCTGCTCGACCTTCTTCAGCATGCCCGGCAGCGGCTTGATGCGCACCAGCGACTCGAAGGCGTAGCCCACCGCCTGCAGATTGACGTTCAGGGTATAGCCCTGGATCACGCCGTTTTCCTCCAGCCGCCGCAGTCTTTCCGACGTGCTTGGCGACGACAGGCCCACCTGCGCGCTCAGCGTCTTCAACGACGCGCGCGCATCTTCCGCCAGAATGGTCAGGATTTGGCGATCGATATCATCCATAACGCCTCCGTTAGGTGTTTTATTTATTATAGCTGCGAGAAAAAGGCAGTTAAGCATATTTGCCTTTTTTATGCTATGGAAAGCCGCCCTGGGAGGCCGCAAGCTATGTCTCTGGGCAAGCTTCGAGGAACGCAGAATGAATGCAGAGATAAAACGCGGATCGCTGGAGATGGCGGCGGCGATGTTGATTTCCGGCTCTATCGGCTGGTTTGTGTTGATGTCCGGCCAGCCGGTTATCAACGTGGTGTTTTGGCGCTGCGCGGTAGGCGCGCTGGTGCTGCTGGCGGTGTGCGGCGTATTGGGGCAGCTGCGACGCGATGCGCTGACGCGCGCCACGCTGCTGCTGGCGATCGCCGGCGGCGTCGCGCTGGTGATCAACTGGCTGCTGCTGTTCGCCGCCTATTCCTATGCGTCTATCTCTATCGCCACCGCGGTGTACAACACCCAGCCGTTTATGCTGGTGGGGCTGGGGGCGCTGTTTCTGGGGGAACGGCTGACCGCCCGCAAGCTGCTGTGGCTGGGGCTGGCGTTCGGCGGCATGATGCTGGTGGTGCTGGCGCAGCCGCGGCTGGCGGGGGAGCAGAGCCATTATCTGGCCGGCATCGCGCTGGCGCTCGGCGCGGCGTTTTTCTACGCCCTGATGGCGCTGGCGGCCAAGCGGCTGAAGGGCACGCCGCCGCATCTTATTGCGCTGATCCAAGTGACGGTGGGGGCGGTGATGCTGCTGCCGCTGGTGGATTTTCATGCGTCGGCCAGCGTTGGCCAGTGGGGGATGCTGGCGACGCTCGGCGTGTTGCATACTGGCCTGATGTACGTGCTGATGTACGGCGCGTTGCAGAGGCTGCCGACCCACCTGATCGGCTCGCTGTCATTCATCTATCCGATCGCCGCCATGCTGGTGGATCGCCTGGCGTTTGGCCACCGGCTGTCTGCGTGGCAGCTGCTGGGCGCGGCGATCATCCTGCTGGCGGCGGCGGGCATGAACCTGCTGGGCGATCGGCGAGCGCGGCTGCTGCCGGCCTCGGACGGCCGGCGCGCCGGCTGATGCTCAGTTCGGTTTTTTCAGCCGACGCCATAAAGTGGTGCGGCTGATCCCGAGCAACCGGGCGGCGGCTGCGTGGTCGCCCCCGCACCGCGCCAGGGCTTCGTGGGCGGAGACGGGCGCCGCCGGCGTCTCGGGCGGCGGGGCCACCGCCAGCTCCGGCAGCAGCCACTGCAGCGTTTCGCCGCTCGGCGCAGCGCCGGTGCTCAGCATCAGCGCCACCCGTTCCATCATGTTGCGCAGCTCGCGCAGGTTGCCGGGCCAGGCGTAATGACTGAGCGCGGCGTAACAGCCGGGCAGGGCGGCGCGCAGCGGCTCCGTCAGCGGCACGTCGAGCGCCGCCAGCGACTGTTTCAGAAAGTGTTCCGCCAGCATCGCAATATCGTCGCCGCGCGCCCGCAACGGCGGCAGCTGCAGCCGCAGGGCGCTCAGGCGGTAGAACAGATCGGCGCGAAAATCGCCCTGTTGAATCGCCTGCTCCAGGCGGGTGTGGGTGGCGCTGATAACGCGAAAATCGACCTTTACCGGCTGTTGCCCGCCCACCCGGGTGATGGTTTTTTCTTCCAGCGCCCGCAGCAGCCGGGTTTGCAGGTGCAGCGGCATTTCGCCGATCTCATCCAGAAACAGGGTGCCGCCGTTGGCGGTTTCCAACAGCCCGCGTCGGCCGCCGCGCCGTGAGCCGGTAAAGGCGCCTTCCTCATAGCCAAACAGTTCCGCCTCCAGCAGCGATTCGGCGATGGCGCCGCAGTTGATGGCGACGAACGGCGGCGTCGCGCCGCGCCGGGAAAAGTATTCGCGGTGGATCGCCTGCGCCGCCAGCTCTTTGCCGGTGCCGGTTTCGCCTTCGATCAACACCGCCGCCGGCGATCGGGCGTACAGCATGATGGTGCGTCGCGTCTGTTCCATCTGCTGGGAATCGCCCTGTAAATCGCTCAGCCCATAGCGCGGCTGCAGGGTATTGCGTGCGGCGTAGTCGCCGCCGCGTTTGGCGCCGCCCAGCATCAGGCGCGTCACGTCCAGCGCGTCGCTGAAGGCGGCGCGCAGGGTGGCGGCGGAATAGAGAAAAATGGCGGTGAGCCCGGCCTCTTCCGCCAGATCGCTGATGAGGCCGGCGCCGACCACCGCCTGAATGCCGGCGGCTTTCAGCTCGGCGATCTGGCCGCGCGCGTCCTCTTCGGTGACGTAGCTGCGCTGCTCTAGCGGCAGATCGAAGGTTTGTTGGAACTCCAGCAGCGCGGGCAGGGGCGTTTTGTAGGTGATGACGCCGATCCGATCGGCGGTTCTGCGCGCCTTGCTCAGCGCCTGCAGCAGATCGAAGCCGCCGGGTTTGACCAAAATGACCGGCACCGACAGGCGGCTTTTCAGGTAGGCGCCGTTGGAGCCGGCGGCGATGATGGCGTCGCAAGGCTCGGTCGCCAGGCGAGCGCGGATATGCTGCACCGCCTCCTCAAAGCCGAGGCGGATCGGGGTGATGACCGCCAGATGGTCGAACTCGAGGCTGATATCCCGGAACAGATCGAACAGGCGGGTGATGGAGACGGTCCAGATCACCGGTTTGTCTGGCGTGCGGGACGGCGTGATGTGATCGCTCATGGTGGGTTACCGAATGAAAGTGGCTGCATTAGGTGTAGCCTTGTTTCAGTCATGTTTCAAATATGCCGATTGAAACCGCGATTGAAACGTTAACTGAAACGTTTTTTATCGCTTGGTCTGCCCAATGGCGACGCGAATTTTATAACTCACTTATTTTTATCGCTTTTAATTTTTTCCTCGCCAAAGTGCAACCTGGCCCGCCCCTTGCTCTGTCTGTTCCATCTAGCTAATCGGAGAGAACGTCATGACGCTGCGCTCACCCGGGCTCGCCTTTCGTCAGGCCCTGAGTAAAGAGAAACCCCTGCAAATCGCCGGCGCGATCAACGCCAACCATGCCCTGCTGGCCCAGCGGGCGGGGTTCCAGGCCATCTATCTTTCCGGCGGCGGCGTGGCGGCCGGTTCGCTGGGGCTGCCGGACCTGGGCATTTCAACGCTGGACGATGTGTTGACCGATATTCGCCGCATCACCGACGTCTGCCCACTGCCGCTGCTGGTGGATGTCGACAGCGGTTTCGGCGCATCGGCGTTCAACGTCGCCCGCACGGTGCGCTCGGTGAGCAAGGCCGGGGCGGCGGCGCTGCATATCGAAGATCAGGTTGGCGCCAAGCGCTGCGGCCATCGGCCCAATAAGGCCATCGTTTCCACCGAAGAGATGGTGGATCGCATCAAGGCGGCGGTGGATGCGCGCAGCGATCCGGACTTCGTGATCATGGCGCGCACTGACGCGCTGGCGGTGGAGGGGCTGGAGGCGGCCATCGAGCGCGCTCAGGCTTACGTGGCGGCCGGGGCCGACATGCTGTTCCCGGAAGCGATCACCGAACTGGGCATGTACCGCCGTTTCGCCGAAGCGACGCAGGTGCCGATCCTCGCCAACATCACTGAATTCGGCGCGACGCCGCTGTTCACCACCGACGAGCTGCGCAGCGCTCGGGTGGATATGGCGCTGTATCCGCTGTCGGCCTTTCGGGCGATGAACCGGGCGGCGGAGCGGGTGTACCGCGCCCTGCGCGAGGAGGGCACGCAGAAAAGCGTCATCGACACCATGCAGACCCGCAACGAGCTGTACGAAAGCATCAACTACTATTTGTTCGAAGAGAAACTCGACGCTTTGTTCGCTCGCCAGCGCGACGAATAAGCGCCATTCACGCAGAAGCCAAATGAGGACAGTATGAGCCAAGCGATCCCCCCGCAAAGCCCGACTGGCGTTAAGCCGAAAAAATCCGTGGCGTTATCCGGCGTGCCCGCCGGGAATACCGCGCTGTGTTCCGTAGGGCGCAGCGGCAACGATCTGCACTACCGCGGTTACGACATTCTCGATCTCGCGCGCCACTGCGAGTTTGAAGAGGTCGCCCATCTGCTGATCCACGGCAAGTTGCCCAACCGCGACGAGCTGCAGGCCTATAAACACCGTCTCAAAGCGCTGCGCGGCCTGCCCGCCAGCGTGCGCACGGTGCTGGAGGCGCTGCCGGCGGCGTCTCATCCGATGGACGTGATGCGCACCGGCGTTTCGGCCCTCGGCTGCACGCTGCCGGAAAAAGAGCAGCACGGCGCGGCCGGCGCGCGCGACATCGCCGATCGGCTGCTGGCGTCGTTGGGATCGATGCTGCTCTATTGGTATCACTACAGCCACAACGGCGAGCGCATTCAGCCTGAGACCGACGACGATTCCATCGGCGGCCACTTCCTGCACCTGCTGCACGGTGCAGCGCCTTCTGCCAGCTGGGAACAGGCCATGCATGCGTCGCTGATCCTGTACGCCGAGCATGAGTTCAACGCCTCGACCTTCGCCGGCCGGGTGATCGCCGGCACCGGATCCGACGTCTATTCGGCGATCGTCGGCGCCATTGGCGCGCTGCGCGGGCCAAAGCACGGCGGCGCCAACGAGGTGTCGCTGGAGATCCAGCAACGCTATGAAACGCCGGACGAAGCGGAAGCCGACATTCGCCGCCGCATCGATAACAAAGAGGTGGTGATCGGCTTCGGGCACCCGGTGTACACCGTCTCCGATCCGCGCCATCAGGTGATCAAAGAGATCGCGCTGCGCCTGTCGCAGGACGCGGGCGCGATGAAGCTGTATGACATCGCCGACCGGCTGGAAAGCGTGATGCGCGACACCAAAAACATGTTCCCCAACCTCGACTGGTTCTCGGCGGTGTCTTACCACCAGCTGGGGGTGCCCACCGAAATGTTCACGCCGCTGTTCGTCATGGCGCGGGTGAGCGGCTGGTCGGCGCACATCATCGAGCAACGGCAGGACAACAAAATCATTCGCCCGTCCGCCAACTATACCGGGCCGGAAGCGCGGGCGTTCGTGCCGCTGGATCAGCGCTGAGCGCCGATCGTTATCGTGTCGTTTTCACTATGGAGCCTTTGGGAATCATGATGCTTGAGTCTGCCAACACCGGCCGTCCGCCGTTCGATCGCGAAATGGTCGATATCGTCGATTATGTAATGAAAGAGGCCGTCGATACCCCGGCGGCGTACCGCACCGCTCACTATTGCCTGCTCGATACCCTCGGCTGCGGGCTGGAGGCGCTGAGCTACCCCGCCTGCAAGAAACTGATGGGGCCGGTGGTGCCGGGCGCCGAGGTGCTGAACGGCAGCCGGGTGCCGGGCACCCGTTTCCAGCTGGATCCGGTGCAGGCGGCGTTCAATATCGGCGCCATGATCCGCTGGCTCGACTTCAACGACACCTGGCTGGCGGCGGAGTGGGGCCACCCGTCGGACAACCTGGGCGGGATCCTGGCGGTGGCCGACTGGCTCTCGCGCCAGGCGGTGGCGGCGGGCAAAGCGCCGCTGACCATGCGGCAGGTGCTGATCGCCATGATCAAGGCGCATGAGATCCAAGGCTGCCTGGCGCTGGAAAACGCCTTCAACCGGGTGGGGCTGGATCACGTGCTGCTGGTGAAGGTGGCGTCCACCGCAGTGGTGGCGCAGCTGCTCGGCCTGAGCCGTGAGGCGATCCTGAACGCGGTGTCGCTGGCGTGGGTGGACGGGCAATCGCTGCGTACTTATCGCCATGCGCCGAACGCCGGCACCCGCAAATCCTGGGCGGCGGGGGATGCGACCGCCCGCGCGGTGCGGCTGGCGCTGATGGCCGCCACCGGCGAGATGGGCTATCCCTCGGCGCTGACGGCGCCGACCTGGGGATTCTACGACGTCTCGTTCGACGGCAAACCTTTCCGCTTCCAGCGGCCGTACGGCGCGTACGTGATGGAGAACGTGCTGTTTAAAATTTCGTTCCCGGCGGAGTTCCATGCCCAGACCGCCGTGGAGGCGGCTATGACGCTGCACCGCCAGATGCAGGCCGCCGGCAAAACCGCCGCCGATATCGCCAGGGTGAGCATCCGCACCCATGAGGCCTGCCTGCGCATTATCGACAAGCAGGGACCGCTGGATAACCCGGCGGATCGCGATCACTGCATTCAGTATATGGTGGCGATCCCGCTGCTGTTCGGGCGGCTGACGGCGGCCGATTACGAGGATCGGGTGGCCGAGGATCCGCGCATCGACGCATTGCGCGGCAAGATCCTCTGCCATGAAGATCCCGCCTTCACGCGCGATTATCACGATCCGGAAAAACGCTCGATCGCCAATGCGCTGACGGTGGAGTTCGCCGACGGCAGCCGTCTGGATGAGGTGGTGGTGGAGTACCCTATCGGCCATGCGCGGCGGCGTGAAGCGGGCATCCCGCTGCTGATCGAGAAGTTCAAAACCAACCTGGCGCGCCAGTTCCCGGCCCTGCAGCAGCAGCGCATTCTCGAGGTGTCGCTGGACCGGCAGCGGCTGGCGCAGATGCCGGTCAACGAGTATCTCGATTTGTGGGTGATCTGACGCGAGCGGCGCTGACAAGCCACGTCGGCGTCGCTATGATGGACGCTCCATTTCCGTCTGTCTTCTTATCAGGTGATTCATGGTTGATGCCGCAACGTTGTTGTTGTTTTCCGGCGCCTGCGTGGCGCTGGCGCTGACCCCCGGCCCGGATATGCTGCTGATCGCTTCGCGCAGCGTCAGCCAGGGGCGGCGCGCCGGTTTCGCTTCGCTGGCGGGCATTCAGCTCGGCACTTACTGCCACGCGCTGGCGGCGGCGCTGGGGCTGTCGCAATTGTTCGTCGCGGTGCCGCTGGCTTACGACGCGGTGAGAATGTTGGGCGCGGCCTATCTGCTCTATCTGGCGTGGAAAACGCTGCGATCCGGCAGCAGTCTGCAGGCTTCCGCCGGGTTGCAGGCGGTGCCGACGGCGCGCATTTTCCGTCAGGGATTGCTGACCAACATCCTCAACCCGAAGATGGCGCTGTTCGTGTTGGCGCTGTTCCCGCAGTTTATCGATCCGCGCGCCGGCTCGGTGGTGGTGCAGATGCTGGCGCTGGCGACGGTGCTGAATCTGGTCGGCTTGCTGATTAACGGCGGGGTGATCCTGGCGGTCAGCGGCATGAAAAGCCGTTTCGTCGGCCGTCGCTTCAGCGCCCGTTGGCCGAACTACCTGCTGAGCGGCGTGTTCGCCGGGCTGGCCTGCAAACTCATTTTCGACAGCCGTCGTTAATCTTCGCGCAGCAGCGCTTCAAACGCCGCGCTGGCCGGTTCGTCCGGCAGCGCGCTGTACATCACCAGCCGCAGGTGGTTCTCTTCGTCGACGATGAAAGAGGCGTGGTCAAAGGTGACCGGGCCGATCTCCGGGAGGGTGAAGCTGCGCCGCCCCTGGCAACGTCCGTGAATATCATGCTGCCGCCAGAGCTGGCGGAACTGCGGCGATACCTGCTCCAGCGCCTGTACCCGTTGGCGCATCACCTCATCCTCCGGCGCGCGGGCGTAGTCGCGGCGGAAGCTGGCCAGGATTTGCGGCGCCTGCGCCCGCCACTCCAGCAGGCGCGCATTGAGCTGCGGATCGGCAAACAGCATCCACAACATGTTGCGCTCTTGCGCCGGGCGCTCGCCGATGGCGAACAGCCGCTGCGCCGCCGGATTCCAGGCGATGATGTCCCAACTGAGGTTCATGACGTAGGCCGGCCGCAGCGTCAGGTCGTCCAGCAGGCGCCGCACCAACGGCGAAACCTGGCACCACTGATGGCCGACCGGCACCGGCGGGCGCTGATGTGCCAATAAAAACAGGTGGTAGCGGCCGGCGGCGTCGAGCTGCAGCACCCGCGCCAGATTTTCCAAAAACGTCACCGACGCATTGATTTCCCTGCCTTGCTCCAGCCAGGTGTACCAGGTGAGGCCGACGCCGGCCAGCGCCGCTACCTCCTCGCGCCGCAAGCCCGGCGTGCGGCGGCGGCTGCCGCTCGGCAAGCCGACTGACTCTGGCGACAGTTGTTCTCGCTTTTGCCGCAGAAAATCCCCCAGTTCGTGGCGGGTGCGTTCGAGGGTGCGTGGGGGCATGTCGGCCGTCCTGTTGCTGTCAGTAATAGTATAAATGGCTATATAGTAACAGTTTAAACTCTATTCCATACTGCGGCCATCATAATCTCTGGAGGTGGTATGGAACATTCATTATCTGTTGAACGGCGGGGATTGCCCGGTCTGCCGGTGCTGTTGTTAGGCGGCTTCGTCACGGTGTTCGATCTGTTTGTGGTCAACGTGGCGGCGCCGGTGATCCAGCAACAGTTCGCCGCCGATTTCGCCGGTATCGGTTTGATCGTCGCCGGTTATGAACTGGCGTTTGGGGTGCTGTTGATCGCCGGTGGGCGTCTGGGCGATCGCTTCGGGCGTCGGCGTCTGTTCAGCCTCGGTATGCTGGGTTTCACGCTGAGCTCCCTGTTGTGCGGGCTGGCGGGATCGCTCAGCCTGCTGATCGCCGCGCGTATCCTGCAGGGGGCGGCGGCGGCGCTGTTGTTCCCGCAAATTTACGCCTTGATGCGGGTGCTGTACGCGCCGCAACAGCGGCGGCGCGCCTTCGCCTGGCTGGGCATGACGCTGGGGTTGGCGGCAATCTTCGGCCAGATCCTCGGCGGATTTATCATCGAGGCCAACCTGTTCGGCAGCGGCTGGCGCATGATCTTTTTGATCAATTTGCCGATCGGCGCGCTGGCGCTGTGGGCGGCGCGGCGCATTCCCGAATCGCGAGTGGCGCAGGCGCAGCGGCTGGACGGCGTTGGCCTGTGGCTGGCGGCGGCCGGCCTGTCGCTGTTGCTGCTGCCGTTGCTGGAAGGCCCGGCGCGCGGTTGGCCGTGGTGGATCGCGCCGATGTTGGCATTGGCGTTGCTGACGCTGTGGGGCTTCCTGCGTTGGGAGCGCCGCCTGGCGCAGCGCGGTGATGATGCGGTGCTCGATCCGGCGCTGTTCCGCCAGGCGGGCTTCGCGCCGGGCATGGCGGTGGTGCTGGCGATTTATGCCACCGCTTCCTCGTTTTTCTTGTGCTTCGCGCTGCTGCTGCAGGCGGGGGCGGGGCTGACGCCTTTTCAGGCGGGCAGCCTGTTCGCCCCGGCCAGCGCGGCCTTTATGCTGGCCTCGATGCTGGCGCCCCGGCTGACGTTGCGTTGGGGCAACGGCGTGCTGAGCGCGGGCGTGGCGATTTACGCCGCCGGGTTGGCGCTATTGATGGCGCAGGCGCTGTGGGGCGGGGCGCTGGCGCATCCGCTGCGGCTGCTGCCGGGGTTGGTCGTGCTGGGATTCGGCCAGGCGCTGAGCATGACGCCGCTGCTGAATCTGGTGCTCGGTTTGGCGCCGGAGCGGCAGGCGGGCATGGCGGCGGGTCTGGTGGCCACCGTGCAGCAGGTGGGGGGCGCGCTGGGCATCGTGGTCAGCGGCGTCGGTTTTGTGCCGCTGTTGGCGAGCGGCGGCGCGGCGGAACGCTATGCGCAGGCCTTTGCCGGCGCGATGCTCTGTAATTTGGTGGCGATGGGCGTCGCCCTGATCTTGTTAAACCGGATCACTCGAAATACTCAGAAAGCGGATCTTAAGTAGGCCGCCGGCGGGTGCTTTACTGTTGTCATCATGAGAGCGCGATAAGGAGCCCCACTGATGTTTCAACCCGCCGCATTTCGCGAAGACGATCTGGATGCCCAACTGGCGTTGATCCGCGCCCACCCGCTGGGGCTGTTGGTCAGCCACGGCGAGCACGGATTGACGGCCGACCCGCTGCCGTTTGTGGCTGATGTCGAGCAGGGGCAGATCCGGCTGCGGGCGCACCTGTCGCGCGCCAACGAGCACTGGCGACGGTTGCAACAGGCGGCGGAATGTCTGGTAATTTTTCAGGGCCAGGAGGGCTATGTGTCGCCCGGCTGGTACCCGAGCAAGCGCCAGACCGGCAAGGTGGTGCCGACCTGGAACTACAGCGTGGTGCAGCTGCATGGCGTGCCGACGGTGACGGACGACCCGGCCTGGCTGCGCCGCCAACTGATCGATTTCACCGCGCAGCAGGAAGGGCGGCGTCCTGAACCCTGGCGGATCGAGGATGCGCCGGCCAACTACATCGCCGCACAGCTTAAAGGCATCGTCGGTATCGAGATCGCCGTCACCCGGCGCGAAGGCAAATGGAAAATGAGCCAAAACCGCAGCGCCGACGATGCCGGCGGGGTGATCGCCGGGCTGCGCGATGGCGATGAAGCGCAGCGGCGGCTGGCGGCGGAGGTTGAGCGGCGGCGCGGATAGGGTATGCTAACCGAAGAGTGAGCTGAGGGAACCTTCGGATGGATTACACCAAAATTATCAAAGAAATAGGCCGCGGCAAAAACCATGCGCGCGATCTGGATCGACAGACCGCCTTTGAGCTGTATCAGGCGATGCTGGCCGGGGAGGTCCCCGAGCTGGAGTTGGGCGGCATTCTGATCGCGCTGCGCATCAAGGGCGAAGCCGAAGAGGAGATGCTGGGGTTCTATCAGGCGATGCAGCAGCAGGTCTTGCCGCTGCAGGCGCCGCAGGGGCGGCCATTGCCGGTGGTGCTGCCGAGCTATAACGGCGCGCGCAAGCAGGCCAATCTGACGCCGCTGCTGGCGCTGCTGCTCGCGAAAGTGGGCCTGCCGGTGGTGGTGCACGGCGTGCTGGACGACAGCACCCGCGTGACCAGCGCCGAGATTTTCCGCGCGCTTGGGCTGCCGTGGTCGGAACAGGCCGCTCACGCCCAACAGCGTCTCGATAACGGCGAGGCGGTATTCATGCCGGTTTCCGCGCTGTCGGCGCCGCTGGCGCGGCAGCTCGGGCTGCGTTGGCGCATGGGGGTGCGCAACAGCGCCCATACGTTGGCCAAGCTGGCGACGCCGTTCGGCGAACAGGATGCGCTGCGTCTCGCCAGCGTCTCACACCCGGAGTATGTCGGCCGAGTGGCGTCGTTTTTCCGTCAGATCGGCGCCCGCGGGTTGTTGATGCACGGCACCGAAGGCGAAGCCTACGCCAATCCGCTGCGCTGCCCGCAGATTCACCATATCGTCGGCGGCGAACAGCGCATATTGCTGGAGCGCACCTTGCAGGATGAAACGCCGGCGTTGCCGGCGGCGAAAGACGCGGCAACCACCGCGCGCTGGACCGAGCGCTGCCTGGCGGGCGAGGTGGCGATCCCGCAGGCCATCCAGCGGCAGGTCGCCTGTTGCCTGGTGGCCGCCGGCGAGAGCGAGACGCTGGAGCAGGGGCTGAAACGCCTGCATCAGGCCTGAGCGCGACTATACTGGGATATTTCCTCATCGGCTGAGAAGGACGGTTATGCAACAGGCTCTCGATTACTTCAATCAATTGAACCAGGATTACCTCGACGTACACCGCGCCAAAGAAGAGCTGTTCTGGCAAAACTACATGGGCACCGGCGGCGAAGACGTCTCGGCGCGCTTTTCCGCCGCGGAAAGCGCCTATAAGCGCTTTATCGCCGAACCGCGCCGGCTGGCCGAGATCCGCAATCTGCTGGCCGGATTGGAAGCGTTGCCGCAGGAGGCGCAGCGCGATGCGCTGATCCACGGTCTGCAAGGTTGGCTGCGCTTTTTCGACTGCAACGCCATTGAAGACCCGCAGGCGCAGGCGCTGTTGGATCAGATCATCCACGCCGAATCCGATCTCTACTCGCGCCGCAAGAGCTATCAGGTCACCCATCTGAACGCCGATGGCCGGCGCGTGGCGGCTTCGCTCGGCGAGCTGTTGACCAACCAGGCGACCAACCCGAACGAAGACTACCGCCGCAGCTCGCAGCAGGCGCTGCGCGATCTGGAGCAATGGCTGCTGCATAACGGCCTGCCGGAGCTGATCGGCCTGCGCAACCGCTTTGCGCGCCAAATGGGCTATCGCAACTATTTCGACTACAAGGTGAACAAGACCGAGCGCATGACGCCGGAGCAGCTGTTCGCCATTCTGGATCGCTTCGAGCGGGAAACCCGCGAGGCCAACGCGCGCAGTCTGCAACAGCTGGCGGCCGAGAAGGGCAGCCAGGCGCTGGAGCCATGGAACGTCCGCTTCGCCAGCGCCGGCGACGTCACCCGCCAACTGGATCCTTATTTCCCGTTTTCCCGTTCGCTGGAACGCTGGGTCGACAGCTTCAAACGCCTGCACATCGGTTTTGGCGGCGCGGAGATGAACCTCGATCTGCTGGTGCGCAAAGGCAAGTATGAGAACGGCTTCATGCACGGCCCGGTGCCGCCGTTTGTACGCCAGGGGGAATGGGTGCCGGCGCGCATCAACTTCACCAGTCTGGCGCAGCCGGGGCAGGTGGGCAGCGGGGCTTACGGGCTTAACACGCTGTTCCACGAAGGCGGTCATGCGGCGCATTTCGCCAACATTCGCCAGAATGCGCCGTGCTTCTCGCAGGAGTTCCCGCCGACTTCGATGGCCTATGCCGAAACCCAGTCGATGTTCTGCGACAGCCTGCTGGACGACGCCGATTGGCTGAAACGCTATGCGAAAAACGCCGCCGGTGAGGCGGTGCCCGATGCGCTGATCGAAGCAGGCATCGCGGCGCGCCAGCCGATGCGCGCGTTCAACGAACGCCATATCCTGCTGGTGCCGTACTTCGAGTGGGCGCTGTATCAGTGGGATGACGGGCAGCGCACGCCGGAAGCCATCACCGCGCTGGCGCGCGAGGTTGAGCAGAAGATCCTCGGCATCAGCGGCAGCCCGCGCCCGACGCTGGCGATCCCGCATCTGCTGTCGCTGGAGTCCGCCTGTTCTTATCAGGGCTACCTGCTGGCGATGATGGCGGTGGAACAAACCCGCCACTTCTTCCTGCAGCGCGACGGTTATCTGACGGACAACCCGGCCATTGGCCCGGATCTGGCGCAACACTACTGGTTGCCGGGCAACAGCGTCAGCCATGACGACACGCTGCGCAGCCTGACCGGCGAAGGGTTTAATCCGGACTATCTGGCGCAGGCCTGCAACCAGACGGTGGCGCAGGCGTGGCATGAGGCGCAGCAGACGATGGCCGCCGCGGCCAAGCGCCCGCAGCCGCCGGCAGATTTCGATTTGCAGGCGCACATCCGGGTAGTGGATGGCGAGACGGTATTGGCGGACAACGCCGAGGGTGACGAGCGGATGTGCCGCGACTTCGCCGCGGCGATAGAGGCGCGTTTGGTTTAAGGCTGACAATAAAATCCACGCGGAAGCGTGGATTTTATTTAATGGTTAAAACCAGGCGTTATTTTATTCGAAATAGACGTCGGGATTATCGGCCAGAGACACGAAGCTCTTGGTGTTTCTATCCAGCGTGCGAATTTCGCCGCTTTCGATGTCGTACACCCAGCCGTGCAGGCGTAGCCCGCTGTTGCGCAGACCCACCGCCACAGAAGGATGGGTTTTGATATTATTTAGCTGAGCAATAACGTTCTCTTCCACCATAGCGTTAACTTTGTCTGTTTCGCTATTCCAGGTTTTCTTCTCGACCACCGCTTTTGCCGCATCCGCATAGTGCAGCCAGTGAGCTACCGCAGGCATGGGGTCGAGGCACTGGCAGGACGCGATAGCCTTCATGGCGCCACAGTTCGAGTGGCCACAAATCACGATATCAGTAACACCCAATGCCACCACTGCGTACTCGATGGTCGCAGAAACCCCACCCGGCTCCGGGCCAAAGGAAGGAACGATGTTGCCGGCGTTGCGGATAACGAACAGTTGCCCAGGTTCTTGCTGCGTCACCAGCTCGGGAACCAGACGGCTGTCAGAACAGGAGATGAAAAGCGCTTTAGGATTTTGGCTGGAGGCAAGGCTGCGAAACAGTTCCTTACGCTGTGGGAAAATCTCTTTCTGGAAACTGAGGAAACCTTCAATGATATGTTGCATACAACGCTCTCTGCATCTGTAGTCTGCGTAACATGATAATCATCCTCTTCCGTTAGTCCAGCCATAGGCAGGTAAAAAAATGTGTGTGCAAGCCCCCCCGCAAACCCCATTGAATACAGGGTTTCTGCCTGTTTGCGACAGAGTTTTCCGGCTCGTTGGCGCGCGGGGGCTGACGAAGCGGACGATAGGCAAATAGCTGTCGTATCTATTTAAAACTCGCTATGAAACCGTGTTACGGTTGTTCATCCAAGAGCCGCGTAACCCTAAGGCAATGAAATGAAAAAACTGACTTTTTTATTGGCGCTGGTATTACTGAGCGGCTGTGTGCAGGAGCGTCCCTGGTTCTATCCGGCAAACGTCAGCGTTAAAAATAATCGCGTATGCGTTAGCGTGCCGGACGATATTGCCGGAAAACGCGAGCTGGTGGGCATCGGAATTTATCAACCGGGGGCCGGCGGGAAGGCGGAATGGTCCACTTCGGTTGCGCCAGGTCAGCAACCGATAGCGGTGATGCCAGGCGAATGCCTGACGGAGGCTTTCGGCGGGTTCCAGATTGGGCATAGCTATTCGGTTGAGATTGCGACGGTCGGCAATGCGTCAAATGAGGCGCCGCGCAAATATTGGGCTGAATTTACAGTGGTTGCTGATAAAGCGGACGGCAAAAAACTCGCTGTCGTACCCATTCAGCGCTGACGTACGCGAACATCAAAAAAGCCCGCCGGGGTGATATCCGGCGGGCTTTTTGACGTCTGGGGCGGCGATTATTTGTAGATAACCGCAGTCGCGTGCATCAGGTTATTGCCGCTGGTAGAGGTGATGGTGAAAGCCTTGGCGCCTGCAGCATCGGCTTTGGCGGCCAGCTGAGACTTCAGGCTGCTCAGGTCGGTTGCGCCGCTGGCGACGATCACGCCGGCTTTTTCGAATTGGGCGGCATCCTGGGCGCTGACGTGTTCAGCGGCAAAAGTGCTGAAAGAAGCGGTGGCCAGGGCGATAGCGGCAGCAAAAGTTTTGATGGTTTTCATGTTCGTCATTCCTGTCAAAGTGAATTAGGGAGAAAGGGGTTTGCCTTTCGATGGGAAGATTATTGCGCAGTGACAGTCGGGATGAAATCGGAGAGTGTTGACAATTTTGTTCAGATTTTTTGATTATTAATTCCCCCCGTTCATCTTCTGCATAAACAGGGGGAGACGATCAGCGCGTCGGGCGCGCCAGATCGAAACGGTGCTGTTCGGAAATGCCGTAGTAGGCGGTTGGGCCGCCGGCGCGCAGGATAGGTTCGGCAGCGGCGGTCTGGTAGACGCCGTGTTCGTCCAGCAGCGCCGGATCGAGGTGCACCGCCACCACTTCGCCCAATATCAGCCAGGTCTCCACCTGTTCCCCGGCGGCGGTTTGCAGCTGAATGCACTGGGTCAGCCGGCATTCGAAGTTCACCGGGCTTTCGGCCACGCGCTCGGCTTTGACCCGGCGCCCGGGCAGCGGCGTGACGCCGGCGAAGGCGAATTCATCCTCGCCGCGCGGCAGGGGGATGGAACTGTGGTTCATCGCTTCCGCCAGCGGGCGTGTCGCCAGGTTCCAAACGAACTCACCGGTTTCCACGATATTCGCCACGCTGTCTTTCCAGCCGGTGCTGGCGAAACCGATGATGGGCGGGCGATAGTTGAAGCAGTTGAAAAAGCTGTAGGGCGCCAGATTACGCAAGCCGGCGGCGCTGCGGGAAGAGATCCAGCCGATGGGGCGCGGGCCGACGATGGCGTTCAGCGGATCGTGCGGCAGGCCGTGGCCGGCGGCGGGTTCATAATAATAACGAGATTCACGGTTCATGGGGCGTCCTGCGGCAATCGATGAAGCTTTCATTGTGCCGGGTTTCCCGCCGCTGCGCCATTGCGGGCCGGATGTGTTATCTTACGCGCCGGAAATCCCTTCAAGAGAGCCCGTCACGGTGGAAAAAAAGAAAACCTTCCCGCAGCAGAAAAGCGGCTTGCATCCGCGCAACCGTCATCGTTCGCGCTACGACTTCCCGGCGCTGATCGCCAGCTGCCCGGCGCTGGCGCCGTTCGTAAAACCGAACGCCTGGGGCGATGTCTCGGTGGACTTCGCCGATCCGGCGGCGGTGAAAATGCTCAACCGTGCGTTGCTGCAACACTTTTACGGCATCGAACACTGGGATATTCCGGCTGATTATCTGTGCCCGCCGATCCCCGGCCGCGCCGACTATCTGCATCACCTGGCGGATCTGCTGGCGACCAGCAACGGCGGCGAGATCCCGCGCGGCAAGGGCGTGGCGATCCTCGACGTCGGCGTCGGCGCCAACTGCATTTACCCGATCGTCGGCCTGCGCGAATACGGTTGGCGTTTCACCGGCTCCGAAATCGATCCGGTGTCGCTCAACTCGGCCAAGATGATCGTCGAGATGAACCCGACGCTGCGCAACAGCGTGCGCCTGCGGCTGCAAAAACAGCCTGAGCTGATTTTTAACGGCATTATCGGCGCGGCCGAGAAATTCGACGCCACCCTGTGCAACCCGCCGTTCCATGCGTCCGAGCAGGAAGCGCGCGCCAGCACCCGCCGCAAGCTGCATAAACTGGGCAAAGGAGAAGTGGCCGCCAAGCCGGTGCAAAACTTCGGCGGCAAGAACAATGAGCTGTGGTGCGAAGGCGGCGAAGAAGCCTTTGTGCGCAAGATGGTGGAGGAGAGCGTCGGCAAGGCCAACAACTGCCTGTGGTTCACCTCGCTCATCTCGAAAAACACCACGTTGCCGGCCATTTATCATGCGCTGAAGGTGGCGGGCGCGGCCGAGGTGCGCACCATCGAGATGGCGCAAGGGCAGAAGATCAGCCGCTTCGTCGCCTGGACCTTCCACGACGCCGAGCAACAGGCCGCCTGGGCAGCCGAACGCTGGCGCTAGGTCTTCAGGTGCCTCGGTATGGGAGCAAAGTCCCATACCGAGGATCGGTTTTCCCCGTTTTATTGACTTATCGCATCAGCATTTCTTAACTGTAGTCATACCTATAAAAACCCCTCCAGGCAGTGTGCAATGTCTCTCTTCGCGAGGTAGGAGACAGGCCGCGGCGCAGCCATGCCGCGAACTTAGTCCATTACACTGACGGGATTTATTATGATTCCTTTAGCTACGCAACAAGAGATCGGCGCCTTAATCATCGGCATTTTCGGGCGTTTGCCGACGGCGGCGGAAATCGATTACTACGACAGCGCATTTGATATCGGCAGCCAGCCGCCCGCCTATATGGCCAGAATTCTAATGAGCCAACCCGATGCTGGTTGGATGAGCGGCCAAAGCGAATACGACATTCTCAGCCAGGTTTATTTCTCCGTTTACAATAGCGCTCCCGATCCGGATTACATCAATGCCTTACTGCAACAGGGGCATTTCAACAGCGCTGTCGCCAGCGTCGTCATCGACCTCTTTAACTATCTGGGGGACGATCCGGTGATGCTGGCGCAGCGTGATGCGCTCGATCAGCGCATTGCAGAAGGTTTGTATCCCGGCACGGCCGCCGATGCCGCCGGCGGAAGCGGCGACGCGCAGGCGATGTTTTATCTGCTGCGAGCGCCCTGGCAGACCGATGAAATTGCGCATGACGGCAAGCTGCTCAATCAGGGGGGCGATCTGGCTGCGTTGGCGCAGAGCAAGATTGCCACCCTGCCGCTTAACGATCTTTCCGATCATGACTTCATTTTGCATCTGTTCGCTCAGGGATTCGAACGGCCACCGACGGCAACTGAACTGGCCGCTTACCAGCAACGGCTGGCGGAAGGCGCGACGCGCGGCGATCTGCTGGTGGATATGATCGCGCAGTTGCGCGGGGTGGTGGCGCCGGAAGATGCGGCGGCTCAACAGCATTTCAATGCGGCGGGCCAGGAATATTCGCCGGGCGAACTGCCGGCGACCGAGTATCTGGAGCAGATAGCGGCGCTGTTCCGTGCATTGCCCGAGCGGGCGGTGGACAGCGTCTCGCTGGACAATTGGAGCAAGACGCTGGCCTCCGGCACCTTGAGCTATGCCGAATTGGTCACGGCCCTTCTGGCGACGCCGGAATTTCAGGCGCAGATCGGTGGTTTACAGGGGGACGACTTTATTCAGCACGTCTATCAGGCGGTGCATGGCCGGGCGGCGAATGAACAGCAGTTGGACCACTACCGGACGTTGGGCGGCGACAAGGCCCTGGTCACGCAGGCGGTGATCGCCGATCTGATCAATGCGCCGCCGACAGGTGATGTTCAGTATGAACAGTGGATGTTCGCGCGCGATGTCGGCGCCAGCCTGGCGTATAAAACGACCGCGTCTCTCGCCACCAGCGAGGGCGGCGGCAACGCGTCGGGTACGGTGAATACGCATGCTCATCATACGCTGAGCAATGCAGAAACCGCCGTGCTTTTCAGGGTGTTCCTGGATGCTGACGCGGACGTCACGGTTGACCTGAGCTATGCCTCGCAGCTTTCTTACCTGATCGTCAATGGCGACGCTGCGGCGGATATCTGGCTGCACAATAACCCTGCGGCTCGGTATGGGGTGGACATAACGGTAAACAATGCCAATGTGACAGTGCATGGCACCTATGGCGACGATCGGGTGCAGCTCACTTCGCAGGCCGATCTCGCCGCCGCCCAAGGGCACTTTTATCTGAACAACGGCAATGACAGCCTGCTATGGGGAGGCAATGCCGATGGCGGCGCCAATCATGTGGGGTGGATATTCAGCGCCGATGGCGGTGACGGGCACGATATTTTGTCCGCCAACCTGATCGTCAAAATGACTTCGACGCTCGATCTCTTTGGCGTGCGCATCAGTACGGTGAGCAGCAATGCCGCCAATTTCAGTCATTTCGAACAGATAGATATGGCGGGTTACATCGGCCAGGCGGAAGCTACGCTGACGCAAATCGGTTGGAACGGTTACAGCACGAAAGCGCTGGCGACGAGTGCTCATGTGTTTGACTACGGGGTGCTGAGCGGCAACGCCACCGTAGAGGGAACGGACGGAGGGACGGTCGTGCAGAGCCGGGCGGCGCAGGCGCTTGGCCGTGAGGGATTGTTGCTGTCCGGCCGGGCGGATAACGTCAAAGTGATCAACGCCAATGCCGATGCGGCGCGCCTTGAAATCAGCGGCATCGGCGATCATGCGGACAGCCGGCTGGAGATAGCCTTCCTTGAGAATGCCACCGATCGTTTCGACCTGTTGTTCTCCGGGCGCGGTAATGCCGGCTCGTTGGCGCTTGACTCGCATGGCGATGAAAATCCATTGACATTGGTTGCCATTAACACCGGCGGCTGGGGAAATGGCGCCTTGACGCTGACGGGGCAAAATGATCAGGTGCAAGACATTACGTTGTCCGGCGGTGCGAATTTCAACCTGACGCTAACGGAGGGGTACACTCAGGTCCGCCAGGTTGACGCTTCGGCCTTTGCCGGTAATGGATTCACCCTGACGTCCTCTCATGGCGGCAGCGGTGACGGCACGATCATTCAAATGTTGGACTTGCTGCCGTTAAGTGGTGGCGCGCAGGCCAAATTGGCGCCGCTGCTGGAAGATCTTGGGCTACAGGGCGAACAGCTGTTGGTCAAAGGCGGAGGAGGCAGCGATCAATTTAACGTGCAGGGAGACACGACGATCGTGGCCGGCGCAGGGAAAAGCCACGTGACGCTGCAGAGCAGCACGGCGGCGTCAGGCGTGACGTTAAAAGACTTTTCGCTGACGCAGGGCAGCATCGACGATGTGCTTTCGGGCCTGCGGATTGCCCATGGCGCCGGCGCTAAGCTGGCGGATTATGGGGTCAGCGATGCGCAAGGCATGGAGGCGAGAATCAGCGCCCTGACGGCCGAGCAGGGCGGCAGCGCCAGCCAGCTGTTGGCCGCGTTGCTCGATCTCGGTCAGCCTGGAGCATTGAGCGCCAAGGTCGGGGTCAGCAGCGTTCTCGGCGAGCAAAACAGCAGCTACCTCATTGTCGATAACAATGATGACCACCGTCTGGATGCGGCGGACAGCGTCATCCTGCTCTTGGGGCAGGACCATCAAAGTTTGCTCAATGAACTGCGTTATGTGCCGGAAATCATGCTCAACGGCACGGTGACTGAGCCGGAGCCGCTGGTCGCGTAAGAGGCGATGTGTTAGCTCAACGGCGCCGGTTATCCTGCCGGCGCCGATAAAAATCCGCATTTTACCTTTCAATTTTCATTACTTACGTTATTCTCATTACGCATTTAATAATAAAAATCTTAGGTTGTTGGTTTATTTAAATTCGAATAATTACTTTACTGAATAAATAAATTTAATCCGGTTAATAGCAATAACCAGAAGGTTCGGCGCTGCCCGTTCCTTCCGCGATGGCACGTCTGCGTGTGGGCGCGGCATGTGGCCAGACAAAATAAGAAAAGCGCCATCATCTGCCACAAGGACTACACCTTATGCTGTTACGATTCAGTCAGTTAACTACCCACAAAGGCGCCGAACTGGGCGCGATAGAACACGCCGTTCCCATGATCGTATTCTCGCCCGACGGCACGGTCTTGCGCGTCAACGATCTCTTCCTCAACACGCTGGGATTTCAACGCGATGACGTGATTGGCCGGCATCACCGTATTTTCTGCGATCCGAACTATGTCGCCAGCCCGTTATATCGCAAGCATTGGGAGACGCTGAATAAGGGGCAGCCCATCACGGACACGATAAAGCGCATCGCGAAAAACGGCGAGGCGATGTGGCTGCAGGGCACCTACGCGCCGGTGCTGAATAAACAGGGTAAGGTGGTGGAAATCGTCAAGATCGCCAGCGAAGTGACCGAGCGAGTGACCCAGGCGCAGGAACACCGCAGCCTGCTGGCGGCGCTGAATCGATCGATGGCGATGATCGCTTTCACGCCGCAGGGCACCATTGTCAGCGCCAACGACAATATGCTGGCGCTGATGGGCTATCGGCTTGAAGAGGCGTGTGGGCAGTCGCATGCGGTGCTGTGCCCGCCGGCGTTCGCCGCTTCCGACGATTATCGGCGGCACTGGCAGCGCCTGGCGCGCGGCGAGTTCATCACCGGGCGTTTTGAGCGCGTCAACCGGCGTGGCGAACGGGTATGGCTGGAGGCCAGCTATAACCCGATCCTCGACAACGACGGCCAGGTGGTGAAAGTGGTGAAGATCGCCCAGGACATCACCCGGCTGATGCAACAGCAGCAGCATGAAGAAGAGATGGTGCGCAACGCGCATCATCTGTCGCTCGATACCGACCGGCAGGCGGCGCAGGGCGCGGTCATCGTGCAGCAGGCGGTGAAGGGCATGCAGCAGGTCGAAGCGGCGGCGCGCGAAACGTCGGGCGTGGTCACCGAGCTCGGCAAGTGCTCTCAGCAGATCGGCACCATCGTCGAAGCCATTCGTAAAATCGCCGCCCAAACCAATCTGTTGGCGATTAACGCCTCCATCGAAGCCGCCCACGCCGGTGAGCACGGGCGCGGTTTTGCGGTGGTGGCCAATGAAGTGCGCACGCTGGCGGAGCAGTCGCGCAAGGCGGCGACCGAGATCGAACGCATGACCAAGTCTATCCAGCAAGGCGTGGCGGCGGCGATCGCCGGCATGGCGACCTGCGTGGAACAGGCCGGCGGCGGTGTGGCATTGACCCACGATGCCGGAGAAGTGATCAACCAGGTCAATATCGGCATGCATGACGTCGTGAAGCTGATGCAGGCGTTTACGTCGGTGAAACAGGGCGACGCGTTGCACTGAGTCTGCCGGACGCCGCCCCTGAAAGCGGGGCGGCGTTTGTCTCTTCCCACCGATCTCTGCGCCGTTGAGCTGCGGTTCAATTTTACCGGTCTATGCTAGACTTGATATGAGCGAACGTTCGTTCATTCATTTATATCAATTTATGGCGCCAGGCGCCCCCTTCACCGTTTCGGGAGCTGCCGATGGGAAACCGAGAAAAGATTGTCGACGCTGCGCTGCACAGCTTTACCCATAAGGGATTTCACCAGACCAGCATGCGGGATATCGCCCAGGCGGCGGGCGTCAGCGTGGGCAACCTCTATAACCATTTTTCCGGCAAGGAGGCGCTGATCGGCGAGATCGCGCTGCTGGAAAACGGCGTATTCGCCGAGTTCGCCGCCGCATTGCGGGCCGAGAAAAAGCGGCCGAAAGAGGCGCTGTCGGCCTTTTTCACCGCCTATCACGCTTTTGTCGCCGAACCGGACAATGTGCAACTGACGGCGGAGATTGTGGCTGAAGTGGCGCGTAACCCGGCATTGGCCGAACCGTTCAGCGCCAACCAGCGGCAGTTGATTGAGGCGCTGGCGACGACGATCGCCGAGGCTCAGCAAATCGGCGAGATCGCGCCGGCGATAGCGCCCTTGCCGCTCGCGCAGCTGGTGCTGGACGTGATCGAAAGCCAAGCCTGGCGGCAGGCGATCTTTGCGTCGCCTGCGCCGGAGGGGGCCACGCCGGTGCGGCTGTTGGAACAACTGCTCTACCGGCATCCCTAGTCGAGGTTGATATGTTGCACATTGAGCCTTATCGCGACGCTGACCGGCTGCAAACGGCGGCGTTGATCTACGCCGCGTTCTGCGACAAATTCCAGCGCGCGCGCCGTCTGAGCGCCCGCCTTCAGTGGCGTCTGTTCTATCGGCTGTGGTGTTGGCGGCAAAGCGGCAGCCGGGAGCGCAGTTTCGTGGTGAAACAGAATGAACAGGTGGTGGCGGCCTTTGCCCTCAATGCGGCCGAGGCAGAGGGCGACGGCGGGTTGCGCCCGCGCGGATTGCCGATTTGGCGGCTGTGTCGCCGCTATGGCTGGCTGAACGTTTGGCGCATGTATCTGCAAATGGCGGTGTTGCAGCATGCCCCGGCGGCCGATGAGCTGTATCTCTCTTACCTGGCGGTGGCGGAGAATCAGCGCGGTAAAGGGGTGGGCAGGCGACTGCTGCAGTGGATGAATGACTACGCCGCCGAACAAGGCGCAGGCCGACGTCTGAGCCTGCATGTCAGCCGGCGCAACGTGAATGCGCAGCGTCTGTACCGGCGCTGCGGCTTTCAGGTGCGACGCGAAGAGCATTACGCCTTGCTGGGGCTGCTGTTCGGCCAGGCCGATTGGATATTGATGGAGAAACGCAACGGGGAGGCGACGTGCGCAAAATAGGGCTGTGCCTCGTGGCGCTGGTTTTGGCGGCGCTTGGCTGGGTGATTTACGTCAACGACTTTCGCTTTGTCACCGAACCGGTCGCGGTGACCGCCGGCGGCAATCGGTTGACCGGCACGCTGGTGCTGCCGGAGCATGCGCCGGTCAAGCCCGGCGTCGTGGTGTTCGTGCACGGCGATGGGCCGGCCAACGCCAGCCGCGACGAAGGCTATTACGGCATTTGGGAGGCGATGGCGCAGCAGGGCTATGCGGTTTTAGCCTTCGATAAGCCGGGCGTTGGCGGCTCCGGCGGCAACTGGCTGCATCAGACCATGGCGGATCGCGCGCGGGAAACCGTCGATATCATCGACTGGGTCCGGCGGGACGGGCGCTTCGATGCGCGCTGCGTGGGGCTGTGGGGCACCAGCCAGGCGGGGTGGGTGATGCCGGAGGTGGCGCGTTTGCGCCCCGACATCGCGTTTACGCTGGCGGTGGCGCCGGCGATCAACTGGCTGCGACAGGGGCGCTATAACACCCGGGCGGCGATGGCGGCGGCGGGGGATGATGAAGCGCAGATCCAGGCGCGCGAGGCGCATTGGCGCCATATCCAAACGCTGCTCGAACAATCGGACGGCTACGCGGAGTACCGCCGCGAGTATGGCGCCGCCGCCGCATTGAGCGCCGACCGCTGGCGCTTTATCCGCGCTAACATGGCCAGCGACGCGACGGCGGGATTGCGGCATTTCACCACGCCGGTGCACCTGATCCTGGGCGGGCGCGACGTCAATGTGGACGCGGACGAAACCGAGCGCGTTTACCGGCAAACGATCCCGGCCTCGCTGCTGACGGTGACGCGCATCGACGAAGCCGATCACGTGATGGTCAAGCCGCTGTTCGCGCGCCATCCGTGGCTGACCAACGTGGTGGGCCTGTTTGCCCCGCGTTCGGTGCAATACGACGCCTACCGGCAGGACGTGGCGGCCTTCCTGGCCGCTCAGCCCTGCGGGCGCGGGCGCTAACCTCAGATCGCCGCGGGCGGCGCCTGCTCGTCATGCGGCTGCGGCGCGCGGGAAATCTGCATCGCCTGCTGCGGCATGCCGATGCCGGCCCGATCGAAATGGATTTTCACCAGCCGGTCGAGAGCGTACTGCACCACCCACTGTTTCAGCGCCTGCGTGCGCACCGTCACGCGGGTGGTGAACGAGCGATCGCCCAGCGCCACCACGCCGTTGAAGACCGGCTCGCCAATCAGGAAATGCTTGACCTGTTCATCCTGCTTCAGCGCCTCGATGGCTTGATGCAGCACCGCATTGACCCGATCGATGTCCTCGTCGCGGCTGACGGTGTAATTGGCGCGGTACACCCCGAACTCACGCGCATAGTTGGCCAGCGTGGTGATCGAAGAGTACGGCACGATGTGATAGACGCCGTAGTCGTCGCGCAGGCCGATCGAGCGGATGGTCATGCGCTCCACGGTGCCGGTGATGCCGCTGACGGTGACGTATTCGCCGGTGTTCATGCCGTTTTCAAACTGGATGAACACGCCGGTGATCACGTCTTTCACCAGCGTCTGGGCACCGAAGCTGATGGCCAGCCCCAGCGCGCCGGCGCCCGCCAGCAGCGGCGCGATGTTCAATCCCACCTGGGACAGCACGATCATCACGGTGATGGTGCTGATAACGATAGCCAACACGTTGCGAAACAGCGTCAGCAGCGTGCGTTCGCGCGCGCTCGGCCGCACGCCGTTGCTCAGCTCCAGCGCCAGGCGGTGCTCGATGATGCTGGCCATCAGCGTCCAGCTGAACACGGCGATCAACAGGATCAGCAGAATATGCACCAGCCCGCCGAGCGTCCGCTGGCCATTTTCGCTGCCCGCCCATTGATACAGGTTGATCAGGTGCCAGGCATCGAGCAGGAACAGCGTCACCGCCAGCACCACCATCACCCGCAGTATCTTCAGCCCGTTCGGGATGTAGGAGTTGATGCGCCGCTCTAGCATCGGGTAGCGCAGATTGACGTCGGTCGGCAGTGAAATGCGGCGGAAAATCCAGCGGGTCAGCATGCCGGACAGCAGCGCGCCGACGCCGACCACCAACAGGCTTTTCACCGTGGCGCTCATCATAAAGCGCAGGCTGTTGCCGATGTCGAACTGGGACAGCACGAACAACACCAGAAAATAGGCGATCGCCAGCAGATGCCAGATATGCCCCAGGCCGCGCAGGATCACGCTGAAAAACGCCATCGACCGTTCGGCCAGCAGGTTGATCTGTTGCTGTATCGGCTTGCGGTTGTGCAGGATCAGCCAAATGGCGTACAGCGTCAGCGCCAGCATCACCACCAGGTTGACGGTGGCGGCGGCCGGGTAGCTTATTTGTACCGCCACCACCGGCACCACCACCATCAGGCCGTAGCCGATCAGACCGCTGAGCCAGGCGAGGCGCGTGTTCCAGTAGTGCGCGCTCCGGTCGCTGAAGGGGAAGGGGCGCAGATAGTCGAAGTTGGGGGCGAAAATCAGCCGCAGCACCGCCTTGAAAAATTCAATCACCGCGAAGGCGCTGAGAAACAGGGTCTGCAGCCGCAGAATGGTGGCGCTGTCGGCGTGGACGTGGCGGGCGAACAGATTGCCCGCCGCCAGCGCCAGCAGCAGCACCAGCAGATCGATGGCGAAAGCGCCGAGAATGGCGGCGGGGCGTTTATACCACGGGCCGCGCTGTAGCCGCGCATTGTGTCCCCAACTGCCCATGCGTTTGTACAGCGGCGCGATCAGCCGCCGGATCAGGTGGAACAGCGCAAAGGTGACCGCCACCGTCAGCAGAAAGTAGCCCAGCGCGCGGAAAAAGCCGGCGGGATTGAAAACGCGCTTCGGGCCGGAGTCGATCAGCTTTTGCAGCGCGCCGAGCTTTTGGTTAAAGGTGCCGATGCCTTCCTGCGCCAGCGAGTTCAGGCTGTCGCTCAGCGTAGCGGGCGTCGATTCTTCCGGCGTTGCCGGCGCGGCGGCGGAGGCGTCGCCGGCGGTCTGTTTCAGGTGGTTGATGAGTTCCGCGCGCGCTTGGTCGTCTTGCAGCAGATCGGCCAGCGCGGCGTAGGCGGCTTTCTGCTGCTCACTCTTGTCGGCGGGCGCGGGCGGCGCATTTTGCGCCAGCGCCGGTGGTGCGAAGACGTTCAGGGCCAGCAACAGCAGCAGGAAAAGCAGGTGTTCTCGCAGATGAGAACCTCGTCGGGAGTATGCGTTTGGCGGCATGGTTCCTCTCTTTGGCGTTCTGTGATCGGCGGATATAAAAGCAATACGATGAAAAACAATCAATATAGTAGGAAAGGTGGCGCGACGGGGCGTGGGAGAGCGTGCGGAATGAAAGCGGCGGGCGCGTGGCGCGCCCGCCGTTAAACCGCTTGGATCAGGACACGTGCTGCAGGAACTCCTGCAGACGCGGGCTTGGCGGATGATTGATCAGATCGTGCGGGTTGCCGTCTTCGGCAATCCGGCCCTTGTCGATAAAGATCAGGCGCGACGCCACTTTTTCGGCAAAGCCGACTTCATGAGTGACGATGACCATCGTCATCCCTTCTTCGGCCAGATCCTGCATGACCTTCAGCACTTCGTGGCGCAGCTCCGGATCGAGCGCGGAGGTCGGCTCGTCGAACAGCATCATTTTCGGCTTCACCGCCAGCGCGCGGGCAATCGCCACGCGCTGCTGCTGGCCGCCCGACAGTTCAGACGGGTAATGGTGGGCGCGCTCCGCCAGACCGACTTTGGCCAGCAGCTCGCGCGCCAGCTTTTCCGCATCGGACTTCTTCGCGCCGCGTACGCGGATCGGGCCGAAGGCGACGTTTTCCAGCGCTGTCAGGTGCGGGAACAGATAGAACTGCTGGAACACCATGCCGGCTTCCTGGCGGATCAACCGATCGTCCACTTTCGGATCGTTGGCTTTCAGGCCGTCGACGATCAGATCGCCGCTGGTGACTTCTTCCAGCTTGTTGATGCAGCGCAGCAGGGTGGATTTGCCGGAGCCGGACGGCCCGATGATCACCACCACTTCGCCTTTGTCGATCTTCAAATCGATGTTGTGCAGCACCTGGGTTTGGCCAAAATGCTTGGAGACGTTTTTAAATTCAATCACAGGATTTTCATCCTTCTTTCCAGACGACGCAGCACGAAGCTCAGCACCAGGGTAATAATCAGATAGATAACCGCCACGGCGCTCCAGATTTCCAGCGCGCGGAAGTTACCGGCAATAATTTCCTGACCCTGACGGGTCAGCTCCGCCACGCCGATCACGATGAACAGCGAGGTGTCTTTGATGCTGATGATCCACTGGTTGCCCAGCGGCGGCAGCATGCGGCGCAGCGCCAGCGGCATAATGACGTAGCGGATGGTTTCGCGGCGCGACAGGCCGAGCGCCAGGCCGGCCTCGCGGAAACCGTTATGGATAGACAGCACCGCGCCGCGGGTGATTTCCGCGATGTAGGCGCCGGAGTTGATCATGATGGTCACCACCGCCGCGGTGAACGGATCGATGCGCAAATCGGTGAACGCCATCGGCAGGGCGAAGTAGATGAACATCACCTGCACCACGATCGGCGTGCCGCGGATCACTTCGATAAACACCAACGCGATGTGGTTGGCGATCCAACCGCCATAGGTGCGGGCAAAGCCGGCGACGAGGCCGATGATCAGGCCGCCAATCAGACCGAGGACCGAAATCCACAGGGTCATTTTGGCGCCCTCTAACAAGATAGGAATGGCGGGCCAGATGGCGCTCCAGTCGAACTGCATGATATTTCTCCCGGTGATCCCAAACGTGGGTATCAGATACAACGAAGCGCAGGGGGTTAAGCGCCCCCTGTGCTTAAGTTAATAGCTTGCCAAATTCACAGCTTACTTAGGTTCGGTGCCGAACCACTTCTTGTAGATTTCGTTATAGGTGCCGTTCTCACGCAGGGTTTTCAGCGCGCCGTTCACCTTCTCGCGCAGCGCATCGCTGCCTTTAGGGAAGGCGATGCCATACTGCTGCGCTTCCAGCGAATCGCCGACGGTTTTGAACTTGCCGGCGCCAGCCGTCTTAATGAAGTATAGGATGTTTGGCGTGTCGTGCAGCACCGCGTCGGCGCGCTTGGTGCCCAGTTCCATATAGGCGTTGTCAATGTTCGGGAACTGACGCAGATCCTTGGTTTTGATGTGCTGCTTGGCGTAATCCACCGAGCCGGTGCCGCTCTTCACCGCCACCACTTTGCCGTTCAGATCGTCGATGCTTTTCACGCTGTTGTTGTCGGCATTGACCATCACCAGCAGGCCGCTTTTGTAGTAACCGTCGGAGAAGTCGATGGCTTTCTTGCGCTCATCGGTGATGGTGATGCCGGCCAGCGCCAGATCGACGTTTTTGGTCTGCAGCGCCGGAATGATGCCGCCGAAGTCCATCGGTTTCAGGGTGTAGTCCAGCTTCAGCTCTTTGGCGACGGCGGCCCACAGGTCGATGTCGAAGCCGACGTATTTGTCGCCTTGCTTGAACTCAAAAGGAACGAAAGCGGTGTCGGTGGCGACCACCAGTTTGTCTGCTGCGTGAGAACTTACGGCAAAGGCCAGGGAGAGTGCGGCCAGGGAGACTTTAAAAATCGACTTCATGAGAGGAATTCCTGTACAGGTTGCGGATTACCCATTTTTTATATTGCAGTTGGTGCCATGAAAAAATCGTGCCATGTTTTCAACTACTATAAAAACAAAGAGTTACTTCGTGATGTTGTGCCGGAAAGGCGAATTGTTATGGTTGTGCACCACAATGAGGCACCGAAATGGTGCGTAAGAATTATCTTGGTGCACGGGGCTATCATTAACCAAATTTTGGCTGTGAAACAACCGTTCTTTAACGTTTTTGCTTCAATATTGATAACTAACTCTAACTTTCATGATGCACCGACGGTGCAAGCGGGGGCCGCGAGAGGAGAAAAAGGGGAGCAGATAATGCTAACGCAACTGGCTGTCTTTGCTGCCGCGCCGGTTGTACAGGCTGGTGGCCGCGTGTTTTTTGTCTTGTTCGGTCTGGCAGGCGAGGCAATAACGCACCCCCTTCAGCGCCTTGCGGCGCGCCTCGGGGATCGGTTCTCCGCATTCCTGGCAATAGCGTTCGCTCTCGCCATGCCCGAGCGCATCACGCGCGCGCTGCACCGCATCGTCGACGGTAGAATCAATTTGATCTTGTACGGCGCCGTCCGCCGCCCAGCCGCTGGCCATCATCACCTCCTGATAAGGGAAACCTACCGTTTAATATGGGCCGTTTTTTGCACAATTCAACGACCGCGCAAAAGAAAACAGGCCGGGCGAAGCCCAGCCTGTTCTGCCCGGCACGACGGGCGGTCTGCAACGCGTTGCGGCGTTATTCGATATTGGATTCGATGAACCACAGGAACTTGTCCAGATCGCGCGAGGCGGCGGTGAACATGTCGGCGGTGTCTTCGTCTTCCACTTCGGTAATGGCTTTGCGGATGTCATTCGCCACCGCGCCGTAGCGATCGGCCAGCGCTTTCAGGTGTTCTTGCACGCTGTGGATATTGGTTGGATAGCTTTTCAGCGGCGTGCGATCGTTCACCACCTGTACGGTGCCCAGCGCCACGCCGCCCAGCTGCACCACGCGCTCGGCGAAGGTGTCCTGGTGCTCGATGATGGCGGTGCGGAAGCCGTCCAGCATTTCATGAACCGCGATAAAGTTCGCGCCACGCATGTTCCAGTGCGCCTGTTTGGTGATCAACGAGAGATCGATGAATTGCACGACCTGATGGTTCAGCGCCTTGATGGCGGCCAGTTTGATTTTTTCGTCCAGATCGTTACGGGTATACAGCAGATCAGAAGATTTCGTTTTCACCAGTTTAGCGGTACTCATATCAGATATCCTCTTGATTAGTCGTTGTCCTATTTCGTTACGGGATCAATTATAGCAGGGCTGTTTATTTTTGCCGGACGAAAATGGCTATTGCACAAATAGGGTTAGCCTACGAATAATTGGTCTGGTTGAATTTTTATTTAATGCAACAGCATGAAAAATATAATTATTTATCATTCACTGATTTATTGTTTATGGCTGTGAAAATTTACCTTGGTTATTTTATTTTTTCGCCTGCGGGTTTCGGCTAAATATCCGCTTTGTTATCGTGGTGTTAATTTCTCATCCATTCATATTGATAGCGGTAATTGATGCCGCTACAGTAGGGTAATTATCCTCTCTCTTTATAGGCGAATAATGAAAATTAACGTCGTCGGCACCAGCGGCAGCGGTAAAAGCACCCTGGCGCGTCAACTGGCGGAACGTCTTGACGTTCCCTATATCGAGATGGACAGACTCTATTGGCGGCCCGAGTGGCAGGGGACGCCCGATGGTGCGTTCCTGGCGCGGCTTGAGCAGACGCTGGCCGAAGCGGGAGGAGGCTGGGTGCTGGACGGCAACTACAGCCGCACGCAACCGATCAAGTGGCGCGAGGTCGATTATATCCTGTGGCTGGACTACGGTTTCTGCCGCACGTTGTGGCAAGCCGTGCGGCGCGCGTGCCGACGCGCGGCCAGCAAAAGCGAGCTGTGGCCGGGCACCGGCAATCGGGAAAGTTTCCGCCGTTCTTTCTTTAGCCGCGAGTCGATCGTGCTGTGGACGATCCGCACTTACTCGAAGAACCGGCGAAAATACCTGGCGGAGATGGCCCGTACCGATGCAGGGCACCGTTTCGTGCGCTTGCGCTCTCCCCGCCAGGCCGCCGATTTTCTACGGACGCTGCCGCAGGCTCACAGCAGCAGGCGGTGATGGATCCTCACCACCGCTTTCTTGACGTGCTGCGGCTGCTGCCACAGGCAGCCGGTCTTATGCGGTTCCATCTGGAAAAAGATCGCGAACATACCGTGCGTCATGTGCAGCGTTTGCGGGTGGCGTTTGATGTCCAGCAGCAGCAGGTCGCTATTTTCTGCATGCGGATGTTCGCGATGCCAGTCGCCCGCCAGGCCGTATTCGATGCGTTCTTCGCCGCTGATCAGCAGATGCAGCGCGATGTACTCCTGATGCATTTCGGCGCGCTTTTCCGCCGCCGGCACGGTGGTCAGCGTCATCACGTCCATAAAGATGTTATCGCCGTCGATCGGGTGATGGCCCAGTGCCAGTTCGGGCAGGTCGCATCGGCGCAACTCGGTCAGGGTTGAAACCAGCGCTGGCGCGAGTCCGCGGCCGAAGCGTGGGTTGAACAGGCTGTTATGAATCACTGTTATTCTCCATGTGAGCGAAAGTCCAAAGAGCCTGCGATACAGGCTAAGGGGAAGTATGCCGATTTGTCACGAGGAAAACAGTTAACCCGCCTGCATTCCGGCGTTGCGGTCGGCAGGCGAGTCAGGCGATCAGGAAAGGCTTTCGAGGCGCGGTTTGGGGCGAATGGTCAGGGCGGAACCCATGGAGGCGGCGATGATCGCCGCCAGCGCCAACCATTGTACGCCGCTCAGGTGTTCGCCGAGGAACAGCATGCCGGACAGCGCCGCCATCGCCGGCTCCAGGCTCATTAAGGTGCCGAAAGTGCGCGCCGGAATTTTGGGCAGCGCGATGATCTCCAGCGAATAAGGCAGCGCGGTGGAGAGGATCGCCACCGCCAGAGCGACCGGCAGAATATCGAGGTTGAACAGCACGCTGCCGGTTTGCCAGGCGCCGATCGGGCAGAACACCAGCGCGGCGATCAACGAACCGAGCGCCACCGTGCCGGGGCCGTGATCGCCGCCGGCCTTTTGGCCGAAAATGATATAGACCGCCCAGCAGGCGCCGGCGCCGAGCGCACAGGCGGCGCCGAACGGATCGATCCCACCTACGCCGTGGCCGAGCGGCAACAGGAACCACAACCCGGCGATCGCCAGCGCCACCCAGAGAAAGTCGATCGGCCGCCGCGACGAGAACATGGCCACCGCCAACGGGCCGGTAAACTCCAACGCCACGGCGATGCCGAGCGGCACGGTGCGCAGCGACAGGTAGAACAGGTAGTTCATCGCGCCGAGCGACAGGCCGTAAATCAGCAGCGGCAAGCGGCTGCCGGCGACGATGCGCATACGCCACGGGCGGAAGATAATGAACAGAATCAGGGTGCCGATGAAAAGACGCAGCGTCGTAATGCCTTCCGCGCCCACGATCGGGAACAGGCTTTTGGCCAACGAGGCACCGCTTTGGATAGACACCATGGCGATGATTAACAGACAGATGGGCAGCAGCGCGGAGGGCGCTCTGCCGGAAGTAGATAACGACATCCTTAACGGGCCTTTTTTGCGCCGTTCCTCAGCCTTGAGAAAACGGTCGAAACGGGGATGCGAGCAGTGTAAATGAAATGGCGAAAATCTGTCTGAGAAAAGCGCACATCGCGGTGAAATCCGCCGATCCTCGGATGAGATGTGGCGAATTTGGTCAAAAAGTGCGCTTTTTCTTAAGAATTATCTGGATATTAAATTGGTGATTTTTGTCACAGAAAGCCGTAGAATACGGCCGAAAATAGAGCGAAAAGAAGCAGATACACTGTTCTTGAAATCTTCTGTTACACGATATAAAGCATTAGACACTCATTTCAAGGCAGAGTTTCACGCTAATTTTTGTTATATTTTCAAAGCATGAACAAATGGATGTACTTAATAATAAAACGCGTTTGAGGTGGTTATGAAAAAAATTGCATGTCTTTCCGCAGTAGCAGCTTGCGTATTAGCAGTTAGCGCAGGTACCGCATTCGCTGGTCAGAGCACCGTATCCGCTGGCTATGCGCAGGGTGATCTCCAAGGCGTTGCTAACAAGGCCAACGGTTTCAACCTGAAATACCGTTACGAGTTCGACAACAACCCACTGGGTGTGATCGGCTCCTTCACCCACCTGGAAAAAAATCGTTCTGAAAGCGGTTTCTACAAGAAATCTCAGTACGATTCCATCACCGCAGGTCCAGCTTACCGCTTCAACGACTGGGCGAGCATCTACGGTGTGATCGGTGTTGGCTACGGCAAAAACATCGACAACGCCCAGGCTGGCGGTAACAAAGGTGGCAACAGCGACTACGGCTTCACCTACGGTGCCGGTCTGCAGTTCAACCCAATCGAAAACGTTGCCCTGGACGTTGGCTACGAGCAGAGCCGCATCCGCAGCGTGGACGTTGGCAGCTGGAACGTTGGCGTAGGCTACCGCTTCTAAGATTTCTTCATGCCTGCGGGCGTGAATGCGCGGCACCGGTTGCCGCGCGGATAAAAAATCCGCCTTCGGGCGGATTTTTTTTATCTGTCATTAGCTGCCGCGCCCCGTCGGCTGCGTCGAAAAGCGCGCGCTGCGGGCATCGCGCTCATAGCCTTGCGGTTCGGTCAGTAAACCGTACAGCTCGGGGCGGCGTCCGTAAATCCAGCGGCGGCCGGTGCTGAGCGGGATCAGCGTCAGATCGAGATCGGCGCTGACCAGCCGGTCCTCCGCCGCCCAGGTCTCCGCCACGATGCGGCCGTAGGGATCGAGGATCATCGCATTGCCGGTGCGTACCTCATCGTCATCGCGGCCCACGCCGTTGCTGAACAGCAAAAACAGCCCGTTGTCATGAGCGCGCGAGGGCAGCCAGCGCATCAGCCAGCCGCGGCCGTGTTCGCCGCGAAAGGCGGCTTCTATCGCCTGCGGATCTTCCGCTCGCCGCTGCCACAGCGCCGGTGGGATCGGCTTCATACCGTGCGGGCTGCGCGAATGGGTGCCGCCGGTCTGGTGCGGGGCCATCAACACCTCCGCGCCCAGCAGCGCCGTCGCGCGCGCATTCTCCACCAGATTGTTGTCCCAACAGATCAATACGCCCACGCGCACGCCCCAGGGGGTGTCGAACACCGTATAGCGATCGCCGCTGGCGAGAGCCGGATGTTCGAAGGCGTGCAGTTTACGGTGCACATGCAGCGCGCCGTCCGGCAGGCATACGGCGTAGGCGTTGTAGCAACGGCCGTCATCGCCCAGCTCGATCAGCCCGACGCCGATCGCCATGTTGTAACGCTCCGCCAGCGGGCGAATGCGCGCCAGCGAAGGGCTGGCCGCGATCGGTTCCGCCAGCGCCCGCACTTCGGCGTCGGACAGATGGCGTACGTGCCAATAGCCGGTGATGCACATTTCCGGGAAGGCCAGCAGCTGTACCTGCTGCTCGGCCGCCTGAGCGATAAAGCGCTCGATGGTCGACAGGTTGTAATTTTTATCGTTGGCGCGATGCTGGAATTGCACCGTGGCGGCGCGCAATGAGATGGTCATGGGGTCTCTCCGGTTAGGGTCTGCGTTGATTACAGCAGGTGGATTGATTACTGTATAATCAATTAAATTCCTTATTCGATAACTTAATGGAATGGATATAAAACAACTGCGCGCCCTGGTGGCGCTGGCCGAACAGGGCAACTATCGTCAGGCGGCGAGCCGGCTATGCATCAGCCAACCGGCGCTGAGCAAGCAAATTCAGGCGCTGGAAACCCAGCTCGGCATTCGATTGTTCGAGCGTGGCCGACAGGGGGCGGTGCTCACCGCCGGCGGGCAGCGGCTCTACCCGGAGGCGCAGGCGCTGGTGGCGCAGTACCAGCAGTTTCAGCGGCGCGCGCGGCGGGTGGCCCTCGGGGAAGCGGGGCGGCTGTCGCTGGGATTTGGCCTTTCCAGCTTTCATCTGGCGCCGCAGCTGGTGGCGGCCTTTCGCCAACGGTTCCCCGAGGTGGCGATCGGCCTGGAGGACTTGCCGTCGGAACGCCAGTATCAGCTGTTGCTGCAGGGAGAGTTGCAGGCGGGGTTCGTGCGTTTGCCGGTCAATACGCCGCTGTGCGGCGTGGCATTGCTGAGCGATCGGTTGGTGCTGGCCGCGCCGGGCGCGCTGGCGCTGCGCGCCGACGATCTGATGGCGCGTTTCAATCAGTTGCCGCTGTTGCAGCTGACGCCCAAACGCGGGCGCGGGCTGAGCGATCAGTCGCTGCGGTTTATCGCCGCTCACCGGTTGGTGCCGAATGTGGTGCAGCAGGCCGGTGATATCCAAACGTTGTTGGCGTTGGTTGCCGCCGGCGTAGGTGTCGCGCTGCTGCCGCACAGCATCACGCATATCGCGCCGGCCGGTATCGACATTTTACCGCTGAGCGGCGAGGAGACGGAGTGGCAGGTCGGTATCGCTTGGGATCCGCAGCGCGCCGACGCGCTGCGGGACAACTTCATTCAGACGGCGTTGACGGTGCAACGCGCTTAGGCATTCAAAGCGGGCAATGCATCACGACGATCGGGCTCTGGTGATACTCGCTGCGGTGGCTTTCGCTAAAGCCGACTTTTTTCGCCAGCGCCAGCGAGGCCTGGTTTTCCGGCGAGATGATGCAGACGGTTTGCGCGCCCGGCAGGTGCGTCTTACCCCAGGCCAGCGCCGCCCGCAGCGCCTCGGTGGCGTAGCCTTTGCCGTGCGCTGAGCTCACCAGCGTCCAGCCCATTTCCGGCGCGTCGAGCGCCGGGGTGATGTCGCGCAGGAAGTTGGAGAAGCCGATGCTGCCGAGATACTCGCCGCTTTGTTTGTCACGCACCGCCCAATACCCGTATCCCAGCAGCGCCCAGTGGCCGACGTAGCGCATCAGGCGCCCCCAGGAGTCTTCCCGGTCGCGCGGCGTGCCGCCGATATAGCGCACCACCAGCGGATCGGCCCACAGAGCGGCCAGCGAGTCGAAGTCGTCCAGCGTGTGCGCGTCCAGCCGCAGGCGTTCGGTGATAAGCGTTGGCGCGGTGTTGATTACGGTCATGTTGCTGCTCCTGCACAGGGTGAAAGGCGATGAAAAACAACGGCGTTCAGTATGCCAGAGAAATCACACCGCCAGCCACAACAGCCAGGTGAACAGAAAGCCGCTCAGGCCGAGCAGGGTGGTCAGCACCGTCCAGGTCTTCAGGCCATCGGCCACCGACAGCCCCAGATAGCGCGTGACGATCCAAAAACCGGAGTCGTTGACGTGGGAAAGCCCCAGTCCGCCGAAACAGGTCGCCAGCGTCACCAGCACCAGCTGCAGCTGATTCAACCCGCTGACCGCTTCCGACAACAGGCCGCCGGTGGTCAGGATCGCCACGGTGGCGGAACCCTGCGAAGCGCGCAGCGCCAGAGAAATGATAAACGCGGCGGGCACCAGCGGCAGGCCGATGGCCGTCAGCACTTCCGCCAGCGCCTTGCCGACGCCGGATTCCACCAACACCTTGCCGAACACGCCGCCCGCGCCGGTCACCAGGATCACCACCGCGGCGGTCGGCAGCGCGGCGCCCATCACGTCGCTGGCGTGTTGCAGACTCCAGCCGCGGCGCAGCGCCAGGAAGTAGAAGGCCAGCAGCAGGGCTATCATCAGCGCCACCGCCGGCGACCCCAGCAGAGACAGCGCATCGCGCAGCGCCGAGCCTGCCGGCAACAGCGTGGCGGAGACGGTGCCGAGCATGATGATGGCGATCGGGATGACGATCAGCGCCGCCACCAGGCCGGCGCCGGGCGGGTTGATGCGATCGCTGAGCGGCGCGTGATCTTCCGGCCGCGGCTCCGGCGCCGCCAGCTGCAGTTGTTCCAGCACCTCTATCGATAACGGATAGGTTTTGCGGTTGAGGTAGTTGGCGGCGAAATAGCCGATCACGCCGACCGGAATACAGATCGCGAGGCCGATGATGGTCAGCCAACCGATGTCGGCGTTGAGCAGGCCGGCGGCGGCGACCGGGCCGGGGTGCGGCGGCAGCGCGACGTGTACCGTTAACATCACGCCGGCCATCGGCAGGCCGAACTTCAGCGGCGACACTTTGGCGACCTTGGCGAAGCCGTAAATAATCGGCGCCAGAATGATAAAGCCGACGTCGAAGAAGACCGGAATGCCGAGGATAAATGCGGCGAGGGTCAGCGCGGCGACGGTATGTTTCGGCCCCAGCCCCTGGCTGAAGCGTTGCGCCAGCGACTCGGCGCCGCCCGAGTGTTCGATCATGCGCCCGAGCATCGCCCCCAGACCGATGATGATGGTCACCGAGCCAAGCACGCCGCCCATCCCGGCGGTCATCACTTTCATCACTTCACCGGTCGGAATGCCGCTGGCCAACGCCACCAGCAGACTGACCACCAACAGCGCGACAAAGGGTTGCACCTTCGCCTTGATCACCATCAATAACAGCAGCACCACGCCGAGTACGGCAATCAGCAACAGCAGAGAGGTAGACATGAAAAAAGCCTTTCGTTGGGTAAGCGTTGGGCACCGCGATCGCCGCGTGGCGATACGGGTGCGTTTCATTGTTATAAAATCGTTTTCCTGGTGTCGGCGTGCGGCTTTAGCGGTAAGGCTTCAGCCAGCCGAGTCCGGCGGCGGTGTCGCCACGCGGGCGGTATTCGCAACCGATCCAGCCCTGATAGCCGAGCGCATCCAGCTTGTCGAACAGCCACGGGTAATTCAGTTCGCCCTCATCCGGTTCATGACGATCCGGCACCGAGGCTATCTGGATATGCGCGTAGCGCCCGGCCAGCGTTTCCAGCAGCCCGCTGATATTGCCGTCCACTAACTGCGCGTGGAAAAAGTCGAACTGGATGAACACGTTCGGTCTCTCGATCGCCGCCACCGCTTCCGCCGCCTGATGTTGACTGGCGAACAGGTAGTCGGGCTTGACCGGTGGACTGAGCGCTTCGATCAGCACCTTGACGCCGTGCGGGGCGAAGGCGTCGGCGGCATAGCGCGCATTGGCGATAAAGGTGTCGAGATAACGCTGCCGATCCGCGCCCGCGGGCACCACGCCGGCCATCAGGTGCACGCAGGGGCAGGAAAGGGCGATGGCGTAGGCCAGCGCGCGATCGATATCAGCGCGCGCATCTTGCTCGCGGCCCGGCAGCGCCGCCAGCCCCCATTCGCCGGCGGCGACATCGCCGGGCGCGGTATTGAACAGCACCTGTTGCAGGCCGTGTTCGCGCAGCTTTTCGGCCAACAGCTCGGCGGGATGTTCGTAAGGGAACAGGAATTCCACCGCGCTGAAGCCTTGTTCGGCAGCGGCGGTGAAGCGATCGAGGAACGGCACCTCGGTAAACATCATCGATAAATTGGCGGCAAATTTAGGCATGGGTCAGCTCCGTAATTCGGCAATTTCATCATCGGTCAAATAGCGGATCGGACGATCGCCGAGGGTGAAGATCAGCCGCGCCGCATCTTCCATCTCTTCGGCATTGTCCGCCGCCGCTCGCAGGCTTTTACCGGTCACCACCGGCCCGTGGTTGGCCAGCAAAAAGGCGCGGTGGGTCGGCGCCAGGCGAGCCAGATCCTGCGCCAACCTTTCGTCACCGGGGCGATAGTAGGGCACCACCGGCACCTTGCCGACGCGCATCACCACATAGGGGGTGAACGGTTTGATGGCGTTGTCGACGTCCAGCCCCTGCAGGCAAGAGAGCGCCGTGAGGTAGGTGCAATGCAGGTGCACCACCGCTTTGCATTCAGGATTGTTCAGATACAGCGCTCGGTGAAAGCTGATCTCTTTCGACGGCTTGTCGCCGGAGAGCCAGTCGCCGTTCAGGCTCACTTTAGACAGGCGATCGGCCTGCAGCTCGCCCAGGCAAGAGCCGGTCGGCGTCGCCAGCAGCGCGCCGTCTGGCAGCAACAGCGAGAGGTTGCCGGCGGAACCGGTGGCGTAACCGCGTTGAAAAAACGAGGCGCCGAGGCGCACCATCTCTTCGCGCGCCTGTTGTTCGATGGTCATGGTCATACTGGAAACTCCGTTTGCGCGCGCGCGAAGAAGGCTTCATCGCCAAAATTGCCTGATTTCAGCGCCAGGGAAATCGCCCGATCGCTGGCGCGCACCCAGGGAACGCCGGGGGAAATGCTGGGGCCAATATGGAAGCCGCGAATGCCCAGCGCCTGCGTGACCACGCCGGAGGTTTCTCCGCCGGCGACGATAAAGCGGCTGAATCCCAACTGGCGCAGTTGCACCACCAATTCGGCGAACAACGCCTCCACCGCCTCGCTGGCGGCGCTACCGTGCTGCCGTTGCGTTTGCTGCAGCGCTTCCGGCGCCGCGGTGGCGTAGATCAGCGGGGCAAGCGCCTCCCCGGCGTGATGCTGCGCCCAGTGCGCCAACTCGGCGGCGTAGGCGGCGCGTGCCTGCGGTTCGAGGCAACGGTCGATATCGATGGCCTGCGCCGAAGCGCGCTCGCGATAGTGCGCCACCTGCCGGTTAGTCATCACAGAACACGAGCCCGACAGCACTGCTGCCTTTTCCCCCTGCGGCGCGCCGGCCGCCTCTGCCGCACGATCGCCGCTTTGCGCCCATTGCCGCGCCAGGCCGATCGCCAGGCCTGAACCGCCGGTCACCAGCTTCATCGTTTTCAACGCTTCACCCTGGATGAGCAGATGCCGCTCGTTGAGCGTATCCAGCACCGCGTAGCGCACGCCTTCCTGGGCCAGTTGGCGCAGCTTCTCGCTGACCGCCTCGGCGCCGCGATCCATTTCCGCCGCCGTCACCAGCCCGCAGCGCCCGGCGGCCTGGGATTCCATCAGGCGCAGCAGGTTGCTGTCGGTCATTGGCGTGACCGGGTGATGACGCATGCCGGATTCAGACAGCAGCTGTTCCCCGACGAACAGGTGGCCCTGATAGACCGTGCGGCCGTTTACCGGCAACGCCGGTGAGACAACCGTGAAATTTTCCCCCAGCGCGGTGAGCAGGGCGTCGGTCACCGGGCCGATATTGCCCGGTGCGGTGCTGTCGAAAGTGGAGCAGTATTTGAAGTAGAACTGGCGGCAGCCCTGTTTTTGCAACCAGGCCAGCGCCTGCAACGACAGTTCGACCGCCTGTTCTGCCGGGCAGGAACGCGATTTCAGGCTGATGACCGCCGCCTGTGCATTGATCTGGGTTTCGTCTTGCGGCACGCCGTTCAGCTGCACCGTCGGCAGGCCGTTTTGCACCAGAAAACTGGCGATGTCGGTCGCGCCGGTAAAGTCATCCGCGATTACGCCAAGCAGCATCAGAGCGCCTCCTTTTTCTGCGGCAGATCGATGCCGGTAAAGATTTTGATTACCGCACTGTCATCTTCTTTACCGTAACCGGCGTTGCTGGCGGCAGTAAACATGGTAAAAGCGGTAGAGGCCAGCGGCAGCGGGAAGTGCAGCGCCTTGGCGGTATCCGCCACCAGCCCCAAATCCTTGACGAAGATATCCACCGCCGATTTGGGCGCATAGTCGCCGTCGACCACGTGGCGCATGCGATTTTCGAACATCCAGGAGTTGCCGGCGGCGTGGGTGACCACGTCGTACATCACGTCCAGCGGGATGCCGGCGCGGGCGGCCAGCGCCATAGCTTCCGCTCCGGCGGCGATGTGCACGCCGGCCAACAGCTGATGGATGATTTTTACCGTCGCGCCCAGACCGATCGTCTCGCCGATGCGGTAAACCTTGCCGGCGATGGCGTCCAACACGGGTTGCAGACGCTCGAAGGTGGCGTCGGCGCCGGCGGCCATCACCGTCATCTGGCCTTCCTCCGCCTTGGCCGCTCCGCCGGAAACCGGCGCGTCCAGCATCGGTAGCCCGTAGTCCAGCAGCCGTTGCTCGATCTGTTTGGCGTCATCGGCGGAAATGGTCGAAGAGACCATCACCGCGGTGCCTGGCTTGAGCTTTGGCGCCAGGCCTTGTTCGCCGAACAGGATCTGCTTCACCTGGGCGGCATTCACCACCAGCAGCAGCACGGCGTCCAGCTCGGCCGCGAAGTCGCACGCGCTGGTAGACGTTTGTTTCGCGCCAGCCTGCTGCAGCGTCGCCAGCGCCTGCGGATTCAGGTCCGCCCCGTAGGTGGTCAATCCGGCGCGGAGGCACGAACGCGCCGCGCCCATGCCCATCGCGCCCAGTCCGATGATGCAGACGGCATAATTCCCTGGGTGTGTCATACTGCACTCCTGTTAATTTTAGTGATAATTTGTTTTGTTGTGTTAAATGTAAGCGCTTGTCGATGGTTTATCCGCGATCGATATCACAATAATTAACAATGTGTGAAACGAGTTTTTCGTCTGATTTCTGGCCCGTATCAACATTATTATTATGTTTTTAAATAAGTTTATGTTTACCTGGCCTAACTGCGCGCGTCGTCACGCCGCGAAAAATTAGGGCTATCGGCGAACGAAAATTGACGTAAAATCACAATTATTATCACCGCAGCAACGAGAGGGAACCGTGATACCTGTAGAACGCCATCAACAAATTCTTGCGCTGGTATCCGAACGCGGCGTCGTCAGCATTGCCGAGCTGACCGAACGGCTGGGGGTATCGCACATGACGATCCGCCGTGATTTGCAAAAACTGGAGGAACAGGGCGCGGTGCAGTCGGTCTCGGGCGGCGTGCAGGCGCCCGAGCGGGTGGCGAGCGAACCTTCGCACCAGGCCAAAGAGGGGATGTTCAGCCGGCAGAAACTCGCCATTGGCCGGCTGGCGGCGCGGCAAATTCCCGCCGGCAGCTGTATCTATCTGGATGCCGGCACCACCACGCTGGCGCTGGCGAAACAGATCGGTGAACGTGACGATTTGACGGTGGTGACCAACGACTTTGTCATCGCCGGCTTCCTGATCGAACACAGCCAGTGCAGAATCATCCACACCGGCGGCACCGTGTGCCGGGAAAACCGCTCCTGCGTCGGCGAAGCGGCGGCACAGGCGCTGCGCGGTCTGTTTATCGATCTGGCGTTCATCTCCGCCTCTTCGTGGAGTATGCGCGGCCTGTCGACGCCGAACGAAGACAAGGTGATGGTGAAGAAGGCCATCGTCGAGGCCAGCCGCCGCCGCATTCTGCTCAGCGATACGTCCAAATACGGCAAGGTCGCGACCTACCTGGCGCTGCCGATCGCCGCCTTTGACGCCGTCATTACCGACGAAGGGTTGCCCGCCGCCGCGCGGGAGGCCATTGAGCACGCGGGGATTGCATTGCTGACGGCGGGAGAAGAGGAATAAGAACGAAGCGGGATCAGGATGAAAGTTCGGTATCGATGCCACGTGCGGGCGGTTCACTGGCTTCAACGCCGCCGCGTTCACGCCATTCGCGGCGCCTTTGTTCCCACCACTCTTCGTGGAAAGCTTGCATCTCTTTCAGGCGCTGTTCCTTAACGTGCTGCTGGTAAGTGTGGGATGCTATGGGGGTTACGCGGGATTTCGATGACATAGAGGCCGTCCTTTATAAACTCTATTTTGTATAAATAATGCCCTTTGTGGGCGTATTTTTTCAACAATAAATCATAAATTTTAGCTAATGCTGGCCTTAACGGTGCGCTTAAGATGAGCCTGGCATGATACTGATAGGCAAACTTGAGAAGGGTTTCCCCGATGCCAACTACGAATAAGCGTTCGCGTTGGAAAAGGGTATAACGCATTGCGGTATAGGTATCGAAAGCTGAGCGCCGATGCCTGTCTGCGTCGCTCAACGCCTTAACATCATAAAACTCCAGAGAGAAAGCATTATTGAGGAGAGCCGTGTCCACATACACTGGGGCAAACCAATGGTGCATGTTTTGCCCAATTTTCTTGAAATCCAAATGATAGATGGCCGTTTTACCATCATCTTTTCTGACCGCAATCTGATACCTGTATGTGTCTGCTACCCCTGTATGTGACTCCCTCACATCAATCTCCATGATAAAATCCTTTTTACTATTATTTTTCCTATAGTTATCCCCTTTGTGACGAACAGATTATTAATCGCGGCGGAGACAATCCTCCAGCCGCCGATGAGGGTTGTGCGCAGCGCCGCGCAAAACTAAATGCCGCTGAACCAGTTGTAGCCCTGATCCTCCCAATAGCCGCCCGGATTGACGTCGCTGACGAAGATCGCGGCGATATGTTTGGCGTTTTTGAACCCCAGTTTGGTTGGCACGCGCAGCCGCAGCGGGTAGCCATAGTCCGCCGGCAGCGCCTTGCCGCCGAAATCCAGCGCCAGGATGGTCTGCGGGTGCAGCGCGGTGGCCATGTCGAGGCTGGCGTAGTAACGATCGGCGCATTTGAAGCCGACGTAACCGGCATTCAGATCCGCGCCGACGTGCTGCAGAAAGGTGCGCAGCGGCACGCCGCCCCATTGACCAATGGCGCTCCAGCCCTCAATGCAGATCAGACGCGTGATCTGACTTTGCTGTGGCAGCCGCTGCAGCTGTTCCAGCGTCCAGGGCGCTTTTTTCTCCACTTTCCCCGCGACCTCAAGCCGATAGCCGGCAAGATCGATCTCGGGGACGTTGTATTCCGGGTAAAACGCGTTGAAGGGGAAAGGCTGGGTAATCTGATCGGGGCGGTAAGTTTGCGCCAACCGCTGGCCGCTGAACAGCCAGGCCTGCACCCGGTCGTTCCAGCGCGACATGGCCCACAGCACCTTATCCACCCGATCGCCGTCTTGCAGGTTGCAACCGGTGAGCATGGCGATGCCGCCCAGCGTTAGCCCGGAGCGCAACATCAGCCGGCGTTGCAGATTGACCAACTGCTTTTTTTGGTCCGGTTCCAGCGTCGGCGCGGCTGCCCGCTGTTTTTTCTCATTCATGTTTGCCACCCGTTATCATCGCCCACAGAGTTTTGGGCACGACAGCCACCATAAAGACGTGGATCGCCACGAACAGGCCGATGCCTGCCATGGCGAAAAAATGCACGTAGCGTGCGAAATCGAAGCCGCCAAACAGCGCGACCAATCCCTGCAGCTGAACCGGCTTCCAAATCGCCAGGCCGGACAGCACCAGCAATAGACCCAGCGCCAGTACGCCGAGGTACATCAGTTTCTGAATGGCGTTATAGTGGCCATGCCGGTGGCGCAGGCGCAGCGTCAACGCCAGCCAGATATCCTGCCGCAGCGCGCCGATGCGAAGCGGCAACAGATCGCGGCGAAAATGACCGCTGAACAGGCTCCACAGCAGATAGCAGACGGCGTTGAGCGCCAATAGCCACATCACCGCCAAATGCCAACCAATCGCGCCGCCCAGCCAACCGCCCAGCGTCATCTGCGGCGGAAAGCGGAAATCGAACAGCGGCGAGGCGTTGTAGATTTCCCAACCGCTCATGAACATGCACACCATGGCGAACAGGTTGATCCAATGAGTGATTCGAACCGGCCAGCGATGCACCGGCCGCGACGCGTTGGTTTTCATGGCTTTCCTCCGGTTACATCGGCGGCACGGTGCCGTCTTTGCCGGCGGAAATGCGGGTGGCGACGCGCTGGCCCTTATCGTCGGCGGCGGAGAACAGCACGATGTGCACGCCCGGTTTCAGCAGGCTCAGATCGCCCGGATCCAGCGTCACGATCGGCACGTCTTCCGGCACGACGACGGTTTTCTGCTGGTTGCCGTAGGTGACGGTCAGGGTGCGGCCGTTGGATTTGAGCAGTTTACCGACGGTGCCGTTGGTCATGGTGTCCACTTTGCCGTCGGCGGATTCCCAGGCCGAATGCCCTTCGCCGGTGCCGCGCAGGCTGGCAGCGAACACGTGCACCTCCAGCGCTTTGAGCGTGCCGTCCGGCTGCGGCACGGCGGCGGTGCCGATAAAACTGTCCGGTTTGATGTCGTCCAGCGTGGCTTTGGAAACGCTGAGCACTTTGGTCTGATCGTTCAGCTTGACGCTGAGTGTCTCGCCTTTGCGATCGGTCAGTTGCAGATTGCCGTCGGCAACCTGGCTGATGGTGCCGCGCAGCGGCGCAATCACCTTGCCCGGCGGTTGGGCGGCGGCCAAGCCGCTGGACAGCAGTAATGTGGATAACAATAAACCGGCTATACGATGACGGGTAATCATAACGTTCTCCTGAAATGAGTTTGCCGGTTAAGCATGGTTGACCTACTGGGTCAGCGCCATGGCCGTTTGATGACATTAATGTCATCAAGTTTGTCCGCCGAAACTGCTAGTATTTTTGCAGACGTAACGAGGTGGCGAGCATGCGAATACTGGTTGTTGAAGACGATATCGGCACAGGGGATTACCTGAAGAAAGGGCTGGGTGAGGCGGGCTACGGCGTCGATTTGGCGCGTACCGGCACCGATGGGCTGTTTCGCGCGTTGGAGCAGGATTACGATGCGATCGTGCTCGATGTCATGCTGCCGGGGCTGGACGGCTGGCAGGTCATCGAGGTGCTGCGCAAGAAAAGCGACGTACCGATCCTGTTTCTCACCGCCCGCGACGGCGTGCAGGATCGCATCCACGGTCTGGAGCTGGGCGCGGACGACTATCTTATCAAGCCGTTTTCCTTTACCGAGCTGGTGCTGCGTTTGCGCACCTTGCTGCGCCGCGGGCCGGCGCGCGAAGCCGATCATTACGCCATCGCCGATCTGCAGTTGGACGTATTGCGCCGCCGGGCGGTGCGCCAGGATCAGGTGATCCCGTTGACCAACAAGGAGTTCATGCTGCTGCATCTGCTGGTGCGGCGCGAAGGCGAAGTGCTGTCGCGCACGCAGATAGCCTCTCAGGTGTGGGACATGAATTTCGACAGCGACACCAATGTGGTTGACGTGGCGATCAAACGCCTGCGCGCCAAAATCGACCGGCCGTTCGACGTCAAGCTGATCCACAGCGTGCGCGGCATCGGCTATGTTTGCGAGCCGCGCTCGTGAACGCCCGCGCTTCACGTCGGCCGGTGTCGCTGACGCTGCGCACCGCCATGTTGTTCGCGCTGGTGGCCGCCTGCGTGGTGAGCGGGACGGGCTGGTATCTGTTTGGCGCCATGCGTCAGGAAATGACGCTCCGCAGCGATCTGCAGGTGACCGGGCGCATCGAGTATTTCCGCCATTTACTGGGGCAGCGCTTTCCTTTGGCGCGTCTGACCGCCAATAACGGCCTGTTCGAAAATATGCTGGGCAATGAACAGGACGTGCTGATTTTCCAAATCCCGGGGCAAAAGCCGCTCATCAATGTGAATCCGGCCAGGGTGGCCCTGCCGCCGATCGCGCCGACGCCGCCCGAACAGGCGCAGACGCTGGCCGCCGTGCGCGGCGGGGAAACGGCGCAGGGGGTGCCGCTGCGCGCGGCGTCGGCGATGGTGCGCCTGGAAGACGGCAGTTTGCTGCAGATCTCCGCCGCGCACGTCATGGTCAATGAGCAGAAGATGCTGGCGCGTTACCGGTGGCGTATTGTCGCGGCGGTCATTGTGGCTTTCCTGCTGATTGCGCTGCTGGGCTATGGGGTCATGCGCCGGGGATTGAAGCCGCTATGGCGCATGGCGGCGCAGGCGTCGCAGATCGCGCCCAATACATTGTCGACGCGCCTCAGCGAACAGGGGGCGCCGAAGGAGTTACAGCAGCTGACCCGTTCGTTCAATGCGATGCTCGATCGGTTGAATGAAGGTTATCAGCGGCTGACGCAGTTTTCCGCCGATCTGGCCCATGAGATCCGCACCCCGGTGGGCGCGTTGATGGGCCAGTGTCAGGTGGCGCTGTATCAACCCCGCAGCGTGGAGGAGTACGAAACCCTATTGTCGGACAATATGGATGAGCTGGAGCGTATTTCGCGCATGGTGGAAAACATCCTGTTTCTGGCGCGCGCCGGTGAGGCGCAGTCCGCGCTGAACTACAGTCGTCTGGATGTGGCGGCAGAGCTGCGGCGGGTGGCGGATTACTTCGAAGGGCTGGCGGAAGAACGCGGCATCGCGCTGAGCTGCGAGGGGGAAGGCGAGCTGAAGGCGGACGCGATGTTGTTCCAGCGGGCGCTGAGCAACCTGGTGGCCAACGCGGTGCGTTATGCCGACGAAAACAGCCTGATCGTCCTGCGGGCTGAACGGCGCGCCGATGCCTGGTGGGTGCAGGTCATCAATCAGGGGCCGCCGATCGCGCCGGCACAGCTGGAAAAACTGTTCGATCGTTTCTACCGCGCCGATCCCGCGCGCAGCGCCGGCAGCCACGCCAGCGGCCTCGGGCTGTCTATCGTACGCGCCATCATGATGCTGCACGGCGGTGAGGTGCGCGCCGAATGTACCGGGCGCGCGTCTGCCGCCAGCCTCATTTTCAGCCTGCGGTTCCCGCTCGCGCAATAACCGTTGTGCCGGACTCACGCGGCGGAATGGCAAAGCGGAAGCAGGCGCCGCTTTGCGGTTGTTCAATCAGTTGGATGTCGCTGTCGTGCAGTTGCAGAATGCGCCGCACGATCATTAACCCCAGCCCGCCGGCGGGGCGTTGGGCGCCGCTCAGGATCGACGGCCGCACGAACAGATCGGCGCGCAGCGTCTGCGGAATGCCGGGGCCGCTGTCGCTGACCTGCACCATCACCCGACCTTCCTGCCGCCACAGCCGCACGCCAATGTCGCCGCCGGGCGGCGAATGGCGAATGGCGTTGTCCAGCAGGTTGGTCAGCACCCGCTCAATCATGCTGAGATCGGCGAACACCGGCGGAATGCCGGGAGCGATGTCGGCGTGCAGCCGCTGATTGCGCGCCTCCGCCGCCAGCTCGAACTTCTGGAACACGTCTTGCAGCAGTTCGCTGAGAGAGAAGGGTTCTTTCTGCGGTTTCACCACGCCGTACTCCAGCCGCGCCAGCTCGAACAGCTCCTGCGCCAGCTTGCCCACCTTGCGGCTCTGCGCCAGCGCGATCTCCAGATAGCGGCGCCGTTCGGTGTCGCTCAGGGCGGCGGCCTTGACCGACAGCGTTTCCAGATAGCCGTGCAGCGAGGTGAGCGGGGTGCGCAGATCGTGCGAGACGTTGGCGATGAATTCGCGCCGCAGCCGATCCTGCTGCGCCAGCGTTTGCCACTGTTCGGCGAGACGCTGCGCCATGCGGTGAAAGGCCTGTTGCAACTGACTGACCTCGTCGCGCCCGGCCGGCGCCGCCGGCAGCGCCGCGTAGGCCTGCACTGCCTCGATGCCGCCGCTGTCCAGCGCATTGACCTGGCGGGTCAGGCGCCGGATGGGGCGAGTGACCCAGTAAAACGCGAAACCGCCGGCCAGCAGGCTGAACAGCACCATCACCCCGGAGGTCCACAGCGCCATCCTGACCGCCGAGTTGAACTGGGCGTTGCTGGCCAGCGCCGTGTACTCCTCACCGAGCAAGACCACATACAGGTAACCTTCGATCCGGCCGTCGACCTTCAGCGGCGCAACGCTGAACACCTTGCGCCCGTCCGCACTGCGCGGATCGTCGCCGTACACCGGCATCTGCGCGCCATCGAGCAGCGCCTGCAGCGGCACCAGCGCGACCCGCTGCCGCTTCAGATGCCCGGCCGGCGCGGCGTTGCCGATGATTGCGCCCTGCTTGTCGAGCAGATAAACCTCAACGCTGGGGTTCACCGCCATCAGCTGATCGAACAGGGTATGCACCGCCTGCGGATCCGGCCCGTTCACCCCCAGCAGCGGATTGCTGTCGGCGATATGCTGCGCCAGGTTGCCGGACAGGCGCTGGATCACCGCCTGGCTGTACTGGGTATTGCTGCGCACCTGCATCCAGCCGGAAAAGGCGCAGCCGATGACGATCAGCAGCGCGAAGATCAGCGTGAGGCGCTGCGCTAACGTAAGGTTTTTCATGGCTCACTCTTGCGGCGCGGCCGCGAATTTATAGCCCATGCCCCACACCGTGAGGATGCGCTCGGGTTCCGCCGGATTGCGCTCAATCTTGATGCGCAGCCGGTTGATATGGGTGTTGACGGTGTGCTCATACCCTTCGTGCTGATAGCCCCAGACCTGATTCAACAGGCTGAGGCGCGAGAACACCTGGCCCGGGTGGCGGGCGAAAAAGTACAGCAGGTCGAATTCGCGCGGCGTCAGCTCGATCGGCTGTTGGTGCAGGCGCACCTCGCGGGCGATAGGATCGATGGTCAGATCGTTGAAGCTGAGCGCGCCGGCGTCCATGCGCAGGTTGCGGCTCATCGCCTCCTGGCGGCGAAACAGCGCCTTGACCCGCGCCACCAGCTCCAGCATAGAAAAGGGTTTGGCCAGATAGTCGTCGGCGCCCAGCTCCAGCCCCAGCACACGGTGCACCTCGCTGGAGCGCGCGCTGGTGATGATGATCGGCGTGTAGCGCGTCATGGTGCGCGCCCGGCGGCAAATCTCCAATCCGTCCACGCCCGGCAGCATCAGATCGAGGATCAAGGCGTCCCAGCCGCCCTGTTCCAGCATCGCCATGCCCTGATTGCCGTCGGCGGCGTGGCTGATGGCGTAACCCTCGTCACGCAGATGCAGCTGCAGCAGCTCGGCGATGTCGCCGTCGTCTTCGACGATCAAAATTCGTTTTGGCTTGTCCATTCTCATTACCGCTGATTGCCCGATTCTCTCTGAAGTCTACACAACCGCCATCGGCGGAGTTATCACATTTTATTTAACTCTGCGTGAGGTCTTGGGGAACAAATCCGGGGAATACTCGGTTCATCGCATCGTTAGCTGGCAGGAATCGTTATGAGCCTCACTCTCACCCCGGAACAACGACAGACCGTACATCCGCTGTGGCTGCGGTTAACGCATTGGCTGAATGCGCTGGCGATGCTGATCATGGTGACCAGCGGCTGGCGCATCTACAACGCCTCGCCGCTGTTCAACTTCAGCTTTTTCAACGAGCTGACGCTCGGCGGCTGGCTGGGCGGCGCGCTGCAGTGGCACTTCGCCGGCATGTGGCTGTTTGGCGTCAACGGGCTGTGCTACCTGCTGCTTAACCTGACCAGCGGGCGTTTCAAACGCAAATATTGGCCGCTCAGCCCGAAGCAGTTTCTCGCCGATGTTGGCGCGGCGTTGCGCGGCCGGTTGCAGCACGCCGATCTGCGCCACTACAACATGGTGCAGCGCGTGGCCTATCTGTCGGTGATGCTCCTTGGTGTGCTGAGCGCGCTGTCCGGACTGGTGCTGTGGAAATCGGTGCAGTTTCCACTGCTGCGCACGCTGCTCGGCGGCTATGAAGCGGCGCGCTATATCCACTTTTTCACCATGTCGGCGCTGGTGGCCTTCGTCGCGATCCATCTGGTGATGGTGGCGCTGGTGCCCCGCACGCTGTTGGCCATGCTGCGCGGACGCTAAGGAGTGAATGATGGAAAAGGATAAACAAATCATGACGATCGTTGAAGGGCAGGCGATCGTCAAAGAAGCGCAGCGCTTGTTGACCGCGTCATCCCGCCGCCGCTTTCTGCGCAACGGCCTGACGTTGGGCGGTATCGCCATGCTTACCGGCTGCGATCTCAGCGGCAACGCCAACGTCGAGCAGGCGTTGAGCCGCATTTCGCGCCTCAACGATCGGGTGCAGGGCTGGCTGTTCAACGGCGATCGTTTGGCGCCGGTCTACCCGGAGTCGATGATCACCCGGCCATTCCCGTTCAACGCCTTTTACGCCGAGGAGGACGCGCCCGACATCAACGGCGACGACTATCGGCTGGAGGTGGCGGGGTTGGTGCAGGACAAGCGCGCCTGGAGCCTGCCGCAGCTGCATCGGATGGCGCAGGTCAGCCAGGTGACGCGTCATATTTGCGTCGAGGGTTGGAGCGCTATCGGCAAGTGGGGCGGCGTGCCGTTCGCCACCTTTCTCAAGGCGATCGGCGCGGATCTGAGCGCCCGCTACGTCAGCTTCAAATGCGCCGACGACTACTACACCAGTATCGACATGGCCACCGCGTTGCATCCGCAGACGATTATCGCGCTGACCTACGACGGCCAGATCTTGCCGCGCAAGTACGGCTACCCGATGAAGCTGCGCATGCCGACCAAGCTGGGCTACAAGAATCCGAAGCACATTCAGGTGATCGAGGTCACCAACCGCTTCCCGGGCGGTTACTGGGAAGACCAGGGTTACAACTGGTTTGGCGGCAGCTGAGGCGGCCGCCGGCCATTCTCCGGCACTCCGGTGCCTTTGACATGACGGAAGGAAATACCATGAAAAAGTTATTCGCAATGATGATGTGCAGCGCGCTGATGCTGGGCGTGGCCGGCGCCAACGCCGCGGACGGCATGAGCAAAGACGCGATGAAAAAGGACGGCATGAGCCAGATGTCGCACGACGGCATGGCGAAAGATGGGATGAAGAAAGAGTGCATGGGCAAGGACTGCATGAAGAAAGACAAGATGGGGAAAGACGCCATGAAAAAGGATGGCATGGCGAAAGACGGTATGGCCAAAGACGGCATGAAGAAAGACGAAATGAAAAAGGACGCGATGGGGCAGTAAGCCGCCGTACCCCGCGGCCGCAAGCGGCAAACCGCGGCGGCCGCGGGCAACATAAGGAGAGAGGATGATGCTGGCGACATGGCTGAGGCGCTTTCGGCGCTCGAACGGGGACGTTATCTTTATGCGCGCGGCGCTGGTGGTGATCTTCGCCGCCTTCGGCTACGCCAAGTGGTTTGATTACGAAGCGCAGGGACTGGTGCTACTGATCGGCAACAGCCCGCTGCTGAGCTGGATGCACCAGGCGTTCGGCATCCGCGGCGCCAGCTATGCGCTGGGCGTCGCCGAGTGGAGCTTCGGTTTGCTGCTGCTGGCGGGATTCTGGTCGCGGCGGCTGGGGTTGCTGGGGGCGATCGGATCGACGGTGACCTACCTGACCACGCTGACGCTGATCTTTTCCACGCCGGGCGCCTGGGAGCCCTCCGCCGGCGGTTTTCCCGCCATGGCCGGCGCCACCAGCTTTTTAATCAAGGATCTGGTGTTGCTGGCCGGTTCCCTGGTGCTGTTGAAAGCCGATTTGCCGGCCGAGCAGGCATAAAAAAGGGCGTAGCCTGGCTACGCCCTCTCGTTATTGATTGACCGTCACATATCCGGGAAGGTCAGGGTGCCCCCCGGCGCTTCGCGATGAATGTGCAGGAAGTTCAGGTGCTTCTCATACTGGTCGAGGATATCGCCAATCACCTGTTCCTTGCTGTAGTCCATCAGGTCGTTGCCCTGGGTGCCTTCCATCAGGAAGGTTTCCAGCCGGTAGTAGTGCGACTTGCCGGAGCGGGCGCGGTAGGTGAAGCCCGGCACCGAGTAGCGCATCGGCCAGATCTGATAGATGAAGTTCTGTTCCTCGCCCAAGTGCACCAGCAGCTCCAGGTGGTTCAGGCGTTCGTCTTCGGTCGGCGGCACTTCGCTGAACTCCACTTTCGCGCCGCGCAACTCCAGCTCGCGCGCCACGTCCTGCATCGCCGGACGGCAAACCTTATCCAACATTTTCTGCGTGTACTGCGTGCCCGGGTAGTTCATCACCCGCGACAGACGCTGTTTCCAGTTGAGCACGTCGTGGCTGGAGACCGGCACCGGCGCCAGGGTGCTGAGCGCGCTGGCCTTGCGGTAGTCTTCCACCCGCAGCGATTTATACAGCCCGGCCATCACGAAGAAGATCACGAAGCTGAACGGCAGGCCCATGATTACCGTGGTTTTCTGCAGCGCCGGCACGCCGTCGGTCATCAGCATGCCGATGGTCAGCAGGCCGATGGCCACCGACCAGAAAATCCGCAGCCAGTTCGGCGCATCATTATTGATGTCGGCCAGGCGCGAGGTGAAGTTGCCCAACACCAGCGAGCCGGAGTCCGCCGAGGTGACGTAGAACAGCAGGCCGGTGATGGTGGCCACCGAGGCGCTGAAGGTGAAGCCGGGGTATTGCGCCAGCAGGCTGTAGAAGCCGCGCTCCGGGAACTGCATCACTTCCTGAGCAAACTCGGCGTTGCCGTGGATGATCTGGTACAGCGCGCTGTTGCCGAAGATAGACAGCCACAGCAGGGTAAACACGAACGGTATGATCAGCGTGCCGACCACGAACTGACGAATGGTGCGCCCGCGCGAGATGCGCGCCAGGAACAGGCCGACGAACGGCGACCACGCCACCCACCAGGCCCAGAAGAACAGCGTCCAGTTGTTCATCCACTCCACCGGCCGATCGAAGGCGAAGCTGTTGAGCGTCATGCCCATAAAGCGGTTGACGTAATCGCCGACGTTAAGCACCAGCGCGTTGAGCAGGAACTCGGTGTCGCCGAAGAACAACACGAACAGGATCAGACCCAGCGCCAGCAGCACGTTCAGCTCGGACAGGATGCGGATGCCCTTGTTGACGCCGGAAGTCACCGAGATGGTGGCCATGATCACCGACAGCAGGATCAGCGAGCCCTGCACCGTCAGGTTTTCCGGGATCTCGAACAATACCTTGAGGCCGTAGTTGAGCTGCACCACGCCGATGCCCAGCGTGGTGGCGATGCCGAAGATGGTGCCGAGCACCGCGGCGATGTCCACGCTGTGGCCGATCGGGCCGTTGATGCGCTTACCGAAGATCGGGTACAGCGCCGAGCGGATGGTCAGCGGCAGATTGTAGCGATAGCTGAAGTAGCCGAGGGCGATGCCCATCAGCGCATACATCGACCAGCCGGTCAGGCCGTAGTGGAACAGCGTCCAGACCATCGCCTGGCGCGCGGCCTCCAGCGTTTGCGCGTCGCCTTCCGGCGGCATCATGTACTGGGTCACCGGCTCGGCGACCGAGAAGAACATCAGGTCGATGCCGATGCCGGCGGCGAACAGCATCGCCGCCCAACTCATCAGGCTGAACTCCGGTTTGGACTGTTCCGGCCCGAGCTTGATGGAACCGAAGCGCGAGGCGGCGATAAACACCACGAACACGATGTACAGCGTCGCCGCCAGCAGGTAGTACCAACCGAAGGTGGTCGATACCCAATTCAGCGTGCGGGTGATCCACTGCCCGGAGAAGTCGGTGAAAAAGATGGTCATCAGCGAGAAGGCCAGGATCAGCCCCGCCGAGGTGAAGAAAACCACAGGGTTGAGGCGGTCCTGCTGCGGTTTGGAGGAGGTTTCGCGTGTTGTCATCGTCATCCTCTGAACTGAGTAAAATCGTGCCGCTCCGCATTTCGGGGCGCGTTGGCGCCGCCGGAAAACGGGCGAATGAAGGCGGCGACCATCCCCATGGGAATGGCCTGAGTAACGCCGCTTTCGCCTGTTGCTGAAGCACCGGAGCGCTTCGCGGCGGGAACCGCTTACAGCCACTGATTTTGGTCAGATTCGTTAATTACCTCACAAAAATCAGCCAGTTCCACAACCAGATAGTACAAATTTTTAACCAGGCGGCAATAAAATATATGCAATTTTTATTGAACGTTCAATCAAAAAAAAGTTTAATAGTCCTCATGATGACCTGAATCACGGGCGAAACGGCAGTGAAATTTGCCCGCTGAGATAAGGCCGAAGTCGGTTTTGTGAGAGTCGAAATATGCCAAAGGTAGGAATGCAGCCAATCAGAAGGCAGCAGTTGATTGATGCCACGCTCGCCGCGGTAAACGAAGTGGGAATGCATGACGCCACCATCGCGCAGATTGCGCGGCGGGCCGGCGTTTCCAACGGCATCATCAGCCATTATTTCAAGGACAAGAACGGCCTGCTGGAAGCCACGATGCGCTATCTGATCAGCCATCTGGGCAAGGCGGTGAAATTGCGCTTGCAGGCGCTCACCGATAACAGCCCGGCGGCGCGGCTGCAGGCGATCGTCGCCGGCAACTTCGACGACAGCCAGATCAACAGCGCGGCGATGAAGACCTGGCTGGCCTTTTGGGCCAGCAGCCTGCACCAGCCGCAGCTCAACCGGCTGCAGCAGGTGAACGGCCGCCGGCTTTATTCCAACCTGTGCGCCGAGTTTCGCCGCGTCATGCCGCAGCCGCAGGCGCGGTTGGCGGCCAAGGGGCTGGCGGCGCTGATCGATGGGCTGTGGCTGCGCAGCGCGCTGCGCGGTTCGGCGTTCAATCAGGCGCAGGCGCTGGCGCTCACGACCGAATACATCACGTTCCAACTCCGGGGGCAAACGCCGCCCGGAGGCTAACTCAAGGAGATCCTATGTCCCGTTTTGGCTTGCAGAAGCTCTATATTCATGGCGCCTATGTAGACAGCACCGCTGGAAAAACCTTCAACGCCATTAATCCGGCGAACGGCGAAGTTCTGGCTGAAGTCCAGTCCGCCGGCGCTGAAGACGTCGATCGTGCGGTGGCCAGCGCGGCCAGCGGGCAGAAGGTGTGGGCGGCGATGACGGCGATGGCGCGTTCGCGCATCCTGCGTCGCGCGGTGGATATTCTGCGCGAGCGCAACGATGAGCTGGCGGCGCTGGAAACGCTGGATACCGGTAAAGCGATGTCGGAAACCACCGCGGTGGACATCGTCACCGGCGCCGACGTGCTGGAGTACTACGCCGGCCTGATCCCGGCCATTGAAGGCGAGCAGATCCCGCTGCGCGATACCTCGTTCGTCTACACACGCCGCGAACCGCTGGGCGTGGTGGCCGGCATCGGCGCCTGGAACTACCCGATTCAGATCGCGCTGTGGAAGTCCGCGCCGGCCCTGGCGGCGGGCAATGCGATGATTTTCAAACCGAGTGAAGTCACGTCGCTGACGGCGCTGAAGCTGGCGGAAATCTACACCGAAGCCGGCCTGCCGGACGGCGTGTTCAACGTGGTGACCGGCAGCGGCGCGGAGGTGGGGCAGTACCTGACCGACCATCCGGGCATCGCCAAAGTCTCTTTCACCGGCGGGGTGAAAACCGGCAAGAAGGTGATGGCCAACGCGTCGGGTTCGACGCTGAAGGAAGTCACCATGGAACTGGGCGGCAAGTCGCCGCTGATTATCTTCGACGACGCCGATCTGGATCGCGCCGCCGATATCGCCATGATGGCCAACTTCTACAGTTCCGGCCAGGTGTGCACCAACGGCACCCGCGTCTTCGTGCCGGCGGCGCTGCAGGCGCAGTTTGAGGCGAAAATTCTCGAGCGCGTGAAACGCATTCGCCTCGGCGATCCGACCGATCCGCAAACCAACTTCGGGCCGCTGGTCAGCTTCGCGCACATGGAATCGGTGCTGCGCTTTATCGAGAGCGGCAAAAACAGCGGCGCGCGCCTGCTGTGCGGCGGCGAACGCGTCACCCACGGCGAATTCGGCAAGGGCGCTTATGTGGCGCCGACGGTATTCAGCGACTGCCGCGACGACATGGAAATCGTGCGCGAAGAGATCTTCGGACCGGTGATGAGCATCCTCAGCTACCAGAGCGAAGAGGAAGTGGTGCGCCGCGCCAACGACACCACCTTCGGCCTGGCCGCGGGCGTGGTGACCCACGATCTGGCCCGCGCGCACCGCGTGATCCACCAACTGGAAGCCGGCATTTGCTGGATCAACACCTGGGGCGAGTCGGCGGCGGAAATGCCGGTCGGCGGCTACAAGCAGTCCGGCGTTGGCCGCGAGAACGGCCTGACCACGCTGGAGCACTACACCCAGATCAAATCGGTGCAGGTCGAGCTGGGCGAATACGCCTCGGTATTTTAACTATCCCCGTCGTCTTTCCAGCTACAGCGTTGTTGGCTGCGAGCGCAGACCCCAGTCACTTACTTGAGTAAGCTCCTGGGGCTCTGCGCCCTTGCCGGCTAGCTGTAACTCGAAATCCATAGGGGATATATCCTTTTTTGCATCCAAAACTGCCTTGATATATTCAGCATGCGGAATTCAAGCCATTCGCATCATTCAGGCATATGAATATTTAGGAGATAATGAATGGAATTTGACTACATCATTATCGGTGCCGGTTCCGCCGGCAACGTGTTAGCCACCCGATTGACCGAAGACGCCGACGTCAGCGTCCTGCTGCTGGAAGCCGGCGGCCCGGATTACCGGATGGATTTCCGTACCCAGATGCCGGCCGCGCTGGCGTTTCCGCTGCAGGGCCGCCGCTATAACTGGGCGTATGAAACCGATCCTGAGCCGCACATGAACAACCGCCGGATGGAATGCGGCCGCGGCAAAGGGCTGGGCGGTTCATCCCTGATCAACGGCATGTGTTACATTCGCGGCAACGCGATGGACTTCGACAACTGGGCCAAGGCGCCGGGTCTGGAAGACTGGACCTATCTGGACTGTCTGCCGTATTTCCGCAAGGCGGAAACGCGCGATATCGGCCCGAACGATTACCACGGCGGTGATGGCCCGGTGAGCGTCACCACGCCGAAGGCCGGCAACAACGAACTGTTCCACGCCATGGTGGAAGCCGGCGTACAGGCGGGCTATCCGCGCACCGACGATCTGAACGGTTACCAGCAGGAAGGATTCGGCCCGATGGACCGCACCGTGACGCCGAAAGGGCGCCGCGCCAGCACCGCCCGCGGTTATCTTGATCAGGCGCGTTCACGGCCGAACCTGAAGATCGTCACCCATGCGCTGACCGACCATATCGTGTTCGACGGCAAGCGCGCAGTGGGCGTCAACTATCTGCAGGGCGACAGCAATCAGCTGACCCATGCCAAAGCGCGCCGCGAAGTGCTGCTGTGCGCCGGCGCCATCGCCTCGCCGCAAATTCTGCAGCGTTCGGGCGTCGGCCCGGCGGCGCTGCTGAAAAGTCTGGACATCAACGTGGTGCACGATCTGCCGGGGGTGGGGGAAAACCTGCAGGATCACCTGGAGATGTACCTGCAGTACGCCTGCAAGAAACCGGTGTCGCTGTATCCGGCGTTGCAATGGTTTAACCAGCCGAAGATCGGTGCGGAGTGGCTGTTCAACGGCACCGGCATCGGCGCCAGCAACCAGTTCGAGGCCGGCGGTTTCATTCGCAGCCGCGCAGAGTTCGCCTGGCCGAACATTCAGTATCACTTCCTGCCGGTGGCGATTAACTACAACGGCAGCAACGCGGTGAAAGAGCACGGTTTCCAGGCGCACGTCGGTTCGATGCGTTCGCCGAGCCGCGGCCGGGTGCAGGTGAAATCGAAAGATCCGCGCCAGCATCCGAGCATTCTGTTCAACTACATGGCGACCGAACAGGATTGGCAGGAGTTCCGCGACGCTATCCGCATCACGCGCGAAATCATGGCGCAGCCGGCCTTGGACGAATACCGCGGCCGCGAGATTAGCCCAGGGCCGGAGGTGCAGACCGACGAGCAGTTGGACGCCTTCGTGCGCGAGCACGCCGAAACCGCCTTCCACCCGTCCTGCTCGTGCAAGATGGGCGAAGACGAAATGGCGGTGGTCGACGGCCAGGGCCGGGTGCACGGCATGGAAGGATTGCGGGTGGTGGATGCGTCAATCATGCCGCTGATCATCACCGGCAACCTGAACGCCACCACCATCATGATCGCCGAGAAGATCGCCGATCGCATTCGCCAGCGCACGCCGCTGCCGCGCAGCACCGCCGACTACTACGTCGCCGGCGATGCGCCGCTGCCGCGCAGCACCGCCGACTACTACGTCGCCGGCGATGCGCCGGTGCGCAAGCAGTAACCGACACGCCCTCTCGCCGTTGAGGGGGAGGGCCGCCGTAGCAAGCAACCCCTCTCCATATGCTCTTCCCCAAGGCGAGGGGGCAACTCTCTTTTATCCCTTATCCCATCATGCCGCCGGCAGCGAGATCGCCTGATCGAAACTGGTGGGCGTCGCCATGCGCCACATGCGGGCGTAGAACTCGCTTTTGATCTCCGGCTGCAGCAGCGCGCCGGGCTCCAGGTAGTAATAGATATCGGCGTACACCTTGATCTCGGTCGGCGTGATGCGGCGCAGCATATGGTGCGAGGTCAGCTGCTCCGGGCGGCTGACGCCGGCCGCCGCCAGCATGTCCGCCAGCGCTTTCACCGTATTTTGATGGAAGTGGTAGACGCGTTCCGCCTTGTTCGGCACCACCAGCGCCTTTTGCCGCAGCGGATCTTGCGTCGCGACGCCGGTCGGGCAGTGGTTGGTGTGGCAGCTTTGCGACTGGATGCAGCCGACGGCGAACATAAAGCCGCGCGCCGAGTTCACCCAGTCGGCGCCGAGCACCAGCACGCTGGCGATGTCAAAGGCGCTGATGATCTTGCCGCTGGCGCCAATCTTGATTTGGTCGCGCAGGCCGCAGCCCACCAGCGTGTTATGCACGAACAGCAGCCCTTCGCGCAGCGGCATGCCCATATAGTTGGAGAGTTCGAGCGGCGCGGCGCCTGTGCCGCCTTCCTTGCCGTCCACCACGATGAAGTCCGGCAGGATGCGGGTGTGCAGCATCGCCTTGACGATGGCGACGAACTCCCACGGGTGGCCGATGCACAGCTTGAAACCGACCGGCTTGCCGCCTGACAGCTCGCGCAGCTGTTGGATGAACTGCATCATTTCCAGCGGGGTGGTGAAGGCGCTGTGCGAAGCCGGCGAGATGCAATCCACGCCTTCCGGCACGCCGCGGGTGGCGGCGATTTCCGCATCCACCTTCTTCGCCGGCAGAATGCCGCCGTGGCCCGGTTTAGCGCCCTGGCTGAGCTTGATTTCAATCATTTTCACCTGCGGGCTTTGCGCCTGTTCGGCAAAGCGGCGCGGATCGAAATGGCCGTCGGCGGTGCGGCAGCCGAAATAGCCGCTGCCCAGCTCCCACACCAGATCGCCGTTGTTTTCGCGGTGATAGCGGCTGATGCTGCCCTCACCGGTGTCGTGGTAGAAGTTGCCCTTGGCCGCGCCGAGGTTGAGCGCGCGGATGGCGTTGGCGGAGAGCGCGCCGAAGCTCATGGCCGAAATGTTGAAGATCGACGCGGAGTAGGGCTGGCGGCAATCGGCACCGCCGATGGTGATGCGGAAACTGGTTGGGTCGGCGGCTTCCACCGGCCGCATGGAGTGGCCGATGCACTCATAGCCGGTTTGGTAGACGTCCAGCAGGGTGCCGAACGGTTTGTCACCCATCTCATTTTTCGCACGGCGATACACCAGCGTGCGCTGGGTGCGCGAAAACGGGATCTCTTCATTATCCTGCTCGAGGAAATACTGGCGCAGTTCTGGGCGGATGAACTCGAAGAAGAAGCGCAGGCGGCCGATGATCGGGTAGTTGCGGCAGATGGCGTGGCGCTGCTGCGTGAGATCGTAGATACCCAGCACCATCAGGCAACCGCAGGCCAGGGCCGGCAGCCAGAACCACGGATGGTTGTGCATCATGATCAAGAAAACCAGGGTGAGCAAGATGCTCAGCACAAAGCAGGTATAGCGGCTGAATAAGGACGACTTCATAACATCTCCTGATGTTTATTTTAATCCACACGACATGACTCACGGATAATCCGTGTGCAAATCGTAACCAACAGGAGAGGATGTTGTGTGTCTGTTGCTGCTTTGTCGCTGGTTGTTACATTAATTTAACCTGGCGGAAGGGGGTTGCCGCGCGGCGTGCCGCGCAACAAGCCAAGATATTTATTTTCCGGCGACGAAGATGGTGCTCATGCTGCGCAGCCGCAGCTTTTTCATCGCGCTGTATTTTTGCGAGAAGATGGTTTTCGGGTGCGTGCCGCGTTTTTCCGCAATGTGCAGCAGGCTGTCGCCGCGCAGCAGATTGAAGATCACGTCGCTTTCCGCCGGGCTGAGCTCGCGGGTTTTCTGCACCCGGATGCCGCCCGGTTCCTTGCTTTCCAGCAGCCGCTGGATTTTTTCCTGCAGCGAATAAAGCGGAATGCGGGTAGAAACCAACTCAACGGAAATCCCCAGGATCGACAGCAGTTTCACTACGCGCTCGTCGTCATAGAACACCAACAGGCGCGTCTTGCTGTTGTATTGCTGGTGCAGGGACACCAGGCTTTCTATCACGTTGACGCTCTGTTCCAGGTTTTGCGAGGTGAAAATCAGCGCGATATCGTGCTTGGTGATCTTCTCCGCTTTGGCGCCGCCATGCATGAAATCGGAAAACAGGCGGATATCGTACGCGCCGTAGTGTTTCTTCAGCAGCACCGACAGGCCAACATAGCTGTACTTACACTCACTAATCACAAGAACGTTGTTTTTAGACATAGGGCAAACACCAATACCGAGTTAAAAGTATTCAGCTGTAAGAAGCGAGTTCAAATCCTTGATGCTGGATTCCTTCCACAGCTTTCCCTGCAGTGCGTAATATGGCATTTCATCCAGCCATTTCTTGTGTTCGGGAGTTTCAACTCCTTCGATAATTACCTTGTAATGATTAAGGTAAAAGAAGCGCAGTAACGCGCGCATCAAGCCCTCGCCGCCGGACTTTTTCATAAAGTCCCAAAGCAAAAAACGGTCGAGCTTAACGAAGCGGAACTGGCTGTTGTACAACGCGGAAAAACCCGCATAGCCAGAACCAAAATCATCGAGCCAAAATGAATAACTATTCAATGACGGATCGCCGTGCACGCGATCTTTCACCAGCCGGGTTGAATTCTCGCTGATCTCAAAATGAATACAGCGCAGGGCATTAATTCTTTCGGCAAAGTGAGTATTCGCCAGCGATTGCAGGGAATAATCGTCAACATTCAAAGTGGCTATCACTTGGTTTTCATGAAACCAGTGTTTGTATTTATCGATCAGATTGATCTGATCCATCAAAATCTCAATCCGGGTTGCGCTGTCGGCGTGACGAAAGAACTGTTCAGGAGAAAAATGGGCGTATTCGCTATTAAACGTAAAGCGAGACAGACATTCAACGGCCAGCAATTGTCCCGATTTCGCGAACATTGGCTGAAAAACATAATTAATGCCGTTATTTTTCTCTCTGAAAGAACCGCTCATTTCCCAATCCTTGGATTGATATTTAACTTGTTGATTTTTAATGGTTAAAAAGAAAGTTACTCCAGGTTTATTGGTAAATTTCTTATTTAAAGCGTCAGGATGGCCGAAACGTGTCGACAGACCATTAAACGCGTAATTCGTGCCAAAGTCCAAACGTCGCAATCTGTTACTAAATGTAAATATTCGGGATAATATTCTGATTTTCAGGCCTTAACGCAAAATCTTGAACTCTGCAGCTTTCCCAAACACAGATTATTCCTATTCATATGAATCGTCAACATCGATCGATAGGTATCCTCCGATAGTTTATTCCTATCAAGAGGGGGCTTATGAATGTTTTAAACGATTTAACATTAAGAATATGCTTAGTCTATATTTCGTCCGGCAATGAGTTCATCGAGGCAACGCTCCTTTTCAGCAAGGGAGTGCTATCGCTGAGTGTATGCTCAGTGGCGGCAATATATATATAAGCCCGCCACTGAATCGATTATTTTATTGTTCTATGGAGCTGGAAATGAAAAAAGTATTATTGCCTTTGGCTGCCCTGGTATTGTCTGCAACTGCTTCCAACGCAATGGCAGCAAACGGCAACGTTAAATTCACCGGTGAAATTGTACAGTCCACCTGTAAAGTTGTTGATAAAGACCAGAATAAAGAAGTTTACCTGGGTAAATATCCTACCACCGCTTTCCCAACTGCCGGTTCTACCAGCGGTGCTAAAGCTTTCGATATCAGCCTGGAGAAATGTGAAGCGGGTAACTACACCCTGCGTTTCGACGGTAACACCCCAGCCGGCCACCCAGAGCTGTTGGCTGTAACTGGCGGCGCGACTGGCGTTGGCGTTGAAATTCTGGATAACAACGGTTCTACTCTGCCAATCTCTCAGGAAGTGGCTACCCCAGCTACCGTAACCGTTGCTGCTGATGGCGATAACCCAGGCGCTGCGACTTTCAACCTGCGCGCTCGTTACAAATCCTTCCAGGATCTGGTAACTGCCGGTCAGGCAAACTCTAACGCTACCTTCACCATCGAATACAAATAATTCGCTGGCAGGATAGATAGAGTTATTGGCCAAGGATGGCTAAATTTTGAGAGTTGAGACATTCCGATGAAAAAAATTCTGACTGGTATTTTATTCGCATTCTCTGTTAATGCCTTTGCCGGCATTCAGGTTGATGCGACGCGTGTCATCTATAACAGTGCAAGTAAATCCGCATCGCTCTCAATCAGCAATGACAGCGACGATACCTACATGGTGCAAACCTGGCTGGATACTGGCGATGCAAGCCAGATGCCTAAGAATTTGCCGATCGTGGTGACGCCACCCATTTTGAAGCTGGCTGCCAAGAAAGACGCCATTTTGCGTTTTATCTATTCCGGCAGCGGTTTGCCGCAGGACAGAGAATCTCTGCTCTGGGTCAACGTACAGGAAATTCCGCCAACGCCTAAGCAAGATAACGTGCTGCAGGTGGCGATCCGTACCCGTATCAAACTGTTCTATCGCCCGGATTCGTTGAAAACCAACCTGCAACAGCAGGCGGAAGCGCTGAAGTGGAAGCGCCAGGGCGGCAATTTAGTCGTGACTAACGATGGCCCGCTGTTCGTCACGCTGGGCGTGCTGAACCTGAAGAGCGGCGGCAAGAGCTGGAAAGTGAACGCCGACATGGTCAAGCCACACGACAGCCTGCGCATCTCCCTGCCTCAGGGGGCGCAATCAGCCAACACTATGTCGTTTACCTATATCAACGACTATGGCGGTCACACCGAGATTAAAAACGTCGCACTGAATTGATTTGAAGCACTTCAAGGAATGAAAGAAATGGCACACAAAAGAATAACAACCCTCGCGCCAAAACGTTTGGTGAAGCTGATTAATGGTGTAATTTATTTTTCTGCTGTGCCTTTTTCATTCTCACAGATGGCCATGGCGGAGGAGCAGTTCAACACCTCCTTCATCCATGGCGATGACAATATCGCCCAGGTGGCGTCGTTGGCCAGCGGGGATGATATTCTGCCGGGTAAATATCCGTTTGATATCTATCTCAACGGGCAGCGTATCGATCACCGCGAAATCGAGTTCAAGAAAGAATCCAAAGACTCTCCGGTAGCGCCGTGCCTGACGGCGGTGGACTACCAGGATTACGGCGTAAAGCTGCCCGGCGATCTGACCACCGCCGGTGCCGCGCAATGCTACGCATTGCCACAACAGATCTCCGGCGCCAAGCTGAGCTATGACGCCGCCGTACAGCGTATGGATCTGGAAGTGCCGCAGGTGTTTCTGATCCCGCGCCCGCAAGGCGCCATTTCGCCGAAAGTTTACGATCGCGGCATCAATGCCGGCTTTGTTAACTATAACTTTAGCGGCACTCATAACCGCTACGGCAACAACCAGAACGACAAGACTTCCGACTATTACTTCCTGAGCCTTAATAATGGCCTCAATATTGGCGATTGGCGCCTGCGCAACAACTCGACGTTGAACCAACAGTCGGGCGCCGGTACGCATTGGAAGAACATTTCCAGCTGGGCTGAAACGGACATCGTTTCTCTGCGCAGCCGTCTGGTGATCGGCCAGACCAACACTAATAACAATGTTTTCGACAGCATTCAGTTCCGCGGTGTGCAGATGTCCAGCGCCGACGACATGCTGCCGGAAAGCCAGCGCGGCTATGCGCCGGTGGTGCGCGGTGTGGCGACGACCAACGCGCGCGTTGAAGTGCGTCAGAACGGCTATACCATTTACAGCACCAACGTGCCGCCAGGGCCGTTTGCGCTGACGGACATTTTCCCAAGCACCCTGAGCGGTAACCTGGACGTGACGGTTATCGAAGCCAACGGTTCGAGAACCTCTTTCGTCGTGCCGTTCTCCTCGGTGCCGAACATGCTGCGCGAAGGGATTTGGAACTATCAGCTGACCGCCGGTAAATACCACGACGGCACCAGCCGCTATCAGCCCAAGTTTGTCCAAGGCACCTTGTCGCACGGTATGGCGTATGACATCACGCCTTACGGTGGCGTGCTGGTGGCGGAAAACTACCGTTCAGCGGTCGTGGGCCTCGGTAAAAACCTGGGGAACTGGGGGGCTGTCTCTTTTGATATGTCCTATTCCGACACCAACCTGGTGAACGGCGATGACAAGCAGGGGGAGAGTTTCCGTTTCCTGTATTCCAAGTCGCTCAACGATTGGGGGACGGAATTCCGCATTGCCGGTTACCGTTACTCGACCTCCGGCTATTATGATTTCTCCGATGCGGTTGCCGAGCGCGAACGCTATGAGAACGGTTATTACCGTAACGATTACTACGATCAAAACGATCGCAACCTGGGCGTGCCGGACTGGGCGGAATCTCGCCGTCGCAGCTATTACACCAGCCGTTTCAACAACAAACGCCAACGTGTTGAGCTGTCTGTCAACCAGCGCATCGCCGGTAATTCGACGCTGTACGCCAACGTCAGCAACCAGTCTTACTGGGGCGGATCCGGCGAAGACCGCACCGTACAAACCGGTTTCAACAGCAGCTATAAAAATATCAGCTATGGCGTCTTCTATCAGGACAGCCGCAGCAACTACGGCTATAAAGACCGCAGCGTCAACCTGACCGTATCGATTCCGTTCAGCTTCTTCAGCAAGGATTCGTCGGACATGACCGCCAGCTTCAACGCCGGCCACAGCAAGCAGAGCGGCAATACCTACAGCGCCGGCCTGAGCGGCACCGCGCTGGATGACAACCGCTTGAACTATGCGGTGCAAAGCGGTCATGATCGTTATTCGGGCCAAACCAGCTCGGCCAACGTCGGTTATCAGGGCAGCATGGGGACCATCAATGCCGGTTATAGCTACAGCAAAGATTATCAGCAGTCTTCGTTGGGCGTGGCGGGCGGTATCGTCGCACACTCCGGCGGCGTGACGTTGACCCAGCCGCTGCAGAATACGTTTGTGCTGGTGGAAGCCAAAGACGCCAAGGGCGTTCGTATCGAAAACCAACCGGGTGTCGCCATCGACCGCTTCGGTTACGCGGTGATGACCTCTGCGTCGCCATACCGCCATAACCGCGTGGCGCTGCGCACCGAAGATATCGGCAACGGCCTGGATATCCCGATGGCGGCGAGAGACGTGGTGCCGACTTACGGCGCAATCACCCGCGTGAAGTTTGAAACGCACACGGGCCAAAGCCTGTTGGTACACAGCAAGATGGCCGACGGCAGCGTACCGCCGATTGGCGCCAACGTCTTCAGTGCGGACGGCAAGAACAACGGTACTGTCGGTACCAACGGCGATATTTATATTTCAGGGGCTTCCGCAGGGGATCGCCTGCTGGTGAAATGGGGCAACGACGCGGGCGAAAGCTGCTCACTGGTGGTGCCGGAATTGAAAGCGGCGACCGAACAGCTGATGGGTTATCAGGAACTTTCGCTGACCTGCGGAAAACCGTAAAAGGAAAGGATATGTCTTCTTTGTTAAAGCACAAGAATCTCGGGTTGGCGGCTGGGCTGCTGGTCACGCTGGGCGCGTTTTCGCAGAGCAGCTATGCGCTGTCGTGTAAGCAGAACGGCAGCATTCGCCAGGATATCGTGCTGGATAAAGCCATCAAGGTGTCGACCGCCAATACCGCGCCGGGCGCGTTGCTGTGGCGTTCGCAGACCTTTACCTCGACCTTCCAATGTACGGATGACTGGAACAACCCGAAAGGGGAAAATGCCTACCTGTACTGGGATCCGCAGTCCCGGATGAGTCAGATCCATAATTCGATCGAAGTGGGTGTCACTTATCAGGGGATCGATGTCAAACCGACTAAAGGCGCACGTCAGGACGTCGGTCCCGGCACGGAATGCCGCCGTTCGGGCAGCCGTTGTTTGTCTCCGGCCAGATCGCTGACGGTAACCGTGTCTTACGCCATCTATATTAAAGCAACCGGCAAGGCGCCGCCGGCCGGCGGCAAGATCAACGACAACAACTCGTACTCGGTATTTCAGGTTGATGGCGTCGGCGGCTTGAACGGCACGCCGAACAGCAACTTTAACGCCTACATTTCCGGGCTGGGCAACATTCAGTTTATTTCCTGCAACCCGAAAATCACCGTGGTGGCCAACAACGGTTCGACGGTGAACTTCGGCACTATCCCGCGTCAGAATGCGGTGGTGGGCAAAATCGAGAAGCAGGTGCCGTTCTCGGTGGCCGCCAATATGTCCGATCCGACGACCGGACAGGACTGCCAGGGGGAGACGCTGCAGGCCAGCTTCAGCAGCACTTATCCGCTGCAGGATAACAGCGTGATCCTGCCGACCAGCGACAGCGGCTTCGGTATTTTGATCTCGCAGGCGGCGACGCCAAATACGCCGATCATGATGAACAGCCCGGTCGATCTGGGCCTGGTCAACGGCACCATCGTTGAAAAGAACTTTATGGCCAGCCTGAAATGGTTGAGCACCAACCCGAAAGTGGGGCCGTTCAGCGCATCGGCGAATATTGACGTCACCTTCAAATAATTCGGTGCCTGGTCAATAAAAGAAAGGGTTCAGTTCTCGCGAACTGAACCCTTTTTTGTGCCTTATACCGCGCTGATTAACGCAGCCCCATCCAGCTGGTGCAAACGCCTTCCGGCGGTTTGCCGGCGTACCAACGGGGCAGCGTAGGGGCATCATGGCGCGGTTCGGCCTGCATTTCTATCGGCTGCGCCGGCCATTCTGCGACGTCCCAGCGGGTGGTGCGGCGATACACTGCTGGGGTTTTGCCGAACTGTTTCTTGAAGGCGCGCGAGAACGAAGGCTGAGAGTCGAAATGGTATTGCAGGGCGATATCCAGGATCGGGCGTGGGGTGGAGCGCAGCGCCTGCGCCGCCTGTTCCAGGCGCCGCTCGCGGATATAGCTGCCGAGCGCGTGGCCGGTGGTGCTGCGGAACATGCGCTGCAGGTGCCATTTGGAGTAGCCCGACTTGGCGGCGACGTTATCCAGCAGCAGCGGCTGATCCAGATGAGTTTCAATCCAGTCTAGTAAATCGTGAATGATATTGACGCGATCCATGGTTTTAGTTCTCCCGCAAAAACGACATTCAGGTCACAGTGACTTAGCTTAATTATCCAAGTATATTCTTTGATAATAGGCGTGAGTGCGCCGTTACGCAAGGGTAAACCGGGGGTAAAAAGGTGGCCAAAAATGCTCTTTGAATGGCAGGGAGATAAAAGAAAGGCCGCATAAAGCGGCCTTTTCAGTAGGAAGTGACGGAAAATCAGTTAGTTTCTGGTTTCACTTCAATGTAGTTCAGACCCAGTACGCTGCTGGTGTAACCGCGGATCTTGTTGGTCATCTCGATATCGCCGTTCAGCTTGTGGCCGTAGGACGGGATGATCTCTTTCAGCTTGCTCTGCCATTCCGGCGTTGCCACTTTGTCTTTGAACACGGTTTCCATCAGGTGCAGCATGATTGGCGCAGCGGTGGAAGCGCCCGGCGAAGCGCCCAGCAGAGCGGCGATGCTGCCGTCTTCAGAGCTGACGACTTCGGTGCCGAACTGCAGCACGCCGCCTTTATCCGCGTCTTTCTTGATGATCTGTACGCGCTGGCCTGCGGTCCACAGCTTCCAGTCTGCCTGCTTGGCGTCCGGGAAGTACTCTTTCAGCGCGGCGAAGCGATCGTCGTCGTTCATCATCAGCTGGCCGACCAGGTATTTCACCAGATCGAAGTTATCCAGACCGACGTGGGTCATCGGCATCAGGTTCGAGGTGCTCAGCGAGTGCATCAGATCGAACAGCGAACCGTTCTTCAGGAACTTGCTGGAGAAGGTGGCGAACGGCCCGAACAGCAGCACGCGCTTGCCGTCCAGCATGCGGGTATCCAGGTGCGGCACGGACATCGGCGGCGAACCTACGCTGGCCAGGCCATACACTTTGGCCAGGTGCTGGTTGGCGATCGCCGGGTTGGTGGTGACCAGGAACTGGCCGCCGACAGGGAAGCCGCCGTAGCCGTCGGCTTCAGGGATGCCGGATTTCTGCAGCAGGGTCAGGGACGCGCCGCCTGCGCCGATGAACACGAACTTGGCGTTAACGGTGGTTTCTTTGCCGTCGCGGTTCAGATCGGCAACGGTCACGCTCCAGGTCTGATCGGCGTTGCGTTTGATGTCGCGCACTTCGTGGCTCAGGTTCAGCTTGAACTTGTCGCTGGCGCTTAGCGCGTCAACCAGCTGGTGGGTGATCACGCCGAAGTTAACGTCGGTACCCAGCGGCATGCGGGTCGCGGCGATTTTCTGCGCCGGATCGCGGCCGTTCATCACCAGTGGCGCCCACTGTTTGATTTGCGCAGGGTCTTCGGAATATTCCATGCCGCGGAACAGGGTGCTGTGCTGCAGCGCCGCGTAGCGTTTACGCAGGAAGTTGACGTTGTCGTCGCCCCACACGAAGCTCATGTGCGGCACGCTGTTAATAAAGGATTTCGGATCTTTCAGGACATTGTTTTTCACCTGATAAGACCAGAACTGACGGGAGATTTCGAAAGACTCGTTGACCTTCACCGCCTTGCTGATGTCGATGGTGCCATCGGCTTTTTCCGGCGTGTAGTTCATTTCGCTGAAGGCGGAGTGGCCGGTACCGGCGTTGTTCCAGCCGTTGGAGCTCTCTTCCGCCACGCCGTTCATGCGCTCATACATGTCGATGGTCCAGGTCGGCTCCAGCTCATGCAGATAGGTACCCAAGGTGGCGCTCATGATGCCGCCGCCGATCAACACCACGTCGACGGTTTTATTCTTCTCTTCAGCCGCCGCCTGCTGCGTAACGCCAAACAGGCTGAGACTGAAAATCAGGACGAGTAATTTTCTCATTGAATTAAATCTCTTGTGTGTAAATTCTACTCATTGCAGGTGAAAGAATTTAGCGGGAGTTACCCTGGAAAATAATGAAGCCGACCGCCCGGCGTGAGCCGATAGGCAGCGATAATGCCTTTTTGTTAATAGGGTATTTAACGAAAAGTGAACTATTGCAGGCCGTCCGGATGCAAATTGATCGGTTCACGTTACTGGCGGGGTATTATTGTTTGCGAGAATGTTAAAAACTACTTTTGTAACTAAAAAAAATGAATATAAGCAAAAATAGGCCGGTTGCTGTCGCAGTAATAAACAAAGAGGGGGGAGAGGCCGTATAACCGCGTTATTTTAGGGGGTTAATTGTCGCGCAATTAAACGTTATTTCGTTATCACACAATAATTGCGGTTAAATTGCAAATACCTATCGGTAACCAATAATAAATGGCCGCCGTTGCGGGCGGCCATCGTGCGGAAGGCGGTTACTGGATGCCCATCGCATCGCGCATGGTGAAGAATAGATCGGTCTGATCGGTCAATCCCACCACGTTGGCGGCGTGCGGACCGTAGGCCGCGACGCGCAATTGGGTGCCGGTGTGCCCCTGCGATTCTTCTTCCGAGTTGCCGTAGCTGAGGGTCATCGGCGCGCCGTCTTTGGTGGTCAGCAGCTGGGTCAGGCCCGGCGCTTTGGCGCCGGCGGCGACGATCTGGCTGGAGTGCGCATGGTCGGCGGTGACGATCACCAACGTGTTGCCGTCGGCGCGGGCGAAGGCCAGCGCTTTTTGCACCGCTTCGTCCAGATCGACGGTTTCACCAATCTGCCCGCACGGGTTGGCGGCGTGATCCTGCTTATCGATCGACGCGCCCTCGACCTGCAGGAAGAAGCCGTTCGGGTTATCTTTCAACAGCGCGATCGCTTTTTCGGTCATCGCCGCCAGCGTTGGCGTGGCCGCGGTGCGCGCCGGGTTGTTTTCGCAGGTTACCGCCGGCTTGTCGAGGTTGCCGTGATAGCTGGCTTTCGGCCCCAACCAGCGCACCGGCATGTTGCCGTCGGCGAACAGGCCCAGCAGCGGTTTTTGCTGGTTGGCCAACGTAACGGCCTGCAGCTCATCCGCGTTGCTCACCCATTGGTAACCCTGCGCCGCCGCCTGATCTTTCAGCGATTTTCCTTGCCATTCGCCGCTTTTCGCCAGCTGGTTGAAGGACTTCGCGCCGCCGCCCAGCGTGACGTCGGCGCGGGTCTTCAGCAACTGCTCGGTAATGGAGCCGCGGCCGCCGTTTTCCAGTGCGTTAGCGGCGCATTTCTCGCTGGTTTCCTCCGGGCCGTAGCATTTGCGCGAGGTGACGTGCGACACCAGCGCCGCTGGCGTAGCGTCTTGCAACTCGGCGGTGGAGACGTTGCCGGTGGCCTTGCCGGCCGCTTTGGCGATCTCCAGCAGCGTCGGCTGATCTTTGCCGTTCACGTCCACGCCGAGCGCGCCGTTATAGGTTTTCACCCCAGTGGTCCAGGCGGTGGCGGAGGCGGCGGAATCGGTCACGTAATCCGGCTTGTGGGTTTTCTTGTCCAGCGAGTAGTGGGTGTATTGCCCGGTCAGCGGCAGGGCGTCGATGCCCTTGAAGTAACCGCCTGCGCCTTCAGCGTAGTTGCGCGCGGCGGTGATCTCGGAATCCCCCATGCCGTCGCCGATCAGCAGTATCACGTTTTTCGCCGTTTTGTCCGACAGCGACGCCTTCAGCGCGGCGGTCTGATCGCCGGCCAGACGACGGGCGCCGCCCGGTTCGGCGAGGTTGCCGCGCGCGGCGCGCTCGGTCAGGCCATCGGTATTGGCCGAGGTTTCCGCCGCGATGGCGGAGGAACAGAGCAGGGCGGACAGCACGGCGCCGGCGAGCAGGGATACAGCAGGTTGCATGGGGTAAGCTCCTTGTCGTAATACAACAATATAAATAACATCAAATTGTTACGTAAGGAGAGTAGAGCAGAGGGATGACAATTTTATGACAGCGAAAGGCGGGATGGCCCGGCGGCCACCCCGTTTGGCGTCTCAGGCCGTGCGCGCCGGAATAGCCAGCCCGCGCTGCACCGCCGGCCGCGCCAGACCGCGCTCCAACCACTGCGCGACGCGGGGGAAACTGTCGAACGCCACCAGTTCGCGCGCCTCATAGAAGCCGATCAGGTTGCGCACCCAGCCCAGCAGCGAGATATCGGCGATGGTGTACTCCGCGCCCATGATCCAGTCGCGGCCCTCCAGGCGCGTTTCCAGCACGCCGAGCAGGCGTTTCGATTCGTTTTTGTAGCGCTCCAGCGGCCGCTTGTCTTCATATTCGCGCCCGGCGAATTTATGGAAGAAACCGAGCTGGCCGAACATCGGGCCGACGGCGGCCATCTGGAAGAACACCCACTGAATGGTTTCGTAACGCTGCGCCGGATCCTGCGGCAGGAAACGGCCGCTCTTTTCCGCCAGGTAGAGCAGAATGGCGCCGGATTCGAACAGCGGCAGCGGCCGGCCGCCGGGGCCGTCGGGATCGATGATCGCCGGGATCTTGCCGTTCGGGTTCAGCGCCAGGAATTCCGGCGTCCAGGTCTCGTTGTTGCCGATGTCGATCAGGTGCGCTTCATAAGGCAGGCCGATCTCTTCCAGCATGATGGACACTTTGACGCCGTTCGGCGTCGGCAGAGAGTAGAGCTGCAGCCGTTCCGGATGTTGAGCCGGCCAGCGTTTGACGATCGGGAATTGGGTGGAATCGAGCATGGAAACTCCTCGGGTTGGCGGGGTCGCTTAAGCGTACCCCTAGAGTATTGCAGTAAAACTACCCTGTCGCCGGGTTACACCGTGAGGTCAAAATGTGCGGCCAGCGCTTTTTTACCGGCGGGGGTCAGCTGCAGCTCACGGCTGTCGAGCCGGCGAAGGATCCAGCCGCGTTGGATAAAGACGGCCAACAGCGCTGCGCCCAGCGCGCCGCCGAGGTGAGATCGGCGTTCGCTCCAGTCCAGGCACCCGCAGGCGAAGCGACGGCGGGTGGGGGCGGGCGAGCAATCGACGCCCAGCCGCGTCAGCGCGGCCTGACCGGCGTCGCTTAACCGGTAGTCTTCTTCGCCGGTCAGCCAGTTCAGCGCATGCAGCCGATCGTGCAGCTTCACCGCCACCTCGCCCGCCATATGGTCGTAGCAGGTGCGAGCATACTGCAGCGAGGTAGGCGTGCTGCTCTTCACCGACGGGCGCGGCACGCCCGCCAGCGCCATCAGGCCTTCCAGCGCTGCGGCCACCGGTTGCCCGGCCAGCCGGAAATAGCGGTAGCGCCCCTGTTTGACGCAGGCAATCAGCCGCTGCTCCAGCAGTTTCGCCAGGTGTGCGCTGGCGGTAGACGGGGCGACCTCGACCGCCGCGCTGAGCTCGGTGGCGGTGTAGGCGCGCCCGTCCATCAACAGGCACAGCATGCGCGCCCGGGTGCGGTCGGCGATGGCGGCGCTTAGCGCCGCTAAACGAGCTTCTATCTCGATGTTATGCATACTTCGAGGTTAGACGAAGTATGACGGCGCGTCCATCGCTAGCCTGTGGCTATCGCATTCTGGTGCTGTGTGTCTGCGTTCGCTGGATATTGATGAGCGGGCGTTGAAATCGGTGCAGTGGCGCCGTTCGTTCAATGCGCGCGTGCCGGAATTTTACCGTTGAGAGGAGACGAGGATGATCGCCGTGATTTTTGAACTGCAGGCCGCCGACGGGCAGCGGGAGACTTACCTGGAGTTGGCGGCGGCGCTGAAGCCGCTGCTGGCGCAGATCGACGGATTCATTTCCATCGAGCGTTTTCAAAGCCTGGCCGATCCCGCGCGCCTGTTGTCGCTCTCCTTCTGGCGCGACGAGGTGGCGGTGCAGCAGTGGCGCAATCTCGAACAGCACCGGGCGGCGCAGGCGCGCGGCCGTGGCGAGGTGCTGGCGCAGTACCGGCTGCGGGTGGCGGAGGTGGTGCGGGACTACGGGCTGGAGAGCCGCGACCAGGCGCCGCAGGATAGCCGTGGCTATCACCGCACCTGAAAAAAGCCCGCCGGCGGCGGGCTTTCTTCGTCCGTTATTTCGCTTCGCTGCCCACCTTCATCGCCCCGGCGTAGCTGGCGCCCATCCCCCAGGCGGCGCCGTGGTCGCGGGCGATCTGCAATACGCCTCCCGCCGTGGCTTTGCGGCTCCAGTCCTGCTGCCATTCCAGCATCAACGCCACCCAGTTGATGGGCGTGGCGCCCGCCTGTATCAGGCGCTGCATGGCGTTGTTTTGGCTGTCTGGCGTAATGTCGCCGGTGACGTCCGACAGGATATAAACTTCATACCCCTCGCCCAGAGCAGACAGCGCCGGCAGCATCACGCAGCTGGCGGTCCACAATCCGCCGATGATGATTTTCTTGCGGCCGGATTGTTTGATCAGATCGACCACGCGCCGATCCTGCCAGACGTTGATGGCGGTGCGATCGTACACCTGCAGGTCCGGGCGTGCCTGCGTCACCTGCTGGAATACCGGCCCGGCGAAGCTTTTGGCATTGGCCGAGGCCAGAATGGTCGGCACGTTGAACACCTTGGCGGCCTTGGCGATGCCGGCGGCGTTATTCACCAGATTGGTTTGATCGATAGAGGAAATGGTCATGCCGAACATGTCCTGCAGATCGACCAGCAGCAACAGGCTGTTGTCGGCGGTCAGCGGTTGCACATAACCCGCCTGGCGGCTATCGGCGGCGGGGGATTGCGCCAGCGCGGCGACGGGGGCGACGGCGGCGCTCAGACCGAGCATCAGGGCGAACAGGGTCTTTTTCATTATTAACTCCATGATTATCAGTAGATTAAATTCACTTCCCACTCAGGGAAGCGGTTGAATGAAGTCTACTGAGGTTGTTGAGGTTAATAATCTGTGTTTTATTGAATTAATAATTAACCCATAGGACATAATATGGACGTGCTACTGACGATGCGCGCCTTTCGCCGCGTGGTTGAGCGCAACAGTTTCTATAAGGCGGCGGAGGATCTGGCGATCACGCCGGCGGCGTTGAGCAAGCAGATTAAGCAGTTGGAAAGTCGGTTGGGGACGCTATTGCTGGTGCGCACCACCCGCAGCATGAGCCTGACCGAAGCCGGGCAGCTCTATTACCAGGAAGCCTGCCGGTTGCTTGGCGAGTTCGACGCGCTGGAGCAGACGGTTGCCGCCAGCGCGCAGCAGGTCTCCGGCACGCTGCGGGTCAATGCGCCGCTCTCGTTCGGCCTGACGGTGCTGTCGCCGCTGCTGCCGCCGTTTATGCAACGCTACCCGCAGCTGCAGGTGGAACTGACGCTGGACGACAGGGTATTGGACGTGGTGGCGGCCGGTTTCGATATTTCCTTGCGCATTCGCCGCCGACTGCCGGATTCTTCCCTCAGTGCCCGGGCACTGGGTGAAGTGCACCAGCGAATTTGCGCCGCGCCCGGCTATTTGGCGCAGCACGGCGTGCCGCAAACGCCCAATGAATTGCAGCGACACAGCTGTCTGGCCTATTCCCTGGCGGAAAAGCCGGGGCAGTGGCAGTTCACCGCCGGCGAGGAGAGCCTGAGCGTGACGTTCACTCCCCGGCTGATCGCCAACAACAGCCTGATGCTGCGGGATATGCTGATGGCGGGACTGGGCATCGGTTCGCTGCCGTCGTTCGTGGCGGATCCCGAAATCGCCGCCGGCAGACTGGTGCGGCTGTTCCCTGAACAGATTGCCGACGTGCATCAGGTTTTCGCGGTTTACCCGACGCGCCGGCATCTGCAGCAGAAAGTGAGTTTATTCACCGAGTTTGTGCGAGAACAGGGATTGATGACGGCGAATTGACAACGGCGCACGGTTGTCATATTCCTTAGTTATGAAAAGATCCTATCGCCCATTCGCGCAAATTATTATCACCATGCTTCGTGTGGTGGGATAGCGCGTGTGTCGCCAATAAAAAACCCGCCGGCAAGGCGGGTTTTTTTATCCCCTTCCGGCAATGACCGGAGAACGGCATGAAAACCTACCCTGCAGTTTTACACCTGATGTGCGGCAAGGCCGGCGCAGGCAAATCGACGCTGGCGCAGCGTTTGGCGCAGCAACCGCAAACGCTGTTGCTGGTCGAAGATGCTTGGCTGGCGACGCTGTATGAACAGGAGATGGCCAGCCTGCAAGACTATGCGCGCTGTTCCGAACGGTTACGGCGGGCGCTGGGCGGGCACCTCGTTCAACTGCTGCGCGGCGGCTGGTCCGTGGCGCTCGATTTCCCGATGAATACGCCGGACAGGCGGCGTTGGGCCAAAGCGTTGGCGGAGGAGGCCGGCGTCGCGCACTGCCTGCATTTTCTCGACGCCAGCCATGCGCAGTGCCTGAGCCGGATAACGCTGAGAAACGCGCGCGGCGAGCACCCGTTTACACTGAGCGAAGCGGAGTTTGAGCGCCTGGCACAGTACTTTGGTCCCCCGGCGGAAGAGGAAGGAATGACCGTCTTACGTTATGGCGAACGGGACTGAAAACCGGCGCCATGACGGCGCCGGCAACAGGGTTATGCGTCGGCGTTAAACGCGTTGTGGAAGGCGACCTCCGCGCACGGCAGCGCGCCCTGGAAGGCGATGGCGCGGAAGTAGTCTTGCGGCACGCCCGGCAGGGTCAGCGCGCTTTGCGCCTGGAAGCCGAAACGGCCGTAATAGTTCGGATCGCCCAGCACCACGCAGCCTGCGGCATGCCGTTCTTGCAGTTCGGCCAATAGCTGGCGGATCAGCCGGCTGCCGATCCCCAAGTTCTGACAGGCCGGCAGCACCGACACCGGCGCCAGCCCGTACCACCCGGCGGCGCCGTTGCTGAGCACGACCGGCGAGACGGACGCGTGCCCGATCGGTGTGCCATTTTGCTCGGCGACCAGCGACAGGGTGAGGGCTCCCGCCGCGCGCAGCGCATTGACGATAAACTGCTCGGTGTGGCTGCTGTGTTCGGCGTGCAGGAACGCAGCGGCGGTCAGGGTGGTGATGGCGCCGACGTCGGCCGGCGTTTCGTGGCGTAACGTGATGTTCATGGTTGTATCCTGATTAAAAACGCTGAACCGACCGGACTGCCTGCCCGGCCGGTATCGATGATTAACGGTTGTCCAGCTGCGCCCGCACGGCCTTGAGCCCGGCGAAGGTGACGCGATAAGGGCGCCCCTGGCGAGAGAGGATCAGGCGTTTGGTTTTGAGCTTGGTGAAAACGGCCAGCGAGCAGTCGGCCAGGCCGAGCCCTTCGCGGGTGTAGCATTCGACGTGGGTGACGCGACCGGCGTCGTTGCGGGTGAAGGCGATATAGCCGCCTTTGGCCAACACGTGCAGCACGCGTTGTTCCGCTTTGGAAATGTTCATGTTGGGAGATCCTGTAATAACCCCAGATACGCGCATCCCCGCGCAAACGCGCGTCGGATACGTCAGAGTCCCTCGCCATACGGCAAGGAAGCGACTATCGGGTGGTTACAATCTCCAACATACAGGCCTCGGGCAGTGAAAAACGCCAGGGCGGCGTTTCAGCGCAGTTAATGTAGCCAATGGCCGGTTGGCTGTCAATTTGCCGGCGACACGGGCCGCCGGCGCAAGGCCAATCAGAAAGGCTTGGTCGGCAGGTATTTGCCGTCCAGGGTGATCACTGCGCGTTCGCCGCCGTCCGGATCGGCGACCTTCTTGATATCCAGCTTGAAGTTGATGGCGCTGATGATGCCGTCGCCAAACTGCTCGTGCACCAGCGCTTTCAGCGTGGAGCCGTAGACCTGCAGCATTTCATAGAAGCGATAAATGGTCGGATCGGTCGGCACGCCGCCGGGAATGCTGCCGCGCAGCGGGATGGTTTGCAGCAGCTGCACCGCCTCTTCGTCCAGCCCCAGCTTGGCCGCCACCGTGCGCGCCGCCGGTTCCGGCAGCGCGTGCTGCCCCAGCAGGGCGGCGGTGACAAACGCCAGGCTGAGGCCGGTGCCCTCGGCCAGCGCTTCGAACGTCAGGTTATGGCGGATCTTGGCGGCCATGATGGTGTCGGTGAGCGCTTCGCGCGGGGCGGCGTTGTGCAGAGAGTGTGTCATGTTAGCTCCTTATTGTAGGCTTAAAAACGGGCGATCGCCGGGGTGGCGGTCACCTCGGGATGGGTAGCGAGCGGCACGAAGCGGCGGGTTTCGCCGTCCAGCGCCTCGATAGCGCCGCTGGCGATGTCATAGACCCAGCCGTGCAGCGCCAGGCGGCCCTGATCCAGCGCCAGGGCGACGGAAGGGTGCGTTTTGATGTTGTTGAGCTGGGCGATGACGTTCTCGCGCACCATCGACGCGACCCGCGCCTCGTCGGAGGCATGCGGATAAGCCTGATTGACCGCCTTGGCGGAATCGGCGTAACGCAGCCAGCCGGCCACCGTCGGCAGGTGATCCAGGCACTGGCAGGTGGCGATGGCGGTCATCGCGCCGCAGTCGGAGTGGCCGCAGATCACGATATCTTCCACGCCCAGTGCGGCGACGGCGTACTCGACCGAGGCGGTCACCCCGCCGGGTTCGGGGCCGAAAGAAGGCACGATGTTACCGGCGTTGCGGATCACAAACAGATCGCCCGGCTCGCGCTGGGTGACCAGCTCCGGCACCAGGCGGCTGTCGGAACACGAGATAAACAGGGTGCGCGGGTTTTGGCGGGTCGCCAGCCGCTGAAACAGCGCCGTGCGTTCAACAAAGGCTTCGCGCTGGAACTTCAGGAAGCCTTCAATCACCTCTTTCATCCGTTTCTCCATTGGGTGTCGTTATGCGATGGCGGCATGATGAACGCTTCTGGCTATAGGGTCTAAGACCCATTTATAATGTCGGCTATAGGTTTTACTAATAGCTGGGGCGCTATGCTGCTGCGACACATCCGTTATTTTCTGGCCGTTGCCGAACAGGGCAACTTCACCCGCGCCGCCGAAGCGCTGCACGTCTCGCAACCGACGCTCTCCCAACAGATCAAACAGTTGGAGGATACGCTGGGAGCGCCGTTGTTCGATCGCAGCGGCAGAGCCGTGCGCCTGACCGACGCCGGTGAGGCCTGGATGCGCTATGCGCGGCTGGCGCTGCAGGATCTGGACGCCGGCGCGCGGGCGATCCATGACGTAGCGACGTTGGCGCGCGGCCATTTGCGGCTGGCGATGACCCCGACGTTCACCGCCTATCTGGTGGGGCCGGCGATCGATGCGTTCTACCGCCGCTATCCGGGGATTACGCTGAGCATTGAGGAGATGACGCAGGAGCGGATCGAGGCGCTGCTGGCGCAGGATAGGTTGGATCTGGGGATTGCCTTCGAGATGGCGCAGTCGGCGGAGGTAGAAGCCATGCCGTTGTTCAGTGAGACGCTGGAACTGATGGTCGGCGCCGATCATCCCCTGGCGGCGCGGCGTCGGCCGCTGACGCTGGCGGAGTGGCAACATCTGCCGCTGGCCTTGCTGAGCGGCGACTTCGCCACGCGGCAGTTTATCGATCGCTACTGCACACAGCTGGGATTTCGGCCGCAGGTGGCGGTGGAGGCCAATGCGCTGGGCGCCATTGTCGAGATCGTGCGGCGCGGGCAGCTCGCCACGCTGCTGCCGGCCGCGATTGCGCGCGAGAACCGGCAGTTGAAAAAGGTGGCGCTGGCCAACGCCATGCCGGCTCGGCAGGCGGTGTTGCTGCAGCGTAAAGACGCTTACCGCAGCGCCGCCGCGCAGGCGTTTATCGCCGTCCTGCAGCAACAGGGCGTTACGCCAACGCACTCCAGCGCTGCGTCATCCCCAGCAGATGCACCAGTCCGAAGCCGAGGCAAATCAGCGAGCTGACGACGATAAAACGCTGGCTGCGGCCGGTATCGCGCAGGGCGAAGGGGCCGGCGACACCGCGCAGCAGATAGATAAAGGTGATGATAAACAGCGCGGGCCGCAGCAGCGGCAGCGGCGCGATCAGGCCCGCGCCGGATAGCGCATACAGCGCCCAAATAAACAGCACCAGCGCGATACCGGCGGTGACGACGGCAGGGAACTTTTTACCCGCTTCCGCCGCCTTAATGAAGCGATCGCCGGCGCCGCACAGCCGATAGCCGCGCGGCCCGGTGGCGATCACCCAAATATGCAGCAGGGCGGCGATGGCGCTCAGCGCGGCGCCGATCAGCAGCGCGGTGTTATAGAGGTGTGGCATGGTTCAGCTTCCTTGTCCTAAATCAGTCTGGTATCAAGCGTAGACCAGAATGAGTAAGTCAGGCCGGGGGGCGCTCAACGGCCGACATTTGCAGCGCGTCTTCAGGCACCACGCGGGTCTGCGCATCGATAAATGCCAGCTGCACCGGCAGCCCGCTGCGTTTATCCACCAGTTGAACGTGGGGGGTGTCATGCAGAATATGCCGGTGGCCCCACGCCATCAGCGCAACCAGGATGGGCCCCAGGCTGCGTCCCTTGTCCGTCAAGACATATTCATGTCGCTCACGCTCGCCCGGCTCCCGGTAAGCGCGTTTGGCCAACAGTTCTTGTTCTACCATGACATTCAGACGGTTGCTCAACGCCTGGCGCGAAGCGCCGATATTCTCGCGCAGCTCTTCAAAACGGCGAACGCCGTAGAATGATTCGCGCAGGATCAGCAACGTCCAGCGATCGCCAAGCAGATCCGCGGCTTGCGCCAGCCCGCACAGGGCAAGAGAAACGGTAGGGAGATCGGGAGATTTTGACATGGGCATTTTCCTTCGCTAATCTAAGTCTTTTTTTTAGACTTAACTATATTCAAGGAGAGTATAATGCCATTTGTTAATGTGCAAACGGTGAAAGGCATGCTGGATGAACGGCAAAAAAGCGAATTGCTGTCCCGCATTACCGAATTGCTGGTAGAGATAGAAGGGCGAGGCGATCCGGCGTTCAGGCAGTCGGTTTGGGTCCGAATCGATGAACATGCGCCTGAACAATGGAGCCTGGGCGGCGTGCAGCCGACGGCGGCGATGATTGCCGCGAAGTTCCCGCCGCGTTAATTCAGCTATGCCGCCTGCGAAAAGGATCGGATGCCGCAGGCGCCGCTCAAAATGTCACCGAAACTTCCCGCGATCTCTGCACCCCGTTGTGGCATAATGCGCGCCAAATCACATTCCCTATGTATAAAGAGCGAGCGCTGTGTTAAGCACTAACAACATCACCATGCAGTTCGGCAGCAAGCCGTTGTTTGAAAACATCTCTGTCAAATTCGGCGGCGGCAACCGTTACGGCCTGATCGGCGCCAACGGCTGCGGCAAGTCCACCTTTATGAAAATCCTCGGCGGCGATCTGGCGCCGAGCGGCGGCAACGTGTTCCTCGATCCGAACGAGCGCCTGGGTAAACTGCGTCAGGATCAGTTCGCCTTTGAGCAGTACAGCGTGCTGGATACCGTGATCATGGGCCACACCGAACTGTGGGCGGTGAAGGAAGAACGCGACCGCATCTACGCATTGGCGGAGATGAGCGAAGAAGACGGCTATAAAGTGGCCGATCTGGAAGTGGCCTACGGCGAAATGGACGGCTACAGCGCCGAAGCGCGCGCCGGCGAACTGTTGCTCGGCGTGGGTATTCCGGTGGAGCAGCACTACGGCCCGATGAGCGAAATCGCGCCGGGCTGGAAGCTGCGCGTGTTGCTGGCGCAGGCGCTGTTCTCCGATCCGGAAATCCTGCTGCTCGACGAACCGACCAACAACCTGGACATCGACACCATTCGCTGGCTGGAAAACGTGCTCAACGAGCGCAACAGCACCATGATCATCATCTCGCACGACCGTCACTTCCTGAACATGGTCTGCACCCACATGGCGGATCTGGACTATGGCGAACTGCGCGTTTATCCGGGCAACTACGACGAATACATGACCGCCGCCACCCAGGCGCGTGAGCGTCTGCTGGCGGACAACGCCAAGAAGAAGGCGCAGATCAATGAGCTGCAATCGTTCGTCAGCCGCTTCAGCGCCAACGCCTCCAAATCCAAGCAGGCCACCTCGCGCGCTCGTCAGATCGACAAGATCCAACTGGAAGAGGTGAAAGCCTCCAGCCGCCAGAACCCGTTCATCCGCTTCGAGCAGGACAAGAAGCTGTTCCGTAATGCGCTGGAAGTGGAAGCGCTCACCAAGGGCTTCGATGATGGCCCGCTGTTCAGCAAGCTGAACCTGATGGTGGAAGTGGGCGAGAAGGTCGCGGTGCTGGGCGCCAACGGCATCGGTAAAACCACCCTGCTGAAAACGCTGGTGGGCGACGCGCAGCCGGACAGCGGCACCGTGAAATGGTCAGAAAACGCCCGTATCGGTTACTACGCGCAGGATCACGAATACGAGTTCGACGACACCCTGAGCGTGTTCGACTGGATGAGCCAGTGGAAGCAGGAAAAAGACGACGAGCAAGCGGTGCGCAGCGTGTTGGGCCGTCTGCTGTTCAGCCAGGACGACATCAAGAAGAAAGTGAAGGTGCTGTCCGGTGGTGAGAAGGGCCGCATGCTGTTCGGCAAGCTGATGATGCAGCGCCCGAATATTCTGGTGATGGACGAACCGACCAACCACCTGGATATGGAATCCATCGAATCGCTGAACATGGCGCTGGAGATGTACGAAGGCACGCTGATCTTCGTCTCCCACGACCGTGAGTTCGTCAGTTCGCTGGCGACGCGCATTCTGGAAATCACCCCGAACAAGGTGATCGACTTTACCGGCAACTACGAAGACTATCTGCGCAGCCAGGGCATCGTATAACCCTCGCGGCAACGCATCAGGGCGGGAATTATCCCGCCCTTTTTTTATCCGTCATTCCCCGCCGCACACTTCGCAGTGCGGATCCTTCGGCAGTTTCATTTCGCGGAACTGCATGCTCATCGCATCGAACATTAACAACTTGCCGCGCAGCGGCTGACCATAGTCGGCCAGCAGCTTTATCGCTTCCATCGCCTGCAGGGTGCCGATGGTGCCGACCAGCGGCGCCATCACGCCCGCTTCGACGCAGGTGAGGGCGCTGTCGCCGAACAGCCGGCTCAGGCAGCGGTAGCAGGGTTCGCCCGGCTGATAGGTGAACACGCTGAGCTGGCCTTCCATGCGGATCGCCGCGCCGGAAACCAGCGGTTTGCGCTGCGCGTGGCACAGGCGGTTCAGCGCGTCGCGCGCCGCCACGTTGTCGGTGCAGTCCAGCACCAGATCGCTGGCGGCGATCTCTGCCGCGACCGCGTCATCTTCCAGACGGCCGTCGATGGCGTCGATGCGGATATGCGGATTGATGGCGCTCAGTTCCTGCCTGGCGGAGCTGACTTTACTCTGGCCGATGCGATCGTCGCGGTGCAGGATCTGGCGCTGTAGGTTGGAGAGCGAGACGGTGTCGAAATCCACCAGCACCAGATGGCCGACCCCGGCCGCCGCCAGATAAGGCGCGGCGGCGCAGCCCAGCCCGCCCAGCCCGGCGATCAGCACGCGGGCGGCCTTCAGCTTCTCCTGGCCGTCGAAGTCAAAGCCGCGCAGCACGATCTGGCGGTTGTAACGCAGCGCTTCGGCGTCGGTCAATTCCGGCAACATGTTCAGCTCCTCAGCAGGGCGTTGAACGGCTCGATCTCCACCGTTTCACCCGCCGCCACCGAACCGCGTTCGCGCTCCAGCACGATGAAACAGTTGCCCTGGCTGTAGGAGCTGAAGACGTGCGAGCCCTGGTGGCCGGTAGTGCTGACCTCCAGTTCGCCCGCGGCGTTGCTGCTGAACACCCCGCGCTGGAAATCGAGGCGGCCCGGCGATTTCTTCAGCGGCGTCAGCGCGCGGGCGCGCAGGCGCGGCGGCAGGCGCCAATCGCTGTGGCCGGCCAGTTTCGCCAGCAGCGGTTGCACCAGTTGGTAGAAGGTCAGGGCGGCGGAAACCGGGTTGCCAGGCAGGCCGCAGAACCAGGCGTGGCCCAGTTTGCCGAAGGCGAACGGTTTGCCGGGTTTGATCGCCAGCTTCCAGAAGCTGACCTGGCCCAGTTCATCGAGCATCTGTTTGGTGTAGTCGGCTTCGCCGACCGAGACGCCGCCGCTGCTGATCACTACGTCGGCCTGGCTGTTCGCCTGTGTGAAGGCGTCGCGCAGCGCATCGCGATCGTCGCGGATAATGCCGAGATCGAGCACTTCGCAGCCCAACTGCTCCAGCATCAGGCGCACCGCGAAGCGGTTGGTGTCATAGATTTGGCCTGCCTGCAGCGGCTGGCCGACCGGCTGCAGTTCGTCGCCGGTGGAGAACACCGCCACCTTCAGCTTACGCATCACCTGCACTTCGGCGACCCCGAGCGAGGCCAGCAGCGGCAGCTGCGCGGCGCCCAGCTTCACGCCGGCCGGCAACACGCTGGCGCCTTGGCGAATGTCTTCACCCGCCAAACGGATATTCTGGCCGGCTTCTACCGGGGCGGTAAAACGCACGCCCTGGTCGCTCACTTCGGCCTGTTCCTGCATGACCACGGCGTCCGCCCCGGCCGGGATCGGCGCGCCGGTCATGATGCGCACGCAGCTGTTGGCCGGCCATTCACCGTCGAACGGCGCGCCGGCGAAGGCTTTCCCGGCGACCGGCAGCGGCGCATTGGCCGCCAGATCGGTGAGGCGCACCGCATAGCCGTCCATCGCCGAGTTGGCGAACGGCGGCACGTCGAGCGGTGAGACCACCGGCGCGGCGGTGATGCGACCGGCGGCGGCGGTCAGCGCGACGGATTCGGCCTGTTGCAGCGGGGCGATCTGCCCGAGCATTTTTTCCAGCGCTTGCTCCAGGGAGATGAGATCGGAAGTATGGCAATGATCCATAAGGGGAACTCCGTAATCAGGGTGCGCAATGATAGCGACAAAGTGCGAGTATTATGGCAGAGAACGCCGGGGGGGAGAACGGGTTATGCCCGCCATCTTTCGCACTGCGGCGTCAGGGCGATCGGGTATAAACTGCGAAAAACAGAGGAGGATCATGATGCATAAACAGGTTATCGAGTTCTGGTTCGACGAGATCGAACCGGTGATGTGGTTCAAAAAGGACGATGATTTCGATCGTCTGCTGCACAGCCGTTTCGGCGAAATCTGGCGGGCGGCGGCGGCGGGGGAGCTGGCGCACTGGCGCGACACCATCGAAGGGCGCCTGGCGGAGGTGATCGTGCTCGATCAGTTCAGCCGCAACCTGTTTCGCGGCACGCCGCAGTCATTCGCCTGCGACGGCATGGCGCTGGTCCTGGCGCAGGAGGCGATCCGCAGCGGGGAGTGCGAACGGCTGAGCCGCGAGCAGCGCGGCTTCCTTTATCTGCCGTTCATGCATTCGGAATCGCCGCTGATCCACCAGCAGGCGCTGGTGTTATATACCGAGCTCAATAACGGCGACCAGCTGGAGTTCGAGCTGCGGCATAAGGCAATCATCGATCGTTTCGGCCGCTACCCGCATCGCAATGCGATATTGGGGCGCACCAGCACGCCGGAAGAAGAGGCCTTTTTACAGCAGCCAGGATCGGGTTTTTAATCGTCGGATCATCTGCGCCCGGCCGGGCAAAAACAGCAGGCCGGGCGCCGCAATAAGCGTGACTCAGCGCGAACGTTTATTTCATTACGCTCTACCGCTATTTCCTCTCGCGAAGTTACCAATAATTCCAGCCGCACTGTCAGCGGTTTACCGCTTTTTATAACCTGCTGTTTTTATTCCAATAAGCTATTTCAAGGTGCGAAATGGTCTAAGCGCGCTACGCTAAAAGCGGGGCGTGGACGTTATGCTGTACTTCCACTGTAGGACTAAATAGAGTCGAAAAAGACTGAATAATAATGATACCGCGTTCAGCTTATTCGCTGCGCAACGGCGGGATTAACACAGGGTGTCAGGCAAATGAGCAAACCAGTGATTGCCATTCATGGCGGCGCGGGCGCAATTACCCGGGCGGCGCTGAGTGCGGAAAAAGAACGGCAGTATATCCAGGCGCTGTCCGAGATCGTGGCCGCCGGGCAGGCGGTATTGGCGCAGGGCGGCAGCGCGCTGGACGCGGTGACCGAAGCGGTGCGGCTGCTGGAGGAATGCCCGCTGTTCAACGCCGGCAAAGGCTCGGTGTTTACCCATCAGGGCACCCACGAACTGGACGCCTGCGTGATGGACGGCCGCACCTGCGACGCCGGCGCTGTCGCCGGCGTCAGCCATATCCGCAACCCGGTGCTGGCGGCGCGCGCGGTGCTAGAAAACAGCGAACACGTGCTGTTTGCCGCCGAAGGCGCCGAGAAGTTTGCCGCCGCCCACGGCCTGGAAATGGTTACTCCCGACTTCTTCTTTACCCAGGAACGCTTTGATCAGCTGCACCGCGCCCAGGCGGAGCAAGGGCGGGTCTTGCTCGATCACGACGGCGCGGCGCAGGCCGGGGATCCGCTCGATCCCGATCGCAAATTCGGCACCGTCGGCGCGGTGGCGCTGGATGCGCTGGGCAACCTCGCCGCCGCTACTTCCACCGGCGGCATGACCAACAAGCAGGCCGGGCGGGTAGGCGACACGCCGATCATCGGCGCCGGTTGCTATGCCAACAACGCCACCGTGGCGGTCTCCAGCACCGGCACCGGCGAAATCTTCATGCGCGGCGTGGCGGCCTATGACGTCTCCGCCCTGATCGAATACGGCGGGCTCAGCCTGCAAGAGGCCAGCGATCGGGTGGTGATGGAGAAGCTGCCGGCGCTGGGCGGCAGCGGCGGCATGATCGCCGTCGATCGCCACGGCAATATCGCGCTGCCGTTCAACAGCGAGGGGATGTACCGCGGTTTTGGCTATGTCGGCGATGCGCCGTCCGTCGGGATTTATCGCTAAGCGTTCACCGGGAGGGTGTATGACCGACGTTTCATTCCGGCCCGCCGGCGACGGGCTGTCATTGCCGCCGCAGCGGGTGCTGGCGGTGCGCGATCTGAGCATCAGCTTTCCTCAAGCGGACGGCGCCGTAGACGCGGTGCGCAACCTGTCGTTCGATCTCGATCGCGGCGAGACGCTGGCGATCGTCGGCGAGTCCGGCTCCGGCAAATCGGTCACTTCGCTGGGGCTGATGCGGTTGGTGGAGCAGGGCGGCGGGCGTATCGTCAGCGGCGCCATGACGCTGCGCCGGCGCGACGGCGGGTTGCTCGATTTGGCGCGCGCCTCGCAGCGCACGCTGCGCACGGTGCGCGGCGCCGACATGGCGATGATCTTCCAGGAGCCGATGACCTCGCTCAACCCGGTGTTTCCGGTCGGCGAGCAGATCGCCGAATCGCTGCGTTTGCATCAGGGCATGGACCACCGCAGCGCGCGCCAGGAGGCGCTGCGCATGCTCGATCTGGTGCGCATTCCGGAGGCTAAAGAGGTGCTGGGGCGCTACCCGCATCAGCTTTCCGGCGGCATGCGCCAGCGGGTGATGATCGCCATGGCGCTCTCCTGCAAGCCGGCGTTGCTGATCGCCGATGAACCCACCACCGCCCTCGACGTCACCATTCAGGCGCAGATCCTGCAGCTGATCCGCGTGCTGCAACAGGAGATGCAGATGGGGGTGATCTTCATCACTCACGACATGGGCGTGGTGGCGGAGATCGCTGACCGGGTGCTGGTGATGCGCCGCGGTGAGCAGGTGGAGCAAAATCGGGTGCGCGAGCTGTTCGCCGCGCCGCAACAGGCCTATACCCGGGCGCTGCTGGCGGCGGTGCCGAAGCTGGGGGCGATGGCCGATCGGCCGCTGCCGGCGAAGTTTCCGCTGCCGGATGGCGAGGGCGATGCCGCGCCGCAGGATACCGTGCCGCCAGACGCTGCGCCGATCCTGCGGGTGGAGCATTTGGTCACGCGTTTTGATCTGCGCGGCGGGCTGTTCAATCGGGTCACTCGCCGGGTGCACGCGGTGGAAAACGTCAGTTTCGATCTTTACCCCGGCGAGACGCTGGGGCTGGTGGGCGAGTCCGGCTGCGGCAAGTCCACCACTGGGCGCTCTTTGCTGAAGCTGGTGGACAGCCAAAGCGGCACCATTACCTTCGCCGGGCGGCGAATCGATCGGTTGAAGGGATCGGCGCTGCAGCACCTGCGGCGCGATATTCAGTTCATCTTTCAAGATCCTTACGCCTCGCTCGATCCGCGCCTGACGGTCGGTTTTTCCATCATGGAGCCGCTGTTGGTGCATAACGTGATGCGCGGCCGCGAGGCGGAACGGCGGGTGGCCTGGCTGCTGGAACGCGTCGGCCTGTTGCCGGAACATGCGCGCCGCTATCCGCACGAGTTTTCCGGCGGTCAGCGTCAGCGCATCTGCATCGCGCGCGCGTTGGCGCTGAACCCGAAAGTGGTGATCGCCGACGAGGCGGTCTCGGCGCTGGACGTGTCGATTCAGGCGCAGATCGTCAATCTGCTGCTCGATCTGCAGCGTGAGTTCGGCATCGCTTTTCTGTTCATTTCACACGACATGGCGGTGGTGGAGCGCATCAGCCACCGGGTGGCGGTGATGTACCTCGGGCAGATCGTCGAGATCGGCCCGCGGCAGGCAGTGTTCGACAATCCGCAGCACCCCTATACCCGCAAGCTGATGGCGGCGGTGCCGGTGGCCGATCCCGCACATGCTCACAAACGGCAGCCGCTGCCGGCCGATGAGATCCCCAGCCCGGTGCGCGCACTGGGCGATGAACCCGTTACCGCACCGCTGGTGCAGGTTGGCGCCGGGCACTTTGTCGCCCGCCACCCGATCGCCGGTGCTTTTTAAAGACCTCAGGAGAGACAAGCGACATGAAGCACACATTCAAACGCAATGCGCTGTTGGCCGCCGTACTGCTGGCGGCGGGAACCGGCCCGGTCTGGGCGGCGAAGGACGCGGTGATCGCCGTGGCCTCCAACTTCACCACCCTCGATCCTTACGACGCCAACGACACGCTGTCGCAGGCGGTGGCCAAGTCTTTCTATCAGGGGCTGTTCGGCTTCGACAAGGACATGAAGCTGGTAAACGTGCTGGCGGACAGCTATGAGGTCAGCAAAGACGGCCTGACCTACACCGTCAAACTGCGCCAGGGCATCAAATTCCACGACGGCACCGCGTTCAACGCCGAAGCGGTGAAGATCAACCTCGATCGCGCCAGCAACCCGGACAGCCACCTCAAGCGCTACAACCTGTTCAAGATGATCGACAAAACCGAAGCGGTGGACGCCAATACGGTGAAGATCGTGCTGAAGGCGCCGTTCTCGGCGTTCGTCAACAACCTGGCGCACCCGGCGGCGGCGATCATCTCCCCGGCGGCGCTGAAGCAATACGGCAAGGAAATCGGTTTCCACCCGGTGGGCACCGGGCCGTATCAGTTCGTGACCTGGAACCAGACCGATTTCGTCAAGGTGAAGAAGTTCGACGGCTACTGGCAGCCGGGGCTGCCGAAGCTCGACAGCATCACCTGGCGCCCGGTGGTGGATAACAACACCCGCGCGGCGATGCTGCAGACCGGCGAGGCGACCTTCGCCTTCCCGATCCCTTACGAGCAGGCCAAGGTGCTGGAAGGCAACGCCAAGCTGGACGTGGTGGCCGCGCCGTCGATCCTGCAGCGTTACATCAGCATGAATGTCACCCAAAAGCCGTTCGATAACCCGAAGGTGCGCCAGGCGCTGAACTACGCCATCAATAAGGACGCGCTGATCAAGGTGGCGTTCGCCGGCTACGCGGTGCCGGCGGAAGGACCGGTGCCGCCGGCGATCGATTTCGCCGCCCGCTATAAGCCGTGGCCGTACGATCCGGCCAAGGCGCGCGAGCTGCTGAAAGAGGCCGGCTACCCGAACGGCTTCACCACCACGCTGTGGTCTTCCCACAACCACAGCACCGCGCAGAAGGTGCTGCAGTTCACCCAGCAGCAGCTGGCGCAGGTGGGGGTGAAAGTGACGGTGACGGCGATGGACGCCGGGCAGCGCGCGGCGCAGGTGGAGAGCGTCGGGGTGAAAGACACCGGCGTGCGGCTGTTCTACACCGGCTGGTCGGCCTCGACCGGGGAAGCGGACTGGGCGCTGTCGCCGCTGTTCTCTACCCAGGCGGCGCCGCCGAAGCAGTTCAACACCGCGTTCTACAGCAATCCGCAGGTGGACAAGGATCTGACCGACGCGCTGGCGACCACCGATCGCGCCGAGAAGCAGAAACTGTATCAGGACGCGCAGGATCGCATCTGGGCCGACGCGCCCTGGATCTTCCTGGCGACCGAACGTCTGTTGTCGGCCAACAGCAAACAGCTGAGCGGCTTCTACGTGATGCCGGATACCTCGTTCAACTTTGATAACGCCGATCTGAAATAAGGCGCCCATCCCCGCCTGCGGCCAGACGGCGGCGGGCGGGGGAAGGAATGAGATGCTCAATTATTTTCTGAAACGATTGCTGGGTCTGATCCCGACGCTGCTGATTGTGGCGGTGCTGGTGTTCCTGTTCGTCCACCTGCTGCCGGGCGATCCGGCGCGGCTGGCGGCGGGGCCGGAGGCCGACGAGGCGGTGGTGCAGCTGGTGCGCAAGGATTTGGGGCTGGATAAGCCGCTGCCGCAGCAGTTCGCGCACTTCTTCGGCAACGCGCTGCGGGGCGACTTCGGCATCTCGATGGTGTCCAAGCGCCCGGTGAGCGAAGAGATCGCCTCGCGCTTTATGCCGACCTTCTGGCTGACCGTCGCCAGCATGCTGTGGGCGGTGGCGTTCGGTCTGGCGATTGGCGTGGTGTCGGCGGTGTGGCGCAACCGCTGGCCGGATCGCCTCGGCATGACGCTGGCGGTGTCGGGGATCTCGTTCCCGGCCTTTGCGCTCGGCATGCTGCTGATGCAGGTGTTCTCGGTCGAGCTGGGGTGGCTGCCGACGGTGGGCGCCGACAGCTGGCGGCACTACATTCTGCCTTCGATCACCCTGGGGGCGGCGGTGGCGGCGGTGATGGCGCGCTTCACCCGCGCTTCGTTCGTCGAGGTGTTGCAGGAGGACTACATGCGCACCGCGCGCGCCAAGGGCGTGCGGGAAAGCGTGGTGGTGATGAAGCACGGCCTGCGCAACGCGATGATCCCGGTGGTGACCATGATGGGGCTGCAGTTCGGCTTCCTGCTCGGCGGTTCGATCGTGGTGGAGAAGGTATTCAACTGGCCGGGGTTGGGGCGCTTGCTGGTGGATTCGGTGGAGATGCGCGATTACCCGGTGATCCAGGCCGAGGTGCTGCTGTTCTCGCTGGAGTTCATCCTGATCAACCTGCTGGTGGATATGCTGTACGCGGCGATCAACCCGGCGATTCGTTACCAATGAGGATGCGGCATGATTAAGCATTGGCGGCGCAACGCCGCACTGAAGGCGATGCCGCTTATCGACCCTAACGCGGTACGCACGCCGTGGGGTGAGTTTTGGCGGCGTTTTCGCCGTCAGCGGGCGGCGCTGGTCGCCGGCCTGTTGGTGCTGCTGCTGATTGCGGCGGCGCTGCTGGCGCCTTATCTGGCGCCGTTCGATGCGGAAAATTACTTCGATTACGACCGGCTGAATGAGGGGCCTTCGCTGGTGCACTGGCTGGGCGTAGATTCCCTCGGGCGCGATATCTTCAGCCGCATCCTGATGGGCACGCGCATTTCGCTGGCGGCCGGGGTGTTCTCGGTGCTGGCGGGCGGGGCGATCGGCACCCTGCTGGGGCTGCTGGCCGGCTACTATGAGGGCTGGTGGGATCGCCTCACCATGCGCGTCTGCGACGTGCTGTTCGCGTTTCCCGGCATTTTGCTGGCGATCGGCGTGGTGGCGATCATGGGCAGCGGCATGGCCAACGTGATCGTCGCGGTGGCGATCTTCAGCATTCCGGCCTTCGCCCGCCTGGTGCGCGGCAATACGCTGGTGCTGAAGCACCTGACCTATATCGAGTCGGCGCGCAGCATCGGCGCCTCGGACGGGACCATCATCCTGCGGCACATCCTGCCGGGCACCCTGTCTTCGATCGTGGTCTATTTCACCCTGCGCATCGGCACCTCGATCATCACCGCCGCCAGCCTGTCATTTTTGGGGCTTGGCGCCCAGCCGCCGACGCCGGAGTGGGGGGCGATGCTCAATGAAGCGCGCGCCGATATGGTGATCGCGCCGCACGTGGCGATCTTCCCCAGCCTGGCGATATTCATCACCGTGCTGGCGTTCAACCTGTTGGGCGACGGATTGCGCGACGCGCTCGATCCGAAATTGAAGGGGTGAGGGCATCGCTGAATTGGCATACCCCTGTTTTACGAGTATAATTGATGAAAATTTGACCCGTGTATATTACAGGGATGAGGTATGGATATGGCAAATAGCAATGTGACGAAAAAGACAGTCAACGTAACCATCGATCGCGATCTTTTCCAGCGCGCAAAATCCCTGGGCGTCAATGTGTCATCCGTATTGACAGACGCATTGAGCGTCCGCGTCAGGGATATTGAGATTCAACAGTGGCGCGAGCAAAATCGCGCGGCGTTAGAAGAACTTAATCGTATCACTGAAGAAAATGGTTTGTTGTCTGATGAATATCGGACATTTTGAACATGCAATTTACCGTATATGACAATACGTATCCGGCATCAGCCTATCCCTACTTACTGGACGTTCAAAGCGATCTTATTGATGTCCTCTCGACCCGGTTAATGATCCCTCTTTATGCTTTGGATAACGTCAGGGTTAAAATTTCTGCACGTTTATGCCCGGAGATTGAGGTCAACGGCGAAAAGTTTCTTGTTATGACGCATGAGATGGCTGCCGTACGTATTTCGCAGATTGGGAAGGCCGTTGGTAATGTCAATGAGCACAGGAATCAAATTAAAGCCGCTATCGATTTTCTGATTGATGGCTTTTGAAGAAATCCGGGCGGTTAAACCGCCCGGATTTTTTATCAGCGGAACAGGTGCTCGGCGTGGAAGCGCAGGTGATCTTCCACGAAGGTGGCGATGGTGAAGTAGCTGTGATCGTACCCCGGCTGAATGCGCAGCGTCAGCGGCCAGTCGCGCTGGCGCGCCAGTTCGGCCAGCCGCGCCGGCTGCAGCTGATCGGCCAGGAACTGGTCGTCATCGCCCTGATCGATAAGGACCGGCATTTTTTCCGCGCCGCTGGCCAGCAGATGGCAGCTGTCGTACTGCAGCCACTGGCTCTCGTCGCTGCCCAGATAGGCGGTGAATGCCTTGCGGCCCCACGGCACCTGGCACGGGTTGACGATCGGCGCGAAGGCTGATACCGAGCGGAAGCGCTGCGGATTGCGAAACGCCATCATCAGCGCGCCGTGGCCGCCCATCGAGTGGCCGAAGATCGACTGACGATCGCTGACGCTGAAGTGCTGTTCGATCAGCGCCGGCAGTTCGGCGCTGATGTAGTCGTACATGCGGAAGTGACGATCCCACGGCGCCTGGGTGGCGTTCAGGTAGAACCCGGCGCCCTGGCCCAGATCGTAGCCTTCGTCGTTCGGCACCTCGTCGCCGCGCGGGCTGGTGTCCGGCATCACCAGCACCAGGCCCAGCTCGGCGGCGATGCGCTGCGCGCCGGCTTTCAACGTGAAGTTCTCGTCGTTGCAGGTCAGCCCCGACAGCCAGTACAACACCGGCGGCGGGTTGTCATCGCGCGGCGGCGGCAGGTAGATGCTGAATGTCATGTTGCAATTCAGGCTCTGCGCCGCGTGGCGATAACGCTGTTGCCAGCCGCCGAACATGCGGTGCTCTTCGAGAAGTTCCAATGACAACGTCATCTCTGCCTCCTGGCTTATTTGTCGAAGTGGATGACGGAACGGATCGATTTGCCTTCGTGCATCAAATCGAACGCTTCGTTGATCTGCTCCAGCCCCATGGTGTGGGTGATAAAGTCGTTCAGCGCGAATTCGCCGTCCAGATAGCGCTCGACGATGCCCGGCAGCTGCGAACGGCCCTTGACGCCGCCGAATGCCGAACCGCGCCAGACGCGGCCGGTGACCAGCTGGAACGGCCGGGTCGAGATCTCTTCGCCGGCGCCCGCGACGCCGATGATCACCGATTCACCCCAACCCTTGTGGCAGCACTCCAGCGCGGAACGCATCACGTTGACGTTGCCGATGCACTCGAAGGAGAAGTCGACGCCGCCGTCGGTCAGCTCGACGATCACTTCCTGAATCGGTTTGTCATAGTCTTTCGGGTTGATCAGATCGGTAGCGCCCAGCTTGCGCGCCAGATCGAACTTGCTGGTGTTGATGTCGATGCCGATGATGCGGCCCGCGCCGGCCATCTGCGCGCCGATGATCGCCGACAGGCCGATGCCACCCAGACCGAAGATCGCCACGGTGTCGCCCGGCTGCACTTTGGCGGTGTTCATCACCGCACCCATGCCGGTGGTGACGCCACAGCCCAGCAGGCACACTTCTTCCAGCGGCGCTTCCTTGTTGATTTTCGCCAGTGAAATCTCCGGCACCACGGTGTATTCGGAGAAGGTGGAGGTGCCCATGTAGTGGAAGATCGGCTTGCCGTCCTTGAAGAAGCGGGTGGTGCCGTCCGGCATCAGGCCTTTGCCCTGAGTGGCGCGGATCGCCTGGCACAGGTTGGTCTTGCCGGATTTACAGAATTTGCACTCGCCGCACTCCGGGGTGTAGAGCGGGATCACGTGATCGCCGACCGCCACGCTGGTGACGCCTTCACCGACCGCTTCCACCACGCCGCCGCCCTCGTGGCCGAGGATCGCCGGGAACACGCCTTCCGGATCTTTGCCGGACAGGGTGTAGGCGTCGGTGTGACAAACGCCGGTGGCGACGATCCGCACCAGCACTTCGCCTTTTTGCGGTGGCATCAGCTCGACTTCTTCGATCTTCAGCGGCTGGTTCGGGCCCCAGGCAACGGCGGCGCGGGTTTTGATCATCTCCATCATAGTCTCCTCAGTGGTTTTCTTTTTAAATCAGGCGATATCGACAACGTCTGATAAATCGTTGGGGGTGCTTTCATCAACAGCGGCGGTTTCCGTCTGTTCAATAATCAATTCTTTCAGCGCGCGCACGTTCGGCCCGAACGCGTCGCGGCGCCACAGCAGCCAGGTGGCGGTGTCGGCCACGTCCGGCGGCAGGGTGTGAACCCGAACCCGCTCATGGCCCGGCAGCAGGCTGAGCACCGAATGCGGGATCATCGCCAGCCCGGCGCCGCTGGCGACGCAGGCCAGCATGGCGTGATAGGACTGGATCTCCATGATCTGCCCCGGCCGCGCGCCTTCGCGCTTGAACCAGGCTTCCAGCCGCAGGCGGTAGGAGCAGCTGGCGCGAAAGGCGAACAGCGTTTCGCCGTTGGCGTCTTTGGCGCTGTAGATCGGCGCGTGATCGAGACAGGAGATCACCACCATATGTTCAGGATAGGCGATACAGCCGTTCAACTCGTCATAAGGCACCGGCCCGTCGACCAGGGCGGCCGCCAACGTGCCGGCGCGCACCCGATCGGCGATTTCGCCGGAGGTGCCGGTGGTCAGCGACAGTGAAACCTGCGAGAAGCGCTGGTGGTAAGCCGCCAACAGCGAGGGCAGGCGGGTGGCGGCGGTGCTTTCCATCGAACCGAGGGCGAAGTTGCCTGCCGGTTCGCCGGCGTGGGTGATGCTCATCGCCTCGTCGCTCAGCGCCAGGATGCGATTGGCGTAGCACAGAAAGTTATGGCCCATCGGCGACAGGCGCAGGCGCTGTTTTTCGCGGATAAACAGATCGGCGCCCAGTTCCTGCTCGAGCTGGCGCAGCCGGGTGGTCAGATTCGACGGCACGCGGTGCAGCTGCTCGGCGGCGCGGGCGACCGAGCCGGTTTCCGCTACGCAGCAGAACATGCGAAGCTGGGTCAGATCCATAATATTCTCGTTTCGTGATGAACTTGATTAGTATTATTCAGTTTTTGTGAGTTTAATACTGCGGCATGATACTGGCAACTTTCTTTTAACCTTTTGGATGCCGATATGGCTTTACGTATTGCCTTGAGCGGGTTTGCCGCGCTGATCGTTGCGATGGGCATTGGCCGCTTCGCTTTCACCCCGCAGGTGCCGCTGATGATCGCGGAACATCAGTTCAGCCTGACCGGCGCCGGGCTGGTGGCGGCGATCAACTATTTGGGCTACTTGTGCGGCGCCTACGACGCGATGCGCGCCACGCGCCACGTCGAGCGGCGCCTGTGGCTGGGCGTATGGGGCGCGATGGCGCTGACGCTGCTGTCGGCGCTGGCGCAGGATGAATGGACGCACGGCGCGCTGCGCTTCGTCATCGGCTGGGCCAGCGGCTGGGCGATGGTGCTGGTGGCGGCCTGGACCAACGAGCGGTTGGCGCACTACGGCCGGCCGGCGCTGAGCGCGGCGGTATTCGCCGGGCCGGGCGCCGGCATCTTCCTCAGCGGCATGCTGGCGGTGGGCATCAACGCGCTGGGGCTGACGGCGGCGCAGGCCTGGCTGGTGTATGGCGGGCTGGCGCTGGTGCTGGTCGGGGGGATTAGCGCCTTTCTGCCGCGCAGCGGCGAGCTGCATCGCCCGGACGTGGCCCCGGAGCCGCTGCTGCTGACGCCGGCGCTCAAACGCCTGGTGTGGAGCTACAGTCTGGCCGGCTTCGGCTACATCCTGCCGGCGACCTTTTTGTCGCAGATGGCGGCGGCGCGCTTTCCCGCCAGCCTGTTCGCGCAATTCGTCTGGCCGGTGTTCGGCGGTGCGGCGGTGCTGGGGATTGTCATCGGCATTCTGACCCGCCATCGGCTGACCACCCAGACCCGGTTGGCGATCACGCTGTGGATACAGGCGGTGGGCGTGCTGAGCGCCGAAGTGGTGCCGGGCGTGGCCGGCCTGGCGCTCGGGGCGCTGCTGACCGGCGGCGGTTTCCTCTGCGTGGTGCAACTTGCTCTTCAGCACGGGCGTGAGCTGGCGCCGCGTCATGCGCGTTACATGGCCGGACTGTTGACCACCGGTTATGCGATCGGCCAACTGGTCGGGCCGATGTTGTCGGCGCTGTCGACCGCCATGACCCATCGACTGGAGCCGGCGCTGTATGTGGCGGTGGCGGCGCTGTTGGCGGCCGGGGGGCTGGTGGTGAATACCCCGGCGCGGCGGTTGGCGCAAAAAACGGCGACTCGGTGATTAAAATCCATACAAAAAACATGGAAACCCGCAGCCGGCCCGATTGTGCTAAATGCGAATATTTCACCTGCGGATGAAGCACTATCGCTGGATAATCGCCGCGCTCTCATCTACAGTGGGGGCAAAATCTTGACCGGGTTCACGTTATCCACCACGAAAACTCTGCCGTCACGAGAGCAAGCAATTCGCCGGCCGCACGCCCTACCAGGCCGCCGGCGGGTTCCGTCCGCAGGAGAACAAATACATGACATCATTAAGTAAAGAAGCCGCGCTGGTGCATGCGGCACTGGAAGAGCGTGGTCTGGAGACGCCGCTGCGCGGGGAAGTGCTGGATCGCGAAACGCGCAAGCGTCGCATCAAAGAGCACATGACCGAAATCATGCAGCTGCTGAATCTCGATCTGTCCGATGACAGCCTGGCGGAAACGCCGCATCGCATCGCCAAAATGTATGTCGACGAGATCTTCTCCGGGCTGGACTACGCCAACTTCCCGAAAATCACCGTCATCGAGAACAAGATGAAGGTGGATGAGATGGTGACGGTGCGTGATATCACGCTGACCAGCACCTGTGAACACCACTTCGTGACCATCGACGGCAAGGCTACCGTGGCCTATATCCCGAAAGACTCGGTGATCGGCCTGTCGAAGATCAACCGCATCGTGCAGTTCTTCTCCCAGCGTCCGCAGGTGCAAGAGCGCCTGACCCAGCAGATCCTGGTCGCGCTGCAGACTCTGCTCGGCACCAATAACGTGGCGGTATCGATCGATGCGGTCCATTATTGTGTCAAGGCGCGCGGCATTCGTGACGCGACCAGCGCCACCACCACCACCTCGCTGGGGGGGCTGTTCAAGTCCAGCCAGAATACCCGCCAGGAGTTCCTGCGTGCGGTGCGTCATCACCAGGGGTGATGGCGTTGCGGGGCGACCCGCAAGACGACAACAGGCGCCTGCGGGCGCCTTTTTCATGAGCGGAAGACAGCGATAAAAAATGAACAGTCATCCTCTGCCGCGCATCGCCACGCTGGACTGCGTGCGCGGCATCGCCATCCTCGGCATTTTATTGCTGAACATCAGCGCTTTCGGCTTGCCGAAGGCCGCCTACCTCAACCCGGCCTATTTGGGGATGCCGTCATCGCGCGACGCCTGGACCTGGGCGTTGCTCGATCTCTTCGCCCAAGCCAAGTTCCTGGCGATGTTCGCGCTGCTGTTCGGCGCCGGGCTACAAATGCTGCTGCGGCGCGGCAAAAGCTGGATCCGCGCGCGCTTGTCGTGGCTGGTGCTGTTCGGCCTCGCACACGCGATCTTCCTGTGGGACGGCGACATTCTGCTGGCCTACGGGCTGATCGGCCTGGTGTGCTGGCGCATGATCCGCGAAGCCAAAGAAACCGTCCAACTGCTGAAAACCGGCGTGGTGCTGTACTTGATTGGCGTGGCGGTGCTGCTGCTGCTCGGCTTCGTCTCGCACGGTGAGCCGGGCAGCTTCTGGCAGCCGGGCGTGGCGGAGTTGCAGTACGAGAAGTTCTGGAAGCTGCAGGGCGGTTTCGAAGCCTGGCGCAGCCGCGCCGATTTGCTCTCCTCCAGCCTGCTGGCCATCGGCGCGCAGTATGGCTGGGAGCTGGCGGGGCTGATGCTGTTCGGCGCCGGGCTGATGCGCAGCGGCTGGCTGCGCGGTAGCTACTCATCCGGCTATTACCTGCGGCAGGCGGCGTGGCTGCTGCCGCTTTCGGTGCTGATCCAGCTGCCGGCGGTGGCGCTGCAATGGCAGGTGCAGTGGGACTATCGCTGGAGCGGTTTCCTGCTGCAGGTCCCGCGCGAGCTGGGCGCACCGCTGCAGGCGATGGGCTATCTGGCGCTGTGTTACGGTTTTTGGCCCGCACTGTCGCGCCTGCGCATCGCCCGCTGGCTGACCCTGGTGGGGCGTATGGCGTTGAGCAACTACCTGCTGCAAACGCTGATCTGCACCACGCTGTTTTATCGTTTCGGCCTCTATGAGCAGTTTGACCGGCTGCAGCTGTTGGCGTTCGTGCCGCTGGTCTGGCTGACCAACCTGGCGTTTTCCGCACTGTGGCTGCGTTACTTCGAGCAGGGGCCGATGGAATGGCTGTGGCGCAAGCTGACGCAGCTGGCCGCCGGCGCAGCGGAACCCAGGACGCTGAAGTGAGCGCCCGTCGGCAGGTTAAAAAAATGTATGTAAACGTTTTCTTTCCTGTGACGTAATTCACGCAGAGCAGCGGGCCAATCGGGGTAGGATAGCGCCACCGGCCACAACCCCGATTTCAGGATCCCGCATGCCTCCAGTTCATCCGATCACCATTCGCGACGTGGCGAAACGCGCCGGGGTCTCCGTGGCGACCGTCTCCCGCGTGCTGAACCACAGCGCGCTGACCAGCAAAGAGACGCGCGAGCAGGTGCTGCAGGCGGTGGCGGATCTGGGCTATCGCCCCAACGCCAACGCGCAGGCGTTGGCGACCCAAAGCAGCGATACCCTGGGCGTGGTGGTGATGGACGTCTCCGATCCGTTCTTCGGCGCGCTGGTGAAAGCGGTAGACACGGTGGCGCAGAAACACCACAAGTATCTGCTGATCGGCAACAGCTATCATCAGGCGGACAAAGAGCGCCACGCGATCGAAGTGCTGATCCGCCAACGCTGTAACGCCCTGATTGTTCACGCCAAAGCCCTGAGCGACGCCGAGCTGATCGGTTTTCTGGAGCAGGTGCCGGGCATGGTGCTGATCAACCGGACTATCCCCGGCTATGAGCCGCGCTGCGTCGGGCTGGATAACGTCTGCGGCGCAGAAATGGCGATGCGTCTTTTGCTGTCGCAGGGCCATCGGCGCATCGGCTATCTGGGCTCCAATCATCCGATCGAAGACGGGCCGCTGCGCCAGCAGGGCTATGCGCAGGCGATGGCCGCCGCCGGACTGGCCACGCCCGACAACTGGCGTGCCTATGGTTCGCCGGATCTGCAGGGCGGTGAGGCGGCGATGGTGGAGCTGCTGGGGCGCAACTTACAGCTGAGCGCAGTGTTCGCCTACAACGACGCCATGGCCGCCGGCGCTATGGCGGTGTTGAAAGAAAACGGTATCACGGTGCCGCAGCATTTCTCGCTGATCGGCTTCGACGACATCCCCATCGCGCGTTACACCAGCCCCAAACTCACCACGGTGCGCTACCCGATCGTCTCGATGGCCACGCTGGCCACCGAGCTGGCATTGCAGGGCGCAGCAGGCCTGGCGGAGCCGCAGGCCGGTCATCTGTTCATGCCGACGCTGGTGCGGCGCCATTCTGTCGCCCCTTGGCAAAGTGAGGCGACGGTCACTCTCTGACGATTTAATCTTGTGTAACCGTTTTCAATCTGTGAGAAAATTCACAGAATATTAACATCGCGCCGTCTATGCTCTAGGCGTTTTCCGGCGCAAAGGCCCTTGCCGCTGCAACCTTTATCTCGCGCTGACACAGCATTTCTCGGAAATAACAAGATCCACGGACGACAGGTGTTGAGTGGAAATCGCCAGGCCTGGGGTGTGCGCACTGCCGGTGACCATTGGCTCAAAGACGAGTAATACCCTACACAGAACCGGAGACTGACAATGAATAAGAAGGTTTTCACCCTGGCCGCCATGGCCGCAGCCATGATGTTTGGCGCCGCAGCCCATGCTGACACCCGTATTGGCGTCACGATTTACAAATACGACGACAACTTCATGTCGGTGGTGCGCAAGGCGATCGAGAAAGATGCCAAGGCTTCACCGGACGTTACCCTGTTGATGAATGACTCGCAGAACGACCAGTCCAAGCAGAACGATCAGATCGATGTGCTGCTGGCCAAAGGCGTGAAAGCGCTGGCGATCAACCTGGTCGACCCGGCCGCGGCGCCGGTGGTTATCGATAAGGCGCGCGCAAACGATATCCCGGTGGTGTTCTACAACAAAGAACCTTCCCGCAAGGCATTGGACAGCTATGACAAGGCATATTACGTCGGCACCGACTCCAAAGAGTCCGGCGTGATCCAGGGCGAACTGATCGCCAAACACTGGCAAGCCAACCCGGCCTGGGATCTGAACAAAGACGGCCAGATCCAGTTCGTGTTGCTGAAAGGCGAGCCGGGCCACCCGGATGCCGAAGCGCGCACCACCTACGTGGTGAAAACGCTGAACGAAAAAGGCATCAAGACCCAGCAGCTGCAGATGGATACCGCGATGTGGGATACCGCGCAGGCGAAAGACAAGATGGATGCCTGGCTCTCCGGCCCGAACGCCAACAAGATCGAAGTGGTGATCGCCAACAACGACGCCATGGCGATGGGCGCGGTGGAAGCGCTGAAAGCGCACAACAAGACCAGTATTCCGGTGTTCGGCGTCGATGCGCTGCCTGAAGCGCTGGCGCTGGTGAAATCCGGCGCGATGGCGGGCACGGTGCTGAACGACGCCGACAACCAGGCGAAGGCCACCTTCGAGCTGGCGAAAAACCTGGCGGCGGGCAAGCCGGCCACCGAAGGCACCCAATATAAAATCGAAAATAAAGTCGTGCGTATTCCTTACGTCGGCGTAGATAAAGACAACCTGTCTCAGTTTGTTAAATAAGAATTGAGATCCCGCTAAGACCCCGCCTGCGGCGCCAACACCAGGGATACCGCCGGCGGGGATGTTTACGACTGCAAGATCGTTAAGCCAGGTGTATTTATGGCCGATAGCTCACGCGAATTTTTGCTGGAAATGACGGATATCTGTAAGTCATTTCCCGGCGTCAAAGCCTTGGACAATGTCAATTTACGCGTCCGTCCGCACTCGATTCACGCCCTGATGGGGGAGAACGGCGCGGGGAAATCGACGTTGTTGAAATGCCTGTTCGGCATTTACAAAAAAGACAGCGGCAGCATTGTATTTCAGGGCCGGGAAATCGATTTCAAGAGCTCGAAGGAAGCGCTGGAACACGGCGTTTCGATGGTGCATCAGGAACTGAACCTGGTGCTGCAACGCACCGTGATGGACAACATGTGGTTGGGACGCTACCCGACCAAAGGCCTGTTCGTCGATCAGGACAAGATGTTCAAAGACACCCAGGCGATCTTCGACGAGCTGGATATCGACATCAACCCGCGCGAAAAGGTGGGCAACCTGTCGGTGTCGCAGATGCAGATGATCGAGATTGCCAAGGCGTTTTCCTACGACGCCAAGATCGTCATCATGGATGAACCGACCTCTTCGCTGACGGAGAAAGAGGTCAATCACCTGTTCACCATCATCCGCAAGCTGAAAGAACGCGGCTGCGGCATCGTCTATATCTCGCACAAGATGGAGGAGATCTTCCAGCTGTGCGACGAGATAACGGTGCTGCGCGACGGCCAGTGGATCGCCACCCAGCCGCTGGAGGGGCTGGATATGGACAAGATCATCGCCATGATGGTCGGCCGCTCGCTGAGCCAGCGCTTCCCCGACAGGCAAAACACGCCGGGTGAGGTGATCCTCGAGGTGAAAAACCTGACGTCGCTGCGCCAGCCTTCGATCCGCGATGTGTCCTTCGATCTGCATCAAGGGGAGATCCTCGGCATCGCCGGGCTGGTGGGCGCCAAACGCACCGATATCGTCGAGACCCTGTTCGGCATTCGCGAAAAGGTGGCGGGCACCATCAAGCTGCACGGGAAAGCGATCGATAACCACAGCGCCAACGAAGCGATTAACCACGGTTTTGCGCTGGTGACCGAAGAGCGCCGATCCACCGGGATTTACGCTTACCTCGATGTGGGCTTCAACTCGCTGATCTCCAACATTCGCAATTATAAAAACAAGCTCGGCCTGCTGGATAACGCGCGGATGAAGAGCGACACCCAGTGGGTGATCGACGCCATGCGGGTGAAAACGCCGGGGCATCACACCCATATCGGCTCGCTGTCCGGTGGCAACCAGCAGAAGGTGATCATCGGCCGCTGGCTGCTGACGCAGCCGGAGATCCTGATGCTGGATGAACCGACGCGCGGCATCGACGTGGGCGCCAAGTTCGAGATTTATCAGCTGATGACCGAACTGGCGAAGAAGGGCAAGGGGATCATTATCGTCTCGTCCGAAATGCCGGAGCTTTTGGGGATCACCGACCGTATTTTGGTGATGAGCAATGGTCAGGTTGCGGGCATCGTTAACACCAAACAGACCTCGCAAAATGAAATCTTACGTCTCGCCTCCCTGCACCTTTAAGGATCGGAATTATGAACGCGCTAAATAAAAAAACCTTATTTACCTATTTCAAGGAAGGCGGCATTTACGTGGTGTTGCTGGTGCTGTTGGCCATCATCATCATTCAGGATCCTACCTTCCTCAGCCTGATGAACCTGAGCAACATCCTGACGCAGTCTTCGGTGCGCATCATCATCGCGCTGGGCGTGGCAGGGCTGATCGTGACTCAGGGCACCGACCTGTCCGCCGGGCGGCAGGTGGGGTTGGCGGCGGTGGTGGCGGCCACGCTGCTGCAATCGATGGATAACGTCAACAAGGTGTTCCCGCACATGGAAACCTGGTCGATTCCCCTGGTCATCCTGCTGGTGTGCGCGGTCGGCGCGGTGATCGGCCTGGTTAACGGCCTGATTATCGCCTATCTCAACGTGACGCCGTTCATCACCACCTTGGGCACCATGATCATCGTCTACGGCATCAACTCGCTGTATTACGATTCGGTCGGCGCGTCGCCGGTCGCGGGCTTTGATCCGAAGTTTTCCACCTTTGCCCAGGGCTTCTTGCGCTTCGGCGACTTTAAGCTGTCCTACATCACCTTTTACGCGCTGATCGCCATCATATTCGTCTGGATCCTGTGGACCAAGACCCGCTTCGGCAAGAACATCTTCGCCATCGGCGGCAACCCGGAAGCGGCCAAGGTGTCCGGGGTCAACGTGCCGTTGAACCTGATCATGATCTATGCGCTGTCCGGCGTGTTCTACGCCTTCGGCGGCTTGCTTGAAGCGGGACGCATCGGCAGCGCCACCAATAACCTCGGCTTTATGTATGAGCTGGACGCCATCGCCGCCTGCGTGGTGGGGGGCGTCTCCTTCGCCGGCGGGGTGGGTACGGTGTGGGGCGTGGTGACCGGGGTGATCATCTTTACCGTCATCAACTACGGTCTGACCTATATCGGCATCAACCCGTACTGGCAGTACATCATCAAGGGCAGCATCATCATCTTCGCCGTGGCGCTGGACTCGTTGAAATACGCCAAGAAGAAGTAGGTTTACCGCAGTACAGACAACAAGGCCGGCCTATTGCCGGCCTTGTTACGTTGGGGCGCTGTACGGTGCCAGGCAAAATAATAAGGCATTATTTGGCAATGGCTGGCGAGGTATCTCGGGATATCGCCTGATCTTAGGCTGGACTGGTTACAGCGTGACACAGTTTTCGGGCTACCAACGCGGTATGAAGTCAGTAAACTTGTTTCACCTACCGTTTCCGGGGAGCAAACTATGCCTGTATTTACCATTACGCTGAAAAGCCGTAATACGCTTGATAAGAAAAGAATTTCATCAGCTATTCACGCGGCGGTAGTAAAAACCGGCTATCCTGCGAACGATCAATTTCAGCGCTTTATCCGTCTTGAGGAAGACGATTTATATGTGGATCCCACTTATCCTGACCTGGATTCCCCCCGCAGCGCCAACTTCGTGTTGATTGAAGCCATGCTTTCCTCTGGTTCCCCTGATGCCCGCAAACATTTGCTCTTGCAATCACTGGTACAGGAACTCGCCCTGATTGGACTGGACAGCAATGATCTGATGGTCCTCTTCATTGAATTGGACCGTTTGAATAGTTCATTCGGCGGTGGCAGAAGGGCATCCCCGCTTTCAATGCCGCAATAAGCTGTCAGCGTACGTAGAGAGCGCTTTACGCAAATCATCCGGTATTCGTTAACACGGTGTTTTCTCTCGGATAATACGCCCTTTTAGCGTATTGCCGAGGCGCGTGTCAAACCCTCTGCCGGATGATTAAGGCTGTTTGGCTCTCTGCTTCTCTTCTTTCAGCTTGTGCTCCAGCTCAACCAACTGTTCCGGTGACACGGCGGGATAGCCCTGGGCGTCTTCCGGCACGGTGTGCATGGCGGAGATTGGGATCAGCGGGCCGAGGAAGCGCGGTTCGCGCTTGAGGATGTACAGATCGGTCAGCGCGCCCAGGCGAGCGAAGATCTCGCGGGCGCGCACCGTCATCATGTCTTTCGGCGACGGCACCGCGTAACACTGCGCCTGAATGCCCATGTGCAGGGCGATGAATAGCGCGCGCTCGCAGTGGAAGCGCTGGGTGATGATGATGAAATCGTTGGTGTCGAACACCTTGCGGGTGCGCACGATGGAGTCCAGGGTGCGGAAACCGGCGTAGTCCAGCACGATATCGCTCGGCGCCACGCCGGCGGCGATCAGATCGCGCCGCATGGTCATCGGTTCATTATAGCTTTGCTGGGCGTTGTCGCCGCTCAGCAGCAGGTATTTCACCTTGCCGCTGTTATAGGCGTTGATCGCCCCCTGAATGCGGTAACGGTAGTACTGGTTGATCACGCCGGTGCGGTAATACTTGGCGGTGCCGAGCACCACGCCGACCTGGCGGTGCGGCAATTCCTGCAGTTCGTCGTAGACGTAAGGCGCGGTTTTCCAACTGATCCAGCGATCGAGCGCAATAGCCGAACCCATCAACACCGCAATGATGATGAACAGGCTGATGATCAGGCGTTTCCACATGTTGTTGCCTTACGCGCGCCGGGCTGAAAAAGATGGATCAAGGCTACTTTACCTGACCGACCGACGCAAGACGCGAACCGCCTGAAGCACGCGCGCCGCCGCATTTTTCGGCGGTTTTGCCGCACAAAAAAGCCCGGCGGAGCCGGGCTGGGTCATTTCAGCTCACCATTCAGAACGAGGTGCGCTTGTAGCTGCGGTACTGCGGCCGCCAGAAGTTGTGCTCGATGGCTTTCGACAGCGCATCTTCGGAGGTGACGATCGCCACGCCCTGCAGCTGGGCGGCTTTACCCACTTCCATGGCGATGCACTTCGACACGCCCTGAATATCGTCGATATTCGGCAGCAGCGCGCCGTGGCCGTCGGTGGCCAGCGGCGAACAGTCCGCCAGCGCGCGGCTGGCGGCCATCAGCATGGCGTCGGTGACGCGAGTGGCGCCGGAGGCCAGCACGCCCAGACCAATTCCCGGGAAGATGTAGGAGTTATTGCACTGGGCGATCGGGTACAGCTGCTCTTTATAGCTTACCGGCGCGAACGGGCTGCCGGTCGCCACCAGGGCGGCGCCGTCGGTCCAGTTGATGATGTCTTCCGGACGGGCTTCCACGCGCGAGGTCGGGTTGGACAGCGGCATCACGATAGGGCGTTCGCAGTGCTTGTGCATCTCGCGGATCAGCTCTTCGGTAAACAGCCCCGGCTGGCCGGACACGCCGATCAGGATGGTCGGCTTGGCGTTGCGCACCACGTCCAGCAGCGAGATGGCGTCGCTGGCGGTTTCCCAACCGGCCAGATTGTCGCTCTTCTGCACCAGCTTGCTCTGGAAGTCGAGCAGGTTCGGCAGTTTGTCGGTCAGCAGGCCGAAACGGTCAACCATGAACACGCGGGCGCGCGCTTCGTCTTCGCTCAACCCTTCGGACTTCATCTGCGCGATGATCTGCTCGGCGATGCCGCAGCCGGCGGAACCGGCGCCGAGGAAGGTGACGGTCTGATCGCGCAGCTGGCTGCCGGCGGCGCGGCTGGCGGCGATCAGGCTGCCGAGGGTGACCGCGGCGGTGCCCTGAATGTCGTCGTTGAAGCAGCAAATCTCGTCGCGGTAGCGGTTCAACAATGGGGTGGCGTTGTTCTGCGCGAAGTCTTCGAACTGCAGCAGGACGTTCGGCCAGCGGCGTTTGACCGCCTGAATAAACTCTTCGACGAAGGCGTGGTACTCCTCGCCGGAGATGCGAGGATGGCGCCAGCCCATGTACAGTGGATCGTTGAGGCGCTGCGGGTTGTTGGTGCCGACGTCCAGCACCACCGGCAGCGTGTAGGCCGGGCTGATGCCGCCGCAGGCGGTGTAAAGCGACAGCTTGCCGATTGGGATGCCCATGCCGCCGATGCCCTGATCGCCCAGGCCGAGAATACGCTCGCCGTCGGTGACCACGATCACCTTAACGTTCTGCTTGGTGGCGTTTTGCAGCATGTCATCGATGCGATCGCGGTTCGGGTAGGAGATGAACAACCCGCGCGCACGGCGATAGATATCGGAGAAGTGTTCGCAGGCCTCGCCGACGGTCGGGGTTTAGATGATCGGCATCATCTCACTCAGGTGCGAGTCCAGCAGACGGTAGAACAGGGTTTCGTTGGTGTCCTGGATGTTGCGCAGGTAGATGTGCTTATCGTTATCGTTCTTGAAATCCTGATACTGACGGTAGGCGCGTTCCACCTGTTCTTCGATGGTCTCCACCGCTTCCGGCAGCAGGCCGTGCAGGTTGAAGTGGCTACGTTCTTCCTCGGTGAAAGCGCTGCCTTTGTTCAGCAGCGGAAATTCCAGCAGAATCGGGCCGGCGTAAGGGATGTAGAGCGGGCGTTTGCTTTCGTATTCTAGTTCCATCAGTTTTACTCTTCACGTATCAGATAACTGTATTGCCGACGATCCTAAAAGATAAAGAGAAGATGTACAGCATTTGTTGCCCGATGATGAACCAGGTTGGCGTAATTATCGACAATCAAATGATTTTTTAACTAAAGAAAGTCTCTCTGGCGGCGTCGGGGCATTGTATTTGGCGGGCGGGGCTGTTAGCGGCGGAACCGGATGGCCCCGCCGTTGTGCGCTTAGAAGGCGGCGCGGCTGACGTTTTGGCAACCCAGCGCCGCCAGGGTGGCGCGGGTGGCGTCCCATTGGCTGAGGATCGCCTCCTGCGGCTCGACCAGTACGGCGCGGCGGATGTTCAGGCAGTCGCCGCCGGAGAGGTTCAGCAGGATCAGCGCGGCCTGCAGCGGCGGCAGGCTCGGGTTGAAGGCGGCGTTTTCCGCATAGCGGCCGGCGTAGAGGCTGCCGTCCTCCGTTTCCAGCGCTACGCCGCTGTGGGCGTTGCTGTACGGAGCATGGCTCTGATTGGCCGCCGCCAGCGCCGCCTGCGTCAGCGCATCGTCCAGCGCCAGTCGGTGGCCGTGATCGACCTTGTCCATCAGCAGCGAAGCGATATCCAGATCTTTCGGGCCGAAGGCGTCCGGCAGATAGTCCGCCAGCGTGGCCGGTGCGCGGCCCGGCAGACGGATCTGCAGTTCGCCGCCGCTGTTCAGTTCATTCATAAACTGGCGGCAATGGCCGCACGGCGTGTAGTTGACGGTGATCGAGGCCAGCGCTGGCTCACCGCGCAACCAGGCATGGGTAACCGCGCACTGTTCCGCATGCACGGTTTGCTGCAGCGGGGCGCCGCTGAATTCCATATTGGCGCCGAAATAGAGGTTGCCGCTTTGCCCGCGCGCGATGGCGCCGACGTGGAAATGCGATATCGGGGTTAACGAGCAGGCCGCCGCCAGCGGCAGCAGCGCGAATGCCAGTGCGTCATCGTCCAACCCGCAGCCTGAGCGGATCGCCGCCGCTTGCTCGGCCGTGAACATCGCCGGAAAGTCGGACGCGTCCAGATAGGGCTGCAGGGCGGATTGCAGTGTCGCGGGCAGTGCGCTGAAAGCGGTGTGAAAACGCGGATGCATAGAAAGTCTCTCTACGGGTTAACGGGATAACATTCTAGGCAGGCCAGAGACATTAAAGTGTGATTAATGTCTCTTAATTAATGAAATTAATGCAATGGAATACATAAATGCGAGATGTATCGCAAGTTTCACCCTGATCAACCGAACAGATGCAGCAGCACCGGAAACACAAACGGCGCCAGCAGCGAGGTGATGATGCCGCAGATGACCAACGCCAGCGAGCCGAAGGCGCCCTCCTGATAGTCCATCTCCGCGCAGCGCGCGGTGCCCAGCGCGTGGGAAGCCGTGCCCATCGCCAGGCCACGCGCCGAGGGGGTGGTGATTTTCAACAGGTTGAACAGCGTGTGGCCGAACACGGCGCCGAGGATGCCGACGAAAATGACGCAAACCGCGCTGATCGCCGGAATGCCGCCGAGCGAGTCCGCGACGGCCATCGCGATCGGCGTAGTGACCGATTTCGGCAAGATAGAGGCGGCGATTTCCGGCGTGGCGCCCAACCACCGGGCGATGGCGCCGCCGCTGATCATGGCGGTCAGGCTGCCGATGAAGCACACCGTGATAATCGACTTCCAGCGTGCGCGGATTTGGTGCAGCTGCTCATAGAGCGGGAAGGCCAGCGCGACGACCGCCGGCTGCAGCAGATCGTTGAGGATTTTGCTGCCCTGAAAGTAGCGCTCATAGGGAATGCCGGTGAGCAGCAGCAGCGGGATGATCACCGCCATGGACACCAGCAGCGGGTTGAGCAGCGGCATATTCAGCTTGCGCGCCAGCCAGCGCGCGCCAAAATAGACCGCCAGCGTCAGCGGCAACGACCACCAGATTTCATGGATCATGAATTGTCCTCCGGGTCGTCGGGCTTGCCGGCGATGCGGCGCTCGCGATGAAAATAGTGTGAGGTATAGCCGACTACCACCAGCACCATCAGCGTGCTGATGAGGCAAGAGATAACCAGCGGGCCCAGATGCGCGACGATCTGGTCGTAATATTTCATCACCCCGACGCCGATCGGCACGAACAGCAGCACCATATAGCGGATCAGCAAATGGCAGCCGGGTTTAACCCATTTGGCTGGCATAATCTGGGTTGAGAGCAGGGCGAACAGCAGCAGCATGCCGATGATGCTGCCGGGAATGGCGAACGGCAGCAGCGCCGCCACCGCGTTGCCGACGAACAGACACAGGTAGATGAGGAGCAGAGCCCTCAGGTATTTCCAGCACAGTGTGAGCACGTTGGCCATTGTCTTTTCCCGTTTAACTGATGTATTCATCATACAATTAAACTGTGAGCCATGCCACAGATCGCACCATGAATTCTCGCTATGGGTGCTATGCCCGAGCGGCGGGTTGACAGCCCGTATTGGCCGCTGCCTGCGGGATCAGCGTACGTCTTCGGCCGCCGCCATGTGTTCTGCCAGCCGGTGGCCGAGGAAGAAAAACAGCAGGCTGAGCAGGGCGGCGACGATCAGCATCACGAACATCAACGGCGGCGCGGCATAGCTGAGCAGCACCCCGCACAGAACCGGGTTGATGGCGCCGCCCAGCGCGCTGAGGTTTTGTACCCCATAGTAGCTGCCTTTCAGGTGCGGCGGCGCGATAAAGTCGATAAACATGTATTCCACCGGGATAACGATGATTTCGCCGAGGGTAAACACCGCCATCGCCGCCAGCCATAGCCAGACCGCCTGGCCGGCCGCCATGAAACCGAGCAGCCCGACGATGAAAAACAGCGTGCCCAGCACCAGCCAGCGCAGCATGTTTTCCTGGCGCATGCCGCGGCTGAGCAGGTATTGCAGGGCGATGACGATGCTGGCGTTGACGATCATCACCAACCCAATGATTTTGTAGGCGAACTCGGCGCTGGAGACGGTGATCAGGTACTGCGACAGATAGCCGGTGAACTGACCGAACACCACGGCGCCCAGGGTGCTGCCGAGGGTGAAGTAGATAAGCCGCCGATCGCTTCGCAAGATGGTCAGCGTCTGACGGAAGTTGGGGAGCGCGGCCGGTACAGCGGCGGCAGGCGTTGCGCGCTGTTCCCGGCCGCGCAAGCGCAGGCTCAGTGCCGCCACCGTCGCCAGCGCCAATCCGCCCGACAGATAAAACGGCAGCAACGGGCTAAGCCCGGCCACCAGGACGCCGAGCGCAGAGCCGATCGCCCAGCCGACGTTGACCAGCGTGTAGTTGATGGAAAAAGCCTTGATGCGCTGCTCGACCGGCAACCCGTCGGCGAAACAGGCCTTAATGGTGATGCTTAGCACCGAATAACAGGTATGCAAGATGGCCAGCACCACGATCACGCCGCCGGGGCGCGGGATCCAGGGAATGGCGAAAAAGCTCAGCGCAAACAATACAATCGACAGCAGGATCAGGCGGTTTTTGCTGAATTTGTCCACCAGATAGCCGCCGTACAGGCTGGCAAGGATGCCGAGGGTGAGGCTGACGCCCAGAATCACGCCCACGCTCTTCGGCAGCAGATGGAAATGTTCGGTGAGGTAGATGGTGATGAACGGCAGCGTAACGCCGCGGCCGATGGTCAACACCAGCGAACTGGCCAGCAGTACGTTGATCAGCGAGGGGAATCCCTTCATTTGAGGCCTGTTTATGCATACAGTTATTGGGCGATGCAGATAACATAGCGTATTTTGGCGAGGACGGAAGGGGAAAGCCGATAATTAGTTTAAAAACAGAGGCTGCGTCGGCAGCCTCGTCAAAAACAGCATTATTTACCGTGTTCGGCCTGCAGCGTGGCGAACCACGGCTGAACGAAATCGCTGCTGGTGCCCCAGCCGGGGATGATCTTCGCCAGCCCGGCGACGTTGACCGGCCCCGGCTGCGCCAGCAGCAACGCCTGCGGAATGACCGCCGCTTTGAATTGATAGCTGTCCGGCGTGCTTTCCCCGGCGATCTTGTTAGCCACCAGGCGCAGGTTGACCGCGCCGATCAGCTTCGGATCCACCGCCACGCTGACCTGCCATGGGCTGCCGGCTTCGCGCATCAGCTGCAAGTCCTGGTTGGAGATATCGATGCTGTACAGTTTGATTTCGGTGCGGCCGTTCTCTTTCAGCGCCTTGTAAGCGCCCTGGGTGAAAGCGTCCCAGGTGCCCCAGATGGCGTCAATCTTGCCTTTCGGGTATTTCGCCAGCACCGCACCCACTTTATTGGCGGTATCGCCCTGCACGTCGGATGAAACCGCGCCAATCGATTCCAGCTCGTGAATGCCCGGATGCTGTTTCAGCAACTGCTGATAGGCGGCCTGGCGACGCTCCATCGGCGGGAAGCCTGCTACCCAGAGTTTGATGATGTTGGCCTGGCCGTTGAAATCCTTCACCAACTGGCCGAACGAGGCGTTAGCCAGCGAAGCGTCGTCCTGCTGCGAGACGGTGACGCCGGGAACGTGGCCGCCGACGTCGGTATCGAACGCCGCGACGGCGATGCCGGCCGCCGCGATGCGTTTAACCAGGTCGGTGGAATAGGGGGCTCGCCCCTGCGAGAGAATAATACCGTCATATTTCTGGCTGATAGCCTGGTTGACGAAGTCCTGGAAGCGCGCATCGTCGCCGTTGCTGAGGAAGGTGTCCACCTTGAAGCCCAGCTTGCGCCCTTCCTGAATGGCGCCCGCCAAAAATTGCGTGGTGTTGTCGTCGGATCCGAGGTTGCGGATCACCGCGATGCGCACCGGCCCTTGATGTTGAGCGATGGCGGCCGGCACGGCGGCGTTTTCCGCCGCCTGCAGCGGCAGGGCGGCCAGCAGGCTGAGGGCGAGCAGCGAAGACGTGAGGTTTTTCATTATTATAGGCTCCAAAAAAGCAGGGGAAACGACCCCGGTGAAGAGTGGTTATAGCAATCTTTCTGTCTGGACGTCTATTCGTTGTGTGGGAGCATCATAGCCGGATGCAGCGTGCGAGGGAATCAGGGCGGTTATGACTTTTTCTTACTGTTTATAACGTTGGCGACGGATCAATAAAAAAGGGCCGAGCAAGCTCGACCCTCGATGTTACGCGCTGGCGCGGTTACTTGACCTGCATGCCAGGCTGCGCGCCGCTGTCCGGGCTCAGCAGGAAGATCTCTTTCCCACCGGGGCCTGCCGCCATCACCATGCCTTCTGAAATGCCGAAGCGCATTTTGCGCGGCGCCAGGTTGGCGACCATGATGGTCAGGCGGCCTTCCAGCGCTTTCGGATCCGGGTAAGCGGAGCGGATGCCGGAGAAGATCTGGCGCGATTCACCGCCCAGGTCCAACTGCAGTTTCAGCAGTTTGTCGGAGCCTTCGACAAAGTCGGCGCTCTTGATCAGGGCGATGCGCATGTCCACCTTGGCGAAGTCGTCGAAGGTGATGGTTTCCTGAATGGGATCATCGGCCAATGGACCGGTCACCGGTTTGGCGGCGGCCATGTCTTCCTTCGAGGCGTTGACCATTTCGCTGACCTTGTCCAGATCGATGCGGTTGAACAGCGCTTTGAACGCGTTCACCTGATGGCCCAGCAGCGGTTGCGGGATCGCGTCCCAGCTGAGCTCGGCGTTGAGGAACGCTTCGGCGCGTTCGGTCAGCGAAGGCAGCACCGGCTTCAGGTAAGTCATCAGCACGCGGAACAGGTTAATGCCCATCGAGCAGATGGCCTGCAGATCGGCATCGCGGCCTTCTTCCTTCGCCACCACCCACGGCGCCTGCTCATCCACGTAACGGTTGGCCAGATCGGCCAGCGCCATGATTTCGCGGATCGCGCGGTTGAACTCGCGGCCGGCGTAGGCTTCGGCGATGCTCTGCGCCGCGTCGACGAAGGTCTGGTACAGCGCCGGATCGGCCAGGCTGTCGGCCAGCTTGCCGCCGAAGCGCTTGTTGATAAAGCCGGCGTTGCGCGAAGCCAGGTTCACCACCTTGTTGACGATGTCGGCGTTCACGCGCTGCACGAAGTCTTCCAGATTGAGATCGATGTCATCAATGCGTGAAGAGAGCTTGGCGGCGTAGTAATAACGCAGGCAGTCGGCGTCCAGATGCTGCAGGTAGGTGCCGGCCTTGATGAAGGTGCCGCGCGATTTGGACATCTTGGCGCCGTTCACCGTCACGTAGCCGTGCACGAACAGGTTGGTCGGTTTGCGGAAATTGCTGCCTTCCAGCATTGCCGGCCAGAACAGGCTGTGGAAGTAGACGATGTCCTTGCCGATAAAGTGATACAGCTCGGTGGTGGAGTCTTTGCGCCAGAACTCGTCGAAGTCCAGATCGCCGCGCTTGTCGCACAGGTTCTTGAAGGAACCCATGTAGCCGATCGGCGCGTCCAGCCAGACGTAGAAGTATTTGCCCGGCGCATCCGGGATTTCGAAGCCGAAGTAAGGCGCATCGCGGGAGATGTCCCACTGCTGCAGACCGGATTCGAACCACTCCTGCATCTTGTTCGCCACCTGCTCTTGCAGCGCGCCGGAGCGCGTCCACGCCTGCAGCATTTCGCTGAAGGCCGGCAGATCGAAGAAGAAGTGCTCCGAGTCGCGCATCACCGGCGTCGCGCCGGAAACTACGGACTTCGGATCGATCAGTTCCGTCGGGCTGTAGGTGGCGCCGCACACTTCGCAGTTGTCGCCGTACTGATCCGGCGATTTGCATTTAGGGCAGGTGCCCTTCACGAAACGGTCCGGCAGGAACATGCCTTTCTCCGGATCGTACAGCTGAGAAATGGTGCGGTTCTTGATAAAACCGTTTTCTTTCAGGCGGCTGTAAATCAGGGTGGACAGCTCACGGTTTTCATCGCTATGGGTCGAATGGTAGTTGTCATAGCTGATGCCAAAGCCGGCGAAATCCTGTTGGTGCTCCTGGCTCATCTCCGCGATCATTTCTTCCGGTTTCACACCCAGTTGCTGCGCTTTCAGCATGATCGGCGTGCCGTGCGCGTCGTCCGCGCAGATGAAATGCACTTCGTGGCCGCGCATTCGTTGGTAACGCACCCAGATATCCGCCTGGATGTGCTCGAGCATGTGGCCGAGATGGATGGAACCATTTGCGTACGGTAGCGCGCACGTCACCAATAATTTTTTCGCGACTTGAGCCATAGTGAGAACTTGCTTTCTGTAATGAATAAAAGGGCCTTCGATGTTAACCGATCGCGCCCTTCGCTGCTAGGGCGGTTTCTTACAGGTTATACGCGCCAGCTACCGGGCAGTTCTGATATGCTTAGCCGGAAGCGACTCATTCAAAATCAAGGAGCCGGGATGAACGCAAAATCCCCTGAGCAGACCAACCCCGAAGTTCTGCGCGCCCTGGTGACCGGTGTACTGGCCGCCTTTGAACACCCGACGTTGAAAAACAACCTGACCGCGCTGAAGGCTATTCATCACTGCGCATTATTGGACGACGTACTGCATATCGAACTGACGATGCCGTTTGCCTGGCAGAGCGGTTTTGAAGCGCTGCAGGCGAGCGTCGGCCCTGAGCTGTTGCGCGTGACCGGCGCCGCCGCCATCGACTGGAAGCTGAAACACGATATCACGACGCTGAAACGCGCCAACGGCCAAGCCGGGATCAAAGGCGTGCGCAACATCATCGCCGTCAGCTCCGGCAAAGGCGGGGTGGGGAAATCCAGCACCGCCGTCAACCTGGCGCTGGCGCTGGCCGCCGAAGGCGCCAAGGTCGGCATTCTGGACGCCGACATTTACGGCCCGTCGATCCCCAATATGCTGGGCACCGAACATGAGCGGCCGACTTCGCCGGACGGGCAGCACATGGCGCCGATCATGGCGCACGGCCTGGCGACCAACTCCATCGGTTATCTGGTGACCGACGACAACGCCATGGTGTGGCGCGGCCCGATGGCCAGCAAGGCGCTGATGCAGCTGCTGCAGGATACGCTATGGCCGGATCTGGATTATCTGGTGCTGGACATGCCGCCGGGCACCGGCGACATTCAGCTGACGCTGTCGCAGAACATTCCGGTGACCGGCGCGCTGGTGGTCACCACGCCGCAGGATATCGCCCTGCTGGATGCCGCCAAGGGCATCGTGATGTTCGAGAAAGTGCATGTGCCGGTGCTGGGCATTGTCGAAAACATGAGCGTGCACATCTGCAGCCACTGCGGCCACCATGAGCCGATCTTTGGCACCGGCGGCGCCGAGAAGCTGGTGCAGAAATATAACAGCCGTCTGCTGGGGCAGATGCCGCTGCACATCTCGCTGCGCGAAGATCTGGATCGCGGTACGCCGACGGTGATCAGCCGCCCGGAGAGCGAATTCGCCGACATGTATCGTCAACTGGCCGGCCGCGTGGCCGCGCAGATGTATTGGCAGGGTGAAGCGATCCCGACGGAGATTGCCTTCCGCGCGCTGTAATCTGCCTATGGCGATGAAAAACCCGGCTTAAGCGCCGGGTTTTTTTATGGGATGCGGGTAGGGTTGTGCAAATCTGCCCGGGTATAAGGGCGTTCGATCTGCGCCAGCGTTTTGGCGATATGTTCCAGCAATCCCTGGGTGGGGGCCGGCTGCCGCTGTCCCATCAGCGCCAACGGCAAGGCCAGCGCGATGGCCAAATGCGACCAGGCAAGCTGTGGTCGCGCTTTCCCTCGCTGCAGCCATAGAAACAGCGCGCTGGCCAGGTAGCCTAACATCAGCCCGCTGATGACCTCGGATACCGAATGCACGCGGATTTCCAGGCGCGACACGCCGATGGTGAAAGGCAATATCCATCCGGTCACCAGCGCGATGCTGCGCACCGGGTGGGAAAATCGACCGGTTAAAGCCCAAAGCAGCGGCGGCCAGATGCTGGCCGCGAGGGCCGAATGGCCGCTGAATCCGGTGAAATCATAACTTGCGCTACCAATGCCCCAGCCCATAAAGGCCAACTTGGACAGGCAGACCAGTCCGCCGGTGAAACCGAAAATCAGCGCCCATTGCCAACCTGCAACGCGGGTGGCGGGCGATGCGAGCAGCAATAAAAACAGAATCAGCGCGCAGGGCAGCAGCAGCATGCTGTCGCCGAAAAAAGTCAAAAAATACCAATCCAGCACATCATTCTCCGATGAAAGACTACGGGGTCCCTAAGTCAGCGCAGGAGTGTAACCTGTTGCGGGGCATTGCCCTAGCCGTGAGATTCTTAAAATGCCGCGTGCCCGTGGCGTGGCAGCCCGAATTCACCCGCCGCCGCGCAATATACAGTGGCGCAATCCCCGGCGACTCCCTATAATTGTCGCGTTTTAGTTCCCCCCTTCACACTATGAAATCAGGTCTTTAATTTTATGACTGACAATCCGCATCAGTGCGTCATTATTGGTATAGCTGGCGCATCTGCCTCCGGAAAAAGCCTTATCGCCAGCACGTTGTACCGCGAACTCCGCGAGCAAGTCGGTGATGAGCACATCGGCGTTATTCCAGAAGACAGTTACTATAAAGACCAGACTCACCTGACCATGGAAGAACGGGTCAAAACCAACTATGACCACCCGAGCGCCATGGATCATAACCTGCTGTTCCAGCATCTGCAGATGCTGAAGGCCGGTAAGGCGATCGAGCTGCCGCTGTATAGCTACACCGAACACACGCGCAAGAAAGAAACCGTCCACCTGGAACCTAAAAAAGTGATCATTCTGGAAGGGATCTTGCTGCTGACGGATATCCGTTTGCGCCAGGAGATGAACTTCTCGATCTTCGTCGACACGCCGCTGGATATCTGCCTGATGCGCCGTATGAAGCGCGACGTCAACGAGCGCGGTCGCTCGATGGATTCGGTGATGGCGCAATACCAGAAGACCGTGCGCCCGATGTTCCTGCAGTTTATCGAACCTTCCAAACAATACGCCGATATCATCGTTCCGCGCGGCGGCAAAAACCGCATCGCGATCGATATTCTGAAAGCCAAAATCAGCCAATTCTTTGAATAATGCCGCTTAATGGCCGGAAATGCGCATTTCCGGCCGACGGCCAACTATTTGCACCCCGGCGTAGACCTTTCGCCCGTTGTGTGGCAATTTTTGTTTAGTTACGCGTTTTGATGGAGAAGAAAGACATGAGACTGTGCGACCGCGATATAGAAGCCTGGCTGGATAGCGAGAAACTGGTGATTTCGCCGCGCCCGCCGCTCGAACGCATCAACGGGGCCACAGTAGATGTCCGTTTGGGCAATCAGTTCCGCGTGTTCCGCGGCCATACCGCGCCGTTTATCGATCTCAGCGGGCCGAAAGATGAAGTCAGCGCCGCGCTGGATCGCGTGATGAGCGACGAGATTGTCCTGCCGGAAGGCGAGGCGTTCTTCCTTCATCCCGGCGAACTGGCTCTGGCGGTGACGTTCGAATCCGTGACGCTGCCGAACGATCTCGTGGGTTGGCTCGACGGCCGTTCTTCTCTGGCGCGTCTGGGGCTGATGGTGCACGTGACCGCGCACCGTATCGATCCGGGCTGGCACGGGCGCATCGTGCTGGAGTTTTACAACTCCGGCAAGCTGCCGCTGGCGCTGCGGCCGGGGATGCTGATTGGCGCCTTGAGCTTTGAGCCGTTGTCCGGCCCGGCGGCCCGGCCATATAACAGCCGGCAGGACGCAAAATATCGCGATCAGCAGGGCGCAGTAGCCAGTCGAATCGACAAGGACTAACGGCGCGGGATGCGCCGTCGGTGTGGCGCTGACAAGAGGGTGGCATGAGAAGATTACTGACGACATTGGCGATTTTACTGGTGGTCGTGGTGGCGGGAATGTCCGCGCTGGTACTGCTGGTCAATCCGAATGATTTTCGCGGTTACATGGTCAAAAAGGTCGAGCAGAAGAGCGGCTACCAGCTAACGCTTGAAGGCGACCTGCGTTGGCATATCTGGCCGCAGCTCAGTATTTTGGCCGGGCGCATGACGCTGACCGCGCCGGGCGCCAAGGCGCCGGTGGTGAGCGCGGAAAACATGCGCCTTGACGTCAAACTGTTGCCGCTGCTGTCACATCAGCTGTTTGTGAAACAGGTGATGTTGAAAAATGCCGTCATTCGTCTCACGCCCGACAGTGAAGAGCACTCACAAGTGGACGCCCCGATTGCGCCGGCCGGCAGCGGCGCTGATGCGGCAGACACGGCCTGGAAGTTCGACATCGATAACTTGCGCGTCGTGGACAGCCTGCTGATTTGGCAGCGTGCCGACAACGCGCAAATCAATGTTCGGGACATCAATCTTACCCTGCAGCAAACGGAGAAACGGCAGGCGCAGCTTGAACTGTCCAGCCGGGTCAACCGCGATCAGCGCGACCTGGCCTTCAGCATGACGGCCGATATCGATTTGCAGCAGTTCCCGCACCAGATCGGCGCCAAAGTGACCCAGTTCAATTATCAACTGGCCGGGGCGGACATTCTTAACGGCGGCATTCAGGGCGAGGGCAATGCCCAGGTAGTCTATCAACAGACGCCGGCGCAGATTGCCGTCAGCCAACTGAACGTCAGCGCCAACAACAGCCAGTTGGCCGGCGATATCAGCGCCACGTTGGGGGCGGTGCCGGGCTATGTGGTGAATCTCAATTCGGCTAACCTCGATCTCGACGCGCTTTCCGGCTGGCAATCCAGCACCAATACCGCCGAACAGCCCGCCGTGACCGCCGCGCCGGTGATCGCCAGCCAGGTCGACGATCGGCAGCAGAACCTGGAAGCGCTGCGCGATTTCAATGCGCAGTTGAACCTGCAAGCGGCGCAGTTGACCTATCGCGGTATGAACGTCACCCAATTGGCCGTTGCCGCGGACAATCAACGCGGCCTGCTGACGCTGCATAAGCTTGCCGGGCACTTGGCCGGCGGTGATTTCTCCTTGCCGGGATCGCTCGACGCACGCGGCAATAAACCGGTCATCAGCGTGCAACCGACGCTGAACCAAATTGAGCTGGGCACGGTGCTCAAAGCTTTCGACATGCCGCAGATGCTGACCGGCAAGTTCAGCATGAAAGGGGATCTGACCGGCGATCGCCTCTCTTCACAGTCATTTGAGCACCGCTGGCGCGGTACGGCGCAGCTGGCGATGCAGGATGCGCAACTGCACGGTTTGAACATCCAGCAACTGATCCAACAGGCCGTGGCGCGCAATGACAACAGCGTGCGCGGTCAAGACAGCTATCAGCGCTATACCGAAGTCAAAAATGTTTCGGCGCAAGCTACCCTGAACCAGGGCACGGTCAAACTCAGCGGCCTGACGGCGGATTCGCCTTTGCTGGCGCTGACCGGCGCCGGCAGCATCGATATGCCGGGCAAACAGTGTGATATGGCGCTTAACGTGCGCGTCACCGGCGGTTGGCAAGGGCGCGGCGAGCTGATCGAACAGCTGCAAAAAACGCCGATCCCGCTGCGGGTCTACGGGCCGTGGCAACAGCTGAATTATCAACTGCAGGTCGATCAGGTGCTGCGTAAAACGCTGCAGGATCGGGCCAAGGATGCGCTGAACAAGTGGGCTGAAAAGAACAAGGGTTCGCGCGAGGGTCAGGATTTGAAAAAGCTGCTCGACAAGCTGTAATCCCTCCTGACGCGGGCCGTTTTGCGGCCCGCGTCAGTATCGACGTTTCCCGCGATAATTTCCCTCCGTTACCTTGATGAAGGTCATGAAGACCCGCGATCAATTTGTGCAGAGTAAGGGCGCATTCTGCTATGACTATGCGCCTGAGCGCGAAAAAATGACGAGTTGAGGAAACATGATAGAGCTTCTTATTGGCGCGGCGGTGGCGGCGGGCGTGGGCCGTTATATCATCAAAGGGTATTCCGCCACGGGCGTCTTGATGGTGGGAGGGCTGCTGCTGCTTGGCATCAGCGCCCTGATGGGGAAAACGCTGTTGCCGTCCGGCGCCGCATCTACCGGCTGGCGCGCGACCGATATGATCGAGTACGTCAAGATCTTGCTGATGAGCCGCGGCGGCGATCTGGGCATGATGATCATGATGCTGTGCGGTTTCGCCGCCTATATGACGCATATCGGCGCCAACGACGTGGTCGTCAAGCTGGCCTCGCGCCCATTGCAGATGATCAATTCGCCTTATCTGCTGATGGTGGCGGCCTATTTTGTCGCTTGCCTGATGTCATTGGCGGTTTCTTCCGCGACTGGACTCGGCGTATTGCTGATGGCGACGCTGTTCCCATTGATGGTGAACGTTGGCATTAGCCGCGGCGCCGCGGCGGCCATTTGCGCTTCGCCGGCGGCGATTATCCTGGCGCCGACTTCCGGCGACGTGGTGCTGGCAGCCAAGGCGGCGGAAATGCCGCTGGTGGACTTCGCGTTCAAAACCACGCTGCCTATCTCGATTGCGGCCATCGTCTGCATGGCCGTGGCGCACTTTTTCTGGCAGCGTTATCTCGATAAGAAGAGTGATGAACAGCACCACATCATGGACGTCAGTGAAATAAAAACGCATGCGCCGGGGTTCTACGCGATATTGCCGTTTACGCCGATCCTCGGCGTGCTGATCTTCGACGGCAAATGGGGACCGGAGCTGCACATTATTACCGTGTTGGTAGGGTGCATACTGTTGGCGGCTGCGATCGAGTTCGTGCGCAGTTTCAGCGCCAAACAGGTATTCAGCGGCCTGGAAGTGGCGTATCGCGGTATGGCGGATGCATTCGCCAGCGTGGTGATGCTGTTGGTGGCCGCGGGTGTCTTCGCGCAAGGGTTGAGCACCGTCGGTTTTATCAGCGGGTTGATCGGGTTGGCGCAGTCGTTCGGTACCGGCGGTTTGATCATGATGCTGGTGTTGGTGGTGATCACCATGCTGGCGGCTATGACCACCGGCTCCGGCAATGCGCCGTTCTATGCGTTTGTCGAACTGATCCCGAAACTGGCGGCACAGATGGGCGTGAATCCTGCCTATCTGGTGATCCCGATGCTGCAGGCCTCTAATCTCGGCCGTACGCTGTCGCCGGTTTCCGGCGTGGTGGTGGCGGTCTCCGGCATGGCGAAAATCTCGCCGTTTGATGTGGTGAAGCGTACTTCAGTGCCGGTAATTGTCGGGTTGGTGGTGGTGATCGTGGCGACGGAGCTGCTGGTTCCCCAGTAAAAGGAAGGCCGGGCGATGCCCGGCCTCGATGTTAAACCTCGTACTCCTCCGGTGGAGGCGGCGGGGTGATCTTCACTTTCAGGATGCGGTGGCTGTTGACCTCCAATGGTTCGAACAGGTAGTCACCGATCTTGATTTGTTCTCCTTCTTGCGGCACGCGCTGGCTGTGTTCCATCAACAGCCCCGCCAGCGTGTGGTATTCGCGCTTTTCTTCCAGCGGCATCGGCAGATACAACACCAGATCTTCCAGCGGCATATAGCCGTTGGCGGTCCAGCTGCCGTCCTCGTTTTGCTGAATGTCGTGGCGTGCGTCCACCTCTTCGCCGGCCTCCGGCAGGTTGCCGGCGATGGTTTCCATCACGTCCGTCAGGGTGACGACGCCTTCGACGGAGCCGAACTCATCGACCACAAAGGCAAAATGCGTCTGCGCCTGGCGGAATTGCTCCAGGGCGCTTAACAGCGTGAGCTGCTCCGGGAAGATTAACGGTTGGCGTATCAGCGCTCGCAGATCCAGCGGCGCCTGCGCCAGTTGCTGTTTGAGGACGTCGATGGTGTGGATCACGCCCAGCGGTTCGTCGCTGGCGCTGCTTTCCACCACCACGATGCGCGTGTGCTGATTACGTTCCAGCAACTGCGTCAGCTTTTCCTGCGGATCGTTCAGCTCAAGGTATTCGACGTCGTGACGCGAGGTCATGATGCTACTGACCGTGCGCTGCGCCATGCCGAGTACGCGTTCGATCATGCGCCGCTCTTGCTGATTGAAGATCTCGCCGTTTTCGCTGTCGCTGTCCGCCAGCAGGTTGGCGGAATGGCTGTCGACTTCCGCTTCTTCATGTTTGCCGCTCAGCATGCGCAGCACCGCTTCGGCGGTGCGTTCACGCAGCGGCCGCACCTTCGACAGGAAGCGACGGCGGTTGAACTGCGCCAGCTGGTTCAGCGCCTCGATCATGACCGAGAAGCCGATCGCCGCGTAGAGGTAGCCTTTAGGAATGTGATAGCCAAAGCCCTCCGCCACCAGGCTGAAACCGATCATCAGCAGGAAGCTAAGGCACAGAATGACGATAGTCGGGTGAGCGTTGACGAAGCGCGTCAGCGGTTTGCTGGCCAGCAGCATCAGGCCGATGGCGATACAGACCGCGATCATCATCACCGCCAGGTGATCGACCATCCCCACCGCGGTGATCACCGAGTCGAGCGAGAAAACGGCGTCCAGCACCACGATCTGCGCCACTACCGGCCAGAAACGTGCGCCTTTGCGCGCACCGTGCTGCTCTTCGTCCTTGCCTTCCAGCCGCTCATTGAGCTCCATGGTGGCTTTGAACAGCAGGAATATCCCGCCGACCAGCATGATCAGATCGCGGCCGCTGAAGGGGTGCTCCGCGACGATGAACATCGGTTTGGTCAGCGTCGCCAGCCACGAGATGGAGGCGAGCAGCGCCAGACGCATGACCAGCGCCAGCAACAAACCGACGACACGGGCCTTATCTCTTTGTTGTTTTGGTAATTTGTCCGCCAGAATGGCGATGAAGACAAGGTTGTCTATACCCAGCACGATTTCCAGCACGACCAAAGTGGCCAGGCCGGCCCAAATTGTTGGATCAGCGATCCATTCCATACGCCCAATTTCACCTGTAAGTTCTACGGCTTATGCCGCACGGGAATGATGGGCGTTGAGGCGGCAAAATTCAACTTTAATCGGGAGGATGTGGTTCAGAACAGGAGGATTGCCGTAAACATCGATCGGCGCCGAGCGGCCAAAGGAATCAATGGCCTGGGGAGCAAATATCTACCGGGATGCCATGCGCTCAGAAAAGAAACGCCTTATTAAATTTATTTAAATCAAAACATTAAAACAATTTTCTTTGGCTATGATTCTTATCGGTATGCGGCACGAGTAGTCTTATTCTGAAAACGGCTGACTGGGGGGATCTAAGGCTTGTATCACTTAGACATTAGTATAAGAATCTTAGTCATATAACGGCAGTAACTAACATTGTTTGGTTATAAAGGCACCGGTTTTTTTATTTTTTTGTGAACAGCATGACAGTTCAAACGAAGAATGAGTGCCGCTTTGCATAAAAATTGCCTGGCTCATGCAATGACGTGGGGGGATGCGTCATTAACAGTACTTTGGTAGCTGCAAGCCAAGGGCGGTAGCGTGCCCGATTGGATCCCCTTGTTCACGCTGCACAGATGAATGCAGCGCTACGATGAATTGGAATGAAAATGCAAACAAGACTTAAGGCAGTGATCCCCGTTGCGGGCTTGGGAACCCGTATGTTGCCGGCGACCAAGGCTATCCCTAAAGAAATGTTGCCCGTGGTCGATAAGCCCTTAATTCAGTACATTGTTGCTGAATGTGTGGCGGCGGGGATTAAAGATATCGTATTGGTCACGCATTCATCGAAAAACGCGATTGAAAACCATTTTGACACTTCGTTTGAGCTGGAGGCCATGCTCGAAGCACGCGTGAAGCGCCAACTCCTGAGTGAAGTGCAAAGCATTTGTCCCCCGGATGTGACCGTGATGCAGGTGCGTCAAGGACAGGCGAAAGGGTTGGGGCATGCGGTGCTGTGCGCCAAACCAATGGTGGGTGATGCTCCTTTCGTTGTGCTGTTGCCCGATGTTTTATTGGATGATTCTACGGCGGATTTGCGCAAAGAAAATCTGGCTAAAATGATCCAACGTTTTGGTGATACGGGTTACAGCCAAATCATGGTTGAACCTGTGCCGGAACAAGATGTGTCCAAATACGGTGTGGTAGATTGCGCAGGCGCGACGATCGCCGCGGGAGAAAGCGCACCGATGACGGCGGTGGTTGAGAAGCCGGCCCGCGAGGATGCCCCTTCCAATCTGGCCGTCGTCGGCCGGTATGTGCTTGCCGCCGATATTTGGCCGCTACTTGAGAAAACCCCTCCCGGCGCGGGTGATGAGATTCAACTGACCGATGCGATTGCGATGCTGATGGATGAACAAACGGTTGAAGCATTCCATATGAGCGGTAAGTCCCATGATTGTGGCGACAAGTTTGGCTATATGAAGGCGTTTGTGCAGTACGGTCTGCGTCACGGTTCGGAAGGTGAAAATTTCAGCCGCTGGCTGAAGCAGACGTTGGGAAAGTAACAGGCTGTCGCCACTGCGGCTGAAAGCGATCACGAGATTGAATGAGGTCTACCATGACGAAGTTGAAAGCGGTTATTCCCGTTGCCGGATTGGGCATGCGTATGCTGCCGGCGACCAAAGCGATTCCGAAAGAGATGTTGCCAATCGTTGATAAACCGTTGATTCAATACATTGTCAACGAATGCGTCGCGGCGGGGATTAAAGAGATCATCCTGGTGACGCATTCTTCCAAGAACGCCATTGAAAACCATTTCGATACCTCATTCGAGCTGGAGGCGATGCTGGAGGCACGCGTGAAACGGCAATTGCTGGATGAGGTGCAGTCGATAACGCCAAAAGGCGTGACGCTGATGCACATTCGCCAGGGGCAGCCAAAAGGACTGGGACATGCCGTTCTCTGCGCTAAACCGTTGGTCGGTGATTCTCCATTTGTCGTTCTGTTGCCGGACATCTTGCTGGATGACGCAAAAGCCGATTTGAAGAAAGACAACCTGTCACACATGATTGCGCGCTTTGAGCAGAGCGGCCTGAGCCAGGTTTTGGTGCAAAAGGCAGACGAACACGTACTGCATGATTATTCCGTGGTTGAGTGTGAGGCCAGCAACCTGAAACCGGGTGAAAGTGCTCGTATCACATCGATTATTGAAAAACCGGCGCCGGAAACCAAGTTGGAATCCAACTACTCTGCGGTAGGGCGCTATGTCTTGTCCGCCGATATTTGGCCGCTGCTGGAGACCACGGAACCGGGAGCCTGGGGGCGTATTCAACTGACCGATGCGATTGCAGAATTGTTGAAACACAAACCGGTAGAGGCGACGGAGCTGGTGGGGGAATCGTTCAACTGCGGTGAAAAACTGGGTTACCTTCGCGCTTTTGTCACTTATGGGTTGCGTCACCCAACCCAAGGCAAAGCTTTCCGTGAATGGGCTGAACAGCTGTCGCTTTGAGTAAAACTTCTCGCTTCTCTCGATGAGGGCCGTTGCCATCATGGCGGGAGAAGCTAGAATAGTTGTTGAATTTTGGGGAATTTCACTGTCCCATTTTTTATATTAGTATACATTTTACTGCGATTATCCGAGTTGCTATGGCGAGAGAGTTTTATGCGGTATGGCCATGTGCTTATGACAAGTCGCTGTTATTAATAAAAAATTAAAGTTTAAACTCGCCTCCGCACTGATTTTTACCGGTGCTGGGCATCACAGTTTATTTATCCTGCTCATAATAGCTTTGCTCTTATCAACGGCAGATAAACGTTCTCGATAATTGCAAACAGAGCCCATGTTTTGAGACGGCGCAGCAAGCGACAGACAGTTTGATAAGGTTACAGAGACGCTGCCACGGTTGGCGCGCATAGTAGCTTTGCAGATACATTTACTTGAAAGTGATGATAATTTGATGGCAAAACGACAATTGAAAGCGATATCACTATTGATATCGATTAGCGTAATCAGTGGATGCACTGTTTTTCCTGGAACCCATTTATCGACCAGCGGAAAAGACGTCGTAAAACAAGAAGATGCTGACTTCGATATCGATAAACTGGTCAACATTTACCCTATGACACCGAAGCTGTTGGACTCAATGCGTCCGACACAGGTGGTTGCTCAGTCGAATGCGCAGCTGGATGCATCGTTGCGTACGTATGAGTACCGGATCGGGATCGGCGACGTCCTTAACGTTACCGTCTGGGATCACCCTGAGCTGACCACGCCTGCGGGGCAATACCGCAGCGCCAGCGACACAGGCAACTGGGTACACTCCGACGGCACGATCTTCTATCCTTATATCGGTAAGGTAAACGTGGTGGGTAAAACCGTTACCCAAATCCGCGATCAAATCGCCTCCCGTTTGGCTCAGTACATCGAAAGCCCGCAGGTTGACGTCAATATTGCCGCTTTCCGCTCGCAAAAAGCTTACGTGACGGGCGAAGTTACCAAATCCGGACAGCAGCCGATCACCAACGTACCTCTAACTGTGATGGATGCGATTAACGCTGCAGGCGGTCTGACTGAAAATGCCGACTGGCGCAACATCGTTCTCACGCACAATGGAAAAGAGCAGAGTCTGTCGCTGCAAAAGCTGATGCAGAATGGCGATCTGACCCAAAACCGCCTGCTTTATCCTGGGGATATTCTGTATATTCCGCGCAACGACGATCTTAAAGTGTTTGTTATGGGTGAAGTTAAGACCCCTGCGACGCTTAAAATGGATCGCAGCGGCATGACGTTGACGGAAGCGTTGGGGAATTCTCAAGGGATAAGCCAAGCTGCGGCCGATGCGACCGGCGTGTTCGTTATCCGGCCATTGCACGGAACGCAGGGCGACAAGCTGGCTAATATTTATCAGCTCAATATGTCCGATGCGACAGCATTGGTAATGGGGGCTGAATTCCATCTGCAACCGTATGACATTGTTTACGTGACGGCAGCGCCAATCGCGCGTTGGAACCGTCTGATCGTTCAGTTGGCACCAACCATCGATAGCTTCAACAATCTCACGGAAGGCTCACTGCGTATCCGCAACTGGCCGTAGTAGGGGGGTTAGCCATGTTTGATTCTATCTTGGTTGTCTGTGTAGGTAATATTTGCCGCTCCCCCACGGGGGAGCGTCTCTTGAAGCGGCATCTGCCGGAAAAAGAGATCGCTTCCGCAGGCATCGGCGCCTTGGTTGGCAAAACTGCGGACAAGAGCGCTATTTCCATTGCGGAAAAACATCAGCTGTCGTTAGAGGGCCATGAGGCCAGACAGTTGACGAAAGAAATGTGCCGGGAATATTCATTGATTCTGGTTATGGAGAAAGGGCATATCGATGCCGTTTGCCGTTTGGCTCCGGAGGTCAGAGGCAAAACCATGCTTTTCGCCCATTGGTTGGGACAGAAAGAAATTCCCGATCCCTACAGAAAGAGCGCTGAAGCGTTTGAGTTTGTTTACCGCCTTCTTGATGATGCAGCCCAAAAATGGGCCCAGGCATTAAATCGTTAACCAGAGATTACAATGACTGATAATACGAAACCAGGCTTATCAACAGCCAATAATCATGATGAGATTGATCTAAGTCGCTTGTTGGGAACTTTAATTGATCACCGCTGGCTCATCATCGGGATTACTGCGTTATTCTCTGTTGCCGGGATCATTTATTCACTGTTCGCGACTCCGATATATCAAGCTGACGCGATGGTTCAGGTTGAACAAAACGTCGGTAACTCGTTGGTCAACGACCTATCCCAAATGCTGCCGAACAGTCAACCGGGCTCTTCCACGGAGATCGAGCTGATAAAGTCACGCATGGTGACGGGCAAGACTGTCGATGATCTGAACCTTGAAACGGTGGTGCAGCAAAAATACTTCCCGGTATTTGGTCGCGGCTGGGCCCGCTTGACGGGAACCGAACCTGCCAAAATTGCGTTGTCCCGCCTCAATGTGCCAGCCAACTCAGACGATCTTGAGCTGGAATTGACGGTGATCGATGCAAAGAACTATGTGTTGAGCAATAACGGCACCGAGATTATCAAAGGGAAAGTCGGTGCGCTGGAAAGCGGCCATGGGGTTTCCTTGCTGGTAAGCGATATTTCAGCGGAGCCAGGCACCGTATTTGAAGTCGCCAAGTTGGCGCGACTGGTTGCGACCAATAATCTGTTGGATGCATTGACCGTTGAAGACAAAGGCAAAGATACCGGCGTTTTGGCGTTGAGCTTGACCGGTGACGATCCGATATTAGTGCGAAACATTCTTGACAGCATCAGCAAAAATTATCTGTTGCAGAACGTCGAGCGTAAATCGGAAGAGGCCGCTAAAAGCCTGGATTTCTTGAAAGAACAACTGCCGGAAGTTCGCAGCTCGCTGGATAGCGCCGAAGATAAGCTCAACCGTTTCCGTCAGGCGAATGATTCTGTCGATCTGTCACTTGAAGCGAAGTCTGTTCTTGATACGATCGTGGGGGTTGAGGCTCAACTGAATGAGCTAACGTTTAAAGAAGCGGAAATCTCCAAACTTTATACCAAAGAACACCCCGCTTATCGTGCACTGATGGAAAAACGCGCTACGCTGCAGCAAGAAAAAGACAAGCTGAACAAGCGTGTCAGCGTCATGCCGAAAACCCAGCAGGAAATTTTGCGCTTGACCCGTGATGTGCAGGCCGGGCAAGAGATTTACATGCAGTTGCTGAATAAACAGCAAGAGCTGGGGATTACTAAAGCGAGCACGGTTGGTAACGTGCGAATCGTGGATCCTGCCGTTACGCAGCCTCGTCCGGTTAAACCGCAAAAAACCATTATCGTACTGATAGTCACGTTGCTTGGTGGCTTGTTCTCGACGGGTTTTGTATTGCTTAAAACCATGCTGCATCGCGGCATCGAAAGCCCGGAACAGCTGGAACAGCAAGGGATCAACGTTTACGCCAGTATTCCGCTGTCTGAATGGCAGCAAAAAAGCGACCGCGAAACCATGCTGTCCGGCAAGCGCAATAGCAACAGGAGTTACACCCTGCTTGCCGTGGGCAATCCGGCCGATCTGGCGATCGAAGCCGTTAGAAGCCTGCGTACCAGCCTGCATTTTGCCTCCTTGGAGGCCAAAAATAACGTTCTAATGATTTCGGGCGCCAGCCCAAGCATCGGTAAAACGTTTGTCAGTATCAACTTGGCAGCCGTTATCGCTCAGGCGGGGCAACGTATTCTGGTCGTGGACGCCGATATGCGTAAAGGCTACGCCCACTCACTGTTAAACTGTGAATTGGGCGTAGGGCTGTCTGATGTATTGTCAGGACAAGCGACAGCGCAGCAAGCGGTCAAAAAGACCTCGATTGAGAATCTTAGCTTTATCTCGCGTGGCAAGATCCCACCGAACCCGTCAGAGCTGTTGATGCACAACCGCCTGACGGAATTCCTGGAATGGGCGGGCAAAGAGTATGACATCGTTCTGGTCGATACCCCGCCGATCCTGGCAGTGACGGATGCCGCGATTGTCGCACGCAATGTAGGCACTACCTTGTTGGTCGCGCGTTATGGCGTGAACTCGCTGAAAGAGATCGAAGTGAGTATTCGTCGCTTCGAGCAAAACGGCATGGAAATTAAAGGTATTATCCTTAACGCCGTAGAAAATAAATCGGGTAGCGCCTACGGCTACTACGCTTACGAGTATAAATAAATCCCCTTCTAAGAAAAAGCTCCTCGTAATGAGGAGCTTTCTGATTCATTCAAAGTAATTAGTAAAATCCAATTTCGGAGAGAATAAATGAGTAATCTTGCAATTATTCCGGCAAGGGGTGGGTCTAAGGGTATTCCCAAGAAAAATATTAAAGAAATTGCAGGTAAACCATTAATTGCCTGGAGCATAGAGCAGGCACTAAATTCTTCGAGTATTGAGCGCGTTATTGTTTCAACAGATTGTGAGGATATTGCTGCTGTAGCCAGGGAATATGGCGCAGAAGTGCCGTTCATGCGCCCAGCTCATCTCGCGAACGATACCGCCGCGACGGAACCTGCACTTTTGCATACCCTGGAATGGTTGGCTGAACATGAGAATTACCATCCAGACTATACCGTCTTGCTGCAGGCAACCTCTCCTGTACGTAAAGATGATGCGATTGATTCTGCAATCAAAAAGATTATCGAAAAAAAAGCCGATTCATTACTGAGTGTATGTGAGTTTTGGCATTTCCTGTGGGAAAACGAAGACAATCCGAAAGCTTATTACGATTATTTAAACCGTCCGCGTCGGCAAGATATTAAGCCTGAAAATATCAAACTCAAAGAAAACGGTTCTATTTACGTTACGAGAAGTGACATTCTCCTCAGCACCGGTAATCGTCTTGGCGGTAAAGTCATTGCGCATAAGATGTCTGAAGAGGAAAGCTTTGAAATTGACACCCTGCTGGATTGGGCGGTTGTTGAAGTAATTTTGAAAAATTGGAGTGGGAGATAATTCATGTTAATCCAGAAAAAGATATCTGATTTTTTAGTGTTTGAAACAGAATCAATCATTAAAGCATTAGAAAAAATCAACTCGAACAAAAAGCGAATCATTTTTGTTGTCACTGAAGACGGCAAGCTGTGCGGCTCTTTTTCTGACGGTGATTTCCGCCGCTGGATCACTAATGGTGATTTCGATCTGAGTCGCGAAATGTCAGAAGTGATGAACCAGAACGTTCGCTATAAAAAAGTGGACGCGCCACGTAACGAGATTGACTCACTGTTTACGAATGGCGTTGACGTATTGCCGCTGGTTGATGACTATCGGCGTCTGGTCGCTGTGGCGCTGCAAAGCGAAAAAGGCCTGACGATCGGCAAGCACACCATCACTGAAACTTCGCCGACTTACATTATTGCTGAAATTGGCAACAACCATAATGGCGACATCAAGTTGGCTAAGCATCTGGTTGACCTGGCGGTTGACGCGGGGGCCGATTGCGTTAAATTCCAAATGCGTGACCTGAGCTCGCTATATAAGGGCGGCAACGATAAAGACAAATCAGCCGATCTTGGCGCGCAGTACACGCTGGATTTGCTAAGAAAATTCCAGTTGAGCAATGAAGAACTGATCGAAGTGTTCGATTACTGCAAGGAGAAGGGGTTGACCCCGCTCTGTACCCCTTGGGATCTGAAGAGCCTTGAAATACTGGAAAACTACGGTATGGAAGGTTATAAGGTCGCTTCCGCCGACTTCACCAACCACGAAATGTTGGCCGCGCTGGCTGCTACAGGCAAACCGCTGATTTGTTCTACCGGCATGTGCAGCGAAGCGGAAATCAAAAGCTCGGTTGATTTTTTGAAATCCAAAGGCGCCGAGTTTGTGATTCTGCATTGCAACTCAACGTATCCGACGCCGTTTAAAGACGTCAACCTGGCCTATATCAAGCGTCTGCAGCAGGTAACGGGTTGCCTGGTGGGCTATTCCGGCCATGAGCGCGGTATTTCCGTGCCGATCGCCGTTACTGCCTTGGGCGCACGCGTGATCGAGAAACACTTCACCATCGACAAATCTATGGAAGGCAATGACCATAAAGTGTCTCTTTTACCACCTGAGTTCAAAGAGATGGTTGTGCGCATCCGCGAAGTTGAAGAGTCCATGGGCAATGCCGGCGAGCGTACTATCACCCAAGGGGAAATGATCAATCGCGAAACTCTGGCGAAGAGTTTGATTATCAATCGCGATCTGAAAAAAGGCGAAATCATTACCCGCGAGATGGTAGAGGTGAAGAGCCCGGGCCAGGGTCTGCAGCCTCTGTATCTGGAGCAATTGGTCGGCAAGAAAGCCAATCGTGACCACGAAAAAGGCGGTTACTTCTACGAGTCAGATCTGAATGATGTAGCGATAGAGGCTAAGGACTATGACTTCAATCGTCCGTTCGGCATTCCTGTGCGCTATCACGATTACGGCAAGCTGAAGAATAAATCCAACCTGGATTTCGTCGAATTCCACCTGAGCTATCAGGACATGGAGCTGGATTTGACCGAATTCTTCTCCGGCGCTGAAGATATCGGTTTTGCGGTACATAGCCCAGAGTTGTTCGCCAACGATCATATTTTGGACTTGGCAACGGATGATCCTGCTTATCTTGCCCATTCGATCAAACAGTTGCAGCGTGTCTGTGATGTGACTCGCGCATTAAAGCAGTATTTCCCGAAAACTGAGCGTCCGGTCATCGTGGTGAATGCGGGTGGTTTCAATACCACCGGTTTCTTGCCGAAAGAGTCGCGTCAGGCGATGTACGAACGTATTGGTGCCGCTTTGGGGGAGATCAATCAAGAAGGCGTTGAAATTATCATCCAAACGATGCCTCCATTCCCATGGCACTTTGGTGGCCAGAGCTACCACAACCTCTTTGTCGATCCGGACGAGATTAAAGCGTTCTGTGAAAAATACGGCTATCGTATTTGCTATGATACGTCGCACTCCATGATGGCTTGCAATTATTACCAATGGGATCTTCATGACTTCACCCAGAAAGTCGGCCCTTATACCGCGCACATGCATATTGTTGATGCACTGGGTGTGGATGGTGAAGGGGTTCAGATCGGTAAAGGTGATGTGAACTTTGACGAGCTGGCGGATGATCTGCGCCGCTATGCGCCGGGCGCGCAATTTATTCCGGAAGTGTGGCAGGGGCACAAAAACCAAGGGGAAGGGTTCTGGCATGCGCTTAACTTCCTGGAAAAGTATCTGTAAATGAGTAAAGCCATTATGGGGGCTGCGGCTTTGTCGATAGGGGATATTCTCGGCAAAGTCATCGGCTTCATCATATTGCCTTATTTGACAGCACACCTTGGCGCGTCGGGGTACGGCGCGCTGACTCTGTATTTGTCCGTTATTCAGATCTTGATCATTTTCATTTCGTTCAGTGGTCAAGGTCTGTTGCCGGTCAAATATATGCAGGAGGGGGAAGGGAGCTCCCTGGTGTTCCGCAGAGATAACATCACCTTGGCTGTCGCGTCGAGCGTGCTATTGGTGGCTATATTCTACATAGTCACACTGGTCACCAAGATCTCAGTTTCTTTCAGTGATGGTTTTCTGGTTGTTTTAGCGTCTCTGGCACAAGCGCTTAACTTTATCAATTTATCGCATTTGCGCATTAGTCAGACCTATAAAGTTGCGGCTATCGGTCAATTTTTGCTTTCCGCATTCAATGTTTTGTTCACGATCGCCCTTTTTGAAATGATAGCGGCGACGCCAGGACAACGTTTGATAGCGATCGCGGCATCATTTTTCAGCATTCAGTTAGCCTATGAGTTCTTTGTCTACCGGAAGAGAGCGGTTAAACGCAGCGAGCTCGAGCCGTCGCGTAAACGTTATAAGGAAATCATTAGCTATGGAGTATCCTTATTACCGCATCACGGTAGTTATTGGATTAAGTCATCGGTAGATCGTTTCTTTATCGCTCATTACATGAGCACTGCTGTTGTGGGGGTTTATGGCTTGGCATTCCAGCTAACCTCCATCGTTATGCTTTTTTTTGGTGTAATCAATCAGGCGTTCCAGCCATTTATTTACCGCAAACTTAAAGCGAACGATTTTCGAGGCGTGGAGCTTATTCAATATGGATACACGGCTCTGGTTATTGTCTCATGTGTTATTTATTTCTTTATTCTGCCGTTTGCTTTTCCATATTTATTTAATGCTGAATTCAATAGCGCAATTTATTACTTCAACATACTTTTGCCTGGAACTGCATTTTTATCGATTTATTATATTTTTACGCACTCACTGTTTTACTATCGTAAAAATAAATTAATATCGATTATTACTATGGGCTCGATGATTACGCATTTGATTGGTATCTTTGTCATCACCATGACGGAAATAAAAGTTGAGTATTTCTGCCTGGTTTATGCAATTTCCAGTTTTTATGCATGTGCAGTGACTTTTTATTGTGGCAAGCGACAGATCGGCATTGAGAGGAAAAGATGCTAGCAAGTCTTAAACGATGGTTGCGAAACTTACGTAAGCAGCGTTATCGCTCAAAAGTTATCAGAGTGGCTGAAAGCTGCGGCCGCGATCCGAAAGTCAATTTTTTAACTGTGGTTAATAACAAAACCCGGCTTGGCAACAACTTCAACTCTAATGGCTTGACGGTGGTCGGCAAGGGCAGGGTTGTTATTGGTGATAATTTCCATTGTGGTTTTGGCTGCGTGCTAATTACAGAAAATCATAATCATCATGGAAACGCTATTCCCTACGATAATACTTATGTGCTGAAGGACACGCACATAGGAGATAATGTGTGGTTAGGAATCAATGTCATTGTTCTTCCTGGCGTCAGCATTGGTGAGGGGGCGATTATCCAAGCCGGCAGCGTGGTGGTTAAAAATATAGAGCCTTACGCTATAGCCGGTGGCCATCCTGCCAAACCCTTTTCGCAACGTGATGTTGCTCATTATCTGCAGCTTAAAGCTGAAGGCAAATTCCATTGAACGGCAACTAAACATTCATGCCCGTAGCTTAATCGGATATTAGAAATATGAGTAAGTACATTGCGTATATCGAGTCACCGCTTCAGGCTTTTAATCTCATTGAATATCTTGATGCGAATGACATCATGCTCGATCTGCTGATTGTCAATAAGCGCTCGGCCAATTCCGCGTTGAATCATGGGCAGATCGTGTATCTGCTGAAGATGATTAAGCATCGCTCCTTGAAAACCATTGATGCTGAGGGGAATTTGGGCAATGCTTTTGACATTAAGCGGCAATTGAAGAGCGCGACTTCAGTAGTGAGTGCGAAGGAAACTGTCACTTTGATCGCCGGTGAGTACCGCGCCAGAGTTTTTTGGATTTTGGCGCATAAGTACCCAAAAAGGGATGTAGTTCTACTGGATGACGGTACGGCAACGCTCAGAATTAAACGTTACAATAATGTCACTACTCGGAGCATCGTAAAGTCGGTTTTCCTTAAGTCACTTGGCATGACCAATAATGAGCGCGAAAAAATAACCTTTTTCTCTGTGTATGACATTGAAGGCAATGTTTCAAAACGCGATGTGGTCATTAAACACAGTTACCAAAACTTTAAGGCTAAACTGGCCAGCCTTCCTGATGGCAAGAACAGAGTCTTCATTATAGGCACGCCGCTTTTTGAGGCGGGGGTAACGTCTGTTGATGATATTGATTTGACGCTTAAAATGATAAGCGATTTAAAGTCAAACCAGACTGATGCCGAACTGGTTTATATTCCTCATCGCCGCGAACGTGAAGAGAAAATAGAGGAAATCAGAAAGCATGTAGAGGTTCGTCGCTTGGACTTTCCCTTTGAGGTTTATCCGATTGTGGCTGGGGAGAACGTCAGGTCTATAGCCGGTTTTTATTCATCATTGTATGATAATCTTGTAAAGATATACGATGAAAAAATAAAAATAACCGCTTATGTTCTCGATGAGAAAGTTTTGTCGCCAGAGTGGGTCGGATTCGTCGGCGCAATTTATAAAAACTATGAGAGTTATGAAAACGCGGACATTACGCTGATTAAAAACAAACTTTAATCTTATAAATTATATTTTGGTGATGGGAATGAAGATTGCTTTAATTAACACGCTTTATGCTCCTTATAAAATAGGTGGTGCTGAGGTATCAGTCCAACTATTGGCTGAAAGTTTGCAACGGGCCGGGCATGAGGTTGGTGTATTTTGTCTTCATGAACTTGATGAGGTAAAGTATGACACTCTTAATGGCGTGCATATTGCCTATTTACCTCTCAAGAATGTGTACTGGCCGTTCAAGGCATCAGCTGCAAGCAAATTAAAAAAAGCGGTGTGGCACCTACTCGATTCTTATAATCCATTTATGGCTCGAGCCATGCGCAACGAGCTACGCAAGTTTTCTCCGGATGTGGTGCATACCAACAACCTCAGCGGGTTTTCCGTTGCTGCGTGGCGAGTGGCCAAGAAGTTGGGGGCGCGCGTGGTGCATACGACTCGCGATTATTATCTATTCCACCCCAATGGCACGTTGTTTAAACATGGCCAAAATATGGATGTACAGTCGCCTGCAGTGCGCATCACCTCTTATCTAAAGAAAAAAGCCAGTCAGCGCGTGGATGCTTTTGTTGGTATAAGTAAATATATTTCCGCCTTGCATCAGGGAAATGGATTTGCTCGCAACGCGGTGCATACGCATATCTACAATCCTGTCGCGGCGATAGACTACGTACCGACCGTCAGCGAAAAGGTCAGGATCGGTTTTGTCGGTCGTCTCACCGAAGACAAAGGGTTTGATGAGTTTTGTGCTCTGGCAAAACAGGCCAGCGGCGATCCCCAGGTTGCATTCTACGCCGCCGGCAGATTCAACGGTGACGCTTCTGGCGAGAAGTTGAAGGGGTTGGCGTTGGAAGCAGGCATTCATTTGCTTGGCTTTATCAAGATTGAAGAGTTTATGGCGCAGATTGACGCCGTTGTTCTACCGACGCGGTGGAATGAACCCTTTGGGCGGACAGTTGCGGAATCAGCCATCTCTGGTAAGGTTGTGTATACGTCTTTCAATGGTGGAGTGGCTGAAATCGCCGCTTTTTACGACAACATTTTCGAGCTAAAAGATTTTTCTGTCGCTAGTGTGGTAAGCGTCGTTAGAGAAAATAACAATAAATCGCGTCGTTCGTTTTTTGAACTGGAAAAAATAACCGATGCCTATGAGAGTGTGTATAGAGGGTCATAATGAGAGTATCGACAAAGTCGCTGGTTGTTTTTCTTTTGCTGACGTACATGGCATTGCTCTCATTGAACGGCGTCGTGACCGTCGCTGCGTATATGTCGACCAGGGCACTTTTGTTATATAAAGACTTTTTTGCCATGGCAGTTCCAGTTTTCGTACTAATACTACTTTTTGCGCGTAATCCTACCGTGTCAAAACAGTGTAGAAGCGTATTGGTCTTTTTCTTGTCAATGGTAGTCTTCTCGTTAGTTTATATTCTTTTTAGTATGATTGCCGGAAGATTTGATTTCTTCCGTTCTATAGTTCAGTTTCGCTTAGAGTTGCTTACATTCGGTTCTTTTTTCTTCGCGGCCGTTTTACTTCTTTTTGAATATAATGAACGTGTCGAAATTGTTAATAAAATCATCAAGTACTATATTTTCTTTGCCGTATTGAATGCGCTTTTTGCAGTCGCCGAATCCAGCTTGGCAGGCCTGCTTTATGCGCTAATCGGTTTTGACCCAGGCCCGCAGTTGACACAGTTTGGTAAAGAATATGGTCTTCTGCTGCGCACTATCCAAGGTCAATTACGTGCTTTTGGTTTGCTCACCGGGCCATTCAGCCTCAGTGAATATCTGTTCTTTGCACTGGTGTTATCGCCTTATGTAAGCGTAAAACATCGCAAAAAGTATATTCTTCTCACTATGGTAGGGATCGCATTTTCAACATCGAAAACGGCGATCATTATGGCGCTGCTTTATATCATGTTCCTGATGTTGAGACGCTTTTTCTCTCAACGTTTTAGCCTGAACTCAGTTACCATGGTAACGATGGTCTTGTCACTGTTCTTTTATATTACGACAACCAATTACAGTATTTATGAGATGATATTTCCGAAGGAGAATGCTTACGCGGAGAACAGCATTTTACTTCGTACAGTCAATATAGAGGCCGTGCGAGCTGACAGTGAATATTCGCCATTTATCGGTGCTGGGTATGCTGTGAATGGCAACGCAGTGATTGGTGATGACAATACGAACTCAATCCCGCTTGACAGTATGTATATCTACATGTTGTCGAATTACGGGAATGTCGGCATCATTATTCTTGTTATCGTTGCGTCGGTTATTCTTGGCATTCTTTATCAACGTACTCGTCTTGGCCTTAACCCCAGTATTTACCTATACTGGATGATCTCGCTATCGATGAACTTTGTTTATAATAACCCGTTGACAAACTATCCAGGCTACATATTCCCAATTATTATCTCAATCTTGTTATTGTCGATTAGAACGCCCGAGACGGGGGCCGTGAGTCGGTCAAAGAAGAATGTAGGCTATATTCAATCGCTACATTGACGCGATATTATTTAAAGTTACGAGGTAATTAATGATCTATGTCAATGCGCGATTTTTAACGCAGGATTTGACAGGTGTTCAGCGGTTTGCTCAAGAAATATGTCTTGCGCTGAGTAAAATTAGGCATGATGTCATTTTTGTATCGCCACCTAATATTATTCATCACGATATCGCGTCGCAATTGAATGTTCAGGTAGTGGGTAAGAAAAGTGGCCACTTTTGGGAGCAGTTGGAGCTTCCTGCTTTTTTAAGGAAAAATAAAAGTCCTCTTCTCATTAACCTTTGTAATACGGCACCGATCTTTTATCGTAATAAAATTGTTACTCATCACGACATTATATATAAACGCTATCCGCAAAGTTACTCTGCAAAATTTCGTTTTGTTTATAATAATCTAGTCCCTCTGATGCTACGTCACAGTAAGGCGTTGATAACGGTTAGTGAGTTTTCTAAAAAAGAAATTAGCCAGGCGTTTGACTACCCATTAAACAATATTTACGTAATCTATAATGCGGTCTCTGAGCAGTTTAAACCTGCTGCGCCAGTATCCGATACAGAGCGCCCCTATTTATTGGCTGTTTCGTCTCCAAATTATCACAAAAACTTTCATGGTCTGATTGCCGCTTTCTCTAAAATGGCAAACAGCCAGGATGTAACACTGAAAATCATTGGAGCCGCCAATAAGAACTTCGCGGATGTGGGGTTTTCGACAAAAGAAGCTGCGGCGAACGATAACATACAGTTTTTGGGGCGGGTGAGCGATCAACAGCTTGTCGAACTCTATTCTCATGCTCGTGCCTTTGTGTTTCCTTCTTTATATGAAGGGTTTGGCATTCCTCCGTTAGAAGCACAGGCCTGTGGCTGCGCGGTAGTATCGTCCAATCGCGCTTCTTTGCCCGAGGTGTTGTTGCAGAGTGCATTGTACTTTGAGCCAGAGAATATCCCGGAAATGCAACAGGCACTGGAGCGGATTATACAGGATGAAGCGTTGCGCCAAACTTTAATCGCTGAGGGTTTTGAGAATGTCAAACGTTTCGATTGGATGCGTTCGGCTGCAGCGTTGAGCGAGATAATGACGAGAGCTATGTAATGAAAAAAAAAGTGCTGCATGTTGCCGAAACAGTGAAAGGTGGCGTCGCTACGGTAATTAGACAACTTGTACAGCAAAATGATGAATTTGATTTTTACTGTGTGTTGCCCGATAGCCAATACCGCGAGATCGGGGCTTTCCCTGATGAAAAAATGAAGGTATTTTCGCGCACCGGGAGAAATATCCCTTCATTTATCTCTTTGGCTATTAACTATATCCAGTTAGTGCGTAAAGAAAAACCGGATGTCATTCACGTCCACAGTACTTTTGCAGGGGTTGTTTGCCGGTTGTTAACGCCATTGGTAAGAATGACGTGCAAACCCAAAATTATTTATTGCCCACATGCTTTTTCTTTCCTGATGGACACATCAGAAAAGAAAAAAAAGGTCTATGCCAAGATAGAGAAAGTACTGCAAAAGAATACCGATGTGATCATCTGTACCAGCGAATATGAGAAAAGAACGGCACTGATGGCCGGAATGGATCCGGGCAATTTGACCGTGGTTTATAACGGCGTAGAGCCTCCTGTCGCGTTGTCCGATGAGACTAGCCCTTATCATCAAGATAAAATCAATATATTGTTTGTTGGCCGCTTTGATTACCAAAAAGGATTTGATTTGGTTCAGCAGATTGCCGATAAACTGGATGACAGATTTTTAATCACGATCGTCGGCGGCAATGTGCATGCGAAAGAACAACCCGCCCCTCATGTCCGAATGGACTTTAAAGGCTGGTTGACGCCTTCAGCGATGGCTCCTTATTTCACTTATGCGGATGTGTTGTTGATGCCAAGCCGCTGGGAATCGTTCGGCCTTGTCGCCGTTGAGGCAGAGAGCTCTGGGTTGCCTGTGGTCGCCAGCCGCTGCAGTTCATTGCCGGAGGTGGTGAATGAAGGTGTTACGGGCTATCTGTTTACGACCAATGCAGCTGATGAGGCCGCTGAAATACTGAGTACTCGCGACAAGCGCGATTGGGGTGCAATGAAAGCAGACTGTGTCGATTTCTACAATGCTAATTTCACTTCAGAAAAAATGGTATCCAATACCTACCGTCTTTACAGATAATCGATACATCCACGTTTTTTGGAATGAAAATAAATTTTTTTCCTATTATATTTAATCGGTGAGAGTAAAAATGAGTAACCTTTATCCTGTTATTATGGCTGGGGGAACAGGAAGTCGCCTGTGGCCGCTTTCTCGTGAATTATTTCCCAAACAGTTTTTAGCACTGTGCAACGAGTTTTCCATGTTGCAAACAACGGTCATGCGGCTTAAAGGGTTAGACATTATTGATCCTCTTGTTATATGTAACGAAGAGCATCGTTTTATCGTGGCTGAACAGCTACGACAAATAACGCGTTTGTCACATAATATTATTCTGGAGCCGGTAGGGCGTAATACCGCGCCGGCGATTGCGCTCGCCGCTTTGCAGGCCGTTTCCAGCGGTGACGATCCGCTGATGTTGGTATTGGCCGCGGATCACGTCATTCAGGACGAAGAGATTTTCCGCGACGCGGTGAATCAGGCTATTCCTTATGCTGAAGCGGGTAAACTGGCTACTTTCGGCATAGTACCGACGGGCCCGGAAACGGGCTATGGGTATATTCAAAAAGGTACCAGCATCGACGGTTCCAGTATTTGCGGCGTTTCGCGGTTCGTTGAAAAACCTGATCTTGATACTGCGCAGCAGTATCTGACCAGCGGTGAATATCTCTGGAATAGCGGTATGTTCTTGTTCAAAGCCAGCCGTTACCTAGAAGAATTGGGGCGCTTCCGCCCAGATATTTTGGACGCGTGTAAGCTGTCGCTCGCGCATCTGACCCCTGATATGGACTTTATCCGCGTTGATCGAAACGCTTTCATCGCCTGCCCGGATGAGTCTGTCGATTATGCCGTGATGGAACAGACTGCAGATGCTGTCGTCGTGCCTCTGGACGCGGGGTGGAATGACGTCGGATCATGGTCTGCGTTGTGGGAAATCAGCGAAAAAGACACAAAAGGGAACTCTACTTTCGGTGATGTTCTTGAGCATAACTGTTCAAATAACTACATTCGCGCGGAGCATAAATTGGTGGCCGCTGTTGGGGTGAACAATCTGGTTGTGGTTGAAACCAAAGACGCCGTGTTGATTGCCGATAAAGATAAAGTGCAAGACGTGAAGGAAATCGTCAATCAGCTGAAACGGCAAAAGCGCTCCGAAAGCAAACAGCACCGTGAGGTTTATCGTCCATGGGGCAAACATGATGCGATTGCGCAAGGCGATCGCTTCCAGGTTCGCCGCATTACCGTGAAGCCTGGTGAGAAATTGTCCTTGCAGATGCATCATCATCGCTCGGAACACTGGGTAGTGGTGTCAGGCACCGCCAAAGTGCATACCAATGGAAAAATGCAACTCATCAGTGAAAACGAATCCATTTATATCCCTCTTGGGGTTGAACATTCTCTCGAAAACCCGGGAAAAATCCCGTTGGATTTGATTGAGATTCAATCGGGTGCCTATTTGGGCGAGGACGATATCGTGCGAATCGGCGATTCCGCTCAGCATAATTAAGAATTTTGGTGCGGCGGATATTTGAGCCGCATCGCTGTATTTACATTTGGTAAGGATCTCAATATGTCTCAATCATTGACTTGTTTCAAAGCATACGACATTCGCGGGCAACTAGGTGAAGAACTGAACAGCGATATCGCCTATCGTGTCGGCCGTGCCTATGGAGAGTTTTTGCAACCTCAAAGCGTTGTCGTCGGGGGAGACATTCGTTTGACCAGCGAGGAACTAAAACTCGCGTTGGCTGAGGGGCTACGCGATGCTGGGGTTAATGTTCTGGATATTGGCGTCAGTGGGACTGAAGAAATCTATTTTGCCACTTTCCACTTAGGTCTCGATGGTGGCATCGAAGTGACGGCCAGCCATAATCCTATGAATTACAATGGAATGAAGCTGGTGCGCAGCCAAGCCAAGCCGATCAGCGGTGATACCGGTTTGCGCGATATTCAGCGCCTGGCGGAAAATAACAGCTTCGCTGCGGTTGATCCGGCCAAGCGCGGTAGCTACGAAAAAATATCGATTGAAAAAGAGTATGTGGATCATCTGCTGGGCTATGTGAATACGGCTAACTTCAAACCGTTGAAGCTGGTGGTCAACTCCGGTAACGGCGCGGCCGGTCACGTCATCGATGCTATCGAATCGCGTTTCAAGCAGCTTCAGGTGCCGGTTGAGTTTATCAAGGTTCATCACCAGCCTGACGGCAATTTCCCCAACGGGATCCCTAACCCGTTGCTGCCGGAATGTCGGGAAGATACGGCGCAAGCCGTGCGCCAGTATAAGGCGGATATGGGGATCGCGTTTGACGGTGATTTCGATCGCTGCTTCTTGTTCGATGAGAACGGTGGATTCATTGAAGGTTACTATATCGTTGGCCTGCTGGCCGAGGCGTTTCTGGAGAAAGACGGCGGGGCGAAAATCATCCATGACCCACGCTTGAGCTGGAACACCATTGATGTGGTCAAGCAGGCGGGCGGAGTGCCGGTGATGTCGAAAACTGGCCATGCATTCATTAAAGAACGTATGCGCCTGGAAGACGCCGTATACGGCGGCGAGATGAGTGCCCACCATTACTTCCGCGACTTTTCATATTGCGATAGCGGCATGATCCCATGGCTGTTGGTTGCGGAGTTGCTGTGCATTAAAAACAAGACGCTCGGGGAGTTGGTCGGGGATCGTATGATCGCGTATCCAGCATCGGGTGAAATTAATAGCAAACTGCAAAATCCAAAAGCCGCGATCGAAAGAGTATTAAATCGCTATCGGCCTACGGCGCTGGAATTTGACACGACCGATGGCATTAGTCTGGAATTTGCAGATTGGCGATTTAATTTACGCAGCTCGAATACTGAGCCGGTGGTGCGTTTGAACGTCGAGTCGCGAGCCAATCCTGCACTGATGCAGAAGAAAACAGAGGAAATACTGGCCTTGCTTCGAAGCTGATCTCTGGTTTTAAAGCTATATTCTAATGCTGGGCGGGCGGTATACGGCCCAGCATTGCGAAGTGATATAGGTACCAGAGAAAACTAACAAAAGGCATCTATACTATGATAGTTAATAGGCAGTTATCTATGAACGGTTTCCGTCGGGGTGTGTTGCATACTAATGCGTCTCTTACTTCAATGCTTCAGCGCTTCTCTGATATTTTCGTTATCTTTAGCGGATTGTACTTATCCTGCTTAATCTCCGGTGCCGCATTTAGCATGCAGCACTGGATTATGGTATTAATTTCGATCGTCATCTTCCAAATGATTGGTGGTATTACTGATTTTTATCGATCATGGCGTGGTGTGCGTGCGGGTCTGGAAATCCAGCTCATTTTGCAAAACTGGTCGTTGAGCCTGCTGTTGACGTCGGGCACGGTGGCGCTGATAAATGTGTTCAACAACGAATATTCCATTTATATCCAATGGTATCTGTTGGTGTGCTGCGGTTTGATCATTACGCGCAGCGTGATCCGGCTGCTCTTGGGATACATGCGCAATATTGGTTTCAATACCCGTAATGTGGCCATCATGGGGGCGATGCCCGTCGGCATTCGCCTGGCAGAGTCTTTGCGTGATGCTCACTGGATGGGATTTAAAGTGTTGGGCATTTACGACAATGATAATTCTCCATTGAACAGCAAGATTGAGCGCTGTGGCGACTTGTCTCAACTCGTCAGCGATGCAAAATGTGGGCGTATTGATCGGGTATATATCGCAATGTCGATGGAGCAGGAAAAATTGATCAAAGATACGATTGCGGATCTTTCTGATACGACCTGCTCAGTGATGCTGATTCCTGATATCTTTACGTTCAATATATTACAGTCGCGTTCTGAAGAAATTAATGGCGTCCCTGTCGTTTCATTGTTTGATACCCCGATGAGCGGGATTAATCAGGTGATTAAGCGTATTGAAGACATCATTCTGTCAATATTTATTCTGCTGTTCATATCTCCGGTTCTGCTGCTGATCGCCGGTATGGTTAAGTTTACCTCTACCGGTCCGATCATCTTCAAACAAAGGCGTTATGGCATGGATGGTAAGGCTATCGAGGTATGGAAGTTCCGTTCGATGACCGTGATGGAAGATGGCGATAAAGTCGTTCAAGCGAAAAAAGGGGACTCGCGTTTAACACCGGTCGGCGCCTTCTTGCGACGCACCTCGCTGGATGAACTGCCGCAGTTTGTCAATGTATTGAAAGGCGACATGTCGATCGTAGGTCCAAGGCCGCATGCCGTGGCACATAATGAGCAGTATAGAAAGTTGATCAACGGCTATATGCTGCGCCATAAAATGAAGCCAGGCATTACGGGATGGGCCCAAATCAATGGTTGGCGTGGCGAGACGGATACGTTGGAAAAAATGCAAAAGCGCGTTGAGTTCGATTTGGACTATATCCGTAACTGGAGCGTTTGGTTGGACATTAAAATCGTCTTCCTGACCATTTTCAAAGGATTCATTAATAAAGCGGCGTACTGAGGTTTTCTCCGAGCGTCGCGCCCGGGAAATGCGGATTTCCTGATCTCTGGGGTATTGAGACGATTCATTTTTCTTTTAAAACTGGAGGTCGGATGTTGACTAAATCAAGCCGTAAACGGATGCGTCGCCAGGGACCCGCCGCATCGCTGGCTCTCGCATTGCCGCTGATGTTCATCAGTGCGAATGCGTTGGCTTTCGAAGTCGGGGTGCATGCGCATTTTCGCTGGTATCCCAACGATCCGGATAAATATTTGGAGCTGATCAAGCGATACGGTTTCACGTCGTATCGTGCGGATTTTCCCTGGAGCGGGTTGGAACAGCAAAAAGGGCAGTATGTCATAACCGGCAATATGCAAAAGGCTGACCAAGCGTTTAACGATGCTCAGGCGAAATTCGGTCTGAATGGGTTATTAGTATTGGCGTACGGTAACAAGCTTTACGATCCATCGGGTTATCCAACCACCCCTGAGGCCATTCAGGCATTCGCCAATTATGCGTATTGGACAGCGTCTAAATACAAGGGCAAGATCAAGTATTACGAGATCTGGAACGAATGGACGAATGCCACTGCAATTAAGCCAAAGCCGCGGACGCCTCCGCCGCCGGAAGTTTTCGTCGCGCTGGTGAAAGCAACGGCGGCTGCGGTGAGAAAAGCCGATCCCAACGCAATTGTCATTACGGGAACGGCTAACCCAACAGGCACTCGCGATCCTTCCTGGGTTGATAACATCGTTAAACTCGGCGTGTTGAATTACGTTGATGGCTTCTCTATCCACCCTTACTCGTATGGCAACGATAATTACGCTATACGGGCCCCTGAGGGGAACCTCGGCGTCGTGGATAAATTTGAGGCCCGGCTTGCAAAGGCAGCAGGTAAGACGGTGCCGATTTATATCACGGAAATTGGCGTGCCAACCTATGACGGTAAAGGCGGGTTATCAAAAGATGTGGCCGCGCAATATGTGGTGAAATATACCTTCCTGGCCAAATCGCGTCCCTTTATTAAGGGGGTATGGTGGTACGATTTGCTCGATGATGGCGACAACCCGAAAATCAACGAACATCGATTTGGGTTGCTGACGCGGAACGGCCAACCGAAGCCGTCGATGCTGGCTTTAAGTCAGGTGGCAGATGTTGCGCGATCCTATTCCGTCGAAAAATATCAAGTGCTGCCGGGCGGGAAAATCTCCATAGCCCTGAAAGGCAATAATCAGCATGCGATGCTTTTCTGGCAGGAAAAACCGGTGAGCCAACCTGCAAGCGGCATTTCTTCAAGCCTGCGCAGTTTTATGTCTGCTGAAGCTCCGCAAAACCAAAGTGCCACACCGCTCAAAGAGGTTCAGGGGAATACGGCCGCACCCGATGGTGATGTACCGGTAATGATGCGCTCCAGTGCCCCTATAGCATCGCCTTGGTAGGCTATCGAGAGCGCCGTACGCGCCGTGAATAAAAAACCGCAAGCTTAATAAGCTTGCGGTTTTTTTTTATCCAGGATTAAGCGACGCGCTTCTTCATCACTCGCCGACATTGACGCCAATAAAAAGCCAGCCGGCATAGCCGGCTGGCATCAGTACACGTATTGCATTTCCCCTCGCGGCGCTGAATAAAAATCAGCTCGCTCGGTGATGGCGCTACGCTTACGCGTAGTGCAGCGTATCCACCAATTGCTGGTGGTTCTGCCCGGTCAGGTATACCACGGTATCGTTGAGATCCAGCGTATGGTTATCGTTGTTGTCGATAATCACATAAGAGCTGGCAGTATTACCGCCACCGCTGAATACTACGGATGCCACACCCACTTTCGACGTCAGCGAGTTGCTGCTGTCCAGACCGAGAATGCCGCCCAGCAGGCCGATAACGCCGTTGGTCAAACCGCCCACCAGAGTCCCCAACAGCGCATCCAGTGTGTCTGCGGAACGTGTGCCGTAGTCCGCGACCGCCGTGCCGGTGGCGTCATTGGAGATAGTCAGGCCGCCATGGTTAACATCGACAATCTTGTCTTTGAGGCTGCTAAAGTCCTTGATGGTCACACCCGCCTGGGTGTTACTCGCCTTGATGTCATAGGTGTTGGCACCTGCGCCACCGGTCAGCGTGGTGTTGCCAATCACGCCCAGGGTATCGGCAGCACTGGAACCTTCTACGGTCATTTGGTAACCGTTCAGGCCCAACGCCGTCAACACCGGCGCCAACAGGTTGGTGGTAATGACGCTCAGCGGCAGAATGTTCAGCAATTGAATGATGATACCGTCACCGGTACCGCCATGGCTGGAGTCGAGATTCAGACCCGCGGTGTTGGTGGACGCATTGATATCACGCACGTTGCTGAAACCGCTGCCCAGCGTCAGATCCAGCGCGTGGTCACCGGTCACGTTGATGGTCTGAACCTGCGCATTGGTGCCGGCCAAGGACAGAATGTTATCGAAGTTGCCGGTACCACCTGAGGCCACGTTCACCGTGCTCAGCGCGGTACCCAACAGGGCGCTGCTGCTGCTGTTGAGGGTGATGGCGCCGGCATTCACATTGGCGGAACTCACAGCATCGAAGTTGATGTTGAAGTGATCGGTGGCGTTCTGCACGAAGGTGAAATTCAGCGTACTGGCGGAGGTCGCGTCCCCTTTCACTTCCAGCTGCGCGGCGTTGCCGCCGGCGGCGTTGATGACGTTGACGTTAGCCAGACCGGAGATCACAAATCCTTGCGTGCCCAGATTAGTGGTCGCCGCGTTCTGCGTAATCGTGCCGCCGGTAGTGCCTTCAACCGTAGATGTACCGTTGGTCAGCCCAAAGTCAAAGGTGTTGGTTGGCGTAGTCACGCTGGTGGTGGTCGGTGAACCAATCAGCGGTGTCGTAATCAGCGTACCAACGGACTTGCCGATGTAGCCGGTCAGGTCGATCTTCTCGAAATTCGAGAAGTTATTGGCGTTGCTGGTCACTGTGCTGGTGCGAACGCCCAGGGCGTTCTGGTTGGTCACCACGGTTTTGGTAATGAAGTTGGCGGAGATGGAGTCCGTACCCGCGCCGCCGTCAGCCTTAACCGTGTTGGCCACGCTGTTCGCACCGCCCGAAACCCCGTTCCCAGCCCAGTGCAGGCTGTCGTTGCCGGCGCCAAGGTTAAACTGCGCCGTGCCGGCCGCAATGTTTGCCGCCGATGTGACGACTACGTCATCCGCACCCGAACTGGCATTCAGGATGACGTTGCCGTTATTGACGGTGATATCTACGCCTGGATTAACGCCGTTGTCAGACAGGTTGACCGTTGCTGCGCTGGTGCCGTTAATGGTCAGATTCGCCAGATGGTCGGCGAACTTCAGGTTCACGATGCTGGCGGCATTGGCGTTCAGTTGCACATCCGTCAACACTGCCGTTTCGGCATTGCTAATTTGGTGAGATGCGCCGGTGTTGACGGTGCCCGTCGCGTTGCCGCCGGCGGCCGTTGCCGTCAGAGACGCAGCGGTTTTGTACAGCAGGCTGGTACCGATATCGTATTCGAAGCCATGCTGCTGAGTGACGGTGGCACTGTCAGTGGCGACGGAGTTGCGCAGGTCGTTGATAATGGCCTGCGTGATGGTCGTTTTGCTCCCCAGCGCACCATAGCTGGCTAATTGCGCAGCGGTGGCGGCGGTGCCATGCACCAGGGTAAAGATATGCTGAACAAAATCATCGCCAGTCAATTGAGCGCCTTTCTTTTGCGACTCTGCGGAATTGATCAGGGTAGTGATGACTTGTGCATAAGTCTTACCGGCAAACAGTTCTTTGCTCCAGGTGTCCAGCCCGCTGGCATCGACGCCACGGCCCGGTATTGCCAGGAAGGCGGCTGCGACTTGTTCTTGATAGTTCAGGGCCGGCAGTTCACCCGGTTGCCACACGTGCGTCGCCGCCTGGAAGTGTTGTTGGGCCGTGGTATCGCCGGCGGCAACGGTGCCCTTCAGTGCTGCGATCACTTGAGCGACGACATCGCCGCGAGTCGAACCGCCACTCAGCAAGGCAAGATAGCTGCTGCTTTCGGCCGAGGTCGGTGCGCGTTCATAGCTATTTTGGAAGATGGCATTGATGAAATCGCTATCGCTTAACGTTTTCAGCGGGCTGTTGTTCACGAAGGTTTGTGCGACTGCCGCCAGCGTTTTGCCGCCCTGCGCCAATACGGTTCCCCAGTAGGTAATGCCGTCCTGAGTTTGCGTTAAGCCCACGACATGGAAAACACCCTGGACGTCAGCTGCGCCGGCCGACGATGCGGCGGTTGCGACTGGGAACAGGGTTTTTTCGACTTGGGCTTCGAAATTGCTCTGTGCTGTCAGCAGCGTTGAATCAAAACCGCTGTAGCTGAGTACGTCGTTAATCACCTTGGCGACGACGGATGCCGTGGTGGGGTTGCCCGCTAAAAGATCGGCGAGCACGCTGCTGCTAGGGGCGCTGCCGTTCACTGCGGTGTATATTTTGGTTACGATCTGAGAAGCCGTCAGACCGTTCAGGCTTGCGGTGCCTGCAATGAATTTTTGCGCAACTTGTTCCAGAGAAAGTGCAGAAGTTTCAATTTTCTGCGAGTAGTAATCTAACGCCGCGGTGTCAATATTCTTTCCAGAGATTGCAAGGAAAAAAGCAGCCGCTTTTTGCTGTGCTACTAATGTGGCCATACGTTACCCCTTTGGATGTACCCATTTTCTACGGACATAAGAAAGATGTGACCGGCCCCCCATAGCCGTGCCAGGAAGAGGTTTGGTCAGATTTTTTAGTATTAAATCTTGTAAAAACAACGGCATATAAAAATGACACACTAATGCCAATTGTTGCTTTCACGATTTAATCAAAGGAGCTGATGAGATTTTTGTCAAGGTTATAGGATTTTTTTTATTTTTTTGATTTTTGCTTTTCTATAACCAATTGTGATCTCAATTAATACTGTGGGTTTGCTGTGTAAGATTAATGTTTTTATGTCTAAGATAATCACCTTTGGCTTTTTAACATTGGGGATTATTAGATTTCTAATGATTTAACTGGCGTGGCATCGGGAATGGCCTCGTTGATGCACGGCGGATGCGATGTGATGCCATATTCGTTTAGCCTTTGCTAACTTTTTGCTTTGTATTGTTTTTTTTTGTTCTTTTTGGCACATGTTTTTTTCATCTGCCAGCCTTGCTGGAATTCCATATATGTATCTATAGTTAATGAAAAAGCATCTGCAGTCTTGAGCATGTTTGGGGCTTTTTTTGTGAGGTTAATCTCATAAATATCAATGCGGATTGGACTGACAGTGCACATGATGTAAGGGCAGAAAGTGAATCAATTTATACCGCGCAATGAAATTGCGGATGTTATACGGACTCGCAGTAAGGTTTTTTGGACCGTTGGCATATTTACCGCATTTATTAATTTATTAATGCTAGTTCCTTCTATCTATATGCTCCAGGTTTACGACCGGGTGCTTCCTTCGCGTAATGAAATCACGCTGTTGATGCTGACGCTGATCATGTTGGGCATGTTCGGCATGATGTCGCTGTTGGAATACGTGCGCAGCATGGTGGTGATCCGTATCGGCAGTCAGCTGGATATGCGTCTCAACACGCGAGTCTACACTGCGGCCTACGAGGCGAATCTGAAAAACGGTTCTTCCGACGCCGGCCAGATGCTGAGCGACTTGACCAATCTGCGCCAATTCCTCACCGGCAGCGCGCTGTTCGCCTTCTTTGATGCGCCGTGGTTTCCGATCTATCTGTTGGTGATATTCCTGTTTAATCCTTGGTTGGGGCTTTTCGCCCTGGTCGGTGCGCTGTTGCTGATCGCATTGGCGGTGATCAACGAAATGGTGTCGAAAAAGCCGCTGGCGGAGGCCAGCAAGCTGTCGATTATGTCCGGTACGCTGGCCAGCACCAATCTGCGAAATGCCGAAGTGATCGAGGCTTTGGGGATGTTGCCTAACCTGAAACGCCGGTGGTTCGGTCTGCACCAGCGGTTTTTGAACAGTCAGCGCATCGCCAGCGAACGCGCATCGCGGGTCACATCGATCACCAAGTTTGTGCGCATGTCGCTGCAATCGCTGGTGCTGGGGCTGGGGGGCTGGCTGGCGATCGATGGGCACATCACGCCCGGTATGATGATCGCCGGCTCCATTCTGATGGGGCGAACGCTGGCGCCGATTGAGCAGGTTATTAACGTCTGGAAGAGCTACAGCGCGGCAAAGCTTTCTTATGGCCGGTTGGTCAAGCTGCTGGAAACGCACCCGCAACGTGGCACCGGTATGTCCTTGCCGCGTCCGGAAGGGGTACTCGCAGTAGAAGGCGTCACCGCCACGCCGCCGGGCTCCAAAGGCGATGCGGTATTGCATAACGTGACTTTTGCCATCCAGCCCGGTGACGTGCTGGGGATCATTGGCCCGAGCGCGTCGGGGAAATCGACGCTGGCGCGTTTGCTGGTCGGCATTTGGCCGGTCAGTGAAGGGATTGTTCGGTTGGATAATGCCGACATCTATCAGTGGAACAAGGATGAATTGGGGCCGTATATCGGCTATCTGCCGCAGGACATTGAGCTGTTTGCCGGGACTATCGCCGAGAATATCGCTCGCTTTAACGATATCGATTCAGAGAAAGTCATTGAAGCCGCTAAGCTGGCCGGTGTGCACGAACTGATCCTGCGTTTCCCTAACGGCTACGATTCGGTGCTCGGCAACGGTGGCGCTGGGTTGTCCGGTGGACAGAAACAGCGTATCGGCCTGGCGCGCGCATTGTACGGCGACCCTTCGCTGGTGGTATTGGATGAGCCTAACTCCAATCTGGATGATGCGGGCGAGAAAGCGTTGAACCAGGCCATTATGTTCCTCAAGCAACGTAATAAAACGGTGGTTCTGATTACCCATCGCACCAATTTGCTGTCGATGACCAGCAAGTTGTTGCTGTTGGTGAATGGCAACGTCAACGCGTTCGGCCCGACTCAACAAGTGCTTCAGGCGTTGGCCAATGCGCAAAAAGCGCAGACGCAACAGCCTCAGCAAGCGGTGAGGGCGGTAAATTCTGAGCCGGATGAAGGCAACATCCCAAAAACGCAAATTAATTAAGCCGTGAATTGCCTGATGGCTTCATTGCCGTCCGCAGTGTAAAGGAGTTGGTATGTCGACGCATATTGGCGAGCCGCAAGACTCGTATATTGAAGAGATCCCGCAGGATGAACGGCGGTTTACCCGGATGGGCTGGCTGGTAGTGGGAATTGGTCTGTTCGGATTTTTGGCCTGGGCAGCGTTCGCGCCTCTGGATAAAGGGGTGGCATCACCGGGATCGGTAACCGTTTCCGGCAACCGCAAAACGGTGCAGGCCCCGGCCAGCGGCATCATCAAGAATATCGCGGTGAAAGACGGCGACAAGGTGAAAGCCGGTGAGGTTCTGGTGCAATTGAGCCAGGTGCAGGCGCAGGCTCAGGTTGATTCGCTGCGCGATCAGTACTACACCACGCTGGCCACCGAAGGGCGTTTACTGGCTGAACGCGATGGTCTGAGCAAGGTCACTTTTTCCCCTGTTTTCACCCAGGTTAAGGATCAGCCGCGCGTGGCCGAAATCATCGCGTTGCAAACGCAGCTGTTCGCCTCTCGCCGCCAGGGGCTGCAAAGTGAAATTGACGGTTATAAGCAGTCGATGGATGGGATCCGCTTCCAGTTGAAAGGCCTGCAGGATTCGCGCGCCAACAAGCAGATCCAACTTTCCAGCCTGCGTGAGCAGATGAACAGCATGAAGCAACTGGCGGCGGACGGTTATTTGCCGCGCAATCGTTATCTGGAAGTCCAGCGCCAGTTCGCTGAGGTGAACAGCAGCATCGATGAAACCATCGGGCGGATTGGTCAATTGCAAAAGCAGCTGCAGGAATCTCAGCAGCGCATCGATCAACGCTTCGCAGACTATCAGCGCGAAGTCAGGACGCAACTGGCGCAAACCCAAATGGACGCCAGCGAGTTCCGCAACAAGCTGCAAATGGCCGACTTCGATCTGGGCAACACCGCCATCATCTCACCGGTGGATGGCACCGTGGTCGGATTGAATATTTTCACTCAGGGGGGCGTCGTGGGAGCGGGTGACCACCTGATGGACGTTGTGCCCAGCCAGGCGACGCTGGTGGTGGATTCTCGCCTGAAAGTCGATTTGATCGACAAGGTGTACAACGGGTTGCCGGTGGATCTGATGTTTACCGCCTTCAACCAAAACAAAACCCCGAAAATTCCGGGGACGGTCACGTTGGTTTCCGCCGACCGCCTGGTCGACAAATCCAATGGAGAACCTTACTACCAGATGCAGGTCACGGTCTCGCCGGAGGGCATGAAGATGCTCAGTGGCGAGGACATCAAGCCGGGGATGCCGGTCGAGGTGTTCGTGAAAACGGGCTCGCGCTCGCTGCTGAGCTATCTGTTTAAACCTATTTTGGATCGCGCTCATACTTCATTAACCGAGGAATAATTTTGATTCAATCAAAACGACAGGCTGCCGGTCTGGTTATCGGCACCCTTTTGTTTGCGATATCTGCGCCGGTTTATTCGATAGGGATTTTAGACGCATATTCGCTGGCATTAGAAAAGGACCCGACCTTCCGGGCGGCTATAAAAGAGAAAGAAGCGGGAGATGAGAACGAAAACATCGGTAGGGCGGGGCTGCTGCCGAAGGTGTCGTTGAACTATCAGAATTCACCGCGCAATTGGCAGACGCAAAAATATCCGCAGAGCGACTTTTTCGGCAATGTTTCGGAGGTCACCCGGCGGCAGCAATATCGCAGTTATTCCAGTTCGATCACGCTGACGCAGCCGCTGTTCGACTATGAAGCGTACGCGCGCTACAAAGCCGGCGTGGCGCAGACGATGATGTCGGACGAGCGCTATCGCGGCAAATTGCTGGATCTTGCGGTTAGGGTGATTAACGCCTATGTCGAAGTGGCCTATTCCAAGGATCAAATCGCGTTGGCCGAAGCGCAAAAGGCGGCTTACAAGGAACAGTTGACCTTGAACGATCGCCTGATGAGCGCCGGTGAAGGCACCATTACCGACGTATCGGAAACCCAGGCGCGCTACAGCCTGGCCGAAGCGCAGGTAATCGAAGCGCGCGATGCGCTGGACGCCGCCCAGCGCGAATTGGAAGTGATTATCGGCATGCCGCTGAACCAACTGGATGAATTGCAGGTTTTGCGTCCGGGCAAGTTTAAGGTGGCGCCGCTGATCCCGTCCAAGTTCGAAGAGTGGCAAAAGATCGCGCTGGAGAACAACCCGGTGTTGGCTGCGTCGCGTCATGGCGTGGACGCCGCCAAGTATGATGTCGAAAGGAATCGTGCGGGCTTTATGCCTCAGGTTCAGCTGTATGCTTCGCATTCGGAAAACGACTCCAGCAGCGATAATACGGTTAACCAGAAATACCGTACCGACAGCATCGGCGTGCAGGTCAGCATGCCTATTTATTCCGGCGGCGGCGTTTCGGCGTCGACCCGGCAGGCGGCGGCGCGCTATGGCCAGGCGATGTATGAAATGGATGCACAGACGGGCACCACGCTCAACGATCTGCGCAAGCAATACAATTTGTGCATCAGCAGCCGCGCCAAGGTGGCGGCCTATGAGTTGGCGGTACAATCGGCTACGACACAGGTGACGGCGACTCGGCAGAGCGTACTGGCCGGGCAACGCGTCAACGTCGATGTGCTCAACGCCGAACAGCAGCTCTATAGCGCCCAGCGCGATCTGGCTTCCGCCAAGTACGCCTACATCAAATCATGGATCACCTTGCTGAGCGATTCCGGTACGTTGGATGAAAAAGATGTTATGCGGGTCGCGCAGTATTTTGCCCGCAGTCGCTAGTCCGGTTTTGCGATGAGGCGAGTATTTATCTGAAAGGGAGCAGCGTTAAGCTGCTCTTTTTGTTTTGTTGCGTTATGTTATCGGTCGGTGGCCGCAGGCCTGATTTTCGTTCGTTTGCCAGAGGGGCGATGGCACTGTATCAACCGGTTGTATTCAATCGCTGCCTCCGGCGCAGTTAAGCTGTGTGATAACGCAGAGAGCGCGGCGTGCTAGCGGTTTTAATCCGTGTTTTTCAGCACGCAGTGATGGCTGAGTTCGGCCTGAACGGCTCTCAGGTGCCAGAGTCATGACGCGACGAGAGAGAGCGACCGTTGCCGTTTATGGTGCTTTACGGTCGATGAGCCGTAAACCTTTGATGGTCGAAAAGGATGCGTGATTCTACGTTTTATTTAAAATAAGCCTATGGCTTTAGACGGCTGTTTTTCTTGAGCGCGTTGGGCGCGAGTGAGGGGTTTGTATGGCGGTTTTAGTTACTGGCGGAGCCGGCTACATCGGTTCACATACAGTGTTGATGCTGTTGGAGCGCGGTGAAGAGGTGGTGGTATTGGATAATCTGTCGAACTCGTCAGCGGAGTCTTTACACCGCGTAGAGAAACTGACGGGAAAAGCCGCCGTGTTTTACCAAGGTGATGTTCAGGCCGATCCTGGAGAAAATCGCTGCGGTTGCGGAAGGCGAGCCTTGCGTGACCTACATTGGCGCAGACGGTGCCGGCCACTATGTGAAGATGGTGCACAACGGCATCGAATACGGCGACATGCAGCTGATTGCCGAAGCCTATTCTCTGCTGAAACAGGCGCTGAATCTGAGCAACGAGCAGCTGGCCGAAACCTTCGCCGAGTGGAACAAGGGCGAACTGAACAGCTACCTGATCGACATCACCAAAGACATCTTCACCAAGAAAGACGAAGAGGGTAAATACCTGGTCGATGTGATCCTGGACGAAGCTGCCAACAAAGGCACCGGCAAGTGGACCAGCCAGAGCTCGCTGGATCTGGGCGAACCGCTGTCGCTGATCACCGAATCGGTGTTCGCGCGCTACCTGTCCTCGCTGAAAGATCAGCGCGTTGCCGCGTCTAAAGTGCTGACCGGCCCGAAAGTGGCGCCGTTCACCGGCGACAAAGCTGAATTCATCGAGAAAGTGCGTCGCGCGCTGTATCTGGGCAAGATCGTGTCCTACGCGCAGGGCTTCTCTCAGCTGAAAGCCGCGTCTAAAGAAAACAACTGGGATCTGCACTACGGCGAAATCGCCAAGATCTTCCGCGCCGGCTGCATCATCCGCGCCCAGTTCCTGCAGAAGATCACCGACGCTTACGCGGCGGACGCCGATATCGCCAACCTGCTGCTGGCGCCATACTTCAAGCAAATCGCCGACGAGTACCAGCAGGCGCTGCGTGACGTGGTGGCTTACGCCGTGCAGAACGGCATTCCTACGCCAACCTTCTCCGCCGCGATCGCCTACTACGACAGCTACCGTTCTGCGGTGCTGCCGGCGAACCTGATCCAGGCGCAGCGCGACTACTTTGGTGCGCACACCTATAAACGTATCGACAAGGAAGGCGTGTTCCATACCGAATGGATGGAATAATCCCGCCCGTTGAGCGATAAAAAAAGCCGCCGAGGTTAACGCCCGGCGGCTTTTTTATTGCGCGTGATTTAACGTCACGCTTTTTTCTGATGCCTTTCGCGCAGCCGGCCGATCACCGCGCTCATATCCAAATCCTGGTCCTGCAGCAGCACCAGCAGGTGATAGATCAGGTCCGAAGCTTCGTTGGTCAGCTCTTCGCGATCGTTGACCGTGGCGGCCAGCGCGGTTTCCACGCCTTCCTCCCCGACCTTCTGCGCGATGCGCTTGGTGCCGCTGGCGTACAGGCTGGCGGTGTACGAGCTGTCCGGGCTGGCGTGCTTGCGCTCCGCCAACAGCTGTTCCAACTGATAGAGGAACGTCCAGTCGCTGGCGGCCGGGTGGAAGCAGCTGCTGTTGCCGAGGTGGCAGGTCGGGCCGATCGGGGTGGCCAATATCAGCAGCGTGTCGTTATCGCAGTCCGGCGTGATGCTGACCACCTTGAGGAAGTGGCCGGAGCTTTCACCCTTGGTCCACAGGCGCTGCTTGGTGCGCGAGAAGAAGGTGACGTTGCCGCTTTGCTCGGTGGTCGCCAGCGCTTCCGGCGTCATGTAACCCAGCATCAGCACTTCGCCGGAAACGGCGTGCTGCACGATGGCCGGCATCAGGCCGTCGGTTTTTTCCCAGTCCAGCTGGTTTCTCTGTTGTTCTGTCAGCACACGCGAATCTCCACGCCTTGTTCGACCAGGAACCTTTTCAGTTCGCCGATATTGATGATTTGTTTGTGGAACACCGATGCCGCCAGCGCGCCGTCGACGTCCGCATCGCGGAACGCTTCCAGGAAGTGCGCCATGGTGCCCGCGCCGCCGGAGGCGATCAGCGGCACCTTGCAGGCCTCGCGCACCCGGCGCAGCTGCTGCAGATCGTAACCGTTGCGCACGCCGTCCTGGTTCATCATGTTCAGCACGATCTCACCGGCGCCGCGGCGCTGCACTTCCTGCACCCAGTCGAGGGTTTCCCACTGGGTGATTCGGGTGCGGCTCTCGTCGCCGGTATATTGGTTGACATGATACTTGCCGGTTTCACTGTCGAACCAGGTGTCGATGCCCACCACGATGCACTGCACGCCAAAGCGTTCAGCCAGGCGGCTAATCAGCTCAGGATCGGCCAGCGCCGGCGAGTTGATCGAAATCTTGTCGGCGCCGAAAGACAGGATCTGGCTGGCGTCCTCGGCGCTTTTAATGCCGCCGGCGACGCAGAACGGAATATCAATCACCTCCGCCACGCGCGACACCCAGCTTTTGTCCACCACCCGGCCGTCGCTCGAGGCGGTGATATCGTAAAATACCAGCTCGTCCGCGCCTTCTTGCGCATAGCGCTGCGCCAGCGGCACGATGTCGCCGATGATTTCGTGGTTGCGGAACTGCACGCCTTTCACCACTTGCCCGTCTTTAACATCCAGGCACGGGATTATCCGTTTTGCCAGCATGCGATCGCCTCCTCAACGCTAAATTTACCTTCCAGCAGGGCGCGCCCCACGATCACGCCGGCAACGCCGCTGCCGCGCAGCTGGGCGATGTCGTCCAGATTGCCGATGCCGCCCGAGGCCTGGAAGGCCACCTGCGGATAACGGCGGCTGATCGCCTGATACAGCGCCACGTTGGAACCGGCCAGCGTGCCGTCGCGCGAAATATCGGTGCACAGCACGTGCTTGAGCCCGTAGGGCAGGAACTGCTCCACCACCTGTTCCAGCGTGGCGTCGGAATCTTCTTGCCAGCCGCTGATGGCCACGCGCTTCACGCCCTGTGCGTCGATGCGCACGTCCAGCGCCAGCACCAGCGCGTCGGCGCCGTAGCGCTCGAACCAGCTCTGCACCAACTGCGGTTGTTTCACCGCGGTGGAGCCGATCACCACGCGCGTGGCACCGGCCTCCAGCAGGGCGCTGACGTCTTGCTCGTTGCGGATGCCGCCGCCGACCTGCACCGGCACGTCAACCCCCGCCAGCAGCTTGCGCAGCAGCGGGATCTGGCGCGCCGCCGGATCCTTGGCGCCGGTCAGATCGACCAGATGCAGCACCTGCGCGCCCTGTTGTTGATAGTCCTGCAGACGCAGCAGCGGATCGTTGCCGTAGTCGCGCTGCTGGCCGTAATCGCCCTGATGCAAACGCACCACGTTGCCGTCGATCAAATCCAAAGCCGGAATAATCATGCTGCCTACATCTCCAGAAAGTTTTTCAACAGTTGCGCGCCGGCCGCTCCAGATCGTTCTGGATGAAACTGCACGCCGAAGAAATTGTCTTTTTGCACGGCGGCGGTGAAGGGCTCGCCGTAGTTCGCCTGGGCGATGGTGCTGGGACATATCGGCATCGCATAGCTGTGTACGAAATAGAAGTAGGCGCCGTCATCGATGCCGCGGAACAGATGGTGGCCCGCCTGCGCGGACACCTGGTTCCAGCCCATGTGCGGCAGCGGCAGGCCGAAGTCGGTCATCTGCTTCACCGGCGTATCGATGAGGCCGAGCGTGGTCACACCGCCGTTCTCTTCGCTGCTGGCCGCCAGCAGCTGCATGCCGAGGCAAATGCCCAGCACCGGCTGCGTGCAGGCCCTGATCAGTTCGATCAAATCGCGCTCGCGAAGCTGATCCATCGCCGCCTGCGCGGTGCCGACGCCCGGCAGGAACAGCTTGTCGGCGCGCAGCACGATCTCCGGATCGCGGCTCACCTCCGGCTGATAGCCCAGGCGCCGCACCGCGTAGGTGACGGAGGCCAGGTTGGCGCAGCCGGTATCCAAAATCACCACGTTCATCACAGCACTCCTTTCGAACTCGGCAGGGTATTGCCCTCGACGCGGATCGCCTGGCGCAGCGTGCGGCCAAACACTTTGAACAGGCTCTCGACCCGGTGGTGGTCGTTTTTGCCCTTGGTCTTCAGGTGCAGCGTGCAGCCCATGGTGTAAGACAGCGAACGGAAGAAGTGCTCGACCATTTCGGTGCTGAGATCGCCGACGCGCTGATAGTTGAACTCGGCTTTGTACTCCAGGTGCGGGCGGCCGGAGATATCCAGCGCGCAGCGCGCCAGGCATTCGTCCATCGGTAACACGAAGCCGAAGCGGGCGATGCCGCGCTTGTCGCCCAATGCCTTGTTCAGCGCTTCACCCAGCGCCAGGCCGGTGTCTTCCACCGTGTGGTGATCGTCGATATACAGGTCGCCTTTGACGTCGATCTCCATGCGGAAGCCGCCGTGGGTGGCGATCTGATCCAGCATGTGGTCGAAGAAGCCGACGCCGGTTTTGATTTTGCTGCCGCCTTCGCGATCCAGCCACACGTTGACGTCGATCTGCGTCTCTTTGGTCACGCGGTTAACCCGCGCGTGACGGTCACGCAGGGTCAGCTGGCGCACGATCTCTTTCCAACCCAGCACGCCGCGCTGGTAACGCAGCCCCTGGATGCCCATATTTTCCGCCAGCTGCACATCGGTCGGCCGATCGCCGATCACGTAGCTGTGTGCGGTATCGAGCACGCCGGGTTCCAGGTAGCCCTTCACCAGCGCGGTTTTCGGCTTGCGGCAGTCGCAGTTGTCCGCCGGCAGATGCGGGCAGATCAGCACATCGGTGAACTGAATGCCCTGGGAACTGAGGATCTGCATCATCAGGTTGTGCGGCGGATCGAAGGTTTCCTGCGGGAAACTGGCGGTGCCGAGCCCATCCTGATTGGTGATCATCACCAGCTGATACCCCGCCTGTTGCAGCGCCAGCAGGGAAGGGATCACGTCTGGCTCGAGCGCCAGCTTGTCCAGGCGGTCAACCTGGAAATCTTCCGGTGGCTCGGCGATCAGCGTGCCGTCACGATCGATAAAGAGGATTTTTTGGCTCACATTGGCTCCTGGCGAGTCTGGTTGGCGCCGGGCAGGGCGGACAAGGCGTCCACCACGCGTTGACATTCGTCGCGGGTGCCTATGGTGATGCGCAGGCAGCCGGACAACCCGGGCTGTTTGTTTTGGTCTCGTAAGATAATGCCCTGATCCCACAAGCTTTTAAACACATTACTTGAGGCGGTGAAGCGGGCCAGCAGGTAATTGCTGTCGCTGGCGAAAACCTGCTCGACGCAGGCGCATTTCTCCAGCTGTTGCTGCAGCCAGCTGCGGGTGGCTGCGATGTCGGTGACGCGCTGGCGCATGGTGCGGATACCTTCTTCGCTCAGCGCCTGCGCGGCGATATCCGCCACCGGCGTCGAGAGCGGGTAAGGCGCGATCACCTTCAGCAGTAGGGCAATCAGATCTTCATTGGCGAGCGTAAAGCCGCAGCGCAGGCCGGCCAGCGCAAAGGCCTTCGACAGCGTGCGCAGAATAGCCAGGTGCGGGTAGTCACTCAGCCAGCCGGCCACCGAAGCCTGCGGGCAAAACTCGATATAGGCTTCGTCCACCGCGACGATCGCCTTGCCTTTGGCCAGCTCCAGCAGGCTGCGTAGATCGTCCGGATCGATCAGGTTGCCGGTTGGGTTGTTCGGGCTGCAGACGTAGATCAGCTTTACGTTGTCCAGGCTGTCCGCGATGGCCGGCAGATCCAGCTGCCAGTCTTCTTTGGCGGCCACGGTGCGGCGCTCCACGCCGAAGGTTTCGGCGCTGACGGCGTACATGCCGTAGGTCGGCGGGCAGAACAGAATGGCGTCTTTGCCCGGCTCGCAGAAGGCGCGGATCAGCAGCTCGATGCCTTCATCGGCGCCGCGGCTGACCAGCACCTGCTCTTTCTTCACCCCGGCATAGGCGGCGTAGCGTTCGATCACCTGCGCCGGCTGGCACTCCGGATAGCGGTTGAAGGTTTGCGCGGTCAGCTGGAATTCCGGGGCGATCGGGTATTCGTTGGCGTTCAGCCATACGTCGCCCTTGCCGCCGAGGCGGCGCGCCGATTGATAAGGGGTCAGCTCGCGAACGTTGGTGCGCGCCAGTTTTTCGATGCTCATGCTTGCTCCTTCAGGGCGGCGACGCGCAGGGTCACGGCATTCTTGTGGGCGATCAACTGCTCGGCGGCAGCCAGCGTCTCGATGGTGGCGGCCAGGTTGCTGAAGCCCTGCGGCGTCAGTTCCTGCACCGTCATGCGTTTTTGAAAATCGGCCAGCCCCAGGCTGGAGCAGGTGGCGGTGTAGCCGTAGGTCGGCAGCACGTGGTTGGTGCCGGAGGCGTAATCGCCGGCGGACTCCGGCGACCAGTCGCCGAGGAACACCGAACCGGCGCTGGTGATGCCGTCCACCAGTTCACGCGCATTGCGGGTCTGAATAATCAGGTGCTCCGGGCCGTAGCGGTTGCTGATCGCCACGCACTCGGACAGATCGCGCGCTACGATCAGGCGGCTGCTCGCCAGCGCCTGACGGGCGGTCTCGGCACGCGGCAGCTCGGCCAGCTGGCTTTCCACCGCGTCGGCCACCGCCTGCGCCATCGCCGCGTCCGGCGTCAGCAGGATCACCTGCGAATCCGGGCCGTGTTCGGCCTGCGACAGCAGATCGGAAGCGACGAATGCCGGGGTGGCGCCGGCGTCGGCGATCACCAGCACCTCCGAAGGGCCGGCAGGCATGTCGATGGCCGCGCCGTCGAGGCGCTGGCTGACCTGCCGCTTGGCTTCGGTCACGAAGGCGTTGCCCGGCCCGAAGATCTTCGCCACGCGCGGCACGCTCTCGGTGCCGAACGCCAGGGCGGCGATCGCCTGCGCGCCCCCGACCTGAAACACTTCCTGCACGCCGCACAGCTGCGCCGCATACAGGATCTCATCGGCGATCGGCGGCGGCGAGCACAGCACCACCCGGCGGCAGCCGGCGATGCGCGCCGGCGTCGCCAGCATCAGCACGGTGGAGAACAGCGGCGCCGATCCGCCGGGAATATACAGACCCACCGAGTCGATAGGGCGGGTCACCTGTTGGCAGCGCACGCCCGGTTGCGTTTCGACGTCCACCGGCGGCAGTCGCTGCGCGTTGTGGAAGGTTTCCACGTTGGCGACGGCAACCGCCATCGCCTGTTTGATGTCGTCGCCCAACCGCGCGGCGGCGGCGGCGATCTGCTCGGCGCTGACGCGCAGCGCCGAGACTTCCGCCTTGTCGAAACGGGCGCTGTAGTCGCGCAGCGCCCGATCGCCGTTGGCCTTCACGTTGTCGAGGATTTCGCTCACCGTGCGGGTGATGCTGTCAGAGGCGGCGATTGCCGGGCGCATCAGCAGCTCGGTCTGGCGTTCGGCGCTGCTGGTCGCCCAATCGATCGGCGTGTTGAAGGTCGACATGGCGTTACTCCATCATCTTTTCAATCGGCAGCACCAGAATCGAGCTGGCGCCGAGCGCTTTCAGTTTTTCCATGGTTTCCCAGAACAGGGTTTCGCTGCTCACCATGTGCATCGCCACGCGGTTCTGCGCGCCGGCCAGCGGCAGAATGGTCGGGCGCTCGGCGCCCGGCAGCAGCGCGACGATCTCGTCCAGTTTCTCGCTCGGCGCGTGCAGCATGATGTATTTGGATTCACGCGCCTGGATCACGCCCTGAATGCGGGTCATCAGGCGATCGATCAGCTGCTGTTTGGCTTCCGGCATTTCGCCGTCGCGCTGGATCAGGCAGGCCTTGGAGCGGTAGATCACCTCCACTTCGCGCAGGCCGTTGGCCTCCAGCGTGGCGCCGGTAGAGACCAGATCGCAGATGGCGTCGGCCAGGCCGGCGCGCGGCGCCACTTCCACCGAGCCGTTCAGCAGGCAAGATTTGAAGCGCACGCCCTGCTTGTCGAGGTATTGCTTCAGCAGGTGCGGGTAAGAGGTGGCGATGCGGGCGTCCTGCAGGCTTTGCGGGCCGGTGTATTCGGCGTCGAGCGGGGTGGCCAGCGACAGGCGGCAGCCGCCGAAATCGAGGCGGCGCAGGGTGAAGTAACGCGGGTCTTCGCCCTGGGCGCGGCGGCTGAGCAGTTCTTCTTCCAGCACGTTTTCGCCGATGATGCCGAGATCGACCACGCCGTCCATCACCAGGCCCGGAATATCGTCGTCGCGCACGCGCAGGATATCGATCGGCATGTTTTCCGCGAAGGCGATCAGACGCTGTTGCTGCAGGTTGATCTTGATGCCGCAGCGCGCCAGCAGTTCCTGGGATTCATCGCTCAGGCGGCCCGACTTCTGCATTGCGATCCGTAAACGTGTCTTGTCCAGCATGGTAACCTCTGTTTAATCTGTAATTTTATGAATTTATTGTAAAAACTATTCTTTTCTGTCTGTCCGGAGCCAAAAAAAAACCCTCGGAAGAAATCTTCCGAGGGCTCTCTCTTGCGTTCTGCGCGCCACTGGAAGATTAACAAACCGTCTTCCAGCACTCATCGCCTGAAAGACTAGTCAGGGTGATGGTGATGATGGTGGTTGAACTGAACGCGTGTCATGGTGTTTTTCTCTAATCAAAAGCCGGTAAAAACCGTATGCCAATTAAGCTAAACTATCCGCTGTCCACCGCGCAACCCTTTTTTAACGTCATAAATTTAATTTATTGAAACAGGTTAGGTTATTAGCCACAGACGGCTTTACCTGACCTTAAGCCGGGCAGATTGTATCGCCGTGCGCAGTGGCGTAGCCTTAGGGGTAGGGCGCTGCGATCTTCAGGAGAGGAAGAGGATGAAAAAGGTAGCCATTATTGGTTTGGGTTGGCTGGGCATGCCGTTGGCGCTGTCGCTGATGGGGCGCGGGTATGACGTGGTCGGCAGCAAAACCACGCCGGACGGCGTCGAGGCCGCGCGCATGAGCGGCATCGAATGTTACCAACTGGAGCTGACGCCGGAGCTGGTGTGCGATCCGGACGATCTGGAATCGCTGCTGCGTGTGGATGCGCTGGTGGTGACACTGCCCGCTCGCCGCACCGTCGAAGGCAGCGAAAACTATTTCAATGCGGTGCGCATGCTGGTGGACAGCGCGATGGCCTTTGGCGTGCCGCGGGTGATCTTCACCAGTTCCACCTCGGTGTACGGCGAAACTGCCGGCACGCTGCGCGAAGAGTCGCCGCTGCGGCCGGTCTCGCCGTCGGGCCGGGTGTTGGCCGAGCTCGAACGTTGGTTGCATGAATTGCCGAATACCTCGGTGGACATTCTGCGCCTGGCGGGGCTGGTGGGCGCCGATCGTCACCCCGGCCGCTTCCTGGCGGGAAAACTCGACGTGAAGGGCGGTTCGCAGGGGGTAAATCTGGTGCACCAGGACGACGTCATCGCCGCCATCCAACTGTTGCTGAAGCTGCCGAAGGGGGGCCACGTGTACAACCTGTGCGCGCCGCGTCATCCGGCCAAACGCGAATTTTATCCGGCGCTGGCCGAGCAGTTGCACCTGGAGCCGCCGCAGTTCGCCGACGAGGCGGAGCAGGATGAGCGACTGGTGGACGGCAACCGCATCTGCAACGAGCTGGGTTTCGAGTACCAGCATCCCGATCCGGCGCGCATGCCGGTCAGCTAAACGTCATCATGCCCCGCAAATGCGGGGTTTTTTTCGCCAGCGCGCACCAAATCCTCCAGCAGCGCGTTCAACGCCTCGTCGGGCTGGACGGGGCGGCTGACCAGGCTGAGCGTGGCGCGGTAAGAGAGCGCCGCGCCGCCCAACTGCCGCAGCAGCCCCTGTTCCACCCAGCGCGCCGCGTAGTGGGTGGGCAGATAGCCAAGACAGGTGCCGCTCAGCACCAGATGGGCGACGCTTTCCATATGGTGAGCCACCGCCGCCAGATGCGGCGGCGCGATCGGGCACAGCTGCTGCGCCAGCAGGTAGCCGCGCTTGACCCAGCGCGCGTTTTCAATCTGCTCGCGCTCCGGTTCTTCCACCGCGAACAGCGGGTGATCCTCACTGCAATAGATCGCCTGCGTCTCCTCCAGCCACGGCTGATAACGCAACGCTTCCAGCTGTTGGCCGAAGTAGCCGATGCCCAGATCGAGCTGCCGGTGCAGCAGCCCTTGCTCAATCTCGTTCGGCGAACAGATGCGGCACTGCAATTGCACGTCCTGATGTCGGCGCTGGAAGTGTTTGATGGCCTGGCTGAACGGATTGTCCGGCAGCGAAACCAGGTTATCCACCAGACCGATTTGCAGATCGCCGGTCAGCAGGCCGTTCAGCGACTGGCTGACCCGGGTGAAGTCGCGGGCGGCGTTGAACAGCGAGCGGCAGGCGATCAGCATGCGTTCGCCCTTGGGCGTCAGCCGGAAGCCGGAGCGCCCGCGCTGACACAGGCGAAAACCCAGCCGGGTTTCCAACGAGGCCAGGTGGGTGCTGATGGTGGATTGGTTCATCAGCAGCGCTTCCTGCGCGGCGCTGACGCCCTGGGCTTCCGCCACTGCGACGAACACCCGCAGCAGTTTCAGATCGATATCGCTTAGGTTGGTGAGCATCGCCCCCTCCGCAGAACGTCGGCCGGTTAACCCATTTTTAACATCGAAGAAATAGGTGCGGCGCTGAAGATATGGCCTTCCTTATGGCATGAATTTTAAATAAAAATCAATACTTCAATAAGTTAGTTGCATCGCGTTTTTCGATGTTTACATGCAAAAGCGGGAATGGTAGCCGAGGTGGCCAACGGGGTAGCCTGCGAATGTTGCTCAAATGTTTCAATCCATCGCAGATAAAGACAAGGAAACGCCATGCTGAACCAACCCCAAAGCGGTAACGATATGCCGCGCTTTGCCGGCCTCCCCACCATGATGCGCCTGCCCGCGGCCGAACAGGCGCGCGGTCTGGACGCCGCCTTCGTCGGCGTTCCACTCGATATCGGCACCTCCAACCGCAGCGGCACTCGCTATGGCCCGCGCCAGATCCGCCAGGAATCGGTGATGATCCGCCCCTACAACATGGGTACCGGCTCTGCGCCGTTCGAACGGCTGCAGGTGGCCGATCTGGGGGATGTCGCCATCAACCCCTACAGCCTGGCGGACAGCGTACGGCGTATCGAGGCGGCTTACCACGAGATCCTGGCGCACGGTTGCACGCCGTTGACGCTCGGCGGCGATCACACCCTGACGCTGCCGGTGCTGCGCGCCATTGCCCGTCGTCATGGTCCGGTCGGGCTGATCCACGTCGATGCGCATTCCGATACCAACGAGGAGATGTTCGGCGAACAACTGGCGCACGGCACCACTTTCCGCCGCGCGTTTGAGGAGGGGCTGCTGGCGCCGGAAAAGGTGGTGCAGATTGGCCTGCGCGGCAGTGGCTATGCGGCGGACGACTTCGACTGGTCACGCCGCCAGGGCTTCCGCGTGGTGCCGGCAGAGGCCTGCTGGCACCGGTCGCTGACGCCGCTGATGGCGGAGATCCGCGAGCAGATGGGCGAAGCGCCGATTTATCTCAGTTTCGATATCGACGGGCTGGATCCGGCCTTCGCGCCGGGCACCGGCACGCCGGAGGTCGGCGGGCTGTCGGTTTGGCAAGGTCTGGAGATCGTGCGCGGCTGCCGTGGGTTGAACCTGGTCGGCGGCGACGTGGTGGAAGTGTCGCCGCCTTACGATCGCTCCGGCAACACCGCGCTGCTGGCCGCCAACCTGTTGTTTGAAATGTTGTGCGTGCTGCCGGCCCGTTGAGGCCGGCGCACTGACTCTACCGGCGGAGCGGTTGCGTCGGGGCCCCTGATAACAATAACTACGGAGTGGAGGTACCCATGAATCTCGATCTGCTGGTCGTGGTGTTTTACTTTCTGGTGATAGGCGCGGTGGGGTGGATGGGCATTCGCCGCGCCAACTCCAAAGAGGCGTATCTGGTGGCCGGGCGCAACCTGGGGCCGGGGCTGTATCTGGGCACGCTGTCGGCGGTGGTGCTCGGCGGCGCGTCGACCATCGGCAGTGTCAAGCTCGGCTACACCTACGGTATCTCCGGCGTCTGGCTGTGCGGCGCGTTGGGGATGGGCATCGTGGTACTGAGCCTGGTGCTGGCCAAGCCGCTGCTCAAGCTGAAGCTGTATACCGTCAGCCAGGTGCTGTCGCGGCGCTATCACCCGGCGGCGCGGGTCACCAGCGGCGCGATCATGCTGGCGTATGACCTGATGGTGGCGGTGACCTCGATCATCGCCATCGGCAGCGTGATGCAGGTGATGTTCGGCCTGTCGTTCAGCGCATCCATCCTGCTCGGCGGCGGGCTGGTAGTGCTGTATTCGACGCTGGGCGGCATGTGGTCGCTGACGCTGACCGACATCATTCAGTTCATCATCATGACCGTCGGCATGATGCTGGTGCTGATGCCGATGAGCATCGTCAAGGCCGGCGGCTGGGAGGCGTTCACCAGCCTGCTGCCCGCCGGTTACTACCAACTGTCGTCGATCGGGCTGGACACCATTCTGGTGTTCTTCCTTATTTACTTCTTCGGCATTCTGATCGGCCAGGACATCTGGCAGCGGGTGTTCACCGCCCGTAGCGCCAATGTGGCGCGCTTCGCCGGGCTGGGGGCGGGCGTCTATTGCGTGCTGTACGGCGTGACCGGCGCGCTGATCGGCATGGCCGGCAAGATCGTGCTGCCGTCACTCAGCAACACCGACGGCGCCTTCGCCGCCATCGCGCAAGCGGTGTTGCCGGTTGGCGTCAGCGGGCTGGTGGCCGCCGCGGCCTTGGCGGCGCTGATGTCCACTGCCAGCGCCTGCCTGTTGGCGTCTTCGACCATCGCGCTGGAGGACGTGCTGCCGGCCATCCGCCGTAAACCTTCCGGCGGGCTGGCCGCCGGGCGCTTCACCACGCTTTTCATGGGCGCGGTCATGCTGGGGCTGGCGTTTGTGGTGCGCGACGTGTTGGCGGCGCTGACGCTGGCTTACAACCTGTTGGTGGGCGGCATGCTGATCCCGTTGGTAGGGGCTATCTTCTGGCCGCGCGCCACCAGCGCCGGCGCCATCGCCAGCATGCTGACCGGCAGCCTGTGCGTGGTGGGGCTGATGATCTGGCACGGTATCGACGCCAACAGCCCGATCTACGGCGGTCTGCTGGGCGGCGGCGTCGCCTTCGTGCTGGGCAGCCTGCTGAGCCGCCCGGCGCCGCAGCTGGAGACTCAAACTGAACGCTGAGGGCGAGCCGGGCTTTTATCACGGCGCCTTTACTGATTTACTGAGGAGCAGGGCGCATCGCCGCCCTGTCGGTTTAACGGTGAAGGTAAGGAGAAGGTGAGTCATGGGTACGATCAGCGTCGCATGCTGCCAGTTAGCGTTGCGGGTAGGGGAAGCGGATCACAATCGGGCGCTGTCCGCCCAGGCTATCCGCCGGGCGGCGCAGCGCGGCGCCAACGTCATCGTGTTGCCGGAGTTGGTGAACAGCGGCTACGTGCTGCGCGATAAGGCGGAGGCGCTGGCGTTGGCCGAAGCCGAGGACGGGCCTAGCCTCAGCCTGTGGGGGACCCTGGCGCGCGAGTTGGATGTGGCGATCGTCGCCGGTTTCTGCGAGCGGCTGCCCGATGGCGGGGTGGCCAACAGCGCGGCGTTGATCGATGCGCAGGGCGTGAGGGCGATTTACCGCAAGGCCCACCTGTGGCATGAGGAGAGCACGATCTTTACCCCCGGCGATCGGCCGCCGCCGGTCGTCGAGACGCGCTTTGGCCGGTTGGCGGTGATGATCTGCTACGATCTTGAATTCCCCGAATGGGTGCGTCTGCCGGCGCTGGCCGGCGCTCAGCTGCTGTGCGCACCGGTCAACTGGCCGCTGGCGCCGCGCCCGCAGGGAGAACGGCCGGCGGAGATGGTGAAGGCGCAGGCCAACGCCGCCGTCAATCGGCTGTTCATCGCGGTGTGCGATCGTTGCGAAACGGAATGCGGCGTTGCGTGGATCGGCGGATCGGTGATCGTCGACGCCGATGGCTATCCGTTGACGCAGAGCCTGACAGGCGAAGGCATGGTGCTGGCGGAAATGGATATCAGCACGGCCGATGACAAGCGCATCGGCCGCTACAATCATGTGCATCGCGATCGGCGGCCGATGCTGTATTGAAGCGGCGGGGCAGTCGGCGGATCCGGCTGCCCCGCCGATCGTTTCTCCGGCGGGAAAATCCGCCGTTTTGGCGCTTACAGCCAGCCTGATTTCTTCAGCTTCTGATACAGGAAAATACAGCCGACGGCGGTCGCCCCCAGCGTGGCGTGATAGGCCCACGGGAATTTCAACTCCGGCATGTCGGCGAAGTTCATCCCGTACAGGCTGAAGATCACCGTCGGGATAGCCAAAATCGCCCCCCAACCCGCCAGCCGTTTCACCACTTCGTTTTGTTTGACCGTCACCAGCGCCAGGTTGACGTGCATGGCGTTGGTCAGCATTTCGCGCATGTCGTCGATGTTGCTGACCACCTGATGCGCGTGATCCTGCACGTCGCGCACGTAGGCGCGCAGCTCTTTCGGGATCACCTCTTCGTGCAGGCGAATCAGCTGGTTGCAGATTTCATCCATCGGCAGCGCGGCGTTGCGCAGCGCCAGCAGGTGGCGGCGCAGGGTATAGACGTTCTCGATCGCCGCCTGATCGAACTCCGACTGGAACATGTTGGCTTCGATGTTCTCGATGGTGCTCTCGAAGCGCGTCACCACGCTGCGGTAGTTATCCACCACGAAGTCCAACACCGAATAGAGGGCGAAGCCCGGCCCGCGGCACATCTGCTTGTGGTTCTCTTCCGCTTTGGCGCGGATCGGCGCGTAACTGGGCGAGGCGCCGTGGCGCACCGTCACCAGAAAGTTTTTGCCGACGAAGAAGTGGGTTTCGCCGTATTCGATTTCGTCGTGCTCGCCCCACTGCGCGGTTTTCACCACGATGAACAGCGAGTCGCCGTAGGTCTCCAGCTTCGGCCGCTGGTGCGCGCACAGCGCGTCTTCGATCGCCAAATCGTGCAGGCCGAACTCCTCCTGCACCTTGCGCATAAACGCCGGCTCCGGCTGCCGCAACCCCAGCCAGACGAAGGTGTCCGGCTGTTTGACCACCTCGCTGATATCGTCGATGGTCACTTCGCCCAGCCGTTGGCCGGCTTTGTACGCCACACAGTTCACCACCATGCTTTTGCTGTCCATCTGTCCATCCATCAATCAGTCAGGGTTTTGGTAAGAAAATAGCACTCGTGTTCCACCGGATACTCTTTCAGCGTCATTTGCAGCTGATAGCCGAGCTTTTCGTAGAACGGCCGCGCCTGGAAGCTGAAGGTGTCGAGACGGGCGTAGCGGCAGCCGCGCGCCTGCGCCTCGTGCTCGGCGGCGCGCATCAGCCGGCCGCCGAGGCCGCTGCCGCGCTGGGTATCCGCCACCCACAGCCACTCGATGCTCAGCCAGTTGCCCCAGGTTTCGGCGGTCAGCCCGCCGATCACCGTGCCGGCCTCGTCGCGCGCATAGACGCTGAGCGGCTTGCGGTGGCTGGCGTCGATATGCGGCAGGTTGTAAGCGCGCAGGCCTTGCCTGATCGCATCGAGGGTATGTTCGTCAATCGCGTCGGTAACGGTAATGTCCATTTTTCCTCCTGGGTTATGGATTAACTTAAGCACACTGCGGCTAAAAGGCAACCCGTTGAAATGTAATGTAAACACCCATTCCGATGGGCTGGACTACACTAAACGGGTCATTTCATCTTCAGGAGGACGCCATGCCCCGATTGACTCTGCTGGCCGGTTTGCTGCTGTGCAGCGGCCTGCTGCACGCCGCGCCGACGGTCAGCCAATTGCAGGACGGCCTGGAACACCCGTGGTCGCTGGCCTTCTTGCCGGCGGAACAAGGCCTGCTTATCACCGAACGGCCCGGCCGGCTGCGGCTGTGGCAGCAAGGCAAAGGCCTGTCGCCGCCGATCGCCGGCGTGCCGCAGGTCTACGCCGAAGGACAGGGCGGCCTGCTGGAGGTGTTGCCGGCGCCCGACTTCGCCGCCAGCCGCCGGGTGTACCTGAGCTTCGCCGAATCGGGCGAGGGCGGCAAAGCCGGCACGGCGGTCGGCTATGGCCGCCTGAGTGACGACGGCGCGCGGCTGGAAAACTTTAAGGTGATCTTCCGTCAGCAGCCCAAGCTGTCGGTCGGCAATCACTTTGGCGGCAAGCTGGCGTTCGATCGGCAGGGCTACCTGTTTATCGCGCTGGGCGAAAACAACCAGCGGCCGACGGCGCAGGAGACCGACAAGCTGCAGGGCAAGCTGGTGCGGCTGACCGCCGAGGGCGCGATACCACCGGATAATCCCTGGGTCGGCCAGGCAGGTAAACGCCCGGAGGTCTGGTCTTACGGCCACCGCAATCCGCAAGGGCTGGCGTTGAACCCGTGGAGCGGCGCGATCTGGGAACACGAGCACGGCCCGCGCGGCGGCGATGAGCTCAATATCCCGCTGCCGGGTAAAAACTACGGCTGGCCGCTGGCCACCTACGGCATCAACTATTCCGGCCAGCCGATCCCGGAGGCCAAAGGAGAACGGGTGCCCGGCACCGAACAACCGCTGCACTATTGGCGAGTCTCGCCCGGCCTCAGCGGCATGGCGTTCTATGACGGGCAGCGTTTCCCCGCCTGGCGTCACTCGCTGTTCATCGGCGCGCTGGCGCAAAAGGCACTGATTCGCCTGACGCTTGAGGGTGACAAAGTGGTGGCGGAAGAGCGGCTGCTGGGCGATCGCGGCGAACGCATCCGCGAGGTGCGCAGCGGGCCGGATGGCTATTTGTATCTGCTGACGGACGAACGGGACGGCAAGCTGCTGAAGGTCGGGGCGTCGTAACGCCCCGCACGCGTCAGGTGAGCTCGCTCATCACGCCGCGCTGATAGGCCGGGCGAGCGCGCAGCTGCTGATACCAGCGCTCCATGTTCGGTCGCGGGCGGCGGGCGATCGGCATCTCGAACCAGCCGTAGGCGAAGCTGCCGAGCGGGATATCGCCGAAGCCGAATGCGTCGCCGGAGAGGTAAGGCTGGTGCGCCAGCGTCTGTTCAATGACGTCGAAGTGTTTTTCCAGCGTGGCGATCGCCGCTTCGATTTTCGCCATGTCGCGTTGCTCCGGCGCGGTGCGGATCAGGCCCCAAAAGACGATGGTGAAGGCCGGAACGATGGTCGAGGTGGTCCAGTCCATCCATTTCTCGGCGGCGGCGCGCGCCTGCAGATCTTGCGGATAGAACGCCGCGTCGCCGAATTTCGCCGCCAGGTAGCGCACGATGGTGTTGGACTCCCACAGCACGAAGTCATCGTCCTGCAGCAGCGGCACCAGGCCGTTCGGGTTCAACGCGCGGTAACTCTCTTCGTTGACCTTGCCGAACGCGCCGCCGGCGTTGATGTGGGTATAGCTCAGCCCCAGTTCGGCGGCGCACCACAGCACCTTCCTGACGTTGTTCGAATTCTCACGACCCCAAATGGTCAGCATGGGATAACTCCGTTAGCGGATTAAAGACCCTTAATACCTACGCCACAATGCGCTTTTTGTCACACCGCAGGGCATTTTTTGTCTGCCGATCAACGCTCCCAGCGGCACACTTCCCAGCCGCGCACCGCCGCCAGCGCGCTCAACTCGCTGTCGGGGTTGATCACCGTGGCGCTGTCGACGAATTGCAGCATCGCCTTGTCGTTGAGGGAGTCGCTGTAGCCGTGGCTGTGCTCGAACTTCAGGTGCGGATGCTGCGCCAGCCAGTGTTGCAGGCGGATCACCTTGCCCTGTTGGTAGGTCATGGTGCCGTAGGTGTGGCCGGTGAAGCGGCCGTCGCTGATTTCCACGCCGATCGCCAGCGCATCGTCGGCGCCGAGCTGTTCGGCGATCGGCGCCACCAGGTGTTCGCCGGTGGCGGAGATCACCAGGATGCAGTCGCCGCGTTCGCGGTGCCACTGCAGGCGTTCACGGGCGGCGGGATAGACGCGCGGCAGGATGTCGCGCCGGATGTAGCGTTGCACCCAGCCGGCCACGGTTTGCACGCTCAGGCCGGTCAGCGGCGCCAGCGTGGCCTGCATGTAGTCCTCCATCGACAGCTTGCCCTGATAATAGAGCTGCATCAGCTGCTGCTCCTGCAGTTCCAGCTCCGCCGGCGCGAAGCCCTGGCCGACCAGCCAGCGGATCCACAGGCTGGCGCTGTCATCGTCAATCAGGGTTTCATCCAGGTCGAATAAGGCTAAATCCATCAGTATTTCTCCGGCAGGCAGGGTATGAGGTCGTTTACAGGATAGCGGATAGCGCACGTCGCCAGCCAGCGGCGTCGGCGAAATTGCGCAGAGCATAAGAAACATTGATGACGGTTTTGCGACAGTTTGTTGAACGTTTGCATAACTTAGAACGCAACAATATTGGCCGTCCCGGCGAGCGCGATGGTAACTATGGGGCAAATGCAGCTACCCGCCAGGGAGTGACAATGTTGATTATTCGCCTGTACGGCAGCCCGATCGTGATCGGGGAAGAAGAGGAACCGCATGATGACGCACTTGACGACGCTGAAGACGTTGCCGCTGCTGGATCTTTCGCAGCTTGACGGCGATGCGCGCCAGCGGCGCGCCTTTCTCGACGATTTGCGCGCGGCGGCCCGCGACGTCGGTTTTTTCTATCTGCGCGGGCACGGCGTGGACGGCGCGTTGAATGCGCGACTGCAGCACGCCGCGCGGCAATTTTTCGCCCTGCCGGAAGCCGACAAGCTGGCGGTGCAGATGGTGCATTCGCCGCACTTTCGCGGTTACAACCGGGCGGCGGCGGAGCTCACGCGCGGGCAGCCTGACTGGCGCGAACAGTTCGATATCGGCGCCGAACGCCCGGCGCTGACGCTGGCTGATGACACGCCGCGCTGGGCGCGTCTGCAGGGGCCAAATCAGTGGCCGGCGGCGCTGCCGGCGCTGAAACCGCTGCTGCTGGAGTGGCAACAGGCGATGACCGCCATGTCGCTGCGGCTGCTGCGCGCTTTCGCTTTGGCGCTGTCGCTGCCGGAGCAGGCGTTCGATCGCTTGTACGGCGAGAAGCCCAACGAGCACATCAAACTGATCCGCTATCCGGGGCGGGACGCCACCGGCAGCGCACCGGGCGTCGGCGCGCACAAGGACTCCGGGTTTCTCAGCTTCCTGCTGCAGGACGCGCAAAAAGGGCTGCAGGTGGAGGTGAGCGAAGGGCGGTGGATCGACGCCCAACCGCGTGAAGACACTTTCGTGGTGAACATCGGCGAGCTGCTGGAACTGGCGACCAACGGCTATCTGCGCGCCACGGTGCACCGGGTGGAAACGCCGCCGGCGGGGCGCGACAGGCTGTCGATCGCGTTCTTCCTCGGCGCACGGCTGGACGCGGTGGTGCCGCTGTATCAATTGCCGCCGCAGTTGGCGGCGCAGGCGCGCGGCCCGGCCAGCGATCCGCTCAACCCGCTGCTGCGCGACGTGGGGTATAACTACCTGAAAGGCCGCATCCGCTCCCATCCCGATGTGGCGCACCGTTTTTATCAGGACGTCATCGGCGTCTGAACGCCGGGCGTAAAAAAGCCCGGCGCGTCGGCCGGGCTGATGGTGCGCTGATGCGGCGATTATTCCGCCAGCGCCTGCTGCAGATCGGCGATCAGATCTTCCACATCCTCTATCCCCACCGACAGGCGCACCAGCTGCGGCGTGATGCCGGTTGCCAGGCGCTGTTCCAGCGGAATGGAGGCGTGCGTCATGCTGAACGGCTGGCTGATCAGGCTTTCCACGCCGCCCAGGCTTTCCGCCAGGGTGAACAGGCGCGAACGCTGGATGACCCGGCGCGCATAGGCGTCGTCGCCTTTCAACCGTACCGAGATCATGCCGCCGAAGCGCGTCATCTGGCGTGCCGCCAGCGCATGCTGCGGATGGCTCGGCAGGCCGGGGTAGTAGACGTTTTCCACCTGCGGCTGGCTCTCCAGCCACTGGGCGATACGCAGCGCGCTGTCGCTGTGGCGCTGCATGCGCAGGGCCAGAGTGCGAATGCCGCGCAGCGTCAGGAAGCTGCTGAACGGATCGAGAATGCCGCCGACCGCGTTTTGCAGGAAACCGAGCTGTTCCGCCAGCGCCGGGTTATCCCCCACCGCCGCGACGCCGGCCACCACGTCGGAGTGGCCGTTGAGGTATTTGGTGGCGGAGTGCACCACCACGTCAAAGCCCAGATCCAGCGGACGCTGCAGATACGGCGAAGCGAAGGTATTATCCGCCACGCTGATAAGCTGATGCTTTTTAGCGATCGCGGCGATGGCGCTCAGATCCGCCAGCTTGAGCAGCGGGTTGGTCGGGGTTTCCACCCAGATCATTTTGGTATCCGGTTCGATCGCCTGTTCCAATCGGGCGAGATCCGCCGGCGACACGTAAGTCACGCGCAGGCCGGCGGTGCGGCTGCGCACTTTTTCCAGCAGGCGATAGGTGCCGCCGTACAGGTCGTCTACCGCGATCAGGTGGCTGTCTTTATCGAGCAGCTCCAGCACCGTGGAGCAGGCCGCCAGACCGGAGGCGAAGGCGTAGCCGCGGCTGCCGCCTTCCAGTTCGGCGATGGCGCTTTCCAGCGCGGTGCGCGTCGGGTTGGCGCTGCGGGAATATTCATAGCCGGTATGTTCGCCCGGCGCCGGTTGGGCGTAGGTGGAGGTGGCGTAAATCGCCGGCATCACTGCGCCGGTCGCGTCCGGGGTGTAACCGGCGTGAACGGTCAACGTATCAAACTTGGCCATAATGGGTCCTTATTAACGTAATTTTTGGCGCCAGGCGTTAAGCACGTCTGTGCGGGTAATCAGGCCGAGGAAGCGCTCGCCGTCGAGCACCACCGCGACGTGGCCATGGTTGAAGGTGGCCTGTAATTCCTCGTAGCCGGCTTCCTTTTGCAGCGTATGGACCTGTTTGGTCATCGCGCTGCCGGCCGTCAGGCTGAAGTGGGCGGCGTCGGCCTGGACGGCGTTAAGCAGATCCCACTCATCGATCAGACCGACCACCCGATCGCCTTCCAGCACCGGCAGCTGAGAGATGTCGTACAGCCGCATGCGGGCGTGCACGATCGCCAACGTATCGTCCGGCGCGGCGGAAACGGCGGCGCCTTCGTCGTGGCGGTAGGCGATCAGATCGCGCAGATCGCCGTGCTGCGGTTTGCTCAGCAGACCCTGTTCCAGCATCCAGTGGTCGTTATACATTTTAGACAGGTATTTGTTGCCGCTGTCGCAGACGAAGGTCACCACCCGCTTGGGTTCGGTTTGCGCGCGGCAATAACGCAGGGCGGCGGCCAGCAGGGTGCCGGTGGAGGAGCCCGCCAGCACGCCTTCCTTGCGCAGCAGCTCGCGCGCGGTGGTGAAGGCTTCGGCGTCGCCGATGCGGTAAGCATTGCGGACCTGGTCAAAGTCGCTGAGCGGCGGGACGAAGTCTTCGCCGATGCCTTCCACCAGCCAGCTGCCCGCTTCGCCGATGTGGCCGTTGTCGAGATAGTCCGCCAGTATTGAACCCGCAGGGTCGGCCAGCACGAATTCCGTCTGCGGCGAAACCTCGGCGAAATAGTGGCTCAGCCCGCCCAGCGTGCCGCCGGAGCCGACGCCGACCACGATGGCGTCCACGTCATGCTCCATTTGCCGCCACAGTTCGGGCGCGGTGGTGGTGGTATGGGCCGCCGGATTGGCTGGGTTGTTGAACTGATCGATATAAAAGGCGCCGGGGATCTCCCCGGCCAGACGTTTGGCGTAATCCTGATAGTAAGCCGGATGCCCTTTGCCGACGTCCGAGCGGGTCAGCAGCACTTCCACGCCCAGCGCGCGCAGGTGGAAGATCTTCTCGCGGCTCATCTTGTCTGGCACCACCAGCAGCAGCTTATAGCCTTTCAGCGCCGCTACCAGCGCCAACCCCAGGCCGGTATTGCCGGCGGTGGCTTCGATGATGGTGCCGCCCGGCTGCAGTTTGCCGTCGCGCTCGGCCTGTTCGATCATCGACAGCGCCACGCGGTCTTTGATCGAACCGCCGGGATTCTGGTTCTCCAGCTTGACGAACAGCCGGCATGGGCCGGTATCGAACTGGGTCAGTTCCAGCATCGGGGTATTGCCAATCATCTCGATGACGGAATGGGGGATTGCCATGACTCATCTCCAGGATTATTCGGTATAAAAGTCTTTGTGCGGATGATAGCGCTGAGGATAAGCGCTTTAAAAAGAACAAATAACGGTTCTATATGCCATTATGGAATATATTAATCTTTTTTAGACGTATGGATGCGCAGATGTTTAGCGGTGCAGATGCTTGGCCGTGTAGCCGTGGGTGGATGCAAAAATGCGCGTCGCGATGCTTTTTTGAACGATAAGCGGGGGGCTGCGTACAGTTATGTAAAAATGCTGAAAATTCACGCTAAACCCTGCAAAAATAAGATAAATCACATAAACTCACAGCAAGGGCATTTTCGGTGCGTTGTGTTACCCGCTACGGGCGCCGCAAGGGGTTGCGGCCGGCACGCGCGCACCGGGCCACTCTCGCTGGTTGGCTTAAAACGTGAACATGTTTGAAAGTTAACGCTATTTCAATGGTTTTGAATGGACACTCTGGCGACGTCATGATGAAAAAAAACTTATCCACTTCCCTGAAAAAACTGACCTTCAGCGTAGGCATCCTGTTGCTGGCCGCCCCGGCCGTGCACGCGGCTGAGCCGCCGGCGCCGCCGCAGGTAGACGCCAAGGCCTTCATTCTGATGGACTACAACAGCGGCAAGGTGCTGACCGAAGGCAATGCCGACACCCGTCTCGATCCCGCCAGCCTGACCAAGATCATGTCCAGCTACGTGATCGGCCAGGCGATCAAGGCCGGCAAGATCAAGCCGGAAGACATGGTCACCGTCGGCAAAGATGCCTGGGCGCCGGGTAACCCGGCGCTGCGCGGTTCTTCGCTGATGTTTATCAAGCCCGGCGATCAGGTGCCGGTGCTGGAACTGAATAAAGGCATCGTGATCCAGTCTGGCAACGACGCCAGCATCGCGCTGGCGGACTACGTGGCGGGCAGCCAGGATTCGTTCGTCGGCCTGATGAACAACTACGCCAAATCTCTGGGGCTGCAGAATACCCACTTCCTGACGGTGCATGGTCTGGATGCGGAAGGGCAGTACAGCACCGCGCGCGACATGGCGCTGTTGAGTCAGGCGCTGATCCGCGACGTGCCGGACGAATACGCGCTGCATAAAGAGAAAGAGTTCACCTTTAACAAGATCCGCCAGATTAACCGCAACCGTCTGCTGTGGAGCAGCAACCTGAACGTCGACGGCATCAAGACCGGTTACACCAGCGGCGCCGGCCACAACCTGGTGGCGTCCGCCACCGACGGCCCGATGCGTCTGATCTCGGTGGTTTTAGGCGCGCCGAGCGATCGCGTGCGCTTTAGCGAGAGCGAAAAGCTGCTGACCTGGGGCTTCCGCTTCTATGAAACCGCGACGCCGATCAAGGCCGATAAGCCGTTCGTCACCCAGAAAGTGTGGTTCGGCGACGTCAGCGAAGTGCCGCTCGGCGTGGCGAAAGACGCTTCGGTCACCATTCCGAAAGGGCAGATGAAAAACCTGAAGGCCAGCTACAAGCTGACCCAACCGACGCTGGAGGCACCGCTGGCGAAAAACCAGGTGGTCGGCACCATCGATTTCCAGCTGGACGGCAAGACCATCGAGCAGCACCCGCTGGTGGCGATGCAAGAGGTGAAAGAGGGCAACTTCTTCAGCCGCATCTGGGATATGGTGATGATGAAGCTGAGCCAGTGGTTCGGCGGGATCTTCGGCTGAATAGCCTGATGTGGGAGCGCCCCGGGCGCACCATCCTCGACCAAGCCGCAACGGAGACGTTGCGGCTTTTTTTATTTTCAGTATCCGGCCGAAGCGGCGCTATTAAAAATAGTCCACCAGCATGGTGGCTCCGCTGGAGAAGTCACCTTCCGCCAGGGTGACGGCGCTGTTTTTCACCGGCACCGCATCAAGCGTCGGCGGATTGGCGTAGTCGATGTTCAGCGGCGTATTGATGGCGAAAGCCTTGCCGTTGGCCAGCAGTTTGATGCCCAGCCCATTGACGCTGCTGTTCAACACGCTGCTGTCAAAGGCCGCCGCGCTGCCCATGATCTTCATTTTCAACTGGCGGCTGTTATCCAGAAACTCACACTTGATGCTGTAATCGATGCGTTGCATATAGCGATTACCGTCGATACGTTTGATGCCGACCTTGCCGAAGTCGATATCGATGGTGCGCCCGTCGTTGATCACGCAAGGCGGAGGCGCCACCACGGTGGCGGTGATACTGACCTTGGTGCCCTGGTCGGCGGCCTGGGGGGCGGCGCTGATCACACCCAGCGTAAACAGCAGAGCGCAGCGCGTTTTCCTCATCATGTTCATTTGGGTTCCCGTCTCAAGGTGCGCTGAAGATCAGCGTGGCCGAGCCTGACATCGGACCGGTGGCGATACTGGTGTAAGGCACATTGTTCTTCACTGGCACAAAGGTGACGGTGTCGTTGCCCAGCCCGTTGACGATGCGCGTTCTGAACGTATTGTTGGGTTTCACCACCGCGCCATTGTGCACCATGGCTACGCCGACATTAGGATTGGAGGTCTTGATGAAATCGCTGGAGAAGCCGCTGGCATCGCTGACCATGCGAACCAAAATGTCTTGTGTCGCGCTCTGATCGTCACACCGGTAGCTGAGCGCCTTGTCCTGTTTGAGTTGGGCGTCGCTGGCGCTCTGCGTGAGGAAGTCCTGGCGGATCTGCCCAAAGTCGACGTTAATCTGCTGGCCGTTGTTGATAGTGCAACTGGTGGTGACGAAGTAGGCGTCGTTGTCGGCGATCAGGCGCCACCGGTAAGGCCCACACTTTGGGCAACCTGACTGGTCATTTTTTTGTTCAAAGTTGATTTGGCCGATGACGTCGCCCTTGTTCACCTTGATATCCTGCGTCGGCGAACGGTTGAGCACGATGTAAACCCTGATGGAAATGCTGGCACTGTTTAGGCCGGTAATCGTCATCACCTGGATACCTGATTGGATCGGGGATAAGTAGTCGGTGCCGTTGATTGTCATGCCGTTGGCAAGCGTACCGAAAATGGCGGTGTTCATCGACAACGCCGGGCTGCCGGTGAGTAAAATATCTTTCCAGCTGGCGACGTCGTTTTTACAGGTCACCTGACTGACGTTGACGATTTCATTTTTCCCGATGGACAATTCAGGGCCTATCTTTACCCTGACGTCGACCGGCGTCATTGAACCACCCTGACCAATGCTCCCGCCGTCGGAGGTTTTACAAGTAAATGCATTGGCGTTACCAATGAGTACGAAGAAAGATAATGCCAGGCAGTGTTGTAAAAATAGGATGGTTGTTTTTCTCACAATAATATCCCGATTATATAGTGTCATTTGGTTAGGTGCCGCCATGAAATAGGGCTAATTAGGCTGACTGTGCCGGCGTTATTCCGTTAAACGAGAATAAGGCGCATCTATTCCTGGTATTTCCTTGTTGCCAGCTGGCAGTAGGGCAGTGGGGTACCACCTCAACGAGTTGTTGATGGAGCCGTCCGTTACGAGCACTTCTTGTTTGGCGACGAGCTCCAACAGCAGTAGCCGGGCGCGGTAAACCCCGACGTTGACGGCGTTGGCCAGTTGCCGGGTAGACAACCACAGATGCTGAGGTGGCAGTCCGGTGTCGGGACATTGACGGGGCGACTGCGCGAATAATGTTTGCAGCAGATCGTGCTGCAATTGCCGTATTTCCTTTTGTTTTGGAGATAACGCTTCCATAGCACTTCCTCTGTATTTCGATTGCTGTATTCCTAAGAAAAAACAAAGTTTCACTGCCTACCAATAACGAGGTAAATCGCGAATCAAGAAAAATCCTATCTATTTATCAGGATTGAAAAAAAGGGGGTTCCCACTCCGTTCTTACCTGTTTGCAGGCTGGGGGAGTGTCACGCAGAAACCTAAAGTTTTGGTTTATTATATTCACAAAGAGCTGCTTTGCGATCTGATTAATTGTGAAACAGAGAAAAACAGGATATTGCACTATAAAAGTATTTTTTACGATCTATGAGCCTAAAAATAACACTAAATTAACTTTAATTAGGAAATAAATTGCGAATGTTCGTCTTGATCAAAAAAAGACTTTTTTTGCTGGTGGGCATTTGCCAGAATATTCATCGCCAGACAAGAAGGGCGGGTTAGAAAGTATTGGTCTCTGCTTGTTGTGATTTCGTTTATTTTTATATGACGAGTTCATTAATGGGCAGGCCGCTGCAGACTTGCCGTTATCGACGTGTTTATTGTCGGTATTTTTGGGTTTTGGCAGTTAACCAACCAGCAAGATGCTAAAGAATCAGGGCTGCGTATATATAAGCGCGAGCAGATTTCCTGTTGCTCTTTTTCTTGATTGGAATATGCATTTTTTCTTATAAGGAATATAGGTTCTATGAAACTTAACAAAGTCATGATGGCTGCAGTGATTGCATTTGGCGCAAGTTCTTTTGAACAGGCAGCCGATCAGGGACACGGTAAAGTGACCTTCACGGGTTCTATTATTGATGCGCCATGCTCTATTGCACCCGAGTCTATCGATCAGACCGTAGATCTGGGCCAGGTTTCTAACGTGGCGTTGAAAAACGGCGGCAAATCCAACCCGCGTCCATTTGAAATCAAGCTGGAGCAGTGTGATACCACTACGCTGAAAACCGTTAAAACCACCTTCAGCGGCATTGCATCGTCAACCAACAAGGATCTGTTGGGTATCGCGGGGACCGCCAGCGGCGCCGGCGTAGCAATCACTTATGGCGGCCAGCCGATCAAACTGGGTCAGGCGACTGCGGCACAGACGCTGAATACTGGCAACAACAGCCTGAACTTCGCCGCTTACCTGCAGGGTGAAGGCGCTTCCGCAGCCATCGTTCCGGGCGATTTCACCGCCGTAGCCGACTTCACTCTGGCTTATCAGTAAGTGAGACAGCAGGCTTAATCAACCAGGCATGGGGTACGCCGCATGCCTGGTGACTCTCTGTGTCAAAGGAATGTCGCGATGTTTTTTTCAAGGAATCGAGCGGGTGCCGTTCTTTTGGCGTCGTTGGCGTTTGCGCCCGGCAGTGCAATTTCCGCCGCACAGGGGTGGGGCAAAGTCAGTATGCACGGCGCCATTATCGACACTGCCTGCGCCATTGCCGCCGGCAGCCGCGATCAGACTATCGATATGGACACTCTTCCTATCGGACAGATCATTCGTGACGGCCAGGGGATGACTAAACCTTTCAGTATTGAATTGGTTAATTGCATTTTGGAACGTCCGGAAAACAAGCCTGATTGGAAATTCTTTCAGGTCACGTTTGACGGTTTGGCGGAAGGCGTTTTGTTTGGCGTACAGGGCGATGCGCGCGGCATCGCATTGAAGATAAAAGACAGCCGCGGCAGGCCGGTTATTCCAGGGGAGCCGTTGCCGATGGAGGGAATAATACCGGGGAGCCGAGTGCTGAATTATTCCATGACGTTAATGCCGAATCACCAGCCGTTGAAGGTGGGAGCGTATTTTTCCACAGTGCGTTTTAAGCTGGATTATTTTTGATTTTTTCTCGTACTGACGGTTAATTCGTTATTGAAAGGACTTTATTATGCTTTCACCGGCAGGGAAGTTATTTCGTCTTCAGGCCTTGGGGCTCTGTGTCGCCCTTTCTCTGGGAAATCCGATCGCGTTGGTTTATGCCGCCGACGTTATTCAATTCAATACTGACGTCTTGGACATCAACGATCGTAAAAATATCGATCTGAGCCAGTTTACGCGCAGCGGCTACATCATGCCGGGTGTTTATACCATGGTGGTGCACGTCAATAAGAACGACCTGCCGGAACAGCCGGTGACGTTTATGGCGCCCGAGAACGATCCTAAAGGCAGCGAAGCCTGTCTTTCGCCGGAGTTGGTCAACCAACTGGGGCTGAAAGAAAAACTGTTGAGCACGTTGAACTGGACGCACGGCGGCCGTTGCCTTAACGCCTCCAGCCTGGCTGGGATGGAAGCCCGCGGCGATCTTGCCAGCTCCTCGCTGTACCTCAATATTCCTCAGGCCTATCTGGAATACAGCTCGGAAAACTGGGATCCGCCTTCGCGCTGGGATGACGGTATTCCCGGGCTGCTGTTTGACTATAACGTCAATGCTCAAACGCAAAAACATCAGAAAGGCGGCAGCAGTTACAGCCTGAGCGGCAACGGCACCGGCGGCGCCAATCTGGGCGCCTGGCGTCTACGCGCCGATTGGCAGGCTAATCTCAACCATCAGACCGGTTCTTCTCAGTCGACCGACAAACAGTTCGACTGGAGCCGCTATTACGCCTATCGGGCTATTCCGGCGCTGCGCTCGCGGCTGACGATGGGGGAGGATTATCTGAACTCCGACATTTTCGACAGCCTGCGTTTTACCGGCGTCAGTCTGCGATCCGACGACAGCATGTTGCCGCCCAACCTGCGCGGCTATGCGCCGGAAGTGACGGGCGTGGCGAAAACCAACGCCAAGGTGGTGGTCAGCCAACAGGGGCGCGTGCTGTATGAGACGCAGGTGGCGGCGGGGCCATTCCGCATTCAGGACATCAACGACGCGGTTTCCGGCGAGCTGGACGTACGCGTCGAAGAGCAAGACGGCAGCGTGCAGGAGTTCAAGATGAACACCGCCAACATCCCTTATCTGACGCGACCGGGTACGGTGCGTTACAAGCTGGCGACGGGCAAGCCGTCGGAATGGGGGCATCACCTGCGCGGGCCGATGTTCGGCACCGGTGAGTTCTCCTGGGGCATCAGCAACGGCTGGTCGCTGTACGGCGGGGGCATCGCCGGCGGCGATTACAACGCGCTGTCGCTGGGGATCGGGCGCGATCTGATGGCGCTGGGGGCGTTGTCGTTCGATGCCACGCAGTCGCGTGCGCGCTTGCCGCAGGAGGGCGCTCTGACCGGCGGTTCGTACCGGTTGAGCTATTCGAAGAACTTCGACCAGTACGACAGCCAGATCACCTTCGCCGGCTACCGCTTCTCCCAGGAGGACTTCATGAGCATGGGGGACTACCTCGATGCGCGTTACGAAGGAGGACGCAGCGGCAAGAGCAAGGAAATGTACACCATCACCTTCAACAAACAGTTCCGCGATCTGGGGTTGAGCACCTATCTCAACTACAGCCACCAAACCTACTGGGATCGGGCGCCGAACGATCGTTACAACCTGATGGTATCGCGCTACTTCGATATCGGCGATTTCAAAAGCGTCAGCGTGTCGCTGTCGGCCTACCGCAACCGCTATAACGAACGCAATGACGACGGGATGTATCTGTCGCTGTCGCTGCCCTGGGGCAGCGCGGGCACGCTCAGTTACAACATGACGCTCGATCGCGAAGAGAACGCCCACCGGGTCGGTTACTACAACCGGGTCGATGAACACAACAACTATCAGATCAGCGCCGGCGCCGCACGCAGCGGGGCGACGGCCAGCGGCTATTACAGCCATCAGGGCGATATGGCGCAGATCAACGCCAACGCCAGCTACCAGGCCGGCCGCTATAGCGCCGTCGGCATCGGCGCGCAGGGCGGCCTGACGATGGCGGCGGAAGGGGCGGTGCTGCACCGTGTCAATACGCCGGGCGGCACACGCTTGCTGCTCGATACCGAAGGCGTCGCCGGCGTGCCGGTACGCGGCTACGGCAGTACGGTGCTGACCAACCGTTACGGCAAAGCGGTGGTGGCGGATGTAAACAGCTACTACCGCAATAAGGCCAGCATTGATCTCAACAGCCTGAGCGACAACGTCGAGGCGACGCGTTCCGTGGTGCAGGCCACGTTGACCGAGGGAGCCATCGGCTACCGCAAGTTTGAGGTGATTGCCGGCGAGAAGGCGATGGCGATCGTCAAACTGGCGGACGGCAGCGAGCCTCCATTCGGCGCCACGGTGTTGAATGCCCGTAAACAGGAGACCGGCATCATCAATGACGGCGGCAGCGTTTACCTGTCCGGCCTCAACCCCGGCGAGCGTATGAGCGTGCATTGGAACGGCGCGGCGCAGTGTGAAATCCAGCTGCCGGCGCCGTTGCCGGCCGAAATGCTGATGAACACGCTGCTGCTGCCTTGCCGTCCTCTTGCCGGCAACAAGCCGGCGGCTGACGCCAACTGACTTACACCCGGCGGAGTGCGCTCCGCCGCTAAACCGCCGGGGCGGGATTGCCCGCCTTCGGCCGACTGGAACCGTGAAGACATGATGAATCTGACTATGACCAGAAAGACCGTTTCCCTTGTGGGCCCGCTCGCCGCCGCATTGACGCTCGGCGCGGTCGGCCTGCCCGCTCATGCGGCTATCGCGCTGGATCGCACGCGCGTGATTTTCGACGGCGACCTGAAAACGGTCAGTCTCAACATCAGTAACCAGAACAAACAGTTGCCGTATCTGGCGCAGGGGTGGATCGAAGACGATCGCGGCAACAAAATCCAAAGCCCTTTCACCGTGTTGCCGCCGGTGCAGCGGGTGGAGCCGGGCAAACCGAGCCAGGTGAAGATCCAGTCGCTGCCGGCCGCGCGTCAGCTGCCGCAGGACAGGGAGACGCTGTATTACTTCAACCTGCGTGAAATCCCGCCGCGCAGCAACAAGCCGAATACGCTGCAGATAGCGTTGCAGACGCGCATCAAAATGTTTTATCGCCCGGCGGCGCTCGCCCCGAAGAAGAACGCGGCGCCGTGGCAGGAGCAGCTGACCCTGACCCGGCAGGGTGACAAGTACGTGGTGAACAACCCGACCCCGTATTACGTGACGATCGTTGAGGCGAGCGCCGGCAAGGGCGGGAAAGGGGCGGCGGGCTTTGAACCGTTGATGGTGGCGCCGAAGGCCAATGCCCCGCTGAACGTCTCCGCCGCGAGCCTCGGCAACGCGCCGTCGCTGGCGTACATCAACGATTACGGCGGGCGGCCGCAGTTGAACTTCCGCTGCGCCGGCAATGCCTGCCAGGCCGTGCCGGCCGCCAAATGACGAGCCGCGCGCAGGCAGGAAAGACAGAGTGAACACAGCGGAGTGAACGAATCATGCAACGAAAGATCCCCATGCTGTTGGGAAAGGCCTATGAGCGCCATCAGCGACGCACTATCGGCCTGACGGTATTGGCCGCGCTGATGGTGCCGCTGACGGCGGGCGCGATGCTGATGCTGATGCCGCCGGCCCGCGCGGTAGACAATTGGGACGTGGAGGGCGCGAACGGCACGCTCCACGTCTACGGTGCGTTGACGGAAAGCGCCTGCAGCCTGGAAATGACCACCGCTCGTCAGGAAGTGTGGTTGGGTGAGACGGGAACGGCGCACTTCCAGCGCCCGGGCGATCGCGGCACGCCGGTGGCGTTCGAGCTGACGCTGAAAGACTGTCTGCGGGCGCCGGCGAGCAACCGCGACGCCTGGACCGGAGTGCTGGCCTGGAGCGGCAGCCAGCCTGCGGTGTCCGTGGCGTTTGCCGCGCCGACGGATGACGACGCGCCGGGGTTGGTCAGGGTCGCCGGCGTTACCGGATTGGGGTTGCAGTTGGCAGATGCCACCGGCCTGCCTGTGCGCCTCGGCGCGCGTAACAAACCGGTATTGCTGACGCCGGGACAAAACACCCTGATGTACACGGTGACGCCGGTGCGCACCCCGGCGACGCTGAGCGCCGGCGCTTACCGTGCGGCGATCGATTTCCGGCTTTACTACGACTAATACGCCGCTTGCGCCCGGTCGGCGCAAGCGCAACCAAAGGGAGTGGCGTCATGCGCGCGACAGAGACGAACCGGCGCCGGAGCGCGCTGTTGGGGGCTGGCATGGTCATGGCGGCCGGCATAATGGCGCAGTCGGCGACTGCGGCGGAAAACATGCGCTTTCACGGCACGCTGGTGGCCGAGCCGTGCGTCATTCAGCCAGGGGATGAGGACATCCCGCTGGATTTCGGCACCATCGTCGACAAATACCTGTATCTGAACACCCGCTCCCACAGCCAAACCTTCGCGTTGCACCTGACCGAGTGCGATCTCAGCCTGGGCAATACGGTGGCTATCACGTTTACCGGCACCGAGAACGCCAAACTGCCCGGCCTGTTGGCGTTGGATGCCGGCAGCCTGGCGTCGGGGATCGGCATCGGGCTGGAGGACAGCAGCGGCAAGGCGCTGCCGCTCAATCGCGCCAGCGATAAATTCCGCCTGAATGCCGGCAACACCACGCTTACGCTGCAGGCCTATGTGCAAGGGGAGCCGGAGGCTATCCAGACGAAGTCCATCGGCCGCGGCACCTTCAGCGCGGTGGCCACTTTTACGTTGGAATACGAATAAGCGTCTACAAGGACAAGAAACGCAATGATGAGAAAGCACGTCAATCACGCCCTGCGCATGGGGCTGCTGTGCCTGTTGGCGTTGAGCGCCGCCGCTTGCCAAAGCCAAAAGTCGGGCAAGCCCGCCGTGAACACCAAAAATCAGGTTGTGCAACCTCCGTCAGAAGAGGCTTTGCGCAAGCAGCGTGAGGCCGAGCAACTGCAGCAGTGCCAGCAGCAACTGGGGGCATTGCGCGCGATCGACGAGAAACAGTATCAGCGCTATAAGCAGGCCTTCGACAGCCTGATGAGCGGCGCTTCGCAGTACGCCAGCCTGCGCGCCAGGGTAAACGGCGACACGCAGGCGACGGTGGATGCGCTGTATCGCTATAAGGTCAACTATCTGTGCGCCGGGGTGAATCAGGCGGTGTTGACCGGCTTGGCGGATCGCGGGGAGCAGATTAAATGAGGCTGCGCCTGCTGGGCTGCGTCGCTCTGCTGTTCTCCGGCGTCGCGCTGGCGGACGACGGCGTGCCGGCGCTGCTGCAGTTTGCCGAGCAGTATCAACGGCAAAACACCGTGCCGACGAACGAAAAAGCGGCGCCAGCCGACCGCGGGGCGGGACAAAAAAGGCCTGAGCCGGCAAAGCGCTCGTCGGGCGCCAACCAGCCTGCTTCATCGGCCAAAGCTTTTACGCTGACCCAGGAATTATTGGCGCGTGACCAACAGCTGGCGCGTCAGCGAATGGAACTGACGATGTTGCGCCAGGAACTCGCCGCGTTGCGGGCGGAGAAAGCGACGCCATCCGTCGCGACGTTGCCGGACTCGTCAACGCTTCAGCAGTGGATCGCCGGGCTGGGCGCCGCCTGGCGCGGTTCGCCCGATGCGCAGCGCGCCGAGGCGCTGTTGCGTCAGGCGACGCAGGAAACCGCCAAAAGCAGAGCGGCGGCGGCGCAGGCCGAACGGCGCGTTACCGAGCTGGAATCTGCCGCGCAGGCATCGGCACAGACGCTTGCACTACGCCAACGCGAGCACCAGGAGGCGTTGCACGCTCTGCGCGCCGCGTTGGAAGAGAGCGAGCAGAAGCGGGCCGGTGAGCAGAAAGTGACCCAGCAGACGCGCGAAGCGCTATTGGCGCTGCATAAGCGGCTGCAATGGGAAGTGACGCCGGAGCAGTTGAAGGATGAACGCAAGCGTTTGTCCTATGCGGCGGGCAGTGCGCTGGGGCGGGACATTCAGGGGGTAGTGGCGGCGCGTCAAAGCTGGGGCGTACCGGTGGACCGCGACAGCCTGTTGGCGGGCGTCATCGATAGCGTCTCGGGGCGTTTGCGGCTGCCGCCGGATGAACTGGATGCGCTGACGGCGCAGGCGGATGCCGCCGCCGTGGCCGCGCGTGAGAAACGCGTTAACGAACAGCGGCGGCGTGATGAAGATTACCTGGCGCGATTCAGTCAACAAAAGGGCGTAAAGCAGTCGGCGATGGGCTTTTGGTATCGGGTGGATTACGCCGGGGAGGGCGCGCTGGCGCCAACGGCGGTGGTCGATGTGGTCGTGAAGGAGAAGTTGACCGACGGTACGGTGATCCAGGATATGGAACTGAGCGGCAAGGTGCTGTCGCAACCGCTGTCCGAGTATCCGCCGCTGTTCAGGGAGGCGATAAGCCATCTGCACAACCACGGTTCGCTGACGATGGTTGTGCCGCCGGCGCTGGCCTACGGCGAAACCGGCTACCCGCCGAAAGTGCCACCTAACGCCACCATGATTTATGAATTACGCATCGACAACAGTCAGGCGCCGGCAAAGGGCGCTCAGGCGGTTAAACGGGAAGCCGGAACGGCGGGAGGGCAGGGATGAACACGATGATAAAAATCGCGCTATTTGATGAAAACCGTTACTTCAGCGCCGGCTGGCAGGAGGCTCTGGCGCTGCACTTCAGCACTTACGGCAAGCGCACGCTGTTACTGGATGCGCAGCAGGTTCACGAAGCCGATCTGGTGTTCTGCTATTTTCTTCCCGGCGTGCAAAGCTGTTTTTGTCACTTCTTTGAGACGCAGACCGCGGGGCGCAAAACGCTGTATTTCTCGTTGCGAACGCCGGAGGGGCGGCATAAGCGCACCGTTGGGAACCGTTGCGCGCTGGAGGCCGGTGTTATCTACCACGATACGCCGTTGGTCTCGGCGCTGTATCAGGTGAGCGCCGAGCTGGAGCGGCGCAGCAAATGGCCGGGCAGGCCGGGTTGTGGCAGGAACTGCATATGCCAGCACCGCGGCCTGACGCTGCGCGAACAGGAGATCATGCGCTGTATGACGCGGGAGATGGGGGTGACGCAAATCGCACGGATGCTGGACATCAGCGTGAAAACCGTCAGCAACCACAAGATGAGCGTTATGCGCAAAATGGGATTCCGGCGTAATGCCGAGCTTTATGGGTGGCTGCGACACAGCGCCCGTCCCGGCGCCATGGGGCTCGAACCGGCATTCAGCCGGGCGTTGCGGCAGGGAAGGAACGGCATTGAGACGGCGCCGGCCAAATCGGACCGGCCGGCGCCTTAAGTGCCTTACCGTGGCGATCAGTTGCAGGCCACGACCTTGATCGCCAGCCCGCCCGGTGAGGTTTCGCGGTATTTGGCGTTCATGTCTTTGCCGGTTTCGTACATGGTTTCGATGACCTTATCCAGACAAACCCGCGGTTCGCTGGTGCGGCGCATCGCCATGCGCGCGGCATTGACTGCCTTGACGGCGGAAATGGCGTTGCGTTCGATGCAAGGCACCTGAACCTGGCCGGCGAGCGGATCGCAGGTCAGTCCCAAATGGTGCTCCATGGCGATCTCCGCCGCGATGCACACCTGCGCCGGGCTGCCGCCCAGCAGCTCGGTCAACCCGGCCGCCGCCATCGAGCAGGCGACGCCCACTTCCCCCTGGCAACCCACTTCGGCGCCGGAGATCGAAGCGTTCATCTTGTACAGCGCGCCAATCACGCCGGACGCCAGGAAGTAGCGGGTGTAGGAATTGGCGTTCACCGGGCGGATGAACTTGTCGTAGTAGGCCAGCACCGCAGGGATGATGCCGCAGGCGCCGTTGGTCGGGGCGGTAACCACGCGGCCACCGGCGGCGTTCTCTTCGTTGACCGCCAGCGCGAACATGTTGATCCAATCGACCACGTTCATCGGGTCGATATTGTTCTTGTCTCCGGTCACCAGAATGCGGCGCAGCGCGGCGGCGCGGCGCGGCACCTTCATCGGGCCGGGCAGCAGGCCTTCGGTGTTGATGCCGCGCTCAATACCGGCGCTCATCACCTGCCAGACGTCGGCGAAGTGCGCGTCGATATCCGCTTTGCTGCGCAGCGCCAGCTCGTTCTGCATCACCAGGCCGGACAACGACAGCCCGGTCTCTTTGCAATGCTGCTGCAAATCGTGCGCCGATTTGAACGGGTAGGGCACCGGCGTTGCGCCCTCGGCGGACTGGCCGAAGTGCTCTTCGTCGACGATAAAACCGCCGCCGATCGAGTAATAGGTTTTGCTGTGCAGCAAGCGTTCACCGGCGAAGGCGCGGATGCGCATGCCGTTTTCGTGCAGCGGCAGGTTATCGCCGTGGAAATTCATGCCGCCATGCTGCGGGAAATCCACCTCGTGGTGGCCGTTGGCCAGCGGCAGGCGGCCGCGCTGTTCGACGTCGCGGATAAAGCCCGGAATGCTGTCGATGTCCACGTCGTGCGGCAGGTTGCCGGCCAGGCCCATGATGATGGCGATATCGGTATGGTGGCCTTTACCGGTCAACGACAGCGAACCGTACACATCGACCACCACGCGGGTGGTGTCCTGCAGCTGCTGGTGGGCGATCAGATCGTCAATGAACTGTTTGCCGGCTTTCATCGGACCAACGGTGTGAGAACTGGATGGGCCAATGCCAATTTTGAAAATATCGAAAACGCTGACCATGGTCTCGCCTCCTTCTTCAGGTTTCAGGCGGTGAATACGGGAAATGGGGGCAGTGCGGGAGGGCCGGCGCGCAGCGGCGCCGGCCGGACGTGATTAGCCGAGCAGGCTGAACACGATAGCAGAGATGGCGATCAGACCCATCACAACCACAAATACGTTGCTGATGTGGCCGCTGTACTTGCGCATGGCAGGCACTTTACGGATGGCGTACATCGGCATCAGGAACAGCAGCATGGCGATGATTGGGCCACCCAGGGTTTCGATCATGCCCAGGATGCTCGGGTTCAGGGTGGCGACGATCCAGGTGGTCACCAGCATGAAGATAGCGGTCATGCGGTTCAGCTTGGCGGTGCTGACGGTTTTTCCGCGGCTCTTCATTGACTTGGCAACCAAGCCGTTGAAGCCTTCACGGGCGCCCAGGTAGTGGCCCAGGAACGATTTGGTGATGGCGACGAAGGCGATAACCGGCGCGATGTACTCGATCATCGGGTTGTTAAAGTGGTTAGCCAGGTAAGACAGAATCGAGATGTTCTGCGCCTTGGCTTCCGCCAGGTTTTCCGGCGTCAGGCTCAGCACGCAGCTGAACACGAAGAACATCACGGTCAGCACCATCATGATGTGCGCGTAAGCCAGAATGCGGGAGCATTTCTTCTCGGCGTCCGCGCCGTACTCTTCGCGTTTGGCGACGGCGAAGGCGGAGATGATCGGCGAGTGGTTGAAGGAGAACACCATCACCGGGATCGCCAGCCACAGAGTCATGATCAGGCCGTGACCCATGCCGGTACCGCTGCCGGACAGCGACACGTTTTCGAAGATGGCGCCGGTCCAGTTAGGGATCAGGTATACCGCCAGCAGCATCAGCACCGCTACGAACGGGAAGACCAGGATGCTCATGGTTTTCACGATGGCCTGCTCACCGAAGCGCACGATGGTCATCAGGCCGACGATCAGGATCAGCGACAGGATGGCGCGCGGCGGCGACGTCATGCCCAACTGGTGGGTGATGAAGCTGTCGACGGTATTGGTGATCGCCACGCTGTAAACCAACAGAATCGGGTAGATGGCGAAGAAGTACAGCAGGGTGATCAGTTTACCGGCGGTGATGCCGAAGTGCTCTTCCACCACGGCGGTGATGTCTTCACCGGGATTTTTGCCGGACAGAACGAAACGGCACAGGCCGCGGTGGGCAAAGAAGGTCATCGGGAAAGCGATGATGGCCATGATGATCAGAGGAATCAAACCGCCGATGCCGGCGTTGATGGGCAAGAACAGGACGCCTGCGCCGATGGCGGTGCCGTACAGGCCCAACATCCACATGGTATCCGTTTTACGCCAGGTACTGCTGGAGCCCGAGGCCGCAGAGGCAATTGTGCCGGTCTGTGTAGTGTCCATAAATATCTCCGAAGTGAACACGAATTTAAAATTAAAAGGCAAAACTTAAGGTTAAACCGTCAAACGTCCTATTCAGGCAACGCTTGCGGTAAGAATCAGGTGTTGCTTGCGGGGATGTTTTGGCGTCCCCCTGGTTGTTTATTGCGTTCATTACCAAGGCACAGCGCCGGGTAATTCACTAAAGACTTTTCACCTTCACGGGTGATAAAAGTCGTTACCGCTGCCGACAGGTCATTGCCTGTCGATTTTTGTTGGCGGCAAGATAACGATTTACAGTAGAAACAACCGTGATCCTGCTCTCAAATGCGTAATATGTGCAGTTATCTGCTTTTTCATCGATTTTTCGCGCATTTGTTGCACATTTGTGTAAGATTTTGTGCTGAGAACGCTCTCATAAAAATTTCTGCGATTATGTGGCTTGTACAATAATTAGCCGGATAAAGCGCTGTGCTCAGCAGCAAGCCGAGCAATATATTTTATGCGTGGTTTTGGATCTAGCTAAAAACCCGGATTAAGCAGTTTTAGTGATGTGGATCACATTGTGTTTTTAAGGTAAATCGAATTTATGTTTTTGTTTTTAATCATTTTTATTTAAAACTCACCGCTAGTAACGAAGGGAAATTACTTACGTGGTTAGCGGATAAAAATGCGTAACCATTCATCATATAAATAACAGATACCTAACAGGTATTGGTGAGATTTGCTGCAATCGCGTAAACCGCCGTTTATTTAAACTTCCTGGCCTTTGGCACGATTTATCATATAAAAGCCATAAATAGCCGTTAATTCACCCAGCCGACCGCGTGTTTAGCCTGCGAAAAAATAATCACTCGGGTGAGCTGTTGCATTTTATTAACCTGATGTTGCGTGCGGATAAGTGAAAAACGCGAATTGATTGCGCATTATTTGTTCATTTTCCGGCGGGGAAAGAGGGATATCGACGCGGTGCGCCGTCGGTTATGACGGCGCTGAAGGCGGATTAATAGCGGATAGCGATGGCGTTGTCGTTGAAGAACGCCAGGAAGTCGGCGCCCGGCTGGCGATCGGTGATCACCCGATCGAACTGCGTCAGCGGGCCGATGCAGGCCGGCTTGGTTTTGCCGAACTTGCTGTGGTCTGCCACCAGGATCTTTTGCTGCGCCATCGCCATGGCGCGATGCTTCATTTCCAGCTCGTCGAAGTTGAAGCAGGTGGCGCCGTGCTGCAGGCTGAGGCCGGCGGCGGAGATAAAGGCGATGTTCGGGCAGATGTGATCGAGTTCGTTGCGGCCGCCGACGCTGGAAAAGATGTAGTTGTTCGGCTTGAACTCGCCGCCGCACAGAACCACCTTGCAGTTCGGTTTGTCCTGCAGCGCCAGGAAGGTGTTCAGCGAATGACACACGGCGGTGAAAGCCAGCTCGTCGGCGATGGCGTCGATGATCGCCGGGGTGGTGGTGCCGCAGTCAAAAAACACCGTGTCGTTTTCATTGATCAGCGGCGCTGCCAGCAGTCCGATGCGCCGTTTCTCCGTGACCTGTTTGGCTTTTTGATCGGAAACGAAGTAGTTGGTCACGCCGTTGCTGCGCGGATCGGTCACCACGTAGCCGCCGAGCAACACCACGGCCGCCGGTTCGGCGCTCAGATCGCGGCGAATGGTCATCTCCGAGACCCCCAGCAGCGCGGCGGCTTCTTTCAGGTGGATCTTGTCAGCGCGTTTTAACGCCTGAACTAACCGGTTGATACGTTCTTCGCGCCGCGTTTCCATAGATCCGTCTTCCCACCGGTAATAGAGATAAAAGGCGAGCCGGCATTTCCGACGCTAAACACAACGATGCGGGGCAATATCGGGCCGCATCAACCGCCCGTATTGTCCCGCATCGGAGTGTATGGCCATGCCCGTCAGGGCAAGCCGACGATCAGTAGCTGCCCGCCGCCGGCTGGGCGCCGGAGACGATGGCGACGCCGGAGCTGGTGCCGATACGTGTGGCGCCGGCTTTAATCATCTTCTCGGCGGTGGCGCGATCGCGCACGGCGCCGGAAGCTTTCACGCCCATTTCGCTGCCCACGGTCTCGCGCATCAGTTTGACGTGCTCTTCCCGAGCGCCGCCGGTGCTGAAGCCGGTGGAGGTTTTCACGAAGGCGACATCGAGTTCGCGACACATTTCACAAACCTGGACGATCTGCGCATCGCTGAGCAGGCAGGTTTCCAATATTACCTTCAACGGGATCGCCGCGCAAACCTCGCGCACGGCGGCGATGTCGGCTTTCACTTCGTCCAGCAGGCCGCTTTTCAACCAGCCGACGTTGATCACCATGTCGATCTCTTGCGCGCCGGCGGCGATCGCCGCTTTGGCTTCAAAGGCTTTGGCGACGGTCAGGCCGGCGCCCAGCGGGAAACCGATCACCGAGCAGACTTTCACGGTGCTTTCCTGCAGCAGCTGGGCCGCCAGCGGCACATAGCCGGAGTTGACACATACCGCATAGAAGTTGTGCTGCTGCGCTTCTTCGCACAGTTTGGCGATCTGCATTTCGGTGGCGTCCATGGCCAGCAGGGTGTGGTCAACATAGCTGGCGTAATCGATGCTTTCGGTGGTCATCGCGGTTCCTTAGTGAAGTTGAGAAAATAGCATGGATAGGTAATGTGAAAATAATAACATTTCAACATCGATAAACCTAGCGGGATTTGAAAAATGTCGACGAGATCATAGTTACTTCACTGTTATCTGTATAACTTAGGGGAGGATTATTTGTTATTTTAATAACATTTTCAGTGGCTGCTCGCGGCCTGCACGGGCGAAACGTCGAGGGGAAAAAAGATGGAGATCAACATCGATCTGGCTCCTGAAGCTTTCGGGACGCATCGGCAGGAACTGTTCCGCAACGCGGATTTCGCGGTGAGCGCGCATCGCTGCGCAGAACGCGGGCTGATGCTGACGCTGGCGAATTGCCGTGGCGCGCTGAGGGTTTTACCGTATCAGGGCCTCGCGATCTGGGACGCTGAGTTTGACGGTCATTCGCTGAAATCGGGCCGCCGCAGCACGCGGGGCGCCGGAAGAAAGCGCGCTGACGACGCCGCGTTCTGTCCCGCCTGGCCGGGTCACGACGGCGCGCCGATCCAGATGCAACGCGTGTGGCTGCAGCTGGCGGGCGATGAGCTGACGTTGCACGGTGAAGGCGAGCGGTTGGGCGAGCGTTGGCGCATCGGCCCGGCGCTGCGTCTGGCGGCCCAGAGCGCGCAGTTCGCCATAGAGATGAAGATTACCAACCTGGGCGAGCGGCCGCAGCCGCTGCGCTATGTTTGCCGCCTCAACTATGATTGCATTCCCGACGCGGTATTCCGCCAGAACCTGCCGACGCCGGCTTTGTCAGGGGATACGATCGGGCAGGAACTGCTGTGCTCCGACGATCTGACGCGCTACGTGGATCAGGCCGAGTTCTTTATGCTGGCGCCGCAAGGCCGGCGCTATGTGACGCGTTTTGCCACCGGGCAATTCAACTATGGCCTGCGGCGCATCGCTGTCCAGGGCAACAGGCGGCTGCTTGCTTTTATCCAGCCGGCAAACTGCCGCCCGAATGCGCCAGAGGGTGAGGGGGTGATGCTGGGAGCGGGAAAAACGCGGGCGTTTTGCGTGACCACCGGCGTGGTGTGAAAGCAGGGGCGGTAACGCCCCTGTCATGTTATGCGGTTATTCTTTCACCCAGCCGCGGCGAATGGCGAAGGCAAACAGGAAGCGATACAGACGCGACAGCTTGTCGGCGAGGACATCACCGAACAGATTCCATACCAGCTGAGCGAACAGGCAGCCGACCAGGCCGAGCAGGAAACCGCCGACCATATCCAGCGGCCAGTGCACGCCGAGGTAAACGCGTGACCAGGCGATGCCGACGGCGACAATCATCAGCAGCGCGCCGGACCAGACCCGGTGCCAGAACAGGAACGCCAGTGCAAAGGTAAAGATGGCGGTGCCGTGATCGCTGGGGAACGAGCTGTCCGGCGCGTGCGCCAGGAAGGTATAACCCACGCCGGCGACGAACGGACGCTCATGCGGCAGCAGCGCGCCGATAGCGGAGGCGGCAAGCATGGCGAACAGCAGCGCGATCGTGGTTTTCGCCACCACTTCGCGCTGTGAAACCAGCTGGCTTCGCGGCCCCCACAGCCACAGGCCGACGATCAGCAGCGGCACGATAATGATAAGATCGCGCGCCAAAAAGGTGGCGAAATCGATCATCCATTCGGGAGATGCCGGGGTCGCATTGATCCAGGCGAAAAGAACATGGTTTAACTGCTCCATAACCGTTACCTCATCTTGCGGCGCCAATAGCCGCTAATCATCCAATAAATAGCCAACTGGCTTAACCAAACCCACCAACCCGCCCACAGGTTATGGGTAAGAAAATGTGCGCCGCGCATGATCTGACCAAAGCCCATCAACATGCCGAGCGCAATGCCGCCACACCAGCAGCACCAGGCCAGGCGCGGGCGCTGCGGATAAAACAGGAAAAACAACGCCATGACCGCGAAACCGCTCGAGGCGTGCCCGCCGGGGAAACAGCGACCGGGGCCCGGCAGCGCCGGTACCGCGCCGAATAAAGGGAAGGACATCGCCTTGCCGCCGTACTCGATCAGATCCCACGGACAGGAGTGCGCGCTGGTGGCCTTGAGAATGCCCACCACCAGCGGGCCGATGCCGAGAAGCAGCATGCTGACAATCAGGCGCGCGCTGCGGCGATAGATGCCCCAAAACAGCGTGAGCACCGCTCCCACGATCACTATCTGCTTCAACAGACGGTGATTGATCAGATCCAGCCAATAATTGTTTTGCCACGGGAAATGCCCGCTGGCGGCATCGTACCAATAATTGCTGATCGCCCAGTCCAGCTGTTCGTTGCGGGAGAGCCACAGGAATACCAACCCGCTGATCAGCAGGCCAAAAACTTGCCAACGGTAAAAGGATGTCGGCAGGGAGTAAAGGGCGGTTGTCTTAATTTGCTGTGCCGTTGAGGATTGATTTAATGACGATTCTGGATTCACGCGCAGGCTCGGTGACAGGATTGAATAGCGCCACTGTAATAATTCTGTCTTAAGAAAACCTTAGTCCTGCGGCAAGAGAACCCTATCTGATGCACCCGCTTGGGCGCCGGTCAGCGCGTGTTTTTCTCGTATTAACCGGCGGTTTTTTGGGGTATTGCTCCGGTTAATGGGTGGTATTAGGCGATTGTCACTATTTATCTCCTATTGTAAAGAAGATTAAACTTGTGGCGAGCGTGGCGGTAGTGTATTAGTTTATAAGCGGATTATTTGACAAAAAGTGTAGGGATAAAACATGAACAAGGCATCCGTTGTATTTTCCGGCCTGCTGATGGCCGTTTCCGCCGGCGCTATGGCGGCGACCTCTGGCGATGACGCAGACATGAGCAAACAGCCGCTGGAAAAAGTCGCGCCTTACCCGAAAGCCGAGAAGGGCATGAATCGCCAGGTGATCTACCTGCCGAAGCAAGAACACGAAGAGAACTACAAGGTAGAGCTGCTGATCGGCAAGACGCTGGAAGTGGACTGCAACCGCCATATGATCGGCGGCACGCTGGAGACCAAAACCCTGTCCGGCTGGGGTTACGACTACCTGGTGCTGGAGAAGCTGTCTGAACCGGCCTCGACCATGATGGCCTGCCCGGACAACACCAAGACCAAGCAATTCATCGCCGCCAACCTGGGCGACGCCGCGATGCAGCGTTACAACAGCCGCCTGCCGATCGTGGTGTATGCGCCGAAAGACGCGGAAGTGAAATACCGCATCTGGAAAGCCGAAGATACCGTAAGCCAGGCTGAATCAAAGTAATCCGCGATTAGCGCTGTGAATACATGATCTTGTACAAAGCCGTTTGAAGAGCATTTTGCAATTATATGCGGCTCTTCAGGCGGTTTTTTATTTTCAGTCAGGAAAGCCGAGTGCTTAGCCAAATTTTTTCAACCTACAGAGGGAAAATAGAAAGTGACTCAAGCTAACAAGGTTAATATCCTTGGTTTAAGGGCATTTTTTTAATTCTCACTCGCAATATCCTCATTTTTATCCCCCTTTATCTCTGATTATATTGTTGTGAATTGCAATTATTTGGCTAATAACAAACCGTTTCGGTTACATAAATAAAAATATTCTTATTAATCATTTTATTGTTGTTTTATTGATTTTATTTAATGGCAAAGGGATGGAAATTAATTATTGTGCTGCTAGATTCATCAATGTAATTAGCTCCACGGCAATTACATTGTTCGCTAATTAATATCTAAAAAAACTTACGAGGATATTCCAATGGCTGATTGTAAATGCAATGAACAAGATCCGCATGCTCAAAATGAACATGTTGCTGATTTTACTGCGGTTGGATTTTCGCAAAAAACACCGGCGCCGGTACCTGTAGACCTTAAGCAGCAGGGGGTATTGGCGCTTAAACTTTCGGTTTGCGTTGGGGCCAGTTATAACCCAGCAAACAACCAAATTTGTTTTACCATTCCTATCTACGGTGACTTTTGCGTTTCTTCGCCTATTCCAATTCCCATTGGTGGGCAGCTTAAAGTGTGCGCAGAGACCTGTGGTTCCTTTATTCCTACGGGGTTGAAGGCCACTATTTATCTGAACGGTTCCGTTCTGTTCTCTGTCGTTCTTTTTGGCGCTTGTTAATGTAAAAAGAAAAGCAAGGCACCTTAGATGTCTTGCTTTTTTTGATATTAAGATATTGATAAGGCCGTTGTTGGGTTCAGACCCAATTGCTAATTAATACAGCCACTCCGTTCTCACTCTTTCTGCAATCAAACCTTGGGAAATGCATTGTTTGATAGCCGACCGCCCGACACTAAACGTTAAGAGAAACGATGTTTCAGGAAGGCGCGGACGCGCTGTACGTCGTCAGTTGAGGTGTTGCTGCCATCTGATGGTGGTCCCGCGGGCGGCGGCGTGCAGGCAACAAAAAACCCGATAATCTTGAACCTAAAAGGCGGGATTATCGGGCTCCACAAAATGGGGACATCAAAGAAAAGCAGTGGCACTAATTCAGACTGCGGCCCCCAACGAAAGTTCTGGCCGGCGACAAAAAAATCAAAATATTTTTATCGCCGATCCATCTCTCCCGCTAATCGATCAGCCGAGTATGCCCGGCCATAGCACCACGATGAGAGAACCCGCCAGCGTTAACAGCACGTTAGCGATGGCGTAGGTGCCGGCATAGCCCAGCGCCGGGATGTTGCTGCGCGCGGTGTCGCTGATGATCTCCATCGCCGGCGCGCAGGTGCGGGCGCCCATGATGGCGCCGAACAGCAGGGCGCGGTTCATGCGCAGCACGTAGGCGCCGAACAGGAAGCAGATAATCACCGGCACCAGGCTGACGATAAGCCCGGCGATCAGCATCTGGCCGCCGACCGCGCCCAGGCTGTGGCCGATGCCGGCGCCGGCGCTCAGGCCCACGCCCGCCATAAACACCATCAGGCCGAATTCTTTCACCATGTTCAGCGCGCCCTGCGGAATATAACCGAAGGTCGGGTGGTTGGCGCGCAGGAAGCCGAGCATGATGCCGGACATCAACAGGCCGGCGGCGTTGCCGATGCCGAACGAGAAGTTGCTGAACTGAATGGTGATCTGGCCGATCAGCAGGCCGATGATGAAGAAGGCGCAGAACGCCAGCAGATCGGTCACCTGGCTGTGGATCGAGATAAAGCCAATCTTCTCCGCCACACTTTTCACCCGGCGCGCGTCGCCGCTCACCTGCAGCACGTCGCCCTTGTTGAGCACGATGCTGTCGTCGATTGGCATTTCGATCTGGCTGCGGATCACGCGGTTGAGGAAGCAACCGTGGTCGGTCAGCTTCAGCTGGCTCAGGCGTTTGTTCACCGCGTTGCTGTTCTTCACTACGATCTCTTCGGTCACGATGCGCATGTCGAGCAGATCGCGGTCGAACACTTCCTTACCGTTGCGGAAGCTCGGATCCAGCCGCGCGTGGGCGTCCGGATAACCGACCAGCGAGATCTCGTCGCCCACCTGCAGCACCGCGTCACCGTCCGGGTTGGCCAGAATGCCGTTGCGGCGGATGCGTTCAATGTAGCAGCCGGTCTGGCGGTAGATGCCCAGTTCGCGCAGGTTCTTGCCGTCGGCCCAGGCCACCAGCTCGGGGCCGACGCGGTAGGCGCGGATCACCGGCAGGTAGACCTTGCGCTGGCTGTCGGTGTCCAGGCCGCGTTCGCGGGCGATCTGCTGGGCGGAGGTGGACAGATCCTGGTGCTGCAGCTTCGGCAGGTAGCGCGCGCCGAAAATCAGGCTGACCAAGCCGATCAGGTAGGTGAGGGCATAGCCGAGGCTCAGATGATCCTGCGCCGCCAGCAGCGCCGGGCCGTTGACGATGGTGTTGCGCAGCGTATCGCCGGCGCCCACCAGCACCGGCGTCGAGGTCATCGAGCCGGCCAGCATGCCGGCGGTCAGGCCGATGTCCCAGTGGAATAGCTTGCCGAGGCCGATGGCGATCACCATTGCCGAACCGACCATCACCAGCGCCAGCATCAGGTAATTCTTGCCGTCGCGGAAGAAAATCGAGAAAAAGTTAGGCCCGGCTTCCACCCCGACGCAGAAAATAAACAGCATGAAGCCGAGATTCAGCGCCTCGGTGTTAATGGCGAAGTGTTGCTGGCCGAGCAACAGGGAAACCACTAAAACGCCAATGGAATTACCGAGTTGGACGGAGCCCAGACGGAGTTTACCGAGGCACAGCCCCAGCGCGAGTACCACGAACAGTAACAGAATGTAGTTACCGTTTAACAAACTAGCGACGTTTATGTTCACGGAGGATAACTTATTGTTTACCAGTAAGTGCTTGATATAGATAACTATAAGAGATAAATTCAGCCTTAAAACGACGTCATAAATCACCACCAGCAGAAAGCGAAGCGAACCATCGTTCGGCGGCGTTCATTCTAGACGCTATGACCGATGACAGCCAGCACAGAAAGCTGATTTCCTGCGCCGCCGGGCGCATTTAACTCTCTTTTGACCAAGGAAAAAATTCGGTTCAGCGTCACCGCACGGGTGACCGGGCCGATTTCTATTGATGCGGTAATTGGGCGGGGGAGAATTCGCATGACGAGTTATCGATATTGGCTGGGCATTCTCAGCTGTTTTCTGTTGTTCAGCCTGGTGTTTCTCGGCCAGCAAACCGGCCTGTTCGGCAGCACGGATCATGAGCACCACGGTGAAACCGGCCTGCTGCTGTTTGTGATCCCCGGCGCAATCGCCAGCTATTTGTCGAGCCGCAAGCGGCTGCTGTGTCCGTTGCTGGGGGCGCTGTATGCATTGCCGCTGTGCCTGCTGATCCGCCACTTCTGGCTGACGCCGTCCTATTCGTTTTGGCAGGAATTGGCTTACGCCACCAGCGCGGTGTTTTGGTGCGTGTTCGGCGCGATGCTGATGCTGTTCGCCCTCGGTCTGTTGCACACGCTGCAGCAGCTGCACCGGCGGCAGCGGCAATAAAAAAAGGCGCGTTAAGCGCCTTTTTTGTCGTTCAAAAACTTACTGGAACAGGTTCAGGTGTTCTTTAGCGTAAGCTTCGAAATCGGTGCAACCGCCGATGTGCTTCTCGTCCAGGAAGATCTGCGGCACGGTTTCAACCGGTTTACCGACGGTTTTTTCCAGATCGGCCTTGGTGATGCCTTCCGCGTGGATGTCAACGTAACGGAAGTTGAAATCGTCGCGTTCTTCAGTCAGTTTTTCCGCCAGTTCTTTAGCGCGGACACAATAAGGACAGCCAGGACGCCCGAAGATTACTGCAAACATGCAACGCTCCTTAATTGGATTTTCGATAAATTATTCGCGATTGCAACGACATCCCGTCACCGAAAAAGTCATTACCTGCGTCAGATGGCGCCTACTATGCCCGTTGAGGCGGTGAAAAAAAAGCAGGAATTACCTGTTAATCTGATTCATGTAACCAATTAGTCTGCCGGGGCTGTCGCCGTCGGCGGGAATTCACTACACTGGGGGCAGACCTTCTGGAGAAGAAAAATATGCGTTCATTCGGTGACTTACCGCGCCCGGTGCTGGTGTTGGAAGGGCTGGGTATCGTGATGCTGGTATTGGCCTACCTCAGTATTCACGGCCACCTGCAGCTGCCGGGCTGGCTGGCGTCGCAGCAGGCGGCGGTCGGCATGATTTTCCTCGGCGTGGCGCTGATGGTGCCGGCGGCGGCGTTTCTGGTATGGCGCGTGGTGCAGGGCTTCGGGCCGCTGATGCGCGGCGGCTTGCCGCCGGAAAACGATCGCCGCAAACCGCAAGATGCAGACGCATCGAAAGATAATCAGGAGCGCGATCCGCGCGCCTGAGCGCCGCGGCCGCTAACTCGCCTGCCGGGCAGGCGTTGGCTTTTGGGGTGACGAGTGAAAATTGCCATTCTTTCTCGCGACGGATCGCTCTATTCATGTAAGCGGCTGCGTGAAGCGGCGGAAGATCGCGGGCACAGTATCGATATCATCGATCCGCTCTCCTGCTATATGAACATCAATCCGGCGGCGCCGACCATTCATTATCGCGGCCGTCAGCTGGAACGTTACGATGCGGTGATCCCGCGCATCGGCTCTGCCATCACCTTTTACGGCACGGCGGTGCTGCGCCAGTTCGAGCTGCTCGGCAGCTACCCGCTAAACGAATCCGTGGCCATTACCCGCGCCCGCGACAAGCTGCGTTCGCTGCAGCTGCTGGCGCGGCAGGGCATCGATCTGCCGATCACCGGTTTTGCCCATTCGCCGGACGACACTGGCGATCTGATCGAGCTGGTCGGCGGCGCGCCGCTGGTGGTCAAACTGGTGGAAGGCACGCAGGGCATCGGCGTGGTGCTGGCGGAAACCCGGCAGGCGGCGGAAAGCGTGATTGACGCCTTTCGCGGGCTGAATGCCCACATCCTGGTGCAGGAGTACGTGCGCGAGGCGCAGGGGCGCGACGTGCGCTGTCTGGTGGTGGGCGGCCGGGTAGTGGCCGCCATCGAACGGCAGGCCAAGCCCGGCGAGTTTCGCTCCAACCTGCACCGCGGCGGCACCGCCCGCAAGGTGACCATCACCGCCAGGGAGCGGGCGATCGCGGTGAAAGCGGCGAGCACGCTGGGGCTGGACGTCGCCGGGGTGGATATCCTGCGCGCCGAACGCGGCCCGCTGGTGATGGAGGTCAACGCGTCGCCGGGGCTGGAAGGGGTGGAAACCACCACCGGGCTGGACATCGCCGGCATGATGATCGAATACATTGAGCAGCGCGGCCGGCCGGGCTTCCGCCTGAAGTCCGGCGGTTAACGGGGTGGGCGGAGCGCATTTCCCGCCGTGCAATATCTGAATTAGTGAATTAAGCCGCATTGATCGTGGCGTATCGGGTGAATATTCCGTAAGCTATGCGCCTTTTCGCGTATTGAATATTGTGAGGCTGGTTATTATGGATTCACTCATTGTCCCCGATTTGGCGCTGTTGCGGCGCTGGCTGGATCAGTCGGGCATTTCTTTCTTTGAGTGCGATTCCTGCCAGGCGCTGCACCTGCCGCACATGCAGAACTTCGACGGCGTGTTCGACGCCAAGATAGATCTGGTGGACAACGTCATTCTGTTCTCCGCGCTGGCCGAAGTGAAGCCGACCGCGCTGATCCCGCTGGTGGCGGACCTGAGCCAGATCAACGCCAGCTCGCTGACCATCAAGGCGTTTGTCGATATTCAGGACGACAACCTGCCGAAGCTGATCGTCTGCCAGTCGCTGAGCGTGGCGGTCGGCATCACCTACGAGCAGTTCACCCACTTCATGCAGCAGGGCGAAGAGCAGATCTCGATGGTGATCCTTGAGGCGCGGGCGAACGATCTGCTGTTTATGGGTGACGAAGAAGAGATCCCCGCTGGCGCCGTGCGTCAACCGATGCTGCACTGATCCTCGCCATACCTTAAGCATGCCGTCGCTCCGGCGGCATGCTGCCGTGACGCCTCTCCGCAATAAAATATTCTGCACTTTGGCCTTTGCCGCCCGATCTTTCTCGCCTTTTGCGCCGTTAATGGCGTATCACATAGAGAAAACTGCATAAAAAATCGATAAAAGGCGTTTTTTACCCTGGGGGCTGGCGGGTTACGATGGCAGCGGCTATGCTGCTGATTCTGCAAAGGGCTTGCGATTCCCCTTGTGACCACGCGAGCAGGGCAGTGAAAAAGGCGCATGCAATCATATGCATAGCCATTCAGTTCGCGGTTGCAACGATTGCGCTCAATCAGGAAAGGTTTTGTATCGCTGCAGATACAAGTTCAATTCTATGATTCACCCTGTTTTGGAGGAAGTTACGGATGGTCACCCAACGTAAAAAGTGGTTATCGGGTGTGGTTGCCGGCCTGTTGATGGCCGCGTCCGTCAATGCGTCAGCCGAAGAGAAAACGCTGCACGTGTATAACTGGTCCGATTATATCGCGCCGGACACTTTGGCTAATTTCCAGAAAGAAACCGGCATCAAAGTGGTGTACGACGTCTTTGACTCCAACGAAGTGTTGGAAGGCAAACTGATGGCGGGCAGCACCGGTTATGATCTGGTGGTTCCTTCATCCAACTTCCTCGAGCGCCAGTCTCAGGCCGGCATCTTCGAACCGCTCGACAAGAGCAAAATGCCCAACTACAAGAATCTCGATCCCGAGATGCTGAAGCTGGTTGCACACAATGACAAAGACAACAAATACGGCATCCCATACCTGATGGTGACCACTGGCATCGGCTATAACGTCGACAAGGTGAAGGCGGCATTGGGCAAAGACGCGCCTGTCGACAGTTGGGATCTGATCCTCAAGCCGGAAAACCTCGAGAAGCTGAAAAGCTGCGGCGTCTCCTTCCTCGATGCGCCGAGCGAGGTTTACGCCACCGTGCTGCACTACCTGGGCAAGGATCCCAACAGCACTAATGCGGCCGACTACACCGGCGCGGCCAACGATCTGCTGCTGAAACTGCGGCCGAACATTCGTTACTTCCACTCTTCTCAGTACATCAACGATCTGGCTAACGGTGATATCTGCGTGGCGATCGGCTGGTCCGGCGACGTGATGCAGGCGGCCAACCGCGCCAAAGAGGCGAAGAACGGCGTGAACGTGGCCTACGCGATCCCGAAAGAGGGGGCGCTGACCTACTTTGACATGTTCGCCATGCCGGCGGACGCCAAGAACAAAGACGCCGCGTACCAGTTCCTGAACTTCCTGATGAAACCTGACGTGATGGCGGGCATCAGCAACTATGTCTATTACGCCAATGCGGTGAAAGATTCCACGCCGCTGGTGAACGCCGAAGTGCGCGAGAACCCGAATGTCTATCCGCCGGCCGATCTGCGCGCCAAGCTGTTCACGCTCAACGTGCAGTCGCCGAAGCTGGACCGTGTCATTACCCGCGCATGGACTAAAGTTAAAAGCGGGAAGTGATGATGGGGGGGATACCCCCATCGTCGGTAAACCGGCAGGCGGGCGCTCCCCGCCTGCATTGCCGTTTTGGGCCACGGCGCTCGCCGTGGTTTTGTGCCGCTTTACGCCGGAGAGCACCCCGATTGAACGACGCCATCCCTCGTCCTCAAGCCAAGTCGCAGAAGGTCTTCACCCCTCTGCTGGAAATCCGTAACCTCACCAAAACCTTCGACGGGCAGAATGCGGTCGAAGACGTCAGCCTCACCATCTACAAGGGCGAGATCTTTGCGCTGCTTGGCCCGTCCGGCTGCGGCAAGTCCACCTTGCTGCGCATGCTGGCCGGCTTTGAACAGCCGACGGAAGGGCAGATCGTGCTCGACGGGCAGGATATGTCGCATGTGCCGCCGTACCAGCGGCCGATCAACATGATGTTTCAGTCGTACGCGCTGTTTCCGCACATGACCGTGGAGCAAAACATCGCGTTCGGCCTGAAGCAGGACAAAATGCCGCGGGCGGAGATCGCCAAACGGGTGGCGGAAATGCTGGCGCTGGTGCACATGCAGGAGTACGCCAAACGCAAACCGCACCAGCTTTCCGGCGGCCAGCGGCAGCGGGTGGCGCTGGCGCGCAGCCTGGCCAAGCGGCCGAAGCTGCTGCTGCTGGATGAACCGATGGGCGCGCTGGACAAGAAGCTGCGCGATCGCATGCAGCTGGAAGTGACCGACATTCTCGAGCGCGTCGGCGTGACCTGCGTGATGGTGACGCACGATCAGGAGGAGGCGATGACCATGGCGGGGCGCATCGCCATCATGAACCGCGGCAAGTTCGTGCAGATCGGCGAGCCGGAAGAGATCTACGAGCATCCGAATAGCCGCTTCAGCGCCGAATTTATCGGTTCGGTCAACGTCTTCGACTGCGTGCTGCAAGAGCGCCACGACGATGCGCTGATCCTGCAAAGCCCGGGGCTGCGCCATGCGATCAAGGTGGATCCGGACGCCTCGGTGGTGGACGGCGTGCCGATCCAGGTCGCGCTGCGGCCGGAAAAGATCCTGCTGTGCGAACAAGTGCCGGAAGACGGCTGCAACTTCGCGGTGGGGGAAGTGGCGCACATTTCCTATCTGGGCGATCTGTCCATCTACCACGTGAAGCTGCACAGCGGGCAGATCATCAGCGCCCAGCTGCAAAACGGCCATCGTTTCCGCAAGGGGATGCCCACCTGGGGCGATGAAGTGCGTCTATGTTGGGAAACCGACAGCTGTGTCGTGTTGACGGTGTAGTGGAGCTGGTGAGGAGTAACCCGTATGTCCCTGCTTTCTGAACGCACGCCGGAACCGCCGGCCAAAACGCCGGCCACCCTCAAGGCCTTGTTCCATCGCCTGCTGATGGCTCACGGCCGCAAGCTGGTAATCGCATTGCCGTATTTATGGCTGACGCTGCTGTTTATGCTGCCGTTCCTGATCGTGTTCAAGATCAGCCTGGCTGAGCTGGCGTTGGCGGTGCCGCCTTACACCGAGCTGATGAGCTGGGTGGACGGTAAGCTGAACATTGCGCTCAACTTCGCCAACTATCTGCAGCTGACCGACGATCCGTTGTATATCGATGCCTACCTGCAGTCGCTGCGCGTGGCGGCGGTCTCGACGCTGTGCTGCCTGATCATCGGCTATCCGCTGGCCTGGGCGGTGGCGCACAGCAAGGCGTCGACCCGCAACATTCTGCTGTTGCTGGTGATCCTGCCTTCCTGGACTTCGTTCCTGATCCGCGTTTACGCCTGGATGGGGATCCTGAAAAACAACGGCACGCTGAATAACTTTCTGATGTGGCTAGGGGTGATTGACCAACCGCTGGTGATCCTGCACACCAACCTGGCGGTGTATATCGGCATCGTTTATTCCTATCTGCCGTTTATGGTGCTGCCGATTTACACGGCGCTGATCCGGCTGGATTACTCGCTGGTGGAGGCGTCGCTGGATCTGGGGGCGCGGCCGCTGAAAACCTTCTTCAGCGTGATCGTGCCGCTGACGCGGGGCGGCATCATCGCCGGTTCGATGCTGGTATTCATTCCGGCGGTGGGGGAGTTCGTGATCCCGGAACTGCTCGGTGGGCCGGACAGCATCATGATCGGCCGCGTGCTGTGGCAGGAGTTCTTCAATAACCGCGACTGGCCGGTGGCCTCGGCGGTCGCCACCATCATGCTGCTGTTGCTGATCGTGCCAATTTTGTGGTTCCACAAACACCAGAACAAGGAAATAGGGGGGCAGGAATGAACAACTTGCCGGTAGTGCGTTCACCGTGGCGCATCGCCATCCTGACGATCGGTTTTACCTTCCTGTATGCGCCGATGCTGATGCTGGTGATCTACTCCTTCAACAGCTCCAAGCTGGTGACGGTGTGGGCCGGCTGGTCCACGCGCTGGTATACCGAATTGTTCCACGATTCGGCGATGATCAGCGCGGTGGGGCTCAGCCTGACCATCGCTGCCGCCTCCGCCACCGCCGCGGTGGTACTGGGGGCCATCGCCGCCGTGGTGATGGTGCGATTCGGCCGCTTTCGCGGTTCGACCGGCTTCGCGTTTATGCTGACCGCGCCGCTGGTGATGCCGGACGTGATCACCGGCCTGTCGCTGCTGCTGCTGTTCGTGGCGATGGGGCATGCCTTCGGCTGGCCGTCAAAGCGCGGCATGTTTACCATCTGGCTGGCGCATGTCACCTTCTGTACCGCTTATGTGGCGGTGGTCATCAGCTCGCGTCTGCGCGAGGTGGATCGCTCGATTGAAGAGGCGGCAATGGATCTGGGGGCGCCGCCGCTGAAGGTGTTCTTCGTCATCACCTTGCCGATGATTGCGCCGGCGCTGATCTCCGGCTGGATGCTGGCGTTTACCCTGTCGCTGGACGATCTGGTGATCGCCAGTTTCGTCTCCGGCCCGGGCGCCACCACGTTGCCGATGCTGGTGTTCTCCAGCGTGCGCATGGGGGTGAATCCGGAAATCAATGCGCTGGCCAGTCTGATCCTGCTGGTGGTAGGCATCCTCGGCCTGATCGCCTGGTGGTTTATGGCGCGCTCGGAAAAACAACGATCGCGTGAATTGCAGCGGGCGGCCCGTAGCTGAATCGTAACAAACCTGCTATTTTTGCAATCAATAAGTATTGCAACTAACTACCTGACTTTACATGCGCCACCTGTATAGGTGGCGCGTCGTAGCGGAACACGGATATGTCAGACATGCTGAAAAGCGGGCAGGGAATGGGATCGACTTCGGATGCGCCGGTGCCGGTGATGGTGGCGGGCACCGCCATGGTGGCGATCAAGTGTATCAGCGTGGTGCTGCTGCTGGGCGAGCTGGGCGTCGACGGCGCGCAGGAATTCGTCAACACCAGCGCGCAGGCGTGGGATTCCACCTTTATCTTTCTGGCCGGCCTGATGCTGCTGTGCCTGCAAATCAGCTGCGGCTTTGCGGTGATGCGCGGCCGCAATTGGGGGCGCTGGGGCTATGTGGCCTGCCAGTGCATCGTGGTGCTTTACCTGCTGTTGGCCACCATCGGCAGCGTCTTCCCCGAGGTGTTCACCGTGGAGGGGGAAACCAGCGGCCAAATCCTGCACGTTCTGATCCTGCAAAAGATCCCCGACGCGGTGATCCTGGCGTTGCTGTTCGTTCCTGCCGCCAGCCGCCGCTTCTTCACCGCGCGCAAGTGAGATTTTAGGCGCGCGGAGTGGTAAACTCTGCGCCCTTAATTCGTCATCCTGAACTTCACGGTAATCTTCATGCATTGCGCTTTGTATACGGCGGGCACCTGCCGTTCCTGTCAGTGGCTGGAAAAGCCCTATCCGCAGCAACTGGCCGACAAACAGCATCACCTGCACTCGCTGCTGGCCGGGCGCGACGTCGCACAGTGGCTGCAGCCGGCGGCGGGGGAACTGAGCGCATTTCGCAATAAAGCCAAGATGGTGGTCAGCGGCAGCGTGGAGCGTCCGCTGCTCGGCATGCTGCACCGCGACGGCACGCCGGTCGACCTGAGCGATTGCCCGCTGTATCCCGCCGGCTTTGCGCCGATGTTTGCGGTGCTGAAAAGCTTCATCGCCCGCGCCGGCCTGACGCCGTATAACGTGGCGCGCAAACGCGGCGAGCTGAAATACCTGCTGCTGACCGAAAGCACGCTCGACGGCGGCGTGATGCTGCGCTTCGTGCTGCGCTCGGAAACCAAGCTGGCGCAGCTGCGCGCCGCGCTGCCGTGGCTGCAGCAGCAGCTGCCGCAGCTCAAGGTGATCTCCGCCAATATTCAGCCGGTGCATATGGCGATCATGGAAGGGGAGCGCGAGATCGCGCTGACCGAACAGCAGGCGCTGGAGGAACAGTTCAATCAGGTGCCGCTGTTCATCCGCCCGCAAAGCTTCTTCCAGACCAACCCGCAGGTGGCCGCCGAATTGTATGCCACCGCCCGCGACTGGGTGCGCGCGCTGGGTATCGACAGCATGTGGGATCTGTTCTGCGGCGTCGGCGGTTTCGGCCTGCACTGCGCGCAGCCGCAAACGCGGTTGACCGGCATCGAAATCAGCGCGGAAGCGATCGCCTGCGCGCGCCAGTCGGCGCAGCGGTTAGGGTTGTTGCAGGTCGATTTTCAGGCGCTCGACTCCACCCGCTTCGCCACCGCCGAAGGCCAGGTGCCGCAGCTGGTGCTGGTCAATCCGCCGCGGCGCGGCATCGGCCAGGCGCTGTGCGATTATTTGAGCCGGATGGCGCCGGATTACATTCTGTATTCCAGCTGCAACGCCGAGAGCATGGCGAAAGATATCGAGATGTTGCCGGGATACCGCATCGAACGGGTGCAGCTGTTCGACATGTTCCCGCATACCGCGCACTACGAAGTGTTGACGCTGTTGGTGCGGCGTTAAAGGCGCTTTTTGGCAGCCGTGTAAGCCGCTGAACGTTCGCGTTTGCCCACAGACAGGACCAGAACCACGATCTCCGTTTCCATGACGCGATATACCAAACGAAAGCCTGAGGCTCTGAGTTTGATTTTGTAGCAATCAGGCAAACCGGCGAGTTTGTTGGCGGGGATGTGGGGATTAACCAGCACCGATGCCAGCTTTTTTTTGAACTGTTCCCGGATCACCGGGGACAGTTTTTTAAATTCCTTCAGCGCATGTTCTTCGAATTCAAGCTTATAAGTCATCCAAATTGACCTTAATGCGTTTGCCGTTCATCCGTGAACGAACGATTTCAGCGAGTTCGATATCTTCCAGGTACTCCGCGATCGCCTCCCAGGTTTCCGGAGAGACGTAATATCCCGAAATCTTACCGTTGGTCAGGACGGCGACCGGTTGCCCTTGTGCCTCTTTAAGGGCGGCGTTGGGCGATTTCTTAAAATCGCTGATGCTGACTGCCGAGTCGGCAAGAATGGGTTGAACCGTCATGATGTTATCCTTGATGCTAAATTCAGTATCAAATTTAGCACTAACCGGATGGGGTGGCAATTAGATGGAGCCGCCGAAGGAGGGCGACTCCACACGCGGACTTACTGCGGGAACCACTTGTCGTTGATGGCTTTGTAGGTGCCGTCGGCCTTGATGGCGTCCAGCGCGGCGTTCAGCTTGGCCAGCAGCGCCTGGTTATCCGGGCGCACCGCGATGCCGAGACCGGTGCCGAAGTATTGCGCATCGGTGATGTGCTCGCCGACCGGCGCCAGCTGCGGGTTGGTTTTCAGCCACTCGTTCACCACGGCGGTGTCGCCGAACACGCCGTCGATACGGCCGTTTTTCAGCTCCAGAATGGCGTTCTGGTAGCTGTCGTAAGAAACGGTGTTAATCTCCGGGTGCTTGTCCTGCATGTATTTCTGGTGGGTGGTGCCGTTTTCCATGCCGAGCTTTTTGCCTTTCAGATCCGCCAGCGAGCTGAACTTGCCTTTTTGCGCGATCACAATCGCCGAGTTGGCGTAGTAAGGTTGGGTGAAGGCGACCTGTTTGCTGCGCTCCGGCGTGATATCCATCCCGGAAATCACCGCATCGTATTTTTTGAATTTCAGCGCGGCGATCAGGCTGTCGAACGCCTGGTTGGTGAAGGTGCACTGCGCCTGCATCTGCTTGCACAGCGCGTTGGCCAGATCGATATCGAAACCGACGATCTGGTTGTTGGCGTCGAGCGATTCGAACGGCGGGTAGGTGGCGGAGGCGGCGAAGCGGATAGTCTCGGCTGCGGCGGCGTTAAAGGTCATCCCGGCCAACATCGTCGCGGCAAGCAGCAGTTTTTTCATGCGTAGAGCTCCTGTCTGGATCCTGAAAGTGATTATTCGCTATCGTTTGTTTTTACTGGTAATCGCCAGAGGTTTTTGTGCGAATGCCTGTTGTTAACCCTGCCACTGAGTGAATTAAAATGCAATATAAATGATTAAGTATTGTTTTGAGGGGGTAAAAAAAGCCCCGCACAATGGCGGGGCTCATGGGGGCAGCGGCCTCAGTTGCGGCGCTCAAACGCCAGCGCGCGGCGCTCCACCAGTCGCATCAGCAGCGTCAGCAGGCCATTGACGCACAGGTACACCAGGCCGGCGGCGCCGAACACCATCACGTCGTAGGTGCGGCCATACATCAGCTGGCTGTAGCCCATCACTTCCATCAGCGTGATGGTATAGGCCAGCGAGGTGCTTTTGAACACCAGCACCACTTCGTTGGAATAAGACGACAGCGCGCGTTTGAAGGCGAACGGCAGCAGGATGCGCAGCGTCTGCCGGCGCGACATACCCAGCGCTTCGCACGACTGCCATTGCCCGGCGGGAATGGCGCGCACCGCGCCGTAGAACAGCTGCGTGGTGTAGGCCGCGCTGTTCAGCGCCAGCGCTATCATCGCGCACAGCCAGGGCTGCGACAGCAGGTTCCACAGCCACGGATAGTCGCGGATCGCCGGAAACTGACCGGGGCCGTAGTAGATCAGGAAGATCTGCACCAGCAGCGGCGTGCCGGTGAACAGCGTCACGTAGATCTTGACCAGCGGCGTCAGGATTGGCGTTTTCAGCGTTAGGATCACCGTCAGCAGCAGCGACAGCACCAGCGCGACGATCAGCGCGGCGACGGTCAGCGTCAGGCTGGTATGCAGCCCTTTGAGGATTTCCGGCAAATACTCAATCATCAGACCGGCCCCCGCTCAAAGCGCGTGGCGCGCAGCTCAATGCGTTTGATGACGTATTGGCTGAACAGCGTCACCAGCAGGTAGATGGCCGCCGCGATCACATACCAGGTAAAAGGCTCCTGGGTGCGGGTGGCGATGCTCTTGGTTTGCAACATCAGATCGTTCACGCTGATCAGCGACACCAGCGCGGTGTCTTTCAACAACACCAGCCACTGATTGCCGAGGCCGGGCAGGGCGTGGCGCCACATCTGCGGCATGATCAGGCGAAAGAAGATCGCCGCCTTACTCAGTCCAAGCGCTTGACCGGATTCCCACTGCCCCTGCGGCACCGCTTTGAGCGCGCCGCGCAGCGTCTGCGAGGCGTAGGCGGAATAGAGCAAGGCCAGGGCGATCACCCCGCACAGGAACGGGCTGACTTCGAAATTGTCGATCGCCAGCTGAATCGGCAGCTGGAACAGACCGAGGTTGAGGGTAAAGCCGTCGGAGAGCATCAGCAGCAGCTGCGACGAGCCGAAATAGATAAACAGCACCACCAGGATTTCCGGCAGGCCGCGCAACACGGTCACCCAAGCGGTGCCGAGCCAGCTGACCGCTTTCCAGCGGGACGATTCCCATACGGCGAACAGCATCGCCAGAATCAGCCCGAGGATCAGGGCGCAAACGGCAAGGCCGACGGTCATGCCGGCGGCGCTTGCTAAAGGTTGTAATTCATTCATTTGGGTGTATTACTGCTGGAACCATTTTTTGTAGATGGTTTCATAGGTCCCATCCTGCTTGATCTTGTCCAGAGCGGCGTTGAACTTGCCCTGCAGATCGGTATTCTTCTGGCGCACCGCGATGCCGAGGCCGGTGCCGAAGTAGTCTTTGTCGGTCACTTTGGCGCCCACTGCCGCCAGCGCGTCATTCTGCTTCAGCCACTCGTTGACCACCGCGGTATCGCCGAACACCGCATCAACGCGGCCGTTCTTCAGATCCAAAATGGCGTTCTGGTAGCTGTCGTAAGGCACGGTGGTGATTTCCGGGTGCTTGTCGGTCAGGTATTTTTGGTGGGTGGTGCCGTTTTGCACGCCTACTTTCTTGCCTTTCAGCGCCGCCACGTCGGCGATTTTTCCTTTCTGCGCGATGAACAGCGCCGAGTTATCGTAGTAAGGCTTGGTGAACAGCACCTGCTTCTCACGCTCCGGCGTAATGTCCATGCCGGCCATCACCGCATCGAAACGCTTGAACTTCAGGCTCGGGATCAGGCTGTCGAACGCCTGGTTGGTGAAGGTGCACTCGGCCTGCATCTCTTTGCACAGCGCGTTGGCCAGATCGACATCAAAACCCTGAATTTTGTTGCCGGCGTCAATAAATTCAAATGGAGGATAGGAGGCTTCGGTAGCGAAACGGATGGTTTCGGCTGCGGAGGCGGAAACGCTGATGCCGGCCAGAACGGCGGCGATTATTAGTTTTTTCATCGCAAAATCCCCAAATTACAGCAAGTTAATCGTTAGTGTGATAAGTAGTTGGCAAACTCGGTGGTCCGTGGCTGCGCAAAGTGGCTGCTGTCGCCTTGCTCCACCACGTGGCCGTTTTCCATGTACACCACGCGGCTGGCGGTCTTGCGCGCCACTTCCACTTCGTGGGTGACGATCACCTGCGTGATGCCGGTGCCGGCCAGTTCGCGAATGATGCTGACGATCTGAGCGGTGATTTCCGGATCCAGCGCCGCGGTCGGTTCATCGAACAGCAGCACCTGGGGTTCCATCATCAGGGCGCGGGCGATCGCCACGCGCTGCTGCTGGCCGCCGGAAAGGTGCAGCGGGAAGCGATCGGCGAAGTCGGTCAGGCGCAGACGCTTGAGCAGCTTGTCGGCGCGCTCCATCGCCTGAGCCTTGGTCAGACCCAGCACGCGGCAAGGCGCCTCGATCAGGTTCTGAACCACGGTGAGGTGAGGCCACAGGTTGTATTGCTGGAAGACCATGCCGACGTTTTGACGCAGTTCGCGAATGGCTTTCTCGCCCGGCGCCTGTTTGAAGTCGAATTGGTTGCCGGCGATCTGCAGTTGGCCCGAACGCGGCATTTCCAGCAGGTTCAGCACCCGCAGCAATGAGCTTTTCCCGGCGCCGCTTGGGCCAAGCAGCACCAGGGTTTCCCCGGCTGGACATTCCAGCGTGATGTCAAACAGCGCCTGGTGAGCGCCGTAATAGCAATTGATACCGTTAAGTTGAATACTCATGCGCCAGAATTGAATAGACATTGATGCCGCAAATGTTAACTTCCACAGAATACTTATGCAATCTTTGTGCGTTAAAATTTATGAGTGTGCGGCGGGACAGTAAAAGATTAGCACAAGATACCGCGACTCAAGCCGAGGGAGGGGATTTGTGGCGCAGGCTGTGAGATCGGTAGCGAAATTTTTTCTATTGGACGAAATTTGAGCGACTGGCGGACGGCGGGGATGACCGACGCGGCAAGCCCGCGTCGGCCGGGGAGTGCGGGTTATCGGTTTTCCAGCACCTGGCGCACGCTGCCGTTGGTGGCGTGTGCTGGAACATTCAGGTAGCGAATATCATCAACCACCCAGCAGGTGCCTTCGCGCACCATCAGCACTTCGTCTTGCCAGTTCACGGTGCTGTTGGCGTCTTTCTGGTAGCTCAAGTCAACGCGCAGCGGGATGTTCTTCGCATCGGTGTTAGGAATGGTCGAGGCGCTGGCGACGGAGGCGTTGCTTGGCCCTTGCGCATTGCCGGAGAACAGATCGCCGGTTATCCGGTGCTTGCCCGGGTTTTGAGCGGCGCTGACCAGATCCTGATACAGCACTTTGCTCAGATAGGGCTGCAGCTGCGCCAGGCGGTTGCTGTCCGGCAGGCCGGCGCCCTGCTGGATGCGCAGGTCATAGAACTTTTGCGCGATCGTATCCGGGCCGCCTTCCACACAGCTGCCGCTGCGGGTGCCGATATCCTTGTATGCCGGTTCCACCGTGGTACAGGCACTCAGCAACAGCGCTAAGGGTAAAACAGCCGCAATCGTTTTTGTTTTCATCTTATTACCTTATGTGAAAGTCTCTACCATGAAGACCGATAGCTTACAGTATAAATGCGTTTTTTGGCCTTGCATTCGTACTGCGTGCCATTGATTAAGCGAACATAATGCCAATCTTCTGGTCATAGATACGTTGAATTAATCAAACAAGGAGTTCTGATGCAGCTTTCAACTACCCCGACCCTGGAAGGGTTTACCATCACCGAATACTGCGGCGTCGTCACCGGCGAAGCGATCCTCGGCGCCAACATTTTTCGTGATTTCTTCGCCGGCGTGCGCGATATCGTCGGCGGCCGCTCGGGCGCTTATGAGAAAGAGCTGCGCAAGGCGCGCCTGATCGCATTCGAAGAGCTGGAAGACCAGGCGAAAGAGCTGGGCGCCAACGCGGTGGTCGGCATTGATATCGATTATGAAACCGTTGGCAAAGACGGCAGCATGCTGATGGTGACCGTCAGCGGCACCGCGGTGAAAGTCAGCCGCTAACGCCAAGCTTTCTTTTCGCCCCGGCCATTCCGCCGGGGCGACATCCTCTTGATTTATCCCACCTTGTGCTGCTCGACGATTGGGCGGTGTTCCTGCGGCTTCGTGGGCACCGGCTCCTGGCGATGCGGCACAGGCTGAACGGACGTCTGATGGAGCTGCGGCGCCGGGGCCGCATGTGGCATGATGCGCTGTTGCGGCGCCGGCATCGGGCTTATCGCCGCCGGATGCTGCGGCGCTGCCGGTTCGCGGATCACCGGCTGAGCGACGTGCGGGGCCTGCAGAACCTGCGGGCGCGCGACGGCTTGATGCATCGCCGCAGCGGCCGGCATCGGATGCGTCTGCAGCGACGCTGAATGTACGGCTGTCGGCTGCTGTGGGTGAGGCGCCGTCGGAACGGCATGCGTGAACGTCGGCGTGCTCATCGGCTGCTGTGCATGAGGCGCGATGACCGGTTGTTGCACGTGTGGGGCGGCCGCTACCGGCGGGTGTACGGCTATAGGCTGCTGTACGTGAGGCGCCACCGGCTGGGTATGCGCAAAGGTCGGCAGGGTTATCGGCGCATGGGCCGCAGGCGCGACACGCGGCTGCGCGTTAGGCGTCGGCGGGTTGAAATGCGGCGTCGGTGCGGCGGTCGTATTGTTGTAGTTATTCACTGTATGGATGCTGCGATTCACATTGTTCACGTTGTTATATTGGTTGATGTTCGTGACGCGATTCACCACGGTGGTGGAATGCGATACGTAGGGCGCATCGCGGTAGACCACCGGTTGGCGTCGATCGTCCCAGCGCATATCCCAGCTGTGCCAGCCGCTGTTGTGCTGATTGAACAATGAGGCGACCGCAATGCCGACACCGAAGCTGATCACGCCGGCCGCCAACATGTCGCCGCCGCTGTAGCCCGAAGGTTGATACCGATAGCTCGGATAAGCTGGGATCGGCGTGCCGTAGGCCACCCAGGGATCGTAATGCGGGACGTAAACCGTATCCGGCTGGCTGGGTTCGATGACGATGGTTTCGCCCGGCGCCGCCACCACGCGCTGGCGATAGGGCTGCTGCTCAACGTAACGGGGGGTGGGGGCCACGACGATGCGCTGCTGCGGGGTGTTTTTCAGCGTGCCTTGGCTGGCCGCCCGTTGACGCATCACCTGAATGGCGTTCATCACGTCGGTGGGATCGTTCAGGTAGGCTCTGCCCAGGGCGGTGGTCCAGGGGATGTTTTTCGCCATTTGATCGAGCACGTCGGGGAATTGCACCAGGCCGCGCACGCTGGGATCCCAAGGCTGAGCGTCGGCCGCTGAGCTGAGCGCCGCCGGTTGCAACCCGCGGTTTTGCGCCAGCCAGGCATTCGCGGCGCTGATTTGGTCAGGATAACCCGCGCCGGCCAACACCTGCGCCAGCAGCTTGTCGGGGAACAGCGCCACCGGGCTGACCAACTGGTACAGCTGGTCGGCGGTCAGCGGCGTATAGGCCGGCGCGCTCACATTGGCGGCGGATGCAGCCGAGGGCGGCGCGCTCCCGCCCATCGCATCGGCGACTTTTTGCCGATCGCAGCCGCTGAGCGGCAGCATGGCGGCACAGAGCAACCAGGACAGATAGCGTGGCGTGAACATGTTCGACTCCGCTCTTTCAGCGCAGATGATACTTTGAGACTATCATGGGCGGGAAAGGCCGCCAGTCGGGAGCAACACTCGCTTGCACATCGGCGTTGTCTGTCATTATTTCTCGACGAACGTGATGATTGGATACAGGTCAATCGCGTCGCGTTACATCTCTCACGGACGCCAATCAGGAGGATAAGTGAAAATTTGGCCAGGGATCATCGCCGCCGCGCTGTTGGCGGGGTGCCAAAATCCGCAACAGGACACGCTCGTCGATCGCGGCGCTTACCAGCTCGAGACGCTGCACCAGGCGCAGGGCGCCGATCGGCGCATTCGCTTTTTGGTGATGCACTATACGGCGGAAGACTTCCATTCATCTCTGAAAACGCTGACCGATGAACACGTCAGCGCGCACTACCTGTTGCCGGCGCATCCGCAGCGCGAACACGGCAAACCGACGGTGTACCGGCTGGTGCCGGAAGCGATGCGCGCCTGGCATGCCGGCGCCAGCGGCTGGCGCGGGCGCAGCAATCTCAACGACACCTCGATCGGCATTGAAATCGTCAACAAGGGGTTCACCCGCAGCATGCTGTTCACCCACTGGCAGCCCTACACGGCGGAACAGATCGCCGTGTTGATTCCGCTGAGCCGCGACATTATCCAACGCTATGGCATTCAGCCGCAGGACGTGGTGGGGCACAGCGACATCGCGCCGCAGCGCAAACAGGATCCCGGCCCGCTGTTCCCCTGGCGGCAACTGGCGCAGGCCGGCATCGGCGCATGGCCGGACGAGGCAGACGTGCAGCGGCTGCTGGCGGGGCGAGACAGACAGGTGCCGGTGCCGCTGGCACCGCTGCTCGAAAAGCTGGCGCGTTACGGCTACGCGATCGACCCGTCGTGGGATGCGCGGCAGCAGCGCAATGTGCTGGCGGCGTTTCAGATGCATTTCCGGCCCGACGATGTTCGCGGCGAGCCGGATGCAGAGAGTGAGGCGATTATCGATGCGCTGCTGTTGAAGTACGGCGCGTGGCGTTGATTACAGGCCGTGCAGTTTGCCGTGATCTTTCAGCCAGCGGGCGGTGCGCGCGATGCCTTCTTCCAGCGAGACGATCGGCTGATAGCCCAGCTCTTGCTGCGCGTGAGTGGTATCGAGCGTGAGGTCGAAGTTGAGTTTGGCGACGCCGTAGTGGGTCAACACCGGCTCCTTTTCGCTTTTGCTGCCCAGGCGCTCCATGCCGCGCGCCATCATGTCGAGCATCGGGTAGGGGACGGAGCGGATGCGACACTTCATGCCCAAATCGTCGATCAGCTGCTGCACCACGGTGCGAAGCGGACGCGGCTGCTGGTTGGTGATGTTGTAGGCGCGGCCGGACGGCGTGTCTTCTTTTAGCGTCGCCAGCCACATGGCGTGCACCGCGTTCTCCAGGTAAGTCATGTCCACCATCGCCGCGCCGCCGCGCGGCAGCAGCAGGTTGCCGTAGCGTTTGATCATTTGCAGCAGCCGCGGCAGCATCACCTTGTCGTGCGGCCCGAACAATCCCTGCGGGCGCAGAATGGTGAAATGGGTCTGCGGATTGGACAGCGCCAACTGCTGGATCACCTGCTCGCCGGCGGCCTTGCTGCGCGCGAACTCATTGGCGTAGCGCTGCGGGCGGAAGTCTTCGGTTACGTTGCGGTGATGGTGGTAATCGAAATAGATCGCCGGGGAAGAGATGTGAATGAACTGCGCCACGCCATAGGCCGCCGCCCATTCGCCGAGGCGGCGGGTGGCGCGGACGTTGGCCAGTTCGAAGGCTTCTTCGGTGCCCCAGGGCGAGGTAAAGCTGGAACAGTGCCACAGCACGTCGACGTCAGCCAGCATCGCCTTGGCCTGCGAAGAGATCAGGTTGGTGAGATCGGCATGAATGAACTCCGCGCCCATTTTTTCCAGCAGGCCGCCCATCGCCTGGTTGCGGCCGGTGGCGCGCACTTTGATGCCCTGACGGCGCAGATATTCAACGGCGTTACGGCCTAACCCACTGGTGGCACCGGTGACCAATACCTTCATAACGGACTCTATTCTCACCCAAAATCGGAATACCGGCGGGCGCTTGCGGCGCTCCCAGCAAATAAGATGCCATTCTTCCGTGATTTCGTGCGCTATGCAATCGGAAAGCCCCGAAGCACAGCGGCAAACTGTGCGGTTGATCGACAAATGAACGGCGTTCAGCGCTGTTGGCGGTCCAGGCTCTCGGCAAGCTCGGCGATGCGCTTCGCCATGCCGCGGAAAATGAACAGATGTGCGGGCATCATGGCGAACCAATACAGCAGCCCGCTGAAGCCGGCCGGGTGCCACCAGGCGCGCACGTCCAGCGTGCGGCGATCGCCGTGATCGGTGATGGTGAAGCTCAGCCGCCCCAGGCCGGGCGCCTTCATGCCGAACAGCAGCGCCAGCTGCCGCAGCGGCTTCAGGGTAATCACTTTCCAGCCGTCGATTTCGTCACCCAGCGCCAGGGCCACGCGCGCCGGGCGGCCATAGACCACGCCGTTGCCGATCATGTCGTCCATGCGGGCGCGGATCCGCCACAGGATATTGGCGTAGAAATAGCCTTCTTCACCTCCCAGCTGCTGCACCGTTTGCCACAGCGCCTGGCTGGAGGCGGCGGTGTCCAGCGCGCAACCGGCCTGTTTGGGGTAGTAGCCGTAGCCGGGGCGCCAGCGCGCCCGCGCCGCCGGATCGTAGCCCCAGTCGGCGGAGTCGACCACCTCCAGTTCGCGCTGCAGCGTGGCGGTGACCGCCTGATCAAAAGTGTGCAGACGCTGCGGGATCAAGGCTTGCAGCGGCCGGCCGTCGGCGGGCAGATCGTGCTTCAGCCCCTGGATCAGCGCGCGGGCGATCGGCGTTGGCACCGAGGTGATCAGGCTGATGAACCACACCGAAATCAGCCGCGTCGGCAAGGGGATCGGGATTAGCCAGCGCCGTTTGCCGCTGATGGCGATAAAGCGTTGGAACATGTCCTGATAGCTGAGGTATTCCGGCCCGGCGACGTCGAAGATGCGGTGTTCCTGCGCCGGATGCGCCAGCAGATCGGCCAGATAAACCAGCAGGTTCTCCAGCGCCACCGGCGACGATTTCGAGCGCACCCAGCGCGGCGGCGTCAGCACCGGCAGGTGATAGACCATGTCGCGCATCACTTCGAACGCCGCCGAGCCGGGGCCGACGATGATGCCGGCGCGCAGCTCGGTCACCGGCACGCCGCTCTGGCGCAGGATCTCGCCGGTCAGGCGGCGGGCCGCCAGGTGCGGCGAACTGTCGTCGTTCGGCTGCAGCGCGCCGAGAAAGACCACCTGCCTGACGCCGGCATTGCGCAGCGCGTCACGCAGATTTTCCGCCGCCTGGCGCTCCTTTTCGATAAAGTCGTCGCCGTCGCCCATCGCGTGCACCAGATAGTACAGCGTATCTATCTCCCACAGCGCCGCGCTCAGGGTGTCCGGGCGGTACAGATCGACATACAGGCAGTTGACCTGCGGCCAGTTCTGCGCCTGCAGCCACTCGATGCGCCGCGCGGCGGCGGTAATCTGGTGCCCCTGTTCGATCAGGTGCGGGATCAGGTTCTGGCCTATATAGCCGCTGGCTCCAAGAACCAGTACGCGTTGGGGTGTCATCGGCCGCCTTGTGCGGTGAAAGAATCGCAGAACGACAGGATGCCAAATTCAGGGTTTAAATGCACTTTTTGTATGGGTATAAGCCGGTTGCATCCGCCGCGGCGCAGGTTCACACTACGCGCCCCTTATCGCACGAAAAACCGAATGCCATGAAGCTCAATGTGATTTGTTACGCCCTGCTGGGCCTGGCGCTGATCGCCAGTTTTTTCTCGCCGCATCCGGTGTGGATGGGGTTGCTGCTGGCGAACCTGCTGACGTTTCTGATCTACGGCGGCGATAAGCTGGCGGCGCGCAAGGGATGGCGACGAGTGCCGGAGGCGACGCTGTTGCTGTTCGGCGCGCTGGGCGGGTGGTTGGGCGCGCTGCTGGCGCAGCAGCTGTTTCGCCACAAAACCCAGAAACAGCCGTTTAAAACCTGGTTCATCCTCAGCGTGGCGCTCAATCTGGCGGCGGTGCTGGGGCTGTGGTACTGGGTTTACGGCCGCTGGATCTTCTGATTACAGCAGCAGCGGCAGAGTCGCGCTGGCGGTGGTCTGCATCGCCTGAGCGTAGGCGGGATCGCGCTGAGTCAGTTCGGCGATCATCAACTCCACCAGCAGCATGGCGCCGACCTTGGCCGGCAGGGCGCCAGCGGTCAGCGGCCCTTCCGGTTTGGCCGCCACCAGCAGCGTATCCGCCATCTTGGCCAGCGGGCTGCGTTGGGTATTGCTGACGGCGATCACGCGTGCGCCGCGCCCTTTGGCCAACGTCACCGCATGCAGCACGTCCTTGGTTGAGCCGGAGCTGGAGATGACGATCAGCAGATCCCGCTCACTCAGCGAGGCTGCATTCATCGCCGCCCGGTGCATGTCGCTGAACAGCTGCGCCGGTTTGCCGAGGCGCAACAGCTTGTAGTGCAGGAAGTCGCCGATGATGGCGCTGGCGGCGACGCCGTAAATCTGCACCGAAGCGCAACGTTGCAAGCTGTCCGCCGCCTGTTGCAGCGCCTGCGGATCCAACAGCGCGCCGGTATCCCGCAGCGCCTGTACGCTCTCTTCCACCAAATTTTCCGCCGCGCTTTGGCGCGTCGCCGCTTCCGGCTGGCTTTGTTGCAAGCTGAGGGCCAGCGCCATTTTAAATTCGGTATAGCCTTTGCAGCCGAGATGGCGGCACAGCCGCGTGACGCTGGCTTCGCTGGTGGCGCTTTCACGCGCCAGTTCGGTGATGGTCAGGTAAACGGCGCGGGAGGGCTCCGCAAGAAGATAGTTGCCGAGCTTTTGCAGCGTGGGGCTGTACCCTGCCAAATCCTGCCGCAGCCGCAATAACAAGTTGCCTGTATTCATCACGTTACCTTTCTGAGTATTCCCGTTTCTATTGTGGCGGAAAGACGCCGCGGCTCGCCAGTGAAATCGACGGATTGTGAAGCCGATCATCGTTATGAATAAATTTTTCATTAAAAATATTATTTTGTGGTAAAAATTTTCATCATAAAAATGATATCGGGGGAAAATTTATGTCAACACCAGAATTGCCGCGCTCCGGCGGCTGGTTCGAAAAAGCCCAGCTGTTCGGCAAGTCGTTCATGCTGCCGATCGCCGTGCTGCCGGCGGCTGGTCTGCTGTTGGGGATCGGCGGTGCGCTATCCAATCCCAATACCGTCGAGGCGTATCCCTTCCTCGATGTCGGCTGGTTGCAAAGCATATTTACCGTGATGGCCAGTGCCGGTGCTATTGTGTTCGCCAACCTGGCGGTCTTGTTCGCGGTCGGTGTGGCGGTGGGGCTGGCCAAAAGCGACAAGGGCACGGCGGGGCTGGCCTCGCTGATCGCCTATCTGGTAATGAACGCCACCATCAATGCGCTGTTGAAAATTAACGGCACGCTGGCCACGCAGAACGCGGGCGCGGTGGGGCAGGGAACGATTCTCGGGATCCAGACGCTGGAGACTGGGGTGTTCGGCGGGGTGGTCATCGGTTTGGTGACCTGGTATCTGCACGGCCGCTATAACAAGATAGCGCTGCCACCGTTCCTGGGTTTTTTTGGCGGCTCGCGCTTTGTGCCGATCGTCAGCTCACTGGCGGCGATGGCGGTCGGTGCCCTGATGACGGTGGTGTGGCCGCATTTCCAACAGTTGATCTTCGGCATGGGCGGGCTGGTAGACGCCAGCGGCTATCTCGGTACCTTTATCTACGGCTTCGTATTGCGCATGCTCGGGCCGTTCGGCCTGCATCACATCTTCTATCTACCGTTTTGGACCACCGCGCTTGGCGGCAGCGAAGTGATCAACGGACAGCTGGTGGAAGGCACACAGCGCATTTTTTTCGCCCAGTTGGCCGACCCGAATACACAGCAGTTCTACATTGGCACGGCGCGTTTCATGTCCGGCCGTTTTATCACCATGATGTTCGGCCTGGTCGGTGCCTGCCTGGCGATGTACCAGAGTGCGCGTCCCGAGAACCGCAAACGCGTCGGCGGACTGTTGCTGTCGGCTGCGCTGACTTCGTTTCTGACCGGCATCACCGAACCTATCGAATTCTCGTTCCTGTTTGTCGCACCGGCGCTGTACGTGGTGCACGCGCTGTTCGACGGCCTGGCGTTCATGATCGCTCACATCCTGCATATCACCATCGGCCAGACGTTCTCCGGCGGCTTTATCGATTTCATGCTGTTCGGCGTGCTGCAGGGCGAAGCGAAAACCCACTGGATATACGTCCCGCTAGTCGGTGTGCCTTGGTTCTTCCTGTACTACTTCACGTTCCGTTTCCTGATCCTGCGCTTCAACTTTAAAACGCCGGGGCGCGAGGCGGAAGCTGCGCCGGAAGCGGTGATGACGGGCACCGAACGCTCGCAACAGGTGCTGGCAGCGCTGGGCGGCAAAGAGAATATCGTCGAACTGGATTGTTGCGCCACGCGATTGCGCGTGACGGTGAAACAGAGCCGGCTGCTGGACGAAAGCGGGCTGAAAGCCAGCGGCGCACGGGCGGTTATCGTTCGCGGCAACGGTGTTCAGGTGATCTACGGCCCGCACGTCACCATCATTAGAAACGAAGTCGAGGAGTTGTTGGATTTATGACGCTTTCCATTTTACAGCAGATTGAGGGGCGCCTGGTGGTGTCTTGCCAGGCGCTGGACGACGAGCCGCTGTACAGCGATTTTATCATGTCGCGCATGGCGCTGGCGGCCGAGCAAGGCGGCGCGGCGGCGATCCGCGCCAACGGCGTCGAAGACGTTAAAGCTATCATGCGCACGGTGGCGCTGCCGGTCATCGGCATCATAAAGCGCGATTATGCGGGCAGCGACGTGTATATCACGCCGACCCTGCGCGAAATCGATGAGTTGATGGCGGCGGCGCCGCAGATGATCGCGCTGGACGCCACCGGCCACCCGCGGCCGGGGGAGTTGCAGCTGGCCGCGTTGGTCGCCGCGATCCGCGCCAGGTATCCCCGGCTGTTGCTGATGGCGGACATCGCCACCCTGGAGGAGGCGCAAGAGGCCGCCAGGCTGGGCTTCGACTGTGTGGGCACCACGCTGTACGGCTATACCGCTGAAAGCCGGGGCGCCCGACTGGCGGATAACGATTTCGGCTTTCTGCGTGCGGTGCTGGCGGCGGTATCGGTGCCAGTCATCGCTGAAGGCAATGTCGAAACGCCGGCGATGGCCGCGCGCTGCCTGAGGCTGGGGGCGCATGCGGTGGTGGTGGGCGGCGCCATTACGCGCCCGCAGCAGATCACCCGCCGCTTTGTCGACGCCATCGGCGGGCGATAAGAGACTCCCGGCGCACCGGGAGGGGAAATCAGGCGTGCTGCTGAAGAAACTCCCGCCACAGTTCGACCACCCGCTGCAGATCCTGACGGCTGACGTCGAGGTGGGTCAGAATGCGCGTCAGCGGGCCACTGCTGATCAGCACGCCGCGTTCGCGCATCCACGGACCGAATTTGGCCGCCAGCGCCGGCGGTTGGCGCAGGTACAGCACGTTGGTCTGCGCGCCGGGAGCGGCGATCTCCACGCCGATCTGCCGCAGCTGTTGCTCCAGCCAGACCGCGTTGTCATGGTCTTCGCGCAGCCGCGCAACGTTATGCTCCAGCGCGTAGAGGCCGGCCGCCGCCAGGATGCCGGCCTGACGCAGCCCGCCGCCGGTCATCTTGCGCCAGCGCAGCGCGCGCTGAATGAAGGCCTCGCTGCCGCACAGCAGCGATCCGACCGGCGCGCCCAACCCTTTCGACAGGCAAATGGTGAAGGTGTCGCAGTATTGCACGATCTCTTTCAGCGGCAGGTTCAGCGCCACGGCGGCGTTGAAGATGCGCGCGCCGTCGATATGCAGCGCCAGCTGCCGCTCGCGGGTAAACTGCCACGCCTGCTGCAGGTAGGCCTGCGGCAGGACTCGGCCGCTGATGGTGTTTTCCAGGCTCAGCAGCCGGGTGCGGGCGAAGTGGATATCGTCGGGTTTGATGGCGGCGGCGAGCTTGTCCAGCGGCAGCGTGCCGTCGGCGTCGGCCTCGATCGGCTGCGGCTGAATGCTGCCCAGCACCGCTGCGCCGCCGGCTTCGTATTTGTAGTTGTGCGCCTGCTGGCCGACCAGGTATTCATCGCCGCGCTGGCAGTGGCTCAGCAGCGCCACCAGGTTGGCCTGGGTGCCGCTGGGCAGAAACAGCGCCGCTTCTTTGCCTGACAGGCGCACCGCCTCGGCCTCCAGCGCGTTGACCGTCGGGTCATCGCCGTAGACGTCGTCGCCGACCTCTGCCTGAGCCATCGCCTGGCGCATGGCGGCGCTGGGGCGGGTAACGGTGTCGCTGCGTAGATCGATAAGCATAGGGTTCCTGGAATGTAAGGGAGAGGAAAAGGGTACATGGCATCATATACCCTTTATTTTATCGGGGCAGCTTGCTTAGCGCAGCCAGTTGGTTTTCGCCAGTTCAACCACTTCGTCGCCGCGGCCGTTGATGATAGCGCGCAGCATGTACAGGCTGAAGCCTTTCGCCTGTTCGAACTTGATCTGCGGCGGCATTGCCAGCTCTTGCTTGGCGGTGACCACGTCCAGCAGCGCCGGGCCGGGATGCGCCAACATCTCCTGCAGCGCGCCGTCCAGATCGGAGGCTTTTTCCACGCGGATGCCCTTGATGCCGGCGGCGTTGGCGATCGCCGCGAAGTCCGGATTATGCAGATCGGTGCCGTCGGTCAGGTAGCCGCCGGCCTTCATCTCCATCGCCACGAATCCCAGCACGCTGTTGTTGAACACCACGATTTTCACCGGCAGCTTGAGCTGCGCCAGCGACAGGAAATCGCCCATCAGCATGGTGAAGCCGCCGTCGCCGCACATGGCGATCACCTGTTTATCCGGCGCGGTGGCCTGAGCGCCGATCGCCTGCGGCATGGCGTTGGCCATCGAACCGTGGTTGAACGAACCGAGCAGGCGGCGCTTGCCGTTCATTTTCACGTAGCGGGCGGCCCACACCGTCGGCGTGCCGACGTCGCAGGTGAAGATGGCGTCGTCGCTGGCGTACTGGCTGAGCTGCTGCGCCAGATACTGCGGGTGGATCGGTTGGTCGTCGTTGGCGGTCGCCAGCCCGTCGAGATCCTTGCGCGCGTTGCGGTAATGCTCCAGCGCCTTGTCGAGGAACGCCCGGTCGCGCTTCGGCTCCAGCTGCGGCAGCAGAGCGGTGAGGGTGGTGTGGATATCGCCCACCAGCGCCATATTGACCGGGCAGTGTGCGCCGATGCTGCCGGGGTTGATGTCGATCTGAATGATGTTGGCGTTGGTGGGGTAGAACGCCCGATAGGGGAACTGGGTGCCGAGCAGCACCAGCGTGTCGGCGTTCATCATCGCATGGTAGCCGGAGGAGAAACCGATCAGCCCGGTCATGCCGACGCTGTAAGGGTTGTCCCATTCGATATGCTCTTTACCGCGCAGCGCGTGCACCACCGGCGCCTGCAGCAGCTCGGCCAGCTTAACCACTTCATCGTGCGCGCCGGCGCAGCCGCTGCCGCACATCAGGGTGATGTTCTTCGCCTTGTTCAGCGTTTCCGCCAGCTTGTTCAGCTCGCTCATCGGCGGCTGCACCAGCGGCAGCGCCGGGGTATGCCAGGTCACGGCCGCGTCTTCCGGCGCCATGCGCAGTGCCACGTCGCCCGGCAAGACGACCACCGACACGCCACGATTGAGGATCGCCTTGCGCATGGCGATCTCCAGCACGCGCGGCAGCTGTTCCGGGTTGGAGACCAGTTCGCAATAGTGGCTGCATTCGCGGAACAGCTCCTGCGGATGGGTTTCCTGGAAGTAGCCGCTGCCGATTTCGCTGGAAGGGATATGCGCGGCGATCGCCAGCACCGGCACATGGTTGCGGTGGCAGTCGAACAGGCCGTTGATCAGGTGCAGGTTGCCGGGGCCGCAGGAACCGGCGCACACCGCCAACTGGCCGGTAAGCTGGGCTTCGGCGCCGGCGGCGAAGGCGGCCACCTCTTCATGGCGGGTGCCCAGCCATTCGATGGTGCCCATGCGGTGCAGGCTGTCGCTAAGGCCGTTGAGCGAATCGCCGGTCACGCCCCAAATGCGTTTTACGCCTGCTTGATCCAGCGTTTTGGCGATCAGTGTGGCTACGGTTTGCTTCATGGTTCCCCCAAACAAGGTTTGAAAAACGATGTGGACTCGATCCGGTGAGTGGCAGCAGAACAACTGCAAGCATAGCTTACCGGCTGTGGACGAGATGCGGTCAGGAAGGGTAAAGAGCGTAGGACGGGGAAAAGTGTAACCGGGCTGAAGAGGGGGAACTTGCCGATAAATGCCCCATCGCGGCGATGGGGCCAGGGATCACGCCAGCGTGACATCGCCCTGCAGTTGGCAACTACAGGCCAGCACGTAGCCCTGCGCGATTTCTTCCGCGCTCAGCGTCATGGCGCTGGTGGTGGTGTAGTCGCCCTCGAGGATGCGGGTTTTGCACGAACCGCACACCCCGGCGCGGCAGGCGGCGTTGACCGGCAGGGCATGGGCCTCCATCGCCGCCAGCAGCGTGCTGCCGACCGGCACGCGGAATTCGCGCAGCGGGCGGGCGGCGCGCAGCGTCAGCCCTTCGGTTGCGTCGGCCTGCGCCGCCGGCGTGTGGAACTGCTCCTTATGGAAACGCTCGGCCGGCACGCCGAGCCGGCGACAAAGCTGCTCCACCTGATCCATGTAGGGCGCGGGGCCGCAGGTCATCACCGTGCGTTCGGCGATATCCGGCGCCGCCTGCCGCAGCGTCTGCTCATCGATGCGGCCGCTAAGGTAGCCGGGTTGCAGACCCCGCTCGGCCATCAGTGTCAGGCGCAGCTGCGGATGGGCGGCGCACAGCGCGCGCCATTGATCGGCGAAAATCGTGTCTGCGGGGGTGCGCACGTTAACGATCGCGACGATATCGCAGGCCGGACGGTTGGCGGTCAGCCAGCGGCACATCGAGACGATCGGCGTCACGCCGCAGCCGGCGGCCAGCATCAGATAACGATCGGCCGGGTGGCGCTCGCAGCTGAATTCGCCCTGCGCGTCGGACAGCCACAGCGTGTTGCCGGGCTTGACCTCTTGCGTCAGCCAGCGCGATCCGACGCCGTCCGGCAGGCAGCGCACGCTGATGCTGAGAAAGCGGCTCTGGCCAGGCGAGGAGGAGAGCGTATAGGCGCGCAGCGTCTCCTCGCTGTTGCGAATGCTGACCAGCGCGAACTGGCCGGCCTGGTAAGGATAGAAAACGTCGCAGATCAGGTTCAGCGTCCAGACGTCGGCGGTTTCACGCCGGATGGAATGCACCTGCATGCGGTTCGGGCAAAGCGGAGTGGGTTGAGTCATCGGGCACCTCAAAAAGCAAAGGGGCCGGCGCAGGCGGCCCCATAACGTAACGGCATCAGGCGAGCAGCGCGGCGATATCCTGCTCGACGGTGGTGATCGGACGCAGGCCGAATTTCTCGTTGAGGATCGCCATCAGGTTGTCGGTCAGGAAGCCCGGCGCGGTCGGGCCGGTGACGATGTTTTTCACCCCCAGCGACAGCAGCGTCAGCAGAATGACGATCGCCTTCTGTTCAAACCACGACAGCACCAGGCTGAGCGGCAGCTCGTTGACGCTGCAGCCGAGCGTATCCGCCAGCTTGACCGCCAACATGATGGCGGAGTAAGCGTCGTTGCACTGGCCGACGTCCAGCAGGCGCGGCAGCCCTTCCAGCGTGCCGAAATCCAGTTTGTTGAAACGGTATTTGCCGCAGGCCAGCGTCATGATCAGGCAGTCTTGCGGCACGCTGCGGGCGAAGTCGGTGAAATAGCTGCGTTCGTCGCGGCTGCCGTCGCAGCCGCCCACCAGGAAGACGTGGCGCAGTTTTTTCTGCGACACCAGGTCGATGACCGTGTCGGCGGCGTTCAGCAGCGTCTGGCGGCCGAAGCCGACGGTGATCAGGTGCTCAATCTCGGTGTAAGGGAAGCCGTTCATGCCCTGAGCCTGGCGGATCACGGCGCCGAAATCGTCGCCTTCCAGATGGTTGACGCCCGGCCAGCCGACGATGCTGCGGGTCCAGATACGATCGCCGTAGTTGCCGACGTTAGGATCGATGATGCAGTTGGAGGTCATCACGATTGGGCCGGGGAATTTGGCGAATTCCGTCTGCTGGTTTTGCCAGCCGCTGCCGTAGTTGCCCACCAGGTGCTTGAATTTTTTCAGTTCCGGATAGCCGTGCGCCGGCAGCATTTCACCGTGGGTGTAGACATTGACGTTTTGCCCTTCGGTTTGCTCGAGCAGCATGCGCAGATCTTTGAGATCGTGGCCGGAAATCAGAATGGCTTTCCCGGCCACCGGGCGTACGTTGACCGCGCTGGGCTGCGGATCGCCGTAGGCCTGGGTTTCACCGCGATCGAGGATCGCCATCACGTTGAAGTTCATCTTGCCGATGCCCATGGCGTTGTTCAGCAGGGTATCGACGTCGCGCGGCCGGGTGCCGAGCCAGGCCATGAAAGCGTGGTAGTCGGCATAGAGCTGTTCGTCGAACTGGCCGAGCACGTGCGCGTGTTCCATATAGGCCGCCGCGCCTTTCAGGCCGTACAGGCACAGCAGGCGCAAACCGTGTACGTCGTCGCCGACCTCGGCCTTGTCGCTGTCGAGGGCAAACTGCGCCGCCTGTTGCAGCAGCGCAGGCATAGCGTCACCGGCCAGCTGCAGCGCCGCCATCGGGTGATCGACGCGCACGTCGGCATCCAGCAGCCGGCAACGGGCGGCCAGCGAGTCGCGCAGCAGCAGGGTTTCCCGCGCGTAACCGATGATGCGCTGGGAGTCGAAGTTGACGTTGGTCAGGGTGGAGAAGAAGGCGCGCGGGGCGAAGCTGTCGATTTCGTGGTCGACGATGCCCAGCGAACGCGCCTGCAGCGCCCAGGCCGAGAGGCCCTGCAGCGCCGCCACCAGCAGATCCTGCAGATCGGAGGTTTCCGCCGTTTTGCCGCACATGCCCTGAGCATACGCGCAGCCGTTGCCTGCCGGGGTTCGAATGGTTTGTTCACATTGCACACAGAACATAGTCGCTTCCTTTTAATTTTAAAGTTGCATTTGTAATGCTTGTTTAAAAGCATAGATCGGCGATCGGGGTTGCAAAAGGCTTTTGTGCGACTACTGCGGGCAAGTTTGATTTAGCGCAATTTTGCCGTGCGGATGGGAATTATTACGCTTTGGGGGCCGGGGGCCCCCAGGGGAAAGGATCAGGAGAACAGGGCGATCAGCACCGGCGCCAGCAGGCTCAGCAGGAAGCCGTGGACGATGGCGGGGGGCACCATGTCCAGTCCGCCGCTGCGCTGCAGCACCGGCAGGGTGAAGTCCATCGAGGTGGCGCCGCACAGGCCGAGGGCGGTGGAGCGGCTGCGGCGCACCAGCGTCGGGATCAGCATGATCGCCACCAGCTCGCGCGCCAGATCGTTGAAGAACGCGGCGCTGCCCATCACCGGGCCGTAGGCGTCGGTGATCAGAATGCCGGACAGCGAGTACCAGCCGAAGCCGGAGGCCATCGCCAGCCCGGCCTTGACCGGCAACCCCAGCAGCTGCGCCGCCAGCGCGCCGCCGGCCAGCGACGCGACGGTCACCACCAATGCCACCAGCGTGCCGCGGCGGTTGAGCACGATCTGGCGCAGCGTCATGCCGCTGTTGCGCAGCTGAATGCCGACCAGCAACAGCAGGAAGATCAGCGCATATTCGCTGCCTTTATGGGCGAACTGCAGCCATTGCCACTGCGTCAGGCCGAGCAGGAAGCCGCCGAGCACCACGCCGCACAGCTTGAGCGACTCCAGCGCCATGTGCACGCGCGAAGGCAGCTTTTCCTGTTTATGGCTGCTGCGCCACGGCATGCGCCGCTCCAGCAGCGCCAGCAACAGCAGATTGGCGCAGAGAATGCAGAAGAAGAACACCGCGCTGTACTGGAAGATCAGCACCAGGTTGCTGCTGAGATCTTCCATAAACGCCAGGCTGATGCCCATGAAAAACAGGATCACGTACACCATCCAGCTGAGCAGCCGGTTGATCAGCACCAGCAGCGGGCGATGGCGTAAGGGAATGAGGTAACCGACAATCAGCGGTAACAGAATAATCAACAGTCCTGAGTACATGGTGCAGCTTGTGTCCTTGAGTTTTGAGGCGTGCCGAACGGCGGCGAGGAGCACACGCTAACCAAAAGCCCGGCCGGAGTAAAGCGGCAGATTTGACGCTGGCCGCTTGACCTGCAAGGGGTTTTTTGACCATGCTCTGTGAAGGTCGCCTCATTGAAGAGGCGACGGCGCGCACGGGAGGCGGCGGATGTTCTTGGAGCGTATCGAAATTGTAGGTTTTCGCGGCATTAATCGGCTGTCGCTGATGCTGGACGACAACACGCTGTTGCTCGGCGAAAACGCCTGGGGTAAATCCAGCCTGCTGGATGCGTTGACGCTGCTGCTGGCGCCGGAGCAGAAGCTGTATCGGTTTGAAGCGCACGATTTCCATTTCCCCCCCGGTGAAGAGTCAGCCAAAGAGCGCCACCTGCAGGTGGTGTTCACCTTCTGCGAAAAAGACATCGGCCATGCGCACCTGCCGCGCTATCGCCACCTGACGCCGCTGTGGGTCAAGGGCGAAGATGGCCTGAGCCGCATCCATTACCGCTGCGAGGGCGAGCTGGCCGACGACGGCACGGTGTGCACCTGGCGCGGTTTTCTCGACGCCGACGGCAACGCCTTTCAACTGCACCATATCGAACAACTGGCCCACGCCATTATCCGCATCCATCCGGTATTGCGCCTGCGCGACGCGCGCTTTATTCGTCGCCTGCGCCCCAGCAGCCTCGGCGATGAACGCAAACCCGATACCCAGGCGCTGGCGCAGCAGTTGGATCAGCTGACGCGCGAGCTGGTGCGCAATCCGCAGAAGCTGACCAACGGTGAGCTGCGCCAGGGGCTGGCGGCGATGCAGCAGCTGCTGGAGCACTATTTCGCCGAGCAGAGTTCGCAGGTGACGCGGCCGCGCCGCCGCGGCGGTGAACCGGAGCAGGACGCCTGGCGCGCGCTGGACGGCATCAACCGCATGGTGGCCGAGCCGAACAGCCGCAGCATGCGCCTGATCCTGCTGGGGATGTTTTCCACCCTGCTGCAGGCCAAGGGCGACGTCAAGCTGGATCCCCATGCCCGGCCGCTGTTGCTGGTGGAGGACCCGGAAACTCGCCTGCACCCGATCATGCTGTCGGTGGCCTGGGGGCTGCTCAATCAGCTGCCGCTGCAGCGCATCACCACCACCAACTCCAGCGAACTGGTGTCGCTGGTGCCAGTGGAGCACGTCTGCCGGCTGGTGCGCGAGTCGGGGCGGGTTGCGACCTACCGTCTCGGGCCGCGCGGGCTGAGCGCCGAAGACGGGCGGCGCATCGCGTTTCACATCCGTTTCAACCGGCCGTCGTCACTGTTCGCCCGCTGCTGGCTGCTGGTGGAAGGCGAGACCGAAGTGTGGCTGCTGAACGAGCTGGCGCGCCAGTGCGGCTATCATTTCGAGGCGGAAGGGGTGAGGGTCATCGAATTCGCCCAGTGCGGCCTGAAGCCGCTGCTGCGCTTCGCCCGCCGCATGGGCATCGAGTGGCATGCGCTGGTGGACGGCGACGAGGCAGGCAAAAAGTACGCCAATACCGTGCGCAGCCTGCTGGACAATCATGAAGACAACGAACGCGATCGGCTGACCGCGCTGCCGGCGCCGGACATGGAGCACTTCATGTTCCGCGAAGGGTTCGGCCCGGTTTATCACCGAATGGCGTCGGTGCCGCTCAACGCGCAGATGCCGGTGCGCAAGGTGATCCTGAAAGCGGTTCACCATTCGTCGAAACCGGATCTGGCGATTGAGGTCGCGATGCAGGCCGGCGAATGGGGCACGGACTCGGTGCCGCCGCTGCTGAAGAAAATGTTCTCACGGGTAATCTGGCTGGCGCGCGGCCGGGCGGACTGACAGCCCGCCGGGCGTCATCGGGCGCAGAAATGCGCCGCCAATTCCTGTTCCAGCGCGTCCAGCAGCTGATAGCGACGGCGATACTCGGCGCGCTTCTTGCTGGCAACCTCTTCGATAGGTTTGCGGGCGATGCGCTCGGGCAGCAGGAAATAGCCGCTGTCGAGCGGTTTGGCGCCCATCGACAGCCAGAACTGATCATAATCGGCGTGCAGTTGGCCCTTCTTCTTACTCTGGTAACGCCAGTTTTGATAGATATGGGTGGCATTGCCGACGGCTACGATCTGGCGGATGCCGAGATGCCGCGCCAGCGTGCAAATGCCCTCCAGCACCAGCCGTTTAGGGAACAGACCGTGACACTCCTTGGTGGTGTGCTGGATCTCGGCGTGCGGCACCTCATGGTTCGCGCCCTGCAGGCCGCCAATGAACAGCGTCGGCTGCTGCTGATAATGCATCAGCGCAAAGGTGATTTCCGCCAGCATCACGCCGTTGGCGTTGCGCAGCAGCAGCGTGGCTTCCCCTTCCTTATTCAGTTTGTCGATCGCCGCCAGTTCCAGCGCGATCGGCGCTTCGTTTTTGCCCATCGCGCGGGCCAGCACGAAAGGCTGTGGGCCGAGGTGGCCGAGACGCATCTTCAGCGGCATGCGCTGCACGATGAGATCGTAATGATCGCGCAGGGCGAACAGGCATTCGATCTTGCTCATGTTGGCCGCCAGGTAGGGGCGATGCAGCTTGCACGGCAGGTTCGGCTGCGCGCTCAGGATCTCCTCCCGCAGCGGGTTGCTGGCCAGGGTGCTGAGCAGGCCGCTGGTGGTGCGCCAGTTGAGCAGCGAACGGCCGAGAAACTTCAGGCGAAACGAGGTTTTTTTCCAGGCGTTGCTCGGTGCCTTTTCGCCATTGATCAGCGCCGTCATCAGTTGCCAGCCGTTAAGCGGCCGGGCGGAGGCGAGTGGGTAGCTGAGCTGTGACATGATGAAATCCTTGGCTGTGTTGAATGGCGTTATTTCATCAAGGTTTCACTAAACGGGAGTTCAATGCTGAACTGTAACCAGGCGTGTCTCCACATTGTGTTGAGCTAAGGTTTAGTTATTCCCTACGTTGCATGCTAATTTAGCTCCGCCGCCGCAATGGGCGGTTGATATTCACAAGCACAGGCAGGTCCATTTTGACAGGGTTTAAAGGACATAAACGCCGCTGGATACTCGTTCTGGCGGTGATTGCGGCGATTGCCGCGGCGGCCGTTTGGCACTTCCGCCATCCGGCGCCGACCGATTTCAAAACGGTGAAGGTCACAAAACGCGATCTGCAGCAGAACGTGTTGGCGACCGGCCAGCTGGACGCGGTGCGCAAGGTTGACGTCGGCGCGCAGGTCAGCGGGCAGTTGGAAAAACTGTATGTCGAGATCGGCGACAAGGTGAAAAAAGGCCAGTTGCTGGGGGTTATCGATCCGCAACAGGCGCAGAACAGCATTCGCGAAGGCGAGGCGACGCTGCGCGAACTGCATGCGCAACTGCTGCAGGCGCAGGCCGAACAGCAACTGGCGGCGGTCACGCTGCAGCGCAACCAGGCGCTGGCCAGGCTGCAGGCAGTGTCGCGTCAGGATCTGGATCAGGCGGCGACGCAGTTGGCGGTGAAGAAGGCGCAGGTGGGCACCATCAATGCGCAGATCGCGCGGAATCAGGCCAGCTTGGACACCGCCAAGATCAACCTGGCCTACACCCGCATCGAAGCGCCGATGGATGGCGACGTGGTGCAGATCACCACGCTGCAGGGCCAGACGGTGATCGCGGCGCAGCAGGCGCCGAACATTCTGACGCTGGCGGATCTCGGAACCATGCTGGTGAAGGCGCAGGTGTCGGAGGCCGACGTCATTAACCTCAAGCCAGGTCAGAAGGCCTGGTTCACGGTGCTGGGCGATCCGACCCGGCGCTTCGACGGCGTGCTGAAAGACATTCAGCCGACGCCGGAAAAGGTCAACAACGCCATCTTCTATTATGCGCGTTTCGAAGTGCCCAACCCGGAAAGGCTGCTGCGCTTGCAAATGACGGCGCAGGTGCATATTCAGCTGGCCGGCGTCCAGCAGGCGCTGGTGATCCCGCTGGCGGCGCTGGGCGATCAGATCGCCGACAATCGCTACCACGTCTCGGTGTTGAAACAGGGCAAGGAAGAGAAGCGCGAGGTGGCCATCGGCCTGCGCAACAATATCGACGTGCAGATCCTCCGCGGGCTTGAGGCGGGCGATGAGGTGATCGTCAGCCGCGGCGGCGTGGAGGCCGGCTGATGGCGGCGCTGTTGCAGCTGAGCGGCATTCGCCGCAGCTACCGTTCCGGCGAGCAGACGGTCGAGGTGCTGAAGGGGATCAGTCTGAGCATCGACGCCGGTGAAATGGTGGCGATCATGGGGGCTTCCGGCTCCGGCAAATCGACGCTGATGAACATTCTCGGCTGTCTGGACAAGCCGAGCGCCGGCGTGTATCGGGTGGCCGGGCAAGATGTGGCGACGCTGAGCGACGATGCGCTGGCGCAGCTGCGGCGCGAGCATTTCGGCTTTATCTTTCAACGCTACCATCTGCTGCCGCACCTGAGCGCGGCGCACAACGTCGAGGTGCCGGCGGTGTACGCCGGGCTGGGCAAAGCGGCGCGGCGCGAACGGGCGGAGGCGCTGTTGCGGCGGTTGGGGCTGGGGGAGCGCGTCAACTATCGGCCGAGCCAGCTTTCCGGCGGCCAGCAGCAGCGCGTCAGTATCGCCCGCGCGTTGATGAACGGCGGGCAGGTGATCCTGGCGGATGAGCCGACCGGCGCGCTGGACAGCCACTCCGGCGAAGAGGTGATGGCGATCCTCAAACAGCTGTGCGCCCAGGGGCACACGGTGATCCTGGTGACTCACGATCCGGCGGTGGCGCGCCAGGCGGAGCGAATCATCGAGATCCGCGACGGCGAGATCATCGCCGACTCGCGCCCGGCGCCGCAGGAGAATGTGCAGGCCAATCCGCTGGCGCTGGCCGCAACGGCGCCTTCCTGGCGGCAGATGGGCGGCCGTTTCCGCGAGGCGCTGATCATGGCCTGGCGCGCGATGGCGGCCAACAAGATGCGCACCGCGCTGACCATGCTCGGCATCATTATCGGCATCGCCTCGGTGGTGTCGATCCTGGTGATCGGCGACGCCGCCAAGCAGATGGTGCTGGCGGACATCAAATCCATCGGCACCAATACTGTCGATATTTATCCCGGCAAGGATTTCGGCGACGACGATCCGACCTATCGGCAATCGTTGAAATACGGCGATCTCGACGCGCTGCGCGAACAGCCGTACATCAGCGCGCTGTCGCCGAGCATCAGCAGCAGCATGCGGCTGCGCTTGGGCAACGTCGATGCGGCGGCCAACGTCAACGGCGTCAGCGAGCAGTTCTTCCGTGTGTACGGCATGAGCTTTACCCAGGGCGTCGGCATCGATCCGATGCAGGTGCAGTCGCAGGCGCAAACGGTGGTGATCGACGCCAATACCCAACGGCGGCTGTTCCCGCACCAGAAGAACGTGGTGGGGGAAGTTATCCTGGTGGGCAACATGCCGGCGACGGTGGTCGGCGTGGCCAAGGAGAAGCAGTCGATGTTCGGCAGCAGCAAGACGCTGAACGTGTGGGTGCCGTACAGCACCATGGCCAACCGGCTGATGGGCAACAGCTATTTCGATTCGATCACCGTGCGCATCCGCGACGGTTACGACAGCAAGGAAGCGGAGCAGCAACTGTCGCGCCTGTTGACGCTGCGCCACGGCAAGAAGGACTTTTTCACCTATAACATGGACAGCCTGGTGCAAACCGCGGAGAAAACCACCCGCACGCTGCAGCTGTTCCTGACGCTGGTGGCGGTGATTTCGCTGGTGGTCGGCGGCATCGGCGTGATGAACATCATGCTGGTGTCGGTGACCGAGCGCACGCGCGAGATCGGCATCCGCATGGCGGTGGGTGCTCGTTCCGGCGACGTGTTGCAGCAGTTCTTGATCGAGGCGGTGTTGGTCTGCCTGGTGGGGGGCGCGCTGGGGATTACGCTGTCGTTCGCCATCGGCCTGGCGGTGCAGTTGGTGTTGCCGGGTTGGCAGATCAGTTTCCCGCCGGCGGCGTTGCTGAGCGCGTTTCTCTGTTCTACCGGCATCGGCGTGGTGTTCGGCTATCTGCCGGCGCGCAATGCCGCGCGGCTGAATCCGATCGATGCGCTGGCGCGCGAGTAAGTAAAGGGCATAAAAAATGCCAGTCACACGGCGGCTGGCATTTTTATCGCAGTCAGGGGCAAGGCAGCGCGACGCTGCCGGAAGCGTTCAGGACAGCGCCTCGCTTTCCACCGGCACAATAAGACTGGCATGGTTCCCTTTCGGCCCTTGATGCACGTCGAAGCTGACCTGCTGGCCCGCCTTCAACGTTCTGTAACCATCCATCTTGATGGTGGAATAATGCGCGAAAATATCTTCGCCGCCGCCGGCTGGGCAGATGAAGCCAAAGCCTTTGGCGTTGTTAAACCATTTAACAGTACCCGTCTCCATGCTTTTACATCCCTCGCAACGCTATTTTAAGTGAGATGAATAACTGAATTCGCACCCGCCGTGGGCGGGTAGCAGGGTGGACAAGGGGTGGTTAAAAGACCACCAGCCACGAATTTACACTCTAGAGCAAATGATCGGGGCGTCAAGGGATCGGCTTTTGTCGGCGGGGAGCAGTTCACCAAAGTTTGAAGCAGGTAACGCTATTGCCACGATTCAGTCACAATTGGCCCGTTTTTTTGCGCACGTTACAGTGCGGCGGGACGATGCCGAAGATGATAAAATAGTAACTATCCCCACTTTGAATAACCGAAACCTGCCCCCATATCAGAGGGCAGAGCAGAGAAGATGAGCAGCGATGGGCAATAACAACGACTGGCTAAACTTTGAACACTTGGCCGAAGAAAAACAAATCGATGCGGTAAAACCGCCGTCTATGTATAAAGTTATACTTAACAACGACGATTACACACCGATGGAATTTGTGATTGACGTTCTGCAAAAGTTCTTTTCTTATGATATTGAACGCGCAACGCAACTGATGCTCACGGTCCACTATCAAGGCAAGGCGATCTGTGGTGTTTTTACCGCCGAGGTGGCGGAAACCAAAGTCGTCCATGTGAACCGGTACGCAAGGGAGAACGAGCATCCGTTGCTTTGTACGCTGGAAAAAGCCTGAATAAGGCAATCTATTGGGGAGGTGCTTATGCTCAATCAAGAACTGGAACTCAGTCTCAACATGGCTTTCGCCAGGGCGCGTGAGCACAGACACGAGTTTATGACCGTGGAGCACCTGTTGCTGGCGTTGCTGAGCAACCCTGCCGCGCGAGAAGCGCTCGAGGCATGTACGGTGGATCTGGCCGCGTTGCGCCAGGAGCTGGAAGCCTTCATCGAACAAACCACACCGACGCTGCCCGCCGGCGAAGAGGAGCGCGACACTCAGCCGACGCTCAGCTTCCAGCGCGTGTTGCAGCGCGCGGTCTTCCATGTGCAATCTTCCGGCCGCAGCGAAGTGTCCGGCGCCAATGTATTGGTGGCCATCTTCAGCGAGCAGGAGTCGCAGGCGGCTTATCTGCTGCGCAAGCACGACGTCAGCCGTCTCGACGTGGTGAACTTCATTTCACATGGCACGCGTAAAGACGAGCCGGGCCAAGCGCCGAATGCGGAAAACCCGGTGAACGAAGAGCAGTCCGGAGGGGAAGACCGTATGGAAAACTTCACCACCAACCTCAATCAGTTGGCCCGTGTGGGCGGCATCGATCCGCTGATCGGCCGCGATCGTGAGCTGGAGCGCGCGATTCAGGTGCTGTGCCGCCGTCGTAAAAACAACCCGCTGCTGGTCGGCGAATCCGGCGTGGGCAAGACCGCCATCGCCGAAGGTCTGGCCTGGCGTATCATGCAGGGCGACGTGCCGGAAGTGATGGCGGACTGCACGCTGTATTCGCTGGATATCGGTTCACTGCTGGCCGGCACCAAATACCGCGGCGACTTCGAGAAACGCTTCAAGGCGCTGCTCAAGCAGCTGGAGCAGGATCAGAACAGCATCCTGTTCATCGATGAAATTCATACCATCATCGGCGCCGGTGCGGCTTCCGGTGGGCAAGTGGATGCCGCCAACCTGATCAAACCGCTGCTGTCGAGCGGCAAGATCCGGGTGATCGGCTCGACCACCTACCAGGAGTTCAGCAACATCTTCGAAAAGGATCGCGCTTTGGCGCGCCGCTTCCAGAAGATCGATATCACCGAACCGACGGCGGAAGAGACCGTTCAGATCATCAACGGCCTGAAGGCCAAGTATGAAGCGCACCACGACGTGCGTTATACCGCCAAGGCGATCCGCGCCGCGGTGGAGCTGTCGGTGAAATACATCAACGATCGCCATCTGCCGGACAAGGCGATCGACGTGATCGACGAGGCGGGCGCCCGCAGCCGGTTGATGCCGGCCAGCAAGCGCAAGAAAACCGTTAACGTGGCCGATATCGAATCCGTGGTGGCGCGTATCGCGCGCATCCCAGAGAAAACCGTGTCGGCCAGCGATCGCGACGTGCTGAGAAACCTGGGCGATCGCTTGAAGATGCTGGTATTCGGCCAGGATCAGGCGATCGAAGCGCTGACCGAAGCGATCAAGATGAGCCGCGCCGGTCTGGGCCACGAGCGCAAGCCGGTCGGTTCCTTCCTGTTCGCCGGGCCGACCGGGGTCGGGAAAACCGAGGTCACCGTTCAGTTGGCCAAGGCGATGGATATCGAGCTGCTGCGTTTCGACATGTCCGAGTACATGGAGCGGCATACCGTCAGCCGTCTGATCGGCGCGCCTCCGGGCTACGTCGGTTACGATCAGGGCGGGCTGCTGACCGATGCGGTGATCAAGCATCCGCATGCGGTGGTGCTGCTCGATGAGATCGAGAAGGCGCACCCGGACGTGTTCAACCTGCTGTTGCAGGTGATGGATAACGGTACGCTGACCGACAACAACGGCCGCAAGGCGGACTTCCGCAATGTGATCCTGGTGATGACCACCAACGCCGGGGTGCGGGAAACCGAACGCAAGTCGATTGGTCTGGTGCAGCAGGACAACAGCACCGACGCGATGGAAGAGATCAAGAAGGTGTTTACGCCGGAGTTCCGCAACCGTCTGGACAACATCATCTGGTTCAACCATCTGTCTACCGAGGTGATCCAGCAGGTGGTCGACAAGTTTATCGTCGAACTGCAGGCGCAGCTGGATGCGAAGGGTGTCTCGCTGGAAGTGAGCGACGAAGCGCGCGATTGGCTGTCGGTGAAGGGTTACGACCGTGCGATGGGCGCTCGTCCGATGGCGCGCGTCATGCAGGAAAACCTGAAGAAACCGTTGGCCAACGAGTTGCTGTTCGGTTCGCTGGTGGACGGCGGTTCCGTGAAGGTCGAGCTGGACAAGGACAAGAAACAGCTGACCTACCACTTCCTCAGCGCCGCCAAGCGCAAAGCGGACGAGGGCGCGGTGCACTAAGGCCGCCTTCAGGCAAAGAAAAAGCGATGCTTCGGCATCGCTTTTTTTATGGGTGAGATTCACCGTACAACAGAAACGAGTGAGCCCTCTCAGTTTACCTGCGCACCTGCAACCCGTTGTGTAACGTCGCTGCGGGGGTAAACGGAAAGGGCTCCCGAGGGATTACATCCTCGATGCCGCCAGCGTGTGGCGCGCGGTGAGCCGATTAACGGCTACGGAAGACAATGCGGCCTTTGCTCAGGTCGTACGGGGTCAGCTCTACAGTGACTTTGTCGCCCGTCAGGATGCGGATATAGTTTTTACGCATTTTACCGGAGATGTGTGCGGTTACCACGTGCCCGTTTTCCAATTCAACGCGGAACATGGTGTTCGGCAGCGTATCAAGAACGGTGCCCTGCATTTCAATATTGTCTTCTTTGGCCATCGAATCCTCTAGGTCTAACTACCTTAGTTTTTAACCGGCAAGATAATGCCGAAAAACCCCCATTATGTAAAGATGTGTCGGTGAACATTGCACCGTTTCCACCAATTAGTTTACTGGATAGGGCGGTTCAACCGGCTGTGGGGATATGACTTGCGGCTCCCAGCACGCCGGTGCCAAAGGCCGCCGTTGAAGGGTGCTGAGCTGCTGCAAGAATTGACGGCGCGGAATTTCACGCGCGCCAAGGCGGGCAGTGTGAGCGTTCAGCACCTGGCAGTCAATCAATTCCCCGCCATAAGCGGCAAAATGGCGGCAAAAGGCCATCAATGCGCATTTTGAGGCGTTGGTGACGCGGCTGAACATCGATTCGCCGCAGAACAACGCGCCCTGCGCCACACCGTACATGCCGCCGACCAGTTGATCATCCTGCCATACCTCCACCGAGTGCGCGTAGCCGAGGCGATGCAGATGTTGATAGGCGCGCTGCACCTCCGGGCCGATCCAGGTGCCTTCATTCGGCCGGTGGGCGCAGGCGGCGATCACCGCGGCGAAGTCGTGATTAAGCGTGATGCGAAACGGATCGTGGCGAAGAAAGCGTTTCAGGCTGCGGTTGAGATGAAACTCGGCTGGGAACAGCACCGCACGCGGATCGGGTGACCACCACAGAATCGCTTCCCCCGGCGAGTACCAGGGGAAGATGCCGCGCTCGTAGGCTGCCAGCAGCCGCGGCGCCGTCAGGTCGCCGCCGATCGCCAGCAGGCCGTTGGGATCGCGCAGGGCGCCCTCAGGCGAGGGAAACGCCAGCGACTGGGGGGAAAGCTTAACGATGCGCATACAGGGTTTCTGCGTCCTCTACGGGCCGATTACGGCGCCAGGTTGCTGATACGGTTGCGAAAGCGGGCATAGCGGCCCTGCTGGCGCATTAGGGCGGCGTGATCGCCCTGTTCGACAATTTGGCCGTCATCCATTACGCAAATGCGATCGAGATGCTCCAGGCCGTACAGGCGGTGCGTCACCAGGATCAGCGTCTTGCCCTGACAATGCCGGCGCAGCAGCGCCAGGATCTGCTGTTCGGTTTCGGCGTCCAGCCCTTCGGTCGGTTCGTCAAGCAGCAGCAGCGGGGCCGGATGCAGCAGCGCGCGGGCGATGCCCAGGCGGCGCTGTTCGCCGCCGGACAGCTGCCGGCCTCCTTCGCCGAGCCAGGCGTTCAGCCCGCCGTCGCCGGCCAGCAATTTGCCGAGCCCCACCTGCTGCAGGACGTCACTCAAATGAGCGTCGTCGGCATCCGGTGCGGCCAGCCGCAGGTTTTCCCGCAGCGTATCGCTGAAGATATGCACTCGCTGGCTGACGACCGTGGTCATTCGACGCAGGGTGGTTTCATCATAATCTTCCAGCGGTTCGCCGTTGAGCAGAATTTTTCCGCCGTCGGTGCGCCAGGCGCGGGTCAGCAGCTGCAGCAGGGTGGACTTGCCGCAGCCGGTGCGGCCGAGCAAGGCGATGTGTTCGCCGGCCGCGACTTCGAGCGTGACGTCGCGCAGCACCGGCTGCGGCTGATCGGGGTAGGTGAAACTCAGCTGCCGCAGGCTGAGCTGCGCCCGGTCGGCGGCGGCCGGACCGGCGGCGGGGAAGGTGACTTCCGGCTGGCGATCGATGATCTGTTTGACCCGCGTGGCGGAGGCGATCACCTGGCCGAGGTGCTGGAAGGCGCCGGCCACCGGCATCAGCGCTTCGAACGACGCCAGCGCGGCGAAGACAAACAGCGCGATCAGCGCGCCGGGTTGGGTATCGCCGCCGATGCCGGCGGCGGTCAGCCACAGCAGCAGCGTCACCGTCAGCCCGCTGGCGAGGATCATCAGCGCCTGCGCCTTGCCGCTCAGCGAGGCTTGCTGCCACTGGCGGCGTTGCCACAGCTGTTCGGTGGCATTCAGCGTCTGGCGGAAGTCGTTGACGGCGCCGAACACCACCAGCTCCGCCTGCCCCTGCAGCCAGGCGGTCAGGTCGGTGCGGTATTGGCCGCGCAGGGCGGTGAGTTGCCCGCCGATCGGTTTGCCGGCGCGATAGAACACCGGCGGCACCAGCAGCAATAGCAGCAACAGAATGCCGCCCAGCGTCAGGGCGAGCGCAGGATCCAGCCAGCTCAGGCCGTAGGTGACGACCAGGATCACCACCGCCGCGCTGATCAGCGGCGAGATCACCCGCAGATAAAGATGATCCAGCGTGTCCACGTCCGCCACCAGGCGGTTGAGCAGGTCGGCCTGGCGGAAACGGGCGATGCCGCCCGGCGTCAGCGGCAGGAGCTTGCTGAAGGTGAACACCCGCAGGTGCGACAGCACGCGGAAGGTGGCGTCGTGGCTGACCACGCGCTCGGCGTAGCGCCCGGCGGTGCGGAAGATCGCCGCGCCGCGCACGCCGGCGGCGGGCAGCATGTAGTTGAAGGTCAGCAGACCCGCCAATCCGGCCAGCGAAGAGGCGGCCAGGAACCAGCCGGAGAGCGCCAGCAGGCCGATGCTGGCCAGCAGAGTGACGATCGCCAAAAGGATGCCCAGGCTAATCAGCAGGCTATGGCGGCGATACAACGCCAAAAACGGCAGCAAAACGCGCATGATTAAAGCTCCCCGCGGCGGTGGGCGATCAGAGTGGCGAACAGGCCCGGCTGGGCGCTGAGGGTGGCGTAATCGCCCTGTTGCACGATGCGCCCGTTATCCATCACCCAAATCTGATCGTAGTCTTCGGTATCTTCCAGCTGATGCGTCACCAGCAGGGTGGTTTGCTGATGCGAAGCGGCATTCAACGCCTGCATCACCCGTTGTTCGCTATGGGCATCGAGGCTGGCGGCCGGTTCATCGAGCAGCAGCAAGCGGCGCGGGCCGATCAGCGCCCGGGCGACCGCCACGCGCTGCGCCTGGCCGACCGACAGGCGGGCGGCGTTATCGCCCACTTCGGTGTCGAGCCCCTGCGGCAGATACGGCAACAGCTCGCTGACGTAGGCGTGTTCCACCGCCTGCTGCAGCTGCGTTTCATCGGCCTGCGGGCAGCCCAGCAGGATATTGGCGCGCAAGGTTTGCGCCGGCAGGTGCGGGTTTTGCCCGACCCAGCTCAGCTGCTGCCTCCAGTTCTCTGCGGACAGGTCACGCAGTTCGATGCCGTTGACGGTCAACGATCCACGGTAGGGCAGGAAGCCGAGCAGCAGATTGAGCAGCGAACTTTTGCCGGCGCCGCTCAGCCCGACCAGCGCCACGCGCTGCTGCGGTTGCAGGGTGAAACTCAGCGGCCCGGCCAGCAACACGCCGTTCGGCGACAGGATTTCCAACGCGTTCGCCTGTAGCGTCAGCGGTTGATCGGCGGGCAGCTGCCGCGTGCCGTTGCCCATCTGCTCGCCTTCGGCGCTGAGGAAGGTTTCCAGCGCTTCCGCCGCGCCGACCGCCTGCGCTTTGGCATGGTAGAAGGTGCCGAGATCGCGCAGCGGTTGGAAAAACTCCGGCGCCAGAATCAGCACCAGAAAACCGGAAAACAGCGTTACTCCGAGGCCGTAGCTGCCGAAATTGAGTTCGCCGAGGTACGAAAAGCCAAAGTACACCGCCACCACGGCGATGGAAATCGAAGCGAAGAATTCCAGCACGCCGGAAGAGAGGAAGGCCATGCGCAGCACTTCCATGGTGCGGCTGCGGAAGTCTTCGGAGGATTTGGCGATCTGCGCGGTTTCGGCCTGCGCGCGGTCGAACAGCCGCAGGGTGTCCAGGCCGCGCAGGCGGTCGAGGAAGTTACCGCTCAATCGCGCCAGCGCCACAAAGTTGCGGCGGTTGGCGTCGGCGGCCCCCATGCCCACCAGCGCCATAAACAGCGGGATGAGCGGCGCGGTCGCCAACAGAATCAAACCGGCGGCCCAGTTGATCGGGAAGACGGCGATCAGGATCAGCAGCGGGATAAACACCGCCAGATACATCTGCGGCAGATAGCGCGAGTAATAGTCCTGCATATCCTCGATCTGTTCGACGATGATGCTGGCCCAGCTGCCCGCCGGTTTGCCCTGGATCCAGGCCGGCCCGAGCTGCTGCAGCTTATCCAGCACCTGCCGGCGCATGCGCTGGCGGATCACCTGCCCACACAGAAAACCGACCCGTTCCCGCAGCCAGCTCAGCAGCGCCCGCAGCGCGAACGCGACGGCCAGCCAGATAAACGAAGGGATCAGTTGCTCACGCGGGGTGTGTTCGATGATCAGGGCGTGCAGCAGGCTGGCCAGCAGCCACGCCTGCGCCACGATCAGCAGGCCGCTGAACAACCCCAACAGCATGGAAAGGCGCAGCCAACGCTGCGCTAACGAACTCTGGGTTTTAAGCCAACGGGTTAACTGTTGCTGTCTGGTTTTTTTCATCAGATATGCGTCTGCGTCGCCGGCGCCCGTTTGTTACGGGCTGGGTTAACGTACTGTTAAATAATAGTGTTTGGCGCAATCGGCGACAAACAAGCGAGGCCTCATGTTACCTCGTGACCCGGCAGACTGAAAAGAATAAAGCGGGCAAATATGGCTATAACAGATGGGAGGGAGAGATTGCTGAACCCAGAAACAAAAAAAGCGGCTCGAGAGCCGCTTTTTGCCGATGATGAAAACGTCTTAGCAGACTTCTGCGCCGGCGATGCCGTCCAGATAACGCTCTGCGTCCAGCGCCGCCATGCAGCCGGTGCCGGCGGAGGTGATCGCCTGACGGTAGATGTGATCCATCACGTCGCCCGCGGCGAAGACGCCGGGGATAGTGGTTTGGGTCGCATTGCCGTGAATGCCGGACTGCACCTTGATGTAGCCGTTTTCCAGCTCCAGCTGACCGCCGAAGATGCCGGTGTTCGGGCTGTGGCCGATGGCGATGAACACGCCGGCCAGTTCCAGCTCACGGGTTTCGTTTTCCGCTTTGGTGCTGCGGATACGCACGCCGGTCACGCCCATTTCATCGCCCAGCACTTCGTCCAGCGTATGGTCGGTGTGCAGCACGATGTTGCCGCTCTTCACTTTTTCCATCAGCCGGTCGATCAGGATTTTCTCCGAACGGAAGCTGTCGCGACGGTGGATCAGGTGAACCTCGGCGGCGATGTTGGACAGGTACAGCGCTTCTTCAACGGCGGTATTGCCGCCGCCGACCACCGCGACTTTCTGGTTGCGGTAGAAGAAACCGTCGCAGGTTGCGCAGGCGGAAACGCCTTTGCCCTTGAACGCGTCTTCGGAAGGCAGGCCAAGATAGCGGGCGGAGGCGCCGGTCGCGATGATCAGCGCGTCGCAGCTGTATTCACCGCTGTCGCCGAACAGGCGGAACGGACGCTGCTGCAGATCGACGCTGTTGATGTGGTCGAAGACGATTTCAGTCTGGAACTTCTCCGCGTGCTCGCGCATGCGCTCCATCAACGCCGGGCCGGTCAGGCCTTCGGCGTCGCCGGGCCAGTTTTCCACTTCGGTGGTGGTGGTCAGCTGGCCGCCTTGTTCCAGACCGGTGATCAGCACCGGGTTCAGGTTGGCGCGCGCCGCGTAGACGGCGGCGGTGTAACCGGCCGGGCCGGAACCCAGAATCAGTAATTTGCTATGTTTAGCCGTGCCCATGAATAACCTCTTTATTCCACAATGGCGGACAATGAAGCCGATTGTAGGGAAAATGGCGCAGTAAAAAAAGCGCCGGGCGACGTTGTTAACGATTTGTATGATAGTTGTCGCCTATTAATGCACCCGCTGTCGGCAAATCGTACGCCGAACGCAGAAATTTACCTTATCAAAGCCGCATTCGGCCGCTGAATCGCCAACCGCGCAAAAACGGCGCATTCTGCGACTTCAGCCGCTCCCCGCCGGGGTTTATCTGCCAGCGATTCATAACCAAAAATGGGATGCAGACTTTTCGTGACGGTACGTTGTTCTGATTTTGCTTCTTTTACTTTGACAATCCGCTGCGCATTTGCGAAAACATCATAGGAAGAAGAAATTATCCCCGTAACACCAGCAAATCGTACGTATTTGCGCCGCGAGGCGGCAATGCGCGATGGGTGTGCGGAGCAGAGCGCGCAAGCGTTTGCTGATTTTTTCTCGACCTAAACGTCGTTACCTGCATCGCGCGGGGTTGGACAGACAGGCTGCGCGGCGTGGAATGATGGTAGTGAAGAAGCATATGACAGGCATCGGGTCTTCGCTTGGAACGAACCCTTACACATTGACGTTGGCTAGGGTGTGGCAAGTGCACGGAAGAAAATAAGAGAGACAATAATAATGGCAGACAACAAGAAACGCCCGGGTAAAGATCTTGACCGTATCGACCGCAACATCCTGAATGAGCTGCAGAAGGATGGGCGTATTTCGAACGTCGAGCTTTCGAAGCGCGTGGGGTTATCCCCGACACCATGTTTGGAACGCGTGCGCCGTCTCGAGCGCCAGGGTTTCATTCATGGCTATACCGCATTGCTGAACCCGCATTATCTGGATGCGTCCCTGCTGGTTTTCGTGGAGATCACGTTGAACCGCGGCGCGCCGGATGTGTTTGAGCAATTCAACTCGGCAGTGCAGAAGCTTGAAGAGATTCAGGAGTGTCATCTGGTTTCCGGCGATTTCGACTACCTGTTGAAAACCCGCGTACCGGACATGTCGGCTTACCGCAAATTGCTGGGTGAAACCTTGCTGCGTTTGCCGGGGGTTAACGACACCCGTACCTACGTAGTGATGGAAGAAGTGAAACAGAGTAACCGTCTGGTTATCAAAACACGGTAAGGTGCAGGTGCAAAACCTGATTAAATTGGTTACACTCCTGTTTATTCATACAGTTTCGGCGCCGGGGCAGTTTCTCGGCGCTGTTGCTATGTCAGCTAACAGGAACCTGGAGAGCCTTTCTTGAGCCAGGAATATACAGAAGATAAAGAAGTTACCCTGAAAAGACTCAGCAGTGGCCGGCGTTTGCTGGAAGCTGTGCTTATCGTGGTAGCGATTTTTGCCGTTTACCTCATGGCTGCGCTGGTCAGTTTCAACCCGTCTGACCCAAGCTGGTCGCAGACCGCGTGGCATGAGCCGATTCACAATCTGGGCGGCGGTGTCGGAGCCTGGTTGGCCGATACGCTGTTCTTCACCTTCGGGGTGCTCGCCTACGCGATACCGCCGATCATGCTGGTCCTGTGCTGGGCGGCTTATCGCCAACGCAGCAACAGAGACTACATCGACTATTTCGCGCTTTCCCTGCGCCTGATCGGCACCCTGGCGTTAGTGCTCACCTCCTGTGGGTTGGCGGCGCTGAACGTTGACGATCTCTATTACTTCGCCTCCGGCGGCGTGATCGGCAGCCTGCTGAGCAACGCCATGTTGCCGTGGTTCAACGGCATCGGCGCTACGCTGGCGCTGCTGTGCGTATGGGCGGCGGGGTTGACGCTGTTTACCGGCTGGTCCTGGCTGGTGATCGCCGAGAAGATCGGCGGGGCGGTGTTGGGCGTTGCGACGGTGATGACCAATCGCTCACGTCGCGAAGAGCGCTATTTCGAGGATGACGAGCGTTACGTTGACGACGAGCCTGAGCAGGCAGGGAAGGGTGCCGCCGCAGCGGTTGCCGCGACCGCCGCCGGAGCCGCGGCCGCCGATGACGACGTGCTGTTCTCCGCGCCTTCGGTTACCGAAAGCGCCAAAGCGGCGGCGGAAGACGCCGCCGATCCGTTGCTCAGCGGCCTGCGCGCCGACGACGGTGAGCTTGAAGCAGAAGCCGCACCCAGCGCGCCGGTGGCTTCGCCTGCACCGACGGTGAAGGCAGAGATCCACGAGCCCGTCGCTGCGCCGATCGCCGCTCAGGCGCCGTCGGTAACGGTGGCGCCGGCCGCGCCGGCCTCGGTCAATCAGCACCCGGTAAGTGCGTCGGCGCAAGATGCTACGCCGCCGCTGTATTCCTTCGAGATCCCGGAAGAAACGCCTGCGCCTAAGGCGACGCGTCCTGTCGATCCTTATCAGGATGACGATGAGCCGCGCCTTGGTAACTGGCAAGAGCCGGCCGCGCCGCAGCCGCCGGCGCGTTCTCCCTTTGATTTTACCGCCGCACAGCGTGACAGCGTTGACATCGGCAGTTCGAGCGGTTTCAGCGCCACCGGCGCCAAACCGCAGCCGGATACGGCGGCAGCCGCTGCTGCGGGCGTTGCGGCGGCGACCTTTATGCCGGCCTTCACGGCGACCAGCGACGGCAATCCGCAGGTTAAGCAGGGCATCGGCCCTGAGCTGCCGCGGCCGAACCCGGTACGCATCCCGACCCGTCGCGAGCTGGCTTCCTACGGTATCAAGCTGCCTTCGCAGCGTGCGGCCGAACAGGAACAGCGCCAGACAGAGGCGGAGCCTCAACAGCTGACGGCGGCGAACCCGCAGGAAGAAGAGGCGCTGCAAGAAGCGGCGCTGCGCCAGGCGTTCGCCGAGCAGCAAAGCCAGCGCTATGGCGAAAGCTACGCGTCTGAGCAACAAGATGACGAGAGCGCATTGCAGGAAGCCGAGCTGAGCAAGGCGTTTGCCGAGCAGCAGCACCAACGCTACGGCGAAGGCTATCAACAGGACGACGAAGAGGCGCAGCAAGAGGCCGCGCTGCGCCAGGCGTTTGCCGAGCAGCAGCAGGCGCGCTACGGCCAGCAAGCATCTGCTCCGCAGGCGCCGGCCGCCAGCCCGATCGATACCCGCAATGCTTTCAGCTTCTCGCCGATGGCGGATCTGGTGGACGATGGCCCGAGCGAGCCGATGTTCACGCTGTCCCCGCAGCTTGAAGAGCGCATTGAACAGCAAAGCGAGCAAGAGGACGATGTGCCGTTCGGTCAGTTTGAGCCGGCGGCGCCGGCTGCCCAACCTCAGCAATCGCACCCGCAGCCTCAACAATACCAGCAGCCGCAGCAACAGCAGCATCAACAGCCGTCGCAGCAGCAATATCAGCAGCCGCAGCAACAGCCGCAGGTGCAGCAGCCTCAGCAACCTCAGGCCGAGCAGCATCCGGCGATGGACAGTTTGATTCACCCGTTCCTGATGCGCAACGATCAGCCGCTGCAGAAACCGACCACGCCTCTGCCGACGCTGGATCTGCTGACTGAAGCGCCGAAAGAAGTGGAGCCGGTCGATTCCTTCGCGCTGGAACAGAAAGCGCGCCTGGTGGAGGCCAGCCTGGCCGATTATCGCGTGAAAGCCGACGTGGTGGACATCCTGCCGGGGCCGGTCATCACCCGCTTCGAGCTGGATCTGGCGCCGGGCGTTAAAGCGGCGCGCATTTCCAACCTGTCGCGCGATCTGGCGCGTTCGCTGTCGACTTCGGCGGTGCGCGTGGTGGAAGTGATCCCCGGTAAGCCTTATGTCGGTCTGGAGCTGCCGAACGCCAAGCGGCAAACGGTATATCTGCGCGAGGTGCTGGATTGTCCGGCCTTCCGCGACAACCCGTCGCCGCTGTCCATCGTATTGGGTAAAGACATCTCCGGCGAGCCGGTGGTGGCCGATCTGGGCAAAATGCCGCACTTGCTGGTCGCCGGTACCACCGGTTCCGGTAAGTCGGTCGGGGTCAACGCCATGATCCTGAGCATCCTGTATAAGGCCACGCCGAAAGAAGTGCGCTTTATCATGATCGACCCGAAAATGCTGGAACTGTCGGTTTACGAAGGCATTCCACACCTGTTGACCGACGTGGTCACCGACATGAAAGACGCCGCCAACGCGCTGCGCTGGTGCGTGGGTGAAATGGAACGCCGCTACAAGCTGATGTCTGCCCTGGGCGTGCGTAACCTGGCCGGCTACAACGAGCGCGTCGATCAGGCCGAAGCGATGGGGCGTCCGATCCCGGATCCATTCTGGAAGCCGACCGACAGCATGGACATCACGCCGCCGGTGTTGGAGAAAGAGCCGTACATCGTGGTGATGGTCGACGAATTCGCCGATCTGATCATGACGGTCGGCAAGAAGGTCGAAGAGCTGATCGCTCGCCTGGCGCAGAAAGCGCGTGCGGCGGGCATCCATCTGGTGCTGGCGACCCAGCGTCCGTCGGTGGATGTGATCACCGGCCTGATCAAGGCCAACATTCCGACGCGCATCGCCTTTACCGTGTCGAGCAAGATCGACTCCCGCACCATCCTCGATCAGGGGGGCGCCGAGTCCTTGCTGGGCATGGGTGACATGCTCTATCTGGCGCCGAACTCCTCGATCCCGGTGCGCGTGCATGGCGCATTCGTGCGCGATCAGGAAGTGCACGCGGTGGTCAAGGATTGGAAAGCGCGCGAGCGGCCCCAATATAAAGAGGGCATTCTCAGCGGCGGCGAAGACGGCGAGGGCGGTGCCGGCGGCGGCATGGACGGCGACGAAGAGCTGGATCCGCTGTTTGACCAGGCGGTGGATTTCGTGGTGGATAAACGCCGCGCCTCCATCTCCGGCGTACAGCGCCAGTTCCGCATCGGCTATAACCGCGCGGCGCGTATCATCGAACAGATGGAGGCGCAGGGCATCGTCAGCGAGCAGGGGCATAACGGCAACCGCGAGGTGCTGGCGCCGCCGCGGCACGATTGATGGTCGCTTAGCCATTGCAATTTAATAAGAAAGGGCCGCTTAAGCGGCCCTTGTGCAAAGAAGCGTAAACCCGTTTCTTCTCGGAACATTGGCCTACCGGCCGATCGCCGGCTTCAGGTAAAGTAACGGGAGTAAAGGGTTGATTGACCCGCACGGCGTCGCCCTGCGGTTAACGCATTTCATAAGGTATCTGGAATAATGAAAAAACTGTTAGTTGCCTGCTGTCTGCTTTCGGGATTCGCTTCTACCTCCGTGCTGGCCGACGCCGCACAGGATCTGCAAAGTCGCCTGGCGAAGGTGAACAGTTTCCACGCCAGCTTCTCGCAAACCGTGACCAGCGCCGAAGGCGCCGCGGTGCAACAGGGTGAAGGCGAGCTGTGGGTGAAGCGGCCGAACCTGTTCAACTGGCACATGACGTCACCCGATGAGAGCGTGCTGGTCTCCGATGGTCAAACCCTGTGGTTTTACAACCCGTTCGTCGAGCAGGTGACGGCGACCTGGTTGAAGAACGCCACCGGCAATACGCCGTTTATGCTGATTACCCGCAATAATGCCAGCGACTGGAAACAGTACAACGTGAAGCAAAAGGGCGATGATTTTGAATTAACGCCGAAATCCGCCAGCGGCAACCTGAAGCAATTCGCCATCAGCGTGACCAACAGCGGCACCATCCGCAGCTTCGCCGCGGTGGAGCAGGATGGCCAGCGTAGTGCTTATACGCTGAAAAGCCAGCAGAACGTCGCCGCCGATCCGGCCAAATTCAAATTTACCCCGCCGAAGGGGGTGACGCTGGACGACCAGCGCCAGTGAGGTGCAAGTGAGTAATAATCTGTCGCTCGATTTTTCCCAGAACGAGTTCCAGCCGTTGGCCGCGCGCATGCGGCCGACCACGCTGGCGCAGTATATCGGCCAGCAACACCTGCTGGCCGCCGGCAAGCCGCTGCCGCGCGCCATTGAGGCCGGGCAACTGCACTCGATGATTTTATGGGGGCCGCCGGGCACCGGGAAGACGACGTTGGCAGAGCTGATCGGCCGTTATGGTCAGGCGGATGTCGAACGGATCTCTGCCGTGACCTCCGGCATCAAGGAGATCCGCGAGGCGATTGAGCGGGCGCGGCAAAACCGCGACGCCGGCCGCCGCACCATCCTGTTCGTCGACGAAGTGCACCGCTTTAACAAAAGCCAGCAGGACGCTTTCCTGCCGCATATCGAAGACGGCACCATCACCTTTATCGGCGCCACCACCGAAAACCCGTCGTTCGAACTGAACTCGGCGCTGTTGTCCCGCGCCCGCGTTTACCTACTGAAGGCGCTGACCGCCGAAGATATCGGCCAGGTGCTGGATCAGGCGATGAGCGACAAGGCGCGCGGCTTTGGCAATCAGAACGTCGAGCTGCCCGCGGAAACGCGCCGCCTGCTGTCGGAGTTGGTGGGCGGCGATGCGCGCCGGGCGCTGAACAGCCTGGAAATGATGGCGGACATGGCGGAGATCGATGCCAAAGGCGTGCGGGTGCTGACGCCGGAGTTGCTGAAAGAGGTGTCGGGCGAGCGCAGCGCGCGCTTCGACAACAAGGGCGACCGTTATTACGACCTGATTTCCGCGCTGCATAAATCAGTGCGCGGTTCGGCGCCGGACGCCGCGCTGTACTGGTATGCGCGCATCATTACCGCCGGCGGCGATCCGCTCTATGTGGCGCGCCGTCTGTTGGCGATTGCCTCTGAAGACGTGGGCAACGCCGATCCGCGCGGCATGCAGGTGGCGATCGCCGCCTGGGATTGCTTCACCCGCGTGGGGCCGGCCGAGGGCGAACGCGCCATCGCGCAGGCGATTGTTTACCTGGCCTGCGCGCCGAAAAGCAATGCGGTTTACACCGCGTTCAAGGCCGCCATGCGCGATGCCAAAGAGCAGGCCGATTATGACGTGCCGGAGCACCTGCGCAACGCGCCGACCAAGCTGATGAAGGAGATGGGGCTGGGGGCGGAATACCGTTACGCCCACGACGAACCCAACGCCTACGCCGCCGGCGAGAACTATTTCCCGCCCGAAATGGCCCATACGCGCTACTACCAACCGACCTCGCGCGGGCTGGAAGGGAAAATCGGCGAAAAGTTGGCATGGCTGGCTGAGCAGGATCAAAATAGCCCGACAAAACGCTACCGCTAGCGTGGCCGTTGCGGTAAGGTTAGCGGGTATCACTCTTCTTTTATGCGGCTATAAATCAGCCGCATAGAACAACAACACTTCTTTCAATAACAACAAGCACAGGATTAGCATGCTCGATCCCAATCTGCTGCGTAATGAGCTAGACGCAGTCGCCGTCAAACTGGCTCGCCGAGGCTTTAAACTCGATCTGGATCTGCTGCGTTCGCAGGAAGAACGCCGCAAAGTTCTGCAGGTAGAAACTGAAACGCTGCAAGCGGAACGCAACTCCCGATCGAAATCCATCGGCGCGGCCAAAGCGCGTGGGGAAGACATCGAGCCGCTGCGTCGCGAAGTGAACGAGCTGGGTGACAAGCTGGATGCCGCCAAGGCGGCGCTGGATGCGCTGCAAAGCGAGATCCGCGATTACGCTCTGACGCTGCCTAACCTGCCGGACGACGCGGTGCCGGATGGTAAAGACGACAGCGAAAACCTGGAAGTCACCCGCTGGGGCGAACCGCGCCAGTACGACTTCGCGGTGCGCGATCACGTCGATCTGGGCGAAATGGCCGGCGGGCTGGATTTTGCCGCCGCGGTTAAGCTGACCGGTTCGCGTTTCGTGGTCATGAAAGGGCAAATCGCCCGCATGCACCGCGCGCTGTCCCAGTTCATGCTGGATCTGCACACCGAGCAGCACGGCTACCTGGAGGCCTACGTACCTTATCTGGTCAACCACGCCACGCTGTATGGCACCGGCCAACTGCCGAAGTTCGGCGAAGATCTGTTCCATACCCGCCCGCTGGAAGAAGAAGCCGACAGCAGCAACTACGCGCTGATCCCAACGGCGGAAGTGCCGCTGACCAACCTGGTGCGCGACGAGATCGTGGAAGAGGAAACTCTGCCGCTGAAGATGACCGCGCACACGCCATGCTTCCGTGCGGAAGCCGGTTCTTACGGTCGCGATACCCGCGGTTTGATCCGCATGCACCAGTTCGACAAGGTCGAGATGGTGCAGATCGTCCGTCCGGAAGATTCGATGGATGCCCTGGAAGAGCTGACCGGTCACGCGGAAAAAGTGCTGCAGCTGCTGAACCTGCCTTACCGCAAGGTGCTGCTGTGCACCGGCGATATGGGCTTCGGCGCATGCAAGACCTACGATCTGGAAGTGTGGTTGCCGGCGCAGAACACCTACCGCGAGATCTCGTCCTGCTCCAACATGTGGGACTTCCAGGCGCGTCGCATGCAGGCGCGTTGCCGCAGCAAGGCCGACAAGAAGCCGCGTCTGGTTCACACGCTGAACGGCTCCGGCCTGGCGGTCGGCCGTACGCTGGTGGCAGTGCTGGAAAACTACCAGCAGGCCGACGGTCGCATTCAGGTGCCTGAAGTGCTGCGTCCTTATATGGGCGGCCTGGAATATATTGGCTAAACGGCAAGCTACGAGAAAAAAGCGCCTGCGGGCGCTTTTTTTATGTCGAGAATTCAGTCTGTCGCCAGCGCGTAGGCCTGTTTAATGTAGTCCGCCAGATGCTTGCTTTTCACCTCGGCGAGCGAGTGGAGCTTGATGTGCCGCCGATATTGGCCGTTGCCTTCGAGCTGATGATGGCTGTCTACCAGCCGGTAGCCGTGACCGAACTCCACCGTGACGTGGTGGCGATAGGCGAAAACGCCGCAGAAAAATTGAGTATGCGAGAACATGATGCCGCCGTATTTGACCGATTCGGTGACGCCACTGCCGCTTGTCGCGGCGATCCGACGTACCTGCTGCACAATGGCCAGCAGCTCATCGTGCGTGCTGCCGATGTCCGCCAGCAGGGTCTCTACCGCAGCATCATTTGCGTGACTCATCTTGCTTCTCCATCGTTAAATTCGCTCTGCGCTGAGCATAGCGCTTTTCCAGCCGATTAGCCGGAAACAAATCGTGCGGTGGAATGATAAGAGGCGATTGACTTTTTTATCGCCAGTGGCATGATGCGCGCACTCTCATTGCGCGTTCGGTCACAATTTCACTATGTCCGCATACTCCCGCCCAGTGCTCCTATTGCTCTGCGGCCTTTTGCTGCTCACGGTATCCATTGCCGTTTTGAATACGTTAGTGCCGCTTTGGTTAACCCATGCCCAGCTGTCAACCTGGCAGGTGGGAATGGTCAGCTCCTCTTATTTCAGCGGCAACCTGTTGGGCACGTTGGTGGCGGGCAGACTGATCCAGCGCGTCGGCTTTACCCGCAGCTATCATCTTTCTTGTCTGGTGTTCGCCGCGGCGACCGCCGGCATGGTGCTGTCGATCGATTTCTGGAGCTGGCTGGGCTGGCGCTTCTTCGCCGGCGTCGGTTGCGCCTGGATCTGGGTGATCGTGGAGAGCGCGCTGTTGCGCAGCGGTAACCTGAGCAACCGTGGCCAGCTGCTGGCGGCCTATATGATAGTCTATTACCTCGGTACGGTGACCGGCCAATTGCTGTTGAGCATGACCTCGACCGAATTGCTGCACGTGGTGCCGTGGGTGACCGCCATTGTGATCAGCGCGATGTTGCCAATGCTGTTCGCGCGGGTCAACCGCCATGAAGACGAGCCGCAGCAGGCGGCGGTATGGACAATGTTGAGACGCCGCAGCGCGCGCCTCGGCATCAACGGCTGCATCATCTCCGGCATCGTGCTCGGTTCGCTGTATGGCTTGATGCCGCTGTATCTCTCCCATCAGGGCATGAGTGACGCCAACGTCGGTTACTGGATGGCGCTGCTGGTCAGCTCCGGCATCGTCGGGCAATGGCCGGTCGGGCGCCTGGCCGATCGTTACGGGCGCCTGCTGGTGCTGCGCATTCAGGTGTTCGTGGTGATCCTCGCCAGCGTGGCGATGCTCGGCAACTACGCCATGGCGCCTTCACTGTTCATCCTCGGCTGTGCCGGCTTTACCCTGTATCCGGTGGCGATGTCCTGGGCCTGCGAGAAGGCAATGCCGCATGAACTGGTGGCGATGAACCAGGCGCTGCTGATGAGTTACACCATCGGCAGCCTGCTGGGCCCATCGATGACGGCGCTGCTGATGCAAAACTACTCCGATCGCGTGCTGTTCGTGATGATCGCCGCCGTGGCGCTGGTTTACCTGCTGATGCTGCTGAAAAAGCAGAAGCCGGATCGCCACCACACGCCGTTCGCCGCCGCCTGAGCATAAAAAAACCGGCCATGAGCCGGTTTTTCTTTTGGCGTGCGCCAATCAGTAAATCACTTTGTGGCCGTAGCTTTCCAGGATGCCTTTGACGCGATCCATGGTCTCGGCCTTCGGCGGGTGCACACCGTCCAGTTTGTACTCTTCCCCCATCGCTATCCATTTGTGCTTGCCCAGCTCGTGGTAAGGCAGCAGCTCGATTTTCTCGATGTTGGTCATGTCTTTGGTGAACTCGCCCAGCAGGTGCGCCGATTTATCGTCGTCTGACCAGCCCGGCACCACTACGTAACGGATCCAGGTGCGCTGATTGCGTTTCGCCAGGTAGCGGGCGAATTCCAACGTGCGGTGGTTGGAGACGCCGACCAGATTCTGGTGGATATCGTCGTTCATCTGTTTCAGATCCAGCATGACCAGATCGGTGGTGTCCAGCAACTCGTCGATCACCGGATCGTAGCGGCGCACGAAGCCATTGGTGTCCAGGCAGGTATTGATGCCTTCGGCGTGGCAGGCGCGGAACCAGTCGCGCACGAATTCAGCCTGCAGGATCGCCTCGCCGCCGGACGCGGTCACGCCGCCGCCGGAGGCATTCATGAAGTGGCGGTAGGCCACCGCGTCTTTCATCAGCTCTTCGACGGTCACTTCTTTGCCGCCGTGGGTGTCCCAGGTGTCGCGGTTATGGCAATAGAGGCAGCGCATCAGGCAGCCCTGGAAGAAGACGATAAAGCGGATCCCGGGCCCATCGACGGTGCCGCAGGATTCGAAGGAGTGGATGCGACCAGTTACTGACATTGCGGGTTTTTCTCCAATATTGACTGTCAAACGCAGTCTAAAAATAGGCGCGTGGCCGCCGGCCAGGTATCTGCGATGCAGTGGCGGGGTGAGCCCGCCACCGGGGGTAATGATGCCTGTCGGCCGGTCAGTTGCCGGATAACTGTTTTGCCGGCTATCCATCCAGTATAGATGTCCGGCAAAACAGACTCGTACAGAGTCAGGGGAGAGCGGTGGGAGAAAAGGGCCGGCAGAACCGGCCCCGACGTTGGCACCGGGCGGTTTCCCGCCCGGTTGGCGCATTACATCGTTTGAGTGAAGGTACGAGTAATGACGTCCTGCTGCTGCTCTTTGGTCAGCGAGTTGAAGCGCACGGCGTAACCGGAGACGCGGATGGTCAGCTGAGGGTACTTCTCAGGGTTTTCCATCGCGTCCAGCAGCATTTCGCGGTTCATCACGTTGACGTTCAGGTGCTGACCGCCTTCGATGGAGGCTTCATGGTGGAAGTAACCATCCATCAGGCCTGCCAGGTTGGCTTTACGCACGTCGTCGTCTTTACCCAGCGCGTTAGGCACGATGGAGAAGGTGTAGGAGATCCCGTCTTTCGCGTAGGCAAACGGCAGTTTGGCTACCGAGGTCAGGGAGGCTACTGCGCCTTTCTGGTCGCGGCCGTGCATCGGGTTGGCGCCTGGGCCGAACGGTGCGCCGGCGCGGCGGCCATCCGGGGTGTTACCGGTTTTCTTGCCGTACACCACGTTGGAGGTGATGGTCAGTACGGACTGAGTCGGTACCGCGTTGCGGTAGGTGCGCAGTTTCTGAATTTTCTTCATGAAACGTTCCACCAGGTCGCAGGCGATGTCATCGACGCGGGCGTCGTTGTTACCGAACTGCGGATACTCGCCTTCCACTTTGAAGTCGATAGCCAGGCCGTCTTCGTCGCGAATGGTGGTGACTTTCGCGTACTTGATGGCGGACAGGGAGTCGGCCGCAACGGACAGACCGGCGATGCCGCAAGCCATGGTGCGATAAACGTCACGGTCATGCAGCGCCATCAGCGCAGCTTCGTAGCTGTACTTGTCGTGCATGTAGTGAATGATGTTCAGCGCGGTCACGTACTGCTTGGCCAGCCAATCCATAAAGTGATCCATGCGCGCCATGACTTTGTCATAGTCCAGCACTTCGTCCATCATCGGCGCTTCTTTCGGGCCGACCTGCATTTTCAGTTTTTCGTCAACGCCGCCGTTGATGGCGTACAGCATGGTTTTCGCCAGGTTGGCGCGGGCGCCGAAGAACTGCATTTGTTTGCCGACGATCATCGGGCTGACGCAGCAAGCGATGGCATAGTCATCGTTGTTGAAGTCAGGGCGCATCAGGTCGTCGTTTTCGTACTGAACGGAAGAGGTGTCGATGGACACTTTCGCCGCGAATTTCTTGAAGTTCAGCGGCAGCTTCTCAGACCACAGGATGGTCATGTTCGGCTCCGGAGACGGCCCCATGGTGTACAGGGTGTTCAGGAAGCGGAAGCTGTTTTTGGTGACCAGGGTACGGCCGTCGACGCCCATACCGGCCAGGGACTCAGTCGCCCAGATTGGGTCGCCGGAGAACAGCTCATCGTACTCAGGGGTACGCAGGAAGCGCACCATACGCAGTTTCATCACCAGGTGGTCGATCAGTTCCTGCGCTTGTTCTTCGGTCAGTTTGCCCGCCTTGATGTCGCGTTCGATGAACACGTCGAGGAAGGTGGACACGCGGCCGAAGGACATGGCGGCGCCGTTCTGGGATTTCACCGCGGCCAGGTAGCCGAAGTAGGTCCACTGCACCGCTTCTTGCGCGCTGGTGGCCGGGCCGGAGATGTCGTAGCCGTATTTGGCGGCCATCTCTTTGATCTGAGCCAGAGCGCGGTGCTGTTCAGCGATCTCTTCGCGCAGCTGGATGGTCATTTCCAGGTCTTCGCCGTTTTCCAGTTTTTCCTGCAGCGATTTGAACTGGTTCAGTTTGTCGGCCATCAGGAAGTCGATGCCGTACAGCGCCACGCGGCGGTAGTCGCCGATGATGCGGCCGCGGCCGTAGGCGTCTGGCAGACCGGTCAGCACGCCGGATTTACGGCAGTTCAGGATGTCTTTGGTGTAAACGTCGAATACGCCCTGGTTGTGGGTTTTACGGTATTCGGTGAACACTTTTTTCAGCTGCGGATCCAGCTCGCGGCCGTACACTTTGCACGAACCTTCGACCATTTTGATGCCGCCGAACGGGATCAGCGCGCGTTTCAGAGGGGCGTCGGTCTGCAGACCCACGATGGTTTCCAGCTCTTTGGCGATGTAACCCGCGTCGTGAGAAATGATGGTTGAAGCAACGTTGGTGTCGAAATCAACCGGCGCATGAGTGCGGTTTTCCAGTTTGATCCCTTCCATAACCTTGTCCCACAAGGTGGTGGTGGCTTGAGTTGCGCCAGCCAGGAAGGATTCGTCACCTTCATAAGGCGTGTAGTTTTTCTGGATGAAGTCACGAACGTTGACTTCATTCTGCCAGTCACCCTTGCTGAAACCTTCCCAAGCGTTGGCTAATTTCTCGTTAAGTTCGGTCATTGTACACCTACCTTTGATTGTGGATTTCTAACTCTGCGCGCGGTAACTCACAGCTTAGTGCTGCTCGCGGCCCCCGCGCAGATAAATTACCCAGTAAGTCAACCCAACCAGCAGACCGCCGCCGATGATGTTACCGAGGGTGACCGGAATCAGGTTGTCGATGATGAAGTTGCTTACTGTCAGATGAGCGAATTGCTCAGGTACCGCCCCTACGGCTTGCCAGAACTCCGGCGTGGCGAAGTGTTTGACCACGATGCCCATAGGGATCATAAACATGTTGGCGATGCTGTGTTCGAAGCCGCTGGCGACAAACATCCCGACCGGCAGCACCATGGCGAGCATCTTGTCGGTCAGGGTGCGGCCGGAGTAGCTCATCCAGACCGCCAGGCAGACCATCAGGTTAGCCAGAATGCCGAGGCAGACGGCTTCGATAAAGGTGTGATGCAGCTTATGGTCTGCGGTTTGCAGGACATTCAGGCCCCACTGGCCGTTGGCGACCATATACTCGCCGGAGAACCAGATCAGCGCCACGAAGAACAGCGCGCCGACCAGGTTGCCGAGATAAACGTTCAGCCAGTTGGCGCCCAGCTGGCCCCAGCTGATGCGGCCGCTGGCCTTGGCGATGACGATAAGTACGGTAGAAGTGAACAGGTCGGCGCCCGACACCACCACCAGCATTAACCCGAGAGAGAAGCAGATGCCGCCGACCAGTTTCGCCAGCCCGAAAGGTACGCCGGCGGTGCCGGTGGTCGCCGTGATGTAGAAGACGAAGGCGATGGAAATGAAGACACCGGCGGTGATCGCCAAATAAAACGTTTTCAGCGGATGTTTGGTGGCTTTATACACGCCGGCATCTTCAGCGATTTTCGCCGTTGCTGCAGGTAAAATCAGATCGAAGGGGCTGTCAGTTTTCAAACTAACTCTCGCTCTTAAGGGTTAAAACAACGCAATGAGATACTAGCAAAGCAGTATAGGGGAAAATTTGATTTGGATCATAAGGCGGGGAAGTAGAGCGGCGAAATGACGTGTTTTTTGTGTGGTTTTTATGATTAATTTATTGATTTTTAATGAAAAACATTTTTTTAATGTTTGCAAATTTTTTTGAATCCACCGAATGGTCGGCATAGAGTAAAGTTAAATTTTTAGGCGTTTTGTCGCCGCGCGGCGCTGAAAGTTTAATTATCGGTTAATTATTATTTCACCGTCCGGCAACAATTGACGGTTTATTTATTTTTATGGCCGTTTAACCGCCTATTTTCCGGCGAAAAAATAAAACCGAATGCGTTGAAATAAACCGCAAAAATGAAAACGCCGCAACGGAGTGCGGCGTTTGGCAACAGGGGTACTCCCAAAGTGGTGGCACCCCCTGATGATGCTTAGGCCTTGGCCCAGTGGCGGCGTTTGGCTGCCTGCAGCTTCTCGTAAGCCGCCAGCAGCGCCTGATGCGCCGGCAGCGCCTTCAGATCGGCATCGACGGCGAACAGCCCGTTGAAGCGCTCTTCACCGCTGATGGCGGCGGAGGCGGCGTCGACCGCTTCCTGGCCGTACATTTTCACGAACGCGGTATAGTATTGCGCCGCTTCGCGTTCAGGCTCCTGCGCCAGCAGCAGCAGCGTTTGCAGGCAGCGGTAGTAGTTGCTGCGCGCCGGGCTCAGCACCGAGGCGTTGAAGTCCTGCGTCCATTCGGTCCAAATCAGCGCCTGATCCAGATCGCCGCCCGCCAGCGCCAGCATCGACTTCAGCTCGCCCACGCGCAGGGTATGCCAGGCGTTGTCTTTGCCGCTGGCAATGCCCAGCAGTTCGCGTACGCGGGTGAAATCGTCCAGCCCTTCGTCGTCCAGCTGCTCGATCAGCGCCAGGTATTCTTCCGGCTCCCACTCGCTGCCCGGCAGCGCCAGCAGCGTATCGCGCAGGTGCGCGCCCATGCTGTTGTTGGCCAGCAGCAGGTCTTCCGCCGGGTAGATATCGGACATGCCCGGCACGATGATGCGGCAAGCGTAGACGCCCAGGTGCTCGTAGTCGGCGATGTACACTTCCGCGTCTTCCTTGTCGAAGATGCTCATCAGGGTGGCGAACTCTTCCTGCGTGCTGCCGCTGAAGTTCCAGTCAACGAACGGGTAATCGGCATCCTGTTTGAACAGATCCCAGGAGATCAGGCCGCTGGAGTCGATGAAGTGCGTTTCCAGGTTGGTGTGTTCCGCCACTTCTTCGTCATCGAAGGTCGGCGCGGTGAACACGTCGAGATCTTTCAGGCTGCGGCCCTGCAGCAGTTCGGTTACCGTGCGCTCCAGCGCCACGCCGAAGTCCGGATGCGCACCGAATGAAGCGAAGCAGGTGCCGTTGGTCGGGTTGAACAGCACCACGCAGATCACCGGGTAGTTGCCGCCCAGCGAGGCGTCATAGGAGAGGATCGGGAAACCTTCCTCTTCCAACTTGGCGATGGCTTCCACCACGCCCGGGTAGCGGTTCAGCACTTCGTCCGGGATCGCCGGCAGGCTGATGGATTCGGCGATGATGCGGTTTTTCACATAACGCTCGAACACTTCCGACAGGCCCTGCACGCGCGCTTCGTTGGCGGTGTTGCCGGCGGACATGCCGTTGGAAACATACAGGTTGCCGATGATATTCATCGGGATGTACACGGTTTGCTGGTCGGACTGACGGGTAAACGGCAGCGCGCACACGCCGCGATCGGCGTTGCCGGATTGCAGATCGACCAGATCGCTGGCGCTCAGCTCTTGCTGCGGATCGTAGAAGGCGTGCAGGCGTTCGTCGAGGATGCCGGCCGGCAGCGCGTCGTCTTCAGGGATCGGGAACCATTTCTCATTCGGGTAGTGCACGAAGTCGCCTTCGGCGATCTGCCGGCCCAGATAGAAATCGGCAAAGAAGTAGTTGGTGGACAGGCGCTCGAAATATTCACCCAGCGCGGAGGCCAGCGCGGCTTTTTTGCTGGCGCCTTTGCCGTTGGTGAAGCACAGCGGGCAATCGCGATCGCGAATGTGCACCGACCACACGTGCGGCACCGGGTTCAGCCAGGAGGCTTCTTCGATGTTGAAACCGAGGTCGCTCAGTTTCTGCTGGAAACGGGCGATGGAGTCTTCCAGGGCGGCGTCTTTACCGGGGATAAAAGTTTGCGTCATTGTCTTCACTTTTTGCGCGTACTAAAAACGCGCAATGATACGGGGTTTTACGCTGGAGCTCCACGTATTCCTAAAGCGGTGGCAAAGTCACAGTTTTTTTAAGGATAAAGGCCATAATTCAGCGAGTTATCTGTCACGGAGAAATCTAATGAAATCAGTGAAACTCAGCGTGTTAACCCTCTTGTTGACCGGCGTCAGCGCTTCGGCGCTGGCGCTGCCCAACATCACCCTGCTGGCGACCGGCGGCACCATCGCCGGCGGCGGCGATTCGGCGACGAAATCCAACTATACCGCGGGCAAGCTGGGCGTCGAGGCGCTGGTCGATGCGGTGCCGGCGCTGAAAAACATCGCCAACGTGCGGGGGGAGCAGGTGGTGAACATCGGCTCGCAGGACATGAACGATCAGGTCTGGCTGACGCTGGCGAAGAAAATTGACGCCGACTGCGGCAAAACCGACGGCTTCGTCATCACCCACGGTACCGATACGCTGGAAGAGACGGCCTATTTCCTCGATCTGACGGTGAAGTGCGACAAGCCGGTGGTGCTGGTCGGGGCGATGCGGCCGGCGACGGCGATGAGCGCCGACGGCCCGTTCAACCTGTATAACGCGGTGGTGACGGCGGCGGATCCGCAATCGGCCAACCGCGGGGTGCTGGTGGCGATGAACGACACCGTGCTGGACGCGCGCGACGTCACCAAGACCAATACCACCGCCGTGCAGACCTTCCAGTCGCCGAACTTCGGCCCGCTGGGGTACATCCACAACGGCAAGATCGATTACCAGCGTTCGCCGCAGCGCAAGCATACCCGGGAGACGCCGTTCGACGTCAGCAAGCTGAACGAGCTGCCGAAGGTCGGCATCGTCTACAACTACGCCAACGCCTCCGATGCGCCGGCCAAGGCGCTGATCGCCGAAGGATATCAGGGCATCGTCAGCGCCGGGGTCGGCAACGGTAACCTGTATAAAACCGTGTTCGACACCTTGGCGACGGCGGCGCACAACGGCGTGGCGGTGGTGCGTTCTTCGCGCGTGCCGACCGGCGCGACCACCGAGGATGCGGAAGTGGACGACGCCAAATACGGCTTCGTGGCCGCCGGCACGCTGAATCCGCAAAAAGCGCGCATTCTGCTGCAGCTGGCGCTGACGCAAACCAAAGACGCGAAGCAGATCCAGCAGATGTTCAATCAGTACTGATCGTTTTCTCTCCTGCGGGGGCCGTCCGGGCTCCCGCAGCCATCTCGGCTGAATACAGCATAAAACACCGCGTTAACCTGCTGAATTTCCCCATGTCGCAGGGTTTTATCGTCCAAACAATCGCGACGGCCGCAGAGCCTGTCATCACCCGGCGCGACCGTTTGCCGCCGACGGGCGAATAAGCGTTGCAGCCATGGGGCGTGAGTGATAAAACCGATGGGTTGGTTAACGCGAGCGTTAGCTTCGGGCATCTTTTCGACAGGTCGCTTTTCTGCGGCGAACAGTGAATGTGGTGAGGGGAAATGACTCAGGTTTATAATTTTAGCTCTGGCCCGGCGATGCTGCCGGTGGAAGTGTTGCGTCGTGCGGACCAGGAACTGTGCAATTGGCACGGCCTGGGCACGTCAGTGATGGAGATCAGTCACCGCAGCAAAGAATTCATCGCCGTTGCCGAGCAGGCGGAACAGGATCTGCGCGATCTGCTGAAAGTCCCCTCCAACTATAAAGTGCTGTTTTGCCACGGCGGCGCCCGCGCACAATTCGCCGCGCTGCCGCTGAACCTGCTGGGCGACAAGGCCACCGCCGACTATATCGACGGTGGTTATTGGGCGCACAGCGCCATCAAGGAAGCGGAAAAGTATTGCACCCCGAACGTCATCGACGTGAAAACTCGCATCGACGGCCTGAGCGGCATCAAGCCGATGAAAGAGTGGCAGCTGAGCAACGACGCTGCTTACGTGCATTATTGCCCGAATGAAACCATCGACGGCGTGGCCATTGATGAAACGCCGGACTTCGGCGACAAAGTGGTGATCGGCGATTACTCCTCGACCATTCTGTCCCGCCCGCTCGACGTCAGCCGCTTCGGCGTGATTTACGCCGGCGCGCAGAAAAATATCGGCCCGGCCGGCCTGACGCTGGTGATCGTGCGCGACGATCTGCTGGGCAAGGCGCGCAAAGAAGTGCCGTCTATCCTCGATTACACCGTGCTGGCCGAGAACGACTCGATGTTCAACACCCCGCCAACCTTCGCCTGGTACTTGTCCGGGCTGGTGTTCAAATGGCTGAAAGAGCAGGGCGGCCTGGTGGAGATGCAAAAACGCAATCAGGCCAAGGCCGAGCTGCTGTACGCGACCATCGATAAATCCGACTTCTACCGCAGCCAGGTGGCGATCGCCAACCGTTCCTGGATGAACGTGCCGTTCCAGCTGGCCGATGCGGCGCTGGACAAGGTATTCCTCAGCGAAGCCGAGGCCATCGGCCTGCAGGCGCTGAAAGGCCACCGGGTAGTTGGCGGCATGCGTGCTTCTATTTACAATGCCATGCCGCTGGCCGGCGTGCAGGCGCTGACCGACTTCATGACCGACTTCGAACGTCGTCACGGTTGATTCCGTCAGCCCGCCAGGCGCGGGCTGCTCAGGCTGTTGTCCTTTTGCATTAAAGCGGCTCCGGCATTATTCCGGAGCCGTTTCGTTTATCAGAATTGGAGAGTTTTGTTCACATGGTGGATTCCCTGACGTTACAACCGGTCGCCCTGGTCAATGGCACCGTCAACTTACCCGGCTCGAAGAGCGTTTCTAACCGCGCTCTGCTGCTGGCGGCGCTGGCGGAGGGAACGACCCGGCTGACCAACCTGCTGGACAGCGACGATGTGCGTCATATGCTGAATGCGCTGCAGGCGTTGGGCGTGAACTACCGGCTTTCCGCCGACCGCACCGTGTGTGAAGTGACCGGTGTGGCCGGGCCGTTGGTGGCCAACCAACCGCTGGAACTGTTCCTCGGCAATGCCGGCACCGCGATGCGCCCACTGGCGGCGGCGCTGTGCCTTGGTGAAGGTGATGTGGTGCTGACCGGGGAACCCCGCATGAAAGAACGCCCGATCGGCCATCTGGTGGACGCGTTGCGCCAGGGCGGGGCGCAGATTGATTACCTTGAGCAGACCGATTACCCGCCGATTCGCCTGCGCGGCGGTTTCCAGGGCGGCGACGTCACCGTTGACGGCAGCGTCTCCAGCCAGTTCTTGACCGCGTTGCTGATGACCGCGCCCCTGGCGCCGCAGGATACGCAGATCCACATCAAGGGCGAGCTGGTTTCCAAGCCCTACATCGACATCACGCTGCATCTGATGCGCACCTTCGGCGTATCGGTGAGCCACGACAACTACCGGGTATTCCATATCCAGGGGCGCCAGACGTATATCGCGCCGGGCGACTACCTGGTTGAGGGCGACGCTTCTTCCGCCTCTTACTTCCTGGCGGCGGCGGCGATCAAGGGCGGCACCGTGCGCGTGACCGGCATCGGCCGCAAAAGCGTGCAGGGCGACACCAAGTTCGCCGACGTGCTGGAGAAAATGGGCGCGCGCATCACCTGGGGCGACGATTTCATCGAGTGCAGCCGCGGTGAACTGCGCGGCATCGACATGGACATGAACCACATTCCGGACGCGGCGATGACCATCGCCACCGCGGCGTTGTTCGCCGAGGGGCCGACCACCATCCGCAATATCTACAACTGGCGGGTGAAGGAGACCGACCGTCTGGCGGCGATGGCCACCGAGTTGCGTAAAGTGGGGGCGGAAGTGGACGAAGGCGAAGACTACATTCACGTCGTGCCGCCGGCCAAACTGCAGTTCGCCGAGATCGGTACCTACAACGATCACCGCATGGCGATGTGCTTCTCGCTGGTGGCGCTGTCGGATACCCCGGTCACCATTCTCGATCCGAAATGCACCGCGAAAACTTTCCCGGATTATTTCGAGCAGTTGGCGCGCATCAGCCAGCCGGCGTAGTAACCCGTCAAATCGTTTCTTTTAAGGCCCCTTTGTGGGCCTTTATCGTTTTTAACCTTCGGCAACCGGCGTTTCTTCTATACTTTTTCGCGGTTGTGCGCTTATTTTCAACAACCGGACAGTTCCAGGGTAACAGATTGCCGTAGGGCAGCGTATAATACGCCACCGTATTTGCCCCTGATTGGGCAGGTGGCAGAGTGCACGGGCTTCGAGTCGAAGCGCGCCGTGTCTCTGTGAGGTTTTCTACCTGAAGGAGAGAGAAATGACGGCTACAGCCCCGGTGATAACCGTTGATGGACCAAGTGGCGCAGGCAAAGGCACGCTGTGTAAAGCGTTGGCCGAGTCCCTTGGTTGGCGTTTGCTGGATTCTGGCGCGATCTACCGCGTGCTGGCGCTGGCGGCGTTGCATCATCAGGTGGATATCACTTCTGAGGAAGCGCTGGTTCCGCTGGCCGCACATCTCGATGTTCGCTTCGTTGCCCAGGACGGCAAGCTGCAGGTGATTTTGGAAGGTGAGGACGTCAGCAATGAGATCCGCACCGAAACCGTCGGCAACACTGCGTCGCAAGCGGCGGCGTTTCCGCGCGTGCGCGAGGCGTTGCTGCGCCGCCAGCGCGCGTTTCGCGAGGCGCCCGGCCTGATTGCCGATGGCCGCGACATGGGCACGGTGGTGTTCCCGGACGCGCCGGTCAAGATTTTCCTCGACGCCAGCTCGGAGGAGCGCGCGCACCGCCGCATGCTGCAGTTGCAGGAGAAGGGCTTTAATGTTAACTTTGAACGTCTTTTAGCCGAGATAAAGGAACGGGACGACCGTGACCGTAATCGGCCTATCGCGCCTCTGGTGCCCGCTTCTGACGCCCTCGTGCTGGATTCTACCAGCATGTCGATAGAGGAAGTGATCCAGCAGGCGTTGACGTATGCACAGAAAGTATTGGCGTTGCCGCAGCAATAAGCGCGGCGGCGCTATTGGCTTTTTGTCATATTTGTCATAGCGGTATCGCAATATATCGGGTAAAATTTTACCCCTGTAACCTTAAACCCTGTCGGCATGGAGCCAATGGCGGGGTATGTGAAACAACCCCATTCGGCGGGATGCTAAATGGACGTTAAACTAAAGAACCCTGAAGATTAACAACATGACTGAATCTTTCGCTCAACTCTTTGAAGAATCCTTAAAAGAAATCGAAACCCGCCCGGGTTCCATCGTTCGTGGCGTCGTTGTTGCTATCGACAAAGATATCGTACTGGTTGACGCCGGTCTGAAATCTGAGTCTGCCATCCCGGCTGAGCAATTCAAAAACGCCCAGGGCGAGCTGGAAATCCAGGTTGGTGACGAAGTTGACGTTGCTCTGGATGCTGTTGAAGACGGCTTCGGTGAAACCCTGCTGTCCCGTGAGAAAGCTAAGCGTCACGAAGCTTGGATCACGCTGGAAAAAGCCTACGAAGAAGCTGAGACTGTAACCGGTGTTATCAACGGCAAAGTGAAGGGTGGCTTCACCGTCGAGCTGAACGGCATCCGCGCGTTCCTGCCAGGTTCCCTGGTTGACGTGCGTCCGGTACGTGACACTCTGCACCTGGAAGGCAAAGAGCTTGAGTTCAAAGTCATCAAGCTGGATCAGAAGCGCAACAACGTTGTCGTTTCTCGCCGTGCGGTTATCGAATCCGAAAACAGCGCTGAGCGCGATCAACTGCTGGAAAACCTGCAGGAAGGCATGGAAGTTAAAGGTATCGTTAAGAACCTCACTGACTACGGTGCATTCGTTGATCTGGGCGGCGTAGACGGCCTGCTGCACATCACTGACATGGCTTGGAAACGCGTTAAGCACCCAAGCGAAATCGTCAATGTTGGCGATGAAATCACTGTTAAAGTGCTGAAGTTCGACCGCGAGCGTACTCGTGTATCCCTGGGCCTGAAACAGCTGGGCGAAGATCCATGGGTTGCTATCGCGAAACGTTACCCAGAAGGCACCAAGCTGACTGGCCGTGTAACCAACCTGACTGATTACGGCTGCTTCGTAGAAATCGAAGAAGGCGTTGAAGGTCTGGTACACGTTTCTGAAATGGATTGGACCAACAAAAACATCCATCCGTCCAAAGTTGTTAACGTGGGCGACGTAGTGGAAGTGATGGTTCTGGACATCGATGAAGAACGTCGTCGTATCTCCCTGGGCCTGAAGCAGTGCAAATCCAACCCATGGCAGCAGTTCGCAGAAACCCACAATAAGGGCGACCGCGTTGAAGGTAAAATCAAGTCTATCACTGACTTCGGTATCTTCATCGGCCTGGACGGCGGCATCGACGGCCTGGTTCACCTGTCTGACATCTCCTGGAACGTTGCAGGCGAAGAAGCAGTACGTGAATACAAGAAAGGCGACGAAATCGCTGCGGTTGTTCTGCAAGTTGACGCAGAGCGCGAGCGTATCTCCCTGGGCGTGAAGCAACTGGCTGAAGACCCGTTCAATAACTACCTGTCTATGAACAAGAAAGGTGCTATTGTTACTGGTAAAGTCACTGCAGTTGACGCCAAAGGTGCTACAGTTGAATTGGCAGGCGGCGTAGAAGGTTACCTGCGTGCATCTGAAGCCTCTCGCGACCGCATTGAAGATGCAACTCTGGTTCTGAACGTAGGTGACGAAGTTGAAGCTAAATTCACCGGCGTTGACCGTAAGAACCGCGTTGTAAGCCTGTCCGTACGTGCTAAGGACGAAGCTGACGAGAAAGACGCCATCGCAACTGTTAACAACAAACAGGAAGAAGGCAACTTCTCTAACGCAATGGCTGAAGCTTTCAAAGCGGCTAAAGGCGAGTAATGACGGGGGGCGGTCGCTGACCGCCCCGATACGGTAGTTTAGCTGCAAAGCTTGGAGGTACTATGACCAAGTCTGAACTTATTGAAAGACTTGCTGGCCAGCAATCTCATATTCCGGCGAAGGCCGTTGAGGATGCAGTGAAAGAGATGCTTGAGCACATGGCCGCAACGCTGGCCGAGGGCGAACGCATTGAGATCCGCGGATTCGGCAGTTTTTCTCTTCACTACCGTGCCCCGCGTGTAGGCCGCAACCCGAAAACCGGTGACAAAGTAGAGCTGGACGGTAAATACGTTCCTCACTTCAAGCCAGGCAAAGAGTTGCGTGACCGCGCCAATATCTATGGCTAGTCGCTGACTGATCATAGCGTTGTTGCTTGAAAAGAATATAAAACGGTGCCTGTAAGGCGCCGTTTTTTTTCGCCTGCAATTCTCCGCGATATGCTCGCGAGTTGCGTACTACGCCGCATTTACGATGTGGCTCCTGCATAGATCTCTCTTATCCTGCCATGTTCACCGCATCTTCGTTAAAGCCTGCTGGCGGTGACATGTCGCCTGAATGATCCTGCTTGCTTGCCGTGATGCGCTTTTGCTCATGGCGGAGCCGATGGGAGAAGAGCGATCAAAATTTCGCTGGATCTGGCGATACTCGCCGTTATCTGCGGCATCCTGCCGCTGTTGGTTTTACCGCAGTTGCCTGAGCAATGGCAGCTGTGGCCGCTCGTGCTTGTTGTCTGTTTACTGCTGCGCACGCGCAGGCCATTCTGCCGCTATTTGGCCTGCCTGGGATTGGGATTCATATGGGCGGTTTTCAACGCCGGCAGCCTGATCGGGCAAATGGATCGCTTAACTCGCATGCCGGACGTGACGGCGGTGGTGCAGGTGAGCAGCGTCGCGCTGGAGCCCGCCGCCAGTAAACAGACGCTGATGCGCATCGAGCGGGTCGACGGTCATTGGTTGGCGCCTGCGCTGGCGTTTACCACGACGTGGGCTCCCGAACAGCAGCGGCTATGCGCCGGGCAGCGTTGGCAATTGAAACTGCGCCTGCGGCCGGTACATGGCAAGCTCAATGAAGGCGGATTTGACAGCCAACGTTGGGCGATCGCCCAGCGCCAACCGTTGACGGGCCGGGTCAGGCAGGCTCGTTTGCTGGATGGCGATTGCGGGCTGCGCCAGCGCATCATCAGCCATGCGGAAACCAACATCGGTGAATTGCGTTACAAGGCGGTATTGCTGGCGCTGGCGTTTGGGGAACGAACCGCGCTGGAGCAGGCTTTGCGCACGCTGATGCTGAAGACCGGCATCGCTCACCTGATGGCCATTTCAGGGTTGCATGTGGCGATGGTCGCCATTTTGTTCTGGGCCGCGTTGCGCGCGCTGCAGTTTTTTCTGCCCGCCCATTTGATTGGCTATCGCTTTCCATTGGTCGCAGGCTGGGTGGCGACGCTGATCTATGTTTGGTTGGTGGGCGCCCAGCCGCCGGCGGTGCGTACCGCGTTGGCGATGACGCTGTGGATGCTGCTGCGCTTGCGCGGCGTTCATTGTTCTTCCTGGCAAGTGTGGTTGTGGTGTATCGGGCTGATTTTGCTGTGCGATCCGTTGGCGGTTTTGTCAGACAGTTTCTGGCTGTCGGTGCTGGCGGTGGGGTGTTTGATTTTTTGGTTTGAATGGGCGCCGCTCGGTGAGCGATTCCGGTCGGCCTGGTATTGGGCGCCGGTGCGTTGGCTGCATATTCAGCTGGGTATGACGTTGTTGCTGGTGCCGATGCAGGTCGCGCTGTTCTTAGGTCTGACGCTGACCTCGCTGCCCGCCAATCTTTGGGCGGTGCCCATCGTCTCATTGGTGACGGTGCCGTTGATTTTGCTGGCGGTGATTGGCGGCGTCCTCCCCTCGCTAAGTTACGGGCTTTGGTGGTTGGCAGATTTCACGTTGAGCGGGGTGTTTGTGCCGCTGCATTACCTGCAACGCGGTTGGGTGGATTTGGGAGCCGCCTCGCTGCTGGCCAGCATAGCGGGATGGCTTATCGTTATCTGCTGGCGTTTTCATTGGTGGTGGCGCTATGCGCCGGGGCTGGCGGCGGTGGCGGTATGCTGCGTGTTGTGGCGTGGCAAAGCGCCGGACTATCGCTGGCGCGTCGATATGCTTGATGTCGGGCACGGGTTGGCGGTGGTTATCGAGCAAAACGGCAAGGGGATACTGTACGATACCGGCGATCGTTGGCCCGCGGGCAGCGCCGCCGAACGGCATATCTTACCGATGCTGAACTGGCGGAATATTGAACTGGAGCAGATCATTATCAGCCATATTCACCTCGATCATATCGGCGGGCTGCCGGTGATGCGGCGGGCATTTCCTCAGGCGACGGTGCGCAGCCCGATACGCGGGGAAGGACACTTGCCCTGCGTCGCCGGTGAGCGTTGGCGCTGGCAATCGCTGCAATTCGAGGTGCTGTGGCCACCGAAAACGCGCAAAAGGCCGGTCAATGACGACTCCTGCGTGATCCGCATCGACGATGGGCAATACAGTTTGCTGCTCACCGGTGATGCGGAAAAGAAGGCGGAGGAGCAGCTGTTACGGTTGCGGCGCGATCGTTTGGCTGCCACGGTGTTGCAGGTGGGGCATCACGGCAGCAAGACGTCTTCTACGCCGCCGTTTCTGCGCGCGGTCAATCCCGAAGCGGCGCTGGCGTCCGCATCGCGTTACAACAAATGGCGATTGCCGGCGCGGAAAGTGGTCGCCAGATACCGGGCAAATGACATTCAATGGCGCGATACGACGCGCTCCGGTCAGTTATCGGTACTTTTTTTCGACAACGATTGGCAAATTAAAGGCTTTCGCGAACAATTAATGCCCCGTTGGTACCATCAGCGGTTTGGCGTAGAGGGTGATAATGAGTAAAATAGGCCGCTATTTCTTCCGATGCTGGTATTTGCATGATGAATGATAAAGATCTCTCGACCTGGCAGACGTTCCGTCGACTCTGGCCGATGATCACTCCTTTTAAGACCGGGCTGATTGTGGCCGCCATTGCGTTGATTATGAACGCAGCGGGGGACACGCTGATGCTGTCTCTGCTTAAACCGTTATTGGACGATGGGTTTGGAAAAACCGACAGCAGCGTGCTGGTGTGGATGCCGCTGGCGGTGATTGCGCTGATGCTGATGCGCGGCGTGACCAGCTTTGTTTCAAGCTACTGCATTTCCTGGGTTTCCGGCATGGTGGTGATGCAAATGCGTCGCCGCCTGTTTGGCCACATGATGAGAATGCCGGTGGCCTTCTTCGATCAGCAGTCCACCGGGACTTTACTGTCGCGCATTACCTATGATTCCGAGCAGGTGGCTTCCTCCTCTTCCAGCGCGCTGGTGACCGTGGTGCGTGAAGGAGCCTCGATCATTGGCCTGTTCATCATGATGTTCTACTACAGCTGGCAGCTGTCGGTGATCCTGATCGTGCTGGCACCGATCGTCTCCATCGCCATTCGCCTGGTGTCCAAGCGTTTCCGCAACATCAGCAAGAACATGCAGAACACCATGGGGCAGGTGACCACAAGTGCCGAACAGATGCTGAAAGGCCATAAAGAAGTGCTGATTTTCGGTGGCCAGCAAGTAGAAACCGAGCGTTTTAACTCGGTGAGCAACCGCATGCGCCAACAGGGCATGAAACTGGTTTCCGCGTCTTCCATTTCCGATCCGATCATTCAACTGATTGCTTCGCTGGCCCTGGCGTTCGTGCTGTTTGCCGCCAGCTTCCCAAGCGTGATGGAAACCCTGACCGCCGGTACCATTACCGTGGTGTTCTCGTCGATGATCGCGCTGATGCGTCCGCTGAAGTCGCTGACCAACGTCAATGCCCAGTTCCAGCGAGGGATGGCGGCCTGTCAGACGCTGTTCTCCATTTTGGATATGGAACAGGAAAAAGACACCGGCACCCGCGAAGTGAAGCGTGCGAAAGGCGACATCGAATTCCGTAACGTCACCTTCTACTACCCGGCCAAAGACACGCCGGCGCTGCGTGATATCAACCTGAAAATCGCTGAAGGCAAGACCGTCGCGCTGGTGGGCCGTTCCGGTTCGGGTAAATCCACCATCGCCAACCTGCTGACGCGCTTCTACGATATTCAGGAAGGCGAAATCCTGATGGATGGCCACGATTTGCGTGAATATACCCTGGCCTCGCTGCGCAATCAGGTGGCTCTAGTTTCGCAAAACGTGCACCTGTTCAACGACACCATCGCCAACAACATCGCCTATGCGCGCGAGAGCGAATACAGCCGCGAGCAGATTGAGAAAGCGGCGGAAATGGCGTACGCGATGGACTTCATCAACAAGATGGAAAACGGTCTGGATACGGTGATCGGTGAAAACGGCGTGATGCTGTCCGGCGGCCAACGCCAGCGCATTGCCATCGCGCGCGCGCTGCTGCGTGACTGCCCGATCCTGATCCTGGATGAGGCGACCTCTGCGCTGGATACCGAGTCCGAGCGGGCCATTCAGGCCGCGCTGGACGAACTGCAGAAAGACCGAACTTCACTGGTGATCGCGCACCGTCTGTCGACCATTGAGAAGGCGGACGAGATCCTGGTGGTGGAGGACGGCCGCATCGTCGAACGCGGTGAACACGCCGAGTTGCTTGAGCGCCAAGGCGCCTATGCGCAGCTGCACCGCATGCAGTTTGGTCAATAATGATTGAGCGCATCTGGTCCGGCGGTTCGTTGCTTTATCTGGCGCTATTGCCGCTCTCGTGGCTCTATGGCTTGTTCAGTTGGCTGATCCGTCTCAGTTACCGCTGCGGCCTGCGTAAAAGTTGGCGTTCGCCGGTGCCGGTAGTGGTGGTGGGTAACCTCACCGCCGGCGGCAACGGCAAAACGCCGATGGTGATTTGGCTGGTGGAACACCTGCAACAGCGGGGCTATCGCGTTGGCGTGGTGTCACGCGGCTACGGCGGCAAGTCGGCGGTTTATCCGCTGGTGCTCGGTCAGAATACGTCGACCCGCGAGGCGGGCGATGAGCCGGTGCTGATTTATCAACGTACCGGTGCGCCGGTGGCGATCGCGCCCAAGCGAGCCGAGGCGGTGCAGGCCCTGCTGCAACAACAGCCGCTGGATGTGATCATCACCGACGACGGTTTGCAGCACTACGCTTTACAGCGTGACTTCGAGCTGGTGGTCATCGACGGCGTGCGTCGTTTCGGCAACGGCTGGTGGTTGCCGGCCGGGCCGATGCGCGAGCGTGCCGCGCGGCTTGGCAGCGTCGATGCGCGCGTCGCCAATGGCGGCGTGGCGCAGGCCGGGGAAATTGCCATGCGCCTGCAGGCGCGTGATGCGGTGAACCTGCTGAGCGGTGAACGTCGCCCGGCGGCTGAGCTGCCGCGCGTGGTGGCGATGGCCGGCATCGGCCATCCGCCGCGTTTCTTCGCGACGTTGGAAAAGTTGAACGTCGAAGTCGTACAGGAAGTGGCGTTTGCCGATCATCAGGAATATCAGCAGGAACAGCTGGCGGCGCTGGTTGCAGCCGATCAAACGCTGTTGATGACGGAGAAGGACGCGGTGAAGTGTCGCGCCTTTGCCCAGCCTAATTGGTGGTATTTGCCGGTTGATGCGGTGCTACCTTCCGCTCAGGCTGAGCAATTGCTGCAGGATATCGAATCTCTGCTGACTAAGTAATCTCAGGATGCCAGCGTGGCAAGTCCCAAGGCTTGCGCGCAGGCTTCCAGCGAACGCTGCTGGGTTTGCTGATACAGCGCCAGCTCGTCGATCACCTCACTGCCCAACGCTTGTTCAAACGCTGCCCGGCTGGAAGCGGCGTTGTACTGCGCGTGGCGGCTGTCGCCCAGGTTTGACTGGAAAATCCCCGCCGCGCTGACCGGCAGAAAATCTTCATACACCAGAGGCTGGAAGCGAACGTGTTCTTTCTCGATCAGTTGTTCCAGGGTGCTGTGCTTATCCAGCGACTCTTTGGCCGCCAGGCCGCATTCGGTCGGGAAATAGCGGAACCAGGCCAGCTGTTGCTCACGCAGCGTGGCGTAATCATCCGGAAACGCCCGGAAGTTTTCCTCCAGCAGTTGATAGTAGCGCTCGGCATTCTTCTCGCTCGGCGGCGCCTGCAACGCATCGTTGGTCGCCTGCAGCAAACGGTCGTAAAGTTCGCGTCCTTTAGGCGTTAGCGCCACGCCGCGTTGTTCGATCTCGCCGAAGCGCGCGGTATGGTGACCGGCGACGGCGTGCCCGTCGTGCTCAACGAAATCGACGCTTTCTTCCAGCGCTTTGAAGCTGGTTTGGCGGAGCAGGATCGCGCGGCGGCGGCGCGGCGGGCCCTCGATGACCGCTTTGGGCGTAATACCGCGGCCGGGCATCGCTTGCTGAACGCGATCGATATCCAGCGTGCGTGGTGTCAGGTGGTTGATATGCGGCCCTTTAAACGCCACCACGTCGGCGATCAGGCGATGCTGATCGTGCAGCTGCCGGTATTCTTCGGCGCTGACCGTCGCCTGGTTGTGCCAGCGGAAGGTTTCCAGCGCTTGTTCGACAAATTCTTGCGCCTGCACTTCATTCAGCCCGCCTTGCGCTTCCTGCAGCGCGATCAGCTCCAGCGCGCGATCGGTAAAGATACGGCGGCGCGCCAGCAAGCGCTCGGCCAGCGCACGCAGCGCGGGATCTTCTATCAGTTCCAGGCGCAGCAGGGAGGTGAACACGCGGAAAGGACTGATCTGCAGCGCGTCTTCGTGTATGGCGCGAAAAGCGGTGGAGTGCACCGGAACGCCCGCCACCGATAGATCATAGTAACCGACCGGCGCCATGCCCATCACCCGGAACAGGCGGCGCAGGGTGGCCAGTTCGTCCGCCGTACCGACCCGGATCGCGCCGTGGCGCTCCATGGCCAGGCGTTCGATCTCGCCGGTGATTTGCAGTTGATGAGCCAGTGCGGCATCTTCGCGCAGAACCTGTCGGTTGGTTTCCGCCACCAGCTCCAGCAGATCGCCGTACAGCGGTACCTCTTTTTGATACATGTCCGACATCGCGTGAGAGAATCTGGCGCGGATTTCATTAGGTGAAACGAACTGCTGGGCGGTCATGCGCATAGCTCCTTGATTCAGCATAATCTGAAAAATCGTGTTTTTAGCGGCAAAAGTGCTGGCGAAAAAGCCGTCTGCCTTGTTTTCCCCTCAAGTTTAGCCATCTGATTTGGGATTTGTTATAGCAGCGTCAAGCATATTAGAGTTTTATGCGTTAGCTCTCATTTGCAGCGCTCAGACGGGCAAATGATGCTCCGGTGAGGAGAGGAACGCGGTGGATCGGCCGCGGCGAGCGTTAAATTAAGTCATGTATATTCAGGGGGATAAAAATAAATTCGGCGTAATGATGAATTTATTGCAATAAACCTCTTGTGCATTCACCATTTTTATGAGTAAATGCAAGTCGGCCTGTAATCCAGACCTATTTATGTTCGAGTTTAGAGTTAAGCAGTTCCTCCAAAAACGTTATCATCCGATTCCGCTTCAAAGACGAACCTTCTAAGTACCTCCCATAAGTAATGTTTCTGAAATGGCCGCAATTGCCTCTTATGGCAGGTTTTGTAAATATATTTAAAGGTAAAAGTAATGTCTAAGAAGACTGGTCAAGTTAAGTGGTTCAACGAAAGCAAAGGTTTTGGTTTCATTGAGCAGCACGACGGCGGCAAAGATGTATTTGTACACTTCTCCGCAATCATGACCGACGGTTTCAAGACCCTGGCTGAAGGCCAGCGTGTCGAGTACACCATCCAGGACAGCCCGCGCGGGCCGGCTGCCGCCAACGTAGTTGCTCTGTAAGAAGACAGGGAACGCGTATAAAGAGATCTTAATACAACCATGGTGACGCTTCAGCGCTGAGTCATGCGGAAGATATTAAGTTCAACAAGCCCGCCTTAGTGCGGGTTTTTTATTTTTTTGCTCACGAGAGGTTTGTTACGAAAAACTTTAGGATGGGCTGGTAGCGTCCAGACAATATAAAAAATGACGTTGTCAAGGATGCTCAAGTAAAAGGATATAAGTTATGTTTAAAAATACTGTGTTAAAAATGGGTCGTGTGAAATGGTTTAATCAGGCCGAAGGCTATGGTTTTATTTCACCGGTAGATGGCAGCGACGAAATCTATGTCAACCGCAACGCTATCGCCAACACCAAAAATAAGTCGTTGAACGAAGGTCAGAACGTTGAGTTCTCGATCTATCGCAGCTCGCATGGGCTGTCCGCGGCAGACGTTATCGCGTTCTGATCGCATCCTCCTTCCTCGCCAGTGCCGGTGTCGCCACCCGCAAGCACTGGCGAAGATAAATCCCGCGATATCCACTATTATCAGGCCATTGCCTACTCGCCACGGATATCAGGATGACCACCCCGACCATTTCCCTTACCGCCGCTCGCGCGTTGCACCTTGCCGCCCAGGGACTGCTTTCTCCGCTTAAACGCCAGGCTCGGCCCGATGACGTCGTGAGCGCGATCCAGCGCATGGGGCTGTTACAAATCGATACCATTAGCGTCGTCGCTCGCAGCCCGTATCTGGTGCTGTTCAGCCGTTTGGGAACCTATCAGCCGGAGTGGCTTGAGCAGGCGCTCGCCGGCCGCAAGCTGTTCGAGTATTGGGCGCACGAGGCCTGTTTCCTGCCGATCGAAGATTTTGGTCTGCTGCGCCACCGCATGCTGGCGCCGCATGATATGGGCTGGAAATACTCGGCCGACTGGGTGCAGCAGCACCAGGCCGCGATGGACAACCTGCTGCGGCACATCGAACAACAGGGGCCGGTGCGTTCCGCCGATTTCAGCGCCGAGAAGAAAGGCAACAGCGGGTGGTGGGACTGGAAACCGGAGAAACGGCACCTGGAGATCCTGTTTACCGCCGGCAAGCTGATGGTGGCCGAGCGTCGCAACTTCCACCGGGTTTACGAGCTGACCGAAAGGCTGCTGCCGGCCTGGGACGATGCGCGTCATGCGCTGCCTGCGGAGCGGGCGCGCCGGCAGATGCTGCATCGCACCTGCCGCTATCTGGGCATTTTTCGCGCCGAATGGTTGGCGGATTATTATCGGCTGAAACGCGTGGCGCCAAAAGCCTTGCTGGCAGAGCTGCAGGCGCAGGGGGAAATTTCGCCGGTGCAGGTAGAGGGGCTGGAAGGGCAGTTCTATGTGCATGAATCACTGGCGGAACTGCTGCCGCTGGCGGAGCAGGGCAAATTGAAATCGACGGTCACCAGCCTGCTGTCGCCTTTTGATCCGGTGGTGTGGGATCGCCGCCGGGCGCTCGAACTGTTCAACTTTGACTATCGGCTGGAGTGTTACACGCCGAAAGAAAAACGCCGCTACGGTTACTTCACGTTGCCGGTGCTGCATCGGGGCGAGCTGGTGGGGCGGATTGACGCCAAGGCGCACCGTCGCCAGGGCATCTTCGAGATCATCAGTTTCCATGCGGAGCCGCAGGTGCGCTTCGGCAAACAGCGAACGCAGGATATCCGGCAGGCCATCGCGCGCACGGCCAAATGGCACGGTGCGCAACGCGTCGCGCTGGGCGACATTCCGGCCGCGTTAGCCGCTGAATGGGGTGCCGGCTGGGAAGTGGGATAACGAGCGACGCCGTCGGTGGGGTAAAACGAAGTGAAGCGTCGCTCGTTACAAAGGGGCTCAGTGGCTGAAGTTAGCGAACAGAGCGATGATTTTATGCAGACGTTTGATCATGTATCACTGCTTTCTTTTGTGATTTTCATCACAAAATTCTACGCCGGGATGCGCCGCAGTTCAAGCTGTCACGCTGACGCAGTGAGGAAATATCGGCGGGTTGGCGCTGCCGATGATTAACCTGGGGCCGGGCATTATGCTATCCTCACTGCCTTTCCCAGATGACCTATCCCCTAGCGGAGGATGCATGGACCACCGTTTACTCGAAATCGTTGCCTGCCCGGTATGCAACGGCAAACTCTATTTCAATAAAGAAAACCAGGAGCTGGTGTGCAAAGCGGACGGGTTGGCTTACCCGCTGCGTGACGGCATTCCGGTACTGTTGGAAAATGAAGCGCGTGCGCTGTCGCTGGATGAGAAGCACGCATGAGTTTTATCGCTATTATTCCCGCCCGCTACGCCTCAACCCGTTTGCCGGGCAAACCGCTGGCCGATATTCACGGCAAGCCGATGGTGGTGCACGTGATGGAGCGTGCCCGTGAGTCCGGCGCCAGCCGCGTCATCGTGGCGACCGATCATCCTGAAGTCGCCAAAGCGGTGGAAGCCGCCGGCGGCGAAGTGTGCATGACCAGCCCGGATCACCATTCCGGCACCGAGCGTCTGGCGGAAGTGATCGCGCACTACGGCTTTGCCGACGATCAGATCATCGTTAACGTGCAGGGCGACGAACCGCTGATCCCACCGGTGATCGTGCGGCAGGTGGCGGAGAACCTGGCGGGCAGCCAGGCCGGCATGGCGACGCTGGCGGTGCCGATCGAGAGCGCCGAAGAGGCTTTCAACCCCAACGCGGTGAAGGTTGTGATGGACGCGCAGGGCTACGCGCTCTATTTCTCACGCGCCACCATTCCGTGGGATCGCGAGCGTTTCGCCGCGTCGAAAGAGAGCATCGGCGACAGCCTGCTGCGTCATATCGGCATCTACGCGTACCGCGCGGGCTTCGTGCGCCGCTACGTCAGCTGGGCGCCGAGCCAGCTGGAGCAGATCGAGCTGTTGGAACAGCTGCGCGTGCTGTGGTACGGTGAAAAGATCCACGTGGCGGTCGCGAAAGCGATCCCGAGCGTGGGGGTCGATACGCCGGAAGACCTCCAGCGCGTGCGCGACAGCATTCAACCTTGAGCCTGATTTCGTCGGCGCGCCGCGCAACGCGCCGACGAGGCAACACCCCCATTATTGATCCCCGTTTTGTTGATCTGCGTTGAAGAATTTTTCCGCTCGCCGTTTGATGATGTTACGCATCCCCCCTAATTAGCCTGAGGTGAATGCCTTATGGAGCAGTTACGCGCCGAACTGAGCATTGTGCTGGGTGAGTCCATCAGCCGGCTGGAGCGGGTGAGCGAACAGCCTTATGCGCATATGTATTCACTGTACGATCGGCAGGGCAACGCGATCCCGTTGATGGCGAAAAGCTTTATCTGTCGGGGCATCGCCCAGCAGGAGGCGTACAAGCTGTCGATGCTGGCGCGCGACGGGGATATTCGCCTGCCTACGGTGTATGGCGTGGTGTGCACCCACCAGGCGCCGTATACGGAAATCCTGCTGATCGAGCGCCTGCGCGGCGTGTCGGCTGAGGCGCCGACGCGCTCGCCGGATCGCTGGAATATGCTGATGGAGCAGATCGTTGACGGGATATTGGCCTGGCACCGCATCGACAGCCACGGCAGCGTCGGCAGCGTTGACAGCACGCAGGAGAATGACTGGTTTTGCTGGTATCAACAGCGGGTCGAAGTGTTGTGGGCGACGGTGGTCAATCTCACCACCCCGCAGTTGACCATGGCGGATCGGCGTTTGCTGTACCGCACGCGTGAAACGCTGACCCATTTCTTCGTCGGCGTCGATGATCCCTGTGTTCTGGTGCACGGTAACTTATCGCTGCGCAGCATGCTGAAAGATCCCAAAACCGATCAACTGCTGGCGATGCTCAACCCCGGCGTAGTGCTGTGGGCGCCGCGCGAATACGATCTTTTCCGCCTCTGCGAGGCGGGCATGCCCAGCCAGCTGTTGTTCAACTATCTGCAGCGGGCGCCGGTCGCCGACGCTTTCCTGGCGCGGCGCTGGCTATATGCGGTATGGGAAGCGGTAGGGCGTTTGATCCATACCGGCAAGCTGGAGCGGCGGCCGTTCGACTATGCGTCGCAACAGCTGCTGCCCTGGCTAGCCGGTTGAACGGGCTTTACTCTGCGCCGGCGCTATCTGCGCCCTTCAGCCATTGCCACAGGCTACCCAGCGTTTCATACCAGGCGCGCTCGGTATGGCCGAGGAACATTGACGACGGTGTGGCGCGATCCCAGATATTCAGCGGCGAGTCGATAGCCAACTGATTGGCCGGCGCCGGGATCGGATGCAGCCCCTTAGCCTTGAAGAAACGCATGGCGCGCGGCAGATGGTTGGCGGAGGTCACCAGAATGAACGGTTGCTCGCCGACCAACTTGGCGACCTGAGCGGCCTCTTGCTCGGTATCGCGCGGTTCCCCCAAGATCACCATATCACTGCGCGGCACGCCCAGGCTTTCGGCCACCAGCGCCGCAGTGGCGGCGTTGCTTTGCATGGGGCCGGCGGACGCGCCGGTGAACACCATCCTGGCGCCGGGATGTGCAAGGTAGAGCCGCACGCCTTCCGTGACGCGCGGCAGACTGTTGCCGAGCAGGTTTGAACTGGGCGCCCAATCGGGATTGTAGGTATAGCCCCCGCCCAACACGACGATGTAGCTGACCGGATCGTTACCGCGATAAGTCTGGTATTCGGCTTCGATCGGCCGCAGCAGCCGGTCGGCCACCGGTTGCAGGCTGAAAAGCAGTAAAAACAGCCAGCTCAGCGTGAAAATCGTCTTACCGCTTTTTTGCCAGCGGGTGAACCACAGCAGCAGCAGCGCCAGCCCCATCAGCAGCATCAACAGCGGCAGTGGCATCAGCAGGGCGCCAAAGAACTTTTTCAGGTTGAACAGCATCGAAAATCAGATCCTTTTGGGTGAAAAATCGGCATCCAGGTATAAACAGGCCGCAAGAAGATACATTCTAAGCCAGTCTGTGCCAAAATAGCAGGTTTGAATGGGCGTGCGCTTTGCCGCCGACAAGACTGAGATCAGCGGAGCCGTTGTCCATGCAGGATCGCAATTTTGACGATATTGCTGAAAAATTTGCGCGTAATATTTACGGCACCACGAAAGGAAAAATCCGCCAGGCGGTGGTTTGGCAGGATCTGACCGGGCTGCTGGCGCAGTTGCCGCAGCGGCCGCTGCGCATTCTCGACGCCGGGGGCGGTGAAGGCCATATGGCCTGCCAACTGGCAGAATTAGGACATCAGGTGTTGTTGTGCGATCTTTCTGGTGAGATGATCCAGCGCGCCGCGCAGCTGGCGGAGCAGAAAGGTGTGAGCCAGAACATGCAATTCGTACAAAGTTCTGCGCAGGATATCGCTCAACATTTGGAACAGCCGGTTGATCTGATATTGTTTCATGCAGTGCTTGAATGGATCGCCGAGCCCGAAGCGGCGCTGCAGGCGTTGTATGACTGCCTGACGCCGGGCGGCGCGCTGTCGCTGATGTTCTTCAACGCCAACGGCCTCTTGATGCGCAACGTGGTGTTGGGTAATTTCCAACTGGTGGATCCCGAGGTCAGACGGCGCCGCAATCGTTCGCTGTCGCCGCAATATCCGCACGATCCGCTATTGGTCTACGGTTGGTTGGAACAGCTGGGCATGCGCATCGGCGGCAAAACCGGCGTGCGGGTGTTCCACGACTATCTGCAGAGCAGACAGCTGCAAACACAAAAATTTGAAGAGTTACTGGCGCTTGAACAGCACTATTGCCGGCAGGAGCCGTACGTGAGTTTGGGGCGCTATATTCACGTCATGGCGCATAAACCAAACCTGAAGGACGAACTATGAGTGAATTTTCCCAGACAGTACCCGAACTGGTCGCCTGGGCACGGAAAAATGATTTCTCTATTTCGCTCCCTACGGAGCGTCTCGCATTTCTGCTCGCCATCGCCACCCTGAACGGCGAACGACTGGATGGCGAGATGAGCGAAGGTGAGCTGGTTGATGCATTTCGCCATGTCAGCAAGGGTTTTGAACAGACGCATGAAACGGTGGCGATGCGCGCCAACAATGCGATTAACGACATGGTGCGCCAGCGCCTGTTGAACCGCTTTACCAGCGAGCTGGCGGACGGCAACGCGATTTACCGCCTGACGCCGCTGGGTATCGGCATTACCGATTACTATATTCGCCAACGCGAATTCTCCACGCTGCGTTTGTCGATGCAGCTGTCGATCGTGGCGCAGGAACTCAAACGCGCCGCCGATGCCGCCGACGAGGGCGGCGACGATTTCCATTGGCACCGCAACGTGTTCGCGCCGTTGAAATATTCGGTGGCGGAAATCTTCGACAGCATCGACATGACCCAACGCGTGATGGATGAGCAGCAGCAGAGCGTGAAGAACGACATCGCGGCGCTGCTGAGCAAGGATTGGCGGGCGGCGATCTCCAGCTGCGAGATGCTGTTGTCGGAAACCTCGGGTACCCTGCGCGAGCTGCAGGATACGCTGGATGCGGCGGGCGATAAGCTGCAGGCCAACCTGCTGCGCATCCAGGACGCAACCCTCGGCAACGTGGAGCTGGGTTTCGTCGACAAGCTGGTGTTCGATCTGCAAAGCAAGCTGGATCGCATCATCAGCTGGGGCCAGCAGGCGATCGACCTGTGGATCGGCTACGATCGCCACGTGCATAAATTTATCCGTACCGCTATCGATATGGACAAAAACCGCGTGTTCGCCCAGCGCCTGCGTCAGTCGGTGCAAACCTATTTCGACCACCCGTGGGCGCTGACCCATGCCAATGCCGATCGTCTGCTGGACATGCGCGACGAAGAACTGGCGCTGCGCAGCGAGGAAGTGACCGGGGAACTGCCGCCGGATCTGGAATTCGAAGAGTTCAGCGAGATTCGCGAACAGCTGGCGGCGATGATCGAAGAGGCGCTGAAGGTGTACCAGGAACAGCAGATGCCGCTCAACCTTGCGGCGGTGATGCGCGATTACCTGGCGCAATATCCGCGTGCGCGTCATTTCGACGTGGCACGCTTAGTGGTCGACCAGGCTGTTCGCCTCGGTGTGGCTGAAGCAGATTTCTCAGGGTTGCCGGCGGAATGGCAGGCAATCAATGATTACGGAGCCAAGGTCCAGGCCCATGTCATCGACAAATATTGAACAAGTAATGCCAGTCAAGCTGGCCAAGGCGCTGTCCAACTCGCTGTTTCCGGCGTTGGACAGCCAACTGCGCGCGGGTCGTCACATCGGTATCGATGAGCTGGACAATCACGCCTTTTTAATGGATTTCCAGGATGAGCTGGAAGAATTTTACAACCGTTACAGCGTCGAGCTGATTCGGGCGCCGGAAGGCTTCTTCTATTTGCGCCCGCGCTCCACCACGCTGATCCCGCGTTCGGTGCTGTCCGAGCTGGATATGATGGTGGGTAAGATCTTGTGCTACCTGTATCTCAGCCCCGAGCGCCTGGCGCACGAAGGCATTTTCAGTCATCAGGAGCTGTACGACGAGCTGCTGAGCCTGGCCGATGAGAACAAGCTGCTGAAGTTCGTCAACCAGCGCTCCACCGGTTCGGATCTCGATCGGCAGAAGCTGCACGAAAAGGTGCGCACTTCCCTGAACCGCCTGCGCCGCCTCGGCATGGTCTATTTCATGGGCAATGACAGCAGCAAGTTCCGCATTACCGAGGCGGTGTTCCGCTTCGGCGCCGACGTGCGCAGCGGCGACGATCCGCGTGAAGCGCAGCTGCGCATGATTCGCGACGGCGAGGCGATACCGGTTGAAACCAGCCTGTCGCTGAACGATGAGAATGACGCTGAGGATCAGCAGGTTGATAACGCTCCTGACGGTGCAGAGGATGAACAGGAATGATTGAACGCGGTAAATTTCGCTCGTTGACGCTGGTTAACTGGAACGGCTTCTTCGCCCGCACCTTTGATCTGGATGAGCTGGTGACCACGCTGTCCGGCGGTAACGGGGCGGGGAAATCCACCACCATGGCGGCCTTCGTCACCGCACTGATCCCCGACCTGACGCTGCTGCACTTCCGTAACACCACCGAAGCGGGCGCCACCAGCGGCTCACGCGACAAAGGCCTGCACGGCAAGCTGCGCGCCGGCGTGTGTTACTCCACCCTTGACGTCGTCAACTCACGCCACCAGCGCGTGGTGGTTGGCGTGCGTCTGCAGCAGGTGGCGGGGCGCGATCGCAAGGTCGATATCAAACCGTTCACCATTCAGGGGTTGCCGACCGCGGTACAGCCGACTGAATTGCTGACCCAGACCGTGGGTGAGCGCCAGGCGCGCGTGCTGTCGCTGCAAGAGTTGAAAGAGCGCGTGGAAGAGATGGAGGGCGTGCAGTTCAAGCAGTTCAACTCCATCACCGATTACCACTCGCTGATGTTCGATCTGGGCGTGATCCCGAAACGCCTGCGTTCGTCCGCCGATCGCAGCAAGTTCTACCGTCTGATTGAGGCGTCGCTGTACGGCGGTATTTCCAGCGCCATCACCCGCTCGCTGCGCGATTACCTGCTGCCGGAAAACAGCGGCGTGCGCAAGGCGTTCCAGGACATGGAAGCGGCGCTGCGCGAAAACCGCATGACGCTGGAAGCGATCCGCGTCACCCAGTCGGATCGCGACCTGTTCAAGCATCTGATCTCCGAGGCCACCTCCTATGTGGCGGCGGACTATATGCGTCATGCCAACGAACGCCGAATCCATCTGGACGGCGCGCTGGCGCTGCGCAGCGATCTGTTGGGCAGCCGCAAGCAGCTGGCCGCCGAACAGTATCGCCATGTGGAAATGGCGCGCGAGCTGAGCGAACAGAGCGGCGCTGAATCCGATCTGGAAACCGATTACCAGGCCGCCAGCGACCACTTGAATCTGGTGCAGACGGCCATGCGTCAGCAGGAGAAGATCGAACGCTATGAAGCCGATCTGGAAGAGCTGACCTACCGTCTGGAAGAGCAGAACGAAGTGGTGGCCGAGGCGAGCGAGCAACAGGCCGAAAACGAAGCGCGCGCCGAAGCGGCCGAGCTGGAAGTGGATGAGCTGAAGAGCCAGTTGGCCGACTACCAGCAGGCGCTCGATGTGCAGCAGACCCGCGCCATTCAGTACCAGCAGGCGCTGCAGGCACTGGAGCGCGCGCGCGCGCTGTGCCAACTGCCGGACCTGACTGCCGATAATGCCGAACAGTGGTTGGATACCTTCCAGGCCCGCGAGCAGGAGGCGACCGAAGCGCTGCTGATGCTGGAACAGAAGCTGAGCGTGGCCGACGCCGCGCACGGCCAGTTCGAACAGGCCTATCAGCTGGTGGGTAAAATCGCCGGTCAGGTCAGCCGCAGCGAAGCCTGGCAGTGCGCGCGCGAATTGCTGCGCGATTGGCCTTCGCAGCAGCACTTAGCCGAGCGCGTTCAGCCGCTGCGCCTGCGCCTGAGCGAACTGGAGCAGCGCTTGCGCTCGCAGCAGGACGCCGAGCGCCTGCTGCAAGAGTTTTGCAAACGCCATGGCCAAGAGTACCAGCCGGACGATCTCGACATGCTGCAGCAGGAGCTGGAAGAGCGCCTGGAAGCGCTGTCGCAGAACGTCAGCGAAGCCGGCGAACGCCGCATGGAGATGCGCCAGGAGCTGGAACAGATCCAGCAGCGCATCCGTGAGCTGACGGCGCGCGCCCCGGTGTGGCTGGCGGCGCAGGATGCCCTGAGCCAGCTCAGCGATCAGAGCGGGGAGCCGCTGGAAAACAGCCAGCAGGTGACCGAATACATGCAGCAACTGCTGGAGCGCGAGCGTGAAACTACCGTCGAGCGCGACGAAGTGGCGGCCCGCAAGCGCGAAGTGGAAGCGCAGATCGAGCGCCTCAGCCAGCCGGGCGGCGCGGAAGATCAACGCCTGGTCACCTTGGCCGAACGTTTCGGCGGCGTGCTGCTGTCGGAAATTTACGATGACGTCACTATTGATGACGCACCTTACTTCTCGGCGCTGTATGGACCTTCGCGCCACGCCATCGTGGTGCCGGATCTGTCGCTGGTGCGCGAGATGCTGGAAGGACTGGAAGATTGCCCGGAAGATCTTTACCTGATCGAAGGGGATCCGCAGTCGTTCGATGACAGCGTATTTGCCGTCGAAGAACAGGACAAAGCGGTGGTGGTGAAGATCGCCGATCGCCAGTGGCGTTATTCCCGCTACCCGGAAGTGCCGTTGTTCGGCCGTGCGGCGCGCGAAAACCGGCTGGAGGTGCTGCATGCCGAGCGTGAAACGCTGGCGGAGCGTTACGCCACGCTGTCGTTCGACGTGCAGAAAACTCAGCGCTCGCACCAGGCTTTCAGCCGCTTTATCGGCACCCATCTGGCGGTGGCGTTCGACGCCGATCCGGAAGCGGAGATCCGCGGTCTGAACGCCCGTCGAGGCGAGATTGAGCGTGCGCTGAACAATCACGAAGCGCAGAATCAGCAGCAGCGTCAGCAGTACGACCAGGCCAAAGAGGGCATTTCCGCGCTCAACCGCCTGATGCCGCTGGTGTCGTTGCTGAACGATGAAACGCTGCAGGATCGCGTCGACGAGATCCGCGAAGAGCTGGAAGAAGCGCAGGACGCCGCGCGCCACATTCAACAGCACGGGGTGTCACTGACCAAACTGGAGCCGCTGCTGTCAGTGCTGCAGAGCGATCCGCAGCAGCATGAACAGCTGCAGCAGGACTATGCGCAGGCGCAAAGCGTGCAGCGTCAGGCTAAACAGCAGGCGTTCGCGTTGACAGAAGTGGTGCAGCGTCGCGCGCACTTCAGCTATACCGACTCCGCCGGCATGCAGAATGCCAACAACGATCTCAACGACAAGCTGCGTCAGCGTCTGGAGCAGGCGGAAGCCGAACGCGCCCGCGCCCGTGAGCAGCTGCGTCAGTATCAAACCCAGTTCACCCAATACAGCCAGGTGCTGGCCTCGCTGAAAAGCTCGTATGACGCCAAGCGCGACATGCTGAAAGAGCTGAGCCAGGAGCTGGTGGATATCGGCGTGCAGGCCGACGCCAACGCTGAAGCGCGCGCGCGCGCGCGTCGCGACGAGCTGCATGCGGCGTTGAGCAACAACCGCGCTCGCCGCAATCAGTTGGAGAAACAGCTGACCTTCTGCGAAGCCGAAATGGACGGCCTGCAGAAGAAACTGCGGAAGCTGGAACGCGACTATCATCAGCTGCGCGAGCAGGTGGTGACCGCCAAGGCGGGGTGGTGCGCGGTGATGCGCCTGGTGAAAGACAACGGCGTGGAACGCCGCCTGCACCGCCGCGAGCTGGCGTATATGGATGGCGACGAGCTGCGCTCGATGTCGGATAAGGCGCTCGGCGCGCTGCGTCTGGCGGTGGCGGATAACGAACACCTGCGCGACGTGCTGCGCCTGTCGGAAGATCCGAAGCGGCCGGAGCGTAAGATTCAGTTCTATATCGCGGTGTACCAACACCTGCGCGAGCGTATCCGTCAGGACATCATCCGCACCGACGATCCGGTCGAGGCCATCGAGCAGATGGAAATCGAGCTGGGCCGTCTGACCGAAGAGCTGACAGCGCGCGAGCAGAAGCTGGCGATCAGTTCGAAAAGCGTGGCTAACATCATTCGCAAAACCATTCAGCGCGAACAGAACCGCATTCGCATGCTGAACCAGGGTCTGCAGGCCGTTGCCTTCGGCCAGGTGAAGAGCGTCCGTCTGAACGTCAATGTACGCGAAGCGCATGCCACTCTGCTGGATGTGCTCTCCGAGCAGCAGGAACAGCATCAGGATCTGTTCAACAGCAACCGCCTGACCTTCTCCGAAGCGCTGGCCAAGCTGTATCAGCGCCTGAATCCTCAGATCGACATGGGGCAGCGCACGCCGCAGACCATCGGCGAGGAGTTGCTGGACTACCGCAACTACCTGGAAATGGAAGTTGAGGTGTACCGTGGTTCCGACGGCTGGCTGCGTGCGGAAAGCGGCGCGTTGTCTACCGGTGAAGCCATCGGTACCGGGATGTCAATCCTGGTGATGGTGGTGCAGAGCTGGGAAGAAGAATCCCGCCGCCTGCGCGGTAAAGATATCTCGCCGTGTCGCCTGCTGTTCCTCGATGAAGCGGCGCGTCTGGATGCCAAGTCGATCGCCACGCTGTTCGAACTGTGCGATCGTCTGGAGATGCAGCTGATCATCGCGGCGCCGGAAAACATCAGTCCGGAGAAGGGCACCACCTATAAACTGGTGCGTAAGGTGTTCCAGAACCACGAGCATGTGCACGTGGTGGGGCTTCGCGGTTTCGCCGGCGAGCCGCCGGCGCTGGGCACTGCGCCGGTTGAAACGCCATAACGCAGAAAAACGCCCTAAAAATCCGAAAATAGCCGCCGCAGGGTGGCTATTTTTTTGTGCGCGTGGATGATAGTCCTGCTTTTTTATCCGTTGAAAAGCGGTTAGTTTAATCAGATAAACAGTTATTCGACGCCCGTAGGGCGAAACGGCCTTTCTGTTTGTATACTGAAACTATATGCAATTTTTGACGTTTTTTTTGTGAGCATACAGGGGGCAAGGGATGTTGCTTAAAAAGGGAAACTCTCTACGACGTTTGGCGCTGAGTGGCGCTATCGCCTGTAGTCTTGTGTCGTCGTTTTCCGCCTTGGCCACCGTAACGGCGTTACCGGTGGCAACAGCAGGCATGTCCGTTGCGCAGAGTCGTTCTGAACTGCTGGCCGCGTTGCCGCGCGGTATGGATCTGCACTACCTTTCCACGCTGGCGCCGCTGTATGCGGCGAATCATATGCAGCCGATGTGGCAGGATCGCGAGGCCGTTCAGCAGTTTCAACAGCAGCTGGCCGAACTGGCGATGTCCGGCGTGCAGCCGCAGTTCACCCAGTGGGTGAAGATGTTGACCGATCCGGCGCTCAGTGAAGCGGGCCGCGATGCGGTGCTGTCCGATGCGATGCTGGGTTATTTGCAGTTTGTATCCGCCATCGGCGCCAACGGCAACAACTGGCTGTACAGCAATATTCCCTACAAGCTTGGTTTGCCGCCCACGGCGGTGATCAATCAATGGCAGCTGGCGGTGCGCCAGGCGCGAACCCTGAGCTACGTAAATTCGCTCGCGCCGCAGCATCCGCAATATGCCAAGATGCATCAGGCGCTGCGTGACATGCTGGCGGACAACCGCCCCTGGCCGCAGGTGGGCAGTGGCCCGAGCCTGCGCCCTGGCCAAATGAGCAACGATATCCCGGCGTTGCGTGAGATCCTGACGCGCACCGGCATGCTGGCCGCCTCGGCGCCGGAAGCGGAGCCGGAACCGGCGGTGGTTTCGGCGAAGAGCAATGAACCCGACGACGGCGGGCTGACGGTAGATGAAGAGAAAAGCCGCGTGACGGTGAGCCCATCGGCGGCGCCGGTGACGGACTTGACCGCGGAACAGACGCCGCCGCAGATCGGCAGCGTGGTGAGCGACAACCTCTATACCAACGAGCTGGTGGAGGGCGTCAAGCGTTTCCAGAAATGGCAGGGGTTGACGGCGGACGGCGTGATCGGCGTGCGCACCCGCGAGTGGCTCAACGTGTCACCGAAAACCCGCGCCGCGCTGTTGGCGCTGAATATCCAGCGCCTGCGCATTTTGCCGGGGCATGTCGGCACCGGCATTATGGTGAACATTCCCAACTACTCGCTGACCTACTATCAGAACGGCAACGAAGTGTTGTCCTCCCGCGTTATCGTCGGGCGGCCGAGCCGTAAGACGCCGCTGATGAGCAGCGCATTGAACAACGTGGTGGTCAACCCGCCTTGGAACGTGCCGACCACTCTGGTGCGTGAGGATATTGTGCCGAAGGCGATGCGCGACGGTAACTATTTCCAGAAACACGGCTATACCGTGCTGTCAGGCTGGAGCAACGATGCGGAAGTGATCAACCCGGCGATGATCGACTGGAGCATGGTTTCCGCGCGCAATTTCCCGTATCGCGTCCGTCAGGCGCCGGGGGCCACCAACTCGTTGGGACGTTTCAAGTTCAATATGCCGAGCTCGGATGCCATCTACCTGCACGATACCCCGAACCACAGCCTGTTCCAGAAAGACATCCGCGCGCTCAGCTCCGGCTGCGTGCGGGTGAACAAGGCTTCCGATTTGGCGAATATGCTGCTGCAGGATGCCGGCTGGAACAATAGCCGCGTTTCCTCCACGCTGAAAGAAGGCAATACCACTTATGTGAATATTCGCCAGCGTATTCCCGTAAAACTGTATTATCTGACTGCTTGGGTTTCGGATGATGGCCAACCGCAATTCCGTACAGATATTTACAATTATGATAATACGGTGAGATCGGGCGCACAAATTTTGGCTCAGGCCAAAAAATTAATGCAGTAAATGCAGTAATTATAAATAAATAACGGTCAGAATGTTTGGCTATACCGCAGGCCCTCGTAGGCGGGGGCCTGTAAACCTAGGCGTATCGCGGGTTGACTCAGCATACGCAGGCGGTTATGGTTCGGACAGTGCGCTGCTTTGTGCATTTATTTTGACATTCTTGCCGGGTTTAACAGAGTCATGGACAAAATTGATCATCATCGCCGTAAATGGCTGGCGCTAGGTGGCGCCGCTATGGGCATAGCGCTGCTTCCAGGGCAGGCATTTGCCAGTCTTTCCACCGCTCGACCGCGTATTTTAGTGCTGAATAACCTGAATACCGGTGAATCTATTAAAGCCGAGTTCTTTGACGGCAAAGGCTACAATAAAGAAGAGTTGGTTCGGCTAAATCATCTGTTCCGCGATTATCGCGCCAACAAGGTTAAATCGATCGATCCCAGCTTGTTTGATCACCTCTATCGCCTGCAGGGGCTGCTGGGCACCAGCAAGCCGGTGCAGCTGATCTCCGGTTACCGCTCCGTAGATACCAACAACGAATTGCGCGCGCACAGCCGCGGCGTGGCCAAGCACAGCTACCATACCAAGGGCCAGGCGATGGATTTCCACATTGAAGGTATCCAATTGAGTAATATCCGTAAAGCGGCGTTAAAAATGCGCGCCGGTGGTGTAGGATATTACCCACGTAGCAACTTCGTGCACATCGATACCGGCCCGGTTCGGAGCTGGTAATCGCGGTGCCCTCAGTGAATAACGCTGCTCCTTGCAGAGGCGGCGTTATTGTCGTTGGAGCCTTATGAAATACCATCTTATTCCCGTTACCGCCTTTAGCCAGAACTGCAGCCTGATCTGGTGTGAAAACACGCAGCAGGCGGCGTTGGTTGATCCCGGCGGCGAAGCGGAAAAAATCAAAGCGGAAGTGGCGAAGCAGGGTGTGACAATCACGCAGATTTTGCTGACGCACGGCCATTTGGATCACGTCGGCGCGGCGGCGGAGCTGGCAGACCATTATCAGGTGCCGATTTACGGCCCGGATAAAGAGGACGCTTTTTGGCTGGATGGTTTGCCGGCGCAGAGCCGGATGTTCGGGCTGGAGGAGTGTGCGCCGCTGACCCCGACTCGTTGGCTGTCGGAAGGCGATGAGATGCAGGTGGGCGAAATGACGCTCAAGGTGCTGCACTGCCCCGGGCACACACCAGGCCACATTGTCTTTATCAATGAGCAGGCGCGTTTGGCGCTGGTCGGCGACGTGCTGTTTAACGGCGGCGTGGGGCGCAGCGACTTCCCGCGCGGTGATCATCAGGCGTTGATCGCCTCTATTCGCACCAAGCTGCTGCCATTGGGCGACGATATGCGCTTTATTCCCGGCCACGGCCCGATGTCGACCTTTGGCCACGAGCGCCAGACCAACCCGTTCCTGCGCGAAGAGCCGGCGGTGTGGTAACGATTATTTCCCGGCCGAAATAATCAAGGGCGCATAGAGCGCCCTTTTTTTATGATTTATGGCCTGCGTCGATGCTTTTAGAGCACGGCGACGATGGCTTCACACAGCGGCGCCATGTTGTCCGGGGTCATGCCGGCCACGTTCACCCGGCCCGAGTTCACGGCGTATACGCCGAACTCTTCACGCAGACGCAGCACCTGTTCTTTGGTCAGGCCGCTGAATGAGAACATGCCGTTCTGCTGGATGATGAAGCTGAAGTCCTGTTGCGCGCCTTTCTCCTGCAGGGTGTTCACGAACAGCTGACGCATGCGGTGAATGCGCTGGCGCATGTCGGTCAGCTCCTGCTCCCACATCGCGCGCAGGGCGTCGTTGCCCAGAATGGTGGCGACAACGGCCGCGCCGTGTGACGGCGGGTTGGAGTAGTTGGCACGAATGGCCGCCTTCACTTGGCTGAAGGCGCGATCGGCGGTTTCGGCATCGGCAGCTACAATGGTGCAAGCGCCGACGCGCTCATTGTACAGGCCGAAGTTTTTCGAGTAGGAGCTGGCGACGATCAGCTCTTGATGTTTGGCGGCGAAAATACGCAGACCCTGCGCATCCTCTTCCAGACCGTTGGCGAAGCCCTGGTAGGCGAAGTCGAACAGCGGCAGCCAGCCATTGGCGACGGAAAGCTCAGCCAGTTGTGCCCACTGTTCCGCCGTTGGATCGATACCGGTCGGGTTATGGCAGCAGCCGTGGAACAACACGACATCCCCGGCCTGAGCCTGTTTCAGACTGTTCAGCAGGCCGTCAAAATCCAGCGCGTGGTTGGCAGCGTCGTAGTAGGCGTACTCCAGCACTTCCAGGCCAACGGCGCTAAAGACGTTCTTGTGGTTCGGCCAGCTTGGGTTGCTGATCCAGATGCGCTTGGCGCTGGTCTGGTTGGCGATAAAGTCTGCCGCCACGCGCAGGCCGCCGGTGCCGCCTGGCGTCTGCGCGGTGCGCGCGCGACGATTGGTGACGATCGGGCTCTCTTTACCGAACAGCAGCTCTTGCGTGCAGCTGGCAAACGCCGGGATGCCTTCAATGCCGAGATAGTTTTTGGTGGTCTCGTTTTCCAGCAGATACTGTTCAGCTTTTTTTACGCTGGTCAGCACCGGGGTTTTGCCGGTTTCGTCTTTATAAACGCCAATGCCTAAATTGATTTTATTCGGGCGGGCGTCGGCGCGGAAAATGTCGGTCAGGCCCAGGATCGGGTCGGCGGGTGCGGCGGTGATTTTTTCAAACATGTCAGGTGCTTCCAAATCTCGGAGTTAAGCAGACAGAAGCATCAGGGTAGCGCCAGTTATCGGCTTTGCCAACCGTTTGCGATAAAAACACCGCGATCTTGTGAACGGGAAGGATTCGACAGAAAAAATGAGGGGGAAGGGGAAATCTGCAGGATAAAACGTTACCGGAAGACACAAATAAAAACAGGGCCGAAGCCCTGTTTTTTTAACTTAGCCGACGGTGAACCGCCGTTAAGCGAGACAACTTAGAACTGGTATACCAGACCAACAGCTACGATATCGTCGGTAGCGGTGCCGGTTGCTTTGGTGAACTCGTTGTCATCCAGCAGGTTGATTTTGTAATCAACGTAGGTGGACATGTTCTTGTTGAAGTAGTAAGTGGTACCAACAGAAACATATTTAACCAGATCCTGGTCAGAACCCACGCCAGGAACGTTCAGGTTTTTACCTTTAGATTGCAGGTAAGATACTTCTGGACGCAGACCGAAGTCGAACTGGTACTGAGCAGTCACTTCGAAGTTCTGAGTTTTGCTCGCGAAGCCGCCGCACTTGTCATCGGTAGCTGCACAGCCTGCACCGAAGTTACCGCCGCCGAACGGGGTCATGTTACGGGTTTCTGCGTACATCGCCGCCAGGTAAACGTTGTTGGCGTCGTATTTCGCACCTACGGTCCATGCGTCAGCCTTGTCGCCACGCTCGTTGGAACGCAGTTTCTGGTCGTCGGTACGGTTAGAAGACGCGTATGCAGCGCCGAAGCTTACGCCTTCGCCGATGTCATAAGTAGAGGAGATGCCCCAGCCGTCGCCGTTTTGTTTCTTGACGTTACGGCCGTCGTTCTGGTTTTTGCCCTGGTACTGAACGGCGAAGTTCAGACCGTCAACCAGACCGAAGAAGTTGTTGTTACGATAGGTCGCAACGCCGTTGGTACGGCCGGTCATGAAGTTGTCGGTGTAGGTGTAAGTATCGCCACCGAACTCTGGCAGCATATCGGTCCAGCCTTCCACGTCGTACAGTACGCCGTAGTTACGGCCGTAGTCGAAGGAGCCGTAGTCAGCGAATTTCAGACCCGCGAAGCCCAGACGGGTTTTGGTGCCTTCGGTGCCCTGAGATTCGGAGTGGTTAGCCTGGACGTTGTATTCCCACTGGCCGTAACCGGTCAGTTGGTCAGTAATCTGAGTTTCACCTTTGAAGCCGAAACGAACATAGGTCTGATCGCCGTCGTTACCTTTGTCGTCGGAGAAGTAGTGCAGACCGTCAACTTTGCCGTACAGATCCAGCTTGTTGCCGTCTTTGTTGTAGATTTCAGCTGCGTTTGCTGCACCAGCAGCCAACAGAGCCGGGATAACCACTGCAAGAATGTTGCGCTTCATCATTATTACCCTCATTGGTGTTATTCGGACACCTTTGCCACTGCCGCCAATAATTCCTTGGGAACTATTGTAGATAGATTGGTGTCGTCCTGTGTCTGAACGCAGTGTTCCATTCACAGGCGGGTTAATCTAGGACGAAAATGATACCAATGTCGCAATGAGGTTGCAAAAGGAAAGTATGTGTAACTAAATGTAATTTTTCGGGAACTTTGTGACGTGCGTCAATATTAAAAAATGCGAAAGGCCAGCGAGGCTGGCCTTTGTTTTGTAACGAAATCGTTTAAAAAACGTGTGATCGTATGAATTAGAAGCTTGCGTTACGTGGTGTGCGTGGGAACGGGATCACATCGCGCACGTTTTGCACGCCGGTGACATAGGCGATTAAACGTTCAAAGCCCAGGCCGAAACCGGAATGCGGCACGGTGCCGTAACGACGCAGATCGCGATACCACCAGTAGTCTTCCTTATTCAGGCCCATCTCTTCCAGACGCTGATCGAGCACGTCGAGGCGTTCTTCACGCTGAGAACCACCGATGATTTCACCGATGCCCGGCGCCAGCACGTCCATGGCCGCGACGGTTTTGCCGTCTTCGTTCATGCGCATGTAGAACGCCTTGATGTCTTTCGGGTAGTTTTTCACCACCACCGGCGCCTGGAAGTGTTTCTCCGCCAGATAACGCTCATGTTCGGAAGAGAGATCGATACCCCAGGAGACCGGGTTTTCGAAGGTTTGGCCCGAGGCCAGCAGGATCTCAATGGCGTCGGTGTAGTCTACCTGGGCGAAATCGGAAGAGACGAAGCGCTCCAGACGCGCGATAGCGTCTTTATCCACGCGCTCGGCGAAGAATTTCAGATCGTCTGCACGTTCATCCAGCACCGCCTGGAACACATACTTCAGCATGCTTTCGGCCAGGCCGGCGACATCGTCCAGCGTCGCGAAGGCCACTTCCGGCTCGATCATCCAGAATTCCGCCAGGTGGCGGCTGGTGTTGGAGTTTTCGGCGCGGAAGGTTGGGCCGAAGGTGTAAACCTTCGACAGCGCGCAGGCGTAGGTTTCGCCGTTCAGCTGGCCGGAAACGGTAAGGAAGGCTTCCTTACCGAAGAAGTCTTCGCTGAAGTCGACGGCGCCCTTGTCGGTGCGCGGCAGGTTTTCCAGGTCCAGCGTGGACACGCGGAACATCTCGCCGGCGCCTTCGGTGTCGGAGGCGGTGATCAGCGGGGTGGACACCCAGAAATAGCCATTTTCATGGAAGAAGCGGTGGATCGCCTGCGCCAGCGTATGACGCACGCGCGCCACGGCGCCGATCAGGTTGGTGCGCGGGCGCAGGTGGGCCACTTCGCGCAGGTATTCGATGCTGTGACGTTTGGCCGCCATCGGGTAAGTGTCCGGATCGTCGACCCAGCCGACCACTTTGATCGCGGTGGCCTGCAGCTCGAAGCTCTGGCCTTCGCCCGGTGAAGCAACGACCTTGCCGGTAACTTCGACCGAACAGCCGGTGGTCAGGTGCAGCACTTCATCTTGATAATTCGGCAGAGAATTATTAACGACGGCCTGTAACGAATCAAAGCAGGAACCGTCATAGACGGCCAGGAAGGAGATACCAGCTTTTGAATCTCTCCGGGTACGTACCCAGCCGCGTACGGTGACTTCACTGTCAACCGCAGCACGACCTTGCAGTACGTCGACTACAGGCACTACGCTCATAGATTTCTCTCTTTAATAATTTGGTTTAGAAATAGCTTACAACCCAAGAATATGGGGGTAATGGCTATGTTACTTGCCGCGGTGCAGAGCACAAGCAGAAATCATCGGATTGGCGCAACATTTATCGCGGCTGACTGAAAAGAGGGCGTTCGGGATAAAAACAAAAAGCCGGCGCGAGAACCGGGCCGGCTTTCTCTCTTTATATAAAGAAGGCTCAGCTGGCTTTCTTCACCAGCGGCAGATCGAAGGCCTTGCGCAGAGCCCTGACGAACGCCTGGTCCTGGCAGATGGTCTTGCCGGGGCTGTCGGAGAGCTTGGCCACCGGCTTGCCTTTGCACTCGACCAGCTTGATCACGATATTTAACGGCTTAACGCCGGGAATATCGCAGGTCAGGCGCGTGCCGATGCCGAAGCCGAGATTAATGCGCTGGTAGAAATGGCGATAGAGCGCCAGCGCTTTTTCCAGATCCAGGTTGTCCGAGAACACCAGCGTTTTGCTCAGTGGGTCGATGCCCAGTTTCTGATAGTGGGCAATGGCCTTTTCACCCCACTCGACGGGATCGCCCGAATCGTGGCGAAGCCCCTGATAACGCTCGGCGAACTGCGGGCCGAAGTCGCGCAGGAAGGCATCCATGGTGATGCAGTCGGTGAGCGCTATGCCAAGCTGGTCCGGATATTCATCCAGCCAGGCCTGCAATGCGGCGCGCTGGCTGTTGGCCAGCACCGGGCTTATCTGCTGATGCGCCTGGAACCACTCATGCGCCTGCGTGCCGACCGGCGCCAGACCCAGCTGGTGCGCCAGATCGTAATTGCTGGTGCCCGACAGGTACGGGAATTCGGCCTGCAATGTGCTGACGATGGCCTGTTGCACGCCCTGAGAGAAACGGCGGCGGGTGCCGAAGTCCATCAACTTGAAGCGTGAAAGATCCAGATCGCCCGCCAACGTCTTGAACTGCGCCAGCTTGGTTTGCAGATGTGCCACCGCCTGTTCCGGCGTCGCCAGCGGCGAGCGCCGGCGGTGCACCACTTCGCTGATCACCGCCAGCAACGGCACTTCCCACATGATCACTTCACGCCAGGGGCCGGCGATGCGGATGTGCAGCTTGCCGTCGCGGTTGTCGATGGTGACCTGCTGCGGATCGTAGCGGAACGTGCGCAGCCAGTTCAGGTAATCTTGACGGAAGAAGGGCAGGCCCGAAAGATAAGCGAATTCGGCGTCGGTTAGCGCCAGCCGGCTCATCAGCGCCACCTGCGCGCGGATCTCGTCGGCATATTCGCCCAGCAGTTCGTCGCCGCGGCAGCGGAATTCCGCCGCCACGCTGATCGCGGGATAGCGATGGAACACTGCTTGCTGCATATGAAGCTTATAAGCATCGGTATCAAGCAGTGATGTCAAAATCGGGGAAGCGTATTGAGTCATAGCGCGTTACAGCATCCTCGTCAGGCGCGTGTCCAAATCCGGATAATCATAAAAGTGGGGGTGGAGTATACCCGGATTATCCTGTTATTGAAGCTGCATCACACCATAAATCACCGAAGCGGGTCGAGGATTAAACGTGCCTTTATGGCAGCCGGATAGCGGCGGGGAGGAAAAAAAGCCAGATATGCCTGTAAGGTGAATGACTTAGCCTAATTAGTCATAAAAATTATAATGTTAATTATTTTAAACAACGAATCAGATAAAGCCGGCCTGGGTATGCACGCTGACCCGATCCTTGCCGTTCTTTTTGCAAAAATAGAGCGCTTCGTCCGCCTGTTTGATCGCCGCCTGCAGCGCGGCGAACGCGCTGACCGGCGCGATGCCGCAGCTGGTGGTGAAGCGCACTTGCCGTCCGTCGGCCAGATTTAGCGTCAGGCGATGAGTACGTGCGCGCAATTGCTCCATGATGTCCCGCGCGTTGTCCAACGAACAGTTGCCCAGCAGCACCGCGAACTCTTCGCCGCCATAGCGGCAGAAGATGTCGCTGGCGCGGAACGCGCGTTGCAGCAAGTGGCCGAATGCCACCTGTGCCCGGTCACCCACGTCGTGGCCGTAGCTGTCGTTGAGTTGTTTGAAATTGTCGATGTCGATCAGGCAAAAGGCCTGCGGGTAGCTGGCGTTGCCCAGCAGTTGACATTCAAGGAAGAATTTACGGCGGTTGTAGATATTGGTGAGCGGATCGAGGAAGGAAGAGGCCTCGAGCTCTTTAATCAGCAGTTGTTTCTCGCTCTCCAGCGAGACCTTGTCCAGCTGGTATTGCCTGAGCTGCTGAATGGCGTCGCTGATGGCGATCAATTCTTGGCTGTAGAAGGCATCGTTGCGATCGATATTCATCTCACCGCGCGACAGCCGCACGATATTGTTGTGGGTCTTGGTCAACCAGCGGTTGATGCTGGTGCAGAACACCAACGCCGGCAAAATGAACAGCAAAACCACCAGGCCGGCGAGTGCGATCATGCCGTAAATGGTCGTCTGGCTGTCGTAAATCTTGTGGCGCGAGGCGAGGGTTTCCAATTCGAAACTGCGTTGATACAGCGCCTGCGAAAGCCCGCTCACATCGTCGACATAGCGAGAAATAAGCGCTGTGGGGTAGGGCTTATGGGTATCGATAGCGGTATACAGCCCATTGGTAATCTGCTGGAGGCGCTCAGCGGACACCTGGGCGAGCAACGCATTGACGATGTTGGTGATTTGTCCATCGTCGTAGTTGATCTTCATGAAGATCAATCGGGTGCTCAGTGCGTTCAGCACGCCGGTAAGCTGAATGGACTTTAGATAGGCGTCTTTGCGAACGAGCTGGCTGACGTTGACGTCGATAATCTGATCGCTCAATTCCGTCAATGACATATTTAACCGGTTATTGAGACGGATGGCCTCGAGAAACATAAAGGAGTCGGTATCCACCATCCGGGTATCGTAGGTGTAACGGTAATAACTCTTGCTGGTTTGCGAGATGTAATAGGCGCTGTTGATGTTGAACAGATTGGCGTTGGTGTTATTGACCTGCGAAAGCTGCAGGTTGTCATTATCCAGCAGCTGCTCCATCAACGCGATCATCGACAGCGCGGCGATTTTTTGCCGAACCCCGAGCTGTCTGGCGACCTCATCGTCCAGATGTTCGCGGATCCGGGTGATTCTCTCGCGTGCCACCCGATCGGCGGCTAAACATTGCGCACGGGTGATTTGCGGATCGATCAGGCTCAATCGTTTGAGGCGATGAGCCAGCAGCGCAGCCTGAAAGGCTTCGGAAATTTCTTTGGCGCGATCGATTTTGTACAGGTTCAGCTGGTTGTCGCGGTAGTCGGTATGGGCTTCGAGCAGCTCATCGACGATGAACAGAGAGAAGGAAGTCATCAGGCACAGGGTAAAAAAATAGATTGCGTATTTAATTTTCATAGTGCGAGTCATCCCTGAGCCTGATGCCGCAATTATACCACCATGCCGCCTGTGTCGCCTCAACTATGCCGGCGCGCCGCGATGGCGGCTTTTTAGCATTAAATGCTGATTTTTATTTAGCCATTGGTCACCCGCACTGCCGCCTGCCGGCCGATTTATGATTTGCCTCTGATTTCTCTCTCTTGTTCGCCCTGCGGCTCTGGGCTTTTCGGCCAGCTGTGATACAGTTTATTCACAATTCAGGCTCACCGCGCGCCGCAGGGGAACATACCGGCTGCGGTACGAAGGAGAAGCGCAGCCTGGCACCTATAACTCACTGAGACGTTTAAGGGTTTTTATGACACAACAGCCACAGGCAAAATACCGCCACGATTATCGCGCGCCCGATTACACCACGACCGATATCGATTTGGACTTCAGTCTGGATGCGGAAACCACGCGCGTGACCGCCGTCAGTAAAATCAAACGTCAGGGGGCGGCCGGTGCACCGCTGGTGCTGGATGGCGAAGATTTGACGCTGGTGAGCATTCAGGTGGACGGCCAACCGTGGAGCGCCTACCGTCAGCAGGATAACCAGCTGATCATCGAAGAGTTGCCGGCACAATTCACTCTTACCATTGTCAACGATATTCACCCGGCGAAGAACACCGCGCTGGAAGGGCTGTACCTGTCCGGCGATGCGCTGTGCACGCAATGCGAAGCAGAAGGCTTCCACCACATTACCTATTACCAGGATCGCCCGGACGTGCTGGCGCGCTTTACCACCCGCATCGTGGCCGACAAGACGCGCTATCCGTTCCTGCTGTCGAACGGCAACCGCATCGGCCAGGGCGAATTGGCTGATGGCCGCCACTGGGTACAATGGCAGGATCCGTTCCCGAAACCTTGCTACCTGTTCGCGCTGGTGGCGGGGGACTTCGACGTGCTGCGCGACAGCTTCACCACCCGTTCCGGCCGTAAGGTCGCACTGGAGCTGTTCGTCGATCGCGGCAACCTGGATCGCGCCGACTGGGCGATGACTTCGCTGAAGAACTCGATGAAGTGGGACGAGACCCGCTTCGGTCTGGAATACGATCTCGACATTTATATGATTGTGGCGGTCGATTTCTTCAATATGGGCGCGATGGAGAACAAAGGGTTAAATATCTTTAACTCCAAATATGTGCTGGCGAAGGCGGAAACCGCTACCGACAAGGATTACCTGAACATCGAAGCGGTGATCGGCCACGAATACTTCCACAACTGGACCGGTAACCGCGTGACCTGCCGCGACTGGTTCCAGCTCAGTCTGAAAGAGGGGCTGACGGTGTTCCGCGATCAGGAATTCAGTTCCGATCTGGGATCGCGTTCAGTCAACCGCATCGACAATGTGCGCGTGATGCGCGGCGCGCAATTTGCCGAAGACGCCAGCCCGATGGCGCACGCCATCCGCCCGGACAAAGTCATCGAGATGAACAACTTCTACACCCTTACGGTGTATGAAAAGGGTTCCGAGGTGATCCGCATGATGCATACCCTGTTGGGGGAGGAGAACTTCCAGAAAGGGATGCAGCTCTATTTCGAACGCCACGACGGCAGCGCCGCTACCTGCGACGATTTCGTTCAGGCGATGGAGGATGCGTCTAACGTCGATCTGTCGCGCTTCCGCCGTTGGTATAGCCAGTCCGGCACGCCGCTGTTGACGGTGCGCGACGAGTACGACGCGGAAACCCAACAGTATCGCCTGCATGTCAGCCAGAAGACCGCGCCGACCGCCGATCAGCCGGAGAAGTTGCCGCTGCATATTCCGCTGGATATCGAACTGTACGACAGCGAAGGCAATGTCATTCCATTGCAAAAAGGCGGCCTGCCGGTCAACAACGTGCTGAACGTCACCGAAGCGGAGCAAACTTTCGTGTTCGACGGCGTGGCGCACAAGCCGGTGCCGTCGCTGCTGCGCGAATTCTCCGCGCCGGTGAAGCTGGACTATCCGTACAGCGATCAGCAACTGACCTTCTTGATGCAGCACGCACGCAATGAATTTGCGCGTTGGGATGCGGCACAGAGCCTGCTGGCGACCTATATCAAGCTGAACGTGGCGCGGCACCAGCAGAAGCAGCCGCTGTCGCTGCCGCTGCACGTGGCCGATGCGTTCCGCGCGGTGCTGCTGGACGAAAAACTGGATCCGGCGCTGGCGGCGCAGATCCTGACGCTGCCGTCGGAGAACGAAATCGCCGAGCTGTTCGCCACTATCGATCCGGAAGCGATCGCCGCGGTGCACGAAGCGATCGTACGCTGTCTGGCGCGGGAGTTGGCCGATGAGTGGCTGGCGGTGTATCACGCCAACAAGACCGACGGCTACCGCGTGGAGCATGCCGAGATCGCCAAGCGCGCCTTGCGTAATGTGTGCCTGGGCTATCTGGCGTTCGGCGAAGATGTGGCGCTGGCGGACCAGCTGGTGAGCGAACAGTATCGCCAGGCGGACAACATGACCGACTCGCTGGCGGCGCTGTCTGCTGCGGTCGCGGCCCAGCTGCCGTGCCGCGATGCGCTGCTGGCGGCGTTCGACGAGCGCTGGCATCAGGATGGCCTGGTGATGGACAAGTGGTTCGTGCTGCAGGGCAGCAGCCCGGCGGCAGATGTGTTGAGCAAGGTGCGCGCACTGTTGCATCACCGTTCGTTCAGCCTGAGCAACCCGAACCGCACCCGTTCGCTGATCGGCGGCTTCGCTTCCGGCAACCCGGCGGCGTTCCATGCCGCGGACGGCAGCGGCTATCAGTTCCTGGCGGAGATCCTCAGCGATCTCAACCAGCGCAACCCGCAGATCGCCGCGCGCCTGATTGAACCGCTGATTCGCCTGAAGCGTTACGACGCGGGCCGTCAGGCGCTGATGCGCAAGGCGTTGGAACAGCTGAAAGGGTTGGAAAACCTGTCCGGCGATCTGTACGAGAAGATCAGCAAGGCGCTCGACGCCTGATCTTTTCGCGCTGAATAGATAAGGGGGACGGCCTGCGCCGTCCCTTTTTTTATCCGTTCAGTTCACCGCCCGGCGGGTACTGTCCGCTGCGGCCGGCGGCGATAACACCCGTTCCAGCACTTCGGCCTCCAGTTCCGCCAGCCTGGCCGAGCCTTTGCGGCGCGGCCGCGGCAGATCGATGGCCAGATCCAGCCCGATATGCCCCTCTTCGATCAGGATCACCCGATCCGCCAGCGCGATGGCTTCGCTGACGTCATGTGTGACCAGCAGTACGGTAAAACCGTGTTGTTGCCACAGCGTTTCTATCAGCCCTTGCATCTCGATGCGCGTCAGGGCATCCAGCGCTCCGAGCGGTTCGTCCAGTAGCAGCAGGCGGGGGCGGTGGATCAGCGCGCGCGCCAGGGCGACCCGCTGTTTTTGTCCACCGGACAGCGCCGCCGGCCAATCGTGGGCGCGATCCGCCAAACCGACCGCGTCCAGCGCCTGCAGCGCCGCGTCGCGCCACTGGCCGCGCAGCCCCAGACCTACGTTGTCGATCACCGTTTTCCACGGCAACAGGCGCGCATCCTGAAACATCAACCGGGTATCCTCTTTAGCGGCGGCAAGCGGCGCGTTGCCGCTGAGCAGCGCGCCGCTGCTGGCCTGTTCCAGGCCGGCCAACAGGCGCAGCAGGGTGCTCTTGCCGCAGCCGCTGCGGCCGACCACCGCCACGAACTGCCCGGCGGAAATGCGCAGCTGAATATTGTCCAGCACCGTGCGGTTGCCGTAACGTTTGCCGATGGACTCCAGCGTCACCGGCGTGCCTTGCGCAAGGCGAGCGGGAAGGGTCATAGCGCTTCTCCCTGTTTCAGTTGATAGGCCGGATGCCAGCGCAACCAGACGCGCTCCAACAGCTGCGCGCCCACGTCCGCCAGCTTGCCGAGCAGGGCGTACAGCACGATCGCCACCACCACCACGTCGGTTTGCAGAAATTCACGCGCGTTCATCGCCAGGTAGCCGATGCCCGAATTGGCCGAGATGGTTTCGGCGACGATCAGCGTCAGCCACATGAAGCCGAGAGCGAAACGCACGCCGACCATAATCGACGGCAGCGCGCCCGGCAGCACCACCTGTGTAAACAGGCGGAAACCGCTCAGGCCGTAGCTGCGGGCCATCTCCAACAGGCCGCGATCGATGTTTTTGATGCCGTGATAGGTGTTGAGATAAATCGGGAACAGCGTACCGAGCGCCACCAGAAAGATCTTGGCGGATTCATCGATGCCGAACCACAGGATCACCAACGGGATCAGCGCCAGATGAGGCACGTTGCGGATCATTTGCACCGAGCTGTCCAGCAGGCGTTCACCCCAGCGTGACAGCCCGGTAATAAAGCCGAGTATCAGTCCGATGCTGCCGCCGATGCCAAAGCCGATCAACGCGCGCTGGCTGCTGATGCTCAGGTGCTGCCACAGTTCGCCGCTTTGGCTCAGGCGCCAGAAGGCGGCCAGCACCGCACTCGGCGCCGGCAAAATGCGGTTGGACAGCCAGCCGGTTTCGACGGCGATCTGCCAGATGATCACCAGCGCCAACGGCAGCGCCCAGGGAGCCAGCCGATACAGGATGCGTTGTACGTTATTTGCCATCGGGGCGCTCCTCAGCTCTGCGATACTTTTTGCGGAACATAGATGTTGGCCACCACTTCGCCCTGCGGGCGCACCGGTTGAAGGCGAGCGGGCGTTTCCTCCTGCGCCAGATCGAGGTGCGGGAACAGCAGTTCGCCGACGCGGTAGGCCTCTTCCAGATGCGGATAGCCGGAGAGAATAAAGGTGTCGATGCCCAAATCGGCATATTCCTGCATGCGCGCCGCGACCGTCGGGCCATCGCCCACCAGCGCGGTGCCGGCGCCGCCGCGCACCAGGCCGATGCCGGCCCACAGGTTCGGGCTGATCTCCAGGTTATCCTTTTTGCCGCCGTGCAGCGCCGCCATGCGCCGTTGGCCGACGGAGTCGAAGCGCGCAAAGGCCTGCTGCGCGTTGGCGATGGTTTCCTCATCGAGGTGCGCGATCAGCCGATCGGCGGCGCGCCAGGCCTCTTCGGTGGTTTCCCGCACGATGACGTGCAGGCGGATGCCGAAACGCACCTGTCGGCCCTTCGCCGCCGCTTTGGCGCGTACTTCCTCGATCTTCTCTTTGACCTGCGCCGGCGGCTCTCCCCAGGTGAGGTACATTTCTACCTGTTCGGCGGCCAGATCCTGCGCGGCTGCGGAGGATCCGCCGAAATAGAGCGGCGGGCGCGGCTGCTGCACCGGCGGGAACAGCAGCTTGGCGCCTTTCACCTGAATATGCTTGCCGTGGAAATCGACGGTTTCCCCTTCCAGCACCCGGCGCCAGATATGAGTGAACTCGGTCGAGGCCTCGTAACGCTCTTCATGACTGAGATGTAACCCCTCCGCCGCCAGCTCTTCCGGATCGCCGCCGGTGACCAGATTGAACAGCGCGCGCCCGTTGGACAGGCGATCCAGCGTCGCCGCCTGACGCGCCGCCAGCGTAGGGGAGATGATACCCGGCCGCAACGCGACCAAAAATTTCAGCCGCTGGGTGACCGGGATCAGCGAGGCGGCCACCAGCCAGGAGTCTTCGCAAGAGCGACCGGTGGGGATCAGCACGCCGCCGAATCCCAGCCGATCCGCCGCCTGGGCGATCTGCTGCAAGTAACCGTGATCGACGCTGCGAGCGCCCTGCGCGCTGCCAAGATAGTGGCCGTCGCCATGGGTGGGTAAAAACCAGAAAACGTTCAGGCTCATCGTCAATGTTCCCCCGTATTTATTGCGCGCTTGGGCGCCAGATGCGTTGCGAGATGTCGACCTTCACCGGCACCAACCGGTTGGCGTAAAACAGGTCGGCGGTTTGCTGCTGCGCGGCGATCGTATGCGCATCGAGCGGTGTGATGGCGGTCGGAGGGCGGTGATCCAGATAGCTGGCGATCACCGGTTCCGGCAGCCCCATGGCGTTGGCCAGCAGGGTCACGCTTTGCGCCCGGTCGCTGCGGGTGAGCGCATCGGCCTGGGTCAGCACCGTCAAGACCTGGCTGATAAAGGCACCGTTGGCTTCGACATAGGGGCGCGCCGCCAGATAGAAGGAACCGGTCTGATTCAGATCGGTGCCGTCGCCAAGCACCCGCACGCCGCCCTGCAGCAGCGCGGCGGAATAATAAGGATCCCAGATCGCCCAGGCATCGACGTTGCCCTGCTGGAATGCAGCGCGCGCATCGGCGGGCGTTAAATAGGCGGGCTGGATATCCGTAAATTTCAGTCCGGCTTTTTGCAGCGATCGCAGCAGCAGGTTATGTGAGCTGGATCCTTTCTGGAACGCGACCTTATGGCCTTTCAGATCGGCGACGGTTTTGATCGGGCTGTTTTCCGGCACCAGGATCACTTCCGCCTTCGGTTTGGGCGGCTCAACGCCGACATACAGCAGATCCGCCCCGGCGGCCTGCGCGAAGATCGGCGGAATATCGCCGGTGCTGCCCAGATCGATGCTGCCGACGTTCAAGGCTTCCAGCATCTGCGGGCCGGCGGGAAACTCGATCCAACTGATGCGGGTGGCGGGGAAACGTTCCTCCAGCAGCCGGTGGCTCTTCGCCAGCACCAGACTGACCGATCCTTTTTGGTAGCCGATGCGGAATTGCGCCGGATCCTGAGCGACGGCGGCGTTGGCCCAAACCAGCGACAGCAGGCCGGTGAAGGCGGCGGCGCTCAGCCAACGCCGCAAAGCGATGCGTTGTTTCATTCAGGCTCTCCTTTTCCAGGCGTTTCAGGCGGTTTGACGCGCCGCCAGTGGCGAGGCGACGCGCAGCGCAGGCGGTTTGCGGCGGCCAAGCGCCAGATAGAAACTGGCCAGTGCCTCTTCCAGCCGGGCGGCCACGGCGTCGGTGAGCGTGGCGCTTTCTTCGGTCAACTGGATCTGGCTGTCGTCGGCGAACACGCCGTGCAGCACCTCTTGCGCTTTCAGCGCCGCCAGCACCGGTTTCAACGCATAGTCCACCGCCAGCATGTGGCCGACAGATCCCCCGGTCGCCAGCGGCAACACCACCTTATGATCCAGAGCGCGTTCCGGCAGCAGATCCAGCAGGGTTTTCAGCGCGCCGGAGAACGACGCTTTATAAACCGGCGTGGAAATCAGCAGGCCGTCGGCCTGCGCCAGCTGCTCGGCAAACGCCTTGATCGCCGGACTGTTGAAGTTGGCGTACAGCAGATCTTCGGCGTCAAAGTCGTGCAGGGTATAGGCCGTCACTTCCACCCCTTGCTGCCGCAGCCAGTTCTGACTCAGCGAGAGCAGCGCGGCGGAACGTGATGGGATGCGTGGGCTACCGGCCAGTGATATAACGCGCATTGCCACTCCTTATAACTAAAAGTTAGGTTTAATTAGAAAATCAATGGGAAGTGTTTTAAACCTACCAGCAACCGGGCGCGTTTTTTAAATCTCATTTTTTGATTTGGATATGCGCAAAAGCGGATTGGCAGCGATTTGGCGGCGAAGAGGGAAAACGATTGCGTAAAAACGGCTTTTTTTGCCTTTAATCAATTCCAATTAGGCGGGGGATACCGGATAATACGCCCCCGGTTTGCAACCGGGAAATCAGGAGAGTCCATGTACTACCCCCTCATCAGGAAAGCGTTGTTCCAGCTCGATCCGGAGCGCGCGCACGAAGTGACCTTTCGTCAGCTCAGCCGTATTACCGGCACCCCATTAGCGTTTCTTGTCCGTCAGTCCGTGCCGACCAAACCGGTCAACTGCATGGGGCTGTCGTTTAAAAACCCGCTGGGATTGGCCGCCGGTCTGGATAAAAACGGCGAATGCATCGATGCGTTCGGCGCGATGGGCTTCGGCCATGTGGAGGTCGGCACCGTGACGCCGCGTCCGCAACCGGGCAATGACAAGCCGCGCTTGTTCCGCGTGGTTGAGGCGGAAGGCCTGATTAACCGCATGGGGTTCAATAACCATGGCGTGGACAATCTGGTTGAAAACGTTAAGAAATCCCATTTCGGCGGCATTCTTGGGATCAATATCGGCAAGAATAAAGACACGCCGGTCGAGCAGGGCAAAGACGATTATTTGATCTGCATGGATAAAGTTTATCCGTATGCCGGATATATCGCGATTAACATCTCTTCACCGAATACGCCGGGGTTACGATCCTTACAGTATGGCGAAGCGCTGGACGATCTTTTGGCTGCGATTAAAAATAAGCAGCAGGAATTACATGCGCGTCATCACAAATATGTGCCGGTGGCGGTAAAGATCGCGCCGGATCTTTCAGAAGAAGAATTGATCCAAATTGCCGATAGCCTGGTGCGGCATAATATCGATGGCGTGATCGCCACCAATACCACGTTGGATCGAAAATTGATCCAAGGGCTGAATTACTGCGAACAAGCGGGCGGGTTAAGTGGGCGTCCGTTGCAATCACGCAGTACCGAAGTGATCCGTCGCCTCTCCACCGAACTGCAAGGGCGTCTGCCGATTATCGGCGTAGGCGGCATCGATTCGCTGACGGCGGCGCGCGAAAAAATGGAGGCCGGCGCGAGCCTGCTGCAAATTTATTCCGGATTTATCTATCACGGCCCGCGTTTGATTAAAGATATCGTTACCCATATCTAATATTTTTCCTCTCATTTTATTCCGGGGGTTTATTTCTGCCCCCGGCTCGTCTATATTTTGTTCGTTAGCATAAATATCGTTCGCGGAATTATCCGATGTTTAAGCTATTTTATCGGTGATAAAATCGCCTTTTAGGGTGAGTGCGGCGTTGGCATAGGCAGCGAGAAGGATACGAAATGAAGATAAAACCTGACGATAATTGGCGTTGGTATTTTGATGCCGAACACGATCGGCTAATGCTGGATTTAGCTAATGGTATGATCTTTCGTTCACGTTTCCCGGCCAAAATGTTAACGCCGGACGCCTTCGATGAATGCGCTTTTTGCGTAGATGACGCCGCCCTTTATTTCACCTATGAAGAACAGTGCAAGCAGGTCAAGCTGAGCCATGAACAGCGCGCCGAGCTGGTGTTGAATGCGCTGGTCGCCTACCGCTTCCTGAAACCGCTGATGCCGAAGAGCTGGCATTTCTCGCAGCAGCATTACCCGCTGCAGCCGAAAAACGGCGAGCTGGCGGCGGTGAAAGTGATGGAGAGCGGCGCGGAAGCGCGCTTGCTGGTGGTGGAGGCCGGGGATAACGCCAGCCTGTGCCTGCTGGCGCAAAATCAGCTGACGGTCGCTGGCCGTACCATGGTATTGGGCGATGCCATCAAGGTGATGCACGATCGGCTGAAACCCTGCGCGCAGGATGAAAGCGCCGCCCCGGCTTACGACAGGGCGGTATAAGGCGGATTACGCCAGGGTCAAATCACTTTTCGGGATGCAGCTGCAGCACAGGATGGTGCCGTTGTCGCCCAGCGCGCTTTTCTTCAGGGGCGCGACTTCACCGCTCAGCAACGTAATGCGGCAACTGCCGCAAATCCCGGCGCGGCACGAGTAAGGCACGCGGATGCCTTGCTGCTCCAGCTGTTCGAGCAAAATCTGCTGGTTGTTGCCGGTAAACACCTTTCCTTCATATTCGATGGTGACGCTGTGCGCGCTGTCTTGCGGCGCTTGCACGCTCTCCACCACTTTGCCTGCGCCATAAGGGCGCGGCGGCTTGGTCGACAGCACTTCCACCGTATCGCCCACGCGGATGATGCCGCTGTTGCGCGCGATCATATTCTGGCCGAAATCGATGTCGCCGTTGTCGGCGGAGCGGAATTTTTGCAGCGTGCTGAGCGGTTCGCCGCTCGGGTGCTTGCGGCCACGCTCGGTGCTGACGGTGGTGAGCACGCAGCGGCTGCAGGGTTTCACCAGATCGAACATGACGTCGCCGACGCGGATCACCTGCCAGCCGTCTTCAGCCCAGGCGGTAGCGCCGCTCACCACCAGATTGGGGCGGAACTGTTCCAGCTTGATGCTGCCGGGGCAACGCTGCTGCAGATCGTTGAACGAAGCCTGGTTAATCAGCAGATAAGGGTAGCCGTCGGCAAACGTCAGCGGGATTTCAGGGTGCTTCTTGACCCGGCGGGTCAGCTCCGGCCCCAGCCAGCGCAGCTGCACGTCGCGCTGGAAATAGCCGCTCAGCCAACGGTTGATCTCATCTGGCGCAGTCAGCGCGGTGAAATGGTTGCCCCATACCTCGGTCGGCTGCGGCGCGGCGGCGAAGTCGCTGAAGCGAATGGCGGCGCTTTCGCCGTCCGGCGCGGTCAGGAACAGCCCGTCCGGCAGCAGCGCCGGCGTGAACAGCACCATCTGCGGATATTGGCGCGCGGTAATAAAGGTGCCGTCCGGCTCGGTGATCATAAAGTTGCGGTCGAAGGCCAGACCGCTGCTGCCGACCTGGGCGTAAGAAAGCTGCAGGCCGCGCAGTGATTTAACCGGATGGACGTAGAGTTTGGAAAGCGTGATCACCCTTATCTCCGTGCGATGATTAAATAGAAGGGAGCAACTTTATGACAAGCGGTGCGGATTAGCTATAATGCGCAACAATTTTCTTTTTGGTGATAAGTACGATATGAACTCTCTGTTTGCCAGCACGGCGCGTGGATTGGAAGAACTGTTAAAAAGCGAGCTGGAAGCGCTTGGCGCTCACGACTGCAAAGTGGTGCAGGGCGGGGTACATTTTCAGGGTGACGATCGTCTTCTGTACCAAAGCTTGCTGTGGAGCCGCCTGGCTTCGCGCATTCTGTTGCCGCTGAACGAATTCCGCGTGCACAGCGATCTGGATCTGTACCTCGGGGTGCAGGCGATCGACTGGCCGAGCATTTTTGGCGTGGATAAAACCTTTGCCGTGCATTTCAGCGGCGTGAACGAAGAGATCCGCAACAGCCAATATGGCGCGCTGAAGGTGAAAGACGCCATCGTCGACAGCTTCACCCGCAAACTCGACCAACGCCCGACGGTCGCCAAACAGCAGCCGGACATTCGCGTTAACGTCTTCCTGCAGCGCGATATGGCCAGCGTGGCGCTCGATCTGAGCGGCGAAGGTCTGCATCAGCGCGGCTACCGCGATCTCACCGGCCAGGCGCCGCTGAAGGAAAACCTGGCGGCCGCCATCGTGCTGCGTTCCGGCTGGCAGCCGGGCACGCCGATGCTTGATCCGATGTGCGGCTCCGGCACGCTGTTGATCGAAGCGGCGATGATCGCTGCCGATCGCGCGCCAGGCCTGCACCGTCAACACTGGGGCTTCAGCGCCTGGAATGGCCACAACGCCGAACTGTGGCGTGAAGTCACCACCGAAGCGCAGGTGCGCGCGCGCCGCGGCCTGCAGGAAACCGCCTCTCGCTTCTTCGGTTCCGATATCGATCGCCGGGTGATTGAAATGGCGCGCGGCAACGCCCGCCGCGCCGGCGTCGCCGAGCTGATCACCTTCAACGTCGGCGACGTCGCGCGCTTGACCAACCCGCTGCCGGAAGGCCCGCAAGGCACGGTGATCAGCAACCCGCCGTACGGCGAACGCCTGGAAAGCGAACCGGCGCTGATCGCGCTGCACAACATGCTGGGCCGCGTGATGAAAAGCGCCTTCGGCGGTTGGCAACTGTCGCTGTTCAGCGCCTCGCCGGAGCTGTTGAGCTGCCTGCAGCTGCGCGCCGAGCGCCAGTTCAAGGCGAAGAACGGCCCGCTGGAGTGCGTGCAGAAAAATTATCAGCTGGCGGCAAGCCCGGCCGGTAGCGCCACCGGCGGCGTGCAGGTGGCGGAAGATTTCGCCAACCGTCTGCGCAAGAATTTGAAGAAGCTCGACAAGTGGGCGAAACAGCAGGGCATTGAATGCTACCGCCTGTACGATGCCGATCTGCCAGAATACAACGTTGCGGTGGATCGCTACGGCAGCAAGGTGGTGGTGCAGGAATATGCGCCGCCGAAAACCGTCGATGCGCAGAAAGCACGTCAGCGTCTGTTCGATGTGATCAACGCGACGCTGGCGGTGCTGGAGCTGCCGTCGAATCAGCTGATCCTGAAAACCCGCGAGCGGCAGAAGGGCAAAAACCAGTACGAGAAGCTGGCGCAGAAGGGCGAGTTCCTGCTGGTGGAAGAGTATAACGCCAAACTGTGGGTCAACCTGACCGACTATCTCGATACCGGTCTGTTCCTCGATCACCGCATCGCGCGCCGTATGCTGGGTGAGATGAGCGGCGGCAAGGATTTCCTCAACCTGTTCGCCTACACCGGCACCGCCAGCGTGCACGCCGGGCTGGGCGGCGCGCGCAGCACCACCACGGTGGACATGTCGCGTACTTACCTGGAATGGGCGGAGAAGAACCTGCGCGCCAACGGCCTGACCGGCCGTCAGCATCGGCTGATCCAGGCCGATTGCCTGTCTTGGCTGAGCAACGCCAATGAACAGTTCGACGTGATCTTCATCGATCCGCCGACGTTCTCCAACTCCAAGCGGATGGAGAACACCTTTGACGTGCAGCGCGATCACCTGGCGCTGATGAAAGATTTGAAACGGTTGCTGCGCCGCAACGGGACCATCATGTTCTCGAACAACAAGCGCGGTTTCCAAATGGATATGGCAGGGCTGAGCGCGTTGGGTCTGGAGGCGAAAGAGATCACCGCCAAGACGCTGTCGCAGGATTTTGCCCGTAACCGTCAGATCCACAACTGCTGGCTGGTGACTCACGCCGGCGAAGGAAAATAATTACTATGTCGTTAATCAGCATGTCCGGCGCCTGGCTCTCTTTCAGCGATGCGCCACTGTTAGACAACACCGAAATTCATATTGAAGACAACGAGCGCGTGTGTCTGGTCGGGCGCAACGGCGCCGGCAAATCCACGCTGCTGAAGATCCTCGGCAAAGAGATCCCGCTGGACGATGGCCGGGTGATCTACGAACAAGATCTGATCGTGGCACGTCTGCAACAGGATCCGCCGCGCAATATCGGCGGCAGCGTATTCGACTTCGTAGCGGAAGGCGTTGCGGAGCAGGCGGAACACCTGAAGGCCTATCACGCGATCTCTCACCTGGTGGAAAGCGATCCAAGCGAGAAAAACCTGGCGCGCATGGCGCAAATCATGGAGATCCTCGATCACCAGGGGCTGTGGCAGCTCGACAGCCGCATCAGCGAAGTGCTGCTGCAGCTGGGGCTGAACGGCGACGCCGAGCTTTCCTCACTGTCCGGCGGTTGGCTGCGTAAAGCGGCGCTGGGCCGCGCGCTGGTGAGCTCACCGCGCGTGTTGTTGCTCGACGAACCGACCAACCACCTGGACATTGAAACCATCGATTGGCTCGAGGGCTTCCTGAAAGAGTTCGACGGCAGCATCGTCTTCATCTCGCACGACCGTTCGTTTATCCGCAACATGGCGACGCGCATCGTCGATCTGGATCGCGGCAAGCTGGTTTCCTGGCCGGGCAACTACGATCTGTATCTGCAGAGCAAAGAAGAAGCGCTGCGGGTGGAAGAGCTGCAAAACGCCGAGTTCGACCGCAAGCTGGCGCAGGAAGAGGTCTGGATCCGTCAGGGCATCAAGGCGCGCCGCACCCGCAATGAGGGCCGCGTGCGCGCGCTGAAGGCGCTGCGCGCCGAGCGCTCGCAGCGCCGCGAAGTGATGGGCACCGCCAAGATGCAAGTGGAAGAGGCGACCCGCTCCGGCAAAATCGTATTCGAGCTGGAAGACGTCAATTATCAGGTTGGCGAAAAAGTGCTGGTGCGCGGTTTCTCCGCCCAGGTGCAGCGCGGCGACAAGATTGCGCTGGTGGGGCCGAACGGCTGCGGCAAAACCACGCTGCTGAAACTGATGCTCGGTCAGCTGAAAGCCGACAGCGGCCGTGTGCACTGCGGCACCAAGCTGGAAGTGGCCTATTTCGACCAGCACCGCGCCGATCTCGATCCGGAACGCACGGTGATGGACAATCTGGCGGAAGGCAAGCAGGAAGTGATGGTCAACGGCCGTCCTCGCCACGTATTAGGCTATCTGCAGGACTTCCTGTTCCACCCGAAACGCGCGATGACGCCGGTGAAGGCGCTGTCGGGCGGTGAGCGTAACCGCCTGCTGTTGGCTAAGCTGTTTCTTAAACCGAGCAATCTGCTGATCCTCGATGAACCAACCAACGATCTCGACGTCGAAACGCTGGAGTTGCTGGAAGAGCTGATCGACGGCTATCAGGGCACCGTACTGCTGGTCAGCCACGATCGTCAGTTCGTCGACAACTCGGTGACCGAGTGCTGGATCTTCGAAGGCAACGGCGTGATCAATGCCTTCGTCGGCGGTTACTACGATGCGCATCACCAGCGCGCGACGGCGAAACCGATTCGTCAGGCGGCGCCGAGCGCGAGCAAACCGGCGGCGGAGAAAAAGGCCGAACAACCGAAGAAAACGGCGGCCAAGCTGAGTTACAACCTGCTGCGTGAGCTGGAACAGTTGCCGCAGCGGCTCGAACAGCTGGAAGCGGAAATCGAAGCGCTGCAGGCGCAGATGAGTGACGCGGATTTCTTCACGCGGCCGCACAGCGAAACGCAAGAAGTGCTGACGGCGCTGGCTGATGCCGAGCAAGCGCTGGAACAGGCTTTCGCCCGTTGGGAAGAGCTGGAAGCGATGAAAAACGGCTGACCGTTGCGATGCCGCCCGCGCGCTGCTGCGGGCGGCATCGACGTGCCGGTGAGCAACGTTATTTAGGAGGAATATGGTGTGTTCCCACAACAATCATCAGCAGCATAGTCATTCCGCACCCTCGGCGGCGCAACAGGATAACCTGATGCTGTGTCCGCAGTGCGACATGCTGGTGGCGCTGCCGCCGCTGGCCTATGGCAGCAAAGCGGTATGCCCGCGCTGCAAAACCACGCTCAGCGCCCGCTGGGACGAGCCGCGCAAGCGGCCGATCGGTTACGCGCTCAGCGCCTTGTTCATGCTGGTGCTGGCCAACATTTTCCCGTTTATCAACATGCGCGTCGCCGGCCTCGGCAACGAAATCCGGCTGATCCAAATCCCGGAAGTCATGGTGGCGGAAGACTACGCCAGCATGGCCACCTTGTTTATGGTGTTCGTGCAGCTGATCCCGGCGTTTTGCATGGTGGCGATCATCCTGCTGTGCGCCAGAGTGCGTTTGCCACTGGGCCTCAAAGAATGGATGGCCCGGGTGCTGTTCCAGTTCAAGACCTGGTGCATGGTGGAGATTTTCCTCGCCGGGGTGCTGGTCAGCTTCGTCAAGCTGATGGCCTACGGCGATATCGGCATCGGCAGCAGCTTCGTGCCTTACTGCCTGTTCTGCCTGCTGCAGGTGCGCGCCTTCCAGTGCGTGGATCGGCGCTGGTTGTGGCAGGATATCGAACCGGCACCGCGACTTAATCGCCCGCTGACGGTGGGGCGCACCGGCATGCGCCAGGGCGTGCGCTCTTGCGCGTGCTGCACGGCGATCTTGCCGGCCGATCAGGTGCGCTGTCCGCGCTGCCACACCAAGGGCTACGTGCGGCGTCGTCACAGCCTGCAGTGGACGCTGGCGCTGCTGGTGACCTCTGTCATGCTGTATATTCCGGCCAACCTGATGCCGATCATGGTGACCGAGGCGTTGGGCAACAAGATGAACTCCACCATCATGGCGGGGGTGATCCTGCTGTGGGGGGACGGCTCTTATCCGGTGGCGATGGTGATTTTCATCGCCAGTATCATGGTGCCGTCGCTGAAAATGTTGGCGATCGGCTGGCTGTGCTGGGATGCGAACGGCAGGAAGAAACCGCGCGCCGACAGCGAGCGTATGCATCTGATTTATGAAGTGGTCGAATTCGTTGGCCGTTGGTCAATGATCGACGTGTTTGTGATCGCCGTGTTGTCGGCGCTGGTGCGAATGGGGCAGTTGATGAGCATTTATCCCGCGACGGGCGCCGTGCTGTTCGCGCTGGTGGTGATCCTCACCATGTTCGCCGCCATGACATTTGATCCCCGGCTGACCTGGGATCGCGCAAGTGAAACAATCAACAAGGAGCCGCAAGGTGACGGAAAATAATCATAGCGTCGCGGACGTCGAGAAGATCAAACGCTGGTCGCCGGTGTGGATCATTCCCATCGTGACCGCGCTGATCGGCGCCTGGATCCTGTTTTACCACTTCAGCCATCAGGGGCCGGTGGTGACGCTGGTGACCTCGACGGCGGAAGGGCTGGAAGCGGGTAAAACCAAAATCAAAAGCCGCAGCGTTGACGTCGGCGTGGTGGAAACCGTCACGTTGAGCGATGACCTGAGCAAGGTGATGGTGCAGGCTCGCCTCAATTCCGGCATGGAAAAATTGCTGCGCCAGGATTCCGCTTTCTGGGTGGTGAAGCCGCAGATCGGTCGTGAAGGCGTCTCCGGGCTGGGCACGCTGCTCTCCGGCGCCTATATCGAACTGCAGCCGGGCAACAAAGGCAAAGACGGCAAAGACAACTATCAGCTGCTCGATGCGCCGCCGCTGGCCTCCCCGGATGCCAAAGGGTTGCGCATCGTGCTGGACAGCGAGAAGTCAGGCCAGCTCAACGCCGGCGATCCGGTGCTGTTCCGCGGTTATCGCGTCGGGTCGGTGGAAACCAGCTACTTTGATCCTAAAGAACGCGCTATGCGCTATCAGCTGTTCATCACCGCGCCTTACGATCAGTTGGTCACCACCAACGTGCGTTTCTGGAAAGACAGCGGCGTGGCGTTTGACATGTCGGCGCAGGGCATGCGGGTGGAGATGGGCTCGTTGACCACGCTGTTCAGCGGCGGGGTCAGTTTTGACGTGCCGGACGGCTGGGATCGCGGCGAACAGGCGAAAGAGAAGGCGGAGTACCAGCTGTTCGACAACCAGCGCAGCACGCAGGATTCACTGTATACCGTGCATAAGGATTACCTGCTGTTCTTCTCCGACTCGGTACGCGGCCTGCAGCCGGGCGCGCCGGTCGAGTTCCGCGGCATCCGTCTGGGTACGGTGGCGCAGGTGCCGTTCTATAAAGACGGCATGGCGCAGCGTCTGGATAACGATTACCGCATTCCGGTGCTGATCCGCATCGAGCCGGATCGCTTCCAGAAACAGCTGGGCGGCAACTTCGATATTGAAGGGCACCTGAAAGATGCGGAGTCTCGCGGCATGCGCGCCTCGATGAAGTCCGCCAACCTGCTGACCGGTTCGCTGTACATCGATCTTGACTTCTATCCGCAGGAAAAACCGTGGAAAGGGCCGCGCGAGCTGTTCGGTTATCCGCTGATGCCGACCACCAGCGGCGGTCTGGCGCAGATCCAGCAGAAACTGATGCAGACGTTGGATAAGATTAATTCGATGCCGATCAATCCGATGATCAACGAAGCGACCAAGACGCTGGCGGAAAGTCAGAAAACCATGAAGTCGACGCAGCAGACCATGAAGTCGCTGAACGACATCATCGCCAGCAAAGAGATGCAGGCGCTGCCGCAGGACATGCAGAAAACGCTGCTGGAGCTGAACCGCAGCATGAAAGGGCTCCAGCCTGGTTCACCGGCTTACAACAAGATGGTGGGCGACATGCAGCGCCTCGATCAGGTATTGCGTGAGCTGCAACCGGTGCTGCGCACCCTGAATGAGAAGAGCAACGCGCTGGTGTTTGAAGCCGCCGGCAGCACTGACCCTCAGCCGAAGAAGGCCACGAAATGATGAAATGGATCCCGGTAGCCCTGGCGCTGTTACTCAGCGCCTGCAGCAGTTCGCCACAGAAGACTTACTATCAGTTGCCGGCGCTGGGTGCGCCTGCTGCAGCCAGCAGCAGCGGCGCTTCCACGCGCCAGCTGTGGCTGGAACACGTGAGCGTGGCGGATTATCTGGCGCAGAACGGCGTGGTGTATCAGACCAACGACGTACAGTATGTGATAGCCCAGAACAACCTGTGGGCCAGCCCGCTCGACCAGCAGCTGCAGCAAACGCTGGTCACCAACCTGAGCAGCGCGCTGCCGGGCTGGGTGGTCTCTTCGCAGCCGATGAGCAGCGATCAGGATGTACTGAACGTGACCATCAGCGGCTTCCACGGCCGTTTTGACGGCAAGGCGATCATTCGCGGCGAGTGGGTGCTGAATCGCCAGGGGCGCCTGATCAAACGGCCTTTCAGCCTGGAATTGAAACAGGGTGAAGACGGCTATGATGCCCTGGTGCGCACCCTGGCGCAGGGATGGCAGCAGGAAGCTCAGGCTATCGCAGCACAGATGGGCGGCATTTAGTCATAATTTGGTCTAAAATCATCTAATCCCTGTCGGCGTGAAAATCCATTTTTTCTCGCTGGCAGGGATTTATATTTCATTTCAAACAGTTAAACCCTTTCCCGGCAGATCAGCCACTTAGCTTTTTCCTCGGGCGTAGCTCACAAATATGACATTGGCGTGAATTTTGCGCATTGATCTTCTCTTCTTTTAGCGCTATTGATTACTCGTGGCTGCGCAAAAAGCAGCCATTGTTTTCTTTCCACCAGACCAAAATGAGGGAAACGAGGCATGAAGAGACAGAAACGCGATCGTCTGGAAAGGGCGCATTCGAGAGGGTATCAGGCAGGTATTTTAGGGCGTTCCAGGGAACATTGTCCCTACCAATCATCAGTGGACGCCCGGTCTCAATGGCTGGGAGGTTGGCGAGAAGCCATGGAAGACAGGGCTGTGACCGCTTAAGCGGCTCCCTGTCAAATAAAAGGAATAACCTCCGCCCTTTGGCGGAGGTTTTTGTTTGTGCCGTTTATTCGTCCTGCCAGCGTTTCAGTAGAATACTCGCATTCACGCCGCCAAAGCCGAAGCCGTTCGATAAGGCGTAGGTTATGCTCATCGATTCAGCCCGTTTCGCGACCAGGTGCAAACCTGCCGCCGCCGGATCGGGATTGTCCAGATTCAGCGTCGCCGGGGCGATCTGGTCGCGCAGAGCCAAGGCGGTAAAGATGGTTTCCAGCCCGCCGGCGGCGCCGAGCAGGTGCCCGGTGGCGGATTTTGTCGAGGTTACCGCGACGCTCCCTGTCGTGCCAAACAGGTGTTTGATGGCATTGATTTCACCCAAATCCCCTACGGGTGTCGACGTCGCGTGAGCATTTAAATGCTGTACCTCCTCGGGAACGACGTTCGCCTGCTTCAACGCGATTTTCATCGCCCGATAGGCGCCGTTGCCGTCTTCAGCGCCGGATGTCATATGGTAGGCGTCGGCGCTGGTGCCATAGCCGACGATTTCCGCGAGCGGGGTGGCGCCACGCGCCAGCGCGTGTTCCAGCGTTTCAATGACCAGCATGCCGGCACCTTCCCCCATGACAAATCCGTCCCGGGCGCTGTCGAAGGGCCGAGAGGCCTGTTGCGCCAATTCGGCCGGAGCGGTGGACATGGCGCGCGCGGCGGCGAACCCACCCAGGCTGACGGTATCTATAGCGGCTTCGGTACCGCCGCACACGGCGATATCGGCTTCATCATTGCGGATCATACGCACTGCATCGCCAATGGCTTGCACGCCGGCGGCACAGGCGGTGACCGGCGCGCCAATCGGCCCCTTGAAGTGGTGTTTGATTGAAACGTGGCCGGCCGCCAGATTGACCAGGAATGAGGGGATGGTGAACGGCGACAGCCGCTTGGCGCCGCGGCTGTCGGTTGTGCGCACCGCCTGGGCAATCGCCGGAAAGCCGCCAATGCCCGAGGCGATGACGGTGGCGGTGCGCTCTTGTTTTTCCTCCGTATCGGCTATCCAGCCGGCCTGACGAACGGCTTCATCCGCCGCCGCCATGGCAAACAGGATAAAGCGATCCATTTTCTTTTGGTCTTTGGGGGCGACGGAAGCATCGGGGTTGAAGCCCGCTTCAGCATCCTGCGCCAGCGGCGGAACCTGACCTCCGACCTTGATCGGTAAATCTGCAACGATCTCGTCAGGCAAAGCCCGAATGCCTGACTCTCCTTTTAACAAACGTTGCCAGATGGTCTCCACGCCGCACCCTAACGGTGAAACGGCACCCATGCCGGTAATAACGATACGACGATTGCTCATGACGACTCCTTGGTAAGTTCGGATAAATCGGCGAGGCGCCGTTGCCGCATCAGTGCGGCGCGTTGATGTATGCCTTCATTTGCCGCAGGCCCTGGCGCCAGCGTAATAAACTGCGGCGGCACCGGTTGTTGGCTATCGATATTGACCAACTGGACCTGGATCGGCCGATCGGTGCGGCTGTCGACTAACAAGGCGCTAATGTCACCGTCGATCAAATGGCGATTGCCCCATTCTGAGAGAGCTGCCAGCACGGGGAGAAAATCGTTGCCGCGTTCGGTGAGCAGATACTGATAGCGGACCGGCCGCGTTTGATAACGTTGCTTATGCAGAATGCCGTGGGCCACCAAATCCTTCAGGCGTCGGGCCAGGAGAGTCGGTGACATCCCCAGGCTTTGTTGGAATTCGTCGAACTTGGACAACCCCTGAAAGGCATCACGCAGGATCAGGATGCTCCACCATTCTCCGACACGATCTAATGAACGTGCGACGGGGCAAGGTGCATCGCTAAAGCGGGTTTTTTGCATATCGGCTCTTTGTCGGTACATTTATTGTAGTTACGTGGATGGTTATACTAGGTGATTTTAAGGGGCAAGAAAATAACCGGACGCAAAAACCGCTATCGTGTCGATAGCTGGCTGTGGGGAGGGGGCGCTCAACCGGCCTGTGGCTTTGACCGTTTCGGTAGAGACATGCGGGATAAACCGGTTCGGTAGCGGGCGATTAAAGGAGGTGGGTAGTCTTTAAACGGTAAGAGAAAGAAATGCCATCACGCTGGGCGTGATGGCATGCATGCGAAGAGCATTAGCAAAGAAGACGATGGCCGCCCTCTTTTCTGCGTGATTAGAACGCTGTGGTATCCTTGAACAGACCCACTTTCAGATCGGTGGCGGTATAGATCACTTCACCGTCAACCAGCACTTCGCCATCGGCGACGCCCATGATCAGCTTACGGGTGATGACGCGTTTGAAGTTAATACGGTAGGTCACTTTTTTCGCGGTTGGCAGCACCTGGCCGGTAAACTTGACTTCACCAACGCCCAGCGCGCGGCCTTTGCCTTCGCCACCCAGCCAACCGAGGTAGAAACCGACCAACTGCCACATCGCATCCAGGCCCAGACAGCCTGGCATGACCGGATCGCCGATAAAGTGGCAACCGAAGAACCATAGGTCCGGATTAATATCCAGCTCCGCTTCCACATAACCTTTGTTGTGAGTCCCGCCGTCTTCGGTCATCTTGACCACGCGGTCCATCATCAACATGTTACCTGCCGGCAACGGTGGGCCACCGGCGCCGAACAGCTCGCCACGGCCGGATGCTTCGAGGTCTTCTTTCGTATAGGAATCGCGTTTATCTACCATGTTCTCAGTAAGCCTTATTTTAATGAAGGACGCAGGTTAGCTAACACGTGTACGCTGAACAAGTCCGATCAGCCGTGGTTGAACCAGTTGAGCCAGCGCAGCGGCCACGGACGACGGCGTTCCTGCAGGCTCACCTGCGCAATCCGTTCCTGAATGGCCGCCAACAAATTCGGCTGTTGTTCGTCAGAGTAGAGGCAACCTGTGAGCAAAGGCAAGGCTTCCGCCGCGCTCTCTACCGCCCACAGATGGAATTGCCCTTCGCGTACCGCGTCGACGATATCCTGGCGCAGGCACAGGTGGCGCACGTTGGTCGCGGGCAATATGACGCCCTGTTTGCCCGTCAGACCGCGGCGTACACAAACCTCGAAGAAACCTTCGATCTTTTCGTTAACGCCACCTATCGGCTGTACGTTGCCGAATTGGTCGACGGAGCCGGTGACGGCGATCTGCTGGGTGATCGGTTGCTGTGACAGGGCGCTGACCAATGCGCACAGCTCAGCCAGCGAGGCGCTGTCACCGTCCACTTCACCGTAAGATTGCTCAAAGACGATGGAAGCGGAGAAGGGCAGTTGCTGATCAAGATCCAGTTCGGCGATCAAGAACGCCTGCATGATCATCATGCCTTTAGCATGCAGGTTGCCGCCCAGTTCGGCTTTGCGCTCGACGTCGGTGAACTCGCCGTCGCCGAGATGCACAACGCAACTGATGCGCGACGGTTCGCCAAAGCTGCGTGGATGACCGGGATAATCCAGGACTGACAGACCGTTGATCTGTCCGACCACTTCACCCTCGGTCTCAATCAGGATCTGACCCAACTCAATCTCATCCTGCATACGCTCGGCCAGATAGCTTTCACGCCATTCTCGGGCATTTAACGCCGCCTCGAACGCTTTGGCCGTAATGCGATCTTCTTCGGCATACAGTGCGGCTTCGGATAGCTGCTGGCCAATCCAAACCGGCGAGAGTGGCAGTATGCCCTGATCGCCACTGTAACGCACAGCCTGGACGATCAGCGGCGGCCAGGCGTCGGTCGCCAGCATCGGCAACTGCTGGTCGGCAATCACGCCGTTGACGTAACCGCACCACTGCGCCATATCATCAACTTCAGTCAGCTGCAGATCGTCTTCGAATTCACCGTAGATCGCTTGTTCGCTCAGTTCCGGCTCGATATCGTGAAAATCGGCCAGGCCGTGACGGTCGCCGACTACAATCAGCCGCAGATCCAGCGGCATCGGTGGAATGGCTACCGGCAGCGGGCGGGTTTCGTCTGGCGATACCCAGTGGAACTGACGCTGGCCGATCATCTGTTTCAGCCGCAGCCACAGCAACGGCTGAGCAAGCAGCGCCCGCGCCGACAGAATCAGAATGCCGCCGTTGGCCTGGTGCACCAGACCCGGTTGCAGGGTAATGTCGCCATTGTGGATCCGTACGCAGCCAAACAGCTGTTCCGGCTCAATCCACTCCTGGAACAGACAAGCGCCGCCGGCGGCAAAAGGTTCATCGCCACGGCTGGCAGGCTCGACGCTGACCTTGCCATCCTGAATGACATAGTGGCTGCCGCGGCATGCCGTATTTTTCGGCAGCAGTGGTTTGACGGCGTGAGCGATCAGTTCCAGATACTCACGCGTTTCTTGCGCTTTCAACAGCATGAAACGCGGTGGCGATTGGGGGTGGCAAAATAGCGTCAGGGCATTTTCCAGCCGAGGCTGAATGGCGGAAAAGGGCACGGGTGCCAACTGAGCGGCGGTATCAAATATCGCCTGATAAGGCGTTACGTCCGGCAATAAAGATTGCCATTCAAGTCGGTTATTGGTCAAAGTGTTAGATGCAATCGTTAAAAAGGGAAAGGGCGATTATACAAGAATAACGGCGGCTTGATACATGCGGAGTGCCAGTTGGCATCAGGGAGTTTGACATCGCGCGGTGACTGTGCAAAAAACAGTCTAAAAGACGGTTTAATTGCCGGGGAAATTCGGCGCAAAGCTGTTATGCTTATTTGAAGTTACGCGGTCACTGAAGAGCTCAAGATGAAATATCAGCAACTGGAAAATCTGGAGAGCGGTTGGAAATGGAAGTACCTGGTGAAGAAGCACCGGGAAGGGGAACTCATTACCCGCTACATTGAAAACAGCGCTGCTCAAGAGGCGGTTAACGAGCTGCTGAAGCTGGAAAATGAGCCGGTCAAGGTACTTGCATGGATTGCCGCTCATATGAATCCGGAACTGGATAACCGGATGAAACAAACGATCCGCGCCCGCCGCAAACGTCATTTTAACGCAGAACATCAGCATACGCGTAAAAAATCTATCGATCTGGAGTTTTTGGTTTGGCAACGATTGGCTGCCCTGGCGCGCCGCCGTGGCGTTACGCTGTCGGAAACCGTCGTGCAGCTTATCGAAGACGCTGAACGCAAAGAAAAGTATGCGAACCAGATGTCGTCGTTGAAAGAAGACTTGAAGGCGATTCTGGGCAAAGATCCCAAGTAAGCGCGTGAGAACGCCTCTATGGCGCCAGGCATTGAATGTTCTGGCAACAAGAGGACGAAAAAAAACCCCGCATTGGCGGGGTTTTTTATTAGGCGAGTAAACTTAGCCCTGAGGCTGAGTTACAACGTCTTTGATACCTTTAACTTCGATCTCTACGCGACGATCTGGTGCCAGGCAAGCGATCTGAGCTTTGGTAGCGCGTCCAGATTTGTAGCCACAGGTGTTGCCTGTAACTGCATCTGCTTCACCCATACCACGTGCAGAGATTTTGTCTGACGGGATGCCTTTGGAGACCAGGTAGTCAACAACGCTCTGTGCGCGTTGTTCAGACAGTTTCTGGTTGTACTGGTCAGAACCAACGGCGTCGGTGTAACCCAGAACAACTACGGAGCCGTCTTTAGGATCCATGGAGCTCAGCTGGGTGTACAGCTGATCCAGAGCCTGCTGGCCTTCTGCTTTCAGAGTAGATTTGTTGAAGTTGAACAGCACGTCAGACTTCAGAGTGAAACGCTTGGTTTCAACAACTGGAGCTGGAGCCGGAGCTGGTGCTGGAGCAACTACGTCATCCTGACCGAAGCGGTAAGAAACGCCCAGGCTCAGCATGGTGTTGTCTGGACGTGCGCCAACGGTACCTGCGTCACCGATGTTGCTTACGAACTGGTAATCCAGACGGGTAGCCCAGTTTTTGGTCAGTGCGTATTCAACACCAACAGCAGCCAGCGGAGAAACGCCGGTGTCGTGGTCGCTCAGACGCTGACCAGTACGGCCGTAGTTAGCTTTGGAGTCTGCACGCCATACCATACCACCCAGACGAGTGTAGATGTCCAGATCGTCAGCAATTGGGTAGCTCAGTTTAGCAGCCAGTTGAACGCCCTGCGCTTTGAAAGCACCGTTGTTCACGCTGCCTTTGTAAGGCATGCGGCCGAGCCAGTCATAGCCCAGCTCGAAGCCCAGGTATTGGTTTGCCTGGTAGCCCAGGAACGCGCCGGCACCCAGCTGATCTTTATGGGTTGGGCCGTTGCCGATACCGTTCTGGTAACCGTTGCCGTAGAAGCCAACGTCATGGTACTGGGACCAGCCCAGTTTAGCACCGGTGTACCAGGTGTTATCTTTTGGAGCGGCTTGCGCTACGGTAGCGAAACCTGCCAGTGCCACTGCTAATGCGATAGCTGTCTTTTTCATTTTGCGCCTCGTTATCATCCAAATAGGCAATGAGCTTTAAAGCTGTTTAAGCCCTTGGTTAAATTCCTTCGCCAAGGTTTAAGCCCTCGTTTGTTACTCGCCAGTTTTTCTGACGTTATAGAGCAACCTTGGCGATGTAAAGTCTACAACGTGGCGCGAAAGTTACAAGTGTGATGTGATAAGGCTCTAAAAAAAAACGCGGAATCGTACATATTTGCTAACATTCTTAGCCTAAAAAAACGGCGATTCATCGCGCGTTTTTGCCTGCCAAACCGCAGCCGGACTAGCTTTTTGCCTTCCCCCGCAAAGGTTCCGCTTAGGGGGTGCGAAAATGATGGGAAAAATCCTAAATTTACTTAATGATACAAAGAAGAGTGAATTTTTAGGGTGGAACAGTGTCCGTGAGTCGGGCTAATGTCACGTTGAGGGCGCATGATAAACCCATAGGCATTACCCAATTCTGCCGCACGTCTTAATTTTAGACGATCCTCCTCCGTTAGCTCGGGCAACCAGCCGAGAACCACGCTGTAATTTCCCGTTTGCAGCGCTTTTTCCATCGCCTCAACCGTATTCACCGGGCTGATCTGGCTCAATTGCACCATTTTATCTACAGGCAGGCCGGATTGCTGCAGCCATTGCTTGCTTAATTTTTGTTGCGGCGTCAGCCACAGAAGCCAGCGAGACTGCTTGCCCAATTGCAGCAGCAGGGGCAACAGTAATTGAGCCACTGCGGGCTGGCGCTCGTTGTAAACAAGTTCACTGATCAAGCCATTCTCTTTGCCGATATCCGTGTTCTTCGCAACATTGCGCGTTGTATAAGAGCCATGGCCGAAATGAGGTTGGTAGAGTGATTGAGTACGCATAAAGTTCCCGCCCGTCGTGTTACTGTATGTTTATACAGTATCCCTGATTTAGGATAAGATCAACCCAAATTTTCGTAGCGGCTCGCATAATTGCGATCATTTTTTGTACCGACGATTTTTGTGATTGGCAGGCGGGCGGATAGTGCGTATTTTCCTAATTAGTTGTTCACGTTACTTTTTTCATTGATGAGAGAAATAATACGGCCAGAACCTAAAAAGGAGGAACGCTATGAAAAGGATGTCGACGAGAAGAATCGCGCAGGCTAAAAATTGCTTTGCGGCGCTGGGCGCCATCACCACACGATCACAGTTTGGCGGCTATGGGCTGCTGGCTGAAGGGGTAATGTTTGCGGTGGTAGCAGAAGGTGAATTGTACTTGCGGGCTACGGCGAGCATGGAACCGGCCTTTCGCGCCCGGGGCATGGTCAATATGGTCTATTCCAAGCGCGGTGTGCCCATCACCTTGCGCTATTACTGGGTTGACGAGTCGCTGTGGCGGGAACGCAATGAGCTGGTAGGGCTGGCCTGGCAGGCTATCAGGGAAGCGCGCCGAGAACAGCGGCTCAAGGCCGGCGATCACGGCAGATTGAAGGCGTTGCCAAATATAGATGTCAACATGGAGCGCTTGCTATGGCGAGCGGGTATTCGCAATGCCTATGACCTGCGGCTGCATGGCGCTAAACGTAGCTATCTTCGCCTGCTGCAACAGCAGACCAATCTGGGTCTGCGCGTGCTGCTGTCGCTGGGCGGCGCGATAGCCGGTTATCATCAGGCGGCGTTGCCGACCGAATTGCGCAACGAACTGGTGCGCTGGTTCGATCATACGATGGCTATGCGTCGTCATGGCCATGAGCCAGTAGTTCAGGGCCCATCAAGCGGGCCCTGAATAATTAGGTTGCCTTATTGATTTGGGTATGGAGTGCGGTGAGTTCCGGCAGCAGCTCGAGCATTAGCCCCACCTGCTGCAAGACCAACTGTTCTTTGCTTTCAGGTTCTGGAACGGCTTTGCGAATACGCTCCGCCAGCTGTTCCAGCGCTTGCGCAATGCGCTGGCTGTTCCGTTCTTCCTGATGCAAGGCGCCGTCCACGTAACACACGGCATCATTGAGCAGATCGAGTGTGGCAGGGGTATTCAACCGCTCGCGGTGCGCCCCCAACGCCGAGATATAACTCAGGAGAGTATGGTTCAGGCAGAGCAGACGGAAGGCGGCTTCCTGCAACGCCTTGTCGGCCTTGGGATCGGCGGACATGTTGGAGATGACCGAAGCCAGTTCGGCATCGCTGTTGTGGGCATCTCGCCGCGCGATGCGGTAAGCGAGCCCGTTATCCTTACCCTGATGATATTGCACCAGAATGGCGTCCAGATAGCGACAGTTGGCATTCAGCGTTTTATCCACCACCGCCGGCAGTTGGCGGAACTTCCAGTCCGGCCAGATAAAGCTGACCGCCGCCCAGGCGATGGCGCAACCCAATAAGGTATCGTAAACGCGCGGGGCTGCTACTTCGAAACCTTCACCCAACAGGTTAAAGCACAGCAACACAAGCAGCGTGATGAACATCGTTGCATGGGCATACTGTACGGTGCGAAAAGCGAAGAACAAGACACCGGTGATGACGATCAACACCAGTTGTCCTTCCACTGAAGGCACGAAATAGAGGATTGGCAGGCCGATCAGGATACCGGCCAGGGTGCCGATGATGCGCAGCGCCAGGCGCCGGCGGGTCGCGTTGTAGTTCGGTTGGCAGACAAACAGGCTGGTCAACAGGATCCAGTAACCGTGCTGCATGCCGGTGAGCTGGATGAAGGCGTAACCCACGCACAGCACTGCCGACATGCGGATCGCATGGCGGAACAGGGCCGACTGCGGTGTCAAATGGCGGCTGATGCGCAGTCGGATGTCGCTCCAGCCGGTTAAGCGATCGTCGGCCAGGCTGTTCTCTTCCGCCTGCCCGCTGGCCAGCGTCTGCTCTGACTCGATATTGGCCAGCTGCGCATCGATCGCATGCAGGTTTTTCAGCAGGTGCGCCAGCGCTTTGGTTTGCTCTGAATTGCCCTGGGTTTCGGCTATGCGCGCCAAGGCCTCCTGAATGCGGCTGAAGGCTGGCTCAAAACGCGGGTTGTGCTGGTATTTTTGCCGCAGCAGGATCGATTGTGCCAACTGGCGGCAGGCGCGCGCCTGCATGCTCAGCAAACGCTGGAAGCGGAATAAAATATCGCTGTGACGGAATTGCCGGCTGAGCGCGTGGTACTGAACGTGGGAAGAGCTGGCGCGCTCGTGGATATCCTGCGCGACAAAATAGTAGTGCAAGGTGCGGCGGGTGCCGCGCTGGCCGCGGTCGCCTTTCAGGCGCGTCAGCAGCGAGGCTTTGGTCTGGTTCAGCAACGCGACCAACGCGCTGTTGGCCATCGCGACATCCATCCATGGCAGGTCGGCGGCGCGTTCGGCGTCGGGATCGAACAGATTGGCCTTGGCATCCAGATAGTTGGCCAGTTGATCGTAACAGCGCGCCAGGTTCTCTTGCAGCGGCCGGATAGGGAACAGCAGGTGGCCCGCCAGCGTCAGCAAGTTGTACCACAGCGCGCCGATCACCAGCAGCAGCGGTTGCTGATACCAGGCATCGTACATCGAGGTGCCGAGCATGGTGTAAACCGCGATCAGCAGTGCGCCGAAGGCGATGGTGGCGTAACGCTGCCCCAAGGCGCCCAGCAAGATAAAACCGCAGGTCGACGTGGTTAAGCCGAGGGCGAACAACCAGGGATAAGGGAACAGCAGCTCGATCGACGCGGAGGCAACAAAGAAGCACACCAGCGTGATCAGCAGGTTGCGTAACCTGCCGGCCAGGCGGTCGTCCAAATCGGTCAGTGCCGCTGCCACCACGCCCAGCGTCAGCGGGATAGTCAGCTTGGGAATGCCCAGCCACCAGGGAACGGCGGTGGTGCCGATCAGCGCAATAAGAATGCGCAGGTGATACAGCAGATTGCTGTTGTAGGTATAACGACGTACTGCGGGTGCAAAAGAGCGCACGAAAAACTCCTCAAACGGAGAAAAAATTAACGCTGATGATAGTGGCGGCGAGCATTCTCAATACGCGCTTGCTGAGCCATTTCGACCGAGACGACGCGGCGCCCCACCGGCCACAGCGCGATGGCGGCTATTTTGAAATTGGCGATACCGACCGGAATGCCGATGATTGAAACGCATTGCACGATACCGGCGGCGATGTGCGACAGGCACAGCCACCAGCCGAACAGCACCAGCCAAATAATGTTGAGCAGCGAGCCGCCGGCGGAGAGCAGCGCATTGCTTTTTTCCGGATACAGTTCATCGACGTGTATCGCTTCGTTGCCGAACGGCACCAGCGACAGCTTGGTGATTTCCCAACAGGAGCGGGTAAGCGGCAGTGTGATGACCAGCAGCACGCTGAACACCGTAGCAATAAGCCAGCCTAGCGTGGTGAAGAAACCGCCCAACACAAAATTAAGAATATTCAGTACAGTACGCATAGACGTCATTCTGCTCTAATGATAGCCAAACCGCGATGCGGGCGTATTCACGATAAAAACGCAAAATCTATTCTACCCTTTTTTTAGCGCTAGAGTGCCACTGCTTATCGCAGGTAAACTGGCAGATATCCGTTATTTACTCTCAACATAGTCATGGCGCGACGATATGGAACTTAAAGCGACATCGCTGGGGAAACACCTGGCTCAGCACCCTTATAACCGCGTGCGGTTGCTGCACGCCGGCGTTGAGGTGAGCGGGGAAAAACATGAATACCTGATCCCCTTCAATCAACTGATTCAGGTCAGGTGCAAGCGCGGCATCGTCTGGGGCGAGCTGGAATTTGAATTGCCGGACGAAAAAGTGGTGCGGCTGCACGGCACCGAATGGCAGGAAACGCAGCGTTTTTATCACTATCTGCAGCAGGCGTGGCAGCAGTGGAGCGCCGAAATGAGTGAGGTCAGCGCCGGCGTGTTGCAACAGCAGGTGGCACAGATTCAGCGCATAGAACAGCAAGATAAATGGTTCAAAAAGTCTGAGCTGGGCAAGCTGCAACAGCAAATCCGTGAGGCTTTCTCCGCGCTGCCGATGCCGGTAGCGCGCCTGGATGAATTCGATAACTGCCGGGCCGATTACCATCTGTGTCTGCAATGGCTGCAGCAGGGGCAACGCAGCGTTGAACAACGCAACCGGCAGTGGACCGATCGCATGCTGGAGCAACATCACGACTTCTTCCAGACCGTCGAAAGCTCACCGCTCAACGACGCCCAGAGCCGCGCGGTGGTCAACGGCGAGGATTCCGTGCTGGTGTTGGCCGGCGCCGGCAGCGGCAAAACGTCGGTACTGGTGGCGCGCGCCGGCTGGCTGCTGCGCCGTCAGGAGGCGGAACCGGGGCAAATCTTGCTGTTGGCGTTCGGCCGTCAGGCTGCCGGCGAGATGAACGACCGCATCAAAGAACGTTTGGGCGATGTCGGCATTCAGGCCAAGACCTTCCATGCCTTGGCGCTGCAAATCATTCAACAAGGCAGCCGCAAAGCGCCGGCCATCAGCCGGTTGGAAACCGATGCCAAAGCGCGCAAAGAGCTGCTGATTACCCATTGGCGCCAACAGTGCGCAGAGAAGAAAGCGCAGGCCAAGGGGTGGCGTCAATGGTTGACCGAAGAGCTGGAGTGGGAAGTGCCGGAAGGCGACTTCTGGCAGGATAAGCGCCTGGCGGATCGCCTGGCAAGCCGGTTGGAACGCTGGTTGGGGCTGATGCGCATGCACGGCGGCAGCCAGGCGGAAATGATTGAGCAGGCGGATGAAGAAATCCGCGATCTGTTTTCAAAACGCATCCGGCTGATGGCGCCGCTGCTGAAAGCCTGGAAAAGCGCCTTGAAAGAGGAAGGGGCGGTGGACTTCTCCGGCCTGATCCATCAGGCAGTCAACATTCTCGACAAGGGGCGCTTCGTCAGCCCGTGGAAACATATTCTGGTCGACGAGTTTCAGGATATCTCACCGCAGCGTGCACTGTTGCTGGCGGCATTGCGCCGACAGAACAAGCAGACCTGCCTGTTTGCGGTGGGGGATGACTGGCAGGCGATTTATCGCTTCAGCGGCGCAGAATTGACGTTAACCACGGCCTTCGCCACGAACTTTGGCGAAGGCGCGCAGTGCGCGCTGGATACCACCTATCGCTTCAATGAACGTATCGGCGAGGTGGCCAACCGGTTCGTGCAGCAAAACCCGCACCAGCTGAAAAAACCGCTCAACAGCCTGAGCAAGGGCAATAAAAAGTCGGTGGCGATCCTGCCGCACGAACAACTGGAGCCCTTGCTGGATAAACTGAGCGGCTATGCCAAGCCGGATGAGCGCATCCTGGTGCTGGCGCGTTACCACCATCTGAAACCGGAAGCGCTGGCGAAAGCGGCCACCCGTTGGCCTAAACTGAATCTGGAGTTTATGACCATCCATGCCAGCAAGGGGCAGCAGGCGGAATACGTCATCATTGCCGGTTTGCATGAGGGGCGTGACGGCTTCCCCGCCGTGGCGCGCGAGTCGGTGTTGGAAGAGGTGCTATTGCCGCGGCCGGAGGATTTCCCGGATGCCGAAGAACGCCGTCTGCTGTATGTCGCGTTAACTCGAGCTAAACATCAGGTATGGCTGTTGCAGGATCGTGAACGCCCTTCGGTATTCGTTGAACACCTGCAGGATCTTGGCGTACCGGTGCAGAAAAAACCGTAAGCTCGGGCCTGGCGGCAGCCAGGCCGTGAGGACTATTTCAGGCGGTCTTGCAGGTAGCGTTGATAGTCGGGAATAGCGATCTCCACCTCGTTTTTGAACAGCGGAGAGTCGATCAGAAAGTCTGCGGTCGAGCGGTTGGTGGCCACCGGAATATTCCATACGGTCGCCAGCCGTAGCAGCGCCTTCACGTCCGGATCGTGCGGCACCGCGTTCAGCGGATCCCAGAAGAAGATCAGCATGTCTATTTTGCCTTCCGCAATCAGTGCGCCAACCTGCTGATCGCCGCCCATCGGGCCACTCAGCATGCTGGTGACGGGAATGCCGCTGGCGCGCTGGATCAGATTACCGGTCGTGCCGGTGGCGTAAAGCTGATGCTGCGCAAGAATGGTCTTGTGGCTTTCTACCCACTCCAACAGGGCCTGTTTGCGGTGATCGTGCGCCACCAGCGCAATATGTTTGCGCGCGGCGATAGTGCGGGTAGTCAATTCCATCTCGGTGTCCTTCGCTAATCAGGGGATGTGCGACAGATTACTGAAACTGTTTTTCACTGCCTAGCGTTTGCGCCTGAAAATGCGAAGAAAAGGCGCCTTTGCGGGGAAAGACGCCGGGAGGGATCAGCGAATCGGTTGTTTATTGGCCCAGCGCAGAAAGCGCTTCTGTGTTTCCTTGTCGGCCTGTTGGAACCAGTATTGCAACATCTGTTCCGACACGTTCTCACCTTTCAACGTCACCGTCGGGGCATTCAGCGGCGCGCCGGCCAACGCGAGGGTTGAGGGATTGCCTGCGTTCGCCTGCACAAAGGCCGGAACGGAGGCCGGGCGGTTCTGGCGGTTGTAATCGGTCATCACCTTTTCCAAATCGGTATTGAAGGTGACGCTGTCGGGATGCAGCGCATCATGCCGGAATGGCAAGGCGTTGCCGTCTTTATCGACCACCAGATAATTTAACGTTCTGTCAAAGCGTTGCGCATCACGATCGTTCTCGATGCGCGGCAGTTCGATCGCCACTTGGCTGATCTTTTGCGTATTGAAGGTGGCAACCAGCGGCAGGGACGTATAGGCCTGTGTATGCTGGCCGAAGCGAACGGTTTTGGTCACTTTAAACAGCAACTGGTGCTGCCCGCCGTCCAGTTCAAGGCTGTCGGCACCTTTTAACAACGAACCTGTCATTTTCTTGCCGTCGACCACCAGCAGGTCGATGTCCGGGGAGAGTTTCAGGGTCGTAGCCGCGGCAGGCATACTGATGCTGAGCAACGCCGCAACCACCAGACCAAATTTCATCATTATCTCCTTATAAAGTGACGTAGCTCTAAGTGTTGAACACGGCATAGGTTGTGTCAAAATTTTTCAATTGGGCATTTTGTTTACATTTTTACATATTTTATCGCGATTAGACACGACCGTGCGCAGCTGAACCGCGACAGCCTCTGACCATAAGATTGCGGTGAAGTTTCCCTCGCGTTGCGTTTAACCGAGCGAATGCCGATCGGTTACACTCGAAATGGAAAGTGACGCAATGATAAACGGGAGTTGAAGATGCAAGATCAAGAGATTGTTGAGCTGTTGCAGCAAGTGAAAACTATCGCGCTGGTCGGCGCCAGCGATAACCCGTCGCGGCCCAGCTATGGGGTGATGGCGTATCTGTTGGCACAAGGGTATCAGGTGATACCGGTCAGCCCAAAACTGGAGGGGCAGACGCTGCTGGGGCAGCCGGTTTACCCTACGCTGGCCGCTATCCCACAGCCGGTGGATATGGTTGACGTGTTTCGCAATTCAGAGGCGGCTTACGGCGTGGCGCAAGAGGCGATAGCGATCGGCGCCAGGGCGCTGTGGCTGCAGATAGGGGTGATTAACGATCAGGCGGCGGCGCTGGCGCAACAGGCTGGGCTGCGCGTGGTGATGGATCGCTGCCCGAAAATAGAAATACCGCGTTTAGGGCTGGAGCGCTAAATAAAAAAGGGCCTGGCGCGATGCCGGGCCCTCTCGGGGTTTCTCAGGTCTTGGCGCGGTCAATTGCGCAAACGTGGCGCCTGTAACTGGTGACGGATGGATTCCGCCAGTTCATCCAGCGATGGTTGCTCGGGGTGCGCTTCCTGGGGCTCGCCATCCAGCTGCGCTTCCGCCAGATAGGTGTGCACCGGTTGGCCTTCCTCGTCTTCCATCACCACGTGGTACCAAGGGGCGGAACGCAGTTCGTCGTTCGCCGCTATCTCGTCAGCTTTGGGTTGTTCTAAAGAGTATTCCGGGTCGATATCGATCACGACGCCCAAATACCCCAGCAGTTTATGCCTAACCTGTTGTCCGATACCGAATTTGCTGGCAATCATGATGACCTCCTGAGAAACAATGCCTTGCTCATATATGGGGGCAAGGCAGCGCATTTCAAGTTACATCACCCGACAAGCGAAGCCTTTCAGATACAGCCCCTCAGGATACGTGGCGATCACCGGGTGATCGGCAGCCTGGCGGAACTGCTCTATAAATTGTACATCACGTCCGGCATCTACAGCGGCATCGGCCAAAATTTTCTGGAACAGGTCGGTCGGCATCAGGCCGGAGCAGGAGAAGCTGAGCAGAATGCCGCCTGGATTCAGCAACTGCAGCGCCAGCATGTTGATGTCTTTGTAGCCGCGGCAGGCGCTGGCCAACTGATTCTTGTTCTCGACGAACTTAGGCGGATCCATGATGATCAGATCGAATTTTTCGCCTTGAGCGCGGTAGTTGCGCAGCAGTTGGAACACGTCATCGCGAACGAACTCCGCCTTGCTCAGGTCCAGCTTGTTGAGCTCGACATTCTGTTTTGCGATGTCCAGCGCCGCCTGTACGGTATCCACGCTGATCACTTGCTCGCAGCCGCCCATCAGAGCGGAAACGGCGAAGGCGCCGGTGTAGGAGAAGCAGTTCAGCACCCGGCGGCCGGCAGAGTAGTTCCGCGCCGCCAGGCGACTGTCGCGCTGGTCGAGGTAGAAACCGGTCTTGTGCCCTTGCTGAATGTCCACCAGCAGCTTCATGCCGTGCTCGGTAATAGGCAGCAGTTCCGGCGGCAGATCGCCCAGCACCGGGCCCTGCGCCAGCGGCAGGCCTTCTTTTTTACGCACCGCAACGTCGGAGCGATCGTAAATCGAACATTCCGGGTAGCAATGCTGCAGGGCGGAAAGCAGGGCCGGGCGCTGGTATTCGGCACCGGCGGACAGCAGCTGCAGCACCAGGTAATTCTGGAAGCGATCGATAGTGATGCCCGGCAGGCCGTCGGACTCGCCGGCGATCAGGCGGTATCCGTCCAGACCGTCACGCTGCGCGACCCAATCACGCCAGCTTTGCGCTTGCTGCAGGCGGCGAATGAAGAAATCGATGTTAATCTCTTCATCCTGTTGGAAAGTCCAGACGCGTGCGCGGATCTGCGACTCGGGCGAATAGGCGCCGCGCGCCAGCCACTTGCCCTGGCTGTCGAGGATATCGATGGTTTCACCGGAGAGGGCTTTACCCTCAACGCGTTGAACGGCGCCGGAGAACACCCAAGGGTGGCGACGGAGTAAGGACTTTTCACGTCCTTTGGCGAGATGTAAGCGCATGGTTAAACTACTTTTTATTCAATGGGTTAATTGGCGGTTTTGAAGAATTGCCAAAATAAGTTCGTCATCATAGCTGAATCTTACGGTGTTCACTACCGCGTTGGCTCGCATTGTATCGCGTTATCTCTGCTGACGTCACACCGTAGAGTGAGAAAGTGCAGCCTTCAAACTGAAGAAATGACAGCTTAAATAGGTGTATTATAGCGAGGTAGAGATGAACGCACGTCGAACAGCGTGTGAAGGCGCCTCGTTACCTGTAGGCGCCGATATTCGTCTGAGGCATTATGCTTTATAGGAAATAAGGCTGAATAGTAATGTTTTATTTTAATTAAGAGTGTTGCTGATTGTTTTTAAGATATGAATTGAAGGGAGTGCACCAGTGAGGATGTTTTTGTTTTTAATTTTTTTTATGACGACTAACACAGTATTAGCTAACGAGTGGGTTTTTCATGGTGATGAAAACACTATAAGTGATGGAGTATTAAAGATTTCGGTTCAGGCCGGGCATTATAAAATTTTATTTCCACCCACTGCGAACCCAAACTCAGGTGCTGTGTTGATTAACGGCGAGCGATTTTACGGCAACCGTTATTTTGGATTCGACGGCGAGCAAGCGGACAGAATGATTGATAGGTTATTAAAGGTAAAAAATGCTCAGGTTGAATATGATGATCGTTTTAAAACGAAAGTCGTTCGCAAGTTGGTTGATTTTTCTGATATTACATCATCCCTCGATAACTTGAAAAAAAATCATTGACGCCTCTCACATAATCGTCAATGGAGCAGATGGCTTTACTCGAAATAGGAATAGCGCTGCCGCTTGGTTGTCCGACGGTAAGTGTAACAACGACGGCATGTCGACGGTGCGCTTTCTTGTGAGCAAGCAGAGCCTATCATTCAATGGGGGTTGGGGATTGGTTTTTTTAATTAATTGATTGTTATCGTTTTATTGTCGTAGTAATTGACTTCAGACTGTCGTTTGCCTCACGGAGGAAAGCCTATCCTCCGCGCGACGGTTTGTAAGTTCTTTGTAAGTTTTTTGTGATTTTTAGGTTTTTTCGCATTGACAAAAATCTTAACTTAATCTGTTATTGAGCACCTGATATTTATTATTTAGATGTTAGGATTTTTCTTAAATGGCTAAAGAAAGAAGCTTATCGTTTGATTTTTTGAAAGGGTTGCTTATCTTGCTCGTCATTGTGGGACATGTATTGCCTGGCAGTGCTGATGTTGGTTTGCGTGGGGCAATATATTATTTCCATATGCCGCTTTTTCTAGGGGTGACGGGCTACTTTGTTCGGCGCTATTTTCTTGATGGCGGCGTGATTAGTGTGCTGAAAAAGTATCAGTGGCGAATGATAATTCCTTATGTGTTGGCATTCGTTGTTTACAGTGTTTATTCTCTTTACTTCTCAGAAGAAGTAGGCTTAAAGCAACTCATCGGTCTATTTCTCTACCCCTACTATCATCTTTGGTATATCCCAGCAGTGATCATATTTGTGCTATATACTATGGTCATTTACAAGAGTAATTTCTTACTCGGTTTCTTTCTGTTCACTTCCGCCATATTGTCTATTGTCTGGTACTGTTACGCTGACACGCTGGAAAACCAATATGCCTGGCTGAAATTCATTGGTGATAAGCGTTTCTATTATTACTACTCCTTCTTTTTATTAGGCTTCCTGGTGGGGGATAAGAATTTTTACGGTAATCCGCTGGCATTGTTCGCTATCGCGTTGGCCGTAGGTATATTAGGGTATTATGAACCGAGCGGGGCACTGCTGGATGCCGCCTCATGGTTTGCATTTAATGCTGCGCTGTTGTTGTTGATGCTGAGTTTGTGTAAGCGCCTGAAGCTAAGAATTGAGGGCTTAGTGGTCAAAATGGGGCAGGTATCTCTGCCTATTTATCTTTGGCATGTGTTACCCATTTTGCTTGTCGGAGCAATGGTCGATAAGGATTCGTCAGGTTTTTATCTCAGCGTAACGGCCATTATTTTCGCCCTGGTCATCATATTTATCCGCTTGCGTGGCAAAAGCAGATTTATCGACTCTTTCTTTTACGGGGAAAGGGCCAACTGGCTACCCGCCGAAAAATAGAACGTCTGTCCCGGCCGAGGGGACTCGGCCGTCTACTTTTTACGTAAGCCTCCATTAGACAAATTGTTGTCCTATGGCTCCCTGTCTCTTTATCTTTTGATTGAGTTTCTATACTCAATACATCCTTATTCTTTAGACAAGACAACAGGGGGCGATTATGTCACAAGTTTGCATTGCTGCGTATGTGTATGGCGTGGTGCAGGGGGTAGGGTTCCGCTATTCCACTCAGCGGCAGGCCGAGGCGTTGGGGGTGACCGGCTATGCGCGCAATCTCGATGACGGCAGCGTTCAGGTGGTGGCCTGCGGCACACAGGCGCAGGTGGATAAGCTGGTGGAGTGGTTGAAACAGGGCGGCCCGCGCAGCGCGCGCGTCGAACGCGTGCTGGTGGAGCCGCAGGGGGTGGCCGATTACGCCGGGTTTGGCATTCGCTACTGAATGCTCGCCTGCAGCGGCGCTGCGTGCTGAGCGGTCAGATGCATTTCACCGGTTTCGGCAAGCCGGCGATTTTGGTGGCTTGTTTGGCCGGCCCTTTCGGAAACAGGCGATACAGATAGCGGCTGTTGCCTTTTTCTTCGCCGTATTTCTGCGCCATGGCTTTGACCAGCATGCGAATAGCCGGCGAAGTATTGAATTCCTGATAGAAGTCGCGCACGAAGCGCACCACTTCCCAGTGTGCTTCGGTGAGCACGATCTCTTCCTGCGCGGCCAGCAGCGGCGCCAGGCCCTCATGCCAGTCGGCGCTGTTTTTCAGATAGCCCTGCGCGTCAGTGTCGATAACCTGACCTTCAAACTCCAACATACTGCCTCGATAACGGATAATTCGGAACGGCCGCCAGTTTAGCAAATTTTTTCGGCCGCAAAAAACAAAGCCCCGCCGTAGCGGGGCCTGGAAGGCATGCGTAACGCGCGATCAGTTGCTGCGGGCGAAGCCCAGAATGCTCAACAGGCTGATGAACATGTTGTAGAGCGACACGTACAGGCTAACGGTGGCGCGAATGTAGTTGGTCTCGCCGCCGTGAATGATGTTGCTGGTTTCCCACAGGATCGCGCCGGCGGAGAACAGGATGAACAGCGCGCTGATAGCCAGGTGCAGAGCAGGGATCTGCAGGAACAGGTTGGCGATCACCGCCACCAGCAGCACCACAAAACCGGCCATCATCATGCCGGACAGGAACGACATGTCTTTACGGGTGGTCAGCACATACGCCGAGCAGCAGAAGAACACCGCGGCGGTGCCGCCCAGCGCCAGCATGATCAGATCGCCCGCACCGGCGTTCAGGAACGAACTGAGGATCGGGCCGAGGGCGTATCCCATGAAACCGGTCAGCGCGAAAGCCGCCAGAATGCCCGCCGGGCTGTTGGCCAGTTTATGGGTCAGGAACATCAGGCCGTAGAAACCGACCAGCATCAGCAGCAAGCCTGGCGCAGGCAGACCCAACATCGTACTGGCGGTCGCGGTCAGGGCTGAGAAAGCCAGGGTCAGGGATAACAGGAAATAGGTGTTGCGCAGGACTTTATGCGTGCTGAGCAGCGAGTCGCGCGAAGAAGATGAGACGACAATGCGATCCATAATGATGCTCTCTCTTATCAGGCCATCACAAAATAATCCCGATGATAGGCAGCGCAAGCGCTTGATTAAAGTTTGTTTACCAATCTTTACCCTTAGTTATCATTATGGCAACAACGGGGAAGGTGTTCGTTTGATCGCCGCTTGCTTTGCCTGCGGCGATTTTTCGCGCGGTTGAACGCGTTTGGGCTTTACAAGCGAATAAGGTCTGTTTATAGTGCGCGTCGTTGCGGAGGGGTGGCCGAGTGGCTGAAGGCAACGGTCTTGAAAACCGTCGACGGGAAACCGTTCCAGAGTTCGAATCTCTGCTCCTCCGCCATACATTCTGACCCCGTGCTCTCTGAGCACGGGGTTTTTTGCTTTTGCGTGCGGATAAACCGGGGCGCTTCTGCAGGAAACGCGATCGGCTATTGATAAGGGCCATGCGTCGGTGAGATTATGCACCCATCAAGGTCGGCCGCTCGGATGCCTGCTGTTGCCAGGCGTTACCGGTGCGACAAGCAACGCCGCCTTATCAATTTCGCTTAATGCTCTTATGGAGACAGAGATGAACTGGTATCAAGTCGCCTTATGGACGATGATCTTTTTGAAGTCCGGCGCTTTTCTGGTGTTCGTATGGTGGTGGATGTTCAAACGCGCGACCAAACCTTATGTCCGCCCGCAAGACGTCGTGGTGGATGATACGCCGTACGATGAGAACCTCACCATGGAAGAGGTGATGAAAAACCATGGCATCGTCCGCACGGATATGTCGGTAAAATAATCCTCCCGCCTCCCCAACCGCTATCTGGGGCGTGTTTGCCAAGAGCACGCCCCCTTGTGTTTCTTCGCTGTCGCTTTATGGCATTCTGCTTTCACGTTAACGGCATAACGTGACCGGGAAAAGCACGCCATGAACGATGTACGCATCCTGTCGAACTTTACGCATCGAAAAAACGCCGTTCTTAATGCCGAGAGAGATCATGGGGATTTCTTTGGTCAACTCATCCGGCGCGTTATCGTCGGGGGCTTTGCTGATTTCTCGGTGGGTGGTCATGTAAAATCCGTGATCCAACCTCTTTATATCAAAGTTTATTTTCCTATCCAGGCTGTAGGTTTTTCCTCCCACGCTAATGTCCCCACGTTGAACGATCATGGCGCGATGCTCGTCATAGATGAATAAACTGCCCGTCACTTTTAGTTCCAGGTCATCGCCTGAAGCTAATCGTTTTTTTGTGATCGTATCGGCTTGGCAATTCATATGTACAGGTGCGGCGGGTGTTAAAACGCGAAGCAGGACAATGAAGAGAATCACTGCCAAAAATCCGATAATCAGTGTTTTTGGGTTGCGCAATGCGGCCATTTATTTTCCATTGAGAATTTTGTAGGTAACACACTGGGTGTATCGATCTTGCGAGCCGAGATAACACACTCCGAGGAAGGTGTTATAAATCAACGTATGTTTTTCGGAGGAAAAATAGATATCCGCCTTATTGGCTAGACAATCCACACCGCTGCCTTCTAATGCCTGGTTGACCATGCGTTTTTCCAGTTCGTCATCAATATGTTTATCTGCATCCAGAGAATATAGGGTGCAATTTTCTTTTTTTCCTAACGCAACTAAATTCTCCCGAGGTTGATCAGCCGGTTCGATAGGATAAAGCGTCGCTGCGATCAATAGAGGAATAAATACGCAGCAGACAGTGGCAACAGCGCTAACCTTTACCTTTTTCTGCGGCGGCACGTTGTGTGGTTCGGCAACAGGAGCCAGAGGCGAAAGCGGCTCTGAAGCATAAGAAGGCGGCGTTTCGCTGACGGTTACCTGCGGTGGCGGATAAATTTCAATCATAGCGGTGAAACAAAAACCGATTTTTGCCAGGGTCTTTATTGGGGAGGTTTCTCTGCCCAGAAGTTTGAATGCTTTCCTTATTTCACTAACGGCCACATTTAGACTGATCGATGAGCCTGAAAAACCATACTCTTCCCATACCTTTTTTATCAACATCTCGCGTTTCAATGGGATATTGGGATGAGTCAGCATTTCAATTAGCAGGCGCGAAGCCGGGTTGGATATCCGTATCGATGACTCATCATTATCAATGAGTTGGAGACGACACGCGTTTGCGTCATAGATGACGCAGAGGTCGATAATATATTTCATGTGTTCAGGTTTTTATAATGATATAGGCTTCCAGTTCACGGCTAGTATTTAGTGAAACTTCGGGTAGGTCAAGGTTCTGGGCGGGAAACATAAATAATTAAGGGCGTTTTTTTATTTTGTCGGCGAACGGAAAACGCAGTTCGTTGCCGTTTTTTATGTCATTTTTGGTGTTAAATTCTAAAAAAGTTAGTTTTCATAGATTATAATAATTAAAGTTTAGGTTAATAAAAATAATGTTCCTGCCGTTAATGATTTGATGCAGAATTATCTTAGTGTTTACGGCGCTTGTTTATGTGCCAATCGCTTATTGTTTGCTCCCGAACGGCAATGTGAGTTTTCCAAGAAAAAGACAGGTATTTAGTGCAAGGTATCGACGTTGTCTTTGACCATGGATGGAGGAAGTATGCTCAGTATCGGTATCGTATCTGAAAACATTTTCTTCAGAGAGGCGATAAAAAGAATATTGATGCCAAGGATTTTTCATAAAGATCACGTTATTGCCTACTATGACGATCTGCCTTTGGCTATGGGGCGAAATTGCCACGATATTCTGATCGTCGATGATGCGGTAAAAAGCATGTTGCGTTTCAGTATGGCTGTGGCGTTATTGGCTGCTATTCATGGTGTAAAGATTTTTCTGACGACGGAAGAGAAGCGCCGTCTGTTATTTCGCTCTGTCTCGCATGATATCGTCGTGCTCGATAAAAAAGGCAGTGTCCCCGGCATCAGTAAAGAGTTGTCTTTTCTGATGGATAATATCTCGCAGCATCCTGCATTGAATGGAAGCGTTGAGAGAGGAGTGGGCCGCCATACGAAAAGTTGTCTGACGGAAAGTGAAGTGGAAACACTCCATTTGCTTTCCTTCGGCTATACGGTGACTCAGGTTTCCAAGATTCTTGATAAAAGCGTAAAAACGGTCAGTACGCAGAAATGCAGTGCATTACGCAAAATGGGATTGAAGAATCGGGTGCACAACTTACTGGAAATATCATCCGGTTTCTCGGAGGCTTCCTAGATATTCGTTATTTTCATCGTTTCTATTGTCGGGTGATTAATAACGTCATTGCTTGATTTTATAAAAACAGGAATGTGTTCATCCTTTTGCCTCTGTATTACGGGGAGGGATTGTTTTATCCCGCCGGCAGCGGCTGATTTTTATTTATTCTCTTAAACCAAACTGTTATGGAGTTTTATCTCATGATGAAGAAGATGTTTTCTGTTGCAATCATGGCGGCTGCGGTCGCTGCCCCTACGGCTTTTGCTGAAGACAATTCCGCCGGTGGCATCATTAACTTTACCGGCGCCATTACCGACACCACCTGTACGATTAACGGCGGAAAAAGCGCGGATTTCACCGTTGCGCTGAGCCCGATCTCGGTGACCGACGCGGGTAACACCGTTGGACCAATCACCAAGAACAAGAAGTCCTTCTCGCTGACCTTCTCCGGCTGTTCTCCGGCGGCCGGCACTGCAGGCACCCCGCTGAAAATCTACTTCTCCTCCGCGGATAACATCTCCACCGACGGCAAATATTTGCTGAACAATTCGGTCAACGAGAACGACGCTTCCGTCGCGAAGAACGTGGGCTTCTCTCTGGCTGAAACCGGTTCTTCCACCCCGATCCAGCTGAACGTGCCTTATGTCACCGACATCATGGGCGATAAAGCGGCACCGGATTCAGAAACCCTGACGCTGGACGCGTACTACTACAAAACCAACGCCGAAGCGGCAAAAGTGGGCGCTCTGAGCTCCAACGTGACTTACACCATTTCTTACCTGTAATCGCGCTGAAAGCCAGGCCCTTGATGGGCCTGGCCACCCGGGGGAACGATGAAAAAATATATGATGATAGCGGCGCTGTTGCTCGGTTCCGTTGGCGCGCAGGCCAATGTGGTGGTTAACGGTACGCGGGTGATCTACCCGGCAAACAACAAGGATGTGATTGTCCAGCTGCTAAATAACGGTGCCGATCCCTCACTGGTTCAGGCCTGGATCGACGACGGCGACATCAATTCCACCCCGGAAACCGCCAACGTACCGTTTTTGCTATCGCCACCGGTGGTGAAAGTGAACGGCAACAGCGGGCAGCAGCTGCGCATTCAGAAAATCGGCGCCGCGTTGGCGGCGGATCGCGAATCGGTGTTCTATCTCAACGTGCTGGATATCCCGCCGACGCCGGAAAACCTGCAGGGTACCAATACGCTGCAGTTGGCGATCAAATCGCGCATCAAGCTGTTCTACCGCCCGCAGGCCTTAACCCGCGGCGTAGAAAACTCGTTGGAAACACTGACGCTGCAAGCCAATGGCAAGGGATTCAACGTCATCAACAACAGCCCGTATTTCATCACGGTAGCGAATATCGGCCAGGGTGAGGACAAGCATCTGCTGGTTGATTCGCTGATGGTTGCGCCGTTTTCCACCCAGTTTGCTGCCAGCAAACGATCGGTCAGTAAGAACGCGCGTTATGACCTGATGTATATCGACGATCTGGGGGCTTACAAGTCTAAAGCCATCACCGCACACTAACCTGAAAGAACAACAATGAAGCTGAATAAAAAAGTCCTCTCGCTGCTGACCGCCTCTTCATTCTTGTTGCCGGATACGGCCTGGGCGGTGACGTTCGATACTTCGCTGTTGGCCGGCGAATCGCGCGATTCCGATCTTTCGCGTTTTTACCTCAACAATGACATGCCTGCCGGCCGGCAGGAGATCGATGTGTATGTCAATCATGACTGGAAAGGGCGCTACGCGCTGCTGTTTGGCACGCAACGCGACGATATTCAAATTGGCTACCAGGATGCGCAGCGGTTGGGCATCGATCTGAGTCAATTGCCGACACCTCAGGCGCCCCAGACGACGCTGTCGATCGCCTCGCTGGTACAGGGCGGGCGGTTCGATATGGACGTCGGCGCGCTGAGCCTGCGGTTGACGGTACCGCAGGCGCGGATCAACCGATCGGAAGCAGGATACGTGGATCCGGCTTTCTGGAATCGTGGCATCTCCGCGTTGACGCTGGCCTACAACGCGACCTACTACCACGCCGAGGCGCGCGGCGAAGGCAATCGCAGCAACAATGACGATTTTTATACCGGGCTGGAATCCGGGATCAATCTGGCCGGCTGGCAATTTCGCGACAGCAGCAGCTTTCGCCACGGCAGCGGGCGGGGGAGCCATTGGCAAAACAACACGCGTTATCTGCAGCGCGGCTTCGCCGACATCAAATCCAACCTGACCGCCGGTGATTTTTATTCGCCGGGGGAGCTGTTCGACTCGGTACGCATTCGCGGGGTGGCGCTGGCGTCGGATATCAGCATGCGGCCCAACTCGCAGCAGGGTTTTTCACCGATCGTGCGTGGCGTGGCGCAATCCAACGCCCTGGTGAAAGTGGTGCAGAACGGCAACGTGATCTACCAGGAAAACGTGCCGCCGGGCGCCTTTACCCTCGACAGCATTCAGCCGACCGGTTCGGCGGGCGATCTGTGGGTGACGGTCAAAGAGGCTGACGGGCGCGAGCAGTCGTTCAGCGTGCCGTTTTCAGCCGTACCCAACATGTTGAAACAGGGTGTCAGCCAATACAGCGTACTGGCCGGCAAGGTAAACGAAAACAATACCGATTACGACCCCGGCTTTGTACAGGGCACCCTGCAGTACGGTTTCAACAATCTGGTAACGGGTTATGCCGGCAGCATTTTGAGCGACGATTATCAGGCCTGGCTGCTCGGCAGCGGCTGGAACCTGCCGATAGGGGCAGTGTCCATTGACCTGACGCATGCCGATACTCGCCTGAAAAACCGCCGTGAAAGCGGGCAGAGCTTCCGTATCGCCTACAGTAAATTTCTCGATGTCACCGCGACCAACTTCACGCTGGCTGCCTATCGCTACTCCACCCGCGGTTACTACAGCTTTACCGACGCCATTTACTCCAATGACGGCTATCGCCAGCTGGAGCGTCAGGTTGATCGCTGGCGCGACGAGGAGGGCGTGTCCGAACTGGATATGAACACCTGGGATGCGCTGCGTTCGGCTCGGCCGAAAAATACCTTTACGCTCAACCTGAACCAGCGTCTTAACGAAGGGTGGGGCACGCTGTTCTTCTCCGGCTCCCAGCGTGATTACTGGACGGCCAATGCGAAAAGCCGCGAATACCAACTGGGGTACTCCAACAATCTGGGGCGCGTCAGCTACTCCGTTTCCGCCAGCCGGGTGCGCAACAGCCAGCGTGAGGAAGAGACGCGCTATTACCTGTCGTTCAGCTTACCGCTGTCGGTGTTCGATAATAACGCCTACCTCAGCACCGGTCTGTCTGCGACGGACTCTCACTATCAGCAAAGCACGGTCAGCCTGAGCGGCAATGCGCTGGAATCCAACCGCCTGAGCTACTCGCTGAGCGGCAGCAATCGCAGCGGCGGCGACAATATGGCCAGCGTCAATGCGGCCTATCGCGCGCGCGCCTCGACGCTGGGCGTCTCCTACAGCGAAGGCGATGATTATCGTCAGAGCGGCCTCAGCGCGCGTGGCAGCCTGGTGGCGATCCCCTGGCATCTGCTGGCGTCGAACGAGATCGGCAACACCATGACGGTGGTCGAGGCGCCGCAGGCCGAAGGGCTGATGGTCAACGGCGACGAAAGCATCGTGACCAATGCGCAGGGGTTGGCGCTGGTGCCTTACGCCACGCCGTACCGGCAAAACTCGGTCACGTTATCGGATACCGGCCACAGCAGCGGGGCGGAAATCAGCGGCAACGTCGCCAACCATGTACCTTACTACGGCGCGGTCAGCTACCTGAAATTCGAGACCGACCAACGCCGGCCATTCCAGCTGCGGGCGCTGCGCGCCGATGGTGCACCGCTGCCGTTCGGCGCCGAAGTGATGGATGAAAACGCTCGGTCGGTAGGTTTTGTCGGCCAGGCCAGCGTGTTGTACCTGCGCGCTGAACAGCCGCCAACGGCGTTGACGGTGCAATTGCGCGACGGCAGTTGCCGCATCGCCAAACCGACTCTGGCGCTGGATGCGTCGCCCGGCGTTTGCCGCTAATACAGGATAACCGAATCTATGATCAGGCTGATTTTTTTGCTGCTGCTGTCCGGGCTGTTCAGCGGCTATAGCCATGCTTCCTGCTATGGCAAAGGAGCGGAGTTTGCGCCCCCGATTTTTGTTGATCTCTCCGATAAGCTGAGCGCCAATATGCCGGTCTGGGAGGCACAATATAATACCCAGTACACCGGCACATTTAACTGCAGCAAGTCCAAAAGCAACTTTTCCTACACCATCAAGCTTTCGCCGAAAGATTCGCAGGCCGCGATTTTCGGTTTTAACAACGGTCAACAGTGGATCCGGGCGGAAATCACCAACAAGATAAGCGACAGAACGTTGAGGGGGCGCGGGGAACACTCCGCGTCAGAGTTAAACTCGCCGATGACCATTCGTTATTCGCTGGTGCAAAAACCCAAGGATGGGCGGGTGGTGCCTGGCGATACCTTGATGCTCGATGACGTTTTACTGGTGAGCGATGTGACCGGCATCGGCATTCTGGAATTGCCGTTCTGGCTGTTGGAGCAAGTGGGGAAATTGCTCACCTGGTTGCTTACCGGCAACTGGCCTTATGACGATCGCGACATGTACGGCCAGCCGATGAACATCAAATACGCGCCGAAAACCACCACCTGTCGTTTCGACAACGCCGGCCTGACGGTCAGGTTGCCCAAAATAGGCATGGCGCAGGTGCTGAATAACAATCAACCCGGCTACACGCCGTTCTCGCTGAACATCAGCTGCCAGAACATGCAGCAGGAAGGCATCGCCGATCGCGCCGTTGAGATGTTCCTGTCCAGCAATAACCTGCTGGCCTCCGACGCCAGCGTGTTGACCAATGCCAATGCGGGCGGCGCGCAAGGAGTGGGGCTGCGCCTGGTCAAGCGCGACATGCCGAGCTCGCCGGTGGTATTGTCGCCTTCCAACGTCGATCGCGGCAGCGCCACTTCACTGTTTCATGTCGCCGCCGGCGGCAGCCTGAACAGTCACTTCATCATCGGCATGGGCGCTTATTATTACCCTTATCAGCGCGATGGCGTAACGCAGGGGGAAATCAACACCTCGGCCACGTTGAACATCATCTATCCCTGAGAGGCCCGGGAGAACCGGTGCGCAACCTGTTTCGCTCACCGGTGTTCCGTCGGGTGTTCGAAAATATGCGCGCCGGCGCCCTGTTGGCCCAAAATATCGTTTGGGTTGCGCAGCGGGCAGTCGGCGAGCGACAGGCAGCCGCAGCCGATGCAGCTGTCGAGATGGTCGCGCAGCACCGTTAGCCGTTGAATACGTTCATCCAGCGTTTTGCGCCAGGCGGAGGACAAAAGCCCCCATTGTTCTGAGGTCAGTTTGCTGCCGCTGGGAAAGCGGCCCAGCGTGGCGCGGATCTCCTCCAGTGGAATGCCCGCGCTTTGCGCGATCTTGATCACCGCGATGTAGCGCAACACCACCGGCGTGTAGCGGCGCTGGTTACCGGCGTTGCGCGTTGCCTGAATCAGCCCCTTGCTTTCGTAAAAGTGCAACGCGGATACCGCCACGCCGCTGCGCTTCGCCACTTCTCCAACGGTCAATAGCCGATAGGTGTTAATCGGTTCATTTCTTGCCATTCCACGTTCCTCAGCTTGACCTCAAGTTAACCTGAGGTTTTATAGTGCAGCCAGCCGGGCTTGGCAACCGGCATCTCTCGTCACCTGCCTGCGCTGCGTCGGGGGAAGGATGGCTTTGGCTGTAAAATCAGGAAGAAACCGTTACATGATGAAACGATACCTCATTATTGCCGCGCTGCTGGCGGCGCTCGCCGTCGCTGCGGTCGCGATGCGATCCACCGCGCGGCAAAGCGAAGGCGCGCCGGCCTATCCGCCGGTGAAAGTGGCGCTGGCGCCCGCACTGCGTGAACAGGCGGCGCGCAGTTACGCCGGCGTGGGCGAGCTGGAGGCGGCCAGCCAGGTGGAAGTGGCGGCAGAGACCAGCGGCCGCATCACGCGCATCCTGTTCGAATCCGGCCAAACGGTGCGGCAGGGGCAACTGCTGGTGCAGCTCAACGATGCGGTCGAGCAGGCTGAGCTGGTGCGCCTGCAGGCGCAATTGCGCAATGCCGATCTGCTGTTGGCGCGCATGCGCAAGCTGATGAACCTCAACGCCACCGCGCGACAACAGCTGGACGATGCGCTGGCCGAACGGGATATGGCGTTCGGGGCGGTGCAGGAAACGCAGGCCAAAATCGCACAAAAGGCGATCCGCGCGCCGTTCTCAGGCACCATCGGCATTCGTCGCGTGCATGAAGGGCAATACCTCAACGCCGCCGAGGCGGTGGCGAACCTGGTGGACGCCGATACGCTGCGCGTCAACTTCTCGCTGGACGAACAAAGCAGCGCCGGGCTGGCGTTGGGGCAGGCGGTGTCGGTGCAGGTCGGGGCCTATCCCGAGCGCGCTTTCCCCGCCGCCATTACCGCTATCGACCCGATGATCGGCAAATCCCGCACCGTGCAGGTGCAGGCGACGTTGGCCAACCGTCAAGGATTGCTGAAAGCCGGTATGTACGCGGGCATTCGCGTCACGCAGCAGCAGCGCGTGGCGGTGCTGACGGTGCCGGAAACGGCGCTGACCTATACGGCGTACGGCGATACCGTGTTTCTGGCCCAGCAGGGTGAAAAGGGCATGACGGTCAAGCGCGTCTCAGTCACCGTGGGTGAGCGCAACGACGGGCGCGTCGAGATCGTCAGCGGTCTGCAGGAAGGCGACCGGGTGGTGACTTCGGGCCAGCTCAAGCTGAGCGACGGCACGGCGGCCGAGCCGGTGGCGCAGGATACTCTGAACGCCGCCCAGGCCGGTTCCTGAGGAGAGGCTGATGACATTTACCGATCTGTTCGTGCGCCGGCCGGTGCTGGCGCTGGTGGTCAGCACCCTGATCCTGCTGTTCGGTGCGCTGGCGCTCAGCAAACTGCCGATCCGCCAATACCCGCTGCTGGAAAACTCTACCATCACCATCAGCACCGACTATCCCGGCGCGTCGTCCGAGCTGATGCAGGGCTTTGTTACGCAGCCGATCGCCCAGGCAGTGTCCTCCGTCGAGGGCGTTGACTACCTTTCTTCCTCCTCGGTGCAGGGGCGCAGCGTGGTGACGGTGCGCATGGCGCTGAACCGCGACTCCACCCAGGCGCTGACCGAAGTGATGGCCAAGGTCAACCAGGTGCGCTATAAGCTGCCGGAACAGGCTTACGATCCGGTGATTGAGCGCTCAGCCGGTGAAGCCACCGCTGTGGCCTATGTCGGTTTTTCCAGTAAAACGCTGTCCACGCCGGCGCTGAGCGAATACCTGACGCGGGTGGTGGAACCGATGTTCACCACCATCGACGGCGTCGCCAAGGTTGAAGTGTTCGGCGGGCAAAAAATGGCGATGCGCCTGTGGCTGGACAGCGATCGGCTGGCCGGCCGCGGTCTGACCGCTGCCGATGTGGCCGATGCGGTGCGGCGCAACAACTACCAGGCGGCGCCGGGCAAGGTGAAAGGGCAGTATGTGGTTGCCAACGTGCGGGTGAATACCGATCTCACCAGCGTAGAGGAGTTTCGCAATCTGGTGGTGCGCAACGACGGCAACGGTCTGGTGCGCCTGAAAGACGTCGGCACCGTGGAGCTGGGCGCCGCAGCCACGGAAACCAGCGCCTTGATGGATGGCGAACCGGCGGTGTTCCTCGGCGTCTTCCCTACGCCGACCGGCAACCCGCTGGTGATCGTTGACGGCATTCGCCACCTGATGCCGGCGATCGACAAGATGCAGCCGCCGGGCGTGAAGATGGCGCTGGCGTTCGAAACCGCGCGCTTTATTCAGGCCTCGATCGATGAAGTGGTGCATACCCTACTCGAAGCGCTGGCGATCGTTGTGGCGGTGATCTACCTGTGTCTGGGGTCGCTGCGCACCGTGTTGATCCCGGTGGTGACCATTCCGCTGTCGATACTTGGCGCTGCCGGGCTGATGTTGGCCTTTGGCTTCAGCGTCAATTTGCTGACGCTGCTGGCGATGGTCCTGGCGATCGGTTTGGTGGTGGACGACGCCATCGTGGTGGTGGAGAACGTGCATCGCCATATCGAAGAGGGGAAAACGCCGCTGGCGGCGGCGATGATCGGCGCACGCGAGGTGGCCGGGCCAGTGATCGCCATGACTCTGACGCTGGCCGCGGTCTATGCGCCGATCGGCCTGATGGGCGGGCTGACCGGCGCGCTGTTTCGCGAATTCGCACTGACGCTGGCCGGGGCGGTAGTGGTGTCCGGCGTGGTGGCGCTGACGCTGTCGCCGGTGATGAGCTCGCTCCTGCTGCCGGCCAAACAGAGCGAAGGGCGCGTGGCGCACGCCGCCGAGTGGTTCTTCGGCGGCCTGACGCGGCGCTATGCGCGCGCGCTGGATTTCTCGCTGCATCACCGTTGGGTGACCGGCACGCTGGCGTTGCTGGTGATGATCAGTCTGCCGCTATTGTACCTGATGCCGCAGCGCGAGCTGGCGCCGACCGAGGATCAGGCCATTGTACTGACCGCCATCAAGGCGCCGCAGCACGCCAACCTGAACTATGTCGAACGCTTTGCCTACAAGCTGGATGAGGTTTACAACCGCATGCCGGAAACCGAAAGCCGCTGGATCATCAACGGCAGCGACGGCACGGCGTCCGGTATCGGCGGCATCAACCTGACGCTGTGGCAGGCGCGCCAGCGCTCGGCGTCGGCGGTGCAGGCCGATCTGCAACGGGCGGTGAACGATGTTGAAGGCACCAGCATTTTCGCCTTCCAGCTGCCCGCCTTGCCAGGCTCCACCGGGGGGCTGCCGGTGCAAATGGTGCTGCGTACGCCGCAGGACTACCCGCAGCTGTATCGCACCCTGGAGGAGGTGAAGCAGAACGCCAGAAACAGCGGCCTGTTTATGGTGGTGGACAGCGATTTGGACTACAACAACCCGCTGGCGGAGGTGCGCATCGATCGCGCCAAGGCCAACAGTCTGGGGATACGCATGAGCGACATCGGTGAATCGTTGGCGGTGCTGGTGGGAGAGAACTACCTCAACCGCTTCGGCATGGACGGGCGCGCTTATGACGTCATCCCGCAAAGCCTGCGCGAACAACGGCTGACGCCGCAGGCGCTGGCGCGGCAATATGTCCGCACCCAGGACAATACGCTGGTGCCGCTCTCCACCGTGGTATCGGTGGCCGTTAAGGTCGAACCGAACAAGCTGACCCAGTTCAACCAGCAGAACGCCGCCACCCTGCAGGCCATTCCCGCGCCCGGCGTTTCGATGGGCGAAGCGGTGGCTTTCCTCGAACGGCAGGCCAATGCGCTGCCGGCCGAATTTAGCCACGACTGGCAGGGGGATTCGCGCCAATACACCCAAGAGGGCAGCGCGCTGGCGTTCGCGTTCCTGGCTGCCTTGGTGATCATTTACCTGGTGCTGGCGGCGCAGTACGAGAGCCTGAAAGATCCGCTGATTATCCTCATCACCGTGCCGCTGTCGATCTGCGGCGCCTTGCTGCCGCTGGCGCTGGGCTACGCCACGATGAATATCTACACCCAGGTCGGGCTGGTGACCCTGATCGGGCTCATCAGCAAGCACGGCATTCTGATGGTGGAGTTCGCCAATGAGCTGCAGATGCATCAGGGGCTGACGCGGCGCGGCGCGATTTTGCAGGCGGCGCAAATTCGTCTGCGGCCGGTGCTGATGACCACCGGGGCGATGGTGTTCGGTTTGATCCCGCTGCTGTTCGCCAGCGGCGCCGGGGCTGCCAGCCGCTTCGGCCTGGGGCTGGTGATCGTCTCCGGCATGCTGGTGGGCACGCTGTTTACCCTGTTTGTGTTGCCGACGGTGTATACGCTGTTGGCGCGCGATCACGCGGTAGCCTCACCCCGTCAGCGTGAGTTGGCCGCCGCGCAAAAAGCGCTGACGGAATAATCCGCCGGCGCCCGCGTGAAAAATAAACCCGCTTCGGCGGGTTTTCTCGTCAGTTTTTGCAGCCCATCAACTCCGGCAGGACGCCGGGTTTGCTCTTCAGCGAAGCCTGCACGTCGTCCGGCAGACCGGCCCAGATGATCAGGCCGGTGCGTTTCTCGATCTCGTCCACCGTCACGCGGAATTGGCAGAAATCGGCGCCCTTCGGCGTGTTCTGATCGAACAGGAAAGCGGCATAGTGGTTCACCGCCGGGCTGTTGTTGATGAAAATCACCTTCCAGTAGGCGCTGGGGATGGTGTGCGCTTTCTGGGTGCCCGGCAGTTTGCCCATATCGCGTTCATACAGCGGCCCGGTCACGGTATAGACCGAGGAGATATCGGCGCGATCGATCAGCTTGCGTTCCTGATCTTCCAGCCGCGCCCAGGCGCCCTGGTTAAGATCGGACTTTTGCGGCGTGATGTTGGACAGGTAATTCAGCGATTCCCAGTCGGAGACGCCCGCCAGCGAGGCCAGCGGCGCCTGATGACCGCGATCGACCTTCAGCGCCGCGTTGGCGCCAGTGTAATCGGCGGGCGCCAACGTGTCCGCCGGGTTGAGCGCCGGATCGGTTTTCCAGTTGCGCGTCTTGCCGCTGGCCGGTGTGTCTTTGGTGATGTGATAAGCCACCCAGTTGGCGAACTTGGTGGTGCTGTTGTTGTTCAACGTATAAGCATGACGCACGATAGACACGTTGCTGCTGCCGCCGGTCGGGCAGCCGACCGCGCAGTTGTCGATGGATTCGAGCGTGTCGGCCGACGCCTGTGCGGCGAACAGCAGGGCGGTCAGGGCCAACATCTTGTTGTTAAAGCGCATATTCATATCCTCAATAAGTTAAAAAAAAGTACTGTATATATTTACAGTAAATTAAACTTATCGCAGTGAAACGAATACAACAATGCAACATATTCATGTTGTGAATGTGTCAGTCATGGTACAGCCACGCCGCACGTGAAATGCGGCGGAAATAAAAACGGCGTCCAACAGACGCCGTTTCAAAGGGGGGATTATTCCAGCAGGTCGTTGACCGTGCGGCGAACGTAATGCGTCATCTGCGCCAGATCGTCCGGTGATACCGGGCCGCCGCCGGCGCGCACCACCTGCTGTTCGATCTGGGCGATTTCCTGCTCGACCTTGTTGGCGATCTGCACTTTGACTATCTTGTCCACCGAAGACAGCAGCACCTTCAAGACGACTTTCAGCGCGATGTTTTCGCAGAACGAGTCGTAGTGATGAACCGGCGGCGGCGGGGCCGGAGCCGGCTCGGGCGCGCGCGGAGCCAGAGCCTTGAAGCTGTCTACATTTTCAATAATAAGATCCATGTCTCTTATTAGTTCATCAAAATCTTTAGACACTGACTTATTCCCTTCGCTGTGCGCAAAAAACAGAACGCCCGTCCTCAGGCTGAAAGCGGATGAGCGACGGGCAGAACGAATTCGGGCCTGGCCTTCAGACGCTGAATGGCCGGGGGAGGGGCATTCTAACCTTGCGGCGGGTCGGCAACAAGATGGGGCCGTGCGAATGCGCGGCCCTTTGGATCACGAGGCTGGAGGGCGCTTAACTTTTCAGCTTGGCGGTGATTTTGGCCACGTGTTCGCCCTGATAACGGGCAATGGTCAGCTCTTCGTTGCTCGGCTGCCGCGAGCCGTCGGCGCCGGCGATGGTGGTGGCGCCATACGGGGTGCCGCCGCGCACCTGTGAAACGTCAAACAGCTCCTGCGTCGCATAGCCGATCGGCACGATGATGAAACCGTGGTGCGCCAGCGTGGTCCAGGTCGAACTGATGGTCTGTTCCTGGCCACCGCCGGTGCCGGTGGAGGAGAAGACGCTGCCTACCTTGCCGTACAGCGCGCCGGAAGCCCACAGGCCGCCGGTCTGATCGAGGAAGGTGCGCATTTGCCCGGCCATATTGCCGAAGCGGGTCGGCGTACCGAAGATGATGCCGTCATAGTCCGCCAGCTCTTGCGGGGTGGCGACCGGCGCCTGTTGATGTTGTTTGCCCCCGGCCTTGGCGAAGGCCTCCGGCGTCATGGTTTCCGGCACGCGTTTAATCGTCACGTCCACGTTATCGACCCGATTCACCCCTTCGGCCACCGCCTGCGCCAGGCGTTCGATGTGGCCGTACATTGAGTAATAAAGCACCAACAGTTTCGTCATGTTCCGTACTCCCGCTCAGATGATTAACAAAAACCCCTGATAAGCATAGAAGCGAATGGCGAACTTGGCGTTACGGCGTTACTTGATGCCGGCGATCGCCAGCAGGGCGCCAAAGGCGATCAGCAGCCCGCCAAAGGTGCGGTCGATGCCGCGGCGCAAACGCAAAAAGCGCGCATTGACGCCCGGTGCGGAAAATAGCAGCGCGACGGCGGCAAACCAGAAGATATGGACGGCGGCGATAAAAAGACCATAGCCGATTTGCACGCCGAGCGGGGTGTGCGGAGAAACCACCTGCATGAACAGGCTGACGATGAAGATGGTGGTTTTCGGGTTTAACGCGTTGGTGAAAAAACCGGTTTTCAAGGCGGCGAAATCGCTGATGGCGGCCGGCGCTGTGCTGGGGACTGCGTCATGATGCGCCGCGTTGCGCAGCAGCGTAACGCCGAGGTAGATCAGGTAGGCGGCGCCGATGGCTTTAAGCAGGTTAAACAACCAGGGCGACTGTTGAATCAATACGCCGACGCCAATCAGCGTATAGCTGACATGGACCAGCACCCCGGCGCCAATGCCGCAGGCGGTCAAGACGCCGGCGCGGCGCGAAAGCAACAGGCTATTGCGCGAGACCATGGCAAAGTCCGGCCCCGGGCTTATCACGGCGAGTAAAGTAATGGTGACGACAGCGATGAGTTCAGTCATAGTTATCCTTGCGGTGTTTATCAATAGAGTGACTGATTTATAAGAGTAATTTTTCTCGGTGACAAACGATGAATAGTGACAATATCGGTGAGAAAAACTCACGCAAAACCGGCAGGCCGTTGCCGTTGGGCGGGCTGCGCTGCTTCGAGGCCGCCGCGCGATTGGAAAGTTTTACGCAGGCGGCGCAGGGGCTGAATTTGACGCATGGCGCCGTCAGCCGGGCGGTGCGGGCGCTGGAAGAGGAGCTGGGCGTGGCGCTGTTTGAGCGCCGCCATCGGCGGGTTCTGCTCACGGCGGCGGGGCGCAAGCTGTTTCAGGCGACGCAGCAGGCCTTCGGCATTCTGGATCATACCGCGCTGGAACTGCGTCAGCAGGCGCTCGACGCGCCGCTGGTCTTGTCCTGCGAACCGACCTTATTGATGCGTTGGCTGATCCCGCGTCTGCCGGCTTTTCAGCAGGCGCACCCGGATATCAACTTACAACTGGTGGCCGGTGGCGGGCCGTTTTCGTTCCATGACGGCATTACGGCGGCGATCAGGCGCAATGACTTCGATTGGGGAAAGCAGGTGCATAGCCTGGCGCTGTTCAGTGAAAAGGTTGGGCCGGTGTGCCAACCCGAGGCATTGGCAAGGATGACGAGCGCCGAGGGCAGCCTGCGGAGTTTGCGGCCCGGCACTAAACTGCTGCATTCTGCCACCCGACCGGATGCCTGGCGGCACTGGGCGCAGCAGCAGGGGATGACGTTGGCAGGGCATTCGGAGCAGCGCTTTGATCATTTCTATTTCAGCCTGCAGGCGGCGGTCGCCGGTCTTGGTATCGCGATCGGCCCGTGGTTGCAAGTGCGAGACGATCTGGCCGCCGGTTTGTTGAGTGCGCCGTTCGGTTTTACGCCCGACGGCAGCGGCTATTACCTGCTGTCGCCGCAGGCGATCGTGCCGGGCAGCGCGTTGGCCCGGCTGGCCGAGTGGCTAACGCTCACGGCAGACGCCTGAGTTTTTGCGCCAACCGCTGTTCCTGCCAGCGGCTGAAGACGTTGCGCAGCAGCAGAGTGCGCACCGCCCGCATGACCAGCGCGAGGCTCATGCCGCCGATCGCCCACAGCGACCAGAGATAGTGCGGGTGGGTAAACCAATTGATGGCGAACAACATCACGCCAATCACGGCGAAACGCACCGCCATGCTCAGCAGTTTGCCTTCTGCCGCGACCTGGCGACGAAGGCGCTGTTCGTCAGGCGCCTCCTCCTCTATTGTCTGTTGCGGCTGTGCGTTGAGATCGCGGACCTGCACGCCCAGCGCGGCGGCGATCGCGGTCAAGGTTTCCAGGCTGGCCTGTTCGCCGTTTTCAATCCGCTGTACGGTGCGGGTGCTGAGGCCGGCGATGGTCGCCAACTGTTCCTGCGACCAGCCTTTCTCCAGACGTAACGGCCTGATGCGGTACTTTTGCATGATGCACTCCCGAGTTCGCTGTCACTGTCATCCAGTGTAGGAGGCGCGGGGTGGCGGCGCCACGACAGCGGCACGACAGCGACACGACATCCGCCGCCGGCGCGGGCCGGCGGGCAGTCAGAAGGCGACGTTGCGGATAAAGCGCAGCGGGAGGTCGCCGTGGTTGGCGTAAGCGTAACGTTGATCGCTGTTGAAGGTTTGCGCGGCGCCGGCGCTGAGCGTCAGCGTGCCTTGTTCCAGTTCCAATGTCAGGGTGCCGGCAATCACGTAGATCATTTCACTCCAGCCTTCGGCGTCCGGCGCCGAGTCATAGCGCTCACCCGGCATCAGCGTCCATTCCCACAGCTCGGCCCGTTGGCGCGCCGGCACGCTGGCGGCGAACAGCGCCTGGCTGCCCGGCTGTGCGCCTTGCCAGGCCAACTCGCCCACCAGATGGTTGCCGCGAGCCTCCGGTGCCTGAATCAGATCGGTAAAGGAAATCGCCAGGGCGGCGGCGATCTTGTCGAGTACCGCCAGGCTGACGTTGCGATCGCCGGCCTCGATGCCCGCCAGCATGCGGCGGCTGACGCCGGAAAGCTCGGCCAGCGCCATCTGGCTCAGGCCCGCCTGTTGGCGGTAGCCGCGCAGATTGCTGCTCAGGTACTGCAGCACTTTGGGGGGATCGGTTTTCGCGTTATGCGCCGTATTGCTCATCGCCGGACTTTATCTCATACTGGCAGGATCTGTGCATTATATTGCACTCAGCAGGAAGGGCAAGCCGGTGTCAGCAGCAAAAAAATCCTTTATTTCCGCCGTGGTTCCGCAGATCAGGCTGCCGGAAGCGGTGTTGATTTTCATCACGATGATCTGGGGCGGCACCTTTTTGGCGGTGCATCACGCGATGCAAGTCAGCGGGCCGTTCTTTTTTGTCGGCCTGCGTTTCGCCACCGCCACGCTGGCGTTGACGTTGTTTTCGCTGCGCGTGCTGCGCGGCCTGACCCTGTATGAACTGAAGGCGGGCGTCCTGATCGGGCTGGCGATCATGTTCGGCTACAGCATGCAAACCGTCGGTCTGCAGACGATTAGCAGCAGCCAATCGGCGTTCATCACCGCCATGTACGTGCCGATCGTGCCGCTGTTGCAATGGCTGGTGCTGGGGCGCTTCCCCGGCATCATGTCGTGGATCGGCATTCTGCTGGCCTTTACCGGCCTGATGCTGCTGGCGGCGCCGAGCAGCACCGACATGACGCTGAGCCTCGGCGAAATGCTGACGCTGGCCGGCACGCTGGGCATGGCGGCAGAGATCATCCTCATCGGCGCTTTCGCCGGCAAGGTGAATATCCGCCGCGTGACTATAGTACAGCTGGCGACCGCCTCGCTGGCCTCGTTTTTGATGATGGTGCCGACCGGCGAGTCGCCGCCGCCGTATTCGGATTACCTGCTGTACAGCGCCATAGGGCTGGGGCTGGCCAGCGCGTTGATTCAACTGACCATGAACTGGGCGCAGCGCAGCGTTTCACCCACGCGCGCTACGGTGATCTACGCCGGTGAACCGGTCTGGGCGGGCATCGTCGGGCGGCTCGCCGGTGAGCGTTTACCGGGCGTGGCGTTATTGGGGGGCGCGTTGATCGTGATTGGGGTGGTGGTCAGCGAGCTGCGCGTGCGGCGCAAGGATAAAGCGGCGGTGGCGACTGAAGCGGATTAGCGCAGAGGCGTAAAAAGAAAGGGGCGGAGAGATCCGCCCCTTTTTGCATCACGCGGTTTTCTTCTTGCGCAGGAACACGTAAGACAGGCCGAGCACGATGAACCACAGCGGGGTGACGATCAACGCCTGGCGGGTGTCTTCGCGCAGCGACAGCAGCACCAGCACGAACACGAAGAACGCCATGCACACCCAGCACATCAGTTTGCCGGCAGGCATCTTGTAGATCGATTTCTGGTGCAGCGCCGGGCGCCGTTTACGGTAGACCAGGTACGAGCACAGGATGATGGTCCAGACGAACATGAACAGAATCGCCGAGACGGTGGTCACCAGAGTGAAGACTGTCATCACGTTCGGGATCAGGTAAATCAACACCACGCCACCCAGCAGGCAGATGCAGGAGAAGGTGAGGCCGTTGGCCGGCACCGCGCGCTTGGACAGGTTAGCGAACGATTTCGGCGCGTCGCCTTCCTGCGCCAGCCCGAACAGCATGCGACTGGTGGAGAACACGCCGCTGTTGGCGGAAGAAGCGGCGGAGGTCAGCACCACGAAGTTGATTACGCTGGCCGCGGCCGGCAGGCCGATCAGCACGAACAGCTCAACGAACGGGCTCTTGTCAGGCACCACGGAGTTCCACGGCGTTACCGACATGATGACGATCAGGGCGAACACGTAGAACATGATGATGCGGATCGGAATCGAGTTGATGGCGCGCGGCAGCGACTTCTCCGGATCCTTGGTTTCCGCGGCGGTGGTGCCCACCAGCTCAATGCCGACGAAGGCGAATACCGCGATCTGGAAGCCGGCGAAGAAGCCGCTGATGCCTTTCGGGAACATGCCGCCGTCATTCCACAGATGGGTGAATGAGGCCACGGTGCCGGTCGGCGACTGGAACTGCATGGCGATCATCACCAGCCCGGCGACAATCAGCCCGACGATGGCGACGATTTTAATCATCGCAAACCAAAACTCCATTTCGCCGAACATTTTCACCGTCGCCAGATTAAGGCCGAGCAGCAACAGCACGCACAGCAGTGAAGCGATCCACTGCGACAGCTCGGGGAACCAGAACTGGGCGTAGGCGGTGATCGCCACGACGTCGGCGATGCCGGTGACCACCCAGCAGAACCAGTAGGTCCAGCCGGTGAAGAAACCGGCCCACGGGCCGAGCAGATCCGCGGCGAAATCGCTGAACGATTTGTATTCCAGATTGGACAGCAGCAGCTCGCCCATGGCGCGCATCACGAAGAACAGCATAAAGCCGATGATCATGTACACGAAGATGATCGAAGGGCCGGCCAGGCTGATGGTTTTACCGGAGCCCATAAACAGACCGGTGCCGATGGCGCCGCCGATGGCGATCAGTTGAATATGTCGGTTAGTGAGGTTTCGCCGTAGATGATCTTCTGAAGCGGGCGTCGCGTCAGTCGCTATTTTAGAGTGATCTACCATCTGATGATGTCCTGTTTTACCTGTCATTAGTGAAGTCGTGAGCTCTGAAGTGGCTCTTTTTTATACATTTATCCGGTTGATCCGGCTTTAGTAAGGTAGTGCAATAACGCCACCTTTGTGCAACATGTTTACAACATTTATACGTGGGATAAAAGTCGATCAATCTTTACACGGAGGAGGCAAATCGGACGTTCAGGGAGCGGAAGATTACTCTTCAAAAGAGGGGATTAACAGACCTTATGCGGCTTATCTCGTTGATTAAACAAAGGGTTGTAAAATTCGCATGAGAAAAAGTAATGAGTGGAAGCGTTTGACAGCAGCACTGACGAGGAGGGCAACTTACCGCGTTGGGTCGTTAGCTCAGTCGGTAGAGCAGTTGAAGCTTAATCAATGGGGCACAGGTTCGAACCCTGTACCACCCACCAACCAAATCAGCGTGTTACGCTCAGGCTTTTCTCTGCTTGTTCCCTCGTTGCGCCGTTTTAAGCGCGCTTTTTGCAAAAAAATTCGCATTTTTCGACTGATGTTCAGAAAGGTGATCTGGCGCAAACTGCGGTGTCGCACTGCAGTTTATACGGCAAGAGAGGCTGTGCGCTGGCGCAATGTCGGCGCAGGGGCGAGCCATTTGCCCAAGAATCTTTCAGGTCAAGAAGCGGGGGAATAAATGCGCCGCCGACATCAAAAGCAGCGCCCAGACGCCGGCCGAGAGCGCGGCGGTGGCATAGACGCGCCGCGCCGGCAGTTGCAGCATGCCGGCCATCAGCGGCACGGTGTAACGCATCACCGCCAGAAAACGCGAGGCGAACAGCAGCGGTAGTCCGCGCTTTTGCAAGGAACGTTGCGCTTTGCGCAGCGGGGCGTGAAAGCGTGCCGGCAGTCGGCGGCCAAGATCGCGGCCGTGCAGCCGTGCGCCACAGTGGAAAGACAGGATCGAGCCCAACGCGGCGCCGAGGGCGATGGCCGCCCAAACCGCGCCGAAGGGCAGCGCGTGCTTGCCTGCAACGATGCCCATCAGCAGCGTCACCGAGGCGGGCGGCAGGGCGGAAGACACCACGATCACGGATTTTCCCAGCGCGAACAGGAAAATCAGCAGCAGCAACATCCCCGGTTCCGGACTGTATTTGGCGATAATGTGCGTCAATTCATCCATTTAACACCTGCGGGCGAGAGGGCTGAGTGCCAGTGTCCCATCCGCAGGTTCAATAAGGGTTAAATAACGCGCCGCTATCCGGCAATCTCCGCGTCTTGCTTGCTCACGTCGGCGCGCCGGTTTCTGAGCGCCCACAACAGCGTGGCGCACAGCAGCGAAAAGGCGGCCAGCACCAATGGCCCGGCATGCGGGCTGTGAAAACGCTGTTCCGCCTCCGTGCGGATCAGCGGGGCTAAAAAGCTGAATGCGGCGCCGAGCGTGGTGCAAAAACCGATGCCGGCCGCCAGCGCCGGGCCGGTGAGCACCTGCGCGGGAAACGTCCAGAAAATCGGCTGCACCGCCAGGAAACTGACTGCGCAGCAGCTCAGGGCGACGATGGCGAGCAGAGGGCCGGCATAGGAAGACACCACCAACCCCAGCGCTGCGGCGACCATGCACCCGACGGCGATCGGTAATCTTCTGGCGGTGTTTCTGTCGGCATAGCGCGGCAGGAAATAGACGCCCAGCGCGGAGAACGCCCAGGGGATGGCGGCCACCAGCGAGGCCTTGAAGCCGAGATGGGTGCCCATCAGCGAAGCGACCTGCGACGGCAGGAAAAACATCAGGCCGTATACGCCAATCTGCAGGGTGCCGTAGATCAACGCCAGATGCCAAACGGTGCCGCTGCTCATCGCCGCTTTGACGCTGCTGGTTTCGGTCTGCTGCTGTTCATCGGCCAATTGTGCCACCAGCGCCGTGCGTTCTTCCTCGGTCAGAAAGCGGGCCTGCCGTGGGTTATCGTCGAGATAGAAAAAGGCGAAGACGCCGAGTGCGACGGCCGGCAGCCCTTCCAGCACGAACATCCAGAACCAACCGGGTTTACCCAACACGCCGTGCATCTCCAGCAATGCCCCCGACAGCGGTGAGCCGAGCGTCAGGGCCGCCGGCACGCCAAGCACGAAAATGCCAATAACCGAGGCGCGCACCTTATTGGGAAAATAGATCGACGCCAGCAGCAGGATGCCGGGGTAAAAGCCGGCTTCGGCGATCCCCAGCAGAAACCGCAGAACGATAAATTGCTGTTCATTGGTCACCAGCCCGGTGCAGGCCGACAGCGCCCCCCACAGCGCGGTGGTGGCGCTGAGCCAGCGTTTGGCCCCCCAGCGGTTCATCAGCAGGTTGGCCGGGATGCCAAACAGCGCATAGGCGGCAAAAAATATTCCGGCGCCCAGTGCAAAGGCGGATTGCGACAGCGCGATATCGATGGCCATCGCGTCCTTGGCAAAGCCGACGTTAACCCTATCGATAAACGCGATGAAGTACATGGCGAACATCAAGGGCACCAGTCTGCGCCAGGTTTTGCGAATGGCGGCGTTGAGCGCAGGAACGGCATAGGTGGCGTGATTCACTGGCGGTAACCTCTCTTCTGAGAATGACAAGCGTCGGTCATAAGGACCGTCCTGGCGCCGTTGCCCTCAACACGACGGTAACAGCGGACTTTCTTCGCGAGCCTTAAAGGTCTAATGGTCAGGCCTTTAAGGGTGAAAAAAATGCCGCATATCGGGTCGGCAGGTTGATGCAGACATCACCATGGTGAATGGTGTGTTGCTTTTTTGTTAATCAGACGTTCACACAGGGCCAGGGCGCGTTCAAGCGCTTTGATCGAGATCTGTGTGCGCTATCACCGAATTGGCAACCCGGCGATAGACCTGGAGTATGGCGCTTTCATCTCGGGAGTGAGGACGATAAGGTGAGGCACGGCAAAACAGAATGCAGGAGCGCAACATGCTGAAGGTCATCGCTGAAGATTTTATCCACCCGGAACACATTGACACCGTTATGCCGTGGTATCGCGAGCTGGTGGAGAAAACCCGTCAAGAGCCGCTGAACATCAGTTATGAACTGTGCATCGACCAGCAGGATCCCGGGCATTTTATTTTTATCGAAAGCTGGCCGGATCGCGCTGCCCTGGACGTGCATTGTCAGACCGAGCATTTCACCCGGCTGGTGCCGCAGATCAATCAGTATCAACGCAAGCCTTGCACCTTCCTGTTTATGGAGGCATTTCCTGAAACAGGTGATAAGTAGGCGAAAAAATCCCCGCAGGGGGCGGGGTTAATGGCTTCTCAACACTATCTTGATCTTGTTGTGATTAAAAAATAGGCTGATAATGATTTTCATTCTCTAAGAATGCTCTTAAATTAATCAATCTGGTGAATGATTCACCGCCTGCTTTTCGCTGGCGGTTTTAATGGCGCGCAACATACGGCGCCGTATCAACCCGCTCACCAGGCGAATAGCATACCAATAGGGGGTAAACCGCCGCCGGCTGGCGTCGTCGGGGCAGAAGATGCGCGTTTCCGTCACCAGACGACAGCGCCCGCCCTCGGGGGGACTCACAACATAACCCAGCGCCAGTTTGGCGACGCCGGGCTGAGCGAAGGCCAGAAAGCCCGCCCCGTCAGCGACCTGCTCCAGACCGTATTCAGCCTGCCAAAAGCGGCCGATCAGGCCATAGACCAACGCGCTGTCATCCTGCTCAAGCAGGCAAAAGTTATGCAGGCCAAACGGCGGCAGGGTGGGCGTTCGGCGCGGCATCAGCCGCGCAGGCAATTCGCGCAGCGCTATCATGCTGCGGAAGAAACGATCGTGCTTGGGATCGTAGGCGGCCACGGCCGCCAGGATCCGCGCCTGCGGCGCGGCGATGGCGATCGCATGCCGTTCCGAGAACTGGTATTGCCCAAGGTATTTATTCAGCAACGTCATGCCTTGCATTCTCCCGCCATTCACTTTGCAGCAGGGCAAAACCGAATTCGTCGCCCCATGCGCCTTTGAAAAACACGTTTTGCCGCCAATAGGCCTCGCGCCGAAAACCCAGTTTGCCGAACAGCGTGGCGGCGGCAAGATTACGCGCGTCCACCACCGCAGTAATCCGGTGCTTCGCCAGCGGCCCGAACAGCAGAGCGATGACGGCGTTCAGCGCCTCGCGCGCCAGCCCTTGACGCTGGTGGCTGGGCGCGAAGGTCACGCCCAGTTCAGCCTGGCGCCCCTCATCGAAGAAATGCACCGCGACATCGCCGAGCAACGCGCCGTCCTCGCGGCGTTCGACCGCCAGTTGAAACCAGCTGTCGTCACGGTTGAATTCGAGCCGCCGTTGCTGTGCGAAAAAGGCCTGGGCCTCGGCGACGCTGTAGTCGCTCCAGCTTTGATAGCGCGCCACGTCAGGGTGGCTGCGGTAGGCGGTAAAGTGGGGCAGATCGTCGGCGGTGAACGGGCGCAGGATCAGTCTGGGGGTCAGCAAAGGCAAGTGGCGCATTGTTTTTCCTTATCAGCGCATTAGGGCTACCGGCAGTGTAGCCCAGCGCCGAGAGGCGGGCTGCGTAAAATGAGCGGTGGAGGACAAACGGGAAATGCCGGTTCAGGCGAACCGGCAGGGGCATTATCGGCGGGCGGCGGCCTGACGCAGGCGCTCGACCGGGCCTTGTTGAAAATCGAATGAGGGGGCTTCTTGCCGTGCCAGCCCCTGGCGCACAATGGCCTTAACCGCCTGGCTGGCGGCAAGATCTTTTCCGGCGATCTGTTCGGCGATGCGCAGCGCCTCTTCCCGGGCCGCCCCCTCGCTGATGCGAGAAATGGCGCCGTGTGACAACGCCTCCTGTGCGCCGACGGTTCTGCCTGTCAGCAGCCAGTCGAGCGCGACATAGGGAGAAATACGCGCCGGCAAGCGCGCGCACCCGCCTTGTGCGGCGACTAACCCGAGCCCGGTTTCGGGGAAGCTGAAGCGCGCGTTCTGGCCGGCGACGATCAGATCGCACGCCAGCGCCAGCTCAAATCCGCCCCCGAACGCGATGCCGTCAACGGCGGCGATGATCACCTTGGCGATCTGTGCATGGATCAGCCCGCCAAACCCCTCCGGCGTGACGATGGGCAGTTCACCCTGATGAAAGGCGTTGATATCCATGCCGGCGGAAAATACCGCCGGTTGACCAGCCAGGACGATCGCTCGCACCGAGTCATCGTTATCCGCCTGCCGCAGGTAAGTGCGGATCAGCTCGGCCATCTGCAGGTTGATGGCGTTTTTTTTCTCCGGCCGATTGAGGGTGATGACCGCAACCTGCGCGCCATAACGTTCGTAAAGCACCGGCGGTGATTCACTCATCGCTGGCCTCCCCGCGGAAAAAGATCAGCGTCAGCAGCAGGGCGATGGCGCCGAGCGGCAGCGAAAACAGCGGCAGGTAATAGGCCGGCAGCGCGTAGAGCGCCAGGCCGCCCAGCATGCCGCCCGCCGCGATGCCGGCGTACAGTACCGAGCTGTTGAGCGATACGGTCAGCGCGCCAAAGCGTTTCGATAGCGACAACAGGTGATGCTGGATCGGCACCAGATACATCCAGCCGGTGATGCCCCAGACCAGAAAGATGGCCAGCACCCACCAGGGGGAAGTGACATAGAAGGCCAGCAGAAACAGGGACAGCGTCTGGATTGCCACGGAAAACAGCAGCACGAACTTGCTGCCGAGGGCATCGGTTAACGCGCCGGAGGCAAAATTGCCGATCACCGCGCCAATGCCGAACACCAGCAGCGCGAGGGGCAGGATCGCCTGCGGGCCGAACTGGGTGTTTTTCAGCAACACGCTGACGTAGCTATAGACGATGTGTTCCGAGCAAACGGCAAAAAAGGTGATCAGCAGCGTGGTCAGCACCGCCTTTTGTCTCAGCGGGGCGAGCCGCTCTTTCAGCGAATGCTTGCCCGGAGGCGCAATGGCCCGCAGCGCCAGCGACAGGCCCAGCAGCGCAATCGCCCCCAGCAGGGCGATGAACAGGAGGATTTCACGCCAGCCGATCAGTTTGGCGAGAAAGGTGCCGAACGGAATACCGAGCGCAATAGCCAACGTCATGCCCCCATAGACGATGGAAATGGCCAGGCCGCGGCGTTTTTCCGCCACCAGCCCCACCGCGGCGGCGGCGGCCGGTGGCGTGTAACAGGCCGCCCCCAATGCCGCCAGCACTCTGCCGAACGAGATCTGCAGGTAGCTGGTGGCCCAGGCGCAGGCCAGGTTGCCGGCGATGAACAGCACCAGCGCCAACTGCAGGATATGCTTGCGGTTGACGTTGCCCAGCAGCCAGGCGGTGAGGGGGGCGAACAGCATATAAGCCAGCGCGAATACCGATATCAATTGCCCCGCTTGCGCGGGGCTGACGGCAAAGGTATCGGAAATGTCGCTGAGCACGCCGGCGACGATAAAGGCGTCGGTGCCGATGGCGAAGGTACCGGTCGCCATCAGACAGAGCGTGATCAGATGGCCATTATAATCCGCTAACTTCATCCCGCCCTCCGCAGATCGTTCGCCGCCCAGACTCGCCCCAGCGCCGCCAGGAAGGTCTCCACGTCGGCATGGGAGTGCGCCGAGGTCGGCGTCACCCGCAGCCGCTCGCTGCCTGCGGGCACCGTCGGGGCATTGACCGGTTGCACGTAAATATCGTGCTCATCGAGCAGCACTTTACTGATGTGTTTGTTGCGGTGCGGATCGCCGACCAGCAGCGGCAGGATATGGCTGTCTGCCGACACCAGCGGGATGCCGGCGGCGCGCAGGCCGGTTTTCAGGTGATCGACGATCGCCAGCAGGTGTTTGCGTTGGGTGTCATGCTCGAGGTTGTATTTAAAACTGGCCAGCGCGGCGGCCACCACCGGCGCCGGCGACGAGGTGCTGAAGACGAATGCCGGGGCCCAACTGCGCACGGCCTCCACCACCGAACGGGGCGCGGCGATATAGCCGCCCGCCGCACCGTAAGATTTGCCGAACCCGCCCTGAATAATGGTGATTTTATCCAGCAGGCCCAGTTGTTCGGCGTAGCCCAGCCCCCGTTCGCCATAGACGCCGGCGGAGTGGATCTCGTCGAGATAGGTCAGCGCCTGATACTGCTCCGCCAGCGCCACGATCTGCGCCAGAGGGGCGAAGTCACCGTCCATGGAATACAGCGACTCGAAAGCGATCAGCTTTGGCCGCGCCGGATCGGCGGCCTGCAGCAGCTCGGCGAGGTGCGCCACGTCGTTATGGCGGAAGATTTTTTTCTCCGCCTTGCTGTAGCGTATCCCGTAAATCATCGAGGCGTGATTCAGCTCGTCGGAGAACACGATCAGATCGGGAATGGCGTCGCACAGGGTGGACAAGGTGGCGTCGTTGGCGCCGAAACCGGTGGTGAACAGCAGCGCCGACTCTTTGCCGTAGGCGCTGGCCAGCAGCGTTTCCAGCTCGCTGTGGTAGACCGAGGTGCCGGAAATGCTGCGGGCGCCGCAGGTGCCCAGCCCGACCCGGTTAACCGCATCGGTGGTGGCCAGCAGCACTTTGGGGTGGTGGCTCATCGCCAGATAGTCGTTCGAGCACCAGACGTTGAGACGGCGCTCACCGTGATGGCCGTGGCTGGTGGCCCAGGGTTTGTCCTGCACGCCGCGTTCAAGGTTGAGGAACTCGCGAAAACGCCCCTGTTTTTTGGTTTCCGCCAGCTTTTCTTCAAGAATGTTCAGTACGCTCATCGTATGTTCCTTGTGTTAAACGGCTTTAAGGTTTAATGACAGCCCCTGACCGACGCCGACGCACATCGTCACCAATGCGTTGTTCGCCTGTTGGTCGCGTAATTCCAGCGCCGCCGACAGCACCAGGCGCGCGCCGGACATCCCCAGCGGATGACCGAGTGCGATGGCGCCGCCGTTCGGGTTGACGCGCGCGTCGTTGGCGCCGATACGCCAGTGTTTCAGCGCCGCCAGAACCTGTGAGGCGAACGCTTCGTTAATCTCGATGATGTCGAAATCGTTCAAGGTGAAGCCGCCGCGCTGCAGCAAGCGCTCGGTGGAGGCGATCGGCCCCAGCCCCATCAGCGCCGGTTCAACGCCGGCGGCCGCGCTGTCGCCGATCTCCGCCAGCGGTTGCCACCCCTGGCGTTTCACGTAGCGGCCGGAGGCTAATAGCAGCGCGGCGGCGCCGTCGTTGATGCCGGAAGCGTTGCCTGCGGTGACCGAACCGCCGACGGAGAACGCCGGTTTCAGCGCCTGCAGCTGTTGCAGCGTGCTGAGCCGGGGGAATTCGTCCTGCGCGAATGTGCGGGTAGTTTTACGATCCGCCGGCACGTCCACGGGCGTGATTTCCCGCGCCAGCCGGCCGCTGTCGATCGCCCGGCGGGCTTTTTGCTGCGAGCCCAGCGCGAACAGATCCTGTTCCTCGCGCGAGATACCCTGCTGTTGGGCTACGTTTTCCGCCGTGATGCCCAGCGGATCGCTGCCGTAGCGCTGCGCCAGCCGCGGGTTAACAAAGCGCCACCCCAACGTGGTGTCGTACAGCTTTACCCCCTTGTCGAACGGCGTTTCGCCTTTGCTCAGCACATAGGGCGCGCGGCTCATGCTTTCCACACCGCCGGCCAGAATCAGTTCGCTGAGGCCGCTGCGGATTTTCGCCGCGGCGTAGATCACCGCATCCAACCCGGAGGCGCAAAGGCGGTTGAGGGTGATGGCCGGCACCGACGGATCCAACCCGGAAAGCAGCGTCGCCATGCGGGCGACGTTGCGGTTGTCTTCGCCGGACTGGTTGGCGCAGCCCAGAACCACTTCGTCCAGATCTGCTTCCGCCGCGGGATGGCGCTGCAGCAGGCCGCGAATGATCGTCGCCGCCATGTCGTCGGGACGGGTATGCGCCAGGCTGCCGCCATAGGCGCCGATCGCCGTGCGCGTGCCGTCGATCAGATAAACGCCGTCATCGTTAATGCTCATCATGGATCCTTAAGGCGTGGTCGTCAGCGCCGGTTGCGCGGCGTGCAGAAGGGTGTAATGCGGCGCATAGCGCGCCGCGTGCAGCAGCTGAGCCAGATTGCTCAGTGTTGTCCTGACGTTTTTCTCCCCCAGTTTGCCGAGCCAGTCGAAAATGCCGCCGGCGTAGTTAACGCCCGCGACGGCGGCGACATCGATGTCTTCCCGGCTGCAGACGCCGCTTTCCACCATGATCACCGACTCATTGATCAGGCTGCTGAGGACGCGGGCGACGATAAGCGCCGGAGAGTCCTTGATAAATTCAACCTGCGGGATTGCCGTGTGCAGCAGGCGTAAAAACAGCGCCTTATTGGCCGCAGAGGCGTGGCGGCTGTGCGCCGCCGCCAGATACGTGGTGTCGGCGTAGTTCAGGGCGACATCGACCACAAAGGCATCTGCTGCCGTCTGCTCGGCCAGTTGGCTCGCCGTGCGGCCATCGGTGATGCTGACGGTGAAAGCGTCATTGATCTGGACGGCCGACCCCAGCCCCGGTAATGCCGGCCGTTGTTCCACGCGCAGCTGTGGCCACTGAAGCGCGGCTCGCTGCTGTAACAGGGTAAAAAAAGGGTGCTCGCCGTAAACGCGCAGCGTCTCGACGTCTGCATTGCTGGCGGCCGTCACCGGCGGGGCGGTTTCTTCGGCGGCAAAATAGGAGCGGCCGTTCTTTTTCCCCAACAGACCGGCATCGACCAGTGAACGCTGCAGATGACCGGGGGTATAGCGCGGGTCGTATTGCATGTCCTGCCAGATTTGCCGACTGACCTGATAGTTGATGTCTTGGCCGATAAAATCGGTCAGCTCGAGCGGCCCCATGCGGAAGCGCCCGCCGGCCTTGAGAGCGCGGTCGATCTGCGCCGCGCGCGCCACGTGTTCTTCCAACAGACGGAACCCTTCCAGGTAGTAGGGGCGGGCCATGCGATTGACGATGAACCCCGGCGTGGCCTGGCAGACGACATCGTGTTTCCCCAACGCCGCCACCAGTTGGCGGCAGCGTTCGGTGGTGGCGTGCGCGGTAAAGTAGGCCGGAATGATTTCAATCAGCTTCATCAGCGGCGCGGGGTTGAAAAAATGCAAACCGATAAAGCGTTCGCTGTGCGTCACCGCAGTAGCCAGCTTGTTAAGCGACAGTGAGGAGGTATTGGTGGCGATCAGCGTGTTGGGCTTGACCACCGCGGCGATGGCCGCCAGCACCTCAAGTTTGGTTTGTTCTTGCTCGGCGATGGTTTCTATCACCAGCTCGCTGTCGGCGATGGCCTCAAACACTGAAGTGAACATCAGATTGGCCAGCACCGCGCCTTTATCCTGCAGCGCGATCTTGCCCTGTTCGACTTTCTTGTTCAGGTCTTGCGCGATATATTCGCGAGCCTGATTGAGGGTATTGCCGTTGCGATTATAAAGCACCGTGCGAATGCCTTTTTGCGCGAAAAGATAAGCGATGCCTCTGCCCATCGTTCCCGCGCCGATAATCGCAGCCGATTGAATTGCCGCATTACTTTCTGCCATAGAAAATCCCCGTCACTGTATGCCATGCGAAATTCGCAAATGCTTATTATCTCTTTGGATTTACGGCGGCACTGGGTGCCTGTCTGGAAAGTAATTGGTGGTGTCCTGGCTGTCTAACGGTAGAAATGACAGGTTTACGTGCCGAGGAGAGTATGCTATTCGCGTAGTTTTCCTGTTCGGCGCAATAAAAAGGCTTATTTTAAGGGGAATAGCTGTTTTCGTTATAGCGTTGGTATTTTTTATTATATGAAACGGCTACTGGCGCCGGGCGGCGATATTCTATAGTGAACCTGACCTATCGATAAATCGACATCGCTATCTGGAGAACCTGCGTTATGGATACCCGCACTCAACGGCTCATGGCGGAGGTAATTGGCAGCCTGGCCGATCGCGAATGCTTTCTGACGCAACTGGGACCCTGCGCCGAGGCGTTGGGGTTTGATTATTTCTCTTACATCGTGTTTTCCTGTTATCCGGCCAGCAGCCCCAAGATGCTGATCTAAGGGAATATTTCAACGAACTATCTCGAAGATTATCGGCGGCAGCGGGTGTATTTGCAGGATCCGGTTATTGAGCGTGCTCACCATTCCACGCTGCAGTTCCAGTGGGACGAAAGCTTTTATCATGAGCGGCCGACGCTTTGGCGGCGTATGGCGCAATTCGGCCTGTGCGCCGGTTGGTCGCAGTCGGTCAAGGATTGCTATGGCAGGTTGGGGATCCTGACGTTTGCCGGTAAAGCGCTACCCGAGCAAACGCCGCAAGTGCGTGCGGCAAATGAAACTTTTTTCCTTTGGCTGGCGCAAACCGCCCATAAAACGCTGCGGGAGGCCTTGATATCGGTGAATGATGACGCGATAAAAGATGTGCTGACGCTGCGCGAAAAAGACATTTTACGCTGGTGCAGCGAAGGAAAAACGGCGGAAGAGATCGCGTTGTTGATGGGGGTGAGCGAGCGCACGGTCAATTTCCACATCGGCAACTCGATTAAAAAACTTTCTGTCGCCAATAAGACCGCCGCTACCGCCAAAGCGGTTTATTTACAGCTGATTTAATCTCGAGTAATAAATAATTAAGCGCCTATCCGTTATCGGTGTAATGTTTATATTTTGTTAAATTAAAAACTATCCTTATCAGTATTTACCCCCCGATCACAAAAGCGTGATAAAGCGATTCACCGCGCCCGTGCGCGGCAGTATTCTGTTGGCACCCGGTTTACATAGAAAGGACGTGATATGTACAAGACTATTTTAGTGCCGATCGATATTGAAGAGGACCTGTTGACCGAGCATGCGCTGAAGCATGTGGAATATTTGGCGAAGATGTCCGGCGCTAAAGTGCATTTCTTCCATGCGCTGCCGGATGCCTCGGCGTTTGTTACTGCCTATTCGTTCGGTCTCAAGGAGTTTGAGAATCAGGCGGAGGTGAAGGCGGTGGATAGACTGAAGAAAATCATGTCGGAAATCGATCTGCCGCTGGATCGCCTCAATTACACCGTTAGCTTCGGTTCTGCACGCGATCAGGTGTTGGAACTGGCGGAAGAGATCGACGCCGATCTGATCATCATCGGTTCGCGTCGCCCGAGCGTGAAAACCTATCTGCTGGGGTCCAACGCCGCCGCTATCGTTCGCCATGCCAATATTTCGGTGATGGTGGTCAGATAATCCATCTTAAACTCACCATTTTCGGGCACGTTCTGCGGTTACCAGCCGGCGGCAGAGCGTGCTTTGCGTTTTATTGCCATCCCAGTCTGAACTGCTACGATTTTAGCTGACGTTTTTATGCCAACCGGGCCACCGGCCTTGCGCATATTTTCCATTTCAGCCAGAAGAGGGGCAGCTATGCCATTAGAAGTCGATGGGATTATCAGAGGCGATCGGGGCAGTGAACCGAGCCGTTGGCAACATGCGTCAACCAAACCGCTTATCACGCTGACCTGGCATCACACCATTCCCTGGAACTGTTTGCGTAATGTCTGGAATGGTCTGGTGGCGGGGCAGCATTGGAACGCGCTGGACGAGTTTATGAACCTGATCGGTGTGCCAAACCGCGCGGCGGTGCTCAAACAGATCCAAAATAAGAATCTGCAGGATCGCGATGGATTACACACTCTGGTGACCTGGCAAGGATGGAATATCGTCGAGGGGCCAGGTAATGAGTATCGCGCGCAGGGGGACGATCCCGGTGAAAACTTCGACGGTTGGTCGGGTAAGGGCATGAGCACTAATCAGCAAGCGACGCTGCAGCAGGTCAACGTGTTGTATCAGGTGATGGCGCCGTTGGGAAGCCGTGCGCTGGACGCCGCCAGACAGGCGCCGCCCATTACTGCGGAAGAAGCAGACGTTTTGCAACGGACGATTAAACAGACCCGCCCAACGTTGCGAGGAAAGGAACCGATCCGGTGGCAAGAAGGCATGTGGCATCAGGTGCAGCCGGGTAAAGAGGCGAAACACTTCGCCCGCTGGGACACCAAACCGGTGTGGCGCAAACGCCTGCACAGCGACCTGGCTCAGGCTGGATAAGCCTCTCCCCGCGCCGGGTTGCCGGCGCGGGGCATTAATCCAGCGTTAATCGCACAGCGCCACTATGTCGTCGTACAACGCCTTGGGGATTTCCACGCCGTATTGCTCGCTCTGGCGCCGTTGCCGATAACGGCGTTCGCCGGGGATGCGGGCGCCTTGCGCCTGCATATCGGCAAACATCGCCTCCGCTCCGGCGAAATATTTCGCCTTATCCGCACCGAGAAAACGCTCGGGATCCAACGCGATGACCAGCTCACCGCCGTAAGGCGACGAACCGGTGCCATCGTCATAGGCCAGCGATTCCTTGCTGGTCATATCGCCGATCAGCGGCCCTGCCAGCAATTCAACCATCGCCGCCAGCGCCGAGCCCTTATGCCCGCCGAAGGTCAGCATCGCGCCCTCCAACACGCTGGCGGCATCGGTGGACGGATTGCCTGCCTTATCAATGCCCCAGCCTTCAGGCAGCGGGGTGCCAGCGCGGCGGTGTAATTCGATTTCGCCGCGCGCCGCCGCGCTGGTGGCCATGTCGAACAAAAATGGCGGCCGATCCGGACGCGGCCAGCCGAAGGCGATGGGGTTGGTGCCGAAGAGCGGTCGCGAACCGCCGGCCGGCGTCACCCAGGCGTGGCTGGGCGTGCAGGCCAAGGCCACCAACCCCTGCTCGGTCAGCGGTTCGATATCGGCCCACAGCGCGGAGAAATGCACGCAGCGGTTGATCGCCAGCGCGGCGAGGCCGTTGGCGCGCACTTTATCGATAAAGGCCGGCAGGGCGGTACGGTAGGCCAGCAGGGAGAACGCGCCGCCGGCGTCGGCACGCAAGATGGCCGGCGCCTGGTCGAGCAACCTGGGCATCGCATCGGCAGAAACCTTGCCTGCCCGCAGCGATCGCACGCAGCCCAACAGCCGGTACAGCCCGTGAGAAGCGCAGCCGTCGCGTTCGCCCTGAGTGACATTTTGCGCCACCGCTTCGGCATGCGCCTGATTGAAACCGTTGTTGCGCAGCGTACGCAACGCCAGTTGATAAGCCTGTTCCAGCGACAGCACATGCATGGATGTCATTTCGATGTCCTCCCTGGGGTCATTCTTCTTCATCGCCGATAAAATTGGCCTGGGGTAAACAGGTATAGGCGCCCCAGTAGTAAATCGCCAGCGCAATCACCGACATGGTGAGGGTGTCCCATGGATGAGCAATAGCGCCGATGCCGCCGAAGCTGCTGAGGTAGGAAAGCCCGATCACCAGCGCATAGAAGACGATCAGCCACAGCGAGGACCAAATTTGCTGTCGGAGGCTAACGGCGTGGGTTGGCACCTGATTCTTGAACAGGATATAGATGAAGAACATCAAGATCTGCAAGCCGAGCAGCCAGGAGACGGTATCCCAGCCGGACCAGAAGACGATCAGCGCCGAAATGATAAACGACAGCGGGCCGAGCACGCAGAAACCGCGGACCCGGAACGGACGCGGCATATCGGGCGCATTGCGCCGCAGCCCGGCGGCGGTCACCGGGGCGATGGCGTAGCTCAGCACCAGTGCGGCGGATACCACGCCGATCAGTTTTTCCCAGGATGGGAACGGCAGCGTCCAGAATACCGAGAGAGCGAAGGTCAGCCACAGCGCCGGGCGGGGAATACCGGACTCGCCATCCACCCGAGTGAACAGTTTGAAGAAGGTGCCGGCACGCGCCCAGCCGTAGATCACGCGAGGCGTGGCGTTCATATAGATATTGCCGGTGCCGCTCGGCGAAACGATCGCGTCGCTGACCACCAGAAACGCCAGCCACCCCATGCCCAGCGTGATGGCGATGTCGCGGAACGGCAGGGAGAACTGTTGGCTGATGCCGGCCCAGCCGCCGCTCAGCATCTCGCTGGGGATACTGCCGAGAAACGCTATCTGCAGCAGCACATAGATGATGGTGGACAGCACTACTGACAGGATCAGCGCGATGGGAATGGTGCGCTGCGGCCGTTGCACCTCGCTGGCGACCGAAATGATCGGTGTCAAGCCGAGGTAGGCGAAGATGATGCCGCCGGCGGAAATGGCGGCCTCAACGCCGGCGGAACCGAAGGGAGCAAAGCCCTGGCTGTGCAGGTTTTCCGGTTTGAAAAAGCTGAACAACACCACGATCACCAACAGCGGCACCAGAAACTTCAACACGCTGATCACGTTATTGGATTTGGCGAAGGTTTTGACGCTGTAATAGTTGAGCGCGAAGAAAAAGCACAGCAGCGCCAGCTGCACCAGCCAGCCGATCGCTGTTGGATCACCGGAACCCGGCTGGCTGAGGAACGGGAACCAGGCGGCGGCGTACTGCCGGGCGGCGACGACTTCGATGGCGATCAGGCTGGAGAAGGCGATCAGCGTGATAAACCCCAGCAGATAACCCATCAGTTCGCCGTGCGAGAATACCGGATAGCGAATGATGCCGCCGGCGCGCGGCAGGGCGGCGCCCAGCTCGCAGTAGACGATGCCGAGCAGCAGCACCGCCAGGCCGCCGATCAGCCAGGAATAAATGCCGGCCGGGCCGGCGATGGAGGAGACATGGCTGGCGGCGAACAGCCAACCGGAGCCGAAGATGGCGCCCAGACCGATGAACGTCAGATCGGTGAGCGTAAGCTGCTTCTTGAATTTGCCTTGGGTTGTCATGGTATTACCCTTTTGTTATTGGGTGGCAGGCAGATGCGGCCGAGCTAATGTTGGGCAGGTGAAACCAGGGGATCTCGGGTGTAAACGCCGTTAACCAGTCGCAGCAGGTTGAGCGGATTGGCGTCCTGCAGCGCCGGCGGCAACAGCGCCGCAGGGGTGTTTTGCAAACAGACCGGCCGCAGGAAACGCTCGATGGCCAGCGTGCCTACCGAGGTGCCGCGTGCGTCGCTGGTCGCCGGGTAAGGGCCGCCGTGCACCATGGCGTCGCACACTTCCACCCCGGTCGGATACCCGTTGAACAGCACCCGACCGGCTTTGCGCGCCAACAGTGTCGTCAAACCGGCGGCCACATCGAGATCGTCGTCGTCTGCCAGCAGCGTGGCGGTCAACTGGCCTTGCAATGCCGTTAGCGCCGCATGCAGCTGCGTTTCGTTATCCACCGCCACCAGGATGCTGACCGGGCCGAAGACCTCTTGTTGCAGCAGCGGGTCAGCCTGCAGCAACAGCGCCTCCTCCGCCTGATAAAGCTGCGCCGCCGCTCGAAGAGCGGGCGTTTCGCTTCGGCCTGCCAGCCGCCGCATACCCGGGTGGGCATCAAGGGCCGCCACCCCGTGACGGTAGTGCTCCAGGGTGCCGGCATTCAGCATCGGCTGCGGCTCGGCGGCGTTGACCAGGGCACTCATCGTTTCGGTTAACCGATCCAAGGCGGCGCCGCGCAGCGCGACGATCACGCCGGGCTTGGTGCAGAACTGACCGCAGCCGAGTGTGAAGGAAGAGACCAGCTCCTGCGCAATGTGCTGCCCGCGCCGCGCCAACGCCTTGGGCAGGATCACTACCGGATTGATGCTCGACATTTCTGCAAAGACCGGGATAGGTTGAGGGCGTTGCATCGCCAGATCGAACAGCGCTCGGCCGCCTTGCAGCGAGCCGGTGAATCCCACTGCCTGAATCGCCGGATGTTGTACCAAATCAGTCCCCACGCGGTTGCCGAAGATCATGTTGAAGACGCCGGCGGGCATCCTTGTGCGTTCCCGAGCGCGCTCGATCGCCTGAGCGGTCAGCTCGGCGGTGATCATATGGCCGCTGTGCGCCTTGAACACGACCGGGCAGCCGGCGGCGAGCGCGGCGGCGGTATCACCGCCCGCGGTGGAAAACGCCAGCGGGAAGTTGCTGGCGCCGAAGACCGCCACCGGGCCGAGCGCCGTGCGGTATTGCCGCAGGTCGGGGCGCGGCAGGGGGGAACGCTGCGGCAGCGCGCAGTCGATGCGCACGCCCTCGACGTCGCCGCGCCGCAGCAGCGTGGCGAACAGCCGCATCTGGCCGCTGGTTCTGGCGCGTTCGCCGCTCAACCGCGCAGGCGGCAAGGCCGTTTCCTGCATGGCGAAGGTGAAGAAAACATCATCCAATGCGTCTAATTCTTCGGCGATGGCGTCGAGAAAGTTCGCGCGTTGCTCTGCACTGAGCTGTGAATAGGGCGCAAAGGCTGCTGCGGCGGCTTCTGCGGCGGCGGCGGTTTCTGCCGCCGTGGCCTGGTGGAAGCGGTAGCCGGTTGGCTGACCGTCGTCGGCGCGCAGGCTACACAGCGACGCTTCCCCTTCGGCGCGGCGTTGGCCGCCGATAAATTGTTGGCCGCTGATGGCGGCGTAGCGATCGTTGGGCATCGGTTCCCCCGGTAGATAAAGCATGACGCCCGGCATGGCCGGGCGATGAAGGCGTCACCGGCCGACGTTCGGCAGCGCAGGGCGGGTGGCCAGCGCTTTATCGATCACGGCGTTGATCTCGGTGAGCGTTTCTCCCTGCAGCGCCAGGCGCGGAGGGCGAGTGACAGCGCTGCCGCGGCCGACCCGCTGTTCGCAGAGTTTGATGCACTGCACCAGATCGGGGCGGGCATCGAGGTGCAGCAGCGGCATAAACCAGCTGTATAGCGCCAACGCTTCCTCATAGCGTTTTTCCTTCGCCAGCCGGAACAGGGTTTCCCCTTCGCGTGGGAAGGCATTGGACATGCCGGAGATCCAGCCTTGCGCGCCGACGGCGATGCTTTCCAGCACCACATCGTCCAATCCGGCGAACAGCACGAAGCGATCGCCGACTTCATTGCGCAGGTCGATAAAGCGGCGGGTATCGCCCGACGAGTCTTTGAAGCACACGATGTTCTCGCAGTCGACCAGCGAGGTCAGAATGTCGGGCGTGACGTCATTTTTGTAAATGGGAGGGTTGTTGTAGACCATTATCGGCAGATCGGTCGCGCCAGCGACGCTGCGGAAGTGCGCGGCGGTTTCGTGCGGTTTGGCGGAGTAGACCAGCGCCGGCATCACCATAATTCCGTCGACGCCGGCCTTTTGCGCTTCACGCGCCATGTTCTGCGCGAAGGCGGTGGTGAACTCGGCGATGCCGGCGATCACCGGCACTTTACCGTCGGCGGCGTCTTTCGCCACCTCGATCACCGCCAGCTTTTCCTGCACTGTCATCGAGGTATTTTCACCGACGGTGCCGCACACCACCAGGCCGGAGACGCCGTCGCGCACCAGGTTTTTGATCACCGTATGGGTGGCGTCGAGATCCAGAGAGAAATCGTTGCGAAATTGGGTCGTCACCGCCGGGAATACGCCGCTCCAGCTTAGGGTTTTATGGCTCATCGTGTTTGTCCTGTCGTCCGAAAGTGTTAATGAAAAGTGAATCTTTGGTAAGGCTCACCGACAGATTGACCGGTATTGCGCAGGGAGGCTTGACGCTTTTCGCCGATTGCCGCGACGAAATTGGCACAATAGCGGCGGAAAGCGGGCGTGAAAAATCGGGCGTCGGTACGCCGTGAGAAGAGAGGGTTAACGGGGTAAATCAGCGCGTTAAGCGGAAAGCGTCAGGCGAAAATCGCGCGGCGTGGAGCCGGTCATCGCTTTGAACTGACGGCTGAAGGCGCTGTGATCGGTATAGCCGCACTGCAGCGCGATGTCCGTGATCGGCAGATCGCCGGCCAGGAGTTCCGTGGCCTTTTCCAGCCGCACTTTGTGGATCATCTGGCGCGGGGTGAGGTGGAAGATACGTTTGCAGTAGCGTTCGATCTGCGCCACCGATAACCCGGTCAGCGCCGTCAGCTCTTCAAGCGCGATCGGTCTGGCGTAGTGGCGGCGGATATGCACGTCGATCGCCGCCAGCCGCTGGTAGGCCGGATGATTGGCTCTGGCCTCCTGCAGATCGTGAGAAATACCCGCCATACCGATGATTTTTCCCTGCGCGTCATACAGCGCCAGCTTTTGCGTCAGGCACCAGCCGGTTTCTCGGCCGTTGTACAGGTGCATTTCCAACTGATCCTGGATCAACACGCCGTGGCGTAATACCCGCAGATCCTGCTCGGTATAGCCGGATCCGAGCTGAGCGGGAAAAACGTCGGCGGAGGTTTTGCCCAGCAGCGGCGTCACGGTTTTGAAACCGCAGCGCCTGGCCAGCGTCAGGTTAGCCAGCAGGTAGCGAGCCTGGGCGTCTTTGATAAAGAACACCACGTTGGGGATCGCGTTCAGCAACGGCGCGATCAGCGCCAGCGTATTCAGCAGATCGCGCAGGTTGTTCGGGCGCTGCTGCGCCAGCCCGTCGCACAGGCGCGACAGATGTTCGACGGCAAAAACGTCCTCCTGCTCCGGCAGCCCCACAAGCGAAGGCAGCGAGAGCGAAACCGGAGGCGGGTAGTCTGAAGTGGATCGCATAACAGTCCCTTTTCGGTCGTTAGCCGGAAAAACAGGCGAGCCAGGTTGGCGCTTTCGCATCAATATTAACTTTTTTGTAACGAAGCAAGCGCTATTTCCGGCGGGCTGCCAAATATGCGGATTGCCGCATACTTTTGCCGGACGGTGTTTGGCGGTTGCTTGAAAACTTCGGCGTTTCTCGCTACGCAAGGGTTTAGCATAAAAATAACGACATGATAAATAAGTCATTATTATGACAACCGTTAAACTCATACCCGCGACGCGTCAGGCCTGACGTTTGTCACTGTGCTGATTTCTTCATTCGCTGCGCCGAAACGCATCAAGCCGTCATGCTCACATTCGTTCAGGCTAATGCCATTGGTAACATCTCATTAACCCAGGAGACGCCGATGGCACTTTCTGCGCATATCACCGCTTTGCGGGCGATCGATTCTCACACCGGCGGAGAGCCGACCCGCCTGATCGTGGAAGGTTTTCCCGATCTCGGCGAGGGTAGCATGGCGGAACGGCGGGCGCGTTTCGCACAACATTATGACGATTGGCGCTGCGCGGTGATGCTCGAACCGCGTGGCAATGACGTGCTGGTGGGGGCGTTGCTGTGCCGCCCCTGCTCGCCACAGGCCACCGCCGGGGTGATCTTCTTTAACAACAGCGGCTATCTGGGCATGTGCGGGCACGGCACTATCGGGCTGATCGCTTCGCTGGCTCATCTGGGGCGCATCCACGCCGGGCGCCATCTGATCGAGACCCCGGTCGGCCCGGTAAGCGCCACGCTGCATGATGACGGCAGCGTCACGGTGGAGAACGTGGCGGCTTATCGCTACCGCCGCCAGGTGCGGCTTGAGGTTGCCGGTCACGGGCCGGTGACGGGTGACATCGCCTGGGGGGGCAACTGGTTCTTCCTGATCGGCGAGTCACCGTTGCTCATCGATAAACACAATCTGGAGGCCTTGACCGCGTTCACCTGGGCGGTGCGGCAAACGTTGGAACAGGCGGGCATTCGCGGTGAAGACGGCGGTGCGATAGACCATATCGAACTGTTCGGTGACGATCCGCAGGCCGACAGCCGCAGCTTCGTGCTGTGCCCCGGCAAAGCCTATGACCGTTCTCCGTGCGGTACCGGCACCAGCGCCAAACTGGCGTGTCTGGCGGCGGACGGCAAACTGCCGCCGGACACGCAGTGGCGGCAGGCCAGCGTGATCGGCAGCGAATTCCAGGCCTATTATCGTTGGAACGGCGATCGCATTGCCCCCTTTATTCGCGGGCAGGCCTATGTATGCGCCGATAGCCAACTGCTGCTCGACGAACGCGATCCCTTCGTCTGGGGGATACGCTGATGGGCGCCGAGCGGGGAGCCGATGTCATCGTGGTCGGTGCCGGTATCATCGGCGCCGCTTGCGCCTGGCGGCTGGCGCGGGAAGGGTATCGTGTCTCGGTGGTGGACGATCGCCGCGCCGGCGCCACCGCCGCCGGTATGGGGCATCTGGTTTGCATGGACGATAATCCTGCCGAGCTGGCGTTGAGCGCTTATTCGCTGCGGTTGTGGCGCGAAGTGACGGGGCGCATGCCGGAAGCCTGCGCCTGGCGTGGCTGCGGTACGCTGTGGTTGGCGGATCAAGCGGATGAAATGGCCATCGCCGAGCAAAAGCGGGCGCGGCTGGCGGAGCAGGGCGTGGCCGCGGAACTGCTGACGGCAGAGCAGATCGCCGTCATGGAGCCGATGCTGCGGCACGGCCTGGCCGGCGGACTGCGGGTGCCGGGCGACGGCATTCTGTATGCGCCGCTCGCGGCTCGCTGGCTGTTGGCCGACCGTGGTGTGGCAATTGACGTGGTGCATGGTGAAGCGACAGCGTTGGAAGAGGAAGCCGTGCGGCTGGCGGACGGCAGACGTCTGGCCGCGCCGGTGGTGGTCCTGGCCTGTGGCCTTAGGGCCAATAGCCTATTATCGCAGACTTTGCTTCACGCCAAGAAGGGCCAACTGGCGATCACCGATCGCTACCCGCCGCGGGTGCGGCATCAACTGGTGGAGCTGGGGTATGGCGCCAGCGCGCATGCCAGTAACGGCACGTCGGTGGCTTTCAATGTGCAGGCGCGGCCCACCGGACAATGGCTGATCGGCTCTTCCCGCCAGTTCGATGCCGTCGATTCGGCGTTGGACATGCCGCTGTTGGCGGCAATGCTTACGCGTGCGCAGCATTTCTTGCCCGCACTGGCGCAGATGAACATCATTCGCTGCTGGACAGGGTTGCGCGCCGCCTCTGCCGACGGGCTGCCGCTGTTGGGCGTGCATCCGCGGCATTCCTGGCTGTGGCTGGCTCTGGGGCATGAGGGATTGGGCGTCACGACTGCACTCGGCAGCGCTGCGCTGATTACTGCGCAGATTGGCCGGCAAACGCCGGAGATTGACGATTCCCCGTATTTGGCTGCGCGGGCGTTTGCCGCCGAGGAGTTGCCTGTATGAATGAAAGACAAAATACGATCGCGTTGAGCATCGATGGAGAACACCGACAGGTGCCGGTTGGTCTCAGCGTTGCTGCGGCGCTCAGCCTGTACGGCGACGATCGTTGTCGGTTATCTGTTTCACACCAACCGCGCGCTCCCTTTTGCGGCATGGGGGTTTGTCAGGAGTGCCGGATGACCATTAACGGTCTGCGTCGTCTGGCGTGCCAAACGCTGTGCCAAGCCGGCATGCGCATAGAGAGGAGCGATGATGAGTAACTTCGACTGTGAGGTGCTGATCGTCGGCGCTGGGCCGGCCGGCATGGCGGCGGCGCTGGCCGCTGCGGAAAGTGGTAGCCAGGTGCGAATGATTGATGATAATCCGCATCCCGGCGGGCAAATCTGGCGCGATGGACCGCAGGCGGCGTTGCCTGAAACGGCGAACCGCTATCGGCAGGCGGTGGCGGCGCGGGAAAATATTGCACGGCAGTCCGGCTGCAAGCTGGTGGCGCAGTGTGGCGCTAACCGATTGGCATATGAAGACGCTGAAGGCTGTGGCGTGATTCGCTATCAAAAGCTGATTTTATGCAATGGCGCGCGTGAACTGTTGTTGCCGTTTCCCGGCTGGACGCTGCCGGGGGTGACCGGTGCCGGTGGGCTACAGGCGCAAATCAAGCAGGGATTGGCGATCCGCGGCGAGCGAGTGGTGATCGCCGGCAGTGGTCCGCTGCTGTTGGCGGTGGCCGACAGCGTGAAACAGGCCGGTGGAGAGGTGGTCATGTTGGCGGAGCAGGCGCCGCTGTGGCGGTTGGCGGCTTTCGCCGGCGGCCTGTGGCGCTGGCCGGCCAAGCTGCGTCAGGCGTTTTCTTTGATGCCGCATCGTTACCGTGCCGGTAGCCGGGTGCAGGCGGCATTGGGGCAAGCACGTTTAACCTCGGTGCGTGTCAATAACGGCGGGCGGGAAAGAACGATCGCCTGCGACAGGTTGGCCTGCGGTTTTGGTCTGGTGGCGAACATTGAGTTGGCGATGCTGCTGGGGTGTCGGATAGAACATGACGCCGTGGCGGTGAATCATTGGCAGCAAACCTGCCAAGCGCAAATTTATGCCGCCGGGGAGTGTACCGGCGTCGGCGGCAGTGAATTGGCGCTCACCGAAGGCGCCATTGCCGGTTATGCCGCCACCGGGCAGCGGGAAAAGGCAGAGCGCCTGGCGGCGCAGCGGCGGCGGTGGCGGCGTTTCGCCACGGCGACAGCGGCCGCTTTTGCGCTCGATGAGCGCTTGAATTCGCTGGCCAATCCGCAAACGTTACTGTGCCGCTGCGAAGACGTTACGTTGGAACAGGTACGCCATCAGCCGGATTGGAACACGGCGAAGATGAGCAGCCGCTGTGGCATGGGGGCATGCCAGGGTAAAGTCTGCGCAACGGCGGCGAGGCAGCTTTTGAGCTGGCCTTTACCGTCGCCGCGTGTGCCTTTAACGCCGGTCAGGACGGAAACGCTGGTTGCGCTGGGGCTGAGCCGATGTGATGACGACGGTTGAATGGGTTTGCGGGCATTTCGCCTCAGGCAAACGCCGCCACATCACCATTGCGGCCAATAGTAGGTTTTCTCCCGCCAGCCTTTGCCGTACATACAGGCTTCGATGGTGGCGTCTCGGGCGGACTGATTGCGATCGGTCTGCACTGTTTTAATCGACGGTTCCTTGTCGTAGCGGTATCCCGATGGACAGTCTTTCTTATTCTTCTCGCAAGGAATGTATTTGTTTTCGTAGCTGAACTCCACGTCCCGCACCACGTCCGGGGGGAAGCGATCGTATCCGCGGCTGCGGCATTCGGCATATTCGGCGTTCCGGGTACTCTCAACCGCGCCAGGCCTCTCCCATTGGGTGCAGGCGGTCAACATCAATAACGGCAAAACAATCAAACAACGGCAATTCTTCATGGTGTCCCTAACTCTTTCTCTATCCTGAGGCTCGCAGCCTAGGAATGTTCCTAACTGACGAGGTAGGAAAGTGTAATAAACTGGCGGAACAATTGGAAATGATAATGGTTATTGTTTAGGTATGATTGAGGAAGTGCCGCGTTGAGACAGGATGTGGCGCATTGAGGGCAGTCTGTAAGGATCCGCGACATCACGGCGAGGGCTGGACGATGTGGCATTGATTTTATTCATTCTCTTTATGCCGCAATGATCCGACCGCAATTGCATCGTTTTGATGAGGGAAATAATATGCAAGCTAAGCATTTTCTTATCTGGTATGAATATTATTTTTATTTAGGATATTTACCCATGCCAAGGATTTAATTCTCGGTATTAATACCTTATTTTTTTATTTCTGTTTTTTTATTGGGGTTTTGTTTTCAGGTTTTTTCTGGGGAAGGCTTTTTAGTTACAGGGAATTCATTTGCATTTTAAATTTGGATTTTTTAAATTCATTTTAGAGGAAGGATAACCGTAGGCGACAGAGTCAAAAAAGGAGTTTATTTTGTCTGGGATAAAGAAAACGCCTGAAAGTCATGACGGTTTACCTTCACCATCAGAGGATTATGATACTTTTAAGCACCTCTCCGATGTTGGCGCCGTGTTGGGATATGGGCGAACCCGCTTTTATCAGTGGTGCCGTGGGCGCGGTTTTCTAACCCCGATGAACGTTCCGTCCCATGAAATGATCAGCCTGGGATATATGGTGGCGGTGTTATCAGAGACCGGTCATACCCGGGTTTATGTCACGCAGGATGGTTTCAGTTACGTCAGTGGTGCTTTTGCGGCAGATATCCAACGTGGCATGATCAAGTTTTAAATCTGCAAGAATCACCTTTATTTCAATGGCTTTAATGCAGAATCTTCTTATCCCTGCAGGTTCGTGAGAGGAGTGGGAAGTTATCCGATTTTTTCGTCTCTGTGGTATGAATGCTACTGGAGACAGCTATTCTCTTGTTACGATAAGCATTATTTTCTTCAGGAGCCAAGGATGAAGCATTACGCCGCGTTGTTATTTGCCTCTGCACTGCTGACGGGGTGTGCGACTCAAGCCGTACCGCCGCAACAGGCTGAGTTGCCCCCCCCAAGCCGTCTGATGCTCTATCAGAATATCCCGGATACGCCTTACGCTACGGTGGTCGTGGTGCGCGACAGCGGCATGCTGGCGGGCAGCTGCCGTACCGGCGTATATGTGAATGGGGAGTTTGCCGCTTCACTCGAGGCGAAAGAAAAAGCAGAGTTTCGCGTGCCGCCAGGCAATATTTCGGTCAGTATCGGGCAAGATATGATCGAGAACTCTCTATGTATTTGGCGTGAAACCAGCGGCAGCGTGCCGATGACGCTGCGCGCCGGTGAAAGCCGCTATCTGCGCATCGCCGGCGATCGGCAGCGAGGCTTCGTGTTGCAGGCAGGGCGGCCGTAACAGCTCAGGCAAGGGCGTTAATGCCCTTGCCACCATCCCCACAGCGTAATTAATAGCCACGCCGCCGCAATCCAGCACAGTACCGCCGCACCCAGCGCTAACGACAGCCGCAGACTGTTAATCAGGAAATACAGCGAAATCAAATACACCAGGTAGGGCAATACCGCCCACATGCCGAAAATCAGCGTCGTTTTCAGTGCCGCAATTGAACGTTCGCTGCCGACAATGTAATGCGCAATCAGGGCGAAAGTGGGAAAGAGCGGGACTAAACCGGCGATATAATAGTTGCGCGTTTTGGCCAACAGGCCGATCAGAACCACGACCAGCGCGCCGATCAGCGCTTTGACAAGGATGCCCATAACGGTCTCGGGTGTGGGGGAGAAAGTCAACACACTGCCCGAAAGCACGTGCAAGATCAATGGGGTGTGGCGTAGCGTGGTGAAAAGCAGACCCACAAGAAGTGCGGGTCTGGGGCGCAACGCTTACTGACGGTAAGCGTGCTTGATTTGCTGAATGCTGTTCTTGAAGATTTCTGCCTGGGTCGGATCTTCAATCTGCGCGATGAAACGTTCCATGTTGATGATGACTTTCCCGGCGTCGGCCTGGCCGATCGACTTCAAGATCAGCGTCAGCGTAGCTTTGAGGCAGGCAACTTCGGTCGCCAAGATTTCCGGGTTTGCAGACGTAGTGAAATCAACGTTGCTCATTTTCTCTCCTGATTTTCTGAGGCCGTAGCCTGATACAAGCTGCTTTGGCGCACCGCGCGCGGGCTAAAAATTAGCCCCTGGCGCGGCGGCGAATTTAACTGGGCGCGGAGTATAGCATAGCATGAGTCTGCCATCTGCACCGGGCTTGCTCAGGTCACGCAAGTGGGCAACGTTCGCTCATTGCCTGTCTGAATCATCTACTCTCGGCAAGTTATTTCGAGGTGGTTAACAAGTATTTTTCCGGTACGTTATTGTTGAACAATCGGGGTTATTATAATTATTGGGGGCGGAGGCGCCGATTTTACCGACGTTTGCCGGGAATAATAGTTTCGACCGTGGGTTGCCAGACCCGCGTCAGCCGCGGATTTTGTTACGCCTTTAAATATCAAATGATTACAAACAGCCAACAGCCGTGTTAATATTATTCATGTCGTGATTGCTTACACAGATTTCTCCCTCGCGGCATGATTGTCGCGCTATCCTGTGTCAGACGCAGCGCGACGAAATTATTTTCGTCGCCCGATCTTTTCCGACGTGACGATTTATCGGCGGCATAGACGGCTAAAATTGAAAAATCAGCTCTGCTCCGCAAAGTTATTCGGAAGTATGTATTAATCTGTGTTCATTCTTGTCTGAAAAACAAGTAATATCTCTGGCGAAAACAGAGGCCGATTGCGTTACTCCCTTTTTTTGGAGATTTTTCCTTGATTAGCGTTCTTCTTGTTGATGACCACGAACTGGTGCGCGCAGGGATACGACGCATTCTTGAAGATATCAAAGGTATAAAAGTTGTCGGTGAGGCTCAGTGCGGTGAAGACGCCGTAAAATGGTGCCGTGGCAACGCTGTCGATATCGTGCTGATGGACATGAATATGCCGGGCATTGGCGGGCTGGAAGCCACGCGCAAGATTGTGCGTTATGCACCCGACGTCAAAGTCATCATGTTGACCATCCATACTGAAAATCCTTTGCCCGCGAAGGTGATGCAGGCGGGTGCCGCCGGTTACCTGAGCAAGGGCGCCGCGCCGCAGGAAGTGATTAACGCCTTGCGTTCCGTGCATGCCGGGCAGCTCTATATCGCGTCTGATATCGCCCAGCAGATGGCCCTGAGTCAGTTGGAACCGCAGGCTGAAACGCCGTTCAGCTGCTTGTCTGAACGCGAGTTACAGATCATGTTGATGATCACCAAAGGCAAAAAAGTGAATGAGATCTCGGAGCAACTGAGTCTCAGCCCGAAAACGGTGAACAGCTACCGTTACCGCATGTTCAGCAAACTGAATATCAGCGGCGACGTTGAATTGACTCACCTGGCCATCCGACATGGATTGTTCAATGCGGAGACGTTGTTAAGCAGTGAATGACCGTTTTGATGCCAAAGCCTTCCTGAGTACCGTCACCAGCCAGCCCGGCGTCTACCGTATGTACGACGCCACGGGTACGGTGATCTACGTCGGTAAAGCCAAAGACCTGAAAAAGCGTCTCGCCAGCTATTTTCGGCAGCAGGTCAGCAGCCGTAAAACCGAGACGCTGGTTAAAAATATCGCGCAAATAGACGTAACGGTTACCCATACTGAGACAGAAGCGCTGTTGTTGGAACATAACTACATTAAATTGTACCAACCGCGATATAATGTTCTTTTGCGAGACGATAAATCTTATCCGCTGATTTTTCTCAGTGCGGATACCCATCCCCGTTTGGCGGTGCATCGCGGCGCCAAACACGCCAAAGGCGAATACTTCGGGCCTTTCCCCAACTCTTACGCCGTGCGCGAAACGCTGGCGCTGCTGCAGAAGCTGTTCCCAATCCGCCAGTGCGAAAACAGCGTGTATCGCAACCGTTCGCGTCCGTGCCTGCAGTATCAGATCGGCCGCTGTCTGGGGCCTTGTGTTGCCGGCCTGGTGAGCGAAGAAGAGTACCGGCAGCAGGTGGACTACGTGCGGCTGTTTCTTTCTGGCAAAGATCAGCAGGTATTGCACCAGCTGATTGAGCGTATGGAAGAAGCCAGCAAACTGCTTAATTTCGAAGAGGCGGCGCGCATTCGCGATCAAATTCAGGCCGTGCGCCGCGTTACCGAACGGCAGTTCGTGTCGGGCGACAGCGACGATCTGGACGTGATCGGCGTGGCGTTCGATGCCGGTATGGCGTGCCTGCACGTGCTGTTCATCCGTCAGGGCAAGGTGCTGGGCAGCCGCAGCTATTTCCCTAAAGTGCCGGGCGGCACGGATATGGGCGAGGTGGTGCAGACCTTTGTCGGCCAGTTCTATCTGCAAGGCAGCCAGGCGCGTACGCTGCCCGGCGAGATCTTGCTGGATTTCAGTCTGCCGGAAAAAGACCTGCTTGCGGAATCGCTTTCCGAGTTGGCGGGGCGCAAGATCCAAATCCAAAGCAAACCGCGCGGCGATCGCGCCCGTTATCTGAAACTGGCGCGCACCAACGCGGCAACGGCGTTGACCACCAAGCTGTCGCAACAGTCGACGATCCATCAGCGGCTGGCGGAGTTGGCCAAAGTGCTGAACCTGACGGAAATCAACCGTATGGAGTGCTTCGATATCAGCCATACCATGGGTGAGCAGACCGTGGCTTCGTGCGTGGTGTTCGACGGAAACGGCCCCGTGCGAGCGGAGTATCGGCGTTACAATATCAGCGGCATCACTCCTGGCGATGACTACGCGGCGATGACGCAGGTGCTGAAGCGCCGTTACGGCAAAGCGCTGGAAGAGAAAAAGATCCCGGATGTCATCTTTATCGACGGCGGTAAAGGGCAGCTCGGCATGGCGATCGACGTATTCAAATCGCTGAATGTTACCTGGGACAAGAATAAGCCGCTGCTGATCGGCATCGCCAAAGGTGCCGACCGCAAGGCAGGGTTGGAAACGTTGTTCTTCGTCCCGGAAGGTGAAGGGATTTCTCTGCCGCCGGATTCGCCGGCGCTGCATGTGATCCAACACATCCGCGACGATTCGCACAATCATGCCATTACCGGTCACCGGCAGAGAAGGGCGAAAGTCAGAAATACCAGCGCATTGGAGCTGATTGAAGGCGTAGGGCCGAAACGGCGCCAGGTGCTGTTGAAGTATATGGGCGGACTGCAACCTTTGTTGAACGCCAGCGTGGAGGAAATTGCAAAAGTGCCGGGTATTTCACAAGCATTGGCAGAAAAGATCTACAATGCATTGAAACACTGAGGGCAATGTAGCAACATACTCTTAATTTCCACTCTAGCCAGATAGTTACCGTAGCATTATGCAATTGAATATACCGACTTGGCTTACCCTGTTTCGCGTAGTTCTGATCCCATTCTTTGTGCTGGCGTTTTATCTGCCGTTCAACTGGGCTCCGATGGTTTGCGCCGTTATCTTTGTGTTTGCCGCCGTCACCGACTGGTTTGACGGCTTCCTGGCACGTCGCTGGAAACAAACGACGCGCTTCGGAGCGTTTTTGGATCCGGTCGCGGATAAAGTGATGGTGGCGGTGGCGCTGGTGCTGGTGGCGGAACATTACCACAGCTGGTGGATCACGCTGCCGGCGGCCACCATGATCGCCCGTGAAATCATCATTTCGTCGCTGCGCGAGTGGATGGCAGAAATTGGCAAACGCAGCAGCGTGGCGGTGTCCTGGATAGGCAAAGTGAAAACCATGGCGCAGATGATGTCACTGGTGGGCTTGCTGTGGCGGCCGGATCGCTCCGTAGAGTATGTGGCGATTGGCTTATTGTATATCGCAGCGGTGCTGACTTTCTGGTCGATGTTCCAATATTTGAACGCGGCACGCAACGATTTGCTGGAACCGTGATCGATACGCTGCAAAAATCGGCAAACGATCGTGGTGAGCCAACAATTTTATTGACTCATCACGTCAGGTAAGTAGAATGCATCGCATCAGACGACAACGATGAATTGCCGAAAGATGGCAAAGAAATCAGTCAGTTCTGGTAACGCGGGAATAGCTCAGTTGGTAGAGCGCAACCTTGCCAAGGTTGAGGTCGCGAGTTCGAGCCTCGTTTCCCGCTCCAAATATTGGCCTGTTGGATCCCCGCGATTCGGCAGGTAAGAGAAAGGGGCTTCGGCCCCTTTTTCGTTTTTTATTCCTTTGCCGTCCGGCGAAACCTGTCTGCATCTTCCTGCATCGACTATTGTCCCTATCTCTCCTGTCGTTTTCCTGCCGTAGGATGCCCCGTTGAACGGCGAAAACAGGCACATTTGATTGGGCATCGTGCCGGTGCTTTGTGGGGGGATTGATGCCGACCCATCGTGCGCTGGAAAACCTGACGTCAGTCTCCAGCTTTGCAGTTACGTTGGCCGTTCAGGGCGGCGGAGATTGCGCGATGTCTCCCATGATGAGGTTTTGCATGATATCCCATCATCATAAGCAGGTGAAAAGCCGGAGAGAGGTGCGTAAGCGATTCATGTCGAGAAAAAAGATCCGATTTGCCCGTGAATCCCCGAGCCGATGCATATAAAATCAACATTCCGCTTGCCTTTCCGTTGGCATTGTGAACAGTGCGCCCACAAAATAAGCAGTTGAAAGCGTTAGAGAACTTTTTGCTATTTCGGGGGGTTGCCAAGGTGGGGGGTTTAGTCCATAATGCAGTCCATCGATTCGGCGGTAACGAAATAAATTACTTAAGAATCAGATGATTAAGATATGCGATTTCAACATCGCGGTTAAAAAGAACAAAACGAAGTGGGTGAATCACCGGCTTTGGCCTGAAAAGGCAAACAGAATAAAGGCGCGTTAACAAAGCGGTTATGTAGCGGATTGCAAATCCGTCCAGTCCGGTTCGACTCCGGAACGCGCCTCCAACTTTCCCGAGCCCGGGTGGTGAAATCGGTAGACACAAGGGATTTAAAATCCCTCGGCTTATGGCTGTGCGGGTTCAAGTCCCGCCCCGGGTACCAGGGAACGAAAATACCGAATAATCAAAGCAATAAGTAGTAATGTCGTAGACCGCCGAGAGGCGGTTTTTTTGTTTCTGTAATTTGCATTATCCCCGCATTCCTTCCTGTCTTGTCATGCCTTATACCCATGGATTGTCATCCAGCTTGCAGGGAGCCCCGCAGGGCTCCGAAGTACAATTCATAAGAAACCGAACGCCGCAGCGAGGATCCAGCCGAAGACGCAGGAGACGCTGACGCCGATCAGGCCGGGCAGAATAAAGCTGTGGTTGATCACGAAGCGGCCGATGCGGGTGGTGCCGGAGCGATCGAACTGGATTGCCGCCAGATCGCTGGGGTAGGTTGGCAGAATGTAATAACCGTAACAGGCCGGCGCCGAAGCGACGATATAGGCAGGGTTAACCCCGATCGCCAGCGCCACCGGCACCAGCGCCGCCAGTGCGGCGGCCTGCGAGTTGACGAATTTCGACACCAGCAGCAGGATCAGCGCATAGGCCCAAGGGTACTCTTTCACCAACACACCCAGTGTGGCCTCGATCTGCGCCAGGTGCGCGCCGAACATGGTTTCCGCCATCCAGGCAACACCATACACCGCCACGATGGCGATCATGCCGGAACGGAATACCTCGTTTTTAGAGATAGACGCCGGGTTGGTGCGGGTGATGATAACGATCAACGCCCCGGCCATCAGCATGCACATCTGGATCACCAGAACCATGGAGAGCGGCTTGCCGCCGAAGCTGGGCCGCAGGCCGGAAAAGGCTCCCAGCACCGCCACCAGGGCGATGGTGGCGAGGAAAATCCACATGGCGATCCAGTTGCTGCGCGGCAATACCCGGTCCAGCAGGGTAGCGGCGTCGCCGTAGACGTAGCGATGGTTTTCCGGCACCGAGATGAACTTCTGGAACTCCGGGTCTTTGTCCAGGTCTTTGCCGCGGAACCAACTGAAGATGCCGATCGCCAGAATGCCGCACAGCGTCGAAGGGATGGTGATAGACAGCAGATCGAGGAATTCCAGATGGCGGCCATTGAAGGTGTAGCTGCTGAGCATCGCCACCAGTGACACCACCGCCACCGACACCGGGCTGGCGATAATGCCCATCTGCGCGCCGATCGAACTGGCCGCCATCGGCCGTTCCGGGCGGATATTGTTTTTGATCGCCACGTCATAGATGATCGGCAAGATGGTGTACACCACATGGCCGGTGCCGCACAGGATAGTGAGAATACAGGTGACGAAGGGGGCGATGATCGAGACATAACGCGGGTTGCGCCGCAGCATCCGCTCGGCGATCTGCAGCATGACGTCCAACCCGCCTGAGGCCTGCAGGGTGGCGGAGGCCGCCACCACCGCGATGATCACCAGCATCACGTCTACCGGCGGTTTGCCGGGCTGCAGGTGAAAGCCAAACACCAGGATCATCAAACCGATACCGCCCAGTAACCCCAGCGCAATGCCGCCCTTACGCGCCCCATACAGCAGGCATGCCAATATAACCGCTAATTGCAGAAAGAAATCCATGATAGATACGCCTTAATAATGTTGAACTTAACTGCGTTCAGTTTCCGGCGGTGTTTACAGTAGAAAGTTGTTTTAAATCTAAAGGCGCTAAAAAATTGTGGTTATTAGCTCTAAAGAGTGATGACGGTCACGTTCAGAGGATCTGAAGAGCAGGCGGCTGACGACATCAGCACGAAAAAGCAAGTTAAGAGGTCAGACCTCTCCTATATAACCGGTTTACCACCAGAGGAGAGAGCAATGGATCCGACAAAAATGACCGGGCTGGCGTTATTACAGGCTGCGATGGCTGGCAAGATCCCGCCGGCCTCGATCGCTGAAACCGTGCCCATGAAACCGGTCGCGGTGGAAGAGGGGTATATCCGCATCGCGGCGCGGGCCGACGGGCGCCATCTGAATCCACTGGGGGGCGTACATGGCGGTTTCGCCGCCACGGTTTTGGACTCGGTGACCGGTTGCGCGGTGCACAGTACGCTGGGCGCGGGGATTGGCTATGGCACCGTCGATCTGCAGGTTAAAATGTTGCGCCCTGTGCCGAAGGAAACTGATCTGATCGCCGAGGGGCGTTTGGTCTATGCGGCGAAGAACGTCGCTTTCGCTGAAGGCACGCTCAAAACGGCGGAAGGGAAGCTGCTGGCTTCAGCAACCGCCACTTGTTTTATTATTCGCCCCGCCGAACAAGCACCGCAATAACCTGCTCTTTATCGGGCTTCGGGCTATCAACCCGGAGCCTGATGCATTTATCTTTGGCTGCATACTTTGCTGCGCTACGATGGCAGGCGCGATACGCCATTGTGGTCTAGTATTCTTGGGTGAAAATTTATCGGGGTGATTATGCAGCCGTATAAAGAGGTTGAGTTTGATCATGAGCTTTGTCTGGCGATCGGCAAAGCCGTATTAGACGTGGTGGCGCAGGGGGAAGAAACCAGCGCTCCGGCGGTGATGAACGCGATTGAGCGGTCGGTGGAGCAGGGGCTGGATGATGACGAAACCGCCATCGCCGACGACGCTCTGGATTTGATGGCTCGTCTCATCCACGGCTTCAGATTCATTAATCTCGCGGGTGAAGAGGATACTTCCCATGCATTGGTTGAATTTCAAGCGCTACAAGAGTGACGTTGCCAAACAGGCTGTGCCGCCGCATTTGAATGCGGCTGAGTTTGCGCGGCATTACGCTGACAAGCCGCAAGCCGATACGGAAGAGTACCTTTCGTTGAGCGGGGAGATGTGCTGGGATGCGGTGGTGCTTTGCGCTCATCGTTCAGGCGCGCTCAGCAAGGCGAAATACAAGCAGCTGTGGCTGACGGTGTTCGATAAGCAATACAAACATTTCGTCAGCCCTGATGATACCGAGATCCGCACCATGGCGGATATGCTGCGCGCGCCGCAGGGATGTTTTATCGGTATATTTTCCATGCGCGACGCGGCGGCGCCCCGTTTGCTGCATGCCATGATCGGCACCGGCGCGGGATTTGCCGCGGGCAATAAAAATCTTTGCATCGGCGTGGGGGGCGCGGTCGGTTGGGAAAATCTCAATCTGGCGCGCGATCTGCGCTGGCAGCCGGAAGGCGGTTTTTTACGCCAAGGCGACAACGAAGTGCTGCGCATTTTTTATCGGCCTTTCCCCGCCTGAACCACCGGTCCGCAGGCTTTTTAGGATAAAAAACCGCCGTCCGGCGGTTTTTTTGCTTACTTAAACCCGCCGTTGCGCATGAACTCAAGACCGGCGGTGGTGATCCGCGTTTGATGCGGATCGATATCATAGTTGTTCTCGTCGATGTCGCTCATCACGTAGGCTTGTATCAGCCCCTTGGTTTTGAGATAGGCGAAGGGATCGGCGAAGGCGTGCGGGCTGGTGGCGTCCTGCTTCCACAGTTCGTAGGTTTTTTCATCCAGCGTGCCGGGGTGATTGGCGGCCAGCCGGGTCAGGATCTGATTGTAGAACTCATAGTCGGTCATGATGCAGTCCTCTTTATCGCGAGCGACAGTCTCGGAAAATAGCGTAACGTCTATCAATCATAGCCGAAGTTTTCCACCGCCTGCGGCGGCGTCGGGTTAGCCGCGTTGGCTTTCAATCCAGTGAAACAGACGTGAAATGCTGCAGGTGATATCGCCAATGTTGAAGAGCGCGCCGAGCCACAGGGTCAGCATCACCAGGATGCCGATGATGATGGGAAGGTCCATTTTGCTCATGATTATGTTCTTCATCAATAAAGAGTGTGCGGCAAAGCGTACCACCAATCCTGATTGTCATAAAAATGCGCTGCGCATTATTTCTTTTGAAATCAAAGTAAAAAAGCCACCCAAACGGGTGGCTTTTGTCTTTCAGCGGCGATCAGTCTAGCTTGGGGTGCTGGTCTATCAGGATCTGCTTTTTCTTTTCCAGCTCGGCGATCTGCGCGTTGATGTCCTCGACTTTCTGTTCGATATTGTCGTAGGTCTCCTGCAGCAGTTCTTTCGCTTCGGTACGGTCAGAAGCGGCCGGCGTCGCGCCGCGCAGCGGCTTGTTGGCGGTCTCTTTCATGTACAGACCGGTGATAAGACCGATCACCGCCACAACCATCAGGTAGTAGGCCGGCATGTACAGGTTGCCGGTCGCTTCGACCAGCCAGGCAGCGGCGGTCGGTGTCGCACCGGCGATCAGTACCGAAATGTTGAACGAAATCGCCAGCGCGCTGTAGCGAATGTGCGTCGGGAACATTGCCGGCAGAATCGAGGCCATCACCCCGGTGAAGGAGTTGAGCAGCACCGCCAGCACCAGCAGACCGACGAAGATCAGGCCGATGACGTTGCTGTTGATCAAAATGAAGCACGGGATCGCCAGCGCCAACAGGCCGATGCTGCCGCCGATGATGAACGGCTTACGGCCGATACGGTCGCTGGTCAGGCCGATCACCGGCTGCACGAACAGCATGCCGATCATGATGGCGATGATGATCAGAACGCCGTGATCCTCCGAGTAGTGCAGGTTATGCGACAGGTAACTCGGCATGTAGGTCAACAGCATGTAATAGGTCACGTTGGTGGAAATCACGATACCGACGCACACCAGCAAACTTTTCCAGTGTTTGGCCGCGATCTCTTTGAACGAGGTTTTCGGCGGATTTTCGATGGCGTTGCGATCCTCTTTCTCCATCTTATCCACGTGCTGCTGGAACGCCGGGGTTTCTTCCAGCGCATGGCGCAAATAGAGACCGATCAGGCCCAGCGGCGCGGCGATGAAGAACGGAATGCGCCAGCCCCAGTCGAGGAAGTTAGCTTCGCCGACGATGCTGGAGATCAGCACCACAACGCCTGCACCCATCACAAAGCCGGCAATGGAGCCGAAATCCAGCCAGCTCCCCATAAAGCCGCGTTTGCGATCCGGCGAGTATTCGGCGACGAAGATCGCCGCGCCGGAATATTCACCGCCGACGGAGAAGCCCTGCGCCAGTTTGGCCAGCAGCAGCAGGATCGGGGCCCAGATGCCGATCGACGCATAGGACGGGATCAGGCCGATACAGAAGGTGCTGACCGCCATGATGATAATGGTGACCGAGAGGACTTTTTGCCGGCCGAACTTGTCGCCCATGGCGCCGAAGAACAGGCCGCCGAGCGGACGCACCAGGAAGGGCACGGAGAAGGTCGCCAGCGCGGCGATCATTTGTACGCCGGGCGAGGCGCCGGGGAAGAAGACCTGGCCAAGTGCGTAGGCGACAAAGCCGTATACGCCGAAGTCGAACCACTCCATCGCATTGCCCAGGGCCGCTGCGGTGATCGCCTTCTTGAGTTTGCTGTCATCGATGATGGTGATGTCGTTAATGTGCATCGGTTTATGTCGTTTTTTTCTTAACTTCATATAATCATCCCTTAATGAATTATTCGTTGTTCGTGAAAGCGTAATCTCCGTTCACTGTTGTTTTCGAGTTATCAAATAGGCTAATCGAATCGCGGTTCAAGACGATTCATTATCCACATTTAAGTTGGGATGTGGATCACAAAATACCGTCATTTATGCCAAGGTTATGTCATTTAGGTGACTAATTATTTTGCATCTATAGCTTAACGTTATATCTTGCGGCGATCAAATCCAGCAGTTTAACTTAAGTATTTGCACCGATTTGGTGCGAGAATGGTCTAATAAATGTGCGATTTGACGATTTTTCGTCTAATTGGTGATGTTTCAAGTATAGAGAGTGCGGGAGATAAAACCGGAAAAATTGATGTGTTCGCCGCTAAAAAAACGCCTGACCCACTGGCCAGGCAGTTTGGATTAGGGCGCCGACGAACCGCCGAACTCCAGATAGATTTTCGCCAGATTCTGGTACTGCGCGAAGCGGTTTTCGTCCACCGCCAGTTCCGCCTGACGGCGTTGCTCCTGCGCGTTTAACCAGTCGGTTATGGTGACGGCGCCCTGCCGGTAACGCACTTCGTTCAGCCGTTCCGATTTGCGCGCCAGCGCCAGCGAGGCCTGCAGCTGTGTCTCTTGCGCCAGCAGTTGCGCGCGCAGCGACAGGGCGTTGTTCACATCGCCCATCGCCTTGTACAGCGCCTGCCTGAACTCCAGCACCAGCTGTTCATAGTCGTTGCGGGCGATCTTGATCTCCACGCCCATTTGTCGCCATTGCAGGAACGGCATCGTCAGGCCGGCGCCGAGGCTGCCCGTCGGGTTGCGCAGGAATTCCAGCAGCGCGCTGCTGCTGGCGCCCAGCGAGCCAGTCAGGCTGAACGCGGGATAGTATTGCAGACGTTTCTCGTCGACGTTGGCCAGGGCGGCGCGCAACCGCAGTTCTTTAGCGTTGAGATCCGGACGACGGCTCAAGACGCTGGCGGGAATGCCGGTGTTGATCTGCGGCATCGCCGTCGTCGGCAGACGCGCGGGCGCGATAGTGGCCTGGCCTGATGGCGCGCCCCGCAGCACCGCCTGTTCATTCAGCGCCTGCTGACGATCGTGTTGCAGCGTCAACAGCCGGCTTTCCTGCGTCAATAGGTTTTGTTCCGCGTTCACCACGTCCAGCGCTGAGATGCTGCCGGCCTGATAACGGGCGTTGGCCAGCCGCAGCGTCGTTTTGGCATACGCGATGCTCGCCTGGCTGACGCCGATCTGCTGATTGAGAAAACCGATGCGCCAGTAGTTGGTGGCGGCGTCGGCCAGCAGCGTCAGCCGCGCCGTTCGCAGATCCTGCTCGGAAGCCTGGCCGGCCCACTCGGCGGCGTCGCGCTGGCGCGCCAGTTTGCCCCACAGATCGATTTCATAGCTCGTAGAGAGAGTCGCGCCGCTGGTTTTATTCCAGGCGGAGGACTCGGACAACGGGCGATTGATGCCGCTGCTTAACGAGGCGCTGACGTCAGGCGCGGTGCTGATGCCGACGCGTTCCGCCTCGAGCCGCGCGCGGTAGACGCGCAGCACGGCGACGGCCAGATCGTTGTTGCTCGCCATCACCTGTTGCAGCCAGCGATCGAGCTCAGGATCGTGGAAATCACGCCAGTCGAACGGCGTCGGCGCGGCGTTTTCGGCGGCGTATTGCCACCCCGCAGGATAGTTGACCTGCGGCGCCCGGTAGTCGCTTTTCAGGGCGTTGCCGCAGCCGGCGGTGAGCAGAGCGGCGAGGCTTAACGCCAGGGGAGAGAGAATTTTCATGGGTTACTCGCTGGCCAATGAAACGACCGGATCCATCCTTGCCGCTTTACGGGCGGGGAGATAACCGAAGATCATGCCGATTAAGGTTGAACAGAAAAACGCCGTCGCGGCGGCTTGCCAGGAATAGATGGCGGTGAACATGCCGCCCGCCAGCGAGGTGAATAGCGAACCGGCGGCGAACGACAGCGCAATGCCCAAAATGCCGCCGATCAGACAGACCAGCACCGCCTCGATCATGAACTGTTGCATGATATCGCCGCGCCGCGCGCCGACCGCCATGCGCACGCCGATCTCGTGGGTGCGCTCGGTTACCGAGACCAGCATGATGTTCATCACGCCCAGGCTGCCGATCACCAGCGAGATCGAGGCCACCATCAGGATCAGCAGGCTGAGCGTCATCGAGGTGCGTTCGATCGATTTACGGAACTGATCGCGGTTGAACGTCATGAAATCCTTGACGCCATGGCGTTGGGTCAGCAACTGCGTGATGGCGCTGACGGCGGCTTCGCTGGCGACGTCGTCTTTCAGGCGCACGGTGATGCCGCTGAGCGTGGTCTTGCCGACCATACGGTACATCACCGTGCTGTAGGGCATCCAGACGCTGATGCGGTTAGGCGCATAGTTGCGTTCGCTTTTGGCGACGCCGACTACCCGCGCCGGCACCGAGCCGAGAAATACGATCTGGCCGAGCGGCTCGACGCCAAAATCGCCGAACAGCGCCTGGCGCGCGTTATCGTCGATGATCACTTCCTGCAGCGCGTTGCGATCGTCGCGGAAGGTGGCGCCTTGCACCAGCGTGATGCCGTTGACGCGGAAATAGTCGCGCCCGACGCCGGTGATCGAGGCGGTGGCGGATTTGCTGCGAAAACGGATGCTGTCGGACGCGCTGACCTCCGGGCTGACGCTGTCGACGAAGCTTTGCTGCGCCAGCGCGTCGGCGTCGGCCGGCACCAGGGTGCGGATGCTGTCGATGGCGTCGTCGAAGAAGTCGCGCCCCGGATAGATGCTCACCACGTTGGTGCCGAGCCCCTTGATATTCTCCAGCGTGCGCTGCTTGGCGCCTTCGCCCAGCGCCACCACCGTCACCACGGCGGCGATGCCGAAGATAATGCCGGTCATGGTCAGCGCGGTGCGCAGGCGATGGGCGTTCATTGCTTTCAGCGCCATATGTAGCGATTCGCGGGTGCGGTCAATCAGGCTTTGCCAGCCGCTTTGCCGACTGCGGTTCGGCGGCGGCAGCGATGGGCCGGACGCCGACTTGCGGCCGCTGTCAGCGATGATCTCGCCGTCTCGCAGCTCGATGACGCGGTGCGCATGCTGCGCCACGTTCATATCGTGGGTCACGATCACCACGGTGTGGCCGCGCTGATTCAATTCGCTCAGGATCGCCAGCACTTCCTGGCCGGATTGGGTGTCCAGTGCGCCGGTCGGTTCGTCCGCCAGGATAATTTCGCCGCCGTTGATCAGCGAGCGGGCGATGCTGACGCGCTGCTGCTGGCCGCCGGAAAGCTGGCCGGGCTTGTGGTCTTCGCGTCCCTCAAGGCCCAACCGCGCCAGCAGTTGCGCCGCTCGCCGCCGCCGCTGATCGCGCCGGGCGTTGGCGTAGATAGCCGGAATTTCGACGTTGCCCAGCGCGCTGAGATCGGGCATCAGGTGGTAACGCTGGAAGATAAAGCCGATATGCTCGCGGCGCAGGCGGGCCAGTTCGTCCGGCGACAGGTGGGCGGCGTTCTGGCCGCTGATGTAGTAGTCGCCGCGATCCGGCACGTCGAGGCAGCCCATGATGTTCATCAGCGTCGATTTGCCGGAACCGGAGGCGCCGATGATCGCCACCAGCTCGCCGGCGGCGATGGTCAAATCGATGTCTTTCAACACCGTCAGCGTCTGACCGCCGTTGGTGTAGGTTCGACTGATGCCTTTTAGCTCGATGATAGCGTTCACAGGAAAATGCCATCCTCAGCCGACTTGGCGGCGGGCTGCGACAGCACCACGGTTTCACCGGCTTTCAGGCCGCTGAGGATCTGAATATCGACGTTGTTGGTGATGCCTGTGGTCACTTCGCGCGTTTCCAGCCGCTGATCCTGAGTCAGCACCTGCACCTGCTGCACTTTTCCTTCGGTTTTATGCACCGCCTGGATCGGCACCAGCAGGGTGTTCTTCGCGTCGCCGAGCAGTAAGGAAACCTGCGCGGTCATGGCGATGCGCAGGCGGTTCTCCGGGTTGGGCACGTCCAGCAGCGCGTTGTAATAGACCGAGGCGTTCGAGGTACCGGAACCGGACGCGGAGCTGGTGCCGGCGAGCGAGTCGTCTTTCATCACCGATTCCGGCGCCAGCTCGATGGTGCGCAGCGTGGCGTCGTACCGTTTATCCGGATCGGAAAAAATAGTGAAGTACGCCTTTTGCCCCGGTGAAATGCGGGTGATGTCGGCTTCGGAGATCTGCGCCTTGATGGTCATCATATCCAACCGCGCCAGCTTGACGATGGTCGGCGCGCTTTGGCTGGAGTTGACCGTTTGCCCCTGCTGCGTCACCACGGCGATGACGATGCCGTCCATCGGCGCGACCACGCGGGTATAGCCCAGATCGATTTTTTTCTTGTCGACTTCAATCTGCGCCTGCACCAGGCGCGCATTGAGCGAAAGCTGTTCGGCGCGGGTGGTGGTCAGCGTGGCCTCGGCGGTCTCGAAGTCTTCACGCGAGCTGGCTTCGTCGCTCAGCATGCGGCGCTGGCGTTTGAAACGCGATTCCGCCTGCTTCAACTGCGCCTGTTTGGCCTGCAATTCGGCCTTGATGACGTTCAGCGCCGCCTCGGCGTTGCGCAGATCGTTGCGCTGTTGCAGATCGTCGATGTCGGCGATCGGCTGCCCTTTGGTGACGCGATCGCCCAGTTTGACCTTCAGCGATTTGACTTCGCCGGAGACGCGGGCGCCGACGTTGACGCGTTCGACGGCATCCAGCCGCCCGGTGGCCAGCACGGCGTTTTCGATATTGCCCAGGCGGGCCGGCGCGGTAACGTAATCCTGCTGCGGCGGGCGTTGCCAAAAGATGGCCAGCGCGACGGCGACGGCGATGAAAACGATGGCGGCGAGCAACGCCAGACGGCGGGAGGGGAGTTTCAGTGATGACATACCCAGGTTTTCCATAACGATAAAAGCGGCGGTTCCAGTCTGCCATCATGGCAGCGCCAGCTTGAACTGGCGCTAAACGTGAGGCGCTTTCCCGCTGGAAAGGGGATGGTAAAGGCTTTCCCGCTAAAGATCACGGCGAGTTATTATCTTTCGGGTGTGCAACCGGCTGCAGGGCGCGTTATACTGGCTAAAAAACCAGTATTCATTCATCAGCAGGACAACACCGCCGCCATGATGCCAAACCGCCTCGAGCCGGAACTCGACATTTATCAATACCCGGAGCACCTGCGCGCCTGCCTGGCGCCGTTGCCCAAAGGGCCGGGTGTGTATATGTTTCACGGTCAAAGCGAGAGCCTGCCGCTTTACATCGGTAAAAGCGTCAATATACGCAGCCGGGTGATGGCGCATTTCCGCGCGCAGGACGAGGCTAAAATGCTGCGGCAAACCCGACGCATCAGCTTTATCGAGACCGCCGGCGAGTTGGGGGCACTGCTGCTGGAGGCGCAATTGATCAAACAACAACAGCCGCTGTTCAACAAGCGCCTGCGGCGCTCGAAGCAGCTGTGCGCGCTGCGCGTGCAGGCCGACACGGTGACGATTGCTCACGCCAAAGAGATCGATTTCGCCGTTACGCCCCATCTCTACGGGCTGTTCGCCAATCGCCACGCCGCGCTGGAAAAGCTGCGCGCCATCGCCGACGAGCATCGTTTATGTTACGGCAAGCTGGGGATCGACAAGCTGCCGGCGGGGCGAGCCTGTTTCCGCTACAGCCTGCGCAAGTGCGCGGGCGCCTGCTGTGGCGTGGAGTCGGCGCAGGAGCATGCGCTGCGGCTCGGCGCGGCGCTTGAACAGCTGAGCATCGCCTGTTGGCCGTTCGCCGGGCGAGTGGCGTTGGAAGAACAGGGCGAGACGCTGCGTCAGTACCATGTGATTCACAATTGGTTTTATCTGGGGTCGGTCAACAGCCTGGCGCAGGCGCAGCGGCTCCAGAGTGCGGCCAGCCATTTTGATAGCGATGGCTACAAGATTTTGTGCAAGCCACTCATGGCCGGCGATTATCGGATTATTGAGCTGCCGTAATGCCATAACGCTATCGATAACCTAAGACTTATCCGTAAAGTCAGGGCATTATGCTAAAAAAGCTTGAGTCCATAATGTTGTTATGGATAATGGCGCCCCGAAGCGAAGGAATGCGCTATTAACTCAGTTGGCAGAGTGATTGGTTTTATAATGGCTTGTTTTGGCTTGAAAATTGATAGACGCGGGTTCGAGTCCTGCATAGCGCGCCAGCTTTCTTTCCTTCATCTCACCGCGCTTATCGTAAAGCGCACCCGGGTTGATTTGCACTATCGGCTCCTCGTTGGGATTTTCGGGTGTGCTTTACCGTAACCGCTGGCTTTCCTTCCTCTTTCTCTTTCGATCCTTTGCTAAACTGTAATCAGGCAGGCTTGCTGCCCGGCAACAGGAGGTCGATATGTCTCACTCCGAGCAACTGCAGGAACTCTTGCAACGCGTCGCCGCCCTCGAGGCGAGAGAGAAAGCGCTGAGCGCCGCGTCCAACGCTTATCAGGCGATTATCACCACCATGTTGGGCAATATGGAGAAGACCGAACGTGACCGGATCATCGCGATGATCGATCAGGCTCATGAAATCGCTTACGCCCGCGCCATTCAACGCAGCAACGAACCGCAAAAGCAGAAGATCAAACAGGCCGACGATGTGGCCCAGCGTATGTTCATGTTTGCACAGGGCAAGGCCGCCCAGCCGCGCTGAAGCCGAACTATAACAGTTGCCGCCATTAAGTTGGCTAACTGATCTACCTGGCGAAACTGTACTTGTGTTACTTTTAGCGGTGAGATTTGATGGCAATGCTGTTTCCAGCATAAGGTTGTAACGATGGACGCGATTAAAAGCATCTTGGTTAAAGAGATTGAACAGATCAATCGGCGTGAAGGGCGGGACGGCAAGCCGCGCTTCAACAGCGAATTCGCCCGCACTCACCGCTATCTGTGCCTTGCCATGTTCGCCGGTTATTTCGCGGTGATCGCCGTGATGTATCAGGTGCCGTACATGGGGATATATGCCTTCCTGGGCTTCACCGCTTTCGTGCTGTTCATGTTTGCCATGCTGCTGATCGAGATCCGGCCGGTGTACCGCTTCGAGGACATCGGGGTGCTGGATCTGCGAGTTTGCTACAACGGCGAGTGGTACTTCACCCGCGCGCTGTCGCCTTATGCGGTGCAGCAGCTGCTGGATGAGCCATCTATCGGCGCCGCGCTGAAACAGAAGATGCGCGTGATCATCGGCAACAAAGGCGAAATCGACTTCTACGACGTGTACGACATGGCCTACGGAAAAAAGCCGCAGGATGAGACACCTCAGTTGGCGGCGGCAAACTGAAAGGTTTCCGGCCGGCGGCTTGTCGATTATACTCAGCGTTTGAACGCGAAGCAGAATGAGGACCAAGCGATGAGTGATGATATTTTCGATTTTGATATCGATGCCGAACTGGCGAAAGCCGAAGAAAAAGCGGCGCAGAAGGTAAAAGAGGTCCCCGAGTTCCTCGAAGACGAAGCGGACTGCGAAGGTTGCAAGATCTGATCGCCTGCCCCATAAAAAAAACCGCCGCGGCGGTTTTTTTTATGTCTGAGCGTCGCTGGGTATTATCAATCCAGCACGAATCCCCAGATCAGGAACGCCGCCACCAGAATCAGGCAAAGCGCGGACACCGTCACCAGTATTTTCCCCAGAATGTCTTTTTCTTGTTCCTGCTGCGTCACGTTGAAATTATCCAATTAAAAGTCTATGGACCAAACCGGCGATGCTGAGATCGGCTGCCGCTACGCCCAGCGCCATGAGCATCATCACCGAAAGAAATCGAGTCTTGCCGTTCACATCCTTAATCCCTGTGGACGCCGCTGTTAGTTTTTATATCAAAGGGATATCATTCAGCGACGCTCTATTTCATGCATCATGATAGTGATTAAGAACGTTCTTAAGGCCAGAAGTTCCCTCATCGGGTAACGCCGCCCGCGGTAGCGTCAGTCGGTTACGATTCGGACGCCTATCTTACTAACTTGATTGCCGTCCATTTCGGCTATGGTCCAGGTCAGGCCGTCCCATTCCACCTGGTCGCCGATCACCGGTTCACCGCCGATCAGCTGAATGACGAACTGCCCCAGCGTCTGCTGCTCGTCGACGTCGTCTTGCAGATTGAGGCCATAAACCTGCGAGATGTCGCTTAAACGGGCGTCGGATTGCAGGATAAAGTCGCCGAAGAAGCGTTCGTCGAGCGTCACGGCCGGCGCCTGGCTGAACAGCTTGCCGAGGATCGGCAGATCGTGCTCATGGCCGATGACGCACAGAATATCGTTCTCCCGCAGCCGGGTACTGCCGCTAGGATGCAGCAGCTCTTTGCCGCGGAACAGGGCGGCGATGCGGGTATTGGGCGGCATTTTCAGCTCACGCAGCGCCGCGCCGACGCACCAGTTTTCCGCCGAAAGCTGATACACGAACTGTTCCCACTGGTTTTGCGGGTGTACATCCAGCCCAACGCGGGAGATCGGCGTCAGCGCCGGCGGCACGATCACCTTGGCTTTTTTAGCGGCGAACGACAGTGTGGTGCCCTGCAGCAGCAGGGAGACCAGCACCACGAAGAACGCCACGTTGAAGAACAGCTGGGCGTTGGGCAGCCCGGCCATCATCGGGAACACCGCCAGAATCACCGGCACCGCGCCGCGCAGGCCGACCCAGGAAATAAAGCCGCGCTCGCGCAGGGTAAAACTGCGGAACGGCAGCAGGCCGATAAACACCGACAGCGGGCGGGCGAACAGGATCATCCACAGCGACAGCAGCAGAGCAGGGATGGCGATCGGCAGCAGCTCGTGCGGGTTGAGCAGCAGCCCGAGCACCAGGAACATGCCGATCTGGCTGAGCCAGGCCAGGCCATCGAAGGTTTGTACGATGCCGTGACGGTTGCGGATCGGCCGGTTGCCCAGCAGCAGGCCGCACAAATACACCGCCAGAATGCCGCTGCCGTCCAGCGCGGTGGTCAGTGCGAAAATAAGAATACCGCCGCTTACCGCCAGCAGCGGATAGAGGCCGTCCGCCAGTTTGATGTGGTTGATCAGCGTCAGCAGCAGCCAGCCGCCGCCCAGACCGAAGACGATGCCCATGCCGAACTGCTGCATCAGATGCAGCGGGAAGGTCCAGCTCAGTGCGGTTTCCCCGGCGGCGATCATCGCAATCAGCGTGATGGTGAGAAACACCGCCATCGGATCGTTGCTGCCGGATTCGATCTCCAGCGTGGCGCTGACGCGTTCGTTCAAACCTTTGCCCCCCAAAAGGGAGAAGACCGCGGCGGCGTCGGTGGAACCGATGATGGCGCCGATCAGCAGCCCCTGCAGCAGATCGAGATTGAACAGCCAGGCGGCGGCCATGCCGGTCAGACCGGCGGTGATCACTACACCGACGGTGGCGAGAGAGAGTGCCGGCCACCGGGCGACGCGGAAAGAGCTGACCCGGGTACGCATGCCGCCGTCTAGCAGGATCACTGCCAACGCGAGGTTGCTGACCAGATAAGCGACCGGGTAATTGCTGAAGACGATGCCGCCGGGGCCATCGACGCCGGCCAGCATGCCGATCGCCAGGAAGATCACCAGGATCGGAATGCCGAGCCGGGAAGAAAATGAGCTGAGCAGAATGCTTGCCCCCACCAGCACGGCACCGATGACGAACAAACTGTTAATGGTGCTGGCATCCAAAATATTGCTCTCCTGAGGCTGGGAATGGGGGGCACTGCGCGTGTGCCGATGATAACGTGTTTAGTGGGTAAAACGCCAAGGCTGATTGTGAAAACAACCGATCAATTATTGCCTGTTGGCACGTTTGAACTACGAAAGTGAGGAGAAGAGGGGAAATTCTGCCTTTTATCTAACATTATCAGGCTGCTGTGTTTCTGTTTCGGCAATAATGTCCCATTCGGCGGAGGAAAAACCATTAAGCCCGCGCAGGCAGGCTTAATGGTTTGCAGGCGCGGTAGGATTAATGATCGAGCGATTCCAGCGCCCGTTTGATCAGTTCGGTGGCCAGCTTGCTTTCCGCCTCAGAAATACCGTCGAGATTGAAGTTGGAAAGCTCAGCGACCAAAACGCTGCGTTCTTTGCCGCTGATCGAAGCGTCCAGCGCGGACAGCAACCTGCCGAGGATCTTCAGCAGGGTGGCGTTTTCCGCTATGGCTTCTTGAGCCGGGGGGGTCTTATCGGTCATTCAAAATCCTCTCTGTCGTGACGGAAGGGAGATGCAGCTAACGCCATCGAATAAATTAAACGATCGCGCAGCCCTTCGGGGGTGTTGAGCCCAATCACTACCGTAAGGCAGGGATCCGGATTTCTACTTATGCATTGCAGTTATAACGGCTAGGTTATCTATGCAGCCGTATCACTTTGCCCTAACGGGCGACGCCAGGCTGAGCAATGTGTGCTCTGCATGGCAAGAGAGAGATGACGCAACCGATAGGTTGCGCCATCAAGTATAGCGACGGGGAGAAAACGTGAAGGCGGTTGAACCGCCTTCAGGAGATTTTTTCTTTTCGCAGACGGCTATTGAAACGAGGACGCTCCAACAGAAAAGTAAGATGCAGACGTTGTATCAGCGCATAGGCGACAACAGGGGCGATTAGCCCGAACAGCGTGCCGGCGATCGCTTGTGTTGGCCAATGGCTGATATGCATAAACTTGGTCAGTACGATGCGTAAGCCGCTGGCCGCGAGGATATGCATCAAATAGATGACCATGCTCAATTCGCCGAGTCGGCGCAGCCAGGAAAGATTTGTTTTGGCCAACAGAACCGACAGGTTGACGATCAAGAAGATGGCTTCAATCGCCAGTAACAGGGAGAAACTTCCGGTATCGGTATACAGCAAGCCTGAATAGCCGTGGAATCCCCACTGCAACGCGATAAACGCGATCAGGGAGGCCAGCAGCGAACCGAAACCCAGATGGGCGATGAGCGAAGCGTAGCGAATGGCAAAAACGCCCAGCAGGAAGAAGATCAAGAATCGGGTAATGTAATCAAAATGGAAGGCTTTGGTGAGGCTGTCTTGGTAGACATACAGCCCCGCGCTGATAACGATCAATACCGGCAGGAGATAGCGGTATGTTTCTTTTCTATACAGCAAGGTGGCCAAAATAAAGACCATGAACAAGGCATACAGGAACCAAAACTGCGCGCGCGGATGCGTAAACAGCGACAGGATATCGCCCAGGTTGGCAGGGTTATTGGTATAGCGCGACAACAGCACTTCCACCATGCCTTGCAGCAGCGACCAGATGACATAGGGATAAACGATGGTGTCTATCTTGCTGATCACAAAGCGTGTTTTTCCCTTTTTATCCAAGGACTGCGTAAAAAACAGGCCGGAAAGGAAGAAAAACAGTGGCATATGAAAACTGTAGAGGATGCTGTCTGTCAGTAGATAGGATGAACCGGAAAGCTGAATGCCCGCGCTGTATAGACCCCGATTGACGTGGCCAAAAACCACGAGAATGATGCCGATTCCCTTGGCATAATCGACCCATGCTTCTCTCATATGTGTACCTAGCCCAGAAAGTAACGCAACTGATTTATAAGTATGAATAATGAGCGTAACAGGCAGTTGCCGTTTTGCAATGTATCCCGGGGATTAGGATTAATATTAGGAAAATGCTCAGGGCAGCTATCGCTGCGCCGAGGTAGTGAGGCGCTTTATCATTGGTGAGGTTAATTTCTGGATGATAAATCATCACCCAGAAATGGGGTGGGAAGCCTATTGCGGCTTGCCGGAGAACAGGAAGCGCAGCACCGGAATGCGCTTGTGCAGTTCATATAGCGCGAAGGCCAGAGAGAACACAAACAGCAGGCCCAGCAAGAATCCCAACAGGTTGTTGCCGATATACGGCGTCACGAAAGCGCCATATATCAGGGTCAACGGATGGTGCACCAGATATATAAACAGCGAGGCGTTGACCAGATAGGTGATGCGCGGCGAGTGATAATTCAGCAGGTTATGCCCGAAAGAGAACACTACGTTGGTCATCAGGATCCCCATTAGGGTTTTGATCACCACTTCCAGCTCGAACATATAGCTGCTGTGCGCCAACATCTTTTGGTTCAGCATATATGCGATAAACAGCAGCAGCGAACCGAGCAGCGCCAGCGGCGAGCGGCGCAGAAAAATCTCCTTAAGCCACACGTACTTAAACGCATAGGCGCCGAGGAGGAAGAACGGCAGGTAGAACATCGTCTCCATCACCACGAAATTGAACAGGCCGTTGGATAATAGCTGCGGGGCGAAAATTAAAATAATACGGTGCGCGGCCGAATAGCATACCGCATAAATAAAGAAATACAGTGAGATGTTTCCTAATCCGCGCATTCTGTTTATTAACGTTGGAATATGTTCACGGGGTTGACGCTTGATTTTACGGAACAGATAAAAACAGGCGCAGGTTAACAATGACAGCGTCAATAAGAACCACAGATGAGAAACCAATTCCCAAACTGTTACATTTATTTTCTGATAGAGAGAAAATTCATCCCAGCCGTTTAATTTATCGGTGAAATATTTCAGCATGAAAAACTGCGGCACCGTGATCAGCGGGATGGAGCTCAACAGCGGGATCGCCACCCGCTCCAGCCTGACCTTCAGCCACTGGTGGCGCTCGTAGCGCTCGTAAAGCATGTAGGAGAAGTAGCCGGATATCACGAAGAACACCTGCATGCGGAAGGCGTGGATAAAGTCGTTCAGCACCGTGAGCGAGAAGGAGGGCGACGCGCTGTTCACCGCCCAGGCGTGGCTGGAATAAATCAGGGAGAGGTGAAACGGAATGCCGAGCAACATCAAATAGGCTCTGATGGAGTCGAGGAAAAACTCGCGCTGTTTGCTGCCTTTAGTCATAGATTACCGCTGGTGATTTAATCGAGAGTTCATTAACACGCTTAATAAGTCGTCAAACGTTAAATTGTTATCCGGAACCCTACTATAGCCCCCCGCATTTTTCCATAGCGTCTTGTTGCGCGGCTTGCTACGCTGGTGTTCCATCAGCTGCTTAAACAATGAGCCGTAAACATGAACCATCCATTTATCATGTTGTCGGAAAGCTGAGTAATCCATTAATATGGATTTAAATGATTTGAGCACACGAATAGGGGGGGATGTGCTAGTTAATATATTATCCGGACAACCACGCGCCGCGAGCGTTCGTTGGTTAGGTGCGACCGTATTGTTCACGCTGTTCAGTTCGCCGGCTTGGGCCTTTTCTATTGATGATGTCGCCAAGCAGGCGCAGGATCTGGCGGCGAAAGGTTTCGAAGCCCCGAAGAGCAACCTTCCTTCTCAGTTCCGCGAGATGAAGTTCGCAGACTATCAGCAGATTCAGTTCAATCACGATAAAGCCTATTGGAGCAAGCTGAAAACCCCTTTCAAGCTTGAGTTTTATCATCAGGGGATGTACTTCGACACGCCGGTGAAAATCAACGAAGTCACCTCCACCAGCGTAAAACAGATCAAGTACAGCCCGGATTACTTCAACTTCGGTTCGGTCAAACACGACCCTGAATCGGTGAAAAATCTCGGTTTTGCCGGCTTCAAGGTGCTCTACCCGATCAACAGCGCCGACAAAAACGATGAGATCATGAGCCTGCTGGGCGCGAGCTATTTCCGCGTGGTGGGTAAAGGGCAGGTTTACGGGCTTTCCGCTCGCGGCCTGGCTATCGATACCGCTTTGCCGTCCGGCGAAGAGTTCCCGCGTTTCCGCGAATTCTGGGTTGAGCGTCCGAAGCAGGGCGACAAGCACCTGGTGATCTATGCGCTGCTGGATTCCCCGCGCGCCACCGGCGCTTACCGTTTTACGGTGATCCCGGGCCGCGACACCACCGTGGACGTCGAGTCCAAAGTGTTCCTGCGCGACAAGGTGGGCAAACTGGGCCTGGCGCCGTTGACCAGCATGTACCTGTTCGGGCCGAACCAGCCGTCGCCGACGCTGAACTACCGCCCGGCTTTGCACGATTCCAACGGTCTGTCTATCCATGCCGGCAACGGCGAGTGGATCTGGCGTCCGCTGAACAATCCTAAACACCTGTCCGTCAGCACCTATACCGTCGAGAATCCGAAAGGCTTCGGTCTGCTGCAGCGCGGCCGCAACTTCAAAGAATATGAAGATCTGGACGATCGTTACGATCTGCGTCCGAGCGCCTGGATCGAACCGAAGGGCGACTGGGGCAAAGGCAAGGTCGAGCTGGTGGAGATCCCGACGGCGGATGAAACCAACGACAACATCGTCGCGTTCTGGACGCCGGATACCTTGCCGGAGGCCAAAAAGCCGCTGACGCTGAGCTACCGTTTGAACTTCACCCGCGATGAAGACAAACTGCATTCGCAAGATATCGCCTATGTGGCTCGTACCATGCGCTCGACCGGCGACGTGAAGCAGTCCAACCTGATTCGCGAGCCAGACGGCAGCGTGGCCTTCCTGGTCGACTTCGTTGGCCCGGTGCTGAAAGGGCTGGATGCCAATACTCCGGTCGCCTCTCAGATCAGCATCGGCGACAACGGTGAGATGGTAGAAAACAACGTCCGCTATAACCCAGTGACCAAAGGCTGGCGCCTGACGGTGCGTCTGAAAGTGAAAGACGACAAGAAGCCGGTAGAAATGCGTGCGGCACTGGTCAATGGCGATAAGACTCTGTCGGAAACCTGGAGCTATCAGCTACCTGCCAATGAATAAGCCTACTCAACCCGCCCAGGATTATCTTGCGGCGCTGCCTCTGACCGCCGAGCGGTCGGAGGCGCTCAACCCTCAAACGGCGGATGACGCTCAGGCACTGGAGGCGCTCCATCGGCAGATGGGCGCCGCTGACGCCAACGTCAATAGCCTGTCGGCGGATGACGTGGCGCTGGCCTCGGTCAAACCGCGTATCGAAAACGCCTGGCCGGATGCGGTCAGCGATGACGACTTCGACACCGACGCCGAAGGGCGCGCCATTCTGAAGGCGACGCCGCCGATCAAACGGACCACCATGTTCCCGGAAGCCTGGCGCACCAACCCGGTGGCGCGCTTCTGGGATTCTCTGCTGGGGCGTTCGCCGCACAATCGGCACGCCACCAAAGAGGAGGCCGAGGCTGAAAACCGCTGGCGTACCGTCGGCTCCATGCGCCGCTATGTGCTGCTGGTGCTGATGCTGGTGCAAACCGGCATCGCTACCTGGTATATGAAAACCATCTTGCCTTATCAGGGCTGGGCGCTGATCGATCCTATCGCCATGCTGGATCAGGATCTGATGCAGTCGGTGCTGCAGCTGCTGCCGTATGTGCTGCAAACCGGCATTCTGATCCTGTTCGCCGTGCTGTTCTGCTGGGTCTCGGCCGGTTTTTGGACCGCGCTGATGGGCTTCCTGCAGCTGCTGATCGGCAAGGACAAATACAGCATTTCCTCCACCATCAAGGGCGATGAGCCGATCAACCCGGCGCACCGCACTGCGCTGATCATGCCGATCTGCAACGAAGACGTCGAACGCGTGTTCGCCGGCCTGCGTGCGACCTATGAGTCCGTCGCCGCGACCGGACAGCTGGAACACTTCGATATCTACGTGCTGAGCGACAGCTACGATCCGGACATCTGCGTGGCCGAGCAAAAGGCGTGGATGGAGCTGTGCCGCGATGTCGATGGCCACGGCCGCATTTTCTATCGCCGCCGCCGTCGCCGCGTAAAACGCAAGAGCGGCAACATCGACGACTTCTGCCGTCGCTGGGGCGGTGAGTACAGCTACATGGTGATCCTGGATGCCGACAGCGTGATGAGCGGCGAATGCCTCACCGGGCTGGTGCGTCTGATGGAAGCCAACCCGAACGCCGGCATCATCCAGTCGGCGCCGAAGGCGTCCGGTATGGATACCCTGTATGCGCGCGTGCAGCAGTTCGCCACCCGCGTTTACGGGCCGTTGTTCACCGCCGGCCTGCATTTCTGGCAGCTGGGCGAGTCGCACTACTGGGGGCACAACGCTATCATCCGCGTGAAGCCGTTTATCGAACACTGTGCGCTGGCGCCGCTGCCGGGCGAGGGCTCTTTCGCCGGGTCTATCCTGTCGCACGACTTCGTTGAAGCGGCGCTGATGCGCCGCGCCGGCTGGGGCGTGTGGATCGCTTACGATCTGCCGGGCAGTTATGAAGAGCTGCCGCCAAACCTGCTGGACGAGCTGAAGCGCGACCGTCGCTGGTGTCACGGCAACCTGATGAACTTCCGCCTGTTCCTGGTGAAAGGCATGCACCCGGTGCACCGCGCGGTGTTCCTGACCGGTGTCATGTCCTACCTGTCGGCGCCGCTGTGGTTTATGTTCCTGGCGCTCTCCACCGCATTGCAGGTGGTGCATACGCTGATGGAGCCGCAATACTTCCTGCAGCCACGGCAGCTGTTCCCGGTCTGGCCGCAGTGGCGGCCCGAACTGGCGATAGCGCTGTTCTCCACCACGCTGGTGCTGCTGTTCCTGCCGAAGTTGCTCAGTATTGTGCTGATCTGGGCCAAGGGCGCGAAAGAGTACGGCGGGGCGTTCCGTCTGTTCATTTCGATGCTGATGGAAATGCTGTTCTCGGTGCTGCTGGCGCCGGTGCGCATGCTGTTCCATACCGTATTCGTGGTGAGCGCCTTCCTCGGTTGGGAAGTGGTGTGGAATTCGCCGCAGCGTGACGATGACGATACGCCGTGGGGCGAAGCGTTCCGCCGCCATGGCTCGCAGATGTTGCTGGGCCTGGTGTGGGCCGGCGGCATGGCGTGGCTGGATCTGCGCTTCATGTGGTGGTTGGCGCCGATCGTGTTTTCGCTGATCCTGTCGCCGTTCGTGTCGGTGCTGTCGAGCCGCGCAACGCTGGGCATGAAAAGCAAACGCGCCAAGCTGTTCCTGATCCCGGAAGAGTACAATCCGCCGCGTGAGCTGTTGGCGACGGAAGAATATCTGCATCTCAATCGTAACCGCGCGCTGACCAACGGCTTTATGCATGCGGTGGTCAACCCATCCTTCAACGCGCTGGCGACGGCGTTGGCGACGGCGCGTCACCATCTGCGCGCGACGCTCGATCGCAACCGTGAGGAGCGGGTGAACGAAGCGCTGCAGTTGGGACCTGAGAAGCTGGTGAAGGGCAAACGTCTGGAGCTGCTGAGCGATCCGGTCACGCTGGCTCGTTTGCATCAGCGCGTCTGGCTGTTGCCGGAAGGCGCCGCCTGGCGTGAGCACTATCAGCAGTTGCCGCACAACCCGCTGGCGCACCCTACGGGCCGGCGTTAATCGCTTAACGGCAACGCTCAGACGGGGAATGCGCATGGCGCATTCCCCGTTTTTTTTACCTTTTGCTTACGTGCGCCGACGCCGGTGGAGAACGGGACCTGTGATAGACTGCGGCCGATGCGTTGTTCACTCGCGAAACAACCCCTTGCTCAGAGTCAATGTCGTGAAGCTCTCTTCCTACCTTCGGCTGGCCTGCGTGGCGGCCGGTGTGATGGCACTCACCGGCTGCGGCAGCATTATCAGCCGTACCGTGCCCGGCGCCGGGCATGGTCACCAGTATTATCCCGGCGTGCAGTGGGATCTGCGCGATACGCCCTGGCGCTATGTCACGGTGATAGACGTGCCGCTGTCGATGGTGGTGGACACCTTTATGCTGCCGTTTGATGCGCAGCATGGCCCCTACGAGTAATTTCGTTCAGCGGGTGGCGAACACCACCATCTGATAGCCTTTCTGCCCGCAATGGAAAGGCGCCAGCGCCGTCATCCCCAGCCCTTGCACGTGAGCGGCCAACGAATGCGGATTGTCGTCGTCGATAAACAACGCGCCCACGTCGTAATCATCGCGGGTGTGCGCTTTGACCGCGGCGTAGAGGCGCTTCAGCACGCCTTTGCCGCGCCAGGCGGCGGCGAGGCAAACGGGGCCGTAGAGAAACACCCGTTGCTCACTCAGCGGCCGTCCGGCGAAGGATTGCGTGGCGAGCGTCGCCAGCATCGCATCCACCACCGGCGGCCGCGGTTGCGCGTCGGCGGGCATCAGGCAAACAAACCCCGCCAGTTGGTTCTCCTGTTCGGCCACCCATATGCCGATGCCGCGGTTGATCGTCGCCAGCTGCGCCTCATTCATGCGCGATACGATAAATCCCTGCCGTTTTTGGCTCTCGTCGAGCGCTTCCGGCACGTTTTCCCCCTGTAGCTGCAAAATGGCGGGGTAGTCGGTAGGGCGGGCCCGGCGAATAATCATGCGGCCTCCTTGGCGATGAAAGCGCGGCGCGGGTTAACGTTCATCCCACTCATCGGCTGCGGCCTGGCCTTCTTCGGTATCCAGCGGCGGTTCGAGCTGAAAGTCGCCTTCTTCCCATTCGTACAGGGTGTTTTCATCTATCCACTCGGCGGTAATTTCCACCTCGTCGTAGTCACCGTCGAAGATCGCCTGTGCCGCCGCACCGCTGCGCAGCGTCAGGCATTCCACCGCCTCTCCTTCTTCTTCGAAGAACTCCGCCTGCCACATCGTGTCCCCATCCTGCATCACGTACTTTTGCAGATTGAACTGCTGGGGCACCGGCGGCTCGTCACCGCTGCCGCCTTCGGCGGTGTCGATAAACTCTTCGCGTGCGGCCTCGATGGCTTCTTCCAGGGTTGCATACAGGCTCATGTTCGCCTCCGTTGACAATGAGAGTAAAGCGTCCGGCGCACTGCCGGTGCGGTGGGGGAAACGTCAAAACTAATTGTTGTCTCACTGGCGCAGGATGCAAATTTTTTTGTTGTCCGCTTTGCGACGATGGTTGTCCGCAAAGCGGGAGAAGAGGAGGCGATGGCGGGAAATAATGACGCATCGTTCACTCTGGCGTCAGGAGAAGCCCATGTTAATCGACCCTTCAAGCAAATACCGACCGTTCCCGCCGGTGGCGTTGCCGGACCGCCAATGGCCTGCGCGTACGCTGAGGCAGGCGCCGCGCTGGTGCTCCAGCGATCTGCGCGACGGCAACCAGGCGCTGGCGGAGCCGATGGATAACGCGCGCAAGCGCGAATTCTATCAATTGTTGTTGCAGTGCGGTTTCAAGGAGATCGAGGTGGCTTTCCCTTCGGCGTCGCAAACGGATTTCGACTTTGTACGCGCGCTGATCGACGAGCGGCTGATCCCGGACGACGTCACGATCCAGGTGCTGACGCAGTCGCGCGACGATCTGATCGATCGCACCTTCGAGGCGCTGCAGGGGGCGCCGCGGGCTATCGTGCATCTGTATAACGCCACGGCGCCGATGTTTCGCGATATCGTGTTCCGCCAGGATAAGGCCGCCACCGTGGCGCTGGCGGTGAACGGCGCGCGGCGCATCCGCCGGCAGTGCGAGGCACAGCCCGATACCGCCTGGTGCTTCGAGTATTCGCCGGAAACCTTCTGTTTTACTGAGTTAGAGTTCGCGCTGGAGATCTGCGAAGCGGTGGCGGAGGTTTGGCAGCCGGGGCCGCAGCGGCCGATGATCATCAACCTGCCGGCGACGGTGGAAGTGAGCACGCCCAACGTGTATGCCGATCAGATCGAATGGTTTTGCCGGCACTTCAGCCGTCGCGCCGATGTGGCGATCAGCGTGCATCCGCATAACGATCGCGGCACCGGCGTGGCCTGTGCGGAGCTGGCCTTGCTGGCCGGCGCCGATCGGGTCGAAGGCTGCCTGTTCGGCAACGGAGAGCGCACCGGCAACGTCGATCTGGTCACGCTGGCGTTGAATCTCTATACCCAGGGCGTAGCGCCGGGTCTGGACTTCAGCCGCCTGAAGCAGGTGGTGGAGGTGGTGGAGCAGTGCAATCAGCTGCCGGTGCATCCTCGCCATCCTTATGCCGGCGAGTTGGTGTTTACCGCCTTTTCCGGTTCGCATCAGGATGCGATCAAGAAAGGTTTCGCCGCGCAACGGCGGCGGCAAGATGGCCGCTGGCAGGTGCCATACCTGCCGCTCGATCCCGCCGATGTCGGTTGCAGCTATGAAGCGGTGATCCGGGTCAACAGCCAGTCCGGCAAAAGCGGCGCCGCCTGGTTGTTGGAACAGAATCATGGGTTGGCGTTGCCGCGCGGTTTGCAGATTGATTTCAGCCAAGTGGTGCAGCGCGCGACCGACGGCAGCGGCAAAGAAATGAGCGGCGCGCAGCTGTGGCGTTTATTCCGCGATACTTACGGGCTGGTGGAGCAGCCGCGTTTGCAGCTGTTAAGCTACCAAACGGAAAGCCATGGGGTAGAGGCCTACAGCTTCAACGCGCGAGTTGCCTGCGAGGGAGAGCCACTGCGCCTGCAGGGGGCCGGCAACGGTCTGCTTTCCAGCGCGGTGGATGCGCTGCGTCAGCGCTTCGGCTTGTCGCTGGCGATCGAGGATTATCACGAGCATACGTTGGGACATCAGAGCGATAGCCGAGCGGTGGCCTATATTCGCTGTACGCTGCCGCAAGGTGAGGCGACTTACGGCGTTGGCATCGACGCCGACTCCGCCAGCGCCTCGCTGCAGGCGCTGTTCAACGTCGCCGGGCGCTATCTGGCGCCAACGTCGGTGCAGTCCGGCTGAAATAGTCGCTGGGCGCTACTCCCAGCAGCCGGCGGAACATGGCGCTGAACGCGCTGGGGCTGTCATAGCCGAGATCCAGCGCCACTTCCAACACCGAGCGGCCGGTCGCCAGCGCGTTTAATGCCGCCAGCAAACGGGCGCGTCGCACCCAATCGCTAAAATGCAGCCCGGTTTCTCGCTGGAAGCGCCGCGACAGAGTGCGTCCGCTGACGCTGAGATGAGCGGCAGCCTGTTCCAGCGTCCAGGGTTGCGCCAGCGTGGCCTGGATATGGCGGCACAGGGCGAGCAGCGAGGCTTCGCGAGGTTCCGGCAGGTGCAGCGGCAGAATCGGCAGCATTCGCAACTCATCCAGAATCAGTTCCATCACGCGCTCATCGCGCCCGCCGCTTGGATAGCCGGGCGCAATTTCCATCGCACAGATAATCAACTCGCGCAGCAGCGGGGAAACCTGCACTACCTGGCATTGGGCCGGCAGATCGGCGCGCGCCAACGGATCGACGAACAACGTCCTGGCGGCCACCTGGCCGGTGATACGCAGGCTGTGCACCACTTTCGCCGGCACCCAGACGCCGCGGCCGGGCGGCACCACCCAACTGCCGAGCCGGGTCGTGACCTGCACCACGCCGCTCAGGCTGTGAATCAGCTGCGCGCAGTTATGGTAGTGGTCCGGCTCGCTGTCGCCGTGGCGATAATCTCTGGCTAATGGCCGTACAGGCCGATCGGGCGGCAGAACGTCGTGAAACAACAGCATCGTAAGCAGGCTCCGCGCGGCAAAAGGGGGAAGACAGCATGCCATGCGGCGTTGTTTCACACCAGTCTGTGGCGCGGCACGGCAAAATGGTTTATAAAATTATATTATATAATTTTATAAACTGATGGAGGGGCAATGGATATTGATGCGATGCGCAAGGCGGCGGCGCAGGCCGGTGCGATGCTGCGTACCTTGGGCAACGAAGATCGGCTGCTGTTACTGTGCAGGCTCAGTCAGGGCGAGATGGCGGTGAGCGAGCTGGCGCAGGCGCTGGATATCCGCCAGCCGACGCTGTCCCAACAGCTTGGCGTGCTGCGCGAGGAGGGGTTGGTCTCCACCCGGCGAGCCGGCAAGCAGATTTACTATGCGGTGGCCGATGCCAAAGCGCTGGCGCTGCTCACGACCCTGTATCAACTGTATTGCCCACAGCCGGAGAACCGCGATGACCATTGACTGGCAGCACTTCACGCCGTATTCCGCGTTGGCGGGCGGGGCCATTATCGGCGGCGCGGTAGCGCTGCTGCTGCTGTTCAATGGCCGGATCGCCGGTATCAGCGGCATTACCGGCGGTTTATTGAGCGTGGGCGGCCGGGAGGGGGGCTGGCGCGCCGCATTTATTGGCGGGTTGCTGCTCTCTCCCTGGCTGTATGCTGCCGCTGCGGCGTTGCCGCCCGGTGAGATCTCGGTTGGCAACGGCTGGCTGGCGGCCGCAGGGCTGTTGGTGGGCTTGGGTACTCGATTGGGCAGCGGTTGCACCAGCGGGCACGGCGTGTGCGGCGTCGCGCGGTTGGCGCCGCGTTCACTGGCCGCCACGGCGTTGTTTATGCTGCTGGGCTTTATGACCGTGTGGCTGATGCGCCACACGTTGGGGGGGTGAAAATGCTTAAAACGCTGTTGGCGCTGCTGAGCGGCGTGATTTTCGGTCTGGGGTTAATTATTGCCGGCATGGCCAATCCGGCCAAGGTGTTGGCGTTTCTCGACGTTACCGGCATGTGGGATCCCTCGTTGGCGCTGGTGATGGCTGGGGCGATCGCGGTGGCGGCGCCGGCCTTCCTGTGGGCGCGGCGACGCGAACGGAGCCTGTTGGGGGAAACGTTGCAGATCCCGGCCGCCGGGTGTGTGGATCGCCGTTTGCTGGCCGGCAGCGCGCTGTTCGGCATCGGCTGGGGTATCGCAGGCATTTGCCCCGGCCCGGCCTGGGTGTTGGCCGGGGTGGCGATAGGCCGGGTATGGCCGTTCCTGCTGGCGATGCTGGCGGGCATGGCGCTGTATGACATTATCATGAGGCGGAGGCGTACATGTCGATAGCCAAAGCGGTGTTGCGCATCGCGCGCCCGACCGATCGGTTGCAGGAAATTGCCGCGTTGTATTGCCGCGGGCTGGGTTTCGAAAAGCTGGGCGAGTTTGTCGATCATCAGGGGTTCGACGGCATAATGATCGGGCATCCGCAGCATGCCTACCATCTGGAGTTCACGCAGCACCGCGGGGTGCGGGTCGGGCAGGCGCCGACGCAGGATCATCTGCTGGTATTTTATCTGCCGGATGAGAACGCATGGCGGGCCGCGTGTGAGCGGATGCGGGCGACGGGGTTCTTGGCGGTCGCCGCCTATAATCCTTATTGGGATCGGGCGGGGCAAACCTTTGAAGATCCCGATGGCTACCGGGTGGTATTGCAGCATCAGGCCTGGCAAGCATAAAAAAACCGGCGCATCGAGCGCCGGTTTGCGAGATAAAACGGGCTATCCGTCAGGCGTTAGTCGCCGGTTTTTGCGCGTTCTTGGACTGGGTATTTTCCAGCATGCGGCGAATCGGCACGATCAGCACGATAAGCACGGCGGCGCAAATCAGCAACGCGACTGAGCAGCGGGCGAACAGATCCGGCAGCATATCCAGTTGGTCGGCCTTGACGTGACCGCCGATCAGACCGGCCGCCAGGTTGCCCAGCGCACTGGCGCAGAACCACAGTCCCATCATCTGACCGCGCATTCTCTCCGGCGCCAGCAGCGTCATGGTGGCCAGCCCGATCGGGCTCAGGCACAGCTCACCCAGCGTCAGCATCAGGATACTGCCCACCAGCCACATCGGCGATACGCCGGTGCCGCCGTTGCTCAGCACATTCTGCGCGGCCAACATCATCAGGCCGAAACCGCCGGCGGCGAACAGGATACCGATCACGAACTTGGTGATGCTGCTCGGACGCACGTTATTGCGTGCCAGCGCAGGCCAGGCCCAGCTGAACACCGGCGCCAGCAGGATGATGAACAGGGCGTTGATCGACTGGAACCACACCGCCGGGATCTCGAAGCCGCCAATCATGCGATTGGTGTAATCGTTGGCGAACAGGTTGAACGAGGTCGGTTTTTGCTCAAACGCCGACCAGAAGAACGCAGCGGAGATCAGCAGGATGAAGCACACCAGCAGGCGTGCGCGCTCTTTGCGGCTCAGGCCGGCAAAGGCGAACAGATAGATGAAGTACAGGGTGACCGACGCAGCGATCACGTACACCAGCATGCTGGCCACTTCGACCGGATTGATGACGATGGTGCCCTGAGCGATCAGCACGATGACCGCCACCAGGATGACCGCCAGCGCCAGCAACCAGGCGCCGACGCCTTTTTTCTTCGCTACCGGGCTGTTCCAGGTGGAGTCCAGGCCCACTTCGCGGTCATAGCGTTTCATCGCCGGGACGGCGAACACCCGGAAGATCACCAGCGCCACCAGCATCCCGATACCGCCGATGCCGAAGCCCCAGTGCCAACCGTGTGACTTGATCAGCCAACCGGAGATCAGCGGGGCAATGAACGAGCCGATGTTGATGCCCATGTAGAACAGCGAGAAACCGCCGTCACGACGCGCATCGCCTTTTTTGTACAGCGTACCGACCATCACCGAGATACAGGTTTTGAACAGGCCGGAACCGAGCACGATGAACATCAGGCCGATGAAGAACAGATTGGTGCCCATCACCGCGGACAGGGCGATCGACAGGTGGCCGAGCGCGATCAGGATCGAACCGTACCAGACGGCCTTGCGTTGGCCGAGCCAGTTGTCCGCCAGCCAGCCGCCCGGCAGTGCCGCCAGGTACATGCTGCCGGCGAAGATGCCGACGATCGCCGACGCGTTCTCGCGCGCGAGACCCAGACCGCCATCGTACACGGTGGCGGCCATAAACAGGATCAGCAGCGGACGGATGCCGTAGAACGAGAAACGCTCCCACATTTCGGTGAAGAACAGAGAACCCAGCGGATAGGGATGGCCGAAGAAGGTCCGGCTTTCTGACTTATTGACAGAGGATTGCATAACGATTTCCCAATAAAAGGCGCTGCAAGGCTGCAGCCCGTACTGTGGTATGTATGTGTATTTAATGAAGGCGATCCGCCCAATGCGGATTACCCGACAAACACCGCGGCTGCAACGCTGATAAACCGTGGAAAGCGTGCTGACCTTTTCTTCACTTGGCCGATGTTTCACATCTGGCGTGATATTATTTAACCATTTGATAACTGGTCGTTGGTTTTGTCTAGTACCTGTATCCCATTTTTTAGACGAAAAGTCGACAAGCATCTCCTTTTCTGGTTTTTCTGTTGGTTATGACAGGAATATGATTGACAGCGGGTTTTATGCGCTGAAAGTTAATTAATTGTTGATAAACAAAGCGTTGGAATAAGAATGTTCTGGATGGGGCGAAAATACGCCAGCCCGAAGGAGGCATTATTAAAAGTGGGGGAAATGCGCCATTGATCTGGCCAACGGAGGCAACTGGCGATAAATGCAGCTATTGCTCTTCCTGCAGCGTGTCTTCCCGCAAATAGCCCGGCCGCCGCCGCAGACACCACCAGGAATAACCGGCGTTGAACAGCACCACTAAAGCGGTGACGGCGAAGACCGCGCGAAAACCGTAGCCGGCGGAGACTGCGGCGCCGAGCAGCGGACCGCTGACGTTGCCGACGTCGCGGAACGATTGGTTGTAGCTGAAGATTCGGCCGGCTACCTGATTGGTGCAGTTGTAAATCAACAACGTCTGTACCGCCGGCAACAACGCGCCGTCGGCCGCCCCCAGCAGAAAACGCAGCACCCCGAGCTGCCACGGCGTTTGCACGAACGCCATCGGGATCAGCAATAGCACTGAGACGATCAGCATAAACACCAGTATGCGTTCCGGGCCGATGCGATCGCCCAGCTTGCCCAGCCGCGGGGCGCTCATCAATGCCGCGACGCCGGGCACCGAGGCGATCAGCCCGCTGATAAACGCCAAATTGTGGGTGGCGCCGGCCAAATCGCGCACATACAGCGTCAGGATCGGCGCGATCGAGCCGGTGGCGATCTGGATGATCATGGTGGTGACGAACAGGCTGAGCACCAGCTTCGGGTTTTTCAGCGAAGCGAACACCTGTTTTGCATGCAACATGTCGCGCTTTTGCACCGGGGTGAATTGTTCTTTGACATACAGCAATGTCAGCACGAAGCAGACGAACAGCACCGCGGCGGTGATATAAAACACCGGGCGCAGGCCGTATAAATCGGCCAGCAGCCCCCCGATCAGCGGGCCGACCAGCGCGCCGCCGACGCCGCCGGTAGACAGGGTGCCGAGCGCCCAGCCGCTGCGGTTGCGCGGCACCTGGGTGGCGATCAGCGCGTTGGCGTTGGGAATGAACCCGCCGAGCAGCCCCAGCACCGCACGCAGCGCGAGAAACTGCCAGACCGTTTGCGCCATGCCCATCAGCGCCATGACGATCGCCATACCGAGCGCCGAACGCAGCAGCATCAGTTTGCGGCCGCGTCGGTCGGCCAGGGCGCCCCAGAACGGCGCGGCGATAGCGGAAAACAGGAAGGTGATGCTGAACAGCAGACCGGACCACATGTTGAGCGCCTGATGGCCGGTTACGCCCAGCGTCTCTACGTACAGCGGCAGAAACGGCATCACCAGGCTGAAGGCGGCGCCGGTGAGAAAGCATCCCAGCCAGGCGACGAAAAGGTTGCGTTTCCAGTTAACGGGTTCTGCTGCCGAAGCCATAAATGTCCATTGCCGAAAGGTGACGCGTTTTGCCGGTGGCAAAGATGAAGGGGCAAAACGTGAAAAGTTAGCCTGGTAAGTATGCGCCGCAAGCGCGGCGACGGCAAATGAGGGGACAAAGATTGGGCGAAAAATGAAATAAAGTTTTAAAAATGACGTTTAAACCTTATTCCGCGCTTGGCGCGCGGAATTTACAGCGTTTTATAAGCCGGCCAGCGCCTCGAAACCGGCAGCGGTGGTGGTGGCGCTAAAGTCGGTGACCTCGTAGTGGGCCACGGCGTTGAACGGATCTTCGGCCAGGATGGCGTCCAGTTGCGCACGCTCAATGCCTTTGGCCAGGATCACGCCGCCGGTGCGGGGATTCTTGCGGCCGGAAGCGACGAAGGTGCCGTCCTGAAAATATTTCTTAAGCCAGGCGATGTGCCCGTCAAGGTGGCTGTCGACGTCGGCGATCGGGCGATGGTAGGTCAGGCTGACAATGTACATAGCGGCTCCAGGGGGTGGCGGCAAAGGCATTACCATCCCACCCTCGCCGGCGATTCTCAAGAGGCACGCAATAAAAAACCCGCCGGCGGCGGGTTGGTTTTATCAGTAAAGCGAAGGCTCGCCTTCCGGGCGGGTCTTGAAGCGGCGATGCAGCCACATGTATTGATCCGGCGCCATCAGGATCTCTTTTTCCACCACTTTGTTCATGAAGGCGGCGGCGTCGAGTTCATTATCCAGCGGGAAGTTTTCCACCGCCGGCTGCATGATCAGCTCATACCCTTTGCCGTCCGGCAGGCGGCGCGGGGTGAACGGAATGATCGCCGGTTTACCCATTCGCACCAGCACATAGCTGCCGGTGGTGGTGGCGGCTTTGTCCACTGCGAACAGCGGCACGAAAACGCTGCTGCGCGGGCCGTAGTCGTGATCCGGCGCATACCAGATGATATCGCCCTGTTTCAGGGCGCGGATCATGCCTTTGACGTCCTTGCGATCCAGCATCGACTTGTTGGAACGCATGCGCCCCCAGGTTTGCAGCCAGTCCATCAGCTTGTTGTCGTGCGGGCGGTAAACGCCGATGCCCGGGTTGTGAATGCCGAAGATGCGCGCGCCCAGCTCCAGCGTCAAAAAGTGCAGGCCAATCAGCAGCACGCCCTGCTGGTTGTCGCGCGCTTTTTGGATATGCTCCAGGCCGCTGACCTTGAACCAGCGCTCGATGCGCCAGTTGGGCCAGAACCACGCCATGCCGGTTTCAAACAGCCCCATGCCGACCGATTCGAAATTCTTTACCACCAGCGCATCGCGTTCGGCCTGCGGCATGTCGGGAAAACAGAGCTCGAGGTTGCGCTGGGCGATAGCGACGCGCCGCTTGAGAAAGCGCATGGAAAATCGCCCAATCGAGGTGCCGAGCCAGTAGATGACGGGGTAAGGCAGCAACACCAGCAGATACAGCAAGCCGATGCCGACCCAGGTCAGCCAGTAGCGCGGGTGCAATAAGGAGCGATTGAAAGTAGGAACTTGAGTCATGGGTTCTCTGTTTGAATACGGTTGTTTAAGTGTAATGACAGCGTCATCGCACGGTCTGGCAGCCGGGTGAACTCGGCGGCAAGGTTCGTTTCTGCCGTTTGTTTGCGACTATTGTGGCATTTTTCTGGCGATCCGGGAAAACACAACGCATTAAAATCCCTTTTTGAGCGTTAAATATGCATTGAATGCCGAATTTTTCCACAATCTTTCCTGCCAAAGATAATGGCGATATTATTGTCGGTAATTATTCAGAGGGTAAATATGTTGGCACCATGGATCAGTGCGGGGCTGCTGGTGTTGGGCGCGGCGGTCGGCAGCGTCGGCGCACATTTGCAGATGAACGCGATATTGGCGCTTGCCGGCGTGATGATGGCGCTCGGTATGGTGGCTTCCGCGTTTACCGAAGGCGGCGGACGCTGAACGGGGCGCTTGCGCCAGGGCTGCGCGGCGGCGGTTTTTCGGGTATGATGTGCGCCGCGCGCGGGCCTGCTGGCTGCGCGCGGTAATCAGTCACCTCCCGAAAGACAGGAAAGTACACCATGCCAGTGTTACATAACCGAATTTCTAATGAGGAACTGAAGGCGCGCATGCTGGCGGAAACCGAGCCGCGCACCACAGTTTCTTTTTACAAATACTTCTCCATCGACGATCCCAAGGCGTTTCGCGACAGCCTGTACATTCAGTTCGAAAAACTGAAGGTGTTCGGCCGCATCTACGTGGCGAAAGAGGGCATCAACGCGCAGATCAGCGTGCCGCAGCATCACTTCGACGCGTTCAAAGCCGCGCTGTTCGCCTCGCACCCGGCGTTGGATCAGGTCCGCCTGAATATCGCGCTGGAAGACGACGGCAAATCCTTCTGGGTGCTGCGCCTCAAGGTGCGTGAGCGCATCGTGGCCGACGGCATCGATGACGAGAGCTTCGATCCGAGCAACGTCGGCGAGTATCTGCAGGCCGAGCGCGTCAATCAGATGATCGACGATCCGAATACGGTATTTGTCGATATGCGCAACCACTATGAGTACGAAGTCGGCCACTTCGAAAATGCCATCGAGGTGCCGTCGGATACCTTCCGCGATCAGCTGCCGATGGCGGTGGAGATGCTGCAGGATAGCAAAGACAAGAATATCGTCATGTACTGCACCGGCGGCATTCGCTGTGAAAAAGCCAGCGCCTATATGCTGCACAACGGCTTTAAAAACATCTACCACGTGGAAGGCGGGATTATCGAGTACACCCGCAAAGCGAAAGAACAGGGGTTGCCGCTGAAGTTTATCGGCAAAAACTTCGTGTTCGATGAGCGCATGGGCGAGCGCATCTCTGACGATGTGATCGCCAACTGCCACCAGTGCGGCGCGCCGTGCGATACCCATACCAACTGCAAGAACGACGGCTGCCATCTGCTGTTCATTCAGTGCCCGAGCTGCGCCGCCAAGTTTGAAGGATGCTGTAGCGAGATTTGCCGCGAAGAGCTGAAGCTGCCGCGCGAAGAGCAGCGCGCGCGCCGTGCAGGCCGCGAAAATGGCGTCAAGATCTTCAATAAGTCGAAAGGCTTGCTGCAGACCACGATGCACATTCCGGCACCGGAAGAAGAAGGCCCAGCCCGCTGAGCCTGGGCAAATGAGAAGCCCGGCCGCCAAGCCGGGCTTTTTTTTATTTCTCGCGCACGCCTTCTACGGAGATGATCAGCTCAACGTCTTGCGACGCCGGGCCCAGATCGGTGGTAATGCCGAAATCTTTCAGCTTGATCTTGCCGTTGGCTTCAAAGCCGGCGCGGTAGCCGCCCCACGGATCGTTGCCCTGGCCAATCAGTTTGGCGTCCAGCGTGACGGGCTTGGTCACGCCGTTCAGCGTCAGGTTGCCGACCACCGCATAACCGTCGCCGCTTTTCTTCACTTCGGTGGATTCAAACTTGGCCTGTTTGTTCTTCTCCACGTTGAGGAACTCGGCGCTGCGCAGGTGCTTGTCGCGCTCGGCGTGGTTGGTGTCGACGCTGGCGGTATTGATGGTCACGTTAACCTTGTCCTTGGACGGATCTTTCTCGTCGAAGGTGAAGCCGCCGTCGAAGTCTTTAAAGCTGCCGTACAGCCAGCTGTAGCCCAGGTGCTGGATGCGGAACTCGATAAAGGCGTGCTGGCCCTGTTTGTCGATCTTGTAGTCCGCCGCCAGTGCGGAACCGGCGCTCAGCAGCAGGGCGCCTGCGGTCAGGCCCAATACGGTCTTTTTCAACATAGCAATCTCCATAAATCCAAAGGTTAATCGGCGCTGCTACCCAGCATCCGTTTCAAAGTGACATCACGATCGATAAAGTGATGTTTAAGCGCGGCCAGCCCGTGCAGTACCGAAAGCACTACCACGGCCCAGGCCAGGTAAAGGTGTATGGCGCCGGCGGTGTCGGCCTGTTCCGCCATGCCGGTGACGGTGGCGGGCACGTCGAACCAGCCGAATACGCTGATCGGTTGGCCGTCGGCGGTGGAGATCAGATAGCCGCTGATCAGAATGCCGAACAGCACGGCGTACAGCGCCAGATGCGCGAGAATAGCGCTGACGCGAGTGAGGCGGCCATAGCTGGCCAGAGGTTTGGGCGGCGGCGAGACAAAGCGCCAGACCACGCGGATCACCATCACGATGAACAGCAGCGTGCCGATGCTTTTGTGGATCTCCGGCGCCTGATGGTACCAGACGTCGTAATAGCCCAGCGTGACCATCCACAGGCCAAGTGCGAACATGCCGTACACCGTCAGCGCCACCAGCCAGTGGATCAACACTGACACATGGCCGAAACGATCGGCGGTATTTTTCCAGAGCATCCTGTTTCCTTCGATTACCGATTGGCTGGCTGCAATAATTAAACTTTAGGAAACATAAAATCAATAATAAATTTAACTATGTTACTTCTTAGAAATATTAGTCAGTGAATTTGTTTGAGATGTTCGGGCTTCATCAGATAAATCGTTGAAGATGATATTATTTCCCTCACGGGGCGGTTATGCTAGTTGTTGAAAATTAGGCTTATTATCTATTAATGTCAGCTTTTGTCATTTTACGTAAATCGTCCATGAGTTGCTCGGTGGAATTATTTGTTGGCAAAGGTTATGCCTATTTCTTGCGGCAAAGAGCAGGGCGGAAAGATTAATTTTTTCGAACGGTTAGGCGAAATCCTCTGCGGCGTGACGGTGGATTTTGCTACCATTAGCGCCAAGAGTCGGCTCTTGGTGGCCGGTTAACCCAGTGAAATAACAAGGAAACGTCATGGGCCGAACCCGCGTGACCGACAGCAGCCTGCGTCTGGCCGTCCTGCTGGCGATGCTGGTGATCATTTTGGCCGGGGTGAAAGCCGCCGCTGACATCGTGGTGCCGTTTTTGCTGGCGGTATTTCTCGCCATGGTGTTGAACCCGCTGGTGGCGATGCTGGAACGCAAGCGGGTGCCGCGTATCGTCGGGGTGACGCTGCTGGTGACGGCGGTGATCGTGGTCGTGATGCTGTTTATCGGCATGTTGGGCGCTTCGCTCAATGAGTTCGCCCGCTCGCTGCCGCAGTACCGCGGCATGATGATCGAGAAGTTGCGCGAGCTGCAGCATTACGCCGATCGCTTCAATATCAGCCTCTCCAGCGAAGCGATGCTGCAGTATGTCGATCCGAGCGCGGCGATGAATTTGGTCACCCGCATGCTGGGGCACCTGTCTGGCGCCATGACCAACGTCTTCCTGCTGCTGATGACCGTGGTGTTTATGCTGTTTGAAGTGCAGCTGCTGCCGTATAAGCTGCAGCAGGCGCTGGATAAGCCGAACGAGGGGCTCGCCGCGATGCGGCGGGCGTTGGACGGCGTGACGCGCTATCTGGTGATTAAAACCATCATCAGCCTGGCCACCGGGGTGATCGTCTGGATCTTCCTGGCGGCGGTCGGCGTGCGCTTCGCTTTTATCTGGGGGCTGCTGGCGTTTCTGCTCAACTACATTCCCAACATTGGCTCGGTATTGGCCGCCATTCCGCCGCTGATTCAGGCGCTGTTGTTCAACGGGCTGGGCGATGCGCTGGTGGTGGCGGGCGGCTTTATCGCTGTCAACATGGTGATCGGTAATATCCTCGAACCACGGGTGATGGGGCGCGGGCTGGGGCTGTCGACGCTGGTGGTGTTCCTGTCGCTGATCTTTTGGGGCTGGCTGCTCGGCCCGGTGGGCATGTTGCTGTCGGTGCCGCTGACGATCGTGGCGCGCATCGCGCTGGAGACTACCGAGGGCGGCTATCGGCTGGCGGTTATCCTGGGGGACGGCCGCCCGCCGCGTCAGCCTCCGGCGGCGCCGGAGTGAGGAAGATCTTGCCGTTCACACCGGGCTGCGTGGCGTGCTGCAGCGCCGTTGCGTACTGATGCAAAGGATAAATCGCGGCGGGTGGGCGCAAAACCAGCTGGCCGCGCCGCAGCAGCTGGAATAGCTGATAAAACGCCATCTGCCACTGCGCCGGCGCCGCCTGCGCGTTCCATTTGCGCAGGTGGAACAGCGAAGCGCGCAGCTTTAACTCGTCCACCACGCGCCGCCAGTCTACCTGGCGGCCGCTCAGCAGGCCCAGCGCCACAAAATCGCCGCCGGTGCGGACCGCCTGCGCCAGCTGCAATCCGTCTTCCCCACCGATGCAGTCGATGGCCGCACGGGCGCCAAAATTCGTCATTTCCACCAGCTGAGGTGCTTCGATAACGCGCCAGGCGCCGGCGGCCAGTAACGCCTGGCGATGAGCGGCGTTGCGCACCACGACCGCCAGACGAATGCCGCGCAGCGCCGTCAGCTGCGCCAGCAGCAGGCTGACAGCGGAGCCGCCGCCGTTGATCAGCAGTACGTCGCCGGCGTTGAGCGGCAGCCATTGCGTCAACAGCACCCAGCAGGTGAGCGGGTTGATATAGATTTGCGCTGCGCAGGCGTCGTCAATGTCATCCGGCACCCAGACCACCCGAGCCTCAGGCAGCGTGACGAAGGTTTGCCAACTGCCGTCACCCGCTACCGCCAGCGCGCGTCGGTCCGTTGAATGCCCATTCTGCGGATTGACGATGACGCCCACGCCTTCATATCCCGGCACCTGCGGCAGGGCGATGCGGTGCGCGTATTGGCCGTGGATCGGGATCAGATCGGAAGGGTTGATCGGGGCATAGCGCATCTGCAATAACTGCTGTCCGGGGCGCAGCAGCGGTCTGCTCATCTGCTGCAATTCCAGCACCTGGGCGGGATCGCCGAAGCGGCTGAAGCTCAATCGGGGAAATAACGGCGGCATGGATTACATGACGAAGAAGAAATAGACATCCAACGCCAGCAGCACCAGCCACAGACAAAGGTAAAGCACCAGGTGCTCACGCACATTGTTGACGATAGCCGCCAGTATTCGGTTTAACATTTCAGCCGCCTGAAGAGAAGGATCCTTGATTATAGTCCTTTTCTCGACGTCTTTTACAGCGCGCCGCGCGTGTGCGCTGGAAGAGCGGCGATAAAAAAGCCTGCGTTATCGCAGGCTTGATGTTATACCGCCAGCAGCGCCAGCGGCGTCGAATTTGTTGGCGTGCTCGGCGGGTAGAAATAGCGCAGCACGTTATACAGCGAGTAGAACTCCAGCCGGTTGCGCGCGTTGATCTTCTCCGTGATGTGACGCTTGTGCACGTACACCGTATGCGAGCTGATCTGCAGCTTTTTCGCGATGCGGTAGTTGGGCATCTCCGCCATCCAATATTTCATTACCGTCAGTTCCTGCGGGCTGAACAGGGAACGCTCTTCGCCGTCATCGGCCAGCGCCAGCGGATTTTCGCGCAGCGTGCGTAAGGTGAGCGGCAGAATGCTTTTATTGAACAGAAAGGCATTATCGGCGATGCGCATTGGCGCTTCGCTGTAAGGGTAAGGCGTATCGAGATAGATAAACAGCAAGGCAGACTGGCTGGCTTCCATAAATGCCAGCAGCTGTGCGTCCGCTTCGTTATAGCGGCATTGGTTGCTGAGGTTCACCAGAATGTGGCTCGGCTGAAAGCTGGACAACAGTGGCGTAGCGTACTCAATGCTGTGGCAGCACTTGATCGTCGTAATCCCACTATCAGCAAAGTAGCTGGCTATACCGACCCGGGTGAAGCAGCATTCGTCCACGACAAGTAGTTTCATGGTGACGTCCTTGTTGAAAGCCGATGGAGCATATCATCTGTAAAATAGGACTTACACTGCAAGTGTTCAATTCGGAAATTCAAATGCTGAATGCAAGAAATTTCCGTTATCAGAATTTTTACTTGGTATTTAAAAGAGTTAGCAGGTTAATAAATTGTAACCGCCAGATTTCGCTGTCCAGGGCTCGACGGGAACGTGGACAGCGAAATCCTCCGCTCAGCTAAATCGCTTCAGACCAAAGCTGGAGAGGTCAACCGGCGGCGCTTTGTCCTGCGCGAACAGCGCGGCGATCTCGCCCAGAGCGCTGGCGAACTTGAAGCCGTGGCCGCTCAATCCGCTGATGACCATCAGGCGATCGCAATCCGGCAGCGTATCGATAATAAAGTCTTCGTCAGGGCTCATATCATAACTGCAGGCTTCGCCGTGTAAACATACGCCTACACCCGGCAAAAATTGCCGCAGGAAGGAGAAAACTTCCGTGCCGTCGCTGGCGTAGCTGCCGAAGGGCTTGCGCTGCTCGGGGGCATCCATCGGCTGGCCGCCGTCGTGTTTGCCCACTTTCAGGCCATCGTTATCCGCCGGGAAACCGTAATAGTGCGTGCCGTCCTGCGCTTCGACGGTAAAGGCCGGGAAGCGATTGTTCACGCTGTAGCGGCCGTCCGCCTGATGCCAGGAGAATACCTTGCGCAATGGCGCGATCGGCAGCTGCGGCAACAGCGCCTTCACCCAGGTGCCTGCGGTGACCACCGCTTTTCGCGCCGTGAAACGCCCTTCGTCGGTGACGACCTCAACGCCGCCATCAATGGGGTTCACCGCGCTGACCGGGCAGTTGAACAGCTGGCTGCAGCCGGCCTCTTTCGCCAGTTTGATCAGGCTGGCAACCGCCAGTTCGGATCGCAGGAAGCCGGCGTCCGGCTCGAATACGCCGACGTAACCTTCCGGCGCGCGGAATTCCGGCCAGCGTTGAGCGATCTGTTCGGCGCTAAGGGTTTGCGCATTAAGGCGAAACTTTTGCGCGCTCTGCTGAGCATTGCGAATGAATTCGGAGTGCTGCGGCCCCAGGTTGAGCACGCCGCACGACTGGAACAGTTCTTCACCGGATTGTTGAATCAGCGCATTCCACAGCGCCTGTGCGCGCAGCACCAGCGGCACGTACTTTTCACCTTCGCCGTAAGCGTGACGAATGATGCGGGTATCGCCGTGATGGCTGCCGTTGCGGTGTGGAGGAATGGCGCTGTCGATCATCAGCGCTTTCAAGCCGGCCCGGGTAGCGTAATACCCTGCCGCCGCGCCGACTGAACCGCTGCCCACCATAATCAAATCATATTCCACGTGCCCACCCTCTCTGATAGCGATTTCTTATCGCCCCATGATAAAAGGTTGGCGAGCGCAATGCACTGATTGAACGGCGAAAGGCGAAGAAAAGGCGCCGGGATCGATCACGGCGCCTTAGGGGTTAGGGGACGATGTATCAATGTTTTCTGCGATCAAGATCCTGGTAATCCGTAGCTTCAATCTTGGCGATGCCGGCCTCTAAGATATTGATTAATTGACGGGCGACATCTGTAGTGAGCCAAAGCGTTCGGTCTACTTGGGCTTCTTCGGGCGTTTGGTCTAGTGAAGACAGGTAATGAAGGCGTATCATCATGGCGTCGTAAACGTCGACAGTACTGATATCCCAACCGACAAGCGGGTGCGTCTGAATTACTTCATCATTTCTGTCCATAAAGACCCCTTATTGAGTAGTAACTACCGTGAGTGACTAACGAGGATCAATGCGGCTCATCATCATGAGAGCAATTACAGTATACGCATCCGCTTTCATCGGTGGAGGGGGTTGTCACCGAAATTTGCAAAATAAATATTTATTTGAACAATTATTCTACAAATTTGTATGTGCAGCAGTGGATGAGTCAAGCGCAGCGCGTTATTCCGCGTCGGCAGGTGGCGATGCGCCGTGCAGACATTTTTCCAGCTCTTCGGCCAAATGGGCGAAATGCTTTTGCGTTTCGGCATCACGATTCTGGCTGTGCGATTCCAGCTTCAGGCTGTGGATCAGCCGTTGGTTGGCTTTGTCATCCAGGCTGAAGGCCAGATAAGAGAAAGCCACTTCCAGTACGTTCAAGCGCCTTTTCTGATCGGCAATCAGCGCCAGCAGTTCGCCAAACGTCATTGCGTCTTCGGATTTCACCTTGTCCGGGGCCATGCTTACTCCTTTGCGTTAAATACAGCGCTGAGGCAGATTTTGTTTCAGAGTAAGGGTAAGCGATGAATGGGCAGGGCGCCAGAAACAAAAAAGCCGGAGAGCGACCCCCGGCAAAAACAGCATTGCAGTGTTATTCTGCGCTAAACCATTCGTCTGCGCTTTCCCAGGTTTCCTGAAGGATTTCCTCGATCAGATCCCGGTCGGTTTTGGCGCCCCCCAGCACGGAGAGCCCATTGGCGCCGGCATAACGTACGTGCACGACGGCGTCTGGAAACTGGCGGTTGACCCGCTTGCCCAGTTCACCGGTCAGCGCCTCAATGGCGCCCGCCGGCAGCGGCCGGGTTTTATCTATAGTGACTTCAACACGCATAATTGCCCCCGAAGCGATTTACTGTTTATTTATACAGTTAACCGAGTGCGGGGGCAAGAGGGCGAAGCAAAAATATCAGTCTTTCAGCGACCAGTTCAGGGTTTCACCCGCCAGGAAGGGGATCACGGATTCATTGCCGAGGGTAATCTCTTCCGGCTGGGTGGTTGGCACGCGCTGCAGTTCGATGAAGTCTTCGTTGAGCGGCAGGCCATAGAAGCGCGGGCCGTTGAGCGAGCAGAAGGCTTCGAAGTGCTCCAGTGCGCCTAGCTGTTCGAAGACCGCTGCGTAAGCCGGGATGGCATTCGGCGCGTTGAAACAGCCGGCGCAACCGCAGCTGGACTCTTTGCGATGCTTGAGGTGCGGCGCGGAGTCGGTGCCAAGGAAGAAGCGATCCGAGCCGCTGGCGACCGCCTGACGCAGCGCTTCCTGGTGGACATTGCGCTTGAGGATCGGCAGGCAGAACAGGTGCGGGCGAATGCCGCCGACCAGCATGTGGTTGCGGTTGAACATCAGGTGCTGCGGCGTGATGGTGGCGCCGAGGAAACGATTGCCTGCCTGCACGTATTGCGCCGCTTCTTTGGTGGTGATGTGCTCGAAGACGATCTTCAGCTCAGGGAACTGTTGGCGAATCGGTTCCATCACCTGCTCGATAAAGCGCGCCTCGCGGTCGAAGATATCGACGGAAGGATCGGTCACTTCGCCGTGGATCAGCAATGGCATGCCGATTTTTTGCATCTGCTCGAACAGCGGGTAAATACCGGTCACGTCACTGACGCCGTGGCTGGAGTTGGTGGTGGCGTTGGCCGGATACAGCTTGGCGGCAGTAAACACCCCTTGTTCGAAGCCGTTGACCAGTTCACTGGCCGCCAGGGAGTTGGTCAGGTAGCAGGTCATCAGCGGAGTGAAATTGTGACCCTGCGGAACCGCCGCCAGAATGCGATCGCGGTAGGCGCGCGCGGCGGCCACGGTCGTTACGGGCGGAACCAGGTTCGGCATCACGATCGCCCGGCCAAATACCTGGCTGGTATAGGGCACCACCGTTTTCAGCATTTCATCGTCACGCAGGTGGATATGCCAGTCGTCTGGGCGGCGGATTTTCAGAACTTGAGGTTGTGCGGTCATCTAGCTAGGCTCCGGCGGTCAAATACGTCTAATGAAAAGCGAATAATGGGTTTATTCACGCCGGGGTGTAAGGATAAGCGGAAAGTGCCGCAGATGCATCTGTTTGTTGGCGACAAGTTGAAATCAATAGCGCGGCGGGCGCATAGTAACCGGGATTTCAACGATGCCGACGCCAATACCGTCGACCTTCATCAAGTGGAAAGGGAGAAAGCAATGGAAGTACGCGTTATCGCCACCCTGCAAGCGAAAGCGGGATTTGAAGCCGCCGTCAGCGAAGCGGTGCACGACATTATCGAGCCGAGCCGCCAGGAGTTGGGCAACCTGCAATATGACTTGCATCGCGATCTGGAAAAACCGGGCGTTTTCGTGTTCTTTGAGCGTTGGGCCAGCAGCGAAGCGCTGGATAAGCATAATGAGACGGTGCATTTTCAGCAGTTCGTCAGCCGGCTTGACGGCAAGTTGGATGTTCTGGACATCAAAAAACTGAAGAAGATCGCCTGAGGACGTTACAGGCAAGAAAAAACCCGCCGATGGCGGGTTTTTTTTAGGGTTGCAGATTAACTTATTCGTTAACCGGCTGTGGTTTGGTGGCCGGCGCGGTCGCCTGGCTCACCGCCGAATGGCCGCCTGCGGAGCCTTTGCCTTCAAAGTTGAAGGAAGGGCGCTGCCAGTCGCTGTGCTTGCGTTCTTCCGGCACATAGGCCGGCGCAGGCGCTTTGGTCATCGGCGCAGTGGCGATGTGTTTGTACAGCGCGTCCTGCACGGCTTTCACCGGCGCCGGCTGCTGAGCAACCACTGGCGCAGGGGCTTTTTCCACCGGAGCGGCTTCCACGGCTGCCGCCGCAGGTGCGGCTTCTACCATTGGCGTTTCTTCCGCTGGCGTGGCTTCCACCACCGGTGCAGTTTCGACCACAGGCTCGTCTTCCGCTAGCGCAGGTTCAACCACTGGCTCTACAGCTACGGTTTCAGCTACCGGCTCGGCTTCCACTGCAGGGGCAGTCTCTTCCGCTTTCGGCTGTTCAACTGCAACAGTTGCCGGGGCGGTTTCCACCGGCGCCGGGATTTCCTCGGCCGGGATAGCCACGACAGGCGCTACGGCTGCAGCTTCTTCCGTTACGGTAACGGCAGCAGTTTCAACGGCGGCTTCTGGCGCAGGCGGGTTGATGCTGGCCGCCACCTGGGTTTCTTCCACGGCAACGTTGTGCTGTTCAACCGCGGCAGCGACAACCGGTGCCGCAGCCTGTTCTACGGCTTCGGTCTGCACTTCGGCTTCTTCAACCTGAGCGACCGGGTAGCTTACCCAGACTTTGCCCGATGCCATTTCCGGCGAAGCGAACGCGCCCGCCAGCGGCATTGGAGATTGCAGCGGGTAACGTTCATCGCGGTAACGACGGCGGCGCTGGCCACTGACGCGCAGGTGGCGCGGTGAACGGCGGGAACGGCGCGGCATGCCTTCGCCGTTGCCGCGGCTTTCGCCCTGGGCATCGTCTTCCGGCTGTGCGGCAACGGTTTCCGGCAGCAGCTTGACGCTGTCGTCGGCGGTCGGTTGCGCGTCTTCGGCTTTCGCTACCGGCGCTTTCGGCGCCAACAGCTCTTCCGCTGCGCGCTGCAGCTCTTCTTCGGCAGACAGGATACGCACTTTCTGCGTCAGCGTGCGGCGCTGACGGCGCTGCATGTTCTGCTGCTGGCGTTCTTCCTGTTCTTCGTCGGTGCTCTCGACCGCTTCAACGCTTTCCAGCGCTTTCACTTCCTGCTGAGCCTGACGTTTCTCTTCCTGACGGCGACGCTGGCGTTCAGCGCGCTGCTCACGGCGTTGCTGCTGATCTTCGCGCGGCGCTTTAGCGCCTTCTTCTGAAGCGGTTTCCTCCGCTACCGGCGCGTTCTGCTGCTGGTTGCGGCGGTTACGGCGCTGCTCATCGCGGGACTCACGCGATTCACGGCCTTCACGGTTCTCACGCGGTTCACGGTTGTCGCGCTCGCGATTGTCACGGCCTTCACCGCGCTCTTTACGCTCGCCGCGTTCCGGACGATCGCCACGGTCGCTACGCTCACCGCGCTCTTTACGGCCGGTGCCTTGACGGCGCTGACCGCGACGATCCTGACGACGGTTTTCACCGTTGCTTTCCGCCTTCGGCGCTTCGGCTGGTTTGGCTTCTTCGACGGCAGGTTGCTCTTCACCGGCGAACAAGTTCTTCAGACCACCGAACAGGCGACCCAGGAAGCCCGGCTTGGCGGCGGCCGGCGCTGCGGCTTTCGCCTTGGCGGCTGCAGCGGCAGGCTTGGCCACGGCGACGGGTTCTTCAGCCGGCGGCGGCGCATCAGCGGACAGCGAGAAGGAAGCCAGGGCCGGTTGCTCCGGACGCTTGCGCTCCATCGGCGCGTCTTCCAGCGGGCGCTCCATGTCTTCTTCGTGCAGCTTCGGCAGCAGGTAGCTGAGGGTAGAGGTTTCCTCGCCCTTGCGCACGCGCAGCACCGAGTAGTGCGGGGTTTGCATTTCATCGTTCGGCACGATGACGGCTTTCACGCCACCCTGACGTTTTTCGATCGCGCTGACGGATTCGCGCTTTTCGTTCAACAGGTACGAAGCGACCTGAACCGGCACGATAGCGTGAACTTCTTTGGTGTTTTCCTTCAGCGCTTCTTCTTCGATCAGGCGCAGAATGGACAGCGCCAGCGATTCGTTGTCGCGAATGGTGCCGGTGCCGTTACAGCGTGGGCACACGTGATGGCTGGACTCGCCCAGCGACGGGCTGAGGCGCTGACGCGACATTTCCAGCAGGCCGAAGCGGGAGATGCGGCCGATTTGGATGCGCGCGCGGTCTTGGCGCACGGCGTCACGCAGGCGGTTTTCCACTTCGCGCTGGTGGCGAACCGGCGTCATGTCGATGAAGTCGATGACGATCAGGCCGCCGAGGTCGCGCAGGCGCAGCTGGCGAGCGATCTCGTCCGCCGCTTCCAGGTTGGTGTTGAACGCCGTCTCTTCGATGTCGCCGCCGCGGGTTGCACGCGCGGAGTTGATGTCGATGGCGGTCAGCGCTTCGGTGCTGTCGATGACGATCGAGCCGCCGGACGGCAGGCGCACTTCGCGCTGGAAGGCGGATTCGATCTGCGATTCGATCTGATAGTGGCTGAACAGAGGAATTTCACCGCTGTACAGTTTGATTTTGCTGCTGAAATCCGGGCGGCCCAGCGCAGCGATGTGCTCTTTGGCCAGATCGAGAATTTTCGGGTTGTCGATCAGGATTTCGCCGATGTCCGGGCGCAGGTAATCGCGGAAGGCGCGCACGATAACGTTGCTTTCCTGGTGGATCAGGAACGGCGCAGAGCGGCCTTCGGCGGCTTTTTTAATCGCTTCCCAGTGCTTCAGGCGGAAGGAGAGATCCCACTGCAGCGCGTCGGCGGATTTGCCTACGCCCGCGGTGCGAACGATCAGGCCCATGCCGTCTGGCAGTTGCAGCGAAGAGAGCGCTTCTTTCAGCTCGGTGCGATCGTCGCCCTCGATGCGGCGAGAAATACCGCCGGCGCGCGGGTTGTTCGGCATCAGCACCAGATAACTGCCCGCCAGACTGATGAAGGTGGTCAAGGCGGCGCCTTTGTTGCCACGTTCTTCTTTGTCTACCTGAACGATGACTTCCTGGCCTTCGCGCAGCACATCTTTGATGTTCGGGCGACCATGGGAAGAGTAATTGCTAGGGAAGTATTCGCGGGCGATTTCTTTAAGGGGGAGGAAACCATGTCGTTCTGCGCCGTAATCCACGAACGCTGCTTCAAGACTTGGTTCAATGCGGGTGATTTTGCCTTTGTAAATATTCGCTTTTTTCTGCTCATGACCCGGACTTTCGATATCCAAATCATACAGCCGCTGTCCATCTACGAGGGCAACACGCAACTCTTCCTGCTGAGTTGCGTTAATCAACATTCTTTTCATCTTAACTTACTCGTTATTTTTACATTATCGACAAAGCTGCGGGCAAAATAACCTCATGGCCGGAGTTAAACCGAAAGCCCCGTGTCTTCTCGCAAAGTCGTCAACCTCACGGTTGTCGCCTGCATAGGGGCGCATTATCTCGGTAAGCCTGCTTTTCTTTGTGAAAGACAGCACTTTTACTAGGGGAATAGCCTCTGATTTACGTCGACAGATCTGATTCCATTTGCCGGCCAAGCTGCAACCCGCAGCCCGCTAATTGTTTGATTTCGCATTACGTCTTACGCCATTGCTGCGTTTTTGCGCGATCAGACAAATTTTATAATTCCACCGTTTTCCCTGTTTAACGAGAATCAACGCGGAAAGTGACTGCATTATTCCACTGCTGATGCCGTTATAGCAAGGTGACTTTTCCTTAACTGCGGAAGAAATCGCAAACGTTCAAATCGGCTTGCTGCCTTATTGTCCGCTGGGGTTTCGCCCGCCGTCAGAGAGACAGTTAAGCACAGAAAAAGATGTGGCGCTATTCACGCGCTCTATTTAGAATCCCGCACCATGAAAACGAACAATCCAGCAGTACAATTCATCACGATTTCCGACGACGAAGCCGGTCAGAGAATCGACAACTTTCTGCTCGCTCGCCTGAAAGGCGTGCCGAAGAGCATGATTTATCGCATCGTGCGTAAAGGTGAGGTGCGGGTTAATAAAGGGCGCATCAAGGTCGAATACAAATTGGCGGCCGGCGACGTGGTGCGCGTGCCGCCGGTGCGCGTGGCCGAGCGCGAAGAGACGCCAGTGTCGGCCAAGCTGGATAAGGTGGCGGCGCTGGCCGACTGCATTCTGTATGAAGATGACCACCTGCTGATCCTCAACAAGCCTTCCGGCACCGCGGTGCACGGCGGCAGCGGCCTGAGCTTCGGCGTGATTGAAGGGCTGCGGGCGCTGCGCCCTGAGGCCCGTTTCCTGGAGCTGGTGCATCGGCTCGATCGCGATACCTCCGGCGTGCTGTTGGTGGCCAAGAAGCGTTCCGCGCTGCGTTCGCTGCATGAGCAACTGCGGCTGAAGGGCATGCAGAAGGATTATCTGGCGCTGGTGCGCGGCCATTGGCAATCGCACTGCAAGGCCGTACAGGCGCCGCTGCTGAAAAATATTCTGCAAAGCGGCGAACGTATCGTGCGCGTCAACAGCGAAGGCAAGCCTTCGGAAACCCGCTTCAAGGTAGAAGAGCGTTACGAATTCGCCACCCTGGTGAAGGCCAGCCCGATCACCGGGCGTACTCACCAGATCCGCGTGCACACTCTGCATGCCGGGCACCCGATCGCCTTTGACGATCGCTATGGCGACCGCGAGTTCGATCGTCAACTGGCGGGTACCGGCCTGAAGCGGTTGTTCCTGCACGCTGCGGCGCTGCGCTTTGAGCATCCGGCCACCGGCGAAACGATGCGCATCGAAGCGCCGATGGACGAAGAACTGCGCCACTGCCTGCAGGTGCTGCGCCGGCAGGCGGCCAAGTAATCTGCGTCACACCAGCGGGTTGATGCCTTCAGCCCGCAACATCTCCAACAGCGCGATCAACGGCAGGCCGATCAGGGCGTTCGGATCCCGGCCTTCCAGCCTGTCGAACAGCGCGATCCCCAATCCCTCGCTCTTGAAACTGCCTGCGCAGTTCAGCGGTTGCTCCAGACGTACATAGGCGGCTATCTCCGCTTCGCTCAGCGCGCGAAAATGCACGTGAAACGGCTCGCACAAAGCTTGCAGCTGCTTGCTGCGGCCGTTGTACAGCGCCAGGCCGGTATAGAAAGTCACGGCTTGGCCACTGGCCTGCCGCAGCTGCGCCCGGGCGTTTTCCTCGGTATGGGGCTTGCCGGTGATGTTGCCATCGATCACGCAGACCTGATCGGAGCCGATGATCAGATGCTCGGGATAGGCGAGGGCCAACGCCTGAGCCTTCGCCGCCGCCAGGCGCAGCACCAGCGCTTCCGCGCTTTCGCCGGGCAAGGGGGTTTCATCCACTTCCGGCGCGGCGCAGTCGAACGGCAGCTGCAGCTTCTCCAGCAGCATTTTTCGATAGGGGGAGGTGGAGGCTAAAAGCAATCTCTGCATAATTTTTTTCGCAAACCGTAGCGTAAATGGGTACGGCATTTTAAACTGTCGGCCGCTGTGGAAGCGAATATTGGTGAAAGGAGCCGTTTTACGGCCTTTTTCTTTGACTCTATGTCGTTACAAAGTTAATATGCGCGCCCTATGCAAAAGGTAAAATTACCCTTGACCATTGATGCGGTACGTACCGCTCAGAAACGCCTGGACTATGCTGGTGTCTATGCGCCTGAGCAGGTTACTCGTGTTGCCGACTCCGTGGTCAGTGTGGACAGTGATGTCGAGGTGTCGTTGTCGTTTAATATCGACAATCAACGCCTCGCGGTGATAACAGGGCATGCGGACGTCACGGTAACGTTGATGTGCCAACGCTGTGGAGTCCCGTTCGAACATCAGGTTCACACAACATATTGTTTTAGCCCGGTCGTCAATGATGAGCAGGCTGAGGCATTACCGGAAGCGTACGAACCGATCGAAGTTGACGAGTTTGGCGAAGTCGATCTGTTGGCAATGATTGAAGACGAAATTATTCTTTCACTGCCTGTCGTTCCGGTACATGAATCTGAACACTGTGAAGTGTCCGAAGCGGACATGGTATTTGGCCAACTGCCTCCTGAGGCGGAGAAACCGAATCCGTTTGCCGTATTAGCCAGTTTAAAGCGTAAGTAATTGAGGAGTAAGGTCCATGGCCGTACAACAGAATAAACCAACCCGTTCCAAGCGTGGCATGCGTCGTTCTCACGATGCTCTGACCACGACTACTCTGTCTGTAGACAAAGTATCCGGTGAAACTCACCGTCGTCACCACATCACTGCCGACGGTTTCTACCGCGGTCGCAAGGTTATCGGCTAAGTAGCGATACCTTGACTCGTCTAACCCTGGCGTTAGATGCAATGGGCGGGGACTTCGGTCCCTGCGTCACAGTGCCTGCTTCGTTGCAGGCACTGGCCTCTAATTTACAGCTTCATCTCCTGCTGGTCGGCAATCCCGACGTCATCTCTCCCTTGCTTGCCCACGCCGATCCGGTTCTTCTGGAGCGTCTGCAAGTCGTGCCCGCCGAGTCCGTGATCGCCGGCGACGCCAAACCTTCACAAGCGATACGCGCCAGCCGCGGCACGTCGATGCGCATTGCGCTCGAGCAGCTCAGCAGCGGAAACGCGCAGGGGTGCGTCAGCGCCGGCAATACCGGTGCGCTGATGGGATTGGCGAAGCTGTTGGTCAAGCCGCTGGAAGGCATCGAGCGCCCGGCGCTGATGACGGCGATCCCGAATCAGCAACGCAGCAAAACCGTGGTGCTGGATCTCGGCGCCAACGTCGAGTGCGACAGCACCATGCTGGTGCAGTTTGCCGTGATGGGGGCGGTGATGGCGGAAGAGGTGATCGGCATTGCGCAACCGCGGGTGGCGCTGCTGAATATTGGCGAAGAAGAGACCAAAGGCCTGGATAATATCCGCGAAGCGGCCGCTGTGCTAAAAAATACTCCGGCAATCAACTATATTGGTTACCTGGAAGGAAACGAACTGCTCACCGGCAAGACCGACGTGTTGGTTTGCGATGGCTTCGTGGGCAACGTCACCCTGAAAACCATGGAAGGGGTGGTCAGGGTGTTCTTATCGCTGTTGAAATCGTCCGGCGACGGAAACAAGCGAGCGTGGTGGTTGAAATTGTTGGGCCGTTGGTTGCAAAAACGGGTGGTTAAGCGGTTCGGCCACCTGAACCCCGACCAGTATAATGGCGCATGTCTGTTAGGATTGCGCAGCACCGTAGTCAAGAGCCACGGCGCTGCGAACCCTCACGCGTTTGCAGTCGCAATCGAACAGGCTGTGCAGGCGGTGCAGCGGCAAGTCCCGGAAAGGATTGCTGCGCGCCTTGAGGCTGTATTACCTAAGAGTGACTGATCGTACATGTATACAAAGATTCTCGGTACGGGGAGTTATTTGCCCGTACAAGTGCGCACCAATGCTGATTTGGAAAAAATGGTGGATACCTCTGACGAATGGATCGTCACGCGTACCGGTATCCGCGAACGTCGCATCGCCGCTGCGGATGAAACCGTTGCGACGATGAGCTTCCAGGCCGCTGAGAACGCGCTGGAAATGGCAGGTGTGGCTAAAGAAGACATTGGGCTTATCATCGTGGCGACCACCACGACCACTCACGCGTTCCCGAGCGCGGCGTGCCTGGTGCAGCAAATGCTGGGCATCAAAGACTGCGCGGCGTTCGATCTGGCTGCGGCCTGCGCCGGCTTTACTTATGCGCTCAGCGTGGCCGATCAGTACGTGAAAAACGGCGCGGTCAAACATGCGCTGGTTATCGGCGCGGACGTCTTGTCGCGCACGCTCGATCCTGAAGATCGCGGCACCATCATCCTGTTTGGCGATGGCGCGGGTGCGGTGGTGCTTGGGGCGTCTGAAGAGCCGGGCATTCTGTCTACCCATCTGCATGCCGACGGCAGCTACGGCAACCTGCTGACGCTGCCGTACAAGGATCGCCAGAATCAAGACAAGCCGGCCTATGTCACCATGGCGGGCAACGAAGTCTTCAAGGTTGCGGTCACCGAACTGGCGCGCATCGTCGACGAGACGTTGCAGGCCAACAACATGGACCGCAGCGAGCTGGATTGGCTGGTGCCGCACCAGGCCAACCTGCGCATCATCAGCGCAACGGCGAAAAAACTGGGCATGGGGATGGACAAAGTGGTGGTGACGCTCGATCGTCACGGCAACACCTCTGCCGCCTCGGTGCCTTCCGCACTGGACGAAGCCGTGCGCGACGGGCGAATTCAGCGTGGTCAACTGGTGCTGTTGGAAGCCTTCGGCGGCGGCTTTACCTGGGGCTCGGCGCTGGTTCGTTTCTGATTTGGACAGGAAGAAAAAATGACGCAATTTGCTTTTGTTTTCCCGGGCCAGGGGTCGCAGACCGTTGGCATGCTGGCCGAGTTGGCCGCACAGTTCCCGATCGTCGAAGAAACCTTCGGCGAGGCTTCTTCCGCCCGGGGTTACGACCTGTGGCTGCTGGTGCAGCAAGGTCCGGCGGAAGAACTGAACAAAACCTGGCAGACCCAACCGGCTCTGCTGGCCGCTTCGGTGGCGATTTTCCGCGTGTGGCAGCAGCAGGGCGGTAAAGCGCCTGCGCTGATGGCTGGCCACAGCCTGGGCGAGTACTCGGCGCTGGTCTGCGCCGGCGTGCTGGACTTCAAGGCGGCGATCCGTCTGGTCGAACTGCGCGGCAAGCTGATGCAGGAAGCGGTGCCGGAAGGCACCGGCGCGATGTACGCCATCATCGGTCTGGACAACGACGCGATCGCCAAGGCGTGCGAAGAGTCCGCTCAGGGGCAGGTGGTTTCTCCGGTCAACTTCAACTCGCCGGGCCAGGTGGTCATCGCCGGCAACAAAGACGCGGTTGAACGTGCGGGCGCCGCCTGCAAAGCCGCCGGCGCCAAACGTGCGCTGCCGCTGCCGGTGAGCGTGCCTTCGCACTGCGCGCTGATGAAGCCGGCCGCCGACAAGCTGGCCGTAGCGCTGCAGGACATCACTTTCAACGCGCCGCAGGTGCCGGTGGTGAATAACGTCGACGTGCGCATCGAAAACGATCCTGAAGCGATCCGCAGCGCGCTGGTGCGTCAGCTGTACAGCCCGGTGCGTTGGACCGAGAGCGTAGAATTTATCGCAGCACAGGGAGTGACGTCGCTGCTGGAAGTGGGGCCGGGCAAAGTGCTGACCGGTCTGACTAAACGTATTGTTGACACCCTGACGGCTGCGGCGGTGAACGACACCGCCAGCCTGTCGGCGGCGCTTGAACAATAAAGAGGAAAATGATGAGCTTCGAAGGTAAAATCGTTCTGGTCACCGGCGCGAGCCGCGGTATTGGCCGAGCCATTGCAGAAACGTTTGTAGCACGCGGCGCCAAAGTGATCGGCACCGCAACCAGCGAGAGCGGCGCTGAAGCGATCAGCAGCTACCTGGGCGCAAACGGCAAAGGGTTTATGTTGAACGTTGTTGATGCGCAATCTATCGACAGCGTGCTGGCATCGATTCGCGCCGAATTTGGCGAAATCGACATTTTAGTGAATAATGCCGGCATCACGCGTGATAACCTGCTGATGCGTATGAAGGATGATGAGTGGGAGGATATCCTCGACACTAACCTGACTTCCGTATTCCGCCTGTCAAAAGCGGTAATGCGCGCTATGATGAAAAAGCGGTTTGGCCGTATCATCACCATCGGTTCCGTTGTCGGTACCATGGGGAACGCAGGGCAGGCGAACTACGCGGCGGCTAAAGCCGGTCTGATTGGTTTTAGCAAATCTTTGGCACGTGAAGTTGCTTCGCGTGGCATTACGGTCAACGTCGTGGCACCTGGCTTTATTGAGACGGACATGACACGGGCGTTGACAGATGATCAACGCGCAGGCATTTTGTCATCAGTTCCAGCCAACCGGCTGGGCGATGCTAAAGAAATCGCCAGCGCTGTTGCATTTTTGGCCTCTGATGAGGCCGGCTATATCACCGGTGAAACGTTACATGTCAATGGCGGCATGTACATGATTTAAAAAATGTGAAAACCATTTGCGTTATTTGAGGCAAAAACCGCAAAATAGCGTAAAATCGTGGTTTGACCAGCCGGGATTTAGTTGCATCTTTTTCAGCATTTTATACACTACGAAAACCATCGCGAAAGCGAGTTTTGATAGGAAATTTAAGAGTATGAGCACTATCGAAGAACGCGTTAAGAAAATCATTGTTGAGCAACTGGGTGTTAAACAGGAAGAAGTTTTGAACAACGCTTCTTTCGTTGAAGATCTGGGCGCTGATTCTCTTGACACCGTTGAGCTGGTAATGGCACTGGAAGAAGAATTCGACACCGAGATTCCAGACGAAGAAGCTGAGAAGATCACTACTGTTCAGGCAGCTATTGATTTCATCAACGCTAGCCAGCAGTAAGAGAACATATCTAGGCGGTCGTTCGACCGCCTAAGTTTTTTCTATCCCTAGTGTCATATTTTTCCCTCCCTGGAGGACAAACGTGTCTAAGCGTCGAGTAGTTGTGACCGGACTGGGCATGTTGTCTCCTGTCGGCAATACGGTAGAGTCCACGTGGAACGCTCTTCTTGCCGGTCAGAGTGGCATCAGCCTGATCGACCATTTCGATACCACTGCCTATGCGACCAAGTTTGCTGGCCTGGTAAAGAATTTTAATTCTGAGGATTTCATCTCTCGCAAAGATGCGCGCAAGATGGACGCCTTTATCCAGTACGGTATCGCTGCCGGCATGCAAGCCATGCAGGATGCTGGCCTGGACATCACCGAGGCTAACGCCACCCGCATTGGAGCCGCGATCGGTTCCGGCATCGGCGGCCTGGGTTTGATCGAAGAAAACCACAGTTCACTGGTTAACGGTGGCCCACGGAAAATCAGTCCGTTCTTCGTGCCATCCACCATCGTGAATATGATTGCAGGCCACCTGACAATCATGTACGGCATGCGTGGCCCAAGCATTTCCATCGCCACCGCCTGTACTTCAGGTGTGCACAACATCGGCCATGCGGCGCGCATCATTGCCTACAATGATGCGGACGTGATGCTGGCCGGTGGGGCAGAGAAAGCCAGCACCCCATTGGGCGTCGGCGGCTTTGGCGCAGCGCGCGCCCTGTCCACCCGTAATGACAACCCGCAGGCGGCGAGCCGTCCGTGGGATAAAGACCGCGACGGCTTCGTGCTGGGCGACGGCGCCGGCATGATGGTGCTCGAAGAGTACGAACATGCGAAAAAACGCGGCGCGAAAATCTACGCCGAAGTGGTTGGCTTTGGGATGAGCAGCGACGCTTATCACATGACGTCACCACCAGAAAACGGCGCTGGCGCTGCGTTGGCGATGGAAAATGCCCTGCTTGACGCCGGTGTGACCCCGTCACAAATCGGTTACATCAACGCACACGGTACCTCTACGCCGGCGGGCGACCAGGCGGAAGCGCAGGCGGTGAAATCCGTGTTCGGCGCCGATGCAGAGCGCGTGCTGGTGAGCTCGACCAAATCGATGACCGGCCACCTGTTGGGCGCGGCGGGCGCGATCGAGTCTATCTTCACCGTGCTGGCGCTGCGCGATCAGGCGGTACCGCCAACCATCAACCTGGATAACCCGGATGAAGGTTGCGATCTGGACTTCGTGCCCCACGAAGCGCGCCAGGTCAGCGATATGGAGTACACCCTGTGTAACTCCTTCGGCTTCGGCGGCACCAACGGCTCGCTGATCTTCCGCCGAGTGTAACTTGCGCTGTTGAACGCTGATGAAAAGCCCGGTTTTTTAACCGGGCTTTTTTACGCCTGGCGTCCGGCCGTCAGCAGGGCTGCGTATTGCCTCGCCGCCTGCTATTCTGCGAGCGTAATGATATCACCCGGCAACAGGAGGAAGCATGTACTGGATTAACGGACAACGCCACGATGCGCTGGCGCCGAGCGATCGCGGCCTGCAGTTCGGCGATGGCTGTTTTACGACTGCCCGGGTTATCGACGGTAAAATCGAGCTGCTGCCCTGGCATCTGGAGCGGCTGCAGCAAGCGGCGCAGCGGCTGATGCTGCCCTCCACCGATTGGCCGGCTTTCGAGCGCGAGATGGCGCAGGCGGCCGAATCAATTCCGCTCGGCGTGGTCAAAGCGATACTGACGCGCGGCAGCGGCGGGCGGGGTTACAGCCCGACCGGGTGCGAAAACCCGACGCGCATCGTGGCCCGCAGCAGCTACCCTGCGCACTATTTGCAGTGGCGCGAGCAGGGCATTACGCTTGCGCTCAGCCCGGTGGCGCTGGCGCGCAATCCGCTGCTGGCGGGGTTGAAGCATTTGAACCGCCTGGAGCAGGTGCTGATCCGCGCGCATCTTGACCAGACGGCCGCCGACGAGGCGCTGGTGCTTGACACTGCCGGTATGCTGGTGGAATGCTGTGCGGCTAATTTGTTCTGGCGTAAGGGAAAAGCGGTATTTACCCCGGATCTGAGCCAGGCGGGCGTCGCGGGCCTGATGCGGCGGCGAGTGATCGCGCTGCTGGCGGGCTCGGAATACCGTCTGCACTGCGTCAGTGAACCGCTGGATACGCTGGCCGATGCCGACGAAGTCCTGGTGAGCAATGCGCTAATGCCGTTGCTGCCGGTAAACGCTGCGCAATCATGGCGTTATGCTTCACGTCAGCTGTATGATTTTTTGCGTCCACACTGTTAACCATGGCTAATTGATGAAGAAAAGAAAGCTGAAGGTCCTGTCTGTTATTGTTGTTCTGGTATTGGCGCTGTTGTTTTGGGGCTACCAGAAGATCGAACGCTTTGCCGATACGCCACTGGCTATCCAACAAGAAACCATCTTCAAACTGCCGGCCGGCACTGGCCGGGTAGCGCTCGAAGGGTTACTGGTGCGCGATAAATTGGTGCACAATGGCCGCTGGTTCCAGTGGCTGCTGAAGCTGGAGCCGGAGCTGGCGGAATTTAAAGCCGGTACCTACCGGTTCACGCCGGGCATGACGGTGCGCCAGATGCTGAAACTGTTGGCCAGCGGCAAAGAGGCGCAGTTCACCGCACGCTTTATCGAAGGCTCACGCCTGCGTGACTGGCAGCAGGTGTTGCAGCAGTCCAAATACCTGAAACACACCCTGGCGGGCAAGAGCGAAGCGGAGATCGCCGCTGCGCTCGGCATTCCTGCGGGAGAAACCCCGGAAGGACATTTGTACCCGGATACCTATCAGTATACCGCCGGCATGAGCGACATCGCGCTGCTCAAACGCGCGCATGTGCGCATGAACAAAGCGCTGCAGGCCGCTTGGGCCGGCCGCGACACCAGCCTGCCGTACAAAAAGCCGGAAGAGCTGCTGACCATGGCTTCGATCGTCGAGAAAGAGACCGCCGTGCCGGAAGAGCGCAGCAAGGTGGCGTCGGTGTTCGTCAACCGCTTGCGCATCGGCATGCGTCTGCAGACCGATCCGACGGTGATCTACGGCATGGGCGAAAGCTATAATGGCAACATCACGCGCAAGGATCTGGAGACGCCGACGCCTTACAACACCTATGTGATCGCCGGCCTGCCGCCAACGCCGATCGCCATGCCGGGTGAGGCCTCGTTGCAGGCGGCCGCCAATCCGGCCAAAACGCCATATCTCTATTTTGTCGCCGACGGCAAGGGTGGGCATACCTTCACCACCAATCTGGCGAGCCATAACCAGGCGGTGCGCGTGTACCGTCAGGCGTTAAAGGAAAAGAATGAAAAGTAAATTCGTTGTAATTGAAGGGCTGGAAGGCGCGGGCAAAACCACCGCGCGCGATACGGTGGTCAATGTGCTGCGTGAACATGGCATCAACGATATCGTCTTCACCCGTGAACCCGGCGGCACGCCGCTGGCGGAGAAGCTGCGCGATCTGTTCAAGCGCGGCATCGACGGCGAATTGCCGACCATCAAGGCCGAAGTCTTGATGCTGTACGCTGCGCGCGTGCAGCTGGTGGAAACCGTGATCAAACCCGCCCTGGCGCGCGGCGCCTGGGTGGTGGGCGATCGCCACGATCTCTCTTCACAGGCTTACCAGGGCGGCGGCCGCGGTGTGGATCCGCAGCTGATGACCTCGCTGCGCGACACCGTGCTGGGGGATTTCCGCCCGGATTTGACGGTCTATCTCGATCTGCCGCCGCTGGTCGGCCTGCAACGCGCGCAGGCGCGCGGCCAGTTGGATCGCATCGAACAGGAGGCGCTGCCGTTCTTCGAACGCACCCGCGCTCGCTATCTCGAGCTGGCGGCGCAGGATGAAACTATCGTCACCGTCGACGCCGCCCAGCCGCTGGAGCAGGTGACCGCGGCGATCCGCGACTGCGTCGGCCACTGGCTGCGGCAGCAGGAAGGCGCATAATGAACTGGTACCCGTGGCTGAACGGCCCTTATCGCCAGCTGATTGGGCAGTACGCTGAGGGCCGTGGCCATCATGCGCTGCTGCTGCACGCGGCGGCGGGCAATGGTGACGATGCGCTGGCCTACGGCTTGAGCCGCTGGTTGATCTGCCAACAGCGCAACGGCGAAAAAAGCTGCGGCGAGTGTCACAGCTGCCGGCTGATGCTGGCGGGCAACCACCCGGATTATCATGTGCTGGCGCCGGAAAAGGGCAAGAGCAGCCTGGGTATCGAACCGATTCGCCAGGTGATTGAAACGCTGTACGCTCACGCTCAACAGGGCGGCGCCAAGGTGATTTGGCTGCCGCAGGCGGAACAGCTGACCGAGGCGGCGGCCAACGCGCTGTTGAAAACGCTGGAAGAGCCACCGGAGAAAACCTATTTTCTGCTGGGTTGCCGTGAGCCGTCGCGGCTGATGGCGACGTTGCGCAGCCGCTGCCTGTACTGGCATTTGGCCAGCCCGGATGAACAACTCAGCCTGCAGTGGCTGAGCCGGCAGGCGGCCGGCTCTCAGACGGACCGCCTCACGGCGCTGCGCCTTCACGACGGCGCGCCGCTGGCCGCCGAACAGCTGTTGCAGCCGCAGCAGTGGCAGCAGCGCAGCGCGCTGTGCGCCGCCTTGAGCGCCGCGCTGCCGCAGCGCGATATGCTGTCGCTGCTGCCGGCGCTGAACCATGAAGACGTCGCCGAGCGCCTGCACTGGCTGTGCGCGCTGCTGGTGGACGCCATGAAGTGGCAGCAGGGCGCGCATCACTATGTATTGAATCAGGATCAGCAGCCGCTGGTGCATCAGTTGGCCAGCCTGCTGAGCAGCGCCTCGCTGCAACAGATCGTGCAGCAGTGGTTGAACTGCCGCCATCAGCTGCTCAGCGTGGTGGGCGTCAACCGCGAGCTGCTGCTGACCGAACAGTTACTTCGCTGGGAACAGATGCTTGGCGCCGCCGGCTATTCCCACCCTCACTCGTTGTAAAGTTAAAGAGTTAAACATTATGTTGTTAGTCGATTCTCATTGCCACCTTGACAGTCTGGATTATCAGACGCTGCACCAGAATGTGGACGACGCGCTGGCCAAGGCCAAAGCGCGCGACGTCGGCTATGTGCTGGCGGTCGCCACCACGTTGCCGGGTTACCGTTCTATGACCGAACTGATCGGCGAGCGCAACGACGTGGCCTTCTCGTGCGGGGTGCATCCGCTCAATCTGGAAGAGGGTTATGATTACGCCGAACTGCGTCGCCTGGCGGCGGCGGAGCAGGTGGTGGCGCTGGGAGAGACCGGGCTCGATTACTTCTACCAGAAAGACAACCTTGAGCTGCAGCAGGACTCTTTCCGCGAACATATCCGCATTGGCCGGGATCTGAACAAGCCGGTGATCGTCCACACCCGCGATGCGCGCGCGGACACGCTGGCGATCCTGCGTGAAGAGAATGCACAGGACTGCGGCGGCGTGCTGCACTGCTTCACCGAAGATCTGGCCACGGCCGAAGCCCTGTTGGATCTGGGCTTCTACATCTCTTTCTCCGGTATCGTCACCTTCCGCAATGCCGAACAGCTGCGCGAAGTGGCGCGTTATGTGCCGCTGGATCGCATTTTGGTGGAAACCGACTCGCCGTACCTGGCGCCGGTGCCGCATCGCGGCAAAGAAAACCAACCCGCCTATGTGCGTGATGTGGCTGAATACATGGCGGTATTGAAGGGCGTTAGCCTGGAACAACTGGCCGAAGCCACCACCGCCAACTTTTCACGCTTATTTCACCTCGAACTGTGATCTTTGACCTAGGCTATAGCTGTAGGTCATTGTCTGCGTAATTTTTTTTAATCTCGTAATTAATCACTGAAACGGGTAAGGTTCCCTCCCGTTTCAAGGTGGTTGGCGCGCGTTTTTTGCTCTGTTTTGCCAAAAAAACGCCGATTTTTGCAAAGTTGCGCGGCTCGATCATCGAAACGTGATTGTCATCAAACATTGCGCAGGCTATTTATTTTACTCTGCGTAATAAATTCAAGGGGTGCTCAGACACCCTGAATTGCAGGGGTTTTTCTCCCCCCCTTGCAGCGCGAATCATCGCGACAAGAAGTAGCAAAGCATTATTACTCAGGAGCACACTCAACTATGTTCAAGAACGCATTTGCAAACCTGCAAAAAGTAGGTAAATCGCTCATGCTGCCGGTGTCCGTGTTGCCTATCGCAGGTATCCTGCTGGGCGTCGGCTCCGCCAACTTTAGCTGGCTACCTGCGGTAGTCTCCCACGTGATGGCGGAAGCGGGCGGTTCGGTCTTCGCCAATATGCCGCTGATTTTCGCCATCGGCGTCGCCTTGGGCTTCACCAACAACGACGGCGTTTCCGCGCTGGCGGCGGTGGTGGCCTACGGCATCATGGTGAAAACCATGGCGGTGGTTGCGCCGCTGGTGCTGCACCTGCCGGCTGAAGAAATTGCGGCCAAACACCTGGCGGATACCGGCGTGCTCGGGGGGATTATCTCCGGCGCCATCGCGGCCTATATGTTCAACCGCTTCTTCCGCATTCAACTGCCGGAATACTTGGGCTTCTTTGCCGGTAAGCGTTTCGTGCCGATCATTTCCGGTCTGGCGGCGATCGTTCTGGGCGTAGTGCTGTCCTTCATCTGGCCGCCGATCGGTACGGCTATCCAGACCTTCTCGCAGTGGGCGGCTTATCAGAACCCGGTCGTGGCCTTCGGCATTTACGGCGTGGTTGAGCGTGCTCTGGTGCCGTTCGGTCTGCACCACATCTGGAACGTGCCGTTCCAAATGCAAATCGGTGAATTCACCAACGCGGCGGGCCAGGTGTTCCACGGCGACATCCCTCGCTACATGGCGGGTGACCCAACCGCGGGCAAACTGTCCGGCGGCTTCCTGTTCAAAATGTATGGTCTGCCTGCTGCGGCCATCGCCATCTGGCACTCGGCCAAGCCGGAAAACCGCGCGAAAGTCGGCGGTATCATGATCTCCGCCGCGCTGACCTCGTTCCTGACCGGTATCACCGAGCCGATCGAGTTCTCCTTCATGTTCGTCGCGCCGATCCTGTACGTGATCCACGCTATCCTGGCCGGTCTGGCGTTCCCAATCTGCATCCTGTTGGGCATGCGTGACGGCACCAGCTTCTCGCACGGCCTGATCGACTTTATCGTACTGAGCGGCAACAGCAGCAAAATCTGGCTGTTCCCAATCGTCGGCATCGTCTACGGTCTGGTGTACTACACCATCTTCCGCGTGCTGATCGCCAAGCTGGATCTGAAAACCCCTGGCCGTGAAGACACCGCTGCCGAGCAGACTGCGCAGGGCGGTTCCGAAATGTCCGCGGCGCTGGTTCAGGCCTTCGGCGGTAAAGAAAACATCACTAACCTGGATGCTTGCATCACCCGTCTGCGCGTCAGCGTGGCCGACGTGTCCAAAGTCGACCAGGCGGGCCTGAAGAAACTGGGCGCAGCCGGCGTAGTCGTCGCTGGCTCCGGCGTGCAGGCCATCTTCGGCACCAAGTCCGACAACCTGAAAACCGATATGGACGAATACATCCGTAATCATTGATTCAGGCAGGGGAGTTATCAAGGGAGGCGCAAGCCTCCCTTTTTTATTGCCTGTCGTCAGGCGCCAAGGCGCTGTTCGAGTTCGGCGAGAGAAGGAAGGAACCAGACCTGTTCGCCGCGATTGGCTTCGCGAACGAAATCTTGCAGCGCGTTGCTTTGCGCTAACCAAGGGGTGATATCGCCCAGCAGCGTCACGCGCAGGTGGTAGTTGATGAATTTCTGCAATACGGCGCCGGCAATGCCGCTTTTGAGCTGGAAAAAGGTGGCGTCGAGGCGGTTGATGGGGAGGGCAATCATCCCGGCCTCGTGTTCAAAGGCGGGCGCGATAAACAGGCTGACGTCGTTTTCGTCTTTCAACATCGGCCCGGCTTCGGCGAAAACCACCAGGCACAGATCGTAGACTTGCTGCACGGCGTAGCTCATCGGCGCTCCGGGAGTCAGGGTTTGGCATGTTTTTGCAGGTAATGCTCGAACACCGCCAGCGTTTCGTCTGAGATATGGTGTTCAATCCCTTCGCTGTCCAGCTCGGCGGTTTCGCTCGGCACCCCGAGGCACATCAGCAGATCGACCACGATGCGGTGACGGCGGCGCACCTTCTGCGCCAGCTGCTCGCCTTCCTCGGTTAAAAACACCCCGCGATAAGGGCGCGACTCCACCAGCCCGGCGCTTTTGAGCCGCGCGATATTTTTGATCGCCGTCGGGTGAGAGACGCCGAAGCGGCGCGCGATATCGGTGGTTCTGGCTTCGCGGGTGCTTTGCAGCAAATCGGCGATCAGCTCAACGTAATCTTCGATCAGCGCATTGGACTGCGCTTCGCGGGCGCGGCTAAAACGCAGGGCGTGCTCGGCCTCGTCCGGCATGTCGGTCTGGGCGTGGCGGTCGGCGTTATCTGGCGCGCGGGTAACCATAGCGTAGGGCGTCCTGTAAGCATAAAAATGGCGTCTCCCGGCAATGCGGGGAGGGTTGCCCTAAGTTAGTCCAAATAGCACACATTATCAATTCGATGCCACGCATTGTGGTAGTTAGAAATATCTCTACACAAAGCCCATTAATTTCGCCTGTTGCATAAAGTGTAGCCGATGCTACATTGTCAGCATGATCGGTGGAAAAATAACCAGCAAAAGATTAAGGGTACTTCATGCGAGACGCGGCTACTCCCTCATCGTTAACCGAACGGACCAACATCGCGATTGGCGCCGCCCTTGCCGGACGCAAGCGCGGTGCCTTCACGCCGTTGCTGTTCGCCGGCCCGGCGGTGATTGCCTCTATCGCCTATATGGATCCCGGTAATTTCGCCACCAACATTCAGGCCGGGGCGAAGTACGGTTACAGCCTGCTATGGGTGGTGGTGATGGCCAACCTGATCGCCATGCTGTTCCAGGCGCTGTCGGCCAAACTGGGCATCGTCACCAACCGCAATCTGGCGGAGATGTGCCGCGACCAGTTCTCACGGCCGGTGGTGATCGGCATGTGGCTGCTCAGCGAAGTGGCGGCGATGGCCACCGATTTGGCGGAGTTTCTCGGCGGGGCGATTGCGCTGGCGCTGCTGTTCCATATGCCGCTACTGGCGGGGATGGGGGTGACGGCGGTGATCACCTATGCGCTGTTGATGGTGGAAAAGAAAGGTTTCCGCCCGGTCGAGCTGATGATCGGCGGCCTGGTGGGCATCATCGCGCTGTGTTATCTGGTGGAGATGTTCATCGTGCCGGTGAACTGGCAGTCGGCCGGCATCGGCATGGTGACGCCGCAGTTGCCGGATGCCCAGGCGCTGACCATCGCCGTCGGCATTATCGGCGCCACCGTGATGCCGCACGCCATTTTCCTGCACTCGGGATTGACCCAGCACCGCAGCCCCGCCAGCGACAACGGCGAGCGGCGCAAGCTGCTGCGTTTTTCCAATATTGAAGTGGTGATCGCGCTGGCGCTTGCCGGGCTGGTGAATATTGCGATGGTGATCATGGCCTCGAGCGCCTTCCACGCCGGTAACAGCGACGTGGCCGAAATCGGCACCGCCTACCATACGCTGACGCCGCTGTTCGGCGCGGCGGCGGCCGGCATCTTCCTGGCTTCGCTGATCGCCTCCGGCATTTCCAGCTCGGTGGTGGGCACCATGGCCGGGCAGATGATCATGCAGGGCTTCGTCGGCTTCCGCATCCCGGTGTGGGTGCGCCGCCTGGTGACCATGGTGCCGGCGTTTATCGTGGTGGCGATGGGCGTCAACGCCACCGATGCGCTGGTCTATAGCCAGGTGGTGCTGAGCCTGGCGCTGCCGGCGCCGATGATCGCGCTGGTGATGTTCACCCGCCGCCGCGACATCATGGGCGAGTTCGCCAACGGCCGCTGGACCAGTCTGGCGGCGGTGGTCGGCACGGTGGTGATCGTGCTGCTCAACGTGGTGTTGCTGCTGCAGACTTTCGGCGTCGATATCCCTGGACTGGGGTGATCTTGCGGGCCGCGCGGGGCGCGGCCGCGTCGCTAAATTATAAATTCCCCACGCCGCCGTCCATTTGCAGCTCCGCGCCGACCATAAATGCCGACTCGTCCGCAGCCAGAAACACCGCCGCTTTGGCCAGTTCCAGCGCGCTGCCCATGCGGCCGATCGGCACCAGCGCGCGGATATCGTCGCGCAATGCCTGCTCATCCGCTTCCGCCAGCCCCAGCTTACCCAGCGCCGGGGTTTCGGTCGGGCCGGGGCTGAGGCCGTTGACGCGAATGCCGCGCGCGTGCAGCTCGCCGGAGAGCGTTCTGGCCAAAGATAACAAACCGGCTTTGCTGGCGGCGTAGGCGCTGCTCTGCGGCAGGCCGATATGGGCGCTGACCGAACCGCACAGGATCACCGAAGAAGGGTTGGCCAGCAGCGGCAGCAGCGCCTGGATCAGAAAGAACGGTCCCTTGAGGTTGATGTCCATCAGCCGCTGATAGCTTTGCTCATCCCACTCCTGCAGCGGGCGGTGCGTGACGTCGCCGGCGTTGATGTACAGCACGTCCAGCCGCGGCCACCGCTGCTCCAACTGCTGGGCCAGCGCGCGCTGCTGTGGGATATCGCCGGCGTCGCTCAGCAGCAACAGCGCCTTGTCCGCCAATGCCTGGCCCGCCGCGTCCAGGGCGCGTTGGCTGCGGCCGGTGATCGCAACCAAAGCGCCCTCGGCGATGAACTGGCGGGCGGTTTCCAACCCGATGCCGCTGGTGCCGCCGGTGATCAATGCGTATTTGCCTTGCAGTCGTGACATAACCGATTCCTCTTTAGCGTCAGTTTCGGCATTATTTGCGCTATAGTTACTTTTGCATAGTAGGCACCTTTTGGATACTAATGGACGAGGTGGGATGAAATGACGACGCAAGCGCCCTTAGCGGCGGAAAATAATTTGGCGGCGTTGCCGACGGCGGGTGAACCTTGCCCGATGGTGGACTTCGTCAATCTGGTGTCGGGCAAATGGGCGATACCGATCTTGTACCGGCTGATCATGATCGATGGCCCGGTACGATTCAGCGAGCTGCAGCGGGCGGTGGCGCCCATTGCGCAAAAAGAGCTGACGCGCCAGCTGCGGCTGTTCGAACAGCGCGGTCTGGTGACGCGGCAGGTGTTTCCCGAAGTGCCGCCGCGAGTGGAGTATCAGGTCACCGCGCTGGGCAAATCGCTGCGGCCAACGTTGGACTCGCTGGCCGAGTGGATGCGTCGGCATGCGCCGCAGCTGATCGGCAGCTAGTCGCCGATGCCCGGCGGATTGATGGCGGAGCGCTCGACCTTTTCGTCGCCTTCGCCCCAGCGTTCCAGCACCTGCGCGTATTCACCGCTGACGATGACGCCGTTGATGGCGGCGTTGACGGCGTTCACCAACCCGTTGCCTTTTTTGGTGGTGACCGCGACATAGGCCACGTTGGGGCCGATGCCGACCATTTTGGTTTTGCCGGTCAGCGCCGCCTTGTAGGCGCCGGTAGAGTGGGGGCCGAAGAACGCATCGGCGCGCCCGGACTGAATGCTGAGGTTGGTGGCGGCGTCGTCGGTCACGTAGATCGGCTGCACCGGCGGCAGCCCGGCGGCGCGATTCTGCTTATCCCATCCCAGCAGAATGTTTTCCTGATTGGTGCCGGATCCGACGATGATCCGCAGACCGGCGACGTCCTGCGGCCGGTTGATCGCGGTGATGTTGCTGGTGGATTTGACGTAAAAGCCCAGCGTGTCCACTCGGTAAGTGGCGAAGTCGAATTTGGTTTTACGCTGTTTGGTGACGGCGATGTTGAAGATCGCCGCATCGTATTTGCCCGCGCTGATGCCAAGCGGCCAATCTTCCCAGGAGGTGGGCACCAGATTCAGCTCCAGCCCGAGGCTGTCGGCCACCAGGCGGGCGATGTCCGGATCGCTGCCGATCAGCGTTTTATTGTCTTCGGCGAACAGCGCCAGCGGCGGGGAGTTCTCGAATGCCACCGCCACCGTCAGCTTGCCGGGCACCGCGAAGTGAAAGTTCGCCGGAATCAGCGCGATAGCGGCGGGGTTCTTCTCTGCGCGTATCGGCTGTCGATTAGCCTGCAGATCGATACCGCCCGACGGGGCCGCCTGCACGGCGGCGCTCAGCAACAGCGCGCACAGCGCCGGAATCCTCGGTAACATAACGCCCTCTATCCTTTGTTAATCATGGGGTTACTATTGGCGGCGGTGCGGGGCAAGTAAAGCAACAATAGTGAATAACCAAAGTGAAAAGATGCACAAGCGGGGGGCTGGGCTGCGCGAATCTGCAGCACTCGACGTGGAAAGTGCGCAATCAGGTTGAAAGCAGTAGAATTTGTCACTCATACTGCGTACAGCTAATTGTGTAAAACAAGGAACGCCAGATGGCCGAAGAAACGATTTTCAGTAAAATTATCCGCCGCGAAATCCCTGCTGATGTGGTTTACCAGGATGAACTGGTGACCGCTTTCCGTGACATCTCCCCCCAGGCGCCCACACATGTGCTGATCGTTCCCAACGTGCTGATCCCAACCGTCAACGACGTGACCGTGGAGCACGAAGCCGCGCTGGGCCGCATGATCACCGCCGCGGCGAAAATCGCCGAACAGGAAGGCATCGCCGAGGACGGCTACCGCCTGATCGTCAACTGCAATCGCCACGCCGGTCAGGAGGTCTATCATATTCATATGCACCTGGTCGGTGGCCGCTCGCTGGGGCCGCTGTTGTCACGTTAAGCGAGGAAATCATGCGCGGTAAAAAAACTCTGCGTGGTCTGATGGCGTTGGCGCTGCCCGCCGCGTTGTTGATGGGATGCAGCTCACCGCCCGGCATCGCGGTCAACCAAGGGCAGACGGTGGTGATGGATCCTTCGGTGCTGACCGCCGGCATTCTGGCCGATACGCCCTCGATTTCGAACGCTTCCGGGCGGGTGATGGCAACCTCGGTGCTCAATAACAGTCAGCCGACGCCGGTGACCGTACATTACCGTTTCTATTGGTACGACGAGCAGGGACTGGATATTCGCCCCTTCGAGAAACCGCGCGAGATCGTGGTGGCGCCCAACTCGGACGCCAAAATCTACTCGATTAACGGCAATCTGGACGCTAAAAGCGCGCGTCTGTATCTGTACCTGTAAGCGCTTGCCAGGTTTGGAGAAAAAGCATGAAAAAGTACGTCTTAGTGGCGCTGGCCGCATTCACCCTGAGCGGCTGTCTGTCGCGCCCGCCTGAGCCGGAACAGCCGCTGCCGCCGGTCACCGTCGAGCCGGATCAGCCGACGCCGCCGGTCGAGCAGCCGCAGCCGCCAACTACCGAGCCGGTGCCGCAGCCGCCGAAAATCCAGCAGCTCGACTGGCTGGGCAGCGTTCAGCCGCTGGTGGGGCAGATGTTGAAGGCCGATGGCGTCACGGCCGGCAGCGTGCTGCTGCTGGACAGCGTCAAGAACAACACCAACGGTTCGCTGCAGATGGGCAAAGCCACCGCGGCGCTGTATAAGGCGCTGGCGTCGAACTCCACCTTCAGCGTGGTGCCGGAAGCGAAGCTGACCAGCGCCAGACAAACGCTGGGCCTGTCGGCGGATGACAGCTTCGGCTCGCGCAGCAAGGCGATTGGCCTGGCGCGCATCGTCGGCGCGCAGTACGTGCTGTACAGCGATGTCAGCGGCGACGTGAAGTCGCCGGCGCTGGATATGCAGCTGATGCTGGTGCAAACCGGCGAGATCGTCTGGTCGGGCAATGGCGCCGTTAAACGCTGAGGCCGCGCTGCGACGATTGATGGAAACCAGACTGCCGGCGGTGAATACCGCCGGTTGTCATTTCAGCCCGGTGCAGGGGCTGACCGGCGAGAGCTGGCGTATCGACGGCGCGGGCATTACGCTGCTGGCGCGGCAACACAGCGCGGAGAAACGCGCGCTGGGCGTGAGCAGGCGGCGGGAAGCGCAGGTCTTGCGTCGCTGCGCGCCGGGGCTGGGGCCACGGGTTTTCGCGCAGAATAATCAGTGGCTTATCCTCGAATGGCTTGAAGGTGACGTCGTCACAATTGCCGAGTTTGACGCGCTGAATCAGCGCGGCGAGCTGGCGGCGATGGTGGCGACGCTGCATCGGCGGCCGCTCAGCGGTTACCGGCTGGATCTGCGGCGGCAGTTCCTCCGCTACTGGCAGCAGCTGGATACGCGGCGTTTAACCCCCGCCTGGCTGCGCCTGCAGCGTCATTTTTTACGCAGCGCCTTGCCACGGCCGCTGCGTCTGGCGCCGCTGCACATGGATATCCATCCGGGCAATCTGCTCGCCACCGGCGAAGGGCTGCGGCTGATCGACTGGGAGTATGCCGCCGACGGTGATGTGGCGCTGGATATCGCCGCGCTGTTTCGCAGCAACGGCTGGTCGGCCGAACAGCAGCAGCGCTTTTTGCAGCACTACGCGCGTCAGGATTATCACGACATCGCCCGGCTGCAGGCACAGGTGCGCCGTTGGCTGCCGTGGGTGGATTATCTGATGCTGCTGTGGTTTGAAGTGCGCTGGCAGCAGAGCGGCGACGTTGAATTTTTGCGCTGGGGCGCTGCGCTGCGCCGGCGATTCTGTTTATCACCATCCGAATTCTGAACGAACACAATGAAGTGAGGTGCCCGTGGGCCCAGTAATGCTAGATGTCGCCGGCTACGAGCTGGATGCAGAAGAACGCGAAATATTGAAACACCCGCTGGTTGGCGGATTGATCTTGTTTACCCGCAACTTCCACGATGCGGAGCAGCTGCGTGAGCTGGTGCGCCAGATCCGCGCCGAATCGCACGATCGGCTGGTGGTGGCGGTAGATCAGGAAGGCGGGCGCGTGCAGCGCTTCCGCGAGGGCTTCACCCGTCTGCCTGCGGCGCAGTCGTTTGCCGCGTTGCACGATGCGCAGGAAGGCGGCCGTCTGGCGCAGGAGGCAGGCTGGCTGATGGCGGCGGAAATGATCGCGCAGGATATCGACATCAGCTTTGCGCCGGTGCTGGACATCGGCCACGGCAGCGCGGCGATCGGCGAGCGTTCGTTCCACAGCGATCCGCCGCAGGCGTTGGCGATGGCGGAACGCTTCATCCTCGGCATGCACAGCGCCGGCATGAAAACCACCGGCAAACACTTCCCGGGGCACGGCGCCGTCAGCGCCGATTCGCACAAGGAAACCCCGCGCGATCCGCGGCCGCTGGCGCAGATCCGCGAGCACGACATGGCGATCTTCCGCGAGCTGATCAACCGCCAGCTGTTGGACGCCGTCATGCCGGCCCACGTCATCTATACTGAAGCGGACCCGCGTCCGGCCAGTGGCTCGCCGTACTGGCTGCAGCAGATCCTGCGTCAGGAGCTGGGCTTCGACGGCGTGATTTTCTCCGACGATCTGTCGATGGAAGGCGCCGCCATCATGGGCAGCTATGCCGAACGCGGCCAGGCGGCGCTGGATGCCGGTTGCGACATGATCCTGGTGTGCAACCACCGCGAAGGCGCGGTCAGCGTGTTGGATAACCTGTCCCCGGTCAAAGCAGAGAAGGTGAAGCGGTTATATCATCGCGGTCAGTTCACCCGTCAGGAACTGCGCGACTCCGAGCGCTGGCAGCAGGCGCACAAGGCGCTCAGCGCGCTGAGCGAGCGCTGGGAGGAGCACAAGCAGCGTTCGCAAGGGTGAATCCAGGCGCCGCACCGCGGCGCAGAGCGGAAATGATGAGGGCCGCGCCCGCGGCCCTTGGCTTGTTGCGAGGATCCACATGATTATCTATTTGCACGGCTTCGATTCCACCAGTCCCGGCAATCATGAAAAGGTGTTACAGCTGCAGTTTATCGATCCGGACGTGCGCTTTATCAGCTACAGCACGCAGCATCCGCGTCACGACATGCAGCATCTGTTGAAAGAGGTGGACAAGGCGGTGCAGCAGGGCGGCGACGCGCACCCGTTGATCTGCGGGGTCGGCCTCGGCGGCTTCTGGGCGGAGCGCATCGGTTTCCTGTGCGGCATTCGCCAGGCGATGTTCAATCCCAACCTGTACCCGGAAGAGCACATGCACGGCAAGATAGACCGGCCGGAAGAGTATCGCGATATCGCCACCAAGTGCGTGGAGGATTTCCGCGAGAAAAACCGCGATCGCTGTCTGGTGGTGCTGTCGCGCCACGACGAGGTGCTGGATAACCGGCGCAGCGCCGAATTGCTGCATCACTACTACGAAATCGTCTGGGATGAACAGCAGACGCACAAGTTCAAAAACATCTCGCCGCATCTGCAGCGGCTCAAGGCGTTCAAGGCGCTGGGTTAACAGTTTCATAACGCTGCCGCGAGCCGCGCGCCCCGTTTTTCACCGGCGGAAAGTGCGGCTTTTTTGTGCGTCAAAGCAAGATTCTCTGTGGCAATCGGCAAAATTTAAAACTGTGACTCAGCGCTAACTATTTGAATCACAATCCCCAAAAAATCCCCGCGTCCAGCCTTTAACCAAAAAAATTTGATGTACGTCAATTTTGGTATGACCAAATAACCTCACATGCTATTCTGGCTGCAGAGAGCCGATTTATTTTACGCGAACCCTATGTATTCTAAGGATATTATTTATTTACCCTGGGATAACAAATGGTTCACATTTAGGGGGTTATTTTGACAACGCCAAAGAAGAAAATCGTTATTGTTGGCGGCGGCGCCGGTGGTCTGGAGCTGGCGACCAGCCTGGGCCATAAACTTGGCCGCAAGAACAAAGCCGAGATCACGCTGGTGGATCGCAACCACAGCCATTTGTGGAAACCGCTGTTGCACGAAGTGGCGACCGGTTCCCTCGATGACGGCGTGGATGCGCTCAGCTACCTGGCGCACGCGCGCAATCACCATTTCAGCTTCCAACTGGGGTCGTTGACCAACATCAACCGCGAGACGCAAACGCTGCAGCTGGCGCAGATCTGCGACGAGCAGGGCGGCGAGCTGGTGCCGGCGCGCGAATTGCCGTACGACATCCTGGTGATGGCGCTGGGCAGCACCTCGAACGATTTCGGTACGCCGGGCGTGAAAGAGCACTGCATCTTCCTGGATAACCCCCATCAGGCACGCCGTTTCCACAACGAAATGCTCAACCTGTTCCTGAAGTTCTCGGCGCAGCCGGGGCAAAAAGAGCGGGTCAACATCGCTATCGTCGGCGGCGGCGCCACCGGCGTTGAACTGTCCGCCGAACTGCACAACGCGGTGAAGCAGTTGCACAGCTACGGTTTCGAAGGCCTGGACAACAGCGCGCTCAACGTGACGCTGGTGGAAGCCGGCGAGCGCATCCTGCCGGCGCTGCCGCCGCGCATTTCCGCCGCCGCGCACCAGGAGCTGATCAAACTGGGCGTGCGCGTGCTGACCAACACCATGGTGACCAGCGCGGACGCCAAGGGGCTGAACACCAAGGGCGGCGAATTTATCGACGCCGATCTGATGGTGTGGGCGGCCGGCATCAAGGCGCCGGACTTTATGAAGGACATCGGCGGCCTGGAAACCAACCGCATCAACCAGCTGGTGGTAGAGCCGACGCTGCAGACCACGCGCGATCCGAACATCTTCGCCATCGGCGACTGCGCCTCTTGCCCGAAAGAGGGCGGCGGTTTCGTGCCGCCGCGCGCGCAGTCGGCGCACCAGATGGCCTCACGCTGCGCCACCAATATTCTGGCGCTGATGAACGGCCAGACGCTGAAGCCATACGTGTATAAAGACCACGGCTCGCTGGTGTCGCTGTCGCGCTTCAGCACCGTCGGCAGCCTGATGGGCAACCTGATGCGCGGCTCGATGATGGTGGAAGGGCGCATCGCGCGCTTCGTTTACATCTCGCTGTACCGCATGCACCAGGTGGCGCTGCATGGCTACATCAAAACCGGCCTGATGATGCTGGTGGGCGGCATCAACCGGGTGATCCGTCCGCGTCTGAAGATGCACTGATCTCGCCTTTGTCGACCAACCCGCGCCGGTTCGCCCGCGCGGGTTTTTTTATGGCGGCGCGAGGCGATCGGCGGCGGTTGTTTGATTCTTCTGCACAAGCCGTCGTTGGCATGGGTAAAATTCTTAAGATTCCTCCTAAACAACGGGAAAACGGCCGTTTTCCCGCATTTTTGGTCCCCTTGTCTTATTGCGGGCCTCCAGATCATTGTGCAGACTTTACCTCGTTTACAGACGGCGCGTCGCGCACGCCGTAAACCGGGATACCGCAAGCCGCCCATGCGCAAAATAATAAGCGCGGTGCAGCCGGTAACAGACCCCGGAAAAAATGCGTGGTAACACTTTCAGGAGGTTTCCTGTGAACAAGTCAATGTTAGCCGGTGTTGGAATTGGTGTCGCTGCCGCTCTGGGGATTGCCGCGGTAGCCAGTCTGGACGTCTTTTCTGCCGGTCCGCAATATGCGCAGGTGCTCGCCGCAACGCCGATTAAAGAAACCATCAAAACGCCGCGTCAGGAATGCCGCAACGTCACCGTGACGCACCGCGCACCGGTGCAGGATGAAAACCGCATCGCCGGTTCTGTGCTGGGCGCAGTGGCGGGCGGCGTGATCGGCCACCAGTTCGGCGGCGGTCGCGGGCGCGACGTGGCGACGGTGGTAGGTGCACTGGGCGGCGGCTACGCCGGCAACCAGGTGCAAGGGGCGATGCAGAACAACGACGTCACCACCAGCGTTCAGCAGCGTTGCAAAACGGTCTACGACAAGTCTCAGAAAATGCTGGGCTATGACGTGACCTACAAGATCGGCAATCAGCAGGGCAAGATCCGCATGGATCACGATCCGGGCACGCAAATCCCGTTGGATAAAAACGGCCAGCTGGTGTTGAACAGAGCCTGATCGCCACATTCGAATTAAACCCGCGGGCAGTGTTAGTTCTGATCGTTTAACCCGGTTAAGCGAGCGGCGTTAACATTGACGCGGGTTTCTGTTTTCTGCCTGCCCAAAAGTTTGCGATCGTTCTAATGTCTGCGTGCGATATCGCTGGGCGAAACTTCAAAAAAGCCCCTGCGTTTGTTATATTATTGTGCAATTAAGCGGTGTGTTCGGCGCCAATCGCCACACCGGCCAAACCCGAGTATTTCGTCTCGCAGAGATAACGACATGTTAGATTTTCGCTTTCCGACAGCGTTGCAAATGGTCCTTAGCGTCGCCGTAGCTGAGAAGCAGGGCATGCGTTCGACGAGCGCCACCCTCGCCGCCACTCTGGAAGCTAACCCGAGCTTTATCCGCAAACTGATGGTGCCGCTGACCAAAGACGGCATCATCGTTTCCACCCTGGGCCGAAACGGCTCTATCCACCTCGGCCGCCCGGCGGAAGAGATTACCCTGCGGGATATCTACCTGGCGGTGATCGACGACAAGCGCATCTGGGCCTCCCGCCCTGAAGTGCCGGCCCGCTGCCTGGTGAGCGCCAACGCCTGCTGGTATTTCAAATCGGTGGTGAACGAGGCCGAGCAGGCTTCGCTCGCGGTGCTGGCGCGCCACACCGTGGCCGACTCGTTGGCCGAGCTGGAGCGGGGCGACAAACGCGCCTGCGCGGAGTACGCCGCCGAGCAAGAGGCTGAAACCGCCGATAAATAATCGCGGTTCGCATGCATAAAAAAAGGTCGGGCAATGCCCGACCTTTTTGCATGTTAAGACGATGATTACGCCATCTGCGGCTGCGCTTTGCGCGCCACCAGGCGCCGCAGGGTGACGTAGAACACCGGCGTCAGGAACAGCCCGAACAGGGTGACCCCCAGCATGCCGGAGAACACCGTGATGCCGGTGACGCCACGCACCTCGGCGCCGGCGCCGTGGCCGAGGATCAGCGGGATGGTGCCGGCGATGAAGGCGATGGAGGTCATCACGATCGGCCGCAACCGCAGGCGACAGGCCTCGAGCGCCGCCTCGACGATGCCTTTGCCCTGCATTTCCAGCTCGCGGGCGAACTCGACGATCAGAATGGCGTTCTTGCAGGCCAGCCCCATCAGAACGACCAGCCCGACCTGCACGAACACGTTGTTGTCGCCGCCGGTCAGCCACACGCCGAACAGCGCCGACAGCATGGTCATCGGCACGATCAGGATCACCGCCAGCGGCAGCGTCCAGCTTTCATACAGCGCCGCCAGCGCGAGGAACGCCAGCAGCACTGCCACCGGGAAGACCACCAGCGCGGCGTTGCCCTGGGTCGATTGCTGATAGCTCAGATCGGTCCACTGGATGTTCATGCCGTTCGGCAACAGCTTATCGGCCATCTGCGTCAGCGCACCCATCGCCTGGGTAGAGGAGAGCACGCGCGGATCGGCGTCGCCGATCAGATCCGCCGCCGGGAAGCCGTTATAACGGATCACCGGATCCGGGCCGTAAGTGGTGCCGATGCTGACCATGCTGCCGATCGGCACCATTTCGCCCTTGTCGTTGCGGGTACGCAGGTTGGCGATGTCTTCCACGCTGTCGCGGAACTGGCCGTCGGCCTGCGCCATCACCTTCCAGGTGCGGCCATAGCGGTTGAAGTCGTTGATGTAAGACGAACCGAGGTAGGTCTGCAGCGTGCTGAACAGCGCATTGAGCGGCACCCCCTGCGCCTTGGCCTTGTCGCGATCGATTTTGGCGTCCAGCTGCGGCACGTTGGCCTGATAGGAGGAGATCGGGAACCCCATGCCCGGTGTTTGCATTATGGCGCCGGACATCGTGTTGATCGCGGTCTGCAGCGCGCCGTAACCCAGCCCGCCGCGATCCTGCACGTACAGCGAATAGCCGGAACCCTGGCCGATGCCGAGGATCGGCGGCGGCATGATGGAGAAGGCGAAACCTTCCTGGATCTGCGAAATGCGCGCGTTAATCTCGGCGTTGATCTGCGCCGCGGTGCGGGTACGGGTGCTCAGCGACTCCAGTGCGAAGAACACCGTGCCGGTATTCGGCGTATTGGTGAACTGCAGCGCGTTCAGGCCGGGGAAGGCTACCGCATCGGTGACGCCGTCCACGCTCAGGCCGATGGCGCTCATCTTGCGGATCACCGCATCGGTGCGTTCCAGCGAGGCGCCTTCCGGCATTTTCACGCCGCCGATCAGGTACAGCTTGTCCTGCGTCGGGATAAAGCCGCCGGGCACGGTCTTGAACATCACCCCGGCGGCGGCCAGCAGCAGCAGATAGACGACGAACACCGCGCCGCGCCGGCTCAGCACGCGGGAGACGCCGCGCTGGTAGCGTTGCGAACCGCTGGCGAAGAAGCGGTTGAACGGCCGGAACAGCCAACCGAACAGCCTGTCGATCAGGCGCGACGGCAGATCTTTCGGCGCGCCGTGCGGTTTGAGCAAGCGCGCCGCCAGCGCCGGCGACAAGGTCAGCGAGTTGATGGCGGAGATCACCGTCGAGATGGCGATGGTGACGGCGAATTGCTTGTAGAACTGGCCGGTGACGCCGGAGAGGAACGCCATCGGCACGAACACCGCGCACAGCACCACGGCGATGGCGATGATCGGGCCGGAGACCTCGCGCATCGCCTGGTGCGCCGCCGCCAGCGGCGACAGCCCCTCTTCGATGTTGCGCTCAACGTTCTCCACCACCACGATGGCGTCATCCACCACGATGCCGATCGCCAGCACCAGCCCGAACAGGCTGAGGGTGTTGAGCGAGAAGCCCAGCAGATACAGCGCGGCGAAGGTGCCGACCACGGAGATCGGCACCGCCAACAGCGGAATGATCGAGGCGCGCCAGGTCTGCAGGAACAGAATGACCACCAGCACCACCAGGATCACCGCTTCCAGCAGGGTATCCACCACCGCGCGGATCGAATCGCGCACGAAAACCGTCGGATCGTACGGAGATTTCCAGCTCATGCCATCCGGGAAGCGGATCGCCAGCTCGGCCATCTTGCCGCGCACCGCGTCCGACAGCTCGATGGCGTTGGCGCCCGGCGACTGGAAGATGCCGATGCCGACCGCATCCTTGTTATTGAGCTGGGCGCGCAGCGCGTAGCTGCCGGAACCCATCTCGATGCGCGCCACGTCGCGCAGCCGCACGATCTCGCCGTTATCGCCGCTCTTGAGAATGATGTTGCCGAACTCTTCTTCGGTTTGCAGGCGGCCCTGGGCGTTGATCGACAGCAGATAGTCGCTGCGCGTCGGCATCGGCTCCGCGCCGAGCTGGCCGGCGGAGACCTGCACGTTCTGCTCCTGCATGGCGCTCACCACGTCGGAGGCGGTCAGCCCGCGCGCGGCGACCTTGTTCGGATCGAGCCAGATGCGCATTGCGTATTCACCGGCGCCGAAGATCTGCACCTGGCCGACGCCCGGCAGGCGAGCCAGTTCATCCTTGACCTTCAGGGTGGCGTAGTTGCGCAGGTACAGCGAGTCGTACTTGCCGGAAGGCGACACCAGATGCACCACCAGCGTCAGCGCCGGAGACTGTTTCTGGGTAGTGATGCCCTGGCGGCGCACGTCTTCCGGCAGGCGCGCTTCGGCCTGTGCCACGCGGTTTTGCACCTGCACCTGCGCCTGATCGGGATCGGTGCCGGGGCGGAAGGTGACGGTGGTCACCAGCACGCCGTCGGAACCGGCAACCGATTTCATGTACATCATGTTTTCGACGCCGTTGATCGCTTCTTCCAGCGGCGTGGCCACCGTTTCAGCGATCTCTTTCGGGTTGGCACCCGGGTATTCTGCGCGCACCTGCACGCTGGGCGGCACCACGTCCGGGTACTCGCTGATCGGCAGCAGCGGAATGGCGATCGCCCCGGCGACAAAAATCAGTATCGACAGCACCGCGGCGAAGATCGGCCGGTCGATGAAAAAACGGGAAAAGTCCATGGGTCAGAGTTCTCTGCTGGGAGCTTAGTTAAGTGCGGAGGCGGTGGTGGTCATGGCGACGCTTTTCGCGTCGACCGGCATGCCCGGCATAAACACTTTCTGCATGCCGTCGACGATCACCCGATCGCCGTTCACCAGGCCTTTTTGCACAATGCGCAATCCTTCGGCCATCCGGCCCACGTCGATGTCGCGGCGCTGCGCCTTGCCGTCTTTATCGACGATGTAAACGAACTTGCGGTTCTGATCGGTCATCACCGCTTTGTCGTCGATCAGCATGGCGTTGAACTCGGCGCTGCCGGGCATCTGTACCCGTGCGAACAGCCCCGGCGTGAAGCGGCGATCGCGGTTGTCGAGCAGGGCGCGCATGCGGATGGTGCCGGTCCCGGCGTTCAGTTGGTTATCAGTGAAGTCCACCAGCCCTTGATGCGGAGTGCCGTCTTCGCCCACCAGGCCGACTTTCACCGGCAGGCGGGCATCGTGCCGGCCTTGCTGCTGATAACGCAGGAAGGTGGCTTCATCCACGTCGAAATAGACGTAGACCTTGTCGAGCGACACCAGCGTCGTCAGCACGCTGGCGCTGTCGCCGGCGGTGACCAGGTTGCCGGCGGTGATCATCGCGCGGCTGGCGCGCCCGTCGATCGGGGCGGTGACGCGGGTAAAGTCGAGATTAAGCTGCGCCATATCGAGCTGGGCCTGCGCCGCCAGCACGTTGCTTTGCGCCTGCGCGGCGGACGAACGGCGCTGTTCCCACACTTCTTGCGAGATGGCCTGAGTGCCGATCAGCTTCTCGGTGCGCGAGGATTCGCTGCGCGCCAGAGCGGCCTGGTTGCGCGCCCGCACCAGCTCTGCCTGCGCCTGTTCACGCGCGGCGCGGTAGGTGCGATCGTCAATGGTGAACAGCACCTGGCCTTTTTTCACCTCGTCGCCTTCGGTGTAGTTGACCCGCTCGATGTAACCAGAGACCCGTGGGCGCAGTTGCACGCTCTGCACCGCCTCGACCCGGCCATTGAACGCATCCCACTGGCTGATCGGCTTGACCACCACGCTGGCGGCGCTGACCACCGGCGGTGGCGGCGGGGCATTGTGCGCGACGCTGTTGTCGCATCCGGCGAGCAGGGCGGCCAACAGCGCCACCCCGGAGAGCCGCTGGCCCAGAGCGACGGCGCGCGTGCGGCCGCCGGCGTTGAACGATGAGTTTGGTTGATTTGGCATTATTTTTATTCCGATAAGTAAGCGCTGTCTGGCCCCATACCCAACCCTGTTTCTCGGGCTTTTCCCTTCATGCCGGCGTTCGGCGGAAGGGGCGCCGCGCTTTGTCATGGCGCAACGTTAGGTTTTGAAACATATTGGTGTCACATTAATGTATCAATATCGGTTACATTAATTGGGTGGAGTATAGTGGCGGCTTTCCGATAAATGCAATAATAAAAATTGCATTTAAAGCGAAACTGTTGCAACGTATGTGCATCGGGCAGAGGGTGACCCTGCCGAATGATGGGAGCATCTGCATGAACACTACGGGCTTTATTACCGATTTGAAGGCGTGGATCGACAACAATCTGGAAGAAAAACTGGATATCAACACCGTGGCGGACCGCGCGGGCTATTCCAAATGGCATCTGCAGCGCATGTTCAAACGCCAGACCGGCTACGCGCTGGGGGAGTATATCCGCATGCAAAAACTGAAAGTGTCGGCGGAGCGCCTGGCCAACAGCGGCGAGCCTATCGTCAGCGTGGCGATCTCGCTCGGCTTCGACTCACAGCAGTCGTTCAACCGCAGCTTCAAACGCCAGTTCGGCCAAACGCCGGGCGACTGGCGCCGCGCGCTGGCGCAGCCAACGTCGGTGAGATGCACGCACCACTGAACGGTTGGGCCGTGGGGATAAAAAAGCCTGAATTTGCGTTCGGGCTTTTTTGTATGGCGGTGAGGGAGGGATAGATTCGCTGCGCTCACCCTGCGGGCCGCCGTTGGCGGTCCAAAACGCAAGCGTTTTGTCGAACCCTGTCGAGGGTTCTCACCCTCCCGGTCGGTGCGCGATGCATACAAAAAAGCCTGAACTTACGCTCAGGCTTTCTCGTTAGAATATGGCGGTGAGGGAGGGATAGATTCGCTGCGCTCACCCTGCGGGCCGCCGTTGGCGGTCCAAAACGCGGCGTTTTGTCGAACCCTGTCGAGGATTCTCACCCTCCCGGTCGGTGCGCTATGCATACAAAAAAGCCTGAACTTTCGCTCAGGCTTTCTCGTTAGAATATGGCGGTGAGGGAGGGATTCGAACCCTCGATACACTTTCGCGTATACACACTTTCCAGGCGTGCTCCTTCAGCCACTCGGACACCTCACCATATTTTTTTGTTGCGAAATCATCGCTGCAACGGGGCGCTACTATAGGGAGTGGGGCCGATCCGGTCAAGAATAATTTCTGTGTTTTTGTTCGTCCGCTCAAGCCGTGTTCACTTTGCTGAAAACTGCGGCGAACGGCAGGGCAGAAGTCATGAAAAGGTGGGAAAATCAGAAGTAAGGTTCGCGGATAACCGGTGGAAATGAGAATTACGGGCGCGGGCTGTGGGCTTGATTCGCTGCGCTCACCCTACGGGCCGCCGTTGGCGGTCCAAAACGCAGGCGTTTTGTCGAACCCTGTCGAGGCTTCTCGCCCCTCTCGGCGGTGCGCCATGCAAAAAAAAAGCCTGGACGCGAATCCAGGCTTTCTCTTTGAATTTGGCGGTGAGAGAGGGCTTGATTCGCTGCGCTCACCCTACGGGCCGCCGTTGGCGGTCCCAAACGCAGGCGTTTTGTCGAACCCTGTCGAGGCTTCTCACCCCTCTCGGCGGTGCATCATGCAAAAAAAAAAGCCTGGACGCGAATCCAGGCTTTCTCTTTGAATTTGGCGGTGAGAGAGGGGTTCGAACCCTCGATACACTTTCGCGTATACACACTTTCCAGGCGTGCTCCTTCAGCCACTCAGACACCTCACCGTTTTGTCGTCGATAACGCCTTGCGCTGTCGACGGGCGCTAATGTAGGAGAATCTGATCTCAGCGTCAACCCTCTTATTTCATTCTCATGACTGTTTAGCCAAACTTGCAGCAATTTGCTGATTTACCGAACGATATTCCCACTCGCGGTCGCCAGCGGGCAGGGTAGGCTGCGGCCAGAATTCATGACAGACGATTGTTTGATCTTTTTCTGTTCAAGTGGCTCAATATATCGCCAATGAGATCGGTCTATTTGCTGTTATATGCATTAATACTGGATTATTAGTCAAATGTGTCGCTAAATGGAATTGTGTCGGCGCGGCGTTTTTGGCAAGGAACATCACGACGCCGCGCAGATTGCCGGGAGACAGGCCGGCGATACCGCAGACAGGGACAGACTCATTACATAATAATGCAGTAGAGGTTGGTTTTGACTCCTTCAGATGCCATGCCGGCGCCGCAAGCGCGCCATGCCATTCCCCCCGGTGCGGGGGCGCTGTTCTTCATCCAGATCTTCGCCACGCTGGGCTTCGCCGTGCTTTACTCCACGCTGGTGCTGTACGCCACCAAGCGATTGGGCTTCAACGAAAGCAGCGCCAACGCCATGATGGGCGTGTTCGGCGCCTTCAACTATGGTCTGCACATGTTCGGCGGCTACCTCGGCGGCCGTTTCCTCAGCAACCGCAACCTGTTCGTGCTGGGCATGGTGCTGCAGGTGATCGGCTGCGCGCTGATTGCCGTCGCGGGCGTGTGGGGGCTGTACTGGGGGCTGGCGATGTTCCTGACCGGCAGCGGCCTTAACGTCACCTGCATTAACATGATGCTGACCCAGCGTTTCAAACCGGACGATGACCGGCGCGAATCGGCATTCCTGTGGAACTACGCCGGCATGAACCTTGGGTTCTTCGTTGGCTTTACCGTCGCCGGGTATTTCCAACTGACGGAAAACTATCGCGCGCTGTTCCTGTTCGCCACGCTGGGCAATGCGGCGGCGATCATCGTCGCTGTCTGCCGCTGGCGGATTCTGGCGGATCTCAATACGCCGCTGCACGATGCCAGCCGCAGCCAATACCGTTGGCGCATGCTGGTCGGGCTGGCGGTGCTGGTGGCGCTGGTGCCGATTATCCGCGTGATGCTGACCCACGCCGAGTTCAGCGGCCATTTCGTGATCGTGCTCGGCGCGCTGATCTTCCTGATGCTGTGCGTGGTGACGCTGCGCCACCATCCGCGCGATGAGCGCCGCAGAATGGCGGCCTATCTGATCCTGGCGCTGGGGTCGCTGGTGTTCTGGGCGCTGTATCAGCTGGCGCCGATGGGGCTGATGCTGTTCTCCGAGCACAACATCAACCTGAACGTTTACGGCATTCAGGTGGCGCCGCAGTGGATCCAGAATATCAACACGCTGGTGATCGTGGTGGGCGGCCCGCTGCTGGCCTGGTGGTTCAATCGCCTGCGCGCCCGCGGTTGCAACATCGACATTCCGCTGCAGTTCTCCGGATCGCTGTTCTGCATCGGGCTCGGCATGCTGGTGCTGCCGCTGGGCATCAGCATGGCCGGCGGCGACGGGCTGGTGGCGTTTAAATGGATCGTCATCAGCTATGTGCTGCAAAGCGTCGGTGAATTGATGATCTCGCCGATCGGTTACGCGATGATCGGCAAGCTGGCGCCGCCGCGCTATCAGGGCGTGATGATGGGCTGCTGGATGATGGTGACCGGCGTCGCCTCGGTGCTGGCGGGCTACGTCTCCGGACTGATGCCGGAAAACAGCGGCAGCACGCCGCTGCAAACCAATCCCGGCTATAGCGAAATCTTCAGCGCGCTGGGCTGGGGGGCGACGGGCGTCGGCGTGGCGATGCTGATCCTCATTCCGCTGTTGCGGCGCCTTATCCGGCGCGACGGTCCGTCTGCCGCCTGATTTGGCGAGAATACACAGCAGCCCCACTGGTCGGGGCTGTTTTTATTTTGGGCTTTAACGCTTGCATCCGGCGGCGAATCGCGGAAGGCTGAAGGAAAACCAATAAAAACAAACCGGAGCCCGCAGTATGAACATCATCTATTACCACCCCTTGTTTAACGCTCAGGAATGGCTGGCCGGCATCAAGCAACGCCTGCCGCAGGCCGAGATCCGCGAATGGCAGCGCGGCGACGAGCGGCCGGCCGATTACGCGCTGGTGTGGCGCCCGCCGCACGAGATGCTGGCCAACCGCCGCGATCTGAAAGCGGTGTTCGCCCTCGGCGCCGGCGTCGACGCCATTCTCGATCAGGAGCGCAAACACCCCGGCACACTGCCCGCCGGCGTGCCGCTGCTGCGGCTGGAGGATACCGGCATGGCGCAGCAGATGCAGGAATATGCGCTGAGCTATGTGCTGCGCTATTTCCGCCGTTTCGACGAGTATCAGGCGTTGCAGCAGCGGCAGGAATGGCAGCCGCTCGATCCGCACTCGCTGGATGATTTCACCATCGGCATCCTCGGCGCCGGCGTGCTGGGGCAGAGCGTGGCGCGTAAGCTGACCGAGTTTGGCTTTCGCGTGCGCTGCTGGAGCCGCAGCGCCAAACAGATCGACGGCGTGCAAAGCTTCGCCGGGGAGGCTCAGCGCGCGGCCTTCCTCGACGGCGTCAACCTGCTGATCAACCTGCTGCCCAATACGCCGGAGACCATCGGCATCCTCAACCGCGAGCTGTTCGCACAGTTGAGCGCGGGCGCCTACCTCATCAACATCGCGCGCGGCGCGCACCTGGTGGAAGCCGATCTGCTGGCGGCGTTGGAACAGGGGCAGCTGGCCGCCGCCACGCTGGACGTGTTCGCCCGCGAGCCGCTGCCGCAGGATCATCCGTTCTGGCGTCATCCGCGTGTCACCATTACTCCGCATATTGCTGCCATCACGTTGCCGCAGCAGGCGATGGATCAGATCGCCGCCAACATTCGCGCGCTGGAGGCGGGGCATGCCCCGGCCGGCGTGGTCGACAGGCAACGGGGATACTGATCCTTCAGCCGCCGTTCGGTAACTGATAAGCTGTTATCGTCATCGCGCCTGCCCGTACCTTTGCGGGCGGGCCCTCTGGAAGGAGAAACAATGTACCCCGTTGATTTGCACATGCACACCGTCGCCAGCACCCACGCTTACAGCACGCTGCACGATTACATCGCCGAAGCCCAGCAGAAGGGCATCAAGCTGTTCGCCATCACCGATCACGGCCCGGACATGGCCGATGCGCCGCACTACTGGCACTTTATGAACATGCACGTGTGGCCGCGCCGGGTGAACGGCGTGGGCATCTTGCGCGGCATCGAAGCCAACATCAAAAACCTGCAGGGCGACATCGACTGCACCGGCCCGATGCTGACCGCCACCGACGTGATCATCGCCGGTTTCCACGAGCCGGTGTTTGCGCCGCAGGATAAAGCGTCCAATACTGAAGCGATGATCGCCGCGATGGCGCAGGGGGACGTGCATATCATCAGCCACCCCGGCAACCCGCGTTACCCGATCGACATTCCCGCCGTCGCGGCGGCCGCCGCCAAATACGAAGTGGCGCTGGAGCTGAATAACTCGTCGTTCACCCACTCCCGCAAGGGCAGCGAGGCCAACTGCCGGGCGATCGCCGCCGCGGTGCGCGACGCCGGCGGCTGGCTGGCGCTGGGTTCGGATTCGCACGTCGCTTTTTCACTGGGTAATTTCGAGCACTGCGAGCGCATCATCGAAGAGGTGGGCTTCCCACAAGAGCGCATTCTTAACGTCAGCCCGCGCCGGTTGCTGGATTTTCTCGAGCGGCGCGGCAAGCCGGCGATTGCGGAATTGGCCGATTTGTGACATCGTCCCGGCAAAATTTTCCGTATTGAATAAGGCTTTATCATGAATGAGTTTTCGATTGTCTGCCGCGTGCTGGGTACGCTGTTCTACCGCCAGCCGCAGGATCCGCTGCTGGTGCCGCTGTTTGCGCTGATTAAAGAGGGCAAGCTGCAGCAGCACTGGCCGCTGGAGCAGGATGACCTGCTGAAGCGCCTGCAGCAGGGCTGCGACGTCAACCAGCTGGCGACCGACTTCAACGCGATGTTCGTCGGCAGCGAGTGCAGCGTGTCGCCGTTCCGCTCCGACTACGTCGAAGGCGCCAGCGAAGCGGAAGTGCGCGCCTTCCTGCAGCAGCGCGGCATGCCGCTGGCGGAGGCGCCGGCCGACCATTTCGGCCAACTGCTGCTGGCGGCCTCCTGGCTGGAAGATCAGTCGCAGGAAGATGAAGCGCAGGCGCAGATCGCGCTGTTCGACGAGTTTCTGCTGCCGTGGTGCGGCCGCTTCCTCGGTAAAGTGGAAGCGCACGCCACCACCGGTTTCTACCGCACGCTGGCGCTGATGACCCGCGACGCCATCCAGGCGATGCGCGACGAGCTTGCGGAGTACGAGCAGGACGACGAAGCGGGCGACGAAGACGCGTAACGCCGCAGGCATCCAGGCGGGCCGCCCGGCCCGCTAAACACAGGTTTGCATCCCCCAGACGTAAATTGACAAAAGATCCCCTAATCTGGCGGTTTACCGTCGGTTCGGCCGCACCTGCGCGCCGCGTTTTCTCACGCAAGGGGTAGATGATGAAAAGTAACTGGATGCAGCAGATTCAAACGTTGATCGGGCAGAAGGCCGGTGCGATGGGCGGGGCGGAAGGCATCGGCAAACTGCTGGCGCCCACGGCGCTGGGCGGCCTGGTCGGCGTGCTGTTGGCCAACAAATCTTCGCGCAAGCTGGTGGGCAAATTCGGCAAGAATGCGCTGATTATCGGCGGCAGCGCGGCGGTGGGCGCGGTACTGTGGAACAAGTATAAGCAGCGGGTGAAAGAGACCCATCAGGACGAACCGCAGTTCGGTTTGCAAACCACGCCGGTGGATCTGCGCGCCAAGCGTTTGGTGCAGGCGCTGGTGTTCGCCGCCAAGAGCGACGGCCATATCGATGCCGACGAGCAGCGCGCCATCGATCACAGTCTGTCGCAGCTGCAGGTGGGGGAAGAGGCGCAAGGCTGGGTGCAGGAAGCGCTCGATCAGCCGCTCAACCCGGCATTGATCGCCCGCAGCGTGCAAAACGAAGACGAGGCGCTGGAGGTTTACTACCTGAGTTGTCTGGTGATCGACGTCGATCACTTTATGGAGCGCGGCTACCTCGATGCGCTGGCGCAGGCGCTGAAGATTCCGGCGGACGTCAAGCAGGGCATCGAGAGCGACGTCAACGAGAAAAAGCGCGAGCTGGCGTAGCGCCGCTTGGCAAGCCGGGGGGAATCGTGTCACTCTTGCCGCAATCTATGTAAGCGGATGATTTAGCAATGATGACCCCACCGAAAGCGGAAAAACGCCCTTATCCCATCACCATCCACGGCGATACGCGCGTGGATGACTACTACTGGCTGCGCGACGATGAGCGCGCGGACCGCCAGGTGCTTGACTACCTGCAGGCGGAGAACGCCTACACCGATGCGATGCTGAAGCCGCAGCAGGCGCTGCGCGAAACCCTGTACGAAGAGATGGTGGCGCGCATTCCGCAGCAGGAACATTCGGTGCCTTACGTGCGCCATGGCTATCGCTATCAGACGCGCTACGAGCCGGGCAACGAATACGCGATTTCCGTGCGCCAGCCGCAGGCCGAGAGTGAGCACTGGGAGGTGCTTATCGACGGCAACCAGCGCGCCGAGAACCACGAGTTTTATACCCTGGGCGGGCTGGACGTCAGCCCCGACAACCAGCGGCTGGGGGTGGCGGAGGATTTCCTGTCGCGCCGTCAGTATGACATTCGCTTCAAGAACCTGGCCGACGGCAGTTGGGCGGAGGAAGTGTTGGAAAACACCTCCGGCAGCTTCGAGTGGGCCAACGACTCCTCGACGGTGTACTACGTGCGCAAGCACGCCAAGACGCTGTTGCCGTATCAGGTCTATCGCCACGTGGTGGGCAGCGATCCGCAGCAGGATGAGCTGATTTACGAAGAGCTGGACGATACCTTTTACGTCGGGCTGGAGAAGACCACCTCCGAGCGTTTTATCCTGATCCACCTGAGCAGCACCACCACCTCGGAGATCCTGCTGCTGGACGCCGATCGTGCGGACGCCAAGCCGCAGCTGTTCGTGCCGCGCCGCAAGGATCACGAGTACGCCATCGATCACTATCACCAGCATTTCTACATCCGCTCCAACAAGGACGGCAAGAACTTCGGCCTGTACCAAAGCGAGCAGGCGGACGAAGCGCGGTGGCAGACGCTGATCGCCCCGCGTGCCGACGTGATGCTGGAGGGCTTCAGCCTGTTCCGCGATTGGTTGGTGGTGGAAGAGCGCAATGCCGGCCTGACGCTGCTGCGCCAGATCCACTGGCAGACGGGCGAAGAGAAGCGCATCGCCTTCGACGATCCGACCTACACCACCTGGCTGGCGTATAACCCGGATCCGGAAACCGCGCTGCTGCGCTACGGCTATTCGTCGATGACCACCCCGACCACGCTGTACGAGCTGAACATGGACAGCGGTGAGCGGACGATGCTCAAACAGCAGGAAGTGAAGAACTTCACGCCGGAAAACTACCGCAGCGAGCGGGTGTGGGTGAAGGCGCGCGACGGCGTCGAGGTGCCGGTCTCGCTGGTGTATCGCCAGGACAGCTTCCAGCGCGGCGCCAACCCGCTGATGGTGTACGGCTACGGCTCTTACGGCAGCAGCATGGATCCGGCGTTCAGCGCCAGCCGCCTGAGCCTGCTGGATCGCGGTGTCGTGTTCGCGCTGGCGCACATTCGCGGCGGCGGTGAGCTGGGGCAGCTGTGGTATGAAGACGGCAAACTGTTCAACAAGCAGAACACCTTCAACGATTTTATCGACGTGACCGAAACGCTGATCGCCCAGGGGTACGGCGACGGCAAGCGGGTGTTCGCCATGGGCGGCAGCGCCGGCGGCCTGCTGATGGGCGCGGTGATCAACCAGGCGCCGCAGCTGTTCCACGGCGTGGTGGCGCAGGTGCCGTTCGTCGACGTGGTGACCACCATGCTGGACGAGTCGATCCCGCTGACCACCGGCGAATACGACGAGTGGGGCAACCCGAACGAGCAGGCCTATTACGACTACATCAAGCAGTACAGCCCGTACGATCAGGTGAAGGCGCAGGCATACCCGCATCTGCTGGTGACCACCGGCCTGCACGATTCGCAGGTGCAGTATTGGGAGCCGGCCAAATGGGTGGCCAAGCTGCGCGAGCTGAAAACCGACGATCGGCAGCTGCTGCTGTATACCGACATGGATGCCGGCCACGGCGGCAAATCCGGCCGTTTCAAGGCCTATGAGGATATTGCGCTGGAGTACGCCTTCATTCTGGCGCTGGCGGAGTAACGGCGAACAGTGGGCGGCCTGCGCCGCCCGCTGTGCTAGCCAATCAGATAGTATTTCAGCGTGTGTTTCATGTCCGGGCTCAGATCGTCGATGGATTTCAGCATCCAGCGCAGATAGCCTGGATCTTCCTGGGCGATGCGATCGATTTCCTGCCCGCGATACTTGCCGAATTTGAACTTCTTCAGCAGCACCGGCTGTTCGGTGATCTGCACCATTTGCTCCGGCGTCCAGCCCGAATCCTTGATGATGCGTTGCAGCAGCGCGGCGGTGACGTAGCAGTCGTACAGCGCGCGGTGCGGGTACAGCGTGGCGTCTGCCGGCAGCTGCACGTCCAGGTTCAGCGCGTAGCGCAGATACTGGTTGCCGTACTTGATGTCCGGATACAGCGTGCGCGCCAGCTTGAGGGTGCAGATCCAGGCGCCGTTCATCTCCGGCAACACCCCGCGATCAAAGGCGGCGTTGTGCGCCACATAGTAGGGGCTGCCCTGATAGCGGCCGATCGCCACCGCAATGCGCGGTTTGCCTTCCACCATCTGTTCGGTGATGTGATGAATCGCCATCGCGTCGAGGCTGATGGGGCGGTCCGGGCTGATCAGATCGCTCATCGGATTGGTTAACTGGCCGTCGAGCAGATCGAGGGAGGCCACTTCCACCACGCCGCCGTCCAGCCCGCAGGTTTCGGTATCTATTACGCGTAACGTCATGCTTTCCTCCGCGTTGCCGTCAGGCTTCAGCTTAACCGGCACAGGCGGCCGTGCCAACCGTCGGAAGTCTTGCCGGCGATGATCAGCCCAGGAGCGTCATCCGGCGCGGCAACCAAAAGCGCTCCCGTTTCATCCCAGATGGCGCTGCGGCCCGCCGGGATCCAGCCGCCGGTCGGCGCCGCATGGTTGGCCATCAGCGTGACCATGCCATAACGCCGGGCGTAGTCTGCCAGCGCGGCGCTGTCTTTCGCGTAACCGGCTTCAGATACCAGCACGCCGGCGGCATAAATCTGCGCGCCCGCCCGTGCGGCGGCGCTCGCGTGGCCGGGCTCCGAAGTATCGGCGCAGATGGCCAGCGCGATGCGTTGCTGCTGTATTTCCAGCAGCGTGCCGCCCTCACCGGGCGAGAAGAATTGCTGTTCCGCGCCGTGCAGATGCTGTTTGGTATAGACGGCCACCGTGCCGTTGGGGTGAAAGATCAAGGCGGCGATATGCAGCGCCTGGCCACTGTGTAAAGGCGCGCCGACGATGATCGTCATCTGCCGCGATTGCGCCGCTGCACTGAGCGGTTGCAGGCGGGGATCGCCCAGCGTCAGCGCCAGTTCGGCAGCATTGGCCAACTCATAGCCGCTTAGCGACAGTTCGGGAAACACCAGCAGTTGCGCCTGCTGTTCGGCTGCCTGCGCGATAAATTCCAGGTGACGTTCAAGGTTGCTGGCGATATCGGCCGCAGCGGCGGGGTATTGGGCGGCGGCGAGGGTAAAGCAGGGCATTGGCCATCTCTCCTGTGAGGCAATAAAAAACCCGCCTTGGCGGGTTTAATGACGGATGGAAGGACGCTTACTCACCAGACGGATGCGCTTTTTTGGCGCGTTTCTCCGCACGTTTCTCAGCTGGGGTTTTCAACGGCTTCTTCTTCGCATTTTTTTTGCTATCCATTCCCTTACTCATGATGGCCTCTCGTTACCTATGATTGGGTGGCTTGCTCAGCCATTAACCGCCTAAAGCCGGCAGGATGCAAGCGATAAAGTGCGAATTGCATTTAACCGGCTGTTTACACATGAGATTTTGTTTTAGGATGACCGGGTGATAAAAATAATTATTATGTTATAATATTACACTTTCAATGTTCGGAGAACGCAATGACTGTGATGGCATTACCGGATGCGCAGCAACTGCTGGCCATGCCGGATTCTGATTATATGAACTCGGTTCAACGGGCGTTTTTCCGTCAGTTGCTGCAGGATGAGCGGCAAAAGCTGCTGCTGCACATCGATGAGCTGAAAAAAGAGATCGACGGCGGCGAAGCGACGGGCGATGAGGCCGACAAGGCGGCGCGCGAAGAGGATTTGCGCTTGCTGTTCCGCCAGCTGGATCGCGAAAGCCGCCTGTTGCCGAAAATCGATGCGGCGCTGGCGCGCTTGCAGAACGGCGAATACGGCTACTGCCGGGAAACCGGCGAACCCATCGGGCTGGCGCGCCTGCTGCTGCGCCCGACGGCGGAACTGAGCATCGAGGCGAAAACCGCACAGGAGATGCGCGAGCCGCATATGCGTAAAGGCGGGTAAGGTCTCAGCCGCCGAGCGTATCCACCAACAGATCGAGAAAGCGCCTGACGCGGGGTTCCAGCAGGCGCTTATTCGGATAGAGCGCCACAATCCTGACTTCTTCACCCGCCACGGCGCGCAACACCTGCCGCAGACGGCCGGCGGCCAAATCTTCCGCAATCATAAACTCCGGCAGATACGCGATGCCCAACCCGGATAGAGCGGCGTCGCGTAACGCTTCCCCACTGTCCAGCCGCAGGCGGCCGCGAACCGGGGCCTTGACCCATTCGCCGCGCTCGTCGCGCAGCCGCCAGGGCTGTTTTTGGTTGCGGCTGCTGAACAGCAGAGCCTCGTGCCCGGCGAGCGACTCGACGGTTTGCGGTTCGCCACGGGCGGCGAGGTAGGCGGGGGAGGCGCACAGCAGGGCGCGATACCTGGCGAGGGTTCTGGACACCAGCCGGGTATCCGGCGCCGTGACGCCAATCCGCACCGCCAAATCAAATCCTTCTTCCACGATATCCGCCAGGCGATCGGAAAAACTGATCTCCACCTGCACCTCAGGCCAGGCGACGTGAAATTTCGGCACCAGCGGCAACAGGATCCGTCTGCCGAAGGCGGCGGGAGCGGTCAACCGCAGCACCCCGCGCGCGGTGCCTTTGTCGCCGGCCACGCTGGCCTCGGCGTCGTCGACCGAAGCGAGGATCTGCAGACCGCGCCGATAAAACTCTCGCCCCTCGTCGGTCAGGCCAAGCGAACGCGTGGTGCGATGCAACAGCCGCACGCTCAGCCGCTGCTCCAGACGCGCGATGGCCTTGCCCGCCGCCGAGCGCGATAGCCCCATCGTCTGTCCGCCGGCGACAAAACTGCCGGCGTCGACGACGGCCATGAAAACCTGAATGTCATTGAGATTCGCCCGCAGCATGTCGCCCCCCGAGAGCCGGTGATAAGATAATTAATTTAACATATTCAATGGATTAAATGCATAGTCAATGTCGTTTCAGTGACGACATTCATTCGCCAATCAAACGATTATAGTCGTCATGGAAACGATAAACGGTTGGAGAAGCAGCATGAGAAACGGCATCACGCACTACCATCACGGGGTCATTTGGGAAGAGGAGAATGGCGTGTCCCAAGGCGTTCGCGTCAAAGACACCCTCTACATTTCGGGGCAGTTTTCCCATGATATGCAGGGTGAGTTTATCGGCGCGGGCGATATTGAACGGCAAACCCAACAGACGTTGGACAACCTGGATCGGGTATTGGCGGGATTCGGCGCCGAACGTTCGAACCTGGCGTATGTGGAGATCTACCTGACCGACGTACAGGCGCACGTTGAACCGTGCATTGCGTTGTTCAAGCGCTATGTCGGCGATCACCGGCCCGCCGGTTCGCTGATCGGCGTCACCGGGCTGGCTTCGCCCGAGCAGTTGGTGGAGATCAGCGCGATCGCGCACCTTAACTGATCGGGCCTGTGGGTATTTTACAGGCAGGTCGTTGTGATTTTGAGCAAACGCGCGCCGAGTTCTCGGCGCGCGTTCGAGTTTTCGGGTTTTACCGTTGACCTGCCGGGCGGCTTCCGCTTTGATGAAAGCATGACTCACAGAGAGACGGAAAGCGCCATGGAACAATTACGAGGTTTGTACCCGCCGTTAGCGGCATACGACAGCGGTTGGCTGGATACTGGGGATGGCCACCGGATCTACTGGGAGCTGAGCGGTAACCCGAACGGTAAACCGGCGGTATTCATTCACGGCGGGCCGGGCGGCGGCATCTCCCCGCATCATCGTCAGCTGTTCGATCCCGAACGCTACAAGGTGCTGCTGTTCGATCAGCGCGGTTGCGGCCGCTCCCGTCCGCATGCCAGCCTGGACAACAACACCACCTGGCATTTGGTGGCCGATATCGAGCGGCTGCGCGAAATGGCCGGCGTCGAGCAGTGGCTGGTGTTCGGCGGTTCCTGGGGATCGACGCTGGCGCTCGCCTATGCGCAGACCCACCCGGAGCGCGTCAGTGAAATGGTGCTGCGCGGCATCTTCACCCTGCGCAAGCAGGAGCTGCATTGGTATTACCAGGACGGCGCTTCGCGCTTCTTCCCGGAAAAATGGGAGCGCGTGCTGTCCATCCTCTCGGATGACGAGCGTAAAGACGTGATCGCCGCCTACCGGCAGCGGCTGACCTCGGCCGATCCGCAGGTGCAGCTTGAAGCGGCCAAGCTGTGGAGCGTGTGGGAAGGGGAGACGGTCACGCTGCTGCCGAGCCGCGAATCCGCTTCGTTCGGCGAGGATGATTTCGCGCTGGCGTTCGCCCGCATTGAAAACCACTACTTCACCCATCTGGGCTTCCTGGAAAGCGACGACCAACTGCTGCGCAACGTGCCGCTGATCCGCCATATTCCGGCGGTGATCGTCCACGGCCGTTATGACATGGCCTGCCAGGTGCAGAACGCCTGGGACCTGGCCAAGGCCTGGCCGGAGGCGGAGCTGCATATCGTGGAAGGGGCGGGGCATTCGTATGATGAGCCGGGCATTTTGCACCAGCTGATGATCGCCACCGACCGGTTTGCCGGCAAATGACGCAAAAAAACCCGCCGTAACGGCGGGTTTTTCTATTTAGCCTTCGGCTCGTACGGCAGGCGCGAAAACTTGTGGGATTCCGCGCGGTAGTGCGCCACGCGCTCACGAAAATAGTCGCGCAGTGCTTCCGGTTGCTCGCGCTCCACCACTTCCGGGATCACCGGCATGTTGTAGCGCTCTTTGTACGCCACGCCTGAGGCGGCGAGATCCACATTCACCCTGTCCATCTCTTCTTTGGACAGCTCGGCCAGATTGTAACCCACGCTATGCTCCTTACTTACTTTGCCGCATTGAATCTGCGCAGAAGGTAATCCACCCGGCGGCGCTTGGCAAGCCCATTACGCCGTTGTCGGGAGCGATATTTATCCAGCAGTAATGCAATCTATTTATGCTTTTAAATAAGAATGATTCGCTTTTTGATTAAAATAAAAGATGAAAATAATTATCATGTAAATTCGCAATGTGAATGCAATATTTTAATTTGTTGATATTTATGGTTTTTATAATTAATGTTTGCTTGGTGTAAATAAGGTGTTTTTATTTTTACGGCAGCAGGGCATAATGCGCGGAAATTAAATTCATGACCTGCAAAATAAAAGGAATCATTATGCTGACGCAAGAAATGACTCAAAAGCTGAATGAGCAACTGAATCTGGAGTTCTACTCCGCCAACCTGTATCTGCAGATGAGCGCATGGTGCAGCGATAAAGGCTTTGAAGGCGCCGCCGCATTTCTTAAGGAGCATTCTCAGGAAGAGATGCAGCATATGCAACGTTTGTTCGACTATCTGAGCGACACCGGCTCTCTGCCGCTGCTGGGCACCATCGCCGCGCCGCCGGTAGCGTTCGAATCGCTGGCGGACGTGTTCCAGCAGACCTACGAACACGAACAGCTGATCACTCGTCAGATCAACGAACTGGCGCACGCCGCCATGACCGCACACGATTACTCCACCTTCAACTTCCTGCAGTGGTACGTGGCGGAGCAGCATGAAGAAGAGAAACTGTTCAAATCCGTGCTGGACAAGCTGGCGCTGGTGGGCACCAGCGGCAAGGGCCTGTTCTTCATCGACAAAGATCTGAAGAAAATGGGCGCGATGGGCCAGGGCGGCAACGACCAGGCCTGATCTGCATCAGAACATCGAAAAAACCGCGCGCGGGCGAGCCTGACGCGCGGTTTTTTTTACCCTGCGTTTATCGCGGTTATGCGGCGATACGTGCTGCCGGATCGCAAAATGCCAGTGATGCGCTCGACTTGCCGCAGCGTGGTCGTTATGATTTACCGCGATACGCTACAGGGATGGTAGAGTCAAAACAGCGGGTTAGCCGATACAACCCGTTTTTCTGTTTACCCGTGGCGCAATCATTGCGGTGGGTTGGGGCCGCTGATACATCGCCTTGGCTGTGGCCTTAACCCTTATGACCCTCTTTATATTGTTAAGGGATACCACTGTGATCGGTAAAATTCGTTCCTCCTGTCGCCTGCTTTCCACCGTTTTCGTTCTGTTCGTCGGCCTGTCTTCGCAGCAAGCGCTGGCGCACGCCCACCTGAAAGTGGAAACGCCGAAGGCCGACGCCAGCGTCAGCCCGGCGCCGAAGGCGCTGACCCTCAGCTTCTCCGAAGGCATCGAACCAAACTTCAGCGGCGTGAAAATCACCGGCCCGGACAACGCCGTGGTGAAAACCGGCAAGCTGCAGCTCGATCCGAACAACAACACCCAGGTCAACGTGCCGATTGAAGGCGAGCTGAGCGCGGGTAAATACAACGTCAGCTGGCATGTGGTTTCGGTCGACGGGCATAAAACCAAAGGCCAGTACAGCTTCACCGTAAACTGATCGTGACTCTGGCGACCCTGTTCGTTCTGTGTCGCTTGGTGCACTTTGCGGCGGTGATGCTGATGTTCGGCATCAGTCTGTTCACCGCCTTATTGTCACCGCAGCGCCTCTCCCCGATCCTCTCCCGCGATGTGCGTCCGCTGCTGCTTGCCGGCACCTGGATTGCCGGGCTTTCCGCCGTGGCGCTGCTGGCCATTCAGGCCGGGCAGATGGGCGACGGTTGGGAAGACGCCTGGCGGCTGGAGGTCTGGTGGGCGGTGCTCGGCACCACCTTCGGCGAAGTGTGGCGCTGGCATCTGGGCCTGTCGCTGCTGGCGATCCTGAGCCTGCTGCTGCCGGAACGGCCGCGCGCACAGGCGTTGGCGCTGTGCTCGGCGCTGCTGCTGGTGAGCCTGGCGTTTATCGGCCACGCGGCGATGCATGAAGGCGCGTTGGGCGCGCTGCACCGCGCCAACCATGCGGTGCACCTGCTGGCCGCCGGTTACTGGTTCGGCAGCCTGGCGCCGCTGCTGGTTTGCCTGCGTTACCTGCCTCCGCCGCAGTGGCGCAGCGACGCCATCACCACGCTGATCCGTTTCTCGCGCTGGGGGCACCTGGCGGTGGCGGCGGTGATCGTCACCGGCATCGTCAACAGCCTGATCATTCTCGGCGGTTGGCCGCTCAACCTCGGCTCGCCTTATCAGCGCCTGCTGCTGATCAAAACCGCGCTGGTGGCGCTGATGGTGATGGTGGCGCTGGCCAATCGCTACGCCATCGTGCCGGCGATGAGCCGCGTACCGGCGCTGGCGCAGCGCGGCGTGGTGCTGGCCTGCTGGCTCGAAGTCGGGTTGGGGATGGCGGTGCTGCTGCTGGTCAGTTTATTTGCAACCTATGCGCCGGTATGACATTTCAGCTTGCCGCAACCGGGCAAGCTGCGGGAAAATCGGCGCGAATAGCAACCTTAAGGCCATCACATGAAATCGGTATTACTCGGCATTACGCTGCTGGCAACCGCGACCGGCGCGCTGGCGGCAGACAAACTGGTGAACATCACCAAACTGGAGTACGGCAAACAGTGGGCGTTCACCAAGGAAGAAGTGACGCTGCAGTGCCGCAGCGGCGGCGCGCTGTTTGTGCTGAATAACAGCACCCTGATGCAATATCCGCTCAACGACGCGGCGGAGCAGCAGGTGAAGAAGGGCCATCAGCGCGCGCAGCCGCTGGAGGTGATCCTGCTGGACGACCCTGCCGAACCGGGGAAAAAAATGAGCATGGCGCCGTTTATTGAGCGCGCCAAGAAGCTGTGCGCTGACTAACCGCTTGTTTGCCAACGCCTTGCCCAGCGTGCGCAGATTGATGCGCATTTGCCGCATAGTTATTTCGTCACGAAACTATCACGCAGCCGCCGGGCGGCTGGCAAAACTGGCGCGGTAGGCTACTCTTAAAGTGCACGGCTGAACAAGCCCTGCATTAAATGCCAACTTTTAGCGCACGGCTCTCTCCCAAGAGCCATTTCCCTAGACCGAATATAGGAATCGTATTCGGTCTTTTTTTGAGTTGTTGATTTTAAAGGGTTTATTTTCGTTTGTCCGAAAATGTCCGAAATATGTCCGAATTTTGATATTCGGTCTTTTACAGCATCACGTACTCTTTCCCCCTTGTTTTGAGATATTTCAGCGTCATCATTTCCGTTGTATGTCCCAGCAGCTTTTGAGCAAATGCCTTGTCGTTCTGCTTTTCGTACAGGCGGCCGGACAGGCTTCGGATCTCGTGGAACGTCGGCGGGCTTTCCTGAAATTCCAAACCTGATGCTTTCCGCGCGGCGACAAATTTTTTCGTTAGCCCGTCGGGATGGATCGAACCATCTGGGCTATTTTTCCTGATGCCGGCGCTGATCATGAAGTCTGTCGTGCTGACCAATCGGCATCGGTCGATAACGGTGCCAAGCCGCAGGCCCATACATTTCAGTTCAAGATCAAGGGGGAGAGAGAGCAAAGCCCTCCGTCTTGCCTTGTTCAACCTGCAGGCGTCCGTCAACGATATGGCTAAAGCGCATTTGTGTCAGATCCTCGCGGCGTTGGCCGGAGACCAGAGCAAGATCCATCGCCAGGCAGCACCACGGCGGCATTGTCTCCGCGGCCTCTCGAATCGGCCCGTATTGCTTCAGTTCCAGACGTTCGCGCATCACGACAGCTTTCGCCGCGCGGGTAGGGGTCACAGGGTTGTTTTCGATGTGACCTTCCACGATCGCCTCGCGGAAAATATCAGACAGCACCGATCGCATGGTTGCGGCCATTGTCTTTTTGTTCTGGGCGATCCAAAACTCGAGAAATTCGGCGATGTGGCGTGTCGTGATTTTTGTCAGCACCATGTCGCCCAGGCGTTCCCGGATAATGGCAATTTGGCCGGCGCGCACTTTGTATGTGTTCTCGGCCAGTTCTCGCCGCTTGAATAGGACATCGTAGCGATCGAGCCAGGCGTTTAGCGTGTATTCGTGGCTGCCCTTGATTTTCTCCAGGAGCAGAACGGGAGAGTAATTTTGTTCGATATAGTGGTTGGCTTCAATCGCCTGGGCGATAACGGCTCGAAAATCTGGTGGAATACCGTTGAAGCGAACTTAGTCCAGACACGCTGAAGGTCATGTATGACGAGAATGGTATTATCGTCTGTAAATCAAAAGACGTCACAGCAATTTTCCCTCCTGGTTTATCAGTAGCAGAGGTGGCCATTTGTGAGATGCCTGATGATGCTTGTAATGACACTAATTGGATATATAGAGATGGTAAAGTAGTCAAGAGAGTCTATACCGCCGAAGAGAAACGACAGAAAATCGAAGATGAGAAGTCACTTCGGATCGACCGTGTTAACCAGGTTACACAATCATTGCATACAAAACTAATGCTGGGAATGTGCATCATCGAGGAGAAAGATAGTTTGAAAAAATGGATGCACTATGTCAATCAGATAAATGGCATTGACTCCAATATGGAGCCTCGAGAAATTAGATGGCCAGAATCTCCTGAAAAAATCACTAGGTGAAGTCTTATCTAGGAGTGTTATTTTATTATGATTTTTTGATTTTTATAGTGGCTGATTTTTCATTTCTTGCCTTCCTACGATAGTCAGAAGGTGAAAGTCCGTATATTTTAATGAAGGTTTTTGTAAACTGAGAAAGGGAGCGGTATCCATATGTGGCAGCGATTTCTGAAATTTTAGAGTTTGTTTTTGACAATTTTTTCTCTGCATCTGAAAATTGCACTGCTCTAATGTATGAGTAGATTGTTTCACCTGTTAACTTTCTGAAAACAGACTCCATATATCGTCTGGAATATCCTGACTTTTCAATCACGCTATTAATGGATAGTGGTTTTTCTCTATTGTCAAAAACCCATTTCTTTAGGCAGGAGACAGTTTTGTTATGTCTTTTCATGATGTCTACGTGTAATTATGGCATAAATTAAGCCATTAATCCTTGCTCGAATTTGAAAAGTTTTACTATTGGTCTAGTGAGATTGGATTAAATCAAAGATATCTTATCGACACCGAGTGGCAATACTACCTGGGGTTCTACCGGTTACTCGGTGAAACATTGCTATAAAAGACGATGCACTACTATAACCAACCGAATAGGCAACGATTTCTACTTTTTCGCCTTTTTCTAGAAGATCTATTGCTTTTACAACACGCAAACGCTGCCGCCAATCGCCAAGTGACATTCCTAATAATTGATGGCTGCGTCGATTTAATGTCCGAACAGTATATCCTAATTTTTCAGCTAGCTCATTTAGAGGGATTTCCACCGACGGGCACTTTTCGATTTCAGCAATAACTTTACTGAGCAACGGATCGCTGGTATAGGGAAGGAAAGTACTTTGGCGAGGGGCTGCACATAACTGATCGCTAAGCACTTGTAATATACGCATGCTTTTATCATCAATAGGTGCTGTCAACGGGTTGTCCTTAAGGTGCTCTAGAATCGAAATAGTAAATTCATTTATTTTCAACGTACAAGGAAAAGTTGGCAGCTCTTCGCACAGCTCTGGCATTAAATAAAAAGAGCAATGTGTTGCTTCATTTCTGTTAAGGCCAACATGAGTTAGCTTCGGTGGTAACCAGATTCCGAAATGTGGCGGGGCTGTGAGATGCTCATTCTTGATTTTGACTTCCATTATACCACTGTATGAATATACGAACTCACCCCAAGGATGAGAGTGTACAGGATAAGTGGCATCTGCTGGCATTGTCCCTACTCTGAACCATGCAGGAGCAGGTAGTGAGGTCGTGAAAGGAGGAGCTATCAACTTCTTTTTCTGAAGTTCTTGGGGAATAATAGTTGTCATTTCATCGTCACCTACTGCAAGCTTGGAAAGACAACATCCCGGCACTTGAGAACGGGATGTTGATATATCAAGGTGTCAACATAACCTTAAATAAAGATATAATATATTAATCGCACTAGGTCAATGTATACAGATTCATAATTAAACCTTCAGCAAGGTAAAGTTGGAGGCAAGTATTGTGGGGCACTCAAAGCATTAGCTATTTGCTACAGGTTTAATTGCGCGTACTTGTAGTATTACCCCTGCTCGTGCGCTTGTGTCAAAATAAGTAAATCCACTATGATCTGGCAATCTTCCGCGGATTAAGTTTGTTAAGCCAAGGCTATGAGCTTGTTTCTCTGCATCATCAACAGCATCTACAGTAAAGCCTAAATGGAAAACACCCTCACCATTCTTTTCCAAAAAATGACGCTGTTCAGTATCCCCCAAAGATGGTTGGCAAAGTTGGATTTGAATATCACCTATATTAGTATAGCAATATTTGTTTTGCATAAAATCATCAACATTGCTAACTTCCAGGTTATCTCTGAATCGTTCTAATGACGGGAAATCATTCCAAGGGCCAATTCCTATAGACTCATAGAACTTTACTGATTCATCCATATCATTAACAACGATACAAATATGGTGTAGCTTATTAAATACGCTATGCTTTTTCATTGTGTGATCCAAGAACTAATCTTTTTTGAGGTGTTTAGTATACTGACGCGCTGCAATCTCATGTGTTTGCCCCGCGGAAGGATTCCATTGAAATCCGGTCTTCGCTATTACATCGGGACGTAGGCGTTGTTCCGATGTATAATCCTCTCGACCATGAAAGAAAAGTGGTTCCTCGTTTTCAATACTGCCAATTCTTATTGCCCAAGACTCAAGTGCAGCTTCTCTCTCTGATTCTGTAAGATTTCCCGGCATCCAAACCATCTGAGGTGGGAGGACATCAAAACCAGTATAATGGAAGATTCCATTGTGAATAGGCCAAAGTATATGGTTTATATCGCCGTCAATACCATCTGGAGCATATAGGGAGCCAGCCGTTCCTGTAGTGGCGCATATCATTGCTCTCTTTCCTTTAAAAATTCCAGAACTGTATTTTCTCCCTGTCTTATATGCAAATCCTCGAGTAAAAGTACGATCAACCCAGCCTTTTAAGATTGCAGGCATACTGAACCACCATATAGGGAATTGGAAGACTAACATGTCACACCAAACGAGTTTTTCCTGTTCTTTTCGAACATCTAGTGTTGCCCCAGTTGTATTCTCCATGTGTTCTTGTTCTTCATGTACAGTAAATATGGAGTCATTCAATCTGCTGCCTGGAATATCTTTCTCATCTATCTGGCTTTTCCAACCCATTTTATATAGATCACTTACCTCAACTTCATGACCAAGGGAAAGCAAAGTTTCAACCGCAGTATCTTTAAGCGCTGCGTTGAATGACTTTGATTCTGGATGTGCGAAAACAATGAGTACTTTCATAGTAATATACCTCTATCAAGAAATGTTTTTATTTTTTTCGTGAGTTAATTTTGCTCTGCAACCAAGGGTAACCACTGACAACAATTATTCCGAAAAGAATAAGTAGCGTCCCAAAAATGAAGCCGGACTTTATCTTGTCATTCAATATAAGAGCGCCTGCAAAAACACCAAATACTGGAGTCATGAATGACAGTACACCTAGCTGGGATGCCAAGTATTTTTTCAAAAGTGTAAACCAAACCATATAACTAAGGAATGCAACAATTACTGCTTGAAAAATTAAACTTAGTCCTCCTTTTAGGCCAACCGTAAAAAGAGTCTGCCCGCTGGAGAATGCATAGATAAACAATAAAATAGCCGCTACGGCAAGTTGATAGAATAGTGTTTGACTCGCTGGAGACTCATTTAATTTTGAACAGCGTATTACAATGGTCGTCATACCCCACGAAAGGCCAGCAAGAAGGCCTAACCCATCACCGATTAGAATATCATGTGTTTTGCTGGTGTTATCAGCAGAACCCGATAGGAATGCAACCAGAATTCCAACGAAAGCTAGGGTTATACCTAACCATTGGACTAAGGAAAGGCGTTCTGCTGGGAGGAAGATTTGTAAACCTAACGCTGCAAAAGCAGGTGCAGTATAAAGAAAAACTGACATATGTGATGCAGACGTAAATTTTAGCCCTTCGGCAACAAATAAAAACTCAAGGGCAAAAAGTAAGCCTACAACCAGACCGGGCTTTATTGTGTTGCGAATATCAGTAAAGGATTCTTTTTTAACTAACATTACAATCCATACCAAAAACCCTGCAACGCCTGAACGAATAGCTACTTGAAGTACAGGAGATATTTCTTCAGCGACACCTTTTATCGCCACCTGTTGTGAACCCCAGATGAGACAAACTAGTATCATGATAGATACGGCAAACACATCAACAGCTTTTCTCATAATCTTCAGATATGCCAAAATGACCAAGTATGATGCTGATTATGACTAATCCTCGGTTGAAGTATATAGCGCGAAATGGACATTTTGTATGGTGAATTGGTTATGATCCTAATGTATTTTGACTCCATTTTGTAGATGACAAATTAAGCAATAGTGACTTCCTTATATTTAATGTATTCTCTGATTATAAAATAGATGGTTGTGATAATTACTATGTATATGTACTTGAGGTGTGTGGGGGGGCGAAGAAACAAACTGCTCCGAAATTCATCCGAATTGCTCCGAGAGTCCTGGTAACTATCTGAAATTAAAGAAAGGGAATGTAAGGTATAGTAGGGGGTTGCAAAGGCTAAATTTTTGGTAATGCATTGTTTAAAAAGGATATTTTCATTCTTTTTCGTATAAAGGAATCGTATTCGGTCTTTTTTTGTGTGATTGATTTATAAGGAAATTCCACTTAAGACGCCAATAAATTTCTGGTTTCTCTTTCCAGTCGTAACACCTCAGCCCGATCTCCGGCTCCACACACCCACCGCACCTATCGCTAATTTAGCCGCACCAAAAGTCATTACGTCATTTATGGCGTTGATAAGCTTCGGCCATTGCTTCAATCAACGGTTTAACGAGAGTGTCATTATGGGAAATATCCCGGCATCAGGCGCTATAAAAGGTAACTCGCAGTGAACGAGCAACTGAGTCAATTAAAGATGATGTTGCCCGGCTATCTCAATGCGTGGCGTGAGGGGGCCTTACCCTCTGACTGGGGGCTGGTGGCTAACCCTGAAGTGGTTGCCGCCCTGTTGGCGGAGTGGGAGGCGCTAAGCGAGTTGGCGTCTCGGTTCGAAACCGCCACTGAAGCCCCCTCCGAACCGGCCGCGTTTTGGCAGGCGCGCGCCGAGCTGATGGCGCAGCGCAATCGTGAGCTTATGGCCCAACTGGCGACGCCAGTCCGTTTGCCCGGCGCACGGGTGGCCTTTTTTGGCTATGTGAAAACGGCCGTGATGGACGCCAGGCAGGTTAAGGCGGCGATTCGCGATGCCGGTTTTATCGTTGCGGGCGGCGCCCCCAACGAGAACACGGCTTAACGCGGTTTCTTCTCAAATTTCTCGGCAAAAAAGAACCGCAGCAATTTATGGGTCCACAGCAGGATGGCGCCAACCACCACCAGCGAGACGACGAAATGCGACAGATTTTTAGGCGCGGCGTAGCCGTGGGTAAAGGAGACCCCCGCGCCGCTGAGCAGCAGGGTGGCGATCCAGAAGCCGAGCAGCAGGCATAAGGTACGAAACAGTTTAAACATGGTTATCACCAAAAATACGGAAAGCGCCGACCGAACGGAGAGGCTCAGCCGGAGCTTTGATTAATTAAAACCGCTTAGCGCGAACAGGTATTGCCGCCTTTACTGCTATTGTTATTGCAGCTGCTGCCGCTGTTTTTGTTGCCGCCTTTCCCCATGCCGACGTTGCCGCCGCCTTTGCTGCCTTCCTTGAAGCAGCCGCCGTTGAGCGCGCCCACAGCCAGGCCGCCAAGGCCGCCCAGAGAACCGGTGATCACGCCGTTAACGCAATCCGGCGAGGTGTGCTTGCCGTAGAATCCCTGATTGGATGACCCGCCTCCGTTCTTGTTGCCGCCGTTGTTGTTGACGCGGCCATTGCTGCTGCGGTTGTCGCCAAAGTTACCGGCGCCGGCGATCAGGTGAAAGTGTTTGGCATCGATCTCTTGCATAAAATTCCCTCTTTATCGATTCAGTTAGATTCAGTAAAGCTTGCGCAAGCCAGCTGTTTTTAACAGAAAAAATAGCGGGGGTAATTACCGGTTCGGATAAGAACAGGGGGTTTATTTTGCGATATTTTCCAGACTGATAGAGCACAGAGGAATGATATTTGGGGCGTGTGGAACCGTAGCGCTATCTGTTCTCTTGGGTCGGTTAATTTGTTAGCATGGCGCCCCTGGATGACTATTGGTGCAGTACATTGAAAATTAAAGCGTTGTTATTTGTTGCGTTGGCCGCGCTGGCCGGCTGCAGCCAGGAGGGAACCTCGATGAATCAGCCCGCAAACGAGAAAGGCGGCCAAACGGAAGTGTTGCTGGTGAACAGCGCGCTGGTGGACTGCGTGGGCGTCGGCCCGATGAAGTGCATGCAGGTGCGCCGCTCCGCGCAGCAGCCGTGGGAGTTGTTCTATACCGGCATCGAGGGTTTCACCTTCGAACCGGGCTATCAGTATCGGCTGAAAGTGCGCGTCACCCCGGTGGAGAACGTACCGGCCGACGCCTCATCGCTGCGTTACACGCTGATTGAGCAGCTGGAAAAGAACAAGGCGTGACTCTCGACGGGCCGGGTTATCTCAACCTGGCCTGCCATGATTATCCCTTTGCCATCATGACATGTCTCGGCGGTGGGCTTTCCGACTGGTCTGTTCACTGCGCTTGTTTTCGCACTTTCTTAAGTATATCGAGAAAATCAGGTATATTGTCCTTCGGTTTTTAGCTACCAAGAAAAAATTACTATGATTATCAAACCTAAAATTCGTGGTTTTATCTGCACCACCGCTCACCCGGCAGGCTGTGAAGCCAACGTCCGTGAGCAAATCGCCTACGTTAAGTCACGCGGCGAACTGAAAAACGGGCCTAAAAAGGTGCTGGTCATTGGTGCATCCACCGGTTACGGTCTGGCCTCGCGCATCAATGCCGCTTTCGGCAGCGGTGCGGCCACCATCGGCGTATTTTTCGAGAAGCCTGGCAGCGAAGGCAAAACCGGTTCCGCCGGTTGGTACAACTCCGCCGGTTTCGACAAGGCAGCTAAAGAAGAAGGCCTGTACGCGAAAAGCATCAACGGCGACGCATTCTCCAACGAGTGCCGTCAGACCGTGATCGATCTGATCAAAAAAGACCTGGGTCAGGTTGACCTGGTGGTTTACTCGCTGGCTTCGCCGGTGCGTAAGATGCCGGAAACCGGCGAAGTGGTGCGTTCCGCACTGAAGCCGATCGGCGAGCCATACAAATCCGTCGCGCTGGACACCAACAAAGACGTGCTGGTTGAAGCCGTGGTCGAGCCGGCCAATGAGCAAGAAATCGCCGACACCGTGAAGGTGATGGGCGGCCAGGACTGGCAGCTGTGGATGGACGCGCTGGACGAAGCGGGTGTGCTGGCGGATAACGCGCAGTCGGTCGCTTACTCCTACATCGGTACCGATCTGACCTGGCCAATTTACTGGCACGGTACGCTGGGCAAGGCGAAAGAAGATCTGGATCGCGCAGCGCACGCCATCAACCAGAAGCTGCAGGCCAAAGGCGGCGCGGCTTACGTTGCGGTGCTCAAGTCGGTAGTGACTCAGGCTTCCTCCGCCATTCCGGTGATGCCGTTGTATATCTCTATCGTGTTCAAAATCATGAAGGAGCAGGGCATTCACGAAGGCTGCATCGAGCAGATCCAGCGTCTGTTCGCCACCAAGCTGTACAGCGGCGCGGCGCCGGATACCGACGAGAAACACCGTCTGCGCCTGGATGACTGGGAACTGCGTGACGAAGTGCAGGAAACCTGCCGTAAAATCTGGCAGCAGCTGAACGACAGCAACATCAACGAACTGACGGATTACCAGGGCTACAAGGCGGAATTCCTGCGCCTGTTCGGCTTCGGTCTGCAGGGCGTTGACTACGACGCCGATCTGAGCGGCGAAGCCAATTTCGATGTGATCGAGCTGGTCTAAGCGCGTCGAGCGGTCAAACAAGGTCGGGTTAGCCCGGCCTTTTTTATTGCCTGCGAATTATCGGGTGGCTAAGCGAAAATGTTTATTTCGGGTTAACAGAGGAACCGGGTGGTTAACATCGGCAGTCGGATGGTGAAATAACGGCGGTTATTAAACTAAAGAAAGTCATTTTTTATTTACCCTTGCCGCCGGCTGCGGGTATTTTATTTCCTTTAAGGAGAAAGCTATGACATGGCGTTATTGTGCCACGGTATCGTTGTTTTTGTTGAGCGGCTGCAGCGCGATCCAGCCAACGTCGACGTCCCCGGACTGGTCTCAGCCTCAGCCGGCCACGCGGGAACAGCGGCAACGCATCATGGCGGGTGAGTCTGCCTCGTCGGTATTGCATGAAGGTAATATCGGTATTGGCGGTACGTTAGATGGGTCGAAAATATTCGATCGTTAAACCGCTAAATATATTCAGCCAAATTAATGCGCGCATTCTGCCGATATTGTCGGAGGGTTTACCTTTCCTGCGTTATTCTGCCGTGGCTTGACCATTCATTGCGTTAGCAGACAATTCGTTTTCCTTATAGGGAACCGCCGGTTTATTTCGGCGTAATCAAAGGAGTTGCCCATGACGAAGAACATGGCCGCGATCTTTCTCTTGCTGTTGCCGCCGCTAAGCCAAAGCGCCGGCGCAGCGCGCTACGACAGGCCGTGCGAAGGAGTGTCGCCGGTGCTGTTTCAAAAGCGCCTGAAAGCGCTGGCGCAGGATCTGCGTCAGGAAATGAGCGAGGAAGCGCCGCCGACAGAGCGCGATGCGGAAGAGCTGGCGCGGTTGGCGGAGTGCGCTATCGAGCCCGGCAAAGCGCCCGTCACCGGCGGGCAGCGCGTCTCCCGTTCAGAGGAAAAGCCGACGGCATCGCCGAACGGTTGCTGAGCCGGCGTGTACGCAGAGTCTAGCGATGTAATGTAAAAGGAGTCATTGATGAAAAGGATCGTGTTGGCCGGCGTGGCCTTGTGTTGTTCCAGCTTCGCGCAGGCGCGGGTGGATCTGGAATACCATGCGGCGGCGCCGAAGGACAGTAAGGTCACCGAGGAGTACCAGAAAAAGCGCGACGCATTGCGCCACAAGGTGTGGAATGTCGATAACCTGACGCTGGCCAACGAGCAGGCGATTGCACGCGAACAGCAGCGCGAAGCCGCTGAGACCGCCGAGCGGCAGCAGCGGAACCTGGAACAGCAGCAGAAAAAGCAGCGCTGCCTGCGCAGACACTCGAAAGATCCTCATCCCGAGGCGAAGTGTTACATGCACAACTTCTAACCTTTAACGTCCGGGCGCTTTCTGCGCCCGACGTCGTTTAGGCCGGGCGGCAATGCTCTTTCAGCATGGCGATCGCGTCCGGTTTCAGCTGATACAGATAGACCGGCCGGCCGGTGGCGCCGTACAGAATACGGGTGCCGAGGATGCCGCTTTCCGCCAGATAGATGAGGTACTTGCGGCAGGACACCCGCGAAATGCCAATGGCGTTGGCCAGATTGTCGGTAGAGAATTCGCTGTCGTGCTGCTGTTCGATCCACTCGCACACCGTGCTCAGGGTGATGCTGGTCAGGCCCTTCGGCAGCTTTTTGCTCTCCTGGCCGCCGGGCTGGCGGCGCAACAGGCTGTCGACGTCGGCCTGCGAAAACTCGCGTTGCGCCAAGAGCTGTGACTGTTGCCGGTAGTGGCTCAGCGCCTCCTTGAAGCGGCTGAACTGGAACGGCTTGATCAGATAATCCACCACGCCGTAGTGCAGCGCTTTTTGCACCGTGTTCACGTCGCTGGCGGAGGAGATGATGATCACATCGGTCTTTTCGCCGAGTTCGCGCAGGCCGGGCAGCAGATCCAGCCCGTTCTCCTGCTGCATGTAAATATCCAGCAACACCAGATCGATGCTGACGCTGGCGTCGGCCAGCAGGGCACGCGCCTGGCTCAGGGTCGCGACCGTCGCCTGGCAGTGAAAACCGCCGACCTGGCTCAGGTAGTATTTATTCAGCTCCGCCACCATCGGGTCGTCGTCGACAATCAGTACGTTAATCATGGGCTCTGCTCTTGGCCTGATAGGGAAGGTGCACGAAAAATTGGGTCAGCTCGCCCGGTTCGGATTCGAAATCGATGCTGCCGCCCAGTTTCTCCAGATGGCTGCGGATCAGCGCCAGGCCGATGCCGCGTCCCGTTCCCTTGGTGGAAAATCCGTGTTCGAAGATGCGCGCGCCGATCGCCGGATCGATGCCGGGGCCGTCGTCGCTGACGATACAGTGTAATTGATCGTCGTGATGATGGAAGCTCAGGCCGATCTCGTGGCCCTCAACGCCGTCGATGGCGTCGATGGCGTTTTCGATCAGGTTGCCGAGCACGCTGATCAGCACGTGGGTGGTTTCCGCATCGTCGGTTTCCGGCAGCAGGCTGTTTTCCTCGATGGTCAGTTCGATGCCGGCCTCGTGGGCGCGGCTGATCTTGCCGATGAAGAAGCCCGCCACCTCCGGCGAATGGATCTTGCGCAGCAGCGCGCCGATCTCTTCCTGATAGTTGCTGGCGGTGTTGATGATGTAGTTTTCCAACTGCTGATAGGCCTTCATATGCAGCATGCCGAGTATCACATGCAGCTTGTTCATAAATTCGTGCGACTGCACCCGCAGGGCGTCGGCGTAGTGCGCCATGCCGCTCAGCCGCTGCAGCAGGCGGCTGATCTCGGTCTTGTCGCGGAAGGTGGCGATGGCGCCGGTCACCTGGCCGTTGACGATCACCGGCACGGTATTGGTCAGCAGTTCGCTGCCGTTGAAGCTGATCTGCCGATCGCGCAGCGGTTCGCCGCTGGCCAGCACCTCCGCCAGATGCAGCTGCGCCGGCCAATGTTTGCTGGCGGCTTCCAGCAGCAGGTTTTCCACCGGCCCGCTCTGGCGCAGCAGGCGCTTGGCTTCGTCATTGACGATGGTGATGCGGGATTCATTATCGACCGCGATCACGCCTTCTTTAATCGATTGCAGCATGGCGTTGCGCTGTTCGAACAGGTTGGAGATTTCGTAAGGCTCGAAACCCAGCATGATGCGTTTGAGCGCAGAGACCAGGAAAAAGGTGCCCAGGCTGCCGACCAGGGCGGCGAAGGCGATGGTCCAATAGATGATCCATCGGCTTTCCGCCACCACCCGCTGCACGGTGTCCAGCGCGATGCCGAGCGCCACCACGCCGATTTGTTTTTTCTGATCGTCATACACCGGCACGAACACCCGCAGCGCCGGAGCCAGCGTGCCGCGGTTGATGGCGCTGTTGACGTTGCCTTGCAGCGCGGGCGCCAGATCGTCGCCGATAAAATGCTTGCCGATCAGCCAGGGTTTAGGGTGCGAATAGCGGATGCCCTGCATATCCACCACCACCACGAACAGCAGCTCGTTTTGATGGCGCACCTGCTCGGCGAAGCGCTGAATGGCGCCGCTGTGATCGCGCCGCTGCAGGCCGTCGATCACGGTGTTGGAGAGCGCCAGCGTGTTGGCGACGGCGATGGCTTTTTGCTGCAGCTGATCTTGCCCCTCGCGGCTCATCTGCACGAAAAACAGCGCGAATACCACCAGCAGCACCGAAGCGATGATGGCGGACACCATCAGCGTGATGGAGGTGCTCAGCTTGAGCGGCACCCGTTGTTTTGGCATGGCGGTTCTCCGAATGGCGATATCACGGCGTATTCTAGCGAGGAATGCGGCAAGCTGCAGTTACCGGCAGCAGGTTATAGCACGCTGCCGGGGTGCGGAGGGGTTATTTTAGTTACAAAAGCGGGTTACTGCTGGTGGTAGATCTCCAGCGCCTGTTGGCCGCTGGCGCCTTGATGGATGATCGCCATCAGGGCGCGCACCACCTGCGAAGGATTACTGTGTTGATAGACGTTGCGGCCATAGACCATGCCGGAGGCGCCCTGGGCCATCAGCGCGGCGGATTTCTCCAGCACCGGGCCCAGCTCTCCTTTGCCGCCGCCGCGCACCAGCGTCGGGCAGCGCGCCGCTTCCACCACGCGGTGGAAATCTTCCACCCGATCGGTCGGATCGGCCTTGATGATGTCGGCGCCCAGCTCGCGCGCCAGCCGCACCAGCGGCACGATTTTCTCCACGTCACCCAGCGATCCGTAGGCGGCACCCTGGCCGGCCGGGGCCATCACCAGCGGTTCGATCATCAGCGGCATGGCGTAGCGATCGCAGGCGTGGCGCAGGCGGCCGATGTTTTCTACGCACTGGCGGAAAATACCGGGTTCATCCGGGATCATATAGAGGTTGACCACCACCGCGGCGGCGTCCATTTGCAGCGCGGCCAGGATCGGCGCTTCCGGGTTGTGCAGCACCGCCCACATTTCGCGGTGGCGTGCGGCGTTATAGGCGTTGCCGACGTCGGTGCGCATCACCAGCGCCGGTTTTTCGCGCTGCGGCGCGCGCTGCAGCAGATCCGCCTGCCCGTAGTTGACCTGAATCGCGTCGGGGCGCGCGGCGATCAGGTTGCCCATCACCCGTTCGATATCTTCCAGCCCGATTAAAAAATCCGGTTCGTTGGCGATGCCGTGATCGATCGCCACATCCAGGCACTTGCCGTTGTTGAACAGGCGGTTCATCCGCACCTTACTGCTGAGCTGCATGTCAGGTCCTCCTGAGATAGGGATATGTCCATTATTGCCGAGTAAGGATGGTCGGGAAACGCAGAAACCGCAAACTGCGCGCCCGCTCGCAGTTTTTGCCGGCGCACGAAAGGGGAACGCTCGCGGGCGGCTTTCATTTCATTTGTTAGATCCGTGTCATGTTTTTGTTAATAAGCCATTCCAAAACGCATGTTTCGCTTGTTTGGGTTAAAAAGTTTCAATAGTCTAAATTATGAAATAAACATTTAAAAAAGCGGCGAAGACGCGGCTTGCTCCACCAGGGGTTTATTTCAATTGATTGTTTTTAATCTATTTTGAGATATAGATCACCATTTTGTTCACGGCCTTAATACGGCGATAACGCGGTAATTTCGCCGTATCAAAGGGATAACACCGACAGTATTGTTGTTTGAATGTAAAAAATATTTTTCATTAGCTGTCAACCAACAGACCTCTTCATTCTAACGATTAAAGGGTAACGAACATGAAGCTGAAGAAATTGATCGCCGCCTCGGTACTGATGTGCATGCTGCCGGCCAGCGTGTTGGCGAAAGACATCAAGATCGGCGTTTCCATGGCTTACTTCGATGACAACTTCCTCACCATTCTGCGCCAGTCGATGCAAAGCAAAATGAAGGCCGACGGCAACGTCAGCGGCCAGTTCGAAGACGCCAAGGGCGACATCGCGCAGCAAATTCAACAAATCGAAAACTTCGTCAGCCAGGGCGTCGACGCCATCATCCTCAACCCGGTGGATACCCAGGGCGTCAAGCCGATGATCAAACTGGCCGAGAACGCCAAGATCCCGCTGGTGTTCGTCAACCGCAAGCCGGAAGTGACGCTCCCGGCCGGCATGGCCTACGTCGGCTCCGATTCCAAGCTGGCCGGCAAACTGCAGATGGAAGCGTTGGCCAAGCTGATGAACGGCAAGGGCAACGTGATGATCCTGATGGGGGAACTGTCGAATGAATCGACCCGTGACCGCACCCGCGGCGTGGAAGAGGTGGCGGCCAACTATCCCGGCATCAAGATTGTCGATAAGCAAACCGCCAAGTGGACGCGTAAAGATGCGGTGGATATCACCACTGACTGGGTGCTGACCGGCCAGCAGATCGACGCTATCGCTTCCAACAACGACGAAATGGCCATCGGCGCCATCCTGGCGCTCAAGCAGGCTAAAAAGTCCGGCGTGCGGGTGGCCGGCGTGGATGGCACGCCCGATGCGCTGGAATTCATCAGAAAAGGCGATCTGGCGCTGAGCGTGTTCCAGGACGCCAAAGGCCAGGGCGAGGGTGCGGTGCAGACCGCCGTTCAACTGGTGAAAGGCGAGAAAGTGGAGAGCAACGTGCTGATCCCTTACCAGCTGATCACCCAGGCCAATTACCAGCAATTCGCCGATAAAAACAAGAAATAAGCCTTGAAGCCCGCCGCGGGCGCCGGTGTGGGGCGAACGCGGCGGAAAACGTGGGTCAGTGCGGAGGTAAGCGGTATGTACCCTTATGTTCTTGAGGCCGAAGGCATCAGCAAGCAGTTCCCCGGCGTCAAAGCGCTGGATAAGGTCTCGATTAAAATCAAACCCGGCAGCGTGCACGCGCTGATGGGGGAAAACGGCGCAGGCAAATCGACGCTGATGAAATGCCTGATCGGCATCTACCACCCGGATGAAGGCTCGATAAAAATCAAAGGCCGGCCGGTCACCTTCAGCGACACGCTGCAGGCGCTGCATTCGGGCATTTCCATGATCCACCAGGAGCTGAACCTGGTGCCTTATATGACGGTAGCGGAAAACATCTGGCTGGGACGCGAGCCGGCGCGGTTGGGGTTCGTCAACCACGAGCAGTTGAACGAGAACACCCGCGAGCTGCTGGCGCGGCTGAACATCAAACTGCAGCCGGACACGCTGGTGGGCGAACTGAGCATCGCCAACCAGCAGATGGTGGAGATCGCCAAGGCGGTGTCCTACAACGCCGACGTCTTGATCATGGACGAACCGACCTCGGCGCTGACCGAAGGTGAAGTGGTGCACCTGTTCGCCATCATCCGCGAGCTGCGCGAGCAGGGCAAGGGCATCATTTACATCAGCCACAAGATGGACGAGATCTTCGCCATCACCGACGAAGTGAGCATTTTCCGCGACGGCACCTTCATCGCCTGCGACAAAACCGAAAATCTGACCAAACAGTCGCTGATCACCATGATGGTGGGGCGTGAACTGACGCAGATGTTCCCCAAATTCAACAACAACATCGGCGAGGAAGTGCTGCGGGTGGCGGGGCTGCGCCGCAGCGGCTGGTTCCACGACGTGTCGTTCAGCGTCAAACGCGGCGAGATCCTCGGCGTCGCCGGGCTGGTGGGCGCCGGGCGCAGCGAAGTGATGGAAAGCCTGTTCGGCATGCACCCGGCGGACGGCGGCGAGATCTTTATCGAGGGCCTGGCGGTGAAGGTCGATTCCCCGGCGAAGGCGATCGAGAGCGGGTTGGCCTTCCTCACCGAAGACCGCAAAAAATCCGGCCTGTTTTTGGTGCTGTCGGTGGTCGAGAACATGAGCATCGTCAACCTGTCGGAATACATCGGCAAGAACGGTTTCGTCAGCCACGTGCAGATGGCCAAAGACTGCATGGATCAGATCAAAAAGCTCAACATCAAAACGCCGACCATGGATCAGATCATCAATAACCTCAGCGGCGGCAACCAACAGAAGGTGCTGATTGCGCGCTGGCTGCTGGCGCAGCCGAAAATCCTGATCCTCGACGAACCGACGCGCGGCATCGACGTGGGAGCCAAAGCGGAAATCTACCGCCTGATCAGCGAGCTGGCCAACCGCGGCGTCGCCATCATTCTGGTGTCTTCCGAGCTGCCGGAGATCCTCGGCATGAGCGATCGGGTGATGGTGATGCACGGCGGCCGCATCACCGGCATTTTGGACAAAGACGACGCGGACCAGGAAAAGATCCTGGCGCTGGCCTCAGAATAACGAAGGGTGAACATCATGAGTAACGTAAAGATTGAGAAGCCGCTCTCCGCCGATTCAACGAGCAAGGGAACGCTGTTCTCCGGGCTGAGCGGCAAAATGCCGAAGGATACCGGCATCTTCATCGTGATGCTCGGCATCGCGCTGGTCTTCGAAATCCTCGGCTGGTACATGCGCGATCAGTCGTTCCTGCTGAACCCGAACCGCCTGCTGCTGATCGTGCTGCAGGTGGCGATCATCGGCATCATCGCGGTGGGCGTCACCCAGGTGATCATCACCACCGGCATCGATCTCTCCTCCGGTTCGCTGATTGCGCTGACTGCGGTGGTGGCGGCCAGCCTGGCGCAGACCTCGGACAGCATTTCGCCGATGTACCCGGGGCTGCTCGATCTGCCGGCGGCGATCCCGATCGGCGCGGGGATTGGGGTGGGCATTGTCTGCGGCTTTATCAACGGCTTCCTGATCACCCGCACCGGCATTCCGCCGTTCATCGCCACGCTGGGGATGATGGTATCGGCGCGCGGTCTGGCGCAGTACTACACCAAGGGTAACCCGGTCAGCTTCCTGTCGGACGGCTTCACGTCAATCGGCCAGGGCGCGATGCCGGTGATCATCTTCCTGGTGATTGCGGTGATCTTCCATATCGCGCTCAAACACACCCGCTACGGCAAATACATCTACGCCATCGGCGGCAACATGACCTCGGCGCGGGTGTCCGGCATCAACGTCAACAAATATCTGGTGACGGTTTACACCATCGCCGGCGGGTTGGCGGGACTGGCGGGTGTGGTGCTGGCGGCGCGCGTCAGCAGCGGCCAGTCGAGCATGGGGATGTCGTACGAGCTGGACGCCATCGCCGCGGCGGTGATCGGCGGCAGCAGCCTGATGGGCGGCGTCGGGCGCATCACCGGCACGCTGATCGGCGCGGTGATCCTCGGCCTTATCAAAAGCGGCTTCACCTTTATCGGCGTCGATTCTTACATCCAGGACATCATCAAAGGCGTGATTATCGTCGCTGCCGTGTCGATCGACATGCGTCGCAACCGCAAGAAACACTGATTGCCGTGAATTGCCGCCGGCGCCAGGGTTGGCCGGCGGTGTTTTTTTACCGGGGGGCACATCATGAATTACCTGAAAGGGCTGTGGCTGGCGGTGGCGCTGTGTGCGTCCACCCCGGCATGGGCGCAAACCATCGGCGTATCGATGGCCTATTTCGACCAGAACTTCCTCACCATTATCCGCCAGGCGATCGACAAGGAGGCCAAGGCGCGCGGCATTACCGTGCAGTTCGAGGACGCGCGCGGCGACGTCGGCCGCCAGACCGACCAGGTGCAAAGCTTTATCAGCGCCGGGGTGGACGCGATTATCGTCGATCCGGTCAACTCGGCCAGCACGCCGGTAATGACCAAAATGGTGCAGGCCGCCGGCGTGCCGCTGGTGTACGTGAACCGCACGCCGGGCGACGCCAAACTGCCTCAGGGCGTGGTGTTCGTCGGCTCCGACGAGCGGGAGTCCGGCACGTTGCAAATGGAAGAGTTGGCGCGGCTGGCCAACTATCAGGGCAACGTGGCGGTGATGATCGGCAACCTGACCGACGCCGGCGCGCTGCAGCGCACCAAAGACGTGGAGCAGGTGGTGGCCAAATACCCGAACATGAAGGTGGTGCAGAAGCAGAGCGCCAACTATTCACGCAGTGAAGGCATGGATTTGATGATGAACTGGCTGACCAACGGCGAAGCGATAGACATCGTCGCCGCCAACAACGACGAGATGGCGATCGGCGCGATCATGGCGCTGCAGCAGGCGGGCAAGGCGGACAAGAAAGTGCTGATCGGCGGCATCGACGCCACGCCGGACGGCCTCAAGGCGCTGGCCTCCGGCAAGATGCAGGTCACGGTGTTCCAGGACGCGGTCGGCCAGGGCAAGGCCTCGGTCGATGTGGCGCAGCGCATGATCAACGGTGAAAAGCTCGAGCCGTATTACTGGATCCCGTTCGAGCTGGTGACGCCGGCCACGATGCAGAAGTATGCGGCCAGGCCGTGACTTAACCGTCAGATTCGCGTTGCCGGGGCGCTGCTTGCAGCGCCTTTTTTATTGGCGTCAGTTACATGTCCGCTTGCGGCCAGCGCGGCGCGGGATCTTGCCTCACACTGAGGATCTTTAAACCGCGTGAGGATGAGCGATGAATGCATTAAACGGCAAGGTGGCGGTGATCGGCGGCGCCAGTTCGGGGATCGGCAAAGCGGCGGCGCTGCTGTTCGCCCGGCAGGGGGCGGCGCTGGTGTTGGGCGCCCGGCGCGCGCCGCTGTTGGCCGAGTTGGTGGAGGACATTCGGCGCGAGGGCGGCCGAGCATTGGCGGTGGCGGGTGACGTGCGCGACGAAGCCTTCGCCGAACGGCTGACGGCGACGGCGGTCGACGAATTCGGCGGCCTGGATATCGCCTTCAACAACGCCGGCACGTTGGGGCCGCTGGGGCCGTCGCTGGCGCTCAGCGCGTCAGAATGGCGCGAGGTGCTGGAAACTAACCTGTCCAGCGCCTATTACGGCGCCAGGCATCAAATTCCCGCCATGCTGGCGCGCGGCGCGGGCTCGGTGATCTTCACCTCCACGTTCGTCGGCCACACCGCGGCGTTTCCCGGTACGGCGGCCTATGCGGCCGGCAAATCGGGGCTGATCGGCCTGACGCAGGCGCTGGCGGTGGAGTTTGGCGGGCGCGGCATTCGGGTGAACGCGCTGCTGCCGGGAGGCACCGATACGGCGATGGGGCGGCAGATGAGCAATACCCCGGAAGCCTTGGCGCAGGTGGCCGATCTGCACGCGCTGAAGCGGCTGGCGATGCCGGAGGAGATCGCGCAGGCGGCGCTGTATCTGGCGTCTGACGCTTCCTCATTCGTCACCGGCACCGCGATGCTGGTGGACGGCGGCGTGTCCATTCAGCGCGGCTGAGGTTGGCATGGCCCGTGGCCGAGCGTCACGGGCATGCGGGGAGAGGATCACCAGCCTTTGACGGCGTCACCTTTGTAGATGTCGGCGGCGCTGGCCGCCACTTCGTCGGTCTGGTAGGCCTTGACCAGATCCTTCACTTTCTCGCTGTCTTTGTTGTCGATGCGGCTGGCGAAGATGTTGACGTAAGGCGAGTTTTTGTCTTCGACAAACAGCCCGTCCTTGGCTGGCGACAGGCCAATCTGGCTGGAATAGTTGGTGTTGATGATCGCCAGCGTCACCTGTTGGTCGTCCAGCGCGCGCGGCAGTTGCGGCGCTTCAATCTCGACGATCTTCAGCTTTTTCGGGTTGCTGACGATATCCAGCGCGGTCGGCAGCAGGCCGACGCCGTCTTTCAGGGTAATCAGCCCCTGTTTTTGCAACAGCAGCAGCGAACGGCCCAGGTTGGTCGGATCGTTAGGCACCGCCACCTGCGCGCCGTCCGGCAACTGGCTGAGTGCGGTTATCTTCTTCGAATACCCGGCGATCGGGTAGACGAAGGTATTGCCCACCGCCGCCAGCTTGTAGCCACGCTCCTGCATCTGCTTGTCCAGGTAAGGCTTGTGCTGGAAGGCGTTGACGTCCAGATCGCCATTGTTCAGCGCTTCGTTCGGCAGCACGTAATCGTTGAAGGTCACCACCTCCACGTCCAGATCGTATTTTTGCTTGGCGACCTTCTGCACTACCGCCCACAGCGACTGATCGATGCCGGCGCTGATGCCGACCTTGATGTGGTGCTCGTCCTGTGCGGTCGGGCCGCAGGCGGTCAGCAGCAGCGTGCCGGCGGCGGCCAGCGCCAACGTGAGGTTTTTCAGCGTAAATGTCATTTTCCCAGGGTCCTTGTCAACATTGCCTGCTAATTTTGGCGGGCAGAATAGTGGCAGTGACTGTAGGTAATCGCTGGGCTAAAACAAAATACTGATTCACTATGACTCATAGCGATTAGCTATGAGCGGCCGCTGCCCGGCGCGGTGCGGATTGTTTTGACGGCGAATCGGCGGGCTTATTATGATAGCCGTTGGCCCGTAAGGGCAGACTGGGTACTGAAACGAAGGAATAGACAATGCGATTGAACACTTGGAGCAAGGCGCTGCTGCCGCTGGTGGTGTTGGCCTGCGTCTCGGCGACTCAGGTTCGGGCGGCGGAGAGCGATACCGGACCGATCCCTAAACAGCTGCTGGGCAACTGGCGCGTCAGCAAAATTGTGCCGACTCAAACCACCGGCTGCTGGGATCAGCAACAGGCGCAGAGCCTGATCGGCGGCAAAATCAGCTATAAGGCGGATGCGTTCAGCTGGAACGACACGGCGCTGAAAAGCGAAGGGGCGACCGTCAGCACCGTAGAAGCGCAGGAGTTTGTCGAGGACAATGCCGGCAGCAGCTCCTATATCGATTTCCCGATGCTGGGCATCAGCACGCCGTCGGTCGAGCGTGTGGCCATTCAGCACGCGGATACCGTCATCAAAGGCATCACCGATCAGGGCACTGATGGGGTGCCCGGCGATAACGTGCTGGTGAAAGACGCCAACACGCTGATCCTGTCGTTGTGCAACGTCTGGTTTGAGGCGCAGCGCGAGAAATAATTTCTGCCTTCAGCCCCGGCAACGGGGCTTTCCTACCGCATCACCTCCCGCCATGAGCGCCATTTCTGAACTAAAATTAATCATAACGATATGACCCCGGCGTGATATCGGAGCCTCGGCTCAACCGAGTCCATGACAGGAGGCGCTATGTGTTACCACCATATTGTCATCGCCACCGATCTGAGCGATGACGGCAAACGGCTGGTCGAAAAGGGGGCGTTGCTGGCGGAGGCGCTGCAGGCCAAACTCTCGCTGATCTATGTGGACGTCCACTACGACACCTACCACGCGGCGATCGGCTTTTCGGAACGCAGCTATGACGGCGTGCCGTTCGAAGAGAAGATCCGCAAAGAGCTGGAACCCACCACGCAAAACGTCAATTACCCGATCGCGGAAGTGATTATCGGGCGCGGCGGCTTCGTTGACGAACTACGCACGGCGGTCGTGGACAAGAACATCGATCTGTTGGTGTTCGGCCATCACCACGATCTGTGGAGCAACCTGTTTTCCTCTACCCGCAACGCCATCAACCAACTGAATATCGACGTGCTGGTGATCCCGATCCGTTCATAAGCGCGATCATGCCTCGTCCATTCACTCCGCGCTGCGGCGCGGAGTCTCTTTTGCAGCAAAAAATGCCGTGCTCGGTTGCATAATACATAAGTGAATACTAATGTGTTTATATGAACGAAAATGACATCTTCAAGGCGTTGGCCGATCCAACCCGCCGCCGCATCTTCGACAAACTCGCTGTCGCCAGCATGAACGCCAGTGCGTTGCGCGAAGGGCTGCCCATCAGCCAGTCGGCGATGTCACAACACCTGGCGGTGCTGCGTAACGCCGGACTGGTACGCGAGACGAAGCAGGGGCGCTGCGTCAATTACCAGGTCGACCCGGAAGGGCTGGCGCAGATCGCCCAGTGGCTGGCGAAGTACCGCGCCTACTGGCCGGCGCGCATCGACGCGCTGCAAACCTTGCTGAAGGACATGGATCAATGAACAAACAGGCTGAGCGGCCGCCGCGCGACCGGCTGGTGTTGGAGTATGCGATCGAGGCGCCGCCGGAAAAAGTGTGGCGCGCGCTCAGCGTTCCCGAATTGCGCGAGCAATGGCTGCCGACGGGAGATTTGGCGCAGGCTGAACCGTTGGCCGCCACGCCGGGCGAGGCGGTGAGCTATCGCCTGCGCGACGACCAACCGCCGTTTCTCGAAAGCGTCGTCACCCTGCAGATCGTGCCGGACGCCGGCGGCGGCAGCCTGCTGCGGATTATCCACCAGCTCGACGCCGCCAACGATGGCCCGCCGACGGTGATGCGCGCCGCCTGACGCGTTAAACACATTTCTCTTTGTTGCCAACCCAGGAGTTCACCGATGCGTGAGAAGATGATGCTCGTCCCGATGGTGGTGGAACAGACCAGCCGGGGAGAACGTTCCTTTGATATTTATTCGCGCCTGCTGCGCGATCGGATCGTGTTCCTTAACGGCGAAGTCAACGACGACGTGGCCGAAATGCTGTGTGCCCAGTTGCTGTTTCTGGAGGCGGAAAACCCGGAAAAACCGATCCACCTGTACATCAACTCGCCGGGCGGGGCGATCACCAGCGGGCTGGCGATTTACGACACCATGCAGTATATCCGCGCGCCGGTGCATACGCTGTGCATGGGCACCGCGCGTTCGATGGGGTCGTTCCTGTTGATGGCCGGCGAACCGGGGCACCGCATGGCGCTGCCTAATGCCAGCCTGCACGTGCACCAGCCGCTGGGCGGCTTTCAGGGGCAGGCCTCCGACATCTTGATCCACGCCGAAGAGATGAAGCGCACCAAAGACCGGGTGATTCGGCTGTATGCCCAACATTGCGGCCTAAGTTATGAAGAGGTGGAGCGGGTGTTGGATCGCGATCGCTTCATGACCGCCGACGAAGCGGCGGTCTGGGGGTTGATCGATCGGGTATTGCGGGCGCGGTAAAGGGCTCAGGAGTGCGAGGCGGATTGTTGCGTTTGCCAAACCCGTTCAAGTCCGAATTCGACCATCGCAAAATAGAGACTGAAATAGCGTTCCGCCATGATGAAGAACGAACTGTTGAGTTCGATTACCACATTATTGGTGGTGGTCAGCAGGCCGGATTTTTCCGCCGCCTGCAGAATGCGGTTCACGTGCGCGCGTGAGACGGAGCAGGACTTGGCGATTTTGGCCGAGGAGAGCAGCAGAAAAGGGGCGTCCTGTCGGATGCTTTCGATAAACAGCATCAACAGCACCATGTGGCCGGCATCTTTGCTGATAAACAGCCCTGACTGTTGCACCAGATCGATCAGGTAGATCTCCTTGAGCATCAGTTGCCCGTAGGCGGCGAAAAAGGTGGACAGAAAGCCGGGCGCCGCCAGCAGCGTCGCGATGGGCATCTGTGGCGCCAGCGCCTGATAAGGCCGCGCCATTGAGGCGATCAGCGCCTGGGTTTCCGCCAGCGCGTGCGGCGTAGGCTTATAGCGTAACTGGCGTTTGTCATGCTCACAGGGTTTGACCTCCAACCGGCGCCCGACCCGCAAAAAAAACAGAAAGGAGTCCAGGGAGTTCTCGCTGATCAAATTTTTCCCTTTAAAAAAGGCTTTGATGTCTTTCAGCCCGGCGGCGGGCTGATGGTAATAAATGGACAGGATGGTGGAACAAATGATGAACCGGCTGTTCCTGAAGATGATTTTGTAAAACAGCGGATGTTTCTTGTAGGTCTCTTTCAATAACTCCCCGTGTTTGACGATGGCGGCGTGAAACGCCGGTGACTGCCTGATGATGTTGGCCTGTTTCTCCAGGTGAAACTGTAGCTGGAATCTGCTTAGACTCATTTTCCCTATTTCCTGTACTTAAAAAATGTGCTGCTTTTTATCGTTATGGGTTTGCTGTGTATGACTTGACGATCTGTTGGCCCTGGTCGTTGATGAGGGTGGCCTGAACGGTGATCTGAGAGGGAAGTTCCGACGCTGCAACGTTGTCCAGGTGATAATCTCGCGTGCTGAATGGCGCGGTCATCATGTCGCTTTCTTGCCGCACCGGGGCATCGCGCCTGTCGGTTTGCACGGTGATGCGAGCGAACGAGAGATAAAACGCCGACCGGTTGTGACAGCGCAGCAGATAGCCGCCCGGTGATTTTTGCAGCGTGAACGAAACGACCTTGGCCGCGTTGTCGGCGTTTCCCTTCAGCGCGCTGGGGCGGTAGAAGATTTTCATCTGCGTGTTCATCGCCAGCGTCACGCGCGACGCCAGCGGCGGCGTGGCCGGCCGGCTGGGCGGGATCTCATACAGGTTAAGCCAGAACACCGACTCCCTGTCGGCGGGCAGGCTCGCGCCGGCAAACAGGATCCGCAGCCCTTTCAGCGCCGAAGGCTGCAGGGCGAATACGCTGGGCAGGGTGACAAACGGCGCGCGGGACAGTTCGGGGGCGGCGTTGACGTCGCCGTTATCGACCCAGGTTTGCGCCACGATCGGATAGCCGTTGGTGTTGAGCAGCATCAGGGTTTTTTCCGTCTCGCCTTCGCGGAAAATCACCCGCGTGGCGGAGGCGATGATGCCCGCCTGCGCGCCGATGGAAGCCAGCGCCAGCAGCAGGGCGCATCCCATAATCAGGCATTTCTTTCTCATCATTGCACCTTAACCCAGACGTAGGCCCTGGCGTCCACCTTGCCGGCGGTGACGGTTTGGCCAGGCAGCCGGGCGAGCGTGGCGGTGAGCTGGGTGGTGTAGTGGGTAAACCCCGCCGCGGTGCTGCCGCCGCCGCTGGCGCCGTTGAGCACCGGATACCAGCCGGCGTCGTTGCCCTGCGGGCATTGCCCGGCGCTGCAGCGCGCCCAGCCGACAAAGTTCATCGGCGCGCCGTTGCCGGCGTTGGCGAGCGCGATGCCCACGCCGGTAGCGACGCTGCTGTCGGTGCCGTAGCCGCTGGAGAGCAGGTAACTCACGCCGCCGTTGGCGCTGACCAACCCGAGTCGCTGCGCCGCGACATAGCTTTCATACGGCACCTGCAGGCCGAGGGCGGTATTGTTGCTGCTGACGCCGGACACGGCGGCGTTGTCACATTCGATATTGAGGGTGAACTGCGCCTGTGAGGTTTGCCCGGCGGTCAACTGGCTGACGGAGAGGGTCGGCAGGATCACCAGCGGCGTGACGTTGCGCGCCACGCAGGTGGCGGTATAGGTCAGCGAAGAGATCGGTGCGGTGCCCATGCCCATCGCATTCCAGCGCCCGGTGCCCCAGGTGGCGTAGTTGGTGGCGGAATCGCTGCCGATAGGATCCGAGGCGATGCCGGGCCCCTGAAAGGTGACATAGCCGTTCGGCTGCGTGCAGGTATAGTTCGAATTGCCGGTGGTCGACGCCATGCCCACCAGCGGGTTGCCGGCGCTGTAGCCGCAGTAGTTGCTGGCGCCCGCGCCCGGCAGCGAGCTGATGCGGATCAGATCGGCGCGGATGGCGCTGAAGTCTTTCACCCGGATCTGGATTTTGTTGCCCACGGTGGCGTAGCGGGTAATCGGCGCCGACTGCCAGTAACGGGTAAAAACCTTGCCGGAATCCAGGTGGGTCAAACGGATGCCGACGTAAGGGAAGTAGGTGGCGTAATAGTTGGGGTTGCCGTCCCTGGCGCCCAGATCGTAATAGCCGCCGACGCGATCGTCGCCGTTGGTGGCGAAGACTTCATAAATTTGCCCGACATCGCCGGCATCGCATTCATACAGCACCTTATTGGGATCGGGATAGCGGGTGCCGGAGGTCAGATCGAACACGCTGGTGCCGAGCGGCGTGCCGACGGGCTGCAGATAGGTGCTGGTCAGGTTGACCCGACCCAGCGCCGTGCCCACCCCGCAAGGATCGCAGCCGGAGTCGATCCAGGGGGCGACCCGCGTGCATTGCGCCAGCGCCGCGGGCGCGCCGAACAGCGACAGGGCGAACAGCGCCGGGGCGGCGACCAGATAAGAAATGCGTTTCATCGTCTCTCCTGAGATAAGTTAAACGGGCTAGCGGCACGGGGCGCTGAGCCGTTGGATCGGGCTGTCTTCCGCGACGGGCAGGCGGTAATGCAGCGTGCACTGCTGACCGGGCGCGTCGCCCCAGTTCAGCGTCAGCACACCGGCATTCTGGTCGCTGCGCAGATACACCTGATTGGCCTGGCCGACCATGCCCACGCTGTTCCCCGCCTTATCCAATACGTTGGCGCCCATCGGGATCGGCGCGTTATCGGGCCGCTGCGCGGTGATCAGCAGCGCCTGGCCGCGCACGGTGTTGAAGCGCAGGCGCACCGTGGCGCCGGCGTACGGCGCGACGCGCCGCTGGCCGTCTTCCAGTTCCGCTTTGTCATTCATGCCCTCGGGGTTCAGCGCGACGGTGTTGTAGTGATAGGGCACCAGCGCCGGCGCCAGCGCATAGCCGAAGCGATCGACACGCGCGCCTTGGCCGTCCATCACCTGCGCGCCGCTGGCGCCGGGCGCCTCGATCAGGGCGAAGGTGTCACCGACATACGGCCCTAATGTCACGCCGCCGCGGTGCGCCACCACCGCGCCCTGCAGCGACAGTGAGCCTTGTCGATACTGGCGCGCGGTGGAGAACGAGCCGGTGACGTTGGCGTAGGGCAGGCGGGTTTGCAGGTTGCCGCCCCAGATGCTTTGTTGGCGATCGTCGTCGGTGGTGAAGTTCAGGCCGTAGCTGACTGGCTGCTCGTCACCGACGCTGCCCGACAGCGCAGCCTGATAGTTGCCGCCCTGACCCTGGCTGTGGTTGGCCAGCAGCGAGACGCTGGGGGCGGATGACGAACGCCCGAGCGGGAAGCTCAGCGACAGGGCGGTGACGGTCTGCGTGTTCTGCGCCAGCGGCGCGCTGTAGACGTTGTCCAGCGGCCCGTAGCCGCGGTAGTCGCCGTTGCTGTAGCCCAGGCTGCGGGTGCGGGTGACGGAGAGGTTAAGCGCCACGCCGTTGCCGAAGGTTTTCCCCCAGCCCAACTGGAGCTGATTATCGCGGCCGCGCTGATCGCGGTAGTCCTGGGTCGAGCCGGACATCGTCAGGCTGCCGAACGCGCCCATGCCCTGATTGACGGCCACCTCGAAACGCGAACGCTGGCGGTAGGAGTCGGACTGCCAGCGTTGGCCGGTGACGGCGGCGCGCCGCACGCCGAGCACGTCGCTGAGATCGCGGAAACCTTCGGTGGAGTAGCGGTAGCCGGCGATGGATAAGGTGGTGTCCGTCGGGCTGAAGGTTCGGCTGTAAGAGAGATGCAGCATCCAGCCTGAGGCGCCGCCGTCCGGCAGGCTGGCGTGGGAATAGGTGGTGTCCATGCCGAAGGCGCCCAGTTCGTTGCTGTACACGCCGCCCAGCATCATCGCCTGATAGCCGTCCGCCAGCTGATTGCCGAGGTTGAAGGTCAGGGCGTTGGTCAGGCCGTGCTGCCAGGTCACTTCGCTGAACAGATCGTTGTCGCCGACGTAGCGGGAACGGCCGACAATGGCGGAGTAGCGAGACTGGCCGGGGCGGATGGATTCCGGCACTGCGGCGAACGGCACGGTGAAGGTGCTGACGCTGCCGTCGGCTTCGGTCACCACTACGGTCAGATCGCCGGCGTAGTTGGTGGCGTACAGATCGTTGATGGCGAACGGCCCCGGCGCTACGGTGGTTTCGTACAGCGTGCTTTTGCCCTGCAGCACCGTCACGCGCGCGTTGCTTTTCGCCACGCCGCGCACCACCGGCGCATAGCCGCGCTGTGAATCCGGCAGCATGCGATCGTCCGAGCTGAGCTGAATGCCGCGAAAGCCCAGGCCGGAGAAGAAGTGCCCGTCGGTAAAGCCTTCGCCCAACAGCATTTCGCTGCGCCAGGGCAGGATTGCGCGCTGCACGTAGCGGCGGCTGGTGTCCAGGTGACCGCCGAACTCCCGATCGTAGCGGTAGCTGGACTGCTGGCGGTAGCGCCAGAGCCCGAGGTTGAATCCGCCGTTCAGGTTGGCGTAGGTCGAATCGAGATCGCGGGTTTGCCCCTGCCGGTAGCTGACGTGGTACTGGTTGAGGTTGTAATTGACGAAGGCCATCGATTCGCCGCTGTCCAGGCTGGCGGGGTTGACGCTGCCGCGCGGCTGGCCGTTCAACAGCGCCTGCGGAATGCTCAGATCCAGCCGTAGCCGCGAGATATCGGCGTTCACCGCGATGTCTTTGAGATCCCGGCCGGGCAGCAGGCATTCCGCCTCGGCCGCCGGCGGATTCTTCAGCCCGAAGCGTGTCAGCTGCGGCCGATCGAAACAGGGCAGCACCTGCTTGTCTGCGCGCACGAAGCGAATTTGGTCGCGCTCGAGAAACTGGCCGTTGAGGTACAGATCGATCTGATAGCTGCCGGGGGCGACGGCGTCCTGTTGGTTGAACTGGCTCAGGGCGCTGTTGCTCAGCACGCTGCCGCGCAGCAGCGCGGGATCGAAGGTATAGCCGTCGGCGGCGGCGCAGCCCAGCGGCAGCGCCAGCAGCGCGCAGCACCAGCGCGCGGGCAGCGGCGTCGCCTTGCGGACATCGAACATGAAAACCTCCCTGTCTGGTTTCAGCGCGCGACGTTCAGGGTGCGCGTGATTTCCACCCCATAGTCATTGATGACGCGCAGCGTGACCTGCCGCACCTCCCCGTTCACCGGCCAACTGGCCTGCGAAAACGGCGGGATCAGATCCGCCTGCGGAATGGCGCTGCGCTTCGCGCCGCTCAGGATCGTGGCCTGGCTGACGTTGGCGTAGTAGCCGGTCGGGTTGTCGACGCGCAGCGCGTTGCCGACCTGGCGCAGGCTAAGGCGATCGATGACGTGGTTGGCGTCGCCGGCCAGCCCGGCGGGGCGATAGAACACCTTCAGTCGATTGGTGACCACCAGCAGCAGTTTGTTCTTGTCGCTGTCCGTCTGACGCACGGCGGGCACCTGCAGGAAGTTGAGGTAGAACAGCGATTCGCGATCGCGCGCCAGCGGCTGGCCGACGAACGACAGCCGCACCATTTGCCCGCTGTGCGGATTCATGCGGAAGATTTGCGGCGAGGCGACAAAGGGCGCATCGGCGTTTTCCGGCGTTGACTGCGGGTTATTGATGTCGAGCCAGATCTGCATCAGCGCCGGGGTGCCGTCGTCATTGGTGAACTGCAGCGTTTTTTCCCGCGCCTCGGCGGGGTAGATCACGCGGTTGCCGAGCAGCGTTACGCTGGCCAAGGCGTGGGTGGCGGCAAAACTCATCAGGCAAAGCGACAGGGCGGCCCATCGGCGGGCGGAGCGGGTTATCTGCGGCATAAACGTGAACCGATAAAGGGAGCGAGTCATTCAGCGCCGCCCGCTAAGGAACGGCGCTGGCATCAACAGGTATGGCGCCTGACGCCGGCTTATTTGTAGCTAATGGCGAACTGGGCGGTGGCGATCACCGAACCGGCCGCCACGCCGGTGTCTTCCGCGTAGTAGCGGGCCACCAGATTCTGTGAGGTGGAGGTGGCGTCTTTCGCCAGCGTCATCGCCGACGTGGTGACGGTCGAACCGCTGGCGAATGACAGCGGCGTGGTGGCGTCGCTGTCCAGCAGTTGAATGGACACCTTGGCCGCATCGCCCGCGTTGCCCAGGTTGCCGTTGGTAGTCGGGTTGTTGCCCGCCAGCACGGTTTTGATCGCCGTATCGCTGGTCGCCGCGGCGCAGCCCGTCACGTTAACGGTAAAAGTGGTGTCGCCGGCGGTGGCGCCTTTGGCGGCGAGTTTGCTGGCGGCGACGGTCGGCAGCAACACGACCGGGTTGGATTGGTTGCCGTTAATATTCACCGAACAGGTTTGCGTGCTGACTTCGCCTTTGAATTGCACGGTATTGGATGAGGCGGCCGCACAGGCGCCGGTGAGAGCCAGCATGGATAATGCGACTAATTTAACATTCATGTGAAATGCCCTTTAATTAACTTTAGAGAAAAGCTTTCCTGACAGTAATAAATTACTGACGTGCGTTTGTTGATTAATCATGTTGCGCAATTGTTTTTTAAACGCGTCGGCAAACATGGATTTTCATCCTAACAAACTAAGAATTTTCCCTATAGGTGTTTTCCGCATGGTAATAAGGTGGTGGTGTGGGTTGTTACATTTATTTTCATTTTCCCTTATGTCATACAAAATGGAAAATAGATCTATATCATTGTGTTGCGTTTTTATTGGGTTGTCAGTTTTTGCTTATGAAATAATTTGAAACATTCATGCCTTTTTTGCGTATTAATCAACGTGCTGACTGCTGCGTGATTATTTGAAAAACATGTTATCAAGATGTTTTATATCGGTGTGCTTTGCAAGCGAATTACCCCAAAAAAGAACAGCGACAAGCTGCCTAAGGTGTGGAAGCATGTTTTCATGCTGATAAGGAGAATTAAAGTGAGAGTGATTTATATCGACGGTTCGTCGTTGTGCCGGTTAGGTATGAAAACATTATTGGGGGGTGGGGTGATAACCTTATCTGCGCCTAATATTAACATCGTTAAAAATATAAGCCCGGCGCCTGATTTAATTATCATGGATTTTCCCCATGAAATCTATCGGTTCGAAGCCTATTTGAGGTTTGTTGACCTTTGCCGCGCTGAATATAAAGACGTCCGGATACTGTTCTTCGTCGATAAGACTTCGCCGCTGATCCTGGCATTTATCGCGGCGGCGCGGCCGGATGCGATTTTGCACAAACGGGAAGCGCTGCGGGTGGTGCGGGAAACCTGCGCGGCGCTAGTCCGCCGTGAAGAGACGGGCGAACGGCGCGTGGTGAGCCGGCATCGGGCGGCGGCGATCACGCCTGGCGAGGCGGCGGTGTTGTGTGAAACCGCCCGTACGGAAGATATCCGCCAGACTGCGCGGCGGCTGAATTTGCACCCGAAAACCGTTTATTCGCACCTCAACAATGCCGGCAAGAAGTTCGGCATCCGTAATCGGGTGGAACTGCTGAAGATGATTGCGCTGCTGTAGCGCGCCGTTAACGGGCCTGGCCTACGGCCAGCCGCCATCGCGTGATCTCATCGGCGCCGGGGCCGGCCGCCAGCGCCAGGTTTTGCGCCGGCAGCGATTTGCCGGTCACGGCATCGACCACGCGCAGGGTGGCGGGGTGGCCAGTCGCACGGTCGACCACGCGCAGCGGCGGCCCGGCCAGCTCGGACAGGTTCCACTTGTCGCCAATCTGGATCATCGCCATCACCAGCAGCCCGAGATCTTTTCCCTTCTCCGTCGGAAGATACTCGTAGCGATCGGGGCGCGTCTGGTATTGCCGCTTTTCGATAAGGCCGCTGCCTTCCAGCGCCTTGAGCCGATCGGCCAACGTGTTGTTGGTGATGCCGGTCGATTGGCGCAGATCGTCATAGCGCGAGAGCCCCAGCAACAGATCGCGCATGAGAATCGCGCCCCAGCGATCGCCCAATGCCGACAGCACGTGGGCCACCGAGCACGTCATACCTTCAAACCCTTTTGCTTTCACGTTGCCTTGCCTCCGTTTGCCGCCCTAATGCGGATAATTTTATCGCCTCGGCTTGATCACTTCAATGATTGGAGTTATTACTCTTATTATTGGAGTTTTGTTTGACATAGGCTGCCGGCCAGAACGATTGTCGATACCCCGCAGCTTTACCGAGGAGATAACGCGATGCCACTGTGGCAGATTTACCACCCTGAACCGGCTTTCAGCGCCGCCGATAAACGCGCGATTGCGCAGAAGGTCACTGCCCTGTACCAGGACTTTTTGCCGCGCTTCTACGTCAACGTTTTCTTCCAAGCGCTGCCGCCCGGCACGGCGTATCTTGGCGGCGAACCGGCTGATGACTTCGTGCGGGTGACCATCGACCATATTGCGCGCGCCATGGACAACGACGCAGAGCAGCAGCAATTCCTTGCGGCCTGCACCCGCATCCTGCAACCCTACCTTGCCGCGCGCGGGTTGCGCTGGGAGCTGCACGTGGACGAAACGCCGTTCTCGCTGTGGACTATCGAAGGCTTGAAGCCCCCGGCGCCGGGAACGACGGCGGGGGAGAAATGGCGCAGCGAGAACCGGCCTTCGGTGTGGGAGGGGGATAACCGCGAGAAATGGACATAATGAGCAACGGTAAACGCTTGTGGACTATGAAATAATGCGTACTGTATCTGCCGAAAGAAATTGAAAGGCAGCCTCCAAGAGGCTGTTTTTCGGAAGTGTTAGAATGGATAAAAATGTCGCTTGCAGGGAGAAGCCATGTCTCATTCATCAGCGAGGAAAAAAGTGTTGAATACGGCAATGCCGCTGGCACAGAGAGCGTCTCACGCGCGCAGTTGTGCTAACCATGTGGCGAACCGATTGGGAATGACTCGCAGTGAGCTTCTAATAAAAGTTGAGAAAGAGTCAGGCTCAAATCTGGAATCACCGTTAACTGAAGAAGAGCTGATGAACGCATTCAACTATATGGAAAGCCTTTAGGATTAGGCCGCTTTAAGCCGCACAAACATCTAATATTGAGCGTTCAGATTGGAAAAGAGGCCAGTACCGTTCTTTAAGCATTGATCATGGGATCGGATACTTTAACTCTATTTCAGGCGCATCAGCTAAATACCTGCCAGAGCGGGCCATTAAATAGCCGGCAATCTCTTCGGTTGTCAGGTCAACATGGAACATATCAGGATCCTGGAACCATTCATCCGGCCAAAAAATGAGGTCTGATGGATTGCCATCAAAATTTTTCTCAAGCAGTGCAAGAGCGAAATTTTGTTCGGATGCCTTACTTTTGGCATCAGACACACAGCGAAGTGTTTGAACCAATTCATCCCAGGTAAAATCCGCATAGAATTTTTCCAGATTGAAAGCCATGCGGGTGAACTCCCTGGCACTGGTCCAGGAGGAGAAATCTCTGAAATCTGAAAACGCATAGGGGCATGCAACCTGGCTGTTCCATTCGACTATCATTGCTTCTAAAACGGAATCTTGTTCGTCAAAACCTTCGTCAATTCTTGAAAGTATCTGCTTAGCTTTGTTTGCCAGCTCATTGATCTTTTTGCTACTGACTTTTGTGGGTCTCATTCGGTCAGGTAGAGGCAGCGCTAGAATCCTTATCTAACTCACTAATTAACCAAAGATTGTGAAGTCATCTTAATACAGATATTAAAGTATTGAATAGCAGAAAATTTAATCATTCTGGATGAGGGGCCTACTGAATAAAACTGTCCGTTGCTCATCGTAACGTTCAGTACGTTGCACTTTTAACATTAGATTCTTATCCAGAGCGCTAACACGCAGAATCGAGAGACAAAAAAATCCACGCCGAAGCGTGGATTTTTCCGTTTCCGGCAGCGGAGAAATACGCTGCGGGGAAGGGATTAGACGTTGAACAGGAAGTTCATCACGTCGCCGTCTTTGACGATGTAGTCTTTACCTTCTGAGCGCATTTTGCCGGCTTCTTTGGCGCCTTGTTCACCCTTGTAGGTGATGAAGTCGTCGAAGGCGATGGTTTGCGCGCGGATAAAGCCTTTCTCGAAGTCGGTGTGGATCTTGCCGGCCGCCTGCGGGGCGGTGGCGCCGACCGGGATGGTCCAGGCGCGCACTTCTTTCACGCCGGCGGTGAAGTAGGTCTGCAGGTTCAGCAGCTCGTAACCGGCGCGGATCACGCGGTTCAGGCCCGGCTCTTCCAGACCCAGCTCGGCCATGAATTCGTCGCGCTCTTCGTCTTCCAGCTCGGCGATGTCGGATTCCACGGCGGCGCACACGGCGACCACCACGGAGCCTTCGGCGTCGGCGATTTTACGCACGGTGTCCAGGTACGGGTTGTTCTCGAAGCCGTCTTCGTTGACGTTGGCGATGTACATGGTCGGCTTCAGCGTCAGGAAGCTCAGGTATTTGATCGCCGCCTTGTCTTCCGCGGTCAGATCCAGCGCGCGCAGCATGCCGGCGTTTTCCAGGTGCGGCAGGCATTTCTCCAGCGCCGCCAGCTCGGCCTTGGCGTCTTTGTCGCCGCCTTTGGCTTTCTTCTGCACGCGGTGGATGGCGCGCTCGCAGGTGTCCAGGTCAGACAGCGCCAGCTCGGTGTTGATGACGTCGATGTCTTCGGCCGGATCGACCTTGTTGTTGACGTGGATGATGTTGTCGTTCTCGAAGCAGCGCACCACGTGGCCGATGGCTTCGGTTTCGCGGATGTTGGTCAGGAACTGGTTGCCCAGGCCTTCACCCTTGGACGCGCCTTTCACCAGGCCGGCGATGTCGACGAATTCCATGGTGGTCGGCAGAATGCGCTGCGGCTTGACGATCTCGGCCAGCTTATCCAGACGCGGATCGGGCATCGGCACCACACCGGTGTTCGGTTCAATGGTGCAGAACGGGAAGTTGGCTGCTTCAATGCCCGCTTTGGTCAACGCGTTGAACAGGGTGGATTTGCCTACGTTAGGCAGGCCGACGATACCGCATTTGAATCCCATGTTGTAATCACCTTAAATATCTTAACTATCAGCTGGTTAGGTTTAACCGACTGCATAAAGGGCAAAATAATGCCGCCATTATACACGTAATGGGCGTTTATCTCGATCAGACTTGCTTGGCGGGGGGGAGCGCAGCGCGGGCGACCGGTTTTTGATTGAGATTTGGATCACATTTACCCATACTGGCCGTTTCGATTAACCGACAGGAAACGCGCCGGATGTATTTCTTGCCTACGCCACCCTGAGCTGTGCCCGCCTGCACTCTGCCGCGCCTTGCGGTACCCCATACCCGCTACGCGGGGAGATGATGTCATCTGTCATAAGTGAATAATGCATGTTTAACCTGAGTAACGTCAGGATCGCGGACGTTAAAAATGAAGTCCTGGCGGGCTTTGTGGTGGCGGTTTCGATGATCCCCGAGGCGGTTGGCTTTTCGCTGGTCGCCGGTCTTTCGCCGATCGTCGGTTTGCATACCGCGTTTATTATCGGCCTGGTCACGGCGCTGTTCGGCGGCAAGCCGGGCATGGTTTCCGGCGCCGCCGGCTCCATTGTGGTGGTGCTGATGAGTCTGGCGGCGCAGTACGGCATGGGTTACGTGCTGTGGGCCACGCTGTTTGCCGGGGGGATCCAAATTCTGATCGGCGCCTTCCGGTTGGGCAAGTTCATTCGGCTGGTGCCGCTGCCGGCGATCCACGGCTTCGTCAACGGTCTGGCGATTGTCATCATGCTGGCGCAGCTGAAGATGATCGCCGGGCAGGGCCCGCTGATGTACGGCCTGGTGGCGCTGGCGATTGCGGTGGTGGTGCTGTTCCCGCGCCTGACCAAAGCCATTCCGTCTTCGCTGGCGGCGCTGCTGGTGGTCTCGGCGTTGGCGATCGGCCTCAACCTGCACACGCTGCGCGTGGGCGACCTGGCGGACATTTCCGGCGCGCTGCCGCACTTCAGCCTGCCGACGGCGCCGTTTACCCTGGAGATGGTGCGGGTGGTGCTGCCCTATGCGGTGGTGATCGCCTTGGTCGGTTTGATTGAATCGCTGCTGACCATGACGGTGCTGGATGAAATGGGCGGCAAGAAGGGCAACGGCAACCGCGAGAGTATCGCGCAGGGCGCCGGTAACGCGGTATGCGGCCTGTTCGGCTGCTTCGCCGGCTGCGCGATGATCGGCCAGTCGATCATCAACTTCACCTCGGGCGGTCGCGGGCGCATCTCCGGCACGGTAGGCGCCATCCTGCTGATCCTGTTCGTGGTCAGCCTGTCGCGCTATATCGGCCTGCTGCCGGTGGCGGCGCTGGCCGGGGTGATGCTGGTGGTGTGTTACAACACCTTCGAGTGGAGCTCGCTGCGTCGCTTGCGCCGCATGCCGAAGGCGGACGCGCTGGTGATGGTCGCCGTCACGCTGATCACCATCTTTACCGATCTGGCGGTGGCGGTGATCAGCGGGGTGATTATTTCGGCGCTGGTGTTCGCCTGGCAGCAGGCGCGCATCCGCGTGCGTCAGCGGCAGGTAACGGGCGAGGTGGCGGTGTATCAACTGGATGGCCCGCTGTTCTTCGGCTCTGCTGCGGCTTTCGCCGAGCTGTTCGACCCGCAGAGCGATCCGCAGAGCGTGGTGCTGGATTTTGCCGGCACCCGGGTGATGGATTCCAGCGGCGTAGAGGCGATCGATAAGCTGACGGCGCGCTATCTGGCGGCGGGGAAAAGCATTCGTCTGCGCCACCTGAGCGCTGACTGCGTGCGCCTGCTCAAGCGCGCCGGGCCGTTCTGCAGCCATGAGCTGGACGATCCGCAGTATTATGTGGCGGAAGAGGGCTTCACCGCCGATGAGCGCCGCGTGGGCGAGGAGACCTTCAACCCGCGCGGCTAAAAGCAGGCAGCGGGCAGGGCGCCCGCTGCGGCAAGGTTCAGGCCTGCGCCTTGAAGCTGTGCAGGCGCTGAACGGTTTTTTCCAGCCCGTCCTTCATCAGCATCTCGGTGCAGCGCAGCGATTCGTCGATCGCTTCGTCGATCATCTTCTGCTCGCCGGCCGGCGGCTTGCCGAGCACGAAGCCCACCACCTTGTTCTTGTCGCCCGGATGGCCGATGCCGATGCGCAGGCGGTAGAAGTTCGGGTTGTTGCCGAACTTGTTCTGGATGTCTTTCAGGCCGTTGTGGCCGCCGTTGCCGCCGCCGAGCTTGATTTTGGCCACGCCGGGCGGCAGATCCAGCTCGTCGTGCGCCACCAGGATCTCGTTGGGTTCGATGCGATAGAAATTGGCCATCGCCAACACCGCTTTGCCGCTCAGGTTCATGAAGGTGGTCGGCACCAGCAGGCGCACGTCGTTGCCCGCCAGGTTCAAACGGGCGGTGTAGCCGAAGAACTTGCTCTCTTCTTTTAACTGCTGATTGTGGCGCTGGGCCAGCAGATCGACGTACCAGGCGCCGGCGTTGTGGCGTGTCTGGGCGTATTCCGCGCCCGGGTTGGCGAGGCCGACTATCAATTTAATACTGCTCACTGGGAGATTCGCTATGATCAGGGTAATGGAAAGGGCCTTAGTCTACCTGTCGGGGCGGTGAATGACAAAACCCGATCTCTGCCGTCACCTTAGGTAAGAAAGGCGAGTGATTCATTAGCTGAATAATTCAATTTGTCCGCTAATTTTCAGCGCCGTGTTAAGAAGTGTCAATAATTCTTTACCATTTGTGATCGCCTCCGCAATCCCCTTGCCGCAACAGGGACTATACTTAACTTATCAAAGTGGGTTAACAAGTTGCAGCGTTATCCCGGTTGGCACATGGCAATCATGGAGGTGGCATATGAAACGTAGAAGCGCGGACAGAGTGGGCAACTTTTTTATGGGGCTGGGGCTGGTCGTGATGATCGGCGGTGTCGGATACTCCATTATTGCTGAAGTATCCCAGTTCAATCTGCCGCAGTTTTTCGCCCACGGCGCCATCATGAGCATCTTCGTCGGCGCGCTGTTGTGGCTGGTGGGCGCGCGTATCGGCGGCCGCGAGCAGGTGGCGGATCGCTACTGGTGGGTAAAACACTTTGATAAACGGTGCCGCAACGATCAACATCGTTCGTCGCATTGATTAAAAAAGCAGAAGGGAAGCAAGAGCAGGGCAAGGGAACATCTGCCGTGCATTAAGGTTTGAGGTCATGTCGGACTACGAGTAGAAAACCCGTTGTTGCTCACGCACCAACGGGTTTTTCTTTTTCTGCTGTCGAGCGCGCTATCTTTCCGGCGCAGTGGGCGCCGCACCGGAAAGATGACGGATCAATGCTCGAACATCGCAGAGATCGACTCTTCGTTGCTGATGCGGCGGATGGCTTCAGCCAGCATGCCGGACAGGGTCAGAGTGCGAACGTTTTTCAGTGCCTTGATTTCCGGCGACAGCGGAATGGTGTCGCAGACGATCACTTCATCAATCACCGAGTTCTTGATGTTGTCCACGGCGTTGCCGGAGAAGATCGGGTGCGTCGCGTAGGCGAATACGCGCTTGGCACCGCGTTCTTTCAACGCTTCAGCCGCTTTACACAAGGTGCCGCCGGTGTCGATCATGTCGTCGACCAGCACGCAGTCGCGGCCTGCCACGTCACCGATGATGTGCATCACCTGAGAAACGTTCGCGCGCGGGCGGCGTTTGTCGATGATGGCCATATCGGTGTCGTTCAGCAGTTTGGCGATGGCGCGGGCGCGCACGACGCCGCCGATGTCCGGGGAAACCACGATCGGGTTTTCCAGGTTCTGCTGCAGCATGTCTTCCAGCAGGATCGGGCTGCCGAACACGTTGTCTACCGGTACGTCGAAGAAGCCTTGAATCTGCTCAGCATGCAGATCCACCGTCAGAACGCGGTCAACCCCTACGCTGGAGAGGAAATCGGCGACAACCTTGGCGGTGATTGGCACGCGCGCGGAACGCACGCGGCGATCCTGGCGGGCATAGCCGAAGTAAGGGATAACGGCGGTAATACGACCTGCGGAGGCGCGACGCAGGGCGTCGACCATCACAACCAGTTCCATCAGGTTGTCGTTGGTCGGGGCACAGGTGGACTGGATGATGAAAATATCACCGCCGCGTACATTTTCGTTGATTTGCACGCTCACTTCGCCGTCGCTAAAACGACCTACAGCGGCGTCACCAAGGCTGGTGTACAAACGGTTGGCAATACGTTGTGCTAGTTCCGGGGTGGCGTTACCAGCAAAAAGCTTCATATCAGGCACGAGAAGAACCTCAGGCTTGCGTCCAGAGAAGATATTGTCATGCGACATCGCCAAGGGGCAGTCGGCGACGCCGGCGCAATATACATACGGGTATGTAAAACTAAAATTGAGACCGCAGGCAGCGCAGGGATAACAGGGCCAGGTGTGCATGACCCTGCGCAGCGAAACGTTGAGCTACGACTCAAACCGCCCGGAACGAATGCGATGTAGTGGGGAGACGTTAACGCCGCGCGCTACAAAACCACACAACCACTCCGGGGCTTGATTTAACACCTGACGGGCGGCGATTTCTGTGTCGAATTCAGCAAACACACAAGCACCTGTGCCAGTCAGGCGTGACGGGGCGTATTCTAACAGCCATGAAAGAAGCTGTTCAACCTCGCGAAAACGTTTTCTTGCGATCGGTTCGCAATCATTTGCGTACGGCGCCTGCAACAGCTCACTTAAGGAGCGAACCGGGGTGTTTCTTTTTAATTCGGGGTCGCCGAAGATAACCGGCGTCGGGATGCCGACGCCGGGATGCGCCACCAGATACCATTTTTCCTGCGGCTCGGCCGGCTGCAGACGCTCGCCGATGCCTTCGGCGAAGGCGGCGTGGCCGCGCACGAACACCGGCACGTCGGCGCCGAGGCTGAGCCCCAATGCAGCCAGTTGGTCGTCGCCAAGACCGCAGCGCCACAGTTCGTTCAGCGCCACCAGCACGGTGGCGGCGTTGGAGGAGCCGCCGCCCAAACCGCCGCCCATCGGCAGGCGCTTGTCGATGCTGATGTCGGCGCCGCGCGGCGCGGTCTGCAGACCCTGTTCATCACAATAGCGCTGCAGCAGGCGGGCGGCGCGCACGATCAGGTTCTGCTCGTCCGGCACGCCGTCGACCGGCGTCAGCAGGTTAATGCGATCGTCCTGGCGCGGGTCAATGGTCAGGGTGTCGCCGTAGTCCAAAAACTGGAACAGCGTTTGCAGCAGGTGATAGCCGTCTTCACGACGGCCGGTGATGTACAGAAACAGGTTGAGTTTCGCGGGGGAGGGCCACTGGCGGATCATTTGAGCGTCCAGTTATCCATTTTCAGCTTGATGCGCTGGTCGCCCTGCTGCAGCTCCAGACGGTTCGGCAGCGTCGGCTGCACCTCGGTGCTGTAGCTCTGGTAATCCACTTTCCAGGTCTGGCCGCCTTGCTGGTAGGTCAGTTTGCTCAGTCGATATTGGTCATCCAGCGCAAAATCGCTGGCTTCGCCCGGCAGGCCGACCATCCACTGGCGCAGGTTGTTCAGCGGGATCGCCATGCCGGTCAGCTTGCGGATCATCTCTTCCGGGTTGTCGCTGACGTAGCGTTTGCCCTGGTTGTCGGTCAGCTGCACCACGTTTTTCTGTACGTTGAGATCCATTTCCGTGCTGCCCAGCGGGTTAGTCAGCAGCAGGCGGTAGCGCTCCGGCGAAAACTGTTGCCAGAAGAAGCGGGCATAGACTTTTTTCTGATCAGACAAGTAGGCGAAAGAGCCGCGGGTCTGATAGGTGCTAAGCTGCTGCACCGCCTGCTCATGGGCGCGCCACTGCGGTGAGGTCGGGCTGGTGGCCGGGCCGGTCGGCTTGGTGGTGGTACAGGCGGCCAGCACCAGGCTGGCCAGCGGGATCAGACGGAGCAAACTAACTTTGCGTATTGGCATAACTTTTTCTTGTCCTTTTGTCCTTGCGGGCATGCGCGACGAAACCCGGATTCAGCGCTCACGCTAACGGGGCGCCGGCGGCGCGTCAATTTTTTGCTGCATCGCGTTGAATCTTGCCGCGTTTACCGGCGTAGTGCCAACGCGGCGCGCGCGTCGGGGTTGCCATTAAGCGTAACACAATCGCCTGAAGGCGGGGGAGGCGCTCCCGATAAGCGGTGCAGAGTTGCGCAAACGCCGCCGTTATGTGCGTCGAATAGCGTGCGCCTCATCGCAAACTGCGCTAAAATTTAAACAATCAACCTACCCTTTGACTATTTATCCCGCTGTATTTATTACTTATTCATTAATTGATGTCGTCTATGACAGCGATTGAACGGAAGATGCGGTTGTTACTTTTATTGATCCCGCGCATCAAGTAGAATGCCGTTCAACGAGAACCCGTACCAACAGAAGTATTACTCGAAGCAATGACCCTGCTGGCGTTAGGTATAAATCACAAAACCGCTCCGGTTTCTCTGCGTGAAAGGGTGACCTTCTCGCCAGAGTCCATCGATGAGGCGCTGACCAGCTTGCTCCAACAACCGTTGGTGCAGGGCGGCGTCGTGTTGTCCACCTGCAACCGCACCGAGCTGTACCTCAGCGTGGAGCAGCAGGAGCACATGCACGAACAGCTGGTCGCCTGGCTGTGCGCCTACCACAACCTGCGTCCGGAAGAGGTGAAGAAAAGCCTCTACTGGCATCAAGGCAACGACGCGGTCAGCCATCTGATGCGGGTGGCCAGCGGGTTGGACTCGCTGGTGCTGGGCGAACCGCAAATCCTCGGCCAGGTGAAAAAGGCCTTCGCCGAATCCCAACGCGGCCAGTCGCTGTCCGGCGAGCTGGAGCGGCTGTTCCAGAAATCCTTCTCCGTTGCCAAGCGCGTGCGCACCGAAACCGACATCGGTGCCAGCGCGGTCTCCGTGGCTTTCGCCGCCTGTACGCTGGCGCGGCAGATCTTCGAATCGCTGGCCGATCTCAACGTCTTGCTGGTGGGCGCCGGTGAAACCATCGAGCTGGTGGCGCGCCACCTGCGCGAGCACAAAGTGCGGCACATGATCATCGCTAACCGCACCCGCGAGCGCGCGCAATTGCTGGCGGACGAAGTCGGCGCGGAAGTGATCACCCTGCCGGAGATCGACGAACGCCTGGCGGACGCCGACATCATCATCAGTTCCACCGCCAGCCCGCTGCCGATCATCGGAAAAGGGATGGTGGAGCGCGCGCTGAAGGCGCGCCGCAACCAGCCGATGCTGCTGGTGGATATCGCCGTACCGCGCGATATCGAACCGGAGGTCGGCAAACTGGCCAACGCCTATCTGTACAGCGTGGACGATCTGCACGCCATCATTCAAAGCAATCTGGCGCAGCGCAAAGCGGCGGCGGTGCAGGCGGAGTCGATCGTGCAGCAGGAAAGCACCAACTTCATGGCCTGGCTGCGCTCGCAGGGCGCGGTGGAAACCATCCGCGACTACCGTTCGCAGGCCGACCAGATCCGCGCAGAGATGGAGGCCAAAGCGCTGGCCGCCATCGCGCAGGGCGCCAGCGTGGAGCAGGTTATTCACGAGCTGGCCCATAAACTGACCAACCGTCTTATTCATGCCCCTACCAAATCCCTCCAGCAGGCCGCCGGCGACGGCGACGTGGAGCGGTTGCAGTTATTACGCGACAGCCTCGGGCTGGATCAGCATTAGTTTTCTCTATTAACAGGGTTTATTACCACGCATGAAGCCTTCTATTGTTGCCAAACTGGAAGCGTTACAAGAGCGCCATGAAGAAGTGCAGGCGCTGCTCGGCGATGCCGGCGTCATCGCCGAGCAAGACCGGTTCCGCGCGCTGTCGCGAGAATACGCGCAGCTGACCGACGTCAGCCGCTGCTTCCTGGAATGGCGTCAGGTGCAGGAGGATCTGGAGACGGCGGAAATGATGCTGGACGATCCGGAAATGCGCGAGATGGCGCAGGAAGAGCTGAAACAGGCGCGGGCGACCAGCGAAGCGCTGGAACAGCAGCTGCAGGTGTTGCTGCTGCCGAAAGATCCGGACGATGAGCGCAGCTGCTTCCTCGAAGTGCGCGCCGGCACCGGCGGCGATGAGGCGGCGATCTTCGCCGGCGATCTGTTCCGCATGTACAGCCGCTATGCGGAAAGCCGCCGCTGGCGCGTCGAGGTGATGAGCGCCAACGAAGGCGAACACGGCGGCTTCAAAGAAGTGATCGCCAAAGTTTCCGGCGACGGCGTGTACGGCCAGCTGAAGTTTGAATCCGGCGGCCACCGCGTGCAGCGTGTGCCGGAAACCGAATCCCAGGGGCGCATCCACACCTCCGCCTGTACCGTGGCGGTGATGCCGGAAGTGCCGGAAGCCGAGCTGCCGGACATCAACCCGGGCGATCTGAAAATCGACACCTTCCGCTCCTCCGGCGCCGGTGGTCAGCACGTTAACACCACCGACTCGGCGATCCGCATCACCCACCTGCCGACCGGCATCGTGGTGGAGTGCCAGGACGAACGTTCGCAGCACAAAAACAAAGCCAAGGCGATGTCGGTGCTGGGCGCGCGCATTCGCGCCGCCGAGATGGCCAAGCGCCAGCAGGCCGAGGCGTCCACGCGCCGCAACCTGCTGGGCAGCGGCGATCGTTCCGACCGCAACCGCACCTACAACTTCCCGCAGGGGCGGGTGACCGACCACCGCATCAACCTGACGCTCTACCGTCTGGACGAAGTGATGGAAGGCAAACTGGACATGCTGATCCAGCCGATCGTGCAGGAGTATCAGGCCGATCAGCTGGCTGCGCTGTCCGCCGAGCAAGAGTGATGGATTATCAACACTGGCTGAAAGCCGCCGCCGCGCGTTTGACCCACAGCGACAGCGCCCGGCGCGACGCGGAAATCCTGTTGGGTTTCGTGACCGGCAAGGCCAGAACCTTCCTGATGGCGTTCGGGGAAACCCTGCTGACGCCGCCGCAGCAACAGCAGCTGGAGACGCTGCTGGCGCGCCGCGAACGCGGTGAGCCGGTGGCCTATCTGGTGGGTGAACGCGAGTTTTGGTCGCTGCCTCTGTCGGTCTCGCCGGCGACGCTGATCCCACGCCCGGATACCGAATGCCTGGTGGAACTGGCGCTGGCGCGCCTGCCGCCGCAATCCTGTCACTTTCTCGATCTCGGCACCGGCACCGGCGCCATCGCGCTGGCGCTGGCCAGCGAGCGCCCGGATTGTTCGGCTATCGGCGTTGATGTGCAGCCGGAGGCGGTTGCGCTGGCGCAGCACAATGCGCACAAGCTGAGGATTGACAACGTCCGATTTCTACAGGGCAGCTGGTTTGCGCCCGTCGCGGGGCAACGCTTTGCGCTGATCGCCAGCAATCCGCCCTATATCGACGCCGCCGATCCGCATTTGTCACAGGGCGACGTGCGTTTCGAGCCGGGCAGCGCGCTGGTCGCCGCCGATCACGGGCTGGCGGATCTGGCCGCCATCGTGCGCCAGGCGCCGCACTATTTGCAACCGCAGGGCTGGCTGCTATTGGAACATGGTTGGCAGCAGGGCGAGAGCGTGCGCGCGCTGCTGCAGGCCGCCGGATTTTCCGCTGTCGCCACCCACCGTGATTACGGCGACAACGACCGCGTGACGCTCGGCCAATGGCCGGGATAAGCGCCCCTCATAATAACGACGCCCGGGCCATTTAAGGGAGCATCATGACTGCATACACCGCGTTGAAACATTTCCATTTGCTGACGGTCGCCATCAGTATTACCTTGTTTGTGCTGCGTTTCTACTGGCAGTGGCGCCGCTCGCCGATCATGGGGCGCCGCTGGGTCAAGGTAGCGCCGCACCTGAATGACACGCTGCTGTTCGTCAGCGGCATCGCGCTGGTGGTGACGTTCGGGTTTTATCCGCTGCTGGGTATGGACTCATGGCTGACCGAGAAGCTGTTTGGCGTTATTATCTATATCCTGCTTGGCTATGTCGCATTGGGCAAGAAGACCAAAAGTCAGCGGCTGCGAACCGTGGCGTTCGTGCTGGCGTTGGGCTGTCTGTATCTGATAATTAAACTTGCCACGACGAAAATACCGTTTCTGATGGGATACCTATGAGTAGCATTGCTGATTTTGAATTTAACACCTCGCCGCTGAGCGAAGGGGTGATCCTGGTGTCGCAGTCGGTGCGGCGCGACTTCCCGGCTGCCGACGTGGAGCGAAAGCTGCAACAGCTGGTGGATGAAGCGCGTGCGGCAGTGCCGGTCGATATCACTCAGGAGCAGCAACTGGATGCGCTCATTGAACTGTTCTACAAGACCTGGGGATTCGGCGGCGCCAGCGGCGTGTACCGCCTGTCGGACGCCATCTGGCTGGACAAGGTGCTGGAAGGGCGGCAGGGCACGCCGGTCTCGCTGGGCACCATTTTCCTGCACATCGCCAACGCGCTGGATCTGCCGCTGCTGCCGGTGATTTTCCCCACCCAGTTGATCCTGCGCGCCGATTGGCTGGACGAAGAGCTGTGGCTGATCAACCCGCTGAACGGCGAAACCCTGAGTGAGCACCAGCTGGAAGTGTGGATCAAGGGCAACCTGGGGCTGGGCGCCGAGCTGGAAGACGACGACCTCGATGAGTCGGAGAACATCATGGTGGTGCGCAAGATGCTGGACACGTTGAAGGCCGCCCTGATGGAAGAAAAGCAGCTGGAAATGGCGCTGCGCACCAGCGAAACGGTGCTGTGCTTCGATCCGGAAGATCCGTACGAGATCCGCGACCGCGGGCTGATTTATGCCCAGCTGGAGTGCAACCACATCGCGATTTCCGATCTCAACTATTTTGTCGAGCAGTGTCCTGAAGACCCGGTCAGCGAAGTGATCAAAGTACAGATCCACTCGATTGAGCCGAAACAGGTGACGCTGCATTAATTCAATGACTCCGTGCAGTTTGCAAGGCGACGGTAACAACCTTAACAAAGGCGAAAGCATGAAACAGAAAGTGGTTAGCATTGGCGACATCGACGTAGCAAACGACCTGCCGTTTGTGCTGTTTGGCGGTATGAACGTGCTGGAATCGCGCGATCTGGCGATGAGCATCTGCGAGCACTACGTCACCGTGACGCAAAAACTGGGCATTCCTTACGTATTCAAAGCTTCCTTCGACAAAGCCAACCGTTCTTCCATCCACTCGTACCGCGGTCCGGGCCTGGAAGAAGGGATGAAGATCTTCGAAGAGCTGAAAAAAACCTTCGGCGTGAAAATCATCACCGACGTGCATGAAGCGGCGCAGGCGCAGCCGGTTTCCGAAGTGGTTGATGTGATCCAACTGCCGGCCTTCCTGGCGCGTCAGACCGATCTGGTGGAAGCGATGGCGAAAACCGGCGCGGTGATCAACGTCAAGAAGCCGCAGTTCGTCAGCCCGGGGCAGATGGGCAACATTGTCGACAAGTTCAAAGAGGGCGGCAACGACCAGGTGATCCTGTGCGATCGCGGCAGCAACTTTGGCTATGACAACCTGGTGGTCGACATGCTGGGCATCAACGTGATGAAGAACGTCACTGGCGGCCATCCGGTGATCTTCGACGTGACCCACGCGCTGCAGACCCGCGATCCATTCGGTGCCGCGTCCGGCGGCCGCCGCGCTCAGGTGGCCGAGCTGGCGCGCGCCGGTATGGCGGTTGGCCTGGCCGGCCTGTTCCTCGAAGCGCACCCGGATCCGAACAACGCCAAGTGCGACGGTCCTTCCGCGCTGCCGTTGGACAAACTGGAACCGTTCCTGGCGCAGATGAAAGCCATCGACGACCTGGTGAAGAGCTTCCCGGAGCTGGATACCAGCAACTAAGCGCTCGTCGCCATAAAAAAAGCCCGACTTGTCGGGCTTTTTTACGTTTAGGCGCCGGTGGCCGCCAGCGCTTCCGGCAGGGTCGGATAGAACTGCAAGCGGCCCTCGATCGGCTGCACCCGCGCGCGCGCCAGGGTTTTCAGCGGCTGGAATGGCACGTCGGTGATCACCAGCTTTTTATCCGCCGGCAGCACGTCGATAAAGCGCCGCAGGGCGTTCAGGCCGCCGGCGTCGAGCACCGGCACCGCATCCCACTGCAGCACGATTGTTCGGTAGTCCTCGCTGCGCGCCAGCAGTTCGCTAAAGATGCGCTCGGCGGCGGCGAAGAACAGCGGGCCATTCACTCGCAGCACCAGACGGCCGTCATCGGCGCTCAGTTCGCTTAGCCGCGTCATGCGGGCGATGCGGCGCATAAACAGCAGCGACGCCAACACGATGCCCACGGTAATGGCGATCACCATGTCGAACAACACCGTCAGCGACATGCACAGCAGCAGTACCAGAATGTCGTCCTTCGGCGCCCGGCGCAGCAGGTAAATCACTTTGTGAGCCTCGCTCATGTTCCAGGCGACCATCAACAGCAGCGCCGCCATCGCCGCCAGCGGCAGATAAGAGAGCCATGGCGCCAGAACCAGCAGCGCCAACAGCACCAGCAGCGCGTGGATGATGGCGGACACCGGCGAGGTGGCGCCGGCGCGCACGTTGGCGGCCGAGCGGGCAATCGCGGCGGTCGCGGTGATGCCGCCGAAGAACGGCGCGATGATGTTGCCCGCGCCCTGGCCGATCAGTTCGCTGTTCGAATTATGCTTCTTGCCGGTCATGCCGTCGAGCACCACCGCGCACAGCAGCGATTCGATCGCCCCGAGCATCGCCATCGAAAACGCCGCCGGCAACAGGGCGGAAACGGTTTGCCAACTCAGAGTGAACGGCTGCCCGCCGCCGCCCGGCAGATCCCAGGGCAGCAGCAGCTGCGGCAAGATAGGCGGGATGCCCTGGCCGCTGCTGCCATCGGCCAGCAGGTAGCTGAAGCGGGAGCCGATGGTTGCCACCGGGTGGTCAAACAGCGTCAGCAGCCCCATCAGCGCGGTGCCCGTCAGCAGCGCCGGCAGGTGGCCTGGCACCCGCAGGCCGAGCTTGGGCCAGAAGATCAGGATCAGCCGCGTCACGGCGCCGATCAGGGTATCGCCGAAATCCAGCGTCGGCAGCGCCTGCAGCAGGGCGTACAGCTTGCCGACGTAATTTTCCGGCGTGTGCGCCAGCTGCAGGCCGAAAAAGTCCTTGATCTGCATGGTGGCGATGGTGATGGCGATGCCGGAGGTAAAGCCGAGCGTCACCGGCAGCGGAATGTACTCGATCAGCCGGCCAAAGCGCGCCAGCCCCATCAGCAGCAGAAATACCCCGGAGATCAGCGTGGCGACCAGCAGGCCGGCCAGGCCGAACTGCTGAGAAACCGGATACAGGATCACTACGAAGGCGGCGGTGGGGCCGGAGACGCTGTAGCGCGAACCGCCGCTGACGGCGATGACGATGCCGGCGATGGCGGCGGTATACAGGCCGTACTGCGGCGGCACGCCGCTGGCGATCGCCAGCGCCATCGCCAGCGGGATGGCGATAATACCGACCGTCACCCCGGCGATAGCGTCTTTCAGCAACCGCGCCAGGTTATAAGGTTCCCGCCAGCAGGCGTCTATCAGCGCGCTGAAGGGGCGAATTTTGTTTATTTCATGGGTTTTCATCTACGGTGCGTACCAAATCTTCAAAAGTGAAAGGAATGGCGGGCCCGATGAGGTCCGTCTTGTCACGTGACAGATACCATACGCCTTTTGTTCAGCGGATTACCAGACCTGTGTCAATTTGGCGCAGGAAATCAGAGAGTCGCCCTTTTGTTCGGCGCTAAATGCCGAAAATAGAGAAGTCAGCCGCAGATTCTGCGGCTGAAAAGGAAAGTGACAGTCAAGGTTTTAACGGTTATTGCAGGTCGGGCAGGGATAAGCCGAGAAAGTGGGCTAAAGTGCTCACCAATAGTTGGTGATCTTCCTTCTGCGGCGCGCCGGAAATGCTGATGCTGCCGACGCAGCCGAGGCCGGTCAGGGTGAGCGGGAAGGCGCCGCCGTGCACCGAATAGTCGCGCACGCTCAGCCCGTAACGCTCCTCCAGCGACGTTTGCCGCTGCTGCAGGCGCAGGCCGATGGCGTAAGAGCTTTTGTGAAAATGGTTCACCAGATTGCGCTTGCGCCGCACCCAGTCGGCAATGTCCGGCGTGGCGCCCGGCATGGCGTAATAAAACAGCGTCTGCCCGGCCAGTTGGATCTCGATGGCGATGCTCAGGCCGCGCCGCTCGGCGGCGGTTTTCAGCGCCGCGCCCAGTTCCCAGGCGGTGGCGGCGTCAAAATGGGTAAAGGCCAGCGTCGCTTCCTGTTCGCTGAGCGCTTGCAGTTCATCGTCGATATTCATGCGGTTCTCCCCCGATAACACAACGCTCAGAGTAGCCTGAAGCGTGCGTCGTGAGATAGACGGCTTGGCGATAAGATAGAACTGCTACTCTATTAATAGACTGTGTATCCCTATGGATTTCAAATTGCAGCTAGGCGCCCAGCGATCGCATCCCCAGGAGCTTACTCAGGTAAGTGACTGGGGTGAGAGCATGCAGGTAACAACGCTGCGGTTTGAAAGACGACGGGTATAAATGGCCGCCGCCGAAGCGGAGACGACAGGGATGCGTTATTCAACGTCTGCACATTACCCCCTGGCGATCCCGAGGAGCGCGCTGACTATTTATGACTTACATTGCGTCCATTTCCACCCTTTACAGCGACGCCTGCATCACCTACGCGACGTTGTCGATAAGCTATTTCCTTCTCAGCAAGAATGCCCCTTTTTCTTATCAATCCGCTCTGTGGAAGCGCGTTGTTTTCGGCCTGCTGGCCGGGGTGGCGGTGCTGTATTTGAGCCAGGATCGGCTGGAGCTGACCGATAAGGTGCATTACAGCTTTGCGATGATCCCGATGATATTGGTGACGTTCTTCGGCGGCGGCGTCAGCGGGCTGGTAAGCTTTCTGTTCGCTATGGCGCTGACCGGCGGCTTCACCGTCGATAACCTGTTCATCGCCTCGATCGTCGCGCCGCTGCTGCTGTCGCGGGTGTGGCTGAAGAAATCCCATCGGGTGTTTTACCTGACGATCGGCGTCATCGCGCTGTATCGCATCGTTGTGGTGTGGCTGTTGGTGGACCTGAGCGGGCTGTGGCCGGATGTGTTGCTGTACCAGGCGGCTTCGGCGCTCTGTCTGGCGATTTGTTATCATGCGCTGAATTTCAAAGAGCGCCATATCTACGCCTATTTCGCGATGCGCGCGCGCGCCACTACCGACAGCCTGACCCACATCAACAACCGCGCCAGCGTCGATTATCAGCTGATGCTGCAGCGTGCCGAGCGCCGCCCGTGTGGGCTGATGATCCTCGATTTGGATAACTTCAAAAGCATCAACGATACCTACGGTCATCCGGCCGGTGACGTGCTGCTGGCCAGCGTCGGCCGGCTGCTGCAAAACAGCGTGCGCAATGAGGACTTCGTCGGGCGCTACGGTGGCGAAGAGTTTATGGTGATCACCGCCAGCTACGATCCGCAGGTCATCGGCGGGGTGGCGGAGCGCATTCGCAGCGCGGTTGAGAGCTCGACGTTCTTGCTGAATGCGCATGACGAAGCGCACATCACGCTGTCGATCGGCGTGTCGCTGTATCTGCCGGGCATGACGCTGGACAAGGCGATCGCCATGACCGACGAGGCCTTGTATGAGGCGAAGCGCGGCGGTAAAAACCGGGTGGTGACCAGCCGCGTGATGCAGCTGGCGCCGCTGGGCGCCGGATTCCCGCGCGAATAAGCCGCCTCCGCCGCCACGGCGGGGGCGTTGGCTCAGGCCGCCAGCGTATGCTCGCGGAAGGCGTTCAGCAGCTCTTCGGTGAACGACAGGCGTTTTTGGCGATCGGCCAGATCGAGCGTGAACTTCAGCTTGCTCGGGCCGTCCAGGCGGTAAACCTGCGGATTGCCCTGCAACAGGCCGATCAGATAACCCGGATCGACGCGGTTGTTGTCGCCGAACTCGATAAAGCCGCCGCGCTCGTTGCTCTCGATGCGTTTGATCCCCAGTTTCTGCGCATGCAGGCGCAGCGCCGCGCACTGCAACAGATTGCGCGCCGCATCCGGCAGTTGACCGAAGCGGTCGATCAGCTCGACCTTCAGCTCGTCAAGCTCACCGTCGTTTTTCGCGCTGGCGATACGCTTATACAGGGACAGGCGGGTATTGACGTCGGGAATGAAATCTTCCGGCAGCAGCGCCGGCATGCGCAACTCTACCTCGGTCTGGCTGCTGGTGAGATCTTCCAGCGACGGTTCTCGGCCGTTTTTCAACGCGTCGACGGCGCTTTCCAGCAGCTCCATATACAGCGAGAAGCCGACGGTGGTCATCTGGCCGCTCTGATCTTCTCCCAGCAGCTCACCGGCGCCGCGGATCTCCAGATCGTGGGTCGCCAGCGCGAAACCGGCGCCGAGATCTTCCAGCGACGCGATGGCCTCGAGCCGTTTATGAGCGTCGGTGCCCATGGCTTTCGGGTTTGGCGTCAGCAGATAGGCGTAAGCCTGGTGGTGCGAACGCCCGACGCGGCCGCGCAGTTGGTGCAGCTGCGCCAGGCCGAAGCGATCGGCCCGCTCGATGATGATGGTGTTGGCGCTGGGGATATCGATGCCGGTTTCGATGATAGTGGTGCACACCAGCACGTTGAAGCGCTGGTGGTGGAAATCGTTCATCACCCGCTCCAGATCGCGTTCGCGCATCTGGCCGTGGCCGATGGCGATGCGCGCTTCCGGCACCAGCTCAGCCAGGCGCTGCGCCGCTTTCTCGATGTTTTCCACGTCGTTGTAGAGGTAGTAAACCTGGCCACCGCGCAGCACTTCGCGCAGGATCGCCTCGCGCACCACCAGACTGTCGTATTCGCGCACGAAGGTCTTCACCGCCAGCCGGCGCGCCGGTGGGGTGGCGATGATCGACAGATCGCGCATGCCGCTCATCGCCATGTTCAGCGTACGCGGGATCGGCGTGGCGGTCAGCGTCAGGATATCGACGTCGGCGCGCATCGCTTTGATGCGTTCCTTGTGGCGCACGCCAAAGCGGTGCTCTTCATCGACGATCAGCAGCCCCAGGTCTTTCCAGCGCAGATCGCTCTGCAACAGCTTGTGGGTGCCGATAATGATGTCCACTTTGCCTTCGGCCGCGTCGTCCAGCACCTGCTGCTGCTCTTTGGCGCTGCGGAAACGCGACATCATCTCGATGCGGATCGGCCAGGTGGCGAAGCGATCGCGGAAGTTGTCGAAGTGCTGCTGCGCCAGCAGTGTCGTCGGCACCAGGACCGCCACCTGCTTGCCGTTTTCCACCGCCAGGAAGGCGGCGCGCATCGCCACTTCGGTTTTGCCGAAGCCGACGTCGCCGCACACCAGGCGGTCCATCGCCAGCGGCTGGCACATGTCGCTCAGCACCGCGTTGATCGCCTGTTCCTGATCCGGCGTGGTTTCGAACGGGAAGCTCTGGCAGAACAGCTGGTACTGCTCGCGGTTGTGTTTGAAGGCGAAACCGGCCTTGGCGGCGCGCTGGGCGTAGATATCCAGCAGCTCGGCCGCTACGTCGCGCACCCGCTCGGCCGCTTTCTGCCGCGCGCGCGTCCAGGCGTCGCCACCCAGTTTGTGCAGCGGAGCGTTTTCGTCCGCGCCGCCGGCGTAGCGGCTGATCAGATGCAGCGAGGACACCGGCACGTACAGCTTGTCCTCACCGGCGTAGGAGAGGATCAGGTATTCGGCCTTGATGCCGCCGGCTTCCAGCGTGGTCAGGCCGACGTAGCGGCCAACGCCGTGCTCCAGGTGCACCACCGGCTGGCCGGGATGCAGCTCCGCCAGGTTGCGGATCAGGGTATCGGTGTTAATGGTGCGCCGGTTGTCCTGCCGGCGGCGGCTGACGCGCTCGCCGAGCAGATCGCTTTCGCAGATCAGCGCCCGCTGGCGCAGGCCGTCGAGGAAGCCGTGTTCGGCGGCGCCGACCATCATGTAACGGCCTGTCGTCTCCGCCTGATCGAGACGCTGAATCAGCGCCGGCGCCAGCTTGATGCGGCCGAGCAGATCCTGCAGCGTTTCACGCCGCCCCTCGCTCTCGACGGAGAAAATCACGCTACCGTCGAAGCCTTCGATAAAGCGCCGCAAATTATCCAGTGGGGATTTATGCTGCGCCTGCACCGCCAGATCGGGCAGGGCATGGTAATCCAGATTGGTATTGCCGGCCTTGGCCGGCAGCTCATCGGTTTTCAGCGCGATGCGCGGCCAGGCCTTCAGCTCGCCGAACAGCGCATCAACGCGCAGCCACAGCGTATCCGGCGCCAGCAGCGGACGCATCGGATCGACGCGGCGGCTTTCGTAACGCTGGTTGACGTCCTGCCAGAAGCGCTCGGCGGCGCCCTCCAGATCGCCGGTATTGACGATCAGCGTATTGGCCGGCAGGTAGCTGAACAGCGACGGCAGCGGCTGGCTGAAGAACAGCGGCTGCCAGTATTCGATACCGGCGGGCCAGGCGCTTTTGCTGACCTGCTGATAGATGTGTTCGGCGTCGCGACGCACCTCAAACTGCTCGCGCCACTGGCTGCGGAACAGCTCGATGGCGTTCTTGTCGGTGGGGAACTCGTGGGCCGGCAACAGATTGATGGCCTCGACTTCGCTCAGCGTGCGCTGGGTATCGACGTCAAAGATGCGCAGACTGTCGATTTCGTCATCGAAAAAGTCGATGCGGTAAGGCTCGTCGCTACCCATCGGGTAAAGATCGAGCAGCGCGCCGCGGGTGGCGAATTCGCCATGCTCCATCACCTGATCGACGCTGCGGTAACCGGCCTGTTCCAACTGCGCGCGCAGCTTGTCGCGCGACAGGCGCTGGCCTTTCTTCATCACCAGCGCATGGCCGTGCAGGAATTCGTGCGGGCAGACGCGCTGCATCAGGGTGTTGACCGGCAGAATGATCACGCCGCGCGCCATGGTCGGCAGGTGATACAGGCTCGACAAACGATCCGAGATGATTTCCTGATGCGGCGAGAAGCTGTCGTACGGCAGGGTTTCCCAGTCGGACAGCGTGGTCACCATCTGATCGGTGAACTGCTGGATCTCGTCGCGCAGCCGCAGGGCGTTTTGCATGTCCGGCGCGATCAGCATCACCGGGCCAGGGTGGCGTTCGACGATCTCGGCGCACTCCACGGCACAGGCCGCGCCGGTCAGTTGCCCCAGTTGGCGCAGATCGCCCGCGCGATCGGGCAGAGAATAACGGGGGGATGAAGAACGGTTACGGCTATCGGAAGTGCTCATTCAGGTATCTTTAATCAATGTGTTGGATGGCGTCCCGGCACGGATAACCCAGCGCCTTTATGCTGTTTATAGTAGCCCAGCGGCCGGCAAACTGACACAGCAAAAAGCGCTGCTCATCAATTTTCTGCCGGTTATTTAACCGGTTAGTGCCGTCTGTTTTTTGCGGTTGAGGATAAATAACGCGCGAAGCTGCCGCCGTCTCTCTCTTCGCCGCCACGCAATAAAAGGCCGTCGGGTGTTCCCTAAACGAGGGAGAGCCTTTATTATCCATGATCACTTTGCTTAAGCCACGGCTATCAAACGGATTTCATGTATCAACCTGTCGCGTTATTCATTGGCCTGCGCTACATGCGCGGGCGAGCCTCAGACCGCTTCGGGCGGTTTGTGTCCTGGCTTTCCACCATCGGCATTACGCTGGGGGTGATGGCGTTGGTCACCGTGCTGTCGGTGATGAACGGATTCGAAAAGGATCTGGAAAACAACATTCTCGGCCTGATGCCGCAGGCGTTGGTCACCAGTCCGCAAGGATCGATCAACCCGCAGCAGCTGCCAGCCTCCGAGGTGCAGAAGCTGCAGGGCGTCACGCGCGTCGCGCCGCTGACCACCGGTGACGTGGTGCTGCAAAGCGCCCGCAGCGTGGCGGTCGGGGTGATGCTCGGCGTCAATCCCGACGAGGCCGATCCGCTGACCCCGTATCTGGTCAACGTCAAGCAGCAGCAACTGCAGCCGGGCCAATACAACATCATCATCGGCGAACAGCTGGCGGGGCAACTGGGCGTCAAGCGCGGCGATTCGCTGCGCGTGATGGTGCCGAGCGCCAGCCAGTTCACGCCGATGGGCCGCATTCCCAGCCAGCGCCTGTTCACTCTCATCGGCACCTTCCACGCCAACAGCGAGGTGGACGGCTATCAGCTGCTGGTCAACCAACAGGACGCTTCGCGCCTGATGCGCTACCCGGCCGGCAACATCACCGGCTGGCGCCTGTTCCTGCAACAGCCGCTGACGGTCGATACCCTCAGCCAACAGGCGCTGCCGGCGGGCACTGTCTGGAAAGACTGGCGCGATCGCAAGGGCGAGCTGTTCCAGGCGGTGCGTATGGAGAAGAACATGATGGGGCTGCTGCTCAGCCTGATCGTGGCGGTGGCGGCGTTTAACATCATTACGTCGCTCGGCCTGCTGGTGATGGAGAAGCAGGGCGAGGTCGCCATTCTGCAGACCCAGGGGCTGACCCGCCGCCAGATTATGTCGGTGTTCATGGTGCAAGGCGCCAGCGCCGGCATTATCGGTTCGCTGCTCGGCACGCTGCTCGGCGTGCTGCTGGCCACCAACCTGAATAACCTGATGCCGATCCTCGGCGCCTTGATCGACGGCGCTTCGCTGCCGGTGGCGGTCGATCCGCTGCAGGTGACGATCATCGCCGTGGTGGCGATGGCGGTTTCCCTGTTGTCCACGCTTTATCCTTCATGGCGCGCTGCCGCCGTACAACCCGCTGAGGCTTTACGTTATGAGTAACCATCTTTTGCTGCAGTGTGACAACCTGTGCAAGACCTACCAGGAAGGCAATCTGCACACCGACGTGCTGCGCAATGTCAGCTTTGCCATGCAGCAGGGCGAGATGATGGCGATCGTCGGCAGCTCGGGTTCCGGCAAGAGCACCCTGTTGCACCTGCTGGGCGGGCTGGACTCGCCGACCTCCGGCGAGGTGATCTTCAAGGGCGAATCGCTGAACGCCATGTCTTCGGCGGCCAAGGCCGAGCTGCGCAACCGCCAGCTGGGTTTCATCTATCAGTTCCACCATCTGTTGCCGGACTTCACCGCGCTGGAAAACGCCGCCATGCCGCTCTTGATCGGCGGCGCCAAACCGGCGCAGGCGCAGGAGAAAGCGCGGGAGATGCTGGCGGCGGTCGGGCTGGAAAAGCGCAGCAAACACCGCCCGTCCGAGCTTTCCGGCGGCGAGCGTCAGCGCGTGGCGATCGCGCGCGCGCTGGTCAATAACCCGGCGCTGGTGCTGGCGGACGAACCGACCGGCAACCTCGACAAGCGCACCGCGGACAGCATCTTCGATCTGCTGGGCGAGCTGAACGTGCGCCAGGGCACCGCGTTCCTGGTGGTGACGCACGATCTGCAGCTGGCCAAGCGCCTGAGCCGCCAGCTGGAAATGGCCGACGGCCACCTGCAGGCGCAGCTGACCCTGATGGGGGCCGAGTAATGGCGGGAGCCTCACTGTCCTTCCTGACGGCCCTGCGTTTTAGCCGCGGCCGTAAACGCGGCGGCATGGTGTCGCTGATCTCGGTCATCTCCACCATCGGCATCGCGCTGGGGGTGGCGGTGCTGATCGTCGGCCTGAGCGCGATGAACGGCTTTGAGCGCGAGCTCAAGAACCGCATTCTGGCGGTGGTGCCGCACGGCGAGCTCGAACCGGTCAATCAGCCGTTCAGCGGCTGGCCGTCGATTCTGCAGCGGGTGGAAAAGGTGCCGGGCATCTTGGCCGCCGCGCCGTACATTAACTTTACCGGCCTGATGGAAAACGGCGCGCAGCTGCGCGCGGTGGAAGTCAAAGGCGTGGATCCGCAGCAGGAGAGCCGACTGAGCGCGCTGCCGCAGTATGTGCAGGGCGACGCCTGGGCCAACTTCAAGCCCGGCGAGCAGCAGGTGATCCTCGGCAAGGGCGTGGCCGACGCGCTGGGCGTCAAGCAGGGCGCCTATGTCACGGTGATGATCCCCAACAGCGACCCGGAAATGAAGCTGCTGCAGCCGAAGCGCATTCGCCTGCACGTGACCGGCATTTTGCAGCTCAGCGGCCAGCTCGATCACAGCCTGGCGCTGGTGCCGCTGGCCGATGCGCAGCAGTATCTCGACATGGGTGACAGCGTCACGGGCATCGCGCTCAAGATGAACGACGTGTTCGCCGCCAACAAGCTGGTGCGCGACGCCGGCGAAGTGACCAACGCTTACATCTACATCAAGAGCTGGATCGGCAAGTACGGCTACATGTACCGCGACATCCAGATGATCCGCGCCATCATGTACCTGGCGATGGTGCTGGTGATCGGCGTGGCCTGCTTCAACATCGTCTCCACGTTGGTGATGGCGGTGAAAGACAAAAGCGCCGACATCGCGGTGCTGCGTACCCTGGGCGCCAAAGACGGCTTTATCCGCGCCATCTTCATCTGGTACGGGCTGCTGGCCGGGCTGCTGGGCAGCCTGAGCGGCGTGGTGATCGGGGTAATCGCCTCGCTGCAGCTGACCAACATCATCCGGGGCGTCGAGAAACTGGTCGGTCACTCCTTCCTGTCGGGCGATATTTACTTCATCGACTTCCTGCCTTCCGAGCTGCACTGGCTGGATGTGCTGATCGTGCTGGCGACTGCCATCGTGCTGAGCCTGTTGGCCAGTTGGTATCCGGCGAGGCGCGCCAGCCGCATCGATCCGGCGCGGGTGCTGAGCGGACAATAAAACCGACGGGGAGGCAGCGATGCCGCCCCGTTTTTTTAGCCTGGGGATGGGTTATGTACTACGGTTTCGATATGGGCGGCACCAAGATTGAGCTGGGGGTGTTCGACGACAACCTGCAGCGCATTTGGCAAAAGCGGGTGCCGACGCCGCGTGAAGATTACCGGCAGCTGCTGGCCACGTTGTGCGATCTGACCCTTGAGGCGGATGCGTTTTGCGGCCGGCGCGGCAGCGTCGGCATCGGTATTCCGGGCCTGCCCAACGACGATGACGGCACGTTGTTTACCGCCAACGTGCCGGCGGCGATGGGGCGGCCGCTGCCGCGCGATCTGGCGGCGCTGATCGGGCGCGAGGTGCGCGTCGATAACGACGCCAACTGCTTTGCGCTGTCGGAAGCCTGGGACGACGAGTTCCGCCGCTACCCGACGGTGCTGGGTATCATTCTCGGCACCGGCGTGGGCGGCGGCCTGATCGTCGGCGGCAAGACGGTGCCCGGGCGCAACTATATCGCCGGCGAGTTCGGCCATTTGCGCCTGCCGGTGGACGCGCTCGAGGTGCTGGGGCGTGATGTGCCTCGCGTTGCCTGCGGGTGCGGCCATCAGGGTTGCATTGAAAATTACATATCGGGCCGCGGTTTCGAATGGATGTACGCCCATTTCTATGACCGGCGCTTGCCTGCCACCGAGATCATTGCGCATTATCAGGCGGGCGAGCCGCAGGCGGTGGCTCACGTCGACCGCTTTATGGACGTGCTGGCGATCTGCCTGGGCAACCTGCTGACGGTGCTGGATCCGCACCTGGTGGTGATCGGCGGCGGGCTGTCGAACTTCGACGCCATTTACCAGGCGTTGCCGCAGCGGCTGCCGGCGCACCTGCTGCGGGTGGCCCGGCTGCCGCGCATCGAGAAGGCGCGCTATGGCGACGCCGGCGGCGTGCGCGGCGCGGCGTTCCTCAATTTGGCTCGCCCAACGTAATGGGCGTTGAGGCAAGGCGTGAATGTATGCAGCCAACAACGCCGCAATGTCCAGTAAGAAGGGTAAACAGGGAAAAGTAAGGAGAGAGTTAATGCACACTCGCCATCGGCTGTGTCAGTTTCGCAAGAGTAAGCATGTGCTGCATCAGCGCTTTCGTTCACGCATTTTTCACCGTGACACCATGGCGGCGGCCGAGCTGAAAAAGCCGTTTGTGGTGGTGTTGACCGGGGCCGGCATTTCGGCCGAGTCGGGCATTCGCACCTTCCGCGCCGCGGATGGGCTGTGGGAAGAGCACCGGGTGGAGGACGTCGCCACGCCGGAAGGTTTCCAGCGCGATCCGGCGCTGGTGCAGGCGTTTTACAACGAACGCCGGCGTCAGCTGCAGACGGAGGAGATCGTCCCGAACGCCGCGCACCGCGCGCTGGCGGATCTGGAAGAGTGGCTGGGGGACAACTTCCTGCTGGTCACGCAAAACATTGATAACCTGCATGAGCGCGCCGGCAGCAAGCGGGTGCTGCACATGCACGGCGAACTGCTGAAGGTGCGTTGCACCCAGTCGGGGCAGGTGTTCGAATGGCCCGGCGATCTCAGCGTTGACGATCGTTGCCATTGCTGCCAGTTCCCGGCGCCGCTGCGGCCGCACGTGGTGTGGTTCGGTGAGATGCCGCTGGGCATGGACGACATCTACCAGGCGCTGAGCAAGGCCGATTTCTTCGTCGCCATCGGCACCTCCGGCCATGTCTACCCGGCGGCCGGCTTCGTGCATGAGGCGCGGCTGGGCGGCGCTTACGCCATGGAGCTGAACCTGGAACCGAGCCAGGTAGAGAGCCAATTCGATGAGAAACACTACGGTCTGGCCAGCGAAGTGGTGCCGCGTTTTGTGCACAAGTTCCTGGTGGGCAAGGTGGCGCGGGCCGACAGGCCCTGAGAAAGGCATCAGGGCGCACTGCGCGCCCTGATGGGATGGCGGGGCGTATTAGCGCCCGGCTTTCAACTTTTGGAAGTAGCTTTCGTACAGCGTGCTGGCGTCGCCGACGTCGTTTTGCCACTCGCCGTGCTCAATCACCGCCTTATCCGGGTAGAGTGACTTGTCGTTGGCGATCTCCGGCGACAGCAGCTTCTTCGCCGCCAGGTTCGGCGTCGGGTAACCGATGGTCTCCGCCACCTGCACCGCGATTTCCGGCCGCAACAGGAAGTCTATCAGCTTTAGCGCCCCTTCGACGTTGCGCGCGTTGGCCGGAATGGCCAGGCTGTCCATCCAGAAGATCCCGCCTTCCTTCGGCCAGACGATCTCCAGCGGCGTGCCGGCCTGGCGCGCCACAAAGGCCGAACCGTTCCACACCATGCCAACGTTGACTTCCCCTTCCATAAACGGGTTGCCCGGGTTGTCGGAGTTGAAGGCCAGCACGTTCGGCATCAATTTCTGCAGTTCGTGGTAGGCGGCTTCGATCTCTTTCGGGTCAGTGGTGTTGCCGGAATAACCCAGCTTGAGCAGTGCCATCTGGAACACTTCGCGCGCGTCGTCGGTCAGCAGCAGGCGGCCTTTGTACTGCGGCTGCCACAGATCGGCCCAGGAGGTGACGGTGGACGGATCCTGCGCGTCGCTGTTGACGCCGATGGCGGTAGCGCCCCAGATGTAAGGAATGGAGTAGTCGTTGTTGGGATCGAACGGCTTGTTCAGCAGGGTGGGATCGAGATCCTTGAAGTGGCTGAGCTTGCTCTTGTCGATTTTTTGCAGCATGCCTTCCTTGCTCATCTTGGCGATGAAGTAGGTGGAAGGCACCACCAGATCGTACGCGCCGTCCTTGTAGGTCTTCAGCTTGGCGTACATGCTTTCGTTGGATTCATAGGTGGAATAGATCACCTTGATGCCGGTTTCTTTGGTGAACTGCTCCAGCAGCCCCGGCGGGACGTATTCAGTCCAGTTATAGAAATACAGCGTTTTGCCGTCAGAGGCGTTTGCAGAGCAGAAACTCAGCGCCATCATCCCGGCTGCGAGCAGATGTGACCACTTTTTCATGCAGCGTATCCTTCAGCAGTAGTGAGCCGAACCCGTATGGGCTGCCGTTTTCGGCCGCGCCATACCCCAGAAAGGGGCCATTATAGGGGCCGGGGCGGGGTGGGTAAAGGCGGTTATCCCGCTGGCAAATCAAGGGGTTCGGCGGCTTAAAGCGCATCACAATTTGTGTGTCTCGCGCTGGACAGGCGGTGAAGCGCGTGCGAAACAATAATTTTGGCGAATAAACGAGGGCGGCAATGAATTTCAAACAGGTCTTCAGCCAGGCGGAGCTTAGCAAGACGGATCTGACGATTTTGCACTGCATTCTCGACAACCCGGACGCCTGCATCGACGACGGCATCCGCGCGGTGTCCGCGCGCTGCTACAGTTCCCCCTCGACGCTGGTGCGGCTGGCTAAAAAGCTGGGCTTTCGCGGCTATCTCGAACTGGTCTATTTCATCAAATTCAACCTGACGATGGCGCCGGCCTACCAGGCGGAACGCCCTACGTCGGCGGCACCGCCGGCCCAGCAGGCGCAGTTTCTCGATCTGCTCGACAGCGGCAAGATCCTGATCCACGGCAGCGGTTTTTCGCAGCTGGTGGCGCAGTATATGTACAACAAGTTTATGACGCTGGGCGTAGACAGTTACCTGTCGCTGTGGCCGGATTTCGATATTCTTGACCGTGAGACGCGCTTTCGCTTCGACATGGTGATCGTGATTTCAAAGTCGGGCAACAGCGGCTCGGCGCTGAGCTGGGGCGAGGCGGTGAAGCGTAACCGCATTCTGCTGGCGGCCTTCTGCGGCGACGGCGACAGCCCGCTGGCGCAGCAGGCCGACATGACCTTTCTGTTTGAGGACCGGCAAAAATACGATCACGATATCTACTATCCCAACCCGTTTTTCGGTCACTGTCTGTTGGGATTCGAGAATGTGATCACCGCCTGGTTTGAACGACGCGGCCGCTGACGGCCGCGCCGCGCCATTTAGCGCCAGTGCCCGGCATACTGACGGTGAGCCTGCAGGTACTCCTCCACCAGCGTTTTCGCCAGCGAGTAGGAGTTGACCAGCGGGTGCACCATCAGCGCCTTGATGGCCAGCTGGCGATTGCCGGTCAGGATCGCCGCCACCGCCAGCCGTTCGTACTCTTTCACCTGCGAAATCAGGTTTTTCTGGGTGTCGGGAATATCGCGCATTTTGACCGGCTGAATGCCGGCGCTGCTCAATTCGCAGCTGATTTCGATCACGTCTTCCGGGTGCAGAAAATCGAGCGTGTCGCGGTTTTGCATCGATACCACCACGCGTTTTTGCCGGCCGCTGTTGACCGCCTCCAGAATGTCGATCGCCACCCCGGCATAGCCGCCGCTGTCCGGCTGTTCGATAAACTGTTGCAGCGTCAGCATCTCACGCGTTTTCACCTTGCCCTGGTTGGACTCGCGCTGCATGTAGGAGTTTTCGCGCTGCAGGTAATGGCAGAAATAGACAGAGAAGGCGTGTTCCAACTGGCGGGGGATGTCCAGCTCGCCTAACTCTGACAGCATTTGGCGGTTGATCGCCGCGATTTGTTCGCCGCGCGTCTCGCCGCCCGCGACGATGGCGGCGATCGCCTGCTCACGGTAGTAGTAATAGTAGAGATACTCGTTGAGCATCAAATTGTCCGACAGCGCCACCAGCTCCGGCGAGAAGTACTTCATGCAGGTGTCGCGATACAGGCGCGGATCCGCCAGCAACCGATCCGTGACCGGTTCGCCGTTGACGCGCGCATTGCGGAACCAGGAAAGATGGTTGAGGCCGAAACAGTCGACGCTCAGTTGGTCTTCGCGGCAGTCCAGCAGCTCGGCCAGTTCGCGGATAAACTCGCTGGGGGCGTCGCAGATGCCGTAGACCCGGCGCTGGAAGCCGGATTTGATGATCGCCTCGGTCACCATGCCGGAAGGATTGGTGAAGTTGAACAGGACCGCGTCCGGCGAGGAAACCTGTTCGATCAGGCGGCAATAGTCGAGGATCGCCGGAATCGAACGCATCGCCATGGCGAAGCCGCCGGCTCCGGTGGTTTCTTGCCCGAGCAACTGGTGATTGAGCGCGATGCGCTCGTCATGGATGCGGCCTTCCTCGCCGCCGATGCGCAGGGTGGTGATAATGTAATCGGCGCCTTGCAGCGCCTGGTGCGGATCGCTGCTGAGACTGAAAGCAATGTCGCCGCGAATGTGCTGGAATACGCCCTGCGCGAGGGCGCCGTAGATCGCCAGATGGCGCTCATCGGTATCCATAAACACCACTTCGGTAATGCCGATGCGATGGGCGTTATAGGCGATGGACTTGGCGAGGAACGGGGAACGCACGCCGCCGCCGCCGAGAACGGTTAATTTCATTCGATATCTCCCATTAATAAAGCGTTAGAGTGCCGCCAAATATTTCTCTACCTGATTTTTGACCTTGCCGACCGTGACGCCGTAAATCACCTGTACTTCACGGCGATTCTTTACCACGCCTTTGGCGCCGGTGCTTTTCAACGCGGCCTCATCCACCCGCGCCATATCCTTTAATTCCACCCGCAGCCGGGTAAAGCAGTTATCGACGGAAATAATGTTTTCCTTGCCGCCCAGCGCGCGAATAATGATGCCGCTCGGCTCGTCCGGGGTATTTTTGCGGTTCCGGTAATCCTGTTTGGAATAGAGTTTGACGTCCTGATCATCTTCACGGCCCGGCGTCTTCAGATTGAGCTTCAGCACCAGCGTTTTGAACACCAGGTAATACACCGCAAACTGCACCAGGCCGATGACCACATACAGCGGCCAGCGGGTGAGGGAAACCGGCAGCGGCAGGTTGTAGGCCAGGAACTCGACCAGCCCGCTGGCCCCCCAGGGGCGCACCTGCAACAGGTTGCAGGCCACCTGCGACAACGCGGTCAACACGGCGTGGATCACCCACAGCAGCGGAGAGATAAACAGGAAGGTGAACTCTATCGGCTCGGTGATGCCGACCAGGATCGAGGTGGTGATGGCGGGGATTAGAATCGCCTTGGCCAGCATTTTCTTTTCCGGCTTGGCGGTGTGATAGAAAGCCAATGCCGCGCCCGACAGGCCGAAGATGGTCACCATCCCTTGCTGCGAGAAGCGCAGCGCCTCGTTCATCAGCGGCGAGATGCTCGGGTCGCGCATGTAGGCCAGGAAAATCGCCTGCGAACCGGAGACGGTCTGGCCGTCCTGCACGATCGAACCGCCGATGCTGGTGAGCTGGAACGGCGACCAGATAAAGTGGTGCAGCCCGGTGGGGATCAGGAATTTCTCAAAGAAGCCGTAGACGAATACCCCGAGCGAGCCGGCGCTTTTCATAAAGCCGGTCAGCGCGATCAGGCCCTGTGAAATCGCCGGCCACAGGTAGCTGAAGGCGACGGCGTACAGCATGATGATCGGCGTCATGGCAATCAGCACCAGCTTGGCGCCGCCGTAGACCGAGAACACGCCGTTGAGTTCGACGTTGCACAGGCGGTTATGCACCCAGGCGATGGTGACGCCGAGGATAAGACCGAGGAAAATGCCCATATCCACCACGGTAAAACCCAGTAACTCCGTCTGCCCGGTGCCATAATACTCACCGTTGATCTTGGCCGTGACGTGGCCGCTGAATTGCAGATAAGAAGAATTGGCGCCGAGGAACATGATAAAGCACATCACCGCGACCAGCGCCGCTTCGCTTTTCTTGTCTTTGGCCAGGCCGTAGGTAATACCGATACAGAAAATCAGCCCGAGATTGCCGAATAACGGCCAGAAGGTATCGCCGATCATTTTACCGATAGAGAAGATGGCGGAATGTTCATTGATTAATGTGGCATTGGTAAGAATAGAACTGAGCGCCAGAATCAGACCGATTACCGGCAGGAAAAATATCGGCCCCATCATGGCTTTGGAGAAAAGCTGCAGCTTATTTAAGATATTATCGATAATACCTTTCATGGCAGTTCCTTTTTATATTTTAATGGATGACGACGTTGCTGAATAAACTCCCTGGAAGCGAGAAAAAATAAGGCACCTTGCCTGGATTCAGTTATAGGGGGAAGTTTTCGCCGCTGCAATCGGCGGGGCGGAAATAGGCACCGATGGTCAGAGAGTGACAACCGGTGCCGGTTGTGAAGGGGATCACAACCGGGCGCCGCAGCGCCCGGCGGGAAGGGTTACTCGGCCTTGGGCGAGCGATCGCGCATCACCCACTGGCTGGCGATCACCAGCACCAGCGACAGCAGCAGCAAAATGGTGGCCAGCGCATTGACCTCCGGCGAGACGCCGACTTTCACCATCGAGTAGATCTTCAGCGGCAAAATCTCGTAGCTCGGCCCGGTGACGAAGGAGGAGACGACCACGTCGTCCATCGACAGGGTGAAGCTCAGCAGCCAACCGGCCGCCACCGCCGGCATCGCCAGCGGCAGGATGATTTTGCGCAGGATGGTGAACTCGCTTGCGCCGAGATCGCGCGCGGCTTCCAGCATCTTCACGTCGAAGCCTTTCAGGCGCGCGTAGACGGTCACCACCACGAACGGCAGGCAGAAGGTGATGTGCGAGAACAGCAGCGACCAGAAGCCGAGCGAAATGCCCAGCAGCATGAACAGCACCAGCAGCGAGATGGCCATCACGATGTCCGGCGACATCATCACCACAAACAGCATGCCGCCGACGAACGGTTTGCCGCGGAAGCGGTAGCGGTACAGCGCCACCGCGGTCAGCGAGCCGATCAGCGTGGCGAAGGTGGCGGAGAGCACCGCCATGGTCAGCGAGTGGCCCGCCGCCTGCAACAGGCTGTCGTTGTTGAGCAGCGTGCTGTACCACTTGGCGGTAAACCCTTGCCAGTTGATGCCGAAGCGCGAGGCGTTGAAGGAGTTGACGATCAGGATGACGATCGGGATATACAGATAGGCGTATACCAGCGTCATAAAGCCGCCGCGCAGCAGACGTCCGATCATGCCAGATCCTCCTTCTTGTTCAGCAGGCGTGCGGCCCGGTAATAGACCAGCAGCAACAGCCCCATCACCAGCGTCAGGCAGATGCTGGTGGCCGCGCCGAACGGCCAGTCGCGGATATTGAGGAACTGGCTTTTAATCACGTTGCCGATCAGCAGGTTTTTGGCGCCGCCCATCAGATCGGCGACGAAGAACAGCCCCATCGCCGGCAGCACCACCAGCAGGCAGCCGGCGATAATGCCCGGCATGGTCAGCGGCACGATGATGCGGATAAAGGTCTGCAGCTTGCTGGCGCCGAGATCGCGCGCCGCCTCCAGGCAGGATTTATCGAGCTTTTCGATGCTGGAGTAGAGCGGCATCACCATAAACGGCAGCAGGATATACACCAGGCCGAGGACGACCGCTTCCGAGGTGTACATGATGCGCAGCGGCTTGTCGATGATGCCGATCCACAGCAGCGCGTCGTTGAGATAGCCGCGGGTGCTGAGAAACAGCTTCAGGCCGTAGATGCGGATCAGCGAGTTGGTCCAGAAGGGCACGATCAGCAGAAACAGCAGCAGCGGCCGCACCTTCTGCGGCAAGCGCGCCAGGATAAAGGCGAACGGATAGCCGATCGCCAGGCAGCACAGGGTGGCGATCAGCGCCATGTTCAGCGAGTGCAGCAGCACCTGGGCATACAGCGGATCGAACAAACGCCGGTAGTTATCCAGCGTGAACACCATCTGCACCAGGTTGGCGTCGTCGCGGGTCAGGAAGCTGGCACCGATGATCATCAGGTTCGGCATGAACACGAACAGCAGCAGCCAGGCGACGACGCCGACGATCACCACATTCTGAAAGACTTTACGCGATTTCTTCATCGGCCAGCACCACCTCCCAGCTTTCGACCCAGGTCACCGCCATCTTCTGATTGAGCGAGTGATCGACGTCCGGATCGTCTTCGTTGAAGAACTCGCTGACCATCACCGTTTTGCCATTCTCCAGCTCGACCACCGACTCCAGCGTCATGCCTTTGTAGTTGCGCTCGCGCACGTACCCGATCAGCCCGTCGTGCTGCGCGCTGTCGTTCACTTCTTCCACCCGCAGATCTTCCGGGCGCAGCAGCACCTTCAGCTTTTGGCCCGGCTCCACCGGCAGATCGGCGTAGATGTCGCACTCGCGGCCCTCGACGTTGGCGCGCACCCGCTGCGGATCGAGACGTTGCAAAACCACCGCGTCGAAGATGTTGATCTCGCCGATGAAGCTGGCGACGAACAGGTTCTTCGGCTCTTCGTAGATCTCACGCGGCGTGCCGTCCTGCTCGATGCGGCCTTCGCGCATCACCACGATGCGATCCGACATGGTCAGCGCTTCTTCCTGATCGTGGGTGACGAACACGAAGGTGATGCCCAGTTTGCGCTGCAGCGCTTTCAGTTCGTTCTGCATCTGCTTGCGCAGCTTGTAGTCCAGCGCCGACAGCGATTCGTCCAGCAGCAGCACCTTCGGTTTGTTGACCACCGCGCGGGCGATGGCCACGCGCTGCTGTTGGCCGCCGGAGAGCTGCCCCGGCCGCCGCTTGGCGAACGCATCCAGTTGCACCATGCGCAGCGCCTCTTCCACGCGCGGCGTCAGTTCCGCCGCCGGCACCTTTTGCATGCGCAGGCCGAAGGCGACGTTGTCGAACACCGACATGTGCGGAAACAGGGCGTAGCTTTGAAACACGGTGTTGACGTGGCGATGTTCGGCCGGAATGGCGGTGATGTCCTGGCCGTCGAGCACGATGCGGCCCAAATCGGCGTCTTCCAGACCGGCGATCAGGCGCAGCACCGTGGTTTTGCCACAACCGGAGGGGCCGAGAATGGTGAGGAATTCGCCGTGGTTAATCGTCAGATCCAGATCGGCAATGATGGTTTTGCCATCGAACGCTTTGCTCAGGGCATGCAGTTCAACAAGGGGAGTCGGAGAGGATGTCTCAGTCATTTATCGTATTACTCTATCCCGTGGGCTAATGCAGATAGAACCGCAACTGGAAAAGACTGCCGGAGCTTGCGGGAATGCCCGCGATTCAAAAGAAGCTCAAACCAGTTACGCCAATGGAAATTTTTCGAGCGCGCATGATAGACGCTGAATGCCGGAATTGAAAGCCGATCCGGCCCAGATGCCGCGTTTTTCATCATGATAGCGACAAATGACCCTGTGATGACAGCATTATTCCCCTCAGAAATCATCACAAAGATTAATGATATTGGCGAATTCTGGTTAAAAATGACCTGACGCAATATTTGATCCTGATCGGTTCCGCATAATGAAACGCGATATTCTGAGGGGCCGCTACCATGGACAAATTACTTGACCGCTTTTTCAACTACGTCTCTTTCGACACCCAGTCCAAAGCGAACGTAAAGCATGTGCCGAGCACCGACGGGCAGTTGAAGCTGGCGCGTGCATTGCAGCAGGAAATGATCGCGCTCGGCTTCGAGCGGGTGTCGCTCAGCGAACACGGCTGCGTGATGGGCACCTGGCCGGGTAACGTCGCCTGGCCGGTGCCGGCGGTCGGTTTCATCGCCCATCTGGATACTTCGCCGGATTTCAGCGGTAAACACGTCAATCCGCAGATCGTCGAGAACTATCGCGGCGGCGACATTGCGCTCGGCATCGGTGATGAAGTGCTGTCGCCGGTGATGTTCCCGATCCTGCACCAGATGCTGGGGCAGACGCTGATCACCACCGACGGCAAAACGCTGCTGGGCGCCGACGACAAGGCGGGCATCGCCGAGATCCTCACCGCCATGGTGCGCCTGCGCGCGCGCAAGATCCCGCACGGCGACATCCGCGTGGCCTTCACTCCGGACGAGGAGGTGGGCAAGGGGGCGCAGCTGTTCGACGTGGCGGCCTTCAATGCGGAATGGGCCTACACGGTGGACGGCGGCGGCGTCGGCGAGCTGGAGTGCGAAAACTTCAACGCCGCCTCGGTGACGATCAAAATCCTCGGCAACAGCGTACACCCCGGCAGCGCCAAGGGAGTGATGGTCAACGCGCTGTCGCTGGCGACCCGCATTCATCAGGCGCTGCCGGCGGACGAAGCGCCGGAGACCACCGAAGGCTACCAGGGCTTTTATCATCTCAGCAGCATCAAGGGCAGCGTGGAGCGCGCCGAAATGCACTACATTCTGCGCGACTTCGAGCGCGAAGGGTTCGAGGCGCGCAAACGCAAAATGGTGGACATCGCCCGTGAGGTCGGCAAAGGCTTGCCGCGCGATTGCTATATCGAAGTGAGCATCGAAGACAGTTATTACAACATGCGCGAACAGGTGGCGGAGCACCCGCACGTGATTGCGCTGGCGCAGCAGGCGATGCGCGACTGCGACATCGAACCGGTGATGAAGCCGATCCGCGGCGGCACCGACGGCGCGCAGCTGTCGTTCCGCGGCCTGCCGTGCCCGAACCTGTTCACCGGCGGCTACAACTACCACGGCAAGCACGAATTCGTGACGCTGGAGGGCATGGAGCAAGCGGTGGCGGTAATTATGCGCATCGCGGCGCTGGCCGCCGAGCGGGCGCGGTAAACGCCTTCGTTCCCCGGCCGGCTTGCGCCGGCCCGCATTCCCTTTTCTGATCCACCCGGCGGGGCTCCGTGTACTCGCCGTTCTCTTATCGTTCCCTGCCTCATTGTTGTCCCCTTCATCATACAACCCGTGGTGAGGGGATCCCGTTATCCGCAGAGATAAATTGTTGGTTATGCATACAGGACACATACTGCTTCGCTTGAAGACTATAGAATAAATGAAAAGGAACAGGCGCTTTATACAGATGGGGCCCTACAAGCCGCATATGAACAGGCGCTGAAAGATGCTATGGGAGGAAAGAAATAATGCCTTTAAAAGATATCGTTAAAAATGAAAGTGTAGAAGATGTACTAACTTTTTTGGGGCCGACCGCTGATTACCGTAAATTGGATCGGCTATATACCTATAATCGCTTTGATGCAATTTCCAGCGGGGAGCTCTCTTCTACTTACGATGCATTATTCCAAAAAGGGGTGCTTCAGGATCAAAATGGAAAAGTAGTGAAAGGCCCCAATTGGAAAGAGCCGAAATTCGTAGCCGAGAAAAAATACGGTATCGAATAGCTATAGTTATGGTCTGATTAGTGCATTTTTAACCCCCAGCAAACGAAAGTTTGTTGGGGGTTTTCTTTTGGTGATGTACCGGGCAGAACGAAACTAATAAACCTAGTACCGACCGGGTCGGCACCGGCATTAGGCAGCCGGACAGCATCGTGGTCACCACCTTCCCGGCGGATGTGGTGCAGGATCTGCAAGACTTTATCCTGTGGCAGCCGGATGCGCTGGAAACCGGAGTTGAAGCTGTCTATGTGATGGTGAGCAAGCCCTATGGTGAAACCAACGCCAGGGGCAAATACAGCGGTCGTGAATACAACACCAATAAAGCTGGAGGCCCCATCCAGAATCTGGATTGGAAAGGGGCCAGCATCGACCGTGCCGGCGTGGATAAGGTGAAGCTGCATACTGGGCGTTTTGCAGAGTCAGACGCTAACAAAGTGATGATCGGCCGCCTGGAAAAGATCCTGAAGGGAGAACTGTACCCCTCCGATACGGACAGGCGGTTTTATACACATGAGATCAGGGAATTGGAGCGTTATCGCAATTTGGGTATTAGAGATGGTTCTGTGCCAGATAATCAAGGGGAAGTGTGGAATAATACGCATACTGCGACGTTGGAAGATTATCAATTAGGCAACAGCGAGGCTTTGCTCTATACGCAGGAGGCTTTGGACGCGGCTGAACAACAAGAGTTGAGGATGCTAAAATGATTGATTTAGAACGCTTGGCAAAAGAAGAAAAAATATCTGACGTCATTACCTTTTTGGTGAGAAATGAGGGTGGGTTTGGTTATCCACAAATGGATCGATTCTTTAGTCGCCATAATTTCACAGTAACAGGGAATGGTGAATTCAGGCGGGTTTTCGAACAGTTACGTCAGAATGGCGTTATTGAATGGGGTGACAAAATGCTTGTTAAAAAAGGCCCCAACTGGAAAGAGCCGAAATTCGTAACCGAGAAAAAATACGGTATCGAATAGCCGTGATTATGGTCTGATTCGTGCATTTTTAACCCCCAGCAAACGAAATTTTGTTGGGGGTTTTCTTTTTGGCTGACGGGGGCGCCATAACGCAAGCCTTTTGCCGATTGGCTAAAGTAGCGGCGCCCGCTCTTTTTGTCGCCTGGGCTAACGTGCGGATACTGTAGTTAAAACGGGACGCTTGCGATTATCATAATCGCTTGCCGAAACAAGGCGTTGCTCATAGTGTGGAGGTTCATCCCTACGCATAAGGACCGCATGATGAGCACCGAATACCGTATCGCCAGCCCACATTTGGCGCAGTTCGTTCAGGCGATTTGGCGCCAGGCCGGCAGCACGGCACGCGAAGCCGAGCTGGTGGCCGATCATCTGGTGCAGGCCAATCTGGCCGGGCACGACTCGCACGGCGTCGGCATGATCCCCAGTTACATGGCATCGTTGGCGCAGGGGCAATTGCAGCTTAATCAACATGCCGAGGTGGTGCGCGACGCCGGCGCGGTGCTGACGCTCGACGGCGCGCGCGGCTTCGGTCAGGTGGTGGCCAGCGAAGCGATGGCGCTGGGCATTGAACGCGCCGGCAAGCTGGGCCTGGCGGCGGTGGCGCTGCACAACGCGCACCATATCGGCCGCATCGGCCATTGGGCGGAGCAGTGCGCCCGCGCCGGTTTTATCTCGATTCACTTCGTCAACGTGGTGGGCGATCCGATGGTGGCGCCGTTCGGCGGCAGCGATCGCCGCTTCGGCACCAATCCGTTCTGCGCCATTTTCCCGCGGCCGGGCCGCACGCCGCTGCTGTTGGATTTCGCCACCAGCGGCATCGCCTTCGGCAAGACTCGGGTGGCCTATAACAAAGGCTTGTCGGTGGCGGCGGGCTATCTGATCGACGAACACGGGCAACCGACTACCGAACCGAAGGTGATGCACGAAGCGCCGTTCGGGTCACTGTTGCCGTTCGGCTTGCACAAAGGCTATGCGCTGGCGGCGATGTGCGAGATCCTCGGCGGCGCGCTCTCCGGCGGCCGCACCACCCACGACGCCACGCTGAAAGCCGACAGCGACGCCATCTTCAACTGCATGACGACCCTGATCCTCGATCCTCAGGCCTTCGACGCCCCGCAAATGCAGGCCGAGGCCGAAGCGTTCATCGGCTGGGTGAAGGCGTCGCCGCCGAGCGGTGAACAGCCGATCTCGGTGCCGGGCGAATGGGAGGAGGCCAACCGCGCGGCGCGGCTGGAGCAGGGCATACCGATAGACGCTAATACCTGGCGGCAGATTTGCGCGGCGGCGGAGCAGGCGGGCATGGCGGATGAAGCGCTGGCCGGCTTTCGCGCGCAGGCGCGGCAGGCATAAAAAAGCCACCCGGCAGGGTGGCTTGTGCGCGTGACGGCAATCAGTCGTTAAAGTACCAATAGCCGCTGTTGACCAGCGCGGTCAGCAGCGCCAGGAATGACGGATCGTCCACCGCGTCGCCGAGCAGGGCGGCGTCGACGCTGAAGTGCTGGCACAGGGCGTCTGCGGCCTGCAGCTGGTCGGTGTCGATCAGCTCGCCGTTGACGAAGCAGCGATCGCCGACGCGCAGCACGCGCAACCCGCCCAGGCGCTGCAGCGCTTCACCCTGTTGCAGCAGTTCGTAGATTTCCCCGGCCTGATACGGCGGCTCCGGCGGCGCCAGATCCAGCTCGTGGCGCGACTGGGAGATAAACTCGCCGAACCAGTGCTGGAAGTGCTCCGGCTGTTGCACCAAATCCAGCATCATCTGCCGCAAGGCGTCCACTTCCTGCGGCAGGATCTCCGCCGGGTGTTCGCGCAGTTTAACGTCCGGATCGCCGTAGCGCTTGCTGCCGAGCTCGCGCGCCAGCACGTAGTCGGCGAAGCCGCTCACCAGCTCGCGGCCGTTCGGCGCGCGGAAGCCCACCGAGTAATTGAGCGCGTTTTCCAGCGCGTAGCCTTCATGCGGGAAGCCCGGCGGAATGTAGAGAATGTCGCCCGGCTCCATCTCTTCGTCGATGATGGCGTCGAACGGTTCGACCTGCAGCAGATCCGGGTGCGGGCAGTGCTGTTTCAGCGGCGTTTTTTCCCCGACGCGCCAGCGGCGGCGGCCGGTGCCCTGAATGATGAACACGTCGTACTGATCGAGGTGCGGGCCGACGCCGCCGCCCGGCACCGAGAAGGAGATCATCAGGTCATCCATCCGCCAGTCCGGCAGTTGGCGGAACGGGCGCATCAGCGCCGCCGAAGGCTCATGCCAGTGATCCACCGCCTGCACCAGCAGCGACCAGTTGTTTTCGCTCAGGTGGTCGAAGCTCTCGAAGGGGCCGTGCGCAACCTGCCAACGGCCGTCCTGGTGGCTGACCAGGCGGCTGTCCACTTCGTTTTCCATCGCCAACCCGGCCAGCTCATCCGGGGAGATCGGATCGATAAAGTTTTTGAAGCCGCGCTTCAGAATCACCGGACGCTTTTGCCAATAACGTTGCAAAAAATCGTTCCAGTCCAGATCTAATTGATAATCCATGTTCTATTCCAGGATAGGGGAGTGAGCCTGAGTGCGATTATAACGGAAGTTTGGCCCCGTGGATCGGGGCCGCAGCGGCATAATTTATTCGTTGTGGTGGGTATCGTGCTGGCGGGCGAAAGTGACCTGCATGCGCGCGCCGCCGAGCGGGCTGTCGCTGATGACGATTTCGCCGTCGTATTGCTCGATGATCTCCGCCGCCACCGACAGGCCAAGGCCCTGGCCGGGGCGCAGGGTGTCCACCCGCTGGCCGCGCTGGAAGATCAGCTGGCGCTTGCTTTCCGGGATGCCCGGGCCGTCGTCGTCGATGACGAGGATGAGATTTTTCTCTGAGTGCAGCGAGGTGATCTCAACGAACTCCAGGCAGTATTTGCAGGCGTTTTCCAACACGTTGCCCATCACTTCCATAAAGTCGTTCTTCTCGCCCATAAAGGTCACTTCCGGCGAGATGTCCAGCGTGATCACCACCCCTTTGCGCTGGTAAACCTTGTTCAGCGCCACCACCAGGCTGTCGAGCAGCGCCGGCACCGAGTGGATCTCGCGCGTCAACACCGTTTGGCCGGAGTTGATGCTGGCCCGGTGCAGGTAGTAACCGATCTGCTGCGAGATGCGCCCGATCTGATCCAGCATGATCGGCTCGGCTTCTTCGATGGTGGTCTGCTTGCCGCTGCGCAGCGAGCGCAGGGTGCTTTGCAGCACCGCCAGCGGCGTTTTCAGGCTGTGGGTCAGATCCGACAGGGTGGTGCGATATTTGGTGTAGCGCTGGCGCTCGTTACGCACCAGAATGTTCAGATTGCGCACCAGCCCGCGCAGTTCGCTGGGCGGGTTCTCATCCAGCTGATCGCGCTCGCCGTTCTCCAGTTCGCCAACCTGATTGACCAGCGCCTTGATCGGCCGCAGGCTCCAGTAGGCCGCCAGCCACAGCAGCGGCACCACCAGCAGCAGGTTGGCCAACAGCACGTAGCTGAACCACTCCCACACCACGTCGGATCGCTGCAGCTCCTGCGGAATGCTGTCAACCACCACGATGGTCAGCGCCGGCAGGCGAGGCGTGGCGGCATAGGTGTTGACCGCCACCGAGTGGGTCAGCGCGTTCTGATCGGTATCGTCGTAATTCTTCAGCTGATCCTGCGCTTTGGGGTTGTCCCCCAGCACTTCGCTACTGACGCGGGTGTCGGTGTCGATTTCGTAGAAGCCGGACTCCTCCAGCCATTCCTTGTTGATCAGCTTCTCGAGCTCCGGCACCTTGCGCTGGCTCCACAGCAGGTTGCCTTTATCGTCGTAGATAAAGACCAGCGTCGGGAAGTTGAGATCGAGATCGGGGGGAATGGCGATGGTGAGTTTGTTGTCTTTCCACTGCGCCAGGCTGAAGAACAGGTTGCTCTCGCCGCGCAGCAGACGGAAGGCGGTTTTGTCGAAGCTGACGATATAGCCGACGACCGCCACCAAACCGTAAGAGAGCGACAGCGCCAGGATCACCCCGGCGGTCGCCATCAGGAAGCGGGCACGCAGCGAAAACGGTTTTTTATTCTTGTTGAACATCATGTTCACTTCGCGTCAAAACGATAGCCCTGGCCACGTACCGTGGTGATCACTTCATGCGGGTATTCTGCCTGCACTTTCTTGCGCAAGCGGCCCATCAGCACGTCGATGGTGTGGCTTTCACGCAGTTCGGCGTCCGGGTAGAGCTGCAGCATCAACGAATCCTTGCTCACCACCTTGCCGGCGTTGCGGATCAGGGTTTCGATGATGGTGTATTCAAAGGCGGTCAGCTTGATCTGTTGATCGTTGACGCTCAGTTCGCGGCGCGACAGATCGATCTGGAACGGCGGCAGCACGATCACCTGCGAAGCCAGGCCGCTGTTGCGGCGCATCAGCGCCTGCATGCGGGCGATCACCTCTTCCAGGTGGAACGGCTTGGTGACATAGTCGTCGGCGCCGGCTTCCAGCACCGCCACTTTGTCCTGCCAGCTTTCGCGGGCGGTCAGCACCAGGATAGGCAGCTTGGTCTGATGGGCGCGCCAGCGGCGGATCAGGCTCAGGCCGTCTTCACCCGGCAGGCCGAGATCGACGATGGCGATATCCGGCGCGTGTTCCTGCAGGAAATAATCGGCTTCCTTGGCGTCTTCGGCCGCGTCGACCTGATGGCCCATCTCGCGCATCTGAACGGAAAGGTGGTGACGCAGCAAACCATTATCTTCAACAACCAGTACTCGCATGGCGAACTCCTGTGACTATGCGGGTGAACATCCTGTCACCCACGCGATAAAAGGGAACACGCTCCGCGGCGTGTCAGGGAATAACGCGGCCACCTGAACCATTTTGACAAAAAGTGCTGAGGCTATGGTAGGTATAACCCGCCCGGCCCGCAAGAGAGCCGAAGCAATGTATTAAAATAAGCGTTATCAATTTGTTCGCCGACATTATCGACAAGCTCTGATAAACGTCGGATAAACAGCGGCGGGGCAACATTAAACGCAACTTAAACGCGCCGGGCATTGCCCGCGAAAGGGAAGTGTGAGCCGGGCGCTTGATAAGCTTTAAAGGTACTAATAAGGTATTATTGAGGCAACGGCACATTTTCTCAGGAGCGACGGATGAAGCAGTTAACCCAGGCAGAACGCATAGCGGGCGCACTTTACGGACAGATGCTGGGCGACGCGCTCGGCATGCCTTCCGAGCTGTGGCCGCGCGAGCGGGTTAAGCGCCATTTCGGCTGGATAGACGGTTTTCTCGATGGGCCGGCGGAGAACTCGGCCGCCTGTTACTTCAAGGCCGGGCAATATACCGACGATACCGCGATGGCACTGGCGCTGGCCGATGCGCTGCGGGAAGCGGAAGGTGAGGTGGTGCCGGCGCTGATCGCCCGCAATGTGATCCGCTGGGTGGACAGTTTTGACGCCTTCAACAAGAACATTCTCGGCCCCAGTTCCAAACTGGCGTTGAGCGAGCAAAAAGCGGGCACGCCGATCGCCGAGTTGGAAAACAACGGCATCACCAATGGCGCAGCAATGCGCATTTCGCCTTTGGGCTGCGTGCTGCCGTCTGCGCCGCTGGAGGATTTCTGTCAGCAGGTGTGGCTGGCCTCCAGCCCGACGCACAAATCCGACATCGCCGTCGCCGGTGCCGTCGCGATCGCTTGGGCGGTTTCGCGTGCGGTGGAGGGCGCGGACTGGGCCTCGATTCGCCTGGCGCTGCCGGGCGTGGCGGAGTATGCCCAGCGCCGTCAGGTGACGACGTTCAGCCCCTCACTGGCGGCGCGCATCGAGTTGGCGTTTCAGGTGGTGGATGAGGCCGCCGATCCCGAGCAGGCCTCTGAGCGGATATATCAACTGATTGGCGCCGGGGTGAGCACCATCGAGTCGGTGCCGGCGGCGCTGGCGATGGTGCAGCTGGCGCAAACCGATCCTACCCGTTGCGCGGTGCTGTGCGCCAATCTGGGCGGCGATACCGACACCATCGGCGCGATGGCCACCGCTGTCTGCGGCGCGCTGCACGGCGCCGGTGCGATGGATCCTGCCCTGCTGGCGGAGTTGCAGCGGGTGAATCCGCTGGACGTTGAGGCGTATGCCCAAGCGTTCGCGCGTTTTCGCCGCCGCCGGCAGGGCGAGGCGTGACGGATCAGCTTTCGCTGGTAAACTCGTACATGTCGCTGCGGCAGAAGCTTTCGCTGTATTCGATCGGCTTCTTGCGGTGGTCGAACAACGTCTGGCGCACGATCAGCAGCGGCATCGGTTCGGATAGCTGCAGCGCCTGGCGGATGTCGTCGTCGGCCATCGCCGCGCTGACCTGGCTGCGCAGCGAGCCCATCTCCACATTGTTGCGCCGGAAGTAGTCGTACAGCGAGATGCCAATCTCGTCGACGTTGGCAATCGCCGCCGCCACCACGTAGGACACCGCCACCGACATCGGCCGCCGATCGATAAAGTGAATGCGCTTGAGTTGGTAGATCGGCGCTCCAACCGCCAGCCGGAGTTTTTCCGCCAGTTCGGCGCTGGCCGGCACCCGCTCGCGGCTGATCCATTGCGTATCCGGCTGACGCCCCTGTTGCGTCGCCTCGCGCGAGAACCCTTTGATGTCCGCTAATGAATAGCGCAGCTTCGGCGCGGGCCGTTGTGGCTGGATGAAGGTGCCGTAGCCGCGTGAACGGCCGATGATGCCGTCTTGCTCAAGGCAGGCCAGCGCTTTGCGCACCGTGATGCGCGAGATGCCGAGCCGTTCGGTAAACAGGCGCTCGCTGGGCAGGAAATCCCCCGCGTTCAGCAATCCTTGCTCGATAGCCTGGCGTACCGAGGCGTTAAAGCGCAGATATAACGGCATCGCGCCCGCGCTGGCCAGATCCTGCAGCAATTTTTCCAGCAGACGCTGGTTGATCTCCTTGCTCATAGCTGACGGAAGTCCTGTAGCCGCAATGCGATGGCTTATTTAAGGGGATTTCGCCGGGCAGCGCAACTGCCGCCGCCGCTGGGAGAAATGAGGTAGAGTAGTGTGCTATCGCCCCAGGCTCGGAGAAACAGACTGCCCATGAGTGACACCCCACGACACGCGGACGACGCGGCAATCCTGGCAGCCTTCACCCAGCAGCGTCAGCAGGGGCTGACCCGACGTTCGGCGCTGCATCAGGCCCTGTTGCGGCTCATCACCGCCGGGGAACTGCCGTGGCGGGCGAAGCTGCCGCCGAGCCGCGCGTTGGCGGCCCGGTTGACGGTGGCGCGTGACACGGTGGAACAGACCTACGCGCGGCTGGAGGCGGAGGGGTTTATCAGCCGAACGGTGGGGCGCGGCAGCTTTGTGCGTTATCGCTGCGATACGCTGCTCGGCCGTGAACTGCTGGCGACGCAGGCAGGCCAGGAGGCGCGGCTGGCGGAACGCGAATTAAGCGATCGCGGCCGGGCGTTGCTGGCGGTCAGCCATACGCCGCACACCAGCCGCCAGGCTTCGCTGACGCCCTCGCTGGCGGATCTGCGGGCGTTTCCCATCGATTCATGGCTGCAGTGGGAAAAGCAGGCGCTGCGGCGCCACGGCGAGCGGCTGTTGGGGTATGCCGATCCGCAGGGCTTGCCGGAACTGCGTGCGGCGATCGCGCACTATTTGCAGCGGGAGCGGGGCGTCAAGGCGTCGGCGGAGCAGGTGATCGTGGTCACCAGCTCTCAGCAGGCGCTGGCGCTGTGCACCCAGGTGCTGTTCGATCCCGGCGATGCGGTATTCGTCGAAGAGCCGGGCTACCAGGGGGCGAAAAAGCTGGTGCAGTCGGCGGGGCTGCAGGCGCGGCCGATCGGCATCGATGAGCAGGGGATGGACGTCGGGCAACTGATGCACGCCACGGGCGGCGGGCGGGGCGTTTACATCACGCCGTCCCATCACTACCCGCTGGGGTATTCGCTGAGCCTCGAGCGGCGTCTGGCGCTGTTGCAGTGGGCCCAGCGTCGGCGGGCCTGGATCATCGAAGACGATTATGACGCCGAGTTCAACTACGATCGACAAACCAAGGCGGCGCTGCAGGGGCTGGACAGCGGCGGGCGCACGCTGTACATCGGTACCTTCAGCAAGACGCTGTTTCCGGGGCTGCGCATCGGCTTCATGATTGCGCCGCCGCAGCTGGTGCGGCCATTGGTCGCCGCCAGGCAGTTTCAGGACGGCTACACGTCGGCGCTGGCGCAGATGACGCTGTTCCACTGCTTGCATGAGGGCGGCTACGCCGAGCATCTGCGCAATATGCGCACGCTGTACAAGGCACGGCTGGATGTGCTCTACGACGCGGTGCAACGCCATCTCGCGCCCTGGACGCACCCGGCCTTGCCGCAGGGTGGGCTGCAGCTGGTTTGCCCGTTGGCGGATGCGGCGACGGAGCGGCGGCTGGTGGCGGCGGCGGCCGAACGAGGAATACGGTTGTACGGCCTGGCGGATTTCTACACCGGCGCGCCGCAGCGCGGGGCGCTGGTGCTCGGTTTTTCGGCCTATACGCCGGACGAGATCGTGCGCTTTATCGCCACGCTGGCGCAGGTGTTCAACGCGCTGCCGCGGGAAAGCGGCGGTTAAAATTGGTCTGCTCGGCGTTTTGAATTGGTCCGTATTACGCCGCCGCTGCGCGGTGTATCCTGCCGCTATTCGGTTATTTCCCTAATGGAAATAATATCTTAACCCCGTGAGGCGCTATGAACCCATCAAATCGTGAAGTGACCATCCGCAGAATCAATGGCGACGACAGAGCGCAATGGCTGGCGTTGTGGCAGGGCTATCTCGACTTTTACCGCGCCGACGTGGCGCCGCAGGTGACCGATCGCACCTTCGAACGGTTGGGGCAGGATGAACAGGTGTACGGGCTGGTGGCGGAGGATGCCGACGGCCGGCTGCTGGGGCTGATGAACCTGGTATTCCATCCGTCCACCTGGAGCGCGATGGGCTATTGTTATATCGAAGATCTCTATGTGTCGCCGCAGGCGCGCGGCCATAAAGTGTCGGAAAAACTGTTCGAACAGGCGTATCGACTGGCGGAGGCGCGCGGCAGCGATCGGGTCTATTGGATGACTCAGGAGTACAACGCGCCGGCGCGTTCGCTGTACGACAAAATCGGCAGAAGAAGCTCGTTTATCGTTTATACCCGTTAACCGCAGGAGGCGCGTATGGCAATGAATCGTTATGGTCAGCCGATTGGCGAACCGATGCCGGATTGGCAGCCGGCTCGTCGCCCGGGCGGCGCAACGCTCGGCGGGCGTTTCTGCTCGCTGGCGCCGCTCGAGCCGCAGCGGGATTACGCCGCGCTGTACGACGCTTTCCAGCTGGCGCCGGACGGCCGCGACTGGACCTATCTGTCTATCGAACGGCCCGACACGCCGGCGGCGATGCTGCTGCATCTGGAGACGCTGCAGGCCAACCCGACGCTGGTCAATCTGACGGTGTTCGATGCCGCCAGCGACGCGCCGGTGGGGACGGTGGCGCTGATGCGCATCGACGAGGCCAACGGCGTGCTGGAGATCGGCCACGTCAGCTGGTCACCGTTGATGAAACAGCGTTCCAGCGCCACCGAGGCCATCGCGCTGCTGCTGCGTTACGCCTTCGACACGCTGGGCTATCGCCGCTGTGAGTGGAAGTGCGACAGCCATAACGCGCCATCGCGCCAGGCCGCGCTGCGCTTTGGCTTCCGTTACGAGGGCAACTTCCGCTTTGCGGTGATCGTTAAAGGGCGCAGCCGCGATACCGACTGGTTCGCCATCACCGCTGACCGTTGGCCTGCGGTGCGGCAGGCGTTTGAGCGTTGGCTGAGTGCGGACAACTTCGATGCGCAGGGGCGGCAGATTGCCCGGCTGCAGGTGTTGCGCGGCGAATAATAAGCAACAAGGCGGCCCGCGGGCCGCCTTGTCGTTGTGGGTCTAACGCGTTTACTTCAGCTCGTCGACCAGGGTAGTGGCGCGGCCGATGTAGTTGGCCGGGGTCATCGCCTTCAGACGGGTTTTCTCTTCTTCCGGCAGCGCCAGGCCATCGATGAACGCCTGCATGCCGGCGGCGTCCACGCGCTTGCCGCGGGTCAGTTCTTTCAACTTCTCGTAAGGCTTCTCGATGCCGTAGCGGCGCATCACGGTCTGGATCGGCTCGGCCAGCACTTCCCAGTTGTGATCCAGTTCGTCCAACAGGTGCGCCTGGTTGACTTCCAGCTTGCTGATGCCCTTCAGGGTGGCCTGATAGGCGATCAGCGCATAGCCCAGGCCCACGCCCAGGTTACGCAGCACGGTGGAGTCGGTCAGATCGCGCTGCCAGCGGGAAACCGGCAGTTTACCCGCCAGGTGGCCCAGCACGGCGTTGGCCAGGCCCAGGTTGCCTTCGGAGTTTTCGAAGTCGATCGGGTTGACCTTGTGCGGCATGGTGGAAGAGCCGATTTCGCCGGCGATGGTCTTCTGCTTGAAGTGGTTCAGGGCGATGTAGCCCCAGATGTCGCGGTCGAAGTCGATCAGAATGGTGTTGAAACGCGCTACGCAGTCGAACAGTTCGGCGATGTAGTCATGTGGTTCGATCTGCGTGGTGTACGGGTTCCAGGTGATGCCGAGCGAGGTCACAAACGCTTCGCTGAACTGATGCCAGTCCACTTCCGGGTAAGCGACGATGTGGGCATTGTAGTTGCCGACCGCGCCGTTGATTTTACCCATGATCTCCACGCGCTCCAGCTGGCGGTACTGGCGCTCCATGCGGTAAGCCACGTTGGCGAACTCTTTGCCGACGGTCGACGGGGTTGCCGGCTGGCCGTGGGTGCGCGACAGCAGCGGGATATCGCGGTATTCCTGCGCCAGCCCTTTCAGCGCGGCGATGATCTTGCGCCAGTAAGGCAACACCACGTCCTGACGGGCGCTTTGCAGCATCAGCGCATGCGACAGGTTGTTGATGTCTTCGGAGGTGCAGGCGAAGTGGATGAACTCGGACACCGCGTGCAGCGCAGGCACCGCCGCCACTTTTTCCTTCAGGAAATACTCGACCGCTTTCACGTCGTGGTTGGTGGTGCGTTCGATGGTTTTGATGCGCTGCGCGTCTTCTTCATTGAATTCCGCGACGATTTTGTCGAGGAAAGCGTTTGCGTCGGCGTCAAAAGCGGGAACTTCCTTGATTTCTGCGCAGGCGGCCAGTTTTTGCAGCCAACGTACTTCAACCTGTACGCGGAATTTCAGCAGACCGTATTCGCTGAAAATGGGGCGCAGTGCGCTGACTTTATCACCGTAGCGTCCATCAACGGGGGAAAGGGCGGTCAGTGAGGATAATTCCATCGGTAGCAACTCCTGGGATCGATTAACAATGAGCAACGATATTTTGCGCCTGCTTGAACAGACGATTACGGGAAAACATTAACTGCAGGCGGCTGCCGCCGACCTGTTGCCACAGCACGGCGGCGCGAATGCCGGCCAGCAGCGTGGCGCGCACCTTGGCCTGCACCTGCGGATTCTGCAAGATCGCCGGCGAGCCGGTCACCTGAATGCGCGGCCCGAGCGGGCTGACCACGTCGACGTAAATGCCGGCCAGCGCGCTGATGATGGTGTCTGACTCAAGATCGAAGTGCGCCAACTGGCGCTCAAGCTGGCCGAGGCGTTCGCCGAGCGTGTTCATCGCCTGTTTGTTGGCGTTGAGCTTGCGCTCCAGCACCATCAGGCTGATGGTGTAGCGGGTCAGTTCCGCGCCCGGCCCTTTGTTGTTGGCATTCAGCACGCCCATCAGGGTTTCGAGGCCGACCATCAAATTGCGTTCTTCGCCGCCGAACACCGCCAGCGTGGAGGGCGGATCCATTTGCAGCAGGCTTTTCAGCGAGGTCTGAAACGCTTCGCGGTCGCATTGCCCTTCATGGGCCAACTGCTGAACCAAACGCGCCGACTGGCTGATGCCCGCCATGGCCAGCGTGATGTCATAATAATTCTTCGCCACGATGACTCCTGTAAACGCGGTGAACGGTACATGGCTTACTGCATAAGGTTGTGTGTATCGCAGGGGCAACGGCGGCGGCCGCGAACGGTAACGCTCGGGCGTGGCTGTAACAACGATGACAACGAATGCCGCGGATCATGCCACAAAATCGAGGGTAAACCCAGCGTCTAATACGTCTGTGACGAGGCGGAGGCGCCGTGCGGCGCAGAACTGCGCAATAAGGCGGCGAAAATCGCCAGCGCGGCGGCGCGAACTTATTGTTGCGGCGGCAAATAAAGTGCGGCGGCTGCATCTATACTGCCAACGTGAACCCTTAAATAAAGACCTTTATATGCACGTAAAAAACAAGCAGCCGCTGCCGGCGGTGACGCTGGCGGCCATCGGCGTGGTGTACGGCGATATCGGCACCAGCCCGCTATATACCCTGCGCGAATGCCTGACGGCGGAGGAGGGCATCACCCTGACGCCGGCCTCGATTTACGGCTTTTTGTCGCTGATTTTCTGGCTGCTGACGCTGGTGGTGTCCATTAAATACATTTGTTTTGTGATGCGCGCCGACAACGACGGCGAGGGAGGCATTCTGACGCTGATGTCGCTGGCGATCCGCAAGCTGGATGCGCGCTGGGTGCCGGCGGCGGTGCTGATCGGGCTGGTGGGCGGCAGCTTCTTTTACGGCGACGGGGTGATCACCCCGGCCATTTCGGTGCTCTCGGCCATCGAGGGGCTGCAGATTATCGCCCCCGAGCTGGACAGCTTTATCGTGCCGCTGTCGCTGCTGGTGCTGACCGCGTTGTTCGCGATCCAAAAACGCGGCACCGGCAGCGTCGGCAAACTGTTTGCCCCGGCGATGGTTATCTGGTTCCTGACGCTGGCGCTGCTGGGCATCGGCGGCATTCTGCATCACCCCGGCGTGCTGCGGGCGCTGAACCCTTACTGGGCGGTGAATTTCTTCCTCGAATACAAGGCGGTGTCATTCTTTGCGCTGGGCATGGTGGTGCTGTCGGTCACCGGCGCAGAAGCGTTGTACGCCGATATGGGCCACTTCGGTAAAAAGCCGATCCGTCTGGCGTGGTTTACGCTGGTGGCGCCGGCGCTGGTGTTGAATTACTTCGGCCAGGGGGCGCTGCTGCTGGCCAATCCGGCGGCGATCAACAACCCGTTCTTCCTGCTGGCGCCGACCTGGGCGCTGATCCCGCTGCTGGTGATCGCCACGCTGGCGACGGTGATCGCCTCGCAGGCGGTGATCTCCGGCGTGTTCTCGCTGACGCGGCAGGCGGTGCGGCTGGGTTACCTGCCGCCGATGCGCATCATCTATACCTCCGATCAGGAGTCCGGGCAGATCTACATTCCGGTGGTGAACTGGCTGCTGTTCGCGGCGGTGCTGATCGTGATTATCAGTTTCAAACACTCCAGCAACCTGGCGTCGGCTTACGGCATCGTGGTGACCGGCACCATGCTGCTGTCGTCGATTTTGCTGAGCATCGTGGCGGTGAAAAACTGGGGCTGGCCGCGCGCGCTGGGCGGGTTGATGCTGCTGGTCATGCTGTGCATCGACGTGCCGCTGTTCGGCGCCAACCTGATCAAGCTGGCGACCGGCGGCTGGCTGCCGGTGGCGCTTGGGCTGACGATTCTGCTGATCATGCTGACCTGGAAGACCGAGCGTTCGCGCCTGATCCGCCGGTTGCGCGACAACCAGGAAGGGCTGAGCGCGCTGATCGAATCGCTGGAGAAGGCGCCGCCGAAGCGGGTGCCGGGCACCGCGGTGTTTATGGAGCGCACGCCGCATGCGGTGCCGCTGGTGCTGTTGCATAACCTGAAGCACAACAAGGTGCTGCACGAGCGCGTGGTGCTGCTGACCATCGTCACCACCGACATGCCGTACGTGCACAATGTGCAGCGGGTGGCGATCGAACAGCTGTCGGCGAGCTTTTGGCGGGTGGTGGCGAGCTACGGCTGGCGCGAGACGCCCAACGTGACGGATATCCTTTATCGCTGCGGGCTGGAGGGGATGAGCTTCACCATGAACGAGACCTCGTTCTTCATGTCGCGCGATACGCTGGTGCTGGGCAAGCGGCCCTGGTATCTGCGCGTGCGCGGCAAGGTGTTCCAGCTATTGCAGCGCAACGCGCTGCGGGCGCCGGATCTGTTCGAAATCCCGCCGAATCGGGTGATCGAGCTGGGCGCGCAGGTGGAATTTTGAATAAAAAAACGCTGCGGTAAACGCAGCGTTTTTCTTGGGCGGCAGGCGAATTACGCCAGGCGCTGTTCGATGATGCCGCCGCCGAGGCAGATTTCGCCCTGGTAGAACACCGCCGACTGACCGGGGGTGACGGCGGAGACCGGCTCGTCGAAACGCACTTCGATGCGTTCGTCGTCGAGCGGGGTCACGGTGCAAGGGATGTCCTGCTGGCGATAGCGGGTCTTCACCGTACAGCGGAACGGGCCGGTCAGCGGCAGACGATCCACCCAGTGCAGCTGCTGCGCGATCAGGCCGACGGACATCAGACGCGGGTGATCGTGCCCCTGCGCAACCACCAGCACGTTGTTGGCCACGTCTTTATCCACCACGTACCACGGATCTTCGCTGCTGTCTTTCAGGCCGCCGATGCCCAGCCCTTTGCGCTGGCCCAGGGTGTGATACATCAGACCCTGGTGTTCGCCGACGGTCTGGCCGTCGACGCTGACGATCGGGCCCGGCTGCGCCGGCAGGTAGCGGCCGAGGAAGTCGCGGAACTTGCGTTCGCCGATGAAGCAGATGCCGGTGGAGTCTTTCTTCTTGGCGGTGACCAGCTCCAGTTGCTCGGCGATGCGGCGCACCTCCGGCTTCTCCAGCTCCCCGACCGGGAACAGGCTCTGCGCCACCTGCTCGTGGCTCAGGGTGTAGAGGAAGTAGCTCTGATCTTTGTTGCCGTCGACGCCGCGCAGCAGGCGGCTTTTGCCGTCCACGTCCTGGCGGCGCACGTAGTGGCCGGTGGCGATGAAATCGGCCCCCAGATCTTCGGCGGCGAACTCCAGGAAGGCTTTGAATTTGATCTCTTTGTTGCACAGGATGTCCGGGTTCGGCGTGCGGCCGGCCTTGTACTCTTCCAGGAACAGCTCAAACACGTTGTCCCAGTATTCCGCCGCAAAGTTCACCGTGTGCAGTTCGATGCCCAGCTTGTCGCAGACCGCTTGCGCGTCGGCCAGATCGGTCGCGGCGGAGCAGTACTCTTCGTCGTCGTCTTCTTCCCAGTTTTTCATGAACAGCCCAGCGACCTGATAGCCCTGTTGCTGTAACAGATAGGCGGTAACGGAAGAGTCGACGCCGCCGGACATACCGACGATTACTTTTTTCTGGCTGTTGTCTGACATGGGGATCTCACGAACTTGAACACGAACCGTGCTGATAAAAACAAGCGCAGGATTTTACCACGTTGCCCGCGCCGGCGCACTGTTCATCTTGTGCTGCCCGGCGCCCTCAATGTGGCCAGGCGAAGCTGCCGACTAGCGACAGCGGGTAACGCTCCGGCTGCTGATAGCTGCGAATGCTCTCGGCCACCAGCGCGGAACGCAGGTTGGGCGCCTGCAAAATCTCGTCGGCGCTCAACCACAGGCAGCGATCGATGTCGCTGTCATGCGGCTCGGTCGGCAGCGGCTGTTCCAGCTCGATGACGAAGCAGAAACGCAGGAACGGCGTGCGATCCGGCGCGATCCACTGGTGCAGGCGCAGGAACGCCTGCGGCGTGGCGCGGATGCCGGTCTCTTCCCACAGCTCGCGCTCGGCGGCCTGCACCAGCGTCTCGTCGGCCTCCAGGTGGCCGGCCGGCTGATTCCACAGCGCTTTGCCGTTGATGGTCTCTTCGACGACCAAAAATTTGCCGGCGGCGTGCACCACGCAGGCTACGGTGACGTGCGGTTTGAACATGCGGTCTCCTTACAGCGGTTTGTCGATGCGCCGGTAGATGTCGTCCAGCTCGGCGATGCGGGTGCGGTAACTTTGCAGCAGGCAGGCGGTGTCGCCGCCGCACCGCTGGCGTTTGGCCAGCCAGGCCTGCTGGCTGTCCTGCATCGCGCCGCGCGCGCCCATGGCGAACAGGCCGCGCAGGAATTGGTACTTGGTGGCCATTTGCACGTCCAGATCGTTCAGCGTGCGGTTGGCGCAGATGGTGCGTTCATCGCTGCCTGCCGCCTTGGCGCAGTCGAAGCTGGCGGCCGGGGCGGCGAACGGGGCCGCCAGAGCGGCGAGCAGCAGCGCGATCGGAGTAGATTTCATGGCGCCTCCATCAGTTATCGGTCTACAGGGAATCGATGGTTTTCCATTCACCGGGCTGCAGTGAACCCAGCGAAAGATTACCCATACTGTAGCGAATCAGGCGCAGGGTAGGGAACCCGATATGCGCCGTCATGCGACGCACCTGGCGGTTTCGCCCTTCATACAGGGTGATTTTCAGCCAACTGGTGGGGATGGATTTACGCTCGCGGATCGGCGGGTTGCGCGGCCACAGCCACTGCGGCTCGGCCACCAACTCAACACCGGCGGGCAGCGTCGGGCCGTCTTTCAGCGTGACGCCGCTGCGCAGCGGCGCCAGATCGCTCTCCTGCGGCGCGCCCTCGACCTGCACATAATAGATTTTGCCGGTGCGCTTGCCCGGCTGGGTGAGCTGCGCCTGCAGCTGGCCGTCGTTGGTCAGCACCAGCAGCCCTTCGCTGTCGCGATCCAGGCGCCCGGCGGCGTAAACGTCGGGGAAGGGGATGTATTCTTTCAGCGTGGCGCGGCCGGCTTCGTCGGTGAACTGCGGTAGCACGTCGAAGGGCTTGTTGAATAACACAATGCGGCGCGGCCCCTTCGGCGCGGCGGGTTTGGCGGCATTCGGCTTGCTGAATCGTTTAACGTTGTGATTTCTAACAGAGAATTTTTTCATAACGGTTGAGATTACGGATGATAAGCGCATTATAACCGAATCCGTTTCGGATTGGCGCGGACCGAATATTCAAGTAGTATCTACACGCATCTTACAAAGCATTAACAAAATTGCGCTTGAAGGAGAGGTTGATGGAAAGCAAAGTAGTTGTTCCGGCAGAAGGTAAAAAAATCACGGTTGACGCCCAGGGTAAACTGGTTGTTCCTCATAACCCGATCATCCCGTTCATCGAAGGCGACGGCATCGGCGTTGACGTGACTCCTGCCATGATCCACGTGGTTGATGCGGCCGTTAAAAAGGCTTACCACGGCGAACGTAAAATCTCCTGGATGGAAATCTACACCGGCGAAAAATCTACCCACGTTTACGGTAAAGACGTGTGGCTGCCGGACGAAACTCTGGACCTGATCCGCGACTACCGCGTCGCCATCAAAGGCCCCCTGACCACCCCGGTCGGCGGCGGCATCCGTTCTCTGAACGTGGCCCTGCGCCAGCAGCTGGACCTGTACGTGTGCCTGCGCCCGGTGCGTTACTACCAGGGCACCCCAAGCCCGGTGAAACAGCCTGAGCTGACCGACATGGTGATCTTCCGCGAAAACGCCGAAGACATCTACGCCGGTATCGAGTGGAAAGCCGGCTCCGCCGAAGCGGACAAAGTGATCAAATTCCTGCGCGACGAAATGGGCGTGAAGAAAATCCGCTTCCCAGAGCAGTGCGGTATCGGCGTGAAGCCATGCTCCGAAGAAGGGACCAAGCGTCTGGTGCGCGCGGCGATCGAATACGCCATCACCAACGACCGCGACTCCGTGACTCTGGTTCACAAAGGCAACATCATGAAGTTCACCGAAGGTGCCTTCAAGGATTGGGGCTATGAGCTGGCGCGCGAAGAGTTCGGCGGCGAGCTGATCGACGGCGGCCCATGGCTGAAGATCAAGAACCCGAACACCGGCAAAGAGATCGTGGTTAAAGACGTGATCGCCGACGCCTTCCTGCAGCAGATCCTGCTGCGCCCGGCGGAATACGACGTGATCGCCTGTATGAACCTGAACGGCGACTACATCTCCGACGCCCTGGCGGCCCAGGTAGGCGGCATCGGCATTGCGCCGGGCGCCAACATCGGCTCCGACTGCGCGCTGTTCGAAGCGACTCACGGCACCGCGCCGAAGTACGCCGGCCAGGACAAAGTGAACCCAGGCTCCATCATCCTGTCCGCAGAGATGATGCTGCGTCACATGGGATGGTTCGAAGCGGCTGACCTGATCGTTAAAGGCATGGAAGGCGCCATCGCGGCCAAGACCGTGACCTACGACTTCGAACGCCTGATGGAAGGCGCTAAGCTGCTGAAATGTTCAGAGTTTGGCGACGCCATCGTTAAACACATGTAAGGGTGTTTGGCGTTAGAATGAGAACGGGAGCCTTAGGGCTCCCGTTTTTTTACTGTTCAAATATGAGTGAGGTGTCGGACAGGCTCACTGCGCGGCGTTAGCTGATTCACGCACGACCAGCACCGGGCAATTGGCGTGACGGACGACGGCGGTGGCATTGGAGCCGAGGAGATAAGTGATGGCAGAAGGGCGGTTGGAACCCATCACGATAATCTCCGCGTTGAGCGCATCGGCGAGCTCCAGGATTTGATCTTTGGGATCGCCGACGGCAACGTGCGTGGTCACTCTATCTTCAGGCACGCTGAATTCTTTGGCCGCTTTTGCCAGCCCCTCGGTTGCTACCGCAATGATTTCGTCTTTGGTTTCTATCGCCGCCGTGGCGGCAAAGCCGAAAGCGGCATAGGTGGCGCGCGACGGGATCACCGCCAGGAAATGGACGTGGGAGTCTTCGAGCCTGGCGAGCGCGTTGACATGCGGGATGACCTGCTGTGTTAATTCCGGCTCGGTAATATCCACGGGAACCAAAATAGTTTTGTACATACTCCCTCCTTATCGTTTTCAAAAAACTCCACTTTTTGGATTATAGCTGCTTGACGCCGAGAAAACGGCGATCGGTATGGCAGAACCAAAGAAATTGGCCGCCAAAAGGGAAAGTATGCAGAAACCGTTGTTGTGGCAATCGATTAGAAGCGGCTGATCTGGCTGTTAAAGGCATGGGAAGCGAACTGTTCAATGATCGCGCCGCTATTGTTAAGCGTGTATCAGTGTGTTTGGCGTTTGAGTAGAAAAGGAGCTCTCGGGAGCCTTCTTTGTTACAATCAGTAATATTGTTATCCAGTGAAAAGATAGTTTAAATGACCAAGAAAACCATTTCTGTTTTGATTTTGTCTTTATTTATTGGCGGGTGCACCACGCAAACTACCGATGAGCGAATGGCCAGGGCGAAAGCGAAGTACGCCGAATCAAACCCAGTCGCGCAAGCGCCTTCACCCTTGGTGCGTTTGGAATGCAATACGCAAGCAGGAACCCAAATCACGGCCATGATGAATGGCGCATCGCAAACCGTCACCATTAACAGCGCCGTATTCCGTTTTGTCGACCGGGACGACGTTCAGGGCATTGATACATTGAGCTTTGCCAGAACCGTTGACGGCGTTACCAGCTGGGTGTTCGTGAACATGGCATCCAGCGATCCGGTTTATCTCAGCATTGTGAGCCAAAAGACCGTGTTGAAATTTATGTGCAGTGCTTACAAAGGATGAGCGAAAACGTGTATGCCATCGCTGTCTATTCATACGTTATTCTGTCGAAAATCGGTGCGTCACTGCTGTTGTAATGACGGACTGCACAGCCCCTGGCGAAAGTTTTAATGTCACTAGCGATGTATATTGATCCTGTATAACGTATTGGCCGGCGCTCTTTGCGTGGCCCAGCGTCAACTGATTTCACTACTGATAATTATCCATAAGGACAGGGATATGAAAATAACGCATTCAGGCTATAAAACCGGCGTTGCCACAGTATTGGCGGCGATGACCGCGCTGGCATTAACGGGGTGCGCCAAGAGCACGGCCCCCAGCCAAACCGATCCGGTAAATAAAGAGGTTGGCGATATTTCAACCAACCTTGGCGGCCCAAAGACGTCGGCGCCGGGAAAAGAGAAAGAACACTATATCGCCCAGTTGCAGGCCGCGATTCAAAGCCATTTGAAAGATGCCGAAGCCTACTCAGGCAAGCGTTGCACATTGAGCATCAAGCTGGCGCCGGACGGTATGCTGATCAGCATTCGGGCTGAGCAAGGGGAACCGGAACTTTGCCAGGCCGCGATCAAGGCAATCACCAATGCGCGTCTGCCTAAGCCGCCAACGGCCGCGGTTTACGAAGCGGTCAAAAGCAGCGCGTTGGAATTTCGCCCGCAGTGAATAAACAACGCTGTTTCCGTGCAACGCTATCCCGGTCAAGGCCGGGATTTTTTATTGCCGTCATCCTGCGTTAATTGGTGAGAATCACTAAAGCCCTTGATGAATGGTGACGATAACCCTTAAAAATCCTGATTATAAAAGAGTGGCCATGCGTTTTTTCTGGGTCAATATTGGTGGCAGCGTCGCGGAAGTTTTTAAGGGCGAATTCCTGTGGGCGCCGCAATATGGAATAAATAAGACTGGGAACATGTTTAAACCTGCCGGGTGGGAAACGGTCAAAAAAGTCAAAGAGGGTGACCTGATTTTTTGCCACAAGGGTAGGAAGATCATCGGCGTGGCGACAGCGGTACGCGATGCTTACTCTGCACCGCGGCCTGAGCATCGGGTCGCGGGACCGCCGCATATTGCGGGTACCCAAGTCGATTTGGCACTGACGCGTCTTGAACTACCTATTGATGTTTCCCTTTTTAATCAAGCGTTCACACGCATGCACAACCAGGCTTGCCTTCCGCGCGTTTTTAATAAGAAAGGCGGATGCACCGAAAACTATATGTGCGAGATCCCCGCGCCGGCAGCCGCGTTGATCGCCGGTTTTCTCTCGGAAAATCTCTCTATCAACTTCCATGCGGATACCGTCGAAATCACCAGAGAGGTCGGTGGTGAGCAAGAAAGGGTGATTCAGGCGCGGATTGGGCATGGTCCCTATCGCGATAAAATGTTTAAGCGGTGGGGAAACCGGTGCGCCGTCACGGGGATTGCGGAGCCGTCCATTCTCATTGCCTCTCACATCGTTGCCTGGTCGATTGCGACCCCAGAAGAAAAAGTGGATCCGCACAATGGTTTGCCGTTAATCCCCAATCTGGACAAGCTGTTCGATCGTGGCATGATCAGTTTTGCCGATGACGGACGTTTGCTGTATTCACGGACGATGAGCGGTTTGCTATGTGAGCTGAGGATCCCGTTGGACGCCAATATTAGCGGGTTGTCTGAAAAGAACAGAGCATACCTGCAACGGCATCGAGTGAAGTGGGGGTTTGAAACTGTGCCCTGATGCAGGTTTGCCAAATCTGAGCCGGGTTCTTACCGATACATCATCGCGCTCACGCGTTCGCTCCGATCTTTAAAACCGTTGCTGCGCATCGTGACCACATAGTAGCGATAGTGATGTTTCTGTGCGTATTCGCGCACCAGATCTTCGGCGAACAGGCCGCTGAAGGTGACGGTGGTGACGAACGTCAGCCCTTTCACTTCGTAGGTGCTGATCTCCTGCGGGGCGCCGATATACGGCGGCGGGAACACGGTCTTGTGGAACTGGCAGCCCGCCAGCAGCAGGGTAAACAGCAGGGCGGCGGAGATTTGCGGTATTCTCATCGGGAAAAGCTTTCCTTCCTTGGCGTGTGTTTTAGTAACTCTATAATAGGATTACAAAATTCGGCGGGGATGTAAAAGTTATCCCGCTTCGGTTGCCGTTTCGTTGAAGCGGTGTCGCCGTATCCATCAGCATGAGGATTAAAACATGTTTGTTCGCCAGGCCACTGACAGCGATGTCGCAGCCCTGATCGCCCTCGACAGCGTCGCCGAACACGAACCGCAGCGCGCGGCGCAGATCCGGGCCTGGTGCGGGCAGGGGGAGTGCTATCTTGCCAAGGAACAGGACGTGGTGATGGGCTATGGCGTATTGCACTATCATTTCTTCGGCTGCGGCTTTATCGAGATGCTGATGGTCGGCGAGCGCTATCGCCGCCGGGGCGTCGGGCAGGCGTTGATTACGGCATTGAAGTCCCATTGCCGAAACCCGAAGCTGTTCACTTCCACCAATCGTTCCAACCTGCCGATGCAGCGGCTGCTGCTGAACGCCGGATTTGTCGCCAGCGGCCAGATTGACAATCTCGATGACGGCGATCCGGAGCAGGTCTTTTTTATCCCGCTGCGCTAATACAACCGGACATCGACCGCCTGCTGTTGCAGCCAGGTGCTGACGTAGCCATAAGCGGCATAGAAGGCCAGCAGCGCGAAGAGCAGCACCGAAAGCGAGGCCAAAAATTTGACGTCGCCGTGCTTCGAAAGCTGGTAAGCGCAAGAGATAAAGGCCAGCAGGCACAGCAGGGTGAAGGCGATGGCCAGCATGGCGTAAAAAATAAGCATAACGAAACCCGTTCTTCCTTGTGAGCCTGGCAAGGATACCACAGACAAAAAAAGGGGCCCAAACGGGCCCCTGCGTGATTCGCTGCGGGAGGTTTACTCCACCGCGTCGGGATGGTTCTTGCCTTCCTCGATAAACTCTTCGTCGATCTCTTCGATGTTCTCCTCGCTGTCGCGGCCGGACAGGATGTTCCAGCAGGCGATGAACAGCGCGGCGATCAAGGGGCCGATGACGAAGCCGTTGATGCCGTAAATCTCCATGCCGCCCAGGGTGGAGATCAGGATCAGGTAGTCCGGCATTTTGGTGTCTTTGCCCACCAGCAGCGGGCGCAGGATGTTGTCCACCAGGCCGATCACCACCACGAAGAACACTACCAGGAAAATGGCTTTCCACAGCATGCCGGTGGCGAAGAAGTAGATCACCGCCGGCACCCAGATGATGGCGGAGCCCACGGCCGGGATGATCGACAGGAACGCCATCAGCGCGCCCCACAGCAGGCTGCCGTCGATGCCGGTAAAGTAAAACGCCAGCCCGCCGAGCGCGCCTTGCACCACGGCGACCACCACCGTGCCCTTGACGGTGGCGCGGGAAACGGCGGCGAACTTGACGAACAGATGGTGTTTCACGTGCTGGGAGAGCGGCAGCGCTTCGAGCGCCAGGTTCACCAGATAGGGGCCGTCTTTCAGCAGGAAGAACAGCAGGTAGAGCATCACGCCGAAACCGACGACGAAGTTGAAGGTGCCCTTGCCGATCAGGAACACGCTGCCCGCCAGATATTGCCCGCCCTTGAGCGCCACCTCGGAAAGCTGCTTTTGGATCTCGGCGGCGCTGTTGAGGTTATGCTCCGCCAGGAAGCGCTGCGCCCAGCCGGGCAGGTGGCGCATAAAGTCCGCCAGCATGGTCGGCAATTGGCTGTTGTTGGTCTGCAGCTTGGTGTAGATCACGTTGAATTCCATCGCCAGCGACGAGGCGATGATCGCCAACGGCGTGAACACGATCAGGCAGATCAGCGCCACCGTCAGCAGCGACACCACGCCGTTGCGTTCGCCGACGTACTGCTTCAACTTCTTTTTCACCGGATGGAAAATCACCGCCAGAATAACCGCCCACAGCACCGAGGAGTAATAAGGCCCCAGCACGTCGAGAAAGGCGGCGGTAACGATGAACAGGATCAGAATAAAGAATCCTTTGGAAATGCCTTTAGACATCATAGTCGTCCCTCAAAAGATGAATTTTCAGCATAGATGAACTGAATGAAAACAACACTATCATCACCTTTGCTTAACCGGTAGGGGATTTTTAGTGGCGTATTCCATAGGGTTATTAAGGGCAAGGCGGGCGCCGCACGGTGAACAGGCGGCGGCGAGAGAAAAGAAAGAGGGCTAAATAATTAAATAAATTTATCGATTGTGTTTCATTTTGTGAGCCGCACTTGCCGCCTGCGCCAGGCTTTCCTAGTTTTTAGGAGGGCGGCCGTTCGCCCGATATCTCGAAGGAGTATGCAAATGACTGAACACAAACGACTTGCCGTTATCGAAAAGGCATTGCTGATCGCTTTCGCCGGTCTGCTGATTTATCTTGTTGCGACCGGCGCCTTGTCATTGTCGGGCCTGGATCATCACTGGCCTTATCCTTCACGATAAGCACGCGCCCGCACCAGGGAATATTCAGCACCGCTAATAATAAATAGAACCTCCTTTCTCATTATTGCTTATTGCGCCATTACGCCGCATTGCGTGGCCCGCGGCGAAAAATCAGCGCCAATCCCGCCCCTGACACCGCCGCCGCGAGCACCAGCCACGCCGGGGCCGCCCAGCCGGCCGCGGCCACGATGGCGCTCAGCGCGACCGGGCCGATCACCTGGCCGAGGTAGTTTCCCTGCATCACCAACCCGAGGCTCAGCGGCAGCAGCGTCGGTTCCGGCGTCGCCGCCGGCGTGGCGGCCAGAATGGTGGCGGGCAGCATGCCGGCGATGGCGCAGAACAGGAAGCACAGCGGGATCAGCAGGCCGTTGGGCGTCATCGGCAGGAAAATGCCGACGCCGAAGACCCCGATCAACAGGCTGGTGGCGGCGAGCAGCGTTCTGGCGGGCAGCCCGCGCGACAGCAGCACGCCGGCGGCGAGGTTGCCGATGATGTTGGCCGCCACCGCCGCCGCGCTGATGCCGCCGGCGGCCGCGAGCGACAGGCCGATGCGCTGCATCAGAAAGATCGGCAAAAAGGTCATCACCGAGAAAAACTGCAGGTTGTAAGCAGTGAACATCAGCGCCAGCAACAGCGGCTGGCGCGCCCGCAGCATCGCGCCCAGCGCTTGCCGCAGCGGCGCCGGCGGAACGTGCGCCTCGGCGGCGCGGCGGGACGTGGTCAACGGCAGCAGCAGGGCGGCCAGCAGCGTCAACGCCGCACCGGCCTGCCAACTCTGTTGCCAACCGGCGAGATGGGGGCCGAAAAACAGTGAAATGGCGATGCCCGCCGGCATGAAGGTGCTCCAGATGCCGAACACCAGGTTGCGCTGCGCCGGGGCGACGATGCGGTTCAGCACCGCCGGCGAGGCGACCACCACGATCACGAAGCCGAGGCCTTCGACAAAGCGGCTGACAATCAACCCGCTGAAGTCGTGCAGCGTGGCGCCGGCGAAGCTGGCGGCGCTGATGATCAGCAGCCCGAGCGCCAGCAGGCGCCGATCGCCCCAGCGGCGCACCAGCAGTCCGGCGGCGATGCCGCCGAACACCCCGACGAAAGGAAAGGCCGAAATGACCCAGCTTAGCGTCTCCAGTGAACGGCCAAACTCGGCCTGCAGCGCCGGCAACGCGATAGTGGCCTTACCCACATGCAGCGCCGCCGCGATGCCGGCGAACAGCACGTTGATGACGGCCAGCCAGGGCGTGGCGGCGGGGAGAACGCGGTCGATGGCGTCCGGTTTAATCGCGGTCATAACACTCTCCGGTGGCGGCAACGCCATCACTATGCCTCTGCGCTACAGCAAAGGCCGTTCAAATGCTGCGCTATCACGTGGGGAAACTGTTCATTTCGAGCTTTATTTTGCGCGCCTCGTTGTTTGGTTCGCCAGCGTGCCGCCCGGCGTGGACGCGGGTCCTCCCGCAGCGGTTTACTGTTCCGGCACGCAGCAGGCGTGTTGAATTCATTTTATAAGGAGCAGTGTATGTCAGAGATGATGAACGAGAGTGGGGCGCCGGCCATTGAATGGAGCTATGGCGGCCGGGGTGACGATATCAGCAGCAGCCTGAGCCTCGACACGGTTGAGGAACAGCCGCAGGGTTTCTTGATGACGGTCGATCGGCCGGTGCAGATCTTTAAAGAAGCGCTGTCGCCGATGATGGCCTTTGTCACGCTGCTGCGCCCGCTGTACGCCAAGACGAGCGAAGGCTTCCAGTATGTGCCGGTTTCCAACCCCTGGACCGACGTGCAGCGCCTGCCGGCCAGCGCAGGCTATTTGGGCGTACAGGTCAACGCCGGGCTGTTCTTCCATGGCGCCAAGCCGACGCACTATAAAGACCGCGACGGCCAGATGAAACCGATCGACGGCGGCACGCTTTTGCAGAACATCACCGTGCTGCATCAGGTGGCGCAGCCGCAGGGCCCGGGCGAAGGCGGGATCTGAGGCTGAAACGTTATCACGGGGCCGGACGCGGCCCTTATCTCGCCTTGAAAACCGCCCTTGGCTTGGGTAAAAAGGGTTGTCTATTCAAGGAGAAGAGTATGTACAGCGACAACGAGAAAAAATTCTACATCATCCTCAACCGCAACCACGAACCGGCCACGCTGTTTAACGCCTCCTGCCATCTGACGGCGGGCATCACCGATCTGATCGAACAGCGTGAGTTTCACCACTATCCGAGCAGCCTCGACGGCGTCAGCGCCAACATGAGCCACTACCCGATCGTCATCCTTCAGGCTAAAAACAGTAGCCAGCTCAGCAACCTGATCCTCAAATGCAAGGAGGAGGGCGTGCTGTCCAACTTCTTCACCACCACCATGCTGTCGCACTCCGCCGAGCAGCAGATCGCCGACACCGCCAATACCCCCTACGAGCAGCTGGATTTCGTGGCGGTGGCGCTCTACGGTGACACCGAGCAGCTTAAGCCGCTCACCAAGAAGTTCTCCGTCTACCGTTAATCGCGAACGGCGTCACATCAGGGGCGGCAACGGCTATGATATTTTTCCATCAAATCGTTGATGGAGATGAACATGAGCGGCAAGAAAACCACCATGGCGGCCATCGCCAGAGAGGCGCGGGTCGGCATCGCCACCGTCGATCGGGTGATCAACCAACGCGCGTCGGTGCGGCCCGCCACCCAGCGCCGGGTGATTGAGGCGGCGAAAAAGTTGGGGTTCGCGTTGGAGAAGTCCCACTGCCTGTCGGCGGTGCTGGGCAGGCCGGAGCGCCGCCTGAAAATGGGGTTTATCCTGCTGCGGCGCGAACACTCTTTCTATGCGCAACTGGCTGATGAACTGATGGCGCAAGCGGCGCCGTATCATGAGCCGGGTCAGCCGCCGCAGTTCATCTTCCACTCTCTCAATGCCATCGGCGACACCGCCGCCGCCATTAGCCAATTGAGCCGCCAGGTGGAAGCGATCGGCGTGCTGGCGCTGGATCACCCCCTGATCCACTATGCCGTAGAAGAAGCCGCCCAGGCGGGCATCAACGTTTTCGCGCTGCTGTCGGATTTATCGGTGCCCAGCCGCGCCGGCTACATCGGTCTGGATAATCAAAAAGCGGGCCGCACCGCCGGCTGGGCGGTGGATCGTCTGTGCCGGCGTCAGGGCGACGTCGGCGTGATCATCGGCGACAACCGTTTTACTTGCCAGGAAGCCTGCGAGATCGGTTTTCGCTCCTACCTGCGTGAGCAGATGAGCGGCCAGCGTGTGCTGGAACCGGTGCGCAGCCTCGAGGACGCTGAAACGGCGCGCCGGGTCACGCGTGAACTGCTGGCGAACCACCCGGAACTGGCGGCGCTTTACGCGCCGAGCGGCGGTGTGGAGGGCATTATTCAGGCGTTGCGAGAGAGCGGCCGGCAGCGCGACATCACGCTGGTGTGCCACGGCCCGGTGCAGGGCGGTGAAATGGCGCTGCTCGACGGCACGGTGGATCTGCTGCTGTGCCACCGCATTCCCGAATTGGCCGCCACGATCGTCGAGACGTTACTCGCCGCCGATGAACAACCGGGATTACGCCACATCATTAATCGCTTCGATGTGATCACCAAAGAAAACCTCTGACGGCCGCTGAGTGGTGTTTGCCGAGGTCAGGGCGCAGCCAGGCGCTGCCTGAATTTGATTGAAAAATATCAAATAATTTATCAAAAATAGCGCGATCTCTATCAAAAAATAAAATTTTCATTATTGATGGTTTTGGAATTTTTGTTTGATACTGCCGGCATTCCCCGCAAAAAAGGAGCCGTCGCCATGACTTTGCCTATCGCCAATGCGCCCTGCAGTTGGGGCGTGGATGATCCGAACAACCCCCATTTGCCGCCCTATGCCACGGTTCTGCAAGAAGCGTCGGCGGCCGGCTACCGCAGCATAGAGCTGGGGCCGTGGGGCTATCTGCCGACGCAGAGCGAGGCGCTGTGTGCCGCGCTGGAGCAGCATCGCCTGTCGCTGGTGGCCGGCACGATTTTTGACGATCTGGTCAGCGAGGCGAACATTGAGCGCCTGCTGGCCCTGACTCATCGGATATGCCGCAACCTCTCGCGGGCGCCCAGGGCGGAGCCGACCGAGGGCGATCGCGCCGCGCCGCCATTCTTGGTGATTATCGATTTCGGCAATCCGCAACGCGCCAGGTTCGCCGGGCGTTCAGATTTAGCGCCGCGTTTGTCGCAGGCGGAGTGGCAGAGGATGATCGGGCACATTACGCGCATCAGCGAACTGGCCTGGCGGGAATACGGTGTGCGGCCGGTGGTGCATCCGCACGCCGGCGGCTGCATCGAGTTCGCCGACGAAATCGACCGGTTGGCGGCGGACATTCCGCATCACACCGCCGGATTGTGCCTGGATACCGGCCATCTGTATTACGCCGGGCTGGACCCGGCTGCCTGGCTGAGCAAGCACTTTGATCGTCTTGATTACCTGCACTTCAAAGACGTCGATCCGCAGGTGTTCCGCGAGGTGCTGGCGCGCGGCGTCGATTTTTTCACCGCCTGCGCCGAGGGCGTCATGTGCCCGTTGGGCAGCGGGGCGATCGATTATCCGCAGCTGCGTGCGCTGTTGGCCGAGCGCGGATATCGGGGCTGGATCACTATCGAGCAGGAGCGCGATCCGCGCAATGTGCAGGGCAGCCTGCAGGACGTCGCCGCCAGCTTGCGCTACTTGCGCGGCCTCGGCTTTTAATCAGGAGAAACACGATGATCAACGGCAGCAAACCTTTGGCGAGATCGTTGCGCTGGGGCATGGTCGGCGGCGGTGGCACCAGCCAGATCGGTTACATCCACCGTTCGGCGGCCTTGCGCGACGGCGCGTTTACTCTGTTGGCCGGCGCGTTCGACATTGACGCCGAACGCGGGCGTGATTTTGGCCGGAGTCTGGGCGTGGCGGCGGAGCGCTGTTATGCGGATTATGCCGAGATGTTCCGCGCCGAAGCCGCGCGGGCGGACGGCATCGAAGCGGTCTCGATCGCCACGCCGAACAACACCCATTACGCCATTTGCCGGGCGGCGCTGGAGGCGGGATTGCACGTGGTATGCGAGAAGCCGCTGTGTTTCAGCATCGAAGAGGCGCAGGCGCTGGCGGCGCTGTGCGAGCGGCAGCGCAAAGTCATCGGCGTGACCTACGGCTATGCCGGGCACCAGATGATTTTGCAGGCCCGGCAGATGATTGCCGATGGCCGGCTGGGGGAAATTCGGCTGGTGAATATGCAGTTCGCCCACGGCTTTCACGCCGCGCCGGTGGAGCAGGATAATCCCAGCACTCGCTGGCGGGTCGATCCGCGCTTTGTCGGCCCCAGCTATGTGCTGGGCGATCTGGCAACCCACACGCTGTTCCTGGCGGAAACCATGGCGCCGCAGTTGAAGATCCGGCGGCTGATCTGCAGCCGGCAAAGCTTTGTGCCGTCGCGCGCGCCGTTGGAAGACAATGCCTATGTGCTGATGGAGTATCACAACGGCGCCGTCGGCTCCGTGTGGGCTTCGGCGGTCAACTGCGGTTCGATGCACGGCCAAAAGGTGCGCATTGTCGGTGAAAAGGCCAGCCTGGAGTGGTGGGATGAACAACCCAATCAGCTGCGCTTCGAAGTGCAGGGCGAGCCGGTGCGGATCCTGGAGCGCGGCATGCCGTATCTCGCCGCGTCGGCGCTGGCGGACGATCGCATCGGCGGCGGCCATGCGGAGGGGCTGTTTGAAGCCTGGTCGAATCTCTACCGCCGCTTCGCGCTGGCGATGGACGCCACCGATCGGCGCGACGCAGCCTTCCTGGCCGACTTCTGGTACCCGGACGTGCAGGCCGGCGCGCTGGGCGTGAAGTGGGTGGCGCGCTGCGTGCAATCCGCCGAAACCGACGCCGGCTGGGTCGCCTTCGACTGAGCGAGCGATTCGCTCAGACGCTGGCCCCGTCGTAGCTGTGGATCTGTAACGCATCCAGCGCGACGTCCGGCACGCAACGCAGGTTAACGGCGCACATCGCGGCGCCGTCTGGCGCGGTGCCGTAGGCGAAGGGCTGGGCTCCGCAGACTCGGCAGAACTGATGGCGGATCCGGTGGTGATTGAAAGTGTAGGTGCTGAGCTGGTCCTGACCGCTGTTGAGCGTGAAAGCGCTGATGGGGAAGAACGACAGCAGCAGCCCTTTGCGGCGGCAAATCGAACAGTTGCAGCTGAGGGCTTCGGTCGGCAGTTCGGCGTCCACGGTAAAGGTGACGGCGCCGCAGTGGCAGCTTCCCTGGAATGACATGGCGATGATCCTGTAACAGGGGAGAGTGTTTGCCCAGTATAGTGCAATTTATCGTCACTCGGCCGCGCCCGGCCTGGTTTCCTTAGTAAATGCACGGTTTTCTGGTAGGTTAGAGGTTAACGTCATCAAAAGGAGATCGCGATGTTAGAACATTACTATCCGGCCAATATGGGCGCCGAACCGGTCACGGACGAACAGCACAAACGGCTGGTGGCGGTGCAGGCGGCGCTGGAACTGATCAAGGCCACGCTGTCGGATACCAACGACGGCAACGGCGTGGACTTCCAGCTGAAGGCGGCGGAAAAGCACATCGGCCCGATGGCCGACGCCATTCAGGAAGCCCTGAAGTAACGGTTCGCCGTCACGTCAACCGCCCGTCTCGGGCGGTTTTTTTTGCGCTGATTACTGCGATTTTTTTAGTGGCGCATTGCCTTTTTCCCGGCTGGTGCCGTGAGCGGCGCGATCCTACTCTAGCGATCCGAGTCCTCATCAGGGTCATGCTCATGTTCCGCTTCAGCTTCTTTTCTTTCTTATTGCCGCGCCGCCGACGCGTCACCCAGTTGGCCGGCGCAGCGCTGTTGTTCAGCGGCGTTATGCAGGCGCAGGCCACGCAACGCATCGAGTTTTCGCCGAACCCCGCCGGCGCCTACCCTGAGGGCATCGCCTGGAATGCACGCGCCGGTGCGTTCCTGATTTCCTCTCTGCGCGGCGGGCAGCTTGGCCTGGTCTACCCGGATGGCCGCTATCGGCGGTTTTCCACCGGCAAGGGGCTTATCACCACCTCCGGCATGCTGGTGGACGCCGAGCGCAACCGGGTGCTGGTGTGCAACGAAGACGTGGGCGTGTCCCGCAACTCTGCCGCTGGCACGCGCAATCGCGTGGCGCAGGTGCTGGAGTTCAATCTCGATACCGGCGCGCTGCAGCAGACGTACGATCTTTCATCGCTAAGCCATGGGCCGACGCTGCCCAACGATCTGACGCTCGACGCGCAGGGCAATATCTACGTGACCGACAGCTTCCAGCCGCAGATTTACAAGATCGACCAGACAACGCGCCAGGCGTCGATTTTGGTGCGCTCAGCGCGCTTGATGCCTGCCGACGCACCCGCCGCTGCGCAGGGCTCGCGGCCTTATCTCAATGGCGTGGTGTATCACCCGGATGGCTACCTGATTGCCGCGGACTACACCCGCGGGCTGCTGTGGAAGGTGACGTTGGAGAACGCGCCGGCGGTCAGTGAAATCAGGCTGCCGCAGCGGCTGAAAGGGCCGGACGGGCTGCGGCTCAAAAATGCCCATGAATTGGTGATCGTACAGTCTTTTCCGGATGAAAAGGGGAGCATGTCCGGCGACGTGTCACTGCTCTCCTCGACCGACGGCTGGGCCAGCGCGCGTATCGCCGCGGTCGCCGCGCCGCCGGGATTGGATGGGCCGACCGGCGCCGCGCTGCGGGATGGCGAGGTGTGGGTCGTCAACTCCCGTTACCCCCGGCTGTTTGCCGACGTCGCTCAGGCGGAAAGTACCAAGACGTTCAGTATCGTCAAGGTGGCGTTCAAACCGGCCGCGGCGGATGGCCGCTGATCGACGGCGATTGCCAACCGCGCCGGAATAGGATTAAATGCGCAGTGACTGTATAAATAAACAGGTGTGCTGCGATGAGTCTGATGTTGAAGGGTGAAAAGATTGACCGTAACCGCTTTACCGGCGAGAAGATTGAAAACGGCAGCTTTATGCTGTGCGATTTTTCGGGCGCCGATCTGACCGGTACCGAGTTTATCGGCTGCCAGTTTTACGATCGCGACAGCCGACAGGGCGGCAATTTCAGCCGCGCGATACTGAAAGACGCCAGCTTCAGAAGCTGCGATTTGTCGATGGCCGACTTCCGCCATGCCAGCGCTCTGGGGGTGGAGATCCGCGAATGCCGCGCGCAGGGCGCCGATTTTCGCGGCGCCAGCTTTATGAACATGATCACCAGCCGCACCTGGTTTTGCAGCGCCTATATCACCAAAAGCAACCTGAGCTATGCCAACTTCGCCAAGGTGGTGCTGGAGAAATGCGAGCTGTGGGAAAACCGCTGGCACGGCGCGCAGGTGCTCGGTGCCAGTTTCAGCGGTTCCGATCTGTCCGGCGGCGAATTCTCCGGTTTCGACTGGCGTGCCGCCGATGTCACCCAGTGTGATTTGAGCAACGCGGAACTGGGCGAGTTGGATTTGCGTACCACCGATCTGCAGGGCGTCAAAATGGACAGCCACCAGGCCGCGCAGCTGCTGGAGCGGCTGGGGATCGCGATCATCGGCTAAGGGAATGGCTAACGGGACGGTTGGGCAAATAAGCGCTTGAAGGCTTTCTCTGCGTCCACGGGAATGCGGCGTTGCATTACCGGGATAGTGAAACGCGGATCCTGGGAGAGGTGGCGAGCCTGCTCGTTGAGCGGCACGACGGCGATCGCCAGATTGTCGTTAGCCTGCATGACGCCTTCCTGTTCGAACAGGGCGAACACCGGCGTGTCGCGCGCGTTACCCAATGAGCAAGCCGAAATCCAATAATCGCCGTCTTGGGCAAATTTGCACTGCGCCGCTTGCGGGCCAATCGCGCTGATTTGTTTGGCAATCAAGGCATTCGCGTTTTCCACATAGCTTGGCGGTGCCGGCTGGCAGCCTGCCAAACTGAGCGTCAGTGCAGCAAGCGTCAGTGTTCTTTTGCCCATCATAGCCATCCTTGAGGTCATTTCCTGTAAAGTAAAATAATTATCCTAACAACGATAATGCGCCAGTGTCGAGAACAGATTGATTTATTAAGCTTTTATTTCTCTTTCATGACGATTAAGCGGTTTTCTTCAGTGTTATAGCAGGGAGTAGTTTCGCGTGAAGGGAAGAGCAGAACGCGGAATCGGCGGCTGTTTGCGCGTTCATGATCGGCCCCGGCGCGGCGAGTCCAATCGTTCGTTATTTTTCACCCCGAACGCCGCGCAGATAACCCTGAGCTGGCGGCAGATGCAGGCGGTGCTTTGCGGTAATAAATTTATGAGGCAGATGAATATAATTTAAAATATATCTTGCTTAAATAATTTAGCTGTGTGTAAATAGCGTCATCGGTTTGTAGTACAGACCTTATGAAAGCAGTTTTAGTAAAGCAGTTCTCAGTATTAGCGATATCCCTCAGATACCTCTTCTTCCGCGAATTCTCTTCTCTAGTGCCCCATAAGCTTCCAATAAAAACAGACCTCTATCGCCCTATGGCGTCGCAAAAATATAAAGGAAATATCTCTATGTCCAATAAAATGACTGGTTTGGTAAAATGGTTTGATGCAGGTAAAGGCTTTGGCTTTATCACCCCGGCAGACGGCGGCAAAGATGTGTTCGTACACTTCTCCGCTATCCAGAGCAACGATTTCAAAACGCTGGACGAAGGCCAACAGGTTGAGTTCACTATCGAAAATGGCATGAAGGGGCCTTCTGCCGGCAACGTGGTCGCGTTATAATTTTCGGCCGAGGTGCAATTTCTTACGACAGCGATGATGGTTTAAGCCGGAGCAGTTAAGCAATGAAATCCTCAGCCTGAATAAACTCCGGGTTCGCCCGGAGTCTTTCTCGATACGTCATTAGCTCAGCAGGAAGAGCGGCAGCGAAATTATTCGTTGGCGGACTGGGGTTCGATTCCTCGATGACGTTCCAATAATTAATGATTATTGGCAACAGAAAAACAGATTGCCGCAGAATTAATAACGCCGCGTTTCAGTCTATTTTTCTGTTGTGAAAAAGTCGCGCTTAGGCTGCGTAATGTTGGAGTGTGGGATGGACGCTTACGCCATAACATGACAGCCGGGAAAGTCACCGGCACACGATTAATAGCCCCGGCCTTGGCCGGGGTTTTTTATGCCCGCGATCTTAACGCTGCGAGTCCAGCAGTTCGTTGTTTTTCACCACGTCCTGCGCTTTGAGGTAGCTCTCGATCAGCAGCTGATAGGCCGGGAAGATTTTGGTGTAGACCTCGGCCCATTGCTGAGCGTCGGCGCGGTTCCAGCTGCCCTGCAGCTCCGAGGCCACGCCGGCGGTGTCGATCGGCACCACGCCGGCCTGCACCACACGCGCCAGGGTGATTTCCTGCGCCATTTTCGAGTAGGTGCCGGAGGCGTCGATTACCGCGAACACTTTATAGCCTTCGGCCACCGCACTGATGGACGGGAAGGCCATGCAGACGCTGGTGATGGTGCCGGCGATGATCAGGGTCTTGCGGCCGGTGGCCTTGACCGCCGCCACGAAGTCCGGGTTGTCCCAGGCGTTGATTTCCCCTTTACGGGCGACGTATTGCGCGTGCGGTGCATTCTGGTGAATTTCCGGGATCAGTGGGCCGTTGGGGCCCTGCGGCACCGAGGCGGTGGTGATCACCGGCAGTTTACTGAGGGTGGCGATGCTGGCCAGGGCGGCGGCGCGGGCGCGCAGTTCGGTCATCGGCATATCGGCGACGGTCTGGAACAGGCCGCTCTGGTGATCAATCAGGAGCATGACCGCGTCATTGGCATCAATAACAGGACGCTGGCCGTTGAAATTGGCTGGAGTGCTCATGGTGTTTTCCCTTTCTCGTCGTGAGGTCAGTGGGTATCTTCTTTGATTGATAAGGCTGAAACTCAGCACTTGCCTACAGTGTAGGGAGAAGAGAGAAATCCGGTAGAGCCTGAAGTCGGGATGCATCGTTCCATAAATGGAACGATTTTGACGCAGGCGAGCGGCCCGGCGCTGGGCTAAACTTAAGATGCATAAGAAACATGCGGCAAGGAGCGCCATCCTGTTTACGGATCTGACGAGGAGGGCCGCCATCATGGCTTACCGGCATATCGTTGTCGCCACGGATCTCAGCGAAGACGCCGAGTTCCTGCTGGGCAAGGGCGCCAGACTGGCCGCTGCGCTCAATGCCAAACTTTCCCTGATCTATATCGACATCCACCGCGCCGGCTATTACGTCGATCTGGGCGTGGGCGATTACAACTACACCGATCGCACCTTTTCGGAGCGGGTGAAGAATATGCTCAATGCGATCAAAGGGCAGTCGTCGTATCCGGTGGAAGAGGTGATCGTCAGTCGCGGCGCGTTGACGGAAGAGCTGAACCGGGTGGCGAAGGAAAAAGGGTTCGATCTGGTGATCTTCGGCCATCATCATGATGTCTGGAGCCGACTGGTCTCTTCGGCGCGTCAGGCGATCAACGAGCTGAACGTTGATCTGCTGGTTGTTCCCATCGAGAAAAAATAGTCGCGGCCGCCTGCGGGCGGCTGCCGTTTTCCATTCGCATCGCTTATCTCTGGGTGAAGATAACCGCATACCTGCAATAATTCCGCTTGCTGACAATCCGCCCGAAAAATAGTGACTGCCTGGAATTTTATTTTCTCCATCAATATGTTGGCCAAAATCCGATAAAGGTTAATCCAGCGCATTGAAATCACTGTCATACCTCCTTTTGGTTAATAAATCGCACGTTTTGACTGGCTCTCCGCGAAGAGGCGTCTTATCCTCAGGGTAATGAGATTTGTATGACTTATATAAATACGTTCACATGGAGGAGGTCTCATGCGTTTTGACAATAAAGTCGTGGTTATCACCGGTGCGGGCAATGGCATGGGGGAAGCGGCGGCGCGGCGTTTCTCCGCCGAGGGCGCGATCGTGGTGCTGGCCGACTGGGCCAAGGAAGCGGTGGACAAGGTCGCCGCTTCGCTGCCGAAGGGCCGGGCGATGGCGGTGCATATCGACGTTTCCGATCACGTCGCGGTTGAAAAAATGATGAACGAGGTGGCGGAAAAACTGGGCCGCATCGACGTCCTACTGAACAACGCCGGCGTACACGTGGCGGGCAGCGTGCTGGAAACCAGCGTCGACGACTGGCGTCGCATCGCCGGGGTTGATATTGACGGCGTGGTGTTCTGCTCCAAATTCGCCTTGCCGCACCTGCTGGAGACCAAGGGCTGCATCGTCAATACCGCGTCGGTGTCCGGCCTGGGCGGCGACTGGGGCGCGGCCTATTACTGCGCGGCGAAAGGCGCGGTGGTCAACCTGACGCGCGCCATGGCGCTCGATCACGGCGGTGACGGCGTGCGCATCAACTCGGTCTGCCCGAGCCTGGTCAAAACCAACATGACCAACGGCTGGCCGCAGGAGATCCGCGACAAGTTCAATGAGCGCATCGCGCTGGGGCGTGCGGCAGAGCCGGAAGAGGTGGCGGCGGTGATGGCGTTCCTGGCCAGCGACGACGCCAGCTTTATCAATGGCGCCAACATTCCGGTCGATGGCGGGGCGACCGCCTCGGACGGCCAACCGAAGATCGTCTAAGCGTTAACGCACAGGCCCGGCCAGGATGACCGGGCCTGTTGTTTTTAGACGCCGATGCGGTCGCGCAGCGTGTAGTAGGCCGCGCCGATGGCGGTGAACGGGATCTGCAGATTGCGTCCGCCGAAGAACGGCAGGTGCGGCAGCTTAGCGAAGGCGTCGAAGCGTTCGGCGTCGCCGCGCATCAGCTCGGCGATCAGCTTGCCCGCCAGATGGGTGCAGGTCACGCCGTGGCCGCTGTAGCCCTGCATGTAGTACACGTTATTCTCCAGCCGGCCGAACTGCGGCATGCGCGACAGCGTCAGCAGGAAGTTGCCGGTCCAGCGATAGTCGATACGCACCCCTTTCAGCTGCGGGAAGGTCTTCAGCAGCTTCGGCCGGATCAGGTTATCGATATCGTCCGGATCGCGCGCGCCGTACACCACGCCGCCGCCGTACAGCAGGCGATGATCGGCGGTGATGCGGTAGTAATCCAGCAGGTAGTTGCAGTCCTCCACGCAGTAGTTCTGCGGGATCAGCGCCTGCGCGATCTCCGGCGCCAGCGGTTCAGTGGTCACCACCTGAGTGCCGCACGGCATGCTGCGCTTGGCCAGCCGCGGCTCCAGCTTATCGCCCAGATAGGCGTTGCCGGCGACGATGACGAAACGCGCCTTCACCTGGCCGTTGGCGGTGCTGATGAGCGCCGGTTCGCCGTGGCGGATGTTCGTCACCGCCGATTGCTCGAAGATGCGCCCGCCCTGCAGGCGGATCGCCTCGGCTTCGCCCAGCGCCAGATTGAGCGGATGGATGTGGCCGCCGCTGTGATCGAGCAGCGCGCCGACGTAACGATCGCTGGCGATCTCCTGGCGCACCCGGTCTGCGTCGAGCAGCTCAAGCTGGGTATTGCCGTAGCGCTCCCAGTTGCGTTTTTGCTCGATCAGCGCATGGAACTGCTTGTTGTTCAGGGCGGCGAAGATGCCGCCGGGGCGGTAGTCGCAGTCGATGGCGTAGCGGCTGATGCGGCTGCGAATGATCTCCGCGCCTTCGAACATCATGCTGCCGAGCAGGCGGGCGCTTTCCGCGCCGTAACGCTCTTCAATCACATCGATGTCGCGGCTGTAAGAGTTGACCAACTGGCCGCCGTTGCGGCCGCTGGCGCCGAAACCGATGCGCGCCGCTTCCAGCACCACCACGTCGTAACCGGCTTCCACCAGGAACAGCGCGGAGGAGAGGCCGGTATAGCCGCCGCCGATCACGCAGACGTCGCATTCGATCGATTCATTCAGTTGCGGATAGGGCTGATGTGCGTTGGCCGTGGCCGCATAGTAGCTTTTTACGTGTTCAGTCATGGAGATAAGCCCTTATTCCAGCGAGATCCAGGTGGTTTTCAATTCGGTGAACTTGTCCAGCGCATGCAGCGATTTGTCGCGGCCGTTGCCGCTCTGCTTGTAGCCGCCGAACGGCACGGTCATGTCGCCGTCGTTGTAGTTGTTGACGAACACCGTGCCGGCCTTCAGTTGGCGCGCCATGCGGTGCGCGCGCGCCAGATCGCGGGTCCAGACCGCGGCGCCGAGGCCGTAGTCGCTGTCGTTGGCCAGCTGCAGCGCCTGTTGCTCGTCGTCGAAGGCGGTCACCGCCAACACCGGGCCGAAGATTTCATCGCGCGCCACGCTCATGGCATTGTCCACCTGGGTGAGGATGGTCGGCCCCAGATAGCCGGCGTGGTCGCCCTGCGGATGGTCGCGCCCGTCGAGGAACAGCGCGGCGCCCTGGCTCAGCCCCCGATCGATATAGCCGGCCACTTTCTCGCAGTGGCCGCTGTCGATCAGCGTGCCCATCACCGTGTCGGGATCGAGCGGATCGCCGGGCATGAAGGTCGCCGCGTGTTTGCGCAGCGCCTGCAGGAACGCTTGCTCAATGCTCGCTTCGACCAGCAGGCGAGTGCCGGCGATGCATACCTGCCCCTGATTATAGAAGATGCCGGCGGCGGCGCTGCGGGCGGCCTGATCCAGATCCGGGCAGTCGGCGAAGACGATGTTGGCGCTTTTGCCGCCGGCCTCCAGCCAGACGCGCTTCATGTTCGATTCGCCGGCGTAAATCATCAGCTGTTTCGCCACCAGGGTGGAGCCGGTAAAGGTGAGGGCGTCGACGTCGCGGTGCAGCGCCAGCGCCTTGCCGGCGTCGTGGCCATAGCCGGGCACCACGTTCAGCACGCCGTCCGGCAGTCCGGCCTGCTGAGCCAATTTGCCGAGCAGGATGGCGCTCAGCGGCGATTTTTCGGAGGGTTTAAGCACCACGCTGTTGCCGGCGGCCAGCGCCGGGCCGAGTTTCCAGCAGGCCAGCAGCAGCGGGAAGTTCCAGGGCACGATGGCGCCGACCACGCCGATCGGCTCGCGCTCGATCAGCGCCAGCGCCTCGCGACCGGTGGGGGCGATTTCGCCGTACACCTTATCGATCGCTTCGGCGTACCAGCGGATGCAGCGGATGGCGCCCGGCACGTCGTCGCGCAGGCTGTGACGAATGGGTTTGCCGGTGTCCAGCGTTTCCAGCAGCGCCAGCTCTTCATGATGCTGTTCCATCAGATCGGCGAAGCGCAGCAGCGTGGTTTTGCGCTGCGCCGGGGCGGCCTGGGCCCAGTCGCCGCGTTCAAAGGCGGCGCGCGCCGCGCTGACTGCCCGATCGATGTCGGCGGCTTCGCCGCGCGCGACCTGCGCCAGCTCGCGGCGGCCGGCGGGATCTTCCACGGCGAAACGTTTCCCCGCGGCGGCCGGCTGGTAGCGGCCGTCGATAAACAGCTGGTGCTCAATCTTCAGGGCCTGCGCCCGTTGTTGCCAATACTGCAAATGGTGAAAGTTCATGCCTGGCTCCGTTGATCAGAATGTCGTCGGCGTATGGGCGCTGATAATCCGGCAAATGCGCGCCGACGTGTTGCTGAAACTGTGGGGGATGCCGGTATTGATGGCGTAGCTCTGCCCGGCCAGCAGGTGATAGCTCTGGCCGTTGACCTGCAGCACCACTTCGCCCTCCAGCAGCGTGCCGATCTCTTCCCCTTGGTGTTTGATGCGCTCGCCGGTGGTGGTGCCCGGTTCGTAGGTCTCGATCATCATCGCCAGCGTGCGGTTCGGGTCGCCGTTGTGGATCAGCTTCATCGAAACGCCCTGGCTGCCGATTTCGATCAGGTCGTCGCTGTCTATCACGATCTGCGGCTCAGCCGGTTTTTCCGGCTCGGCGAAAAACGCCGACAGCGACAGACCGTACACCGTCAGCAGCTTTTGCAGCGTGCTGATGGCCGGGCTGACCTTGTCTTGCTCGATAGTACTGATGGCGCTGTGGGTTAACCCAGACAGTTCGGCGACCCGGCGCTGCGACAACCCTAATTGTTGACGGATCTGCGACAGACGTTTTCCCGGTGCCAAGCTGACGTCGCTCATGGGCGTTTTTCCTTTTGATAGTTCCGACAGGCGGTGATGAAACCATCAAACAACAGGCGCGACAGGGCGTACTCGTCGCTGTTCCACTCCGGGTGCCACTGCACGCCGAGCGCGAAGGGCTGATCGCGCACGCTGATCGCCTCCACCAGCCCGTCAGCGGCGTGCGCCTCGATGCGAACGCTCGCGCCCAGGGTTTTGGCGCCCTGGCCGTGCAGCGAGTTCACCCAGAATCTGTTGCAATCCGGTATCAGTTGCGAAAGCAGCCCCCCTTCCTGAACGATGACCTCGTGGGCGGGGGCGTATTGCTGTTCCAGCGGCAGGTCGTGATCTTCACGATGCTCCAGCAGCTCGGGCAGTTCATACAGGCGGCGATGCAGGGTGCCTTGAGTGGCGACCACCATTTCCTGCATGCCGCGGCAAATGGCGAAAAGGGGAATGCGCCTGTCGAATGCCTGGCGGATCAGCGCCAGGCTCAACGCGTCTCGGCCAGGATCGGCGTCAGGCTCATCGCCGTTTTCACCATAAAGGTGCGGCTGCACATTACTGGGGCTGCCCGGCAGCAAAATGCCGTCGAGGCGCGGCAGCAGTTCCGCCAGCATTTCCGGCTCCGCCAGCGCGTGTGGCAGGGCGATCGGCAAGCCGCCGGCGGTGATAACGGCATTCAGGTACTTTTCTTGCAAGGTCTGTGTGAGGTGCCCGTTTAACCTATACCTGCACATGACGACGCCAATGACTGGTCTGTTAAATATATTGTCCATGCTATCCCCTTGGTACGTTCGAAATTATGAACGATAAGCTTCTCCACCGCCGATTTCGTTCAATATTCTATAAATCTAGCAGTCGATTGGGCAATATTCAAACCAAAAGTAACACTTGCAAAACAAATTTGTTTCATCTACGTTTCATTTGTGGGCATTATATTGAACAAGACGGTCAATAAACATCGACGACAGCAAAACACAAACGGCGGGTGAACCATGCAGACCAACATCGTAGAAGTGGAAAACTTTGTTCAGCACAGTGAAGAGAGACGAAGTAGCGCGTTCCAGCGCGAAGTGAAGAAGTATTTGGAACGTTATCCGTTAACCCAACATGTCGACGTACTGTTGACCGATCTGAACGGCAGCTTCCGCGGCAAACGCATCCCGGTCGGCGGCCTGAACAAACTGGAGAAGGGTTGTTACTTCCCGGCGTCGGTATTTGCGATGGATATTCTCGGCAACGTGGTGGAAGAGGCCGGGCTGGGGCAGGAGTTGGGCGAGCCGGATCACGTGTGCGTGCCGGTGCCGGGCACGCTGACGCCGTCGGCGGCGGACCCGCAATATATCGCGCAGGTGCTGCTCACCATGCTGGATGAAGATGGCACTCCCTTTGACGTTGAACCGCGCAATGTGCTGAACCGAGTATGGCAGCGTTTGCGTCAGCGCGGGCTTTCCCCCGTGGTAGCGGTAGAGTTGGAGTTCTATCTCATCGATCGTCAACGCGACGCGGAAGGCTATCTGCAGCCGCCGTGTGCGCCGGGAACCCAGGAGCGCAACACCCAAAGCCAGGTGTACTCCGTCGATAACCTGAACCATTTCGCCGATGTGCTGAGCGAAATCGACGAGCTGGCGCGTTTGCAGGGCATTCCGGCGGACGGCGCGGTGGCGGAGGCGTCGCCGGGGCAGTTCGAAGTCAACCTGCACCATACCGATGATGTGCTGCAGGCCTGCGACCATGCGCTGGCGCTGAAACGGCTGGTGCGCATGGTGGCCGAGAACCACAACATGCAGGCCACCTTTATGGCCAAGCCGTATGAAGAGCACGCCGGCAGCGGCATGCACGTGCACATCAGCATGCTGAATGCGCAAGGCGACAATGTGTTCGCCGACGACGACGGCGAGGATTCGGCGCTGCTGAAACAGGCGCTGGCGGGCATGATCGCCCTGATGCCGTCCTCGATGGCGCTGCTGGCGCCGAACGTCAACGCCTATCGCCGTTTCCAGCCCGGCATGTATGTGCCGACCCAGGCTTCCTGGGGGCATAACAACCGCACCGTGGCGCTGCGCATTCCCTGCGGCGATCGCGACAATCACCGCGTGGAGTATCGCGTGGCGGGCGCCGACGCCAACCCTTATCTGGTGATGGCGACCATTCTGGCGGGCATCGTCTACGGCCTGGAAACCGCATTGCCGCTGCCTGAGCCGGTGACCGGCAACGGGCTGGAGCAGGACGGGCTGCCGTTCCCGATCCGCCAGAGCGACGCGCTGTACGAGTTTGAACATCAGCCGGTGCTCAATGCGTTGCTGGGCGAACGCTTCAGCCATGTCTACCTGGCCTGCAAAACCGACGAACTGGTGCAGTTCGAGCGCCTGATCACCGAAACCGAAATCGAGTGGATGCTGAAAAACGCCTGATCCCGCTCACCCAACGACTACCGCGCGCGCCCGGCGCATTTCATCGGCTCTCCTGTAGCCCGTGAGGCTGCGCGCTGCGGTACAGCATTTCTTCTATCACGGCGTACAGGACGCCGACGAGGAAATAACCATGACTCAGCCATTCCCATGCGCAGACGTTTGCCTGTGCCGCAGTGCCTACGGGCCGGTCGCCGGCCGCCCGACAGTGACCCCAACCCGCTTTCCCCGCCGCCTGAGCAGCAGTTTCCCCGCGGCCTCTCTGAATGACGTTGCACGGTTGACAGCAGAGGACCAAAAGGGGAAACGCCATGACGATTAAAACCATCGACGGCGGTCCGGCGGGCAAACCGCAACTGCGCAAATCCCTCAAGCTGTGGCAGGTGGTGATGATGGGCCTGGCCTATCTGACGCCGATGACGGTGTTCGACACCTTCGGCATCGTCTCCGGCCTTACCGACGGCCATGTGCCGACCTCCTATCTGCTGGCGCTGGCCGGCGTGTTGTTCACCGCCATCAGCTACGGCAAACTGGTGCGCCAGTTTCCCACCGCCGGTTCCGCCTACACCTATGCGCAGAAGGCGATTAACCCGCACGTCGGTTTTCTGGTGGGGTGGTCATCGCTGCTTGATTATCTGTTCCTGCCGATGATCAATACGCTGCTGGCGAAGATTTACCTGACCGCGCTGTTTCCGGAAGTGCCGCCCTGGGTGTGGGTGGTGGGCTTCGTGATCCTGATCACCGCCATCAACCTGAAAAGCGTCAATCTGGTGGCCAACTTCAATACCCTGTTCGTGCTGGCGCAGGTGGCGATCATTCTGGTATTTATCTACCTGGTGGTGCGCGGCCTGCACAACGGCGAGGGGATGGGCACGGTGTGGAGCCTGCGGCCGTTCCTCAGCGAGAATGCGCACCTGCTGCCGATCATTACCGGCGCGACCATCCTGTGCTTCTCGTTCCTCGGTTTTGACGCGGTCACCACGCTGTGCGAGGAGACGCCCGACGCCGCCAAGGTGATCCCGCGCGCCATCTTCCTGACTGCGCTGTACGGCGGGGTGATCTTTATCAGCGTGTCGTTCTTTATCCAGCTGTTTTTCCCGACCATTCAACGCTTTCACCAGCCCGACGCCGCGCTGCCGGAGATCGCGCTGTACGTCGGCGGCAAGCTGTTCCAGTCGATCTTCCTGTGCGTGACCTTTATCAACACGTTGGCCTCCGGCCTGGCGTCGCACGCCAGCGTGTCGCGCCTGCTGTATGTGATGGGGCGTGACAATGTGTTCCCGGAGAAATTCTTCGGCTATATCCACCCCAAATGGCGTACGCCGGCGCTGAACGTACTGATGGTCGGGCTGGTGGCGTTGTCGGCGCTGTCATTCGATCTGGTGACCGCCACGGCGCTGATCAACTTCGGCGCGCTGGTGGCCTTTACCTTCGTTAACCTGTCGGTGATCAGCCACTTCTTTATTCGCGAAGGGCGCAACAAAAGCTGGAAGGATCGCTTCAACTTCCTGTTCCTGCCGTTGGTGGGGGCGCTGACGGTGGGGGTGCTGTGGCTGAACCTGGAGAAAAGCTCGCTGACCATGGGGCTTATCTGGGCGACGCTGGGCTTCGGCTATTTGGCCTGGCTGACCCGACGCTTTCGCCAGCCGCCGCCGCAGTTGGAGCGGCAACCGCAGCAATAAATTCACAGGCGGGAGTTTCCCGCCTTTCTTTTTGGTACGTGCGGCAGTAGAGTGAAAAACCTGATAAAAAATAACCTATTGGACCTGCCTTATGCCCGCTTTGCCCTCGCGTACCCGCGCCACGTTGTTCGGTTTATTGGCCATTGTGCTGTGGAGCAGCGTGGTCGGCCTGATTCGCAGCGTCAGCGAAGGGCTGGGGCCGATCGGCGGTGCGGCGATGATCTACAGCGTCAGCGCGGTGTTTTTGCTGGTGGCGCTCGGCGTGCCGAAATGGCGCAGCTTTCCGCGGCCTTATCTCATCGTCGGCAGCCTGCTGTTCGTCAGTTACGAGATCTGTCTGTCGCTGTCGCTCGGCTACGCCAATACCCGCCTGCAGGCGATAGAAGTGGGCATGATCAACTACCTGTGGCCCTGTTTCACCGTGCTGATGGCGCTGGCGATCAACGGCCAAAAGGCGAAATGGTGGCTGCTGCCGGGGCTGCTGCTGTCGCTGTTCGGCATCGGCTGGATCATGAGCGGCGAGGGCGGCTGGTCACCGGCGCAGATGCTGGCCAACGTGCGCAGCAACCCGCTCAGCTACGCGCTGGCCTTCAGCGGCGCGGTGATTTGGGCGCTGTATTGCAACCTGACCAAGAAGATTGCCCGGGGCAGCAACGGCGTGGTGCTGTTTATCGTGCTGACCGCGCTGGCGCTGTGGCTGAAGTACGCCTTCAGCGCGGAAAGCGGCATGCAGTTCAGCGTCGGCGTGACCGTGACGCTGCTGTGCGCCGGGGTGGCGATGGGGGCGGGGTATGCCGCCTGGAACGTCGGCATTCTGCACGGCAACATGACGCTGCTGGCGACCGTCTCCTATTTTACCCCGGTGCTCTCGGCGGTGTTCGCCGCGCTGGTGCTGCACACCTCGCTGACCGCCAGTTTCTGGCAGGGCGTAGCGATGGTCACACTCGGCTCGCTGATCTGTTGGCGGGCAACTCGCGGAAATTAACGGAAATTATCCGCTGTCGTCGCAATGTTGAACTAGAATTTAACTAGCCATGTTGCCTGAAGGAACGACGACGATGAGAAGCGACATTCAATTTATTCAACAGCCTGAAATCGACGTGCATCACTATGAGCGCGGCGATACCGTTCGCCTGACCACGGCGAATTTGCGACATGAATATCAGCTCGACGTTTATATTTTGCGCCGCGACGATAAGCTGATTTACGGCTCGGTCGTCGCGGCGGCGCCCAAAACCGATATTCCGGTCGCCAGTTGGGAGGTGAAAAACGGCGAAGAGGTGGCGTTCCGCCAGGAAAACATCGCCAAGGCGGTGCCGGCGGTGAACTGACGCACAGCGATTATGGCGCGATTACGCTGAATAAATTAAAGAAATCAATTTATTGTTTCCACTGGCTGCGCTTTTTGAAGATGAGAAAGCGTTTTATTTGCCATTAGGAGACCTTTGAAATTATTGGTAACATATGCGGGTTATATAGCGTGTTATAGGGATATATTTTATGACTCCACCTGCGGATGTTGCGCGAGTTTTTATCGGGTGTGATCCAAATGATTGCGATTTGGAACAGATGATGGTTTTGGAGTACAGCTTGCGTAAGCATGCTTCAATACCTGTTCAAATTGAGTGGATGCGTTTGTCGCGAGACCCTGCCAGTCCCTGGTATTCTCAAAGTGGCGGCGAAGGTTGGACCACCGAGCGTTGGGCAACGCCGTTCTCTGCATTTCGCTGGGGCATTCCCGCTTTCTGTAACTTCCAGGGGCGGGCATTTTACTCCGATGCGGACGTGCTGTATCTCTGTGATATCGCAGAGATTTGGCATCATCCGATGAAGGAGGGCACTGCCATTTTGGCCGCGGGTTCCGGCAACGATCTGCGCTTGGGGGAAATGCTGTGGGATTGCGAGGCAGCGGCGCGATTCTTGCCGCCGCTGGATGAGTTGCGCCGTGATCCATTGGGGCATAAAAAAATGCAGCGGTTCTTTGAAGAACATCCCGAGTTCGTTGAGCCGTTGAAACCGGAATACAGCAATCTGGATGGTGACGATTTGCCGTTGGAAGCATTGAAGGCGTTGCATTACTCGGATATGAGCAGCCAATTTTCCCACCGTTATTCGCTTCCCAGACTGCGGGCTGAAAGCCGCAAGCATTGGTTTGATGGCAAGATCCGCAGCCATTATCGCGATGATCTGCGCGAGCTGTTCGAACAATACTATCGCGAAGCGCTGCAGGCCGGTTATACCCTGGAACGGTACCGGAATGTGCAGTTATTCGGCGGTTTCAATAAGCAATCTCAGAAAAAATATGACGGCAATCCGATTACGCGCAAGAAACAACCTTTTTTGCGCCGCGTCTTGAGCGGTTTGCTGGATTAGTCGATCTTTCCCTCCCAGGGAGTTTGTCGCGCGCTGGCGCCTGAGGGTGTTTTTTGCGTTCACTATTCTGCGGGCTGTGGCGTTAATCGCCGCGGCCCATCTTTTATGACTTTCAGCGGGTTTCCCCGCCGTCTACCAGCGGGTTACATTTGCTGCAATTTTCGGCTGAAAAATGCTTTACATGACAAAAATCACAGCGAATGTGAATTTGCATGAAACATAATTTGACAAATGTGAACGCAATCGATTACCTATTCGCGAAATGCGTAACTGGATCACAGATTCTTACAGTCAGTGGTTTCTATAATGCGCGCGTCATCCGAGTTTCTGTGTGAAGACAACGCCAGGTGTCGGCAGACTCATTGTCATCTTTTCTAAACGGGCAGGAAATGGCCCTTTAAGCATGTGGTAATAAAATGAAAAAAATAGCTCTCGCAGCAGGTGTACTGCTCGCAGCGTCTTACAGTGCATCATCAATGGCTGATAGCAAAGACAGTCAATATGTCTCCGACTGGTGGCACCAGAGCGTCAACGTGGTGGGCAGCTACCACACCCGCTTCGGGCCGCAGCTGAATAACGACGTGTATCTCGAATACGAAGCCTTCGCCAAGAAAGACTGGTTCGATTTCTACGGTTACGTTGACGTACCGAAATTCTTCGGCGTGGGCAATACCCCGGATCGCGGCATCTGGGACAAAGGCTCCCCGATGTTTATGGAGATTGAACCGCGTTTCTCCATCGACAAACTCACCGGCACCGATCTGAGCTTCGGTCCGTTCAAAGAGTGGTACTTCGCCAACAACTACATCTATGATCTGGGCCACAACGCCGATGGCCGTCAAAACACCTGGTACATGGGTCTGGGCACCGATATCGACACCGGTCTGCCGATGAGCCTGTCGATGAACATCTATGCCAAATACCAGTGGGAAAACTACCAGGCCGCCAACGAGAACAGCTGGGACGGTTACCGCTTTAAGGTGAAATACTTCGTGCCGCTGACCCAGGTGTGGGGCGGCAACCTGAGCTACATCGGCTTCACCAACTTCGACTTCGGTTCCGATCTGGGCAAGGACAGCCATTGGGTTGACGGCACCGGCAAACAGGTGCGCACCAGCAACTCGATCGCCTCCAGCCATATTTTGGCGCTGAACTACGATCACTGGCACTATTCTTTCGTGGCGCGTTATTTCCACAACGGCGGTCAGTGGCAGGATGGCGCGGATATCGGCACCCCGCAGGGCCCGATCAAGTCTACCGGTTGGGGTTATTACCTCGTGGTCGGCTATAACTTCTGATTTTCCGTGCTATCAGAAACAGAAAACCCCGCCTGGCGGGGTTTTTTTTCGTCATCACTGGGCTTGTTCAACCGGGAGATGCTTCACCGGCATAAACAGTCTGCCTTTGATCACGTGACATTCATTATTTATCCAACTAATGATTTGTTCACGGCTGACGCCTTCCGACTGCGCGTACCGATGAAGATCGCCATTAAAGTGCCGAGTGATGTATTCCATGAGGGTCATTTGCACGTCTTTTGCTCCTGAACGCCCACCCGTTGCCAGCCTGGCCACCGCGGGAGGTTGAGGTTTCTCAGACAGCGAATGTAAATTATCGGCAACCAAATCTCAACATAAAGCACCAGATTGGGGCGACAGCGGTGTGAAAAAGAATCCCGCACGGAGAGGCGGGAAATGTTCGCTATTATCATTATGGATGATAAGAATAAGATTTGAGGTGCGACGAAAAAGAGCACGCTAACTCTTTTTTGTTACCTTCCCACGCTAGCGTAAGGCTTATTTTTCTTCAAGAAAAATCTGAGACAAGCATCGGCATTTTCGAGGCATTTTGCGTTGAGACAAGGTTTGAAAGCGAATGCCGTAAAAGCGCACCGTTATCTCGGAGTTTTCCTTATACTTTGTCTGGAAAAGGCTGGCTATAGTCAACAGAGTCACCCACGCAGGAATACACAACATGAACAAACGTCGTACGACTCTCACGGTGTTGGCGCTGATTGCATCGCTGGGGTTGTCATCCGCCCCGGCCTTGGCCGACAAAGGCGGCAATGGTAACGGCAACGGGAACGGCCATGGTAACAGCGGCAATCACGGCAATAACGGTAACCATGGCAACAACGGCAATCACGGCAACAAAGGCAATAAAGATAAAGGCGGCTATAGGAACGACGATAATCTGGTCTCCGTCAGCCTCTCGCGAGACCGCGCCCGTTCGCTGGCGCACAACTATGGCCTGACCGGCTACAGCTCGCTGCCACCGGGCATCGCCAAAAATCTGGCGCGCGGTAAACCGCTGCCGCCGGGTATCGCCAAAAAAGTGGTGCCTTACTCGATGCTGCGTGAGTTGCCGCAGTACCCGGGTTATGAGTGGCGTATCGCCGGCGACGACCTGGTGCTGGTCGCACTCAGCACCGCGATTGTGGCCTCCGTGATCAATGGCGTTTTCGACTAACGTTTGTCGAGCGTTATCGGGCCTCGCTGCGGCGGGGCCTTTTTATTTGCCAGCGCGGGGCGGACGTGGTGAACTTTGGGCCTGACATTTTCACTGCATCATAAGGGAGGCGCCATGTTCAGGGCGTTATTGATAGCCTGCTGTTTGACCAGTTTTCCGGCGTTGGCAGACGGCGCCGCCGCCATCGGCGAGCTGGTGAACCAACGGCTGTCGTTGATGAAAGACGTTGCCGGTTACAAGGCGCAGCAGCATTTACCGATCGAAGACCTGGCGCAGGAGGCGAAGGTGTTGGCCAGCGCGCAGGCGGAGGCGGGGCGTTTGGGGCTGGAGCCGGCGTCGGTGCGGCCTTTTATCGCCGCGCAGATGGACGCCGCCAAGGCGATTCAGTACCGCTATCGCGCCGACTGGCTGGCGAGCCCGGAGCCCGGCTGGCAGCCGCGGCCGTTGGCGCAGGTGCGCCCGCAGATCGCGCAACTGAGCAGCCAGATATTGCAACGCCTGGCGGAGCGGCTGCGTGCCGGCCCGCTCGGCGAGGCGGATCGGGCGGCGTTTATGGCGTCGGTGGATCAGGTGAATCTCAGCGCCGCCGACAAGCGGCGGCTGGCGGATGCGCTGCTGGCGGTCAAAACCGGCAGCGCACGCTGAGCGTCAGTCGCGGCCGACGGTGCTGCGGCGGAAGGTCAGCATCCGGCTGCGGTTGGCGATGAGATCCACGTTGTAACCGCGGAAATAGAGGCAAAAGCGTTTTAACCACGGGCCGTCCTGGCACTCCACCAGCATGCGGCCCTGGCCGAGCGGGCTGAGCGTGCCGGTCTGCGCCGCCGGACCGACGCCAATATGCACCCGATCGCCGCGAATTTCAAAGGCGGTGCGATAGTGCGGGTGATACCACAGCCCCTGCACATGCTTCAGGCAGTCGCCGTTAGCCGTGACCGGCAGAAAACGGCGCGCCACATGCCCGACTTCGCCCTCGATCGCTTCACCGGTCCATTTCAATTTGAGCGGCATATGGGCGGACAGCGACACGGCGTACCCGTCCTCGCCCTGATACAGCGGTTCATCGCTGCCCAGATAGGCCAGGTTGCCATCTTTGACCTCCAGCCAGTGCGGCTCCGCCAGCGTGGCGTAGAGGCCGTCGGGGATCGCCGTGCTGCGCTGCGGCAGCGGTTCGCCGAGCAGCGCCGCCATCACCTGCAAAGCCATCCCGAAACTGTCGCAGTCTTCGCGATTGGCCACCAGCGCGACGCCGGCCTGACGGTCGGGCGCCAGCAGGAAATAGGTTTTGTAACCGGCGTGGGAACCGCCGTGGCCGAGCAAGCGGCGGCGGCCCAGCGGGGTTTGCGCCAGACCCAGGCCATAAGCGCTGAGCTGGCCCTGATTGAGACGGCGCGGTGCGCCGAGTTGCGCCAGCACGCCCTGGCCGGGGCCCTGGTCGGCCAGCAGCGTCTGCAGCCAGCGGGTGAGGGCGTTGAGGCTGCCGGTCAGGCTGCCGGAGGCGGAAAGGTGCAGGCCGGCGCTGGCGTGTTGCCAGCCCTGCGGCGCACGCCAGTAACCCGGCACCAATCCCGGCACCACGTCGAACCAGCTTTCCGGCGCCCGCATCTGCACCTGCAGCGGCCGGGCGATGTGCTGTTGCACCAGTTGGTCGAAATCATACCCTTTGCTGCGCAGCGCGGCCTCCAGCAGCCGATAGCCGGTATTGCTGTAGGCGATCTCGCTGCCGGCTTCGTAGTTCAATTTCTCCAGCCCCTCGACAAACCGCATCACCGGCTGCGCCTCGCTGACGGCGTGCAGCGAGATGCCCAGCAGGCCGAGCGTCTCGCGCACGTCGGGCAGGCCGCCGGTCATGTCCAGCGCCTGGCCGACGGTAACGTCCGCCAACGCGGGCTGCAGGGCGGGGAGCAGTTCACCCAGACGTTGCTCCAGCCGAATGGCGCGATCGGTGGCGTTCAGCGCCAGCGCTGCGAAGATATGCTTGGTCACTGAAGCATAACGCACCACGCTGTCGGCGGTGAAGGGGGTGTTCTGCGCCAGATCGGCCAGGCCGGCGCAGGCGGTGGCGCGGCGTTGTTGGGCGTCAAACAGGGTGATGGCGCCGCCGGGTTCGCCATGCCGTTGCCAGCCGGCCAGCAGTTGTTCGGCCAAGGCGCCGGCAGCGCGCCAGTTTAACGGTGTTACAGACATAGGGCCTCCAGAGAGTATTCGAAACGGGCCAGCTGGCCACACGCCGCCCGGCGCTGAGCGCGGGCTTTTGGGCTGATTGTGGCGCAGTGCGTTTTTCGTCGGCCGCTGTTTTGTGCGCTGTTTAGACCAGTTAGCGGGGAATCACGCGAAACTTTGATATAGCGCGCAGATTGCTGCTGGCGTTGCGGTTAGAGGCGGGAGAAAAACAGGCGCGCGGCGGCGCCTGTAAAGGGGGATCAATTCAGTCTGGCGGCGCCGTCCAACAGGCTTTCAATCATCTGCTTGAGCAGGCGCTGCAGCGAGGCGGCGCGCTGGGGCTCGAACGCGAAAGGATACTGTTCGGACATGTAGTTGACCTGCGCCAGTTCGAGCTGGATCGCATGCTGTTGTTGCTGCGGCTGACCATAAGCGCGGGTGATATAACCGCCCTTAAAGCGACCGTTGAGCACGTGGGTGTACTGCTGTTGCTGCTCGCAGCAGGCGACCAGCCGATCGCTCAGCGCCTGGGCGCAACTTTCACCGCCGTTGGTGCCGAGATTGAGATCCGGCAGTTGGCCGTCGAACAGCCGCGGGATCACTGAGGCGATGGAGTGCGCGTCGAACAGCAGCGCATAGCCATGGCGCGCTTTGAGGCGCGCCAGTTCGTTCTGCAGCTGCTGATGATAAGGTTGCCAAATTTGCTGCAGGTAGGCGGCGCGTTCTTCGTCCGTCGGCGCTTTGCCCGGCAGGAAGCTTGGGCGGCCGTCGAACAGCACGTCGGGATACAGGCCGGTGGTGGCGGTGGTGTACAGCGGCTTGTCGTCCGCCGGGCGGTTCAAATCGATGACGAAGCGCGAATAGTTGCCGACCAGCATGCTGGCGCCCATCGCCCGGGCGAAGTCGTACAGCTGCGGAATATGCCAGTCGGTATCGGGCAGCGGGCGAGCGTCGTCGGTCAGCCCGGCCTCGACCGCCGGCGTCAGTTGCGTGCCGGCGTGCGGAATGCTGATCAGCAGCGGCAGGCTGCCGGTCTGGAAGCTAAAAGGATCGCGAATGGTCATTGACGTACTTCTCCTCGGAAAATCACCGTACAGGGCAGTTGACCGCCCAACCAATAAGCCAGTTCCGCCGGCCGCGACAGCGGCCAGTGAACGAAGTCCGCCACCTTGCCGGTTTCCAGCGTGCCGTGGCTGTGCTGCAGCCCCAGCGCTTTGGCAGCGTGGGTGGTAACGCCCGCCAGCGCCTCTTCCGGCGTCAGGCGGAACAGCGTGCAGGCCATGTTGATCATCAGACGCAGCGACAGCGCCGGCGACGTGCCAGGGTTGGCGTCGCTGGCGATCGCCATCGCCACGTGGTGCTTGCGGAACAGCTCTACCGGCGGGCACTGGGTTTCGCGCAGCAGGTAGTAGGCGCCCGGCAGCAGCACCGCCACGGTGCCGGCGTCGCCCATGGCGCGGGCATCTTGCTCGGTGGCGTATTCGAGATGGTCGGCGGAGAGCGCGTGATGGCGCGCCGCCAGCGTGCTGCCGCCGAGGGCGGAGAGTTGCTCGGCGTGCAGTTTGACAGGCAAACCGGCGGCTTCGGCGGCGGCGAAGACTCGCTCCACCTGCGCCGGTGAGAACGCCAGGTGTTCGCAGAAGGCGTCAACCGCATCCGCCAGGCCAGCGGCGGCGGCCTGAGGGATGATGGTATCGCAGACCAGATTGATGTAGTCGTCGGCGCGGTTTGCGTATTCCGGCGGCAGCGCATGGGCCGCCAGACAGGTGGTTTTCACCTCGACCGGCAGCAGCTCGCCCAACTTGCGCGCCACCCGCAGCATTTTCAGCTCGCTTTCCGGGCTGAGGCCATAGCCGGATTTGATCTCCACGCAGGTGACGCCTTCCGCCAGCAGCGGCCGCAGGCGGAACAGCGCCTGCTCCAGCAGCAGCGCTTCGTCGGCCTCGCGGGTGGCTTTCACGGTGGAGATAATGCCGCCGCCCTGCGCGGCGATGTCGGCATAGCTCACGCCGTTCAGCCGCTGTTCGAACTCGCCGCTGCGGTTGCCGCCGAACACCAGGTGCGTGTGGCAGTCAACAAAGCCGGGGGTGACGATGCCGCCGTCGAATTTCACCGTTTCGTCCGCGATCAGGCCGGGCGGCAACGCCGCATGTTCGCCAATCCAGACGATCTTGCCGTCGCGCACGGCGATCGCGCCGTCGGTCAGGGTGTGATATTTGCCGTCGCGCATGGTGACGATATCGGCGCCGTGCCACAGGCTGTCACAGTGAATCTCAGACGTCATTGCTTTCCTCCGCCGGAGCCGCAGCTCCCACATGGTTGTATATACAATTAAAAACAACCTAACGCATTCACCGGGATGTCACAAGAGGCGGGAGAGATTTTGTTATCAGGATGTGATCGACCGCGGAGATGCGGGCGCAGGGGCGCCCGCCGGGGATCAGACTTCGCTGGTGAAGCGGCCGAACAGTTGATAACGGCTGCCGGGATACAGCAGCCGGGCCGAGGTGACCACGGTTTTGCCGGACCAGGTGCGGCGATGGATCAGCAGGCCGGGTTCGTGGTCCTCCAGCTGCAGCAGCTCGCGCTCGCGCCGGGTGGGGATCACCGCTTCGACGATGTGTTCGCCGGCGGTCAGCGGCGCGGCCTGCGTCAGATAGGTATAGGGCGTGACGCGGTCGAAATCCTGCTTCAGGTAATCCGGCGCCACCAGTGGGTTGACGCAGCGGTCTTCCACCTGCACCGGCACGTCGTTTTCGTAATGCACGATCTGGGAGTAGAACAGCCGTTGGCCGGGCTGAATGCCCAGCGCCGTCGCTTCTTCCTCGCTGGCCGGGCGGGCCTTCAGCTCGAGGATTTTACTGCTGTGGTGATGACCTCGCGCGGCGATCTCATCGGCGATGTTGTGCACTTCCAGCAGTGCGGTATGCGCCTTGGCTTCGGCGACGAAGGTGCCGACGCCCTGCATGCGAATCAAAAAACCTTCGCTGGTCAGCTCGCGCAGCGCGCGGTTGATGGTCATGCGGCTGACGCCCAGTTCCGCCACCAGTTCACTTTCGGAGGGCACGCGCTGGTGCGGTTGCCAATGCCCCGCACGGATTTGATTCACGATCGCCTGTTTGACCCGTTGGTAGATCGGGGCGGGGGCATCGCTCATTGCAGCCGCCAGTTGTAACACGGTCTGTTGTTCAGCCACGACGTTAACCTCGTCAAATAAAAAAATAATAACACCAGTTTACTGTTGATGTCGGCGTATGTATATGTATATACAACTAGTGGCCGTCGCGCCAGAAACTTGCCGGCGACCGCCAAAAATTCCTTAAGACGCGCCACCGCCGCGCCTTATTCGCCGTTACATTAACCGTGGAATACTGCCATGCCTGCTTATTTTGCCCCACGCGCTTTGCTCCCAGAGGGCTGGGCGCATAACGTCCGGCTGGACGTCGATGCGCAAGGTTATCTGACTCAAGTTACCGCCAACGCTGAGCCGCAAGGCTGCATTCGGCTGCACGGCGATGCGGTGCCGGGCATGCCGAACCTGCACTCCCACGCTTTCCAGCGCGCGATGGCCGGGCTGGCGGAAGTGGCGGGCAACCCGCAGGACAGCTTCTGGACCTGGCGCGATCTGATGTACCGCCTGGTGCAGCGTCTGACGCCGGAGCAGGTGGAGGTGGTCGCCCGTCAACTGTATATCGAAATGCTCAAGGGCGGATACACCCAGGTGGCCGAATTCCACTACCTGCATCACGACGCCGACGGCAAGCCTTACGCCGATCGCGGTGAGATGACTGGCCGCCTCAGCGAGGCCGCACATCAGGCCGGCATCGGCATGACGATGCTGCCGGTGCTTTACAGCTACGCCGGTTTCGGCGCCCAGCCGGCCCAGCCGGGGCAGAAACGGTTTATCCAGGACACCGAAAGCTATCTGCATCAGCAGCAGGTGATTGCCCGTCAGCTGGCGGATCGCCCGTTGCAGAATCAGGGGCTGTGTTTCCACTCACTGCGTGCGGTGGAGCTGGGGCAGATGCAGCAGATTTTGGCCGCGTCGGATCGCACCTTGCCGGTGCATATTCATATCGCCGAGCAGCAAAAAGAGGTGAACGACTGTCTGGCGTGGAGCGGGCAGCGCCCGGTGGCCTGGCTGTATGACCATCTGCCGGTGGATCAGCGCTGGTGCCTGGTGCACGCCACCCATCTGGATCGCGACGAGCTGGAAGCGCTGGCGCGCAGCCGCGCGGTGGCCGGCCTGTGTCTGACCACCGAAGCCAACCTCGGCGACGGCATTTTCCCCGGCGACGCTTACCTGCAGCAGCAGGGGCGCTGGGGCATCGGTTCCGACAGCCACGTTTCGCTCAACGTGGTGGAAGAGCTGCGCTGGTTTGAATACGGCCAGCGGCTGCGCGATCAGCGTCGCAATCGCCTAACGACACCGGAACAGTCGGCGGTAGGCGATGTGCTGTACCTGCAGGCGCTGCAGGGCGGCGCGCAGGCGTGCGGCGCGCCGATCGGTCGGCTGCAGAGCGGCTATCGCGCCGACTGGCTGGTACTGGACGGCGACGATCCGTATCTGGCGGCGGCGCCGGACGCCTCGATCCTCAATCGCTGGCTGTTCGCCGGCGGCAAGGAGCAAATTCGCGACGTGTTCGTCGGCGGCCGGCAGGTGATCGAGCAGGGGCGGCACGCGCTGCAGCAGCAGAGCAGCGCCGAGTTCCTGCAGGTGCTGAAAACCTTTCAGCAGGAGGCGTAATGAGCCTGAACCGTTTTAACTTCGCCGCGCTGCCGGTCAGCCCGTGGCGCAACGGTGGTGGGGAAACCCGTGAAATCGTCAGCTGGCCGCCGGGCGCGCAGGATTTTGACTGGCGCGCCAGCATCGCCACCATCGCGCAGGACGGGCCGTTTTCCGCCTTTGCGGGCATCGATCGTTCGATCACCCTGCTGGAAGGCGACGGCGTGCGGCTGTTCAGCGCCGGGCATATCGACCATCAGTTGGCGCGCGTCGGGGAGCCGTTCGCGTTTTCCGGCGACGTGGCGCTGGAAGCGACGCTGCTGGGCGGCGCCAGTCAGGATTTCAACATCATGACACGCCGCGGCCGGCAGGCGGCCGAGGTGCGGCGCAGTACGGTGCCCGTCATCCTGTCACCCAACCGGGCGGGCGTGCTGTATGTGCTGGGCGGCGTTTGGTCGCTGCCGGAGGGCGGCGAACTGCGGGCGCGCGAGGGTGTCTGGTGGACGGCGGCGGGTGGCGAAGTGACGCCGCTGACGGCCGACGGCGCGATCCTGTGGGCGAACATCACAGCCTGCTAACGCAGAGTAGAGTCCTGCGCCCGGTTATGGGATTATTCACTTTTCCCCATTAATCATAAAGAAGGGCGCATGGCTTCGCTGAAAGACGTCGCAAAACTTGCCGGAGTCTCGTTGATGACGGTGTCCCGCGCCATCAATGAACCCGGCAAGCTGCGGCCAGAAACCTATCACCGCGTCAAACAGGCGATCGACCAGTTGGACTATGTGCCGGATCTGTCAGCGCGGCGTATTCGCGGTGACGGAAATCGCGTACAGACGCTCGGCGTGCTGGCGCTGGACACCGCCACGACGCCGTTCTCGGTGGACATGATCCTGTCGATTGAAAAAACCGCGCGTGAGCGCGGCTGGAACAGCTTCGTCGTCAACCTGTTTGCCGACGACAACGCTGAACAGACCGTCGATCTGCTGTTGGCGCATCGACCGGACGGCGTGATCTTCACCACCATGGGGCTGCGTCAGGTGGATGTGCCGGCCAAACTGTTGGACAAAAGGCTGGTGCTGGCCAACTGCGTCAGCCCGGCGCACGCGATCGCCAGCTACATTCCTGATGATGAGCAAGGGCAGTATGACGCCACGCGCACGCTGATCGCCAAAGGCTATCGTTCGCCGCTGTGCATACATTTACCGGCGGATACGCTGGCGGCGGGGCTGCGCCGTCGCGGTCTGGAGCGCGCCTGGCGCGAAGCGGGGCGCGATGTTGAACAACTGCGGCAGTATCATCTCGATCTGAGCGGCGGCGATCAAGGCTATCGCGACTGCGTCGCGGTGCTGGCGCGGCATTTCTCTGCCGGCCGGCGCGATTGCGATGTCGTGGTATGCGGGAACGATCGGATAGCGTTTCTGGTGTATCAGGTATTGCTGGCGCAAGGATGGCGGATACCGCAACAGGTGGCGGTGCTGGGCTACGACAACATGGTTGGCATCGGCGAGCTGTTCCTGCCGGCGTTGACGACGGTGCAATTGCCGCACTATGCGCTGGGTCGCCTTGCGGCGCTGCATGTGATCGAGCAGCGGGAACAGCGTGATACGGTGAAAGTGCCTTGCCCGCTGTTGGCGCGTGGTTCGCTGTAACCGCACCGGGTGCGTCGCTGCGCGCCCGGTGCTCATTCCCATTACCCCCAGATGCTCGCCAACTGCCATCCCTCGATTGACTCGAACTGCGCCCGGCCGCCTTCGGCGAACAGGCTGAGACGGCGATCGCCCGCCGTCGGATAGAAGCGGCTGGTCAGGCAGGCCTCTCCCTGATTAACGAAGATTTCCAGCGAGGAGCGGTCAATAAAGATCCGCAGCGACACGGTGTCACCTTCCGGCAGCGGCACACTGCGGCAGGCGCACAGCGCCGGATGTTCATTAAAACGCTCCAGCACCAGTCGGTGTGACTGATTGTCGACGTACAGCCGCGCCGCACTCCCAATGGCCAGCCCGTAACGCTCGGCGTCGCTGTCGGTCGGTCTCAACGTCAGGATGAGCTCCTGCATATCGTTCGCCAGCGGCAGTTGCTGATTGGTCAGCGTCTGCGCCGACAACGTGTGTGACTCTCGACGCAGCGCCGCCAGTTCACGCGCCGGGTTCATGCGGACGCTGCCGTCGGCGGCCAGCGTCAGCTCGCGCGGCAGGGTGAGGGCGCCGGCCCAGCGGTGCGCTTTGCTGGGCATCGGTGATTCCCACATATCCATCCAGGCAAACAGCAGCCGACGGCCGTCGGCGGCGGTGAAGGTCTGCGGCGCATAGAAATCGTGGCCGGCATCCAGCTCACAGAAAGGCTGGGTCACCGTAAAGTCGCTATCAGGCCGCCAGTGGCCAAGCAGATAGCCGCTCTGGAAGCGATTGCGGTAGCGGTAGCCCTGCGCCGCAAGTCCTTGCGGCGAGAACAGCAGCAGGTGTTGTTCCCCCAGCGGGAAGAAATCCGGGCATTCCCACATATACCCTTGATGCGCCGTTTGCGCGCCGGCCAGCACCCGATCGAAGCGCCAGGCGCGCAGGTCGGCAGAACGGTACAGGCGCACCTGGCCCAGGCCGTTTTCTTTGGCGCCGACCACCAGCCACCATTCGCCGTTCTCGCGCCAGACTTTCGGATCGCGAAAATGCTGAATGCCGTCCGGCGGGGCCAGCACCGGCCCGTGCTTGACGAAGCGTATGCCGTCTTCGCTGGTGGCCAGACATTGCACTTCCCGCACCTGACTGTCGTCACCGGGTTCGCCCAGCCACACGTGGCCGGTGTAAATCAGCGTCAGCACGCCGTTGTCATCCACGGCGCAGCCGGAAAAGCAACCGTCTTGGTCATAGGGCGCATCGGGCGCCAGGGCGATGGGCTGATGCTGCCAGCGTATCAGGTCGCGGCTGGTCGCGTGCCCCCAGTGCATGGGGCCCCAGTGCTCGCTATAGGGGTGATGCTGGAAGAAGGCATGATAGACGCCGTCAATACAGATCAGGCCGTTGGGATCGTTGATCCAGCCGGCGGGCGGCGCGAGATGGAACTGCGGATAATAATCGTCTCGGCGTTCTGCGCGCAGGGCTTCGACCGCATGGTCGGCTTGAGCTAAGGCAGTATTCATTGGACAGACTCACTTGATTTAATGGCGGATGGAAAGGGCGTTGCCGTGGCGGAGCGTTCGCCGCGCAGCAGGAAACAGGAGACAAGCGTGGTGGCGGCGACCGCGCAGCCCATCAGCAGATAGGTGTCGGCAAAGCCGATGCGGTCATAACCGTAGCCCGCCAGCGGTGACAGGAAGCTGGCCATCACCTGGGTGATGAACTGGAAACCTACCAGGTACAGCGTGGAGGAGAGTCGGCTGTCAAAGCGGCTCGCGATGTATTTGAAAATAGCGATCAGCAGGATTGGCAACTCTACGGCGTGCAGCAGTTTCATGGCGGAGATCATCAAGGCGCCGCTGACCAAGCCGGAGCCGAACATGCGCAGCGCCATTACGCCACCGGCTAGCAACAGCCCCTGTTTGGCGCCGATGCGGTTCACCAGTAGCGGGGCCAGGAACATGCCGCCTGCCTCGAGGAAGACCTGCAGCGAGTTGAGAAAACCGTACATCTCGTTGCCCTGTGCGCGAGAAGCGAACTGTGAAGCGAAGTAGACCGAAAATTGCTGATCGAAAACGTTGTATACGCTGATCCCCAGCACAAACACCACCAGCGCCCAGAAGCCGGGCATGCGCAGCAGCGCCAGCGCGTCCTGCAGCCGCAGGTTTTCCGGTTTGCCGAACGCCAGGCCGGCCATGGCATTCGGCTTCAGCTCGCGTACCTGGCTAAGCAGCACCAGGAACACCACGGCGGCGGCGGAGGCCAGCCAGAAATTGATGTTCGGATTGATATTGAAGATAAAACCGGCCACAAAGGTGGCGCTGGCCCAGCCAAGCGAGCCCCACATGCGGGCGCGGCCGAATTCGAAACCGCTGATGCGGCTGACTCGCTCGGTATAAGATTCCAACGCGCCGATACCGGCGAAGAAGGTCGCGCCGATGAACACCCCGCCGACCAAAGCGCCGAGCGGCAGGCTGCTCGCCAGCAGCGGGGCGTAAACGTAGATAAAGAACGGGCCGGTCAGCAGCAGCATCACGCCGAGAAACTGCAGCAGGTGTTTGCGCAGCCCAAGTTTATCCTGAATAAACCCGTACAGCGGCTGTGCGCACAGCGCCACCAGCGAGATAGCGGAGAAGATCAGGCCGGTCTCGGCGCCTTTCAGGCCGATCTTTTGATTCAGCCACAGCGAGATCAACGAAAAGCTGGAAGACCAGGTGAAGAAAAAGAAGAACAGCAGGCCGCTGAGCAGCACGTAATATTTTTTCGTTTCGCGGTTCATGGGTAGGGCCCCGGTGAGTGAAGTTAGCTCTATTGTTAACGTTAACTCGCGAAGGGATGAAGCGGCCAGATATCACGCATGAGATGTTAATCACAAAAGTTAACGTTAACATTTTTGCCTTGTGATCGAGGTCACGAGTTGGCAAGGGGGCGATGCGCCCCCGCAGGATTAACGTTCGTTCAGCGAGCGCAGATGATCGTCGCGGCGCAGCGTCATCAGCGCAAACAGGCTCACCACCGAGGTGGCGACCACGTAGTAGGCGGGAATGTCGATATTGCCGGTCTGTTTGATGAGGCCGGTGATAATCAGCCCGGCCGAGCCGGAAAACACCGCATTGGATAGCGAGTAAGCCAGCCCCAAACCGGTATAGCGCACCCGGGTCGGGAACATCTCAGCCAGCATCGCCGGGCCGGGACCGGCCAGCAGGCCGACCACGGCGCCGGCGACCATCACCGCCAGCCCTTTGGCCCACCGTGAACTCTGCGCATCCTGCAGCAGGTGCAGTAAGGGAAAGGTGAACAGGATCACCGCCGCCACCGCCGTCAGCATCACCGTTTTACGTCCCAGTTTGTCGCTGATGTTGCCCGCCGGCAGAATGGTCAGGGCGAAACCGACGTTGGCCAGCACCGTCGCCACCAGCGCCTGTTGGAAGGTGGCGTGCAGCGAGGTTTGCAAATAGGAAGGCATCACCACCAGGAAGGTATAACCGGCGGCCGACCAACCCATCATGCGGCCGATGCCGATCAGAATGGTTTTCACCACGCTCCCCAGCTTCGCTTCCGGCGGTGGGGCGGCGTGTTCCGCACGTTGCTGCGCCTGGGTGAACGTGGGCGTTTCCTCGAGCTTGAGCCGCAGCCACAGCGCCACGGCGCCCATCGGCAGCGCCAGCAGGAAGGGAATACGCCAGCCCCAGTCATGCAACTGCTGAGCGCTGAGCAGCGCGGCCAGCAGCGCCACCAGTCCGGCGCCGGCCAGCAGGCCGAGCGCGACGGTCAGCGATTGCCAGGCGCCGAACAGCCCGCGCTTGCCCTTGGGAGCAAACTCGGTCATCAGCGATACCGCGCCGCCGAATTCGCCGCCGGCGAACAACCCCTGAAACATGCGCAGCAGCGTCAGCAGCAGCGGGGCGGCGACGCCGATCGAAGCGTAGGTCGGCATGACGCCGATCAGCGCGGTGGCCAGCGTCATCAGCAGCAGCACCGCAATCAGCGTCGGCCGGCGGCCGATGCGATCGCCGATGCGGCCGAAGATCACCGCGCCGATCGGTCGGCAGAAAAACGCCAGCGCAAAGGCGGCGTAGGTGAGGATCAGGCTGGTGATTTCATTTTCACCCTGCAGCGTGAAAAAATTGGCGGCGATAACGGTGGCCAGGAACCCGTATACGCCGAACTCATACCATTCGATAAAGTTGCCGACCGAGCCGGCCAGCAACGCCTGACGCGAGCGGCGCGCGTCGAGAGTCTGTTGATTCATCCCCGTTCCCATATTTTGAATTATTGTTCGTCAGTTCTAAATTTATACGACAAAACAATCAATTGATTTCAGCGGGAACTGTGAAGCGCTCAGCGCATGCCGTCGATGCGCCACCATGAGGGGCATACATCGGCGAAAGCGTGCGAGGTCGGGCGGAGCTCCAGCAGATCGGCGCGATCGAAGCTGCCGGTGACCAGCGCCACCGTCGGCTCGTCGTCGAGCGCCCCCAGCGTGCTGCCGCAGCGCGGACAAAAGGCGCGGCTGGAATAAGGCGAGGAGCGGTACAAGGCCGGCAGGCCGCCCGGACCATTCCACTTGACGGCCTGACGCGGAAATTCGACCCAGCAGAGCGTCGGCGCGCCCGAGTGACGCCGGCAAAATTCGCAGGAACAGCTGTGTGGGTTACCGGGTAGGCCGTGCGCCTGAAAGCGAATATGCCCGCACAGGCAGCCGCCGCTATAGCCTGGATTTTCCATGAGTTCTCCGTCAGAAACGCGGGAATGGCGATGAAAATCACTATAGCGGCATCGTGAGAAAATAACAGGCCCCGCCGGCGGCTTACCAGAGCAACGGCGCCGGCTCGCGGCCGTTTTCGGCGTAGTACAGCGACGGCAGGAACTGCGCCAGATAGCTGAACTCGTTGTAGCAGTGGCGCATCAGGTTAAACCCGATGTCATCCGACAGTTCGTCGTGGGCGTTGGCGCAGGCTTTACCCAGCAGGAAGCGGCTGCGCAGCACGCACCCGTAAGGCGTATCGCGCACCAAATGCAGTATCTCGCCGTCGCAGGGATCGCCGTTGTCATCCAACGCCACCTGATCGCCGAAGCCGATACGCGCGCAAACCGCGGCGGAGAGCGCCTGCGCATCACGCGCCTGGCGTAGCGGCTGCGGCGCGAAGAAGTCATCGGCGGCGTGGAACTTGAGGCGCGCCGCGACCGGCGGCAGCTCCGCCAGCCATTCGACCGCTTCGATGCTGGCGCCGATGTAGCTTTCCCCTTTTTTCCAGTGGCGATCCCAGCCGCGATGTTCGACGTGATCGTGAGGGTGCCACCAGTTGATGTGCTGCGTGTTCTCGAAGAAGGTGAACCACCAGTCCAGCATGCGCCCTTTGCAGCCGTGCAGATCGGTACGAATCGTGACGGTGAGCAGGCCGTCGGCGCTGCGACTCAGCCCCATCTCCAGCCGCAGCGGTTCGGGCCTGAGCAACTCGTTGATATCGTTGACGCCCCACGGCGCCAGCAGGGAAGGGTGTGTCATAATGGGTTCCTGTTTTATTTTGGAAACTAATGTCGTTTCCAAAATAAAGCTATGCTGCTATGCTGAGTCTGTCAATGCTTATGAGGAATAAAGATGGCGACCCCGAATGAAGAACCGCCGCGCGCTCGCGGTCGGCCGGCCACGCCGGAAACGGCGCTGCGCGCCGCGCTGGCGCAGGCGACGCTGGCGTTGCTGCTCGACGGCGGCTATGCCGCAGCAACGGTGGACGCGGTAGCGAAACGCGCCGGGGTGGCGAAAAAAACCCTGTATCGTTTTGCCGCTAATCGCGACGAACTGGTCGCGCAGGCGGTGAGCGGCTGGACCGAGGCGTTTCAGTCGGCCTTCGCCCAGGATGCCGGGCAACGGGCGGCGGTGGCGCCGCTGTTGGAAAAAGGGCTGCAGGCCATCGCGCAGCAGGTATTGAGCGCCGAGGCGGTGGGGATGTTTCGGCTGTTGCAAAGCGAGTTTCCGGGGCGCGAGGCGCTGCTGGACAGCTATCAGCGCAACGGCATTCAGCGCGGCCGGACGACGGTGGCGGACTGGCTGCAGCGCCAGCAGCAGTGCGGGTGGCTGCGTGAGCGCGACTGGGCGCAAACCAGCGACCTGATGTTAGCGATGGCCATCGCCGAACCGCTACGGCAGATGACGTTGGGACTGTTGCCGCCGGGCAGCGCGATCGACGAGCGCATCGCGGCGGCGGTGGCGCTGGTGATGCCGGGTTTGCTGGCGGAAGGATGAAAACAAGAAAGGGCCGAGAGTTCGGCCCTTAAACAGCAGAATGCAAAACGTCTGCGTTACAGCTTCGGCCCGGCGTTCACCAGTTTTTCGCCCGCCGGAGTGACGGTATATTTGGCGAAGTTATCGATAAAGCGCTGCGCCAGATCCTGCGCTTTCTCCTGCCACAGCGATTCGTCGGCATAGGTTTTGCGCGGATCGAGGATAGACGGATCGACGCCCGGCAGCGCGGTCGGCACTGCCAGCCCGAAGATCGGCAGCGTGAAGGTCTCGGCCTGCTCAATGTCGCCATTCAGAATGGCGTCGATGATGCCGCGCGTATCTTTGATCGAGATACGCTTGCCGCTGCCGTTCCAGCCGGTGTTGACCAGGTAAGCCTGGGCGCCGGCGGCCTCCATGCGTTTCACCAGCACTTCGGCGTACTGCGTCGGGTGCAGCGTCAGGAACGCGGCGCCGAAGCAGGCGGAGAAGGTCGGCGTCGGCGCGGTGATGCCGCGCTCGGTGCCGGCCAGCTTGGCGGTGAAGCCGGACAGGAAGTGGTATTGGGTCTGCTCCGGCGTCAGGCGCGACACCGGCGGCAGCACGCCGAAGGCGTCGGCGGTCAGGAAGATGATCTTGCGCGCGTGGCCGGCTTTGGACACCGGCTTGACGATGTTCTCGATGTGATAAATCGGGTAAGAGACGCGGGTGTTCTCGGTTTTGCTTGCGTCGTCGAAGTCGATGCTGCCGTCGGCCAGCACGGTGACGTTTTCCAGCAGCGCATCGCGACGGATCGCCTGATAGATTTCCGGCTCCGCCTGCGGCGACAGCTTGATGGTTTTGGCGTAGCAGCCGCCTTCGAAGTTGAACACGCCGTCGTCATCCCAGCCGTGCTCGTCATCGCCGATCAGCTGACGCTTAGGATCGGTGGAGAGGGTGGTTTTGCCGGTGCCGGACAGGCCGAAGAATACCGCCACGTCACCTTGCTCGCCGACGTTGGCCGAGCAGTGCATCGACGCGATGCCCTGCAGCGGCAGCAGATAGTTCATGATCGAGAACAGGCCTTTCTTCATTTCGCCGCCATACCAGGTGCCGCCGATCAGCTGCATGCGCTCGGTCAGGTTGAAAGCGACGAAGTTCTCCGAGTGCAGCCCTTGCTGCTGCCAGTCCGGATTGGTGCATTTGGCGCCGTTCATCACCACGAAGTCCGGCTCGAAGTCAGCCAGCTCTTCGTCGCTCGGGCGGATAAACATGTTTTTCACGAAGTGCGCCTGCCAGGCCACCTCGGTGATGAAGCGCACTTTCAGACGCGTGTCGGCGTTGGCGCCGCAGAACGCGTCCACCACGAACAGACGCTTGCCGGAGAGCTGATTGCCCACCAGCGTCTTTAGATGCTGCCAGACTTCCGGCGAGAGCGGCTGGTTGTCGTTCTTGCCGGTGCCGTTGTCCGACCACCAGACGGTATCGCGCGTGGTGTCGTCGCGCACGATGTATTTGTCCTTCGGCGAACGGCCGGTAAATTCACCGGTCGCGACGTTGACCGCGCCCAGTTGGGTGAGCGTGCCGCGCTCCAGCGGCGGCAGGTCGGCGCGGGTCTCTTCGGCGAACAGCAATTCATAGCTGGGGTTATAGACGATGTCGGCGGCCTGATGGATGCCGTAGCGAGCGAGGGTTTGTGGGGTAACAGCGCGTGAAGACATATTCTACTTCCTTATGAGTCATATTATGCCTCTTTCCCGTGCGGTGCCGCGCGCAGGATTGAGATTCGGATCAAGCTGACCGGATTCAGCTAATGCGTTTCCGGTTCTTTATTAATAAAACAGGGGGCTTTTTCGCCCTCCTATAGCATAGCAGCGAATTTAAGCCTGCTTACTTTAATTACAAAATGCTGACGATAATTAATTAAAACCAACCTTGGCGGAGGGTCACAATATTGAATTTCGCCGGCGTAATTTAGTTTTGCATTTTTATTTTTTATCATATTGTCAGGGCTGTCTACTGTTTTATTTCTTATTAGAAAAAGCGAAATCCACAATAGGATTTTTCGTAATCATTTGTTTTTGCTTGGCTATGGCAGAGTTTTTGCGCCAGGTGAATCTAACCGTACTGTACGCTTGTCAGCAGGGTGAATAATGAAACAGATAAATGCAGAACTGGCCTGTGATAAAAATACGGCATCGTCCGAATCCTCAGGGTTAATTAATCAACTTCGTCAAATGGATATCGGCGCGGTACCGATCGCCTTGTTTATCACGATTTGCGCGATCGTAGCGATTTCCGCCTACGCCAACTTCCTGCCGAAGAATATGATCGGCGGCCTGGCGGTGATAATGACGCTGGGCTTTGCGCTGGCGCAGTTGGGAAAAAGCATTCCCGTGCTGCGCGATATCGGCGGGCCGGCCATTCTGTGTTTGATGGTGCCGTCGGTGCTGGTCTATTTCAATGTCTTCCAGCCTAACGTCATGGGCACCGTCCATTTGCTGATGAAAGACGCCAACCTGCTCTATTTCGTCATCGCCAGTCTGGTGGTCGGCAGCATTCTCGGCATGAACCGGGTGATTCTGATCCAGGGGATGATTCGCATGTTCGTGCCGCTGGTGGTGGGCACGATCACGGCGGTGATCACCGGGCTGCTGGTGGGTAAGCTGTTCGGCTTTACCTTCTATCACACCTTCTTCTTCATCATCGTGCCGATCATCGGCGGCGGCATCGGCGAGGGGATTTTACCGCTGTCGCTGGCCTATTCGGCGATCCTGGGCTCGACGCCGGATGTCTATGTCGCGCAGCTGGCGCCGGCGGCGGTGCTGGGTAACATCTTCGCCATCGTGACCGCCGGGGTGCTGGCGCGCATCGGCATGCAGCGCAAGGCGCTGAGCGGCGACGGCATGCTGATCCGTTCGGCGCAGGAGAACGCGATGTTCGCCATCAAGGAGCAAGACGGCAACGTCGATTTCCAACTGATGGGCGGCGGGCTGCTGGTGATCTGCGCCTTCTTTATCGTCGGCGGCCTGTTCGAACACATCGTGCATATTCCCGGGCCGGTGCTGATGATCCTGTTCGCGGTGTTGTGCAAGTACTGCCGGGTGATCCCGGCTTCGATGGAGACCGGCGCGCACAGTTTCTACAAGTTCGTCTCCACCGCGCTGGTGTGGCCGCTGATGATCGGTCTGGGCATGCTGTACGTGCCGCTGGAAAGCGTGGTGGCGGTGTTCTCGGTCGGTTATGTGGTGGTCTGTGGCTCGGTGGTGCTGTCGATGGGACTGGTCAGTTTCTTGATTGCGCCTTACCTGAAGATGTTTCCGGTGGAGGCGGCGATTGTCACCTGTTGTCACAGTGGCCTGGGCGGCACCGGTGACGTGGCGATCCTGTCGGCGTCGAACCGCATGGGGCTGATGCCGTTCGCCCAAATCGCCACGCGCATCGGCGGCGCTTCCACGGTCATCGGCGCGACGCTGCTGCTTGGTTGGTTAGTCTGAGTCCAGAGTATCTTATGGATAACCGGGGTTGGATTGCCCCGGTTTTTTTATGCGTTTTTATTCGCTTATCGTGATAGTGCTGATTATTGCCTTGAAAATCATTCGTGTGGCGCAAATGCATAGCCGTACTTTATCTAAGAAAATTCTGTAATCGGTGAAAATGTGACTATTCTTTTCTCTTAAGGGATTATCGTTCTCATTCAGAGTGCCGAGGGAAGGCGCCAGCGCATTACCGATATCCCCGTATTGATTCAACACCGGGCCGCTGCCGTTCAGGCAATCCGCCAGTTGGGGCATCCCCCCGATTGAATTGACGAATATGGAGATAAGGTTATGTCATCAAGCAATGCTTCCGTTAAGGCCGAAGGCGTATTAGCCCTGCTGGGCGCTTATAAACCCGATGAAGACGACACCATTACCGTGCTTCATCTGTCGAAAACGTTCGAAAACGCCGGCCTGGAGCTGGTGCGCGGCGATCGCAGTTGGCACGACAAGGGCGTGACCGACACGCCGGTCTCCCTGACCTACAGCTTCTGGGAAAAGGCGCCGGGCAACATGTCGAGCATGAGCATCAGCGGCTTCAGCAGCTTTAACGCCGAACAGCGCGAGCAGGCTAAACTGTCGCTGCAGTCATGGTCAGACGTGGCTAACATCACCTTCACCGAAACCAGCAACACCGCCGCCGCCAACATCAAATTCGGCCTGTTCGACTACAGCTCGCGCGGCTCTTATGCCTTCGCGTATAACCCGGACTCCTCGCCTTCGGTCGCCGGGCAAACCTGGTATAACGCCAAGAACCCTACCTTCGTCAACAACCAGATCCATGAGAACGAGTACGGTCGCCAGACCTTCACCCATGAAATCGGCCATGCGTTGGGGTTGCAGCATCCGGGCGACTATAACGCCGCGCCGGGCGTCAGCATCACCTACGCTAAAGACGCGACCTACTTTGAGGACAGCCGCGCGCACAGCCTGATGAGCTATTTCAGCGAAAGCAACACCGGGCAGGACTTTAAAGGCGCGTACTCTTCCGGGCCGTTGCTCAACGACATCACGGCGATCCAGCATTTCTACGGCGCCAACATGAACACCCGTACCGGCGACACGGTTTACGGTTTCAATTCCAACACCGATCGCGACTTCCTCACCGCCACCGGCGCGCAGGACAAGATAATCTTCACCGCCTGGGACGCCGGCGGCAACGACACCTTCGACTTCTCCGGCTTCGGCCAGAATCAGCGCATCAATCTGAATGAAAAGGCGTTCTCGGACGTCGGCGGCCTGAAAGGCAACGTGTCTATCGCCGCAGGCGTAACGATTGAAAACGCCATCGGCGGGTCGGGTAACGATGTGCTGGTAGGGAACGCCGCCGATAACGTGCTCAAGGGCGGCGCGGGCGATGACGTGCTGTACGGCGGCAAAGGGGCGGATCAGCTGTGGGGCGGCGCCGGCAAGGACACCTTCGTCTACTTTGCGGCGGATGAGTCGACGGCGGCGGCGCCGGATTGGATCCGCGACTTCGTGCGCGGCGAGGACAAGATCGATCTGACGCTGTTCAACACCGGCAGCGCCGACGGCATCCGCTTCGTCGATCAGTTCAGCGGCAAGGCGGGCGAGGCGACGCTGAGCTACGATGCGCAAAATCACGTCAGTGACGTGGCGATCAACCTGGGCGGCGGCTTTGACGGCAGTGATTTCCTGGTGAAAGTGGTGGGACAGCCGCTGGATGCGGGGGATTTCGTGCTGGCCTGATGCAGGCAACAAAAATAGGGCATTTTGGGCAAAAACCCGACAATTCCTATTAATTACGTCATATTAGCGTGACATAGTAGCGCGCAGAAGGCCGGGCTTGCATACCTCGGGCTTCTGTCGGATCGCCAACCTTCTTCGGTTGGCGATTCATTTTCCGCCTTTCAGCATGTTGATGGCGGCGCCGAGCAGGATACGCCGTTCGATGTCGTTGCTCTCGGCCAACTGCCGCGTCAGATGTTTTTCCAGCGTTTCCACCGACAGCGCTTCGCCGCGATGACGCAGTTGCATCACGCCATCGCCGATCAGGCGTGCGACCTCATCCCATACGGGTTTAATCTCCTGTTCCGAGAACGTCATGGCCTACACCTCGGTGGGTTGATTTTTGCCCAATGTAGCAGCTGAGCTGCGACTTCGCTACCCGCCGCCTAAAACAGGAAGCATAAAAAACAAGCCATCAGTATTTCTTCTGGTTTTTACGCTCAATACTTGCGTTGTCGAAAAGCAGGAGAAAACATCATGAACTGGGTCGAAACCTTGGCGGAGTACTACCGCCTGAGCCGCACGGGTGAAACGCAGCATTGGCTGTGTCGCCGCTGGTTGCTTCAGGAGGAGGCGCGTTTGGCCTATTTGCGGGAGTTGCTGGAGCCGACTGCGCCACGGCGGCGGTGAACAGGGCGCCGGCGTTGCCGGCGTCGTTTCGCGGGATTAACCGAAGGCGATCGCCGCCCAACGCAACAGCAGCAGCGCCAGGCAGATCAGCAGCAGCACCACGACCATTTTACTGAGCTTGTTGCCCATGCGTTTTGTCGCCACGTCGCCTTCCTTTTTAGCTGAAATACCACCCGCCGGCGAGGAGGATGAGGAAAAGCGTCACTAACGCGACGCCGTTGAGTAAGTCGCTGAACGTATCGTCAGCATCGATGTCATTTTGCCGCATGTTACCGCCTGGCGGACGCCATTGGGTGAATAATGTTCACAGTATGCGCCCCGCAGCGCGACAGGCACAGCGAAGAACGGTAAAAACGCGTAAAGACGGCGGTGGCGGAATGCGCAGTCGCGCCTGCGACGGGTGCAGACGGCCGGCAATACGTTGTACTATCCTGTCTGCATTGAGGCATTTTTCCAAAAGGTATAATCATGGCGACGGCAATTCCACAGAAATACGAACACCTTGAGCGTTGGGCATTCGGCGATACCGAGCAGCAGGCCGATGAAGTGGTGCAATTGATCCTCAATGGCACCAAAACGGCCACCTGTTCCAACCTGGACGGCGAAGGGATCCCGCAGGCCGGCGATCTGTTCCTGGTGGTGGATGGCAAGGGGGAGCCGGTCTGCGCGGTCGAGCTGACCGCGGTGGAAATGAAAACTTACGATCAGGTCGATGAAGCGCACGCCTTTGCCGAAGGCGAGGGCGATCGCTCGCTGGCGCATTGGCGCAAAGAGCTGCAGCGCTTCTTCGAAGAGTACGATCTGTTCTCGCCGGACATGACGCTGGTGCTGATGAATTTCAAAGTCGTCGACAAATTCTAATCTTATGCGCGCCGTTCCCTACGAGTGCCAGTGGGCGAGCCCGGCGTTGGCCGCCGATCTGATAGCCGGCCGGGCGACGCTGGCGCAAGACGAAAATTGGGCGCGCAGCGGCGCCCGCGATCGGGCCGAGTACATCGAGTGGGCCAACCACGTGTGTGGCATGGCCTGCCTGAAAATGGTGCTGGGCCATCGCGACGGCGCAGCGCCGCCGCTGCTGGAGCTGGCGCGGCGCAGCCTGCCCTATGGCGCCTATGTGCGTGAGGGTGAGCGGATCAAGGGCCTGATTTACGCGCCGTTCGTCGAGTACGTGCGCGAGCAGTTCGCGCTGCAAGCGGAGGTGAAGGTGGGGCTGGCGGCTGCCGACGTGCCGGCGCTGCTTAGCGAATGCCGTTACTTTATCGCCTCGGTGCATCCCGCCATTCGCCGGCCGGAGAGCGCACCGCCGCACAGGGGCGGGCATCTGGTGCTGATCACCGCCGCCGATGCGCAAAGCGTGACCTTCCATAATCCTTCGGGCGACAGCCCGGCGACGCGTGAGCACGTACAGTTGTCACTCAACCGCTTCGCCCCTTTCTTTGCCGGCCGCGGCATCGCCATCGCATAAAAAACGCGCTGTTTCCGATGAAAACAGCGCGTCGTCAGCAGTTCTGAGGCATTTTCATGCCAGCCGCATCACCCAGGCGTCCGCCTGCCGATCGTAGTGTTGCTTGTACAGCAGCGACTGTTTGCCGTCGAGGATCGCCGGGATGCTGGTGTGTTCATCCCAGCCGTCCAGCTGCATGCACAGATCCGGATCGGACTTGCAGGGAATGCTCAGGGTGCCGGCGCGGTCGGCGCCGGCGTGAAGATGCGCGTCATCGACCTCGAAGCTGCCAATTTTTACGACGGTTTTGCTCATGGGAACTCCTTGCTCAATGGTGTGGTAGGAGGTTAGACCAGTATGGTCATCGGTAAGAGCATAGCCAAATGAGCAAAAAATGCCACATAAAAATTACATTTTGGAAACAATTTCCACGCCGGCAAAACACAACGCCTAGTACTCCACCACAAAACTGAGGTTGTCCTGATAGCTGCCGACCGCCACTTCCGTCTGCGCCGCATTGACCGCCGCCTTATACGGGATGCTTTGCGCCAGGCCGGTGCCGGCGCCGCTCTGTTTGTTGGTGCTATCCCAAACGGTCGTCGTATTAGGCAAGTAAATCTGATACTGCATGAAATTGCTGGTGCCGCTTTTCATGCGCCGCCAACCGGTGACCGGGTTATTGCCGTTGGTGAAATAGGTGTTGTATCCCTCGGTTTTGGTGCAGGTCAGGGTAATGCTCTGATTGACGGGATTGAACTGTCCGACCAACGCCATGCTGCCGAAGTTGACGTTGGGTGCGGTGCCGATCAGGCAATCTTTGGTGATGGTGACGCTGACGCTGACCGTGCTGGGTTTGTCGACGCCATCCCACCAAACGCACAGGCCGAGCACGCCCAGACCGCAAATATGGTAATTCCAGATCAGGTTGATGCTGTCGGTATAGGTTCCTGCGCGCACGTTGGCGCCGGCGGTGGTTTTGATATACAGCGGAAAGTTGACGTTGGAGGAAATCAGGATCAGCGACAGCAGGTTCAGCGAGCTGTAGTCGATGGTTTGGCCGATGCTGTATGGATATTGGTAGTTGGCGTCGGGGTAGATCAGGTAAGCGATTTTATCGCCGGAGCCGTCGGTGTTGGCAACCGCCATATTGTTGGTGGTGGAGGCGATCTTGACCGTGACGGTGTTTTGCGTGAGCAAATTGAGGCCGAGGCCGGTGCAGTTGAGGCCGGCGGTGCCTTGGGCGTTGATCTGCCCATTGTAGACCACGAAAGAGCTGCTCCCCGGTAAGGTGACGGTGCCGTTGGTGGTGGCGCAGTCGGCGAATGCGCGCTGACAGAGCAGCAGCGAAAGGGTCAACAATAAGGCTTTCAATCCCCGAAACATAGTGACTCTCCGTCGTTGAATTAGCGGCAGACAACCGGGCCGACGCGCTGGATGCCCTGAGGCTTCGCCAAACTGAATTCCGCCTGGCATGGCGGGCCGCCGTCGGCCGGGATCACGCTCAGGCGATTGTGTTGTTGCACCGGGTCGATATAGGTCATGCCATCCCAACCGACATAGCTCTGCTGACGGCCGCCAACCACCGCCACCTGGCTGCCGTTGGCCAGCGGTTTGCCTTGCTCGTCAACCAGTTCGACGTCGGCGGCGGAGATGGGTTGGATGGGGAACTCGACCAGAAAACCGCTGTGATCGCGAATGGCGACGGTTTTTTCCACCGTCGGCAGCGCGACGTCGGCGGGCAGGCTGAGCGGATCAATCTGGAATTTCGCATGGTAGTAAGAGGTGACGGTCGGCACCAGTAAATAGCCCTGGGCATCGGTCTTGCCGATCGGCTGGTTCTCATAGCTCACCGGAATGTCGGCGTATCCTTGCGTGGACACCAGCGCAAAGGCATCGTTGATGGTGTTGGTGGCGTATACGCCGCCGTTCATCGCCACCAGCGAACCGCTGATTTCTCCCCAGTGGTTGGTTTCATCGCGGGTGCCGTATACGCCCGCGCGGGCTTCGAGCCTGCGGGTTCGCCAGGTCAGATCCGCCTGGCGGTAATCGCCGCCGCTCGGGTTATTGGCGTAGGCCAGATTCCAACCGAAACCGCCATCGGTCGGTGCGGCGCGGCTGTAGCTGACGCGTTCGCTCCAGCGGTTGTTGTTGTCGCGCGCGGCGCTGAAGCTGGCCGTGCCCCAACTGTCGAACGGAATCGAGAGCTGCAGTTGGGCGCTGTAACCGCTGCTGCCGATTTCCCGGTTCAGCGAGGCGTACAGGCTGCTGTTGCGCCAAAGCGACACACTGTAGGACAGGTTCACCAGGCGGGTTCGTTGAGCGATGGCGTCGCGAACGTCAAAATAACCGGCGCCGAGGCTGCCGAGCCGGCCCAGGCTGACGCTGCCGGTCAACTGATCGGTGCGGCGGCTCAGACGGTAGTCGCTTTTATACACGGAAATGTCGCCAAAATCGGCGCTGCGCAGGATGCGTTGCGCGTTGAGGCTGAAGCGTGAGTTGCTGTAGGTGTAGCCAAAACTGCTCTGATCGCCGTGGTTGCCGGTGTAGCGATAGACGGGCTGGGGATCCGGCTGTTGCAACGGCCTGCCGGTCAGCGGGTCATAATACGTGGGGGATTGTATCGGCCTGCCGCCGTTAAACGCTTCGTCGCCGGCCTGGCTGACGCTGTAGGACGCGTTGAAAACCCCCCATTGTCCGATGCGAATGTCGGCGCCGCCGCCGCCGACCGCCAACTCGGCTGCGCCTTCGGCGCGCCCTTCCAGGGTTAACCAGTCAGTGACGCCGTAACGTAAGCTGGCGCTGCCTATCCATTGCCCGTAATCGGCAGAATTCAACCCGTAGTTGCGCCGCAGCAAACCGGTGGAAATGCTGAAATCGCTCATGCCGGTCTGCAGCAGGTTGCTGGCCACGTAGAACGGTACCGTGGTGCTGACCTGGCGGCCGAGGGCGTCGGTGGTGACGACGGTGGCCTGACCCGCGCCGTTAATGTAGGGCACGCTGTTGAGGGTAAACGGCCCGGGATTGATGTTGGTGGTGCTGTTTTTATAGCTGTTGATGTATAAATCGACGCTGCTGGGCAATGCCGCCTGGCCGGAAAACTGCGGCAGCGGGTAGGTGATAAGATCCGGGCGCACCGCGAAATTGCGCGCCAATTGCAAGCCGCCGATGCGCACGGCGCTGCTCCAGGGGAGCGAGCCGGTGGTTAGGTCACCGGCGATCACACTCAGCATCCGCTGGTCATCGTTGAAACGCCAGTAGCTGTCATACCGAATATAGCGGCCGCCATCGTCGTTTGGCCCGCCGTTAAACCCGCTGCGGTAGATGCCGGTGTTGGCGACGACGCCGAACCCGTCGAACAGCCGCTGTTCGCTCCACGCCGACAGGTAGCCCGGCCGGCCATTGCCGTTGCTTTGGCTGGCGTAGATGTCGTAGTTGAACAGCAAACCGAGGCTGCTTTGCGCCGGCAAGCGCTGCAACGGTGAACGGGCGCCGATGGTTTGCTGCGGCAACCAGTCGTTGGGCACGTTGATCAGCAACTGCTGGCTCTCGCCGCTGTAGCTGACATCCACCTTCTCCAGCCGATCGACGGCGATTTCTTTCGCCTGTTTATCCGCTACCGGCAGCCCGGCGTCGAGCAGTTGTTGGGGCGTCATGTAGTAATGGCCGCCGCGGTAGTTGACCGGCACGACGTTGCCGGTTTGGCGCCCGTTGACGACCGGCTCCAGATACAGCGTGGTGTCCGGCATGCTGATGGCGCTGGGCGGCGGCGGCAGATCGTCGCCGAGCGCAAACGGCAGCCAGCCGCCGGCCGCCATGCTCAGCATGGCACACGCCAGCGGCTTAAGGCTGAAGCGCCGCGTCGATAGCCTCCCTGTCGGCTGCACCTGGGCCTCAATAAGACGGAATGGCTACGGGCTGTTTGTTGTCATTGACCGTGGCCATCAGCTTGCCGCTGCTGAAACCGCCGGCGGGCGGCAAGGCGAAGCGCATCTGTGAACCGGGCAGCACGTATCCCATCAGGCCGGGATTCAGGCTGCGGCCTTGCAGCGTCACTTTCGATATACGGGCATGCACTGCGCCTTGATTTCGCACCTCCAGCCAGCGTTCGCTGCTTTGCTGCTGTAGACGATAGCTGAGCAGGGGTTGGCTGGCGGTCGCGTAATCGCGCGGTTTTTCGCTGTCCTGTTTGGTCCAGATGCCCTTGCCGCTGACGAACAGCGGCACCGAGTAGCGCATCTGGAATTTCAACCCCATCTCCGCACCGCCGGGAGCGGCGCTCGACGATGGTTCTTTCACCGGCACTTCATCGACCAAAATGCGGTAGGCCCGCTCCTGTCCCGCCGCCGGCGCCGACTGTTTGATCAGGCGTATCAGCTGGCGTTTGCCTGGCGCGATCGACGCCACCGGCGGGCTGGCGATCACGTCGCTTTGGTTGCTGTAATCGTCTTTGCCGGCGGTTTGCTGCCAACCCAACACGCGAATTTGCATATAGACCGGTTTGCTGTCGCGATTTTCCAGCCACAGCGCGGTGGCCTGTTGTTGATCTTCAATCACCGGATCGATCGGCCAGATGAGAATGGAAGCCGCGGCCAGGGCGTGCTGTTGGCTTGCCAGGAGCAAGGCTGCCGTTAACGGCAGACGGAAGGGTATGCGCATAACTCAATCCTTATTGCAAAAAACTTAATAAGTGACCGTCAACAAGACCGTATCGCTGTAAACGCCACTGGTGGGCAGGGTACTGGTCGAAAACAGACGGGCGTAAACCTTGATTTCTTGCGTGCTGCCGGTGGCGGCGACGGTCTGCGCCGCGCCGCCGTTGGCGCCATCTCCCCAAAGGGTGGCGTAGTTGCTGTCTTGATAAAGTTGATACAGCAGCGTTTCAGACGTGACGGCGTTTTGTAATTTTCTGCCGCCGGCGATGGATCCGGTCACGTGATTGCCGACGCCGAGGGCTAGCGTGACGCTCAGCCCCGGGTTGCAGCGAAACAGCACCGAACCGGCGCCGCTGCTGGAGACGACGCTGACTGCGTTGCTCAGCGAGGACAGTTGGCCGAAGTTCAGGGTGCCGAAGGTGGTCACGTCACTGACGCCGCTGCCCAATACGCAGCCTTTTACCACGGTTGCATTGACGGTGAACGGCTGGCTTTTGGTCAAATCGTTGACGCCGGTATCGCTTTGGGCCGGGGAAAGCGGCAGGCAGAACAGCAAACCGCAAATGGAAGCGCGCATCGTCATTACCAATTGATCGTGACCTGTACCGTATCGGTGTAGCTGCCTGTCGGGGGCGTGGACTGCGCCGGAATCATGCCATAGACCGGCAACCAGTTGTCCGCACCGTTGGCGGTTTGTGACACGCCCGTCAGATTATCCCAAATGGCGCTGTGGGCGGCGTTGGTGTACAGGTTGTAATTCACCCGTTGGCCCGCCGCGCTTTGCAGGTAGCGGGCAGCGGTATTGCCGCTTTGCCCGCCGCCAAGCAGAACGCTGTAGCTGGTGCCGTTGGTGCATTTCACCCGAATGGCGCCGGCGTTTTGCTGCCCGGCGACGCTGGTTGCGGTGCTGAGAAAATACAGCGTGCCGAAATTCAGCGTGCCGAAGCTGACGTTGCCGCCTGAACTGCTGCCGGCCTCACAGGCGCTGAGCAAGGTCGCGCTGACGCCGAGGGTCGCGGTTTTACTGTCGGCCTGCGCCAACAGGCTGCACGCCCATAATCCGCAGCAGCAGAGCGCGCGCCGCACCGTTACCAGGTGACCGTCATCGTGACGGTGTCGTTATAGGTGTCCGCCGCCGGGGTAGAGCCGGCCGCCGGTACGCGGCCATACACGATCAGCGGAACGGCGGCGCCGGTGCCGGTACCGGTCCGCGCGTTGGCACCGCTGCCCCAGGCGGTGGTGCGTGCGGCATCCTGGTACAGGTTATAGCTGATGAATGCGCCTGCCGTGCTGGCCATGCGGCGTTGGGTGCCTGAAGTGACGTGGAGCCCGTTGTCCAGCGCCACCGTGTAGTCTGTGCCGGTAGTGCAGGTCAATGACAGCGTACCGGCCCCCCCTGCGCCGGTGGCGCTGGCGTCGATGATGTTGGCCAGTGAAGAGTAAGTACCGAAGCTGATGGAGCCGAAGTCGTTGACGGAACCGCTGCTGCTGCCGCCCCCCACGACGCAACCGGCGCCGATGGTCAGCGTCACGCCTAACGTGCCTTGAATGGTGCCTGCTGCGTTAGCCGCGCCGTTGGCGCACAGCAGGGTTGCTACCGAGGTCAATGCCATCAGAGTTTTTTTCATCTTATATTCCTTGCCGTATGAGAGAAAGCCCGCAAAGACGCCACCCAGAGGTGGGTTGAACGTATTCATTTAGCTGCACTTTAATTAATAGAATAAGAATCGGGAATTGTCTTGATGAAAACGAGAAACTTTTTATTCTCATTCCCCGTATGACGGGGTTTGTAGGCGAGGCATACCGATAAAGTGAAATGATTAGAATAATAACGAACGGCGATGGGAATATTATTAGTGTTATTTTATCACCGGGGAGTTTCATTCCCCGGCGCGGTATTATTTACAGGTGGAAATCGAGCGCGCCATCCCGCACCAGTTCACGCGGCAAATTGTTTTTGATGCGGCTGCCAATGCGTTTGGCGATGCCCAGCGGTTGCCCCTGATAGGTGACGATGCACTCGTCGCCCGCCGGTGGCTGCTCAGGGTAGAGATCGCGGCCGTGATACCACGCCTGGGCCAGCGCGGCGTCCAGCTCGAAATGCTGTTTGCCGCCGGCGCCTGCGAGGGCGATCGCCGCTTCGTGCTGCCAACGGAAACCTTTCGGGAAGCGTTCCGCCAGCTTGAGACCGATACGCGAGAAGCGCACCTTGCCGAACAGCGGCTCCAGCTCGGCCGGGAACAGCCAGATTTCCTTATCGCGCTCCCACAGCCGGCTGTCATCGCCCCAGGTTAAGCCGGATGCGGCGGCGGCTTGGGCGACCAGCGCCGCCTCTTTGCCGGACAGCGGGCTGAACGGAAACTTACCGACTTTATAGGTCGGCTTCGCCAACGGCGCTACGGCGTGCTGTTTGCGCAGACGGGCGACGAAAAAGCCTTCGCTGTCGTAAATCTGCGGGAAGACGTGCAGGAAACCTTCGGCGGTCAATGCCTTGCCGGCGCCGGGGAACAGCTCACCCAGCGGCTCGACGCTGACCGCGTCGCCATAGGTGTCCAGCAGCCAGCGCACCACCTGCTGATTTTCCTGCGCATTGAGCGTGCAGGTGGAATAAACCATCACGCCGCCCGGCGCCAGCGCATGAAACGCGCTGTCGATCAGCTCACGCTGAGTGGCGGCGATCTCGGCGACGCTGTCCGGCGACCAGTTGCTCATGGCGTCCGGATCTTTACGCACCACGCCTTCACCGGAGCAGGGGGCGTCGAGCAGAATGGCGTCGAAGCTTTCCGGCAGCGCGGCGCCGAACACCCGGCCGTCGAAGTGAGTCAGCGCGGTGTTCTTCACGCCGCAGCGGCTGATATTGGCGTGCAGCACTTTCACCCGGCTGGCGGAGTATTCGTTGGCGACGATGCCGCCCTGGTTGCCCATCAACGCGGCGATCTGGGTGGTTTTGGAGCCCGGCGCCGCCGCCACGTCCAGCACCCGAGTCGGCGCCGCGTCGCCGGCGAACAGCGCGCTGACCGGCAACATCGAACTGGCCTCCTGAATGTAGAACAGACCGCTCAGGTGTTCGGCGGCGCTGCCCAGACGCAGTTCTTCATCGTCGCGCTCGATCCAGAACCCTTCCGCGCACCAGGGAATGGGCTCCAGTCGCCAGTCGTAATCCTGCACCAGCGCCAGGAAGTCGGCGACGCTGATTTTCAGCGTGTTGACGCGCAGGCTGCGGCGCAGCGGGCGTTGACAGGCGGCGATAAAATCGTCCATCGCCAGCTCGGCGGGCATGATGGCGCGGGTGGCGTCAAGGAAAGCGGGGGGCAGAAAAACGGCGGTGGATTTGGCCACGGGGCGAACTCTCAGGGTGCAATAAAGACAAGGGCGAGAGTTTATCACAAAGCGGAAAAAAACAGGGCCCGGCATTGCCGGGCCCTGAGGAAAACGCGAAAGTTAATCGCGCGGAATGGCGGTGCCCCAGGTTTTCCAGTCCTTCGGCTCTTCCGGATTCAGCAGGAAGTGCTTGTTCGGCGTCGCTTTCGGCGCCAGTGGAATGGTCGGCGGCGTGGCGAAGGCGATGCCGCCGCGGATGAACTGCTGGAAGGTGCCGCTCTTGATCACGCCGCCGGTCAGGCCGAACTGCAGGTTGTAACCCGACGCCAGCCAGAACACGCTGTTGTTGCGCACCAGATGTTGATACTTCTTGCTGATGCGCAGCGCAACGTGCACCCGGTCGGACATGGCGCCAAGGTAGAAACCGGTGATGGTGCCGACCTCCACGCCGCGGAACAGCACCGGCGTGCCGATCTGCAGCGAGCCGGTTTCGGCCGCGTCGAGCACGACGCTCAGGCCATCGAGATAGCGCGAGTCGGTGATGCTGGCCTGCTGCAGCTCGAAGGTGCGCAGCTCGCGGCCGCGCCCCGGCTCCACGTTGATATAAGGTTGAAGCAGGGTATCGAGATTGCTGACGCCGGCGGCGGAGATCTCCGGCGACACGATCGAGAAGCGGCTGCCGAGGCGCGCGAAGGTCTGCACGTATTCCGGATACAGCACCGCTTTGGCCAACACTTCGTTGCGCTCCGGCGCCAGCTGCAGCGACTCCACCTGGCCGACGTCGATGCCGAGGTAGCGCAGCGGCATGCCCGCCGACAGCTTGCTGGCGTCATAGGTTTTCAGCGTGATTTGGCTGCCCACCGCGCGGGCGGCGGTTTCGCTGGCGTACAGCACGCGGTTGGCGCCCTTGTTCAGCGTCACGCCCTGTAGATTATCGAAGCTGATGGCGCCTTTCAGCGCGCGGTTGAGCGGCGAAGCCTGCACCGTCAGCCCGCTGCCGTTGAGCTGCACCTTGGCGCCGCCTTCGGCCCAGAAGATGCTTTCGCGCGTCAGCAGCTTGCGGTATTCCGGGCTGATGTAGACGTCCACCTCAAACTCGTTGGCCTTCGGCCGAACGTTGACGATCTCGCCCACCTGGAATTTGCGGTACAGCACTACCGAGCCGGCCTGCACGTCCGGCAGGCTGGTGGCGCTGAGGGTCAGGGTGGTGGCGGGGGCGTTGCCGACGATGCCTTCCTCGGCTTTTTCGCTGTTGGCGTACAGCGGGTATTGGCCGCCCGGTTCCCCCTTGCTGCCGGGAATAATGCGCACGCCGCCGTCTACCCATTCCTGGGCGCTGGCGCCAAGCACTTCCATACCGTCAATGCCCAGCTTGACGTCGAGACGGCTGTTGACCACGAATTTACTGTCTTTGTGCAGCAGGCCGCGGTACTGCGCGTCGATGGCGGCGGTGAATACCACGCCGCCGGCGGTCAGCGTGCGGCTCAGGATTTGGCCGACTTTCACGCCGTGCACCACCAGCGGCTGCCCGACGTCGATGCCGTAGCTTTGCGGCGCATTCAGCGTAACGGTCAGCACGCCAGGCTGTTGCAACAGCGTTTCGCTGCTGTCCAGCACGTTGAAGCGCTGCTGCGGCTCGCCTTCGCCCGGCACCAGTTCCAGCGTGGTGCCGGTCAGCAACTGGCTAAGCTTGGCGTCGTTGAGGCTGATGCGCGGGCTGCGCATCACGATGCGGGTGCCGCTGCGCATCAGATCGACCACCGAAGGATCGATGGTCAGTTCACCGACCACTTTGCTGTCCTGTTGCAACGTCAGCTTGGTCAGGGTGCCGACCTGCAGCCCTTGGTACATCAGCGGCGTGCGGTTTTCGCTCAGGCTGTTGCCGCTCGGCAGATCCAGCAGGATATTGACGCCGCGCTGGCTGTGGGCCAGATCAGGATACAGGGTATAGCTCTGATCGCCCTTGGCCTGCTGGCCATCGGCCGGAGAATCGAAGGCAATGGCGCCGTTGACCAGCGCCGCCAGGCTCTCCATCTGCACCGTGGCGCCGGACAGGCTAAAATCGCCCTTGAAGCCGGAAACGTTCCAGAAGCGGCTGTTGCTCTTCACCAGGTTGGCGAAGCGGCGGTCGATCAGCACGTCGATGGTCACGCCCTTGTTGCCTTCGCTGATGGTGTAGTCATACACCTTGCCGACCGGAATTTTACGGTAGTAGACCAGCGAGCCGCTGTTGAGCGAGCCGAGATCGTCGGCGTGCAGGTGAATCATCAGTTCACCGGTGTTCAGGCGGTACTTCGGCTGGGTATCGAGCGCGGTGAAGTGGGTTTGCTCCTTGCCGCTGCCGGGCATCATGCCGATATAGTTGCCGCCGACCAGCGCATCGAGGCCGGACACCCCGGCCAGCGAGGCCTTGGGCGTCACCAGCCAGAACTGAGTGCCTTCGCGCAGCGAGTCTTCCAGATCGCTTTTGATGCTGGCCTCCACCACGATGCTGCGCAGATCTTTGCTCAGGCTGATTTTTTGCACCGTGCCGACCTCAACGCCCTGGTAGCGCACCGGCGTGCGGCCGGCAACGATGCCCGCCGCCGATTGGAAATCGATGGTGACGGTGGTGCCGCGCTCCTGGACATTGTTATAGACCAGCCACCCGGCGATCAGCAGGGCGATGAACGGCAGTAACCAGAACGGTGAAATGCGGCGTTTGTTCTTGACCCGCGCTTCAGTCGGTGTAGTCGGCGTTTCCTGTTGCATGTGCATCCCAAATCAATCGGCTATCGAGCCATTCAACGGCAAGAATAGTCAAAATGACCGCCGAGCCAAAGTAAAACGCGGCCGGTCCCATAGTAAAAGATAACAGTTGATCGCGATTTACCAGCGACATCATCAAGGCGATAACGAACAGATCGAGCATCGACCAGCGGCCGATCCAGGTGACCAGGCGCAGCAGACGAATGCGCGTCTTCAGACTGTGCGAGGTTTTGAAGTGGATGCTCAGCAACAGCGTGATCAGCACGATCACCTTGGTGAAGGGCACCAGCACGCTGGCGATGAACACGATGGCGGCGATCGGCACGTTGCCGGAGGTGGCCAGTGAGACCACGCCGGAGAAGATGGTGTCTTCCAGCCGCACGCCGTTGGCGTAAATGATGGAAATCGGCAGCAGGTTGGCCGGTATCAGCAGGATCATCGCCGCGATCAGCGCCGCCCAGGTTTTCTGCAGGCTGTAGGGCTGGCGGTGGCACATCGGCACATGGCAGCGCGGGCAGCGGCCGCGCGCGTCAGGGTAGCCGGTATAGTGGCAGGACAGGCAAATATGCAGCGCCGCCGGCGGGCCTTCCGGCTGTTCCTGCGGATAGTAACGCTCCCACAGCTGCTCCAGGTTAGCGTGGATCAGCGTCAGGATGCTGAGCAGGGTGAGCGACAGGTAGGCGATTAGCGCGCTGCCCGCCTGGATGTCGGCGTAATCCTGCACCTTGATGGCCGCCACCGCCATGCCGATCAGATAAATGTCCAGCATCACCCACTCTTTCAGCCGTTCCAGCATCAGCAGCACCGGGCGCAGGTTCATGCCGAGCGCGTGGCCGAAGCGCAGGTACAGCAACGACAGCGCCAGCGTCAGCGGGGCGCCGAGGGTGCAAAACGCCACCATGCTGGCGGTGAGCGGATCGCCCTGGCGGCTCATCTGCCAGATGCCCTCCAGCAAACTGGCGTCGATGCGCGTGCCGAGCAGGCGGATGCTGATCAGTGGTTCGGTGAAGGCGAACGGCATCAGCAGCAGCATGGTGATCGCCATGGCGGTCAGACGCGTCATCGACCAATCGCGGCCGTGCACCACCTTGGCGTTGCAGCGCGGACAATAAGCGGCCTGATTGCCGCTGAGCGGCGGCAGCATGAACAGCAGATCGCACTCGCAGCAGCGTTGGTGGCGCGCTTTGGAAAGGGGGGCGGTGATCGCGTGTATTTTCATTTTTGACAAGTCGCTGCCCTTGAGCCCGCCGGAACTGTCAGCGTAGCTGAAAAATAAACCGGCCGCGTCACTGGCGATCGGGCGCCGGACGGTAAAACGAGGTAAACCGGGATTCTGAGCGGCAAACATACCCCGAGCGACGGGGTTTTGTGAAGCAACAGATGATTAACCTTGTGGCTATACGCATTTAATGCTTATTTTATAGGGCCTAAGCTTTGGGCTTCTGGCCATCTTCACTGTTTCAATGGTTATCACATGACAAAAGAACAATTCTACGCGGAATTAAAACGTGATCTGAGCGCGTTGCTCGGCGGGGAGACCAACTTTATCGCGGCGCTGTCCAACGCCAGCGCCTTGCTCAACGAGCGTCTGGATGACGTGAACTGGGTCGGTTTCTATCTGATGGAGGGCGAACAGCTGGTGCTGGGGCCGTTCCAGGGCAAGATCGCCTGCGTGCGCATCCCGGTGGGCAAGGGCGTGTGCGGCACGGCGGTGGCGGAAAATCGCGTGCAGCGCGTCGGCGACGTGCATGCGTTCCCGGGCCATATCGCCTGCGATGCGGCCAGCAACGCGGAAATCGTGCTGCCGCTGGCGGTTGGCGGCCGGACGATCGGCGTTTTGGATATCGATAGCACGGTTTATCAACGCTTCGACGAACGGGACGAAGCGGGCCTGAAAGCAGTGGTGGCGGGGCTTTGTGAGCAACTGGAACAGTGCGACAGTGCGAAATATGTGACTGTGGCGGCAAGTTGATCGACGGTTAACGTGGCAATTACCGATGGCGTCATTATAATGACGCCTGTTCATGCCTGTGGCTTGTTGGCAATACCGTTGTAATCAGGAAATTTCATGGAAAATCAACCTAAGTTGAACTCTAGTAAAGAAGTCATTGCTTTTCTTGCCGAGCGTTTTCCGCTCTGCTTTAGCGCCGAAGGCGAAGCTCGTCCGCTGAAAATCGGTATTTTTCAGGATTTGGTAGAGCGCGTGCAGGGGGAAGAGAATCTCAGCAAAACGCAATTGCGTTCTGCCCTGCGCCTGTACACCTCAAGCTGGCGTTACCTGTACGGCGTTAAAGTCGGCGCGCAGCGCGTCGATCTGGACGGCAATCCGTGCGGTGAACTGGAACAGCAGCATGTCGATCATGCTCGCCAGCAGCTTGAAGAAGCCAAAGCGCGCGTTCAGGCACAGCGTGCCGAACAAAACGCCAAAAAACGTGAAGCCGCCGGCGAATCCGCCGATGCTGCGCCACGCCGTCCGCGTCCAGCCGGTAAAAAGCCCGCTGCACGTCGCGAAGGCGGAGCCGTGCCGGAAAACCGCAAGCCGCGCCCACAAACTCGCCCACAGCCCGCTCGCCAACCTCGTGTAGCCAAAGAGGAAAGCCAGCCGCGTTATGCGCCAGTCACGGATATCTCTAAACTGCAAATTGGCCAGGAAATCAAAGTCAGAGCAGGCAAGAGCGCGATGGATGCTACCGTACTCGAAATCGCTAAAGATGGCGTACGTGTGCAGCTCTCTTCCGGTCTGGCGATGATTGTGCGCGCAGAACACTTGCAGTTCTGATACGGAGGCCAACCCAGGCATGAACAAATTCGTCAGATTAACAGCGATTGCAGGGCTGCTGTGGGCGGGTGTCAGTTACGGCGCGGAAACAGCCAACATCCGCATCGGCCAACTGCCCCAACTGCAACAGGAACCCCAGCACGCTACGGTGAGTGAGCGCGTTACCTCGCGCTTCACTCGCTCTCATTACCGCCAGTTCGCCCTTGACGCGGAGTTTTCAGGCAAGATCTTCGATCGCTACCTGAACATGCTGGACTACAACCATAACGTATTGCTGGCTTCCGACGTGGCGCAGTTCGCCGGCAAACGCAATCAGGTTGGCGAAGAGCTGAAAACCGGCAAGCTGGACACCTTCTACGCGCTGTTCAATCTGGCGCAGAAACGCCGTTTCGAGCGTTATACCTATGCGTTGTCGTTGCTGGACAAGCCGATGAACTTCACCGGCAACGGCACTATCGATCTCGACCGCAGCAAAGCGCCGTGGCCGAAAGACAAGGCCGAGCTGGATAGCCTGTGGGATGCGAAAGTCACCTATGACGAGCTGAACCTCAAGCTGACCGGCAAGACCGACAAAGAAATCCGCGACACGCTGACCAAGCGCTATCAGTTCGCCATCAAGCGCCTGACGCAAAGCAACAGCGAAGACGTCTTCCAACTGGCGATGAATGCCTTTGCGCATGAAATCGACCCGCACACCAACTATCTGTCTCCGCGCAATACCGAGCAGTTCAACACCGAGATGAGCCTGTCGCTGGAAGGCATCGGCGCGGTGCTGCAGATGGATGACGACTACACCCTGATCAACTCGATGGTGCCGGGCGGCCCGGCGGCGAAGAGCAAGGCGATCACCGTAGGCGATCGCATCGTCGGCGTCGGCCAGGCCGGCAAACCGATGGTGGACGTGATCGGCTGGCGTCTGGACGACGTGGTGTCGTTGATCAAAGGGCCGAAGGGCAGCAAGGTGCGCCTGGAAGTCCTGCCGGCCGGCAAGGGCACCAAAACCCGCGTGGTCACCTTGACCCGCGAGCGCATCCGCCTGGAAGACCGCGCGGTGAAAATGACCATCAAGACCGTCGGCAAAGAGAAGGTGGCGGTGTTCGACATCCCCGGCTTCTACGTCGGTCTGACCGATGACGTGAAAGTGCAGCTGCAGAAGATGGCCAAGCAGAACGTCAAGAGCGTGATCATCGACCTGCGCACCAACGGCGGCGGCGCGCTGACTGAAGCGGTGTCGCTGTCCGGCCTGTTCATTCCGAGCGGCCCGGTGGTGCAGGTGCGCGATAACAACGGCAAAGTGCGTGAAGATGCCGACACCGACGGCGTGACCTACTACAAAGGCCCGCTGGTGGTGCTGGTCGATCGCTTCAGCGCCTCCGCCTCCGAGATCTTCGCGGCGGCGATGCAGGATTACGGCCGCGCGCTGATCGTCGGCGAACCGACCTTCGGTAAAGGCACCGTGCAGCAGTACCGTTCGTTGAACCGCATCTACGATCAGATGCTGCGCCCTGAGTGGCCGGCGCTCGGTTCGGTGCAGTACACCATTCAGAAGTTCTACCGCGTCAACGGCGGCAGCACCCAGCGCAAGGGCGTGACGCCGGACATTCTGATGCCGACCGGCGTCGATCCGGCGGAAACCGGCGAAGCGTTTGAAGACAACGCCATGCCGTGGGACAGCATCAATGCGGCGACCTACAGCAAGACCGGCGATATGACGCCGTTCGAGCCGGAACTGCTGAAAGATCACCAGCAGCGCATTGCGCAAAATCCGGAGTTCCAGTACATCGCGCAGGATATCGCGCATTACAAGGCGCTGAAGGATAAACGCAACATCGTGTCCCTCAATCTGGCGGTGCGCGAGAAAGAGAACCACGATGACGACGCGACCCGTCTGAAACGCATCAACGAGCGCCTGGAGCGCGCGGGCAAGAAGCCGCTGAAATCGCTCGACGATCTGCCGAAGGATTACCAGGAACCGGATCCGTACCTGGATGAATCTGTGCATATCGCGCTGGACCTGGCTCATCTGGAAAAAGATCAGCCCGCTCAGCAGCCAACGCCGGCCAAATAAGGCCGCCTACGGCAGGATGAAAAACGCACCCTCGGGTGCGTTTTTTTATGGCGACGCGAAGGCCAGCCTCCCTGCTGGATGAAGGGAGGCGGGCTGATGCATCGCCTGACAAATTTAGGGTAAAAAAACTCCGCCTTACGCAACAATCGTTTACAATTTGCCAAATCCCGGTCGCGCGCCGTTTTTGTAAAGTTTCGTATTTTTAGTAGGTTAATGACGCGCGACTCTTGAAACTGTGACGAATGCCCATACGATCTAGGGTATCTTAGACAGCGTTTTGTTAACATTTATGAGGAAGTAAACATTTTATGATGCGTATAGCTCTGTTCCTGCTCACCAACCTGGCGGTGATGTTGGTTTTCGGGCTGGTGCTCAGCCTGACAGGAATCCAATCCAGTAGCGTTCAGGGCCTGATGATCATGGCCGGTCTGTTCGGCTTCGGCGGCGCTTTCGTGTCGTTGCTGATGTCCAAGTGGATGGCGCTGCGCTCCGTCGGCGGGGAAGTGATTGAACAACCGCGTAACGAAACCGAAAACTGGCTGCTGGAAACGGTACGCCGTCAGTCGCAGCAGGCGGGCATCGCCATGCCGCAGGTCGCTATCTACCACGCGCCGGACATCAACGCCTTTGCTACCGGCGCACGCCGCGACGCCTCGCTGGTCGCCGTCAGCACCGGCCTGCTGCAGAGCATGAGCCGCGACGAAGCGGAAGCGGTCATCGCGCACGAAATCAGCCACGTTGCCAACGGCGATATGGTGACCATGACCCTGATTCAGGGCATCGTGAACACCTTCGTCATCTTCATTTCACGCCTGATCGCGCAGGTCGCCGCCGGTTTCCTCGGCAACCGCGACGGTGATGGCGAAGGGGAAGGCAACGGCAACCCGATGATTTACTTCGCGGTGTCGATGGTGCTGGAACTGGTGTTCGGCATCCTGGCGAGCATCATCACCATGTGGTTCTCGCGTCACCGCGAGTTCTATGCCGACGCCGGCTCCGCCAAACTGGTGGGCCGCGAGAAGATGATCGCCGCCTTGCAGCGTCTGAAAACCAGCTATGAACCGCAGGAAGCGGGCAGCATGATGGCGTTCTGCATCAACGGCAAATCCAAGTCGTTCAGCGAGCTGTTCATGTCGCATCCGCCGCTCGACAAGCGTATCGAAGCGCTGCGTTCCGGCCAGTACCTGAAATAATCGGCTGAATGAAAGGAAAACCCCGGCTTGCCGGGGTTTTTTTTATGGCATACCTGAACCGCTTGGTCAGCGGCGGTGACGGATTCAACAATGAAATTCGGCAATGAATGGGGTAAAGCGCCTCACCAAAGTCTACGGGCGTTAATGCTGCGCAGCAGCGTCCGAAGTCCCTGAAGCCCACCTGAAAATAGCGTCTTTCTGCCTCTCAGCCTGGGCAGGTGCGATGCCCGTTCACCCGGTGAGTGGGTAAGCCGCATCGTGCTCGGTCACGGCCGGCTGTTTGGCTTTGGAGGCGCATGTTATATGCTTTGGCGCAATGACATTTGTCCCTGAGGCCCTATGAAAATCAACCACCTTCCCTTACTCAACGGTGATGAGCTACCGGCGCGCCTGGCCGAATTGACAAGCGGTATCGCCGATGCGGTTGCGGAACTGTTCAACCGGCATGATGACGATGCTGAACAGCCGGCTATTCGCTGGCATTCAGGCGATCTTCACCTCCCGGCATTTTTCCCCGACGAGCACGACAGCCACGAGTACGATTACCTGATCGTGGACGGCGATGTGATCGTGGAAGGATGCCTGGCGGTGTCACCGCAGCGCGAGGACGGCGGCATTGTCGTGCTGGGTCGGCTGCAGGCGGATACGCTGATTTGCTGGGGCGGACTGGTCGTGCGTGATGATGTCCGCATACGCCACGCCTATTGCAGCTCAGGAAACGACGGCGCATTCGTGGTGGGGGGAGACCTGACCGCGCTCACTCTGGTAGAGACGGGGGAGTTTATCCATGTCCATGGCGATCTCGACGCGCGGTGTCTCGCTTCGTTGCAGAACTTCGTTCAGGTTGACGGAGACACGCGCTGTGATTGCCGCATCGACAGCGCGCAGGCCGAAGATCTGATAAAGCGGATGTTCGTCCCTGGCTTACTGAAGGGCTTCGAGGGGGTGGATAACGACGGCCAACGCATTGTTGGCTGGTATCCGGATGACGACGCCTATTTAGCGTGTCTACGACAAGGCCGCAGCCCTTTGAGGAGCGGCGACTGACGCCAGGCCTGCATCGCACTCGACGCGGCCCGGCTCAGGCAGGCCGCGACGGTTTTAAAATCGATTGGGTTCCGGCTCTTTCAATGTCCTCTATTTCACCTCGCGGCTGGGCTGCGCCGTTTGCGCGGTCGATTGGGTGATGCGCAGGCCGCTGACCGCCGCCGCCAGGGTAGCGAACACGCCGGCCAGGATCAGCGAAGCGTGGGTGCCGGAGGTAGGGAACAGGTTGAACATCAGCGCCACCAGCGCGGCCCCCGAGGTTTGCCCCAGCAGGCGGGCGGTGCCCAGCATGCCGCTGGCGCCGCCGCTGCGGTTGCGCGGCGCGGCGGAGATGATGGTGTGGTTGTTGGGCGACTGGAACAGGCCGAAGCCGGCGCCGCACAGCACCATGCGCCAGATGATGTCCATATTCGACGGCGCCGCCGGCAGCAGCGCCAGCGAAAACAGCCCGAGCGCGAACAGCGCCAGCCCAATACAGCCCAGCAGGCCGGCGTGCACGCGCTCCACCAGCCGACCGGCGATCGGCGCCATCACCACGATCGCCAGCGGCCACGGCGTCAGCAGCAGCCCGGTCGCCACCTCGTCGCGGCCCAATGCACTTTGCAGGAAGAACGGCAACGACACCATCGCCAGCATTTGCGCGGCGAACGAACAGATTGAGGTGCCCATCGACAGGGCGAAGATCGGGATACGCAGCAGGTCGACGGGCAGCAGAGGGAATTCCTGGCGCAACTGACGGCGCACGAACACCGCGCCAATCGCCAGCAGTGCGGCGATTTCGCTGAAGATCAGCGTCAGGCTCTGGCCCTGGGCGAAGCCGCTGATGGCGGTGATCAGCAGGCCGAAGGTCAGCGCGTTCAGCACCGCGCTGGTGGGATCGAAACGGCGGTTATCGCTTTTCTGGCCGTTGGCCGGCAGGAATTTCATCCCCAGCAGCAGCGCGACGATGCCGATCGGCAGGTTGATGGCGAACAGCCACTGCCAGGACGCGACCGACAGGATAGCGGCCGCCACCGTCGGCCCGGCCGCCGAGGAGCAGGCGACAATCAGCGAGTTGATGCCCATGCCGCGGCCGAGAAAACGCTGCGGGTAGATGATGCGGATCAGCGCGGTGTTGACGCTCATGATGGCGGCGGCGCCAAAGCCCTGCAGCACGCGGGCGATGGTCAGGGTGAGCAGCGAGTCGGACAGGGCGCAGAACAGTGAGGTGATGCTGAACACCAGCAATCCGGCCTGATAGATGCGGCGATAGCCGACCAGATCGCCGAGCGACGCCAGCGACAGCAGAGACACGGTGATCGCCAACTGATAGGCGTTGACTACCCAAATGGAGCTGGCCGGGCTGGCGTTGAGATCGCGAGCGATGGTGGGCAGCGCCACGTTGGCTATCGCGCCGTCGAGCACGGATACGGTAATGCCGAGGGCGATGGCGAGGATCGCCCCATAGCGTTGCGGGACGGGGAGGCCGTCGGAACAAGGACGCATGTTGGTCTCAGCGGTATTTATTCAGGGGAGTATTATCATGCTAATCATATTCGCCCGTGATTGCATGCCCCTTGTCCGCTTAATTGTAAACGGCGGTGAGCGGGCCAACGGTTATCCATTTGGCTTCAATTGCTTAGCGTTCAGCCGCGTTGCGCGCTGCGATCTGTTCCGATTATACTGAAACCCTTGTTTAAATTTCCTGAAACAAAACCGTTAAGTAGGGTATGCACCATGGCTAACGCAGATTCAGACAAGCAACCGGATGCCGTCTCATCCGTGATGAAAGTGTTCGGCATTCTGCAGGCGCTTGGCGATGAGCGCGAGATTGGCATTACCGAACTGTCCCAACGGGTGATGATGTCCAAAAGCACCGTCTACCGTTTTCTGCAGACCATGAAAGCGCTGGGCTACGTTTCGCAGGAGGGCGAGACGGAAAAGTATGCGCTGACGCTCAAGCTGTTCGAACTGGGCGCCAAATCGTTGGAGAACGTCGATCTGATCCGCAGCGCCGACGTGCAGATGCGCGAACTGTCGAACCGCACCCGCGAAACCATCCACCTCGGCGCTCTGGATGAGGACGGTATCGTCTATATCCACAAGATCGACGCGATGTACAACCTGCGCATGTATTCGCGCATCGGTCGCCGTAACCCGCTGCACAGCACCGCCATCGGTAAAGTGCTGCTGGCCTGGCGCGATCGGGATGAGGTGGCGCAGATCCTGTCGCAGATGGAATTTACCCGCAGCACCGAGCATACCTTGGCCAGCGCCGCCGAACTGTTGCCGGTGCTGGATCGGGTACGAGCGCAGGGATTCGGCGAAGATGCCGAAGAGCAGGAGGCGGGGATCCGCTGCATCGCCGTACCGGTCTTCGATCGGTTCGGGGTGGCGATCGCCGGGCTGAGCATCTCTTTCCCGACGCTGCGTTTTTCCGACGCGGCGCGGGAGGAGTATGTGGCGTTGCTGCACGTCGCCGCCCGACGCATTTCCGAGCTGCAGGGCTATCACGACTACCCGTTCTGACCCTTCGTTTCTAAAAAACAAGGCGCCGCCATGGCAGCGCCTTGTTGCTATTTTGCGCCCGGCGTCAGCCGCTGCGCAATCCGCTCCAGCACTAACATCAGCAACAGCGTGGCCGCCACCAGGATCATGGTCAGCGTCGCGCCGTTGGCGATGCTGCCGCGATCGGTCAGGCTGAAGATCGTGACCGGCAGCGTCGCCCAACTCGGCGGGTAGATCATCATGGTCGCGCCGAGCTCCCCCATCGACAGCGACAGGCTGAGCGCGAAGGCGGAGATCATGTAGGGGGCGATCATCGGCAGGGTGACGTGGCGCAGGCGGAACAGCGGCGAAGCGCCCAGGCTGGCGGCGACGTTCTCGTAGTCGCCAGGTAGCCGGGTCAACCCGGCCATCACGTTGCCGAAGGTAAAGGCGGAAATCAGCACGAAGTGAGCGGCGGGCACGATCAGGAAGGTGCCGTTCATCTGCAGCGGCCCCTGGCTGAACGCCACCAGCATCCCCAAACCGATAGAGACCGAAGGCACCGCGCTGGGAATGAAAAACAGCGTGCCCAGCAGTCGTCGGCCGCGCTCAGGCGCGTGGCGCAGCGCCAGCGCCGCCCAGGTGCCGCACAACAGCGCGAACAGGCTGGCGCTGAAACCGATAGCCAGACTGGCGACCAGCGCGTCCCAGGAGGCGCCGCTGAACGCCTGGCGGAAGTGGTTGAGGGTGAAACCGCTCGGCAGCACGCCGTTCCACTGTTCACTGAGGCTGGACATCAGGATCACCGCCAGCGGCAGGCAGAAGAACAGGGCGAACAGCGAGATCGTCAACGTGCAGGTCAGGGTGCGTCCGGTGCGGGACCATATCAACATCGTCAGTTCCTCAGCCCGGCGCGCGCCGCGGCGTAGCGGTAAAGGGAGAACAGCCCGAGCGACAGCGCGATATTCACGACGGCGATCGTGCAGGCGACGGCGTAATCCGACTCCAGAATCGCTTTGGTGTAGACCATCATCGGCAGCGTGGTGACGCCCTTGGCGCCGATAAACAGCACGATGCCGAACTCATTGGTGGTCAACAGCAGGCACAGGCTGCCACCGGCCAGCAAGGCCGGCAGCGCGGCCGGTAAAATCACCTGGCGCACCACGCGCCCCGGCCGGGCGCCGAGAATGCTGGCGGCCTCGAGCTGGCTGCGATCGATCTGCGACAATGCCGCCATCAGCGGGCGCATCACCAGCGGCGTAAACACGGTGATTTCCGCCAGGATCACCCCCCAGATGGAGTAAAGAAAGTCCACCGGCGGCAGGGTGAAACCGAAGGCCGTCATCAGCGTGCCGTTCAGCAGACCGGCGGAGCCGTAGATAAAGGTGAAGGCCAGCGTGATCAGGAAGGTCGGCATGGCGATAAAGGTATCGATCACCCGGGCGATCAGTCGGCTGCCGGGGAACGGCGTGAACACCAGCAGCAGCGACAGCAGGGTGCCGAGCACCAGGCAGCCCAGCGTCGCCAGCAGCGCAATCTGCAGCGTGTTGAGCAGAGCGCTGACAAAGCGCCGGGATTCGAACACCTGTTGCAGCGCGGCGGCGCTGAATAGCCCCTGATCGTCGGTAAACGCCTGTTTGACGATCAGCGCCAACGGGTAGAAAAACAGCGTCGCCAGCACCAGCAGCGGCAGCAGGATCCACAGACTGCGCGGGAAACGCAGCCGCAGGGCCGGGCGAATAAGCGTAGAGTCGGTCATGTCAGTCCTCGATCAGTACCGCATCGTCGGGGGCGAAATAGAGCGGCACGCGCTCGCCGATCTGCGGCATCCGGCTGCGATGGGTGGTGACCACGCGCAGCGAATGGCCTTGTACCTCGAACTGCAGGTGCGTCAGCTCCCCCTGCCAATGAATATCGCGCAGCGTGCCGATGAGGCAGTTGCTGCGCTGGGCGTCGGCATCAAGCGCAATATGCTGCGGCCGGATGCACAGCAGCTTGTCGAAGCCGCGTTGTGCGCCGTAGGTGAAACAGCCGATCACTTTGCCGGCGCAGCTGACGGTGGTCATGCCTTGCTGCGCGGTAGTCTCAAGGGCGGTGGCCGGCAGCAGGTTGGCGCGGCCGAGAAACTCGGCGGCGAAGCGGTTCGTCGGATGGTGGTACAACGCGCGGGTTTCGCCGTGGGCGATCAGGTGGCCGTCGCGCATGATGCCGATCTTATCCGCCAGCGTCAGCGCTTCCCCCTGATCGTGGGTGACGTACAGGATGGTCAGATCCGGCAGCTCGCGGTGCAGGCGGGCGATCTCTTCCACCATGCTGTGACGGATTTGCGCGTCCAGCGCCGACAGCGGCTCATCCAGCAGCAAGACTTTGGGGCGCACCGCAATGGCGCGAGCGATCGCCACCCTCTGCTGTTGGCCGCCGGAAAGCTGGCTGGGATAGCGCTTGGCGTAGGCGGACATGCCGACGATGGCCAACGCTTCTTCGACGCGCTCGGCGGTCAGGCCGCGCGGCTTGCCTTGCGCGCGCAGGCCGAACGCCACATTGTCCTCGACGCGCATATGCGGAAACAGCGCGTAGTTCTGTACCACCATGCCCAGGCCGCGCTCATAGGGCGGCACGTCGGTGACATCGATGTCACCGATGGCGATGCGTCCGGCGGAGGGCTGCACGAATCCGGCGATCGCCCGCAGCACGGTGGTTTTACCCGAGCCGGAGGGGCCGATCAGCGCCAGCACTTCGCCGGGGGCGATGGTGAGCGTGAGGGGTTTCAGCACCTCGGTGCCGCGATACGACACGCTGACGCGGTTGAGCTGAATGCCCGACGGCCCGGCGATGTCGAGGCTGCTATCCCGCGCCTCGGCGCGGGAAGAGAGGGTAGAAGGCATCGTCAGCGTCATTCGGTCACCTGGCGCCAGCGGGAGATATCGGCGGACAGGCTGTTCACCACCTGGTTCCAGTCCGGCGCCCAGATGTCCACGCCTTTCAGCGCCGCCTGCGACTGCTTGAAGTTATCGTCGGTCGGGGTGACGTCCTTGCGCACCGGCATACCGTAGGAAATGGCGCTGACGCTACTCTGCGCTTCTTTGCTCAGCAGGAAGTCGATCAGTTTTTTGCCGTTGGCGCTTTGCGGCGCGCCTTGCACCAGGCCGATATAGTAAGGCAGCACCAGCGTGCTGCGTTTGCCGTCCGGCCCGGCCGGCCAGAACACCTTCACGTTCGGATTGCTGCGCATCTGCGCCAGATTCATCTGCAGATCGCCGTTGGCCACCAGCAACTCGCCTTTATTGACCAGCGCGGTCAGCTTGCCGGTGGAGGCCGAAGGGCCGACGTTGTTGCTTTGCAGCTTGCCGAGGTAGTCGAAACCGGCATCTTTGCTGCCGAAGCTGTGAAACGCCTGCAGCATCACCGCGGTGCCGTCACCCGCCTGACCCGGCGTGGAGTACTGCAGCTTATTGCGGAATTGCGCGTCCAGCAGTTGTTGATAGCTGGCGGGCGCCTGCGGCAGCAGTTTGGCGTTATAGATGAAGCTCAGGTAGTTGTTCACCAGCGGCACGAACTGCGGCTGGGCGTCGGCGATCTGCGCCGCATCCTGCGGGGTGAAATCCTGCAGCAGTTTTTCCGCGGCGGCGCGCTGGATGAACGGCGGCAGCGTCACCAGCACGTCGGCCTGCGGGTTGCTGCGCTCCTTCGACAGGCGCTCCACGATGGCGCCGGAGCCGCCTTCGACGTACTGCACTTTGACGCCGGTCGCCTGGGTGAAGGCGTCGAACTGGGTTTGATACCAGCTGTGATCGCCGTCGTGCAGACCATCGGCGGAGTAGACGGTCACCACCGCGTCGGCGGCCCAGGCCGGCGCGGCGCCGAGTGCGATGGCGGTCATCACGACCAGACGAGAGAATTTCATAGCTTCAGCCTCACTGTTGCGGGTTTATGCGAAACTGGTATACACCAGATATGCGGCCAAGCTAATCGGCAAATATGACAAACAAATGAAAGCGGCAAAATATAGTTGCCGGCGACGGGGATTAGGCGTGGGAGAGAAAGGCGGAGCGGCAGGCGCAGCCCCGTCATGCAGGGGGTTAAAGCGTATCGACTTCGATGCGCAGGCTGTCGTGGCGCCAGTATTCGATATCGAAATCGAGAATGCGGCCGTGCTGATCGTAATTCAACCGGCGCAGTAGCAACGCGGGCAGGCCGACCATGGCGCCGAGCGCATTGGCGGCGCGATAAGGCAGGGCGGTCGGGTAGAACGACAGGTGCATGTTGCTGTAAATCAAATCGTAATGCTGCTGATAAACCTCGGTCAGGCTGCCGTTGAGATCGTGACTGAGCAGTGCCGGCACCCGCTGCGGCAGGCAGTGGTTCTCGCAATAGCAGATGGCGCGGCCGTCGGCATACCGCACGCGGCGCAGCAGATACACCTGATCGAACGGTTCGAGCGCCAGCGACTGCATCACGTCGAGCGGCACCGTGGTTTTTTCGCCGGACAGCAGCGCGGTGCGCGGCGTGCGCCCTTGCTCCTGACAGAGACGGTGGAAGTTGGTGTTCTGCGTCGGATCCAGCCACAGCCGTTCCGGCGTGACGAACCAGCCGCGGCGATCGGCGCGGTAGATGGCGCCGGTGGCTTCCAATTGCGCCAGGCTTTCGCGAATGGTGACGCGGGTGGTGGAGAAGATGGCGCACAGCTCGCGCTCCGAAGGCAGCTTATCGCCGGCCTGTAGCGCGCCGCGGGTGATGCGCGCCTGAAGCTGATCCTTGATCTGCAGGTAGTGAGGCATATCGCCCTGATGTTCTTTCATTTCATCTCGCTATGGCATCGGCCCGACATTCCGGCACGCGCTTATTATACATAGCCAGATGAATTTTTTGTTTCACCGCGCTTTGTCGTTTGACCGGGGCAGGAATTTGCCGCCACAATGTGCGCAATCTGGTATAGACCAATAGGTAAATAACATGTCCGATCGTAACTACCTGCTGTTGACCCCCGGCCCGTTGACCACGTCGAAAACGGTGAAAGAGGCGATGCTGTATGACAGCTGCACCTGGGATGAAGATTACAACCTCGGCGTGGTGCAGCGCATTCGCCAACGGTTGGTGGCGCTGGCGACGCCGTCCGCCGGTTATACCTCGGTGCTGCTGCAAGGCAGCGGCAGCTTCGCGGTAGAGGGCGTGCTGGGCACGGTCATCGGCCCGCAGGACAAGCTGCTGATCGTCAACAACGGCGCCTACGGGGCGCGGATGATCGAAATGGCGCGGCTGATGGATATCGACCACCACACTTTCGACTGCGGTGAGGTGAATGAACCGGATGTGACGGCGATGGAGGCGGTGCTGAAAAGCGATGCGCGCATCAGCCATATCGCCCTGGTGCACTGTGAAACCACCACCGGCATGCTCAACCCGCTGCAGAAGGTTGCCGGTCTGGCGGCGCGCAACGGCAAGACCTTTATCGTCGACGCCATGAGCAGCTTCGGCGGCATTCCGTTGGATGTGGACGCGCTGGGCATCGATTTTCTGATCAGCTCCGCCAACAAATGCATTCAAGGCGTGCCGGGCTTCGCTTTTGTCATCGCCCGCCGCAGCGAGCTGGAGAAATGCGCCGGCCGTTCACGCTCGCTGTCGCTGGATCTGTATGCCCAGTGGCGCTGTATGGAGGATCAGGCCGGCAAATGGCGCTTTACGTCGCCGACCCACACCGTGCTGGCCTTCGCGCAGGCGCTGAAAGAGCTGGAACAAGAGGGCGGCATTGCCGCGCGCCACCACCGCTATCAGACTAATCAGCGTCGGCTGGTGGCGGGCATGCGCGAGCTGGGCTTTGATACCCTGCTGGACGATGCGCTGCATTCGCCGATCATCACCGCGTTCTATTCGCCGAAGGCCGACACTTACCGCTTCGCCGAGTTTTATCAGCGCCTGAAGCAGCAAGGTTTCGTGATTTATCCCGGCAAAGTGTCGCAGAGCGACTGCTTCCGCATCGGCAACATCGGGGAAATTTATCCGCAGGATATCGAACGTTTGCTGGCGGCCGTCGGGCAGGCGATGTACTGGAATCAATAAGGATTGACCATGAAACAGATCAACGCAGTGATCCTCGACTGGGCCGGCACCACGGTGGACTTTGGTTCCTTTGCGCCGACGCAGATTTTCGTCGAGGCGTTCAAACACACCTTCGATATCGACATTAGCCTGGCGGAAGCGCGCATTCCGATGGGCCTCGGCAAATGGCAGCACATCGAGGCGCTGGGCAAACTGCCGGCGGTCGACGCGCGCTGGCGACAGAAGCTGGGCCGCTCGATGAGCCATCAAGACATCGACGCGCTGTATCAGGCGTTTATGCCGCTGCAAATCGCCAAAGTGATCGACTTCGCCGATCCCATTGAGGGCGTGCCGCAGGTGATTGCCGGGCTGCGCGAACAGGGCATTAAAATCGGCTCCTGCTCCGGTTATCCACGCGCGGTGATGGAGGTGCTGGCGCCGGCCGCCGCGCAGCGCGGTTACGCGCCGGATTACTGGGTCGCCACTGACGATCTCGCGGCCGGCGGGCGGCCGGGGCCGTGGATGGCGTTGCAGAACGCGATCGCGCTGGGCATCGATGCGGTGGCGCACTGCGTGAAGGTGGATGACGCGGTGCCGGGCATTGCCGAAGGGCTGAACGCCGGGATGTGGAGCGTCGGGCTGGCGCTGTCCGGCAACGAGTTCGGCGCTACCTGGTCGGAGTACCGTCAAATGGCGGCAGGGGAAATAGCGCAGCGCCGCACGGCGGCGGCCGATAAGCTGTACGCGGCGGGCGCGCATTATGTGATAGACACGCTGGCGCAATTACCGGATGTGATCGCCGATATCAACCGGCGGCTGGCGAACGGCGAGCGGCCGTAACGACCGAACGCGGGGCATAAAAAAACCGGGGATAATCCCCGGTTTTTTTGTTCTGAGACGGCGTTAGCGGTGAGCCAGTTCGACTTCGTCTTCGCTGTCCATCACGGCTTTGTCGGTTTGCTTCATCAGCTGGCTGGTGATGGTGCCTGCCGCCATGGAGCCGTTGACATTCAGCGCGGTGCGGCCCATGTCGATCAACGGTTCGACCGAGATCAGCAGCGCGACCAGCGTCACCGGCAGGCCCATCGCTGGCAGCACGATCAGCGCGGCGAAGGTGGCGCCGCCGCCCACGCCCGCCACACCGGCGGAGCTGAGGGTGACGATGCCGACCAGGGTGGCGATCCACACCGGATCCAGCGGGTTGATGCCGACGGTCGGCGCAACCATCACCGCCAGCATCGCCGGGTAGAGGCCCGCACAGCCGTTCTGGCCAATGGTGGCGCCGAACGACGCCGAGAAGCTGGCGATGGATTCCGGCACGCCCAGACGACGGGTCTGCGCTTCCACGTTCAATGGAATGCTGGCGGCGCTGGAGCGGCTGGTGAAGGCGAAGGTAATCACCGGCCACACCTTGCGGAAGAACTTCATCGGGTTCACGCCGGTGAAGGCCAGCAGGATGGCATGTACCACGAACATGATGGCCAGGCCGATGTAGGAGGCCACCACGAAGCTGCCGAGCTTGACGATGTCGTGAATGTTGGAACCGGCGACCACTTTGGTCATCAGCGCCAGCACGCCATACGGCGTCAGCTTCATGACCAGACGCACCAGCTTCATCACCCAGGCCTGTAGGGTGTCGATAGCCACCAGCACGCGCTCGCCTTTCGGCTTGTCGTCTTTCAGCAGCTGCAGCGACGCCACGCCGAGGAAGGTGGCGAAAATCACCACGCTAATGATCGACGTCGGGCTGGCGCCGGTCAGATCGGCGAACGGGTTTTTCGGGATGAACGACAGCACCATCTGCGGCACGGTCAGGTCGGCCAGTTTGCCCACGTAGTTGGTCTGGATCGCCGTCAGGCGCGCGCTTTCCTGCGCGCCCTGCACCAGGCCTTCGGCGGTCAGGCCGAACAGGTTGGTGACCAGCACGCCCACCAGCGCCGAGATCAGCGTGGTGAACAGCAGCGTGCCGATAGTCAGTACGCTGATTTTGCCCAGAGAAGAGGCGTTATGCAGCTTGGCCACCGCGCTCAGGATCGAGGCGAACACCAGCGGCATGACGATCATTTGCAGCAGTTGCACATAGCCGTTGCCGACGATGTTGAACCAGCTGATGGATTCTTTCAGTACCGGGTTGTCGGCGCCGTACACCAGCTGCAGGCCCAGACCGAACACCACGCCGACCACCAGGCCGACCAGCACTTTTTTCGCCAGGCTCCATTGCTTGTGGCGGGTTTGCGCCAGCAGCAAAAGGAGCGCGACAAACACCAGCACGTTAATCACGAGCGGAAGATTCATCCCCAATGTCTCCAATAATCTTTCTTATAAAAACGACAACGCATCACGTATGTCGCGATGTAAATATCGTAACAGTTTGCCGAGTGGCCCACTTATATCCAAATGGAATTTGATATAGCTTTTTGTGTGTTTTTGTTTGTTTTATATACATCAAGGTGATGGGTTAAGCGTTTTTTTGTGATCAGAGTCTGATATTTCTGATTTGCTCGACATAGGATTGCACCGGCAGGGTGAAATCACCTTGCCAGCAGATGGCAAACGCCACCAGGCACAGACACAGCACCCGCTCCAGCTGGTTGCCTTTTTGCGAGTTGAGCAGCGGCAGGCGAAAACGCCAGCGGCATGGCCACAGCAGCGGCACGCCGGCGGGGGTGAGCATATCGGCCAGCAGATGGCTGAAGTAACCGATGATCATGGCGTGCAGCGCGTCGGCCGGGATCGGCCAACTGCGCGGCACGTCCAGCTGGAACAGCGCCATGCCGCCGGCGATCGCCAGCAGGCTGTGGGTGAAACCGCGGTGGCCGAAGGCGCGGGCGATGGGCAAGGCGATCCAGCGCAGGCGCTGGCCCAGCACCGACTTGGGGTGATCGATGTCCGGCAGCAGCGAGGTCAGCAGCGCGGCGGGTATGATGTGCCACCAGTCGCCGGTAGCCAGCTCTGGCGTGACTTCCGCCTTCTTGGCGAAGATCGCGCAAGCGACAGAGAAAATGAGATGTCCTTCCGCGGTCATGCTGTTGCGATTCCGGCTGGTAAACTGTTAATTTATCCAGTATATGGGAAAATTCCCAGTAGTGGAAGCAGTTACCCTGTAACCAATTGTTTATTTTTCCCGATTTTACAACGGCTTGTTACGGCAATGCGTAACAAATCATCGCTTTTGACGGGCGTGAACAAAAAGCGGGCAATGGGCGGTGCGGAACGGAGAGAAATAAGGGCGGTTTTCAGTACGCGGCGGCGGGAGGAAGCGGCGGCCGCGAAGAGCGCTGCGTGGCAGTGACAACGCTCCGCGGACCGTCGCTTTCCTGCCGCCCAGCATAATAATAACAACATGCTAATTCAATAATAATGAAACGCTGTTTTGTTTATTTTGCAGTACGGATCCCTTTTATGACGCAGAGCGGCAAACGCAGGGCGCCGGCGGCCGGCGCCGCTGGTCAGGCAAAGTGAGCGGCAGTGAGCTGTTCCAGGGTCTCCAGCTTGTGGTCTGCCAGCGCCCAGCGCGGATCGTGACGGTATTCGGCCGCCGGGATGACGATGGAACGCATGCGCGCGGCCTTGGTGGCGATCATGCCGTTAAAGGAGTCTTCCAGCGTGATGCAGCGCAACGGATCGCTGCCCAAGCGTTCGGCGGCGATCAGGTAGACCTCTGGATGCGGTTTGCTGTACGGCAGGTATTCGGCGGAAACCAGCTGATCGAAGTAACCTTCAAGATCGAACATCTTCAGCACCTGCCGTTGCATGTGCAGCGGCGAGGCGGAGGCGAGACCGATGTTCAGCCCCTGACTGCGGCACAGCTCCAGCGCCTGCTGGACGCCCGGCAGCAGCGGGCGCGTCTCGTGCACCAGCTCGATGGCGCGCTCGATAATCCGCGCCGACACCTCATCGAGCGAAACCCCTTGCCACGGCATCGCCTGGTACCACATCTTCACCACCAGATCGATGCGCAGCCCCAGCGTGTCCGGCAGCTTGTGACGATCGGACAGATCCAAACCCAGCGCACCGAAGATATCCAGCTCGGCCTGCAGCCACAGCGGTTCCGAGTCGATCAACAAGCCGTCCATATCAAAAATTGCGGTTTCAATGCGTTGCGAATAAGCCATTAGCGGTTAACTCCTGTCGGCGCGGGTGAATGTGCCGACACTCTATCATCGCCGGCGGCGAGACTAAAATCTTTGCCTGCGCGTGTGGCTTTTGCCAAAGCGAAGGATAGTCCACATTTCGCGTAGCTTTAACCACCAACGTTGGTGCTGGCGCTCGGTAACCTGTTGCAACATGCGCGCATAGTCCAGCACCAAGCCTGGCGTCCAGGTCATGCTTTCGCCACGGCTGCGCAGTACCGCCAGCATCCACAGGTTGGGATCCAGCACCAGCAGCAGAAAACGGCGCCACAGATGTTTATCGCCCAGCACGCCTTCCAACGCGCTGTCGAGCGCGCCGATGACCGTGGTGGAGCAGTTGCGCCGAGTCAGGTTGTAGGTGGCGTCCTGCCGATAACGCAGCCAGAATGCGCGCAGCGCCGCCGGGTTATAGCGGTAGAACTGAATTTTCTTGTCCGGTGGGCACCAGGCGGCGATCTCGCCCGGCAGGTCGGGCAGGAAACGCCCGTCGACGTTGTTCTGTTCGCCGGCATGCAACAACTGGCGGAAATCCTGAACGGAATGGCTGATGTCGTTGAGCGGGTAGTGACTGATATACACATCCGGCGCGAGCGCCAGAGCGGCGTGACCGGTGGAGATATTGCCGCCGCCGTCGACCGCCGCGATGTATCGGTCGACGATGTAACGCCGGCGCGGATCTTTAGCCGCACCAATCGGTGTCCAGACATACACCGTGAGCGGCGCAGTCTCATCCTCCGGGGGCGGTGGCTGCCGCACGGGGTGCTGATTCAGAGAGAAGCTTGTCAGTCTGCGGGCGATACGCAATAAGGCCCAGCCGGAAAGCACCATCATCACGCCGAGGCAAAAGGGCACCGTCATCCGATGCGGCGCTGGCCAGCCGACAAAAATCATCAATGAAAGCAGGATCTCGCCGCCGCCCGCCAGCGCCACGCCTTTCCATCGACTGTGTTGAATCACCGTGGAGGAGGCGATGCGCACGGCGCCGTCAAGCAGCAGCGCGCTGCCAAACACCACGGTGGCGACGATGTTATCGTCTGCGGGCACGTCCAACGTTAAAAAGGCCATAAACACGAAGCCCAGCCCCTTCAGCAGCACCGGCCTGCTGGCCGAAGAGCCGATCACCAGCGCGGCGGATATCGCCACCAGTCCCTCCAGCGCCAGGATGATCGCCAGCGCATCCAGCGCCAGCATGGACCGGCCATCCTGCAGTATGTCGAACAGCATCAGCGCCCCTGCGGCTATCCACAGCCAACCGAACAGCACCAGCAGGCGGCGCTGGCCGTGCAGCGCCTGCGCGCCCAGCAATAAGATAATCAGTCGAATCATGGCGGCCTCTGCCCGAATGGATAACGTTATCTCTTCAATGATAGTGCCCGGATATCGTTAAGCAGTTGATTTTGTCGAATTCGGCTAAGCTTGTAGCACAGCGGGAATGAAGAAAACGGTGGGCGAGTTTCGCCAACTGCAGGTAGACTTAGCCGATTCGGTTACGTCGCTAACAAGGGGAACACATGACGTATCAACAGGCCGGGCGTATCGCCATTTTGAAACGCATTCTCGGATGGGTGGTTTTTATCCCGGCGTTGCTGTCGACGCTGATTTCCGTGCTGGGCTTTATCTATCAGCACAGTGAAAAAACCAAAGGCATCAACGCAGTGATGCTGGATTTTGTCCACGTGATGGTGGATATGGTGCGTTTCAATACGCCGTTCCTGAACCTTTTCTGGTACAACTCGCCGGTGCCTGACGTGGATAAAAGCCTGTTCAGCGGCGCCAATTTGATGTTCATCATCATCTATATATTGATCTTCGTCGGGCTGGCCTTGCAGGCTTCCGGCGCGCGCATGTCACGTCAGGTCAAGTTCATTCGCGAAGGGCTGGAAGATCAGATGATCCTGGAGCAGGCCAAGGGCAGCGAAGGGCACACGCGCCAGCAGTTGGAGGAGCGTATCACGCTGCCGCACCACACCATCTTCCTGCAGTACTTCCCGCTGTACATCCTGCCGATCGTGATTGCGGTGATCGCCTGGTTCGTGATCCGCTTGTTAGGGCAATTGGCCGGCGCGGCCTGAGCCATCAACGGGGCGCCGCTCGGCGCCCCGGAACGTTATGACGCCTCCGGCTGCAACAGCGCCTCCACCGCGCGTTGTGCAGCCACCAGATGCTGGCCGCCGAACAGGTTGCTGCGGTTGAGCAGGTAGTACAGCTGATACAGCGGCTGGCGCTCGATAAACCCGGCCCCCAGCGGCCACACGCTCTGATAGCCGTCGTAGATCTGCGGCGGCAGCTCCGGATACAGCGGCAGCATCGCCAAATCGCACTCTCGATCGCCCCAGTAACTGGCCGGGTCGAACAGAATCGGCCCGTGGGCGGTCATCGCGCAGTTGCCCGGCCACAGGTTGCCGTGCAACAGGGACGGTTGCGGCTGGTGGTGCTGCAAGCGCAGATACACCCGATCGACAATGTCGTCGATATCGCCGAAGGTCATGCCTTTCTCCGCGGCCAGTTGCAGCTGCCAGCCGATGCGCTGCTCGGCGAAGAATTCCGACCAGCGGCGCTGCCAGGCGTTGGGTTGCGGGGTGGTGGTCAGATCGCTGTCGAAGTCGAGACCGAACTGCGGTTGCTCGCTCCACTGGTGCAAATGCGCCAGCTGCTGGCCCAGGCAGTAGGCGCCGTGAGCATCGAGGGGTTTCAGCTGCTGATACTCCAGCAGCAGGAAGCTGTAGTCGCGATCGCTGCCGACGCCGTACACTTCCGGCACCCGCACGCTTTTGCTGCGCGCCAGCAACGCCAGCTGATCGGCTTCGGCGGTGAATATCGGCAGTTGTTCCCGGGCGTCGCATTTCACGAACACCTCGTTATCACCGTAACTCACGCGCCACGCCGGGTGAATGTCGCCCCCGGGCAGTTCAATCCTTTCGCGTATCTCTGCGCTGCCAAGATGTTCACTTAACAGACGGCTAACGGCTTGCCACATGGTATCTCCCCCTCTGTGCTGCCTGATAATTCATTAGGTTAGCGTCTTTCCCGTGGTGAAAACACGACGCGGCGCACAGCCGGCGTCAAAGGCGGCGATTTTTTCAACGGCTCGCCAGCTCAAAGTATATACCCTATTGATTAATTTAAGCGCAATACCGGTTGCAACTTGATGACAACGGATAAGCGAGGGAAAGATAGGATGCGGCGGGGAACCCCGCCGCATCAGAGGGGCGTTTAACTGCCCATCGGGGCGTTTTTGTTACCCTGTAACGGACGCAGCTTGCTGTACAACAAGGCGACAACGAACAGCACGGCCTGCACGATGACGATGCAGGGCCCGGTGGCGCCGTCGATGTGGAAGCTGATCAGGGTGCCGAGCACGCAGGAGAACACCGACACCACCGTCGCCGCCATCAGCATGCGATCAAACCGGCGGCACAGCATAAAGGCGATGATGCCGGGGGCGATCAGCATGGCGATCACCAAAATCACCCCTACGGCCTGCAGCGAGGCGACGATGGTCATCGCCAGCAGGCACAGCAGCCCGTAGTGCAGCAGCTTGACCGGCAGGCCAATCACCCGGGCGTGGTGCGGGTCGAAACAGTACAGCATGAAGTCTTTGCGCTTGAGCAACACCACCGCGAGGGTGATGCCGGCAATCAGCAGGGTTTGCTTCAGCTCGCCGTCGGTGATGCCCAGCATGTTGCCGAACAGAATGTGGCTCAGGTGCTGGTCGGTGTCGATGCGCGAGAACAGCACCAGGCCGAAGGCGAACATGCCGGAGAAAACGATGCCCATCACAGTGTCTTCTTTCACCCGGCTGTTCTCTTTCAGGTAGCCGGTGGCCACCGCGCAGAAGATGCCGGAAAGGAAGGCACCGATCGCCAGCGGAATGCCGACCACGAACGCCACTACGATGCCGGGCAGCACCGCGTGCGAGATGGCATCGCCCATCAGCGACCAGCCTTTGAGCACCAGATAGCAGGAGAGCACGGCGCACACCACGCCGGTAACGATGGCGGCGACGATCGCTCGCTGCATGAACGGGTAGGCGAAGGGTTCGCTGAGCAGTTGGTAGAGCGTGTCCATCAGCGGCCTCCGGTTTGCGAATGCGCCACGCGACGTTTTGCCGCCAGCAGGCCGTGTTTCGGCGCGAAGAAGAACGCCGCCAGGAACACCAGCGTTTGCAGGGTGACGATCACACCGCCGGTGGCGCCGTCGAGGAAGAAACTCAGATAGGCGCCGACGCCGCTGGTCAATGCGCCGATGATGATGGCGATGATCACCAACCGGCTGAAGCGGTCGGTCAGCAGGTAGGCGGTGGCGCCCGGGGTGATCACCATGGCGATCACCAGAATGGCGCCGACGGTTTGCAGCGCGGCGACGGTGCAGGCGCTGAGCAGGGTGAAGAACAGGATCTTCAGCTTTAGCGGCGACAGGCCGATCGACACCGCGTGGCTTTCGTCAAAGAATACCGCCAGCAGGTCTTTCCACACCAGGCACAGGATCAGCAGCGAAACGCCGATGATGATTTCCACCTGCAGCACGTCTTCGTCGGCGATGCCGAGAATATTGCCGAAGATGATCGACTGTACGTTGACCGAGGTGGGGTTGAGCGACACGATCAGCAGGCCGACGGCGAAGAAGGTGGAGAAGATAAAGCCGATGATAGCGTCTTCGCGCAGCCGGGTGATGTGGCGCACCAGCGTCATCGCCAGCGCCGCCAGCATGCCGGTGAAGAAGGCGCCGGCGGCGTAGGGCAGGCCGAGGGCATAGGCGCCGGCCACGCCGGGCACCACCGAGTGCGACAGCGCATCGCCCATCAGCGACCACCCTTTCAGCATCAGATAGGCGGACAGGAACGCGCAGGCGGCGCCGACGATGGCGCTGACCCAGATGGCTTTCACCATGTAGTTATAACTGAAAGGTTGCAGCAGAAGGTCCAGCATCAGGATTGTTTCTCCCTGGCCTGGCTGTTGGCCGGCGGATCGCTCTTGGTGTGGCCGTAGAACACCGCCGGGCGTTCATCGTCGGTCAACACCGTAACGGTACGCGGATCGTTGTCGTCGTGCAGATCCGGACCGGAGAGGTTGATATGGCGCAGCACGCCGCCGAACGCCTGCTCCAGGTTGCTCTGCGTGAAGGTGGTTTCGGTCGGGCCGGCGGCCAGCACCGTGCGGTTGATGAGGATCACCCGATCGCAAAACTCCGGCACGCTGCCGAGGTTGTGGGTGGAGACCAGGATCAGATGCCCCTCGTCGCGCAATGCGCGAAGCAGCTCGATAATGGCATTCTCGGTTTTCACATCCACGCCGGTGAATGGCTCATCCAGCAGCAGCACGGTGCCCTGTTGCGCCAACGCGCGCGCCAGAAACACGCGCTTTTTCTGGCCGCCGGACAGCTCGCCGATCTGCCGGCCGCGCAGCTCGCTGAGGCCGACGCGCTCCAGCGCCTTGTCGACCCGCAACCTGTCCTCACGTGACGGAATGCGCAGGAAATTCATCTTGCCGTAGCGGCCCATCATCACCACGTCTTCCACCAGCACCGGGAAGTTCCAGTCGACGTCTTCGGTTTGCGGCACGTAGGCGATCAGGTTCTTTTTCAGCGCGTCCGCCACCGGTTTGTCGCTCAGCGAAACCCGGCCGCTGGTGGGTTTGACCAGCCCCATGATGCTTTTGAACAGCGTCGATTTGCCGCTGCCGTTGACACCGACCAGCGCGCAGATCGAACCGCCGCTCAGGGTAAAGCTGGCGTTGTGAATGGCGGTGTGTCCGTTGTTGTAGGTCACGGTGACGTCGTCCACGTTCAACTCCGGGCGGGCAAACGGTTCATGGGTCATTGATCGAATCCTTTGGCGATGGTTTGCACGGTGGTGTTGAGCAGGTCGATGTAGGTCGGCACTGGGCCATCGCGAGTGGACAGCGAGTCTACGTACAGCACGCCGCCGTATTTGGCGCCGGTTTCTTTCGCCACCTGCTTGGCCGGCTTGTCGGAAATGGTGCTCTCGCTGAACACCACCGGAATATGGTGGGCGCGCACGGCGTCGATCACCCGGCGCACCTGCTGCGGCGAGCCTTGTTCATCGGCGTTGATCGGCCACAGATAAACCTCTTTCAACTGATAGTCCTGCGCCAGGTAGCTGAAAGCGCCTTCACTGGTCACCAGCCAACGCTGTGCGGCCGGAATGCGCGCCAGGCGTTCGCGCAGCGGGGCGTCCAGCGCGCCGATTTTCTCTGCGTAGGCCTTGGCATTGCGGTTATAGGTTTCCGCATTGGCCGGATCGTGCGCCACCAGCGCCTTGCGAATGTTCTCGATATACACCAGCGCGTTGCTTGGCGACATCCAGGCATGCGGGTTCGGGTTGCCGTTATAGGGCCCTTCGCGGATCGGCAGCGGGGTAATGCCTTCGGTGACTACCGCCGCCGGCACCTGCTTGATGTTTTCGAAGAAACGCTGGAACCAGCGCTCCAGGTTCATGCCGTTCCACAGGATCAGGTCGGCGTGCTGCGCCTTGACGATGTCGCGCGGGGTCGGTTGATAGTCGTGGATCTCGGCGCCCGGCTTGGTGATGGATTCCACCACGGCGGCGTCACCGGCCACGTTCTGGGCGATATCCTGAATGATGGTGAAGGTGGTCACCACGCGCAGCTTTTTTTCCGCCAGCGCGTTTTGACTGACCAAGGCGGCGCCGAGCAGCAGGCAGGCGAGCGTAAAAGGGCGTAACAGTGCGGCAGCGCGGGAAGGGCGACTGCGATGAAAAGCGCAACTTATCAATGGCATGATGACGTCTCCTGGTTCAAATGAAAATGATTATCAATATCAATTGAAGCGAAGTCAAGCGTCACTTGCCCACCGCCGGCGGGGTATTTCTCCAACTGAAAAAATAATACCGTCCGGGGAGTTATAGCATTTTATGTATCAGTATGTAACCGCTGAAGGTAGTCCTCACAGCTGCATATCGCCACCTCCGGCTGTTTTCCCAATGCCAACTGCCCGAACCCCTGCGCCAGGCGCAGTACATCCTCTTGATCCAACACGGTTATGAACGCAAAACTGTTGCTGCCGAGTTCGTGGTGAACGCCATTTTCGTCTGTCACCGACGTGACAAAACCTTCGCGCGTCAATTGCCCGGTCAGCTTCGCCAGGTCGGTTAATCCCGCTTCCTGATAGCGAAAAGTCACCACAAAGCAGCTTGTTGCAGATTGACTCATAAATCACCTCTTGGTATATGGATAGCTTGAGATTAGCCCAAAAAATTACTGCAGGTGTCCTTACAAGTTGTATATGCTACGCAACTCATTGAAAGGAGTGAGGGATTCTGTGAAAACAAAAATAGGTTGCCTTACGGCAATTTTACTTTTGTCGGGGTGCGCCAAAGACCCGCAAACGGCAAGCAATATTTCAGGCAGTGGCACAACGCGCGGCGGTTGGTTAAAACCCCCTCCGCAGGCACCGGTAAACCGCACGGGCACCCCGGTTGCTTATAACGATTACATTCGTCAGGCGGCCAGCAACTATGGCGTTGACGAAACGCTGATTAAAGCGATTATTCAGGTGGAGTCCGGGTTTAACCCGAACGTGGTCAGCACCTCGAACGCAGTGGGATTGATGCAGCTTAAGGCTTCTACCGCCGGCCGCGACGCCTATCGCATGAAGGGACGAAGCGGGCAACCCAGCTCGCGTGAGCTGAAGGATCCGGCGGTCAATATTGATCTGGGAACGGCCTATATCAATATTCTTCAAAGCCAGCAGCTAGCCGGGATCAACAACCCACAGACTTTACGTTACGCCACTATCGTTTCGTACGTGAACGGGGCGGGCGCCATGTTGCGCACCTTCTCCTCGGACAAGCGCGTGGCGGTCAATCGCATTAATCAGATGAGCCCGGATGAGTTTTATCAGCACATCCAGAAAAAGCACCCGGCACCGCAGGCGCCGCGCTATTTGTGGAAGGTGACCACCGCCTATCAGGCGATGTCGCAGTAATCCTCTTTTTTGTCGAGTCGGCCGCTTAACGCGGCCGATTTTGTTTTCGGCACCGTTCCAGTGCGCGACCCACCTCTCATTTTTCGTTATTTCCTCACCGCTTATCGGAAAAACCGCACAAAAAGTTAAATTTACGTTAGCAGATAAATCTTTACGTTCATTCAATAAGTTACCGGTAACATTTTTGCTTTTGTGCGCATTCTGACCTTCAATAAATATACAAATAAGTAACAAATTATTTTAAAAACCCGTATCGATCGCAAGGTTGCGGTTAAATAGTTGTGACTATCTTTGGATGGAATGTGACATGTCGAATCATAAAACCAACAATTCGCGGCGCGATTTCTTGTTGAAATCGATGACCTTAATTCCTGCGGCGGTAATTGGTGGCAGCGGCGTTGGCGCGCTGACGGCACCGACACCGGCGGTCGCTGCCTCGAACACCTCAACGCAGAACGATTACCAACCGACCTTTTTCACCCCGGAAGAGTGGGCCTTCATCAAGGCTGCCGTCGCGCGCCTGATCCCGGCCGACGAACGCGGCCCCGGCGCGCTGGAAGCCGGCGTGCCGGAGTTTATCGATCGCCAGATGAATACCCCGTACGCCACCGGTTCCATCTGGTACATGCAGGGGCCATTCAACCCCGATGTGCCGAAGGAAATGGGCTATCAGCTGCCGCTGGTGCCCAAGCAAATCTACAACCTCGGCATCGCAGACGCCGACGCCTACAGCAAGAAAAACGCCGGCAAACCCTTCGCCGAACTGGATGGCGCGCAGCAGGACGCCCTGCTGCAAAAGTTCGAGTCCGGCGAGGCGGAGTTCCAGCAACTGCCGTCGAAACTGTTCTTCTCCTATCTGCTGCAAAACACCCGTGAAGGTTTCTTCAGCGATCCGATCCATGGCGGCAACAAAGACATGGTTGGCTGGAAGCTGATTAATTTTCCGGGCGCGCGCGCCGATTTTATGGACTGGGTTGAGCGAGGGGAGCGTTATCCCTTCCCGCCGGTCTCGATTCGTGGGGAGAGGGGCTAACCATGGCAACGGTAATGAAAAAAGTAGACGCGGTGATCGTCGGCTTCGGCTGGGTGGGCGCGATCATGGCCAAAGAGCTGACCGAGGCCGGCCTCAACGTGGTGGCGCTGGAGCGCGGCCCGATGCGCGACACCTATCCGGACGGCTCTTACCCGCAGGTGATCGACGAGCTGACCTATAACATTCGGCGCAAGCTGTTCCAGGATCTGTCGAAAAGCACCGTCACCATTCGCCATAACAGCAGCCAGACCGCGGTGCCTTACCGCCAACTGGCGGCGTTCTTACCGGGCACCGGCGTCGGCGGCGCCGGCCTGCACTGGTCGGGCGTGCATTTCCGCGTCGATCCGATCGAACTGCGCATGCGCAGCCATTATGAAGAGCGTTACGGCAAAAACTTCATTCCGAAGGACATGACCATCCAGGACTTCGGCGTGACTTACGACGAGCTGGAGCCGTTCTTCGACAAGGCGGAGAAAGTGTTCGGCACTTCCGGCACCGCCTGGACCATCAAAGGGCAGAAAGTGGCGCAGAAGGGCGGTAACCGCTTTGCGCCGGATCGCTCCGACGACTTCCCGCTGCCGGCGCAGAAAAATACCTACTCCGCTCAGCTGTTCGAGAAAGCGGCGCTGGAGGTGGGTTACCACCCCTACAACCTGCCGTCCGCCAACACCTCGGATTCTTACACCAACCCGTACGGCGCGCAGATGGGCCCGTGCAACTTCTGCGGTTTCTGCAGCGGCTACGCCTGCTACATGTATTCCAAGGCCTCGCCGAACGTCAACATCTTGCCGGCGCTGCGCATGGAGAAACGCTTCGAGCTGCGCACCAACGCCAACGTGCTGAAGGTCAACCTGACCGACGACAAATCCCGCGCCACCGGCGTGAACTACGTCGATGCGCAGGGCCGCGAAATTGAACAGCCGGCCGATCTGGTGATCCTGGGCGCGTTCCAGTTCCACAACGTGCACCTGATGCTGCTGTCCGGCATCGGCAAGCCTTACGATCCGGTAACCGGCGAAGGCGTGGTCGGGCGCAACTTCGCCTACCAGAACATGACCACCATCAAGGCGTTCTTCGATAAAGACGTGTTCACCAACCCGTTCATCGGCGCCGGCGGCAACGGCGTGGGCGTGGATGACTTCAACGCCGATAACTTCGATCACGCCAAAGAAGGCTTCGTCGGCGGTTCGCCGTTCTGGGTCAACCAGGCGGGCACCAAGCCGATCTCCGGCCTGCCGACCCCACCGGGCACCCCGGCCTGGGGCAGCAAGTGGAAAGCGGCGGTGGCGGATGCCTATACCCATCACGTCTCGATGGACGCCCACGGCGCGCACCAGTCGTACCGCAACAACTATCTGGATCTCGATCCCAACTACAAGAACGTGTTCGGCCAGCCGCTGCTGCGCATGACGTTCGACTGGCAGGAAAACGACATCAAGATGGCGCAGTTCATGTACGACAAGATGGCGCCGATCGCCAAGGCGATGAACCCGAAACTGATCGCCGGCAGCCCGAAAAACGCCAACAGCCACTTCGACACCACCAGCTACCAGACTACCCACATGAACGGCGGTGCGGTGATGGGGGAAGATCCGAAGACCAGCGCGGTCAACCGCTATCTGCAGAGCTGGGACGTGCACAACGTGTTCTCGATCGGCGCATCGGCCTTCCCGCAAGGGCTGGGCTACAACCCGACCGGCACCGTGGCGGCGCTGGCTTACTGGTCTGCCCGCGCCATTCGCGAGCAGTATCTGAAAAACCCAGGCCCATTGGTGCAGGCATAAGGACGGCGAACGATGAAAGCATTTGTACCGGCACTGGTTCTCAGTGCAGTGAGTTTTTCCGTTTGGGCGCAGGACGCCACCGTCAGCAGCGAGCTGATCAAGCGCGGCGAGTACCTGGCGCGCGCCGGTGACTGCGTGGCCTGCCATACTGATGGCAAGAGCGGCAAAACCTTCGCCGGCGGCCTGGCGATGGAGACGCCGATCGGCACCATCTACTCGACCAACATCACGCCGGACAAGAAAACCGGCATCGGCGATTACAGCTTCGAGGATTTCGACAACGCGGTGCGTAAGGGCGTAGCCAAAAACGGCAGCACCCTGTACCCGGCGATGCCGTACCCGTCGTTCGCGCTGGTGAAAGAGGACGACATGCGCGCCATGTATGCCTATTTCATGCACGGCGTGCAGCCGGTGGAACAGGCCAACAAAGACTCCGACATCCCGTGGCCGCTGTCGATGCGCTGGCCGCTGAGCATCTGGCGCGGCATGTTTGCGCCGTCGCCGGCGGACTTCGTTGCCGACGCCAAGGCCGATCCGGTGATTGAACGCGGACGCTACCTGGTGGAAGGCCTGGGGCACTGCGGCGCTTGCCATACCCCGCGCAGCATCACCATGCAGGAAAAAGCGTTGAGCAACAGCGAAAGCGACGACTACCTGTCCGGCAGCAACGCGCCGATCGACGGGTGGGTGGCTTCCAGCCTGCGCGGCGACCGCAAGGATGGCCTGGGCAGCTGGAGCGAAGCCGAGTTGACAGAGTTCCTGAAAACCGGCCGTAACGACAAAGCCATCGTGTTCGGCGGCATGAGCGACGTCGTGGAGCACAGCCTGCAATACCTGAGCGACGACGATCTGACCGCCATCGCGCGCTACCTGAAATCGCTGCCGCCGAAAGACGGCAAGCAGCAGGCGGCGCCGGTCGAAGACAGCGTGGCCAAGGATCTGTGGCGCGGCGACGACAGCAAGCCCGGCGCGGCGCTGTATGTCGATAACTGCGCGGCCTGCCACCGCACCGACGGCGTGGGCTACAAGCGCGCCTTCCCGTCGCTGAAGGGCAATCCGGTGGTGCAGACCGAGGACGCGACTTCGCTGATCCACATCGTGCTGACCGGCAACACTACGCCGGCGGTGCAGGGGGCGGTATCCAACATCACCATGCCGCCGTTTGGCTGGCGTCTGAACGATCAGCAGGTGGCGGACGTGGTGAACTTCATCCGCTCCAGCTGGGGCAACAGCGCCAAACCGGTGAGCGCTTCCGACGTGGCCGACGTGCGTAAAGACCGCTCGATGATCCGCGACGAGAAGGAGATGGGCAGCGCCGAGGTGCCGGACCATCCGGACGCGAAGAAATAAACCGCTTAAGGGCTCCGTAAGGGGCCCTTAGTTTTTACTGAGTGCGCCGTTTTTTTCAGCACAATGTGTTCGCAAATCGTTCATTCAGCCGATAAAACATAGACCCGCAGCGGATTTTTCATTATCCTTTGCCGTCCTTTCATCAGGCGTAAGTATGAAATATCGCTTTAATTCACTGATTATTATTAAAAAACTCGCGGAGAAGGATATCCCGTTAGGCGCAATCGTTGTCGCCGCAGATTAAGGTAGACTGTCTCATGAGTACGATTTCTCCCGATTCAGGCACGCTGACGGCCGCTCAGCCTGCCAAATGGAACAAAACCGACACCGTTTGGATGTTCGGTCTCTATGCGACTGCGGTGGGCGCCGGTACGTTGTTCTTGCCGATCAACGCCGGCCTGAACGGCCCGCTGGTGTTGCTGTTGATGGCGCTGTTCGCTTTCCCGCTGACCTATTTGCCGCACCGCGCGCTCAGCCGCTTCGTGCTTTCCGGCTCCAGCCGCGACGGCAACATTCACGATGTGGTGGTGGAACACTTCGGCGTGCTGGCCGGCAAAATCATCATGATGCTGTATCTGATGGCGTTCTTCCCGATCGTGCTGGTGTACAGCATTTCGATCACCAACGCGCTGGACAGCTTCCTGATCCATCAGTTCCACGTGGCCCCGCTGCCGCGCATCTGGCTGAGCCTGGCGGTGGTGGTGGTGCTCAATCTGGTGCTGCTGCGCGGCAAAGACAGCATCGTGGCGGCGATGGGCATGCTGGTGTTCCCACTGCTGGTGTTCCTGATGGGCATTTCGCTCTATCTGATGCCGAGCTGGAATACCGCCAACTTCGTGCACGGCCTGGCCGCCACCCGCTTCGACACGCCGGGGTTGTGGCATTCGCTGTGGCTGGCGGTGCCGGTGATGGTGTTCTCCTTCAGCCATGCGCCGATCATCTCTTCCTTCGCCTCGACCCAGAAGAGCCTGTACGGCGACAAGGCGGAACGCCGCTGCGCGCGCATCATGCGCTATAGCTATGTGCTGATCTGCGTTACCGTGCTGTTCTTCGTGTTCAGCTGCGTGCTGAGCCTGTCTCATGAAGACATGCTGCAGGCGAAAGAGCAGAACATCACGGTGCTGACCACGTTGGCCAACAAGTTCTCCAACCCGCTGATCGCCTACCTTGGCCCGGTGATGGCGATGCTGGCGATGGCCAAATCCTATCTCGGCACTTCGCTGGGGGTGACGGAAGGGGCGACCAGCCTGATCGACGGCGTCACGCGCGCGGTCGGCAAGCCGCTCAGCTCGCGCATGACGCACCGCATCTCGGCGGTGGCGCTGTTCCTGCTCACCTGGGCGGCGACGGTGTGGAACCCCAGCGCGCTGCACATCATCGAAACCATCAGCGGCCCGCTGATTGCCGCCATCCTGTTCATTCTGCCGATGTACGCTGTGCGTGCGGTGCCGGCCATGCGCCAGTACCGCGCGGCGAGCAACGTATTCGTGCTGGTGATGGGCCTGATTGCGCTGTCGGCGCTGATCTACGGCCTGATGTGATCCCCTGGGCGCGCCGCTTCCGGCGCGCCTCTTACCCTTCCTTTACACATCCCTTTGCAATTAATCGCCGACATGCCGGGCGTTATCTTTGATAATGCAAGCCATTCTCATTAGTATTTTCTGAATGTATTCATGACTAAGGAGTTTTTCGTGCACCGTCGAATCACTTTGCCGGCGCTGGTTTGCGCCGCCTTGCTCGCCTCTCCGGCGATGGCCACTACCTATCCGTTGACCCTGACCGACACCTCCGGCCAGACGGTCACCCTCCAGCAAGAGCCGAAACGCATCGTGGTGCAGGACGGGCGCGACATTCTCACGCTGGCGCTGCTCGATCGCGCCAACCCGTTCGGCCGGCTGGTGGCCTGGAATAACCTGCTGAAGAAAAGCGACGCGGCGACCTGGGATATCTTGCAGAGCAAATGGCCGGCGGCGAAAAACATCATCGACATGGGATTCAGCGATAAAGGCGAAGTGAATCTGGAGAGCGTGATCGCCAAACGCCCCGATCTGATGATCGCCCAGCTGCGCTCCAAGCCTTCGCTGAGCCAAACCGGCGTGCTGGATAAGCTGAAGGCGCTGAACGTGCCGGTGTTGTTTATCGATACCATGCTCAAGCCGGTGGAAAACACGCCGAAAAGCGTGACGCTGTTGGGGGAAACCCTCAACCGCGAAAGCGAAGCCAAGCAATATACCGATTTTTATCAGCAGCATTATCAGGCCATTCTGGCCAAAACGCAGGCGGTGGAGCCCAAACCGTTGGTGTTCTTCGAAGCCAAGGCCGGTCTGAATGGTCTGGAATCCTGCTGCTTCACCCATGCGCACGTCGGCTGGGGCGCGTTGGTCGAGGCGGTCGGCGCGCGCAACATCGGCTCTGCGCTGTTGCCGGGCGCGACCGGCGACGTGGCGCTGGAAAAAGTGATCGCCATGAAACCGGACGCCTACATTGTTTCCGGCTCACAGTGGGCCAGCAAGACCAATGCCGCGGTGCCGTTCGGCTATGGCGTGACGCAGCAACAGGTGGATGAGGCCTTCAACCGCATGAAACAGCGCCCGGGGTTCTCACAGGTGTCGGCGGTGAAGGAAGGGCGGTTCTACGGCATCTACCATAACTTCTACAACCACCCGTACAACATCGTGGGGCTGGAGTATCTGGCGAAGTTTATCTATCCGGCGCAGTTCCCGGATCTGGATCCGGCCAAGACCTACAGCGAGATCCTCAGTCGCTTTACCGAAGTGCCGGAAGGCAAGGGCATTTTGGGCGCGCAGGCGCCGGCGGGGAAATAACGGCAACGGGCGCGACGATCGCGCCCGTTTTGTATGATCAGGCGGCCGGCGTATAGGTGGAGATGATCTCCAGCACGCCGTTGATAATGAACTGTACGCCCATGCACACCAGCAGGAACCCCATCAGGCGCGAGATCGCCTCGATGCCGCTTTTCCCCACCAACCGCATGATGGCGCCGGAACTGAGCAGGCAGGCCCACAGGATCACCGCGACCGTCAGGAAGATGGCGACCGGCGCCACGGCCAACACCCAGGGTTCAAAACCCAGCGAGTTCGCTTTGACGCTCGACGCCGAGCTGATGATCATCGCGATGGTGCCCGGCCCGGCGGTGCTCGGCATGGCCAACGGCACGAAGGCGATGTTGGCCGATGTCTTGTGGCGCAGCTCGTGCGACTTGCTCTCCACCTCCGGCGCGTCTTCGGGGCTCTGCTGCGGGAACAGCATGCGAAAACCGATGAAGGCGACGATCAGGCCGCCGGCGATGCGCAGGCCGGGGATCGAAATGCCGAAGGTGTTCATCACCACCTGCCCGGCGTAAAACGCCACCGTCATGATGCAGAACACATAAACTGAGGCCATCAGCGACTGCTGATTGCGCTCTTCGCGCGTCATATTGCCGGACAAGCCGAGCAGCAACGCCACCGTGGTCAGCGGGTTGGCCAGCGGCAACAGCAGCACCAAACCCAGTCCGATGGCCTGGAATAACTGCAAAATACCCGTCATAAAGTAGACTCCCTGTGCAACGTTCAGGCCGCCAAGCGGCGGCCCATGAGCTAAACAGCCTAGCCTGCCGCGTGCCTGGCGGCAATGGGGATAGCTCGTAACGTTAATTAACCGTCGGCCGGCGTTTCATCATTGCCGTTGCACTCGCCGGCGAGCTCAGGTTCATCCTCACATCCCAACGGCGCTTCGTTGACCGCAATCGCCCGCGGCGCCGAACGCACGCCAAAATGCATCAGCCCATGCAGCATCGCCAATACCGCGCATGCCACGACGAGGACCGCAAGTAACCGGTTCATGTTCTGCATAAGTCTCGATTGGAACGGACAGCTTTCAGGATAGCGGCTGGCGGCAGAACGCGCCACGCGAGGCGGCGGCATCACCGACAACGGCGACAAAATGGCCTGCGCTCAGAAAAAATGCGCAGTTTTTGTGTTTTATGGCCTTTTTCGCCGCAGTTGACCGGTAAAGGCCGACGTTGCGCACCAATTGCTACACCCCACAGGCTCAGCTGCCTACCATAGGCGCGCTTTAAAACGATAACGAGATTGATTATGCAAGACGAACTGAAACTTTTACTGGGGAAAATCAGCGCATTCGCGCTTTCCGCCGCCTTCATGGCGGCATTGGTCGGCCTGGTGTTTATCGATGTGCACTGGTTGCATAACTTCGTGCATGAAACCTCGCTGACCGAAGCGGCGCAGGAACTGTTGCTGCTCGCCATCTCCGGCGGTTTTTTCGCCGCGGCCCGGCGGCAGGTGGAACGCCGCTCCGCCTGGATGCTGGTCGGCGGTTTCTTTCTCTGCATGCTGATCCGCGAGATGGACTTCGCTTTCGATGCGTTGTGGCACGGCGCCTGGGTGTGGTTCGCGCTGGCGGTCGCCTTGGCCTGCCTGTGGCATGCGGCACGGCATATTGCGGCTACGGTGCGCGGCCTGGCCTATTTCGCGACGCATCCCGGTTACGGCATGATGTGCGCCGGCCTGCTGTGCATTCTGGTGTTCTCACGCCTGTTCGGCATGAGCGCGCTGTGGCAAACGCTGATGCTGGACGGCTACAACCGGGTGGTGAAAAACATGGTGGAAGAGGGCTGCGAACTGCTGGGCTATGGCCTGTGCCTGTTGGCCACTTTCAGCTACATGAGAGGCGTTTTTGCGCCGGATGAAGCGAAAGTGTGAGGGCGGCGGCGCTTTATTTATCCGGAACAATTTTAGTGATACTATTCGCTTAGCCGAATGCGGCTGAGAAGGTATGCGTTCCATTCTGTATACCCAGTGAGGTTTCAATCTGGCAATTGTGGGCGAGATCTGAAACCTGGCTGACCAAACCCAAAACCCAATTTTCGTACTGCATGTGATCTGTCGTGTGGGTCACCACTGTAGATAAGGAATTATTAATGCCTGTTATTACTCTTCCTGACGGTAGTCAGCGTCATTTCGACCACCCCGTTTCCCCGATGGATGTCGCGCGCGATATCGGCCCTGGCCTGGCGAAAGCCTGTATCGCCGGCCGCGTCAACGGCGAACTGGTTGATGCCGGCGATCTGATCGAATCGGATGCGCAGCTGGCCATCATCACCATCAAAGACGAAGACGGTCTGGAAATCATGCGCCACTCCTGCGCGCACCTGCTGGGTCATGCGATCAAGCAGCTGTGGCCGGATACCAAAATGGCGATCGGTCCGGTGATCGACAACGGTTTCTATTATGACGTGGATATCGACCGCACCCTGACGCAGGAAGACCTGGATCTGCTGGAAAAGCGGATGCATGAGTTGGCCGATAAGGATTACGACGTCATCAAGAAGAAGGTCAGCTGGCAAGAAGCCCGCGACACCTTCGCCGAGCGCGGCGAAATCTACAAAGTGGCGATCCTGGATGAGAACATCAGCCATGACGATCGTCCTGGCCTGTATCACCACGAAGAATACGTCGACATGTGCCGCGGTCCGCACGTGCCGAACATGCGTTTCTGCCACCATTTCAAGCTGCAGAAAACCTCCGGCGCTTACTGGCGCGGCGACAGCAAAAACAAAATGCTGCAGCGTATCTACGGTACCGCCTGGGCAGACAAGAAGCAGCTGAACGCCTACCTGCAACGTCTGGAAGAAGCGGCCAAGCGCGATCACCGCAAGATCGGCAAACAGCTCGACCTGTATCACATGCAGGAAGAAGCGCCGGGCATGGTGTTCTGGCACAACGACGGTTGGACTATCTTCCGCGAGCTGGAAGCCTTCGTGCGCATGAAGCTCAAAGAGTACCAGTACCAGGAAGTGAAAGGTCCGTTCATGATGGACCGTGTGCTGTGGGAAAAAACCGGCCACTGGGAAAACTACAAAGACGCCATGTTCACCACCGCGTCGGAAAACCGCGAATACTGCATCAAGCCGATGAACTGCCCGGGCCACGTGCAGATCTTCAACCAGGGCCTGAAGTCGTACCGCGATTTGCCGCTGCGCATGGGCGAATTCGGCAGCTGCCACCGCAACGAGCCGTCGGGTTCCCTGCACGGCCTGATGCGCGTGCGCGGCTTCACACAGGATGACGCCCACATCTTCTGTACCGAAGAGCAGGTGCGCGCCGAAGTGAACGAATGCATCCGCATGGTGTATGACGTGTACGGCACTTTCGGTTTCGACAAGATCGCCGTCAAGCTGTCGACTCGCCCGGAAAAACGCATCGGCACCGACGACATGTGGACCCGGGCGGAAGAAGACCTGGCCGCCGCGCTGACCGAGAACGGCATTCCGTTCGAATACCAGCCGGGCGAGGGCGCTTTCTACGGACCGAAAATTGAATTTACCCTGCATGATTGTTTGGATCGCGCATGGCAATGTGGTACCGTGCAGCTCGATTTCTTCTTGCCGGGCCGTTTGGGCGCATCGTACGTTGGCGAAAACAACGATCGCGTCGTGCCGGTAATGATTCACCGCGCCATTTTGGGCTCCATGGAACGCTTCATCGGTATCCTGACCGAAGAATACGCCGGGTTCTACCCGACCTGGATCGCTCCGGTGCAGGTGGTGGTGATGAATATCACCGACAGCCAGTCTGATTATGTCCAGCAATTGACCAAAAAACTGCAGGATGCAGGCATTCGCGTGAAAGCGGACTTGAGAAATGAGAAGATTGGCTTTAAAATTCGCGAACATACTTTACGTCGAGTCCCTTACATGTTGGTGTGCGGCGACAAAGAGGTCGAAGCAGGCAAAGTTGCCGTTCGTACCCGCCGTGGCAAAGACCTGGGAAGCCTGGACGTAAACGAAGTCGTAGACAAGCTGCTGAAAGAGATTCGCAGCCGTAGTCTTCATCAACTGGAGGAATAAAGTATTAAAGGCGGAAAACGAGTTCAACCGGCGCGTCCTAATCGCATTAACAGAGAAATTCGCGCGCAAGAAGTTCGCCTAACCGGCGTCGATGGCGAGCAGATTGGTATTGTCAGTCTGAATGAAGCTCTTGAAAAAGCTGAGGAAGCGGGCGTTGATTTAGTAGAAATCAGCCCAAATGCCGAACCGCCAGTTTGCCGAATCATGGATTACGGCAAATTCCTCTACGAGAAGAGCAAGTCGACGAAAGAACAGAAGAAGAAGCAAAAAGTTATTCAGGTCAAGGAAATCAAATTCCGTCCTGGCACCGATGATGGCGACTATCAGGTCAAACTACGCAACCTGATTCGCTTTCTGGAAGATGGCGATAAAGCCAAAATCACCCTGCGTTTCCGCGGGCGTGAGATGGCGCACCAGCAGATCGGTATGGAAGTGCTTAACCGCGTCCGTAAAGACCTGTGTGAAGATATGGATCTGGCAGTGGTCGAATCCTTCCCTACGAAGATCGAAGGCCGCCAGATGATTATGGTGCTCGCTCCTAAGAAGAAACAGTAAGGCTTACAAGTAATGGAACCCGCGCGGCGCTTGCGCTGTGTGGGTTTTATTCGCCCAACTGATTCGTTGTTTAACAATGCGAAGTGGATTTAATTAAAATGCCAAAGATTAAAACTGTACGTGGTGCAGCCAAGCGCTTCAAAAAAACCGGCAGCGGTGGTTTTAAGCGTAAACATGCCAACCTGCGTCATATTCTGACCAAAAAAGCAACCAAGCGTAAACGTCACCTGCGTCCGAAAGGCATGGTGTCTAAAAACGATCTGGTCCTGGTTACCGCGTGCCTGCCGTACGCATAAGCCATTTTTTTTGAATTTAGAATAAGACTTTAGGAGAGAGCATATGGCTCGCGTAAAACGTGGTGTAATTGCACGCGCACGTCACAAGAAAATCATGAAGCAGGCGAAAGGTTACTACGGTGCCCGTTCGCGCGTATATCGTGTTGCCTTCCAGGCAGTAATCAAAGCAGGTCAGTACGCTTACCGTGACCGTCGTCAACGTAAGCGTCAGTTCCGTCAGCTGTGGATTGCACGTATCAACGCAGCTGCTCGTCAGAACGGTCTGTCTTACAGCAAGTTCATCAACGGCCTGAAAAAAGCGTCGATCGAAATTGACCGTAAGATCCTGGCTGACATCGCAGTCTTCGACAAAGTGGCCTTCGGCGCACTGGTTGAGAAAGCGAAAGCAGCTCTGGCGTAAGTCAGTTGAAGAGGGAGCTTGCTCCCTCTTTTAATCTTTGTTTTCAGCGACAAATATTGACTTTTATTGCCCGCCGCTATATCACTGGTGGACAATCATCGACAAGGTACCGCAATCATGCACGCAGCTATTTTTCGTTTCTTTTTTTACTTTAGCGCCTGATTTCAGGAGGCTTCGCGCGTAAGAAAAGAAACGAAAAGTAGCGCCTAAGCCTCCCTCGTGGAGGCTTTTTTGTTTTTGGCCATCGCCTCGCCTTGCACACTGCTGCGGCGAGGGGGCAGACACTTAGCCGGCCCTGTGCCGCGCAGGTGAGTCGCCTGGTCGACAACGCATTGAAAAGTCTTTGAAGATTGCTCAAAGGCGTGTTCGAATAATAGATAACAATTACTTAGGGCCATCCCGGCCAGAGGAAGAGGAAAGCAATGCCACATCTCGCAGAGCTGGTTGCCAATGCCAAGGCAGCCGTAGAAGATGCCCAGGATGTTGCCGCGTTAGATTTGGTGCGCGTCGAATATTTTGGCAAGAAAGGTCATTTCACCTTGCAGATGCAGTCTCTGCGTGACGTACCGGCGGAAGACCGTCCGGCGGCCGGCGCGGTGATCAACCAGGCCAAGCAAGAAGTGCAGGACGCCCTGAACGCGCGTAAGAACGCGCTGGAAAGCGCCGCGCTGAACGCGCGCCTGGCGGCTGAAACCATCGACGTCTCCCTGCCAGGCCGTCGCATGGAGAACGGCGGTTTGCATCCGGTGACCCGCACCATCGACCGTATCGAAACCTTCTTCGGCGAGTTGGGCTTTTCCGTTGCCACCGGCCCGGAGATTGAAGACGATTACCATAACTTCGACGCGCTGAACATTCCAGGGCATCACCCGGCGCGCGCCGACCACGATACCTTCTGGTTTGACGCCACGCGCCTGCTGCGCACCCAGACTTCCGGCGTGCAGATCCGCACCATGAAGAACCAACAGCCGCCGATCCGCATCATTGCGCCGGGCCGCGTTTACCGTAACGACTACGATCAGACTCACACCCCGATGTTCCACCAGATGGAAGGGCTGATCGTCGATAAAGACATCAGCTTCACCAACCTGAAGGGCACGCTGCACGATTTCCTGAACAACTTCTTTGAAGAAGACCTGCAGGTTCGTTTCCGTCCGTCCTACTTCCCGTTCACCGAGCCGTCCGCTGAAGTGGACGTGATGGGCAAGAACGGCAAGTGGCTGGAAGTGCTGGGCTGCGGCATGGTGCATCCAAACGTGCTGCGCAACGTGGGCATCGATCCGGAAGTCTACTCCGGCTTCGCCTTCGGCATGGGCATGGAGCGCCTGACGATGCTGCGTTACGGCGTCACCGATCTGCGCGCATTCTTCGAAAACGATCTGCGTTTCCTCAAACAGTTTAAGTAAGGCGGGAATATCACATGAAATTCAGTGAACTCTGGTTGCGCGAGTGGGTAAACCCGGCCATCAGCAGCGAAGCATTATCCGATCAAATCACCATGGCCGGCCTGGAAGTGGACGGCGTGGATCCTGTCGCCGGCGCGTTTAACGGCGTTGTGGTGGGTGAAGTGGTCGAGTGCGGTCAGCACCCGAACGCCGACAAACTGCGCGTCACCAAGGTCAACGTCGGCGGCGATCGCTTGCTCGACATCGTCTGCGGCGCGCCGAACTGCCGTACCGGCCTGAAAGTGGCGGTCGCCACCGTGGGCGCGGTGCTGCCGGGCGATTTCAAAATCAAGGCCGCCAAGCTGCGCGGCGAGCCTTCGGAAGGCATGCTGTGCTCATTCTCCGAGCTGGGCATTTCCGACGATCATGACGGCATCATCGAGCTGCCGCTGGATGCGCCGATCGGCACCGACATCCGTGACTACCTGAAACTGAACGACAACACCATCGAGATCAGCGTTACCCCGAACCGCGCCGACTGCCTGGGCATCATCGGCGTTGCGCGCGACGTGGGCGTACTGAACCAGGTGGCGCTGACCGAGCCGGATATGAGCCCGGTGGCTGCCACTATCGACGCCACGCTGCCGATCCGCGTTGACGCGCCGCAGGCGTGCCCGCGTTATCTGGGCCGCGTGGTGAAAGGCATCGACGTCAAGGCGCCAAGCCCGCTGTGGATGCGTGAAAAACTGCGTCGTTGCGGTATCCGTTCTATCGATGCCGTCGTCGACGTCACCAACTATGTGCTGTTGGAACTTGGCCAGCCGATGCACGCCTTCGATCTGAGCCGCATCGACGGCGGCATAGTGGTGCGCATGGCGGAAGAAGGGGAAACCTTGACGCTGCTGGACGGTAACGAAGCCAAACTGAACGCCGATACCTTAGTGATCGCCGATCATCAAAAAGCGTTGGCGATGGGCGGCATCTTCGGCGGCGAGCATTCCGGCGTCAACGGGGAAACTCAGGACGTGCTGCTTGAGTGCGCCTTCTTCAGCCCGCTGTCGATCACCGGCCGCGCGCGCCGTCACGGCCTGCACACCGACGCTTCTCACCGCTATGAGCGCGGCGTCGATCCGGCGCTGCCGTACAAAGCGATGGAGCGCGCCACGCGCCTGCTGCTCGACATCTGCGGCGGCCAGGCCGGCCCGATTATCGACGTGACCCACGAGAACGAACTGCCGAAGCGCGCCACCATCACGCTGCGCCGCGAGAAACTGGATCGCCTGATCGGCCACGTGGTGCCGAGCGAGCAGGTCAGCGACATTCTGCGCCGCCTGGGTTGCCAGGTGACCGAGCAGGGCGACAGCTGGCAAGCGGTCGCGCCGAGCTGGCGTTTCGATATGGAGATCGAAGAGGATCTGGTGGAAGAAGTGGCGCGCGTTTACGGCTACGACAACATCCCGGATGTGCCGGTCCGCGCAGATCTGGTGATGACCCAGCATCGCGAAGCCGATCTGACGCTGAAGCGCGTGAAGACCATGCTGGTCGATCACGGTTATCAGGAAGCGATCACCTACAGCTTCGTCGATCCGAAGGTGCAGGCGTTGTTGCACCCGAATGAAGAAGCGCTGATCCTGCCAAGCCCGATTTCGGTAGAAATGTCGGCGATGCGTCTGTCGCTGTGGACCGGCCTGCTGTCTGCGGTGGTGTATAACCAGAACCGCCAGCAGACGCGTCTGCGTCTGTTCGAAAGCGGTCTGCGCTTTGTGCCTGATAGTGCGGCAGATCTGGGTATCCGTCAGGATGTCATGCTGGCGGGCGTGATCGCCGGCCATACACACGATGAACATTGGGATCTGGCGCGCAAGCCCGTCGACTTCTATGATTTAAAAGGGGATCTGGAGTCTGTCCTCGAGCTGACCGGTAAATTATCCGAAATTCAGTTCCGGGCGGAAGCCAATCCGGCCCTGCATCCAGGGCAAAGTGCGGCGATTTATTTGCATGGCGAACGCGTTGGTTTCATCGGTGTGGTTCACCCGGAACTTGAACGTAAACTGGATCTTAACGGCCGCACCGTGGTGTTTGAACTGGAGTGGAACAAGCTTGCGAGCCGCGCCGTGCCTCAGGCGCGGGAGATTTCGCGCTTCCCGGCAAACCGCCGTGATATCGCCATTGTGGTGGCTGAAAACGTCCCCGCAGAAGATATTTTGGCCGAGTGTAAGAAAGTTGGCGCAAATCAGGTAGTTGGCGTAAACTTGTTTGACGTGTACCGTGGCAAGGGCGTGGCAGAAGGTGACAAGAGCCTGGCTATCAGTCTGGTATTGCAGGATACCGCTCGTACACTGGAAGAAGAGGAGATAGCCGCTACCGTTGCAAAATGCGTAGAGGCTCTAAAACAGCGATTCCAAGCATCCTTGAGGGATTGAACCTATGGCGCTTACTAAAGCTGAAATGTCAGAACACCTGTTTGAGAAGCTTGGGCTTAGCAAACGGGACGCCAAAGACCTGGTGGAACTGTTCTTTGAAGAGGTCCGTCGGGCCCTTGAGAATGGCGAACAGGTAAAACTGTCGGGTTTTGGCAACTTTGATCTGCGTGACAAGAACCAACGTCCGGGGCGTAACCCGAAGACCGGCGAAGACATTCCGATTACGGCGCGCCGCGTGGTGACCTTCCGTCCGGGGCAGAAGCTGAAAAGCCGGGTAGAAAACGCCAGCCCGAAAGGGTGAGTGACGTGACATCAAAAAAGGCCGCTTGCGCGGCCTTTTTCTTTTCTGAGACAAAATTCAGTTTATTCCTAATCGATAAGACAAGACGTCATTGAGCCGTTAAGTTGGCACGGCGAAAATCATCTCCCTTAATTGCAGAATATTCTCATATCTTATTTCGTATAATGCGTGGCTTTTATTTCCCGCTTCAATAACGGCCGTAATAATGGCCAGGGCCGTCGCCGCGATGGCCGCCGCCCCCGTGCGGGCCCCAGCAGCAGGCGCTAAGGGTTGAGGCGAGGGCGACCACGGCCAGCAGCATACCGATACGTTTAATCATCTTATTATCCTCCGGTGGGGATCCGTTTAATTATCATTGTCGTGCCGCTTAAGCGATGTCAGTTATTCGTTAAGCCTTGGCAGAGGCAATAATAATTAAAGGCGGCGGCAAACAGTGTCGGGATTGTGTAAGGCCGTCGAAAACGATCTGAAAATAGGCGCCGGTGAGATAGTCGCTAAATAAGCGCACTGATATAACCACTGCAGCAAGAAAAATAGAGTGAGAAGGCAAAATGAAAAAGATCCTGTTGCTGGTGTGTTTCCCGCTGTTGCTGCCGCTGGCGGCACAGGCCGATGTCTCCGTCGATATCAACGTGCCGGGCGTTTCCCTGCATTTGGGGGATCAGGACCGCCATGGCTATTACTGGGATGGCTACGACTGGCGTCCCCCGCAGTGGTGGCATGCGCACCAGGGCCGCGGCCTGGGTGAGCGCAATGCGCGCGGTATGTACTGGGACGGCGGACGCTGGCAACCTTCGCCGCCGCGTGGCTATGCGCATCGTGAACCGGAACGCAGCGGCAATCCATTCCACGGCGATCGCGATAGTCGCGACCACGACCGCCGTCATGACGATCGCGGTGACCATGACCGCCGCGATGACGGCCGCGGCCAACCTTATCCGCCGGGCAACGCCGGCCCGCATCGTTAATCCCTGAGTTTATCGGCGGCTGGTTTTGCCATCATTGCTGCGATGACGGGCAAGGCCAGCCGCTGCTTTCCTGAGCCACGATCCACGCAAGACTTCCCCTTGCGGCGTTAACCCCCTAATATTCGACTCAAACGTCAATTATCCGGCCACGACAGCGGCCGGCAGGGAACCGCCGCGCCATGCCAACCAGCCGTACCTTCACCTTACTGTTGCAACATCAACGCTACCGCGATAAACGCCAGCTCGGTCTGTTGGCGCTGGGCGTGGCGGTGGCGTTGCTGGTCAGCCTTTGCGCCGGCGACCAATGGATATGGCCGTCAGCGTGGTTCAGCGATCGAGCGCAACTGTTCGTTTGGCAACTGCGTTTGCCGCGCGCGCTGGCGGTGATGCTGGTCGGCGCCGCCCTGGCGGTGGCGGGCGCGGTGATGCAGGCGCTGTTTGAAAATCCTCTGGCAGAGCCCGGTCTGCTGGGCGTCGCTAACGGCGCCGGCGTAGCGTTGGTGCTGACGGTGTTGTTGGGGCACGGTTTGTTGCCGGTGGCGCTGATGAGCGCCGCCGCGATAGCCGGTGCGCTGGCGATGACCTTCTTGCTGCTGGGTTTCGCTCGCCGGCGACGTCTGACCAATGCAAGGCTATTGCTGGTCGGCGTGGCGCTGGGCATCGTGTGCAGCGCGCTGATGACCTGGGCGGTCTATTTCAGCACCAGCCTCGATCTGCGGCAGCTGATGTACTGGATGATGGGCGGTTTCGGCGGCGTCGACTGGCGCCAAAAGTGGCTGGTGCTGGCGCTGCTGCCGGTGTTGCTGTGGCTGTGTGGCCAGGGCCGAGCGCTCAATCTGATGGCGCTGGGCGAGGTGCAGGCGCGCCAGCTCGGGCTGTCGCTGCATTTGTGGCGTAACCTGCTGGTGCTGGCGATCGGCTGGCTGGTTGGCGTCAGCGTGGCGCTCGCCGGGGTGATCGGCTTCGTTGGGCTGGTGATCCCGCATATTTTGCGGCTCACTGGCCTGACAGACCAGCGTTATCTGCTGCCGGCCTGCGCGCTGGCGGGGGCCGGGGTGTTGCTGGTGGCCGATGTGATCGCTCGCGTTGCGCTGCTGGCGGCCGAGCTGCCGATCGGCGTGGTGACCGCCACGCTGGGGGCGCCGCTATTTATCTGGTTACTGACCCGGACAAAAGGCGTAAGGTAGTTTTCTTCATTCACCTGCCATTAAAAAACCAAAGGATGACAACCGATGAGCAAGCCAATCGACAACCTGCCGTTACAAACCATCGAAAATCAGACGACCACGCTGGGTGCCTATCAGGGCAAGGTGCTGCTGGTGGTCAACGTGGCCTCGGAGTGCGGCCTGACCAAGCAGTACGAAGGGCTGGAAGCGCTGTACGAAACCTATCGCGAACGAGGGCTGGAAGTCTTGGGGTTCCCGTCCAATGAATTCCTGGGCCAGGAGCCGGGCAGCAACGAAGAGATCCTGGCGTTTTGTCGCGGAACCTTCGGCGTGCAATTCCCCATGTTTGCCAAGATTGAGGTGAACGGCGAACACCGTCATCCGCTGTATCAAGCGTTGATTGCCGCACAGCCGGAGGCTGTCGCGCCGGAAGGCAGCGAGTTCCTGGCGCGGATGACCAGCAAGGGGCGTGCGCCGAAGCACCCCGGCGACATTCTGTGGAACTTCGAGAAATTCCTTATCGCGCGCGACGGCACGGTGATCCAGCGCTTCTCGCCTGACACCACACCTGAGGATCCGGCGCTGGTGGCGGCGGTGAAACAAGCGCTGGCAGGATAATACGGATGCTGCAACTCGTTGAGGTTGGGGTGGCGGGGCGCCTGGCGCCTTTTTCGGCACAGATTGACGGCGGGTTGCAGGTTCACCTGATCGGCCCAAATGGCGCAGGGAAGAGTACCCTGCTGGCGCGGGTGGCGGGCATGCTGCCGGGGCTGGGCGAAGTCTGCCTGGACGGACGCGCGTTAGCCGATTATCCGGGGAGCGAGCTGGCGCGCCGACGCGGTTATCTCAGCCAGCAACAGCCGCCGGTGTCGCTGATGCCGGTGTTTCAGTATTTGGCGTTGCACCGGCCTGCCGGCGCGGCGCAAACCGAAGTGGAGCACACCATCCTCTATCTGTGCCAGCGGTTGAAGCTGGTGGATAAACTGTCACGCATGCTGACACAGCTTTCCGGTGGCGAATGGCAACGGGTGCGGCTGGCGGCGGTATTGCTGCAGGTATGGCCCAGCGTCAACCCGCACAGCCGATTGTTGATGCTGGATGAACCGACCAATAGCCTGGATGTGGCGCAAAAGGTCGCGCTGGATCGCCTGCTGCGCGAATTCTGCCAAAGTGGGCGAAGCGCGCTGGTATGCGCGCACGATCTGAATCATACCCTGCAGCAGGCCGATCGGGTTTGGTTGTTGCACGCTGGGCAGTTGGTCGCGCAGGGCATCACCCGTGAGGTGATGGCACCCGCACTGTTGTCGCAGATCTATGAAGTGGATTTCCACCTGCAATGGGTGGGGAACCAGCGTTGGATCATGACCCGCACGGCTTAATTCGTCCCGCGGCATAAATGTAAACGAAAACTAAACATAGTGAATATAAATAGCCGGGTAATCATCGGCTATTATTGTTCTGCCTCTCATTTTTTCGTGAGTTTTCTTGAAAAACGCCAATGACGTGCTACGCTTGATTCGGCAAAAATAAAATAAGTAAATAATTATTAATAAATATAATTACTTGATTTACATAATAAACTTAAATTAATGATGACGGCACCTATCCATCAGTTCTCCTACTGATGACAATCCTCGTCTTAAGGTTTAGTTAAGCTTGCGGCCTTACATTGGCAGTTAATCCACGGAAACGATTCTTCTCTGGCGTTTAATATTCGTTAAACGAAAGGGATTTACAGTGTCATCAAAAGCAGTTCGATACGTTTGGGGTTAACTATGGATCAATTTTTGCCTTTCTCTCGTCCGGCCATCGGCGACGAAGAAATCGCCGCGGTAGAGAAAGTGCTGCGTTCCGGCTGGATCACCACCGGGCCGCAAAACCAGCAACTGGAAAATGACTTCTGTTCCACTTTCGGCTGTAAGCACGCCATCGCCGTCAGTTCCGCCACGGCGGGCATGCACATCACGCTGATGGCGCTGGGCATCGGCCCCGGCGACGAAGTCATCACCCCTTCGCAAACCTGGGTTTCCACCCTCAACATGATTGAGTTGCTGGGCGCCACGCCGGTGATGATCGACGTTGACCGTGATACGCTGATGGTCAGCGCCGCCGATGTCGAGGCTGCCATCACCCCCAATACCAAAGCGATTGTTCCGGTGCATTATGCCGGTGCTCCCCTGCAGATGGATGCGCTGCGCGCCGTGGCCGAACGCCACCGCTTACCGCTGATCGAAGACGCCGCCCATGCGGTCGGCACGCGCTACAACGGCGAATGGGTCGGCGCGCGCGGCACGGCGATTTTCTCTTTCCATGCGATTAAAAACGTGACCTGCGCCGAAGGCGGCCTGATAGCCACCGATGACGATGCGCTGGCGGATCGCCTGCGTTGTCTGAAGTTCCATGGTCTGGCCGTCGATGCCTTCGATCGCCAGCAGCTAGGCCGCAAACCGCAGGCCGAAGTGGTGGAGCCGGGTTACAAGTACAACCTGTCCGACATTCACGCGGCGATCGCCGTGGTGCAGCTGTCACGCTTCGCTGAGCTGAACGCACGGCGTAAGGCGCTGGCACAGCGCTACCTGAGCGCGTTGGAAGGCTCGCCGTTCCAACCGTTGGGCGTGCCGGATTATCCGCATGACCACGCCTGGCACCTGTTCATGGTCCGCGTCGATCCGGCGCGTTGCGGCATCGATCGCGACCAGCTGATGGAGCGCCTGAAAGAGGTTGGCGTCGGCACCGGGCTGCATTTCCGCGCCGCGCACACCCAGAAATTCTACCGTGAGCGTTATCCACAGCTTTCTTTGCCGAATACCGAATGGAACTCGGCGCGGCTGTGCACCTTACCGCTATTCCCTGACATGACCGACGCCGACGTGGATCGCGTGGTCAATGCCTTGTCTTCTGTTGTGGAGTCTTTACGTGTCTCGCGTTGAACCGATTAAAAAAGTGTCGGTAGTCATCCCGGTATACAACGAGCAGGAAAGCCTGCCGGCGTTGCTGGAGCGTACTACTGCCGCCTGTAAGCAGTTATCTCAACCTTATGAAATCATCCTCGTCGACGATGGCAGCAGCGACAACTCCGCTGACATGCTGACCGCGGCGGCGGAAAAGCCGGACAGCCACGTGATCGCCGTTTTGCTGAACCGCAACTACGGCCAGCACTCGGCGATCATGGCCGGTTTCAACCAGGTGACCGGCGATCTGGTGATTACGCTGGACGCCGATCTGCAGAACCCGCCGGAGGAGATCCCTCGTTTGGTCAGCGTGGCGGAAGAGGGCTATGACGTGGTGGGCACCGTGCGCGCCAACCGTCAGGACTCCTGGTTCCGCAAAAGCGCCTCGCGCGTGATCAACATGATGATTCAACGCGCCACCGGCAAGTCGATGGGGGACTACGGCTGCATGCTGCGCGCCTACCGTCGTCATATCGTTGAGGCGATGCTGCACTGCCATGAGCGCAGCACCTTTATCCCGATTCTGGCGAACACCTTCGCCCGCCGCACGACCGAGATCGACGTGCGTCACGCCGAACGCGAGTTTGGCGACTCCAAGTACAGCCTGATGAAGCTGATCAACCTGATGTATGACCTGATCACCTGCCTGACCACCACACCGCTGCGTTTGCTCAGCGTGGTCGGCAGCATTGTGGCGCTGTCCGGATTTGTGCTGGCGCTGGTGCTGATTGCACTGCGTCTGCTGCTCGGCCCTGAATGGGCCGCCGGCGGCGTGTTCACCCTTTTCGCCGTCCTGTTCACCTTTATCGGCGCCCAGTTTGTCGGCATGGGGCTGTTGGGTGAATACATCGGCCGCATCTATACCGACGTGCGTGCGCGTCCTCGCTATTTTGTTCAGAAAGTGGTCGGTGCACAGCATGACCACAATACTCAGGAAGAAGAATGATGAAAGCTATTGTATTTGCTTACCATGATATTGGCTGCGCAGGTCTGAAAGCGCTGACTGAGGCGGGTTATGACGTGCAGGCCGTGTTCACGCACACCGACGACCCTGGTGAGAACAACTTCTTCTCCTCTGTGGCCCGTTTGGGCGCCGAATTGGATCTGCCGGTCTATGCGCCGGAAGACGTAAATCACCCGCTGTGGGTTGACCGCATTCGCGCACTGCAGCCGGACGTGATCTTCTCGTTCTATTACCGTCACATGCTGAGCGACGAGATCTTGTCGCTGGCGCCGCAGGGCGGTTTCAACCTGCACGGCTCGCTGCTGCCGCGTTACCGCGGCCGCGCGCCGGTGAACTGGGCGCTGGTGAATGGCGAAACCGAAACCGGCGCCACGCTGCATAAAATGGTGAAACGCCCGGACGCCGGCGACATCGTCGGTCAGCAGAAAGTGACCATCGCAGACAACGACACCGCGCTGACGCTGCACAAAAAAGTGCTGGAAGCCGCGCAGGTCGTGTTGAAAGAGCAACTGCCGAAACTGAAGAACGGCACCGCCACCTTCACCCGGCAGGATGAGTCTCAGGCCAGCTACTTCGGCCGTCGCACCGCGGCGGACGGCGAGATCCTGTGGCACAAATCCGCTAAAGAGATCAATAACCTGGTGCGCGCAGTCACGGAGCCGTACCCGGGCGCGTTCAGCTACCTCGGCCAGCGCAAACTGATTGTCTGGCGCTCTCGCGTGCTGGACACCCAACACGATAAACAGCCGGGCACCGTGCTGAGCACCTCGCCGCCGGTCATCGCCTGTGGCGAAGGCGCGCTGGAGATCGTCGCCGGTCAGAACGACAGCGGTCTGTACGTGCAGGGCAGCCGCCTGGCGCAGGAAATGGGCATCGTCACCGACGTGCGTTTGGCCGCCAAGCCGAACGCCGTAATGAAACGCCGCACCCGCGTGCTGATCCTCGGGGTTAACGGCTTCATCGGCAACCACCTGACCGAGCGCCTGCTGCGCGACGACCGCTACGACATCTACGGTCTGGATATCGGTTCTGACGCCATCAGCCGCTTCCTCGACAACCCGCGTTTCCACTTTGTGGAAGGCGACATCAGCATCCACTCCGAGTGGATCGAGTATCACATCAAGAAATGCGACGTGGTGCTGCCGCTGGTGGCGATCGCGACGCCGATCGAATACACCCGTAACCCGCTGCGCGTGTTCGAGCTGGACTTCGAAGAGAACCTGAAGATCGTTCGCGACTGCGTGAAATACAACAAGCGCATCATCTTCCCGTCCACCTCAGAAGTGTATGGCATGTGCGACGACAAAGAGTTCGACGAAGACCATTCGCGTCTGATCGTCGGGCCAATCAACAAGCAGCGCTGGATCTATTCGGTCTCCAAACAGCTGCTGGATCGGGTGATCTGGGCTTACGGCGCCAAAGAAGGCCTGAAGTTCACGCTGTTCCGTCCGTTCAACTGGATGGGGCCGCGTCTGGATAACCTGGACGCTGCGCGCATCGGTTCTTCCCGCGCCATCACTCAGCTGATCCTCAACCTGGTGGAAGGTTCGCCGATCAAACTGATGGACGGCGGCGCGCAGAAACGTTGCTTCACTGACATCAACGACGGCATCGAAGCGCTGTTCCGCATCATCGAGAACCGCGACGGCCTGTGCGACGGCCAGATTGTCAACATCGGCAACCCGACCAACGAAGCGAGCATTCGCGAGCTGGCGGAAATGCTGCTGGAAAGCTTCAACAACCACCCGTTGCGCGACCGCTTCCCGCCGTTTGCCGGCTTCAAGGACGTAGAGAGCAGCAGCTACTACGGCAAAGGTTACCAGGACGTCGAGCACCGCACGCCGAGCATCAAAAACGCTCACCGTCTGCTGGGCTGGCAGCCGACCATCGAGATGAAGCAAACCGTCGCCGATACGCTGGACTACTTCCTGCGCACTACCGTTCAGGAAGGGAACGGTGCATGAAGAAAGTCGGTCTGCGGGTTGATGTAGATACCTTCAGCGGCACCCGTGAAGGGGTGCCGCAGTTGCTGGACCTGTTCGAAAAGTACGACATTCAGGCCAGCTTCTTCTTCAGCGTGGGACCGGACAACATGGGGCGCCATCTTTGGCGCCTTTTGCGTCCGAAATTTCTGTGGAAAATGCTGCGTTCGAACGCCGCCTCGCTGTACGGCCTGGATATTCTGCTGGCCGGCACCGCCTGGCCGGGGCGCAATATTTCGCGCGCGTTGGGGCCGCTGATGAAGCGCACCGCCGAAGCCGGCCATGAAGTCGGGCTGCACGCCTGGGATCACCAGGGCTGGCAGGCCAAGGTCGGCAAATGGAGCGAGGCGCAGCTGACCGAGCAGGTGCAGCGGGGCGTCGACGCCCTGAGCGCCTGCACCGGCCAGCCGGTGAAATGCTCCGCCGTGGCGGGCTGGCGCGCCGATACGCGCGTGCTGGAGGTCAAGCAGCGCTTCGGCTTCCATTACAACAGCGATTGCCGCGGCACCCATCCGTTTCGTCCGGTGCTGAGCGATGGGCGTCACGGTACGGTGCAGATCCCGGTCACGTTGCCGACCTTTGACGAAGTGATCGGCAGCGAAGTCAGCATGGCCGACTTCAACGACTACATTCTGCGCGCCATCGAGAACGATCGCGGCGTGCCGGTGTACACCATTCACACCGAAGTGGAAGGCATGTCGCAAGCGGCGATGTTCGAACAGTTATTGCAACGCGCACAGCGGCAGGGCATCGAATTCTGTCCGCTGAGCGCGCTGTTACCGCAAGATTTGGCGTCACTGCCGTTGGGCCGCATCAAGCGCGCTCCTTTCCCCGGCCGCGAAGGTTGGCTGGGCTGTCAAACCGATGTGAAGGACGTTACATGAAGGCGCTAAAAGGATCCTGGGCCATTCTGCTGGCCGTTTTTTTTGCTCTGGTTTACCTGATCCCGCTTAACGGCCGCCTGCTGTGGCAGCCGGATGAAACGCGTTATGCCGAGATCAGCCGTGAAATGCTGCAACGCGGCGATTGGGTGGTGCCGCATCTGCTGGGGCTGCGTTATTTCGAGAAGCCGGTAGCGGGTTACTGGTTCAATAACATCAGCCAGTGGCTGTTTGGCGAAAACAACTTTGCGGTGCGCTTCGGCTCGGTGTTCAGCACCGGCATGACCGCATTGCTGGTGTTCGCGCTGGCGATGCTGATGTGGCGCAATGCGCGCCGTGCCAGCCTGGCGATGTTGATGTTCCTGTCGATGGTACTGGTGTTCAGCATCGGCACTTACAGCGTGTTGGATCCGATGATTTCGCTGTGGCTGGCGGCGGCGATGGTCAGCTATTACCTGACGCTGCAGGCCTCCTCGGTCAAGGGCAAGCTGGGCGCTTACGCATTGCTGGGCCTGGCCTGTGGCATGGGCTTTATGACCAAGGGCTTCCTGGCGCTGGCGGTGCCGGTGATCGCGGTGATCCCGATCGTCATTCAGCAACGCCGCATCAAGGATCTGCTGTGCTATGGCCCGGTGGCGATCGTGACCGCTACGCTGCTCAGCCTGCCGTGGGCGCTGGCTATCGCGCAACGCGAACCCGATTTCTGGAATTATTTCTTCTGGGTCGAGCATATTCAGCGTTTCGCCGAAGATAATGCTCAACACAAGGCGCCGTTCTGGTATTACCTGCCGGTTCTGCTGGCGGCGGTGCTGCCTTGGCTGGCGCTGCTGCCCGGCGCGCTGCTCAAAGGTTGGCGCGAGCGCGTACAGCGTCCGGAGCTGTTCTTCCTGCTGAGCTGGGCGCTGATGCCGCTGATCTTCTTCAGCATCGCCAAAGGCAAGCTGCCGACCTACATTCTGCCGTGCATGGCGCCGCTGGCGCTGCTGATGACCGCCTATGCGGAAGACTATGCCGCCACGCTGCGCGCCAAGCTGTTCAAGGCCAATGCCTGGTTGAACGGCCTGTTCGGGCTGATTGGCATCGTGGCGCTGGTGGTGTTGAGCTCCGGTCTGCTGCCGAAAGCGCATCTGTTTACTCCCCAGGAGTGGCCGAAAGTGGTGCTCGGCCTGATCGCCTTCGGCGGCTGGCTGCTGTTCGCATTGGTTTCTGCGCGCGATAACGGCCGCCAATGGCGCTGGGCGGCGGCTTGCCCGGTGCTGCTGTGCCTGGTGATCGGTTACGCCATTCCGCAACAGGTGACCGATTCCAAACTGCCGCAAAACTTCGCCCGCGCCACGATGGCCGAACTGAGCGACAGCCGCTATGTGTTGAGCGACAGCGTCGGATTGGCGGCCGGTCTGGCCTGGGAACTGAAGCGCAGCGACGTGCTGATGTACAGCCAGAAAGGCGAGGTGGCCTATGGTCTTGAGTACCCGGACGCCAAGGGGCACCTGATCAGCGATGCCGACTTCCCGCAGTGGCTGGCGCAGGCGCGCAAGCAGGGCAATGTGTCGCTGGTGTTGCAGCTGTCCCGTGATGAAGCGCTGCCGCAGGAGCTGCCGGTCGCAGACAAGGTGGATCGTATGAACCGCCTGGTGCTGATGTGGTATAAACAGCAACCATGATCGGTTTTTTGTTGGTGATAGTGGTCAGCCTGCTCACCTGTTGTGGGCAGCTGTGCCAGAAACAGGCGGCGCACTGCTGGGAACGGGCAGACGAGGCGCGGCTGAAACAGACGCTGCGCTGGTTGGCGCTGGCGGTGTTGCTGTTGGGGCTGGGCATGGCGGTGTGGCTCAATGTGTTGCAACGCCTGCCGCTCAGCCTGGCTTACCCGATGCTCAGTCTGAACTTCGTGATGGTGACGCTGGCGGCGCGCTGGCTGTTTCATGAGCCGACGACCGTTCGCCACTGGTGCGGCGTGGCGTCGATTATGCTGGGGATCCTGCTGATGAGCGTGCATTCATGAAGGGCTATGCCTGGGGCGCCGCCAGCGTACTGCTGGTGACGCTGGCGCAGTTGCTGATGAAGTGGGGCATGGTGCAGATCCCGCTGATGTCGTTCGCCGACGTCTCGTTGGCGCTGATCGGCGACAACGGGTTGCCGCTGCTGGCGGTGGGCGGCGGCATCTTCGGTTATGCGCTGTCGATGCTGTGTTGGTTCTTTGCGCTGCGCCATCTGCCGTTAAACCGCGCTTATCCTCTGCTGAGCGTCAGCTATGCGCTGGTTTACCTGGCGGCGGTGATCCTGCCGTGGTTTAACGAGTCCGCTACGCTGCTGAAAACGTTGGGCACGCTGTTTATTCTGTTCGGCGTCTGGCTGATTAACAGCAAACCCGAGACAAAATCGCCGGAATAGCGCCAAAACCGGCGATCCCTCCATTATCTCCCTTATGGAGCTTGCCTTTTTCATCGTGCGGGAGATAAATTAACGCCAAATGGCGCTCTCCTTACGTGATGCCGGCTTTGCCTCGCAGGCGGTGGTGTACCGGATGGCATAATGCGGCGACGTGTTCAATGAAGGGATATTATGCGGATGCGTGTGTGGTTTTTATTAGCCAGTTTGATCCTCGCCGGGTGTAGCAGCCATGCGCCGCCACCCAGCGGCCGCCTGGCGGACTCTATCGTGGTGGTGGCCCAGCTCAACGAACAGTTGCGCCAGTGGTACGGCACGCCATACCGTTACGGTGGTCTGGATCGCGGCGGCGTAGATTGTTCCGGCTTTGTTTACCGCACGTTCCGCGATCGTTTCGACATGCAACTGCCGCGTTCGACCGAAGAACAGACCTCCCTGGGCACCAAGGTTTCACGCGATGAGCTGATGCCGGGCGATCTGGTGTTTTTCAAAACCGGCGGCGGTGAGAACGGCCTGCACGTCGGCATTTACGATACCAACGACCAATTTATCCACGCGTCGACCAGCCGCGGGGTGATCCGCTCCTCGCTCGATAACGTCTACTGGAAGCGGGTGTACTGGCAGGCGCGACGCATTTAGCCTTAACCCGTTGATTTGGTGTATCATGGCGGCATCTCGTGTTTTGAACGGTGCCTGCCATGAACAGCCTGCGTTTACTGATCTCCGACTCCTACGATCCCTGGTTCAACCTGGCGGTGGAAGAGTGCATCTTCCGCGAAATGACCACGCAAAAGATTCTCTTCCTGTGGCGCAATGCCGAAACGGTGGTGATTGGCCAGTCGCAAAACCCCTGGAAAGAGTGCAATACCCGGCGTATGGAGCAGGACGGCATTCGGTTGGCGCGGCGCAGCAGCGGCGGCGGGGCGGTATTTCACGATCTGGGCAATACCTGCTTCACCTTTATGGCCGGCAAACCGGGCTACGACAAGAGTGTCTCGACCGACATCATTCTGCAAGCGCTGCGGCAGTTGGGCGTCACAGCCGGCGCGTCGGGGCGCAACGATCTGGTGATGGAAACCGCCGACGGGCCGCGAAAAATATCCGGATCGGCCTATCGAGAAACGCAGGATCGCGGTTTCCACCATGGCACGCTGCTGCTGAATGCCGATCTGGAACGGCTGGCGGACTACCTCAATCCGGATCCCAAAAAACTGCAGGCCAAGGGCATCACCTCGGTGCGTTCGCGCGTCGCCAATCTGGCGGAGTTTTTGCCGGGCATCAGCCATGAGCTGGTGTGTGAGGCGATCGTTCAGGCCTTCTTCGCCCACTATGGCGAGACGGCCGAGCCGGAGATCATTTCGCCGGATGTATTCCCCGAACTGCCCGATTTTGCCGCGCAGTTCGCCAAACAGAGCAGCTGGGAATGGAATTTTGGCAAGGCGCCGGCGTTCAGCCACTTACTCAACGAGCGCTTTGTCTGGGGCGGTGTAGACCTGTTCTTCGATGTGGAGAAGGGGGCGATCGTTCGCGCGCAGGTATTCACCGATAGCCTGAATCCCGCCCCGCTGCAGCGGTTGGCGGAAATGCTGGTGGGCTGCGCGTATCGAAGCGAGCCCGTTGCCGCTTGCTGTGACCGACTGATGGCGGACTATCCTCAGCAGGCGGCCGAATTAGCCGAGCTGCGGCAATGGCTGAGCGAAACGATCCGCTAGCGCGCGCAGGCCAGGTGATGAAGGGATGAGCGTGCTCATCCCTTTTTTATTGCTGAAATCGACGTTTTGCATGGCGGTAGCGCAGATTTTCTGAAAATCAAGGTGGGCATTTTTTTACGTTTTCAATGCCGCGAATAACGGGCGGAATTGATGCGTTATTAAATTTAATCAGTCGTCGTTAACGGCAGGAAAAATTGGCGTTAAGGAGGAAAGATTATTTTACTTTATTTAGGATTTTTCTTAAATAAAACAAAGGAGATAAGTCAAATTTAGCCATAAATCCATTCAACTTAAGTCAAATACCATTTTGCATAACGCGTTTGGCGCCCGCCATGGCATAAGTCCGGCTGCTTTTCTTTGCGCCTTTCACGATTGTCGTATAGCTTTAATCTATCAATTAAATGATATTTCATGGGTATTTACATTGATATTTCCGATTAATCCCAGAGGGATTGATCGATAAAATATATTGATATACGATGATACGCTAGCCATTCATCCTGTGGCATTAAAATGAACATCCAACTCGAAGCTGACTTTATTAGTAGCTATGTTTTTCAACCTGTTTACTCAATGGAGGGCGGGCTGTTGGCGGTGGAAATGTTGAGCCGTTTCAACAGTCTAGATGGTGATTTAGCCATGCCGGCCGAAATTGGGATTAATTTATTGGCGCCTGAACAAAGGATTGAGTTATTTAATGAGCAACTGAAACTTGCGGAGCAGCATGCGGCTTGGTTTACCGGTAACAACGTGCAGTTGACCATCAATATCGAAGAAACCATCGTTGAGCTTATTCTTTCCGATTCGGCGTTGGGCCAAAGGATCGGGCAATATCCTTTTATTGCATTTGAAATCAGTGAGAGTTTTCCGAATCTTTCGGCCGGCAAGAACAACCCGAGCGTGCGGCGATTAAGCGAAATGTTTACGCTGTGGCTCGATGATTTCGGTTCCGGTAAGGCCACGTTGACTGCGTTGTACGACGGTTTGTTTGACTACGTAAAGATAGACAAACGTTTTTACTGGCAGCTGTTTACCCATCAGGGGTATGACGTGGTCATTGACTCGTTGTTAAAGAATATCAACCTGTTATGTAAAGGCGTGATCGTCGGAGGAATAGAGAAAAAAGAGTATTTTAATAAACTCAGATACGCCGGTGTTTTAGGCCTGCAAGGTTTTTTATGGCCCAGCGTTGGTGTGGATAATCTGCAGGCTTTGCTGACGATGCCCAGCGAGTTCAATAATTAAGAAGTGATATAAAAAACTACACCCTATGAGGTCAATAATGCGCGGAGTGAGGTTACCGTGATCCCGCCGTCGTTATTCACCTCGTTTTGGGCTGATAACCGCGTTTGTCCGCCAGCGTTAAACCGCGTTCCCCCCGCCAAGCGGAAGCGCCAAACTCCCTGCATCCGTCCTGACGGCAGGCGGATGCGTTCTCCCTGCATTCCTTCGGTGTTAATCCGCCCGTTCACGCTCTACACTACGCTGAAACGGAGGGCCTATGCCGCAGTTCGATAACGCTTACTACCAACAGTTACCTGGTTTCTACACCGCTCTGAATCCAACGCCGCTTAAGGATGCGCGCCTGCTGTACCATAGCGAGCCGCTGGCGCGTGAACTGGGGCTGGATGAAAGCTGGTTTACTCAGGATAAAACCCCGATTTGGGTGGGAGAAACGCTGCTGCCGGGCATGCAGCCGCTGGCGCAGGTGTACAGTGGCCACCAGTTCGGCGTGTGGGCCGGGCAACTGGGAGATGGCCGCGGCATTTTGCTGGGCGAACAGCGCCTGGCGGACGGCAGCCACCGCGACTGGCACCTGAAGGGCGCCGGGCTGACGCCGTATTCGCGCATGGGTGATGGCCGCGCGGTGCTGCGTTCGGTGATCCGCGAGTTTCTGGCCTCTGAGGCGCTGCACCATCTGGGGATCCCCACCACCCGAGCGTTGACCATCGTCACCAGCCAACAACCGGTATATCGCGAGCAGCCGGAACGCGGCGCCATGCTGATGCGGGTGGCGGAAAGCCATGTGCGCTTCGGCCACTTCGAACACTTTTATTACCGTAAACAGCCGGAGCAAGTGCGGCAACTGGCGGATTTCGTCATCGCCCATCACTGGCCACAGCTGCAGGATCAGGCTGAGCGTTACCTGCTGTGGTTTACCGACGTGGTCGAACGCACGGCGCGTTTGATCGCCCATTGGCAAACCGTCGGTTTCACCCACGGCGTGATGAACACCGACAATATGTCGATTCTCGGCATCACCATCGATTACGGCCCTTATGGCTTCCTGGACGACTACCAGCCCGGCTATATTTGCAACCACTCCGATCACCAGGGACGTTACGCCTTCGACAATCAGCCGGCGGTGGCGCTGTGGAACCTGCATCGCCTGGCGCAGACCCTGTCGGGGCTGATGACCACCGAACAGCTGCAGCAGGCGCTGGCGGCGTATGAGCCGGCGCTGATGCGCGCCTACGGTGAACAGATGCGCGCCAAACTCGGCTTCTTCACGCCGACGGCGCAGGATAATGACGTGCTCACCGGTTTGTTGAGCCTGATGGCGCAGGAAGGGCGGGACTATACCCGCACGTTCCGCTTGTTGAGTGAGACCGAACAGCAGCAGGTGCAGTCGCCGCTGCGCGACGAGTTTATCGACCGTGCGGCGTTCGACGCCTGGTATCAGCAGTATCGTCAACGTTTGCAACAGGAACAGGTCAGCGATGCGGAACGGCAACGGGCGATGAAGGCGGTGAACCCGCGCCTGATCCTGCGCAACTATCTGGCGCAGCAGGCGATTGAGGACGCAGAGAAAGACGACGTGGGCCGTTTGCAGCGGTTGCATCAGGCTCTGCTGAGGCCGTTCGACGATGCGCCGGAGTATGACGATCTCGCCGCGCTGCCGCCGGACTGGGGCAAACATCTGGAGATTTCCTGTTCCAGCTGAGATGAAAAAGGGCGCCTCATGGCGCCCTTGATGTTATTGACGTAGATAGACCTGCGGCAGCGACGCTTCGGGATGATGCACCACGCCGAGATCGGCCTGATACCAGCGGGTGAGAATGTCGGCCTGCAGCACTTCCTGCGGCGTGCCGCTCGCCACCAGGCGGCCCTGATGCAACAGCAGGATCCGATCGGCGTACAGCGCGGCCAGATTGAGATCGTGCAGCACGCAGCAGACGCCCAGCGGCTGTTGGCGCGTCAGCGAGCGCAGCAGGCGCAGGGTGTGCTGCTGGTGATACAGGTCCAGCGCCGAGGTCGGCTCGTCGAGGAACAGCCAGGCGGGGGACGGTTGCGGCTGCCACAGCTGCGCCAACACCCGCGCCAGCTGCACCCGTTGTTGTTCGCCGCCGGAAAGCTGACGGTAGTCGCGCTGCGCCAGCGCCAGACAGTCGGTTTGTTCCATCACCTGTTGGAGCGCCTGATGCTCGTCGCGTTTGCCGTGCGGCGCTCGCCCCATGCTGACCACTTCTTCCACGCTGAAGGGAAACGCCAGATCGCTGTACTGGCGCATCACGGCCCGGACTTTGGCCAACTGCTGCGGCGCCCAGTGTTCCAGCGGGCGGTCGAGCAGCCGGCATTCGCCGCAGTCCGGCGTCAGATAGCCGGTCAGCAAGCGCAACAGCGTCGATTTTCCGGCGCCGTTAGGGCCGATAATCGCCACCATCTCACCGCTGGCGAGGCTGAGTGAAACGTCGTTGATCAGGCGGCGCGTACCGAGGCTGTAGCGCAGCTCTCGGGCCGTCAGGCAGGCGGCGTTATCCACCGGTTCGCTCCCGCTGGCGCATCACCAGCCACAAGAAGTAAGGACCGCCGATCAGGCTGGTCATCAACCCCACCGGCATTTCGGCCGGCGCCACCAGCGTGCGCGCCAGCGTATCGCTGACCAGCAACAGGCAGGCGCCGCCCAGCGCGGAGCAGGGCAGCAGCCAGCGGTGATCGCCGCCGAGACGCATGCGCACCAGATGGGGCACCACCAGACCGACGAAACCGATCACGCCGCTCATCGCCACCGCCGCACCGATCAGCAGCGCGCTCAGCAACAGCAGCTGCAGCTTGGCGCGCTGGACGTTCACCCCGAGATAGTGGGCCTCTTCATCCCCCAACTGCAACAGGTTCAGCCGGCGCGCCTGCAGCAGCGTCAGCAGCGCCGTAGGCAGGATCAGCGAGGCCGAAACCGCCAGCGTCGGCCACTGCGACTGGCTGAGGCTGCCCATCATCCACAGCGAGAACTGGCGCAGCTGTTGATCGCTGCTGACGTAAGAGAGCACGCCGATGGCCGCCATGCACAGGGCGTTGATGGCGATGCCCGCCAGCAGCAGCCGCGACAGATTGCCGTGCCCGCTGCGGCTGATGCCGTAGATCAACAACGATACCAGCAGGCTGCCGAGGAACGCCGCCAGCATATGGCCGTACAGCGCGATCGTCACCGGCAACGCCAGCGGCATCACGATGAACAGGGCGACAAACAGCGCGCCGCCGCTGCTGATGCCCAGCAGGCTCGGATCCGCCAGCGGGTTGCGGAACAGCCCCTGCATCACCGCGCCGGACACCGCCAATGCGCAGCCGATCACTACCGCCAGCAGCACGCGCGGCAGACGAATGTTCAGCCAGATGTGCCAGGCGGCGTCGCTGAAGGGTTCGCGCCACAGGGTGCGAAACGACAGCGTCAGCGCGCCCAGGTTGGCGGCGACCAGCGCCAGCAGCGTCAGCAGCACCAGCAGACCGATGATGGCCAACTGAGGCGAGGTGCGACAGCGCATTACTTTTGCTCCGCCGCGTGGCGCAGCTTGGCCAGCGCCGCCGGCGTTTCCAGACCGAAACCCAGCAGCGCCATGTCATCGACGATCAGTACGCGACGCTGCTTGCCCGCCGGCGTCAACGCCAGGCCCGGCAGCGTCCACAGCTGCTGTTCGCCGCCGAGGGTGCGCACGCCGTCGGTGGTGACCAGCAACAGATCCGGCGCGCTGGCGATGACGCCTTCCTGCGACAGCGGACGGTAGCGGTCAAAGCCCTGCATGGCGTTTTTCAGTCCGGCGGCGGCGATCACCGCGTCGGCGGCGGTGTGTTGCCCGGCGGCCATCGGCGTAATGCCGCCGTGGCTCATCACAAACAGCACCTTGACCGGCAGCGGAGAGGTGTCGACCGCTGCCAGCTGCTGTTGATAGCGCTCGCTCAGCTGTTTGCCTTGCTCAACGCGTTGCAGCGCGGCGGCGATCGTAGCGATTTTCTGCGGCACCGCCTGCAGGGTGGTGTCACCCGGCACGCTGACCACTTTGACGCCGCTGTCCGCCAGCTGTTTGAGCACCAGCGCCGGTTGCGCCAGCTCGGTCGTCAGCACCAGCGTCGGTTTGAGCGCCAAAATGCCTTCGGCATTCAGCTGGCGCATGTAGCCGACGTCCGGCAGCGTTTTCACCGCCGCCGGGTGCAAGCTGGTGCTGTCACGGGCGATCACGTCGTCGCCGGCGCCGAGCGCGAAGGCGATTTCCGTCACGTCGCCGCCGATCGAGACGATGCGCGGCGCCGCCGCCGCGGTGAGCGGCAGCGCCAGCGTCATCATCAGCGCCAGGCGGCGGATCAAGGAAGATTTCATGCGGCGATGTCCTTGGCGGCGAGCGCGGCAACCTGCTCGCGCCACTGGGTTTGTTCCGGCTGGCCTTCGGTGCGTTGGCCATACAGCTGCGCGATCTGCGTGCCGTCGGCGGCGAACAGCTCCAGGCTGGTGACGATGCCGTCCTTGGTCGGTTTGCGGGTGATCCAGCTTTCGGCGATGGCGTCTTCGATCAGGTGCAGCGTGAAGCGGCGATTGAACACGTTGATCCAACCTTCCTGCGGCATCAAACGTTCGATCTGGCCGGTGAAGATCTGCACGCAGCCGCGGTTGCCGACGAATATCATGATCTCGTTTTGCTGCTGCTGCGCTGCTTCCAGCAGCTGCGACAGCGCGCTGTTGTCCACCTGATAGGCCAGATCGTCGCCGACGGCGCGGAACGCCTGCTGGCGCGTGAGTTTATTGCGGCTCAGCAGCTGGAAGAACTGGTGAACGTCGGTCATCGCGCGCCATTCAGCGTCGATTTTGGCATGATCTTGCGTTGTTTCATCAACGGTGTTCGCCTCGACGGGCTGCAGCGTCAGCGCCGGGTTTTCTTCGCTCAGATGGCGTTCCACCAGCGCCATCCAGGCCGGCAGATCGGTTTCCTCGGTGGTGTAGACCTTGTGCAGCGCATCGCCCTGTTGGTCGAAGAACTGGATGCTGTGGCGCACGCCGCGTTTGTTGGTTTCGCTCATGGCGAAAACGCTGGTCCAGTGGTTGAGGAACAGACGCAGATCCAGCTCGCGCGGGTTGAGGATCAGCCCGGCGTGGCCGTTAAGGTGCTGGTTGCGGTAGCGGCCCATCTGCTCATGCACCGCATAGCTGTTGCGGGTGATGGACTTGGTGACGCCGACCTGCTCAAGCTCGGTCAGCAGGGTGCGCGCGTCGGCCTGCAGGCGGCGGGCGTCGTGGCCGACGCGGGCGTGCGTCAGCTCCGCTTCGCTGACGCCAAGGATCGCCGCCAGATCGCGGGCGTATTTGCCGGGGTGATCGATTTTAGCCTGTTGGTAGCGTTCGTATAGGGTGTTGCTCATGCCGGATTCTCCTGCGCTGTAATGCGAACGGCGGACAATCGGGTTGTCCGCCAGATAGTCAAATGATTACCACTGGTAGCTGACCAGCAGTTTGGCGTTGCGGCCATCCTGCGGGATGCCCTGCGGCGAGTAATATTCTTTGTCGAAGGCGTTACCCAACACCACGGTGGTGGTCATGCCCTGCAGACGGTCGCGTCCCTTGTAGCTCAGATAGAAGTCGTTGACGCCATAACCGGCTTGTTCGGCCGTGCCTGTCTCCACGCGCGTCGCGCGTTCGGCGAAGGTGGCGACCCAGCCGGCAGACAGACCGGTTTCGCCCAGCGGCACGTCCAGCGAGCTGGTGACGGTGTCCGGATTGATGCTGCTTAACCAGTCACCGGTCGCTTCATTTTTGCCACGGGTGCGGTTGTAAGCCAAATCCCAGCCGAACCAGGGGGTTTTATAGCTGAGCGTAGCGTCCCATCCCCAGATTTTGGCGCGATCGACATTGGTCGAGAAGGTGGTGCAACTGATGCAGTAAGGGCCGCGCGGACCGCGTCCCAGTTCCATCGTGACATCGGTGGTGATGTAGTCCTTGGCTTTGGTATCGAAATAGCTGGCTTTGAACTGCAGGCTATCATCGGCCAGCATCAAATCATCGAAACGCAGACCAAACCCGTACTCTTGGGTCTCGTTGGTTTCCGGCTTCAAATTCGGGTTAGGTACCCAATAGTTGGTGATGGTGGTTGGTCCCATTGGAATTGAGAAGTGCTTGGAGTCGTTGTACATCTCACCCATCGTTGGCGCGCGGAACGCCTGAGAATAGGAGCCGAACAGCATCAGCCAGTCGGTAGGCGTAATGCTGACTGCGCCGCGTGAGGACCATTTGTTCGCATCCACATCGGCATAGCCGTCGCTTGAGCCCTTGTAATTGTCATAGCGGGTGCCGGCGAGCAGGGTGACGGGCAGATCGCGCAGCGTGATTTCGTCCTGCAGCCAGCCTGAAGCGAAGTTGATTTTTGCGTGCGGGAAACTTTCGGTAGCGCCGCCCGGCGTTTGCTCCTGTTTGTAAGCCTCGGTGCCGTAGGTCAGCAGATGTGAAGCGAAAGTATCCGCAAACAGGCGCGTGCGGTTTTCGAGTTTGGCGCCTTTCGTGGTTTGTTTACGCGCTTCATCCTCGCTGCCATTGGCGTGAGCGTTAATTTTCACGTCTGAATAATACACTTTCGCTTCCGCATCCAGCCAATCCTGGCCGATCGGCTTCAGTTTGTAACTCAATGCCGCATCGCGTTGAATCGTCGAACGATCGGTCATTAAGTTTCCACTGGAGCTGGCTGGGGTTTGCGGGTTTTTCGGCTCCTGGGCGCTGTTGTTGTAGTAGCGCAGGTTGCCGCTTAGCGACTGGCTATCGTCGATCTTCCAGGTGCCTTTAGCCAGCACGTTGCTGATGGTTTCGTCGTTAGGCGCATCGAAGCCGTTGCCCTGACGAAGATCGCCGACGTCGCGGGTGCCGAACGACAGCAGGCCGTCGAGGTTATCGGTCTTGCCGTAGGCGCTGGCGCCCATGCCCAGGCTGTGGTCGCCGGTGCCGGCGGTGCCGTAGACGCGGAACCCGCTATCCTGGCCCGGCAGCAGCAGATCGGCGGCATCGACGGTCTCATAAGACACTACGCCACCCAACGCGCCGCTGCCGTACAGCAACGCGGAGGGGCCGCGCACGATTTCAATGCGTTTCACTAACGCAGGATCCAAAAAAGTGCCGTTAATATGGCCGGTATCGGTCCCCTGGCGGATGCCGTCAACTAACGTCAGCACGCCACGTCGGTCGTAACCGCGCATCATGAGATCCTGCCCATTGCTGCGCCCGGAACCCGTGACGGTAATGCCCGGCACGCGGCGCAGCATATCGGCGGCGGTGCCTGCAGTTTGACTTTCCGGCGAGTTGCCTTCGATGACCGTGACCATCATCGGCGCTTCAAAGCTGCTGCGTTGGTTGCCGGTGGCGACCACGGTCATGGTCTCGTCGGCGTTTTTGGCCGCTGCCGCGTTGGAAGAAGTTGTTGTGCTGGTGTTTTGTGCCAAGGCCACCGTAGGCAGAGCGCAGGCAATCGCCAGACTCAACGCGGAAAAACGCAGCCGGGTGGAAAATGTCAGAGGCATGGTGCAACTCTCCGTATGTAATAAAACATATCAATAGATTTGCTGGCTGCCTGGATCAAACGATCGGGGTGGCTGGCGTTTGAGGGTTCTGTGGTTATTTGGTCAGGATCAATTTCCCGGCTTTGGTCTGCCGCAGCTGATAGCGCTGGCCCTGATGGGTAATGAACGCGATGCCGTCGGCGCCGAGCAGCTGTGCGCTGTCGTAGCTGGGCGGCGCGTTTGCGCTGTGCTCGGTCGGGGCCGCGGCGGCGGGGGTTGGCGTGTTGGCAGTATCCATCATCATTGTGCTTATAAAACAGGTTATTAAATGGTAATTAATATCAAACTGAGAATCATTATCATGTGAAGGAAAGGTTACATCAAGGAAAATTTTCTTACCGATGGAACCTTTTTGTCGAACGGACATCCGGCGGCGGGCCGAGCGCACTCGGCCCGTAAAAAAGGGGCGTTATTTCAGCAGGGTTTCGATGCGGTCAAACAGGCGTTCGGGCTTGGTGATCGGCGCAAAGCGCGTCACGCGCTGGCCGTCGGCGGTGAGCAGGAACTTGGTGAAATTCCATTTGATGCGGCGGCTGCCCAGAATGCCGGGCGCCAGGCGTTTCAGCTCATTGAACAGCGGGTGGGCGCCGGGGCCGTTAACGTCGATCTTGCTGAACAGCGGGAAACTGACGCCGTAGTTGAGGCTGCAAAAATTGGCGATCTCCAGCGGACTGCCCGGCTCCTGAGAACCAAACTGGTTGCAGGGGAAGCCGAGCACCATCAGGCCGCGCTCGCGATAGTATCGCCACAAATTTTCCAGCCCGCGGTATTGCGGGGTGAAGCCGCACTTGCTGGCGGTGTTGACCACCAGGTAAGCGCGCGCCGGGAAATCGCCCAGCGTTTTTTGCTCGCCCTGCAGCGTGACGCAGGGAATGGATAACAGAGAGTGAATCATGCCGGGGCTCCCAGTGCGTTTCGGCGGGTGCTAAAGCGTTGCAATCAGTATAGATGAGCGGGACAGAAGGGAGAAAGCCGGGGCGAGGCCCCGGTCTATGTTGCGTCAGAAACGGCTATCGACCGCATCCGCCAGCATCGCCAGCAACTGTTCGCTGTCGGACCAGCTCAGGCAAGGATCGGTGATCGACTGACCATAGGTCAAGGGTTGGCCGGCGACGATCTTCTGCGTGCCTTCCACCAGGAAGCTTTCCGCCATCACGCCGGTGATGGCGGCAGAGCCGGCGCGGATCTGCTGGCAGACGTTGTCGGCCACTTCCAACTGGCGGCGGTGCATTTTCTGGCAGTTGCCGTGGCTGAAGTCGATCACCAGGTGCTCCGGCAGATCGAATTCACGCAGGCTGTCACAGGCGGCGGCGATATCGCTGGCGTGGTAGTTCGGCGTTTTGCCGCCGCGCATGATGATGTGGCCGTACGGGTTGCCGCTGGTCTGGTAGATGGTCATCTGGCCATGTTTGTCCGGCGACAGGAACATGTGCCCGGCGCGCGCCGCGCGAATGGCGTCGATGGCGATGCGGGTGTTGCCGTCGGTGCCGTTTTTGAAGCCGACCGGGCAGGAGAGCGCCGAGGCCATTTCACGGTGGATCTGGCTTTCGGTGGTGCGTGCGCCGATGGCGCCCCAGCTGATCAGATCGGCGATGTATTGGCCGACGACCATGTCCAGGAATTCGGTGGCGGTCGGCAGGCCGAGCTGGTTCACTTCCAGCAGCAGGCGGCGTGCCATTTCGATGCCGCGGTTGACCTGGAAGGTACCGTCCAGCGCCGGATCGGAGATCAGGCCTTTCCAGCCGACGACGGTGCGCGGTTTTTCGAAATAGGTGCGCATTACGATCTCCAGGCGATCCTGGTAGCGCTCGCGCAGGGCGTTCAGCCGGCCGGCGTAATCGACGGCGGCGTCGAGATCGTGGATCGAGCAGGGGCCGATCACCACCAGCAGGCGGCGGTCTTCACCGGTGAGGATTTTTTCAATGCGTTTACGTGACGCTGTCACGTTATCGGCGATGGCCGCCGAGATCGGCAGCTTGTCCGCCAACGCTTGCGGCGTGACGAGGCTGTCGATGCGCGCGGTCCGCAGTTCATCTGTTTTGTGCATGTTGTTCCCTGGAAACTGTTCTTCTCTGCGGCAGGAGTGCCGGGAAGTGATGGCGATCACAATAACGCAAAAAGCGCTGAATTCAACCGTAGAGATTGTGTTCTGTTGATCAAAGCCGCGAAAAAAAGCACAAAAAAATCAGCTGCTGCTGAAATAAACGGCAGGCGGCGGGGCACGGGGCCCCGCGAGGGAAAGATCAGAACATGCGGCGGCTCATGCCAAGGATGTCGAGGATTTTGGTGGAGATCTCTTCGACCGAATAGTTGGTGGTATTGAGGTAGCGGATCTGATTTTTGCGGAACAGCGCCTCGACCTCGGCGAGCTCCATGCGGCACTGGCGCAGTGAGGCGTAACGGCTGTTTTCGCGCCGTTCTTCGCGGATCGCCGCCAGGCGTTCCGGATCGATGGTCAGGCCGAATAATTTATGCTGAAACGGTTTCAGCGAGGCCGGCAGGTGCAAATTGTCCATATCGTCGGCGATAAACGGATAGTTGGCGGCGCGGATGCCGAACTGCATCGCCAGATAAAGGCTGGTGGGGGTTTTGCCGCAGCGCGACACGCCGAGCAGGATCACCTGCGCCTGATCGAGATTGCGCAGCGAAATGCCGTCGTCATGCGCCAGGGTATAGTCGATGGCGGCAATGCGCGCGTCGTACTTGCCGAGGTTGCTGGCGGTCAGACCGTGGGTGCGGTTCGGCACCGGCGTTGGCTCCACGTCCAGCTCACCCTGCAGCGGGCCGACCAGCGCCTGCACGATATCCTGACAGAAGCCTTGGCTTTGCACGATCACATCGCGCACTTCCGGCGAGATGATGGAGTAAAACACCAGCGGCCGCACACCGGTTTCATTATAGATATCATCGATTTGTTGGCGAACTGCGCGTGCGCGCGCCTCGGTTTCGACAAACGGCAAGGTGTAAGTGGTCGCCGTGACCGGGAACTGCGACAGCACCGCGTGCCCCAGCACTTCGGCGGTGATCGCCGTACCATCCGAAATATAAAAAACGCTTCTTTCCACCCGAGGCTCCTTACCTGAAAACGGTGTTCCTGCTGTCATCACTGCCAATATCATGAGCCGCAGACGATCCGCGGGTAAAGGGGCGAGGGAAAAAATTGTGACGGCGGGGCGGTAAAGCGTCTTGCGGCGGCGCGCGAAAAAAAAGCGCGCGTTGGCGGCGATAGAAATCGCGGCGCAGCGACGCTTTTCGAGCCGAAACGTAAATTTGCCGCTATTTTCACCAAAAACGATAGCGTTTGCGTGGTCATTAAAACAGAATTTTAAAAAGAGCGTAATTTGTTGAGAACTAAGCTTTTCGTGCGATTGGGAACGGTTCCCAGGCAAATCAGCCGGTTAGGACATTCTCTTAAAAACCACTTTCTTCAGTGGGTTGATCGATTCACCTTTCCATTTTCCCCGGATCAGTGTGCTAGTCTGATTCGGCTCCGTGTTAGCGGCGCCGTAAAGCAAGCGAATTAAATCCGTCTTTACCCTACTGATAGCAATAAGGATTGTCTCGATGTCCAACAATGGCCCAGACTTGCGTAATGTGCTTTGGTACAACCAGCTTGGCATGCACGACGTTGACCGTGTCGGCGGCAAAAATGCCTCCCTCGGTGAAATGATCACCAATCTTTCCGATTTGGGCGTGGCCGTGCCTAACGGTTTTGCCACCACCGCACAGGCGTTTAACGATTTCCTCGAACAAAGCGGTGTTAACCAGCGCATCTATCAGCTACTGGATCAGACCGACGTTGACGACGTTGCCCAACTGGCCAAGGCCGGCGCCCAGATCCGCCAATGGGTGATCGACACGCCGTTCCACGCCGAGTTCGAGCGTGAAATTCATCAGGCTTACCAACAGCTCGCCGACGGCGAACCGGAAGCTTCCTTTGCGGTGCGCTCCTCCGCCACGGCGGAAGACATGCCGGACGCCTCCTTCGCCGGCCAGCAGGAAACCTTCCTCAACGTGCAGGGCATCGACGCCGTAATGGTGGCGATCAAGCACGTGTTCGCGTCACTGTTCAACGACCGCGCCATCTCTTATCGCGTGCACCAGGGCTACGATCACCGCGGCGTGGCGCTGTCGGCCGGTGTACAGCGCATGGTGCGCTCGGATCTGGCCTCCTCGGGCGTCATGTTTACTATCGACACCGAGTCCGGCTTTGATCAGGTGGTATTCATCACCTCCGCTTTCGGCTTGGGTGAAATGGTGGTGCAGGGCGCGGTGAACCCGGATGAGTTCTACGTGCACAAACCGACGCTGCAAAACGGCAAGCCGGCGATCGTGCGCCGCAACCTGGGTTCGAAAAAGATCCGCATGGTATACGCGCCGTCGCAGGATCACGGCAAGCAGGTGCGCATTGAAGACGTGCCGGAAGCGCAGCGCAGCCGTTTCTCGTTGACGGATGACGAAGTGCAGGCGTTGGCGCAGCAGGCGATCCTGATCGAAAAACATTACGGCCGCCCGATGGATATCGAGTGGGCGAAAGACGGCCATACCGGCAAGCTGCTGATCGTGCAGGCGCGCCCGGAGACCGTACGCTCCAACGAACAAACCATGGAGCGCTACCAGCTGAACGGCACCAGTCCGGTGTTGGTGGAAGGCCGCGCCATCGGTCACCGCATCGGCGCCGGTCCGGTGAAAGTGATCCACGACATCAGCGAAATGGATCGCATCCAGCCGGGCGACGTGCTGGTCACCGACATGACCGACCCAGACTGGGAACCGATCATGACGAAAGCCGCCGCGATCGTCACCAACCGCGGCGGGCGCACCTGTCACGCGGCGATCATCGCCCGTGAGCTGGGCATCCCGGCGGTGGTGGGCTGCGGCCACGCCACCGACGTGCTGAAAGACGGCCAGAAAGTCACCGTATCCTGTGCGGAAGGCGACACCGGCTTCGTTTACAGCGACATGCTGGATTTCAGCGTGCAGAGCTCCGAAGTGACCGAGCTGCCGGATCTGCCGCTGAAGATCATGATGAACGTCGGCAACCCGGATCGCGCTTTCGACTTTGCGCGTTTGCCGAATGAAGGCGTGGGCCTGGCGCGGCTGGAATTTATCATCAACCGCATGATTGGCGTGCACCCGCGCGCGCTGCTGGAGTTCGATCAGCAGACGCCGGCGCTGCAAAACGAAATTCGCGCGTTGATGCAGGGTTACGACCACCCGGTCGAGTTCTACGTTGGCCGCCTGACAGAAGGGATCGCGACGCTGGGCGCCGCCTTCTGGCCGAAGCGTGTGATCGTGCGGCTGTCCGACTTCAAATCCAACGAGTACGCCAACCTGGTGGGCGGCGATAAGTATGAACCGCACGAAGAGAACCCGATGCTGGGCTTCCGCGGCGCCGGCCGTTACGTGGCCGACAGCTTCCGCGATTGCTTCGCGCTGGAGTGCGAGGCGGTGAAACGCGTGCGTAACGACATGGGGCTGACCAACGTCGAAATCATGGTGCCGTTCGTGCGCACCGTGGCGCAGGCGGAAGCGGTGGTGGCCGAGTTGGCGCGTCAGGGGCTGAAACGCGGCGAAAACGGGCTGAAAGTGATCATGATGTGCGAGATCCCGTCCAATGCGCTGTTGGCGGATCAGTTCCTCGAGCACTTCGACGGCTTCTCCATCGGCTCCAACGACATGACTCAGCTGGCGCTGGGGCTGGATCGCGATTCCGGCGTGGTGTCGGAACTGTTCGACGAGCGCAACGAGGCGGTGAAAGCGCTGCTGTCGATGGCGATTCAGGCGGCCAAGCGCCACGGCAAATACGTCGGCATCTGCGGCCAGGGTCCGTCTGACCATGAAGACTTCGCTGAGTGGCTGATGGAGCAGGGCATCGACAGCCTGTCGCTCAACCCGGACACTGTGGTGCAGACCTGGATCAATTTGTCGAAAAAGAAATAATGTCTCGGCCTCGCTGAGGCATTAACGTCAGGCCGCAGTTAACGCTGCGGCCTTTTTATTTCTGAATGTAAATAACGGCGCGTAAAATAATCAATTCGACGAAAAAAGAATAAAAAAAAGCCCACCGTAGGAGATGGGCAAAGACTACACACAGCAATTCACATGTATGGCATTACATTGTTCAGAAAGGTTGCTTTAAAATCAGTGATTTGAAGCAATAGATGGCCATAATACTAGATTTTTGAACGCGACTAGTCATTAAGAATCATCCTAATCGATAGCGGCATCACATTTTATTTGCGGTAGTTATCTCTTTTTTCCGTTTGCAACAAACAGGGATTTACATTGCACCTTTCATTCGCCGTACTGAAATCAATATAGGGCGGCATTATATTGGGCGGAGATATTACTCGAATGAGGTAGGAATAATGGCAGGCGTGAAAAGTTCCGCCCGACGATGCGGGCGGAAGGGGGGAATTAGCGTTTTTCCAGATCTTCGATGACTTGCTCCGGTGCGGAGGTCGGCTCCGGCGCTTCATCCATCCAGGCGGTCAACAGGCGATAAGATACCGCCAACACCACCGGGCCGATGAACAGGCCAATCATGCCGAAGGCCAGCAAACCGCCGATAACGCCGGACAGGATCAGCAGCAGCGGCAGGTCTGCGCCCATGCGGATCAGCACCGGGCGCAGCACGTTATCCAGCGTGGCCACCACGCAGCTCCAGACCAGCAGCACGGTGCCCCAGGTGGTGTCGCCGTGCCAGTACAGCCAGATGATGGCCGGCACCAGCACCAACAGCGGCCCCAATTGCGCCACGCAGCAGATAAAGATCAGCATCGTCAGCAGAGTGGCGGCAGGAATGCCGCTTACCGCCAGACCGATGCCGCCCAGCACCGACTGCACCAACGCCGTCACCACCACGCCCAGCGCGACGGCGCGGATCGCCTGGCCGCCCAGCAGCACCGCCGCATCGCCGCGTTTGGAACCGAGGCGCACCGCAAAGTGACGGATACCCAGCGCCACCTGCTCGCCGCGCGCATACAACAAGGCGCTGAACAGCAGCATCAGCGCGCAGTGCAGCAGCAGACGACCGATATGCGCCGCCTGCGCCACGAACCAGGTGGCGGTTTGGCCGAAGTACGGCTGCACCTTCGCCAGCAGCGCAGCGCCGCCGGCGTTAACCAATGTGTGGTAGCTGGTATAGAGCCTGTCGCCGATCATCGGCACGGACTGCAGCCAGGCGAGATCGGGAATGTGCAGCTTGCCGGGCGAACTGGCCCAGGCGATCAGCGGTGCGCTGTTATCCACCACGCTGCTGATCAGCAGGGAAATAGGCAGAATGAACAGCAGGATCAGCAGCAGGGTCATGACCAACACCGCCAGCGAGCGGCGGCCCCACAGCAGCTTTTGCAGTTTGAGCAGCAACGGCCAGGTGGCGATCACCACCATGCCCGCCCAGGCGAAGCCGAGAATAAACGGTTGGATCACCCAAAAACAGGCAACGATCATGATGGCGATAAACAGCACGCCGAAAATAATTCGCGGTAAGTCGTAACGCGATTGCGGGAGTGGCATCAGTGGGTTCTCATCCTGGTCAATTAAATCCCTGGCACCGGCGAATCGGGGTGCCTGTCGGTCGGTTTATCACCGCCGGGCGGCCGCCTGGGGCGGCGCTCGCAGGGCGGTAATAATGTGAATGCCTTCACTAAACGAGTATGTTAGTTTTTAGTGTCACTAAAAAATAGGGTGGGTCTGAATTAAAGGCCCGATTCAGCGTACATCAGCGCATAAAAAATAGACGGACAGGGTCAAAAAAGCGAATGATCCCACAGATTTCTCAGGCGCCCGGCCTGGTTCAACGGGTGCTCGACTTTTTGGAAGCACTGAAGCAAAACGGATTCAACGGCGATACCGCCACCAGCTATGCCGACCGGCTGACGATGGCCACCGACAACAGTATCTATCAGCTGCTGCCCGATGCGGTGGTGTTCCCCCGTTCCACCGCCGACGTGGCGCTGATCGCCCGTCTGGCCGGAGAAGAGCGCTTCAATACGCTGACCTTCAGCCCGCGCGGCGGCGGCACCGGCACCAACGGCCAGTCGCTCAATACCGGCATCGTGGTCGATATGTCGCGCCACATGAACCGCATTCTGGAGATCAACGTCGAACAAGGCTGGGTGAAAGTCGAAGCCGGCGTGATCAAGGATCAGCTGAATCAATACCTGCGGCCGTTCGGCTACTTCTTCTCGCCGGAACTGTCCACCAGCAACCGCGCCACGCTGGGGGGCATGATCAACACCGATGCTTCCGGCCAGGGCTCGCTGGTGTACGGCAAAACCTCCGATCACGTGTTGGGCCTGCGGGCGGTGCTGCTGGGCGGCGAGATGATCGATACCCGCGCCATGCCGACAGCGCTGGCGGAAACGATTGCTCAGGAAGAGACCGCCGAAGGGCGCATCTACCGCACGGTGCTCAACCGCTGCCGCGAGCAGCGCGCGCTGATCCTGGAGAAATTCCCCAAGCTCAACCGCTTCCTCACCGGTTACGATCTGCGCCACGTGCTGAGCGACGATCTGCAAACCTTCGATTTGACGCGCATCCTGACCGGCGCCGAGGGCACGCTGGCGTTTATCACCGAGGCGCGGCTGGACATCACGCCGCTGCCGAAAGTGCGCCGCCTGGTCAACGTGAAGTACGACTCCTTTGACTCTGCGCTGCGCAATGCGCCCTTTATGGTCGAGGCCAAGGCGCTGTCGGTGGAAACCATCGATTCCAAGGTGCTGAACCTGGCGCGTGAAGACATTGTTTGGCACTCGGTGAACGAACTGATCGCCGACGTGCCGGATAAAGAGATGCTCGGGCTGAACATCGTCGAGTTCGCCGGCGACGATCGGGCGCTGATCGACGGCCAGATGGAAGCCCTGTGCCAACGGCTGGACGAATTGATCGCGCAGCGGCAGGGCGGCGTGATCGGCTACCAGATCTGCGGCGATCTGGCTGGCATCGAGCGCATTTACAACATGCGCAAGAAGGCGGTCGGGCTGCTGGGCAACGCCAAAGGGCGCGCCAAGCCGATTCCGTTCGCCGAGGACACCTGTGTGCCGCCGCAACATCTGGCGGACTATATCGTCGAATTTCGGCAACTGCTCGATGACCACAATCTGAGCTATGGCATGTTTGGTCACGTTGACGCCGGGGTGCTGCACGTGCGCCCGGCGCTTGACATGTGCGACCCGCAGCAGGAAGTGCTGATGAAGCAGATCTCCGATCGGGTGGTGGCGCTGACCGCCAAATACGGCGGCCTGCTGTGGGGAGAGCACGGCAAGGGGTTCCGCGCGGAATACAGCCCTGAATTCTTCGGGGAAACGCTGTATGAAGAGCTGCGCCGCATCAAGGCGGCGTTCGATCCGGATAATCGCCTGAACCCAGGCAAGATCTGTTCGCCGCTGGCGGTCGATGCGCCGATGATGCAGGTGGACGCGGTCAAACGCGGCACCTTCGATCGCCAGATCCCGGTCGAGGTGCGCACCTCGTTCCGCGGCGCACTGGAGTGTAACGGCAACGGCCTGTGCTTCAACTTCGACGTGCGCAGCCCGATGTGCCCGTCGATGAAGATCAGCGGCAACCGCATTCATTCGCCGAAAGGGCGGGCGACGCTGGTGCGCGAGTGGCTGCGTCTGTTGGCCGAGCAGGGCGTCGATCCGTTGGCGCTGGAGAAACAGCTGCCGCAGCAGCGCCTCAGCTTGCGCGGTCTAATCGAGAAAACCCGCAACAGCTGGCATGCCGGCAAGGGCGAGTACGACTTTTCGCACGAAGTGAAAGAGGCGATGTCTGGCTGTCTGGCCTGCAAGGCCTGCTCCACCCAGTGCCCGATCAAAATTGACGTGCCGGGGTTCCGTTCGCGCTTCCTGCAGCTCTACCACACCCGCTATCTGCGCCCGGTGAGTGACTACATGGTCGCCGGCGTAGAGAGCTATACCCCATTGATGGCCCGCGCGCCGAAGGTGTTCAACTTCTTCTTCCGCCAGCCGTGGCTGCGAGAGATGAGCCGCAACGCCATCGGCATGGTCGATCTGCCGCTGTTGTCCAGCCCGACGCTGCGTCAGCAGCTGTCCGGCCACCGCGCGACCACTCTGACGCTGGAGCAGCTGGAAGGGCTGAGCGCCGAGCAGCGGGCAGAACACGTGTTGATCGTCCAGGATCCGTTCACCAGCTATTACGACGCCAAAGTGGTGGCGGACTTTGTCCGGCTGGTGGAGAAGCTCGGTTATAAACCGGTGCTGCTGCCGTTCTCGCCGAATGGCAAGGCGCAGCATGTGAAAGGTTTCCTGACGCGGTTTGCCCGCACCGCGCGCAAAACCGCCGATTTTCTCAACCGCGTGGCGCAGCTCGGCATGCCGCTGGTGGGCGTCGATCCGGCGCTGGTGCTGTGTTACCGCGACGAATACCGCGAGATCCTCGGCGCCGAGCGCGGCGATTTCCAGGTGCAGCTGGTGCATGAATGGCTGCAGCAGCGGATCGCGGATCGCGCCGAACAGCCGGCGACCGGCGAGCCGTGGTATCTGTTCGGCCACTGCACCGAAACCACCGCGCTGCCGGCCAGCGGCCAACAGTGGGCGGCGATCTTCGCCCGCTTCGGCGCCAAACTGGAGAACGTCAGCGTCGGCTGCTGCGGCATGGCGGGCACTTACGGCCATGAAGCCAAGAACCTGCAAAACTCGCTCGGCATTTATGAGCTATCATGGCATCCGACGCTACAGCGTTTGCCGCGGCAGCGCTGCCTGGCGACCGGCTATTCCTGCCGCAGCCAGGTGAAACGCATCGAGGGCAATGGCGTGCGCCACCCATTACAGGCACTTCTGGAGATGATTGAGTGAAATTGTGGAAACGTGAAACGTCGCTGGAGCAGCTGAACCGCGCCGGTGACGGCTGCATGGTCAGCCATGTGGGCATCGAGTTTACCCAGCTGGGCGAGGACTTCCTCGAGGCCACCATGCCGGTCGATGGCCGCACCCGGCAGCCGTTCGGGCTGTTGCACGGCGGGGCGTCGGTGGTGCTGGCGGAATCGATGGGATCGATGGCCGGTTACCTGTGCAGTGAGGGCGAGCAGAAAGTGGTGGGGCTGGAGATCAACGCCAACCACCTGCGCGCGGTGTTCGATGGCCAGGTGCGCGGGGTGTGCCGCGCGCTGCACGTTGGCCGCCGTCATCAGGTATGGCAAATCGAGATCTTCGACGCGCGCGATCGGCTGTGCTGCACTTCGCGTCTGACCACGGCGGTCATCGACTGATCCCCGCCGGTTTCCGCAGGCGCTCGGCCTGCGGAGCCTTTCGCTTTACAGTTGAAACGGCACGCGTTTGACGAAGTCCTTCTGAAACGCGTTCGCCTTCTCCCAGGTGCCTTCCATTGCGTATTTTTGGCAGATCAGCGTCAGCGTATGGCGCGCGAAGTGGTAACTTTGCACCCGAAACAGCTGGCAACGCTGCGGATTGTTGATCTCGACGATCAGCCGGTTGTGCAGCTTGCTGAGCGCGTGCAGGTAGCTGTCGTCGTCGCCGTTCTCCAGACACAGATTGGCCATGGTAAGGCTGACGCTGTTGTACCGCTTCAGGTGGTCGATATTGCATTCCGGGCGCCGTAGCGCCGCTTCGGCCATGTAAAAGTCCACCGTGGCGTCGCGCACGCTGAATTTGTAGTCATCAATCTTGCCCAGCAACCATGCGTTGATCGAAAGAGTCATTGGCTTCGCGCTCAAATTACAATTGAATGATAATCATTATCATATAAACTGCCGCGTTGCCGATCAATCCCCGGCGTGGCGTTTTTTCATTGCGTGAGGTGTAAAAGGCTGCCGATGACCCAACTTGAGCCTGAGCGACTAAACTTTAACCTGAGGGGGCGCGCTTGCGCTGCGCCACGAAATGCCGATAAACGCACATTTACGACAGACAGAATGCAGAAATAGGTATTTTCTATGAATGTTTAGATCGGCAATGCACCGCGGCGCTGTAACGCTGACGGGCCACCGGGGAGTGCGGTACGGTGATGCAGGATAAAGAACAAATTCATAGGGATAGCATGTACACCTTGCCGCCAGACGCCGCAAGCCGCCACGGATGTCTCGCTGGCTTGCCGCACGCCGCAGCGAAAAACCGCGCTCGCGGCGGATACCCCCGCAAAACAAACGGTTGAAGTGATAATCGTTATCACTAACATATAAGCAACCCAGATTGGCTGTGGCCAAACACGAGTGTGAGGTAGACCCTATGCAAACGGAAAATGTCGGCACTTTTTCTCTGGATGAAAATGTCTGGCAAGGCATTTCGCTCAGCGACAGCGCCGTACGACAAATAACCAAACTGATGCAGCAGGATCCGCAGGTGAAAGGGCTGCAGCTAGGGGTGAAACAATCCGGCTGCGCCGGCTTTGCCTATGTGCTGGATCTGACCCGCGAACCCGCCGATGACGATCTGCTGTTTGAGCGCGACGGCGCCAAACTCTACGTGCCGCTGAAGGCCATGCCGTTCATCGATGGCACCACGGTAGATTACGTCCGCGAAGGGCTGAATCAGATATTCAAATTCAACAACCCTAAAGCTCAGCATGCCTGCGGGTGCGGCGAGAGCTTTGGCGTTTGAGCGATGCAATCAACATGACACGAAGCAATGTAGAAATGCCTAATGAAGTGCAGGCTTGGGTCAGCGAAGGTCGCTACAAAGAAGGTTTCTTCACCCAGCTGGCAACCGATGAGTTGGCCAAAGGCATCAACGAAGAGGTGGTGCGCGCCATCTCGGCCAAGCGCAACGAACCCGAGTGGATGCTGGAATTCCGCCTCGAGGCCTACCGCGCCTGGCTGCAGATGGAGGAGCCGCACTGGCTGAAGGCCAATTACGAACGCCTGAACTACCAGGACTACAGTTACTATTCGGCGCCGTCCTGCGGCAGCTGCGACGATGCCTGCGGTTCGCAACCCGGCGCCGAGCAGCAACCGGGCGCGGCGACGGAAAAAGATTACCTGACCAGCGAAGTGGAGCTGGCGTTCAATCAGCTCGGCGTGCCGGTGCGCGAGGGCAGCGAGGTGGCGGTGGACGCCATCTTCGACTCGGTCTCGGTCGCCACCACCTACCGTGAAAAACTGGCGGAGAGCGGGGTGATCTTCTGCTCGTTCGGCGAAGCGATCCAGGAATACCCGGATCTGGTGCGTCAGTACCTGGGGCGCGTAGTGCCGTCCAACGATAACTTCTTCGCTGCGCTGAACGCCGCGGTGGCCTCCGACGGCACCTTCGTCTATGTGCCGAAAGGCGTGCGCTGCCCGATGGAGCTGTCGACCTATTTCCGCATCAATGCCGCCAAAACCGGCCAGTTCGAGCGCACCATCCTGATCGCCGACGAAGGCAGCTACGTCAGCTATATCGAAGGCTGTTCCGCCCCGGTGCGCGACAGCTACCAGCTGCATGCGGCGGTGGTGGAAGTGATCCTGCATAAAGACGCCGAAGTGAAATACTCGACGGTGCAAAACTGGTTCTCTGGCGGCGAGAGCAAGGGCGGTATCCTCAACTTCGTCACCAAGCGCGCGCTGTGCGAAGGCGCCGGTTCGAAAATGTCCTGGACCCAGTCGGAAACCGGCTCGGCCATCACCTGGAAATACCCGAGCGTGATTTTGCAGGGCGATAACTCGATCGGCGAATTCTTCTCGGTGGCGCTGACCAGCGGCCATCAGCAGGCGGATACCGGCACCAAGATGATCCACATCGGCAAAAACACCAAGTCGACCATCATCGCCAAAGGCATCTCCGCCGGCCACAGCGAGAACACCTATCGCGGCCTGGTGAAAATCCTGCCGGGGGCGGAAAACGCCCGTAATTTTACCCAGTGCGACTCGATGCTGATCGGGCCGGACAGCGGCGCCCACACGTTCCCTTACGTTGAAGCGCGCAACAACAGCGCGCAGCTGGAGCACGAAGCCACCACCTCGAAGATCGGCGATGACCAGCTGTTCTACTGCCTGCAGCGCGGCATCAGCGAGGATGACGCCATTTCGATGATCGTCAACGGTTTCTGCAAGGACGTTTTCTCCGAGCTGCCGCTGGAGTTCGCCGTCGAGGCGCAAAAACTTCTGGCCATCAGCCTGGAACACAGCGTGGGTTAATCGCCGCATTTTTAGCGCCGTCGGCGCTATCTGAGGACACAGCATGTTAAGCATCAAGAATTTGAAAGTCAGCGTGGAAGGCAACGAGATCCTCAAGGGATTGGATCTGGAGATCAAACCGGGCGAAGTGCACGCCATCATGGGGCCGAACGGCTCGGGCAAGAGCACGCTGTCCGCCACGTTGGCCGGGCGTGAAGAATATGAAGTGACCGAAGGGGAAGTCACCTTCAAAGGCAAGGATCTGCTGGAGCTGGATCCGGAAGATCGCGCGGGCGAGGGCGTGTTTCTGGCCTTCCAGTACCCGGTGGAGATCCCCGGCGTCAGCAACCACTTCTTCCTGCAGACATCGGTCAACGCGGTGCGCAAATACCGCGAACAGGAGCCACTGGATCGCTTTGACTTCGCCGATTTCATCGAAGAGAAAATCGCGCTGCTGGACATGCCGGCCGATCTGTTGACCCGTTCGGTCAACGTCGGCTTCTCCGGCGGCGAGAAAAAACGCAACGACATTCTGCAGATGGCGGCGCTGGAACCGGATCTGTGCATTCTCGATGAAACCGACTCCGGCCTGGACATCGATGCGCTCAAGATCGTCGCCAACGGCGTCAACTCGCTGCGGGACGGCAAGCGCGCCTTTATCATCGTCACCCACTACCAGCGCATTCTGGACTATATCCAGCCGGATTACGTACACGTACTGTCGCAGGGGCGCATCGTCAAATCCGGTGATTTCTCGCTGGTGAAACAGTTGGAGGAGCAGGGCTATGGCTGGCTTACCGACCAACAGTAATTCAAACGCGCTGCAGCAGCTGTATCGCCTGTTCGAAGGCCGCGGCGGCGAGCGTTCGCCGCATGCGCTGGCGCACTGGCAGCAGGCGCTGCGCCTCGGCTGGCCGACGCGCAAGCATGAAAACTGGAAATACACGCCGCTGGAGAGCCTGCTGGAGCAGCAATTCCTCGAACCGCAGCCCGCCCCGGTGAGCGCAGAGCAGCTCGATGTGCTGGCGCTCGGCATCGATGCCTGTCGGCTGGTGTTTATCGACGGCCGCTACAGCGCCGCGCTGAGCGATGGCGACCTGGGCGACTACCAGTTCGAGTTGACCGCTTATGGCACGCCTCAGGCGTTGCCGGAGCCGATCCAGCCAGAGATTTTTCTGCACCTGACCGAAAGCCTGGCGCAGGAAACCAGCCTGATTCGCTTGCCGGCCGGCAAGATCCCTGCACGCCCGCTGTATCTGCTGCACATCAGCAGCGGACGCGGCGCAGCCGGGGAAGTGAACACCGTGCATCACCGCCATCATCTGGAGATCGGGCGCGGGGCTGAGGCGGAAGTGATCGAACACTACGTCAGCCTGGGCGAGGCCGCACACTTCACCGGCGCGCGCCTGACCGCCAATGTGGCGGACAACGCCGGGCTGTTGCACTGCAAGCTGGCGTTTGAGAGCCAGCCAAGCTACCACTTTGCCCACAACGATCTGGTTATCGGCCGCGACGCGCGGGTGAAAAGCGACAGCTTCCTGCTGGGCGCCGGCCTGACGCGGCACAACACCAGCGCGCAGTTGAACGGCGAAGGCGCGAATCTGGTGATCAACAGCCTGGTGCTGCCGGTGGGCAAAGAGATTTGCGACACCCGCACCTATCTGGAGCACAACAAGGGCTATTGCGAAAGCCGGCAGCTGCATAAAACCGTGGTCAGCGATCGCGGCAAGGCGGTGTTCAACGGCATGATCAAAGTGGCCAAGCACGCGATCAAAACCGACGGCCAGATGACCAACCATAACCTGCTGTTGGGCAAGGTGGCAGAAGTGGATACCAAGCCGCAGCTGGAGATCTACGCAGACGACGTCAAGTGCAGCCACGGCGCCACCGTGGGGCGCATCGATGAAGAGCAGCTGTTCTATCTGCAGTCGCGTGGCATCGACAAGCACGCGGCGCAGCAGATGATCATCTTCGCCTTCGCCGCCGAGCTGACCGAAGGCATCGCCAACGACACCATCCGGGAACGGGTGCTGGCTCGCATCGCCCAGCGCCTGCCGGGGGAGGCTGCATGAGTTATCCGATTGAACGCGTACGCGGCGATTTCCCGCTGTTGGCGCGTGAGGTGAACGGCCAACCGCTGGCCTATCTCGACAGCGCCGCCAGCGCGCAGAAACCGCAGGCGGTGATCGACCGTGAGCTGGGGTTCTACCGCCACGGTTATGCGGCGGTGCATCGCGGCATCCACACCCTGAGCGCCGAGGCGACTCAGCAGATGGAAGCGGTGCGGGAACAGGCGGCGCGCTTTATCAATGCCGCCTCGGCGGAAGAGATGGTGTTCGTCAAGGGCACCACCGAAGGCATCAACCTGGTGGCCAACAGCTTTGGCCGCCACCTGCTGCAGCCGGGCGATGCGATTCTCATCACCGAGATGGAGCACCACGCCAACATCGTGCCGTGGCAGATACTGGCGCAAGAGCGTGGGTTGCAGCTGCGGGTGTGGCCGCTGCAGCCGGACGGCACGCTGGATCTGGCGCGGTTGCCGGAACTGGTCGACGCGTCCTGCAAACTGCTGGCGCTGACCGAGGTCTCCAACGTGCTGGGCACCGTCAACCCGGTGCGTGAGATCATCGCCCGCGCCAGAACCCTGGCGCCGGATCTGACGGTGCTGGTGGACGGCGCGCAGGCGGTGATGCACCAGCGCGTCGATGTCCAGGCGCTGGACTGCGATTTCTACGTGTTTTCCGGCCATAAGCTGTATGGCCCTTCCGGCATCGGCATGCTGTATGGCCGCCAGGCGTTGTTGCAGCAGATGCCGCCGTGGGAAGGGGGCGGCTCGATGATCCGGCAGGTCAGCCTGACGGCGGGCACCACCTTCGCCGATCCGCCGTGGCGCTTCGAGGCCGGTTCGCCGAACACCGCCGGCATCATGGGGCTGGGCGCGGCGTTTGATTACGTCGAAGCTTTGAGCCTGAATGCGATCCACGATTATGAACAGTCGCTGATGCATTACGCGCTCGAGGCGCTCAAGCAGGTGCCAACGCTGAAAATCTATGGTCCGGCGCATCGCGCTGGGGTGATCGCCTTTAATTTGGGGGAACACCACGCCTATGACGTCGGCAGCTTCCTCGATCAGTACGGTATCGCCATTCGCACCGGCCATCACTGCGCGATGCCGCTGATGGCGTTTTATCAGGTGCCGAGCATGTGCCGCGCTTCGCTGGCGTTATATAATACCCGCGAAGAGGTGGACCGGCTGGTGGCCGGGCTGCAACGCATTCATCAGCTATTAGGTTAGGCCGGGGCGCGTCCCCGGCGTACAAAAGGATCCCCATGGCGAATTTGCCGGACAAAGATAAATTGGTGCGTAATTTCTCCCGCTGTCTGAACTGGGAGGAGAAATACCTGTACGTGATTGAACTCGGCGCCAAATTGCCGCCGCTGGACGAGGCCGAGCGGCAGGCCGGCAACCTGATCTCCGGCTGTCAGAGCCAGGTGTGGATCGTGATGCGCCGCGATGAGCAGGGGCAGGTCGAGTTTCACGGCGACAGCGACGCGGCGATCGTCAAAGGGCTGCTGGCGGTGGTGTTCATTCTTTATCGTCAATTGACGCCGCAGCAGATCGTCGATCTCGATGTGCGGCCGTTTTTCACCGAGCTGGCGCTCAGCCAACATCTGACGCCTTCGCGCTCACATGGGCTGGAGGCGATGATCCGCGCCATTCGCAGTAAAGCGGCGCAGCTGGCCTGACCTATAACGCCCTCATCCTCAAGACTCATTGATATCTTCGCTTTGTCAATGAGTCTTTACAATTCACGGTTTTCCCCCGAACAACGCGCCCAATTCAGTGATATTTCAGCAGCTTATCTGTTGACGTTTCGTTGACAATCAATGACGGCGATTACGTTATAACGTGTTGATTTTTAGAGGACTTATTGCCTTTGATACCAGCGTTGCTAGTATTAATCAGGTATTGTCTGATTTACCCACCACCAGGCGCTCGTTAGCCTTGTGGGCGAACCGTCATAAAAAATATAGGGATGATAATGAAACGTGCGTTGAGTTTAATGGGCATGGTCTTCGCCACCGTATTGGCCGGCACGCAGGCCGCCAGTGCGACCGAGTACCCGCTGCCGCCGCCGGACAGCCGTCTGATCGGCGAAAACACCACTTATACCGTGCCAAACGACGGCCGCCCGCTGGAAGCCATCGCCGCTGACTACAAGATCGGTCTGCTGGGCATGCTGGAAGCCAACCCTGGCACTGACCCGTTCCTGCCCAAGCCGGGTACGGTGCTGACCATTCCGACCCAAATGCTGCTGCCTGACACCAAGCGTGAAGGGATCATCGTCAACCTGGCCGAGCTGCGCCTTTATTACTACCCGAAAGGCGAGAACAAAGTGATCGTCTATCCGATCGGCATCGGCCAGACCGGGATGCACACGCCGCTGGAGGTAACCTCCATCAGCCAGAAGATCCCTAACCCGACCTGGACGCCCACCGCCAACATCCGCAAGCGCTATCAATCCCAGGGCGTGACGTTGCCTGCGGTGGTGCCGGCCGGCCCTGAAAACCCGATGGGGCTGTTCGCCCTGCGTCTGGCGATGGGGCGCGGTGAATACCTGATCCACGGCACCAACGCCAACTTCGGTATCGGCATGCGCGTCAGCTCCGGCTGCATTCGTCTGCGTCCGACGGACATCGAGGCGCTGTTCAACATGGTGCCGCGCGGCACGCGGGTGCAAGTGATCAACGATCCGGTGAAGATTTCCGTCGAGCCGGACGGCAAACGCTATGTGGAAGTGCACCAGCCGCTGTCGCGGGTAGAAAGTGATGATCCGCAGACCATGCCGATCGCGTTGTCTAAAGCGGAGAAAGCCTTTGCGGCCGATGGGCAAACCGATCGCGCCGTATTCGATAGCGCGGTTGTACGCCGTTCTGGCATGCCGGTGCTGGTCAACGTAGGGGAGAGCCCGTCGGCGGTGAGTTTGACGCCTGCAGCGGCTCCTGCGGCGAATAAGAGCCCATTCAAGGCAGCGCCAATCAGTTCGGTGAACTAAGTTTGCAGGATTGAGCGGTCGAAGAGGGGTTCAGCGTGCTGAACCTCTTTTTTTTGCCTGCCGTGCAGGCAACATCCAGTGCTGACGGACAGACAAAAAAAAACGGCGCACAATGTGCGCCGTTTTCAATAACCAAAGCTATCTTACTTTTTGTAAGCGTGAGCTTGGTTGTCCAGACGCTGGTTAGCGCGTGCTGCGTCGTCTTTAGCAGCTTGAACGTCAGAACGCATTGCGTTCACGTCGTTGCTCAGCTGATCAACTTTAGCGTTCAGAGTCTGAACGTCAGAAGACAGTTGATCGATTTTAGCGTTGCTAGAGCAGCCAGCCAGCAGAGTGGAACCCAGGATTACCGCGCCCAGTACCAGTTTAGTACGATTCATTATAACACCCTCTAGATTGAGTTAATCTCCATGTAGCGTTACAAGTATTACACAAACTTTTTTCGAAAGAGAATAATTTTTTAGTGTTGAGGTGCTTTATTTTGATCGTTCGCTCAAACTTGCATCTGGTTTTACAAATTAGTTAAAAAAACGAGGGAAAACAGCCGGCTTCCATGGGACTACTCCGATTCTTTATTAGCTAAATAATGAGCGGATCGCGGTTGCGTTTTGAGAAAAATAGTTTACTGCTGATAAAAAAAACGCCGCAAAGCGGCGTTTTGATCAAGACAATTATGTCACGTTTTATATTACAGCACGTGTACCGAGGCCGTGTTGGTGGTGCCGCTTGGCACCAGCGCGCCGGAAACCATCACCACGACGTCGCCTTTCTGCGCCAGGCCGCTGGCTAGGGCGGCTTCTTTACCGATGCGGTAGAAGTCGTCGGTAGAGGCGATTTCCTTGACCATCTGCGGAATGACGCCTTTGCTCAGCACCAGCTGATGCGCGGTAGTTTCATTGGTGGTCAGCGCCAGGATCACCGCGTTCGGGAAGTATTTACGCACGGATTTCGCCGATTTGCCGCCGCTGGTGGCGACCACGATCAGCGGCGCGTCCAGTTTCTCGGCGGTTTCAACCGCGCCGCGGCACACCGCTTCGGTGATGCGCAGCTTGCGGCGATCGTTCAGGGAGTCGATGCGGCTAGGCATCACGCGATCGGTGCGCTCGCAGATGGTCGCCATGATGTTGACCGCTTCCAGCGGGTATTTGCCCTTGGCGCTCTCGCCGGACAGCATGACGGCATCGGTGCCGTCCAGGATGGCGTTGGCGACGTCGCCGGCTTCCGCGCGGGTAGGGCGCGGGTTTTTGATCATGGAATCGAGCATCTGGGTGGCGGTGATGACCACTTTACGCGCGCGGTTGCATTTCTCGATCATCATCTTCTGGGCGAAGATCACTTCTTCTACCGGGATCTCGACGCCCAGATCGCCACGGGCAACCATGATGCCATCGGACGCTTCGAGGATTTCGTCGAAGTTGTTCAGGCCTTCCTGGTTTTCGATCTTGGAGATGATCTGGATCTGCTCGCCGCCGTGGGCTTTCAGGTGCTCGCGGATCTCCAGCACATCGGAGCGTTTGCGGATGAAGGACGCTGCCACGAAGTCGACGCCTTGCTCGCAGCCGAAGATCAGGTCGCGTTTGTCTTTCTCGGCCAGCGCAGGCAGCTGGATGGACACGCCCGGCAGGTTAACGCCTTTGTTCTCGCCCAGGTCGCCGTTGTTCAGCACCTTACAGATGACTTCGTTCTCGGTCACGTTGGTGACTTCCATGCCGATCAGGCCGTCGTCAACCAGCACGGTGTTGCCGATCTTCAGGTCGGCGGCGAAGCCGGCGTAGGTGACCGCCACGCGCTCGCTGTTGCCGATCACGCTCTGGTCAGTGGTGAAGGTGAAGGTTTGGCCGGCGACCAGCGAGGCGTCTTTGCCGCCTTCCAGTTTCATGGTGCGAATTTCCGGGCCTTTGGTATCCAGCAGGATGCCGGCGTTGATACCGGTTTTCGCCATCACGGCGCGCATGTTCTTGATGCGGTTGCCGTGCTCTTCATAGTCGCCGTGAGAGAAGTTGAGACGCATCACGTTCATGCCCGCATTGAGCAGGTTGGTCAGCATTTCTTCCGATTCGGTTTTTGGACCGATGGTACAAACAATTTTGGTCTTTTTCATGGCGGAGTTTTCTACAAGTTGTGATGGATAAAAAAACGAATTTGACCGGCGCGGTTTACGCCGATAGGGAATTTGAGCCGTGCCTGGTGGTGAAAAACATAGTTAAGGATAGGTGACGACAGTTGAAGTGGGGCGGAAAAATTCAGCCCGCGCGGGGGCGCGGAGATGCTGCGCAACGGGGTGAGATCACATCGTGTTGTTATTGCGTTTTCGCAGATCAAGGGCTGAAACCATTCAACTGATAGACGTTGCGCATTATAAAGGCTAAGCGGCGGGAAACAAAATAAAAAACCGCGGCGGTGTGGCGGATATGTCAAAACGGGGGCAAATGTGGCGCAAATGCAACGCGTTGCGCACCGCTTGTTGCGCAAATAACCTTGCTGTAAATATGGCTTAGCGCGTTTGCGGGATTTCCAGCAGCACGCCAGCGCTCAGGCAGAAGCAGCCGCTGGCGACGTTGGCCGGCAGGGTTAGGCTCTCGCCGGCACGTACTATCCGGGTGTCGCCGCCGAGGGTGAACTCGAATTCGCCGGATATCACCCGGGTTTGCCGCGCGTGCGCGGGCTTTTGCAGTTGGCCGAAGGCGCCGGCCTCGAAACGCACTTCCGCCGCCGGCGAACCGTCGCTCATCACGCCTTCACGGCGGGCAAGGCCATTGTCGAGCGGTAAAAAGGCGGTTTTGGCGGTGAAGGTGGTCATGTGGCGTTCCTGATGGCTGATGGCGGTAGTTCGGCGCAATCGACATGAAAAATCGAACGGTCGGGCAGAGACGAAACAACGGGAAGTATAACGCGATAGGGGAAGAGATGAATCAGCAATATGGTGCGTCCGAGTGGACTCGAACCACCGACCCCCACCATGTCAAGGTGGTGCTCTAACCAACTGAGCTACGGACGCACTGCGCTGCTTCTGAAATTTGGTGCGTCCGAGTGGACTCGAACCACCGACCCCCACCATGTCAAGGTGGTGCTCTAACCAACTGAGCTACGGACGCACTGTACTGCTTCTGGAATTTGGTGCGTCCGAGTGGACTCGAACCACCGACCCCCACCATGTCAAGGTGGTGCTCTAACCAACTGAGCTACGGACGCATCTTTTCCTGTCTGTCATGGCTGACAGCGGGGACGAATATTAACGAGCTACCTGCGTGCTGGCAAGGGGAAAAGCGCAATTTTATTCGGTATTTCACGCGATTGCTGAGGTTGTGCGCAGTCCGGCGTTTTTTTCCGCAAACCGCGACCCGGCCGGGGAGGAAACCGGCCGGGCGCGGGTTCAGCGCGTGGATCGCTGCAGAATGACGGCGGTCGGCTGTTTCTGCAGCCAGCGCATGCGCAGCGCCATCATGATGGCGGCGAAGGTCAGGCCGATGATAAAGCCGATCCAGAAACCGCTTGGCCCCATCGCCGGCACCACCGCATCGGTTAACGCCAGCAGATAGCCGCTCGGCAGGCCCAACACCCAATAAGCGATAAAGGTGATGAAGAAGATCGCGCGGGTATCTTTATAACCGCGCAGCACGCCGCTGCCGATCACCTGGACCGAATCCGAGATCTGGTACAGCGCCGCCAGCAGCATCAACTGCGAGGCCATCGCCACCACCGCCGGGCTGTCGTTGTACAGCAGGGCGATCGGTTCGCGGAAAGTGGCGGTAAACAGCGCGGTGCAAACGGCCATGGTGATACCGACGCCGATGGCGGAGTAAGCGGCGACGCGCGCGCCTTCGACCGAACCTTCCCCCAGACGATAACCGACGCGGATGGTGGCGCCGACGCCCAGCGACAGCGGCAACACGAACATCAGCGCGCTGAAGTTAAGCGCGATCTGGTGGCCGGCGACCGCGACGATCCCGAGCGGCGACACCAGCAGCGCCACCACGGCGAACAGGGTGACTTCGAAGAACAGCGCCAGCGCCACCGGCATGCCGATGCCGATCAGGCGCTTCAGCGCCGCCCAGTCCGGGCCGCCGAGATCGCCTGCCTGGCGCTTGATGTCGCGCTGCGACGGCGCGCGCTTCACGTACCAGCGCATCATCAGGAACATGATCCAGTAGACGCTGCCGGTGGCGACGCCGCAGCCGACGCCACCCAACTCCGGCATGCCGAACTTGCCGTAGATGAAGATGTAGTTGATCGGGATATTCACCAGCAGGCCGAGGAAGCCGATCACCATGCCGGGCTTGGTTTTGGACAGCCCTTCACACTGGTTGCGCATCACCTGGAAGAACAGGTAACCCGGCGCCCCCCACATGATGGCGTGCAGATAACCGACGGCTTTATCCGCCAACTGCGGATCGATGTTGTGCATCATGTCGATGACGAACTTGCAGTTATACAGCACGACGATCAACAGCACGGACACGCCGGAGGCCAGCCAGAAGCCCTGACGCACCTGATGGGCGATGCGATCGCGACGGCCGGCGCCGTTGAGCTGGGCGATCACCGGGGTCAGCGCCAGCAGCAGGCCGTGGCCGAACAAAATGGCCGGCAGCCAGATCGAGGTGCCGACCGCCACCGCCGCCATGTCGGTGGCGCTGTAAGCGCCGGCCATGATGGTATCCACCACGCCCATGGCGGTTTGCGATATTTGCGCGATGATGACTGGGATAGCGAGAGCCAATAAACTACGCGCTTCAATTAAGTACTTCTGCACGCATACACCTTTTCTATTTATATATGTGGGAGGGAGGGCTGCCGCGAGAGGACAACAATTAAAATAGCGGAATTTTGTCAAAAAGATTGTACCTGCTCGGCGCCGTTAAGCAAACGCCGCAGATAAAGAGTTATTAAATGCGCAGCCATTCGTTTTTTGCCGTCGCGGATTTGGTTTTCAGCGCCAACTGGGGCAAACTGCCGGTAGCGTTTTAACCTATTTAGCAAGAAGAGGCACATATGTTCACCGGTATCGTACAAGGCACCGCGCCGTTGGTCGCCATTGATGAGAAACCCAATTTCCGCACCCACGTGATCGAAATGCCTGCCGAGCTGCTGCCGGGGCTGGAGCTGGGCGCGTCGGTGGCGCATAACGGCTGCTGCCTGACCGTCACCGCGGTGGAAGGCAACCGCGTCAGCTTTGATTTGATCAAGGAAACGCTGCGCCTGACCAACCTCGGCGATCTGGCGCTGGGCGACATCGTCAATATCGAGCGCGCGGCGAAATTCAATGATGAAATTGGCGGTCATTTGATGTCCGGCCATATTATCTGCACGGCGGAAGTGGCCAAAATTTATACCTCGGAAAATAACCGCCAGGTATGGCTGCGCATGCCGAATGCGGAATTGATGAAATATGTGCTGCACAAAGGTTTCATCGGCATCGACGGCATTAGCCTGACCATCGGTGAAGTGGTGAATAACCGTTTCTGCGTGCACCTGATCCCGGAAACGCTGGATCGCACCACGCTGGGTAAGAAACGCCTCGGCGACAAGGTGAACATCGAGATCGATCCGCAAACGCAGGCGGTGGTGGACACCGTCGAGCGCGTGCTGGCCAATCGGGAAGCGACGTTGGCCGCGGCGATGGCGCCGGCGCACAAAGACTGACAGCGATTCTGGCGTGACCGCCGGCATCGAATCATAAGCAGAGAGGAGAAACGCGTGAAGTTTTATGGGAAAACGTTGTTGTTAACCGCGTTGCTGGCGCTGAGCGCCTGCAGCAGTTCGCCTGAGCAGGGCGCTGGCGCTCAAATGGCCGATGCGGACGATACCTGTGGCGCATCGCAGTATCAAAACTTCGTCGGCAAACCGATGACCTCGTTGGAAGGCGTGCGGATCGACGCCAAGGTGCGAGCGATTCCGTACAACTCTGCCGTCACCATGGATTTCAACCTGCGCCGCCTGAACTTCCTTGGCGACAGCGACGATAAAATCATCCGCGTTTACTGCGGCTAAGCCGCCTGGTTAGAAAGAGCAAAAAAGCCCCGGCGATGAGGTTGCCGGGGCTTTTTTATTAGGGGAGCGTTCAGCGTGCGACGCGGATGCCGCCTTCCACGCCTTTCGGGCTGAACACCACCTGCCATAGCTGCAGATCGCGCGCCCGGAACGCGCCGGCGCAGGCGTTCAGATAATAGCTGAACATCCGTTCGAAGCGCTCGGAATAGCGCTCGGCGAGCTGCGGCCACGCCTGTTTGAAGCGCTCGAACCAGGCCATCAGCGTGCGATCGTAGTCGGCGCCGATGTTGTGCCAGTCTTCCATCACGAAATGACCTTCGCTGGCCTCGGCGATATGTCTCACGGAGGGCAGGCAGCCGTTCGGGAAGATATATTTGTTGATCCAGGGATCGACGTTCATGTCGGTCTTGTTGGAGCCGATGGTGTGCAGCAGGAACAGGCCGTGCGGCGCCAGATTGCGCTCCACCACGTCGAAATAGGTGCGGTAGTTTTTCGGCCCGACATGCTCGAACATGCCAACGGACACGATGCGATCGAACTGCTGATGCAGATCGCGATAATCCTGCAACAGGATCTGCACATCCAGCCCGGCGCAGCGCGCCTGAGCCAGCTTCTGCTGTTCGGCGGAGATGGTCACGCCGACCACCGACACGCCGTAATTTTTCGCCGCATAGGCGGAAAGGCCGCCCCAGCCGCAGCCGATGTCCAGCAAACGCATGCCCGGTTGCAGCTGCAGTTTCTCGCAGATCATCCGCAACTTGGCTTCCTGCGCTTCCTCCAGCGTGGTGGCGTCTTTCCAGTAGCCGCAGGAATATTGCATGTAAGGATCGAGCATCAGGGTAAACAGATCGTTGCCAAGATCGTAATGCTCTTTGCCGACGATCCAGGCGCGCTTTTTCGATTGCAGATTGGTCAGGCGCGCGGCGGCGATACGCAGGGTATCTTTCAGGTGGTGGGGGAGTTTCTTCTCCAGCCCGGCGCTGACCACGCGCTGAAAGAACATATCCAGCCGCTCGCACTCCCACCAACCGTCCATATAGCTTTCGCCCAGGCCCAGTGACCCTTGCTGCAAAACGCGTTTAAAGAATTCGGGATTTTTAACCTGAATATCGAAAGGGCGCGATCCGTTGATTTCGATACCGGCCAGACCGAGCATTTCGTGCGCGATACGGTACCACTGGTTATCCTGGATGCTCAGATCTTCTATACACGATGAACTCATAGCTTCTCCATCACCTTCTTCTGACTGATGACCCGTTAGGAAACAGCTTAGACAATTTCTGCGGGTGCATACGTATACCAGCGGGAAATAAGCCCGCGGCGTCTGATATCCGACTATGAACAGAGGAAATTTAAAGAAACGGCCCGACGCAAACGGCGCAGGATAAACGCCTCTTTAAAAAAAGAGTGTGACGCAAGGCGCGTACACAATAGCTGATTGAGATATAGAGATTATAAGGTGCTACTTTACAAGGTTGTTTTTGAGTATAGGCGTGCCGGGGCGTTGACTCAACTGTAAATCGCACTCGGCACGCATATTCTTTAAGTGATTATTAATCTTGGTAATTATGACGCTGAGTTAGCATGTTCCCGCTGTGCCTTTTGCTGCGCATCGGCCGCTTTTCCCCGCTGCAGGAAATAACCCAGCGCGGCCAGGACTACCGTAGATACCATCACCGTCACCGTTGCCAACAGCGGCTGGGCAATAAACGCCGACACCAGCATGCTTGCCACAAAACACAGCCCCAATTGCAGCGTATTTTGCAGCGCGGCGGCTTTACCGCTGCTTTCCGGGAATGGCATCAGCGCATTCGCCACCATGATCGGGTAGCCGGCGCCGTTGACCAGCGCCATGACGCAGAACGGGATCAGCAGCGTGGTGAGCGTCGGATTGGTCAGGGTCGCCACCAGATACAGGGCCACCATGCTGACAGCGTAAGCTACCAGCAGCCACGGCAGCAGGGTTTTGCCATTGATGCGCTTGAGCGCGGCGCGGCAGCCATAGCCCCCCAATAGGAAAGCCAGCGTCTGCGGCACATAGCTCAGACCGATGTCGCTCGGGCCGTAGCCCATATCACCGAGGATGAACGGCGAGCCGGTCAGCCAGGCAAAGAAGCCGGCCGAGCAGGCGGCGTACATAGCGACGTTGCCGCTGAACACCGGGGATTTCAATAATTGCCAAAAACTGACGCCGCTTTTTGGCGCATCGGCGGCGGGTTGCGTTTTGGCGCGATCTTTGAGCAGCAACGTCGGCAGCAGCAGCAGGGCGGTGATGGCCAACAGCACGGCGAAGATCGCGCGCCAGCTGGCGTGGTTCAGCAGCCAGGCGCCAAGCAGTGGCGCCAACGCCGGCGACAGCGCCACCAGCGGCATGATGGTGGCGAATACGCGGTTGGCCTGGCCTTCGCGATAGCGGTCGACCACCAGCGCTTGCCAGATGGCGGCGGCGGAACAGACGCCGACGGCCTGAATAAAGCGCAGTATCCAGAGCTGCACGGCATTTTCCACCCACAGCATGCCCAGGCAGCCGAGCGCGAACAGCGACAGGCCAATCAATAATACCGGTTTGCGGCCCAGTCGGTCGGAGAGCGGCCCCCACAGCAACTGCGCGAAGGCGAAGCCGGCCAGAAAGATGCTCAGGCTGGCGCTGACCGCGCCGGCGGAAATTTGCAGTTCCTCCCGCATGGCGCCGAAGGCGGGCAGGTACATATCGGTCGCCAGATAACCCAGCATGCTCAGGCCGGCGAGGTAGAACATAAAACCAAAGGAATTTCGCATGGTATTTCTCGTTAATATTTTAGTGTCGCAGGTTTTTAGCGCCGGCCAGTGTATCCGGCTGGATCTCTGCTTGTGAAACGGTAATATTTGCAAAGTGCTGTTAAAAAAATTGAAGGCAAAGCGATGTGGTCTGAATATTCTCTTGAAGTTGTTGACGCGGTGGCGCGCACCGGCAGTTTCAGCGCGGCGGCGCAGGAGCTGCACCGGGTGCCGTCGGCGGTGAGCTATACCGTGCGGCAACTGGAACAATGGCTGGCGGTGCCGCTGTTTGAGCGGCGTCACCGTGATGTGGAGTTGACGCCGGCCGGCGCGCTGTTTATCAAGGATGCGCGAGTTGTTATCAAAAAAATGCTCGACACCCGCCGCCACTGTCAACAGGTGGCCAACGGCTGGCGCGGCCAGCTGAATATCGCAGTTGACATCATCGTCAAACCGCAGCGCAGCCGCCAGCTGGTGCTGGATTTCTACCGCCATTTCCCCGACGTTGAACTGATGCTGCAACCCGAGGTGTTCAACGGCGTGTGGGATGCGTTGGTGGACGGCAGGGTGGACATGGCGATCGGCGCCACGCGCGCGGTGCCGGTCGGCGGCGGCTTCGCTTTCCGCGACATGGGGGATATGAACTGGCTGTGCGTAGTCAGCCCACAGCATCCGTTGGCGCAGCTGGCAGGGCCATTGAATGACGATCGGTTGAGGCCATACCCTGCGCTTTGTCTGGAAGACACCTCGCGCAATCTGCCCAAGCGCGTCACCTGGACGCTGGATAACCAGCGGCGGCTGGTGGTGCCGGACTGGACCTCGGCGCTCGACTGTTTGTGCGCCGGATTGTGCGTCGGCATGATGCCGGCGCATCTGGCGCTGCCGCTGGTGCAGCGCGGTGAGCTGAAGGCGTTGCAGTTGCAGCAGCCGTTTCCCGCCAGCCCCTGCTGCCTGACCTGGCAACAGGATAAACCGTCACCGGCGATGAGCTGGCTGCTGGCGTATTTGGGCGATGGCGAGACGCTGAATCAGGAGTGGCTGAGTGAGGCCGCACCGGAAGCCGCGCAGGCCTCCGGCAGGGAAGATGATCAGCGGCGGTAGTCGATGAACGGACCATCGGCGACCGAACGGCGTTCGACCAGCTTCGGATGCACTTCGATCACCTGCGATTCTTCGCGCTTGCTGATGATGCGATCCAGCAGCATGGTGAAGGCCATTTCTCCCAGGCGTTCTTTCGGCTGATGAATGGTGGTCAGCGCCGGGGTGAAGTAGCGGGCGTTGCGCACGTTGTCATAGCCGATCACGGAAATATCCTGCGGCACTCGCAGCCCCAGCTCGTCAGCGGCGCAGATGGCGCCCATCGCCATGATGTCGCCGCCGCAAAATACCGCGGTCGGCCGCTGTTTTTGCGACAGGATTTGGTGCATCGCCTTGTAGCCGGACTCCGGCTCGAAGTCACCCTGGACGATCCACTCTTCGCGAATGTCGATATGCGCTTCCTGCAGCGCCTTCATAAAGCCCTGATGACGGCCGCCACCGGTGTTGCGCGACAGCTGGCCCGGGATGGCGCCGATATCGCGGTGGCCGCGCTCGATCAGGTAACGGCCGGCCAGATAGCCGCCTTCGAACGCGTTATCGATGATGGTGTCGGTGAAGTCGCCGCGCGCGGCGCCCCAGTCCATCACCACCATCGGGATATTACGGTAGTCCTCCAGCATGCCCAGCAGTTGATCCGGGTATTCGGAACACATGACCAGCAGGCCGTCGACGCGCTTTTGCGCCAGCATCGCCAGGTAGGCGCGCTGCTTGTCCAGATTGTTGTGCGAGTTGCACAGGATCAGGGTGTAACCTTTGCTGTAGCAGCTGTTTTCCACCGCCTCGATCACTTCGGCAAAATAGGGCGCTTCGCTCGAGGTGGCCAGCAGGCCGATCGACTTGGTGTGATTGACTTTCAGGCTGCGCGCCACGGCGCTCGGCGAGTAGTGCAGCTCTTTGATGGCGGCCCACACGGCCGCTTTGGTCTCTTCGGCGACGAAACGAGTCTTATTGATGACGTGCGAAACGGTGGTGGTGGAAACGCCCGCGCGTTTGGCCACATCTTTAATCGTTGCCATGTAAGGAATGACTCCTGAACTCACATGTTTACAGCATGTAAGTGTGATGTTAATCGTTTGCCTACGTAGATCCTTCTCCAGAGAAGCGAAAACTGAGTTTTTAGTGTGTTGAAGTCTTCAGCGCTTAATCAGGAGGGGCATGGATGCCGGTACGCAGTTGTGAACTGCGAATTTTGTCGCATATTGAACAAAAGTGGAAGAGGTAATCGAGATTATAAACCGGGAAATGATAACAAGATTTTATCGGCGAACTGTGGGAAAATGATTTGACGTACTAATTGTGCGCCTTTTATCCTTAGGAAAGCCCATTTTAAAGGAGTTGTCATGGATACCGATCTGAAGATGTCTCTGTTCACTACCGTCGGCGCGTTGGCGATGATCATCGCTTTCAGCTTTGTCGCCGCGTTGAACTGATTTCCCGCCAGTTTTAAAAAAGGCGCAGCCAAGCTGCGCCTCATCACTTAGGCAAGGCCTGCGCTTACGCCAGGTTTTCCGCCGCAAATGTCCAGTTGACCAACGCCCAGAAGTTTTCCAGGTATTTTGGACGCGCATTGCGGTAATCGATGTAATACGCGTGTTCCCACACGTCAACGGTCAGCAGCGGTTTATCTTCACCGGTCAGCGGAGTTGCCGCGTTGGAGGTGTTGACGATCGCCAGCGCGCCGTCCGGTTTTTTCACCAGCCAGGTCCAGCCGGCGCCGAAGTTTTTCACGGCGGCATCGGTGAACTGTTCTTTGAACGCAGCGAAAGAACCGAAGGATTTGACGATCGCGGCCGCCAGTTCGCCCTGCGGTTCACCGCCGCCCTGTGGCGACAGGCAGTGCCAGTAGAAGGTGTGGTTCCACACCTGCGCGGCGTTGTTGAACACGCCGCCGTTGGAGGTCTTGATGATCTCCTCGAGCGATTTGCCCTCGAACTCGCTGCCTTTCACCAGGTTGTTCAGGTTAACTACGTAGGTATTGTGGTGTTTGCCGTAGTGGTATTCCAGGGTCTCGGCGGAGATGTGCGGCTCGAGCGCGTTTTTCTCATACGGTAATGCAGGTAATTCAAACGACATTGCTTCCTCCTTTACAGCGCCACTTTTTTCCCGCCGAGGCGGGAGCCAGATGGGCCGTTTTTTATTGTGGTCATTCAATCTTAACAATTTTCATCATAAAAAACAGGAGGAAAAGCGAGAAATGCGCGTGGGAGAGTGCGATGGGCGATAGCTTGAGCAGGCGGTTGCGACCGGGGCCGCAACCGCGCAGAACAGGGAATTAACGGATGGTTTTCGGCGTCACTACGCGGCGTGCGCCGATGTAGTGGTTCTGCCAATAGTCGTTGTCGAGCTGGCTGATGCGGATCTCTTCGCCGGTGCGCGGCGACTGGATGAATTTGCCGTTGCCGAGATAAACGCCGACATGATCCGCCACGCCGCGGTTGTTGATGCGGAAGAACACCAAATCGCCGCTTTCCAGTTCGCTTTTCTTGATCGGCGCCGCGTCTCGCAGGTGATACATTTCGTTGGCGGTGCGCGGCATCTTGATTTTCACCACGTCTTTATAGGCGTAATAGATAAGTCCGCTGCAGTCGAAGCCGGTGCGCGGCGAGCTGCCGCCCCAGCGGTAAGGTTTGCCCATCTGATCCATCAGCTTGGCCATCGCGGTCTGCTTGGCGTGCTGGTAACGCTTTTTGTGCGCCGGGCTGAGTTTCAACGGTTTTTCATCACGCGCCAGCTTGGCGGTAGCCATACCGGCGTCGCGGTGGCGGCCATAGCCTTTTTTATAGCCCTTTTTCGGCGGGGTGACTTTAATTTTGGCGATTTTCTGCGCTTTGGCCTTGGGTTTGGCGCTGACGATCTTTTTCGCGCTTTTCTCGCTTTTGACCTTGGCGGTCCTGGTTTTTTTCTCGGGGGCCGTCACTTTGGCTTTTTTGGCGGCTTTATCCGCTTTCTTTTTTCTGCGGTCATCGGGCCGCGCTTCATTAGCATGGCTTTTACGCTGCTCGGCGGCAACGCGCGCCTGTGGCGCAGCGTGCGCCAAATTGAAGAAGAGCTGCGTAAACAGCAGCGCAAAGAGCGTAAGAATTAAACGCATGTCGACGTCACCAACCTTGGCCCCGAAACGGATATCGAAAGAGTTACAGTATTCCCGAACTTCGCCATATAAAACAGCGAAGAACTCATAAATAATAATCCATATTGTGAGAAAACGTTAATGACATTTTTTTTGGTTTAAAATCAGCCTGTTGATGTATAAAAAAGCGCCAGGCGACGGTGGCGGATATAATTAAGCCGCGCCGTCATCGCGGCGCAATATATTAGTGAAATGGTCGGATTAAAAATGTTATTCTCAACGTATGTTTTGACCGGAATGACGTGGCCGGTGAAACGCGATCGGCGGCGGGCGAATATCCTTGCAAAAGATGGCGTTTTCTTGCGACTGTTCCAGCCGCTACAATAGCCCGCGTGATGCATGTTGTAGCCATGAAATGTGGCTTGAGGAAGCAATAAATGACGACGACACTTGAAAAAATTCAGCACCAGATCGCTGAAAACCCGATTCTGCTGTACATGAAAGGTTCGCCAAAGCTGCCGAGCTGCGGCTTTTCCGCGCAGGCTGTGCAAGCGCTGTCCGCCTGCGGCGAGCGTTTCGCCTACGTGGACATTTTGCAGAACCCGGACATCCGCGCCGAGCTGCCAAAATACGCCAACTGGCCGACGTTCCCGCAGCTGTGGGTAGATGGTGAGCTGGTTGGCGGTTGCGATATCATCATCGAGATGTATCAGCGCGGCGAACTGCAGCAGCTGATCAAAGAAACGGCAGAAAAGTATAAAGCGCAAGAAGACCAGCAGTCTTAATCGACGGGCTTGCGATTATCGCGTAACGGGCGGCGCCAGTGCAAACTGGGCCGCCTTTTTTGTTGATTTTATTCGGCGAGATCGCCGGCGGGCAGCGGCCAGCCGCCGAGACGTTTCCAGCGGTTAACCAGCTCGCAAAACAGCAGGGCGGTTTGCTCGGTGTCGTACAGCGCAGAGTGCGCCTGGCTGCTGTCGAACGGCATACCGGCCGCGATACAGGCTTTCGCCAACACCGTTTGGCCCAGCACCAGGCCGCTCAGCGCGGCGGTGTCGAAGGTGGCGAACGGATGGAACGGGTTGCGCTTCAGGCCGGCACGTTCGGCCGCGGCCATCAGGAAGCTGTGATCGAAGTTGGCGTTGTGCGCCACGATAATAGCCCGGTTGCACCCGCGATCCTTGAGCCCTTTGCGCACCGCTTTGAAAATGGCGTGCAGCGCGTCGTATTCGCTGACCGCGCCGCGCAACGGGTTGTGCGGATCGATGCCGTTAAACGCCAGCGCTTCCGGCTGCAGGTTGGCGCCCTCGAAAGGCTCCACGTGGAAGTGCAGGGTCTCGTCCCGCTGCAGCCAGCCATCTTCATCCATTTTCAGCGTGACGGCGGCGATCTCCAGCAACGCATCGGTATTGGCGTTGAAGCCGGCGGTTTCAACATCTATTACTACGGGATAAAACCCACGAAAACGACCACTCAGGGCGTTAAGATCACTTTTTTCGGCCATCAGTTTCTTATCTTCATCGAATGCAGCGCGCATTATGGCAAATTTTGCGCCCGGTTGCAGGCGCTATCGCGCGGAGAATCAGCAGGGCGCCAGCGCGCCCTGAAGGGGAGGCTTAGTGGCCGAGGCCCTGACCGGCGTGTTTGTTTTCGATCAGCTCAATTTTGTAGCCGTCCGGATCTTCGACGAAGGCGATGACCGTGGTGCCGCCTTTCACCGGGCCGGCTTCGCGGGTGACTTTGCCGCCTGCGCGACGGATGCTGTCGCAGGTGGCGGCAACGTCGTCCACGCCCAGCGCCAGGTGGCCGAAGGCGGTGCCCATGTCGTAGCTGTCGGTGCCCCAGTTATAGGTCAGTTCGATAACCGCGCCTTCGCTCTCTTCCGTATAGCCGACGAAAGCCAGGGAGTATTTGTACTCCGGGTTTTCGCTGGTGCGCAGCAGGCGCATGCCTAATACCTTGGTGTAGAAGTCGATGGCGCGTTGCAGGTCACCGACGCGGATCATGGTATGGAGTAAGCGCATAATTCCTCTGAATTGACTGTGCCGTGGCAGACGGCGGGTGGATTGAAGCACAAGCGAGTATAGCCTTGTCCCGCAAGGGAATTCAACGTAACGAGTTGGTGACAATGTCACTTCATGGTCTCGCGTCGCGGGTGTCTAAATATTGATCGAGCGTACCGATCGATACAGAGTAATTGATCTGCACAATCAATTATCTATTCCAGCGGCGATCGTGTAAAAATCGAACGGCAATAAAGATCAACACCAGGGAACACCGGCCCGCCTCGTGCGGGCCTTTTTGCGTTTGCGCGCGATGCATAAAAAACGGCCATGCGATTGCGTGGCCGTTGGAGTCAGGACGGGTTACTTCGCCAGAAACGGATAGTCGGTATAGCCTTCGGCGCCGCCGCCGTAGAAGGTTTCCGGCTTAGGTTCGTTCAGCGGGGCGTGCTGACGGAAACGCTCTACCAGATCCGGGTTGGCGATGTAGCTGCGGCCGAAGGCCACCGCGTCGATAAAACCTTTTTCGATCAACGCTTCGGCTTTTTCAGCGGTGTAGGCGCCGGCGCCGACGATCACCCCTTTAAAGTGGGCGCGCACCGAGTCGCGGAAGGCGTCGGAATACGGTTTGCCGCCGGCCCAGTCCGGTTCGGAGATGTGCAGGTAAGCGATGTTGCGCTTATTCAGCTCTTCCACCAGATACAGCGCCGCTTCTTCCTGATCTTCGCCGTTGTCCAGCCCGTTGAACGGCCCCAGCGGCGAGATGCGGATACCGATGTGTTCGGAACCCCATTCGGCGATGGTGGCGTCGACCACTTCCAACGTCAGGCGGGTGCGATTCTCGATGCTGCCGCCGTATTGATCGGTGCGTTGGTTGGAAGCCGGTGACATGAACTGGTGCAGCAGATAGCCGTGGGCAGCATGCAGCTCGATGAAGTCGAAGCCGGCTTCGCGCGCGTTAGCGGTTGCTTGGCGGAAATCGTTGATGATGCCCGGGATCTCGCTGGTTTCCAGCGCGCGCGGTGTGGAGGTCGGTACGCGCACCCAGGCGCCGGTTTCATCTCGCACGGTGGTGCGGGTTTCGGCGTTGATTGCCGAAGGCGCGACCGGCGCTTGTCCGCCCGGCTGCAGGCTGGCGTGGGAGATGCGGCCTACATGCCACAGCTGTACGGCGATGTGGCCGTTTTTGTCGTGTACCGCCTGCGTGATGTGTTTCCACGCGGCGATCTGTTCCGGGGTATGCAGGCCCGGCGCGCCGGCGTAGCCTTTCGCCTGGAAGGAGATCTGCGTCGCTTCGGTCACGATCAGGCCGGCGCCGGCGCGCTGCGCATAATATTCCGCCATCAGTGGCGTAGGAATATCGCCCGGTTCGATGCTGCGCAGACGCGTCAGCGGAGCCATAAACACGCGGTTGGGCAGGGTGACGGCGCCAACCTTCAGCGGAGAGAGCAATTTTTCAGTCTTCATAGTGCATCCTGTATTTAATAGACCGGTCGTCTAGTGATGGGCGATAAAAAAACACGAACTGCATTTTTCACGAAAAAAGACGGTTGTCGTTACCGTTGCGGCGGGCGCAGCAGCAACTCGATGCTTTCCAGCGCACTGGTTAACGGCGCCAGCGAATGACGGATCTTGGCGCGCAGCGAGGCACCGAGCCACAGTGAATACAGCGTTTCTGCAGTCGCCGCCGGGCTCATGGCCACCGACAGCGAGCCCTCGGCGATACCGCGCTCGATGGCCTCCTGCAGATGGCCGATCACGCGAGCGGTGCCCGTTTCCAGCGCATGGCGCATCGGTTCCGACAGATCGCTCACCTCGGCGGAAAGTTTCACCGCCAGGCAGGCGTTGTGGCATTCGCTGCGGCAGTGGTAGCTGATAGCCTGGGCGTAATAGCCGAGCAGCTGGTGGCGGGCATCGCCGCGTCTGTCGGCAAACAGCGCCTGCATTTCTGCATCATAATGCGCGAAATAGCGCTGCAGCATCGCTTCGCCGAAGGCTTCCTTCGAGCGAAAATAGTGGTAGAACGAGCCTTTCGGCACGCCCGCGGTGGCCAGCAGTTCGCTCAGCCCCATGCCGGTAAAGCCCAGGCGCAGGCTGAGGGTTTCGCCGGTGGCGAGCAGATGTTCACGTGTATCCACGTTGCAATGCGTTGATTTGGTCATCATGGCGCCGAGCATAATAGACCGATTGGTCTAGGTCAATGGGAATAAAAAAACCGGCGCACAAAACGCCGGTTTGTCTGCAAGACATTGTGCCCCAGCGGCACGCGGAAGTTAAGCGCTACGCCGCGTTGCGGCAACGCTGCAGGATATCCAACTGGGATTGATATTCGCGGGTCTGTACGTTCAGCATGCCCAACAGGGTGTGGAACAGGTTGTCCTGTGAAACCTCGTCCTTTTCCGCCAACGTATTCAGACACTGGCGATCGATGTCGAAATTGCGCTGATAGTCGGCCGACATCCACATCAGGAAAGGCACGTGCGTTTGTTGGCTCGGCGCGAAGACATAAGGCGTGCCGTGCAGATACATGCCGTTCTCCCCCAGAGATTCGCCGTGATCGGATAAATAGACCAGCGCGGTATTGAACCGATCGTCATACTGCCGCAGCAGCTTGATGGTGGCATCGAGCATCGCGTCGGTATACAGGATTGAGTTGTCGTAGGTATTCACCAACTGTTCATGGCTGCAATCCTGGATCTGATTACTGTTGCAGGTCGGTGAAAACGCCTGGAACTCTGGCGTGCTGCGGCGATAGTAAGCCGGGCCGTGGCTGCCCATCTGGTGCAGCACGATCACACCATCGTCTTTCAGGCTATTGATGTAGTCGTTCAGCTTGTACAGCAGCACGTTGTCCATGCAAACCTCGCCGTCACAGTCCTGCGGCAGTTTCAGCTTGGTCATGTCGATGTGCGGCACCCGGTCGCAGGCGCCTTTGCAACCGCCGTCGTTATCGCGCCACAGCACATTGACGCCGGCATGCGCCAGCACGTCGAGCATGCCTTCCTGGTGCGTCGCCTGAGTCGCGTCATACTCCTTGCGTGGCATGTTGGAGAACATGCAGGGCACGGAGATCGCCGTTTCGGTGCCGCAGGAACTGGCGTTCTTGAAGTAGACCACGTCGTCCTGCTTCAGGCGCGGGTTGGTTTCGCGCCCGTAACCGCCGAGGGAGAAGTTTTCGGCGCGGGCGGTTTCGCCCACGACCAGGATCACCAGCGTTTTCTTGGTCTGCCTGGCGATCAGCGGCCCTTTACGCGCATCTTCGCCGATCTTGACCAGCGGCAGATTGCGGGTGAAGTAACGCTGTTCGGTAAACTTGATGGTGCCGGCCACGAAGTTGGAAGGCGTCAACATCTTCACCACGCTTTTATTGTTGCGGATCAGCGAAGCGTAGTCTTTGTAGAACAGCGCGGCGACGATCAGGATCACCACCAACGACAGCATGACGTTGGCGGCGCGCAGCCCGACCATGTACCACCAGGGGCGAGTCTGGCGAATTTGGGTGAAGCAGACCGCCACCGCCGGCAGAATGCCGAGCAGCGCCAGCCACAATCCCATGCGCGGCGTCAGCAGCGCGGTCGCCTCCTGGGGGTTGGTTTCGAAGGCGTTTTGCATCATGTTGCCATCGATCACCACACCATAGCTGAACATGAAATAGTTGGCTGCGGCGCTGCCGAGCAAGAAAAAGATGATCAACGGCTTACGCAGGTAGGGCACGGTCAACACGCTGAAGATAATATTCAGCGCACAAAAGATCACCACCGGCATACTGGCCGCGAAAATCACGCTGTGGACGCTATCGAAGGTGATATACGACCAGGCGCGATGCAGGAATAACGCGTTTTGAAACAGAGTGAAGAACAGGGCGGCGGCGAGGGTAAAACCGAGGCTGTTGCACTGTAAGCGTTGACGTAACCACATTGCCAATGTCGGGATCCTGAAAGTAGATAATGTCGTGAAATCTACCGGATGAAACTTAAGAAAACCTTAGAAATTCAGAATACTGGCGACGGAGAATACGTGAAAACCGCCAGGCCGAGCGGCCTGGCGGCAGGGCAGTTTAGTAGGCGGCGGTGAATTGCGCGCGAATAAACTGAGGTTTTTCAATCTCATCAACGATAGCGACTGCCAGATCTTCCACCGAAATGCTGGCCGGCGCTTCGCCGTTCATCAGCAGTTGCGTGGTGCCGAGGCGGAACTGGCCAGTGCGTTTGCCCGGCTCCAGCAGGGCGGCCGGCGAAAGATAGGTCCAGTCGAGTGCCGACTCGTTACGCAGTTTGTTGCGCAGATCGCGCACCGCCTGCGCGCCGGGGCGGATATTTTCCGGGAACTGCGGCGTATCCACCAGTTCAACGCCCGGCGCCACTTCCAGGCTGCCGGCTCCGCCGACCACCAACAGGCGTTTGACGCCGGCCTGCTCGACCGCGGTGAGGATCTGCTGGGCGCCGCGGGTGGTTTTCTCATACAGGTTGTCTTCGCCCCAGCCTGGGTTGTAGGCGCTGATCACCGCGTCCTGGCCGCGCAATTGTCCCGCCAGCCAGGCGGTGTCGGCGACGTCGCCCAGTGCGACGGTCAGATTGGCGTGCTCCGGCAAATCTTTTTTCTGGCGCGCGATTGCCGTCACCTGAATACCGCGAGCCAGCGCTTCATCCACCACGCGGCGGCCAACAAAACCGGTTGCTCCAATAATGGCTACTTTCATCTGTATGCTCCTTCGGGGATAGGTTCAGTATCGTGAGGCAGGCCGAGGTGCCTGCCGCGTGGTTTCTACTCTAGTCCTTAACAATAGCCGTGATTAGTGCCATATTCATGCTTTCTTGATTAAGTAAAACTTCATAATCGTGGATAAACTCAATCGAATGGCGGTATTCGCCACCGTGGTGGCGGAAGGCTCGCTGGCCGGTGCGGCGCGGCGTCTGGGCATGACGCCGTCGGCGGTCAGCCAGCACATGCGCTCGCTGGAGAAGGCGCTTGGGGTGCCGTTGCTGCATCGTTCCACCCGCCGTCTGGCGCTGACCGAGGCGGGAGCGGCGTTCTATCCCGGCTGCGAGGCGATGCTGCAACAGGCGCTGCAGGCGGAGCAGCGGTTGGCTGAGCTGCGGGATACGCTGGTGGGTGAGCTGCGCATCGCCACCCCGGTCGGCATCGGCGGCCGTTCGTTGGCGGAGGCGCTGTCGCCGCTGTTGCAGGCGCATCCCAAGCTCACGCTGCGCGTGCTGGCGGACGATCGCATCGTCGATATGATAGAACAACGGGTCGACATTGCGCTGCGGGCCAACCGGCAGCTGGCGGACGCCAATATGATCGCGCATCCGCTGACGGCGTGGCCGATGGTGCTGTGCGCCGCACCGCGCTACCTCAGCCAGCATGGGGTGCCGGAAAAACCGCAGGATTTGGTACAGCACCGTTGGATTTCCAGCGGCTACAGCGGGGCGCATCTGGATTTGCTGCACCAGTCCGGCCAGCAGGTAAAGCTGCGGCTGGCGGAAGGACAGATCGTCAGCGAGAGCATGAACGTGATGCGCGCCTTTACCCGCGCCGGGCTGGGCATTTCCGCTCAGCCGCTGTATGAAATTGGCGACGAACTGCAGCGCGGCGAGCTGTTGCTGCTGTTGCCGGAGTGGCGGCCGGCGGCGCTCCGGCTGCACGCGCTGACGCTCGAACGCAATGTGCCGGAAAAAAGCCGCCAGGCGCTGCGCTATTTGCGCGACTATTTTCGCCGCAATGGCGAAAAGGGACTTGCCAGCGGCGGCGATGGCGTCTTCAATTAGCAAGAGAACGCAGGAGGAGCCTCGTGGCGCAGCAGCTTGAGTTTTTCGACATCCCCAGCCCGTGTCGCGGCATTTGCCAGGCCGACGATCGTGGATTCTGCCGTGGCTGCCTGCGCAGCCGCGAGGAGCGTTTCGGCTGGATGAACATGAGCGATGCGCAAAAGCGCGAGGTGCTGCGCCTGTGCCGTCAACGCTTCCTGCGGCTGCAGCGCGCCAATAAAGCGCCCGACGAGCCGCTGCCGGAGCAACCGTCGCTGTTTTAACCTTTCCTGATCTGCCGCACGTTCGTGTGGCTTACCGCTTCCCTGTGCCTCACCGGCTTGTGTATGCTGGCTGACAACTAATGTCATGAGGTTTTCGCAATGGTAGAACGTATTCGTCTCGCGCCGCAGGGGCCTGAATTTTCCCGCATGATTTGCGGTTACTGGCGGTTGATGGAGTGGGGCATGTCGCCGCAGCAACTGCTGACGTTCATCGAACAGCATGTCGAACTGGGCGTCACCACCGCCGATCACGCCGATATCTACGGCGGCTATGCCTGCGAACAGGCGTTCGGCGACGCGCTGCGCCTGAAGCCGGCGTTGCGTCAGTCGCTGGAATTGGTGACCAAGTGCGGCATCGCCACCACCGCCAAGCCCGGCAACCCGATCGGCCACTACATCACCGACCGCGATCATATCGTGCAGAGCGCGGAACAGTCGCTGCGCCATCTGCATACCGATTACCTCGATCTGCTGCTGATCCACCGCCCGGATCCGTTGATGGACGCTGACGATGTAGCCGAAGCCTTCGTTGCGTTGCACAAAAGCGGCAAGGTGCGCCATTTCGGCGTCTCCAACTTTACGCCCGCGCAGTTCCAACTGCTGCAGTCGCGTCTGCCGTTCACGCTGGCGACCAACCAGGTGGAGATCTCGCCGATTCACCAACCGGCCATTCTCGACGGCACGCTTGACCAGTGCCAGCAACTGCGCATCAAGCCGATGGCCTGGTCCTGCCTGGGCGGCGGGCGCCTGTTCAACGACGCCGAGTTTCAGCCGCTGCGCGACGAGCTGCAGCGGGTGGCGCAAGAGATCGGCGCGGAGACCATCGAGCAGGTGGTGTACGCCTGGGTGATGCGCCTGCCGTCGTCACCGTTGCCAATCATCGGCTCCGGCAAGATTGAGCGGGTGCGTTCGGCGCTCAAGGCGCAGAAACTGGTGCTGAGCCGCCAGCAGTGGTTCCGCATTCGCAAGGCGGCGCTGGGGTATGACGTGCCTTAAGGCGGGCAGAAAGAGGAAAGCCGGGCGGCGAAAGCGCCCGGCTTTTTTTATGCCGATGCTTAGGCCAACACCACCTGATCGGTGCTGAAGTGATCGAGCGAGACGCCGATCAGCGTGACCTGGCTGTGGCCGAAGGCCAGCACCAGATCGTCGTTTTGCTGCGTGGCGTAATCGCGGATATTGCCGCTGGCGCCTTCGGTGCCGATAAACACCAGTTTATCGCTGGCGTTGAAGCCATACAGCTGATCGCGGCCGAAATCGCCGCTGAACAGGAAGGTGTTGCCGTTGCCGACGCCCTTCAGAATGTCATCGCCGCTGCCACCGACGAAGGTCAGGTTGCCGCCGGCGTGGCCGATCAGCGTGTCGTTGCCGGCGTTGCCGAACAGCCAGGCGTCGTGGCTGCGAGCCTGCAGGACGTCATCGCCGTCACCGCCGGTGGCGGCGGCGGCATAGGCTTTGAGGCCTGAGTCCGATTTCAATCCGGCGGCGGTTACCTGATGATCCACTTCTTTGTTGAAGATAAGCCAGGAGGTTTCTTTGCTGCGCAGGGTGCTGATGTCGTCCGCCAGCGTAATGCCGCCCTTGGCATCGCGCAGGTAAAGCGTGTTGCCGTCGTAGGCGACCTCGGTATTTTTCAACGCCTGCTGGGTATCGAAGATATTGTGGCCTTTGCCGCCGGCGATCAGGTTATAGCCGCCGGCGTCGCGGAAGATATCGTTGCCGTCGCGGCCCTCGAGATAGTCGTTGCCTTTGCCGCCCTTGATCAAATCATTGCCGTCGCTGCCGATGATAAACGTCGGCCCGCTGTGCGTTTCCGCGTTGCGGTTCAGGTCTTCCACCCAGGTATTGCCACGCGTGACGTTCGACAGGTTGGAGACGATGATGGTCGAGTCTTTGTCGGTCAGCGAATAAAACTCGGAGTTCAGCACCCGCATCAGGCCGTCCTGATAGAAGAACGGCAGGTGCGACAGCCAGGTCGGAATGTTGAGAATGGAAAACGGCAGCAGGTTCCAGGCGTCCGAGGCGTAGTGATCGTTGAAGTTGACGATATTGTTGGTGGCGGAGGTATGGGGCGCATCGTGAACGCCCAACGACGCCCCGGTCAGCGTGGTGCCGTCGAGCGCGCGGAACACCGGGTCGTTCTCGTAGCCGATGTTGAGCACCTTGCCGCCGGTTTCGTACTGGGTCGGCGAGGCGAAGGCGACATAGTTGGACTGCGCGTAGAAGCCGCTCCAGCTGGCGTCGCTCTGCGCCGCCATGCTGTTGACCGCCAGCCCGCCGAGGCTGTGGCCGCTGACCACCACGTCCTCGCCGCTCAGCCCGTGGGCCTGCGCGAATTTCGCCACGTCGCCCAGCAAGTTGCCGAAGGCCTTCAGCGTGTAGCCGTCGGCGTAGCCTTTCGGCCCGAACCCGGCCAGCAGATCGTTAATCACATCGCCGATGGTATCGCCGATCAACGACTCGCGCGGGCCGCTGGTGCCGCGAAATGAGATGCCAATGGCGGTGAGATTGCCTTCGCTGTCATATTTGCCCAGCACCTCGGCCTGTGCGGTGGTGTAACCGGCGGTCTCGCCGTAGTAGGTGCCGCGCGCATCGGTTTTGCCGGCGTAACCGAGCTGCTCGGCGCTGATCACCGACCAGCCGGCATTGTTTACCGCCTCCTGCGCGGCCTGTTCGGAGTCGGGATTCCAGGGGAGGCCCGGCAGGCCGCCCTGCGACTGGGTGCTGCCGATGAGCGCAGTGACCAGCGTCAGCGGCAGACCCAGCCCGAAACCGGTCTGGTGATAGCCTTCATCGAAGCCGTTATCGATATTGTGGTAAGCGTAGGTAGAGATGGCCAAGGCGTCGGAAAATAGCGCCTTCGACGCGTTTTCGTCCAGATCCTTATAGCTAAAGATGCCCATATCAGTTCCTTATGAAGTATGCCGCCTGGCCTGGAAGCGAACTCTCATGCGCCGGCGGTGGAAACAGGGAAACAACGTTAGCCGAACGACAGCTGGTCGGAGGACCAACATCGGTAGAATTATTATTAGTGCCAAATATTAGGTCTGCGAATCAAATTGGCGAGATTGTGCGTTGGTTAACAGTGCCGGCGCAGGCTCTCCTATACTGATAGCTCGATATAGTCATTAAGGAGACTGATTGATGAAACGTTATTGGTATGCGGCGCTCGGCCTGATGGCGTGTGGCGCGGCTCAGGCGGCGGCAACCGACGTCGAGATGCATCTGGTGACCGGGCAGGGTATCGGTCAGGACATCGGCAACGTGGTCATCAGCGAAACGCCGTACGGCTTACTGTTCACGCCGAGCCTGAAAGCGTTGCCGGCCGGAGTACACGGTTTCCACGTGCATGAAAAAGGCAGCTGCGAGCCGGGCATGAAGGACGGCAAAGCGGTGGCGGCGCTGGCGGCCGGCGGACATTTCGACCCGCAAAAGACCGGGAAACACCTCGGGCCGTACGCCGACGGGCACCTGGGTGATTTGCCGGCCATCTATGTGACCGCCGACGGCATGGCGAATTACCCGGTGTTGGCGCCGCGGCTGAAAAAAATCAGCGAAATTGAGGGCAAGGCGCTGATGGTGCACGCCGGCGGCGATAACCATTCGGATCATCCACAGCCGCTCGGTGGCGGCGGCGAACGCTTCGCCTGCGGCGTGATCAAGTGATCACCCGCCGCTAACGGCCGGTGCGGCGGCGGGCTGGCTCATCGCCTGTTGCAGCTGCTGCAGTGAGCAGTAAAGCCGCCAGATCAGGCCGGCCAGATCGCGCGCCGCCTGTTCCGGGTGATGCGCCAACGCGTTGCTCATGCGCAGCAGTTCCTGCAGCGTGGCGTCCAGCGAACTGTGCTGCACGCCTTTCTCCGTCATGATGCCGCGCAGGCAGTGGATACAGACGTTGCGCACCGCCGACAGTGGATCGGAACGGGTCTGCCAGTCGCGCAGCTGCCAGACGATATGGCTGCAGTTGAGCAGCACCACGCCCCAACGCAGCAGCCAGGTGCGCGCTTCCTGATCCTGACTTTGATTGAGTTGGCTGATGCGATGGTAGATCAGCGATTCGAACTGACTTTCGCTCTGCTGCGGCCGTTTGCTCAACTGATCGATAAAATCGCGCCGCAGCGCGCGGATAATGCGGCGGCTTTTGCGTTTGTCCGAGCTGGGGCGCAGGATCTGAAACGCCAACCCGGCCAGCAATACACCGACGATTTTAGCGATGTTGTCATTGATAAAGGACTGGTAGTCATAGCTCGGCGGATTGCTGACGGTCAGAAACGAGCCCATAAAGACGATCAGCTGCCCCCAAAGCGCGGCATAAGGCGGGTTCTGCAGCTTGAGCATCTGCATGGTCACCAGGATCGGGAACAGGAAGGCGCAAAACACCCAGAAATCGTCAATCTGGATCATCAAACCGAATTTCACCACGAAGCAGGCGACCGAGAGCAGCAGCACCGCCTTGAGCAAGGTGCTGACGCTGTTGATCGGCGAAGGCGTGGAAGAGTAGAGCACGCAGCTGATGGCGGTGAGCGTCAGCGCCGCGCTGCCGGCGTCCCATTGCGTGTTGATCCAGTAGGCGCAGCCGATCACGATGCATAAAAAGGTGCGCAGGCCGTTATAGGCGGCTTCGTAGCTGTCGGTATGGCGCGCCAGTGGGGTGACGCGCGGCGGCTGGAGATCGCTGACCGCCGTGGCGCTTTCCAACCGCCGCAGCCAGCGGTTGCAGCGCAGGTAGAGCCAACAGAAATCGCGCAACCGCAGCCAGAAGGCGCGATGGCGATAGTCCGCGGGATCGTGCGGCGCGATCTGCTGGAGCAGGCGCGCCAAGCGATATTTATCGGTGGCGGGATCGCGCAGTTCGTCCAGCAGTTGCGTCAGCACCGGCATCAGATTGGCGGGGCGATCCGGCCAGTTCAGCAGCATGCGGCGCAGGCTGGAGATGACGCTGGTAATGCGCAGCTGTTGATGCAGCAGATAGTTGAGCAGGTTATTTTGCCGCCGCAGCCGGTAGTGGCTCCAGAATGCCTGAATGCGCAGCAGGTTCATGGTCAGGATCTGGCCGATGACCCCTTCGTGCGAGGTGCGCATCTGCGCGGTGACCTCCGGCTGCCACAGCATGGCGGCGTGCTCCAGCAGCCGCAGCTGCATGCGCCGCAGCGAGGTCAGCAGGGCTTCGCCGTCGGAGGTGCTGGGCAGGATCATCATCATCAACCCGCCGCACAGAATGCCGGTGATCACTTCGCAAACGCGCGCCTGAGCGATGTCGAAGATCTGCTGGGTGTCGGTGACGTTGACCGTGCCGAAGGCGATGATGGCGGCGGTATAGCCCGCCAGCGCGAAGGCGTAAGAGACGTTGTTTTGGTAATGATTCGAGACGTAGGTGCACAGCCCGATCCAGGCGGCGATGAACAGCGTAAACAGCCAGGGATCGTTCAGGCAGTGGCCGGCGATCGCCACCGACGCGGCGGCGCCCACCAGGCTGCCGAAGATGCGGCCGATGCTTTTGCTGATCACGCCGCCGATGGTGGGGAAGCTCACCACCGCGGCGGAGGTGAGTGCCCAATAGGGTTCGTCGAGTTCGAGCACGAACGCCACCCACAGCGCCAGACACATCGCCAGCGAGTTGCGCAGGGCATAGCGCCATTGTCCGCCGGTCGCCTTACCCCAGGGGGTCCGGCTCCACTCCAGAAAAGGCAGATTCACACTTTAGTTCCGCTGATGAATCGAGATGGTGCAGGTGGTGCCGGCGACCAGCGTCAAATCGGCGGGCACGTTGAGCAATTTTATCCGCACCGGCACGCGCTGGGCCAAACGCACCCAAGGCACATTAGGCTTAACGTCCATTAATAGATCGTTGCTGCTGTCGACGCTCTGATCGTAAATGGCGCGCCCGATGCTCTCTACTTCCCCCTGCAGCGGCGTGTTGCCGTTATATAAAACGATGTCCGCTTTATTGCCTTCTTTTATATGCTTCAGCTTGGTTTCTTCGAAATATCCGAGCACATAAAACGAATGCACATCCACCAACGCCACCAGGGGCGTGCCGGCGTTGGCGTAGTTTCCGACGCGTGCCTGCAGGTTGGTGATATAACCGTCGGTTGGCGCATAAATTTTGGTTTTGCTCAAATTCCATTTGGCCTGTTCCAGGTTGGCCAGCGCGGCTTTATAGGCGGCCTTCATTGCCTGAGCGGCTAAATTGGACTCGTCCAAGTCTTCAGCGGAAATAACGTTACGCGGTAAACCGCGGCGGCGGGCAGCCTCGTGGTCCGCTTTGGCCAGATCGGATTGCGCTTTTGCCACCGCGGCCTCGGCATTGTCCAGCGCAATCTGGTAGGGCACCGGGTCGAGGGTAAAAATCAGACTTCCCGCAGGTACGAACTGATTGTCATTCGCGCTTATTTTCTCTAATCTTCCAGAGACTTCAGGGGTGATATTGACGAGTTCGGCGCGCACTTTTCCATCACGGGTCCATGGGGATTGCATATAATAATTCCAGAGCCACCAACCGGCGCAGACGGCAATGGCGCAGACGATCACCGTAGAGAAGTATTTTAATGTTTTATGCTGCATGGGTTACCAACTCGCTAAAATCCATAAGGAACCGCTGACGGTCAGAACGAAAATGGACAGGTCCATCAACATGGGATGCCAGATTTCACCGGAATACATCCAGTCTCTCAGCAGTTGATGAGTCAGCAGCCATAAGACCAGTCCTAGTAAAAAAGCTTTAAATATAGGCGGAAAATAAAGCGATGCCCCCAGGACCAAATCGGGTAAGGGGGATGAGGTGTGTAACCATGATGTATTCACATTAACAATCCCTAAGGGTGAATATGTTGAATATTTGCATAACGATTAAACGATAACGGCCGAAAATAGTGGCTATTTCCACAATATACATTATATACATTTGTGTTTTTAATGTGAGTTACCCAAAATAGTCTAAACTCTGGGAGGTAATGTTAGCATGCTAATTATAAGGAGGGGGAAGTGGAGTCAACATTAGGTTCAGATTTAGCACGATTAGTTCGTGTTTGGCGCGCGCTCATCGATCATCGGCTCAAGCCGTTGGAGCTGACCCAAACGCACTGGGTCACTTTGCACAATATCAATCGTTTGCCGCCGGAGCAGTCGCAAATCCAGTTGGCCAAGGCGATCGGTATCGAGCAACCGTCACTGGTTCGCACGCTGGACCAATTGGAGGAGAAGGGGCTGATCACGCGTCACACCTGTGCCAACGATCGCCGCGCGAAGCGCATCAAGCTGACCGAGGCGGCCGATCCGATCATCAGGGAAGTGGACAGCGTGATCACGTCTACACGCAGTGAGATTTTAAGCGGCATTACCGCCGACGAAGTGCATCTGTTGGTAGGGCTGATTGGCAAGTTAGAACAAAATATCACCGAACTGCAGAACAAATAATAATATTCTTATTTTCTACGATTACAGTTTCACAGCATCAGAAATAAAACCGGAGGCGATTGCCTCCGGTTTGCCGTTTGTCGCCGACTGACTTACAGCGGGGAAACGGTGATGGTGTCGCCCATGCGCGCCATGCGCACACGCTGGCCAGGGCTGAACTTGGTGTCGCCCGCTTTCTGTACCACCACGATGTTCTCTTTCTGGTCGGTCTTGATTTCCAGCTCGTAGCCGGAGGTCCGACCGGCCACTTCACCGATGCTGTTACCCGCCGCGCCGCCGGCAATAGCGCCCGCCGCGGTAGCCAGCGTACGACCGGTGCCGCCGCCAACGGTGTTGCCCAACAGCCCGCCAATCACCGCGCCGCCGATCATCCCCATGGCGTTGGAGCCTTCGCCGCCCTGAATTTTAACCGGACGCACGGAAACCAGCGTCCCGTAGGTGACGGTCTGTACCTGCTTGGCCTGCGAGGACGAGTAGACATCGCCGGACATGGATTCATTGGCACAGCCGGCCAGCGTAACGGCGGCGACGGCAACGACGAGAAGACGCTTGATCATATAAAACTCCTGATGGTAGTAGTCCATAACCTGGCAATGCTCACCAGGCAAGATTCAGTGAAAATGATAGACAAAGTATGGCTGAAAGTTGACACACCGCCATGCTTCATCGCTGCATGCAGCTTAACTTTTCTCTGTTCAACCAATAATAAACCGCGGTTTACCTTTATGACAGCCTTGGCGACATTCCGTCGCCTGTTATGGCACGGTTTAACACATAGCCCGTGCCACAGCGGCGCCAGGGGGCATCTGGCTCACGGTGCGTAAAAAAAGCATCATAATTCATGGCGTTAATCCGGCAATTCTGGTTTATTTGTCAGGATAAATTTTGCTTACCGCGCGGGTTAGAGGATGTTGCTATGAAGTCAGGCCGCTATATAGGCGTCATGTCCGGCACCAGTCTGGACGGAATCGATGTGGTATTGGCCGCGATCGACGATCGCATGGTGGCGCAGCAGGCCAGCTATAGCCATCCGATGCCGATGGCGTTGAAAAAAGAGATCCTGGGGATGTGCCAGGGGCAGCAAACTACGTTGGCCGCCGTCGGCCGGCTGGACGCGCAGTTGGGCTCGCTGTTCGGCGAGGCGGTGCTCGGCCTGCTGAAGCAAACCGGCATCGACGCGGAGCAGGTCACCGCCATCGGTTGCCACGGCCAGACGGTGTGGCACGAGCCGGAAGGCGACGCGCGTTTCTCGATGCAGCTCGGCGATAACAACCGCATCGCCGCGCTGACCAATATCACCACCGTCGGCGATTTCCGCCGGCGTGACATGGCGTACGGTGGGCAGGGCGCCCCGCTGGTGCCGGCATTTCATCAGGCGCTGCTTGGGCATCCCGTCGAGCGGCGCATGGTGCTAAACGTCGGCGGCATCGCCAACCTTTCTCTGCTATTGCCCGGTACGGCAGTGCGCGGTTTCGATACCGGGCCGGGCAACATGCTGATGGACGCCTGGGTGTGGCGCCACCGCGCGCAGCCTTATGATCAGGACGGCGGCTGGGCGATGCAGGGGCGGGTCTGCTTGCCGTTGTTGCAGCAGATGCTGGCGGATCCGTACTTCGCGCAGCCGGCGCCGAAAAGCACCGGCCGCGAGTATTTCAATATCGCTTGGCTGGAACGGCAGCTGGCCGGATTGCCGGCGATTGCGCCGGTCGACGTACAGGCCACGCTCACGGAACTGACCGCCGTCAGCATCAGCGAACAGGTGCAGCTGGCCGGCGGGTGCGAGCGTCTGTTGGTGTGCGGCGGCGGGGCGCGCAACACGCTGCTGATGGCGCGTTTGTCGGCGCTGCTGCCGGGCACGGAAGTTGGGCTGACCGACGATTTCGGCGTCAGCGGTGACGACATGGAGGCGTTGGCCTTTGCCTGGCTGGCCTTCCGTACGCTGTCCGGCCAGGCCGGCAATCTGCCTTCGGTAACCGGCGCCAGCCGTGAAACGGTGCTGGGTGGGATTTATCCGGTTTTGCCATTGGGGGGCCGTTAGCTCTGTTAGGATAGCCTGTGAGGATTTTTCTAAGGAGCAACAGCATGAAAAAAGTCTTTTTCGTCGCCGGCGCGCTGGCGCTGTCCGGCTGCAGTTACATCCTGCCGCAGAGCAGCCAGACGATGCACTATCAGTGTGGCACTACGCCGCTGACGGTGGCGCTCGACGGCAAGGCGAGTGAAGTCAGCCTGCTGATGGATGGCGAGCAGCTGCATCTTAAGCAGGTGCTGGCGCTGACCGGCGCCAAATACAGCGACGGTAAATACACTTTTTGGTCGAAAGACCGTAACGCCTATCTTGAGCGCAACGGCAAGGTAGTCATGAGCGACTGCGTGTTGACGGAGTGAGGGTTGACGGCGGCGTCGGAGCGATTGAGTTCCTGACGCCGCAGGCGCAGAATGTAACGACGGATTTTTTCAGTTGGTCGATAACCCAGATGATTGAAAAGAATGAGTTTGATGTTGCGGACCTGCGCCGTGAATACACCCGGGGCGGCCTGCGCCGCAACGATCTGACCGCCAGCCCGCTCGAACTGTTCGAGCGTTGGTTGAAACAGGCCTGCGACGCGCGCCTGGCGGATCCCACCGCCATGTGCGTCGCGACCGTCGACGAACACGGCCAGCCTTATCAACGCATCGTGCTGCTGAAGCATTTCGATGAGCAGGGGCTGGTGTTCTACACCAACCTCGGCAGCCGCAAGGCGCAACAGCTGGCGCACAACCCGCATATCAGCCTGCTGTTCCCCTGGCACATGCTCGATCGCCAGGTGATTTTCCTCGGCCAGGCGGAGCGTCTGTCGACGCTCGAGGTGCTGAAGTATTTCAACAGCCGGCCGAAGGACAGCCAGATCGGCGCCTGGGTCTCGCAACAATCGTCGCGCATTTCCGCGCGCGGCGTGCTGGAAAGCAAATTCCTCGAGCTGAAGCAGAAGTTCCAGCAGGGCGAGGTGCCGTTGCCGAGTTTCTGGGGCGGATTCCGCGTGAAATTTGACTCTGTCGAGTTCTGGCAAGGCGGCGCCCATCGTCTGCATGACCGTTTCCTGTATCAGCGGGACGGGAATGACTGGAAAATTGACCGACTGGCACCCTGAAGGCGGAAAATCCTCTCTAAGCGCTGGTGCTGATGCCGCCGGCGCTTTATTCTATGCGCTACCCTGAATTTTTATTTCGCCACTGGGCGAAAGGCCGTGTACCGGCAAAGGTGCATTCGTTTATACATGGAGTCATTGATGGCAAGCAGCAACTTGATTAAACAACTGCAAGAGCGGGGCCTCGTTGCCCAGGTTACGGATGAGGAAGCGTTAGCGGAGCGACTGGCGCAAGGGCCAATTGCACTGTATTGCGGTTTCGATCCGACCGCTGACAGCTTGCATTTGGGCCATCTGGTTCCTCTGTTGTGCCTGAAGCGCTTCCAACTGGCCGGCCACAAGCCGGTAGCGTTGGTGGGCGGCGCCACTGGCCTCATCGGCGATCCGAGCTTCAAAGCGGCGGAGCGCAAGCTGAACACCACCGATACGGTGAACGAGTGGGTCGAGAAGATCCGCAAACAGGTTTCCCCGTTCCTCGACTTCGACTGCGGCGACAACAGCGCTATCGCGGCCAACAACTACGACTGGTTCGGCGGCATGAACGTGCTGACCTTCCTGCGTGACATCGGCAAGCACTTCTCCGTCAACCAGATGATCAACAAGGAAGCGGTCAAGCAGCGTCTGAATCGCGACGACTCCGGCATCTCCTTCACTGAGTTCTCGTATAACCTGCTGCAGGGCTACGATTTCTCCGAGCTGTATAACCGCCACCAGGTGGAACTGCAGATCGGCGGTTCCGATCAGTGGGGCAACATCACCTCGGGTATCGATCTGACGCGCCGTCAGCACCAGAAGCAGGTGTTCGGCCTGACCGTGCCGTTGATCACCAAAGCCGACGGCACCAAGTTCGGTAAAACCGAGGGCGGCGCGGTCTGGCTGGCGCCGGAAAAAACCAGTCCGTACAAGTTCTACCAGTTCTGGATCAACACCGCCGACGCCGACGTCTACCGCTTCCTGAAGTTCTTCACCTTCATGAGCCTGGAAGACATCAACGCGCTGGAAGAAGAAGACAAGAACAGCGGTAAGGCGCCACGCGCCCAGTACGTGCTGGCGGAAGAAGTGACCGGCATGGTGCACGGTGCGGAAGGCCTGGCGGCCGCCAAGCGCATCACCCAGAGTCTGTTCTCCGGTGCGCTGCACGACATGACCGAAGCGGACTTCGCCCAACTGGCGCAGGACGGCATGCCGACCATCAAACTTGAGCGCGACGCCGATCTGCAGCAGGCGCTGGTGAATGCCGAACTGGTGCCGTCACGCGGCCAGGCGCGCACCATGATCGGCTCCAACGCGGTGACCATCAACGGCGAGAAGCAGTCCGATGCCGAATACCGCTTCAGCGATTCAGACCGTCTGTTCGGCCGCTACACGCTGTTGCGTCGCGGCAAAAAGCATTACTGCCTGGTGGATTGGCAGTAAGCGTCAGCCAGTCTATATGACATGAAAAGCCCGGGGAGCTCCCCGGGCTTTTTTTATCGCATGGCGCGGATGACGATTAGGCAAACGCCTCCGGCAGCGAGTTTTCGGCCGCAACACCGTTCACGGTGACGGCGGGCGAGTGGTAGTGCAGAGAGACGGCAGCCAGATAAGGATCCTGATTGCCGATCGAGAACACCACATCATCGGCGTCAAAGCTGTGATTATGATTGCTATCCACGATGACATAGAGCGATTTGTCCAACTTTAGCAATCCGACTTCCGCCAGGTTATTGGTACTGGCGCCGTTCGTTATTTTCGCCAGTACCTGTGAGAACAGCGCTTGGGCATTGTCCGTCGCATTCAGGCCACTGAACGCATTTTGTAACTCAGCTTGGGTGGTGGCGCTGCCGTACAAGGTTGCGGTCTTGTCTCCTGTCTTGGAGAAAACCCACGGGTTGTCGGTTTCTCCCACGGAGATGACGCTGTTGGCATAGCCGGTATTGAGCGTGACCATATTGTCTATTTTGCTATCGGTAAAATGTAACGTACCGGCGCTATCCAACGTCGTGTTGCCCTTAACGTCGGCTTTATAGACGGTCAATCCGGTGCGGTCGACCGTTAACTGGTCGCCGGCAAGTTCGGCAATGACATGGGCGAAATCGTCTTTATTGGCCAGCGTGTTTAGCGTGTTGTAGAAAGCGCCGCCGCCGGTGCCGCCTTTTTCTGCGACGAGGAACAGCTTCATGTCGGAGTAATAACGGCGTTCATCGGTAAATTCGCTGCCTATGATGGTTTTCAGGTTATCACTAAAATCTGCGGCAACGGTCAGATTAAGCACCAGCGGCTTATCGCCTGTGTACATATAGCCGCTCAGCATCAACGTGCTAATCGAGTTGTCCCCGCCGCTCAGGGTCAACGTGCGATTTTGCACAATGTCGAGATTGCTGCCCATACGGATTTCGAGCGTTTCTTTATGGTTCGATGTAAAGCTGAAAGTACCCATATTGAGGTTGGTTACCGTATGGCTAGCCGTATCGGTAAAGAACAATTTAAAACTGTCGTCGCTATGTGCCGTATCGCTGATGTGGATACGGCTTTTCGCGGTCAAGTCGCCGCCGAGGGTAAACTGTCCGCTGCTGACGTTGAGCAGCGTTAAATCTCCGGAGTAGGCCGTAATTACCCCTCCAGCCGACCCCGTAGCGTTTTGCGAAGCATTGGGTTGCGCCATTTCGCCTTGTTTTAGCGAGTTGATGTTACCGTAAATCGGGTGGGAGACGGTGGCTTCTTGCGTGAACACCCCAAAGTCAAATACCTTGTTGCCTTCGGTAGCGACCCGCTGCCCGTTAAGATAAATCTCTCCGGTACCGCGATAGTGGGTCAAATCTACATAGTTGAAATATAGGAACTGATTAACGTTATTTGTAATTTCAGCGTCATAGCCGCCGCCGACGCTGGCCGTCAGGTGGACGACCTTGGTGAAAAAATTGGCTGAGACACTATAGTAAGATGTCTCGGGATCGCTATTAAGCGCCGTCGCTTTGAAATCACGGCTGACCCTATTGCCGCTGTCGGCGGTGGCATTGCCTTGCCAGACAAGCTGATGCTTCCCGGCGGCCAGATTGATTTGCGCGGCTGCCGTCGTCATATCGAGCCGGTCGGCGACGACGGTGCTGTTCTTCACGTTGGAAAAGTTAATCCCTTCGGGGGCGTTCAGCAGGTTGCCCTCGCTAAGAAAAAGGGTGACATTCAGGTTTCTCAGCGATTGAAGTATTGCTTCACTGGTGGCGAAGTCGCCCTGCAGCGTGACTTTTTGCAACGATTTGGCAAAGCTGAGATCGACCGCGGAGCCGATCTCGGCGTTAAGGGTGATCTCGCGCAGCTGGCTGATTTCCGCATGGCTTAACGCGTGTTGCTTACCGGTATTCAGGCTGCCGTTGAGGGCGCCGTCGGCATTCGACATCGTGACGTTGCCGCGGATCTGGTATCCCAGCTCGCTGCCAATTTTGTATTCGAGATTGACGAGTTGCTCGTGACTTGGGCTGACTCCGCCCTCCAGCGGCGCTTCCCCGTTGCGGAACGCATGCAAAATATTCAGCGTCGCCTGCAGCGGATTATTGCCGGCTTTGAGCAAAATTGCCTGTTTTTGCAGTTCGCTCAGCGCCGGGCCGTAATACAGTTCGTGATAAATCCTGGCGAAGTCTGCGGCATCTTTGAAGGGGGAGGATTTAGCCAGAATGGTCAGCAGATCGAGCTCGGAGTTCCCCGCGGCGAGGAATTTGCTGTAACTGTCCAGTCCGGTTGATTCCAGCGTGGTCTTTTTCCCCAGTTGCAGAAAGAGCAGCGCCACGCTTTCCTGATAGTTGGCCGCAGCCATCTCACCCGCAGCGTAGACATGGGTAGCATTAAGAAAAGCCTGTTTGGCGGCGGCATGTGCTGTGTCGTTGCGAATATCGGCGATCAGACGCATGATGACGTCGCCTCGCGTTTCGGTGTGATTATTCAACCCGGTGACATAATTGGCGAGCTCGCTTGCGGCAGCATCAACGCCGAAAGTATTTTTATAGACGGTTTTGACGAAGTCTTCATTACTTAACGTGGTCAACGCGCTACGCGTATCGACGAAACGGCCGGCGATATAGCTGGCGTCAGCTTTTCCTGTCGCCAGCACCTGGCTCCAATAATTGACGCCTTCCGCCACCGCGAGGCTGCCTACGATGTAAAACAGGGCTTGAATATCGGCTGCCGCTTCAGCATTCGCGGGATAGGGGGACAAAGCGGGGTGTAAGGTTGTATCAATAATATCAAACAAATGCTGTTGCTGTGCGACCGGTGCCGCAGCATCACCCATATAGCTCTTCACGCCGGCGATAAGATCCTTGGTAATCAGCCCCAGCGTTTTTCCTGCATTGGCTTGCGCGACCAGCGTGGCCAGCAAATCGGGTGCTGGATCGGCGCCTGTCGTATTTTTATAGATGTATTGAATTTTTTGCGACGTTGTCAGGCCGTCATAGCGATGATGCCCATCTTGAGACTGGATGAATTTTTCGGCCAGTTGATCTCTGCTGTACTGCCCCGATTCCAGCTGGCGGGCAAAGAAGTTTAATGCGACGCTATCGGCTTTTTTACCGAGTGTGGCATAAAAAAGGATGGCTACATCCTGTTGTGACGATAATAAACTCATGTTAACCCCTGTGTTGACAAAAAATAAGCATCAACAAGTACAGTCCAAATCCACATGATTGCAATGCGGTTGAGCCTAAGGAAATTCTGTATTTTTCGCGAATGCGGCCGCCGTTTGATGCGACCGCACCCGCAGAGAGTTAGACCAAACTTAGCTCTGTGACGGATGGGGTGGAAGTGCCGGCAAGATCAATAGTCGGCGCCCGATAATGAAGGTTTGCTGCAATCTCATAAATATCTTTATCTCCCAAGGAGAATACAATGTCCTCAGCGTCAAATTGCTTATTGTGATTATTATCAATGATAATGTATGCATTGGTTGCCAACTTGAACACGCCTACGCTTTGCAGATTATTTTCACTGCCGCCATGGGTTATTTTTGATAGCGCCTGAGCAAATATATCTTGCGCCGTGCTGTCGTCTGCGACGGTTAATGAATCAAACAGGGTATTGATGTCGGCCATTTGCGTCAGGCTGCCATAAGGCACGATATTGCCGGATTTTTCGCTGTCGAACAGCCACTGTTGACCCCGAACACCAACGGTAAGCGTGTCGGTCGGCGTGAGAGTGTTAATCGTGACCATGCTGTCGACCGTGCTTTGTTCAAAGTTGATTTTGTTGTGGTGCGCGTATTGATTGGCCATCGCCAGGTTATTCAGCGTGGTATTGCCTTTGATAGTCAGGGTCTGAGTATTGGTGTACTGGATGTTGATCTGTTCGCCGGTCAGTGCGCCGATAATACCGCCATAGGCGCTCGGGTCGTTCAGTGCGGATAGCAGTTTATAAAACTCGCCGCCGCCGCTGCCGGCCTTATCCAGCTTCAGATCGGTTTCAACGCGCGGGATCCCTTCATTCATGGGATCGAAAATGGGTTCAATAACAATATGTTTCAAGCTGTCGCTAAAGTCAGCTTTTACCGTCACTTCCAGCTTTCCTATGCCGCTGATGTTGATCTTGGAAATATTGTTGCCGGCGCCTTCCAGCGCCACCGAGGCGAGTTTCGAACCATTGGCATACAGCCGCAGCTCTTCTTGCGGCCGTGCGCCAATGAAATGGCTGGCGAAACTGAGCGTTCCTGCGTCCAGGCGTTCGATGGCGCTATTTCCGATGCTTACCCCCCAAGGGCCAAATAACGTCGAGGGAGGCGTAACCGGCGCCAGTTCCAGGTGAAGCTTGCTCTGCGCACCGGCATCGCCGTTGATGGTGAGAAAAGGCAGCGTGTCGAAGACGGGAAGATTGATGATATGTACATTATCGGCGAAACCGGAAAGCGTAAGCCCTTGACTTCCCGTCCAGTAATAACCGTCACCACTTTTTACAGCATGGGGCGCCTGCTGTAAGTGGGTGACGCCTGTATAATGGTCGTTATAAATACTGGCCGTTTGATTGATTACGCCATAATCGAATACGTTGGCGCCTTCTGTCGCGATCAATTTGCCATCCAGATAAATGTTTCCGGTACCGCGATAACCTGCCAGATCGATCTGAGGAAAGAATTGGAACTGGTTAACATTGGTTTTGATTATTCCTTCAATACTGCCGCTTGCCGTTGTGGTCAGATAGATATCCTTTAAGATCAGGTTGGCGGAAATAACGCCATCCGCATCAAAATAGTTCTGTGCGGTGAACGTCGTGCTGACAATATTGGCGCTATGATTCACGCCATTGCCATTCCAAAACAGACTGGCACCACCGATGCCAAAAAGAATTTCCATTTTGGCATTGGCGAGATCGAACTTATCGGAAATCACCACCACATCCCGTTCGGTACCAAATGTAATCTTGTCTACCGTTTTGAAGTAAGGGTTATCATCCAGATTAAGCCGCAAAGCGAATCCCTTATTTTTTAGCGAGTTCAGGGCGGTGGTATCGGTTGGCGCACTCCCTTGCAAGGTCACCTCTTTCAACTGGGGCGAATGGCTGAAATCAACGGCGGCCGAGGCATTCACATTAAGAAAGACGTGCGTCAGAGCGGCCAATTCCTCAGGACTCAACGGATGCTGACTGCCGGTGTTCACCGAGCCGCTCAATATGCCGTCGGCGGAGAGCGACAATTCGGCGATAGGCGTGTAATTCAGCGGTTGAGCGATCTTGAGTTGATAGGCGGCGACATCCGTCGACTGAGGCTCACGAGCGCCGTCGAGTGGGAGCATCCCCTTGCAGAATGACGCGATGCTGGTTTGGTATCGATCGTGGCCGGCGTTCTGTAGCAAGGTCAGGGAGACGTCCTGGCTCAGATTTTCGTGATACAGCGAAGCGTAGATTTTTTCGTTGTTGTCAGCCCGCAGGAAGTGGCGGGCGCTGGCCAGCAGCTTAAACTGCTCGACGGAAGGTGTCCCGCTGGCGAGCGAACGGCCAAAGGTATCGAGAGCGGCCGCGTCGGCGAAGGCACCTGACTCACTTTGGCTATCAGCGCTTTTCTCAAGCTGTTTAGCTAAATAAGTCAAGGTATTGGCATCGGCCTTCTTTCCCCATTGAAGTTTCAGTAAGCTCATGAAATATATCCTCTGGATACGCTGAAGTGATAGTGAATGAATAGACAATTACAGTTCATAAGGGCCGAAATGCAATGTTAGGCCAGTCTGAGGATGGCCTGATTTTTCCCGCTGTCACTGCCTTGTCGGTCGGTTCTCGGCTTTTTTTGGATCGGACTTTTCGCTACAATATGCCGCCGTCGAAAGCATAAAAATTCCTCTCATTTCTTGTTTTTAACAGCGCCGGCATGACGTTTTCGCGTTGTGCACCCATTATCATTTCGCCGCGGGCTGATGCACACGGCATGGCGAGGTCAGTTGTTCCGATGAAAAACATTCTTTCTATCCAGTCGCACGTGGTGTTTGGTCACGCCGGCAACAGTGCGGCTGAATTTCCGATGCGCCGCATGGGCGTCAACGTCTGGCCGCTGAACACGGTACAGTTCTCCAACCATACGCAATACGGCCAGTGGACCGGCTGCGTCATGCCGGCCAATCACCTGACCGAGATCGCGCAGGGCATCGCCAATATCGATCAGCTGAAGCGCTGTGATGCGGTATTGAGTGGCTATATCGGTTCGCCGGAGCAGGGCGACCATATTCTGGAGATCGTGCGTCAGGTTAAGCAGGCGAACCCGAATGCCTGGTATTTCTGCGATCCGGTGATGGGACATCCGGAAAAAGGCTGCATCGTGGCGCCGGGCGTGGCCGAGTTTCACTGTCGCCAGGCGTTGCCGTGCAGCGACATGATGGCGCCGAACCTGCTGGAGTTGGAGATGCTGAGCCAGATGGCCGTCGCCAACGTGGCCGATGCGGTGCAGGCCGCCCGCGCGCTGATCGCCAAAGGGCCGCGGCTGGTGCTGGTCAAGCACCTGGCCCGCGCCGGCTATCACGCCGACTGCTTCGAAATGCTGCTGGTGACGGCGGACGAGGCTTGGCACATCAGCCGGCCGCTGGTGGACTTCGGCGCGCGTCAACCGGTCGGCGTCGGCGATTTGACCAGCGGTCTGCTGCTGGTGGATCTGCTGAAGGGTGAGGCGCTGGATAAAGCGCTGGAGCACGTGACCGCCGCCGTGTATGAGGTGATGCTGACGACTCAGGAGATGGGGGAATACGAGCTGCAGGTAGTGGCGGCGCAGGATCGGATCGTGCAGCCGCGCAGCGAGTTCAAAGCGGTAAAACTGTAAGTGCAACGGGCCCCGGCGATAGCCACCGGGGCCGAATGTTTACTTCAATCCTTCGGCGTTCAGCGCCGCATCCACCGCCGGGCGCGCCGCAACGCGATCGAACCAGGCCGCCAGATGGGCGTGCTTGCGCACGTCAAACTGCAGGGCGAATGCCCAGCGCAGCACGGTGAACAGGTAGGCGTCAGCCACGCTGAAACGGCTCCCCAACAGGAAGTGCTGCTTCGCCAGTACCGAATCCAGATAGCTGAACTGCTGCTCCAGCTTGGCGCGCGCGATGGTTTTGTATTCCTCGGGCGTTTTCGGGTTGAACAGCGGGCTGAATCCTTTGTGCAGCTCGGTGGCAATGTAGTTCAGCCATTCGATCGCGTGGTAGCGCGACAGGGTGCCCGCCGCCGGGATCAGGTTGCGATCCGGCACGCGGTCCGCCAGATATTGCACGATCGCCACGCCTTCGGTCAGTAGGCTGCCGTCATCCAGCAGCAGCGCCGGGACCTGTCCCTTGGGGTTGATGGCGAGGTAATCGGCGCCGCTCTCGGTTTTCTTCTGCGCCAGATCGACCTTCTCCGCCGTAAAATCCAGCCCTGCCTCACGCAGCACGATATGCGGGGACAGCGAACAGGCGCCGGCTTTATAGAACAGTTTCATCGGAAGCTCCTTGTTGATGACGAATGACGGGCATGCTTAACCTCTCATCGTAGTCCCGTGGCGCCAAAATTACAGCGGCTTAGCTAACAAATTTAACCGACGATCGCCTCTGCGGGCTGCAGTTGCGCCAGCGTCGCGGCGATCTGTTGCTGCAGCGCCGGCGGCGCCACCTGCATCGGCGAACGCAATTCGTTGGCGATCAGCCCCTGCTGGGCCAGCACCGTCTTGACCGGCGCCGGATTCGGGAAGCTGAACATCTGGTGGATCATCGGCAGCAGCTCATAGAAGTTGCTGCGCGCCGCGGCCAGATCGCCGGCGGCGACCTGCTGCACCAGCTGGACGAAACGTTCCGGGTGAACATGCGCGGCGGCGGAGATGGCGCCGGTGCCGCCCAGGCACAGCGTGGTGAGGATCAGATTGTCTTCCCCGGTCATCACATCGATTTCGCCATCGGCGATCAGCGCCATGGTGGCGTCAGGGTTGCCGCCGCAGTCCTTGATGGCGGTGATGCGCGGATGGCGAGCGAGCCGGCGCAGCGTGGCCAGCTCCATGGCGATGCCGGTGCGCTGCGGAATGTTGTACAGGATCACCGGCACGGCGGAGGCGTCGGCCAACTGGGTAAAATAGTCGATCAGGCCGCATTGCGAAGGGCGGATGTAGTAAGGCGCCGGGATCAGCACGCCAGCGATGTCGCGCAGCTGAATGGCCTGCTGCATTTGCAGTGTGGCGGCCATGTTATTGCCGGAAAGGCCCATCACCACCTGGCGTGCAGGCGCCACCTCCAATACGGCGTCGAGCACCGCCAGCTGTTCTTCTTTGCTCAGCGCAGCGGCTTCACCGGTGGAGCCGCAGACCACCAGACCATCGACGCCGGCGTCGAGCAGGTGCCGCGCCAGGCGTTGCACCGCCGGCAGGTCGACGGCGTCGTGATTGAAAGGGGTAACCATCGCCACCCAAATACCCGAAAATGAGGCCATAAAATATTCCTTCTGTGTGACCGACAGAGAAGCCAGATGAGAAAATTGAAGGCGGGGCGTTGCGTGCCATCCAATCAGCTCATCTGACGGGACAGCGCGCCCCGGTCAAATGAGCGTCTGTTTCTTCGATGTAACCGCCGCCAAACCGCCAACGAGCAACGCAGGTGTCATCAGAATATCAGCGTTGCGTGGGTAGGCCATGGCAGTCTCGCGAAAAGGGGAAGTGGGGTGATAATGAATATTCTTCATCAGACTGTCAATTTACAACAGATTGATAACATTGTTATTCATGATTCACCGGTGAGGATGAGTTTGGCTAATAAATAAAAATCCCCGCCGCGGCGGGGAGGGTTGAGTTGGCTCAGCGCGGCGGGCGGGAGCCGATGGTGGCGGACCAACTGAAAGTGTCGCCGCTCGGCCGGTAGCGATTGGCTTTGCGTTCTGCACGCTCCGCCTTGGCGAGCTTCGCTCTGGCGGCCATGATGCGCGCCACCACTTCATCCTTGACCTTGTGCTGTTCGGCATTGGTCAGCGGCCTGCCATGGCTTTTACGCGCCTTGTCCAATTCGGTTTTCACTTCCCGCTGTTCGCTTTCCGTCATCTCTTTCAACGTCAACTTTTTCATCTGTGCCGCCCGTTCGGTGAAGTTGACTTACAGTTTAGCGGCGTTATATGACCGAAAATGTTATGGGCATAACGAAAATGCCCCATAGGCCGGCATTACACCTCTTCCAGCAGATCGTCGACAAAGCGCCGCATGCGTTCGGTGCGCTGTTCGGCCATCTGCCGCCCGGCGGCGGTCTGGAAGCCGTCTTGCAGTTTGAACAGCTTGGTTTCGAAGTGATCCAGGCTGAAACGCTTGTCGTCGTATTGGCGATGTTCAGCCCGCGGGTCGGCGGCGTCGTACAGCGCGCTGCGCATGCGGCCGCCGATATAGAAGCAGCGCGCCACGCCGATAAGGCCGATAGCGTCGAGGCGATCGGCATCCTGCAGGATCTTCGCCTCCAGCGTTTGCGGCGGGATGCCGGCGGAAAAACTGTGCGCTTCAATGGCGTGAGCCACCGCCGCGATGTCCGCCGGCGCCCATTCCAGCCGGGTCAGCGTCAGCGTGGCTTGCTCCGCCGCCATGCGCGAGGCCAGATGGCGCTGCGGCGAATTCTTTTCCACCGCGACGGCGTCGTGCAGCAGCACCGCCGCGCAGAGAATGCGCCGGTCGCCGCCTTCCAGCTTGCTGATCCGACGGCAGTTCTTCCAGACCCGATGCAGGTGCGCCACGTCATGCGAACCGTCGTCCGACTCGAGGGTGAGCGGCAACAGCGTTTGCGCCAGCGTCTGGTAGGGGGAAAACGGTTGTAACAACTCTTGCGTCAGCGAGGGTAAAGACACGTTCAGCTCCTGTTGGGGAAAATCGGTCAATCAGCATAGCCGTGTCGGATGCCGGGAAAATGACAGAAAAATGGCTATTGTTTACTAAAGTGCAACCCACTATTGTCATAACTGCGGTTTTTGCAGCGAAACAAGCAACCTAGAATAGCCGCATTCCGCCGTCTCCGCTTGGTGAGAGCCTGTGTCCGCGGGGATGGCCGGAATATCCTCATCAGCCATTTGGAGAAGAGACATGCCAACCCCTCTTGAAATAGTGCGCGCAACCTATGAAGGCAGCTCCGAAGAAAACGGCCGTAATCTGCTGGCGGCGCTGGCCCCCGATGCCGAGTGGACCGAAGCCGCCGGTTTCCCTTACGCCGGTACCTATATCGGCCCGGAGAACATCATCAAGAACGTGCATCAGCGCCTGGGCAGCGAATGGCAAGGTTACCGCGCCGACGTCGATCACTTTTACGACGCCGGCGACAACGTGATCGCTCAGGGTTTTTATCACGGCACCTACCGGGCCACCGGCAAATCCTTCAGCGCCTCTTTTGCGCATATTTATACGCTGCGCGCCGGCAAAATCGTGAAGTTCGTGCAGATCGTCGACAGTGCTAAAGTGCTGGAGGCGATGCAGCCTTAATCGCCGCTGCGCTTGCCGAATTTGCGGTCGAACTCGCGCCGATAACCCCGGGCCTTGTTGCGATCGCGGATCCACAAATAGCCGCATACCAGCGCAACCGCTCCCGAGAAGGTGACGTTGCGCATATCCCGGTCATACCAAAACACCAACAGCGCATCCAGCGCCGCAATCAGCGCGATCCATTTGTACATATGGGATTGGCGCCGCGTGGCGGCGTTGAGTCGTTTTAACTGTCTGGCTTCGTCCAACACCGGTTTTTGCTGCATAGCGTTTCGTTATCGTCAGGCTGTTCACGCTAAATTAGCAGAATTTCCCTCACCGTCGCAAAGATTAACGCGCGGCGCCATGCGGTTTTCATCGCCCCTGGCACGGCGCAGAAAATTTATGCGCGGGCGCTTGAATTGTTCATCGGGCGTGATAGGTTGTTTATTCGTTATTTTTGGTTTTTTATTCAAAATTCACCGTGTCATCAAGCTGCAGCACGGGGCGGTTAACGTGATGGGTTCGACGCATGCGGCGGTTAACTTCGGCAGGAGGATGTGATGAACGATAAAACGGCACGCCCGCAGGATGTGGTTCAACAACAGCTTGACGCCTATAACGCCCGCGACATCGAGGCCTTTATGGCCTGCTGGGCGGACGACGCCCAGTATTACGAACATCCAGACACGCTGTTGGCCAGCGGCAAAGCGGCGATCCGTGAACGGCATCTGGTGCGTTTCCAGGAGCCGAGTCTGTATGGCGAACGGATAAAACGCATGGCGGTAGGCAATATGGTAGTCGATCAGGAGGTGGTGACGCGCAATTTCCCGCAGGGGCGCGGCAAAATGGATGTCATCGCCATCTATGAAGTGGAGCAGGGGCGGATCGCCAAAGCCTGGTTCAAGATCGGCCCCTGCGTGCCGGATGAGGGCGCGCTCTAGCCGCGCATTATTGCAACGCCATCACCGCCTCTATTTCCACACACACCGCGGGTGAGAACAACGCGCTGACCGCCATCAGTGAACAGGCCGGCAGCGCGCCATCGAAATAGTCAAACAGCACCGGGCGCACGCCCGCCAGATCGGCGATGTCGGTCAGGAACACGCTGATTTTAATCAATGCCTTGAGGTTGACGCCTTCGCTGGCGGCAATGGTGGCCAGCTGTTCGAGGATCTCCTGCGTTTGCTCCGGCGCGCTCAACCCCTGAGCGTCGGTGGCGAAAGCCGTCAATCCGGAAACGTATAAGCGATCGCCGTGGCGCACCGCATGCACATAGGGGCCGCCCGGCGTCGGCAACTGCGGATAATTCGTGCGTTTTAATGATGTCATGGTCAAACCCCGCGCAAGACCGGTTAAAAAAATCGATAAACTTGGTTAGGATACTGAAGAAACGGCGGCCAGGCGCCGCGCACCGATGATATTTGAGAGTATCATCCCTCTTTTTTATACGTCGTCTTCACCCGAATGTGACAGTGCGGCGCAGCTCGGCCACAAGGACGCATGAGACGATGAACCCGATTTTTACTCCCTACCTGCAACGCTGGCAACTGGAACAGGACGGCAAAGCCTTCGAAACCCACAGCAGTCTGCTGATGCCGGTGCGTTACCGGGGCGAGGCCGCCATGCTGAAGATCGCCCGCGAGCAGGAGGAGCGCTTCGGCGGCCAGCTCATGTGCTGGTGGCGCGGGGAAGGCGCCGCGCTGGTGCTGGCGTGGCACGACGACGGCATTCTGCTGGAGCGCGCGCAGGGCGAAGGTTCGTTGGCGCAGTTGGTGCGTGATGGCGACGATGAGCAGGCCACGCAGATCCTGTGTCGGGCGATCGCCGCCTTGCATGCGCCGCGAGAGGCACCGCTGCCCGAATTGATCCCGCTGCAGGAGTGGTTCAGCTCGCTGTGGCCGGCGGCGCAGGCGCACGGCGGCATGCTGCGCCTCAGCGCCACAACGGCGGCGGAATTGCTGAGCAGCCCGCGAGAAGAAAGCGTGCTGCACGGCGACATCCACCATGACAATGTGCTCGACTTCGGCGAACGCGGCTGGCTGGCGATCGACCCCAAGCGTTTGTACGGCGAACGGGGCTTCGATTACGCCAATATCTTCTGCAATCCCAACTACGGTATCGCCACCGATCCGGCCATTTTCCAGCGCCGCGTGGAACAGGTGTGCCGGTTGGCCGGGTTGGAGCGCCGGCGCTTGTTGCAATGGATCCTGGCCTGGTCGGGGCTCTCCGCCGCTTGGTTCATGGAAGACGGGCAGGCGGCGGATATCGACTTCCGCGTGGCCGAACTGGCGGCGCGCGCGTTGGATATCCCGTTGCCGGACGGCGATTCAGGGTTCATCCTGCCAGTAATCGAGCGAGGTTGAAGGGCGCTGCAGGTAGCGCACCTGCTCGCCGTCTGCGCTGCGCGCCATCGCCTGGTATTTGCCGGAATCCGGGTACATCACCAGCTCCGGCTGTTCGCGCGTGCTGACGGACAGGTACTTCAGCGGCGCATCGGAAGTGTTGATGATCTGGTGCGGGTATTCCGGGCCCGGCGGAATGAAAATGACATCTCCGCTGACGATCGGCAGCATTTCTCCAGCCACCCGCAGCGTACCGCTGCCTTCCAGAATGATGAACATTTCTTCCTGAGCGTAGTGAAAATGGTAGGGGCAGGAACGCATGCCCGGCGCCACGCAATCGAAAGAGGCGCCCAGTTTGTCGGCGGCGGTGCCGGTGCCGAGACGGGCGCCGACGCTGTCATACAGCGGCGGCCGCCGGTCATGTTTCATCTCTACCTGTTCGACATTGCGTATCAGGCGCTGAGCTAACAGCGCGGCTTTCTCAGTCATAAGCTTCCTTGGTGACGGCGTCACTTATTAGGTGAATTGACAGTCAGACGACAGAGAAAGTGAAGGCGCCACGGCGTCGCTTGTCAATGTAGACCGCCCGTTACGCCTCGGAGGTTCGCCGCGGCAGCGACAGCAGCAGATGGGCGATGGCGCCGCCGACAATCCCCCAGAAGGCAGAACCGATGCCGAGCAGCGTGACGCCGGAGGCGGTGATGAGGAAGGCGATCAGCGCCGCGTCGCGCTGTTTTTCATCATGCAGCGCGCGTTGCAGGCTGCCGCCAATGGTGCCGAGCAACGCCAGCCCGGCAATGGTGTGGATCAAGGCGACCGGCAACGCGCTGAATAGCAGGCCGATGGCGCCGCCGAACAGACCGGCCAGCAGATAGAAGCCGCCGGCGGCCACTGCGCCCATATAGCGCCGCTGCGGATCGGGATGCACATCCGGCCCCATGCAGATGGCGGCGGTAATGGCCGCGATGCACACCGAGAAACCGCCGAATGGCGCCAGCAGCAGCGCGGTCAGAGCCGTCCAGGCGATCAGCGGTGAGGTGGGGACGCGGTAGCCCGCCGCCTGCAGCGTAGCGATCCCGGGGGCGTTCTGTGAAGCCATTGTGACCACGAAGAAGGGCACGCCGATGCCGAGCAGCGTCGGCCAGCTGAAATGCGGCGCGATAAATTCCGGCACGGCGAACGCCGGCGTCTGTTGCGCCAGCTGGATATCGCCCTGCAGCGCGGCGATCGCCAACCCAATCGCCAGCGTCAATACGATGGCGTAGCGCGGCAGGAAACGGCGGCTGAGCAGATAGGCCAGCCCCATGCCGGCGCTGAGGGGAAAATTGAGCTGCAGCGAAGCGAAGGCGTCCAGCCCGAAACGCAGCAGGATCCCCGCCAGCATCGCCGCAGAAATCGCCTGTGGAATATAGCCCATCAGGCGGGCAAACAGCCCGGTGACGCCGCAGAGCAGGATCAGACCGGAGGCGAAGATAAACACGCCGATCGCCTCGTTGATCGGCGTGCCGGGCAGGCTGGTGACCAGCAGCGCCGCGCCGGGCGTCGACCAGGCGGTGAGGATCGGCGTGCGATAGTAAAGCGACAGCCCGAGGGAGGTGACGCCCATTGCGATCCCCAGTGCGCTCAGCCAGCCGCCGATCTGCGCCGGCGTGGCGCCCGCGGCGGCGGCGGCCTGGAAAATGATGGCGGCAGAGCTGGTATAACCGACCAGAACGGCGACAAAACCGGCCATGACGGCAGGCAGGGTCAGATGACGCAGGGTGACGGCAGGGCGCATGGGCAGCTCCAATCGGTGGTTGTGCGTTATAACGCACAGCGAGAAATCAGCATAGCATCGTGCGTTATAGCGCACAAGCGGGTATAATCGGGCACGATACGCAGAGGAGAACAGGATGCAGGAACTTGCCGGCCATTTGGCGCACACCCTGCGCACGTTGCGCGCACAGCGCGGTTGGAGCCTGACGCAGGCGGCGGAATACACCGGCGTCAGCAAGGCGATGCTCGGGCAGATTGAACGCGGCGAGTCCAGCCCGACGGTGGCGACGCTGTGGAAGATCGCCACCGGTTTCAACGTGGCGTTTTCCGCCTTCCTTGAGGCCTCGCCCGCGCAGCAGCAGGCGACGCTGCATCGCTACGGCGAGCTGCCGGTGTACGATCAGGACAATGCCGATATGCGCGTGGTGCCGCTGTTTCCCTACGATCGCCAACTGGGTTTCGACATGTTCGTCATCGATCTCGCGCCGGGCGCGCTCAGCGAATCGTCGCCGCATGAGCCGGGCGTGATCGAGCATGTGATCGTGATCAGCGGCCGGTTGGAATTGGCGATAAACGGCGAGTGGCACCGCCTGGCGGCCGGCGAGGCGATGCGCTTTCAGGCCGATCGGCCGCATGCCTACCGCAACGCCGGTTCACAAACGGTGCGTATCCACGATCTGATCCACTATCCTCAATCCTGAATCAACGCGGCGGCCGTGGGCTTTGACTCCGCGCCGCCAAACGCCTACCTTGTTGAAAATGACTCTTATTTCACAGGTTGTCGCCCATGACGGGGCGGCGTTGCAGCCGACTCAAAAGGAGCTTGATTTTGCCGGTCACCAATCGACGTCAGTTTATTAAACTCAGTGCACAAACCGCAGGAGCCGTATTCGCGATGACTTCATTACCCAACAGTATCCGCCTGGCGATGGCGGCGGAGGGCGGCGCGGCCGCCGGCGATGAATTCCTGTGGCTGGAAGAGCTGCAGGGTAAAAAAGCGCTGCAATGGGTGCAGCAGGAAAATCAGCGCACCGTGGCGCGTTTCGGCCAGGGCGAAGACTTTCAGCGCATTGAGCGCGAAGTTCTGGATATCCTCAATAAAGACACCCAGATCCCGTGGGTGAGTAAACGCGGCGAGTACTATTACAACTTCTGGCAGGATCAGGCCAACCCGCGCGGCCTGCTGCGGCGCACCACGCTGGACGAGTACCGCAAGGCCAAACCGGCCTGGGAGACGGTGCTGGATATCGATGCGTTGGGCAAGGCGGAAGGCAAGGATTGGGTCTATCAAGGCTCGCAACCGCTGGCGCCGGAATACCGTTATTGCCTGATGCAGCTGTCGCCGGACGGCGGTGACGCCACCGAAATCCGTGAATTCGATCTGGTGGCCAAACGCTTTGTCAAAGACGGTTTCAACGTGCCGGTGGCGAAAAGCCGGGTTTCCTGGGTCGATCGGGACACGCTGTTCATCGCCACCGATTTCGGCCCCGGTTCGATGACCCAGTCAGGCTACGCGCGCATCGCCAAACGCTGGCGGCGCGGCACGCCGCTGAGCGCCGCCGAAACGCTGTACGAAGCGCAGCCGGAAGATATGGCGGTCTTCGCCTATCACGATCGCACGCCGGGTTTTGAGCGTGATTTCGTCGGCCGCAGCCTGGACTTCTATCGCCGTGACTATTTCTTGCTGGCTCAGGATGGCCGGCAGAAAAAAATCGACATCCCGGCCGACGCCGAGCTGGATACGCATCGGGAATGGCTGCTGATCAAACCGAGCAGCGACTGGGAAGTGGGCGGTAAGCGCTATCCGTCCGGCGCGCTGCTGGCGGCCAACTTCGATGACTATCTGGCGGGCAAGCGCGAGCTGCAGCTGCTGTTTACCCCAACGGCGGAGCAGGCGCTGAGCGGCTACAGCGGCACCCGCGATCACCTGATCCTCAGCATCATGGATAACGTGGTCAACCGGCTGGAAGTGCTGACGCCGCAGGGCGGCAGCTGGCAACGTCGCCCGCTGGGCAACCCCGACGCCATCAGCACCCTTTCCGCCGGCGGCATCGACGAAGAGAGCAACGCCTATTTCCTGACCGTCAGCGGGTTCCTGCAGCCGACCTCGCTGTACATGGGCAATCTCGACGGCGGTGAGGCGACGCTGTTGAAACAGGCGCCGCAGGACTTTGACGCCGCCGGCTATCAGGTCAGCCAGCATTTCGCGCGCTCCAAGGACGGCACCCGCGTGCCGTATTTCCAGATCGCCGCCAAAGATCTCAAAGCGGACGGCAGCACGCCGACGCTGCTGTATGGCTACGGCGGGTTTGAAGTGCCGCTGTTGCCGGGCTATCTCGGCGGCAAGGCGCCGGCCTGGCTGGAACGCGGTGGAGTATACGTGGTGGCCAACATTCGCGGCGGCGGCGAATACGGTCCGGCCTGGCATCAGGCGGCGCTCAAGCAAAACCGCCATCGCGCCTACGAGGATTTCGCCGCCGTGGCCGAAGATCTTATCGCACGCAAGGTGACCTCGGCGCCGCATCTTGGCGCGCGCGGCGGCAGCAATGGCGGCCTGCTGGTGGGCAATATGCTGACGCTGTATCCGCAGCTGTTCGGCTGCATCGTCTGCGAAGTGCCGCTGCTGGACATGCAGCGCTATACCCAGCTTTCCGCCGGCGCGTCGTGGATCGCCGAATACGGTGACCCGAGCAAGCCGGAGGAATGGGCCTACATCAAGACCTTCTCGCCATACCACAACATTCAGGCGCAGACGGCCTACCCGCCGGTGCTGTTCTATACCGCGACCAGCGACGATCGGGTCAACCCGGCCCACGCCCGCAAAATGGCGGCGCGCATGCAGGCGATGGGGTATCAGCAGGCCTATTTCTATGAAAATACCGAAGGCGGGCACAGCGCCGCCGCCGACAAGCAACAGGCGGCGTTCCACAGCGCGCTGGTAAGCGAATTCATGTGGGCCAACCTGAGCGGCAAACCCAAGTCAGCGTAAGCCTTTTTCTTGCGGCATAAAAAAACACCGGGGCGTTAACCCCGGTGTTTTTATTTACGCTCAATCCGCCGGCGGTCAGCGAGCCGCAGTGGCTTCCTGCGCTTGCTGATTGGCGTCTTCGGTGGTGTCCAGCGTCATGCGGTACAGCTTCGGCGCGGTCAGCATCATCAGGATAGCGATGACGGCGGTGACGATGCCGATCTGCATAAACACATGGCTGTAGATGGCCAGCGAAGCGTGCGCGTCGTTGATGTCGCTTGGCACGGCGGTCAGACCGGCAACCTTACCGGCGATCAGCGCGGCGGCGGCGGTAGTCAGGAACCAGGAGCCCATGATGAAGCCCATCAGACGCTGTGGCACCAGCTGCGCTACCATCGCCAGGCCCAGGCCGGAAATCATCAGCTCGCCGATGCTCTGCAGCGCGTAGCTCAGGATCAGCCAGTTGACCGACACGATGCCCTGTTCGTTGGCGAAGCTGGCACCCCATGGCAGCACCAGGAAGGCGCAGGAGCAGAGGATCATGCCGAAAGCGAACTTGTGCGGCATCGGCAGGCGATCGCCCATTTTGTTATACAGCGCGGCCAGAATCGGGCTGGCGAGCATGATCCAGAACGGGTTCAGCGCCTGATACTGCTCCGGCTCGAAGGCGACGCCGAAGATGCTGTGTTCCACGTTATGGATGGCGAAGAAGTTCAGCGAGGTTGGCATCTGGCTGTACAGCACGAAGAACACCACCGCTTCCAGCATCAGCAGGAAGGCGACGATCATCTTGCGGCGTGCAGCGCCGTGCAGGGCGAAGGTTTCCTTGGCGAACACCAGAACGATGCCGGCGGAAACGAGGGCCAACGCCCAGCGCGCGATCACCTGGTTGTGCAGCAGCCAGCTGGACACGGCGATTTGTCGTGCTCCTGTCCACGGCTGAACCAGTACAGCTGTTGTGGCAGCAGCCCGGCAGGGCAAGCGTCTACGCACAGGCCGCAGCGGATGCAGGACTGCTCCGGTTCCTGCGGCGTCATTTCATCCACCGTCGGCGCCAGAATGCAGTTGCTGATCTTGACGATCGGCACGTTCAGCGCGGGCAGGGTGAAGCCCATCAGCGGGCCGCCCATGACCACCATCTGCTGCGCCTGCGGGCGGAAACCGACGACGTCGAGCAGGTGCTGCACCGGCGTGCCGATGCGAGCCCACAGATTGCCGGGGCACTCAATCGCCTCGCCGGTCAGGGTCACTACGCGCTCAATCAGCGGTTCGCCGTCGACGATCGCTCGCTTGATGGCGAAGGCGGTGCCGACGTTTTGCATCAATACGCCGATAGCGGAGGAGTGCTTGCCGTGCGGCACTTCCTTGCCGGTCAAAATTTTGGTCAGCTGCTTGGCGCCGCCGGACGGGTATTTGGTCGGGATGACGCGCAGCGCAATGCCGGACTGGCCGCGCAACGCCAGTTTCAGCGCCGCGATTGCCTCCGGCTTGTTGTCTTCGATGCCGATCAGCGTGACCTTGGGCTGCAGAATGTGTTGCAGGATCTGCGTGCCTTCAATGATCTGATCGGCATGTTCCTGCATCAGGCGATCGTCGGCGGTGATGTAAGGCTCGCACTCGGCGGCGTTGAGGATCAGCGTTTCCACGCCGCTCATGCCGCCTTGCAGTTTGCTGGCGGTCGGGAAACCGGCGCCGCCCAGGCCGGCGATGCCGGCCTGATGAATACGTTGAATCAGTTCCGTGGCGGGCGATTGGCGATAGTCCGCCACCGGATCGCGCTCGCACCAGCGGTCTTCCCCGTCTGCCTCGATAATCACGCACAGCTCCGTCAGCCCGGACGGGTGAGCGGTGATGTGCGGGGTAATGGCGCTGACGGTGCCCGAGGTCGGGGCATGCACCGGCACGGTGCGGCCGCGGCCGACGGTCAGAGGTTGGCCTTTCAACACCCGATCGCCGGCGCTGACGCACAGCTCGCCTTCCGGCCCCAAATGCTGCTGCAGCGGAATGATAAAGGTCTTGGGCAGGGGCGCGACACGCAGCGGCGCACCGCTGGACTGCGTTTTCATTTCCGGTGGATGGATCCCGCCGTCGAAATCCCAGATCCGGTCTTTTTTAAAGGCGGCGAACAGATTAAGCATGTTGCTCCACGTGGATCACTTGCACCGGGATCGTCTTCATGTCCCACTTCCAGTTGGCGGTGGTGGTAGCGACCGGTCTCATTTCAATACAGTCGGTAGGGCAAGGGGCGACGCACAGATCGCAGCCGGTACAGAGGTCGGTGATGACGGTGTGCATGGCGCGGGTGGCGCCGACGATGGCGTCCACCGGGCAGGCCTGAATGCACTTGGTGCAGCCGATGCAGTTGGCCTCGTCGATATAGGCCACTTTACGCTCCGGCTCGGCGGCGGCTTCGCTGCCCAGCGGCTGCGGCTCTACGTTGAGCAGCTCCGCCAGTTTCAGCATCACCTGTTCGCCGCCCGGCGCGCATTTGTTGATCATCTCGCCGTTGGCTACCGCCTCGGCATAGGGGCGACAGCCGGGGTAGCCGCACTGCCCGCACTGGCTCTGCGGCAGGATCGCGTCGACCTGCTCGGCGACCGGATCCTCTTCCACCTCAAAACGGCGCGCGGCGTAGCCCAGCACCAGTCCGAACAGCAGCCCGAGCGCGCTCAAAGCCGCGATAGCTATCCACAACGCAGTCATTAGAATTTCACCAGCCCGGTAAAGCCCATAAAGGCCAGCGACATCAGCCCGGCGGTGATCAGCGCGATCGAGGAGCCGCGGAACGGCGCCGGCACGTCGGCGACCGCCAGACGTTCGCGAATGGCGGCGAACAGCACCATCACCAGCGAGAAACCGGCGGCGGCGCTGAAGCCGTAAACGGCGGACTGCAGGAAGTTATAGCCGAGGTTGACGTTAAGCAACGCTACGCCCAGCACTGCACAGTTGGTGGTGATCAGCGGCAGGAAGATGCCCAGCAGGCGGTAGAGCGCCGGGCTGGTCTTGCGCACCACCATCTCGGTGAACTGAACGACGACGGCGATCACCAGAATGAAGGAGAGCGTGCGCAGATACACCAGATCCAGCGGAACCAGAATAAAGGTGTTGATCACCCAGGCGCTGACGGAGGCCAGCGTCATGACGAAGGTGGTGGCCATTCCCATGCCGATGGCGCTTTCCAGCTTCTTGGAAACGCCGAGGAACGGGCACAGGCCAAGAAACTTCACCAGAACGAAGTTGTTCACCAGTACGGTGCCGACAAACAGGAGCAGGTATTCGGTCATTGCGATGCCTAAAAAAATAAAAGCCGCCTATTATCGGGAATCGGCGGCCGGACGACAACATATGAATCGCAGGGGTATTGCCTTTTTTGGCGAAAATTTACACAAAAAACCCGATAAAACGTGCTGCAATCCCCATTAACGTTCGGTAAAGGTGCCTTTGACCCGCTGCGAGCGCTTGATATAAGGCACCAGCAGCGCCGCCATCAGCAGCGGCCAGCCGAGGCTGCGCACCGCCACTTCATCCGGTACCGGCGCAAAGGCGAAGGCTTTCACCGCCAGGATCACCGTGATCAGCAGCCATAACAAGAACAGTTTGGGGAAGCGCTGCGAGCGCTGGCAAAATAGAAACACCAGCCACAGGGTGAAGCCCCACATCAAAAGCGTGGTCAGCACCGAAAAGTACCATTGCAGGGTAAACGCCTGGGCGTTGGTCAACAGATAATCGCGCGACTCGGGCATGAAGATCGCCATGGCGTACAGGAGCAGCATCAGGCTGGCGCTGAGCAGGGTGACGATCAGATAGGCCAGCGGGGCCAGCAACCAACCGCCGATACGAGTGTATTCAGCTTGAGACATAAAGGCTTCCTGATTGAAACGGGGATCACAGGCGGCATAGCTTAGCGGGTAATATAGGCTTCGTCATCTCTATCAAGCGGATAGCTCGGCATCGCGACGCCGGGCCGCACGTTTGGCTACTCCGGCCTCGCTTCGAATTAACATCTCATTTACTTCTTGTTCCATCCGGCCGCATGGTGTCAAATCGAAAGGGTCTGTCGTGAGCCAGCAAGAGGAAATCCCATGGCTGAGAAAATTCGTGTCGGGCTGGTCGGTTACGGCTACGCCGGCAAAACCTTTCATGCGCCGCTGATTGCCGGTACGCCGGGGCTGGAGTTGGCCGCCGTCTCCAGCAGCGATGCCGGCAAAGTGCACGCCGACTGGCCGTCGATGACGGTGGTGGGGGATGCGCAAGCGCTGTTCGCCGATCCGGCCCTCGATCTGATCGTCATTCCTACCCCCAACGATACCCATTTCCCGCTGGCGCAGCAGGCGTTGGCCGCCGGCAAGCACGTGGTGGTGGATAAACCGTTTACCGTGACGTTGTCACAAGCGCAGGCGCTGCAACAGCAGGCGCAGCAGAGCGGTTTACTGCTGTCGGTGTTCCACAACCGCCGCTGGGACAGCGATTTCCTTACCCTTAAAGCGCTGTTAAAGGACGGTTCGCTGGGCGAGGTGGTGTATTTCGAGTCGCATTTCGATCGCTACCGGCCGCAGGTGCGCCAGCGCTGGCGTGAACAAGGCGGCGTCGGCAGCGGCATCTGGTTCGATTTGGGGCCGCATCTGCTCGATCAGGCGCTGCAACTCTTCGGCAAACCCGAACGGCTGTTTGTCGATCTGGGTGAGCTGCGGCCGGGGGCGCAGGCGGTGGACTATTTCCACGCGCTGCTGAGCTATGGCGATCGCCGTGTGGTGCTGCACGCCAGCATGCTGGCGGCGGCAGAGAGCCCGCGCTACGTGGTGCACGGCACCCGCGGCAGCTATGTCAAATACGGCCTCGATCCGCAGGAAGACCGACTGAAGGCCGGCGAGCGTCTGCCGCAGGCCGATTGGGGCTATGACATGCGCGAGGGTGTAGTGACGCTGTCACGTGACGATCTGCTGGCGGAGCAACCGCTGCTCAACATTCCCGGCAATTACCCGGCTTATTACGCGGCGGTGCGCGACGCGATCGCCGGTACAGGCGAAAACCCGGTGCCGGCCGCCGACGCCATCGCGGTGATGGCATTGATCGAACTGGGGCTGGAATCGGCCCGGCTGCAGCAGGCGCTGCCGGTGGTTTGATACTGCCCATTTCTCTGTGCCCGGCGAAGCGTCGGGCCTTTTTACGACTTTACGTGCAAGGAAATTCGTTTCATGTCCTGGTTGCAGCGTTTGCGCATTGATAAATTTTTGCTGGTTCTGATTTTGGTGGTGATCGTCGCCTCGCTGTTCCCCTGCGAAGGCATCTGGAAAACCTTCTTTGAACACCTGACCACCGCGGCCATCGCGCTGCTGTTCTTTATGCACGGCGCCAAGCTGTCGCGCGAGGCGATCATCGCCGGCATGAGTCACTGGAAGCTGCATCTGCTGGTGTTCCTCAGCACCTTTGCGCTGTTCCCGCTGCTCGGGCTGGCGATGAACCTGCTGGTGCCGGGCATCATGACGCCGACGGTCTATCTCGGCTTCCTCTATCTGTGCGCGCTGCCGGCCACGGTGCAGTCGGCCATCGCTTTTACCTCGGCGGCAGGCGGCAACGTGGCGGCGGCGATCTGCAGCGCCTCGGCGTCGAGCATTCTTGGCGTGTTCCTGTCGCCGCTGCTGGTGGGGGCGTTGATGCATACTCAGGGCGGCAATACCGACGTGCTGCACGCCATCGGTTCAATCATTTTGCAATTGATGGTGCCGTTCGTGATCGGTCACCTGGCGCGGCCATTGATCGGCAAGTGGATCGACCGTCATCGCAAGCTGATCAACCTGACCGACCGTTCGTCGATCCTGCTGGTGGTGTATACCGCGTTCAGCGCGGCGGTGGTGGAAGGGATTTGGCACCGCATCGACGGTTGGTCGCTGCTGACCATCCTGGTGATGTCGCTGGTGCTGCTGACGGTGGTGCTGGTGATCAACACCTACGCGGCGCGCTGGCTGGGCTTCAACACCGCCGATGAGATCACCATCGTCTTCTGCGGTTCGAAAAAGAGCCTGGCGAACGGCATTCCTATGGCCAACGTGCTGTTCCCGGCCGCGGCGGTGGGCGCCATGGTGCTGCCGCTGATGATTTTCCACCAGGTTCAACTGATGGTGTGCGCGGTGCTGGCGCAGCGCTATGCGCGTAAAACCGCCAAACAGCGGGCCGAGGCGGAGGCGCTGGTGGCCAAATAGGCCGCAGGCCGCTAACGGTGGCTCAGCGCGTCGAGCAGAAAGTCGGCGCGTTCGTCCGGTGAGGCGCGCGGCAGTTCTTGCAGCTGATAGCCATAGCGGCGATAGACGGCCACCATTGCCCGGTAGGTCAGCTCGGCTTCGGCGAAAGATTGTTTTCTCTCGCTGTCCTGCGCGTAGATCGCTTGCCACGGCGGGGCGATGAACACCCTTTCGGCATAGCGAAAGGCGCCGATCGCCGCCGTCAAATGCGCGGGGATCGGCAGTCTGCACAGCGTGAGATACCCGGCGATATCCGGCAGCCCGCGATCGAAGAACCAGCATGTTTCCCCCGTCGCTTCGCGCCATGAGCGCAGTTCCCAATCGAGCATCCGCTCGGCGAAGGCCTGGCGATCGCCCCACGGCAGCGCATGGCCGCCGGTACTCACCTGATCCTGAATAATCGCCCGGCCCGCCTCCAAGGAGTGCGGGTAACCACGGCGATGAAGAACGTCGATGAGCGTGCTTTTGCCCGAACCCGGGCCGCCGGTCAGCACGATGCGGCGTAGTTTGTCAGACATGCGGAATTCCTCTCTTGCAACAGAGTGATGGGGTGAAAACAGCGATAAAGACGCGCAGGCGGAAGAAAACGGGGGGATGAGAAGAAGGCGCCGTTTGGCGCCTTGGGAGATTAGCCTTGAACTTTGGCGCGCAGCGCCTGTTTTTCCTGCTCGCTGAGGAAAGCCAGCTTCAGGCCGTTTTCCTGCGCGGTGCGGATTTCTGCCGGCGTCAGCCCGGCCTGCGGCGCGGCGACGCGGTATTCATGCTCGATCTCGATGCCCTGAACCGCCGGATCGTCGGTGTTGATCGACGCCAGCACGCCATGGCGCAGGAAGGTGGCCAGCGGATGCTGCGCCAGTGACGGCACGGTGCTGGTCTGGATGTTGGAGGTCAGGCAGGATTCGATGCCGATGCCGTGTTCCGCCAGGAAGTCCATCAGCGCCGGATCTTCGACCGCTTTCACCCCGTGGCCGATACGTTCGGCGCCCAGCTCGCGGATCGCCTGCCAGATGCTTTCCGGGCCGGCGGCTTCGCCCGCGTGCACGGTGATGCGCAGGCCGGCGTCGCGGGCGCGGTTGAAGTGGCTGAGGAACAGGCTGCCGGGGAAGCCCAGCTCATCGCCCGCCAAATCCAGCGCGGTAATGCCGTCGCGGTGCGCCAGCAATCCTTCCAGTTCCTGCAGACAGGCGGCCTCGCCGAAGGTGCGGCTCATGATGCCGATCAGGCGAATGTCGATATCGCGATCGCGGCAGCCCGAACGGATCCCGTCGATCACCGCTTCCACCACGCCGGCGACCGGCAGTTGATGTTTCATCGCCATGTAGTAAGGGGAGAAACGCAGCTCGGCATAGTGCAGGCCGGCGTTGGCGGCATCCTCGACGTTTTCGTAAGCCACCCGGCGGCAGGCGTCCAGATCGCCCAGCACCGCCACGCCCCAGTCCAGTTTCTGCAGGAAGCTGACCAGATCCGGTTCGGCATGGGTGATCTGCACGTGCGGGCGCAGGCTCTCCAAATCGTTGGCCGGCAGGGCAAGATTGAACTGGCGGCCGAGGTCGAGAATGGTCTGCGCGCGGATGTTGCCGTCGAGATGGCGGTGAATATCGGTAAGCGGTAGGCGGGGATCGATCATGCTGGGCACTCGCTAATTATCGTAGGTAAAGTGCAGAACAGTATAAAAACAAATGGATGAAACTTGCCATCGCGTTGCATAAAAAAGTGATGTGAATCACAAATAATGCGCAATATATCGCATTATCGTCGCGAATCAGGCTTTCAACACGCTGACGCCCGCCTGCTGCAACGGCGCGATCAGCGCGTCATCGGTAGCCCGCTCAACGATGACGGTGTGCGCCAGCGTAATATCGCCGATCGCATACTGCGAGGCGGCGTTAAGCTTGGCGGCGGAGGCCAGCACCACGGTTTCCGCCGCGCGGGCCGCCAGCGCGCGTTTGATGTAGGCCTCCTCCAGATCGCCGGTGCTCAGCCCCGCGGTGGGGTGCACGCCGGTCACGCCCATGAAATAAATATCGGCGCGGATATGCGACATCGCTTCTACGGCGGCGGCGCCGACGCTGACGATCGAATGCTTATACAGTCGGCCGCCGATCAGGATCACCTCGACGGTGGGGTGATCGACCAACCCCACGGCGACGCTGGGGCTGTGGGTGACGATGGTGGCGTTGAGGTTGGCCGGCAGTTGCCTGACCAGCTCTGCGGAGGTGGTGCCGCCGTCGATGATCACCACCTGGCCGGGGGCGATCAGCGCCGCCGCCGCTTTGGCGATCGCGCGTTTGGCGCCGGATTCCAAGTGATTGCGTTCGGCGAAGCTGGCGATGGCGGAAGAAACCGGCAGGGCGCCGCCGTGCACCCGCTGCAGCAACCCCTCGGCGTCCAGTTCGCGCAGATCGCGCCGGACCGTATCTTCCGACAGCCCGAACATCTCGCTGAGCTGTTTGGCCAAGACCTGACCATCCTGGGCCAGTTTTTCCAAAATGATCTTCTTGCGTTGGCTGGTCAACATGGCCATTTCCTCTCAAATTTCCTATGCACGAAATATCTTGATCATACACGAAACTGCACGATAGTATCAATTTCCTTCCTCTGGCGGAGTAAACCGATGATAGCCACCAAAGACAGGGTTCGCATTGTCGAAACCCGGGTGTTGTCCGATGACTGGTACCTGCTGAAAAAAACCACCTTTGATTTTCTGCGGCGCGACGGCGTCTGGCAACGGCAAAGCCGTGAGACTTACGATCGCGGTGACGGCGCGGTGATTTTGCTGTTCAACCGGCAGGCGCAAACGGTGATCCTGACGCGCCAGTTCCGCTTTCCGGTGTTCGTCAATGGTCATGACGGCATGCTGATTGAGGCCGCCGCCGGGCTGTTGGACGACGCGTCGCCGGAGGCGCGCATCCGCGCCGAAGTTGAAGAGGAAACCGGCTATTTCGTGCAGAACGTGGAGAAAGTGTTTGAGGCGTACATGAGCCCTGGCTCGGTCACCGAAAAGCTGCACTTTTTCGTCGGTGAATATCAGGCGAGCGATCGCCTCAACGAGGGCGGCGGGCTGGCGGCGGAGGGGGAAGATTTGGAGGTGATCGAGCTGCCGCTGGCGCAGGCCCTGCAGGCGGTTCGTCAGGGTACGATCGTTGACGCCAAAACCATCATGCTGTTGCAGTTTGTCGCCTTGAATCGGACGTTGGAGGAACAACGATGAAAGCACAACAAATCTTGATCGCCGGCCCCTATCGCAGCGGCACCGATGGCGATCCGCAGCGTATCGCCGCCAATCTGGCGCGCCTGGAACAGGCGGCGCTGGCGGTTTACCAGCGGGGGCACGTGCCGGTGATCGGCGAGTGGCTGGCGCTGCCTTTGGCGGCCGCGGCCGGTTCCACTCAGGTTGGCGATGCGGTCAGCGAGGCGTTTCTTTACCCGGTGGCTCACCGACTGATTGCGCAGTGTCAGGCGGTGTATCGCATCGAAGGGGTGTCTGCGGGGGCCGATAACGACGTGCGGTTGGCTAGCGAATGGGGATTGGCGGTCTATCGTCATCTGGAGGAAATCCCGTTTGTTCAGACGTAACGGAGGGGCGGGCAGAGGCTCGCCCCCTCGCGCTATTGCTCGTCCAGCACAAACCTCAATCCGGCGATCAGCTTGTCCATGCCGGCTTCCAGCTTGCTGCGCGGGCAGCCGACGTTGAGGCGCAGGAACCCGCGGCCTTCTTCGCCGTAGGTAAAGCCCGGCATGATCGCCACCTTTTCACGCTCGATCAGCACCTGCTGCAGCGCCCGATCGTCCACGGCCAGCGGCCGCAGATCGATCCAGGCCAGGTAGGTGGCCTGCGGCGGGTGCCAGCCCAGCGCGGGAAACGCCTGCTCCAGCCGCTCGGCGACGTAGGTCAGATTATCCTGCAGATAGTCGCGCAGGGCGTCCAGCCAGGGTGCGCCGTGGCGATAGGCGGCCACGTGCGCCGCCACCGCCAGCACCGCCGGCGAGGAGAGGCCGTCGCGGGCTTTGAGCTGCTGGAAATAGGTTTCGCGGCTGGCGTCGTCGCTGATAAAGCCGTAGGCGCCGGTCAGTGCCGGAATGTTAAAACTCTTGGAGCCGGAGGTCAGCAAGGCCCAGGCGCCGGTCGCCACCTGGCTCCACGGTGTATGGCGGTGTTCACCCCATACCATATCCATGTGGATTTCGTCGCTGATGACGCGCACGTCGTGGCGCTCGCACAGTTCGGCCATTTGCTGCAGCTCGTCGCGGCGCCACACCTTGCCGGTGGGGTTGTGCGGGCTGCACAGCAGCAGGATCTTGGTTTGCGGCCGCGCCAGCAACGCCTCAAGGTGCGCCATGTCGCAGCGCCAGTCGTCGCCGGCCTTGTGCAGCGGGCAGGCCAACAGCTGGCGTTGGTTGGCGAGGATCACCTTGTAGAAGGCGTCGTAAGCCGGGGTATGGGTCACCACATAGTCGCCCGGTACGGACCATTGGCGGATCAGCTGCGCCGCCATGTAGATAACGGAAGGGCCGTACACCGCCGTTGCGGTGTCGATGGCGACGTTGAAACGTTGCTGATACCAGTGGCGCAGCGCGCCGAGAAAATCTTCGTGCTGCCAGCGGCTGTAGCCCAGCACGCCGTGCTGCAGGCGCTGTTGCAGCGCCTCGAGAATGCACGGCGCGGTGGCGAAATCCATATCGGAGATGGTGAACGGCAGCAGGTCGTCGCTGCCGAAACGATCGGCGATATAGTCCCACTGGGTGCACCAGGTGCCGTGGCGGTCGATCGGGGTGGAGAAATCAAACATGGGTGGCTCCCTGCAGCGCCGCGGCAGGTTGCGCCGTGGCTATCAGTGAGTCTAATTCATCTTTCACCGATTGCACCTGCGGGCCGATCACCACCTGCAGATTGTGGTCGTTGAGATGCACTACGCCGATGGCGCGATTGGCTTTCAGCGCCGCGTCGTCCACCCGGCTCATGTCGTTGACCGACAGGCGCAGGCGGGTGATGCAGTTGTCCAGCGTGATAATGTTGCCCGGGCCGCCGAGGGCCGCCAGAATCGCCGGCACGTTGTAGCCGGATTTGCCCACCGCGCCGCTCGGCGCGCTTTGGCTGACGGCGCTGTCGCTCTCACGGCCCGGCGTTTTGATGTTAAAGCGCTGGATGGCGAAGCGGAAAATGGCGTAATAGCCGACGAACCAAACGGCGGCCACCACCGGCACCAGATACCACTTGGTGGCGGTGCCGTGCAGAATGCCGAACACCACGAAGTCGATGATATTGCCGTCGGTGTTGCCGATGGTCACGCCCAGCAGCGCCATCACGGTAAAGCCCAACCCGGTGAGCAGCGCGTGGATCAGATACAGGAACGGCGCGACGAACAGGAACAGGAACTCGATCGGCTCGGTGGTGCCGCCAACCACGCAGGCCACCACGCCGGAAATCAACAGCCCTTTGATTTTATGGCGGTTCTCCGGTTTGGCGCAGTGGTACATCGCCAGCGCCGCGCCCGGCAGCCCCCCGAGGAACGCCGGCATTTTACCCTGCGACAGGAAGCGGGTGGCGCTCTCGGCGAAGCCGGTGGTGGTCGGACAGGAGAGCTGCGCCTGGAAGATGGTCAGGGCGCCGCTGACGCTGTGGCCGCACACCTCCATCGTGCCGCCTGCCTCGGTAAAGCGGATCAGCGCCACCAGAATGTGCTGCAGGCCGAACGGCAGCAGCAAGCGTTCGCCGGTGCCGAACAGCATCGGGCCAAAGGCGCCGGCGCTGTTGATCACCCAACCCAGCCCGGTGATGCCGGCGGCGAACCACGGCCAGATCAGCGGGATCACCAGGCCGCACAGGCCCAGCACCACGGTGGTCACGATCGGCACGAAGCGCGTGCCGCCGAAGAACGCCAGCGCGTCCGGCAGGCGGATGGTGTGGAAACGTTCATGCAGGCGATAGACGATGATGCCGACGATCACCGCGCCGAGGATGCCGGTATCGATCGACTGAATGCCGAGGATGTTCTGGATATTGTTGGCTTTCAGCACCAACGGATCGCTGGTGGGCAGCACGCCGGCGGCGGTCAGGTAGAAGTTGGTGCCCAGATTCAGCACGGCGAAGCCGACGAAACCGGAGAAGGCGGCGACGCCTTTGTTTTCGCGCGCCATGCCCAGCGGAATGGCGATGGCGAACATCACCGGCAGGAAGCTGAAGGCGAAGGAGCCTACCTTGCTCATCCAGGTAAAGATCAGCTGGAAGATCGGGTGGCCGATAAACGGCATCAGGGTGATCACGTCGCGGCTGCTCAGCGAGCTGCCGATCCCCAGCATGATGCCGCAGAAAGAGAGCAAGGCGACGGGCAACATGAACGTTTTGCCCAGGCTCTGGAAGAACTCCCAGAGGGTGATTTTGGGTTTGTTGGCTGCTGACATAACCGACTTCTCCTGGCGAAAAGACGAGCAAAAAGGGGACTTCTGATTAGGTAAAAAGAAGATAAAACGTTTTACCTAGCAAAAATGCGCCGCCAATCACAAATCTGCCGCCCGGTTTTTGGCGACAATGCGGCAGGCAGTAAAACGTTTTACTGAGCTAACGGATTCGGTATACCCTTGATCATTACGGCGCGGGTTGCCCAGGAACGGGTTCGCAGAGACTATGAGCATCAAAAAAATCACCATCACCGATGTGGCGCAGCAGGCGGGCGTGTCGGTCACCACGGTTTCCCTGGTGTTGAGCGGCAAAGGGCGCATTTCGCCGACCACCGCCGAGAAGGTCAATCAGGCGATAGAGCAGCTGGGTTATGTGCGCAATCGCCAGGCGGCGACGCTGCGCGGCGGGGAGTCCGGAGTGATTGGCCTTATTCTGCGCGACATTTGCGAACCCTTCTATGCCGAAATGACCGCCGGGCTGAGCGAAGCGCTGGAGGCGCACGACAAGCTGTTGTTTTTGACGCAGAGCGGGCGCGACGGCCAGGGCTTGCAGCGGGCGTTTGACGCGCTGCTGGCGCAGGGCGTCGACGGCATCGTGCTGGCGGGCGGCATCCGCGCGGCGGCTGGGCTGAAGGAAAAGGCGGCCGAGCAGGGCGTGCCGCTGGTCTGCGTGGCGCGCTCCAGCGGTCTCGATGGGGTGGACGTGGTGCGGCCGGACAATATGCAGGCCGCCAAGTTGGCCACCGAATTTTTGATCAAACGCGGTCACAGCCAAATCGCCTACCTTGGCGGCCAGAGCGACTCATTGACGCGCGCCGAGCGGTTGGGCGGTTTTTGCGCCACGCTGGTGCAGTACGGCCTGCCGTTTCGCAGCGAATGGATCGTCGAGTGCGATTGCCGGCAGCGTGAGGCGGCGGAAGCGGCAGAGCAACTGCTGCGCCACTACCCGAACATTACCGCCATCGTCTGCCACAAGGCGTCGGTCGCGCTCGGCGCCTATTTTGGCCTGACGCGCAGCGGCCGCAGTATCGGCTCGGACGGGGTCGACGCCTACTATGGCCGGCAGGTGGCGCTGATCGGTTTCGGCGACGTGCCGGAGGCCGAACTGACCGAGCCGCCGCTGACCTTCGTCTCCAGCTCGGCGCGGGAAGTAGGGCGCAGCGCCGCCGCGCGCCTGCTGCAGCGCATCGGTGACGCCGATCTGCCGGCGCAGAACGTCATTTTGCCGCCGACGCTGATCCGGCGCGGCTCCGCCTAGTCCCGCCGCTGTTCCTCTTCCGCCTCCCGGCGGATCCAGCCGATAAAGGTTTTCATCGCCGGCGTCAGATCCCGCGATTTCAAATGAGTCAGCCAATAGGCGCCGAGCGCGGCCTCGGCAGCGAATGGCCGCTGCAGCGCGCCGGCGGCCAGTTCGCGGCGGAACATGCTGACCGGCGCCAGCGCTACGCCGTCGCACTGGATCGCGCCTTCCACCATCAGCCGGGATGAGTCGAACACCGGTCCGTTGATCCGCCACGGCGTCACCTGCGCAGCCGTGAACCAGCGCTCCCATTCATCCTTGCGGTAAGTGCGCATCAGCTGCTCGTGCTGCAGATCCTGCGGCGTGCGCAAGCGCGCGGCGACCGCCGGCGGGCAGAGCACCGTCAGCGGCGCGTCGAACAGCTTGATATTGCAGGTGGCGGGCCAGAGGCCTTCGCCGAAGCGGATGGCGAAATCCATGCCGTCGGCCGACAGATTGACCAGGTTGTTGTGGGTCAGCACCCGCAGATCGATGAACGGATGCGCCGCGCGGAACGCCGCCAGCCGCGGCATCAGCCAGCCGACGGCGAAGGTGCCGACCACCGCCACCGTCAGCACCTCGTGGAAATGCCCGCCTTCGAACTGCTGCAGCACCGCCTCGATGCGGTCGAAAGCGTCGCTCAACACCGGCAGCAGCGCCTGGCCCTCTTCGGTCAGATCCAACCCGCGCGGCAGGCGGCGGAACAGCTGAATGCCCAGCTGTTCTTCCAGCATGCGCACCTGCTGGCTGATGGCGGCCTGGGTGACGCGCAGCTCCAGGCCGGCGCGGGTGAAGTTCAGGTGGCGGGCGGAGGATTCGAACGCCCGCAGGGCGTTGAGGGGAAGTCGGTTGCGCATTGTCGATAGCCATAAGTTTTTCTTTATGCTGGCTGAAATTATTATCGCTTGTCAACCCGACGGCAAAATCCGATATTTGGCGCGGCTGCTAAGAGCGTCGCGGCAGCCGTAAAGGAATGACATCATCAACCAGGGAAAGCGCCGTGCATAACGCCAATAAAAACTTTTGGCCGCGGCCGATGCCCTGCAACCGAAGAGCCTCTATCATGACGAAAATGAACCGCCTGGCGTCCGCGCTGATCGCCGCACTGATCTTGCCGACCGCGCACGCCGCGCAGCAGCAGGATATCGACGCCGTTATTCAGCCGCTGATGAAAAAATATGGCGTGCCGGGCATGGCGATCGCCGTGTCGGTCGACGGCAAACAGCAGATTTACCCGTATGGCGTCGCTTCGAAGCAGACCGGCAAACCGATCACCGAGCAGACGCTGTTCGAAGTGGGCTCGCTGAGCAAAACCTTCACCGCGACGCTGGCGGTCTATGCGCAGCAGCAGGGCAAGCTGTCGTTCAACGATCCGGCCAGCCGCTACCTGCCCGAGCTGCGCGGCAGCGCCTTCGACGGCGTCAGCCTGCTGAATCTGGCGACGCATACCTCCGGCCTGCCGCTGTTCGTGCCGGACGACGTGACCGACAACGCCCAACTGATGGCCTACTACCGGGCCTGGCAGCCGAAACATCCGGCGGGCAGCTACCGCGTCTATTCCAACCTCGGCATCGGCATGCTGGGCATGATCGCCGCCAAGAGCCTCGACCAGCCGTTTACCCAGGCGATGGAACAGGGGATGCTGCCGGCGTTGGGCATGAGCCACACCTACGTTCAGGTGCCGGCGGCGCAGATGGCCAACTATGCGCAGGGCTACAACAAGGACGATAAGCCGGTGCGGGTCAATCCCGGCCCGCTGGACGCCGAGTCTTACGGCATCAAGTCCAACGCTCGCGATCTGATTCGCTATCTGGACGCCAACCTGCAGCAGGTGAAGGTCGCGCAGCCGTGGCGCGAGGCGCTGACCGCGACGCACGTCGGTTATTACAAGGCGGGCGCGTTCACGCAGGATCTGATGTGGGAGAACTACCCATACCCGGTGAAACTGTCTCGTTTGATCGAGGGCAACAACGCCGGGATGATCATGAACGGCACGCCGGCTACCGCCATCACGCCGCCGCAGCCGGAATTGCGCGCCGGCTGGTATAACAAAACCGGCTCTACCGGCGGTTTCTCCACCTACGCGGTGTTTATCCCGGCGAAGAATATCGCCGTGGTGATGCTGGCCAACAAATGGTTCCCGAACGACGATCGGGTCGAGGCGGCTTACCGCATCGTGCAAGCGCTGGATAAGCGCTGATCGTGGGGGGCGCCGTCGGGGCGCCCCTGTTACCGGTGCTGTCGATCTCGCCGCTCGCGCATGAAATCGATAAAGGCGCGCAGCTTGAGCGGCAGATGCCTGCCGGCGGGAAAGTAGATGAAAAATCCGGATGCCTCGCTGGCATACTCCGGCAGCACTTCCACCAGATCGCCCTGCGCCAGCTCCTGCAACACCGTACCCTGAAAACGCTGTGCGATACCCAGCCCCGCCAACGCCGCATCCTTGATCAGCCGATCTTCGTTAAAGATCAAACTGCCGCTGACGTCCAGCGCCCGCTCATCGCCGTGCCGACTGAAATACCAGGGTTCCAATTTGCCGCTGCCGGGAAAACGGTAGCGCAGGCAATGGTGCGCGAGCAGATCGTCCGGCGTGGCCGGCGCGCCGCAACGCGCCAGATAGTCGGGCGAGGCGACCAGCACCCGGCGCTGGCCGTTGTCGATTGGCACGGCGATCATGTCCTTTTGCAACATGGCGTGCATGCGAATGCCGGCATCGAAACTGCCCAGCACCAGATCGGAAAAGCGGTCTTCGGTAAACAGCTCAAGCTGCACTTCGGGATAGCGTCGCTGAAATTCCGCCAGGTGCGGCATCACCAGCAGCGAAGCGGCCAGCTGCGGCAGCGTAATGCGCAGCAGGCCCGCCGGCTGCGCGCCCAGGGCGCGCACGTCGTCCGCCGCCACGTCGATCTGGCTCATGGCTGGCGACACCTTCTGATAGAACAATCGGCCCTCGTCGCTGAGGCGCACCGAGCGGCTGGTGCGGTGGAATAACCTCACTCCGAGCTGATTCTCCAGCGCCTGAATGTTTTGCGACACCGCCGGCGGCGTGACGCCCAGTTGGCTGGCCGCGCGGGTAAAGTTGCCCAGCCGTGCCACGGCTTCGAAATAGGGCAGCAGTTGCAGGAGTGAACTCATCTATTAATAACCTGTGCTTAATGATTCATTAAATTATGACTTATTTTAATTTATGACGAACGTTTTAGACTGGTTTTACTTTCCCTCAGCGAGATGAAAATCATGTCGGCAACACAACAGGCGTTAACAGAACGGATCGCGGCGATCGATCAACAGGCGATGGCCGAAGGGCGCATCGTGGGCAGCGTGGTGCTGGTGGCGCGGCGGGGCGAGATTTGTTACGCCGGGGCGGCCGGCTATGCCGACCGCGAAGCGCGCCGGCCGATGCGGCGGGAAACGCAGTTTCGGCTGTCGTCGGTCTCCAAACCCTATACCACGCTGGCGGCGCTGCGCCTGATTGAGCGGGGCAAACTGAGCCTGGACGATGCGGTCAGCGATTGGCTGCCGTGGTTTACCCCGGCGCTGGCGGATGGCCGCCGCCCGACGATCAAGATCCGCCATTTGCTGAGCCATACCGCCGGTCTGGACTATCGGCTGAACCAACCGCCGGCGGGCGTTTACCATCAGTTGGGGATCCAGGACGGCGTGGAGCTGTCGACGCTGACGCTGGAGCAAAACCTGCGGCTGTTGGCGCAGGCGCCGTTGCTGTCGGAACCGGGAGAGCGCTTCAATTATTCACTGGCGATCGACGTGCTTGGCGCGGTGCTGGAGCGGGTGACGGGCATGTCGCTGCCGCAGCTGTTTGTCGAATGGGTGGCGCAGCCGCTGGGGCTTGGCAACACCGCATTCCATGCGACGGACGCCGTGAACCTGGCGACGCCGTATTACAACACGCCGCAAGGGCCGCTGCGCATGCATGAAGGTCTGCGGATCGCCTTGCCGGAAGGCATGGCGGGGGGAGAAGTGACGTTCTCGCCGGCGCGCGCGCTTAACGTGGAGGCTTATCCTTCCGGCGGCGCGGGCATGGTCGGCGATGCCGACGATGTGCTGAAGCTGGTGGAAGCGTTGCGCAGCGGCGGGCAGGGCATGTTGCAGCCGGAGACGGTGGCGTTGCTGCGCAGCCCGCACGTGGGCGCGCAGGCGCAAACGCAAGGGCCGGGCTGGGGCTTCGGCTTTGGTGGCGCGCTGCTGATGGACGCAGAAGCGGCGCAGACGCCGCAGCACGCCGGCACGCTGACCTGGGGCGGCGTTTACGGCCACAGCTGGTTCTTTGATCCACAGGCGCAGCTGAGCGTGGTGATACTGACCAACACCGCGTTTGAAGGCATGTGCGGTTATTATCCGCAGCAGATCCGCGATGCGGTTTATGCGGCGTAAATAAAAAGGGCCCCGCAGGGGGCCCTTGTTAGGTTTTCAGGCGATTACTGCGCCGGTGCCGGAGCGGGTTCCGCTTCCTGCGCCGGTTCAGCGTCTTCCGCCGGGGCGCCCAGCATGGCGAACTGGCCGATGAACTCCTGCAGCGACATTTTGTTGCCGTTCAGGTCAACCTGATTGTCAGCGTAATGGAACTGGCTCGCGATCACGCCGTCTTTCTGGGTGGTCAGTTTGAACATCTGGCCCATGGCCGCCAGGCCCTGCACTTGCTGCTGCGCCAGTTTCTGCGCGTCTTCCGCATTATAGCCCTGCAACAAGGCGGTCTTCGCGGTCACTTCGGTGGCCATCGCTTCCGGAATGGTCAGGCTGAGATCCAGCTTTTTAACCGCCTGAGCGATCAGCTGATCCGGCGATTGTGCCGGGGAGGCGGCCTTGCTCGGATCGGTCATCGCCAGATCCAGCGTGAAGATGCTCTCACCCTTGCTGTTTTTCCAGCTCAGCGGGGCGATGCTGAGGCTTGGATTGCCTTTCAGCAGCATCGGCAGGTTCTTTTGCAGCATCTCGGAGGTCTGCTGTTCGTAGACGTCCGGATCCAGGTTCTCGCCCTGCTGCAGCAGCGCCATGGTTTGGCGGTTGTAGCTGTCGGAGAAGTCTTTCAGCGCCTTGCCGTCGACGTTGTCGATTTTCAGCGTCAGTTTACCGGCGCCGAAGTCGTTGCCCTGCACCTTGAGCGCGTCCATGGTGTAGTCGATCTGGCCGCCGATGTTGCTGCTGCCTTGCTCGCCGAACTTGCTCACCAGATTGAAACCGTCCAACGCCACGGTGTCTTTACCGTCGATCGTCAGTTTGAACTGTTTCAGGGTCATCGTCTGATCGCCGAGCTTCACGCCGAACTTGCTTTCGTTACTGTTGCCTTTCAGGTTGAAGCCCTGGAAGGTGATCTGCTCGTTTTGGCCGAATTCATTCGGGCTGGCGAACACGATAGTGTCGCTATTGGCGTCCAGCGCGAATTTTTTCAGATCGCGGGACACGTCGGCGTCAATGGTGGCGCCGCTGAATTTCAGCGAAGATTTATCCTTCTGGTAGTCCAGTGGGATAAAGTCGATGGTGGACGCGGTATCGCCGCTGTACGAGATGCGCGAATCGGCGGTAAACAGCGATTTGCCTTTGGTGGTTTCAAACAGGCCTTTCACCGCCGGGGTGTTTTCCAGCTCGGTATGCACCGACGCCATGCTCGGCAGCAGGTTGAATTTTTTCAGCTGCGCGAACGGGAACGGACCGTGATCGATGGTTTCCAGGAACGCCACTTCTTCACCGGCTTTCAGCGCCGCGTTTTCGCTGGTATCCGTGCCGTCGGAACGCAGCACATAACGCACTTTGCTGCTGAACAGGCCGCGCTGGTAATTTTCATAGCTCAGCTTGACGCCGGCTTTCGGCAGGTAGGCTTTCAATTGGCCATTGGCGTTGTCGACGACTTCGCCCATGTGCTGCTCGATCTGTTTCCCGGTGTACCAGGATGCCCCGGTCCATGCTGCGCCAAGAACGACAATGACGCTGACAGCGACTAACGATTTTTTCATAGCTCTGTTTCATCCTTTTTTCTTATCACCCTCCGTTGCGTGGGAGGGGCAAATAGGGGCCGCCAAAAAACGCCCGCAGGCGCTTAATTGTGGGGGCAGCTCTCGCTTTCAGCAAGCAATTTGCTGAAATTTATCAACGGTTAGGCCAGTTGGTTATAAACCCGGGCGATGCGGCCGCTGCCGCTGACGTTGACCGGGGATTCGAACGCCCCGATAAAGCAGGATTCGCCCGGTTTGAGCGTCAGGCGTTGCCCGGATTTCTCCAGCGTCGCTTCGCCGGCGACGCAGAACACGATGGCGGCGCTTCGCTGTGCCAGCGCCTGCGGCGCGGCGGTCAAATCGTGCAGTGAGAAGGCGAAATCTTCCACCGGGATCGGGAAGAACAGCTCGTTGCCGCGTTGCTCCGGTTGGGTCAGCAGGCCGGAAGCCGGTTGCGGGCGGAACTGCAGGTTGGCCAGCAGCTCGGGCACGTCGATGAATTTCGGCGTCAGGCCCGCGCGCAGCACGTTATCCGAGTTGGCCATCACCTCCAGCGCCACGCCTTTCAGGTAGGCGTGAGGCGTTTCGGCATACAGGAACATCGCCTCGCCCGGCGCGAGCTGCACCACGTTCAACAGCAGCGGTGAGAACAGACCGCTGTCGTCCGGATAGAAGCCGGCGATGAAGCGCACGGTATCCCAGGGTTCCCCCTGCTGGTTGTTGAGCGCGGCTTTCAGCACGCCGAGCGCCAGCGATTTTTGTTCGCCGCTCATCGTCAACAGGCTGGCGAACAGGGTCGCGAGATGGGCGGTGTCCGGCTGCTGCAGGAAGGCGGCGATGTCGTGGTGCGCGCCGGCGATCGGCTGCAGCAGGGAAACGATATCGGCCAATTCACGAAAACCGTTCATCGCCAGGAACGGCGTCAGGGCGAACACCAGCTCGGGCTTGTGATTAGGATCTTTGTAGTTGCGTTCGGCGGCGCTCAGCGGGATGCCTGCGGCGTTCTCTTTCGCGAAGCCGACCTCGGCCGCCGCTTTGCTCGGGTGGACCTGGATCGACAGCGGCTGATCGGCGCACAGCACTTTAAACAGGAACGGCAACTCGCCAAAACGGCTGGCGACGTTGGCGCCCAGCTGTTTTGGCTGGTCTTCGTCGATCAGATCGCGCAGCGAACGCAGTTCACCGTCGGCGCCCGGCACGCGGGAAGGGCTCTTGGGATGGGCGCCCATCCACAGTTCGGCCATCGGCTGATTATCCGGGTTGGCGATGCCGTAAAGACGGGTCAGCGCATCGTGGCTGCCCCAGGCGTAATGCTGTACCGCGTTGGTCATTTTTTGCATGTCGATAAACGTCCTTAACGTCATTGTCGTACTGGATGACAATAACCTACTGATTTTATACGGTTAACTAAATCTGTGCCGACACCTATCCTACGCCCGCGTCGGCAGGAAAAATCATGGGCGCGATCAAAAAAACGCCGGATAACGTCGCGCCCGGCAACGGGGCCAAAGTATAGCGTGATAACGATCGGCGTCTCAATTGGCGCGCAGGCCTCAAGGCGGCCCGGAAAACCCGCCGATCGATTATTCTTTGGCCCCGCGGAATTATTGCCGATAGCTTGGTCATTCTGCGTCATTATTTATTTTTTCAGCATGTCAAACTATGTCGGCTGAATTTATTTTTTACCGTCTGAGCCATTCCCTTAATTATTATTTTCGCGCTGCGCCGGGCTATCACACGCTGAGCTTAAACCTGCGCGTCAGACCCGTTTACCGTAACGGCCAACACGTCGATTTAACGAAACAAGAGGTCTGTTGCATGAAAAAACTGTTGTTGCTATTGGGGCTTTGCACCGGCGCAACCCAGGCGGCGGTGATTGTCGCCTATCCCTACGCGGCGCCACGCACCGTGGTGATCGCGCCGGCACCGATCGTCGTTACACCCGCGCCGGTCGCGGCTGTGGCGCATCCGCTGGCACTCACCGCCGGTGCGGCGGCGACCGGGGTGTATCGGCATAATGAACGGCAGGACGCCTACGACGAGATCAATCATCTGCAGCAGCAACGGTTCGATGAGCTCAATCATTTACAGGCGCAACGCATCAATAATTTTAATTCGCGTCATCCGCATTAATGGTTATCCACATTTTTATTCTCCAGGCTCATTCCCGGCCGTTTATTTCACCGCGGGTTAACCGGCGGAAAATAACCGCGTCGTTAATGGGTAAAAGAGATGAAACGTGCTGTGAGATAACTCTCTTAATGCGAATAGTTATTATGTCACTATACTGGGAGTGCATGCCGACGGGGGGTAGCGCGTCGGCCTAACCCTACAATTTTAGGAATTATGCTAAGGAGATCATGATGGCAGGCGTTCGTATCGAAAAAGACTCTATGGGCCCCATCGAAGTACCGACCGACAAGCTGTGGGGCGCGCAAACCCAGCGTTCGTTGGCGCATTTCCGTATTTCCTCCGAAAAGATGCCGACCGCGCTGATCCACGCGCTGGCGTTGACCAAGCGCGCCGCCGCGCAGGTGAACGTGGATCTGGGGCTGCTGCCGGCCGAACGGGGCGCCGCTATCATCAAGGCCGCCGACGAAGTGCTGGCGGATCGCCATGCCGACCAGTTCCCGTTGTCAATCTGGCAAACCGGCTCCGGCACCCAGACCAACATGAACATGAACGAAGTGTTGGCCAACCGCGCCAGCGAGCTGCTGGGCGGCGTGCGCGGTGAAGAGCGCAAGGTGCACCCGAACGACGACGTCAATAAAAGCCAAAGCTCCAACGACGTGTTTCCCACCGCGATGCACGTGGCGGCGGTGATTGCGCTGCGCGAGCACCTGATCCCCGAGCTGAAAGTGCTGCACAAGACGCTGAGCGACAAGGCCGAAGCCTACCGCGACATCGTCAAAATCGGCCGCACCCATCTGCAGGACGCCACGCCGCTGACCCTGGGGCAGGAGATATCCGGTTGGGCGGCGATGCTGGCGCACAATCTGAAACACATCGAGGACAGTATCCCGCACATTGCCGAGCTGGCGCTGGGCGGCACGGCGGTCGGCACCGGCCTGAACACCCATCCGGAGTACGCGGTGCGCGTCGCTAAAGCGCTGGCGGAATTGACCCATCAGCCGTTCGTCACCGCGCCGAACAAGTTCGAAGCGCTGGCGACCTGCGACGCGCTGGTGCAAGGGCATGGCGCGCTGAAAGGGCTGGCGGCTTCGCTGATGAAGATCGCCAACGACGTGCGTTGGCTGGCGTCCGGCCCGCGCTGCGGCATCGGTGAGATTTCGATCCCGGAGAACGAGCCGGGCAGTTCCATCATGCCGGGCAAGGTCAACCCGACCCAGTGCGAAGCGATGACCATGCTGTGCGCGCAGGTGCTGGGCAACGACGTGGCGGTGAACATCGGCGGCGCTTCCGGCAACTTCGAGCTGAACGTGTTCCGCCCGATGGTGATCCACAACTACCTGCAGTCGATTCGCCTGCTGGCCGACGGCATGCAGGGCTTTAACGAGCACTGCGCGGTGGGTATCGAACCGAACCGCGATCGCATCACCCAATTGCTGAATGAATCGCTGATGCTGGTGACGGCGCTCAACACCCACATCGGTTATGACAAAGCGGCGGAAATCGCCAAGAAAGCGCACAAGGAAGGGCTGACGCTGAAAGCCGCGGCGCTGAAGCTCGGCTACCTGACCGAAGCGCAGTTCGACGAGTGGGTGCGGCCGGAAGCGATGGTCGGCAGCATGCAGAAATAATTGATCTGTGAGACAACCGGGGGCTTACTGAGGTAAGCCCCTTTTTTATGGAGAAATTAAGATGTCGCGCGCACAACGTTTACTCGATCTGATGCAGCTGCTGCGCAGCCACCGTTATCCGGTGGCGGGCCATGCGCTGGCGCAGACGCTGGGCATCAGCATGCGCACTCTGTACCGCGATATCGCCACGCTGCAGCAGCAGGGGGCGGAGATCGCCGGTGAGGCGGGCGTCGGCTATGTGCTGCGCCCCGGTTTTATGCTGCCGCCGTTGATGTTCTCGCCGGCGGAGACTGAAGCGCTGGTGCTGGGGATGCGCTGGGTCAGCCGCCGCGGCGACAGCCAATTGGCGAGCGCGGCGGGCCAGGCGCTGGCCAAGATCGCCGCGGTGCTGCCGCCGGCGCTGCGGGAGGAGCTGGAGGCCAATACGCTGCTTATCGCGCCGGTTCAGGCGCCGCCGGTGGCGGATGAGATGCGGGTGCTGATCCGTGACACCATCCGCCGCGAGCGCAAACTGCATATCGACTACCTCGATCTGGCGGGACAGCGCAGCGAACGCCTGCTTTGGCCCTTTGCGCTGGGCTTTTTCGATCAGTTTCAGATGTTGGTCGCCTGGTGCGAGCTGCGTCAGGCCTTTCGCCATTTTCGCCTCGATCGCATCCAGGCCGCCACGCCGTTGGAACAGCGTTATCCGCGTGGCCGGCGGCGGCTGCTGAAAGAGTGGCGCCTCAGCGAGGGCATAGCGGAGCAATAGCGGCACGCTGCTGCCATAAACTGTCAGTCGCGCGCCTTAGTCTGTGCCTATCGGGAACCGACCGGTTCCCATCATCCAGAGGACAGACCGATGACCCTTCCCAGCATGACCCTGCTTTACGTCGACAACCCGCTCAACAGCGCCGCCTTTTATCAACGTTTATTGGGACAGGCGCCGGTGGAACTTTCTCCCGGCTTCGCCCTGTTCGTACTCAACAACGGCTTCAAGCTGGGGATGTGGGCCAAACAGGGGGTAAAACCCGCCGCCACGTTGACCGGCGGCGGCGGTGAGCTGGGCTTCTTGTGCCAGGATCCGCAAGAGGTCGAGGCGCGCTATAACCAGTGGCGCGAACTCGGGCTGCCTATCGAGCAAACGCCGACCGAGATGGAATTCGGTTACACCTTCGTGGCGCGGGATCCGGACGGCCATCGCCTGCGGGTGTATGCCCTCAGCGAGTAGCGTCGTCGGCATACAGGTGCAAGCGCGGCACCAGCAGCCGCAGCGGCCTGGCGTCGGGTTTGTAACGGTGTTTCACCGCGTCGGCGTCGTAGTTGAGCAGCTCGCCAATCTTCGGCACCGCAGCGCCGTTTTCAACCTGACACAGGGCGATCAGCGGCAGCGGGCAGGGGTGTTGCACCTGTTTTTGCTGCTGCTGATACCACACCCGGGCGATCGGCTGCACTTTTACCGGCCGCTTGATTTTCAGCGTCGCATGCTGCGGCAGGCGGCTGACGTCGTCTATTTCGCGGCTGACCAGGGCGGCCCACTGTTCACGGCTGTGCGGCGGCACCGCGCGGCCGGCTTTCAGGCTTTTCTCCAGCTGCGCCAGAATGTCGTCCCGCTTGACGTTTTTGATGATGTGCTTGTTGGCCCAGCCGAAGCGCACGGAGTCGGGATTGGTCAGGGCGGTGAGGGTGCGGTAGGCGCTGAGGGTAATCAGCCCGTGCAGATGGGTGTGCACGAACTCGAAACGCTGCTCCGGCGCCAGACCGGAATCGACGGTGATAATCTGCTCCAGTTCGCTCTTCAGGCGGTTGATCAGCGCCAACTGCGTCTGCAACGTCTGATATTCCGGTTGCTCCACCGCCAGACAGATGACGCCGGGCAGGCGCACGGCGGCCTTGCTGCTGACATTCTCCCGGTTATGGTGGATGAACAACCGTTGATAGTGTTCCAGTGCCAGATCGCGCGCCGCTTGCCCCACATGCTGCTCGACCGCGATATGCGAAATCGCCTGATGTTCCTGGCCTTTTTCAACCTCCGGCAGGCTGAACACCCGCGCCGCCAGCAACCGCAGCGGGGCGATCTGCTGCTGCAACGCGCCGAGCGCCTGCTCCAGCTCGTTAAAGCAGGCGTTCATTCGGCCAATCACATCGTATCTGCTCATCGCTCACTCCCATATTAGTTACAACATACTATAGAAGAGCGGCCGACTGGGGGCAACATCGGCAATGGGGCAATACTCGGCTAAACTGCCCGCCCAGCTTGCCAGGGGAAATAGGGCGGGCAGCAGGGGGAATTCTCTCGCTCGTTTATTTTTTGTTTAGCCCATTTCTTGTTTGCCGTTGTCCAATCGCTGGAACAAACAGAATGGCAGGACGCTATGAGCCCCTCGGGTTATCTTTTCTTCTGTCATTAACGGGTGCTTTAAACGGAGGTTTACGGTGGATATTAAACAGAAAGTCAAAAACATGACGCTGGAAGAGAAGATCGGGCAAAAAATCATGCTGGATTTTCGCTACTGGGATCAGAACGGTAGCAGCAATCAGGATATGACCGTTCCCGATGCAGCCATTGGCAAGCTGATCACCGATAACCACATAGGTGGGGTGATCCTGTTTGCCAATAATCTGAAAGACAAGCAGCAGATCAAAACGCTGACGGCCTGGTATGCCGTGATGAAAACGCACGCCGGCGTTCGTTTGTTTATTGGCACGGATAACGAAGGCGGTAACGTTTTCCGGCTGCCGCGCGGCGACTACGCCTCATTCCCCGGCAATATGGCGCTGGCGGCGGCGATTGAGGGCGGCGCGGATAAACAGCTCGCCGTTGAACAGGGCAAACTGATGGCTCAGGATATGCGCGCGTTGCATATCAATACCAACTTTGCCCCGGTCGTGGATGTCAACACCAACCCGTTCAACCCGGTGATTAACGTTCGCGCCTTCAGCGATGATAAGAACACCGTTGCCCGCCTGGCCGAGAAAATGGTGGCGGGGATGAAGCAGCAAGGGCTGATCACCGCGTACAAACACTTCCCCGGCCATGGCAGCACCTCCACCGATTCGCATACCGGTTTGCCGCGCGTCGATCGTACGCGGGAAGAGGCCTTTGCCATCGATATCGCGCCTTACAAGCAGGCCATTGACCGCTGCGTGGCGCCGGACATGGTGATGACTGCGCATATTCAGTACCCCGCACTGGATAACAGCCAGATCGACACCCGCAACGGTGATAAAATCACGGTGCCGGCCACTATGTCGCGCGAAATCCAGACCCAGATCCTGCGCAATGAGCTGGGTTATGCCGGCGTAACGATTTCAGACGCGCTGGATATGGGCGCGATTGCCGAGCATTTCAGCCAGCAAGCGGCGGCTGAAAACGTCTTTATCGCCGGGGTGGATATCGCCCTGATGCCTGTCAGCATCGCCTCGCCGGCGCAGGCGAGCCTGCTGCCCGAGCTTATCCGCTACATTGCGGAGCGGGTGAAAACAGGGCATCTCAGCGAGGCTGATATCGATGCCTCGGTCGAGCGCATTTTGCGCCTCAAATTGCGCCATCACCTGATGGGCCATAGCGATAAACCTTGTTCCAACGACGTTGCGTCGTCAGCGCACAGGCTGGAAAAGCGCATCGCCGATCGTTCCATTACCGTGGTTATCAACCGTCAATGTCTGCTGCCGCTAAAGGACAAGGCGCTGCGCTACTTTATTCTGACGCCGTGGGGCGAGCAGGCCAACGGCATCGCGAACGTGATGGCGCAGGAGGGCTATCAGAACGTCGTGGCCGCGAAGGAAACGGAACTGAGCGACGCCGAGGTCAGGGAACATATTGCCGGCTGCGACGTGTTCTTGCTCGGAACCCTCTCAACCCGCTTTACGCCTGCCGAGCAGGATGGGGTCGTGACCTCCGCAACCGGGGCGGCTAATGATACCAGTCCTTATCCGGGCTGGCTGAAATACGCCGCCGAGCAGGGGAAAAAGCGCGTTCATCTCTCACTGCGCGCACCTTACGATATCGTGAACTATGCCGCAGAGGTGGAGGCGGCTGTCGCTACCTATTCCTATTACGGCTATGACGGCGGGGTATGGCGCGGTCCCTCGATGATATCGCTGGCGCAGGTGCTGACGGGGAAAATCACCCCGCAGGGCAAACTGCCGGTCAACACCTGGCATGACTACGATGTGGAGACCAACACGGGCAAAATCGCATTCCCTCGCGGGACGGGGCTGAGCTGGTAATGGGACAAGTACCGGCGTCGTCAGAAAGGGCGGCGCCGGTCGCTGGATGGCGTTGATAAAGCGGGCGGTTTCTTGCTCCGCACGCCGCGACATGGGATAACCGTCACTCACGGAAGGAGAACATTTATGCCGACAGGCGCAACAAAACTAGGCGGATGGCTGTTGATGGCCGCCATGCTGGGCGTGAGCGGATGCGCCAAACCCCCTGAGCCGGAAAAGCCTCCGCAGCCTGTACCGCCGGTCACACCGATGCGGGGCATCTGGCTGTCCACGGTCATTGGATTGGACTGGCCGCCGACGGCCTCGCTGAAAGCGGAATCCCCGCAAGAGCGGGCGCGCCTGCAGAAGCAGGGGCTGACGGACGCGCTGGACGACATGGTGAAAACCGGGATTAACACGGTGTATTTTCAGGTTAAACCGGACGGAACGGCCCTGTGGCGTTCTGACATCTTGCCCTGGTCGGAGGTATTGACCGGCACCGTGGGCCAGGATCCCGGTTATGATCCGCTGGCCTTTATGCTGACAGAAGCGCACCGGCGCGGCATCAAGGTCCACGCCTGGCTGAACCCTTATCGGGTTTCCATGAATACCCGACAGCAAACGATAGATGCACTTAATCATACGCTGCAGTCGCCGCCGGCCAGCGTCTATGCGCTGCATCCCGACTGGATCCGCACCGCCAGCGATCGCTTCGTGCTCGATCCTGGTCTGCCCGACGTGCGCAACTGGATCACCGGCGTGGTGGCTGAAGTTGTCAAAAACTATGATGTCGACGGCATTCAGTTTGACGATTATTTCTATTACGAAACGCCGCAATCGCCGCTGGATGATGAAAGGACGTATCGCGAATACGGCCAAGGGTTTGCAGACAAAGCCGCCTGGCGAAGAGACAATACGCTGCAATTGATAAAACAGGTTTCCGCCACCGTCAAAGCGTTGAAGCCCGCAGTCGCGTTTGGCGTCAGCCCGGCGGGCGTATGGCGAAACCAAGCGGACGATCCTGCCGGCTCGGCGACGCGGGCCGGCGCGCCGTCGTACGATACGGCCTATGCCGATACGCGCCAGTGGGTCAAGCTGGGGCTGCTCGACTACATCGCACCGCAGCTGTATTGGCCTTTTGATCGTGAAATTGTCCGCTACGACGTGCTGGCCAACTGGTGGGCCGAGGTGGTGAAAGGCACGCCGGTTCGGCTTTATGCCGGGGTGGCGCTGTATAAAGTGGGTACGCCATCGGCCAGCGAGCCGGCCTGGACCGTCGACGGCGGCGTCCCCGAGCTGAAAAGGCAGTTGGATCTCAACGAGAGCCTGCCGGGGATGGGGGGAACCATCCTGTTCCGGCAACGTTATCTGACCGAGCCGCAAACGGATAAGGCCGTGAACTACCTGCGCACCCGCTGGAAAACCGGTCAATAATCACAGGCTCCGGCATGACGGGCCGCGGCAAGTCGCCGCGGCTTTTTCTTTTCAGAGACGGGCCGCTTCCGGCAGGCGTTTCAGGTAATGCACCACCAGCAGCGCCAGCAACAGCATCAGGCTGATGAACGCCGCCACGCCATTCCAGCCGAAACTGTGCCAGAACACGCCGCCGAGGGTGCCGGCCACGCTGGAGCCGACGTAATAGCAGAACAGGTACAGCGACGACGCCTGGCCTTTGGCGCGGCGCGCGCGGCGGCCAATCCAGCTGCTGGCCACCGAGTGGGCGGCGAAGAAACCGGCGGTGAACAGCATCATGCCGATAAAGATCGCCGGCACCTGCGGCAGCGCGGTAATCAGGATCCCGATCAGCATAATCACGATCGACGCCAGCAGCACCGGGCCGCGCCCGAAGCGTGAGGTGAGCGCGCCGGCCTTGGGCGAGCTGTAGGAACCGGTGAGGTACACCACCGACAGCAGGCCGACCACCGCCTGGCTCAGGTGATAAGGATCCGCCAGTAGGCGATAACCGATGTAGTTGAACAGGGTGACGAAGCTGCCCATCAGCAGGAAACCCTCCGCGAACAGCAGCGGCAGCCCCTTATCGTGCCAATGCAGTTTGAAGTTGATCAGCAGGGTGCGGGGGCGCAGCGAGCTGGCGCGAAAATGCCGCGAGGCAGGCAGGATACGCCAGAACATGCAGGCGGCGGCGAGGGCGAACAGGCCGATGACGCCAAGCGATACGCGCCAGGAAAAGAAATCGGTCAACACCCCGGTCACCAGGCGGCCGCTCATGCCGCCGATCGAGTTGCCGCTGATATACAGCCCCATCGAGAAGGCGACGAAGCTCGGATGGATCTCTTCGCTGAGGTAGGTCATGCCGACCGCCGCCACGCCGCTCAGCGACAGGCCGATCAGCGCGCGCATCAGCAAAATGCCGTGCCAGCTGGTCATAAAGGCGCAAATCAGCGTGCAAACCGCCGCCAGCAGCAGCGCCACCACCATCACCGACTTGCGGCCGATGGCGTCGGACAACGGCCCGGTAAACATCAGGCCGATCGCCAGCAGGCCGGTGGAGACCGAAAGCGACAGGCTGCTTTCCGCCGGCGAGACGCCGAAATCTTGCGACAGCACCGGCAGGATCGGCTGCACGCAGTAGAGCAGCGCGAAGGTTGCCAGCCCGGCGGAAAACAGCGCCAGCGTCACGCGCATAAACTGCGGCGTGCCGCGTTCGATATAGGGGAGTTTGTTGTTGAGGGTGGAGCGTTTTACTTTTGGCGCAGCGGCCGCGTCATCGTTGGCGGCCAGCGTCGACGGCATCGCGGCCGCAGAACGAACAGGGGTTGTCACAGCGTTTCCTTACCGAACTTCGGGGAGATAAACAGACAGGTTACAGATAACAAAATGATAGGGAGCGGCGATTTTTTTGTCTAATATATTAATAATTCAAATTAAGACGTTTTAAATATGAATATCGAACTGAGACACCTGCGTTACTTTATCGCCGTGGCGGAAGAGTTGCATTTTGGCCGCGCCGCCGAGCGGTTGCGCATCTCCCAGCCTCCGCTCAGCCAGCAAATTCAGGCGCTGGAAGAGATGGTCGGCGCGCGCTTGCTGGCGCGCAACAACCGCAACGTCAGCTTGACGCAGGCCGGGGAGATGTTCCTCAAAGAAGCCTATCAGGTGCTCGATCAGGTCGGGCGCGCGGCGGAAAAGGCGGCGCGCCTGGATCGCGGCGAACTGGGGGAAATGACCATCGGCTTTACTTCTTCCGCGCCCTTTATCGGCGTGGTGGCGCGCAGCCTGCGCGCCTTTCGCCAGCAGTCCCCGCAGGTGCACATCAAGATGCGCGAAATCAACACCAAACAGCAGATCGAACCGCTGCTGAACGGTGAGCTGGATCTGGGGGTGATGCGCAATACGCGGCTGCCGGAGGCGCTGCACTATCAGCTGCTGCTGCGTGAGCCGCTGGTGGCGGTGGTGCCGGAAGGGCATCCGCTGGCGGAAACGCCCGGCGGCGCGCTGCGGTTTCAACACTTGGCGCGGGAACCGTTCGTGTTCTTCTCGCGCGAAGTGGGCACCGCGCTGTACGACGAAATTCTGCTGCTGCTCGGCAAAGCCGGCATTACCCCGTATATCACCCAGGAAGTGGGGGAAGCGATGACCATCATCGGGCTGGTCTCCGCCGGATTGGGCGTCTCGATTCTGCCGGCGTCTTTCGCCCGGGTGAGGGTGGACGGCGTGCGCTATTTGCCGCTGGCGGAGCCGGACGCCACCACCGAAGTGTGGCTGGTGCATCACCGCCGCCGGCCGCTGACCGCTGCCGCGCAGGCGCTGATGGCGTTGATGCTGAAATGACGTTGAACTTGGGCAAATAAAAATCAATTCACGCTGAAATTGCGAGGAATTTGTGCAGCAAATCACATAACTAATCAAATAGTTGACGCTGTATGACAAAAGCCCCACCATAACCCCTAGTCTTTATTTAGAAGCGCGAAAAATAGTAGGAGCAGGTTTGTGATTGCGGTTGGGCAGCCTGGGCATATCGATCAAATCAAGCAGACCAATGCGGGGGCGGTTTATCGGCTAATCGATCAACTGGGCCCGATTTCGCGTATCGAACTGTCAAAACGCGCGCAGCTGGCGCCCGCCAGCATCACCAAGATCGTGCGCGAGCTGCTGGAAGCCCATCTGGTCAAGGAAACCGAGTACCAGGAAATCGGCAGCCGGGGCCGCCCGGCGGTGGGGCTGGTGCTGGACACCGAGGCCTGGCATTACCTGTCCGCCCGTATCAGCCGCGGCAGCATCACGCTGGCGCTGCGCGATCTCAGCAGTAAACTGGTGGTGGAGGAGCAGCTGCCGCTGGCGGCCGAACACCCCGAACCGCTGCTGAAACGCATCCTGACCGAAGTCGACCAATTCTTTATCCGCCACCAAAGCAAGCTGGAACGGCTGACGGCGATCGCCATCACGCTGCCGGGCATGATCGACGTGCAGTCCGGCGTGGTGCATCGCATGCCGTTTTACGATGTGCTGGAGATGCCGCTCGGCCCGGCGCTGGAAACCCGCACCGGCCTGCCGGTTTACCTGCAGCACGACATCAGCGCCTGGACCATGGCCGAGGCGCTGTACGGCGCCTCGCGCGGCAGCCAGAACGTGATTCAGGTGGTGATCGACCACAACGTCGGCGCCGGGGTGATCACCGGCGGCCACGTGCTGCACGCCGGCAGCCACAGCGTGGTGGAGATCGGCCACACCCAGGTCGATCCCTACGGCAAACGCTGCTACTGCGGCAACCACGGCTGTCTCGAAACCGTGGCCAGCATCGAGAACATGCTGGAGATCGCCCAGCAGCGGCTGAGCGGCTCGATGAGCTCCAGCCTGCACGGCGCGCCGCTGACCGTCGAATCGCTGTGTGACGCCGCGCTGGCGGGCGATCAGCTGGCGCGGGACATCATTCTCGGCGTCGGCCACAGCGTGGGGCGGATTCTGGCTATCATGGTCAACCTGTTCAATCCGGAGAAGATCCTGGTGGGCTCGCCGCTCAACCGCGCGGCGGAGATCCTGCACCCGGCCATCGCCTCCTGCATTCGCCAACAGGCGCTGCCGGCCTACAGCGAGCAGGTCAAGGTCGAATCCACGCAGTTCTTCAATCAGGGCACCATGCCCGGCGCGGCGCTGGTGAAAGAGGCGCTGTACAATGGTTCATTGCTGGTGCAACTGCTGCAAGGCTAACATCAGAACTTCTTATTAATCCTGCAAAAGATTGAGCTACCTCAAGCCCCTACGCGGCAGCATCCCCTAGAATTTTTCCGAAAGACTTCTTCGCCGCCGGTGCGGCGATACATTGTTAACGGGGCATTCTGGGGCATTTTATTCATGTTGAAGCGTTTATTTGTGACAGGCACGGATACCGACGTCGGTAAAACCGTGGTTTCCCGCGGGTTGATGCAGGCGCTGGCCGCCGAAGGCCGTTCGGTGGCCGGCTACAAGCCGATCGCCGCGCGCTGCCAGGAAACCAGCGAGGGCATCCGCAATAAAGACGCTTTGGTATTGCAGGCATCTTCAACCCTGCCGCTGTCCTACGAGGAGATCAATCCCATCACCTGCCTGGATGAGGTGTTTCACGCGCATGCGACCGAGGACATCAACTATGGCGTGATGAGCAGCGGTCTGCGGGATCTGTCCGCCAAAGCCGATACGGTGGTGGTGGAAGGCAGCGGCGGCTGGCGGGTGCTGATGAACGATCTGCGGCCTTACGCCGAGTGGGTGGTGCAGGAACAGCTGCCGGTGGTGCTGGTGGTGGGCATCAAGCTGGGCTGCGTCAGCCACGCGTTGCTGACCGCACAGTCGATTATCAATGACGGCCTGCCGTTGCTGGGCTGGGTCGCCAACCGCATCAATCCGGGGTTGGCGCACTATGCCGAAACCATCGCGGCGCTGCAGCAGCGCATTTCCGCGCCGCTGCTGGGTGAGATCCCGTATCTGCCGCGCGCGGAGCAGCGCGAACTGGCGCACTATCTCGACATTTCCACGCTGCTGCGCTAGCGCGCTCAGGCCAGCAAAGGGGCCAACAAACGGGCGGAGACAAACAGCCCCAGGCCGTACACCGTATGCACCAGCAGGCTGATGATGCGGCTACGCGTCGGATTGGGGGTGTTCGCCGCCGCTACGCCAAAGCCCAACGCCGGCTGCATCACGAAGAAGGGCGCCGCCAGGCTCAGCCAGCCGCTCAGCAGCGCGACCAGCGGCGTCGGCGCGGCGTACCACACGATGCCCGCCAAGCCGAGCGGGATAAAGGCGAAGGCGACGCCGATCGCGTAGTGCAGCAGCCATCCCATCGCTTTTTCTCCCCGTCGCACCGGCGCCGCCATGATCGGAGCGTGATAAAACCGGCCGTCGAACAGGCCGATAAACCAGCGGCCAACCAGCGCGTAGTTAAGGGGCGGGATGCCCAGCACGCGCTTTTGCACGATGGCCCACAGATCGGTGCACAGCGTGGCGCCCACCCCGGCCAGCATAATCATCAGTAAAATTTCTGTCGTCATTTTCGTGCCCTTAAAGTCACTCATGGTGTAATGTGCGCACAGTGTGCAACTTAAAGTCGACTTCAAGTCAATGGCAAAAGAACTGGATATTGGCGAGGTGGCGCGTTTGAGCGGCATCGCGCCCTCGGCGCTGCGGCATTACGAGAAAAAAGGGCTGATCGCGTCGATAGGCCGCAATGGTTTACGTCGCCAATACGCCGCTGGGGTGCTGGATCAACTGAAGCTGATCGCCCTCGGGCGGCTGGCGGGATTTACGCTGGATGAGATCGCCTCGCTGTTTGACGAGCGGGGACGCATTGCCCTCGATCGCCGGCTGCTGGCGGCGCGGATTGAAGAACTGGATCGCACCCTGCGGCGTCTGGGGCAGGTGCGCGCCGGTTTGCAGCACATGGTCGATTGCCCTGAACCGGAACACCTGCAGTGCCCGCAGTTCAGGAAGCTGCTGCAGCAGGGCGAGTTTAAGCCTCGCGTTTGGGCGGTGGCGCGGTGTGGTATACCGATACCGGCCGCAGGCCGCGCGACACGGTGGTGGCGATCACGCAGGCCAGCAGAATGCCGGGCAGCAGCGCGTATTCGCCGGTCATTTCAAACACCATCAGCGCCGCCATGATCGGCGCATGGGTGGTGGCGGCCAGCAGGGTGGCCATGCCGGTCAGCGCCAGCAGCAGCGGCACCGCCGCATCCATGCCCGGCAACAGGCCGAACAGCTGACCGATGATAGAACCGAGCGCGGCGCCGACGAACAGCGTCGGGGTGAAGACCCCGCCGGGCGCGCCCGACCCGCTGCTGGCGAGGATCGCCAACAGCTTGCATACCAGGATCGCGCCCAGCAGCAACACCCCCGGCGGCGCGATCAGCAGCGCCTGCACCACGCTGTAACCGTTGCCCCACACCTGTGGGAACAGCAGCGAAAGCAGCCCGACGATCAGGCCGCCCAGCGCCAGCTGCAACGGCGGCTTCAACCGCAGCGATCGGAACGCGCGGCCGGTGGCGGTCATCAACCACAAAAACAGCGGCCCGCCGGCGCCGGCCACCACGCCGACCAGCGCCATCAGCAGGTATTGCGTCGGCAGAGGGGCGGCGAGCGGCGTCACCAGGTAGAGCGGCGCCTGGCCGCCGTTAAGCAGGTTGGTCATCAGCAGGGCGCTCACTGCGGCGATCACCACCGGGCCGAGCGAGGCCAGCATCAGGGTGCCGAACAGGATCTCGGCGATAAACAGGCTGCCCGCCAACGGCGCATGATAGGCGCTGGCCATCCCGGCGGCGGCGGCGCAGGCCACCCACAGTTTCCATTCTTTCTCGTGCGTAAAGCGCTGGGCGAAGAGCGATCCCACCAGCGCCGCCAGCAGGATCATCGCGCCTTCACGGCCGATGGCGCTGCCGCTCGACACCACCAGCAGCGACGCCAGACACTTCACCAGACTGGCGCCGGTATCCAGCTTGCCGTTGCCGGTCTCAATCGCTTCCATATAGTCGGTGGGCGCCGCCGGACGCTGGTGACGGTAGCGCTGGTGAATATACAGCAGCAGGCCCGCCGCCAGACCGCCCAGGGCGGGCGTCAGCGCGCGTCGCCAGCCGGGCAGCGCGGCGGCGGCGGCCACCAGGCTACCGTCGGCATTGCCGAGCAGCAGCCACTCGAGGCCAATCATCGAACGGTGGAACAGCCACACCGCCAGGGCGGCGGCGACGCCGATAAACACGGCGATAAACAGGCTGCGCAGCAGGGCGCGATAGTGGTGCAGGTGGACCAATCTTTTCATGCGTGGGCGGCGTCGTGAGAAAAATCAAAGGGTCATCAGCGCATTGTGCTTGGCGCTCCGGCCGATGACCAGTGAATCTTTAGCAAACTGCGGCATAGGCGGGGCGGCGAGCGCCCCGGCGGGGGTTATTGCGGCGTCAACACCCGGCGCGTGCGGCCGGAGCTGAGGTAGTCGGCGATATAATCCTGCGAGATTTCGCCGCTGTAGCGGCCGTCTTCATCGACGATCGGCATCCAGGAGGTGTTGTGTTCGTACAGCTTGGACAGCACTACGCGCAGGTTCTCCTCCGCGCGGGCGGTGACGCGAAAGCGGTGCAGGCTGTCGGCGCACACCCCGGGCGCGCCGCGCGCCTCACGGCGTTTGACGTAGCCCAGCGGTTTGCCGTCGGCGTCCACCACCGTCACCGAACGTGCATCGATATCGTCCATCAATCCGAATGCCTCTGTCAGCGGCGTTTCCCGCCGCACCGTCACCGTCTCTTGTTGATCGGCCACGTCGCCGGCCTGCACCAGCAGCAGGCGCTTCAGCGTGCGATCCTGGCCGACAAAGGAGGCGACGAAGTCGTTCGCCGGGCGCGCCAGCAGCTCATCGGCGCTGGCGTTCTGCACGATCTTGCCCTGGCGGAACACCGCGATGCGATCGCCGAGCTTCAGCGCTTCGTCGATGTCGTGGCTGACCAGCATCACGGTCTTTTTTAGCTGGCGCTGCATGTCGAGAAACTCGTTCTGGATGGTTTCGCGGTTGATCGGGTCCACCGCGCCGAAAGGTTCATCCATCAGCAGCACCGGCGGATCGGCGGCCAGCGCGCGGATCACGCCGATGCGCTGTTGCTGCCCGCCGGACATCTCTTTCGGGTAGCGGTGCAAAAAGCGCTTGGGATCCAGCGCCACCATGCTCATCAGCTCCTCGGCGCGATCGTGGCAGCGTTTTTTGTCCCAGCCCAGCATGCGCGGCACTACGGTGATGTTCTCCTCGATGGTCATGTTGGGGAACAGACCGATTTGTTGGATGACGTAGCCGATTTTGCGGCGCAGGCTGACGGTATCCAGCGCGCTGGTGTCTTCACCGTTGATAAGAATGGTGCCGCCGGTGGGTTCGATCAGGCGGTTGATCATCTTCAGCGTGGTGGTTTTGCCGCAGCCGGAAGGGCCGAGCAGCACGCAGATTTCGCCTTCCGGCACGTCCAGATTGATGTTGTCGACGGCGTTGAACGGTGTGCCGTTCTTCTGCATGAACTGTTTGGTCAGATTTTCCAATTTAATCATGAGCGGATCCCCTTGGGCGTGAGCGCAATTTGCAAGCGGTGCAATAACCAATCGAGGACGATCGCCAGCAGGCTGATCATCACGGCGCCGGTAATCAACTGGCGGATGTCGCTGCTGCTGATGCCGTTGAGCAGCAGCAGGCCGAGGCCGCCGGCGCCGATCACCGCGGCGATCGCCATCACGCCGATATTCATCACCACGGCGGTGCGAATGCCGCCGAAAATGACCGGCAGCGCCACCGGGATCTCCACCCAGCGCAGGCGTTGCCAGAACGTCATGCCGATGCCGCGGCCGGCTTCGCGCAGCCCGCCGGGCAGGTTGTCGAGCGCGGTGTGGGTATTGCGCACGATCGGCAGCAGCGAGTAGAGGAACACCGCGGTGATCGCCGGTACGTAGCCAATGCCGTGGCCGATTAAGGAAAACAGCGGGATCATCAGCCCGAACAGGGCGATGGAGGGCACGGTCAGCACCAGCGTGGCCAGGCTCAGCACCGGCGTCGCCAGCCATTTGTGGCGGACGATCAGCACGCCGAGTGGCACGCCGATCAGGATCGCCAGGCCGACGGCGATGCCGACCAGCAGCAGGTGTTCCAGCGTCAATCCGGCGATATAGGCCCAGTTTTGCCAGGCGTAAAGTAAGGTATTCATCATGCCTCCTAAATCAGGCCGCGCTGCTTGAGGAACGCGTCGGCGACCTGTTGCGGCGTCTGGTAGTCGATATCCACCTTGGCGTTAAGCTCGGTGATCACCTGATTGTTGAACTGTTTCGACAGCGTGTTCAGCGCCGCTTCCAGCCCCGGCGTGTTTTGCAACACGTCGGCGCGCACCACCGGCGTGACCGCATAGCTCGGGAAATAGCCTTTGTCGTCTTCCAGCACCTGCAGATCGAAGCCTTTCACCCGGCCGTCGGTGGTGTACACCAGCCCGGCGTCGACGAAACCGTCGCGGATGGCGTTGTAGACCAGGCCGGGGTCCATCTGGCGGATTTGCGGGCGATCCAGCGGCATGTCGTACAGCGCCTGCATCGGTTTCAGACCGTCCGAACGGCCGGCGAACTCCAGATCCAGCCCCAGCAGCCAGTTGTGTTTCGGGTCGGTTTTACGCACCTGTTCCACTTTGGCCACCAGCTGCGACATCGTGCGGATCTGCTCTTTTTCCGCGCGCCGGCGCTGCATGGCGAAGGCATAGGTGTTGTTCATGTCCGCCGGCTGCAGCCACACCAGGCCGAGTTTGGCGTCGAGCTTTTTCACCGTGTCGTAGGTCTCCTGCGGCGACATGCGCTTATTGATGTGGTTAAAGATGATCAGCGAGGTGCCGGTGTATTCCCAGGTCATGTCGATCTGTTTGTTGATCATCGCGTTGCGGGTGATCACCGTAGCCAGATTGGTTTTGGGTTCGACCTGAAAACCTTTGGCCCGCAGGTATTGCACGGTGATCGCCGACAGAATGCGCTGTTCGGTAAAGTTCTTGCTCGCCAGCGTCAGCGGGGCGGCCCAGGCGGCCGCGCCAGTCATCAGCAAGGAGAACAGCAGCGCGTGGCGGAGTCGTTGTAACCATCGAGTCATCGCGTTTCTCCCATCAGGATGCGGTGTGCGGGCTGAGCCGGCGGCCGAGACCGGCCAGCGCCAGATCGAGCAGCAGGGCGATCAGCGCGGTGGCGGCGGCGCCGAGGATCAGCGTCGGGAAGTCGTTCAGGTAGATGCCGGGGAAGATCAGCTCGCCGTAGCTGCTGGCGCCGATCAAAAACGCCAGCGGCGCGGTGCCGACGTTAATTGCCATCGCGATGCGCACCCCGGCGAAGATCACCGGCAGGGCGTTGGGCAGTTCGACCTGGCGCAGCCGCTGTCCGGCGGTCATGCCAATACCGTTGGCGGCCTCGACCAGCGCCGGCGGCACCGAACGCAGGCCGGCATAGGTATTGCGCACGATAGGCAGCAGCGAGGCGAGGAACAACGCCACCACCGCCGGCCGGTCGCCGATGCCGATGATCACCATCGCCAGCGCCAGCACCGCCAGCGGCGGCAGGGTGTTGCCGACGTTAAAGATCTGCATCACGTGCTCCGCCCAGCGGCGGGCGAAAGGGCGGCTCAGCAGGATGCCGCTGGGAATGCCGACCAGCAACGACAGCAGCATGGAACACACCACCAGGAACATGTGCTGCTGACCGAGGTAAATCAAATCTTCCCGGCGCGACTTGAGGGTTTCCCAACCGATGCCGTAAACCAGCAGCGCGATGACGGCGATAAACAACAGGCTCCCGAGGAGCAGGCGCCGATATGGCGCTGACTTGTGCATGATGTTGCGTCCTCCGTTGCGCGGAGCGGCCGAAGAGACGGCGCATTCCGCTCTGATTGTTGCCCACGGCCCGGCGGGCGTGGCGGTACAAAACGGGCGTTTCGCATGAGGTTAGCGACATTGAGCGAAGGGTGCGTTCGGCACAGCGTGCTGAACGTAGGCTCAATACGTGAGTTAATCAGCATAAGATACTGATATTTAAACCCGAGAAAGCACGGGACCCAAAGGCGCCGGCTAGGGAAGGTATAGCACCCTGTCGTTGACCGTGCCAAGTTTTATGAGCAAAATCAGCTGATTGAGTTTGCCCGTATTGGCGCCGCAGCCCGCGTCAGCGCTGGGATGCGCGTAAAGTGAAAAAAAATCGCGGTAAAACGTTACGCCGTAACAGTTAGTCCAAATGGTGCGATTCGCTATCGGCAACGGCGGGATGTGAGGGCGGATAGACTTGGCGCAGGTGCTTGCTGATATACTCAGGGAAAATAAAAACGCCAGGAAGCCTGCATAACGCCATGACAAATAACGTTTCACCCGCACCCATTGCCCATCGCCCGCTGATCCTGATTGCCTGCATGCTGGCGATGTTCATGTCGGCGATCGAAGCCACCATCGTCGCCACCGCCATGCCGACCATCATCGGCGATCTCGGCGGCTTCTCGCTGCTGGGCTGGGTGTTCGCGGTCTATTTGCTGGCGCAGGCGATCACCATTCCCATCTACGGCCGGCTGGCGGATCTCTACGGCCGCAAGCGGGTGTTCTTCTTCGGCGCGACGCTGTTCCTGCTGGGATCGGTGCTGTGCGGCTTCGCCCCCGACATGTATTGGCTGATCGGCTTCCGCTTATTGCAGGGATTGGGCGCCGGCGCCATCATGCCGATCGCGTCCACCATCATCGGCGACATCTACAGCGCCACCGAACGGCCGAAGGTGATGGGCTACCTGTCGAGCGTGTGGGGCGTATCGGCGATCATCGGCCCGCTGCTGGGCGCGTTTATCGTGCAACACCTGCCGTGGGCGCTGGTGTTCTGGGTCAACCTGCCGATCGGCCTGTTGGCGATGTTCTTCCTCTGGCGCTATCTGCCGGCGCATCAGCAACTGCGGCGGCACGCGCTGGATCTGGCGGGCACCGCCTGGCTGACGCTGTTCGTTTCGGCGCTGCTGCTGGCGCTGTTGCAGATGGAAAGCCTCGGATGGTGGGTGGCGCCGTTGCTGGCGCTGGCGGCGGCGTCGCTGGCGCTGTTGATACGTCAGGAGCGGCGCGCGGTCGAACCGCTGTTCCCGCTGGCGCTGTGGCAAAGCCGGGTGATCGTCGCCGGCAACATCGGCGGGCTGGTGATTGGCGCGGCGATGATGGGCATCAGCGCCTTTCTGCCCACTTTCATTCAGGGCGTGATGGGGGGCTCGCCGCTGGAGGCGGGCACCACGCTGGCGCTGATGTCGATTGGTTGGCCGTTGGCCAGCACGCTGAGCGGCCGTTTGATGCTGATGACTTCGTATCGCGCCACGGCGCTGCTGGGCGCACTGCTGTTGGTGGCAGGCGGCCTGATCCTGCTGATGTTGCAGCCGAACGGCGGTCTGCTGTGGGGCCGGGTGGCGGCGTTTATGGTCGGCGCCGGCATGGGATTGTGCAACACGACGTTTTTAGTGTCGGTGCAGAACGCGGCGCATTACAGCATTCGCGGCATTGCCACCGCCTGTACGGTGTTTACCCGCATGGTGGGCTCGGCCATCGGCACCGCGATTTTGGGCGCCACGCTGAACCTCAACCTGCAGTGGCGTTTGCCGGAAATTGACGATCCGGTGCAGCGTCTGATGGAGCCGGCGGTGCGCCAGAGCATGGGGAGTGAGGCGCTGGCGCAGCTTATCCAGCAGGTGGCGGCTTCGCTGCATTGGGTGTTCCTGGTGTCGGCGTTGGTGTCGTTGCTGGCGCTGGCGGCGGCGATGCTGATCCCCGCGCGTTGTCGGCCGCAAGGCGAAGAGGAAGAGGCGGAGCAGGCGTAAAGGAAAAGGAAAGGGCGCGGCTGTTGCGCGCCCTGGGTAGCCGATGCGGCTTACTGCGCGTTGGAGGTGTCCTGGCTGGTGCCGGTCTGCGCCGCGTCACCACTATCGTCGCCATTGTTCAGGCGGGTATAAACGATCTTCTGGGTGTCGTTTTCGCAGTGGCCGACCACCTGGCCGCCCGCTTGATCGGCCTGATCGTTAGGCACGATCTCCAGTTTGAAGCCGGACTCCGGAACGCCGTTATTGACGATTTTTTGCGAAATGTCCGCTTTCACGCTTTCACAGGAGGCCAGGGCCGCCAATGGGGCGCCGGCCAGCAATACAGCGGTTAATATCAGCGTTTTCTTCATCACGTCATCCTTTTAGACAATGAACTTCCTGTAACAGGATAGCAGCAACGGCGGCCGGGTTTCACGCATGCCCGCCCGCCGCAGGCGGATTAAGGATTAATCCGACGCCCGGTCTGGCGATCCAGGCATTTACGGGTGTCCGGTTCCCAGTAGGCGTTGACGTTGTTGCTGTCGTTGCAGCGGTCTTCGTCATCCGCCGCGCGATCGGCCTTGTCGAACTCTTTCTCGACGCGGGTGTTGACCTTGTGGCGCAGGGATTTGGTATCATTCCACTGCTCTTTGCTTTGGCGCGCTTCTTCGGTGCTCATCGCGCCGCTGCCTTTGCCATCGACGGTGACGCAGGTGCTGCCCTGCGTGCAGGTGGCGGCCAGCGCCGGCGCCTGCCAGGCGCCCATGACGGCCAGCATGGCGACCGGCAGCATCCCGCGCAGCAGTCGTTGGGTCGAAAATGTTTTCATCGTTTCATCCTTATGAGTGAGTGCGCCTGATGATGGCGGCACTGGCGTTACCTCGCCCGCAGGCGTGGTGATAAATATACCACCGCGCTCCTGGAATTCACCAGCCAAGCGCCGATTCGTTTACTTTATCGAGAGAAAACTGCGACTGATGTTAAAAACTACGCTGTTGTTTTTCGCCACCGCCCTGGCTGAAATTATCGGCTGTTTCCTGCCTTACCTGTGGCTCAAGAAGCAGGGCAGCGCCTGGCTGCTGCTGCCGGCGGCATTGAGCCTGATGCTGTTTGTCTGGCTGTTGACGCTGCATCCGGCGGCCAGCGGGCGGGTCTATGCGGCCTACGGCGGTGTGTATGTGGCGACCGCGCTGCTGTGGCTGCGGGTGGTGGACGGGGTCAAGCTGTCTGCGCTGGATTGGGTCGGCGCCGGCGTGGCGCTGGCGGGCATGCTGATTATCGTTTCCGGCTGGCGCGCGGCCTGAGGAAACGCGGCGGGAGTTGCCTCCCGCCGTCGCGGCTCAGGCGCCGCGGTGGATGTTCAGCCCGGCGAAGGACTGGCTGACCGGCATCATTTCCAGCGTGTTGATGTTGACGCGCGCCGGCAACGTCGCGACCCAGAACACCGACTCGGCGATGTCTTCCGGCGTCAGCGCATCGGCGCCTTCGTAGGTTTTGTTGACCTTGCCGTCATCGCCCTTGAATCGCACGTTGGAGAATTCGGTGCCGCCCACCAGGCCCGGCTCGATATCGGTCACGCGAATGCGCGTGCCGTGCAGATCGGCGCGCAGGCCCAGGCTGAACTGTTTGACGAACGCCTTGGTGGCGCCGTACACGTTGCCGCCGGCGTAAGGCCAGTTGGCGGCGGTGGAGCCGATGTTGATCACATGGCCGACGTTGCGCTCGACCATGGCCGGCAACAGCGCGCGGGTCATGTTCACCAGCCCCTTGGCGTTGGTGTCGATCATGGTTTCCCAGTCATCGGCGTTGGCCTTGTGCGCCGGCTCCAGCCCCAACGCCAGCCCGGCGTTGTTCACCAGCACGTCAATCTGACGCAGCTCGGCCGGCAGTGCCTCGATCGCCTGTTGAATGGCGGCGCGGTTGCGCACGTCGAGCCGCACGATGTGCAGCGCTTGGCCGAGTTCTTCCTGCAGCTCTTCAAGACGCTCAAGGCGGCGCCCGGCGGCGATCACCTGGTGGCCTTCACGGATAAAACGGCGCGCAATGGCCTCGCCGAAACCGGAGGTGGCGCCGGTAACAAAAATAATCATGTTGCTGTTCCTCAACTGTTTTTACCCTACATGCCTCTATCATTAGCACAAACCCGCAGGCAGTGGCAGCGGTTATCACGGCGGAAAGCAAAAAAGGTCACACCGGGCCGGCGGCCCGATGCTGATTAGCGCTGAGGCGGCAGGTGGTAGACCACGGCGTCATACTTGATGCGCTCGCAACGGCCGGCCAGCACGCCGCCCAGCGACTCGACGAGGCGGCGGCTGGCGGTATTCTGCTCGGCCACCGGGTAGAGAAAGTGCGGCGGCTGAAAGCGCTCGCTGGCCCAGCGCGCGATGCCCTGCACGATTTCGCGGCCGTAGCCCTGACCATGCAGGCTCTCTTTTACCCAGATGCCCAGCTCCGGGGTGTGGCTGCGCAAATTATGCGCGCCGCCGACCCCGACGAACTGCCGGTCTTCGCGCCGACGGGCGACGAAGATCACTTCTTCACCTTCGCGCATCAACGGCAGCCAGCCTTGCCAGACGTTGGCGAAATCCTCCGGCGACGCCTCCGGTTCAAAGGTCATAAAGCGCGTCAGAGTGGGGGTGATCGCCTGGTAAACATCGTCGGCGTCTGCTGCGGTAAAGGGGGCAATCAACAAACGGTCGGTGTCAACGCGGCACTGAGAAAGGTCATTGTGATTCATCTTATTCCCTCGCTTTTCAGGCCATAACGGCAAAAAATCCGCACCGGTAAATCGGGGCGGATCGTTGATATTACGCGCATTGGCGGCAGAAGCGACTTATTTTTCGCCGCTGCGGCGGCGCGGAGGAACGGCTTTATGTGACGTCGTCACGTTGATGGGAAAGACGGCGGGCACGGTTAACCGCGCCCGCCGTTGAGGATCAGAACTTCACCGAACCTTGCAGATAAATCGTGCGCGGCTGGCCGATGTACAGACCCTTGTTGTTGTCGTCATAGGCGCGGGTGAAATACGCGTGGTTGAACAGGTTTTTCACGCCGACGCCCAGATTCAGGCCGGCCATTTCCGGGCCGAAATCATAGGCGGCGCGCACGCCCCACAGCATATAGCCGGGAATGCGGCCGGTGCTGCCGTCGGCGCTTTCCGCCACGGTGTTGGCGTTGTCGGCGAACTGGCTGGACTGGAACTCGCCGTTAAGATTAAACGCCCAGTTGCCCGGCGTGTAGTCCAGCCCCATCGTGCCTTTATGCTTCGGCGAGAACGGCACCTGGTTGCCCTTGTAGCCGCCGTCTTCACGGATGGTGGCGTTGACGTAGGCGTAGCTGGCGTAGGCGGTCAGGTCGTCCAGTTTCGGCGTCAGCTGCGACAGATCGTAACGCAGGCTGCCTTCCAGCCCGGCATGGCGGGTTTTGCCGCGCGCGGTCACGCTGTCGGTCACCTGGTTGGAGTCGTACTGGTTGTTGAAGTTGATCAGGAACAGCCCGATCTCGCCGGTCAGCGCATCGCCGGCGTAGCGGGTGCCCAGCTCCCAGGTGCGCGCCTTCTCCGGTTCGATCTTGCCGCTGTCCACCGCTTTGCCCATCTGGCTGTATTGCACGGTGCCGAAGGAGCCTTCGGTGTTGGCGTACAGGTTCCAGTATTCGTTCAGGTGATACATCACGTTCAACGCCGGCAGCGGCGCGTTATAGCTGACGTCGAGGCGGTTGTTCTTGATGTAGTTGTTCTGATACGACTTGATGTACTCGTAGCGCATGCCCGGCGTGAGGGTCCAGTCGCCGATGTCGATGCGATCGTCGATATAGAAGGCGTGCGCCTCGGTACCGGACTGGGTGTCGCGATCGTACGGGCTGGCGGTGGACGGCAGCCTGCCGGCACTGGCTTTGCTGGTGTAGCGCAGTTCGTGGGTGGATTCGCTGACGTAGCGATAACCGACGCCGACCTCATGCGCCGAGTCGCCCCAGCGGAAGCTCTGGCTGTAGCGCGGTTCCACGCCGCGCACCCAGTATTCGCGCGGCGACAGCGTCAGGTTTTTACCCTGATCCAGATAGCCGCTGCGCAGGGTATAGGTGTAGAAGCTCTGCACGTCGAACTTGTGCTGCCGATCCGGCTGATACTGGTAGCCGAAGTTCGCCAACTGGCGGCGGCCCCAGAACTTGTCGTACGGGCGCGTCGACTGGAACGGGTTGGCGTTGTAGTCCGCCCGGCTCAGGCCGCCCGGCATCTCCGCTTCGCCTTCGTAGTATTGCAGCAGGCTGTTGAAGGTGTGCACCTCGTTCGGCGCGTAACGGCTTTTCAGCATCACGTCGTCGATTTGGGTCGCACTGTGCTCGCGCCAGTCGCTGCCGCGGGTGCCGGAGTAAAGCAGCGCCGCGCCGAAGCCGTTGTCGGCGGTGCCGCCGATCATCAGGTTGCCGGTGCCTTTCGGGTGATCCTGGCGCGAGGTCGGGCTGAGCTGCCCCTGCATGCCGGCCGCCATGCCGAAGGTTTTCGGGATGGCGCGGGTGACGAAGTTAACCACGCCGCCGACGCTCTGTGGCCCGTAGCGCACCGCGCCGCCGCCGCGCACCACGTCGATCGCATCCATATTGCCGAGCGAGATAGGCGCCAGCGACAGCTGCGGCTGGCCGTAAGGGGCGAAGGGTACCGGGATGCCGTCCATCAACACGGTGGAGCGGCTGGCGAGGCGTGGGTTGAGGCCGCGAATGCCGAAGTTCAGCGCCATGTCATGGCTGCCGGTGCCGTTGTTCTCCGGCGCCACCACGCCCGGCACGCGGTTCAACGCTTCGCGCACGGTGGTGGTGCCGGTTTTGACGAACTCTTCGCGGCGCACGACGTCGCGCGCGCCGGGGTGTTCGAACACGTCGATCTGGCGGCCTTCCGCCAGCCAGTCGCCGACCACGGTGATGTCCTCTTCCTTCTGCGGCTGCGGCAGTTTGGCCAGCGTGTAGCCGTTATTGCCGAGCGCTTTAGCCTGCAGGCCGCTGCCTGCCAGCAGGGCGTTCAGGCCGTCATCGACGCCGTAGCTGCCGCTCAGGCCCGGCGAACGTTTGCCGGCGGTCAACGCGCCGTCCACCGAGAGCGCGATGCCGGCGCGAGCGGCGAAAGCGTTCAGCGCGCCGTCCAGCTCACCGGCCGGAATGTGATAGGTGGCAGCGGCGCTGGCGGCGCTCGCCGTCAGCGGTGCGGCGAAGACCAGGCCAATGGCCACGGCCAGCGGCGTGGCCCGTTTTCCCCAAAGCGAAGCCGGCGCTCCCTTTCCCCAAGCGTTGTTCATACCTTCTCCTGAATCATTTTTTATTTATTGCTGCAGTGTTTTCCTGGGAGTCGGATGAGCAAAGCAAAAGGGACAATCAAGAATGCGATTTTTTATCATTTTCATTTAAAAAATTCAGGCGGGGACGATTTGCAGCCAATAGCGGGTAAAGCTCTGCAGGCGAACCGGCAGCGTCTGGCTGAGCAGGGCGAGGGCGCGATCGGTATCGTTGAGCGGGAAACTGCCGCTGACGCGCAGGCCGGCAACGGCCGGATCGCAACTCAGGTGGCCGCGCCGGTAGCGCGCCAGTTCGGCGATCACCCGGTCCAGCCGCCACTGGCTGACGCTCAGCACGCCGCGCAGCCAGCCGTCCTCCTGCACGGCGGGGTGTTTGTCGCCGAAGGCCGTCGCGCTGAAGCTGATCTGTTCACCGGCGTTCACCCGGCGCTGTTGTTGCGCGTTTTGCGCCAGCTGCGCCTCGACCGCATGCTCCAGCACTGTCAGGCGCGTTTCGCCGTCGCTCTCGCGCACCAAAAAACGGGTGCCGAGCGCGCGCATCGCCCCCTGCGGGCTTTGCACCCACAGCGGCCGGGGATCGCGTCCGGTAACCAGGCTGATTTCCCCGGCGTGCAGGCGGATCAGCCGTTGGCGATCGTCGTAATGCACGTCCACCGCGCTGGCGGTGTTCAGCACCAGCTGGGTGCCATCGCTTAACACAATGGGTTTGATTTCACCGGTGGCGGTGCGGTAGTCGGCGCGCAGCTCCCGGCCGAGCGGCGACTGGTAAAGGAGGCCGCCGCCGCCCACGCCGAGCAACAGCAGCAGGCTTTTCAGCAGGGTGCGGCGGTCGATCGCGGATTGGCGGCCGGCGCGATCGAGCGCGCGATAGCTGAATTTGCCCGGCACGCCCTGCAGCTGGCTCTGCAACGCTTCGACGCGCTGCCAGGCCCAGCGGTGATCGTCATGCTGCTGGTGCCAGGCTTGCCACTGTTGGCGCTGGCGTTCGGTGACGCGCTCGTCGCACAGCAGGGCATACCAGTGTGCGGCCATTTTCAGCGCCTGGCGCTGCTCGGGGGTGATGGCGTTGCTCATGAATAAACGTCGTTTTCGAGGCTGAACAGCAGGCAATGCTCGGTGGCTTTGGCCATGTATTTTTTAACCGAGCTGACCGAAACGCCGAGGCGCGCGGCGATGTCCGCATAGCCCAGGCCTTCGAGCTGCGACAACAGAAAGGCCTGTTTTACCTTCGGCCCCAGGCCGTCGAGCATGGCGTCGATCTGCTGCAGGCTGTCCAGCAGGCTCTGGCGCTGCTCCGGCGACGGGGCGTAGCCTTCTGGGATCAGCGCCAGCATCTCCAGATAGGCGCGCTCCAGCGTTCTGCGGCGGAACAGATCGACCATCACCCGCTTGGCGACGGTGACCAGAAAATCTTTCGGCTCGCGCAGGGTCGCCGCGGCGTCGCCTTTCAGCAGGCGCATAAAGGTGTCCTGCGCCACATCGTCCGCATCGAACGCGCAGCCCAAGCGCCGGCGCAGCCATCCCTGCAACCAGGCGTGATGGGTGGCGTAGAGGCGCGACAGCGCGGCGTGCGGGGCAGAAGCGGTGGCGGACATGATTTTCGCATTGCTGGTCAAAAAGATGCGCGGATGATAATTGAGAATAGTTATCGTTTCAAGTTTGGCGGTTGTCCTCAGGCCGAGATTCAACCCCCAGGCGCGGTGTTGAAAATAAGCCGTACGCCGTGAAGATATTCGCTTGCCCATTCAAGGTGCAGCGGCGCGGTGTTATTTTGGCAGGCAAACGGTTGCTATTGATCTGCCGGCGAAGCGCGACGTTTGCTTTATTCTTTTTTGCCGGTTAACTCCCCTTGGTTAATTAATATCACTTTGTTCTTTAAGGGATAATGTATTTTACGCCGTCAGCTGGCACGCGGCTTGCTATGCTTAAGCCGGTCTTGGCGTTTGGGCGACAAAGGCATTGTTTCATCGGCGCAGGTTATTACGCGGGTGAGGTGGGCCGGTCGCGACAAGGAAGAAAATAATGGCACTGCAATTCACCACGGCTATTCGTGGCAATTTTTTTGATATCTCAGCCTGTGTAGAGGCGCCGCAACAGCTTGAGGAACGCTTGCGGCATATTCCCGACGGTTTACTGCTGCTGAACGACGGCGTCATCGTCTGGTTCGGCAGCTGGCGGCAGGGCGAGGCGCTGCTGCCGCCGGGTTTCACGGTCACGGAGTATCGCGACAAACTGATCGTGCCGGGGTTTATCGACACCCACATCCACTATCCGCAAACCGAAATGATTGGCGCCTATGGCGATCAACTGCTGGACTGGTTAAACAATTACACCTTCCCGACCGAAAGCCGTTACGACTGTGAGCAGCACGCCGACGCGATGTCGGCCTTCTTTCTGCGGGAGTTGCTGAGTAACGGCACCACCACCGCGCTGGTGTTCGGCACCGTGCATCCGCGGTCGGTCGATGCGCTGTTCAGCCAGGCGGCAGCGCTGAACATGCGCCTGATCGCCGGCAAGGTGATGATGGATCGCCATGCGCCGGAGGCGCTGCTGGAAACGCCGGCGCAGAGTTACCGCCAGACGCGCGAACTGATCGAACGTTGGCACGGCAAAGGCCGCCTCGGTTACGCCATTACACCGCGCTTTGCGCCCACCAGTACGCCGGCGCTGCTGGCGCAGGTGCAGCGGCTGCGTGAAGAATATCCCGACGTTTGGCTGCAGACGCACCTGAGCGAGAACCCGCAGGAAGTGGCCTGGGTAAAAGCGCTGTTCCCGCAGCACCGCAGCTATCTGGATGTTTACCACCGCTACGGCATGACCGGCGATAAAAGCGTATTCGCCCATTGCCTGCATCTGGAGGAGCAGGAGTGGGACTGCCTGTGCGAGACCCGCTCGGCAATCGCCTTTTGTCCCACCTCCAACCTGTTTCTCGGCAGCGGGCTGTTTGACCTGCAGCAGGCCTGGCGCAAGCGGGTGAAGCTCGGCATCGGCACCGACGTGGGGGCCGGCACCACCTTCAATATGCTGCGCACGTTAGGCGAGGCGTACAAGGTCGGCCAGCTGCAGCATTACCGGCTCTCCGCCGTAGAAGCGTTCTATCATGCCACCCTGGGCGGCGCCCGCGCGCTGGCGCTGGACGACAAAATCGGCAACTTCAACGTCGGCAAAGAGGCGGATTTCGTGGTGCTAGATCCGGCGGTGACGCCGCTGCAGCAGCTGCGCTACGCCAACAGCGCCACGTCTGCGGAGCAAGGGTTCGTACTGATGACCCTGGGAGACGATCGTAACATTTATCGCACCTATGTGAATGGTAAGGTGGTTTATGAGGCGTCGCGCTGACGCAGCCGCGCCTGCAGCCAAACGCTGAGCGGCGCGACGGCGATGGCGCTCAGCGCACACAGCCATAACAGACGTTGCAAACTGAGCGGGGTGAGGCCGCCGCTCAGCAGCGTGGAGGAGAGCAAGAAGGCCACCGTGGCGCTCAGGTGTATCAGGGCGGTTTGCAGCGTGCCGAAGGCGGCGCGTTGCCGATTGTCCGGCCAGCGCATGCTCAGGGAAGAGATCGCCACCAGCCGCGCATAGGCCGCCGCGAGAAACGCGACCATGAACAGTTCACCGCGATCGCCACCGCGCGCCGCCAGCCACAGGCTGCCCAGCAGCAACAGCGTGGCGCCCACCGTCAGCGTCACGGCGCCAACGCGTTGCAGCCAGCGGCCCGCCAGCACGGTCGCCAGATAGCCGGCCACGCCGCCGATGAGAAACAGCCAGGACAAATGCGCGTTTGCCACCTGTAGCCGCTGGGTGAGCAGCGGCGCCAGCACCGGGATCAGCAGCATCGGGCTGAACTGTGTCAGGCCGGCGGCGGAGGCGAACAGCAACAACCGGCGATCGAGCGTGACGGGCGCGGCAGCCTGTGGCTGCGGCGCATCCTTGGGAACAAACAGCGCCACCAATACGGCCGCCAGCAGACACAGCCCGCCGATAGCCGCCAGCGCGGCACGCCAGCTTGCCACTTCGCACAGGTACAGCATGCCCGGCATGCCGACAATGCTCACCAACGAAAAGGACGCGATCACCGTCGCCAGCATTCGGCCGTGCAGCGCGGCAGGCGCGGCGTTGAGCAGCAGGCCGATCCCGACGCCCATCGTAGTGCCGCCCAACAGCCCGGCCAGCAGCCGCAGCGCCAACAACCAGTAAAACTGCTGGGTTGTGGCGATCAATAAGGTGGTCACGCCCAGCAGCGTGACGTTGAGCATCAGAAAGCGCCGCTTCTCAACGCCGCCGATCCAGAAAAATGCGCCGATGCCGGAAATCACCGCCGCCAGCGTATAGGCCGCGCTGACATAGCCGGCGAAGCTGACGGGCACGGAAAAATCGCCGGCCATGTAGATGAATATCGGGTTGAATACCATGTATTCCAGGGCATTGGTGAACTGAATAAAGGCGATGACCAGCGCTATCGCCGTCAGCTTTCTCGCGGGTGTCATAAGCATCCATGGGTTGCAGAGTCAGGCCGGCAGTGTAGCGCTTGGCGTTGATCGGGATTAGATGGTAGAAATGGCATGGTTTGTTATCAAATCAGGGATAATCATGCGCGATAAATTGGATTTAAACCTGTTACGCATTTTCGTGGCGGTGGTGGAGCAAGGCAGCTTCGTCGGGGCGGCGCGGGCGCTGGCGATGCCAACCTCCAACGTCAGCCGCTATATCTCTCAGCTGGAGCGCCAGCTTGAGCAGCGGTTGATCGAACGCAGCACCCGCTCGATGCGGCTGACGCCGAACGGCCAGTTGCTGCATGAACGCACCCAGCCGCTGCTGGCGTCGCTGGAACACACCGCGCAAACCCTCAGCGAGCGGCAGCAACAGCTGCGCGGGCCGCTGCGCCTGTGCGTGCCCAATGAAGTTGGGCCATACCTGTTGGGCGAGCCGCTGGCGGCGTTCGCCCTGCAGCATCCGCAGATCGAAATCAGCTGCGTAACCAACCTGGCGGGTATGACGTCGCTGCTCGACGATGTCGATCTGGCGGTGATGATCAGCCGGGGCATGCTGGACGACAGCGACTATGTCGCGCAGCCGCTGGCGTCTTTCCACTGCATCGTGGTGGCCACCCCGGCGCTGCTGGCGCAGTGGCCGCCGTCGTCGGAGATTGAGCAATTCACGCAATCGCCCTGTATCAGCACGGTGGATGCGCTAAAGGGGATGCCGTGGCAGTTCGTCCGCCCGGACGGCAAGTTCGTTACCGTCCCGGTCAATGCGCGCTATCGCGTCAATAGCGGGGAGATGGCGCTGAAGGCGGCCTTGGCGGGCGTGGGATTCGCCATGCTTTCCGAGCTCGGCTGCCGGCCGTTTCTGGCCGACGGGCGATTGGTTGAGGTGCCGCTGACGTTGCCGCCGGCGCCACTGCAGCTGTATGCCGTTTACCCCGGCCGCCGTTATCTGCCGGCCAAAACGCGCGCGCTGCTGACCTTTCTGATACAACAGGTCGGCGAGGCGGCTCACGTCTAATCACTTGTTTTTGCTCAAACTGCCAACTGCCAACTGCCCTAAGCTAGGAGGTGACTCAGAGGGAGCCATTCCCCGAGACCTTATTCCGTGAACATGGAGGCGTTTCGATTTGATGCGTTTATCCACATTGCTGCTCGATCCGGCGGTTACGCCGCTGCATATTACATATGGCGAGAGATAGAATGAATAGCGTTATTTGATTAGGAGGCTCTTTATTGGTTTTTTATCGATATGCATAGTGATATACGGCTATGTGGCTGGGTAAGTGCGTAAAAAACATTGCATTTCTTCGGAACGCCCGATATCATAATGAGAATAATTATCTTTACGATATCGCTAATTAAAAACAACAGACCTGTTTTAATCTCTGCTGCTGTTTTTCGATATGCTTCCGCATTTTACGAGCCAAGGCTGGCTTGAATTTTATTTCTGGAAAGGGATGTCATGCGTGATTTGTTTCGACAGGAAGCCACGGATCATCAGCGGGCGAAATGGGCGGGTAAGGCTTTATTGATAAACGGCTTGCCTGCCTGGTGCTTTGGTCTTTTATCGTTTTTATTTATTCTTGTTTTCCTCTCTTTTCTTATATTCAGTCATTATACACGCCGCATTAATGTTTATGGTGAAATCACCACCTTCCCCCGCTCAGTCAACGTGTTTGCGCCCCAACAGGGTTTTATCTCGGAACGCTTCGTCGAAGTGGGGGATGTGGTTAAAAAAGGCCAGCGTCTTTATCAGATTGATGTCAGCCGAGTGACGGATAACGGGAAAGTGAGCGCCAATACGCGCCTGGCGCTTGAAAACCAGTTAAAACATGTCGACAGCATCATTCTAAAGTTGCAAGACAACAAGCGTATGACGCTGGAAAATCTACGCGCGCAAAAAAAACAGTATGAATTGGCGCATATGCAGTCCAAACAGCTGTTGGATAATGCACGAGAGGGGGTGGCATTTGCTCAGGACAACATGCGTTCCTATAAGGAATATCAGCAACGCGGTCTGATTACCAAAGATCAGCTTAGCGGGCAAACCTATTCATTTTATCAACAACAAAGTCTGTTCCAAAACCTGCATAGTCAACACATTCAGGAGTCGTTGCAAATTACGAATTTGGAAAGTGACATCGTTACGCGCGCGGCAGATTTCGATAACCAAATTTCGCAGTACCAGTTTCAGCGCAATGATTTGCAACGGCAGTTAGCGGAAGCCGATGCCAGCGGCGCATTGATCGTGAATGCCCCAAGCGATGGCCGCATTGAGTCTCTCAGCGTTACGCCGGGTCAGATGGTCAATAGCGGTGACAGCTTGGTACAGATTATTCCACGTAATGGCGCGATTTATCAGCTAGTTTTATGGTTGCCGAACACCAGTGTGCCTTATGTTTCAGCGGGGGACGGCATTAACATTCGCTATGACGCTTTCCCTTATGAGAAGTTCGGTCAGTTTCCCGGCAGAATAGAAAGCATCGCTTATGTACCGGCCTCCATTCAAGAAATGTCAACTTACAGCAGTTCTCCCGTGCATCAACCCAGCGCGCAAACGGCATCTTTTTACAAGGTGACCGTTTCCCTGGATAAAACGCATATCAGTTACCAGGGCAAAGCGTTGCAGCTCACTAACGGCATGCGGGCTCAATCCACGCTGTTTCTGGAAGAAAGGCCTCTATATCAATGGATGTTCTCACCTTTCTACGATATGAAAAACAGCCTGATGGGGCCAATCAATGACTGAATCTTATTTAGACGCGCTAAAGGGCAAACTCAATTTGTCGCTGCGCCGCAAAGTGCCGCAGATCCTGCAAACTGAAGCCTCGGAATGCGGGCTGGCCAGTTTAGCGATGGTATGCCATTACCATGGTTTGCAAATCGATCTGTTTAATCTGCGCAGCCGCTACGGCTTTTCTTCACGCGGGGCGACGCTTTCCGCGTTGATTGACATCGCGAGCGCACTCAAGCTGCAATCCAGAGCGTTATCGCTGAATATCGATGAGCTTAAAGCGTTGAAAATGCCCTGTATTCTGCATTGGGACATGAAGCATTTCGTGGTGCTTGTCAGTGTCAGCCGAGGGCGGGCGGTGATCCATGATCCTGCCTTTGGCCGTAAAGTGCTGGAGTTGCATGAACTGTCGCGGCATTTTACCGGCGTAGCGCTTGAGCTATGGCCAGACAGTGAATTTCAGCCGATCAAACAGCAAAGCAGATTGCGCTTTCGTAAGCTGATGAGCAATGTGCGCGGCCTTAAGGGAGCCTTGCTAAAGATCTTCTGTCTGTCGATCGTGATTGAAGCGGTTAATCTGCTGTTGCCCGTTGGTACGCAGTTGGTCATGGACCATGTGATTTTGGCCGGCGATCATGATCTTTTAGCGCTGATTTGTATAGGATTGCTGTTCTTTATTTTATTCCGCACTGGCGTATCCATGTTGCGCTCGTGGATCTCTATCGTCATGGGCGCGTTGATAGACGTGCAATGGAAGGCGGGAGTGTTTGATCATCTGATGAAATTGCCGCTTTCCTTCTTTGAGAAGCGCAAGTTGGGTGATATTCAATCCCGTTTCGGCTCATTGGATACGATAAGAGCGACTTTCACTACCAGCATCGTCAGCAGCATTATTGATGGCATCATGTCTGTCGGGGTCTTTGTCATGATGCTGCTCTATGGCGGCTGGTTAGTTTGGGTGGTGCTCGGCTTTACGGCGATATATGTCATTCTCAGGCTGTCGACTTATCAACATTATCGGCAGCTGTCGGAAGAGCAGTTGGTGAAGGGCGCGCGGGCCGGGTCTCATTTCATGGAGACGTTATATAGCATCAGTACGTTAAAGGCGTTGGGGTTATCTGAAACCCGTTCACAGTATTGGCTGAATCTAAATGTAGAAACGATCAATGCGGGTATCAAGCTGACCAAGTTAAACATGATGTTTGGCGGTTTGGGGGCGTTTATTGCCACCTGCGATCAGGTGATCATCCTTTGGCTCGGCGCGGCATTGGTCATAGACAATCAAATGACGATCGGCATGTTTATCGCGTTTAACGCCTACCGTGGGCAGTTCTCGGAGCGTGCCAGCAGCTTGATCGACATGATGCTTCAGCTGCGAATGTTAAGCTTGCACAATGAAAGGGTGGCGGACATTGTGCTTTCGTCACCGGAACCGCAAATGCCCGCGCGTCAGCTCTTCACAAAAGGCAACGCCGCAGAGCTTCAGGTGCGGAATCTGCGCTACCAGTATGATCGTTTGGCGAAACCCATTATCACGGATTTGAATCTCAGCATTGCTGCGGGAGAAAGCGTGGCGATTGTCGGCCCCTCCGGCGTGGGTAAAACCACATTGATGAAGTTAATGTGTGGGTTGCTGTCGCCGGATGAAGGGGCCGTGCTGGTCGATGGTATGGATATCAGCAACATTGGCGTTAATAATTATCGCCAATGTATCGCTTGCGTGCTGCAGGATGACAAGCTGCTGGCGGGATCTATCGCTGAAAATATTTCAGGATTTGACGCCGAAATGGATCTGAAACGTATTGAGGCGTGCGCACGGCGTTGCAATATGCATGATGATATTCAAAACATGCCAATGGGCTACGAAACATTGATCGGCGAATTGGGGGGAAGCCTTTCTGGCGGACAGAAACAGCGTTTATTGATAGCCCGTGCGCTCTATCGTCGCCCCAGCATTCTGTTTATGGACGAGGCGACCAGCCACCTGGATCTCGATAATGAAACACATATTAACCGCGCTATTTCACAACTGAACATTACCCGCGTGATTATTGCGCACCGTCCATCGACGATTGCCTCTGCGGATAGAGTCATTCAACTCGGGTAACGTCAGCTTCGCTTCACCTGGCTTCTTCATCTCGACATTTTCGCTACGCCAACCGCGTTGCTCCCCCTGTGGTGGGCCCATGACAAAAAGGGTTATCATAACGATAACCCTGGCATGAAATGACGCTTTAGGCGCTGAAGCCAACGTTAACCGGGGAGGTCAGCCGTGTGGCTTGCAGGGCCCCGATCAGTTCGAATCGGTATTGTTGTTGTTCCCCCACATGGTACCGCCGCCGTTGCTCCCGCCCCAGGGAATGCCTGATGGGCCAACAGAGCCGGGGGCACGATCGCCGGTGACGTAGTTACCGACAGCACCGCCGACAATGGTGCCGACAACGCCGCCCGCCACGCCACCGATAGAGCCGATGCCACCGCCGATCGCTGCGCCGACAGTTTCCGCGGAAACCGTCAATGTACCGCTGCGATCTCCTGCACCGGAAATGATTGAACATTCTTCAGAGGTAAGATTGCGCATATTTGCTCCTTAATCATTAAATTTTCAAATAAGCCACGTTTATCATGCCGAGCGCTGCCCGCGATCGCTATTGAGCAATTTATGCGTGCCGATAACGGCAACGGCGATAAGGGCGTATTTCAAGAAGCGATTGAGGGTGAAATAATCCGCAATCGTGCCAGCAACAAGCCCAATTAAAATGGCGAACAATACAATAAGTGACTTTTTCATATGATGAACACGAATCTTCCTGTATTAGTTACTGTCGGCAGGATTGTTCGTCGATGTTTGTTTATTGCCACCCAACATGGATTCCACCATTTTGCCAGCGGTATAGGCGGCACCACCGATAACGGCACCGGCAACAGCGCCTGGGCCGGCACCGACACCGCCAGCCATGGCGCCGGTCATCGCTCCACCAACCGCGCCGGCAGCGACGGCCCCGCCCAGTTCCGCATAGCTGAAATCCCCAGCGGCTGCGATAAAGTTCACTTCATTAATCGTAAGTTCTCTCATAACGACTTCCTTATATTATTGGTTTTTGGTTTTTACAGTTTTCCGATACCAGAAAAATGCCACTAGCAAGGTTGAAAAGATAAAGGATTGAATGATTGTGCTGGTAAACCTCCTGTCTTCGGAAAAAAATAACGAATAAAAAATATCCATGAATGTGTAGTAAAAGCAGAACAAAAAAATCCAACTGCTGGGTAATTTCATCAGTGCCTCAATAGGTTTGAATGGCCAGGGGTATCTTCTCGCGTTATTCCAATGATGTGGACAACGCGCGCAGCATCCGCGACAGCGCTCGAAGAAGTTGAGCGTTGTTTAAAATGCTGTAATGCGTTTCTGCACAATAATTGAGTTGAACGTCATGAGAGGATTGCTTCTCCCAGCGTTGTGCAAGATTGGGGTGTTTACGCTGACGTTGCTGACTGAGCCAAAGCGTCAGCGGTATCGCTATCTGTGGCAGAGGGCCGGCGTTGTTCGTCAGATCAAAGGATTTTTTCAGCGCCCAACAAAAGGCTTCGGCATGTTCCAGCGTGATCTTCTCCGCAAGCACGCTCTGATTCAGCGCATAGTGCATTTTTATCTCGTTGGCGAAGCTGTCTATCGCATTCGTTTCTTGATGCCGACACAAATGACGCGCAATACCGAGAGAGTCGAACAGACTGAGGTAACTTTGCGCCACGCTGAAACCTCGATTCACTGAGGGTTGCTGGGCGGGCAAACCGCTGTCGATAAGCACCGCATGCGCAAAGGGCGCGCCTTGTTCCGTAGCCTGCGCCGCCATATGGACAGCTAATTGGCCGCCCAATGACCAGCCGGCGATAACGGCAGTGTCGCGTTTGGCACGCGGTATGGCCGCCAAATGGGAGGCGGCCAATCGCTGCAGGGTGAGTGTGTCGTCTGCGCCTGGCGCGGCCAACCCCGGGCTGGCGATGGTGATGATGTTGGCGCAGGCGTAAAGTTGTTTTGTCCACTTTGCATATTGATGTACCTGGCCACCGGCACCATGCACCAAATACAAGGTGGGCAGAGAGGGGCGATGGGCTGTGCCGGACAATATCGATAACGGCAAGGGCGCGTTATCGCGCAGACGCTCGGCAAGTTTATCGAGCTGTGAGTAGCCAAGGATTTCCGCCAGGGTTAATTCCACATTAAGGGCACGCTTGATGTTACCCAAAAACGTGATGCCGGAAAGCGAGCTGCCGCCATTGCTGAAGAAGCTGGCATAGGGGTCGATCTTGTCTGGAGCACAGCCTAACGTATCCGCCAACAACTCACGTAGCAGCATGAGTTCCGCGGACGCGGCGGGAACAACATCGCTGGCCTGACTCCGTTCGGTGCCTGGCGATAGCAAGGTGCGATCCAATTTGCCGTTGCGTGAAAGCGGGAAACGTTCAATAAGATGATAGTGGGATGGCGCCATATACGCGGGCAATGCGGCCGTAACCTGCTCGCGTATTCTTTGCTCCGCCTGGACGCTGGCTTTCCCCGCCTCGGTCAATGTGAAATAGGCTTCCAGATACGGTGTGCCGTTCCTGGTTTCATCGCGACAGACGACGCACGCTTCAGCGACCAGTTCGCTGCTTTTGAGCGCGAATTCGACGTCACCCAATTCGACGCGAAAACCCTGCAGTTTCACCTGTTGGTCTTCGCGGCCGAGAAATTCGATGTAACCGCTGCGATGCCAACGGCCACGATCGCCGGTGCGGTACACGCGTTCTCCGGTGGTTGGGAGAAGAACAAAGCTGCCGGCGGTGGTTTGCCTATCGCGCCAATACTCGCGGGCAACGCCAACGCCACCGATATAAATGTCGCCGGTAACGCCGAAACCGCACGGCTCGAGTTTTTCATTCAACACCCACATGCTTTGATTCGGCAATGCGGTTCCATAGGGGATGGCGTTTCTGTAGTGCGTATCTCGTGTAAGCGGATGATAAATTGACCATATTGCCCCTTCGGTGGCACCGCCAAGGCTGGTGATGGTGGCGTTGGGGCAAAGCCGATGTGCTTCGGCGATCAGCCGCGGAGAGATACGATCGCCGCTCAGCCAGATATGCCGCAGTTGAGGCAGCGACAGGATGTTTTCTTGTGCGCAGTATTGCACCAGCATTTGCAAGATGGCGGGAACCGAGTTCCAGATGCTGATTTTCCGCTGGCGTATCGCATGTAGCCATGCTGACGGCTCTTTAGCGTCGTGCGGCGATAACACGGTTACCGATGCGCCGGCTAGCCAACTGCCGAACAGGTCATAGACCGATAAATCGAAGGCCAGGTCGGCGAGCGCCAATACGTTGTCACGATGTGAAACGTTAAACAGTTGATTCATGGTCAGCAAGGTATTGGTGACGGCGCCGTGTTCCATCGCCACGCCTTTTGGCGTGCCTGTCGTCCCCGATGTATAAATGACATAGGCGAGTGCTTCCGCTTCGCCTGGTGGGAAGGTTGCTGTGCCTGTGACAGGGGGAGAAAACAGCGCCTCCAGATCCTGAACGCGGGTTGTCTGCGGATAGCGGGCGCGATGGTGAGCCCGATTGCTCACAACCCAGGCGCAACCCGATATTCGCATAATGGCCGCTACGCGGGCATCCGGTAATCCTTCGGCCAACGGCAAGTAGGCGCGTCCGGCGAGGATCACGCCGAGCGCCGCAATAGCTTGATGAGCGCCGCGTGGAAGATCGATGGCGATGAGCGCGCCTGGGGCGGTATGGGCGTTCAGCCAATGCGCCACGAGGCCGGCGTGCCGCAATAGCCGATCGTAATGCCACACCTGATCTCCCTCGAACAACGCCGGGCGATCCCCATGCTGGTGGGCAGCGCGTAACAGCCGATCGGAAAGAGGTTGCCGCAAGCATACCGGCATCGCCTGCCCGACGGAGAGCTGCCGCAATTGCCGGTTATCGGCCATTGGCGCCAGCGAATAGTGGTCGACGGCCCGCGAAGGATCGCAGGCAATTTGCTGCAACAGCAATGCGTAAGCTTGCGCCAATCCGTTAATACGCTCCGGCGTAAACAGCTTGGCGTTGTATTGCCACTCCAACTGAATGCCTTCTGCGCCGGAAATCACTTCCAGAACCAGATCAAACTTGGGCGGCGCATAGCGTCTTGGCAGGGTGTTAACCTGCGCACCGCCAAGATTTAGCTCGTTGCTTTTGCGATGTTGGCAGACGAACATGATTTGAAAAATGGGGTGGAACTTGCCGCGCGTGGGCTTGAGTTGTTCAACCAGATAAGAGAAGGGCAATCCCTGATGTTTGAAAGCGCGCGCAAATTTATTCGCGTTCTTTTGCAGCAGCGCGGTGAAACTGTCGTCGCCAGTGATGATAAATTGGTGAGCGATCGTGTTGACGAAGCTGCCAACGGCGTCGTTTAACGTCGGCTCGTTCCTGTTGGCGATCGGGCTACCGATGACCACGCGATCCGTCGCCGATTCTCTGGCAATCAGTAACGCGAAGGCGGAGTGCAACAGCGTAAACAGCGTCGTACCGTTATGTTTGGCTAACTGGGCCAGGGCCGACTGCAGTTCGTTCGTCAGCGATGTTCTGACGATATTCTGTGTTTTGCCTGCCGCGGTGATGGCGATATCGTATTCAAGCGCGTGTTTTTCCGGCGCACCATCCAGTTCATCGCGCCAAAACGCCATGCTGTCATCGACATTGGCGACGGCGAGGAAAGGGTCTTCAAGATAGCGGAAAAACGCCTGGCCGTTGTCATAATGCCAATGCTCTTCGTACGCTTGATAGTCACGGCTCAGTTCATCCACCAGCAAATTGGCCGTCCAGCCGTCGACCACGCAATGGTGGAAGGTCAAGAACAGATAGTGGTGCTGCGCGCTCTTTCTCAAGATCCGGCAGCGCAGAGGATACTCAGCCGCGAGGTCAAACGGGATCGTACACTGGGCGTTAAGCGCCGCCAGCATATTTTCTTGCTGCTCTTCACTGTTCAGCCTGCTGATGTCCTCGAGGCTGTGTTCGAAAATGGTTTCATCAGGATGCACGATGTCAACGGTGATGGCTTCACCGTCTAGCCGGTAGCGGCCGCAAAGCGCACCGTGCCGCTTGAGCAGTTTTTTCAACGCGGCGAGCAAACGCTCGGGTTCAAAGGGCCCCAGGATCTCTTTAGCGATCGGAATGTTATACAGCGGGCTGTTCTTGGTGAAGTTTTCATACAGCCACAGGTATTGCCCCGCGTAGTGATTGACGGTGTAACAAGGCTTCTCGCCGGTGTGCCGCTCTGAATTGTCCGGCGTACAGACAGATAAAAATGCGGTGATGTCTTCCTGCACCGCACTGAGTGCGGCGGCGTCAACATGCTCAATGGTTTGGCGTCGAGGCGACAGCTCGCCGAATTTTGCTCCCTGTTTCGCCATTTCCATCAGATTGATCAAGCCGATGACGCTCATCAGTGCGCTCCTTCCATGTTGACGTCGATAGTTTTCGCTGTTCGACCGCTTTTATTCGGGCGTTTGTCGCTGTGGGCGGAAATCAAATTCAGCCAATGCGCTAAGCTACACAACTGCACTCCCGGGTTTCTCCGCTGCGCCATTGTGAAGGCGGCGCGATGGTCGATATTCTCCCCATCATCGAAACCGAAGATCCTCAGTACGCAGCCGTTCAATCGCTCATTGGCCGTATCGAACCGAATGTGCGGGAAATAACCCAGCCGCGCAGAGAGGGCTATCAACTCTGTAACGCCGGCGTCGACGGCTTGGCGGCGCGCATCGACTTTATGCAGCAACAGTAGTCGCTCATGTCGGAAATCGCGTAGCAGGCCTTGCGTGAGTCTGGCTCCGCCGGCCGTATCATGCATAAAGATCATGTGGTTAACTCGGCCGGGCAGGGTGTGCAGCAGGGCCGAAAGTGCATCAAGCCAACTGGCATATTGAGTGGCTTCGTTCGGTACGTTGAATATGGCCGCGTTCAGCGACCATTCAGCAGGCAACGGCAGCGCCTGCGGTGACAGAATGTCCACATCGCGTTTGTCGGCGAGGGCGGCCAATAAAAGCCGTTCATCTGTGCCTTCGGGAGATTGAATAAACAGCCTGCTGCTGGTCGGCGCCTCGGTTGATAGACAGCGGCCGATAGCGCAACGGATGTCCAGATGCTGCGGATCCAGACCATAGCGTGCATGGGCCAACTGCGTCAGGTGTCGGCAGAAATCGGCGAGTCTTGGATGTTCAAGAATGTCGCTCAGGTTCAGATCCAACCGACAGTGGGCGTTAAGCACGTTAATGATTTTTATGGCCTGCAGGGACTCGCCGCCGAGCGTGAAGAAGTCGCCATCGTCACTGCCCAGCGTCGCCAGCCAAACTTCATGCACCAGGGTGTTGAATGTCGTCGAACGCAACTCCCGTGTGGGTTCAGGCATCCGGGATTGTCTCTCCAGGGTGCGATAATCAATCTTGCCGTTAGCCAGTTTGACCAGCGGCGTTGGATGATGCACGAAGCGCTGAGGAATATGGGCATTGGGCAGTTCGCCGTACAGTGTGCGGCGCATTGCCTCACTGAGCGGCTGCCGGCTGTGATAATGCGCGTACAGTTCCGTTCCCGCGTCGCCGCTTTTGGCCAGTACGGCAATCTCGACAATGGAGGGCAAGCGGGCCAGACAGCTTTCTATCTCACCCATATTGACGCGCTGCCCGGCGATTTTCGCTTCACGAATTTTGCGGCCAAGGAACACCAACTGCCCATCTTGGCGCTGGCAGGCGATATCGCCGGTACGAAAGGCGGGCATGAGATGGCCGTTGGCCTCAAGGGTGACGAACTTTTCCGCGCTCAGCGTTGGCTGATGCCAATATCCCAGGCCGACGGTCGCTCCGGCTATCAGTAATTCGCCGCTGCAGCCGAGCGGCAACGGCCTGAGATCCTCGCCGACGATCGCCGTGTATATACCATCCAGCGGTGTGCCTATCGTCACGGCGGCGCCATCGTTTTTGATTTCTGCGGCCGTCGCCACCACGGTTGTTTCGGTTGGGCCGTAGGAGTTGAATAACTTCCTGCCTTTGGGGTAGTGCGCGAACCAGCGTTCTTTGGCTCGCGGTGAAAGGCTTTCGCCGCCGATGATAACGGTAGTGACGGCCGGCGGTAGCGTCTGTTCACCACCGGAGGCGAACAGCATTTCATTAAAGTAGGCGGTCGGCAGATCCAACAGGCTGATTTGATGATCGTCGCAGAATGTGAAGAAAGCGGCAAAGCTGTGCTTGACGGTCTCGGGGGCGATACACAGGTGGGCGCCGGCCCCCAGCGTCATGAAAATTTCTTCGATGCAGGCATCGAAATGCAAGGGCGCAAATTGCAACACGCGTTCGTGCGGTTGAATGCCATAGCATTTTATCGCCGCATCGACAAAAACGTTGAGAGCATGTCGGGCGCCTATCACGCCTTTAGGCATTCCCGTCGAACCGGAGGTAAACATGATATAGCTGGTTCCGACCGGGAACGCCGGCGCCTCAGTCGATGTTTGCCGGCGAAACACGGTGAAGTGTGCGAAATCCGTCGGCATATTGAGTGTCGATGCGCGCCAATGCGCCAATGTGCCAGGCTCGGAATGAACGGAGGGACGCGTGCGATCGGTAATCAGGATAGCGTCGCTAAACTGTTCAAGCAGTTGACGGTAAGCCGCTCCATCCCCTTTGGCATTCAGGTTGACGAAGGGCATTTTCAATTGCAACGCAGCAAGCATGCAGATGATGGCCTCCGGCCCCTGCGGCAAGTCGAGCAACAGTACGGTATGTGCGGCGCGAACGGGAGCCAGGACATCGGCCAGCGCACGCCACTGCTGCTGCAAAACGGCATAAGACAGCGTTCTGAGCGATGACGAAGCGTGTTCAGGCGTGAGGATCGCCGTGCGTTGCGGCGCTTGAACGACGGCACGATCGATACGCTGCATGATATCGACCACGTTGTCGTTGGCTGTTTTACCCAGCAGCGAGAGCGGGAAACGTTGTCGCAATGCCGCGACGGAAAGATTTTCCGGATCGTCGTACAGCAAGGTGCACAAGGTCTGTATCCCCTGGCTGTGCCGCACCAGACTGGCCGCATCGTAAAGCCCTGAGTCGGCATCGATCTCCAGCCGCAGCGTTTGGTTATCGAGATCGGGACGCATGTTGAAGACCAGATCCTGCGCGCCTCCTGAGCGTAAGTTACGAATTTCACTACGCTGAGCGGGAGAGAATGAGGCTGCCGCTTCAAAGGGAATGATATTGACCACGATGTTGAACAACGGCGAGCGGCTGGCGACGCTCCTCAGACTTTTTATCTCTTCGTAACGAAACGCTTGATGTTTCTTGAGTTGCTTGAGCGCGTGTTCAATGGTTTGCGCCAACTGTCGGCATGAGGCGGTGTCCTCAATATCGAGAGTCAAAGGAACAACGTTGGTCTTGCAGGTTAGCGCCTGCCTCGACAGGGCGTCTGTTCGCGCCATCATAGGGACGCCGATCGTTTGCTGCTTCTCGCCGGTACATAAGTACAAATACGCCATCACCGCTACAAAAGTGCGCGCCAGCCAAGAAGGATGTTCGGTTTGCAGCGCAAGGCGCTCGGCAGGATAGGGCAACGACGTCACATGGCGGATGGTCTGTCCCGAGGGAATATTGGCGCAGGCTAATGTCATCGGGTCTGGCAGTGAGGCGCTGGCCGCTTGCCAAAAATGTCGGTCTGCTTGATAGGCGGCTGACTGTTTATACTCAGATTCAGCCCCGAGCAAGGCATCGATCGCCGGTACGTCTTGCGGTTGTTGTGTCTGGTCTCGGTAGGCCTGCGCCACTTGATGGATCAGCAAATAAGTGCCGTAACCATCAAGCAGCAGATGGTGGCTGCAGAAATACCACAGAAAGCGTTTCTCACCCAGCCTGATGATTTTTTGTCTGAATAACGGCGCCGCGTTCAGCGAGAAGGGGCGCTTAGCATCCGCTTCCATTAATTCGATAGCGGTGGCCATATCGTTGGCGCTCTGCGAAAGATCTACCCATTCCACTGAGATATTGGCGGTGACGGAATATTGATAAGGCGTGCCGTTATCCTCATCAAACAGAACGTGCAGCGTAGGGGTTTGGCTGACGACACGATGAATAGCACGTTTCATTCTTGCGATATCGAGAGTGTGATTTATTTCGACATATTCCGCGATATTATAGCTCGATTTGTCATCGCCGATCTTGGTGCCATAGTAAAATCCTGCCTGTGAATCCAGTAATTGATGTTTGCTCATTGCCTCATCCCTGACAATTATTTTTCTTTATTTTTTACAGTCATCAGTCTGCCCGTTCGGCGGGAGCGCCACACAACCGTGCGGCGTTCTACGATGGGGTGAACTCTTTTAAGGTGTTCCAAACATAAATGCGCGCTGCCTGGCTTGCAGCAAAAATCTAAAATACACAGCGTGCCGCCCTCATCCCATTCTGAGTTATGGAGAAGAAACTGCGGGTCGTTAATAAATCGACTCAGCGTCTCATCTCTCAGGTAGGCCCAGGTTATATACCCTATCGGGTTATCCAAATGGTCGAATAATATTTTAAATTGGTTTTGATTAATCGCTTCCTGAGTCCATAGCTGCAACGTTTTTATATGGTACAAACTGTAATTTTTATTCATCAACATACAGTTAACGGCGAAGCCCAGGCTTTCGTATTGACTGAACCTACTTTTACCCTGCTGGTTTTCTTTGATAAAACTCACGAAATATCCTCAGCGTTGTTATTGTAATACGTTGATCGCCTGGCGCTCGAAACGGTCGAGATAGGTTTGCAATTGTTCGGTGATCTCGCTGACTTCGCCGCGCCAGCCGGCAATTTCTTGAAAAATCACTTCACGGCGCATGAACGTGCGGGAACCCAACCTTCTGGTGACGGTCTGCTTCATCGCCAGTTGTAATCCGGCGGAGGTTTGAGCTGCTGATGTTTCCTGAAGGTATTGCGCGTATAACCGACGGAACGCCAGAGAAAATCTCTCCTCCGCGGTCGTACCCTGTTGTTCGGCGGGAACCCTTACGGGCGCGTCGATGAGCCGGTGCAACAGGGCAATCGCCGGATGAGCATTCCCCAGGCCAAGACCTTGTCGACGGGTAAAGACGCCGGGAGCCAAATCGAACATTTTTTGCAAGCGTTCGCCTAAGGCGAACCACTCGGCGGTGAGAGGCAGGCGTTGTAAAAATGCAGGGTCAAAACCCGCCATACCGAGATTATCCAGCAGGCAGGCTCGTTTATAGGCCATGTTGAAGGCCGCACCGATGCCTTGGTGCGCTGCCGCGAGAAATGCCGGGCCGAATTGATGTTTGGCTAAATAAAAAGCGAGATCTTGCAAGCCTCTCAGCAACAAAGGGGCGTCTTCATTGAGCTTGTTGTGTTGAATGTAGCTGCGCCCGGGATCGCGACGTTCTGCGGGAAAAACACTGCGAACACCATGAAAGTCCAGCAGCCTGCCGGCCATATCGCAATTGGAGGGTGAGGTCATCATCACCAAATGCCGGGTGCGGCAGTACGCGATCTGCGTCGCGAGACGCCGGGCAAGCTCGCAGAGCCCGTAGAATGCTTGTTCTTCCTGGGGCAATGCCAACCAGCTTGCGGCGTCAAACTCCGGGGGACGAGGCAGAAAAGCCGGTGCGGCGACAATCAGCTTTTCGACCCGCTGAATATCCGAAGGCTGCCTTTGCATTGCATCATGAGGATGATAGTAGGGTGCGCGGCAAAAATGTGCAGGGCGCACGACGGGCTCACGCACCAGCAACGCCTTGCGGTTATGGGGACTTCTCGCCGATTCAGGAGAGATGGCGGCTAAGGGGCTATCGGTCAACAAGATCGCCTTATTGGGCACGGCACCGTAAGGCAGCAGTTTGGCCATGACGTTCCCCCATAATGCCTCCAATACTGCGCCGGTCATCGTCAACTCACCATCGACATGCTTTGCCCCTTGACCGACTAACGCATTAGCCCCAATACCTTTAACCTGCCAACGCCCATCAAAGCCACAGCGTGCTCCGCCGCCGTTGCGCGAAATAGCGCCGCCGCCATAACGTTCGGCGAAAAAGACTTTTTCATCGTTTAAGCGCGGCGTACCGTCATCAAAAATAGCATGGCGATTATTTTCTTCGATGAGATAGCTGGTCTCTTTTTTCAGTTCGTCTTGTTCGGCAGGGCTTAATGCATTGTGCCAGAGTAATTGAGAACCTGTCTTTTTTGCGACGAAAGGGATCAAGCTTTCGTGAAGCATGGCGAGCTTTGTCATTTTTTAATCGTTATTTTTATTGGTGCAGAGTAAGTTCAATCCCGGCCTTATTGCACAAGGAATAATAAGACTGTTTTTTTAATTTGATGAATCCGGTGTTGAAAGTGAAGACGAAGGTGAAGGGCGGCCACCGCCACTGCCATTCCAGGTTGGGCCCATAGGAACCTGTGGAATAGCAACGTTAACCGGCATGTGTGGTGCGGCTTGAATAGCTATTTCCGTCCCGACGCCCACAGCTAAGGATACGGGGGTGGGTAATTTCGCTATTGTGCTCAGGCTACCGACAATGAGCGAAGTCGGATTATAAGAGTCGTTGCCGTCAGATCCGTTAATACATGACAATTCAACTTCCGTTAAGGCTCTCATTTAAACTCCTTCTTGCGAGAGGTGATAGATAAAACAAGCGAAAAAATAATCGCCATCGGCAAACCATAACTGGCCGTGGTTTTAAGGGCGGCCGTATCCAAAAGGATCGCCTGGCGCTGCAGGCAGTAGTCTAAAAATACGGCAAGGGGAAATATCAAGAACAGCATAACGATGTGGTACGCGCGCACGCCTTTTTTCTTCGCGTTTTTATAGATCGCACTGATAATGAGGATGAAAATGACAATAAGAACTATTTCCGTTATAAGGTGCAATTTGATTAGCTCCATTAATCAAAATTTACATCAAGTTACATTGGGTAACCTGATAAGTCAACAGGGTATTTTATGATTCCTCTTTATTTATCATGGCATTGAATTAATTAATCATAAAATGATTACTTTTTGTGACTATGTGTCGATGATGAAAAATAAAGATGTCAAAGAAGCGTTTGGCCGCGGTCGGCGAGGCGGTTAACTTCTAATCACTTGTTTTTGCTCAAACTGCCAACTGCGCCTAAGCTAGGTGATGACTCTGAGGGAGCCATTCCCCGAGACCTTATTCCGTGAACATGGAGGAGTTTCGATTTGATGCGTTTATCCACATTGGTGCTGGCGATCGGCATGGCGCTGGGCTCGCAGGCACAGGCAGCAGAAACCCAACCTCACGCCGACCATAGCGCGCTGCCCAGCGGCCAGGCGAAGGAGGCTACCGTGACCGGTGAAGCCAATCAGCACGACAAGCAAAAGACTCAGAATCCGTTCTTCTATCAAAGCCGCCTGCCGTTCCAGGCGCCGCCGTTCAACCTGATCAAGGAAAGCGACTACGCGCCGGCGATTGAAGCGGGCATCAAGCAAAAGCGGGAAGAGGTGGAGAAGATCGCCAACAACCCGGCCAAGCCCAACTTCAAGAATACCTTTGTGGCGCTGGAGCAGGCCGGTTCGCTGCTGACGCGGGTGATGAACGTGTTTGGCGCCATGACCTCGGCCAACACCAGCGACGCGCTGCAGAAGCTGGATGAAGAAACCTCGCCGAAGCTGGCGGCGCTGAACGACGACATCATGCTCAACGGCAAGCTGTTCGCGCGCATCAAGGCCATCTATCAAGATCGCGATGCGCTGAAGCTGGATCCGGAGTCGCGTCGGCTGGTGGAAGTCACCTATAAGAACTTCGAGCTGGCGGGCGCCAACCTGTCGGACGCCGACAAGGCCAAGCTGAAGGCGCTGAACCAGGAAGCGGCGACGCTGAGCACCCAGTTCACCAACAAACTGCTGGCGGCGAGCAAAAACGGCGCGCTGGCGATAACCGACCCGGCGAAGCTGGACGGTCTGTCCGAAGGTGAGCTGGCCGCGGCAGCGCAGGCGGCCGCCGAGCGCAAGCTGGAGAAACAGTGGCTGTTGGTGCTGCAGAACACCACCCAGCAGCCGCTGCTGCAGAGCCTGAAAGATCGCGACACCCGCAAAGCGCTGTTCGACGCCTCCTGGACGCGTGCTGAGAAGGGGGACGGCAACGATACCCGCCAGACCATTTCCCGTCTGGCCAAGGTGCGCGCCGAGCAAGCCAAACTGCTGGGCTACCCGAACTACGCCGCCTGGAAGCTGCAAAACCAGATGGCCAAAACGCCGGATGCCGCGCTGAGCTTTATGCGCAACATCGTGCCGGCGGCCACCGCGCGCGCCGAGCGTGAAGCCAAAGACATTCAGGCGGTGATCGATCAGCAGAAAGGCGACTTCAAGGTGCAGGCCTGGGACTGGCAGTTCTATGCTGAACAGGTGCGCAAGGCCAAGTACGATCTGGACGAATCGCAGATCAAACCTTACTTCGAGCTGAACAACGTGCTGAACAACGGCGTGTTCTACGCCGCCAACCTGCTGTACGGCATCAGCTTCAAAGAACGCAAGGACATTCCGGTCTACCAGCCGGACGTCAAGGTGTATGAAGTGTTCGACAAGGACGGCAAATCGCTGGCGCTGTTCTACACCGACTACTTCAAGCGTGACAACAAGGGCGGCGGCGCCTGGATGAGCAACTTCGTCGATCAGTCTAAGCTCAACGGCACCAAGCCGGTGATCTACAACGTCGCCAACTTCACCAAACCGGCGCCGGGGCAGCCGGCGCTGCTGTCGTATGACGACGTGATCACGATGTTCCACGAGTTCGGCCACGCGCTGCACGGCATGTTCGCCGATCAGGAATACCCGAGCCTGTCGGGCACCAACACCGCGCGCGATTTCGTCGAGTTCCCGTCGCAGTTCAACGAGCACTGGGTCAGCGATCCGAAAGTGTTCAGCCACTTCGCCAAGCACTACCAGACCGGCGAGGCGATGCCGCAGGAACTGGTCGACAAGATCAAGAAGGCCGACAAGTTCAACAAGGGCTACAGCATGACCGAGCTGCTGTCCGCCGCGCTGCTGGACATGCACTGGCACATGCTGACCGCCGATCAGCCGCAGCAGGACGTGGACAAGTTCGAGGCCGAGTCGCTGCAAAAAGACAAGGTGGATCTCAGCTATGTGCCGCCGCGCTACCGTTCCAGCTACTTCCAGCACATCTGGGGTAACGGCTACGCCGCGGGCTACTACGCCTATCTGTGGACGGAAATGCTGGCGGACGACGCCTTCCAGTGGTTCACCGAGCACGGTGGCCTGACCGCCGAAAACGGCCAGCGTTTCCGCGACATGATCCTGTCGCGCGGCAACAGCCAGGATCTGGAGAAGCTGTACATCGACTGGCGCGGCAAAGAGCCGAGCATTGAACCGATGCTGATCAATCGCGGGTTGAAGGACGAGTAAGTTCGGCCACTCCCGATAAGCAAACAAAAGGGCGCGTTATGCGCCCTTCGTCTTTTTGGCGTGGCCGACAGTCAGCGGTTCACCACCTTGGCCGGCAGGGCCACCACCAGCAGCGAGCTGAGCAGCAGGCAGCCGGCGAAGGCCCAGAGCGCGCCGCCGCTCTTGCCGGTCAGATCCAGCGCCAGCCCCATCAGCGAATTGCTCACCAGCCCGGCGATGTTGGCCAGCGAACAGGCCAGCGCGAAGCCGGTCGCCGCCGCCGTGCCGCGCAGGAAGGTGGCCGGCAGACTGAAGAACACCGGCACCGCGCCGATGATCGCCGCCTGGGCGATGGAGAACAGCAGCACCGTGGCCAGCGCGTTGTGAGTAAAGAAGGTGCTGCCGGCCATCGCCAACGCGCCGATGATAAACGGCACGATGATATGCCAGCGCCGTTCGCGCAGCCGGTCCGAACTGCTGCCGATCAGCAGCATGCCGAGCAGGGCGGCGACGCTGGGGATCGCCGTCAGATAGCCGATGGTGGTGATGTCGGTGACGCCGGCGGTTTTGATGAAGGTCGGCATCCAAAAGCCCATGGCGTAGGCGCTGAGCAGAATAGCGAAGTCGATGCCGCCGAGCATCCACACCTTCAGGTTGAAGAAGCCGTCGCGGAAGCTGTGCTTGCCGTGATCGGCCTCGGCGTCGTCGCGCGCCAGATCGTCGGCGATGCGTTGTTTCTCCTCGGGCGTCAGCCACTTGGCCTGCTGATAATTGTTAGGCAACAGCCAGAAGGTCAACACGCCCAACAGCACGCTGGGAATGCCCTCCAGCAGAAACAGCCACTGCCAGCCGTGCAGCCCGTGGCGCATGTCGAAATGGCCCATGATCCAGCCGGAGAGCGGCCCGCCGATCACGCTGGACAGCGGCAGGCCGATCATGAACAGTGCGATGATGCGGCCGCGGCGATAGGTCGGGAACCACAGCGTCAGGTAAAAGAGCACGCCGGGCAGGAAACCGGCCTCCGCCACGCCGAGCAAAAAGCGAATGACGTAGAACTGGGTCGGCGTGGTGACGAACATGGTGGCGGTGGACAGCAACCCCCAGGTGATCATGATGCGGGCGATCCACATCTTGGCGCCGACGCGCTGCAGGATCAGGTTGCTCGGCACCTCGAACAGAATATAGCCGACGAAGAACAGCCCGGCGCCCAGACCAAAGGCCGCTTCGCTCAGCTGCAGCGCGTCGGCCATCTGCAGCTTGGCCAGCCCGACGTTGATGCGATCGAGGTAGGCCGCCAGGTAGCACAGGCAAAGAAACGGGATCAGTTTCCAGGTGATTTTGCGGTACAGCAGCAGCGATTCTGCGTCCGCTTTCCCCGCCAGCGGGGTGTCGACAATGGCCATGATGTTGTCTCCAGGTGGTGCGTGTTGGCCTCCGCAGGAGGCGCCTGTTGTGTTTGCGTTGCATGGGCGCCGCCCTGTTTCGGGCGGTCGCGTGAGGCGCTGTCTGCGCCTTCGTTATTGTCGTGGCAGGTGAATCGTTGACTCATAACCGGTTCAGGTAGTCGAGCGCCTCCTGTTTGTGCACCACATCGCCGTATTTGCTGTCGATGTCGAACAGGTTGGCTTCGTGCGGGCCGGGGTGACGATCGCCGACGCACTCGCGCACCACCATGGCGCGAAAGCCGTGCTGCACCGCATCCACCGCGCTGGCGCGGATGCAGCCGCTGGTGGAACAGCCGATCATCAGCAGCGTGTCGATCCCTTGCGCCACCAGCAGCGGCGCCAGCGCGGTGCCGAAGAAGGCGCTGGCGTATTGCTTGCTCAGCACCACCTCATCGGCCAGCGGCGCCACCGGCGGGCAGAACGCCGCCAGCGGGTTGCCCGCCACCATGTCTTTCATCACCGGCGCTTTCTTCACCCACAGGCCGCCATCGGCAAAATGGCCTGCATGATAGCGGATATGGGTGTGGATCACCGGAATTCCCGTTCGGCGCGCGCAGGCCAGCAGCTCGCGGCTTTCCTCGACCGCGCTGACTACGCCCGACGCGAACAGCGGCGCGCCTTCGGTGGTGTAGGCCTGCATAAAGTCGATCGCCAGCAGCGCCGGGCGCCGGCCGAAGCCGATGCGCTGGCCCCAGACGCCGCGATAGTTGTCGCTGAGGGTGTCGTTCATTCTGCCTCCTCAATAAGCGCCGGACAGCAGGGCGCCGGCGCCGGGAACGATCGGTTCCAGCTCCAGCGCGGTCAGCATCGCGTAAGTGGTGGCGATGGCGGCGGTGATCACCGGTTTGCCGGTTTGGGCCTCCACCGTCGGGACGGCCGGTAGCGAAGGCATCTGCACGCAGGCGGACAGCACGATAGCATCGACCTCGCGTAAGTCCATCTCGGCGACGATCCCCGGCAGCCTGGCCGGATCGTGCCGGCCGACGTCGAGGTTGTCCGGGATCTCCAGCGCGCGCCATACCTTGACCTCGATGCCTTCGTGCTGGATGTAGTCCACCACCAGCTGGGTCAGCGGTTTCATGTAGGGCGCCACCAGCGCGATGCGTTTGGCGCCGATCACCTTCAGGCCGTTGACCAGCGCGCCGGCGCTGCTGATAACCGGCGCGGCGGCCTGATTGTCTTTCGTCACCTGCGCCAGCCGGGCCTGCGATTCGCGGTGGTAGCCCAGCCCCATCGCCATGATGGCCACCAGGCAGGCGTAGCCGAGCACGTCGACCCGCGCGTCGGACAGCTCCAGCGCGCAGCGATCGGACTCGGCGTCCATCGCCGCCAATTCTTCTTTATTGACGTGTTTCATGCGCATGCGGCTGGAGTGAAAGGTGAAACGCTCCGGGCGTATCAGCTGGCGCGCGCCCAGCATCGCCGGGATCTCGGTTTCCATCGTGGTGTTGGAGCTGGGCACGATCTGGCCGATGCGGTAGTGGTTGCTCATGTCGGTGTTCCTCAGTTAATCCAGAAAATCGCCCAGGGCGCGGAAGAAGCCGTCGAAATCGTCCCACGGGATCATGTGTCCGGCGTTCTCGACCTCGACGATGGCGATCTCCGGCTGCAGCGCGCGGATCTCCGCCCGGTCTTCGGGCTGAATGACGCCGCCTTTGCCCGCGGCCATCAACAGCGTCGGCATGGTCAGCTGCGGGTAGTCGCGGTGGCTGTCCACCTGATGAAAATCGTCGTAGGCGCGTTGGATCGCCGGCTCGTAGCAGGTATGCAGCCACTCGGCGCGCAGCTGGCGCTGTTCTTCGCTCCAGGTTGGGCAAAAGGCGCGCATCTGCTCGGCGCTCATACCCGGCAGCGACTGCCGGATGGAGTCGGCGTACCACGGCCATTGGCCGGGATAGGCGCGGCGGCCGGGGCCGGAAACCGGCGGATCGACCAGCACCAGTCGCCGCACGCCGGCGGGCCGCAAAACGGCTGCGCGCAGGGCGAAGCGGGCACCCATCGAATGGCCGAGCAGGGCGTAACTGTCCAGGTTCAGCGCGGCGGCGAAGGCGCTGACGTCCTGTGCGCAGGTCTCTGCGTCATAAGCCAGTTCCGGGCCGCTGGACGACAAACCGCGGCCGCGCACGTCGAGCACGTAGACGTCGTATTTTTCCCCCAGCCGCTCGGCGACGAAGCCCCAGGTGATCGCCGGGCTGGTGATGCCGGGGACCAGGATCAGCGCCGGGCCGTGGCCGCCGTAGCGCAGATAGTGTTGGCGAATGTCGTTGGCGTGAACGTGGGCGCCGTAGAGGAAGGTGCTCATGCGGCGTTCTCCGATTTCAGCGCTTGCGCATACAGGTCATAGCCGTAAACCCAGGCCGGATCTTCCTGGGTGCGCAGGAAGGTGTTGGCGTTGGACACCGCCTGCACCCTGGATGCGCGCTCCTTGCGGTTGGCTTCATACAGCTGGAAAGCGGTGCGGTAGTCGCTGAGGCCGGTTTCCTGCAGGCAGCGGGTCAGCATGGCGGCGTCTTCGATCGCCATCGCCGCGCCCTGCGCCATGTGCGGTTTCATCGGATGGCAGGCGTCGCCGAGCAGCACCAGACGGCCTTCGCTCCACAGCGGCAGCGGTTTGCGGTTCAGCAATGGCCATTTGGTGACCTGTTCGCTGGATTCGATCAGCGCCTGCACGATCGGGTGGTAGCCGGCGAAGGTCTCGAACATCTCTTCGCGGCTGCTGTCGATGAAGCTGCCCTGGAAATCCCAGGCCGGGTGCGGCACGCCGCTGACGTAGTAATACTCGTCGCGCCGTTGGGTGGTGTAGTAGACCATCAGATGGCGGTCCGCCGACCACCACTTCACGCAGTCTTCGAACGTCAGGTTGTATTTCGCCAGCTTCTCGCCGCGGATCAGCGCGCGGTGGGCCACCCAGCCGCTGTAGGTCGGCGCTTCAGCGCCCAGCAGGTGCTCGCGAATGCGCGAGTTGATGCCATCGGCGCCGATCACGATATCGGCGTGGGCCGAGGTGCCGTCGACGAAGTTCAGCACCACCTCGTCACCGCGATCTTCAATCTTGCTCAGGCACTTGCCGAAGTGCAGGGTGCCGGGCTGCAGCGCGGAGAGCTGCAACGCCTGCAAATCGCCGCGGTGCACCGTCACATAGGCGGCGCCGTACTCCCGGCGGGCGAAGGCGCCCAGTTCGATGCGCGACAGGTAGTCGCCGCTTTCGGCGTCGCGGCTGAACCAGAAATCGGGATGAGACGCCATCTGCTCCAACCGTTGCTCAATACCGAGGCGGCGGAAAATCTTCAGCACGTTCGGCCCCATGTGAATGCCGGCGCCGAGGCGCGAGAACGCCGGGCTCTGTTCATACAGATCGACGGTAAAGCCGGCTTTTTGCAGCAGCCCGGCGGCGGCGGCGCCCCCCAGCCCGGCGCCGACGACGGCGATGCGTGGTTGTTTGCTCATCATGTTTCCCCTGTCTGTTGGCTTTTTTCAGCGTAGGCCCAACGCGTGGCTGGACGATCGATTTATAGTGTATGCGCTAGATAACGCAAAGTTGCAAAAGTGTTAAATCAGATCTCGCTCACGCTAATTGACAGCGTGTTACTGTTAAACTCATGTTAATCACAGGATTGATGCGGGATGAAATAGGACTTTCTTATGGTGGATATTCGCAGCTTGCTTTCCTTTGCTTTTTTGACTTAGATGAAATGAGTGTGTTCACTTTAAATTGTTTGAAAAATCACCGCCGCCTTGCGGGCGTCGGTGACCCTTGACGAGACAGGAGACAGGCCATGGCGGTCAATGAAACCCAGTTGGTACAGCTGTTCGAGCAGGTGCTTACGCTGTCGAAGGTCGATGCTTCGCAGAGCGTGGCGATTTTGAAAAGCCATTATTCCGATGCGCGCACGGTGCGCGCCGCGACCGACGCGGCGCTGCGGCTGGGCGCCAGGGTGTATGCCGTCGAACTGCCGGCGTTCAACCATCCGCGAGCGATGGGCAACGACATGACCGCCTATTGCGGCGATACCGCGCTGACCGGCAATCTGGCGGCGCAGCGTGCGCTGGAGGCCGCCGACCTGATCGTCGATACTATGATGCTGCTGCATTCGCCGGAGCAGGAACAGATCCTGAAAACCGGCACCCGCATCCTGCTGGCGGTGGAGCCGCCGGAGGTGCTGGCGCGCATGTTGCCCAACGCGGAGGACAAGGCGCGGGTGCTGGCCGCCGCCGCCGTGCTGGAGCAGGCGAAGCTGATGCAGGTGACCTCTGCCGCCGGCAGCGATTTCCGCGCGCCGCTGGGGCAATACCCGACGGTGACCGAGTACGGCTATGCCGATGAACCGGGGCGCTGGGATCACTGGCCGAGCGGTTTCCTGTTCACCTGGCCGAATGAGGAACAGGCGGAAGGGGTGCTGGTGCTGGAGGTCGGCGATATCTTGCTGCCGTTCAAAAGCTATGCGCGCGAACGCATCACGCTGGAGATCGAACAAGGGTTCGTCACCCGCATTCACGGCGGCTTCGAGGCGGAATACCTGCGCGAATACATGAAATACTTCGACGATCCGGAGGTGTACGGCATCTCGCACATCGGCTGGGGTCTGCAGCCGCGCGCCCAGTGGACGGCGATGGGCCTGCACGACAAGAACGACGGCATGTGCATGGACGCGCGCGCGTTCTGCGGCAACTTCCTGTTCTCCACCGGGCCGAACACCGAAGTGGGCGGCACGCGCAAAACGCCTTGCCATATGGATATCGCGCTGCGCCGCTGCGACATTCGCCTCGACGGGCAAACGGTGGTGGCGGACGGTGAAGTGGTGGCGCCGGAGGCGTCGCGCGTGCGCCGGGCGTAATCGTTGCTGCCAACGGCGGGGGTTTGTACTATTCTCGTGGATTCCATAGATGGTGAGAGTAACGCAATGACGCCCCCCGAATACCCGTCAGCCGTGAGCGGCCAACCCGAAAATTATCATTTTACCGAGCAAGTCGGGCACCTGCTGCGCAAGGTTTATCAGCGCCACGTGGCGATTTTCCAGCAAAACGTCGGCGATTCGCAGCTGACGGCGGTGCAGTTCATCACCCTGTGCGCGGTGCGCGATATGGGGCCGAGCTCGCTGACCGAGCTGGTGCAGGTGACGGCGGTGGATCAGGCCACCATCCGCGGCATCGTCGAGCGGCTGAAGGCGCGCGATCTGATCACGGTGACGCCGGATCCGGTGGATCGGCGCAAGGTGGTGGTCGGCCTGACCGACGCCGGCGGCGCGCTGCTGGCGGAAACGGTGCCGCAGGCGGCGAAAATCACAGAATTGACGTTCGGCACGCTGAACCCGGCCGAACGGATAGCGCTGATATTTCTGCTGAATAAAATGCTGGAAGACCCTGCCACCGGCTGATTCGCCCGCGTAACGTCGGTTGCCTGGTGGTCGGTGGCGAGAGGCCAGCCCATAAGACCATCAAGTGCAGGCGGAGACGCAAACAATGGCGATATCTGAAGTGCAATCGCCCAGGGACGGCGCGAAAACCACGCTGACGGAGCATCCGCTGATGCTGTCGGTGAACGGCGAACAGCTTCATGCGCAGGTGATGGCGGATACGCCGCTCTTGCTGGTACTGCGCAACGATCTGGCGCTCAACGGCCCAAAATACGGCTGCGGCCTGGGCGAATGCGGCGCGTGCACCGTGCTGATCGACGGCGTGGCGGCGCGCTCCTGCGTGATCCCGGCCCTCGGCGTGTCCGGCCGGGCGATCGTGACCCTGGAAGGTCTCGGCACTCGCCAGCGCCCGCATCCGGTGCAGCGCGCCTTTATCGAAGAGCAGGCGGCGCAATGCGGCTACTGTCTCAATGGCATGATCATGACCACCAAAGCCCTGTTGGATCGCAATCCCGCCCCGAGTGAGGCGGAGATCCGTCAGGCGCTGTCCGGCAATCTGTGCCGCTGCGGCACCCATCTTGAAATCTTGCGTGCGGTTCAGCGCGCCATCATTCTCTGCCGCGATGAGGACGCCCACGATCATGACTGATTCCCGTACCCGTACCCCATCGCCGAGCCAGGCCGAATTGCTGCAGCGCGACGGCGTGCTGCTGATCGTCGACAGCGTGCAACCGCCGCCGGGGCTGGTGCCCAAGGGGCAAACGCCGGTGCTGAAGCCCAAAGAGCAGGGGCTGTTTATCGCCCTGTGCGGCAGCGGCGAAATCTATGCCTTTAACGGCCATGTCGATCTCGGCACCGGCGTGCGCACCGCGCTCGGGCAGATCGTCGCCGAAGAGCTGTACCTGCGCATGGATCAGGTGCAAATGGTGTTGGGTGATACCGAACGTGCGCCGAATCAGGGCGCCACCATCGCCAGCGCCACGCTGCAGATCGCCGCCGTGCCGCTGCGCAACGCCGCCGCCGAAGCGCGCCGTTGGTTGTTGCGCCAGGCGGCGCAGCGCTTCGATGCGCCTGTGGAACGGCTGACGCTGGAGGAGGGCGTGATCCGCAGCCCGCAGGGGCAGGCGCTCAGCTACGCCGAGCTGGTGGCCGGCGGTCATGTCGAGCTGTCGATTTCCGGCGACGCGCCGCTGAAACCGCAGGCGGAGTATCGCCTGGTGGGCACCAGCGCCGCGCGCGTCGATATTCCGGCCAAGGCGACCGGCGAAACCACTTACGTACACGATATGCGGTTGCCGAATATGCTGCACGGCCGGGTAGTGCGGCCGCCCTATGCCGGTTACGACAGCGGCGAATTTGTCGGCACCAGCCTGCTGGCGGTGGACGAAACCTCGATCGCGCATATTCCCGGCATCGTCAAACTGGTGGTGATCGGCGATTTCATCGGTATTGTCGCCGAGCGCGAAGAGCAGGCGGTCAAGGCGGCGCAGGCGCTGCAGGTCAGTTGGAAAGACTGGCGGCGCAATTTGCCGCAGATGACCGACGTGGCGCAGGCGCTGCGCGACAACCCGCATTCGACCCGGGTGGTGCACGATACCGGCGACGTGGACGCGGCGCTGGCGGCGGCCGACAGGCGTTTCACCCGCAGCTACCTGTGGCCGTATCAGCTGCATGCCTCTATTGGCCCTTCCTGCGCGCTGGCGGACTACCGACCGGAGCGTCTGCAGGTCTGGTCAGGCAGCCAGAACCCGCACCTGCTGCGCGCCGATCTGGCCTGGCTGCTGGAGTACCCGGAAGCGCAGATCGAGATCGTTCGCATGGAGGCGGCCGGCTGCTATGGCCGCAATTGCGCCGATGACGTCTGCGCCGACGCGGCGCTGCTGTCGCGCGCGGTGGGCCGGCCGGTGCGGGTGCAGCTGACCCGCGAGCAAGAGCATGTGTGGGAACCGAAGGGCACGGCGCAGCTGATGGAGGTGGACGGCGGGCTGGACGCCGCCGGGCACCCGGTCGCCTACGATTTTCGCACCTATTATCCTTCCAACGGCGCGCCGACGCTGGCGCTGTTGCTGACTGGCCGGGTCGAGCCGCTGCCGGTGGCCTATGAAATGGGCGACCGCACCTCGGTGCCGCCTTATGAGTATCCGGCGCTGCGCGTCAGCATCGAGGACATGGCGCCGATCGTGCGCGCCTCCTGGATGCGCGGCGTTTCCGCCTTGCCCAACACCTTCGCCCACGAGTCTTATATCGATGAGCTGGCCCACGCCGCCGGCGTCGATCCGCTGGAGTATCGGCTGCGCTACATCCATGATGAACGCGCCAGTGAACTGATGCGCAGCACCGCAGAACGCGCCGGCTGGACGCCGCATACCGAACCGATGCAGACCCCGGCGGAAGACGGCGTGCTGCGCGGGCGCGGCTTTGCCTACGCCCGTTACATCCACAGCAAGTTTCCCGGCTTTGGCGCGGCCTGGGCCGCCTGGGTGGCCGACGTGGCGATCGACAAAGCCAGCGGCGAAGTGGCGGTGACGCGCATCGTGGTCGGCCACGACGCGGGCATGATGGTCAACCCGGACGGCGTGCGCCACCAAATTCACGGCAACGTATTGCAATCGACCAGCCGGGTATTGAAAGAGCGCGTGACCTTTGAGGAATCGACGGTCTCCGCCAAAGAGTGGGGGGCTTACCCGATCCTGACCTTCCCGGAGGTGCCGGAGGTGGACGTGGTGATGATGCCGCGCCCTTACGATCCGCCGCTGGGCGCCGGGGAGTCGGCATCGGTGCCCAGCGCGGCGGCCATCGCCAACGCGGTGTTCGACGCCACCGGCATTCGTTTTCGCGAGCTGCCGATCACCTCGGACAAGCTGCGAGAGGCGCTGAACGGGCCGGACGCCGAGCGGCAGGCCGCGCCGCCCAAGAAAAAGAAGCGCGGCAAATGGTGGTTCGGTGGCGCGGCGGGGCTGTTCGGCGCCGTGCTGGGCATCGCCGGCAGCGCCTTGCCGTGGCGTGCGGAGATCGCGCCGGTGGCGACGCCCGGCGCCGGCACCTGGTCGGCCGCCACGCTGGAGCGCGGTCGTCAATTGGCCGCCGCCGGAGACTGCGCGGTTTGCCATACCGCGTCGGAAGGGGCGACCAACGCCGGCGGGTTGGCGATGGCGACGCCGTTCGGCACGCTCTACAGCACCAACATTACCCCGGACGTGGCAACCGGCATCGGCAACTGGTCGTTTACCGCATTCGATCGGGCGATGCGTCAGGGCATCGCCCGCGACGGCCGCCACCTCTATCCGGCATTTCCTTACACGGCATTCAGTAAAATGACCGACGGCGACATGCAGGCGCTGTACGCTTATCTGATGTCGCAACCGGCGGTGCGCCAGAGCAATCCGGCCAATCAGATGCGCTTCCCGTTTAACCTGCGGCCGCTGATGGCGGGCTGGAACACGCTGTTCCTGCGCCAGGGGGAATATCAACCCGATCCGCAACAAAGCGCGCAGTGGAATCGCGGCGCCTATCTGGTCAACGGGCTCGGTCACTGCGCCGCCTGCCATTCGCCGCGCAATCTGCTGGGGGCGGAAAAGGGCGGAGCGGCTTTCCTGGCGGGGGGGATGGTGGACGGGTGGGAAGCGCCGGCGCTGAATCAATTGGCCAACGCGGACAAACCCTGGACCGAGGAACAGCTGTTTCAGTACTTCCGCAGCGGGCATTCCGCCGAGCACGGCGTGGCGGCCGGGCCGATGGGGCCGGTGGTCAGCGAACTGGCGACGTTGCCGCAGAGCGATCTGCGGGCGATGGCCAACTATGTGATGTCGCTGAGCGCCAAGGCGACGCTGAATGTGGAACCGCAGGCGCAGTTGGCGGCCCGCGCGTTGCCTGCGGGTCAACTGGCGGGCGAGCGGTTGTTTCAGGGCGCTTGCCAGGCCTGCCACAGCGCCGCCGCCGGCGGGCCGCAGCTGTTCGGCGTCAGCCCGGATCTGGCCAATAACACCAATATCTTCAGCGATCGCCCCGATAACCTGATCAAGGTGATCCTGCAAGGGATCACCAAACCGGCCACCGCCGAATTGGGCTTTATGCCGGGCTTTAAGGACAGCTTTTCCGATCGGCAGGTGACGGCGCTGGTGAATTATCTGCGCCAACGCTATGCCGGCGACAAACCGGCCTGGCGCGACGTGGAGGCTCAGGTGGCGCGGCTGCGCGCAGAGCCGGGCACGCACTGAGCCGCCTCAGGCTTGGCGCAGGAACGCCACCAGCCGCTGCGCCGGCAGCGGCAACTGCGCCAGGTCACGCACCGCGATCGACAGGCGTCGGGTCGCCCACTCGTCCGTTAGCGGCAGGGCGCCGTGTCGGATCTCCGGATGGCGTTGGGCGCTCTCCTCCGGCACCACCGCCAGCCCGGCGCCGCGCAGCACCATGCGACAGATGGCGTCGAAATTAGCCGCACGCGCCCGCAGCCGCATCGGGCCGCCGCTGCGTATCGCCAGCTGTTCCAGATGCTGTTGCAGCGCACTCTCTTCCGGCAGACCGATGAAATCAAAAGGCAGGGCGTCCGCAAAGCTGAGCGTGCGGCGGCCGCTGAGCGCATGCCCCGGCGGCAGCGCCAGCACCAGACGATCCTGGCGAAAAGGGTAACTTGTCAGCCCGCGCAGATCGGCGTGGTCCGCGACGATGCCGATATCCGCCGCCCGTTCGGCGATGGCCTGCGCGATGGCCGGGCTGGGCAGCTCCTCCAGCGCGATGTCGGTGTGCGGGTGCTGCACCAGAAAATCCGCCAACAGCTCCGGCAAAAAGGTGTCGGCGGCGACGGTATTGGCGACGATGCGCAGCCGGCTGCGCTGGCCCGGCGCGAACTCGGCCATATCACCGCGCAGCCGGTCGCGCTGCTGCAATAGCACTCGCGCGTGATGCAACAGGCGCTCACCGGCGGGCGTCGCCTGGACGCCGCGCGGATTGCGCGTCAGCAGCGCTACGCCGGCCTGTTGCTCCAGCCCGCGCATGCGGGCGCTGGCGGCGGCCAGCGACAGCCCGACGCGCTCGGCGCCGGCGGTGATGCTGCCGGTCTCGAGCACCGCCGCCAACAGCCGCAGATCGATAAAGTCAAAATGCATGCGTTTTCCCTCTGTCTTTGCCGCAGGCAGGCTCTGTCATTGCCGCATTGTGCCGCGGCGCGGCGCTGGCCACAATCGAGCCGTTGATTCGCCATAAGGATAGACGCATGTCGCTGACGTTACTCGAAATTGTCGCCCTGACGGGCATTTTTACGCTGGCCGGCACGGTCAAAGGGGCGATCGGTCTGGGGTTGCCGACGGTGTCGATGGGGTTGCTCAGCCTGATGATGCCGCCGGGGCAGGCCGCCGCGTTGCTGCTGTTGCCCTCGCTGATCACCAACCTGTGGCAACTGCTGTGCGGGCCGCGGTTGGGGGCGCTATGCCGGCGGCTATGGCCGATGATGCTGTGCGTCATGCTGGGCACGTTATTGAGCGCCGGCGCGCTCACCGACATCGACGGCCGCCTGGCGCCGCTGGCGCTGGGCATGTGTCTGATCGGCTATGCGCTGCTGGGATTCACCCGTTTTGATTGGCGCATTTCCGCCGTGGCAGAGCCTTGGCTGGGGCCGCTGTGCGGCCTGGTGACCGGTACGCTGACCGGCGCCACCGCGGTATTCGTCATTCCGGCGGTGCCTTACCTGAATGCGTTGGGCCTGGCGCGTGACGATCTGGTGCAGGCGCTGGGGTTGTCGTTCACCGTCTCGACGCTGGCGCTGGCCGCCGGATTAGCCTGGCATCAGGCGCTGCCCGCTACGCTGCTCGGCGGTTCGCTGTTGGCGCTGTTGCCGGCGCTTGCCGGCATGTGGCTGGGGGAGAGGGTGCGTCGTCATTGGCGCCCGCAGCTGTTCCGCCGCCTCTTCTTTATAGGGTTATTAATCTTGGGCGTTGAGATTATTTGGCGATTCAATTAATTGAATCGATAACATCTGCGTGTAATTAGGTTCGGTATATTATTCTGGGTTTTATTTTAATATGATGGCTTGCAATGTTTAGAACACACTTTCTTATTGGTTTTTTTATGAAATACAGGATGGTTATGGATTGTTATTAGTGTGTTTTACTTTTGCCATTACAGCTGTTTTTAATGACTGTAAAACCAGTAAACCCATAGGAGAGTATTTATGAAGGAAATCTTAAGCAGCCAATTCGATGCGGTGTCGGGTGGATGGCAGGATCGCGATGGGAGTGGAAAAAGAGCGTCTGATAACGGAGATGGGGTATATGATGAATAGATATGTTGTTTTTATAAAGAGTGATGAATCAAAAGTGCTAAGAAAGGAAGTGGTTACACGAGAAATTATTAAGAATATGAAGCGGAAGGGATTCAGAAAGCATCATATCGAAGTAGAGGCTGATAACGAAAACGATGCTATTAACAAATTAAATAAGAACAGCAATGATTATTTGTATTCATTGAGAAATTTTTCAGGTGATTTATTGTTCTGTTCTATTTGTGTTATTATTATGACGATCGTCTATTTTGCCACGATGAAAATGAGTTAGAAGTAGATGCTGTTGGATTTAAAAATAAAACGGCTTGTCGAACTGGATCTCTCTGATTTCCTCTGGATATGATACTGCCATAGGGTGAAAAATACGTTCATGAAAATTTATTGGTGCTAGGATCACTCAGAAGATTTAAAGGTGTTTATTTTAATGGTTTCATATCCTCTCACCAAAATTAACTGACCTTCTGCTTGTTTTATTGTCAATACAATAGCCTGTGAATTTGAATGTTAGCTATCAATAAGGGACGCTGATCATGTTTCGCCAGGAAGCGATCGATAATCAGAAAATGAAATGGCGTGGCCGGGCACTCCTGCTACCCGGTATTCCCGTTTGGGGCACGACAGGGCTCTGCCTGTTTTTCTTCATCGTCTTTCTCACCTTCGCGATCGCCGGCACCTATACCCGGCGGGTCAATGTGACCGGTGAGATCAGCACTTATCCGCGGGCCGCCAATGTCTATTCCGCCGTTCAGGGGATAGTGGTCAAACAATTCGTCACCGAAGGGCAGGTCATTGCCGCCGGTGCCCCCGTTTACCAGATCGACGTCAGCAAGAGTACCCGTAGCGGTGTGCTCAGCGACAACCAACGCCGGGATATCGATGGCCAGCTGGCGCGCATTGCGCAAATCATTAACCGACTGGAAAGCAGCAAGCAGGCCACGCTTATCATGCTGAAACAGCAGAAGGCGCAATACACCGCTGCATTCACCCGCTCCACTGATATCCTCAAACGCGCCCAGGAAGGGATACGCATCATGAAGGAAAACATGGAGAACTACCGGCACTATCAGACCCAGGGGCTGATCAATAAGGATCAGCTCACCAATCAGGTGGCGCTGTATTACCAGCAGCAGAACAACCTGCTGGGCCTGTCCGGCCAGAACGAACAGAATGCGTTGCAGATCACCGCGCTGGAGAGCCAGATCCATACCCAGGCCGCTGAGTTTGACAACCAGATCTACCAGATGGAGCTGCAGCGCTTCGAGCTGCAAAAGGAGCGGCAAAACATAGATGCCACTGGCGATATTATCGTTCGCGCGCTGGCCGGAGGCCGTATCGATTCGCTGAGCGTCACGGTTGGCCAGATGGTCAACATTGGCGACAGTCTGCTGCAGATTATTCCGCAAAACATCGATCGCTATGCCCTGGTACTGTGGGTGCCCAACGACGCCATCCCCTACATTGCCGCCGGCGATAAGGTCAATGTGCGCTATGACGCCTTTCCGGCGGAGAAGTTCGGCCAGTTCGCCGGCACAGTGTCCGTCATCTCCAAAGCCCCGGCCTCACCGCAGGAAATGCTGACCTACCAGGGAGCGCCCAAAGCGGCGCTGACCGCCTCCGGGCCGTACTACAAGGTGATCGTCATGCCGGAGAAACAGGCCATTGCCTATGACGGTAAACGCCTCAGCCTGGAAAACGGCATGAAAGCGCAAAGTACTCTGTTTCTGGAAAAAAGGAAGATGTATCAATGGATGCTGTCGCCGTTCTACGACATGAAACACAGCGCGACGGGGCCAGTCAATGAGTAGGACCACATTCAAACAACGGGTCAGCCAACTGGATCTGCGGTTGCGCCACCGGGTTTCGATGGTGCACCAGACCGAGTCGTCGGAATGCGGGCTGGCCTGTCTGGCGATGATTTGCGGTTATTACGGCAAAAACATCGACCTGATCGCGCTGCGCCGGCAGTTCAACCTGTCATCCCGCGGTGCAACGCTGGTTGGACTGACCGGTATCGCCGAGCAATTGGGGTTGAGCACCCGTCCCCTGTCTCTGGATCTGGACGAACTCGGCGCGCTAAAACTGCCCTGCATTCTGCACTGGGAATTCAACCATTTCGTGGTGCTGGTCAGCGTCAAAGGCCACCGCGCCGTGCTGCACGATCCGGCGCGCGGGCGCCGGATCGTCAGCCTGACGGAACTGTCGCACAGTTTCACCGGCGTAGCGCTTGAGGCCTGGCCCGGCAGCGAATTCACCGCCGACAGCGTCCGCCATCGCATTCATCTTCGCACGCTGATCGGCAGCTTGCATGGCCTCAAGCGGGCGCTCGGCAAAATCTTTTGCCTGTCTCTGGTATTCGAAACCATCAACCTGGTGATGCCCATCGGCACGCAACTGGTGATGGATCACGCTATTCCTGCCGGAGATCGCGGGTTACTGTCGCTCATCTGCGCCGGATTGATGCTGTTTATCTTGTTGCGGGCCGCCATCGGCATGGTGCGGGCATGGTCAGGATTGGTCATGGCGACGCTTATCAACGTGCAGTGGCAGTCCGGGTTGTTCACCCATCTGCTGCGCCTGCCACTCGGTTACTTTGAACGGCGTAAGCTGGGTGACATTCAATCACGCTTCGGTTCGCTGGATACGCTGCGCAGCACTTTCACCACCAGTATCGTCGGCGCCATCATGGACGGCATCATGGTGATCGGTGTGTTGGTGATGATGGTGCTGTATGGCGGCTGGCTGACCTGGGTAGTGCTCAGTTTCACCGCGCTTTATGTGTTGATGCGGCTGCTGACCTATGGATATTACCGTCAGCTGTCCGAGGAGGCGCTGGTGAGAGAGGCGCGGGCCGGCTCGTATTTTATGGAAACGCTGTACGGTATCGCTACCGTCAAGATGCAGGGTATGGCAGAACGCCGCATCGCCCACTGGCTAAACCTTGAAATTGACACTATCAACACGGGTATCCGCGTCACCAGGATGGACATGCTGCTTGGCGGGATCAACACCTTTATAGCGGCGTGCGACCAGATCGTCATTCTGTGGTTGGGAACCAGCCTGGTGATCGATAACCAGATGACCCTCGGCATGTTCGTGGCGTTCGGCGCCTTTCGGGGGCAGTTCTCCGACCGCATCGGGTCGCTGACGGAATTTTTGCTGCAGCTGCGCATGATGAGCCTGCATAACGAGCGCATCGCTGATATCGCCCTGCATCCGCGGGAGGCGCGTAAACCCGATCACCCATACACGGCGGGCCTGCAACCTTTGGGATTGACGACCCATGCCCTGAGCTATCGTTACGACAGCCAGTCACCGGCTATTTTTGATGGCCTGGACATCAGCGTTGCGCCAGGCGAAAGCGTGGCCATCGTGGGCCCGTCCGGCGCCGGCAAAACCACGTTGATGAAGGTGCTGTGCGGACTGTTTACTCCAGATTCGGGGCGGGTTGAGGTGAACGGCGTCGATATCCGGCAGCTCGGCATCAACAACTACCACAAAATGATTGCCTGCGTGATGCAGGACGACAAACTGTTCTCCGGCTCGATCCGGGAAAATATCTGCGGGTTCGCGGACGAGGTGGACGATGCCTGGATGCAAGCCTGTGCCCGTGCCAGCTATCTGCATGACGTGATTTTACGCATGCCTATGGGATATGAAACACTGATTGGCGAGTTGGGGGAAGGATTGTCCGGCGGGCAAAAACAACGGCTATTCATAGCCCGGGCAATCTACAAAAAACCGGCTATTTTGTTTCTGGATGAGGCCACCAGCGCGCTGGATAAGGAGAGCGAAGCTGTGGTGAATCAGGCCATCAAGAGACTCAATATCACTAAGCTGATCATTGCCCATCGTGAAACGACCATTGCGTCGGCAGATCGAGTTATACATTTTGGATAAGGGGGATATCACCCGCGGCACCGGCCATTTACACTGTTTTTCCCCCTAAAAACCCAATAGGTTCAGGCCGCCGATGCCGCCGCCAATGACGATTGCTTTCATCGGGCTGTTCTCCTCGCATGGCGATAACCGAAGCGGCGATTATCGTACCCGCTAGCCGGGGCGGTGGCGCGCGGGCTGGCGTAGAGGGGCGGTCGCAAACGCAAAGTGGTGCAGGCAATGAACAGCGACGGGGCAAGGCTATTTTTGCTGCTCGCTTCGGCTTTCAATTTACGGCGCGGCGCATTGCGCGATATTCTGGTTTTCTGATGGGCTGACGGCGGATGAGGGAACCATGACAGACAGCCAGGCGTTTGAACAACAAAGCCTCGACAATCTGCTGAGCTATTGGCGGCGCCATCGCCGCCTGCCGGGCGCGCGCTATCCGGCCGGCCCGACCGACACACTGTGCGACGTGCCGGGCGTCAGCGTCGGGCATCACACGCTGGCCGACGGCGAATGCCAGACCGGCGTTACCGCCATCGTGCCGCCGGGCGATCTGTTTAACCAGCCGCTGCCGTGTGGCAGCGCGGTGCTCAACGGCTTCGCCAAGCCGCTGGGGCTGGTGCAGCTGAACGAGCTGGGGGTGCTGCAAACGCCTATTCTGCTGAGCAACACCTTCGCCGTCGGCACGCTGTTCAACGCCATGGTGCGGCGCAGCTGTCTGCGTTACCCGCAGATCGGCCGCGGCAGCGCCACCATTAACCCCCTGGTGCTGGAGTGCAACGACGGCTACCTCAACGATATTCAGGCGATGGCGGTGCGTGAGGAGCACGTCTTCAGCGCGCTGGATAACCACTCCACCCGCTTTGCGCGCGGCAGCGTCGGCGCCGGGCGCGGCATGAGCAGTTTCGGCTTGAAGGGCGGCATCGGCACCGCCTCACGCTATTGCCCTGGGCTTGGCACCACGCTCGGCGTGCTGGTGCTGGCCAATTTCGGCACCCTCGACTCGCTGACGCTGAGCGGCGTGCGCGTCGGCCAGGCGCTGGGCAAACTGTTGGCTGACCCGCCGCCGCAGGTGGACGCCGGTTCGGTCATCATCATCATCGCCTGCGATCGGGCGCTGGACAGCCGCCAGCTGAACCGCATCGCCCGCCGCGCGGGCGCGGGTCTGGGGCGGGTAGGCAGCCATTGGGGGCACGGCTCCGGCGATATCGCGCTGGCGTTTTCCACCCGGTTGCTGGGGGCGACGTTGCCGGACGAGCGGCTGGAGCCGCTGTTTGCGGCCGCCGCGGACGCCACCGAATACGCGGTGTTGGATGCCTTGCTGAGCGCGGAAGGCGTCAGCGGTTTCCAGCAGCACGATCGTATGGCGTTGGGCCCGCTGCTCGATCGGCTGGCGGCAAATTAAATAACGGGAGTGTGATGTGAAAGTCTTTATCTCTGCGGATATTGAGGGTATTGCCGGCGTGATGCGGCCGGAGCAGTGCAACCCGGCTCATGCTGACTATGCGGCGGCGCGCGAGCTGATGGAGCAGGAGGTCAACGCCGCCATCGACGGCGCTTTTGCCGGCGGCGCCACCGAGGTGACGGTGGCCGACAGCCACGCCATGATGCAGAACCTGCGCGCCGATCGCATCGATGCGCGGGCGCGTCTGGTGCAGGGCAAACCGCGCGGGTTATCGATGGTGGAAGGGCTGCAGCATCAACGTTACGATGGCCTGATGTGTATCGGTTATCACAGCGCCGCCGGCGAACGCGGCGTGCTGGCGCATACCATCAATGGCCGGGCCTTTTACCGCGTCAGCCTGAACGGCGAGGTGGTAGGCGAAAGCGATCTGTATGCGGCGGCGGCGGCCGAGTTGAACGTGCCGTTGTGGCTGGTGAGCGGTGACGACGAGCTGCAACGCTGGATCGCTGAACGTTATCCGCAATCCGGCTATGTTTGCGTAAAACGCGCCATCTCGCAAACCGCCGCCGAATCGCTCAGCCCTCAGCGGGCGCGGGCGGAGATCCGCGAGCGGGCGATGCAGCAGGTGCGCCAGGGCGCCAGACTGCCGGTGGAGCGCCGCTTCATGCCGCCTTACCGGCTGACGCTGATGGCGGCCAAACCGGTGCTGGCGGATCTGTTCAGCCTGGTGCCCGGCGTGGAGCGCCAGGATGCGCTCACCGTGGCCTTCGACAGCGACAACATGGCGGCGCAAATCAACCTGCTCAGCGTCTTCTCCTCTCTGGCGGCGACGCAGAGCTGACTCCCGGTGCGGGTTCCCGCCCGCACCGCACGATTCTCCAACAGAAAATCCCTTATCAAGATTAGGCCTGCTGAATAATAGGCTACGCTAATTATTGCTCTGTTGCGCTATATCACCTGACGGACGCGACAAGCCATTCCCATAACAAGATTTGTTTCGCCGAAGGCAGTGACGCCTTCGGTTTTTTTGGAGTCATGAGCAATGAGCATATCCCAAGTTCCGCTTTCGCGGCGGCGGTTTATCGTCGGCGCCGGGGCGTTGGTGATCGGCGCCTATCTGCCGTCCACCGGGGCGCTGGCGCGTTCGGCTGCCCCGACCGCCTCCGGCGCGGCGGCGTTAGACGCCAACGCCTTCGTTCAGATCGGCGCCGACGGCGTCGTCACCGTCATCAGTAAACACACCGAAGTGGGCCAGGGGGTCTATACCGGCATGGCGACGCTGGTCGCCGAAGAGCTCGATGCCGATTGGGCACAGGTGCGGGTCGTGGCCGCGCCGGTGGACACCAATATCTACAAAAACCTGGCCTTCGGATTCCAGGGCACCGGCGGTTCCAGCTCGGTGGCCAATGCCTATGAGCAAATGCGGCGTATGGGCGCCATGGCGCGCGCGCTGCTGGTGCAGGCCGCCGCGCAGAGCTGGAAAACCTCGGCGCAGGAAATCACCGTGCAGGCGGGCAAGATCCGCCATGCCGCCAGCGGGCGCGAAGCGGGCTTCGGCGAATTCGCCGCGCTGGCCGCCACGCTGCCGCCGCCCGATCCCGCTAGCCTGACGCTGAAGGATCCGGCCAATTTCACCCTGATCGGCAAAACGCGCGGTTTGCACCGCGTCGATTCGCTGGCGAAAACCAACGGCAGCGCGCAGTTCTCGCAGGATATCCACGAGCCGGACATGCTGACCGTCACCATCAAGAAACCGCCGCGTTTCGGCGGCAAAGTGGCGACCTTCGACGCCGAGCGGGCGCTGGCGGTGCCGGGCGTGGTGGCGGTGAAGCAGGTCGCCACCGGCGTGGCGGTTTACGCCAAAAACACCTGGGCGGCGATCCAGGGGCGGGAACGGCTGCGGGTCACCTGGGACGACGCGCAGGCCGAACGGCGCAACACCGAGGAGATCTACGCCGAATTCCGCCAGGTGGCGCAGAAAACCGGCGTGGTGGCGAAGAGCCACGGCAAGCCGGACGAGGTGTTCGATAAGGCCGACAAGGTGATCGAGGCCGAATACACCTTCCCGTACGTCGCGCACGCGCCGATGGAGCCGCTGGACGGCTATCTGTTCTGGGACGGCGAGAGCGTCAAGGCGCGCTACGGCTGCCAAATCCAGACGCTCGATCACAAGCAATTGTGCGATCTGTTCGAGTTGCCGCCGGACAAGGTGCAGATTGAAACCATTCTGGCGGGCGGCAGCTTCGGCCGGCGCATCGATTTAGGCAACCCGACGCTGGGGCCGGATCTGGCGGCCGACATGGCGGCGGCGGCCAAGGGCATCGGCCCCGGCCACGGCGTGAAGGTGGTGTGGACGCGCGAGGACGACATCCGCAACGGCTGGTATCGCCCGATGATCCTGCACCGCCTGCGCGGCGCCATTCGGGGCGGCAAAGTGGTGGGCTGGACCGATACCGTGGTCGGCCACTCCTGGACGCGCCACAGCGCGATGGATGCGCTGGTGGTCAACGGCCTCGATCAGATGATGGTCGAGGGCGCCAGCGAGGTCTCATACACCTTCGAAGCCTTCCGCTGCGATGCGCATATTGTGCCCGGCAAGGTGCCGACCACCTCTCTGCGGTCGGTCGCCAGCACCCACACCGGCCACGCGGTGGAGAGCTTTATCGATCAGCTGTTGCAGGAAACCGGCCAGGATCCGGTCGAAGGGCGGCTGGCGCTGATGGGCGATGCGCCGCGCGCGGCGGGCGTGCTGCGGGCGGTAGCGAAAGCCGCCGGCTGGCAGGGCGCTAAAGTGGTAGACGGGCGCGCGCGCGGCGTGGGCGTCGCCAAGGCGTTCGATACCTATGTGGCGCAGGTGGCCGAGGTGTCGATCGGCGAGGGCGGCATCCCGAAAGTGCATAAAGTGTGGTGTGCGGTGGATTGCGGCGTGGCGGTGAACCCCGACGTGATCCGCGCGCAGATCGAGGGCGGCATCGGTTACGGCCTCAGCATGGCGCTATACGGCAATATCACGCTGAAAGACGGCGTGGTCGAACAGTCCAATTTCAATAACTTCCGCCCGCTGCGCATCGATGAGATGCCGGAGATCGAGGTGATCATCGTGCCCTCGACCGAGAAACCGACCGGCGTGGGCGAGCTGGGGGTGCCGACCATCGCCCCGGCGGTCGGCAACGCGCTGGCGCTGCTCGGGCGGCCACGCACTTCGCTGAGCCTGCCGCTGCATAATCCCACTGCGAATCCGGCGTCTGACAAGGAGAGAACCTGATGATTCATTTAACCGTAAACGATCAGCCGCTGACCTTTGAGGGCGATCCGCACATGCCGCTGCTGTGGTTTTTGCGTGACGAAGCCGGCCTGACCGGCACCAAGTTCGGCTGCGGCATCGCCATGTGCGGCGCCTGTACCGTGCATCTGGACGGCGTGCCGGTGCGTTCGTGCATGACGCCGGTCTCCGCCGCCGTCGGCAAAAAAATCACCACCATCGAAGCCGTGGGCGCCACGCCGGAAGGCAAGGCGGTGCAGGAAGCCTGGCTTGATCTGGACGTGGTGCAGTGCGGTTACTGCCAGTCCGGCCAGATCATGAGCGCCAGCGCGCTGCTGGCGCAAAGCAAGGATCCGAGCGATGCGGACATCGACGCGGCGATGGGCGGCAACGTTTGCCGTTGCGCCACCTATGTGCGCATTCGCGCCGCCATCCACCAGGCCGCCAAGGCGTTGGGTTAGGGAGAGATGCGATGAGCAATGCCTTGAAAGGGCTGTTATGGCTGATTATCGCCGTGGTGGTGTTGGCGGGAGGATACGCGCTGTATACGCTGCTGCGGCCCACCGGCGCTGAGCCTGCGGCGCCGATCGCCGGGGCGCCGGCCGGCATGACCGACAAACTGGCGCGCGGCGAGTACCTGGCGCGCGCCGCCGACTGCGTGGCGTGCCACACCGCGCCGGGCGGCACGCCTTATGCGGGCGGCTTCGCCTTCAAGCTGCCGTTCGGCACCATCTACGGCACCAACATCACCGCCGACAAGGAAACCGGCATCGGCAACTGGAGCGACGATCAGTTCGTGCGCGCGGTGCGTGAGGGCATCGGCCCACAGGGCAACCTGTATCCGGCGATGCCTTATACTTCCTACACCGGGCTGAGCCGCGATGATGTGCTGGCGATCAAGGATTATCTGTTCAGTCTGCCGCCGGTGAAACAGGCCAACCCGCAAAACGAGCTGTCGTTCCCGTTCAACCAGCGTTGGGGCATGAAATTCTGGAACCTGGCGTTCTTCCAGGAGCAGCGTTTCGCGCCGGATCTCAACAAGGATGAACAGTGGAATCGCGGCGCCTATCTGGCGACGGCGCTCGGCCACTGCGGCGAGTGCCATACGCCGCGCAATCTGGGGTTCGGTCTTAACCAGAGCAAGCACCTGAGCGGTGAAGTGGTGCAGGGCTGGTTCGCCGCCAACATCACGCCGGACAAACAGACCGGCATCGGCGGCTGGAGCGACCAGCAACTGTCGCAATATCTGGCCACCGGCCATGCGCCGGGGCGCAGCAGCGCCGCCGGTCCGATGGCGGAAGCGGTGGAAAACAGCCTGCAGTTCCTGACGCCGGAAGATAATCTGGCGCTGGTGAAATACCTGCGCGACATCGAACCCATCGCCGGCGACAGCGCGGCGGCGGTGAACTTGCAGCCGAAGGGCGCGGGGGCTTCCACCCCGATCCTGCCGGGCGGGCAAGACAGCTCGCTCGGGCGGCGGATGTTCGCCAACGACTGCAGCGGCTGCCACCAGTGGAACGGGCCGGGCCGCCAGAGCGAGTATGCTTCGCTGGTGGGCAGCACGGCGGTGAACGATCCGCAGGGGCGCAGCGTGGTGCAGGCTATCCTGAAGGGGACGAGCATCAGCGTCGGCGAGCGGCATGAGATGATGCCGTCGTTCGGCAGCGCGTATTCCGACGAGGAAGTGGCGGCGGTCGCCAACTTCGTGGTCGGCCACTTCGGCGATAAGCAGGGCAGCGTCACCGCCAAACAGGTGGCGGAGCAGCGCAAGCAGTAACGAAAAGCGGCGAGGGAGATTCTCCCTCGCCGCGGCGTTATCGGCTGCGCCGCGACATCACCCGTTTGTCTTTCGGTCTATCCTGCCAGTCCTCAACCTGATTATTGAAGTTGTCCGCCAGCAGGTAGGCCGGGGTTTTCGCCAGCCAGTCGGACAACGAAATATCCTGATAAATGCCGTTGTCCATCACGATCAGTACCTTCAAATCCTCATCGCCGATGTTCTCGATGTAATGGCCGAAGCCCTGCGGCACGTAACCGACGTCCGAAGGGGCGTACTCTTCCGTCTGCGCGTGGCCGTGCGAGCTGAACACCGTCATGCGGCCTTTGCCGGCAATATAGTATTGCCATTCGTTGGCGTTGGGGTGCCAGTGCAATTCCCGGATCGCGCCGGGTTTCACGATCTCGATGATGCCGGTCATGGTGGTGGAAATGGGAAATTCTTTCGACGACACCAAATGGACGCTGCCGGCGTCATTTTCAAAGAACGGCTTTTGCTTCATTAATTCATAGCGGTGGGTCAGCGGGGCATTATTTAATCCGCCGTCGCTTTTCGGTAATGGCAAGGTGGGCGGAACGGCGCCGCCGACAATATAAGCTTCGCCCTGTTTGGCCTTGGAAAATACTGCCGCCGACATGTCGACGCTTTTTTCCAATACCTCTTTCGGCATATGCGCCACCCAATCGGTGATGCTGAAGGTGCCGAATTCGGAGAAATGGCCGTTATCGAACGCCAAAATAAAATGCGCGCCGTCCGCCAGCGCCTGAATGGAATGGCCGTAGCCTTTCGGGAAATACCAGACGTCGCCGGGGCCGAAATCCGCCACCTCACATTTTCCCTCGGGATCGAGGATGGTGATGCGCGCATGGCCTTCCAGCATGAATGCCCATTCGGCGGCGATGGCGTGCCAATGCAGTTCGCGCACGCCGCCCGGCTCCAGCGTCATGTCGACGCCCGCCACGCCTTCGGAGATCGGGAATTGCTCGACGGTAGCTTCGCGCGCCCAGCCGCTGGGCAGGCTGCGTTTTTTGCTGTCGGTGAATTTGTATTTATAGAGATGTTGCGCATCGGCAGGCGGCTGATAGCTGCTGGGGGGCACGATATTGCGATGGTCGTCGGCAGCGGCATTTTTGGTGATGCCGCCGATCATGCCGGCGGCGGCCGCGCTGACGGCGGAGACTTTCAATATATCACGACGCGATAGCATAGCATTTTCTCCAATATAAAGCCGTGCGCCTGCAGAAGCAGGCGACGGGGAAGGCGCGATCGCCATTGAAATGATTTTTGTCATCGGCGGGAATAGGCTGTGACCCTTAAATCCTAGCGGCTGGAATGTATTGCGTAGGCGTTTATTTGTTTGCGTTTGTTACTAAGTGAGAGCGGGTTTAATTATTCATTGTTAATCTCAATAGTCATGGATATGAATTAATCTCCCCCTGTAATTAAATAAACAAAGTGTCAATGAAACGCATTATTTTGGGTTATTTCCTTCCGATTGCGCTATGGGTGTGCGCAAAAAGCGTGCAGCGGCGACATTGCAGTGCATTTACGCTAAATCGTGACGCCTTTCACAACGCTGACGTCTGGCTATTGCCGAGTATTCGCGAGTATGGTGATACTTTTAGCGCGGTCGAGAAGACCGCACACCATTTTTATTGCGGCGTGTTACTGCTAAAGCAGGCAAGACCAAAATAGGAATGCACTTCTCCTTGTGATGAGGCGCATTTCCATTTTGGTCTTTTTTTTGCATTTTACCGGGGAAGACGATGGACTATCAAAAACTTGGCTTAGAAATATTGGCGCGGGTCGGCGGTAAAGGCAACGTCAGCAAGCTGACGCACTGCGCGACCCGTTTGCGTATGGAATTCAACGACGACGCTAAAGTGGATTCGAAGGCGATCGAAGCCCTGCCGGGCGTTATCAGCGTGGTGGTGCGAGGCGGCCAGTTTCAGATCGTGGTCGGCAATAACGTGCAGCAAACGTTCCGCGTGCTGCAAAAGGAGATTGGCCAGCCGCAAACCGGCGCTCAAAAGCAGCAGCCGAAAGGTGGCGTGGTGTCACGGATTATCAGCGTGATTTCCACGACCTTTACCCCGGTGATCCCGGCCATTACCGGCGCGGGGATGATCAAGGCGCTGCTGGCGATCCTCAAGCTGGCCGGGGCGATAGATCCCGCCGGCACGACCTATCGATTGCTGGATACCCTCGCCGATGCGGCCTTTTTCTTCCTGCCGGTGCTGTTGGCTTACGGTGCCGCGATAAAATTCGAGTGCAATCCCATCCTGGCGATGACCCTCGCCGGCGCGTTGCTGCACCCTAATCTGGCTCAGATGCAGGCGGCGGGCGCCGCGATTGATTTTCTCGGCATTCCGGTGCGGCTGGCGGATTATGCCGGCTCAGTGTTGCCGATCATTTTTACCGTGTGGCTGATGTCCTATATCGAGCGGTTTGCCGAGAAAGTTTCGCCGACGATGATCAAGTTCTTCACCAAACCGATGATCGTGCTGCTGGTCACCGCGCCACTGGCGTTGGTGGTGGTCGGGCCGTTCGGCATTTTCCTCAATGACATGGTGGCCGCCGGTGCGGCGATCGTCGATGGCAAGGCCAGCTGGCTGATTCCTATGTTGATGGGCGGGCTGCAGCCATTTTTGGTGATCACTGGCACCGCCTGGGCGATGACACCGATCGCCACCGGCCAATTGACCAAGAATGGCTTTGAGATGATTAACGGGCCGGGCATGTTGGCGTCCAATATTGCACAAGGTGCGGCGACGCTATGTGTGGCATTCCGCACCAAGAACACGAATTTGCGCCAGTTGGCGTCCTCCGCCGGTTTTACCGCGTTGTTGGGGATCACTGAACCCTCGCTGTACGGGGTGACGCTGAAACTGCGCAAACCGTTGATCGCGGCGATGATCGGCGGTGGCTGCGCCGGCATTTACGCCGGGTTGAGCGGGTTGGTGCGTTATGCCTTCGTTTCTCCTGGCCTGGCCGCTTTGCCGGCGTTTATCGGTGAGAACCCGATGAATATCGTGCACGCGCTGATCACTTGCGCCATTGCCATCGTCGTGACCTTTGCCCTGACCTTGATCCTTGGCTTCGACGATCCGGTCGAGGAGACGAACGACGAGACTCAGGTGGCGGCGGCCGACGAGGTATCGCCGGTTTTCAGCCCGCTGACCGGCAAAGCCGTGACGTTGGATCAGGTCAACGATGACGTTTTCTCCCAGGGCTTGTTGGGCCAGGGCATGGCGATCATACCGTCGGAAGGCGTGCTGCGTGCGCCGCTGGACGGCGAGATCGTGACTTTCCTGCCGTCAAAACATGCGGTCGGCATCAAGGGGGACAACGGCGCGGAGCTGTTGCTGCATATCGGCATCGACACGGTAAACCTGGGTGGCCAACACTTTGACTCCGGACTGCAGATCGGCGATCGCGTGAAGGCCGGCGACGAGCTGGTGCGTTTTGACATCGGCGCGATCGCCGCATTGGGCTTCGATCTGACGACGCCGGTATTGATCGTCAACAGCGAAGCGTTTCAGGTTCAGGTGTTACCTAAGCCGCATGGCGTTCATGCCGGTGAGACGATTATGGCGCTGAAGGCCAATAAGGAGCCGGCATGATTTATCAACGCTTGCACGATTTTCCCGCCGAGTTTCTCTGGGGCGCGTCGACTTCCGCCTATCAGGTGGAGGGCGCATGGAATGAAGACGGCAAAAGCCCGTCGATCGTCGATATGCTCGAACATCCCGCAGGCACGGCGGATTTTACGGTGGCCAGCGATCACTATCATCGCTTTCGCGAGGATGTGAAGCTGTTCGCAGAACTGGGGTTAAAGGCCTACCGGTTTTCGGTTGCGTGGACGCGCGTGTTGCCCGAAGGCGTCGGCGAAGTCAATGCGCCGGGGTTGGCGTTTTACCGGCAGTTGATCGACGAATTGCTGGCGCACGGCATCGAGCCGGTGGTGACGCTGTATCATTTCGATCTGCCGTATGTGCTGGAGCAGCAGGGCGGCTGGTCCAATCGCGCCACCATCGAGGCTTTTGTCACTTATGCCGGCGTGCTGTTCGACGCCTTCGGCGATCGGGTGAAGTATTGGCTCACCATCAATGAACAGAACACTATGATCCTGCACCCCGGCGCTATCGGCACGCCCAAAGGCGGTGCGTTGCCTGACAAACGGACGCTGTATCAGCAGAGTCATCATATGTTGGTCGCTCAGGCCAAAGTCATGGCATTATGCCATCAGCGCTGTCCCGGCGGGAAAATTGGCCCGGCGATCAATACCACCTCGATGTATCAGGAGACCTGTAATCCGCTGGATGCCATTGCCGCTCATAACTGGGAGACGTTGCGCTGTTGGAGTTTTCTCGATGTGGCGGTGCATGGCCGCTATAACGCCCTGGCCTGGCGTTACCTTGAGGATCGGGGGTGGTCGCCGGACAGGGAGCCGGAGGACGCGGCGCTGCTGTTGGCGGCACGACCGGATTATGTGGCGATCAATTACTATTCCACCGCCACGATCGCCGCCAGCCGCGGCGACGGTTCAGACGTGAGCGCACGCGCCGGCGATCAGCAAATTATGCTCGGCGAACCGGGTGTGTATCGTGCGGCGGAAAACCCGTTTGTCGGCAAGACGCGCTACGGATGGGTGATCGATCCGGTTGGCCTGCGCTTAACGCTGCGCAAGACCTTCGAGCGCTATCACCTGCCGATACTGATCACGGAGAACGGCATTGGCGCGCCGGATGAATTGCGGGCGGATGAGACTATCGACGACGACTATCGCATTGAATTCATGCGGCAGCATGTCGAACAGATGCGGCTGGCGATCAACGATGGCGTCGAGCTGCTCGGTTACTGCCCGTGGGCGGCGATTGACGTCGTCAGCACGCATCAAGGTTACGCAAAGCGCTATGGATTTATCTACGTGAACCGCGGAGAACGGGATCTTAAGGATCTGCGGCGCATCAAAAAACGCAGTTTTGACTGGTATCGGCAGCTTATCGCCGCCAATGGCCGGTTGGGCAAATAAGCAAGGTGACGGCCGAGACGATGAAAGTCATTAAGGTGCTCAACAACAGTCTGGTGTTAACCGCGGACGACGATAACCGTGAGGTTATCGTCATGGGCAAGGGAATTGGTTTTAACAGCAAAACCGGAGACGAGATCAACTCGGCCGCCATTGAGAAAGTGTATGTGGTGCAGGAGGGGCAAAAGGGGCGGGATTACCTGCGGCTGATTGAAACTGCCCCGACGGAGCACATCGAAATTGTGCAGATGATCCTCAGTGAGGCCAATCGCCAACTGAACGGCAACATTAATGAACAGATTTTCTTTACGCTGGCGGATCACGTCAGTTTTGCTATCGAACGTCATCACAAGGGTATCGCCATCCAAAACCGCCTGCTGTTCGAGGTGAAGCGTTTCTACCCGCGAGAGTTTGCGGTGGGGCTGCAAGCCTTGGCCTACATTAACCAGCGGCTGAATATCCAACTGCCTGAAGAGGAAGCGGGCAATATCGCCTTTCACCTGGTCAACGGCCAGACCGAAGTGCAAAACATGGAGCACACGTTGCTGGCGGTGAAGATGCTGAAAGATATTTTCAATATCATCAAGTATCACTTTCGCCTCAATATCGACACCGATTCGCTGAACTACGCGCGCTTTTTAGTGCATATGCAGTTCTTTATCCAGCGCATGCTCGACGGCAAACAGATGACCTCGAAGGCCGACTTTCTGTTTGCCCAGATGATGGCCGAGTACCCGCATGCCTATCGCGGCGCGCTATTGATCCGCGATTACGTGAAGAATCTGCTGCAAATGGAGATGTCGAACGATGAGCTGCTGTATTTGATGATCCACCTGACGCGCATCACCGATCAGCCCGAGGCCTGAACCGCCTCGGCGACCAGTTCGCGAAAGCGCTCGACGATCGGCGAGGCCGGGCTATGGCGCAGCGCCAGGTAAAGCGGGGCGCTGAGCTGCGCTTCTTCGGCGATCGTGCGGTAGACAATGCCGTCGCCGCCCAGCCGCCGCATCGAGCCGGGCACGATTGACAACCCCAGCCCGGCGCCGACCAGGCTGAGGGTGGCCGGCAGGCGCGGCGCTTCCTGCACGATGCGCGGGCTGAAGCCGGCGCGGTGGCAGGCGGCCAGGATGGCGTCGTACAACCCCTGACCGGCGGGGCGGCGATAGAGAATAAACGCCTCGTGGGCCAGTTCGGCCAGCGGCAGCGGTTGCTGCGTTTCTTGCGCCAGCCGGTGGCCCAGCGGCAGGGCGACGATCATCGGCTCGCTGAGCACCGGCTCGACGCTCAGGCCGGGAATGCCGTTGGCCGGCGAGCGCACGAAGGCGGCGTCGAGGCGCTGTTCCAGCAACGCCTCCATCAGTTCGCCGCTGCCGGCTTCTTCCAACTGGGTAGTGATGCCCGGCAGGATATCGCGATAGCGGCGCAGCAGGTTGGGCACGAACGGATGCAGCGCGGCGGAGCTGGTGAAACCGATGGCGATATAGCCCTGCTCGCCGCGGGCGGCGCGCTGTACCGCTTCGCGCAGGCGCTCGGCGCGCGCCAGCAGGGCGCGGGCTTCTTCGAACAACACGCCGCCCGCTTCGGTGACGCGCACGCCGCGCGGCAGGCGCTGCAACAATTTCACGCCCAGTTCATCTTCCAGCCCCTGCAACAGGCGGGTCAGCGGCGGCTGCTGGATAAACAGCCGCTCGGCGGCGCGGGTGATGTTGCCTTCTTCCACTACGGTGACGAATGCCCGCAGGCGACGCAGTTCGATCATAGCCATACCTCAAAGGTATCTTTGGTTTTTCCGGAATGCATTAGACATCATGGCACGGCGGCGCGCATGATACCAGACATCAAAACAAGCGATGTGGAATGGCAATGTCATGTCAGATATCAATACGTTAAAACCGCACCCGGCGGCAGCGCCGGGCAACGCGGAGCTGTTTTTGGGCTTTCTGTGGCTAGGGCTGATTGGCTTCGGCGGCGTGCTGCCGCTGGCGCGCAGCATGTTGGTGGAGCGGCGGCGCTGGCTGAGCGGCGAACAGTTCACCGAGCTGCTCGGCCTGGGCCAATTTTTGCCCGGCGGCAATGTGATCAATCTGTCGGTGGCGGTGGGGATGGAGTTTCGCGGGCTGCGCGGCGCGCTGTGCGCCTTGCTGGGCCTCATCAGCGCGCCGACGGCGATCGTGGTGGGGCTGGGTATGGTCTACGCCCGTTTCCAAAACGATCCGCATGTGCAGCATGTGTTCGCCGGGCTGGCCGCCGCCGCCGCCGGGCTGCTGCTGTCGACCGGGATCAAGATGCTGCTGCCGCTGCGCGGTAAATGGCCGGCGCTGGCGATCGTCGCGCTGGCGCTGATCGCTATCGCCTGGCTGCGCCTGCCGCTGTTGCCGACCATGCTGGTGCTGGCGCCGCTGAGCATTCTGCTGATGTGGCGGTGGCCGTCATGAGCGGGGTGTTGATGGCGTTGGCGCTGATCTTCACCGAGCTTTCTTTATTGGCGTTCGGCGGCGGAATGACCATTCTGCCGGAAATGCAGCGGCAGGTGGTGGAGGTGCATCAGTGGATGAGCGCCCAGGAGTTCAGCGCGCTGTTCGCCATGGCGCAGGCCGCGCCGGGGCCGAACATGATGATCGTGCCGCTGGTCGGCTGGCACGTCGCCGGCTGGGCGGGGCTGCTGGTGTCTTCGATCGCCAAGTTCGGGCCGTCTTCTATCGTTACGCTATTGGTGATGGGCGCCTGGCGGCGCTTTAAGGATCGCCCGTGGCGCCGCATCGTGCAGGCCGGGCTGGTGCCGCTGACCGTGGGGTTGGTGGCGGCCAGCGGTATCTTGATCGCCGAGGCTTCCGCGCCCAGCTGGCGGCTGGCGGCAATCGTGGCGCTGGCGACGGGGTTGAGCATGAGCAAGCGCCTCCATCCGCTGTGGGTGCTGGCGGGCGGTGCGCTGCTCGGGTTGCTGTTCGCCTGAAGGGTTAGCGCGGGATCAGCACAAAGCGCGAAGGGCCGTTGCGGTCGATCAGCTCATAGCGCTTCGGCGCGGTCAGGGCCAGAAACGCCACCATGCTCCCTTCGGCATCGGTCAGCGTCATGCCGTCCGGCGTCGGCCGCCAGGCGACCGGCAGCGCGTGCAGCGCCAGCGGCTGCAGGCATTGGGCGGAGGCGCTGAAACGGAAAGCGTTGGTGTTGGCGACCGCTTCGTCGCTCAGCTGCACCTCGCAGACGGTTTTACCGTCGCCGATGGCGGCGAGCTGCCAGTCGCCCTTCAGCGCGGCGGGTTCCAGCAACGGCAGTGAACTGCCCAGGGCACTGCTGCACAATATGCTCATAACGACTCCTGTCAGGCTGGCGCGGCGCAAGGCGCGCATAAGGAAATGGGTTGGCATCGGGTCACTCCTTTCGGCTGTCCGTTCACACTTTAGCACGTACCCATCTTGATGATGAGGGAAGGATTAGGTTTTTTAATCCTCGATTATTCTGATCCAATCGGCGATAAAATGCGCAAAAAGACGAATAATTAACCCGTTAATGCGCTCATTTTTCTCATTAATATAGTGAGAATACAAATTGTTACGCGTATCTCCAACTCAATGCCCGGCGTGGTGAAGCCAGGCCGGGCGGGCTCGCGCCAGCGGGGTGAGTCACTATACTGGTCATTCCTAAGCCTTGGCTTAGATTAGAACGACTGATGAGTAGTCTTACAAAGCGAGTGGGTTCCTATTGTGTAAAAGGAGAATACAATGCGCAGTCGCCACAACGACATTTTGCAAGATGACGATGAGTTCACCAGCCTGAGCGCCACATCCCCCAACGATCATAACTATCAGTTTTACTATCACCAGCCCGGCAGCATTTATGACGGATTGGGTTACGGCGCGCTGTTCACGCTGGACAACGCTAACCTGTACAGCAATCAGCGCGGCGGGGCAGCCATCGACAACCTGGGTAAAATCCGCGATAACTTCAGCTTCGATCGCGCCGCCGATCAGCTGACGCGGCCGGGCCTGACGCACAACGGCGATCAGGTGTATCATCAGTCGGTGGCGCTGACCTACTCCTTCCTGACGCAGAGCGCGCTGAACCGCATCGGCCAGACCGGCGACGGCGACAAGGGGCTGCAGCCACTGACCCAGGCGGCGCAGGCTCAGGCGCTGAAATCGATGCAGGCGTGGGCCGACGTGGCGAACGTGACCTTTACCGAAGCGGCGTCTACCGATATCAACCACCGCTCGGACATCACCTTCGCGTACTTCACCCAGCGCGCCGACGGCAGCACCGCCGCCGGCAGCGGCCCGAATGCCATCAACGCGTACGCCTATTACCCGCCGAGCTCCAAACCGGGCAGCGATAACGCCTTTGCGGGCACGGTGTGGTTCAACAAAAACTTCGCCACCCATCAGGCGCCGGTTAGCGGTGACTTCAGCAGCCAGACCTTCACCCACGAGTTGGGGCATGCCCTGGGGCTGGCGCACCCGGGATCTTATGACGCGTCGCTGGGCAACCCGAGCTACCAGAACGATGCCGCCTATTATCAGGATTCGTTGCAATACTCGATCATGAGCTATTTCAACGCCGGTTATACCGGCGCCGATACCAAAGGGGTGTACGGCTATGGCCCGATGGTGGATGACATTGCCGCGATCCAGAAGCTGTACGGCGCCAACATGAACACCCGCACCGGCGACACGGTGTACGGCTTCAACTCCAACACCGGGCGCGATTTCCTGACCGCCACGGCGGACAACGGCAAACCGGTCAACTTCGCGGTGTGGGACGCCGGCGGCAACGACACGCTGGACTTCTCCGGCTACAGCCAGCAGCAGATGATCAACCTGAACGACGGTGCGTTCTCCAGCGTCGGCGGCGGCACGCAGAACGTCGCCATCGCGCGCGGGGCGATCATCGAGAACGCCATAGGCGGCAGCGGGCGCGATGTGATCATCGGCAACGATCAGGACAACCTGCTGGCGGGCAACGCCGGCTCCGATATCCTGTACGGCGGCCTGGGGGCGGATCATCTGTGGGGCGGCAAAGACGCCAATAACTTCACCGACTATTTCGTCTATCTCAACGCCAAAGAGTCCACGGTGGCGGCGTTCGACGTGATTGAAGACTTCGAGCACGGCATCGACAAGATCGATCTCTCCGGCCTGCGCTTCAACAACAGCCTGAGCGAGCTGCGCTTTATCGACAGCGGCAGCGCCTTCAGCGGCCAGAAAGGCGAGATCCAGCTCAACTTCGACGCCTTCAACGGCACCACCGATCTGTTGATGAACACCCAGAGCAACAGCTATGCCGCCGACTTCAAGATCCACGTGGTCGGGCAGGTGGAGCAGAGCGATATTTTGTTTGCCTGAGGTGAGGAAGGGGAAGAGAAAAGGGCCGACCGGCCCTTTTTTTACGACTGGGCCGCCGCGGCGCTTTCCGCCACGAAAGAGCCGGTTTTCACCGCGCCGGCACGGCGGTAGTGAGCCACAATGACGCCGCCGGGCGAGACCACCGAGTGGGCCAGCGTGAAGGCCGCCGGCGCCGCGTTGTCATCGAACAGCCGCTTGCCGCCGCCGAGCAGCACCGGGTAGGTGAGCAAGCGCAGTTCATCCACCAGATCGTTGGCCAGCAGCTGTTGCATCAGCGTGCTGCTGCCCTGCACCAGCAGCACCGGCCCCTGGGTGCGCTTCAGCTCGCGCAGCCGGGCGAGGATGTCTTGCCCCAGCCACTGGCTGTTCTCCCACGTCAGCGTCTCGCCGTGGTGGGTGGCGACGTACTTGGCCGCCTGATTGAACGTGCGGGCGATATCGGCGGAAAACGGGTCGGCCTCGTCGGTGATATGCGGCCAGTAGCCGGCGAAGATATCGTAGGTGCGCCGCCCGAGCAGCAGATCGAAAGGCGCAGAGAAAAGATCGCTCATCGTTTCCGCGACGGCGTCATCCCAATAGGGCGCGGTCCAGCCGCCGAAGCGAAAACCGCCGCTGCGGTCTTCGTCCTGCCCGCCGGGCGCCTGCATCACGCCGTCGAGGCTGACGAACGCACTGGCAATAATCTGTCGCATGGCTGTCTCCTGCAATTGAGTGCCAGCTGAAAGTTTAGCCGCCGTGCGGCGGCCGCGCCAACCGGCCGCTCAGGGTTGCAGCGCCTTGAGCAACGCCTGATGGAAGCGCGCCGGCTCCTCCATTTGCGGCGCATGGCCCAGCCCGGCGAACTCGATCAGCGTGGCGTGCGGGATGAGTTTCGCCGCCTGCTTGCCCAGCACCGCGTAATGCCCGATTTTGGCCTTGACTGCCGGCGGGGCGATATCGCTGCCGATGGCGGTGGTGTCGGCGGTGCCGATCATCAGCGTGGTGGGCGTCTGCAGATCCTTGAACTCGTAATACACCGGCTGAGTGAAGATCATGTCGTAGATCAGCGCCGAGTTCCACGCCACCAGGCGGTGGCCCGGCCCGTTGTTCAGCCCGGCCAGCATATCCACCCAGCGATCGTACTCCGGCTTCCAGCGGCCGCCGTAGTAGGTGTGCTGCTCATAATTGCGGATGCCCTCGGCGGTGGTGTTCAGCTCGCGCGCGAACCATTGATCGATGCTGCGCCACGGCACGCCTTTCGCCTTCCAGTCCTCGAGGCCGATCGGGTTGACCATCACCAGCCGTTCCACCGCCTGCGGATACATCAGGCTGTAGCGCGTGGCCAGCATGCCGCCGGTGGAGTGGCCGATGACGATGGCCTTGCTGATGTTCAGGTTCTGCAGCAGGCCGTGGGTATTTTGCGCCAGCTGCTGGAAGCTGTACTGGTAATGCGCCGGCTTGCTGGAGGAGCAAAAACCGATTTGGTCCGGCGCTATGACGCGGTAGCCGGCCTTGCTCAGCGCCTTGATGGTGTCCTGCCAGGTGGCGGCGCAGAAGTTTTTACCGTGCAGTAACAGCGCGGTGTGGCCGTTGGCGGCGCCTTCCGGCGGCACGTCCATATAGCCCATCTTTAACGGCTGCCCCTGCGAGGTGAAGCTGAACTGCTGCAACGGGTAGGGGTAGTGAAAGCCCTGCAGTTCCGGGCCGAACGTCGGCGTTTCGGCGGCGCCGGCGTTGAACGCGGCCAGCGCGGCGCACAGCAGCGCGCTACGGGTGAATCTCAGCATCCTGATCTCCTGAAAAACGGACGAGAGCCGAGTATAGCCACAATCAAGGCGTTGGCGCGCCAGTGGTTTCAGATAATTCTGTAATATGACGGTTTGATTCCCGGCCAGATTCCGGCAACGCTCTTTTTCACAGTGAACGCGGTCACGCCGTGCAACATTGGCGACGCCTGATGGTTTTATTTCAAGGCTAAGTTATGCGATGCTTAAGCATTATTTATGCAAAAGGATCCTCGCATGTCCGCTTTATCCCGCTGCGCTTTCAGCGAAGGCAGCGTCGCTTTGCCGGAAGGCTATGCCGATCGCACGGTCAACGTCCTGTTGGCCGGCGATGATGTTTCCCCCTCAGTCAATATTTCCCGCGATGCGCTGCAGCCGGCGGAGAACCTGGAAGGCTACGTCACCCGCCAGCTCGATGCGCTGGCGCAGGGGCTGAAAGGCTGGGCGTTCAAAAGCCGCGAGCCGGCGTCGCTGGGCGATGGGCTGGCCGCCGGTGAGTGGGTGCGCGCCAGCTACCTGCGCGACGGCAAACGCATCTGGCAGAACCAGGCGGTGTTTGCGCTGGCGGAGGGGCGGGTGCTGGTGTTCACCCTGGCGATGGCGCGCAAGCTGACGCCTCAAGATGACGCGCTGCTGCAGCAGGTGCTGAACAGCTATCGGGCGGCCTAACGATGAACTCTTTGCGTAAAAGGAAATTACGATGACCGAAGCGGCCCGCGTCGGCGATACCATCGGGCATTCCCATGCCCTGGCCGGCATGATTGCCGGCACCCTTGTCGGTGGCCTGATCGCCGCCGCAGGCGCATTGGCGGCGGGTGCGCTGTTCGTCGCCGGCCTGGCGGCTTCCTGTATCGGCGTCGGCGTGCTGCTTATCGGCGCCAGCCTGGCGGTGGGGTATCTCACCGGGGAGGCGGCCACCGCGGCGCGCGACGGCATTGCCGACGCCGGTGCCGGTAGCCTGACCCCCAAAGGCAATATCGTCACCGGCTCCCCCAACGTCTTCATCAACGGCAAACCCGCCGCGCTCGCCACCAACAGCCAGGTGGCCTGCAGCGACGACGGCCCGAGCATGCAGATGGCGCAGGGCTCCGACAAGGTCAGCATCAACGGCCAGCCCGCCTCGCGCGTGGGGGACAAAACCAACTGCGACGCGCAGGTGATGGAAGGTTCGCCCAACGTGTTTATCGGCGGCGGCACCGTCACCACCTTGCCGATCAAGCCCGAAGTGCCGGATTGGCTGTACAAGGTCTCTGACCTGACGCTGCTGTTCGCCGGCCTGGTGGGCGGCGTGGGCGGCGCCGCCGGCAAGCTGGGGGCGCTCGGCAAACTGCTGGGCAAGCTGCCCGGCATCAACAAACTGGCGCGCATCGCCTGCCGCGCCGGCACCCTGATGACTGCGACCGCCGCGGTCGGCATTATCGCCCGGCCGGTGGATATCGTCAGCGGCCAGAAATTCCTCGACGGCGAAGACGATCTCGATTTCGTGCTGCCATCGCGCCTGCCGGTCGCCTGGCAGCGTTATTGGCGCAGCGGCAACCCCGGCGACAGCGTACTGGGCCGCGGCTGGAACCTGTTCTGGGAGAGCAGCCTGCAGCCGTATCAGGACGGCCTGGTGTGGCGCGCGCCTTCTGGCGACTTCGTCGCTTTCCCCATGGTGCCGCGCGGCCACAAAACTTACTGCGAAGCCGAAAAATGCTGGCTGATGCACAACGACGACGGCAGTTGGCAGCTGTTTGACGTCGGCGAACAGATTTTCCACTACCCGCCGCTGGCGGGCGAGCAGCCGAGCCGGCTGAGCATGATCACCGACGCCATCGGCAACGCCACCTCGCTGTTCTACGACGATGAGGGACTGCTGAGCGAACTGGTGGACAGCGCCGGGCAGCGCCTGATGTGCCGCTATGCGCAGGGCCGCCTGCGTGAAGTGGCGCTGCAAACCGCCGACGGTGAACGAACGCTGGCGCGCTATGGTTACGATGAGCAGGGCCAGCTGACGACGGTGAGCAACCGCGCCGGTGAGGTGACGCGGCGCTTTGGCTGGCGCGACGGCCTGATGATCAGCCACCAGGACGCCGCCGGGCTGCTGAACGAATACCAATGGCAAGAGATCGACGGCGTGCCGCGCGTGACGGCCTACCGCAACAGCGCCGGGGAATCCCTTGAGTTCGGTTACGACTTCGCCGGCGGGCGCCGCAGCGCGGTGCGCGGCGACGGCAAACGGGCGGAGTGGCGGCTGGATGACGACGACAACGTGGCGCAGTACACCGATTTCGACCAGCGCCGCTACGGTTTTATCTACCAACGCGGCGAGCTGTGCAGCGTGCTGCTGCCCGGCGGCGCGCAGCGCCAGAGCGAATGGGATCCCTACGGCCGCCTGCTGTCGGAGACCGATCCGCTCGGCCGCGTGACGCGCTATCAATATTCGCGCAACAGCGGCCGGCTGTTCGCCGTCGCCTACCCGGACGGCAGCAGTGAGGCGCAGCATTGGGACACGCTGGGGCGCCCGACGCGCTATGTCGATGCGCTGGGCAATGCCACGCTGTACCGTTATCCGGATGACGAAGAGAGCCTGCCAGCCAGCGTGATCGACGCGCTGGGCGGGGAAGTGAAGCTGGAGTGGGACGCTCGCGGCCAGCTGACGCGCTACACCGACTGTTCCGGCAGCGTGACGGCTTATACCTACGATGCGCTGGGGCAACTGACGGCGCAGACCGATGCCGAAGGCCACCAGACGCGCTACCGGTGGGATAACGGCGGCCGCCTGCACACCCTGATCCACCCGGACGGCGGCGAAGAGCGTTTTAGCTGGAACGCGCACGGCCAGCTGGCCGAACATCAGGACGCGCTGGGCAGCCTGACCCGCTGGCAGTACAACGCCCTGGGGCTGCCGGTCAGCATCACCGATCGCATCAACCGCACCCGGCGCTATCACTACAGCCCGCAGGGCTGGCTGACGCGGCTGGAGAACGGCAACGGCGGCGACTACCGCTTCAGCTACGATGCGGTGGGCCGTGTGCTGGCCGAAGAGCGCCCGGACGACACCCGCCACTATTATCGCTACGGCGCGGCCGGGCTGCTGGAGGAGCACCGCGAGGTCGGCCTGCCGGGCAGCGCGGGCGAGCTGACGCAGCGCGAACAGCGCTTCCGCTTCGACGAGGCCGGGCAGCTGGTCTGGCGCGGCAACGCCAGCGCGGAATGGCATTACCGCTTCGACGCCATGGGGCGGCTGCGCGAGCTGAACCGCCTGCCGACGGCGAGCGGCGCGGCGCTGGGCATCGAGCCGGACAGCGTGCAGATGCGCTATGACGCCGCCGGGCGGCTGCTCGGCGAACAGGGCGTGAACGGCGAGCTGCAATACCAGTGGGATGCGCTGGCCAACCTGCAGGCGCTGACGCTGCCGCAGGGCGATCGCCTGCAGTGGCTGTATTACGGCTCCGGCCACGCCAGCGCCATCAAATTCAACCAGCAGGTGGTGAGCGAGTTCACCCGCGATCGCCTGCACCGGGAAACCGGCCGCAGCCAGGGCGCGCTGCAGCAGCAGCGGCGTTACGACGCCATGGGCCGCCGCAGCTGGCAGAGCAGCGCCTTCGGCCACGACAAACTGACCCGGCCGGAAGACGGCGTGCTGTGGCGCGCTTATCGCTACACCGGCCGCGGCGAGCTGGCCGGGGTGAGCGACGCGCTGCGCGGCGAAGTGCACTATGGTTACGACGCCGAAGGCCGCCTGCTGCAACACCGCGAACCCAATCAGGGCAAACCGGGCGCACGGCTGGTGTACGATCTGGCGGATAACCTGCTGGGCGAACGCAGCCCGCAGAGCGACATCGACGCGCACCTGCCGCTGGCGCCGATCGCCGACAACCGCCTGACGCACTGGCAAAAACTGTTTTACCGTTACGACGCCTGGGGCAACCTGATCAGCCGGCGCAACGGCCTGTACGAACAGCACTACCGCTACGACGCCGACAATCGGCTGGTGCAGGCGTACGGCCGCGGCCCGCAGGGCGAGTTCGAGGCGCAGTACCATTACGATGCGCTGGGCCGCCGCAGCCGCAAAACGGTGCGCTACAAAGGCAAAACCGAACAGACGACCCGTTTCCTGTGGCAGGGCTACCGGTTGCTGCAGGAGCAGCGCGACGACGGCAGCCGCCGCAGCTGGAGCTACGATCCGGCCAGCCCGTGGAGCCCGCTGGCGGCGCTGGAGCAGGCGGGCGACAGCCGCTCGGCGGATATTTACTGGTATCACACCGATCTGAACAGCGCGCCGCTGGAAGTGACCGACGCGGCGGGCAACCTGTGCTGGTCCGGGCAATACGACACCTTCGGCAAGCTGCAGGGCCAGACGGTGGCCGGCGCGGCGCAGCGGCAGGGCGCGCAATACCAGCAGCCGCTGCGCTACGCCGGGCAATACCAGGACGACGAAAGCGGCCTGCACTACAACCTGTTCCGCTACTACGAACCCGAGGTGGGGCGTTTCACCACGCAGGATCCGATAGGGTTGGAAGGTGGGCTGAACCTGTATCAGTATGCGCCGAACCCGCTGATGTGGGTGGATCCGTTTGGGTTGACATGTAGCCATTCTGCTAAGAATCCTAAGCAGGCTCACGCTGCTATAAAGGATAAATGGGGACACGATATGACTCCTAAAGAAATGAAGGAGTTACATAAAACGGTAGACAATATCAAATTGAATAGGCCAGCTTATGCAAGGGATGGTATTGAATTTGAAAATAGTTATCGTATATCACCGAATAGCCAACGACTAGATACAGGTAGTGGGCCATATAGAGAATGGACAGTTAAGACCCCTGGTGTTGGTAATCGAGGTACAAGACGTATTGTTGTTGATAAAGCGACAGGGAAAGCTTACTACAGTCATGATCATTACGATTCCTTTATAGAAATAGATCTTTCAGGGTGGAAATGATGAAGTTTAAACGAGTAGTTGTTGATTTTTCAGAAATAAATACGGATGATGAATTTCATGATGAAATGAATAGGGTTTTTGGTTTTCCAGATTTTTATGGGAATAACTTCAACGCTTTTGTTGACTGTTTAAATAGTCTTAGATTTCCTGATGATGGGATGACTAGCATACACTTAGATAAGGATGAGTATTTGCTTATGAAAATCAATGGAATAAATTCGCTGCCTGACGATATTAGATATAATTTTTTATTGGCGGTAGAGGCTGTCAATAGGGGGGCTATCTCGTTTGGTGACGAAGCATTGATTCTATTACTTTTGGTTAAATGAAAAATGTACTAAAAAGGTGCTCGACTTTGAATTAAGGGACGCTTTTTTAATAATTTAAATAGAGCGTTCTTTAGAGATGAGCTGGCATATCAGACCATTGCGACGCTCTGTTTAGCCGCAACCGCACACTCATTTTTTTCGGGTTTTCATTGGAAGCAATGAATTCACTAAATCAAGGTTTTTTGTGCTGAGTGTTGTCTATCGGTGGCTAATGAGTAACTGTTTTATAATGGTCTGCTTTCAGATAATACCTGGTTTATATGAAAGAATTAAAATGTGAATAGATAATCTTCAGCTCTTTAAAAATAAAGAATCATAGAAAATTAATATTCCAAGTATTTATTGTAGAGCAGGCAGTCTGCTGTAACACCGCGAGCCCAATCAGGGAAAACCCTGGTGTACGATCTGGCGGATAACCTGCTGGGCGAACGCAGCCCGCAGAACGACATCGACGCGCACCTGCCGCTGGCGCCGATCGCCGACAACCGCCTGACGCACTGGCAAAAACTGTTTTACCGTTACGACGCCTGGGGCAACCTGATCAGCCGGCGTAACGGCCTGTACGAACAGCACTACCGCTACGACGCCGACAACCGGCTGGTGCAGGCGCACGGCCGCGGCCCGCAGGGCGAGTTCGAGGCGCAGTACCATTACGACGCGCTGGGCCGCCGCAGCCGCAAAGCGGTGCGCTATAAGGGCAAAACCGAACAGACGACCCGTTTCCTGTGGCAGGGTTACCGGTTGCTGCAGGAGCAGCGCGACGACGGCAGCCGCCGCAGCTGGAGCTACGATCCGGCCAGCCCGTGGAGCCCGCTGGCGGCACTGGAGCAGGCGGGCGACAGCCGCTCGGCAGATATTTACTGGTACCACACCGATCTGAACAGCGCGCCGCTGGAGGTGACCGATGCAGCGGGCAACCTGTGCTGGTCCGGGCAATACGACACCTTCGGCAAGCTGCAGGGCCAGACGGTGGCCGGCGCGGCGAAGCGGCAGGGCGCGCAATATCAGCAGCCGCTGCGCTACGCCGGGCAATATCAGGACGACGAAAGCGGCCTGCACTACAACCTGTTCCGCTACTACGAACCCGAGGTGGGGCGTTTCACCACGCAGGATCCGATAGGGTTGCGCGGCGGGTTGAACCTTTATAGATATGCTCCAAATCCTTTGGGATGGATAGATCCTCTAGGACTTAGTGGCTTAAATAGCCTTCAGCAACAAATTGATGAGATTCTATTGGAACATCTTCCTGCTATACAGAAGATAGATCCAAACGCAACCGTTGGATATAGAGGTAGTGCTGCAAGTGGAATAAGTAAGTCCCATGATCCTGCGATTGCTAGACCTATTAACATGAATGATTTCGATGTTGATGGATTTATTAAGTCGGATTACTTAGCTAGTTCACCTGAGTTTAGGAACAGACGCCGGGACGCATCTAAGCTTGGGGGGATGAAATCAATAGAGGAGTCTATCGATTCGAAGTTAAGGCAGAAATTCCCAGGGTTAAGAAATGAACCATTTGGGTTTAGGGTGTTCTACACCCATGAGTTAGATGATCTGGCTAGAAAAGGCGACGTCCAAAGAAGGTTAGGGCGTTCCGGATGTTCATGAAATGGAGAATGGCTGTGAACGAGAATAGGCAATTAGGTATTTTATTATTGGAAGACATTCCATTTGATAAGCTGCTTATTAAGCTGGAAAGGGCGTTTGGTGTTTCACTTCCTTGTGAAGATGATAAGGGGCGCTATGTGGCAAAAGCAGAACTAGATGATTATAATATAGAGGTTATAGATAGAGTTGATAGATTAGGGGATGTTCTTTGTGATGATAATCATGTGATCGACGTGAAAATAAAATCTAATGATTTTTTTAATCCAGACTTTGAGAGAAAAATAAAAAAAATACTAAGAGATGGAGATGTGAAGTGGAAGGATGGAATTTGGACTAAGCTTCATAGGGATGAGGATTATAGAGTCGTCTATCCTGACTCTTAGTGTTCACGTTAACAATGTAACCATTTCTAAATCTGCGTTAGAGCCGACAATTCTCAGTCGGTTCTAAATATCTAGAGTAAAAAAGTATCTAAAAGCAGGTTTGATAATTTTGAAATATCCATCCATAAACATTGATAAATCATTTTATATTACGGTATCTAACATGATTGATTTTAACGCTAGGATTGTGTCTGGTGTTTCCATAGGGAATGTCGTTCTAAATGAAAATATTTCATTATATATTAATGAGATGCAATCCAGATTTAGCGTTAAGATTAAAAATCACTCCCTACCTGACGGGAGTGAGCGAAAGTCATATACAGTCGATAATACCTTATCCGTCATAACTGATAAAGACGGTGTCATTTTGTCACTTGGATGTAATGCTCATTACCAAGGGGGCTACAATGGAATCATATTCCCCGGAATGGAAATAACAGATATAATCAAGCTGACGATATCACAGAAAATATACAATGGTTCAATAGTTATTAATGATGACTTTGGTATTTCGTTTATCCTCCCATGCCCATATGATGAGATTGCCGATGCGATAAACGATATTCCTGGCGGGGTGATAATAAACGAAATTTTCGTATCTGATTTTTCATTCTGGCGTTAGCTTATGGAACATATGAGTGAATTTAGTGAGAATATAATTAAATATGGGGTGGGTGATATAATTGTTACTGGTTACATAGATTCGGATACACCACCGTTTTTTCATCCGATGTATGACAGGGTTTACTTTATATCCGGTGAGGTTATATTTGAATTTTACATTGATGATGATGGGGTTGTTAATTCACATTTAGTTGAAAACATCTCTCCGTGGTTTGAAGTAGATGTGGATGATCAATTCTCCATGATGTCAATCTATTCACAAGCTTTTAAAACTGAACGGGAAGTTAAAATAATTGCAGTGAATTATAGTGAAGAACCGTTCTCAGTGTTCATCGTCAGGTATAAAGATGGTGACCATGAAAATTCACTGTATTTAGAGCCAAAGAGTTTTTTTGGCTTTTTGATTTCATAGAAAAAACCATGGAATGATTAGGAGTTCAATGTGAGCAAGGAATTAAAGCTTGATGTTATGAATAACAAAAATGACTTGATTGAAGGGACTTTTTGCCACTCGCTTTTTGAGAGGTCGTTCTTTGATGAAAAGCTGTTAAGTGACTTAATAAATAATTCAGGGGCATTTTTAAAAGAAAACGAATGTGATAAGGATGTTTTAAATTTGCTATCATGGATTGTCAATGGTGTTGATCAGTGTTTTACATCCCATAATGATGAAAATGACTATTATTTAATTAAAAACTACTCTGTGTCATTGGAAAATAGGTGGGTGCTTTTGTGGCGGTCAAAAATTGATAAAATAATTGGCGGGAAGTAAAATGGATATCAAGAAAATACAAGAGAAATGGGAGCGTGGTCAGTTAATTGGAGTGGATCTCATCGCAAGTAAAAACAATACAGCAAGAGAGATAAATATTTACTCTGAAGAAAGTGATGGCTTCAAAAATACTTTTAATAAGGAGTATGGCATTTCATATGGGAGTATTATTTCGTTAAGCTCATTCATTAAGAAACGTGATGATTTGTGGTCTGAAATTCAAATAAACAACAAGGTATTGCTTCCTGATGGTGACGTTTTATTTTGCGGGGAGGGCGAAATGGGGAGTGATGGTTTTATTGTCAGAGCAGATAAGTATAATAAATTGAAATGGTTCATGTACTCTACGACCTCTAACCCATTTCTTGATGTTATAAGGTTAAACGGTCGGCTGCATATAAAATCCACGTTGGGTTTTTATCTTGACTTCGGTATCGCTGACAATGATATTTTTCTGAGAAATAAATGAGTGATATTTTTCTAATTGACATCATTAGTATTAAGCCTAATAATCAATGAGTTTTTAATTTGATGTAGATTACCAATGATTAACAAATCTAGTCTGGTTGATGGTATCCTTTTTCGAGATGAGAATGACTCGAATGAAACTGTAGTTTTCAATTTTTATACTTGGGTGGAAATGCTTAAAGCGATCATTGTTAAATATGCGCAAAAGTCTGAAAGTGACGCGGAGTTATTGGTTTTATCATCGGGCTTAGTGTGCAAGCCTATCAACAGTTATACGGCTGTCTGTCTCAGGAGCCATGAAATTGAATATCATTGGGCAATGCTGATAGCTTATGGTGAACAGTATTGGCTGAAAGGCGTAGAATCCAAACAGCCTGATGGCTACTTTGACTGGGATGTGCAACATAGGAAAGAACATAACTTAGCAGAGGAAAGCTTTGTTTTTAGCAATTCATGAATCGCGATCCGATAGGGTAAACACCCCTCCAAATGTCCAACGCCTTCCTTATCCTACATCTCCAAACTAAATACCCACCGTGCCATTAATCAGGGTGCAGCACTGCCCGCCGATCCAGGGCTCACCGTCAATAAAGCGCACGCTCACGCGGCCATCTCGCTTCAGTTGGGTGCCCTGGCGCACCTGGTAACCCTGTGCGGTCTGGCCGCCGTCGGGGAAGCGGCTGGTTTGCAGCAAGCGCGCCAGGCAGGCGTTGGCGCTGCCGGTTACCGGATCTTCAATCAAAACACCGCATTCCACCATAAACGCGCGCATTTCGTAATCGACCGGTTCGGTTGCAGAGCTGACGCCATAGATCACCACGCCATCCACATCACACGCCGTTTGCAGCTGTTTAATCGTGGCCTGATCCGGCGTTACCGCCAGGCAAGACTGCGCATCCGGCAGGCGCACCATCAGCCAGCGAATGCCCATCTCGGCAATCACCGGCAGGGGGATTGCTGCAATCATCGCGGGCCGTAAAGCGGCCGTCAACCGTTCGGTTTCCTCGGCCGCCATTGGTCGGAACTCAACTTCGGGCGCGGCGAACGCCAAGGCGCCTTCCGGCAGGATATTGACCGCCACCAGGCCGACGCCGCATTCCTGCATCACCGTTCCAGGTCGTTTGGGCGTCAATCCGGCTTCCAGCAGGGCGTGGGCGGTGCCCAGCGTCGGGTGGCCGGCGAAGGGCAGCTCTTTTTCGGTGGTGAAAATGCGCACCTTATAATCCGCCGCCGGGTGCGTCGGTTTAAGCACAAAGGTGGTTTCCGAAAGGTTGGTCCAACGGGCCAGTGCCAGCATCTGCGCGTCGTTCAGCCCTTCGGCTTCCAGCACCACCGCCACGGGATTGCCCTGCAGCGGCGTGGCGGTGAAAACGTCCACCTGTTTGTAGGCGCGGGGTGTCACATCATCACTTCTGAGCATTGGCCATCATCCGTTATCAACAAAACCTGATGATAACGATATTCGCCAATGGCTTCAAAGGGTTGAGTTTTGTTTTGAGATATCTGCCCGTCGCCACTTCAGCCCCGGCTTGGCGAACATCACCAGGTTGCCCAGCAGGATCAGGCACAGGCCCAGCACGGCGTTGAAATGCCACTGGTAGCCTTCGTAGATCGTTGAGATGGTCAGCGCCACCAGCGGAAACAGCAGTGTGCTGTAGGCCGCCGCGCCGGCGCCGATGCGGCCGAGCAGGCTGAAGTAGGCGGCGAAGGCGATCACCGATCCGAAGATCGCCAGGTACAGCAGGGAGCCGATATAGCGGCTGCTGAATTCCATCTGGAATGATGCGCCCTGCGCCAGGGCGATCAGCGCCATCAGCATCGCGCCGTAGGTCATGGCATAGGTATTGGTGGAAAAAATATCCAGCCCGCGGCGCTGATGGCGCGCGCTGATCATATTGCCCAGCGAGAAGCCGTAGGTGCCGAGCGCGCTCAGGCCGATGCCTTTAAGCAGCTCCGGCGCCATGCGGGTGGCGGCCAGATCTTGCCAGAACAGCGCCACGATGCCGGTCAACCCCAGCAGCGCCGCCGGTAGCAGGTTGGGGCTGGGGCGCTGGCGGAAGAACAGCAGGCTGTTGAGGGCGTTGAACAGCACCGCCATCGAGAAGATCACCGATTCCAGCCCGCTGCTGATATAAGCCGCTGCGTGGTAAAAACAGAAGAAGTTGAAGCCGAACACGCAGCAGCCCTGCAGCACGCAGAACAGATGATCGCGCGGGGCGATGCGGCGCAGGCGGCGTGTTAACAACAGCACGGCGAACATCACCGCAGCGGAAATGGCGAAGCGGTAAGCGATCGAGACGGGAATGGCCACCGGGCCTTCCTGTTGCAGGGTGATCGCAATCCAGGTGGTGCCCCAAATCAGCACCACGGCGAGGTACAACAGCGCATTCATTCTATTTACTCCGAAAAACCGATGACGCAGTATCCGCTTTGGCGTGCGGCCGCGCTTGCAGCGCCTTGCGCCCAGTTGCATATTCTTGCGCTTTTTTTTGGTAAAAGCGCGAGGCGGCGGCTGGCATGCCGAGGCGCCACTCTTTACACTGTCAGAATGTCGAACAACGGGGCCGGCGATGTCCAACTATCAGGCGTTTGAAACACTGCGTGAGCACAAGGCGCGGCTGCACGGCAGCGTGCTGCTGGGCACCGGCGTGGAGCTGGCGGCCTGGTCCAACTGCAACGATCGCGTCACGCAGGAAAGCGCCGACCACCATACCCTGAGCCTGTACGTCGCCGACGGCTATGAGTGCTACCAGCAGGTGCCGGGCGGCTGGCGCAACGGCGGCGGGCCGGATCGCTTCTGCATCATGCCGCGCCAGTACGCTTCCACCTGGGATGTGCGCAGCGATCTGTCGTTTGTGCATCTGTATTGCACCGACGGGCATCTGCGCCGGCTGGCGGAGCAAACCTGGGATCGCAGCCCGGCGGCGATCAACGTGGAGCAACGCAGCTTCGGCGAAGATCCGCAGATCACGCTGCTGTATCGTCAGTTTTTGCTCAACTGCGACTGGCGGGACAGCGCCAACCTGCTGGCGCTCAGCAGCGCCTCGAACCTGCTGATGTCGCACCTGATCCAGCGCTACAGCCAGCTGCAGTGGAAGCTGCCGGCGGCGCGCGGCGGCCTGGCTCCCGCGGTAGCCAGGCGGGTGCGGGAATATATCGCAAGCCACCTGGATCGGCCTTTGTTGTTGGCCGATCTGGCGGCGCAGGCCGGGTTGAGCGAATACCATTTTGCTCGCATGTTCAAACATTCGACCGGCTTGGCGCCGCACCAGTTTGTGATGCGCGCGCGGCTGCAGCGGGCGGAACAGCTGTTGCGCCACAGCCAACAGCCGATCACCGAGATCGCGCTGGCGTGCGGCTTCAGCTCCGCCAGCCATTTCAGCAACCGCTTCAAGGCGGCCTATGGATTTGCTCCGCTGCAGGTGCGGCAGGGGCGCTAACCGGAAGGGAGTGCAAGCATGGATCAACCATTTGCCGGGCTGGGCGTGTTGTTCGTCGCCGGATTCGGGCCGATCACGCGTGAGAGCGACGAGAGCGAGGCGTTTTATGTCGAGGCGCTGGGGTTGCCGCTCAAGCCGATGCCGGGCAACGAAACCTATCTGCTGGCCGAGCAGGGCGCGCTGGACGGGGTGAAGCACTTCGCCCTGTGGCCGCTGGCGCAGGCGGCGCAGTCCTGCTTTGGCGACGATCGCTGGCCGGCGGATCTCGCGGTGCCGCAGGCATGGATCGAGTTCGACGTGGCCGACATGGCGGCTGCCACCCAGGGACTGATCGATCGCGGTTATCGGCTGCTGGTCGCCAATCGTGAAGAGCCGTGGGGGCAAAGCGTTACCCGTTTGCTCAGCCCGGAAGGGTTGCTGGTTGGCGTCACCTATACGCCCTGGCTGCGTTAAACGCTACGCCGTTCGCCGCCGTTTCCCTGCGGCGGGCGGCTTAAGAATAAATACGCATTAGCTTAAAGCGATCTGCGCTATAGACCCATCAAATCCCCGAGTGGTTTCCCTTTCTGAAAGCAGTAATTCCGTTCATTGCGTAAAAACCAATGGCCAGAACGCGCTATTGCTATGCCATTTTACGGCGATTTTTCGCCCGCTTTTTTCGCCGCCAGGTGCCTGATAGGAATAGAGATTATTCTTATATTTCCGCCAACCGTTAAGAAATAATAATGATTCTCGTTTTCAACCACGGAAAGGAGAAGGAACGATGAAAACAGTGAAACGAACGGGCATCGCGCTGGCGATAGCCCTGACTTTCCCCCTGGCATTGCCTGCCGCTTTGGCGGCGCAAACCACCCTGACAAACAGTAAGGCGGCGACGATGACGGAAAAACACGGGCAGTTTATTGCGGTCGGTAAAGTGGTGCAGGTGACCTTCGGCGATTTCGCCTTCAAGCTGGATTTTACCGATGACAAGACCATGACCTTCACCGGTATCGGCGAAGCGTCGCAGGGCATCACCGATACCGTGCAGTACACCGCGGTGGAGATTCGGCCGAAGGTCTACATGGTCTATTGGCATGAACCGCAGTCCGGCGACAACGTGACGCATGTCGAGGACTTTGAGCGCGGCGAGGTGTACACCAACATCGCCGCCAGGGACGGCAGCTTCACCCATCTGAAAGGGCAGCTGAAAATCGTAGGTCACTCAGGAAACTAAGGAGCAGTTATGAAAAAGGCATTGATCACCTGTGCGATCGTCGGCGGTTTGCTGGCGAGTTACCCGGCGCTGTCAACGGATCAGACGGCGTCTTACAAATCGGCCGGCAAAGGCGGCTATCATCATGCCCAGCAGAAGCTGAAGGTGGTGGAAGATCTGTATGCGGGCTTTTTCAACCGTCATGACATCAGCGTGGCGCAAAAGCTGATTGTGGAGAACTACAAGCAGCATAACCCGTTCGTCGGCGACGGCATCAAGCCGTTCCTGGATTTCTTCAGCCAGACCTTCAAAGACAATCCGCAGTACAGCGCCAAAATATACCGCAGCGCGGTCAACGGCGATCTGGTCTACGTTCACGTCCAATACCAAAATAACCCGCAGGATCGCGGCACCGCCAGCGTGGATATTTATCGGGTGAACGATCAGGGTAAAATCACCGAGCATTGGGACGTCAATCAGGATGTGCCGGAAAAATCGGCCAACGACAATACCATGTTCTGATCCAAAAGGGCCGCTGCGGCGGCCCTCCACACGCCCGCAACACTTTATTTACTTACATAAATACCAAACGTTCATCGTGTCGAGTAGGCTACGGCCGCCTTTGGCAGTGGTGGTACGGTTGATGGGCGTCATTGTCCCGCCACTGCTTGAGGCGTTTCCCCACATTCCTCGTTATCCCGCGCGTTTATTTTCCACTTTTTTGAACTGATGCCGCAGCTGCAGCGCATTGCAAAGCACCAATACCGCCGTGACGGCGAACACCCAGCGGAACCCCATCATCGCCGAAATGCCCGATCCCAGCAGCGGGCCAACCACGTTGCCCAGGTACATAAAGGATTGGTTATAGCCGAAGATGCGCCCGGTCACCTGATCGGAGGAATACTTCAGCAGCAGCGCCTGCACCGCCGGCATCAGCGCGCCGTCGGCGAACCCCAGCAGGAAGCGCAGAATGCCCAGCTGCAGCGGCGTATTCACCCAGGCCATCACGGCGAACAGGCCGGTGGTGAACAGCAGCGCGGCGATCAGGATGCGCGCGGTGCCGATGCGATCGCCGAGCCGCCCGAGGCGTGGCGCCGAGATCAGCGCCGCAATGCCGGGCACGGCGGCGATCATCCCGCTGACAAAGGCGATATTGCTGACGTCGCCCGACAGTTCGCGGATGAACAGCGTCAGGATCGGGCTGATGGAGGAGTTAGCCAGCTGGATCATCAGGGTACAAACGAACAGCGTGACGATCAGCGTTGGATAAGGCAGCGAACGGAATACCGCCTTGCCGCTTAGCTGATCCGCTTTTTTCACCGTGATGCGCCGTTCTTTAATCAGAAACAGCGTCACCAGGAAGCTGACGAACATCAGCCCGGCGGTGACGAAAAACACCACCCGCAGCCCCAGATGGTCGGCCATCAACCCGCCCAGCAGCGGCCCGGCGATCACGCCGGAGATCTGCCCGGTAGAGAGCGTGCCCAGCGCCCAGCCGCTTTTATCGCGTGGCGCCTGCGAGGCGACCAGCGCCATGGCGTTGGGAATATAGCCGGACGTCAGCCCCATCAGGGCGCGCAGCGCGAACAGCTGCCAGACGTTGGTGGCCAGCCCCTGCAGGGCGATGACGATCGCCATGCCCAGCGAAGCGCGCAGCAGCATCAGCTTGCGGCCTTTGCGGTCGGCGAGGCTGCCCCACAGCGGCGACACCACCGCCGAGACCAAAAAGGTGCCGCTGAACACCAGCCCGGACCACAGGCTGAGGGACTGATGATCGCTGACGCCGAGCTGTTCGACGTACAGCGGCAGAAAAGGGAGGATTTGGCTCATCGCCAGCCCGGTGAAGAAACACCCGAGCCAGACCGAGATCAGATTGACTTTCCACGCTTCCATCGACTTGTCGTACCACTTTGAATTTGGAGGGATTTGTTAAGCAAGATAATAATAACACCGCGAACTGGCCGGCGCGGGGGAAATGCGTGAGAAAACGTAAAGCCCGTCGGCGGCGTTGTTACATTTAGCTATAAATTAATAGCTATATTATCATAGGTATTTATTTTAAGCTACTCCACCAAGCCGCTCAACAATTCGGCGGCGCCACACTCTCTCTACCCATTTCGCCGTGTCGGCGGCAAGGAGACGCTTTCTATGAATACCGCACTGATCGCTCTGGATTACATCGTGGATATCTCCCACCCGGAAGGAAAAATTGCGCGCTCGGCGCAGCAGGTCATTGAGCGCGATGCTATCGCGCGGGCAAATAGCGCATTGTCTCTCGCGCAGCGCAAGGATTGGCTGCGCATATTGGTTAAAGTCGGTTTCGCGGCCGGCTATGTCGATCAACCCAAATACTCGCGGATGTTTGGGCAGGCGCATCAATTTGGCGCTATCGCACTGGGCCAGCCGGGCACGGATTTTCATCCTGATTTAGCGTCTGATTTGGGGGAGTTAACCATCGTAAAACCGCGCGTCAGCGCGTTTTATGGCACCAATCTGGATGCGACGCTGCGCGCCCGCCGCATTGAACGGTTGGTGATCTGTGGGGTCAGCAGCACCTGGGCGGTACAGGCGACGGCGCGCGACGCGCACGATCGCGATTATCAGGTGCTGATACTGGAAGAGGCTTGCGCGGCGGCCACGGCGGAAGAGCACCGGATCTCGATGGAAACGCTTGCCACTATTGCCGATATCGTCACGCTGGAACAGCTGAGCGCATTGTGAAGCTGCTGCGTGAAGAAATCGCCTGGCGTCAGCTGCGACGGGGAGCATGGGTGTTGGCGCCGTTGCTGGCCCTGAGCCTGGCGACAGGCAATGCCAACTGGCTGAAGGCTTCGGTGGTCACCATATCGCTGTTTGTCGTTTGTGAGCGCCTTGAACTGGCGCCGCTCGGCGTGGCGCTGCATGCGGCGGCATTGCTGCTGCTCTTTATGGCGCTGCTGTGCGCCATGCACACGTCGGTAATCTTCATTTTGGCGTGCGTGTTGGCAGCGGCGGCGGCGGTTGGGATCTCCGCGTTCGGCGGCAAGCTGCGATCCCTGGGGAATTTTATTTTTATTCCGGCTCTTTATCTGGCGTGTGAAACCGCTGAAGGTGGCGCCGGCGCGCCATTAGCCCAATGCGGCTGGGCGCAGCTCCCTTTTCTGGGGGCAGCCGTCTTGCCGGTGCTGATGCTTGCACTGGCAGAGCATCGGCGGCTAGCGCAGCTGTCGACGAGTGACAGCCTGCATCATTATCTCCAGCTGCGCCGCAGCGATGAGCTTGGCGCTCGCGTGGCCTGCGGCGAGGCTTTGCTCGCCGTAAGTTGTGCCGTTGCACTGTCGGCGGCGATCGTTGAGTGGCAACACCTCGATTACGGGCAATGGGTGATCTGGTCGGCCGTCAGCGTGATCAGCGGCGATATGGCCGCTACGCGCAACAAACTCCGCCAGCGTGCGTCAGGCGCATTGCTGGGCGTGCCCGTCGGTATTTTGCTGGGCAGCCTCATGCCGCATGGCAATGTGGGTTATGAACTGCTGAGCGTGGTGACGATGCTCACCCTGGTGTCTTTTCATCGTTATACCTTGGGGTTTGGCGCCCGTTGCGCCTGCATCGCCTGCGCGTTGGTGATTGCCGGAAAAGCGCCGTCGATCGCCGCAGAAAGGGTGGTCAATGTGTTGCTGGGCGGTGGCATCGGTCTGCTGTTCGCTTTGGCGGTGCATGCGGTGTTGCCGCCCAACGCCGGCACCCGCCAATAGCGAGCTGGCATATTTCGTCCGCCAATTTCGGTTGACCGTTCCCAGTCTCGGTGTGAAAGTACGGACAAATCTATCGTTATCTATTGATGCCAATGAAAAAAGATCATCCTGAAGACGTGACGCTGCTGCGCACGCAATTAATGTCGCTGGTGCGCCGTTTGCGGCGCGAGTCGCGCAGCGACGAAAAATCCTGGGCCCAGTTGATGCTGCTGGGAGCTATCGATCGCCACGGCGGCGAGGCGACGCCGTCGCTGCTGGCGGAATCGGAGCGCATGCGCTCCTCTAACCTGGCGGCCGCCTTGCGTGAGCTGGAGGGTGATGGGCTGCTGGTGCGCACGCCGGATGCCGAAGACAAACGCCGGGTACGGGTGCGCCTGACGCCCGCCGGGCTGGGCCTGCTGCAGCAAAGCCGCAGCCGACGCGAGGCGTGGCTGCTGGCGGCGATGGAAAGTTGTTTAACGGAGCGGGAGCAGGCGCTGTTGATAGAGGCGGGGGCGTTGATGGCGCGACTGGCGGCGGCGCCAACGGACGAGGAATAATCGGCGGGGCGGCAGATGCGCCGCCCGTGCAGCGAGGTTACGGCATCGGCCAATCGGCCGGCATGGTGCTGACCACGTCCACGTAGCGATCCCAGGCCGATGACCAGAATTGGGTGAAGGCTTCCAGGGTGAGGTGGATGCCCATCAGGCCCATCACGAACCAGCAGGCGGTAAACAGGCCCAGGCTGCTGAACATGAACGCCATGCCGTTGCGGCTGGTTTTACGGCAAACGACGTTTAACTGGCTGGCGAAGAACATCATCACGGCGCTCAGCAACTCCCAGCGCATCATGACTAAACCGGTGGCAATGGTACTCATCGAACTCGATCCTATGTAACAAAAAGCCGCATCCGGCAGGGCGCCGACAGGGAAATGCGGGGGAATAACGGGAATAATGTGATTTAGATCACATTGTAACATTGAGGCGAACGGCGGCTCAATGGGGATCGCGGTGAAAAAATCGCCGCCGGTAACATTCCAATATGCTGAAACAGTTATGCCATTTCATTAGCAACCTTTTCATGGGGCGGCGCGCCCGATAACGCTATGCTTGCCGGCTTTTCAGTTCCCTGATTTTGCGGGGAAATGTGACGCAAAAGGTACCGGCACCGCATGGCCCTGTTAAAAGAAAAAATTCGCGATCATTCCGCGGAAGAGAGGCTGTTCATCCGCCGGGCGGGCGTGGCGCTGGCGCTGGTGGTGGCCTGTTTCGGCGTGCTGATCGCCAATCTCTACCGGCTGCAAATCCGCCAGCATGGTTTTTACCAGACGCGCTCCAACCAGAACGACATCAAGATGCTGCCGCTCGCTCCCAGCCGCGGGTTAATCTTCGATCGCAACGGTACTCCGCTGGTGCGAAACGTGACACTGTATCGTATCGAGATCACGCCCAGCAAAATCACCGACATGGCGGCGCTGCTGCAGGCGCTGACGCCGATCGTCGATCTGACGCCGGAAGACATCAGCGCGTTTCGCGACGATATGCACCACAACAGCCGCTACAAGCCGGTGACGCTAAAAACCGGGCTGAGCGACACCGAGGTGGCGCGTTTTGCCGTCAATCAATACCGTTTCGACGGGGTAACAATCGATACCTATCAACAGCGTGAATATCCTTACGGCGCTCAGCTGGCGCACGTGCTGGGCTATGTGTCGAAGATCAACGACAGCGATCTCAAGCGCCTGGACAAGGCCGGCCTGAGCGAAAACTACGCCGCCGACCGCAACATCGGCAAACAGGGCATCGAAGCCTATTACGAGTCAGAGCTGCACGGCACCACCGGCTATCAGGAGGTGGAAGTGGATAACCACGGGCGGGTGATCCGGCTGCTGAAGGAACAGCCGCCGCAGGCCGGCAAAAACATTTACCTGACGCTGGATCTGCCGCTGCAGCAGTACATTGAATCGGTGCTAAAGGGGCAACGCGCCGCGGTGGTGGTGGAAGATCCGCGCGACGGCGGCATTCTGGCGATGGTCTCCAGCCCCAGTTACGATCCCAATCCCTTCGTCAAAGGCATCGGCTATCAGGCCTATAAAACGTTGTTGAGCAATCCGGAGCTGCCGCTCATCAACCGCGTTACCCAAGGGTTGTACCCGCCGGCTTCCACGGTGAAGCCCTATATGGCCGTTTCGGCGCTGTTCGCCGGGGTGATCACGCCCACCACCACCTTTTTCGGCGCGCCGACCTGGACGCTGCCCGGCACCGAGCGCCGTTACCGCGACTGGCTGAAAACCGGCCACGGCATGCTCAATGTCACCAAAGCGATTGAGGAGTCCGCCGATACCTTCTTTTATCAGGTGGCGTATGAGATGGGCATCGATCGCATTCACCATTGGCTGAGCCAATTCGGCTACGGTCAGTCGACCGGCATCGATCTGAACGAAGAGTACCGCGGCGTGCTGCCAAGCCGCGACTGGAAACTGAAGGTGCACAAAAAGGGCTGGTATCAGGGGGATACGGTCTCGGTGGGCATCGGCCAGGGGTATTGGGTGGCGACGCCGATCCAGATGGTGAAAGCGTTGACCACGCTGCTCAACAACGGCAAGGTGAAAACGCCGCACCTGCTGTATTCGCTGCAGCAGGGCAACCGGGTGACGCGCTACCAGCCGCCGGCGCAAGCGGCGCAGATCGGCGATCCCAACTCGCCTTACTGGGGCATCGTGCGCAACGGCATGTACGGCATGGCCAACTTGCCGAACGGCACCGGTTACAAGCTGTTCCATACCGCGCCGTATCAGATCGCCGCCAAATCCGGCACCTCGCAAGTGTTCAGCCTGAAGCAAAACCAGACTTACAACGCCAAAATGATCCCGGTGCGGCTGCGCGATCACATCTTTTATACGCTGTTTGCGCCCTACAAAAATCCCCGGGTGGCGATGGCGCTGATCCTGGAAAACGGCGGCGGCGATGGCGTGGTGGCGGGGCCGACCGCGCGCGCGATCCTCGACCACATTTTTGACCCGGCCAACGCGCCACAGCCCGGCGATACGCTGCAAAGTAAACCGCAGTTAAACGACAGCGCGGATGTGCAACGGTGATGCGGTTTGTTTTTACTTTCTTACAAACTGCAATCTCCTGACCATTTCCGGCAAGGTAGACTGAAATAACACCATAAACTGAATAAAAACGCAGGGTTAACACAACAGTGGCGCCATCGACCAAAAAGAGCGGTAAAACCTATTCCACAGTTCGTTTCGGCTGGATTTGCGCCGGCATGCTGGTCTGTTTTTTTCTGTTGGCGTTCAGGGTCGGCTACCTGCAACTGCTGGAACACCAGCAGTTGGCCAATCAGGCTGACCAGCGTTCGATCCGCACCCAGGTGGTGCCGACCAACCGCGCCATGATCACCGATCGCAACGATGAGGCGCTGGCGGTCAGCGTGTCGTCCAAAGACATCGTGCTGGATCCGAAGCATATTCTCGATACCCAGACCGATACCGGCAACGAACGCTGGCAGAGCATGGCCAACGTGCTGAAGATCCCGCTGGCGGACATCCAGCATCTGATCCAGAGCAACGCGCACAAACGTTTTGTCTACCTGGCGCGCAAGGTGGAGGACGACAACGCCGCCTACATCAGCAAACTGCACCTGACCGGCGTCAGCGCCGAGCAGGATTTCAGCCGCTTTTATCCGATGGGCCAGGATGCCGCCGGGCTGATCGGCATCGTCGGCCAGGACAATCAGGGGCTGGAGGGCATCGAGCTGGGGGTCAACCCGCTGTTGCAGGGAAAAAACGGCCTGCGGGTCTATCAGAAGGATGGCAGCGGCGCGGTGATCGGCGTGCTCAAAAGCGTGGATCCGGTGCCGCCGCCGAACGTGACGCTCAGCATCGACAAATTTATCCAGTACGTGCTCTATGCGCAGATCCGCGACGGCGTGGTGGCTAACCAGGCCGACTCAGGCTGCGCGGTGCTGGTCAAGATCGACACCGGCGAAATCCTCGGCATGGCCAGCTATCCGTCGTTCAACCCGAACAACTATGGCAGCACGCCGGCGAAAGATATCCGCAACGTGTGCAGCAGCGACAGCTTCGAACCGGGTTCGACGGTGAAACCGGTGGTGGTGATGGTGGGGTTGGAACATAAGCTGATCCGGCCGGATACCGTGTTGGACACCACGCCGTATCGGGTTAACGGTCACCTGATCAAAGACGTCGGCCACTGGTCGAAACTGACCATCACCGGCGTGCTGCAAAAATCGAGCGACATCGCGGTATCGCATATCGCGCTGGCGCTGCCGGCCACGGTGCTGCCGGCGGTCTACCGCAGCTTTGGCCTGGGGCGGCCGACCGAGCTCGGCATCGGCAACGAGAGCAGCGGCTATCTGCCGCAGCACCGTGAACGCTGGGCCGATATCGAACGCGCTACCTTCTCCTTCGGCTATGGGCTGCGCGTGACGCCGCTGCAGATGGCGCGCGAATATGCCGCTATCGGTTCCTTCGGCATTTATCGGCCGCTGTCGATCACCAAGGTGACGCCGCCGGTAATGGGGCAACGTATTCTGCCGGCGGATACGGTACGATCCGTGGTGCATATGATGGAGAGCGACGCCTTGCCGGGCGGCAGCGGGGTGAGCGCCGCGGTGCCGGGCTATCGGCTGGCGATCAAAACCGGTACCGCCGAGAAAATGGGCCCCAGCGGCAAATACGACGGCGGCTACATCAACTACACCGCCGGCGTGGCGCCCGCCAGCGATCCGCAGGTGGCGCTGGTGGTGATGGTCAACAACCCGAAAGCCGGCAAGCACTTCGGCGGTTCGGTGGCCGGGCCGGTGTTCGGCAAGATCATGGCCCAGGTGCTGGAGCACATGAATATTCTGCCGGACGCCCAGCCGCTTAACGTGGTGTCGTCGGTCAAGGGGTAAGGGGGATTAGCGCGATTCCAGCAGGCGCTTCAGCGCCTGCAGATCGGCGTTCACCAGCCCGACGTCGCGGGCGAACAGCGCGTCGTCCATCTCCGGCTGGCGGAACAGGGTGAAGATCACCTCGGTGCCGCGCCGGTTGGCGAGCGCGCGCAGCGGCACGTAGACCACGCCGCCGTCCGACAGCGTCACCCAATGATCCAGCACGCCGAAGGCATTCGGCGCGCTGAAGCGAATGCGGATCGGCCCTTGTGGGGTGTTTGCCACCCAATCTTCCCCTTCCCGCCGTAAGCTGTTGGCTAACCCTCTGGCCCACAAGGGGAAATTTTCCGGCTGGCTGAGAAAGGCGTACACCTCGTCACAGGGGCGGTTAATGGCAATATGCAGCGTTTGCGCGCTCAGCATCATGATTTCTCCGATTGACGGCGATACTTCAGTGTAGATCCCGCCGCGCTCAGAAGTAGTAACCGATGTTTACGTTGGTGCGAAAATACCATTTATTGCTGCCGGAGGACTGGGTGCCGGTCCAGCCGGTGGCGTTTTCCACGCCGCCCCACGGGTTGGCGTTCTGCGCCCAGGTCAGATCCACCCACAGCATCACCGGCATGGCGAACACCTGCACCCCGAGCGTATTCATTTTGGAGTCGGAACCGCCATGCTTATCCTTCCAGAGCACGCTGTAGTCGTTGTAGAAGCGCAGCTTTTTCACCGGCCCCCAGGGTACGTCGACGTCGCGCGCCAGGTTGATGGCGGCGGTGGTGGCCTGCGACGGGATCAGATAGGCCGGCGTCAGGCCGTTGCCGCCCATCAGGATCACCGAATTGTTGGCCCCGGCCGGGCCTTTGGCGTCGTAACCGTAGCGGATCACCTGGCCGGACAGATGCCAGGGATCGTTATTCACCAGCGTATGCAGGCCCGCCGCCCAGAAGCTGCCGTTATCGCCGGTCGCCTGGTTGTAGAGCCGCGAGGCCGCCAGCGAACCGCCGAGCTCATTGTCCCAGCTGCCCTGGTGGAAAGCGCGCGTCAGCCGCAGGTTTATCTGATCGCGTTTTTCGTTGCGCTGCAGGTGCTGTGACGCATAGTTGGTGTTTTTCAGATCGCCGTAGCTGGCGACGTCGGGGGCGTAACGCACGCCGGTCGGCATCATGCGCGGGTAGTAGGCGGCGTCGAAGGCCCAATCGTCATGCTGGTATTGGTATTTGGCGCCGAGTCCGGTGTTGACGCCAAAGCCGAGGTAAAACGGAATGCCGTACGACCAGCCGAACTGCGGGTAGGGCATCAGGCCGAACGGTTTGAACGGCGCGCCCAGTTGCACGGTGGAGCGCTCAGACAGGCGGTAGCCGATATAGGCGCGGTCGATGGCGTATTTGCGCCGATCCTGAAACCAGAATCCGCTATCGAAAAACGCGTCGTTGACCTGGCCGGCGGTATCAATGCGAAAGGCGTCAAAGCGTAAATGCGGAGGATTTCGATAATTGCTGCTGCGCCAGTCTTCATAGCGATAATTGGCGCGCAGCGCGCCGCCGATATCAATATTCTTTTTATTATCCTCGCTTTGCCAATGAATATGCGGAAATGCCGGACGGCTTTTTTTTACCGGCGCCATGGTGGCAGCAGTGTCGCTGGGCAATGCGACAGTGGTCGCGTAACTTACTGGTGAAACAAGAAAAAAACAAAGCGTGATCTTGCGCATGCCTGGCCCCTGGTGAAAGTAGACGGTTTATTAAGGCGAGCGAATTCCACCTGTGAATAGGGTGAATTTGCTCATTAGTTTTATATTTGAGACGATTTTATATGTGTGTTTCATATATTAAATTCGCTGTCGATTAATATATGAAACTTTGTTTCTTGTTTAATGGAAAAACTATAAATCCGGCATTAGACAAGTCAAGAAATAAAAATGAGCGTTGACGAGAAATTCCGATTATTGGGTCGCCCTGGTTTGCGGTGGGCGACACAAAGCAAGCTGAAATAGTGGTGTCATCAATGCCCGTTAGACTCGCGGCATCCTGGTATGACTGACTAAAAATCATGAACATAAAACTGACACTTGGCCGCCGGGTAAAACCTGCGGCAGCGCTGCCGCACGCATTTGGCATCGGCAAGAGCATGGGCTTATTAGGCGGCATAATTTGCGTTATTGCGCTATTTTCTCTGCTGCAATTGTTTTCCACCGTATTTATTTCCAATATTCTGCGCGACGCCAAGGTTAACCTGGTGACGGGCGACGGGTTGCATCGCCAGCAGGCGACGATGGATCGCGCCAGACTGTCGCTGCTGACGGCCAGCGACAGCCTGAACCGCGCGGGCATCTATTATCTGCAGGACAAAGTCACCGGCTCCGACGGCAGTTGGCATAGCCTGCTGGATGAATCGTTGGCGGCGTTGGCGGCTTCAAAGCAGGCCTTTGCCCGGTTCGAGCGCTTGAGCGCGGCTGCGCCCGAAGCGACGGGCGCCCTGAAAGACAGTTATCGCCTGTTCTATGACGGCCTGAAGGAACAGGCGCAAGGGTTGCAAAACAGCGCCAGCATCGATGCGTTTTTCGCCGTGCCGATCCAGGCGTTTCAGGCGGATTTCAACGAAAAGTACCTCGCGTATCAGGCGCTGAACGAACAGCGTGGCGATGACGTCAACGTGCGGCAATTGGCGGCGCTGGAGCAGGCCAAGACCTTTGCGCTTGGCGCATTGGCCGCGCTGGCGCTGATCGCCGTGGGGGTGTGGTTCGGCGTCGCCCGCTGGGTGATAGCACCGCTGCAGCGGGCGATTGTCCACCTCAACGTGCTGGCCGCCGGCGATCTTTCGCGGCCGCTGCCGCCTGAGCGGGCGTTGAACCGCGAGATGCGTCAGCTGCAGACCAGCATTGGCCATATGCAAAGCGGCTTGCAGCGCCTGGTAAGCGAGGTGCGCGATGCGGCGAGCGGGATCCTGAACGGCGTCGAGCGGCTGGCGGACGGCAATCGACAGTTGACGGCGCAGTCGGCGAAGCAGGACGGGGAATTGCAGTTGGCGACCGAGCACGTGCAGCAGCTGGCGGCGCGGGTGGAAGAAAACGGCCAATACGCCCAGCAGGCCAGCCAACGAACCGAATTGGCCCGGCAGTGCGCCGGCGCCGGTGAGCAGATGATGCAAACTGTCAACGTTTCGATGCACGGGATCGTCAACCAATCGGCCGAGATGCGCGGCATTGTCGCGCTGATCGACAGCGTGGCGTTCCAGACCCATATTCTGGCGCTGAATGCGGCGATCGAGGCCGCGCATGCCGGCGTTCACGGCCGCGGCTTTGCCATCGTAGCCAAAGAGGTGGGCCTGCTGGCGCAAAAAAGCAGCCATTCGACGCGCGATATCCAGCAGTTGATCAACCGTTCGCTGCTGCAAATCGATCAAGGTTCGCAGGCGGTCGAACTTCTGACGGGCAATCTGCGCCAGATTATCGATCTGGTGAACAAATGCAGCGCGCTGATGGGGGAAATCTCGTTGGCGTCGTTCAATCAAGGGGAGAGCATTCAGGCCGTGACGGCGCGCATTGCGACGCTGAATCAGGTGGCGCAGCAAACCGGCGACGTGGTGAGCGCGGTGACCGAGGCTTCGCAGTCGCTGCAGGGCGAATCGGAACGCTTGGAAAAAGCGATGGCGCGTTTCAGGCTGCCTGTGCAATAAATAACCCTGGCGCGGGTTAATGAATAATAAAGCTGCGCTTAATGTTATTCATTATTTCCCCGCCCTGAGGGACGTTATTTCGATAAATAAAAACAGGCCGGCGCTTATGGATGAAAAAAGCGCCGGCCTGCAGAGAATTATTTTAACGGGAGGATTAACGGCTGGTCTGGTGGCCGATAATGCCGCCCAGCGCTGCGCCGCCGAGGGTGCCCAGCGTGCTGCCGTCGGTCAGCACGGCGCCGCCGACCGCGCCGACGCCCGCGCCGATCGCCGTGTTGCGATCGCGATTGGACATATGCCCACATGCGGTAACGGAAAGCGTCGCCATCACCACCACCAACACACCTGCGGCACGTTTAATATTCATAATGAGTTCCTGGTAAATTGGCTGATTAATGGATTAAAAATAATCCGATTAACCCGCCGGTAGAAGTTGGGATGAATGTATTCCTCAGAAAGAAAATCGAACAGGTAAAAATTCTTAATTTTGCGGCGGTGAAAAGCGATTGCTCGCCGAATGTGCGGCCGCCGACAAAACCGCTGGTCTATACTGGGAAGACGCCTCGCGGGGGCGGGGCACACACTCTGGAGGCCGCCATGTCCGATCTCGTTTCCGCATCCGGCAAACCGGTGAAAATCCCCGGCCCGGATCACCCGATCACCTTGACCCGTCATCCGACGCGAGTCGTGGTGCGTGCTGCCGGGAAAATCCTGGCCGACAGTCGCAATGCGCTCATCCTGCAGGAAGCCACCTATCCGCCGGTGTTTTACTTTCCGCGTGAGGACGTGAATATGGCGCTGTTGCAGAAAAACGAGCACGTCAGCTACTGCCCGTATAAGGGCGACTGCAGTTATTTCACCTTCGCGCTGAACGGCGGGCAGGGGGCCAATACGGCCTGGAGCTATGAAATGCCTTACAACGCCGTGGTGGCGATCAAGGATCATCTGGCATTTTATCCCGATAAAGTGACAGAAATCAGTACTGAAGCCTGACCTGCCGCCGCCGCCGGGCGGGGGCAGGTTGACATTCCGCTTATCCCTACTCATTATGTGTATTACTGGAAACTGATACGCTTTCCTTATGTTTTAATCCGACATAAACGAAACTCTGAGCAGGTGCCAAGGTGTCTACCTCTACGCGATTTGCCGTTGCCATCCATATTCTGACCAACATCACGCTGTGTCGTGGCCAGACGGTGCGTTCCGAAGATATCGCGCGCAGCGTCAACACCAACCCGACGGTGGTGCGGCGGATCCTCGGCGCGCTGGCGGAGGCCGGGCTGACCTATTCGCAGATGGGGCAAGGCGGCGGGGCGCTGCTGGCGCGGCCGGCAGAAGCGATCTCGCTGCTGGACGTGTATCGCGCGGTGGAGGATCAACCTTATTTCATGCTGCACCGCGCCCGGCCTAACGATGCGTGTTATATCGGCCACGCTATTACCCCTGTGCTGGAGCAAGAGTTTGCGCGCGTTGGTCACGCGCTGGAAGCCAGCCTGGCGCAAACCAGCATCGCCGAAATGGCCGGGCAGGTCGAGCGGCAAGCCGGCTATCCTTTCGTCCCTTGTTCATCGCAATATCAAGCGGATACGCAATAAAAATCCACGCCAATTCCGTCTTCCCGCAGAGCATTTTTTGCATTGCGTTAATGTAATTGTGTAAGTTACATTAGCTCGCATCAAGTGTGATGTGGCTCACGTTTTAGACTGCCTCCCCACGATAATCGATCGATTGGCCGGAAACCTTTTCTTCCGGCGCAGATTCGCTGTGCTTATAAACCAGGAGAGAACGATGTTAGAAATGATTGAAAGCTTGGCCACCGTGGTGGTCCTGGTGCCGGTAATGGTGGCCGTCTTGCTCGGCGCGATTTACGGTCTGGGTGAAGTGTTCAACGTCTTTTCCGCTATCGGCCGAAAAAATAACGGCTGAATTTGAACGTCAGGGGACGCAACGCCCCCTGACGTAGGGTTACAATACTGTCGCCAGGAAGTTGCGCGTCCTCTCATGTCCCGGCGCATCCAGAACCTGCTGCACGCTGCCCGTTTCAACCACCTTTCCCTGATCCATAAAGACAATCTGGTCGGCCACTTCGCGGGCGAAGCCGATTTCATGCGTGACCACCACCATCGTCATGCCCGAATGCGCCAAGTCTTTCATCACCTGCAGCACTTCGCCAACCAATTCAGGATCGAGGGCGGAAGTCGGTTCATCAAACAGCAACACCTGCGGGTTCATCGCCAGCGCGCGGGCGATGGCGACGCGTTGCTGCTGGCCGCCGGACAGTTCACGCGGCCAGGCGTTGATGCGATGTTCCAACCCGACGCGGGCCAGCAACTGCTTCGCCCGTTCCTGCGCCTCGGCTTTTTTTTCCTTTTTCACCCGCTGCGGCGCGTCGCTGACGTTTTGCAACACGGTGCGGTGCGCAAACAAGTTGAACTGCTGAAATACCATGCCGATGCTTTTACGCTGTTCGGCCACCTCGGCTTCTTTCAGCTCGTACAGATGCCGGCCTTTTTGACGATAGCCGATCAGCTGTTCGCCAACGCGAATGGTGCCGCCGTCCAGCTTTTCCAGGTGGTTGATGCAGCGCAACAGGGTGGATTTGCCGGAGCCGGAAGGGCCGAGGATCACCGTCACTGAACCCGCCGGAATGGTCAGGCTGATGTTTTTCAACACTTCGGTGCCGGAAAAGGATTTCCGCACCCGGTTGATGTGGATGGATGCGCTCATTGTTCACCTCCCTGAGGGGCTTTGCGGTTGAGGAAGAACCCGCCGCTGCGCGTTGCCTGCGTGCCGCGGCCAAAATAGCGCTCCACGTAGTATTGGCCAATCGACAGAATCGAAGTCATGGCCAGATACCACAGGGTGGCGACCAGCAGCAGCGGGATGACCTCGTAGGTGCGTTGGTAAATGATCTGCGCCGAATACAGCACGTCCTGCAGGGCAATCACCGACACCACCGCGGTGGTTTTCAACTGCCCGATCACCTCATTGCCCGCCGGCGGCAGGATGGTGCGCATCGCCTGCGGCAATACCACGCGCCACAGGATTTGCCCACGACGGTAACCCAGCGCTTTGGCGGCTTCCAGCTGGCCGCTGCCGACGCTTTGGACGCCTGCGCGCACGATCTCCGCCGCATAGGCCGACTGATGCATCACCAGCGCGATCACCGCCGCGCTGAAGGTGCTGATAAGGGTATTGGTCGGCGCGCTGGCGACTTCGCCCAGAAACGGGATCCACAAGCTGATGCGCGGATAAAGCGCGGCGATGTTGTACCAGAAGAACAGCTGCACCAGCATCGGCACCGCACGGAAGAACCAGGTGTAGAACCAGCTTACCGCAACCAATACCGGATTGGCCGACAGGCGCATCAGCGCCAGCAGCACGCCGCCGGCGAAGCCGAACACCACCGAAATCACCGTCAGCTTCAGCGTCATGAGCACGCCGTTGAGGATGGACGCCTCGGTCAGATTTTCCGCCACCACCGACCATTCAAAGCGCGGGTTGTGCAGCATGGAATTGATGATAACGCCGACGATCAGCAGCACAACCAGGGCGCTGAGCCAGCGCCCGTAATGCCGGTGGCCGACGATGCTCAGTTCCGCGTCGTCGACAGGGTGTTGCCCACTCATTTTGCGATCTCTTCATTGATGCCGGCGGTTTTCACGGCACCAAAACCGATATCCCAGCTGTCGAGGATTTTCTGGTAGCTGCCGTCGGCGATCAGAGAATTCAGCGCCGCCTGCACCGGTTTCACCAGCTCGGAGCCTTTCGGCAGGGCGATGGCCACCGTGGTGCCGTCGATGTTGATATCACCGGCCAGCGTCAGCGGTTTAACGTGGGTGGCCTGGTAGCGCAACCCTTCATACGGGCCGAAAAACATCGGCACGCGGCCGCTGATCACCGCCTGCACCCCGGCCGGGCGGTCCGGGAAGATCGGCATGGTGATGGCCGGCTTGCCGGCGGCGACGCATTGATCGCTGGCCTGCTGCAGGCGGGTGATCTGCGAGGTGCCTGCGCCGGCGCCGACGCTCTGGCCGCACAGCTGGGCCAGCTCGGTGTAAGGGCCAAGCGCAGCGTCTTTGCGGGCGATCAAGGCCAGCTTGGAAGCGTTGTAATAGCCGACGAAGTCCACTTGCTGGAAGCGCTTTTTGTTGGCGTCAATGTTGGCCAGCGCGACGTCATAACGGCCGGACTTCAGGCCGGGGATGATGTTGTCGAAACCGCCGGTGTCCTTCCAGTGGATCGCCACGCCCAGGCGATCGGCAATCGCGCTCATCACGTCGATTTCACGCCCGGCCAGCGTTTTGTTGTCCGCCTGGTAAAAGGTGGTCGGCGGGGTGTTCGGGTTGGTGCCGGCAACGATATAGCCGGCCTTTTTGATAGCTTCAGGCAGACTGTCATGCAGCGCCGGATCGGCGGCAGCTTTCACCGCCGCCTTGAAGGGAACATCGCCTTCAGCGGCATGAGCTGCGGCCAACGGCGCCAGCGTGGAGGAAGCCAACAGCAGGGACAGTACGGTGCGTTTGAATGTGGTTTTCATCATGATTTCCCTGCGGATTAAGCCGATTTTACGTTAGCGAAGTTGATTGCCGGTTCCGGCAGACCCAGGTTTTCACGCAGGGTTGCATGCTGATACTCTTCACGGAACAGGCCACGGCGGCGCAGCTCTGGGATCACCAGCTCGACGAACAGTTCCAGCTGGTTAGGCAACACCGCCGGCATGATGTTGAAGCCGTCTGCGCCTTGCTGTTCCAGCCACAGCTGGAAGTCGTCGGCGATCTCTTCGGCGGTGCCTACCACCACGCGGTGGCCGCGCGAACCGGCCGCGACGGCCGCCAGCTCGCGTAGCGTCAGGTTTTCCCGCTCGGCCAGATCGGTCAGCAGTTTCACGCGGCTTTGGCCGCCTTCGGTGGCGCCCACATTCGGCACCGGGCCGTCCAGCGGGTAATCGCTCAAATCGAAACCAAAGCGTGCCGACAGCTGCTCAATGCCGTTATCGATATCCACCAGTTGATTCAGCTGATACCAGGTTTCTCGCGCTTCTTCTTTGGTTCGGCCGACAATCGGCATCACACCTGGCAGGATCAGCAGGTGGTCCGGGTTGCGGCCGGCGTCGGCCACGTATTTTTTCTGACTGCGGTAGAAAGCCTGTCCTTCTTCCAGGCTGGCGGCGGCGGTGAACACCACTTCGGCGGTTTCCGCCGCCAGCTGTTGGCCGGCCGGGGAAGAGCCGGCCTCAATGATCACTGGCCGCCCCTGCGGCGAGCGGGAAATGTTCAGCGGGCCCTGCACCGAGAAATGCTTGCCCTTATGGTTGGCGGCGTGGATTTTCTCGTCGATGGCGTACACGCCATTTTGCTTGTCGCGCACGATGGCGTCTTTTTCCCAGCCGTCCCACAGTTTGTAGCTGGCCTCGAGGAATTCCCGCGCCACTTCATAGCGTTCGGCGTGCGACGGCAGATCTTCACGGCTGAAGTTGCGCGCCGCATCGCTGGAGAATGAGGTCACCACGTTCCATGCGGCGCGGCCGTGGCTGATATGGTCGATGGAGGCCATGGCGCGCGCCAGGTGGAAAGGTTGATCGAAAGTGGTGGAGGCGGTCGCCGCCAGCCCGATATGGCGGGTATTGACCGCCAGCGCCGCGAGCAGCGTCAGCGGCTCCAGGCGTGACATCGTCGAGGGCAGGCGGTGCACGCTGGTCGCCAGCGCGTCGCCGACGAAGAACATATCGAAGGTGCCTTCTTCGGCTTTTTTTGCGATCCAGGTGAACCAGTCGATATCGGTCGGTGAACCGCTGGCGCCTTCTGCGCGCCATCCCCCGATGTGGTGCCCCAGCGCCTGAACGAACAGGCCGAGACGGAGTTGGCGCGATGGTGTTGAAGGTGAAGTACTCATAGTTATTCCTGTTTTATTATTAATTTAACAATGCAATCAGTCGCGGCAGCGCGCCAGGGGACATAAGCGCACAGTCGCGGATAACGCTCTCGCCTTCGAGGCCCGGAAGCAGCTGCAAAATGGCGTGCAGCTTGGCGTCGAGGTCTGTCGGCCGGGCGGCGGTTTGCTTTCTTGTGACTATGTCACTTATTTGCCTTCCGTCCTGCAGCGTCAGGGTCAGGCGATGGAAGCGCATCTCCGGATCGAGCGCGTCCGGCGGGGCCGCAGGATCGGCATGGCGCTCAACTTTTGCCGCCAGGGCGGCGATAGCCGCATCGACCGGCTGTTCGCCGTAATGCGTCAGCGCGACCTCGCCGTGGTATAGCGCATCGGCGATGACGTATTCGAGGCTAAAGCGCGCTTCCACACCGGTGGCCGGTTGGCGAATATAGGGCGCGGTATCTGCGCCGGGCGGAAAACTGACCTCAACCAGGGCGATCTCTGCAAGGGCGTCGCCTTGTTCCAGCAGCCGCTCGCGCAGGGCGAGCGCCGCCTCGGCCGCGCTGTGAGTGCCACCGCAGGTCGGGTAGCGCTTGAACTCCAGCCCCGGCTGCAGGATGCGCCAGGGCGCGCCCCAGCCGGCGGTCAGGCATTCCGGTTTTTGCCGGCCGTCGCCGTGGGAAGCCAGCAGGCTGTCCAGCACGCCCTCCGGTTGGCCGATGAAACCGGCCTGAGCCAGCAGGGCGGCGTTGACCGCGTTGCGTGCCGCCAGGCCGGCGTGCAGCGGTTTGGCCGCCGAACCGAACTGGCTGCGCAGGCCCGCCGCCTGGGTGGCCGCCAGGCCGAGAGCAATCTGCGTTTGCCGCTGGTCAAGCTGCAGATAACGCGCCACGGCGGCGCAGGCGGCGACCGCGCCCAGGGTGGCGGTGCTGTGAAAACCCAGCACGTAATGTTGCGTGCCAGCGGCCAATCCCAGCCGGCCAGCGGCCTCTACGCCGATGACATAGGCGGTTAACAGTTCAGTGACATTGTCACTCTCACCGTTCAGCGCCAGCAGGGCGGAGAGCACTACGGTGCTCGGATGGCCACGCAGCGCAGGATGGTAATCATCGAAGTCCAACGAGTGGCTGACATAGCCATAGCGCAGTGCGCGGTTCTCACTGCCGTTCGGCGGAAACGTCGTGCCGATCGCTGCCAGACCGGCATCGCTCAACGCCCCGCGGGCAATCGGCAATGCGCAGGCGAAGTAATCTTTCACGCCGCGGCGAGCGGCTGACAGAGCGGTTTGATCCGGCTGGCTGTTCAATATCAGATGAGCGAATTGGGCGGTTATCGATAATGACAAGGCGTTAACACCTGAATTTATAGATGGTTATGCACGAGTGCGGGGTGAAAGGTATTGTGTGGCGGTTTTCTTTGTCCCGAAAGAACGAACGGCGCTTCCATATCGCTGAATGGAATATCACGACGGCACTGCGCCGCCGTCAGGGCTGCTGGCAGGCGCGGCAGGCTGCACTTTAGCTATTTTTGTGCAAAGCAAAGCTGAATTTGTTCTAACGCGGTAGAGGACTTAGGCCGAGAAAAGGCGAACGCTCATGATGTCGATAAATGCCCTGAGACGCGGTGTAAGATGTTTGCTGGAAGGCCAGAGAATTTTGAGACTGCCACTGTGTCGGCATTGGTCGCCAAGCACGGGTTGGAGCCGCTGCTGCTCCAGCGCCTCCCGTACCGCGAAATCGGGCAGGCAGGCGATGCCCAGGCCCTGTTCCGCCAGGTAAATCAGCGTGTCGACGGTATTGCATACCGTGCGCTTGCCCAGGCCTTCGTCGAGCAGTTTATCTCCGCCCGCCACCGGCCAGGTCTCGACTTTGCCGGTGGTGGGGAATCTGTATAACAGGCAGGCGTGATCGCGCAGTTCTGCCGGCTGGCGGGGTATTCCCGCCCGGCGCAGATAGTCCGGCGCCGCCACCAGCTGTAGGTGAAACGTGCCCAGTTGGCGGCTCATTAAGCGAGAGTCCTCGGTATCGCCCACGCGGATCACCGCATCGAACCCTTCTTCGATCACCGCGACTCGACGGTCGGAAAAATCGGTTTCCAGCTCAATCTCCGGGTAACGCCGAACAAATTCCGCCAGCACCGGATTCAGCAGGCCGCCCACCAGCGGCAAACTGACACGCAGCTTGCCGCGCGGGGCGCTGTGCGTATCGCTGATTTCCCGTTCCGCCGCCGCCAATTCCCCGAGAATGCGCTGACAGCGGTGCAGAAACAGCAGGCCTTCGGCGGTCAGCGTCATGCTGCGCGTGCTGCGGTGAAACAGGCGCGTGCCCAGCCGGTTTTCCAGGCGGGCGATGCTTTTCCCCACCGCGGAAGCGGAAATGCCGAGCACGCGCCCGGCCTCAACGAAACTCAGCGTCTCCGCGGCCTGCACAAAGACGCTCACCCCAGACAGATTATCCATTGCTTGCCCTATTACGGACGTGAGTGTCCGCTATGAAAGGAAATCTAGCCTGTTTTTTCGTTAATCGCCACGCCCTATGCTCGGTGGCGACAGCATGGGCTGACTATCTGAGGTAATAAAGATGAATGAATACGGATCCTCCGCCAACGCGATTGACGGCGCGATAGAGCAAGCCTTGCGCGAAAAACGATTGGTTGGCGCGGTCGTTTTGGTGGCGCAGGGCGGTGAGATCGTTTATCGCCGCGCGGCGGGCATGGCGGATCGCGAAGCGGGCAAGCCGATGGCGCTCAATACGCTGTTTCGTCTGGCCTCGGTGTCCAAACCGATCGTGTCCACGGCGGCGCTGGCGTTGATGGCGCAAGGCGCCATGCGGTTAGACGATCCGATCACGCGTTGGCTGCCGAATTTTCGCCCGCGGCTGGCGGACGGCACCCAACCGTTGCTGACGCTATGGCATTTGATGACCCACACCGCCGGATTAAGCTACCGTTTTTTCCAGACGGAAGGGGGATTCTATGCCCGGCTCGGCGTCTCCGACGGCATGGATGACGCGTCCGTCAGCCTGCAGGAAAACGTGCGGCGCATTGCCTGCGCCCCTTTGCTGGCTCCGCCCGGCGCGGCGTGGCGCTATTCTATCGCCACCGATGTGCTGGGCGCGGTTATTGAACAGGCGAGCGGCCTGCCGCTGGCGCAGGCGGTCAACAAATGGGTGACCGGGCCGTTGGCGATGACGGATACCGATTTCCTGGCGGTGGACGCCGCGCGCCTGGCGGCCGCTTACGCCGATCATCCCGGCGAGCCACGCCGCCTGCGCCAACCGGATCGTTTACCGTTCATCGATGGCAGCGCCGGTTTTCATCTGTCACCTGCGCGTGCGCTGGATCCGTTGGCGTACGCCTCCGGCGGCGCCGGCATGGTCGGCTCGGCGGAGGATTTCCTGCGCCTGCTGGAAGCGTTGCGCCAGGGAGGAGAGCCGGTGCTGCCAACCGAGTGGGTTACGGCGTTCACCAGCAACCAAATCGGCGATTTGCCGATGCCGTTTTGGCCGGGGCGCGGGTTTGGCCTGGGCATCACCGTGCTGAAAGATCCCGTCGCTGCGCACACGCCGGAGTCCGTTGGCAGCTGGCGGATGGGCGGCACCTATGGCCACTCGTGGTTCGTCGATCCTGCCCGGCAGCTCAGCGTGGTGGCGTTTACCAACACGGCGCTGGAAGGGATGTCCGGTGCCTTTGTCGGCGAGATTTGTCAGGCGGTCTATGCCGCGACGGGAGCGATGCAATGCGCCTGATGCCGCCGATTTTCTTCCTCGCGCTGGGGCTGTTCGGCGTTTACTGCATCGAGTTCGGCGTGGTGGGCATTTTGCCGCTGATCATTGCACGGTATGGCATCTCCACGGCGCAGGCCGGCTGGCTGGTCGGGATCTTCGCCCTGACCATTGCGCTGCTCGGGCCGCTGTTGGTGCTGTTGGCGTCGCAATTCAATCGCAAACGCATGTTGTTGATCGCGTTGACCGTGTTTGCGGCGGCCAGCGCGCTGTCCGCCCAGGTGGACAGCTTCGCCATGCTCATGCTGCTGCGCATTGTGCCGGCGTTGTTTCATCCGATCTATTTTTCACTGGCCATGGTGGCGGCCGCGTCGCTTTATCCGCCGCATCAAGCTCCCAAAGCAACCGCCTATGCGTTCATCGGCACCAGCATGGGCATGGTGCTGGGGATACCGCTGACGCAATGGCTCGCCGGACAGTTCAGCTATGAAGCGTCGTTCAGGTTCTGTGCCTGGGTGAACCTTCTGGCGGCGCTGGGATTGCTGTGGCGTTTGCCTGATGCGGCCGTACAGCGCCTCAGCTATGGCAAACAGTTGGCAATCCTGCGCAGCGGTACGCTGTGGCTGAATATCACTACCTGCGTGCTGATCTTTGCCGCCATGTTTGCCGTCTATGCTTACGCGGCCGAGTACCTCAGCCGCGAAATCGGTCTCAGCCGCGGCGTCATCGGCTTTCTTCTGGTGGCGTTCGGTGTGGGCGGTGTCGTGGGCAACCTGTTGGCCGGCAGATGGCTGAGCCGCCATCGTGCGGTGACGGTGCTGCTGCATCCGATAGCCTTGATTGCGGCTTATGCGCTGCTGTATCGCTATGGCAGCGTGAATATTGGCTCGATGACGGCGCTTTGCCTGTATTGGGGAGCGGCGCACACCAGCGGTTTGATTGTCACGCAGATTTGGCTGACCGCCGAAGCCCCGCAAGCGCCGGCGTTCGCCACCGGGCTGTATATCGCTTTTATCAATCTGGGGGTGGCGGTGGGGGCGCTGGCGGGCGGCGGGTTTATCACCGCGTGGGGGCTACAGGGCAGCCTGCTGTGCGGAGCCTTGTTCGCCGCGCTGGCGGTGATTACGATCGCCGCCAGGCTGCGGTTACAGCGGCAGGCTACCGTTGCGTTGCGTCGATCATCGCCATCACCTGCCGGAACATCGCGCTTTCCGCATCCGCCAGCTCGTTGACCAGCGTAAAGTGATTGCAGTGACGGTCGGCCAGCAGCTGGACGTCGAGGCCATGCGCCAGGCAAGCGTCATAATAGGCCTGCGTCTGGTTTTTGAAACCTTGCGTTTCCCGCTGGCCGACGTCGAGCAGGATCTGCGGCGCATGGTCTTTCGCCGGCAGCAGAAACAGCGGGCTGAGGGTTTGCGCCTGTTCGGGCGTCAGGTGCAGCCAGTCGTTGATGTAGATATCGCACAGCGGTCGCAAATCGTAGAGGCCGCTCAGCGCCAGCGCGCCTTTGATCGCGTCGGGCGGCAGGCGATAGCGTTGTTGCCAGCCGTCGGCGATCAGCATGCCGCACAGGTGACCGCCGGCCGAACTGCCGCTGACGAAAATGCGCGCCGGATCGATGCCGAAAGGCGCCCCGTGATGATAAAGCCAGGCGACGGCGCTGCGTACCTCATGTACGATCTCCGCCAGCGTCGCTTCCGGCGCCAGCGTGTATTCCAGCGTGGCGGTCGCCACACCGCGGCGAGCAAACGCGGCGGCCATCGAACAGGCTTCCTCTTTGCGCTGTGAATGCCAATAGCCGCCATGAATAAAGATCAGCAGCGGGGCGGGTTGTGCGCTGGCCGGGAACAGATCGAGGCGCTCGGCGGCGCTCATGCCGTAGCGCAGGTCGTAAATGCCGGGCGTCTGCGCCTTGGCTCGCTGGGCCAGCGCGGCGTATTCCGCCATGCAGGCGTCAAAATCCTCCACCGAAGCGCGGGCGTTGTATTGCACGGCGCGTGCGCTCAGGTCTTCAAACGTCAGATCGATGTTCATGCCTTTCTCCGGATTGTTATGTGTTATGCCTTCATCATCGTCCCGCAGGCGAAAAGATGTTTGATCGCCGGTGCGCACAATTGCGACTTCTCCATTGCTGTTATCTGCTGTATATTGCTGTTTTATGCTTTTTACTGCGGAATAAGCCCATGCACAAAGCGGCAAGGCAGCGCCATTTACTGGATTTGCTCAGCGAACGCGGACAGGCGGCGGTGGCGGAATTGGCCACCGCCATCGGCGTTTCGGTCGATACCGTGCGCCGCGATCTGGCCGATCTCGAGCGGCAAGGGTTGGCGCAGAAACATCACGGCGGCGCGATCGCGCTCGAACCGTCCGGCATGCCACGTCAGGCGCGCGCGGCGCTGTTGCCGCAGATCAAGCAGCGGCTCGGTCGCGCGGTGGCTGCGCAGATCCCGCCCGGCAGCACCCTGATGCTGGATGCGGGCAGTACGCTGTTGGCGGTGGCGCAGGCGTTGCGCGGCCCGGCGACGGTGATCACCGCTTCGCTGGATATCGCGCAGTGCCTGAGCGACAGGCCGGAGATCAACCTGATCCTGCTTGGCGGCCAGTGGGATGCGCGCCAGCGGCTGTTCGCCGGCAGCGCCACGCTGGCGTTGCTGGCGCGCTACCGCGCGGATATCGCCTTGCTGGGCGCCTGCGCGGTGCATCCTCAGCTGGGACTGAGCGCCGGCGAAGAGGCCGATGCAGAGGTCAAGCGCGCCATGCTGGCTAACAGCGGCGAGCGCTGGCTGGTGGCCGACCATATGAAGCTGGATCGCTGCGAACCGCATCACGTGGCGGATCTGGCGCAGATCCAACGCCTGTTTACCGATCGCCCGTGGGACAACCTGGACGAACAGTCATTGATTGAACTTTGTGTCGTCGCCGACGACCGCTAGAGGAGAACACTGATGAACGATACCGCTCGACCGTTGCAGGTGGCGCTGATTGGCTACGGCTTTGTCGGCAAGGCGTTTCACGCGCCGCTGATTAACGCGGTGCCGGGGTTGGAACTGAGCGTGGTGGCTTCGCGCGATGCCGCCAAGGTGCATGCCGATCTGCCGCACGCGCAGGTGATCGCCGATCCGCTGGAGGCCATCCGCCGGCCGGAGGTGGATTTGGTGGTGATCGCATCGCCTAACGCCACCCATGCGCCGCTGGCGCTGGCCGCGCTGGAGGCGGGCAAGCACGTGGTGGTGGATAAGCCGTTTACGCTGGATTTGGCGCAGGCGCGCGCGCTGATTGCGGCGGCGGAGAAGCACGACCGCCTGCTGTCGGTGTTCCAGAACCGTCGCTGGGACAGCGATTTCCTGGGCGTGAAGCAGGTGATCGAACAGGGGCTGATTGGCAAGGTGACGCACTTTGAGTCGCACATCGATCGTTACCGCCCAGAAGTGCGGGTGCGCTGGCGTGAACAAAACCTCCCTGGCAGCGGACTGTGGTTCGATCTGGGGCCGCACATGGTCGATCAGGCGCTGCAGCTGTTCGGCTTGCCGCACAGCGTGCAGGCCAACATCGCCACGCTGCGCCCCAACGCGCAGATTAACGACTGGGCTCACGTGGTGCTCAACTACCCGACGCACCGCGTGATCCTGCATGGCAGCATGCTGGTGGCGGGGGGCGTCTCACGCTTTACCGTGCACGGCGAGAAAGGCAGCGTGGTCAAAGCGCGCGCCGACGGGCAGGAAAGCCAACTGCTGGCCGGCGTGACGCCGGGATCGGCGGAGTGGGGCAAAGACGACGATGCGATGAGCCTGTTTATCGGCACGGAGCCGATGCGTACGCTGCCGACACCGGATGGCGATCAACGCCAGTATTACTTCCAGGTGCGCGATGCGTTGCGCGGCGCAGGCGCCAACCCGGTCACCGCTGCGCAGGCGTTGGCGGTGATGGCGGTGCTGGAAGCGGCCACCCTGGCGGCGGAAACCGGCGTCACCCAAACTCTCCCGCTCACCGAGGCGGAAATCGCCGCCTGGTGACGGCTCGCGTCAGATAAGGCGTCAGGCGCATGGATACAGTGCATGCCATGCGTCTTCCGCCATCCTGCCCCCTGACATAGGCTTACCCGTAGTCAATGTCAGGAGTGTTCATCATGTTATCCCATCCTTCGCCGCAAGGCGTCCGCGGCATACTGGCCGCTCTTTCTCTGAGCATGCTGCTGTCATCGCTTGGTATCAGCATTGCCAACGTCGGGCTGCCGGCGCTCGCCACCGCGTTCCATGCCTCGTTCCAGGCGGTGCAGTGGGTGTTGCTCTGCTATTTGCTGGCCGTCACCACTTGCATCATCGGCATCGGCCGTTTGGGCGACAGCCTCAATCGCCGCCGCCTGCTGCTGGCGGGCATCGCGCTGTTTACCGCCGCTTCGCTGGTTTGCACGCTGGCTCCGCAACTGTGGCTGTTGCTGGCGGCGCGCCTGGCGCAGGGGCTGGGGGGCGCAGTCATGATGTCGATCGCCATGGCGCTGGCGGGCGAGGCGCTGGGGACGGAAAAAATCGGCCGCGCGATGGGGCTGCTCGGCACGATGTCGGCCGTGGGCACCGCGCTGGGGCCGTCGTTGGGCGGCGCGCTGATCGCCGGTTTCGGCTGGCGGGCGATGTTCCTGATCAACCTGCCGCTGGGCCTGCTGGCGCTGTGGCTCGCCTGGCGATACTTGCCGAATGGGCCGCGCGCGGCAGTGCGCGCGGAACCGTTCGATCGCGCCGGCACGTTGCTGCTGGGCGGCGCATTGCTCTGCTATTCGCTGGCGATGACCCTCGGGCGCGGCGACTTCGGCGCACTCAATCTGGCGTTGCTGCTGGGGGCGCTGTTAGCGGGGGCGCTGTTTATCCGCGTGGAGCGCGGCGCCGCATCGCCGCTGCTTGCGCCGTCGATGTTCCGTCATCCGGCCCTGACGGCGGGGCTGGCGGCCAGCGCGCTGGTGATGACGGTCATGACCGCCACGCTGGTGGTCGGGCCGTTCTATCTGTCACGCGCGCTGGAGTTAAGCGCCGCGCAGGTGGGGCTGGTGATGTCGGCGGGACCGGCGGTGGCGATCTTGACCGGCATACCGGCCGGCTATCTGGTGGATCGTTTTGGATCGCAGCGCATTGCCCTGCTTGGGCTGATGGCGGTGGCCGCCGGCGCGGCGCTGCTGTCGCTGCTTAACCGTTGGGGCGTGCTCGGCTATATCGCCCCCATCGCGCTGCTGACCGCCGGCTATGCGCTGTTTCAGGTGGCCAACAACACCATGCTGATGAAAGATCTGTTTCCTGAACGGCGCGGGCTGATCGCCGGCATGGTGAACCTGTCGCGCAATCTCGGGGCGATCACCGGCGCGTCGGCGATGGGGGCGCTGTTTTATCTGGCTTCGCAGCAGGTCGCGGGCACTGCGGCCGCCGCGGCTTACGGCATGCGGGTGACCTACGGCGTGGCGGCGCTGTTGGCACTGGCGGCGTTGCTCATCGCCTTCGGTGGCCGCCGCCTGATGCTGCGTTACGGCGCGCGCTGAACCGCGTAGCGTTCTTGCACGAAACCGTTGTCCGATGAGGTGACGGCAAGCAGGCGCAGGCGCTGCTCCGGGCCGTCGGCGCCGAATAAGGGGATACCGCCGCCCAGCAGCAGCGGCACGCGCGTAATCGTCAGTTCGTCGATCAAGCCGGCCTGCAGGAAGCGCTGCACGGTCTGGCCGCCGTCGATATACAGGTGACGGCAGCCGACCTCGGCCAACCGCGCCACGACGCTGGCCGGTTCGCCGCTCATCCAGCGGACAGGTTCTGCGCCGTGCGGTGCGGGCTGCGTCGACAGCACCACCACCGGCAGTGCGCCATAGGGCCACTCGGGAAAGGCGCGGACTTTTTCATAGGTATGGCGACCCATCACCAGCGCGTCGATGTCGGCGACAAACGCTTCAAAACTCAACCCATTGAGCAGCGAAACCGCGTATTCGGGCCGCAGCAGCCAGTCAATGTCGCCATCCGGGCCGGCAATGAATCCGTCTACGCTGGTGGCGATGTAAACCGAGCATTTCATCAGGCGAGATCTCCCCGATAAACCACATGCACCTTGTTGCCGTCGGGATCGCGCAGGTAAGCGCCGAAATAGCCTTTGCCGTAGTGCGCGCGCTCGCCGGGTTCGCCTTCACTGCTGCCGCCCGCCAGCAGACCGGCGGCGTAGGCGCGTTTAACCGCCAGCTCGTCGGCGGCGAGAAAGGCCAGCATGCTGCCGTTGCCGGCGCTGGCGGGCTGTCTGTCGAAGGGTTGGTAGGCGTAAAAACGCGGCAGCGTTTGGCCTGGCATCACCCAGCAGCGGGCGGCGGGGCCGCCGTCCGGCGTCACTTCCCGCCGTTGTAAACCCAATGGCAACAGAATGGCGTCGTAGAACGCGGCGGCGGCATCCAGATCGCTGACGCCGACGGTAATATGGCTGAACATGGCGCGTTTCCTTTCCCAAGAGAGAATAATGAACGCCTAAAACAGTAGCAGCGATATTGCAGGATGGACAGACCGCCGTGGAGGATTCGGATTAGGGACGCGCGCAGGGGGAAGCGCGCTTCACGGTTTGCGGGGCAGGCCGCCGTTCAATTGCTCTCGACTCGCGGATTGGCGTGGGTCGGCTGGCTGGGATAATCCACCTGATGCTTGTGCAGATAATCGCGGATCAGCTGACGCACCACCTGGGAAGGGGTGACGTCCTGCTGCAGGCACAGCTCTTCCAGGGCTTTCTTCTTGTCCGGGTCAATCAGCACCGTTAGCCGCGCCGTTTTCTTTTCCATCAGGATCCTCCAGAGAATGATGACTGAATGATAATACCATGTGGACGAAGCGGCCAGCCAGACCGCGTCGCCGCTCGTTCTTAGCGGAAATGCAGCCGTTCTATCTTGCGTGACAGGTAGCCGAGTTCGCAGTTGAACAGCTCGCCGCTGCCGGCGGCCAGCGTGCGAAGCGTGCTGAGCGGCAACGTCACCTGGGCCGGCGTGGCGTAAATGATCACGTTGCCGCTGGGGGCGACGCAAAACAATACGGTGCCGAATATCCGGTGCAGGCTGTGGTACAGCAGGCTGTTCTCATCGGGCAGATCGTGGTAATTGAGCACCAGCCAGCCCCCGTCGTTCAGCCGCGCGGCGCAGTTTTCCAGGAATGTCTGGGTGCCTTGCTGCGGATCCATGGCGAACGCCGAATAGAGATCGGAGAAAATCAGATCGTAACGCGTCTCGGCAGGCGGGCGCACAAAGTCCATGGCGTCGGCGGTACGCAGGCTGATGGTGTCGGTGGCCGGCAGCGTAAAATAGCGGCGCGCGACGGCGATCACTGCGGCGCGCAGTTCAACCACGTCCAGACGCATGGCCGGATCGAGCGCGTGCAGCGCACGCAGCAGGCTGCCGCCGCCTAACCCCAGGATCAACGCCGAGCTCGGCGGCTGCCAGGCCACCGCCATCAGCATCGCTTTGATGTAGTTGTGGATCGGCTGTGCGGGGTTGCTGAGGCTCATCTTGCTTTGCTCGCAGATGCCGTCAAACCGCAGCGTGCGGTAGTCCTTGTGATCGGAAACGATGATTTCGCCCCAGGCGTCGGCTTCGCGAGCGATCACCTGGCCGCGCGGGGAGAAATCGAGGGTTCTGAGTAAGCGGTCAACCAGAGACATGGTATTCGCAGGGTTCCTTTGGCAAGCGGCCTATTTACGGGCGCACATGAAATCGGCGGTGCAAATGCGCCGGCCATCGATGCTGGCGCGGCCGGTGAAGCGGGCGATCGCGCCACGCCGGCGTACAAAGGCGACCTCCATCAACACCTGGTCGCCGGGACGGGCGGCGCGATAAAACCGCGCCCGCTGAATGGAAGCGAAGTAGTAATGTTCCCCTTCGTTCAACGCCCCGAGATAATAGTGCGCCAGCAGCCCGGTGCTTTGCGCCAGCGCTTCCACCAACAGCACGCCGGGAAAACCGGCGAAGTGCGCATGGCCGTTCCAGAACGTCGGCTCATTGGCGGTGATGTTCTTGATGGCGCTCAGCCGCCCTTCGGCAATGCAGGTGCCGGCGGGCAGCACGCGATCGACCAACAGGCAGGGATAACGATGAGGCAGAATCGCCTGAATATCGTTGAATTGCAGGGGGTGACCGTTTAATGGCATGGAGGTGCGTGATCCTGTCTGCGGCGAATCCGGTGCGGTGGCCGGCGTTCGGTCCATAATGAGTGTAATGACATTATAATAAAATTATCATCAGATGTGCCAGATGAAAGACATGACGGCGGCGACGGTTGGGGAATAGCGAAGGAGGGGATGACACCCGATCCTGACGATCGGGCGTGGCGGCGCGTTTAATGCTTGGAGCGGGTCACCTTGTCCAAATAACCCATCACGAAGGCGGAGAGCACGAAGGTGAGGTGGATGATCACATACCACATCAGCTTGTTGTCGGGTACGTTCTTGGCGTCCATAAACACCCGCAGCAGGTGAATGGAGGAGATGGCGACGATAGATGCGGCGACCTTGTTTTTCAGCGAGGTGGCGTCCATTTTGCCCAGCCAGCTCAGTTTTTCTTTTCCTTCGGTGATATCCAATTGCGAGACGAAATTTTCGTATCCGGAGAACATCACCATCACCAGCAGCCCGCCGACCAGCGCCATGTCGACCAACGACAACAGGGTCAGGATCAGATCGGCTTCAGCGACGGAGAAAATGTTGGGCAGGACGTGCAGGATCTCCTGAAAAAATTTGATAGACAGGGCGACCAGGGCCAGTGAAAGGCCGAAATAAACCGGCGCGAGCAGCCAGCGGGAGGCGTACATCGCGTTTTCTAGCAAGCGTTCCATCATAAAATTGTTTTAAATGCGTAGCAAAAAGGGCGCTCAGTATAGCGCAAGAGGCCTGGGTAAAATCAACCGCTTGCGCCAGTAGAGGGCGATATCAGGCCGCTACGCGCGCCGTTTTGCGCCCGCTGCGGATCCACAGCGCCACGGCCCCCGCCGCCGTCGCTAGCGCCACGACACCCGGCCAGCCCGCGCTTGCCAGAATGCGGCTGCCGAGGGCGGCGCCGGTCGCCATACCGATGAATACGCCGGTGAACAAGAGGGCGTTCAATCGGCTGCGAGCTGCCGGATCGAGACCGTAAACGATGGTTTGATGCGCGATCAGCGTAGCCTGGATGCCCAGGTCGAATCCGACGGCGCTCAGCGCAATGAGCGCCAGCTGCGCCGGGAGCGGCAACAGCGGCAGCAAAAACATCAAGGCGAAGGAGGCCAGAACCAGTCCCGCGCCGATACGGGTCACGACGTCAGGGCCGTGCCGATCGGCCAGACTTCCCGCCAACGGCGCCGCCAGCGCCCCCGCCGCCCCCGCCAGGCCAAACGCGCCGGCGGCCGCGCTGCCGATCTGGTAGCGCTCCGCCAGCATCAACGCCAGCGTTGACCAGAAAGCGCTGAAGCCCAATGACAGAAAGCCTTGCGCCAGCGTCGCGCGCCGCAGCGCGGGATACTCGGCCCACAGATGTCCCAGTGAGCGCAGCAGCGCGGGGTAACTCAGCGCGTTATGGGGGCGAAGACGCGGCAACATGCGCCAGATCGCCAGCGTGATCGGCAAAACGCCCAGCGCCGCGAGCGCGTAGACGCTGCGCCAGCCGGCGAACTCGGCGAGCGCGCCGCTGAACACGCGCGACAGCAAAATGCCGGCCAATAGCCCGGTCATCACCGCGCCGACGGTTTTGCCGCGGCTGGCCTCTGGCGCCAGCGTGGCGGCGGCGGGGATAATGTCTTGCGCGACGGTGGCGGTCAGGCCTATCGCCAGGCTGCTGAGCAACAACAGCGGGAACGAGGCGGCAAAAGCGCAGAGTAACAGCGTCAGCGCCAGCAGCGCGCCTTTTACCAGAATGATCCGCCGGCGATCGTACCGGTCGCCGAGCGGCGCCAACAGTAAAATGCCCAGCGCATAACCTAACTGGGTCAGCGTCGGCACCATGCCGGCATCGGCGACGCCGGCGTGGAAATCGGCGCCCATCATGCCAAGCATGGGCTGACTGTAATAGATTGACGCGACGCTGAGGCCGGCGCCGGCGGCCAGCAGAAATACGACGTTGGCGGACGGTGCGCCGTGGGTGGTGGCGGTGCTCATGGCAAAAATTCCTGCAAGGTGAATGTGCGGCCATTTTTACCGCTTGCTTCATTCCGCTGTAGCCCCCTCGCAGGTAAAACTGTTATACACTTAACGTATGAATAAAATTAACTTACCTAACGGCGACCGCATAACTTTGCTGCATACGCTGGTGCGCATCGTCGAAAGCGGCAGCTTGTCGGCCGCGGCGCAGCAGCTGGGCACCTCGCAGCCGACAATCAGCCGACGTCTGCAGGCATTGGAACAGCTGCTGGGCGCCAAACTGATCCAGCGGACGACCCACGCCCTCAAACTGACCGACGACGGCGAGCGCTGTTACCGCCAGGCGCGGGGGCTGATCGAACAATGGCAAAGCCTGGAAGAAGGGCTTGGTGGCGCGCGCGACGAACCGGTCGGCGTGTTGCGCGTGCGGGCGCCGCACGCATTCGGTCAAGATCAGCTGATCGGTCCGTTGGGCGAGTATTTGCGGCGCTATCCGCAAACTTACGTTGAGTGGACGCTGAACGACCATTCTCCGGACTTTATTCCCGAGGGGGTGGATTGCGCCATTCACGTCGGGGCGGTGACCGATCCGTCGGTCGTGGCGGTGTTGCTGGCGGAGGTGCCGCGCAGCACGGTGGCGTCACCGGCGCTGTTGGCTGAACGACCGGCGATCGTCGATCTCGACGATTTGGCCTCATTGCCGTGGTTGGCGGTAAACAGTTTTTATCGTAATGAGGTCGTCTTGACTCACGCGACCAGCGGTGAACAGCGGCGTTTCGACATCGCGCCGAGGTTGAGCACCGACAGCCTTTATGCGGCGCGCAAGGCGGCGCTGGAAGGGCTGGGCGTCGCGATCGTGTCGTCTTGGGTGGTGAAAGAAGAATTGGCGCAAGGCGCTCTGCAGACGCTGTTACCCCTGTGGCGAGCTGAGCCACTGCCTATTTACCTGTTGTATCCCTATGCCAGCTATTATCCCGCGCGTTTACGCAAATTCATGGAAATGATGAAAGAAACGATGCCGCGCATTCTCGGCGCGCAGCCGCCGACGGGGCGCTGACGGCCTTCAGTGTCTGGCTTTTTTTCCGTCGCTGTGGCCGAGAGAACGATCGGGGAAGCTGTGATCGCGCAGCCGCTGCTTTAACTGCGCCGCATCGGGGAAGCCGCCGTCAATCTTGCGATCCCAAATCATCACGCCATCGACGCTGATTTGGTAGACCCCGCCGGTGCCCGGCATCAGGGTGACGGAGGCGAGATCGTCGCCGAAGGTGTTCAGCAGCTCTTGCGCCATCCAGCCGGCGCGCAGCAGCCAGTTGCATTGTGAACAGTAGTGAATCGTAACGGCGGGTGCGTTTTTCATCGTTGATCGACCGGTTAGTGGTGACGGCTTGCAATCAGCCTGCGGGCTCGCAAGCGATGGTGGCTGTGTATCGCCAAATAGTCAAGCGCCTGCGGAAGCCGCGAGGCGCGGATAACGATGACGGTCGCTATGGCTTGCTTTTGGCAAACCATTCGACCCCGCGCAACATGCCCGCCCAGTAAAATTTGGGTAAAAACCAGGCCTTCAGCCACCAGGCCATACGGCTGGGATGCGTGTTGTCGAACAGAGGAAAGGTGGGGAGTAATTTACTGTCGTAACCAAACTCCGCCAGAACAACCTTGCCTTTCTCTACCGTCAATGGGCAGGAACCATAACCATCATACCGTGCCGCATCAGGAGCGCCGTTAAGCCGGGCCGCGATGTTCTCTGCCACCACTACCACCTGTTTGCGAGCCGCCGCCAGGGTTTTGGCATTTGGCGTGGCGCAACAGTCGCCAACCGCAAAAATCGTCTGCCACTGCTTATGCCGTAGGGTGAATTTATCCACGTCGCACCAACCTGACTCGTCAGACAACCCACTTTGCGAAATGAACGCCGGCGCAGATTGCGGCGGCACTACGTGCAGCATATCGAAGGGCAGTGTCACTTCGCGTTTGCCTTCTTCATCACCGTCCAGAGAAAAGGTTGCTTGCCGACGCAGCCCATCAACGCGAACTAAATTATGCCGGAAGTTGACCTGTGCGTGGTATTTCTTCAAGTAATCGGTCAGCGGAGGAACAAATTGCGGCACGCCGAATACCGCCGCGCCCGCCAGGCAGAAATTGACGTTAATATTATTAAGGACACCTTGTCGCCGCCAGTGATCGCATGAAAGGTATAAGGCTTTTTGCGGCGCGCCGGCGCATTTTATCGGAACCGGCGGTTGAGAAAATATCGCCTCGCCGCCTTGCATTTCACGAACCAGTTTCCAGGTGTATTCCGCAAGATCAAAACGATAATTAGAGGTGACGCCATTCATTCCCAACGTTTCTTCAAGACCCTCTATTTTATCCCAACGTAAAACGAGGCCGCAGGCAACAATAAGAAAGTCGTAGTTTATTTTCTGCCCTTGGCGGGTCTCGACATATTTTTTGCCGGGCTCCACCCTGACCACACTATCCTGAATCCATGCGGTTCCTGGGGGGATGACGGCGCGCATAGAACGCCGTGTTTTATTGATATCAAACAGCCCGCCGCCCACCAGGGTCCATGCCGGTTGATAATAATGGCAGTCGCTAGGTTCAATTACCGTTATATCAATGCCTTTAACTCGCTTCCTTATGCTTGCCACGACGCTTATTCCAGATGAACCACCGCCAATAACAACAACTTTCTTCTTGGTGTTTATTTTTTCCGGTTTCATGCAGGCCTCCTTTCATAAGAAAGTAGGGGGTTAATGCCCAGATTAAAAGGGAATTCATAGAACTTATGGTTATATTAAAAAACACATATTCGATTTAGCTATATGTAATAGCTAAATGTAATAAGTTATTTGACAATCAATGCGAACTGATCGTTAATAAATACCACAAACACCGTTCGGGAATTAACCCATTGGATTTTTTCCATTTTACTTTTTATACCCTGATGTTATTGGTGATAACCGGAGGAATAGTCGGATTTCTCTTGGCCCTGACAGGCGGAGGCGGCTCCATCGTTTGTGTGCCGCTGCTGCTGTATATGGTGCAAATCCCGGATACGCATTTGGTGATAGGCACCAGCGCCATGTCCGTCGCCGTCAGCGCGCTGCTCAACCTTTTTGCGCACGCCGCCAAAGGAAACGTCCGGTGGCGAACCGGCATTGTCGTGTCGCTGGTCGCGGTGGCCGGCACGCTGGCAGGTTCACAAATGGGAAAAATCACGGACGGGCGCTATCTAACCCTGCCTTTCGCTTTGCTGATGCTGATTGTCGCCGGATTAACGCTGAAAAAAAATCACCGGGCCGGCAACGGATTGGCTTCTCCTGATGCGGCCTTTCATCCCGCCATCGTGTGGCCCTGCGTGTTGGCGCTGGGCGCGGTGGCCGGCTTTCTGGGGATCGGCGGCGGATTTTTAGTGGTGCCGGCGCTGCTCTGGTTTTTCCGCTTTTCGCTGCTTGAAGCGGTGGCCACCTCGCTGGTGGTGGTTTCTGCCATGGGTTTATCGACGAGCGCAAGCTATGCCTTGTCCGGCAAGGTGTCGCTCGTCATCACGTGCTGGCTGATCGTCGGCGGTGTTCTGGGGGGCGTCGTGGGGGTTGCGCTCACCGAGCGCCTGAAGAAACGCGAGGACATTATCCGTGTGCTCTACGCCGCCATGCTCTTGGTGCTGGCCCTTTATATGCTTTTTAAAAGCTTATAAGACAGAAGGAAAAAATATGCGCATCCGTACATACCATCATCAGCTCTCCTTTTCGGGGGCGCCCGCAGCGAGTGATTTCGCTACCCTGCATCAACAAGGCTACCGGCTTATCGTCAACAACCGGCCGGACGAAGAGCCGGGAGAGTATCTTGACCATCAGCAAGAGAAAGCGTTGGCTGAACAAGGGGGGATGCGTTACGTCTATCTCCCTTATACGTTCGATACGCTGACCTGGGAGACCGTTTACACCTTCCAGTTTCTGTTGCGGCAAGGCAAGAAGACCCTGGCGCATTGCAGGAGCGGGGCGCGCTCGGCTTGCCTCACTCTGCTGTATGCGCTGCGCGAAGGGCGGATCGATGAAGCGCAATTCCGCAGCCAATGCGAAGAATATGGCGCGGATGCCGATAAGGCGCTCAGTTGGTATCGCCGGCATCAGCCCGTTCAGTCTCATGCGCAAGTGCATGCGTTTTATGAGCCGGAAAGCGGCAGCCTGCAGTATGTCGTCGCCGATTCCAAGGCGCGTCGCTGCGCCATCATCGATCCGGTGCTGGATTTTGATCGCCGATCGGGCACGGTCTCGCATCAGCAGGCCCGCACCATTTTAAGTTTTATCCAGCAGCGAGGGTGGGGTGTGGCCTGGGTGCTGGATACGCACCCGCATGCCGACCATTTTTCTGCCGCCACCTGGCTGGCGCAGAAAACCGGCGCCCTTACCGGCATAGGCGAAAAAATTACCGCCGTGCAGGGGCTGTGGCAAGACATCTATAATTTGAAGGAACTGCCTCCCGCCGAGACCGTGTGGGATGCGCTGTTTGCGGATGGGGACGTCTTTTTTATCGGCAACCTGCGCGCTGAAGTCTTGCTGTCTCCTGGCCACACCCTGGCTTCCGTCACGTATCACATTGCCGATGCTGCGTTTATTCACGATACGTTTTTCATGCCGGACAGCGGCACCGCAAGGGCCGATTTCCCCGGCGGAAATGCGGAAGCCCTGTGGGATTCGTTGCAGCGGATCTTGAGCCTGCCTGCGGATACCCGCCTGTTTACCGGCCATGATTACCGCCCGGAGGGGCGTGAGGCCCGCTGGGAAAGCACAGTGAGAGAGCAGCGCGAGAACAACCCCTGGGTGGCCAACATGGATAAAGCTCAATTTATCGCGCAAAGAAAGCAGCGAGACGCCACGTTGCCGCATCCGGAATTGATGCTGATGGCGCTGCAGGTCAACATTCGCGGCGGCGTACTGCCTGATTGCGAAGATGATGGGCGGCACTACCTCAAAATTCCTGTTAATCGCTTCAAGGGGTAAATCAAGCCAGAGAGGCGCGATCGTTCACGGCTGCCAATCTCAAGGCGATCGCGCCGTCTGTTAATGGTTTTTTATGAAATAATCAGACTGATTCATATTTAATTATTTGTTTTTACACAAAACACGCGGCGCTTGCCCTCGCCGAATACAGTCACTACATTAACAACTGTACTTCCCACACTGCTAAGGAAAACACCATGAAAGCTGCCGTAGTGACGAAAAACCATACCGTAGACATTCAGGATAAAGTGCTGCGCCCGCTGAAGCACGGCGAAGCGGCGTTGAAAATGGAGTGTTGCGGGGTGTGCCACACCGATTTGCACGTGAAAAACGGCGATTTCGGCGAGGTGCCGGGCATTACGTTGGGGCATGAGGGCATCGGCGTGGTCTCCGCCGTCGGTGAGGGCGTCACCTCGTTAAAAGTGGGTGACCGCGCCAGCGTCGCCTGGTTTTACCAGGGTTGCGGCCATTGCGAATACTGCGTCAGCGGCAACGAGACCCTGTGCCGCTCGGTGAAAAACGCCGGCTACAGCGTTGACGGCGGTATGGCGGAAGAGTGCATCGTGGTGGCGGACTACGCGGTGAAAGTGCCGGATGGGCTCGATTCTTTCGCCGCCAGCAGCATCACCTGCGCCGGCGTCACCACCTACAAGGCGGTGAAGATTTCCGATATCAAACCGGGGCAGTGGATCGCCATTTATGGCCTTGGCGGGCTGGGCAACCTGGCGTTGCAGTACGCCAAGAACGTGTTTAACGCCAAAGTGATCGCCATCGACGTCAACGACGGTCAGCTGGAGTTCGCCAAACAGATCGGCGCCGATCTGACCATCAACTCCAAAACGCAAAACGCGGAGGAGATCATTCAACAGCAAACCGGCGGCGCTCACGCGGCGGTGGTGACGGCGGTGGCGAAAGCCGCCTTCAACTCGGCGGTGAATGCGGTGCGCGCCGGCGGTAAAGTGGTGGCCGTGGGGCTGCCGCCGGAGAGCATGGATCTGAGCATTCCGCGCCTGGTGCTGGACGGCATTCAGGTGGTGGGTTCGCTGGTGGGCACGCGCGAAGATCTGAAGGAGGCGTTCCAGTTCGCCGCCGAAGGCAAGGTGACGCCGAAAGTGACCAAGCGGCCGCTGAGGGATATCAACGCCATCTTCGACGAGATGAAGGCGGGCACCATTCGCGGTCGCATGGTGATCGATCTCGGCATGGCGAAGTAGGCCACGCGCAAAAAGAAGGCCACCTGCGGGTGACCTTCTTGTCATTACGCCGGGTTCAGAACAGGCCCAGCGGCTTGGCGTCGTAGCTGACCAGCAGGTTTTTCACCTGTTGATAGTGCGACAGCGCCGCCTTGTGGGTCTCGCGCCCGATGCCGGAGTTCTTGTAGCCGCCGAACGCGGCGTGCGCCGGGTACAGGTGGTAGCAGTTGGTCCATACGCGCCCGGCCTTGATCGCGCGGCCCATGCGGTAAGCGCGGTTGATGTCGCGGGTCCACAGCCCGGCGCCCAGCCCGAACTCGGTGTCGTTGGCCAGCGCCAGGGCTTCGGCCTCATCCTTGAAGGTGGTGACGCCAATCACCGGCCCGAAGATCTCCTCGCGGAAGAAACGCATGCTGTTGTTGCCGGTAATCAGCGTCGGCTGCAGGTAGAAACCGTTTTGCACTTCGTCGCCGCGCTGGGCGGGCTCGCCGCCCGCAACGATTTTGCCCCCCTCGTTTTTAGCGATGTCGATGTAGGACAGGATCTTGTCGTACTGCTGTTTTGACGCCTGGGCGCCGATCATGGTCTCGGTGTCGAAGGGATCGCCCTGGCGGATGGTAGCGATACGCGCCAGCACTTTCTCCATAAACTGCGGGTAGATGGATTCCTGGATCAGCGCGCGTGAAGGGCAGGTGCACACCTCCCCCTGATTGAAGAAGCCGAGCACCAGCCCCTCAATCGCTTTGTCGATAAACTCCGGTTCCGCCTGCATGATGTCTTCAAAATAAATGTTCGGCGATTTTCCGCCCAGCTCGACGGTGCTGGGGATGATGTTCTCCGCCGCACAGGCGAGGATGTGGCGGCCGACCGGCGTGGAACCGGTGAAGGCGATTTTTTCGATGCGTTTGCTGCGCGCCAGCGCTTCGCCGGCCTCGCCGCCGAAACCTTGCACCACGTTGAGCACGCCCGGCGGCAGCAGATCGCCGATCTCTTCCATCAGCACGCTGATGCCGAGCGGCGTTTGTTCCGCCGGCTTCAGCACCACGCAGTTACCGCCCGCCAGCGCTGGCGCCAGTTTCCAGGCGGCCATCAGCAGCGGGAAGTTCCACGGAATGATCTGGCCGACCACGCCCAGCGGTTCATAGATATGGTAAGCCACGGTGTTCTGGTCGATCTCCGCCGCGGTGCCTTCCTGCGCGCGCAGGCAGCCGGCGAAGTAACGGAAATGGTCGACCGCCAACGGCAGATCGGCATTCAGGGTTTCGCGGATCGGTTTGCCGTTGTCCCAGGTTTCGGTCAGCGCCAGCATCTCCAGCCGCGATTCGATGCGATCGGCGATCGCCAGCAGCACGTTGGAACGCTCCTGCACGCTGGTTTTGCCCCAGGCGTCCGCCGCCGCATGCGCCGCGTCAAGCGCCAGCTCGATGTCTTTGGCGTCGGAACGCGGGAATTCGGCGATCGGCTGGCCGGTCACCGGCGAGGTGTTGGTGAAGTAGTTGCCGGATACCGGTTCGACAAATTTGCCGCCAATGTAGTTGCCATAGCGTTTACGGAACGAAACCAGCGAGCCAGGCAAACCGGGGTGAACATATTTCATGTGAAGCACCTCTCTGCAGATGATAACCGGCGCTATTGCGCTGCGCCTGTGAGTGCGGCCTGTCGCCGCAGCACAGAGAAGCACGCCCCGTGCCAGATTAGCGATGGACGTAGCATTAGTAAAAAATGGCTATTTATTAAAATGTTAGGCATTGACAGGGGTAAGGCAATCGAGCGGTGCCGCGGCCGCCGATGATTTTTTGTGTCCCGTGTCGCAACGCCTGGTACACATTTATGATACACATTTGCAACACTCGCGAACGGGGGGGAGAAACGCATGTTGTCTGACGACCGCTTGCCCGCAGAGGGCGCCAGCGTGCTGACCCAGCCGTTGGCGGAATCCTGGCAACGCAGCCAGGGTTATGGTTTGACGCGCACCGATCAACATATCCCGTTTATCAAAGCCGGATTGCTTGAAGAGCTGCGCAGCCGCAACGATTGGGTGCCGCAGCGGGTACAGCCGTTGATCGAGCAGCTGGGTGCGCAAATTACGCGCCAGCCCGCCATTGTGGTGATCGCCGACGCCGGCGGGCTGGTGCTGGAAACCCGCGGCAATACCGACTTTCTGCATAAGGCGTCGCGCTTTGCGCTGGCGCCGGGTAACCAGTGGGGAGAAGCGGAGCGGGGCACCAACGCCATCGGCACCGCGCTGGCGCTGGGCGCATTCTGCGAAGTGCGCGGCGGCCAGCATTTTCTCAACCAAAATGCCGGATTGAACTGCACCGCCGCGCCGATCTATCGTCCGGATGGCCGCATTGCCGGCATACTGGATCTCTCCGCCCCCGCGCAGCGCCCGTACCGCGATGCACAGCGCCTGATCATGCAGGCGGTGCGGCATATCGAACACCGCTGGGTCAGAAGCGCGATCGCCGATCGCCACTGGACGCTGCGCCTGCACGCCGATGCCCGCTGCCTGGGCAGCGCGCAAGAGCTGCTGCTGGTGTTTCACGACGAAGTGCTGATCGCCGCCAATCGACTGGCGATGATGGAGTTCCGGCTTTCGTCGGCCTCATTCGGCTCCGTTGAGTTCACCCAACTGTTTCCCGACCTGTTGCGACAGCCTTCCGGCGCACCGCGCCAGACGCTGGCCGGCAATCAACAGCACTATTATTCGTTGCTTGAGGCGCCGCAGCGCCGCGTCAGCGCTCTGCGTTCTGCGCCGCCGGCGGAACGGCACGACGAGCAGCATCAGAAAGCGCTGCGTATTCTCAACGCCGGCCTTTCGCTGTGCGTGACCGGCGAAACCGGCTGCGGTAAAGAGCATTTCAGCCGCAGCCTGTTTCAAGAGAGCCGCTGGCGCAACGGCAACTTTGTGGCGATCAACTGCGCGGCGCTGCCTGAGCCGCTGATCGAATCCGAACTGTTTGGTTATGCGCCGGGGGCGTTTACCGGCGCCAATCCGAAAGGCTACATCGGCAAGATCCGCGAGGCGGACGGCGGCGTGCTGTTTCTCGATGAAATCGGCGACATGCCGGCGGGCCTGCAAACGCGCCTGCTGCGGGTGTTACAGGAAAAAACGGTCACGCCCCTTGGCAGCCGCAGCGCTTATCCGGTCGAATTCGCGCTGGTCTGCGCCACGCACCACGATCTGCATCGGCAGGTAGAGGCGGGGGCGTTTCGCGAGGATTTGCTGTACCGCATACAGGAATACAGCCTGCGCATCCCGCCGCTCAGAGAGCGGGCGCAGCTGGAGGCCTTCATTTTGCAGCTATGGCGAGAGCTGGGCGGCGAGCGGCGCGACATTCGTCTGTTGCCGGAGGCGCTGGCGATGCTGGCGCGCTATCCGTGGCCCGGCAACGTGCGGCAACTGTTGAGCACGCTCAAGGTGCTGCTGGCGCTGGCGGACGATCATGCGGTGCTTACCCTGGACGATCTTCCTCAGTCCATCGCGGTGCTGGCGCCGCGGCAAGAGAACGCCGATACCGATCAGGGGGCGCTGCAGGCGGCGATCGACAGGGCGGGCGGCAATCTCAGCCGGGCGGCGAAGGCGCTCGGCGTTTCGCGCAGCACGCTGTACCGCAAGCTGGGAAGGCAGAAAACGGCGGCGGAATGAGGCGGCATGATTGCTCATCAATAACCGGCCCCTCGATGCGGGGCCGGTTCATACTCTAGTCCCCCAGCCCCGGCGGGTTAATCTCGGAATGGGCAATCTTCTCGTCGCTCTCCGCCCAGCGATCCAGCACCTGCAGATAGCTGCCGTTGGCGATGGCGCTGTTGAGCGAAGCCTGCACCGCGTCCACCAGGCCGTTGCCTTTCTTCAGCGTGACGGCGATGTTGGCGGTCTTCGGCCAGCCGCCGGGCACGATGCCCACCAGCCGGGTTTTGCCGGTCAGCCGCGCCTGATAGGCGCCGGAAACGTTGGGCCCGAAGGTGGCGTCGGCGCGGCCGGACTGAATGGCCAGCGTGGAGGCGGCCTTGTCGGTGACATACACCGGCTGCAGCGGCGCGAGCCCCTTGGCGCGGTTCTCTTTGTCCCAAGCCAGCAGCACCGCTTCCTGATTGGTGCCGGAATCGACGATGATCTTTTTACCGGCGATATCCGGCGCGGTTTTGATCTGGGTGATTTTACTGTCGGACTTGACGTAGAAACCCAGCGTATCCTGCCGATAGGTGGCGAAATCGAATTTGGTCTTGCGTTCGTTGGTCACGGTGATGTTGTAAACCGCGGCGTCATATTTGCCGGAGGCCACCCCCAGCGGCCAGTCTTCCCACGAGGTGGGCACCAGCTTGAGTTTCAACCCCAAACCGTCGGCCACCAGGCGCGCAATGTCCGCCTCGCTGCCAATCACCGTTTTATTGTCGCGGGCGTACAGGCCGAACGGCGGGCCGCTGCCCAGCAGAGAAATGGCGACCGTCAGCGTGCCGGGTTCCACGAACCGGAAGCCGGCGGGGATTTTGGCCACGGCTTCGGCGCTCTTCACCGTGTGGATCGGCGTTTCGTTGGCGACGAGATCCACGCCTGGTGCGGCGGCGGCGGAAAAACTCAGCAGCGCCGCAATCACTATCATCTTTTTGCTATATATCATTATGTTAATTACCTTCATTATTATGGGTGTCACACGGTCGTTGCACTATCTCTAAAGGCGGCAGATCTGTGAACGAACAAAATCAACTAACCAATCTTGGAAAAATCATGAGGCGCCTCTGGCGGCGCTGAATCGATCGAGGATGCACCATGTCGTCGCGTTTCGCTACGTTGGGCCGCATACCGCGCGGCGTGTGGGTATTGGGTGGCGTGAGCCTGCTGATGGACGTTTCCTCGGAGATGATCCATAGCCTGTTGCCGCTGTTTATGGCGACGACGCTCGGTGCCAGCGTGATCGTCATCGGGTTGATCGAAGGGCTGGCGGAGGCGACGGCGTTGATCGTCAAGGTGTTCTCCGGCGTGCTCAGCGATTACCTCGGCAAACGCAAGGGGCTGGCGCTGCTGGGCTACGGGCTGGGCGCCATCAGCAAACCCTTTTTCGCCATCGCGTCGTCGTCCGGCATGGTGATGAGCGCGCGCCTGCTGGATCGCGTGGGCAAAGGCATCCGCGGGGCGCCGCGCGATGCCCTGGTGGCCGACGTGACGCCGCCGGAGATCCGCGGCGCGGCTTTCGGGCTGCGCCAGTCGCTGGATACCGTCGGCGCCTTTTTAGGGCCGCTGCTGGCCGTCGGCCTGATGCTGCTGTGGCACAACGATTTTCGCGCCATCTTCTGGGTGGCGGCGATCCCGGCAGCGCTGGCGATTGCGCTGCTGTTTTTCGGCCTGAAAGAGCCGGCCGCCGCGATAACCCACAAGCGCACCAACCCGATTACCCGCGCCAACCTGCGGCTGTTGGGGCGCAGCTATTGGTGGGTGGTGAGCATCGGCGCGATCTTTACGCTGGCGCGCTTCAGTGAAGCGTTCCTGGTGTTGAAGGCGCAGCAGGGCGGCACGCCGCTGGCGTTGATCCCGCTGGTGATGGTCGCCATGAATCTGGTCTACGCCTGTTCGGCCTATCCGTTCGGTAAATTGTCCGACCGCATGAGCCATGAAGGATTGCTGAAAGCCGGGCTGCTGGTGCTGATCGCCGCCGACCTGGTATTGGCGCTGAGCGATCATTGGGGCGGGGTGCTGTTTGGCGTGGCGCTGTGGGGCGTGCACATGGGCATGACGCAGGGACTGTTGGCGGCGATGGTGGCGCACACTGCGCCGGCGCACCTGCGCGGCACCGCGTTCGGCATGTTCAATCTGATCAGCGGCGTGGCATTGCTGCTGGCCAGTCTCGGGGCCGGAACCCTGTGGGAACTGTTCGGTTCCGCCTCCACCTTTTACGCCGGGGCGATCATCTGCGTGGTGACGCTGCTCGGCATGAAGCTGGCACCGTTCGGCGAACGGCAGGGCGCTTAGCGGCCCTCGACAAACTGCGGCATCGCCTGCAGCAACTCGGGCACCTGCTGGGACTCCACCGCCCGGCTGAACAGAAAACCCTGGCCGATATGGAAACCGGCTTCGCACAGCGTTTGGCGCTGCTGCTCGGTTTCCACGCCTTCGGCGATGATATCGATCGACAGTTTTTGACCGAGAATGCCGATGCTTTCCACGATCGCCAGGATCGCCGGTTCGGTGTTCATGCGTTGAATAAAGTCGCAGTCCAGCTTAATGCAGTCCAGCGGGTAATCCATGATATGGCTGAATGAGGAGTGGCCGGTGCCAAAGTCGTCCAGCGCGATGCGGATACCCATCTCTTTGAGCATTTGCAGCGCGCGCAGTACATATTTCGAACCGTGCTTGTTGAACGCGTGTTCGGTCACTTCCAGTTCGATCAGGTGATGGGGAATGCGGAACTTCAGCAGACGTTGCAGGAAGGTTTCGGCGTAGTTGTCGCGTAAAAACTCGATCGGCGACACATTCAGCGAAATAGGCCGCACCGCCACGCCGGCCGCGCGCCAGCGAGCGATATCGGCGAAGACTTTCAGCTGCATGGCTTCGCTGATCTTGGTTGCCAATTCGTAGTCGTTGAACGCCTCGCTTACCGTCGCCGGCAGCTGTACGCCGTTTTGCGGGCAGTGCCAGCGCAGCAGCGCTTCAAAGCCGACGATGCTGCCGTCGATCAGGCAGACTTTCGGTTGGTAGCTGGGGCGGATGCAGTTGTCGCGTACGATCTGGCGCGCGTAGTTGAGCTGGCTGGCGCGGGCGCGGGCTTTGTCCATCATCTTGCGATCGAACATGTAGACGCCGCCGCGGCCGCCGTCTTTCAGTTCATACAACGCGGTATCGGCGCATTTCATCAGCTCCGAAGTGTCGCGAGCGTCTTTGGGATAGATGGCGCCGCCGATGCTCATGCCGCAATGCAGCGTCTTGCCGCCGTGGGTGATCGGCGTCTCCAACTGCAGCAGAAACTTGTTGGCGATGCGGAAAATATCCTGCTCGTTTTCGACATCGCTGATCACCACGGCGAACTCGTCGCCGCCGAGGCGGGAGACGAACGAATGCGCATTCATGCAGGCGCTGAGCCTTTTACCCAAGATCCGCAGCAGATGGTCGCCCGCCGCGTGGCCCAGCGTGTCGTTCACCAGCTTGAAGTGGTCAAGATCCAGCAGCATCAGCCCAAGCGACTTTTTGCCGTGCAGGGCGCGCTTCATCTCTTGCTTCAGCTTTTTCTTGAATAAGCGCCGGTTGGGCAGGCCGGTCAATTCGTCATATTCGCTGGCGAGCAACAGACGTTGTTCCATCACGCGTTGCGACGTCACGTCGCGCGAGACGCACAAGATCTCGGCCACGGCGCCGTGTTCATCGCTGACCGGTGTGAGAATGTTGTCCCAGTGCTGTTTTTTACCCTGCGGCGTCACGCTCAATCCGGTGAAGCGCGCATTTTTTCCGGCTCTGACGTTGCGCAGCGCCTTGCTGCCGCGGCGACGGATCTCGGGGGACAGCAGCCCCAGCCAGGGCATGCCAAACTCTTTTTGCGCCGGATCAAGACCGAGCGCCAGGCTGCCGGAGCGATTCATGTGGCGCAGCGTGCCGTCGTGATTGATCACTTTGATGCAGTCGACGCTGGCGTCCAGCATGTCTTGCTGGATAGAGAGCGCCTGAACGTTTTGCTGGCGTTGCAGCATTTGCGGATGGATGTCGGTGGCGGTGAGGTACCAGCTGGGCTCCTGCGCCATGCCGTCCTGACGGGCGTTAAACGCCAGCATAAACCACCGGTAGGCGCCGCTGCGCTCGCGCAGACGGGCTTCGCCGGCGAACGAGGAGAGGGCAACGATCGCCTGGCGCCATTGCGCGGCCAGGCGATCGCGATCGTCGGGATGCAGTGCATCGAGCCAGTCTGCGGCGGCGTGCTCACCGGCGATGGCGCCGGTATAGTCGCGCCACTGCTTATTGAAGTAACCGCCAAGGCGGTTGCCGAAGCAAATCAGACCCGGCAAGTCGTCTACGATTTCGCTATAGAGATCAATCGGATTTTTGTTATTGCTCTGCTTGGGCAACAGGGTCATGCGGTATTTCCTCGGAAAATTACCCATATTCGTGCTCTATAGCAGAGCCTCTTTCAATATAGTCTTGCCAATGAAATTAGGAATAGCCAGCGGACGCGGCTAAAAACCGGCCTGGTAGCATGAAATAGATTACACAAGAACGCATTAGGAATACTCCTGTTATTTATAAGCCCCTCTTATATTGCATCGAAAAATAAGTGCTCCGACCACGGTGGGCTATTGCCATAAAAATTAATCAATCTGATGTTTCTATTTGATGAAATATTCAGGTGTTTTCATGCTCTTCCATCGTCTGCACTGTCGCCGCTATGCGTATTCACTGATAAAAATCTCACTTATGGCGGCAATAGCCGTCATTTCATGCACTCTTCAGCGGTTATCGCAGCACCGTCGCTCGGCGCTTAGAGAAAAGTCATGATACAAATCAAGAAATGTTTTGTTTCATCTGTTGACACTTTGCTTACGTATAAGATAGCCTCGCGAATGAAAATCATTAGCAAAACTGGATGATGAAGCGAAATGTACCCACAGCCTGATCCTTACGCCCGGTCCCGATGGTCGGGTCATTCCGGCGCAACGGCGCCGGCAAACGTACATTCGCCTCCTCTCCAGACGCCTGCGCCATAGGCGCCCGGCGCGATGACATCCCTTTGTCTGTCCGCGCCCATTTGCATCTCTCAGCATGTCTGTTCGTGCGGCCCGCGCCGGGTCCGCATGTGTTATCCGTCGTTTCACGATCATAGGAGGTTTCAGCGCGGTTAAAACGTAAGTTTTCTTCTGGGTATAAATAAACATGGAGCGTAAAATGATACTTAATAAAAGATTGAAGTTAGCGTATTGCGTTTTTCTGGGTTGTTATGGCTTATCCATTCATTCTTCTCTTGCCGCTTATCAGGATCCCGGTCGATTGGGCGCGCCTGACAGTTGGAAAACCGCGGAGTTTAATCGCCAATGGGGGCTTGAAGCTATTTCCGCCGAATTCGCCTATGCCAGAGGCTATACCGGAAAAGGTATAACCATCGGCGTTATCGATAACGCTATTCTTTCCCATTCTGAATTCTCCGGTAAACTGACGCGCCTGGATAACGGCAGTTATAATTTCTCGTATGATAAACAAGATAATATGTCTTTCGGCGATCACGGCACGCACGTAGCCGGTATCGCTGCGGCTAAAAGAGATGGCGCAGGCATGCACGGCGTCGCTTTCGACGCGGATATTATCGGCACCAAATTGAATGATTACGGTAATCGCAACGGCCGTGAAGAGCTGATTCAGAGCGCGGCTCGCGTCATCAATAACAGCTGGGGGATCGCGCCGGATATACGGCGAGACGCCAAAGGCGATATCATCTGGTTGCCGAACGGCAGGCCGGACTACGTGGCATTCGTAAAAAGCGAAGTGATCGCCGAGATGATGCGCAGCAAATCCAGCGTGGAATGGGGCAGCGAACAACCGGTGCCCACCGGCGGGCACAGCGCCATGTCGACGCTGCTGCGGGCGGCCAGGCACGGCAAGCTGATCGTCTTCTCGGCGGGCAATTACAACAATTACAATATTCCGGAAGCGCAAAAGTCACTGCCTTACGCTTTCCCGGACGTACTGAATAATTACCTGATTGTGACCAACCTGAGTGACGAAAATCAGTTAAGCGTTTCCTCGACCAGCTGCGGGCAAACGGCCAGCTATTGTGTTTCCGCGCCGGGTTCTGATATTTACAGCACCGTCGGCCGGCTGGAGTCCAATACCGGCGGCGCCGTGAATCGCGAAGCTTATAATAAGGGCGAGCTGTCGCTTAATCCTGGTTACGGCAACAAATCCGGCACCTCAATGGCGGCGCCGCATGTGACCGGCGTCGCCGCCGTATTGATGCAGCGCTTCCCATATATGAGCGCCGATCAAATATCTGCAGTCATTAAAACCACCGCCACCGATTTAGGCGTTGCCGGCATTGATAATTTATTCGGCTGGGGGCGCGTCAATTTACGCGATGCGATCAACGGCCCGAAAATGTTTATTACCAAAGAGGATATCCCGCAGGAATATTATGTGCCGGGTTCCTACAGTGAGAAACAGTTTGTGGTGAATATCCCCGGCCTGGGAAATATCGTCGAACCCGGCACGCCGGTTGAGCGGCGCTGCACGTCGAGCGAATGCGATTTCGATTCGTGGAGTAACGACATCAGCGGGCACGGCGGCTTGACCAAAACGGGCGCCGGTACGCTGGCGCTGTTGGGTAATAACACCTATCGCGGTGATACCTGGGTGAAACAGGGCGTGTTGGCGATCGACGGTTCGGTGGCATCCAACGTCTATATCGAAAATAGCGGCACATTGTCCGGCGAGGGCACCGTAGGCGCCTTCAGAGCGGCTCGGAGCGGCAGCGTCGCGCCGGGCAACGGCATCGGCACGCTGCATGTGTTGCACGATGCCATTTTTGATCGCGGTTCGCAGTATAACGTGGAAGTGGCGGACAATGGCCGCAGCGATAAGATCGCCGCGCGGCGCGCTTTCCTCAACGGCGGCAGTGTGAATGTCAGCCTGGAACGCAGCCAAAACCTGCTGTCGCAGAATGAGGCGCAGAGTCTGCTGGGCAACAAGTACACCATCCTGACCACGACGGACGGCGTTACCGGTAGATTCGAAAACGCCAACCCATCGTATCCGTTTGTTAAAGTCGCGCTGGATTATCGGGGCAATGACGTCGGCCTTGGCATCACGCGCACCGACGCCAGCTTTGACAGCCTGGCCAGCACTGAGAACGAGAAAGCGGTAGCTCGTGCGGTGGAGACGCTCAACGCGACGGAACCGGTCACGGAAACGGCCAAACGCAGCGTGGCGATCCCGGCGGCCGAAGAGGCCAACCTGCTGCAAAGCGATGGGGGCGAGGCGCAAGCCGTGAACGAAGAGGCGAGCATCGTGGCGGGCCATCCGGTCTATGAAAGCTTCCTCGGCTTCACCTCGGCCAGAGAATTGCAACAGGCGACCCGTCAACTGTCCGGCCAGATCCACGCGGATATGGCTTCCGCCCAGATCAACGAAAGCCGTTACCTGCGCGATACCGCCACCGAGCGCTTGCGCCAGGCGGAAGGCCGCCGCACCGCTACCGACATTAAAGCGGATGACAACGGCGCCTGGGCGAAACTGCTGGGTAGCTGGGGGCATGCTTCCGGCAACGACAACGCCACCGGTTACCAGACCTCCACCTATGGCGTGCTGTTAGGTCTGGACAGCGAACTGTTTAGCGACGGCCGGCTTGGCATGATGACCGGGTATACCCGCACTTCGCTGGATGGAGGTTATCAGTCAGATGCTCACAGCGACAACTACCATCTGGGGCTGTACGGCGACAAACGCTTCGGCGCGTTGGCGCTGCGAGCGGGCGGCACCTATACCTGGCATCGCATCGACACCTCGCGTTCGGTGAACTACGGCGCGCAGTCGGATCGCGAGAAGGCCAAGTATAACGCGCGCACCGGTCAGCTGTTCATCGAAAGCGGCTACGATTGGACGAGCGATGCGGTCAACCTTGAGCCGTTCGCCAACCTGGCGTATACCCATTACCGTAACGAGGAGATCAACGAACAAGGCGGGGCAGCGGCGCTGCGCGGCGACAAACAAAGTCAGTCCGCCACCGCCTCGACGTTGGGTCTGCGCGCCGACACCGAGTGGCAAACCGACAGCGTGGCGATCGCGCTGCGCGGCGAGCTGGGTTGGCAGCATCAGTACGGCAAGCTGGAGCGTAAAACGCAGCTGATGTTCAAACGCACTGATGCGGCGTTCGACGTGAACAGCGTGCCTGTTTCTCGCGATGGCGCGATTCTGAAAGCGGGCGTCGATGTATCGATTAACAAAAATGCCGTCCTGTCCCTTGGCTACGGCGGGCAGCTGTCGTCCAACCACCAGGACAACAGCGTCAACGCCGGTCTGACCTGGCGCTTCTGATCGCGGTTGCATGCTTCGCTTTATTCAGCCCTCATCGAGACGATGGGGGCTTTTTTTTTCGCGGCCAGCCGGCCTTCTGCGGCATGAGCGATACTTTCTCAGCGACCTATTCCCCCGGCCGGTGTTCGCCGCCGGGTAAATCAATCAGAGGAAAACAAACGCTGCTGCCAATAGCGCAATTGCGTCAGCGTGATCGGCGCAGCGGCGGCAATGGCCGCGCGATTTTCCAACGCAATCTCCCGCGCACGTTGCAACGGCTCGGCGCTGAGGCCTTGCAAGTTTTGTTGCAGCGCCTGTTGCGTTTGCTCCAGCTCTCCAACGCTAACGTGCGTCAGCTCATGATACATCTGCAGCAAGAATTCATCGTTTAACTGCCGCAGCTGTTCTGCGGTGAACGTCGGGGATTGCAGCGCGAACAGCAGGCCTTCGGCATGGGTGCAGCGGTGGAAGGCACATTGCACCACGTAGCCCACGTTGCGTTCCACGCGCAGCCGCTGAAAATAGCGCGGCGCGTAAAGCCGGGCCAGCACGCGCAGCGCCCAGCGGCCTTCGGCTTCATCGTTTTGCAGCGGGTAAAACTGCAGCAAGGCGTGTTCGGCGCCGCTTTCCGTCAGCGTGACAGGGGGATGTAAACGCGGCGGCGTTTGCGGCTCAGCCGTTATGGCGTAGGGGAAGTCATACAGCAAATGTGACAGTCGCCGTTTTAACTTGCCATCGCCGCCGACCAGGGTGGCATGCCAGTGTGGCGCCGTTGTCGTAGAGACGTTCAGCGCCGCCGGCAATTGGGCCAACAGGCGGCGAATGGCGATATCGTTTCGTTGTTTTAACTGCGCGTGGCGCAGGTTTCTCGCCGCCTCGTTGATGACGGCCGGCGGCTGCGCCGCCAGAGCCCGGTTCACGACGTTCAGGCCGTGGCAGATCAGCCCGTGGCTGCCCGCCAGCTGCAGCAGCCACACGCCCTGGTGGCGTTCGACGCTTAAATGTCCCTCCCGATGCGCCAGCTCCGCCGCGCCAGGGCGCAGCGCCGCCTGCAAGCCACAGGCCTGTTCTTCGCTGAGCGCGCCATGCGACGCTGGGCGCAGCAACAGCACCGGCTGCGCCTCGCCGGAACGCAGATGCCGCAGCGGCGCCTGGCCGGCCGGCAAGGGCGGGATCGGCAGCGCCGCTGAGGCTGAGAAAAAGCGGAAAGGTTCCGCTGTAGGTGCCAGCGCGGCGCCGGCGAAGGGGCGCAGGGTCAGCGGCAGCCCTTGGATTTCGCGCGTTTCACCGCCCCCCTCGGGCTGCACGGCCAGGCGGCGGCGCGGCGCCGCCATCAGCATAGCGAGTTGCCGCGTCCAGTCGTCATGCTGTTCCGTCGGCGGCAGCCCAAACGCTCTGGCCCGCAGCTGATCGAGCGGCGCCAGACGGTGAAAATCGCGGTTCGCCAGTTGCCCGAAATGCTCGAGCTGGCCTGGTGTCAGCGCGTTCAACGCCTGCAGCCATGCCAGCAAGGCGCTTTCGATATGGGCGGCCTCAGACGCCGAGCCGTGATTGACGGTGAAAATAAAACTCAACAGGGCGCTGTTTTCGCCGCAGCGGGCATAATCCAGCCGAACGGCGTCGCCCCACGCGTGCGCGCGCAGCCGTGCCAGCAGCCCGCCAGGGGCGTCGTCCAGCAATAAACGCTCAAGCCGTCGCAGCCAGCCGCGTGAACGGCAGTGCGGCAGGGCAAACACCAGCCGCAGCTGCGGCGCGCCGGGAAGAGACAGCGTGTAATCTTGCCCGGCGGCCAGCGGCGGCAATGTCTCGGGCGGCGCGGCGCTGCCCGACGGCAAGCCGCCACCGTAGCGCTGTGCCAGCGCATGCAGTTGCTCAAGCGATTGCGGGCCTTGCAGCCACAGCGTCATGTTCGGTGCGCGGTAATAATGGTGGTGAAACTGCCGCAACGCCTGCTGCAACGCGGAAATATCGCTGCCGAAAGCGGCGCGGCTGCCGATATGAAAGCGATGCAGCGCGTCAAATCCGCTGAACATCTGCCGCTGCGCCGCTTCGCAGCGGGTTTCAACATCGGCGCGCAGCAGGCGGTATTCGGCGTCGATGACCTCGATCTCCTGGGCGATCGCCTCAGTCGCCAGCTGCGGAGCGGCGAGCATATCGCTCAGCCGCGCCAACCCATCCGCCAGATGGGCGGCGCCCACCTCAAAGAAAAACGCGGTTTGCGTGGCCTGGGTGGTGGCGTTTAACCGGCCACCGGCCGCCTGCGTCCAGCCCATCAGCCCATCTTGCGCGCTGAAGTTCGCGCTGCCGCGAAACAGCATATGCTCCAGCAGATGCGCCAGGCCGGGCCAGGCGGCAGGCGCCTGAAAGCTGCCCGCTTCGATGCGCACCAGCGCGGCGGCGGCGTCGGCGGCAGGGTCGCTTATCGCTTTGACGGCCAAACCGTTATCGAGCTGCCACGAAGCGGCGGCGGGTGCCATCGTCAACCCTTGAAGATCAGACGGGAGTTGGTCTGATTGCGAAAACGCAGCTGATCGATACCGATCTGCGAACGGTTCGCCGCTTCCCGCGCCGCCAGGATGGTGCCGTGATGCGGCGATTTGCCGCACACCGGGTCGGCGTTGTCGGCGTTGCCGGTCAGCATGAACGCCTGGCAGCGGCAGCCGCCGTAGTCTTGCTCTTTCTCCGAACAGGACCGGCAGGGCTCCGGCATCCAGTCATAGCCGCGATAGCGGTTAAAGCCGAAGGAGTGGTACCAGATATGCTGCAGATCGTGCTCCAGCACCGACGGAAACGTAATCGGTAACTGACGGGCGCTGTGGCAGGGTAATGCCATGCCTTCCGGCGTCACGCTCATGAAGATGGCGCCCCAACCGCCCATGCAGCCTTTAGGCCGCTCCTCGTAGTAATCCGGCGTGACGAACAGCAGGTTAGCCAGTTTGCCGTCGGCGGCCATGCGTTCGCGGTAGCGTTTCACCACCGCTTCTGCCTCGGCGATCTGTTCGCGGGTCGGCAGCAGGCCTTCACGGTTCAGGTGCGCCCAGCCGTAGAACTGGCAGGTCGCCAGCTCGACGTCGTCGGCATCCAGCTGGATCGCCAGTTCGATGATGCGGTCGATCTGGCCGATATTATGGCGATGCAACACGAAGTTGAGCACCATCGGATAGCCGAGCGCCTTGACCGCCTTGGCCATCGCCAGCTTCTGCTGAAATGCCTTGGCGGAGCCAGCCAGCGCGGCGTTCAGCGTTTCGTCGCTGGCCTGAAAACTGATCTGAATATGATCCAGCCCGGCGTCGGCGAAGGTCTGCAGCTTTTTCTCGGTCAGGCCGATGCCGGAGGTGATCAGGTTGGTGTAAAACCCGAGATCGCGGGCGGCGGCGATCAGCTCGGGAAGGTCTTTACGCACCAGCGGCTCGCCGCCGGAGAAGCCGAGCTGCACGCTGCCCATCGCCCGCGCCTGGCGGAACACCTCTATCCACTGTGCGGTAGTCAGCTCTTTTTCCTGCGCGGCGAAATCGAGCGGGTTGGAGCAGTACGGACACTGCAGCGGGCAGCGGTAGGTCAGCTCCGCCAGCAGCCAGAGCGGCGGATTCACCGCCGGCGCATGTGGTTCAGTCACGGAAGGTCACCCATTTTTGTTCGTAGGCGCGCTGGAAAAATTCCAGCACGTCGTCCGCCAACCCATCGGCGCCGGGGAAGCGGGCGTTCAACTGGGCGATGATGCCGTTCAGCGTAGTGTGGCCGTCGACCAGTTGCAAAATGGCGGCGGCGCTGTCGTTCAGCTTGGCCATGCCTTCCGGGTAGAGGATCACATGGCTGTTTTGCACCTGCTCCCATTGCAGGCGGTAACCGCGGCGGAAGACGGGAGTGTGTTCAGGGTTCAGCGTCATTACACCAGCCTCTGGTTGTGCCATACCCGCGCGGCGGTCACGCTGTGGTAAGGCGGGCGGTTCAGGGTGTAGGCCATGCTCATGGCGTCCAGCATGCTCCACAGAATGTCCAGCTTGAACTGCAGGATCTCCAGCATGCGCTGCTGCTTTTCAACGGTATCGCAATAGTCCAGCGCCAGCGCCAGGCCGTGTTCCACGTCGCGGTTAGCCTGGCCGAGGCGGCTGCGGAAATAGTCGTAGCCGGCGGCGTCGATCCACGGGTAGTGTTGCGGCCAGCTGTCGAGACGCGACTGGTGGATCTGCGGCGCGAACAGTTCGGTCAGCGAGCTGCAGGCTGCTTCCTGCCAGCAGGCGCGGCGCGCGAAGTTGACGTAGGCGTCCACCGCGAAGCGCACGCCAGGCAGCACCAACTGCTCGGATAGCAGGGCGTCGCGCTGCAGCCCGACGGCCTCGCCGAGGCGCAGCCAGGCCTCGATGCCGCCTTCGCTGCCGCCGTAGCCGTCGTGATCCAGAATGCGCTGCACCCACTTGCGACGGGTGTCAGGCTGCGGGCAGTTGGCCATGATCGCCGCATCCTTGATCGGAATGCTGGTCTGGTAGTAGAACCGGTTGGCCACCCAGCCCTGGATCTGCTCACGCGTCGCTTCGCCGTTGTGCATCGCGATGTGATACGGGTGGTGGATGTGGTAATAAGCGCCTTTGGCGCGCAGCGCCGCTTCAAATGCCTGCGGCGTCAGGGGACGTGGTTGCGTCATGGCGATTCCCTACAGTTCGATATTCATGCCGTCCCAGCTCACTTCGATGCCGGCGGCGGTCAGGCTCTGCCGTTCCGCGGAGTCTTCATTGAGGATCGGGTTGGTATTGTTGATGTGGATCAGGATCTTGCGTTTGGCGGGCAAGGTGCTGAGCAGGGCCGCCAGCCCGTACTCTTCCGCCAGCGCCAGGTGCCCCATGTCTTTGCCGGTATTGCGGCCCACGCCGGCGTTGGCCAGTTCGTTGTCGCGCCACAGCGTGCCGTCGATCAGCAGGCAGTCCGCGCGGCGCAGCCACGGCATCAGCGCCTCGTCCGGCTCACCCAGGCCCGGTGCGTACAGCAGACCGGCCCCGCGCGCGGTATCTTCGATAAACAGCGCCACGTTGTGGCCCGGCAGCGGGCGATCGCGGTACGGCGAATAGGGGGGCGCGTTGCTGAGCAGCGGAATGGCGGTGAAGCGCACGTTTGGGCAGACCGCCGTGCGGAACGGCTCACCGGGCGTCACCGGGTGGTGAATCAGCCCGCCGTTCCAGTGGGAGAGCATGGGAAATACCGGGAAGCCGGTGCTGAGATCGTCATGCACTTCAGGCGTGCACCAGACGTGATGCGGGCAGCCCTCGCGCAAATTGAGCAAGCCCGCGCTGTGATCGATTTGGCTGTCGGTCAACACGATCGCGCCGATACCGGTGCCGCGCAGCACGTCGGGATTATTCAATTCGGGCGAGGCCAGCAGCTGATGGCAAATGTCCGGGGAAACGTTGCACAGCACCCAGTTTTTACCGTCGTCGCTGACGGCGATGGAAGACTGGGTGCGGCGCGTGGCGTTGATGCTGTGGTCGCGAACGCCCCGGCAATTGTCGCAGTTGCAATTCCACTGGGGAAAGCCGCCGCCCGCCGCCGAGCCGAGAACTTTTATCTGCATGTCTGAACCAGAAAAAGAGGGAAAGAAATGCCCGCGCGAAAGGCGGGCAGACAGGCGATTAACGGTTGGAAATGTACAGCGTCACTTCCAGCCCCAGACGCAGGTCAACAAACTCAGGTTTAGTCCAGGTAGTCATAGCGGTGCTCCTTTACATGCATCGTGATAGTTCGAGCCCAATGAGAAATTTTCGCATTAGGCCGGCCCAATGTTGGCGAAATGTGACGAAGATCGCAACCTTTAAAGCGTAACCGGGTTATTCACCCCAGGTGGCGGCGAGCGCGTTCAGCCAGTTGCGCCAGGTCAGCTTCTCCAGCAGCCGGTTATCGAACCCGGCCTGCGCCAGCGCTTGCGTCAGGCGCGGTAGGCCTGCGGCGTCCTCCAACGGTTGCGGTACGTTGACTCCGTCAAAATCAGAGCCAAATCCCACGCGATCTTCACCAAGTTTAGCGATCAAATACTCAACGTGTTTAACAATTTCTGTTAAGCCGGTCGTTGCACTGTCACGTTTACCGTCCGCCCGCAGGAAGGCGGTGCCGAAATTGACGCCGACCATCCCGCCGCTCTGGGCGATGGCGTCCAGCTGTGCGTCGGTGAGGTTGCGCGGCTGCGGGCAGAGGGCGTGGGCGTTGGAGTGGGTGGCGACCAGCGGCGCACGGCTCAGCGCGGCGGTTTGCCAGAAGGCTTTCTCGTTCATGTGCGAGACGTCGATCATGATGCGTCGGTGATTGCAGGCGCGGATCAGCGCCTCGCCGGCCGGCGTCAGGCCGGGGCCGGTATCGGGTGAGCCGGGGAACGGCCCGCTGACGCCGCTGCCGAAGGCGTTAGGCAGATTCCAGAATGGCCCGATGCTGCGCACGCCCAGCCGGTAGAAGGCCTCCAACTGCGTCAGCTCCGCATCGATCATGCCGGCGCCTTCGATATGCAGCACCGCGGCGATTTGCCGGTTGAGGCGGCACTGCTCTATCTCGGCGGCGGTGCGGCAGATGCGCAGCCGCCCCTGAGAAGCCTGCTCCAGCTGCTGCAGGATGGCGATTTGCCGTTCGGCGATCGCCAGCGGATCGAAGGCGGCCTGCGCCTCGTCCTGCGTTTGATTACGCATCTGGGCGATATAGCCGACCGGAGGAATAAATACCGCGAACAGCCCGCCGCAGAATCCGCCGCGCTGCATGCGGGAGAAATCGAGGTGGCCCGGCGTGACGCGGGAATAAAAGGCGGCGACCGGATCGTCGTCATGCTGCAGCCACAGATTGAGCAGCAGGTCGTTATGGCCGTCGAAGACCGGCCAGAGAGGGGGAAGCGTCATGGGCGTTTCACTGCGTCAGGCATCGTGAACGCTATGTTCTCCCATCGAGCGAGGGGGAACAACCCTCGCTCGATGGGGATTTTAAAGCCGAATTGTCAATTCGACGTCATCCGCGAACGGCGTGGAGAGATAGCCCGTCGCCGGATCGCGCACCCGCGCCAGGTAATCCGGGCTGTCATCGGCGTTGTCCGCGACGATCAGCGCACCGGGCCGCAGACGGCTCTCAAGCAGGTCGAGAATATCGGGATAAAGTCCCTTGGCGCCGTCGAGCAGCAGCAGATCGACCGTGGCCGGCAGATCGCCGCGCAGCGTTTCCAGGGCGTCGCCGACGCGGATCTCCACCAGGTCGATGACGCCGCCTTCGGTCAGGTTGTCGCGCGCCCGCGCCGCTTTGCTCGGTTCAAACTCGCAGGTAATCAATCGGCCGCCGCCGTTATCGCGCAGTGCGGCGGCCAGGTGCAGGGTCGAAATACCGAACGACGTGCCGAATTCGACGATGTTTTGCGCCCGGCAACCCCGCGCCAACATGTAGAGCAAGGCCCCGGTCGCCGGCGACACGGCCAGCGGGAAATCCTTCAGGCGGTGGTAGAGTTCGCGGTACTCGGTTTTGCTCTGCATCAGCCGGCTTTGCTCTGCGTCCGGCACGTCGCGGAACAGGGCGGCAAGCGCCGGCGACCGGCGGGATGCCTGTTGGAACAGGCGGTTTAGCAGCGGCGCTAAGGGGGCAGTGGTCAGGGTACTCATGGCAAATTTCCTGTCGTAAATGGAGCGCGTTAGCGCATGCCGTTATAATATGACGAACTATTCGCATTCCTCTATTCGCATTGGCCGCCCGCTATGACTGAACGCCGCAGTAAGCAAATTTCCTCGAGAAAACAACCGCAACAGGCGCGCTCCGCCGAACTGGTGTCCGCTATTCTGACCGCCGCTATTCAGGTTTTGGCGCAGGAGGGGGCGGCGCGTTTCACCACCGCCAGGGTGGCCGAGCGTGCCGGCGTCAGCGTCGGGTCGCTTTATCAGTATTTCCCCAATAAGGCGGCGATCCTGTTTCGTTTGCAGAGCGACGAATGGCGGCAGACCACGGATATGCTGAGCCGTATTTTGGCCGACCGCGAGAAAACGCCGTTCGCGCGCTTGCGGTTGTTGGTGCAGGCGTTTATCCGTTCGGAATGTGAAGAGGCGCAGATGCGCGTAGCGTTGAATGATGCGGCGCCGCTTTACCGCGATGCGCCGGAGGCACAGGCGGTAAAGGCAGCCGGCAAGGATATCGTGCAGGTTTTCATGTGCGAAGCGTTGCCTGATGTTCCGCAGGTCACTCGCCGGTTGGCGGGCGATCTGATCGTCGGCACGTTGGGGGCGGCGGGCAAGCAATTCTCCGAAACGCCGCGAACTGATTCCGAGATCTCGGCTTATGCCGATGCGATGGCGGATATGTTCTGCGCTTATCTGGCCGATTTAAACGGGCATCAGAGGCCGTAAACGCTTTTTAGGTGACATTGTCACTCGCCGGGAGCTGCGCCTGCCGACGACAAACCGACAGCACCAACTGCCGCAGCCAGCGGTGATCCGCCTCGGCGTCCAGGCGCGGATGCCACATCTGCGAGACGGTGATGGGCGGCGTTTTTACCGGCAGTTCGAAGACGCGCAGCGGGCCATCGGCAGGTTGAGCCTGCAGGAAAGAGGCGGGAAGCAACGCCAACAGATTCGAGGCCTGCGCCACCGCCAGCGCGGCGGGAAAGCTCGGCACCACGGCGGCGATATGGCGTGCCAGCCCCAGCTCCGCCAGCGCGGCGTCTACCGGCCCGAGGATGCGCCCGCTGCGCGAGGCCACCACGTGGCCGCAGGCGGCGTAGTCGGCGACGCCAATCTCCGGCTGTTGCGCCAGCGGGTGTGCGGTTCTCATCACGCCAACGAAGCGATCGCGGAACAGCGCCTGCAGGCGGATTTCCGGGCCCATGTCACCCAACACGCCGATCTCCAGATCGACCAGACCTTCACGCAGGGGGCGGTCGCTTTTCTCCGGCTTGGGCGCAAAGCGCAACCGCACCCGCGGCGCCTGTTCGGCGGCGGCGGCGATCAGCGCCGGGCCGAAGGCCTCGACGAAGCCGTCATTGGCGCGCAGCGTGAAGGTACGATCCAGCGCGGCGGGATCCAATGCTCCGTGAGCCGGACGCAACACAGCGCGGGCTTCGCACGTCGCGTGCCGCGCCCGCTCGCGCAGCGTTTCGGCATAGGGCGTCAGCACCATATGACGGCCGGCGCGCACCAGCAGGGGATCGCCGGTGGCCGCGCGCAGTCGGCTGAGGGTACGGCTCATCGCCGAGGGGCTTAAACCGAGACGGCGCGCCGCGCCGGCAACGCTGCCCGCCGTCAGCAGCGCGTCGAGCGCGATCAGCAGGTTGAAATCAGGGTCTGTCATGCGTGCGCATCCTGTCGTGCTGAATAGGGGGGAAGGCGTTCGATGCAGTTTGTGCGTACGAATGCTGCATCAGTCGCCATGCATTATGCCTGAGCCTGTTTTCGGGGTGCCATGACTTACCGCTAAAAAACCGGAGGGGGACTGGCCCGTTTGCCGTCTGAACATGGCGATAAACGCGGAAGGATCGTGATACCCCAGGGTAGAGGCGACATATTTGACGGCTCTCCCTTCCTGCAACAGCGTCATCGCCATGAGGGTTTTGCTTCTCAGTTTCCATTCATTGAAAGAGATGCCGGTGGCGGCGAGAAATCGCCGCGAGAGCGTACGCTCGCTCAAGCCCAGCATGCCCGACCATTGCGTCAGCGTGTTGAAATCGTGCGGCGCGGCGCTCATCTTTTCGGTCATGATCTTGATCACGTCGTCGCTGCCGAGCGGCAGGTAGCTGTCAAAACGCTCCGACAGCGCCAGCTGCTCAAGCAATGCGGTAACCAACGTCTGGTCCTGAGGCGTGTGCGGATAGCCAATGCGCCTTTCTGAAAAATCGGCCAGCACCGCTTTGACGATCTTATTCAGCCGCAGGGTTTGCGGTTTGCTCGGTAAGGATTGGCATAGCGGGGGGCTGACATGAAGAATGACATAGTCAATTGCACTCTTTGCTACGGATTCATGTTCGGTATTAACGGGGAGCCAAATGGCATATTCCGGAGTGGATAAATAAATATTGTCCTCAATATTTATTTCCGCCAACCCTTTCATGGAATACATCAGTTTGCCCCATGGCAACGCCTGTAAAGGGAATTGCGTTCCTGCCGGCCAGGATTTATTTCTGAACCAAATCGATATTGGGATTTCCCCGGTCAATTCTGACGGTTTCATGACGCCTTCCTGTCCGTTCATGGCTGCGTCTTCCTATTATAACAATAAGTTGTCTGATAATCGGCATTTCTATTCTATGGGGAAAGCTTACTCTGGGCATGTCATTCCCCTGGATAAAGGTAACAATATGTACGGTAAAATCATTGATCTTTCGGTGCCGCTGATGATCGGGATCGCTTCCGATCCGGAGCGGTTTCTGCCGGAAATCGAGTATGTTGACAACAAGCGCGGAGCGTTGCAGCTGGCGGAATCATTTCCCGGCCTGGATCCCCTGGCGCTGCCGCGTCAGGAGGGCTGGGCGGTGGAATTTGTCCGCATGAGCACCCATGCGGGGACGCATATGGACGCCCCTTATCACTACCATTCGCATATGGACGACGGTTCGGCGTCAAAAACCATTGATGAAATACCGCTGGAATGGTGTATCGGCCCTGGCGTCAAATTGGATTTTCGCCATTTTCCAGACGGTTATGTGGTCACTGCGCGTGATATTGAGCGTGAATTAGCGAGGATTGATCATCCGCTCGCCGTCGGCGATATTGTTCTGGTCAATACGGCGGCCGGTGGGCGGTACGGCAGTGAAGATTTTATTCATCGCGGTTGCGGCATGGGCCGTGAGGCGACGCTGTATCTTACTGAACGCGGCGTCAGAGTGGTTGGCACCGATGCCTGGAGCTGGGATGCGCCATTCAGCCATACGCGCACCAAATTTGAACAAAGCGGCGATATTTCGCTTATTTGGGAAGGGCACTATGCCGGCAGTAAATATCCTTATTGCCAGATTGAAAAACTGTGCAATCTTGAATTGCTGCCCCCCTGCGGATTCAACGTGATCAGTCTGCCGGTCAAAGTTTATAAGGCATCCGCCGGCTGGGCTCGGCCGGTTGCAATTATCGATGAACGCGCGGGGGAATAAACGATGGCCAGAATAAAACTGCCGGCAGTGAGTGAATTAACGGCTGAGCAACAGCAACAATATGCCCGTTTTCCCGCCAATCTTACGCTGGGTCTGTTGAAAACCAGCCGTTCGGCGCAGGGATATCTGTCGCTGGGCGCCTCTTTTCCGGCCGGGCGACTGTGTGATAAAGATCGGGAAATGATCATATTAAGGGTTGGCGCGTTAAGCCACAGCGCTTATGAGCGTATGCAACACTATCCGTTGGCGATCCTTGCGGGGTGGCGCGATGACGACATCGAGAAAATAGAGCAGGGTGTTGGCATCGACGCCAGAGGAGCGGCCATCTTGCATTTTGTCGATGAATGCGTGCAGCAGGTGAAGGTTTCTGCCGACACGTTTAACGCGGTCAGGCGCTATTATGATGAGGTTCAACTGGCTGAACTGGCATTAATGATTGGGCACTACATGATGACGGCGCGCTTTTTGGAAACGCTGGAAATCGATCTGGACCTACAAGCGACATCCTGGGAAAACATGTCAACGGATTGAGTACGCGCACGGCGTGAGCGCGATAAAAAAGCCGATAGCCTGGGGCTATCGGCTTTTAATGCGCAGTGGCGGAGGGTTACGCCGGCAGCTGCTGCGCGGTTTTCTCGACCAACGCCAGCAACAGCTTGATGTCTTCCAGCGTCACGATCGGGTTCAGCAGCGTCATCTTCAGGCAGGTTACGCCATCGAACTCGGTTACGCCGACGTTGGCGCGGCCCGATTCCAGCAAGGCGTCACCGATACGCTGGTTGAACAGCGCGACGGCCGCGTCGCCATTCGCCGCCAGCTGCGCCGGACGGTAGCGGAACAGCACGCTGGCCAGCTGCGGCTGCATCACCAGTTCCAGCGATTCCTGATCGGCGATGTAACGCGCCACCTGTTGCGCCAGCGTGACGCCATGATCGATGATCTCGGCGTATTGCTTCTGCCCCAGCGCTTCCAGCCCCATCCACAGCTTCAACGCATCGAAGCGGCGGGTGGTCTGCAGCGATTTGGACACCAGGTTCGGCACGCCTTGCGCCTCGTCGAACTCGGAGTTCAGGTAGGCCGCCTGATAGCGCATCAGCTCGTAGTGGCGCGCGTCTTTCAGCAGGAAGGCGCCGCAGCTGATGGTCTGGAAGAACTGCTTATGGAAGTCCAGGGTGATGGAGTCCACCAGCTCCAGGCCGTCCAGGTAGTCGCGGTACTGCTCGGAAAGCAGCAGCGCGCCGCCCCAGGCCGCATCCACGTGCACCCAAATCTGCTGCTCCGCCGCCAGCCGTGCGATGTCGCGCAGCGGGTCAATGGCACCGGCGTCGGTGGTGCCGGCGGTGGCGACGATCGCCATCACCTGCTCGCCGTTGGCCTTGGCCTGCGCCAGTTTTTCCGCCAGATCGTTCACGTCCATGCGGGCGAAGCGATCGGTTTTCACTAGGGTGACGGACTGATAGCCGAGGCCCATCAGCGCCATGTTCTTCTGCACCGAGAAGTGGGCGTTTTCAGAACAGAACACTTTCAGCTTGCGCAGATCGCCCACCAGACCGTCCTGCTGCACGGAGTGGCCCTGACGCGCGAAGAATGCATCGCGCGCCAGCATCAGCCCCATCAGGTTGCTCTGGGTGCCGCCGCTGGTGAACACCCCGGCGTCGCCGGGCTGGTAACCGACCTGGGCGCGCAGCCACTCAATCAATTTCATTTCGATCAGCGTGGCCGACGGGCTCTGATCCCAGGAGTCCATGCTTTGGTTGGTGGCGTTGATCAGCACTTCGGCGGCCTGGCTAATCACCAGGCTCGGGCAGTGCAGGTGCGCCACGCATTGCGGGTGGTGCACCGACAGACTGTCTTTCAAAAAATACTCGATGGCGCGCTCGATCGCCGCCTGGTTGCCCAGGCCTTGCGGGGTGAAGTCGAGCTTGATGCGCTCGCGCAGTTCGGCAACGCTTTTGCCCTGATACATCTCGGGCTGTTGCAGCCACTGCACGACGGCTTCACTGCTCTGTGCGATCGCCTGGCGGTAAGCCTCGGCGCTGTGCGCCGAGGAAGCCAGAATCGGGTTTAACTTGGACATCGCGGTCATTCGCTCCAATCAGACTGGCTTGACGCCGGCGGCCAGCAGCGCCTGCTCAAATTTATCCAGGAAAATACCCAGCTCATCATTGGTGATCAGCAGGGAAGGCAGCAGGCGCAGCACGCAGCCGTTGCGCCCGCCGCGCTCCAGGATCAGACCGGATTCGAAGCATTTCTTCTGCAGCAGCGCGGACAGCTCGCCATCGGCCGGGTAGCAGCCCATGTGATCCTGCGCTTCGTTCGGCTTGACGATCTCGATGCCGATCATCAGGCCCAGACCGCGGACGTGACCGATCACCGGATAACGTTTCTGCAGCTCGGCCAGCTTGCCTTTCAGCCACTCGCCCTGAGCGGCCACTTTGTCGGCGACCTTATGCTCTTTCAGGTACTGCAGGGTGGTCAGGCCGGTGGCCATCGCCAGCTGGTTGCCGCGGAAGGTGCCGGTGTGGTGACCCGGTTCCCAGGCGTCGAACTCTTTTTTGATGCCCAGTACCGCGAGCGGCAAGCCGCCGCCGACCGCTTTCGACATCACGATGATGTCTGGCTCGATGCCCGCGTGTTCGAAGGCGAACAGCTTGCCCGTACGGGCGAAACCGGCCTGAACTTCGTCGATGATCAGCAGAATGCCGTGTTCCTGGGTCACTTTGCGGATGCGCTGCAGCCACTCGGCCGGCGCCGGGTTAACCCCGCCTTCGCCCTGAACGGCTTCAAGGATCACCGCAGCCGGTTTACGCACGCCGCTTTCCACGTCGTTGATCAGGTTGTCGAAGTAGTAGGTCAGCGCCTTGACGCCGGCTTCGCCGCCGATGCCCAGCGGGCAGCGGTATTCATGCGGATAAGGCATGAACTGCACTTCCGGCATCATGCCGTTGATCGCCGCCTTCGGCGACAGGTTGCCGGTGACCGACAGCGCGCCGTGGGTCATGCCGTGATAACCGCCGGAGAAACTGATCACGCCGGAACGGCCGGTGTGCTTTTTCGCCAGCTTCAGCGCGGCTTCCACCGCATCGGCGCCGGACGGACCGCAGAACTGCAGGCAATACTCTTTGCCTTCGCCAGGCAACAGAGAGAGCAGGTAATCGGAGAAACGATCTTTCAACGGGGTCGTGAGATCGAGAGTATGTAACGGCAAGCCGCTGGTAATGACATTTTGGATGCTTTGCAGGACGTCGGGGTGATTATGTCCAAGAGCCAACGTTCCCGCCCCGGCCAGGCAATCAAGATATTGATTATTCTCAACATCAGTGATCCAAACGCCCTGGGCTTTCGCAATTGCCAACGGCAGTTTGCGCGGATAACTCCTAACATTCGACTCAAATTCGGCTTGACGCGCCAAATAGGTTTCATTGTTTCCGTTTAATGAGTTTGCAACTAAAGTATCAATACGGACTTTATCCGTCATCATATCTCTCCTACAACCGAAGGTCTCAACACGCAACGATTGAATTAATGAATTAGAAAAGTAACTGCCTTGTGAAAAGCGCGACCAATATATGGCTTTTTCGCCTGGGACTCAATAGCCGATTTTGTTTTGAATTGTTTAGTTTTTTCTTAGGCTCATCAATATGTTGTTGATTTGTTGACCGTTGGTTTTGCCAGCAGAAAACAACATTTCCTTAACATTGCGTAAAAATCCCTTTCTGCTTTCCTTTGTCCGCCTCTTTAATGCATTTATTATTAAGGTGAATTTCCGATTAATAACATAAATAGAAAATAGCGGCTTATTTTCATCTATTCACCACCTTAAGTCCTATAGCGGTTATATACACAAAATTTGTGATGAATATAAGTCATCGAGCGTTAAAAGCGCGGTATCCAGAGTGGTGATTTCTCGCAGATTTTACGTAGCGCGATCGAAAAAGCGGAATTTTTGTGCGGCGCCGGCGAGTCTGCCGGCGCCGTGGTCATTAACGTTGCCGTAACCAGACGCGATAGCGCCGCAGAGTGCGGCGGGTGCGCCATCTATCGATGAGCAGCGACCACAGTGGGGAGTAACGCACGTTGCGCGTCCGATCGCGGCTCAGGGCGTGCATGCGGCGCTTGATCAGCGCCATGCGGGCGAGCAGCGTCAGCGTTTTGTCGCGCCATTTTACCGGTGCGGGCAGTGCATGAGGGGCTTCGCCGGTTTGCCAGCGGTGCGGCAGATCGGGAATTTCCGCCATGGCGGTGGCGATGCCGACTACCGCGACGCCGCTGTTCAGCACCTGTTGCGCCACCGACGGGCGGGCGATGCCGCCGGTGGTCATCACCGGCATGCGGGCTACTGCGGCGAGATCGCGGGCGAAGGTCAGAAAATAGGCTTCGCGCGCCAGGGTGCTGTCGTCCGCCGCTTCGCCCTGCATCGCCGGGCTTTCATAACTCCCGCCCGATAGCTCCACCAGATCGACCGGCAGTTTGTTGAGCATCAACAATACCTGTCGGGCCTCGTCCGGCGAAAAGCCGCCGCGCTGAAAATCGGCGGAGTTCAGTTTGACCGCCACGCAAAAGCCTGGCGAGACACGCTGGCGCACCGCGCTCACCACCTCCAGCAGCAGGCGGGCGCGATTCGCCAGCTCGCCCCCCCAACGATCGCTGCGCTGGTTGGACAACGGCGACAAGAACTGGGAGATGAGGTAGCCGTGCGCCGCATGGATCTGCACGCCGGTAAACCCGGCCTGTTCGGCGGCGTGCGCGCTGGCGGCGAAGCGGGCGATCACCTCGGCAATCTGCGCTTCGCTCATGGCCTGCGGCGGGGCAAACTGCTTGCTGTACTTCCCCATCGCCATTGGGATGGCGGAGGGCGCCCAGGCGTTGCCGCCCATGTTGGCCATCACCTGACGGCCCGGGTGGCTGAGCTGCATCCATACCTGCGCGCCTTCCTGGCGCGCGGCCTTGGCCCAGGTTTCAAACGGGGCGAGCGGCGTATCCTGTTCCAGCACCACGCCGCCGGGGCCGGTCATGGCGCGGCCGTCGATCATCACGTTGCCGGTGATGATGAGGCCGGCGCCGCCGATACCCCAGTGGCGATACAGACGCCATAGCGCGGGGCCGGGCAGTTGGCCTTCATCGGCCAGATTTTCTTCCAACGCGGCCTTGGCCAGACGGTTGGGTAAGCGGCTGCCGTTGGGCAGAATCAGCGGGGTAAACATCGGGTACGTTCCTGTCGCAGGGTGAATGGCGCTATACTAGGTTTAAAGTTAACTTTAAGGTCAATAGGGCATGAAAATCGGAGAGTTGGCGGAGCGCGCCGGCATGGCCGCCTCGGCGATACGTTACTACGAACAGCAGGGTCTGCTGCCCAAAGCGGTGCGCGGCGTCAACGGTTATCGGGTGTATAGCGAAAGCGCGCTGGAGCGGCTGCACCTGATCCAAATCGGCCAGAATCTGGGGTTTTCGCTGCAGGCGATCCGCGGGGTATTGGCGCTGCAGGGCAGCGCTTATGAGGATGGGTTGATACAGGGCGTCGACAGCCGGCTGGCGGAGATCGAGCGGATGATGGCGACGCTGAACGAGCAGCGTGAGACGTTGATGGCGACGCGGCGTATTCTGTTGGAATCCGGCGTGGCGGGATTATGCCGCGCAAAAAATGAAAAACAGGCCGGTGCGTGGCCGGCCTGCAAAGATTAACGGCGTTTAAAGGCGGCGCGCCCGGCATATACCGCCGCGGTGCCCAATTGCTCCTCAATGCGCATCAGCTGATTGTATTTTTCGATGCGCTCGCCGCGGCACGGCGCGCCGGTTTTCAAATGGCCGGCTCGCATCGCAACCGTCATATCGGCGATAAAGCTGTCGACGGTTTCGCCGCTGCGGTGCGAGATAAAGGCGCCCCAGCCGTTTGCCTGGCAAAGCTGCACGGCGGCGAAAGTTTCGCTCAGCGTGCCGATCTGGTTCAATTTGATCAGCGCCGCATTGGCCAACCGTTCATCAATCCCGCGCTGGATGTATTTCACGTTGGTGACGAACAGATCGTCGCCAACCAGTTCCACCTGATCGCCCAGGGTGTCGCTGAGAATGCGCCAGCCGGCCCAATCGTCCTCGGCCAAACCGTCTTCAATCAGCACGATGGGAAAATCCTGCACCAGCCGCTGGTAATAGGCCGTCATCTGTTCGGCATCCAGTTCAGCGTTTTCGCTGCGCAGGCGGTATTTGCCGTTGGCATAGAATTCACTTGAGGCCGGGTCCATGCAAATGGCGATATCGTCTCCCGGTTGATAACCGGCTTTCTCTATCGCCTGCACGATCAGCTCCAGCGGTTGCCGGTTCGAGGCAACCGCCGGCGCGAAACCGCCTTCGTCGCCGACGCCGACCGACAGGCCTTGTTCCAACAGGATTTGGCGCAGCGCCTGATAGACTTCACTGCCCCAGCGCACGGCCTCGCGCAGCGATGGCGCGCCCTGCGGGGCTATCATAAACTCCTGAAAGTCCGCCCCTTGCCAACGGGCGTGCACGCCGCCGTTGATGATATTCATGCAGGGCACCGGCAGCAGGTTGGCGCCGATGCCGCCCAGATAACGATACAGCGGCAGTTGCGACAATTGCGCCGCGAGGCGGGCGGCGGCCAGAGAAACGCCGAGCAGGGCGTTGGCCCCCAATCGGCTCTTGTTCTCGCTGCCGTCCAGCGCGATCAGCCGGCGGTCAATCTCCTCTTGTTGGCGCACATCCACCCCGCGCAGCGCCTCATTGATCGCCGTTTTGACGCTGTGCACCGCCTCCAGTACGCCTCTGCCGCCGAAACGGTGCGGATCGCCGTCGCGGTGCTCCACCGCCTCGCGTGAACCGGTGCTGGCGCCGGAGGGAACCGAAGCCCGTGCCACGACGCCCGCCGCAGTCATTTCAACTTCGACGGTCGGGTTGCCGCGCGAATCCAGGATTTCTCTGGCGGTTACGTTTTCAATCTCATAGCTCATGGATGATCACCTCATTCTAGGGAGTGGGCACGTGCTTTATCAGCACGTCGATCGACAAATGGTTAATGAACTCGAAGCCGAAGGAGGCAAAGACGCCGAACGGACGGTTCTGATGGCCGAGCAGCAACAGATCGACCCCTTCGCGGGCAATCAGGGCTTCGACGTCTTTGAAGCGATGGATGCTGATAATTGCGCGCACCTCCAGGGGGATTGAGCAGTCTTCCACCAGACGGCTGAGCATGGCTTTGGCGGCGATCACCTCGCTGGACTGGCGATCTTTGGTCAGCGAATCGCTGAGGTAGTCCAGCTCGGCATAGTCGGCGCTGATGTGCGCCACGGTAATGCGCGTATTCATCTGCTGATTGAGGCGTTCGGCATGACGCAACAGCAGCCGGCCGTCGCGTTCATCCTGCACCAGCAGTAAAGCATGTTGGTAGAGCGGCATGACTTATCTCCCTGCGTTAGCGATCTGGCGGGTTAACCACGGTAAAACCTCTTTTTTCCGGCTCGTCATGCCGGGCAGCGACACCTGACGAATGTCGAGCACCCGGTTCGGCGAGAAATACAGGGTGGAGCGACGGCAGGTGATATCGGTGACCAATAGCGCGGCCATCGCCAGCCCGGCTTCCTGCTTCGCGTGTTCAAGCGCCTGTTGCAGCGCGGGCAACAGCGGATCGATGTCGCTCATGGCCCGCACTTCTATCTGCGACAGCAGCAGCGAGACGCTATGGATGCGATAATTCTTGGCATCGCGCTGCAGCAACTGCGCGGCGGATTGCCCCGAAAGATCGGTTTTGGCGGCCAGCAGCCCGGCGGTGAAGGCGTCATAGTCAACGTGAGAAATTGCGCGCAACCGCGAGACCGCCAGCCGATCCAGTTCGGTGGTGGTCGGCGCGCTCAGCGCAACGGTATCGCTCAAAATCGCGCCCAGCAGCAGCGTGGCCTGGGCGGAAGAAAGCGGCATCGGCCTTTCCGCCGCCAGGATCTGCAGGATCACGGTGGCGCAACAGCCGACGGCGCGAACCCAGACATCGGGCGGGTTGCGGGTGATTAACGTGCCCAGCCGGTGATGGTCGATAACGCCGACCACATCGCTGTCGGGCAATGAGGCCGGCCCTTGTTCGACGTCGGTAAAATCGACCAGCCAGACTTTACGGTCACGGAGATCGCCTTTCAGCAGCGGAGGCGCTTGTACGCCGGCGGCGGCCAGTATGTAGCGGGTTTCCGGCGTCAGTTCGCCAAGGCGGAAAGCGACGGCCGGTTTGCCGAGGTGATTGAGCCAGTCCGCGACCACCAGCGTGCTGCAGATGCTGTCGCTGTCGGGATTTTTATGGCCGAAAACGTACAGCGGCATTTCCCGCACGGTGAGATCAGGCTGGGGCGGAAAAGGGGTAAAACGTGAGATTTCATTCATAGCGACTCCTGACATACCTGCCTAAAAAATAAAGCGAAGTTGTATATCAGGCGTCATCATCCGGTTCGAGCGAACGCGGCGGTTGGGAAAGGTGGAACACCATCACCTTGTGAGCGACTGTAGCGCAGCGCGGTGGCAAACGCAACGCCCGGCAAAGCTGGCGAGAATGCGCAATCGGATTGATACTGAGTGAGTCTATGATGGACAAGGATATTTGCCGCTAACCGACGAAAACGCTGAACGGACTCACGCCGGCTATGCCGGGTCCGTCGGTGACACATTGGGAGACAACATGCTCGAACCCTGCTTCCCCGAAAACGAAGCTGAACGCCTGTCGGTATTGAATTCGCTGAACGTGCTGGATTCAAACTCGGTGGAGAAACTGGATCGCATCACGCGGCTGGCGGCGAAATACTTCGGCGTGACCATCGCGTTGGTGTCATTGATCGACCGGGATCGTCAATGGTTTTTATCGCGTTACGGTCTGGATGCCCGGGAAACGCCGCGCAATATCTCGTTTTGCGGCCATGCTATCTTGCAACGCGAAGCGCTGGTGGTGCCCGATACCGCCAACGATCCGCGCTTTTTTGATAATCCGCTGGTGATTGGCGGACCGCGGATCGGTTTCTACGTTGGGCAACCGCTGCTGTCGCTCGACGGGTTGCCGCTCGGCACCCTGTGCATTATCGACAGCCAGCCGCAGCCGTTTTCCCCGGAACAACTGGCCGACCTGCACGACTTCGCCGCCGTGGTGGAGGAGTATTTGCAGAGCATTGAACGCCACGTCTATACCGAAAACCTGAAGTCCAATCTGCAACGCTCGGAAGCCCTGTTCGAACAGACTTTCGCCCAGGCGGCGGTAGGGATGGCGCTGGTGTCGCTGCAGGGGTATTGGCTGCGGGTCAATCCGCGCATCTGCGAAATGTTGCGCTATTCCGAGCGCGAGCTGATGGATCGCACCTTTCAGGACATTACCTATCCGCTCGATCTCAACACCGATCTGGAAAAACTGCAGCAGCTGCTGAGAAACGAGATCAGCACTTACTCGCTGGAGAAACGTTATTTCCGCGCCGACGGCTCGATCGTCTGGGTGCAGCTGACGGTGGCGTTAAATCGGCTGCCTAACGGTAAACCGGATCATTTCATCTCGGTTATCGTCGATATCAGCGAGCGCAAGGCGGCGGAGGCCGATCTGTTCGCTCTGCAACACGAGCTGGAACAACGCGTCGAAATCCGCACGCGGGAGCTGAACGTGGTCGTCAAGAAACTCAACGAAGAGATTGAAACCCGGGTGCTCGCCGAATATCAGCTCAGCGCGGAGAAGGAACGCCTGCGCGCCATTACTGACAATATGCCGGCGTTGATCAGCCAGATCGACGGCAATGAACGCTACCTGTTCGCCAACAGCGCCTACAAAACCTGGTTTGGCCTGGAAGAAAGCCGCCTCAGAGGAATGACGGTGCGCGATTTTATGGGGGAGAACGTTTATCAGATAGCGAAACCGATGATAGACAGGGCCTTGGCGGGGGAAATGGTGAGCTTTGAAAATGAGCTCCAGACCCAAAAGGGACTGCTGATGATCCACACCACGCTGGTGCCGTGCGAAACGCAGGGGTTTTACATTCTGTCCATGGACATTACCGAGTTGAAGCGGCTGCAGCAGCGGCTGGAATATGACGCAACCCATGACATGCTGACTGGATTGACCAATCGACGCGCGTTTCTGCGCCGGTTGTCGGGCACGCTGCAGGCCTGTTGCCATCAGCGGCAGATGGCGCTGTTGTTTATCGATCTCGACGGGTTCAAAACCCTTAACGACAGCTATGGTCATGACTTCGGCGACGCGATCCTGAAGACATTCGCCACATTGCTCAGCGCCTGCGCAGGCGAGCACCACAGCGTCTCGCGCCTGGCCGGTGACGAGTTCACGGTGATCCTGTGGCCGTTGACGGATCCGCGGCGCGAGGTCAGCGAATTTTGCGAAAACGTGTTGGCGCAACTGGCCAAAATTACGCAGATCGGGCCGCAGAAAGTACGGCTTTCCGCCAGCATCGGCGCGGCCATTTCTCCACGCGGCGATGTGACGGAGGAGATGCTGTTGACCCGTGCCGACGGCGCGATGTATCAGGCGAAATCGGCCGGAAAGGGCACTTATGCCATCTGCGAGCTGTGAGCGTGCAACGGTGGCGGTCTCAGGGTAAGCTGTTTTTCTTTTCCTGTGAGCAGAACTCCGGATTTATTGCATGGCGTCAAATCATCAACATAAAGATTGGCTTGAACTGCGACGCGATGAGGAAACCGGTATTGAGAGCGTCAATGCCCACTTTCAGGGGCATGCCTACGATCCTCACGATCATGATGAAATGCTGGTGGGTGTCACGCAGCAGGGTTTACAGCGTTTCAACTGCCACCGCTCATTGCATACCAGCCGGCCGGGACGCGCCATGCTGATCGAACCGGGTGCGGTGCATGATGGCCATGCGCCGCAGGCCGAGGGATTTACCTATGCAATGCTCTATTTACCCCAGCATTGGGTATCCGCCGCTATGCACCGCCGCGGATTGGGGGACGCTTCAGTGCTGGAAGGCGCCTTCCACAGCACGTTGACCGACGATCCGATGCTGGCGACCGCGATACAACAGGCTTTTTTTGCGTTGCATCAGAGGGAAGGCCGGCTGGCGCGCGATCAAAGCCTGGACCAACTGCTGACGCTTTTGGCGCGGCATATACGCGTCAGGCCAACGTCCCAACGCGATGACGCTTTGATTGAGATGAATCGTTTACGGGACTACTTGCACGAGCACATGGCGGATAATCCCAGTCTGGAGGAACTTGCGCTTCAGTGCGGCCTGGATCGTTTCCGTCTGACTCGCCAATTCACCCGCGCTTTCGGCCAGTCGCCGCATGCTTACCTGATCCGGCTGAGGCTGCGTGCCGCGCGACTGTTACTGGCGCAGGGGGAAGAGCCGGCGCAGGTCGCCATGCGGGTAGGCTTTGCCGACCAAAGTCATTTGGGCCGCTGGTTCCGGCGCGCCTACCGTTTATCGCCGGCGGCCTATCAACGGCAGTGCACAAACGTTCTATACCGCTGACTCGCTCATCGCCGATGATGCGCTTTTAAGAGCACAACGGAGTAGAGCGAAACATGTTTGATACCAAGATAGCGTTTATCGTGCGCGACGATCTGCAAACCTGGCAGCGGCTGAACGTGGTGGCCTTTCTGGCGACGGGCATCGCCGCCGCCGCCCCGGAGATCATCGGCGAATGTTACGTGGATGCGCAAGGCAGACGCTACGGCGGCATTTCCGGGCAGCCGATGCTGATTTTCGCCGCGGATCTGCCGGGCCTGCAAAATGCGCATCGCAAAGGGCTGGAACGGGAATTGACGCTGATCCCCTATGTGCACGCCATGTTCTCGACCGGGCACGATGCAGCCAACCGGCAGGTTTTTCTCGCCGAAGACGCGGACAACCTGGATTTGGTCGGCCTGGCGCTGCGCGGACCGAAAAAAGCGGTGGATAAGGCGATAAAAGGCCTGGTGCTTCACGGCTGAGAATACCGTTAGCGCGGTGCGCTTTTGCGGCGGGATCCAATAGGCGCTTAGGCCTGGAACGTATGCAGCCAGGCGGCGAACTTTCTCACGACCTCATCGTCCCGATCGCGCAGCAGCAGGGAATAAACGCCGGTTCGAATCGTCAAAGCCGGGAAGGGCGACACCAGCCGACCGGACGACAGATGTTTGGCGCAGAACAGGTAAGGCACGACGGCCAGTCCCAGGCCGTCTTCGGCCGCCTGAATGGCGGCGAAGGTATGGTCGAGCGTCAGCGCCGTCGGATAGGTATTCAACCAGCTGCGCCACAAATCCTCCCGGGCGCGGATGCGAATGGCTGTATGCCCGGCCAGATTGTCTGGCGCACCGATCGGCATGGTGTGCAAATAGCTCTGGCTGCAGACCAGCAGGCTGTCTTCCTGCAAAAAAGGGATCGCCTTCAGCCCTGAGAAGTGCGCGGGATCGCGCCTGATCGCCAGATCAAACGGCATATTGCGATCGACGGCCCCAGTGGCGGTGGTGATATCAACCGCGACCTCCGGATGAATCTCGTTGAACGCCGCCAGTTTCGGCATCAGCCAGTGCATGGTGAACGTCGGCAGGCTGTGCACCACCAGCCGTTGCCGACCGGCGCTCGCTTTCAGCGCGCTTTCCGCGGCATACAGTTCGCTTATCACCCGAGATGCGGTGCGGGAAAAATTCTCGCCGGCCTGCGTCAGCCGCACGGATTTGTGTCCGCGATAAAACAGCGTGACCCCCAGCTGCGCTTCGAGACTGCGAATATGGCGGCTGACCGCGCCGGTGGTGAGAAACAGCTCATCCGCAGCGATGCTGAAGCTGCCGAGACGGGCGGCGGCTTCGAAAGCGGACAGGTGCGGCAGGGAGTGGATTTTTTTCATAGGTTGAGTCTAGCTCAACCAAATGAGGGAGGAAAGATCGTTTGTCAGCCGTTGATTTTGCTCACTATGATGAGGCATTTCCTTCTGATTGCTGAGTTTATGATGCGGATCTTTTGGCTATCGGTCATGTGTGTTAATGGCGTTATCCGCACCCTGCGGTTGGCAGGGAGGCGGCGCTGAAATGCGAGCTTTCTTTTTGCTTTGCGTGAGCCGGGCTGGCCTCTGCCTGGGCACCATGATGTTTGCCGGCGCGCTGCCGACCATCAGAAGCGAGTGGCAGCTCGACGCCGCCTCCGCCGGTACGGTGCAGACGGTGTTCAGCCTGACCAACGCCCTGGCGTTGCTGGTGGCTTCCTGGTGGTGTGATTCGCTGGGCGCGCGTCGCGTGTATCTGCTGTTTTCCTGGCTGGGCGCCGGTGCGCTGATGCTGTTCGCCGTGTTTGCCCATTCGTATATCGGAGCGCTGGTGTTGATAGCCTTCGTCGGCCTGACGCAGGGCGGCGCCTATACGCCGGCGCTGCTGTTAGCGATGGGGATGAACGGCCCGGCCCGACGCGGTTACGCCATCGGCATGATCCTGGCGGCCAGTTCGTTGGGGTATTTTCTGTCGGTTTTCATCGCCGGTTGGAGCGCCATGCGCTGGGGCGCCGGCGTGGCGTTTTCCCTGTGCGCCGCCGGTGCGTTACTGGGGGCGCTGGCGGGTTCGTTGGCCCTGGTCGGTTATCAGGAACCGCAACCGCGCACGCTGGGAAGGAAGACGAAACGAGAAAGCTATGCTATCACCTATGCGACCCTACTGTTGCTGATCGGATATATCGCTCACAGCTGGGAACTGCTCGGTAACTGGGCCTGGGCACCCAGCCTGGTCAGCGAGGCGTTGAGCGTTTTCTCTCTGGATCCGCTCAGCGCAGGATTGATCGTCGCGGCGGTGATCCACCTGGCAGGCATGATCGCCACGCTGATTGTCGGCACCGTTTCCGACTATTTCAATCGTGCATCGGTGTTGATGTTTATGGGCGCCGCGGGCGCGTTGGGATCGCTGCTGATGGGGGGGGCGGCGAACTGGGGGCCAGGCTGGACGCTGCTGTTCGTCAGCATCGGCAGTTTCTTTATTCTCGGCGACTCCGGCGTGCTGTCGGCGGCGATGGCGGACAACGTGCCGCCGCAACAGCTCGGTAGCGTGATGGGCTGGCGATCGTTGCTGGGGTTCGGCATCGGTTCGTTCGCCCCGTTATCCTTTGGCGTCGTGATGGATACCACCCAGAGCTGGGGCACGTCTTATGCCGTGTTGGCCTGCGGCGGCGGGGTAGCCTGCCTGGCGGCAGGGTTGCTTTGGCGACAACATTTGAAATGAGGCACGGGCATCATTAATGAATGAGAAAACATCAGGTTACCGCTCAGCGCGATTTATTGATAATGGAATGTGAAAAGATGGATATCACCGCGATTGCCGCTCAGTTTGGGTTGGATGCCACACAGCCGCCGCTCAGTCTTTATCCCTATGCGCCGGTTTATAAGATAGGGGAACATGTGCTGAAACGTACCCGTCCGACGACGGATGAAGCCCATGCGCTGGCGGCGTATCTCGCCGAGTTGCGTTATCAGGGCGTAGATATCGTAGTGCCGACGGCGTGTCCGCAAGAGATGAAGGGAAGCATGTGGGTGGTTTATCCCTTTATCTCGGGAGAGAAATATGCAGGCCGCGATGAACAGATCGTGGCGGCCGGCAGGCTGCTTGGTCGAATACACGCGCTGTCTCCGACAAACCATAACGCCGGGCTGACGACCTATGACGAGTACGCGCTGACTGAAGAAGACATCTTGGCGGATCTGGATGTGATCGCCGACCATGCGGCTGAGCAGGGGATTACTCTCGATATCACGGCGTTCAAAGCACGCATGCTGCAGATTGCCGAACGGCAGATGGCGCTGAAAGAACAGGCTCTTCCTTGTGTGGCGACGCCCTATGACTTTAAAGCCGATAACTTGGTGTATGTCGCGCCGGATAGGCCGGTGCTGATCGATCCCGATAACGCGCTGTTTTTACCGCGGGTATTTGACCTGGCGTTGGCGCTGCTGCTGTTCCACAATACCCTGGCTTCAGCCCCCGGCCGTGTCTTCAGCGTGTGGGAATGGCGACTGTTCTTGGCGGGTTACGGCGAGTCTGTCACGCTGACGGCCGATGAACTACAGGGCTGGCATCAGGCAGTGGAACATCTGTTTCTCGACGAAGTGCTGTGGCTGATGGCGGACTTTGCCGATGGCTGGCGCGATCCCCGGCAGACGGCGCTGTTCGTCTCGCTGTTCAAGCTGCTGGATAATCTTTCCGACTACGGATTAACACCGTAATGCGCTCAACGTTGCAGCGGTTTTTTGCGCCGTCGGCGAGGCTCTTATATATTTAGTAGCATGCCTGAGGCAGGTTAGGCATGAAACGGCGGTCGATCGAGCCGCTGCAAGTACGACAGTTAATCCGTTCGCCAAGAGGCTGCGAGCCTGTGCTTTCGGTAGGGACAGCCGCCAATCGTTTTTACGGCGACCGAAGGCGGAGCAGCTACTCACCGGTCACGAGGACACTTACCATGCATAAGAGAACACTGGCGTCACTGCATTACGAAAACATGCCTTACGATGGGGTACACTTTCACATTTTGAAACGGGAGACGCCTGGCCATACGGCGTTGCTGAAGCTGGATGCGGGCAGCCGGCAACCGGCGCGTTTTCACCCGGGCTGGGTGAAACTGATGGTGCTGAGCGGTGAACTGAAGGTTGACGATCAGACGTTGCAACCCCATGAGATGTTGATCATTCCTGCCAATACCGCTTATACGGTACAGGCCATCACGGAAGTGATTTGTCTGGCGATTTCCGAGCTGGACGGCGCCGAGTTGGCCCGTTGATGAGATAACCACGTTGGATGGAGGAGAGCCTAGGCGCTCTCCCTATCCCTTCAGCAGTAAGCCGCCCCCCAGGCCGAGCTACCTGCTGATTGATGCATACACCTCCTGATTTATGCCACCGCGCTTTCCCTCTCCATCACTTTCGGCCGCGTCGCCCCCGCAACGAGCCGCCATCGCGCAGCGCATGCGCAACGTCATCGCCTCCGTTTTACGCAGAACGATGAAATTTTGGTGTAAATAGTGAGTTTCTTCGCATAAGGCCCCTGGTGTGGCTTGCGAGAACGTCACTATATGGAGGATCATGCGGTCCCTCTATCAAATAAAAGACATTCGCGTTATCAAAAGGGACAAACGATCATGGGATTCGAAGTCGACAACGCCGAAACGAAACGCATCGACCTCAGCAGCCACGAAAATTCCTCGTTCGAGGTGACGGGGCTGGTGAAACACTATCCGGCGGGCTTCGTCATTCCTTACCACTCGCATAAACGCTGTCATTTGCTCTATTCGCAACAGGGCGTTATGGCGGTCGAGGCGAGCAGCGGGCGCTGGATCGTGCCGCCCACCACCGCGGTTTGGTTGCGGCCGGGGGTAGAACATCAGATCGTCATGCAGAGCAACATCTGCGTTTACGGGATTTTGGTCGATGAAATCACCGCCGCGCGTTTGCCGCTGCGCGACGGCGTATTACAGGTTTCACCGCTGTTGCGAGAACTGATCGCCCAGTTGGCGACGCTGGCGCCTGAAGGGCCGGAGACCAAACGCAATGCGCTGCTGAGAGCGTTGTTCCTGGAGGAACTGAGCCTGCAGCCGCAGCTGGCGCTGCATCTGCCTTGGCCGGCAGAGGCGAGAATGGCCGAAATTTGCCGGCAGTTGGTCATCACGCCGGCCGACGAACGCGGTATTGAGGCCTGGGCCGATTCACTGTCGATCAGCGTAAAGACCTTTCAACGCCATTTCAGTCAACAAACCGGCATCACCTTCGGCCAGTGGAAACAACGTCTGCGGCTGCTGTCGTCCATTCCGCTGCTGCTGGCCGGCAACTCGATCATCCACGCCGCCTTCGAAAGCGGTTACGAGAGTCACAGCGCCTATTCGGTGGCGTTCAAAAAATTGTTTGGCGTTTCGCCTTCGCGCTTTACGCTATAGCCTTATGGCATAGCGCGCTTCTCCTATAGATTGAAGCAACCTAATGACGTATAAAGCAAAGCAGTCAACCTCCGAGGCCGCTTCCCGTGATAAAAATTGTCGTGTATCTGATTCTCGCCGTGACGATCGCCATTATTGCGGCAAGAGTCCTCTTTCGTTTGCCGGATATTTCCCAGCGTCTGCCGCAGGCGGCGTTGCCGGCGGATCCTGCCGCCCAGTTACCGGCGAGGGCCGCCGAACTGATGGCGGCGCATCCAGGCCTGAGCGGCGTGGTGCCGCTGGCCAGCGGGCACGATGCGTTCGCCAGCCGCCTGGCGTTGGCGCGGATGGCGGAAAGGTCGATCGACGCCCAGTACTACATCTGGCATAACGACACCTCCGGGCAGATCCTGCTGAAAACCCTGTATGACGCCGCCCAACGCGGCGTGCGCGTGCGGCTGCTGCTGGACGATAACGGCGTCGCCATGGACGAGACCCTGGCGGCGCTGAACGCCCAGGAAAACGTCGAGATCCGCCTGTTCAACCCATCAACCGTGCGCACGCCGAAGCTGGCCGGCTACGCCTTTGACTTTATGCGCATGAATCGGCGCATGCATAACAAGTCTTACATCGTCGACGGCGCCGTGGCGATCATCGGCGGCCGCAACATTGGCGACGAGTATTTCCAGGTCGGCGACGAAAACTATTTCCTCGATCTCGACGTGCTGAGCGTCGGCAGCGTAGTGGCAGAAACGGCCGAGGTGTTCGATCGCTACTGGAACAGCGCGTCGGTGTTCGGCGTTGAGCAGATTATCCGTGGCAAAGGTAATCTTTCTGCCTTCCTGACGCAGGCCACCGCGACCGAAAGCAGCGAGCGGGCCCGCAAATTGGCGGTGCAGCTGGAAACCAGCGCGGTGCGCTTTCGCGATGGCGCCGTCCAGCCGGAATTCACCCAGGTAGAGCTGGTGGCCGACGATCCGGCGAAAGGGCTGGGCAAGGCGTCGCGCGATCGGTTGATGGTGACGCAGCTCGGCAAGATCATCGGCGGCGTCGGCCGGCAGCTGGATCTGGTTTCCGCCTATTTCGTGCCGGGGCGGGAAGGGGCGAGCTTCTTTGAATCGCTTGCCAAACAGGGGAAGTCCATACGCGTGCTGACCAACGCGATGAACACCACCGACGTGCTGGTGGTGCATGCCGGCTACGCCAAATACCGGCGTGAGCTGCTGCAGGCGGGCGTCGAACTGTTCGAGCTGAAGCTGCGCGCCGGTCAACCGACCGGGCGCAAGGAACTCAAGCCGCTGGGGCTGTCCGGCGCGGCGCTGCACGCGAAAACCTTCGCCATCGATGATAAGCGGGTGTTTATCGGTTCGTTCAATTTCGATCCGCGCTCGGCGCACCTGAACTGCGAAATGGGCTTCTTGATCGACAGCCCGACGCTGGCGGCCGACACCCGCCAACTGTTTGATGGCCCGCTCGAGTACGCCGCCTACCGCCCGGTGCTGACGCCCGAGGGCAAAATGGTGTGGAAAGAAGCCTTCGAAGACGGCCACACCGAGGTGCATCAGCAAGAGCCCGGCGCCGGCTGGGTAAAACGCATTATTCTCACCGTGGCCGGCTGGCTGCCGATCGAGTGGATGCTGTAACGGCGTGGCGGGAGGGAAAAGGAAGGCTCGCCGGTTTTGGCCGGCGAACCTTGCGAGGCTCAGTAGGCCAGCTTGTCACGGTGCTTGCGGATAAACGCCCTTAGCCGCATCGGCTCTCTCCCCGCGATCTGCGGGAAATTATCGAAAACCTCATCGACGCCTGGGATATCGCGAGCCGCTATGCGGCGAAAATTGTCGTAGACGCAGCTCATGTAGGCCATTTCGGCGCCCGTCGCGCGCATCTCATCCAGAAAAACCTGCGGATCTTGCGCTTCATAGCGGAACGTCTGCCCCAGCTCTTCCGTCATCATGGCAGCGATCTCGCCGTAGGATTTAACGTCATAGCCCATGCGGTAGGTTTGGCCGCCGTGCCGCTCGGGGTGCAGCAGCGCCAGCGCCGCCGCCTGCGCTACATCGTCGCCGTCCACCCAGCTGAACGGCGCATCGCCGGTATATTGCCGGATCACGCCGTTTTTCACCGCCGGTACGCCGTCGTAGTTGAGCAGGTTCTGCATAAAGCACTCCGGCCGCAGGTGGGTGAAAGAAAATCCCGACCACTCGATGTAACGCTCGATGAGCTGGTGCCAGGCCCAGTGCGCGACGCTGGTGTCGTCACGGCCGCAGGCGCCGAGGTGCACGACATGCCGTACGCCGGCCTGGCGCGCGCGATCGAGAAACACCTTGCTTTGCCGCAGCATGTCCACCGTGTAGCCAGTGGCCAGAAATACGCGCTCGATGCCGGCCAGCGCCGGTGCCAGCGTCTCTTCCCGATCAAAATCGAGCTGGACGGTGCGGATACCCAGTTTTTCGAAGGGCGCCGCCTTGGCGGGAGAGCGCACGGCGGCAACCGGCTCGATCTCTGCCTGGGATTGTAAAAGACGCAGGGTCGCACCGCCTATCTGGCCGGTGGCGCCGGTGATCAGGATCCGGGGCTTCTTGTTCTTCATAACTTACCTCTTGCGGTTTTTAACGCTGTGAGGGAAAGTCTATCGGAATAAAAATCATGATTTGCGCTATAAATTACCGAGTTGCGGGAACTAAATTCATCAATAAGGCAGGGGCATGTTTTCTTCCGAACGTCTTAAAGGGATCGGTCTGTTTGTTTGCGTGGCCGATATGGGCAGCTTTACGCTGGCGGCGGAACGCCTGAACCTGACCGCTTCTGCCGTCAGCAAAGGGATCGCCCGGCTGGAAAGCCGATTACAGACGAAGCTGTTCCAGCGCACCACGCGGCGGCTGGCGCTGACCGACGCCGGCACCCAATTTTATCGCACCTGTACCGGCGTGTTGGCCGAGCTGGAAGAGGCCGAACTGGCGATGCAGGCGGAAAGCGCCGAGCCGCGCGGCAGGGTGCGCATCGATCTTCCCGCTTCCTTTGGCCGTTTGCATGCGCTGCCGGTGATCTTGCGATGTATTGAGGATCACCCGTTGCTGGTGCCGCATATCACGTTTTCGGACCGCTTCGCCGATCCGGTCAGTGAAGGCATCGATATCCTGGTGCGTATCGGCGGTTCGGATGTGTGGCCAAATACGCTGGGGCATCACTACCTTGGTAAGCAGCGGCATATCTTCTGCGCCGCGCCCGGCTACCTGAAGCGCCAGGGTGAACCCACCACCGCTGCTGAATTGGCGCATCATCACTGCGTGCTGTATCAGGAAAACGACGGCGTGCAGACGCCCTGGCATTTCTCGGGAAGCGGTGCCCAGCCGGTAGAGCGAAGAACGCTGACGCCGCGGGTGGCCATTGGCGATGCTGAGGGGCAACTGACGGCGGTGCTGGCGGGGCACGGCATCGCTCAGTTACCGACCTGGCTGGTCAAACGGCAGCTAGAGGAGGGGGCGTTGGCCGAGGTGTTGCCGCATCTGGCGACCGACGGCCTGCCGATCAACGTGGTCTGGCTGAAAAGCCGCCGGGCGCAGCCGAAGGTCAGCGCTTTACTGCAGGCGCTGATCGCCGGGTTGACGCCGGAGGGACAGGCTTAATGAGTTTCACTCAAACTAACCGTCGCCGTGCGGCCGGCGATCAGCTCGACGCCGTGGGGAATGGTGTCGATCGCGATGCGCACCGGGATGCGCTGCGCCAGACGGATCCAGCTGAATGTCGGGTTGACGTTGGCGAGCAGATTGCCGGCGGCGGTGGTGCGCTCGCTGTCGTTGATGCCGGCGGAAAGCCCGTCGACGTGGCCATACAGCGGCTGCCGTTCCCCCATGATGCGGATCACCACCTTGTCACCGTTCTGGATGCGGCCCAGCTTGGTCTCTTCGAAGTATCCGGCGATGTAGAAACTGTTGGAATCCACCAACGCCATGATCGGCTGACCGGCGGTCGCGTAAGCGCCGGGGCGCAGGGAGAAGTTGGTGATCACGCCATCCACCGGCGCATAGAGATCGGCGCGCTGCAGGTTGATGCGCGCCAGCGCCCGATCCGCCAGGGCCTGATCCAGATTGGCCTTTGCCAGCGATTGGGCATCGCGGCGATTGTCGCGTTCCTGCTGTGAAATAGCCGACTGCAGCGCCTGATAGCGCCGGTTTTCGCGCTGGGATGACGCCAACTGGACGTTGGCGCGTTCAACGGCGGCCTCGGCCTGATCCAGCGCATTGCGCAGCCGTACTTTGTCCAGGCTGAGCAGCAGCTGCCCTTTATGCACCACCTGGTTGTCGTGAATGTGCACGGCGTCCACCTTGCCGGAAACATCCGTGGCCAGCGGCACCACGTCGGCGCGGATCTTGCCGTCGCGCGTTTGCGGGGCATAGGTGTAATAGAGATAAAGCTGCCACAGCACGCCTGCCGCGATCAAAACGGCAATCAGGGTCAGCGCGGGGCGCAGCAGAACAAGGGTACGTTCACGAAACATGGGGTCCTCAGGGGGTGGTAAGCCATTTCAGGCCGTGGAAAAACAGCCCGGCCAGAATAAGAAACAGGGCGGTGTCGAACAGCGGGCGCTGCGCGACCCAGCGATAGACGCCCACCGCGCTGAGCGTCCAGGAAAGCGCCATGCGCGAGAAAAACGCGCACACCAGGCACAGCAGCAAGGGCGAGATGAACACGCCGTCAATGTTGATTTCACCGATCATGTCAGGGATTCCAGTGCAAAGCCGTGGGGAAGTGCAGCAGCCGTAGCCGGGTAAGCGGCCGCAGCGCGCGCCGATCGTTCTGCCGCCAGGCCTGTTGCAGACCGACGTCGATCTGGCCCAGCAGCGCGGAGGGGGCCTCAGCGTGCAGAGAAAGTTGGCGGAACGCCGCCGGCAGACCGGCGTTCGGCGAAGCGCCAGGGCTGAGAGCGCCGGCCTGCTGCAGACGAATCAGGTCGATAGCGGTTTTTAAGCGCATCAACAGCTGTGGGCTGCGATCGGCTTGCCCAACGGCGGCCAGGCGGCTACCCAGCGCGGTGATGCGATCCAACGCGCGGGCCTGATAGCGCTGTAAGTCGCGCTCCGTGACGTGGCGATTGAGGCGCAGCATCTCTTGCGCATCCTGCCGCATCAGCCGCGCCACCACCTGATCGGTGCCCCAGCGGCGGAACAGCGCGGCGCACAGGAATGCGAAATAGACGCCGATCAGCGTGCCGGTAGTGCTTTCCAGATACAGCCCCATATTGTTAGGCGCATAGTGCCCCTGAAAGTTGACGTTGCTGAGCGACAGGGCGATCGCCAACGTCGCCAACGGGTTGCTCGCCGCCCACACGCCGAGCGGCAGCAAAAACAGCCCCATCACGATCAGGAAACTGCCGTAATCCCCGGCCAGCGGCAGCAGCACATAGCTGAGCAGGGCGCCGAGGGCCATAGCGATAGCGGCGAAGCGGCCAAAAGTGGCGATGGTGGCGCCGGGATTGTCGCCGGCGCCGAAGAAGGCGATGGCCACGATCCCCATCAGCACCATATTGGCGCCCTGTTCCCAGCCGGTGAAATACCAGAGACCGCACAGCAGGGCGTAGGTCGTCAAAATTCCGGCGAACATGCGCACCGCCATGCCGATATCCGGCGGCGGCGAGAAGACGCGGCTGCGCATCATCTGCGCCTGCAGCGCCGCGGGCAGCGGCTCGCCGTCCAGGAATGCGTTCAACTGCTGTACCTCGGCCCACAGCGTTAACCACTGCTCAACCTGTTCAGCCAGCTCGTCGACGATCAGCGTTTCCCACGGCGACAGCGACGCCGCAGGCGGCAACAAGCTTACCGAGGGCGCAGCGTGCGGTGCGGGTTCAACGGCCTGCCGCCGGACCTCATTCAGCCACGGCTGCAGGCGGGGGCGCAGGCCGACCGGCAGTGCGGCGATGCTGTTGCCGATGGCCGAGAGCAGCGGCACGATTTGCAGTACGCGTTGCTGTATCGAAATCGCCGCCTGACGGGTGGGCTTATCGACCGAACTGTCATAGCCAAGGGTGGTCATCATCTGATTGAACGAGGCGATGTCGCCCAGCAAACGGATACGGTCCGCGTCGGCCTGGGCGTCACTGCCCTTGCCGTCGAGGCTGTCCTCCTGCCAACGCGCCAGGTCAGCCAGCCAGCCTTTCAGCCGCGTGCGCAACACCGGCGCCAGCGACGATGGGAATAGCACGCTGTCTACCAGCGTCACCGCCAAAATACCCAGGCAGATCTCCGTTACCCGCGTGACGACCATAGTGAACATCGTGTCCGGGTGATTGATGTAGGCGATGGCGACCAGCATCATGGTGATGGCGCCCAGCTGGAAAAAGTAAGCGCGTGGCGTGCGATCGAGATAGGAGAGGCCCAGCATCAGTGACGATGACAGCCCAGCGGCGACGATCAACAGCACCGGCGTGTTGCTAAGCCAGGCCGAAAGGCCCAGCGTCAGCACGCCGGCGAACAGCGTGCCGCAAAAACGGTAGGTGGCGCGGGCGCGTACGGCGCCGCTGACCGGATTGCTCAGCACGCAGCAGGTCACCATCGCCCAATAGGGATTTTGCAGGCCGATGCTTTCCGCCAGCGCGAAGGCCAGCATGGCGGAAATAAACAGTTTCGCGGCGTACAGCAGCTGCGGTTTACCGATGTTCATGGCTCATTGCCGGCCTGTTGCAGATAGTGGCCTGCGCGCTCTTCAAACAGGCGCAGAATGCGAGTGGCGGTTTCAATATCTTCCAACGGCACGTCGTGCATCAGCTCGACTCGCAGCTTATCGGCCGCGGTTTCGACCTTTTTGGCCAATTCGGCGCCGGCGGGCAGAATGCGCAGGGTTTTAAACCGACGATCGCCGGCCGACTCCTGCCGCTCGAGGAAGCCTAACGCGGCGGCCTGATCCAACAGACGCACCATCGCACCGGGATTGACGCCGACTTCTTCCGCCAGGTCGCGCTGATTGATGCCCTGCGGATTGCGGTGCACCAGAACCACGACGGTAGCCAACGACATGGAGATGCCGGATTTGGCGATCGCCAGCGTCGCAGCCTGTTTCCACACCCGGCGAACCGGTTGCAGGGCGTTGGTGAGGGCATAGAGGGATTTTTCTTTCGATGACATGGGATACCTCGGCAAACAGTGTATATAGGTTAAATTGCAACAGTTGCTTTGGCAATTAGTTTTGAACACTCGACTGAGAAACAAAAGGTAAGACATACGTGACGACGTCACATAAAACAAACGGGCTACATAGGTAGCCCGTTTGAAAGGTGGGTATTACAGCGCCTGAACGGGGTTCATCGCAGCGCCGGGGAAGGCCGTATCTTCACCGCGTTCACGCCACGGCGCCAGATCGCGGCTGCGGGAGGCTACCGCGCTGTCCCACAGCTGATACGCGTCCTTACCGAGCATCAAACGCACCGGCGGGGTGGCGCTGGCCACCATATCGACGATCACGCGAGCGCCCTTGACCGGATCGCCCATCTGTTTGCCGTTCTGCGTGCGGTAATACTCCACCATGCCGGCATCCAGTGGCGCATAGGCAGCGATTTCGCGTTCGGCCTTCATGGCGGCGCTGCTGGCGAAACCGGTACGGAAGGCGCCCGGCTCGATCAGCGTGACGTGGATCCCCAGCGGCTTGACCTCGTGGTGCAGCGCTTCGGTAAACCCTTCCAACGCGAACTTGGTGGCGTTGTACAGACCGCTGCCGGGGAAGGCCACCAGGCCGGCGATGCTGGTCAGATTGAGAATATGGCCGGACCGTTGAGCGCGCATCTGCGGCAGCACTTCACGCGACAGCTCGGCGGCCGCGAAGAAGTTCAGCTCCATCTGGGCGCGGATCTGTTCGGAAGTGAACTCTTCCAGCGCCCCGTAAGAACCGGCGCCGGCGATGTTGGCCAGTACGTCGAGGCGGCCGAAGGTTTCGACGGTCTTCTTCAGGGCGGCGGCGCGCGCCGCAGGATCGGTCACGTCCAGCTGCAGAGCCAGCGCGCGTTCGCCGTGGCCGGCGGCGATCGCCTGCAGCGGCGCCAGGCGGCGGGCGGTGAGCACCACGTTGTCGCCCTTGGCCAGCACGGCTTCAGCCAAAGCCTGGCCGAAGCCGGAAGATGCGCCTGTAATAAACCAGGTTTTGTTCATATCGAGATTCCTCGTTATCGTGGGGAGTTACAGTTGAATTTCAGTGAGTTCTGCGCCATCAAAAGCGGTGTCTTCGCCCCGTTCGCGCCAGGCGTTAAGCTCCTGCTGGCGTTTGGCGAGGGTGGTGTCCCACATGGCGTAAGCGTCGCGCCCCAGCATCAGGCGCACCGGCGGGGCCGTGAGAGTGACCAACTCCAGCATGCGCTGCGCCGCTTTGGCGGGATCGCCCATCTGTCGGCCGGCGGACTGCGCCAGGTAGGTTTCAAACGGTGCAATCGACGGGCGGTAGGCCTCGATGCGCTGCGTCGGCCGCATGTTCACGTCGCCGGCGAATTCGGTGCGGAAGGCGCCGGGCTCGACCAGGGTCACGTGGATCCCCAGCGGCCTGGCCTCGATGGCCAGCGACTCCGTCCAGCCTTCGAGGGCAAACTTCGCCGCGCAATAGGGGCCGGCGGCGTTCATCGCCACCAGACCGGCGATGCTGCTTACGGTGATCACGTTGCCGCTGCCCTGGCGCCGCATCTGCGGCAGCACGGCGCGGGTCATCTCCGCCGCCGCAAAGAAATTCAGCTCCATCTGCTCGCGCAGCTGTTCGAGGCTGAACTCTTCGCAGGCGCCGGCTACACCGCGCCCGGCCAGGTTGGCCAGCACGTCGATGCGGCCGAACCGCGCCAGGGTATCGGCGACCGCCTTATCGCGCGCGGCGGCATCCGTGACGTCCACCGCCAAAGGCAGCACGCGATCCTCCTGGCCCTTAGCCAGCGCCTGCAGGCGGTCGAGACGGCGGGCGGTCACCACCACCCGATCGCCGTTGGCGATGGCCGCTTCCGCCAGGGCTTTGCCCAGGCCCGACGAGGCGCCGGTGATCAGCCACACTTTATGGTCATTGTTCATTTCAGGTTTCCTGCGAATAAATAAAACGGCGCTTAGCGCCACCAACGGCTGCCGGGGTGCGGCCGAACGATATCGACACGTTCGCCGATCATCGGCGTCGCGACCTGCACGCTAAAGGGAGCGGCATGGCGCAGTACCTGGTCGAACGGGTCTTGCCAGGCGTGCATCGCCAGATCGAAGGTGCCGTTATGGATCGGCAGCAGCCAGCGGCCGAGCAAATCCCGGTGCGCCTGCACGGTTTGCTGAGGGTGCATATGCACATAGGGCCAGCGTTTGTCGTAGGCGCCGGTTTCCATCAGCGTCAGGTCAAAGGGGCCAAAACGGCGGCCAATCTCGGCAAAACCGGTGAAATAGCCGCTGTCGCCGCTGAAGAACACCCGCAGCTCATCGTCTTCAATCACCCAGGAACACCACAGCGTGCGGTTGCCGTCGGTCAGGCTCCGGCCCGAAAAGTGCTGGGCCGGGGTAGCCGTCAGCCGCAGGCCGTCGATTTCCGTGCCTTGCCACCAGTCGAACTGGCGGATTTTGTCCGGCGCCACGCCCCAGGCCGCCAGGCGATCGCCCACGCCGAGCGGTGCGACGAACTGGCCCACCTTGCCGTCCAGCGCCCGAATGGCGGCCTGGTCCAGATGGTCGTAATGATCGTGTGAGAGGATCACGGCGCGGATCGGTGGCAGCTCCTCGATCGCGATCGGCGGCGCGTGAAAGCGTTTTGGCCCGGCGAACGGCAGCGGCGATGCCCGCTCGGAGAACACCGGATCGGTCAGCCACCATTGGCCGCGCAGCTTGAGCAACACCGTGGAATGCCCCAGACGGTACAGGCTACGATCGGGTGCCGCCTCAAGCTCGGCGCGCGACAGGCGCTGAATCGGCACCGGCGTCGCCGGCACCGTGCCTTTGGGCTTGTTGAAAAATACGTCCCACCACACGCGCAGGGTGGACTCGGGCAGGTCACCCGGCGCCGGCGGCCGCTGATTGTTAAAGCGCCGATCGCGCCATTGTGGCGATGAAGCATAGCCGCCCGCTGTCGGGCGCAATTTGGAACAACGGCTCAAAGTCAGAATTCCTTCAGCACAGCAATGGATGATTCGGGCAGCGGCGCGGTTCAGGTCGCCTTTGCCCGCACGACGCGATAAAACTTGTTGTCAAGAATAAGCCTTGAGAGACGGACGATCCATGCGCTAAAGTACTTGTTTGTTTATCAAGAGTACGGATTTCATCATGGACCCGCTGTCAGACGTGTTGTCGCTGCTGCAACCCCAAAACCAGTTTTACGCCGGTTTCGACGCCGCCGGGGACTGGTCGTTCGAGTTTCCCCCTCATGAAGGCATCAAATTCACGGCGGTGATGCGCGGCGCCTGCTGGGGCATGACCGACGATCTGGCGCAGCCGATCCATTTCCGCGAAGGGGACTGCTTTTTGCTGAACAGTCGGCGGCGCTTCAGGGTCGCGTCCGATCCGGCGTTGCCGCCGCAGGGAGGGGAGCAAATCATGGCCGAGGCGACGCGCGACGGCATCGCCGTGCATAACGGCGGTGGCGAGGTCTTTTTGATCAGCGGGCGTTTCGGTTTTTCCGGCCAGCATGCGGCGCTGCTGTTTGATGCGCTGCCGCCGATCATCAACATCCCCAAAGCCTCGAGCCAGGCGGGCGTTTTGCGCTGGACGCTCGAACAGTGGACGAACGAGTTGCGTCACCCGCAGCTCGGCGGTGCGCTGATGTCGACCCACCTGGCGCACTTGATGCTGGTGCAGGTGTTTCGCCAGTTCCTCGAAACGGCCCATGGGCTGCCGAAAGGTTGGTTTCTGGCGCTGACCGACCGCCAGATCAGCCTGGCGATCGCCGCCATGCATGCCGAGCCGGCGCGCAACTGGACGCTGGAAGAGCTGGCCCGCATCGCCGGCATTTCCCGCACCGTATTCGCTCAACGTTTCAAAGGGCTGGTTGGCAGCACCGCCATGGAATACCTCTCGCGTTGGCGTATGCTGCAGGCGGCAGATCGCCTGCGGGCCGGTAAAGAAAACGTCGCGTCGATCGCCTACTCGTTGGGATACGGCTCGGAAAGCGCGTTCAGCACCGCCTTCAAGCGGGTGATGGCGCAGTCGCCGTCGCAGTATCGGCGGCAAACGCCGGCCGGGGCGAGTGAACCGGAGTGAATGGGGCGCAGCGGCCGTGGCCGCCGCGCCTGGCTTTACTGGCTGATGCTCTGCTGCAGCGCCTGAACGGAGGAAACGATGCCGGCATCGACCGACATGGTCAGGTCTTCCATTTCCAGCGACACCCAGTCGTTGTAGCCCATCATGCGCACCACCGAGAAAAACGCCTTCCACCACTGCAGATCCCGGCCGCAGCCGACGGCGACATAGTTCCAGGCGCGGCGGGCCACGTCGTCGATCGGTTTGGTCTCCAGCAGCCCGTTAACCTCAACGACGCCGCGCTCAAGGCGCACGTCTTTGCCGTGCACATGGTGAATGGCGGGGCCAAGGGCGCGGGCCACCGCGATGGGATCCGCGCCCATCCAGATCAAGTGGCTGGGATCGAGGTTCAGGCCCACCATCGGGCCAACGGCTTCGCGCAGCCGGAACAGCGTTTCCGGGTTCCACACCAGCATGGCGCTGAAGTTTTCCAGCGCAAAGCGCTCGACGCCGCACGCTTTGGCTCGGGCGACCAGCGCCTGCCAATAGGGGATCGCCACCTCATTCCATTGATAGTCCAGACAGTTTTTCACCGTAGGCGGCCAGCTGACGGTATAGGTGATCCAGTTGGGGACGGTGTCATGCGGGCTGGCCGGCGGCAGGCCGCTCATCATGACGATTTTCTTCACCCCCAGCAGGCCGGCCAGCTCCAGCGTATTGTCGGTTTGGCGCAGATGGCGCTGCCCCAGCTCGCCCGGATCGAGCGGATTGCCGGAGACATTGAGCGCGGCGATCTCCATGCCACGACTGGCCAGCGCTTGCTGCAGCTGCCGACGTTTGGCGGGGTTGGCCAGCAGTTCCTTGGTATCCAGATGGGGCGCCGGGGACCAACCGCCGGTGGTCATCTCCACGCCGCGCACCCCCAGCTCCAGCAGCCGATCCAGCATCGGCTCGAAGGGTAAATGGCCCAGGCTGTCGGTACAGAACGAAAGTTTCATGGTGCTTTCCTTATTGGTAATTAACCCAGGTGGCGCAGTTGTCGGCGGAACGAACGCAGTTTTCAATCCAGCGCACGCCTTCCAATCCGGCATCGATATCCGGATAGATCAGCGCGGCCAGCGTCTGCCGATCGCCGCGCTGACTGGCGCTGATGGCGATGGCGAACTTGAGGTAAATATTGGCCCAGGATTCGGCTAGCCCTTCGGTATGCAACGCGCCGAGCCGCTCTTCGGCCAGCGCGCTGTCGTCCAGATAGGGCATGCCATGGTGCAGCGTTTGGTTGGGCCGCCCCTGGATCTCATAGCGCAATTCGCCGGGCGTGGAATCGCTCCATTGCAGGCTGGCGCGTGAGCCCACCACGCGAATGCTTTGGCTGTCCATCGCGCCTGCGTTGATGGCGGAGGCCCACATGCGCCCGACGGCGCCGTTTTCGTAGTGCATCAGCACCATGGCATTGTCTTCCAGCGGGGCGCGGGAAGGGATAAAGCTCTGGCGGTCGCACAGCAGGGAGGCAATTTTCATGTCGGGCATGACCAGCTGTGAGATGTAGAAGGTGTGGGTGGAAATGTCGCCCAGCACAAAGGAGGGGCCGGCGATTTTCGGATCGACGCGCCACTTTTGCGCCTCGAACGTGTCCGCGCTTTCGTTGGCGTTGAAGCCATGGGTGTACTGCAATTCGACCATGCGTATTTCGCCGATGTCGCCGTTCGCGATCATGGCGCGCATCTGCATCAGCAGCGGATGCCCGGAGAAGCCGTAGGTTACGCCGACGATCAGGCCTTTCTCCGCCGCCAGCGCCTTGATTTCTCTCGCCTCCGCCGTAGTGAAGAACAGCGGTTTTTCGCAGATGACATGCAGGCCGGCATTCAGCGCGGCGCGCGTGATTTCATAGTGGGTGCCGTTAGGGGTGGCGATGGTCACCACCTCAACGCCATCTTCGCGGTTGGCCTCTTGTTTCAGCAACTGCTGATAGTCGTCATAGCAGCGTTCGGCGGGCACGCCGAGATTGACGCCAAACTCACGCCCGCGCGCCGCGTCGATATCAAAAGCGCCGGCAACCAGCCGATAGGCGGTATTGTCGCGCAGTGCGCCGGAACGGTGCTTGTAGCCCACCTGGCTGAGGCGGCCGCCGCCGATCATCGCCCAACGCAGCGGGCGAGGGATGCTTCTTTCACCATTTAACATGCTGACTCCTGACACTGTGGCTTTGCACTCGGGTGCAAAGCGGGTTGAAAAAGAGAGTGGCAACGGTTTATTTCTGGTTCATCTGCGCAAATTGCGGGTAGTTTTCTCGCGTCACGGTGGCATAAGGCACCCAGTTGTAAGACTCGGTTTTGGCGTGATCCAACATCGCTCGGGTCACTTGCACCGCGCCGATCGCCTGGGCTTTGGCATCCTGGAAAATGGTCACCGCCAGGTCGCCGTTTTTGATAAATTGCAGGCCGTCGGGCGTGCCGTCGATACCGGCAACCCGTACGCCGTTCTTTTTGGCCTGCTTCAGCGCCATGATCGCGCCGATGGCCATCTCATCGTTGTTGGCGGCGATCGCATCGATCGGTACGCCGTTCAGCAACCAGCCGGAGACCACGTCGACCGCTTCATTGCGTTGCCATTTCGCAGTTTGTTTCTCTACCACTTTCAGCTCTTTGTGTTTGGCGATCACCGCTTCCACCGCGCGGGTGCGCTCGCGGGTTTCTTCGTTGGAGAGGGCGCCCATCAGGATCGCCACGTTGCCGCGGTAATTCATTTTTTTCGCCAGGGCCTCCATCTGCAGGCGGCCGCTGAGCGCCGAATCGGAGCCGACGTAGGCCGTCGCGCCGCTCAGCGGCACTTCGGGTTTGCGGTTGACGAAGATAAGGGGGATAGCGGCGCGTTTGGCGGCCGCTATCATCGGCTGGACGCCTTGCGTATCGACCGGGTTGAGGATAATGGCGTCCACGCCCTGATTAATCAGATCGTCTACCTGCTGCACCTGCAGGGCGACATCGCCTTTGGCATCGACGAACTGGCCTTGCAGCTGCCGCGCAGCCAGTTCACGCGCCATTTGGCTGCGCAGGATGGAGACGAAGTTGAGATCGAAATTGGCCAGCGCCACGCCGACCTGATAGCTCTTGGCCTGAGCGGTCATGACAAACAGCGAGCAGGCTAACATCAACAACAGTCTGGTTTTTTTCATTACGGTATCCTGTTGAGAAGAGAGGTGTTATGTAAAAACAACGTTTTTGCAACCGGGTGCAAATCAGAAGGAAAAACGGCGACGAGTCTCTGAATGCCACCGTGAATGTCGGCCATGGATAAAATTTGGTCAACAGGGGAAAGGTGAAAACAACGCGGACGATCACAAACTCTTTACGGTTTGCACCCGATTGCACAGCAAATTGCAATCGGGTGCAAAAACGATACATAATTGCAGCAGATATGCCGAAAGGCGCTTAGGGGATCTGAGCGAGCAGGGTATAGTTTGACTTCACCGAAGCAAGGATCGACGCAACCATGATAAAACACCACAAAGCCACCGCCAGCGACGTCGCCGAAAAGGCCGGCGTCTCTAAATGGACGGTATCGCGCGCCTTTACGCCTGGTGCGTCGATCTCGGACAACGCGCGTGAAAGCGTGTTGGCGGCGGCCGCCGAGCTGGGCTATCGGCCAAACCTGCTGGCGCGCAGCCTGTCGCAAAAACGCACGCACATCATTGGCGTAGCCATCGACGAGATGAAGAACCCGCATTCGATGATGATGCTCGATATGGTCACCAAACAGCTGCAAACCCGCGGCTATATGGCGCTGCTGCTGAACATCACCGCGGGCGAAAACTACCGGGCGGTGATGGCGATGGCCGACCAGCTGCAGGTCGATGGCATTCTGTTCCTGGCGACGGTGTTAACCCAAGAGTGGGCGGCGATCGCGCAAGATCTGCATCAGATCCCGCTGGTGCAGGTGTGCCGCAATACGGAAAGCGAACACATTGATGTGGTCAATATCGACGGCTACCGCGCCGGCGAAGAGATCGCTGCGCTGCTGATAGAGCAAGGGCATCGGCGCTTTGGTTACATGAAGGGGCCGGACACGCAAAGCAGCCATTTACTGCGCATGGAAGGCTACCGCGACAGGCTGATGGCCGCCGGCTTTCAGTTGAATCGGGTGCTCACCGCCGGCCACTACGATCGCCAACGCGGTTTCCAACTGATGAGCGAATACCTGCAGGCAACGCCGGAAAGCGAGCGGGTTGAGGCGCTGTTCTGCGAGAACGACGTGCTGGCGCTGGGGGCGCTCGAAGCGCTCAGGCAAACGGCGCCGTCGTCCGCGATGGCCGTGGTGGGCTTCGACGATATCGATGAGGCCGGCTCAGCCAACTGGGCGCTGACCAGCTACAACCAACGCATCGACCGGCTGGTCGAAGAAGCCTTGAATCGCCTGATCGACAATCGCGCCACGGCAGACGGCGCCTGGCGGCACGGGGAATTGCGGGTTCGGCGGTCGCATGTGAAGCAAGAGGGAATTCAGATCGCTGATTGAGTTCATGGCGGATAATATTTCCGCCATGCTAAAATTATGGAGTTTCATCTGGCACAGAGATAAGCCAGGGTGTAGCAGAGCCATTTTTTATGGCCTCAAGATAATTTCCCACCATAATCTGATTTTTTTCAGACATTTCACAAAATATTACCAGTTGGCCGAATAGTTCAGTGTTATCATTGATTTCATCAGGAATTACTTCTGGAACGAATGTAATAGCACGTTTAGACAACGTTCGCACGGTGAATTTTTTGCCAAAATCAGGTTGGCTATCAAACGCATTAACGCCTATTTCAAGTAAATTCAAAGAGGGTGAATAGATGGCATACCATGATTTTTGGTAGCAAAAAATCCCGCTTTTAAATTTTGGCATTGCTTTGAAATTAATTGTGTTTTCCGTTTTTATTCGCTTTATGGCAGTTAATGTATACTTTTTCGTTGAGTACAGATCCTTGAGAAAAATGGCAGCGCATAAAAAAACAAAGCCTGCTGAAAGAAAAGAAAATATGGTAATCAGAATGCCAGTGGCAGAAAGATCTGAATTGAGAAGGAACATTATCGTAATAGCGATAACTAGAAATGAAGCTATATTTATCAACCCATCTTTTTTTGTTATGTCCTTCCTGAATTTCACAATGAAATAAATTACTGCAGCAATGACTAAACCATAAAAAAAGAGTAATGACCGATCGGGCATGATTCCATTCGCCAAAAAATTGATATTGCGTGTAATTTATAGTAATGGTTTAAAATAAGCAATATCCGGTTTGATTTTCAACCGTTACGACAGGAATCACATCCGCTTAAATCTGAACCCCTGTGTGAGTTTCTTGTCTCCAGATTTCACGTAGCGCGATCAAAAAGGAGGGCATGTTGACCCATTTTGCAGAGTGGCTTAGCCAAATTCAGGCGCTTGAGGTTGAACTGCACCAGCCAACGACGCGCTGCGATCCAAAACGTGTCGCGGCATTGTTGCATGAAGACTTTGAAGAGATCGGTCGTTCAGGGCTGCGCTATGACAAACGCCAGACCGTTGCGGCGCTGGAGATGGAAACGGATTATCCGCCGATTGTCGCCGAAGCTTTTAAGCTGGCGCAAATCAGCGAAGGTGCCGTGTTGCTGACGTATAAAAGTTTTCAGCGTGACGCACAGGGCCGCGCCGTTCGTTGCACTGAGCGCTCATCGATTTGGCTCCTGAAAGATAAAGAGGGTTGGCAGATGCGGTTTCATCAAGGTACGCCGACTGATGATTGATTGCGTTTAAAAGCGGCGAGTGACAGTAAGCCTGGCGGGAAAATGGAATGTCGGAATGATAACGTTGAAGGTGAGGCGAGAGATGATGTGCAGGGCTAATCCCGGTGCGTATTCAGTATTTTAATTTAACATAATATACATTATGCGCACCAATGTGAAGGTATGTGGATTCTGCCGTCCAGGCCTGATTCTTGGGGTTTCTCCTGCGGCCAACCCGACCAGCGCCAACTGCTCGTGCCGTTGAATAAATTCGTTTTTCAATCGGCCATAAGCCACTGGGTTTTGCCGGCAGTCTTCGCTGCCTGGCATTTGATTGCCGCGTATTGCTGAGCAACATCATGATGCTTGCGCAGATAATCTCTGAACGCCAAATGTCTGATCGCCTGTTCACTCTCCGCAATAATGCATGCACGCGATGCGTGCGCTTGCCGTTCTCGCCACGCGGCGTATATCCCATGTCACGCATCCTGTCATTCAAGCTATCCAACGCCGCCAGACTTTCAACCTCCAGCAATATATCAATCGTTGGTTTGGCTGCCAGTTCCGGTACTGCTGTGCTGCCGATATGATGAATGGCCGTTAAAACGCCAGCCAATAATCTCGCGTAGTTTCGATGCGCGCTGCCATTTTCCACTTCAATAATGATGACCGGGCATGATTTTCAATGGCGCGTACCTGCCGGTATTGGCCAAGCATCCCCCTGCTTTTTTGATCGCGCTACGTGAAATCTGATAAAACGTAGCGGCTACGATACTGCAGATTTCTCTAAAACGCGTCATTTAAGCGGACAGTATTTGCACGCTAAATGCGCATTGGCGCGCGTTTGATCGCTTTCGGCACGCACCGCGGCGTTGGCTATACTGAATGGGAACATTCCTCCTCGCTCCAGGAGCCTCCCCATGTTTGATCATGTGAAATTTGGCGTCAGCGACTTTGCCCTCAGCAAAGCGTTTTTCCTCAATGCGCTGGCGCCACTGGGCGTAAAAATCGTTGCCGAAGGCGACCCCGGCTATGGCATTGAGTTGTGTCCCGAACGGGGTAATGTGTCATTGTGCCTGTTTCAAACCGATGAAAAACCGGCACATCTGCACCTGGCATTTGCCGCAAGCAGCCGTGAGCAGGTCGATGCGTTCTACCACGCCGCGCTAAACGCCGGCGGCAAAGACAATGGCGCGCCCGGTTTGCGGCCCAATTACCATGCCCATTACTATGCGGCATTTGTGATCGCCCCGGATGGCCACAATATCGAGGCGGTTTGCCACAATCCGATGGACTAATGATTTTTCTATTTAAAACAGTCTGTTAATTATGACATTATACACTCTATTTAACATAACATTGTGATGCTCGCTAATCCTGTTCTGGCCGCCATTCTTCATATTTCCAGTAAAGCGGATGGTGATCCGTTACCGACAACGATGCCCGTCACGCTTAACTTCCATCCTGATGCGCTATACCGTGGAATGACCATGATTGAGGCGTTAGCTGAGGATGGCGTGTATCGTTCGCAGTTTGAAACGCATACCAGCAACGGTGGATTAACGGCATACCCCGGTGGAGATCGTTGGGCGTGGGAAAACGCTATTTTTGGCATGGCGTATGCTGACGCAAGCCCGGAACTACGCCCTAAATATGGGGCGCTCAATTACCGAAACAGCATAACGGGAGGCTCGCCGCGCTTTGGGTCATCGCATTTCCGTATGCGCCCAGCGGCCATGGAGAGAACGACATTCTGTTACCCCGATAGCTTTTTCGCGCCGTCACATTTTGCTACTGCCGAAAAGTGCGCGCTGATTGAATTAGCCGAGCGAGATAGCCCAATCACAGACGTTTTAGATAACTATATAGAAGCTCACATACACGGCATCATGACTATTGCGGACGACGTTGAAGCCGTAGTGCTGGATGGTTGCTATAAAGACACGCCGATCGACATTTTCGCTCACCGGCTAGCCTGCCCGGTAGAATGGCATCCTGGTTACCGGCTGGCGGAAAAACACCTACCCGAGTGCGTCGATTACCGGGGAAAAGAGATTGCCGATCTGGCGCGAAAACTCGTTAACAACGGTTTTGTGACGCCATTTGATATCGGGCTCGCTCGCGGGAAAGGTTATGACCCACAGCATTTGAAGAAGGTATGGCATTGCGTCGCTAAATTTGGCAGCCCCATCGCGGAGTAAAATATTCTGTAGGCTGATGTCATTGACGCTGCTCTTCCCTACTCTCCTTATATCTGAAGTCCCTCAGCCTTCAGTATGGCGTACCTGACGACGAATAACTTGCGGCGGCTGCCCAATCGTACGAATAAAAGCGCGTCGCATGCGTTCTCTGTCGATAAATCCTGTTTGCCTGGCGATCTCATCCAGTGAACTGTTGCTCTCCTCTAACATCGCCCGCGCCGATTCCAGCCGCAGATACTCAACGGCCCTTGCCGGCGACTGTCCGGTTTCCGCCTGAAAGATACGGCTGAATTGACGAGGCGACAGATTCGCCACGTCGGCCAGTTCTTCAATATTTAGACGACGGTCCAGATTGCGGCGCGCATAGGTCAGCACCTTCTGAATGCGATCGGTTTTCGGTTCCAGCTCCAGTAGTGACGAGTACTGCGATTGTCCGCCCGTGCGGCGATGGTAAAGCACCAGTTTTCGCGCTATAGACCGGGTGATACCGGGGCCCAAATCACTTTCGATCAACGCCAGAGCGAGGTCGATAGCCGCTGTCATCCCTGCTGATGTCCAGTACGGACCATCGCAAACAAATATCCGGTCTTCTTCAACCTGTATCTTCGGGTAGCGCTGCTTGAGTTCCCGGGCATACATCCAGTGCGTGGTGGCGCGATGTCCGTCCAGCATTCCGGCTTCCGCAAGCAAAAACGTCCCAATACACGCTGCTGCGACCCGACGGGCGAATGGCGCGGCGCGGCGCACGAACGCGATGGTATCGGGTGTCGCCTTTTCCATACTGGCGCCAAACAGCAAAACATCGTAATGCGTTTCAGTAAAGGCTTCCGTCACCACATCGAAGCCCGCGGATGTGCGTAACGCGCCGCCATTTTCCGAAAGCAAATGAATGTCATAGACAGGTTCCGGCAACACCATATTGGCGACTTCAAACGCGGTAATAACCGCAAAGCCCATCGGCGAATAACCGGGTGTGAGGATAAAACCGACTCTGCGCATATAGCGGACCCATCATAATCCAATGTCATAAAAAGGTGTTTATATGACATTTAAGACATGAAATGCGAGTGTTATTGTGCTCATCATTGAAAATAACCACCCTGGAGAAAAACATGAGCACATCATCAAATGGCACCGCCCTGGTGACCGGCGCTTCAAGCGGCATCGGCGCACTCTATGCCGACAGACTCGCTAAACGCGGCTACGATCTGATCCTTGTGGCGCGCAATACTGACCGTCTGGAACAGGTTGCCCAACGGATCCGCGATACTCATCATCGTCAGGTCCGTATTATCGGCGCGGACCTCGGTAACCCGCAGGAACTACGCCATGTGGAAGAGCTACTGCGTAATGAAACGTCACTGACTATGCTGGTGAATAATGCCGGTTTTGGCGCCGTAACGCCGCTTCTGGATTCGAATGTTGATGAAATGGAAGCGATGATTAACCTCAACGTCACCGCGCTGATGCGTTTAACTTATGCGGCTGCACCGGCAATGCTCGCTCGCGGAACGGGAACAATCATCAATATCGCGTCTATCGTCGCGATTAGCCCGGAAACCCTGAATGGGATTTATGGCGCAAGCAAAGCCTTTGTGCTGGCGTTCAGCCACTCTCTGCAGCACGAGCTCGGGGATAAAGGGATTCGCGTTCAGGCCGTTTTACCCGGCGCGACGGCGACCGCGTTCTGGAATGTGCCAGGCGTAGGCGGCCATGAAAATCTGCCGCAATCATGGGTCATGAAAAGCGAGGAGATGGTCGATGCCGCGCTGGCAGGTTTAGATGCCGGTGAAACGGTGACCATCCCGCCATTGCAGGACGGTGAAGAATGGAATGCCTGGGAGGCCGCTCGGCGTACCATGAGCCAGCATCTCAGCACTGCGCAGCCGGCCTCGCGTTATCGCCGTTAAGGCACGTCCATTCATTACTTCTGATGCTCCAAAACCGCCTGAGGGATATTACGAAAGCTTATCGCCAGGCGGTTGTAGGCGTTGATGAGACTGATAGCCAGCGTAAGGTCACATACCTCTTCGTCGCTGAAATAGCGCCGCAAATCTGGCGCGCGTTCACGCCGGTTTGATGAAGGGGCAATGAGCGTCATATATTCAGCCCAGGCTAACGCCGCGCGCTCCTTTAAAGAAAAAATGCCTTCGGTACAGACCCATCCCTGGAGCGCCGCCAGTTTCTCGGCGCCGACGCCCTCTTTCATCAACATACGCGTATGCAAATCAGTGCAATACGCGCAGCCGTTAATCTGGCTGACGCGTAAATTAATGAGATCGCGCAGTCGCTCGTCCAAACCGCAATGACAGAGGTAATGGTCAATGGCGCTGAATGCCTGGACGCCAGCGGAGGACGTCCGGGTGTAATCAATTCGGACTCCCATTTATTACGGCTTACTGTCTGGCGTGGTGAGCTGAGTATCTTTGGTGTCCACGACAAATACCGCCAGTAGTTTCGCCGGTTTGGTTTTGCTGGCGTTACTGCTGACAACATGGTGCGCGCCAGGATCTTCATACCAGCTTTCGCCTGCCCGATAAGTCCGTTCAGGTTGACCTTCGACCTGACTGATAATCTCGCCTTCCACGACATAAGCGTAGATAAATGAAGAAGGAGCATGCGTATGAGATGCTGATGCAGCGCCCGCAGGATAAATGACTTCGACGGCAGTAAGCGATTTACCCGGAATGTTGGGGATCGCATGCGAAAAATTCGGTTTAACCGTCTCGCCTTGCCCCTGTGGTTCAACGCCATGCGCCAAAACGGTTGTTGAGAAGATCATTCCAACAGCGGCTACTGCGGATAATAATGGATTTCTGCTTATCATATGACGGGCTCCTGACTGGAGTTGTTAAAGCAGGTGTGACGCCGCGCGATCTCGCTACGTCACAACACGCAATATCAGGGTTTTTGCGCTTCCTGCGGTACATTGCGGAAACTGATAGCCAGACGGTTATAGGCGTTGATTAAGCCTATCGCCATCGTCAAATCCGCCAGTTCCTTATCTTCGAAAACGGCAGATGCCGCCGCAAAGGCTTCATCCGGAACATGCGTTTCAGAAACCCGGGTGACGGTCTCGGCCCAGGACAGCGCCGCCTTTTCACGCGCGGTAAAGACCTCTCCGGCTTCCTCCCAGACTTGCACCAAAGCAAGTTTGACGGGGCTGAGACCTTTCTTCAGGAGATCGCGTGTGTGCATATCCAGGCAATAAGCGCAGCCGTTAATTTGGCTGACGCGCAAATTAACCAGTTCCACGAGCGTATTCTCCAGGCCACATTGCGCGACGTAGGTATAAACACCACCGAGCGCTTTAACCCCTGCCGGAGAAGTTTTAGTATAATCAATGCGTTGACTCATTTTTTATTTCCTTTATCGTTGAAACTGAGTCAAGCATAACAGCTGGATTTACACTTAAAAGAACCAAAAAACGAAGATTTTGCTGTACCACGCATCCGGAATGGTTAAAACATGCTGACCAGAGATGCCTCTGCTATTTCAAGTACATCTGCTGATTAATGGAGCGATATATGAACAGACCCACTCTGGCGCTGACGATTGACCGTAACGCACGGATATCCATCGCCGAGCAGATCCGCCAGGGGATCACCGAAGCCATTGAGAGCGGTGTTCTTGCGCCAGGCACAAGGCTCCCTTCATGGATTGACCTTGCCATACAATTGGGTATCTCTCGCGGCACGGTTAAGACCGCCTATGAACGGTTATCCGATGAGCAACTTGTCGTGATGTCCCGCTCTCGTGGAACCTGTGTCGTGGATAATCTACCGCCGGGCAGGGCGGCGAAAAAGGTGCCTGAATCCGTACCCACTTCAGAATTGTTTCAGGATTTTCTCTTCCCTACAGGCGATTTTCAGATGGGGATCCCTGCCGGCGATGTCTTTCCCGTCCCCCTCTTCTCACGCCTTTTTGCGGCGTCAGCCCGTCACGCCGTGCAGTCCAGACAATGCTATGGCGACCCCAGAGGGGAAAGCGAGTTGCGCCGCGAAATCGCCGGTCAGCTCACCCTTTCCAGAGGAATCAAATGCCATCCTTCTCAAGTTTTCGTGACTGCCGGATTCACCGGAGGACTTGGCCTCATACTGCACGCGCTGTCTTTACGCGGGCACAAAGCCTGGGTGGAAAATCCTGGCTTTCCGCCGGCAAGAAAAGCCTTGAGCCTTGCGGGCCTGGCCACGGTACCTGTGCGGGTCGATTCCGAAGGGATGGATATAGAATATGGCATCCATCACGCGCCTGACGCGGCAATCGCGCTGGTCACCCCCGGGCAGCAAGCGCCCCTGGGGATGGCATTATCATTGGAACGGCGCCACCGTTTAATTGAGTGGGCCCACCAAAATGGCCGCTGGATCATCGAGGATGACTATCTGGGGGAGTTGCAGCTTAATCGCCGCGCGGCGCCAGCGCTGGCGTCACAGGATATTTATGGTCGGGTTATCCATATTGGATCATTCAGTAAAACCATTAGCCCGGCTCTACGCCTGGGGTTTGTCGTGGCGCCGCCATCGCTTGTCGAGACGGTTGCTGATGTCGCCGCCTCGCTTTCCCCCGCTCCGACTCCCGCGATCCAGATGGCGGTGCATGCCTTTTTGAGTGAGGGGCATTTTCTTCGGCATCTGCGAAAAATGAAAAGAGTTTACCATGCCAGAAGTACTGAACTTTCCCGCATAATGAAGGCGTTAGGCTACACCGTTCAGGTCCATGGTTTATCCGTCTTAATCAACCTGCCAGATGGCTCTCAGGATCGCACCATTGCGCATTACGCCTATAACTTTGGCCTGGCGCCATCCCCGCTTTCAGCCTGGTATCAGTCAGGGGTAGCGGAAAAGTCCGGTCTGTTGCTTGGCGTATCAGGCAAGGAAGGCGAATCACTCCTCCATGCCTGCGAGCGGCTGGATCGATTGATCCGTAAACTCGCTTAACGGCCCCTTGCGATTATCGTATTGACGAAGTGAGTGACATTTCAAACGGGCTAAATCGGGTGACTTTTTAATCTTGCAATAACACACTTGCAGTTACCCTGTCACGTCAATCCACTCCGCTCCGGTGATGCTGGCCAGCCGTTGCGGCGCAATTCTCACGCCTGAGTTATCACTGCCGCCTGCCGGAAGCACTTCACTGTAGCTGCACAGGCTGCGATCGCAGTAAACTCTCACCGTTGCCGGTGCGGCAAAGGGGCAAACGCCGCCGGGCGGATAGCCGGTCAGCGCCTCCACCTCCTCCGCCGGCAGCATGCGTGCCTTTACGCCAAAGAATTGCTTGTACTTCTTGTTATCGATTCTGGCGGTTCCCGCCATCACCAACAACACCACGCCGTCGTTCACGCGAAACGAAAGCGTCTTGGCGATCTGCCCGCCCTCCACGCCAAAGGCTTCCGCCGCCAGCGCTACCGTCGCGGTGTTCTTTGCCAGCACCGTCACCGCCGTTTCCGGCGCGTGCTCGGCCAGAAATCGCTGAACGCGCTCTACACTCATGCCCTTCCTCCAGATGTTGCTAAGCCATTGATAATGCCGTGGTGACGGTTTCGGTTTTAACATCGCATGCTAAAAATGAGAATCAAAATTGTTCAAATCGGTGAATCTGAACAAAGCTTTAAGGGGCCAACGCCTTTTTATCTATCATTTTTCATGGAGATACCAGTATGACCACGCAAACGACAGCAAGGCCTTCAGCGGCCGCGGTGGCCGTCTATGAATGGCTCAATCCGATACCCTATGGATTTTTTACCGCGGCGCTCATTTTCGACATCATCTATGCCTGCACGGCGAATATTCAATGGGTCAATGGTGCCAGTTGGCTGATCGCCATCGGCCTGATTTTTGCCATCATTCCCCGACTGATTAACCTGGTGCAGGTGTGGTTCGGCAGCGGCCGGCTACAGGGCTTATCGGTCAAGCTCCATTTCTGGCTGAATCTGTTGGCCATCGTTCTCGCCATTATCAACGCTTTCGTGCATAGCCGGGATGCGTATGCCGTGGTGCCGCAAGGCCTGGTGCTGTCTGCGATCGTGGTCGCGCTGCTGAGCTTCGCCAACATTCTGCTGGCCGTGAGCGCCCGCGCAAAATAAGGAGGTTTTCATGAAGCTATCATCCATCGCGATTGCGCTTTCGGCCGTACTGGCGCTGGCCGGCTGCGATAACAGTGCCGTCATTTCGCCGGAACAACAAATGGGGCCGGATCCGGCATTGCCGGCGGCGCAAGATTTCCTGATGCCGCCGATGCAGGTGCCAAAGGGCGTGGGCTGGCAGCAAAACCAGATGCCGAAAGTCGCCGAAGGCTTGAAAATCGACAAGGTGGCAGACGGTTTGCTGCACCCGCGTCAGTTGCTTACCCTGCCCAACGGCGATGTGTTGGTGGTGGAGGCCAACGGGCCGGGCACCGAAGCGGTCAGCACACCCAAGCAGCTGATCGCCGGGCTGGTTAAGGGGCAGTCAGGTAAAGGGGGAAAAGGTGGTAACCGCATCACCCTGTTGCGCCCCACCGCCGACGGCAGCTGGGAAAAGCATGTCTTCCTCGAGGGGCTCGATTCTCCATTCGGCGTTCAGCTGATTGGCAACACCCTGTATGTGGCCAACACCGGCAATATCATGCAGTACGCCTATCAGCCGGGCGAAACGCGCATCAGCGATCCGGGTAAAGAGCTGGCCGATCTGCCGGACACCATCAACCATCATTGGACCAAGGCCCTGCTGGCCAGCCTGGACGGTAAAAAGCTGTATGTCGGCGTTGGATCCAACAGCAACATCACCGAAAACGGCCTGGCCGTAGAGTACCGGCGCGCCGCCGTGTTGGAAGTGGACACCGCCTCCGGCGCCAGCCGCATCTTCGCCAGCGGCCTGCGCAATCCGACCGGGCTGCAGTGGGAACCGCACAGCGGCAAGCTGTGGGCCATCGTCAACGAGCGTGACGAGATCGGCGCCGATCTGGTGCCGGACTACCTGACCTCGGTACAGGACGGCGGCTTCTACGGCTGGCCTTACAGCTATTTCGGCCAGCACGTCGATCGTCGGGTGCAGCCGGCGCGGCCGGATCTGGTGGCGAAAGCCATCAAGCCGGACTACGCCCTCAGCTCGCACGTCGCGCCGCTGGGGCTGCTGTTCTACACCGCAAGCGCTCTGCCGGCCGACTATCGCGGCGGCGCCTTTGTCAGTGAGCACGGCAGTTGGGATCGCTCGCCGCTGAACGGCTACCGGGTCAGCTACGTGGCGTTCGAACAAGGCAAGCCGGTCGGTAAACTCAAAGCGGTAGTCACCGGCTTTGTCTCCGACGACGAGAAGGAACTCTATGGCGCACCGGTTGGATTAGCGGTCGACAAGGCCGGCGCCCTGCTGATTGCGGATGACGTGGGCAACACCGTTTGGCGCGTCAGCGCTAAATAACGTTAACGTGCAGGTTCCGATGAACCTGCACGTGACGTTGTCACTTGATGCTTTGCGCCAACCAGACCGTTCTTCCCCCGCAGGCGGGATCTTCCACCACATGATCGACCACGCGGAAGCCGTTCTCCTGCAGCAGGCGCGTATACTCCTCCGGCGCCAGGCTGGCGTGAAACAGCGGCTGGCCTTCGAAATTGCCGATCGCCACGCCGTCTTCAGGGCCGCTGGTGAACATCAGTGCGGCATGCGGCTTGGCGTGCCGTCTGAACAGTAGAAACATGCGGCGCTGATCGTTGCGCGCCAGATGGAAGAAGCTGTCCCAGGCCAGCAGGCCGTCGAATCTTGTCGCCAGATTCAGCCGGCGCATGTCCATCTGCCGCCACTCCTGCTGTGGAAAACGCTGCCGGCAGCGCGCGATCATCGCCTGCGCGCCGTCGATGCCGGTGACTCGATACCCTTGTTCGATAAAATAGGCGGCGATCGGCGCGCCATTGCCGCAGCCGAGATCCAGCAGCCGCGCGTTGGCCGGGGTAAGCTGCAAAAAGCGGTCGAGCCACGGCCGCTCGAACAGCGTGGTGGGTCTGAGGCGTTCCCAGGCGGCGGCATGTTCGTCATAAAGCGGAATAATCGTGCTCGCCAGTTCTTCCGTCATTAATATTGTCCCCGTCACGTTAGTGGCGCAATAAAAATAACCTTTGGTCAGAATTAAAGCGCTTATCCGATAATATATTCATCAACAGGCCGTTGACCAGAAATAAAAGGTTTTAACATTTCGACATAAACCAGTACAATTCCCTCCCCTGTGTTAACCCTTTTTTAGGTTGATTGTGTCGTTAATTCAGCCCTCTGCATCGCGAAATCGGGCCGCCGCCTGGTTAGGGGTGTTTGCCATTCTGATGTTGTTCATTGCGCCGGTGATCTCGCGATCTCTGGAGCATGTACGCGCCGGAAGTGCTGGAACGGCCGTCATGGCGGATTGCGGCATGGATATGCCGATGCATCACGGGATGCACTCGCCGCCGTCTGAACCTGAAAAAGCCTCGCAGCCGCTGATGCAGCACGGCGGCGGCCACCACAACATGGCGATGATGATGGACGACAGCGCCTGCGGCTACTGCGTGCTGTTGCTGCACGCGCCGCTGCTGGACGTGAGCCACGCCCCGCTGTTCTGGTCTCAGTCGCTGGCTTCGCGCCCGCCGCCGAACCGCTATCTCGTTCCCCTGTTTGCCCACGTCGTTCACACCGAATTACAGCCGCGCGCGCCCCCCCTCTCTTTCCTCTGATTTAACAATAAGCCCATTGCCGTTCTCTGTATTGCCGTTGATCGCTTCAACCCGGCGGAATTAATTCGCCCAACGATTAAGCACCGAGACGACATTATTAATCCGGTTATTTCCACGCTGATGGAATTAACCCCCGTATTTACCGATGGTGATTTTCGCCAGGCCGCCCCACGCCTGAATAATCCCTCGGCCAAGAACGGAAAAAAGTTAGCTTAAGGAAAGATGATGTTTAAACCCGTTTATAAAAAGAACGCCGCCGCCCGCGCCATCACCGCCGCCATGCCGCTGTTCCTGCTGGCTGGCCACGCGGCGCAGGCGCATCAGCACCCTGCCAACACACAGGTTAATGATGGCGACGTGATCACCGTCACCGCACCGCTCTACTCTCCGCTGACCATCGTGACGTCACCGAAAACTCCGCGTCAGCCGGTGCCGGCCAGCGATGGCTCGGACTACCTGAAAACCATTCCCGGTTTTTCTCAGATCCGCAACGGCGGCACCAACGGCGATCCGGTGTTCCGCGGCATGTTCGGTTTGCGGTTGAAGATCCTCACCGACGGTTCGGAAATGCTGGGCGCCTGCCCATCGAGAATGGATGCGCCCACCTCTTACATCTCGCCGGAAAGTTTCGATCTGCTGACCATCACCAAAGGGCCGCAGACGGTGCTGTGGGGACCGGGATCGTCGGCGGGCACCGTGCGTTTCGAACGTGAACGCCCACGCTTCGACAAGCCGGGCGTCAAGGGCAACGCCAGCGTGCTGACCGGCTCCAACGGCCGCTGGGACGAGAATATCGACGCCAGCCTCGGCGCCGAGCAAGGTTACTTGCGGGTGATGGCCAACAAATCTCGTTCCAACGATTATCAGGACGGCACCAATACGCGCGTGCCGTCGCGCTGGGACAAGTGGAACGGCGATCTGGCGCTCGGCTGGACGCCGGACAACGATACGCTGCTGGAAGTGACCATGGGCCGCGGCAACGGCGAAGCGCGCTATGCCGGCCGCAGCATGGACGGTTCGCAGTTCAAGCGCGAAAGCCTGGGCATGCGGGTGGAAAAATCCAACATCGGCGAGGTGCTGGATAAGCTGGAAGCGCAGGTCTACTACAATTACGCCAACCACGTGATGGACAACGTCACCCTGCGCTCACCGGGCAGCGGCGGCATGGGTGGGCACGGTGGCCATGGCGGTATGGGCATGGGCGGCCATGGCGGACATATGATGTCCTCCGGCATGACGATGCAGCTCGATCGCCGCACCGTTGGCGGCCGCGTAATGGGCACCTGGCTGTGGCAGGACGTGAAGCTGGAAAGCGGCCTGGACACCCAAACCAACACCCATCGCAGCATGAGCCGCGGCAGCTGGGAAAAAGACGCCCAGTTCAACAGCTACGGCGCCTTCAGCGAACTGACCTGGTCCACCAGCGAACAGGATAAACTGATCGGCGGCGCGCGTCTCGATCGCACCCTGGTGGAAAACTTCCGCAACGGCGGCGACGCGGAGCGTTCCGACACCCTGCCGAGCGGTTTTATGCGCCTGGAGCACACGCTGGCCGAGCTGCCGCTGATGCTGTACGCCGGCGTCGGTTATACTGAGCGTTTCCCGGATTACTGGGAGCTGTTCTCGCCGAAGCTCGGCCCGAATGGCAGCAAGGATCCGTTCTCCAGCGTCAAGAGCGAGAAAACTACGCAGCTCGACATCGGCGCACAATACAACGGCAAGCGCTTCAACGGCTGGATCTCCGCTTATGTGGGCCGCGTCGATGATTTCATCCTGTTCAAATACGATCCGCACAATGCGCGTCTCAGCCAGGCCGATAACGTCAACGCCAACATCATGGGCGGCGAAATGGGCATGGGTTATCAGTTGAGCGAGCACTGGAAAACCGACGCCAGCCTGGCCTACTCCTGGGGCAAAAACACCAGCGACGGCCGCCCGCTGCCGCAGATCCCGCCGCTGGAGGCGCGTCTGGGGCTGACCTACGAGTACGGCGACTGGAGCGGCACCGGGCTGTGGCGTTTGGTCAGCAGCCAAAACCGCGTGGCGATCAACGAAGGTAACGTGGTGGGCAAAGACTTTGCCGAAAGCGCCGGCTTCGGCGTGCTCTCCGCGAACGCCGCCTACAAGGTGAATAAAAACGTCAAGCTGAGCGCCGGTCTGGATAACATCCTGAACAAGACCTACAGCGAGCACCTCAACCTGGCGGGCAACAGCGCCTTCGGCTATTCGGCCAACAGCGCGGTGAATGAACCGGGCCGCACCCTGTGGGCCAAGGTTAACGTCACCTTCTAAACCGTTCACCGGGCGATGGGCAACCGTCGCCCGGTCATGCGATATGCGATCCGGTTCTTAGGATATGAGTTTTAAGTTTTTCCCATTCGGTTAGGCGGCGATTACTATCGTCCTCAGGTTAATCATGGCCCCGGAGGGAATATGCAAAAGATCACTCGTTTTCTGGCCCTGCTCGGCGAGCTGATGATCGAAAAAGCCGAAGACGCCGCGCCGCAAGCTGCTCAGCCTGACGATCGCGACGACGCGTTGCCACCGCGCCTCGAACGTGGCGTTCCGCTGGCCGACCGCTTCCTGTTCATGTAATTTCCCGCGCTGTTTACATTAGCCCGATCACACTGAACGCACGATATGTTCGCGCAGCCACCGGTGAGCGGGATCCCGATGCGATCGTTCGTGCCACAGCATCGTCATTTCAAAACCCGGCACCGCCAACGGCGGTTTGAGTTGCTGCAATAACGGTTGGTTGCGCACCAGCCGCTCCGGCAACATCGCCACCAAATCGGACTGCGTCAGTACCGAGATCACGAAGAGAAAATGCGGCACGGAAAGCACCACGCGCCGCGTCAGCCCCACGTCCGCCAGCGCCTGGTCGGTGATGCCGTAGAAACCGCCACCGTCCGGCGAAACCATCACCTGCTCCAATAGGCAGAATTGCGCCAGCGTCAGGTTTTCATGCAGCTTAGGGTGACCGACTCTGCCCACCAGCACATAGCGTTCACGGAATAGCGTACGCTGACGCAGACCGGGCGGCGCCCCTTCGCGGGTGTGAAACGCCAGATCGATCTCTCCCTGTTCCGCCAGTTTGGCGATGCGTGACGGCGCGGTTTCCAGCACCGCCAGCCGGGTGCCGGGCGCCGCCGTGCGCAAACCGTTCAGCGCCGGCAGGACGATGGTGGATTCGCCGTAGTCGAAGGCGGCCACACGCCAGATATCGGTCGCCACAGCGGGATCGAACGGCGTCGCCGGCGTCACCGCCAACTCAAGCGCCGCCAGCGCCTGACGCAGCGGTTCCCGCAGTTGCTCCGCTCTGGCGGTCGGACGCATGCCGCGCGGGCCGGGCAACAGCAGCGGATCGTCAAAGATCGCCCGCAGTTTGGCGAGATGCACGCTGACTGCCGGCTGAGAGAAATTGAGCCGCTGCGCCGCGCGCGTGACGTTGTGCTCAGCCAGCAGCGCGTCGAGCGTCACCAGCAGATTGAGATCCAGCCGCCTTAAATTATTCATGCTTATACCTGGGATAACGGTAATTCATTTCTAATATACCTCGTGACGCCCTACTCTGCAGCTCTCACACCAAGGAGCGTTGTTATGAATGTGCTGATTGTTTACGCCCACCCGGAGCCACAGTCGCTGACCGGCTCACTGAAAAACTTCGCCGTTGAGCGCCTGACGCAGGCCGGCCATCAGGTCCAGGTGTCAGACCTGTACGCCATGAAGTGGAAAGCGGCGATCGACGCCGACGACAGCCTGGAAGGCGCATCAGGGCCCCGTTTCGATCCTTCGCTGGATTCCCGGCGCGCGTTTGCCAACGGCGTGCAGAGCGCCGACATCGAACGGGAGCAACAAAAGCTGCGTTGGGCGGACGCGGTGCTGTTGCAGTTCCCACTGTGGTGGTTCTCGATGCCGGCGATGCTGAAAGGCTGGTTCGATCGCGTCTATGCCTATGGTTTTGCCTACGGCGTCGGTGAGCATTCCGATACCCATTGGGGCGACCGTTACGGCGAGGGTATGTTGGCAGGCAAACGGGCGATGCTGATCGTCAGCGCCGGCGGCTGGGAATCCCATTACGCCCCACGCGGCATTAACGGGCCGATCGACGATATTCTGTTCCCGATCCAGCACGGCATGCTGCATTACCCGGGGTTCGAGGTGTTGCCGCCGTTCGTCACCTACCGCGCCGGTAAGACCGACGAGACGCGCTTTGCCGCCCTGTGCGAACAGCTCGGACAGCGGCTCGATAATCTGTGGCACACCGAGCCGATTCCGTTTCGGCGGCAGAACGCCGGTGACTACCTGATCCCGCAGCTGACGCTGAAAGCCCATCTGGCGCCGGGGCAAGACGGTTTTAGCATTCACCTGAAATAGCGCGAGCCGCTCCCCTTATCGCGGCGCTGACATAGCGCCGCCCCCGAGGAGGAGTTTGGCGCCCAATCCCATCATGACCACGCCCGTAAATCGCTGCTGCCAGACCAACAAACGGGGATTGCGGGCGAGCCATTGCCCCACGGTGCCGGAGGCCATAGCGACAGAGCCCAGCGAAAGGATCCCGGCCAGCTTCTGAATGGAACCTAAAACGAGCAATTGCAACCAAACCGGCCCGGTTTCAGGGTTAACAAACTGCGGGAGAAAAGCAAACATGAACAGCAGCGACTTAGGGTTGGTCAGGCTGTTAATCGCCCCTTCTTCCACCGCCTGCCACCCGGTCATCATCCGGGGTTTCAGCACGGCATCGGAACGCTGCCGGCTTACCTTCAGCATTTTTATCCCCAGCCAGACCAGATAGGCGGCCCCAACCCAACGCAATACGTCCAACGCCAGCGGATAACTATGCAACAGCGTGGCGAGGCCGAGCACCAGCATGGAAACCTGCACCATACCGGCGACAAAGACCATGCCGAAAACATTGAGCAGCGCGATGCGACGACCTTGGCCGATACCCCGGGCCAGCGTGAGCATCATATCCGGTCCGGGAGAGAGTTCCAGAAGGGTGAGTGCAACAAGAAAAGCAATAAACGTTTCGGCTGAAGGCATGGGGTTATCACCGGCGCGTCAAAGAATACGGCAATCATATTCCTCCCCGGACATTCGCAACAGCACTATCAGACGCATCCGGGGCGTGTCGTTCATTCAGGGCGGCGAGAAATGCCTGATAGCCTTGCGCGCTGCGATCCAATTCGTGGGATTGCAGCGGCTCCACCGCCCCGTCCGAAGCGGCTTCCTTGCCGTAAAAGGCAAAGAACGAAGCATAGTCGGCCCGCACGTAATCGGCGGTCACTTCAAACGGCCGGAAGATCTCCTTCAGCGAGTAGCGATAACGCCCGTCGCGCGCGTAATCTTCTGCGCGCACGCCCGCCGTGACCGCCAGCGCCAGTTTCTTGTTCTGCATCTTATAGCCGCTGCGGGAACCGTAGGCCCAGCCGTAGGTGAGCACGTCGTCCAGCCATTTTTTCAGCAGCGGCGGGCTGCTGAACCAGTAAATCGGGAACTGCAGCACGATGTTGTCATGCGCTTCAATCAACTGCTGTTCTTTGGCGACATCGATCTGCCAGTCCGGATAGGCCTGATGCAATTCGTGCACGGTATACAGCGCCGGATAGCGGCGCAGTTCCTCCAGCCAACGTTTGTTGACCACCGAGTTCGCCATATCGGGATGTGTTACTACCACCAAGGTTTTCATACTGATCTCTCCAGTCAGGTGTTTCGACGCATCTTAGGGTATGCTGACAGAATGTAAAATACGCACACTCACGACACATACTTACCCTGGAGAAAGTATAAAATGACCGCCGAATCCCACTGCAGCCCAACGGGCATCAGCCTCGAAGACACCGGCTATGGCTATACGCTGTCGGTGATCAACGGCAAATATAAAATGATTATTCTCTACTGGCTGGCGTTGTATAAGCCGGTATTGCGGTTCAACGAGCTGCAGCGCTGCATCGGCACCATTTCGTACAAAACGCTGAGTTCGACGCTCAAAGAGCTGGAAAAAGATCGCCTGGTGGTGAGAAAGGAGTATCCGCAGATCCCGCCCAAGGTGGAGTACAGCCTGTCCGAGCGTGGACGTTCGCTGATCCCGGTGATCGACATGATGTGTAACTGGGGGGAGCAGCACCGGCCGGAACAGCCGGTGCCGTGAGGGGTTAGTTGTCCGCCGCCGCTGAGGTTGCCGGCGCGGGTTCATCGTGCTCAACCAGCGCGTCCGCCGGCCGGCACTGGCGCAGCGTGCGTACGCTGAAAGCCACCAGCACGCCCAACAAGGCGGCGAATGCGCCAAACGACAGCACGCTCATCAATGGAGTAAACACCCTGCCCAGTACGCCGAGTCCCAGCGCGCCGATCGAATCGCCGGTTACGTCCTGCGCGGTGCCGAGGCTGTTCACCCGCCCCAGCAGATGGTCCGGCGTGTTGCTCTGGATCAGCATGAACTGCAGAAGTGAGGCGATGGCGTTGGCGTAGCCGTAGCACACCAGCGCCAGCAGCGCCGGCGCCAGGTGGCTGAACAGCCCCAGTGACGCGATGGCGGTAAACGCGACGATGGCGGCGATCAGGATCAGCACGCCAGGGCGAGCGTATCGCCCCACCCAGCCGCTGGTCAGCGCGCCCAGCATCGCACCGAGCGGCACTGCGGAGTACATCAGGCCGATAGAGGACGCGCCAACGTGGTAAGCGTCCTGCGCCAGCGCCGGGAACAGCACCCTGACGGCGCCGACGATGCTCATCAGCATCCCCAGCAGCACCACCGAGCCAACCACCTTATTGCGCCAGACAAACTGGAAGCCGCTGGCGAGCGCGCGCAGCGGGTGTTCCGGCTCCTGCTGCTGCGGCAACAGCGTCGGCAAGCGCACCAGCGGCACAAGGGTGCCCAGCGTCCCTGCCGCCGCGACGGCGAAGGCGAGACCGACGCCGCCGAACACGATGATAATCCCGCCCAGCGCCGGCGCCAGGATCGCGCCGATGCGCACCGTCACCATGCTCAAAGCCCCCGCCGCCGCCAGGTTTTCGCGCCCGACCAGCAGCGGGATCACCGCCATCAGCGCCGTCATGCCCAGCGCGCCGAAGAAGCCGTCCCAGGCCGCCAACAGGTAGAGCGCCCACAGCGACGGGGCCGGGGCGAAGGCGTTCAGACTCAGGGCGACAAAGCCCAGCCCGCAGGTGCCGCGCGCAAACAGGATCAGCTTGCGGCGATCGTAGCGATCGGCGAGTACCCCGCCCAGCATCAGGCCGATAAACATGCCCACGCCGTCCAGCGCCACCGCGACCCCCACCTGCAACGTGGAGCCGGTCATCGCCTGGATCTGAATCGGCACCCCCACCGCCAGCATGCCGAGGGAAAACACCGACAGCATGCGGGCGCAGAAAATCGCGCGGAAATGCGCATTGCTTCTCAGCAAACTGAAATCAAGAAAAAAAGAAGGTCTGGCCATAGTGTCCTGCATATCATGTTTTAGTGCGGGCCGGGACGCACGCCCCGGCCCGGTTGCGTTATACCAACCCGTATTGCCGCGTCAGCAGCGAATGCAACAGCGGCCCGAGCGTCTCCAGCGAAGCCGGCGACAGAATGTCCGCGTGCTCGCAGCTTTGGTGATGACAGATCAGCCCATCCAGATACGGCGCCCACACGGCGTTGATATCCATCTCCGGCGGCAGCGTCCGGTCGGCGACGAACAGCGTCGCCGTGCCGTGGAAACGCCGGCTGCGCGCCTGAGACAGAAGGCGCACCGCGTCGCGGTAGTTGGCGACGATGCTGTCGAACATCGCCGCCTTCTCCGCCATCAGCGCCGGATCGCCATGATCTTCCGCCATAAACTCGGCCTGTTCCTGCGCCACCTCCTTCTGCGCCTCCTCCTCGCTGGGGCCGGTCCAGTCCTGGCCTTCCGGCGGATAGGTATCCAGCATGCCGAGGAACGCCACCTCCTCACCCTGCTGCTGCAGACGCGCGGCCATCGAATGCGCCAGCGTGCCGCCGAGCGAATAGCCCAGCAGGTAGTAAGGCCCCTGCGGCTGCAGGCGGCGCAGAGTGGCGAGATGACGATCGACCATCTGCTCAATGTCTTCGCAGGTGGCGATGGCACCATCCGGCCTTGGCGACTGCAGCCCGATAATCGGATAGCTCCCCGGCAGATAACGGCTCAGCCCCGAGTACTGCCAGGCGAAACCGGAAGCCGGGTGCAGACAGAACAACGCCGGGCCTTGGCCGGCCCGCAGCTGCAGGCATTCGCCGACGCCGCGGCTTTCGGCCGAGTTGGCGGCCTGCACGTCATCAAGCAGATGCGCCATCTTCTCCAGGCTACGGGCGAACATGATTTGCCCGACGGTCAATGGCCGAGGGACGCGCCGCCGCAATTCCGCCGCCAAACGCATCGCCAGCAGCGAGTGGCCGCCCAGTGCGAAGAAGTCGTCCTCGGCGTACACGTTTTCACGGCCCAGCAGTTCCCCGAACAGCGCCGCCAGCAGGCGCTCGCAGTCGCTGTGCGGCGCGCGGCCGCTCTGCGGGTTCAGCTGCGGCCGTGGCAACGCCTTGCGATCCAGCTTGCCGCTGGCGCTGAGCGGGAAGCTGTCGGTCATGACATAGCTGACCGGCATCATATGCGCCGGCAAACGCGCCTCCAGCGCCTGATGCAGTACGGCGGTATCCAGCGTCACGCCCGGTTGGGCGATCAGCCAGGCGACCAGCTGCCGCATATCGGCGCCGCCCAGTCCCGTCGCGCCCTCGCCCAGTTCGATGGCGTGCACCGCCGCTTGCGCTACCCCCGGCTGCGCCAGCAGCGCCTGTTCGATTTCGCCCAGCTCGATGCGCTGGCCGCGGATCTTCAGCTGATCGTCGCTGCGGCCCAAATACTCGACGCTGCCGTCCTCCAGCCAGCGAGCGATATCGCCGGTGCGATACATGCGCGCGCCGTTGCCGGCGGGATCGGCGACAAACCGCTGCGCCGTCAACTCCGGCCGATGCAGATAGCCGTCGGCCAGCTGAATGCCGCGCAGGTAGAGATCGCCGGCGCAGCCGACGGGCACCGGCCGCAGCATGGCGTCGAGAATGCTCAGTTGGGTGTTCCAGACAGGTTTGCCGATCGGCACGCCGGCGCCGTTCACCGCCGCCAATGCCTCGCCGGACGCCGGCTGATAGGTAACATCGACCGCCGCCTCCGTCGGGCCATACAGGTTGTGCAGCGGCGCGGCGACCAACGCCTGATAGCGGGAAGCCAGTTCGCACGACAGCGCTTCGCCGCTGCAGAACACGCGTTTCAGGCTGGCGGCGGCGCGCTGCGGCGCCCGTTCGTTCAGCGCCTCAACCCAGATAGCCAACATCGACGGAACGAAATGCAGCGTGGTCACGCCATAGTCGTCGATCAAGGTCGTCAGCGCCTGCGGATCGCGGTGCGCCTCCGGCGGCGCCATCACCAGGCGCGCGCCGACCATCAGCGGCCAGAAGAACTCCCAGACGGAAACGTCGAAGCTGCACGGCGTTTTCTGCAGGACCACGTCCTGCGCATCGAGCGCATACTCGTGCTGCATCCAGAACAGGCGGTTGACGATCGCCCGGTGGTTCACCACCACGCCTTTCGGCCGCCCGGTCGAGCCGGAGGTATACAGCACGTAGGCGGGATGATCGCCGCTCCCCGCCGGTGGGCGCGGCGCCGGTTCGCGCCCGCTGTCGTCCAGCGCATCGAACCGCAGCGTTGGCGCCAGCGCGGCGAAGCGGGCATCCAACGCGCTCTCGGTAACGATCAGCCGTGGTTTGGCGTCCTCCACCATGTAGGCCAGCCGCTCGTCCGGATAGCCGGTATCCAGCGGCAGCCAGGCGGCACCGGTCTGCACAATCGCCGTCAGCGCCAGGCTGAGGCGCACCGAACGCGGCAACGCCACCGCGACGATATCGCCCGGCTGAATGCCGGCCGCCGTCAGCCGTTCGGCCAACAGCGCGGCCTGGCGCTGCATGTCACGGTAGCTGAGGCTGTGCCCGGCGTCCTGCAGCGCGATGCGTTCCGGCGTGCGCCGCGCTTGCTCGGCGATCGCCTTATGCAAGGTGGTGTCCGCCACCGCCTGCCCGGTGCGGTTGACCGCCGCGACCAGCGCCTGCTCCTGCGGCGTTTGCAATTGCCAGCGCGGCAGCGGCAGATCCGGCTGGGCAATCCACTGTTGCAGCAGCGCCATCAGCCGCGCGGCGAAGCGTTCAGGCTGCGGCACCGAATCGCGGTACTCCATCAGCAGACGCAGGCGCTCGCCCGGCAGCACCAGCAGCGTCAGCGGATAGTGGGTATAGCCTTTGTTACGGATAGCGTCGCAGCGCAGCGACCCTTCGCCGCCCAGCAGAGCGTCGTTGTCCGGATAGTTTTCCACCACCAACAGCGTATCGAACAGCGTGCCCGCCCCGGCCAGATGCTGGATCTCCCCCAACCCCAAATCGTCGTGCTCCAGCAGTTCAATCTGCCGGTGCTGCAGTTCGGTCAGCTGTTCCGTCAACGAACGGTCATGCTGCAGACGAACCCGCACCGGCAGCGTGTTGCTGAACAGGCCAACGTGTTCCTCGACCCCTTCTATCTGGCCAAAGCGGCCGGAAACCGGCGAGCCGAACACCACGTCCTGATGGCCGCAACAGCTGGCCAGCTGCAGCGCCCAAATGCCCTGCATCACGGTATTGAGCGTCAACCCGCGTTCGCGGCACAGGGTCAGCAAGCGCCTTTCCTCGGCCGGCGGCAGCGTCATTTCCAACTCCTGCACGCGATCGTCCTGCGCTTCACCGAACAGCAACGTCGGGCGCACATCCTGCAGCGTCTCACGCCAGAGGCGGCGCGAAGCTTCAGCATCCCGCGCGGTCAGGCGGCGCACGATATCGGCGTAGTTCGAACGCAGCGGCGGCAATGCCTGCTCGCCTTCACGCAATGCCAGCATCAGATCGTTGAGCACCACCGGCGTCGACCAGCCGTCGACAATCAGGTGGTGCGCGTTAAGGAACAGCGTGTAGCGTTCGCTATCGCCGTGTTTGATCCGCAGCGCATGCAGCATCGCGCCCGGCTGATTAAACAGATCGCGCTGCAGCTCTTTCTGCTCCAGCTCATTCAGCGCCTGCATTTCTTGCTCTTCGGACAGCGGCGGCAGCCTGTGGCTGTCCAGCGGCCAATGGCTTTCCTGCGGTATCAACTGCAGCGGTTCGCCCTCGCGGTTGAATCGGGCGGCCAGCTGCGGATGGCGGCGGATCACCGCATTCAGCGCCTGCTGGAGTTGATGTTCGTCCAGTTCGCCGAAGAGGCTCAGGCGCGTCAGCGAGTTATAGCTGCCGCCCTGCTGCGCCGTCTGCGCATGGAACAGCAGGCCGTGCTGCAACGGCAACAGCGGCAGCGCCGCGGCCAACGGCCCGCACTCCCGCTCCCAGGCGCGCACCGCCTCATCGTCGGCGCCCGGCTGGGCGATCTCGGCCGCCACCAACGTCGCCGCCGCGCGATCGGGATGCCGCTCGGCAAATTCGCACAGCGAACGCACCGCTTGCTCGATGCCGCTGTGCAACTGCGCAATGTCGCTCTCGCTGAAAATCCCCTCCAGCCAGCTCCAGTTGATCGCCAGGCAGGCGCCGTCGCGCCGCTCTTCGACAAAGATATTCACCTCCAGGCCATACGACAGCGCCTGCTGCGCATCCTGCGCCACGGCGAAGGCGTCGCGGAAGCGGGTTTGGCTGCGTTGCGGCGTCCAGTGTCCCTCATCCTGGCTAAAACGTCCGAGGTAGTTGAACAAGATCTCCGGTGCATTGCGCTGCGCCAGCGCCGCCAGTTCGTCACGCCGCGGGTGCAGATAACGCAGCTGGCCATAACCGACGCCGCGATCGGTCACCGCTCGCGTCGCCCGTTTCACCGCGCGCACGGCCTCATTGTGCTCAGCGTCATGCAGTTCGATGCGCAGCGGATACTCCGCCGTCAGCCAGCCGACGGTGCGGGCAAGATCGAGGCCGTCGTCCAGTTCGGCGCGGCCGTGCGACTCCAGAGAGAAACGCAGCGAAGCGGCCTGGAAACGCTGGCGGCAAGCCTGAGCCAGCGCGCACAGCATGATCTCTTCAACCTGGGCGCGGTATCCCTGCGGCAATGCGCCGAGCAGCGCGGCGGTCAGCCGGCTGTCGAGCAGCGTGCGTTTTTCCGATACGTCGCCCGTGCGATCGTTCAGCGGATCCAACGCTCGCCGCCCCAAACGCGGTGCGCCGTCCGCCAGCATCCGCCGCCAGAACGGCAGCTCGGTTTCCCGGCGTTCAGCGTCGGCTCGTAGGCGTGCAGACCACTCATAGAGCGAGGTTTCTTCCGGCGGCAATGTGATCGGCTGCCCCTGCATGGCGCTGTCGGCCACCTGCCGCAGTTCGTCGAGCAGGATTCGCCATGAAACGCCGTCGACCACCAGGTGATGGATCGCCAGCACCAGCCCCAGGCTCTGCCCGTCGCGCTGCAAGAGGATCGCCTGCATCATGGCACCGGCTGCCGGATCGAGATGGTCAAGCGCGGCATCAAACGCCTGTTCCGCCGCTGATTCCAGCTCACCGGACACGGTATCAACCTGCATCAGCTCACCGGCGGCGGCGGTTTCAACCACCAACTGACCGTCGCGGATCCGCGCGCCCAGCGCCGGGTGCGCCGCACGCAACTGCTCCAATGCATAATGCAGCTGTTCCGGCTGCAGTTCGGCAGGCACGCGCAGGAAAACGCCGTGCGCGAAGCGGCGATGCATATCGCCCGTCTCGGCAAACCAGTGCAGGATCGGCAGCCCGTCGATCGGGCCTTGCTGTACGCTGCATGCGGCCTGAGAGCCAACTACCAGCGGCTGCATCGCCTGCGCCATGCGCGCGGGGGTGTGCAGCGCGAAGATCTCGCGCGGCCGCAGCAGATAGCCTTTGCGCCGCAGGGCGGTGCCCAGCCCCATCGCCGAGATGCTGTCGCCGCCGAGCGCGAAGAAATCGTCGTCGGCGCCGACGCGATCCATCCCCAACAGCTGCGCCATGGCGTGGCAAATCAGCCTTTCCTGCTCGGTGGCCGGTTCACGAATGCTTTGCGCCAGCGTCTCCTGCGGTTTGGGCAACGCCTGACGATCAATCTTGCCGTTGACGTTGAGCGGCAGCTCCGGCATCACCACCAGGATCGCCGGCACCATATAATCCGGCAGACGCTGCGCCAGTTGCCCCAGCAGTTCGCTTTGCAGCGTGGGTGAGGCGCGCCGCGCGTCATCCTGCACCGAGCAATAACCGATCAGGCGATAGGTGGCGCCGATCGGCTCGGCGATCGCTACCGCCCGCCCCACGTCCGGCAAGGCGGCCAAGGCGCTTTCCACCTCACCCAGCTCGACGCGGAAGCCGCGCACCTTGATTTGGTGATCGGTCCGGCCAATGAACACCAGCTGGCCCTCCGCGCTCCAGCGCATCAGATCGCCGCTGCGGTACATCACCTCGCCCTCGACAAACGGATTGGCGACAAAGCGCGCCGCCGTCAGATCCGGGCGCCGCAGGTAACCGCGCGCGATGCCTTTGCCGGAAATGTACAGCTCGCCCGCCGCGCCGATCGGCACCGGCTGCAGGCGGCCGTCGAGCAGCCAGACTTCGGTATTGGCGAGAGGACGGCCAATCACCGGCTGTTCGGCGGCCGTGACCGGCGCGCCGAGGGTATCGACGGTGTATTCGGACGGGCCGTAATAGTTGTGGATCTCCACCTCCGGATGCTGCTGCATCAGGTTCCACAGCGTCGGCGTCGCCGCCTCGCCGCCGATCATCACGAACGCCGGCAGCGGGAACTGCCCTTTCAGCAGGCCGCAGTCCACCAATTGCGAGAAGAACGACGGCGTGATGTCCAGCAGATCGATCGGCGTCTGCTGGGTTTGTTCCAGAAGCGCCCAGGGGTCGCGGCGCAGCTCCTCATCGAAGATAACCAGTTCGCTGCCCATCATCATGCAGAACAGCGGTTCCCAGGAGGAGTCGAAAGAAAACGAAGCGGTATGGCCAGCGCGCAAACGGCGCGCGTGGCGAGCCTGGAATTTTTCAATCGCCGGGCCAAACAGCGAGGCCTGATGCGACAGGAACAGGTTCAGCAGCCCGCGGTGCGTGGACATCACGCCCTTGGGTTTGCCGGTCGAACCGGAGGTGTAAATCATATAGGCCAGATGCGCCTCGTTCAGCGGCGCACGCCGTTCATCGTCCGTTATCGGCGCGGCCTCGGCGGCCTCGCAGCGCGCCAGGCACGCTGCGTCGTCCAGGCACAATACCTGCGGCAGATCCGGCATATTGGCCTGCGTAGCGCGGTGGGTCAGCAGCATCGCCGGCCGCGCGTCGTCGCACATCAGCGCCAGGCGTTCACGTGGGTAATCCAGATCGAGCGGCATATAGGCCGCGCCGCTGGCCAACACGCCGAACAGCGCGACCAGCGTGTCCACCGAGCGCGGAATGCCGATGGCGACCACGTCTTCCGCGCCGATGCCGCTTTCGATCAGCACTCGCCCCAGCTGCATCACCCGCTCGGAGAGCTGACGGTAGCTGAGGCGCACATCGCCGCAGGCCACCGCCAGCGCCTCGGGCTGCCGTTCAACCTGGCGCTGAAACGCATCCATGATTGACACCATACCCGCCGGCGGCGTCAGATGCGCGCCGCGCCCCCAGGCCGCGAGCTGCTTTAACTCCCCTTCGCCGATCAACGCCAGTTGACCGTTCGGCTGGTGCGGCTGCCGCGCCAGTTGCTGTAGCCAATGGCCGATGCGCTCCGCGTGGTGATGCAAGGTGCGCGGCGAGTATTTGGCCGGGTTGGCCACCAACGACAGCGTCAGCACGCCGTTGCGAAAGCCGATCTCAAACTCCAGGTCATCGACCGGCCCCATCGCCAGCGTATGGGTAACGGCCGCCTGGCCGTCGAAGGACAAGGCGCTGTGGTAGACCTTGACGTTGATCACCGGGCCGTACAGTTCCTGATGGCCGCCGACCAGGCCGAGATCGCGTTTGATCTGCTCCGCTTCATAGCGTTGATGGCGGCGCGCCTGTTTGATTTGCGCCACGGTCGCCTGGCAGACGTCCGCCAGCGACATATCCGGCGTCACATTCAGCAGCAGCGGCAGCACGTTAACCACCGGGCCGACCGCCGCCAGCGCCTGGGAGCCCATACGGCGCATGAAAGGAAAACCGAGTGAAAAACGGGTTTCGCCGCTCATGCGCGCCAGATACATCGCCAGCGCCGCTGTGACGATATCGGCCGGTTGCAGCGACTGCAGCGCGCCATCGCGCAGCGCTTCGTCAAACAGCGATTCCGGCAGCACCAGCGCCTGTTTGAGCGGCCGGGCACCCGGTTCAACCTCCCGACTCTCCGTCGATAACGACAGCGGCGACGGCAAATCGCGCAGATGCTGTTGCCAGAACTCGGCCGCCCGCCGGCGCGCCGGCGACGTTTGCCATTGCTCAAACTCTTCCACCACCTTGCCGAACGGGGTAAACGGCGATGCCGCCGGCGACAGCCCGTGACGCAGCGCGCGATAGATATCGGCGATCCGGCGGGTGATGGCCTCGAAGCTGAAGCCGTCCAGGGTCAGATGATGAAAGCGCTGGTACCAGAACCAGCGATCGGCGCTGACGCGGATCACCGCATGGCGATAGAGCGGCCGTTCGCCGTCCGCCGGCAGATCCTGCGCCAGATCGTCGTTCATCAGCGCCAGCGCCGCCTGCTCGGCGTCCGGCCGCGCGCTGAAATCGAACCACTCCGGCGCCTGCACGCGTGCGGGATCGGCTATCAACGGTAAACGCTGCACCGGCTGGCCGTCCTGCGCCTCAAAGAATCGCGCCTGAACCGTATCCGCTTCGGCCAGCCCTTGACGGATCGCGCGCTCCAGCGCCGAACGATCGATAGCGCCGTGCAGTTCGGTGTAGTGCGCCACGGCGAAGCTGTTGCGGCGCAGCGCGATTTGGTCGGCGATCCAGATCCCCGGTTGCGCAGCAACCAGCGGATAATCCCGATACTCGACCTGAGTATCCGGTAAAGAAAGCGTTTCTGACATGGTGTCTGTCCTTTCCCTCAAACGGAATATATCGATTGACTGCCAGGCGCTTAACGCGCCGCATCCGTCGCTTTCAGCGCCGCCGGCCGCATGTCCTGCCAGTGCGTTTCGATGTAGTCGATGCACTCGCCGCGCGACGCCGGCCCCATCAGCACGCGCCACCCCTGCGGCGTATCGGCAAACTGCGGCCACAGCGAATACTGCTGCTGCGCGTTGACCAGCACGGAGAAACGGAGGCTTTCGTCATCGAACGGGTTTTGTTGTTCCTGAGTCATTTTCATTACCTGTCTGTCAAAATGTGGGATTACTTCATTGCGGAAAGCAGCCGGCGCACGCCGTCCACCAAGCCGCCGCGCCAGCAGAGCGCGTCATGTCCGCCGGAATACACGCGGTAGTCGGCGCGGTGCCCGGCCGCCGTCAGCGCCTGGTGCATCTGGCGATTGACGAATTCGATGTCCGCCTCGCGATCGCCGGCCTGTTGGATCACGGTGAGCTTGGGTGCCGCCGCGTTGCGCTGCCGAACCTGGCGTATCAGCCAGCCTTCCTCCAGTTCGTGGCGTTTTTCGAACTGGGTAACAAATTGCACTGTAGGCCACCAGAAAGAGCCGGACTGGCTCAGCACGTGGCCGAAGCGCTCTGGCCAGTGCAAACCGGCGTATAACGCCGCCAGCCCGCCGTAGCTCTGGCCGGCGACCACGGTGCGCGCCCCAGTCTCGCTGAACGCTTCGCGGCGCTGCGCCTGCGGCAGCAGTTCGTCGATCACCGCCTGCCAGAAGACGGCGTTGCAGGGCAGCTCGTTTTCCCGGTGTTCGCCATCGATCGCATCGATCAGCAACCAGCACGCGGGCGGCAACTGCCCTTTTGCGGTCTCGTTCTCAATCACCGGCAGCAGCGCATGCCTTTCGATCCAGTTTTGGCCATCGAGCAGCAGCACCAGCGGGCGGTTCGCTTTCACCGCCGCGTCGCCGCTGGCATACAGCCAAACGCGCCGCTGGTTACCCAGCCGTTCGCTGCGCCACTGAAATAGCTGTAGCCGCGCCTCATCCAGCGGCCGATCGGCGGCCTGCCAGGCGCTTTGATCGTCGGCATCCGGCCCTTGCGCCAGGGATACGGGCCGCGGGCGATGAGACGGCCCCAGCGAGAGGCGATTCAGAGGATCGGCGATCGCCAACGGGAACAGCGATACCCACCAGGCACGCTGCTGGCGGTCGCGTAACGTTTCGTCGTCGCTGAAGACGGGGGGGAGGTCTCGCTCGGTAATGGGGATCAGGCTGTAGCTGCCGCGCCAGCGGCGATCGATAACGGCCGAGCCGTACCAAACGTCGGTGCCGGGGAGCCGAGTCAGGCTGCTGGGGGACGTGCTGTGGTGATCGGTAATGCCGTTGATATCGGCGTAAACGCGGCATATCGGCGAGTGCCGTTCATCGCCGGCGGGGTCGCGCCATAGCCAGGTCATTTTGACGTGGCGTTCGTCGAGCGCGTCGACGATGGGCGTGCCCTGCGCGGCAACCTTTTGCCACCACGCGGATTGCCCTGCCGCCTCTTCACGCAGCCATTGCGCCGCCAATCCCTCAAGGTCGTTTCCTGGCCTCTTTTCCGGCAAAAACTCCATAGCGCCTCTTACATAACATGAGTGATTTTTACAAAACCTGACAATCGTATTGATACTCATTATCATTTTCAATACTATTTGTCGGATTTTTACCGTCGTGCACATACGGCGTCTCCGCGTCGACGGGTGAATACCGCTCGCCGATATTTCGGGGTTTATCAGGGTGGCATAACACACAACGCAGGTATGCAGGAGAGATAATGAAGATTAAAAACAAAGGGATAGCTAACGGGAATGCGGAGGCGATGTCCGCCAGGCGTCTGTTGCTGGGATCGGCGCTGGCGTTATTGCCCTTGGCGCAACATGCGTCTGCGGCAGCGGACGAAACGATTTTGGTGACCGCCGACGCGCAAAATAGCGTGACCGCGCCGGTCAAAGGGATCGTCGCCAAAGAGAGCGCCGCCGGCACCAAGACCGCCGCCTCTCTGCGCAAGACGCCGCAGTCCATCTCGGTGGTCACGCGCGAGCAAATGAACGACCAGGAGCCGGCGTCGGTCGCCGACGCGCTGAACTACACCAGCGGGGTGATCACCACCTACCGCGGCAACTCCAACCGCAATGACGAAGTGATCAGCCGCGGCTTCCGCTATGCGCCCAAACTGCTCGACGGTCTGCACTTTGGCCTCTCGAGCCAAAATGGCGGTGCCGGGCAGATCGACCCCTGGCTGCTGGAGCGCGTGGAGATGGTGCACGGCCCGGCCGGGGTGCTGTACGGCCAGGTCAGCCCCGGCGGCGTGGTGGTGATGACCAGTAAACGCCCTACCGCCCAGAGCATTCACGAAGTCAAATTCAGCACCGGCAACCGCCATCTGGCGGAAACGGCGTTCGATTTCGGCGGCAAACTCAACGACGACAACACCCTGTTCTATCGCCTGAACGGTATCGCCCGAACCGAACACGAGTTTGTCAAAGACAGCAAGCAGCAACGGGTGGCCATCGCCCCGGCCTTCACCTGGCTGCCGAACGAAGACACCAGCTTTACGCTGCTGACCAGCTACCAGAACGATCCGAAAGCCGGGTCGCGCAACTTCCTGCCGCGCGCCGGCACGCTGTTCCCGACCAGCGCGGGCTACGTGCCCTATGACTTCAACGTCAGCGAACCCAGCTTCAACAAGTCGCGGCGCGAGCAGGCGTCGATCGGCTACAGCCTCGAGCACAACTTCAGCGATGCGCTGTCGTTTACCCAGAACCTGCGCTTCACCCACCGCGATGAAGACTATAAGTATCTGGTTTATAACGTAAACTCGAAGATCAACGACCACACCGTCACCCGCATGGCGCAGCATGAAACGCAGATGACCAACGAGTTTGGCGTGGATAACCAGCTGAAGGGCCTGTTCGATACCGGCGAAGTGAAACACACCGTGCTGGGCGGGCTGGATTACCGCTACAGCCATAGCGATTATAAAATGTATCGCGATCGCGGCAACGATTACCCGATCGACTGGGCCAACCCGGTTCGCCCCAGCATCGATGGCAGCACGCTGGCGCTGGCTTCCAGCGACTTGAAGACGCTGAATCAGATCGGGGTGTATCTGCAGGACCAACTGGAGTGGAATAACTGGAATCTGTTGCTGTCCGGCCGTCAGGACTGGTCACAGGTCAACACCCGCGATCGCACCAGCGGCGGAAAGGAACAGACCTACAACGATGCCCAGTTCACCGGCCGCGCGGGCCTGCTCTACGCTTTCGACAACGGCATTTCGCCGTATGTCAGCTACAGCACCTCGTTCGATCCTAACCTGTACCCAAGCGCGCCGGGCGCCGATCCGCTCAAGCCGACCACCGGCAAACAAACCGAGGTGGGCGTGAAGTACCAGATCCCGGGCGGCAATACCCTGCTGACCCTCTCCTGGTTCGACATTACCCAGCGCAATGTGGCGTCTTACAACCGTCTCACCTCCGCCTATGAGCAGATCGGGGAGGTGAAATCCAAAGGGATTGAGGCGGAAGTGCACGCCCAACCAACGCCGGAGATCAAGCTGACCGCCGCCTATACCTACACCGACGTCGTGACCAAAGACTCCAACTCGGCGGACGAAATCGGCCACAGCCCGGCGGGCATCCCGCGCCACGCGGCATCCGCCTGGGGCAGCTACAGCTTCCTGAGCGGCGCGCTGAACGGCCTGACCGTCGGCAGCGGCGTGCGTTACATCGGCGATGCGCCGGCCGACGCCACCGGCCAGTACGACGTGCCGCACTACACGCTGTACGACGCCATGGTGAAATATGACCTCGGCCAGGCTTCGTCGGCGCTGCGCGGCGCGGCGCTCCAGCTCAACGTGCAGAATCTGACGGACAAGAAATACGTTTCATCCTGCAGCGGCGAGTACGCCTGCTTCTACGGCAGCGGCCGCAGCATTATCGCTTCGGTCAACTACCGCTGGTAACGACAAGGGGCGGCCATCGCCGCCCCTTTCTTCCGCCTTTCCCGCCGCCTTTACTCCTGTTTCAATTCCCGCAAGTGCTTGTACACCGTGGCGCGCCCCATCGACAGCACGTTGGCGATGTAGTCCGCGGCGCTTTTGGCCTTGAACGCGCCCTGATGATAAAGATCGCTGACCAGCCGCCGTTTCTGTTCGCGGCTCAGCGCGCCGAGCGCGGCGTTTTCGCGGCGCAGCCAGTCATGCAGAAAGGTATTGATCTTCTCTTGCCAGTCGTCTTTGAACAGCTCTTGTGGCTGTGGTTGCAGCCGCGTGACCGACAGGAACATGTCCAGCGCGTTGCGGGCGTCCTCGAACATCGCGGTGCTCAGGTTGATGCACAGCAGATAGCTGGGCTTGCCCTGCTCGTCGCGTGCGGCAATGCTCACCGAACGCATCTTTTTGCCGTCCCAGTTCAGCTTCTCATAGGGGCCGCTCACGCCGGCGCCGCCATCGAGCTCGAAGTCTTCCAGCCCGGCGTCGTCGCCCGGTTTACGCTTTGACAGGTTGTTCGCCAGATAGGCAATCTTGTTGGTGGCCAGATCGTGGATCACCACTTCCGCATTCGGGAAAAACAGCGCCGCGATGCCGTCAGCGACCGAGCGCAAAAGTTCGAGTTGAGAAGAAGAGTTCGGCACGCTGGGGTATCTCCGTATGGCCCGGTTTGGTTGGCTGTTCAGCTGCTTAGCATACCGCAGTTGCCGCCGCTTGCCGAGTGGAGCGGCGGCAAGCGGCGCATCCTTCGCCGGTTATTCCGCCTCGGCGCCACGCCGATAAAACACGTAGCTCTCGCGCGCCACGCTGTCGCGGACCCGATAACGCCAGATCAGGCCGAGCGTGGTAAACCACAGCGGCATGCTGCACAGCGCGATCAGCGTATCGCTATCGAACACCATCAGCACCAGCGTAAAGGCGAAGAATGCCAGCGTCAGCCAGGCCATCGCTACCCCGCCCGGCATTTTGAAGTGCGAAGCGGCGTGCAGATCCGGCCGCTTCTGGCGATACACCAGGTAGGCGACCAAAATCATGCCCCAGCTGTAAACCACCAGGATCGCCGCCACGGTAGAGACGATGGTGAACAGCGTCATGACGTTCGGCACCAGTACCAGCAGCAAGGTGCCGGCCACCATGCAGAAGCAGGAAAACAGCAGGCTGCGGATCGGAATGGCCGTGGTGCGCGACAGAATGCGGAACTGACCGTGGGCGTGCTTTTCCATCGACAGGCTGTATAGCATGCGGGTGCTGGAATACACCCCGCTGTTGGCCGAGGACATCGCCGAAGTCAGCACCACGAAGTTGATCACCGCGGCGGCGGCCGGCAGCCCCGCCCGCTCGAACAGCATCACGAACGGGCTGCTGTCCGGCGAAATGTGGCTCCATGAGGTGACGGCGATAATGGTCAGCATCGAGCACACGTAGAAGACGATGATGCGGGCCGGGATCGCGTTGATCGCCTTCGGCAGCACCTTCTCGGGGTTTTTGGTCTCCGCCGACATCGTGCCCAGCAGCTCGATGCCGGTGCAGGAGAAAATGGCGATCTGGAAACCGGCGAAAAAGCCGAAGATGCCGTGCGGCATGAAAATGGCGGGATCGGTGACGTTATGCAGCGAAGCGGTCACGCCGTCCGGCGAAGTCCAGCCGCTGAACACCATCCAGGCGCCGGTGGCGATCAACGCGACGATCGCCACCACCTTGATCATCGCGAACCAGAATTCGGCCTCGCCGAACATCTTGACCGACAGCATGTTGAACAGACACAGAAACCCCAGCGTCAGCAGCGCCGGCAACCAGGGCGAGACGTCTGGCAGCCAATATTGCACGTAGCCGCCGCACACCACCACGTCGGCAATGCAGGTCACGACCCAGCTCAGCCAGTAGGACCAGCCGAGAAAAAAGCTGGCGCGCGGCCCCAGATATTCGGAGACAAAATCGGCGAATGAGCGGTAATCGAGCCGCGTGAGCAGCAGTTCCCCCATCGCCCTCATGACCATGAACATGAAAAAGCCGACGATGGCGTAAGTCAGTACGATGGAGGTGCCCGATAGCGCGAGGGTTTTCCCGGCGCCCATAAACAGCCCGGTGCCGATGGCGCCGCCGATCGAAATCAGTTGAATGTGGCGCGCGCTCAGCCCGCGCTGCAAAGTTTGGGCACAGTGAGGCCCCTCGGCTGAACCTGGGCTCAGCCGATCGCAGTGGTTTTTTGTCATGGTGTTACCTGTCCGTCGTTAAGGCGATTAAGCAACCGATGCGCGGTTGCAGCAGGAATGAAACGCCCGCGGGCGCTCTAACCGGCAAAAAATTGAGACCAAACGCTGCCCGCCCCGTTGTGACAGGGAGGTAATAATAATGGGTACCAAGAAAATGCTCTCGTGAGCCGTCGTATCGCCCACGTTTGGCGTACAAAGCCTGAGCGTGGTGGGTAAACACTACAATATCAAATGGTTATACTTTCCCTTGTGCAACAAAAAAACGACGCCGGAGCCGTTTTAACATTAATTTAACTCTGGCGAGGGGAAATGCCATTGTCAACATGGCAGTTAAATAAAATGAAACTTTTTGATCACATTCAAGCTTCTGAAAAATAGATAAAAAGGGTTTTTATGCGCTTTATATGCATAAATTATGCATGTGATCGCTCACCGCCGACAAAAAGTAATTAACTATTCATTTACCGCTCTGCAGGCGGCGAAAAACCGTCCGCTGGCCCGATGAGAGGGGGGCTAACAACCGGCATAATTAGTGGTAAATTTAGCGTCGCAAAGTGTTATGCGCTTGCTAATCCACGGTTAAACGAAATAAATACCTCTAATATATAAAGGTTGGTTATGGAAAAGCTATCCTACGCTTCAGACAGCAGCACCACCGCTTGGGCTACATATCTGCAACAAATCGATCGCGTCGCCCCTTACCTCGGCGACCTGTCACGCTGGGTTGATACGCTGCGTCACCCTAAGCGCGCTTTGATTGTCGATATCCCGCTGCAGATGGACGATGGCACCATCCGTCACTTCGAAGGTTTCCGCGTACAACACAACCTGTCGCGTGGGCCGGGCAAAGGCGGCATCCGCTTCCACCCTGACGTCGATCTGAACGAAGTGATGGCCCTGTCCGCCTGGATGACCATCAAGTGTGCCGCGGTCAACCTGCCGTACGGCGGCGCCAAGGGCGGCATCCGCGTCGACCCGTTCAAACTGTCTGAAGGTGAACTGGAGCGACTGACCCGCCGCTACACCAGTGAAATCGGCTTCATCATCGGGCCACAGAAAGACATTCCTGCGCCGGACGTCGGCACCAACGCCAAAGTGATGGCCTGGATGATGGACACCTACTCCATGAACCACGGCACCACCATCACCGGCGTGGTCACCGGCAAACCCATCCACCTCGGCGGCTCCCTGGGCCGTGAGAAAGCGACCGGCCGCGGCGTGTTCGTCACCGGCAGCGAAGTGGCCAAGCGTCTGGGCGTGCAGATCGAAGGCGCCAAAGTGGCGGTACAAGGCTTCGGTAACGTGGGCAGCGAAGCGGCCCGTCTGTTCGTCGGCGTCGGCGCGCGCGTCGTCACCATCCAGGACCACTCCGCTACCCTGTTCAACGCCGACGGCATTGACCTGGTGGCGCTGACCGAATACCAGGCCAAGCACAAGCAGATCGCCGGCTTCCCTGGCGCCAGCGAGATCGAGAGCGAAGCGTTCTGGTCGGTCGACATGGACATCCTGATCCCTGCGGCGCTGGAAGGCCAGATCACCCGTCAGCGCGCTGAAATCCTCAGCGCCAAACTGGTGCTGGAAGGGGCTAACGGCCCAACCTTCCCGGAAGCGGACGACATTCTGCGTTCCCGTAACATCACCGTGGTTCCGGACGTTATCTGTAACGCCGGCGGCGTAACGGTCAGTTACTTCGAGTGGGTGCAGGACATGGCGAGCTACTTCTGGAGCGAGTCCGAGATCAACGAGCGTATGGACAAGATCATGACCGACGCGATGGTCCACGTCTGGAACAAGGCGGCCGAGAAAGAGTGCAGCCTGCGCACCGCCGCTTACATCGTGGCCTGTGAGCGCATCCTGACCGCACGTAAAGAGCGCGGCATCTACCCAGGTTGATACCGGCTTATTTGGCCTGCGAGCGGGCCATTTTATCAGGGGGCGAAAGCCCCCTTTTTCGTTTTCACCTATTTTTGAAACAAGGCCACGATTTCCGGCGAATACAGGTCGGGATATTTTTCTGCCGCCCCGAGTATATTCTGACGAACCGTTTTACCTTTTACGCTTGGATCTGCTGCCACATACTCTGCCGGGAAAGCCAGCGCATCTTTATCGGCACCTGCAGCCAACAACGCCTTGACGCAGTCAGGATTATTGCTGGTCAGGCTTTCCAGCAGCGGTGTGCCAACAGGCCAGGCCTGTTGCTGGGGCGGTTGAGCATCGATAGAGGTTCCGGGTTTATGCAACAAGGCGATACGCTGCGCCGCTTGCGGGTCCGGCTGGCCGTCCTGGGAAGCATCCCGCGTGCAAACAAAGTGCAAAGGCGTTGATCCTACCTTGCTGACGCCATAAGGATCTGTACCGGCGGCTACCAGCAGTTTGATGACCTCCAGATTAGCCGCCCCTTCCCCCATGATCGGTGAGAATCCTTGCGGGGTAACCTGCTTGGCATCCGCACCAAATTGCAGCAACAGTTTCACCAACGCGGGCGCGGCTCCTTGGCTTTGGGCGGCGGCAATAAGCGGTGTATTAGTCCCCCCTTGCGCAATGACATTGGTATTGGCGCCCGCTTTTAGCAAGCTCTGTAAAATGTGAAGGTCATCATCGGATAATTCAGACTTGTCGGTATTTCCCAACGCTGACAACAATACGGTTTCTCCATTGTCACTGATGGCTTGATTCACATTCACCGACATATCAAGAAAACGATCGAGCAGCGCCGGCTGTTTGTAATAGGCGGCATACCATACCGTTTGAATAGTGGGGTGAGCGCCATTTTTGATCAGTTCATTAATGGTGTCCATATCGCTACTGCTCTTAGAGTAAGCATACGTCATTACCGACTCATCCAGTTTTTGGGTGAGTTCCTCTTGTTCGCCAGCGTGTGCTGCAACCGAGCTCCCCAGCAGGCTCAGCGCCAGTGCGCAGGCTGTGGCACAGCGATTTAAAATAGGCATTTTTTTGTTCCTTCAAAATAATAAAAAAATTAAACAAGTGCTTTCCATTATTACGCAATGGTAATAATCACAGAATTCTTATGTATTCGTATGAAGCGTGCTAACAGATTTCCTTTCCATTTTAGTGGGGAGCCGTTTTTCTATCATAGGAAACAAACGAAAATCAAATTCATTACTGATGAGAACGCCTGGATAATTATGGCCTTTATTCTCGCCAAGAAAGTCAACTCAATTTTTACGCTTTTATATCGTGTATTCCACCGCACTTTGCGGTTCGCATTCCCGGGGGGGCTGGGCTATACCTTAGGCATTCCCCTTTCTGCAGGAGTTGTGATCATGAGCAAGAAAAAGATCCTGATGCTGGTCGGCGACTACGCCGAAGATTACGAAACCATGGTGCCGTTTCAGGCATTGCAGATGATCGGCCATTGGGTGGACGCCGTATGCCCCGGCAAAGCCGTCGGCGATTACATTCAGACCGCGATCCACGATTTTGACGGCGCGCAGACCTACAGCGAGAAACCCGGCCACCGTTTCACCCTGAACGCCGACTTCGCCGCCGCCAAAGAAGAGCACTACGATGCGCTCTTGATCCCTGGCGGTCGGGCGCCGGAATACCTGCGCCTGAATCCCGACGTGATCGCGCTGGTGCAGGCGTTTGACGCCGCGAAAAAACCGATCGCCGCCGTTTGCCACGGCCCGCAGCTGCTGGCAGCGGCCGGGGTGTTGAAAGGCCGCACCTGCAGCGCCTACCCGGCCTGCGCGCCGGAGGTGCGGCTGGGCGGCGGCCATTATGCGGAGATCGGCATCGATCAGGCGCACGTCGATGGCAATCTGGTCACCGCTCCGGCCTGGCCGGCGCATCCGCAGTGGTTGGCGAAGTTCGCCGAGGTATTGGAGCAGTAACGCGGCGCTAACGGAGCTGCTCGATCAGGAAATGGATGTCGTACAGCCAGCGTTTGGCGCGCGCGGAGCGCACCAGCATGGACACGCACAGCGGCCGGGTGTGTTCTTTACAGGCGGAGGGGGAAAACCAGCGCCCGGTATTGCTCGGCGGCTGGAAATACAGCTCGTGGTTGTAATTGCTGCTGTCGACGCCGAAGGTGTCGAAGTAGCGGCGCATCAGCGTGTTGGAGTCGCTGAACGACAGACTGAGCGCGGTGTTGATCTCGGTTTCCGGGGTGATGGCCACGCCCTTCTTCTGCCGCCCAGGCGCGTTGAAGGCGGCGATAAGCGCTATGACCTGTTGCTGAATATCTTCTGCCATGACGACCTCGAGCCGATATGAAGAAAAGGTGAATGCAATTATCTGTCTGACTCTGCTCGCCGCGGCGAGTTCGGGCCACCGGCCGGGTTTTCCGTTTCTTTACACTTTCCATAAGTAAACCGCGCGCCGCCCAACTCGCGGCGCGCGCGGTCGACGGTTAGCGGCTGAGCGTCGTCTTGTCGGCGATGACGCCATCCCCCTGCCGCTCGGCGGCAACCCCGCCGCCCAACACTTTATACAGGGTCGCCTGATTGTCGTACGCCGTCTGCTGCGCGGCGATCAGCGACTGCTGCGCCGTATACAGCGTGCGCTGCGCGTCCAGCACGGTCAGATAGCTGTCCACGCCCTGGCGGTAGCGCAGTTCGGCCAGACGATAATATTGCCGCGCCGCCGCCACATAGCCGGTTTGCGCCGCCAGCTGTTCCTGCAGCGTGGCTTTGCGCGCCAGCGCGTCGGCGGTTTCCTGAAATGCCGTCTGCACCGCTTTCTCATAGGTGGCGACATACAGATCTCTCTGCGCTTTGCTGTAGTTCAGTTGCGACGTGTTATAACCGCCGCTGAAAATCGGCAGGCTGATGCTCGGGGCGAATGACCAAACGCCCGCGCCGTGGCTGAACAGCGACGAGAGTTCACCGCTGCCCACCCCGCCGCTGGCGGTCAGGCTGATCGACGGGAAGAACGCCGCCCGCGCCGAGCCGATATTGGCGTTGGCGGATTTCAGGTTATGCTCCGCCTGCAGCACGTCCGGCCGCGTCAGCAGCACCTGCGAAGAAACCCCGGCCGGCAGGTCGCGCATGATCCTGCCCAGCGCGTCGATGCCGCCGGGCAGCAGGTTTTCCGGCACGCTTTGCCCCACCGCCAAATCCAGCGCGTTTTTCGCCTGCGCGGCGCTGGTCGCATAGCTGGCGGCGTCCGATCGCGCCTGTTGATAAACGGTCTCCGCCGACGCCACGTCAACCAACGATGAAATCCCGTGCTGCTGGTTCTTGCGCGTCACCTCCAGCGACCGTTTGGCGCTTTCCATCGTCTGCTGCGCCACCGCCAGATTGCTGCGCTCGGCCGCCACCGCCACCCAGTCGGTGACGATATCGGCGATCAGCGTCAGGCGGGTGCTTTTCGCCGCCTCCGAGTTCGCCAGGTAAGTTTCGAACGCCGCCCGCGACAGGCTGGCGTTTTTGCCGAACAGATCCAGCTCAAAGGCGCTGACGCCGGCCTGCGCTTCGTAACTCTGGCTGATGGCGGTGGCATTGCCGTTGCCGGTCAGCGAACGTCCGCGACTGCCGTCGGCGGTGGCGTTGATCGTCGGCAACAGCGCCGCGCGCTGCTCACCGTACAGCGCGCGCGCCGACGCGATATTGGCGATCGCCTCGCGCAGATCGCGGCTGCTGCTCAGCCCCATCGCCACCACCTGGCGCAACCTGGCGTCCTGCACATAGTCGCGCCAGGCGATGTCCGGGTAGCTCAACGCCTGCTTGCCGGCGGCCTCGCCCTGCGGCAGCGTTGCCGCTATCGGCGCCGTCGGCCGCTGATAATCAGGATCCAGCGAAATACAGCCAGCCAACAGCAGCGGCAAAGTTAACATCATGACTCGTTGCAACACGTTATTCTCCTGCCTGTGGCGGCCGGCTGGCGGAGCGGCGGCTAAACACGCGGCGCACCAGCACATAAAACAGCGGGACGAAAAAGATGGCCAATGCGGTGGCGGTAAGGGTGCCGCCGATAATGCCGGTACCGATGGCGATGCGGCTGTTGGCGCCGGCGCCGCTGGATACCGCCAGCGGCAGAACCCCGGCGGTGAACGCCAGTGAGGTCATCAGGATCGGCCGCAGGCGCATGCGCGCCGCGTGAACCGCCGCGCCAATCAGCGTTTCACCGCGCTGATGCATTTCCTCGGCGAACTCGACGATCAGAATGGCGTTTTTCGCCGACAAACCGACGATGGTGAGCAGCGCCACCTGGAAGTAGATATCGTTCTCCAGCCCGCGCAGCGTGATTGCCAACAGCGAACCCACGATGCCCATCGGCACCACCAACATCACCGCAAACGGAATCGACCAGCTCTCATACAGCGCCGCCAGGCACAGGAACACCACGATGAGCGAAATGGCGTACAGCGACGACGCCTGGCCGCTGGTCAGCCGCTCCTGATAGGAGAGCCCGCTCCAGGAATAGCTGCTGCCGGCGGAGAATTTCGCCGCCAGTTTCTCCATCTCGCTCATCGCCGTGCCGGAACTGACGCCGGCGGCGCCCTGCCCGGTGATCTCGAACGACGACAGCCCGTTATAGCGCGACAGGTTTTCCGGGCCGTAGATCCAGTGTGAGGAAGCAAAAGCGGAGAACGGCGTCATGCTGCTGTCTCCCGCCGCGTTGGTGCCGCGCACAAACCATTTGTCGAGATCTTCCGGCTTGGCGCGATACGCTACGTCGCCCTGCATATAGACTTTTTTCACCCGGTTGCGATCGATAAAGTCGTTGACGTAGGTGCTGCCGAACGCGCTGCTGAGCGTGCTGTTGACGTCGCCGGCGCTCAGACCGAGCGCCTGCAGTTTGCCGCTGTCGATCTCCACCTGCAGCTGCGGCGTGTCCGGCAAGGTGTTGGCGCGTACCGCCAACAGCGATGGATTGCCGGCGGCGGCGGCGACGATCTGATCGCGCATCGCCTGCAGCTCGGCGCGGGTGGTCGCCCCTTTGGCCTGCAGTTCGAAGGTGAAGCCGTCGGACTGGCCGAAGCCGTCGATCGCCGGCGGGCTCATGGAGAACACCTGGGCGTCGCGCAGCGAGGCGAAGTGCGCCATGGCGCGTTTGGCGATGGCGTCGGCGGTGTTTTCGCTGCCGCCACGTTGGCTCCAGTCTTTGAGGCTGACGAACGCCATGCCGGCGTTTTGCCCGCTGCCGCTGAAACCGAAGCCGTTGATGGTGAAAATGGTGCTGACGTTGGCCTTTTCCTGCTCAAGGAAATAGGCAGTGACCGCCTCGCTCACCGCCGAGGTGCGGGCGTTGGTGGCGCCGGCCGGCAAGGTGTACTGCACCATCACCGAACCCTGATCCTCATTGGGCAGGAAACCGGTCGGCAAACGCAGATACATCACGGCGGTGGCGATCAGCAGCAGGCCGTACAGCAGCAGATAGCGCGTCGGCCGGTGGATCACCCCGCCGACCTTGTCGGCGTACTTCTCCTGCAGCCGGTTATAACCGCGGTTGAATTTACCCAGCAGCCCTTTGTCGGTCTGTTCTTCATGCGTCGATTTCAGCAATGTGGCGCACAGCGCCGGCGCCAGGGTCAACGCCAGCACGACTGACAGCACCATCGAGGAGACGACGGTGATCGAAAACTGACGGTAGATCACCCCGGTGGAACCGCCGAAGAACGCCATCGGCAGAAACACCGCCGACAGCACCAGCGCGATGCCGACCAGCGCGCCGGTGATCTCGCGCATCGATTTCTCCGTCGCCTCGCGCGGCGGCAGTTTATCTTCACGCATCACGCGTTCGACGTTTTCCACCACCACGATGGCGTCGTCCACCAACAGCCCGATCGCCAACACCATGCCGAACAGCGTCAGGGTATTGATCGAGTAGCCGAACGCCGCCAGCACGCCGAAGGTGCCCAGCAACACCACCGGCACGGTGATGGTCGGGATCAGCGTGGTGCGCAGGTTTTGCAGGAACACGAACATCACCACCACCACCAGGACCACCGCTTCAAACAGCGTTTTCACCACCTCCTCGATCGAGATGTTGATAAAGTCGGTGCTGTCTTTCGGGTAAGCCACCTTATAACCCTGCGGCATCGCGCTTTGGTATTCCGCCACCTTGGCCTTCACCAGCTTGGCGGTGTTGAGGGCGTTGGCCCCCGCCGCCAGCTTGACCGCGATCCCCGCCGCCGGGTGGCCGTTGAGGTGCGCGCTGGCGGAGTAATCTTCGTTGCCCAGCTCAACCCGCGCCACGTCGCCCAGCCGTACCAGCGCGCCGCTGCTGTCGCTTTTCAGGATGATATTGCGAAACTGTTCCGGCGTTTGCAGCCGCGACTGCGCCTTCACCGTGGCGGTCAGCTGCTGATCGGCGGCGGCCGGCAGATCGCCTACCTTGCCGGCGGACACCTGGGTGTTTTGCGCCTCGATCGCCGTCTGCACGTCGGAAGGCATCAGCGCATAGCTCGCCAGCCTGGTCGGATCCAGCCAGATGCGCATCGCGTATTCCGAACCGAACACCTGCACGTCCCCCACGCCCTCGATGCGCGACAGCGGATCCTGCAGGTTGCTGACCAGATAGTCGGAAATATCGGCCATCGTCGCCTTGTCGTTCTCGTCATACAGCCCGACGATCAGCAGAAAGCTGCTCTGGGATTTCTTGACCGTCACGCCTTGGGCGGTGACCGCGCTCGGCAAGCGGCTTTCCGCCTGCTGAACTTTGTTTTGCACCTGCACCTGCGCGATATCCGGATCGGTGCCCTGATCAAAGGTGACGTCGATGCTGACCGAGCCGCTGGAGCTGCTGGTCGAAGAGAAATACAGCAGGCCATCCAGACCGGTGAGCTGCTGTTCAATCACTTGGGTGACGCTGTTTTCCAGCGTTTCCGCGTCCGCGCCCGGATAAGTGGCGGAGATGGAAATCTGCGGCGGTGACACGTCCGGGTACTGCGAGATGGGCAACGAATTGATCGACATCAGGCCGCACAGCATGATGATGATGGCGATCACCCAGGCGAACACCGGGCGGCGGATAAAGAACTGCGCCATATCACTGCTCCCCGCGTTGGGCTTTATCGAGCGAGACGGCGACCGGCTTCACCGCCGCGCCGATCGTCACCTTGCTGGTGCCTTCGACGATCAGGCGATCGCCCTCGTTCAGCCCGCTGCCGATCAGCCAGTTGCTGCCCACCACCCGTTCGGCGGTGACGGTGCGCTGCGCCACTTTATTTTGCTCGTCCACCACCAACGCGGTGGCTTCCCCTTTGGCATTGCGGGTGATGCCCTGCTGCGGCGCCAGAATGGCTTTAGAATCGACGCCGTTATCCACCGTGGCGTGGACATACATGCCGGGCAACAGTTCATGTTCGGGGTTGGGGAACACCGCGCGCAGCGTGACCGAACCGGTGGCCTCATCCACCGCCACCTCGGTCAACTCCAGCTTGCCGGCGTGGGCATAAGACGTGCCGTCTTCCAGCTTGATGGCGACCGGCGTGACCGCGCCGCGCTGTAACGCCGCCTGCTGGCGTCGCAACTTAAGCATCTGGGCGCTGGACTGGGTCAGATCGACATAGATCGGATCCAACGCGCGGATGGTGGCCAACGCATCGGTCTGGCTGGCGGTGACCAGCGCGCCCGGCGTCACGGATGAGATGCCGATACGCCCGGCGATAGGCGCACGCACCTGGGTATAACCGAGATTGATGCGCGCCGTCTCCAGCGCCGCCTGATACTGCGCCACCGACGCCACGGCCTGCAGATACGCGGCTTTGGCGTCGTCTGCGTCCTGTTTGGAAACGCCGTTTTCTTTCACCAGCGCCGCATAGCGCTGCGATTTGAGCCGGGTGGATTGCACCGTGGCCTGGGCGTTTTTCAACTGGGCGGCGGCCTGATCGTAGCTGGCCTGATAGCTGGCGGGATCAATTTGATACAATACCTGCCCGGCTTTCACCTCGGCCCCTTCGGTAAACAGCCGCTGCTTGATGATGCCATCGACCTGCGGTCGCACGTCGGAGGTCATGGTGGCGTTGACCCGGCCGGTCAGCTCGCTGCTCAGGGTCACCGACTGGCCGCGCAGCGTGACCACGCCGACCTCCCGTTCACCGCCTGCGCCCGTCGGCGCGCCGGCGTTTTGCCCATCGCAGGCGGCCAGCGACAGCGACAGCCCCAGCGCTAAAAGCGTTTTCCTCTGCATTGCAATACGATCCTATTGAGAATAACTATTCTCAATATATCGAATGCCGCGATGCGCTTCTGAAAGGGTTGCGTAAGGATTCGGTAAAAGTCCGTCGGGCTGAGCCGGCCGGTATCGCGATTATTTGTGCCGCAGCGGCACGTCTTTCAAGAGCCAGGTCAGCGCAAAAGCCAGCGCCATCACCCCGGCGGCAATTTGATACACCGAATGGATCGCCCCGCCGAAAGCCTGCAGGTAATCCTGCTGCAGCGCCGTCGGCAAATGGTGCACCGCTTCTGCGCCGAGCGAGCGCGGCAGCTGCGCGCCTTCCGGCAACAGCGCCGCCAAACGGGTGTGCAACACCTGCGTGAAAATCGCCCCGAACACCGCCACGCCTATCGAACCGCCGATAGAGCGGAACAGCGTGGCGCTGGACGTCGCGACCCCGATATGTCGGGGCTCCACGCTGTTTTGCGCCGCCAAAATCATCACTTGCATCACCATGCCCAGCCCCAATCCCAGCAGGCAAAGATACAGATACAGTTGCTGCACCGGCGTGTTATTGGTCAGAGTGCCGAGCAGCGTCATGGCCCCCAGCGCGCACAGGGTACCGACGATCGGGAACAGGCGATATTTACCGCGTTTGCTGATGATCCGCCCGCTGATGATCGAGCTGGCCATAATGCCGCCCATCAACGGCAGCAGCTGCATCCCGGCCTGCGATGGCGTCGAGCCTTTCACCACCTGCAGATACAGCGGCAGGAAAGTCACGGAGCCGAACAGCGACATGCCGACGATAAAGCCGATCAGGCCGCACAGCACGAAGGTGCGGTTGCGAAACAGCCCGAGGGGAATGATCGGTTCAGCGGCCAGCCGTTCCTCATAGATAAAGCCGCCCAGCGACACCAGGCCAAAGGCCAGAATGCACCACAGCTGGCCGTCCGACCAGGCCATTACCGTGCCCCCCTGGCTGGTGAACAGGATGATGCAGGTGAGCGCCATCGCCAGGTAACCGGCGCCCAGGACGTCGATTTCATGCCGGACTCGATTAACCTGCGACTGAAACACTGCGCCAATCACCAGCAGGGCGAACAGGCCCAGCGGCAGATTGATGTAGAAAATCCAGCGCCAGGAAAAATGCTGCACCAACAGGCCGCCGATCAGCGGCCCCACCACCGTGGCCAGGCCGAATACCCCGCCGAACAGCCCCTGATAACGGCCGCGTTCCGCCGGCGGGATCACGTCGCCGACCACCGCCAGGGTGACCACCAACAGCCCACCGCCGCCCAACCCTTGCAGCGCGCGCATCATAATCAGCTGCGTCATATTTTGCGCCAGCCCACACAGTACCGACCCAAGCAAAAACAGCAAAATAGCGATTTGCAGCACAATCTTGCGGCCGAAAAGATCGCCGAATTTGCCGTACAGCGGCACCACGATAGTGGAAGACAGCAGATAGGCCGTCACCACCCAGGACAGTTTCTCAAGCCCACCAAACTCGCCGACGATGGTCGGCAGCGCGGTGGAGACAATGGTTTGATCCAGCGCCGCCAGCAGCATCACCAGCAGCAACGCGGAAAACAGCAACGGGAGCGAAGGCGCCTTGGCTGGCGCCCCGCCCTGATCGGGCCGGATTGTCGGGTTTTCTATCTCCATCGGAGTCAGTTCACTTGTAATTAATTAATCGCATAATTAATATATGAGTCATCCTTTTCTCCGGTCAATGGATCTCACCGCGATGACAGCACGAAACGTTCAAACTCCCGCCAAGCCTCGCCGCCCCGGCCGGCCGAGCGGCGGTGCCAAAGGGGCTGACAAACGCGAGCATTTGCTTGATACCGCACTGAACCTGTTTGCCCGCCAGGGGATCGTAGACACCTCGTTGAACGCCATTGCGCGCGAGGCAAACGTCACCCCGGCCATGCTGCACTACTACTTTCATAACCGCGATCAGCTGCTGGACGTGCTGATCGAGGAGCGCTTTCTGCCAGTGCGCAAGATGGCCGGCGAAGTATTCGACGCCAACGCGGACGATCCCGTCACCGCCTTCACCCTGCTGGCGCAACGTTTTATCGACATCGCGTTGGAACACCCCTGGTTCGCCCCGCTGTGGCTGCGGGAGGTTATGAGTGAAAGCGGCGTGCTGAAACAGCGCATGGATGAACGCTTCGGTAATGAACGCCATCAGATCGCGCTGCAAGCCATCGCGCGCTGGCAGGCGCAGGGTAAACTTAATCCCGATCTCGAGCCTGCCCTGCTGTTCTTCACCCTGTTCGGCATCACGCTGCTGCCGCTGGCCACCGCGCCCAAATGGCGGCGCGAACGGGATAAAGGCCAGCTAAACGCCGAAGATATCGCCCGCCACGCCGTCGCCCTGCTGCGCTACGGCATCGGCCCGGCGCGTTAACTCACTGGCTCTGGGGATTTAACCAGCCGAAACACCGTTTTGGTGTGCCAATAGTAGTCGATCGCCGCCGCGATATTCGGCATCCAACCGTCCGGCTCATAGGGTACGAAGCCGGAAAAACCCAGCCTGCGGGCAGAAACCTGGAACCCCGCGCCGGAGAAAATGCGCGCATAGTCATCCAGCGAGCGATCCTGCACCACGGTATGCGTCTGTTCAGCTACCCTTGCGCGCCATTGCGGCCACAGCGGGTTGTCGGTGTGGCAACCGGTCACCGCATAGTAAACGCCGCCCGGCTTCAGCGCCCGCAGCATATCGGCGGCATGCTGCGCGATATCTTCGATCAGGTAGATGACTTCATGGCTGAAGGCGATATCGAAATGGTCATCCCAGCCCGTCAGCCGCGTGTCGGTTTGATAACCGATCGGCAGGTTTCCTTTCAGGCGGTTGGCGTGTTCGACGGACTGGCGGGCGATATCGACGCCGAGCCCTTCACGAAATGGCCGGATTTGGTGCAACAGACGCAGAAAACCGCCCTGATTGCAGCCGAAGTCCAGCACCCTGACGCCGGACAGTTCGTGTTCCGGCACCAGAGTTAGCAGATGCCGCCAGATAGGCGCATGGCCTTCCGCCATGGCCTGCTCTGCGTGCGGATCGCGATACCAGGTGGGGATGCTCAAGGGGGAGTCGTTCATTATGGCCTCCTTATGTTTCCACTCAGCCAACCACAGCCTAGGGCGACAAACAACCGCGTGCGCATTTTTTGAACATTCACTGCTCTGGCTTGCCATGCAACGGCAGTTGGCTGGTCACGCAGTGAATGCCGCCGCCGCCGGCGGCGATGGCGTCGATCTCCAACTGTACCACCTTGCGCTGCGGATAGAGCGCCGACAGCAGCGTAAACGCCGCCTTATCCGCCTGCGGATCGCCAAATTCAGGGGCGATCACCGCGCCGTTGATCACGAAATAGTTGATGTAGCCCGCCGCGAAATCGGGATTGCGGCGGCTGAATCGGCTGTCGCGCGGTGCCAACGGCGGCGAAAGCGTATGCACCTGCAACGTGCGGCCATCGGCGTCGGTCGCAGTCTTGAGGATCGCCAGATGCGCCTGGGTAACCGCATGATCATAAGAGGCCGGATCGGTATCCAGGTTGGCCACCACCACGCCCGGCCGCACGAAACGGGCGTAAAAATCGACGTGGGCATCGGTGATATCCCGGCCTTTAATGCCCGGCAGCCAGATAATTTTGCGCAGGCCGAGCATCGCTTTCAGCTCCCGCTCAACCCGCTCCCGGCTCCAGCCCCGGTTGCGGTTCGCATTCACCCAGCAGCTCTCGGTCATGATGCCGGTGCCGTGCCCATCCACTTCGATGCCGCCGCCTTCGCCTACCAGCGCGCTGCGACGCGGTTGAGCGACGCCGTATTTTTTGGCGGCGAACGCCGCCAGACGCTCATCCTTGGCATGTCGCTGTTTATTGCCCCAGCCGTTGAAGTTGAAATCCACCGCGCCCAGCGCACCGGCGTCGTTGAAGACGAAATTGGCGCCGATGTCGCGCATCCAGATGTCATCCAACTCGGTGACGACATAGCTGACGTTATGGCTGCCGCAGGTCGCTTCCGCCAGTTGCCGTTCGTGCGCGCGGCAAAATACCGTCAGTGGCTGAAACTCGGCGATGGCGCGGGCGATGCGCCCCTGCGCGGCCTGCACGTCCGCCGTGAACCCGCCCCAAATCGCACGCTGTGCGCCGAACGCGAGAAACGCCCGCTGCTGCGGTTCCCCTTCGTCGGGCAGGCGCCAGACCGCGTTAAGCGCAGCTTTCGCGTGACCGCGTAACGGAATGCCCAATGATGCCGCCAAACCCACGCCGGCCACTGCCGAAAACTGCTTGATAAAGGTGCGACGCGTTGCCATAAATGGCCTCTTTAAATTAATTTAAATTCAAATGGTTATCCGGTTTCTTTACGCTCCGGCGCTTGAATCCCATGCTAGTCTTCCCCTGCCACCGCGACAAACGATATATTTAGTGGATATCTGATTAGACAGGCTTATCGATAATGTTAAAACACTGGCCTCCTTTGAGCGCCCTGCGCGGTTTCGAAGCGGCGGCGCGCCTGGGCAGTTTTCATCAGGCCGCCGAAGAATTGCACCTGACCCAGTCGGCCATCAGCCAGCAGATCCGCAGCCTCGAAGCGTTTCTGGAACAGCCGCTGTTCTTCCGCACCGGCCGCAGCGTAACGCTGACCGACGCCGGCCACGATCTGTTCAGCACCGCACAGGTGATGCTGCAACAGCTGGCCGTCGGCATTCGCCGTTTGGATCAGTACCGCAAACCCAACCAGCTGATCGTCAACACCACCCCGGCCTTTGCCCGCCACTGGCTGACGCCGCGGCTGGGCGATTTCAACCGGCGACATCCTCAGATCGATCTGTGGCTGTTCACCAGCTTTGAACCGCCGGATATGGCGACGGACAGCATCGATCTGGCGATCCGCGACGATCTCAGCGCGCAGGCGGACTGCACCTTCAAGGTTCTCTGTACCGACCGGCTCTACCCCGCCTGCCACCCCAGCCTGCTTGCGTTGACGCCGGAGCAGCGCGTGACCTTGCACGGCGAACGTGAGATGGACTGGAGCCACTGGGCGGTGGCGGGCGGCACGCACGTCGGCCAACGCGACAGCGGGCTGAACTTCTCCGATCCTGGTCTGCTGCTGGACGCCGCCTGCAATGGCCTCGGCATCGCGTTGGTCAGCCAACTGCTGGCGCAACATGCGCGCGACGTCGGGCTGCTGCAACCGTTAACCGAGCAACGCGTGCGCGGCGCCAACTGGGCGTGGCTGCTGCACCGCGACAGCGAACACAATCCGCTCGCCCGGCACTTCTGCCAATGGCTCCAGTTGGCGCTGTCCGCCGGCGCATAACGCGCCACGTCACGATTTGCTACTCTGGTCAGGCGGCCCCGCCTGACCGCTGCTACCTTCAATAAAGCGTCGCAACAACCCGAAGAAAACGCGCTAACCTGCTGTTTCAAAATAATTAGTTGAATTCACCTGATAACTGAACATCGCTAAAAGGATCTTCTATGTCTGCCGGTTTATTGAAAACGATAGCTCTGAGCGTGGCCCTTGCCTGCACCGTTCCCGCCGCCTTTGCCGCCGATCTGACCGCCGGCGCGGTCGCCGCCCCGGATCAGTATGGCGCCAAGGTCGCCGCGCACATTCTGCAGGCCGGCGGCAACGCGGTCGACGCGGCGGTCGCCACCGCCTTTACCCTCGCGGTGACCTACCCTGAAGCCGGCAATATCGGCGGCGGCGGCTTTATGACGTTGTACGTCGACGGCAAACCCTATTTCCTCGACTACCGCGAAGTGGCGCCCAAGGCCGCCGGCAAGACCATGTATCTGAACGAGAAAGGCGAAGTGATCGAAAATCTCAGCCTGGTGGGCAGCCGCGCCGCCGGTGTGCCGGGCACCGTGCTGGGGTTGTGGGAAGCCCATAAGCGTTTCGGCAAGCTGCCGTGGGCCGAACTGCTGACGCCGGCGATAGGTTACGCCCGGCAAGGTTTCACCGTGGCGGACCAGCAGTATCAGTACCGTGAAGACGCCAACAAACTGTTCGCCGGTAAAACCAACTTCGGCGACTATTTCGGCGCCATGAAGCCCGGCACGGTGTTCAAACAGCCGGAGCTGGCCGCCACCCTTGAGCGCATCGCCAAATCGGGCGCCGACGATTTTTATCACGGCGAAACCGCCCGCCTGCTGGTGGCGCAAATGCAGCGCGACAACGGGCTGATCGGCGCGGCGGATTTGGCCGACTATCGGGTGAAATGGCGTGAACCGATGCGCATCAGCTGGCGCGGCAACACCGTGTATACCGCCCCGCTGCCCAGCTCCGGCGGCATTGCGTTGGCGCAGCTGCTGGGGATCAAAGAAGATCGCGCGGCCGACTTCAAGGGCGTGCCGCTCAACTCGGCGCGCTATATCCACCTGTTGGCGGAAATCGAAAAACGCGTGTTCGCCGATCGCGCCGACTACCTTGGCGACCCGGATTTCACTAACGTGCCGGAAGCGCAGCTGATCGCCCCTGATTACCTGCAAAAACGCGCCGCCGAGATCAACCCGACGGCGATCTCGCCGACCGAACGGGTGCGGCCGGGGCTGGAAAGCCACCAAACCACCCATTTCTCGATCGTCGATGCGGCCGGCAACGCGGTCAGCAATACCTATACGCTCAACTGGGACTTCGGCAGCGGCGTGGTGGTCAAGGGCGCCGGCTTCCTGCTTAACGACGAGATGGACGACTTCAGCGCCAAACCCGGCGTCGCCAACGCCTTCGGCGTGGTGGGCAGCGACGCCAACGCCATCGAGCCGGGCAAACGCATGCTCTCCTCGATGAGCCCGACCATCATCACCCGCGACGGCGACGTCACCCTGGTGATCGGCACCCCGGGCGGTTCACGCATCTTCACCTCGATCTTCCAGGTGATCAACAACCTCTACGATTACCACCTGCCGCTGGCGCAGGCGGTGGCCGCCCAGCGCGTGCACCATCAGCTGTTGCCGAAGGACACCGTCTACTATGACAGCTTTGCGCCGCTGACCGGCAAACCGGCGGACGAGCTGAAGGCCATGGGTTACACCCTCGAAGACCAGGGCTGGAACATGGGGGATATTCAGGTCATCCGCATCGATGGCCGCACGCCGGAAACCGCGTCCGATCCGCGTGGCCGCGGCGTGGGCCTGGTAGTGAAAAAGTAACGCCCCGGCGGCCCGCCTTCGATTAGACGGGCCGCTACTTCCCCGCATTGACTGCCGCTGCGCCCTTTCTTACTCATCTATACTGAAGCGACAGGCGCGCGTTTGACGACGGCGGCGTCTGCCTTCCTTCTTAGACGATAACGAAAATATTATTTTTAAATCAATCACCTGAATTTTTCGTAAGCGGTGTCGGAGGCAATCAATAATGGCGAAAAGACGAGCAGTACCCGGTGTCCATCCCTACGATGGGCCCGCCGGCGGTTGGGGCGCGCTGAAAGCGACGGCCATCGCCGTGCGCACGCAGATGGATACCTTAGAAGCGCCGGTGACACTGATGCGCACCAACCAGCCCGACGGGTTTGACTGCCCGGGATGCGCATGGCCGGATAAAGAGCATCGCTCCACCTTTCAGTTTTGCGAAAACGGCGCCAAAGCGGTGACCTGGGAAGCGACCAGCAAGCGCGTGACGCCCGAATTCCTGGCGCAAAATACCGTGACCTCACTGCTGCAAAAAACCGATTATCAGTTGGAAGACTATGGCCGCCTGACCACGCCCCTGTTTTATGACGCCGGGACGGACACCCTGCGCCCGCTGGCCTGGGACGAGGCGTTCCAACGCATCGCCGCCGTCTTGCAGACGCTGCCGCCGGAACAGGTGGAATTTTATACCTCCGGCCGGGCGTCCAATGAGGCGGCCTACCTGTTCCAGCTGTTTGCGCGTGAATTTGGCAGCAATAACTTTCCCGACTGCTCCAACATGTGCCATGAGCCGACCAGCGTTGGCCTGCCGCAATCGATCGGCATCGGTAAAGGCACCGTCTCGCTGGACGACTTTGACAGCGCGGAGCTGGTTATCTCCATCGGGCACAATCCGGGCACCAACCACCCGCGCATGATGGGCACGCTGCATGAGCTGGCGCGCAAAAAAGTACCGATCATTGTCTTTAACCCGCTGCGCGAGCGGGCGCTCGAACGTTTCACCGATCCGCAAAACGTCATCGAAATGGCGACCTACAGTTCGACCCCGATCGCTTCAACCTACTATCAGGTCAAAGCCGGCGGTGACGCCGCGGCGCTCAAAGGCATCGCCAAAGCGTTGCTGCAGTTGGATGATGAGCATGGCAATGCGCTGGATCACGCCTTTATTGCCGAGCACACTGAAGGGTTTACGGCTTTCGCCGCCGACCTGAAGGCCACCGGTTGGGATGCGATTGAGGCGGAGAGCGGCCTGGCGCGCCGGGATCTGGAACAGGTCGCCGCCGCTTACGCGAAATCCAATGCCACCATCGTGACCTACGGTATGGGCATTACGCAACACAATAAAGGCACCGCCAACGTGCGCCTGATCGCTGACCTGCTGCTGCTGCGCGGCAACATCGGCAAACCGGGCGCCGGCATTTGCCCGCTGCGCGGCCACTCTAACGTGCAGGGCAATCGCACCGTCGGCATCACCGAAAAACCCTCGGCCGAATTTTTGGCGAAGTTGGAAACGGTGTTTGGCTTCACGCCGCCCAAGGCCCACGGTCACGATGCCGTGAAATGCATGCAGGCGATGATCGACGGCGCTTCGAAGGCGTTGATCTGCCTGGGCGGCAACTTCGCCGTAGCGCTGCCGGACCCCGATCAGAGCTTCCCGGCGATGAAAGCGCTGGAGTTAAGCGTGCATATCGGCACCAAACTCAACCGCAGCCATCTGTTGGTGGCGAAAGAAACCCTCATTCTGCCCTGCCTGGGCCGCACCGAACTGGACATGCAGGCCGGCGGGCGACAATCGGTGACGGTGGAGGATTCGATGTCGATGGTGCATGCCTCGTCCGGCAAATTAAAACCGGCGTCGGAACTGCTGCGTTCGGAACCCGCCATTGTGGCCGGCATGGCCAAAGCGGTGATGCCCGCCAGCAAGGTGCCCTGGGATGAACTGATCGAAGATTACGACGTGATCCGCGATCTGATCGAAAAAACCATTCCGGGCTTCGACGATTACAACGCGCGCATTCGCCAACCCGGCGGTTTCCGCATGCCATTGCCGCCGACCGAGCGCCAGTGGCCGACGGCGACGGGCAAGGCGATGTTTTCGGTGTTCAGCGGGTTACACGAAGACCAGATTGCGGCGGAACAAAATACGCTGCGGCTGATCACCCTGCGCAGCCACGATCAGTACAACACCACCATCTATGCTCTGGACGACCGCTATCGCGGGGTTTTCGGCCGGCGCGACGTGCTGTTTATGAATGACAGCGATCTGCAACGTTTGGGGCTGGAGCATGGCGACGTGGTCGACCTGGAAACGGCGTTGCCCGGCAGCACCCAGCGCCTGGAAGGCATCACGGTGATCGCCTACAACATCTCAGCCGGCTCGGTCGGCGCCTACTACCCGGAAGCCAACGTGCTGGTGCCGCTGCATTACATCGATGAGGAGAGCGGCACGCCTTCGTACAAATCGGTGCCAATCCGCGTGAAGTTGAGATCCAAAGAGGTGCGCGCGGTTAAGATCGCTTAGTGGGAACGCTACGGCCCCCACTGGCATCTGAGTGGGGGCCATTTTTATCCGACTACGGGGCAGCGGCTTATTTGCCGTTGGCCAATTCGCCGTACACCACCTGGCCGCGGAAACCGCGCCGCACCTGCTGGAACAGCTCGCGGAACGCCGGGTAATCCTGCGCCTGGCACAGCGCTTCCTTGCCGCGAATGGCGTTCACCTGCAGGCGGTGATTGACGGTCACCTGCTGCCCGTCGCGCCGCCACGCCACGCGATAGTCGCCCGCCGCATTGCGGAACTGCCTGTCTTGCGGAATGGCGATAATCGGCACGTTGGCCGGCAGCTGCAGACGGTAGGTTTCGTCGTAGCGCTGCGCGCTGCAGTAGAACGGGGTTTCGTTGCCCGGCGCCGCCGTGGTGGTATACAGCGTGCGGAACGATTTGCCGCCGGGCGGGTTGGGCAACGTCATGCCGCCCACCACGCCGAAATCGACGTAGTCGTCCGCCTTGAAGCGGAAGCGGTAACCGAACTGCTTTTTGAGATCCAGCGGATCGCTGTTCATCGCCACCTCGCCGCTGCCGTCGATGCCGGAGGCGGACATGATCGTCGCTTCGGCCTGCGCCCGGTTCTGGCGGTTGATCTGCGAGAAGTAGCCCCGCAGGTCAATCTCTTCCACTTCGCTCAGCCGGCGCTCGGTTTGCCCATGCAGATTGCCCGCCTTGTCGAACACAAAATCGACGCTCAGCGCGCTGTTGACCGGCTGCTCGTCGCTGCCCGGCGTGCGCGCCAGTTTGGCGTCGCGCGTGAGCAGCACCGGCGCCCCCAGATCCCCCTCCGGCAGTTGGCCGAACCGCGCCCAGGGATTGGTGGAGTCCAGGTACAAATTGAATTCAGGCACGTAGGTGATGGCGTGATTAAAGCGGCCGAGCAGCGGCACATTAGGCAGTATCGGGCCTTCATCCATGCCGATCAGCACCGGCGAGCTTTCAATGCCCTTGGCGGCGAGCAGCGCCTCCAGGATCACCACATGATCCTTACAGTCGCCATAGTGATTATCGAGAATGCTCTGCGCCGAATTCGGCTCCAGCCCGCCGTTGCCCAGGTACACCGCCACGTAGCGAATGTTTTGCGCCACCCAGCGATAGAGCGCCTCCGCCTGCTCGCGCCGATCGCTGATGCCGGCGGTGATGTTGTCCGCCAGCGCCTGAATGCCCGGAGTCACCTTCGCCGCCGCGCCGGCCTTCAGCTGGTAGGCCTTGGCCAACTGCGGCCACTCGCGGTAGGTGCTGGCCATGATGGTCGGGCTGAAGGTCCAGCTGTCCGCCGCCCAGTTTTGCGCCTTCATCGGCGCGCTGCGCGAATAATGCCAGCGCCAGTGCGCTTGGCCGTTGCGGATCTGCGGTTGGTCCCCGCCCTCGACGCCGCGCGTGAAGATATGCATCGGCAGCTTGGCCGGCGCCTGCAGGGTCACTTCGGCGTCGTCGAACTGATCAAAAACGCTGAAGGTCTCCCACAGGCCGAAATAGTCAGGGAAATACGGGGTGTTCTGCGTGCGGCGCAGTTCGTACACCACGCGCGAGCCCGGCGCCAGGTTGGAGAACACGATGACGCGCACTTTGCGGTCGGCATACAGCGGCGCCGTGGCGCTGGAGTAGCTCTCCTGGGTGTAGATGCGATCGGGCGCCACATCGTGGCGCTGGCCGTCGGCGGTCAGCGTATAGGCAGCGACCACCTCCAGCGTTTCCATTTTCTCGCTGTAGCTCAGGCGGATCTGGCTGAATTTTTCGACCGCCGCCTTGGTTTTCAGCAGCACTTCGTAGCTTTCCGTCTTCACGTTGGTGGCGTTGGCGTTAACGCGATAATCCGCACGATAGCGCACGAAGCTGAAATCGTTGTTGGCCGTGTCGTTCTGGCCCTGATCCGCCGCAGCGGGCGGTGCAGCGGCCAACACGGTGGCCGGGTGCGTCGCCGTCAAACCGGCGAGTAACAGTATGGAAGGAATAGCGATTTTCATCTTCGGTCCTTGAAGGGCGTTAAGCAGCGACACCGGGCCATACGCCCGTCCCGGCGTCAAAACAGGCGGGCACACTAATATAATTGAGAATCATTTTCAATAAACGAACCATCAACGCCGCGCTAGCCCTGCTCGATCAACATGACGGCGGTGGTCTCCGGCTCCAGCGCTTCGAAAATATGCTCGCGATCGGCGGAGTAACTGATGTAATCCCCGGCGCTCAGCACCTGCGGCTGATCCACCGGGCCAAGGCGCGCCCGTCCACTGCTGATGATCACGTGCTCGACGGTGCCCGGCGGATGCGGCCGCGAGCATTTCGTTTCACCGGGTTGCACCCGCAGCCGGTAAATGTCGCGCTGCGCGCCCGGCGGGCAGGTGGCCAGCAGCGTGGCGGCGTAGTTGCCCTGCTCCGACAGCGCCGGCGTTCCTTCATGGGCGCGGATCACTTGCACTGGCCTGCTCGGCTGTGAAATCAGCCGGCTGACCGGCACATCCAGCGCCATCGCCAACGCCCACAGCGTTTCCAGGCTGGGATTGCCGCTGCCGGCTTCGAGCTGCGACAGCGTGGATTTGGCGATGCCTGCGCGCTTCGCCAGCTCGGTCACCGACAGATTCAATCGCTCCCGCTCGCGGCGGATTGCCGCCGACAAGAGGCCGATCGGCGTGATGTTCTGCATCAGGTTATCGCTCATTGTTCATTATACCATTCAATTGTTCGACTTGACGAACACCGTCAACCATGTTCATCATAATGTCCGGTTGTTCATTTTAATGACTAAGCGGCTTCATCACAAGCACGGCCAGGCAACGAGGAAAATGACATGAAAACGACAACGCGCGGCGCAGTGCAAATGATCCTCGCCATGACAATCTCCGGCACCGTCGGTTGGCCGGTACTCGTTTTAGGGCAGCCGCCCGCCACGGTGGTGTTTTGGCGCTGCGCGTTCGGCGCGCTGGCGATGCTGGCGACCTGCGCCGCGCTTGGGCAGTTGAAACCCGGCGCGATCAACCGGCGGCAGCTGGCTGTCGCCATCCTCGGGGGTATCGCGCTGGTGCTCAACTGGACGCTATTGTTTGCTGCCTATCAGCACGCTTCGATCGCTGTCGCCACCGTGACCTACCACGTTCAGCCGTTTATGTTGGTGGCGCTGGGGGCGCTGCTGTTCGGCGAAAAACTGACGGCTAACCGGCTGGGCTGGCTTCTGCTGGCGTTCGCCGGGATGCTGTTGATCGTCACCGGCCGGCAGAGCAGTGGCGGCGAAGGCGACTATCTGCTCGGCGTGGCGCTGGCGCTGGGCGCGGCCCTGATGTACGCCCTGGCGGCGGCGATCGTCAAACAGCTGGCCGCGTTGCCGCCGCAGCTCATCGTGTTGATTCAACTGACCGTCGGCGCGCTGGCGATGGCGCCGTTCGCCGCTCTGGCCCACCTTCCCGCGAAACCGACCGACTGGCTGCTGCTGGCTACCCTCGGCCTGGTGCATACCGGGTTGATGTCCACGTTACTCTATGGCGCGATCCAGAAAATCCCCACCGCTCTGGTCGGCGCGCTGTCGTTCATCTACCCGGCGGTGGCGATCGTGGTGGACTGGGCGGCGTTCGGGCACCGTCTCAGCCTGTTGCAGCTGCTGGGCACGCTGGCCATTCTCGGCGCGGCGGCGGGCATGAACTTCGGCTGGCGATGGGCGCCCGCCGCGCACCGGGCCGGTAAAATCAGTTAATCCCGCCCGATGGGCAAGCTATGCACAATAAGGCATTCGCCTTGTGTCCGGCGCGGTGCTATTTATTTAAACCGTGTAGGGTAGAAGGAGTTTTTCTATGTGGCATCACCGCCTGCAACGGCGCATCCGTTTCAGCTACTGGAACGAACTGTGCGTCACAAAAAAATAAGGGAAGGCGCAAGCCTTCCCTTTTGTCATTCACCGTTCAGCTCAGAAGCGATCGGTTTTCACCACCTCGTCGAACGGCAGTTTGCCGATGCGCGGATAAGGCTGCCCCGCCGCCTTGCCGATGGCAACCATCAGCGCGATCTGATAGTGAGCCGGTTTGTTGATAATCTCGCCCACCGCGTCGAAATCAAACCCGTCCATCGGGCAAGAGTCGTAACCCTGCGCCTTGGCCGCCAGCATCAGCGTCTGGGCGAAGATGCCGCTGCTGCGCATCACCTCGTCGCGCTGCACCTGCGGCTTACCGCGATAATACTGATCGACGGCCGGGATCATGAACTGCTGTACCGGCTCCGCCGCCTCGGCCCAAACGGTTTTTACCTGTGACTCCCAGCTCGACAGATCGCCGCACAGCACGACCAGCATCGATGCGTCGGTCACCTGCGCCTGCCCCCACGCCGCTTCGCGAATTTTCTCGCGTTGTGCGCGATCTTCGATCAGCAGCGGACGCCAGTGCTGCAGGTTAAACGCGCTGGGTGCGCCCTGCAGTGCAATGTTCAACAGCGCTTTTTTCTCTTCGAGCGTCATCACGTGCTGCGTATCAAACTGCTTGGTAGCGCGGCGCTGACGGATTGCGTCTAACGTATTCATTTTACTGCCTCTGTCCATGTGAAAAGCGCTATTGTCGCCAACACGGCGCGGCTGTCCAGCCCCCGGCGGCTATTTCTGCGCGGTTTCGGCGCGCAAGCGGCCGACCTGCGCCGTCAAATCGGGCCACGGCGCCTGACCAGCGTAATGCTGCCGCAGGTAGTTGAGCAGGATGGCGATCTGCGCGTCATTCAGGTTATGGCGGAAGCTCGGCATATAGCCCAGCTCGGCGTTCGCCGGCCGCTGTATGCCGTTCAGCACCACGCGAATGGCGTTGTCCGGCGCCTCGGCGAACAGGTTGGTGTTCAGCGTCAGTGACGGCCGCACCCCCGCCATCTGCGCGCCTTTTTCCTGCGCATGGCACGCCATGCAGGCGCCGGAAAACAGCCGCGCCCCTTCCGAACTCAGAGGCTCCACCTGCCGTTCCGCCTGAGCGTTTAACGTTGCCGCCGTAGCGCCCGCCGCCGTTTCAGGATGATAGCTGCGCAAGTAGACGGCGATCGCCTGCAGATCGGCCTGCGGCAAGCGCGACAGGCCTTCTTCGATCACCGGCGCCATCGGGCCGGCGGCGACGCCGTGGTTGGCCGAGTAGCCGGTGCGCATAAACTCGACCAGATCCTGCTGCGTCCAATCGAGCGGCGCGGGCGAGCGGCCGGTCAACGCGGGCGCCGTCCAGCCTTCCGCCACGCCGCCGTCCAGATGGTCGTCACCGGTTTTCTCGCCGAACAGCACGTTGCGCGGCGAATGGCAGGCGCTGCAGTGCCCCAGCCCTTCGACCAGGTACGCGCCGCGGTTCCAGTCGGCGCTCTGGGCCGCCTCGTCCTGCATCGCGCCCGGCGTCAGGAACAGCAGGTTCCAGGCAAAGATGCCCTGGCGAATATTGAACGGAAAGTGCAAATCGGTGGCCGGTGGCCGGTATTTGACCGCCGGCTGTGACATCAGGTAGGCGTACAGCGCCTGCAGATCGTCGTCGCGGGTGCGGGTAAAGGCGGTATAGGGAAACGCCGGATAGAGATAGCGGCCCTGGCGATCGACGCCGTGGCGCATGGCGCGCTCGAACGCCGCGTAACTCCAGCTGCCGATGCCGGTTTCCACATCCGGCGTGATGTTGGTGGTGTAAATGGTACCGAAGGGGATCTCCATCGCCAGCCCGCCGGTGTTGCGCTCACCGCCCGCACGGGTGTGGCACACGGCGCAGTCGCCGAGATCGGCCAGGGTTTTGCCGCGCGCGATCTGCGCCTCGCTGAAACTGTGGGTCGCATCGGCGGCGAGCGGCGCGATTTCCGGCTGCCAACTGGCGACCACGCCGGCGACCACAACGGCGATCACCGTGACGCCGCCCCACCCGACGATTTTTTTCATCTTACTCATCTTTGCTGTCCTTGTTCGTTACGGGGGGTTAATGGCCGGCCTGAGCGCGCAGCGCGGCGAGCACCCGCGCCGGTGTGAACGGCACCTCCCGCAGGCGCACGCCGAGGGCGTCAAACAGCGCGTTGCCGATCGCCGCCGCACTCGGCACCGAGGCGGACTCTCCGGCGCCCATCGGCGCTTCGTCCGGGCGGTCGATCAACTGGATATCGATCTGCGGCAATTCGTCGAAGCGCAGGATCGGATAGCCGCCCCAGTCCAATGACGTCACCCCCGTCTCGTTGAAGGTCACAAACTCTTTCAGTACCCGGCTGGCGGATTGGATAATGTTGCCGTGCACCTGATGGCGCACCCCGGCCGGGTTGATCATCCGGCCGCAGTCATGCGCCACGAAAATTTTATCGAGCGTGATCTGCCCGGAAAGGCGGTTGACGCTGAGATCGCACACCCAGGCCGCCCAGGCGGCGCCAAAGCCGGGGAATTTGCTGTGGAAATAGCGCGCATAGGCGAAGCCGCGGCCGCTCGCCACTTCGGCGCCGGCGGCGCGCGACCGGTGCGCCGGGCCGTCTTGCCAGTTCGCCTGGCGCTTCAGAGCCTCGATCAAGGCCACCGCGCGCGGATCGTTCAGGTAACGCAGGCGAAACGCGATCGGGTCCTCGCCGGCGCGCCAGGCCAGCTCGTCGATCCAGGACTCATGGGCGAACACGTTGGGCAGCGCCGAAACGCCGCGCATCCACGACGCCCGCACGATCGGCGCGGCGTCCTGGCAAATCACCCGCATGTGCGGATACGCGTATTGCGGAATGGCGGTGCGATCGCCCATCTGTTGCACGTCGGCCCGGTTGGCCATCTTGCCGGTCAACACCAGCGGCAAGGTCACCGCATTGTTGGACGGATAGCTGGTTTTCAACTCGTAGGCCGCCACTCGGTTTTGCGCGTCGAGGCCGCCGCGCACCCGGATCAGCTGACCGGTGCCCTTCGGCTCCCAGCCGGATTCCTGTTCGCGCATCAGCTGCACCCGCACCGGGCGGCCGGTCGCCCGCGCCAACAGCGCCGCGTCCGCCGAGACGTCGTCGGCGCAGTTGCGGCCATAGCAGCCGGAGGCCTCCATGCGGGTGATGTGCACCTGCTCAGGCGGCAATTCCAGCAGCGTGGCGATGTCTTTGCGCAGATCGTGCGGGTTTTGCGTGCCGGACCACACCTGCGCCCGCCCGTCTTTAACCTCCGCCACCGCGCAGGAAGGGCCGATCGAGGCGTGCTGATGGTAGGGCCAGACATAATCAGCCCGCACTTCAGTATGCAGCGCCGCCAGCGCGGCATCCGTGCCCGCATCGTCGCGCAGCACGCGGTCGGTTTTCGGGTTGGCCTCCAGCGCGGCAGGCAGCGCTTCCGGCGACAGATCCGGCAAGCCGGCCCAGGGTTTCCATTCGGTTTTCAGCTGGCGCATGGCGGCGACCGCCTGCTCTTCGCGCTCGGCCACGATGCCGATGAAATCGTTGATCACCACCAGTTTCACGATGCCCGGCAGGTGCGCGATCGAACGTTCATCCACCGACAACAGGCCGCCGCCCAGCGGGGCGCTGCTGTCGGCGCCTACGTAAGGCGGGCGCACCACCCGGCCATGCAGCATGCCGGGCAAACGCAGATCGTGCACGTAGGTCAGCCCACCGCTCACTTTGGCCGGAATGTCGACTCGGGCAACGGCGCGGCCGACGTAGCGATTCTGCTGTTCACCGTTCAGCGGCACGTTTTTATCCAGCGCCACGTGCAGATTCTGCCCGCTCGCCAGCTGCGCATAGCTCAAGGCGCGCCCCGGATTCTTGGTCACAAACACCTGCCCCGCGGCCGCCGTCAGCTGGTCGGCCGGCAGTTCGAAGGCTTTGGCCGCCAGCGCCGTCAGCATATGTCGCACCTGCGCCGCCGCCTGGCGCAGCGGCACCGACGTGACCTGGATGGTGGCGCTGGCGATGGTCGGCCCCTGATCCGGCGTGCGTTGCGTATCGCCCAGGATCATCGTGACGTGCTCGAACGGCGCGCAAATTTCGTCGGCGACGATCTGCGCCAGCGCGGTGCGAATGCCGGTGCCGAGATCGACGTGGCCATTGAAGGCCGTCACCCGGCCGTCGGCGGTGAGGCTGATAAAGCTGTCCACCCGATCCAGCGGCAGATCGGCAGGCGATGAAACCGCCTCGGCGGCGAAGGCGTTAAACGGCGCGGGCAGCAGACTGCTGACCATCACCACACCCCCGGCCTGCAACAACTGTCGGCGGGTCAGTTCGAGGCGGCTCATGCTTGCCTCCGCGCAGCCAGCAGATCGCGGGCGCGCTCGGCGGCGCGCAAGATCTCAAGGTGGGTGCCGCAGCGGCACAGGTTGTAGGCCAGCTCTTTCTTGATTGTCTGTTCATCTGCATCCGGCTCGCGTTCGAACAACGCGACCAGCGTCATGATCATGCCATTGGCGCAGTAACCGCACTGCGCCGCCTGCTCATCGATAAACCCTTGCTGCACCGGGTGCGGCGTTTCCGCTGTTCCCAGGCCTTCCAGCGTAGTGACGGACTTGCTTCCTACCGCGGCCAGCGGCATTGAGCAGGAGCGAGCGGCGACGCCGTCGATAAGCACCGTGCAGGCGCCGCACTCCCCCAGGCCGCAGCCGTATTTGGGGCCATTCAAGTGCAGATCGTTGCGTAACACGTACAACAGCGGGGTCTCGGGCGAGATATCGCCGAGTGGAACCACCCGGCCATTAACATTGATTTCCATGGTGAAACTATCCCTTAAACAAACGGATTTAATCCGTAACATCACTGCGTCGAATAATTGAGCAGCATGCTAATAATTATCATCAAAAGACATTGATAATGTTAAGGGAATGTGGCCGCCATGGCTTTAACGAAAAGTGGGTATTTTCTATAAATTTCCGATAGATAAGCCCGGTTTTATGATTGCTTGCCGTGATTATTGTCGATCATCAATTCGGCCTCGGCGCCGTCAACCAACAGCCGCACGCTGGCTTCGAACAGCGCGTCTGCCCCCTTATCCTGCAATGTTTCCCAGCCTTCGCACAGCAGCGGGTAACGCCGGCGATCGGCGTCATTCAGCGCATCGTCCGGCTGCATTTGTTGCTCTTCCAGCACCCAGCCCACCACGAAGCGCCCGACGGCGAACAGCAGATTAACGGCGCGTTCCGGCGTCAAGCCCGCCCGGCACAGCAGCGCCACCTTGGCCTCGATAATGGCGAATTGCGGCTCCTGCGGCCGGGTGCCGGCGTGCAGACGCGCGCCGTCGCGGTAAGCCAGCAGAGCCCGACGGAAGTTGCCGGCATTGGTGACAACCCAATCCTGCCAGGGCATGTCGGCGGGCACCTCTTCACGGTGATCCAGCATGATGGTTTCCGCCATCGCCTTCAGCAGCTCGGCCTTGTTCTTGAAGTGCCAATAGAGCGTGGGAGATTGCACGCCCAAATGTTGCGCCAGGCGGCGGGTGCTCAGGGCATCGATGCCGATGTCGTTCAGCAACGCCAGCGCCCCGCGCAGGACGGTTTCTCGCGTTAAACGTGTCGCAGTATTTTTTTCGTTCATATCTCTATCACTGATAGGGTAACTGTGGAATACTCAATACTCTATCACTGTTAGAGTCACAATTTTGAAAAAACCCATGCTGGTTATTTTGTTGACGGTGTTGCTGGATGCGGTGGGCATCGGTCTGATCATGCCGATTCTGCCGGCGTTGTTACGTTCGCTGGGCGGTCTTGACGCCGGCAGCCTGCACTACGGCGCCCTGCTGGCGGCCTATGCGTTAATGCAATTTCTGTTCTCGCCGATCCTCGGCGCGCTGAGCGATCGTTTCGGCCGGCGGCCGGTGCTGCTCATCTCGCTCGCCGGCGCGGCGGCCGACTATCTGCTGATGGCGTTCGCACCGACGCTGGCCTGGCTCTATCTGGGCCGGTTACTGGCGGGCATCACCGGCGCCAACATGGCGGTCGCCACCGCTTACGTTACCGATATTACTCCTGCCGGCCAGCGCGCGCGGCGTTTTGGCCTGGTGGGCGCGGTGTTCGGCGTCGGCTTTATCGTCGGCCCGCTGCTCGGTGGCTCGCTGGGCGAATGGCATCTGCATGCGCCCTTCCTGGCGGCGGCGGCGATGAATGCCCTCAACCTGATCATGGCGTTTTTCCTGCTGCCGGAATCGCGCAAACCCCGCGCCCGCGCCGCCGAGAAAATCCGCCTCAATCCCTTTTCGTCATTGCGACGGCTGCACGGCAAACCGGGCCTGTTGCCGCTGGCCGGCATTTACCTGATCATGGCGCTGGTTTCACAGGCGCCGGCCACGCTATGGATTTTATACGGTCAGGATCGTTTCGGCTGGAGCATGATGGTGGCGGGCCTGTCGCTGGCCGGTTACGGCGCCTGCCACGCGCTGTCGCAGGCCTTCGCCATCGGCCCGCTAGTCGCACGGCTCGGCGAACGCAAGGCGCTGCTGATCGGCCTGGCGGCCGACGCGCTGGGTCTGATGCTGTTATCGATCGCCACGCGCGGCTGGGCGCCCTTTGCGCTGCTGCCGTTCTTCGCGGCGGGCGGCATGGCGCTGCCGGCGCTGCAGGCGTTGATGGCGCACAAGGTGGACGACGACCATCAGGGCGAGCTGCAAGGGACGCTGGCCAGCATGGGCAGCCTGATCGGCGTCGCGGGGCCGCTGGTGGCGACGGCGCTGTATGCCGCCACGCGCGATGTCTGGCCCGGCCTGGTCTGGGCGTCGGCCGCCGGCCTGTATCTGCTGGTGCCGCTGTTGCTGGGGCGTTCGCGCGAGCGTGACGCGGCATAGCGTCATGCCCCTCTCCCGCTTAAGCTCATTTATGGCTAAACAAGGCATTATTCAGCATAAGCGGGCGCTTTACACGCCACTGCGCCGCTCATTATCATCGCCCTTATCCCGCCGCAGGAAAATTTAAATGCCGTTTCATGGCGTTACGCCCAGCGCGTCATCGCTATCGTTCACTTGCCTATCGGAAAATCAGGATGAGAAAACTCACAACGCCGCTGATCGCCGCCCTGCTGCTCGGCCTGTTTAGCCTGTTTAGCCTGTTTAGCCTGCCGGCCGGCGCGCAGGAGAAACCGCAGCAAATCACCATCGGTTACCAGAAAGCCAACATTTTTGCGCTGCTGAAATACCGCGGCACGCTGGAAAAAGCCCTTGAGCCGCAGGGCGTCAAGGTTCGCTGGATAGAATTCCCCGCCGGCCCGCAGATGCTGGAAGGGTTGAACGTCGGCAGCATCGATCTGGCGGCGACCGGCGACGCCCCGCCGGCCTTCGCGCAAGCCGCCAAGGCCGATCTGGTTTATTTGGCGCATTCGCCGCCCAGCCCGAAAACCGAAGCCATCGTGGTGCCGCAGGATTCGCCGATCCGTTCCGTGGCCGATCTGAAAGGCAAACGCGTGGCGTTGAACAAAGGGTCTGACGTCAATTACCTGCTGGTGAGCGCGCTGGAACAGGCCGGCTTGAGCTACAAGGACATCACGCCGGTCTACCTGCCGCCGAGCGATGCCCGCGCCGCCTTCCAGCGCGGCAGCGTCGACGCCTGGGTGATTTGGGATCCCTACTACGCCGAGGTGGAAACCCGTGCCAACGCCCGCCTGCTGAAAGACGCGGAAGGCCTGGTGCCGCACTACACCTTCTATCTCGCCAGCCGCCGCTTTGCCGAAACGTACCCGGACAGCGCCAAACAGGTGATTCAACAGCTCGGCGCGCTGAGCGACTGGGCCAACGGGCATCCACAGGAGGCGGCGGCGATCCTCGCTCAGAGCACCGGCCTGGATCAGGCCATTTGGGCCAGAGCCATCGCTCGCATGCCGTTCGGCAGCCAGCGCATGTCGCCAGAGGTGTTCAGGCAGCAACAACAGTTGGCGGATAAATTCACCGCCATCGGGCTGCTGCCGGTTAAGGTGGATGTCAACGCCGCCCGCTGGTCAGAAGATAAACCCGAGGCGCCATAGCTTTTGCCGCGCGTTGGCTTTAGAAAGCAGAAACCGGCATTTTGCCGCCGGCATCAGTTGGCCTATGCTAACTCTGTGTGATGAAACGCGTTTTCATGGCATGTCTTCCGGAACGTTTTTGCTTTAATTTGTTCGTCGTGAACCCTGGGCCGCCCCTGACTGGTGCGGCTTTTCTTTTTGTTCGGCAGTGCCGGCAGCGGCGAATTTTGCTATGGTAACCCGCAGATAAATGTCCCGTTTTCAGCCGCCGGATCGACTCATGTTTACCCATAAAGCAATCGCCGAGCTCAACGCCCTGGAGCTGATGGTTTATAACTACGTCAGCAAACACAAAAATCAAGTGATGTACATGACCATCCGCGAGCTGGCCGAGGCCGCCGGCGTGTCCACCACCACCGTGCTGCGATTTTGCAAAAAAATGGGTTGTGACGGTTATTCAGAATTTCGCATCCGTTTCAAACTGTATCTGGAGCAAACCGATGCGCCGCCGGTCGATTCCGGCATCGGCGAAATTCTCAGTTTTTTTAAAAGCGTCAGCAACGACGAATTTAATCAGTTACTCGATGAAGCGGCGCACCATATAGCCGCCGCCGAGCGGATTATTTTCGTCGGCATCAGCACCTCTGGCGCCTTGGGGAAATATGGCGCGCGTTTCTTTTCCAACGTCGGGAAATTCAGCACCCATATCGACGATCCTTATTATCCCGTCAACAGCGATATGTATAAAAACGCGGTGGCGATCATGTTGTCGGTCTCCGGCGAGACCGAAGAGATCCTGCGACTGGCGAGCCAGTTCAGCCTGCACCACTGCAAGATCATCAGCATCACCAACAACGAAACCTCTTCACTGGCGCGGCTGGCGGACTTTAATCTCTCCTACCACGTGCCGCAGCATTTGATCGGCGGGCATCACAATATCACCACGCAGATCCCCGTGCTTTACATTATTGAAACCATCGGCAAACGGCTTGGGCATATTAATTCGGAAAAATAAAACAGGCTGTTTTTTTATTGTGACAAATCACTTTGCACGGCGATTTGTTATATCGTGACATTTCTTTCGGTCTTGTTACTCTATTGGCAATGCAAACGTTATTATCCTTCATTAAATAAGATGAGACATTGACGATGAAACAGTTGCCGAAAGATTTTCTGTGGGGAGGCGCGGTCGCCGCGCACCAGGTTGAAGGCGGTTGGGATCGGGGCGGCAAAGGGCCAAGCATCGCCGACGTGCTGTCCGGCGGTTCGCACGGCGTGGATCGCGTGATGACCGACGGCGTGCTCGACGGCTATCGCTATCCCAACCACGAAGCGGTGGACTTCTACGGCCGCTACAAGCAGGACGTGGCGCTGTTCGCCGAGATGGGTTTCAAATGCTTCCGCACTTCGATCGCCTGGACGCGCATCTTCCCGAACGGCGACGAAGCAACGCCAAACGAGGCCGGCCTGCAGTTTTACGACGATCTGTTCGACGAGTTGCTGAAATACGGCATCCAGCCGGTGATCACCCTGTCGCACTTCGAAATGCCTTACCATTTGGTGAAAGCCTACGGCGGCTGGAAAAATCGCCGGGTGGTGGAGTTCTTCGTGCGCTTTAGCGAAGTGGTGATGCGCCGCTATCGCGAAAAAGTGAAGTACTGGATGACCTTCAACGAAATCAACAACCAGAGCAACTACCGCTACCCGCTGTTCGGCTACTGCTGTTCCGGCGTGGACTACACCCAGGAAGACAACCCTGAGCAGGCGCTGTACCAGGTGTTGCACCACCAGTTCGTCGCCAGCGCGCAGGTGGTCAAACTCGGTCATCAGATCAACCCGGAATTCAAGATCGGCTGCATGCTGGCCTGCGTGCCGTTTTACCCTTACTCCTGCAAGCCGGACGACGTGATGTACGCCGTGGAAGCGATGCACCAGCGCTATCTGTACACCGACGTGCAGATGCGCGGCTACTATCCCAGCTACCTGCTGCGCGATTGGGAACGCAAAGGGCTGAAGATCGAGATGCAGCCGCAGGACGCGCAGATCCTGCGCGAGGGCTGCACCGACTACATCGGCTTCAGCTACTACATGAGCAACGCGCTGCAGGCCAACGCGGTGGAAGGCAGCGACGGCATGTTCGGCTTCCCGGGCAATGTGCCGAACCCGTACGTCAAGGCCTCCGACTGGGGCTGGCAGATCGATCCGGTCGGGCTGCGCTATTCGCTGAACGTGCTGTATGAACGCTACCAGAAGCCGCTGTTTATCGTGGAGAACGGCTTCGGCGCCTTCGATAAGGTGGATGCGGACGGCCAGATCAACGATGACTATCGCATCGACTATCTACGCGCACATATCGAAGAGATGAAAAAAGCGGTGATTGAAGACGGCGTAGACCTGATCGGCTATACGCCGTGGGGCTGCATCGACTGCGTGTCGTTCACCACCGGTGAGTACAGCAAACGCTACGGGTTCATCTACGTCGACAAACACGACGACGGCACCGGCACGCTCGAACGTTCGCGCAAGAAAAGCTTCGACTGGTATCGCCGGGTGATCGCCAGCAACGGCGAACAGCTGTAACCGCACGACAGACAATCAGGGGCGATTTTCGCCCCTTTTTACTGCGCCTTACTCCGCCGCCTGCCCGGCGGCGAGATACTTCGCCATTTCCGCCGTCGGCACCATGCCGCCGCCGGTCGCCCATACCAGATGCGTCGCCTGGGCCAGGTGCTCGGCGCTCACGCCCTGCTCGCTGAGCTCCCCCGCATGGGCCGCAACGCGCCACGGCCCGGCCATGCCGGCCAGGGCGGAGGGTTCCAGTTGGATATGCTCGTGCCTGTCCAACAACCCAAGCAACGCGAACATCTCTTCGTCGCTCAGGGTGTAAAACGCGCTCAGCAGGCGCTCCATCGCCCGGCCGACAAAACCGGAGGCGCGCCCCACCGCCAGTCCGTCCGCCGCCGTGCGGTTGTCGATGCCGAGATCTTGCACCGCAATGCCGTCATGCAACCCGCTGTAGACGCCGAGCAGCATGCAGGGGGAATGGGTCGGTTCGGCAAAAATGCAGTGAACGTGATCGCCGAACGCCAGCTTGAGGCCAAAGGCGACTCCGCCCGGCCCGCCGCCGACGCCGCACGGCAGATAAATGAACAGCGGATGCTGCGCGTCCACCACGATGCCCTGTTCGGCAAACTGCCGCTTCAGGCGGCCGCCGGCCACCGCGTAGCCGAGGAACAGGGTTTGCGAATTTTCATCGTCGATAAAGAAGCAATTCGGATCGTTCGCCGCCTGTTGGCGCCCTTGTTCGACCGCCACGCCGTAATCGTCGGCGTATTCCACCACCTTCACGCCATTGTCGCGCAGCTTTTGCTTTTTCCACGCCCGCGCATCCGCCGACATGTGCACGCTGACGTCAAACCCCAGCCGGGCGCTGATGATGCCGATGGATAATCCCAGATTGCCGGTCGAGCCGACGGCGATGCGGTACTGGCTGAAGAACTGACGAAACTCGTCGGAAAATAGCCGGGCGTAGTCGTCGCCGGTGTGCAGCAGCCCCGCCTCCAGCGCCAGCTTTTCCGCGTGCGTCAGCACCTCATAGATGCCGCCGCGCGCCTTGATTGAGCCGGAAATCGGCAGATGGCTGTCCTTTTTCAACAGCAGGCGCCCGCCCAACGACTGCCCATAGCGCCGATCCAACGCCTGCTGCATGGCGGGGATCGCCACCAGCTCGGATTCGATGATCCCCTTTGTCGGTTGGGTTTCCGGGAAGGCCGCGGCGAGATAAGGCGCGAATCGCGCCAGGCGCTGCTCCGCGTCGGCGACGTCGGCGGCGGTCAACCCGACGTGGGGCAGCCCTGCGGCCAACGTTGTCGCGCGCGGATTGAACCAGGTGAGCGGCTCTAGCGCGACCATGCGTTGCAACAGCGGATGCTGGGCGACCCACGATAGGATCTGTGATTTCTGCATAAGTGTCCCTGACTGATGTTGGCGTTGCCGTCACCTTGCCGCGAACGCCGACGGCTGACAAATGATAAATTCTGAGCTTGAGGTGCAATAGATTGATGCAAGCGCGGCGTTAGCCGGCCGTCACGCCAAACAGCAGGCCAACGCCGGAAGAAACTGCCATCGCCAGTGCGCTCCAGATGAGAATGCGCGCCACGCCCGGCAAGATCGGCGCCCCGCCGGTTTTCGCGGCGATGCCGCCGAGAACGCCGAGGGAAATCAGCGCCGAGGCCACCAGCGCCGGCCGCGTCCAGGCGACCGGTGCCCACAGCGCCACCAGCAGAGGCAGCAGCGCGCCGAGGGAGAAACTCAAGGCCGACGCCAACGCGGCCTGCAGCGGCCGGGCGCGGGTAGCGGAGGAAATGCCCAGCTCGTCGCGCGCGTGCGCCTCCAGCGCATCATGCGCCATCAGCTTTTCCGCCACCTGCCGGGCCAGCGCCGGATCCAGACCGCGATGCACGTAGATTGACGTCAGTTCGCGAAACTCCCCCGGGTAGTCTTCAAGCAGCTCCGCCTGCTCTTCCGCCAGCGCGGCCTTTTCGGTATCCGCTTGCGACGAGACCGACACATACTCGCCGGTGGCCATCGACATTGCGCCGGCCACCCACCCGGCGACGCCGGCGATCATCAGCGCGGAATGCGAGGCGCTGGCCGCCGCGACGCCCAGCAGCAGGCTGGCCGTTGAAACGATGCCGTCGTTGGCGCCGAGCACCGCCGCCCGCAGCCAACCGATGCGTTCGATACTGTGCCGTTCTCGATGCATCCTTTCTCTCCCTCGTTCTCTTTCCGCTATCCCCGCGCCGCCGCTTCCAACCCGGCGATGTCGATTTTGCCCATCAGCAGCATCGCTTCCGTGACCCGCCGCACACGAGCGGCGTCCGGATCGTTCATCAACTCCGTCAGGCGCCGCGGCACGATCTGCCAGCACAGCCCCCAGCGATCGCGCAGCCAGCCGCACTGCTCCGCCTCGCCGCCCTCGCTCAAGGCATCCCATAGCCGGTCGACCTCCGCCTGATCGTCACATTCCACCATCACGGAGAAGCTGTGGTTAAACGGATCCAGCGGCCCGGCTTCGATCGCCGCGTAGCGCTGGTCGCCCAGCGTGAAGGAAGCCAGCTTCACGCTGCCGGCCGGGCCGCTCGGCGTATCCGCCGGCAGGTCGGAAAACCAGTTCACGGACGAACCGGGGATCAGCGCGACATAGCAATTCAGCGCCGCTTCCATGTCTTTTTCAAACCACAGATGTTGCGTAATTCTGGCCATCTGCGCCTCCTTTACGCATCGAGGATCGGCGCGAACCCGCCAAAGATCATGCGTTTGCCGTCAAACGGCATCTCGCCCAGCGCCTTCACGCGCGGATCGTTCATCATTTTCTCATTGGCGGCGTCGCGCACCGCCTTGGAGGGGTACTCTATCCAACTGAACACCACCACTTCGTCGTCCTGGGCTTTCACCGCGCCGCGAAAGTCGGTGAGCTTGCCGTCGGGCACGTCATCGCCCCAACACTCCACGATGCGCGTGGCGCCAAACTCTTTGAACAGCGGCGCCGCTGCGGCCGCCAACCGGTGATAGGCCTCCTTGTTGGCGGCCGGCACCGCCACCACAAAACCGTCTACGTATTTCATCCTGGCATCCTCTTGTCTGATTAAGGACAGTCGGTTCAGCGCGGGCGACGTTGCCTGCGCCCCCTACCAGTTTAGACGGCGGGCGCGCAACCCGGATCGGAAGTTCAGCGGTCAGGATCGTTCGGAGGGTAAGATTCCGGCGTGGCGACCCGGTTACGGCCGGCGTTTTTCGCTTTGTATACCGCCAGATCCGCCAGTTTGAGCAGGTCGGCCAGGCTGTGGCCGGAACCGCCCGGGCAGGTCACCATGCCAATGCTGACGGTGATCTGCAGCGGATGGCCGGCCGGCATGGTGATCGATTCCGCCTCAATGCGTTGCCGCAGCCGTTCGGCCAGCTGCAACCCCTGCTGTGGCTGGCCGAGCGTCGAAACGATAGCGAACTCTTCGCCTCCCATGCGGCCGAACAGGTCACCGACGCTCAGATCGGCGGCGATCGCGCGGGTAAAGGCCATCAGCGCCTGATCGCCGCCGGCATGGCCAAAACGGTCATTAATCGATTTGAAATAGTCGATATCGAGCATCATGACGCACACCAGCTCGCCCTTTTGGTCTATCAACCGTTCGCCGCGCTGCATAAACGCATTGCGCGTCAGCACGTGCGTTAACGCATCGTGATTCGCCACGTGCTCCAGCGTGCGCAGCAGCGCATTACGCGCATAGTTCATGCTGGCCACGGCGATGGGCCCCAGCGCCAACAGCGCGATGCCCAAACGCATCGATACCGCGTTTTGCAACACTTTCATGTCGAGCGTCGTGCTAAGCAACCCGAAATCGATCGCCAGATGGCACCACAGCACATAAATCAGCACCGCAATCATGGTGCAGAACAATGAGAAGGACATCGCCAGCCACAGCAGCACCGGCATGGGAAAGATCACCGCCCCGGGGCCGCCGATCAGCACGCTGCACACCGCCGCCAGCAACAGCAGCGCCAATACCGTGAGTTTTCGCCCCGCGCGCGGCCATTGGCTGCGCTGGGTGAACAGGGCTCCGGCCGCCGCAAGGCGACGTCGCCAATCGGCGGGAAACGCCAGAATAAACGGCATCAGCGTGACGTAGTTGGTGAATTCGGACGAGAACCACAGCGCCAGCGAGGTCAGATACGGTCTGCCGAACAGCCACTGCGAAGTTGCGGCGCCCACCGCGCCGGTCGCGGCGGCGGCGGCCAGGCAGATGCCGAACAGGTACATGCTGGAAGCGCCACGCTGCAACGTGCGCGCCGGCGGCGACAGCCGCATGAACAACAGATACCCCACCACGACGCCGGTCAGATTGGCGGCGTTCAGCAGCAGCGCCTTTTGCAGCGAACTGCCGGTCAGCAGGTCCGCCGCCAGATAGCCCAGCACCGCCATGCCCCAGCCGGCCCGCGTAGCCCACTGTGGCCGCCGCACCAGAACCGCCAGCAGTACGGCGTTCACCGGCCAGAATATTGCCAGAAAACTGCCGGGACGACTCACGATGCCCAACAGACACAGAGTGAACACCAGCAAAAAAATGATGAGCGCGGGCCAAATTTTCCGGGTATCGGACAACGAGGTGGTTTGCATCTTGGATCCAGAGACTTCCGCTAGCGTAAGGTGACAATCTGTTCGTGTCACAACCGTCGACGATGAGGAGAAGATAAGCGGCCGACTCGCCTATTATTGCCAGTTTTGCCGGCCCGGACATCTGTTTATTCATCTAGGAAAAATATATTTGTGTATCAATATATTGACAGTAATCACCTATCTGGCGAACAAACTGTCGTGACTCTCCAGTCACTACGATCGTTATTACCACCCAGCCGATTTTTTACCGGCAAAATCGCCGTCTTTTACTGTAAAGACAAAATTAAATCGTGCAGTAAAGGGATACAGGCATTGCCCACTATTCAAAATTCATAAATGATAATTATAATGATAATCGTTACTATTTATTATTTTTCACGGAATTATATGCACCAGTCAGTTCTTCGCCACCCCACTCAAAGAAATAAAAATCACGTTCTTCACGCGCTGCCCCTGTTTGCCGGTTTGTTCCCCGTGCTGGCGATCGCCGCCGCGCCCGGCGCAAAAACGGAGGAATCCATTACGGTAACCGCCACGGCCCAACCTATCGGCAGCTATAGCGCCGATACCGCTTCGACCGCCGGCAAGACCGCCGCGCCGATCGCCGAGGTGCCGCAATCGGTCAGCGTCGTCACCTCTCAGGTCATTGACGACTTCCAGGTCAAAAGCGTCAATGACGCGATGAAGTTCGTCAGCGGCGTCACCCAGGGCAACACGCTCGGCGGCACGGAGGATGGCTTCGTCAAACGCGGGTTCGGGGTTAACTCCGACGGCTCGGTCTTCATCGATGGCGTGCGCAGCAACCAGGGGCTGAGCATGGACGCCACCACCGATCGCGTTGAGGTCCTGAAAGGTTCCGCGTCGCTGCTGTATGGCATCCTCAGCCCCGGCGGCGTCATCAACCTGATTAGCAAAAAACCGCAGTATGACTGGAACACCCGCATCAGCGGCGCCACCAACAGTGTTGGCGGCGGCAGCGGCAGCGTCGATGTGACCGGCCCGCTGGGCGGCGGCTTCGCCTTTCGCCTGATCGCCGAACGCCAGCACGCAGATTACTGGCGCAATTTCGGCAGCGACGAACACACGCTGGTCGCCCCCTCGCTCAGTTGGTTCGGCGACCAGGCTTCCTTTAACATCGCCTACAGCGAATACAAGTACGACATTCCTTACGATCGCGGCACTGCATTTATCGACGGCAAGCCGGTCGATGTGCCCTATAACCGCCGCTTGGATGACTACGCTAACCATGCCTGGGGCAAGAACAAACGTCTGAACGCCCATTATGAGTACGCGCTGGATCCGATCTGGACGACCCGCTTCAACTACGCCTGGCTGCAACGCCGTTACGACAGCAACGAAGTGCGCGCCACCGCGGTCGACACCACGACCGGCATCGTCTCGCGCCGCGCCGACGCCAACCGCGGTTTCAATCATCAAACCCACTATTACTCCTGGGATCTGACCGGCTCGCCGCAGCTGTTCGGCATGCAGCACGACCTGCTGCTGGGCGTGGACTACGAGAAGAATCAGACCTACAAAGCCTATTCCTATCGCGGCAAGGTCTCGAAGACCTTCAACATGTACGATCCGGTGTATGGCGAAACGCCGGTCACCGACAGCACCACTTACAGTGACGCGTCAAGCAACCTGCGCGCCACGCTGTTCAGCCGTTCCCTGTACGCCAAGGACAGCATTCATCTCACCGATCAATGGATCGCGGTGCTGGGCGCGCGCTATCAGTCGTATTATCAGAACAACAGCAACGGTTTCCAGAAACCGAAAAATACGCTCAATGACAAAGACGACCAGTTTTTGCCGCAGGCGGGGTTGGTGTATAAGCTGACGCCGAGTCTGTCGCTGTACGGCAATTACAGCCGTTCGTTCACGCCGTCCACCGCCATCGACGACAATGGCGATGTCGCCACGCCGGAAACCGGCACCACCTATGAGGTAGGCGGAAAATGGCAGATCACCCCGGCGTTTGACGCCACGCTGGCGCTCTATCGCATCGATGAAAGCAACATGTCGATCTTTATCAACGGCGTGACCCGCAGTATCCCCAAAGCGCGTTCCACCGGCGTCGAACTGGAATTGAACGGCGAAGTGGCGCGCAACTGGGATCTCACCGCCAACTACAGCTACGACAAAACCGAAATTGTCGAAGACAACCTCAACCCGGACAACGTCGGCAATCGGCTGGTCAACGCCCCAACCAACATGGGCGGCCTGTACCTCAGCCACCGCATGACATTGCCGGTGGTGCCCGGCGAGGTGCGCATTGGCGGCGGCGCGCGCTACGTCGGCCGCCGCGCCGGCGATCCGGAGAACAGTTTCACCATGCCGGCCTATACCGTGGCGGATGCCTTTGTCGCCTGGGACAGCAAGCTGCTGGGGAAACATACTCAGCTGAAACTGAATGTGAAAAACCTGTTCAACCGCGAATACTATGCCTCCAGCGCCGGTAACTTACGCGTGATTGAGGGTGAACCGCGCAGCCTGAGCCTGCAGGCGACGGTCGATTTCTAACCTGTCACGCCTTGGGCGCCGTTTGGCGCCCGTTTTCTTTGCGCCGACCCTCAAAACGCCTTGCGACACATCACACCGGCGAGAAAATCCAACAGCGCGCGGTTGAACAATGCCGGCCGCTGCAGCGGCGCGAAGTGGCTGACACCCGGCAGCGTCACCAGACGGGCGCCGGGGATGCTGTCGCTCAGGTAGGCGGCATGTTCGGCGCGGATAAACTCATCGTGTTCGCTGTGAACAACCGTCACCGGCACGCGAATGGCCGCTAATTCCTGTGCGCGGTAGTCCGGCTGGCTGCTCATCATCAGGCTCACGGCGGCGACGAACGCATCGAAGTCATCCGGCGTCGGCGACAAGGCGGCATAGTCCTGCGCATGACGCGCAAAACAGCGCTCAACGATGGGGTTGGACGCGGGCGGTTTAACGCCGCTGGCGTCCATATTACAGCCGAAGAAAAAAACGCCGTCCACCCGCTGCGGCGCCCGGTGGGCGGCGATAAGCGCAACACAGGCGCCATCGCTCCAGCCCGCCAGCGCGGCGTGCGGGATCCGCAACGCGTCCATTACCGCCAACAGATCATCGGCCATGCGATCGTAACGGTATGGCCGGGCGTCGCTCGTGCTGCGCCCGTGCCCGCGGCTGTCGATGATCAGCACGCCATACCCGGCGGCCAGCAGCGCCGGCAGTTGATACCCCCAGTTGCCGCTGTGGCCCAGGCCGCCGTGCAGCAGGATCACCGTCGGGTCAGCGCCATAGGCCGCATACCAGATGTGTGCGCCGTCGTGTTCGACAAAACCCTGCCAGGAACCGGGCGGCAACGGCGGCGCGCCCTGCGCGGCAAAGCGGGTCAAATCGTCGTCGGTTTGCATCTTTCTCCCCTCATTCGCCGAGGTTGAGCATCGACACGGCATCAAGGGAGTATAGATCGCAGCGGCGAACGGTGCCGTTCGCTTTCCCTGCATATACTTAAAGGAGGAATCGCAATGGAGGACGGTGAGATGAAGAAGATAATTCTCGTGTTTTTGACGTTGATGCTGAGCGGTTGTATCGGCGGCGGCGGCCCATCGAATGCGCCTTCGGCATCGCCGAATGAACCTTACACCTGCACCAAATCCAGCGCCAATAGCGACTGCTCGCAATCGGTGGAACCATCGATGTACTAGCCGCGCTCGGCGGGCCGTCGCTTAACGGCCCGCCGCCTCAGACCGGCGCTAGGAGGAGTGTTCCTCTTCGTTGGCCTGATATCGCGTCGCCTGCTGCTTCATAAACACCACTTCCTGCGGGCTGGACAGGCTCACTTCCTGCGCGCGCAGCAGCTTGAGGATATTGAACAGCAGTTCGCTCTTGGTGGCGCCAACCATGCGCGGGCTCGGCACGTAGCCGGTCACGCTCAGGATAATGCCGTCCGGCCCCAGTTGGCTGAAGCGCACGTAAGGCGCCGGCGTATCCAGAATGGTTTCGTACTCGTTATAGGCGCTGAGCAAGATATTGCGCACCTGCTCCGGATCGATGGAGGTCGGGAACGTCAACGCGATGGTCACCACGCCTTGCGCGTTGCCCATGGTGGCGTTGCGCACGTTCTGCGAGATCAGCTGCGAGTTCGGTACGATCATGGTGGAACGGTCGCTGAGCTGGATTTCGGTGGCGCGCACGTTGATGCGCCGCACGTCGCCTTCCACGCCGCCGATGCCGATCATATCCCCGACCTTCACCGGGCGCTCGGTCAGCAGGATCAGGCCGGAAATAAAGTTCTTCACGATCTCCTGTAAACCGAAACCGATGCCGACCGACAGAGCGCTGACGATCCACGCCAGGTTGCTCCACTGGATGCCCAGCGCCGCCAGGGTGATCAGAATCACCAGCACATAGCCGATATTGCTGAACAGCGTCACCAGCGAGGCGCGGATGCCGACGTCCGTGATGGTTTTCGGCAACAGCTCAGAGCCCAGCCAGCGCCGTACCGCGCGCAGAATGTAGATGCCGATCGCCAGGCAGATCACGGCGTTGAGCAGGTTGCCTGGCACGATGTTGAAACGCTGCAACCCTTCGCCGGTCAGGATGGAGACGATTTTCTCCATCAGCGAACCCGGCGTGGTGCTGCCAAACGAACCGTTGAACAACGCGACAATCATCAACAGCAACAGCGAACATTTGGCCAGCGCGGTGGTGATGATCGACATCTGTTCCAGGTGGCGGTCCTTGAAGCTGAGCGTTTTCTTCAGCATCTTGCCGCTGACGGTCTGCGGCGAAAACAGCGCGGCGCACAGGTCAGTGGCGAACAGCACCATGAAGTAGAACGCCATCAGCACCAGCACCACCCAGATCAGCTGGTAGGTCAGGAAACGGGCGAAGGCAATGTAGCCGATGAGCAGGGAAAGCAGGATCACCACCGAACAGACCAGGGTGACGATGTGCACCAGCCCGCCGACCAGCGTGCGTTTTTCCAGGTGCGCGCCCTGCTGCTCCAGACGGCGACGAATGCGCTGGCCGCGCAGCGGCGCCGCCAGCAGCACCATGCCGATCAGCCCCGCCACCAGGCCATTGCCGAAGATGGTGGTGGCCAATGAGGCGCTGACGACGTTGTTGATCAGCTCCACGGTGCCGAACGCCAGCGCCAGACCGGCCAGCAGCGGCGAGAAGTAACGCAGCCCGGCGGCCACTTCATTGTCCAGCGAAGCCAGACGCCACGACGGACGATTCAGCGACAGCGCCGCACGCCCCAACCCGGCGATCAGCGCGCAGAAAATCCCCAGACGGTTAAAGCCTTCGGCGAAGTCTTCCAGCATCACCGGCAGCGGCTGCACGCGGATAAAGACGTAATACAGCAGGTTCAGCGCGATCGAGGTAGTGAATACCGTCACCGCCACGGTGATGATCGCCATAAAGCTGCGGCGCAGGCGCCCGTCCGGCAGGAAGCGAATGCTGACCCAGGCAAGAAAACGCTCGGACAAATAGCGCCCCCAGGACCAGACGATCACCGCCAGCGCCAGCAGCGCCAGCGTGCCGTAACGCCATTCATCCTGCCAACTGGCGTCCCAGGCCGCTTTCATCTCGGCATTGAACTGGTCCAGCCGCTGCACATCATCCGCTGACGGCTGCACCACCGGCGTCCAGAATTTGACGCCCAAAATGCTGCCGGTGTTCAGCGCCAGCTGGGTTTTGAACGCCACCCGGCGCAGATCGCTGATCTGCTGGCCCAGGTCGAAGGCGCTGGTCTTGATGGCCTGCGCGCGTTTTACCGCATCGTCCAACTGCTTCTTGCTGTTGTTCAGCGCATTGCGCTGCTGGGCGACGGCCGGGGTTTCCGGCAGCGCGCCCGCCGCCGGGGCCGGCCCCAGCACGTCCAGCTGCGCCTGCAGTTTTTCCTGCAGCGGCTGCAGATCGGTAGCGAGTTTGTCCATGCTGGCGACCAGATCGTCCGTCGCCAACCGCAGCTTGCTGAGCTGGGTGTCGGTCGTCGCTTTGGAAACCAGCTGCTTCATGCTGTCCAACTGCTTTTGCGCGGCTTTCAGCTGCGTAGCGGGATCGGGCGCGCTTTCAGCGGCGGGATCGTCCTGAGTGGCGGCGACGGCGCCGAACGGCGTCAGCTGCAAACCCAACAGCAATAATAACAACAGGAGGAACGGGCGAGGCTTTAACATAAATTCAGTGCTCAGCATCATTATCTGATAGACAGACGAACAGGCGGCGGATGAACCGTCGCTTAACCATAAACGCTAATTATAATAGCTGCTTAATGTCGGCCGAAATACCGTAATTATTCCCATTGTGTGCCACGCGCCCGCGCTCTCCTTAGCTTGCTGATTATTCAGGCGCTTTTACTGGCGGCGCGGCGTAAAGCGCTCTATACTCCTGCCACCGATTAACCTGCAACCAATAAAAGGAGACTTACTATGCTGACGTGTGAATTGGTTTTTCACTCACACTTCTTTGGTAATCGTCGCCGCTCAAGCATTACCGGTATCGTGCTGCGATAACCCAGCTTGAGCGAAGCTTACTAAAATCCAGGATCTTCCCTCCGGCTTACCGGGTTGTCGTCAGCGATGTTTGACGATAGGCATTGCCATGCCTGTAACTCTTGAGTAAGCAATGAGCACATTACTGTCTGCACAATCTGTCGGTTACGACAACGCGTTCGGCGTCCTGCTGAGCGAGATATCCTTCAGCCTGAAAAAAGGCGACCGCATCGGTTTGATCGGCGATAACGGCTGCGGCAAAAGCACCCTGCTGCAAATCCTCAGCGGCGCCCTGCCTGCGCACACCGGAACAGTGACATTGTCACATCAATGTCTGATGGCGCGCATCGAACAGCACCTGCCGCCTGAACTGCACGCCTGCTCCCTGCTGGATGCCGTGCTGGCGCAGTTGCCTGCGGGCCAACACCTCAGCGAGCGCTGGCGCTGCGAAGCCTTACTGGCGGAGCTGGGATTTGAATCAGAGAGCTGGACATTGACCGCCGGCACCCTCAGCGGTGGCCAACATACGCGGCTGTTGTTGGCGCGTGCGCTGATCCGCCAGCCCGACCTGCTGCTGCTCGACGAACCCAGCAACCACCTGGATCTGCCCACACTGCTGTGGCTGGAACAGTTCTTGCGAAGCTGGAACGGCAGTTTCGTGCTGGTGTCACACGACCGCCATCTGCTCGATCAGGTGACCAACTGCACCTGGATCCTGCGCGACAAAACGCTGCAGTTCTTCCGGTTGCCCTGCTCTGCGGCGCGCACCGCGCTGGCGGAACAGGACGCCGCGGACGAACAGCGGCGCCACGCCGAGCAAAAAGAGATCGACCGGGTGGAAAAAAGCGCTAAACGGCTGGCGGTCTGGGGCAAGGTCTACGACAACGAAGATCTGGCGCGCAAGGCCAAGCAAATGGAAAAGCGCGTCGATCGGTTGAAGGAAGAACAGACCACCCTGACCGCCGGCAGCCCGTGGCGGCTGCGGCTGCAGGGAGAAGCGCTGGACGCCGATCGTCTGCTGGCGCTGCCGCACTGGGCGGTGCGCCCGGCGCCGGATGCGCCGGTGCTGTTCAACCTCGAACATCTGCGCGTGAAAAGCGGCGATCGCATCGCCATCGTTGGGCGCAACGGCTGCGGCAAATCGTCGCTGCTGCGTCTGCTGTGGCGCGAGTATCAGCAACAAACGCAGCGTCCGGCGCTGTTCCATCCGCGGGTGCGCATCGGCTATTACGATCAGAGGCTGCAGCAGCTGCGCGATGAAGACACGTTGAGCGAAGCGCTGGCGCAGTTCGCGCCGCTGACCGAGGAACAGCGGAAAATGGCGCTGATCGGCGCCGGGTTCCCTTACCTGCGCCACCATCAGCAGATCCGTTCGTTGAGCGGCGGCGAGCGTTCACGGTTGCTGTTTGTCGGCCTGACGCTGGCCAACCATTCGTTGCTGCTGCTGGACGAGCCCACCAACCACCTGGATATGGCCGGCAAAGAGGAGCTGGCGGAAACGTTGCGTCAGTTCCCCGGCGCCGTCATGCTGGTCACCCACGATCGGATGCTGATCGAACAGAGCTGCAACCGCTTTTGGCTGATCGACCAGCAAAAATTGGAGGAGTGGCACGATCTGGCGCCGGTGTATCAGCGCCTGGCGGGCGAAACGCCGGCTCTGCCGACGGCGGGCAAGGCCGATGCAGATACCCCAACGCCGGACGAGCGATTGAAAGGCGAAGAAGCGCTGTTGACCGCCCTGTTTGCCCTCGAAAGCAAACTGGAGGCCGATCTGGCGCGCAAGCCGAAGCACCAGAAACCGGAGCTTCAGGCGCGCTGGCGCCGCGAGATTGCCGACATCACCGCCCGGTTGAATCTGGGCTAACCTTGACAGGCCGCCATCCGGCGGCCTGTTTTTTGACGGAGTGCGACATGGCATTTTCCCTTGAGCAAGCCTCGCTCGCGCAGCGGCCGCTGCTGGCGGCCATGCTGTCCGATTGCCTTCGCGAGCTGGGCGTCGATGGGGATTACCCCTATTTGCCGCTCTACTGGCGCGAGGCCGGCCGCTACCCCTATTTGATGTTGAGCGATCGGCAAACGGCCGGGTTCGCGTTGGTCAGGCGTCTCGATAGCGCCACCGTCGAAATGGCGGAGTTCTACATCAAGCCCGAATGGCGACGCAACGGGATGGGGCAACGGGCTGCCCGCGCCTTGTTCGCTCGGCATCCCGGCGGTTGGTCGCTGTCAGTCAGCCAGGATAATCCGCGCGGGCTGGCGTTTTGGCGGGCGGCGATACCAGCCGAGGCTCTACATATGCAACAAAGCACCAGGCTCACGTTCTCTTTCGTTATTCGGTAATGGCAGACGGCGAATATTGCCAGGCCAAAAGAAACGCGGTGATAGCCGCTTCGGTCATGTGTTGCAATTGTTCCGGCGTCGGCCACTGGTCGGATAGCAAAACCGCGGGCAACGGATACCCCATAACCGCGCCCAGAAATGCCATCGCCTGCGGCTGCGCATGGACAAATTGGATTTGCCCATGCTGCCGCGCCTGTTCCAATATCCTCACTAACGCCTGAAGCACCCGCCCGGCATTGCGTTCGCGCAACGTGGCGTACAACTCAGGTTTCTGCAATAGTAGTTGCACCAGCAACCGCTGAAAATGCACGTTCTCAACGCTGAAAAAATGCGCCTGAACCACCGAGGCGAAACGTGCCAACACCTGCGGTAAATCCACACTCTCCTGTGCCAGAATGCTGGCAATTGGCGGCTGCATCTTTTCGATAAGATGGTTGAACGTCTCCAACACCAAGGCATCCTTGCTCGGGAAATGGTTATATAAGGTTTGACGGGTGGTTCCCGCCTCGTTGGCTATCTCGTCCAAAGAGATGTCCAAGCCCTGCTGCAAAAACAGAACGCTGGCGGTTTCCAGTATCCGTGGCCTGGCCTTCATCGGCCTTCCCGGTTGACGGTTGATCATATTATCTCCCCTGCCCAGAGGCTCATTTTCGCGCTTTAAGTCGTGCCAACCCTTGTTTAGTCAGAACAAAAAACAGCGGTACGAACAATAATGTCAGCAGTGTGCCAGAAATCATGCCTCCTATCACAGCAATACCGATTTCGCGCCGGCTGGCGGCCCCGGCACCGACAGAAAGCGCCAGCGGGATTACACCAGCGACAAACGCCAATGAAGTCATCACGATGGGCCGCAGACGCAATCGCGCCCCTTCCAATGTCGCCTGCAACAAAGCGGATCCCGTTTTTAGCTGTGTTTCAACAAACTCGACGATCAGGATCGCGTTTTTCGCCGCCAGACCAATCGTCGTCAACATTCCCACCTGGAAGTAAATATCGTTTTCATACCCCGCAAGGCGTGCGGCAACAACGGCTCCGATAATCCCGAGGGGAATGATCAGCATCACAGACAACGGAATAGACCAACTCTCATACAGCGCGGCAAGACAGAGGAAAATGAACAACACCGAAGCTAGATACACCATCAGTGTTTGCCCGGCGGCCAATTGCTCCTGATATGAGAGCCCACTCCACTCAAGGCGGTAGCCGTCTATATCGCCGATGATACTCTGCATACGCGCCATCGCGGTGCCGGAGCTTTCTCCCTCGGCTGCCGTCCCCTGTAACTGCGTGGCCGACAGCCCGTTAAAGCGCTGAAGCATTTGTGGGCCTGAGAGCCAACGCGTAGTCGCGAAGCTGGCAAAGGACGCCATGCTGCCGCTTTCACCACGTACAAACCAACTATCGATATCATCCGGCGCCGAGCGCCAGGCCGCATCCCCCTGCATGTAGACCCGCTTCACGCGGCCGCGATCGATAAAATCGTTAATATAAGCACCTCCCCATGCGGCAGAAAGCGTGTTAGTGATGTCAGCCTGCCGCAGCCCTTGTGCGCTAGCTTTTTGCTGATCGATATCGACCTGCAATTGCGCTTTATCTTCGAGGCCGTTTATGCGCACCGCCGTTAACAACGGATCTTCGGTGGCGGCGGCGATCACCTGCCTCTGAGCAGCTTGCAGCGCGTCATGCCCGACGCCGTTTTGATCTTGTAACCACAATTCAAATCCACTGGACTGCCCCAACCCGCGCACCGCCGGCGGCGACAACACATTGATCTGCGCGTCACGATAGCTTTTGAAATGGCGATTGGCGCGGCTAATAATCGCCTGCGCGTTATTTTCATCACCGCTGCGTAGCGACCAATGTTTCAGTTCGGCAAACGCCATACCGACATTCTGACCACTGCCGGCGTTATTGCGCCCGACAACCATGAAGATTACATTCAGGTTGTCCCGCTCGGCGGTCATGAAATAGTCGGCGATAGCGTCAGCAGTCTGTTGCGTTCTGGCCATCGGGGCACCTGGCGGCAGAGAAAACTGGACCATTACCGAGCCCTGATCCTCAACCGGAAGAAAACCGGTAGGCATGCGCAGATATTGCCAGATCATGAAACTAACCAGCAGCAGCGCCAACAGGCAAAAACGCCCCTTGCGCGCCATCACATGGTTCAATCCCAGTCCATAACGCCGCTGCCCGTATTCCACCAGGCGGTTAAAGCCGCGAAAAAAACGGCTGCGCGGCCGGTGCACCGGCGGTTTCAGCAAACCGGCACACAGTGCCGGCGTCAAGGTCAACGCAACTAAAACCGACAGCACCATAGCCGCGACCAGCGTGATGGAAAACTGTCGGTAGATCATCCCGGTTGAACCGCCGAAAAATGCCATTGGAATAAATACCGCCGAAAGTACCAGCGCGATGCCGATCAGAGCGCCATTGATCTCCCGCATCGAAAGCAACGTCGCCTCGCGCGGTGGCAATTGCGCCTCCTCCATCACGCGCTCAACGTTTTCAACCACCACAATCGCGTCATCTACCAACAGGCCGATCGCGAGCACCATGGCGAACAGTGTCAAGGTGTTTACGCTGTAATCCAACAGCGCCAAAACACCGAAGGTGCCGAGCAACACTACGGGTACCGTAATGGCGGGGATCAACGTGGCGCGCCAATTTTGCAAAAACAGATACATCACCACAATCACTAGCGCGATCGCTTCCAACAGCGTTTGTACGACGCCTTCAATGGAAACCAGTACGAACGGCGTGCTGTCTCGTGGATAAGCCACCTGCAACCCCGGTGGAAACTGCGGGGCCCTGCGATTCACTTCGGCCCGTACCCGCTCTGCCACCTCCAGCGCATTGGCGCCGGAAGCCAACTGAATCGAAATACCCGCCGCCGGGTGACCATTGAGGCGCGTTTGGTTTTGATAGTTTTCCGCCCCGATTTCAACACGAGCAACATCGCGCAAATACACCGCCGAACCGTCGGTATTGGTACGCAGAATAATATCCTCAAACTGTTCCGGCGTTTCCAGCCGCGATTGTGCGGTCACGGTCGCGTTCAACGACTGGCCTTCCATCGTAGGCAAGGCTCCGATCTCACCGCTGGTGACCTGGGCATTTTGCGCTTCGATGGCGACCTGCACGTCAGACGGCATCAAACCATAGCCGCTCAGTTTGATCGGATTGAGCCAAATGCGCATAGCATATTGGGCACCAAACACCGTCGTCTCCCCGACGCCATCCACCCGGCTCAGCGGATCTTGCAGCGAACTGACCAGAAAATCATTGATATCAACGCTGTCCATACGGCCTTGCGTGTCGTACAGGGCAACCACCATTAGGCTATCACCCTGCGATTTAGTCACAGTGATGCCTTGCTGCTGCACTTCTTGCGGCAATCGCGACGTTGCTTGATTGACCGCATTTTGCACTTGAACCTGAGCAATGTCCGGATCGGTTTGTTGTTCGAAGCTAAGGCTGATGCGAGCCTGGCCCGCCGAACTGCTGGTTGATGAGAAATACAACAGGCCATCGATGCCTTTAATTTGTTGTTCGATAATCTGAGTCACGCTGTCCTCTACCGTTTTGGCCGAAGCACCGGGGTAATTGGCTGTCACCGTGACACCAGGTGGCGCGATGTCGGGATATTGCTCAATCGGCAATGTCCAGAGCGCCAGAGCACCCGCAGCCATAATGCAGATGGCCAGCACGGCCGCAAACACCGGTCGAAAGATGAAAAAATGCGCTAGCATGCCTGACCCCTCTGATTATCTTGCTGACGGATGCTTTGATGGTACGTTTAACAATTAAATTTACTTTACAGTAAAGTAAATAAATCAAATCAAGCCTGAAATCAAGCAGGAATAGACACCGTATTGTCATCTGACTATGGCACCCTGCACACTAAACTTTGTTTGGAATACTGCCTGCCATGACTTCACTTTCCCCACGGGACATCGAGGCGCGCTACCGCTTTGCACGCGAGATCGCCCGCGCCGCCGCCGATCTCGCCTTCAGCTTTTATCAACGGCGGCAAAGTCTGGCCGTCGAGTTTAAACAGGGCCTGCAGGACGTGGTCAGCGAAGCCGACCGCCGCGTCGAAGCGCTGATCCGCCGCATGATCAATCGCCGGTTTCCCCAGGACGGTTTTCTCGGCGAGGAAAGCGGCGGCACCGACGATAACGCCTCCTGCGTATGGGTCGTCGATCCGATCGACGGCACCGCCTGCTTCCTGAACGGGCTGCATACCTGGTGTATCGCGATAAGCGTGGTGATCGACGGTGAGCCGACGATCGGCGTGGTCTACGATCCCAACCACCGCGAGATGTTCCGCGCCTGTCGCGGCCAAGGCGCTTTCCTGAACGGGGAACCGATCGCCGTGCATGCCGGGCGCAGCGTCGCGGATGGCGTGATGGGCGTCGGGATTTCACCGCGCGCTTCGGTGGCGGAATTCAGCGGCTTTCTCTGTCGCCTGCTGCAGACGGGAGGGATGTTTGTGCGCAGCGGCTCCGGCGCGTTGATGACCGCCCAGGTGGCCGCCGGACGGCTGCTGGGCTATTACGAACCGCACATGAACGCCTGGGACAGCCTGCCTGGGCTGGTGCTGACGCGCGAAGCCGGCGGCGTGACGAATGACTTTATGCACCACAACGGGCTGCGACGCGGCAACCCGCTGCTGCTGGCCAACGCGGCGCTCTATCCGCAGTTGGCCGAGCTGATTCAGACGCCGGGCTTGATCGGCTCGACGTGCCCTATCGCGCGTGAGATGGCCGGATAAAGCGCGCGCAGCCGCCGCTCGACCCGATCGACCGCATCGTGCGCGGCGGCGATGGTTACCGCCGGCGACACCCGGCAGTGGAAGTTGACGATGATGCCGCCGTCGGTTCTGCGCGCCCGGATGTTGTGCACGTCTTGCACCTTATCCCCCTGCTCCAGCGCCGACTGCAAAATCAGCCGGATATCGGCCAGCTCGGCGGCGGAAACATCCTCGCTGGCCAGCCAGTGCGGCGTCTGCGGCTCCAGATGGGTCTCTATCTCGGTGTCCTCGCCGATCGCCTGACGCAGGATCCCTTCTATCTCCGTGGCGATATCATGCGCCTGCGCCACGCTGGCGTTGGCCGGCACCGCCAGATCCATGCCGATCGCCATGCGCGTCGGCAACTGCTGCAAGGTGACGTTCTGCACCTGCGCGCCGTGATTGGCGGCGATCGCCCGAATGCGCGTCGCCATGTCTTCGTCGCTGCGGGTCTGCGGCACCGCGATGACGGTAAACTCCGCCTTGGCATACTGCTCCCGCAGTCGTTCGACGATTTCTCGCTTGAGCGCATCGATGCGCTCCAGCGGCAAGGTGCGGCACACCGCCACCGTGATCTCGACAAACAGTACGGCGCCGGCGTTGCGAATACGCACGCTGTCGCAGGCCAGCACCGCCGGGAAGCTGTCCAGCGTGGCGCGAATCGCCTCGGTGGCTCCGGCCGGCGCGGCATCCATCAGCGAGTCGAAGGAGCGTTTACCCAGTTTGATTGCCGCGACAAAGATAAAACCGGCGACGATCAGCGCGGCGATGGCGTCCGCACGGCCAAAGCCCAGCAGCACAAACACCATGCCCAGCAGCACCACGCCGGACGAAAGCATGTCGGAGAAGAAATGCAGCGCATCCGCCTCCAGCGCCGCGCTGTCGGTCGCCCTGGCGACGCGGTTGAGCGCCCGCACGCGGAAAAAATCGACGCAGATGGAAATCAGCAGCACCGCGATCACCACCGGCGCCGCGACGATCTCATGCGGCTGCCCAAGCAGGCTGCTGCCCGCCTCGTAGACGATCCAACCGGCGGCACCGAGCAACAGCAACACCTCGAACAGCGCCGCCAGGTTTTCCACCTTGCCGTGGCCGAAGTGGTGATCGTCATCGGCGGGTTTATCGCTGATGCGCACCGCCAGCCAGGTGATGCTGGTGGCGATAAAATCGGTGAAAGAGTGGATCCCTTCGGATATCAGGCCAATACTGCCGGTAAAAATGCCGGCGACGAATTTGCCCGTGGCCAGCAACCCGCTGGCGATCATCGAGTTTCTGGCCACGGCCTGTTTTTCATTTTGCATGATGCAGCTCACATTCGGACGGTGATTTATTTTTTTACTTTAGAGGATAATTGCCAGACAAAGGCGATCAGCAGCATACTGCCAGAGAAAGTCAGCATGAGGCTAGTAAGAAAATTGGATTTTCCGGTGGAATAAAAATAAATCTCATTCACCCCCACCGAAATCATTAAAATGGCGTAGAGCAATCCCAGAATAAGAATCGTCATTATTATCAACTCCCGTTTTAGGCTGCGCGTTCAGCGCGCCGCTAAATCCTCCCCATAATAAATAGCGATCACGGGGAGGATGCATCTAGGCGGATCTTTAGCGTTCATTAATCATCCCATTTGGTGCTCATATAGGCCGCCAACAGGCCCAGCGAGCTGATCATTGCCAGGAATCCCATAAAAATAGTCATGTTTCCCATTATTTTGTCCTCAGGTTAAATGTTATCGATAAAATCCCCTTGCGTTAAATATCGGGGTTGGTCGGCGTCCATGGTTTTTAACGTCCTCCTCAGGTTTGTCACATTTCCGCCCTTTACGGGCGGAGCGGTTTAAATACCCAAAACGTGTTGGGCGATTTTGAAATAAATAATCAGGCCGGTGCCATCGATAAAGGTGGCGATAAACGGCGCCGACACCACGGCAGGATCGATGCCGAGACGTTTCAGCAGCATCGGGATGATCGACGAAACAATGGCGCTCCACACGGTGATCGCCACCAGCGACAGGCTGACCACCAGCGTCACCTCCATGCCGACGCCCATGATCCAGGCGCGCACCCAGGCCGCCAGACCGATGGTGACGGCGATCAGCAGCGAGGTCGTGACCTCCTTGCGGATCACCGCGCCCAGGTTGCGCAGGCTGACCTCGCCCAGCGCCATGGCGCGCACCAGCGTCGAGGTGATCTGGGTGCCGCTGTTGCCGCCGGTGCCGATCAGCAACGGGATGAAGAACGCCAGCGCAATCGCCGCTTCGAGCTGATCTTCAAACGCTTTCAGCACGTTGCCGGTGTAGGCTTCAGCGACGAACAACATCAGCAGCCACACCGAGCGTTTGCGCCACAGCGCCCACGGGCTGGTCTCCAGATAAGGCTTGTCCAGCGGCAGGCTCGCGCCCTGGCGTTGTGCATCCTCGGTGTTTTCATCCTCGACCAGCCGGGCGATCTCACGCTCGCCCAGCACGCCGACCAGCGTGTTATTGGCCACCACCGGCACCACGTCCAGCCCCCCTTTGCCCAGCAGATGCGCCACGTCGTTACGGTCATCGTCGGGTGAAACCTGGAAATAGCTGTAATCCATCATTACGCCGACGGCTTTATCCTGTTCTTCGCACTGCAACAGTTTTTTCACCGACAGTGTGCCGCGCAGATGATAATCGTCCGCGGTAATAAATACCCGGCTGGGAATTTCGTCCGTTTTGAGCTGCGAAAGTAAATATTCCCGGGCATGATTGACCGTCATCGTTGCGGGAACGGTAATAAAATCGGCGTTCATATAACCGGCGACCGAAGTCTCGTCGAGAGTTTCAGTCGCGTTCAGCGCCGGAGAAGAAGAGTATTGATGTGACTTGATCATTTTGTCAGTCCCTATTTCTGTTGTGAACTTCAACAGCGAATCGCATAGGGGCGTAACCACAGAGGGAGTGCAGACTGCCTATCTCCGCGTCCAGGTTTTAGCACTATACAACGTATCCGAGTTGTTGCTCGGAAGTTACTTTGGGCTGAACCTTAATCCGATAAAGCCTGTCTTAACCTTGGGCATCTCTCGATGTCGTCAGATCAGTAACCTGTGTTTGTATAGGAGCCTCGCCAAACGAGATACTGCATATAAACTACCGGCGCAGTATAGGCGTTGTTTTATCCGGCGGGAAGAAAAGATTGCCCGTCGTTTATGGAGTATTTAGGATAATGTTAATTAAACGGCCATTTATAAAAACGGCTGATATAAATCAGCCGTTTTTTATTTTTCAGTGTTCGAGAATGTAGACGTTTTTATCGTATAAGGCGCCCTGACGAGTAAAGTCGATCCCCTTCACGTAAGGTTTGATGAGCGTGGCGTTGGCTTCGTAGTACACCGGCGCGACCGGCGTATCGACGGCCAGCACCGCCTCGGCCTGCTGGAAATATTGCTGCACCTGCTGCGGTGTCGGCGCCGCCGTCGCCTGATGCAGAATGCGATCGTACTCCGGATTGCGGTATTTGGGGCTGTTCTCGCTGCTGTCGGAACGGAACACGTTCAGGAAAGTAGACGGATCGTTGTAATCCGCCAGCCAGCGGGTAAAGGCCACGCCGTACTGCCCGCGGTTGATATTGTCCAGCGTGACTTTGCGCTCCTGGCTTTGCAAGGTGGCCTCTGCGCCGAGGTTCTTTTTCCACATGGCGGCGGCGGCGATGACGATCTTCTTAATGGTGGCGTCATTGCTGTACAGCACGGTAAAGCGCAGCGGATGCTCGGCGTTGAAACCGGCCTGCGCCAGCAGTTGCTTCGCCTGGGCGTGGCGTTGTTCCGGCGTCAAACCGGCCGCGGCGCCGGGCTGCAGGCTATAACCGCCCGCCCCGGTTGGGGTAAAGGTCCAGGCCGGCTGCTGGCCGTATCCCAACACTTTGCCGGCGATAATCTCTTTGTCCAGCGCCAGGTTCAGCGCCTGGCGCACCCGCACGTCGTTAAACGGCGCCTGGCGGTTGTTGAAGGCGAAATAGCTGGTGGAGAGCAGCGGATAGGTCACCAGCTGTTGCTCGCCGAGCGTTTTTTTCAGCTGCTGATACAGCTCCGGCGGCGTGGTATACCCCAATTCAACCTCACCGGCGCGAAAACGCGCCACTTCAGGGAAGCCCTGGATCGGCAAGAAGATGACCTTGTTGAGCACGGTATTGGCGTTATCCCAATACTGCGGGTTACGTTCCACCACCACCTTTTCGTTCACCACCCACTGGCTGAGGCGGAACGCCCCGTTGCCGACAAAGTGCGCCGGCTGCGTCCAGTTTTTGCCGTACTGCTCCACCACCTTGCGGTTAACCGGCAAAACCGGGAAATGCACCAGTTGCTTGAGCAGATAGGAATTAGGCTCCGACAGCGTCACCTGCAGAGTGTGCGCATCCAGCGCCTTGACGCCCAGCTCGCTCGGCGGTTTGCTGCCGGCGTTGATCGCCGCCGCATTCAGCACGTAGGCCGAAGCCAGATAGCTGCCGTACGGCGAGGCGGTTTTCGGATCGGTGAGGCGCCGCCAGCTGTAAACGAAATCGTCGGCGGTCACCGGATCGCCGTTCGACCATTTGGCCTGCGGCCGCAGATGGAAAGTCCAGACGTTGCCCTGATGCTCCCACGTCTGCGCCAGTGCCGGGATCACTTCACCGTCTTTTCCGACGCGCAGCAAGCCTTCGAACAGATCGTTGAAGATGTAGAACTCCACATTGCTTTCGGCCAGGTTTGGATCCAGCGTCGCCGGTTCATACCCGTTGGCGCGCACCAGTTCTTGCACCGCCGCCAGTTTAACGCCTGCCGGCACCTCGGCGGCTTGGGCAGCCGTAGCGTTAAAAGCCAGGAGGATTAAACCAGCCAGTTTCTTGCCATTAAATGAATATTTCACGTCGATATCCCTGATTAGTGTTTTATCGCGTTTAATATGCAATGAAGCAGTGGAATAAATTAAATCATTAATCGCTATGAGTCATAACCAAAAGCGGTGTTGAATTTCTTTCATTATCAAAGAAGTACTGGCGACAGAACGATGAAAAACACGAGGATAAACGCGGAGACCGGCATTGCCGTCAGGAACGCCGTGAACCGGCGGTGACATAAATTCAGGCAATCAATACAGATTATTCCAGCCGAAGCTTAACTTATCCTTAGGGCAATTCATTTTGTGAGCGATCGTCAAAAATAATTTAATACGAATCGTTTTCACTATCATTATTGATGTTCTTGGCTAAAATCGGCCTGCTTGCGCTCGCCAGGCGATATTCGTTTTCTTCATTCGAACGCTAAAAAGGATAACTGCATGAAGCTGCGTATTTCATCTCTCGGCCCCGTCGCCCTGCTCGCCTCCTCGATGATGCTGGCCTTTGGCGCTCAGGCGGCCTCCGCCGACCAGGGCATCGTTATTTATAACGCCCAGCATGAGAATCTGGTGAAATCCTGGGTCGACGGATTTACCAAAGACACCGGCATCAAGGTGACGCTGCGCAACGGCGGCGACAGCGAACTGGGCAACCAACTGGTACAGGAAGGCAGCGCTTCACCTGCCGACGTGTTTCTGACGGAAAACTCCCCGGCGATGGTGTTGGTGGATAACGCCAAGCTGTTCGCCCCGCTGGACGCCGCCACGCTGGCGCAGGTGGAACCACAATATCGCCCAAGCCACGGCCGCTGGATCGGCATCGCCGCCCGCTCTACCGTGTTTGTTTATAACCCGGCCAAACTGAGCGACGCGCAGCTGCCGAAGTCACTGCTGGATCTGGCCAAGCCGGAATGGAAAGGCCGCTGGGCCGCTTCGCCGTCGGGCGCCGATTTCCAGGCGATCGTCAGCGCGCTGCTGGAGCTGAAAGGCGAGAAAGCCACGCTGGACTGGCTGAAAGCGATGAAAACCAACTTTACCGCCTATAAAGGCAACAGCACGGTGATGAAAGCGGTCAATGCCGGCCAGATCGACAGCGGCGTGATCTATCACTACTACCCGTTCGTGGACGGCGCGAAAACCGGCGAGAACAGCAACAACATCAAGCTGTATTACTTCAAACATCAGGATCCGGGCGCCTTCGTCAGCATCTCCGGCGGCGGCGTGCTGGCTTCCAGCAAGCATCAGCAGCAGGCGCAGGCGTTCATCAAGTGGATCACCGGCAAACAGGGCCAGGAGATCTTGCGCACCAACAACGCCTTCGAATACGCCGTCGGCGTCGGCGCGGCCTCCAACCCGAAACTGGTGCCGCTGAAAGATCTGGACGCGCCGAAGGTAGACGCCGCGCAGTTGAACAGTAAGAAAGTTGTCGAACTGATGACCGAGGCCGGCCTGCTGTAAGGCCCGCTGGCAAACCGAGAGTTTTTGATCGTTATGTCAAACCTGAGTACCCACGCCGCGCAGACCGCGCGGCGTTATTCTGTTGTCCCCCGTCACCCGCGGCCAGGGGCGATCGTGGTGGTCAGCGCCGTGTTGCTGTCGTTACTGGCGCTGCTGCCGTTGGGATTCGTTATCGGCGTGGCGGTTGAAACCGGCTGGCAAACGGTCAAAGCACTGGTTTTCCGCCCGCGTGTGGCGGAGCTGCTGTTGAATACCCTGCTGTTGGTGGTGCTGACGCTGCCGATCTGCGCCGTGCTGGGCGTGGCCCTGGCCTGGTTGACCGAACGCACCACGCTGCCGGGCCGCCGTCTCTGGGCGGTATTGGCGACCGCGCCGCTGGCGGTGCCGGCCTTCGTGCAAAGCTATGCCTGGATCAGCCTGGTGCCGTCGATGCACGGCCTGGGCGCCGGCGTTTTCATCTCGGTGCTCGCTTACTTTCCGTTTATCTACCTGCCTGCCGCCGCCGTGCTGCGCCGCCTGGATCCCGGTATCGAGGACGTCGCCACCTCACTCGGCTCCCGGCCGCCGGCGGTGTTTTTCCGCGTGGTGCTGCCGCAGCTGAAACTGGCGGTCTGGGGCGGCTCGCTGCTGATCGCGTTGCACTTGCTGGCGGAGTATGGCCTGTACGCCATGATCCGTTTCGATACCTTCACCACCGCGATCTTCGATCAGTTCCAGTCGACCTTCAACGGCCCGGCGGCCAACATGCTGGCCGGCGTGTTGGTGCTGTGCTGCCTGGGGCTGCTGTTGCTTGAGGCGATAAGCCGTGGCCGCGCACGCTATGCCCGCGTCGGTTCCGGCAGCGCCCGCAGCCAAACGCCGCGCCGCCTTTCGCCGCGGCTCGCCGCGCTGGCGCTGCTGCTGCCGATCGCGCTGACTGCGCTGGCGTTGGGCGTGCCTTTCATTACCCTGGCCCGCTGGCTGTGGCTGGGCGGCCTCGACGTATGGCGCAACGCCGATCTGTGGCCCGCGCTGTGGCAAACGCTGTCGCTGTCCGCCGCCGGCGCGCTGCTGATCACCCTGTGCGCCATTCCGATGGCCTGGCTGTCTGTACGCTATCCGGCCCGGCTGTATCGGGTGCTGGAAGGCTGCAACTACGTGACCAGCTCGCTGCCCGGCATCGTGGTGGCGCTGGCGCTGGTGACCATCACCATTCACAGCTTCCGGCCGATTTACCAGACCGAAATCACCCTGCTGCTGGCGTATCTGCTGATGTTTATGCCGCGTGCGCTGATCAATCTGCGCGCCGGTATCGCGCAGGCGCCGGTGGAATTGGAAAACGTGGCGCGCAGCCTGGGCAAATCGCCGGCGCAGGCGTTGTGGAGCACCACGCTGCGGCTGGCGGCGCCGGGCGCCGCTGCGGGCGCGGCGCTGGTATTCCTGGCGATCGCCAATGAACTGACCGCCACGCTGCTGCTGGCGCCGAACGGCACCCGCACGCTGGCCACCGGCTTCTGGGCGCTGACCAGCGAGATCGACTACGTCGCCGCCGCGCCTTATGCGCTGATTATGGTGGCGCTGTCGCTGCCGCTCACCTGGCTTCTTTATTCTCAATCTAAACGCACGGCAGGACTATGAGCACGCTCGAACTGCACGGTATCGGAAAATCTTACAACGCCATCAGAGTGCTGGAACACATCGACCTGCAGGTTGCCGCCGGCAGCCGCACGGCGATCGTCGGCCCTTCCGGCTCCGGCAAAACCACTCTGCTGCGCATCATCGCCGGCTTTGAAATCCCCGACGGCGGCCAGATCCTGCTGCAGGGGCAAGCCATGGGCAACGGCGGCGGCTGGGTGCCTGCGCATCTGCGCGGCATCGGCTTCGTTCCGCAGGATGGCGCGCTGTTCCCGCACTTTACCGTCGCCGGCAACATCGGTTTTGGCCTCAAGGGCAGCAAACGCGAGAAACAGCATCGCATCGAGGCGTTAATGGAGATGGTGGCGCTGGATCGCCGTCTGGCGGCCCTGTGGCCGCATGAACTGTCCGGCGGGCAGCAGCAGCGGGTCGCGCTGGCGCGCGCTCTGTCGCAGCAACCCCGGCTGATGCTGCTGGACGAGCCGTTCTCGGCGCTGGATACCGGCCTGCGCGCCGCCACCCGAAAAGCGGTGGCCGAACTGCTGACGGAGGCCAAAGTAGCGTCGATCCTGGTCACCCACGATCAGAGCGAGGCGCTGTCGTTCGCCGATCAGGTGGCGGTGATGCGCAATGGCCGGCTGGCGCAGGTGGGCGCGCCGCAGGATCTTTATCTGCGCCCGGTCGATGAACCGACCGCCAGCTTCCTTGGCGAAACGCTGGTGTTGACCGCCGAACTGGCGCACGGCTGGGCCGACTGCGCACTGGGGCGCATCGCCGTCGACGATCGCCAACGCAGCGGCCCGGCGCGCATCATGTTGCGCCCGGAGCAGATTCAAATCGGTTTGTCCGATCCGGCGCAGCGCGGCCAGGCGGTGATCACCAGCATCGATTTCGCCGGCTTCGTCTCCACCCTCAATCTGCAAATGGCCGCCGACGGCGCGCAGCTCGAGATCAAAACCGTCAGCCGCGAAGGCCTGCGGCCCGGGGCGCAGGTCAGTCTCAACGTGATGGGGCAAGCGCATATTTTCACCGGCTGAGAGTGTGGGGAGCGACCCTTGACGTTCCCCTCGCCACCGCGCATTATCAATGGCATGAATCGCATCGCGCACGCCCTCACCACCACCACCGCAACCGCCACGCAATGGCGGGCTGCACGGGTGCGCAACAGCTAACGACGTATCCCCAAGCCCCGCCAGCCATGGCCGGGGTTTTTTATTTCTCCGTGCCCGCCGGCAATTTCATTACGGAGAAGACCTATGCCAACTATCCCCGCACCGCGCAGCGCCCTGCTGGTTATCGACATGCAAGTCGGCCTGTTCGCCTCGCCGGACGATCCGCCGTTCGCCGCCGAAACCCTTCTGGCGAAGACCCATGCGTTGATACGCGCCGCACGCGTGGCGAATGCGCTCGTGGTGTTTATTCGCCACACCGGCCCGGCAGGTTCACCTATCGCCGTAAACAGTCCGCTGTGGCAAGTTCACCCCGATCTCGACACCGATGCGCAAGCCGACTGGTTCATCGATAAAACCCATCCCAGCTGTTTTTACCGGACTGGCCTGGCGGAGCGGCTTAAGCAAGCCGGCATCGGTCGGTTGGTGATTTCGGGAATGAAAACGCAATACTGCGTAGACACCGCGTGTCGGCGCGGCGCGGAGTTGGGATTTGACCTGGTGTTGGCCGCCGATGCCCATAGCTGTTCGGACACGGCGGCGCTCGGCGCCGACGCCATTATCCGTCACCATAACCAGACCCTGTCGGGGCCGTTCGTGACGCTGGCGCTGGCGGAAGAGGTGAAATTCTAAAACACGCGCGGCTTGGCTGTCAGGCCGGGCCAACGCCCGGCCTCCTCAGCGGCAAATCTTGTCGCGGCGCGGCTTTTTCGGCGCCAGCAGATAATCCACCACGCTTTCGTCAACGCAGCTGTCGATACCGTTCAGCGCCAGCGTATGCCCGTCGCGTTCGCGGGTGATCAGCGGGCTTTTAAAGGCGGCGGCCATCGCTTGGGCATTGCGGTACGGCGTGGTCGGATCGTAGCGCTGCGCGACGAACAGCAGCGGCGGCAGCGCGGCGGACGCCACCGGGGTGTGCGGCCGATCTTTGCCGCGGTACGGCCACAGATCGCACATTTCCAGCGGATACTCGTGCAACGGCAGGTAGTGAGCGTACAAAGCGGCGGTATTGATCTCCTGCCGCTGCCTGCGCAACTGCTGCGGATCGGCCGTCGGGTTGGCGACGTCGGCGCAGGTGATGACGTTCAGGGCGTCATCGGCGTCCGGCGAATAGCTTTCGTCAATCAGATCGGAAACCTGCTGCCCGGCGATGCCGGCATCGAGTTGACGCAGCACGGTCGCCAGCTCATGCCAGCGCTCCGGCCACAGCAGCAGCGAACGCGTGACCGTCAGCACGTCGTCGGCGGAGATTTCATAGCCCGCGGCGGTAACGAACGGTTGATCGTGCAGCTTGCGCAGTAAGGCATGATAGCGCTGCAGCGCCTGATTAGCGCCGCCGCCCAGCTGGCAGCTGTCGGTTTTGCCGCAGTAGGCGGCGAAGCGCAGGAAGCTTTGCTGGAAGCCCCGCTCCTGGTTCATGCGCTGGGTGAAATCGTCCTCCGCCAGATCCACCACCCCGTCCAGCACCAGCGCGCGCGTTTTCTTCGGAAAACGTTCGGCATACAGCGCCGCCACCTTGGTGCCGTAAGAGTATGCCACCGCCGTCAGCCCCGGTTCACCCAGCGCATGGCGGATCGCGTTCAGATCGTTGACCGCCTCGTCGGTGCCGATGTGTTGCAGCACGTCCGCGCCGGTCTGTTTGATGCAGGCGGCAATCAGGGCGCGCGTCTGATTCTCCGCGCCGGCCACGTCGTTGTCGTCCGGTTCAGGGAGTTCGTCACCTTCGGCCACCTGACAGGAGATTTTCGGCGTCGATTGGCCGACGCCGCGCGGATCGTAACCGATGATGTCGTAGGATTTACGCAATCTGGCGACGTGGGCGTCGTTGCCTAAATAGGGGTTGATGCCCGGCAGGCCCGGGCCGCCGCTGATCGTCACCACGCTGCCCTTTTTCGGCCCGGTGGCGGGCAGCAGGGTCAGCGCCAGGCGCACGGTCTGTTCACCCGCCGGCACCGTCTGGGCGGGCGGCGTGGCGTACGCCAGCGGCACCTCGAGATAGCCGCAGCGCAGCCCCGGCGGCGGCGCCTCATCGAACCAGCGCTGAAAGCCGCTGTTGAGACAAGATTGCCAACGAATGCCGTTCCCGGCCGCCGCCCCGTGGAGCGCAGGCTTGGCCTGAGCGGGCAACGCGGCGGCGGTCGCGGCGAGCAGCGCCAGAATACGCAGTACTGACATGGGGAGTCCTTTCAACTCAACGAATCGGTCAAAGGGTAAAGATTCTCGGTTAAACCGCTAGCCAATAGAACATAAAAAACGCGCGGGTGAAGCCGACGCCGCGCGTATGGAAAGACTTTTCTTTGCTCAGATTGATCTTATAACGCACAGAATGCTGCAAAAAATGCCATTCACCTGCTAGGCTTAGGGTTCGTTAACCCACAAGGAACAGGAGAGCAGCATGTTTGGAAAAGCGGAAGACAAAGCCAATGAAGCCGCAGGTGCGGTACAAGAAGCGTTCGGCAAAGCCGTTGATTCTCCGGAGCATCAGGTGCGCGGCGCGGCGCGCAAGTACGCCTCCCAGGCCAGCTATGCCGCCCGTGACGCAGCGGACAGCGTAAGAACACAGGTAGAAGCCAACCCGCTGGCAGGCGTGGCCGTTGCGGCGGCGGTCGGCATCGTTTTCGGCTTCCTGCTGGGACGCAAATAAGCGGCGAACGCGCCGCTCGACAACAGGCCCGTTACGGGCCTTTTTTTCGCCCTTTCTTCGCCTGCGTGCAAACTTTCATCTATCACAGCCATCGCTTAAAAAAACCAACGCCTTCAACTACGATTAGTTTGTGACCAGAGCGAGGCTCTGCGATCCGGCGGATAACCCTATGAGGATTATCACCATTATCCATGCTGTTTAAGCCGCTCTCCTTCACGCGGCTAAGAAAGGTTGATTATGGCTCGCACCACCCCTATCGAACGTTACCGCAATATCGGCATCTCCGCGCATATCGATGCCGGCAAGACCACCACCACCGAGCGGATTCTGTTTTACACCGGGGTCAGCCACAAGCTGGGTGAAGTGCATGACGGCGCGGCGACCATGGACTGGATGGCGCAGGAACAGGAACGCGGCATCACCATCACCTCGGCGGCCACCACCTGCTTCTGGAACGGCATGCAGCATAATTATCCGCAGCACCGCATCAATATCATCGACACCCCCGGGCACGTCGATTTCACCATTGAAGTGGAGCGCTCGATGCGCGTGCTGGACGGCGCCGTGATGGTCTATGACTCGGTGGGCGGCGTGCAGCCGCAGTCGGAAACCGTCTGGCGGCAGGCCAACAAGTACAAGGTGCCGCGGCTGGCGTTCGTCAACAAGATGGACCGTATCGGCGCGGACTTTTTCCGCGTACGCAAAATGATGATCGAGCGCCTCAAAGCCAATCCGGTGCCGATCGTTATTCCTATCGGCGCCGAAGACCACTTCAGCGGCGTGGTGGATCTGGTGCGGATGAAAGCCATTCTGTGGGACGAAGCCTCGCAGGGCATGAACTTCAGCTTCGAAGAGATCCCGGCAGAGCTGCGCGACTCGGCGCAGGAGTGGCGTGAAAATATGATTGAGGCCGCCGCCGAAGCCTCGGAAGAACTGATGGAGAAATACCTTAACCAGGTGCCGCTGAGCGAAGAGGAGATCGTTCACGGGCTGCGGGTGCGCACCGTCGCCGGCGAAATTCAGCCGATGCTGTGCGGGTCGGCGTTCCGCAACAAGGGGGTGCAGCGCATGCTGGACGCGGTGATCGAGCTGATGCCCTCGCCGCTCGACGTGCCGCCGATGGAAGGCCACGGCGAACACGATGAAATCATCACCCGCAAAGCCGACGATAATGAAAAATTCTCGGCGCTGGCGTTCAAGCTGATGACCGATCCGTTCGTCGGCCAACTCACCTTCGTGCGCGTCTACTCCGGGGTGCTGGCCAAAGGCAGCAGCGTTTACAACCCGATCAAGGGCAAAAAGGAACGCATCGGCCGCATCGTGCAAATGCATGCCAACGATCGTAAGGACATCGACGAGTTGCACGCCGGCGACATCGCCGCCTGCGTCGGCCTGAAGGACGTCACCACCGGCGATACGCTGTGCGACCCTGGCGCCATCATTACGCTGGAGCGCATGACCTTCCCCGAACCGGTGATCGCCCAGGCGATCGAGCCGAAAACCAAGGGCGATCAGGAGAAAATGGGCATCGCGCTGCAGCGCCTCTCTTCGGAAGATCCGTCGTTCCGCGTGCGCACCGATGAAGAATCCGGCCAAACCATCATCTACGGCATGGGCGAGCTGCATCTGGAGATCATCGTCGATCGCATGCGCCGCGAGTTCGGGGTGGAGACCACCACCGGCAAGCCGCAGGTGTCGTACCGCGAAACCATCCGCAAACGGGTGGCCGACGTGGAAGGCAAGTTCGTGCGCCAGTCCGGCGGTAAAGGGCAATACGGCCACGTGGTGCTGACCGTCGAGCCGAACGAACCCGGCAAAGGCTTCGAGTTCTTCGATGAAATCAAGGGCGGCGTCATTCCCGGCGAGTTTATTCCGGCGGTGAAAAAAGGCGTGGCCGAGGCGCTGAACAACGGCGTGCTGGCCGGTTATCAGGTGGTGGACGTCAAAGTGCACCTGACCTTCGGTTCTTACCATGACGTCGACTCGTCGGAACAGGCGTTCCGCATGGCGGCGATCTTCGGCTTCAAGGACGCCTGCCGTCTGGCGGATCCGGTGATCCTTGAGCCGATCATGTCGGTGGAAGTGGAAACGCCGGAGGATTACGCCGGCAACGTGATGGGCGACCTCTCCTCACGCCGCGGTCTGGTGCAGGGCATGGAAGAGATCCCGGGCGGCGGCGGCAAGGAGATTCGCGCCAAGGTGCCGCTGTCCGAGATGTTCGGTTACTCGACCACCCTGCGTTCGATGTCGCAGGGCCGCGCCACCTACACCATGGAATTCAGTCACTACGCCGAAGCGCCGCGCAACGTGGCCGAAGAGATCATTCACCACAGCAAGCGTTAACCCTCACGCCCGCCGCCACGGCGGGCGTCATCTCGGTTTGTCTTCCAGCGCCACCACCACCGGCTGCGGCTTGATGCGCATGGCGTACACCACGCCGACGATCAGGCAAACGATGCCGGCCAGCGTCAGCAGCGGCGGCCAGGCCTGGCGCAGCAGAAAGGTATAGGCCAACCCCGCCAGAATTTCGAACACGATGAGCGGCCCCACCAACACCGTCGGCAGCCGCTGGCTGGCTTCGTTCCAGCACAGCGCCCCCAGCCAGGAGCAGAACACGCCAATAACCAGCATCAGCGGGATAAACACCTCAGGGCGCGGGCCGAACGGCAAGGCGAACGCCGGTTCGCTCAGCGCCAATTGGCCGCAGACCGCCAGATAGCCCAGCAGCGCCAGCGGCAGCGTCACCAGCCCTTGTGCCGTGGCCCAGGTGGCCGGCCGCTGCGTCGGATTCTCCCGCAGCCAGCGTGAATTGCGCAGCGGGAACCAGGTCCAGCACGCCACCGCCAACACGGCCAGCCCAAGACCGCTGAGATAGCGCCAGCCGTCGATCGGCACCGCATTGCCGCGCAGCTCGGCGACGTTCACGCACGCTAACCCGCAGACGATCAGCAGCAGCGCCGGCGCCAGCTGGCCCCAGGCCAGGCGCCCGTCATGCCGGCCGTAAAACAGATTGGCGCAAATGGCGATCACCACCGGCAAGGTGCCGATGATCATGGTCGACACCGGTGCGCCGGTGCGCTGAATGGCGCTGGCCAGGCACAGGTAGTACAGCAGATTGCCGATGGCCGTCAGCTTGAGTGCTTCCAGCCAATCCTGACGCCGCAGCTTGCGCAGACGGCGACGATCAAACCACGCCAGCGGCAAGGTAATCAGCCCAAAGGCCAGATAGCGCCCGGTGGACTGCAGCGCGGCGGGATAGTCCGGCACCAGCAGCGGGCCGACGAAAATCAGTCCCCACATCAGCCCGGCGGCCAGGGCAAAAACAACGCCAATGAACATAACGACTCCGACAAACGGCCGGCGCGGCCAACCCGCCCGACAAGACAGCGGCAGAGTAGCGAAAACGCGGGGAGGAATTATTGTAGCAGGTTGCTGTTTTAGCCCAATTTCACCTGTTTCTGGAAACGCACTGGCGTGACACCGTAACGATTGGCGAAGGCGCGCGTCAGGTGCGCCTGATCGGTCAACCCCGCCGCCGCCGCCACCTGTGCGGCGGGCATGCCGCGCTCCAGCATACGTTTGGCCTGCGACAGCCGGATCGCCATCAGCATCTGCTGCGGCGAGACGTGGTATTCGGCCTTGAACTTGCGCAGAAAATGGTACGGGCTGAGCGACACCAGCTCGGCCAGTTGGTTAAGGGTCACGGCCTCGGCGAAGTTATCGCGCAGATAGCTTTTCACCACCTCGAAACGGTGCGCCGCCTCGGCTTTTTCCCGCTGCCCGGTGCGGATGTGCGGTTGCAGCAACGCCACCGCTTCCAACAGCAGGCCGTCGAGCGTAAGCGGATCGTCGGTTTGCCACAGCGCGGCGAGAATGGCGGACAGGCGCTGCGCCGCCCGCGGATCGTGGCGCACCGCCTCGGTAAACCACTGGCTCCGATCGCCGGACAGCTGCTCCAGCGCCTCGGGCGCCAGATAGAGCATGCGGTAACACCAACCGCCCGGCGTTTCGGCTTCGCCGGTATGCAGCTCATCAGGATTCATCAGTACCAGCGCGCCCGGCGCCGCCAGGTGCTGCGCCCCGCGATAGCGAAAACGCTCCGCCCCGGCATCCACGGTGCCGATGGCGAAGGCGTCATGGGTATGCGGCTCGAAGGCATAGCGTTCGATATGCGCCTGATAGAGTTCGACGCCGGGCAGATGCGACAAATGCCGGAACTGCGCGCAATCCTTTTCGAACGGAAACTGTTGTGGTACCCCTTGCACCCGACCTCCTCATCCGTGCTGACAATCTGCTCAGCATAGCCAAAACATCGCCGATTGAGTAGCCGCTCTGGTCCTTTCGTGCCCCTCGCCTGGACGATCGCCGCCATTCGGCGTAGGGTTAAGGTCCCTGTCCCATTCAGGCGCGCCGCATCGCGAAACTCAGCGGCCCCTGACCACTCCGCAAACAAGAGGCAACAATGTATCCGGATACTCAACTGTATATCGATGGACAATGGCGCAATGCGCTGGCCGGGAAAACCCTGCCTGTCACCAACCCCGCCAGCGACGAGGTAATCGGTCAGGTGGCGCACGCCGTCACAGAGGATCTCGATCTGGCGTTGGCCGCCACCGCGCGCGGGTTTAACGTCTGGCGCGACACCGCCGCGCACCAGCGCGCCAACCTGATGCGCAAAGCCGCTGCGCTGCTGCGCGAACGCGCCGACGCCATCGCCGCCATCATGACGCAGGAACAGGGTAAGCCGGTGGCGCAGGCCAAAATCGAAATTCTCAACGCCGCCGACGTGATCGAGTGGTTCGCCGGCGAAGCCACCCGCACCTACGGGCAGATTATTCCGTCCCGCGCTCGCGACGTGCAGCAGCAAACCCTGAAACTGCCGGTCGGCCCGGTAGCCGCCTTCACGCCGTGGAACTTCCCGATTAACCAGATCGTGCGCAAGCTGTCCGCCGCGCTGGCGGCGGGCTGTTCCATCATCGTCAAAGGCCCGGAAGAAACCCCGGCCTCCCCGGCAGAGCTGATCAAAGCCTTCGCCGACGCCGGTATCCCAGCCGGGGTGATCGCGCTGGTGTACGGCACCCCGGCGGAAATCTCGGAATACCTGATCCCGCATCCGACCATTCGCAAGATCTCCTTCACCGGCTCCACCCGCGTGGGCAAACATCTGGCGGCGCTGGCCGGCCAGCATATGAAAAAGGCCACCATGGAGCTGGGTGGCCACTCGCCGGTGCTGATCTTTGACGACGCCGATCTCGACGCGGCAGCCAAAGAGCTGGCGCAGTCGAAGTTCCGCAACGCCGGCCAGGTCTGTATCGCCCCGACCCGCTTCCTGATCCAGCAAGGCGTTTATGAAGCCTTCGTGGAGAAATTCACCGCCGCCGTGCGTGAGCTCAAGCTCGGCAACGGGCTGGAAGACGGCGTGACGATGGGGCCGATGGTGCTGAGCCGCAGCGTCGACAATATCGAAGCGCTGGTGCAGGACGCCATCGCCCACGGGGCGAAGGCCAGCACCGGCGGCAAACGCGTGGCGGGCAAAGGCAACTTCTTCGAGCCGACGGTGCTGCGCGACGTGCCGCTGAGCGCACGCGCCATGTCGGAAGAGCCGTTTGGCCCGGTCGCCCTGCTGCGCCCGTTCGCCACCTACGACGAGGCGATCGCCGAAGCCAACCGCCTGCCGTACGGGCTGGCCGCCTACGCCTACAGCCGTAACATCGCCACCGTCAATGCGCTGGGGCGCGACGTGGAGAGCGGCATGCTGAGCATCAACCACATCGGTTTCGGCCTGCCGGAAACGCCATTTGGCGGCGTGAAAGACTCCGGTCACGGCACCGAAGGCGGCAGCGAAGCGATCGAATCCTATCTGGAAACCCGCTTCGTCACCGTCGCCGGCCGTTAATCGCGTGTCTGATGAATAGCCAAACGCCCCGCAATGCGGGGCTTTTTTTTACTCGCCGGCCAGCTCGAACATGCGCCGCGCCGCCGGGGTCAGCCCCAGCATGTGTATGCAGGCATGCACCATGCCCGGCAACCGTTCGCAGCGTACCGCCACGCCCGCCTCGCGCAGCCGCTGCGCATACTCCTCGGCCTCATCGCGCAGCGGATCATATTCGCAGCTCAGAATGGTGGCCGGCGGTAACCCGCGCAGCGTGGCGGCGTGCAGCGGTTCGCCGTAGGGTTCGCGCCGCTGAGCCAGATACTGCTGCCAACAAAATACCATCGCGTCGCGCGTCAGAAAGTGCCCCTCGGCAAACTCGCGATAGCTCCTCGTCGCCATTTCGCGGCTGAGCGCCGGATACAGCAGCAGCTGACGCTCGATATGCGGGCCGCCGCGATCCCGCGCCAGCAGCGCGACCGCCGCCGCCAGATTGCCCCCGGCGCTGTCGCCCCCCACCGCCAAGCGCTGCGCGTCGATCCCCAACTGCGGCGCCTGTTGCACCACCCAGCAGAGCGCCTGATAGACATCTTCCAGCGGCTGCGGAAACGGATACTCTGGCGCCAGACGATAGTCGACCGACAGGATCACCCGGCCGGTGGCGTTAGCCAGCGCCTGGCAGGGCTGGTCATACAGCGACAGCGAACCGAGGCACCAGCCGCCGCCGTGGGCGAACAGCATCGCCGGTTGTGCGGCAGCGCGCCTTTCCCCCGCCGGTAGATAAGCGCGCAGCGCCATCCGGTGCCCATCGGCGGCGACCACCGTATAGTCCCTGACGCCGCCGCTCGGTGCCGCTTCGCCCTGCAGCAAGCGCAAACAGGTTTCCGTGGCCGTGCGCATTTCCGCCAGCGACGCGGGTGGCAGTGCGTCGACCGATGCCGTCAAAAAGGCGGCGATGCGTTCATCAAGCGGCATGTTGTTCTCCCGCCAGGAACGGCGTAATCAGTGCGATAAACGCCTCATGACACTCCTCGGTGATGAAATGGCCGCAGCCGGCGACCGTTTCGCCCCGCAGATCGCGCGCATTGCCCTGCAGCGTCGTCAGCGGCGCGTCGCCGGTGGCGTGTTCCGCCCCCACGGTCAGCACCGGCATCGTCAATGGCGTGGCGGCGCGCACTCGGTTCTGGCGAACGGTCTCCGGGATCGCCCGGTAATAGTCGAATCCGGCACGCAGGCCGCCCGGCGCAGAATAGGCGGCGATATACACCTGCGCCGCTACCCGATCGCGCCGATAGGACCAGCGGTTGAAGATATAGCCAAGATACTCCCGCTCGCGCCCCTGGGTCAGGGTCTCCGGCAAATCCGCCAACTGGTTGAACATGAAATGCCACAGGAAGATGTTCTCCTCCGGCGCGACGAAAATCGGCGGCGGCGGCGCCAGACCGGGGATCACCGCCTCCGTCAGCACCAGGCGCTTCACCGCCTGCGGGAAGTCGCTCGCCATGGCGTAACCGATCCACATGCCGATGTCGTGGCCGACCAGTTGGTAACGTTCGTGGCCCAGTTGCGCCATCATCGCGTGCAACGCCGCACCGATGCTGCCGGTGTCGTAACCGCCGACGGGCTTGTCCGAATCGCCGATGCCCGGCGGATCGACGGCGATCGCCTGAAAACCGGCCGCCGCCAAGGCGCGCATCACATGGCGCCAGGTGTACCAGGTTTGCGGCCAGCCGGGGATCAGCAACACCGGCCGCCCTTCACCGGCTATCACGCAGTGGATACGTTGGCCATTGACCTGGGTATAGACGTGTTCCGCCCCGAGATCCTGCAACAGGATCTCGTTCTCTTGTTGTTTCATGGGGTGACTCCCTGTGATGGATTGGCTCAGCGAATGCCGAGCAAGGCATTGATCTGCTGTGGGTTGACCGGTGCGCCGGCGAAGTCATCGAACACTTTGTCGGTGACATGGATGATGCGATCGCGAATGAAGGCCGCGCCTTCGCGCGCGCCGTCCTGCGGATTTTTCAGGCAGCATTCCCACTCCAGCGTCGCCCAGCCCGAATAGCCGTACTGCGTCAAACGGGAAAAAATGCCGTTGAAATCGACCTGGCCGTCGCCCAGCGAGCGGAAGCGGCCGGCGCGATCGATCCATGACTGATAACCGCCGTAAATGCCCTGGCGACCGGTCGGATTGAACTCGGCGTCCTTGACGTGGAACATGCCGATAACATCCTTATAGATATCGATAAATTCCAGATAGTTAAGCTGCTGCAGCACCATATGGCTCGGATCGAACAGCACCCGGCAACGCGGGTGGTTGCCCACGCGCTCAAGAAACATTTCGAACGTCACGCCGTCGTGCAGATCCTCACTCGGGTGAATTTCATAACACAGGTTGATGCCCTGCTCCTCGCAGGCGTCGAGCACCGGCAGCCAGCGTTTGGCGAGTTCGTCGAACGCGGTATCGATCAATCCTTCCGGACGCTGTGGGAACGGGAACAGATAGGGCCAGGCCAGTGAACCGGAAAAGGTGCCCAGCTCGCTGAGCCCGAGCCGCGCCGAGGCTTTTACCGCCAGCAGCATTTGCTGCCGCGCCCACTCGCCGCGCGCTTTGGCATCGCCGTGCAGCGCCGGCGGCGCGAAGCTGTCGCACAGCGCATCGTAAGCCGGGTGCACCGCCATCAGTTGACCGAAAATATGGCTGGTCAGTTCGCTGACCACCAACCCATGCTCCGCCAACATGCCGGTCAGATCGTCGCAGTAGGTTTGGCTTTGCGCAGCGGTGGCCACGTCGAATAAACGCCGATCCCAGGCCGGGATCTGCAAGGCGGTAAACCCGGTTTGCGCCGCCCACTCGGCGATGGCCGGCAGGCTGTTGAACGGCGCTGTCTCATCGCTGAACTGCGCGAGATGCAGGCTTGGACCTTTGAGGGTTTTCATCGTAAACTCCTATTGGTTGTCGATTGACAAACAATAGGGGCAAAGCGAATTGACCGCAAGCGAAATTTATAAAGACATTGGTATTCCCGTCGATTTAAGCGATCCTATGTCGCTGAATGACAGGTAAATTGGAGCAGCGAATGGCAGGCAGACCGCGCGAGTTCGATCGCGAACAGGCGCTCTTGAAGGCGCGAAACTTATTCTGGCGGCAAGGTTATGAAGGCACCTCGATGTCGGATCTGGTGGCGGAATTGGGCATTGCTTCCGCGCGCATCTACAAGGCGTTCGGCTCCAAAGAGCAGCTGTTCCGCGAGGCGATCGCCAGTTACGAAGCCGAGGAAGGCGGCTTCGCCGATCGCGCCTTCGCACAGGAAAGCGGCATTCGCCCGGCGATCCAACGTATGCTGGAAGATGCCGTGCGCCTCTACAGTCGGCCGGATCTGCCGCAGGGCTGCATGGTGGTCTCCGCCGCCGCCAGCGTCAGCGCAGAAAACGACGGGCTCAAAGCCTGGCTGGCAGAGCATCGGCTGCAGCGCACGCAGCAGATCGTCGAACGGCTGCGGCAGGCGGTGCAAACCGGCGAACTGCCGGCCGACACCGACGCCGACAGCCTGGGGGACTATTTCGCCGTCTTCCTGCACGGCCTGTCGATTCAGGCGCGTGACGGCGTCACCGAAGCGCGGTTATTGGCGGCGGTAAACGTGGCGCTGACGGTCCTGGGCAACCGCGCCTAATCGATTCTTGAATGCGGTTCAAACTCAGGCGCGTTTTACCTATGGCTGTGGAGGAACCGCGTTTCTGACAAAATCTGCGACGTGAGGATTAGTATTTTCCCGCTTGTGAATCAAAGCAACCTGATACGGGATCTGTTCTCCACTAAGCCGGCAAAAAGAAACGTTTACCCAGCCGCTTTTTTGCATGAATTCAGGGACCAGACTGACTCCTAATCCCGAAGCAACAAGGCCGACGATCGTTTCCATCTGCACGGCTCGCTGAACAACCTCAGGAGCAAATCCTGCCTTTTCGCAGGCTTCAATAATAGAGCGATAAAGACCAGGCCCTTCCTGCTCTGGGAACAATACCCACGGCTCCCTGGCCAGGGTAGAAAGCGGCATCGCGCCGCGTGTTCCGCCAGGATGTTTACTCGGCAAAACGGCAATCAGCGGGCAGCTAAAAAATCGATGGCAGGACAGTTTCGGTATGGCGTATTCAGGAACAGGTAAAACCGCAATGCCAACGTCAAGCGAGTCTTCCAAAAGGCTTTCAACCTGTCGCGCGGTGGTCATTTCTTTCAGTTCAAGCACCACCTGCGGACTGGAAAAGTGAAACCGCGTGAGCGTTTCCGGAAGCAGATGTCTGACGGCAGAAGCGACAAAACCGATGCGCAAAGCCCCCGTCATTCCCTGGCCGACGCGTTGGGTCAGCAACATCGACCTTTCCATCTGCATCAGCGTCGCAACCGCTTCCTTCTGCAACACTTTGCCTGCCGGGGTCAGTGCCGTTATACGATTGGTTCGTTCAAAAAGCCGGGTGCCCAACGCCTCTTCCATTTGACGGATCGCGTTTGTCAGCGGGGGTTGAGCCATATGCAAACGCTCAGCCGCTTTACGGACATTCATTGTTTCCGCAACCACAAGAAATTGGCGGAGCTGACGCAGGGTGAGCATATCGCGATACCTTCAACGTATTAAGAAAGCCCCTCGATAGTATTAGACACACTAGCCAGGTAACCTGAAGATGCTTCCTGTATATATTGGCGGAGCAGAAATAACAATGAACATACTCAGATCGTTGTCACTGACTTACCGAAACCTAAATATGTTGCTGGCCCTCCTTGTGATGTCGGCATCACCCACGCTGGCTGCATCGAAAGAAAATGAAATCCCCGCGCCAATAAAGCGCACGGACAGGCACATTTTGCTTGCGAACGGAGAGCAACTCCACATCAGGGAGGTCAGGCAGAAACCTGACGGCAAGATACCGCAACCGTCTGTATTGCTGATTCATGGCGCCCGGGTTCCCGGCCTCGCCTCTTTTGATTTGCCCGTCAAGGGCGGCTCTCTGGCGGCAGATCTGGCATTAGCAGGCTTTCGAGTGTACATCCTCGATCTGCGGGGATATGGGTTATCCAGCCGGCCGGCCGCGATGGATAGCCCCCCTGACCAGTCGGCGCCTTTGATCCGCACGGCGGATGCCGTGACCGATATCGCTTACGCCGTGCAGGCTATTCAGGCGTGGAGCGGCTCCCCTCGCGTTAGTCTCTTGGGATGGGCGACAGGAGGACACTGGGCGGGCGCTTATGCGGCACAATACCCACAGAATGTGGAACGACTGGTGCTCTATAACACGTTATATGGCGGAACCGACCATCATCCGCTGCTGGGACAGGGATCACCCCTGGACGATCCCCAAAACCCGGGACATTTCAACGCAGCCAAATTTGGCGGCTGGAACCTGAGCACGCGGGACAGTCTGTTTGTCGTCTGGGATAACAGCATTCCCGTGGCGGATAAAACACAGTGGCGTGATGAAACAGTGAAACGCGCTTACGGTGATGCCGCACTGGCATCGGACAACACCTCGCAGCACAGAACGCCACACAGCTTCCGCGCACCGACCGGTGCAATGGCTGACAGCTTTGAACTGGCGATGGGCAGAAAACAGTGGTCCGCAACAGCCTTAACCACCGTTCCCGTATTGGTTGTTCGCTCGGAGCGGGATTTCTGGAGCCGGCCAGAGGATGTTGACGCCATCATGAAAGATGCCCCTACAGCCGAAAAGCTGGTCATTCCTGATGCGACACATTTTGTCCATCTCGATAGAGATAACGCCGGCAGACAACGCTTTCTCCAGGGCGTCGTCAGATTTCTGGCGCAACCCCAGCCCAAACACGGAGCTTAATCCTCCGGCAGGTCGACAATCACCAGCGTGCCTTCGCTACCCGGCAACACGCGGTGCGGCACGCCGGCCGCGGCCTGATACAGCTGACCGGCTCGCACCACCACTTCTTCCCCCGCCACCTGCAGCCGCAGGTGGCCGCTGATCACCAGCAACCCTTCGCTGTAATCATGCACTTCATCCGCAATGCTGCGCGCATCCATACGCAGCACTTTGATGTTGGCCGCACCGACGCGGCCCAGCACGGAGGAACGCCAAGCCTCGGGCAGTTCGGCCGCCTGCTGGTTTAAATCGAACAGCATCGTCATACCTTATCGCTACAGAGGAACCGGCACTCTACTGCAAAGCCGTCACCTGCTGAAAGACGCGTTGGTTGTAGATTATGCCCCGGCGTTCTGAGCCGCCGCCTCACGGCGCAGCCACTGCCGCAGATTTTCGCCCTCCTGCGACAGCTCACTATCCAGCCGAGCGCACAGGTAATAATCGCGGCCGTCGTCGATCGGCAGATCGAACATTTTGATCAACTCACCGCTTTCAAGGTACTGGGCGATTAACGGTTCACGCATCAACGCGCACCCTAGCCCCGCCTGCACCGCCGCCAACGTCAACAATCCGTCCTCAAACATCGGGCCGATACTGCGCAGCGGGCGCTTGACGCCGGCCTGCTGAAACCATTGCATCCAGGTATTGCGTTCCTCGTCGTGCAGCAGCGGCAGCGTCGCCAGTTGATCCGGCGTATCGAGCAAACCGTGCAGTTTACTGAATGCCCGGCTGCACACCGGCACCATTTTGCCGGACATCAGCTTCTCGCTGCGATAGCCGGTCCACTGCCCGACCCCGAAGCGGATCGACAGATCGGCGGCGTCGCTCAGGTAATTGCGGTGGTTGGCGTAGACCACATTGATGTCGATATCCGGATTTTCGCGCAGGAAACCGCGCAGCCGCGGAATGAACCACCCCATGCCGAACAGCGGGATCAGACTGATGGTCACCTGCCGCGACGCGGATTGCTCGCGCACGTGTTCGGTCGCCTGGCGCAGCACGTTGAACGCCGAGCGAATCGAACGGTAGTACTCCCGCCCCTCGCTGCGCAACACCAGGTTACGCCCCTGCCGTTCGGTCAACGGCATCTGCAAAAATGCCTCCAGCGTTTTGAGTTGATGACTGACCGCCGAAGGCGAAATCATCAGCTCGTTAGCCGCCGCGCTGATCCCCCCCAGGCGCGCGATGGCCTCGAACGCCCGTACGGCGCGCAGCGGCGGATCGTTCGGCAGCATCGGCAACGGCTCATCATACTGTTCTGTTTTTTTCATATATTGACTGTTTTTGGGAAATGAACACTGAAGGAGTGGGTTTAATATACATAAAAATCAATGCATTAAAAACACTCGTTTTTTATATAAGAAAGTATTTTTCCGTATTTTACAATTTTTTTAAATTCTCTATTGTGAGCCTCTGACTCATTATCTCCGGACTCTCCTTATGGATACGCTGGTACAGCAAACCGTCAACGGTTTGATGCTCGGCAGCATTTATGCGCTGATCGCGCTCGGCTACACCATGGTGTACGGCATCCTGCGCATCATCAACTTCGCGCACGGCGACGTGCTGATGGTCGGGGCGCTGAGCGCGCTGTCGGCGATCGGGGTGTTACAGCACCACTTTCCCGCGTTACCGCCCTACGCCACGCTGCTGCTGGCGGCCCTGTTCGCCATGGCTATCTGCGCCATCACCTCGATGGCGATCGAGCGCCTGGCCTATCGCCGGCTGCGTAATGCGCCGCGCCTGGCCCCGCTGATCAGCGGCATCGGCGTGTCACTGCTGCTGCAAACCCTGGCGATGCTGATCTGGTCACGCAATCCCCTGATGTTTCCGCAGCTGTTGCCGATGGCGCCCATCGCCCTGACCGCAGGCAGCGCCGAACATGCGCCGGCGGTGATCACCGGCACGGCGATCGTCACGCTGGCGGTAGCCGTGGCGGTGATGGCCGGCCTCTGGCTGCTGGTCGAACACAGCCGTTTCGGCCGCGCCATGCGCGCCACGGCGGAAAACCCGCAGGTCGCCGGCCTGATGGGCATCAGTCCTGACCGCATCATCGTTCTGACCTTCGCGCTCGGCGGCGCGTTGGCGGCGGTGGCCGGCATCATGATGGCCAGCAACTACGGCAACGCCGGTTTCTCGATGGGCTTTCTGCCGGGCATCAAGGCGTTTACCGCCGCCGTGCTCGGCGGCATCGGCAACCTGCGCGGCGCGATGCTTGGCGGTTTGCTGCTGGGTCTGTTCGAATCACTGGGCACCGGCTATCTCGGCGAGCTGACCGGCGGCGTGTTCGGCAGCAACTACCAGGACGTGTTCGCGTTTCTGGTGCTGATCGCCGTGCTGGTCTTCCGCCCCTCCGGGCTGTTGGGCGAACGCATCGCCACGCGCGCATAAGGACATCACGATGACCGTTTTGACTCCCCCCGTTCCTCTGGCCACGCCGCGTCGCGCCGGGCTGGGGCTGACGCTGTTCATTCTCGCCCTGCTGCTGGCGCCCTGGGTGGCGGGCGCCGCCGGCGGCAACTACTGGGTGCGGGTCGTCGACTTCGCCCTGCTGTATCTGATGTTGGCGCTCGGGCTGAACATCGTGGTGGGCATGACCGGGTTGCTGGACATGGGTTTTATCGCCTTTTACGCGGTCGGCGCCTATCTCGCCGCGCTGCTGTCGTCACCGCATCTGACGCAGCAGTTCCCGCTGCTGCTGCAGTGGTTCCCCGACGGGCTGCATCTGCCGATGCTGTGGCTGATCCCGCTGGCGGCGCTGTTGGCGGCGGTATGCGGCATCCTGCTCGGCGCGCCGACGCTGCGGCTGCGCGGCGACTATCTGGCGATCGTCACGTTGGGATTCGGCGAAATCGTGCGCATTCTGATGCGCAATCTGGATCGCCCGGTCAATCTCACCAACGGCCCCAAAGGCATTTCCGGCATTGACCCGGTCAGCCTGTTCGGCCTGAGGTTTTCCGGCATGCACGAGTGGTTCGGCGTGCGTTTTTCCGGCCTGTACCTGTATTACTACCTGTTCGCCGCGCTGCTGCTGGCGATCCTGTTCATCAGCCTGCGGCTGCAAAACTCGCGCATCGGCCGTGCGTGGACAGCGATCCGTGAAGATGAGGACGCCGCGCGGGCGATGGGCATCAACACCCGCAACTTCAAGCTGCTGGCCTTCGCCATCGGCGCCACCTTCGGCGGCGTGGCCGGCGCGTTGTTCGCCGCGTTTCAGGGCTTCGTGTCGCCGGAATCGTTCACCCTGCAGGAATCGATCGCCGTACTGGCGATGGTGGTGCTCGGCGGCATGGGGCACATCCCCGGCGTGATCCTGGGCGCGCTGCTGCTGGCCGCCCTGCCGGAGCTGCTGCGCAGCAGCATGGGGCCGCTGCAGCAGGCGCTGTTCGGCCAGGTGCTGATCGATCCGGAAATCATCCGCCAACTGTTTTACGGCCTGGCGCTGATCCTGGTGATGCTGTATCGCCCGGCGGGCCTGTGGCCGGCTCGCCATGCCGGGAGGACCGCCGCATGACGCCGCTGCTTGCTTTAAATCACGTCAGCAAACGTTTCGGCGGCCTGACGGCGGTGGATGACGTCAGCATGAGCATCCGCCAGGGGGAAATCTACGGCCTGATCGGGCCGAACGGCGCCGGCAAAACCACCTGCTTCAACCTGATCACCGGCCTGTATCGCGCCGATGAAGGCGAGTTCCGCCTGTTGGGCCAGCGCTATAAACCCCAGGCGATCGACAAAGTGGCGCAGGCCGGCATTGCCCGCACCTTCCAGAACCTGCGGTTGTTCAACGAAATGAGCGTGCTGGAAAATGTGATGGTCGGCTGCCACGTGCGCACCCGCAACGGCCTGTGGGCGGCGATCGCTCGCCACCGGCGCGCCAAGGCAGAGGAACAGGCGGTGCGCGATAAATCCCATGCGCTGCTGGAGTACGTCGGCATCAGCCAATTCGCCCATTACCGCGCCGGCGATCTCGCCTATGGCCACCAACGCCGCCTGGAGATTGCCCGCGCGCTGGCGACCGAACCCCGGTTGCTGGCGCTGGACGAGCCGGCGGCCGGCATGAACGCCGGTGAAAAAGTAGCGCTGCGCGAGCTGCTGCTGCGCATCCGCGACAGCGGCAAAACGCTGCTGCTGATCGAACACGACGTCAAGCTGGTGATGGGCCTGTGCGATCGCCTGACGGTGCTGGACTACGGCAAAGCGATCGCCGAAGGCGAACCGGCGCAGGTGCGGCGCGAACCGGCGGTCATTCAGGCCTATCTGGGAGGCGGCGCGCATGTCTGAAGCCCTGCTGAGCGTTAAACGTCTCAAAGTGTCTTACGGCGGCATTCATGCGGTCAAAGGCATCGATTTCACGGTGAACGCCGGCGAACAGGTGACGCTGATCGGCGCCAATGGCGCGGGCAAGACCTCCAGCCTGCGAGCGCTGACCGGCCTGCAGCCGTTCGAAGGCGACATCCTGTTCGACGGTTGCTCGATTCGCGGCGCGCCGCCGCACCGGTTGCTGCAACGGGGGCTGGTGATGGTGCCGGAGGGACGCGGCATTTTCACCCGTTTGACGGTGCGGGAAAACCTGCAGCTCGGCGCCTATGCGCGGCGTGACAAATCGGCGGTGCGGCAAGATTTCGAACGGGTGTGCGCCACCTTCCCGCGGCTGAGCGAGCGCCTGCACCAACCGGCCGGGCTACTTTCGGGCGGTGAACAGCAGATGGTGGCGATGGGCCGCGCGCTGCTCAGCCGCCCGCGATTGCTGATATTGGACGAACCCTCGATGGGGCTGGCGCCGATTGTGGTGGAAGCCATTTTCACGGTCATCAAGCAGTTAGCCCGTGACGGCGTCACGCTGCTATTGGTCGAGCAGAACGCGCGCCTGGCGCTGGAGTCCACCGATCGCGCCTACGTGTTGGACAGCGGCAGCCTGAGCCACAGCGGCCGTTCCGCCGAGATGCTGGACGATGAAAAAATCAAACAGATCTATTTGGGTGAATAACCGTTGTTTCTTTTAACCGCACCAGGAGTATGACATGCAACAGAGCATTCGCATCAAACCGTTGGCGCTGGCCGCCATGACAATGATTCTTAGCCTCCCGGCGCTGGCGGCCGACACCGTGCTGATCGGCCTGGCCGGGCCGCTGACCGGCCCTTCCGCGCGCATCGGCAAAGATCTCGAAAACGGCGCGCAACTGGCGATCGCCGACGCTAACGCGCAGAAACCGACGCTGAACGGCAAACCGGTCACCTTCAAACTGGTGTCCGAGGACGACCAGTCCGACCCGCGCACCGCCGTGGCCGTGGCGCAGCGTTTGGTCGACGAAGGCGTCGCCGGCGTGGTCGGCCACTGGAACACCGGCACCAGCATCCCGGCGGCGCGCATCTATCACGATGCCGGCATCGCCCAGGTGGCGCCGGTCGCCACCGGTCACGGCTATACGCAACAGGGTTTTGACACCAGCTTTCGCGTGATGGGCCACGACGACGACGGCGGCAACTATGCCGGGCAATATGCGGTGAAAACGCTGAAAGCCCAGCGCATCGCGGTGATCGACGATCGCACCGCTTTCGGCCAGGGGCTGGCGGACGAGTTCATCAAATCGCTGCAGGCCCAGGGCGTGCAGCCGATCGCCCGCGAGTATGTGGATGACAAGACCGTCGATTTCAGCGCCGTACTGACCACCGTGCGCAGCAAAAACGCCGATCTGATCTTCTTCGGCGGCGTAGATTCCCAGGCGGCGCCGCTGGCGCGCAAACTGAAGCAGCTGGGCATGAACGCGCAGCTGATGGGCGCCGGCGGCTTTGTCAGCCAAACCTTCCTGACGCTGGCGCAGCAAGAAGGCGAAGGCGTCGTCGCGTTGGAGCCGGGGCTGCCGCTGGAACAGATGCCGGGCGGCAAGGCGTTTGAGCAAGCCTACCGCGATCGTTACCACACCCACATCGAACTGCATGCGCCCTTCGCCTACGACGCCACCCGGGTGCTGATCGCCGCCATCGAACAGGCCGGCTCGGCCAACCCGGCCGATTATCTGCCGAAACTGCGCGCCATACATTATCAGGGCGTGACCGGCGCCATTGCCTTCGATGCGCAGGGCAACCTGCAACAGCCGAGCTTCACCCTGTACCGGGTAGTCGACGGCAAATGGCAGCCGCAAACCGTGTTGGGCGGCGCCAAACCACAATAAATCAAGAGGAGCAAGGCGATGAGCTGTGCAAATAATGAATTGGGCATTTTGGCCCGCAGAAAGATCGAGGCGGAAATCATCAAACCGATCTACCAGATTCTGGTGCGTGAAATCGGCAAGACGCGCGCTCAGGCAGTGATCGGCGAAGCCATCGAGAATGCCGCCATCGCGGCGGGCAAACAGTTCGCCGCTCAGGAACCGAACGGCGCGGATCTGCGCAGCTTCGCCGCCTTGCAGTACCTGTGGGAAAAAGACGATGCGTTGCGCGTCGAGGTGATCAATCAGGACGAACAGCACTTCGACTATAACGTCACCCGCTGCCGCTACGCCGAGATGTATCATGAGATGGGGCTGGGAGACATCGGCCACCTGCTCTCCTGCGCTCGCGACAGCCAGTTTATCGTCGGCTATGCGCCTGACGTTGAACTGCAGCGCACCCAGACCATCATGTCCGGCGCTCCCTGCTGCGATTTCCGTTACGCCGCCAAAACGCCGGGAGAAAAGCCATGACGCATCGGGTCAACGGCGAGCGCCTGTGGCAAAGCCTGCAGGCGATGGCGCAGTTCGGCGCCATCGCTGACAACGGCGTCACCCGCCTGGCGCTCAGCGAAGAGGATCGTCAGGCGCGCGACCAGCTGCGTCTGTGGGCGCTGGAGGCCGGTTGCAGCGTGCGCGTCGATCGGATGGGCAACATGTTCCTGCGCCGTGAAGGCGCGCGGCCCGAGCTGGCGCCGGTTGTCACCGGTTCTCACGGCGACTCTCAACCCCGCGGCGGCCGTTTCGACGGCATCTACGGCGTGCTGGCCGGATTGGAGGTTATTCGCAGCCTTAACGATCGGCAGATCGTCACCGAACGCGCGATTGAAGTGATCAACTGGACCAACGAAGAAGGCGCACGCTTTGCGCCGGCGATGATCGCCTCCGGCGTGTTCGCCGGGGTATTCGACCTGGAATACGGCCTGACGCGCCACGACGAGCACGGCGTCAGCCTCGGCGAGGCGCTGGAGCGAATCGGCTACGCCGGCGAGTATCCGGTGGGCGGCACGCCGATCCATGCCGCCTTCGAGTTGCACATCGAACAGGGGCCGATTCTGGAAGCGGAGCATCTCGACATCGGCGTGGTGACCGCCGCACAAGGGCAGCGCTGGTATGAACTGGAGGTCGTCGGCTTCAGCGCCCATGCCGGCACCACGCCGATGGACCGCCGCCGCGACGCCCTGCTGGGCTTTGCGGCGCTGGTCACGGCGGTCAACCGCATCGGTTGGGATTTCGCGCCCGACGCGCGCGCCACGGTGGGCATGGCGCAAATTACCCCCAATTCACGCAACGTGGTGCCGGGGCGCGTCTTTTTCAGCGTCGAATTCCGCCATCCAGAGGAGTCAATTCTGGAGCAGATGGAGCAGCGCCTGCTGGCGGCGGTGAACGCCGTCAACGGCGGCGGCCTGACCGCTCGCGCCGAGCGCATCTTCCAGTATCCCCCGATCGCTTTTGATCGGGGCTGCATCGACAGCGTACGTCAAGCCGCGCAAGCGTTGGGCTATCGCCATCGCGACATGATTTCCGGCGCCGGCCACGATGCCTGTTACCTTAACCGCGTCGCCCCGACCGCAATGATTTTCATTCCCTGCGTGGACGGCATCAGCCACAACGAGCGGGAAGATATCACCCCCGCCTGGGCCGCCGCCGGCGCTGACGTATTGCTGAACGCGCTGCTGGCGCACGCCGGCGCCTGATCGTCGCCCCGGTTTCTCGCCGGGGCAAAAAATATTCAACAAAACGGTTGAATATTAGCCCGCCTGTTCTATATTCAACCATATGGTTGAATTATCTTCCTCACAGCTGGACGCCATTTTTCATGCGCTGGCCGACCCGACCCGCCGTTCGATGTTACGCGCGCTGGCCGGCGGTGAGCGCAGCATCGGCGAACTGGCCGCGCCGTTGCAGATGTCGTTCGCCGGCGCCTCCAAGCACGTGAAAGCACTGGAACATGCGGGCCTGGTGCAACGCACCGTGCAAGGAAGAAACCATATCTGCCGGCTCGAACCCGAGCCTATGGCGCAGGCCATGCACTGGCTGCAAACCTATGAACATTTCTGGACTGAACGGCTGGATGCGCTCGAACAGGCGCTGCTGCAGCCCGAACAGCTTCCTCCCAAGGAGTGAACCATGAATGATTACGGCATGATTATCGAACCCGGCACGCTGCGCATCCAGCGGCTGCTGCCCGGCCCCATCGAGCGGGTGTGGGCTTACCTGACCGAATCCGACAAGCGCGCCACCTGGCTGGCGGCTGGCGCCATGAAGTTGGAAAACGGCGCGCCGCTGGAGCTGGAGTTTCGCAACTCCGATCTGGCGGGCGAGCACGAGCAACCGCCGGCCAAGTACAAACAGCACGGCGGCTGCGTCAGCAACCGCGGCCACATCACCTGCCTGTTCCCGCCGCGCCTGCTGAGCTTTACCTGGGCCGAACAGGATCAGGGGCGCCCTTCCGAAGTGACCTTCGAGCTGACGGAACAGGGAAACGCGGTGCTGCTGACGGTCACCCACCGGCGCCTGGCCAACCGCGACGAGATGCTCAGCGTCGCCGGCGGCTGGCACACCCATCTGGATATCCTGCTGGATCGTCTGCACGATCGGGCGCCGCAGCCGTTCTGGAGCACCCATGCCCGGCTGGAAGAAGAGTACCGCGCCCGCCTGTAATTACGACTCGTCCCGGCGCCTGAACGCCAGATAACCGGCGATCAGCGTAAAACTGCCGACCAGCAACACCAGCAGGATAAAACCGTGGTGATTGCTGGCCAGCGGTATCCCCCCGACGTTCATGCCGAAGAAACCGGCGACGATGTTGATCGGCAACGCCAGCACGGTGATCACCGTCAGGGTGTAGAGCGTGCGGTTATTCTGCTCCATCAGCTTGGCACCCAGCTCTTCCTGCAATAGCCGGATGCGTTCGGTCAGGCTGGCGAGATCGTTCAACACCACGGTGAACTCTTCGGTAAACTGCCGCAGATCTTGCACCACCTCGCGGCTCAGCCAGGCCGGCGGCCGGTTCAACAGCCGAAACAGCGCGGCCGGTTCCGGCGCCAACAGGCGCTGAAAGCGCAATAACATGCGGCGCATGCGCCCCAGCTCGGCGCGGTTGCGTTTGACGCGGCGGGTCAGCAGGCGATCCTCGATGGCATCAACATACTGGTTAGCCTGCCGCACCACCTGTTCCAGCACGTCCTCCTGCTCTTCCAGCAGGTGCGCCAGCAGCTCGGTAGACGACGCCAGCTCCAACGCCGTCAGGCGGCCAAGCAGCCGTTCAATCAATCGCACCGGTTTGTGACGCACGGTGACCACCAGCCCACGGCAGCAATAGAGCCACAGCGTCGCCGTTTCCGGGTTGCTGTCCTCAGGGTGGAAAATCACGTCGTTGAGCACGGCGAACAGATCGTCGCCCTGGCGCTCGATGCGCGTCGTGTGGGAACCATGCCGAATTTCATGGAAGAAAAAATCGGAAATGGCGAAATGGTTTTTCAGCCACTTCTCCGCCGCCGCGTGGTTGAGATTGAGGTGCAGCCAGACAAAGCCGTCGCCGGACGGCAAAGCCTGGTAAGCCTGGCAGACCTGTTGCGAGTTCAGGCGCGCCGGCGGCTCACCGGAACGAAACACATGGCCGTAGATCAGCCCGGTCACTTCATCATCGAAATCAAGCTTGTGCATCTTTTCCGCTAACCGTTGCACCATAACGCCTTATCCTGCCTGTTGCCGTTAACCCAAGACCGTCCCCGCTGTTATAACAATCTTTATTTATCGGCGTTAATGATTTTCGCCGTTCCCGATGATTAATATTTTCGTCATAAAAAGGCCACATTCATTCAGAATACTTTTCAGGCGACAGCTACCGCATTCAATCCTCTCAGGAAGGTCATTATGAGCGATAACAGCGCCGTTCAAACGGGTGTGCCGGCCGCATCCAGCCTGCCCAAGCTGCATCAAAAGAACAGTCGACTCACTGTTCTTTTTTTTGTGTTCTTATTAATTCTGGGGATCGCGTTCGCCGGAGTGAACTTATTTAACGACGTCAGCGACGCCGGCGCCGTCTATACCAGTTACATTCCGTTTTTATTATTGGGGCTGGCGCTGCTGATCGCGCTGGGCTTTGAATTCGTCAACGGCTTCCACGACACCGCCAATGCGGTCGCGACGGTGATTTACACCCACTCTCTGTCGCCGATGGTCGCCGTGGTGTGGTCCGGTTTCTTCAACTTTCTCGGCGTATTGCTCTCCAGCGGCGTGGTGGCCTTCGGCATCATTTCGCTGCTGCCGGTTGAGCTGATCCTGCAGGCCGGCACCGGCAACGGTTTCGCCATGGTGTACGCCCTGCTGTTCTCCGCCATCATCTGGAACCTCGGCACCTGGTGGCTCGGGCTGCCCGCCACGTCGTCGCATACGCTGATCGGCTCGATTATCGGCGTCGGCGTGGCCAACGCTCTGATCCACGGCCGCACCGGCACCAGCGGCGTGGACTGGGGCCAGGCGATCAAGGTGGGCTACGCGCTGCTGCTGTCGCCGGTGATCGGCTTCGTGTTCGCCGGCCTGCTGCTGCTGGCGCTGAAGCTGTTCGTCAAGAACCGCCAGCTGTACAGCGCGCCTAAGGACAATAGCCCGCCGCCGCTGTGGATCCGCGGATTGCTGATCCTCACCTGCACCGGCGTTTCCTTTGCCCACGGCTCCAACGACGGGCAGAAAGGCATGGGCCTTATCATGCTGATCCTGGTGGGCACCATGCCGATCGCCTACGCCCTGAACCGTTCGATGCCGCCGGAGCAGATCCCCCGGGTGGCGGCGCTGGCGGAAGTGACCAAAAACGAGCTGCTGCGCCAGTTCCCGGCCGGCGGCCAAACGCCGCCGCGCGAGGTGCTGACCGGCTATGTGCGCACCAGCGAACTGACGCCGGAGGTGGTGCCGGCGCTGGCGCAGCTGGCCGGCGCGATCGGCGATCAAATCCGTCAGTACGGCTCGGTCGACAAGATCCCGGCGCAAGCGGTGTCGAACACCCGCAATGACATGTACCTGGCGTCCGAGACCATCAAGCACCTGAAGGCAGAGCGTCAGTTGCAGATCAATTCCGATGCGCAGCGCAACCTCGACGCGTTGAAAGGCGAACTCGACAACGCCACCCGCTTCATTCCCTTTTGGGTGAAAGTGGTGGTGGCGATTGCGCTGGGGCTCGGCACCATGGTTGGCTGGCGCCGCATCGTGGTGACGGTGGGCGAAAAGATCGGTAAATCGCACCTGACCTACGCCCAGGGCGCCAGCGCCGAACTGGTGGCGATGACCACCATCGGCGCGGCCGACGCCTTCGGTTTGCCGGTTTCGACCACGCACGTACTTTCGTCCGGCATCGCCGGCACCATGGCCGCCAACCGCTCCGGCCTGCAGATGGCCACCCTGCGCAATCTGCTGATGGCCTGGGTGCTGACGCTGCCGGCCTCGGTACTGCTGTCGGCGGTGCTGTACTGGATCTTCAACCATTTCTAACACCGGGCTGACACGGAGAAAATCTGATGACCATGCATGAATTCAACCGCGATGACGGTTTCAACCAGCGCCTGCTGCAAGAATTTTACGACAGCTACGATGAAGAGCTGGAAATGGAGCTGGACGACCTGCGCTTCGACGCGGCAGAAGTCGACAGCGACGCGAAGAAAGCCTGGCGCAAACAATACTTCCGCGAACTGCTGCGCCTGCAGGGCGAACTGGTGAAGCTGCAGGATTGGGTGATGCGCACCGGCCACCGGCTGGTGATCCTCTTCGAAGGCCGCGACGCCGCCGGCAAGGGCGGCGTGATCAAACGCATCACCCAGCGTCTCAACCCGCGCACCTGTCGCGTGGCGGCGCTGCCGGCGCCGAACGACCGCGAACGCACCCAGTGGTATTTTCAGCGCTATATCGCGCATCTGCCCGCCGCCGGCGAAATGGTGCTGTTCGACCGCAGCTGGTATAACCGCGCCGGCGTGGAACGCGTGATGGGCTTTTGCAACGACGAAGAGTACGAGGAGTTTTTCCGCAGCGTGCCGGAATTCGAAAAAATGCTGACGCGCAGCGGCATCCAAATCGTCAAATACTGGTTTTCGATCACCGATGAGGAGCAGGAGCTGCGTTTCCTCAGCCGCATTCACGATCCGCTCAAGCAGTGGAAGCTCAGCCCGATGGATCTGGAAAGCCGCCGCCGCTGGGAAGACTACACCGAGGCCAAAGAAATCATGTTAGCGCGCACTAACATTGCCGAGGCGCCCTGGTGGGTGGTTCAGGGCGTCGACAAGAAAAAGGCCCGCTTGAACTGCATCACCCACCTGCTGCAACAGGTGCCTTATGAGGAAGCCGAAGGCAACGTCATCACGCTGCCGCAGCGCAAACGCAGCCCGGAGTACCACCGTAACCCGGTGCCGGACAACATGGTGGTGCCGGAAATCTACTGACCGTAGCGCAGAGAGGCGGTTGCCGCAGCTCTGCGCAAATACAACGCTTTGATTTCTCTCACGCTAAGGGGCCAGACCCCATGTTAAAGTGGTTGCTTTCCATTTTGACAGGAGTCCTCCATGCGCCAACGCATCATTGTCTGCCCGCTGATTGAAAACGATAACGCCTTCCTGCTGTGCAAAATGGCGGCGCACAAGGGCGTATTTCCCGGCCAGTGGGCGCTGTCCGGCGGCGGCGTCGAGCCGGGTGAACAAATAGAACAGGCGCTGCGACGCGAAGTGCGCGAAGAGTTGGGCGCCGCGCTGATCCTCGACAACATCACGCCCTGGACTTTCCGCGATGACGTGCGCATCAAAACTTACGCCGACGGCAGCCGGGAGCAAATCTACATGATTTACCTGATTTTCGACTGCCATGCCGCCAACCGCGACGTGACGATCAACGACGAGTTCGACGACTACGCCTGGGTGCCGCGCGAGCGTCTCGCGGACTACGATTTGAACGAGGCCACCCGCTTCACCCTGCGGCAAAAGGGATTGTTGTAACAGTTTGAGCGATTATCGCCCTATTTCCTTCACATTTGCCCGGCAGACTCTTTTGATATTTTTTAATCACTTAGGGTCACTATTGCCGCCGTTATGCTTTTATCTCACGCTTTTCTCCGTCTGCCTGTCCGGCGCTTCGGCGCCGCCCTGCTGTTCAGCCTGCTGTTCGTTTTGGCGCCCGTGCATGCCGCTGCACCGCCGCTGGTGCTGAATGCCAAATCGGTGCTGGTCGTCAATCAACGCACCGGAAAGACCCTCTATCAGAAGCAGCCGAACCGCGTGCTGCCGATCGCCTCGCTCACTAAACTGATGACCGCCATGGTCGCCCTGGACAGCAAACGCCCGATGGGCAGCAAGCTCAAAGTCACCGCCGCCGATCGCGATCTGCTGAAGAAAACCCATTCGCGCCTGACCATCGGCTCGGTGCTCAGCCGCCGCGACATGCTGCACATCGCCCTGATGTCTTCGGAGAACCGCGCCGCCGCCGCGCTGAGCCGCAGTTATCCCGGCGGGCGCAAGGCCTTCGTGGCGAAAATGAATCAGAAAGCGCGCGCCATCGGCATGAAACGCGCCCGCTTCTACGATCCGACCGGGCTGACGCCGCGCAACGTGGCGAGCGCCAACGATCTGCTGAAGATGGTCAATCACGCCTATCGCTATCAGTCGATTCGCCGCTTCAGCACCGACAAGCAGCAGATCGTGCGCCCCGGCCGCGGCCAGTTGGTTTACCGCAGCTCCAACGGCCTGATCAACAACCCCGCCTGGAAGATCCAGCTGCAGAAAACCGGCTTTACCGACGAGGCCGGTCACTGCCTGGTGATGCGCACCACCATCAAAGGGCAGCCGGTGGTGATGATCCTGCTCGGCGCACAGCCGCGTTACGGCCACTACCGTGACGCCATTCGTCTGAAGGCCTGGCTCGAGGGGTAACACCGCGGCGCTTTACCGTTCTGCGCATATCCAAATCCGTTTTGGATCAATGGAATATCCTATCGCCAATCAGTATTAAGGCGCACGCCGCCCACATGGTATTTGTCTGGCATATCTGATGAGGAAAGGAGCGGGAAAATGGCTTATGCCTTGAGCATATTGGAAAAGAGTCCGATCGCCGAAGGGGAAAGCGCCGCGCAGGCGCTGGCGCGCACGCTGCATCTGGCGCAACAGGCGGAGCGCTGGGGATATCGGCGTTTCTGGTTAGCGGAACACCACAATACGCCGCAGCTCGCCTGCCCGTCGCCGGAGGTGTTGATCGGTTATCTGCTCGGCCAAACGTCGCGCATTCGCATCGGCTCCGGCGGCGTGATGCTGCAGCACTACAGCGCCTACAAGGTGGCCGAAAACTTCAACCTGCTGGCGGCGCTGGCGCCGGGGCGCGTCGATCTCGGGGTGGGCAAAGCGCCCGGCGGGCTGCCGCTCGCCACCCAGGCGCTGCAGGCCGCCCATGACCGGCAAAACAAACCGGCCTTCCCGCAGCAGCTGTCGCAGTTGACCGCTTACCTGAACGACGACGCCGAACCGGGCCTGAGCGCCACGCCGTTGCCGCCGCACGCCGCCCAGCGCTTTTTGCTCGGCGCCAGTAAAGAGAGCGCGACGCTGGCGGCTGAATCCGGCTGGGCCTTCGTGTTCGCCGCGCATCTGAACGGCAATCCGCAAGACATTAGAGAAGCGCTGGAGCACTACACCGCACACAGCGGCGGCCGCAAGGGGCTGCTGGCGGTGGCGGCGATCGTGGCGCAGAGCCCGGAGCAGGCCGCGATGCTGGCGGCGGATATTCAGCAATACCGCGTGCACGTCGCCGGTGAGCAGAGCGTGACCGTCGGCAGCCTGGCCCAGGCCGAGAGTTTCGTGCAACAGGCCGGCGCCACCGACTACCGCATCGAGCCGCGAGAAAGCCATGTTCTGCTCGGCACCGCGCCGCAGGTGCATCAGCAACTGGCGCAGCTGCAGCAGCAGTACGGCGTGGATGAGTTCATCATCGACACGCCGATCGCCGAACCGGCCGCCCGGTTAGCTTCGCTGCAGTTACTGGCGGAGGAGAGTTTGACGCCGGCCTAGTTGATCGCCGCCCCGGCCCGCATGGCGTCGGTCAGATCCTGCGCCAGTGGCGCCAACTGCGCCGGCGTGACGTTAGCCAGGCTGACGCGGAGCGCCGGGCCGCCCTTCAGGCGGAAAGGTTCACCGCCCTGCACCAACCACCCCCGCTGCGCCATCAGCTGCGCGGCGGCGGTTTCCGACCGCACCGGCAACCACAGATGCAGCCCTTCACCCACCGCCAGCGCCGTGTGATTCAATGCATTGAGCCGCTGCACCAGTTCATCCCTTCTGGCCTGATATGCCTGTTGCGCCCGCTGCAGTTGCCCTTCCTGCAAGGCCTGTCTCCACAGCCTGGCGGCGATCTGCTGCAAGATATGGCTGACCCAGCGTTCGCTGATGTACTGATCGGCGCGCATCGCCTGCAGCAACGTCGGGTCACCGCAGGCCAGCGCGATGCGCAGATCCGGGCTGAGAAACTTGCTCAGCGACAGCACATACAGGCCGCGATCGCCGTCGAACGGCAGATGCAGCGGCTGCTGCGACAACGGCCCCCAGAAATCGTCGACGATCGCCAGACACTGCGGATTGTCGCGCAGAAAACGCCGCCACTGCTGCGCGCGTTGCGCAGAGAGCGAGACGCCGGTCGGATTGTGGGCGCGCGGCGTCAGGATCACCGCGCCGGCCGCCCCGCTTTCCGGCAACCGACAACCCTGTTCATCTACCGCCAGCGGCAGCGGCCGCAGACGCAGGTGGCGCAACAGCGTCAATAGCGGCGGCCAGCAGGGATCTTCCACCCACACCGCCGCGCCCGGCTGCACATGGCAGCGCAGCGCCTTTTCCATCGCATCCAGCGCGCCGGAGAACACCGCCGGCTCCCCCAGCGCGACGCCCTGGCGGCCGAGCCACTCGCGCCCCAGATCGGTCAATGCCGGCAGATCGCCGCTGATGTCATAACCATTTTGCTGCGGGAACGCCTCCGCCGCGCCAAGCGCCAACGCCGGCAACAATGCGGCATCCAGATTGCCGCTGGCCAGATCGCACATCCCCGCCGGCACCTGACGCGGCGTATAGGCCGCACTCACCGCCGCCAGCGGCGGCTCCAGCACCACCGTTCCCGCCCGCCCGCGCGTCGCCACCAGACCGGCATCGCGCAATCGGGCGTAAGCGCTGGCGACGGTATTCGGATTGACCTCCAGCTCCGCCGCCAGTTGGCGTACCGGCGGCAACAGCTCGCCCGGCCGCAGCGCGCCGTCTTTGATGCGTGCGGCGATCTGCTCGGCAATCTGGACAGCGCCGCCGCCTTTTGCATACAATGAAGTCATACATAAATCCTTTTGTACTAGTTCAAATAAGATTACCCGTTTCCGCGGCCAAAAGTAAGGGGTTCCATGGATAAACATTACGTGCTCGACATTCAGTATGCAGGAAAAGCCTTTGCCCGCCTGCAGATGTTCACCCCCTGGGCAGCCGATCAGCTGGAACAGGCGTGCGCGCTGTTCCCGGCCGCGCAGGGTTATCAGGTGCAGCTCAGCCAGGTCAGCGAACGCCGCATCGTCTACCAGAGCGGCGCGCAAGGCATCACGGTGCTGGGCGAGTCGCTGGCGCTGACGCCGTTCACCCACGCTAGCGAGGTTAAACAATGAAAAAAGCCGTCGCCATTCGACACGTCAATTTTGAAAACCTGGGTATCCTCGGTTCCCTGCTCTCGCTGCGTGGCTATCAGATCGATTATTACGATGCCGGCCGCGATGATATTCGTGCTATCAATAATGAAGAGACCGATCTGTTGGTGGTGCTCGGCGGGCCGATCAGCGCCGCCCAGCACTTTTCCGGTGAGCAGCGCTACGATTTTCTCGACCATGAATTGGCGTTGGTCAAACAGCGCCTGGCGCAGCGGCGACCGACCCTCGGGGTGTGTCTCGGCGCGCAGGTGATCGCCCAGGCGCTGGGCGCCGACGTGATCTCGCTCGGCGTCAAAGAGATCGGCTTCGCCCCGCTGACCACGCTCGCGGCACAAGACGACTCGGTGCTGGCGCCGCTGGCCGATACGCCGGTGCTGCATTGGCACGGAGATATGTTCATGATCCCGGACGGCGCCCGCTGCCTGGCCGGCACGGCGATTTGCCCGCATCAGGCTTTCGACTATCAGGGGTTCGCGCTCGGCCTGCAGTTCCATCTGGAGGCGGATCACCGCGATATCGAACGCTGGCTGATTGGCCATGCCTGCGAGCTGGAACTGGCCGACATCTCACCCCAGAGCCTGCGCGAACAGGCGGCGCGCCACGGCGCACAGCTGGAACAGCGCGCGCGGCAGGTGTTCGCCCGCTGGCTGGATAATAACGAACCAAGGATGTAACTCATGCAACAGGCTTCACCCTTGCGGTCACCGTCCATCGACGTGATCAGCATTCAATCTCAGGTGGTCTACGGCAGCGTCGGCAACGGCATCGCCTACCGCGCTCTGCTGAAAAAGGGGCTGGAAGCGCTGCAGGTGCCCAGCGTGCTGTTCGGCTGCCCGCCCTATTACGGCAAGCCGCACGGCGGCGTCATCTCCGGCGAGTGGTTCGGCGGTTTTCTCGACGATCTGATCGCCCGCGGCGTGATGAAACGCACCCGGGCGGTGATCGTCGGTTACCTGGGCGACGTGATGCAGTGCCATATTCTGGCCAACTGGCTGCAGCGGGTGCGCGCCCTCAATCCGCAGATAAGGATTTATATCGATCCGGTGATGGGCGATTACGGCGAAGGGATCTACGTGGATGAGCGCATCGTCAACTGCTATCGCTCGCCGTTCCTGCGACTGGCCAACGGCCTGACGCCGAACGGTTTCGAACTGGAGCAGCTGTGCGGCCGCTCTCTGAGCAGCCGGGAGCAGACGCAACGCGCCGCGCAGGCGCTGTTGAACGACACCACCGAATGGGTGCTGGTCACCAGCGCGCCGGGCGTCGCGCAGCGCGAAGACGAGGTGGGATTGATGCTGGTCACCCGGCAGGAAACGCAGTGCTTTACCCATCCGAAGGTTAAATCGGCGGTCAAAGGCACCGGCGATCTGTTCACCGCACTGCTGGTGAGCCATTTGCTGCGCGGCGCCGCGCTCGACGCGGCCGTGGTCGCCGCCGGGGGCGAAGTGTGCGACGTGCTGGCCGAAGCGGCGCATTTCGGTTGGGAAGAGATCGGCAGCCTGCGGGCGTTAAAGCCGTAAGGCCGGTGGAGAGTCAGGGGCAGCGTGCCGCCCCTGATACCTATCAGCGTTTTTTCTTTTTGTTGAAATCCAGCTCGAAGGCGAACACCGCGCTCTGAATTTTGCGTTCCATCGCCAGCCCCAGCTTGAGGAAACGGCACGACAGGCGCGAGAAGTGCACCACCTGATCGTTATCGTCGGTTTCCTGATCGTCGTTGACCACCACCAGTTCCATGTTGACCTTGAAGCTGCCGTAGCTGCCCAGATCCAACTCCGCTTTCTTGAACTGCAGGCCTGGCTGGAAGAAATCCGGCAGCGGGCCGTCGAAGCGCAAACCGACGCCGCCGGCGGACAGATCGTGGATCCGCAGCTCGTACGGCGTGCCGTCCGGGTATTCGCCGGTACAGAAGAATTGGCGCCAGTGCGGCGTGGTGATGCGGAACTGACGGCGGCGCTGGATGTAAACCAACTCCTGCGGCAGCCGGGTCGAGCAGGCCTGGACGCCCTGATGTTCGGTCAATTCCGCCTGGCCGACGGAAAACTCGATTTTGGCGTCGTGGCTTTCAATCACGATGGTGCAGGCGCCGTCGATGGCGTTTTCCGCTTCCTCACCGCTAAACACGATATTGTCCGGCCCGACGCTCAATAACAGACTTTGAAACCGGTGCTGCTGATTTTCTACGCGCAGCGGCGTGCGTTGTTTGCAAATTTCACGCAGAATCGCCAGAACTTCAAAACGCTCCCGTTTGATAAACAGTCCGTTATCGCTGTGCTCCACACGTCTCTCCTGACTTTTTTTCTAATGACGTATTACGTATTCCTTACGGTTATCATCTCTGGGAATATTCCTAAAGTCAAATTTGCCAGCGCTGCCAGGCCTGCGGCAGCAGGCGTGCGAAACGTTTCGCCCACGCCTGCTGCCCGCGTTCATCGGCGATCAGATCCTGGCGGATTTCGATGCCGACATAAGGCAAACCGCGCCGTTCCGCATGCACCGGCAACGTGTAGTCGGTGGCGTCAGTCATTGCATAGGGCTCGTTGATCCCCACCTGCAAATCCCCCTCTTCGCGCAGCAGTTCGGCCAGCAGCAGCGCAAATTCCGGGTAGCGATTAAACAGCAGCCCCACCTGCCAGGGGCGCGATTCCCCTTTGAACACCGGCGTGAAGCTGTGCATGGCGATCACCGCCGTCGGCAGTTCGCGCAGCTGACGTTGCCCCAAATGATCGTCGATGGCGTGGTGATACGGCAAAAACACCTCACGCTCGCGCGCCAGCGCGTGCGCGGCGTCGATACCGATATTGCCGGGTATCGGCGTCAGTTCGGACAAATGCGGGATCGAGCTGGCGATGCCGGGCGCCCGGTTGCAGTCGATCACCAGCCGTGAGTAACGCTGGTGGATCAGGGTGGCGTCCAGTTGGCGGCTCAGATGGCGCGACACGCTCAGCGCGCCGATATCCCAGCCGATGTGGCGTTCAATCTCCCCCGGCGGCAAACCGAGATCGCCAAGAGATTGCGGTATCGCCTTGCCGGCGTGATCGCACAGCAGCAAAAAGGGCGCTTTGCCGCGCGGGATTTCAACGGCAGCGGCGGGCGGTTCATCGTCGGACAATAGCGGCGGGATAAACGAATGGGGCATGACAGGCTCCGGCGGTGGAAAGCAAAACGTTTATCGTAGCGCTATCCCCTCGCCGGCCCCAAGGTCGTGCTTAGATCAAAAAGGCATGAGTCAGACTATAGTCATGCCGTCTCGGCCGGCTGCGGCTGGTGCACCGCGATATAACGCTGATACCGCGACGGCTTGAGCCGCGTGGTATCCACCAGCACCAATCCGTCGATACAGTTGTTGAACGCCGGATCGGTGCCGAAATCGATAAACTGTACCCCGCCCGGCTCGCACAGCTCGGTGTACTGCTTGTACAGCGTTGGGATCGAGCAGCCGATATTGCTGAGCAGGCTCTTCAGCCGCACCAGATCTTCCTGATAGTTGTCTCCGGCAAACTGCGCCAGCACCTGCGGCAGCGACGCCGGATAAGGCCGCCGCGACTGCCCGAACGCGTGATCCGGCGAGAAATAGAGCCGATAGAAGGCGATCAGCAAGTCACGTGCTGCCAGCGGCATGCCGCCGGAGATCGACACCGGGCCGAACAGATAGCGGTACTGCGGGTATTTCGACAGATAGGCGCCGATGCCCAGCCACAAATAGTCCAGCCCGCGCTTGCCCCAATAGGCCGGCTGAATAAAGCTGCGCCCCAGCTCAATGCCCTGCGCCAGGATCGGTTCCATATCGCGGTCATAATGGAACAGGCTGTTGCTGTAGATGCTTTCCAGCCCTTTGCGCGCGATTTGTTCGGCGGTAGGGATAAAGCGATAGGCGCCGACGATCTCCAACTCCTCCTCATCCCACAGCACCAGGTGGTAGTAATCGTCGTCGTAGCTGTCCAGATCGCGGCGGCGGCCGGATCCTTCCCCCACCGCGCGGAAGGCGATCTCGCGCAGGCGCCCCAGCTCGCGCAGGATTGGCGTACGCGCTTCGTCATGGCGACGGTAGAGATAGATGGTTTTACCGTCCGGCGTTACCCCCAACCGTTCGCAGTTCGCCAGCGCCTTTTTCAGCTCAAGACGATCTTCCGGCAGCGCGATCGGCGACTCGCTGGCGAACAGCCCCGGCTTGCCCTGGCCCAGGCGATAGACGTGGCGGCGAAAACGCTCCGCCAGATCCTTGGCGCTGGTGTGGCCGTCGTGCCAGTTGGCGAACGGCACGCGGCCGCCCACGCGGATCTTGATGCGCCCGCCCCGCTGCTGGAACATTTCGCGCACCAGCAGCAACGTCGACAGCGGCCGGTAGACCAGTGAGGTAAAGTAGAACAGGTTGCTGTTGCGTGCGCTGATGTGGATTGGCACGATCGGCGCGCGCGCTTTGGCGGCCAGGCGCAGAAAACCGGTATGCCAGTGGCCGTCGCGGATGCCTTTCGGGCTCATGCGCGACACTTCGCCGGCCGGGAACAGGATTAGCGCGCCCTGATTGTCCAGTTGTTGCTGCATGCCTTCAATCTGTTTGCGGCTGGTTTTATAAGCGACGTTATCCACCGGCACGAACAGGCTGCGCAGCGGTTCAATGTAGGTCAGCAGTTGGCTGGCCACCACTTTCACGTCCGGGCGCACCGCCGCAACGGCGCGCAGCAGCACCAGGCCGTCGAGCGAACCGATCGGGTGATTGGCCACGAGCACCACCGGCCCCTGGCTCGGGATGTTTTCCAGATCGCCGTCCACCAGTTCGCAGCTGAGGTTAAAGTAGTCCACCACCTGCTCGATCAGATCGAGCCCTTTCAGGTGGGGATAATCGGCGGCGAACTGCTTGAATTCTTTTTCGAAGAGAAGGGTTCTTAGCAGGCTGCGCTGCCAGGCAGGGGTATTGCGGTGTGGAAATGCATCTTGCAACAGAGAATCCAGGCTGAACATCGCGTTATCTCCTGACGTAGTCGCTGCAAACTTAAGCCAGAGCCATGACTCTGACGTGTCAGTTACATGACAATAAAGTGAATCCATCGACTATCAGGTATAGCAAAGTAATGGCGAATTGGGAGCGAAAGACGCATTTTCGCCCCCACTTGCCTTCACATCGGCGCCAGCAACGCTTCGATGCGGCGGTTTACCGCGTCGCGCAGGCGCAGCAGCGGCCCGGCCTGGTGCGGATAACGCTTGAAGGTGATGCGCATGCCCAGCTCGCGTTCGATCAGCGCCTCAACCGTCGGCCGGTCGGTCAGACTCTCCAGCAGTTGCAGCGCGCGCATGTCCTGCAGCCCCTGATGCAGCACCCGCAGGCGCAGCGACTCCACCGGCTGCAGATCATCGCCCGGATAGACCACGAACGGATCGCCGGAGGGAAACGCATGGCCGCTGTCGGTCACGGCATAAGGATTGATACGTTCGAGCGAATGGGCGCTGTTATAGAAGTTGAATCCCCAATGCAGGAAGCCGGCGATGCGGTACAGATAGAGCTGCACGCCCAATATGCGGTTGCGCGCCGAAGGCTGGGCGAAGAACCGGTTGGCGACCTCGGTCTTCTGCACGCAGCAGTAATAGGCCCACAGGCCAGGCACCCGGTGTTCGATAAAGGGCTCAATATGATCGGTGGCGGCGACCGGGATTTCCACCAGGCCTCGCTGATAGAAAGCGAAATCCGACAGCGCATCGAAAGTGCGAAAGCCATCCAGTAGCGGCAGCAGCGCGGCGCTGGCGCGCCGGTAGGCCGCCAGGTTGTCCAGCGTCGGCTCATCGGAAACATGGAACCACACCTGTCGTTCCAACCCCCGCTCGCGGAACCAGGCGGTCAATTCGGGCAGCAGTGCCTGCAGGAAACGCTGATACGGTTCGCCCTGCGCATCGGTGTGCCAGCCGAACAGCGGTCGCGCCTCGCCCTGCTCCTCCACCACGATCTTCGGCGCATGCGCCGCGCCCCATTGGGTAAACAACGGCGCGATTTCGAAGTGCTCGATGCCCTCTTCCTGCGCCAACGCCACCCACTGCGCCAAGCGGCTGAAATCGAAGCGATACCCCTGCGCGGAACGCGACACCCTCACCAACTGCACTGTGGTGCGTTCACCGCCGACGGCGGTATCCAGCGGCGGCGTAAACAGCGGCGTCAGCAGCATATTGACCCCGCTATGCACCGCGCAGCGCACAAAGTTGCGCACCGCGCGCCAGTAATCCGGGCTGAACACCGCCAGACGGTAGTAATCCGCCAGGCAGTCGGTGTGCAGCCACTCGGTGTGCAACAGCGTTTGCGGCGGCAACGCCGCCGGCACCAGATGCAGCGTCAGCGTGGCCTCGGCCAGCGCCTCGCCGCTCTGGGCATCCCGCAGCCGCAGGGTCAACGGAAAGTCGCCGGCCAGTTGCGTGTCGGCCGGCGGCGTCAGGGTCAACCACAGGCTGCCATAATAGCGGCAGGCGGCAAAAAAACGCCGTTGCGGCAGCGGTATCAGCGGATCGGGAAATAAGCCCGGCTCAGTCGTCAGGTAATTCTCATCGGTCTCGCGATAACAGGGAAAACCGCTCGGCACCGATTGCACCTGGCGCACGCTGATATACTCCGCCAGCGGCCCGTCGAGTTGATAACACAGCTCATGGCGAGTCTCGTTGCCCGGGGTTTGCAAACAGTACACCGCCTGCCAGGACAGCACCTCGTTATTTAACCCGCTCAACCGATTTTCCACGGCAATGGGCGGCATATTTTGGCGATGAAATACTTTCTCCAGGCAATGCGTAAATACCAGAGACAGGCGCATGATATTCCGCCCTCTTTATTATGGATGAATAAGTGTTGTGAGATTCAGGCTAGCGTCTTTTATCGACACAAACAATAGCCGGCAATAAAAAACGTTTGCGCGCCCTCCCTGGACAGCCTCAGCAAGATTTTTTTGTTTATTTGCATCACAAAAATGAAAGAAGCTGAAGCTTGCACAATAAAAATATTTTTAATCCCCATTATGGTGCAAGGGTTATCAGTTATTCCTATGCCTGCGAAGGCCGCTAAATGCCGCGCCACCGGGGAAAAACCCCGCATAAAGGTTAATGAAATGTGAACAAGAGCACCTTTCACTTGACCGTGAAAGCCTTTCGATTTTAACAAAAACGAAACATTGACGCCCCATTTTTGGGCGTTTGGGGGTGTATTGACACATTGAAAGTTAAGGGATAGAAAGAATTTACGTTGCAAAAAACGCTATTCGTCGCTCACCGAGGGGAAAGCAATGTCACCGATAAAAAATACCGGCCGCTTGCTGGCGCATTCTATTCTTGCCAGCGCATTATTATTACCCACGCTGCTCCATGCCGCAGATAAAATAACTTTGCGCTATGCCGTTTGGGACAGAAATCAATTACCCGCCGAACAGGAGATTGCCAAGCGCTTTGAACAGGCCAATCCGGATATAAAAATAGAAATAGAATTAACCCCCTCGGCGCAATATTTCGTTAAATTAGATTCCGCCGCCGCCGGCGGCGTAGCGCCAGATATATTCTGGATCAATATGCCTTATTTTGTGCAGTACGCCAAAAACGGCATTATGGAGCCGTTGGCGCCCTATATTAAGGACAGCGGCCTTAAGCTGGACGACGTGGTCGCCAGCTCGGTGAAAGCCTATCAGTATGACGGTCAGCAGATGGCCATCCCGCGCGACGTCGATTCCATCGCCGTGTGGTACAACAAAAAGCTGTTCGATCAGGCCGGCGTCAGCTACCCCACCAACGACTGGAGCTGGGACGATCTGAAGAGCAAGGCCGCCGCGCTGAAAAACGGGCTGAAAGGCGCCGCCTTCCCGCTGGTGATGGATCTCAGCATCGACGGCCAGGACAGTTACATGAACCTGCTGTTCCAAAACGGCAACCACATCGTGCCGAAAGACGGCCAGCCCACCGACATCGCCAACGACAGATCCCTCTGGGTCTACCAACAGCTGCAGGGCATGATGAAAGACGGCCTGATGCCAAGCGCCCAGCAAATGAGCGAAGTCAAAACCGAGAATATCTTCCAGTCCAACCGCGCCGCGATGGTCTATGCCGGCTCCTGGCTGGCGGCGCCGTTCGCCAATAACCCGCTGATCAACGACCACATCGGCGTGGTGATGATGCCCAAAATTGAACGCCAGTCCGGCGTGGCGCACAGTCTGGCCTTCGCCATGTCGGCGAAAAGCGCCCACAAGCAGGCCGCCTGGAAATATATCGCCTTCATGAGCAGCGAAGCCTCGCAGGCGGAGCTGGCCAAGGTGGTGATCCCGGCCAACAAGACGGCGGCCAAGGTCTGGGCGCAGCAGATCCAAAAGGTTGACGTCACGCCTTATATCCAGACCCTTGAAGTGACCCAGGCTTACCCCACCGCCGGCACCAATACGCCGAAGTGGCAAAACATGTGGATCGCCAGCCTGAAAAAGATCTTTATGGGCGCGGACGCTAAGCAGGAAATGGACAAATCGGTCAAGAAGATCGCGCGCGTCATGGAGCAGTAATCACCCCGCCGCGGCGCGCAGCCCCGAGCGCGCGCCGCGGGGGAACCACGCTGAACGTCATAGGTGAGGAATGGCAACATGTCGCTGGCAGAAACGGCTACGGTCACCCTGAAACACCCCCGGCGCACCGCCCGTCCCGCGCTCAATCGGCTCGAACGCGCCGAGCGCTTCTGGGGCTGGGTGATGATCCTGCCGCTGTTGTTGGGGGTGACGGTGTTTTACCTGATCCCCTTCTTGCAAAACATCTTTTACAGCTTTACCGATCTCAACCAATTCATGCGCTGGAGCAGCATCAGCGTCGATAACTATCTCAACCTGTTCGAAGACGACGACTTTTACACCGCCGCCGCCAACACCCTGTTCTACGTGGTGGTCTGCGTGCCGATCAGCCTGAGCCTGTCGCTGCTGCTGGCGATCGGCCTCAACCAGAATATCCGCGGCAAAGGCCTGCTGCGCACCCTGCTGTTCCTGCCGGCGGTCACCATGCCCGCGGCGGTGGCCATGGTGTGGCAATGGCTGTTCAACAAGGACTTCGGCCTGATCAACCAGGCGCTGGGCCTGCTGCACATTGCGCCGGTCGCCTGGCTGTCCGATCCGGACGTGGTGCGCATCAGCGTATCCATCATCATCATCTGGTCGTCGCTGGCGCTGAAGATCATCATTTTGCTGGCCGGACTGCAGAGCATTCCACGCCAGTTGTACGAAGCGGCGGATATCGACGGCATCGGCACCCTGCGGCGCTTCTTCTGCATCACGCTGCCGATGATGGTGCCGACGCTGTTCTTCGTGTCGGTGATGAGCTTTATCGAGATCCTCCAAGTCTTTGACGTGGTGTTCCTGATGTTCGACCGCGCGCTGGTGGAAAACGACGTGATGACCGTCACCAACCTGTTCTACAAGTACGCGTTTTACCTGCAGGAAAAAGGTTACGCCTCCGCCATCACCGTGGTGCTGTTCGCCGTCACGCTGGTGATCACCCTGATTCAAATGGCGATCGGCAAGCGCCTGAAAGTCAGCTGAGGAGCTGCACATGAACGCAAGCAAGAAAACGCTGGTGTACCTGTTTATGGGGCTGGCGGCGCTGGCCTCGGTGGTGCCCTTTATCTGGATGCTGGTGACCTCGCTGAAAACCCAGGCCGAGAGCATCCAGATCCCGCTGACGCTGCTGCCGGGGCATCCCAGCCTGCAGGCCTACGGCCGGGTGATGCACGAAATCCCGTTCGCCGGTTTTTATCTCAACTCGCTGCTGGCGACCTTCTTCACCGTCAGCCTGCAGATGGCTATCGCCACCCTGGCCGCCTATGGCTTCTCGCGCCTGCATTTTCGCGGCCGCGACGCGGTGTTTCTGGTGTGCGTGTCGATCCTGATGGTGCCCGGCCAGGCGTTTCTGATCCCGCAATTCCTGGTGGTGCAGAAGCTGGGGCTGGTCAACAGCATCACCGGGTTGGTGCTGCCGGGCATTTTCAGCGTTTACGCCACCTTCCTGCTGCGCCAGTTCTTCCTGGCGGTGCCGAAGGAGATGGAGGAAGCGGCGCTGATCGACGGTTACAGCTACTTCGCCATCTTCTGGCGCATCATGCTGCCGCTGATCCGGCCGGGCATTATCGCCTGCGTCATCATCAACGGCCTGTGGAGCTGGAACAACCTGATGTGGCCGCTGATCGTCAATACCACCACCGAGAAGCTGACGCTGCCGGTAGGGCTGGCCTCGCTCTCCAGCCGCGCCGGGGTGGAATACCCGCTGCTGATGGCCGGGGCGCTGATGGCAGTGATCCCGATGCTGATGCTGTTCATTATTTTCCAACGCTATTTCATCCAGGGCATCGCCAGCGCCGGGGTGAAAGGCTAACGCGCAGACAAGGTAAACAACATGGCCGGAATTCAGTTAAACAGCGTTAAAAAAGTGTACCCCAACGGTTTCCACGCGCTGCACGGCGTCGATCTGGACATTGAAGATGGGGAATTTATGGTGTTCGTCGGCCCGTCCGGCTGCGCCAAATCCACCCTGCTGCGGATGATCGCCGGGCTGGAGAGCGTCAGCGAGGGGCAGATCCTGATCCACGATCGCTGCGTCAACGACAGCATGCCGAAGGATCGCGGCGTCGCCATGGTGTTCCAGAACTATGCGCTGTACCCGCACATGACGGTGTACAAGAACATGGCGTTCGGCCTGATCGGCAAAGAGAGCAAGACGGAGATCGACCGCCGGGTGCGCGACGCGGCGGAAAAGCTGGAGATCACCAATCTGCTGCAGCGCAAGCCGGGCCAGCTCTCCGGCGGCCAGTGCCAGCGGGTGGCGGTCGGCCGCGCCATCGTGCGCAAACCCAAGGTGTTTCTGTTCGATGAGCCGCTGTCCAACCTCGACGCCAAGCTGCGGGTGTCAATGCGCGTGCAACTGATCGAACTGCACAACCAGCTGAAGCAAGAAGGCGCCGCCGCCACCATGGTGTACGTCACCCACGATCAGGTCGAGGCGATGACCATGGGCGATCGCATTTGCGTGATGAACCGCGGCGCCATCATGCAGGTGGATAAACCAATCAATCTGTACCACCACCCCGCCAACCGTTTCGTCGCCGAGTTTATCGGCAGCCCGTCGATGAATTTGCACGATCTGGCGATCGTGCGCGACGGCCAAACGGTGCGGCTGCGTATCGGCCTGCAGCACCTGCTCGATCTGCCGCCGGCGCTGCAACGGCAATTGGCGGACTACCCGCATGCGCGGGTGTGTCTCGGCATCCGGCCGGAGTCTTTGCGGCTGTGCGCGCCCGGCAGCGCCAACTGTTTCCCGGCGCAGATCGTCACTATCGAGCGCATGGGCAACGAAGAGCTGCTGCACTGCGAACTGGCCGATCTGCGCTTCGTGCTGCGCATGGCGTCGCTGCCGGACTGGGAGCCGCGCCTCGGCGAAAGCATTCATCTGGCATTCGATCTGACGCGCGCGCATTTGTTCGACGAGCTCAGCGGCCAAAACCTCAAATAACAACAGCGGAGTATCCAGCAATGTCGTCAACACAACCCAACAGCTTTGCCCATCGCCCGGTGCGGGTGCTGGTGGTCGGCGCCGGGGCGCGCGGTGAAATCTACTCGCGCTATGCGCTGGCGCATCCCGATTTGATGCAGGTGGTGGCGGTAGCGGAACCGCGCGACGCCTACCGCGAGCCGTTCGTGGCGCAGCATGCCATCGCGCCGGAAAACGTCTTCACCGACTGGCGTCAGGCCGCCGACGCCGGCAAGCTGGCCGACGCGGTGCTGATCTGCACCCAGGATCAGATGCATCTGGAACCGGCGCTGGCCTTCGCCCGCCAGGGCTACGCCATGCTGCTGGAAAAACCGCTGTCGCCGGACGCCGATGAGTGCCGCGCCATCGTCGCCGAAGTGACGCGCCAACGGCTGATCTTCTCGGTCGGCCACGTGCTGCGTTACACCCGCTATACCCAAAAGCTCAAACAGTTGCTGCGCGACGGCGCGATCGGCGACATCGTCAGCCTGCAACATTTGGAACCGGTCGGCTACTGGCATCAGGCGCACTCCTTCGTGCGCGGCAACTGGCGCAACGATCGGCAGGCCGCCTTTATGCTGCTGCAGAAATCCTGCCACGACATCGACTGGATCCGCTACGTGATGGAGCAACCCTGTGAACAGGTCAGCTCCTTCGGCAACCTGCGCCACTTCCGCCAGGAAAACCAACCGGCGGGCGCGGCGGACAACTGCCTGGATTGCGCGGTAGAGGCAAACTGCCCCTATTCCGCCAAACGCATCTATCTGGGCGACGATCACAAGGCCACGCCCGGTTTTCTGCGCGTGCTGACGCCGGAACCCGACCAGACGACGCTGCGGGCGGCGCTGCGCGACGGGCCTTACGGCCGCTGCGTCTACCGCTGCGACAATAACGTGGTCGACCATCAGGTGGTCAACATGCAGTTCGCCGGCGGCCGCACCGCGTCGTTCACCATGACGGCCTTTACCCGCCACGAAGATCGTCACACCCGTATCTTTGGCAGCCGCGGCTGCCTGGAAGGCGACGGCCGCCATATCCGCATCACCTCGTTCCTCGACGACGGCGAAACGCATTACGACACCGATGCCGGCCAGGATCTGCACGCCATGGCCGGCCACGGCGGCGGCGACTACTTCCTGATGCAGCACTTTATCGCGGCCATTCGCGCCAACGATCCGAGCCAGGTGCTGGCCGGCCCGGCGGAAGCGCTGGAGAGCCACCTGATGGTGTTTGCCGCCGAACGCGCCCGCCGCGAGGCGGCGGTGATCGCCCTGAGTGGAGCCTAAAGCATGGCCACGACAGAGATGCGTTACGGCTTCGACATCGGCGGCACCAAAATTGAAATGGCCGCTTACGATCGCCGGCTCAATCAGGTGCTGCTCCAGCGGGTGCGCACCCCAACCGGCGATTACGGCGAGTTCGTGGCCTGCATCGCCGGGCTGGTCGAGCAGGCGGATCGCGAACTGCACACGCGCGGCAGCATCGGCATCGGTTTGCCGGGGATCACCGATCCCGTCAGCCGCCGCCAGTTGGCGGTCAACGTGCCCTGCCTGACCGGCCATTGCCTGGCGGATGATTTGACGCAGGCGCTGGCGCGACCGATCGCTATTGAGAACGACTGCCGCTGCTTCGCGCTGTCGGAAGCCAGCACGCCGCAAACCGCGCACCTGCCGCTGGTGTTCGGCGCCATCATCGGCACCGGCGCCGGCGGCGGCCTGGTGGTGAACCGGCAACTGCACAAGGGGCGCAGCGGCGTGGCGGGCGAATGGGGCCATATGCCAATCTCGGCCCAGCTGGCGCAGCGTTACGATCTGCCGCTGTTCGGCTGCAACTGCGGACTGACCGGCTGCTTTGAACGCTACGTCTCCGGCAGCGGGCTGCTGGCGCTGAGCCGCCATTTCGCCCATCCGGCCGCTGACGTGCCGGCGCTGGTCGCCTGCTATCGTGCCGGTGATGCGCTCGCGCAGCGGCTGATGACCATCTACGTCGACATCCTGGCCAGCGCGCTGGCCGGCTTACAGCTGCTGCTGGATGTTGATGCCTTCGTGCTGGGCGGTGGATTGTCCAACGTCGGCGAGCTTTACCGGCTGTTGCCGCCGGCGATGCGGCGCTGGCTGCTGCCGGGCATGGAGCCGGCGGCGGTGTTCCCGCCGGTGCACGGTGACAGCAGCGGCGTGCGCGGCGCAGCGCTTTTACGCGCGCCGGCATAAAAAAACAGTGAAAGCCCGGAGATTGTCGAGCGATCGCTGCGGCTTTCGGCATCGACGGACTGAATGAATAAGCGCTGGGAATTGGCGACTGAAAAATAACGAATTTGCCGTTTTCACTTTGCGTTAACACTGCTTTCGGTTGCCGCCCAACCGAAAGCAAAATCAAATATAACCAACTGATAGATATAGATATTTTAAAATTAATCGATTGCATTTCAGTGTTTCGTTTGCTGTAATTCGCCACGAACAACTGAAAGCGCTCCGGTCGGTATCGCTGCGGCTTATTAAGCCGCGGTCGGGCACGGCTACAGGTAAATCAGGAGTCTGCGTTAATGATCAATACCGCAAAACGCCGGGAATTAATTATCGACCAGCTGTGTCGCGAGGGCACGGTGCGCGTGGAGCAGCTCAGCCAGCAGTTTTCGGTGTCCAGCGTCACCATCCGCAGCGATCTGCGCCAGCTGGAAAAACACGGCTGCGCGGTGCGCGCCTACGGCGGCGCCATGTTGAACAAACAGTTCGCCTTCGACCGCCCGTTGCAGGACAAGGGCCGCATCAATCGCGACGTCAAACACGCCATCGCCTGCGCGGCCGCGGCGCTGATTGAAGACGGCGACGCCGTCATCCTCGACTCCGGCTCCACCACCAGCCAAATGGCGCCGCAGCTGGCGGGGAAAAAGGATCTGGTGGTGATGACCAACGCGCTCAACATCGCCTTCGAACTGGCCAACAACGAGGAGATCGACCTGATGGTGGTCGGCGGCAGCGTGCGCCGCAAAGCCTGGTCGCTGTACGGCCCCGCCGCCGAACAGCAGCTGCGCCAGTATCGGTTCGACAAGCTTTTTCTCGGCGTCGACGGCTTCGATCTCGCGAGCGGCATCACCACGCCGGATCCGGGCGAAGCGCAGCTGAACCGGGTCATGTGCGAGGTGGCGCGCGAAGTGATCGCCCTCGCCGACGCCAGCAAATTCGGCCGCACCAGCTTTTGCATGATCCGCGACATCGGCCAGATCCACCGCCTGGTCACCGACAGCCGCATTCCGGAACACTATCTGCAGGCGCTGCACCATTTAGGGATCGACGTGATTATCGCCGACCGTTAACCGAGGCTTTTTAAGGAGCTGTCATCATGAACGCGTATTTCTCTTACGAGGCGAATTGGCTGAAGCAGCGCAACGCCTGGCATACCGCCGCAGAAATTTGGCAACAGCCGGATTTGTGGGCGGCGCTGCACCGCCAACTGCAGGATCAACAGGCGCAGTGGCAACCGTTCCTGGCGCCGTTGCTGGCTAATCCGCGCCTGCAAATCGTCTTGTGCGGCGCAGGCAGCTCGGCATTTGCCGGCCGCGCCCTGGCCCCCTGGCTGCGCGAACGCACCGGCCGCGACGTGGTGGCTTACGGCACCACCGATATCGTCGCCAACCCGCTGCAGTATCTTGACCCTGATCGGCCGACGCTGCTGGTTTCCTTCGCCCGTTCGGGCAACAGCCCGGAAAGCGTGGCGACGGTGGAGCTGGCCGATCAATTGCTGCCGGAAAGCTATCATCTGATGCTGGTGTGCAACCCGGACAGCCGGCTGGCGCAGTACGCGCATCAGCGTGGTAACGTCTGTTCGCTGGTGATGCCGCAAGGCGCCAACGATCAGAGCTTCGCCATGACCTCCAGCTTCAGCTGCATGATGCTGAGCGCCGCGCTGCTGCTCGGCCCGGCTTCGCTCGAGGCCGCCCAGGCGCCGTTGAACGCCATGGTGCAGCGCTGCCGCGCACTGCGCGAAACGCTGCAGCCGCAGGTGAAGGCGCTGGCCGCCAGCGGTTTCCGCCGCTATATCACCCTCGGCGGCAGCTGTTTTACCGGCCTCGCCGAAGAGGCCTCGCTCAAGATGCTGGAGTTGACCGCCGGCCGCATCGTTACGCGCTACGACTCGCCGCTCGGCCTGCGCCATGGCCCGAAATTTATGGTCGACGGCCAGACATTGGTGGTGCTGATGTTCTCCCACAACGACTATGCCCGCCAGTATGACCGCGACCTGTGGAACGAACTGCAGCGCGACGGACTGGCAATGCAGCTGGTCGGATTGACCGGCGAACGCCAACCTCTCGCCGATGCCCTGCTGCATATGCACGATGCCGCTGACGATATCTGGCTGCTATTCCCGTATCTGCTGTTCAGCCAAATGCTGGCCTTCGAGAGTTCGCTGGCGCTGGGGCTGACCCCGGACAACCCTTGCCCGACCGGCGAGGTTAACCGGGTGGTGAAAGGCGTGACGATTTACCGTTTTCCTTCCCTCGAGCTGTAAGGAGATCCCATGTATCTGATAGCCAACCGAGACATGCTGCTCAAGGCGCAGCGCCAGGGTTACGCCGTTCCGGCGTTTAACGTCCACAATCTGGAAACCGTGCAGGTGGTGGCGGAGACCGCCGCCGAGCTGCGCTCGCCGGTGATCATGGCCGGCACGCCCGGCACCTTCAGCTATGCCGGCACCGACTACCTGATCGGCATCTGCCAGGCGGCCGCGCACCGCTACGATCTGCCGCTGGCGCTGCATCTCGATCATCACGAAGCGCTGGACGACATCGAGTATAAGGTGAAAAGCGGCATCCGCTCGGTGATGATCGACGGCTCCCATTTGCCGTTCGAGCAGAATATCGCCAAGGTGGCCGCCGCAGTAGCCCTGTGCCACCGCTACGGCGCCAGCGTGGAGGCGGAGCTGGGTCGCCTGGGCGGGCAGGAAGACGATCTGATCGTCGATACGGCGGACAGCTTTTATACCGATCCGGCCGCGGCACGCGAGTTTGTCGCCGCCACCGGCATCGATTCGCTGGCGGTGGCGATCGGTTCCGCCCACGGCCTGTATCACGGCGAACCGAAGTTGGACTTCGAGCGCCTGGCGCTGATCCGCGAGCAGGTGGACGTCCCCCTGGTACTGCACGGCGCTTCAGGCATTCCGGAAGCGATGGTCAAGCGCGCGATCTCGCTCGGCGTTTGCAAGGTCAACGTCGCCACCGAATTGAAAATCGCCTTCGCCGATGCGGTAAAAAGCTACTTTTCACAGCACCCGGATGCCAACGATCCGCGCAAATACATCGTCCCCGGCAAGCTGGCGATGAAAGAAGTGGTGGCGGAAAAGATCCGCATCTGCGGCAGCAGCGGCATGCTGTAACCCCGCTCTCGCCCCCGTTGCTGCCGCCGCGCAACGGGGACGAAACAGTCCGCCCTTGTCCGACTTTCCTGAGAGAACGATCACAGCCTGTTATCCCGCCTGCGCCTCAAATCATTAACCAGTCTTCACTATGATCCAAATCATGGTTTTACTCATCCTACCTCCCTATTATCAAATTCATTGAATGCGGGCAGTAGGATTTTTGCCCATTCGTTTTTATTTCGCCAGGCGAAATGGCTTATTTGATGAAAACAAGCGCGCTTGTTTTTTAATTGGCAGTGTTTTTACTCTGAAAGGAACAGCATATGAACCATTACTTAGCCGTATTAAGCGCATTGGTCATTCTGCCCTTCGCTCTGCAAGCAAAACCGCTTTCCGGCAGTCAGGTCGCCTCCGGCGTCGTGCGCTTCACCGGCGCCATTACCACGCCGGCCTGCACCGTCAAACATCAGGATGAAAAGCTTATCTCCAGCTGCTTCGGTAAAGTGACGGAATATCAGAACGGGTATATATCCTTTTCGTTAACAGAGATGCCAAAAGAATTAGTTTCTGCCGTCAGCAGTGAGATGGTGAATAACGACCCCCATTTAAAGCGCGTGACTATCAGCTATAAGTAACCGCAAAGCGGCACTGCCTGCTTAAATAATAAACAAGGTACGACTCGTCTTGATGAATTATAAATTTATTTTATAAATTTATCGCACAATAACTCCCCGCCTTACCGTAAGCCGGCTATTCGGGCAACCCTGCGGTTGCCCATCAGCATGTCCGAAATCCGCCATCGTCTCCCTCCGTTTCATGCGATAATCGCCACACTAAACCGAGGAGTGATCCAGATGCAGAATTTTTTGATTGATCGTACCGCTACGCCGGTGGGTGAACTGGTGCTGATTGCCGATGAACAGGGGCGCCTGCGGGCGATCGACTGGACCGATCACGAAGCGCGCCTGATGAAGCTGCTGAACACCCACTACCGCGCCGATCGCTTCACTCTGCGCGAGCAGCGCGATCCCAGCGGGCTGACCGACGCCATGCAACGCTATTTCGCCGGGGAACTGAGCATTATCGATCGGTTGCCGGTGATGACCGCCGGCACCGAGTTCCAGCGCACCGTGTGGCAACAGCTGCGCCAAATCCCCTGCGGCGAGATCCTGACCTACGGCCAGCTGGCGCAACGTATCGGCCGTCCGACCGCCTCGCGCGCGGTCGGCATGGCCAACGGTTCAAATCCGATCAGCATCGTGGTGCCCTGTCACCGAGTGATCGGTTCGCAGGGCGCGCTGACCGGCTATGCCGGCGGCGTACAGCGCAAGCAATGGCTGCTGCAGCATGAAGGCTACCTGCCGAAAAGTTTGCTGTAGCCGCTGCGATCGGCTTAAGCAGCGCCATTGTTTGGCGCTGCTTAATAAAGCACATTGCCCAACGCCGCGCTCGTGCCCGCTGGGCACTATTAATAACCTGTGTGAATAAAACGCATAAGTCACAAATAATACTCATAACTTCAGTCCGATACAGAATAATCGGCGGCATGTGTGCGCAAAATTCGCACACAATACCCCTATTCATGCTAATGCCACCCTTATCAGCTGCAGCAAAAGATGTTAAAATTGACTCATATCAATTATTGAATGAGCGTAATCTATGATCCCGGAAAAACGCGTGATTCGTCGTATCCAGTCTGGTGGTTGTGCGATCCATTGCCAGGACTGCAGCATCAGCCAGCTGTGCATTCCTTTCACCCTCAATGCTCACGAGCTGGATCAGCTCGACAACATTATCGAGAGGAAGAAGCCCATCCAGAAAGGCCAGACCTTGTTCAAGGCCGGCGACGAGCTGAAATCGCTGTACGCGATCCGTTCCGGGACCATCAAAAGCTACACCATCACCGAGCAAGGTGATGAGCAGATCACCGGCTTCCACCTGGCGGGCGACCTGGTAGGCTTCGACGCCATCGGCGGCCTGAAGCATCCGAGCTTCGCTCAGGCGCTGGAAACCTCGATGGTGTGCGAGATCCCATTCGAGACCCTCGACGATCTGTCCGGCAAAATGCCGAACCTGCGTCAGCAAATCATGCGATTGATGAGCGGCGAGATCAAAGGCGACCAGGACATGATCCTGCTGCTGTCGAAGAAAAACGCCGAAGAGCGCCTGGCGGCGTTCGTTTACAACCTGTCGCGCCGCTTTGCGGAGCGCGGCTTCTCACCGCGTGAGTTCCGGTTGACCATGACCCGCGGCGACATCGGCAACTACCTTGGGCTGACGGTGGAAACCATCAGCCGCCTGCTGGGGCGCTTCCAGAAAAGCGAAATCCTCAGCGTGAAAGGCAAATACATCACCATTGAAAACGCCGACGCGCTGTCGGTGCTGGCCGGTACGCCGCGCATCAACGTGACCGTCAACGCCTGATTCCCCCGCCGGATCACCATTTCACCGAAATTGTTGATCCGGCACGCTTCCGTTGTTGTTCTGTTTTTCAATGTTGGGTTACTCTGTAAATTAACAGACTGTTGATTTCAGCTGTAAGGAGGCCCTATGGCGAAGTATCAGAATCTTCTGGTGGCTATTGACCCCAATCAGGACGATCAGCCGGCATTGCGCCGCGCCGTGTACCTGGTAAAACGGAACGGCGGGCGCATCAAGGCCTTCCTGCCCATCTATGACTTCTCTTACGAAATGACGACCCTGCTCTCCCCGGATGAAAGAACGGCGATGCGGCAAGGTGTGATCAGCCAACGCGCCGCCTGGATCAACGAGCAGTGCCGCTTCTATCTCAACGACGGCGTGCCGATCGAAATCAAAGTGGTTTGGCATAACCGCCCCTTCGAAGCCATCATTCAGGAAGTGCTTTCCGGCCAACATGACCTGCTGCTGAAAATGGCGCACCAACACGATCGGTTAGAGTCGGTGATCTTTACCCCCACCGACTGGCACCTGCTGCGCAAATGCCCTTGCCCGGTGTGGATGGTGAAAGACCAGCCCTGGCCGGAAGGCGGCAAGGCGCTGGTGGCGGTCAACCTGGCCAGCGAGGAACCCTATCACGACCCGCTCAATATCAAACTGGTGCAAGAAACCGTCGAACTGGCGCAAAACGTCAACCAGACCGAGGTTCACCTGGTCGGCGCCTATCCCGTTACCCCGATCAACATCGCCATCGAATTGCCCGACTTCGACCCGAGCGTCTACAACGACGCCATTCGCGGCCAGCATCTGATCGCCATGAAGGCGCTGCGGCAGAAATTCTGCATTAAGGAAGAGTTCACCCACGTGGAAAAAGGCCTGCCGGAAGAGGTCATCCCCGATCTGGCCGAACATCTGCAGGCCGGCGTGGTGGTGCTGGGCACCCTGGGCCGCACCGGCATTTCAGCCGCCTTTATCGGCAACACCGCGGAACATGTGATCGATCATCTGAAATGCGACCTGCTGGTGATTAAACCGGAAAACTTCAACTGCCCGATCGAGGCGGATGAAGATGACGAGCATGACGACGAAGATTAACCTTCGCGCATAAAAAACGGGCCGCTAAGCGGCCCGTTTTTTTGGTTGCCCAATTTTACTTCTGCAGCGCCCGCAGAATCGCCTCCACGCTGTCTTTGGCGTCGCCGAACAGCATCTGGGTATTCTCCTTGAAGAACAGCGGGTTCTGCACGCCGGCGTAGCCGGTGTTCATCGAGCGTTTGAACGCGATTACGTTCTGCGCTTTCCACACTTCCAATACCGGCATGCCGGCGATCGGGCTGCGCGGATCTTCCAGCGCCGCCGGGTTCACCGTGTCGTTGGCGCCAATCACCAGCACGGTGTCGGTATCCGGGAAATCGTCGTTGATTTCATCCATCTCCAGCACCACGTCGTACGGCACCTTCGCCTCTGCCAGCAGCACGTTCATGTGCCCCGGCAAGCGCCCCGCGACCGGGTGAATGCCGAAACGCACCTTCACGCCGCGCGCCCGCAGTTTTTCGGTGATTTCCGCCACCGGATACTGCGCCTGCGCCACCGCCATGCCGTAGCCCGGGGTGATGATCACCGAGGTGGAGTTCTTCAACTGCTCGGCCACCTCTTCCGCCGTGGTTTCACGGTATTCGCCCATCTCTTCGGCGTCACCGGTGGAAGAACCGTCGCTGCCGAAACCGCCGGCGATCACGCTGATAAACGAGCGGTTCATCGCCTTGCACATGATGTAAGACAGGATCGCACCCGAAGAGCCCACCAGCGCGCCGGTGACGATCAGCAGATCGTTGCTCAGCATGAAGCCCGCCGCGGCGGCCGCCCACCCCGAGTAAGAGTTGAGCATCGACACCACCACCGGCATGTCGGCGCCGCCGATCGAGGCGACCAGATGCCAGCCGAACGCCAGCGCGATCGCCGTCATCAGCAACAGCGTTACCACCTGCCAGCCCACGCTGTCGGTGCGCACGAACGCCACCAGCAACAAGAACGAGATCACCAGCGCCGCCAGGTTCAGCTTGTGGCGATTCGGCAGCATCAGCGGTTTGGAAGAAATGATGCCGCGCAGCTTGCCGAAGGCGACGATCGACCCGGTGAAGGTCACCGCACCGATAAAGACGCCGAGGAACACTTCGGTCAGATGGATATTCGCCATCACCGGCTCCATCGGCCCGCCATGATCCAGGTAGCTGTTGAAGCCGACCAGCACCGCCGCCAGGCCAACGAAACTGTGCAGCACCGCCACCAGCTCCGGCATTTCGGTCATCTCGACCTTCTTGGCCAAATAGACGCCGATCGAGCCGCCGATGATCATGGCGATGATGATCCAGCCGACGTTGCCGGAATCCGGCCCCAAGATGGTGGCGATCAGCGCGATCGCCATGCCGGCGACGCCGAACAGGTTGCCCTGCTTCGACGTTTCATGACGCGACAGGCCCGCCAGGCTGAAAATAAACAAAATAGCGGCAACAATGTATGCAGCTGTAACCAATCCTCCAGACATTTGTTACCCCTTAGTTCTTGCGGAACATCTTCAGCATGCGCTGAGTGACGGTGAATCCACCAAAAATGTTGATGCTGACGATCAGCACGGCGATAAAGGAGAGGAAACTCACCCAGCCGCCATGACCGATCTGCAGCAGCGCACCGACCACGATAATCCCTGAGATCGCGTTGGTGACCGACATCAACGGGGTATGCAGCGCATGGCTGACGTTCCAGACCACGTAGTAACCGACCACGCAGGCCAGCGCGAACACGGTAAAGTGCGACAGGAACTCTTTCGGCGCCGCGTCCGCCAGCCAGCCGAACAGCAGGATCGCCAGAGCCATCAGGCCATACTTCAGCCACGGCGAGGTCGGTTTGGCTTCGGGTTTGGCGGCCGGTGCGGCGGCGGGCGCCGCTTTCGGCTGGGCGGAGACCTGGATCGGCGGCGCCGGCCAGGTGATTTCACCGCTGCGCACCACGGTAACGCCGCGGATCACCGTATCGTCGAAATCGATGTCAATCTCGCCGTTTTTCTCTTTCGACAGCAGCTTCAACAGGTTGACCAGGTTGGTGCCGTACAGCTGCGAAGATTGGGTCGGCAAGCGGCTCGGCAGATCGGTATAGCCGATGATTTTCACGCCGTTGTCGGTCACGGTAATGGTGTCGGCCACGGTCAGTTCGCAGTTGCCGCCGGTTTGCGCCGCCAGATCGACGATCACGCTGCCCGGCTTCATCGACGCCACCATCTCTTTGGTGATGAGCTTCGGTGCCGGTTTGCCCGGGATCAGCGCGGTGGTGACGATGATATCGACCTCCGCCGCCTGTGCGGCGAACAGCGCCATCTCGGCCTTGATAAAGGCTTCGGACATCACTTTGGCGTAACCGTCGCCGCTGCCCGCTTCCTCTTCAAAATCCAGCTCGAGGAATTCCGCGCCCATGCTCTGCACCTGCTCTTTCACCTCCGGGCGGGTGTCGAAGGCGCGCACGATGGCGCCGAGGCTGCCCGCAGCGCCGATCGCCGCCAGGCCGGCCACGCCGGCGCCGATGATCATCACTTTGGCCGGCGGCACTTTGCCGGCGGCGGTGATCTGGCCGGTGAAGAAGCGGCCGAACTCATGCGCCGCTTCGACGATCGCGCGGTAGCCGGCGATGTTGGCCATCGAGCTCAGCGCGTCCATCGACTGGGCGCGCGAGATGCGCGGCACCGAGTCCATCGCCAGCGCGGTGACGTTGCGCGCCGCCAGCTTGGCCATCAATTCAGGGTTTTGCGCCGGCCAGATAAAGCTGACCAGCGTGCTGCCTTCGCGCATCAAGGCGATCTCGTCGTCTTGCGGCGCGTTGACTTTCAGGATCAGATCCGACTGCCACACTTCGTTTTCGTCGACCAGCGCCGCGCCGGCGGCTTCGTAGGCGACGTCCTCAAAACTGGCCAGTTTGCCCGCCCCGCGTTCAATCGCGACGGTAAAACCCAGCTTCAGCAGTTGTTCCACCGTTTTCGGCGTGGCTGCGACCCGGGCTTCATTGGCCAACCGCTCTCTTGGTACACCAATACGCATAATGTTCCCTTCTCACCTGTCTTGGATGATGTTTATTATTTTCCTGCCCATAGCACGGCGCCGCCGGCGGGCGAAGCGTCAACTTGCCCGCACTGATTTCAGACGCCAACTATAACCTACTGAAAATAAGGTCGATGATCCATAATTGCTTACGCATTCAGCTCTGTTTTTACATAAAAACGCCGCGCGTGATATGACAAATCGCAATTTACTGTGAAAAAATCCATACAGAACAGCGTATTCTGCGTGGCAAGAGGTTTACGCCCGGCGTAACGAATTATGGCCATGCGCGGCGGAAAAGCATAAAAGTTATCATTTTGTGAATAATTAACATTAATGACACCCAAGCCGTTATTATGGAAACTTATGACGGTGGCGCCATCCGTGCGACCCGCGTCACCGTCACCGATTTGTCGCACGGGATAACATAAAATGCTGAGACAGTTTTCAGAATTACATGTAATAATCGACGGCTGAATTACACTTAAACAGTTCAGTACGTTATAAACGTTAATGCGCTAGGCGAAAGGATTTTTTATGAAGCTGAAGACCACGATCATCGCGTCAGCCTTGTTATCACTCACCGCGCTGTCTGCTCATGCGGCGCAAGAGTTAACTCCTGAGAAAGCAGCGGCGCTGAAGCCGTTTGATCGCATCACGATTACCGGCCGCTTCAATGCCATCAATGAAGCCGTCGACGCCGTATCCCGCCGTGCAGACAAACTGGGTGCCGATTCCTTCTATATCCAGGACAGCAACAACAGCAACAACGGCGGCAACTGGCGCGTCACCGCAGACCTTTATCATAAAGATGCGCCAGAAGTGAGCAAAACACCAAAATACCGCGTATTTAACGGCGTGAATGAACTGCCTAAAGAGGAAGCCTACCTGCTGGAGCCTTACGATACCGTGAGCGTCAGCGGCTTCTACCGCAGCCAGCCGGACATCAACGACGCCATCTCCAAAGAAGCGAAGAAAAAAGGCGCTGCATCCTTCTTCATCGTGCGCCAGGTTGACGCCAACTCCGGCGGCAACCAGTTCGTCACCGCCTATATCTATAAGGCCGATGCGCCGAAACGCCGCGTGCAGAGCCCGGACGCCATTCCGGCCGATTCTGACGCCGGCCGCGCCGCGCTGGCCGCTGGCGGCGCCGCAGCCGCGAAAGTCGAAATCCCTGGCGTCGCATCTTCCGGTTCGCCAAGCCGCGAAGTGGGCCGTTTCTTCGAAACCCAGTCCTCTACCGGCCAACGCTATACCGTCACGCTGCCTAACGGCACCAAGATCCAGGAAGTGAACAACGTGACCGCCGCGCAGATGGTGCCGTTCGATTCCGTCACCTTCACCGGCCACTTCAACAGCATGACCGATGTCTCCACCGAAGTGGCGAAACGCGCGGCTGAGAAAGGCGCCAAGTACTACCACGTCACCCGCCAGTGGCAGAACAAGAGCGGCGGCAACCTGACCGTCAGCGCCGATCTGTTCAAATAAAACCCGTTTTTAGGTTTACCATAGGGCAGCCCTTGAGCTGCCCGTTTTTATTGCCGCTTTTTCCATCGCGCGTTGAATAGTTTTTTGTAAATTCCGCATATTCAATCATTGCATCTCTAATCATCCCTCCGTAGAATTTGCGCCAATTTTTAGGGCTATTGTCTATTCGCGCAGTGGTTGTTAATACATTGTTGCAGCCAAGCAGTTCCCTTCCAGTTGTTTATTCTGCGTTCAGGATCCGTCATTGGAAAAAAAACTCGGTCTTACCGCGCTAACCGCTTTGGTGCTCAGCTCGATGCTGGGCGCCGGCGTGTTCAGTCTGCCGCAAAACATGGCGCAGGTCGCCAGCCCCGCCGCGCTGCTGCTGGGTTGGGGGATCACCGGCGTCGGCATTCTGTTCTTAGCATTCGCCATGCTGTTGCTTACGCGTTTGCGTCCGGATCTGGACGGTGGCATCTTCACCTACGCCAAAGAAGGATTCGGCGAACTGGTGGGCTTCTGCTCCGCCTGGGGTTACTGGCTGTGCGCCGTGATCGCCAACGTCTCGTATCTGGTGATCGTGTTCGCGGCGCTGAGCATTTTTACCGATCGCGGTGGCAACGTTATCCTCGGTGACGGCAATACCTGGCAGGCGCTGATCGCCGAATCTGCCCTGCTGTGGATCGTGCACGCGCTGGTGCTGCGCGGCGTGCAAACCGCCGCCAGCATCAATCTGGCGGCCACCCTCGCCAAGCTGTTGCCGCTCGGGATGTTCGCCGTTCTGGCGGCGATCGCCTTTAAAATGGACGTGTTCACACTGGATTTCAACGGCATCGCCCTCGGCAAACCGGTATGGGAACAGGTCAAGGACACCATGCTGATCACCCTGTGGGTGTTTATCGGCGTGGAGGGCGCGGTGGTGGTTTCCGCCCGCGCCCGCAATAAGAAAGACGTGGGCCGCGCCACTATGCTGGCGGTGCTGTCGGCGCTGGCGGTGTATCTGATGGTCACGCTGCTGTCGCTGGGCGTGGTGCCGCGCAGCGAACTGGCGGAGATGCGCAATCCGTCGATGGCGGTGCTGATGGTAGAACTGCTCGGCCCGTGGGGAGACGTGCTCATCGCCGCCGGCCTGATCGTTTCCGTGTGCGGGGCCTACCTGAGCTGGACCATCATGGCGGCGGAAGTGCCGCTGCTGGCCGCGCAGCACGGCGCGTTTCCGCGCGTGTTCGGCAAGCAGAACCGCCATCACGCCCCGTCCTCTTCGCTGTGGCTGACCAACATCGCGGTGCAGCTGGCGCTGGTGCTGATTTGGCTGACCGGCAGCAACTACAACTCGCTGTTGACCATCGCGTCAGAGATGATCCTGGTGCCTTACTTCCTGGTCGGCGCGTTTCTGTTCAAGGTGGCTTACCGCCGTCGCGACAAGCGCCTGATCTTCGCCGCCTCCGGCGCCTGAGTCTATGGCCTGTGGCTGCTGTATGCTTCCGGGCTGATGCACTTGCTGATGTCGGTGCTGCTGTATGCGCCTGGGCTGTTGGTGTTCATGTATGCCCGCCGCGGCCATCGAGATATCAATCTGCTCAATCGCCTGGAAAAAAGCAGCATCTTCTTGCTGCTGGTGGCCACGCTGCCTGCCGGCTGGTTTATGTTGCACTAAAATCGCCTGCCCATGCGGCTGCCCGTCAGCCGCATTTCGTTTCCTCGCCCTTCCTCTTACCCCGCTCCCCGTTATTGATTCGTCCGAGGCTCCGCTTGCGATCTTAAATGCAATTGATTATCATTATCATCCAAGCATTAACGGTAAGACACAAGTGCCCCCGCTGAGAGGCGTCAGGAGGCGGGTTTGGACAGGCTGAAAATGGAAGGCATTTCATGGCTGAAAAACTGCTGCACGCATTCCCCTTGTTTGCCGCTTGGGAAGCACTGATCGCCAAGGGCAACACGGCATTCAATCAGCGGCGCGATCGCCTGGCGATGATGCACTATCAGCAGGCGCTGGGCGTCGCTCAGGCGATCATCGCCGAGAAACCCTGGCTGAATGTGGAATATGCCGCCAGAGTTAACGCACTGAATATTTTCGAGTCTGCCCTGGCCGCGCTGATCGTCACATTCAACAACATTACCCATCTGCGCCTGCGGCAGAAGCCTCTTCGCGGCGTCGAGCTGCATGTTCATCAGGCCCGAGTCGCTATCGAGCAACTGTTGGACGATACGTCGCTGTGCGAACAGATGCAGCAGATCGCCGAACGGCACCTGCTGCGTTTCAGGATTGAAACCCTGCACTTGCTGCGCGAACACCGGCTGCCGGAAACCAGCGTCTGCGCGCCGGCGGCCAACGCTTCCGCTACCTTGCATTAAAAGTGACACACCAATCTGAGGGTCATCTGTAATGAATGAATTGAATGATGGGATGAAGGTTAGACGCTGACCGTGACGCGGCGCGAAATTTCACATTCATGGTTAGGCCATCGCGGTAAGTCAATTGCCTAACCATGAACGGGCGGCCGGGTCGATACACCCGGTCAGCTTTTAGGGGGAATGGTGATGGTCATGCGCTCACCCACCAGGGCGATCGCAATGCCTTCCTCGCACTCTTTTTGAATGGCCGCCAGCTGTTGCGCTTCCAGCGCATAGGGCAACTGAATATCAAACACCGTCAGGCCCTGCTGCTGCGCCAGGTCAATCAGGCGCACGATATTGGTTTCATCGCTGACCTGCGTCGACACCACTTGCAGCGCCAGCTCTTTCAACTGCTCTTTGCGCGTTTGTGACGTGGTCACGCGCGATTTCAACACCATGCCGAAGATCGGCATCACACCATAAATAGCATCAACAAAGCGCCAGTGCTTCCTGCACGATGCGGACAGAAAATCCATATAGTCAAAACAGATTTTCTCACTGCGCGCGATGGATGCAAGGTGATTGCTGTTCATCCCCTCATTCCTCTCATGGCCAGTGTTAACCCGTGGTCTTTCAAGCCGCCGCCGGGCGGCAACCTGAAACGCATTGGGGATCTTACATCCAGAAATGGATAATCATGCGAAGCTTTAACGACTTTCCGCCGTATGATGGCATAATTCCCCTATTGTTTGCCAGTCTGTCCAGGAGCTTTAATCAATGGAACACCCCAACTCTGCCCCGGTGCTGATTACCGGCGGCGCGCGGCGCATCGGGCTGGCGCTCGCCAGAGCGTTTCTCCAGCGCGGCGTTCCCGTCATCATTGCCTATCGCAGCGAATATCCGGCGATGACCGAGTTGAAAGCCTTGGGCGCCAGTTGCATTCAGGGCGATTTTTCCACGCACGAAGGCATCTACCGTTTCGCCGACCAGGTGCGGCAGGTGGCGCCCAAATTGCGCGCAGTGATCCACAACGCCAGCGCCTGGCAGGCCGAGTCGGCGGAAGTGCCGCCGGAGCAAGTGATGGCGGCGATGCTGCAAATTCACGTCTATACGCCCTATTTGCTCAACCAACTGCTCGAATCTTGCCTGACCGGCCAGGGCCAGGCAGGCGCGGACATTATCCATCTGACCGACTACGTGGTGGAAAAAGGCAGCGACAAACATATCGCCTACGCCGCCAGCAAGGCCGCGCTGGACAATATGACCCGCTCGTTCGCCCGCAAGCTGGCGCCGGAGGTGAAGGTCAACGCCATCGCGCCGGCGCTGATCATCTTCAATCCGGGCGACGATGAAGCCTACCGCCAACAAGCGCTGGCGAAATCGCTGATGAAGGTCGCGCCGGGCGAGAGCGAAGTGGTCAATCTGGTGAACTACCTGCTGGAGAGCCGTTACGTGACCGGCCGCACCCACGGCGTCGACGGCGGGCGGCCGCTGCGCTGAGGCAAAGATCCGCATGGCGCTTCGCTGTGGGCCGCGCTATGCTGAAATCCGCTTTTCTTATTAAAACACGGGCATATGCATAAAATTGTTTTTGTGGAAGACGATCCTGAAGTCGGCAAACTGATCGCCGCCTATCTGGGCAAACACGACATCGAGGTGCTGATCGAACCGCGCGGCGACAGCGCGCAAGCGCGCATCGAGCGCGAGCAACCCGATTTAGTGCTGCTGGACATCATGCTGCCCGGCAAAGACGGCATGACGCTGTGCCGCGATCTGCGCCCTACCTTCCCCGGCCCGATCGTGCTGCTCACCTCGCTCGACAGCGACATGAACCATATTCTGTCGCTGGAGATGGGCGCCAACGACTATATCCTGAAAACCACGCCGCCGGCGGTGTTGCTGGCCCGCCTGCGTTTGCACCTGCGCCAACACAGCCAGCAGCCGAAAGAAGAGTCGGTTCAGCCGCTCACCCAGCATAACGCGCTGCATTTTGGGCTATTGTGCATCGATCCGGTCAACCGGCAGGTCACGCTGGGCGAAGAAACGATCACCCTGTCCACCTCGGATTTCGATTTGTTGTGGGAACTGGCGACCCACGCCGGGCAGATCATGGATCGCGAGGCGTTGCTGCAAAACCTGCGCGGCGTGAGCTACGACGGTATGGACCGCAGTATCGACGTGGCGATCTCCCGCCTGCGCCGCAAGCTGTACGACAACGCGCTGGAGCCGTTCCGCATCAAGACCGTGCGCAATAAAGGTTATCTGTTCGCCCCTAATGCCTGGGCATCGGTGCAACAATGAGAAAACTTTTCGTCCAGTTCTTCCTGTTGCTGTTCGTCTGTTTTCTGGTGATGGCGATGCTGGTTGGCCTGGTGTACAAGGTGACCGCCGAGCGCGCCGGCCGCCAGTCGATGGACGATCTGATGAAAAGTTCGCTGTACCTGATGCGCAGCGAGCTGCGCGAAATCCCGCTGAAGGACTGGAACAAGACCATCGCCACGCTGGATCTCAACCTGTCGTTCAAGCTGCATATCGAACCGCTCGGCAAACAGGAGCTGAGCGAGGATCTGAAAAAACGGCTGCGGCTGGGGGAAATCATCGCCCTCGACGATCAGTACACCTTTATGCAGCGTATTCCGCGCAGCCACTACGTGTTGGTGGTCGGCCCCATTCCTTATCTGTTCTATCTGCACCAGATGCGCCTGCTGGATCTGGTGTTGCTGGTGTTTATCGGCATGTCGCTGGCACTGCCGGTGTTTCTGTGGATGCGGCCGCACTGGCAAGATCTGCTGAAGCTGGAAAACGCCGCCCAGCGGCTCGGCGCCGGGCATCTGGATGAACGCACCCACTTCGATCCCACTTCCAGCCTGAGCCGGCTCGGCGTGGCGTTCAACCAGATGGCCGACAGCGTCAACACCCTGATCGCCAGCAAGAAACAGCTGATCGACGGCATCGCGCACGAGCTGCGCACGCCGCTGGTGCGCCTGCGTTACCGGCTCGAAATGAGCGATAACCTGTCCGAAAGCGAGCAGCAGGCGTTGAACCGCGATATCGGCCAGCTGGAGTCGCTGATCGACGAGCTGCTGACCTATGCCCGTTTGGATCGCCCGCAGGTTGCGTTAAACATTGAACCCATCGATCTGCCAAAATGGCTCGAGGATAAGGTCGATGATATCCGTCTTATTCATCAGGAACGCGACATCCAGCTCGATATCCCGCACGTCGGCGACTTCGGCGGCGTCGATCTGCGCCTGATGGAGCGCGTGCTCGACAACCTGGTCAACAACGCGCTGCGCTATTCCGAACAGCGTCTGCGCGTCGGCCTGTGGTTTGACGGCGACCTCGCCTGCTTGCAGGTCGAGGATGACGGGCCAGGTATCCCGCCGGAAGAGCGCGAGCGGGTGTTTGAACCTTTCGTCCGTCTCGACCCCAGCCGCGATCGCGCTACCGGCGGCTGCGGGTTGGGCCTGGCCATCGTCCACTCCATCGCCGTCGCCTACCAGGGGCAGGTGTTCGTCGAAGGGAGTTCGCTCGGCGGCGCCAGTTTCCGTTTCTGCTGGCCGGTAAAGCCGACATTCAGTTTAAAAGCCGATCTGGCGTAATGCCGCCAGACCTTCTCATTGGAGCCGAATAATAATGACATCTGCACATTCCAACACGTCTGCTTACGATCACCTGCGCGCCCTGTTCAGCCGGTTGTCGCGTTTCGGCCACCTGTCCGCCATCGCCGGTTGGGACATGCAAACCATGATGCCGCCGGGCGGCAGCAAGGCACGTTCCGAGGCGCTGGCTGAGCTGAGCGTGCTGCAGCACCAGATTTTAACGGCGGAAAGCACCGGCGCGCTGTTGGATCGCGCGCAGCAAGAGACGCTGGACGAGATCGACCGCGCCAACCTGCGCGAAATGCGCCGCCAGTATGAAGACGCCGTGCTGCTGCCGGCCTCGCTGGTCGAAGCCAAGTCGCTGGCCGGCGCGCGCTGCGAACACGCCTGGCGCGCCCAACGCCCGGCCAACGATTGGGACGGCTTCGCCGAGAATCTGCGCGAGGTGGTCAAGCTCAGTCGGGAAGAGGCGCAGATCCGCGCGCAGGCGGCCGGCACCAGCCGTTACGACGCCCTGCTTAACCTGTATGAACCGGGCATGCGCAGCAGCGATCTCGACCGCATCTTCGGCGATCTGAAAACCTGGCTGCCGGATCTGTTGCAGCGCGTGGTGGCCAAACAGGCTAATGAGCCCTGCCAGGCGCCACAAGGTCCATTCAATGTGGACACCCAGCGTCAGCTGAGCCTGAGCGTGATGAAACTGCTCGGTTTCAACTTCGACAACGGCCGCGTCGACGTCAGCGCCCACCCGTTCTGCGGCGGCGTGCCGGAAGATGTACGCATCACCACGCGTTACAACGAGAAAGAGTTTTTGACCGCGCTGCTCGGCATCGTGCACGAGACCGGCCACGCCCGCTACGAGCAAAACCTGCCGCGCGATCTGCTCGGCCAGCCGATCGCCCTGGCCCGTTCCACCGCTATCCACGAATCGCAAAGCCTGCTGTTCGAAATGCAGCTGGCGCGCGGCAATGAATTCCTGAAAATATTGCGTCCGTTAGTCACCGCACAGTTTGGCGAACAGCCGGCGCTGGAAGAAGCCAACTTCATTCGCCTCAACCAGCGCGTTAAACCGGGCCTGATCCGCGTCGACGCCGATGAGGTGAGCTATCCTGCTCACGTCATCCTGCGCTACGAAATTGAAAAAGCGCTGATCGAAGGCGATATCGAAGTGGAAGACATTCCGGCGCTGTGGAATGAGAAGATGAGTGCTTACCTCGGCCTCGACACCATCGGCAACTACCGCAATGGCTGCATGCAGGATATTCACTGGACCGACGGTGCCTTCGGCTACTTCCCGACTTACACCCTCGGCGCGATGTACGCCGCGCAGCTGTTCCACAGCGTGCGCCAGGCCCTGCCTTCGCTGAGCGAAGATATCGCCGCCGGCAACCTGCAGCCGCTGTTCCACTGGTTGCAGCACAACATCTGGCGCCACGGCAGCCGCTTCCCGACCGAGACGCTGATCGTCAATGCGACCGGCGAAGCGCTCAACCCACGCTACTTCCGCCAGCATTTGGAAAACCGCTACCTGTAATCTCTCCTGGCGCGGCCCCAGCCGCGCCCTTTTTCCGTCTGCATGACCGGATAATGTTTCATAGCGCACGTTCCCTGCTGACAACGCCTTAGCCGCAGAGTGGCGGGTGGCTACTCATCATTAGTATGTTGTAACTAAAATGGCAAAAAACGCCGGCGTCCCGGCTTCTCATCCCAGAGCATGACGGGCGATCATCGCCGCCAGCTGCGGCCTCAACGGCGCAGGCAGGTCATGCCCCATGCCCGGCATAATATGCAATTTGGCGTTGACGACAGCCCGAGCGATCGCCACCCCGCCGGCCTTGCGCACCAGCCGATCGCGATCGCCGTGAATGACCAGCGTCGGCGCGGCTATGCGCCGGCTGTAGCGACGCAGATCGCCGCTGCCGAGCAACGCGGAAAGTTGCCGCTGCACGCCTTCGGGATCCACGCCCCGCTTCAATAGCCGATTCACCAATGCATCCAGTTCCGCCTCCTCCGGCGGGTAAAACCGGGTACCGAGCGCGCGCAGGAAGGCCTTCATTCCCTCCTGGCGCTGCTGCAGCGTCAAATCGGCCGCCGGCCGGCGCGCCAACAGCCACAGCAGCGAAGGCGCCGGCGGTGGCAACAGCGGCTGATTGGTGCTGGAGAACAAGATGCATAGCGAGGCGACGCGCTGCGGGTATTCGGCGGCCAGCACCTGGGCGATCATCCCCCCCATCGAAGCGCCCAGTACGTGAGCCTGCGGGATGCGTAAATGATCGAGCAGATGCGCCGCGTCCGTCGCCATGTCCGCCAGGGTATAAGGCACCGGCGTTTGCCAGCCGAGCTGGGCGCGCAGCATCAGCAGCCACAACGGCTGCGTGCGTTGCGCCTGCGTTTTGCCGGAAAGGCCGACGTCGCGGTTGTCATAACGGATCACCCGAAATCCCTGGGCCACCAGGGCGCGGCAGAAGTCGTCAGGCCACAACAGAAGCTGCGCGCCGATGCCCATGATGAGCAGCAGCGGCGGGTGCGCCTCATCGCCCCAGTCCTCATAGGCCAGCGGCACCTCGCCCTGTTCGGTCACGCCACAACGAATCACTATCTCGTTCATTTTAAATCTCTTTTATCGCGCCTGGCGGTCATTATAGCAGCAATCCCCTCGCCGCCGCCGCCCTGTACATTAGGTTACATGCCGAAACCAATCACTCACGGAAAGCCGGGCGCCGTTTGCCTACTATCATTTCAACGGCCCCGCAGTGGGGTTGATACCCAAAAGTCATGTTGAGGATTCTACGATGAAAAAAGTATTAGCTCTGGTTGTTGCCGCTGCAATGGGTCTGTCTTCCGTGGCTTTCGCTGCCGAGGCTGCCACCACCGCACCTGCGGCTACCGCAACCACCGCCACCGCTGCGCCGGCTAAAGCTCAGGTGAAACACCACGGCAAGAAAGCACCGGTACAGAAAGCGCAGGCGGCCAAGAAGCATCACAAAAAAGCCGCGAAGAAAGCCCCGGCTCAAAAGGCCCAGGCGGCTAAAAAGCACCACAAGAAAGCCAGCCACAAAAAAGCGTAATGACGTGAGGGTCCCCTCACCGCTTCAGGCTTGACGTGTACGACACCCGGTTCGCCGGGTGTTTTTTCATCGGGGGGTTCTCATTGATGCTGCGCCGCTACCTGTTCGAGATCGTTCTGACCGCCCTGATCCTTTGCGGACTGATCGCCGTCTTTTTTTACCTGTAGCCTGCCGCGTTGCCGGCGGGAAATTATTGAAAAATCAATTATTGCCCATCCACATGGCTGCTAAATCAGTCTATAGTTAGCATTCAGTGTGTTTATGGATGATCCGTATTTGTCAGGCAAGAGATCTATGCGCATATCCGTTTTACTGTTGCTGTGCTCACTTCCGCTTATCGCTGCTCAGGCGGCACGCGCCGACGGCCCGTCCAAGGCCGAGCAAACGCGTCTGTTTTTCGGCAAAGATGAACGAATCAAGGTCACGGATACCGCCGCCCAGCCGTGGCAAGCCATCGGCCAGGTCGAAACCGCCAGCGGCAATCTGTGTACCGCCACGCTGATCTCTCCGCACCTGGCGTTGACCGCCGGCCACTGCGTTCTGGCGCCGCCCGGGCAACTGGATAAAGCCATCGCCCTGCGCTTCGTGGCGGGCGATAAATCCTGGCGGTATCAAACCGGCGATATCGAGACCTTGGTCGACAGCAAGCTGGGCAAAAAGCTGAAGCCGGACGGTGATGGCTGGATCGTCCCGCCCGCTGCGGCCGCTTATGACTTTGCGCTGATCCGTCTGAAAGACAAAAAGCCGCTGCCGATCGCCCCGTTGCCGCTGTGGCAAGGCGACAGCAAGGCGTTGACCCAGGCCCTAAAACAGGCCAAGCGGCTGATAACTCAGGCGGGTTACCCGGAAGACCACCTGGATGACCTCTACAGCCACCAAAACTGCAAGGTCACCGGCTGGGCTCAGCAAGGCGTACTGTCGCACCAATGTGATACCCTGCCCGGCGACAGCGGCTCACCGCTGCTGTTGAAAACCGCCGACGGCTGGCAACTGATCGCCATCCAAAGCTCGGCGCCGGCGGCGAAAGATCGCTATCGCGCCGATAACCGCGCCCTGGCGGTGCCCGGCATCCGCGAAGCGCTGGACGCCCTGGCGGCAGGCAAATAATCCTCTCACAACGGCGCATTATGCGCCGTTGTGCTTTTTCAGCCCCCTTGCATATAGCGCCGCGGCGTGGTGCCGGTGAACTGACGGAAAAACGCGATAAACGCACTGTCGCTGGAAAACCCCAACCGCTGCGCCACCGCGCTGACCGACGGCAACGACGCCAGCAGTTCGATCGCGCGCATCAGCCGCCACTGCTGGCACCACTGCTGATAGCTCAGGCCGGTTTCCCGCTGAAACAGCCGCGTCAGCGTTTTGGCGTGCAGGTGCAAGCGCTGCGCCAACGCCGCCAACGCCGGCAACTCGTCGCTCTCCGGCAGCGTCGCCAACCAGGCGGCAAGACGCTTATCCTGCGGCAGCCGCAACTGGGTATTCTCGCGCTGCGCCTCGCCCAACTCATTGATCAGCACCGCCAGCAAATCGCGCGCGTGGGGCTGTGCCAACGCATAGTCCAGCGGCCAGTGCGCGATGCGCTCGACGATCGCCGCCAACAGCGGGTTTACCGCCAGCACCGTTGCCTGTGGCGGCATGGCGGCCGTCAGCGCCGGATCGAAATACAGCGAGCGATACGCGACGCGGCCGCGCAGCTGCACCCGATGCGCAATGCCGCCCGGTATCCAGACGCTGCGCGTCGGCGGCAGAATCAGCCACTGCTGCGCCAACGTGACCGTCATGCAGCCCTGCGGCGCATACAGCAGCTGCGAACGCTGATGCCAATGCAGCCCGGAGTCGTGCTCCGCCAGTACCGCCGCGATGCCGAGAGCCGGTGCCGGCAGCCGATCCGGGTCGAACGGGTGATGCTGTTGAATCAGCGCCATCAGACTGTCCTATACCTGTTGTTTTTTGTCCGGATGATTGTAATCGAACAAAACGCCGCTCCCTATACTGGCCGCCTTAACTTTTAGGGAGAATGTGCATCATGCAACGCTTATCTTTGCCGCTGCTCGTCACCGCCATCATGACGCCGCAGCTCCTGGAAACGCTGTACAGCCCGGCGCTCACCGCCATCCGCAGCGATTTCGGCGTCAGCGCCGCACAGGCCGGGCAGACGTTATCCATCTATTTCTTCGCCTTCGCCCTCGGCGTCGCCTTTTGGGGAGCCTTCTGCGATCGGTTCGGCCGCCGTCCGGCGATGCTGGCCGGCCTGGCGCTCTATCTGGTCGGCGCCGGCCTCGCGCTGCTGAGCGGCAGTTTCACGCTGTTGCTGGCCGCCCGTGCGCTGATCGCCTTCGGCGCCGCGGTCGGCTCAATCGTCACGCAAACCATGCTGCGTGATGTCTATCAAGGCCCGGCGCTGGGGCGCATGTTCGCGCTGGTCGGCATCGCGCTCTCCATCAGCCCGCTGCTGGGGATGTTCGCCGGCGGCGCGCTGGTCGCCTGGGGCGGCAGCGCGGCGATTTTCACCGCGCAGGCGGCCTGGGCGCTGGCGCTGCTGCTGTGGAGCTACGGCACATTGCCGGAAACGCGACGGCGGCAAACCGCAACGGCCGCCGCGCCGGGCATTGCCCTGACGGCAATACTGCGCGATCGGCACATCTGGTGCTCGGCGCTGCTGGTCGCCAGCTTCAATATCATGGTGTTCAGCTACTTCAGCCTGGCGCCGTTCATGTTCGAAAGGCTGGGGTTGAACAGCCAACAATTTGGCTACTCGGGCGTGATGCTGGCTTTGGGCAGCCTGGCGGGGGCGCTGTTGAACCGCCACCTGCTGGCGCGCGGCGTCAGCGCCAAACATCAGATCCTGCTGGGCGGTTTGCTGGCGGTGGCCAGCGGCGTGGCATTGTTCTGGTGGCAACACAGCCTGTGGATGCTGCTCCCCTGTGCGCTGGTGATGCTGGCGTTCGGGTTGGCTATCCCGAATGTGCTGAGCCAGGCGCTGAGTCGCTACCGGCAGCAACTCGGCACCGCCGGCGCGTTATTCGGGCTGCTGTACTATCTGTTGATCGCCCTGGGGCTGACGATCGTGGCGCGCGGGCAGGATTTGGCCGCCACGCTGCTGCTGTGCGGCCTGTTGAGCCTGTGGTGCGCCGGCCGCTTGCCGGCCGGTGCGCCCGAGCTTAACCCGAAAGCTGCTCGATAGTTTGCAAAATGCGCTTGTCGGAAATCGGGTAAGGCGTGCCCAACTGCTGCGCGAACAGGCTGACGCGCAGCTCTTCGATCATCCAGCGCACCGCCTTCACTTCTTCCTCCTGCTGTCGCTTCGGCGGCAGCTTGTTCAACCACTGCTGCCACGCCTGCTGCACCTGCTCCACCCGCAACATCTGCGCGCGGTCGCGGTGCGGATCGATAGCCAATTTTTCCAATCGGCGCTCGATCGCCTGCAGGTAACGCAGCGTATCCGGCAGGCGTTTCCACCCGTTGCCGGTCACGAAGCCGCGGTAGACCAGCCCACCGAGCTGGGTCTTGATGTCCGACAGCGCCAGCGCCAACGACATGTCCACCCGGCCCTTCAGCCGTTTGTTGATGTTGAAGACCGCCGTCAGGATCTGTTCAACCTGCTTGGCCACCTCGACGACCGTGTCGTTCAGCTCGGCGCGGATCTGTTCCTGCAGGCGCGCAAAGCCTTCTTCTTGCCAGACCGGGCCGCCGTGTTCGGCGATCAGCTTGTCGATGCCGCACGAAATGCAGTCGTCGATCAGCTCCAGCACCTTGCCGTACGGGTTGAAATAGAGCCCCAGCTTGGCCTTGTTCGGCAACTTTTCATGCAGGTATTTGATCGGCGAAGGAATATTCAGCAACAGCAGGCGGCGCGTACCCTGCCACATCGCCTGTTGCTGCTCGATTTCGCTGTCGAACAGGCGGATCGCCACGCTGTCCTTTTCATCCACCAGCGCCGGGTACGCCTTCATCGAATAGCCGCCGCGCTTCTGCTCGTAAAACGCCGGCAGTTGGCCAAAGCTCCAGACATGCAGATTGCTCTGCTCCAGCCCGTCGTCGGCCACCGCCGACAGCGTCTCCTGCACCTTCTCTTTCAACTGCAGGCGCAACGCGGCCAGGTCTTTGCCTTCGCGCAGCGTCTGGTTTTTCTCTCCCACCACGCGGAAAGTCATCTTCAGGTGATCGGGCACCTGATCCCACTGCCAGTCATCACGTGACACGGTCACACCAGTCATGCGCCGCAGCTCGCGCTCCAGCGCGTCCAGCAGCGGCAATTCCAGCGCCGTTACGCGGCCCAGGAACGCCTCGGCGTAGTTCGGCGCCGGCACGAAGTTGCGACGCACCGGTTTCGGCAGCGACTTGATCAGCGCAATCACCAGCTCACGGCGGATGCCGGGGATTTGCCACTCGAAGCCCTGCTCCTCCACCTGATTGAGGATCGGCAGCGGAATATGCACCGTCACGCCGTCGGCGTCGGTGCCCGGTTCGAACTGATAGCTCAGCCGCAGCTTGAGATTGCCCTGATGCCAGAAGTTCGGGTAGTCGAGCGCGCTGATCTTGTTGGCGCCGTCTTTGATCAGCATCTCTTTTTCGAAGTTCAGCAGATCCGGCTGCTGTTTGGCCGCGTTCTTCCACCAGCTGTCGAAATGACGGCCGGACACCACGTCGTTGGGGATCCGGCGATCGTAGAAGCCGAACAGCGTTTCGTCGTCCACCAGAATATCGCGGCGGCGCGATTTATGCTCCAGCTCTTCCACTTCGGCGCGCAGCTTTTGGTTGTCGCGGAAGAAGGCGTGGCGCGTCTGCCAGTCCCCCTCCACCAGCGCATGGCGGATAAACAGCTCGCGGCACAGCAATGGATCGATGGCGCCGTAATTGACCTGGCGCGCCGCGACGATCGGCAAACCGAACAGCGTGACCTTTTCGCTGGCCATCACCGCCCCCTGCGACTTCGACCAGTGCGGCTCGCTGTAGCTGTGTTTCACCAGATGCTGAGCCAGCGGCTCGATCCATTCCGGTTCGATGCGCGCGGCGATGCGCCCCCACAGGCGGCTGGTTTCCACCAGTTCGGCCACCATGGTCCACTTCGGCGGCTTCTTGAACAGGCCGGAGCCGGGGAAGATCGAGAAGCGGGCGTTGCGCGCGCCGGTGTATTCCTGCTTGTCCGCATCCTTCTGGCCGATGTGCGACAACAGGCCGGTCAGCAGCGCGGTGTGCACGCTGCGGTAGTCGGAAGGCGTGCTGTTGATAGGCAACCCCAGCTCTTTCACCACCTGGCGCAGCTGGGTGTAGATATCCTGCCACTCGCGTACCCGCAGGTAGTTGAGAAAATCGTTGCGGCACAGCCGGCGGAACTGGCTGGAGGAGTTCGCCTTTTGCTGCTCCTGCAGATAATCCCACAGGTTGACGAACGCCAGGAAATCCGAGTCTTTGTCGGCGAAGCGGCGGTGTTTTTCATCCGAGGCCTGCTGCTTGTCCATCGGGCGCTCACGCGGATCCTGAATCGACAGCGCGGCGGTGATGATCATCACCTCGCGCACGCTGCCGCTCTTCTGCGCTTCCAGCACCATGCGCGCCAGACGCGGGTCGATCGGCAACTGCGCCAGTTGGCGGCCTTGCGGCGTCAGCTGATAGTGGCCGTTGTCGGCGGTGGCGATCGCCCCTAGCTCTTCCAGCAGGCGCACGCCATCCTGAATGTTGCGTTTATCCGGCGCTTCGACGAACGGAAACGCGGCGATGTCGCCCAGCCCCAGCGAGGTCATCTGCAGAATGACCGACGCCAGGTTGGTGCGCAGAATTTCCGGATCGGTAAACGCCGGCCGCGACAGGAAATCCTGTTCGGAGTACAGACGAATGCACACCCCTTCCGACACGCGGCCGCAACGCCCTTTACGCTGGTTGGCGGAGGCCTGCGACACCGGCTCGATCGGCAGGCGCTGCACCTTGGTGCGGAAGCTGTAGCGGCTGATGCGCGCGGTGCCCGGATCGATGACGTATTTGATGCCCGGCACCGTCAGCGAGGTTTCCGCCACGTTGGTGGCCAGCACGATACGGCGGCCGTGGTGCGACTGGAACACCCGATTCTGCTCGCTGTTCGACAGGCGCGCATACAGCGGCAGCACTTCGGTGTGCGGCAGATTGAGGCGGTTCAGGGCGTCGGCGGTGTCGCGGATCTCGCGCTCGCCGCTCATGAAGATCAGAATGTCGCCCGGCCCTTCGCGTCCAAGCTCGTCCACCGCATCGAAAATCGCCTGCAGCTGGTCGCGATCGGTATCGTCGCCGTCGTCGACCACCGGACGGTAACGCACCTCCACCGGGTAAGTGCGTCCGGAAACCTCGATGATCGGCGCATTGTTGAAGTGGCGCGAGAAGCGCTGCGGATCGATGGTCGCCGAGGTGATGATCACCTTGAGATCCGGGCGCTTCGGCAACAGTTCGCGCAGGTAGCCGAGAATAAAGTCGATGTTGAGGCTGCGCTCGTGCGCTTCATCGATGATCAGCGTGTCGTACTGCATCAGCAGGCGATCCTGCTGAATCTCCGCCAGCAAGATACCGTCGGTCATCAGCTTGACCAGGGTGTTTTCCCCCACCTGATCGTTGAAGCGCACCTTGTAGCCCACGCTGCCGCCGAGCGGGGTTTCCAGCTCGTCGGCGATGCGGTTGGCGACGGTACGCGCCGCCAGGCGGCGCGGCTGGGTATGGCCGATCAGCCCTTTCACGCCACGCCCCAGCTCCAGACAGATCTTCGGCAACTGGGTGGTTTTCCCCGAGCCGGTCTCCCCGGCGACGATCACCACCTGGTGGTCGCGGACAGCGTTTAAAATGTCCTGCTTTTTCTGGCTGACCGGCAGGCTTTCCGGATAGGTAATGCGCGGGCAAGACGCGGCGCGCGCCTGCACTTTTTGCCGCGCCGCCGCGATGTCGCTTTCCACTTCGGCGGCGACCGCCAGCTGGGCATCGGGATTTTTGATTTTTCGTGCGCCATGCAGGCGACGACGCAGGCGTTGTTGATCGCGGAGCATCAGCTCGCCCAGTTGGGCCGGCAGTGCCTCGAGCGGAGATTTCACGTTCGGTGTTCCTTGTTTCATCGTGGCCAAGACCAGGCTTGGCCACGGTTTAATGTTTTTTTAGCGATTTTTTTGCTTTAGCCGCACAGCCTATCACAAACGGCTTTTCCTCCCTACTTTCGCGAGTAAAGCCTCGGCATGTTATTCAATAAAATCGAACGAAGATCTCGAAATATTGCGCTATCACTGTGTGTGGAATGTGAATAGCATGTACTTCATGCAAGGGACGCTGAGTCCTGATGTCACTGTCACAACGTAAGGAATTATCGATGAGCAACGTATTGGTTCTGAAATCAAGCATCCTGGCGACCTACTCTCAGTCTAACCAACTGGCCGATTTCTTCGTAGAGCAATGGAGCAACGCCCATGGCGGCGACACCATCACCGTGCGCGATCTGGCCGCACAGCCAATCCCGGTGCTGGACGGCGAACTGGTCGGCGCGCTGCGTCCTTCCGATGCTCCGTTGACCCCGCGTCAACAAGAAGCGCTGGCGCTGTCGGACGAGCTGATCGCCGAGCTGCAGGCCAATGACGTCATCGTGATTGCCGCACCGATGTACAACTTCAACATCCCGACCCAGCTGAAAAACTATTTCGACCTGGTTGCCCGCGCCGGCGTGACCTTCCGTTACACCGAAAACGGTCCGGAAGGCCTGGTGAAAAACAAACGCGCCGTGATCCTGACCAGCCGCGGCGGCATCCATAAAGGCACCCCGACCGACCTGGTAGAACCTTACCTGCGTCTGTTCCTGGGCTTCATCGGCATCACCGACGTGGAGTTCGTCTTCGCGGAAGGCATCGCCTATGGCCCGGAAGTGGCGACCAAAGCACAGGAAGACGCCAAGGCGGCCCTGTCTCAGGTGGTTGCTGCCTAAGACCCTGCGCAGGGGCGCCGTGCCCCTGCCGGACAAGAGGCAAGTCCTGTCAAACCTGCACTACCCTCATAATAATCATCTATCCGTATCTTTTGGCGCGCCAGACGGCGCGCTTTTTTTTATTTCTTCAGCCACTGCCCGTTGATGCCGCGCACATACTCGCCGCTTTGCGCGCGCGTCACCAGCTTTTGCCCGGCCATGCGCGCCACTTCGTCGACGGCGATATGGTTGCCGTCCGCCACTTCCTGATACTTCTCGGCGCGGCCGGCGTTGATGCGTTTCACCAGCGCCAGGGTTTCCGCGTCCTGCTTCACCGGCGCGATATAACCGCTCAGGGTTTCCCCCACCCGACCTTGCTGCTTCGCCTCATCCAGCGTCAACGCCATCGCCAGGCCGCTGAACAGCCAGGCGGCGCCGGCCAGCCACAAATAACGTTTTTTCATGTCGGCTCCTAGAACAGACCGCTTTGGGTTTTCAGCAGGTTTTCGACGTCCTTATCCACCTTGATATGAATTTCATGCTCGATCTTGACGTTCATATTGATGGTGATCGGATCCTTCGGCGTCGCCACCTCGATGCGCGGCACGCAGCCGCTCAGCAGCGAAACGCACAGCACCGCTGCCAGCGCCGACACACTCATGATTTTCATTGTTGCTCCCCAGGTTGTGAGAGGGCCTGCTCCAGCCACTCCTGTAAATTGTCGCCGAAGCGCAAACTGCGCCACAGCTGAAACACGTTTTCCTGATGGCGATAGTTCAGGATCACCTCGCGCTTGGCGCTTTTCTGCGGGTTGATGCCGTCGATGCGCGCGCTCAGCGTCAGCTCGCCCAGGTTGTCGAGATCGACCCGGGCGTGCGAACGGTTGATTTCCATGTAGCGCAGCCAGTCGATCGCCGCGCCGGTCGCCAGGTTGTTGCTGCCGATGGCGTCGGCCATGTCTTTGTCCAGGCGCAGCGTCAATGTGCCGGCGTTGGCGATCCAGCCGTTTTGCACCAGCCATTTCGGGTGATTCAGGAACAGCGGCAACTCGCCGTCGACGCGGCCGGACATGGCGAACTGCTTCGGTTTCAGGGCGGTAAACAGCGCGCTGAGATCGACCTTGTCCAGCTTCAGCACTGCGGCGTCATGCTGCGGCAACCGCAGTGCCGACAGGCTGATATGCCCGTTGAGCATGTCCACGCCGACGTTGCTCAACGTCAGCGGCTGCCCTTCGCTATAAGGATAGGTGCCCTGCAAATCGGCGGAAATGTTCTGCATCTCGAACAGGTTGGTGAAAGACTTGATGCGCAGCGACACCGGCTGTTTGGCCCCCAATTGCCAGTGATGCTGCTTGAACCGGTACGACAGGATAAAATCCAGGCCGCTCATCTCGCCGTCCTTCAGCCACATGCCGCCGTTTTTCACCACCCAGTGGCCACCGGCCTCGAACCCCTGTTCGCGCGCGGCGGAAAACGCCGACTGCGCGTAAAACTCGCCGTCGCGCAGCGTGAGATTGAGATCCGGCGCCAGCAGCGGTTGGAACACCTTCAGCGACTGTTTCGGCCACCAGGCTTCGCCGCGCAGACGTTCGCCGTCCCAACGGCCGCGCAGCGCGATCGGCCCAATCTGTTGCGCCTGCAGTTTGCCCTGCAGTTGGAAACTGTCCGGCGAACGGCCGTTTACCTGCAGCGCCAGCACCGGCGCCGGCAGATAGCCGCCGTCGCTGAAGCTGACCTTATCCGCCGCCAGCTGCAACTCGCCGTTGAACTGCGGACTTTGTTCATCACGCCGCCAGCGCAGCGGCTGATTGAGGCTCAGGCGCGGCGCGGCGACCGTCACCAGACCGTACTTCAACTTATCGAAGCCGGTGGAAAGTTTGTCGAGCACCAACTCACTGTCGCGCCAACGGCCGCTGCCGGCGACGTCCCAGGCGGCCTGCAGCGGCGGCAAGCGGCCATTGCCCCAGTAACGCCATTGCCAGTTGCCCTTGTCCGGCCAGAAATCCTGCGCCTGGCCGTCCAGATGCAGCTTGAAGCGGCCCCAGTAACTGTCGCTGGCGCTCAAAATCGCCTGCAGGCGGCCGGTGATACCGGCGGCGGTCACCTTCACGCCCGCCAGCGGCAAACGCGCCTCTTCCAGCGTCATTTCCGGCGTCACCTTGCCCCACAGGCGCAGCAGCGAACCCGGCTGCAGCACCAGCGTCGGGTTGAGAATGCTGCCGCCGATCACGCCCGGGATCGACGCGGTAGTGGAAAAGTCGGCCAGATTGGCCTGGCCGGTCAGTTGGAAGCGCAGATCGCTGTCGGTCAACCCCACCTTGCCCGGCCCGAGGGTGAGCACCGCATTGCCCTTGCCGTTGTGACCCGCGGTGATGACGTTCAGCCGCGCGCTGATCTCCGTTTCATCCAGTCCTTTGCTCCAATCGTGCAGCGCGATGCTGAGCCCGCCGTTCAACGGCTGCTCGCTGTACGGCCAACGCCACTCGCCCTGCTTGATGCTGACCCGCTGCGGCGCGACTTCCCACGGCAACACCGCCAGCGGGCGATCGTCACCTTTTTCGCTTACCGTCAACACGCCCTGCTGCTGTTGCCAGCGCATGTCCAGCAATACCGGTTTTTCCAGATAGGCGGTCTGCATTTCCCCCTGCAACGCGCCCTGCGTCGGCAGGCTAGCCAGATCCAACGGAATGGTTATCTTGCCGGCGAGGTGCAGCGGTTGTGCGCTGTTGGGCGGAACCACGGTCAGGCTCTGCAACGTCAGCTGCTGTTTTTCATCCAGCTGCGCCTCGGCGCTGAGATTCGGCCCCCGATAATGCAGACGTTGCCCGTCGGGGCCGGAGGAAAGCTGCAGCTTGCCGGCATAGCGCTGCCAGGGAATGAGCGTCAAGTCATTAATGGTGAGATCCAGCGGCGGCAGCTGTTGCTGCAGCTGATCGAGCGCCAGCGGCGCGCTGTTGGCGTCGCCGCTCGGCAGTTTTGACAAACAGGCGCTATCGACGCTGACCTTATGGCTCGACAGCTGCCAGCGGCCCTGACGGTAAACCAGCCGCGTCGGCCCGACGTTGGCCAACAGGCAATCTTGCGCAGTGAAACGCGCCCCCGCCAACGCCAGCCCGCCCTGGCGCCAGTGCAATTTGCCCTGCAATTCCAGGCGGCTCCCCGCCGGCAACCAATGCGATAACACCCCCGGCAGCCAGCGCGGCAAGGTTTGCCACAACGCCAGCACCAGGATTGCGCAGCCCGCCACCGTCCCTATGAATACTTTCAATCGCCTGGTCATTAAATGATTGCTTCGTTCCTGAGTTAGGCATTGGTTAAGTCTATGCCTGAATTGACAATAATGATGGCACGAATTTGACATAGGGTGAAGCCGAGCAGGCTCGCAGAAGCGATTTGCACCTTTTTGGCGCAAACGTGTGCGGAGTTGTAGATTTTCGTTACAACTACATCACATTAACAGGACAGTTTTCAGACTTTTGTTATTGTTGTTACCGTTGATGATTAATAGTCTTGCAACCATTCTAATAAAAGTTTAGCTGCTAGCTAACTGTGTACTAGAGAAGCCATTCCCCACACCCCCGTGGGGATTTTTTTGCCGTTAATTTCAAATCACGGCCTCAATAAAAGCCTGTACTATGCGGCTGTCGCTCGCTTTACGCCAGATAGCATAAATATCGCTGCGCATTTCATTCCCGCACTCGATATACGCCACCTCCCGCTGTCGCGCGAGGCTTTCAGGGACAAACGCATACCCCAACCCCGCTGTTACGCAGGCGAATATCACGTCGTAGCATTCCACCTCCAGCAGCGCGGCGGGGATGATTTGCTGCTTTTGCAGCCAGGCGTCCACCAGATGGCGATAGTGGCATTGACGCGAATAAACATAGAGATCGCTTTTTGCCAGCAACGCTGGCTGATACGCCCCGCCAATGAAGACCAAACGCTCCTGAAAAGCACGCCGGCTCTGCAGCTGCGGATGTTCTATCGGCCCATCTGAAAACACCACGTCCAGAGTCCCTTTTTGCAATTGAAACTCCAGATCCAGCGAATAGCCTTGCACCACACTCAACTGAACGCGGCGGTTCTGCGCACGGTAATGCGCCAACTTTTGCGGCAGATGATGACTCAAGGCGATATCCAGCGCGCCAAGCTTCAATTCACCCTGTACCGGATCCTGTTCAAGCTGCGCTCGCGCCCGCTCTTCGATAGCCAAAAAGCGCTTGGCCTTATGGTAAAGCGCCCGGCCTTCCGGTGTGAGCGACAGCCGATTGCGCTCACGCTCAAATAGCGTAACGCCACACGCCGTTTCCAACTCTTTTAATTTCTTGGTCACGTTAGAGGGCACGCAAAACAGCCGCTCCGCCGCAGCCGTGAGACTCTCCGACTCAACCACCATGCAAAAGGTGACCAACTGAGCACGTTTCAACACCACAAATCTTCACCAAAAATGAATGATAACCGAACTTTATTTCACTTTTAATCAACCATCAAGCCCATAGAATGCTCGCAGTCAGCACATTGCTGCCTCCTGGAAATTCCAGTTTCATTATCGACAGAGGAAATAAACCATGATCACGCTCAACGTCTTTTTTCAGGTCAACCCGGCCAAACGCCCAGCTTTTCTCAGTCTGCTCAACACTATGGTGCAGGAATCCAATAAAGAAACCGGCTGCTCTTTTTACCAGCTTTGGCAATGCCAGAACGATGAAAACAGCTATGCGCTGATCGAAAACTGGGACGATAAGGCGGCGCTTTCGGCACACCAGAAAACGCCGCATTGGATCGCCTTTAACGATGCCGTCAACGGGTATTTGACCCATGATTACGATGAGCACCATTACACGGAAATCGCTCGCTAACATCGCGTGAACCGGCCCAATGCGGGCCGGTTTCATCCCCCTGTTTCATCGGACAAACCCCGTGCAGGACAAACCGCTAACCAATTGTCGAATTTACTAAAATCTGTTAAATTGATCACAAAATCACGGTGGAGAAACCACGATGAAATTGGCGATATACAGTACCAAACAGTATGACCGTAAATACCTCGAACTGGTGAACCAGCAGTTTGGCTATGAGCTGGAATTCTTCGACTTTTTACTCAGTAAAAAAACCGCCAAAACGGCCGCCGGTTGCAAGGCGGTGTGTATCTTCGTCAACGACGACGGCAGCCGTGAAGTGCTCGAAGAACTGGCGGCGCTGGGCGTCGAAATTCTCGCCCTGCGCTGCGCCGGTTTTAATAACGTCGATCTGGACGCCGCCAAAGAACTGGGCATCAAGGTGGTGCGCGTGCCGGCCTACTCGCCGGAGGCCGTGGCGGAACACGCGGTAGGCATGATGATGTGCCTGAACCGCCGTATTCACCGCGCTTATCAGCGTACCCGTGACGCCAACTTCTCGCTGGAAGGGCTGATCGGTTTTAACATGCACAATCGCACCGCCGGCGTGATCGGCACTGGTAAAATCGGCGTGGCGACAATGCGCATTCTGAAAGGCTTCGGCATGAAGCTGCTGGCCTACGATCCGTTCCCGAGCGAACAGGCGCTGGAACTGGGCGCGGAGTATGTCGATCTGAAGACGCTGTACGCGCAATCCGACGTGATCACCCTGCACTGCCCGCTGACGCCGGAGAACCACCATTTGCTGAATGCCGACGCCTTCGCGATGATGAAAAACGGCGTAATGGTGATCAACACCAGCCGTGGCGCGCTCATCGACTCCACCGCCGCCATCGATGCGCTGAAGCAGCAAAAAATCGGCGCCCTCGGGATGGACGTCTACGAGAACGAACGCGATCTGTTCTTTGAGGACAAGTCTAACGACGTGATTCAGGATGACGTGTTCCGCCGCCTGTCGGCCTGCCACAACGTGCTGTTCACCGGCCATCAGGCTTTCCTGACCGAAGAGGCGTTGACCAGCATTTCCCAAACCACGCTGCAGAACATCAGCCAGTTGGATCGCGGCGAAGCCTGCCCGAACCAGTTGAACGCCTGAGCGTAACCTCGGGGCGCCCTTGCGGCGCCCTGTTTATTTGAGAGAACGCGATGAGAAAAACCACGGTGGCCGCCCTTGCGGCGCTGGCCTTAGCGGGGTGCAGCATGAAACCACACACGGCCGTCACGCCAGGCGATCTGCTGCATCACAACTTCGTGTTGCAAAGCGTGGATGGCGACACGGCAGAATCACCGGCGGGCGGCGGCCTGCTCAATCTGGAGTTCGGCGAGAACCTGCATGTCTCCGGCACGATGTGCAACCGCTTTTTCGGTCAGGGGCAATTACGCGACGGCGTGCTGACGGTGAAATCGCTGGCCACGACGCACAAGCTGTGCCCTGATGAGCAGCGCAACCGCTGGGATCGGGTGATCGGCACCGTGCTGGAAAACGGCGCCGAAGTGACGCTAAACGCACAGCAGCTGACGCTCACCGGCAGCGGCCACACGCTTATTTATACCCTGCGCGATTGGGTGTATTGATCCTGCAGGCCAGGCGCCGGGGCTTACCCGGCGCAGCTGCCCAGGGCCAGCGTGCGCTCTTCGCACTGCTTGCCGTTCGGCATCTGGCACATGCGCTGCGCTTCACCGTTCAAATTGTGCGCGATGGTGGTAACGCCACCGACCGCCGCGCAACCGGTGCTGGTCTGCAACGTATTGATTCTGGCACTGTTGCCCTGCTGTACTGGCTCTTCGTTATTGCTGCTGCAGGCGGCTAAAAGCAGCACGGCGCTGGCAAGCAGCCATTTTGATGTCGTCATTATCCCACTCCTGAACCCGGAACTGCGCTGTGTAAAATCGCCATTGCTGATAACGCGCGTCACTTGGCGGACACGTTTCGCTATCTTTGATGCAAACTTGTTTAATCTAGCTCGATATATAAATAATGAAAATATATTCCAGCCATTATTTGTCGTTTTTTTGCGCCGGCCGGACATTTATTTTGTTTGCAGAATATTTCCGTGACGGCGCCACTCGCTGCCAGGCGCTGGCTGCACGCAAAAAGTGATAACGTCACCGCTGCCATCGAGGAAGTTTTTCCCGCGACATTGGTATTAATTATCTTCGCGTGCTTTCATTGCGGCGGCGCATTTTTTGCTACCGGAGAGAACGATATTTGCGTCTATGCTGGCGGCGCTAAGTAATTAGCATTCCACTATTTTCAGTGAATGATGACTGAATTCTTCAACCGGCGCGACTTGCTGTCACGCCGGCCTTTTTTTACATTAAAATAACACTCAGTGCACCGAGGCTTTCGACAGTAAATTAATCACCAGCACGCCGGCAATAATTAATCCCATGCCGACGATCGCCGGCCAATCCAATTTTTGCTGATAAACGAACACTGCGGCGACCGACACCAGCACGATGCCCATGCCCGACCAAATCGCATACACGATGCCCAGCGGCATGCTTTTGACCACCATCGACAGCCCCCAAAACGCCACGCCGTAGCCCAGCACCACCAGCAGCGACGGCCACAGGCGGGTAAAGCCCTCAGAGGCTTTCAACATGGTGGTGGCGATCACTTCCGCGACTATCGCCATCGTCAAATACATAAATGCGCTCATGGTTTTCTTCTGTCAATTTGCCGATGCGCAATTATGACGCGCCGGAAATAAATTGTCTTTAAACGGTGAAAACAATTTATTGCCCCGGCCCCTAATCGGCGAGGAAATACGCCTTTGACGATTTATCACCCGCCACACAAACACGATAAAGCCACGTTCGCCCCCTCTGTTAGACTTTTTTCCATTACTGCGAAAGTGCGCTTTCGCGGCTTTGTGAGCAATGAAAAGGTAACGCCGATGATAACTACAGATGGTAATAATGCAGTCGCTTCCGTGGCCTATCGCACCAACGAAGTGATTGCCATCTACCCTATCACGCCAAGCTCCACCATGGCGGAGCAGGCGGACGCCTGGTCCGGCGATGGCCGGCAAAACATCTGGGGCGATATCCCCCGGGTGGTGGAAATGCAGTCGGAAGGCGGCGCGATCGCCACCGTGCACGGCGCCTTGCAAACCGGCGCGCTGTCGACCTCGTTCACTTCATCGCAGGGTCTGCTGCTGATGATCCCCACGCTGTACAAACTGGCCGGCGAGCTGACGCCGTTCGTGCTGCACGTCGCCGCGCGCACCGTGGCCACGCATGCGCTGTCCATCTTCGGCGACCATTCGGACGTGATGGCGGTGCGCCAAACCGGCTGCGCCATGCTGTGCGCCGGCAGCGTGCAGGAGGCGCAGGACTTCGCGCTGATCTCACAGACCGCCACCCTCAACGCGCGCGTGCCGTTTATCCATTTCTTCGACGGTTTCCGCACCTCGCACGAGATCAACAAGATTGTGCCTCTCAGCGACGATACGCTGCGGCAAATGCTGCCGCAGGCGGCGATCGACGCCCACCGCAGCCGGGCGCTGTCGCCGGATCATCCGGTGGTGCGCGGCACTTCCGCCAACCCGGACACCTATTTCCAGTCGCGCGAAGCCACCAACCCGTGGTATGACGCCACCGGCCAACACGTGATCGACGCCATGGAAGCCTTCGCCGCCCTCACCGGCCGCCACTACCGGCCGTTCGACTATTACGGCCACCCGCAGGCCGAACGCGTGGTGGTGGTGATGGGCTCCGCCGCCGGCACCTGCGAAGAAGTGATCGACACCCTGCTGACCCGCGGCGAGAAAGTCGGCGTGCTGAAGGTGCGGCTGTTCCGGCCGTTCTCCGCCCAGCATCTGCTCGGCGCGCTGCCGGACAGCGTGCGCAGCGTCGCGGTGCTCGATCGCACCAAAGAACCGGGCGCGCTGGCCGAGCCGCTGTATCTGGACGTGATGACCGCGCTGGCGGAAGCCTACAGCCGAGGCGAGCGCGCCACGCTGCCGCGGGTGATCGGCGGCCGTTACGGCCTGTCGTCGAAAGAGTTCGGCCCGGACTGTGCGCTGGCGGTGTTCCGTGAGCTGGCCCAGCCGCAGCCGCGCCCGCGCTTTACCGTCGGCATCTTCGATGATGTCACCGGGCTTTCACTGCCGCTGAGCGACGAAGTCCTGCCGCAGCGCGCCTCGCTGGAAGCGCTGTTCTACGGTTTGGGCAGCGACGGTTCGGTCTCGGCCACCAAGAACAACATCAAAATCATCGGCAACGCCACGCCGCTGTATGCGCAGGGCTATTTCGTCTACGACTCCAAAAAGGCCGGCGGCCTGACGGTGTCGCATCTGCGCGTCAGCGAGCAGCCGATCAATTCGGCCTATCTGGTCAGCCAGGCGGATTTCGTCGGCTGCCACCAGCTGCAGTTTATCGATAAGTACCAGATGGTTGAACGCCTGAAGCCCGGCGGCACCTTCCTGCTCAATACCCCTTACGGCGCCGATGAGGTCTGGTCGCGCCTGCCGCAGGAGGTTCAGGCGTTGTTGTACCAACGCCAGGCGCGTTTCTATATCATCAACGCCGCCAAGCTGGCGCGCGAATGCCGGCTCGGCGCGCGCATCAACACCGTGATGCAGATGGCGTTCTTCCACCTGACGCAGATCCTGCCGAGCGACGTGGCGCTGCAACAGCTGCAGGACGCCATCGCCCGCAGCTACAGCAGCAAGGGCCAAGAGATCGTCGAGCGCAACTGGCAGGCGCTGGGCGCCACCCGCGGTGCACTGATTGAAATTCCGCTGCAGCCGGTCGACGACAGCAGCCCGATGCGCCCGCCGGTGGTCTCGGACGCCGCGCCGGACTTCGTCAAAACCGTTACCGCCGCGATGCTGGCCGGGCTGGGCGATGCGCTGCCGGTTTCCGCCTTCCCGCCGGACGGCACCTGGCCGGTGGGCACCACCCAGTGGGAAAAGCGCAACATCGCCGAAGCGATCCCGATCTGGCAGCCCGACCTGTGCACCCAGTGCAACCACTGCGTCGCCGCCTGCCCGCACTCCGCCATTCGCGCCAAAGTGGTTCAGCCGGCGGAGATGGAACACGCCCCCGCCTCTCTGCAGTCTCTGGATGTCAAAGCGCGCGATATGCGCGGCCAGAAATACGTACTGCAAGTGGCGCCGGAAGATTGCACCGGCTGTAACCTGTGCGTCGAGGTCTGCCCGGCGAAAGATCGCCAGAACCCGGAGATCAAAGCCATCAACATGGCGTCGCGCCTCGATAATCTGACGGCGGAAAAAGACAACTACGACTTCTTCCTGCAGCTGCCGGAAATCGATCCGGCGCAGCTGGAGCGCATCGACATTCGCACCTCGCAGCTGATCACGCCGCTGTTCGAATACTCCGGCGCCTGCTCCGGCTGCGGCGAAACGCCGTACATCAAGCTGCTGACCCAGCTCTATGGCGACCGTTTGCTGATCGCCAACGCCACCGGCTGTTCCTCGATCTACGGCGGCAATCTGCCGACCACGCCTTACACCACCAATGCCGAAGGGCGCGGGCCGGCGTGGGCCAACTCGCTGTTCGAAGACAACGCCGAATTCGGCCTGGGCTTCCGTCTGACGGTCGATCAACATCGCGCACGGGTGCTGCGCCTGCTGAACTCGCTGGCGCCGCAGCTGCCGGAGCAGTTGGTCAATGCCTTGCAGATGGACGACGTGGCGCCGGAGCCGCGCCGGAAGCAAATCGCCGAACTGCGCACGCTGTTGGCGAGTTTCGAAGGTGAAGACGCACGCCAGCTGGCGGCCGATGCCGATTACCTGGTGGATAAATCCATCTGGCTGATCGGCGGGGACGGTTGGGCCTACGACATCGGCTTCGGCGGTTTGGATCACGTGCTCAGCCTGACGGAGAACGTCAACGTGCTGGTGCTCGACACTCAGTGCTACTCCAACACCGGCGGCCAGCAGTCGAAAGCCACGCCGCTGGGCGCGGTGACCAAGTTCGGCGAGCACGGCAAGCGCAAGGCGCGCAAGGATCTGGGCGTCAGCATGATGATGTACGGCCATGTCTACGTCGCGCAGATCTCGCTGGGGGCGCAGCTTAACCAGACGGTGAAAGCGATTCAGGAAGCCGAGGCCTATCCGGGGCCGTCGCTGATCATCGCCTACAGCCCGTGCGAAGAGCACGGCTACGATCTGGCGCTCAGCCACGATCAGATGAAACAGCTGACCGCCACCGGCTTCTGGCCGCTGTACCGCTTCGATCCGCGCCGCAGCGCCGATGGCAAGGCCGCATTGGCGCTGGATTCGCGGCCGCCGAACAGCAGCCTGGCTGAAACGTTGCTGAACGAGCAGCGTTTCCGTCGCCTAAACGCGCAGCAGCCGGAGGTGGCCAGCGCGCTGTATCAGGCCGCCGAGAAAGAGCTGAAGGAGAAATACGATTTCCTCAGCCTGCTGGCCGGCAAGGCGGAAAAGTCCGCCGCTGAGTAACCCCTGTCAGGGCGCGAGCGATTCGCGCCCTGTTCTTTTACTACCGCCGGCGTAAATCGCAGCAACAAAACCTGCTGGCATTCCGGCGCGCAATCCGTACCATACAGGCCTCGCGTCGGGCGCATGGAAGCAGGATGATGAATAATGATCAAAATTGGCCGGTTGAATGGTAAACTCGCGGTCTACAACCCCATGCCCCTAGTGCCCCCCATTGAGAATGAGCACGATTTAAATGTCAGAAAAGCAATCCGTTAGCCAAAAAGAGCAGTACAACCTGAACAAATTGCAAAAGCGCCTGCGCCGCAACGTGGGCGAAGCGATCGCCGATTTCAATATGATTGAAGAAGGCGACCGCATCATGGTCTGTCTGTCCGGCGGCAAAGACAGCTACACCATGCTGGAGATCCTGCGCAATCTGCAGCAAAGCGCGCCGGTCAACTTCTCGCTGGTGGCGGTGAACCTCGATCAGAAACAGCCCGGCTTCCCGGAGCATATTCTGCCCGCCTATCTGGAAAGCCTGGGGGTGGAATACAAGATCGTCGAAGAAAACACCTACAGCATCGTTAAAGACAAGATCCCGGAAGGGAAAACCACTTGTTCACTGTGTTCGCGCCTGCGCCGCGGCATTCTGTACCGCACCGCCACCGAACTGGGCGCCACCAAGATCGCACTGGGCCACCACCGCGACGACATTCTGCAGACGCTGTTCCTCAACATGTTCTACGGCGGCAAGATGAAAGGCATGCCGCCCAAGCTGATGAGCGACGACGGCAAACACGTGGTCATCCGCCCGCTGGCCTATTGCCGCGAGAAAGACATCGAGCGTTTCTCGATTGCCAAAGCGTTCCCGATCATTCCATGCAACCTGTGCGGCTCGCAGCCTAATTTGCAGCGCCAGGTGATCGGCGACATGCTGCGCGACTGGGACAAGCGTTACCCAGGCCGGTTGGAAACCATGTTCAGCGCCATGCAGAACGTGGTGCCTTCGCACCTGAGCGATATCAACCTGTTCGATTTCAAAGGCATTCACCACGGCAGCGCCGTGGTGGACGGCGGCGATTTGGCCTTCGATCGCGAAGACATCCCGATGCAGCCGGTCGGCTGGCAGCCGGAAGACTCGGACGACGCAGCGCCTGCGCCAGAGCGTTTGAACGTGCTGGAAATCAAATAAGCCCCCTCGCCGCTTGCCATCCTGCGAGCGGCGACATTTCCCTTTCCCGACGATCTCGATCCTGTTCACAGTTTGCGCAAAATTTGCTGGGCAGTGCCGTTTTTACCCTATACTGTTTATTTATACAGTCATATGGAGATCGCGCAATGAATATCACCCCCTGCCTGTCCCACGTCTCGCTGGGCTCCAACGATTTCGAGGCCGCCGCCGCCTTTTACGATCGTGCGCTGGCCGCTTTGGGTTGCCGACGGGTGCTGGAGCATCCCGGCGCCATTGGTTACGGCCGCGACTACCCGGAGTTTTGGCTACAGGTGCCGATCGACGGCCGGCCGGCCTCACCCGGCAACGGCACGCACGTCGGTTTTTTCGCCACCAGCAAGCAACAGGTGGATGAATTCCATCGCCAGGCGCTGCTGGCCGGCGCCGTCGATGAAGGCGCGCCCGGTTCGCGGCCGCATTACGGCGAGGCTTACTACGGCTGCTTTGTTCGGGATTTGGATGGGCACAAGATTGAAGCCAGCTTCTGGGATGAAAGCGCGGCCTGAAGAAGAAAGGAAGCCGAATAAAAAAATGCCGGTGATTAAACCGGCATTGTACGAATCAAATGTGCTATGCAGTAATTCAAAAATAAGAAAGTAAGACAATTATGGAGCGCAACGCCCATCGCTTGACGTTGCATTCACCTGCGAGAGAGATCATGCCCCATTTCCCCCGGCTAAATGTTGATATTGCTCAATGTTAACCGGGTTTTCGTCATTTTTGCCTACAGCCAGCGGCTGCGCTTCAACCACCAGGCGACGCCAAGCACCAATCCGACCAGCATCAGGCAAAATGCCGCGAAACCGAAAGGATTACCGCCGCCCGGAATACCGCCAAGGTTGACCCCGAACAGCCCGGTCAGGAAAGTGGTGGGCAGAAATACCATCGCCAACAATGACATGGTGTAAGTGCGGCGGTTCATCGCGTCGGCCATCACCGTGGTGATTTCGTCGGACAAGATGGCGGTGCGTGCAATGCTGCCGTCCAGATCGTCCAATCCCCGTCCCAGGCGATCGGCGATATCCTGCATGCGGCGGCGATCGTCGTCGCTCATCCACGGCAGGCGGTCGCTGGCCAGCCGCGCGAAGACGTCGCGCTGCGGCGCCATGTAACGGCGCAGCACGATCAGCTGTTTACGGATCAGCGCCAGCTGGCCGCGCTCCGGCACCTGCTGCTCCAGCAAGGCGTCCTCCAGATCGATAATCTTGTCGTGCAGATCCTCGATAAATTCGCTGGTGTGATCGGTCAACGCATCGGAAATTTCCACCAGCCAGCTGCCGCTGTTGGTCGGCCCAGCGCCGCTTTGCAAATCGTTCACCACCTGATCGATGGAATACACCTTGCGGTGCCGGGTGGAGATAATCAGCTTGTCGGTGATATATACGCGGATGGTAACCAGCTGATCCGGCCGGGAATTAGCGTTAAAGTTGATGCTGCGCAGGGTGATCATGGTGCCTTCGCCCTGGCGGCTGACGCGCGGCCGTGAGCTTTCGCCGGAGAGTGCTTCGCGCACCGAGTCCGGCAGCAGCGGCGTGGTACTCAGCCATTCAGCGCTGGCCGGGTGCGCGTAATCAAGATGCAGCCAGCACGGCACGTCGCAGGTGATCTTGTCATCCTGTTCGATCGGCGTGACGCCCCCCTTGCCGTCGAGCTGGTAGGCGTAAACCGCATCGGCGACCTGCAGCTCGCTCCCCTCAATCACATCCATTCATTTATCCCCTCAGTCTTGCTTATGTTGCTGAGTCTAGCGTTAACGTCTTGGAGATCAAAGGCCAAGCTGTAACGCCAGTTTTCTCGTTGTCCCATAAACGTGTTCTATACTTCTGCCGCAAGGAACGCCAGACAGCCCGAGAGGAGACTCGCATGTTACCAATCAGCACCGCAGATATCTTGAAAGTCGTCTTACCGACCGTCATTACGCTGTTTATCGCCGTGGTCAAAACCCCTTTTCGCATTCGGCGGGAAAAACACGATAAGCTGCTCAAACTGCTCGAGTCTGTCGAGAAACCCCACGCCGCCCCCATTTGCCTGCTGCAGTTTCGAGACTATATGGGAAATAAAACCATCAGGCTGACGGCATTGCGGCTACTGCTGGCGCTGCCGGACAGCGTGACCGCGCTGGAACGTTATCGCTTCACCGGTGGCCGCCAGCAAATCCTGCGCGCCACGTCCGCAGGCTTCGTTTTGCGGCCAAACGCCGATAGCAAGTTCAAACGTTTTTTGCTTTCCGGCCGTTATTTCTTGCTGTACCTGCTGTTCGTCATGCTGCTGGTGCTATTGCTGGCACTGGCGCAATGGGGGCTGCGTGGGGTAGAAATCACCACCACGTCGATCACCTATCTGCCCGATGCGCGCATCGGCGACGGCTGGCAACTGCTGTTCCTCGGCTTATTGTTTACTATCATTATGCTTAGCCTGGTATTCATGATTTTCAGACAGTTGATGCTGGCGGGCAATCTCAGCTCGGAAAGCGCCTTTTATCGTTACTATCAACAGGCGCGTGAGGAACAACGATGTCGGGAACTCCTAAGACAAATGCGCGATGTTCTGTGCCGTATCTGATGGGGATGCGCCGCTTGTTTCGCCGCGCGATAGCGACGCTGCTGTTCGCCGGGCAAACGGCCTATGCGCAGCCGACGCTGGAGCGCATCGCCGTTCCGTTTCGCGTAGCGACGGCGGCGGGCGATTTTTCTTACTATGTCGCCCATGAGCACCGCCCCCAGCCGCGTACCGCGCTGGTGGTGATGCACGGGCATCCACGCGACGCCGCCAAGACGTTGCAAGCGGCGATCGATGCCGCGCAGGGAGCGGGAGGCAACAGCTTGCTGGTCGCCCCGCTGTTCCAGGTGCCGGTAAAACTCGCCGTCCACTGCCATTCCGCCGGTCTACCCCGGCCGCAAGACGGTGACGCTCTCTGGCGCTGCGGCTCGTGGATCGCAGGCGATTTGGATAATAGCGGGAAAACCGGCTCGTTCAACGCCATGGATAACCTGCTGGCCGATCTGAAACGGCGTTGGCCGTCGCTGCAGTCGATAACCGTGGCCGGTTTTTCCGCCGGCGCCCAGTTCGTGCAACATTATGTCGGCTTTGCTCAACCGCCAAGCGGAGTGCGTCTGCGCTATGTGGTGGCCGATCCCGGCAGCTGGCTCTATTTTGATCGTCTGCGCCCTCTGCCCACAAGCTGGGGAAGCTGCGGCAGTGAGAAAACCTGCCGCTTCCGCTGGCAAACGCTGGACGCCGGCCGCTGTCCGCAGGCCAATCGCTGGAAATTCGGTCTGGAAACGCTTCCCGCTCACCTGCAGCGCGCCGCAGACGCGGCTCGCCGGCGCTATGCTGCGGCCGATATCACCTATCTGGCCGCCGCCGATGATACCGGCACCGCGCCGGGCGCCTACTATCGGATACTCGACAAATCCTGCGCCGCCCAGCTGCAGGGCCCCTATCGATTGCAGCGCGCCCTGGCCTACGCCGACTACGATCGGCGTTACCTGGCGCCCCAGAAGCCGCATCGGTTAACGATCGTTCCCGGCTGCGGGCACAATGTCGCCTGCGTCTTTCCCGCCCCGACGGCCAGGCAGGCGCTTTTCCCCATTAATGCAGACTAATAATAACGGCAATGAAATAAACCCTTGCCGATAAATCGGACAATATCGCCGATAAAGCGCTGGCAATAGCGTTATTATTATGACTTAACATATTGCTATCAATTTTAATTCAAAATGATAATAATAAATCAACACAAAGCTGTTTCAGCGCAAATTTTAGGGGCATATACTTTTCTCACTACGAGGAGGTAGTTATGTTACGCGACCATTTAAAAATAAACGCCAGCGATACGCTGGAAAAAATCAGCAATATCCATTTGCAAAACCAGGGCCAGGAAGAGATCAGTGAGTTCGTGGTGAAAAACGCCGCCGGCCTGCAGATTGGCAAGGTCTCCGTCCACGATCGTTTCAGCACTCGTCGCTCTTACCCCACCAGCTACCGCATCACCCAAACCGACATGAGTGGCCGTGTGGTGGTGGATGCCATGCGGGACTGTCTATAAGCGTAACCACTCGCTGAAATAGCGAAACAATAATGTGATGATGGCAACCCTGTTTATTATTAAACGGGGTTTATCGCGTGGAAAAATTAATTACCTTCGTTGTTGCAGCGTCGAGAAAATAAAGCCCCCGCATTAGACGGGGGCGATCAATAAATCGACTCAGTGTTTGATGATATACATCGTTTGACTATAGGCCACGTCTTCCGGATTAGTGATCGGGTAGCCTTTTACCCACGGTTTGATCAGGCGGCCGTTGGTGTATTGGTAAATCGGCGCGATCGGCGCCTGATCGGCAATGATCTGTTCCATTTTGTTGTAATCGGCGGTCACCGCCGCCGGATTGGTTTCCCGCCCCGCCTGCGCCAGCAGCTTGTCGTAGTCCGCGTTCTTGAACTTGGCGATGTTGCCGCTGTGGGTGGAGGTCAGCAGCGACAGGAAGGTCGACGCCTCGTTATAGTCACCCACCCAGGAGGCGCGGATCACATCAAAATTGCCGGTGTTGCGGCTGTCGATATAGGTTTTCCACTCCTGATTCTGCAGCTTGACGTCAATACCGAGCTTTTTCTTCCACATCGAGGCCACGGCGATGGCGATCTTCTGGTGGCTTTCCGAGGTGTTATACAGCAGCGTCAGTTTCAGCGGGTTGTTCGGGCCGTAACCGGCCGCCTGCAGCAACGCCTTGGCCTGTGCATCCAACTCCGCCTGTGATTGCTGTTGCAGCAAGCTCGCTTCCGGTTTGAACCCGGCGGTCACATCCGGCGTGAAGTGATAGGCCGGTTTTTCGCCGGTGCCCAGCACTTTTTCCGCGATAATCTTGCGATCGATGGCGTAGGACAAAGCCTGGCGCACCCGCACGTCGTTGGTTGGCGCGCGCTGGGTGTTGAACGCGTAGTAATAGGTGCCCAGTTGATCCGGCGTGTACACCTGCCCCGGAATGTCTTTCAGCAGCTTCTGATACATGTTTTTCGGGAAGGATTCGGTGATGTCGATGTCACCCGCCAGGTAACGCTTGGTGGCGTTGGATTCCTGGTTGATCGGCACGAAGGTCACTTTAGTCAGCACGGTACGCGCATGATCCCAGTAATAGTCGTTAGGCGTCAGCACCAGCTTCTCGTTCACCACCCGCTCCTGCAGTTTGAACGCGCCGTTGCCCACCAGATTGCCGACCTTGGTCCAATCATTGCCGTATTTTTCCACCACCGTCTTATTGACCGGGAACAGGCTGAAGTTGGCCGTCAGGCTGACGAAGTACGGCACCGGTTTGTCCAGCTGCACTTTAAGCGTGTAGTCGTCCGGCGCCGACACGCCTAAACGATCGGCCGGCAATTTGCCGCTGATGATCTGCTCGGCGTTCTGGATCCCCGCCAGCTGCGCGAACCAGGCGAACGGCGACAGGTTTTTCGGCTCTACCAGCCGCTGCCAGCTGTAAACGAAATCCTTCGCCGTGACAGGGGCACCGTTTGACCACCGCGCGTCTTTGCGCAGATGGAAGATATAAGTCTGGTTGTCGCTGGTCTGCCAACGCGTGGCGACGCCGGGGATCACTTTACCGCTGGCGTCCTGATTGACCAGCCCTTCGAACAAATCGCGCGCCAGCTGAGCCTCCGGCAAGCCTACCGCTTTGATCGGATCGAGCGAGGCCGGTTCGTCTTTAATGTGGCGCACGATTTCCTGTTTGGCCGCCAACGCGGTGCCCGGGGGAACCTGCGCCGCCATAGCGCTGCTCATACAGGCGCCGATCGCCGCCGCGCAAAGCGCCAAACGAAAACCCCGTTGCATTCTTCTTCCCGTCATTATGATTTTCCCCCGTTAACCATCTGAATTTTTTATCATATAGCACAAGATCCATCCGGCCTAGAGCCCGCGGTCGAGAAGTTGCAAAAAGTGCGATTCAGGCGATAAAAAACCCGTGCGGCGCAGGGCGGCACGGGCGGTGTTTGCAGCGGCGACCGTCAGTCGTACAGGTGGATGCTGTTGATGCGGTAGCTGAACTCTTCGCCCTCTTCTTCATCGAACACGGTGAAAAAGCCTTTCTCGGCCAGCGGACGAGCCGAGATATCGGTTTTTTGCAGCTGGCGCGCGTCGGCGTCGTCATAACCGTAGTCGAGGTAGAAGGCATCTTTCTGGTAATCGATATGCAGGGTGAACGGATAGTTCGATTCGTCACCGCGCCCGTCGTCGTTTTTCACCACGCCGAACCATTCCCCCTGGCGGATCTGGTTTTCAGCGTCCACGCCGCACAGCAGCGTGATGGTGTCATTTTCATTTTCGCTATAGCTGGCGATGATTCTGGCTACTGGCATGTTAAATCCTCTTGCGGGTGATTGGCTTAGCACTGCCGTTAGTATAACAATAGCGTCAGGCCAGGTGCGGTTTAATTGGCGTTTTCACCGCAGCGGCCTCACAGATCGCGCAAACGCCGCACAATTGCGATGGGAAAGATGTCTCAAAGCGTAATACACTGAATAAAATGACAATGACTCTCGACCTTTCATCCAGGGACAACACCATGACCGAACATCGACCACGCAGTGAACGTGGCCAGTTGGCCATCGCAGGAGAGAACTACGGCAGCTCGCTGCTGGGCGCGCCGCTGCTCTATTTCCCGGCGGCGAACGGCGGGCCGCAGACCGGGCTGATCATCGCCGGCACCCACGGCGATGAGAGCGCCGCCATCGTGACCCTGTCCTGCGCGCTGCGCAGCATCGCCCCCGAGCAGTTGCGCCACCACGTGGTGCTGGCGGTCAACCCCGACGGCTGCCAGCTGGGGCTGCGCGCCAATGCCAACGGCGTCGATCTGAACCGCAACTTCCCGGCCGCCAACTGGCGCTCCGGCGACACCGTCTACCGTTGGAACAGCGCGGCGCCGGTGCGCGACGTCAAACTCTCCACCGGCGGGCGCCCCGGTTCCGAACCGGAAACCCAGGCGCTGTGTCACCTGATCCATCGCCTGAAGCCGCACTGGGTGGTGTCGTTCCACGAGCCGCTGGCCTGCATCGAAGATCCCGCCAGTTCGCGGCTCGGCGTTTGGCTGTCGCACAAGTTCGAGCTGCCGCTGGTGACCAGCGTCGGTTATGAAACGCCCGGCTCGTTCGGCAGCTGGTGCGCGGATCTGTCGCTGCCGTGCATCACCGCCGAATTCCCGCCGATCTCCGCCGATGCCGCCAGCGAGCGTTACATCGACGCGATGACCGAGCTGTTGACCTACCCGAATTAATCCCTACGGGGCGATATCGACGATCGCCCCGCATTCGAACGCCAGGCCCGGTTCGGCGTCCCGCGCCAGCCAGGTCGGGCCGTCCAGATCGACGAAGCGCGCCGCCGGCGCCAGCGGCAAGGCAGCGGATATCGCCCGCGACGTACATAACATGCAGCCGAGCATGATGGCGAACCCTTGTTCGCGCGCGGCCTGCGCCAGCGCCAGCGCCTCGGTCAAGCCGCCGGTTTTGTCCAGTTTGATGTTGACCATCTGATAGCGTTGCGCCAGCTGCGGCAGATCGGCACGGGTGTGGCAGCTCTCATCGGCGCAGATCGGCAGCGGATGGATAAAGTGCTCCAGCGCGGCGTCGTCACCGGCCGGCAGCGGCTGCTCCAGCATCGCCACGCCAAGATCGGCCAGCAGCTGGCAGCGCGCCGCCAGCCCTTCCGCCTGCCAGGATTCATTGGCGTCGACGATCAGCGTCGCCTGCGGCACCGCGGCGCGGATCGCCACCAGCCGCTCGCTGATATAGTGATCGTCGAGTTTGATCTTCAGCAGTGTGGCGCCCTGCCGCTCCAGCTCGCGCGCGGCGAAGGCCATCGCTTCCGGCGTGCCAATGCTGACGGTCTGCGCCATGCGGATCTGCGCCGGCGCCGTCACGCCGCTGCGCTGCCACAGGCTCTGCCCGTGCAGCCTGCACTCCAGATCCCACAGCGCCGAATCCAGCGCGTTGCGGGCCGCGCCCGCCGGCATCTGCGTCAGCAGCTGCTCGCGGGTGATGCCCCGCGCGATCGCCGGCGCCATCTCTGCCAGCTGCGCCATCACCGATTCCTCGCTCTCGCCGTAGCGCGGATACGGCGTGCATTCACCGGTGCCGCGCACGCCCTGCTGTTCGATTTCGACCACCACCACCCGGGCTTCGGTGCGGCTGCCGCGCGCAATCACGAAGGCGGTATGCAGCGGCCAGGCTTCCGGGTAAAAACGCATGTCTCTCATAACGGCTCCTGAGCGAAAACTGCGCATTCAGCCAGGCTGATGCGCCGGTGATGTTTTATAGAACAGTCTAATATATACAACTATTTAGCAAACTTTGATATCCAATCCGTCCCGGTTGTCATAAACTGGCGCCAGGGTGTGAACCTGATGTTAACTGCCGTTGTCGGCGCGCCGTTTCATCAGGTTCATACCCTTTGTATAAACACCTGTAAAAGGAATCTAGCAATGACTCAGACAGTACATTTTCAAGGCAATCCGGTCGGCGTAGCGGGCAAGCTGCCACAGCAGGGCGAACAGGCCAAGGCCTTCTCGCTGGTTGCCAAAGACCTGTCAGACGTGGCGCTGAGCAGCTTCGCGGGTAAACGCAAAGTCCTGAACATCTTCCCAAGCATCGATACCGGCGTCTGCGCGACGTCGGTGCGTAAATTCAACCAGCTGGCCAGCGGCCTGGATAACACCGTGGTGCTGTGCATCTCCGCCGACCTCCCGTTCGCGCAGTCTCGTTTCTGCGGCGCGGAAGGCCTGAGCAACGTGGTCACCCTGTCCACCCTGCGCGGCGCCGAGTTCAAGCAGGCGTACGGCGTCGAAATCACCGAAGGCCCATTGGCGGGCCTGACCGCGCGCGCGGTCGTGGTGCTGGATGGCCAGGACAACGTACTGTACAGCGAGCTGGTGAACGAAATCACCACCGAGCCGGACTACGACGCGGCGCTGGCTGCGCTGAAATAACAAAGCCGGCGAACGCCGGCTTTGGAAACACGCTAAAGGCGCCGCAAGGCGCCTTTTTTATTCTTCGCCCTCAGCGCCGCCTTTGCGGCTGCTCAGGCCATACTCGCGCAGCTTGTTGGCGATGGCGGTATGGGAAACGCCCAACCGCTTCGCCAGCTTGCGGGTGCTGGGATAGGTGCGATACAGGCGCGTCAGCACCGAGCGCTCGAAACGCTTGCTGATGTCGTCCAGCGAGCCGTCCAGCACCTCGTCGCCCAACGACATCTCCACCTCGAACTCCGGCAACACGATGTCCTGCGGCCGCAGCTCGTAGCCTTCGGTTTGCGTCAGCGCGCGGTAGATGGCGTTTTTCAGCTGACGCACGTTGCCCGGCCAGCCGTATTTGCTGAGGAAGCCGCCCAGATCGCTCGCCAGCTTGGGCCGCGCTACGCCCTGTTCATCGGCGAAGCGCGCCACGAACAGTTCGGTCAGCGGCATGATGTCCTGCGGACGTTCGCGCAGCGGCGGGATGGTGATGGTCAGCACGTTGAGGCGATAATAGAGGTCTTCGCGGAATTCGCCGCGCTGCACCAGCTCGGTAAGGTTTTTCTGGGTGGCGCAGATCACGCGCACGTCGACGTGCACCTCATGCTCCTCACCGACGCGACGGAACGTGCCGTCGTTGAGGAAACGCAGCAGTTTGGTCTGCATGCGCGGCGACATTTCGCCGATCTCATCCAGCAGCACCGAACCGCCGTTGGCCTGCTCGAAGAAGCCTTTCTTGCCTTCCAGCGCGTTGGGATAAGCGCCCGGCGCATGGCCGAACAGCTCGCTCTCCACCACGTCATCCGGCAGCGCGGCGCAGTTCAGCGCCAGGAACGGCTGTTTGCCGCGCGGGCTGCGTAAATGGCAGGCGCGGGCCAGAATATCCTTGCCGGTGCCGGTATCGCCGACGATCAGCAGCGGCGCATCGAGCATCGCCAGCTTGCGCGCCTGCTCCAGCACATGACGCATCTTGGCGCTCACCGCGACGATGTGGTCGAATTCGGTATCGTCGTTCACCGACAGATTTTGCAGTTGGCGGCCCATGCGCGCGGTGGACTTCAGCATCACCACCGCGCCAACCGCGGCCGGCTGCTGCTGTTGGTCTTCCAGATAAATCGGCGTGATGTCCATCAGGAAGTCCTGGCTGCGGATCACCACCCGCTCGGCGTGCGGCGCCGTATGCTCGCTCTCCAGCCAACGGCTGAAGTTATAGCCGCCGATCAGCGCCCCGGCGGTCTGGTTGCGGATCTTGTCTTCGCTCAGGCTGAACAGCGCCTGCGCCGCCGGGTTGGCCAGCTCGACCTTGCCTTTCATGTCGATCGAGAACACCGGTTCCGGCATCGACTCCAGCAGCGCACGCAGCGCGCGATGCTCGCGTTCGGAAGGCATAAAGCTGACGGTGCGCACGTCGGTTACGCCGGCGATGCGGCGGATCTCCGCCATCAACGCGCGGAAAGTATCGAAATCCAGCTGGGAGAAATTGAGGTAAATGCGGCCGATGGGATCGATTTCGATGCCACGTAAGTCAATGCTGCGCGATACCAAAAGATCGAGTAATTCTCGAGTGAGACCGAGGCGGTCTTCGCAAAATACTTCCAAACGCATCAGTGTTGGCCTTATCTCTGCAGGTGCGGGGATCGTTGACGATGATGATACTCCCTCGCACCGGGCGGTAGAAGCGATCTGTCAGCAAAAGTTGACAGAACTCTGATTTATTGCCGTGGTTGCTGATTTTAAACGCAAGCGGATAACAGCATCGGCGTCATTTTAGCCTACAAACAGAGAGTTATCACAACCAGAATTAATTTTGCAGAGATTTATCACGTAATCACAGGGGGATCGACTGTCGTCAAGTCTCGATTACGTCCGGCGTCGGCGCCGTTGAGAAAACGGCGCTCCTGAGAGCGCCGTCGCGGGGTTATTTGGCCTTGCCGTCGCTCTTTTTCAGCGTATCTTTCAACTGGCCGATCAGCTGGCTGCGGAAATCGCCAAGCTTCGGTTTTTCCCCTTCCAGCCACGGCAGCGGGCGGCACAGTTCCATCGCCTTGATGCCCAACCGCGCGGTCAACAACCCGGCGCCAATGCCCTGCGCCGCGCGCGCCGACAGCCGCGCCGCCAGATCCTGCGACATCCAGTCCATGCCCACTTCGCGCACCAGTTCGGAGGCGCCGGCGAAGGCGATGTTGAGCAGCACCAGCCGGAACAGACGAATGCGGCTGAAGTAGCCCAACTCGATGCCGTACAGCGCGGCGATGCGGTTAATCAAACGGATGTTGCGCCAGGCAATAAACGCCATATCCACCAGCGCCAACGGGCTGACGGCGATCATCAGCGTCGACTCGGCGGCGGAACGGCTGATTTCGCGCCGCGCCTGGTTGTCGAGCACCGGCTGCACCAGTTTGGCGTACAGCTCCACCACTTCACGATCGTTTTGCGTTTCATGCAGCGACGCCTGCCAGCGCTGCAGTGCCGGATGCCCCTGATCCAGACCGGCCTGGCGCGCCAGCTTCTCGCAGAATTCGCGCCCTTGCCCCAGCCCGTGGCTGTGCAACAGCTCGCGCGCCACGTCACGCTCTTCCGCGCGCTGGCGCAGCCGATACAAACGCCGCCACTCGGTGACCACCGAACCGACGCCGGCGAACACGATCAGGCCGCCGGCCACGCCGCCGCCCATGGCGATCCAGTCCTGCTGCACCCAGGCGGTATGCACCCACTGCACGCCCTGCGCCACTACGCTGACGCCGAACAGCGCCAGGCCGGCGGTGACCATTTTGCGCCACAGGCTGCGTTTAGGTTTCAGCGCGGCGTTAATGATGCCTTCGGCGCGCCCTTCTTCCTCTTCCTGCTGCAGCTCCGGCGCCGCCGGAAAGAAGCTTTCCGCCTGTTCGGCATCGAAAGCGACGCCGGCGCGCAACGCCGGCTCCTGCGGCGGCTGCAGCGGCTCGACAAAATCGATACGCGGTTTGATCGGCTCGCTCATCGCAATTTGTCTCCCAATAAAAACTCCATCACCGCATCCAGACGGATGTGCGGCAACGGGCTGTCCACGCTCATGGCGCGCGGACGAAACTCATCGAAGTGGAACCCCTGGCTCTGCCAGAACGCCGGCCCCGGCAGACGGGCGGGCACCTCGCCGGGGAACACCGTCAGCGGCGCGCCGTCGCTCAAGCGGTTGCCCTTCAGCGCCGGGATACGCTGCCCCTGATGATCGACGATGCCGCTCTCGGTCGCCTGCACCGAGGCCAGGCCGACGCAATCCATGCTGATGCCTTCGAACGCCGCATTCTGCCACGCCTCTTGCACCAGCTGTTGCAGCAACGACACCAGATTGGCGTGCTGATCGGCGGTGATATGGTCCGCCTTGGTGGCGGCGAACATCAGTTTGTCGATGGTCGGCGAGAACAAGCGGCGAAACAGCGTGCGCTTGCCGTAATGGAAGCTCTGCATCAGCTGGGTCAGCGCCAGACGCATGTCGTTGAACGCCTGCGGGCCGCTGTTGAGCGGCTGCAGGCAGTCAACCAGCACGATTTGCCGATCGAAACGAACGAAGTGTTCTTTGTAGAAGTTTTTGACGATCGACTGGCAGTAATAGTTGAAGCGAGCGCGCAACATGCCGATGTTGGTGTGTTTGTCGGCCTGCGCCAGCTTCGATTCGCCGATAGTGGCCACGTCAGGCCACGGGAAAAACTGCAGCGCCGGCGCGCCGGCCATATCGCCCGGCAGCACGAAACGCCCCGGCTGAATGAAGTGCAGCCCTTCGCTTTTGCAGCGCAGCAGATAATCGGTGTAGGCCTGGGCGATCGCCGCCAGGCGGTTTTCGTCGACCGGCGCCAGCGGATCGCAGGCTTTGCACAGCTCAAGCCAGGGCTTGGCCCATTCGGCGCGCTCGCCCTGCAGCAGCCCGGTCATCTGGCGCGACCAGGCCAGGTAATCCTGCTCGAGCATCGGCAGATCAAGCAACCATTCACCGGGATAATCGACGATCTCCAGGTACAGCGTGGAGGTGTCTTTGAAGTGGCGCAGCAGCGAGTCGTTGGAACGGTAGCGCAACGCCAGCCGGATTTCGCTGACGCCGCGCGTCGGCGTCGGCCAGGCCGGCGGCGTGCCGTACAGCTGCGCCAGCCCTTCATCATAGGTGAAACGCTGGATGCCGAGATCGCGCTGCGGGATGCGTTTAACGCCCAGCAGGCGCTCTTCGCGCACCGGTGAAAACAGCGGCATGCGCGCGCCGCTGTGCACATGCAGCAGTTGGTTAACGAAGGCGGTGATAAAGGCGGTTTTGCCGCTGCGGCTCAGGCCGGTCACCGCCAGGCGCAGATGGCGATCCATTCCGCGGTTGACCAGCGAGGTTAACTCATTTTGCAGTCGTTTCATTGCTCTCCTTGACGTAACGCCCGAATGCCTTGTTCAGACCTTTACGGAACAGCGGTTCCAACACCAGCGCCAGCACGAAGCGCACCGGTTTGCGGCCGACGGTCTTCAACAGCCAGCCGGCGGCGCCCGCCGGGCCATAGTTCAGTAACGCTATGATGATGACTTTAGCCAATGTCTTCAACATTGCCGCCGCTCCTCGTTTAAATCCACCCGTTCTGGCGGTGTTCGCGACATCGATTTTATTCATGACAATGCCCTCCGGCACAAGACGATTAAGATGACCCTCAACGGGATAACGGCGGCGAAGATGCCCGGCCTGCGCAGGCCGGGCATCGCAAGAAGGGTTATAGCTTGCGGAAACGGCTCTGTACGCCGAAGGTGTCGGACGTCACGTAACGCTCGACCTGACGCAATTGCTGTTCGCCGCTGCCCAGCTCATATTCCAGCTGATCGAGCAGCTGGCGCGGCGTTTTCTGATGCTCGCCCTCGAAACGGCTGGCCGGCGCTTCGTCCAACACGAAGACCAGCGCGATATAGGCCACCAGCGTGAAGAAGAACAGCCCAAAGAACAGCGACAGCACCACCATCACGCGGATCAGGCGCACCGGCACGTCGAAATAATGGGCCAAACCGGCGCAGACGCCTTTCACCATGCCTTCTTCGGGTACGCGATAAAGCTTTTTACTGCCCAGCGTATTGCTCATCAGGACTGTCTCCAGTTCGGGTGTTCCGCATCGAGGATCTCTTCCAGCGCCTGAATGCGTTCACGCATGCGTTTGGCGTCTTCCGCCAGCTGCGCCAGGCGCTGCATTTCTTGCTGACTCAGCTGGATGCCGGTCTGTTGCCGATTGCTGTAATGCAGCCAAAGCCAAATCGGCGCGACAAACAGCACGAAAATTGTCAGCGGAATGGCAAGTAATAAAGCACTCATTGTTATTCCTTCTTATTCGGGTCCTGGATTGGCGGCCACCTCCGGCGTGTGGCCGCGGTTCGCCTTACTCTGAGCGGTTCATCTTGGCTTTCAGCGCCGCCAGCTGCTCACTGATGGCGTCGTCGGCTTTCAGCTCGGCAAACTCTTGGTCCAGCGACTTCTTTTTACCGATGCTGATGCTTTCCGCTTCGGCTTCCATGTGGTCGATGCGGCGCTCGAACTGTTCGAAACGCGCCATCGCCTCATCCAGCTTGCCGCTGTCGAGCTGACGGCGCACTTCACGGGAAGAAGACGCGGCCTGATGACGCAGCGCCAGCGCCTGCTGCCGCGCGCGGGTTTCGGTCAGCTTGTTTTCCAGCTCGCCGATTTCGCTCTTCATGCGCGCCAGCGTTTCTTCTACGGTCGCCACTTCCTGCGTCAACGTGGCGATCAGATCGGCCACCTTTTGTTTTTCGATCAGCGCCGCGCGGGCCAAGTCTTCTTTATCCTTACGCAGCGCCAGTTCGGCTTTTTCCTGCCAGTCGCTTACCTGGCTTTCACCCTGCTCGATGCGGCGCAGCAGCTGTTTCTTTTCCGCCAGCGCGCGCGCCGACGTAGAGCGGACTTCAACCAGCGTGTCTTCCATCTCTTGGATCATTAACCGCACCAGCTTCTGCGGATCTTCCGCCTTGTCCAGCAGGGTGTTGATGTTGGCGTTCACGATGTCGGCAAAACGAGAAAAAATACCCATAATTCACTTCCTCTTGGTTCTGATGGCGTCTGAAGCGCCGCGTTAAGTCGTACAGCTTGCCCAAAGATATAATCAAAACCCGTGCCAACTTTTATATCATTGAAAAACAACAATTCTTTATTTTTGACTCTCCGAGCGCTTGCTGTAGAGTGATTATTTTCACCAAACATTGGCGAATTTCATCATGAACGAACAGCCAGAGAATTTGTTGGGCGAAGCAAACGCCTTCGTCGACGTATTGGAGCAAGTCTCCCAGGTGGCAAAGCTGAACAAACCGGTGCTGGTGATCGGCGAGCGCGGCACCGGCAAGGAGCTGATCGCCCACCGCCTGCACTACCTCTCCAACCGGTGGCAAGGGCCGTTCATCTCGCTCAACTGCGCGGCGCTGAATGAAAATCTGCTGGACTCCGAGCTGTTCGGCCACGAGGCCGGCGCCTTTACCGGCGCGCAGAAACGTCATCTGGGCCGCTTCGAGCGCGCCGACGGCGGCACGCTGTTCCTCGATGAGCTGGCGACCGCGCCGATGCTGGTGCAGGAGAAATTGCTGCGGGTGATCGAATACGGTCAGCTGGAACGCGTGGGCGGCAGCCAGCCGCTGCGGGTGGATGTGCGGTTGGTGTGCGCCACCAACGACGATCTGCCGGCGCTGGCGGCGGCGGGCAAGTTTCGCGCCGATCTGCTGGATCGGCTGGCGTTCGACGTGGTGCAGCTGCCGCCGCTGCGCCAACGCCGGCCCGATATCATGTTGCTGGCCGAGCACTTCGCCATTCAAATGTGCCGCGAGCTGGGGCTGCCGCTGTTTCCCGGCTTTACCGAACGCGCCAGGCAGACGTTGCTCGAATATGGCTGGCCGGGCAACGTGCGCGAACTGAAAAACGTGGTGGAACGTTCGGTCTATCGTCACGGCGACAGCGACAGCCCGCTGGATGAGATCGTCATCAACCCGTTTGCGCCGCGCGAGGCCACGCCGGTCGCGCCCATTCCTGAAGACGCCGCCGCGTTGCCGCCGCTGCCGTTGGATTTGAAACACTGGCAGCTCGAGCAGGAGAAGGCGCTTCTCGAAGCGGCGCTGCAGCAAGGCCGGTTCAATCAGCGCAAGGCGGCGCAGCTGCTGGGGCTCACCTACCATCAGCTACGCGGCATGCTGAAAAAACATGCGCTGCTGCAAAACGGCGAAGCGGACGAGGAATAGCGGGCAAAAAAAAGCCAGCACCCGAGCTGGCTTAAAAAACACTGGAAGCAATGTGAGCAATGTCGTGCCTTCCACATCAGAGCCGCAAACCGTGGCCTTCCGTGAACTGCCAGGCGATGATAATAGTTATCAGTATCGTCTGTAAAGCACTTTGTTGAGAATTTTTCTCATTACCACACGAAGATTGCGCAATTACCACTCAGGGAACGGGTCCGCCATCTCCAGCCAATAGTCCACGCCGGCGGCCATTTCATCGTCGCTCAGCAGGCAGTCATCCAGCAAACGCACGATCGCCGCCTGTTGCAAGTGCTGGCCGATAAACACCAACTCCTGGCGCATGTCGCCGAACGGCTCCACCCATTTCTCCTGAATATGTGCCCGCGTTTCCGGATCCTGCGGCCAATTATCTTGCGGGATAGCGCGCCAAAAGGTGCCCGCCAGGCCGTAATGGGCGATGCCGCCGGCCTGGCTCCACTGCCCGGCCTGTCGCGGACGCGTCGCCAGCCAGAAGAAGCCTTTCGAACGCAGCAGCTTGCCGCCGCCCCAGTCGCCGTTGATCACACGGTAGAACTTGTCCGGCGCAAACGGCCGCCGCGCTTGATAGACAAAGCTGCTGATGCCGTAGCTTTCCGTTTCCGGCACGTGTTCGCCGCGCAGTTCTTTCAGCCAGCCGGGCGCCTGCTGCGCCTTTTCAAAGCTGAAGCTGCCGGTATTCAGCACCGCCTCCAGCGGCAGTTTGCCCGGCGCGATCGGCACAATGCGGGCGTCGGGATTCAGGCTGGCCAGCAGCGCCATCACTTCGCCCTGCTGCGTTGGCGTCAACAGATCGGTCTTGCTGACCAGGATCACGTCGCAAAATTCAATTTGCTCGATCAACAGGTCCGCCACGCTGCGCAGATCGTCCTCGCCCAGGCTTTGGCCGGCCTCCTGTAGGCTTTGCGCCTGTTGGTATTGCTGAATGAAATTCACCCCGTCGACCACCGTCACCAGCGTATCCAGCCGGGCGAATTGGGACAGGCTTTCGCCCGCTTCATCCTCAAAGGTAAAGGTTTCCGCCACCGGCAGCGGCTCCGAGATGCCGCTCGATTCGATCAACAGGTAATCGAAACGCCCCTCCTGCGCCAGTTCGCGCACCGACACCAGCAGATCTTCGCGCAGCGTGCAGCAGATGCACCCGTTGCTCATCTCCACCAGCTTCTCTTCCTGGCGATCGAGATGCACTTCATTCTCTACCAGCGCGGCGTCAATGTTCACTTCGCTCATGTCGTTGACAATCACCGCCACGCGCATGCCCTGCCGGTTGTTCAGGATATGGTTCAGCACCGTGGTCTTGCCGGCGCCGAGAAAGCCGGAAAGCACGGTCACGGGAAGTTGTTTCATGGAAACCTCATTAAAATTCATTGCGTAATGCCTGATAACCGCGCACCAGTTCGACGTTGGTGGCGGCCACTTCTTCCGAAAACTGCAGCGCGCCGCGATCGACCTGGCGATAACGCGACAAATCGCTGTCCGGCCCCACGCGCTCGGTCGAGGGGATATAGCGGTTTTCCGGCAGCGTCACGCCGTCCACCACCGCGTTGTAGCGCACCACGCAGCCGGACTGAACGTGGCAGTTGAACAGCACGCTGTTGAAACCGATAAACACCCGATCGTCGATGCGACACGGGCCGTGCACGATGGCGCGGTGGGCGATCGAGCTGTAACGGCCGATGGTGACCGCCGCCCCGCTCTTGGAATGGATCACCACGCCGTCCTGAATATTGGAGTGCGAGCCGATGACGATCGGCTCCATGTCGCCGGTTGCGTTCAACTCGTCGGCGCGGATCACCGCATACGGGCCGACGTAGACGAAATCTTCGACGATCACCCGGCCGCAAATAATGGCGGTGGGATCGATGTAGGCCAGCGGCGAAACCTGCGGCAGATGGCCGCTGGGATTTTTACGCAGCATGGTGTTCTCCCCGCCAGCTCAGCTCCGCCACCGCATTGTGGGCATGCAAACTCTCCTGATGCTCGACGCGCAGCGAGAAGGCGCGGTAGTCGCACTGGCTGCGCAGCATGCGATACAGACGCCGCGCCGCGTCCTCGCAAAACATCAGGTTCTGACCGTTGGCCAGCGCGAAGGCCTGCTCGTCGCGGCGTTTCACCAGCGTTTGCACCGGCGTGCCCAATGCGTGTTCGATGCGGTCAATCAGTTTCACCGGTTCGAACGCCCTTTCATTCTCGGGCGTTACGGTGATCCAGGCCCAGCTGCGCTGGCTGTGGGGGGTGGCCGGCATCCCTTGATCCAGCAGCCACTCGCTCACCTGCCGCTGGCTGACGCGCTCCGCCGCCTGTTCAAAATCAAACTGAAACTGTTGCTGCGCCAGCTGGCGGCTGAGCGCCGCCGAACTCGGGCAGGTGGAGGAGTAAGGCACGCCGACGGTCAGCGCCAGCGTCAGCGTGCCTGCCAGGGTGGCCTCGATGCGCAGCGGATAAGCTTTCCAACCGCGCTGCGGCGACAGCAGCGCCGGGCGCGACAGCAACAGCTCGCCGCTGAGCGTCAGGCTGGCGCGATCGCTGTGTTCCGGCTGCGAATCCAGAAAAGCCTGCAGCGTCCGATCGATGCGCTGCGGCGTCAGCTCTCCCTGCGTCAATTCGTCCAGCGCCAGATACAGCCGCGACATGTGAATGCCGCGTTCCCCCGCCGCCTCGGCGCGCAGGTTGATACCGGCGTCGACCTTCGCCATCAATGGCTTGCCGGCCAGCTCCAGCGGCAGCGCGATCCCTTGCATCCCGACCCAATCGAGCCCGACATCACTCATTTCGCCGCGCCCTGCCTGAGCGTCCGGCAGCGAACGGCGTGGTGGAAGTGCAACTTCGTTCATACATCCCCTTGCGTTGTTGTGACTTTGCCGGGGAACGGTAACATGTTTTTGTTATATTATAACATAACATAAAAAACTTTTTTCTTGCCGCTGAACGGCCTGATTAATCAAGTCGCAGAAAACTCAGCGATTTTGCTCAATGGATTGGGCTGCCGGTCAGAGTGCGATACACTAACGCTATTGCTGATTAACCCATGAGCCTCTATGCGTGGTTTACCCTTTTGGATACTGTCGTTATGCCTGACGGGCTCTGCCCTGGCCGCGACAACACCGCCCGCGCCCGCCGCCGCGGCGCCGCTGCCGGACATTCGCCAGAGCGGCTTTGTCTATTGCGTCAGCGGCATACTGAATACCTTCAACCCGCAAATGGCCAGCAGCGGCCTGACGGTGGATACCCTGGCCGCCCAGCTGTACGATCGCCTGCTGGACGTCGATCCCTACACCTATCGCCTGATCCCCGAGCTGGCGCAAAGCTGGGAAGTGCTGGATAACGGCGCTACCTACCGCTTCCATTTGCGCAAGGACGTGCCGTTCCAGACCACCGCCTGGTTCACGCCCACCCGCAAGATGAATGCCGACGACGTGGTGTTCAGCTTTGCCCGCGTATTCGATCAGAAACATCCGTATCACGACGTGAACGGCGGCGAATACCCCTATTTCGACAGCCTGCAGTTCGGCGATTCGGTGCAGAGCGTGAGAAAGCTCGACGACTACACGGTGGAAATTCGCCTGCAGTCGCCCGACGCCTCGTTCCTGTGGCACCTGGCGACTCATTATGCGCCGGTGTTGTCCGCCGAATACGCCGACACGCTGACGCGCGAAGGCCATCAGGAGCTGATCGATCGTGAGCCGGTCGGCAGCGGCCCATTCCTGCTCAACGAATACCGCTCGGGGCAATATATTCGGCTGGCGCGCAACGCCGCCTACTGGAAAGGCCTGCCGCGCATGCCGCAGGTGGTGATCGATCTGGGCGCCGGCGGCACCGGCCGCCTCTCCAAGCTGCTGACCGGCGAGTGCGACGTGCTGGCCTATCCAGCGGCCAGCCAGCTGTCTATCCTGCGCGACGATCCGCGCCTGCGCCTGACGCTGCGCCCAGGGATGAACATCGCCTACCTGGCGTTCAACACCCGCAAACCGCCGCTCGACAATCTCAACGTGCGCCAGGCGATCTCGCTGGCGATCAACAACCAGCGGTTGATGCAGTCGATCTATTACGGCACGGCGGAAACCGCCGCCTCGATCCTGCCGCGCGCCTCCTGGGCCTACGACAACGATGCGCACGTCACCGAATACGATCCGGCCAAATCGCGCGAGATGCTGCGGCAGGCCGGCGTCAGCCAGCTGAACCTGAAGCTGTGGGTGCCGACCGCCTCGCAGTCTTACAACCCGAGCCCGCTGAAAACCGCCGAACTGATCCAGGCCGATCTCGGCCAGGTGGGCATCAACGTCACCATCGTGCCGGTGGAGGGCCGTTTCCAGGAAGCGCGCCTGATGGAGATGAACCACGATCTGACCCTGACCGGCTGGGCCACCGACAGCAACGATCCGGACAGCTTCTTCCGGCCGCTGCTGAGCTGCGCGGCAATCCGTTCGCAAACCAACTATGCTCACTGGTGTGATCCGGGCTTTGACGAAGTGCTGCAGAACGCGCTGCTGTCGCAGCAGCTGTCTCAGCGCATCGACAACTACCGCAAGGCGCAGAAGATCCTTGAGCAGCAATTGCCGGTGCTGCCGTTGGCGTCTTCCCTGCGCCTGCAGGCCTATCGTTACGACATCAAGGGATTGGTGCTGAGCCCGTTCGGCAACGCCTCGTTCGCCGGGGTGTACCGTGAATCCGCGCCGGAGGTGAAAAAGTGATTATCTTTACCCTGCGCCGCATTCTGCTGCTGCTGATCACACTGTTCTTCCTGACGCTGGTCAGTTTCAGCCTGAGCTATTTCACGCCGCGCGCGCCGCTGAACGGCGCCGCCCTGCTGGACGCCTATCAGTTCTACTTCGTCAGCCTGCTGCACTGGGACTTCGGCGTCTCCAGCATCAACGGCCAAGCGATCAGCGAACAGTTGCGCGAAGTGTTCCCGGCTACCATGGAACTGTGCCTGCTGGCCTTCGCTATGGCGCTGTTCATCGGCATTCCGCTGGGCATCATCGCCGGCGTGCTGCGCGGCAAGTGGCAGGACACCGCCATCAGCACCTTCGCGCTGCTGGGCTTCTCGATGCCGGTGTTTTGGCTGGCGCTGCTGCTGATGCTGTTCTTCTCGCTGCACCTGGGCTGGCTGCCGGTATCCGGCCGTTTCGACCTGCTGTATCAGGTGAAGCCCATCACCGGTTTCGCGCTGATCGACGCCTGGCTGTCGGATTCGCCGTACCGCGCCGAGATGATCGGCAGCGCCCTGCGCCACATGATCCTGCCGATCGCCGCGCTGGCGGTGGCGCCCACCACCGAAGTGGTGCGCCTGATGCGCATCAGCACCGACGACGTGCTGAGCCAAAACTACATCAAGGCCGCCGCCACCCGCGGCCTGTCGCGCTTCACCATCATCCGCCGCCACGTGTTGCACAATGCGCTGCCGCCGATCGTGCCCAAGCTGGGGCTGCAGTTCTCCACCATGCTCACGCTGGCGATGATCACCGAAGTGGTGTTCAGCTGGCCGGGCCTCGGCCGGTGGCTGATCAACGCCATTCGCCAGCAGGACTATGCGGCGATCTCCGCCGGCGTCATGGTGGTCGGCACGCTGGTGATCACCATTAACGTTCTGGCCGACATTCTGGGTGCGGCAACCAACCCGCTGAAACATAAGGAATGGTATGCCCTTCGATAACGTATACCGCGAGAAAAAGATGCCGAGCCCGTTGCGCTACACCTGGCGGATTTTCTACGGCGACGCGCTGGCGATGATCGGTTTTTACGGCGTGATCGCCCTGCTGCTGCTGTCGCTGTTCGGCAGCCTGCTGGCGCCCTACGCGCTGGATCAGCAGTTCCTCGGTTATCAGCTGCTGCCGCCGTCCTGGTCGCGCTACGGCAACGTGTCGTTCTTCCTCGGCACCGACGATCTCGGGCGCGACATCCTCAGCCGTCTGTTGACCGGCACCGCCGCCACCTTCGGTTCCGCGCTGGCGGTGACGCTGGCTGCGGCGTTCTGCGGGGTGATCCTCGGCGTGTTCGCCGGCGTCACCCACGGGCTGCGCTCGGCGGTGCTTAACCACATTCTCGACACTCTGCTGTCGATTCCGTCGTTACTGCTGGCGATCGTGGTGGTGGCGTTTATCGGGCCCAAACTCGAACACGCCATGCTGGCGGTGTGGCTGGCTCTGCTGCCGCGCATGGTGCGCACCATCTACAGCGCGGTGCACGATGAGTTGGAGAAAGAGTACGTGGTGGCGGCGCGCCTTGACGGCGCTTCCACGCTGCAGATCCTGTGGTATGCGGTCATGCCGAACATCGCGGCGGTGCTGGTGACCGAGTTCACCCGCGCGCTGTCGATGGCTATTTTGGATATCGCCGCGCTCGGCTTCCTCGATCTCGGCGCGCAGTTGCCTTCGCCGGAATGGGGAGCGATGCTCGGCGATTCGCTCGAGCTGGTGTACGTCGCGCCCTGGACGGTGATGTTGCCCGGCGCGGCCATCCTCGTCAGCGTGCTGCTGGTTAACCTGTTGGGCGACGGTATGCGCCGCGCAATCAATGCCGGGGTGGAATAATGCCGTTACTCGATATCCGCAATCTGACGATTGAATTTATGACCGCCGAAGGGCCGGTCAAGGCGGTCGATCGCGTCAGCATGACGCTGACCGAGGGCGAGGTGCGCGGCCTAGTGGGCGAATCGGGCTCCGGCAAGAGCCTGATCGCCAAGGCCATCTGCGGCGTGACCAAAGACAACTGGCGCGTCACCGCCGATCGTTTCCGCTTCGACGACATCGATCTGCTGCAGCTGAGCCCGCGCGAGCGGCGCAAGCTGGTGGGCCACAACGTCTCAATGATCTTCCAGGAGCCGCAGTCCTGTCTCGACCCTTCCGAGAGCATTGGCCGCCAGCTGGCGCAGGCCATCCCGGGCTGGACCTACAAGGGCCACTGGTGGCAGCGCTTCAACTGGCGCAAACGCCGCGCCATCGAGTTGCTGCACCGCGTCGGCATCAAGGATCACGACGACATCATGGGCAGCTTCCCCTACGAGCTGACGGAAGGCGAGTGCCAGAAAGTGATGATCGCCATCGCGCTGGCCAACCAACCGCGCCTGCTGATCGCCGATGAACCGACCAACGCCATGGAACCGACCACGCAGGCGCAGATTTTCCGCCTGTTGGCGCGTCTCAACCAGAACAACAACACCACCATTCTGCTGATCAGTCACGACCTGCAGATGATGAGCAAGTGGGCCGACCGGGTGAACGTCTTGTACTGCGGGCAAACGGTGGAAAGCGCCCAGTGCGAAGAACTGCTGGCGGCGCCGCACCACCCTTACACCCAGGCGCTGATCCGCGCCATGCCGGACTTCGGCCGCTCGCTGCCGCACAAGAGCCGTTTAAACACGCTGCCGGGCGCCATTCCTTCGCTGGAACACCTGCCGATCGGCTGCCGCCTGGGGCCGCGCTGCCCTTACGCACAGAAGAAGTGCATCGAAACGCCGCGCCTGCGCCCGGTCAAAAACCACTTCTTCGCCTGCCACTTCCCGCTGAACATGGAGGAGCAATAACATGGAAACGCTGTTGGAAGTGCGCAACCTGAGCAAAACCTACCGCTATCGCACCGGGCTGTTCCGCCGCCAGCACGTCGAGGCGGTGAAATCGGTCAGCTTTACCCTGCGCGAAGGCCAGACGCTGGCGGTGATCGGCGAGAACGGCTCCGGCAAATCCACGCTGGCGAAGATGCTCTCCGGCATGGTGGAGCCGACCGCCGGCGAGCTGTTGATCGACGATCATCCGCTGGCGTTCGGCGATTATCGCTATCGCAGCCAGCGCATTCGCATGATTTTTCAGGATCCGAGCACCTCGCTCAACCCGCGCCAACGCATCGGCCAGTTGCTGGATGCGCCGCTGCGGCTGAACACCGATCTGGAACCCGCCGAGCGCGAGCAGCGCATCAACCAGACGCTGCGCCAGGTCGGCATGCTGCCGGATCACGCCTACTACTATCCGCACATGCTGGCTTCCGGGCAGAAACAGCGCGTCGCGCTGGCGCGTGCGCTGATCCTGCAGCCGAAAGTGATCGTCGCCGATGAGGCGCTGGCCTCGCTGGACATGTCGATGCGCTCGCAAATCATCAACCTGATGCTGGAGCTGCAGGAAAAACACGGTATTTCCTATATTTATGTCACCCAACATCTCGGCATGATGAAGCATATCAGCGACCAGGTGCTGGTGATGCATGAAGGGGAAATCGTCGAACGCGGCAGCACCGCCGAGGTGTTGGCGGCGCCGCTGCACGAATTGACCAAGCGTCTTATCGCCAGCCACTTCGGCGAGGCGCTGACCGCCGACGCCTGGCGGCGCGACGGCGGCCGTTTTTGAGTCGCGCCGTCACCGCCAAACCCGCTGCGGCGGGTTTTTTATTGCGGTACGCGCCTGCCGCTTAGCAAGAAAACGCACATACAAATTACATTCTTGTTATATATCCTTATATTTTATTCCTTTCAGTTATTGATTAGTCCGTAACATTATTTTATCTCGCCAGGGCGATCGGTGAGGATATCCCCTACGTTGCACTTCTCATACGACAGGATATCGCACTGATGAACAGCATTCACCATCGCCGCCTTACGCAGTTTCTGCTCACGTTGGCAGCCGGTTTTTCTGTTTACGGCCACGCCCTCTGCTGTGATGAGCTGCGCTAAAACCGCCTTTCGCCCCGCCTGCGGGCATGTTGCCTCTTTGTCCAGCCGACGCTGCCGCGCGCAGCGGCGGCTGTTGATCATGATTAAGGATTGACCCTATGGAACGACTCCGTCGACAACATAATGCCCAGTGGTATCACGAAACCCAAAGCAGCGTGCGGGGCGATGCGCCGCTGGAACCGCAGGCGGCCACCCTTCGCGATCGCTTTCTGCTGGGGCTGGGCGCCTTCGCCGATGAAGCCTTAAACAATGCGCTCAGCGCTCGCGCCGGCGTGTTCAGCGCCTCGTTGGCCGGCTACCATGCCCTGTTTCCCGACCAGGTGCCGCTGTCACGATACGTGACATTGTCACCCTACGATCGCCTCAGCACCGCGTTGACCGTCGCTCAGGTGACGGGCGTGCAATCGCTTTGTAGCCACTACGCCGCTCGCCTCGCCCCTCTGCACAGCCCGGACGCCTCCCGGGAAAGCAATATCCGCCTTGCTCAGATCACCCAATATGCCCGCCAGCTTGCCAGCCAGCCCACGCTGATTTGCCGCAAGGCGCTGCAACAGCTCGCCGACGTCGGGCTGAGCCCGGCGGATATCGTCACCTTTTCGCAGGTGATCGGTTTTGTCAGCTATCAGGCGCGCGTGGTCGCGGGTGTCGCGGCGTTGGCCGGCCGGCCGGCGGTGGTGGTGCCCGGCTTCCCTAACGTCGAAGACGCCGATGGCGTCGCGTTCAGTGCCGAAGAGTTAAGCTGGACCGCGCGTCTGCCGCCAATCGACACGGAAGCCGCCGCCGCCGAACAGCTTGATGTGCTGGATCAGAGCCACCCGCAGGCGCGCGCCGAATCTTATTATCTGCTGTTGGCGCACGATGCCGCCGCACTGCGCGAGCGTAACGGGGTGTTCAACGGCATCAATGCCGAAGGATATGGGTTATCGAGCCGCCTGAAGGCGCTGGCGACGCTGGCGGTCTCGCGCATCAACGGCAGCCATTACTGCGCGGCCACCGTCGCGCAAGAATTGCAGGATGAGGGATTGGTTCAGGCGCTGTTCGCCGGGCTGCCTCAGGGACTGGCGTATACCGAAGACTCGGTAAAACTCGCGGTGATGCGCACTGCCGCCGAGCTGACTCGCGCACCGGAGAAGTTCACCCCGCAGAGCGTGCAGCCGTTGTTCAACAGCGGCCTGAATCAGGCGCAGGCGCTGGAAGTGATCCTCACCGCCGCGCTCTACGCCTGGGAAAATCGCCTGCGCCAAACGCTGGGCGATGCGGAACCGGCGCAACCGGCGCCGTGATCTGTCATCACTGAGTTGACGGCTAGCGTCCTTCGCCGTTAACTCACCCTTCTCTGTTTCGGCGAAAAACTTCACCAAAATATAAATTGATAAAGCAAAAATCCAAACACACTTCATTTATCAGGATTATGATTCGTTTTGTTCTAGCATCGGCGAAAAACAGGGTTCGTCAAAATTATGTCTGCAAACAAAGCAATAGGCAGATTGCGCCATCGCTCAATTCTGTAACCGTTCTCATCGCATAAGCAGTAAAACAAGGTTTTAACCCTGCTAATTAATAGATGAACTCATTAACACTCCTAACCTTTCAGCAGTGGTCGTCTTGCTATTTCGTTTCTATGATTAAGCCGATAGCGGCGTTGTGATGCCCCCTTTTAAATATTCAACAAAGATAAACGCTCGCCGTTATTCCCATTATTTTAATTTTCTATCACAGCAAAAAAAATATTGTGAGGTAACCCTATGTCTGAACAAGAACTTAAATCCAGCAACAGTATCGTTAACGTGATTGTCGTCATCGATACCGATGCCCTGATAGAAGCATTCGAGAATAACAACCCCAGCCAGGACGCCGGCAACCCGACGGGCATTGGCCATCAATACGCCTATATGGTCGTCACCTCCGAACAGGTGATCGGCGGCTCCGGTACGGCGGACCTGAATTTTAAAGCCAATGTCGGCGACGTCATTCGCTGGACCGGCACCTCGGAATCCGCCAATTTCGACGCCAGCGTGCTGATCTACGGGCTGCCGCAGTTCGGCAGCGGCACCCAGGTTTTCTCCAACCCGACCTTCAAAATGTATACCCGCAGCTCGATGATGCCGGCGCAAAATACCGTATTCCCCGTCAGCTTCACCAACCAAACCTATTGGTTTATACAGGCGGACATTACCAATACCGGCACGGAAAACTATTGCATCCAATTTGGCCTTTATTATCGGCCAAACGGCGGCGATCAGAAATTACTGGGTTATTTCTATTGGGATCCGACCATTACCATCAGTAATTAACATGATTTCATCGGCCGTTAGAGAAAACATGATTATGGCCCCGTGGGGCCATAATCATGGGGGAACATCGGATAAACTTAAACGTCTCTATTCCTTTTGCCGACGCAGCCACTCGCTGGCGGCATCGAAGAATTTTTGCGCCAACGGCGTGGCGCGCTCCGCCATATCAACCACCACCGCCGCATGGCGCGGCATGGCGGCGATGGCCACCGGCCGCCGCTGCAGTTCCGGCATCAGCGGCGATTGCAACTGGCCGCGCGGGAACAACCCGCAACCCAGGCCGACGAAAATCCCTTCCAGCAGTTGGAAGATCGAAGCGGTTTCCAGCCGCGGGTGCAGCGTCAACCCGGCGTCGCGGAAATGCTGATCGAGATAGCGGCGAAAATACCGCGTCGGCTCGGCCAGGCACAGCGGCAAGGCGGCCACCGCCTCCAGCGGCAACGGTGTGTCGCCCACCAGCTTAGGGAAGTGTTGCGGATGAAATACCAGCTCAACGCCGGTTTCCACCAGCGGTTGTGATTGAAAATGCAGTTCCTTCAGCGTCGACAGCTCGAAAAAGCCGATGCCGATGTCGACGGTATGCGCCGTCAACGCCTCCAGCAGTTGATCGGCGCTCAGCACCGCCAGCCGGTAATCAAGATGCGGATAACGCTCGCTGACCGCCTTGAGCATTTCCGCCACCGAGATGCTGCACTGCGGCACCACGCCAAGGCGCAACGTGCCGTGCAAACCGTGCTTGAGCGACTCCACCTCCAGCTTCAGCCCCTGGTAAACCGAGACAATCTCACGCGCCCACGCCAGCACCCGCTCGCCTTCGGCGGTAAAACCACCGAAATGGTTGCCGCGGTTAATCAGCGAAACGCCCAGCTCTTTTTCCAGGTTTTTCAATCGCATGGACAGCGTCGGCTGGCTGACGAAGCTGGCCTCCGCCGCCCGACCGAAGTGGCGTTCCCGTTCTAAATTACACAAATAAATCAGTTGTTTAATATCCATAGCGCGGCTCAATGATCGGCATTCGCGCTCAGTATACCACCGGGCGTCGTCGCTCGCCCGGTGAGTCAGAGCTTCAGCTTCATGTAATCCATCAGGCGCGAGAACACGCCGCCCTGCGGCACCGCCTGCAGCGCCACCAGCGGCAGGGTTTTCACCACCTGGCCATTATCGCTGATGCGGATCTCGCCAACGGTTTGTCCTTTGTTGATCGGCGCTTCCAGCCGCGCGGCATTGATCACGTACTGCGCCTTCAGTTTGTCCGCCTCGCTTTTCGGCAGGCTGAGCGACTGTTCTTGCGCGCTGCCGACCGGCAAGCGGTGGCTTTCTCCGTACCAGACCGGTTCGTCCCCCAGGCTCTGGCCGGCGCTGAACAGGTGCACCGTGGTAAAGTCGCGCAGCCCCCACGTCAACAGCTTACGCGCCTGTTCCTCGCGGCCTTTGGAACTTTTGCCGCCCATCACCACGGCGATCAGGCGGCGATCTCCTTCGGTGGCGGAGGCGATGATGTTGAAGCCGGCCGCGGCGGTGTGCCCGGTTTTCAGGCCGTCGACGTGCAGAGTCTTATCCCACAGCAGGCCGTTGCGGTTCTGCTGCGTGATGCCGTTCCAGGTCAGCGATTTCTCGCTGTACATGTGGTATTCCGCCGGCTCGCTCATGATGATGGCGCGCGCGATCACCGCCAGATCGCCGGCGGTGGTGAACTGCCCTGGCGCATCCAGCCCGTGCACCGTCTCAAAATGGGTGTTCTGCAATCCCAGCTGGGCGCTCTTCTCATTCATCAGCTTGACGAAGTTGGCCTGGCTGCCCGCCACATAGTCCGCCATCGCCACGCAGGCGTCGTTGCCGGAATCAATGATGATGCCGCGGCTGAGATCGCGAACAGTGACCCTGTCACCAGGCTTCAGGAACATCAGCGAGGAGCCTTTGAACACCGGGTTGCCCTGCGCCCAGGCGTCTTTCCCCACGGTGACGACATCGTCGAGGCCAATCTTGTGCTGGTCGAGCGCGTGGTCGATCACCAAGCCGGTCATCAGTTTGGTCAGGCTGGCCGGATTGCGCCGCTCGTCGGCATTGCCGGCGGCCAGCACCTGGCCGGTGGTGTAATCCATCAAAACGTAAGAGGCGGCGTCTATCGCCGGTGGCGTCATGGTGGGAAAATGAGGCGTCATTTCCGCCGCCTGCGCCGCCAAAGGCAATAACATACCACCGATCACTACTGATACTGAACGCTTCACGCTGTGTTCCTCAGGCCCGCAGGCTAAATAAAATGCCAATATAATCCGCGAGATAGACTGCATGAATTCACTTTCAGACGAAACCTTTACTCTTTTGCAGCGGGTGTCTTTATGCAACCATTTGTTTAGGTCAACATCCATCTGCGATAGATATGCTCTATGCCGCCATTGCACCATTCGATTAGACGCCCGCCTGCCGCGCTCCTAAACTTGTGACATAAATACGCAAAACGCATAAAAAAGCGTTTACTTTTTAGCTACAACCACCTGCGAAGTGTCACCATGAAATTCAAACCGTCAATCAAGCCTTATACCGGCCCGGCGGGCGGCTGGGGTTCGCTTGAAGCCACCACCCGCTTTGTCCTCGACAGTAAACAAACGCTAAAAAACATGCGCAACCTGATGCGCGTCAACAAGGCACGCGGCTTCGACTGCCCCGGTTGCGCCTGGGGCGACGACAATCACAGCACCTTCAGCTTTTGCGAAAACGGCGCCAAAGCGGTCAGTTGGGAAGCGACGCGCAGCGCCGTGGAGCCTGAGTTCTTCGCCGCCCACAGCGTCAGCACCCTGCAGCAGCAGAGCGACTATTTCCTCGAGTATCAAGGGCGTCTCACCCATCCGATGCGCTACAACGCCGAAACCGACCACTATGAGCCTATCCATTGGCCGGACGCGCTGGCGCTGATCGCCAAACACATCAACGGCATGGACAACCCGAACCAGATCGAGCTGTATACCTCGGGCCGCGCCAGCAACGAAGCGTCGTATCTTTATCAGCTGTTTGGCCGCATGCTCGGCACCAGCAACTTCCCCGACTGTTCCAATATGTGCCACGAAGCGAGCGGCGTTGGGCTGAAGCAGAGCATCGGCGTCGGCAAAGGCACCATTCGCATCGATGACTTCGAAAAGGCCGACGCCATCTTCGTGTTCGGTCAAAATCCCGGCACCAACCACCCGCGCATGCTGCACAGCCTGAAAAACGCCGCCCGACGCGGCGCGCGCATCGTCAGCTTTAATACCCTGCGCGAACGTGGGCTGGAAAGGTTCGCCGATCCGCAGGATCCGGTGCAGATGCTGACGCCAAAATCCTCGCCGATCAGCTCTTCCTATTACCAGCCGAATCTGGGCGGCGATATGGCGGCGGTGCGCGGCATGGTGAAAGCCCTGCTGGAAACCCACCGTCAGCGCCTCGCCGCCGGTGAACCCGCCCTGTTTGACCTGGCGTTTATCGAACGGCACAGCGTCGGCGTAGAGGCTTATCTGGCGCAGGTGGACGCCACCGAATGGCGGACCATTACCGCGCAATCGGGCCTGAGCGAAGCGCAATTGCGCCAGGCGGCGGCCACCTACCAGGGCGCCGAACGGGTGATCTGCACCTGGGCGATGGGCGTGACTCAGCATAAGCACTCTATTGCAACGGTGCGTGAAATCACCAACCTGCAGTTGTTGTTCGGGCAACTGGGCAAACCGGGCGCCGGTTTGTGCCCGGTACGCGGCCACAGCAACGTCCAGGGCAACCGCACCATGGGGATCGATGAGAAGTCGCCGAAGGCGCTGCTCGACAGCCTGGAACGCCACTTTAACTTCACCGCCAATCGCGCGCTGGGCCACAACACGGTGGAAGCGATCGAAGCGATGCTGCGCGGCGAAGTGAAAGTGCTGATCGCGCTGGGCGGCAACCTGGCCGCCGCGGCGCCGGACACCGAGCGCACCGCCCGCGCCCTGCGCAACTGCGATTTGACGGTGCATATCAGCACCAAGCTTAACCGCAGCCACCTGGTGACCGGCAAAGACGCGCTGATCCTGCCGACGCTCGGCCGCACCGAACTGGACATGCAGGCCAGCGGCTCACAGTACATCACGGTCGAGGACTCGTTCAGCATGGTGCACGCCTCGGAAGGCATCGGCAAACCGCTGGCGGACACTCAACGTTCGGAGACAGCGATCGTCTGCGGCATCGCCGACGCCGTGCTGGGTACGCAACAGCTGGACTGGCTGGAATTGGCCGACGACTACTCGCTGATCCGCGATCACATCGCCGCCACCATTCCCGGCTTCGAGGATTTCAACCGGCGCTGCGAGCAACCCGGCGGCTTCTACCTGGGCAATGCCGCCGCCGAACTGCGCTTCGCCACGCCAAGCGGCAAGGCGGAATTCAGCGACGCCGCGCTGCCGACCACCCTGTTCCCGCAGCTGGGCGGCGAGCAAGCGCCGTTTACCCTGCAGACGCTGCGCTCGCACGATCAGTACAACACCACCATCTATGGTCTGGATGACCGCTACCGCGGCGTTTACGGTCAGCGCGAAGTGCTGTTCATCCATCCGGAAGATCTGGCGGCGCTGGGCCTGCAGGATGGCGAACGGGTAGAGATAGAAACCCTGTGGAACGACGGCGTGGTACGTAAGGTGGATGGATTCAAGCTGGTGAGTTACGACATTCCGCGTGGCAACCTGGCGGCCTACTACCCGGAAACCAACCCGCTGGTGCCGCTGGCCAGCTTCGGCGACGGCACCGGCACTCCGACGTCGAAGTCGATCCCGGTGGCGATTCGCCGCAGCGAGCAGCAACCGTCGCTGCGCATCGCCTGAAAACGCGCGCCCGGTTCACGCCGGGCGCGCCAATATTTCCAGGATAGTCTGCAATTCCTCGGACAGCTGATGCCGCCGCCAGACGAAATAGAGATCGCTCACGCCCTCCTCGCCCATTTCCACCACCTTCAGCCCCGGCGCCGGCAAGATCAGCGGCAGCAACGAGCCGGGCACGCAGGCGACGCCGCAACCATCCTTCACGCAGGCTGCCATCGCGGCATAAGATTCCATTTCCAGCGTCATGCGCGGTTTCAGCCCGCGCGAGGCCAGCCAGTGATCGACCTTCAGCCGGAACGAGCACTCGCGGCTGAACGTGTAAAACTCCAGCGGCGCCAGCGTGGCGGCGTCGGGTTGCCCGACATCCGCCGGCATCAGCAGCACCAGCCGTTCGTCAAACGCCTTTTGGCTGGCCAGCAGCGGATGCTCAATCGGGCCGTCGGTGATCGCCAGATCGAGATCGCTGTCGATCAACATGCGTTCCAGCACCAGCGAGTCGCGGCTCAGCACGTTGATGTGCAAATGGGGCTGTAAACGGCGCAGCCGGGCGATGCGCGCCGGCAAGTGACTGACCAGCGAAAAATCCAGCGCCCCGAGGTTCAGCAGCCCATGCTGTTGCTCGCCGGCGAACAGCTGTTTGCTGCGCTCGGCCTGCGCCACGATGTCGCGCGCCTGCTGGTAGAACAGCCGGCCTTTGGGATTCACGTACAGCCGGTTCTTGTCGCGGAAAAACAGCTCGCCGCCCAGCGACTCTTCCAGCTCGCGCAGCCGCAGCGTGACGTTGGAAGGCACGCAGTGCAGCTCACGGGCGGCGGCGGCGATGGTTTTGTGTTCCACCACGGTGCAGAAAAACTTCAGCTGGCTCAGCTTCATCTATCCTTCACTTTTAGTTAGCGTTTTACTTAAAAACAATCACTTTAGATTAGCATCGATTTCACCTACAGTCTGTCGACACCCTGAGGAGGATCACTGATGCCACTGAATGACTTACTGACGCTGCCCGGCGTGGCGGCCCAACCGGATACGGTAACCGACGGTTACGTGTTCAACCACACCATGATCCGCGTGAAAGACCTGACCAAAGCGTTGGATTTCTATACGCGCGTGCTGGGCTTTACCCCGGTCTATCTGGAAGAGTTCAAAGAAGCCGCCTTCACCATCTGCTACCTGACGCGCAGCCCGCGCGAGCAGATCCCGCAGGATGACGACGAACGCAAACGCTGGGCGCTGAGCCAGCCGGGCATTCTCGAGCTGACCCATAACCACGGCACCGAAAATCAGGCGGATTTCCATTACCACAACGGCAACGGCGAGCCGCGCGGCTTTGGCCACCTGTGCGTCACGGTGCCGGACGTGCGCGCCGCCTGCGAGCGGTTTGAGCGCCTGGGCGTCACCTTCCAGAAACGCCTGCATGAAGGCCGCATGAACTACGTGGCGTTCATTCGCGATCCGGACGATTACTGGATTGAAATCCTGCAGCCGACGCCGCTGCGGGACTGATTGTCCCACGCCTTTCACCCCGGCCTGCGCGCCGGGGTTTTTCATCGTTCGCCCTTCGATTGACCATTCTTGCGCAAAATCGCGCGGCAACGCGGGGTTCCGTGACGTTAGGCTTGCTCGCAGCGGGTGATTCGCGTAAAACTGTCAGCCGCAAATCTTGCCACTCACAACCCATTCACTGGACGATATGTTTCAAGATAACCCGCTGCTGGCGCAGCTTAAACAGCAACTTCACTCTCAGACCCCGCGCGTTGAAGGCGTCGTGAAAGGGACTGAGAAAGGCTTTGGCTTTCTTGAAGTAGACGGTCAAAAAAGCTACTTCATTCCACCGCCGTACATGAAGAAAGTCATGCACGGGGATCGCATTATCGCCACCCTGCACACCGAGAAAGAGCGCGAAATCGCCGAGCCGGAAACCCTGGTCGAACCGTTCCTGTCGCGCTTCGTCGGCCGCGTGCAAAAGCGCGACGATCGCCTGTCCATCGTGCCCGATCATCCGTTGCTGAAAGAGGCGATTCCGTGCCGCCCGGTGCGTGAACTGACCCACAACTTCCAGGCCGGCGACTGGGCGGTGGCGGAAATGCGCCGTCATCCGCTGAAAGGCGATCGCGGCTTCAACGCCGACCTGACCCAGTTTATCACCGACGGTGAAGACCATTTCGCCCCGTGGTGGGTGACGCTGGCGCGTCACAATCTGGAAAAAGAGGCGCCGGAGATGCAGGCTCTCAGCGAGCCGGACGCTGCGCTGGTGCGTGAAGATCTGACCGCGCTCGAATTCGTCACCATCGACAGCGCCAGCACCGAAGACATGGACGATGCGCTGTACGTGACCGACAACGGTGACGGTTCGCTGCAGTTGACCATCGCCATCGCCGATCCGACCGCTTATGTCGAGCAAGGCAGCAAGCTGGACGATATCGCCCGCGTGCGCGCCTTCACCAACTATCTGCCGGGCTTCAACATCCCGATGCTGCCGCGCGATCTGTCGGACAACCTGTGCTCGCTGCGCCCTAACGAGCGCCGTCAGGTGCTGGCTTGCCGCGTGACCATCGCCGCCGACGGCGCGCTGGGCGAAGATATTCAGTTCTTCGCCGCCGAGATCGAATCCAAAGCCAAACTGGTGTACGACGAAGTCTCCGACTGGCTGGACGGCATTGCCGGCTGGCAACCGCCGAGCGACGCCATCGCGCAACAGATCACCCTGCTGAAACGCGTTTGCGACGCGCGTAACGCCTGGCGCCACCAGCATGCGCTGGTATTCAAAGATCGCCCGGACTACCGCTTCGTATTGGGTGAAAAAGGCGACGTGCTGGAGATCGTTACCGAGCAGCGCCGCAGCGCCAACCGTATTGTTGAAGAATGCATGATCGCCGCCAACGTCTGCGCCGCCATCGTGCTGCGCGATCGCCTGGGCTTCGGCGTGTACAACGTGCACACCGGTTTCGATCCTGCGCTGGTTGAGCAAGCGGTCACCGTACTGCAGGCCAACGGCGTCGAAGCCGAAGCCGAGAAGCTGCTGACCCTCGACGGTTTCTGCGAATTGCGCCGCCACCTGGACGCGCAGCCGACCCAGTTCCTCGACAGCCGCATCCGCCGCTTCCAGACCTTCGCCGAGATCAGCACTACGCCGGGGCCACACTTTGGTCTGGGTCTGGAGGCTTACGCCACCTGGACATCGCCGATCCGTAAATACTGCGATATGGTCAACCACCGCCTGCTGAAGGCGATCATCAACCAGCAGTCGGCGGAAAAACCGCAGGATGACGTGACGGTGCAGCTGGCGGAGCGCCGCCGCCTGAACCGCATGGCGGAACGCGACGTCGGCGACTGGCTGTACGCCCGCTTCCTGCAGGACAAGGCCGGCACCGATACCCGCTTCAACGCCGAGATTATCGACGTAACCCGTGGCGGCCTGCGTGTGCGCCTGCTGGACAACGGCGCGGTTGCCTTCATCCCGGCGCCGTTCATTCACGCAGTGCGTGACGAGATGCAGTGCAGCCAGGAAACCGGCACCGTGCAGATCAAAGGTGAAGTGGTTTACCGCCAAAGCGACACCTTGCAGGTCACCATCGCTGAAGTGCGCATGGAAACCCGCAGCGTGATCGCCCGCCCTGCGGTCTGACGGTAGGATAGCGTGCGGTAACAAGCGTCAAGCGCCGGCGGTGAAAACCGCCGGCGCTTTTTTTGCCCCGCGTCTGCTAGCGCAGCGGATCGCCGCCGGTTTCACGCAACAGCGGCAACGCGGCCAGCGAGATCAGCGTCGCCAACATCAGATAGCCGGCGGGCGCCAGCAGCGAACCGCTGAGTGCGATCGACTGTGAAGCGATGTATTGGGCAAAGCCGCCGAAGATTGCGACGCCAAGGCTATAAACCAACGCAAACCCCAGCGCGCGCACGCGCTGCGGAAACAGCTCGGAAATCACCAACAGCGTAGGAACAGACCCCAACGTCGTTAGCCCAACCATCAGCGCAACCACGCTCAGCAACACCGCCGGATACGGCGCCACCGTCAGCAACCAGAAAACCGGCAACGCCAGCAGCAAAATGGCGATCCGCGCCCAGCGGATCAGCGGCAGACGGCCATAGCGATCGCACCAGCCCCCAACCAGCAAACTGCCGCCGAAAGTGATGATCCCGGCCAGCAGCATCGCGGCATAGCCGTAAGTCTGCGCCATGCCCAGATACTTCACCGCAAAGGTACCGAGATAATACATAGAAATGTACGTGGCAACCGTGGCGCCGATGGTCAACATCACGCCGAGTACCACCGCTCGCGAGTGCCGGCGCAGCTGCGCAGGCGGCTCCTGAGTGCGCGGCATCGGCGGACGGTCGCTTTCCAGCCCGAGGCGCAGCCAGCAACCGAGCGGAGCAAGCGCCACGCCGATAAAGAAAGGAATGCGCCACCCCCATTCAGCCATCGCGTTCGGTTCGCCCGAAAGCAGCGGCAGCGCGGCGCTCAACCCCAGCGCTGTCACACCGCCAATCACGCTGGCGATACCCTGCGTCGCCAGTGACCAGCTGGAATAGAAGCCGCGCCGATTAGGCGGCGCCGACTCCACCAGCAACGACATCGACGCCCCCACCTCTCCACCCGCCGCCACACCCTGGATAAGGCGCGCCGCCACCAGCGTGACGGTTCCCCAATAGCCGGCGCTGGCGTAGGTCGGCGCAAAACCGATCATCGCCGTACCCAGGCTCATCAACGAAATCGTCAGGATCATCGCCGGTTTGCGGCCGCGGCGATCGGCATAGGCGCCGATCAAAATACCGCCCAGAGGCCGCATAATAAAACTGACGCCGAACGTGGCGAACGCCAGCAGCAACGCCAGATTAGGATCGCTCGACGGCGGAAAGAACAGCACACTAATATAAATGACGAAGAAGTTATAAATGCCGAAGTCGAAAAATTCCAGCGCATTACCGAAGGAGGCGGCAAATATCACTTTCTTGCCGCCCGCCTTCGACGGCGTGTTTATTTCTGATTGCGTCACCGCCGTATTTTCACTCATTATTATCTTCCCTGTTATTATTTTTCTGACTTATTTTAAATACGCTTCCGCCAGCGCGCCCCAATAATGGCTGCCCGCCGCCAGGCATTCATCGTTAAAGTCATATCCCGGGTTATGCACCATACAGCTTCCTTCACCGTCGCCATTGCCGATCAGCAGATAGCACCCCCGCGGCTGCGCCTCAAGCATGAAGGTGAAATCTTCGCTGCCCATCAGCGGCTTAGCGCCGTAGTGCGCGCGCGCGGCACCAAACTGCTGCTGCGCCACCTGATGCGCGAAGCGCGTCATAGCCTCATCGTTAACCAATACCGGAGCGCCGTTGATGTGGTTCACGATTGCCGTGGCGCCGAAGCTTTGCGCCTGCGCCTGAATCAGCGCAGGAATGCGCGTTAACAGCGTTGTTCGCCACTCGCGCCCCAGCGATCGCACGCTAAGCCGCATTTCCGCGCTGTCCGGGATAACATTGGCCGCCTCACCGGCCTTAATGCTGCCGACGGTGATCACCGCCGCCTCCAGCGGATCGGTATTACGCGAGACGATGCTTTGCAGCGCGACGACGATATGCGAGGCCACCAGCACCGGATCGACGGTCAGATGCGGCATAGCGCCGTGCCCACCGCAGCCTTGCACGGTAACGACGAATTGGTCCGTCGAAGCCATAAAGGCGCCGTGACGGAAGAAAAACTCGCCCACCGGCAGACCCGGCATGTTGTGCATGGCGAAGATGGCGTCACAGGGAAAGCGTTCGAATAACCCTTGCTCCACCATCAACGCGCCGCCGCCCAGCGTCTCTTCCGCCGGCTGAAAAATCAGATGCAGCGTGCCATTGAAGCGGCGGGTTTGCGCCAGGTAACGCGCAGCGCCGAGCAACATGGTGGTATGGCCGTCGTGGCCGCAACCGTGCATGCGGTTGGGCACGCTGCTGCTCCAGGATTTGCCGTTGTTTTCTTCGATCGGCAGCGCATCCATATCGGCGCGCAGCCCGAGACGCTTCGCACCGGCGCCCGCTCGCAGCGTACCGACGACGCCGGTGCCCGCCAATCCGCGGTGCACCTCATACCCCCACGAACTCAGATAATCCGCCACCAAATCGCTGGTACGAAACTCCTCGAAGCCAAGCTCCGGGTGCTGGTGAATATCATGACGAATCGCCGTGAGCTGCGGTAAATACCCTTCAATAACTTTATTTATCATAATTAAATCCCTTTTCTTTCCCTATTATTTATTTAATGAATGAATAAACAGGCGGATGAAAATAAAGGTATAACACGATGCGTGCCATTTTATTCCGGCACACCTCTACAGATGAAATAATAAGCCGACAAACGCCGCACCCAGATAAAAAACGGCGATGATTCGCTGCATGCGCAGTAAAAGTGCAGAATGAAAATCTGTTCGGAAATGCGTGGGCGGCAGCCTGCGCCAACGGCGTTTCATCGCCTTGTTTTTACACCAAAACCCCACCTGCTTCACATTTCTCATCCGACCTGCCGCGGTTCAGCGGCAAAACTTCTACTGTTAAAACGTCATCCCTAATAACAACGTCAATTTCTACCTCTGTACGCCAAGGAGTTGTTTCATGAAAAACATCAGGTCCGGACTTATCTGGCTGCTGGTGGCGTTGGTCGGCGCTTTCGCCTTCGCCATGCTGGCGCTCAGCCGCGGCGAACACGTCAACGCCGTCTGGCTGGTGGTCGCCGCCGTCGCCTGCTACAGCATCGCCTACCGCTTCTACAGCCGGTTCATCGCCGACAAGGTCTTTGAACTGGATGACCGCCGTCTTACCCCGGCCGAACGCCACAACGACGGCCTGGACTACGTGCCCACCAACAAATGGGTGCTGTTCGGCCACCACTTCGCCGCCATCGCCGGCGCCGGGCCACTGGTGGGGCCCATCCTGGCCGCGCAGATGGGCTTCCTGCCGGGGACCATCTGGATCCTGGTCGGCGTTATGTTGGCCGGCGCGGTGCAGGATTTTCTGGTGCTGTTCATCTCCACCCGCCGCGACGGACGTTCGCTGGGGGAGATGGCCAAGCAAGAGCTGGGGGCGTTCGCCGGGGTGATTACCATGCTCGGCGCGCTGGGGGTGATGATCATCATCCTGTCGGCGCTGGCGCTGGTGGTGGTGAAGGCGCTGGCCGACAGCCCGTGGGGGTTGTTCACCATCGCCGCCACCATCCCGATCGCGCTGTTCATGGGCGTCTACATGCGCTTTATCCGGCCGGGCAAAATCGCTGAAATCTCAGTGATCGGCTTCGTGCTGATGCTGCTGGCGATCGTTTACGGCGGCAACGTGGCGCAAGATCCCTACTGGGGGCCGTTCTTCACGCTGCACGGCACCACCCTGACCTGGGTGCTGGTGATCTACGGCTTCGTCGCCTCGGTGCTGCCGGTGTGGCTACTGCTGGCGCCGCGCGACTACCTTTCGACCTTTATGAAGATCGGCGTCATCATCGGTCTGGCCATCGGCATCGTCTTCGCCATGCCGGAGATGAAAATGCCGGCGGTTTCGCGCTTTATCGACGGCAGCGGCCCGGTGTTCGCCGGCGCCCTGTTCCCATTCCTGTTCATCACCATCGCCTGCGGCGCCATTTCCGGCTTCCACGCGCTGGTTTCCAGCGGCACCACGCCCAAACTGGTGGAGCGCGAAAGCCACATTCGCTTTATCGGTTACGGCGCCATGCTGATGGAGTCTTTCGTCGCCATCATGGCGCTGATCTGCGCCTCGGTGCTGGATCCGGGCGTTTACTTCGCCATGAACTCGCCGGCGGCGCTGATCGGCACCACGGTGGAAAATGCTTCGCAGGTCATTAACAGCTGGGGCTTTATCGTCACACCGGAAACGCTGGCGCTGATCGCCAAAGAGGTGGGTGAGAATTCGATACTGTCGCGCGCCGGCGGCGCCCCGACCTTCGCCGTGGGCATGGCGCACATCATCAGTGAGGTGTTCAACAGCCGGGCGATGATGGCGTTCTGGTACCACTTCGCCATTCTGTTCGAAGCGCTGTTCATCCTGACCGCCGTCGACGCCGGCACCCGCGCCTGCCGCTTTATGGTGCAGGATCTGGTAGGCGTGGCGGTGCCGCAGTTGGCCAACAACCGCTCCTGGTTCGGCAACCTGGCGGGCACCACGGTGGCGGTAGCCGGCTGGGGCTTCTTCGTGTATCAAGGCGTGGTCGATCCGCTCGGCGGCATCAATACCCTGTGGCCGCTGTTCGGCATCGGCAACCAGATGCTGGCGTCGATGGCGCTGATCCTCGGCACCGTGGTGCTGTTCAAGATGAAGAAGCAGCGCTACGCCTGGGTCACCATTCTGCCGACCGCCTGGCTGTTCGTAACCTCCATGACCGCCGGCTGGCAGAAGATCTTCCATGAAAAACCGAGTATCGGTTTCCTGGCGCAGGCGAAGAAATTTTCAACCGGCATCGAGCAAGGCACGATCATTGCGCCGGCCAAGTCGCTGAAGGACATGGAGACCATCGTGTTCAGCAACCAGATCAACGCCGCGCTGTGCGGGTTCTTTATGCTGGTGGCGGTGACCATGCTGATCGCCGCCTTCTTCGCGATCCGCAGGGCGCTGCGTTCCGAACAACCGACGGCGCACGAGGTGAGCGCCGCGCTGCGGGAGGAGACCGGCCGCGGCTAAACGAACCGAGCATCAAGCAAGGGCGCCGCGGCGCCCTTTTTACTGGCTTTAGCCTAACAGCGTCGAGCCGAACGCCCCCTGCCAATCCTGCTCGAACTTCTCGACCGCGGCCTGTACGGCCGGCGCATTCAGGAACTGCTCCGCCACGTCCACCGGCAGCGTGATGGCCTGACAGCCCGCGAGCAAGCACTCCAGCGCCTGGCGCGGCGTTTTGAAGCTGGCGGCCAGCACCTGCGCCGACGGCGCATGCAGGCTCAACAGCTGCTGCAGCTCGTGCACCATTTCGATGCCGTCGCCGCCCTGCGCGTCCACGCGGTTGACGTAAGGCGCCACATATTCCGCACCGGCCAATGCCGCCAACAGCCCTTGCCCGGCGCCGTATACCGCCGTGCCCAGCGTCGGGATGGACATCGTTTTGAGTTTCTTGATCGCCGCCAACCCTTCGGCGGTTGCCGGGATCTTGACCACCAACCCCGGTACCCGCTGGCTGAGCAGCGCCGCCTCCGCCACCATACGTTCCGCATCGGCCGCCATCACCTGCGCAAACAGCTTGCCGGTGCCGCCGAGGGCGTCGCGCAGCGCGGGCAGCACTTCCCAGATCGGCTTGCCTTCCTTCGCCACGATGCTCGGGTTGGTGGTGACGCCGTGCAGCGGCAGAATGCGCGCCAGGCGTTTTACCGCGGTCACATCGGCGGTATCGAGATAAAGCTCCATCACGGACTCCTGTGTCATGTTCTGTGGGCGGACTCAAACTCTGATCATCATAGGGCAAAAAAACTGCCAACCTTTGATCAAAATCAATTCAACTTTCATTCGAAACACCTTTAATGGCGAAAGATTCAGCAACGCCAAACGGGTGACTCATGTTCTTCAATCTGCAGCGCTACTCGACCCATGACGGCCCCGGCATCCGCAGCGTGGTCTTTTTAAAAGGCTGCCCGCTGAGCTGCCGCTGGTGTCAGAACCCGGAAAGCCGCTCGCGCCATGCAGACCTGCTGTTTGACGAACGCCTGTGCCTGAGCGGCTGCACGCTGTGCGCCGAGCGCTGCCCGCAAGGCCTGCAGCGTGACGAAGAGGCGTTGACGCTGCAGCGTGAAGTCATCAGCGCAAACGACTACGCGGCGCTGGCCGCCGCCTGCCCGACCGGCGCGCTCAGCCTGTGCGGCAGCCCGGTCAACCCCGACGATATCATGGCCGAGGTGATGCGGGATAAGCCTTTCTACCTGCGCAGCGGCGGCGGTTTAACGCTGTCCGGCGGCGAACCCTTTATGCAGCCGGAGGTTGCAGCGGAACTGCTACGGCGCGGCCGCGAAGCCGGCATCCACACCGCCGTCGAATCCTGCCTGCACGTTCCATGGCGTTACATCGCGCCTTCGCTGCCGTGGCTGGATCTGCTGTTGGCCGATCTCAAACACACCGACGAAGCGCGCTTTAGAGCCTGGACCGGCGGCTCCGCCCGCCGGGTGATGAACAATTTCCGCCGGCTGGCGGCGCACGGCGTGCCAATGACCGTGCGCGTGCCGCTGATCCCCGATTTCAACGCCGATCGTCGCTCTGTCCGTGCGATCGTCGACTTCGCCGCCGACGAGATCGGCGTGTCGGAGATCCACTTTCTGCCGTACCACACGCTGGGCATCAACAAGTACCACCTGCTCGGCGAGCCCTACCGTGCCGCCCGCACGCCGCTGGACGCGCCCGATCTGCTGGCCTTCGCCGAAGACTATGCCGGCGCCAAAGGCCTGACCGCCATTTTGCGAGGATAACGCCATGACCACGTTGGATTTGACCACCCTCAGCGCCCGCATTCAGGCGCATAAGAACGCGCTGATTCACATCGTCAAACCGCCGGTGTGCACCGAACGAGCACAGCACTATACCGAAGCCTATCAACAGCATCAGGACAAGCCGCTGCCGGTGCGCCGCGCGCTGGCGCTGGCTAACCACCTGGCGAAACGCACCATCTGGATCGCCAACGACGAGTTGATCGTCGGCAACCAGGCCAGCGAACTGCGCGCCGCGCCGATCTTCCCCGAATACACCGTCGGCTGGATAGAAAACGAAATAGACCAGTTGGCCGACCGGCCGGGCGCCGGTTTTTCGGTCAGCGAAGAGAACAAGGCGATTTTGCATCGCCTGTGCCCCTGGTGGCGCGGCCAAACGGTGCAGGATCGCTGCTACGGCATGTTCACCGACGAGCAAAAAGCGCTGCTGGCCACCGGCATCATCAAGGCCGAGGGCAACATGACCTCCGGCGATGCTCACCTGGCGGTCAACTTCCCGCTGTTGCTGGCGCTAGGTCTCGACGGCCTGCGTGAAAAAGTGAACGCGCGCCGCAGCCGCCTGCGCCTGACCGAGTGGGAAGACCTGCACAAAGCACAGTTTCTCAACGCTATCGACATCGTGCTGGCGGCGCTGAGCGAACACATCCTGCGCTTCGCCCGCCTGGCGCGCGACATGGCGCAAAACGAACCGCGCACTGGCCGGCGTACCGAGCTGCTGGCCATCGCGGATAACTGTGAACAGATCGCCCATCGCCCGCCGCAAACCTTCTGGCAGGCGCTGCAGCTGTGCTATTTCATCCAGCTGACGTTGCAGATCGAATCCAACGGCCATTCGGTTTCCTTTGGCCGCCTCGATCAATACCTCTATCCCTGGTATCGGCGTGACGTGGAGCTGGAGCAAAAGCTGGCGCGAGAAGACGCCATCGAGCTGTTGCACAGCTGCTGGCTGAAGCTGCTGGAGGTCAACAAGATCCGCTCCGGCTCGCATTCCAAGGCTTCCGCCGGCAGCCCGCTGTACCAGAACGTCACCATCGGCGGACAGAAGCTGATCGACGGCCGGCCGTGCGATGCGGTCAACCCGCTGTCCTACGCCATTCTCGAGTCCTGCGGCCGCCTGCGCTCCACCCAGCCCAACCTCAGCGTGCGTTACCATGCCGGGATGAGCGCCGACTTCCTCGACGCCTGCGTGCAGGTGATCCGCTGCGGTTTCGGCATGCCGGCGTTCAACAACGACGAAATCGTCATTCCCGAATTCATCAAGCTGGGGGTTGAGCCGCAAGACGCCTACGACTACGCCGCCATTGGCTGCATCGAGACCGCCGTCGGCGGCAAATGGGGCTATCGTTGCACCGGCATGAGCTTCATCAACTTCGCCCGCGTGCTGCTGGCAGCGCTGGAACAGGGCCGTGACGCCACCTCCGGGCAAATATTCATGCCGCAGGAACAAGCGCTGTCCAAAGGAAACTTCGTCGATTTCGAGCAGGTCTTAGCCACCTGGGATCGGCAAATCCGCTACTACACGCGCAAGTCGATCGAGATCGAATGCGTGGTGGACAGCGTGCTGGAAGAGAATGCCCACGATATCCTCTGTTCCGCGCTGGTGGATGACTGCATCGAACGCGGTAAAAGCATCAAGCAAGGCGGCGCCAAATACGATTGGGTTTCCGGCCTGCAGGTCGGCATCGCCAACCTGGGCAACAGCCTGGCGGCGGTGCGCAAACTGGTGTTCGACCAGGGGGCGATCGGCCAGCAGCAGCTGGCGACCGCGCTGGCCGACGACTTCGCCGGGCTGGATGGCGAGCAGCTGCGCCAGCGGCTGCTCAACGCCGCGCCCAAATACGGCAACGATGTGGACGAGGTCGATCGGCTGCTGGTGCGCGCCTACCAAACCTATATCGAAGAACTGAAGCAGTATCGCAACACCCGCTTCGGCCGCGGGCCGATCGGCGGCGGTTACTACGCCGGCACCTCGTCGATTTCGGCCAACGTGCCCTTCGGCGCCGCCACTCTGGCCACGCCCGATGGACGTAAGGCGCACGCGCCACTGGCGGAAGGCGCCAGTCCGGCGTCCGGCACCGACCACCTGGGGCCGACGGCGGTGTTCAATTCGCTCGCCAAGTTGCCGACCGAGGCGATCCTCGGCGGCGTGCTGCTCAACCAAAAGCTGAACCCGGCGACGCTGGACAACCCGCGCGATCGGGAAAAGCTGATGCTGATGTTGCGCACCTTCTTCGAGAGCTACCGCGGCTGGCATGTGCAGTACAACATCGTGTCGCGCGAAACGCTGCTGGCGGCGAAGCAACACCCTGACCAATATCGTGATTTAGTGGTTCGCGTAGCTGGCTATTCCGCCTTCTTTACCGCATTATCCCCTGAGGCGCAGGATGATATTATTGCGCGCACAGAACATACTCTTTAAACCTTTGACTCTTAGCGGCCGCGCCTTGGCGGCCGCATCATCAGGCCGATATGAATTTACGACAACAGACCATATTGCAGTTGGTTAACGATCGCCGGCGGATCAGCGTCAATGAGCTGGCGCGCGCCTCGGGCGTCTCGGAAGTCACCATCCGGCAGGATCTCAACCTGCTGGAAAAGCGCAGTTATCTGAAGCGGGTGCACGGCTCCGCCGTGGCGTTGGAGAGTGATGACGTCGACGCCCGCATGATGTCCAATTTCACCCTCAAGCAGCGGCTGGCGCAATACGCCGCCGCGCAGGTCAACGACGGCGAGACGATCTTTATCGAGAGCGGCAGCGCCAACGCCCTGCTGGCGCGCTACATCGCCGAACGCAAGCGCATTACGCTGATCACCGTCAGCCACTACATCGCCAACCTGCTGAAAGAAACCGACTGCGACGTGATTGTGCTGGGCGGCATGTACCAGAAGAAAAGCGAGACCGTGGTCGGCCCGCTCACGCGGCTGTGCATTCAGCAGGTGCATTTCAACAAGGCGTTTATCGGCATTGACGGCTTTCAGGCCGAAACCGGCTTTACCGGCCGCGACATGATGCGCGCCGACGTGGTCAGCGCGGTGCTGGCCAAGGGCGTGGAGAATATCGTGCTGACGGATTCCAGCAAATTCGGCCAGATCCAGCCTAACCCGCTGGCGCAGCCGGGGCAAATCAGCCGGGTGATCACCGATTCGCGTTTGGCGCTGGAGTATCAGCATCAGCTGAAACGTCAGGGCGTACAGGTGGAATTGGTCAACGAATAACGCAGATCACCGCCGCACCGCGCGGGCCACGCCGCGCGTCTTTCCCCTTGCACCGCAGGATTTTAAGACTATTTACCTGTTTATCCTTCCCGAGAAACCTATACTCAGTTTCGGCGACTTTTGGGCCGTAACCTGCTAATTATTCGGCCGTTAACAAAAAATGCCATTTTTTATATCGATACTGTACGGGAATCAACAGCAGGCCTGATTTATGGTTAACGCCTATACTTATAGGGCACTTCCATATAGCCAATGCTAAGGAGAAGTCATTATGATGATTATCAATAAACGTTTCGCCACCGCCGCTCTGGCACTGACTCTGGCGTTTTCACTCAGTGCCTGTTCCAACATGTCCAAACGCGATCGCAACACCGCTATCGGTGCCGGCGCAGGTGCAGTCGGCGGCGCAGTGCTGACAGACGGCAGCGCGTTGGGTACGCTGGGCGGGGCTGCGGTAGGGGGCATTATCGGTCACCAGGTTGGTAAATAACCTGACCGAGCGCCCTCGGCCGACAGGCTGGCAAAAGCGCTTTGGCGCTTTGACGTATTAACCAATAACGATGATTTCAGGTCTGTTTTACTTTAAGTCTATGGTTCTTTTGCCGTTAACGGGCTAATCCCCGGCAGCAACAACCTCAAGCCATGCCACGGCATTGCACCGCGGCATGGCGATTCACCTCAACCGCCCGCCAGTTTGACCTTCATGCCTTTGGCTTCCAGCAGTTGCTTGAGCAGATCGCGTTTATCGCCCTGGATCTCGATGACCCCGTCTTTCACCGAACCGCCGCAGCCGCATTTCTTTTTCAGCTCGGCCGCCAGTTTGTCGAGCGCAACATCATCCAGATCGACGCCGGCGATCAGGCATACGCCCTTCCCCTTGCGGCCGCTGGTCTGACGCTGGATGCGCACGATGCCGTCGCCCTTGGCGCGTTGCGGTTTAACCTCTTCCTGCTTGATGCGGCCGGTGTCCGTGGAATACACCAGGCGGCTGTTATCGTCATTCATCGGCGGTTCCTCAGGCCAAAGAGGCGCGGATCGCGCGCAGCGTCGCGGCCGGATCGGCAGATTGGGTGATCGGACGCCCAATCACCATGTAGTCCACGCCGGCGGCCTGCGCCTGCACCGGCGTCATAATACGGCGCTGATCGCCCGCCGCGCTGCCTTCTGGGCGGATCCCCGGCGTAACCAGTTGGAAAGCCTGCCCGCAGGCCGCCTTCAGCCGCTGCGCTTCGTGTGCCGAACACACCACGCCGTCCAGCCCGCAGTCGCGGGTCAGACGCGCCAAGCGCTCGGCGTGTTCCGCCGGGCTGGCCTCAATGCCGATGCCGCGCAGGTCTTCTGCTTCCATGCTGGTCAACACCGTCACGGCAATCAACAGCGGCGCATCCGCCCCGAATGACGCCAGCGCTTCTTTAGCGGCGGTCATCATGCGCGCGCCGCCGCTGGCATGGACGTTGACCATCCAAACGCCCAGTTCGGCCGCCGCCGCGACCGCATGCGCGGTGGTATTGGGAATATCGTGGAATTTCAGGTCAAGAAATACGTCGAAGCCGCGCCCATGCAGATCGCGCACCAATTGCGGCCCAAACAGCGTGAACATTTCTTTGCCCACTTTCAGCCGGCAGTCTTGCGGATCGATACGGTCGGCGAACGCCAGCGCGGCGTTCTTATCGGCGTAATCTAACGCCACAACGATTGGAGATGATTTTAAGTCATTGTTATTAGTGTTATTTTCAGACTTCATTTCTTCTACCTTCTGTAAAATAGACATAATCAGGGACTCACCCGCGAAACTGACCGCCGCATTCTACATGCCGAAGGCCAGAAATCCCAGCCGCAGCGCGCACCGGCGCTCTGTCATGTTACCGCTCACCTTTGTCATGGCGCGTCAACGAAAGCGCGTTAGCGATAAACCACGCAGCGTAAAACGCCGTAAAGATGCGTAAATTGTTGATCAGATATTTTGAATGAATTACTCAGCATTATCAGATTTTCAATCGACGTAGATGCTTTATTATTCAACCCATCGGAAGCGAATGGCTTCCTTCCTAAATAAACAGACTGGAGTCACCTATGAAAACCATCAAATATTTTGCAACCGCTGCCGCTATCGCACTGACCTCTTTCGCCACTTTCGCCGCTGAACCGATCAATAGCCAGCAGGCCGATAACCTGACCGCCACCGGCATCGTTTCCGCAGGCCACGCGACCACCCTCAGCAGCCTGGAAAAAAAGCTGGCCGCTAAAGCCGACGCTCAGGGCGCCAGTAGCTACCGCATCATCTCCGCCGGCGGTAACAACATGCTGAGCGGCACCGCGATCATCTACAAATAATGTTTCCGGTACAGGGCCCGCACGCTCGGGCCCTGCCTCTGTTTCTCGCCTAAAAAAACCCGCGTTTGCCCCGCCCTCATTTGTTACATAAATATTAAATTTTTATTACACACTAGACACCCGATCGCCAGTGGCTTAGCTTGAAGGCATCTTCCTGCAGAAAGGCTTTCAAAATGAGCGAGATATCGACACTTACCATTAAAATTCCTCTGGAACTCAAGGAAAAAATCCGCGCCGCCGCCGCTGAAAACGAATTTTCGTTGAGCGTGGAAGTGTGCCAGCGCCTGGAAAGCAGTTTCAGCGCGCCCGCCACCAAAGCAGAAAAACCGGCCAAAAAGGCGGATGACCTGCACCACGGCGAGATCGACAATCAAAGCACCGAAGAAGAAATTGAACAGCCGCTGAGCCAGAAAGAGCTGAAGAAACTCCGCCAGCTGTTGAAAACCGGCGCCAAAGGCGGCAAGAAAAAATAAGCGACGAACAGACGAACATAAAAAACGGGGCGATAAATCGCCCCGTTTTGTTTTGTCGCCCCGCCGCATTATTGGCCGTCCAGACCGCGGATCGGTTTAACCGATGACCAGGCGCGGCACGACGGGCAATGCCAATAGAGCGAGTGCGCGGTGAAGCCGCATTTGTGGCAGCGGTAACGCGGCTTGGTGCGAATTTGCTCGCCGACCATATCGCGCAACAGCAGCAGACTCTCTTTCGCCCGGCCGTCTTCGGCGTCCGCCAGGTGATAATCCATCAGCCGGTAAAACACCCGCATGGTCGGATGGCGTTGCAGCTGGCGGTTGATATAGACCTGCACCACGTCGCGCCCTTCGTGCTGCTCGATAATCTCGGCCAGCATCAGATCGGCGGTGGCGCCGGTATTCTCTTCCACGCAGCGCTTCAGGAATTCAGCCCAGTTGTGCTGTTGTTCCGGCAGATGCGTGTAGCATTCCTGCAGCATCGGCAGCGTCTCGCTGACCAACTCTTTATCCTGGCTCAGAACGCGTTGCAGCGACTCTGCCGCTTTGGCGTAGTCGTTTTGCGCCATGTAGATGCGCCCGAACATGATGGACACGCGCGCACACTGTTTATCGGCGGCGGCCGCCCGTTTGAGCAGGCTCATCGCCCGATCGAGATCGTCGCTGCCCATCGCCTGCAGCGCCAACTCACAGTAAAAGTGCGCGATCTCGACGCGTTGCTTCTCTTTGCCCAGCTTGACCAGCTTTTCCGCCACGTCGATCGCTTTCTGCCAGTCGCTGGTCGCCTGATGGATCACCAGCAGTTGCTGCAGCGCCGAGACGCGAAAATCCGCTTCGTCAGTCAACTGGCTGAACATGTCTTCCGCGCGATCGTACAGCCCGGCCGCCATATAGTCGCGGCCCAGTTGCTGCACCGCCAGCAGGCGCTGTTCGAAGGTCAGAGAGGCGCTTTCCATCAAGGCCTGATGGATGCGGATGGCGCGGTCGACTTCGCCGCGCGAGCGGAACAGGTTACCCAGCGTCAGGTGGGCTTCAACGGTGTTGCTGTCCTCTTTCAACATGTCGAGGAACAGATCGACCGCCTTGTCCTGCTGGTTGGAAAGCAGAAAGTTCACCCCTGCCACATATTCGCGCGACAGGCGGTTGGCTTCTTGCTGTTTATCCTGCTGAGCGCTTCTGCGCCCCATGTACCAACCGTACGCGGCAGCCACGGGCAGCAACAGAAACAGCAGTTCTAACATAGAGGATTATTCCTTGCTGACAACAGGCTGAGCCGCCGGTTCTGCGGGCTGCTCAAGCTGCAGCTCCAGCCTTTTGATTTTGCGCTCGGCGCGACCCAGCGCAATACGCGTACGCAGGTAGAACAGGCCGCAAATGATCCAGCCGAGAACGAAACCGGCGCCAAACAGCGTGGCCAACAGGGTCGATACGCGATAATCCCCCTGCGCAACCAGATAGTTAAAATTGACCACCTGATCGTTATGCGCACCCAAGGTGACGGAAATCACGAAGATCACCAGAACCAACAAAAAAATCAGCAAATATTTCACATTCTTTCCCGCGATGCCGAGTGAATCGGATAAACGATGCCAAAATGTGGCGTCCCTAACCCTTAAGTTAGCATTTCCCGCTGCGGCAGGGAAACCCTGCCGCACGATAAAACCACATATCTGCTGGCATATTCGGCAGTAAACGGTCTTAGCGAACAAATTGATGAGAAAGCTTCTCAAAACGTCGAATTTATAAGGATATGGGGGCAACCGGGCGAATTGCAATGGCAGGAAAATGTAAGCGGTTAATGCGGCACCGGTCCGATGCCGCCTATTTTGTGACGCGGTCACATATCGATCATATCTCCGGCTTGCGCGCCGCGATTTCCTGCTGCTCTTTTGGCGGCGGCGTCAGCGGACCGAACCAGCGCTGCGCCAGCCAGCAGGTGATCACCACCAGCAGCCAACTGATCAGCGTAGCCATCGCCAGATCGCGCGGCCAGTGCATGCCCAGCAGCAGACGGCTGCCCATCACCCCCGTTGCCCACACCATCAGCAGCGCGACGGTTTTATAATGGCGGCGCGGCCACAGCAATCCTACGCCCAGCAGCGCCCAAGTGGCGGCGAACATCGTATGCCCCGACGGGAAAGCGAAGCCGGTTTCAAACTGCCAGTGCTTGCGCAGCCAGTTCGGCACCAGCGTCTGGTCTTGCAGTTGCTCGCGCACCAGCGCGCTGCGCTCTTTACGATGCAGCGAATAGAAATATTTTCCGTCCACGCCGTGGGTTTGCTCGAGCCATACCACAAACGGCCGCGGTTCTTGCACCCGATCCTTGATCAACGACTTGACCCCCTGCCCAATCACCAACGCGGCGGAAAGCAGGATCGCCAGACCGATGGCCGCTTTCAGCCGAAAGCGCAGGCACCACAAAAACCAACCGCAAAGGATAGCGCTGGTCAGAATGCCCCACGGCGAGGTCACGGTTTCGGTCACCCAGAACAGCGCTTTGAGCAGCCGTTCATTGCCGCCGGGCTGCCAATGCCAGCCGGATGCCCATACGACCAGCGGCATCAACAGCAGCAGCAGCGCGCCGCCCGCCGTACGTTTTGCTATCTCATACATTCCCGTTTTCCTCTGCGTGAATCAGGCTGCAGTGTAACAAGAGTGCAATATTGATAACACGCGAAAAATTAAACAGATAGGAAACCTATCGCAATAATAGGTGGCCAGAAAACGCCATCTGCTGGTTTGCTGAGCACCGCCCGGCAAGAAGTTGTGGCAAAATAGCCGATAATTAACGAAATAGAGATCGGCGTAGCACGTTTTAGTCTTGGTCAATTTACTGAACCGGACTTAGGATGCGCGACAATGATTGAATCGTAGGTTTTTGTGGAGAGTGACATGCAGCTGAAACGGGTGGCAGAGGCTAAACTGCCGACACCTTGGGGCGATTTCCTGATGGTAGGATTCGAAGAACTGGCGACCGGACATGACCATCTGGCACTGGTATTCGGTGATATTTCCGGCGAAGCGCCGGTGCTCGCACGCGTGCATTCCGAATGCCTGACCGGCGACGCGTTGTTCAGCCTGCGCTGCGACTGCGGTTTTCAACTGGAAGCCGCACTGGAGCAGATTGCGGAAGAAGGCCGCGGCATCCTGCTTTATCATCGCCAGGAGGGCCGCAATATCGGCCTGTTGAACAAGATCCGCGCCTACGCCCTGCAGGATAAGGGCGCAGACACCGTGGAAGCCAATCACCAGCTCGGCTTCGCCGCCGACGAGCGCGACTTCACCCTGTGTGCCGACATGTTCAAACTGCTGGGCGTCGACGCGGTGCGTTTGCTGACCAACAACCCGAAAAAGGTCGAGATCCTGACCGAAGCCGGTATCAATATCAGCGAACGCGTGCCGTTGATCGTCGGTCGCAACCCGAAGAACGAACGCTATCTGGCCACCAAGGCCGCCAAAATGGGCCATTTGCTCGACCAGAAGTGATCGCCACCGCCGCGGAAACAATCAGGGCGCCTTACGGCGCCCTTTTTATTGATTAATTACAGCATTTTCCTGATCACATAGTGCAGGATACCGTCGTTTTCGTAGTAAGTCAGCTCATTGCCGGTATCGATGCGGCACCGGGTGTCGACCACTTCCTTGCGCCCGTCGGCATAGGTGATGTGCACCGGCACCGTCTGGCCCGGCTGCAGCTGTTGCAGGCCGCCAACGCTGATCTGCTCATCCCCGGTCAGCCCCAGGGTTTTGCGCGTCACCCCCTGCGGGAACTCCAGCGGCAAAATCCCCATGCCGATCAGGTTAGAGCGGTGAATACGCTCGAAGGATTCGGCAATCACCACCCGCACGCCCAGCAGGCGCGGCCCCTTCGCCGCCCAGTCGCGGCTGGAGCCGGAACCGTACTCTTTACCGGCGATCACCGCCAGCGGCACTTTCTCCTGCTGGTACTGCATGGCGGCGTCGTAGATAGACAGCTGCTGTTGTGACGGAATATGGCGGGTATAGCCGCCCTCCACGCCCGGCACCATTTCGTTGCGGATGCGAATGTTGGCGAAGGTGCCGCGCATCATCACTTCGTGGTTGCCGCGGCGTGAACCGTAGGAGTTGAAATCCTGCGGCGCTACGCCATGCTCGCTCAGGTAACGCCCCGCCGGGCTGTCGCGCTTGATGTTACCCGCCGGCGAGATGTGGTCGGTGGTCACCGAGTCGGCCAGAATCGCCAGAATGCGCGCGTCTTTGATGTCCTGCACCGGATCCGGCTTCACCTGCATGGTGCTGAAGAACGGCGGATGGCGGATATAGGTAGAATCCTCCTGCCACTGATAGGTCGCCGAACCGGTCACCTGGATCGCCTGCCAGTTGGCGTCGCCGTCGAACACTTCGCCGTATTCCTTGTGGAACATCTCGGTGCGCACTTCTTCCACCGCCTGAGCGATGTCCTGGCTGCTCGGCCAGATGTCCTTCAAATAGACCGGCTGACCGTCATTACCCTCGCCCAGCGGCTCTTTGGTCAGATCGATCTTCATGCTGCCCGCCAGCGCATAAGCCACCACCAGCGGCGGCGAGGCCAGCCAGTTGGTTTTCACCAGCGGGTGGATGCGCCCTTCGAAATTACGGTTGCCCGACAGCACCGCGCCAACGGTCAGATCGCCCTCTTTGATCGCCTGCTCGATAGGATCCGGCAGCGGCCCGGAGTTGCCGATACAGGTGGTACAGCCATATCCCACCAGGTTGAACCCCAGCTCTTCCAGATAGGCGGTGAGTTTGGCGCTGTCGAAGTAGTCGGTCACCACTTTGGAACCCGGCGCCAGCGAGGTTTTTACCCAGGGTTTGCTACGCAGCCCTTTCTTGACGGCGTTTTTCGCCAGCAGGCCGGCCGCCATCATCACGCTCGGGTTGGAGGTGTTGGTGCAGGAGGTGATCGCCGCGATCACCACTGCGCCGTCGCGCAGTTCGTGCTGCTGCCCGTCCAGCGTAAAGGTTTTGCTGTCTGTCTTGGCCTTGTGACCGCCGACATCCAGCTCGGTAGCAGCCTTGAACGCCTGCGGCACATTCGGCAGCGCCACGCGATCCTGCGGGCGTTTCGGCCCGGCGAGGCTCGCCTCCACCGTCGACATATCCAGCGCCAGCGAGCTGGTGAATACCGGCTCATCTCCCGGATTGCGCCACATGCCCTGCGCCTTGGCGTAGGCTTCCACCAGCGCGATTTGTTCGGCGCTGCGGCCGCTGAGCTTCATATAGCCGAGCGTAACGTCATCCACCGGGAAGAAGCCGCAGGTCGCGCCGAACTCCGGCGACATGTTGGCGATGGTCGCCCGATCGGCCAGCGGCAGATCGGCCAGGCCGTCGCCGTAAAACTCGACGAACTTGCCGACCACGCCGTGTTTGCGCAGCATTTGGGTGACGGTCAGCACCAGATCGGTGGCGGTAATGCCCTCGCGGAGCTTGCCGGTCAGCTTGAAGCCGACCACGTCCGGGATCAGCATCGACACCGGCTGGCCCAGCATCGCGGCTTCCGCTTCGATGCCGCCCACGCCCCAGCCGAGGATGCCCAGGCCGTTAATCATGGTGGTGTGGGAATCGGTGCCCACCAGCGTATCCGGATAGGCCACGCGGCGGCCACTTTCGTCGCTGTGCCACACCGTTTGGCCAAGGTATTCGAGGTTAACCTGGTGACAAATGCCGGTGCCCGGCGGCACCACGCGGAAGCGGTTGAAGGCCTTCTGCCCCCAGCGCAGAAAGGTGTAGCGCTCGTGGTTGCGCTGCATTTCGATACGCACATTGTCTTCGAAGGCGTTGTTATCGCCAAATTCATCGACGGTAACCGAGTGGTCAATCACCAGATCCACCGGCGACAGCGGGTTCACCTGCTCGACATTGCCGCCCAGTCGCCGTACCGCTTCGCGCATCGCCGCCAGATCCACCACCGCCGGGACGCCGGTAAAATCCTGCATCAGCACGCGCGCCGGACGGTAGGCGATCTCACGGTCAGCATGGCCGGTTTGCAACCAGGCGACGATGGCCTTGAGGTCGTCAACCTGCACGGTATCGCCATCCACATGACGCAGCAGGTTCTCCAACAGCACTTTCATCGATTTCGGCAACCGGTCGATAGCACCCAGCTGCTTCGCCGCCAGCGGCAGACTGTAGTAGTAATATTCGCTATTCAGCGCAACCAGCTTATCCAGACTTGTTTCACGAAGATCGGACGACATAGCTCCTCCATTTCTTATTGTGACTAAAACAGGGTAATCAGTGAGGTCTTGTTTAAAGATACCACAAAGACAAGTTAACGTTTTGATAACAACACGATTTGATCACAACGATAGGCGGGAACAATCACAGAAGTTAATGTGAAGAGTGTCAGCGAGTTACCTTAACCGCCGCTCCTTGCCTAAAACGCCAAAGCAGCATGAAACGGTTTCATCGAACATGCGCGATAATTTCAATCGGCATTTCCCGACACATCAGCGATATTGAACATTCTGACAATAAAGCACGCGCATGGAGCACATTTTGAATATCACCATCGATCCAACCTTCCAAAATCTAATGGTCGTGGCTACATCACTCATACCGTTGATTTTGTTTATCATTATTATCTACCGCACGCGCTCTGGTTATATTCTGCTCAAATTCTTGTGGGATAAAGTTCTGCGCGGTAAGGGCAGCCAGTATGAGAGCATCAAAACATTCGACAGTGAACAGTATGAGGTGCATCGCTTTATTTACCATTACGGCATCAAGGTAAGAAACCTCACGGAAATTGAGGCAACGCTGCGTTGGATGAAGAACAAAGACGTCGCAATGCATGAGTTGCGGCGCATAAAGGACAGATTTACCCCTAAAGATCAGAAAATTAGGCTGGCAAGCACGATGGAGTTTGCCATCCTTGCTGTATCTATCGTGCTTTTGTACTTCATTACCATTGCCGCAACGAAACTCACAATCACCAATGAAGCCTGGTATGAGTTCAAACAGACCACGCACAGTTTTCTGTTGGGCAAAGACTATGCGAAAAACTCAGATCTGTTTATTCCGTTTATATCAGACAAAAAATGGGAACTGACACGAGAGCAATGCGGCGCCCGTGATGCTTTTCAACGCGCCGCCGAGGTCGGTCTATTGGAAAGTGAGGTACAATCAATCTGTTATAAACTCACCAACGGTGATGACAGTGAACGGCGCGCCGATGTAAAAATACAAAAGAGAATAGGATGGACGCTTTTGGCATCAAGCCTTTATCTCCTTTACCTGGCTGTTATAACGATCGTCGCCGCCAAACGGGCCAAAACGTTGGATAAGCGTATCAATCAAGACGCTAACGCTTTACCTCAGTCTCAACCCCCGACGAATAACCAAGATGTGCCGTAAGCGGCAGCATACAAAACAGGAGGGACACCCCCTCCTGTTTTGGCCGACGCGCCACCAACCTGAACTTATTTAATCGGCAGCTTGATGTCCTTGAACATCGCTTCAATTTCTTCGTGTCGCTCTGCATAAGGCTTTGCGGGGTATAACTGATCATGGCAAACAGGATCGAAACAGGAATCAAACAGGTTTTTCAGCGTCCAAACGGGCTATTCGTGTTCTGCAAGCACCACAAAAACACCAATATCCAAATCGCATTGAGTACACGGGACGCTTTCATGGCTGTTCTGATGGCCCGTAACCTGATGATGGTCTATCTGCAACATCAGGATGAGGAGTTGGAAAGCATCCGTTCGCGGCTGTACGCCTGCCGAACTCAACTCCAGAAAGCACAGCTCGTTGGCTATGCTCCCGTGGCATTGGCCGCAGTGGCAACAACCCCCCTAGCCGATCCCACAGAGAAGAAAGCGGCAGCGCCGAAGCGAAAACGTAAACGCCTAACCCTATCAACGGTGCTCGAGGAGTATTTGAAGTGCCAGAAGGCAGAATGGCGAGGTAAAACTTACTCTGCGAATGAGGCCAAATGTCGCTACTTCATCACCCTTATTGGGAACAGGCTGATCACCGATATCAGTAAATCGGATGTGTCAGACTTTAAACAGCACCTGATTGATAGAGGGTTTAGCCCAAATACCTGCAATGACTACTTCATCAAGGTTACGGGTCTTTTCACCTTCGCAGCTACTCAGCGTGAGTACCTCACACGCTCCCCATTCGACGGTATGGGATTCAAACGGGTAACCAATCTGAAGCCACGGAGAGGTATAAAGAATGCAGAACACCAACAAGCTATTAACGGCTTTCCAGAACGATCGCAAAATTGGTGGCTGCTACAACTGCTCTATTATACCGGGTGCAGAATCAGTGAGATCGTCCAACTAACCCCAAGGGACTATCGTCAGATTGATGGCGTTTGGTGCATATCTATAAACGATGATGGAGTCAAAACTATCAAGAACGAAGCATCGCGGCGAAACATCCCTATCCACCATGATCTGATAGCGTTGGAAGTTTTAGAGGATAAACCTACCTTCTCGTATACCCCTGATCGGGCATCTCAATTGGTTAGCTCTATCTATACCGGCTTAGACGTCACCGCACATAGTTATCGTTACGGAATGAGTGACCGCCTGCGCAATGTAGAAGCTTCGGACTATGTTAGGTTCGCCCTGCTTGGGCATGCTCACAAAACAACTACTGATCGTGTGTATCGCTCGGATGGCGCTTTGGAACGCTTAAGAGAAGCTATAGATAAAACTTAGAATCGAAAGAACCTAACTACGGTCAGGTAAGGGGAAAAATTTACTGCCACTCCCCCTATACCCTCTTGACCTTGCATCTGTGTGGATATACAGTAAACACAACATATGGTGCATTTGGATTTCACTAAACACCATATGGGCATCTGTATCCAAAACAAAAATAGGTATATGAAAGTGGCAAATAATACAAAACAAACCTCAAAATCAGTCGCCTCGAAGGCGGCGCAAACGCTGAACAACCCTAATGCTTCAGCAATCCAAAAGAGCCTAGCCGGCTCAGCCTTGGCCCAGTCCAGCACGAACAAGCAAACTGGCAAGGCGATGGAAGCTAAGGCCTCAGCAGCTCTAGAAAATCCACGTTCTGCGGATCTCACTAAGAGCTTGGCCGGGACTGTAGTTTCACAGGCAAACAAGAACCGTTAAGGCATTATCTAATGGGGGAAATATCTATTACCCCCATTTAATTAAGTTATATAACTCGAACATTTTCACCAAGAGTAACTATTTACACCATATAATTAACCATTTATTTATACAGGTCGCAAAATCACCTATTGGAACGATATTCTTTTAGAAATCTAGCAGATGATCCTGCACAATAATTTATCAATTTCTTAACGTCGTTTTCATACATTGGCAAGTCTTTCCCGAAAACAATATACTCGGGAAAGGCAGACTTGCTATCATTAACTCTTTTTAGTTTTATAACGCCTTTTTCCCGATCCTCATTGATCAACCTTAACTCAGCAACAGTCTCCATACTCCCATTATGTAGCTGTTTTACTATAAATTTTCTATCAACGAAAAAATTTAATATATTTGGCGAGGTACTTTCTATTGAAATAACCCACGTTAATGGCATGGCATCGCATATCCTTTCACTAAGGATCTCACCATAAACTTGACCACTGTTACCGTTATTCAAGGCCATTATGATGTCAGGTTGTCCAACCAGAAGTCCTTTATCAGTTCCATCAATTAGGTATTCTAAGTTAGTAGACCATTTGCCACTAAGAAATGACTCGTCGTAAAGATATGTTTTTTTAAACTCTTCGTACGAGTTAGGTATATCGCTAATGCTTCTCAATCCGCCGCTAAAATTCGTTATGAAACCAGCAATAAAGAAAAGTGCATATTTTACCACGGACCAAATTTTATTTCTCACAAAGTCCCTCACCTAAATAAAACGCTGAGCATTGTATTAAAAAGACAAGAAATCGAAGAGTATATTTACAGAAAGCTTCACTTTTCAGCGATACTAACAGATTCTAGTGTTACTTGGACCAACATTTTTTGAAACTCCAATGCATCAATGTCACCATCTCTTTGATATTTCTCCTCAGCATCTTTTAATTCCGCCTCCATTCCTATACGTATATTTTCTGCCTTTGCCTTCCCTGTCTTTATCGCTTTGACAATACTTTTACAAAGAACCTCAGAATTATACATGGTATCTTGAAGATCTTTTAAATCCTCTTTGTTTTTCAAAAACATTGGTCCAGCATCACTATCAAGAACAACTCGTGTTGCCATTTTTCTGCATTCTGATTTAGCCGCAGTGAATCCAGAATAAACACTAAGAATTATAGCTACTAATGTCAATTTTCCACACATTAAAACACCTTCCTTGTCTAATTTAAGCCTTTAAAAGATCTCAAAATCCGTACATCTTCTTTTGAAATATCCTAGCATACCTATACCTCTACTTAACACCTTCTCTACCCCCTGAACCTTTTTCTCGAGCTATTTTCAAATATCAGTGGGGTAATTCTCTAACACCCTCTCAGACCTCTTGTGCAGCCCCGTATTGAATCCATCTTGAATCTAAATACAATCCATAGCTTAAACTTTAAATCTCTCACAAGTCGATACCAACCGATCTGGCGTGTCTGTCTTGCCTGCCCGGCTCCCGGTGCACAGTTGGTGCGTAGCTGATTAGCCTCTTTAGGCTCCCCTACCCACGTAGACCGCGTAAACACTGGGTTTTGATCTGGGGATTGGTTGATTTTTGAATAGCAATTTAACATAATGACTCTTAAACGCACCTTTGTAACAACCCCAACCAGTTACCTTTCCTCTATCTCAAGTCATTTGGTAACGCTACGCCAATTCTGAGACAACAACGAGAGGCAGAACACGCCAGATTCCACAGAGAAGATTGTGAGTGTGGATAACTCGATCAGTCTGTGGGTAAGTCTAACCAAAAATACCGATATTCGACCTTTTGGACACTTCGCCCCGTATTCAGCCGTAAGGCTCATAAACGCCTTTTTGGGCGCGGCTGCGCCTCTTTATCGGCAAGACTACCTTCAAGGGGCTACGCCCTGCATCGGTACGATGCACCCGTGCACGGGCGGTAGTGCCACACAGCTGCAAAGACCAAGGAGGCCCGGAGGAGCCGACTGGTGAGCCTCTTTAGGCTCTAAAACAGGCCCTTTTTTGGGCAAAATAAAAATAAGCGCGAAAAGCGTGTTTGGTTTAGAACCCTATCTTTTCTACCTCGCTGCAAAATAACTTGCACGCGGCTGTAAGGCCCGCCCCACAAGGGTTAATCCGTTTTTCGGAATATTTATATCTTCAATTGGGCAAGGTCTACCCCCTCCGATTTTGGGCAATAGTGGCGTTTAGTAGGCTCATTAATTGGGCACTTGTGGACCATTTAACGGCTTTAACCCCTATTTATTTTTGGTCAAATTTAGACGGATTACAGGCAAAAAGAAAGGGGCCGAAGCCCCTTTGTGTTAATGACCAACTGTCTGTTAGTGTCCAACCTGTATTAGTGTCCACCGCCGATCATCATGTTGATTTGGCGTCCGTCGAAGTCTTCAATCTCTTCACGTACCAAACCTTTCACGGCCCCATCCTGAACCTTGACCACCGAAGTTACTTCGATCTGGTGCTTTTGGGTTGCAGCTTCAACAGGATTGCGGTAAGTGTTCATGAAGGCACTGCCCGAATAAATACTACTCAGGTCGATTGTAGGCTGTGGTCTGAGTGCCGGAGGTGGCGCGATAGAGTCGGCTAGTTGGTACATTCCAGCGGCCCGGCCTGCGGCCTCCAGCCAAGGATTAGTAGGCTTACTGTCGAGTCTGGCTTGATTGATCCGTTCAGTTGGATCACCAAACTGGGATTGACCTACTTCCCATGCTGAATACAGCGTTCCCAGAGGCCCCAGAAGCTTACCGGCCTTACCTACCATGCCGACCTTAGAGGCCGCCCCGGCAACGCCGCCTGTCGTCTTGGAGGCTGTCTTAGCAACACCGCCAGCGGTAGCCGCTTCCACTCCGCCGAGTGCGCTGATTGACTTCAGCACACCAAGCAATTTTGTTAGTGGGTGAAGGAAGCCGATGATCCACTTCAGCGCCCCGCCCAACTTCCACATGCTGCCCGCAAAAGCTGTTACGCCCAATGCGTAGGCCGCCATTTCTCCCCAGCCTTTAAGACCTTCGAAAGAGATCCCCATCTGTTCAAGGTAATGACCGCCAACAGATGCAACAAATACGATCGTGTCATAGAGGTATGCGAAGGCGTCTGTGGCTCCGTCGATTACGTTACCAGCCAAATCACCCCAGAACTTGAACGAATCCGCGTTATTGTTCAGCGCAGCGGAAATGGTGTCGAATGCGTTGGTAAGAGCACTACCGAAGCCACCATCGAAGAATTCTCCCATTGACGCCTGCATTGCGGTCTTCAGTCGCTGGAAGCTTGCCCTATTCGAGTTGACCGCTCGATCGAGAGCGCCACATTGCGGGCGAGTGCCTTGAACTCATCAGCGACGGCCGGGAGGATGTCCTTAGACATCAGCTTGCCCTCTTCCATCATCTTAAACAGGTCTTTGGTAGTCAGGTTGACGTTATTTTGGGTCTTCTGAAGAGCCTTGACGAATACGTCTACTGCGCCGGGGAGGCTCTCAGAAAGTTGTCCCTTGAGCTCTTCGCTCATTATTTGACCTTTTGACGCCATCTGGTTAAGCGCTTTCAATGCCCGGGATTGCTCATCGGCAGAAGCACCTAGGACGGTCCCATATTCAGAAACGCCCTCGAAAAGGTTCCTAACCTGACCGTCAGACATTGAGGATTTAGCCGCCGCGTAGAAGGAAGTGTAATCCTTGCCAACTTTGATCAGGTCAAGGCCCAGACGGTTGGACTGATCACGAAGATACTGCATTTCCTTCGCTGCTTTGTCGGCTGAACCGGTAACAGCTGTAAGGCCCGACTCCATCGATTGCAGGTCTTGGCCCGCTGTCATGATGGACTTCCCGACGGCGACCGTGGCGGCAATGGTGATTGCACCCTTCGCACCTTCGATCATTGAAGTGTCCAACTTGGTGACCTTGGCAGTAACTGGCAGTGTCTGGCCTTTCATGCCCACACGGCCCTGTTTCCGCATATTGGTTTGCAGCTTGCTTACGGCGGCGTTGTACTCACCCACAGCAATCTTCCCGGCGTGGAATTGACGAGTCAGATCACCAAACTGGGAGAGGGATTCCGTTCTCTGCTTGCCGGTCAGGTTGTAGCTGCTGGCGGCAGTAGAGAAGCGGATAGACTTGGCGCGGATCTGTTGAATCTTACGCTCTGCTTGCAGCTGTTCGCGTGCGGCCTGTTTGGCTGCGGCTGCTTCTGCACGGGCGGCTTTAGTGCGTCGTGTATACTCGGATTGCTTGAAGCGTTCAGCGCCCGGCGGGGTCACTTTAGAGGTGGCAGCTTTCATCTTGCTAGCTGTCTTATCCCACTCTTGACCGATGCTCTTGATCGCTTTCTTTGCCTTGGCAAAGCTGCCCCGATCGACTTCCCAGCTTACGACGTTCTTTGTTGATGTAATGATCACATTGCTGCTCATGCTTCACTTCCTTGTTTTAGCTCTTGGATTGCATAACTGACAGCAGCAACGACCATCCGATTAATGTTTGTCTGGGGGCGATTATAGTGTACGAGAAAAAGAACGGGTTTGAACGCGCCCTAAAACACTTCATCGCTGAGGCTCGCAAGGCTAAAGCTGAATAAGAGAAAGGCCCCGCCGTAATTGGTTGGGGCCTTTTTTGTTTTAACGTGGTCGACAGCGCGGTTAAGAGACGCTCCAACGAGTAGCGAAACAAGGAGGGATTGAATTCCCCTCCTTGATGAGGCAAGCTCACCGTCTGTGTAGATCAACAGGATCGAAACAGGATACAAACAGGTGAGCGAACACCAGAGAATCGAAGCCTGCTGTAAGTCGTTAATTTTACGGCTTACTTAATCGGCAGCTTGATGTCCTTGAACATCGCTTCAATTTCTTCGTTGGAGCGCAGCGCCACTGCGCTGTCGACCACGTCGCGCGTCAGGTGCGGCGCGAAGCGCTGAATGAAGTCGTACATGTAGCTGCGCAGGAAGGTGCTGCGGCGGAAGCCGATTTTAGTGGTGCTGTAGGTGAAGATGTCGCGCGCATCCACCGTCACCAGATCCGGATCCTGCACCGGATCCACCGCCATGCTGGCGATCACCCCTACCCCCAATCCCAAACGCACATAGGTTTTAATCACGTCGGCGTCAGTGGCGGTAAAGACGATGCGCGGCGTCAGGCCGGCGCGGTTGAAGGCGGTGTCCAGCTCCGAGCGGCCGGTAAAGCCGAAGGTGTAAGTGACGATCGGGTAAGCCGCCAGTTCTTCGATGCTGATGCTGCTTTTTCCCGCCAAAGGATGATCGGGCTTCACCACCACCGCACGGTTCCAGTGGTAGCACGGCAGCATGATGAGGTCGTCGTACAAGTGCAGCGCCTCGGTGGCGATGGCAAAATCGGCGGTGCCCTTGGAGACCGCTTCGGCGATCTGCGTCGGCGAGCCCTGATGCATGTGCAGCGAGACGCGCGGGTAACGCTCGATGAAGCCTTTGATCACGTTTGGCAATGCGTAACGAGCCTGAGTGTGCGTGGTGGCGACGTACAGCGAGCCTTTGTCCGGGTAGGTGTGTTCACCGGCGACGGCCTTGATGGCGTCTACCTTGGACAGCACTTCACGCGCGATGCGAATGATTTCCTGGCCGGCGGGGGTGACCTGGGTCAGATGCTTGCCGCTGCGGGCGAAAATCTGGATGCCCAGCTCATCTTCGAGCATGCGCACCTGTTTACTGATGCCGGGTTGAGAGGTATAGAGCCCTTCTGCCGTCGAGGAGACATTCAGGTTGTGGTTAACCACTTCCACAATGTAACGAAGCTGCTGCAATTTCATATCTTATACCATCCTAGGTTAAACACTGCGGCTTACCCGCAGCCAGGTATATCGGTGTCGCCCCGGTATGCTGAAACTCACAAGCCATAAACCCCGTGTTCTACCCTGATGGTGAAGAAAACGCCGTTGTTAATAAGCTTTAATAATAAAAAAACTTTTTATATAACCACTATACCACGATGCAGCTTCAAGTATAGATCCGCGTCACACTATGATAACGATTATTTTGCATTGGTATCAACGTGAAACGGCGGTGTCGGAGGGATAAAAACAGCAAAGGATAGATCCGTTTGCCCCTTTTCACCAATAAAAAAACCAGCCGCCAGGGCTGGTTTTTCATCTTGCAGGCAGGACATCGCCCTTACTTCTTGCCTTCGACCCACTTGCCGTCCACGTAGAACGCGGACCAACCGGTCGCCTTGCCGTCTTTTTCAGAGGAGACGTACTGCTGCTTGGTTTTACGGCTGAAACGCACCAGCGTTTTGTTGCCTTCGGCATCCGCCACCGGCGCATCGGCCAGGTAGCGCAGTTTCTCCGGCAGACGATCCTTGAAGCGAGCCAGCTCCTCCACCAACGGCGCGCGGGTCTCGCGCGATTTAGGGAAGGTGTTGGCCGCCAGGAACACGCCGGCAGCGCCGTCACGCAGCACGAAATAGGCGTCGGACTTCTCGCACGGCAGCTCCGGCAACGGCACCGGATCTTCCTTCGGCGGCGCCACATCGCCGTTACGCAAGATCTTGCGGGTATTTTTGCAGTTCTCGTTGGTGCAGCCCATGTACTTGCCGAAACGCCCCATTTTCAGGTGCATTTCCGAACCGCACTTGTCGCACTCCACCACCGGGCCGTCATAACCTTTCAGGCGGAACTCGCCCTCTTCGATCTCATAGCCGTCACACGCCGGGTTGTTGCCGCAGACGTGCAGCTTGCGCTGGTTGTCGATCAGATAGCTGTCCATCGCCGTACCGCATTTCTGGCAGCGGCGGCGGGCGCGCAGCGCGTTGGTTTCCGCGTCGTCACCTTCGAGGATGTTGAGCACTTCCGCTTCAGGCACCAGGTTGATGGTGGTTTTGCAACGCTCCTTCGGCGGCAGCGCGTAGCCGGAACAGCCGAGGAACACGCCGGTGCTGGCGGTACGGATGCCCATCTTGCGGCCGCAGGTCGGGCAGTCGATGCTGGTCATCACCATCTGGTTAGGCCGCATGCCGCCTTCTTCCGGATCCTTCTCCGCCGTTTCCAGCTGCTCGCTGAAGTCGACGAAGAACTCGTCCAGCACCGCTTTCCACTCGGCCTGGTTGTTGGCGACCTCATCGAGACCATCTTCCATGCGCGCGGTGAAGTCATAGTTCATCAGCTCGCGGAAGTTTTCTTCCAGACGATCGGTGACGATCTCACCCATTTTCTCGGCATAGAAGCGGCGGCTTTCCACCCGCACATAACCGCGATCCTGAATGGTTGAGATAATGGAGGCGTAGGTGGACGGGCGGCCAATGCCGCGTTTTTCCAGCTCTTTCACCAGCGAGGCTTCGCTGTAGCGCGCCGGCGGCTTGGTGAAGTGCTGGCTCGGGATCAGTTTCTGCAGATCCAGCTCGCTGCCGATTTCGACGTATGGCAGGGTGCGATCTTCATCGCCCTTGCGCAACGCCGGCATCACCTTGGTCCAACCGTCAAAGCGCAGCGTACGGCCCTTGGCGCGCAGCTGATAATCACCGGCTTTCACCGTCAGCGTGGTGGAATCGTACTGCGCCGGCGTCATCTGGCAGGCGACGAACTGGCGCCAGATCAGCTGATACAGCTTCTGCGCATCCGCTTCCATGTCTTTCAACTGCTCGGCGAGCACGTTCACGTCCGAAGGACGGATCGCTTCGTGCGCTTCCTGCGAATTCTCTTTGCTGCTGTACTGATTCGGCGCCTTCGGCAGGTATTTATCGCCGAAGTTGTCGCCGATGTAGCCACGCACCATGTTGAGCGCATCCTGGCTCAGGTTGGTGGAATCGGTACGCATATAGGTGATGTGGCCGGCTTCATACAGCCGTTGCGCCATCATCATGGTTTTCTTCACGCCGAAGCTCAGGCGGGTGCTGGCGGCCTGTTGCAGCGTGGAGGTAATGAAAGGCGCGCCCGGCTTGCTGCTGGTCGGTTTGTCTTCGCGATCCAGCACCGTGTAGCGGGCTTTTTCCAGCAACTTGACCGCGGCGTGAGTCTGCTCGCGGTTGACCGGCTTGAACGGTTTGTCGTGCGCGTGGGTCACTTCCATCTGCAGCGCGGTTTCACCCTTCGCCAGCAGATCGGCATGCAGTTCCCAGTACTCTTCCGGCACGAACGCCTTGATGTCGCGTTCACGCTCAACCACCAGACGCACCGCCACCGACTGCACACGGCCGGCGGACAGGCCGCGGGCGATTTTCTTCCACAGCAGCGGCGAGACCATATAGCCCACCACGCGGTCCATAAACCGGCGCGCCTGCTGCGCGTTGACGCGATCAATGTTCAGCTCGCCCGGCTGTTTGAACGCCTGCTGGATCGCGTTTTTGGTGATTTCGTTAAACACCACGCGGCTAAAGCGTTTGTCATCTCCACCGATCACTTCCCGCAGGTGCCAGGCGATGGCTTCCCCTTCGCGGTCAAGGTCGGTTGCGAGATAAATGTGGTCGGCGTTTTCCGCCAACGATTTTAACTCGGCGACCACTTTTTCTTTACCCGGCAGGATTTCATAATGCGCTTTCCAGCCGTGGTAAGGGTCGACGCCCATGCGATTTACCAGCGCCGCCTTCTCATCTTTTTTAACTTTTTTCTTGGCTTTGTCTTCGGTTGAGTCAGCGCTCTTTTTGCTGGCTGAGCCACTGGTCGGCAAATCACGGATGTGACCGACGCTGGACTTCACCACGTAGTCACTTCCTAAATATTTATTAATAGTTTTGGCTTTTGCCGGGGACTCAACTATTACGAGAGCTTTACCCATATTTACCTTTACCTAATTTATTTCTTCTAAAAAGAAGTCTTTTATCTCGCCGTGCCGCGGCAATTCGTGTCTCTTTTTTTATATTGCGGCAGTCTGGCAAGAGATCAACAGATTTTTTTCTTTTGGTTGCCCAACTGCTCAACCTGAACGCAAGTTGTTGATCCTGCCTGCTATTCACCCATGCCCCAGAAGTATGGCTGTGTGAGTTTTATTCATGGCGTAAACAAAACCTTCCACCCGACGCCGCAAAATCCCACACTGTACCTGATAAAAAGCGTCACGCAACCTAATTAGCATGGAAAGTCCGATTTCGCCAACCGGCGGCCGCCCATGGCCATCCAGACGGCAAATAAACCTTAGTCGGTTTGCGGATAAAAGCGAACCGGCGTTAGAATATGCGCAGAGTTTTTAGTTTGGAGTCTAATAAATGCGCACGAATACTGCACCTATCGGCCGCGAGGCCCTGCTGGCGGAAGCAAATAACATCATCCGCCAACACGAAGATTATCTGCACGGCATGATCGCCACCGACGTTGAACAAAAAAGCGGCGTTTTAGTTTTTCGCGGCGAATACTTTTTGGATGCCGATGGATTGCCCACCGCCAAAACCACCGCGGTATTTAATATGTTTAAACATTTGGCTCACCTGCTTTCGGAAAAATACCACCTGGTCGATTAAGACAAGAAAACGGGGGCGCCTGGCCCCCGTTGATTCACGCTCTCGTTGCCGTTACAACAACGGCTTTTCCCCACGCTGCCACCAGCGCAGCAGCAAACGATCGACGCTTTCCGCCGCGCTGCCGGTGAAGCGATCCATCAGGCGTTTGCGGCGCGTATAGCGCACAGCGATCACTTCGTGGTTATCCAGCTCGGCGATCAGCAAATCATCGCTGGTGCCGATGGCGTCGACCAGGCCCTTCTCTTTCGCCTGTGAACCGAACCAGTGCTCACCGGTGGCGACGCTGTCGATATCGAGCGACGGGCGCTGCTCATGCACGAAGCGCTTGAACAGTTCGTGGGTTTCGTTCAAATCTTCGCGGAACTTCTCGCGCCCCTGTTCGGTGTTTTCACCGAACAGCGTCAGCGTGCGTTTAAACTGCCCGGCGGTGTGCAACTCCACGTCGATGTCGTTCTTCTTCAGCAGACGGTGGAAGTTCGGGATCTGCGCCACCACGCCGATGGAGCCGATGATGGCGAACGGCGCCGCCACGATGCGATCCGCAACGCAAGCCATCATGTAGCCGCCGCTGGCCGCCACTTTATCCACCGCGACCGTCAGACGAATACCGCCTTTGCGCAGGCGCTCCAACTGCGAAGCCGCCAGGCCGTAGCCGTGCACCACCCCGCCAGGGCTTTCCAGGCGCAACAGAACTTCATCCTGCGCCGACGCCACCGCCAGCACCGCCGAGATCTCTTCGCGCAGCGAGGTGACCTCGTGCGCGTCCATGCTGCCCTTGAAATCCAGCACATACAGGCACGGCTTGGCCACTTCCACCGCGCCGGACTTGGCGCGCTGCTTCTTCAATTTGTCATCAGATTTGGTCTGCTTCTTGAACTGTTTCAGCCAAACCTTCTGCTCGGCGGCATCCATGCGCGCCAGGCGCATATCGCGCTGCATCTCGCGATACTGTTCGCCGAGATCGGTCAGCTGCAGCTCCCCTTTCTGGCGGCTCTTGCGTTGCCCCAAACTGACCGCCAGGATGGCCAACGCAGCGATGGCGAGCACCACCGTGGCGACCTTGGCCAAAAACAGGCCATAAACAGATATAAACTCCACAGATTCCGCCTTTATTTACAGGTTGTTAGTATGCTTATTTCCATTTTAGCCAACCGCAGCGGCTGCTGTCGCGGCTAAATGAAAATTCATTGCGCACAGAGCATCACTATGGGGACGATTTACGGCCGAACCAAGCCGCCACCGCCGCGCTTTTGTTACAAAAGAATGCCATTTCAGCCTGCTACGCATTGAAAATGCCTGCGGATTAAGGCATATAACACCCATTATTCATCAATATGATGAGACGGATTCGCTGCGCGGCCCGCAGACGGTCGAGCCTTCGCTCCCGCCCCGGCCGCGCGTTTCACCCTTGCTCCCCGATATCCGCGGGAGAACAGCCACCCAGGCGAGGATTTATCGTGCATTACCAACCCAAACAAGATCTGCTCGAACAACGTATCATTTTGGTCACCGGCGCCGGCGACGGCATCGGCCGCGAAGCGGCGCTGACCTACGCGCGCTTCGGCGCTCAGTTGGTGCTGCTGGGGCGCACCGAGAGCAAACTGCTGGCGGTACAACAAGAGATCGCAGCCCTGGGCGGCGCCCCGGCCCTGGTGGTCACGCTGGACTTGCTGCACGCCACTCAGGAGCAATGCCGGCAGATAGCCGACGATCTGGCGCGTCAGATCCCCCGCCTTGACGGCGTGTTGCACAACGCCGGCCTGCTCGGCGACATCGCGCCGATGGCCGACCTGTCGATAACCATGTGGCAAGAAGTGATGCAGGTTAACGTCAACGCCACCTTTATGCTGACTCAGGCGCTGCTGCCGCTGCTGCTGAAATCCCACGCCGGTTCACTGGTGTTCACCAGCTCCAGCGTCGGGCGTACCGGCCGCGCAGACTGGGGTGCCTATGCGGTGTCAAAGTTCGCCACCGAGGGCATGATGCAGGTGTTGGCCGACGAGTATAAAAACCGCAATCTGCGGGTGAACTGCATCAATCCGGGTGGCACCCGCACCAAAATGCGCGCATCTGCCTTCCCGCACGAAGACAAGAACAAGCTGAAAACCCCGGCCGATATCATGCCGCTGTATCTGTATTTGATGGGCGAAGACAGCCGCCGCAAAACCGGCATGAGCTTCGACGCGCAGCCGAACCGCAAACCCGGCGCAGCCGAATAATCAGGAGCGTTTCATGGCGGAAGATCGTCATCAACAGCGCCAGCAGCGCCTGAAAGAACAGGTCGATGCGCGCATCGCCGCGGCGCAGGACACCCGCGGCCTGCTGCTGGTGTTTACCGGCAACGGCAAGGGTAAAACCACCGCCGCCTTCGGCACCGTCACCCGCGCGGTCGGCCACGGCATGCGCGCCGGGGTGATCCAGTTCATCAAGGGCGAATGGCCCAATGGCGAAAAGAATCTGCTGCAGCAACACGGCGTTGAATTTCAGGTGATGGCCACCGGTTTCACCTGGGAAACGCAAAACAAGGCCGGCGACACCGCCGCCTGCCAGGCGGTGTGGCAGCACGGCAAACGCATGCTGGCCGACAGCGGCCTGGATCTGGTTCTGCTGGATGAAGTGACCTACATGCTGACCTACGGCTATCTGGAACTGGAAGAGCTGAAGGAAGCGCTCCTGCAACGCCCTGCGCATCAAACGGTGATCCTGACCGGGCGCGGCTGCCATCGCGATCTGCTGGAACTGGCGGATACGGTCACGGAGATGCGGCCGGTGAAACACGCATTCGACGCGGGCGTGAAGGCGCAACAGGGGATCGATTGGTAACAAAACGTTCTGGCCCCGAACGGGGCCAGAATGGCGGGATTAGCTGCGTTTGCTTGGCTTGCCCGGTTTGCTGCCTGGCGCACTGCGGCGGCCGCTGCCGGCCACCTGCGAGTGGCGCTTGACCGCACGGCGGATCTGGTTGGCCTTCACGCGGCGGCGCTCACGCTCCACCGGCATTTTGCTGACCGTTTCCGGTTTCAACTCCACCAGCTCGCGCAGGTAGTTGATCGCCGGCAGATCCAGTTCAGCCCAGCCGCCGCGCGGCAGGCCTTTCGGCAGATCGATGTCGCCGTAACGCACGCGGATCAGGCGGCTCACTTGCACGCCCACCGCTTCCCACAGGCGACGCACTTCACGGTTGCGGCCTTCGGTCAGGGTCACGTTGTACCACTGGTTGAGGCCTTCACCGCCCTGGAAGCTGATGGTGCGGAAGGCGGCCGGGCCGTCTTCCAATTGCACGCCTTTGCTCAGCTGCTTCACTTTCGCATCGTCAACCTGGCCGAACACGCGCACCGCGTACTCGCGCTCCACTTCACGGCTCGGGTGCATCAGACGGTTGGCCAGTTCGCCATCGGTGGTGAACAGCAGCAGACCGGAGGTGTTGACGTCCAGGCGCCCTACCGCCACCCAGCGCGAACCGCGCAGCTTCGGCAGGCGATCGAACACCGTCGGGCGGCCTTCAGGATCGCTGCGGGTACACAGCTCGCCTTCCGGTTTGTAGTAAGCCAGCACCCGGCAAACCACCTCTTCGGATTCTTTGATCGACAGGACATGGCCATCCAGACGGATTTTCATCGCCGGCGTCACTTCAACGCGATCGCCGAGCTTGGCAACCTTGCCGTCGACGCTGACGCGCCCGGCTTCAATCATGGTTTCGATTTCACGACGCGAGCCATGCCCGGCGCGCGCTAAAACTTTCTGTAACTTTTCGCTCATTGAGCAACCTCTAATGTCGCCTTCACAGGCGTCGGGGGGATACCGCCGCGGCCAAGCGCCACGACGGTCATAATACGCTTATCAGGATCGAACCGCGTATTATACAGGCTTTCTAAGGTGTTGAAACCCACTTTATCGGCGGTGGCCCCCTTCAGACAGCGTTCACGGCGCCAAAAAATCCTCCACCGCCCACAGCACCGCGTCGGGCCGTTCCAAAATGCCGAGGTGAGTGCGAGCCTCGCCTAGACGCACCACGGAGAAAAACGGCTGTTCGGCGGCAAACGCCTGCTGTTGCCGCAGGTAGTCGTCGCGGCGATCCAACGAGTAGATGTGCCGACACGGCGGCGGCGCGCTCATGCCCGCCAGGCGTTGCAGCGGCGAGCCGTATTGCCGATAGGCCTGTTCGATGGCCACGCCGGCGGCACGCCAGAGCCGGTAATCTTCCTGCGCCATCTCGACCTCCAGATGGCGTTTGACCCGATCGTGACGGATGCCGCCCTGCCAGAAGTCGAACAAGGCGTCGCGCGCCGCCAGCCACTGCTGCGGCTGCTGCATGCGGCTCACCGCCGTAAAGAACGCCGGCTCCGGCTGCGTCATGATCCAGTCGAGAAACACCATGCCCCGCACCCGCTGCGGCAACGCTTCGGCCAACGCCACCGCCAGCCAGCTGGCGTGCGCCACCGACAGAGTGACCGCGTTATCCAAACGCAGCGCCGTCAGCAGTTGGCGCACATCCTCCAGCAAGTCGTCCGCCGTCAGCGACATCTCCGTGGCTTTTGACGACAGGCCATGGCCGCGCCAGTCGATGCTGATCACCCGATAGCGTTCGGCCGCCAGAGCGATGAACGGCTCAAACACGGTTTTCGGTTCGCACCAGCCGGGCAGCAACACCAACGTGAGCGGCCCTGAGCCGATATCCTGATAATCGAGCATCATGTTGGCACTGTGAAATGCGGTCATATTACCTCCTGCGCGTCTCTCCCCGACCCGTTCGGGGAATACCGACGGGGATAAGGTGACAGCGCAGCAGGTATTGATCTATTGAAGTTCGTGCGGAAAGTCCCCTGGGCGCACCTTATGAAAAAATGCGCACTAATTGGAATGGGAACTTAATGGCGCACGCAGGGATAGGCGGCGCTTAACGCCAGCATGATCACCGACGGTGCGGAATAATGCAGTTGCTCAGGATGCTCGTTCAAATACTGCATCACCGCGTCGGCGGCTACGCCGATGCTCATCCCGGCTTCCGGGCAGATATTGCGATTGCCCTGCATGGAATAAGTATCGAATACGCCGGCGACGTATCCCATGAACATGCCGCCATTCAGCGCTTCGGCCACGGTGGCTTCACCGCTTTTATTTTTTACGTAACCGCCGGATTCCGCCAGCAAACCGCTGCCTGAATAAAACCCCGCATTTGCCATTGAGGAAAATAATAAGGCCGCTAAAAAAGAAACCTGTTTAATCATTGCTGCGCATCCTGCCCATTATCAATTCTGAAGTAGTCAAGAATAGCGGCTTTCACGCGAAATAGCCTCGCTTCAGCCGATTTTCAGACAATGGGCAAGGTGGCAACCTTTTACATCAGCGGAAAGGCGCCGCGTCGCCCGCCCCTTCGCGCACCACTTCCGGCGTGGATTCGGTCAGATCGATAACCGTGGTCGGCTGTTGGCCGAGGAAGCCGCCGTGGATCACCAGATCGACCACCTTGCCCAAATGATCGCTGATCTCTTCCGGATCGGACTCGGCAAAATCATTGCCCGGCAGCATCAGGGTGGTGGACATCATCGGTTCGTTCAGCGCCTCCAGCAGCGCCAATGCGATCGGGTTCGACGGCACGCGCAGGCCGATGGTTTTGCGCTTTTCATTCATCAGGCGGCGCGGCACTTCTTTGGTCGCCTTCAGAATGAACGTGTAGTGGCCCGGCGTATTGTTTTTGATCAGGCGGAAGGCCGTATTATCGACGTGCGCATAGGTCGACAATTCGGACAGATCGCGGCACATCAGGGTAAAGTTGTGGTTGCCGTCCAGTTGACGGATGCGGCAAATGCGCTCCATCGCCGCCTTCTCTTCCAGCATGCAACCCAGCGCGTAGCCGGAATCGGTGGGATAAACGATCACTCCGCCCTTGCGCAGCACCTCGACCGCCTGGTTAATCAAACGCGGCTGTGGGTTGTCCGGATGAATATAAAAAAGCTGACTCATGACTTGCTCCTAAAATAATGCCCGCGCGCGTTGCCACGCGCGTAAAATCAGACCGCCTGGCCCGGTTGCGGCCAATCGCGCCACACTGGCTCGACGCCGCCCGGCAGCCACAGCTTGCGCCCCAGTTCGATCCACGAACAAGGTTGATGGAAATCAGAGCCTTGCGAGGCCAACAGGTGGTAGTCCTGCGCGTACTTCGCCAGCTGCGCGCGCTCATGCGGCGCCTGCTGACACTGCGCCACTTCCATGGCGTCGCCGCCGTGTTCGGCGAAATGCGCCAGCAAACGTTTCAACCACTTCGCGGTCAGATCATAACGGCCGGGGTGCGCTATCACCGCCTGGCCGCCCGATTGATGAATCGCATCAATGGCTTGTTCTATTGTACACCACTGCGGCGGCACGTAGCCGGTTTTGCCTTTGGCCAGATATTTCTTGAACACCTGCGCCATGTTGTCCGCCACGCCAATCTCCACCAGGTAACGGGCGAAATGGCCGCGGGTCACCGCACCGTCCCCCGCTAACCGCTGGGCGCCGGCATAGGCGTCGGGAATGCGCGCTTTACCCAGACGTGCGCCGATCTCCTGCGCGCGCCGATGGCGACGTTCGGTTTGTTCCGCCAATAGCGCCACCAGCGCCGGGTGCGCGACGTCCACGCCCAACCCAACAATATGAATTTCATGATTTTCCCATAGCGTCGAGATTTCCACCCCGTTGACCAGCCGCAGCGGCAACGCCTGCTCCGCAATAGCGGCGGCGGCCTCAGCCAAGCCTGCGGTGGTGTCGTGATCGGTGATCGCCAGCACGCCCACGCGCATCTCTACCGCCCGCAGCACCAGCTGCGTCGGCGTCAGGTAGCCGTCGGAGGCGGTCGTGTGGCTGTGGAGGTCGTACAGAGTAAAGGCGATGGATGGGGGGTTACTGTCTGTCAAAACGGCTATCCGGCAATGGCTTGGTTTTCTATCATACCCGCGATCGGCGGCCGGACGGAAATCTATTCTGCGCCAGGCAGACGATGAATAGAATTCACGCTGACCGCTAAAACATTGTGCAAAAAGAGGGTTGACTTTGCCCTCGCGAACCAGTTAACTAGTACACAAGTTCACGGCAACGGCCGTGTCGGATGAGAGTTAACAAAGAGAGTCTGCAAATGAACACATACATTTCTCTTCACGGTTGGTGGCGTACCTCCCTCTTGCGGGCGGTGTAATCGCGCATAGCTGTCATCTGACAATGCAGATTTCCTGAGCCCGCACCTGATGCGGGCTTTTTTATGGACAGAATTCACTGGAACCACCGATGATGAACACCAAACCACAACTGACATTGCTGAAGGCGCAAGCCAGCTACCGGGGCGATCCCACCACCCTTTTCCACCAGCTGTGCGGCGCCCGTCCGGCCACCCTGCTGCTGGAGTCGGCGGAAATCAACAGCAAACAGAATCTGCAGAGCCTGCTGGTCATCGACAGCGCGCTGCGCATTACCGCACTGGGCCACACCGTCAGCGTGCAGGCGCTGACCGCCAACGGCGCAGCGCTGCTGCCGCTGCTGGACGAAGCGCTGCCGCCCGAGGTGCGCAATCAGGCGCGCCCCAACGGCCGCGAACTGACCTTCCCGGCGATCGACGCGGTGCAGGACGAAGACGCCCGCCTGCGTTCACTGTCGGTGTTCGACGCGCTGCGCACGCTGCTGACCCTGGTGGACTCCCCGGCGGACGAGCGCGAAGCCGTGATGCTGGGCGGCCTGTTCGCCTACGATTTGGTCGCCGGGTTCGAGGACCTGCCGGCACTGCGCCAGGATCAACGCTGCCCGGATTTCTGCTTCTATCTGGCGGAAACCCTGCTGGTGCTGGATCATCAACGCGGATCGGCCCGTCTGCAGGCCAGCGTCTTCAGTGAGCAGGCGAGTGAAGCGCAGCGTTTGCAGCATCGCCTGGAACAGCTGCAGGCCGAGTTGCAACAACCCCCGCAGCCGATCCCGCACCAAACGCTGGAAAACATGCAGCTGAGCTGTAACCAGAGCGACGAAGAGTACGGCGCGGTGGTCAGCGAGCTGCAGGAAGCGATCCGCCAGGGCGAGATTTTCCAGGTGGTGCCGTCGCGCCGCTTTTCCCTGCCATGCCCGGCGCCGCTGGCGGCCTACCAAACCCTAAAAGACAACAACCCCAGCCCGTACATGTTCTTCATGCAGGATGATGACTTCACCCTGTTCGGCGCTTCGCCGGAGAGCGCGCTGAAATACGACGCGGGCAATCGCCAAATCGAAATCTACCCGATCGCCGGCACTCGCCCACGCGGCCGCCGCGCCGATGGTTCGCTGGATCTGGATCTCGACAGCCGCATCGAGCTGGAAATGCGCACCGACCACAAAGAGCTGGCCGAGCACCTGATGCTGGTCGATCTGGCGCGCAACGATCTGGCGCGCATCTGCCAGGCCGGCAGCCGCTACGTGGCCGACCTGACCAAGGTGGACCGCTATTCATTCGTCATGCACCTGGTTTCCCGGGTGGTGGGCACCCTGCGCGCCGATCTCGACGTGCTGCACGCCTACCAGGCCTGCATGAACATGGGCACCCTCAGCGGCGCGCCGAAAGTGCGGGCGATGCAGCTGATCGCCGCCTCCGAAGGCACGCGCCGCGGCAGCTACGGCGGCGCGGTGGGCTACTTCACCGCCACCGGCGATCTGGATACCTGCATCGTCATTCGCTCCGCCTACGTTGAAGACGGCATCGCCACCGTGCAGGCCGGTGCCGGCGTGGTGCTGGATTCCGTCCCGCAGGCGGAAGCCGACGAAACCCGTAATAAAGCCCGTGCCGTGCTGCGCGCCATCGCCACTGCGCACCATGCCAAGGAGGTGTTCTGATGGCCGATATCCTGCTGCTCGACAACGTCGATTCCTTTACCTACAACCTGGTCGATCAGCTGCGCGCCAGCGGCCACCAGGTGGTGATTTACCGTAATCAGATCGCCGCCGAGGTGATCATCGAGCGTCTGCAACAGATGGAACAGCCGGTGCTGATGCTGTCGCCCGGTCCCGGCACGCCGTCCGAAGCGGGCTGTATGCCGGAACTGCTGCAGCGTCTGCGCGGCCAACTGCCGATCATCGGCATCTGCCTCGGCCACCAGGCGATCGTCGAAGCCTATGGCGGCCAGGTCGGCCAGGCGGGCGAGATCCTGCACGGCAAAGCCTCGGCGATCGCTCACGATGGCGAAGGCATGTTCGCCGGTATGGCCAATCCGCTGCCGGTGGCGCGCTACCACTCGCTGGTCGGCAGCAATATCCCGGCCGATCTCACCGTCAACGCCCGTTTCGGCGAAATGGTGATGGCGGTGCGCGACGACCGCCGCCGCGTGTGCGGCTTCCAGTTCCACCCGGAATCGATTCTGACCACCCACGGCGCGCGCCTGCTTGAGCAGACCCTGGCCTGGGCGCTGGCGAAGTAATATAAGGAACACGACGATGCAACCTATTCTTGAGAAACTGTACCGCGCCGAGTCGATGAGCCAGCAGGAAAGCCAACAGCTGTTCAGCGCCATCGTGCGCGGCGAGCTGGAGCCGAGCCAACTGGCGGCGGCGTTGATCAGCATGAAAGTCCGCGGCGAGCGCCCGGAAGAGATCGCCGGCGCCGCCAAAGCGCTGCTGGACGACGCTCAGCCGTTCCCGCGCCCTGACTATCTGTTCGCCGATATCGTCGGCACCGGCGGCGACGGCACCAACAGCATCAATATTTCCACCGCCAGCGCCTTCGTGGCGGCGGCGTGCGGCGCGAAGATCGCCAAACACGGCAACCGCAGCGTCTCCAGCCGTTCCGGCTCTTCGGATCTGCTGGCGGCGTTCGGCATCCGCCTGGATCTGCCGGCGGAAGAAGCGCGCAAGGCGCTGGACGATCTCGGCGTGTGCTTCCTGTTCGCGCCGCAGTACCACACCGGTTTTCGTCACGCCATGCCGGTGCGCCAGCAGTTGAAGACCCGCACGCTGTTCAACGTGCTGGGCCCGCTGATCAACCCGGCGCGCCCGCCGCTGGCGCTGATCGGCGTTTACAGCCCGGAACTGGTGCTGCCGATTGCCGAAACCCTGCGCGTGCTGGGTTATCAGCGTGCGGCGGTGGTTCACGGCGGCGGCATGGACGAGGTGGCGATCCACGCTCCGACGCACGTAGCGGAATTGAACAACGGCGAAATCAGCAGCTACCAGCTCACGCCGCAGTCCTTCGGATTGGAAACCTATCCGCTGGAAGCCTTGCTGGGCGGCACGCCGGAAGAAAACCGTGACATTTTGGCGCGGCTGTTACAAGGTAAAGGCGAGCCGGCGCACGCCGCGGCGGTCGCGGCCAACGTCGCGTTGCTTCTGAAGTTATTCGGACATGAAGACCTGCGCCAAAATGCGCGGCAGGCACTGGATATGATCAACAGCGGGCAGGCCTATGAGCGTGTCATCGCACTGGCGGCAAGAGGATAAATGATGCAGGAAACCGTGCTACACAAGATTGTCCGCGACAAAGCGCAATGGATCGCGGCGCGACAACAGCAACAGCCCCTGGCCGGCTTTCAGAACGACATCGTACCGAGTGAACGCAGCTTTTATCACGCGCTGCAGGGCACCCGGACGGCTTTCATTCTCGAATGCAAGAAGGCCTCGCCTTCCAAAGGGCTGATTCGCGAAAACTTTGATCCGGTAGAGATCGCCACGGTGTATAAAGATTTCGCCTCGGCGATCTCGGTGCTGACCGACGAGAAAAACTTCCAGGGCAGCTTCGATTTCCTGCCGCTGGTCAGTAAAACCGTCAGCCAACCGGTGTTGTGCAAAGACTTTATCATCGATCCGTATCAGATTTACCTGGCGCGCTACTATCAGGCCGATGCCATCCTGCTGATGCTGTCGGTGTTGACCGACGACCAGTATCGCCAGCTGGCTGCGGTGGCTCACAGCCTGAATATGGGCGTGCTGACCGAAGTGATCAGTGAAGAAGAGCTGCAGCGCGCGATCGCGCTGGAAGCGCGCGTGGTCGGCATCAATAATCGCGATCTGCGCGATCTGAGCATCGATCTGGACCGCACTCGCCAACTGGCGCCGCGCGTGCCGCATGGCGTGACGGTGATCAGCGAGTCAGGCATCAACAACTATGGGCAGATCCGCGAGCTGAGCCATTACGCCAACGGTTTCCTGATCGGTAGCGCGCTGATGTCTGAACCCGATCTGCGCGCCGCCGTGCGCCGCGTGATCCTGGGCGACAACAAAGTGTGCGGCCTGACCCGTCCGCAGGACGCCGCCGCCGCGTATCAGGCCGGCGCCATCTACGGCGGGCTGATTTTCGTTGGCCGTTCACCGCGCTATGTGGATATCACCCGCGCCCGCGAAGTGATTTCCGGCGCGCCGCTGAAATACGTCGGCGTGTTCTGCGACGCCCAGGTCGATACCGTGGCGTTGACCGTTGAGCGCCTCGGCCTGCATGCGGTGCAATTGCACGGCGCGGAAGACCAGGCTTATATCAACGCCCTGCGCGCCCGCTTGCCGGCTGATTGCCGCATCTGGAAAGCGCTGAGCGTGAAAGATCGGGTGCCGGCGCGCGATCTGCAGCATGTCGATCGCTACCTGCTCGACAACGGCGCCGGCGGCACCGGCCAACGCTTCGACTGGTCGGTATTGCAAGGCGAAGATCTGACTAACGTGATGCTGGCGGGCGGCCTGCGCGCCGACAACTGCGTCGAAGCGGCCAAGCTCGGCTGCGCCGGGCTGGACTTCAACTCCGGCGTGGAAAGCGAACCGGGCATCAAAGATCCCGCGCGCCTGGCCTCGGTCTTCCAGACCCTGCGCGCCTACTGAATACGGCTCTATATTAATAACGGATAATAACGGGAACTCTCATGACGCTGCTTAACCCCTACTTCGGCGAATTTGGTGGCCAATACGTGCCGCAAATTCTGATGCCGGCCCTGAAACAACTGGAAGAAGCCTTTGTCAGCGCCCAGCGCGATCCGGCGTTTCAAGCGGAATTTATCGATCTGTTGAAGAACTACGCGGGCCGCCCGACGGCGCTGACGCTGTGCAAAAACCTCACCGCCGGCAGCAACACCAAGCTTTATCTGAAGCGTGAAGACCTGCTGCACGGCGGCGCGCACAAGACCAACCAGGTGCTGGGCCAGGCGTTGCTGGCCAAGCGCATGGGCAAAACCGAGATCATCGCGGAAACCGGCGCCGGCCAACACGGCGTCGCGTCGGCGCTGGCCTGCGCGCTGCTCGGCCTGAAATGCCGCATCTATATGGGCGCCAAAGACGTCGAGCGCCAGTCGCCGAACGTGTTCCGCATGCGGCTGATGGGCGCGGAAGTGATCCCGGTGCACAGCGGCTCCGCCACCCTGAAAGACGCCTGCAACGAAGCGTTGCGCGACTGGTCCGGCAGCTATGAAACCGCGCACTACATGCTCGGCACCGCCGCCGGCCCGCATCCGTACCCGACTATCGTGCGTGAATTCCAGCGCATGATCGGCGAAGAAACCAAAGCGCAGGTGCTGGAGCGCGAAGGCCGTCTGCCGGATGCGGTCATCGCCTGCGTCGGCGGCGGCTCCAACGCCATCGGTATGTTCGCCGACTTTATCGATGATGCCGATGTCGGGCTGATCGGCGTGGAACCCGCCGGTCTGGGCATCGAGACCGGCCAGCACGGCGCGCCGCTGAAGCACGGCCACGTCGGCATCTACTTCGGTATGAAAGCGCCGATGATGCAGACCGCCGAAGGCCAGATTGAAGAATCCTATTCAATCTCCGCCGGGTTGGACTTCCCGTCCGTCGGGCCGCAACACGCCTTCCTGAACAGCATCGGCCGCGCCGAATACGTGTCGATCACCGACGACGAAGCGCTGGAAGCGTTCAAGGCGCTGTCGCGCCATGAAGGCATCATCCCGGCGCTGGAATCCTCGCACGCCCTGGCGCACGCGCTGAAAATGATCCGTGAAACGCCGCAGAAAGAACAGATCCTGGTGGTCAACCTGTCCGGCCGCGGCGACAAAGACATATTTACCGTTCACGACATTTTGAAAGCACGGGGAGAAATCTGATGGAACGTTATCAGCAACTGTTCAAACGCCTGGAAAGCAACAAGGAAGGCGCCTTCGTCCCGTTCGTGACGCTGGGCGATCCTAATCCGACGCTGTCGCTGCAGATTATCGATACCCTGATCGAAGCCGGCGCGGACGCGCTGGAGCTGGGCATCCCCTTCTCCGATCCGCTGGCGGATGGCCCAACCATCCAGAGCGCGACGCTGCGCGCTTTCGCCGCCGGCGTCACGCCGACCCAGTGCTTCGAGATGCTGGCGGCCATCCGCCAGAAGCACCCGACCATTCCCATCGGCCTGCTGATGTACGCCAATCTGGTGTTCCATAAAGGCATCGATGCGTTTTACCAACGCTGCGCCGAAGTGGGCGTGGATTCGGTGCTGGTCGCCGACGTGCCGTTTGAAGAGTCTGCGCCGTTCCGCGCCGCCGCCGCTCGCCACGGTATCGCACCGATCTTTATCTGCCCGCCGAACGCCGATGACGATCTGCTGCGTGAAATCGCGTCGCACGGCCGCGGTTACACCTACCTGCTGTCGCGCGCCGGGGTGACCGGCACCGAAAGCCGGGCGCAGTTGCCGTTGCACCACCTGGTGAACACGCTGCGCGAGTATCACGCCGCGCCGCCGCTGCAGGGCTTCGGCATCTCCGAACCCGAGCAGGTGAAGGCGGCGCTGCAGGCCGGCGCCGCCGGCGCGATCTCCGGCTCGGCAATCGTCAAAATCATCGAACAGCACCATGCCGACCCGGCGGAGATGCTGACCAGGCTGGCGGCCTTCGTCAGCAATATGAAGCGCGCCACCCGGGCGTGATCCTCTTTAGCGAGCGCCCTGCCGGCGCTCGCTTTAACAGCTTGTTTCCCCTCAAAGTTTGTTCCATTTATTTACATCAAAAATTTGAACAAACCCAGGTCTTGTCTCACAATGAACGTTGTTCGCTATGCATTTCTTCGTTTGATTTGGGGAATGCGCTCGCTGCGGCGAAAAACCGTAGCGAATTTCAACCATAACATTGCATGGAGAGTAATTTATGAAGCTGTTTAAAACCCTTTCAGCCTTGTGCATGGCAGCCGTTGTGGCGGTCGCGGTGAGCGCTTGCGCGCCGACGGCAAAATCAGAGGGAACAGGCGGTTATATCGATGACACCGTGGTCACCACCAAAGTGAAATCGGCGTTGCTGGCGGATAAAAACATCAAGTCACGCGAGATCAGCGTAGAAACCTTTAAAGGGCGCGTACAGCTGAGCGGCTTCGTGACCTCCAGCGATGACGCCAACCGTGCGGTGCAGGTCACACGCGGCGTGGCCGGCGTGAAATCGGTTGAAAACGTGATGCAGGTTAAATAATACCGACACAGGGAGGCGCAACGCCTCCCTGCTTGCGGCCTTCATCAGAAGCGGTAACCCGCCCCGAACATGAACACCCACGGATCCAGACGCGTATCGAAGCTGTGGTGCCCACCGTTCGCATCGTTGAAGCGAGTTTTGGTTTCGATGTTCATCCACCACACCGACATGTTCAGCATCCAGTGCTCATCCAGGTTGTAATCCAGGCCAGCCTGCGCCGCCACGCCCCAGGAATCTTTCAGATCGAGGTCGCTCAACCCGGCGCTTTTGCCGTAGTCGTTGAACTTCTCGTCGAAGAAGGTGGTGTAGTTAACGCCGACGCCCAGGTAAGGACGCAGTTTGTCCTGCTTGTCGCCGAAATAGTATTGCGCCATCAGCGTAGGCGGCAGTTGGTGAACGGTCGCCAAATCAGTGCCGCCCAGCGTCACCTTGTGGCGGAATGGCGTTGCGGCCAACAACTCAACACCGATGTTGTCCGTCACCATGTAACCGAAGGTCAGACCGAGCTGAGTGTTGTTTTTCGCATCCAGCGAACCCAACCCCAGTACGTTGTCCGAACCTGCATTTGGACGCACCGTCGCGGTGCCCGCGCGGAACAGGAAATCACCGGCCTGATGCGCACTTGCCAACATAGGCGCCATCATCGTCGCCAATACCATCAGAGTTGTCTTTTTCATTATCCATTCCATTTGTGTGGTTAATCGCTCGAGGGGGAATATACCTACTTTCGGGTATTTGTGATCCCATCGAGATCACATCTTATGTGTAAAAATTTAAAATCCCACCAAAAACAAGGTTACCTAACCGTCTAATAAATCAAGGGTTGATCTGCATCAAAAAAACGATTTTGTTGCAAATTATCTACATGTTCAAATTTCTGTTGCGGAGAAAAATGCGGCTGAGGTAATTTCATTTTCCGTGTTGGTTTTGGTTGGTGCCGTGAGGAGTCGGTGGGCAATCAAGATGAGCGAAATCCTTAATCCCTGTGTCAGCTGCGGCGCATGCTGCGGTTATTTTCGAGTGTCATTCTATTGGGCCGAAGCCGAAGACGGCGGCGGCACCGTTCCCCTTTCCTTAACAGAGCCTTTGACCCCGTTCCTGCGCTGCATGCAGGGGACCAACAGCAAGTCCCCCCGCTGCAGCGCGCTAGACGGTGAAATAGGTAAAGCCGTTTCCTGCTCGATCTACCTTAATCGGCCCAGCCCGTGCAGGGAGTTCGATCAGTCCGGTGAAAACGGCCTGCGCAACGAAGCCTGCGATCGCGCCCGGGAACGCTACGGCCTGCCGCCCTTGCCGGTGCCCTTGCCGCTATCGCTGTCTGACGCGACGATCGTTGAAGAAATAGGCGTAGTGCAATTCGCGGGGTGCCACAGCGGCGTGGAACAGGGTACAATCACCCACTGATTTATCTCTGTTTTCCCGACGCCAAGGAGTCTGCATGCCTATCACGGCCAACGCTTTGTACCGTGACAGTTTTAACTTTTTACGCAACCAACTGGCCAGCATCCTGATGCTGGCTTTGTTGACGGCGTTTATCTCCGTGCTGCTGAATCAGGCCTTCAGCCCTGATGCCGAACAGTTGGCGACGCTCGCTGCCACCACCAGCGATTTTGCTTCGTCTACCGGCATGGGCATTCAGGAAGTGATCCAGCAGATGACGCCGGAACAGCAGATGGTGTTGCTGAAAGTGTCGGCGGCCGCCACCTTCTCTGCGCTGGTCGGCAACGTGCTGCTGGTCGGCGGGATGCTGACGCTGATCCGTCTGGTGTCGCAAGGGCAACGCACCAGCGCCCTGCGCGCGCTCGGCGCCTCGGCGCCCGACTTGCCGCGCCTGCTGCTGCTGCTGTTTATCTGCACCCTGCTGATCCAGCTCGGCCTGACGCTGTTTGTGGTGCCGGGCGTGCTGATGGCGATCGCCTTCGCGCTGGCGCCGGTGATCGCCTCCGTCGATAAAAAAGGCGTGTTCGCTTCGCTCAAGCTGAGCAGCAAATTGGCCTTCGCCAATGCGCGCGTGCTGGTGCCGGCGATGATGCTGTGGCTGGCGGCCAAGCTGCTGGTGCTGTTCCTGGTGAGCCATCTGTCGGTGCTGACGCCGAACGTCGCCAGCGTGGTGCTGACCGCGTTGAGCAATCTGGTCTCCGCTCTGCTGCTGATCTACCTGTTCCGGCTGTATATGCTGCTGCGCGGCTAACGCCGGCGTCAGCAAAAACCAAGGGGCGCGCTTCGGCGCGCCCCTTTTTTTGTTTACCCCACCACGGCGGCTTCCGCCTGCTCCTTACTCTGAATCAGCTTCAGCGCCAGATACAGATCCGGCACCAAAATCAACTCTTTATCGCGCCCTAAGCGGTTGATGCGGAACCAACGCGTCAGCTCGGTGCGGCGCCCCGCCAGCACCAGCTTTACGTTACGCTGTAACAGGTCGCGTTTCAGTTCGTCGATGGCCGCCAGCACGCTGATATCGGCATGGGTGAAACTGGCCACCGCATCCACCACCACCCAACGTGGCTGGAACGGTGTGCCGTCGACCAAATTGAGGATACGGCGTTTGAAATACGCCACGTTGAAATAGGTCAGCGGCGAATTGAAGCGATACATCATGACGCCAGGTACCGCCTTCACCCCATTGTTATTGCCCATGGAATGGATCATGCCTTCATCGTTGACGCCCAGCAGCTGTTCCGTCGGCCGGAAGACGGTGCGCAAAAACTGCATCAGCCCCAGCAACACCGCCAGCCCGATGCCGCTGATCACTCCCACCAGCAACACGCTGAGGAAGGTAAACAGCGCCAGACGGAACGCCTGCGCGTTGCGACGGCGCAAGATCCAGATGCCACGGATGTCCAGCAGCGACCAGGCCGCATACATCAGCACCACACCCAATCCCGCCACCGGAATAAACTGCAGCGGCGCCATCAGGAACAGCAAGACAAAGGCGATGACCGCGGCGGCGATGATCGACACCAGTTGGCTCTTGCCGCCGTTGGCATCATTCACCGCGGTGCGCGAATCCGCGCCGCTGATGGCGAAACCTTGCGACAGCGCAGAGACGATATTCACCAGCCCCAGCGCGCGAAACTCGGCGTCGGCGTTTACCTCATAACCGTTTTTGGCGGCGAAGCTGCGGGCGGTGAGCATCATGCTGACAAAGCTCACCACCGCCAGGTTAAGCGCCGGGATCACCATGTCGCGCAGCAAACCGGGCTGGAAGTCCGGCCACTGGACGATCGGCAGCACGCCGCTGAAACCGCCCACCGTCACCACGCCATGCTGCTGCAGGCCGCCCGCCCAGGTCACGAACGCCGCCAGCACGATAGCGAACAGCGGCGCCGGCCAGTTAGGCCGCCATTTTTTAAATCCAAGCAGCGTCACCAGCGTCAGCAACGACACCGCCATCGTCAGCCAGTCGCTGTGCAGCAAGTTACCGGGCAGCGCATAGATGCGCTCGATCAGCTGTGCCGGGCGCACCGTGAACCCCAACACCTTGCCGATCTGATCGACAATAATGGTGATCGCCACCCCGTTCAGCAGCCCGCTGAGGATCGGCCGCGACAGCAAATCCGCCAGCGCCCCCAGCTTGAACCGGCTGGCCAGCAGGCACCAGCCGCCCATCATGGCGGTCATCATAATGGTCAGTTGCCAATGGCGTTCCATATTGCCCGCTGCCAGCGGCGTCACCACTGCGGCGATCACCGCGCAGGTGGCGGCGTCGGGCCCGACGATCAGCTGGCGCGACGAGCCGAACAGCGCGTAGGCCATCATCGGCAAGATACAGGAGTAGAGCCCCACTACCGGGCTGACCCCGGCCAGTTCGGCGTAGGCGATAGCCACCGGGAGGGCGACGGCGGCGACGGAAAGGCCGGCGCGAATATCCGGCTTGAGCCAGCTGCGTTGATAGCCCAATAAATGCGTCAAACCAGGCGTCAGGGCCTGGAGAGATTTCCACTGCATGTTGTTTTCCGCGATAAATTATCTGGTTATTATGACGCTTACTATGCGGCCTGCGGCCCGCGCTGGCAATCTGCCGGCGCTTTCTTGCGTAAGTTTATGCAAATTCCTGCTTTCGCGGCAGAAATCCGCCGGCCAAACGCCGATAATCGGCAACGCCCGGCGGTACACAGAGCTCGCCGAATCCGGTATAGTCGGCCGATGAACAGATGATGGATTGATTTATGAAGCAGTTTCTTGATTTCCTCCCGCTAATTGTCTTTTTCGCTTTTTACAAGCTGTACGACATTTACGTCGCTTCCGGCGCGTTAATTGTCGCCACCGCGCTGGCGCTGGTGTTCACCTGGGTGAAATACCGCAAGGTCGAGAAGATGACGCTGATCACCTTCCTGATGGTGCTGGTGTTCGGCACCCTGACGCTGGTGTTCCACAACGATTTGTTCATCAAATGGAAGGTCACGGTGATTTACGCGCTGTTCGCGCTGGCGCTGCTGATCAGCCAATGGGTGCTCAAAAAACCGCTGGTTCAGCGCATGCTGGGCAAAGAGCTGACGCTGCCGGACAAAGTGTGGAGCAACCTTAACCTGGCCTGGGCGATCTTCTTCCTGGCCTGCGGCCTGGCGAACATCTATGTCGCCTTCTGGCTGCCGCAAAGCGTCTGGGTCAATTTCAAAGTCTTTGGCCTGACGGTACTGACGCTGGTCTTCACCCTCCTCAGCGGTATCTATATTTACCGGCACATGCCGGAAGAACAGAAAAAATAGTTACAAAATTGTTAATGCCTGCGGCGCTTGCCGCGGGCAGTATGATGTTATTCCCTCCTTTTAAAAGCAGACTGCTATGACACAACAACGACCTTTACCCAGCGGCGAGCTGGTGCTGCGCACGCTGGCGATGCCGGCCGATACCAATGCCAACGGTGATATCTTCGGCGGCTGGCTGATGTCGCAAATGGATATCGGCGGCGCCATCCAGGCCAAAGAGATCGCCGAAGGGCGCGTGGTGACGGTGCGCGTAGACGGCATGACCTTCCTGAAACCGGTGGCGGTAGGCGACGTGGTTTGCTGCTATGCGCATTGCATCCGCACCGGGCGCAGCTCGATCACCATTAATATCGAAGTGTGGGTAAAGAAAGTTTCTTCCGCCCCGATCGGCCAGCGTTACCGGGCGACCGAAGCGGTGTTCACCTATGTGGCGGTCGATGCGGAAGGCAACTCGCGCGCGCTGCCCGAGGGCAAAATGAACTTCCGCGTCGGCTTCGAAGAGTAAGCCTGCGGCTGCGCCGCAAATGCAACAAGGGTCGCCTCGGCGACCCTTTCTTTTTGGTGTGACCGAACTCAGTTCAATTCGGTGGTGCCGTTCAGCTTGAAGCGGATAGTGACGGTGCGATCTTTCGCTTCTTTGGCTTCATAGCGCCATTTACGCATCGCCTGCTTCACTTCACGCTCGAACATATTGCGCGGTTCGGCCGACAAGATACGCACGTTGCTGACGCGCCCGTCGCTGTCGATATCGAACTGTACCCGCACGTTGCCTTCGATCTGCAAAGCCTGAGCCCGCGGTGGATAGAGCGGATTGGCGCGGCTGATCGGCCTCGGCCCGACCTCGCGTGAGTTGCCCTGCACCGGCGCGGCAGGCGCCTGTTTCACCGGCGCTTTGTCGATCGGCTTGGCCGGCGAATCGTTGTTGAACGGCGACGGTTCGCGCGGCTCGACTTTTTTCGGCTCCGGTTTGACCTGTTTTTCGACCTTCGGCTTCGGCTTAGGTTTTGGTTTCGGCTTGACCGGCTCCGGCTTCACGATCGCCTTTGGCGGCGGCTCCACGATAGGTTCCGGTTCTGGCTCCGGCTCAGGTTCGACCTGCGGCGGCTCCGGCTCGGCCGGCGCCGGCGGTGGCGGTTCGGCCATCGCGGCGGTGTTGACCATCATGACGCTGATCGGCGCGTCCTCTGGCTTCGGCAGCTCCACCACTTCTTTTACCGAAGCGTAAAGCAATCCCGCCACCAGGGCGCTGTGCAAGCCTACGGATAAGACGAAAGGCACGGATATACGGCGATTAAGGAACATCTTTTTTAGCGGCATAATGATTCTGTTTCCTCTGGTTCGCCAAGTTTAAATGCAAATAGCAATCATATTCAATAACGAAAGGCAAACTATCGCTTTAATCGTCAGTATGCGCGGCTAAAACCAGCAAACTCATAAGGATATTAACCTGGCCGTTGCTTTTTTACCGCCGGGGCGACACGCTTCATTAACGTTTGGCCAGGCGTCAAAAAGTAAAAAACCCGCCGGAGCGGGTTAATTGCGGTGAGTCAGCGTTATTCTTCATCGCCATAGTAAAGCACGCCCAGCTTGATCAGCGGCCGCCCTTGCGCCTTACGGTGCAGGTTGGTGTCACGCAGCGAATAGACGCAGCCGCAGTATTCCTGCTGATAGAAGCGTTCGCGCTTGCTGATCTCTATCATGCGCGACGAACCGCCCTTCTTGCGCCAGTTGTAATCCCAGTACACCAGATCGGGATACTTTTCCGCCGCGCGGATGCCGCAGTCGGTGATCTGCTGCATGTTCTTCCAACGCGAGATGCCCAGCGAGCTGGAGATAGTGTCGTAACCATGTTCATGCGCATACAGCGCCGTGCGCTCGAAACGCATGTCAAAACACATGGTGCAACGAATGCCGCGCTCCGGCTCATTCTCCATCCCCTTGGCGCGGGCGAACCAGTTGTCGGTGTCGTAATCGGCATCGATAATCGGCACCCCGTGCTGCTCGGCGAAACGGATGTTCTCTTCTTTACGCAGCAGATACTCTTTTTGCGGGTGAATGTTGGGGTTATAGAAGAAAATGGCGTACTCGATCCCGGAGGCCTGAATCGCTTCCATCACCTCGCCGGAACAGGGCGCGCAGCATGAATGCAGCAGCAGTTTTTTTTTGCCCGCCGGCAAATCGAGTTTTTCCCTTACCAGTTCCGTCATGTCCTCACCTCAATGGCATATCAGTTTAAGCGCGCCGCACTATACGAATAAAAAGTAGCGGCTTCAAGGCATAAGCGCCAATCCGCCGGGAAATTCGCCCGATGCCGTTCCCCTGCCGCGCCTTTTGCGCTACCTTGGTAGCACCGTTTTATAGCCATGATTTTAAAGGTGAAACATGCTTTATCTGATCTACGCGCAAGACGTCCCCAACTCGCTGGAAAACCGTCTGGCGGTGCGCCCGGCGCACCTGGCGCGCCTGCAGGCGCTGCGCGACGCCGGCCGCCTGGTGGTCGCCGGCCCTAACCCGGCCATCGACAGCAACGATCCCGGCGCCGCCGGCTTTACCGGTTCGACGGTGATCGCCGAATTCGCCTCGCTGGCGGAAGCCCAGGCCTGGGCGCAGCAGGATCCGTACGTCGCCGCCGGCGTCTATGCCGACGTGACGGTGAAACCGTTCAAACAGGTGTTCTGATCTCCAGCCCTCCGAATACCGGGAACGCCCCGCGATACAGCGTTCCCGGCGCTAGCCACATCTCTGCGTCACCGTCGTGCTCGATTCGTCTTCCCCACGCGACCGATATTCATGTTCCCCCCCGTAAATACTCACCGATGACGCTTTCCAGCATCGCCACCGCCGGTTGGCTGGCGGCCGTGGCAGAACGGAGCAGTTGCACTTCATGTGGTGCGACCGACGGCAATTCGTCGAGTATCCGCATCGCCGCCGAAACCCGTGCGCGGTCAAGCAGCGTGACGGCCAATCCCGCCTCGATGGCAGCCGCCACCACGCTGGCCGACGGGCTGCTCACAACCACCCGCCAGTGCCTTCCCGCCCTGGTCAATGCATCGATCATAGCCTCACGATAAGGGCAATCGGCGGCATGCAACGCCAGCGGCAGTGGCCGGTTAGCCTGCAGCGCCAGCGAACGGCCTCCGGCCCACACTGGCGCAGTCACCGCGAGCGGTGTCTGGCACTGTTTCCCCGAAGGTTGAACCACCAGCGCGAGATGCAGCCGATTACGGCCAACTTGCTCCGCCAGCGCCTGACTGGCAGCGGTAGAGACCTCCAGCTTCACCGCGGGGAAACTGTCGGTAAACCGCGGCAAAATATGGCGTATCACATGAGAAGCGTACTCATCAGGCAAGCCCAATTTGATATGGCCGCTTAGCGGCGCGCCCTGCAGTTCCCGCAGAATATCGTCATGGGCGCTCAGCAGCCCGAGCGTCGAGGCCAGCAGCTTGTTTCCCAACGGCGTCAACGCCACGGACTGATTGTCACGCTCCAGCAGGCGGCCGCCCGCCACCTGTTCCAGACGCCGGATATGCACGCTCACGGCGGCGGGGCTGCGATTGACAAATGCCGCCGCCGCGCGAAATTGCCCCAAACGCGCAATAGCGTGAAAAGTGCGTAAGAGATCGATATCCAATGTCGGCCGCATGATTTAACCTCATTAAACAACTGGGCGAAAATTATTCGATTTATTAAATTATAGCCACTCACTACCATCGGGCGGAAAGGAGGTGACCATCATGTCCCTGGCACCATTTCGCCCCTCTTCCCGCTGCGGCAAACATCGCGGCAGAGCCGCCCTCTGGCTGGCTGCGGCCGAGATCCTGCTGATCGTGGCCTGGAGCTCCGGCTTCGTCGGCATCCGCTTCGCCGCCGATTACGCGCCGGTGTTGCTGGTGGCGTTCTGGCGCTGCGTGGTGGTCGCGTTCGTGTTGCTGCCGCTTAGTCTGCGCGCCATCAGGCGCGCATCTCCGCTGACGATAGCTGTTCACGCCGGGATTGGGTTGCTCGCCATGACCGGTTACCTGACCGGCGTCAGCAAAGGCATCGAATATGGCGTGCCGGCCGGGTTGGCCGCGCTCATCGCCGATTTGCTCCCGCTCGGCACCGCGCTGCTGAGCATGCTGTTACAACGCCGCTTGCCCGATGGCCGCGTTTGGTCCGGGTTAGCCTTGGGAGTTAGCGGGGTAGCGCTGGCGACCGGCAGCGCCATCTCATGGGGAGACGCCCCATTGTGGAGCTACCTGTTGCCGCTGGCGGGGATGCTGTCGCTGGCGCTGGCAACGCTGTGGCAGGAACGGCTGCCGCGAATGCAAGCAATGAGTTTGCCAGCCGCGCTGGGGATACAAAGCGCGGTTTCCGCGCTGGCTTTCGCCGCCATGGCCGGCGCGGAAGGCCCGCTGCTGCCAACGGTAACGACGGGGTTTGTGGTCGGCGTGCTTTGGACCGCGCTACTGGCGACCCTGGCCGGCTACGGTCTGTACTGGTTTTGTCTAAGGCGCACTTCTGCGCTGCGCGTGACGAGCCTGCTGTTTCTCAGCCCCTTCGTCACCTTCTGCTGGGCAGGGTTAATGTTCAATGAATCTCTTTCCTGGCCCATGTTGCTAGGCGCGGCGGCGGCAGGAAGCGGTTTGTGGCTGCTCATCCGTCCCGCCGGGCGTGATGAGCCCAAAACAGCGCAACACGCTGAAAAATGACGGATAAGCGAATGGTGGCGCCGTTACGCGACGAGTTTCCCCCGTACCACCACCTTGCCCGGCTTGATCTCGGGGTCGGCAATACGACGGATCGCCAGATTCAACGCTTGCCAGGCGATCTCTTGCAAGTCGTGTGACACGCACGGGAAATGAAAACCGTAGATCTCAGCATGTGAAACCTCATCGATGCTGAACAACGACACGTCCTGCATCAACGGCAGCCGATGTTCGATGCAGGCTTTGATAATGCCCAGGGAGATCTGGTTATTGCAGCCAACGAAAAAGTCCGGGGCGCGGTTATTGGCCAGCCAACGGCTCGTCTCTTGCCAGGCGATATCCATAAAGAAATCGGCATACAGCACTTCAAACGACGCCACTTTCCCTTGCAGCGCCGCCTGCAGCCCTGTAACCCTGTCCCGTGCAACGTTGGAGTTCTCCGGCCCGGACACCACCACCACCCGCTGCGCTTTCTGTTCCAGAAGCCAGCGCCCCGCCTGAAGGCCGCAGTCCAGGTTATCGATATACACTCCGCTGCAGTGGCGATTGTCCAGCTCACGGTCGATCAATACCACCGGGATATTCAATGTTTCCAACCGCTTTAGATAGGAAGGCTGGTACAGATGATCGTTGGAAATAACCGAGAGAATGATCGCATCGACGTTGTAGCCAATCAGTTTGTCGATGATTCTGTCTTCGCTTTCCTGTGACTCATAGGAATCGAACACCAGAGTGTCATATCCCATTTTTTGCGCTTCAAGCGTCATCAACCGCGTCAGGCCGCCAAAGAACGGGTTGGCCATATCAGGGTTGACGATGCCGATGGTTCTGCTGCTTTTCGCCCGCAGATTGCGCGCCGCAGCATTGACCACATAACCGAGTTCGGCAGCGGTCTCCCGAATGCGGCGCAGCGTTTCCGGATGAACCTTGTCCGGCTGTGAAAATGCCCGCGACGCGGTGATTTTACTGACGTTTGCCTGTGCGGCCACGCTAGCCAGCGTCGCTTTCCGTCCTCGCCCCACCGCCAAATGCAGCTCCTTAGCTTAAGGTTATCATTTTGTACCATTAACAACATCATGACAGAACTTTCATCGTCGCGCTAATGGTTTACGCCTGCCAGGCGGTTAATCCGGGGATCGGTAAAGATATCCAGCTCGTCACGGCTCTCGGAAGAAAACTCGGACACCACCGCGCCCCGCTTCCCCGCCTGAAACCAGTGCCGGGTATTGGGCGCGATGGTGTATTGTTCGCCAGGCCGCAAGAGGATATAGCGATTGCAGGTATACCAAGGCTCCGCGCCCTCCGGCACCCGGCATACCGGTTCACCGCCGGCGTCATTAAGCGTCAGGTTTTCATCGTCGACAAACAGAAACACCTCGCCCCAACGGCAGCGAAACGTCTCTTGCTTGCCGGGCGTGCCGGCGAAAGGAGGATGCAAATGCTCTGGGCAAGTCTGCTCAGGAAACAGCACCAACTCTTTCGCACAATACCGAGGTGAGTTGACATAGGTCAGCAGTTGCAGCCCTGAGACGGGATAGTCAGCCAAGCCAAACGTCGCAATTTCAATACGTTGCTGCTCTTCTTCGGTCAGAACAATGTCCGCCTCGCGCAAGTATTCCAGCGTAGCGGCTATGGCACGTTGTTGTTTGCTCATCATTTCCCCTGCAAAGTAACGGTATCGATATCAGCATGCTGATATTAAAACCGTCATTGCATCGCCGATTTTGTGATCTTCATCCCCATATTGAATAACAACCCACCAGCAAAATTAACTCCCGTCGAGTAATTCCAACATCGATCACAGTTTAACCCCCCGCTTTAGCCCACTATCGCCGCATTGAAATGATATCGTTACCATAAAAATGATTCACCAGGAGGCAATATGAAAGCATTAGTGTTGGCCAAAGCGGGGGAAATCGCTATTGAGGACGTCCAGCTTGCCGAAACGCTGGGGCCCGATGATGTGCAGATAAAAATTCATTCCGTGGGCATCTGCGGCAGTGATGTGCACTATTACCAACATGGCCGCATTGGCCCGTTCGTGGTTAACGCCCCGATGGTGCTCGGCCATGAGGCCTCCGGCGTAGTGCTCGCGACAGGTAAAAACGTCACTCATCTCAGCATCGGCGATCGCGTTTGCATGGAGCCCGGTATTCCGGATCTCAACTCGGCCCAGACGCGCGCCGGCATTTACAACCTTGATCCGGCCGTGCGCTTCTGGGCGACGCCGCCGGTGCACGGCTGCCTGCGCGAAACCGTCATCCACCCCGCCGCCTTCACGTTCAAATTGCCGGACAACGTCAGTTTTGCTGAGGGCGCCATGGTGGAACCCTTAGCCATCGGCATGCAAGCGGCCACCAAAGCCGGGATCAAACCCGGCGATATCGCGCTGGTGATCGGCGCCGGGCCGATCGGCGTGGTCACCGCCCTCGCGGCGCTGGCGGGCGGCTGCTCGGACGTCATTATTTGCGACCTGTTTGACGAAAAACTCGCCGTGGCGGCCAGTTATGAGGGGCTGCACGCCGTCAATATCAAAACCGGCGACCTGGCGGGGAAAGTGGCCGCGCTCACCAGCGGCAATGGCGCCGATGTCGTGTTTGAATGCAGCGGCGCCAAACCGGCTATCGCTACGCTGGCCGAACATGCGGCGCCAGGAGCGACCGCCGTGCTGGTCGGCATGCCGATCGATGCCGCGCCGATGGATATCGTCGCCGCGCAGGCCAAGGAAATCACCTTCAAGACCATTTTCCGCTACGCCAACATGTACCCGCGCACGCTGCGGCTGTTGAGCAGCGGCAAATTGCGCGTCCAGCCGTTGATAAGCCAAACCTACAAGTTCTCCGACAGCGTGGCCGCCTTCGAGCGCGCGGCGGCGGGACATGCCTCGGACATCAAAATCATGCTGGAAATGGAGTGATCCTATGGCGCTCTATGCTGGCATAGACTGCGGTACGCAAGGCACGAAAGTCGTGATTGTCGACAGCACACAGGGCGTGATCCTCGGTGAGGGCAACGCCCCTCACCGTCTCATCAGCCAAGCCAATGGCCGGCGCGAACAGGAGGCCGACTGGTGGATTGAGGCGCTGGTCATCGCTTTTCGCCAAGCCGTGACTAACGCCGGCGTTGATGCACGGGAGATTCATGCTCTGGGGGTCTCTGGCCAACAACATGGGTTTGTGCCGCTGGACGCAGACGGCAACGTGCTGCACAGCGTCAAGCTGTGGTGCGATACCGAAACCGCAGAGGAAAACGAACGGCTCCTGCAGCAGCTCGGCGGGGCCAACGGCTCGCTGGAAACGCTCGGCCTGCGGATCGCCACCGGTTATACCGCGTCAAAAATCCTTTGGTTCAAGACACACCATCCGGCGCTCTGGGCAAAACTGCACACCGTGTTGTTGCCCCATGACTACTTGAATTTCTGGCTGACCGGGGAGCGCGTAGCGGAATATGGCGACGCTTCCGGCACCGGATTGTTCGATGTGCGCACCCGTCGTTGGAGCAAATCCGCGGTCGATCTCATCGACGACAGCGGCCGCCTGTGGCAGGCCCTGCCGCCGCTCAAAAGCGCGGAATGCTGCATCGGCACGGTGCGCTCCGCCGCCGCGGAAAAACTCGGCCTCGGCCCAACGGTGCGGGTATCGACCGGCGGCGGCGACAACATGATGGCGGCCATCGGTTCCGGCAACATCGAGGCCGGCACCCTCACCCTGAGCCTGGGCACCTCCGGCACGCTATTCGCCTGGTCTGCCGCCCCCGTCACGGCGGAATCGGACATGATTGCCGGCTTCTGCTCCAGCACCAATGGGTGGCTGCCATTGATTTGCACAATGAATGTCACCTCGGCCACCACTGCAGTACAAACGCTGCTGGACGAAGACCTTGCCGGCTTTAACGGTTTATTGGCGCAGGCCTCGCCCGGCGCAGGCGGTGTCGAGATGCTGCCGTTCTTCAATGGCGAACGCGTTCCGCCGTTGCCCCACGCGCGCGCCAGTCTGCATAACCTCGATAGCGACAATTTTACCCGCGCCAATCTCTGCCTGGCGGTGGTCGAAAGCGCCACCTATGGCCTGCGCTATGGCATCGAGCTGTTTCGCCGTCAGGGCATTGAAGCGCGCGAGATCCGCCTCACCGGCGGCGGCGCCCGCAGCGCCGCCTGGCGACAAATCGTCGCGGACGTGATGGGGTGCCCGGTAGTCTGTCTGAAAGCCAAAGAGACCGCCGCGCTGGGCGGCGCCATTCAGGCGATGTGGGCGACGACGTTGGCCGACGATCCGCAGCGGAACGCCGGCGCGTTGCTGGCCGAACTGTGCCGGCGTTTCGTTGCGCTGGATGAGACCACGCGCACACGGCCACATGCCGGCAGACAGGCGCAATACGAGACGCTTTATCAACGGTACCTGCAACGCTTGCAGCAGACCTATCCGGAGGTGCAACTGTGACGCGAGATCCCCAGACGCAAGCGCCCGCCTACCTGCTGGAGGTCAGCGGCGTCAGGAAAGCTTTTGGCCCGGTCGTGGCGCTCAAGAATGCGGAGTTTTGCCTGCGGCGTGGATCCATCCATGCCCTGTGCGGCGGCAACGGCGCGGGTAAATCCACCTTTCTCAGCATTCTGATGGGCTTTATTCAACCCGATGGCGGCGACATTTTTATCAATGGCCAACGCTGTGAATTTCATCATCCCCGGGAAGCCCTCAACGCCGGCATCGCCATCGTGCAGCAGGAGCTGAGTGCGATCCCGGATCTGACGGTGGCCGAAAACATTTGGCTGGGCCGTGAGCCGAGACGCCTGGGGTTCGTCGATTTCGCGACGCTCAACCAGCGCACGACCAGCCTGCTCAAGGAACTCGATTTCAAGATCGACGCCCGAGAGAAAATGCGCAACCTGAGCGTCGCCGAGCAGCAGTTGGTCGAGATCGCCAAAGCGCTGTCGCATGCCAATGCCGACATCATCATCATGGATGAACCCACCTCGGCGATTGGCGAGGAGGATGCGCAAAAAATCTTTCAGACGCTTCAGCAACTGGCGGCGAAAGGTAAAGGCATTATTTACGTCTCTCACCGTTTGTCAGAGATATTCCAAATCGCGGACAGCTACACCATTTTCCGCGACGGCGCCTATATCCATGAAGGCTATATCGCTGACATTACCCGTGAGCAGCTGATCGAACACATTATCGGCGGCGAGTACGACAGCGAGTTCGCCAAATTCAACCAGCCCGGCGAAGAGGTCTTGCTAGAGGTCAACGGCCTGTGTTGGCGCAGCAAGATAAAGGATATCAGCCTGCAACTGAAGCACGGTGAGATCCTGGGCATCTACGGCCTGGTGGGATCGGGCCGCAGCGAGTTTCTCGATCTTATCTTCGGCATTCAGCATGCCGACAGCGGCACGATCCGCTTGGGCGACAAGACGCTTAACCGCCATTCCCCGCGAGAGGCCATCGACAGCGGCATTGCCTACGTGACGGAAGATCGCAAGGAAACCGGCCTGGTGCTGTGCCGTTCCGTCAGTGAAAACATCAATATCGCCTCTTTTGCCGGCATCAGCCGAATGGGGTTCGTCAGCGAAAAACGGGAGCAAGCGCGAACCCGCGACATGATCCAGCGCTTCAACGTTAAAACCCACGATGGCGAACAACCCGTGGGCAACCTGAGCGGCGGCAACCAGCAAAAAGTGGTGCTGGGCCGCTGGGCGCTGCTGGATCCGGAGGTGTTGTTGCTCGACGAGCCGACGCGCGGCATCGACGTCGGCGCCAAGAAAGAGATCTACCGATTTATGTCGGAGTTCGCCTTGCAAAACAAGGGGATCATCATGGTTTCCTCCGAGCTTTCGGAAATTATCGGCATGAGCGATCGCATCCTAGTGTTTCGTGACGGGCAGTTGGCCGGCGAGCTTTCGGCGGCCGATGCGAGCCAGGCAGCACTGATGAAACTTGCGGTTTAACAGAGAGAGAAAAAAAATGAGCAGCGCCCACTCCTTATCACCAGGAATTTCATTTTTCACCCGCAATAAACGCCGTATGCACAAATACGGCATTATCATCGCCTTCTTCGCGCTGTGCCTGATCGTGGCGCTGATTGGCGAATATCAGGTCGCCCAGGGGGCCTGGAGCAGCAATTATTTTCTCAGCAATGAAAACACCCTGATCGTCCTGCGCCAGGTCTCGATCAACGGTATTCTGGCGATCGGCATGACCTTCGTCATCATTACGGCCGGCGTCGATCTCTCCGTCGGCTCGGTGCTGGCGTTAAGCGGGATCGTCGCCGCCCGTTTCGCCACCAACAACAGCGGATTGGCTATCGGCGACACCGCGACCGCCGTCATGGCGCCGCTGATCGTGGCGCTGGGCATCGGCATCGTCTGCGGCCTGGTGAACGGCACCGTGTTGGCTCGTTACCGGTTGCAACCGTTTATCGTCACCATGGGCATGCTCTCCGCGGCGCGCGGGTTAACCATGTTGACCACCAACGGCAATCCGGTATCGCAATTGAACAGCGATTTCCGCTGGTTAGGCAATGGCTATGTCGGCGGCGTTCCGGTGCCCGTCATCATCTTCATCGTGCTGTTCGCCCTCGCCTGGCTGGTGCTGAATAAAACCCTCTTCGGGCGTTACATCTACGCCGTCGGCGGCAACCCGAAAAGCGCGCGCACCTCGGGGATTAACGTCACCCGCATCAAAATACTGGTGTATACGCTGTGCGGCGCGCTGGCCGGCATCGCCGGCCTGATCCTTACGGCACGCACCGGTTCGGCGCAGACCAACGCCGGCGCAGGGTATGAGCTGGACGCCATCGCGGCGGTGGTGATCGGCGGCACCAGCATGGCCGGCGGCGTCGGTACGCTGGTCGGCACTTTCTTCGGCGTGCTGATTATCGGGGTGATGAATAACGGCCTCGATCTGCTCGGCGTGCAATCGTATTACCAACAAATTATCAAAGGCGCATTGATCGTTCTTGCCGTCTTGCTCGACCCATCGCGTAAGCAACAGCGCGATTAATAACATCAGACCCAACTCTACCAGGAGAAAACCATGAATAAGACCAAGATAGCGTTGTTTGCCTCTGCCATGATGCTCGGTAGCCTGTCGGCGGCTCAGGCCGCCCCGGTAAAAATCGCGGTATTGATGTACGGCAACAAAGCCGAGTTCGTGCAATTGATGGAAAGGTTCGGCAAGGAACACCCGGCGGTGAAAAGCGGCGAAGCCGTACTGACTTTCTACGATGGGCGTTATGATGCATCGGTGCAAAACGATCAGGCCGCCACCGCTATCCAGACGCGCGCCGATGCCATTATCGTCAACCCGATGGATTTTGAGGCCAATATCGATATCGTCACCAATGCCAACGAAGCCAAAATCCCGGTGGTGGTCACCAACGCGCGCCTGAACACGGACGCGATGACGTCTGAAGTGGTGTCTAATGACGAGTTGGGGGGATACCTGGAAGCCAAAGCCGTCCTGGACAAACTCGACTGCAAGAGCCGGAAGGTGAACGTGGTGATTATCGAAGGCCCGAAAGGCGGCAGCGGCGAGATCCAGCGCGGCAAAGGCAATGATAAAGCGATTGCCGAGTGCGGCGCCGGCCAGGTCACGGTACTTGAGCGCAAAACGGCCAACTGGTCACGCGCGGAAGCGCAGCCGCTGATGGAAAACTGGCTGCAGAAACACCGGGGTAAAATCAACGGCGTGATTGGCCAGAACGACGAGATGGCGCTGGGCGCTATCGAAGCGATCAAAGGCGCCGGCCTGAATGTGAAGGACTTCGCGATTGCCGGCGTTGACGGCGTCTCTGACGCGATTCATGCGGTGCAGGCCGGTGAAATGGTCTCTATTCTGCAAGATGCCAAAGGCCAGATGCAGGGTTCCATCGACGTCGCGCTGCGCGCCGTGAAAGGTGAAAGCTATCAACCGCAGTCGGACATCTGGAAGCAGTACGCCAAGGATCTGAAATGGGAGGGCGGCACGCAGAAGCATTACTACATTCCGTGGACCGTCGTTACCGCAGAGAACGCCCAAGCGCTGTTGGACGCCCGTAAATAATTCTCCCGCCCCCTGCCTTCAGGGGGCCCCGCAGGGGCGCTTGCCTGCGAACAAAAAAAAGCCAGCACGGAGTGGCTGGCTAAAAAGTTCTTCGAGGGAATATCTTGTGCGATAAACATACGCCTTTCACTGCGGGCTTTACTAGCTATCAGTGCGATAGGCACCCTCAGTTAAAATCAACGCCTGCATATCGGTGAACATCGTTTCCCATTCCGCTTGGTCGATATCCATCAAACCAAAGTAACGCAGCATAAAGGCGCCTTCGGTGGCGAGAAACGCCAGGCGCGCGCGCTTGCCTTCTTCCGTCGTCAAATCCAAACCGGCGATGCGGCTGCGATACCATTCGCGCGTGCTCGCCAGATGCTCCGGCGTTTGAATCAGCGTCGCCATCAGCCCGGCGGCCTTGGCGCTGGCGGTCTGATCCGAGCTTTGCGTCGCCAGCATATGCGCGCGCACGCCGGTCTGCGGCGAAGGATCGTCACCGGCGATAGCGGCGAACAGCGTCTCGTAGGCACTGCCCCAGCGATCGAACATGGCGTCAATCAGGGCGTCTTTGCTGCCGAAACAGTACTGCACCCCGCCCTTGGAGATCCCCATCGCTTTGGCGACGGCGTCGATGGTCAGGCCGGCGGCGCCCTGGGTGGCGACGATCTCTTCGGCGGTGTCCAAAACCTTGTCGCGATCGATGCTGCGTTGACGTCCCATTAAGAAACCCTTCTTTTCAATACGAACGTATGGATATATATTATCGCCAGTATACCACCCGGCATCGCCGGAGGGTTACCACAATGGCGGCGCCTTCGCGCCGCCCACGTTAACTGGATTATGACTTATGTACGCCAAGAACCGCTGGTTAATCCTGACAATGGTCGCCAGCGCCCTGTTCCTGATCGTCATCGATATGACGGTGTTATATACCGCCCTGCCGCGTTTAACCCAGGCGCTGGATGCCAGCGCCTCGCAAAAGCTCTGGATCGTCAACGCCTACCCATTGGTGGTGGCCGGTCTGTTGCCTGGCGCCGGCATGCTGAGCGATCGCATCGGCCATAAACGGCTGTTTCTCGCCGGGCTGCCGGTGTTTGCCGTCGCGTCGCTGTGCGCCGCTTTCTCGCCTACCGCCGAGTGGCTGATCGCCGCGCGGGTATTCCTCGCCGTTGGCGCGGCAATGATGATGCCCGCCACGCTGTCCATCGTACGCCACGTCTTTACCGACGAACGCGAACGCGCGCTGGCGATCGGCATCTGGGCGTCGGTGGCCTCCGGCGGCGCGGCCATCGGCCCGGTGGTCGGCGGCCTGCTGTTGGAGTATTTCTGGTGGGGCTCGGTGTTCCTGATCAATGTGCCGGTGGTGTTGCTGGTCTGGCCGCTGGCATGGAAACTGATCCCGCGCTGCGGCGGCGATAACCCGCGCCCCGCCGATATCATCGGCTCGGTGCAGATCATGATAGGCCTGGTCGGCGCTATCTATGCGCTGAAGGAATTGAGCAAGCCGGCGCCTGACGTCAGCGCCTTGCTCGCAGCGGCCCTGATCGGCACCCTGTTCCTGGCGCTGTTCGTGCGTCGTCAGCAGCGCAGCGCCCACCCGATGATCGATTTCTCCCTGTTCCGCAACCGGCTGTTCGCCGGCGGCATCGGCGTGGCATTGCTGTCGATGGTGGCGCTGATCGGCGTCGAGCTGGTGCTCAGCCAACGCTTGCAACTGGTGCTCGGCCTCAGTCCGCTGCAGGCGGCGCTGTTCATCTTGCCGATCCCGCTGGCCTCGGCGCTGGCGGGGCCAATGGCCGGTTTGCTGCTGCCGCGCTACGGTGAGCGCAGCATCATTCTCGACGGTTTCGCCCTGACCGCCTTCGGCATCGCCGGCCTCGCCCTGTTCTATCAGAGCGGCATAGCGCCGCAGCTGGCGAGCCTGGCGTTGGTGGGCTTCGGCCTCGGCGGCGTGATCACCGCCGCTTCCACCGCCATCATGCTGAACGCGCCGGAGGAGAAATCCGGCATGGCGGCATCTATCGAAGACGTCTCCTACGAGCTGGGCGGCGTGCTGGGCGTGACGTTGCTCGGCGGGCTGATGACGGCGGTCTACAGTCACAGTCTGGCGCTGCCGGCGGCGCTGCCGGTCAGCGATTTAGCCTACGACAGCATCGACGAAGCGTTGCGCCTGGCGGCCGGAATGGCGGCCGATCGCGCGCAGCAGTTGACGCAGCTGGCGCGTCTGGCCTTTGATCGCGCCTTTATTTCGGTACTGATCGCCGCCGCGCTGTTAATGGCGCTGGGCGCAGGTGTGGTAAAACTGGCGCTGCGCAAGTAACCGAGAAAAGCGACTTTTTTCGCCTGCGGAACCTGCGTAAACTGATTCGGCAATTTGCTCGACGGATTTATCGTCATCGGTTTGAGCGATGGCAATAATGCCTGTTATCGTATTTAACCCTGCGATAAATCCGGTTACTGTAACAGCTATGGAAATTGATTCTGTCTACTATCGGAACAAATAATCAGGAGAAGATTATTATGGCAACGGCAAAGAAAGCAGCGAAAACCCATATCGGCCTTGACAGTAAACAATCGGCAAAACTCGCCGAAGCGTTGAATGCGCTGTTGGCAAACTATCAGGTGCTGTATATGAACGTGCGCGGCTATCATTGGAACATTACCGGCCCGCAGTTCTTTGAACTGCACGCGAAATTCGAAGAGACATATAACGATCTGCTGACCAAGGTGGATGAGCTGGCGGAACGTATTCTGACGTTGGGCTCGCAGCCGCGTCACGCTTTCAGCGATTATCTGAAAACCGCCGACATCAAGGAACACACCAACGTGACCGATGATAAGGGTACGCTGCGCGGCCTGTTGGAAGGGTATTCAATCTTGCTGCAACAGCAGCGTGAGCTGCTGACGGTGGCGGCAGACGCTGGCGACGAAGGCACCGCGTCGTTGATGAGCGATTACATCAAAGAGCAGGAAAAACAGGTCTGGATGCTCAACGCCTATTTGGGCAAATAACTCAGACGCCATAACAAAACAGTCCCTCACGGGACTGTTTTCGTTTTACCACTCGCAGGATACCGCAAACAGCAGCGCGCGCCGATGCTGATCGTCCAGGCGCCGCCGCACCCGGATAATATGGCGATTGCTGCACGACTGGCGTTCCAGCCAGCGATGCCGCCGACGTTGGCTCTGCCGCAACATGCGCCAGCGGCCCACTTCATTTCTACTGCGTCTCATAATTCCGTCACTCGTTCGTCTAATGCCAACCGCGGGCATTATAGCCCTTTCCGCCCGCGATCCAAGCCGCCGTTATCGGCGGCACAGCGAACGCCACGCGGGCAAAAGCCGCCCTTTCAATTTCGGCAAGTGCCTTAACTTCATCATATTTATGTAACATAAGCGCCGATAAAAGGTTTCGCCTTGCCCGATCTGTGCGTACACTCATCATTGGTGGTTTGCGAACGGGATTTTTCGCCTTTATGACAACATTTTATACCGTAATCAGTTGGCTCATGGTGTTCGGCTACTGGCTGCTGATCGCCGGCGTGACGATGCGCATTTTGATGAAACGCCGTGCGGTTCCCTCTGCCATGGCCTGGCTGCTGGTTATCTATATTCTGCCGCTGTTCGGCATCGTCGCCTATTTATCGTTCGGCGAACTGCACCTGGGCAAGCGCCGGGCCGAGCGCGCCAAGGCCATGTGGCCGTCGACCGCGCGCTGGCTGAAGGAATTGAAAGAGAGCCGCCGCATCTTCGCCACCGAATACAGCGAAGTCGCCGAACCGTTGTTCCAGCTGTGCAACCGCCGCCAGGGCATCGACGGCGTCAAGGGCAACCAGCTGCAGTTGCTCACCACTACCGACGACACGTTGAAAGCGCTGATCCGCGACATCGAGCTGGCGCGCCACAACATCGAAATGGTGTTCTATATCTGGCAGCCCGGCGGCCTGGTCGATCAGGTGGCCGAATCGCTGATGGCCGCCGCGCGGCGCGGCGTACACTGCCGCCTGATGCTGGACTCCGCCGGCAGCCTGCCATTTTTCCGCAGCCCCTACCCGGCGATGATGCGCAACGCCGGCATCGAAGTGGTCGAAGCACTGAAGGTCAACCTGCTGCGCGTATTCCTGCGCCGCATGGATCTGCGCCAGCACCGCAAGGTGGTGCTGATCGACAACTACATCGCCTATACCGGCAGCATGAACATGGTCGATCCGCGCTACTTCAAACAGGATGCGGGCGTCGGCCAATGGATCGATCTGATGGCGCGCATGGAAGGCCCGGTGGCCACTACGATGGGCATCGTCTATGCCTGCGACTGGGAGATTGAAACCGGCAAGCGCATTCTGCCGCCGCCGCCGGACGTCAACATCATGCCGTTCGAGCAGGAAAGCGGCCACACCATTCAAGTGATCGCCTCCGGCCCCGGTTTCCCCGAAGAAATGATCCACCAGGCGCTGTTGACAGCGGTCTATTCCGCGCGCGAGCAGCTGATCATGACCACGCCGTACTTCGTGCCGAGCGACGATCTGCTGCACGCCATCTGCACCGCCGCTCTGCGCGGCGTCGAGGTCAGCATCATCGTGCCGCGCGACAACGATTCGATGATGGTGCGCTGGGCCAGCCGGGCGTTCTTCTCCGAGCTGCTGGAAGCCGGCGTGAAAATCTATCAGTTCGAAGGCGGCCTGCTGCACACCAAAAGCGTGCTGGTCGACGGCCAGCTCAGCCTGGTCGGCACCGTCAATCTGGATATGCGCAGCCTGTGGCTGAACTTCGAGATCACCCTGGTGATCGATGACGACGGCTTCGGCAGCGATCTGGCCTGCGTGCAGGAAGATTACATCGCCCGCTCCAAGCTGCTGAACGCCAAAGAGTGGCTGAAGCGGCCATTCTGGCATCGCCTGGTCGAGCGCCTGTTCTACTTTTTCAGCCCGTTGCTGTAAAAGCCGCGGCGAGCGTGCTTTAATAACGCCAAATCATTTGTTATCAGGATTTTTTTATGGATTTGAATAACCGCCTTACCGAAGACGAAACGCTGGAACAGGCCTACGACATTTTCCTCGAATTGGCCGGCGACAATCTGGATCCGGCGGATATTCTGCTGTTCAATCTGCAGTTTGAAGAGCGCGGCGGCGCAGAACTGTACGACCCCTCCGAAGACTGGAGCGAGCACGTGGATTACGACCTGAACCCGGACTTCTTCGCCGAAGTGGTGATCGGTCTGGCGGACAGCGACGGCGAGCCGATCAACGACGTGTTCGCCCGCGTGCTGATCTGCCGCGAGAAAGACCACAAGCTGTGCCACATTCTGTGGAAAGAGTGATTCGCCGCCAGCGCATCGGATAAAAAAAGCCCCGCTTATTCAGCGGGGCTTTTTGTTGCCGGCTAGCGGCGCATTACAGCGGATCGACCTTCAGGCACGAAACCGCATGACGGAAACTGCCCTCCAGCAGCGGACGCGTCTTGGCGCACTCCGGCCCGGCGATCGGGCAGCGAGTGCGGAACACGCAGCCGGACGGCGGATTGATCGGCGAAGGCAGCTCCCCTTCCAACAGCTGGATCTGCTTTTCCTTCTCCTTGTCCGGATCCGGGATCGGCACCGCCGACATCAGCGCCTTGGTGTATGGGTGCTGCGGATTGTGGTACACCTCGTCATAGGTGCCCAGCTCTACCGCATGGCCCAGGTACATCACCAGCACGCGATCGGAAATGTGCTTCACCACCGCCAAATCGTGGGCGATAAAGATCAATGACAGCCCCATTTCGCGCTGCAGCTGCTGCAACAGGTTTACCACCTGCGCCTGAATCGACACGTCCAACGCGGAAACCGGCTCGTCGCAGATCACCAGCTTTGGTTCGAGGATCAGCGCGCGCGCGATGCCGATGCGCTGGCATTGGCCGCCGGAGAACTCGTGCGGATAACGGTTGATCAGGTTAGGCAGCAGGCCGACCTTCAGCATCATCGCCTTAACCTTGTCCTTCACTTCCTGACGCGGCATTTTCGGGTAGTAGGTGCGCAGCGGCTCGGCGATGATTTCGCCGATGGTCATGCGCGGGTTGAGCGAGGCCAGCGGATCCTGGAAGATCATCTGGATATCGCTGCGGGTTTTGCGCCAGTCGGCGTCGTTCATGCCCAGCAGATCTTTACCCAGCCAAGCGACGCGCCCGCTGGTGGCCTTCACCAGGCCGATGATGGCGCGCGCGAAGGTGGATTTGCCGCAGCCGGATTCGCCGACCACGCCCAGGGTTTCCCCCTCGAACAGCCGCAGCGTAACGCCATCGACCGCCTTCAGGGTTTTCGGCGGCTGCCAGAACCACTGCTTGTCGTCATGAATGTCGAAGTGCACTTTCAGATCGGCCACTTCGAGCAGCACTTTCTTGTCGGTTACCGCTGTCATACCAACGCCTCCACCGGTTTAAAGCAGGCGCGCAGGCGCCCTTCCCCAAATTGCTCCAATGGCGGAGCGCTCGCGCACTGTTCCATGGCGTACGGGCAGCGCGGCTGGAACGGGCAGCCTTTCGGCAGCCGCAGCAGGTTCGGCGGGTTGCCGGGAATGGTCAGCAACGCTTCGCCTTCGGCGTCGAGGCGCGGCACCGCGTTCAACAGACCGATGGAGTATGGGTGGCTCGGCTGGTAGAACACCTCGCGCGCGCTGCCGTATTCCATGGTGCGGCCGGCGTACATCACCAGCACCTTGTTGCAGATGCCGGCCACCACGCCCAGATCGTGGGTGATCATGATGATGGCGGTGTTGAACTCACGCTTGAGCTCGTTGAGCAGCGTCATGATCTGCGCCTGAACGGTCACGTCCAGTGCAGTAGTCGGCTCGTCGGCGATCAGCAGCTTCGGCCGGCACAGCAGCGCCATGGCGATCATCACGCGCTGGCGCATACCGCCGGAAAACTCGTGCGGATACATGCGCATGCGCTTGCGCGCTTCCGGCATTTTCACCGCGTCAAGCATGCGTACCGACTCTTCAAAGGCTTCGCTTTTGCTCATTTTCTTATGCAGCATCAGCACTTCCATCAGCTGTTCGCCAACGCGCATATACGGGTTGAGCGAGGTCATCGGGTCCTGGAAGATCATCGAGATTTCTTCGGCCCGCAGCTTGTTGAGCTGGTTTTCCGGCAGGTTGAGGATTTCGCGGCCGTTGAATTTGGCCGAGCCGCCGATGCGGCCATTGCTGGCCAGCAACCCCATCAGGGCGAACGCGGTCTGCGATTTGCCGGAGCCGGATTCGCCGACGATGCCCAGCGTTTCACCGGCGCGCAGATCGAAGTTCAGATCGTTCACCGCCGTCACGTCGCCGTCCGGGGTGGAAAACGTGACGCGCAGGTCTTTCACGTCCAGCAGCGGCGACGCTTTAACGCCGACGGCGGTTTGCATCTCAGGATGTTCAATGGTGCTCATGGTGGCACTCCTTAACGATCTTTCGGGTCGAGGGCGTCACGCAGGCCATCGCCGATGAAGTTGAAACAGAACAGAGTGACAACCAGGAAACCCGCCGGGAACAGCAGCAACCACGGTGAAACTTCCATTGAGTTGGCGCCGTCGCTGAGCAATGCGCCCCAGCTGCTCAGCGGCTCCTGCGTACCCAGCCCCAGGAAGCTGAGGAAGGATTCGAACAGGATCATGCTCGGCACCAGCAACGAGGCATACACCACCACCACGCCGAGCACGTTCGGCACGATATGCCGCAGCACGATGTTGCGCGTGGAGACGCCGCACACCAGCGCCGCTTCGATGAACTCCTTGCGCTTCAGACCGAGGGTTTGGCCGCGCACGATACGCGCCATGTCCAGCCACGACACCATGCCGATCGCCACGAAGATCAGCAGGATATTCTGGCCGAAGAAGGTCACCAGCAGGATCACGAAGAACATGAACGGGAAGGAGTTGAGGATCTCCAGCAGGCGCATCATCACCGAGTCGATCTTGCCGCCCAGATAGCCGGACATCGCGCCGTACAGGGTGCCGACGATCACCGCCACCAGCGCCGCCGCCACGCCGACCATCAGCGAGATGCGCCCACCGATCGCCACGCGCACCAGCAGATCGCGCCCGGAGGAATCGGTGCCGAAATAGTGCCCCGATTCAACGCTGGGTGCGGCGGACATCATCGCCCAATCGGTATCGTCGTAGGCGAATTGCGACAGCATCGGCGCCAGCACCACAAACAGTGTGATCAGCGCCAGTATGAACAGGCTGCTGACCGCCGCGCGGTTGTGCATAAAACGCCGACGCGCGTCTTGCCACAGGCTGCGCCCTTCCACTTCCAGCTTCTCGCTGAAGTGTTCCAGAGCTTCGCTGTTCTTTTTAGTCAACATCATTCGCGTGCTCCAGATTAATAACGGATTTTCGGATCGATGACCGCATACAGCACATCGACGATCGCGTTGAACAGAATGGTCAGAGCGCCCACCAGAATGGTCAGGCTCAACACCAGGGAGTAGTCGCGGTTCAGCGCGCCGTTAACGAACAGCTGGCCGATCCCCGGCAGACCGTAGATGGTTTCGATCACCATCGAACCGGTGATGATCCCGACGAACGCCGGGCCCATGTAGGACAGCACCGGCAACAGCGCCGGCTTCAGCGCGTGGCGGAAAATGATGCGACGCATCGGCAAGCCTTTGGCGCGCGCGGTGCGGATGAAGTTGGAGTGCAGCACTTCAATCATCGAGCCGCGCGTGATACGGGCGATGCTGGCGATATAGGCCAGCGACAACGCCACCATCGGCAAGATGATGAACTTAGGCGCGCCGCCGTTCCAGCCGCCGCCCGGCAGCCATTTCAACGTGATGGCGAAGATCAGCACCAACAGCGGCGCCACCACGAAACTGGGTATCACCACCCCGGTCATGGCGAACCCCATCACCGTGTAGTCCCATTTGGTGTTCTGGTTCAGCGCGGCGATCACGCCGGCGCTCACGCCCAGCACCACCGCCAGCAAAAACGCGGCCAGACCGAGTTTGGCGGAGACTGGGAAAGAGCTGGCCACCAAATCGTTGACCGAATAATCCTTGTATTTAAAGGATGGGCCGAAGTCTCCCTGCGCAAGCTGCGCCAGATAATGACCGTACTGTTTCCAGATCGGGTCGTTCAAATGATATTTGGCTTCGATATTCGCCATGACTTCCGGCGGCAATGCGCGTTCCCCGGTAAATGGACTGCCGGGCGCCAGGCGCATCATGAAGAATGAGATGGTAATAAGGATAAATAGTGTCGGGATCGCTTCCAATAAGCGACGAAGTATAAATTTAAGCATTGCCCTAACCCTGTGCGACAGCCTGATGACGGCTTATTATTCTCAACATGGGCCGGCGGCCTGCGCCGCCGGCTCTTACCGTATCAATGCTTGATGATGTACAGGTTTTTGTCGTACACGTTATCAAGCGGGTCTTTGCCGGTGTAGCCACCAACGTAAGGTTTCACCAAACGGGCGTTCACGTAGTAATACAGCGGAACGATGGCGGAATCTTTATCCAGCTGAACTTCCGCTTTCTGATACAGTTCGGCGCGCTCGTCTTTGCTCTTCGCGGTCAACACGTTGGCCATCAGCTTGTCGAACTCGGCGCTCTTGTAGTGCGGGGTGTTACTGCTGCTGTCGGACAGCATCATGTTCAGGAACGAACTCGGTTCGTTGTAGTCGGCGCACCAGCCGGCGCGCGCCACGTCATAGGTGCCCTGATGGCGGGTATCCAGGAAGGTTTTCCACTCCTGGTTCACCAGCTTCACGTCCACGCCCAGATTTTTCTTCCAGATGGAGGCGGCGGCGATCGCCAGCTTCTTGTGCAGGTCTGACGTGTTGTACAACAGGGAGAAGGTCAGCGGTTTACCCGGGCCGTAGCCGGCGTCGGCCAGCAGTTTCTTCGCCACTTCGTTGCGTTTTTCCTGCGTCCAGCCGAACCACTCCGGCGCGGTCAGCTTGGCGCCGTCGGTGTATGGCGGCGTAAAGCTGACCGGGCCGTAGCCGGCGTCGGCCAGCAGTTTCTTCGCCACTTCGTTGCGTTTTTCCTGCGTCCAGCCGAACCACTCCGGCGCGGTCAGCTTGGCGCCGTCGGTGTATGGCGGCGTAAAGCTGTAGGCCGGCAGATCGCCCTGATTTTTCACCTTGTTGACGATGATGTCGCGATCCATGCCCAGCTTCAGCGCTTCACGCACGCGCGCATCGGTGAACGGCGCCTTCTGGTTGTTGATTTCGTAGTAATAGGTGCACAGATAAGGATCGACGTGCACCTCTTTCGGGATCTCTTTCTTCAGCTTCTGGAACAGTTCGATCGGCATGTTGTTGTAGGTCATGTCGATTTCACCGGTGCGGTAGCGGTTAACGTCGGTCACTTCCGACGAAATAGGCAGGAACGTCACTTTATTGATGATGGTTTTGGCGTTATCCCAATATTCCGGGTTGCGTTCCAGTACGATGCGTTCGTTGACAATCCAGTCTTTCAGTTTGTAAGCGCCGTTGCTGACGTAGTTGGCCGGCAGCGTCCACTTCTCGCCGAATTTCTCCACCGCGTCTTTGTAAACCGGCTTCATGGCGTAGTGCGGGGTCATTTCAACCAGATAAGGCACCGGCTCGCTCAGGGTCACCTGGAAGGTGTGGTCGTCGATGGCCTTCACGCCCAGCGTCGACTTGTCTTTTTTGCCGGCGATGATGTCATCAACGTTTTCCACATGGGCGTACTGCAGGTAGCTGGCGTAAGGCGACGCGGTTTTCGGATCCACTACGCGCTGCCAGCTGTAGACGAAATCTTGCGCCGTCACCGGCTTGCCGTTGGACCATTTGGCGTCTTTGCGCAGGTGGAAGGTCCAGACTTTGAAATCCTTGTTATCCCAGCTTTCCGCGACGCCCGGCACGATGGAACCGTCCGGGCTGTTGTTCGCCAGGCCTTCCATCAGATCGCGGGTCACGTTGTTTTCCGGCACGCCCTCGATTTTATGCGGGTCAAGCGACTGCACTTCGGAACCGTTGTTTTTGACGATTTCTTGCTTGTCGGCCAGTTGCACGCCTGCAGGAACGTCGGCGGCAAAGGCGGAGGTGGTTGCTGTGATGCCCAGCGCGGCGATGACGCCGGCGGCAATGAGCGTTTTCTTCGTGATGTTGGTCATACTTATCGACTCCAGTTTTTATTATCACAGGCTCTTCGTGGAACCTGCGTTGCCCGTAAGCGGACTCTGTTTCCCGCCGCCGCGGAACGAATGCGGCGGCCGGCCTTCCCTATATTCCTCCGCGAGCTAGCGAGAGGAATACCCCTTTTACTGCTTGATAATGTAAAGATTTTTAACGTCGGTATAGTCCAGCGGATCTTTGCCGGTGAACCCGCCTACCGTCGGCTTAATCAACCGCGCGCTGACGCGGTAATACACCGGGATCAACGCGGAGTCTTTGTCCAGCTGCGCTTCTGCCTGCTGATAGAGCGCGGCGCGCGCGGCCTCATCCGGCGCCTTCAGCGTGGCGGCCATGATGGCGTCGAACGCCGGGCTCTTATAAAACACGGTATTGATGCTGCTGTTGGACAGCACCAGGTTCAGGAACGCGCTGGGCTCGTTGTAATCCCCGCACCAGGTGGCGCGCGCCACGTCGTATTGCCCCTGATGGCGGCTTTCCAGCGAGGTCTTCCACTCCTGATTGCGCAGCGTGACGTCGGCGCCGAGGTTCTTTTTCCACATCGACGCGGCGGCGATCGCCTGCTGTTTGTTTTGATCGGAGGTGTTGTACAGCAGCGAGAACTTCAGCGGCTTGGCGTCGCTGTAACCCGCTTCCGCCAGCAGTTTCTTGGCTTCGGCGTTGCGCTGTTCCTGGCTCCAGCCGGCCCACACGGGCGGCGTAAAGTTGGCGCCTTCCGTAAAGGTCGGCGTGAAACTGTAGGCCGGGATCTGCCCCTGGCCCATGATCTTGTTGGCGATGATGTCGCGATCCAGCGTCATCTTCACCGCCGCACGCACCCGCGGATCGGTGAACGGCGCCCGCTGGTTATTGAGTTCGTAATAGAAAGTGCACAGATAAGGGTTAACGTGCAGTTGCTCGGGCACTTCGCGCTTCATTTTGACGTACAGGTACGGCGGGATCGCGCTGTTGGTGATGTCGATCTCGCCGCTGCGGAAGCGGTTGACGTCGCTGACTTCGGAAGCGATCGGCAAGAAGGTCGCCTGATTGATCACCGTCTGCTTGTTGTTCCAGTAGCTCGGGCTGCGCTCCAGTACGATGCGCTCGTTCACCACCCACTCTTTCAGGCGGTAAGCGCCGTTGCCGACGTAGTTGGCGGGCAACGTCCATTTATCGCCGAATTTCTCCACTACCGCGCGTTTCACCGGTTTGAGCGACGTGTGGCTCAGCATGCTGATGAAATACGGCACCGGCTCGCTCAGCGTCACCTGCAGCGTCTGGTCGTCCAGCGCCTTGACGCCGAGGGTCTGCGGAGGCTTCTTGCCGGTCAGGATGTCGTCGATATTGTCGACTTTGGTGTATTGCAGGTAGCTGGCATAGGGCGAGGCGATTTTCGGATCGGCCAGACGCTGCCAGCTGTAGACGAAGTCTTGCGCGGTCACCGGACTGCCGTCGCTCCACACCGCGCCGGGGCGCAAGTGGAAGGTCCATTGCTGATAATTCTGGTTTTCCCAGCTCGCCGCCGCCGCCGGCACCACATGCCCGTTGGCGTCGGTGCTCACCAGCCCTTCCAGCAGGTTAAGAATGATATTGCTTTCCGGTACGCCCTCGACCTTATGCGGATCCAATGAAGCCACTTCGCTGCCGTTGTTGATCACAATATTCTGCTGCTGCGCCAACTGAACGCCGGCCGGCACTTCCGCCGCCAAACTGCTATTTATGGCGCCGACGCTCAGCGCGCCGCTAATCAACAAGGTCAAAGAAGTGCGCTTCAGGGTTTGCTGCATAATCGAGGCTCCTTTTCACCGACAAGCATCGCTTATCGAAGTTTGTGAAGTGTTTATAAGAATTCTAAATAAACGGATACCAGCAAAAATCATTCCCGTTTTTATGGCGCATTTCAGTTAATTGACCACGGGAAAGTTGCTCGGAAATTAGCAGAAGCCAAATTCCATAGCCAATAAATTTTACGAAAATGTTAAGCAATTCTCTTTTATCGCACGAAGCCCGATCCGGCCCCCAAGCTCGGGGACGCGGAGAAACAAAATCATCGCTATGATTTTAAAGAAAAAAAGACAAAATCATTTCATTTGAAACCATCAACGCAATCTCATTACCGCACAAAGAAACATTCAGTTAACAATCCAGACATTCAAAGAACAAACACCTGCCTATGGTCGGTTAATCACTAATAACACCTGGATGAAAGTGAGACAAGCCCCACAGAATGATGTGATTAATTTAACAACAGCTTTACCGTTGAGTGGGGGCAAAACGCGCGGAAATGGGGGAGGAAAAGTGTCTGAAATAACGCTTAGCGTTTTTTTTGCACAGCAACATGAGATTTATGCAACATAAGAGTGCAACCGCATAAATTTTATTCATCCTGTGCACTATAATAATGCGAACCAATAAATAATTTAAACTTTAAAATTAATTTTAGCCGCGCCAAGGCGAAAGGTGCGCGGCTAAACAAAGGGTATTACAACAGGCCGGGGAATATCGCCTTAATACCGGTAACGATAAACTCGATCCCGAGCGCCATCAGCAACAGACCCATGATACGGGTGATCACGTTGATGCCGGTCTGCCCAAGCAAACGCACCAACAGCGGCGCGGCGCGGAACAACAACCAGCAGCAAAAGGCGAACAAGGCGATCGCGACCGTAAAGCCGAGCAGGCTTTGCCAGTTGTGATAACGGGAACTCCACACGATGGTGGAACTGATCGCCCCCGGCCCCGCCATCAGCGGCAGCGCTAACGGCACCACGCCGATGCTCTCGCGGATCGCGCTCTCCGATTTTTCCTGTTTGTTCTGTTTGTCTTCTCCCAGCTTGCCGCTGATCATCGACATGGCGATGGTCACCACCAGAATACCGCCGGCGATGCGGAACGAATCGATGGAGATGCCGAACATCCGCAAGATCCCTTCGCCCAGGAACAGCGATGTCCACAGAATAATGGCGACCGACAGGTTGGCGGTCAGGTTGGTTTTATTGCGCCCTGCTTCCGCCTGGTAGCTCGTCATGCTGATAAACACCGGCAAGATGCCCACCGGGTTGACCAGCGCAAACAGACCGACAAAGAACTTGATAAAGCCGGAAAGATCCAACAGAGATTGGCCCACAGATGGCTCCGCGTTAAGTGCTATAAAAGGTGTGCTGCCTATGCGCGCTAATGTAATGGAATTGCCGCGGGTAATCCATCCGGCGAAAGCAGCATTTTTAACTGCCAGCAAGTTAGGCAACAAAACAAATACCCTTTGTTAAAGTGATGTATGGCCTTTTGATTTTTTATGTTGAAAAAAGAGTCATCGATCACAGTTATTGATAATCACTCTCAACACCGCCAAGCTGAAAGGTGTCAGCTTGCACTTTTCATGATTTAGATCACAAATCAACTACCCAACAGTGGGTAAGCTCTTAGTCGTAGTCAGGGAGTAGAACAAAGTCGGTGGCAATCCAGCCGGTTCCGTTCTCTTCACTGCCTGCCCCTCCGGTTGGCGTAGGGTAAAGCTCTTTAAGCAAATCAGCAGCATGCGAAGAAATAACGCGGGAAAGCCCCGGTATTCGAATCACCGTTTATTCCCGTTATGACTATACTAGTGGCTCGCACGGCTTATTTACTGAAAGAGTTTAACATTATCAGGAGAGCATTATGGCTGTAACGAATGTCGCTGAACTGAACGAGCTTGTCGCACGTGTCAAAAAAGCCCAGCGCGAATATGCCAACTTCACTCAAGAGCAAGTGGATAAAATCTTCCGCGCTGCCGCCCTCGCCGCTGCTGATGCCCGTATCCCGTTGGCCAAAATGGCCGTGGAAGAATCCGGAATGGGTATCGTCGAAGACAAAGTGATCAAAAACCACTTCGCTTCCGAGTACATCTACAACGCCTATAAAGATGAAAAAACCTGTGGCATCCTGTCTGAAGATGACACTTTCGGTACCATCACTATCGCCGAACCTATCGGCCTGATTTGCGGTATCGTTCCTACCACCAACCCAACTTCTACCGCGATCTTCAAAGCGCTGATCAGCCTGAAAACCCGTAACGGCATCATCTTCTCGCCGCACCCGCGTGCGAAGAATGCCACCAACAAAGCCGCCGATATCGTGCTGCAAGCCGCTATCGCCGCCGGCGCGCCAAAAGACATCATCGGTTGGATCGACCAGCCTACCGTCGAGCTGTCCAACCAGCTGATGCACCACCCTGACATCAACCTGATCCTCGCCACCGGTGGCCCGGGCATGGTGAAAGCCGCCTACAGCTCCGGCAAACCGGCTATCGGCGTCGGCGCCGGCAATACGCCGGTCGTGGTAGACGAAACCGCAGATATCAAACGCGTGGTCGCCTCTATCCTGATGTCCAAAACCTTCGACAGCGGCGTTATCTGCGCTTCCGAACAGTCGGTCATCGTCGTTGACGCTATCTATGATGCGGTACGCGAACGTTTCGCTTCCCACGGCGGCTATCTGCTGCAGGGCAAAGAACTGAAAGCGGTGCAGGACATCATCCTGAAAAACGGCGGCCTGAACGCGGCCATCGTCGGGCAATCCGCACCGAAAATCGCCGAAATGGCAGGCATCAAAGTGCCGGCCAACACCAAAGTGCTGATCGGTGAAGTGAAGCTGGTCGACGAGTCCGAACCTTTCGCGCATGAAAAACTGTCGCCTACCCTGGCGATGTACCGCGCCAAAGACTTCGAAGACGCCGTCGCCAAAGCCGAAAAACTGGTCGCCATGGGCGGTATCGGCCACACATCCTGCCTGTACACCGACCAGGATAACCAAACGGCTCGCATCGCCTACTTCGGCGATAAAATGAAAACGGCTCGCATTCTGATCAACACCCCGGCTTCTCAGGGCGGTATCGGCGACCTGTACAACTTCAAACTCGCGCCTTCGCTGACGCTGGGTTGCGGTTCCTGGGGTGGTAACTCCATCTCTGAAAACGTCGGACCTAAACACCTGATCAACAAGAAAACTGTAGCGAAGCGAGCAGAAAACATGTTGTGGCATAAACTTCCGAAATCGATCTACTTCCGCCGTGGCTCGCTGCCTATCGCGCTGGAAGAAGTGGCGACCGACGGGGCGAAACGCGCCTTCATCGTGACCGACCGTTTCCTGTTCAACAACGGCTATGCCGACCAGATCACCAAGGTTCTGAAGTCTCACGGCATCGAAACCGAAGTGTTCTTTGAAGTGGAAGCCGATCCGACGCTGAGCATCGTGCGTAAAGGCGCCGAGCAGATGAACTCCTTCAAACCGGACGTCATCATCGCGCTGGGCGGCGGTTCGCCGATGGACGCCGCGAAAATCATGTGGGTGCTGTACGAACATCCTGAAACCCACTTCGAGGATCTGGCGCTGCGCTTCATGGACATCCGCAAGCGTATCTACAAGTTCCCGAAAATGGGCGTGAAAGCGAAAATGATCGCCATCACCACCACCTCAGGCACCGGTTCGGAAGTCACGCCGTTCGCCGTCGTCACCGACGACACTACCGGGCAGAAATACCCGCTGGCCGACTATGCGCTGACTCCGGACATGGCGATTGTCGACGCCAACCTGGTGATGAACATGCCGAAATCCCTGTGCGCCTTCGGCGGTCTGGATGCGGTCACCCACGCGCTGGAAGCCTACGTCTCGGTGCTGGCGAACGAATACTCCGATGGCCAGGCGCTGCAGGCGTTGAAACTGTTGAAAGAGTATCTGCCGGCCAGCTATAAAGAAGGCGCGAAAAACCCGGTTGCCCGTGAACGCGTGCACAACGCCGCCACCATCGCCGGTATCGCTTTCGCCAACGCCTTCCTCGGGGTTTGCCACTCCATGGCGCACAAGCTGGGTTCGGAGTTCCACATTCCGCACGGCCTGGCCAACGCGATGCTGATTTCCAACGTCATTCGCTACAATGCGAACGACAACCCGACCAAGCAGACGGCCTTCAGCCAGTACGATCGCCCTCAGGCGCGCCGCCGCTACGCTGAAATCGCCGACCATCTCGGCCTGAGCGCGCCGGGCGACCGCACCGCGCAGAAGATTGAGAAACTGCTGGCCTGGCTGGACGAGTTGAAAACCGAGTTGGGCATCCCGACTTCCATCCGCGAGGCGGGTGTGCAGGAGGCGGACTTCCTGGCGAAAGTCGACAAGCTGTCGGAAGACGCGTTCGACGACCAATGCACCGGCGCCAACCCGCGCTATCCGCTGATTGCCGAACTGAAGCAAATCATGCTGGATACCTTCTACGGCCGCGAATTCAGCGAAGCGGTCGACGAGGAAGCGACAGCTCCGGCTGCAGCCAAAGCCGCGGCAAAGAAGCCCAAGAAATAACGGTTTCGTAAACCGATAAAAAAACCCGCCAAACGGCGGGTTTTTTATTGCGCCAGAGGCGCTGCATTTCGACTCACGCCGCCAAAACGCCTCAGCGGGCTTTGGCGGCGTTTTCTCCCCTATTCCAGGGAGTGAATCGCCTCTTTATAATGCTTGCGGCAGACGGAGACATAGCTCTCGTTACCGCCAATCACCACCTGCTCACCGGCGTGCATCGCCTGGCCGTTTTCATCCAAACGCAACACCATATTGGCTTTGCGCCCACAGTGACAGATGGTTTTCAATTCCACCAGCTTATCGGCCCAGGCCAGCAAATATTGGCTGCCGGTAAACAGCTCACCGAGAAAATCGGTACGCAGGCCGTAGCACAATACGGGAATGTCCAGTTGGTCCACCACATCGCACAATTGCTCAACCTGCGCCTTGGTCAGGAACTGACTTTCATCCAGCAGCACACAATGCACCGGCTGCTGTTGATGCTCTTGCTGAATCATGGCGTACAGCATCGAGTCGTTGTTATAGAGCTGGGCCTGCGAGGATAAACCGATGCGCGAGCTGACCTTACCTACGCCAAAGCGGTGATCGATCTCCGCAGTGAACACCAGCGTGCGCATACCACGTTCTTGATAGTTATATGAAGACTGTAGCAGCGCGGTGGACTTGCCGGCATTCATCGCAGAGTAATAAAAATAAAGTTGAGCCATGGCCCCGCAACTCCGATGGTATAAGAAATATTCAAATGTCGATTAGGACGGTAAGTGTACCATAAGCCGCCCCCCAGGCTCAGCCCAAAGCGAACGAATATTGCGTTCGCCGTAATAATGCGCTTTCAAGCGAAACATATCGTTCTGTCGGCCCGTTCTTTTTACAGCTATTTACAGGATAATGTATGCCTGTCATCACTATTAATTCTTGCTAATGGTTAACCGCGATCATTTGCCCATTAATGCATAATCACGGTTTCACCGCGGCGGGTGCCGCAACCGCAACGGCGCGCCAGTCTATTATACTCGGGGCCAATACAGGGCATTTAATCACCTTCGCTGTCCCCGACGTTTCCTGACGCAATCTTTACCTATATACCCCTATTGTTTACAATGTCTGCCTAGCCATGACGTGATTAAGCCCACAGAACCCATTGTAATATTGATATAAATTACGGCGATAACTTATCGATGAAAGCCTTGCGACACGCGCCTTTTAAAGCATGCCTGTTGAAATTTTGACTTAAGTGCGACAAGGGTAATAGTTAACAGCCCTTCCTATATTAGTCGGACAGATCCGATTAACGGTTTTTTAAAAGGTAAATTTGAGTATTCAAGTCAATTTGGCTATTGCAGAAAAGAAAATAGCGCTCTATTATTATCGAGACGCCCCCCACCAATATAATTTGAGACTAGGACAATGAGCGAAGCATTAAAGATTTTGAACAACATCCGCACTCTGCGCGCCCAGGCAAGAGAATGCACACTGGAAACGCTGGAAGAAATGCTCGAGAAACTGGAAGTTGTTGTGAACGAACGTCGCGAAGAAGACAGCCAGGCTCAAGCAGAAATCGAAGAACGCACCCGTAAACTGCAGCAATACCGCGAAATGCTGATTGCTGACGGTATCGATCCGAATGAACTGCTGCAAACCATGGCTGCCAACAAGGCTGCCGGTAAAGCAAAACGCGCAGCACGTCCTGCTAAATACCAATATAAAGACGAAAACGGCGAATTGAAAACCTGGACCGGCCAAGGCCGTACTCCTGCGGTGATTAAGAAAGCTATCGAAGAGCAAGGTAAATCTCTGGACGATTTCCTGCTGTAATAGCGATTCTGCCCGTATCTGAAAGGCTCCCTGCGGGGGGCCTTTTCATTTTAAAGCTTATCGACGTGATCCTGCCTCATCCCTTTCCTTTTAGTAAATATCCTAATTCGCATTTTGTTCCTTGCATGGGGTTCCAGCAAAAAAAAAGGGCCCTAAGGCCCCTTTGTCGCATATACCCTCGTTCAATTATTGAACCTGGTAGAATGCCTTATACCAATCAACAAAGCGCTTCACACCCTCTTCAACGCTGGTTTCCGGCTTAAAACCAATGTCACGATAAAGCTCTGCGGTATCCGCGCTGGTATCCATCACGTCGCCAGGTTGCATAGGCAGCATATTCTTGCGGGCAGTTACCCCCAAAGCCTGCTCCAACGCCGTGATATATTCCATCAGTTTAACGGGGGTGTTATTGCCGATATTATAAACATGATACGGCGCGGAACTGGTCGCCGGCGATCCCTGTTCAACGGTCCATGACGGATCTGCCTGCGGAATAACCGCCTGCAGCCGCACAATCGCCTCGGTGATATCATCAATGTAAGTAAAGTCACGGTGCATTTCACCGTGGTTATATACATCGATGCTCTCCCCCGCCAATATGGCCTTGGTAAACTTGAACAGCGCCATATCCGGACGCCCCCAGGGACCATATACGGTAAAGAAGCGTAGCCCCGTCGTCGGGAGACCGTATAAATGAGCGTAACTGTGTGACATCAGCTCATTGGCTTTTTTGGTTGCCGCATACAGTGAGACAGGGTGGTCGACAGAATCTTCGGTAGCAAACGGCAACTTGCGATTGAGGCCATAAACAGAGCTGGAGGAAGCGTAAAGTAAATGCTCGACCTTATTATGACGGCAGCCTTCCAGAACGTTCAAATGACCGATCAGGTTAGCGTCCGCATAAGCCAACGGGTTGACCAGCGAATAACGCACGCCGGCTTGGGCACCCAAATGAATGACTCGTTGGAACTGATGCTCGGCGAACAATGCCGCCATGCCCTCACGATCGGCCAAATCCAGCTTGATGAAGCGGAATCCCGGCTTATCCGCCAGCCTGTCCAGACGGGCCATTTTCAGGCCCACGTCATAATAGTCATTCAGGTTATCGATGCCGATAACCTGATGCCCGGCGGTCAACAAACGCTCTGCAACGTGATAACCAATAAACCCTGCGGCGCCTGTAACCAGGAATTTCATGCCCACTCCTTAAATAACCGGTTTAATCGAGGCACCGCGGCCAATCGCATAGTAGGTAAAGCCGCGATTCGCCAAACGCTCAGGATCGTACAGGTTACGTCCATCGAAGATCACCGGCTGTTTCAACGCACTCTTGATCACATCGAAGTCCGGTGCGCGGAAATTCTGCCATTCGGTGCAGATCACCAGAGCATCGGCGCCATGCAACGCAGCCTCTTTGGTACCCATCAGCTTCAAGTCTTCGCGCTGGCCATAGATGCGCTGAACTTCGTTCATCGCTTCCGGATCGTAGGCCTGGACGGTGGCGCCGGCAGCCCACAGCTGCTCCATCAGCACACGGCTGGACGCTTCACGCATGTCATCGGTATTCGGCTTGAACGCCAGGCCCCACAGTGCGAAGGTTTTGCCCTTCAAATCGCTGCCGAAATAGTCTTTGATAAAGCTGTTCAGCTTGTCTTTTTGTTGGTAGTTGACCTGCTCTACCGCCTGCAACAGCTTCGGTTGGTAACCGATCTGCTCCGCCGTGCGGATCAGCGCCTGAACATCTTTCGGGAAGCAAGAACCGCCGTAGCCACAGCCAGGGTAGATGAAGTGATAACCGATGCGTGAATCGGAACCGATGCCCTGACGCACTTTCTCGATATCCGCGCCCAACATTTCCGCCAGGTTGGACATTTCGTTCATAAAGCTGATTTTGGTCGCCAGCATGCAGTTGGCGGCATATTTGGTCAGCTCCGCGCTGCGGATATCCATCATGATCATACGATCGTGATTGCGGTTAAACGGCTCGTACAGCTCGCGAATAGGCTCGATCACCTCTTTATTATCGGTACCGATCACGATGCGCTCAGGGCGCATGCAGTCAGCCACCGCAGCACCTTCCTTCAGGAATTCAGGGTTGGACACCACGTCGAACGGCACGTTGCTGCCGCGTTTTGCCAGAGTTTCCGCCATCACCTGACGCACTTTGTCCGCCGTGCCGACCGGCACGGTAGATTTGTCGATCACCACTTTGCGATCGGTCATGTGCTCGGCGATGGTGCGCGCCACCGCGGTGACATATTTCAGATCGGCGGAACCGTCCTCATCCGGCGGCGTACCAACGGCGATAAACTGGATATTCCCGTGCGCCACGCCCGCTTTGGCATCGGTGGTGAAATGCAGGCGCCCGGCCTCATAGTTTTGCTGCACCAGCGGCGTCAGGCCCGGTTCAAAAATCGGGATATTCCCTTTTTTCAGGTTCTCGACTTTTCGCTCGTCAACATCGATGCACATAACGTCATGGCCAACTTCAGCCAGCACGGCGGCCTGTACCAGCCCCACATAACCAATACCAAAAACTGTTACTTTCATGTGAAAATCCTAGTTTTTCAAATTAAGACGAAAGATCAAATCACTTCTTGTCAGCGGCAACAACCTGCTGCAGCCACTGAGAAAACTCTTTGCCCAGGCTGGCATGACGCATGCCGTACTCCACGAAGGCCTGCATGTAACCCAGTTTGTTACCGCAGTCATGGCTCACGCCTTTCAGGTGATACGCTTCCACCGTTTCCTGCTGCATCAGCATTTCGATGCTGTCAGTCAGCTGAATTTCATCGCCGGCACCTGGAGGCGTTTTCGCCAACAGCGGCCAAATATCGGCGGACAACACGTAACGACCGACAATCGCCAGGTTGGAAGGGGCTTTATCCGGCGACGGTTTCTCAACCACGCTGACCATCGGCGCGCTTTCGCCCGGTTGCAAATCAACGCCCTTACAGTCGGCTACGCCGTAGTTTCCGACATCCTTATGCGGCACGGGTTCAACCATGATCTGGCTGACGCCGGTGGCTTCGAAGCGCTGCAGCATTTCGTGCAGATTGTCTTTTTTCGGATCGGCGCTGTATTCGTCGAGGATCACATCCGGAAGCACCACCGCGACCGGTTCATCGCCTACCATCGGGTAGGCACACATAATCGCGTGCCCCAGGCCTTTGGCATTACCCTGACGAACCTGCATCACGGTAACGCCTTTCGGGCAGATCGACTGCACTTCGTCCAGCAATTGGCGCTTGACGCGTTTTTCCAGCATCGCTTCGAGTTCGAAACTGGTATCAAAATGGTTTTCGATCGAGTTCTTGGAGGAGTGGGTGACCAGCACAATCTCGTTAATCCCCGCCGCAATGCACTCATTGACGACGTATTGGATCAGAGGTTTATCAACCAGCGGCAGCATTTCTTTCGGAATGGCTTTGGTGGCCGGCAACATCCGCGTACCCAAGCCTGCAACCGGGATCACGGCTTTTCTGACTTTGCGATTTACAGCAGGCATTATTTCCTCTCTTAAAGCTAAAGCGCTCATTTTATGAGCTTGGGCTCGATATAAAAAAACCTTCGGAGTATACCAGCTTATGCGCGCCGAGCATTAACCAGAACACAAATAGAAAACATTTAGGACTATTACCCGTTCGGATAATCCGGAGAATAAATAAACGGTTTAATTACAGATAAGTAAATAGCTTAAGATCGCGCCGATCGCTGCCTGCTATTCAGCGCTGAGCATCAGTCGCAATCGGCCACCGCTGCCCCATACCTGACATTGCCAGGCGGTACAACGCTGGCTGATCTGATTCATGTAGGTAGCCCCCAGCGTCCCCAGTGGCACGCCGTTGCTCAGCTGGATTTGATTGTCACCGGTATTGACGTTGGCATGCAGCCCGGCGGAAACCAGAATCAGGTTTTTATTTTCGGCGTGATAATATCCCAACAACAGAGGGAATTGACCGTCTAATTTCCCCTGCCGCAATAATTGATTAACCTGCTTTAACAATGCCGACATTTGCGGCAAACGATGCTGTTGATTAGCCAGATGGTCCTGCAGCAGCCCATTAAATAATGCGCGCAACAGCAATGCCGCCAATACGCCATTATCGCCGGCGCGCGTGACGTCCAGACAATAGAATGCCAGATCCTTTTCTGACAAGGCGGCGATATCCAGCACCAGGCCGGGATTTTCGCCGGTGGTTAACTGCCGATAGTTGATCCGGCAATGCGCAATGGTCTGCTGTACCGGCGGCTGCAGTTGCTTAAGCAGTTTGACGGCTTCGGAAGGATTTTTGCTCAACGCATCCCAATCCTGAAACAGTTCAACCTCTTCAATCGCCTGGGAGGTGAACATATTGGGGTATAAACACGCCAGCACCGCTTCACGCAGGCGATTGAGATCGGTCAGCGGTTTGAGCAGTACATCCTGCACGCCCAACCGCAGCACCTTGGCGATGTCGGCCATCTTGTCGGTGGCCGAGATCACCAGCACCGGGATCTGCAGCCCCTGCAAACGCAGATGTTCAACAAATTCGATACCGCCCATTTCCGGCATCGCGAGATCGCACAGAATCAGATCCGGCTTGAAGTCATCCACGGCACTCAGCGCCTGTAAACCGTTGGTCGCCTCGCCGGTTTCAGCGCCCAGCGAGGTCAGATAACCGACCAGCACGGAACGAAAAACCTGTTCGTCCTCAACGATCAAGATGCGCTTGTGAGTGAGTGGTAATGCCATCAGCCGAGCCTCGTCCCTTTCCATAGTGTAATAGTGGCTCAAAAAGGTCACTTATGCTCGTCTGAAACAGACCAACTGCGCATTGCCAACCAAGAACCGAGAATTATCTATTTTTTATCAACGGCAACAACCGATCCAGTTGTTTTTCAACCGCCAGCAACCCCGCCTCGATCGCTTCATCGGCGCGGTGGAAATCCAGCGTTGAGATTTGCGGGCAAAAAGGCTGGATCAAGACATCCGGCGGATCGCTCGCCATCCGGTTGCGCTTCAGGCGATTCTCCAGCATTTGAATCGATGTGCTCATAATCTCCATCGCCGTCGGCGCCGTCGCCGGTTTGCGCTTGCGCATTCTGCCGACGCGTTCCCGCAGACGCCCGCGCCAGGTAGCCGCAGGCGCATCGTTGGGGCTTTCTTCCTCGATACGTATCGAGAACAGGTCCTGCTGCATCAGGTGCGCGTCATGCTGCAGATCGACCGCGATGACGATATCGGCGCCCATGGCGCGGCAAAGCGACACCGGCACCGGATTGACCACCGCGCCATCCACCAGCCAATAGCCGTCGGCCCATACCGGCGCCAACAGGCCTGGCATGCTGCAGGAAGCGCGTATCGCCTGATGAATATCGCCTTCGGTCAGCCACAGCTCACGCCCGGTGCTGAGATTGGTCGTCACGGCACCGAACTTCAACGCACAATCGGCGATATCATTGATCTTCAGCAGCTGTCCGACAGCGTTAAACACCCGCTCGCCGCGCAACAGGCCGCCGCGCTGCCAGGAAAAATCCATCAGGCGAATCACGTCCCAATAGCTGAACGATCGCACCCACTGCTCCATCGCCGGCAGGCGATGGCTGGCGAACGCGGCGCCCACCAACGCGCCGACAGAGCAGCCGGCAACGATATCGATCTCAATCCCCAGCTTCTTTAACGCATTGATCACGCCGATGTGCGCCCAGCCTTTAGCCGAGCCCGCTCCCAGCGCCAGTCCGATCTTGATTTGCCGCATAGCGCCATCCTCTCGGTAAACGGTGTTCCCTGCTTTCAGGGTAGATTGTCACTGACGAATATTGTTAGGTAACATATGCGCTAAATTCATTTTCAGCCTCGTTTTATCAGGAGTCATTTTGCCCGAATCATGCCCATGCGGCAGCGGACTGGCGTATAACGCGTGCTGCGCCCCTTTTATCAGCGGCAGTCAGCCGGCGCCGACGCCCGGCCAACTGATGCGTTCACGCTTCACCGCCTACGTGAATCATAACGTCGACTATTTGATCGCCACCTGGCACCCCGACTGTGGCGCCGAAGCGTGGCGCAATGCAATCGTCGACAGCTTTAAGAATACCGAGTGGCTGGGCCTGACGATCGTGGAAGAGAAAGCCGGTCATGAGCCGGATGAAGGCTTCGTCGAATTCATCGCCCGTTTCACCGATGGCGAAAGCGGCGAACCGCAGGCGATGCATGAGCGCTCGCGCTTCCTTCGTCGCGATCAACGTTGGTATTATATCGACGGCACCAAACCCCAGCCCGGCCGAAATGCGATGTGTCCCTGTGGCTCAGGGAAAAAATACAAGAAGTGCTGCGGGCGCTAGCCGGCCGGCGCTTCACGTTTACGCCTGCGCAGACAGGCCGTTCAGTATCAGACAGGATCCTCAAACCCATGCCGCACCAAAATGTACAACGGAAAGTGTTACGCACCATCTGCCCGGACGCCAAAGGGCTGATCGCCAAGATCACCAACATCTGTTACAAGCACGAACTCAATATCGTCCAGAACAATGAGTTCGTCGATCACCGCACCGGGCGTTTCTTCATGCGCACCGAGCTGGAAGGCATTTTCAACGACAACACGCTGCTGGCCGATCTGGACAGCGCCCTGCCGGAAGGTTCGCTGCGTGAACTGCACAGCACCGGGCGCCGGCGCATCGTGGTGCTGGTCACCAAAGAGGCGCACTGCCTGGGCGATCTGTTGATGAAAAGCGCCTATGGCGGCCTCGACGTTGAGATCGCCGCCGTAATCGGCAACCACGACACGCTGCAATCGCTGGTGGAGCGTTTCGATATTCCTTTCCATCTGGTGAGCCACGAAGGCTTGACTCGCGAACAGCACGACCGCGAAATGACGGCCAAGATCGATCAATATCAGCCGGATTACGTGGTGCTGGCCAAATATATGCGCGTGCTGACCCCGGCCTTCGTGCAACATTATCCGAATCAGGTAATCAACATTCACCATTCGTTCCTGCCGGCGTTTATCGGCGCACGGCCTTATCACCAGGCCTACGAGCGCGGGGTAAAAATCATCGGCGCCACTGCCCATTACGTTAACGACAATCTCGACGAAGGCCCGATCATCATGCAGGACGTGATCCACGTCGATCACACCTATTCCGCCGAGGATATGATGCGCGCCGGCCGCGACGTGGAGAAAAACGTGCTCAGCCGCGCCCTGTATCAGGTGCTGGCGCAGCGCGTCTTCGTCTACGGCAACCGCACCGTTATTCTGTAATCGTTCAATAAATCGGTGCATTTCGTTCAGGGATGCACCGCCAAGAATAAAAAAACGGCAAACGATTCATTTTCTGCATTTCAATACTTTACACATCCGCTTCATTTGATATGATGCGCCCCGCTTACCGAGACAGCGCTCTCGCAAGCAAGGCCAGTTAAATAGCCATGTATATGGTGGGGTTCCCGAGCGGCCAAAGGGAGCAGACTGTAAATCTGCCGTCACTGACTTCGAAGGTTCGAATCCTTCCCCCACCACCATCTTCTCTTTGTTGATGAACTTGAAGCGAAAGCTGAAATATCATTAAACATCGAGGGGGAGGATGAGAAGCTTCGACAAGGTTCGAGCCGAGCGCAGCGAGACAACGCGCTTTAGCGCGGTAATCCTTAGAAGTGCACAATAGGAATTTAGCCGATTCCTTAAAAAATCAGCAAATCCATGAATACCATGGTGGGGTTCCCGAGCGGCCAAAGGGAGCAGACTGTAAATCTGCCGTCACTGACTTCGAAGGTTCGAATCCTTCCCCCACCACCATCTCTTGCAGAAAATCCCAAACCCACTTAAAGTACATCGCATCCAACACGTGCATCTAATGTTCTCATATCAATAAATCAAGTTATCTCCCCTTATTAACCGCTTTCATCCAGCCGTTTTGTTCCTCTCTCCCAGCCGTAACTTGAACTCCGGCCGACAATTCGCTATACCACTGGCTTCTTTAGTGCAGTAAGGAACAGGTGGATGCGAAACAATATTTGCGTTTTTTGTGGCGCCAGCGAAGGCGTCAATCCCGCTTATGCCGAGCAGGCTCGTCAACTGGGGCAACTGCTGGCCGCACAGGGGCGCCGTTTAATCTACGGCGGCGGCAAAAAAGGATTGATGGGGATCGTGGCGGACGCGGTGTTGGCCGCAGGCGGTGAAGCGGTCGGCATTATCCCCGAGCGCCTGGTTGAAGCGGAAACGGCGCATCGTGGCCTGACTGAATTGGAAGTGGTGCCAGACATGCATACGCGCAAAGCCCGTATGGCGGCGCTGGCGGACAGTTTTATCGCCCTGCCCGGCGGCATCGGCACGCTGGAAGAGCTGTTTGAAATCTGGACCTGGGGGCAAATCGGCTATCACAACAAGCCGGTCGGCCTGCTGAACGTCAACGGATTCTACCGCCCGCTGAGCCAGTTCCTCGAGCACGTCGCCGATCAGGGCTTTATGCGTCACGACTATCTCGGCACCCTGCACATCAGCGAATCGGCACAGACGCTGCTGCAACAGTTTGACGACTATCAACCTAAAAATTACGACCGCTGGGCGAAATAAACCCGCTGCGCAGTCAGCGGTCCCGCCGCTGTCTGCGTTACATTTCCCGCCAAACTCTGCTACTATCACAGCACATTTTTCTCGTGAAAACGGCACCGCTCATGAAGTTTGTCTCTTTTAATATCAATGGACTGCGCGCGCGTCCGCATCAGCTGGCGGCAATTATCGAACAGCACCAGCCCGACGTGATCGGTCTGCAGGAAACCAAAGTTCACGATGACATGTTCCCATTGGAAGAAGTCAGCCAGCACGGCTATCACGTGTTCTATCACGGGCAAAAAGGCCATTACGGCGTGGCGCTGCTGACCAAAGCGGAGCCCCTGGCCGTGCGCCGCGGTTTCCCAACCGATGAAGAAGACGCGCAGCGTCGCATCATCATGGCCGATCTGGCTACGCCGCAGGGCACGCTGACGGTGATCAACGGCTACTTCCCGCAAGGGGAAAGCCGCGACCACCCGATCAAATTCCCGGCTAAAACACGCTTTTATCAGGATCTGCAAAACTACCTGGAGCAGCAGCTATCGGCGGAATCCCCGGTGCTGATCATGGGCGACATGAATATCAGCCCCAGCGATTACGATATCGGCATCGGCGAAGACAACCGCAAACGCTGGCTGCGCACCGGTAAATGCTCCTTCCTGCCGGAAGAGCGCGAATGGATGGATCGCCTGCTGAACTGGGGCCTGGTCGATACCTACCGCCACGCCAACCCGGGGCGCAACGACGAGTTCTCATGGTTCGACTACCGCTCCAAAGGGTTCGATGACAACCGCGGCCTGCGTATCGATCTGCTGCTGGCCAGCACCCCGCTGGCTTCGCGCTGCATCGCCACCGGCATCGATTACCAAACCCGCAGCATGGAGAAACCTTCCGACCATGCGCCGGTCTGGGCGGAATTTACGCTGTAACCCCATCACCCCGGCGCTCGCCGGGGTTTTACTCTGTGAAGCCAATGAAAATTATCGACGTGGTAGCCGCCATTCTGGAACAAAATGGCCGCATTTTGCTGGCCCAGCGCGGCGCAGGCAGCGATCAGGCCGGTCTGTGGGAGTTTCCCGGCGGCAAGGTTGAAGCCGGCGAAAGCCAGCCAGAGGCGCTGGCGCGCGAGCTGGATGAAGAATTGGGGATTTGCGCCCGTATCGGCAACTATGTGGGCAGCAATCAGTGGCAGCAAGGCGAACGCCTCATCCGGCTGCACGCCTGGCAAGTCGCGGAGTTCTCCGGTGAACTGCAACAGCGCTGCCACTCGGCGCTGGTCTGGGTCACGCCGCAACAGGCGCAGGAATACGCTCTGGCACCCGCTGACGTTCCACTGCTGGCGGAGTATATCGCCGCGCAAGGCGATTCACGCTGAACGCGGCGATAGGTTACATCGTCACTTCTTCAATCGCACCCAAATCAAGGGGTTGGTGCCGATGGTGTTAGGCTCACGCACGCACTGTAGCACTTCCCCTTCCACTTTAAGCACCGCACCTTCGGAATAGTTCTGATTCTGGTAGACGCAACAGCGGTTGCAGGGCTGCGCCGGCGGCGGGTTGACGCCGCCTTTTGCCGTGCCCCAAATCTCCGGCGAAACCGGCAACACCACGTCCACATCGCCGCGATTGGCGGCGGCCAGGCCGGAAAACATCAGGGCAGCGGCAGCCAATACCCCAGTGAGTCCACGCTTCATTCACTCTTCTCCTGCGCCTTGCCGGCGCTTTTCCTGCGTTTTTTGCCCCCGCTGGAGGGCGGCGGCGGCAATCCACGAAACGCCATGCTCGCCCGGCTCTGCTTGGCCTGATAAATCAGCTCTTGCAGCGTGCCGACCAACGGCTGCATAAAGTCCTGATAGCGGCAGGATTTCTCGCTGATTTGCGTCAGCGTAGCTTCCCAGTTGGCCGTCATATCAGGACGCGCAGCAAGATCCGGCAGCGAGTGAATCAGCGCGCGCCCGGTTTCGCTGGAGTGAATATAGCGTCCCTTCTTGTACAGAAACGCCCGCTTGAACAGCAATTCGATGATCCCCGCTCGCGTCGCTTCCGTTCCTAAACCATCGGTCGCCCGCAGGATTTTCTTTAGCGCTTTATCTTGTACGAACCGCGCGATGCCGGTCATGGCCGACAACAGGCTGGCGTCAGTAAACGGCCGCGGCGGCTGCGTCTGACGCTCCACCACTTCACCGCGCTCGCACAACAGCTCATCATCTTTAGCCACCACCGGCAGCGGCGCACCTTCGTTCTCCTCGTCGCGCTCCTTGCTGCCCAGCAGCGTACGCCAGCCGGCTTCCGCCAGGAATCGCGCCTTGGCGATAAATTTGCCGCCGGCGATATCCAGCTCGATCACACATTTGCGGAATACCGCATCCGGACAGAACTGCATCAGATACTGGCGCGCCACCAGCCCATACACGTTCCGTTCATCCTGCGTCAGATTAATCTTGCCGGTGCGGGCGGTGGGAATGATGGCGTGGTGCGCATCGACCTTTTTATCGTCCCAGCAACGGTTGCGGCGATCGCTGTCGATCACCGGCTGCGGATACAGCTCAGGCTGGTGCACGCTGATGGCGTTCAGCACCGCGTGGCGGCCGGCGAAATGCTCTTCCGGCAGGTAGCGACAGTCGGAACGCGGATAGGTAATCAACTTGTGGGTTTCGTACAGCCGCTGGCAAACGTCCAGCACCTGTTGCGCGCTGAGGTTATAACGCCGGGCCGCTTCGATTTGCAGCGTGGAGAGCGAAAACGGCAGCGGCGCAGTATCGGATTCCCGTTTATCGTTATAAGACGTGACCAGCGCCGGCTGGCCTTCGATGCGCTTGACCACATGCTCCGCCAACGGCCGGTGCAGCAAACGCCCCTCTTCGTCCTGATAAGGCTCACAGGACTCACTGGGCTGCCACAGCGCCACGAAGCGTTCTTCTTTCGGCGTGACGATGTGCGCCTTGACCTCAAAGAAGTCTTTTGGCACAAAGTTTTCGATCTCTTCATCACGCCGTACCACCAATCCGAGCACCGGCGTCTGCACCCTGCCTACCGACAGCACGCCGTCGTATCCGGCGTTGCGGCCCAGCAGCGTGTAGGCACGGGTCATATTGATGCCGTACAGCCAGTCGGCGCGCGAACGCGCCAGCGCAGACACGCACAACGGAATGAAATCACGGTTGTCGCGCAGGCGTTCAACCGCGCGCTCCACCGCCTGCGGGTTGAGATCGTTGATCAGACAGCGGCGCACCTTCTGGCGCTTTTCCGCCGTCAAATCCAGGTAGTCCAGCACCTCATCCACCAGCAGTTGCCCTTCGCGATCCGGGTCGCCGGCGTGAACCACTTCATCGGCTTCAAGCAGCAACTTTTTGATGGCGTTGAGCTGTTTGCTGACCGACGGCCGCGGCTGCAACCGCCATTTTTCGGGGATGATCGGCAGATCCGCCAACGACCAGCGCGCATAGCGGCTGTCATAAGCGTCAGGCTGAGCCTGTTCCAACAGGTGGCCGACGCACCAGGTCACCACGTCGTTGTTGCCGCAGGCGATATACCCGTCGCCGCGGCGATGCGGCTTGGGCAAGACGTCGGCAATGGCGCGCGCCAAACTCGGTTTCTCGGCTATGAACAGTCGCATTAATCACCGTTTTTCTGGCTGAACGTCATCAAGAATTCTCTTACTTCTGCATAGTTCCCGCGGAAGACAATCCGCTGGGCTTTCTTTTCCAACTGATAGCAATACATCGGATCGTAGTACTGCTGCAACAGGGGCGCCAACCACTCACGGTGCGCCTCGCCCTGGCCGCTGAGCCGCTGAGCCCGCAGCGCCGCTTCCAGCCGCTGCGTCAGTTGCTGGAAGCGTTCCAGCCCCAGGCGGCGGCGTATGGCGAACAGGCCGTGGTGCAGATAGTCGTCGTACTGTCGCCAGCCCTCTTCCATGCCATAGGCCTGTTCGAACTGTTCGCGCATCCCGTCGATATATTCGGCCTGCAGGCGCGCCAGACGAATATCGAACGGATCGTCGATCACCGCCACCGGCGCCTGCTGCATGCCGTTGAACAACGGCAACGGCAGATTGTTGCTGCCGATGATCCGCCCTTCGTCTTCCAGCACCCAACGGCGGCTGCCACCATGCTGTTTTTTCAGCAATAACACAGCCAGACGATTCTCAAAATCGATCTGTGAGCTTTGCCCCGCCAGCGTTCGGCCAAAAGATGAACCACGATGGCGCGCCGCGCCTTCCAGATCGACGCCGTCGGCCAGTTCGTTGACCAGCAACGTCTTGCCGCTGCCGGTATTGCCGCCCACCAGGGCCATCGGCAATGCCGCGCTTTGCGCCAACACGCCGAGCAGATAATTGCGCAGCGCCTTATAACCGCCAGTGATACGCGGGTACTCGACGCCGGCCTCATGCAGCCATTGCTGCACCAGCTGCGAGCGCAACCCGCCGCGGAAGCAGTAAATATAGCCTTCGGGTCGCTGCGCACAGGCCGCCAGCCAGGCGGCGGTGCGCTGTTCGCGCAGTTTGCCGTTCACCAGGCTGTGGCCGAGCGCGATCGCCGCTTGCTGACCATGCTGCTTATAGCAGGTGCCCACCGCCTGCCGCTCGCTGTCGACCATCAGCGGTAGGTTCACCGCCTGAGCGAAGGCGCCTTGCTGAAACTCGATCGGCGCGCGCACGTCAATCAGCGGCACGTCCTGCAGAAAAATGCGTTGATAATCGGCGCTGTCCGGCCTGCCTTGCATCTTGGACACTACACAACCTCGATCAGCGGTTTACCTGCCTGTGCGGCATGCAGCTCACCGATAGGATTGAGCGTGATGCCGTGCTGCTCGGCAATCGCCAGCACCTGCGCCTGCGCCTGCGGCAATACCGCCAACAGCAAACCGCCGGAGGTTTGCGGATCGCACAGCAGTTGGCGCTGCAAATCGCTCATCTCGCCCACCAGATGGCCATAGCTGTCGAAGTTGCGCCCGGTGCCGCCCGGCACGCAGCCCTCGGCGATATACGCCTCGACGTGCGGCAGCTTCGGCACCCGATCGAACCAGACCGTCGCCTGCAGACCGGAACCCTGGCATACCTCGCTCAAGTGACCCAGCAAGCCAAAGCCGGTGATATCGGTCATCGCCGTGACGCCCGCCACCTCGGCAAAGTCGGCGCCCGGCTTGTTAAGGCGGCACATCACGTCCGTCGCCAGCCCTTGATGCTCAGGGCGCAGCTTGCTTTGCTTCTCGGCTGTCGTCAGCACGCCAATACCCAGCGGCTTGGTCAGATAGAGTTGCGCGCCGGCCGGTGCGGCGCTGTTTTTTTTCACTCGCTCGGTATTGACCACGCCGGTGACCGCCAGGCCGAAGATAGGTTCCGGCGCGTCGATGGAATGGCCGCCGGCCAGCGCGATCCCCGCCTGTTGGCAGGCGAAACGCCCGCCGTCGATCACCTGCTGCGCCACCTCAGGCGGCAGTTTGGCGATTGGCCAGCCGAGAATGGCGATCGCCATGATCGGTTTGCCGCCCATGGCGTAGACGTCGCTGATGGCGTTAGCGGCAGCGATGCGGCCGAAATCGAACGGATCGTCGACGATCGGCATGAAGAAGTCGGTAGTGCTGATGATGCCGACGCCGTTGCCGATGTCATACACCGCCGCGTCGTCGCGGGTTTCATTGCCGACCAACAGACGCGGGTCGACAAATTTTTCCCGCTCGCTGTGCAAGATGGTTTCGAGAACTTTCGGTGAGATTTTGCAGCCGCAGCCAGCGCCATGGCTGTACTGGGTTAAACGGATCGCTGGCGATGTCATAGTCCACTCCCTTCGGTAACGGCACTCAAGATAACATAGGGTAGCGCTTGCCGAGGGGATTGATAAGAGCGCGCCGCGGATAAGCGAGCGGCCTGCTCAGAAACCATGCAATTTTGCGGGGTTTGGCGCATTTTCGCCGCGCCCCGTTGGAAAAAACTTAGAAATAGCTGACGAAAGGCGTGCTGTCTGGCGGCGTCACTTTGGTGGCGGCCTTCAACTGCGGCGTGCCCAGGTAGAGGAAACCGACGATCTCATCCTGCTCGCGGCAGCCGAAGGCTTCGCGCACCAGCGCATGCTCGGTCCAGGCGCCGGTGCGCCAGATGCCGTTAAAACCCTGCGCCAACGCCGCCATCTGCATCGCCTGCACGGCGCAACCGGCGGAAACCACCTGCTCCCAGCGCGGCACCTTGGTTTCTTCAGTGCAATGCGCGATGACGGTGATGATCAGCGGCGCGCGGAACGGCGCCTTGGTGGCTTTTTCAATCGCCGCTTCGTCCAGTTGATCCTGCTTCGCCGCCGCCTGCAGCAGCTGGCTGAAACGCTCCAGGCCCTGATTTTCGATCATCACGAAACGCCATGGCTGCAGCGCGCCGTGATCGGGCGCACGCAGTCCCGCGTTGATGATATTTTGGCGCACTTCCCCCGCCGGCGCCGGTTCCGCCAGGCGCGAAGCCGAGCGGCGATTCAATAAAAGATCCAGAGCATCCATCGTAAACTCCTGATAACAATTTTCATTCCGGCCACGTTAACATAGCTAAACGACGAGTTACAGCCTCGGCGATAGCGTCTGTGTGCCACGATTTAAAGCTGACATTTACCCGGCCGCTCATTAGGATAGCGGAACATTCTCGACTCTTGTTGGAGAGCACATGCGCACATTGTGGCAAATTATTGCCGGCATTTTCCGGTGGACATGGCGTCTGCTGAATTTTATCAGGGAACTGATCCTTAACCTGTTCCTGGTCCTGCTGATCCTGGTTGGGGTTGGCATCTATCTGTCCTTCCAAAGTTCCTCCACCTCGACGGCCCCGGCGCGCGGCGCGCTGCTGGTCGATTTAAGCGGCGTGGTGGTCGATCAGCCTTCGGTAAACAACCGGGTGCGGCAATGGGGCCGTGAACTGTTGGGCGCCTCCAGCAGCCGCCTGCAGGAAAACTCGCTGTTCGACGTAGTCGACAGCATCCGCAAGGCCAAAGACGACAAAAACATTACCGGCATGGTGTTGCAGCTGAATGATTTCGTCGGCGCCGATCAGCCGTCGCTGCGCTATATCGGCAAAGCGCTGCGCGAGTTCCGCGACAGCGGCAAACCGATCTTCGCCATCGGTGACAGCTACAACCAAACGCAATACTACCTGGCCAGCTACGCCAACAAGGTCTTCCTGTCACCGCAGGGCGCGGTCGATCTGCACGGTTTCGCCACCAACAACCTGTACTACAAGTCGTTGCTGGACATGCTCAAGGTCACCACCAATATCTTCCGCGTCGGCACCTATAAATCGGCGGTCGAACCGCTGATCCGCGACGATATGTCCCCGGCGGCGCGCGAAGCGGACAGCCGTTGGATCGGCGGCCTGTGGCAGAACTACCTGGAGACCGTGGCCGCCAACCGCCAACTGACGCCGCAGCAGCTGTTCCCGGGCGCCGCCGGCGTGCTGAGCGGCCTGCAGGCGGCCGGTGGCGACACCGCCCGCTATGCGCTGGACAATAAGCTGGTGGATGAACTGGCGTCGCGCACCGCGATCGAAAATCAGCTGGTCAAGACCTTCGGCTGGGACAAACAGGTGAACGATTTCAACGCCATCAGCATCTATGACTATCAGCCGAAGCCGGACGCCAACCAGGGCGGCAAGATCGCCGTGGTGTTCGCCAACGGCGCCATCATGGACGGCCCGCAGACGCCGGGCAACGTCGGGGGTGACACCACCGCCGCCGAGCTGCGTCAGGCACGCCTGGATCCGGCCGTCAAGGCCGTGGTGTTCCGCGTCAACAGCCCAGGCGGCAGCGTCAGCGCGTCCGAAGTGATCCGCTCCGAGCTGGCCGCCGTGCGCGCCGCCGGCAAACCGGTGGTGATTTCCATGGGCGGCATGGCCGCGTCGGGCGGCTACTGGGTCTCGACGCCGGCCGACTATATCATCGCCAGCCCGAGCACCCTGACCGGTTCTATCGGCATTTTCGGCATCATCAATACCTACGAGAAAACCCTGGATACGCTGGGTGTGCACACCGACGGCGTGGCGACCTCGCCGCTGGCCGATATCGCGGTCACCAAGGCGCTGCCGCAGGAGTTCTCGCAGATGATGCAGCTGAATATCGAAAACGGGTATAAGAACTTCCTCGATCTGGTCGCCAAATCACGCAAGATGACCCCGCAGCAGGTTGACCAAATCGCACAGGGTCACGTCTGGCTCGGCAGCGACGCCAAGGCCAACGGCCTGGTCGATCAGTTGGGCGATTTCGACGACGCGGTGAAGAAAGCCGCCGAGCTGGCAAAGCTGCAGCAGTGGCAGCTCGACTGGTTCGTCGATACCCCAAGCCTGAGCGATATGGTGCTCAGCCAGTTTGGCGTTTCCATTCACGCCATGCTGCCGGCCGCGATTCAGGCCATGCTGCCCGCCCCGCTGGCTTCGGTCGCCAACGCGGTGAAAGAACAACCGGGCTTGTTCAATAACCTGAACGATCCGCAAAACCGTTATGCGATCTGTCTCACCTGCGGAGAAGTCCGCTAACAAATAATTCTGCAGCCCGGCCACCGCCGGGCTTTTTTTCTGCCGCCATGTCCCTATAATTCAGCCCATCTTATCTTTGTTAAAATCATAACCATGCAAAAGAAATCCATTTACGTCGCCTACACCGGCGGCACCATCGGCATGCAGCGCTCAGATCATGGCTACATCCCGGTTTCCGGCCACCTGCAGCGCCAGCTGGCGCTGATGCCCGAATTCCATCGGCCGGAGATGCCGGATTTCACCATTCATGAATACGCGCCATTGATTGACTCTTCAGACATGACGCCGGAAGACTGGCAGCACATCGCCGACGACATCAAGCAGAACTACGATCGCTACGACGGCTTCGTGATCCTGCATGGCACCGACACCATGGCGTTCACCGCCTCTGCGCTTTCCTTCATGCTGGAAAACCTGGCCAAACCGGTGATCGTTACCGGCTCGCAGATTCCGCTGGCGGAGCTGCGCTCCGATGGCCAAACCAACCTGCTCAACGCGCTGTATCTGGCGGCCAACCATCCTGTGAACGAAGTCAGCCTGTTCTTCAACAACAAGCTGTTCCGCGGCAACCGCACCACCAAAGCGCACGCCGACGGCTTCGACGCCTTCGCCTCCCCGAATTTGCCGCCGCTGCTGGAAGCCGGCATCCACATTCGCCGCCAGCAAGGCATCGACAGCCCGGCTTGCAACGGCGCGTTGCAGGTGCATGACATCACGCCGCAGCCGATCGGCGTGGTCACCATCTATCCGGGCATTTCCGGCGCGGTGGTGCGCAATTTCCTGCTGCAGCCGGTCAAGGCGCTGATCCTGCGCTCCTACGGCGTCGGCAACGCGCCGCAAAAGGCCGAACTGATCGACGAGTTGCGTGCGGCCTCTGAACGCGGCATCGTGGTGGTCAACCTGACGCAGTGCATCTCCGGGCGCGTCAATATGGAAGGCTACGCCACCGGCAACGCGCTGGCGCACGCCGGGGTGATCAGCGGTTTCGACATGACGGTGGAAGCCGCCCTGACCAAGCTGCACTATCTGTTGAGCCAGCCGCTGACGCCGGAACAAATCCGCGCCCTGATGCAGCAAGATCTGCGCGGCGAGCTGAGCATCAACGGTTAACCTACTGAACTCTGGAGCGGCGATGAAAACGGCCCTGTTGTTGATCGATCTGCAAAACGACTTCTGCCCCGGCGGCGCGCTGGCGGTCACGGAGGGCGACGCCGTCATCCCGGTCGCCAATCAGGCGATCGCCGCCTGCCTGGCGCGGGGCGAGCCGGTGGTGGCCAGCCAGGACTGGCATCCCGCCAATCACCGCAGCTTTGCGGTGAACTCCGATGCGCAGGTCGGCACCCTCGGTGAGCTGGAAGGCCTGCCGCAGGTGTGGTGGCCGGTGCACTGCGTGCAAGGGAGCCACGGCGCCGATTTTCATCCCCAGTTACAGCGGCAACACATCAATGCCGTCTTTCGCAAAGGGCAAGATACGAACATCGACAGCTACAGCGCGTTCTTCGATAACGGCCACCGTGCGCAAACCGAACTCCACGGCTGGCTGCAATCGCAGGGCGTCCAGCGGCTGGCGATCATGGGCCTGGCGACCGACTACTGCGTGAAGTTCAGCGTGCTGGATGCACTGGCTGCCGGCTACCCGACGCAGGTGATCGTCGACGGCTGCCGCGGCGTGAATCTGCAACCGGACGACAGTGAGCGAGCGCTGCAGGACATGGCGCGCGCCGGCGCGCAGCTAGTTACCCTGTCACAGTTTCTCGCCAACTAAATCCGCTCGGGCGCCACCGGCGCCCTCTCTGCGCGGCGGCGAAATTATCGACGCTGCTCACAATACCGCCTTTCTTCTTCCCCAACGGCTTGTGACCGGCAGGCGCTTTTGCTGTTATGACTGCGACGCTTTTGGCGTCAATCGGTTATACGCATCCGGGGCCCGCTGAGCCCGGCTTTATTGTGCCCGCCCCTGGCGGTACGGTCGGCCTTGCCGACCACAAGGAGACTGACATGAAAATAACCCGAAAACTGCTGCCTTTGCTGGCGGCGGTGCAATTGGCTATGGCCGGCGCAAGCACGGCCCAGGCGGCCTATCTCTCCGTCGGCTACTTCAACGGCGGCGGCGACATCACAGCCGGCCCCGGTGGCGACATCGACAAGCTGGACGTGACGCAAATCACCCACCTCAACTATTCGTTCGGCCTGATTTACAACGACGAGAAAGACGAAACCAATGCGGCGCTGAAAGACCCCGCTCGCCGCCACCAGATCTACCTGTCGCCGAAAGTCACGGCCGATTTGCAACGGCTGCCGGTGCTGCGCAAACAGAACCCCGAGCTGAAAGTGCTGTTGTCGGTCGGCGGCTGGGGTGCACGCGGTTTCTCCGGCGCCGCCGCCACCGCGGAAAACCGCGCGATATTCATTCGCTCCGCGCTGCAGGCGATCGCACAGTACCGGCTGGATGGGATCGATCTGGACTGGGAATACCCGGTAAACGGCGCCTGGGGTTTGGTGGAAAGCCAACCGGCAGACCGCGACAACTTCACCCTGCTGCTGAGAGAGCTTCATCAGGCGCTGGGTAAAGGCAAGCTGTTAACCATCGCCGTCGGGGCCAACGTCAAAAGCCCGCAGGAATGGGTCGATGTGAAAAGTATTGCCCCTTACCTCAACTACATCAATCTGATGACCTACGATATGGCTTACGGCACGCAGTACTTCAATGCCAACCTGTACGATTCAACGCGTTGGCCAACCGTGGCGGCCGCCGACCGCTACAGCGCCGATTCCGTGGTAAAACATTATCTTGCCGCCGGATTAAAACCGGCGCAGATGAACCTGGGTATCGGTTTCTACGGCCGGGTGCCGAAACGAGCGACCGAGCCGGGCATCGACTGGGACAAGCCGGACGCCGCCAAACATCCGGTGACGCAGCCTTATTTCAGTGCGCGAGAAACCGCTCTGTTCAACGCACTGGGGCTGGATCTCAGCAAAGACACTTATTTTAAATACCACGATATCGTCAACAAATTGCTCAACGATCCGCAGCGGCGTTTCCGCGAGCACTGGGATGACGATGCCAAAGTGCCATACCTGACGCTGCAATCCGCCGAAGGCAAACCGCTGTTCGCTATCTCCTACGAGAACCCGCGTTCGGTGGCCATCAAGGCCGAGTACATCAAAAGCCAGGGATTGGGCGGTGCGATGTTCTGGGAATACGGCGCGGACGATAACAACCGGCTGGCGCAGCAGTTGGCGGAATCGCTGAACATAAAGGGCGAGAAACGGTAAATCGACGGGGCGATGGCGACATCGCCCCGCTTTAGGGGAGGAGCTTTACTGCGGTTTGAGTTTGACCAGCGGCTCGGCAACGAACTGCTGTTTCAGCTCTTGCTTGCTCTTCATCACGATCTGCCCGTCGGTGCCAATGCTCATGTGCTGCGGATCGACGTTGTTCATCGACTGCCACAGCATCACCGCCTGCAGGCTGTTTTCTTTCTGCTCCGGCGTCAGCGCCACGCCGTCCGGCCATTTGCCCAGCTCAACCGCCTGTACCAGGCGCTGGTATATCTCGGGCGTCATCGCCGCAATCAGATCTTTCACGTCCATCAGAGCCTTTCTCGCTTACGGATGAATAATTAGCTGAATCGATTTTGTTGGTTAAATTACCACTTAACCGGCCGTTTGGTCGCCATTTTCGCCATCGGTGAAACTCAGCGAGGCGGAGTTGACGCAGTAGCGGTCGCCAGTCGGCTGCGGGCCATCGGGGAAAACGTGCCCCAGGTGAGCGTCGCAGTGGCCGCAGCGGATTTCAACACGATGCATATTATGTGAATTATCATCAAGATAACGGATTGCATCAGCGGAAACCGGCTCATAAAAGCTCGGCCAGCCGCAGCCTGAATCGTATTTGGTTTCGGAATAGAACAGCGGCTGGTTACAGCACAGGCAATGGTACACGCCCTCGCGCTTGTTGTGCAGCAATTTGCCGCTGAACGGCGCTTCGGTGCCACGCTGTTGCGTCACATAACGTTGGATTTCATTCAGTTCCGTGACCGGATGACCGGGGGTTGTCTCTTTAGCCATTTGTGCTTATCTCTGAATGTGGATAATGTCAACGAAAACAATGATTAATAATAACAAAAAATTAACACCGCTGCAGGGGTTTTTGGCCTAAACTGTAGCCCATAAAGGCCACGTCACGATGATATGTGATAACGATCACACATCTTGCGTATGCTGACTTTATACTTGGCGGCTTGTCCCCATATAACGGATGAGGCCGAGCGCAAATGGACTGTGCAATAAGCGTGCAAAACCACCCCTCCGGTTTGACTTGCCGCAAGTATTGACACGATTCCGCTTGACGCTGGGTAAGGTTTTTGTAATTTTACAACCAACCTTTTATTCACTAACAAATAGCTGGTGGAATATATGACTATCAAAGTAGGTATCAACGGTTTTGGCCGTATCGGTCGCATTGTTTTCCGTGCTGCTCAAGAGCGTTCTGACATCGAGATCGTTGCAATCAACGACCTGTTGGACGCAGAGTACATGGCTTACATGCTGAAGTATGACTCTACTCACGGCCGTTTCAACGGTACGGTAGAAGTTAAAGACGGCCACCTGGTTGTTAACGGCAAAACCATCCGTGTTACCGCAGAGAAAGACCCGGCTAACCTGAAGTGGAACGAAGTGGGCGTTGATGTGGTTGCTGAAGCGACCGGTATCTTCCTGACCGACGAAACCGCACGTAAACACATCACCGCCGGCGCTAAAAAAGTGGTTCTGACTGGCCCATCCAAAGATGCGACCCCAATGTTCGTTCGCGGCGCCAACTTTGACAAATATGCCGGCCAGGACATCGTGTCCAACGCCTCTTGCACCACCAACTGCCTGGCGCCACTGGCTAAAGTCATCAACGACAACTTCGGTATCGTTGAAGGCCTGATGACCACCGTTCACGCCACCACCGCGACTCAGAAAACCGTTGATGGCCCGTCTCACAAAGACTGGCGCGGCGGCCGCGGCGCATCCCAGAACATCATCCCTTCTTCTACCGGCGCAGCGAAAGCGGTTGGCGTGGTTCTGCCAGAGCTGAAAGGCAAACTGACCGGCATGGCGTTCCGCGTACCGACGCCTAACGTGTCCGTTGTTGATCTGACCGTGCGTCTGGAAAAACCGGCTACCTACGAAGAAATCAAGAAAGCCATCAAAGACGCCGCTGAAGGCTCTATGAAAGGCGTTCTGGGCTATGTTGAAGACGACGTGGTTTCCACCGATTTCAACGGCGAAGTGCTGACTTCCGTGTTCGATGCCAAAGCCGGTATCGCACTGAACGACAACTTCGTGAAACTGGTTTCCTGGTACGACAACGAAACCGGCTATTCCAACAAGGTTCTGGATCTGATCGCTCACATCTCCAAGTAATGGCATGATGTTAAGCTGATAATGAGGGCGACATTTTTGTCGCCCTTTTTTTACCCGTCATCTTTCGAGTCACCGCGTTGTTGGCTGCACACGCTCACCCCAGCCACTTACTTCGGTAAGCTCCTGAGGGTTCCTGTGCTTGCCGCCTGGCCGTGACCCGAAAGCTATAGGTTTCTTTGTATCTCCGGCAAACAATAGGTCATGAAATGAACGAGAAAATTTTCACCCTGCCCGTTTCCGAACAGATTTCTCCTTATATCAGCCAGCGGCAACTCGATGAGTTGGGCGTGGTTGTGGTGTCGCACCCGAAAGTGCGCGCGGCGGTCGCGCTGCAAGGCGCGCATTTGCTGGCCTGGCAACCTAGCGGGGAGCAGCCGGTGATTTGGCTCAGCAACAATACGCCTTTCGCCAAAGGCAAGGCCATCCGCGGCGGCGTGCCGATCTGCTGGCCGTGGTTCGGCCCGGTGGCGCAACCCTCCCACGGCTTTGCCCGCAACCAGCCCTGGAGTCTGACGGCGCACGATGAAGATGACAACGGCGTCATCCTGACCTTCACGCTGAAAGACAATGAGCAGACCCGCAAACTGTGGCCGCACGCCTTCACGCTGATTGCTCGCTTCAAGCTGGGTGAAGAGTGCGAAATCGAACTGGAATCGCACGGCGATTATCAAGCCACGGCGGCGCTGCACAGTTACTTCCAGGTCGGCGACATCGATCGGGTCAGCGTGGCGGGTCTGGGCGAGCCTTATATCGACAAGGTGGCAGGCGGCGCAGAGGCGCACCAGACGGGCGAAGTGACCTTCGTCGGCCAAACCGACCGCGTCTATACCCGCCCGGAAGCTTTCAGCCAGATCCGCGATCCGGCGCTCGCTCGCACCATCGAGGTTCACCACCATCATATGAGCGACGTCATCGCCTGGAACCCCGGCGTGGAACTCTCCTGCAGCATGGGGGATATGCCGAACGACGGTTACAAGACCATGGTCTGCATCGAGACAGGGCGCGTCAGCAAACCGCTGGTCGCTGCCGGCGAGCAACCCGCCCGTTTGGGAGTCACCTTCCGCAGCCGTAAGAAGGCCTGAGGAACCGTGCGCGGAAGCGCACCACTGATGTGCAAAAGGGGCGCCGGCGCCCCTTTTTGATGCACGCCATGCACGATAACCGTGCAATGCGTGATTAGAAGGTGTAGCTCACACCCGTCATCAACAAACCGGTGTAAGATTTATCCACCATCGGGCTGTCTTTCACTTCATCCGACAACTTCACATAGCGGCCGACGAAGAAGGCGTTCCAGCTTTTGTTGATCTGATAATTGGCGCTCAATTCGAGATACGGGGCCCAGCTATCGCCAGGAGTGTAGCTGTCCAGGCCGCTGCGGCGTGATTCATTGGCGCTGACGCCGTAGTAATATTTGTTCTGGTTCTTGCTGTTCCACATCACGCCCACGCCCGGGACCAGCGTCAGCGCGTCCAGATCAAACTTGTACAGATAAGCGACATCGCCCACCAGCCCGTTGCTGTTGTTCAGCGTGTCGCCGGTGAAAGTGGTACGAAGGGTGCCCCATTCCGCGTTGTGCGAATAGGCCAGGCCGGCCATCAGCGTGCCGCGACGCTTGTCGAGGCGCTTCATGCGATCGTCGTCGCTGTCGCCCGGACGGTAGCCCCATGGCGTGTAGTAACCCATGATGCTCAGCTGGTTTTCTTGATCTTTCCACAGGTAGTAACCGGCGGTCAGAGTACGGAAGTAGAAGTCGTCACCTTCATAGTCGATGACGGGCACCGGATAAACGCGGTCCTGATAACCGCGATACGCGTCCGGACTAACCAGCGCGGCAGCACCGAGTGACCAGGTCCCTGCCTGAGCACTTTGCGCACAAACCATTGCGGAAGCGATAATTGCTAGCGTTTTGAGTTTTGAAATCTTCACTGGTTCTTTTTCCATAAATTACAGGGTTAATAGCCGCGATAGTTTATGTGAAAATTTAGTTGCGTGCCTAATCTTTACAAAGGAAAACGACCAAGATCGAATAACTTATAGCGGAATTATGAATTAATCATGGCGGAACGATGACGTTTTATCCCGCAGGCCGCGCCAGACAAGGCATTTGGCTTCCACGGTAATAACTGAGTCATTGATATGACTTAAAAAAAGCTTTTTCTGCGGCAGGAAATTTTCCGGCAAGCAAACTAAGCTTAAATCAGAAGGTGAATTTATCCTGGGCCCAGTGGCATACAGCGCAACTCGCGATAATAAGCGCACCAAGTTGGCATACGGGTTGCTGTACTCAGGCGTATTCTCATCTTTCGGGAGCCAGAACACTATCACACGCTCTCTTTAACCTGTGCTAATAACGAAAGGACGGGCATCATGAACATATTTGACCACTATCGCCAGCGCTACGAAGCTGCCAAGGACGAAGAGTTCACACTGCAGGAATTTCTTACCATTTGCCGGCAAGATCGCAGTGCCTATGCCAACGCGGCCGAACGTCTGCTGATGGCTATCGGTGAACCTGTGATGGTCGACACTGCGCTAGAATCACGCCTGTCGCGCCTGTTCTCCAACCGCGTGATCGCACGCTATCCGGCCTTCGAAGAATTCTACGGCATGGAAGAGGCCATCGAACAGATCGTCTCTTACCTGAAACACGCCGCGCAGGGCCTGGAAGAGAAGAAACAGATCCTTTACCTGCTGGGCCCGGTGGGCGGCGGCAAGTCCTCACTGGCAGAACGCCTTAAAGCGTTGATGCAGCGCGTGCCCATCTACACACTCAGCGCCAACGGCGAACGCAGCCCGGTCAACGACCATCCGCTGTGCCTGTTTAATCCGCAGGAAGATGCCACGATCCTGGAAAAAGAGTTCAACATCCCAAGTCGCTATCTCGGCACCATCATGTCGCCGTGGGCGGCGAAGCGCCTGCATGAGTTCGGCGGCGACATCACCAAGTTTAAAGTCGTGAAAGTGCGCCCTTCCATTCTGGAACAGATCGCCATCGCCAAAACCGAGCCGGGCGATGAGAACAACCAGGACATCTCCGCGCTGGTCGGTAAAGTGGACATCCGTAAACTGGAGAACCACGCGCAGAACGACCCGGACGCCTACGGCTATTCCGGCGCCCTGTGCCGCGCCAACCAGGGGATTATGGAATTCGTCGAGATGTTCAAAGCGCCGATCAAGGTGCTGCATCCGCTGCTGACCGCAACCCAGGAAGGCAACTACAACGGCACCGAAGGCATCTCCGCCCTGCCGTTCAGCGGCATTATTCTGGCGCACTCCAACGAATCCGAGTGGGTGACCTTCCGCAACAACAAGAACAACGAAGCATTCCTCGACCGCGTGTACATCGTCAAGGTGCCTTACTGCCTGCGCGTGTCGGAAGAGATCAAGATTTACGACAAGCTGCTGGACCACAGCGAGCTGACTCACGCGCCCTGCGCGCCGGGCACCCTCGAAACGCTGGCGCGCTTTAGCGTGCTGTCGCGGCTGAAAGAGCCGGAAAACTCGAGCATTTACTCGAAAATGCGCGTGTATGACGGCGAAAGCCTCAAGGATACCGATCCGAAAGCCAAGTCCTATCAAGAGTACCGCGACTACGCCGGGGTTGACGAAGGCATGAACGGCCTCTCCACCCGTTTCGCCTTTAAAATCCTCTCGCGGGTATTCAACTTCGATCACGCCGAGGTGGCGGCCAACCCGGTACACCTGTTCTATGTGCTGGAGCAACAGATCGAGCGCGAACAGTTCCCGCAGGATTTGGCCGAGAAATACCTCGAACATCTGAAAGGCTATCTGATTCCGAAATACGCCGAGTTTATCGGCAAAGAGATCCAGACCGCCTATCTGGAATCCTACTCGGAATACGGACAGAACATTTTTGACCGTTACGTGACCTACGCGGACTTCTGGATCCAGGATCAGGAGTATCGAGACCCCGACACCGGTCAGCTGTTCGACCGCGAGTCTTTGAACGCCGAACTGGAGAAAATTGAAAAACCGGCCGGTATCAGCAACCCGAAAGATTTCCGTAACGAAATCGTGAACTTCGTGCTGCGCGCCCGCGCCAACAACAACGGCCGCAATCCGAACTGGACCAGCTACGAGAAGCTGCGCACCGTGATCGAGAAGAAAATGTTCTCCAATACCGAAGAGCTGTTGCCGGTGATTTCGTTTAACGCCAAAACGTCGACGGACGAGCAGAAAAAACACGACGACTTCGTCGACCGCATGATGGAGAAAGGCTATACCCGCAAGCAGGTGCGCCTGTTGTGTGAATGGTATCTGCGGGTCAGAAAATCCTCATAACGCCTCAGGTAAGCGGCATTATCAGGGCCATGTCCACAGTCATGGACGTTGCAGCGCAGCCCAAGGAGGGGCTAACACATTGCGCTGTCGCGACCGGGACATGAAGAGTTGGCAACGTCGTTTGGGGGAAGTATGGCCTATTTCATTGACCGGCGGCTGAACGGCAAAAACAAGAGCATGGTGAACCGCCAGCGCTTCTTGCGCCGTTACAAGTCGCAAATCAAACAGTCGATTGCCGAAGCCATCAACAAGCGTTCGGTCACCGACGTAGACAGCGGGGAGTCGGTTTCCATCCCCACTGACGATATCAACGAACCGATGTTTCATCAGGGGCGCGGCGGCACACGCCATCGCGTTCACCCTGGCAATGACCACTTCGTGCAGAACGATCGCGTTGAGCGGCCTCAGGGCGGCGCAGGCGGTGGCGGCGGCCAGGGCAACGCCAGCCAGGATGGTGAAGGCCAGGATGAATTCGTCTTCCAAATCTCCAAAGACGAGTACCTCGATCTTTTGTTCGAGGATCTCGCCCTGCCCAATCTGAAAAAGAATCAGTACAAGCAGTTGACCGAGTTCAAAACCCATCGTGCTGGCTATACCGCCAATGGCGTGCCGGCCAACATCAGCGTCGTGCGTTCGCTGCAGAACTCGCTGGCGCGACGTACCGCCATGACCGCCGGTAAAAGACGCGCGTTGCACGAGCTGGAAGATGCGCTGAACCAGTTGGAAAATACCGAGCCGGTGCAATTGCTGGAAGAGGAGCGGCTGCGCAAGGAAATTGCCGAACTGCGCAAGAAAATCGAAAGCGTGCCGTTTATCGATACCTTCGACCTGCGCTACAAAAACTATGAGCGCCGGCCGGAGCCCTCCAGCCAGGCGGTGATGTTCTGCCTGATGGACGTGTCCGGCTCGATGGACCAGGCGACCAAAGACATGGCCAAGCGTTTTTACATTCTGCTCTATTTGTTCCTGAGCCGAACCTACAAAAACGTCGAGGTGGTCTACATTCGCCATCACACCCAGGCGAAAGAGGTGGACGAACAGGAGTTCTTCTATTCGCAGGAAACCGGTGGCACCATCGTTTCCAGCGCGCTGAAGTTAATGAATGACGTAGTCGAAGAGCGTTATGACCCGGCGCAATGGAATATCTATGCCGCGCAAGCGTCGGACGGCGACAACTGGGCCGACGATTCACCGCTGTGTCATGAGCTGTTGGCGAAAAAGATCCTGCCGATGGTGCGTTATTACAGCTACATAGAAATCACTCGCCGCGCTCACCAAACGCTGTGGCGCGAATACGAGGATCTGCAGGCGAAATTCGACAACTTCGCCATGCAGCATATCCGCGAACCGGACGATATCTATCCGGTATTCCGCGAACTGTTCCGTAAGCAGACCGTGTGAATAACGCCGCGTGAATGTCACCACAGCCGGAAAGCGCCGTTTTCCGGCTGTTTCTTTTTCGCATTATATATTTGCAAAACCAATGTTTATTTTTTAAACAATGACAACAACAATAATAAGTCAGATTCCCCAGAACGGTCCTCTCTATTATTTGTTCTTCTGAGGTTATTCCTAAACATCCGCCTCTGCCCCCGCACGGCTTGATAGGAATATTCCCATTCAGTTATCGTTACCCCATCGCTTAAGTCTCTTCCTAAGCGAAATTTGCCTCATTTTATTTTTCTATGGCTTCTCAGCCCGCTGCGGCGGGCATTTACCTGTCAGCAGGTTAGACATCATGATCGACTACACCCTCTATGGCCTCAACAAGCACGATGTTGATGAATACCATAAGCAAATATGTTGCCTGCTCGGCAAAAACGTGCTGCTGGTGTTGACCGCCAACAAGCCGATAACCAAACAGAACCTGCTCGCCAGCCTTATCAGGGAGATAGAAAAGCAGCCCGATGATTATTTTCAGCGGCTGCATCGCGCGGCGATAGAAATGATCGGCGTTAACGGGCGCTAAGGCGATATGCGTAAGGCAGACCTCTACGCCATTATTGCCGCCGCCGTCGTGTTGATGATGCTGTTATAGCGACATCAGCGCCTATCCCTAATTAGCGCCTATTACGCCGGCGCTTTCGTCCGGCGTAATAGGCAGCGAAGGGATAATCTGCCGCAGGATGTCACCTTTTAGTCCGGAGAACCTTCCTGCCCCTGCTTTATTTCAAACCGGCCGCTTCGTCAATCAAACTCGCCACCTCATCGGCATGGGAAACCAGCGAGGCATGGCTGGCATTCAGCACCATCACTTTCTTGGCCTGCAGCCGCTGCGCCATGCGCCGCTGATTCTCCGGCGCTATCATGCGATCGTCGCTGGAAAGTTGATACCATGACGGCTTATGTTTCCAGGCGGGTTCGCCGATGGTGTTGCCAAAGGTATCAGCCAGCGGAGCCTTCTGCGCCACCGCCATCACCAACGCCTCGTCGCCGGTCAGATCCTGGCAAAAGCTTTCGTGAAACTTGTCGGTTTTAATCCACAGATAACCGTCGCTGTCCGGGGCCAGATTCTCGACTGCCGCAGGAGGATGCGCTTGCGTAATACCGCCGGCACTTTCACCAGCATCCGGCGCAAATGCGGCGATGTAGACCAGGCCAACCACGTTAGGCTGGTTGCCCATTTCCGTGATCACGGCACCGCCGTAAGAGTGCCCGACCAACAATACCGGCCCCGCTTGCTGCGCGACCATCTTGCGCGTACGTTCCGCATCCTCAGCCAGCGACGTCAACGGCATTTCCACCGCATGAATCGCCGTATATCCCCTGCGCGACAACTCGATGATGACCTTACTCCAGTGCGCGGCGCCGCCCCAGAATCCGTGTACCAGCACGATAGTTGGTTTTGTGCTCATTGCCGACTCCTTCATCTCATAGGAAAACGCCGCAGGCAGATGAACGGCCCCTTAAGGGGCGGGTCTGGCTGCCTTCGACGCCACGCGGTCCCTATTTTATATAGTCAGACTCATGGCGTTCAGCAATAACGACGACGAGTTAACGCCCCCGATTTTCCACCGCCGCCACGGCTTATCGAAGCGGCTTACGCCGCAAGGCCGGGAAAAAAAAGGATTAAAACTAGGATTTTTACCCATACCGATCTAAAATTTCGCGCAAAAACAAAGAGAAGTAAATTGGTCCACCGGGAAAAGGAATGAAGTTGTGAAGGAAATGATCTCCATCGTTTTTATGGCATGCCTGCTGGCGCTGCTGTTTTCGTGGCTGTTCGTCTACGGTCTTAACATTCATTAACCCCGTAACGACAACCATCCCCCTCCCAGGCGGGCAAGCGGCGCATCGCGACTGATGCGCTAAAACCGGCACCTGAAGGGTTCACGTACCGTCAAAACCCGACGCCACCTCACCTTAGACTTGCTGTCCGCAAATACATCATTAGTTTTTATGAGTCATAACCCCACCGCGTTTCCCCCCTTCACCGACTCTTTTACTGCTCAGCGGAGTTCACCCCAGAAGGAAGACTTGCCTGACGCAAAATGTTACCGGTAACTATGCTGTTGATTTCTTTTGGCAATAAACGCAAAGCCGCTAATAACCCTACGTTCTTTATAGAAATAAATTATGCATACTTATGGATAAAGGTTTGAATAAAGGGCCTTTGGTCATTGATTATCCCCGGCCAAGCTCCTAGAATTCGCGCGTAAAAATACAACTGGGATCGGGTTTCATGTCGCCGCTGTGGGTTGCAACGCAATACTGTTATTTTATTGGTCTGTTAGTTTCTATGGTTTTCACCTACCTGGTTAGCCGGGACACCGTCAAAATTCGCTGCATCAGCGCACTGACCATCGGGTTAACCTGGCCGTTGAGCCTGCCGGTGGTGTTGCTGTTTTCGCTGTTCTAACGCCCCAATGTCGCGCGGTGGCTTTTAAACAGTCATGTTAATGAAAAGAGGCTGACCACCGGCGTCATGGTTTTTGGCGTGGGATAAAAAAGTGCCAGCGCAAGGCTGGCATGAAAATTGGAAGCAATGTGAGCAATGTCGTGCCGGATCGGGGGGCACAGAAGGAGACAACCCTTTTCCCCTCACCGGTGAATCAAATGATAATACGTCTCATTATTGAATGTAAAGTCATTTCCCTACGCAACTTTTCCCCTTTGGGAAACTATCAGCCGCGCGGCGATCGCCAGCGCTGATACAATCGCCCCGCCCCCCACACCAGCAGCCAGAGCAAAGCATTCAACCCCAACCACAGCATCAGCAAGTAGAAGAAAGTCTGATAACCGGGTATGCCCCGATCGGCCAAAAACGGGTTGAAGTGAAAAAATTTGACGATCGCGAACGGATTAAGATTGAAACGGTTGAACACGGCCGCTGTCAGCAACGGTGGCAACAGCGTATAAAACGCCAGGCTGAACAGCAGCAGGATTTTTGTGCCCGAAGTGTTTTTATAATCTTTCATATCAATAAATTATATCTATCATCATAGTGCAAAAACCGCCAGGCATTCGTACGCCAATCGACCCCGCGGGCGCTAAAGAGTTCCAGGCCAACGCGGAAATAAAGCCGATCCCGCGTTTAATTGTCATTTAGCGCTCGGGTGATATATACCCTGTGGATTTTAAATTACGATGTCGCCGCGCCGTCTTCAACCACAGCGTTTACATGGCATCATCAGGAGGCATTAATGAAACCGGACGCACTCTCCCTGCCGCCGAACCCGAAAAAGCTCAAGGTCATCTACGGCTGGTACATTTATGTGATCTATATCCTGCTGGTTTTCAATATTTATATGGCGGTCTACAACGTCTGCGTTCGGCACCCGATCGAGGCTCCGCTGTTGTCGCTGTTTCACAGCCTGTTTCTCGCGTTGATGCTGCAGCAGGTGCTCAAGAAGAACGTCGTTTTCGCCTGGATCTTGCTGAGCTATTTTATTCTGATGCGCCTGTATTACGCCAATGTGCTGCATGTTGAGTTCACGCTGGTGAGCCGTTGCCTGGTGCTGCTGATTCTGACGCTGCTGCTGACCGGCGCCGTGGCCGTCGGGCAACTGGCCACGCCGCCGCAGCGGCATGACTGGCTGGCGCGGCTGGGCTGGCGGCAATGGGGGGCGCTCACCGCGCTGGCGGCCATCCTGACGCCGCTGATTACCACCGACTATCTGGGATAAACTGGGGCTATTTGGGAATATGAGGTTCGGAAATGTCTACGACACGGCATATTTTGGTGTAGTTACCCGCCTTCTCACAGATCTTGTCCGTGACGAACATGCTAAGGTAGCCCAGCAACAGCAAGTAGCCGGCCATGCACAGAATAAAGATAAGCGTTCTCACCGATAGCGACCAACCTGACAAGAGTATCACGAGCATCATAACCTGAACGAGGCGCTTTAAAAGGATTTCATGTGCGCACCGGCCGCATCGGCACACGTTCTGTAGTAACATTAAGCCACCACGCCCACCACCGGAAACGCCGATGCACCATCTGATGTTAGACATTGAAACCCTGGATATAAAACCCAGCGCCGTCATTCTGGTGGTTGCGGCGGTGTTTTTCGATCCCCGAACCGGGGAACTAGGCGCCGAATTCGAAGCCGCCGTCAGCAGCCAGAAAGACCAACCGGGCCGAACCATCAGCCTTGACACGGTCGCCTGGTGGGCGAAACAGTCCGATGAAGCGCGCAAGCAGGCCTTCGGCGGCACCGAGAGCCTGAAGCGCGTGCTGAGCAGCCTTAGCCGCTTCATCCATATGAACAGCACCGACACGGTGAAAGTCTGGGGCAACGGCAAAGAGTTCGACTGCGCGATCCTCGAACACGCCTTCCAGCAGCTGGAAATGCCCTGCCCGTGGAAATTCTGGGATACCCAGGACGTGCGCACGGTGATCACGTTGGCGGAACTGCACGGCTTTAACCCGAAAAAGGCCCGCCCGTTCGAAGGTATGCCGCATCGGGCGCTGGATGATGCTCGCCACCAGGCCCGTTATGTGGCCGATACCGTCTCGGCGCTCTATTACCGCCAGGGGGCGCAGCGCTGACCCGCTTTGCCCCTTTTCATTTGCCGCCAGAGTCTCTACTCTAGCCCTCTTTGTCACTCGGACGTGCCTTTCCTGTTATGCAAAAGTTTCTGTTTATGCTTCTCAGCCTGGTGCTGCTCGGTCCATTAGGCATCGATCTTTATCTGCCGACTATTCCCGCTATTGCCGTCGGTCTGGGCAGCAGCGAAGCGCTGATCCAATCCACCATATCGCTATTTATTCTGGTGCTTGGCCTCGGCCAGGTCATTGCCGGCCCACTGGTGGACAACTATGGCCGCAAACCGGTGGCGCTGGCCGGCATTATCCTCTACATGATCGGCGCCGCGATGGCGGCGCTGGCCACCAGCCCGACGATTTTCATCGCTTCGCGTCTGCTGCAAGGGGTGGCGGTTTGCTGCACCGCCGTCGTCGCCTTCAGCGGCGTGCGCGATCGCCTGAATGGCGACGACGCCGCCCGCGCTTTCGGCTTTCTTAACGGCACGCTGAACATCATCCCGGCGCTGGCGCCGCTGCTCGGCGGCCTGCTCGCCGAAGCCTTCGGCTGGCGCGCTCCCTTCTGGTTCCTGGTCGGCTACGCGCTGCTGGTGTTGGCGCTCATCGCGCTGCGCCTGCCGGAAACTCGCCCTGCCGACACCGTGCCGGTCAAGGGGTTGCCGGTGCGTCAATACGCGCGCATCCTCAGCGAACGGCGTTTTCTCTCCTTTGCGGTGGTGAACTCCGGGGCGATGGGCATGGCGCTGACCTACGTTTCTCTGGCACCGAACGTGCTGATGGGCACCGCTGGCCTGACACCGCTGCAATTCTCGCTGGTGTTCGGCGCCAACGGTTTCTGGATCATGCTGGTCAGCTTCTTCGCCAACCGCATCATCCACAAGGTCGGCCGCCCGGTTTGTCTGGCGACCGGCGGCATTTTGATGGGGCTGGGCTGTCTGGGTCTGCTGCTGGGCGTCATGCTGCTGCCCGCGACGGCGCAAGCGCACTGGCTGGCGTATATGCTGCCAGTCGCCAGCGCCTGCGCCGGATTGGCATTCGTGATGGGCCCGGCCACCAGCTACGCGTTGGAACCCTACTCCAATGAGGCCGGCGTCGCGTCCGCGCTGGTCGGTTTCGTGCAGATGGCGGGCGGCGCCGCGCTGGGTCTGGTGGCGATGGCGTTGCCGCTGCAACCCAAGCTGTCGCTGGCGCTGGTGATGCTGGCGGGCTGCCTGCTGGCGCTGCACGCGCGGCGGCTCAGCAAGCAGATTAAAGGGCAGATCAGAAAAGTCGCCTGAGCCCCGGCTCAGGCTTCGGTGGCGACCGGCACTCGCGCCGCTAAAGCCGACAGCAGCTCATAGCCTAACGTCCCTGCCGCCGTGGCCACCTCATCCACCGGCAGACGTTTCCCCCACAGCTCCACTTCGGCGCCCAGTTCGACTTGCGGACAGGGTGTCAGATCCACCGCCAGCATATCCATCGATACCGTTCCCAGGGTGCGCGTCAGCACGCCGTCAACCCATACCGGCGTACCGGTCGGCGCATGACGCGGATAGCCGTCGGCGTAACCGCAGGCCACCACACCGATACGCTGTGCGCCTGCGGCGCTGTAACGGCCACCGTAACCCACACGATCGCCAGACTTCAGCTGCTGAATGCCGATGATTTCACTGCTCAGCGTCATCGCCGGCTGCAGCCCCGTCGCCGCAACGTCATTCCAGCAACCGCTCGGCGAAGCGCCATAGAGAACGATCCCAGGACGGACCCAGCTGCCGTGGGTCGAAGGGTGCCACAGCGTGGCGGCCGAGTTGGCCAGGCAGCGCGGCAGCGGTATATCGGTAGCCGCCGCCTCGATGGTAGCCATTTGCCGGGTCACGCCTTCAGGGCCGTCGGCGGTGGCGAAGTGGCTCATCAGCGTAAGCTCGGCAATGTTGGCTACCGCCTGCGCCCTGCGCCACACCTCATGCAGCCGCTCGGGTGCGAACCCCAGCCGATTCATGCCACTGTTCACTTTCAGATAGACATTGAGCGGCGCGTTCAGCGTGGCGTCGGCGATCGCCGCCAGCTGCCAGTCGCTGTGCACCGCCGTCGTCAGGCGATAACGGTCGAGCAACGCCAGATCCTGCGGCTGGAAGAAGCCTTCCAACAACAGGATAGGCCCTTGCCAACCCGACTCGCGCAGCAGCACCGCTTCGGTCAGATCCAGCATGGCGAAGCCGTCGGTTTGCGCCATGCTGCGCCAAACGTGTTTGATGCCGTGGCCATAGGCGTTAGCCTTGACCACCGCCCAGACTTTGGCGCCGGGGGCGAAACGGCGCACCACCTGCAAGTTATTTTCAATCGCGCCGAGATGCATCGTGGCGGTTATGGGACGGGGCATCGCTTCTCCTTGGGGCAGCGTACGGCGGCCACGCGCGCCTGCGCGTGGCCGGGAAAGTCTATGACAGCGTCGACGATTAACGTGCGGGATGCACGTCGTTCAGCGGAACCGCGTGTTGCTGACGAAACCCGGCGCTGTAACGCGCCACCGCCAGGTCATCGGAAGGGATCGCCGGCGTAATGCCGGACATCAGATCGGACAACAACTGCCCGGAGCCACAGGCCATCGTCCAGCCCAACGTGCCATGCCCGGTATTGAGATACAGGTTCTTCAGCGAGGTGCGGCCGACAATTGGCGTGCCGTCCGGCGTCATCGGCCGCAGGCCGGTCCAGAACGTCGCCTCTTCCACTCGGCCGCCGTTCGGGTAGAGGTCGCGCACCACCATTTCCAGCGTTTCGCGCCGTTTTTGCTCCAGCTGCGTATTGAAACCGACGATCTCCGCCATGCCGCCAACGCGAATGCGCTGGTCGAAGCGTGTGATGGCGATTTTATACGTCTCATCCAATACCGTAGAGAACGGCGCCGCCGCTTCGTCGGTGATAGGAATGGTCAACGAATAGCCCTTCAGCGGGTAAACCGGAATGGACACCAGGCCGCGCAGCAGCGCCGTGGAGTACGAGCCGAACGCCACCACATAGCTGTCGGCCTTGAACACTTCCTCGCCGCACTGCACGCCGGCGATCTTGTCGCCCTCCACCAGCAGACGATCGACGCTGCGGTTGAACAGGAAAGTGACGCCCGCCTGCTCTGCCATCTTCGCCAACTGTTGCGTAAACAGCTGGCAATCGCCGGTTTCGTCGTTCGGCAACTGCAGGCCGCCGGTCAGCTTGTGCGCCACCTGCGCTAGCGCCGGCTCGACGCTGCCGAGTTGGCCGGCTTCCAGCAATCTGTAAGGCACGCCGGCATCTTCCAATACCGCAATGTCTTTCGCGGCGTTTTCGAACTGTTGTTGAGTGCGGAACAGCTGCAGCGTGCCGCCCTGGCGACCTTCGTACTGGATGCCGGTTTCCTGACGCAGCGCCTTGATACAATCGCGGCTGTATTCCGCCAGACGCACCATGCGGCCTTTGTTGGTCATGTAGTGTTCGGTGTTGCAGTTCTTCAACATCTGCCACATCCAGCTCAGTTGGAAGCTGCTGCCGTCGAGGCGGATGGCCAACGGCGCATGGCGCTGGAACATCCACTTGATGGCCTTCAGCGGCACGCCCGGTGCCGCCCAAGGTGCGGCATAACCCGGTGAAATCTGCCCGGCGTTCGCCGCGCTGGTTTCCAGTGCGGGGCCTGGCTGACGATCGATCACCGTCACCTCATGCCCCGCCTTCGCCAAATACCAGGCACTGGCTACGCCCACCACTCCACTACCTAAAATTACCACTCGCATCGCTGACTCCAGCTCAAGGCTTCACAAAGCATAATCTTCTGCTCACAGGAAATTAACTCAGTGAAAAAATCCGTCCAACAACTTCGTCATCAAACGTGACAATATTCACAATTAATTTATCGTCGATGAGCCATGCATTTGCAATAGCCGTCTGCAAATAGCGATAAGATGCGGTTTAGAGGGGATTATGGCGTCATACCGCCACTGAATTGACATCAACGCTATCAATGATAGCACTCAAAAAAGGCGTGATAAGTAACATTGATTTAACAGAATATAAAAATACCAGCCAACAATTAAACAGAATAAAAACCCAATAAAATAAAAAATACCAACATAACAAACAAAGAGAGCCTCCTCCCTCCGCAGCAGAAAAATCGCGCAAAATTTCAGCTGCCGTTAACCTTGCTTTCACTACTGGAATAAAACACCCGAGCCCTTAGCCCGCCCGCTTATGTTGAACGCTGTAGCACGATATGAACGTTAAAGCCAGAAGCAGCGCCTAAAGTTCACACTATCGCTATTGTGGAGAACGCCTTATGTTCATCGCCATTTACCAGTTTTCAGTCAAACCCGGACACGAACACGCCTTTCGCCAGGCTTGGCTAGCGTTGACCCAAGGCATCTATCTGCAGCGCGGCAGCCTCGGCTCGCGCCTGCATCGGGATATGGGCGGGCAGTTTATCGGCTATGCGCAATGGCCAAGCCGAGTCGCATGGGAAAGCGCCGGTGATATTCAATTGGATGAACGCTACCGGCAAGCCCGGGAACGAATGCGTGCGACCTTGTTGGCAGATAAAACGCTATTTGAAATGGAAGTGACGGACGATTACCTGCAAATCAGACCGTTTGACTGAGCACAAGCCCACACAGGCGGGATTGTGGTTGCGGGAGCGAGCAGCATCAATGATGCAGCATCTCATCCACGACTTCTTTGGTTTGCAGTTGGAATGGGTAGTAAGTCGGCCAGTTATCCATCTCTTTCAGCAACGCTTCCTGCGACGTGTTGCCCATAAAGATATGGAAATGCGCCGATTTGCGCGGGCCGATAATGTGATCGCTGAACTGCACGAATTTCGGCGCCAGGCTGCCGGCATCCTGGCATTCAAACAGATAACGCACGCCCTTTTTACCGGAAACATACGTCAGGATCTTATGCCCGGCGTACTTATACTGACAGGCGCTGGATTGGTCACCGCGGTGAAATTCCATGACGCCGTTTTCAATGCCGATGGTATCTACATCGGTGGCGTACCCTTTGCGGTAATACGCCTTCACTTCGGCGAAGGTCTTGCGCTTGTCCTGTGCCGCTTTCTTCTTGAACACCGGGTCAAGATCCCCATTGAGCAGATAGGGATACACGGATTGCCACACCCCCTCCCAATCCGCCAGGTTGCGATCTTTGACGTCCTTATCGTCGAATACACCCGCCTCCGCCTTTTTTTCCACCTCCGTCAGCGGCTTGCCGTGTGAATGATGCCCATGGGCGCACGCCTGCCCGCTGATAAACAGCGCGGCCAGCGCCACCGCCAGTTTGCCAAAATGCCTCGCCAAAATGCGCTCCTTGTCCGTTACCATGAAAATTAAAAGTTACAATATAACATAACAATTTTCAATCCTTGTCGTGCAACAGGCATTGTGTTGCGCCCCCCTGCCGCAGGGTTATACTCGAAGAGGGAATGCGGTGCCGCGCCGCCTTCTGCCGGGACGGGCGCCGGATCGACCGCCGTTCGCTCCTTTGCGTACCGGCATTTTTATTTCACTGATTTGCAATGGTTAATTATGACTTGAACTATGCTTGTTACAGGGTCTGTCGTTTGAGCAAGACCCGTGAATAATGAGGGTGCGCTGATGACTACTTCAACACATGAAAAGGTTAAGGATGATAAACGTCTGAGCGATGGACCGGACTGGACGTTCGAACTGCTGCAGGTGTATTTGGAGCAGATTGACCGCGTCGCCAAGCATTACCGACTCGACACTTACCCCCATCAGATCGAGGTGATCACCTCCGAGCAGATGATGGACGCCTATTCGAGCGTCGGCATGCCGATCAACTATACCCATTGGTCCTTCGGCAAGAAGTTCATCGAAACCGAACAGCGCTACAAACAGGGCCAGCAAGGGCTGGCGTATGAAATCGTCATCAACTCCAATCCCTGCATCGCCTACCTGATGGAGGAAAACACCATCACCATGCAGGCGCTGGTGATGGCGCACGCCTGCTATGGCCACAACTCGTTCTTCAAGAATAACTATCTGTTCCGCAGCTGGACCGACGCCAGCTCCATCGTCGATTATCTGCTGTTCGCCCGCCACTACATCAGCCAATGCGAAGAGCGCTACGGCGTCGATGAAGTGGAGCGACTGCTGGACTCCTGCCACGCGCTGATGAACTATGGGGTCGACAGGTACAAGCGCCCGCAGAAAATCTCCCTGGTGGAAGAGAAAGCGCGCCAGAAAAGCCGCGAAGAGTATCTGCAAAGCCAGGTGAATACGTTATGGAAGACCTTGCCACGCGTCGAACGTGAAGAGTCGCCGGAGCAGGCGCGCCGGTATCCGAGCGAACCGCAGGAAAATATCCTCTATTTTATCGAAAAGAATGCACCGCTGTTGGAACCCTGGCAGCGTGAGGTGTTGCGCATCGTGCGCAAAGTCAGCCAGTATTTCTACCCGCAAAAGCAGACTCAGGTGATGAACGAGGGTTGGGCCACCTTCTGGCATTACACCATCCTCAACCATCTGTACGACGAGGGCCGAGTGACAGAGCGGTTTATGCTGGAGTTTTTGCACAGCCACACCAACGTGGTGTATCAGCCGCCGTACAACAGCCCGTACTATAACGGCATCAACCCTTATGCGCTGGGCTTCGCCATGTTCCAGGACATCAAGCGCATCTGCCAATCGCCGACCGAAGAAGACCGCTACTGGTTCCCGGACATCGCCGGAAAAGACTGGCTGGAGACATTGCACTTCGCCATGCGCGACTTCAAGGACGAGAGCTTTATCAGCCAGTTCCTGTCACCCAAAGTGATGCGTGATTTCCGGTTGTTCACCGTGCTGGACGACGATCGCAACAACTATCTGGAGATTGCCGCGATCCATAACGAAGCCGGTTACCGGGCGATCCGCCAGGAGCTGTCGGCGCAATACAACCTGAGCAACCATGAGCCGAACATTCAGATCTGGAACGTGGATCTGCGCGGTGACCGCTCGCTGACATTGCGTTACATCCCGCAGGAACGCGCGCCACTGGATAAGAGCCGCCGCGACGTGTTGAAGCACCTGCATCGCCTGTGGGGCTTCGACGTGATCCTCGAGCAGCAAAATGAAGACGGCAGTGTAGAGTTGCTCGATCGCTGCCCGCCGCGGCCTACGCCGCTGTAACCGCCGCAACGACAAAGGGCGCCAAAATGGCGCCCTTTCTTTTTCATTGACTCGCGATTAACGGCGCGCTTCGGTCAGATCGCTCGGCATGGTGCCCTGCATGCTCTGCCAAATCGCCCCGCTGTCCTTACCGTAGTTGCGCACGGTGTCCATCACCTGGTCGTACAGCTTCTCATGGCACAGCGTGGACAGCTTGCTGTAGAAGGTCAGCGCCAGCTTGCGCGCTTCCGGGTTGGAGAAGTAGTAACGGCCCACGCGGGTGTACAGCCCTTTCAGACCGTTGAAGATCAGGCCGTAGATCGGATTGCCGGAAGCGAACGCCAGACCGCGGAAGATCTCGTAATCGAGCAGATTGAAAGCGTCCGCCTGATCTTCAACCTCGGCGGCCTTCGCCAACACTTCCTGGGCCTGCTCCGGATGATTGCGCACCGCGGCGCGAATAAAGATCGACGCGATATTGGTGCGCACGGACAGCAGGTTATCGATCAGCTGAGGGACGCTTTTGTGATCGAGACGAGCCACCGTCTCAAGGATATTGAGGCCGGACGTTTCCCAAAAATTGTTCACTTTGGTCGGTTTGCCATGCTGAATGGTCAACCAGCCATCGCGGGCCAGACGTTGCAACACTTCACGTAACGTGGTGCGCGTGACGCCAATCAACTCCGAAAGCTCACGCTCCGCGGGCAAAATAGAGCCAGGGGGGAAGCGATTATTCCAAATACTCTCAATAATGTACTCTTCCGCGAAACCGGCAGGACTCTGCGCCTTTATGACCATGTGTTTGACGTTCCGTTGCGACGATAAAATCAGTAAAAGTAATCAGCTCATCATACCAGATCGTGCTGACATGACATAGCGTGAGCGAAAAACAATAAACGAAAGTGTGCATAACGTGGCAAAAAACGAGCAAAAATACCGGTCGGAGGAGTTTTCCCATGGTAAAACAAGCTCAGGTTGCGCACGCCCCCACCGCATTGTTAGGGTACGTGCTACGACTGATTGAAGGATGCATAGAGCACAATGGAAACAACCCTGCGTAGCGCCCTGCTCAAAAATTTTCTGGGGCAATCTCCCGACTGGTACAAACTGACCATTCTCATTTTTCTGGCGATCAACCCCCTGGTGTTCTTTTTCGCCAGCCCGTTTATCGCGGGTTGGCTGCTGGTGGCCGAGTTCATCTTTACCCTCGCGATGGCGCTGAAATGCTACCCGCTGCTGCCGGGCGGCCTGCTGGCGCTCGAGGCCGTGGCCATCGGCATGACCAGCCCGGTGCAGGTTTCGCAGGAAATCGAACATAATCTGGACGTGTTGCTGCTGCTGATCTTTATGGTGGCCGGCATCTACTTTATGAAGCAGCTGCTGCTGTTTGTGTTCACCAAGCTGCTGCTCAACATCCGTTCGAAAACCCTGCTGTCGCTGGCGTTCTGCCTGGCCGCCGCCTTCCTTTCCGCCTTCCTCGACGCGCTGACGGTCGTGGCGGTAGTGATCAGCGTGGCCACCGGCTTCTATTCCATCTATCACAACGTGACGTCAAACCGCCCTGACGGCGACATTGGCGATGACAGCGATTTTACCGGCGAAGAGCGCAAACAGACGCTGGAGCAATTCCGCGCCTTTCTGCGCAGCCTGCTGATGCACGCCGGCGTCGGCACCGCGCTCGGCGGGGTCATGACCATGGTGGGCGAGCCGCAAAACCTGATCATCGCCAAAAACGCGGGCTGGGGTTTTATCGATTTCTTCCTGCGTATGGCGCCGGTCACGCTGCCGGTGTTGGTGTGCGGCCTGCTGGTGTGTTGGCTGGTAGAACGTTTTCACCTGTTTGGCTACGGCGCGCAGCTACCGGAAGCGGTGCGCGACGTGCTGAAAGAGTATGACCGCAAGGCCACTGCGGGCCGTAGCAAACAAGAACGGCTCAAACTGGTGATGCAGGCGCTGATCGGCGTTTGGCTGGTGCTGGCGCTGGCCTTCCACCTGGCTGAAGTGGGGCTGATTGGCCTGTCGGTGATCGTCCTCGCCACCTCCCTGTGCGGCGTGAACGACGAGCACGCCATCGGCAAAGCGTTCCAGGAAGCGCTGCCGTTCACCGCGCTGCTGACGGTGTTTTTCACCGTGGTCGCGGTCATCATCGAGCAGCACCTGTTCAGCCCGGTGATCCAGTTTGTGCTGCGCGCCGAGCCCGCCTCTCAGCTTTCGCTGTTCTACCTGTTCAACGGCCTGCTGTCGTCGGTTTCCGACAACGTCTTCGTCGGCACGGTTTACATCAACGAGGCGCGCACCGCGCTGGAAACCGGCGCGATCGGGCTGAAGCAGTTCGAGCTGCTGGCGGTCGCCATCAATACCGGTACCAACCTGCCATCGGTCGCCACCCCTAACGGACAGGCGGCGTTTCTGTTCCTGCTGACGTCGGCATTGGCGCCGCTGGTGCGTTTGTCGTATGGCCGCATGGTATGGATGGCCCTGCCTTATACGGTGGTGCTGACGGTAGTTGGCCTGCTGTGCGTCCAGTTCACCTTGGAACCGGCGACCGAGTTGTTGACGCAGTGGCATTGGCTGACGCTGCCGTCCATCGACGCCGTCGGCCACTGAGACGGCGCCGGCAGGGTGAACCGACTATTTTTACGCTGAATCCGGCCCAGGTGGCTGGCAGCGAAGAGGAATTGGTTTACACTGCCGGTTCAATTGCTTACTGCATGGAAGAATCTAGATATGTTGCAATTCTTTAACCGCTGTTCACAAGGACGCGGCGCCTGGCTGCTGATGGCCTTGACAGCGTTGGTGTTGGAACTGGTCGCGCTCTATTTCCAGCACGTTATGCTGCTGCAGCCGTGCGTGATGTGCATTTACGAGCGTTGCGCGCTGTTCGGCATCCTCGGCGCCTCGCTGGTGGGCGCCATCGCGCCGAAAACTCCGCTGCGCTACGCGGCGATCTTGCTGTGGATCTACAGCGCCTGGGAAGGCGTACAGCTGGCGTGGAAGCACACCATGATCCAGTTGCATCCTTCGCCATTCAATACCTGCGATTTCTTCGTCAGCTTCCCGTCCTGGCTGCCGCTGGACAAATGGCTGCCGGCGGTGTTCCACGCTTCCGGTGACTGCTCCGTGCGTCAATGGCAATTCCTGACGTTGGAAATGCCGCAATGGTTGGTCGGCATCTTCGGCGCCTATCTGCTGGTGGCGCTGATTGTGCTGATCGCGCAGTTTGTTCGCCCACGCCGCCGCGACCTGTTCGGCCGCTGATCGGCAAACAAACAAAAAACGGCGCCGGAAGGCGCCGTTTTTTTAGGTATTGCTGCCACATTCCGAGATAAAGCCACCTCAGGTATGTGTAAGGAAGTAAACGAGCACGATCAGCGCTCCAGCTACGGCAAACAGGCGGATCATTTTCATTGTTATACTCTCGAACTTGCGGGAGAGCGGCCAAATTACCCAACTTATCGTTTAAAAAGAAGCATCCCGGCACAATTAAGCGCGTAATTTACATAACATTAAACTTCTGCGATATCGGCGACTAAAAACTGGCCGCTCAGGCTCATTCCTTTCAGCCTTCGAGCATCAATAAATTACCGTTACTTATGAACGACTGCACCTTTGTCACATTCAGAGCACAATATTTTGGTGAAGTTTACCCATAAAATCCTTATAGTATCGGCAAAGTGAGTACTACCGATTTCCCTGGTGTTGTTGTGTGTCTTGCCCCTCATCTTTGCAGGGGCTTTTTTCCCCCTCCTCCCCCGCACAAACCCTTACCATCCTTAAATAAATTGTTGGAATTTGCCTCTATCCGGCAGCAAGCATCAACGCCATTCGCGCACTAAAGATTAAAATCGTTCGCGATGCTTTCCCTATGCTAAATGACGTGTTGACTTTCACCCTTTCTTCCTGTGAGCCAGGTTTTGGCTGACTACAGCACATCATATGACATCAAGGACACGATACTATGCCGGATACCACATTGCCCCCTTCGTCTCAGCGCCCCTTCCTGCGGCGCATGCTGCTCAAAGCCGGGAAAAAATTCCTGCGCTGGAACGGCGAATTTCAGACTCGCCATTCGCTCATCTCCACCACGCCGCGGATCGGCAATCATGAATTCCATTGGGTGACGGCGCTGGAAGCCCGTTGGCCGGCCATTCGCGAGGAGTTGGATCGGTTACTGGAGCACCCGGAGGATATCCCAGCGTTCCACCAAATATCACCGGATCAGAAACGCATCTCTAAAGGCGATAACTGGAAAACCTTCGGGCTGTTTGTCTACGGGCAACGGGTTGATGAAAACTGCGCCATCTGCCCGCGCACAGCAGAGGCGGTCAGCGAGATCCCCGGCATGCGCACCGCCATGTTTTCGATTCTTAAACCGCACTATCACATCGTGCCTCACAAAGGCCCGACTCGAGCCGTCGTGCGTGCGCATCTGGGATTGATCGTGCCAAAGGATCGGGACAAGCTCTGGATCCGCGTTGACGACCAAATTCTGCACTGGGATGAAGGCAAGGTGATTTTGTTTGATGATTCCTACGAACACGAAGTTCGCAATGATACCGACGAGCTGCGCGCTGTGCTGTTTCTCGATGTCGACCGGCCAATGGACAAAGTGGGTACGGCGGTGAATAAACTGCTGTTCAGCCTGATCAAGGCCAGCCCGTATGTGAAGCAGCCGCTGAAAAATCTGGCTAACTGGCATCGCCGCGACAAAAAAGCGTGAAGCAAGAGTCTCATGCGCGTGAGCTCAATAGCCAAGAGGGCGGGATGTCTTAACACGCCGCCCTCTGGCATTAAAACTCGTGTTGCCGAGCAACATCTGTCAAGGCATCCGCGTTATCTGGCCCAGTCCGGCTTGTTGAGGATATGATCCTGCCAGTCCACCACTTCGCTCTCGCGCACCGCAATATGCCGCACCGTGATGCGCTCGCCGTGCATCGCCGCTTTGGAGCCGCTGATCAGCGGGTGCCAGGGAAACAGCGGCTTGCCTTCGCCGATCAGGCGATAGGCGCAGGTCGGCGGCAGCCAATCGAAGGTAGTGAGGTTCTCGCGCGTCAGTTTGATGCAGTCTTCTTCCAGCTCGAAGCGCCGCTCATAGTTACGGCATTGGCAGGATTTGATGTTGAGCTGGTTGCAGGCTACGTTGGTAAAATAAATCTCGTCGGTATCTTCGTCGATCAGCTTATTCAAACAGCATTGCCCGCACCCGTCGCACAGCGATTCCCACTCTTGTTCTGACATTTCCGCCAGCGTTTTCTGTTGCCAAAAAGCGAGTTGTGACATGTTAGCGTCCGGTTTCGGTAAATGGATAAGTCACCTGCGCACAGGTTCGAGGGGGGACTATATAGACATATTAGCCGCAAGATGCAAGCTTTGCCGCCGACGATGCCGGCGGCGAAGAGAGGTCAGATCACCCGGGTGCTGAGCGTTTTGCCGTTCAGGCTGATTTTCAACATGTCGCCGGAGGCCATCGGGCCCACGCCCTGCGGCGTGCCGGTCAGGATGATGTCGCCGGCGCGCAGCGTGAAGAAGCGGCTCATGTAGCTGATAAGCGGCAGGATTGGCGTGATCATGTCGCGCGTATTGCCCTGCTGGCGCAATTGATCGTTGACGGTCAACGACAGCTCGGCGTTTTGCGGATCGCAGAATTCCGCCACCGGGATAAATCCCGACATCGGGCAGGAACCGTCGAAGGCCTTGGCCTTTTCCCACGGCTGGCCGGCCTTTTTAAAGCCCGCTTGCAGATCGCGCAGCGTCAGATCGAGCGCCACGCCATAACCGGCGATCGCCCGCGCAACGCGATCTTCGTTGGCCTGTTTCAACGGTGTGCCGATCAATACCGCCAGCTCCACTTCATGATGCACCGCACCGAACTCTTTGGGGATGGCCACCGGCTGGCGAATATCGCACAACGCCGTTTCCGGTTTGATAAACACCACCGGTTCGACGGACGCCGCGCTGCCCATTTCCTTGATGTGATCGGCGTAGTTGCTGCCGACGCAGACCACCTTGTTCACCGGGAAATCGAGCAGCGAACCCTGCCAGTCTCTATGTTGATACATACCGCTTCTCCCAAACTGTAGAGGCTTGGCGCGCCAAGCCGATTATTGGTGTGCCGGATCAATGCCCGATCGCGTCTGCCATCATACCCACGGCGAGGGCGAAATAGTAAGAGCGATTCCAGTGCATGAGGGTGCGGAAATTATCATAGACCAGGAACGTCCGCCCCTGCAGATCATCCGGCGCGATAATCCAACCGCGCTGCACGGCATGCGGCAACGCACTGCCATCCGCACGGCGCACGCCGCGTTTCTGCCAGTCGTTGACGCTGCGCGCCTGCGCGTCTTTCAGGCCCAGTTCGGTCGGATTGAAGCCGGCGGGCAGTTTGACCTCGCGCCCCCAACCGATGCCGGGCTGCCAGCCCTCTTTGGACAGATAGCTGGCTGTAGACGCGAAAACGTCGTCAATGTTGTTCCAGATATCGATGCGCCCGTCGCCGTCGCCATCCGCCGCGTAGCGCAAGAAGGAGCTCGGCATAAACTGGCATTGCCCCATCGCGCCGGCCCAGGAGCCTTTCAGCGGCGTATCGCCGACGTGCCCCTGCTCGACTATCTGCAGCGCCGCCATCAGTTCCTGGCTGAAAAAAGCTTCACGGCGCCCTTCAAACGCCAAGGTCGCCAGCGCAGACACCACGTCTTCCCGCCCCTGAATCTTGCCGTAGGCGCTCTCCATCCCCCACAGCGCGATGATATAACGCCCTGGCACCCGATAGCGCTCGCTGGCCCGCAACCATTGCGCATGGCGCTGCCGATACCGTTCTCGCCCCTGGCGCACCTTGGCGGGCGACATCACCCGCCGCAGGTAATCGTCCAGGGTGATCTTCTGCTCCGGCTGATTGCGATCGGCCTTGATCACTCGATCGACGAAGTGGATTTGCGCAAACGCGCGATCAAGAGTCGCCTGACTGATGCCCTGTTCCCGCGCCCGGCGCTTAAGTTGATCGACATACGCCGGGAACTGCGCCGGATCGCGGCCGCTCGCCGCCAGCGTCGTCTCCTGCGCCGCCTGCGATGCGCCGGGCATCAGCACTCCGCCCAGCGCCAACCAGGCGGCCAATACGGTCTTTCTCGCCGAACGTGTCATCGCGCCTCCCCTGGCCGTGGCGACTGTCTCAGGCCTTATCGCCCGCCAGATGCTGATTAAGCAGGTTTTCAACCGGCGGCGGGAACTGCAGATAATAGCCTTCGTCTTTCAACGCCTGCTTCACCTTTTCGATATCCGCCGAGGCCAATTTCTTGCGCTCATCGAGCGACAGCATCATGGCGAATTGCGGCACGCCGAAACTTTTCATCAGCTCTTCCGGCACACGAGAGAAATCGTCTTTTTTTTCGACATAAAGATAAGTTTGATCGCGTTTCGGGCTTCTATAGATCACACAAAGCATTTTTTTAACTCTATTTAATTGAGGGAGCGTCTTGCCTGGATATAACTCTGACTATAACATGCTTATAGTACATCGGAATATCGCACCCCGAGTGGTATTCCGGGGATTTAAAGTTGCTGAGACTGAGTCAGGATAGATGTCACAATCGCCAATTGAGCTAAAAGGCAGCAGTTTTACCCTATCGGTTGTTCATTTGCATAATTCGCAGCCCGAGGTAATACGCCAGGCGTTACAGGAAAAAGTTGAGCAAGCGCCCGCTTTTCTGAAAAACGCTCCTGTTGTTATCAACGTCGCAACGCTGGAAGGCGATGCGAACTGGAAAGAACTTCAACAGGCTGTCGCGGCGGCAGGTCTGCGCGTTGTGGGTATCAGCGGTTGCAGAGATGAGCGTCAAAAGCGCGCGATAGCCCGCGCCGGGCTGCCGCTGCTGAGCGAAGGCAAAGGCCAGAAAATGGCGGCGCCGGAGCCTGCGCCAGCGCCCGTGGTGGCGGATAACGCCCCCGCCAAAACGCGCATCATCAGTACGCCTGTCCGTTCCGGCCAACAGATTTACGCCCGCAACAGCGATCTTATCGTGACCAGCAGCGTCAGCGCCGGCGCCGAACTGATTGCCGACGGCAATATTCATGTCTACGGCATGATGCGCGGTCGCGCACTGGCAGGCGCGTCAGGCGACACGCAATGTCAGATTTTTTGCACCCACCTGGCGGCTGAGCTAGTCTCTATCGCAGGGCAGTACTGGTTGAGCGACCAAATCCCGTCCGATTACGTCGGGCAGGCCGTACGACTCAGCCTGTTGGATAACGCTTTAACCATACAACCTTTAAATTAAGCCCTTTTGACAAGGAATCCATTTCATGGCACGCATTATTGTTGTTACATCGGGTAAAGGGGGCGTTGGCAAGACCACTTCGAGCGCGGCCATCGCTACCGGCCTGGCCCAGAAAGGCAAGAAAACCGTCGTGATCGATTTCGATATCGGTCTGCGTAATCTTGACCTGATCATGGGCTGCGAACGTCGGGTAGTTTATGATTTCGTGAACGTGATTCAGGGCGATGCCACGCTGAATCAGGCGTTGATCAAAGACAAACGCACTGAAAACCTCTATATCCTGCCGGCTTCGCAGACACGCGACAAAGACGCGTTGACCCGCGAAGGCGTTGAAAAAATCCTCAACGATCTCGGCGAGATGGATTTTGACTTCGTGGTCTGCGACTCACCGGCCGGTATCGAAACCGGTGCGCTGATGGCGCTGTATTTCGCCGACGAAGCTATCATCACCACCAACCCGGAAGTGTCTTCGGTACGCGACTCCGACCGTATCCTGGGCATTCTCTCTTCCAAATCACGCCGCGCCGAGAAAGGCGAATCGCCTATCAAGGAACACCTGCTGCTGACCCGTTATAACCCGGGCCGCGTCAGCCGTGGCGACATGCTGAGCATGGAAGACGTGCTGGAAATCCTGCGCATTCCGCTGGTGGGCGTGATCCCGGAAGACCAGTCCGTGCTGCGCGCTTCCAACCAGGGTGAGCCTGTCATTCTGGATGCCGAGTCAGACGCCGGTAAGGCGTATGACGATACCGTTTGCCGCTTGTTGGGGGAAGAACGCCCATTCCGCTTCATTGAAGAAGAGAAGAAGGGTTTCCTGAAACGCCTTTTTGGGGGATAAACCATGGCCTTATTAGACTTCTTTCTGTCCCGCAAAAAACAGACAGCCAATATAGCCAAGGAACGGCTGCAGATTATCGTCGCAGAGCGTCGCCGCGGGGACAGTGAGCCCCCGTATCTGCCTGATCTGAAACGCGATATTCTGGCGGTTATTTGCAAATACATTCAGATCGATCCTGAAATGCTGCACGTGCAGTTCGAGCAGAAAGGGGACGATATTTCGGTACTTGAACTTAACGTGACATTGCCGGAATCGGAAGAAGCAGCTAAATGATTGCGACGCATTAATTACCCCCTGTATATTTTATGCAGGGGGTAACTGTATGTGCATCCAGTTATTAAGCTTTATCGGTAGCAAAAAAGCGATTTTTCCCTTTGGGACTATTCCCAATTAACTTTGCCGCCGCCTCGTTTAAAGTAAATTCTGGCCAGATTTACCTTCAACGCATTATTTCCTGCCTATATTCACCCGAGCAGAGTTTCCCTACCCTGCCCAGGTGATAATCAGCGATTAATAATCTTTCAGGATGTCCTGCAACGGCGCCATTAATAAATCGCCGCGCCAGCCGCTGATTAATTCAGGGCGACTTTCGCCGTCCTTCAGTTTCCAATGCCAGTTCAGCAATTGGTTAATTTGGCGACGGGATGCCAACAGCTCGCTGCTCAACCCGCTTTGCTCGCTGACGGTAGCGATCGCCGCCTTGATGTCTTTGAACACCTTCTTGTAGCCCGGCTGATCGATAAGGTTGGCCAACGGCGCCGGCAACTCGGACTCTTCCAGCGCTTCGGCCTCCGCCACCAGCGCCAGCAGCGTTTTGCCGTGATAACGGATCTCCGGCCCGCTCAGCCCCAGAGAATCCAGTTCTCCCAGCGAAGACGGCATATAGCGCGCCACCTGCCACAGGTTCTCCTCACGCACCACGAAGTTCACCGCCAGATCGCGCTCACGCGCCTGGCGCAGCCGCCATTCCGCCAACTTCTGCAAACACCCCAGCTGACGCGGGCGCAGCTGCCAGGCATTGCTGATTTCGCGGTAGGCGACTTCCGGCGCCAGCGCCTCGCTACGGCGTTGACACAGCAGCAGGCACTCGTTATTGGCCGCCGCGGTCCAACCGGCCTCTTCGGTCTCCTGCACCAGCTGTTTAGCCATCGGCAGCAGATAGAACACGTCGGCGGCCGCGTACACGCATTGCCTTTCGGTCAGCGGGCGCGCCAGCCAGTCGGTGCGCGACTCGCTCTTGTCCAGCTCAACCTTCATGTACTCCGCCACCAGCGTCGCGAAGCCGCAGGAGAGCGGCCGGCCAGTAAAGGCCGCCAGGATCTGGGTATCGACCATCGGCGTCGGCAGCGTTTTAAAGGCGTTGAGAAACACTTCGAGATCTTCACTGCCGGCATGCAGGAACTTCACCACGGCGGTGTCGGCCAGCAGGTCGACAAACGGCTGCCATTGCTTGATCGGCAGAGGATCGATAAGGGAGAGTTGTTCACCGTCGTAGAGCTGGATCAGGCCCAACTGCGGATAGTAGGTGCGCGTTCTGACAAACTCGGTGTCCAGCGCAATCTGGGCATGCTTTCTCGCCTGCTCGCAGACCTGCTGCAATCCGGCATCGGTAGTGATCAACTGATAATTCAAAACATCATTCTCTTGTAGGATTCAAACACAACAACGCCGGCATTCACCGGCGTTGTTGATAGTCAGGCGCGAGAGCGACGCCTAGGCGGCATCGGCCGGCTTCGGCGTTTTTAGCTCATCGCGCAGTTCTCGCCGCAAAATCTTGCCGACGTTAGACTTCGGCAGTTCATCGCGGAACTCAACAATTTTAGGCACTTTATACCCGGTCAGGTGCCGACGGCAATGGGTCAACAGCTCTTCCTTGGTCAGCGAGGCGTCTTTCTTCACCACGCAGATCTTCACCGTTTCGCCAGAGGCCTCGCTGGGCACGCCGATCGCCGCACATTCCAGCACTTTCGGATGCTGGCTGACCACATCCTCAATCTCGTTCGGGTAAACGTTGAAACCGGAGACCAGGATCATGTCTTTCTTGCGATCGACGATGCGCACAAACCCCTGCTCGTCCACGGTCACCACATCACCGGTCGCCAACCAGCCGTCTTTCAGCACTTCGTCGGTGGCTTCCGGGCGCTGCCAATAGCCTAACATAACTTGCGGCCCTTTGACCCACAGTTCGCCCGGTTCGCCCGGCGGCACATCGTGGCCATTGTCGTCCACCAACCGAATGTCCGTCGACGGCACCGGCAGGCCGATGCTGCCGCTGTAGTGTTTCAGATCGTAAGGGTTACCGGCCACCAGCGGTGCGCACTCCGTCAGGCCATAGCCTTCCAGCAGGTGTTTACCGGTAGTTTTTTCCCACTTCTCGGCCACCGCTTTTTGCACCGACATGCCGCCGCCGACCGAGAAACGCAGCGTAGAGAAATCGAGCTTGTGGAACTCTTCATTGTTCAGCAACGCATTGAACAAGGTATTCACCCCGCTCATGGCGGTGAACGGGTATTTACCCAACTCCTTCACCAGCCCCGGAATATCGCGCGGGTTGGTGATCAGCAAATTGCGCCCGCCCAGATCGATAAACAGCAGGCAGTTCACCGTCAGCGCGAAAATGTGATAAAGCGGCAACGCCGTCACCACCAGTTCCTGCCCTTCGCGGAACAGCGGCGAATAGGCGGCTTTGGCCTGCTCGAGGTTGGCCTGCATATTGCGGTGCGTCAGCATCGCGCCCTTCGCCACCCCGGTGGTGCCGCCCGTGTATTGCAGGAAGGCCAGATCGGCATTAATGATGTCCGGTTTTACATATTGCAGACGGCGGCCGCGCTGCAGCGCGCTGCGGAATGAAATGGCATCCGGCAGGTTGTATTTGGGCACCAGGCGCTTGACGTATTTAACCACGAAGTTGACCAGCGTGCCTTTGGCGGCCGACAGCTGATCGCCCATGCGCGTCAGGATCACGTGCTTGATCTGAGTGTTGAACACCACTTTTTCCAGCGTATGGGCAAAGTTGGAGACGATGACGATGGCGCTGGCGCCGCTGTCGTTCAACTGGTGTTCCAGCTCTCGCGGGGTATACAACGGGTTGACGTTGACCACCACCATGCCGGCGCGCAGAATGCCGAACAGGGCGATGGGGTATTGCAACAGGTTAGGCATCATCAGCGCGACGCGGTCGCCCTTCTTCAGGCCCAGTTCATTTTGCAGGTAAGCCGCGAAAGCCCGGCTGCGTTCTTCCAGTTTGCGGAAGGTCATCACCTCGCCCATATTGATAAAGGCGGGCTGATCGGCATAGCGCTGCACGGCATGCTCAAACATTTCGATCAACGACGAATAGCGATCGGCATCAATCTCTGCGGGCACATCTGCCGGATACCGTTTTAACCAGACCTTATCCAAGGTATTACTCCTGAAATCATTACTAATTATCATCGCAGCCCTCAAACTCGCAGCCTAACCATAACAATATTTTAACTCAGCAGACCAGTTCGGGTTTTAAACATTATTCAGGTTGCGATGTACGTCACTAATTGTCGGATATTCCTTATCCCAAAAAACAAAAGGGCGGCCTGAGCCGCCCTGTCAAATGTGTTCACATCAAGCGTATGCTACTCGGTTACGATGGTTTGCACCTGTGCCGGGCCAGGGTTATACCAGCCATAGCCTGCGCCCCAACCGGGTCCCCACGGACCTCCGCGCCAGCCCCAGGGGCCCATTGGCGCAGGCGGCATCACCACCTGCTGCACCAGATGCCAGCGTTTGAAACCGGTCACGTTCATCGTCACGAAGCGATACGGCGTCATGCCGATTCGCCCCTCTTTCAGGCCGGTAATGGCGCCGACGACGGTCACCAGTTGGCCTTTGAAATCGACCGGTTCGAGGAAGCCGTTTACCGTGGCCAGCAAGCGGCCGCGCGACGGTTCGCCCAGTATCGGCCGCGCACCGCTGTCGAGCGGCACCGCCGCAATCTCCAGCACCGTGCGCCCTTGTTCGTTGGCGACGTTTACCACGGTGCCGCCGAAACGGGCTTCCGCGCCGGTAAACAGGTTGGGTGCATTTTGTACCGAGGAAAGCTGAGTCACCGGCGAAGGGCTGGAGCCTTTGATCGCATCCGGTACGGTGACGCACCCGGATAAAACCAGCGCGCCGCAGGCGACGGCCAGCAGCGACAGCTTTTTACTTGCAGTGCGGATTAACATGGTCGCAATCTCCTGAAATGGCTGTAACTTTGACCGCGTTTCATCGTTCAAGTTGCAGCCCCTCATCGCCCGGCATCAACATCAGCACAATACGCCGCGATCAGTCGCGGCCCGGCAGTTTTTTCCAGGTGACTTCATTGCGCAGATAGGTCGGCTCGGCGTTTTCCACCGCTACCGCCAGCCCTTCTTGCCAGGCTTGCAGCGCCAGCGGCAGCATGTCTTGCGCCTGCGGCAACAGCATTTGGCCGTCACGTAGGCTCAACGCGGAACCCTTGACCAAGTCGGGGTAGGTTTGCCACCCGGTGCCAACATGGGCCCATTCGCCCTGCAGGCGCTGCGCACGCTCCAGCGCCTGCGCCGGCGACAGCACGGCCTCGCCTTCGCTTTCCAACCAGCTGCCGTCCGCCTGGCGCTCGAACTGCCCCCAGTAAACTTCACCCATGCGCGCATCGATCGCCGCCAGCACGCGCTCCGCGCCGCTGACGCGCCAGGCGCCCTGCGCCATGGTTTGCAGCGTGGAAACGCCTATCATCGGCAGATCGGCGCCCAGCGCCAGGCCTTGAGCGATGCCGATACCGATGCGCACCCCGGTAAAGCTGCCGGGGCCGCGACCGAAGGCCAGCGCATCGAGCTGGTTGAGCGCCAGACCGGTTTCCGCCAGCACCTGCTGCACCATAGGTAAAATTCGTTGCGTATGCTCACGTGGGCACAGCTCAAACAGGGCGTGGGTTTCGCCTTGATTCCAGACGGCGACGGAACAGGCTTCCGTCGCGGTATCGATCGCTAAAATTCGCGTGGACATGCCAACCTCTGGCGGGAATAAAACTGGGTTTTTCATACAGGGCGCGCATTGTAGCACAGCCCCGTAAGCCCTTCATCTTTCACGTGGCCGACGCATCGGCGGCCTGCAGGAAGGCGATGGCCTGCTTCAGATCGCGGGTACGCGGCGTGGGCGGCAGGCTATTGAGGAACACCTCGCCGTAAGGACGCATCACCAGACGGTTATCGCAAATCACCAGCACGCCGCGATCGTCGGTGTCGCGGATCAAACGGCCGACGCCCTGTTTCAGGGTGATGACCGCATCCGGCAACTGCACGTCATTGAACGGGTCGCCGCCGCGCAGGCGGCAATCTTCAATGCGCGCCTTCAGCAGCGGATCGTCCGGTGAAGTGAACGGCAGCTTATCGATGATGACGCAGGACAGCGCATCGCCGCGCACGTCCACCCCTTCCCAAAAGCTGCTGGTCGCCACCAGCAGCGCGTTACCGGCGGCGACGAACTGCGCGAGCAGTTGCCCTTTGCTGGTTTCCCCTTGCAACAGCACCGGCAGCGTCATCGTGGCGCGGAACTCTTCCGCCAACTCGCGCATCATCTGGTGCGAGGTGCATAAGAAGAAGCAGCGGCCGTTGTTGGCTTCGATTAATGGCCGCAGCATGCGCGCCAGCTGGCGCGCCCCGCCGGGCTGATTCGGCGAAGGCAAAAAGCGCGGCACGCACAGCAACGCCTGTTTGGCATAGTCGAACGGGCTCGGCAGCAGCAGCGTTTTGGTCTTGGTCAGCCCCAGCCGTTCGGTGAAGTGGCCCAGCTGATCGTTGACCGACAGCGTGGCCGAGGTAAAGATCCAGCTGCCCGGCTTCTCGTCCAGCATTTCACGGAACCGGTCGGCCACCGTCAACGGCGTCAGCGCCAGCACGAAGTGGCGCGAATTGCACTCATACCAATAGCTGTAGCCCGGTTCCGTCACCGCCTTGAGGCGTTTGAGGCGCGCGCGGTACAGCGTGGCGCGCTCAAAGGCGGCGTCCAACAGCGCCGAACGCCCCAGCGACAGCTTCATCACGTCATAACACAGCTCCAGCGCATCATCGAGCAGCAACAGAGCGCGCTGCACGTTGGGTTCGCCGAGCACGTCACGCAGATTGCCGCGGAACCCCGGCTCTCCCAGATTCAGGCGAAAATCTTGCGTACTCAGGCTGAGACGGTCGGCGCTTTTTTGCAGTTGAGCGGCATCGCGCACCTCGGTGCGGTAGGCGATGGTGATATCCTTCGCCAGATCCAACAGCTGGCGGCTGGTGAGCTGCTGGCCGAAATACTGGCTGGCAATGTCGGGGATTTGGTGCGCCTCGTCGAAAATCATCACCTCGGCTTCCGGGATCAGCTCGGCGAAACCACCCTCTTTCACCACCATATCCGCCAGGAACAGGTGATGGTTCACCACCACCACATCCGCATCCATCGCACGGCGGCGCGCCTTGACCACGAAGCAATCCTGATACAGCGGGCAATCGCTGCCCAGGCAGTTGTCATTGGTGCTGGTCACCAATGGCCAAACGAAACTGTCTTCCGCCACTTCGCTGCAGGTGCTGATGTCGCCTTCTTTGGTCTGTGACGACCACTTGCGCAGCTGCACCAAATCGATCAACGTCTGCCCCGCCAGTTCGCCGCCGGCCATCGACTGCTGCTCCAGCCGTTCCAGGCACAGGTAGTTGGAGCGCCCCTTCAGCAGCGCCAGCTTGCCTTTGTACTTCAACGCCTTGGCGACGGTGGGCAGATCGCGCGCATACAGCTGATCCTGCAACGCTTTCGAACCGGTCGAGATGATCACTTTGCGATCGGCGCGCAGCGCCGGCGCCAGATAAGCGAAGGTTTTGCCGGTGCCGGTGCCGGCTTCCACCACCAGTTCCTGCTTGAAATTGATCGCCTCGGTGACGGCTTGCGCCATCTGCCGCTGCGGCTCACGCGGTTTGAATCCCTTGATAGCCTGCGCCAATGCGCCGTCTGTTGCAAAATCGTCTGTCACGCTGTCTCTCTGCCGGTGTCATTCAGCGGTGATTATGCCAAGCCTGCCGCCCGGCTACCACCCACTTTATCGCCGCGCTTTTTCATCACCGGCTGTGCTACCCTTAGCGGGACTATGATATGGAGATAAGCAAATGAATATCGAAAGAATTGATCCCGATCAGCGCTGGTCCGAAGCCGTGGTGCACAACGAAACCGTTTACTACACCAGCGTGCCGGAGAACCTGGATGATGACGCGACCGCGCAGACCGCCAACGCCCTCGCCGCCATCGACGTGCTGCTGGCGCGCGTAGGCTCGGACAAAAGCCGTATTCTGGATGCCACCATTTTCCTGGCCAATACCGCCGACTTCGCTGCGATGAACGCCGCCTGGGACGCCTGGGTCGTTGCCGGCAGCGCGCCGGTGCGCTGCACCGTGCAGGCGCAGCTGATGAATCCGAAGTACAAGGTGGAAATCAAAATCATCGCCGCGCTGTAAGCCACGCGCAGACGAAAAAAAACCGCAGACGGCAACGCCTGCGGTTTTTTATTGCCCGCTATCAGGACAGTTTGAGGATCACCATCCCCGTCAACAGCAGCGCCAGGCCAATCCAGCCTTTGGCGTTCAACCGCTGGCCGAACATGATCCAGCCTGCGGCGATGGTGGCGGCGATGCCGAAACCGCCCCACAACGCGTAAGCGATTGACAGATCGATGCCCTTCACCGCCTGCGCCAGGGCGCTGAACGCACCGAGCACCGACAGCAGCGACAGCAATCCCAGCCAAATTTTACGGAAACCGTCCGACATCTTCAGGAAGATGTTGGCGATGATTTCCAGCACGATGGCCAATCCCAGGAACCCAATGTGGTACAACTCAAACTGTTGCATGGTTGTCACCTCGCGGGCTGACCTGTTTTCGCTCTTTGCGAGTGCCGGATTTCACCAGCATGATGCCGGCGATCAGCGTAGCCAGACCCAGTACCTTCAGCGCCGAAATGGGCTCGTCGAACCACAGCACGCTGAACAGGGTAATGAACAGAATGCCGATGCCTTCCCACAGCGCATAAGCCACGCCCAACGCCACGCGTTTTACCGCCACCGACAGCAACACATAAGACGCGGTGATCATCACGTACATCACGATATGCCCGATCATGCCGCCATTGACGCTGGCGTATTTCATCGACAAGGTGCCGATGATTTCGGTCATGATGGCCAAACCTAAAAAGATCCAATAAATCATAATTTTTCTCCCAAACGGCGAATAACGCGCGCCAAGGCATATTTATCCCGATTTATCTCGTCGAACGGCCGCAGTACGGCGCGCAAGACGCAGAGATCCCTGGGGATAAACTGACCCAAACGCAAAAAGAATGTTTGCCCGGCTGAACGGTAGAGCGAAGGCGTAAGCCCGCTACCCGCACCGGTTAAGGGAGAAAGACGCTATAGTTCGCTGCACCAGTGATGCTCACTGGCAAGGATCGCAGACAGGAAGAGTTGGCACGTAGAGGTTCTGAGGGTAGTTCCGTTAATAGTCATCATAATAGTTCTCTATTATCAGCCGCACACCGTGCGATTTGCCCAATATCCTCATAAAAGTAAAATTTTCAACTGAGATATTTTTACCACAGCCAAAATAAGAAAGCAAACTGCCGTTTTCATAAAAAAGCAGAAAAAAACGGGTTAAAAATAAGAAAGTTAATCACGATAAAAATTAAAAAAGGCCCAACGGAGCGTTGAGCCTTGCGGTATTCGCAGGTGCGCAAATAAGCGCCAACCCCAGGCCTGGCGCGGGTTACAACGCGGCGCCGCTGACGGCGCTGCGCGCCAGTTCAGTGATGCGCGCGTAGTCGCCGCTTTCGAGCGCATCGGCCGGCACCAACCAGGAGCCGCCGATGCACAATACGCTTTTTAGCGCCAGATAATCGCGGTAATTGTTCGGCGTAATGCCGCCGGTCGGGCAAAAGCGCACCTGCGGGAACGGGCCGCCGATCGCCTGCAGCGCCTTCACGCCGCCGTTGGCTTCCGCCGGGAAGAATTTGAATTCGCGCAGGCCGTAATCCATGCCCAGCATCAGTTCAGATACGGTGCTGATGCCCGGGATCAACGGGATTGACCCCGCCGTCGCCGCCTGCAGCAAGGCTTCGGTCAGCCCCGGGCTGATGGCGAACTGCGCCCCCGCTTCGGTCACCTGCCGCAGTTGCTGCGGGTTGATCACCGTACCGGCGCCGATGATCGCCTCCGGCACCTCTTTGGCGATAGCGCGGATAGACTCCAGCCCGCAGGTGGTGCGCAACGTCACCTCCAATACCCGCACGCCGCCGGCAACCAGCGCTTTCGCCAGCGGCACCGCCTGCTCCAGCTTGTTGATCACGATAACAGGCACCACCGGCCCCGCCGTCAGGATCTGCTCGGCGCTGGTTTTCCAGTTTTTCATCGTTATTTCTCCATTACTCGCGGTTAACAATGGCACGCCCCTGCCACCGGGCTCCGCATGCGCGGACGTCCGGCCGTACCGTAAGTGATGTGGCCCACGCGCAGATCGCAGGCAAAAAAAAAAGCCGGCAGACGGGCTGCCGGCATTGCGCATTACTCGAACTCGTTCCAGGAACGGCCGTCGCGGGTGATCATCGCCACCGAGGCCACCGGCCCCCAGGTGCCCGCCTGATAAGGCTTAGGCGCTTCGTTGTCGGCTTTCCACGCGTCCATGATGGAGTCGACCCACTTCCAGGCTTCTTCCACTTCATCGCGGCGCACGAACAGCGCCTGAATGCCGCGCATGGTCTCCAGCAGCAGGCGCTCGTAGGCGTCCGCCACGTGCTCCTGGTTGAAGGTTTCCGAGAAGCTCAGGTCCAGCTTGGTGGTCTGCAGACGGTGCTTGTGATCCAGCCCCGGCACCTTGTTCAGCACCTGAATTTCGATGCCTTCGTCCGGCTGCAGACGGATGGTCAGCTTGTTCTGCGGCAACTGCTGGTAAGAATCGCTGAACAGGTTCAGCGGCGGGTTTTTGAAGTACACCACCACTTCCGAACATTTGGTCGGCAGACGTTTACCGGTACGCAGGTAGAACGGCACTCCGGCCCACTGCCAGTTGTCGATATCCACGCGGATAGAGACGAAGGTTTCGGTGCTGCTGCTCTTGTTCGCCCCTTCCTCTTCCAGATAACCCGGCACTTTCTTGCCCTGGACGAAGCCGGCGGTGTACTGACCGCGCACGGTGGTTTCCCGGACATTGGTCTGATCGATGCGGCGCAGTGAGCGCAGCACCTTGACCTTCTCGTCGCGGATGCGGTCGGTCGTCAGATCCGCCGGCGGCGACATGGCGATCATGGTCAGGATCTGCAGCAGGTGGTTCTGGATCATGTCGCGCATCTGGCCGGCCTGGTCGAAATAGCCCCAGCGCCCTTCAATGCCCACCTCTTCCGCCACGGTGATCTGCACCGAATCGATGGTGCGGTTATCCCAGTTGGATGCGAACAGCGAGTTGGCAAAACGCAGCGCCAACAGGTTCAGCACCGTCTCTTTGCCGAGGTAGTGGTCGATGCGATAGACCTGGGACTCATTGAAGAACTCCGCCACCTGATCGTTGATCACGCGGGAGGACGCCAGATCGGTGCCCAACGGTTTCTCCATCACCACGCGCGCCGGCTCATGGTTCAGCTTGGCTTCGCCCAGCCCTTTGCAGATGGCGCCAAAGGTGCTTGGCGGCATGGCGAAGTAGTTGATGGTGGTGCGGTGCTTCTGATCCAGCATTTTACCCAATTTGGTAAAGTTCTTGCTGTCGTTGACGTCCAGGTTGCAGAAGTCCAGGCGCGCGCTTAGCGTGGCCCAGAGTTCATCATCCAGTTTTTCCTTCATGAAGGTGCCAAGCGCTTCCTTGACCACTTCGGTATAGGCTTGTTTATCCCACTCCGCGCGGCCGACGCCGATGATCCGCGTATCCGGGTGGATGTGTCCGGCTTTCTCTAACTGGTACAGGGAAGGCAGCAGCTTACGGCGCGCCAAATCACCTTTCGCGCCGAAAATAACCAGGTCACACGCCTGGGCTGTAGAGGTTACCGCCATGTTCATCTCCTCGTTGCAGGATATTTGTAATTTTCTTACATTACTAATGTACTCTGTTTGACTACGGCCAGCAAACCCGGAGCAAAGCAGAAAAAAAGGCCTCAAGATTCCAGTGGAAAGCGCCAATCTACGCCAACGCCCTCACCACGGGCAAAACTGTAATTTTTCGTCTTTTTTGACGCTCTGTTACCATTATGAAAGTTAGACACAGGTCATATTCTGGTGAAAAAACCCTGCATACGCCGTGTCGAGACTGCCAACGGTTACCAGCACGTAGTATATTTTCACTAAACCGGCATTGATTTCTCCTTTGTTTGAAATCGACATACCCTATCGATTCCAGGTTACAGCAGCTCGTTTGGCGTCTGCTTGCACGGCGAACACGGGCGAAATTCGACGCTGTTGCTTGAAAGCCACAGGGATAAAACCATGAGTGACTCTCGTTATATGAATACGCTGGACAAAATCCAGAGCCATCTGGAACGCCTGAGCAAATCTGAAAGGAAAGTCGCCGAGGTGATCCTGGCCTCCCCGCAGACCGCCATTCACTCCAGCATCGCCACGCTGGCGCGCATGGCCGACGTCAGCGAACCTACCGTCAACCGCTTTTGCCGCCGCCTTGATACCAAAGGCTTTCCCGATTTCAAACTGCATCTCGCCCAAAGCCTGGCTAACGGCACGCCCTACGTAAACCGTAACGTTGAGGAAGATGACAGCGTCGATTCCTATACCAGCAAGATCTTCGAATCGGTAATGGCCAGCCTGGATACAGTAAAGGCAAATTTGGATATTGCCGCAATCAATCGTGCGGTTGACCTGCTCACCCAGGCAAAAAAGATCTCTTTCTTCGGGCTGGGCGCCTCCGCGGCGGTGGCGCACGATGCGATGAACAAATTTTTCCGCTTCAACATTCCGGTGGTCTACTTCGATGACATCGTCATGCAGCGCATGAGCTGCATGAACTCCGGCGAAGGCGACGTGGTGGTGCTGATTTCACACACCGGCCGCACCAAGAATCTGGTGGAGATGGCCCACCTGGCGCGGGAGAACGACGCCACGGTGCTGGCTATCACCTCGCGCGACACCCCGCTCGCCCAGGCGGCGACCCTGGCCCTGCTGCTCGACGTGCCCGAAGACACCGACGTTTACATGCCGATGGTGTCGCGGATCGCGCAATTAACGCTCATTGACGTGCTCGCCACCGGATTTACCTTGCGTCGAGGGGCTAAATTCAGAGATAACTTGAAGCGGGTCAAAGAAGCGCTCAAAGAATCGCGCTTTGATAAAGGCGTGGTCATTCCCAACAGTTTTGATTCGTGACCCGACGAAGAAAAAATCGCCGTTCAACAGACATTTGAATGACGGCATCAGAGGCGGTACCCTGTTAACATGCTCATGCGGGTAACCCGGGTGAAATATCAGTGTTGTAAAATTACATTTCACGCCTGGTTTCGTTATCCGACGTTATCGCAACACCAATATTTGCTTCACCAGTCAACGGAGTAATACATGTCCAGACGGCTCAGAAGAACCAAAATCGTTACCACCCTGGGTCCGGCTACAGACCGCGACAATAATCTGGAAAAGATCATTGCCGCCGGCGCCAACGTAGTTCGGCTTAACTTCTCCCACGGCAGCCCGGAAGATCACCAGGCTCGCGCTGACAAAGTGCGCGAAATCGCTGCCAAACTGGGGCGTCACGTCGCTATCCTCGGCGATCTGCAAGGGCCGAAAATTCGCGTTTCCACTTTCAAGGAAGGCAAAATCTTCCTCAACGTGGGCGATAAATTCCTGCTGGACGCCAACCTGTCAAAAGGCGAAGGCGATAAAGAAAAAGTCGGTATCGACTATAAAGGCCTGCCAGCCGACGTGGTGCCGGGCGACGTCCTGCTGCTCGATGACGGCCGCGTTCAGCTGAAAGTGCTCGAAGTTCAGGGCATGAAAGTGTTTACCGAAGTGACCGTCGGCGGCCCGCTGTCCAACAACAAGGGCATCAACAAACTCGGCGGTGGCCTGTCGGCCGAAGCCCTGACCGAAAAAGACAAGGCGGACATCGTGACCGCCGCCAAGATTGGCGTCGACTACCTGGCGGTCTCCTTCCCGCGTACCGGTGAAGACCTTAACTATGCCCGCCGCCTGGCGCGCGATGCGGGCTGCAACGCCAAGATCGTGTCCAAGGTTGAGCGCGCCGAAGCGGTTTGCACCGACGAAGCGATGGACGACATTATTCTGGCCTCCGACGTGGTGATGGTTGCCCGTGGCGACCTGGGCGTCGAAATCGGCGATCCGGAACTGGTCGGCATTCAGAAGAAACTGATCCGCCGCGCCCGCACTCTGAACCGCGCGGTGATCACCGCGACCCAGATGATGGAGTCGATGATCACCAACCCGATGCCGACCCGCGCCGAAGTCATGGACGTGGCGAACGCCGTGCTGGACGGCACCGACGCCGTCATGCTGTCGGCGGAAACCGCCGCTGGCCAATACCCGGCGGAAACCGTGGCGGCGATGGCGCGCGTTTGTCTGGGCGCCGAGAAGATCCCGAGCATCAACGTTTCCAAACACCGCCTGGACGTACAGTTCGACAACATCGAAGAGGCGATAGCCATGTCTTCGATGTATGCCGCCAACCACCTGAAAGGCGTCACCGCGCTGATCGCCATGACCGAATCCGGCCGCACTGCGCTGATGATGTCGCGCATCAGCTCCGGCCTGCCGATCTTCGCCATGTCGCGCCATGAGCACACGCTGAACCTGACTGCGCTGTATCGCGGCGTGACACCGGTGTATTTCGACAGCCACAAAGACGGCGTGATCGCCGCCAATGAAGCGGTCAATCGCCTGCGCGACAAAGGCTTCCTGGTCTCCGGCGATCTGGTGATCGTCACCCAGGGCGACGTGATGGAAACCGTCGGCACCACCAATACCAGCCGTATTCTGCGCGTCGAGTAATCCACACCGCAGACGACATGCCGGCCGGCTCACGTTGGCCGGCATTTTTTTTGCCCCGGTACCGCCATAAACGACGGAGAACACCATGCTCCACCAACGCAATCCCGCAGCGAGCGGTGATGAGCTCGATCTCGATGGCCACGGCCTGACACAGCTCGACGCGTCACAGTTAGCCGGCCACGCGCTGCGCAAGGTAAGCCTGTATGATAATCAGTTGGCGGCCATCCCCGCCCCCCTCTTCCGGCACCGCAATCTACAGGTGTTGAACATCTCCTGCAATCAGCTCGACCGCCTGCCGCCGGAGATTGGCCAGTTGCAACAGCTTGAGATGTTCGACTTTGGCCACAATCGCGCAAGCGAACTCCCCGAGGAACTGGGGCAGTTGCACCGGTTGAAATACCTCTATCTGAGCGACAACGGCTTTAGCGATCTGCCGCACTCGCTGGCGCAGCTACAGCAGTTGGTTTACCTCAACGCGACCGATAACCAGCTGACCGCCTTGCCGCAGGCAATACCGAGGCTGGCGGCATTGCAGGAGCTGCGTTTATACAACAATCGCATCCGCAGCCTGCCCGACGAAATCGGGCAACTGCGCGCGCTGCGCGAGTTGCATATCATGAAAAATGCCCTGACCACGCTGCCGGCGGAAATGGCTTTGCTCGGCGAGCTTGAGATACTCGACGCGGCCAACAACGCCATCGCCGAACTGCCGGAAGCCTTCTGCCGGCTGCCGCGGTTGAGCGAGCTGAACCTGCGTTTCAATCAGCTGACGCGCCTGCCGAAAAATATCGGTGAGCTGACGGCGCTGAGAAGCCTGGATCTGCGCGCCAACCGCCTGAGCGACCTGCCGGAAAGCCTCGGCGAACTGAGCCGGCTGCGCAAGCTGGATCTGCGCTGGAATGATTTCACCCACACGCCCAACGTCATTGAGATCCTGCGGGCTCGCGGCTGTATGGTGCACATCTGAAGTGACGCCGGCCGGGGTGTAGCCCGACCGGCGTTAGCGGTAGAAAGGATTAACGATACAGATCGTCGCGCGAGTAGGGTTCAATCTCCCCTTCCTTGCGCGTCTTCAGCAGTTTGAGGATCCAGGTGTACTGCTCCGGATTCGGGCCCACCAGGTTTTCCACTTCTTCATTCATACGGCGGGCAATCCGTGGGTCATCAGCGTCGGCCAGATCGTCCATCGGCTCGCGAATATAGATATCCAGCATGCTGGTTTTGCCGTCGTACACCGGGAACAGCGGCACGATCGCCGCACGGCATACCTTCATCAGCCGCCCGACCGCCGGCAACGTCGCCTTATAGGTGGCGAAGAAGTCGACAAACTCACTGTGCTCAGCGCCGTGATCCTGATCGGGCAGATAGTAACCCCAATATCCCTGCCGAACCGAACTGATAAACGGTTTGATGCCGTCATTGCGCGCGTGCATGCGGCCGCCGAATTTACGACGCACGGCATTCCACAGGTAGTCGATCAGCTGATTGCGCTGGTTGTGGAACATCGCCGCCATCGGTTGGCCGCGCGCGGCCATCAACATCGCCGGCACATCTACCGCCCAGCCATGAGGCACCAGAAAAATCACGTTGCGCCCTTCAGCCCGGATCTTGTCCAACACCTCTTCACCGTGCCAACGCACGCGCTTGAGCACTTTCTCGGGCTTGGTACAGGCCAATTCCGCCATCAGCACCATCGACTGCGGCGCGCAGGCAAACATCTGGTCGATGATGTGCTCACGGTCGCTTTCCGGCAATTCCGGCAAGCAATACAGCAGGTTGATGCGGGCACGACGGCGCGCGCCTTTCGCCAGCTTGCCGGCCAGTTTGCCGACCGCCCCCAGCACCGGATCGCGCAGACGCGCAGGCACCAGCGAAACGCCGGCCATCAGGCCGGTTCCCAACCACACGCCCCAGTAGCGCGGGTATAAAAAGGCTTTTTGAAACTGCGGGATGAACTCTACGTTCGATTTCTTCTCGTTTTGCATGCACATGCTCTTGGCTTAGCGATTCGGCTAATCATAATTGCCAGCACCGATTTTGCAATTAACAACCGCGAACCGCCCAGATAAAACAGCATCGGCCCGCAATCAGGCCGATGAAATTAGCGGCGCCGAAGCGCCGGAAAAAGGGGGACGTTAATCCAGTTGCAGCTGAGGAACCACTTCCTTCACCTGCGCCAGATAATCGCTGCGGTCTTTGCCGCCCAGCCCTTCGGAACGCGGCAGCTTGGCCGTCAGCGGGTTCACCGCCTGTTGGCCGGTCCACAGTTCAAAGTGCAGGTGCGGCCCGGTGGAGCGGCCGGTGTTGCCGGAGAGCGCAATGCGATCGCCGCGTTTCACCTTCTGCCCTGGTTTCACCAGCAGTTTTTTCAGGTGCATATAACGCGTGGTGTACTGGCGGCCGTGGCGGATCGCCACATAGTTGCCCGCTGCGCCGCTGCGCTTGGCGATCACCACTTCACCGTCGCCGACCGCCAGCACCGGCGTGCCGACCGGCATGGCGAAATCGACGCCCTTGTGCGGCGCCACGCGGCCGGTCACCGGGTTCACGCGGCGCGGGTTGAAGTTGGAGGAGATGCGGAACTGCTTCATGGTCGGGAAACGCATGAAGCCGCGCGCCAGGCCAGAGCCCTGGCGATCGTAGAATTTGCCGTCTTCGGCGCGGATCGCATAGTAATCCTTGCCGCCGGTGCGCAGACGCACGCCCAACAGCTGGCTTTGCGATTTCTTACCGTCGAAATGCTCACGCGACATCAGCACGGAGAACTGGTCGCCTTTGCGCAGCTTGCGGAAATCGAGCTGCCACTGCAACGCCTTGATCACCGCATTGATTTCGTTACGGCTCAGCCCGGCGTCGCCGGCGCTGCTGACGAAGCTGCCGTTGACCCGGCCGCTGATCACGTTGTTGCGCCATTCGCCCTGCTGCGCCTCTTTAGACTCTTTGAAGCTACTGCCGACGCGGTCATAGGTGCGGGTTTCGCGGCGCGAAACTTCCCAGGTCAACGGCTGCAGATCGCCCGCATCGTTCACGGTCCACGACAGCTGTTGGCCGATCTTCAGATTACGCAGATCGCGGTTTTGCGAAGCCAGCAAGGTGACATCCGACATATCGATGCCGTACTGCGTCAGAATGCTGCCAAGGGTGTCACCGGTGGAAACCACATATTCATGCACGCCGTCGTCGCCGGCATCTTTCTGATCCAGCTCATCCTGCGGGATTTCGTCATCGGGGGTGGGTTGGTCGGCATCTATCGGTTCACTGGCTTCGGGGAGCAATGACCGCATCTGGCTGGATTCTAACTCGACGCTCTTGGCGATGGGGTTGTGTTCTGGGTGGTAAACAAAAGGCCGCCAAACAGCGACGGCCAATGTGACGACTGTCAGCGACCCCAGCATGACGCGGTGGGGCCGTGGCAGGTTGTTATACGCCAGAGCGATAGTTCGGACTATCTGCTGCACTCGATATTATCCTCATAAGCTTTACTTCAGGCAGCTCACGTACTGGTTTGACAGCTGAGCCAGGAATTTCCCGTAGCTGTCCTTCCCCAGCGCGATGCCGGTGCCCAGCGGGTCCAGCGTTCCGGAACGCACTTTGGTACCCTTGGCGACGGCATTGATTACGGCCGGCCTGAATTGTGGCTCAGCAAAAACGCATACCGCTTTCTGCTCAACCAACTGTGTTCGAATTTGGTGTAGGCGCTGTGCTCCAGGCTGAATTTCGGGATTGACGGTGAAATGGCCCAGCGGACTCAAACCGTAGTGTTTCTCAAAGTAGCCGTAAGCATCATGAAAAACAAAATAACCCTTACCTTGCACAGGCGTAAGCATGTTACCAACATTTTTGTCAGTTTGCGTCAGCAGATTCTCGAACTGGCGCAGGTTTGCGTCTAATTTGTCCTTATTTTGCGGCATAAGTTCCAACAATCTGTCGTGAATCGCGATCGCGGTCACTTTTGCTATCTCCGGCGACAGCCAAACGTGCATATTGTACTCGCCGTGATGATGCCCATGATCGTCATCGGCATGGTTATGCGCTTCGCCTGCATGATCATGATCGTCGTCCTCTTCGCCTTTCATCAGCAACGGCTTCACCGCCGGCAGTTCGCTGACAGCCAGCTTTCGGGTCGCGGAGATAGGCACCAGCGCCTTGTTCAGGAACGCTTCCATATCCGGCCCAACCCATAGCACCAGATCAGCGGAACGCAAGCGTTGGATATCCGAAGGACGCAACGCAAAATCGTGCGGCGAAGCGCCGTCCGGCAGCAACACTTCGGTCGGCGTCACGCCGTCGGCGATGGCCGAAGCGATAAAGCCTAATGGGCGAATCGAGGTCACCACCGCAGCGGAAGCGCTGCTCAGCGGGCCGGCCATCAACAGTGCGCTGGCCAACAGCGTACGCTGCAGCCATTTATTTTTCTTTGCCATCATCAGTAATCCCATCGTTTTCATCAACAAGGCGTGATATTATAACATTCGCTTCGTTCTGCAACCTGTAATCTCGAGATGTCTACACTGATAACGCTAAAAAATATCTCCGTCGCCTTCGGCAGCCGCAAGGTGCTGTCGAACATTTCCCTCAGCCTGCAACCCGGCCGTATTCTCACGCTGCTTGGCCCGAACGGCGCGGGCAAATCCACGCTGGTGCGCGTGGTGCTGGGATTGGTCAAACCGACCGCCGGCACGCTGGAGCGTGAGCCCGATCTGCGCATCGGCTATGTGCCGCAAAAGCTGCACCTCGACGCCACCCTGCCGCTGACCGTCAGCCGTTTTATGCGTCTTAAACCTGGCGTAAAGAAAGCCGACATTTTGCCGGCGCTCAAGCGCGTGCACGCCGCCCACCTGCTCGACCAGCCAATGCAAAAGCTCTCCGGCGGTGAAAACCAGCGCGTGCTGCTGGCGCGAGCGCTGCTGAACAAACCGCAGCTGCTGGTGCTGGACGAACCCACGCAAGGGGTGGACGTCAACGGCCAGCTGGCGCTGTACGATCTGATCGATCAGCTGCGTAAAGAGCTGGGCTGCGCCGTGCTGATGGTGTCGCACGATCTGCATCTGGTGATGGCGAAAACCGACGAGGTACTGTGCCTCAATCAGCACATCTGCTGCTCCGGCGCGCCGGAGGTGGTGTCGATGCATCCTGAATTCATCGCCATGTTCGGCAACCGCGGCGCAGAGCAACTGGCGGTGTATCGCCACCATCACAATCACCGCCACGATCTGCAGGGAAGAATTGTCTTGAAGAAAACCGGGAGCCGCGAAGCATGATTGAACTGTTACTTCCCGGCTGGCTGGCCGGCGTGTTGTTGGCTAGCGCCGCCGGGCCGCTGGGTTCCTTCGTGGTCTGGCGCCGCATGTCCTACTTCGGCGACACCCTGGCGCACGCCTCGCTGCTCGGCGTCGCCTTTGGTCTGCTGCTGGACATCAATCCCTTCTATGCGGTGATCGCCATTACGCTGCTGTTGGCTTTGGCCCTGGTGTGGCTGGAACGTCGCCCGCAGCTCTCGGTGGATACGCTGCTCGGCATTCTGGCCCACAGCGCCCTGTCGCTGGGGCTGGTGGTGGTGGCGTTGATGTCCAACGTGCGGGTCGATCTGATGGCCTACCTGTTCGGCGATCTGCTGTCGGTCACGCTGAGCGACATCGTGATGATCGCCGGCGGCGTCGCCGTGGTGCTGTTGGTGCTGTGGTGGCAATGGCGCGATCTGCTGTCGATGACCATCAGCCCGGAGCTGGCGCACGTCGATGGCGTCAATTTGGCGCGGGCGCGCACCGTGTTGATGCTGGTCACCGCGTTGACCATCGGCCTGGCGATGAAATTCGTCGGCGCGCTGATCATCACCTCGCTGCTGATCATCCCTGCAGCCACCGCCCGCCGCTTCGCGCGCACGCCGGAACAGATGGCCGGCGTCGCGGTGCTGCTCGGGATGGTGGCCGTCACCGGCGGCCTGACCTTCTCGGCGTTTTACGATACGCCGGCCGGCCCTTCGGTAGTGCTGAGCGCCGCCGTGCTGTTCACGCTGAGCCTGTTCAAAAAACAGCAGGCTTGATTAAAGCCGGGATATGACAAGGGCCGCATCTGCGGCCCTTTCTTATTGGCGGATTAAAAATTTACTCTTCGCGTTCGAGACCAAAGTGCCGGTAGGCATGCTGCGTCGCCAGGCGGCCGCGCGGCGTGCGCTGGATAAAGCCCTGCTGGATCAGGAACGGTTCAATCACGTCTTCGATGGTTTCGCGCTCTTCACCGATCGCCGCCGCCAGGTTGTCCAACCCGACCGGGCCGCCGGTAAACTTGTCGATAATCGCCAGCAGCAGTTTGCGATCCATATAGTCGAAGCCTTCGGCATCGACGTTGAGCATATCAAGCGCCTGCGCCGCCACCGAACCGCTGATCACGCCGTTGGCGCGCACTTCAGCGAAATCACGCACCCGGCGCAATAGGCGGTTGGCGATACGCGGCGTGCCGCGCGCGCGGCGGGCCACTTCATGGGCGCCCTCGTCGGACAGCTCCAGCCCCAGGCACCCGGCGCTGCGCGAGACGATGTGCTGCAGATCCGCCACCTGATAAAACTCCAGCCGCTGGACAATGCCGAAGCGATCGCGCAACGGCGAGGTCAGCGAACCGGCACGGGTGGTGGCTCCCACCAACGTGAACGGCGGCAGATCGAGCTTAATCGAACGCGCCGCCGGCCCTTCACCGATCATGATATCCAGCTGATAGTCTTCCATCGCCGGATACAATACTTCTTCCACCACCGGTGACAAACGGTGAATTTCGTCGATGAACAACACGTCGTGCGGTTCGAGGTTCGTCAGCATCGCCGCCAGATCGCCCGCCTTCTCCAGCACCGGGCCGGAAGTGGTGCGCAGATTCACGCCCATTTCGTTGGCCACGATGTTGGCCAGGGTGGTTTTCCCCAGCCCCGGCGGGCCGAAGATCAGCAGGTGGTCGAGCGCGTCGCCGCGCTGCTTGGCCGCCTGGATGAAGATCTCCATCTGCTCGCGTACGTGCGGCTGACCCACGTATTCGGTCAGCAGCTTGGGACGAATGGCGCGATCGAGGACTTCTTCCTCATTGATCGGTTCGGCGGAGATCAGGCGATCGGCTTCAATCATTATCTACCTCTTAGCGGCCTTACAAAGCAGCGCGCAACGCGTCACGGATCAGGGTCTCGCAGTCGGCACCCGGCTTGGCAATTTTGCTGACCATGCGGCTGGCTTCCTGCGGCTTATAGCCCAGCGCTACCAGCGCCGAGACCGCTTCGGCCTCCGCGTCAGCCTCAGGCGCTTTCTCCGCGGTGGACGGCAGGCTGATCTCGCTGCTGCTGTTGAACAGATCGCCGTTCAGCCCTTTGAAGCGGTCTTTCATCTCGACCACCAGGCGCTCGGCGGTTTTCTTGCCTACGCCCGGCAGCTTGACCAGCGCGGTGATCTCTTCGCGCTCCACCGCGCTGACGAACTGCTGCGCGGACATGCCTGACAGGATGGCGAGCGCCAGTTTCGGCCCGACGCCGTTGACCTTGATCAGCTCGCGGAACAGCGCGCGCTCCTGCTTGTCGTTGAAACCGTACAGCAGCTGCGCATCTTCACGCACCACGAAGTGGGTAAACACGATGGCCTCTTGCCCCAGTTCCGGCAGCTCGTAAAAGCAGGTCATCGGCATGTGCACTTCATAACCCACACCGTTCGCCTCCAGTAACACCAGCGGTGGCTGCTTTTCCAGAATATTTCCTCTGAGACGACCTATCATTTACCCTCCTGCAGAATGACCGGGCATGGCGCCCTGCCATGCCGTTGCTGGTAAAGCTTATAACATAAAAAAGGCTGGATGAATATCCAGCCTGAGCAATCATCGCTTCGCGTCAGCGCAAACGCCCGCGCGCCAGGTTCAACCGCCCTTCGCTCATCCGCAGCACGTTCTGGCTGAGATGGCAATGGGTGATGGCGATGGCCAGGGCATCCGCGGCATCCGCCTGCGGGTTAGCCGAGAGTTTGAGCAGCGAACGCACCATGTGCTGCACCTGCGCCTTTTCGGCTGCGCCGGTGCCGACCACGGTTTGTTTGACCTGCCGCGCCGCATATTCGAACACTTCCAGATTCTGATTCACCGCCGCGACAATCGCAACGCCGCGCGCCTGACCGAGCTTGAGCGCCGAATCCGGGTTCTTGGCCATAAATACCTGTTCGATGGCGAAGAAATCGGGCTGAAACTGGGTGATGATCTCGCTGACGCCGGCGTAAATCAGCTTCAGCCGCGTCGGCATGTCGTCCACCACCGTGCGGATGCAGCCGCTGGCGATATAGCTCAACTGACGCCCCTGCTGGCGGATAAGGCCATAGCCGGTGACGCGCGAGCCGGGATCGATACCGAGTATGATCGCCATATCTACATCCACCTTGCATGCACGGCGCCGCCGAACGGCGGCGCCCGTTTTACCGGATTACAGCGTCGCCGCCACTTCGTCGGAGATTTCACCGTTATGGTAAACTTCCTGCACGTCGTCGCAGTCTTCCAGCATATCGATCAGGCGCAGCAGCTTAGGCGCGGTTTCCGCGTCCATGTCGGCCTTGGTCGATGGGATCATCGACACTTCCGCCGCTTCAGCTTCGAAGCCCGCCGCGGTCAGCGCGTCTTTCACCGCGCCCAGGCTTTCCCAGGCGGTGAACACGTCGATGGCGCCATCGTCATAGGTCACGATGTCTTCCGCACCGGCTTCCAACGCCGCTTCCATTACGCTGTCTTCATCCAGGCCCGGTGCGTAGGTGATCACGCCCTTCTTGGTGAACAGATAAGCCACGGAACCGTCGGTACCCAGGTTACCGCCGCATTTGGTAAAGGCGTGACGCACTTCCGCCACGGTGCGGTTGCGGTTGTCGCTCAGGCATTCGATCATGACGGCGGTGCCGCCAGGGCCGTAACCTTCATAGATGATGGTTTCCATATTGGTATCATCATCGCCGCCCACGCCGCGCGCGATCGCGCGGTTCATGGTGTCGCGCGTCATGTTGTTCGACAGCGCCTTGTCCATCGCCGCGCGTAGACGCGGGTTGGAATCCGGATCGCCGCCGCCCAGCTTCGCGGCGGTGACCAGCTCACGAATAATCTTGGTGAAAATTTTACCGCGCTTGGCGTCCTGCGCCGCTTTACGGTGCTTTGTGTTGGCCCACTTACTATGACCTGCCATAAAAAATCTCCGAAAAAAACTACTGGACTGAATTGATCACGAACTCTTCAATCGCCTGCTGATTGCTCCACGACTTGGTCAACTTCACGGCCTCGGCCGCCTCAAGCCATTGGTAAGCGTGATGCTCGGTAATTACCGGATCGCGCTCCTCGGGCAACGCCAGACAGAACCAGTGCTCTTTATTGCGCGTGGTTCCCGGCGCATAGCGATGTCGCAAATGGACAAAGAGTTCAAACTCCACGCAGCGCTGGCAATCGAACAACGGCAGGTGCTCTGCTTCGATATCGATGCCCACTTCTTCCATGACCTCACGCCGTGCGGCATGCGGCGGCGACTCATCCTGTTCCAGGCTGCCGGTGACCGACTGCCAGAACTCGGTATCGTCGCGCCGCTGTAACATCAGCACCCGACCACTGGATTTCGCGTAAATCACTACCAGGATAGATTCAGGGCGCTTGTAACTCATCACTCGCTCTCTTGTTCCGCACCGGCTTTCTTTACCACACTGATCGCCAGCTCCTGCAGCGACGCCGGGTTGGCGAAGCTCGGTGCGTCGGTCATCAGACAGGCCGCCGCGGTGGTTTTCGGGAAAGCGATGACGTCGCGGATGTTGTCGGTGCCGGTCAGCAGCATCACCAGACGATCCAGGCCGAAGGCCAGGCCGGCGTGCGGCGGCGTGCCGTACTTCAGCGCGTCCAGCAGGAAGCCGAACTTCTCGCGCTGTTCATGTTCGTCGATGCCCAGAATGCTGAATACCGTCTGCTGCATTTCGCTGCGGTGAATACGCACCGAACCGCCGCCCACTTCGTAACCGTTGATCACCATGTCATAAGCGTTGGCGATAGCGTTGACCGGCGCGGCGGCCAGCTCTTCCGGGCTCATGTCGCGCGGCGAGGTGAACGGGTGGTGCATCGCCGCCAGGCCGCCCTCTTCGTCTTCTTCGAACATCGGGAAGTCGACCACCCACAGCGGCGCCCAGCTGTCGAGTTGGGTCAGCCCCAGATCGCGTCCCAGCTTCAGGCGCAGCGCGCCCATCGCATCGGTGACAATCTTGAAACTGTCTGCGCCGAAGAACAGGATGTCGCCGGTCTGCGCGTCGGTGCGCGCCAGGACAGCTTCCAGCACTTCCGCGCTGAGGAATTTGGCGATCGGGCTCTGCACGCCTTCCATGCCGGCGGCGCGGTCGTTGACCTTCAGCCAGGCCAGGCCTTTGGCGCCGTAGATGTTGACGAAAGCGCCGTACTCATCGATCTGCTTGCGGGTCAGCTGTGCGCCGCCCGGTACGCGGATCGCCGCCACGCGGCCTTTGGCGTCGTTGGCCGGGCCGGAGAACACTTTGAACTCGACGTCCTTGACCAGGTCGGCCACGTCCACCAGCTCCAGCGGGTTACGCAGGTCCGGCTTGTCGGAACCAAAGCGACGCATCGCTTCGGCGAAGGTCATGACCGGGAAATCGCCCAGATCCACGCCCTTCACGTCCAGCCACAGTTCACGCGCCAGTTTCTCCATCACTTCACGCACCTGCTCGGCGGTCATGAAGGAGGTTTCGACGTCGATCTGGGTGAATTCAGGCTGACGATCCGCACGCAGATCTTCATCGCGGAAGCATTTGACGATCTGGTAGTAACGATCGAAGCCGGACATCATCAGCAGCTGTTTAAACAGCTGCGGAGACTGCGGCAGCGCGTAGAATTTGCCCTTGTGCACGCGGCTCGGCACCAGGTAATCGCGGGCGCCTTCCGGCGTCGCCTTGGTCAGCATCGGCGTTTCGATGTCGAGGAAGCCGTGGCTGTCCATGAAGCGACGCACGAAGCTGGTGATTTTGGCGCGAGTCTTCAGACGCTCGGCCATTTCCGGGCGACGCAGATCGAGGTAACGGTATTTCAGGCGCGCTTCTTCGCTGTTGACCTGGTTGGAGTCCAGCGGCAGCGGCTCGGAGCGGTTGATGATCTCAAGCGCGTGGGCAAACACTTCCACTTCGCCGGTGGCCATATCTTTATTGATCTGGCTGTCCGGACGCGCACGCACGGTGCCGACGATCTGGATGCAGAACTCATTGCGCAGGTCGTAGGCCTTGTCGAACGCCACTTTCTGGTCCGGATCGAAGAACACCTGCACGATGCCTTCGCGGTCGCGCATATCAATAAAGATCAGGCCGCCCAGATCGCGACGACGATTGACCCAACCACACAGAGTGACTTCCTGGCCCACGTGGGACAGATTCAACTGCCCGCAATATTCAGTACGCATACGCTATCCTTTTACACAGCCGATGCCGCGCCGGGCTACTGCGCCCCTGTCGCGCGGCTGTTATCTGATAAATTCTACTTGTTACCCGGTTTAAAATCCGTCGCATACCAGCCGGTGCCCTTAAGCTGGAAGCCGGAGGATGAGATCAACTTGGTCAACGCGGGCTGCCCACACGCCGGGCAGTCTGCCAGCGGCGCATCGGAAAATTTTTGCAATTTCTCTAACCGATGGTTGCAAGCACCACATGCATATTCATAAATCGGCATAGGTCGTTGGATTAAAGAGTGTTGAAAAAAGGGAGTCATTATAAAGGAAATTCATCCGCCCGATAAGTGCGAACACAGCATTGTTACTGCACTAAATGGCGCGTTTTTGTCCGAATCAACACATCGGTTAACAAATTTCCCATTAACCTGCGACAGTTTTTTCACGTAGCCTGATTCTCCCCCGGTTTTGCGCCGAACGCAGCTCGTCCGACGCGCCGAACAGTTTTTATCCACTTCGCAACGAGATGAAATCCATGCTGAAACTTGACGCCCAAACCACCGCTCTGGTGCTGATCGATTTACAAAACGGTATTCTGCCCTACGCCGGCGGCCCGCACGGCGCCGACCAGGTGGTGGCGAACGCCGCCCTGCTGGCCGCGCGTTTTCGCATGCTGGGCGCGCCGGTGCTGTTGGTGCGCGTCGGTTGGTCAGACTCCTTCGCCGAGGCGCTGAAACAACCGGTGGATAAACCGGCTCCCGCGCCCGCCGGCGGTTTGCCGGCCACCTGGTGGGAGTTCCCCGCGCCGCTGGCGGTCTGCGATAACGATATTTTGATCACCAAGCGCCAATGGGGCGCCTTCTACGGCACCGATCTGGACTTGCAGCTGCGCCGTCGCGGCATCAAATCCGTAGTCTTGGGCGGCATATCCACCAATATCGGCGTGGAGTCCACCGCCCGCGCCGCCTGGGAACACGGCTATGAGCTGGTGATCGCCGAAGACGTCTGCAGCGCGCAGAACGCGGAAATGCACCGTTTCGCGTTCGAACACATCTTCCCGCGTTTGGCGCGGGTGCGCGACACCGGCGAAATTCTTGCCGCGCTCGACCGGTAACGTTAAGTTGTAGCCTGATAATCCAAGCACAAGTAAAGGAAGACGACGCCGTGATCTACATCGGACTGCCGCAGTGGCAACATGCAGCCTGGAACCGTATCGGGCTGCGTGATTTGGCGGATTACAGCCGCTACTTCAACTGCGTGGAAGGCAACACCACCTTCTACGCGCTGCCGAAACTGGACATCGTGCAGCGCTGGCGCGACATGACCGGCGACGATTTTCGCTTCTGCTTCAAATTCCCGTCGGACATCAGCCACAAGGCCGCCCTGCGCAACTGCGCCGCCGAGCTGCAGGCGTTTTACCACTGTCTGAGCCCGGTGCATCAGCGCATCGGCCAGTTGTGGCTGCAGCTGCCCGCCGCCTTCGGCCCCGATGAGCTGCCGCGCATGTGGCAGTTCTTCGAAAGCCTGCCGCAGGAATTCACCTACGGCGTAGAAGTGCGTCATCCGGCGTTTTTCGCCAAGGGCGAGGAAGAGCGCGCGTTGAATCAGGGGTTGCACCAGCGCGGCATCAATCGGGTGATCCTCGACAGCCGCCCGGTGCATTACGCCGCCCCCAACACCGCTGCCGTACGCGATGCCCAGCAGAAAAAACCGAAGCTGCCGGTACACGCGCTGGTCACCGCCGACCAACCGTTGGTGCGCTTTATCGGCGGTGACCAGTTGGCCGATAACCTGCGCTGGTTCGAAGCCTGGCAGCAAAAACTGCCGCAGTGGCAGCAACAGCATCAGCCCTATCTGTTTATTCATACGCCGGACAACGGCGATTCGCCCCAGCAGGCGCAAAAAATTTGGCAGCAGTTGCGCCTGGCGATCCCTGATTTGCCTGCGCCGCCAGACTGGCCAGAACAAGATGCACTGTTTTGACCTATTAATCTGACCAATAACATCAAATATTTCCCCGCGACAGTGAATACAATGACGGCTATGATGCTGACTGCCAGTTTTGGTTAGGGAACGGAGTTAAAAATGGTAAGCGCGCTTTATGTGGTGCTCGGCGCATTGTTGTTGATCAAACTCTCTTATGACGTAGTCAGATTAAGGATGCAGTACCGCGTAGCCTACGGCGACGGCGGTTTCTACGAATTGCAGACCGCCATACGCGTGCATGGCAACGCCGTTGAATACATTCCTATCGCTGCCGTATTGCTGGTGATCATGGAAATGAACGGCGCGGAAATCTGGATGATTCACCTCTGCGGCCTGATGCTGATGGCCGGGCGGCTGGTGCATTACTACGGTTTACGCAACCGTGAGGTTCGCTGGCGCCGTTCCGGCATGGCCGCGACCTATATCTCTTTGTTGTTGATGGTTCTGGCAAATATCTTCTATCTGCCTTGGGATCTGATTTTCAGCCTGCACTGATCCCGTTTTATCATCAGGCGGCCGCGCCGCCTGCTTCCGCTCCGCTTTTTTGCGCTTTTCTGTTAGACTACGCAGCTTCGAATTCTGAACTGATTTGCCGCTATGCCAAACCGCGATACCCTTTTCTCCGCCCCCATCGCCAAACTGGGCGACTGGACCTTCGACGAACGCGTCGCCGAAGTGTTTCCCGACATGATCCAACGCTCGGTTCCCGGCTATTCCAACATCATCTCGATGATCGGCATGCTGGCCGAACGCTTTGTGCACCCCGACAGCCGGGTGTATGACCTGGGCTGCTCGCTGGGCGCAGCGACGCTGTCAATGCGGCGAAATATCAAGGTGCCCGGTTGCACTATCATCGCCGTCGACAATTCGCCGGCGATGGTGGAACGTTGCCGCCGCCATATTGACGCCTTCCGCGCCGACACGCCGGTTGACGTCATCGAAGCCGACATTCGCGACATCGACATCGAAGACGCCTCGATGGTGGTACTGAACTTTACGCTGCAGTTCCTCGAGCCGGCCGATCGCCTGCGCCTGCTGGAGAAAATCTATCGTGGCCTGCGCCCGGGCGGTGCGCTGGTGTTGTCGGAAAAATTCAGCTTTGAAGACGCCGAAGTCGGCGAGCTGCTGTTCAACATGCACCACGATTTCAAACGCGCCAACGGATACAGCGAGCTGGAGATCAGCCAAAAACGCAGCATGCTGGAAAACGTGATGCTGACCGATTCAGTGGAAGCGCACAAAGCGCGTCTGCAACAGGCCGGATTCGAGCATGCTGAGGTGTGGTTCCAGTGCTTCAACTTCGGTTCACTGATCGCCCTGAAAGCGGGGGATGCGCAATGATCGAATTCGGTGATTTCTATCAGCGCATTGCCAAGAGCCCTCTCAGCCACTGGCTGGATACGCTGCCCGCACAACTGAGCGCCTGGCAACGCGAATCGCTGCACGGCAAATTCAAGCAGTGGTTCAACTCGGTGGAACATTTGCCGACGCTGACCCCCACCCGTCTCGATCTGCTGCACGGCGTGCGCGCTGAGATGGAGCCCGGCCTGTCGCCGGGCCAGCTTGAAGGCGTCGAGAAAATGCTGCGCACCCTGATGCCGTGGCGTAAAGGGCCGTTCTCGCTGTATGGCATCGATATCGATACCGAATGGCATTCCGACTGGAAATGGGATCGCGTGCTGCCGCACATTTCTCCGCTGGCCGGACGCACCATTCTCGATGTCGGCTGCGGTAGCGGTTATCACCTGTGGCGCATGATCGGCGCCGGCGCACATCTCGCCGTAGGCATCGATCCGATGCAACTGTTCCTGTGCCAGTTCGAAGCGGTGCGCAAGCTGTTGGGCGGTGATCAGCGCGCCCACCTGCTGCCGCTCGGCATCGAGCAATTGCCGGATTTGGCGGCGTTCGACACCGTGTTCTCAATGGGGGTGCTGTATCACCGCCGCTCGCCGCTCGATCATCTGTATCAACTGAAAAATCAGCTGGTAGCTGAAGGCGAACTGGTGCTGGAAACGCTGGTGGTGGAAGGCGATCGCCACCAGGTGCTGGTGCCGGGCGATCGTTATGCGCAGATGCGCAACGTGTATTTCATTCCTTCCGCCGAGGCGCTGAAATGCTGGCTGGAGAAGTGCGGTTTCGTCGACGTGAAGATTGCCGATATGTGCGTCACCAGTCTCGAAGAGCAGCGCCGCACCGACTGGATGACCAGCGAATCACTGGCCGAATTCCTCGATCCGAACGATCGCAGCAAAACGGTGGAAGGCTATCCGGCGCCCCTGCGCGCCGTGCTGACTGCAAAAAAACCCTAGCGCTCGCTTAATCGGGCCGGCCTGCGCCGGCCCCCAGTTACCCGTTGCTGGCATCGACAATCCGCAGCTCATAGACCATCGTCGCGTTCGGCGGGATCTGCGGCGCATAGCCCGTTTCACCGTACGCCAACGCCGGCGGCACCACCATCGTCAGCGAACCGTGATTTTTCAGATGACCGATCGCCTCGCGGAACAACGGTGGATAGGCGGAGAGCGGCTGAGACATCACCTTTCCACTGCGATCCATATCCTGAATCACGCTGCCGTCGGTTAAGCTCTCTTTCACCACGATGTCTACCCGCGCGTTTTCCGCAATGGTTTCATCACCCGTATAATCGATGCGATACCAGAAGCCGGAAGGCGATTTCTGCGTGCCCTTCTTCTTTTTGAACTCGGCAACGAACGCCTCACCCTTGCTGGTCTGCGTCTTCGCCGCCTGGTTTCTGGCGTCACTCACCGCTTTTTCCGACTCCGCCAGCGCGCGGGTCAACTGCGCATCGCTCAACTGGTAATGGCCGTTGAAGGTATCGATCACGCCGGCCAGCAACATGGTTTTATCGGGTGTGATGCCCCAATTTTTACGCTCAGCCAGCATCGTTTGGATATCGCGCCCCAAGGCGACGCCGGCAGCATAGCTCTGTTGCTCCGGTTTTTTCTTCAGCGTTTTCACTTCCGGCAACCATTTGGCCCGCGATCTCAGCCCGCTCAGTTCGTCTTGCAAAGCTTGCTGAGCCTGATGGGCGGCAGCCAGCTCCGCTGCCGTTTTATCCGCCCGTTGCGTCGCTTCATCCCTCTTCTGCGCTGCCTGCGCGCTTTCCGCCGTCACCGCCGCCAGACGTTGTTCCAGCATTTTGGCCTGCTCGGTTTGCGCTTTGTTTTTTTCCTGCAGTTGCGCCAACTGCCGCTGCAGTTCCTCCGTCGCTTTGGCGGCTTCTATCGCCTGCTTTGCCAACGACGCCTGCAGGCTTTTCTCTTGTTGCTCGGCCTGCCGACGTTGGTCATCACGCTCTTTCTGCAGCTGCGCCAGCCGCTGTTGAAGCTCGCCCACCGCCTTGGCGGCTTCGGCTTTTTGTTGTTCCAGCGCCCTCTTCAGGCTTTTCTCTTGTTGCCCCCCCTGCTGTCGTTGGACGCCCTGTTCTTTCTGCAGCTGCGTCAGCTGCCGCTGCAGTTCATCCGTCAACTTGGCGGCCTCGACCTTTTGTCGTTCCAGCTCAGCGGCGGCCGCTTTTTTGTCCTGCTCATAACGCTGACGCGCTTTATCATTGGCGGTTTGCGCCGCCGCCAGCTTCTCCTCCCAAACCTGCTGCCGAACGTTTTCCGCCTGTTTGGGCAAGGCCGCCAGCCGTTGTTCCAGCAAGGCAATGCGCCGATCTCGCTCCGCGGTTTGTTGCTTTTGCCGCGCCAACGCGGCTTGCGCCTCGGCGATCTGCGCCTGAGCCTTGCGCTCCTGCGGCGTCAGGTTCAGCGCCTGTCGCACGCCGCTGGCGAAGTCGCTCAACGCGCTCAGATCGGGAGCCGGTGCCGGTTTATCGGCAACCGTCAGGGATGACGCAACGCGCAGCGCGGTCAGCTCCTGCTGCAGTGATTGAATAGCGGCTTGCTGTTGTTCCAGTCGAGTCTCTTTCTCACGCAGCGCCTTTTGCAACTGCGTCAGTTGCTTTCTCTGCGCAGCCGTTTCACGAAGTTGAACCGGCCGGGACGCCGGCTTTTGGATTTCCCGGGGCGGGGTAACTGCGGCGTCAGCCGCCGGTGCATCCTGTTGCTGGTAGCGCTCGGCAAACTGCAATAATGCAGGCACATCGTCATCCGCCACGGCCAGCGTTGGCGCAAGCGCCAGCGATATCATCAGGCTCAGCAGTGCCTTTCTCGCACGAGGGATCATTGGGCGCGTTCTCCGCGCTCAGCCAGACCGGTCATCATGGCAGAACTGATGTCTGCGCACAGACGGCTGGTGCGATAACGATACAGGGCGTCAACGGTTTCCTGCGTGCCCGTATTGATCCGCTGGCGCACGCCGGCATACTGCGCCGCACCGCTCATCAAGGTATCGAACTCGCGTTTGAATTTCTGATATTTCTCGTTATCCATGCCGCGCATGGCATCCAGTTCGCGTTGGCACTGCTGCATGCGCTCGGCCTCACGCTGCCGCTTATCCTGCTCCGCAACTTCTTCTGCGCTGGGCGGCTTACTCAATGTAGAAACGGGCCGCTTGGCGGTCTGGCAGCCGGTCAGGGCCAAGGTCAGTAAAAGCGCAGCGGTCCAACAGTGTGCCGTTCGGGTCATTATCATTATCTCCTTGTTAAGTCCGCCGCCAACGCGCTCTGCAGTCGAGCTGACGGCTCTCCTCATTGATGCTGTGATGTTCCGGCCATCAGCCAAGCCGTGTTCGGACATGAAAATGCAGACGCAGCATTGAGAGGCATGGCGCCAATAATTCACTGCATCAATGCATATCAAAAAATCATTTAATATTATGATATTTAAAGGATTTTAATTCACAAACTTATCAGCAGGGCATGACGTTCGCAAGAAGAAATGGGGGGTTGGTCGACCGAGATACCGCGTTGAAACAGGCTAATGGTCTTTACAAAACATAAAAAAAGCCCCGGCAAAACGCCGGGGGCCTGGTACTTGCGTGATCGCCGAGGGCTCAGTGACACGCAAAGGGGTCTTACGGCCCGGAAACCGGTTGTCAAACGCGGCTAACTGCGTGCTTATGCGCTTTGCGCCAGAGGATCAACCAAGGCCAGCGCGTTTTTCATCGCCTCCACCATTTCGCCATCCACGCAATAATGGCTAAATTCGTCAAACTCGTTATCGGAGCACATGGTAACGCCCGCCTTGCGATAACGCATGGTCGACGGCACCAGATGGCCGGAAGAGCTGTGCAGTTCATGCAGGCCGATATCGACAAACTTGTGCAGATTGCTGAGGCGCACGCCAGCACCCGCCATGATCACCGGGCCCTGGCTGGCCTGGCGCAAATCGCGCAGCAACGGCAGGCCAAGTTCGGCGCTCTGCTGCTGGCCGGAGGTCAGAATGCGCGCCACCCCCAGCTCGGTCAGTTGCTCCAGCGCCACCATTGGATTCTGGCACATGTCGAACGCGCGATGGAACGTCACCGCCATGCCCTCGCACAGCCTCATCACTTCGCGCATGCGCGGCAGATCGATGTGCCCTTCGTCGTCCAGCATGCCAACCACCACGCCGGGGAACCCCATCTCGCGAATTTGGCGGATATCTTGTTTGATCACTTCGAAATCCACCGCGCCGTAGCAGAAATCGCCACCGCGTGGGCGAACGATCGGATGCACCGGGATCGAAACCCGCTCACGCGCCAGACGCAGCGTGCCATAGCTCGGCGTCAATCCCCCTTCGCTCTGGCTGGCGCACAACTCGATGCGATCGGCGCCCGCCCGTTCGGCCGTCAGCGCACAGTCGACGCTAAAGCAACAAACTTCCAGTTTTATCATTGTCACCCCCAGATAACGGCCAACATACGGCGGCAATTGTTCATTTCTTCATTTCTCACGTAGGCTCATGCATAGGCATAAACCGGCTCAGGGTTATCACTATGGCATTCAATTTTGATCAATGGGTAGACCGCAGTCACAGTGACAGCGTTAAGTGGGATAAATATCGCGGCAGCGACATCATCCCGCTTTGGGTCGCCGACAGCGATTTCACCTCACCGCCGGCGGTGATCGAAGCCTTGCAGCGCCGCGTAGCACACGGCGTATTCGGCTACACCCACCCATCCCCTGATCTTGTTGAGGTTTTTACCCGCCGCATGGTAGAGCGCTACGATTGGCACATCAAGCCTGAATGGATCATTTTCCTGCCTGGCCTGGTGTGTGGCCTGAACCTGTGCGTGCGGGCCTGCACCGAAGAACATCAGAGCACGCTGGCCCCCTCGCTCATTTATCCGCCGTTTCGCAAAGCGGCCAAATTCGCCGGGCGTAAACACCTTCCGGTATCGCTAACAGCGGTCAACCAGCGTTGGGGACTGGATTTTTCCTCGATGCATGATCAGCTCACCGGCAACGAAAAACTCCTGTTGCTGTGCAACCCGCAGAACCCCGGTGGCACCGTGTATCGCCGAGAGGAGTTGTTGCAGCACCATCAGTTCGCTCGCGAACACGATTTAATCGTCTGTTCGGATGAAATCCACTGCGAACTGCTGCTTGAGCCCGGCGCGCGCCATATCCCCTTCGCCACCCTGAATGAAGACGCGGCCCAACGCAGCGTGACGCTGATGTCACCGTCAAAGACGTTTAATCTCGCCGGGCTCGGCGCCTCAATGGCGATCGTTCCCAACGAAGCATTGCGACAAAAGCTGAAACGCGCGCGCAGCGGCATCGTGCCGGAGGTCAATCTGTTGGCGCTGGTGGCGGCGCAGGCGGCTTATCAATACGGACAACCCTGGCTGGACGAGCAGTTGATTTATCTGCGCGCCAATCGCGATCGGGTGACAGAACGCATCAACGCCATGCCGGGATTGAAGTTGTTGCCGATTGAAGCCACCTATTTGGCCTGGATCGACTGCAGCGCGCTGCCGGTGGACAATCCGCATCAGTTCTTCGAGCGCGCGGGCGTTGGATTAAGCGCCGGTTTGGATTTCGGCGATCGGCGCTTTGTGCGGCTTAACTTTGGTTGCCGATGGGCCCTGCTCGATGAAGCGCTCGATCGCATGGCGCGAGCCTGTGCGGCGCTGCCTGGCTAACCTTGTTCGCTGGCGACGATGTCTCGAATGGAATACGGATGAAACTTGATCGTGACCGTTCCGTCGGTGATGGCCAGCGTCGGGTTCGGTAGCCGCTCGCCCTCGCCTTTTGGCGAGCTTTGCTTCAGCTTGATCCCCGGCGCCAACAATGCCTCATCGGCAAGGTGGCTCAACGCCCGAGCGTACAGCGTCTGAGGATCGCCACTGAGCACTAATTCGACGTGTTCCCAGCCTTCGTGCGGATAGCGCTTCTCCCCAGGATACGGCAGCTCGATGCAGTCTATCCGCCACGGCCCTACGGCCAGCGGCTGAGACAAATCGAACAGACAGATAGGCCGCCCGTTGATCATCGATTCGGATAGCAGTGTCCCGCACTGCATCAGCCCCTGGCGCCAACGTTCAGCGGTGGCATTCTGGTGACAGCGCAGGGAGATGTGATCGGCGGTGAACGCGGCCAGATCAAGCCGCAATTTGGCGGCAAATTGATACAGCGCCTGCTCGAAACGCGGCAAATCGAGCGTCAGATCGTCAAGCTCGGCAACGGTCTGCAAGGGAGTGGTCATAGAAACCTCAAAACAACGGAGCGCAAAGTTAAACGCCGTAATTTACACGGTGGCGGCAGCGCTCGCCACCGTGGCGACGTTTTTCGGCGGCGGTTCAGAATGATTTTTGGTTGCGGACGGGGAGAATAAAAACCAGTTTCTTATTAAGATGACAGCTTATTAAAGCAACATAAAAATAAAAAATAAGATTTTTCGCAAGCCATTATACCTTCTCTTCATGACGTTATGATTTAAGTTATTTTGCACAAAACTCTCTGCACTCCATTGGTCAAGTCGATTGAATAGTCTGGTTTAATCAAACCTGATTCACTTATCGAAGTCACATAAAACCATAAGCACAACCTATTGTAAAAAAAGAAAATAAACCCCATTAATTGATGGGAAGCTAAGGATTATCTTAATTTACCCCCAGACAATTGATTCACCAAGACAACTCCGCTACTTTGGAGGAAATTTAAATTCGAGATGATCATTATGTTATTGCTGACGATATCCTTGGTGTTGATAATTATCGCCGTATACGCCATCTACCGTCATTTCAAATCACGCAGCGTCAACACGCTGGATGCCGGTCGCCGCAATAAAAAACGCTAGCTTCGCAACTCTCCCCTTCGTACATTCTGTTCAGGTCATTCTGCTTTCACCTTCCGGCAATCAACGCGCCGCACCCGACAACTGTTTCATCGCAGCGGCCGCGCCAACTGCTGACGGGCTTCGTCAGATCGGTTACAATTACAGGCTGTTTTGTGGCGGTCGCCCATCGCGCCCGCCACCGTTGAATCCCGCAGGGGCTGGCTTCAGCCCCTCGTTCGTCATTAAGGTAACCCGGTGAATATTCAGGTTCTTCTTTCAGATAAAGTCAGCCAGGCGCTGATCGCCGCTGGCGCGCCAGCCGATTGCGAAGCGCAGGTCCGCCCTTCCGCCAAGGCGCAGTTTGGCGATTACCAGGCCAACGGCGTGATGTCAGTCGCCAAAAAGCTGGGCATGCCGCCCCGTCAGCTGGCGGAAAAAGTGGTGCAACTGCTGGATCTCGGCGACGTCGCCGGTAAAGTGGAAATCGCCGGTCCCGGCTTTATCAACATTTTCCTGAACAGCGATTGGGTCGCCCGCCAGGCCGATCAGGTGCTGAACGCACCGAAGCTGGGCATTGCGCCGGTTGAACCGCAAACCATCGTTATCGACTATTCCGCGCCGAACGTGGCGAAAGAGATGCACGTCGGCCACCTGCGCTCCACCATCATCGGCGACGCCGCGGCGCGTACCCAGGAGTTTTTGGGCCATAAAGTGATTCGCGCCAACCATGTCGGCGACTGGGGCACTCAGTTCGGCATGTTGATTGCCTACCTGGAAAAAATGCAGAACGAAAATGCCAGCGATATGGGTCTGTCCGATTTGGAACAGTTCTATCGCGAAGCCAAGAAACACTACGACGAAGACGCCGAGTTCGCCGAGCGCGCGCGCGCTTACGTCGTGAAGCTGCAGGGCGGCGATCAGTACTGCCTGAAAATGTGGCGCAAGCTGGTCGACATCACCATGGCGCAAAACCAGCTGACCTATAACCGCCTGAACGTCACGCTGACCGAAGACGACGTGATGGGCGAAAGCCTGTATAACGCGATGCTGCCGGGCATCGTCGCCGATCTGAAAGCCAAAGGGCTGGCGGTGGAAAGCGAAGGCGCCACCGTGGTGTTCCTCGACGAATACCAGAACAAGGACGGCGACCCGATGGGCGTCATCATCCAGAAAAAGGATGGCGGCTACCTCTACACCACCACCGATATCGCCTGCGCCAAGTATCGCTACGAAACTCTGGGCGCCAACCGCGTTCTGTATTACATCGACTCCCGCCAGCATCAGCACCTGATGCAGGCCTGGACCATCGTGCGCAAGGCCGGTTACGTGCCGGAGTCCGTCTCGCTGGAGCACCACATGTTCGGCATGATGCTGGGCAAAGACGGTAAGCCGTTCAAAACCCGCTCGGGCGGCACGGTGAAGCTCTCCGATCTGCTGGATGAAGCCATCGAACGCGCCGAACAGCTGATCGCCGGCAAAAACCCGGACATGCCGCAAGATGAAATGAAGACCGTGGCCCGCGTGGTCGGCATCGGCGCGGTGAAATACGCCGATCTGTCGAAAAGCCGCACCACCGACTATGTCTTCGACTGGGACAACATGCTGGCCTTCGAGGGCAATACCGCGCCTTATATGCAATACGCCTATACCCGTGTGGCATCGGTATTCAAGCGCGCCGGGATCGACGAAAGCAGCCTGACACTGCCGCTGACGCTGACCGAAGAGCGTGAAATTGCGCTGGCTACCCGCTTGCTGCAGTTCGAAGAGGTGCTCACCACCGTTGCACGTGAAGGCACGCCTCACGTCATGTGCAGCTACCTGTATGATCTGGCCGGCTTGTTCTCCAGCTTCTACGAGCACTGCCAGATCCTGAACGCCGACAGCGAAGAAACCCGTCAGAGCCGCCTGAAGCTGGCGCTGCTGACCTCTAAAACGCTGAAAACCGGCCTGGATACGCTGGGCATCGAAACCGTCGAACGCATGTAAGTCGCACCGCGCGGAAAGTAAAAAGGTCGCCAAGGCGACCTTTTTTTGTTCTTGCATTCGACTCAGGCGACGCGGCGCGCAAAATCACGCGGGCGGAAGCCCAACCCGGCCAGCACGCCAAAGTAGGCCACCACACCGGCCACCACCACCGCAGCCAAACGCAGCAAACGTTCCAGCATATTGCCCTGATCCCAAGCCGGCATCAGCCACATCACGCCAATCAGCACCGCCGACATCGCCAGCACGGCGATCACCAGCTTAGTGAGGAACAGCGCCCAACCCGGCTGTGGCTGGAAAATCTTCTGCTTGCGCAGCTGCCAATACAGCAGCGAGGCGTTCAGGCAAGCCGCCAAGCCGATCGACAGCGCCAGGCCGGCATGCTTCAGCGGACCAATAAACGCCAGGTTCATCACCTGCGTCATGATCAGCGTGATGATAGCGATCTTGACCGGCGTTTTGATGTCCTGCCGCGAATAGAAGCCCGGCGCCAGCACTTTAACCACGATCAGCCCCATCAGCCCCACCGAGTAAGCCACCAGCGCGCGTTGCGTCATCGCCGCGTCAAAGGCGCTGAACTTGCCGTACTGGAACAGCGAGACGGTCAACGGTTTGGCCAAAATGCCCAGCGCGATGGCGCTCGGCAACGCCAGCAGAAAACACAGGCGCAGCCCCCAATCCATCAGGCGCGAATACTCGTCGTGGTTGCCGCTTGAGAAGCTTTTGGCCAGCGACGGCAGCAGGATGGTGCCTAATGCCACACCCAACACGCCAGAAGGAAATTCCATCAGGCGGTCGGCGTAGTACATCCAGGACACCGAGCCGGATACCAGGAACGATGCGAAGATAGTGTTGATGATCAGCGAGATTTGGCTGACCGACACCCCAAGGATCGCCGGCCCCATCTGACGCATTACCCGCCAGACTCCGGCATCGCCCAATTTGAGGCGCGGCAGCACCAGCATGCCGATCTTGCGCAGGTGCGGCAGCTGGTAGCCCAGTTGCAGCACGCCGCCTACCACCACCGCCCAGGCCAGCGCCAGCACCGGCGGGTGGAAATACGGCGCGGCGAACAGCGCGAAGCCAATCATGCTGACGTTAAGCAGCGTTGGCGCAAAGGCCGGGATCGAGAAGCGGTTCCAGGTATTGAGGATCGCCCCCACCAGCGACGCCAGCGAGATCAACAGAATATAGGGGAATGTGATGCGCAGCAGCGCCGACGTCAGGGCAAACTTGTCGGGCGTATCGGTAAAGCCCGGCGCGGTGAGATAGATAACCCAGGGCGCGGCCAACATCCCCAGTACCGTCACCACCGCCAGCACCAGCGTCAGCAGCCCGGAGACATAGGCGATAAACGTGCGTGTCGCCTCGTCGCCCTGCTGGCTTTTGTATTCGGCCAGGATCGGCACGAAGGCCTGCGAAAACGCGCCTTCGGCAAAGATACGGCGTAACAGATTCGGGAGTTTGAACGCCACGAAGAAGGCGTCCGTTGCCATGCCGGCCCCGAACACCCGCGCGACGATCGCATCGCGGGCAAAGCCCAACACCCGCGAAAACATCGTCATCGAGCTGACGGCAGCCAAGGATTTGAGTAGGTTCATGTGGTTGTCTGATAGGTACCGTAAATATCAACGCCTGCAACAGCAGGCGTCAGTGAAACAATCGGCTCAGTTTACGCATCCGGAAAAGAATAGCTACCGCCATATGTTACATAGAGTTATCCCGTAGCAAACGCTCGACCACCCGCTGGGCAAACAGCGCCTGTTCGCCGCCGGTTTCCGGCGCGCTCTGATTGGCGACGGCATCAAGGAAATGCCGCACCGCACCGTCGAAGCCGCGTTGCACCAGCGTACTTTGCCAGCCCGGCACAGGTTGTTCCAACTCGCCCTGCGCATCTTCACGCAGCCAGTGGCGCATATCGGTCAACTGATACAGCGCGCCGTCGGTCACCGCCTGCACGCTTTCGCGCTGGCTGCCGCCGCGGCGATGCATGCTGGTCGTCACCTGCGTGTCGCCGCAGGCGAAGTGGTGCTCGGCGTACAGCATTTCGCCTGCGGCGTTGGCGCGCACGCTGCCGCTCAGCAGTTGCTCGCCTCCGCCCGCCAGCCACAGCGCCGTGTCCACCACATGCAGGTAATCATCCAACAGGGTAAAACGCAGATCGCGCGGGCCGACGCTGTCCGCCCGATGTTTATCCATGCGAATGGAGGCCGGCTGATTCATTTGTTGCTTGAGCTGCCGGTAAAGCGGTGCGAAACGGCGGTTGAACCCCACCATCAGCGTTTTGCCCCGCCGCTCGGCCAACTCAAGCAACTGCTCGCCCTGCTCCAGCGTATCCGCCAGCGGTTTATCGACGTAAACGTGCACACCGCGGTTCAGCAGCTCGCCTATTACCGAAAAATGGCTGGCGGTGCTGCTGTGAACAAAGACCGCGTCGCACTGTTCGGCCAGGCTGTCCAACCGAGAGAAACAGGCCATGCGGTAGCTGTCGCACAGCGGCTGCGCTTTTTGCTGATTGGGCGAAAAACCGCCCACCAGAGTCCAATCCGCCGCCTGACCGAGGATTGGCAGGTAAGCCTTCTGCGCGATACTGCCCAATCCCACCACGCCTACACGCAATTTAGTCATTCGCATCCCTCACCAACAGGTGTTGCAACTGCCGTTTCAGTTCCGCCACTTCGCTTTCCAATGCGCTAACCCTGGCGCTCAGTTCGCCGTCGTCCTCGGGTTCGAACGCCGCGGGCGGCGCTTCATCAATCTGGCCGCTGAACAGATGCATGAATCGGCTTTCGCGCTTGCCCGGCTCACGCGCCAGGCGCACCACGAACGGGCCATCTTCTCGCGTGGCCAGCTGTTGCAACACCTGTTCGACTTCGCTGACATCGCTGAACTCGTGCATCCGATTGGTACGGGTGCGCAGCTCGCCGGGCGTTTGCGCGCCGCGTAGCAGTAAGGTGGCGATCACCGCCAGTTCGGCGGGCGAAAGTTTCAGTTGGCCGAACTCGGAGTTGCAAAACCGCTGTTCGTACTTCACTACCCGGTTGCCGAACCCGCTGAGGGTGCGCAGGAAATGTTTGCGCAGCAACAGATCGAGGAGCTGCTGCACTTCGCTTTCGCTCAGATCCATCACCGGTTCACGGTTGGTTTTTTGGTTACATGCCAGCGTAATGGCATTCAGCGAAAGCGGGTATTGATCCGGGGTCGTGACCTGTTTTTCCAACAGGCAGCCGATAACCCGAGCCTCTCTGGCGTTCAATTCATATTTCATCGTTTGGCCTCAACGTGGGGGGAGCCACTCTTTATTGGTGTATGCCGTCAAAACGTGGTCTTGCCACTGGCCGTCGATCAGCAGGTAATCCTTGGCGTAACCTTCGCGTTCGAATCCCAGACGCGTCAGCAATGCGCCGCTGCGCTGGTTGTGCGGCATATAGTTGGCCATGATGCGGTGCATGCGCTGTTGGCGCAGCATATAGCGGATGGCGGACTGCAAGGCTTCGAACATCAGCCCCTGTCCCTGCCATTTCTCCCCCAGCGAATAACCGAGGAAACAGGCGTGAAACGAACCGCGCAGCACGTTGCTGAAGTTCGCCACGCCGCGCACCTCCTGCTCTTGCGGATCGAGCAGGATAAAATAGTAGGCGCTGCCCTGCTTTTGCATTTCAGCGATCATGCCCAGACGCGCCTGCCAGCCGGAAGGATAACAGTGGCTTTCGTCGCGCACCGGCTCCCAGGGTTTGAGAAAGGCTCGGTTCTCGGCATAATAATCCGCCAGACGATAGGCGTCCCGTTCATGCACTAAACGGACCACCATCCGGTCGGTAGTAAGACGTACTTTTGGCGATGCAGAGCGGTAGCCGAACATCATTTCCCCCGCAGTCAAAACGGTTCGATAAGAAGTATTTATTGGGAAGTCGCATGGTTAATTATCCGGCGCCGATCTAATGCCATGACTTTATTTAGCCAATAGCGCCTCAGAACCGCACTTCCCTGCATTCAATATAACCGTAGCCCGCCCTCGAGGTAAAATCCCGGTCGCTCAGTAAATCACCGAATACGCGTTTTACAGCGTTTTTCCGCCTATTTTGCAGCGCAAGTAACACCTTGACGATAAAAAAATATTATCTACTCCGCCCCTGTCGCCGTCCGGCAATTGGGTAGAGAATGGTGGGGTTGCCTTCCCCCTCTCTCTTAATTGCTCATGGTGATGCATGTCTCTGGTGTCGCAAGCGCGCAGCTTGGGTAAATATTTTCTGTTGCTCGACAACCTGCTGGTGGTTTTAGGCTTCTTTGTCGTGTTCCCGCTTATTTCGATCCGCTTTGTCGATCAATTAGGATGGGCGGCGCTGATCGTCGGCATCGCGCTGGGTTTGCGCCAGCTGCTGCAACAAGGGCTCGGCATCTTTGGCGGCGCCATCGCCGATCGCTTCGGCGCCAAGCCGATGATCGTCACCGGCATGCTGCTGCGCGCCGCCGGTTTCGCTACCATGGCGATGGCGGATGAGCCTTGGATCCTGTGGTTCTCCTGCGCGCTGTCCGCCCTGGGCGGCACGTTATTCGATCCGCCGCGCACCGCTTTGGTAATCAAGTTGACCCGCCCGCATGAACGCGGCCGTTTTTTCTCGCTGCTGATGATGCAGGACAGCGCGGGTGCGGTGGTCGGCGCGCTGCTCGGCAGTTGGCTGCTGCAGTACGATTTCCACTTTGTCTGCTGGATGGGGGCGGCGATCTTCGTGCTCGCCGCTGGCTGGAACGCTTGGCTACTGCCGGCTTACCGCATCTCTACCGTGCGTATACCGATGAAGGAAGGCATGCTGCGGGTCGTGCGCGATCGCCGCTTCCTCACCTATGTCCTGACGCTGACCGGTTATTACATGTTGGCGGTACAGGTGATGCTGATGATGCCGATCGTGGTTAACGAAATCGCCGGCTCACCGGCGGCGGTGAAATGGATGTATGCGATTGAAGCGGCGCTGTCGTTGTCGCTACTCTATCCGCTGGCGCGTTGGGGAGAAAAACACTTCCGGCTTGAGCAGCGCCTGATGGCGGGCCTGTTGCTGATGACGCTCAGCCTGTTGCCGATCGGTCTCGCCACCAGCTTGCAGGGCGTGTTCACGCTGATCTGCTGCTTCTATCTGGGATCGATCATCGCCGAACCGGCGCGCGAGACGCTGAGCGCTTCGCTGGCCGATCCACGTGCGCGTGGCAGCTATATGGGCTTCAGCCGCCTTGGTCTGGCGCTGGGTGGCGCGTTAGGTTACACCGGCGGCGGCTGGATGTACGATACCGGACGGACGATGAACATGCCGGAGTTACCCTGGTTGCTGCTTGGAGCCGTGGGCTTCGCTACGTTGCTGGCGCTGTACTGGCAGTTCAGCCCGCGGCGCAGTGCATCGATGATGCTGCGCGGCGGTTAACGCCATAGAAATCCGGCCGAATCGGCAACAGCTGCTATCCTGTTAGTAAAAACACCCACAGGAGCCCGTCGGCATGAACGAAGAAGCAAAATTACCGCAACTACTCGAACATATGATACTGAACTTGCGCATGATTTATGCGCGTTCCACCCTGGTGGAAAAGGCTCTGGCCCATATCCTCGCCAGCGACGCCGGCCTGAAAAACGATATTATCAAACAGCTGCAGGTCGTCACTGCCACCAACGAACGTGACAAGATCGACTTGGAAGAAGCTCGCATTCACCTGATCGATGTGCTCAACTCGGTACCGGCCAAGAAATAACGCCCCCTAGCCCGCGCCGGTGCGCGGGCAATATCGCAATAACGCACCATCCAACACACGCACGTCAAGACAGCCTCGATAAGCTGTGGTAACTATTGCTGTTAAAACCTGACAACCCGGAGCAAGCATGAAACTGTTCATTTACGATCATTGCCCATTCTGCGTTAAAGCCCGCATGATTTTCGGCCTGAAACGTCTGCCGATTCGCCTGGTCACGTTGCTCAACGACGATGAGACGACCCCGCTCAACCTGATCGGCCAAAAAATGGTGCCTATCCTGGTCAAAGACAACGGCGAAGCGATGCCGGAAAGCCTGGATATCGTACGCTATGTCGATAACCTGGACGGCAAGCCGGTGCTGACCGGCCGCACCAACCCCGCCATTGCCGAGTGGCTGCAGCGGGTCGGCGAGTACAGCGCAAAATTGCTGTTGCCGCGTATTGCGCATGCCGATTTCGAAGAGTTCGCCACCGACAGCGCCCGCCGTTATTTTATCGATAAAAAGCAGGCGTCAATCGGTGATTTCGCCGAGCATCTCGCCAACAGCGCCGATCTGATCGCCCAGCTGGAGGCCGATCTGCAAACCCTGTCACCGCTGATCGTCTCCGCCGAAGCGGTAAACGGCGAGCTGTCCGAGGACGATATCCACCTGTTCCCGCTGCTGCGCTCGTTGTCGATCGTCGCCGGGGTTGCTCTGCCGGACAACGTGGAAACCTACCGCAACCGCATGGCGCAACGCAGCGAAGTGCCGTTGCTGCTGGACATGGAACAATAACGTTTGAATAACCCAAAGGATATGGCGTACTGATGCTGAAAATGGTGCTCGCCACCGCTCGCGATCGGGCGCGGCTGAAGGAAATTACCTCCGTTCTGATTCGTTACGGCCTGCAAGACGTTCTGCGTCTGCTAGGCCTGGGGGCTTTGCTGCGCGGCGCCCGCGCTGAACCCGCCCAATTGGACGCACAAACCCTGCCCGAGCGGCTGCGCGAAGCGCTCGAGGCGCTAGGCCCAACCTTCGTCAAATTCGGCCAGATCCTGGCCACGCGTTCTGACCTGTTGGATCCGGCCTGGACCGACGAACTGGATCGCCTGCACAGCCAGGCGGCGGTGCTGCCATGGGAAACGCTGGCGCCGCAGATCGTTGCCGATCTCGGCGATGATCCCGAGCAACTGTTTGCTGAATTCGATCGCACACCGCTGGCGGCGGCGTCGATGGCGCAAATCTACCGCGCGCGCCTGCACAGCGGCGAACAAGTGGTGGTGAAAGTGCTGCGGCCCGGCCTGGCGAAAACCATTCACGCCGATCTGCGGCTGCTGGCCTCGCTGGCGGAAACCGTAGAGCAGCAGAGTCAGGCGCTGGCGCGCTATCGACCACGGCAGATGGTCAGAGCGCTAGCGACGGCGCTCAATCATGAACTGGATTTGACCCATGAAGGGCATAACTGCGATCGCGTCGCCGGCATGTTCGCGCGCGAACCCGACGTGGTCGTGCCCAAAATCTATTGGCAATGGTCTTCCCCACGTCTGTTAGTGCAGGAGTACTTGCCCGGCACCGCGCCGGAGAACCCCCGGCAGTTGGCGGAAGCGGGCTTTGACGGCCCGCTGCTGGCGCAGCGCGGCGCCCGCGCCTTTATGAGCATGGTGCTGGAGCACCGGCTGTATCACGCCGATCCGCACCCCGGCAACGTGATGGCGCTGAGCGGCGACCGCGTCGGCTTCATCGACTTCGGCATGGTGGGCCAGCTGTCCGAACGGCGGCGCAACCAGCTGCTCCTGCTGCTGCAGGCCATTGCCGAACGTCAGTCCGAAGGCATCGTCAACACGCTGATCGCCTGGTCGGACAGCGAGCCGCTGGATCTGATGGATCTGGAGCTGGCGGCGCAAAACTTTCTCGACAAACAGGCCGCCACCACCCTGACGTTGGGCAAGGCTCTGACCGACCTGCTGGTGATGGCGCGTGAACACCAGTTGGCGCTGCCGCCCGATCTGGTGCTGCTGTTCAAGGCGTTAATCACCGCCGACGGCGTGCTGCACCGATTGGATCCGGCCTTCGACATCGTCGCCACCCTCAAACCGATGCTGCAACAAACGGTGCTGCAACGCTATGCCCCTGACGCCGTGCGCCAGCGGTTGTTGGCCCTGGGCGGGGAAGCGCTCGACGCCGGGGAAGAACTGCCACAAACCCTGCGGCTGTTGGTGCGCCGCCTAAAACGCGGGCAGCTCAATGCCGATATCAACGTCAGTAATCTCGGCCAGTTGAGCAAGGCGTTGGAACGCGCCGCCGTCACCCTGGCTATCGCCATTGTCACCGCCGCTTTTGCCCTGGGCCTGGCGCCTTATCTGATGCACTCCTCACTGCAGCTGTGGGGCATTCCGCTGTTCCCGCTGTTGGGGGGAGCGGCCTGCCTGGCCGGCGTGATCCTCTTGGCGCTGCGATTGCGGCGCTGACGCTTTCGGCGTTATCCGATAGGTGTCGCCCGCTTTTGCGCGCACTATCCTCTGCACATCGCCGCCTGCCGTTTTCACGCGCAGGCGGAACGTTTATAATGATTAATCAATTATCTGCAGCACTTTTCGCCAGCAGTCGCAATGAGGCATTAATGAAGAAGATCCTGATGGGCGCAGCCGCCCTGCTGTTCGCCGGCGTATTGGCCGGTTGCAATCAACTGACCCAGTACACCCTGAGCGAGCAGGAAGTGAATGATTACCTGCAGAAACATAACGACTACCAGAAGCAGATCGGCGTGCCCGGCCTGCTGGACGCCAACATCGTGCTGACTCAGTTGCAAAGCCAAATCGGCCGCAGCGAACCGGGTAAAGTCACCCTTTCCGGTGACGCCAAGGTCAACATCACGTCGATTCTCGGCCCGCAGACCGCGGATCTGAAGCTGACGCTGAAGGCGCAGCCGGTCTACGACCGGGCGCAGGGCGCCATTTTCCTGAAGGACATGGAGCTGACCGATTACAGCGTGCAGCCGGAAAAAATGCAGACGGTAATGAAAGCGCTGACGCCGTATCTGAACCAGTCGCTGAAATCCTACTTCGACCAAAAGCCGGCTTATGTGCTGAATCCTGACAACAGCAAAACCGAAGCGCTGGCGAAAAAACTGGCGAAAGGGTTGGAAGTGAAACCGGGTGAATTGGTGATCCCATTCAGCGACTGACGCCGTCTGAGGACATCAAGCCCGCCGCTCGGCGGGCTTTTTATTGCCGGGAAAGCGTTACTGCGGGGCGCTGTAGGCGATTTCACCGGTGTTGCAGTTGAGCGTCACGTTGTAGGTTTTATCTGCCTTGGTGCCACGCACCGTCAACGGCACCTGCCATATCTGATCCTTGCCGCTGATGGCATCCGGGCTAACCCAGGCGATCGGCGTTGCGGTGCCCAGCAGCTTTTTGTCCGACTCCCAGCGCGTAATGCGGTTCTGCAAGAAGTCGCGCTTGACCTGGGCGGCGATATCCGCCGGTTGCAGACCCGCACACTGGCCTACCTTGGCGGCGCGCTGTTCGTGATCCTGCGCCCACACCGCCGTCGATGCTCCCATCATGGCCAACAAGGCGATAGCCAAACCCGTTTTTTTCATATGTCCTCCCGTTGTGATTAGCGCTATCCGGGCGCCCATCCCTGGCTCACAACAGGGCGTCGGCAAAGGGTTACCGTTTGACGAACTCAATGACAAACAGCGCATCCAGGCCCGGATAGATTTCCTTGATCACCTGCTTCAGTTCGCCGAGCGACATGTTCTCCTGCTGCGCGTGGCGTTCGGTCAGCGCATCCAGGCGCACCGGCGTTACCGACAGCACTTCGATAAAGCAGAAAAATACGCCGTCCTCATTGCGACTGACGCGCAATACCTCGCCCGGTTCGAAGTGCGACTCACTGGCATCCCGAATGGTGATGGTTTTGCGCCCGGCCAGAATGTCTTGCTCAAAGCGGCTGAAGAAAGTTATTTCACGGCTCATTTTAGATCCTTTTTCATCACAACACCGCAACATAAGTCATTATGCCGCCTGCTTTTCTGACGCAGATCCCTCTTTTGGGTTAGAGGCCGCTTTTTTCGCTTTGCTTTCCGCCGGTTTCTTGAGGGTTTCCGCCGGCGATGCGCCGCGCAGAATCAGACCCAGCGCATCTTTATTTTCCGCCAGGAAGAAGCTCAGCCCTTCGCGCTGTTCGTCATCCAGGTTCAGCGGCGCCTGCAGCAGCCACTCCCCAAGGTTGTCCGCCAGATCCAGCATTTTGTCGTAGGCGTCGGCTTCTTTCTTGCTCGCGAAAGTCATTTTTTCCTCACCGTTTCTCACCACCACATATTTAACTTCAACCGCCATGCGTGCGTCCTCAAACACTCAAATTACTGTAATTATATACAGTATAAATAGATCGTGGCGGGAAGGCAAACCGCTGCCCGCCTTCGGCTTATTTCAGCAGCCGCACCTTGCAGCTTTTGCCTTTGATTTTGCCCTGCTGCAACTGTTGCAGCGCCTTGCGCGCGCTGGCTTTGCGGATCGCGACGTAGGCATGCACCGGGAACATGTCTATCTTGCCCACTTCCGCCGCCGTCAGCCCGGCGTCGCCGGTCAGCGCGCCAAGGATATCGCCGGGACGAATCTTCGCCTTGCGGCCGCCGTCGATGCACAGCGTCACCATTTCCGCCTCCAGCGAGCCGTTGGCCGCCCCGCTCAGCTCGGACACCGGCGACCAGTCGACGCTCATCTGCAGATAGTCTTCAATCGCGTGCGCACGCGCCATTTCCTGCGGCGTGCACAGGCTGATCGCCAGCCCGCTCATGCCGGCGCGGCCGGTGCGGCCGATACGGTGCACATGCACTTCGGGATCGAACGCCAGTTCGTAGTTGACCACCAGCTCCAGCTCTTTAATATCCAGCCCGCGTGCGGCGACGTCGGTCGCCACCAATACCCGGCAACTGCGGTTGGCGAAACGCACCAACACCTGGTCGCGGTCGCGCTGTTCCAGATCGCCATGCAGCGCCAGCGCGCTGATGCCGCGGGCCTCCAGGGCCTCAAGCACCGTCTGACAGTCGCGTTTGGTATTGCAGAACACCACGCAAGACGCAGGTTGATGATAGCGAATGGCCGACACCAGCAGCGCTGGGCGCTGATCGCGCGTAGTCTCATAAAAGCGTTGTTCAATGGAGGTCTGCGCTTCGCCATCGTCCACCTCGACGCTTAGCGGCTGGCGTTGAACGCGCGCGCTGATGCGCTCGATGCCTGCCGGGTACGTGGCGGAAAACAGCAACGTCTGACGTTGCGGCGGCGTATAGCTGATCACATCGTCGATGTCGTCGGCGAACCCCATGTCCAGCATGCGATCGGCCTCATCCAGCACCAGCACCTTCAGCTCGTCCAGCTGCAGCGTTTTCTTGCGCAGGTGTTCCTGGATACGGCCCGGCGTCCCCACCACGATGTGCGGCGCATGCACCAGCGAATCGAGCTGCGGCCCCATCGGTTGGCCGCCACACAGCGTCAGAATTTTGATGTTTTGCGTGAAACGCGCCAAGCGACGCAGCTCTTTGCTCACCTGATCGGCCAACTCGCGGGTGGGACAGAGCACCAGCGCCTGTGTGGCAACCTGAGTAACGACGATGTTATTCAGCAAGCCAATGCCAAATGCCGCCGTTTTGCCGCTGCCGGTTTTCGCCTTGGCGCGCACGTCTCGCCCTTGCAGGATAGCGGGCAACGCGGCGGCCTGCACCGGCGTCATTTCGGCGTACCCCAGTTCGTTGAGGTTGGCCAACTGTTCGGCTGGCAGCGGCAGGGAAGAAAAAGAAACTGTGCTCACGGCGATAACTCTTATATGACGAATGGAATGGCGGCGCGCCCGCAGGTTGGCGCCGAATCAGCGGTAAATGATAACAGAGATGGGCGGCGTTACGGGCTGCGGGCATAAAAAAACCCGCCGGCGGCGGGTTTCTTGGCAACGCAGTCGTTAAATCGCAACGACGTTGGCTGCGGCAGGGCCACGTTGGCTGTCCTGGATGGAGAATTCAACCTGCTGGCCTTCAGCCAGGGTCTTGAAACCATCGCTAACGATAGCGGAAAAATGAACGAAAACGTCTTTAGAACCGTCGGCAGGCGTAATGAAGCCGAAGCCTTTGCTTTCGTTGAACCATTTAACGTGACCAGTGATCTTGCTCATTTGTGTTTCCTTTACTTGATAAACCTGCCTTGACGGCACGAGACGCGAAAACCTTGCTATATATAGGCCTTCTTTCGCCGTCGCTTATTAACGCACAATCGCCCAGGCAGGGCAAATATTTCTGCTTGTTATAAAAACAGTAAGTTAGCAACAAACCTGGCGTGGCGGCTGTGAACGCAATCGTTTTCGTATATACTGCCCGCCGATCATCAATCCGCTTACTTTCACCGATCCAGGTACGAAACTATGTTAACGATTGGAACCGCCCTGCGTCCTTCCGCCACCCGCGTCATGTTGCTCGGCTCCGGGGAGCTGGGTAAAGAAGTCGCCATTGAATGCCAGCGCCTCGGTCTGGAAGTGATCGCCGTCGATCGCTATGCCGACGCCCCCGCCATGCATGTGGCGCACCGCAGTCACGTCATCAATATGCTGGACGGTGACGCGCTGAAAGCCGTTATCGAACAAGAGCGGCCGGACTATATCGTTCCCGAAATCGAAGCGATCGCCACCGCCATGCTGGTCGAACTTGAACGTCAGGGCCACCGCGTGGTGCCCTGCGCCGAAGCCACGCGCCTGACCATGAACCGCGAAGGCATCCGCCGTCTGGCGGCGGAAGAACTTGGCCTGCCCACCTCCAGCTACCGCTTTGCCGACAGCGAAGCGACTTTCCGGCAAGCGGTCGAACACATCGGCTACCCGTGCATCGTCAAACCGGTGATGAGTTCTTCCGGCAAAGGACAAAGCCTGATCCGCACGCCTGAGCAGCTGCAAAGCGCCTGGGATTACGCGCAACAGGGCGGACGCGCCGGCGGCGGCCGGGTGATCGTCGAAGGGTTGGTAAGATTTGATTTTGAAATTACGTTGCTGACCATCAGCGCCGTGGACGGCGTACATTTCTGCGAGCCGATCGGCCATCGTCAGGAAGACGGAGATTATCGCGAATCCTGGCAACCGCAGCGCATGTCAGCCACGGCGTTGAGCCGTGCTCAGGCTATCGCGGAGAAGGTGGTGAAAGCCCTGGGCGGGTTCGGACTGTTCGGCGTCGAGCTGTTCGTCTGCGGCGACGACGTGATCTTCAGCGAAGTGTCTCCGCGGCCGCACGATACCGGCATGGTTACGTTGATCTCACAGGATCTGTCCGAGTTCGCCCTGCACGTTCGCGCGTTTCTCGGGTTGCCGATTGGCGCCATCCGCCAGTTCGGCCCTTCCGCTTCAGCGGTGATCCTGCCGCAGCTCACCAGCAGCGATGTGCGTTTCAGCAGCCTGGAAAATGCGCTGCGCGGGCACAACCAGCTGCGCCTGTTCGGCAAACCGGAGATCGCCGGGCAGCGTCGCCTGGGCGTGGCGCTGGCGACGGCGAGCACGACGGAACTGGCGGTGGAGCAAGCGAAACAAGCCGCCGCCGCCGTGGCGGTCAACGGCTGATACTCACGGGGCCGCTTGCGCGGCCCCGATAACGTCAATAGTCTTCGTCTTCTTCAGCATCGTCATCCTGTGACGCCTCCGGTGCGGCCTCATGCTGCTCGTCTTCATCATCGAACAGTACCGCAACCTGAGCGCCCTGATGCTTCTCGCGAATTTCCTGCGCAACGCGAGCAATGGCCTCACCGCTGCTCATGCCCTGCTCCATCAGTTGATGGATGCGATCCGCCGCTTCCTGCTGCTCCGCGTGATTCAGTAATGGCATACCTGCATGCATGTGTCGTTCTCTCCGGCAAAAGGGAGAAGGAGTATACGCGCTAACGCGGCGGATCCCAACGTCTGGTGCCTCAGGCCGGTTGCGAACAGCCGTTATCGTTGCGCCACTGCTTTAGGCGATGCCGCCACAGCATGACATGCCACCCCTGCTTCAGGCCGCGCGCGTTGGCGAACATCGCTCTGTCGATGCCGCGCTGATAGAACTCTTCGGTGATCTGACTCTGAGCGGCCGGTTCCGGCTCACGACGAATGCTGTGGCAAATGCCCAGCGCTTCGCGTGTGATTTGCCAATGGAAAGCCGGACGAATGGCGACAGTGCCCGCATAGCGCTGGTTGAGCCGCTCCAGCATTTCGACGATTTTCATATAGTGGCGTTGATACTCCACGTTCGCCTTACCGATGCGGCGACGGTTACTGATCGACTTGTCGTGCACCCGTTGACGGTACAGCGGCGTACTTAAATATTTGACCCGTTTGGCATTAAACATGACTTCCGTCGTCCAGGGAATATCCTGGTGATGTAATCCCGGCTCGAAATAAAGCCGATGCTGGCGAATAAAGTCGAGGCGATATATTGCCAGCCATACAACGTGAATAAACTTTCGCGATTTCAGCGCACGTTCAAACCACTGCACGCCGGTGATAACGTCGGTGGTGCGCAAACGCGCCTCAGGAAAAATCAGCTGCAATTCATCTTGGCTGGTAAAATAGCGTTCGCCATTACATTGCATCACGTCTAATTGATGTTGTTCCGCCTGTTCCAGCAGCGTGGAATACATCTCCGGCGCCAGCAAGTCGTCGGCATCGGGAAACGCCACATATTTGCCTTGGGCAACGGCAAGCCCGGCATTACGCGCGTTAGAAACACCGGCATTGGCCTGATCGATCACACGAATATGCGGATGTACCGCCGCGTAACGGTGTGCGATCTCTCCCGAACCGTCAGTGGAACCATCATTGACGATGATCACCTCCAACCGTTGCTCACGCTGGGCCAGCAGCGAGGCCAGGAAAGGCTCCAATAACTCCCCCGCATTGTGCATCGGGACGATCACGCTCAGCATTAACGACATAGTCAGCTCTTCAATGATAATGTAACAAAATAATAATTTTATTTTTCTAAAAGACTCATTCGGTCAGCGTACGCTTGGGATAGGCGTGAAACCTGCAAATTCCCGCGGTGACTAATGGGACCGAACCGGCCTTTCTTTCTCAAACCAGCGCCAGAAAAGCGCTGAGTAATTAAGCCATTAATTCCAAAGGGCGGCGACGTTGGCTAAAATCGGGCATAACAACATCCCTCCCGCTTCTAATAACAAGCAGAAATAATAAATTTATGAAATTAACGAATCTTTTTTTATATTTCTCGGGTATTGCGCCCTCGATAAATAGGCTTCCAGTGCATTTGATGTTAAATTTTTAACATATCGAAGTATAATCAATGGCGCAAAAAATGCCTTATTTCAGGTTTATTGAACTGCCGTTTATGTGAACTGTTCTGCATGTCGCGCATGGCAAAACATGCATGACGTGACCGTCTATGGCACACTAGCCGCCAGATATCGCCGTCCTCACAGCCAGGTTTATTGACGTTCATGAGCGTAACCGCCCCAAACATAAAATCTTTGCCCTACAGCCGCCGTGCCCTGATGACGCTTTTCGCCCCGCTTTCATCGCAACCTTGGGCGATGCTGCTGCATTCGGGCTTCGCCGACCATTCGCATAACCGTTTCGATATCCTGGTCGCACAACCGCGCGTTACACTCACCACCCACGGTGCCGGCACGACAATTGAAAGTGACAGCGTCACCATTCAGTCGCAGGAAGATCCGTTCTCCCTGCTGCAGCAGCAACTGGCGGCGCAAGGCTGGCAGCCGGCGTTTAATCCGGACCTGCCGTTTCAGGGCGGAGCTCTGGGGCTGTTCGGCTACGATCTCGGGCGCCGGGTGGAAACCCTGCCGCAGTTGGCCGAAGCCGACCTCGCCTTGCCGGATATGGCAGTGGGCATTTATGACTGGGCAGTGATCGCCGACCACCAATTGCAAACCCTGACGCTGCTCAGCTATGGCGATGTCGAGCAGCGCTGGCGCTGGCTCAATAGCCAAACTGCGCCTACAGAACGCCCTTTCACGCTGCTGAGCGACTGGCGCGCCAATATGAGCCGGCGGCAATACGGCGAGAAGTTCCAACGTATTCAGCACTACCTGCGCAGCGGCGACTGTTACCAAATTAATCTGGCACAACGGTTCTCCGCCGACTATCTGGGGGATGAATGGCAGGCGTTCTGCCGCCTGAGCGCCTGCAACCGCGCGCCATTCTCGGCCTTCCTGCGCTTGCCGCACAACAGCGTACTGAGCGTCTCTCCCGAGCGCTTCCTGTGGCTGGAGCAGCAACGCATCCAAACCCGCCCGATCAAGGGCACGCTGCCGCGGTTGGCGGACGCGGAACAGGACGCCGCGCAGGCTCGCCGTTTGGCCGATTCACCCAAGGATCGCGCTGAAAATCTGATGATCGTCGATCTGCTGCGCAACGATATCGGCCGCGTCGCCCAACCAGGCAGCGTACGGGTGCCGGAACTGTTCGCCGTGGAGCCGTTCCCCGCTGTGCATCACCTGGTGAGCACCATCACCGCGACCCTGCCAAACCATACCTCGGCGGCCGAACTGCTGCGCGCCTGCTTCCCCGGCGGTTCGATCACCGGCGCGCCCAAGGTGCGAGCGATGGAAATCATCGAAGAGCTGGAGCCGCAGCGCCGCAACGCCTATTGCGGCAGCATCGGTTACCTGAGCGCCTGCGGCACCATGGACACCAATATCACCATTCGCACGCTCGTCACCGAAAACGGTCGCATCCACTGCTCCGCCGGCGGCGGCATCGTGGCGGACAGCCAGGAGCAGGCGGAATACCAGGAGACCTTCGACAAGGTTGGCCGCATTTTGCCGCAGCTAGGGGAGTATGCCCTGTCGTGATCCCATCGAACTCACCGGCCTCACTGCGCGCCTTTATCAGCCGCTTTCAACTGCAGCTGCCGCAGGCGACGCAGATTTCGCACAATGTGCGCCCGGCGGCGGTGCTGATCCCGATCGTCTGCCGCGCCGAGCCGACGCTGCTGTTGACCCGCCGTGCCGACTCGCTGCGCAAACATGCCGGTCAAGTGGCCTTCCCCGGCGGAAAAACCGACGCCGAAGACGGATCGGCGATCGTCACGGCGCTGCGAGAAGCGCAGGAAGAAGTGGCGATACCGCCGCAAGTGGTGACTGTCCTCGGCCAAATGGCGCCGCTCGACAGCAGCACCGGATTTCAGGTTACCCCTATCGTCGGCCTCATCCCGCCGGACGTGCAGTTCCACGCCAATGAAGGCGAAGTGGCGGATGTGTTCGAGATGCCCCTGCGGGAAGCGCTGACCCTGTCGCGTTACTATCCGCTGGATATTCATCGCGCCGGCCATACCCACCGCATCTACCTCTCCTGGTATCACAGCCAGTTTATCTGGGGGCTGACCGCCGCCATCATTCGGCGCCTGGCGCAACAGGTCAGTATTTAGCCCGCATTACGTGATCTGACTCGCAATCTGGCACGGTTGCCGGCCTCCGCGGCGGGTAAAGCGATCGATATCACTTCATTTGATCGCTTTTTCAACTACCGTTCCGTTTGAATGGTTTTAAAAAAACTGTAAACCCTCTCTTAAACCTTACGAAATACCTGTAAAATACCACCGTCCGAGATAAACCACTGTAGAAACAGGGATTAAGCCGGCGGCGTTCAGCACGGAAAGCTGGCGCGATTACCGTTAATGGAGCTTGGGCGAAAGCGGATACCCCGCACAAGGGTTCGCCCCGGGTAATCAGTAAAAAAAGCGACACCAAGGATTATTTAATTTCATGCGAAAAAGGCAGCTGAACCCGCACGGCCCTTTTACAATATCGCTGTTCCCTGCGCGGTTTTTGACCGCCGCAGCCATAACAATACGTCTCTTTAAGGAGTTTTAGCGTGATTAGCGTTTTCGACATGTTTAAGATCGGCATCGGCCCGTCCAGCTCTCATACGGTTGGACCGATGAAAGCCGGCAAACAGTTTGTCGACGATCTGGTAAATAAAGGCCTGATGCCTTCTATCACGCGTGTTGCCGTAGACGTTTACGGCTCACTCTCATTGACCGGCAAAGGTCACCATACCGATATCGCCATCATTCTCGGCCTGGCCGGCAACATGCCGGACACCGTCGATATCGATAGCATTCCGGGTTTTATTCGCGATGTAGAACAACGTCAACGCCTGATGCTGGCCAACGGCCTGCATGAAGTCGATTTCCCTCGCGACGGCGGCATGGTCTTCCGCAGCGACAACCTGCCGCTGCACGAAAACGGCATGCAGATCCACGCCTTCGCCGGCGATAAAGAAGTGTACAGCAAAACCTATTACTCTATCGGCGGCGGTTTCATCGTCGACGAGGAGAATTTCGGCAAGGCCGCCGAGCAAGAACTGCAAATGCCATATCCGTTCAACTCCGCGCGCGAAATGCTCGACCACTGCCGCGAGACCGGCCTGTCGCTGTCCGGCATGGTGATGCAGAACGAACTGGCGCTGCACAGCAAGCAAGAGATCGAGACCTACTTCGGCAACGTGTGGCAAACCATGCGCGCCTGTATCGATCGCGGTCTGAACACCGAAGGCGTACTGCCGGGGCCGCTGCGCGTACCGCGCCGTGCCTCCGCGCTGCGCCGCATGCTGGTGGCGTCGGACAAACTGTCCAGCGATCCGATGAACGTGATCGACTGGGTCAATATGTTCGCGCTGGCGGTTAACGAAGAAAACGCCGCCGGCGGCCGCGTGGTCACTGCGCCGACCAACGGCGCCTGCGGCATCGTGCCTGCGGTGCTGGCTTACTACGATCACTTCATCGAGTCCGTCAGCCCGGATATCTACATCCGCTACTTTATGGCGGCGGGCGCCATCGGCGCGTTGTACAAGATGAACGCCTCCATTTCCGGCGCCGAAGTCGGTTGCCAGGGTGAAGTCGGCGTTGCCTGCTCCATGGCGGCGGCCGGTCTGGCCGAACTGCTGGGCGGCAGCCCTGAGCAGGTCTGTGTGGCGGCGGAGATCGGCATGGAACACAACCTGGGTCTGACCTGTGACCCGGTCGCCGGCCAGGTGCAGGTGCCGTGCATCGAGCGCAACGCCATCGCCTCGGTCAAGGCGATCAACGCCGCCCGCATGGCCCTGCGCCGCACCAGCGAGCCGCGCGTTTCGCTGGATAAGGTGATCGAGACCATGTACGAAACCGGCAAAGACATGAACGCCAAGTACCGCGAAACGTCACGCGGCGGCCTGGCAATCAAGGTGCAATGCGACTGACAGACAACCCCGCCATCCGGCGGGGTTTTTTATGGGTAATCAATTCATTGGCCGCTTTTTGTGACAATGTCACCAGAAAAAATCCTGCATTTCTCTCATCGATCCGGCGGTTAGCCTGCAAATTGACCTTCTGTTTTGCCAAATCGAAATAATTTACTGAGTTACCATCAATCTTGTATAACCTCAGGCTAGAATTAGCCGAGCGCAACTTAAGGATCTATGACCTGACCGTGACTCGGGGCTGGATTACCGAACAAGGATTTACCGGATGTTGATGACCCACCTCGCCGCGTCCCGATATCGTTATTACCGTTGGCTGCTGGCCGGAGCGGTGGGCGCGGCTATTCTGTTGGTATCGCTGTATACCCGTTATTATCAAGAGGTCAAAAGTATCGAGCTGAGCCAACAGACATTGGCCACCCGCACCGTCGGCAAGCTCAACCAGTTGCTGACACCGGCTCAGCTGCAGGCGGAGCGCAGCATGGACATGCTGGACCAGCCCTGCGAGAACGTTTCGTCGACCCTGCGCTTTCGCGCCGCGCAGAATCAGGCGCTACGCGCCATGTTGCTGGTAAAAAACGGCATTATTTACTGCTCCAGCCTGTTTGGTTCCCGTCATTATCAGCTGGCCGCGGTCATGCCTACCTTCGTCAACAGCAACGCCAGGCTGGCGCTGCGCCCCTCGCTGGCGGTGAGCAAAGGCCTGCCCACGCTGGTGATGTGGACGCCATCCCCACGCGATAAAACCAGTGGCGTGCTGCACGTGTTTAATATCGAGCTGTTGTCCAACTTTTTACTCGAGCCGCAGGAGCCTTACGTTCAGCGCGTGGTGCTGAACGTGGCTGACAGCAGCCTGGAATACGGCCGACGCGAAATCCTGAGCCGCGACACCCTGACCAACGATCTGCGCTACACCGCCGGCTCTGCGCTATACCCGTTCTCGATTTCGCTGTTCGGCCCGCAGATCGGCATGCTGGCGCTTTCCGCACTGCCGCGCCATATCCCGCTGGCGCTGCTGATCAGCCTGTTGGCCGCCTATGTGGTCTATCTGCTCACCGCTAACCGTATGAGCCTGTCTTATCACATCGGCCATGCCATCACCCATCGTGAGTTCCGCGTCTATTGCCAGCCCATCATTCATAGCGACACCGGGCGCTGCGCCGGCGTCGAAATGCTGCTGCGCTGGAAAAAGAAGCGTCAAGGGTGGATCTCCCCCGACGTGTTTATTCCGCTGGCCGAGCAGCATGAGCTGATCATTCCGCTGACCCGTTATCTGATGAACACCGTGACGGAAAATCTGCAGCTGTTCCCGCCGCGACCGTCGTTCTACATCAGCATCAACGTCGCCGCCGAACACTTTAAAACGCTCAACATCATCGACGATATCCGCCGGATTTGGCTGCCGGCGCATCCGATGCCGTCACTGATGCTGGAGCTGACCGAGCGCACCGCGCTGTCGGCGATCCAGCATGACCAGATCCGGACGCTGAAAGACATGGGGATCATGCTGGCCATCGACGATTTCGGCACCGGCCACAGCTCGCTGAGCTACCTGAAGAACCTTAGCCCGGACGTGTTAAAGATCGACCGCGGGTTTACCGCGGCCATCGGCACCGACGCGGTCAACGCCACGGTGACCGATACCATCATTACGCTGGCGCAGCGGCTGAAACTGAAGCTGGTGGCTGAGGGGGTAGAAACGGCGGAACAGGCCGACTATCTGCGCTCACGCGAGGTCAATGCCCTGCAGGGGTATTATTTCGCCAAGCCGATGCCGATCCACGTTTTCCCGCTGTGGTTGCAGCAGTACGAATCGCGCGTCAGGAAAGCGGAAGATCATCCGCCGGAGGCCTGAGCCTCCGGCGGGTGGGTTACGAATGCGCCGGTTCGTCGAAGACGGCGCGGGTGACACGCACCAACTCGATGCGATAGTCGGAGACCTCGACAATATCGAAGCGCAGGTGGTTCAGTTCAATGGTGTCCTCCACCACCGGCATCTGGCCGTAGTGGGCTAACAGCAGCCCCGCCAGAGTGGCGTAGTCTGCGGTTGGGCTGACCAGGTCGTCACAGGCCAGCGCCTGTTCCAGCGAGTGCAGGTCGGTCCCGCCCTTGACCAGCCAGCCGTCGCCTTCCGCCACGATGTCCGGCGTTTCATCTTCGTCCGGAAACTCGCCGGCGATCGCTTCCAGCACGTCCAGCGGCGTCACCAGCCCCTGCACCACGCCGAACTCGTTGGTGACCACCACCAGGCGCCCTTTGGCGCGGCGCAGCACCGCCAGCAGCTTGATGACATCCATGGTTTCCGGCACCACGATCGGCGGCGTGCGCGCGGCAAACTCGGCGATATCTTCCCCTTGCTCCAGCGCCACCAGCAGATCCTTGGCGCGTACCACGCCGACGATCTCATCCACAGAGTCGCGACACACCGGGAACAGGCTGTGCGGCGTATCCAGCAACTGTGCGCGCACCTCCTCACGGGAGCGCTCGCAGTCGACCCAGGAGATATCCGTGCGCGGCGTCATCACGCTGCGCAATGAGCGCGAGGCCAGCGTCAGCACGCCGCTGATCATATAACGCTCTTCCGCCGCAAAGGTTTCATCCCGCGGCAAGGCGACCTCATCGTCCGCCTGCTGCGCGCGCTGCTGCCCCATCAGGCGCATGATCGCTTCCGCGGTGCGCTCGCGCATCGGGCGACGCGCCTGATGCTTGATGAAGTTGCGACGCGCGATCTGATTGAACAATTCAATCAGGATCGAGAAGCCGATCGCGGCGTACAGATAGCCTTTAGGAATATGCAAGCCGAAGCCTTCGGCGATCAGGCTCAGACCGATCATCAACAGGAAGCTCAGGCACAGCACCACAATGGTCGGGTGCGCGTTGACGAAGTTGGTCAACGGTTTGGACGCCAGCAGCATCACCGCCATCGCGATCACCACCGCCGCCATCATCACCGGCAGATCGTTCACCATGCCCACGGCGGTAATCACCGCATCGAGCGAAAACACCGCGTCAAGGATCACGATTTGCACCACCACCGCCCAGAACTTGGCGTAACCGCGGTTGGCGCCATCCTGGTGCGTCTGCCCTTCCAGCCGTTCATGCAGCTCCATGGTGGCCTTGAACAGCAGGAATACCCCGCCGAACAGCAGGATAAGATCGCGGCCGGAGAAGCTGAAATCGCCGACGCTGAACAGCGGCGTGGTCAGGGTTACCATCCAGGAGATCACCGACAGCAGGCCCAAACGCATCAGCAATGCCAGCGACAGGCCGATGACGCGCGCCTTATCGCGCTGCTTAGGCGGCAGTTTGTCGGCCAAAATGGCGATGAACACCAGGTTGTCGATGCCCAACACGATTTCCAGCACCACCAGCGTAAGCAACCCCGCCCAAATAGAGGGGTCCATTAAAAATTCCATATCAGACTCCAGAGAAAAGTGGGAATGAGCGCACGCCGCTCAAACGTGACGATGCCGCCGCTGCATGGGCGCAGTCGACAATAGCAAAGTGACGGGATGGGATTACCGGGAGATGGCCGAAGGGCCGAACAGCATATGCAACGCCAGCAGGTGGCGGGTGAAACCTGGAAAAACAGTTACTTCGGTGACAGTCCATAGGGAGGGCTGAGGCCCTTCACTCCTTAGTGATGAAAGAGGAAATTACTGTATCAGGATTTTTCTGGGGGACAAAGCGGCTTTTTCAACGGCGGTTTAGGGTGACGCCACGCCATATCGTCTGCGACAGCTAAGATTTCTCCGAGCATTCAATAGCGGAGCAGCGTCACAAAAAATATTTTTTCACTCACTAAAATAAATCTCGCGTTCGTGAAGTATCACGCACAGGCATTTGAAACTGCGTGAGAAATGTTAGGCGTGCGTTTCTTTTTTTCTACCATAATGTATCTGAACCGCGGAAGTGACTGCCAAGACGGCGCGGAGAAACGACACAAACCGCGTCTGGAGTTCAACGAGGAGGTAGCGAGTGGCAATAGCTATTATCATCGGCACACACGGGGCTGCAGCGGAACAACTGCTGAAAACGGCGGAGATGCTATTGGGCGAGCAGGACAACGTCGCCTTTATAGACTTCGTTCCCGGTGAGAATGCCGAAACGTTAATCGTCAAGTACAACGAGAAAATCAGTGGATTGGATACCAGCGGCGGCGTGCTGTTCCTGGTGGATACCTGGGGCGGCAGCCCGTTCAACGCCGCCAGCCGCATTGCGGTCGACAAAGAAAACTATGAGGTCGTCACCGGGGTCAACATCCCGATGCTGGTGGAAACCTTCATGGCGCGGGACGACAACCCCGCTTTCGATGAACTGGTGGCGCTGGCGTTGGAAACCGGCCGAGAAGGCGTGAAAGCGCTGAAAAAACCGCAGGAAGAACCCGCAAAACCCGCAGCGCCCGTCGCCAAAGCCGCTGCCCCTCAGGCGCCGTTGGGGCCTAACGACCACATGAAAATCGGCCTGGCGCGCATCGATGATCGCTTAATCCACGGCCAGGTCGCTACCCGCTGGACCAAAGAGACCAACGTCAGCCGTATTATCGTCGTCAGCGATGAAGTCGCCGCCGACCATGTGCGCAAAACCCTGCTGACTCAGGTTGCCCCGCCGGGCGTCACCGCCCACGTGGTGGACGTGGCGAAGGCTATCCGCGTCTGGAACAACCCCAAATACGCCAACGACCGCGTGATGCTGTTGTTTACCAATCCGACCGACGTCTGGCGTCTGGTGGAGGGCGGCGTGGATATTCAATCCGTCAATATCGGCGGCATGGCGTTCCGCCAGGGGAAAACCCAGGTGAACAACGCCGTTTCCGTCGATGAAAAAGATATCGAAGCGTTTAAGAAACTGAACGATCGCGGTATCGAGCTGGAGGTGCGTAAGGTCTCGTCCGACAGCCGGCTAAAAATGATGGACCTGATTAACAAACTCAATTAGTGGCGCCAGCCGCTGATTATTTTACTCAGAGCTTTTTTGGTCATAGGAGAAGTGCAATGGAGATCACCACTCTTCAGATTGTGCTGATATTTATCGTTGCCTGTATCGCCGGGATGGGTTCCGTCCTCGACGAGTTCCAGTTCCACCGTCCGCTGGTCGCCTGTACCCTGATCGGCTTCATTCTCGGCGATATGAAAACCGGCATCATCATCGGCGGTACGCTGGAAATGATCGCGCTCGGCTGGATGAACATCGGCGCGGCGGTCGCGCCGGATGCCGCCCTGGCGTCCATCATCTCGACCATCCTGGTCATTGCCGGTGGGCAAAGCGTCGGCGCCGGTATCGCCCTGGCCATTCCGCTGGCGGCGGCCGGCCAGGTGTTAACCATCATCGTGCGAACCCTCACCGTGGCCTTCCAGCACGCAGCCGACAGCGCGGCGGAGCGCGGCAGCCTGCGCGCCATTAGCTGGATCCATGTCGGTGCCCTGCTGCTGCAGGCGATGCGTATCGCCATCCCGGCGGTCATCGTCGCCATCTCGGTGGGCACCGCCGGGGTGCACGCCCTGCTCAACTCGATCCCGGAAGTGGTCACCAGCGGCCTGAACATCGCCGGCGGCATGATCGTGGTGGTCGGTTACGCAATGGTGATTAACATGATGCGCGCCGGCTACCTGATGCCGTTCTTCTATCTCGGTTTCGTTACCGCCGCCTTCACCAACTTCAACCTGGTGGCGCTCGGCGTCATCGGCGTGGTGATGGCCGTGCTGTATATCCAGCTCAGCCCGAAATACAACAAGTCTCAGGTTGTCCAGGCCGGCCCGGCTAACGCGAACGATCTCGATAACGAACTCGACTAGGAATAGGTGAGAGAAATGGTTGATACAACTGCTCAAAAGAAACTCACGCCGGCCGATATTCGCGGCGTATTCCTGCGTTCGAACCTGTTCCAGGGTTCATGGAACTTCGAACGCATGCAGGCGCTGGGTTTTTGTTTCTCGATGGTGCCGGTGATCCGTCGCCTGTATCCGGAAAACAATGACGATCGCAAACAGGCGATCAAGCGTCACCTGGAGTTCTTCAACACCCACCCTTACGTGGCGGCGCCGGTGCTCGGCGTGACCATGGCGATGGAAGAACAACGCGCCAACGGCGCGCCGATCGACGACGCCGCAATCAACGGCATCAAGGTCGGTTTGATGGGGCCTCTAGCGGGCGTCGGTGACCCGATCTTCTGGGGCACCGTGCGGCCGGTATTCGCCGCGCTTGGGGCGGGCATCGCCATGAGCGGCAGCCTGCTTGGACCGATCCTGTTCTTCGTGCTGTTCAACCTGGTGCGCCTGCTGACCCGCTACTACGGCGTGGCCTACGGTTACCGCAAAGGGGTCGATATCGTCAACGACATGGGCGGCGGCTTCCTGCAGAAACTGACGGAAGGAGCGTCCATTCTCGGCCTGTTTGTCATGGGGGCGCTGGTCAACAAGTGGACGCACGTGAATATCCCGCTGGTGGTGTCCAAGATAACCGACCAGACCGGGCATACCAACGTCACCACGGTGCAGACCATCCTCGACCAGCTGATGCCGGGCCTGGTGCCGTTGCTGCTGACCTTCGCCTGTATGTGGCTGCTGCGCAAGAAAGTCAACGCGCTGTGGATCATTATCGGCTTCTTCGTCATTGGCATCTTTGGCTATTGGATTGGCCTGCTGGGCCTGTAATCGTTCGAAACGGCCGGGGGGCAACCCCCGGCTTTTTTATGTGTGGAGCAAGAGATGTCACTGACCGACGCCGTACTGATGCTGTTTATCGCCCTGCTGTTGCTGTATTCGCTGTATGACGAATTCGGCATGGATCTGCTGAAAGGCAAAACGCGGCTCAAAGTGCCGCTCAAACGTCGTAACCGCCTCGACAGCCTGATTTTCATCGGCCTGATCGCCATTCTGATTTACCGCAATGTCACCGACAACGGCGCGGTATTAACCACCTATCTGCTTATTTCTTTGGCGCTGCTCGCTATCTATGTTTCTTATATTCGCGCGCCCAAGATGGTGTTTAAAGCGCACGGATTTTTCTTCGCCAATGTGTTTGTCGAATATAACCGCATTAAAGCCATGAATTTATCGGAGGACGGCATTCTGGCCGTCGACCTGGAACAGCGCCGGCTGTTGGTTCAGGTGACGCACTTGGACGACCTGGAGAAGATTTACCACTTTTTCATTGATAATCAATAAATAAAGAAAAACTCATTTTACTTTCGCTCAAACCTTGCGCTGCTTGTGGATAATTAATCGGCAGCGCCATTTCCTTTCTGACTATTATTTCCGCAACATTGTTACCCGCGTCTACATTATATTCCCACATGAACTCAGATTAATGAAAACGAGTCTCAATTAAGAACAAAAATCACGCCAGAATAAAGTTGTCGGCACCGGAAATAATATGGTATGGTTGCGCCGTCATTGGGGAGTAGCCGGTTTCTGGAGAATAAAAACCAGAAACGCCCGTATCAACATACTCGTTTCGCCGTATGAAACGTGGTGCGGGCAGCCAGGTAAGGTTGGCGAGACCATAGACACGTAACTCCGTCGTTTGGTTGGGGGTGGGTTACGTGTATATGGAGCCACCCGGCCGAGGCTATTTCACATGAACCTTTCAGCAACGCTTATTCTCGCTTTCGGCATGTCCATGGATGCTTTCGCCGCTTCGATCGGCAAAGGTGCCAGTCTGCATCAACCGCGCTTTCGCGAAGCGATCCGCACCGGCCTGATCTTCGGCGTGGTCGAAGCGATCACCCCGCTCATCGGTTGGGCCATCGGCCTGTTCGCCAGCCAATACATCATGGAATGGGATCACTGGGTCGCCTTCTCGCTGCTGTTTATTCTCGGCATGCGCATGATCGTCGAAGGGGTGCGCAACAGGCCCGACGAAGAAGAGAAGGTCAAACGTCATGGTTTCTGGTTGCTGGTGGCCACCGCCATCGCCACCAGCCTCGACGCCATGGCGATCGGCGTCGGTCTGGCCTTCCTGCAGGTGAACATCGTGCACACCGCGATGGCCATCGGCTGCGCCACCATGATCATGGCGACCCTGGGCATGATGATCGGCCGCTTTATCGGCCCGCTGCTGGGCAAACGCGCCGAAATCCTCGGCGGCGTGGTGTTGATCGGTATCGGCGTCAACATCCTGCTGGAGCACCTCGGCTACCTGGCCTGAGGTGACCGAACTGCAAAAAAACCTGCCGCGGCAGGTTTTTTTGTTTCTGAGTTCAAGGCCCCTTAAGCGCGACGTCGGTACAACGCCAGCACGAAATCCGTCTCGCACACAAACTCGCCGCCCTCGGCCAACCGCTGTTGCACCTCCGGCGTAGCGCGCCAGGCGAACGGCGTCATCTGCAGCAGATTGGCGGCCTGCGCGCCCGGTAGGGTCATCGTATAGGCCAGCGCCTCTTTGCGCTCGCAGTCGAATCCGTCGAACTGTTCATCCTGTTCGGCATGCAGCTGCACCTGCTGGTACACCTGCTCTTTCAGCTGGTACAAATGACGCGGGCCCGGCGACACCGTCAGCACCACGCCGCCCGGCTTCACTACTCGCGCCAGCTCCTCCGCCTTGCAGGGTGCATAAATGCGCAAGACCGCATCCAGCGCCCCGTCGGCGAACGGCAAACGGTGACTGGAGGCAACGCAGAACGAGACCGCCGGATAACGTTTAGCGGCATAGCGGATCGCCACCTTGGCGACATCCAGCCCATAGACCGCCATAGTGCGCTCCTGCGCCAGCCTGGCGGCCACGGCGGCGGTGTAATACCCTTCCCCACAGCCGATGTCCAATAACGTGCCTGCATCGGCCGCCAGCGCCAAATCCAGCCACTCGGCCACCTGCGCTTGCAACGGCTGATAATATCCACCGTCGAGAAACGCGCGCCGCGCCTGCATCATTTCCGCGCTGTCTCCCGGCTGCTTCGATCGTTTGTGCTGCACCGGCAGCAGATTCACGTAGCCTTCTTTGGCTTGATCGAACTGATGATTGCCGTCACAACGCCAGTGTTGTGATGAAAAATACAGCGGTTGATGACACAGAGGGCATTGATAAGACATGAATGGGCTTCCAGAAAGACAGGGCGCGGCTAGTCTAAAGAAGGCGTCGGCTTGATGCAAGGCGCATCCCCGCTCGCTTTCGCCGCCAACAACACCTGGCCAAGCGGGGAAAAAGCTGGCTACACTGAGAGTCTGTTTTCTCACGCAGGTGAACATAACTTATGAGCGATCGTTCCGCGCTGCTCGATGCGGTGCCCCATATTCAGCACGGCTTCGGCAGCAAACTCGCGCTGCTGCCCGGGCACCTGCTGCCCTACAGCGCCACGCTGCCGGAAAAAAAACAGGTGCACGGCACCCGCATCGTCGACGTGCTGCAGCCGGCGCAGGCGTGCGGCGAGGCCGATGGTTTCTACACTCGCCAGCCCGGCATTCTGCTCAGCGTACTGACGGCGGATTGCCTGCCGGTGCTGTTCAGCCGCCGTGACGGCGGCGCCATCGCAGCGGTTCACGCCGGCTGGCGCGGACTGCTTGACGGCATTCTGGAACAGATGGCAGCGCGCATTCGCCAGGACGGCGACACCGCCGATTGGGTCGTCTCCATCGGCCCTGCCGCCGGCCCGTGCTGCTACGAAGTCGATGAAGCGCTGGTGGAGAGTTTTAAACAGCGCCTGCCGCTGCCCGCCACGCTGATCAGCCCGCATTACCGGCATCTGGATCTGGCCGCAATTGCCGAATACAAGCTGGCGGCGCTCGGCTTCGCCGCCGTTGACCGCGCCGGCAGTTGCACCATCTGCACGCCGGACGTCGACCCGCAGCGGCCGCAGCGCTTCAAATACACCAGCTATCGCCGCAACAGCCACCGGCGCGCGCAGGATCCGACGCATCCGGGGATCAAAGGCCGCAACCAGTACGCCGGCATCATCATCGCCGCCGGATGACGGAAACGAAAAAGCCCGCGCGAAGGCGGGCTTTTTGTACAGCTGACGCTGATTAGATAGCAGTAACGTTTACTGCAGATGGGCCTTTCTGGCCATCTTGGATTTCGAACTCAACGTTCTGGCCTTCAGCCAGGGTTTTGAAGCCGTTACCCTGGATTGCAGAGAAGTGTACGAACACGTCTTTGCTGCCGTCAGCCGGGGTGATGAAACCGAAACCTTTAGACTCGTTGAACCACTTAACTTGACCTTTGATCTTTGCCATCTTGAGTATTTCCTTTGGATTGTTTAAACCGCCCGAGGGCGTTACATAGACAAACTAGAGTCGTTACTGCTTGAGGCACTAAGATAAGGATCGGCAGAGAAGCGGTATTCAACGCTAACGTCTTTACTCAGAACTTCTTTACTGAAAATGCCACACATATACAGAACTGTACCTCGTTTTACCCAGATGCGTTATCACATACTCTGTATGCGATGGCAAGCCATTTTTAATCACTGAACGACATGTCGCACATATTTGAAACGGTCGAGCGCCACATTTGCTTAAATAGGCCAAAAGATGTTGAAGCATCGGCTATTTTCTGCTTGCCAGAATCACTGCGCCAGACCCCGCATTCTGCTGGAGTTTTAACAAAACTTTCATCGTATTGACGCCTTTCCGTCTCATCATTTCCGCTTTTTGGCCGCTTATAGCGTTAAAAAATTTGAATCTTTATGGAATTTGATATGCAACATCTGAATATCGATGAACGGGGGCCAATTTATTCATCGCTCCTCCGACCATTTACCGCCGGAAAGCCCATTCATCATCGGCTTTCAGCCCTGCCGCCAAACGGCGCGGGCGACAACGGCGCGCGGGTCGGCGGCGACGTCTCCGCCCTGCGCAACGGATGCATAAGCATGCAAAGCGCCGGCACATATCCCGCTTGCCTGTGGTTCTATCATAAATAATCCGAAGGTCATTATCCCCAATAGCCGGAATAATCTTATGAATAGCAAAAGTGTGGCGTTGAATTAAATCCTGAAGATCGGGTGGTTATTTGAATCACCACCCGATCTTATCAATTTTGCTAATTACTGCCGCGCTTTCAAACCGTTGCTCTTATTCTTTCCTCTGTACCGCAGGGCGAAGAGACAACGCTTGCTGAGCATCCTGCAACGCGATGCGCTCGCCAATCTTCAGCGGGAGGAATTGATGCTGCTCCAACCCCGCCTCGCTCAGGGCCAGGTTCAACTGCTGCGGCGGTTCGTCCAGCGATTCATCCGCCAGTTCGAATACCCCCCAATGGATGGGAATGGCGCGCGGCTGATTCAGCTCGCGATACAGCGCCACCGACTGCTGCGGATCCATATGCTGCTCCTGCATAAACCAGCGCGGCGCATAGGCGCCAATCGGCAGCGCAGCCACGTCGAACGGCCCCAGCCGTTGACCGATCTCCGCCAGCCGTTCCGAATAACCGCTGTCGCCGGAAAAATAAAACCGCAGCGCCGGATGGTGGATCACCCACCCGCACCACAGCGAGCGATTGCGATCCCACAGCGTGCGCATGCTCCAGTGCCGCGCCGGCGTGGCGTAGACCGTCAGCTCGCCCAACGGCAGACTCTGCCACCAGTCCAGCTCATGCGCCTTCAGCCGATAACGGCGGAACCAGCGCTTCAAGCCAAGCGGCACGATGAACTCGGCCTGAGGGAAACGCCGCGCCAATTGCCGCACCGTGCGCCTGTCAAGGTGATCATAATGGTTATGGGAGATCAGCACCGCATCCACCGCCGGCAGCTGCTCCACCGTCAGCGGCGGCGGCGTTCTGCGCTTCGGGCCGTAAAAGCTCAGTGGCGATGCGCGTTCGGACAACACCGGATCGATCAGGATATAACGCCCGCTCAACCGCAGCAGCATCGAGGCATGCCCCAACCACCAAACGCAGTCGTCGCTGCCGCTGAGATCGGCAGGTTGCCACCAGCGTTCGGTAAATTGTGCGTAGCCCTGCTGCGGCGGTCTGGGCAGCCCCTGCCGCTTGCGTTCATCTTGCCAACGCTGAAGATCGCCCTCCTGACGCCGCGAAGGTTCCAGGTTGCGAAATCCCTCCGGCGTATGATGCGCCTTGGCCGCGTCGTAATAACGGTTGATTCTTTTCATCCTGCCTTTTCTCCCGACCACTGCGCCCTGCGCGGGCATGACTTTCAGTGTAACAAACCCGATGAAGCTCGCACTTTGTCAGCCGTGCGCTGCATCTCGGGACCTTTTGCCGTATGCTGTTGTCTCACTCCGGTGGAAAGCCAGGGCCGCCAAGAGCCCGTTAAGACTCTCTTAAGATCTTTGTGATTGACTTGTAGGGCATACAGAAAAGGAGAAGTTATGAGTCGTTCTACATCCCGCAAATCAGGCTCAAGCCTGGGGCGCCGTATTCGCAGCGCGCTGCTGGCGCAGAAGCAATACTGGAAAATGTATTTCGCCATGAAGTTGCGCCGGCTGCGCGTGCCTGCACCGTTGGTGCTGCTGGGCGGTTCGCTGCTTGGATTCTTCATGTTGACTCTGCTGATGCTCAGCGTAGTCGCCATCGACGTGATCAGCACTCTACTGCTGCTGTGCCGGAAACTGCTGGGGCGGGGTCACGGTGAGGGCCGCGCCTTTATGCCGCGCGGCTAACGAGAAAAGGAGCGGAGGCGTGCCATACGCCTCCGCAGCACACGGATTAACGCTTGCCGCCTTTGCGGCGCGTCAGCATAAACCCGCACCACAGCACCGCAACCCACACCGGCATCAGCAACACCGAAATGCGGATCCCCTCGCTGAAATACATGATCACCAGAATCAGGCCGAGGAACGCCAGACACAGGTAGTTGCCGAACGGATACCACAGCGCCTTAAAGCTGGGAATGACGCCCTGGCGGTTCTTGGCGGCGCGGAATTTCAGGTGCGCTAGGCAGATCATCACCCAGTTGATCACCAACGTTGAAACCACCAGCGCCATCAGCAGCTCAAACGCCTTGCCGGGCATCAGGTAGTTGATCAGCACGCCGATCGAAGTAATCAACGCCGACAGCGCGATGGACAGCACCGGCACGCCGCGTTTATTCACGCGCGTCAGCGCCTTCGGCGCATTGCCCTGGCTGGCCAGCCCGAACAGCATGCGGCTGTTGGCATAAACGCCGCTGTTGTAGACCGACAGCGCGGCGGTCAATACCACTACGTTGAGCACCGTTGCCACCAGATTGCTGTTCAGCGCATGGAAGATCAGCACGAACGGGCTGCCGCCCTCCACCACTTGCCCCCACGGATAGAGCGACAGCAGCACGGTCAGCGAGCCGATATAGAAGATCAGGATGCGGTACACCACCTGATTGGTGGCTTTGGGAATGCTGCGACGCGGATCGGCGGCTTCCGCCGCGGTGATGCCGACCATTTCCAGGCCGCCAAACGAGAACATGATCACCGCCATCGCCATCACCAGCCCCGAGAAGCCGTGCGGCATAAAGCCGCCCTGCTGCCACAGGTTGGTGATGCTGGCCTGCGGCCCGCCGTTACCGCTGGCCAACAGCCAGGCGCCGAAGACGATCATGCCGACAATCGCCACCACCTTGATGATGGCGAACCAGAACTCGGTTTCGCCGTACAGGCGCACGTTCACCAGGTTAATCAGATTGATCAGCACGAAAAACAGCGCGGCGGAGGCCCAGGTGGGGATCTCCGGCCACCAGTACTGAATGTAGATGCCGACGGCGGTCAATTCCGCCATGCCGACCAGAATGAACATTGCCCAGTAGTTCCAGCCGGAAAGGAAGCCGGCGAAATCGCCCCAGTATTTATAGGCAAAGTGACTGAAAGAGCCGGCGACCGGCTCCTCCACCACCATTTCGCCCAGCTGGCGCATGATCAAAAATGCGATAAAACCGCCGATGGCGTAGCCCAGCAGCACGGCGGGGCCGGCCATTTTAATGGTTTGCGCAATGCCGAGAAATAAACCGGTACCAATGGCGCCCCCGAGGGCAATAAGCTGTATGTGTCTGTTTTTTAAACCGCGTTTTAGCGGAGTATCCTGATGCTGACCGCCCATCTTATCCTCATATGGCGTATACCCTTGCCGCTATCGGCCAAGATTTCACCAATCAATAAATGTATCTGCGGGCGGCTTTTTAACACTTAACCCCGTGAGCATCAAGGAGAAGCGCCCCGAGACGGCAGGCCGGAGCGCGATTTTTTTACCGCGAGAAAGCGGATAACGGCAGCGTTCAGCCAGGCATACCGCACAGTTTGGTCAGATTGCGCGCGCCGATCATCAGCGTGGCGACATAAGATTGGCTACGCGTGACCACTTCCACCGCCACGCGATCGTTTTGATATTTTATCAGGTAGGTCGAGGGCCAGCCCTGACGGCGCTGGCCGAAGCTTTCGGCATGACGATCGATCGCCGCATGGGCAATCACCAGATGAGACAAGTTTTTATCACCTTTGATAATGCGCTTCATAAACAGCCTCCGCCAACGACAGCTCTGTTATTAGAAAAAGGAGAAACTCTTACCAATCACCGGTATTGTTCGACTCAGTTAACCTGTCGGCTCATCAGGAAGCAGATCATCGCCGCGCGCAGCGGGCTGGCGCTGTCCGCCTGCCATTCACCGCCCTGAGTGCTCATGCGCGCCTGCCACTGCGGGCTGTCGCTTTGGTTGTCGGGGTTCAGACTGATTTTGTTGGCGCAAATGATCGGCCAGGCATCGGAGGGATTCTTGCAGTAATCTTTACCTTTCACACCACCGTAGGGATACCACTTGTCCGGGTTCTCGCCGGTCAGCAGCGCAATGCTGCGGTTCACTTCGGCATCGCTTTCTTCGTACCATTTAATCATCGGCTTCATCCATCTTTCGTAAGGTTCGCGCTACATTACGATGTCTGTACGACAGTTTTATGACAGCGCCGCCGGTTTTCACATTATCTCTACTAATGCTTTGTCCCCTTTATCTTTCCTTAGCGCCTGCGTAAACTTTTCTCCCTGTTCAGCGCCCAGAGAACGCATGCATGTTGACCGGCCTTAACCATCTGACGCTCGCCGTCAGCAATCTCGATCGCAGCTTCGATTTTTATCGTCATCTGTTGGGATTTATCCCGCACGCCCGCTGGCAAGGCGGCGCCTATCTTTCGTTAGGGCCGTTGTGGCTATGCCTGTCGCTGGATGAAACGCGCATGCAACAACGCGAGCGCGATTACACCCATTACGCCTTCAGCGTCGCGCCGGAACACATTGAGCAGGTCAGCGAGCGGTTGCGCCAGGCCGGCGTCGAAGAGTGGAAAAGCAATCGCAGCGAAGGCGAATCACTCTATTTTCTCGATCCCGATGGGCATCAATTGGAGATCCATGCCGGCGATTTGGCCAGCCGCCTGGCGGCATGCCGGAAAAAGCCGTATCAGGGCATGGTGTTTTACTGAGGCGCCCCGGCGACGCAGCCGTCGGCCGGGGCATCATGCTCAACGTTCGGGGATGAAACCTTTGAAATCCAGCGCGGGGTTGAGATCGTCGTCAGCAGCAGCGGCGCCGTCTGCGCCGGCGCGGTGCGCCATACGCTTCAACAGCGCCGTTTGCTGGCGTTGTTGCTCGGCAATCTCCTGCAACAGGCGAATCTGCTCGTTGGCGCGCACGCTGGCGCGGTTCACCAGGAACCAGACCCACAGCCCGGCCAGCAACGCCACGGCGGCGAGGGCCAGCGACAACAGGCCGTTCTGGCCAAAACCTAAATCGTACATGGACAACCCTATCTACTGCGAAATTCAGGCCGCCATCTTAACACTCGCGGCGGCCGTGCGAACATCCCTGCCAAAAATTGCTTACCAGGGCACGAAGCGGGTCACCGAACAGATGCCCAACGCAAAATTTCCACCATCGTCGCAATAGCTGTCCAGCGCCAGCAGGTAGAAAAACAGGCAGGCAGCGACGGCCGTCATTATCACGAGGATTTTTTTTCGCAACAAATTTAGCAGCCTCATTGTTATCTTGGTAATCTATCGCGCATGTTATCACAGCGAAGTTAAACGAAGTTTAACTTTCCGTTTAGATTTCTGGCTATCGCCCGGTTTTCAGACTGTTACCCTTGCCCTCGCATAGGCGCCGTGGCTAGATGAACCCTCAGGGATAACGAGGAAATACGATGAGCAAATTGATTAAGTGGGTATTGGTGTTGGCGGTCATTTACGGCGGCTTTTTGATCTCGGGCTACGGCGTGCTGATCGGCAGCAACAAAAACGTTGGCGGGTTGGGATTGCAGTGCAAATACCTGACGGCGCGCAACGTGGCGATCGCCCAGTACGTGAATGGCGACAACGGTTTCATCGGCGTAGCCGACTGCCCGCTGTTCAAGAAAATCGAAACGGTGGTGGATTAACCGCCACCGCCCGACGCCGCCGCTCTGCGGCGGCCCCGCCTCAGTTGCGGGTAAACTTCATCTCGATCAGCGCAATCGCCTTGTCAATCGCTCGGCGGGTCACCGGATCGGCGCCGGCAGGATGCGTGGAGAAATCGATGCTTTTGAGCTGACCCGCCATCTTGTCGCGCACTTCGGTCGGCGCAATCACGTCGATAACGTCCAGAATCTGTTTGATGACCAGTTGGCAAGCGACCAGATCGGAAGCCAGTTCCTGCTCGTTGCTCAGCATGTCAGACATAATAAATTTCCTTCTTGATTCAAACGCCGCACAGAATAGCATGGCGTCCGCGCCATTGCCCGCTCTCCCCGTCTTTTTCCCCATTCTGCGCACCGGCTGGCAAAAGCCTGCGGCGGATTGGCCTATACTTGCTGCATGGCGGTGGTAAAAACCACTCGCAAGCCACAACCAACAGGAGAAAGTTATGGCGAATCACAATGTGAAATCCTGGGCGACAGTGCGTGAAACTTCGGTGGAAATCGCCGAAGCCATTTTTGAGCTGGCAGGGAACGATGAAGTGTTGGCGCAGAAAATCTGGGAAGAAGGCAGTGATGAAGCGCTGGTGAAGGCCTTTGCCAAAACCACCGCCGACCAGCTTTATTGGGGAGAGGAAACCGTCGAGCGGAAAAACGTTTGAGCGGTTACGCAACAAAAAGCCCGGGTTTCTGACCCAGGCTTTCCCGATTAGCGCTCGCCCCGCTCAGCGGCGTGCATGTCTCTTGCTCTCACGGTTCTTCACCTCCCACACCTTCCGCATTTTTCATGCTCATCACCGGCGTCGCCATAAAAGCGCCGACGCCCACGATTACAACCAGAGTAATAATCACTGTCATTAACATGCGATCACCCCATCAACGTTGAGTTGTTACGGCTGACTCTGTTTTGGCGGTTCTTGCTGCGGCTTTCTTTGCGCCCCCCACCGCGGCGGCGACAGTCCCAGATTAGCCGTTTTTCCTTTCGGCTGACAAGCGGCGGTCAAACGGTTTTTCCGAATAATTGCCCCCCGTCACGGGCGGCATTTTTGTCCACGGCGGCAAGTTGTGTATACTTCACCGCTATGTAGGTCTCACACTGACGCACTGATGATACAAGAACACCACCTCTCGTTGGTCTGCGCCCTCAGCAAATGGGTCGAAACTCACCTCGGACGAGTGATCCATCTCGAAGAGCTGGCCGAGTACTCCGGCTACTCGCTGTGGCACATGCAGAAGCTGTTCAAAGAAGCGACAGGGATTTCGCTCGGTAAATACATTCGCGAACGCCGTCTGGCCGGCGCGGTCTATCAACTGCGCAGCAGTGAAGCGTCGATCTTCGACATCGCCCTGGACTTTGGCTTCGGTTCTCAGTCCCACTTCACCTACATGTTCAGAAAGCGTTTTAATATCACACCCTATGATTTCCGCCAGGATTTGAGCGTTGACCTGCACATCGATCCGCCGCTGCACGTCATTCACCAAAAATCCGCCTGAAGCCCGCCGCAAATCGGCGGGTTAACGCGCCCCCCAGACCGCCAGCATCGCAATCGTGGCCGGCAGCGCCTGCACCCACAGAATTTTGCGGCTGGCGCTCAACCCGCCGAACACCCCGGCCGCCAGCACACACCCGAGAAAGAACAGCTGCAGTGCCATATCCTCACGCCAGTAGCTCCATGCCAACCCCAAGGCCAGAAAGCCGTTGTACAGCCCCTGATTGGCGGCTAACACCCGCGTGGCTGCGGCGAAATCCGCCGTTGTGCCGAATGCGCGCCTGCCGAGTGGCGTACGCCACAGGAACATTTCCAGCACCAGGATATAAAGATGGAGCGCTGCGATGAGCAGCAGCAAAATATCGGCAAAGAACTTCATGGTGGTTCCAGTCGTTTATTGAAGATGTCATCAATTATAAACTCCTTCGCTCACCATCCCATCGGCGGAGATAAAAAAACCCGCCGAAGCGGGTTTATGCAGGAGTCATTTTTTGAGGTTAGTTTAATACGGCGACCAACAATGCCGCGACAGAGACCCAAAACAGCGCCGTGGCAACCACGACATGGGACAATCTTGCACGATAAAGTACTTGGCTCATAATGACCTCACTGACATCTGACTAACGGGAGACAACCTGACTTCCTGAGGATTATCCTAAACTTCTTCCCACTGTCGTTATATGCGCCAGATCACTTTTCCGCCGAGAACCCTTATATTGTCGTAAAGCTGGAGCCGCGATCACATTAATTACGCCTTATTAGAGCGAAATAAGCCGAATAATCGCGGCGATTATATCCTAACGCTATCAAACATCGTTCCAAGGCAGGCGTGGTGCGGCCATGCGCTCACCAGAATAACCGCTAACCGTCGGGAAACGCGGCGCGCCTTGTTCCCAATCATGCTGAGCCCGAGTAATTTCAGCCTTGGTATGGCCAACGAAATTCCACCAGATAAGGATCTCTTCGTTTAATGGCGCCCCACCGATGAGTAATCCCCGGCTCCCCTTCTGTGCATTTAACCCAATAGAGTTATTCTTCATGCCCAAATAGGCGAATTCATCAGGTGAAAAGATTTCACCATTAAGTTCAAATGCACCAATAAGGGGCAAAAAGCCGATTTCATAATCATCGCGCAACGGCAATTCGATTCTTGCCGCTTCTTCCCATTCCAGATCAATGGCGATTAATGGCGAAAGAGTAAACACCGGTGAACGATAAGCGCCAAATTCCCCGACCAACAAACGATGATTCACGCCGTTATTCTGCCATTGCGGCAAGTCAGGATAATGATCGAAGCGTGGCGCCATGTCGGCATGTTCGGCCGGCAGCGCGATCCATAATTGCGCAGCATGCAACCGCCGCTGCTCGCCCACCGACTGTTCCGTATGCGCAATGCCGTGCCCCGCGGTCATCAGGTTAACCTGCCCCGGGCGAATTACCTGCTCACTGCCGAGGCTGTCTCGGTGCAGCACCTCACCCTCTATCATCCAGGTGAACGTTTGCAGCCCGGTGTGCGGATGCGGCCCCACATCCATGCCGAGCGAAGTGCCGTTGAATACCGTCGGCCCGGCGTGATCGAGAAAACACCAGGCGCCGACGGTGCGCCGCTCCCGGGTTGGCAACGCGCGGTTGATCGGAATGCCCCCCACTTCGGCGTTACGCACGGCAATACGTTGTATCTGGCGCACGCCGTCAACGACGGGGCACTCGCGTGAAGGTGAAGAGAGCGTAGGACGTGGCTGACTCATCGCAAAGACCTCCTGAATGGCGCCGATTCGCCAAGGGTAACCGCCCAAGCTTAACACAGGACAGCTCCCCCGCAGAGCGACGACGTGCAGGCACGTCCGCGCGGTTCAGGGTGCTTTGATATAGCAGCTCTTGATGTCTATATCGTCATGCGCGTGCCTGAGATCGGAGAAATAGGTCACGCCAAAGAGAATTGATACCACCAGCAGCACGGACACCAACAGGCCGATGATCGCCAGCAGTTTGGTTTCATCATGGAGATTAGGCTCCATTTTATCTCCCCTAGTTAATCGCGTCAGGTCACCCACAGCGTGACCGCCAGCGTAAAGATAATCAGTGAGCAGGACGCCACCGCCAACACGACGATCGCAAATTGCGCATCACCCAAGGTTTCTCGATAATTTTTATCCGTTGAGGCGTTACGCTGTTGTTTCACTAAATCGGTTTTCACTCGTTCAACTGCTGCATTGCTGTTTGACGGGGCAAAACATCCCCTCAGAATAAGGCGCCAACGTCGCTGACTTGGTCGCTCCGGCCTCAACCGGGGGATGACGCTATCAATTTTCCCCATCAGGGTCAACACCGCGCCTGCCGGCGAGCGAGCAGGTACACAGGGGAGATGTAACTGGAATGGAGATCGCAGGGAAATAAGAGACGCCTATTGCAGAGGACAAAAAAAAAGCCCGGTACGTAACCGGGCCTGGGTAGACCGATGCGTTATTGCGGGATACGCAACACCTGCCCCGGATAAATCTTGTCCGGGCTCGACAGCATCGGCTTGTTGGCTTCGAAAATCTTGTTGTACAGATTGGCGTTGCCGTACATCTCTTTAGAGATCGCGCTCAGCGTATCGCCCTTCTTCACGGTATAGAAGCGGCTCTCGGCGTCGGATTGCGCTACCGCCACCTTGTCTTCCACGCCGCTGATCCCCGCCACGTTGCCGATAGCCACCAGGATCTTCTCTTTTAACTCCTGGCTGACGGCGTCGCCGGTCACTACGGCTTTACCATCGACCACCTGCACATCAACTTTGTCGGTGCCCGGCAGGCCGCTCTTATCGAGATGTTCCTTGAGTTTGGCGCTTTGATCTTCGGCGGAGGCATTGCCGGTGACTGTATCCCACAGTTTTTCGCCCGCTTCTTTGACGAAGTTAAACAAGCCCATATTCACTCCTTTTGATGGTTGCAGTAATGCGTTTAAGTAAGGCTTGTTAAGCTTAGCATCGACAAAAGGATATGCCATCCGCTTACGGCGTCAGAAACGGGTAGAGTATTCCGAAAGTGTCGTCAGCGGCGTTTCCATGGCGATTAATCGCGCAATGATGCTGAAAAATCGCGCTTTTCTACCTACACTGTTGCAGACAAGGCAACTCGACGAAGGAGGCGTGCAACGATGTACGCATTGGTGATGTTTGTCTGTTATCTGGATGGCGGCTGCAGTGAAATGGTGGTCGATATATTGCGCGACGAGCCGCAATGCCTGGTCGCGATGAAGGAACAGAACTTGCGACACGCCGGCTGTTATCCCATGGAAGAGTTTATCGACGGCTTCTGGTTGCCAGCCAGCGAATATTCCGATTTTTAACCTCCTCCCCGCGCGATGCTGAGGAATTTCTGATTTCATCGGAAACTTCGTCTTCCTCCGAGGCATAAGGCCGCTGTTTTGCTAAATTGCGGCTCCCGAAGAAGAGAGAGACAGAGAAAGGTCATGCCAGCATCGGCTCATTCCAACGAGCAATATGAAACTCTGCTGCGCGACGTCAGCCTGGCGTTAGGCGACGCAGTGTTGCAGTTAATCAAAAACCATAAAAAGGTATCCGGCGGCAATATTCTTTCACAGCTGGTGACCGAAATAGAGCGGGAGCAGGATCAGCAACGTTTCGCCGCGCTGCGTTCCGCCATTGAGCTGGTCGGGTTGGCGCCAAAAGGCTGAGTTCCCGATAAAACAAAGGCAGGGCTTGCGCCCTGCCTGATTACCAATCCCGACACAGGATGAAGGTAATGAAATTGCAGAATTAGAAACGATACGTCAGGCTGACGGCAACGATATCATCGTTGGCCAGTTTCAGTTTGTTATCGTCGCTCAGTTGGTTGATTTGATAATCGACGTAGGTGTACATATTTTTGTTGAAGTAGTAAGTCGCCCCCACTTCCACGTATTTCACCAGGTCGGCATCACCGATCCCTTCGATATCCTTGCCTTTGGACTGCACGTAAGCCACGGAAGGACGCAGGCCGTTCTCAAATTGATACTGAGCCACCACTTCGAAGTTTTGCGTTTTATTGGCGAAGCCGGAAGTGCCGTTGACGCTGATCGGCGTCATGTTACGGGTTTCGGCATACATCGCGGCCAGGTAAACCTGGTTGGCGTCGTATTTCACCGCGGTGGTCCAGGCGGTAGCGCTGTCACCCTTGCCATACTGCAGCTCTTTTTGCTTGCTGGTGCGGTTGGAATCAGAGAACGCCGCCGCTACGCCGATGCCGGTGCCGCCGATGTCCTGATAGTCCAGAGACAGGCCGTAACCGTCGCCGTTTTGCTTGGTCACGCTGCGGCCGTCACCGTCGTTTTTACCCTGATACTGCACCGCCAGGTTCAGGCCTTCCACCAAACCGAAGAAATCACGGTTGCGGTAGGTGGCCAAACCGTTGGAACGGGCGGTCATAAAGTTATCGGTATAGCTGTAGGAGTCGCCGCCGAATTCCGGCAGCATGTCGGTGTAAGCCTCGGCGTCATACACCACGCCGTAGTTACGGCCGTAGTCGAAAGAACCGTAGTTGCCGAATTTCAGCCCCGCGAAGCCCAGACGCGTTTTGGTGCCGGCGGTGCCTTGCGCTTCGTCGTGATTGGCCTGGACGTTGTATTCCCACTGGCCGTAGCCGGTCAACTGGTCATTGATTTGCGTTTCGCCTTTGAAGCCCAGGCGAACATAGGTCATATCACCGTCGTTGGACTTACTGTCGCTGAAATAATGCTTGGCGTTAACGCGGCCGTACAGGTCGAGTTTATTACCATCCTTATTGTAGATTTCAGCCGCGTTGGCGAAGGAGGTGATCGCCCCGAGGGCGACAGCTAAGGCTAATACACTGCGTTTCATCATTTATTTTCCTAGATATTATAATTAGAACCCTGCCCGTCACGCCCAATTTATAATTTGGGCTGTGATTTTATCTTTTGGTATTTTATGAGCTCCCCTAATGCTGGGGTGATGTGACATTAGCATCATGAATCAAAACTTAAAATCAAAAAGTTCATGAAACAACGAGGAGAAAGCATGTTTATGTGTAACTAAATATTACAAAAAAGAAATCACTCAACTCATTGAATATAAGAATTTTTTATCACATAAGTTATAACCAAAACGGTGCAATGCACTATTATGGTGCAATTCAGTTTCGTTTTGCGTGCTTTCTGCGCGATTCAAAAGTAACAACAAAATTAGCATGGTTATTAAAAACGTTACTTATTTCACATTTTTATCTTAACAAACTCACCAGGCAATTAAGGCTTTCAGATAACGACCTGACACTGCCTTCTATTCATTCGCATAAAGACACGGATTCGTGACGAATAAAACTCGCCTTACGGGAATAAAAATAGCGGGAAATAGCAGATTAAAATAATGAAAGGAATAACGGCGGCGCGCTGACGGCGCCACCGTGGATAAATCAATACAGCGTAGAGCGGGAAACTTCGCTCAACAACATGCCGGCACGCAGGCCCAACGCCACGCTGGGGTTAGGGAACAGTATCCACGCCCCCTCCTGGCCGACGCGATAGTCCTCCTGCGGCTGCTCGCACAGCAACATGCCCGGTTCCAGCTCGGTGAAGTTGGCCGTGTCATCGTCCAGATGCAGTTTGAAATCTTCGCTGTGCTTGATCAACGAGTGCATCACACGGAAAACCCGAATCTCGGCGCCCGCACGCACCGGCAGCGCCCCTTCGCTGACCGCCGCCCGCAGAGCGCGATCGATGGCGGCGAACTGCTGCAGATCGTTGCTGCCGAACGGCCGCGCCTTGCCCAGCTCGAGCGTACAGCTCGCCGCATTGAGATGTTCGCTGGAGTAATGGCTAAACGTCCCGCCCGGCGCACTGTGTACCACCAACGCATCCAGATCGGCGGCATCCAGCAGCTTCAACATCGGCTCACTGTACGGGCGTTTCTGAAAGGGAAGAATGCCGAAACGCGGCAAACGCGATTCGCGGATGGCGGTGTGCAAATCGTAATGGAAACGCGCCGCCTGCTCCCCATCGAAAAAGGCGGCGAGCGCACGCTCCAACTGTTGCGCGCGCACGGTTTCGCCGCTGGCGGCGAAGTTGCGGTAGCGGCCGCCGAACATGCGGTTCATATCGCTGTGCAGATAACGCTTGCCGGCCCGCATCGCCGCCGGGTTGCCCAGCACCACCAACAGTCGCGCCGTCAGCGGCAACCGGCCGGCAAGGAGATCGCCGACCAGTTGATTGAGCAGTTCAATCGGCGCGGTTTCATTGCCGTGCACGCCCGCCGACATCACCATCGCCTGGCGGTAAGGCTGTCGCGGCGTAAGCTCCAGCACCCCTTCCCCCTGCCAGCGCCACCGCAGCTGCGGTGTTTCACCTTGCCATTCGACGGGTTCGTTCCCTTCCAGCGTCAGGGGCAGTAGATCGATCATGCTGCCTCCCTTAGCGTTGGAACGGATAAATGGCGCCGAGACCGAGGATCGACGTCAACGCATCCAGCGCCTCGCGCCCTTCGCGCAGCAGCAGCGGATCGGCCAGGTCATCCTGCGTCAGGCGGTCGCGGTAATGACGATCGACCCACTCGTTCAATGTTGCGAACAGCCGATCGTTCATCATCACGCGCGGATTGACCGCTCTCAACTCTTGTTCGTTGAGCGCCACCCGCAACCGCAGGCAGGCAGGGCCGCCGCCGTTGCGCATGCTTTCACGCAGGTCGAACACGCGGATTTCATCGATCGGGCCGCCGCTGCCGACCATGTCGTTGAGGTAACGCCACACGCCGGCGTGCTGACGCGACTCCTCCGGCACGACGATCATCATCTTGCCGTTCGGTTTGGTAAGAATTTGGCTGTTGAACAGATAGGTCGCCACCGCGTCCGCTACCGAGACGCGCTCTGTCGGCACTTCGATCGCCACCAGCTCGCTGTCCAGCGTCGCCATCTTGCGGCGCACTTCATCCAGCGCCTGTTGCTGGCGGTAGAACGCCTGCTGATGATGGAACAGCACGTTCTGGTTGCTGACCGCAATCACGTCGTTATGGAACACGCCCTGATCGATCACCGCCGGGTTTTGCTGCACGAAGACCGTATGCTGTTCATCCAACTGGTGCAGGCGAGCGATCGCCTCGCCGGCTTCGCGCGTCTGGCGCGCCGGATAACGCGCCGGCGCCGTTTCGCCGCCGAATTCCTGACGACCATAGACGAACACCTGCACGCTGCGCTTGGCGTAATCACCGCCCAAACGGTTATGGTTGGCCGCCCCTTCGTCGCCGAACAACGCCACCTGCGGCAGCGCCTCGTGGTGGGCGAAATGCCGATCGTCGCTGAACATCGCCCGCAATACGGCGGTGGTGGTCTCCGCTTCGATGGCGCGGTGGAATTTGTTGTTCAGGTTGGCGGCGGTGAAGTGCACCTTGCCGTCGGCGCTGTCCGCCGAAGGCGACACGGTGGCCGCATTGGCGGTCCACATGCACGACGCCGAGCTGAGCGCCGACAGCAGGCGCGGCGACTGACGCATCGCCTGCGCCAGCACCGCCTCATCGCTGCCGCTGAAACCCAGGCGACGCAGCATCGGCAAATGCGGCCGCTCCTGCGGCGGCAAGACCCCTTGCTGGAAACCGAGATCGGCCAGCGCCTTCATTTTCAGCAAACCTTGTTTCGCCGCCAGCTTCGGGTTCGATACGCTGTTTTGATGCAGCGTTGACGCCTCGTTGCCGAACGACAGCCCGGCATAGTGGTGCGTCGGCCCCACCAAACCGTCGAAATTGACTTCATATCCTGACATGTTTATCCCCTGGGGATAGCGTGCGGCAGCGCCATCGCGCCGCCGCAGACGATTAACGGAACGACAAGCCCGGCGAGAGCGTGGCCGGCAGCGACAGGCTTTCGCTTTCCAGCGAAGCCATCGGCCAGGCGCAATAGTCCGCCGCATAGAAGGCGCTTGGGCGATGGTTGCCTGAGGCCCCCACGCCACCGAACGGCGCCGCGCTAGACGCCCCGGTCAGCGGCTTGTTCCAGTTGACGATGCCGGCGCGCGCTTCCAGCAACAGCCGCTCGAACAGCTCGCGCTGCGGCGATACCAGCCCCACCGACAGGCCGTAGCGCGTCCGGTTGGCGAGCTGCAGCGCCTCGTCAAAATCGCGATAACGCACGATGGTGGTCAACGGCCCGAAATACTCTTCGTCCGGTACGCCGGCCACGCCGGTCAGATCGACGATGCCCGGGCTGAGCAGCGAACTGCCCGGCTCCAGCAGACGCATGCTCAGCAGCGATTTGCCGCCCAGCGCCAGCAAACGTTGCTGCGCTTTCAGCATGTTTTCCGCCGCGGCCGCCGACACCACCCCGCCCATGAACGGCTGCGGTTCGGCATCCCAACGGCCGACGCGCAGTTCGCCCGCCACCTGAACCAAACGCGCGATAAAAGCGTCGCCTTCCGCCCCTTGCTTCACCAGAATCCGACGCGAACAGGTGCAGCGTTGGCCGGCGGAGATAAACGCCGACTGGATAGCCAGGTTGACCGCCGCGTCGCGATCCTCGAAGCCGTCGACGATCAGCGCATTGTTGCCGCCCATCTCCAGCGCCAGGATCTTCTCCGGCTGCCCCGCCAATTGGCGATGCAGGTGATAGCCGGTGCCGGCGCTGCCGGTGAACAGCAGACCGTCGATATCCGCACTGGCCGCCAACGCTTCGCCGGTTTCGCGGCCGCCTTGCACCAGATTGATCACCCCGTCCGGCAGACCGGCCCGCAGCCACAGTTTCAGGGTCTCCTCGGCGGTCAACGGCGTCAGCTCGCTCGGTTTGAATACCACGCAGTTACCGGCCAACAGCGCCGGCACGATATGGCCGTTCGGCAGATGGCCGGGGAAATTGTAAGGCCCAAACACCGCCAGCACGCCGTGCGGACGGTGGCGCAGCACCGAAGCGCCGTCGGCCATCGCCGTCTGGCTAAAACCGGTGCGCGTCTGATAGGCCTGCAGCGAAATGCCCACTTTGCCGATCATCGCCTGAATTTCAGTCAGCGTTTCCCAACGCGGCTTGCCTGTCTCGCGGCTGATGGTTTCCGCCAGCGACTGCTTGTGTTCTTCCAGCAAGGCGGCGAAGCGTTTCACCAGCTGTTCGCGCTGCTCGAACGGCGTGCGCGCCCAAGCGGGGAACGCGGCGCGCGCGGCTTCGCAGGCGGCGGCGACGTCGTCGGCGTCGGCGGCGTTAGCGCGCCACAGCGGCTGGTTGCCGACCGGATCGGCCTTGCCGAACTCGGCGCCGCGGCCCTGCCGCCAGACGCCGTTAATCAACAGAGCAGGATGGGACATCATGCTTTCTCCTGTGCAATAAGGGGGAGCACCCGCACCGGGCTGCCCTGTTCGACGCCCAGCGCCGCAGCGGTGGCGGCGTTGATATGCAGGCGGTCGTCATACAGATCGGCATTGACCAACAGTGCGCGGTAATTCTGATAGTTGTCGTTGGCCACCAGATGCACCGGCGCATCGGCGCGCATCGGCGTGTCATCCAGCATCACTTTCACCAGGCGGCTCTGCTTGACCGCGCGGATATGGTCGATCTCCGCTTCCAGCGTCGGACCGCCGTCGAAGATATCGACGTAGCCCTGATAGCTCAGGCCTTCCGCCTCCAGCAACCGGCGCGCCGGCAGGGTTTGCGGGTGTACTTCGCCAATCACTTTCTGCGCATCTTCGGCCAGAAAATCGACATACAACGGGTGTTTCGGCATCAGCTCGGCGATAAACGCCTTTTGCCCGGTGCCGCTCAGGTAGTCCGCCTTGGCGAACTCGATGGAGAAGAAACGGTGGCCGACGCTCTCCCAGAACGGCGAACGGCCGTTTTCATCGGAGAAACCGCGCATCTCGGCGATCAGACGGCGGGAGAAGCGTTCACGGAACGCGGCGATAAACAGGAAACGCACCTTCGACAGCAGTTTGCCGTTCTCGCCGTGGCGATAATCCGGATCGAGGAACAGCGTGCACAGTTCCGAATGCCCGGTATGGTCGTTGCTCAGGAACAGCGTCGGCACCGATTTATAGACGTTCAGCTGTTTGGAAGCGTGCACCTGCGTGCCGACGCGGAAGCTGTACCAGGGTTCCGCCAGGCCGACGGCCACTTCGATCGCGCAGACCCCCACCGCCTGCCGGCGCTCGCTGTCTTCCAACACGAACAAATAACACTGGTCACTTTGCGGAAGTTCGCCTTGCCAGGTTTTTAACGCCCGCTCAATGCGTGCCGACAAGGTATCTTCATTCTGCGGCAGTGAAGTGAGACCGATGCCGGATTTACCGGCAAGCGTCAGTAAATCCGCCAGATCGCGACGCTCTATAGGGCGAATAATCATCATAATGCGAACCTCTTCTGAATCAGGCTGCGCCGGTGAAGGCGCAGCCCGCTGATTAGCTGCAAATGCGCGCCACGGCGCGCGCGAATCGCGCCAGCCCCTCTTTCACATCCTGCTCAGGGATGATCAGCGACGGCGTGAAACGCACCACGTCCGGGCCGGCGATCAGCGCGATAACGCCTTCTTCGTTGGCCAGTTGGGTGATCTGCTTCGCTTTGCCGGCATAATCTTTCTTCAATTGGCAGCCGATCAGCAAACCGCCCCCGCGGATCTCGGCGAAGATCGGGTACTGGCGGTTGATGTCGTTCAACCCGTCGATGAACCACTGGTGACGTTGCTTGACGCCTTCCAGCACTTCCGGCGTGTTGATGATGGAGAACACTTCCCCCGCCACCGCCGTCGCCAGCGGGTTGCCGCCGTAGGTGGTGCCGTGGGTGCCGACGCCCAGCGTTTTCGCCAGCGCATCGGTGGTCAGCATCGCGCCGATCGGGAAGCCGCCGCCCAGCGCTTTGGCGGTCGTCAGCACGTCCGGCACCACGCCGTACTGCATGTAGGCATACAGGTGGCCGGTGCGGCCGACGCCGGTCTGCACTTCGTCGAAGATCAGCAGCGCGTTATGACGATCGCACAGTTCACGCAGCCCCTGCAGGAAACTGGCCTCCGCCGGCAGCACGCCGCCCTCGCCCTGGATCGGCTCGACGATCACCGCGCAGGTGCGATCGTTGATAAGCTCGGCCGCTGCGGCCAGATCGTTATACGGCGTATGGGTGATGCCGCCCGGCAGCGGCGCAAAATCCTGCGAATATTTCGGCTGGCCGCCGGCGGAAACGGTGAACAGCGTACGGCCGTGGAACGCGTTGTTGAACGCCACAATCTGATCTTTACCGGCGCCGTGCTGGTCGTGCGCATGCTTGCGCGCCAGTTTCAGCGCCGCTTCGTTGGCTTCTGCACCCGAATTACAGAAAAACACCTTGTCGGCGAACGTGGCGTCGATCAGTTTTTTGGCCAGACGCAGTACCGGTTCGTTGGTATAACCATTGCCCAGATGCCACAGTTTGCCCGCCTGCTCCACCAGCGCCGCCTTGACCGCCGGGTGCGCATGGCCCAACGCGTTAACCGCGATGCCGCCGGCGAAATCGATGTAAGACTTACCCTGCTGATCCCACACCTGCGATCCTTCGCCACGCACCAGAATAAAATCGGCAGGGGCATAAACCGGGACCATCCAGTCATCGAAAGACTGGCGGGTAACTGCGATTGGCTGTTCCATAGTGACCTCATAATCTCAGCAAAGGCTGAATTTTGACTGTAAGGGCCGCTCAAGCCCGGTTAGACCGCCACAATGCAAAAAAACCGTTGTTCAAAACCGACTTTCGCGGCGGAGAAAATGCTGTCCCTCACCGCTGATTTAGAAACAAATCTGTTACATAAAATCGGTTTTTCACTATTTATGGCGTATATCCGGTCCCTGAGCGGGGAGTAAATGTTAACGAGCAGTTAAAATACATGTCGTTTGATAAAGAGTGTAGAGCAGCTATCGTGCCAAAACGGGATTTTTGCCGGATTTTGCTATTTTTTACGTTAAAACAACGGCTTATAGTGAATATTTATTCATTTTCTATGCATTGGTAATGCATAAATTAAAAAATAAGGCCTAAAATCATCATTGCGTGCGAAATCCTATTCAATTACGAAAAACTTCAGGATTTCTGATCGGGCTCGCAAAAATAATTTCACCCAATTTGCTCGCTATCACACTTTTTGCCCCCATCGGGTGCGGCGGCGCGCCAGCATGGTGCAACGCGGCAGCGACGCCACCCGATAAAGGAGCCGCGTTGACCGCGGTTCCTGCTTTGTACGCCAGCGGCTCCACTGTGATCCTGACCGCCCCTTCTCTTCTGCGCACAAGGAGCCACCATGCCCAAGAAAACCGTCGATCTCAGCCAGCCGCACGCCCAACACGACATCCGCGCGTTTCTCGACGCGCTGAATGCCGCCGGCGGTAAACCCATGGAGCAGATGAAGCCCAAAGAGGCGCGCAGGGTTTTGGAGGACGCGCAACGCAGCGTCGAGGTGCCGCTGCGCGAGGTGGAAATCAGCGAGAAAACCATCCACGTTGAGGGCCAGGATATTCTGCTGCATCTGGTGCGACCGGCCAGGGTCAAGGAGGCGTTGCCGGTATTCATGTTCTTTCACGGCGGCGGCTGGGTGCTGGGCGATTTTCCCACCCATGAACGGCTGGTGCGCGATCTGGTTTACAGCTCCGGCGCGGCGGCGGTGTTCGTCAACTACCCCCGTTCCCCGGAAGCGCATTACCCACAGGCGATCAATCTGGCCTATGCCGCCACGGAATGGGTGGCCGAGTACGGCGAAAAAATCAACGTCGATGGGTCACGGCTGGCGGTGGTCGGCAACAGCGTCGGCGGCAATATGGCGGCGGTGGTCAGCCTGATGGCCAAAGAGAAAGGCATACCGGCGCTGCGTTGCCAGATCCTGCTGTGGCCCGTCACGCACGCCCATTTTGATACCGATTCCTATCATCAGTTCGCCGAAGGCCATTTCCTGACCCGCAACATGATGAAGTGGTTTTGGGACAGCTATGCGCCCGATAAGGCGCAGCGCAAAAACATCTACGCCTCGCCGCTCAACGCCACGTCGGAACAGCTGCGGGGCTTGCCGCCGGCGCTGGTGCAAACCGCCGAGCTGGACGTGTTGCGCGATGAAGGGGAAGCTTACGCGCGTCTGCTTGACGCCGCCGGCGTCGAGGTCACCGCCACCCGCTACAACGGCCTGATCCACGATTACGGCCTGTTGAATCCGCTCGCCCACGTCCCGGCGGTGCATTCGGCGATCCACCAGGCCGGGCGCGCGTTGAAGCACTATCTGTCCTGACGCTAGCCAACCACGTGGCAAGCCACCTGATGGCCGGGAGCCACGCTGCGCAGATGCGGCGCCTGTTCACGGCATTGCGCCGTGGCCAGCGGGCAGCGGGGATGGAAACGGCAGCCGCGCGGCGGGTTGGCCGGGTTCGGCGGCTCGCCGCCGGCCGCCCACGCCGGCGAACGTTGCGCATCCAACGTCGGCACCGCCGCCAACAAGGCCTGCGTGTAGGGATGCAGCGGCTGGCGAAACAGCGAATCGCGGTCGGCGCTCTCGACGATCTGCCCCAGATACATCACCGCCACGTCCTGGCACAGATGCTCCACCACGCCGAGATCGTGCGAAATAAACAGCAGCGTCACCCCCTGCCGTTCCTGCAAATCGGAAAACAGATTGATGATCTGCGCCTGGATCGACACGTCGAGCGCCGATATCGGTTCATCGGCGACGATAAATTCCGGTTGCAGGATCAGCGCGCGCGCGATGCCGATGCGCTGCCGCTGGCCGCCGGAAAACTCATGTGGAAACCGCCCGTAATGCTGCGGCGACAGCCCGCAGATCGCCAGGGTATCGAGCACCCGTTCGCGCAGTTCCGCCTTGCTTGCCAGGCCGTGCTGCAACAGCGCTTCGCCGATGGCGTCGCCCACGCGCAGACGCGGGTTCAGCGAGCTGTACGGATCCTGAAACACCAGCTGCATTTTCGGCCGCAGGGCGCGCAGCGCGTCTTTGTTGAGGCTATCCAGCGCCTGCCCTTTGAACAGCACCTCGCCGGCGGTTTTATCGTGCAGGCCGAGCAGCGTGCGGCCGACGGTGGTTTTGCCGCTGCCGGACTCGCCCACCAGTCCGAAAACGCGGCCCTTGCGGATGCTGAAGCTGACGTCGTCCACCGCCTTCAGTTGGCCGGTGGTGCGCCCGAACAGCCCGTCGCGCAGCGGGAAATATTTCTTTAACCCTTTCACTTCCACCAAGGGTTCAGTCGACATGCGGGCGCCCTCCGGCGTTGAGGAAGCAGGCGGATTGGCGCTGCTGAGTCCCGTACAGCGGCGGAATGCCATCGCGGCAGCGCGCGGTGGCCTGCGCGCAGCGCTCGGCAAACGCGCAGTGTTCAGGCAGCCGCGCCAGATCCGGCACCTGGCCGGGAATGGAGTACAAACGGCGACGCCGCTGTCCCGGCACCGGCCGCGAGGCGATCAGCCCTTGAGTATAAGGGTGCCGCGGTTCGGCCAGCACTTCCCGCGTCGTGCCCTGCTCGACGACGCGCCCGGCGTACATCACCGCCAGCCGATCCGCCATTTGTGCGATCACCCCAAGATCGTGGGTGATCAAGATCATCGCCATATTGTGTCGCCGGCTCTGCTCGCGCAGCAACGCCAGGATTTGCGCCTGTACCGTGACGTCGAGCGCCGTGGTCGGTTCATCGGCGATCAGCAGCGCCGGCCGGCACCCTATCGCCATGGCGATCATCACGCGCTGCAGCATGCCGCCGGAAAGCTGGTGCGGGTAGCAGCGCATCAGCGCCTCCGCGCGCGCCAACCCCACCTCCTCCAGCCGTTGCACCGCCTGACGCCAGGCCGCTTTCGGCGACAGAAGCAAGTGCCTGATCAGCGGCTCCACCAGTTGTTCGCCGAGGGTCAACACCGGATTAAGCGCGCTCATCGGCTCTTGAAAAATCATCGCCAGCCGGTTGCCGCGCAGATCCGCCATCTTGGATGCCCGTAGCGACAGCAGGTTTTGCCCTTCAAAGCGAATCTCACCGCCGTCTACCTGCGCCAGCGGCTGCGGCAACAGCCCCATCAGCGCCATGGCGGTCACGCTTTTGCCGCAGCCCGATTCGCCGACGATCCCCAGCGTTTGCCCGGCCTGCAGTTCCAGGCTGACCTGCTGCACCGCCCGCACCGGCCCCTGCTCGCCCTGAAACGACACCGACAGTCGGTCGAACGCCACCAGCGGTTGACTCATCGTTTTACCCCGCTCATTTTCGGATCGAGCGCGTCCCGCAGGCCGTCGCCCAAGATATTGATCGCCACCACGGTGACGAAGATCGCCAGCCCCGGCGGCATCCACAGCCAAGGGCGGCGCTGAAAGTCGATCAGGCTGTTGGCGGCGTCCATCATGTTGCCCCACGACGGCGTCGGCGGCACCACGCCCAGCCCAAGGTAGCTCAACGCCGACTCGCTGAGGATGGCGTTGGCCACCGCCATGGTGGCGACCACCACCAAAATCGGCACGGTATTGGGCAACAGATGGCCGAAGAGGCGCCGCCGGGTGGAGAGCCCCAGCACTTCGGTGGCCAACATGAAATCCCGCTCGCGCAGCGACAGGATCTGGCCGCGCACCAGCCGCGCCAGTGACGGCCAGCCCAGCAGGCTCAGCATGATCATCACCATGTAGATGCGGTAGTCCGGCGACACATCGAGTTCGGTCAGCATCGCGCCCATGATGATCAACAGCGGCAGGCCGGGAATGGTCATCAGCAGATCGGCGAAGCGCATGATCAGCCGATCCGCCACGCCGCCCAGATAACCGGAAAGCGCCCCCAGCACGTAGCCCAGCGTCACCGACAGCAGCATCGACACCAGGCCGATGGTCAGCGATATCCGCCCCGCCAGCAGCAGCCGGGTGCAGATATCGCGGCCGAGAAAGTCGGTGCCCAACCAGTGCGCGCCGCTGGGCGCCTGATTGATATTCAGCACATCGCCGGCATCGTCGCGCCACGGCGACAACGACGGCCCAATCAGGCACAGCAACGCCAACAGCACCAGCAACGCCAGCGAAATCATCGCCGGCCGGTGGCGGCGCAGCCGTCGCCAGGCCTGCGCCGCGGGCGGTGGCGACAGTTGCGCCAGCGCCGGCAGTTGCGCCTGGCGCCAGCGGCGACGGCGGCCGAAAAACAACGTAGCCAACATCGTGTTACCTCAAGCGAATGCGTGGATCGGCGTAGGCGTACAGAATGTCCGCCAGCAGATTGCCGAGAATGGTCAAGGCGGCCAGAAACAGCGTGAACCCCATCAATACCGGGTAATCACGCGCCGCCAGCGAATCGATATGGATATGTCCGGCGCCCGGCCAGTTGAAGATTTTTTCGGTGATCAGCGCGCCGGAGAACAATCCCGGCAGCTCGAACCCCAGCAGGGTGATGATCGGCAACAGCGCATTGCGCAGCGCGTGTTTGAGGATCACCGTTTTCTCCCTGAGCCCTTTGGCGCGCGCGGTGCGAATATAGTCCATGCGGATCACCTCCAGCATGCTGGCGCGGAAATAGCGCGTCAGGCTGCCGGCCTGCAGCATCACCAGCGCCAGCACCGGCAACAGCAGGTGCGCCGCCACCTCCAGCGCCCAGGCCAGCCCGCTCGCCTCGCTACCGGTGCGCAGCATGCCGCCCGCCGGCAGCCAGTGCAGATCGACGGCGAACCATTTGATCAGCAACAGGCACAGGAAGAACGTCGGAAACGACATGGCGGCGAACACCGCCACGGTGATCAGATGATCGAACAGCGAATAGGGTTTCATCGCCGAGATCACCCCCACCGCCAGCGCGATGCCCCAATACAACACCATCGCCACCGCCGCCAGCAGGAACGAGTTCCAGATGTATTGGTTCAGCAGCGTGCTGACCGGGATCTGGTACTGCAGTGAAAAGCCGAGGTCGCCCTGCAGCAGCCGGCCAAGCCAGTGCAGATAGCGGCTGAACAGCGGCTGATCCAGCCCGTACAGCGCCCGCAGCTCGGCGGCGCGTTGCGCGGTCAGGTTGATGTTGCCGTCGATAAAGTCGCCGGGCGCCAGGGCGAAAATGCAAAAAATCAGCAAGGAAGCCAACAGCAGCATCGGGATAGTCTGCAACAGACGGCGCAAGATAAAGTTTCTCATCGCGGGTTCCATCGCCGCCGCCCGGAATAGCGCGGCGGCGTCAGGGCGTTACAGCGCCGGTTTGACGTTCGGCAGGCTGCCGACCAATCCGTTATAGATATCCGGTTTAAAGCCGGTGACGCGCGCGCTGCTGGCGCTCAAAATCTCGCGGTTGCCGAGCAGGATCACCGGCGGATCGTCCGACAGCGCCTGATACAGCTGGTGGTACAGCGGCTTGCGCTGGGCGATATCCAGCGTGGCGTTGGCCCTGGCGATCAGCGCATCCACCTGTGGGTTATGGTAGCCGGTCTCGCTCTCGCGGCTGATGAAATCGCGCACGCCGTCGTGCGGATCGTTCAGCGTACTGGTGCTGAGGGACGCCAGGTCGTAATTGCCCGCCTTGCGCTGCGCCAGCAGCGCGTTGAAATCCAATACCTGCGGTTTCAGCACCACGCCGAGCCGGCGGTAGTTATCCTTGGCGATCGGCACCAGCGCGTCGTTGATCAGCTTTTTGGTCACCAGCAGCGTCAGCTCCAGCTTTTTACCGTCTTTCTGCCGGATACCGTCAGCGCCCACCTGCCAGCCAGCCTCGTCCAACAGCTTTTTGGCCTTATCGAGATCGTAAGCGTAAGGATTGATGCCGTTGGCGTCGTAAGCCCAGGAGATCGGCGAAATCGGCTGGTTGGCGACCTTGCCATACCCTTGGTACACCACGGCGATCAATTTTTGCCGATCCAGGCCGTAAATCAGCGCCTGACGCACCCGCTTGTCCTGCAGCGCCGGGCGTCTGAGGTTGAAATCAACGCGGCTGTAATCGCTTGAGCTGTAAAGGTTGATATTGGCGAAGCCGAGCAGCTTGAGCTGTTCGATATCGTCCGGCTTGGCGGTAAAGGCGTCGTAGTCGGTCTCACCGGTCTGGAACAACTGGAAGTTGGTGGCCGGGTTGGTGACGCGGTAGATAAAGCGCGCCATCGGCGGCGGGCCGAGGTAGAAGTTCGGGTTGGCGTGGAAGCGGATCTCCTGCCCCGGCACGTACTTGTCGTAAATATAGGGGCCGTTGCCGAGCGGCTTGCCGTTGAAAGCGCGCACGCTGTCGAGCTTGCCGCGCTGATAGTCTTTGCCGTAGTAAGCCCGCGACAATACCGGCCCGCCAATCAGTTGCAACGTGGTCGCGCCCGGTTGGGTGGTGACGATCTGAATGGTGCGATCGTCGATCACCTTCAGCCCGCTGATGCCGGCGGCGGTACCGTTTTTATACTCGGCGCCGCCCTGGATGTGCGCCGGCGTGATATCGGTGTCGCCGTCATAGGCCGGATCGTGCAGCAGCGTCAGGGTAAAGGCGATATCGTCGGCTTTCAGCGGCGAGCCGTCGCTGTAGACCAGATTCGGCCGCAGCTTGATGGTATAGGTCAGATTATCGGGGCTGACCTGCCAGGATTCCGCCAGGCGCCCTTCCGGCTTGCCCTGGCTGTCCAGGCCGATCAGGCGGCTGAAGATCACGTCGGTCACGTTCTCGTCCCAGCCGTTGGTGAACAGATACGGGTTGAAAATCCCCTGCGGTTCCGAGATGCCCGCCACCACGGTGTCTTTGCGCAGCTTGGCGGCGGCCGGCACCCGGCTGACGTCGCTGGCCGGCGTGATGCCTTCGGCCAGCGTTTCCGCCTGCGCGCCGGCGCTCAATCCCAGCGCGCAGATCAACGCCAGCGGCGTCAACCGATAACGCAACAGTTTGTTTAGCTTGTTTTTTATTCTACTCACCCACTGCCCCTCGTCTACCCGTTGATAAAAATGTGACAAAATTTATCGCAGAGTAATGGGCGGCTGGAGGGCTGTCTAACAACGAAACCGGCATTCCATTGCCGAAAAAAGCATTATGAATTTTTCTGGGGCGAAGCGGCGGGGAAAATGCGGTTCAGCCGGCCGCCGCCAGCCCCCGAATAAGTTTGGCTAAGGTTTTTATCGCCTCTTCAAAGCGGTCATTCCATTCAAAAGAGGCGTTGAGACGGAAGCAGTGGTTGAAATGGTCGCCGGTGGTGAACATGCGCCCCGGCGCGATGCTGATGCCCCGGGAAAGGGCCCGCCGGTACAGCTCCATCGACGACAGCGCCGGATCGAGCTCCAGCCACAGGAAGTAACCGCCGTCGGGCTGGCTGACCTTCACCGTCGGCGGGAAATGGTGGGCGATCGCCTGACGCATCGCGCTTTGGCGCTGGGCCAGCAGGCGGCGCAACCGCCGCAGGTGGGTGTCGTAGCCGCCGTGCAGCAGATAATCCGCCAGCGCCATCTGGGTCGGCACGCTGGTGGAAACGGTGCTCATCAGCTGCAAACGCTGGATCTGCTGCGCATAACGCCCCGCCGCCACCCAGCCGACGCGAAAGCCCGGCGCCAGGCATTTGGAAAACGACGAACAGTGCAGAATTTGGCCGCCGCTGTCGAGCGCCTTGGCCGGCAACGGCCGTTCGGCGCTGAAGTACAGCTCGCCGTAGACATCGTCTTCGATCAGCGAGATCTGCCGTTCGCGCAGCAGCGCCACCAGACGCTGTTTGTTAGCTTCCGGCAGGGTGGCGCCCTGCGGGTTCTGGAAGTGGGTCATCAACCAGCAGGCTTTGATCGGATACTGTTCCACCGCCTGCTGCAGCGCGTCCAGATCGATGCCGTCCTGCGGATGGGTGGCGATCGCCACCGCCTTCAACCGCAGCCGTTCCAGCGCCTGCAACGCGCCGTAAAACGCCGGCGACTCGATCGCCACATAGTCGCCCGGTTGGGTCACCGCCTGCAGGCTGAGGCTGAGCGACTCCATCGCCCCGGCGGTGATGACAATTTCGTCCGGCGCAACCTGCATGCCGCTCAGCGCATAGCGTTGGGCAATGTGCCGCCGCAGCGCGTCGTTGCCCGGCGGCAGGTTGGCCAGCGAACTGTGCGGCGTGAACTTGCGCGCTACGCTGCTCAGCGCCCGCGCCAGCTTCGGCTGGGCGAACAGCGTGGCGTCGGGAAACGCCGAACCGAAAGGCACGATATCCGGATCCTTGCAGGCCTGCAGCACGTCGAAAATAAAGGCGTTGATGTCCACCTGCTCACTCAGCAGCAGTTTCTCGCCGCGCGAAGGCTGAGGCAGCGGCTGCGGACGCGCCGCCACATAGTAGCCCGACTGCGGCCGGGCGACGATCCACCCCTGGCTCTCCAGCAGTTGGTAAGACTGCACCACCGTCATCAGGCTTAATCCGGCGCGTTTGCCGCTCTCGCGCAGCGAAGGCAGCTTGTCGCCCGCCCGCCACACCCGGTTCTGGATCTGTTCTCTAATCTGCTGCGCAAGCTGCTCGTATCGGGTCATAACCATTAACTGTTATATGAAAAAGTAAAATAACTGTCACTATTATAGTCACTGTACTTCGTGATTAACTTAACGCCAAGCTTTTCACATAAAAATGACAGCTATACTCAAGAGGTTAATTTATGTTCAACCCTAGGAGGCGCCATGCTGGGTCTTGATGCACTGGAACTCGCCAGAATACAGTTCGCCTTCACCGTGTCTTTCCATATCATCTTCCCCGCCATCACCATCGGTTTAGCCAGCTATCTGGCGGTGCTGGAAGGATTATGGTTGAAAACGCACAATGAAGCCTACCGTGAGCTTTACCATTTCTGGTCAAAGATTTTCGCCGTTAACTTCGGCATGGGCGTGGTGTCCGGGCTGGTGATGGCCTATCAGTTCGGCACCAACTGGAGCTTCTTCTCCGAGTTTGCCGGCAGCATTACCGGGCCGCTGCTGACTTATGAAGTGCTGACCGCCTTCTTCCTCGAAGCCGGTTTCCTCGGCGTGATGTTGTTCGGCTGGAACCGCGTCGGCCCAGGGCTGCACTTCTTCGCCACCTGCATGGTCGCGCTCGGCACACTGATCTCCACCTTCTGGATCCTGGCCTCCAACAGCTGGATGCAGACGCCGCAGGGGCATGAAATCATCAATGGCCAGGTGGTGCCGGTCGACTGGCTGAAGGTGATCTTCAACCCGTCCTTCCCGTACCGCCTGTTGCACATGTCCACCGCCGCCTTCCTCTCCTCGGCGTTCTTCGTCGGCGCCTCTGCCGCCTGGCATCTGCTGCGCGGCCGCGATACCCCGGCGATGCGCAAAATGCTGTCGATGGCGATGTGGATGGCGCTGATCGTCGCGCCGGTGCAGGCGATGATCGGCGATGCGCACGGCCTGAATACGCTGAAACATCAGCCGGCGAAGATCGCCGCCATCGAAGGCCACTGGGAAAACCCGCCGGGCGAAGCCACGCCGCTGATCCTGGTCGGTTGGCCGGACATGCAGCGTGAAGAGACCCGCTTCAAGCTGGAGGTGCCCTACCTCGGCAGCCTGATCCTGACGCACAGCCTGACCGAGCAGGTGCCGGCGCTCAAATCCTTCCCGCCGGAGGACCGCCCCAACTCCACCGTGGTGTTCTGGTCGTTCCGCATCATGGTCGGGCTGGGCATGCTGATGATTCTGGCCGGGGTGTGGAGCCTGGGGCTGCGCTGGCGCGGCGGGCTGTATCAGTCGCGCCCGTTCCTGTACTTCATTCTGTGGATGGGTCCATCCGGACTGCTGGCGCTGCTGGCGGGCTGGTTCACCACCGAGATAGGCCGCCAGCCGTGGGTGGTGTATGGCCTGCTGCGCACCAAGGATGCGGTCTCCGCGCACGGCGATCTGCACATGAGCATCAGCCTGCTGGCGTTCATTATCGTCTACTGCTCGGTGTTCGGCGTGGGGTATTCCTACATGATGCGCCTGATCCGCAAAGGGCCGCAGCCGCATGAACACCAAGAAGACAATACCGAGGGCCGCCCGGCGCGTCCGCTGTCCGCGGTCAACGACACTCTGGACGACAGGAGCTGAACATGGGTATCGATCTTCCGCTGATTTGGTTTGTCATCATCGTGTTCAGCACCATGATGTACGTGGTGATGGACGGTTTCGACCTGGGCATCGGCATCCTGTTTCCGTGGGTGAAAGAGAGCGGCGACCGCGATCTGATGATGAACACCGTCGCCCCGGTGTGGGACGGCAATGAGACCTGGCTGGTGCTGGGCGGCGCGGCGCTGTTCGGCGCCTTCCCGCTGGCCTATTCGGTGATCCTCGACGCGCTGGCGATCCCGCTGACGCTGATGCTGATCGGGCTGATTTTCCGCGGCGTGGCCTTCGAGTTTCGCTTCAAGGCGACGCCGGAGAAGCGCCATATCTGGGACAAGGCGTTTATCTGGGGCTCACTGTTCGCCACCTTCAGCCAGGGTGTGGTGGTGGGCGCCGTGATCAACGGCTTCCCGGTCGAAGGCCGCACCTACGCCGGCGGCGCGCTGGACTGGTTGACGCCGTTCGCGCTGTTCTGCGGGCTGGGGCTGGTGGTGACCTACGCCCTGCTCGGTTGCACCTGGCTGGTGATGAAAACCGCCGGTGATCTGCAGGCGCGCATGTATCACCTGGCGACGCCGCTGCTGGCGATCCTGTTGCTGGTACTGGCTGCGGTCAGTGTCTGGACGCCGATCGCCCATCCGGAAATCGCCGCCCGCTGGTTTACGCTGCCGAACCTGTTCTGGCTGCTGCCGGTGCCGCTGCTGGTGCTGCTCAGCGCCTGGGGCATTCACCGCGGGGTGAAACGCGGCGCGCACTACTCGCCGTTCATGCTGACGCTGCTGCTGGTGTTCCTCGGCCTGAGCGGGCTTGGCATCAGCATCTGGCCGCACCTGATCCCGCCGGCCATCAGCCTGTGGGACGCCGCCGCGCCGCCGCAGAGCCTCGGTTTTATGCTGGTGGGCGCGCTGTTCATCATCCCGATCATTCTGGTCTACACCTTCTGGAGCTACTACGTGTTCCGCGGCAAGATCAGCCATGAACACGGCTATCACTGAGGAGGGAGGACGCTATGCAAGATAAAACGGCGGCAACCGCTCCGGCGCCCTGGTGGAAACGCATCGGTTGGCTGGTGATCATCTGGAGCGCCAGCGTGCTGGGGCTGTTCGTGGTCGCCTCGCTGTTCCGCCTGCTGATGACCGCGGCGGGCATGAAGTCGCATTGACGCGGCGCCTTATCTGGACGCGCTGTTGGGAAAGTAAAAAGAGACCACCAGCGTGACCAGCGGCAAGGCGCCGATCTTGACCAGTTCGAACACTTGACCGAGCGCTTCGTTTTTGTCCCAATAGGCGTGGGCGGCGAATACGCCCACGCTGACGGCGAATATACCGCACAGTAAGACCAAGACCTGCTCCAGATAAACCTGGCTGGCCTCATCGCGCAGATTACGGCTTTCGATGTTCATGGGAAGATCTCCACCACCCGCCCCACCGCTTCAAGCTGTTCACCATTCTCCCGTACAATGCCAAGAGAAGTGCCATCCTGTTTCATCCAGTACTTATCGGCAATGGCGATCAGTGCAAACGCCATTTTAATTACCTCGGTTTTTTCCATCCCGTGACGCCGGGCAATATCGTTCAGATCATCATCAATTTTATTCGATAACCGAATCGGCAAGCTGCGCATACTCCACCTCCTGTGGTCGTTGATTCACCGAGGGAAAGTCTACTGGAACGCCAAATATCGTTCAATTAGTGAACTACGTAACGCCTCGCACAATCCGCATGCAACGCTATTGCGGCTTGCGCCCCATCGCGCTGAGGAAACGTTGCTGCAGGCGCAGCAGCTCCTCCAGTTCCAGCAGGCGGTAGTCGATGCCGAAACGCGGCGCCACCTCGCCGATGATGCGGCTCAGCGCCGGGTAATGGCGGTGGCTCCAGTGCGGAAACAGATGATGCGTCAAATGCAGGTTCGCCCCGCCGAGCCAGTATCCCAGCCAGCGCGGCCGGGTCAGCCAGTCGAAGGTGGTGGCGAACACGTGGTGATACCAGCCGTGCGGCATCGCGCCCTGCGCCGGCGCCTGATAAAAGTTGGCCTTGGCCCAGTGGGTGCCGATGATCAACATCACGAACAACAAGGAAGAAAGCATCTGGCTCAGCAAGTAGACCAGCAGAATTTGCCCGATGCCGATAGCCGGCGGCAGCAGCCAGCACGGGATCGCCAGCGCCAGCAGCAGGTGCGCCGCCTTACCCGCCAGAAACGCGCACCAGCCGCGCGCGCCCTGCTGCGCCATGCGCGCCGCCACGCGGGTGCGGCCCGCCCTGTCCAGCCAATCGAACAGCCAGATGTAGTACGGGAACGTCAGCGCCGCCACCAGCGGCCAATAATAACGCTGCGCGCGCATAAAGGGCCGCCAGCGCTGGAACGGCGTTTGCCGCAGCACGCCATTGGCGTCGATGTCGGGATCGTAATGTTCGATGTTGTTATGGGCATGATGGAACAGCACGTGCCGCACGCGCCAGCAGTCGGGATCCAGCCCCAGCGGCACGCTCACCAGGGCATTCAGCCCGCGGTTGGCCCAGGGCCGACGGAAAAACGCGTTGTGCGAGGCGTCGTGCACCACGTTCACCGTCAGGAACATGCCGATAAAGATAAAACCGAAATAGCAGGCGAAAAATGCCCAGCCGTTCTGCTGTTGCAGGCCCAGCCCGTAACACAGGCCACACAGCGCCAGCAGCAGCGCCACCTTCGCCAACATGCCGCCGTCGGCGAAACGGTGATCGCCGTTGGCCGCCAGATAGTGCTGGGCGGCCTGCATCAGCGCGCGGTGCAACCCGCTGTCGTCGCGCCGATAGGCTAACGGACGCAGCGGTTTCACGGCTGCCCCATCCGGCGCAAAAAGCGCTGTTGTTGCGCCAGCAATTCACGATAGCCGATGCAGCGATACGCCATGCCGTGCCGCTGCGCCACCTCCGCCAGCGCCGCGGCCAACGCCGGGTAGTGGCGGTGATTCCAGCCGGGGAACAGGTGATGCGTCAGGTGATAGTTCAGCCCGCCGGTCAGGTGCTCCAGCCAGTGCGGCTCGGGTTGCCAGTCGCAGGCGGTGGCGAAATTGTGCCGGTACCAGCCTTGCGGCATGCTGTCACCCGTCGGCGCCGGGTAAAACTCGGCCTGCGCCCAGTGGGTGCCCAGCAGCAGGAACACCACCAGCAGCGAGGCGCACATCTGGCCGACCGCATAGGCCAGCAACACCCAGCCCCAACCGATGCCGTGCTGGTGGCCCACGATCAGCGGCACCACCAGCACCAGCGCCACATGAAGCAACTTGCTCAGCACGAACAACGCCCAACCGCCGCGTCCCGCCAGCACGCGTTTTTCCCGCAGCGGCGTTTTATCGAGCCGATCGGACCAATCGAAAATCCACGCGATGTAAGGCAAAGAGAGCGCGGCGATCAGCGGCCAGTACAGATGCTGATAGCGCATATGCGGTCGCCAGCGCTGGAACGGCGTCTGGCGGAAAAAGCCATTCTCTTCGGTGTCCAGATCGTAGTGTTCGACGTTGGCGTAGACGTGGTGGTAATCCACGTGCCGCGTGCGCCAATAGTCCGGATCGACGCCCAGCGGCAGCGTCACCAGTCGCCCCACCAGGCGATTCGCCCAGGGCGCGCGCAAGAAGGCGTTATGCGAAGCATCGTGGTTGACGTTGACGTTGAGCAGCATGCCCATGGCCACGAACAGGAAATAGCAGAGGAAAAACGCCCAGGGCTGATGCTGCAGCAGGCTCAGCGCGTAAAACCCGGCACACAGCGCCAGCAACAGCGCAGCCTTGGCCAATCGCGCGGCATCGGCATAGCGATGATCGCCCGCCAGGCAGGCGTGCGCCGCGCGCTTGAGATCGCGGTGGAATGCCTGTTCGCCATCGGCGGGAAAACGCAGCGGCGGCAATGTTTCAGCCATGCGGTTCCTCCACGGCGGCCGGTGCGGCCCCCCGTCCCCAGCCCAGCGCGACGCACAGGGCATGCAACGCCACGGCGGCCATGGCGATATGCCAATAACGCTGCGGCCAGCCGAGGTAGCCGATAAACAGCAGCGGCATGCCCAACGCGACCAGCAACCAGACGGCGCTCGCCCAAGATCGCCCTTCCGTCATGCCGCCCAGCGCCACCGAGCCCAACGCCAGCAGCACCAGCAGCGCCATTTGCGGCCAGCTGATGTCGCCGTAGCCGTAACCGTATTGGTAGACGTAACCGACCACCAGCGAGAACAGCAGCATGGCGCCGCTGAATACGCTGAGCGCCGAACGGCGATCGCGTAGCCGGCCCGGCGCCGGGCGCCATGCCATACGGAAATAGCGCAGGAACGGCAGATTGCTCGCCCAGAACGGGTTGGCGGATGGCCTGTCGCCGCTGACGCCGTAGCTGAACGGCGTGGTCGGCAATGCCGGGCAGAAGGTGCCGAACAGCTTGTCCCAGAAGATAAAGCTGCCGCCGAAATTCTTATTGGAATACGCCATGTCCTTGACGTGATGCACTCGGTGATGCGCCGGCGTGACCAGGACTTTCTCCAGCACGCCAAGCTTCGGCGTCAGCGCGTTGTGATTGAACAGCTGAATGCTGTAGTGAAAAATCGAGACCGCAACGAACACCGGCAATGGCACGCCCGCCAGCGCCAGCAGCAAAAAGAACGGGATCGACGTCAGTGACGAATACCAGGAGTTGCGCACCCCCAGCGACAGATTGAAATGCTCGCCCTGATGGTGCACCACATGCACCGCCCACAGCAGGCGGAAACGATGATGCAGACGGTGCAGCCAGTAGAAACCGAAGTCCCACGCCAGCAAAGCAAACAGCCACATCAACAGCGGCGGCCAGGCGTCCAGCAGCCCCAGGCTGAAATGCGCGGCCACGTAGCCGTAGCAGGTGATCTCCAGCCCGCGGAACAGCCACAGCATGATATGGCCGGAGTTCAGGTTGAACACCAGATCGTGCCAGTTGACCGGCTCGCGACGCCCCCACTGCAGCGCCACCGCCTCGGCCACCACGATGAACAGCATGAACACTATCGGCAATGCCAGATCGCTCATCCCACTTCTCCTTTAACCGCGCGCCGGCGCAGGGTGTTCATGCGCAGGGCCAGCCAGCCGGCGAACAGCGCAAGCAGCGCGCCGCCGGCCAAATCGACAAACAAATGCCGGCGCAGTTGCAGAATCGAGAACGCGATCGCCACGCCCCACAGCATCCACAGCGCCGTGCGCACTTTGCGCTCGCCGTCGCTCAGCGCCCACACCGCCAGCACCGTCAGCGCCATATGCAGCGAAGGCAGGCAGTTCTGCGGCGAGTCCACCTGGGTTAACGCCGCCAGCAGTTGCGCGCTGATCCCGACGCCATCGTTCGGCGGATAAGCCATGGTGGTCGGCCACAGCAGATAAACCGCCCCGGCGCCCAGCGCGGTGAGCTGCATCGCCCGCGTCAGCCATGTGACCCGCTGCAGCGGCGCCAGCAGATAGCCCGCCGGAACGATGAGGAAGAAAGAGAGATAGAGCCAGATGGCCGTGGGGCTGAACGGGATCGCCCGGTCAAGCGCCGACGGCGGCAGCAAGGTTCCCGCTCCCTGCAAGCGATCGGTCAGGCTATACACCACCCCAACCGTGCCCCAGCCGAGCAACATGTGTCCTAGTCTGAACAGCGTATTCTTCATGTTTCCTCCGCCTGGCGAACGATGCGCCGCCGCTTGCGATCGAACTGCGGCAGTACCGTCTGCGCCGTCAGCCGCCATTCGAGGCGCTCAGTGGCGATGCCCTGGCGAGCGAACAGCGCGATCAGCTGCGCCTGACAATGCGCCAACGCCGCCGGGCTGCAATCGGCAATCAATTCCAACCGCCGTTCGCCGCGCTGGATCAGGCGGTAATCGCTGGTCAGCGGCAGCGCATTGGCGATCGTTCGGCTGCAGGCATCGGCGAACACCGCCTGCGGTTGCCGCTGCGCATCGGGCAGCATCAGCTGATCGTCGCGCCGCCCCTCGATACGGGCGATCGCCCGCGTCGGTTGCCCGCACGGGCAGGGTTCCTTGCGCAGCACCAGTACATCGTCCAGCCGATAACGCACGATCGGCTGCGTGCTGCGGGTAAAGTCGGTGATCAACGGCGTAAAACGCCGTTCGTCGATCCACTGCGGTTCGATATGCAAAAACTCTTCGTTCAGATGCAGCGTACCGTGCGCGCAGGTCGCGGCAAGAAATCCTTCGGTGGCCTGATACACTTCGCCGACCGCCGGAAATACCTGCAGCAGCAGGCGGCGGTCCTGCTCTTCCAACACCTCGGCCACCGAGATCGCTTTTTTGACCGGCAATTTCACCTGCCCGGCCAGCACCGCCAGCGCCAAGGCGCGCAGCACCTGCGCCGGGGCCACGATGATGCTGGGCGCCTGCCGTTCCAATGCGGGCAAATGCTCGCTGAACGGCGCAAGCAGATCGTAAAACGCCAGGCTCAACCAACGGTTGTTCACGCTGTGATAGAGATTATTGTCCGCCCGCAGAAACAGCGCAACGCGCTCGCCGGCCAACAGCCCGTCCGGCAGCATCTTCGCCAGCATGCCGCCGGCCCACACCTGCTGCTCGCGCGGGCTGACGACAAACACGCCGCGCTGCCCGGAGGTGCCGGACGACAATCCGACGCTGTAGCGCCCGATCTTCGGCGTGAAATCGCGATCCGCCTCGCTGCGCTGCGCGCAGGCCAGCACCGCATCGCGCTGCAGCCCGGCGGTGTTCATCCGGTCGAACTGCGCCATCATCAGCGCCTTGTCCATCTGCGGCCATTCGGCGAAAGGCCGGCGGCTGAAACGCTGAAAATAGGGGCTCTTGCTCAGCACCCGGCGGGCAAAGCTCTCAAGCTGCCGGGCCTGATGCGCCTCCAGCGCCGCACGATCGCCAAAGCGCAGGCGCCGGGCGCGGAAATAGTGCCAAAGGGTCATGAAAGGGATCACAGATCCCCCTCGTGGCACAGCAAAATGTTGACCTGCCCGCCCGCCCACAGCTGGTTGAGCCGCTCCAGCGTGCGGGTGTACGCCGCCGCATCGTCCATCACCAGATTGGCCAGGCGCGAAGGCCCGCGCAGCGTCTGGTAACTCTGCGGCGACCAGGCGGCGTCGCTGGCCAGCAGCGTCCAGCCGGCATCGGTGAGAATAAAGGCGCCGATATGGCCGGCCGCATGCCCCGGCAGCGGCACCAACACGATCTGCCCTTCGCTGCCCGGCAGCGCGTAACCGCGATCGAACGGCGCCAGCAGCGCGGGCAACGCCACCGAGGGAAAAGCCTCCATAAACTGCAGGCGGCTCTCGAAATCCGCCGGGATCAGGCCGGGAATAAAGGCGCGCTTCAGCGCCGCGAAACCGCGCAATCCACGGGTTTGCCGCCAGCCTTCGCCGGAGCAAATAAAGTCGAGTTGGCTGAAATCCTGCAGCCCGGCGATGTGGTCCGCGTGAAAATGCGAGACGATCAGCGCCTGAATATCGCCCTCGGCGTAACCGGCTTCGCGCAGTTGATGCGCCAGCGACTCGGCGGGATCGAAATAGACCGGTGTCATGCGGCGATAAAGGCTGAACACCCCCGACTGCGTGTGCTGCTGAAAATAACGCGCGTAGCCGGTATCCCACAGCCAGCGGCGCTCCCCCACCTCCAGCAGATAGGCGCGCGCCGGGAATTTGCATACCCGGAACCCGGCGCCGCGCAGCGCCATGCAGCCGATATGCGTGCAATAGCCCACGTCAAAAACGGTGACCTTAGCCATGCTGTCCGCCTCCTTGCCGCCGCAGCCACTCGCCGGTCAGACGAATGCCCTCTTCCATCGAATAACGTGGCCGATAGCCCAACTCTTCGATCGCACGAGTCTGGTTCAGCGTCATGTCAAAATGCACCGCCGCCACGCTGTAGCGCGTCAGCAGCGGTTCCTTGCCGCTCAACGTCGCCCACAGCTCCATGCCGCCGGCCAGCGTATGCAGCAGCGGATAGGGCACGGCCTGCAGCCGGTAACTCAGCCCCAGCTCCTGACGCAGCAGCGCATCCAGCATCTCCGCCAGCCGCTGCGGTTGGTGGTTGGTGATGTTGTACACGGCGCCGGACGGCAATCCGCGCTGCCGACTGGCCAGATCCATCGCGTGCACCACGTTGGGGGCAAAGGTCAGATCCAGCAGCGCTTGTCCGCCGCCGGGCAATCGCAATACGCCGCGATCGCGTTCGAGCTGCTGCAACAGCCGCGGCACGATCACCCGATCGTGCGGGCCAAACAGGCCGCGTGGCCGCAGCATAATGTAGGTGGTTTGCGGATAGATCTTCGCCTGCGCCAACAGGCGTTGTTCGGCGGCGTGCTTGCTGGCGGCATAGTGATTGGCGAAGCGCCGGGCGCGGTAACCCTCGTCAAGATCGTAATGCGGCTGAAAATCGAAGTAGATTGCCGGCGTGGAGATATGCACGAAGCGCCGCACGCCGCAGCGCCCCGCCGCCTCCGCCAGCTTCTCCGTCGCCGCGGCGTTGATGCGGTGAAACTCCGCTTTGCCGCCCCAGGGGGAAGACTTGGCCGCGCAGTGCCACACCCACTCGCAGTCGGTCACCAACTGCCGGCACTGCTGCGGCGTCGCCTGCGCCAGATCGAGCGCACAAAACTCGGCGCCCAGCTGACGCAACGCTTCGCCGGCCCGTTCATCGCGGCCGGTGGCGCGCACCTGATGTCCGGCTTCCAGCAGCCACTGCGCCGCGTTGCGCCCCAGCCCGCTGGTCGCCCCGGTGACCAGCACCCTCATGGCAGCAACACCATGCCGGCCAACGCCAGCCCCGCGGCGGTGCCGATCAGCATCACCGGCTGGCCGGGGTTGAAGCGCCCGGTGGTCACGGCGGCATGCAGCGCCGTCGGGATGGACGCCGCCACCTGGTTGCCGTGGTGGCGGTAGATATCTACCAGCGCCTCGCTCGAAACGTGCAGCCGCTTGCGCATGTGTTCGAGCGACAAATGGCTGGCCTGGTGTGGCACCACGGTGGCGATCTGCGCCAGGGTCAAGCCGCTGGCGCTCAGCAGCCGATCGAGGTAACCCTCAATCAGCGCCGACGCCTGACGGAACAGCGGCTTGCCCTGCATATGAAACAGAAAGTCTTGCTCGCACATGCCGGCGCGCGGGTTGCGGCGCGTGCCGCCGGCGCGGATCTCGCAAAGTTCGCTGCCGCCGGGGTAGGTTTCCACCAGGCTGGCGAGGATGCCGCTGGCGCCGTCGCCGCGCTCTACGATAGCGCAGGCGGCGCCGTCGCCGAAGATCAGCGACGACTCTTCATGCTGCCAGTCGATGCCGCGTGAAGCGAGATCCGCTGAGACGATGGCAATACGCTGATACGTTCCGGCGTTCAGCAGCCCCGCCGCCACCTGCAGCGCAGAGATAAAGCTGACGCAGCTGCTGTTGATGTCGAAGCCTGGCGTGCCCGCCGCCAGCCCCGCCACCTTGAGAATATGCGCGGCGGTGCACGGCAATGCCTGCACCGAAATCGCCGAGGCGGAGATCAGCAGATCGATCGAGTCTGCCGGAATGGCGCGGCGAGCCAGCGCATCTTGCAGCGCAGCGGCGGCGAGCTCGGCCTGGCTGGCGTCGTCGGCGGCGTGATAGCGGTAAACGATGCCCGAGCGTTTTTCAACGTAACCGGCCGGTTTCCCCAGGCGAGCGTCGAGCGTAGAGGAGGCCACGCGGTTGGGCGGCAATGCGGCCCCGGTGGCGATGATTTTCAGAGGCAACAGCTCGGGTGAGCGACATTGTGTGGTCATTATTGTTATTGATTAACCTGACTATCCATAAAGCGATTCTCCCGCACGGCACGAAGGCCACGCGGATCATCCCCGGTTTTTATGTCCCAAAATGCCTTTCATCAAGGCGGTATCTCTTGTTATCGACTACCACGGGCCGACGTCCGCCGGCGGAAGCATAAGCGTAACATAACTGAGATAGTGAGTTTACGACAAGGCGGCGAGAATGGGCAGACGGCGGGGGAATTATCGGAATAGCGCCGCCGCTGGCGATCGGCGGCGGCGGGGTCAGGCTCAGCGGCGGTTGCGCACCAGCTGATAACGGCGGGTCAGGTACTCTACCGGCGCGCTCCAGATATGCACCAGGCGGCAGAACGGGAACAGCACGAACAGCGTCATCCCCAGCACCATGTGCAGTTTGAAGATCAGCGCCACCCCTGCCAGGTGCGCAGAGGCGCCGGCGTGGAAGGTCACTACCGCCTGCGCCCAGGCCACCAGCTTCATCATTTCGCTGCCGTCCATATGCTGGGCGGAGAACGGAATGGTCAGCAGCCCCAGACACACCTGCACCAACAACAACGTCAGGATCATGATGTCGGCGAAGCTGCTGGTGGCGCGTACCCGCGGGTTGGTCAACCGGCGCTTCAGCAACAGCGCGCCGCCGATCAGCGTCATCAGGCCGCAGGCGCCGCCGGCGATCATCGCCAGCTTCTGCTTCACGTCGATCGGCAGGAAGGCCTCATACATCCAGTGCGGCGTCAGCATGCCGAGGAAGTGGCCCGCGAAGATGCCGATAATGCCAATGTGGAACAGGTTGGACGCCAGCCGCATGCCCTTTTTATCCAGCATCTGGCTGGAGCCGGCGCGCCAGCTGTACTGCCCGTAGTCGTAACGCAGCCAGCTACCGATCAGGAACACCGCGCCGGCCAGATAAGGGTAGATATCGAAGAAGAACTGATTCAAAAATTGCATGATTAGCGTCCTTTGGTTCCGGTTAACGCATCCGTCAGGTCCAGATACTGTGGCGCCACCGCGCCGGCGAAGCGCCGCTGGTGCGCCGTCTGCTGGGCGGAGGCGCAGCCTTGTTCGCCGAGAAACTTGATCTGCTCCTCTTCCCACACCGCATCCAGCGCCTGCGGCGTATCGTCGCGCGCCTCTTGCGCCACCTGCGTCTCCAGCGCCTGGGCCTGCACCTCGCTGCCGGACAGCGCCAGCAGCAGATCAAACAGCACCGCGTACGGGCTTTCGCGCTGCTGCAAACGCGCGCCCAGCAGCGCCAGGATCGGCGCGATGTCCCGCAGCCCTTCCCGCGCCTGCGCCGCGCTGCGGCTGGCCAAATACTCCAGGTACAGCGGCAGGAAGTCCGGCAGCTCACGGCTGTCGATCTCCAGCCCGGCGGCGCGGTACTGCGCCATCAGGTCAACCATCGCCTGGCCGCGATCGCGCGACTCGCCGTGCACATGCTCAAACAGCAGCAGCGAGGTGGCGCGGCCGCGATCGAACAGTTCGCAATAGTCAGCCTGCGCGTCCAGCAACGGGCGCGCGCACAGGCGGCGGATAAACAGAATCAGCTGCGCGCTGTGGTGCAGATCCAGCTCGCTGGCCGGCTCCAGCGCTTCGATCAGCGCCTGCTGATGGTCAAACAGCGCCTGCTCCGGGTAATCCAGCAGGCGGGCGATCACTTTCAGGCTGATCATGAGGCATCCTCCGGCCGCGCGGTTTTCGCGGTCACGTCGATGGCATCGATACGGCGGCTGTTGAACAGATTGAACTTGCCATCGCTGCCGTGGCAGCCGTCGCCGAAGCTGAAGCCGCACCCCTTGCTTTCCGGGAAGGCTTCGCGCGCCAGCTCGCGGTGGCTCGACGGCACCACGAAGCGATCTTCATAGTTGGCGATCGCCAGGTAGCGATACATCTCCTGCGCCTGCGCTTCACTCAGACCGACCTGCTCCAGCGCGCTGGTGTCCACCACGCCGTCGACGGTTTCCGCCCGCTTGTAGTGGCGCATCGCCAGCATGCGTTTCAGCGCCAGCAGCACCGGCTCGGTATCGCCGGCGGTCAACAGGTTCGCCAGATACTGCACCGGGATGCGCAGGCTCTCGACGTCCGGCAATACGCCGCTGTGCGCCAGCTCGCCGGCGTCGGCGGCCGATTGAATCGGTGACAACGGCGGCACGTACCACACCATCGGCAACGTGCGGTATTCCGGGTGCAGCGGCAGCGCCAGCTTCCAGTCCATCGCCATTTTGTACACCGGCGACTGCTGAGCGGCTTCAATGACGCCCTGCGGCACGCCGTCCGCCAGCGCCTGAGCAATCACCTTCGGATCATGCGGATCGAGGAAAATATCGAGCTGACTCTGGTACAGATCCTTGTCGTTCTCCACCGCCGCCGCCTGCTCGATGCGATCGGCGTCGTACAGCAGCACGCCGAGATAGCGGATGCGGCCCACGCAGGTCTCCGAACAAACCGTCGGCTGGCCGGCTTCGATACGCGGGTAACAGAAGATGCACTTCTCGGACTTGCCGCTTTTCCAGTTGAAATAGATTTTCTTGTACGGGCAGCCAGTCAGGCACATGCGCCAGCCGCGGCACTTGTCCTGGTCGATCAGCACGATGCCGTCTTCGCCGCGCTTGTAGATCGCCCCGCTCGGGCAGGTGGCGACGCAGGCCGGGTTGAGGCAGTGTTCGCACAGGCGCGGCAGATACATCATGAAGGTGTTTTCGAACTGGCCGTACATCGCCTTCTGCAGGTTGTCGAAGTTCTTGTCCTGCGAACGTTTTTCGAACTCCCCGCCGAGGATCTCTTCCCAGTTCGGGCCGCTTTCGATCTTGTTCATGCGCTGCCCGGTGATCAGCGAGCGCGGGCGCGCCACCGGCTGGTGCTTGCCCTGTTTGGCGGTGTGCAGATGCTGGTAGTCGTAATCGAACGGCTCGTAGTAGTCGTCCAGCGCCGGCACGTCCGGGTTGGCGAAGATTTTCGACAATACGCCGACGCGGCTGCCCATGCGCGGCTCCAGCTTGCCGTTGATTTTACGGATCCAGCCGCCCTTCCATTTTTCCTGATCTTCCCAGGCGTGCGGATACCCGACGCCGGGCTTGCTTTCCACGTTATTGAACCAGGCGTACTCCATACCCTCGCGGCTGGTCCAGACGTTTTTGCAGGTGACCGAACAGGTGTGGCAACCGATGCACTTGTCCAGATTCAGCACCATGCCGACTTGCGAACGAATTTTCATTTGCTGTTCTCCTGCTGACTGCCCTGCGCGTAGTCGTTGCCTTCGTCGTCCAACCAATCAATGCGGTTCATCTTGCGCACCACCACGAACTCGTCGCGGTTGGAACCGACGGTGCCGTAGTAGTTGAAGCCGTAGGCCAACTGCGCATAGCCGCCGATCATGTGGGTCGGCTTCGGACAGGCGCGGGTCACCGAGTTGTGGATGCCGCCGCGTTGGCAAGTGATCTCCGAGCCCGGCAGATTCACAATGCGCTCCTGTGCGTGGTACATCATGGTCATGCCGGCCGGGATACGCTGGCTCACCACCGCGCGCGCCGTCAGCGCGCCGTTGGCGTTGAAGGCCTCGATCCAGTCGTTGTCCGCAATGCCCAGATCTTTGGCGTCGTCTTCGCTCAGCCAGACGATCGGGCCGCCGCGCGACAGCGTCAGCATCAGCAGGTTGTCGCTGTAGGTGGAGTGAATGCCCCACTTCTGGTGCGGCGTCAGGAAGTTCAGCGCCTTCTCCTTGTTGCCGTTCGGCTTGCTGTTCAGCAGCGGCTGCGCGGCGCGGGTGTCGATCGGCGGCCGGTATACCAGCAGGCTTTCACCGAAGGCACGCATCCACTCATGGTCCTGATACAGCTGTTGACGGCCGCTGAGGGTGCGCCACGGGATCAGCTCGTGCACGTTGGTGTAGCAGGCGTTATAGGAAACGTGTTCGTCCTCCAGACCGGACCAGGTCGGGCTGGAGATGATTTTGCGCGGCTGCGCCTGAATGTCGCGGAAGCGAATTTTCTCGTCTTCCTTGTTCAGCGCCAGATGCCGGTGATCGCGGCCGGTGACGTTGCTCAGGGCTTCCCAGGCTTTCACCGCCACCTGGCCGTTGGTTTCCGGCGCCAGCGACAGGATCACTTCCGCCGCGTCTATCGCGCTCTCGATCTTCGGCCGCCCCGCCGCCGGGCCGTCGGCCTTGACGTAGTTAAGCTGCTTGAGGAAGTCGACCTCGGTTTGGGTGTTCCAACTGATGCCCTTGCCGCCGTTGCCCAGTTTGTCCAGCAGCGGCCCCAGTGAGGTAAAGCGCTCGTAGGTGGCCGGGTAATCACGCTCCACCGCGATGATGTGCGGCGCGGTTTTACCGGGGATCAGATCGCATTCGCCCTTCTTCCAGTCCTGTACGCCGTAAGGCTGCGCCAGCTCGGCGGCGGAGTCGTGCTGGATAGGCAGGGTCACCACGTCGGTTTCCTGGCCCAGATGGCCGACGCACACCTCGGAGAAGGCCTTGGCGATGCCCTTGTAGATTTCCCAGTCGCTCTTCGAGTCCCAGGCCGGATCGACCGCCGCCGACAGCGGATGAATGAACGGGTGCATGTCGGAGGTGTTCATGTCGTCTTTTTCGTACCAGGTGGCGGTCGGCAGCACCACGTCGGAGTACAGGCAGGTGCTCGACATGCGGAAATCGAGCGTCACCACCAGATCCAGCTTGCCTTCGCCGCCCTGCTCGCGCCATTCCACTTCCTGCGGCATCACGCCGCCCTGCTGGCCGAGATCTTTCCCCTGGATGCCATTTTCGGTGCCCAACAGGTATTTGAGCATGTACTCATGGCCCTTGCCGGAGGAGCCCAGCAGGTTGGATCGCCAGACGAACAGGTTACGCGGGAAGTTCTGCGGATTGTCCGGCTGCTCGGCGGCGAAGCCCAGCGAGCCGTTCTTCAGGCTGTCGACGGTAAATTCGACCGGCGATTGGCCGGCCGCGCGAGCCTGCTCCGCCAGGCGCAGCGGGTTAGCGCCCAGCTGCGGCGCAGACGGCAGCCAGCCCATGCGTTCGGCGCGCACGTTAAAGTCGATCAGGCTGCCGCCGAAGCGCGACTTGTCCGCCAGCGGCGACAGCAGCTCGTCGGTGCCGACGGTTTCATAGCGCCATTGACTGGAATGGTTGTAGAAGAACGAGGTGCTGTTCATGTGGCGCGGCGGGCGCTGCCAGTCGAGGCCGAACGCCAGCGGCAGCCAGCCGGTTTGCGGCCGCAGTTTTTCCTGGCCGACGTAGTGCGCCCAGCCGCCGCCGCTCTGGCCGACGCAACCGCAGAAGATCAGCATATTGATCAGGCCGCGGTAGGTCATGTCCATGTGATACCAGTGGTTGACGCCGGCGCCGACGATGATCATCGAACGGCCGTGGGTCTTCTCGGCGTTTTCCGCGAACTCGCGGGCAATGCGGATGATGTTGTGGCGCGATACGCCGGTGATCTGCTCGGCCCAGGCCGGGCTGTAAGCCTTGACCTCGTCATAGTCGGCGGCGCAGTTGGCGTCGCCCAACCCGCGCTCCAGGCCGTAATTGGCCAGCGTCAGATCGTACACGCTGGTCACCAGCGCTTCGCTGCCGTCCGCCAGCCGCAGGCGTTTCACCGGCAGCTTGTGCAGCAGGATCTCGTCCAGCGCCACGCTGTTGAAATGCTCGCTGTCGGCGCCGCCGAAGTACGGGAAACCCACCTCGGCGACGTCGTCATGCATGCCCAACAGGCTGAGCTGCAACTCGACTTCCTGTTGCGCCTTGCCTTCACGCTGTTCCAGGTTCCACTTGCCCTTCTCGCCCCAGCGGAAACCGATGGAGCCCTGCGGCGCCACCAGATCGCCGCTGCGGCTGTCGATAGCGACGGTTTTCCACTCGGGGTTGTTTTCCTGGCCCAATCCGTCCACCAGATCGGCGGCGCGCAGCAGGCGGCCGGCGGCGTAGTGGCCGCCTTCACGCGGCTCCAGCAGCACCAGCATCGGCATGTCGGTATAACGGCGCACATAGTCGCGGAAGTAGCCGACTTCGCGATCGAGATGGAACTCTTTCAGCATCACGTGACCCATCGCCAGCGCCATCGCGCTGTCGGTGCCCTGCTTCGGATTCAGCCAGTGGTCGCACAGCTTGGCGACTTCGGCATAGTCCGGCGTCACCGCCACGGTTTTGGTGCCCTTGTAACGCACTTCGGTAAAGAAGTGGGCGTCCGGGGTGCGCGTCTGCGGCACGTTGGAGCCCCAGGCGATAATGTAGGAGGAGTTGTACCAGTCGGCGGATTCCGGCACGTCGGTCTGCTCGCCCCAGGTCATCGGCGAGGCCGGCGGCAGATCGCAATACCAGTCGTAGAAGCTCAGGCAGGCACCGCCGATCAGCGACAGGTAGCGGGCGCCGGCGGCGTAGGACACCATCGACATCGCCGGGATCGGCGAGAAGCCGATAATGCGGTCAGGGCCGAAGGTTTTGGCGGTATAGACGTTGGCGGCGGCGATCAGTTCATTGACCTCTTGCCAGCTGGAGCGGACGAAACCGCCGCGGCCGCGCGCCACCTTGTAACTTTTGGCTTTTTCCGCATCGCCGACGATAGAGCCCCAGGCCGCGACCGCATCGCTGTGCTGCGCTTTCGCTTCGCGCCACAGTTTGAGCAGACGCTTGCGCATCAGCGGGTATTTCAGCCGGTTGGCGCTGTACAGGTACCAGGAGTAACTGGCGCCGCGCGGGCAGCCGCGCGGTTCATGGTTGGGCAGATCGGGACGGGTGCGCGGATAGTCGGTTTGCTGGGTTTCCCAGGTCACCAGACCATTCTTCACGTAGATTTTCCAACTGCAGGAACCGGTGCAGTTCACGCCGTGGGTGGAACGCACCACTTTGTCGTGCTGCCAACGGCTGCGGTAGCCGTCTTCCCAGTCGCGGTTAGTGTTCAAGGTCTGGCCGTGCTCGCCAGAAAAAGGCTCCGCCAACTGCTTGAAATAGCGGAAACGGTCTAAAAATTTGCTCATCCGGAATGCTCCTGAAGGCTCTTGTCGTTATAAGAAGACATGCTCAATCTGCCGCCAGCCTACTGACGGCCAACCGGCGGCAAATTGATTGCGATCAAGAGAAAGCGGGAGGCGACGCGCGCGTCGGGGGTGAAATACCACCAAAGTATAGGTGCGATAAATTAGGTTAATTAATTGAATTAAAATGAATAAAGGAGAATATCAAGATGAAGGCGGACAGCTGGGAGGCAAGGCGGGGTATTTGGGGGTAGGACGCGGGAGAAACCTCCCGCGTGATGCTGACTCGTCGCTTTCAGCGTTGAAGCCACAGCGTCGCGGTACCCACGGCGGGCAACGTCAGCTTGACCTCCGTGCCCTCTCCCTGCTGCCGCCAACCCGCCGGAAGGCGCAAGCGGGTGCTTCCCTCTCGATAGTAAGGATTGGCTACCAACAGCAAGGCGCGATCGCCCAGAATAAACATCCGCGCCGGCATTTGCGGGTCGCTTCCCGCCAGCGGCGTCGATTTTCCCGTCAGCAGATAAGGGGTGAAGGCGGCGATTTGCTGCGACACGGCAGCCACGCCACGCCAGGTGGCGTCAAACTCCCGTTGGTCGAAGCGGCCGGTTTTACGCTTATAAAACAGATCGGTATAAGAATAAAACAACAGCCCCTTGGCGCCGCCGATCAGCGCCTGCCAGGCCTGATTGCGAATTTCCGCCTCTGACGGCGGATGTGGCTTGCGGCTGGCGTCATAAGCGGCGTGATCCATGATTTGCATCACCACCCAGGCTCCGCGTGCCTGGCGGGCGGCCTGCACCGTCAGTTCGGTATAACGCGTCGTGCGCGTCAGATCGCGATCGTTCCCCACCGGGTAAGGGTCGGTCGCCAAAATGTCGCTGCTGTTAAAGTAGGCGTCCAACTCCCCGGTTTTGTTCAACACCTGGAAGGTGGGATGATCGCCGTCAAGCCGCTTTATTTGCAGGTTTTTTTCCTCGATCTTATCGAGATATTCCGGCCCCAGTTCATCGTTGATGTACCAGGCGAGCAGGTTGGGCTGAGAGCGCAAGCGCTGCACGTACCAGGCCGTCATCGCCGCGTAGTCGCCACCGCGCGCGGCCGGCGCGAAGCGGCTGCCGCGGTACTGATCTTTGACGGAGTAAATGACCAGCAGCCCGCGCTTGCCTGCGTTGCGGAAAAAGGCGTAAGGATCTTTCTTTTCCCCATAATCATAATTCAGCACCGTGTTGAATCCCGCCGAGGCGATGCGCGCCAAATGCTCATCGGTAGCCACGTTGGCGTAAATGCCCAACGGGAAAAGCCGTTGACCATCGCGCAGGGTAAAGCCTTCGCTGTCGATCGCGACTTTGGCCGCAGGCTGCCCGACGCGAAAAGACAGCTCGCTGCCCTGTGCCGGCTGGGATTGCTGACCGGTGACCTGCTGACGCAGGCGGTATTCCCCCTGTGCCAGGCCGGCCGGCGGTTGGTATTCGATACGGCGCTGCCCTTCAACCTGATAACGGTCGCGGCTACGGTGAACAACCTGCCCCTCGGCATTGAGCAATTCGCTGTCGACCTGCAAATGCTGCGGCTGCGCAGTGACGACCAACGTGTCGACCTTTCCCTGCGCCGACGCGCCGAGCTGATACAACGCCGGCATAGACGCGCGAGCACACGCATAGGCGTCGTCAAACCAGGCGGTACCGGTGCTCCCCTTACGCAGATAAACGCCAAAAGTGATTCGCGCCGCCTGCGGCGGCACGGTATAGCTGGCGTTCACCTGCCGCCAGCCGCTGTCGCCGGTCACCCCAGCCGGATAACTGCCTTCCAGAAAGCGCCCCTGCGCATCAAAGCTCTGCAGATAAACCCCAGCCCCGCCGTCGCGGCTTTGCCCGCGCACGCCGCGGGTCTTGAGCCAGACGCCGAAATCTATCGTCTGTCCGGGCTCAACCTGCAGCGCCTGGTTGAAGGTACGGTATCGCGCTATATCTGCATTGTCATAACGCAGACTCCCCCTGCCACTGTGCGTATCGCCGTCGGCCTGCGCGCCCTGCGCTCGCCAGCCGCTGAGCCCCTGCTCAAAGCCGGGGTTGGTCAACAGATTGGGTTGGCAGTTCTGCGCCAGAGCCGCTGCGCCCCACAAGGCGCAACAGCCCAGAGCCGCCCGCTGATACATCCCCCTTATGGTCATTTCCTTTTCACCACGGCATTGAACAGATAGGTGGCGAACAAATAGCAGGATTTCTGGTAAGACAGCCCCAAATGCTGACGGTAAATCCGCCATTGCCAGTCCGCAGCGCGGATTTTGTTGCCCGACAGCGAATGGGTAGACAACCGGTAACAGGCCAGCGGTTCGGGAATGCAGTAGGCCAGGCCGTTACGCGCCTTCTGCAGCACCGCCAGCCACATCAAGTAGTCCTCATGCCCCACTTTTTGCTGATATACCTTACCGATGCGCTTCTGGTTATAGATGCCGGTGAGATTGCCGATCCAGTTGCTTTTCAACATGTCCTGATAGCCGATAAGCTCATCCGCACCACGGGTGTTTTTGATCAATTTCAGGTCGTCTTCGAAGGTGTAATAATGGGAACACACCACGTCATAGCGGCGGGTTTGCAAAATGCTCGCCTGGCGCGACAGCTTGTTGGGGAGCCATACGTCATCACTGTCGCAGAAGGCGATATAGTCCCCGCTCGCCGCCTCAATGCCGATGTTGCGCGTTTCCGCCACGCCCTGGTTATGCTCATTGCGTATATAGGTGAGGCGATCGTGGATAAACGGCCGCACCACCTCGGCGGTGTTGTCGGTGGACGCATCATCGATCACATACAGGTGATAGTCGGTAAATTGCTGATTCAGCACGCCAAGGATCGATTCTTTGATAGAGTTTGCCGCGTTGTAGGCGGGCATTATCACGGATATCTTTTCCATTCTGTCCTCACTCAATGAGCTGTTGCCACTGGGGATAAATACGTTCGGGAGAAAAACGGCGAGACTTATCTAGCGCGGCGACAGAAAAGCGATCGCGCAGGTCCGGGTCGCGCATCAGTTCGAGCACGCCTTCGCTGAAGGCGGCGGCATCGTCATCGGGCACCAGATAACCGTTGACGCCATTGTCTATCAGCTCGGCCGGGCCGGTCTTGCAATCGTAGGCCACCAACGGCAGGCCGAAACTCATGGCTTCGATCAGCACCATCGGCAACCCCTCATAGCGCGACGTCATCAAATACAGACTGGCCTGGCGATAATAGGCCGCCACGTCGGCGGTGGCCGGCAGCAGGCTCACCTGCCGCTCCAGCCCGGCGCCTTTAATCTGCCGCCGCAGTGCGTCACGCTCAGGGCCGTCGCCAATAATCAACAGCCGCCAATCCGGCATTTGCGCCGCCACCCCGCGCCACAGCGCGATCAGACGATCGAAGCCTTTCTGATTGCTCAACCGCCCCACCGCCAGCGCCACCTTTTCCTGCAGCGCCGGCGTCGGCGCCTGTGCGCCGAACGGCGAAACGTTCTCGATCACCCGGCATTTCCCGGCGCCCACCCAGCGAGCGATGGCGTCGCGATCTTGCCGCGTCAGGAAAATCACGCGATCGCCCAACCGGTAAACCAACAACTTCAGCCATTTAAATACGCGCGGATACTGGTGAAAGCTGACGTGCTCGCTCAATAACAGCCGGCTGCGGGCACAGAACAAACGTAGAAAAGGCGTCATCACCACCGACAGTTTTCCCATGGAAACGGTAATGATCGCGTCCGCGCGTTCACGCCGCAGTGCGAACGCCAGCCGCCATGGCCAGAACAGCGAATCGCCGCCGCCACAGCGTAGCCGGACGTTGATCGCCAGCGGAAAGAAGCTCCGCTCGCCACACAGCGAAAACACCGCCACCTCGTAATTCGGCAGACGCGCCAGCGCATTGGCCAAACCGCTGGCGACCCGTTCAGTGCCGCCCTTGCCCGCCATATTTTCGATGACGATGATTACCTTGCGTGCTTGCATATCATCTCCTGAATCCCTGGCGCACATTGCGCAACAGCCGGCCGCCAACCGAGAACAACCCCAGCCGCGTCAGACAATCGCCATACCATTTGATCATCTTGAACTTGCCGCTCAGGCTGTGCCGCACGATGCGCGATGAGTAATAATTGAACGCCTGGGCGTTTTCCGAATACAGCGAGGCCAGCAGGTGCTTGCAGGCGAATCCGCTGATATGGCGATCGCTGGGGCTGAGGAAGGTATTGATAAAGCGGTCGCTGGCCTCCAGATTAAGCTTCGCCGTCATGCGTCCGTAACGCCCCACGTCGAGAAACACCCCGCCACCGGCGTCATACGCCACTTGCGCGCCCAAATTGGTGGCGTTGACCAGAAAGCCCCAATCCTGATGCTTGTTGAGAAACTCGGGAAATAAAAAGCGGCGATCGCTTTTTTTACGCATGCTGATGGTGGATGACCGAATATCGCCCATTTCCAGAAAAAGAAAATCCTCGCCGGAAGAACCGGATTTGTAGTGAAAGTTGAAGTCGCGTACCGAATCGCCGCTCACCTCTGCATAATTACCGAAGATAATATCAATATGGCGATCTTCATGCTTCTTCATGCGGCGAATAATATAGTTGGTAGTAAAGTAATCATCCGAATCGAGAAAAAACACGATCTCCGATTGCGCTAAATTGGCGCCCAGGTTGCGCGATACCGCCGCATTGCTCTTCTGTTTTTTCTCATGTAGCATCACGTTGCTATTAGTCGCCGCCATCTGGCGAATATATTTGATATCATCCTCGTCAGAGCAATCATCAACCAAAATCACCTGATAGTCGAACCCTTGGCAAGCGCTGAAAATCCGCTTCAGAGTTTTAGGCAGGTAACGCGCACTATTATAAATAGGGATCACGATCGAGAAATCCATTTCTTAACCCTCCAACTTAGAATTTATCATTTCTTTTCCACGGCAAAGCAGCAATAACGACACGTTAAATACCGGGACCAAAAAATAGGTTTCCGTAAAAGTTGTCAGCAGAAAAACAACCACCACCCAGCGCATGAATCGACTCAGCCTGCGCATATTACCCAACAGGTGAAAATAACAAAAAAGCATGACAACAGAGGCGATCCCACCAGCCGAATAAAACATGGCGATGAAGAAGAAATCGACCGGCTTATAGGGTTCGATATTCATGCCGAACAGCGGATTGGGTAGCCCCACCGCCTGAAACATCTGCCAGGAGAACCAGATGCGCCCGGTCAACGCTTGGTTCAACAGCGCATCCAATGCCGGATTGCTCCCCCAGCGTATAACGCTGGCGAACTGGAAGCCTACGATGGCCAACGTCAGCGCAATGCAGACTTTTCTATTGGGGGTAAAACGCAACAGCGGCGCCAGCCAAAACAGCAACAACATCAACAGTGCCAACATAAAACAGGTGCGGGAATAGGAATACATCAGCACCGGGATAATTAACGCCGACACCGCCAGTGAGGCGATATTTTTCATTCCACGCGTTAATTTCGCATGGTCGATCAGGCACAGCAGCATAGCGAACAAGGCAAAAGAATAATACGCCAAGGTATTCGGGTTATCGAAACCCAGCGTTAATCTGTTGCCATAGCGCTCATCAAGGTAAACAAATCCATTGGTGTAAAAGGTATAAGGGATAACCATCAACAGCCCGGCAACCACAAAAGCGATAGCGAACATTTCAGCGCCGCGCACCATCTCGATGCGGCGGAATAAAATTATCACCGCAGAGCTGAATACCGCGCCAAAAAGGTAATCGCCATGTCCGGTGGCGATATTAACCAGAAACAGCAGAACCAAAAAACCCGCAACCGCTTTTTCCGCCATCGTAGCGATGAAAAATGCATAGCCGACATAGAGCAACATCAGGGCATTGAGCCCCATCACAGTTTTATTAATCAGCTCGCTGTTGAACGATCCCGAGGTCAGGAAAGTTTTCACGAAAAAGATCAACAGGAAGGTCAATATGATTGATTGATTGACCAAATCCCGCGACTGATTATAACCAACATTGGCATGCATGTGAAAATTGGAGGCGACTCTCTGCATAAGCGTTTACTCAGTAAAATAACTGCCCCATTCCTGCTCGATGTTTTCCGGCTTAAGCTTGCTTAATCCCGCACCAGGCGTAAACGTCAATTCACCGAAATAGACCTTCTCACCGACCTGGTAGAAATCCACGCGGACATAAGAGAACTGCTGCGCAACCTGGCGAGCCAAACGCGTCATTTCTTCCAGCCGCGTAGGTCGCGGCATCGGTTCGTCGGCATTCGGCAAGTTGATGCGGATTTCGGTGCGGTTCCAGTCGAGATCAAAAATATCGCGCCGATGGGTGCCGAAACGCTGGTAATCCACCTGGATAAACATGCGAATTTCATGGTTGTCGTTGAAACAATGAAATTTGATATCGTTCGGCACCTGCTCACCATCCAGCAACATGCGTTCCACCATGATGCAGGGTTCGATGTCCAGATAATGCTTTTCGCGACTCTGCTCGTAAAAGTTGCTGCGCATCCACGAACTGCTGAGATCGTACAATTCCGCGTAGCTAACCTGTTGCTTGTCGAACACCAACCGGTTATAGCCGCTGCCATGGTTGGCCTTCAGCACGAAGGCGTCTGGCAACTGCCTGAACGTGTCGTAGCTGAGTTCAGTGCCATGCGCATACAGCTCCACCAGATACTCTTCGCCCCACAGGCCGGCAATAAATTCGCGGACCTTGTATTTGTCCGACAAGGTGGTGTAGATGCTGCGCGGATAAATTTTGCGGCGCATGATCTTTTCGCTGAAGCCGGTCGGTTTTGACAGGTGCGGCAATTTTTTGAAATAGAGCGCGTATTTAACCTGATGGTGCCAGGCATCGGGCAGGCGCTTGGAAATGCTTTTAACCAGGGTGTTTAACATGCTCTCTCCTTAATTTGCTGACAAGACGCGGCAGGCAGTAAAAACAGGTCAGCTGCAGTCGGGTAATTTTCCCGCCACGGAATAAACTGTTCAGAACGAAGAACGAAATGAATTCCGCCAGTAGCGTAGACACCGCAGCGCCGGTCAGGCCGTAACGCGGGATCAGCAGCAGATTCATCGCCACGTTCAGCAGAGCCACCAACGGCATCTTGATGGCGATAAAGCGATAACCGGCGAACAGCACGATGCTGCGATACGAAACCGTCCCCATCACTGAGAACAGCGAGGTCAGCGTACAAATAGCCAGGATGTCGGCGGCCGGTTGAAAAGCGGCGCCATACAGCAGCGCAATAGCCGGGTGGGCGAACCACCACAGACCCAGCAGCACCGGCAACGACAGGCCCAATACCACCAGATAAAGCACCCGGATGCGGTACTCCTGCTCCAACGGGTCGCGACAGTTGGCAATACCCGGCATCAACGAGGTGATCAGCGCCATCGGCACAAAAACCCACCCCTGGCTGAGGGTGGTCGCGGCGCTGAACCAGCCCACCGCCTGCTCGCCGACCAGATTGCCCAGCATGATTTGATCGATGCGGGTATAAATCACTATCGCCAGACTGGAGATGGCCAACGGCAGGCCCACTTTCAGCAAATAACGGCCATAGCGCCCGGCCTGGCGCGGCGTAACCCGCGGCGAGGCCGCAGCTTCCCCACGAAATAGCCAGAGGCGCACCAGATAAGGTACGGCGCTGCTGAGGATGTAGGGTACCGCGAACCACACCAGCGGCAGCGCGGCGCTCACCAGCGCCAGCCGCAGTCCGATCGACAACAGCAGCGCCAGGTTGTTGATCAGCGTATTGCGTTTCGACTGCAGGCGGGCATCGTAATAAATTTTGTACACGTCCTGAATCGAGAAATAGGCGCTGATAAGCAGCAACAGCGTCATCAGTTGACCGGCTGGCGGCTGGCTGAAATAGCTCCATATCAGCATCGGCAGCGCCACCACCAGGAACAGCCGGCGGCGCAAACGCATCGAAGCCAACATCAGGCGAATGCCGCTCGGCGGGCGGCGGGCGACGCGGTTGAAAATGATGCTGTCGGCGCCCAGCTGCACCAGCGGCACCACGATGGCGATCGTCGCCAACAGATAGTTGAGAGCGCCAAACTGGGCGGGCCCCAGATAGCGCGCAACGTAAATGGAGACGAAGATGCCGGACAGGCTAAGCGAAACGCGTTCCAGCATCAGCCACAGGGCATTGATGATAATGGCCTTCACCCGCTTATTCCTCTGCCTGCCGCTGATCTTCCCGATGGCTTGGATAGGCGAAGTTGTAATAGCTCATGTCGGTCGCCGCCCTTTTCACGATGCCGTTGAGGATTACGCCTCTGATCGCCACGCCATTCTGTTCGAAACGGCGCATGCTGGTTTCGATCTGCTTGACGGTGTTCACCTCAAAACGCACCACCAACAGTGACGTACCGGCGTGATTGCCGACGATGGCCGCGTCCGTCACCGCCAGAATCGGCGGCGTATCGATCAGCACCAGATCGTAGTTTTGCCCGGCCCAGCGCAGGAAATCGGCGAAACGGCGATGCATCAGCAGCTCGGACGGGTTCGGCGGCACCTGACCACGTGGCACGAAGTCCAGATTGGCGATGGCGGTTTTCCGCACCGCCTGTTCCGTCATCACTTTGCCCACCAGCATGTCGGACAGCCCTTGATGAGCGTCGTCCGATAACCAACGATGCAAAAATCCTTTACGCATATCCGCGTCGATCAACAGCACCCGCTGCCCGGCCTGCGCCACCACCACCGCCAGGTTGGTGCTGGTAAAACTCTTGCCGCTTTCCGGACTGGCACCGGAGACCATCAAAATGTTGTTTTTGGCCTCCAGCATGGCGAAATGCAGGCTGGTGCGCAGGCTGCGAATGGCCTCCACCGACAGATCCGCCGGCTCGACCACCGCCAGGATCGGCAGGCGACGACCGCCGGATTTGGGCAACAGCAGGCGTTGTTCGCGATTGCGTTTCGCCTGCCATGGCGACAGCGGCACGGTGGCGTAGACGTTGATGCCTCGCTTCTCCAGCGTATCGATATCATTGATGCCGCGATGGAAGGCCGTGCGCAGCAGCACCACGGCCGCGGTGCCCGCAGCGCCCAGTATCAACGCCAACAACACGATTAGCATCTTTTGCGGCTGAATCGGTCGGATAGCGGTTTCCGCCTCGTCGACGATGCGAATATTGCCCACCGTGCCGGCCTTGCTGATGCTCAGCTCCTGCTGTTTGTTCATCAGTTGCATGTAAACCTGCTGATCCACCTGCACGTCGCGGGTGAGACGCAGGATCTCCTGCTGCATTTTCGGCAGCGTCTGTACCTGTTTGCCGAGCCGCGCCTTTTCCGCCTCCAGCGTGGCGCGCTTTTCCATCAGCGCCCGGTAAGCCGGGTGCACGCGGGTATAAAGCTTGGAAATCTCCGCCTCCTTGAAGGTCAGCTCGTTGAGCTGGGCTTCGAGCTGCACCTGAGTGTCCAGCACCGACTTGGCTTCCAGCGACAGATCCACCGAATCGTTTTGCTGGCGGAACTGGTTGAGCTGGTTTTCGGCGTTGTTCAACGAGGTTTGCGTTTGCGGCAGCTGCTCCTGCAGGAAGGCCAGCATTCTCTGCGCCTCTTCCGTTTTACGATCCACGTTCTGCTGCAGGTAGTTATCGGTGATGTTCTTCAGCACCGCCTCGGCACGCTGCGGATCTTCACTCGGCAGCGTAAACGTCATGATGCCGCTGTCCTTGCCGCTCGGCACTACGCCCAGGTATTTACGCAGATCGTCCACCGCTTCTTGACGCGCGACTTTAACCACGGTGAAACTGGTGCCCGGCGCCGCATCCAGCGCCGAAACGGTCATGCTCCACTCGCCCTGCGCCACCGGTTGCCCAACCACGCCGCTGAACAATTTGGCGCCGTCATGGCTCAGCTCGTAATGTTGCCCATCGCGCACCGTCAGCGTCAGCGCTTCGCCCTGCATGTCCGCCGGCGTTGTCAGCGTACCGATGTCCAATACCGGCGTCTTTTCACCGCTCAGTCGGGCGAAACCTTTACCGAACACCGGGAAATAGTCCGGTTCGACGCGCACCGTCAGGCCGAGGGCATCCACCGTTTTGCCGAGCACGTAGCGCGACTTGACCAGCGTCACCTCATCCTGCGTCGTCGAATTTTGCCCCAGCGAACTGTCCAGCGTTTCACGCAGCAGCGAATCGCCGGACAGCTGATTCTCCACCTGCACCACCGCCGTGGCCTGATACACCGGGGTAGCCAACAGGGCGTAGGCGACGCCCAGCGCACCGGCCACGCCGGTCACGACGGCGATCCGCCAGCGGTTATCCCACAGCGGCCCTACCAGACGCTCCCACTCCAGCTTTTCATCTTGTTCGGCCACCATCACGGACAGCGCATTGTTTTTCATCTTCTGTTCCTTATTCACCCTGCGGAGTTACCAGTTGCGCACGCGCAAGGTAGCCTCGCTGAGATCGTTAAAACTGCTGATGGTCGGCACCAGCTGGCTGATCAAACGGTTCCAGCGCGCGATAGGCGCCGCGGTGACGTACACGACGTCGTAAGGGTGCAGCTGAAATTCAGCGCCCATCGCCAGCGCGCTGGCGTCGGAGAGATCGAACTGATACAGCGTCGCCAGCCGCTGCGGGGGGTTGCCGCCGCTCGGCCGGATCACGAACACCCCGGTCGCATCCGCCACCGTCTGGCTGATCCCTTCGGAAGATCCGAGGGCTTCGGTCAGGGTCATGCCGCTGCGATCCATCTTCAGCGTCGCTTGCTTGCCCACCTCGCCCATCACGAACACTTTCAAGTTGTCATTGCGCGGAATGTAGAGGATGTCGCCCGGCTGCAGCAGCGCGTTCTGGCTGATGTCGCCACGCTGCATCAGCGCCTGCAGCGAGATGGCCCGCTCTTTGCCCTGATGCGTCAGCACCACGTTGCGCCAGTCGGCATTGTCCGTCAGGCCGCCGGCGGCGTTGATCGCATCCAGAATGGTCAGCGGTACGTTGGTGATCGCCTGCTGACCGGAGGTTTTCACCTCACCGGTCACATAAGCCTTCTGCGAGCGGAACGCGGCGATGCTGACATCCACCTGCGGGCTTTCCACATACTGCGCCAGACGGCCGGCGATCAGGCTGCGCACTTCGGTGACGGTTTTACCCACCACCGCCACGCGCCCGATATAGGGGTAAAAGATCGTGCCATCCGCATGCACCCAGTTACCGGTGTCGCTGGCGCTGCGATATTGCCCGGCCGGCGTGGTCAACTCGGGGTGATCCCAGACGGTGACGTTCAACACGTCGCCGACGCCGATACGGTATTGGTAGCTCTGCAACCGCTGGTCCAGCGCCGGATTCGGCTGGGCGACCGGTTCAACGCGCCGCATTTTCTGCAGCAGCATCGGTGACATGCGGTAGACCTGTACCTGGCTGTTCAAATCGAAATCGTCGTCTTGTTGCACGACGATGGCTTTTCCGCTGGTCGGTAAATGTGAGCCGGGAACCACCGTACAACCGCTCAATAACGCGGAGGTGAAGGCCAACGGCATCAAAAGAGGCAAATGAAAATTCATGGAAGTACCGTGATAAACGGGCTGCTGCCGCAGCCCGTGAGAGGATTAACGCCCGACGGTTGGATTATCGCTGAGCATCGTCGCCTGACGCGGTTCGCGCAACATGGCGAAATAACCGCAAAAACAGAACAGAAACGCCACCAGCATCAGGCTTTCCTGCAGTTGCAACACTTCACTGCAAATGCCGATGCAGGCCAGCGTCACCGCCAGCATGGTGCTCATCGCCAGTGCCTGGCGCGCATTGAGTCCGCGACGCATCAGAATATGGTGCAAATGATCGCGGCCCGCTTTGAAGGGGCTTTGGCGGCGCAACAGGCGGCGCACCATCACGGTCACCATGTCCATCAGCGGAATGGCGATCAGCCACAGCGCGGTGACCGGGCGCATTACCGCCTGCTGCCCCTGCGTCGCCAGTAACACCAGCCACAGCACGCTGAAGCCGATCACCATGCTGCCGGCGTCCCCCATAAAGATTTTGTTACGCGCGCCGAACAGGCTCAGGTTGAACAGCAGATAAGCCGCCAGCGCGACGATCACGCCCAGGCACCACAGCGCCAGATCTCCCCGGCCACCCAGTCCGAACACGATGGCCAGCGCAACGAAGGTCACGCAGGACAAGGCGCCCAGTTGCCCGTCGATGCCATCCACCATGTTGTAGGCGTTGATCGCCCCCCATACCGCCAGCGGCGTGAGCAGCAACGCGCCATAACCGAGCATCACTTCCTGATGGCCCCAGGCATGGCCCAATGAGGAAAGCTGCATCCCTGCCGCCAGCATCATCGCCAGCGCGATCCCTCCCTGCACCATGACGCGCGGCGCCACGGGCAGATCAAAGCGGTCATCCAGCACGCCCAACACCACCAGCGCCGTAATGCACAGCAGATAGACGGTGCTGTCGGGCAGCCAGGCGGGTTGCCACAGCGCCATCAGCATCAGCGTCAGGTACACGGCGATGCCGCCGACCAACGGAATATGTCCCAGATGTTGCTTGCGCGCATTGGGCTTATCCACTAATCCCACCGTCAAGGCGACCCGGCGGGCAATAAGGATCCACGCGACCGCCAGCACAAATATCACGCTCAGTTGATATAACATCGTTCCTCCAGCGAATAAGCACGCTACCGCCCTTGAGTTACAGCTCCCAATGCGCTATTAACAAAAACAAAATTGATCCTGCCAGGATATAAGTCAGCATGAATTAATCCTGAAAAATACAGATTTATCCGCTTGTCGGCGGAAATAAGTAAATAACGTCAGCGTGCGGTTAAGTTATCTATCAGAAAACTCATGTTTAATGGTTCTTTCGATTGCCGAATCAAGTTCAACAGGCGCCACGAAATTATTTTGCACATTACTTTTAAACTGCGTTCTGGCGCAGAATTTCTGTACTCTGACGCGGCTTATTGGGAATTTCTTTCGACTTATTTTACTCACAACATCCAATGCGGTTGCGCCGCATATGCCTACGGCATAAGGAATGCGAATTGTCTTATTTTTTCTCCCCAATGAAGAGGAAATGACGTCGACCAATTGATTCATCGTAAAGTCCGGTTTATCGACGTAGTTGCTGACCTGATAACTTGACTGTTGTTCCAGAGCATGTTCCAGCCGCGCGGCAATATTTTCAACGTAGGCCATCGACTTCATATTATTGCCGCTGCCAATCATCACGAAACGTCCGCTGGCGATCTGACGGAACAGGTTATACACGTTGCCGCGGTTGCCTTCGCCGAATACCACCGTTGGACGGATGATAGTCAACCGATTTTCCACATCGGCCTTGCGCCAGGCTTCATAAACGTATTCCGCCTCGAGCTTGGACTTGCCGTAATGGTTGAAAGGCTCGAAACTTCCTTCTTCGCCGGTTTCCTGTTTAACGAAGCCGTAAACAGCGACGGAGGAGGTGAAAATGATTTGGCGGATATTCAGAGCGGAGGCGGTCATGCAGACATGCCGCGCGCCTTCGACATTGACCTGATAATAGAGCGAAATGGGATCGACGTTGTCCTGATGTTCCGCCGCCAGATTAATGATGGCGTCGCAGCCCGTCAGCGGTTCTTGCAAAGTCTGAGGTTGCGTCACATCGCCATACTGATAGAGCGCGGGAAAATGTGCGCTGGGTTGCTTATCCACGATGACCAACGTCAGATCATCGCGCGCACTGAGACGTTTCGCCAGGCGTGTTCCGATAAAACCGGAACCCCCGATAATAGCTACTTTACGCTTATCCATAATTTGTCACTCAGCAGGTTCTCATTATTCCTGTCGCCCCATTGGGACAGGACGCTAATACGCGTTAGGTAATGAGTTCCAGACTGGACAAATCGAACCTGGCTTTCAAATAACAAATAATGAAATAAAAGATTTCATCAAATGTAAAATTATCGCTAAAGATAAAACCTCATTCAGCGCTAATTTTTAACATCGTAAGCAACTTGATATTGCAAGGTTTTATTCGGCAATATGAGATTAATCCGACCTTTGCCGGGCGTCGAAGAGGTCTCATATTTTACCGGCAATTTAAGCTGCCCTTGCTTAGGATCGACACATTCGATGGTGGCTTGATCCATGTTCTCTCCCTGGTAAAGGCAGAGCAGAGTTTGCGGGCTGTTGGTATGGGGGTTATTCAGCGTCAGCGTCAACACCACGCGCGTGTTGTTCTGAATATCATTGATCACCGGGGGGCGGGTTTGGTTGCCGAGCACATATGAAAAATGTGAAATAACCAGCAAAGAGGCGAATACCGTCAGGTATTTCACTACACGGCTGGCGGGTATGCTGAAAAAGCGACGCACCGCCGCCGACTTTTTTTCACGCACCGGTTCTTTGGATGACTCCACCGTTGCAACAGGCGCAGCAACCAGCGTCGATTTATGCGGCTTATCTATTTTTTCATCGTTTGTTTCAGACGACTCACTTTCACTTTCAGAAAGTTCCGCTTGAATATCAACACCAATATCTTCACCACCATTTAATATATCATCATCAGCGTAGTCTTCATCCTCGGATATAAAGTGAAAAGCCGCTTGATTTTCCACCTTGTAACCCAAACGAGGAATGGTTCTGATAAGCGTGTGTTCCGTGTCGCTAATCTTTTGGCGAATAGATTTAATTGTTTGATTTATCGTTGAATCTGAGCAATAGGTTCCTTTCCAGATATTTTCTATAATTTCCGTTCGGGTAACCAGTTCTGGTGATCTGGCGACAAGCAGCGAAAGAATTTGATACTCCTTCCAACGCAGACGAAATTTCTCCCCGGCAGGAGTCAGAACATCGAGATTCCTAATCTTTATTCTTTTATCAAGATTCACTTTTAATTTCCTTAGCGTGCCTGTCCTGCACACTTTGTATAGAAATATCAAAAAATGTTCAAGAAATTAAATGTAAACTCAACAGGTTGCATTCATCGGATATTGGCCTTTATAAAAATTTTCTGATTTCATTTTTTACATTAGGCCATATTAAGGATGTTCCGTTTATCCAAATGACTCTTTTTCCCTGCTGGCAACATGGATTTCTTTCATGGTCACCGTAAAATTCAAATGAACACCTCATTGATTTAAAAAGGAAAAACTAACCATGTTGTTCGATTGTTAATCGAATGAAATTGTGAAATTTCATTCCTATCCGTGAATTCATTGTGTTTTCCCACCTAATCTGATTGTCAGATAGACTACAAAAAGCCGAAAAAAACAGAATGAGAGTTATCTGATTTAACCCCGTCACACATTCCACTCAGCGTGTGCAGCATCTAAGACAAAACCCTATTACTGATTTTATAACAATCGCACTAATTATGCCTTCCCCTCCCGGAAATTTCATTTAATCTGCGAAAAGACATTAACGCCTTAATGTAAGAATACTCTCAATAAAACGAAAAAAACGTGCAAATAATATAATCCGTTTTGGCGAAAATATTCCCACATTGAGAGATAGTGCTATAAAAAAAGAAAAAAACGGCAAGCGAAGATGAGAATTTTACCTAAAGGCAGAAAATTTCACTGAGGAGGCGAGGTGAGATGACTCGGAATGAGAGAAATATCCCTCCCCTGTCGGGAGGGATTGAGAAAGCGGTTTGATACTCAGGCCTTTTTCTTGCGGCCATACACCGCCCAGGTGATGACCACACACAAGATATAGAACACCAGGAATACTTTCATTGCCCCCGCCGGCGAACCGGTCAGCGCCAGCGAGGTGCCGAATGCCTGGGGAATAAAGAAACCGCCTGCGGCGCCGATCGCTGAGATAAAGCCCAATGCGGCGGCGGAGTCCGTCACCGCTTCACGCTGTGCGCTCTCGTCACTGCCGCCGGCCGCTTTCACGCGATCGACAGTGATTTTACGGAAAATGACGGCGATCATTTGGAAAGTCGATCCGCTGCCCAGCCCCGCCGTGAGGAACAACACCATAAAGATGCCGTAGAAAGCGATAAACGAACCGCCCTCGCCCGCTGCCGGCAAAGTCAGGAACAACAGCGCGGCGAACACGGCCATCACCACAAAGTTGATCAACGTCACCCGCACGCCGCCGAAACGGTCAGACAGCGCGCCGCCGACCGGCCGTGCCAGCGCACCGAGGAACGGCCCGAAGAAAGCGTAATGCAGGATCACGACCTCCGGAAATTGCGTCTTCGACAGCATGGCGAAACCGGCGGAGAAACCGATGAAAGAACCGAAGGTCGCGAGGTACAGCAAACTCAGCATCCACAAATGCCCACGTTTGAGCACTGGCAGTTGCTGGCGCAGCGATGCCTTGGCAGCCGCCAGATCGTTCATGCCGAACCAAGCCGCCAAGGTGGCGACCAGCAGGAACGGTACCCAGATCCAGGCGGCATTTTCCAGCCACAGCTGCCCCCCTTCTGCCTGATCTTGCGCCGTGCCGCCAAACAGACCAAACAGGCTGAAAGAGATCGCCAACGGCGCGACCAGTTGCATGACGCTGACGCCCAGATTCCCCAACCCGCCGTTGAGACCCAACGCGCCACCCTGACGCGCTTTCGGGAAGAAGAAGCTGATATTGGCCATGCTGGAGGCAAAGTTGGCGCCCGCAAAACCGCACAGCAGGGAAATGATGACGAATACACTGTACGGCGTGCTGCTGTCCTGCACCGCGAATCCCAGCCACAGGCACGGCACCAGCAGGAAGCAGGTGCTGATAGCGGTCCAGCGACGGCCGCCAAACAGCGGGATCACGAAGGAATACGGCACGCGTAAAATAGCGCCCGAGACCGACGGCAGCGCTGTCAACAGGAACAATTGGTCAGTGGAAAAGTTGAAGCCAACCTTGTTCAGGTTGACCGCCACGGCGCTGAACAGCATCCAGACGCAGAAGGCCAGCAGCAGACAGGGAATGGAAATCCACAGGTTGCGGGTGGCGATGCGATGGCCACGCTGCAGCCAAAAGGCGCTGTCTTCAGGATGCCAATCCTGAATCAGCGCACCGGTTTTCTTTGATGAAGGCGTTGCAAGTTGCGACATAAAAACCTCAGACACGGGGGATTATTCCGACACCCTAGGGGGCGGCCCCGGCGGCAAAGTTGATGTATATCAACCCGAATGCAAGTAGTTGGCGGCACAAATAGCGCCTTCATCCCCTTAGGGGTACGTTCTGCATAAAAATTAAATCATTTACAATCAATAAATTAGAATGAAGCACTTCGTCATCCTCACCGCTTCGCCGCCCCCCTGGAAACTAATGGGTACTTCATTCGAGGTATGGGGTTATGCTCAGGGATAATCAAAAATACGGCTGAATCGTTACTTGTTTACCCCGTCGCCGCCTTCGCCCCTGAGCTTCAGCGGCGCCAAATGCCAGGAACCCGCGCTTATGAAACGCCTGTTGGCCCCGCTTTCGATCGTGAATCAGGTCGCCCTGCTGATGTTGCTGTCGGGCATTCTGGGCGTGGCCGGCATGGGGATTTCCGCCTGGATGTCGCAAAGCATTCAGGGCAACGCGCATGCCATCAACAAGGCCGGCTCGCTGCGTATGCAAAGCTACCGTCTGCTGGCGCAGGTGCCGCTGGATGAACGGCATGAAGCGTTGATCCGCGAACTGGAGCGCGACGAAAACAGCCCCGACCTGCAGCGTTCGGTGGAACAGGAAGGGTTGACGCAACCTTTCGACGCCTTGCGCGACTACTGGCAACAGACCCTGCAACCTCGCCTGCGCAGCGCGCAGCGCCCGGCCGACGCCGCGCCGCAGGTGGCGCACTTCGTGCAGCTGTTGGATAAGCTGGTGTCGGATATCGACAGGCAAACCGAGCGCCGCCTGCTGATGGTGACGCTGGTGCAGGCCGGCTTTATCGCGCTGACCCTGCTGCTGCTGATCGGCACCACCTGCTACCTGCGCCGCCGGTTGCTGCATCCGTGGCGGCAGCTGGTGGAAATGGCGTTGGCGGTGGGCCGCGGCGACTTTAGCCGCCGCTTCGCGCAGCGCGGCCATCAGGATGAAATGGCGTCGCTCGGCGGCGCGTTGAACACCATGTCCGACGAACTGTCGGCCACCTACAGCGGGCTGGAGCAGCGCGTAGCCGAGAAGACCGCGGACCTGCAGCAAAAAAATCAGATGCTGAGCTTCCTCTATCGCGCCAGCCGCCTGCTGCACGCCAGCGAGCCATTGTGCAGCCGCCTGACGCCGCTGCTCAACCAACTGCAAATCCTGACGCCGCTGCGCGCCATTCAGGTGCGGCTGTATGAAAACGACAGCCGGGAGCCGCTGCTGCAGCTGAGCGGCAACCAGCCGTTGCGGCCGGAGCATTGCCATAATCCGGTGTGCAGCGCCTGCCTGCACGACAGCGACCGCCAGCATCCTGACAACCCGTCGCTGAGCTGGAGCCTGAGCGACAAGCTTGGCGACTACGGCGTGATCGTGGCGCAACATGCGCCGCAACAGCCGCTGAACGATGAGCACCGCCAGCTGGTCAACACTCTGGTGGAGCAACTGACCAGCGTGCTGGCCATCGAACGTCAGGTAGACCACCAGCAGCAGCTGATGCTGATGGAAGAACGGGCGGCGATCGCCCGCGAGCTGCACGACTCCATCGCCCAATCGCTCTCCTGCCTGAAAATGCAGATCGCCTGCCTGCAGATGCAAGGCGAAACGCTCTCGTCCGCCAGCAAGGCGCTGGTGCAGCAGATGCGCGAAGAGCTGAACGGCGCCTATCGCCAGCTGCGCGAGCTGCTGACCACCTTCCGCCTGCAGCTGACCGAACCGGGCCTGCTGGCGGCGCTGCAATCGACGGTAGCGGAGTTCAATCCCAAACTGGGCCTGAACATCAGCCTCGATTACCAACTGGGGCCGCGCACGGTGCCCGCCTACCAGGCCATTCATCTGCTGCAGATCGCCCGCGAGGCGCTCAGCAACATCCTTAAGCATGCCGCCGCCAGCGAGGTGAGCATTCAGGTCATCAACAAACGGGGCGAAGTGACCCTGAGCGTATGCGACAACGGACGCGGCCTGCCGGCCGAAACATCCCGCCCCGACCATTACGGCTTGATCATCATGCGCGATCGCGCCAAGAGCCTGCACGGCTGTTGCGACATTTTACCGCGCAGCGGCGGCGGCACCGAGGTGCGAGTCAGCTTCACGCCGGATAACCACGCCATCGACTAACGGAGACACCATGACGACAGAAACCGCCGCCACCATCTTACTGATCGACGACCACCCGATGCTGCGCAACGGCGTAAAACAGCTGATTGGCATGGACGCTCGCCTGCAGGTCATCGCCGAAGCCAGCAACGGAGAACAAGGGGTCGCGCTGGCGGAGCAGCACGATCCGGATCTGATCCTGCTCGACCTCAACATGCCTGGCATCAACGGGCTGGAAACGCTGGATCGCCTGCGCCAGACCGACCTGTCGGGGCGCGTTGTAGTGTTCAGCGTGTCCAACCATGAAGACGACGTCGTCAGCGCGCTCAAACGCGGCGCCGACGGTTATTTGTTGAAAGACATGGAGCCGGAGGATCTGCTGAAGGCGCTGCATCAGGCGGCGGCCGGGCAGATGGTGCTCAGCGAAACGCTGACGCCGATCCTCGCCGCCAGCCTGCGGGAAAACCGCCCCAGCGCCGATCGCGATATTCAGCAATTGACGCCGCGCGAACGGGATATTCTGAAGCTGATCGCCCAGGGGCTGCCGAACAAGCTGATCGCCCGCCGCCTGACCATCACCGAAAGCACCGTCAAGGTACACGTCAAACACCTGCTGAAAAAGATGAAGCTAAAATCCCGCGTCGAGGCCGCCGTGTGGGTGCTGCAGGGTAAAAACGGTTAGTCGCCGCCGTACAGCGGCCCGGTTTGCGCCGGGATCGGCGGCGGCGTCAGGGTTTTGATCGGCGGCAGGCCCGCGTCATCACCGGCGGTCGCCGTCAGCGGCGGCGCCACTTTCAGCTCTATCCAGTTGGACGTCACGCGCTGCTGTTTATCGTCCTCCAGCGTGACCGATAGCCGGTAGCTGTTGGCGGCGCCCGGCGCGTCGTCCCACGGCGGCACGATCGCCGTCCAGCCCTGCGGATCGTTGGCGTTGTGCGGCGGCGTCAGGCTCAGCGCCTGGGTATCCCCCTGCCAACTGACGTGAGCGATGCCGTTGAGCGCCTTGATTTCCAGCACCAGCGGCACGGTTTCCCCCGCCTGCAGGCTCCACGGCGGCGTGGCCAGGAACACCTGCAGCGTTTTGCGCTGGCGGAACTCCAGCACCGGCACGTTCTTGCGTTCGATAGGATCGTAGCGGCTGCCGCGCAGCGACTTGGCCTGCGCCACATACTCCGGCGAAATCTGCTTCACCAACGGCACCCCGAGCCGATAGCTCAGCGCCAGCTCGATCTGATCCTGGCTCTGCCCGCCCGCGCCAATCTTATGCAGCGCCTTCATCGTCACCAGCGGCACCGGGGTGTAATTGAGCCCCAGCTGCATCGCGCGCGGATCGTTTTGTTTTTTGCCGCTGCCGAACAGATCGACATTATCGCCGAGATACTGCTCATAGCTGAGCGAACCGCCGATCTGGCGATAAAACGGCAGATAGCCTTGCGTCGTGATGTCGTAACCGCGCGCCGGACGGCTGAAAAACACGCCATCGCCAGACTGTTGCGCCAGCGCCGACAGCGGGTAGTAATAGTTGGTGGAGAAACGCAGGTAGTCTCCCCAGGCCTCCGCGCCGACGCTGCCGCGATTGCGCTGCCGGGCGAAATCGCTGTCGAGCGCCGTGTTGTACCCCAGCAGCCAGTCACCGGCGATCCAGCGCTGCCCCAGCGCGAAATTACCGAGCGCCCCGGCGCTTTGCTGTAGCCAGCCGATCTGGCTGTAGGTCAGCAATCCGTCGACGTCGTACAGCGGGCTGAATAACTGCCCGTTGCTGCCGGTAAAGTCCCCCTCACCGGTCATCTCCAGCGATAATCGGGCGGTGCCCAGCGGCGACAACAGTTCCTGCGCCTGCTGTTGCAGCGCGCCGGTCGCCTGGCCCAGCAGATAATCCTCGGCGCGGCTGCGCATCTGCTGACGGGAAACGTTATTCAGATCTTTTTCGCCGAACTGCTTGGCCATCTCGGCCCACTGCTTCTCGCGCGCGGCGTCATCGGGCGCGCCGCCCAGTTCGGGCAAATTCGCGGCCGGATCTGCGACGGCCTGTGCGGAAGAGACAACGCTCTCCGGCGCCGGCGGGGATTCGGCGCAGGCGGGCGCCGCGCCGGCCAGCCACACCAGCGCCCCGGCCAGCCACACCGCCTGGCGGCTGTGCCAGCGTCGTTTTTTGGTTTTGATGAGTCCCGCCTGAATTTCGTCTTTCATGGCACCGTTGGCCCCCCTCCCTCCTGGAGCGGGCCAACCCACTGCTTTGCTGTCGCCTTTCCCGCGGCAGATCTGGAAACCCTACACCCCGTCCAGGCCGGGGCGCCTCTCCCTTAAAGTCTAACGGCTTGACGAACAGAAACAATAGGATAAACCCCAATCACTCCCAAGTGACGCCGTCACTTACACCCTTTACCGATCCATTCCGGCCGCCAGGTGAATTCACACCATTTCAGCACCGGTTTTGCCGATAAAAAGCGCAACACCCCACTGCTGCGCGCCTCCGCGCATGACATTGCCTCACTCTGCAATACGTGAAGTGGCGATGCGTACAACTGCGCATTCCTCACAGCCCACCGCATTTCACCCCGATGAAATACGCATTTTGCCGTTATTTTAAACATCTATTTCACGACTGACGGAGCCCCGATGTTTCTTTCCTTACTGTGGCCTGCGCTGTTTTTCACCGCGCTGCTGTCGGCAGGTGCGCTCGCCTTCACGCTCATCACCCGATTGGAGCGAACGGCGGCCGTGCGCGCCAGCCCACCGAAATTGCGCCGCCGTAGCCTGCTGCTGACGGCCTTCGGTTTGGCGTTGACGGCGCTGCCCTTCGACCTGCCGGCAGCACACCGGCTGTGGTTGCCGCCGGCCGCGGCGCTGCTGATCGCCCTGGCCTGGCTAGACTGGCGCCACCGGTGGTTGCCGGACCGGTTAACCCAGCCGCTGCTGTGGGGCGGGATGCTGTGCAATCTTGACGCTCGCTGGGCGACGCTGGGCGACGCGGTTATCGGCGCCGCCGCCGGCTACGGGGGGTTGTGGCTGCTCAACGCGCTTTATCGGCAGGTGCGGCGGCGTAACGGCATCGGCCAGGGTGATTTCAAACTGCTGGCGGCGCTGGGCGCCTGGCTCGGTTGGACGATGCTGCCGCTGCTGGTCTGTCTGGCGGCCATGTTCGGATTAGGCATGGCATTGACGCGCGGCCGCCGCAACCGCCGCGCCTGGCGAACGCGGCAACCTTTCGGCATCGCCTTGGCGGCCGCCGGCTGGCTGTTGCTCTTGATGGACGCCGGCCAAAACGCGCCGGCGTTATTCGGTTAGTTCTTCAGTGTCTCGATCAGCCGATTGAGCAATCCTGCCACTTCCGCCGTGCTGGCCGTTGTCGGATTGGCCAGTGGCTGGATCACGGCGAGCCTGGTGGTGGATAACACCTCATCGCTGCGGATTTCCAACGCATCGGCGGGTGGCGTGCTCAATGAAACGCCGTCCGGCCGCCAGTAGCTGCCGCGCGTAGTCTGCACCTGATAACTGCCAAAGCCGAAATCTTTCTCGACGCGGTAATATATTTCGCAGCTTAACGGCCCGGTGCGCCGCAACATAAAGGCGCCTTTCGCACTATAGCTGCCTTTATTGACGACAAAGGCGGTTGCCTGCGAAGACAGATCGAACGTGATATATAAATCGCACGCCAGCACCTTGGTGCTTACGCCCTGTTGAAGAGTAATGCGCGTTGTAGGTTGCCGATCCGGCGCGGTCAGGGTGCCTAAAAAAGTCCACGATTGCTGTTTCGAGATATTGCGCGGCAAATGGTTGCTGGTGGCGGAAGGGGCAATTCCCCGCTCGCCCAGACTGTACATCGCTTCGACCCCGCTTAAAAACGACGTAACGTCGACGGTGCTTTTGCCGGCCACCGGAACGCCGCCGTTGTATACGTTACTGAAGGTTACCTCGGTATTGTTGCTGCAGGCGGCGATCGCCGCCGGGAACGGCGTCTTAGAACCGCTGTAAAGAGTCAACTGACCGATGTCCCAACGAGATTCGTTGATGAATCGGCACAACACGCTCCCGCTCTCCACATTCTGCGCGTCCTGGATATTGATATTGCCTATCGTGCCCTGGGCAAAGTTGGTGGACAACACGCTGACATTGGCGGCGCGTTGCGTATTGCGGTTCTCGCAACCCAACGAATTGATCGTGCCGTTAAAATCTTTGAACGAGTAGATATCGCCGATACAGTCATCCGCAGCCAACGAGCCGATAGTAGAGTAAAACCCTGAAATTCTGAACGCAGTCCCCTTGGCGCGAGCGGCGTAGAGGCCGTCTATAAAATTGGTGGTGCCGGACTTGTCCATCCACAGCACCCCATCGCCCGGCCGATTGGCGTTTGCCTCCATCTGCACGTTCACCAGCCAGTTAATGAACATATCGCCCGAGACAAACAGCGAATAACCGCCGACCTTGGTGTAGATGTCGCGAATATCAAACTTCGTCATATTGCGATCGCTGAACCACACGCCGTGAGTGTCGTCTACGCCGGTATCATCCCGCAACGTCAAGCCGTGCAGCGTCAGATTGGCAAAGCCTTTCACCACGATCACCGCTTTCTTCGTTTCGCCCTGTTCGTTGGTGTAACTGCTGTCCGTCGTCTTGACAATTTTGGTCGCCCGTCCCAATCCGACCACCCGCAACCCGATGCCGCCGTAGATGTCCGTTGTCGTCTGAATGACTACGTGTCCGGCGACCGTATACACCCGCTTCCCAAGGGACAGCGTACCGCCGGCTTGCAGCGCCGCTGCCGCCGCTTTGTTGATCGCCGGCCCCCAGTTGCTTCCGTCGCTGTCCTGATAAAACTGTTCCGGCGTAACAACCTCACCGGTGGCGAGCAAGGTTGCTGCGCGCGCTCCTGAAGCGTTTTCGTTATTGTCCATAATATCTCCTGACGTGATGTGTCCGCATCATTGCGGACGGCCGCGGTGAAAGGCGTCAACAACGCCGCCTTTCAGTGCCAATCTATCACCGTCATATGAGCGCGTTATGAAATTTCATTTTATTTCACCCTGACACAACATCTCGCGATCCGAGGTGACAACAGCCAGCGATTTCACTCGCTGTTGGCCTTTGGTGCGACAGAAAGCTCGGCCGGGCGCGCGGCATTGCCGCTACTTGCTGACCCGATCCAGATACAGCATGCTGTTGGCGATATCCAGCCGGGCACCTTCGACGTTGTCTCGCAATGCCACCAGCGTTTGCCCCTGCAGCGCCACCACATAGGGCGAACTGGTCTGCAGTTCCCGTTGCAACGTGACGTAACGTGCGCTGCGCGCGGCGCTGTTCCCTTCCGCAGCCGCGGCGCGCGTTTCCGCGCTGATGGCGGGAATATCCCACTGGGTGCGCCAGGCCAGGGTTTTCGGCCCACCGGGCACGTTATAGGCAAAGGCGCTGGCGTTGGTGTTCGGATCCAGGTAGTCGGCGCCCCAGTAGGTGAAGATCGCCTGAAAATCGCGGCCGCGCATCTTGCCCCACAGATCGCTTTCTACCACCGGATGGATATCCAACCGCAGCCCGGCCTGCGCAAAACTGGCCTGCAGCGCCTGCGCGATGTCGGTATACGGCGGTTGGTTGATGACGATAAGATCGATGCGCGTACCTTCAGCGATGCCGGCATCGCGCAGGACCTGTTTGGCTTTGTCCACGTCGAGCTTAAACGGCCGATCGTCGAGTGCCCCGTCCAATCCCTGCGGCAAGAAGGCCTGATGCACGCGATATTGCCCTTTCAGCAGTTGCTCGGCGATGCTCTGATAATCGACCAGCCAGCGCGCCGCCTGCCATAACGCCGGATTGCCCAGCGCCGGATTGTCTTTGCTGCCGGTGTTGAAACCGAGGTAATAGATCCGGGGCGCATCGGCCTGCTCGATGCGCACGCCAGACGCGTTACGCAGTGAGTCGAACTGGTCGGCCCCCAGATCGTAGGCCACGTCGGCATCCCCTTTCAGCAACAGCAAACGGCGGGTACCGGCGTCGCTGACGTTCTTGAACAACACCGTTTTCAACCTTGCCGGCGACGGAGCGTAGTCATTACGGCCAAACAGCAGCGCTTCATGCGGCACATAGTTATTCACCCGATACGGGCCGCCGCCGGCGGAATGGCTGCGCAGCCAGGCGTTACCGTAGTCCCCCTGCTGCGCGTGCTCGTTCAACAGCTTTTCATCCACGATCGAAGCCACATTCGCCGTCAGCAGCCGCAGCGCCAATTCGCTGCCGATGTTGGCGGGCCAACTGAGTTGCACCTGGTTATCTCCCACCTTCTTCAACTGCTGCTCAACGTTATCCGGCGTCCAGCCAAACTCGCCGAGAATAAACGACGGCGCCTTGTTCAGCTTCACCGCGCGAACCAGCGAAAAAATCACATCTTCTGGCCGCAGCGGATTGCCGGAAGCGAAACGCTGCTGCGATTTCAGGGTAAAGGTCAGGCTGCGGCCATCGGCGCCCGCTTGCCAACTGCCTGCGGCGTCCGGCGCCAGCTTTTGCGGCGCGGCGCGATCCGGCGCCACCAGGCGTTGATAGAGGTTGACCAGATTGGCCGAGCTGACGGTTTCAAAGCTCTCCGCCGGATCGAGGCTGATAATGCCCTCCAACGAACTGACCACCACCAAGGTATCCTGCGGGGTGGCAGCCTGCGCACCGAAAGCGGCCGCCAGCGCGCCATACAATAAGGTTGGGATTAACCGTTTCATCGATACACTCTCCATAATCACGCGGTTGCGTTGTTTTTCGAGTGTAGGGGGTAAGAATTGACAGAAGAACGACGATAAATTGCTTTATTTATTACCAAGATGGATATGCCCGCCGCATTGACGGGCATTGGGTCAAACGATGATGCGGCCGTGCGCCATTGCCACCGAACGATCGCACATGTGGTCAATCACGTCCGCATCGTGGCTGACCAGCACCATAGTCAGATCGCCCGCCTGTTTCAGCTCGTTGAGCAGATTGAGGATCTCCGCCTGCACCGACATGTCCAACGCCGAAGTCGGTTCATCCAGCAGCAGCAACTTCGGCCGCAGCAACAATGCGCGCACGATCGCCACGCGCTGCCGCTGGCCGCCCGACAGCTGATGCGGGTAGCGATCCAGCAGGCGCGGATCCAACCCCACCTGGCGAAAGCCCGCGCTGATCTTGCGTTCGATGTCGCTTTCCTGCATCAATTTGAGCGGTTCCGACAGCGTACGCAACAGCCGGTGCTTGGGGTGTAGCGAAGCATAGGGATCCTGAAACACCATCTGCACCTCGCGCCGCAGCTCGCCGGTAAATGCCTGCCCCGGTTGCAGCCGCCGCCCCAGCAGCTCAAAACCGCCCTGCCAGCTGCCATTCAGCCCGGCCAGCACCCACAGCAAGGAGGACTTGCCGCAGCCGGAAGGCCCCACCAGCCCGAAACACTCACCCGGTTCGATGTGCAGGTTAACCTCATGCACCACGGTGCGCAGCTCGTAGCCCTGGCGGTGACTGACGCTCAGGTTCTCCAGTGCAATTACGCTCATTTCAACGTCTCCAACAGCGCGCGGTCCAGCACCGGCAGCGGTTTGCCGCGCGTCTCGCGGCTCGGCCGGCACGCCCACAGCGTGCGAGTATAAGGATGCGTGGCCTGCGCCAGCTCTGCTGCCGGCAGTTGATCCAACAGCTCGCCTTTGTACATCACCAGCACCCGCTCGCAGTGGTGCGCCACCTGCTGCAAATCGTGGCTGATCAGGATCAGCCCCATGTTGCGTTGCGCCACCAGATTGTCTATCAGTTGCAGCACCTGATCGCGCATTTGGTGATCCAGCGCCGAAGTCGGTTCATCGGCAATCAACAGCTGCGGATCGTTGATCAACGCAATGGCCAGCATCACCCGCTGCCCCATGCCGCCGGAGAGCTGATGCGGATAACGGCCGCACAGCGCCGCCGGATCGGGCAATCCCACCGCCGCCAGCATCTCCAGCACTTTTTCACGCCGCTCGGCGCGGCTCAGCTTGGCATGCAACACCAGCGGTTCCTCCACCTGACGGCCGATCGGCTGATTGGGATTCAACGCATGCTTGGGATCTTGCATCACCATCGCCACCCGGTCGCCGCGCAGGCGGCTCCACTGGCGCTCGCTCAGGCGCGTCAAGTCTTCGTCGCCCAGCGTCAGGCGCTGCGCCTGCAGCTGCAACGGCGGCGGCAATAGCCCCATCAGCGCGCGCGCGGTCAACGATTTGCCGGAGCCGGACTCGCCGACCAGCGCCAGCCGCTCCCGCCCCATGCTGAACGAGATATTCTTCACCAGCGCCGCCGGCTGCGGCCCCGGCACGCCGATCGCCAGCCGTTCAACGGTCAATAACGTGTTATCAGTGCCCATGACGAGGATCCATTTTGTCGCGCAGGCCATCGCCCAGCAGGTTAAACGCCAGGCTGGCGAACAGGATCGCCCCGCCTGGTGCGGCGGCGACCCACCATTGGTCGAAAATCACTTTACTGCCTTCGGCCACCATCGACCCCCATTCGGCGGTCGGCGGCGCGACGCCCATGCCGAGGAACCCCAGACCGGCGGCGGACAGGATGATGCCGCCCAGGCTCAGCGCCGCACGCACCACCGCGCTCGGCAGGCATAAAGGCAAAATGTGGCCGACCATCAGCCGCAACCCGTTGATGCCCTGCATGCGCGCCGCCGCCAGGTAGTCACTGCGGCGCAGCGCCAGGGTTTCGGCCCGCGCCTGGCGGGCAAAGGCCGGCCAGCTGGTCAATGCCAGCGCCAGCGCGCCGTTCATCAGCCCCGGTCCCATGACCGCCACGAACGCCAGCGCGATCACCAGACTCGGCAGCGACAGGAAAATGTCGGTCAGACGCATCAAAATGCGCTCGACCCAGCCGCCGAGGTAACCGGCGCAAATGCCGACCAGCAGGCCGATGGGAATGGTCAACACCAGAATCAGCGACACCAGGATCAGCGTCGGCCGCGCGCCGTAAATCACGCGGGAGAGCAAATCGCGGCCAAAGCCGTCGGTGCCCAGCCAATGTGCAGCCGAAGGCGGCAGTAACCGCAGCTCGATATGCTGCAGATTGGGATCGAAAGGCGCCAGCCACGGAGCCAGCAGCGCGGTGACGATCAGGATCGCCACCAGCGCCGCGCCCAGCGTCAGCGTGGTCAGACGTCGACCGCGGCGGTAACCGACGGCCGGCTCGCTTTGCGGTTCGTGTTCAGAGAGATATTGGCTCATCGGGTTCGCGGATCCACTAAATAGGTCAAGGCGTCGGCCAGCGCATTCAACAGCACGAAACAGGTGCCGATCAGCAGCGTGGCGCCGAGGATCGCCGGCGTGTCGGCGGCAAACAGCGCCGAGGTCAGGTAACGCCCGACGCCGGGCCAGGCGAACACCGTTTCGGTCAATACCGCGCCCTCCAGCAGGCTGGCGTAGGAGAGAGACAGTACGGTGATCAGCGTGCCCAACACGTTGGGGAACACATGGCGCAGCAGAATGCGCAGGCGGCCAGCGCCCTTGGAACGCGCCAGCGTCACGTATTCCTTGTTGCACTCTTCCAGCATCGCCGCCCGCAGCAGCCGGGTGATGCCCGCCATCGACAGCAGCGCCAACGCCACCACCGGCAGCCACAGGTGGCCGATGGTGTCGTAGAACATTTCACGATCGCCGGACAGCCAGCTGTCGATCAACACGAAACCGCTGCGCGGCTCCATGCTGTACAAGTAAATGTCGTCCAGCCGCCCCGGCCCCGCCGACCAATGCAGCGTGGCGTAGAACAGCAACAGCCCGAGCAGGCTCAGCCAGAAAATCGGCACCGAATAACCGATCAGCGACAGCAGACGCGCCGCGTTATCCAGCCAGCTGCCCGGTTTGAGCACCGCCAGAAACGCCAGCGTAATGCCGCCGAGGGCGCCGAGGATAATGGCGCAGGTGGCCAGCTCCACCGTCGCCGGGAAGGTGCGCAACAGATCGCTCAACACCGGCTGCGCGGTAATACGCGAAATGCCCAAATCGCCGTGCGCCAGGTGCACCAGGTAACGCCAAAATTGCACCGGCAGCGGCTGATCCAACCCCAGCTCGTGCCGCACCTGTGCATAGGTGGCTTCGCTGGCGTGATCGCCCGCCACCTGCAGCGCCGGATCGATCGGCGCCAGGTGCGACAGCATGAAGGTGAACAGCAGCAGGCCAAGCAACGTCAGCGCCAGAGACAGCGCGCCGCCGAGCAGCCGCCCGCCCCAGCGCCAATACCGCCGGGCCGCCCCGGCGGACAGGTCAGCGGCCATTACTTGCTGACCTTGCTGTAGAACACCATGTCAGGGTTGATGCCCTGCACATAGCCCTTGAGGTTGTCACGCACCGCAATCAGGCTGCGCGCCTGCAGGCCGATGACAAACGGCGAGCTTTGCTGCACCTGTTTTTGCAGTTGCTGGTAGTCTGCCACCCGTTTGGCGGTGTCATTTTCCGCGGTGGCGGCCAGCGTCAGCTTGCTCAGCGCCGGGATCTGCCAGTTGGCGCGCCAGGCCAGCGTCTTGCTGCCGTCTTCCGGGTTGTAGGCGAAGGCGGCGGCGTTGGTGTTAGGGTCGAAGTAATCCGGCCCCCAGGAGGTCAGCGTCGCATCGTAGTTAAGCGCTTTCACCTTGGTGGAGACCTGCGAACTGATGCCCGGCACCAGTTCGACCTTCACGCCGCCTTGGGCAAAACTGGCCTGCAGCGCCTGGGCGATATCCAGATACGGCGGCTGGTTGTTGACGTCCAGGCGGAAACTGACGTTGCTCAGCCCCGCTTTGGCCAGTATTTCTTTGGCTTTCTGCGGATTGAAGCTGTACGGCTGATCCTTGAGCGCGCCCAGATAACCGTCCGGCAGGAATGCCTGATGGCTCTGGAATTGCCCTTTCAGCAGATCGTCAGCGATGCCTTGGTAATCGAACAGCCAGCGCGCCGCCTCCCAGAACGCCGGATTGCCGAGCGCCGGCGACGCCTTGGCGTTGAACTGCAGGAAATAAAGCGAGGCGTAAGGAATGGCCAACGGTTTGACGCCCGGCTTGCCCTTCAGGGCCGCCATCTGGTCCGCCCCCAGGTTGCGGGCGATATCGGCATCGCCCTGCTCGATCAGCAAACGCCGCGCCGCCGGATCGGGCACGTTTTTGATCAGGATGGTTTTCAGCGTCGGCGCCCCTTCCGGCGAGCCGGGATTGGCGTCCAGCACCACCACTTCATGCGGCACATAGGTGCGGATTTTGTAAGGGCCGCTGCCGGCGGAGTGGCTGTTCAACCATTGGTGCCCCAGATCGTCGCCCTGCTGGTGCGCCAGCGCCTCTTTGGCGTCGACGATCGAGGATACCGGCGCCGACAGCAGGCTGAGCACGAAGGCCGGGCTGACGTTCTCACTCCAGCTGATTTTTACCGTGTGCTCGTCCACCTTGCTCAGGTGTTGCTCCACGTTCTTCGCGTTCCAGCCCAGCTGCGTCAGGATAAACGACGGTTCGAGATTGAGTTTAACCACCCGTGAAAGCGAGAAGATCACGTCTTCCGGCCGCAGCGGATTGCCGCTGGCGAACGTGGCGTCCGGGCGCAGGCTGAAAGTCAGGCTGCGGTCGTCGGCGCCGGCCTGCCAGCTGCTGGCCAGGGTTGGTTTAAGATCGATGGGATTGTGCGGATCTGACTGGATCAGACGTTGATACAGGCTGTTGAACGACTGCACCGTGGTTAACTCAAATCCCTGGGCCGGGTCAAAGCTGACCACGTCATCGATAGATTGCGCGATCACCAGCGTGTTGGCCGGCGTCGCCGCCTGTGCGTTTACGCTGGCCGCCACGGCCAAAAACAGCAAAGAAGGAACGAGCGCTTTCATCTGAAACTCTCCAAGCGGATGGAATTTATAATAATTTTGCGAGTGTATGCGAGCACGATCGGCAGCTGAAGGTACTTAAATCACTATAGATATTCTTTTTATGTATATAGATGGGATTTTGATTATTAGGCAGGCGATGCAGCATGTGCGGCAGGCATTGCCTGCCGCTATCGATTAAATCTGGTAGTCAATCACCGCATCCAGCTGCGACGAGAAGACCTTGTCTTTGATTTCGGTCAGCGACAACGTCGGGTTGCACAGCTGAATAAAGCGCCAGGCATAGTTGCGCTGCAGCTGGCTGCGTTTCAGGCCCAGCCAGACCGTATTGGGTTCAAACAAATGCTCGGCGTTGAGGCTGACCAAGCCGCGATCGCGCTCTTTTTCATACGACATGTCCGCCAGCACGCCCACGCCCAACCCCAGCTCGACATAGGTTTTAATCACGTCGGAATCTTGCGCGCTGAGCGCGATGTCCGGCGTCAGGCCCGCCGATTTGAACGCCGCATCCAGCTTCGCGCGGCCGGTAATGCCCTGGCGGTAAGTGATCAGCGGCAAGGTGCTGAGCATCTCCAGCGTCACCTGCGGCTGCCGCGTCAACTCGTGCCCTTCCGGCACCAGAATGGTGTGATGCCAGCGGTAGTAAGGGAACGCCGCCAGCGACTCGTCGCTCATCAGCCGTTCGCTGGCAATGCCGATATCGGCTTCACCGGCGGCCAGCATCGAGACGATCTCCTCCGGGCTACCCTGATTGAGCACCACCCGCACCCGTGGGTAAAGCGCGCGAAACTCTTTGATCACCCCCGGCAGGCTATAGCGCGCCTGGGTGTGCGTCGTCGCGATATGCAGCTGCCCCGAATCGTTGCTGCTGAAGACATCCGCCAGGCGACGGATGTTGTTCGCGTCGTTAAGAATGCGCTCCGCCACCACCAGCAGCTCTTTGCCGGGCTCGGTCATGCCCAGCAGCCGTTTGCCGCGGCGAATGAATATTTCGATGCCCAGCTCTTCTTCCAACTCGCGAATATGCCGGCTAACGCCGGACTGCGAAGTAAATAAGGTATTGGCGACCTCGGTCAGGTTGTAGTTGCAGCGCGCCGATTCGCGAATAATTTTTAATTGTTGAAAGTTCATCCCCGTCTCCCTGTTTCTTGCAGTAGCGTCTGCCATATTGATACGGAGTCCTGCGGGGCTGAACAAATAAGAAATAACCTTTACTTATGCAATTTAATACTAAGTGAATTATTTATCGTGGCTCTCGGGGGATGAGGACGGGGGAAAATGATGAATGGCTTTAAAAATAAAGAGATAAATAACCACACAAATAAAGCAACTTAAGTCATCATGCAGAATAAAGTTATTAAATAGAGGCATTAGATATAAAAAAGGGCCCAGCATGCTGAGCCCCTCACCGTTCGCATTCCCGCAGCAGCCTCAGGCGGTGGCCTCGCTGCCGATGCCGCCGGTGCGGTTCTGCTGCAACCATTGCTGTACATAGCACACCAGATCGCCGATGCAATCATCCTGCATGCCGTGGTGCTTCAGCTCGTTATCCAGCGCAAACAGGTATTGCGCGTTGGTGCCCAGCGGGCCGCTGGCGCTGGCGATCAATGGCGCGATCACCTGGTGGCTGGTGTCTGCTTCAAACAGCGGGTGCTGCGCGTTCATCACGAACACCAGCGCCGTGACGGTCTCTCCGCCATCCAACTGCAGTTCACACCAGGTCGGCACGTAGCAATCGGTCACCATTTCGCGCTTCCAAAGCAGCTCCAGCTCTTCTCGCAGCTTGCCTTCCGGCAGACGAAACGCCAATCCGGTGGTCTGGCCGCCCTCTTTCAGCGCCAGCATGCGCCCCGGCTGATGCAGCGTGCCGCGCCCGGCGGTCAAACGCATGCAGAACGCCCGATGCCAGCCCTGCAGCATGGCGGGCCGCACTTCTTCAGATTCGAAAACCGGATTCCACATCAGCGAACCGTAACCGAATACCCATACCGGGCTGTGATCCGGCCGGCGCGATAGCGTGCATTCCAACGAGGCTGCGCGCTGTTCAGGCGTCAGCAACAGCGACTCCTCAATAGCGCCAAAGGCGGTTTTGCAATCCGCTTTTTGCAGAAAATCTCGCGTTAACACTGTTACAACCTCCCGGGAATACGATTTCTCGTCCTCCCTCGCCACTACTGAACCTTTGCAATTTTATTTTTTGGTGCGGAATTTTATTAATTCAATAACCGCGCCGATTAATAATGACCATATTCTTTTCCCGCCGCGCAATCAAGTTGCAAAGCGGCGTTAACGTGGAAAAGTATTTGTACTGAGCAGCAACAATATTAATTGCCGAGGTCAGCATAACGTCTGCGCGATTCTTACCGGGGCATAGAGGCGTTACTTTTTATGCCAGCGTTCGTCGTCGCCCTTGCGATAGCTTTGCTTGACCGCCGCCCAGGCCACTTTGTGCGCCGTCTCCTCCCGGCTGTCGTCACCACGCCGATCGTCGGGATCCCGGTATTGTTGCCAGGCGCTGTTAAACGCTTCTTTATAGATCGCCTGCGCATGTTCCGGCAGCACATGCTTCACATTGTCCGGCAAGTCGTTCGTGTCTTGGTATGGCATCACATCCTCCCGTGCGTATTGCGTGAACCTTAAGCCTAGCCCACACGCGGTTACGCCTCAATGAGCAAACAATTCTCATTATCAAACGGCATGGTATACTCACCGCCAAACGACCTATAAGGAGATCCCCGTGACTACCGAAGCCCCTCGCTCACGCGCCCCCTACCTGATCGCCGTCAGCGCCGTACAGGACATTACGCCGCACCTGCGCCGCATCACCTTTACCGCGCCCGATCTGCGCTACTACCCGGCCAACGCCGCCGCCGCGCACATCAAGGTCTTTTTGCCGCTCGCCGGCCAAACGCAGCCGGATCTGCCGACGCTGACCGAAAACGGCCCGCGCTGGGCTGCCGATGCCGTGCGCCCGATCGTGCGCACCTATTCCATTCGCGCCGTGCGCCCGGAACAGGCGGAAGTGGACATCGAATTCGCCATTCACGATCACCAGGGACCGGCGGTCGACTTCGCGCGCCAGGCGAAAATCGGCGATAAAATCGGCATCAGCAATCCAGGCGGCCCCAAACCGATGCTGCCGGCCGCCGACTTCTACTGCCTGGCGGGCGATCCTTCTTCGCTGCCGGCGTTGGCCGCGCTGCTGGAAAACCTGCCGCCGCACGGCGCCGGGCGCGCTTTCGTCCGCGTCGATAGCACTGCCGACGTGATTGACCTGAAAAAGCCTGCCGGCGTTGAGGTGAATTGGGTCGTCGGCGGCACAGAGAAAACCGACGAATTGGTCGCTCGGTTCCGCGCGCAGTCCGTGCCGCAGGGTGAAGCGCATTTCTGGCTCGCCGGTGAAGATCGCCTGGTAGTAGAGTTGCGCCGTTACCTACGGCGCGAACGTCAATGCGATCGTAATCGTCTTTATGCCGTGCCTTACTGGCGTGAGGGGCTAAATGAAGAGGGTTACCACAATAAACGGCATGAAATCATGGATAATATTGACGACTGACCGTCTCATTCTCCTTGATTAACCGAGCAGTAAACAAGTAAACACGACTTTTCTCAAATCTAACGTTAAAAATTAGCGTTATTGCGTAAAAGTAAGTAAATAAAACCGCACCCCGTGCGGTTTTTTTGTTACCCTGATCACATAAAGCAAGCAATTGCTTTCTCAGATAAAAACAACATCACACCGGCGCCGCGGGTGTATCCTAATATAAAATACCTACTGGAAACGCAGAGTTGCCGCATCACGGCGACCGGCGCTGACGGGCTACGCTGTTTGAGAAGGAGTGCCACCCTCATGAAGTCGCAACACGATCCTGGCCGATCCACCAAGTCTCGCCACACCGAATACTCGCTGATCTTCCCCATCGCCGCGCTGGTGGTGTTGAATTTATGGGGCAGCACCGCTAACTTTCCGCTGATTGTCGGCATCAATATTCTCGCGCTGGTGGGGATCCTCAGCAGCGCCTTCAGCGTGGTGCGCCACGCCGACGTGCTGGCCCACCGATTGGGCGAACCCTACGGCTCGCTGATCCTCAGCCTGTCGGTGGTGATCCTCGAAGTCAGCCTGATCTCGGCGTTGATGGCCACCGGCGACGCCGCGCCGGCGCTGATGCGCGACACGCTGTACTCCATCATCATGATCGTTTCCGCCGGCCTGGTCGGCTTCGCGCTGCTGCTCGGCGGGCGCAAGTTCGCCACCCAGTACGTCAACCTGGGCGGCATCAAACAGTATCTGATGGCGATTTTCCCGCTGGCGGTGATCGTGCTGGTGTTCCCGAGCGCGCTGCCAGGCGGCAACTTCAGCACCGGGCAAGCACTGCTGGTGGCGCTGATTTCCGCCGCCATGTATGGCGTGTTCCTGGTGATCCAGACCAAAACCCACCAGAGCCTGTTCGTGTACGAGCATGAAGACGACGATGGCGACCCGCACCACGGCAAGCCTTCTTCGCACAGCAGCGCCTGGCACGCCGCCTGGCTCATCGTGCACCTGATCGCGGTTATCGCCGTCACCAAGTTCAATGCCAATCCGCTGGAAGGCCTGCTGACCAAGATGAATGCGCCGGCGCAGTTCACCGGTTTCCTGGTGGCGCTGCTTATCCTGTCGCCGGAAGGGTTGGGCGCGCTGCGCGCCGTGTTGAACAATCAGGTGCAACGCGCCATGAACCTGTTCTTCGGTTCGGTGCTGGCGACCATCTCCCTGACGGTGCCGGCGGTGACCATCATCGCTACCCTGACCGGGCAGACGCTGATCTTCGGCCTGCAAACGCCGCATATCGTGGTGATGTTGACGGTGTTGCTGCTGTGCCAGCTGTCGTTCTCGACCGGCCGCACCAACGTGCTGAACGGCACCGCCCACCTGGCGCTGTTCGCCGCCTACATGATGACGATCTTCGCCTGATCAAAAAGGGGCGCACTCTGTGCGCCCCTGCCTGCGTTATACCGAGAAGAATATCGCCGCGGCGATCCCCCCGAACAAAATCCACTTGATGATGTAATAACCGGTGCGGTTCCAGGCCTTCAGGCGTTTCCCCACCCGGCGTATCGCATAGATGTATTTGAACATCTTGTTGACGCCGCCGGTGCGATCGCCCTCTTCATTCGGCGCGGTGGCGGCGCTCATCAGATTGCGCCCCAGCCAGTGGTTAACCGCCTGCGCCCAGCGGTAGCGCATCGGCCGTTCGATATCGCAGAACAGGATCAGGCGATTCTGCCCGCTCTGGTTTTCCGCATAGTGCAGATAGGTTTCATCGAACATCACCCCTTCACCGTCACGCCAGCTGTAGCGCTCACCGTCCACCTCAATGAAGCAGCGGTCATCATTGGGGGTAATCAGCCCCAGGTGATAACGCAGCGAACCGGCGTAAGGGTCACGGTGGCGCGGCAACCGGCTGCCGTCCGGCAGTTCGGCGAACATCGCCGCCTTGACCGAAGGCAAGCTGCGCAGCAGTTCCGTGGTCTGCGGGCACAGGGTCATGGCGGAGGGATGGCTGTCCTCATACCATTTCAGATAAAAGCGTTTCCAACCGGTCTTGAAAAACGAGTTGAAGCCGGCGTCGTTGAATTGATCGGACGCCTTGATCTGCTGGATCTCCATCAGCTTCTGTCCTTCGTCGCGGATGGTTTCCCAGTTCTCCCGCAGTACCGCCAGCTCAGGAAACTGCTCCGGCTTCAGGTACGGCGTGGTCGGCACACGGGAAAACAGATACATGAAGACGTTCAGCGGTGCGGTAAAGGTGGAATGGTCAGACAGCTGACGCCACACGTTGTAGCGCACCCGCCCGCGGTAATGCACATAGACGACGCATAAAATAAGCAAAAGCAGAATGATGTATTTCATGTTTGAATCGCATCAAGGAACCCACACGCTATGCGCCGCGCGGCGCACACCCCAGAGAATGTCCTTTTGGCGGCACAGGCAAATTGCGCGCCAATCTGGAACCCATTAATCATTAACGCTAACTCAACGAAAATCTATACAGAAAACCACAATAATTTACACAAAGGTTAAACGAGAGGGGAAATTGCGGAGATAAAAAAGGCCGCCGAAGCGGCCTTTCCATTAGCGGATAGGTTAACTGTAAGCGTTGAGCGTGCGCTGGCACAGAGCGGAACGCACGCAGTCCTGTTTTTCAAAGCGGATAACGCCAATCATCTCGTCCTCCTCGAAGCGCTCCAGGGCATCGCTGAGGCCGGATTTCACGCCGCGCGGCAGGTCGCACTGGGTCACATCACCGTTAACGATAACCGTCACGTTTTCTCCCAGGCGGGTCAGGAACATTTTCATCTGGCTGGCGGTCACGTTCTGGGCTTCATCCAGGATAACGACCGCATTTTCGAAGGTGCGCCCGCGCATGTAAGCGAACGGCGCAATCTCTACCTTGCCGATTTCCGGGCGCAGGCAGTACTGCATAAAGGAAGATCCTAAACGGCGCACCAGAATGTCATACACCGGGCGGAAATAAGGCGCGAACTTCTCGGAGATATCCCCCGGCAAGAAACCGAGGTCTTCATCCGCCTGCAAAACAGGACGGGTAACGATAATCCGATCCACCTCTTTATGGATCAGCGCCTCCGCCGCCTTGGCGGCGCTGATAAATGTTTTGCCGCAGCCGGCTTCGCCAGTGGCGAAGATCAGCTGCTTATTCTCTATGGCTGATAAGTAATGACCCTGAGCTTCGGTTCTAGCCTCGATGGGTGAGCTATCGCGCTTGTCTCGCGCCATGCCGATAGACTCGACTCCCCCCATTTGCACCAGCGAGGTCACAGACTCTTCTTCCAGCTGGCGATGACTACGAGCGTCACGACGAATAACGCGTTTCGCTTCACGACGTGCTTTGATCACTGCTTTCTGTCTACCCATAGTGGCACCTTACAGTTTGTTTCACCTACCGCAACGGCCAGGCCGCGCGATTATGTTTCACACACGTATTAGGTTTTGGCCTCCTCCGAGCCAATAAGAGCCAAGGGACAAAGTGAATCGACGGCAACGCTTAAGCGCCGTGTCTTCACGGGACAACGCGGACTGCATCAATAAACGTGGAGTAAAAAGCGATGAGATTCGGTAGCGATAAGAGTGCGGAGTTGCCGGTAAAAGAGAGTCGGAGAGAGAACCCTCGTTACAACGAGAAATCAGGGGAGATGTGTTATTTTTTCTTTCCAGCCCAACCAAGGACTTTACCATTAGCGATCCCCGCAGTGATATTTACAGCTTCAAGCTGTGCACCGTGTGAAAACTACCGCCAGATGATTACAGTATAATGACATTCAATCCCACGGCGTTACTAAAATGTAAAAAAATTTAATATTTTTTGTTTTCAGTTAACGCAAAAACACTATATCACGCCCAAGACGTCATTCCATAGAAAATTATAATCAATAAATATCAATGTATTACAATTAAAACCCGCGAATGACACTTTGGTTTCCCGATTAAATTTTGCGCAATCAAAAACAGCATGACTGCGTGTTTTTTAATCTACCGGCAAAGCATTGAATTGCGTTTCATCGTTCACTGCCCCCTGCAGCGGGTAAGACAAACGTAAAACGAGGCGGAAGATCCCGCCTCGTCATTCCTGCTTCAGGCCTTGAGCAGGCCGCTGGCCAGATAATCGCCGCCCTCTTTCACGCCCGGCAACACGAAGAAATACCCGCCGCCAATCGGCTTGATGTATTCCTCCAGCGCTTCGCCGTTCAGCCTTTTTTGCACCGTCAGGAAGCCTTTCTCCAGATCGGCCTGATAGCAGACGAACAGCAGCCCCATTTCCAGCTGCCCGGCATTGGAGACGCCAAGGGAATAACTGTAGCCGCGCCGCAGCATCAGGTTGCTTTGGCTTTCCGGCGTGCGAGGGTTAGCCAGCCGGATGTGCGCATCCATCGGGATCACCTTGCCGTCGGGATCGTTCGCGTAGTCCGGCTCGTCATGTTCATGCTTCATGCCCAGCGGCGCCCCGCTGTGCTTCTCGCGGCCGAAGATGGTTTCCTGCTCCTGCAGCGGCGTGCGATCCCAAAACTCGACGCGAAAACGAATAATGCGCGCCGCCTGATAGCTGCCGCCGGCCGTCCACGCCGGCTCGCCGACGTTGTCGCCGACCCACACCACCTTATCCATCAGCGGTTTGTCGTCGGTTTTCGGGTTGGCGGTGCCGTCTTTGAAACCCAACAGGTTGATCGGCGTCTCTTTGCCTTTGCTGCGCGCCGCGTGCGCGGAGATGAACCCCTCCCGCTTCCAGCGCACGCTGAGCAGATCCGGCGAATGCTTAATGATGTCGCGCAGCGCGTGAATCACCGTTTCGTTGGTGTTGGCGCAGATCTGCAACAGCAGGTCGCCGTGGCAAAGCGCGGCGTCCAACGCATCGTTGGGGAAGCGGGTCATTTTCTGCAACCGCAGCGGTTTTTGCGCCTGCAGACCAAAGCGTTCATCGAACAGCGATGCGCCGACCGAGACGGTGATGGTCAGGTTGTCCGGGTAAATCTCCGGCCCCATGATGCCGGAATCGAGCGGCGGCAGCTTGGCGTCCACCTCCGGCGCCTTGCCACCGTGAGTCAGGAAGGCGATGCGATCGGTCAGCAGCCGGAACAGGCGCTCCAGCCCCGCTTTGTCGGTCGCCAGCACATCGAACGCCACCAGCATCATCGCCGCCTGTTGCGGCGTCAGCACCCCAGCCTGATGGCGGCCATAAAACGGCTGTTTCTGCCAGCGCTCATCCTGCGGCGTCGCCAACGGCTCCGCCGCGTTGCCCGCCGCCTGCGCCAGGCGGCTGCCGCCCAGCGCCAGCGCGCCCAGCCCCAGCCCTTGCAGCAAACGGCGTCGCGAAGGCGATGCCGCCCCCTGCGATTGCGGATGCGGCCCGTTATGCGGGCCTGCCTTGTTGCTCATAACCGTATGCCTCAGTCCAGACCCAATACGCCGCGCAGCTGGGAAAGATCTTCCGCCAGCGTGGTGATCGGCCCTTTCAACGCATTGCGATCGGCATCGGTCAGCTTCTCATAGGACTCATAACCCTCTTTGGTTTGGTACTTCGCCAAAATGGTGTCCACGGTTTTGAAGTTGGCGTCGATCTTGTCCAGCAGCGGCTTATTGGCCTTAACCAGCAGCGGGCGCAGCAGATTGATTATCTTTTGCGCGCCGTCGACGTTGGCCTGGAAGTCCCACAAATCGGTGCGGCTGTAACGGTCTTCTTCACCGCTGATCTTGCTGGCCGCCACTTCTTCGATCAGCCCGGCTGCGCCGCCCACCACCTTGCTCGGCGGGAAGGTCAGTTCACTCACGCGTTTTTGCAGCTCAACGGTGTCGTGATACAGACGATCGGCATATTTGCCCATGTCTTTGGTCGAGTTGTCGGCAAACAGCGCCTTCTCCAGACGGTGGAAGCCGGTGAAGTTCGGGTCCGCCGCTTTCTTCTCGTAGTCGTCTTCGCGGGCGTCGATGCTGCCGTCCAGATCGGAGAACAGCTCGGCGATCGGCTCGATGCGCTCATAGTGCTGGCGGGTCGGCGCATACAGCTTGCGCGCCTGCTCCACGTTGCCGGCCTTCACCGCGTCGGTAAACAGCTTGGTCTGTTTCACCAACCCATCGACTTCTTTGGTGACGTAAACCTTGTATTCGGCGATCGGGCCAACCAAGTCCAGCGCGTTCGGCTTGCCGTCGGTGGCGCCGTTGGCCGCTGCGGTGACGATCAGTTTGCCTTTCGGATTGCTCAGCAGCCCGCAGGTCATGTCATATTCGCCCGCTTCCAGCGTGGCGGTCATTTTCTGAGTAAAGCCCGGCGCGATGTTCTCGCGCTCTTCCACCACCATCACCCCTTTCAGGATTTCCCATTCGACGTTTTTCTGGCTGGTGTTGTGCACCACAAACTGCGTCTTGCCGGCCGGGACCGTCAGCTGCATCGGTTCGCACTGCTTGTCGTTAACCGTAACCTTGACCTGCGGCACGTCCGCCGCCAAGGCGTCGAGGCTCAGCGCAAACGCCGGGATAGCCAGTAATGCTGCGTGCAACGCCTTGCGGCGAAATAACGGAGTAGACATACGAGATTCCCTATTAAACATTAATGATTGATTTTACGTTGCGCCGGGGCCGCTGCCGGCTCCGCGCGCTGCGGCAGGAAAAAGAAAATCAGCGCCGGGATCAGATACAGGAAGTAGACCGCCACTTCGCTGACCGTCGGCGCTTCCTGGTAACCGAGAATGCCTTCCAGCAGGGTGCCGAACAGCGAATGGGTCGACAGGGTGCTGCTGAAATCGAAGGCGATGTCCTGGAAGTGGTTCCATAGACCGGCTTCGTGGAAGGCGCGGATCGCCCCGGCGGCCAGGCCGGCGGCGACGAACAGAATGAACAGGCTGGTCCATTTGAAGAATTTGGCCAGGTGCAACTTCACCCCGCCCCAGTAAATCATCATGCCCAGCACGATGGCGGCCACCAGGCCGAGCACCGCGCCGATCGGCGCCGCGGCGCCCACGTCTTGCTGAAACGCCGCCAGCAGGAAGAACACCGACTCCAGCCCTTCGCGCGCCACGGCGAAGAACACCATCGCCACCAGCGCCCATCCCTGCCCTTTACCGGCGCTGAGCGCCTGATCGATAGCCCCTTCCAGATGCACCTTGACCGATTTGGACACCTTACGCATCCAGAACACCATATAGGTGAGGATCAGCACCGCCACCACCGCCACGATGCCTTCGAACAGCTCCTGCTGCTTCTGCGGGAACTCGCCGGTGGTTTCATTGATGAAGATGCCGAGCGCCAGACACAGCGCCGCAGCGACAATTACGCCGATCCACACCGCGCCCAGCCATTGGCTGCGCTGCGTGCGCTTCAGGTAGCTGGCGATCAGGCTGACGATCAGCGCGGCCTCCAACCCCTCACGGAACATGATAAGAAAGGGAACGAACATAACTAATCACCCCTGAAAAGACCGCGGCGGCAGAGCAAACCGGCTCGAAATGAGCCGCGGCGAGTATGTAAAGAAACGTAAAATACAACGAGAGTGATTATCATTCTGGCAAAAAGAAATACAAGAGGCGCAAGCGTGATTTTTTCTAATCAAATGTCGCCAGGTGTTACAGCCGAATGACGGGCAAACAGGCAAAAAGAAGGGGCGCTCTGCGCGCCCCTTGCCGACTGACATCGAACGGCGTTATACCGTTTTGTATTCGGCTTCCGCCTGATCGAAACGTTCGGTCATGGTTGAGGATGGCTGGCGGCCCATCAGGCTCACCACCACGATAGCCAGGCAACCCAGGATGAAGCCAGGGATGATTTCGTACAGGCCCAACCATTCGTACTGTTTCCAGACGATCACCGTCACCGCACCGACCAGCATACCGGCCAACGCGCCGTTGCGGGTCATGCGCGACCACATTACCGAGATCAGCACAACCGGGCCGAAGGCGGCGCCGAAACCGGCCCAGGCATAGCTCACCAGGCCCAGTACGCGGTTCTCCGGGTTGGCCGCCAAGGCGATGGCGATCAACGCCACCACCAGCACCATCACGCGGCCGACCCACACCAGCTCACGCTGGCTGGCGCCCTTGCGCAGGAACGCCTTGTACAGGTCTTCGGTGATCGCGCTGGAGCACACCAGCAGTTGGCAGCTCAGGGTGCTCATGACCGCCGCCAGAATCGCCGACAGCAGCACGCCCGCCACCCATGGGTTGAACAGCAACATCGCCAGTTCGATGAACACGCGTTCGCCGTTCTGCGACACGTTGCCGGCCTGATCCGGGTTATTGGCGAAGTAAGCGATGCCGAAGAAACCGACGGCGATGGTCCCGGCCAGACACAGGATCATCCAGGTCATGCTGATGCGGCGCGCGCTGCGGATGGTGCGGTGAGAATCCGCCGCCATGAAGCGCGCCAGGATGTGCGGCTGGCCGAAGTAGCCCAGGCCCCAACCCAGCAGCGACAGGATGGCGACGAAGTTCAGCCCCTTCAGCATATCGAGGTTGGCCGGGTTCTTCGCCTGGATCACCAGCATCGACGTATCGATGCCGCCGACGGCGAAGATCACGATCACCGGCGTCAGGATCAGCGCGAAAATCATCAGGCTGGCCTGTACGGTGTCGGTCCAGCTCACCGCCAGGAAACCGCCGATAAAGGTATACAGGATGGTCGCCGCGGCGCCGGCCCACCGGGCGGTTTCGTAGCTCATGCCGAAGGTGCTTTCGAACAGGCGCGCGCCGGCCACGATGCCGGAGGCGCAGTAAATGGTGAAGAACACCAGAATGACGATGGCCGAGATCACCCGCAGCAGCTTGCTGTTGTCTTCAAAACGGCTGGTGAAATAGTCCGGCAGCGTCAGGGCGTTATTGTTGGCTTCGGTATGCACGCGCAGCCTTCCTGCCACCAGCTTCCAGTTCAGGTAAGCGCCGATGGTCAGGCCGATGGCGATCCAGCTTTCAGAGATGCCGGAGAGGAAGATGGCGCCCGGAAGGCCCATCAGCAACCAGCCGCTCATGTCGGAAGCGCCGGCGGACAGCGCGGTCACCACGCTGCCCAAACTGCGGCCGCCGAGAATATAGTCATCAAAGTTATTGGTTGCCCGGTAGGCAAGCAGGCCGATCAGCACCATCCCGAAAATGTACACCAGGAAGGTCACCAGCATAGGTGTGCTCATTGTCATTTAATTCTCCACTTTCATTATTATTCGCGTTTCGCTCCGGCCATGCCGGCGCCGGTAAACCCACGCGCAATGCATTTCACTGGCCGCCGCGCCGGAACGTGGCGCAGCCTGCTAGCGAGTGCAGGTAAAATAGTTTCTGCCCGTAATTGTTGACCGTCGGTTATCCTAGATGAGCCTTTCATCAACCAACAAGATATTTAACAACAAAGTTACACAAAGTTTACCCTGCGTCACATTTACCGGGCTCAAAGGTTGCACTCACGACAAGCAAAATGAGTTGCACCTTGCTATTACCCTTATATACCGCAAGGTAAAGCGCCTGCGGCATCATAAACCCCGCCGCATTCGCTCAATAACGCAACATTCATGCCAACTGCCCGTGTTAAAAAATCGATGAAACTCACACTTCGCTCATCAGCCTGATTTAACAAGGTTGCACAAAGTTGCAACATGCAGGATATTGTCTGCATTCTTAACCCACACATCTCACGAACCTATCCCAACAGGCTTTCCGGCCTGCTGTTTGTCTAGCCTGATGGGATAGGTTCTAAACACAGGAGTTGGACAGGCATGGGCACTACCACAATGGGCGTGAAACTCGACGAGGCAACACGCGACCGGATCAAGAGCGCCGCGCAGCGCATCGATCGCACGCCGCACTGGCTCATCAAGCAGGCCATCTTTAATTACCTCGAGCGTCTCGAGAGCGGTACCGATATTCCTGAAATTCCAGCGCTGGCCGCAGCGGGCCAGCCTGAAGCGGACGACATTATGCCGCAAGCGCAGGAAGAGTCACACCAGCCATTCCTCGATTTCGCCGAACAAATTCTGCCTCAGTCGGTGACCCGCGCCGCCATCACCGCCGCCTATCGCCGCCCAGAGACCGAAGCGGTGCCGATGTTGCTCGAACAGGCGCGATTACCCGCCGATCTTGCGCAGGCCACTCACAAAATGGCCTATGGCATCGCCGAGAAATTGCGTAACCAAAAAAGTGCAAACGGCCGCGCCGGCATGGTGCAAGGCCTGCTGCAAGAGTTCTCCCTCTCCTCGCAGGAAGGCGTGGCGCTGATGTGCCTGGCGGAAGCGCTGCTGCGCATTCCGGACAAACCGACCCGCGATGCCCTGATCCGCGACAAGATCAGCAACGGCAACTGGCATTCGCACCTGGGGCGCAGCCCGTCGCTGTTCGTCAACGCCGCGACCTGGGGTCTGCTGTTTACCGGCAAGCTGGTGTCCACGCATAACGAAGCCAATCTGTCCCGTTCGCTGAACCGCATTATCAGCAAGAGCGGCGAACCGCTGATCCGCAAAGGCGTGGACATGGCGATGCGCCTGATGGGTGAGCAGTTCGTGACCGGCGAAACCATCGCCGAAGCGCTGGCCAACGCGCGCAAGCTGGAAGAAAAAGGGTTCCGCTATTCCTACGACATGCTGGGCGAAGCCGCCCTGACCGAAGCCGACGCGCAGGCCTACCTGGTTTCCTACCAGCAGGCGATCCACGCCATCGGCAAAGCCTCCAACGGCCGCGGCATCTATGAAGGCCCCGGCATCTCCATCAAGCTGTCCGCCCTGCACCCGCGCTACAGCCGCGCGCAGTACGAACGCGTGATGGAAGAGCTTTATCCGCGCCTGCTGTCGCTGACCCTGCAAGCACGCCAGTATGATATCGGCATCAACATCGACGCCGAAGAGGCCGACCGCCTGGAAATCTCGCTCGATCTGCTGGAGAAGCTGTGCTTCGAGCCGCAGTTGGCCGGCTGGAACGGCATCGGCTTCGTGATCCAGGCCTATCAGAAACGTTGCCCGTTCGCCATCGACGCGGTGATCGACATGGCGCAACGCAGCCGCCGCCGCCTGATGATCCGTCTGGTGAAAGGCGCCTACTGGGACAGCGAAATCAAACGCGCCCAGATGGACGGCCTGGAAGGTTATCCGGTTTACACCCGCAAGGTGTACACCGACGTTTCCTACCTGGCCTGCGCCCGCAAACTGCTGTCGGTGCCGAACCTGATCTATCCGCAGTTCGCGACCCACAACGCCCATACCCTGAGCGCCATCTATCACCTGGCCGGCAACAACTACTACCCTGGCCAGTATGAATTCCAGTGCCTGCACGGCATGGGTGAGCCGTTGTACGAACAGGTGGTGGGTAAAGTGGCCGACGGCAAACTGAACCGCCCTTGCCGCATCTACGCACCGGTCGGCACCCATGAAACGCTGCTGGCTTACCTGGTGCGCCGCCTGCTGGAAAACGGCGCCAACACCTCGTTCGTCAACCGCATCGCCGACGCCACCCTGCCGCTCGACGAACTGGTGGCCGATCCGGTCAGCGCCGTGGAAGCGCTGGCGGCCAACGAAGGCCAGATTGGCCTGCCGCATCCGCGCATCCCGCTGCCGCGCGAGCTGTACGGCGAGAAACGCGTTAACTCCAGCGGTCTGGATCTGTCCAACGAACAGCGTCTGGCCTCGCTCTCCAGCGCCCTGCTCACCAGCGCCAGCCATCCGTGGCGCGCGGAACCGATTATCGACGCCGAATTGGATCAGGGCGTGGAGCAGCCGGTGATCAACCCGGCCGAGCCGGGCGATGTGGTCGGCTACGTGCGTGAAGCCACCGAAGGCGAAGTCAGCCGCGCGCTCGACGCCGCCGCGGCCGCCGGCCCAATTTGGTTCGCTACGCCGCCGACGGAACGCGCCGCGATCCTCGAACGCGCCGCCGAACTGATGGAAAGCCAGCTGCAAAGCCTGCTGGGCATTCTGGTGCGTGAAGCGGGTAAAACCTTCAACAACGCCATCGCCGAAGTGCGTGAAGCGGTCGACTTCCTGCACTACTACGCCGGCCAGGTGCGCGACGACTTCGCCAACGACAGCCACCGCCCGCTGGGCCCGGTGGTCTGCATCAGCCCGTGGAACTTCCCGCTGGCGATCTTCACCGGCCAAATCGCCGCCGCGCTGGCGGCGGGCAACAGCGTGCTGGCCAAACCGGCCGAGCAAACGCCGCTGGTGGCCGCGCAGGCGGTGCGCATCCTGCTGGAGGCCGGCATTCCGCAAGGCGTGCTGCAGCTGCTGCCGGGCCAGGGTGAAACCGTCGGCTCGACGCTGGTCAACGACGCCCGCGTCCGCGGCGTGATGTTCACCGGCTCCACCGACGTCGCCGGCATTCTGCAGCGCAGCATCGCCGGTCGTCTCGATCCGCAAGGCCGGCCGACGCCGCTGATCGCCGAAACCGGCGGCCTGAACGCCATGATCGTCGACTCTTCCGCCCTGACCGAACAGGTGGTGACCGATGTGGTGGCTTCCGCCTTCGACAGCGCCGGGCAGCGTTGCTCCGCGCTGCGTATCCTGTGCATTCAGGAAGACGTGGCCGAGCACACGCTGCAAATGCTGCGCGGCGCGATGGCCGAATGCCGCATGGGCAACCCGGAGCGCCTGTCCACCGACGTGGGCCCGGTGATCGACGCCGAAGCCAAAACCGGCATCGAACGCCACATCCAGGCAATGCGCGCCAAAGGCCGCAAGGTGTACCAGGCCGCCAAAGGCAGCGCGCAGGATGAAAAAGAGTGGGCGCGCGGCACCTTCATCAAGCCGACGCTGATCGAGCTCGACAGCTTCGACGAGCTGCAGAAAGAGATCTTCGGGCCGGTGCTGCACGTGGTGCGCTTCCAGCGCAACAATCTGGACGCGCTGGTCGATCAGATCAACGCCGCCGGTTACGGCCTGACGCTGGGCATTCACACCCGTATCGATGAAACCATCGCCCGGGTGACCGAACGCGCCAAGGTCGGCAACCTGTACGTCAACCGCAACATGGTCGGCGCAGTGGTCGGCGTGCAGCCGTTCGGCGGCGAAGGCCTGTCGGGCACCGGCCCGAAAGCCGGCGGCCCGCTGTACCTGTACCGTCTGCTGGCCAACCGTCCGGACGACGCGCTGCAACGTACGCTGCACCGCCAGGACGAAGAGCGCCCGATGGAAGCCACCGCGCGGCCGCAGCTGCTGGGCGCGTTGCAATCGCTGGAGAAGTGGGCGGTCACCAGCCAGCACGGCGAACTGGCGGCATTGGCGCAACGTTATGCGGAACTGGGCCAGGGCGGCACCGTACGTCCGCTGCCGGGCCCGACCGGCGAGCGCAACACCTATGCCCTGCTGCCGCGTGAACGCGTGCTGTGCCTGGCGGATAACGAAACCGACGCGCTGATCCAGCTGGCCGCCGTGCTGGCGGTTGGCAGCTGCGCGCTGTGGCCGGAAGCGGAACTGCAACGCAATCTGTTCCGCCGCTTGCCGAACGATGTGCAGGCGCGCATCGCCTTCAGCAAAGACTGGCAGCAGGACAAGGTCGAGTTCGACGCCGCCATCTACCACGGTGATGCCGACCAGTTGCGCACCCTGTGCGAGCAGATCGCGCAGCGCGGCGGCGCCATCGTCTCGGTGCAGGGCTTCGCCCACGGTGAAACCAACATTCTGTTGGAACGCCTGCTGATCGAACGTTCGCTGAGCGTCAACACCGCCGCCGCCGGCGGTAACGCCAGCCTGATGACCATCGGTTAACGCATCCTCAAGGCTGCACGCGTTGCAGCCTGATGGGCTTACCGCTACGCAAACCCTGCACGAGTGCAGGGTTTTTTATTGTCCGCAGGCCGATCGGCCGTTAGCGCCTTATTATCCTTACAGGGTGGGGCGTCGCTCATGGACGATAACAACATAGACGGATTACTCTGCTTGAAAGCCGCGTCAGAGCGCTACGAGACGTATTGACTTTCGGGTTCGGTAATATCCGGGATACGGCAGCCGCAGCGGATTTCTCGCCGCCGCCGCGCGCAATGAATTGTTGAAAGCGCAGTGAATGCGGTCGGGGGAAACGCCCCCGACGCCTTATTGATTCCGGAACTTATCGAGGAATTGCTGGGTACGCTGATGCTGCGGATTGGCGAACAGCGCTTTGGCCGGGCCCTGTTCGACGATGCGGCCGTGATCCATAAAGATAACCCGATCGGCCACGTCGCGAGCGAAGCTCATCTCATGGGTGACGATCACCATGGTGCGTTTCTCTTCCGCCAGTGAACGCATGGTATTGAGCACTTCCCCCACCAGCTCGGGATCGAGCGCCGACGTCGGCTCATCGAACAAAATCACCTCCGGCTGCATCGCCAGCGCGCGCGCGATCGCCACCCGCTGCTGCTGCCCGCCGGACAGCCGACGCGGATAAGCCGCCTCTTTGCCGCTCAGCCCCACCTTGGCCAGCAACGCACGAGCGCGCTGTTCGGCGCTGGCTTTCGCCTCGCCTTTAACGATAACCGGCCCTTCGATGATGTTTTCCAGCACCGAACGGTGCGGAAACAGGTTGAAGTTCTGGAACACGAAACCGACCTGCTGGCGCAGCGCGCGCACCTGACTTTTCTGTTTGCTCAGCGGCTTGCTGCCGTCGATCAGGATATCGCCAACGCGAATGGTGCCGGAATCCGGCTCCTCCAGCAGGTTGATGCAGCGCAACAAGGTGGTTTTCCCGGAACCGCTCGGGCCGATGATCGCCACCACTTCACCGGCGTCCACCGCCAGATCGATCCCATGCAGCACCGTCTGACCTTTGAACTGCTTGGTCAATTGCTTAACTTCAATGGCACTCATGCGTTACTCCTGATCCTGGCGATTAACGTGGGCTTCCAGACGGTTTTGCAGTGCGGAAAGCAGGGTCGCCATCACCCAGTAAATCAGCGATGCCGCCAGGTACATGGTGAACACTTCCAGCGTGCGCGAGGTGATGAGCTGCGCCTGGCGGAACAGTTCCGGCACCTGAATGGTGGCGGCCAGCGAGGTGTCCTTCACCAGGCCGATAAAACTGTTGCCCAGCGGCGGCAAGGCGGTGCGCGCCGCCTGCGGCAGGATCACCCGGCGCAGGGTTTGCCAACGGGTCATGCCGATGCTGGCGGCGGCTTCCCACTGCCCTTTGTCGATCGACGAAATCGCCGCGCGCAGCGTTTCTGAGGTGTAGGCGGCGGTATTGAGCGACAGGCCAATCAGCGCCGCCGGGAAGGGATCGAATTCAACGCCGAACTGCGGCAGACCGTAGTAGATCATAAACAGCTGGGCGATCAACGGCGTGCCGCGGAACAGCGACACGTAAATGCGCGACAGCCACGACAGCGGCCACAGCGGCGAAAGGCGCATCAGCGCCAACAGAAAACCGAGCAACAAGCCTAGCGCCATACCGCCCAGGCTAAGCTGCAGCGTCAGTATGGCGCCCTTCAATAAAAATGGCGCTGAATCCAGCGCCAGTTGAATACTTTCGTGCATTATTTAGTTACGTCCGCGCCAAACCATTTTTCGGAGATCTTCGCCAGCGTGCCGTCTTTTTGCATCTCGGCGATCGCCTGGTCAATCGCGGCCAGCAGTTCTGGGTTATTTTTGCGCAGCGCCACACCGGACTCCTGGCGGGAGAATGCCGGGCCGGCCACCGCCAGCGTATCGCCGGTTTTCTTCACCAGATCCAACGCCGCCAGGCGATCCACCAGGATGGCATTGATGCGGCCGACGCGCAGATCCTGATACTTTGTCGGGTCGTCGTCGTAGGTACGCACGTCCACGCCCTGCACATTCTCGCGCAGCCATTGCTCATAGTTGGTGCCCAGGCCAACGCCGACCTTTTTGCCCTTCAGGTCTTCCGGCTTGGTAATGGTGCCTTCGTTGCCTTTTTTCACCAGCGCCTGAATACCGGAAACGGTGTAAGGGGTGGAGAAGTCATATTTCTTCTTGCGCTCATCGGAGAGCGTCACCTGATTGATGACCACGTCGATGCGCTTCGAATCCAGCGAAGCCAGCATACCGTCCCACTTGGTCGGGTTCAGCTTGGCTTTCACGCCCAGATGTTCCGCCAGCGCGTTGGCGAAATCCACTTCGAAACCGGTCAATTTACCGTCTTCCCCCTGGAAACTGAACGGCGGATAGGTGCCTTCCAGCCCGACGATCAGCGTGCCGCGCTGCTTCACCTGCTGCAGCAGATTGTCGGCGGCGTAGGTTTGAGTCGTCAAACCGGCGGCCAACGCAACGCCCACCACGCCCAACAACCATTGGCGACGAACTTTTGCAAACATCATAAACACCCCTGTATGTTGTTTATCTTTTTTGATATCAGCACTTTAACAGTGCAACCGCCCGCATAAAGGAATATAACCTTATAAATATAGTTCAAAATGGAATAACAAGCGGTATTTACACCTGCGGATGGTAGGCGAACAGCGCCGGCGCACCGCCGGTGTGAACGAACAGGATGGGCCCTTCGTCGCGGAAACGCCGCTGGGCAATGCCGTCGATCAAACCGGCCATCGCTTTGCCGGTGTATACCGGATCCAGCAACACGCCCTCCTGCTGCGCCAGCAGCTGCACCGCCGCCATGCCCTCTTCGTTCGGCATGCCGTACTGCGGCGCGAAATAATCGTCCCACAGCGCGATCGGCGCCAGTTCGTCGATATTCAGCGAACAGGCCAGGGCTTTCTGGATCTGCTCCACCTTCGGCAGTTGATCGATCACGGTGCGCGAGACCGTCACGCCAATCAGCTCGGTTTCCGGCAGCAGCTGTTGCAGCCCCACCGCCAGCCCAGCGTGAGTGCCGGCGCTGCCGGACGCCACCACCACCGAACTGAACGCCACGTTGCTGCGCCGGCTCTGTTCGGCGATTTCCAATGCGCACTGCACGTATCCCAGCGCGCCCAGGGCATTGGAGCCGCCCACCGGCACCACGTAAGGCCGGAAGCCCTGCGCCTCGAGGCGCGTCGCCAGTTCCGCCAGTTGCTGCTGCGGATCGTGCAGCGCTTCGCACATCACCACCTCGGCGTTGAACAGGCCGAGCAACAGGCGGTTGCCGTTGGTCAGGTAGTTTTCCGCACGGGTATCGATGGGGTTTTCCAGCAGCGCGACGCAGTGCAGGCCCAGTTTCGCCGCCACCGCCGCCGTCTGGCGCACGTGGTTGGATTGAATGGCGCCGGCGGTGACCAGCGTATCGGCGCCTTGTCGCAGCGCATCGGCGGCCAAAAACTCAAGCTTTCTCAGCTTGTTGCCGCCCATCGCCATAGGCGTGACATCGTCACGTTTAAGGTAAATTTCACGGCCGAGGTAATCGGAGAGACGGGACAGTTTTTCCAGCGGTGTGGCGACGCCAACCAGATCCAGACGCGGAAATTGCGCCAGTTGTTGTTGCAGGTTCACTACTTCCCCCCAGGGAATCGAATATCAACATCTGATAACCGATAGATTTAGCAGATGTGAACTGAATAATCATCCTTTATCACGGGGGGATACGGCAGACCCCGGCCCAGCGGCCGGGGAAAATCTCAGTAGCTGCGCTGCCAGGCGAGATACTGATCGTACTTGCGCAGCGCAATGCGGTAGTTGTTGTGCGCCGCGGTAGGCAGATCGTCGATGATGCGCTGATGACTGGCGCTGTTGGCGAATTTGTCCGCCGGGTAATTCCGCGCCACCAGCATTTCATCCAGCCGGCGCAACCGCACCACGTACTCGCGAATGGTGCTGTGGCTCATCTCGGTCTGTTCGAACAGATACTGCTTGAACGCCATAATGTCGAAATAACTCGGGTGGCTGTTGCAGGAAATCTCACTGCAAAAGCGGCACAGCGCGGTCAGTTCGTGCTGCACGTTTTGCCAGACCGCATCGTCGATCGGCTGATCCATGCGCGCGATGGCTTCTTTATTGATTATCTTGCCGCGAAACACCAGCGCCATGCGGTCCAACAGTTTGCCGCACTGGGAGCAATGGGTCTGGCTGTGCTTGTAATCTTTCAGGTAACGGCTAAGCGGCCGTTTCTTCAACAGTATTCCTGGCATAAGGGGCAGTCCGATTGTCGCATGAGTCATCGAGTTGGGGGCGGCGCTCCGCCGTCAGGTATCGTTCGCCAGCCGCGCACGCAGCCGTTTGATCGCCTGACTGTGCAGTTGGCTGACGCGGGATTCCCCGACGTCCAGCACGGCGCCGATCTCTTTGAGATTCAACTCTTCCTGGTAATACAGCGTCAGCACCATTTTTTCGCGCTCCGGCAACGCCTCGATGGCGTCGATCACCCGCTGGCGCAGGCTGCCTTCCAACAGGTGATGCAGCGGGTTGGCCTCCTCATGCCCTTCCAGCATCGGTTCCGCGCTCTCGCCATGCTCCTCGCGCCATTCGTCGTAGGAGAAAAGCTGGCTGTTATTGGTGTCCAACAGAATTTGACGGTACTCATCCAGCGAGATGTTCAGCGTCTGCGCCACTTCCGTTTCGCTCGCCGGGCGGCCGTAACGCTGTTCCAGTTGCCGCATCACCTGCGCGACCTCGCGCGCGTGGCGCCGCACGCTGCGCGGCACCCAGTCGCGGCTGCGCAACTCGTCGAGCATCGCGCCGCGAATGCGCTGCACCGCATAGGTGGTAAAGGCGGTTCCCTGTAGGGCGTCATAACGCTCAACGGCGTTTAATAGCCCGATTCCCCCGGCCTGCAGCAGGTCGTCAAGCTCCACGCTGGCGGGCAGCCTGACCTGCAGGCGCAACGCCTCGTGGCGCACTAACGGCACGTAGCGCAACCAGAGAGAATTTTTGTCCATCACGCCTTCGGCGGTATACAGATCGCTCACTATGTCTTAAACCTGCGGATAAGAGAGTCAGCGCTATTATGCGTAGGGGGCGAAATGCCAATCGGCAGAACAGTCGCACAAAACGGGCTTTATTTGCGCCATGTAATAACCGCGCGGTGCGCGAGCATAAAAAAACCCCGCCGAAGCGGGGTTTCTTTGCGACAGTTAATCGGGAGAGACGATTAACGCAGCAGGGACAGAACGTTCTGAGTAGACTGGTTAGCCTGTGCCAGAACAGAGGTGCCAGCCTGTTGCAGGATGTTGGCACGGCTCATGTTGGACACTTCGGTCGCGTAGTCAGCATCCTGGATACGGGACTGAGAAGCGGACAGGTTGTTCACGGTGCTGTTCAGGTTGTTGATAACAGAATCGAAACGGTTCTGTACCGCACCCAGGGAAGAACGCAGGCCGTCAACCTGTGCCAGCGCTTTGTCCAGAGTGTCCAGTGGCGTTTGTTTCAGATCGGCATCTGCACCAGCAGTCACTTTACCATCATCAGCGATGGTTGCGGCTTTATAAGTTTTAGCACCATCTGAAGCGGTGGTTTGGACATAGAAAGCTTCCTTGCCGTCTTTATCTTTGGCAGTTACTAAAGCTTCGCCATCTTTCAGACCCGATGTTTTAGAATCGTAAGTGATGTCTTTAGTACCGTTATTGATTGTAGCGCCGTCAGCGATAGCCACTGGTTTTGCAGTTACATCAAATTTTTCCAGACCCAGTTGCTTAGCGTCGATTTTTTTCAGGTCGATATCGATGGTTTCACCGTCGTTAGCGCCAACCTGAATGGTCAGTTTCTGATCGCTGCTCAGCACTTTCACGCCGTTGAAGTCAGTTTGTTCGGAGATACGGTTGATCTCTTTCAGGCGCTGAGTGATTTCGTCCTGGATGGAGTTCAGGTCGCTGGTGGAGTTAGAACCGTTCTGCGCCTGTACGGTCAGACGACGGATGTTCTGCAGGTTGTCGTTAACTTCGTTCAGTGCGCCTTCAGTGGTCTGCGCCAGAGAGATACCGTCGTTGGCGTTGCGGGAAGCCTGAGTCAGGCCTTTGATGTTAGCGGTGAAACGGTTGGAGATCGCCTGACCCGCAGCATCGTCTTTCGCGCTGTTGATACGCAGACCGGAAGACAGACGCTCAATCGCAGTGCCCAGAGAAGACTGAGATTTGTTCAGGTTGTTCTGCGCCATCAGAGACAGGCTGTTAGTGTTGATTACTTGTGCCATTGTTTGCTTTCCTTACGAGTCAGTTGCGTTCTTCGCAACACGGTTAAAAGGTTCGGGCTTGTTTGCCCACGGCGTCAACCACCGTCCCCTCAGGTATCGGCCCTCCCCTAACAACCTTTAGCAATTTTTTAAAATTTTTTGCGCCCGCTGCAATGGCGGAAATAACGCGGTTTTTCCCTCCTCTATTGCGCCATCGTTTTTTTGTTTTTTTCGGTAAACTTTTTCACCACTGGGCCGATAACGCGTAAAGCGAATAAAGTCATCATCAAGGAGAATTACTCATGGCAACGATCAGTTCATTAGGTCTCGGCTCAGGGCTTGACCTCAATGGCTTGCTGGATAAGCTGACCAAAGCGGAACAACAGCGTCTGACCCCTTACACCACCAAGCAATCCAGCTACAACGCCCAGCTGACCGGTTACGGCACGTTGAAAGGCGCGCTGGAAAAATTCGACAATCTCAGCAAAGAGATGGCGAAAGAAGATTTCTTCAAGGCCACCACCGCCACCGAACACGACGCCTTCAAGATCACCACCAACGCCAAGGCGGTGCCGGGCAACTACGTGGTGGAAGTGAAAAACCTGGCGCAGGCGCAAACGCTGACCACGCAGGCGAAAGTCAGCGATCAAGGCGCTAAATTAGGCGCTGAAGGCGTCACCGACCGCTCCCTGACCATCACCGCCGGCAACCCGCCGAAAGAAACCAAAATCCCGCTCAGCGACGATCAAACCTCACTGGTTGAGCTGCGTGACGCCATCAACGGCGCCAAAGCCGGCGTCACCGCCAGCATCATGCGCGTTGGCGACAACGATTATCAATTGGCGGTCAGTTCCTCCACCACCGGCGAAAACAACAAGATTTCCCTCCAGGTCGACAATGACGACAAACTGGGCGATATCCTGAACTACAACGCCACGCGCGGCACCTCCACCGCCATGAAGCAGACGGTCGCGCCGCAGGATGCGGAGCTGATGGTGAACGGCACCGCTATCAAACGCAGCACCAACTCGATCAGCGATGCCCTGCAGGGCGTCACCATCGATTTGAAAACCAAAACCAAAACCGATGAACCGCAGCATCTGGTAATCAGCACCAACACCGCCGGCACCACCGACAAGATCAAAGAGTGGGTCGACAGCTATAACTCCCTGCTGGACACCTTCAACGCATTGTCCAAGTTCACCCCGGTTAAAACCGGCGAAGCGCCAAATCCCAGCAACGGTCCGCTGCTGGGCGACAACACCCTGCGCGGCGTTCAGTCGTCGATCAAAAGCGCGCTGAGCGCAGCCCAGGACAACCCGGAGTTGAAAGGCCTGGGCAACCTCGGCATTTCCACCAACACCAAAACCGGCAAGTTGGAAATCGACAGCGCCAAGCTGAAGAAAGCGATGGATGAGAAGCCGGATCAAGTCAGCAACTTCTTCGTCGGTAACGGCAAAGACACCGGCATGGCCACCGAGATCCACAACGAGATCCAGAGCTACATCAAATCCGGCGGCATCATCGAAAACTCGACCAAAAGCATCAACACCAACCTCGATCGCCTGAACAGCCAGATCACGACGGTCACCGCCAGCATTCAGAACACTATCGATCGTTATAAACAACAGTTCGTTCAGCTGGATACCATGATGTCGAAAATGAACGGCACCAGTAACTATTTGGCTCAACAGTTCAAGTAACCCTTTAACAAGGTAAAGAAAACAGCATGTATAACCGTAGCGGCACTCAGGCCTATGCACAGGTCAGTCTGGAAAGCGGCGCCATGAGCGCCAGCCCGCACCAGTTAATCGTGATGTTGTTCGACGGGGCGCTCAGCGCCCTGCTTCGCGCACGCATCCTGATGAACCAGGGCGATATCGCCGGCAAAGGCATGGCGCTGTCCAAAGCCATCAATATCATCGACAACGGCCTGAAAAGCGGCCTCGACCCTCAACAGGGCGGCGAGATCGCCGAAAATCTGGCGGCATTGTACGACTACATGAAGCGTCGGCTGATGCAGGCCAATCTGCACAACGACGAAGCGGCGATCGCCGAAGTGGTTAAACTGCTGGAAAACATCGCCGACGCCTGGCGCCAGATCGGCCCTAACTACCAACCTTCGCAGGACGCCGTGTAATGGAACGTCAACAGCAGCTGTTAGCCGCTTATCAACAAATTTACAGCCTGAGCAGCCAGATGATCGCGCTGGCGCAAACCGGGCGCTGGGAGGAGCTCGTCGAGCTCGAATTCGCTTACGTGACGGCGGTGGAAAAAACCGCCGCCTTTACCGGGCAAGCCGGCCCGTCCATGGCGCTGCAGGAGATGTTGCGCAATAAGCTGCAACAGATCCTCGACAACGAAACCGAACTCAAACGTCTGTTACAGCAGCGTATGGATGAGCTGAAAATGTTGATCGAACAGTCCACGCGCCAGAACGTGGTCAACAATGCCTACGGCCAGTTTCATGATCGTGCGCTGTTGCTGGGGGAACCACAGGTCCGATAAGATCGACAATACTGACGAAAATGGATTAAATAGCACTATGCGCTATTACTCTCGGGTTACGTTAGGATATTAATCTATGGCATTTGAATTATTCAGCTTATGGGTAATTGGTAAAATGCGCGCTTCGAGCCTGGCTCTCACTTTAATGGATAAACATCATCCCGACACGGACGTTTTCTGTTCAGCAGGAAATTGATTTTTGATAGATAAAACTCGCCGCTGTGTTTCACGGCCCATGGAAAAATGTTGCTCCAGCGCGGATCAAAGCGTAAAGATATTCCCAGATAATGGCTGCGAAATGAATATCGATGGAACGTACAATTAATCTCTGTCCTGGAATTGGCGCCTCAGCGCACATCATTCAGTATACTGAATTATTATTCCCTTCAGTCTATTTTGAGCAACCACATCTGTATCTGATACAACAAGGCCATAAGCGCGTACGCTGGCAACAACACGAAGTGGTCGCTCATCCCGGCGAGCTGTTGATTATCGACGGCGGGCAAACGGTGGACATTATTAACGGCCCGTCCGAAGACGGCGTATTCAGTTGCCAGCTGCTAACCTGCGATCCCCTGTTGCTCACCGTCCAACCTCCGGCCGAGGAAACGCCGGCGCCGATGCCGTTCGATGCCGTCCTGGCGCTGCGCAACCTGCCCTGCGCCCTAAAGCACAGTTTTGAAACCACCGGCCTGGCGCTGACGCTGCGGCAACGCTTTCCCACCATCATCGTGCGGCACAAAATGCTGGAAATTCTGTTGTGGCTGGCCCAATTCGGCATTCGCTTTATTCACAACGAAGCCAAGGATCTGACGCAGCGCGTGCGCCGCTGCCTGGCGACCGATCCGCACAGCATTTGGACGGCGGCCAAAGTCGCGGAGAGCCTGTCGATGAGTGAAGTGATGTTGCGCCGCAAACTGTCGATGGAAAACACCGCGTTGCGCAACCTGATGATTGACGTGCGCATGAGCAGCGCGCTGGCCCTGCTGCAGTCGACCGACTGGCCGATCTCCGCCATCGCGCAACATGTGGGTTATGAAAGCGCCTCGCGTTTCGCCGAACGTTTTCGCAAACGCTTCGGTTTCGCCCCTACCGCCATTCGCGGTCATCAGAGAATAATGGAACCTGCCTTTGAACAGCATTACGGTTCCGGCTAATCAATGGCGGCAAACACTGCAATTTAGCCCGGATAAACGATGGCATCGCAATGATGTGGGCGTGCCGAGCAACCTATCTTGACGTATCCGCCAGCGACCGCTGGCACCTTTTCCTGGTTGTTCTCTTCCTGCCGCTGGCTATTTATCCCGCACAACCCACTGCTCGGTTCTCCACCAAAGCATTAAGTATTTTCCTATTTTGACCGACGCCTAAAATTTGCTTGCTATACTGCTTTTCTATCTGACTGTCTAAAGCGAGAACGTAAAAATGCGGCAAAGAAACAACGTTAAAGCCAAGCTTAAGCAAGCTGGTGAAAAGCTGGTGCTTGCCAGCTGTCTCTTGTTGCTGCTTTATTACGCATTGCAATGGTCGTTGCTCCTCGGTGATTTTTAATTAATTTTATTTATTTATTTTATTGCTGAATTAATTGCACCGGTGGCCTGTTTCCTGCTGCCACGGCAAATTCCGAGGGCCAATCGTCACTATCCCAAACGCAAAACCCGCGCGACTTAATTAGCTCGTTAATTATAAGAATGGCATATACTTGCAGTCTAATTCTATAACCCCATGAATATACTACCCTTGCAGCTAGACCATCCCACCTTCTTATTGTATGATAGCGCGCGGAAATGCGCTGGTTTTTTATAACTACTTTAATCTGAAGCCAGACGATGCCATATAGGATAAGTAACTTAGGGAATATAATGTGAATATATTAAGTTTTGTTTGGCTAGCTCTCGCTTTCGCCACTTTTTTCCTACACCACAGAACCATTTTCGCCCTGTTGATTCTCGCATCCATCTTTCAATCAAGCGCTATTATTAACACAGGGAGTAATAGCCTACCTATATTTTACTTTATCGAGCTGGTTTTAATAACCCGGTTTTTTTTCACTTCAAAAAACAGCACATCCGTCTGGAACTTAAAACACCGGGTATTTCTGCAATCGCTGGTAATAATTGTTCTTTTTTGGTTCTTCACCTATGCGTTAACCCACCTATTTGAAGGGGTAAGAGTTTATTCACCGGCTTATAGCTTTGAAAATAATTACGCCAAAAAAGGTATCTCGCTTGTGTGGGGCAATAACAACATCAAGCAACTGATTCTAATCACGCTGAACCTGATAACGCTGTATGTCATTTACGTCAAGCGGCGTGAAATCACGCCTGAATATGCACTGAAAACCATCATTTTCACGACGCTGGTTTTCTCCGCTTACTGTCTGATTTGGCTCCTTGCCAGGCCGCTGGCGAATGCGATTCAGATTTTGATGTATAACAGCATGCATAACGCCAATGCCATTTTTGAATCCAGACTGAGCGGTACCTTCGGTGAACCGTCATTCGCCGGTATCTTTATTGGCGCAACCATCGTGCCTCTTTTGGTTGCCAAGGGGTTGCGACTGAAGCTAGTGGCCCTATTGATGGTGCTGCTCTTGGTTAAAAACGGCTCTACATCGGGCTATTTCACCCTGCTTACGTCGCTGTGCGGCACATTCATTTTCAGTACGCGTTTTAGCCTGATACAGAAAGCTCTATTTTCTCTGGCTTTGGTCATCGTATCAAAGCTCACATTTATCTTTTTCCTGGAGAAAATAACCGATTACGCGGATAAAAAAGCGCAAACGATCTCTCACCTCGTGCGCTCCGCCTCCAACTACAATGCCCTTGAAATTATGTATAATACCTTTGGCTTGGGCGTCGGTATCGGTAGCGCAAGAATATCTTCTCTGCCTCTGTCCCTACTTGCTAACTTCGGAATATTGGGGACGATACTGTTAGTCGGTTTTATCGTATCCAAGCTTATTCGTTCGCAATATAACGTCGCCGGCAACGAAGCCCATTCCATGCTTAAATTTATGCTTTTCTCCGCATTTTTGGGCTCCTGCGCCGCCAACCCCGATTACTCTTACGGGTTCATTTGGGTTCTTATTTTCAGTTGCCTGTTGACAGGGAAAACACAGCCGTCACTGCCACGATCAACGCAACAGCGCGCGCTCTGACATCGGCAAGCGTCCCTTGGACCGCTTGCCACCACATACACGCTCAGGCCGACGCGAACCGCGTCAGCCTGCCAGGCAGCTCCGCCACCAGTTTGTCTACCGCCAGCCGCACCTTGAGCGGCTGGTAAGGCATATAGGGCCACACGACGTTCACCGGGAAACTGAGGCTGGACCCACCGCGCATGATCTCCACCAACGTCCCCGCCATCAAGCGCTCGCGCACCAGCCACTCTGGCAGCCAGGCAATACCGGCGCCGGCGGACACCGCATCGACAATCCCCTGCATGTCATCCATCATCATCTTGGCCGGTGGCCTGAACGGCTGCAGCTCGCCGTTTTCGCCGCGAAGCTGCCAGGGCAGCACGGCGCCGGCGTGCAGATACCCCACCGCCTGATGTCGGCTTAACGTCTCTACCGTTCTCGGCTCGCCGCAGCGCTGCAGATAATCGGGCGAGGCGCACAGCAGCATGCCGTGTTCGCCCAAGCGCCGGGCAACCAGGCTGCCGCTGTCCGCCAGCTCGCCAATGCGAACCGCCAGATCGAACCCCTCGTCGATCAGATCGATCCTGCGGTCGCTGAATGAAATTTCCAGCGTCAGCAAGGGATGTTCATTCGCCAGCGCCGTCAACACGGGCGCAATGCACAAATGGCCGAACAGCACCGGCACCGAGACTCTGAGCCGGCCGCTGACCTGCATCTTGCCGCTGTCGAGCTGGTTTTCCGCCGCCTGAACGTTTGCCAACGCCTGCCGGCAGTGCTCATAGTACAGCGCCCCTTCATCCGTCAGGCTCAGGCTGCGCGTGGTGCGCATAAACAACATCACGCCAAGCCGAGCCTCGAGACGCGATACGATTTTGCTGACCGCAGAGCGCGTCAGATGCAGTTTCTCTGCGGCGGCGGCGAAACTGCCGCCTTCCGCCACGGCGACAAACGCCGGCAGTGCGCTGAGATCGCTTTTCATCTTAATGCTTCCAAATTGGAATCAATTTAGTGAAAACCTATCACCACTGGTGAACATCAAGCAATGATAACCTGCAGTCATTCCGAATCCCCGGTGAAAACCACAGATGACCGTCAGAGGACAACAGCATGAAAAAAATACTGGTACTCAAATCCAGCATTATGGGAAATGACTCGCAGACCAATAACCTGATTGACCGCTATCTGGCGGCGCGTAAGGCGAAAGGACACGAAGATCGGATCGTCGAACACGATCTGACGGCGTTGGATCTGCCGGTATTGGACGGCGAGCTGTTCGGTGCGCTGCGCGGCGCGGAAAACATCAGCCCACGCGCCAAAGCGGCGGTGGCGCTCTCCGACCGGCTGATTGCCGAACTGAAAGAGAGCGATCTGCTGCTGCTCGGCGCGCCAATGTACAACCTCAACGTCCCGACCCAGCTGAAAAACTGGTTCGATCTGGTGGCCCGCGCCCGGATGACCTTCAACTATACCGCCACCTACCCGGTGGGGCTGGTGGAAGGCGTCAATGCGCTGGTATTCAGTTCACGCGGCGGCATGCACGCCGGGCATCCGACCGATGCCGTAACGCCCTACCTGCGTTCGGTGCTGGGGTTGATGGGGATCGGCGACGTGCAATTTATCTATGCCGAAGGGCTGGATATGAGACCGCACGGCCTCGCGCAGGGGCTGGCGAATGCCCACCAGCGGATCGCAGAATTGGCGGGCTGAAGCAAACGCACGGCAGCATTGATTTGTTATAACATAACAAATATGATAATCGCGTTGACGCCCCCTCGAGCGGCTGTCGACGCTCCTACATGACATAAATGTTTTATCGCACCTTCAACCAGCTATTTCGATAGCTGGTTTTTTTTCCTCGGCTGGCGCTGCGGCTTCAGCATTGTCGGACTGGCCGTCACTCTAAGGTAACAGCGCCGAGCCAAATTTCACTGAAAAATAGTCGGCACGTTCATCACACCGGCATATTCATGATGTCCTGGTAGGCCGCCACCAGCTTGTTGCGCACCTGCACGCCCAGCTGCAAAGACACCGACGATTTCTGCAGATCGACCATCACATCGTTCAGGCTGATGCCTGGCGCGCCCAGCTCGAAATCCTGCGCCTGCTTGCGCGCCGTTTGCTGGGTCTCGCTGATTTTGCCGAGCGCCGCGGTCAGTTCGCTGGCGAAGCTGACGCCCTGCGGCGCCGCGTTCTGCCCCATCTTGCCGGCCTGAACCGCCATGGTCTGCATCTGCTGCAGCACCCCTTCAATGCCCTGAATCGCCATCTGGTCCTCAATCATCTCGTCTCGCCGGGTGACGTTTTCACCCTGCACTTCTCCAATGATGCACACCCTAGCACAGCGTTTTCGGACCTAAAGCGGTTAATTAACTGCAAAAAACCCGGCTTATCGGGCAATCGGAATTGTCTGATAAGGCGAATAATGGCCTGCCCAGAAATGGGAGCGCCGCTATTTAGAAGATATGTGTATCAGGGAGTCTGTTTTGTCACACAACGCTAACCATACCGTTCATCAGCCTGGCAGGGAGCTGCTCAGCGGCCCGTACGGGATCGTGAGCGCCATTGAAGGACGAGACCTAAAATGAGTGCTTCGATAACCGCCGGCGAAAGCCGCGACAACGGCCTGCAGGCCATCTGGAACCGTCTGCGCGCCAACCCGAAAATTCCGTTGCTGGTCGCCGCTTCCGCCGCGATCGCGATCGTCGTCGCGCTGCTGTTGTGGGTGAAAAGCCCCGACTACCGCGTGCTGTACAGCAATCTGAACGACCGCGACGGCGGCGCCATCGTCACCCAACTGACGCAGATGAACATCCCTTACCGCTTTGCCGAGAATGGCGCGGCGCTGCTGATCCCGGCGGAAAAGGTGCATGAAACCCGTCTGCGTCTGGCGCAGCAAGGGCTGCCGAAAGGCGGCGCCGTCGGCTTCGAACTGCTGGACCAGGAAAAATTCGGCATCAGCCAGTTCAGCGAGCAGATTAACTATCAGCGCGCCCTCGAGGGCGAGCTGTCGCGCACCATCGAATCGCTGGGGCCGGTGCAAAACGCCCGCGTTCACCTGGCGCTGCCTAAACCTTCGCTGTTCGTGCGCGAACAGAAATCCCCTTCCGCCTCGGTAACGCTCACCCTGCAACCCGGCCGTGCGCTGGACGACGGCCAGATCAACGCCATCGTTTATATGGTGTCGAGCAGCGTCGCCGGCCTGCCGCCGGGCAACGTGACCGTGGTCGATCAGGCCGGCCGCCTGCTGACCCAGTCCGACGGCACCGGGCGCGATCTCAACGCTTCGCAGCTGAAATACGCCAACGAAGTGGAAAACGGCTTCCAGCGCCGCATCGAAGCGATCCTCGCTCCGGTGGTCGGCAGCGCCAACGTGCGTGCGCAGGTCACAGCGCAGATCGACTTCGCCACGCGCGAGCAAACCGATGAACAATACCAGCCGAACCAGCAGCCGGACAAAGCCGCTATCCGCTCCCAGCAAACCAGCCTGAGCGAACAGATCGGCGGGCCGCAGGTGGGTGGCGTGCCAGGCGCGCTGTCCAACCAACCGAGCGCGCCGGCCACCGCGCCGATTGAAACCGCCAAGCCCGCGGCAGGCAACAATGCCAACGCCACCGCGCAAAACGCCGCAACCACCCGCAGCGCGGCGGCCAGCGGCGTGCCGCAAAATACCCGACGCGACGCGACCACCAACTACGAGCTCGATCGCACCATCCGCCATACCCAGCACAAAGCCGGCACCGTGCAGCGTCTGTCGGTCGCCGTGGTGGTCAACTACCTGGGCACCGGTAAAGACGGCAAACCGCAGCCGATGGGCAAAGAGCAGTTGGCGCAGATCGAAGCGCTGGTGCGTGAAGCGATGGGCTACTCCAGCAGCCGTGGCGATACCCTGAACGTGGTCAATACGCCGTTTACCGACACTCAGGTGACCGGTGGCGAACTGCCGTTCTGGCAAAGCCAGTCGTTTATCGATCGCCTGATCGACGCGGGCCGCTATCTGCTGGTGCTGCTGGTGGCCTGGCTGCTGTGGCGCAAACTGGTGCGGCCGCAGCTGCAACAGCGCCAGGCTGCGCAACAGGCCGCCATCGCCGCCGCCAACGCCCCTGCCGCCAAAGCGGTCGACAGCAACAAACCGAGCAACGAGGAGCTGGCGCAGCGTCGCAAATCGCAGCAGCGCGTCAGCGCAGAAGTCCAGAGCCAGCGGATCCGCGATCTGGCTGACAAAGACCCGCGCGTGGTCGCTCTGGTAATCCGCCAATGGATGAGTAACGAGATATGAGCCTGACCGGAACCGACAAAAGCGCCATCTTGCTGATGACGCTGGGTGAAGATCGCGCGGCGGAGGTGTTCAAACACCTCTCCTCGCGCGAAGTACAGCTGCTGAGCGGCACCATGGCCGGCATGAGCCAGGTTTCACACAAACAGCTCGGCGAAATACTGACCGAGTTTGAAGACGACGCCGAGCAATACGCGGCGCTGAGCGTCAACGCCAGCGACTACCTGCGCTCGGTGCTGGTCAAGGCGCTGGGCGAAGAGCGCGCCGCCAGCCTGCTGGAAGACATTCTCGAATCGCGCGAGACCACCACCGGCATGGAAACGCTCAACTTTATGGAGCCGCAGAGCGCCGCCGATCTGATCCGCGACGAACACCCGCAGATCATCGCCACTATTTTGGTGCACCTCAAACGCGGCCAGGCGGCGGACATCCTGGCCCTGTTCGACGAACGCCTGCGCAACGACGTGATGCTGCGTATCGCCACCTTCGGCGGCGTGCAGCCGGCGGCGTTGGCAGAGCTGACCGAAGTGCTGAACAACCTGCTCGACGGCCAGAACCTCAAGCGCAGCAAAATGGGCGGGGTGCGCACCGCCGCCGAGATCATCAACCTGATGAAAACCCAGCAGGAAGAAGCGGTCATCGACGCGATGCGCGAATACGACGGCGAGCTGGCGCAGAAGATCATCGACGAGATGTTCCTGTTCGAAAACCTGGTGGAAGTCGACGATCGCAGCATCCAGCGCCTGCTGCAGGAAGTGGAAGGCGAGTCGCTGCTGATCGCGTTGAAAGGCGCCGAACAGCCGCTGCGCGAGAAGTTCCTCAAGAACATGTCGCAACGCGCCGCCGACATCCTGCGCGACGATCTGGCCAACCGTGGGCCGGTGCGTATGTCGCAGGTGGAGAACGAGCAGAAAGCCATCCTGTTGGTGGTAAGACGCCTGGCGGAAACCGGCGAAATGATCATCGGCGGCGGCGAGGACACCTATGTCTGATCGCATTAACACCCTGCCCTGGCAGCCCTGGTCGCTCAACGATTTGGGCGAACAGAAACCGGCGTTCGAACTGCCGCCGCTGCCGGATCTCGAACAAAGCGATCCGTCGCCGGACGCGCAGGCCGAATTGCAGCAGCAGTTGGCGACGCTGCGGCTGCAGGCCGAGCAACAGGGCCAGCAGTTGGGCTATGCCGACGGCCAGCAAAAAGGCTATGAAGCCGGTTTTCAGTCCGGTCTGGAAGAAGGCCGTCAGCAAGGGCTGTTGGAAGCTCAGCAGCAGCAACAGCCGCTGACCGCCCACTGGCAGCAGTTGGTTACCGAATTCCAGCACACGCTGGACGCGCTCGACAGCGTGATCGCTTCGCGGCTGATGCAACTGGCGTTGACCGCCGCCAAACAGGTGCTGGGCCAGCCGCCGGTGTGCGACGGCACCGCCCTGCTCGCGCAGATCCAACAGCTGATTCAACAGGAGCCGATGTTCAACGGCAAGCCGCAGCTGCGGGTCCACCCGGACGACTATCCACGCGTCGAGCAGCAGTTGGGGGTTACCCTCAGCCTGCACGGCTGGCGCCTGTTGGCGGACGGCGAACTGCATCCGGGCGGCTGCAAGGTCAGCGCCGAGGAAGGCGATCTCGACGCCAGCCTGGCGACGCGCTGGCATGAACTGTGCCGCCTGGCGGCACCGGGAGAAGTCTGATGACCGCGCGTCTCGGCCGCTGGCTGAGTTCTCTGGATACGCTGGAAAAACGCATCGCCCGCGCGCCGACGGTGCGCCGCTACGGTCGCCTGACCCGCGCCACCGGGTTGGTGCTGGAGGCTACCGGCCTGCAGCTGCCGCTCGGGGCGACCTGCCTCATCGAACGGCACGACGCCGGTGAGGTGCAGGAAGTGGAAAGCGAAGTGGTCGGCTTCAACGGCCAACGGCTGTTCCTGATGCCGCTGGAAGAAGTCGAAGGCATCGTGCCGGGCGCGCGGGTTTACGCCCGCATCGCGCCGGAAGGCCAAAGCGCCGGCAAACAGCTGCCGCTCGGCCCGGCGCTGCTGGGGCGCGTGCTGGACGGCAGCGCCAAACCGCTCGACGGCCTGCCTTCGCCGGAAACCGGTTACCGCGCGCCGCTGATCACCGCGCCGTTCAACCCCTTGCAGCGCACGCCGATCGAGCAGGTGCTGGACGTGGGGGTGCGCACCATCAACGGTCTGCTGACCGTCGGTCGCGGCCAGCGCATGGGCCTGTTCGCCGGCTCCGGCGTCGGCAAGAGCGTGTTGCTCGGCATGATGGCCCGTTATACCCAGGCGGATGTGATCGTCGTTGGCCTGATCGGCGAGCGCGGCCGCGAGGTCAAAGACTTTATCGAGAACATTCTCGGCGCCGAAGGCCGGGCGCGCTCGGTGGTGATCGCTGCGCCGGCGGACGTGTCGCCGCTGCTGCGCATGCAGGGGGCGGCCTACGCCACCCGCATCGCCGAAGATTTCCGCGATCGCGGGCAGCACGTGTTGCTGATCATGGACTCCCTTACCCGCTACGCCATGGCGCAGCGTGAGATCGCCCTGGCCATCGGCGAACCGCCGGCGACCAAAGGCTATCCGCCTTCAGTCTTCGCCAAGCTGCCTGCGCTGGTGGAACGCGCGGGCAACGGCATCAGCGGCGGCGGCTCCATCACCGCCTTCTACACCGTGTTGACCGAAGGGGACGATCAGCAAGATCCGATCGCCGACTCGGCGCGCGCCATCCTCGACGGCCACGTGGTGCTGTCGCGGCGGCTGGCGGAGGCCGGCCACTACCCGGCGATCGACATCGAAGCGTCAATCAGCCGCGCCATGACATCGCTGATCGACGAAGAGCATTACCGCCGGGTACGCACCTTCAAGCAGATGCTGGCCAGCTATCAGCGCAACCGCGATCTGATCAGCGTCGGCGCCTACGCGGCGGGCAGCGATCCGTTGCTGGACAAAGCGATGACGCTGTACCCGCAGATGGAAGCGTACCTGCAACAGGGCATCTTTGAACGCAGCGGCTACGATGAAGCCTGTCAACAGCTGCAGCAGTTGATTGTTTAACGTCACCAGAGGCGCACAGCGATGAAATCACAATCCCCCCTGATTACCCTGCGCGATCTGGCGCAGGATGCGGTGGAACAGGCCGCGCAACAGCTTGGCCAGGTGCGGCAGGCGCAGCAGGCGGCGGAGCAACAGCTGTCGATGCTGCTCAACTATCAGGACGAATATCGCCAGAAGCTGAATCATACGCTTTGCGACGGCATGGACAGCTCTCGCTGGCAAAACTACCAGCAGTTTATCGGCACGCTGGAACAGGCCATCGACCAGCACCGCCAGCAGCTGCTGCAGTGGGGGCAGAAAGTGGATCATGCGGTGAAGCAATGGCAAGACAAACAACAGCGGCTGAATGCTTTCGAGACTCTGCATACCCGCGCCATAAATGCGGAGCAGCAGCAGGAGAATAAACGGGATCAAAAACTGATGGATGAGTTCGCTCAACGCAGTGCACAAAGGAATATCAACCCATGAATCTGAACGCCCTGCCCGGCCTGGCCTTACCCGGCGATGCCGGCGGTCTGGCCGAACTGACGTCGGCGCTGGATGAGAGCCAGCTGTCATCCGCTTTCGCCCAACTGCTCGGCGCACGTTTTGCGCCCGCCGCCGACGGCAAACAGCCGCCGGTCGCGCTGAGCGCGGACGATGAACGCGCCCCGGCCCTGAGCCGCAATCAGCTCAATCAACTGCTGGCCACCTTCGGCGAGCGCGGCGGCCTGCTGCCGGGTCTGGCAACCCCAGCCGACGCGCTTTCACCTGAAGGCGCCGAGAGCGAAACGCTCGTGGCCGGCGATAAACCGGCGCAGCCGCCGATCGCCGCCGCCAAAGAGCTGGATGCCGCGTCGCTGCAGGCGCTGTATGCCATGCTGCCGGCCGCGATCGTCGCCCAGCCTCAGCCAGCCGATGGCCAACGGCCGCTGCCGGTGGAAAACGCTGACGATGCGGCCGCGCTGCAGACCGGCAATGGCCTGCTGAACATTGCGGCGGCCGGTGATAACACCGCCGCGCGTTCATCGGCATCCCCTGCTCCGACAGGAACAGGCACGAAAACGCCTGCAGCCGATGGCGATAATGCCACGGCGGCGCTCCCGCAATCGACCAGCGGCGAGCGCGCAAGTGCCGCACAGCCGCTGCCGGCGGGCGATACCCAGCAGCAGCCGACGCTCAATCACGCCGTCGCCCTGGCCGCCGCCAGCCCAACGCAAACGGCCGCCCCGGCCGGCTCACTGGTGACGGCGCCGCCTACGCCGCAGTTAAACGCGCAGTTGGGTAGCCCGGAATGGCAGCAGGCGTTGAACCAACAGGTGCTGATGTTCCATCGCAACGGCCAGCAAAGCGCCGAGCTGCGTCTGCATCCGCAGGAGCTGGGCGCCTTGCAGATCACGTTGAAACTGGACGATCAGCAGGCGCAACTGCACATCGCCTCCGCTCACGGCCAGGTGCGCGCGGCGGTGGAAGCGGCGATGCCGCAGCTGCGCCACGCGCTGGCGGAGAGCGGCATCAACCTGGGGCAGAGCAGCGTGGGCGGCGAGTCCACGCCACAATGGCAACAGGCGCAGCAGCAGGCCTCCAACAGCCAGGGGCGTTCCAGCTATGCTGAACACCCTGGCGATGAGGCTGCGGCCGCCGATGGCGTCAGCGCGCCGATGGCGCTGCAGCGCATGGCCAGCGCGGTCAACGGCGTCGATATTTTCGCCTGAGCCGCCGCAAACGCCCAAGCTGGCACCCATTTGCGCGTCTATTCAGGCTATTGCACGCCGCGATAGACGCGATAATACCTTTACATGTCATGCGTGCGGCTTTGCCGCGCGCCATGCCCGCCGCCTCGCCGGCCGCGGGTGGAACAACAGGAATTAGATTTGGCTATGTCTCAGAACACCCTTCCGGCAGCACCGAAACGCTCCCTTCTGGTCATCCTGCTGGTGTTGATCAGCGTCGTCGCCTGTGGCGCCGCGGGCTACAGCTGGTGGCTGCTGCAACAGCATAAAAACGGAGCCGAACCGGCCGCCGCCAAACAGCAACCGCCGGCCGCGCCGGTGTTCATGCCGCTCGACACCTTTACCGTCAACCTGGTGACGCCGGACAACAACCCGGATCGCGTGCTGTACATCGGCCTCACGCTGCGTCTGCCGGACGAAAGTACCCGCCGTCAGCTGAACGATTTTCTGCCGGAAGTGCGCAGCCGCTTGCTGATGCTGCTCTCCCGCCAGGAAGCGAGCCAGTTGGCCAATGAACAAGGGAAGCAACAGCTGGTGGCGCAGATTAAGGACGTGCTCAGCCCGCCGCTGGTTAAGGGACAACCGAAGCAGGTGGTCAGCGACGTGCTGTTCACCGCCTTCATACTGCGGTAATCACTATGGGCGATAGCATTCTTTCACAGGCAGAGATCGACGCCTTGCTCAACGGCGACAGCGCGGGTGATGAACCCGAGGCGGTGGTCGGCAAAGAGAGCGAGGTCAAGCCTTACGATCCGAACACCCAGCGCCGCGTGGTGCGCGAGCGTCTGCACGCGCTGGAAATCATCAACGAACGTTTTGCCCGGCAGTTCCGCATGGGGTTGTTCAACCTGCTGCGCCGCAGCCCGGACATTACCGTCGGCCCGATCAAAATCCAGCCGTATCACGAGTTCGCCCGCAACCTGCCGGTGCCGACCAACCTGAACCTGGTGCATCTGAATCCGCTGCGCGGCACTGCCCTGTTCGTGTTCGCGCCGAGTCTGGTGTTCATCGCCGTCGACAACCTGTTCGGCGGCGACGGCCGCTTCCCGACCAAGGTCGAAGGCCGCGAATTCACTCCGACCGAACAGCGGGTGATCAAACGCATGCTGCGCCTGGCGCTGGACGCCTATGGCGACGCCTGGAGCGCCATCTACAAAATCGACGTGGAATACGTGCGCGCCGAAATGCAGGTGAAGTTCACCAACATCACCACCTCGCCGAACGACATCGTGGTCACCACGCCGTTCCAGGTGGAGATCGGCGCGCTGACCGGCGAGTTCAACATCTGCATTCCGTTCGCGATGATCGAACCGCTGCGCGAGCTGTTGACCAACCCGCCGCTGGAAAACTCGCGGCAGGAAGACAGCCACTGGCGCGAAACCCTGGTGAAGCAGGTGCAGCATTCCGAACTGGAACTGATCGCCAACTTCGTCGATATCCCGATGCGGCTGTCGAAAGTCCTGAAGCTGCAACCGGGCGATGTATTACCGATAGACAAGCCGGAACGCCTGATCGCCCATGTGGACGGCGTACCGGTTCTGACCAGCCAATACGGCACGTTGAACGGGCAATACGCCCTGCGTGTTGAACATTTGATTAACCCTATTTTGAATGCTCTGAGTGAGGAACAGCCCAATGAGTGATCCTAAGCAACCGTCTGGCGAAGGAAAGGAATCCGTAGACGATCTGTGGGCTGATGCGTTTAACGAGCAGCAGTCTTCAGAGAAATCCGGCGCGAGCACCGAAGGGGTGTTCAAGTCGCTGGAAGCTCAGGATGCGCTCGGCAGCCTGCAGGATATCGACCTGATCCTGGATATTCCGGTCAAGCTGACCGTGGAACTGGGGCGCACCAAGATGACCATCAAAGAGCTGCTGCGCCTGTCGCAAGGCTCGGTGGTGGCGCTGGACGGCCTGGCCGGCGAACCGCTGGATATCCTGATCAACGGTTACCTGATCGCGCAAGGTGAAGTGGTGGTGGTGGCCGACAAGTTCGGCGTGCGCATCACCGACATCATCACCCCCTCCGAACGCATGCGTCGACTGAGCCGCTGATGACCGCCGCGGCGCCCGTTACCGTCCAAAGCACCCACCCCCCCGCCGCGCCGGCCTTGCCGGCCGGTTCGGTGTTGATGCAGGTCAGCAGCGCGCTCGGCGGCATTCTGCTGCTGATCCTGCTGGCCGGTTGGCTGTTCCGTCGGCTGGGTTTCGCCCCGCAGGCGCGCAACAACAAACTGCTCAACCTGCGCGCCAGTTGCCAGGTCGGGCAGCGCGAACGCGTGGTGGTGGTGGAAGTCGACGACACCTTGCTGGTATTGGGCGTCACCGCCCAGCAGATCACCCCGCTGCACACCCTGCCCGCCCCGCCGAAAGACGAGGGCGCGGCCGACGCGGCGACACCGGCGGACTTCCGTCAACTGATGCAAAAAGTTATGAAACGCCCGGAAAAATCGGCATGACCTCGACTCTTCATACCCTCGTCCGCCGCCCGGCGGTTTGGCTCCCCGCCGCCCTGCTGCTGATCAGCCCGGCGGCTTTTGCACAACTGCCGGGGCTGATCAGCCAACCGCTGGCCAATGGCGGCCAAAGCTGGTCGCTGCCGGTGCAGACGCTGGTGCTGTTGACTTCACTGACCTTCCTGCCGGCCATGCTGCTGATGATGACCAGCTTCACCCGCATCATCATCGTGCTCGGCCTGCTGCGCAACGCGCTGGGCACGCCTTCGGCGCCGCCGAACCAGGTGATGCTGGGGCTGGCGCTGTTCCTGACCTTCTTCATCATGTCGCCGGTGTTCGACAAGGTTTATCAGGACGCCTATCTGCCGTTCAGCCAGGACAAGATCGGGCTGGAGGTCGCACTGGATAAAGGCGCGCAGCCGCTGCGCGAATTCATGCTGCGGCAAACGCGCGAAACCGATCTCGCGCTGTACGCCAGACTGGCCAATCAGCCGCCGCTGGCCGGCCCGGAAGCGGTGCCGATGCGCATCCTGCTGCCCGCCTACGTCACCAGTGAACTGAAAACCGCCTTCCAGATCGGCTTTACGGTGTTTATTCCGTTCTTGATCATCGACCTGGTGGTCGCCAGCGTGCTGATGGCGCTGGGGATGATGATGGTGCCGCCCGCCACCATCTCGCTGCCGTTCAAGCTGATGCTGTTCGTGCTGGTCGATGGCTGGCAGCTGCTGCTCGGCTCGCTGGCGCAGAGCTTCTATTCGTAACCCCTGACCGGAGAAAGCGAGATGACACCTGAATCGGTTATGGCGCTCGGCACCGAGGCGATGAAAGTCGCGCTGGCGCTGGCCGCCCCGCTGCTGCTGGCGGCGCTGATCAGCGGCCTGGTCGTCAGCCTGCTGCAGGCCGCCACCCAGATCAACGAAATGACGCTGTCGTTCATCCCTAAAATTCTGGCGGTGGTGGCCACCATCATCATCGCCGGCCCCTGGATGTTGAACCTGCTGCTGGACTACATGCGCACCCTGTTCAGCAACCTGCCAACCCTGATCGGCTGACCGTGCTCGCCTTCGACAGCGCCCAACTCACCGTTTGGCTCAGCCACTATTTTTGGCCGCTGCTGCGCATTCTGGCGCTGATCGGCACCGCGCCGATATTCAGCGAAAAGCAGATCAGCAAAAAGGTCAAAATCGGCCTTGGCGGGCTGATCGTCATCCTGATCGCGCCGACGCTGCCCGCCAGCAATATCCCTATCTTCTCCGCCGCCGGCCTGTGGCTGGCGATCCAACAGATTCTGATCGGCGTGGCGCTGGGATTGACCATGCAGTTCGCCTTCGCGGCGGTGCGCCTGGCGGGCGAAGTGATCGGCATGCAGATGGGCCTGTCGTTCGCCACCTTCTTCGATCCCAGCGGCGGCCCGAACATGCCGGTGCTGGCGCGCCTGCTCAACCTGCTGGCGATGCTGCTGTTCCTCAGCTTTGACGGCCATCTGTGGCTGATTTCGCTGCTGGCGGACAGCTTCCACACCCTGCCTGTCCAAACGCAGCCGCTGAACGGCAACGGCTTCCTGGTGCTGACTCAGGTCGGCTCGCTGATCTTCATCAACGGCATGATGCTGGCGCTGCCGCTGATCTGCCTGCTGCTGACGCTCAACATGGCGCTCGGCCTGCTCAACCGCATGACGCCGCAGCTGTCGGTCTTCGTGATCGGCTTCCCGGTCACCATGACCTTCGGCATCATGACGCTGGGCATGATGATGCCGATGCTGGCGCCGTTCTGCGAACACCTGTTCGGCGAAGTGTTCGATCGATTGGCGGCGGTGATCGGCGGCATGACCTTCTGAATCCGGCGGCCCCTTCCTTCCCCCTCTTCCGCCTAAGACAAAATGGCAATAAAAACGCTTTCTTGGGACAAAAGCCTGAGAAACGGCTTTTATCCGGATTAAGGTTCAAATGTCTCCGGCGGCTTGAATAAATAAAACCCCGACCTAGAATAGACCCGGTAACAGAAATATCGCTTGTACCACGCTAGCCATCAGCGGCGATAAAAACGTTGACTCCCAAGTGAAAATAAAAAATAACGCAGTCACGCAGGGTTAAATGCGCGACAGATAACTTACACCCTGAATAAATGCGTCCGGCGCCCGCCGGCTGCAGGGCGCAGCATCGACCTTTGCTAACCACAGGAGCGAATTCATGATTAAAGCGAAAAGCAACCGAAAAGCACGCCGGTTATTCGGTTTGACCCACTGGAAAAGCAACAAGTTTAGAGTTTCGTTTACCGAGACGGCCGACGGCGGAAAATGGAAAGTGGAGAAGAAAAAGAAATAGCAGCGCTATTTATCGTCAGGGAAATAATATCTATCGCGATTTTTCCGCCACTGATTTCAATAATGCCGTTACGCATTAAACAGGGGTGACAATCTTATTATTACTTTCCTGATGAAAAAAAGGCGCGTCACTCAGTCAGTAGTGGGAGAACGAGTGACGCGCCAAACGAGTGCGCCCGGTTTCAAGAAGCCTCCCTCCCCGCGGGGCGGAGAAGGCGTTTTCTAAGCGCACTAAAGGGAAACCCGTCGCGGTCAGGCAACGGGGTATTGCTCTTAACGATTCATCTGGAACAGCGACATGCCCTGCATATCGCTGAAGGTTTTATACGACGCCTGCAGCGCCGCCTGCTGCATGAAATAAGACGAGATAGACTCGGCCAGGTCGGCATCCGTCAACGCGCTCATCTGGATCTGGTTGGTCATGTCACGCTCTTTACCGATGCTGTCCAGCTGATCCATCTCCTGCAGCTGGCTGCCCAGCTCGGCGCGCACGCTCAGCACGTTGTTGTAAGAGTTGTCCAGGCCGCGGTTGGCTTTCGCCAGCGCATCGTTCACCTGCTGCTTGGTGGCCTCGTCGGCGCCCTGCAGCGGGGTTTTCAGCGCGTTCAGCGCGATATCGATGCTCTCGAATACGTTGCTGACCGGCGCGCTGCCGTCCGGCTCGGGCTTAGGGTTGCTGGTCAACGACATGAACACCGCGTTGCCGGTATGGCCGATGGTCATGGTGCGGTTGGCGTCCACTTTCTGCTGAACCGTCTTGTCGCCGCCCTGATAGCTGACGGTGCCGCCGTTATCGACGAACGGCGCCTTGTCGTTCACATACCCGCCGAACATATAGCGGCCGTTGCCGTCGGTGCTGTTGGCCTGATTCAGCAGCTGATCTTTCAGCCCCTGCAGCTGGGTGGCCAGCGACTGGCGATCGTTATCGCTTTCGGTGCCGCCAGCGTTGACGATCAGCGCCTTCATGTCCGCGATGGTGGAGGTCGCGCCGGCCAATACCGTTTCTTCCATCGACACGTTCTGACGAGCGAAGGTGCGCGCCAGCGTGTACTGGCTGTTTTCCGCCTGCGATTGCGACAACATCACCGCGCGCGACGCCGCCAGCGGATCGTCGGACGGGTTGATCACCCGCTTGCCCGAAGAAAGCTGCTCGGCCGCCTTCATGAACAGCGACTGGTTGCCCGTGATGCCGTTCATGTTCTGTTGGTACATCATGCTGGTGCTCATGCGCATGCTGTGGGTTCCTTACTCTGAGCGACCGGCGCCGTTATCGGCGCCGATTAACAATGAAATCAACGAATATTCAGCAGCGCGTCGAACAGCGAGCTGGCGGTCTGAATCACCTGCGCGTTGGCCATGTAGTACTGCTGGAAACGCAGCAGCTCGCCATACTCTTCGTCAAGGTTGACGCCGGACATCGACTGCTGTTGCGCGCCCAGTTGCGTGACGATCTTGGCCTGCGACGTGGCGATGGCCTTGGCGGCAGCGGTCTGGTTGCCGACGCCGCTGACGATGCCGGCGTAAGCGCCGCTCAGGGTCGCCTTGCCGTCCACCAGGTTTTTGGTCTGCAGATCCAGCAGCTTCTTGGCGTTTTCGTTATCGCCGCGCCCGCTGTCGTCTTTACCGGCGGCGGCGATCTTGGACGAATCGGTGATGGCCACTTTCAGGTTGCCCGCCACGTCGCTGACCGGCTTCACGGTGAAGCTGTCTTTGGCTTGCGCATTGCCGTCGATGCTCACTTCCAACCCGTCGAAGTTCAGCGTCGGTTTGCCGTCAGCGCTGGTGCCCGGCGTCGCGTTGACTTTCACGTTGTCCGGCAGGCGGCTGACCTGCCAGTTGCTGCCGTCGAACTCGACGCGATAATCGTTGGCTTTCACCTTGCCGGTATCGGTGTAAGCGACCGACAGCGACGCGTCGCCGGTGTTGCGGGTGTTATCCACCACCCGGCCGCCGCTGAAGCTGAAGAAGTCGCCGCCCGCATCGCCGTTCAGATCGAAGCCGGCGCGATGCTGTTGGTTAAAGCTGTCCGCCATCGCCAGCGCCAACTGGCCCAGTTGATTGCGCACGCCGTCCAGCGTTTCGCTGCGGAATTTCAGCACGCCGCTCAGCGTGCCGCTGGTGATCTGGCCTTCCGGCACTTCGCTGGCGCCGTTGCCGCGGTTATAGCCGATGGTCAGACGGGAAGGATCGCTGCTGGAAGGCACGGCTTCCACCTGATAGGTGTTGCTGCCCTGCACCAGCGTCAAGCCGTTGGCGAAGGAGACGGTATAAGCGTCGCCGTCCTGCTGCGTGACCTGTACGCCCACCAGCTGGTTCAATTCTGTGACCAGCTGATCGCGCTGATCCAGCAACGCATTCGGCTCGCCGGCGGCGCTGCCGCGCAAACGGGTGATCTCGTCGTTCAGCTTGGCGATCTGTTGGCCGTAGCTGTTGATCTGCTGCGCCGTATCGCTGATCTGCTGATTAACGCCGTTATCCATATCGCGCAGGAATTTATCGGTGTTGTTGAACTGGTTCACCAGGCCGTTAGCCTTGCCCAGCACCGTCTGGCGCGCGGCGTCGTCACCGGCGTTGCTCACCAGGTTCTGCAGGTTGGTGAAGAAATCCTGCATGTTGGTCGACAGCGGGTTGGTCTTGCTCGCCAACAGGTTGTCGATCTGCGAAATCTTCTCGTAATAGGCGTTTTGCGCCCCGAACGCGCTTTGCGCGCCGCGCAGCTGGTTGGTGATGAACTGGTTGTATTCGCGGTTGACGCTGGTGACGGTCACGCCGTTGCCGATAAAGCCGCTCATGGTGGCCATGCCGCCATTCTGCGCCAGGATCGCGGTCTGGCGGTTGTAGCCCGCCACGTTGTAGTTGGAGATGTTGTTGCTGACGGTACTGAGCGCCACCTGAGCCGCATTCAGCCCGCTCATCGCGGTATTGATTAAGCTATTGGACATCGGAATTCCTTATGCTGCGGCGCCGGTGGCCCACAGGGTTCTTAATTGAGCTGCTGAGCCTGTTCGCTCAGCCTGTTTCGGTTATCGGCAAAAATGAGAAGAACTTGAGGAAAAAAAGCGGCAATGCGGTCAGCATCCAGCGAGCCTCCATTACCGCCTATCCCCTAAATAATTGGCGCCGCAGCAAGACGACAAGCAAGGGAGCCCCCGGGAGCTTGATTAAGCCAAGTGACCGGGGCGAGCTTGTGCAATCAACGCCGCTGCAGCGTCAAGAATGACGGGGGATTTAGAACAAATCGTTCAGATCGTGGGTATAGGCTTTCACCGCCTGCTCCCCCGCGTTCTTCATCTGCTGAATCACGCTGACCAGTTTGCTGGCGTACTGCGGGTCGGTGGCGTACCCGGCGCGTTGCAGCGCATGCGCCGCCTGCTCCGGGCTGCGCGCAGCGGCCACATCGGCGTAGCGCGGGTTGTTGGTCAACAGCTTGACGTAATCGACGATCGCTTCCACATAGGAACCGTAGACGCGGAACTTCGCCTTCACCTTCTTCGCCGCACCCTGTTCGAACTCGGTGGTGGTGATCTCCGTCACCGGTCCGCTCCAGCTGCCGCCGGCCTTGATGCCGAACAGGTTGTAGCTCGGCGTGCCGTCTGATGTCGGGATCTCGCGCTGCCCCCAACCGGACTCCAGCGCCGCCTGCGCGACGATCAGCTGATGCGGAATGCCGCTCTGCTGGCTGGCGACCTTCGCCGGTATCGACAGGCGAGCGACGAAGTTGCCGTTGTTGAGCGACAGCGGCGCGGCGGCCGGCGGGGCCTTCGGCATCGCCCGGCGCACCATTTGCTCCAGCGCCTGGTTCGGCAGCGTTTGCAGCACCTCGTTGTCCAGCGCCATCGGCGACAGGCCCGCCGTTTCGCTCGGCACCGCGTTGGCGTTGCTCATCTGCTTGACCATCATGTCGGCCAGCCCCAGCCCTTTTTGCGACATCTGCTGGGCGATTTGCTGGTCGTACATCGAGGTATACAGCCGCGTTTGGTCGCTGCTCAACACCCCGTCCTGCGGCAAGGCGGAACGCATGCTTTTCAGCATCATCTGCACGAACATGCCTTCTACCTGCTGCGCCACCTGCTTGAGGTTGCCCTGCGGGTCGGCCGCCGCGTCGCGCTTCAGGCCGTTCAGCGCCTGGGCGTCATAGGCCGCGCCCGACATCGCCATCAGATCGCCGGCCATCAGATGATTTCCAGCTTGGCGCGCAGGCAGCCGGCGCTCTGCATCGCCTGCAAGATCGACATCAGATCGATCGGCGTGGCGCCCAGCGCGTTCAGCGCCCGGATCACGTTGTTCAGGTTGGCGCTGGCGTTCACTTTCTGCAGCGATCCGCCCTGCTGTTGCACCGAGATCTGGGTGTTAGGCGTCACCACCGTCTGGCCGCCGCCGAACGGCGTCGTCGGTTGGCTGACGGTGTTCTGCCGATCGACCACCACCGACAGATTGCCCTGGGCGACGGCGCAAGAATCGAGGATCACATCGCGGTTCATCACCACCGACCCGGTGCGCGAGTTGATGATCACTTTGGCGTCCATCGCCCCGACGTTGACGGTGATGTTTTGAATCTCCGCCAGGAAGCGCACCTGAGAGCTGTTGCCCTGCGGCACCAGCACCTGGATCGTGCGGGCGTCGAGCGGCGTCGCGGTGCCGCCGCCGCGTTGGCGGTTGATGGCGTCGCTGATCTGCTGCGCCAGCGTGAAATCCTCGTCGTTCAGCTGAAGGTTGAGAACGCCGCCGCTGCCGAAGGTGGTCGGCAGCTCGCGCTCGATGGTGGCGCCGTTGCTGATGCGCCCGCCCGCCAGCTGGTTGACCTGCACGCTGCTGCCGCCGGCCGCCGCGCCCGCGCCGCCGACCAGCACGTTGCCCTGCGCCAGGGCATAGACCTGATTATCCACGCCTTTGAGCGGCGTCATCAGCAAAGTGCCGCCGCGCAGGCTCTTGGCGTTGCCCATCGAAGAAACCACCACGTCGATATTCTGCCCGGCGCGTGAGAACGGCGGCAGTTTGGCGGTCACCATCACCGCCGCCACGTTTTTCAGCTGCATGTTGGTGCCCGGCGGCACGGTGATGCCCAGCTGCGACAGCATGTTGCTCAAGCTTTGGGTGGTGAACGGCGTCTGCATGGTCTGGTCGCCGGAGCCGTCCAGCCCCACCACCAGGCCGTAGCCGATCAGGGCGTTGTCTCGCACGCCCTGCACCGTCACCAGATCGCGGATGCGCTCCGCCGCCGCCGGCAAGCACACCAGCCCGACGCACAGCGCGATAAACCATTTTTTCAGCATCAGTCAATCCTTAGAACGGTGAAACATTTAAGAAGAAGCGCTGCAGCCAGCCCATGGTCTGCGCTTCGTTGATATAGCCATTGCCGACGTATTCGATACGCGCGTCCGCCACCTGCGTCGAGGTCACCGAGTTGTTGCCGCTGATGGTGCGCGGGTTGACGACGCCGGAGAAGCGGATGAATTCGGTGCCCTGGTTGATGGCGATCTGCTTTTCCCCCACCACGTGCAGGTTGCCGTTGGCCAGCACCTGGTTGACCGTCACCGTGATGGTGCCGTTGAAGGTGTTGTTGGCGTTGGCGCCGCCCTTGCCGCCGAAGGTGCTGTCGCCGGAAATGTCCATATCGGCGCGCGCATTGCCCAACAGGCCGTCGAGGTAACGCGGCGAGGTGGCGACGCCGAACTTGCTGGCGCCGTTGCGGCTGGCATTGGCGGAGGAGCTTTTGCTGGCGCTGACGTTTTCCTGCAGCACGATGGTCAGGGTGTCGCCGACGTTGCGCGGCCGGCGGTCTTCGAACAGCGGCTGATAGCCGTAGTTCATCGGCTGCACCGTCTGGAAGATCGAGCCGTTCGGCATCGGCGCGCTGGCCGGCGCGGGTTGCGCCGTGGTCGCGCCGTCCACCAGCGGTTTGTGCGGAATATAAGCGCAGCCGCTCAGCGTCAGCATCACCATTCCCGCCAGCCAGCGTTGTCCCTGCCGCGGCAGGATTGCCATCGAATATGTGGTTACCACGGGTATCGCCTTTGTTTCACGAAAGAGAATGACGGGCGCGGCATGCCGGGCCCGTCAAGGACAGATTACAGTTGCGTCAGCTTTTGCAGCATCTGATCGGAGGTCGATACCGCTTTGCTGTTGATCTCATAAGCGCGCTGAGTCTGGATCATGTTGACCAGCTCTTCCGCCACGTTGACGTTGGAGGTTTCCACGTAGCCCTGATACAGCAGACCGGCGCCGTTCAGCCCCGGCGTGCTCTCGTTCGGCGCGCCCGAGCTTTCGGTTTCCTGATACAGATTCTCGCCCACGCTCTCCAGACCGCTGTCGTTGACAAAGGTCGTCAGCGTCAGTTGGCCCACCTGCTGGGCGGCGGTTTGCCCCTGCTGGGTGACGCTGACGATGCCATCGCGGCCGACGGTGATGGACAGCGCGTTCGCCGGAATGGTGATCGCCGGCTGCACCTGGAAACCGCTGGAGGTGACCAACTGGCCGTTCTGATCGATCTGGAACGACCCGTCGCGGGTGTAGGCCTGGGTGCCGTCCGGCAGCATCACCTGGAAGAAACCCTGCCCCTTGATGGCAACGTCTTTGCTGTTGTTGGTCTGCGACAGGTTGCCCTGGCTGTGCAGCCGCTCGGTCGCCACCGGACGCACGCCGGTGCCGATCTGCAGACCGGAAGGCAGCGTAGTCTGCTCGGAGGACTGCGCGCCCGGCTGACGCATGGTCTGGTACAGCAGATCTTCAAATACCGCACGCTGGCGCTTGAAGCCGTTGGTGCTGACGTTCGCCAGGTTGTTGGCGATCACGTCCATGTTGGTCTGCTGCGCGTCCAGACCGGTTTTGGCAATCCATAAGGATGGAATCATCGGTTATTTCCTTGCTGCTTAGCTCACTGAGAGCAGTGAGTTGGCACGCTGTTCGTTTTCATCCACGCTGTGGATGACCTTCATTTGCATTTCAAAACGGCGGGCGTTGGCGATCATGTCGACCATGGTCTCCATCGGCTTGACGTTGCTGCCTTCCAGCACCCCGGGCATCACCCGCACCTGCGGATCGTTTTGCAACTGATTGCCGCGCAGCTGTTGGGTTTCCGGCGTCAGGCGGAACAGCCCGTCGTCACCGCGCATCACTTCGCGCGCGTCGGCTTTCACCAGCTTCAGGCGGCCAATCTGCGCGATGGTGTTCGGCGGATCGCCGGCGTTCAGCGCCGAAATGGTGCCGTCGGCCGCGATGGTGATCTCCGCAGACGGCGGCACCTCGATCGGGCCGCCGTCGCCCATCAGCGGCATCCCCTGCACCGTCAACTGCCCGGTGGAGGAGATCTGAATGTTGCCGTTGCGGGTGTAAGCTTCACCGCCGCCCGGCAGACTCACCGCCAGGAAACCGTCCTGCTGCAGCGCCACGTCCAGCGGACGCGCCGTGTAGTTCAGCGCGCCCTGGCTCATGTCGGCGCCCGGCGTCGAGGCAGTCACCAAGGTGCGGGTCGCCATACTCGGCCCGTCGACCGGCACCGCGCGCAACGCGGCAAGCTGGGCGCGAAAGCCCGGCGTCGACGCGTTGGCCAAGTTGTTGGCGGTAATGGATTGCTGTTCCAGCGTTTGGCGCGCCGCGCCCATCGCGGTATAAATCGCGTGATCCATAACTCGGCCCTATCAGCGCAGGCTAACCAGCGTCTGCAGGATGGAGTCCTGCGTCTTGATGGTCTGGGCGTTGGACTGGTAGTTACGCTGCGCGACGATCATGTTCACCAGCTCCTGGCTCAGATCGACGTTGGAAGATTCCAGCGCGCCGCTGGTCAGCTTACCGAAGCCGCCACCGCCCGACAGACCGACGCGCGGCTGGCCGGACGCGCCGGTTTCCTGCCACACGTTATCACCCTGCGACGCCAGCCCTTCCGGGTTGGAGAAGTTGGCCATGACGATCTGGCCCAGCACCTGGGTCTGTTGGTTGGAGTAGATGCCCACCACCGTGCCGTCGTTGTTGATCTGGAAGTTGGTGTATTCGCCGGCGGCATAGCCGTCCTGCGCCACTTTGCTCACCGAGTCGCTGCCTACGTTCTGCTGCATGCTGCCGGCGAAGCTCAGGGTGAAATCTTGCGCCGGCGCGCCGTCTTTGGCGGTCATCGGGATCACCATGCTGAACTCGCCCGGCGCGCCGTTGGTGCTGGTGGTTTTCACCAGGTTGCCGCTGGTGCTGAACTCCATGGTGCCGGCGTTCACTGGCGCTGCGCTGCCGTCCTGGGTGTACACCTGCCACTTGTTGTCTTCTGTCTTGACGAAGTAGGCGTTGATATTGTGCGCGTTGCCCAGCGAGTCGTAAGCGGTGATGGTGTTGACGTAGTTGTAGCTGTCCTGCTTGGCCGGATCGAACTTATGATCATCCGGCACCTTATGGGTGGACTTCAGGTTGGCCACCATCTCGCCGGAGGTGGACGCCTTGGCGTTCATCATGCCTTCGGGAATGCTCAGCGGCACCGGGTTGGCGCCCTGCTGGATGGTCGGCGGGGAACCGGCCGCCGGGTAGCCGGTCAGCTGCAGGCCCTGCATGTTGGTCAGGTTGCGGTTCTCGTCCAGCTTGAACTGGCCATTGCGGGTATAGAAGATGCCGCCGTCTTTATCCTGCATGCGGAAAAAGCCGTTGCCGTTGATGGCGACGTCCAGCGCACGGCTGGTGCCGGTGGTGGTGCCGCCCTTGAAGTTCTGGGTGATGCCGGACACTTTGACGCCCAGCCCGACCTGCGAACCGGCAAACATGTCGGCGAAGGACACGCTGCCGGATTTGAAGCCCGCAGTCGCGGAGTTGGCGATGTTGTTACCGATCACGTCCAGGTTGGTTGCTGCCGCGTTCAAGCCGCTGACTGCCTGAGAAAAGGCCATGTTATTCTCCGAATAGTGGTCAGGCTATCGTCCGATTGAACCTGACGCTGAGGGTTATAAGATCTGTCGCACGTCTTCCAGGGTGGCGTTGCCCGCCAGGCCGAGATCCAGCTTGGCGCCGTTGCCGTCGCGGATCACGCCGTTCACCAGCCCGAAGTGCAGGCTGCGCGCCACCAGTTGCTCGCCGTTGCCTTTGGCGTTGATGGCCACTTTGTAGGCGCCGTCGGGCGCGGTGGTGCCGTCATCCAGCGAGCCGTCCCAGGTGAAGGCGTGCACGCCGGCGGTCAAGCCGCCGATTTCAATGGTGCGCACCACCTGCCCGCTGGCGTTGGTGATGGTGGCGGTCACCTGATCGGCGGCGCGCTCCAGTTCCACGCCGAACGGCGTGGTGCTGACCTTGCCATCCTTGCTGCCGACCAGAATGTTGTTGCCCGGCACCATCACGCCGTGACCGATCAGCGCGGTGGCCTGCAGCGACTGGTTGCTGTTGATCTGGCCGGAGATCGACCCCAGCGTGGTGTTAAGCTTTTCGATACCCTGAACGGTATTGATCTGCGCCAGCTGCGACGTCAGCTCGTTGTTCTGCATCGGATTGGTCGGATCCTGGTTTTTCAACTGTGCCACCAGCAGCGTCAGGAAGCTGTTGTGCAGATCCTGGCTGTTGGTATTTTTGCTGTTGTTACCGATGACGGTGTTATCCAACGACTCGTTGGTGGTTGCGGCAATAGCCATGGGAAGCTCCGGTTACTGACCCAGCGTCAGGGTCTTCATCATCATCGACTTGGTGGTGTTGAGCACCTCGACGTTGGCCTGGTAGCTGCGGGAAGCGGAGATGGTGTTGACCATTTCCCCTACCACGTCGACATTCGGCATGCGCACATACCCCTTGGCGTCCGCCAGCGGGTTGCCCGGCTGATACACCAGACGCTCGGGCGCCGGATCGTCCACCACCTGGGCGACGCGCACGCCGCCGGTCGGTTGCCCCGGCGCCGCCGCGACCTGGAACACCACCTGCTTGGCGCGGTAAGGTTCGCCGTCCGGGCCGGTCACGCTGTCGGCATTGGCCATGTTGCTGGCGCTGACGTTCATGCGCTGGGATTGCGCCGATAACGCCGAGCCGGAGATATCAAAAATATTCAGTAAAGACATGCGCCTTATCCTTGTTGCAGCACGGACATCATCCCTTTGATCTGCCCATTGAGCAGCGTCAGGTCGGTCTGATATTTCAGGCTGTTATCGGCAAAGTTGGTGCGTTCGCGATCCATGTCCACCGTGTTGCCGTCCATCGACGGCTGGTCCGGCACTCGGAACAGCAGATCGAGCTGTGGCGGCTGCAGGGTCTGCGCCGGGATGTGGCGCGCCGCCGTCAGGTTGAGCGCCATGCCGTTGCCGCTGACGCGCCCTTGTTCCAGCACCTTGTTCAATTGGCTGGCGAAATCGATATCCCGCGCCTGATAACCCGGCGTGTCTGCGTTGGCGATGTTGGCGGCCAGAATTTCCTGCCGCTGGGCGCGCAAGTTCAGCGCCTCTTGGCCAAAGCGCAGAGCCGCGTCCAGTTTGTCGAGCATGCTCCCTCCGCGAGGTTAGAATTTGGAGTCGACAGCATAAACGCCCCCTGCGCCACCCTATCGCGGGAATAAACGCAAAATGGGGTGCTATTTATCTGCTTAGCCTGCGCGCGCTGCGGGTACACTTACGCGTATCCCGATGAAGCTTGAGAAGATGACGATGAAAGGTAAAATGCTGCTTATCGGCCTGCTGTGCAGTCTGAACGCGCGCGCCGACGATCTGGCGACGCAAATCGAAAGCTTCATCCAGGGCAAGTTCAGCGGCGAACCGGTACAGGTAAAAGTGCGGGTGCGCACGCCGCCGAACCAATGGCCCGCTTGCGAACTGCCGCAGCTGTCGCTGTCGCCCAACGCGCGGATCGGCGGCAACGTCAGCATTTCGGCGCGCTGTGGGCAGGAGCGGCGTTTTATCCAGACGCAGGTGCAGGTGTTCGGCCGCTATCTCGTTTCGGCGCGCGGCATCAGCGCCGGCAGCCGGTTGACGGCGGCGGATCTGGCGTTGAAAGCAGGCCGGCTCGATACCCTGCCGCCGCGCGCGCTGACCGAAGCGGGCAAAGCGGTGGGCGCCGTCAGCCTGCGCAACATCAGCCCCGGTCAGCCGCTGACCCTCGCCATGCTGCGCTGCGCCTGGATTATCAAGGCAGGGCAACCGGTGCAGGTCAACGCACAGGGCGAAGGATTCAGCATCAGCGGTGCGGGCAAGGCGATGAACAACGCCGCCGCCGAAGACAGCGTGCGGGTGCGCATGGCCTCCGGGCAGATCGTCAGCGGCGTGGTCGGGGACGACGGCGCGATCCGCATTACGTTATAAAAAAGTAAAGGTTCCGCAAACCTTGCCGATAAGACAAATCAAGCAGCATTTTATTGGCCACCAGGGCCGCAAAACTTTCATTGCAGCGTCGTCGCCCGCGAGCGGTCACGGCGTAAACGGAGATGGACCATGAGTATCGATCGCACCCAGCGGTTACAGCCGGTTTCCACTGTGCAACCGCGAGAAACCCCGGCCGACAACCCGCTCCAATCGCGCAAGGCCGCCGTGGCGGAAACCGCCGTCAGCGGCACGCAGGTCAAACTGAGCGAGGCGCAGGCGCGCCTGATGCAGCCGGGCACCCAGGATATCGATATGGGTCGGGTCGAGGCCATCAAGCAGGCGATCCGCAACGGCGAACTGAAGATGGACGCCGGCAAAATCGCCGATGCGCTGCTGCAAGACGCGCAGAGCGATGTTCAATGGATCGCCGGACGCGACTGACAGCGCGCGGCGAGTAGCGGTAAAGGATAAGTCATTACTATGGAAAACCTGGCACAACTGCTGGACAAACTGTTGGAAACGCTGCAGGCGCTCAACGGCGTGCTGGAGGAAGAGCACGACTTGCTGTGTTCCGGCCAGTTGCCGGGCGTGGCCTTGCAGCGCGTCACCGATGCCAAAAGCCAACTGCTGGCGACGGTCGCTTACCTCGAGCAACAGCGCCTGGGGCAGGAAAAAACCTGCGGGCAACGCGCCCCCTATGCCAGCCAAGCGCCCCTGGCCGATCGTTGGCAGCGCGTTCAGTTGCTGAGCCAAACGCTGCGCGAAAAGAACCAGCACAACGGTCTGCTGCTCAATCAGCAGATCGACCATAACGCGCAGGCGCTGGCCATCCTCAGCAAAAACAACAAATCGCTGTATGGCCCAGATGGCCAGTCGCACGCCGGCAGCCTGCTCGGCAGAAAAATCGGCGTCTGACCTGACTCATTTACCCGGTGAGCCTATCACCGGGCATGCGTTAACCGGCTTCTGCGCATCCCGTCGCATTTTCTCCCTATCACTCTTTGAATTCACTTAAGACTTTGCGCCAGGCTGCGCATGGCGTGAATTTGGCTGTTTCTTTCCCTTTGGCCGCTTGTCACCCTGTGGTTATTTTTAAACCACTTGAAATATACCCTTAACGGGTATAGATTCGCAGGGAGAGCGAATGGTCGACATTTATCTCACCAAAACCTTTCAGGGTTTTGCCGCACGCGAGCGCATCAGTGATGCCAGGATAGTGAAAGCGGCGCGAGAGATGCAACATCAGCTGTACGACGCCAATCTTGGCGGTTGCGTATACAAAAAGCGCATCGCTCGGGCTGGTGCGGGCAAACGTGGCGGCTATCGGGTACTGATCGTTTTTCGCGATGAAGAACGCCTGTTTTTTATGCGCGGCTTTGCCAAAAGTGAGAGAGAAAACATCAGTACGGATGAGTTACAGGGATTGAAACATCTGGCTGCGCTGTATCTGGATTATTCGCCATTCAGACTCTACCAGCTGGTCAACAACAGGGAGTTACGGAGGCTAAGCGATGAGTAAAATTCTTGCCGAGATCCACCAGGAAGTTCAGGGGCTGCACCGCGCCGGTTTCGTCGACGACGTGACCATGCGCACCTTCGACATGCTGTGCCTGCGGCCGGTGAAGCAGTTCGGGCCGGCCGAGATCCGCGCGCTGCGCGAACGGGAAAACGTCAGTCAGCCGGTGTTTGCGCTGTATCTCAACGTCAGCAAAAAGGCGGTGCAGAAATGGGAGCGCGGCGAAGCGCAACCGAACTCCGCCGCGATGAAACTGCTGACGCTGGTGGAACGCAACGGCCTGCAAATTCTGGCCTGATGTTACTGATAATTGACGATCACCTGATTGCCAATCACCCGCAGCGGCGGGTTCAACCCGCCTTGCGACTGCACGTAATAGATAAAGCGCAATTCCGCATTGGCCGGCTCGCCCTGCAGACCGTCACTGCTGCCGCTGCCGCCGCCCAGTGGAATGCAGCGGTTCACCGTGCAGAGCTGCGCCTGCAGCCCCACGGGCTCTGGCCCCAGCAAACGGTAGCGCCAGCTGACGCGGGTGATGCGCGCATTGGCATCCGGCAGCGCGTTCGGCGGCCGCAAAGCGGCGGATTCATCACGCATGCCGCCCTGTTCCAGCGTCACGCCCGCCCCTTCGGCCACCCAGGAGCCGGACACCGCATAGGCGGCGAGCGGCGCCAGCAAACAAAATACGAACAGACAGCGTTTCATCAGGCGGCTCCAATGGTCGAGGTCATGCGAATCTGGCGATCGTCGTTAATCTCCAGGTTGGACAGCACCACGAGCTGCGGCAGGCTGCGACGCAGGAAGCGCGCCAGTAAAGGACGCAGCGCATGGTTAACCAACAGCACCGGTGGCGCGCTGAGCATCTCTTGCCGCTGCAGCGCCTGGCGCGCCTGATCCAGCAAGCGATCGGCCAGCCCCGGCTCCAGGCCGCCGCCGCCCTGCAACGCCTGCAACAACAAGCGCTCCAACTGGGTATCCAGCCCGATAACCTGAATCTCGCCGTTGCCCGGGAACCACTGCTGCGTGATCGCCCGGCCCAGCGCCACCCGCACCACGGTCGTCAGCTCATAAGGATCGCTCTGCGCCGGGGCATGTTCCGCCAGCGTTTCGACGATGGTGCGCATATCGCGGATGGACACGCGCTCGGCGAGCAGATTTTGCAGCACCTTGTGCAGCGTCGTCAGTGACACCACGCCCGGCACGAAGTCTTCGGTCAGTTTAGGCATCTCCTGCGACACGCGATCCAGCAACTGCTGGGTCTCCTGGCGGCCGAACAGCTCGCTGGCGAACTGGCCGATCAGGTGATTGAGGTGCGTCGCCACCACGGTGCTGGCCTCCACCACGGTAAAGCCCTGGATCTGCGCCTGCTCGCGCAAGGCGCTGTCGATCCACACCGCCTCGAGCCCAAAGGCCGGATCGACGGTTTTGTCTCCCGCCAGCTCCCCAACGGCATTGCCGGGGTTGATCGCCAGCCAGCGGCCCGGCTGCGCTTCACCGCTGCCGATCTCGACGCCTTTCATCAGGATGCGATAGCTGGCTGGCGGCAGTTCCAGGTTGTCGCGAATGTGCACCACCGGCGGCAGATAACCCATGTCCTGGGCGAATTTCTTGCGGATCCCACGGATACGCCCCAGCAGCTCGCCGTTCTGTTGAAAGTCGACCATCGGAATCAACCGGTAGCCCACTTCCATCCCCAGCGGATCTTCCAACTGCACGTCGGCCCAGCTGGCCTCGGCGGCCTGCGGATTCTCAGGCATCACCGGATCCTCCACCGTTTTCGGCGCCTGCTGTTCACGGCCGCGCAGCCACCAGGCGAGGCCCAGCAGAGCCGCGGTAAACAGCAGGAACACCAGGTTCGGCATGCCCGGCACCAGGCCCAGCAGGCCCAGCACCCCGGCGCTCAGCAGCATCACGCGCGGATTGTTGAACAGCTGGCCCACCATCTGCTCGCCGACATCCTGATCGGTCGCGACGCGGGTGACGATGACACCGGCGGCGGTGGAGATCACCAATGCCGGGATCTGCGCCACCAGGCCGTCACCAATGGTCAGCAGCGTATAGCTTTCCGCCGCCGCCCCCAGTTCCATGCCGTGTTGCACCACGCCGACCAACAGGCCGCCGACCACGTTCAGCACCATGATCATCAGGCCGGCGATGGCGTCGCCGCGCACGAATTTACTGGCACCGTCCATCGAGCCGTAAAAATCGGCCTCCTGGGTCACTTCGGCGCGGCGTTTCTTCGCTTCGTCTTCGCCAATCAATCCGGCGTTCAAATCGGCGTCGATCGCCATCTGTTTACCCGGCATGCCGTCCAGCACGAAGCGCGCGCCCACTTCGGCGATACGCCCCGCCCCCTTGGTGATCACCATGAAGTTGATTAACACCAGGATGATGAACACCACGATGCCGATGGCGAAGTTGCCGCCCACCAGGAAGTGGCCGAAGGCTTCCACCACGCGGCCGGCGGCGGCGGAACCGGTGTGCCCCTCCAGCAAGATGATGCGCGTCGACGCGACGTTGAGCGACAAACGCAGCAACGTGGAGAACAGCAGGATGGTCGGGAAAGCGGCGAATTCGAGCGTGCGCTGGGTGAACATCGCCACCAGCAGCACCATGATCGACAGCGCAATGTTGAAGGTAAACAGCAGGTCGAGGATAAACGCCGGCAACGGCAACACCATCATCGACAGAATCAGCAGGATCAGCACCGGGCCGGCCAGCACCTGCCACTGCGTATCTTTAAAATTGCCCGGCAAACGAAGCAGGGAGGCCAAATTAGCCATCAGAGTCACTCTCTCTTGCAAAATCCAGTGCTTCCGGCACCGGTAAACGTTCAGGTTTTTTCGGGATCAGGCCGCCCTCGCGCCGCCAGCGGCGCAGCTGGTATACCCAGGCCAACACTTCGGCGACCGCGGCATACAGGGTGGCCGGAATATGCTGGCCGATCTCGCTGTGCCGATACAGCGCACGCGCCAGCGGCGGCGCTTCCAGCATCGGGATGCGGTGCTCCGCACCGAGCTCACGAATGCGCAAGGCGATTTCGCCGGCCCCCTTGGCCAGCACCTTCGGCGCACTCATTTTCTTGTCGTTGTACTGCAACGCGACGGCGTAGTGCGTCGGGTTGGTGACGATCACGTCCGCCTTGGGCACGTCGGCCATCATGCGGCGCCGGGCGATCGCCCGCTGCTGCTGGCGAATGCGTCCCTTGACGTGCGGGTCCCCTTCCTGATCCTTGAATTCGTCGCGGATATCCTGCTTGGTCATCTTCAGCTTTTTGAAGTGGCTCCACAGCTGATAGAACACGTCGAACGCCACCATCGGCGTCAGCCCCAGCACCACCAGAAAACCGCAGAACAGGATCATCTGCAGCGCATTGCCCAGCGCATCGAGCGGCTGCTGGGTCATCAGATGCAGCATCGCCGCCCAGTTGTGCCACAGATAGAGGCCGGTCACCCAGCCGACCAACGTCGCTTTCAGGATCCCTTTCAGCAGCTCGGCCAACACCTGGCTGGAAAAGATGCGCTTCAACCCGGACAGCGGGTTCAGCCGCTTCACGTCGAATTTAATCGACTTGCCGCTGAACAGAATGCCCCCCAACAGCATTGGCGCGGCGAGCGCCACCAGCACCAGCCCCGCCATGATCGGCAGCAGCGCCAGCACCGCCTGTCGCAACAGCATGCCGAGCTGGCGAAGCATCTGCTTGTCGTTACTGACCATGCCGTGGTCAAAGTTCAGCCCTTGCGTGAGCATCGCCGCCAGCTGTTGCGCCATGTTGCTGCCGGACATCAGGATAATCGCAAGGCCCGAGAGCAGCATCAGTACCGAGGTCAGCTCGCGGGAGCGCGGGATCTGGCCGTCTTCACGCGCCTTCTCCAGCCTGTGGGGCGTGGGGGCCTCGCTTTTTTCCAGATCGCTGTCTTCAGCCACGAAACGCCGTTCCTGTATCGGGAGGGTAAAGAATGGCGGTCAGCATGCCAAAAAATTGGCGATGTCATTGGCGGAACAACGGGGAAAAAGGCGGGTTATTTAGGGGATGAGACGAAAACTGCGTGGCTTGTTGTCGGGGCGCGCCGTCGCGCGCCCCGAAAGGCCTCAGAAACCGAGGCTGTCGAGCAGATCGTCGACCTGCGCCTGGTTGGCGATCACGCCGACGCCGTTCTGGTCGAGCTGCGGGCCGTTCAGCAGGCTGTCGTTCGGCCGTTTTTCCTTCACCGGCTGCTCCGGCATGTTTTCCATCAGCACCATCAGCAGCTGCTTTTCGATCTCCTGCACCACGTCCATCATGCGCTTGATCACCTGACCGGTCAGATCCTGGAAGTCCTGCGCCATCATGATTTCCAGCAGCTGGGCGTTGGTGAAGGCCGTATGGCCCGGCACCTGATCCAGATACTGACGCGTGTCGTTGACCAGAGAACGCGCGTCGTCCAGTTCGATGGGATTGGCGAACCACTCGTCCCAGCGCCCTTTCAACGCGTTGGCGCCGGATTCCAGCTCCGCCTGGCGCGGTTGCGCCGCCTCCACGCAGTTCAACGCCCGTTCCGCCGCCTGCGCCGTCATGGTTACGACATAGTCAAGACGGTCGCGCGCATCCGGGATCGCCTCTGCCGCCTGGGCGATCGCCTGATCGAGCCCCAGTTCGCGCATGCTGTCGCGCAGCATTCGGGTCAGTTGGCCGATGCGGGAGATGATCTCTCCCGCGGTCGCTGCATCGCTGGCAGGCATTGGAATGTCTCTCATCGCCCTCTCCTTACATGCCCAATTTTTCAAAAATCTTGTTGAGCTTTTCTTCCAGCGTCGCCGCCGTAAATGGTTTCACTACATAACCGCTGGCGCCGGCCTGCGCCGCCGCGATGATATTTTCTTTCTTGGCTTCCGCCGTCACCATCAGTACCGGCATCGCGGCCAGCGCGCTGTCGGCGCGGATGGTTTGCAACAGCTCAAGTCCGTCCATGTTCGGCATGTTCCAATCGGACACCACGAAGTCGAAACCGCCGGCGCGCAGCTTGTTCAGCGCATCCGCGCCGTCTTCAGCCTCTTCGACGTTGTTGAAGCCCAACTCTTTGAGCAGATTTCTGACGATGCGGCGCATGGTGGAGAAGTCGTCCACAACCAGAAATCTGAGGTTTTTGTCTGCCATTATTACTCCTGAAATAGTTAACCGTTTAATGATGCAACACCGCAGGCCACCGCGCGGCGAACCTGGGTCATATCGCCGCCGGGTAGACCCTGCGGACTAAAATCAAATGCGCAATGCCTGGCCGCCGGCGATCTGCGCCAGCATGCGCTGGCTCATTCTGTCCAGCTCGACCACTTCGCTGACGCCGCCGCTGGCGATCGCCTCGCGCGGCATGCCGAACACCACGCAGCTCGCCTCGTTCTGCGCCAGGGTATAGGCCCCGGCGCGGTGCATCTCCAGCATCCCCGCCGCCCCGTCGTTGCCCATGCCGGTGAGGATCACCCCCACCGCATTGCGGCCGGCGTATTGCGCCACCGAGCGGAACAGCACGTCGACCGACGGGCGATGACGGTTGACCGCCGGGCCGTCATGCAGCTTCACCTGATAGTTGGCGCCGCTGCGCGTCAGCTCCAGGTGGCGATCCCCCGGTGCGATGTAGGCGTGGCCCGGCAGCACGCGCTCGCCGTCCTCCGCTTCTTTCACCGTGATCTGGCACAGCTTGTTCAGCCGCTCGGCGAACGAACGGGTGAATCCCGGCGGCATGTGTTGAGTGATCAACAGCGCCGGGCTGGTGGCCGGCAGCGGCTGCAGCACTTGGCGAATCGCTTCGGTGCCGCCGGTGGAAGCGCCGATGGCGATCAGTTTTTCACTGCTCAGCAGCGGCGCATGGCTGAGGATCGCCGGCGCCGGGCTGCTGGAGCGCTGCGGCAGGCGCGCTCTGGCGGCGGTGCGGATCTTCTCGGCAATCAGCTCGCTGTAGGCCAACATGCCCTCGCGAATGCCGAGCTGCGGTTTGGTGACGAAGTCCACCGCGCCCAGCTCCAGCGCGCGCAGCGTGATTTCCGAGCCTTTGCCGGTCAGCGAAGAGACCATCACCACCGGCATCGGCCGCAGGCGCATCAGCTTCTCGAGGAAATCCAGCCCATCCATGCGCGGCATCTCGACGTCCAGCGTCAGCACCTGAGGATTAAATTTTTTGATCAGATCGCGCGCCACCAGCGGATCCGGCGCGGTCGCCACCATTTCCATGTCGGCATGGCCGTTCACGATTTCCGTCATCAGCTGGCGCATCAGTGCCGAATCGTCTACGCATAACACTCTGATTTTACTCATTACCTCTCCTTGGTCAGCCCATACACGGTCTGCCCACGCAAGTAGAAATCCCGGCTGATCTGGCTGAAATTCTCGGAGTGGCCGGCGAACATCAGCCCCCCCGGCTTAAGCAAGGGAACGAAGCGGCGCAGGATGCGCTCCTGCGTCGCCTTATCGAAATAGATCATGACGTTGCGGCAAAAAATGGCGTCGAATTGCCCCGGCAGCGCCCACTCCGGCGCCAGCAGATTCAGCGGCTGAAAGTTCACTCGCGCCGCCAACTCCGGCCGCACGCGCACCAACCCCTGATGCGGCCCGGTGCCGCGCAGAAAATAGCGCTGCATTTGGGTCGGCGTCAGGGTGCGCAGATCTTCCTGGCGGTAAACGCCCGCCTCCGCTTTTTCCAGCACCTGCGTATCGATGTCGCTGGCCCAGACCTGGCAACTGCCGGCCCGCTGACCCAATGCATCGCTCAGCGTGATGGCGATCGAATACGGCTCTTCGCCGGTCGAGGCCGCAGTGCTCCAGACGCTGTAGCCGTTCGGCCGCGAGCGCGCATGTTCCGCCAGGATCGGGAAGTGATGCGCCTCGCGGAAAAATGCCGTCAGGTTGGTGGTCAGCGCGTTGATGAACGCCTGCCATTCCGCGCTGTTCGGATCGCTTTCCAGCAGCGCCAGGTAGTCGCCGAAATCGTGCAATCCCAACAGCCGCAGCCGGCGCACCAGGCGGTTGTAAACCATCTCGCGCTTATGCTCCGCCAGCACGATGCCGGCGCGTTGATAAATCAACTGGCTGATACGGCGAAAATGCACGTCCGACAGCGGCAGACGCTGCACCATTTGCGTCAACATCGACGCTGTATCCCGGTTAGAAGTTGACGGCGCCTGTTTCATGCCACCTCACCGGAGAAAAACGTGCTGCTTATGCGGTTTAACAATCTTGGGCTTCCTTTACCACGGGTGAAACTGCGTTGCTGCTGTTACCTGACGCGACGACGTTATCGTCCGCCAGACGGAATACCGCGACCGCGTCGGCCAGGGTAATGGCCTGCTCTTCCAGCGCGGTGGCGGCAGAAGCGGATTCTTCCACCAGCGCGGCGTTCTGCTGGGTGACCTGATCCATCTGGGTCACCGCCTGCGTCACCTGCTCGATGCCGCGGCTCTGTTCATCCGATGCCGAGGCGATCTCGCCCATGATGTCGGTTACGCGCGTCACCGAACGCACGATGTCCTGCATGGTGGCGCCGGAATTTTCCACCAGCACCGAGCCGTGTTTGACGCGGCTGACCGATTCGTCGATCAGCACCTTGATCTCTTTCGCCGCCTGCGCGCTGCGGCTCGCCAGGTTGCGCACCTCGCCGGCGACCACGGCGAAACCCCGCCCCTGTTCGCCGGCGCGCGCCGCTTCCACCGCCGCATTGAGCGCCAGAATGTTGGTCTGGAAGGCGATGCCGTCGATCACGCTGGTGATGGCGCCGATTTTCTGCGAACTGTTGGCGATATCGTGCATGGTGGTGACCACGTCCCCGGCCAGTTCGCCGCCCTTGGCCGCGGTGGCCGAAGCGTCGCGCGCCAGCTGAGAGGCCTGCCGCGCATTGTCGGCGTTCTGCTTCACCGTCGCGGTCAGCTGTTCCATGCTGGCGGCGGTTTCTTCCAGCGAAGCGGCCTGCTGCTCGGTACGGGAAGAGAGATCGTTATTGCCTTCGGCGATCTCCTGCAGGCCGATCAGAATCGACTCCGCACCGTCGCGCACCGCGCCGACGGTACCGATCAGCGACTGCTGCGTGCGTTGCAGGCTGGCGAACAACATGCTGATTTCATTGCGGCCATACACTTGAATCGGCGTCGCCAAATCGCCGGCGGCGATGCGTTCAAAGTGGCTGCGGATTTGATTCAGCGGCTGTACCAACATGGTGCGCAACCACCACATGGCGCTACCGGTCACCACGATCAGCATCAAGACCGCCCCCGCCAGCATCAGGCCCGCCAGCGTGAAGGAGAATTGGTTGGCGTCTCGAGCCTCGCTGATGTCGCCATTGACCAACTGCAAATACTGCACGAAGTCAGCCTCAAACAGGTCCTGGGTTTTCTGCGTCGGCTGATCCATAAACGCCTGCAGCTCGCCCTTTTCCAGGAAACCGATCAGTTCACGCAGCGCGCCGCGCAGCCGCTCGTAGCTGGCCTTGGTGGTGGCCGTCTGCTGGTTCTGCTGTTCACTGCTGCGTTCAACCGCCATGAACTGATTGAAATAGAGGTCGGCCTTCTGCAGCGAACTGCGGGCGCTGCTCATCAATTCGTTCACCTGCTCCTGCGGCAGTTTCAGCGCCGCGCGGGTGCCGGCGCGGTTCAGCGTATTGCGGGCCTGCAACAGCGACACCCAGCTCAGGCTGAGCGAATCGCGCTGCTGGCTGCCGAGGGTGATGATGTCGAGGTTGTGGTTATCGGAGCGAAACGCGGAATACGACAGGCCGCTGCTGGCCAACTGCAGAACGCAGAAGGTCATCAACAACAGGAACAAGCTGGTAGAGATACGGATTCGGTTAAACACTGTGAACCTCCTTGCAGCCGGCCGGCGACCGGCCTACGTAGGGAAAAGGGCCTCTGCGAGAGAGGCCCGATACCGGTCAGAACGTTTCCCAGTTATCCTGCAGATCGCTGGCGTTCATTTTCTTATGATTGATTACCGGTGTTACCGGCGCCTTGCTGGTGACAGGCGCCTTAAACTCTTCCTGGCCTTCCGACCTCAAACGGAATACCGCTACCGACTGGGTCAGCATGCTGGCCTGTTCTTCCAGCGCCGCCGCCGCCGAGGCGGATTCTTCCACCAACGAGGCGTTCTGCTGGGTGACGCGGTCCATTTCCGCTACCGCCTGGCCAACCTGATCGATGCCGCGGCTCTGCTCGTCCGAAGCCGAGGCGATTTCGCCCATGATATCGGTCACGCGGGTGACGGCGTTGACGATGTCGCCCATGGTTTCCCCGGCGCTTTCCACCAGCACGGAGCCCATATCGACGCGGCTGACCGAGTCTTCGATCAGGCCTTTGATCTCTTTCGCCGCCTGCGCGCTGCGCTGCGCCAGGTTGCGCACTTCACCGGCCACCACCGCGAAGCCGCGGCCCTGTTCGCCGGCGCGCGCCGCTTCCACTGCGGCGTTCAACGCCAGGATGTTGGTCTGGAAGGCGATGCCGTCGATCACGCCGGTAATATCGGCGATCTTCTGCGAACTGCCGGCGATGTCGTGCATGGTCTGCACCACGTTGGCCACCACCTTGCCGCCTTTCTGCGCGGTTTCGGAGGCGCTCAGCGCCAGCTGTGAAGCCTGACGGGCGTTTTCGGCGTTCTGTTTCACCGTCGCGGTCAGCTGTTCCATGCTGGCGGCGGTCTCTTCCAACGACGCGGCCTGCTGCTCGGTGCGGGAGGAGAGATCGTTGTTGCCCGCGGCGATTTCTGACGCGCCGCTGTAGATGGCGTCCGCGCCCTGACGCACGCCGCTGACGGTTTCGATCAGTTCGCTTTGCATATGTTTCAGGCTGGCCGCCAGCACGCCCATTTCGTTGCGGCTGTTGACGACGATCTGCTGAGTCAGGTCGCCGGCGGCGATCTGTTTGATGTGATCGATCATGCGGTTCAGCGGGCGCACCAGGATGTGATGGATACCGGTCCAGACCAGTACGATCACCGCCAGCACCACCACCAGCACCACGATCAGCGTCCAAATGGCCGAGTTGTAGGAGCTGTTGCTGCCGTCGACCGCGATTTGGTACAGCTTGCCGTTTTGCTCCAGATAAACGTTGTAGCTCTGCTCAAAGTTGTCCTGGTAACTCTGCGTAGGCTGATCGAAGAAAGCGTTGATTTTGCCTTCGCCCAGCAGTTGGATCAGCTCGGAGAGCGCGCCGTACAGCACATCGTACTGCTGCTTGAGGCGTTCCGCCGACTGAGGATCCTGGCGCGGGTCCTGAGGAATTTTCTCGTACGCGGCGTAGTGTCTTTCCGCTTCACCCAGCTCTTCCTTCGCTTTGGCCAGCAGTTCATCAATGGTGGCGCCGCTGCCGATCTTGTTGGTATCCATCATGTAGCGAATACCGGCGCGGTTCAGGGAGTTACGCGCCTGCAGCAGGTCAACGCGGCTTTCACTCAGCTGCAGCTGCTGCTGGCGGATCGTTTGCAGGACGGTAAAGTTTTCCTTATCGCTTTTCAGCGAGGAGAAAAAGAGTCCGCCCGAAATCAACTGCAAGGCGCCAAACAGCACCAACACCAGCAACAGGCTGGTGACCACCTTCATACGATTTAACATGATTTCCCTTGTTGAAGCCCGCGCAGACAGGCTCTGATGACGTTGAATGTGAGAGTTATCGGCGCCGTGCGGCAAAACTTTATGCGGGAAAGTAACTATTTTTAGTGGGGGTTCCGGGCGCGGCTGAGGCCATCGCGACAGATCAGGGAAAGTGAAGGTTAAAGGGGGCGGCGCCCCGCCCCTTGAGTCTGAAATCAGACGCTTTTCGCCACGCTGTCGACCAGCGACATCTCTTCGCTGCTCAGCAGCTTTTCGATATCCACCAGGATCAGCATGCGCTCGCCCAGCGAACCGAGGCCGGTGAGATATTCGGTCGCCAGCGTCACCGCGAACTCCGGCGCCGGACGGATCTGATCGGCGGTGAGCGACAGCACGTCGGAGACGCCGTCAACCACGATGCCCACCACGCGCTGGCCAAAGTTCAACACGATCACCACGGTGTTCTCATCGTAGGAAACACTCTGCTGCGAAAACTTCACCCGCAGATCGATGATGGGAACAATCACGCCGCGCAGGTTGGTGACGCCCTTGATGAACGCCGGGGTGTTGGCGATGCGGGTCACCTGATCGTAGCCGCGAATTTCCTGCACCTTGAGGATATCGATGCCATACTCCTCGTTGCCCAGGGTAAAAATCAGAAACTCTTGCCCTACCGTTTCGCCAGCCAATTTGCTGACGGCTGCCAATCCTGCCATATCATTCACCTTTTAAATCAATAAACTCATTATTATGCGGCGGCGTCCGTCAGACGCTTTTCACGGTTCAAGGTTTGCAACGCCGAGACATCGACGATCAAGGCCACGCTGCCGTCGCCCAGAATGGTCGCGGCGGAGATGCCCGGCACTTTGCGGTAGTTGCTTTCCAGGTTCTTCACCACCACCTGATGCTGGCCAATCAGTTGATCTACCAGCAACGCATAGCGGCGGCCGGCGCTTTGCAGGATCACCACGATGCCCTGCGTGGCGTCGGTTTTGGCGCCGTCCACTTCGAATACCCGATACAGCTCCACCAGCGGCAGGTATTCGCCGCGCACCTGCAGCACGCGTTCGCCCCCGGCCAGCGGATGCAGATCTTCCGCCTGCGGCTGCAGCGATTCCATCACCGCGTTCAGCGGCAGGATAAAGACTTCGTCGTTCACCTTGACCGACATGCCGTCGAGGATCGCCAGCGTCAGCGGCAACAGGATGCGGATGGTGGTGCCTTTACCGGCCTGCGAACGGATCTCGACGTGGCCCCCCATCTCCTGAATATTCCTTTTCACCACGTCCATGCCGACGCCGCGGCCGGAAACGTCGGTCACCTGTTCGGCGGTAGAGAAGCCCGGCGCAAAGATCAGCATGCCGACCTCTTCGTCGCTCATGCTGTCGCTGACCGCCAGCCCTTGCGAAGCCGCCTTGGCGAGAATTTTTTCGCGGTTCAGGCCGGCGCCGTCGTCGATGACTTCAATACAAATGTTGCCGCCCTGGTGTTCGGCCGACAGCACCAGATTGCCCACCGCCGACTTGCCGGCGGCGATGCGGGTGGCCGGCTCTTCGATGCCGTGATCGAGGCTGTTGCGCACCAGGTGGGTCAACGGATCGATAATGCGTTCGATCAGGCTCTTGTCCAGTTCGGTGGAACTGCCTTGCAGCGTCAACTCCACCTGCTTGTTCAGCTTGCCGGCCAGATCGCGCACCAGGCGCGGATAGCGGCTGAAGACGTATTCCATCGGCATCATGCGGATCGACATCACCGACTCCTGAAGATCGCGCGCGTTACGCTCCAGCTGGCTCATGCTGTTCAGCAGATCGCCGTGGTTCACCGGATCGAGCGTGCCGGAGCGTTGCGCCAGCATCGACTGGGTGATCACCAGCTCGCCCACCAGGTTGATCAGCTGATCCACCTTTTCCACCGCCACGCGAATGCTGGTGGACTCGCTCGCCTTGGCGCGCGCTTTTGGCGCTTCGGCCGCTGCGGCGGCCGGTTTGGCGGCAGGCGGCGCGGCGTTCGCGACCGCCGCAGGCGCAGGCTCCGGCACGTCGACCGCTTCCGGTAAGCTCGCTTCTGCGATGGCCGGTTCGCTCTGGGGCGGCGTCGAGAAGCTGATTTGTTCCGGTTCCAGCACGAAGCACAACACGGCGCTGATGTCGTCTTCGCTGGCGGAGGTGAGCAACGTCACGTCCAGACTGTGTTCCGTTTGATGCGGATCTTTAACCTCGCCGAGGTTGCCCAGCTCTTCCAACATCAAGGGGATTTCACTGGCTTTCAGCCCGTTCAGGCTGATGCGCATGCCGCCCTCGATCGCCGCCGGCGCGGCCGATGGCTTAACGACAGGCTGCTGAACGGCCGGTTGAGCCGCAGGCGCCCCCTGCTGCTGTTGCGCTTCCAACGCCAGCTGGCGCAGCGCCTGACAAATGTATTCAAAGCTTTCAGCGTCAGGCTGTTGCGAGGTTTTATAGGCGTCCAGTTGCTCCTGCATAATGTCTTTGGTTTCCAGAAACAGGTTGATAATCTCGGTGCTCAGGCTCATTTCCTGGCGTCTTGCACCGTCCAGCAGGTTCTCCAGCAGGTGGGTGGTTTCCTGCAGCACCGAAAAACCAAAGGTCGCCGCGCCGCCCTTGATCGAATGCGCCGCGCGGAAGATGGCGTTCAACGGCTCGATATCGGGGGCCAGCGGATCCAGCTCCAGCAGGTGTTGCTCCATGTCGGCCAGCAACTCGTCTGCCTCATCAAAGAAGGTCTGATAAAAATCGCTAATGTCCATGCTCACGGGGTCACCTCTGGCTGTGAGTCGCGGTTAGTCGGTGCGGGTGCGGAAGCCGGTTGTTCCGGCGCCTGATCGGCCGGTGCTATCGCCGGGGATGCCTGCGGTGGAGCGCTTGGCGTTGGCGCCACCGGTTCCGGGGCTGTCGCCGAGGGTTCCGGCGTTTGGCTGGCCGGTGCGGTCGCCGACGGCGCCAGCTGCTTCAGACTGTCCGGTTGGGCGATATCCAGCGCGTTGCTTTCGGCATTTTCGTGCTCGATGCCCTCTTGCGTTTGCTTGTTCAGCACCAACACGGTGATGCGTCGGTTAATCGCGTCATCGGCGCCATGCTGTTTCAGGCTCATGGTGGCCGCCATGCCCACCACCCGCAGCACCTTGCCTTCCGCCAGGCCGCCGGCGATCAGCTCGCGTCGGGAGGCGTTGGCGCGATCGGCCGACAGTTCCCAGTTGCTGTAGCCGCGCTCGCCGGTAGCGTAAGGGATATCATCGGTGTGACCGGACAGGCTGATCTTGTTCGGCAAGTCGTTGAGGATCGGCGCTATCGCCCGCAGAATATCGCGCATATAGCTCTCGACCTGCGCGCTGCCGGTTTTGAACATCGGCCGGTTTTGGCTATCGATAATCTGAATGCGCAACCCCTCGTCCATCATGTTGATCAGCAGATGCGGGCGCAGCGCCTTCAGGCGCGGATCGGACTCAATCAACTCATCCAGCTTTTCGCGCAGCTTGTTCAGGCGCAGCTCTTCGGCGCGCGCGTCCGGCGAATCGACCTGTTTTCTCACCAGGCCGTGCTGCTGCGTGGGATCGTCGCCGCCGCCCGGAATTGGGCTGCTCTCGGAGCTGCTCTTGTCGCCGCTGGTCAGGGCGACCTTGAGCGGCGTACGGAAATATTCGGCGATTTGCGTCAGCTCCTGCGGGCTGGCGATCGCCAGCAGCCACATCACCAGGAAGAACGCCATCATCGCCGTCATAAAGTCGGCATAAGCGATCTTCCAGGAGCCGCCATGATGAGCGGCATGATGCGATTTGCGCTTTCTGACCAGAACGACCGGATGATTCTGTTTCATGCTTCTTCTTCTTCCGTCGCCTGCTGCGCCGGCGCTTTCACGCGGCGCACGTGTTCTTCCAGCTCAACGAAAGAAGGACGTTCGGTGGTATACAGCGTTTTGCGGCCAAACTCGACTGCGATCTGCGGCGCGTAACCGTTCAGACTCGACAACAGCGTGACCTTGATACATTGCATCATCTTGACGTTTTCGGCGCTCTTCTGGCGCAGCAACGTCGCCAGCGGCGAGATGAAGCCGTAGGCCAACAAAATGCCGAGGAAAGTACCGACCATGGCGTTAGCGATCAGCGCGCCCAGTTCAGCGGCCGGACGGTCAGCCGAAGCCAGGGCGTGCACCACCCCCATCACCGCCGCGACGATGCCGAACGCCGGCAAGGAGTCGCCCACCATCGCCAGACTGCCGGCGGGCACTTCGCTTTCCTGCTCGTAGGTTTCGATCTCTTCGTCCATCAGCGCTTCGATCTCGAACGCATTCATATTGCCGCTCACCATCAGCCGTAAATAGTCGGTAATGAACTCCACCAGGGTGTTATCGGCAAGGATGCGCGGATAATTAGAAAAAATTTCACTTTCTTGCGGATTATCGATATCGAACTCGAGCGACAGCATGCCCTGCTGACGCGATTTGGCCAGCAGACGGAACAGCAACGCCATCAGATCCATATACAGATCTTTGTTGTATTTGGAACGGCGCATCAGGCGCGGCAGGGCGCGCAGCGTGGCTTTGATCGCTTTGCCGTTGTTGCCGACGATGAAAGCGCCGACCCCCGCCCCGCCGATAATCAGAAACTCCGCCGGCTGATAGAGCGCACCGAGATGACCGCCCACGATCAGGTAGCCGCCAAACACCGCGCCCAATACCACGAGATAACCCAAAATAACTAGCACACGCATTCCTTAAATTAACAATGTGGATGGAAGGTGGGGCAAACGCGCCCTGGCGCGACAGACCAGGCTGCATGTCTGGGGGCGGCATGCCGCCCCTGCGTATCACACGTCGGTATTCATTGCCGAGAGCCGGCAATGTGGCGGCTCAAATGGCGCGTTTGACCTGCTCGTCCAGCAGTTGAGGAATAATATCGGCCAGTTGCGGCGAAAGTTTACGTCTTTTTACGGCGCGGGATGGGGGTTGGCATAAACTGCAGATGAAACCATTCAGCGGCTGGTGCGCGTGGGTGATAAATGCGCCGCCGCAGCAGCTGCAGGCGGAAAGCTGCAACATGCCGCTATCGACGAAGCGCACCAGCGTCCAGGCACGGGTCAGCGCCAGCAACGGCGCCTCGCCGGCCTGCTGCGGACACTGCTCGAGATAGAGGCGATAGGCTTTGATCACCGCCTCCACTCCGCTGCACTGCCCGCTTTTCATCAAAAACAGGTAAGCGTTGTAAAACATCGACGAGTGAATATTTTGTTCCCAGGTCATAAACCAGTCGGTTGAGAACGGTAACATTCCTTTTGGCGGCGGGCTGCCGCGTAACTCCTTGTAAAGTTTAATCAAGCGCCCGCGGCTGAGCTGGGTTTCACTCTCCAGCATCTGCAATCGGGCTCCCAGCGAAATCAGCTCCATGGCGAGCTGAATGTCCTTGGCTTCTTGAACGATACTTTTCTCAACCATCATCAGGCTCTTTTCTTCGTCGGGCTAGCGTCTTTACTCGATAGCTCTTGCAGTAAATGGCTTGATAGCAAAATGCCGGTATGGATTTGTTGCAGATCGTCGACGCGCGACTCTTTGGTCAGGCGCTCGATGGTCTGGCTTTCGTTAAAGCGGAAGTGGCAAACCAGCTGGTTGGTCTCGGCCAGTTTAACCATTTGCGGCAAAGTCAGCTGCGCCAGCGCATCGGCCATGGTTTCATCAATACCCAGGCGAAACATTGCGGACGCTTTTTCATCGTTGATCAAACGCTGTGCTAAAAGTAAATATGACAGATTGATGTCATAAATATGCTTAAGTAATTCAGACGTACCCATATTCCCCATCCCGACAGACTATGTTTAAAAACATACGCTGGGTGATAAATTTTATCGCCCGTGACTTGGGTTGTTTCCCAAAGTTGGCAAATTAATCTCTCAAAAACGACTGCTATAATTTTCGACAATCGCTAAATTCGACCACTGTTCAGTATTTGCTACGAGCGTAAACCAACGTGTATGGATGTACAGCATTCTGCTTCGATAGTGTTTAGTCACCATGAAACTATTTTTACAAATTTAATAAGATTATTCCTAAAGCAGCGCAACTCTACCCCTGAACCATTAGCACACACAATGTAAGTGAGAGGCAATTTTAAATACAATGTGACATAGATCACAAAAATAAAAAATAATTAAGCCAAATACACCCAAATACGTTCATTTATTGACCGCCAATTTGCTCATAAAACAGCCATAGGTAAAAAAACGTCTTAAAAACAATGTTTATCCGCCAAAAAATTATCTTTTTTAGATCAATTCGAACAAAAGCATCACCAAACCAAAATAACAGAACAAAAATCTGCATATAGGCAACAAACTCAGTATAAATAACCATTTGAGTTACTAAAAAATATCCAAGCTGAAAAATAACCAATGTAAACTATAAGGTTATTAGCTATCGGATTTGACTTAAGCCCTCCGCCTGAGGCTGTTCTAATTTCCAACATCAGGTGATTATGGCTTATCAATGATTCGCAGGCGTAGTGAACAAGCTAACAGACGTAACGATATGTTTCCGTATTAGCACGATGCAAGAATGCTTTTTTTGAGTTAAATTTCCCCAAAACGTTATATCGGCGGCAATTCATAAAACTTTAATGCTTTTTATTTCTTTCTCTGACGCCGAGATAATTCCCCCTCACCCCACAGATTATTTACATGGCTTTGGCTTTCATCACTTCATTGTCATAAAATAAAACGCAGTTTTGTTTTACTGTTGATATTTCGTCATCGAAAAAACGGTTTTTCAACGCAGGCAGCGGCGACAAACACCGCCCAATGCCGCGACGGCGCCACGGCCGGGTGAAAAAATCACCGCAAAAGAGGCCGGCACGGCACCGCGCGCTGGTGCACAGCACGAATGACGACGCGTCGGCCGTCAACCGCCCTGAGACTTTCCCTATTTCTCCATTAATCAGCAGGCTGAGATTGCTGACGGCGCACTGGCATATTATGATTTATCAAAGCGCCGCTACGGGCGGCGTGACATCATTACCCAGTGCAATTTATCTAATTGAAATGATTTTTGTCAGGTCGTACATCGCTGCCTCGACGGCGTCGCCGTGAGTCGCCATGTGTTATTCACCCGGCTTTAACTATTAACAGGCTATATTTTAATCATGACCGATACGCTCGAATATCTGCTGACATTTCGTAAATGCTCCTCTTTGGACAGCCTGGAGAAGGTGTACGACAAACTGAACTACTCCATTGAAAACGATACGGAAATGAGCAATATGTACCGTGCCGCCGACCACCGTCGCGCCGAGCTGGTTGCCGGTAAATTGTTCGATCTGGGCAAGGTGCCGAAAACGCTGTGGGCACAGGTGCTTTAATTCAGTGAAATTACGTGCGGCAACGGTTTTATCTTTTATTGCTATATAACCGGGGCAAATTCAGCTTTTATTGCCGCGCGTGATATGAAACACATTTATTAGGCTCACCAGGTTCTACCCTTTATCCGACGCAGTGCTTCCACCAAGGCCGCCGATGCGGCAGCCTGAAACACGATGGATACAACAAGGAGTCGGATATGGGGTATCAAAACGTTCTGGTCACCGTCGCCGTTGCCCCTGACAGCCACCGCCTGGTGGAAAAGGCCGTCTCCATCGTTCGCCCTTACGGCGGCAGCATCACCCTGTTAAGCACCCTAGCCAATCCGGAAATGTACAATAATTTCGCCGGGCCGATGCTGGGCGATTTGCGCTCGCTGATGGAAGAGGAAACCCGGCTGTTTATGGAAGAACTGCGCCAACGCGCCGGCTACCCTATCGCCGATACGCTGATCGTGCATGGCGAGCTGGGTGACAGCCTGGCATTCGCCAGCCGCCGTCAGCCGTTCGACCTGCTGCTCTGCGGCAATCACCGCGACAGCATGATGAACAAAGTCTCCTGTTCCGCCGCCCGCTTTATCAATATCAGTCATATCGACGTGCTGATCGTTCCGCTCTGAGCTAAGCACATTCGGTCACGTCCCCTTAGCGCCCCTGGACTAGGCTTAACGGACCTTGTTTGCCGCAACACAAAGGAGCTTTCGATGTCCCCTTCTCAACAGAACCGCCGCTTCCTGCTGGCCTCGCGTCCGCACGGCGAACCGACGGCGGCGAACTTCCGTCTCGATACCGTCCCCGCACCGCAACCCGGTGCCGGCCAACTGCTGCTGCGCACCGTCTATCTGTCGTTGGATCCTTATATGCGCGGACGCATGAGCGATGCCCCCTCCTATGCGCCGCCGGTGGAGATCGGTCAGGTGATGGTGGGCGGTACGGTATCGCGCGTGGCGGCCTCACAGCATCCCGATTTCAACGTCGGCGATTGGGTGTTGGGATATGACGGCTGGCAGGAATATGCGCTGTCCGACGGCAGCGGTCTGCGCAACCTCGGCCCGCATTTGCCGCACCCTTCCCGCCTGCTGGGCGTGCTCGGCATGCCGGGATTTACCGCATACATGGGGCTGCTCGACATCGGCCAACCGCAGGCGGGTGAAACGCTGGTGGTGGCCGCCGCCAGCGGTGCGGTTGGTTCGGTGGTCGGCCAAATCGGCAAACTGAAAGGCTGCCGCGTCGTCGGCGTCGCCGGCGGTGCGGAAAAATGCCGCTATGTGGTGGAAGAGTTGGGTTTCGACGCCTGTATCGATCACCGCGCCCCAGACTTTGCCGAACGGTTGGCCGCTGTCTGCCCACAGGGTATCGACATCTATTACGAGAATGTCGGCGGGGCGGTGTTCGACGCCGTACTGCCGCTGTTGAACACCAAAGCGCGCATTCCGGTATGCGGCATCATCGCCCATTACAATGCCACCGGATTACCCGCGGGGCCGGACCGCTTGCCGCTGCTGGAGGGACTGATCCTGCGCAAACGCATCCGCATGCAGGGCTTTATCATCTTTGACGACTACGGCGCTCGCTTTGACGAGTTCTTGCAACAAATGAGCAGTTGGGTCGAACAGGGGAAAATCAAGTTCCGCGAAGACATCGTCGACGGGCTGGAGCAGGCGCCGCAGGCGTTTATCGGCCTGCTACAGGGCAAAAATTTCGGCAAACTGGTGATCCGCGTCGCCGACGAATAACCCGCAGCAGGGCGTGGTACGCCACGCCCTGCTTTTAATGTACGGCTAATGTACGGCGCCATCGCCGAATCGCACATCTTCCTCTACCGTCAGCGTCACCTGCACGACAGTGCGCACCGCTTCCACCATCGTCGCCAGCGCCATGCTCGGCTTGCCCGGGTGCGCTGCCGCCAGTTCATGGCTGTACGGAATATGCACGAACCCGCCCCTGACCCGCGAATGATGCGTCTCCAGATAGTGACGCAGACCATAAAAAATATGGTTGCAGTTGTAGGTGCCTGCCGTATAAGAGACCGCCGCGGGGATCCCCTGCCGGCGCAGTTGCTGCACCGCGGCCTTGACGGGCAGCGTACTGAAATAGCCCACCGGCCCGCCGGCCACCACCGGCACGTCAATCGGCTGTTTACCGGCATTGTCGGGAATGCGGGCATCGATCAGATTGATGGCCACCCGTTCCAGGGATATCTCGGCCCGGCCGCCGGCCAGCCCCAGACAAATCACCGCCAGCGGCTGCAATGCCTCAATCGCCGCGATCAACTGCTGATTGGCCACGCCCAATACGCAGGGCAGCTCGAGCACCACGATCTCCGCGCCGGCAATATGTTCACCGGCCAACGCCTGCGCAATCTGCCAGGAAGGATTCACCGCATCACCATCGAACGGCTCAATGCCGGTGATCAAGACTTTGTTCATCATTTCCCCTGATTGAAGGCTAAATTCGTGTACTTCCAGCCTAAAGAACGCAGTATGATTCTGGAAATGGATTATCTTTATATATGGTATTCATGAAATGAATTTATCCAGCGTCGATCTCAACTTGCTGGTGGTGTTTGAGGCGTTGTATCAGACGCGCAACGTCACCGCCGCAGGCCGGCGTCTTAACCGCGCGCAACCTTCCGTCAGCAATGCATTGGCGCGGCTGCGCATTCTTCTGAACGATCCGCTGTTTATTCGCAGCGGCGGCGCCATGGCGCCCACGCCGCGCGCCCACCAGCTGATGCCGCAAATACAGCGGGTGCTTGAACAGATCCATCTGGCGTTGGCGCCCCCTGCCCGTTTCGACCCGGCCACCGCCGGGCAGCGGCGTTTTACGCTGGCAGCCGGCGACTATGCCGATATCTTGCTGCTGCCCGCCATCATCAGTCGATTGCGTCAGACTGCACCCGGCATCGATATTCGCGTTTCGCGCCTGGATCGCCACAATATTTACCGGCAGCTGGATCGCGGCGAGGTGGATATCGCGCTGGGAGGGCACCTTTCCGGTGCGGAAAGCCACTATGTGCGCACGTTGTTTGAAGAACATCTGGTGTGTATCGCCAGCCGTTCACACCCACAGCTGGCGGACGGCCGCTGGGATCTGGCGCGCTACCTCAGCCTGCCGCATGGGCTGTACGCACCGGCAGACGACGGCTCTGCCAGAGGATTGCTCGACCGGCGTCTGGCGGAAATCGGCGGTCAACGGCGCGTTGCCGTGACCTTTTCACACATTGCCGCTCTGCCGGCCGTGGTCGCCGACAGCGATCTGATCGCCACGCTGGCCGCCAGCGCGGCCCGGCATTTTTCCGATCCGCAACGCGTACGCATTCTCCCGCTGCCTGACGAGTTGGCCATCGCACCTTTCCCCATTGAGCTGATCGCCGGCCGGCAGGCGCAACGCGACCCGGCTTTAATCTGGCTCTGCGAGCTGATCGGTCAACTCTCCTTCGCCTCCTCTCCACGCTAACGGCGGCATTCGCTGCATTTTCAACCGTTCAAACGCATGTTCCCAGGCCCGTCGGCGGGCCCTGGGACGCCCACCAAATAGGAATCATCCGAATTAACATTCGCTAAATTTATATATTTGATCATCTTTAACTGGCAAATGGTAAGGATAAAAAACAGTCAGCGACTTTTTTTACGTAAAAAAAGAGTTGTTTTATAAGCACGTTGACTTATGTGTTACACATTTATTTTTTGGTATGACCAATTACCCAATAATTTGAGATAAAAAATGATCTACCAGCATCCATATGTTTTAAATGATAAAAAACAAGATCGTGAGCAAGTTAACGAATTGAGCATTGATCCACAAGGCTATTTTGCAAATGCAGTGCTCTATTGTAGACTGCACAAATCGTGCCTTTGTGTAAACTTTGTTAAATCTTTCGTCAGTTCCTGTCTCCATTCGTGACAGATACGCCATCGGGATCGCGCGTCAATTCTCGTGCGGTAGCTATGCCTAAACCGGGGAATAGTATGGATCGTCTTATCATTGCGCACACGCCTTTGCCCGCCCATCAGCTGTTGTTCAGAAGCCTTTCCGGTGAGGAAAAACTGGCCGGCCTGTTCGAATTCGACGTCGAGCTGCTCAGCCCCGACAATCGGCTCGATCTGAAAGCGCTGCTGGGACAAAAAATCACACTGGAGCTGCGGGGCAATCCGTTGGCGCCGCGTTATCTCAACGGCAATATCACGCGCATGACCCTCTCTGGACGAGAAGCCGGCGGCAACCGTTACTATATCTACCGCGCCGTGCTGCGCCCCACGCTGTGGTATCTGACGCAAAACCGCGATTTTCGCATCTACCAGGAAAAGACCGTTCCCGACATCCTGACTCAGGTGCTGGGGCAGTATCAGGTGAAAATCGATAACCGCCTGAGTTACGACTACCGCATCTGGGGGTACTGCGTGCAGTACCAAGAGAGCGATTTCGATTTCATCAGCCGTCTGATGGAACACGAAGGCATCTATTACTATTTCACGCACCAGCAAGACGGCCATACGCTGGTGCTGGCTGACGCGCCGGCGGCGCATCAGGAACTCGCCGGCTACGCCAGCATTCCCTATCAGCTCGCGGAAGGCGGCCTGGTGGAAAACAAAGACAGCATCAATAGCTGGAGCGTTTCTGACGCCATCACGCCCAGCCTGTATAGCCTGGATGACTACGATTTTCGCAAGCCGCGCGCGCGGTTGCTGGAAGCCCGGCAAAATCCCGCCTCGTTCGCGCAGGACAAAGCCGAGGTGTTCGACTGGCCCGGCCGTTATACCGATCACGCCCATGGCCAGTTTTACGTCAAGGTTCGCCAACAGGAGTTCGAAGCGCAGCATGAGCAGATGAGCGGCGAAGGCAATTCGCAGGGCATTGCGCCCGGCTACCGTTTTCAACTGACCCAGGCGCCGCGTATGGAAGACAACCGCGCCTACCTGGTGGTCAGCGCGCATTACTTCATGCAGGAAAACAGCTACGCCAGCAACGATAACGACGTCGGCGAGCAGCGAACCGAATTTCAGGTCGTTCCGGCGGACATCAATTGGCGCCCGGCGCGCACCACGCCCTGGCCGAAAACCCATGGCCCGCAAACCGCCGAAGTGGTGGGCCCGGAAGGCGAAAGCATCTGGACCGATAAATATGGCCGGGTGAAACTCAAGTTCCGTTGGGATCGCCACGGCAGCGGCAACGAAACCAGCTCCTGCTGGGTGCGCGTCTCCAGCGCCTGGGCCGGCTGGAAATACGGCGGGATCCAGATCCCGCGCGTCGGTGAAGAAGTGGTGGTCGACTTTATCAACGGCGATCCGGATCGCCCCATCATCACCGGCCGCGTTTACAACGAAGACAGCATGCCGCCGTGGGATCTGCCCGGCGACGCCACCAAAATGGGCTTTATGAGCCGCAGTAAAGGCGGCGGCGCCGACAATGCCAGCTTCCTGTTCCTGGAAGATGCGCCCGGCAACGAATCTTTCGACATGCACGCCGAACGCAACATGAACATGACGGTGGAAAACGACAAGAACGTCAATATTGACGGCAGTCGCACCACCATCATCGGTCGCCAGCAGGACGACACCGTCACCGGCGACGCCACGTTCCTGTACAAAGCGAAACGCACCACGACGGTCAATGGGCTGGAAACCGCCAACCTGAACGCTCATCAGACGGTGAACATCAAAGGCGGCCGCGACCTGACGATTATCGACGGCGGCGATAAAATCGACATCACCGGCAATCAGTCCTTCAAGCTCGACGGCGCGCAGACGCAAAACATTACGCAAACCCAGCATGTCACGGTCAAAGGCAACCAGACCCTCGACATTACCGAGGGGCAACAAACCAGCACCATCAAACAAGGGCAAACGGTCAACATCACTTCCGGCGGGCAGCACACCACCATCTCCGCCGGCGGGCAGGAATTGACGATTAAAGGCGGCGGCCAAACCGCCACCGTAACCGGGAATGTCACCGAGACCTACAAAAACGATCAGAGCACAACGATCACCGGCACGCTGACCATCAAAGCGAAAACGATCAATATCACCAGCAGCGACGGCGTATCGGTGCAAACACCGAGCTGGAAAGACAACTGCCACGGCTTGAAATGGGTGGCGACCGGGGCCAACTTCGCCTTTTACGGTTCAAATCTTGCGTTGACAGGGGCCAGCCTGAAACACACGATGCTCGATATTTCGCACAACCCGCTGTCGATCAGCAAAACCAATTTCAAGCTCAGTAATGATCCCATGACGTTCACACAGCTTGGCGCGCTGGTGACCAACGGTGCCTTACGATTGAGCACCAAGGCGCTGGCGATCTTCTTGTAAAGGGACACCCATGTCGAAGGCCAAAAATGTTTTCACCGTTATCGGTTTGATTTTATTGGCTCCTATTCTCAGCCTGGTGGGCTTTTTCAAATTCATCACGGTCGATATCTGGGGTTATTTCAAACATATCGGTTCTTCCCTCAGCGTGATGGAGAACGGTATTTCCGCCTCAGGGCAAATCGTCAGCATTCGCCAGACCAACCTGTGGGACGGGAATCGGCCGGTCTGCGAAGTCGAAGTCAAGTACATCGCCCAAGACGGGAAAAACCGTACGGCCGTGGCGAAAGGCCCGATCAGCGTCGTGGATCTGCCGCGTTATCAGCCGGGCCATTTCATCGCGATAAAGTACGATCCGAAGAATCCCAAAAAAGCGGTGATCGAAGAGCTTTCCCGGCTTTGAGCGAAAAGCATCCCTTCAATCACGCGATCCGAAACGGCTTATCGTTCATCAGTTCGCGAAATCACCTTGCATAAGGAAGTGTCACGATGGGCACGTTCATTGCCTTTTCGACGCAGGACAGCCTCTGGGGACAAATCCTGTTTACCTTCTTTGGCATCCTGGTTGGCTGCGTATTGCTCGCTGCGATCGGCAAAACCTTCTTGTCGGCCAACCGAGCGGTCACGTTGCCTTTGCGGCTGCTGATCTTTGTCGCGCTGATGCTGGCGCTCCTGAAATACAACCAGCAGGTGATGTCTGCGGTGAATGCCCCCGCAGAACTGATCGGATTGCTGATTTTTCCCGGCTTTTTGATGAGTTACCTGGGTGCGGCGCCCACCGGCCGCCTGGCGCTGGCGATAGAGCTGCCCTGTTTTGCGGCGCTCGCCGCGCTGCTGATCCTGGGCACCGCCGACGTCGGCTTCTTTGCGCCCTATCACCTGGAGAGCGCCGGCCAATTGATCGCCAAGGCGATCGCCGCGGCGTTGTCCGTGGCGGCCGTGCTGCTGGCTCGTGGAATAAGCGGAAAGGACAACGCACTGTCCTCTTGATCATCCATTTCGAAGCGGGGCGCTCCCCGCATTGGCGATCGGCTCTGAACGCCGTATCGTTTTCTTCATCTGTTGTGACATAGCCTGATATCTATTAAACCGAAAAACGGATTGTTTTTGAGCAAGCAGCCTGGCTGCCGGCTGATATCCACAGGAAGCTTTACACACACAATGAAAGTCGTAAAACCTCTGCGCCTCAGCGCGCTTCATCGACCCTTCTCTTGGCAAGGGCAAAACCATCTGGGCGTTTCCGTTTTGGCCTTGGCCGACATGGGGGCAGCCCCGCGCCTGCGTCCCGAACCGGAGTTGTGGCAGTTGGCCGCCGACGAACTCACGTTGAGCGGCGGCGTGCTCGATTTGGCTATCCCAAAAGCCTGCGCGGAGTTTCTCGCCACCGGCAACGCCTACACCCATCATCAACAAGACAAAACCGCTTGCGCCGTGAAGATCCAGCTTGATTCGCTGGAAAAAACGCTGGTGGTTTTCGGCGATCGCCATTGGATCAACGATCGCCCCTCTACTCCCCTCCCTTTTGCAGAGATGCGTCTGGACTGGCGCCGGGCTTACGGCGGCGCACAGTTCGCCGATAATCCGCACGGCATCGGCGCCACCCCAGAAACATTTCCGCAAGGCCGCATCCATCGCCTACCCAATGTTGAACCCCTGCAGGGGCGCCTTGCGTCTTCTCGGCAAAGCGCGCAACCGGCAAGCTTTGACGCGTTGGATATCACCTGGCCGCGCCGCTTCTCCCGCATCGGCAAAAACTACGACGCCGACTGGTTGAAAAACGGCTTTCCCGGCTTCGCCAACGATATCGACTGGCGCCTGTTCAACATGGCGGAAAGCGATCAGCAGTTTCCTCAACGCGACAGCTTGCCGCCCCGGGCCGCCTATCGGATTTGGAACATGCACCCTTCAGAACCGGTGCAGCAAGGGCATTTGCCGCCGTGGCGCGCGCGCTGCTTCATCAACCGGCTGCGCGGCGGCGAAACGCATTTCGAAGAGATCGCGATGCGCCACACCACCGTCTGGTTCTTCCCACATCGGGAACAGATGCTGCTGATTTATCAGGGCAGCACACGCATCAATGAAGACGATGCCGCCGACGTGATGCAGCTGATGCCGGCCCTGGAAACCGAAGGCGAGCCCCGCTCCGCCGCGCATTATCGGCAGGTGTTGGCCCAGCGGCTGGATAAAGAACGGGGTGCTCTGCACGCTTTTCGTGAACAAGAGTTGCTGCCGGAGGCGTGCATCGGCGCCTGGCTGGATACGGAAACGCCGACGCAGCAAAGCCCGATGGCGGAAAATATCGCCGCCTACGAGCACCAGCAACGCGAAGAGCATCGCCAGCGTCTGCTGCGCGAGGGGCAAGACATCGATGAACTTTTCCCGCGCCCGTCGCAAGAGGCGCCGCCGAAGCTTGACCAGCTCGCCGAATTCGTCGAGCGTCTGGAAAACCAGGCCGAGGCGCAGTATCAGGACATGCTCAAGCTGACGCAAGCCGAGGGCATCGATCCGCTCAACCCCGGTGGGGATCACGTGCCGCCATCCGGTGCGGAAAGCTACCAGCAGCAACGCGATCTGCTGTTCCAGGAGGCGCGCCGCCATCCCGACGCGTTTAGCGCTAAACAGCGTGGGGAAAGCGAGCGCGCGCTGCATCAAATGTATTTAATGTCGGCGCAGGCGCAAAGCCCTGCACTGCGTTTGCGTGGCGATCTGGCGCAAATCATTCGCCAACGCGTCGCCGCCGCCATGCTGCGCGATAAGGATCTCAGCGGTCTTGATCTCACCGGCGCCGATCTGTCCGGCATGGATCTCTGCCAGGCTAACTTGCGCGGCGCTTTGCTGGAAAACGCCAATCTGCGCCAAACCCAATTGGTGGGTTGCGATCTTCGCGAGGCGATGTTGGCGCGCGCCGATCTCAGCGGCGCCGTCTTACAGCAGGCCGATTTGAGCCACGCCTCCTTGGCCCTGGCGAAATGCGAAGCGACGGATTTCGGCGGCGCGCGGTTGCACGAAACCAACATTCAGCAAACGTTGTTTCAACGCTGCGATTTCACGATGGCGTCGTTACGCGACTTGCTGGGATACGAAACCCTGCTCGGGCAGTGTGACTTCAACCGCGCCACGCTGGCCAACATTACGCTGATGGAGCTGCAACTGGAGCAGCTGACATTCAGCCACGCCCGGCTCGACAAAGTCAGCTTCGTCAAATGCCGGCTGCTGGCGGTGAACTTCGATCGGGCGCGGCTAGAGAGCTGCGCCTGGGTTGATACCGAGACGCAAAGCCTCAGCTTCCGCGCCGCACGCCTCACCGCCTGCGCCTTCGCGGCCAAGACGCTGTTGCCGCAGGCGGATTTCAGCGACGCGACGCTGAACCAGTGCAATTTGCGCCAGATGCCGTTGCAGCGGGCGAATTTCAACCGCGCGCGCCTCGACAACTGCGACCTGTCGGAAACCCGGCTGAACGAGGCCGATTTCCGTCAGGCCAACGGCAGCGGCAGCCTGTTCATTCGCTGCGATCTGTCCCAGGCCAACCTGCGCGACGCCAATTTCATCGCGGCGATCCTGCAAAAATGCGTGCTGTCAGGCGCCGACCTGCAGGGTGCCAATCTGTTCCGGGCCGATTTGTCGCAGTCGCAAGTGGATCAGGCGACACGGCTCGACGGTGCCTATACCGCCAGGGTGAAAACATTGCCTCGCCATAACGGGAAGGAAGTATGACGTCAAAACCTGAGCAGATACGCCAGCGCGTGAAACGCGGCGAGCTGATTGCCGGTGAGGATTTGCACGGCCTGTCATTCGCCGGTATGGATTTGGCCGGCGGCATGTTCAACGAACTGAACCTGAACGGCGTGAACTTCTCCGATTGCGATCTGCGCGACAGCGTCTTCAGCGATTGCCGGCTCGAACACGCTCAATTTGCGCGGGCGAACCTGAAGCAAACGGCCTTCAATCAGTGCGTCATGGCTGGCGGCCGCTTCAGCGAGAGCCATATCGAACTGACGATGTTCAACGACTGCCGGCTTGAACAGAGCGACTTCAGCCGGCTGTCGCTCAACCAAAGCCACTGGATGTCATGCCAATTGGCCGGCGCGAATTTTTCCGCCACTCAGCACGATCGCACCACCTTTTACGAAAGCCCGCTCGACGGCGCAGATTTAAGCCATACGAGGCTGTCACTTGTCACATTCTTTCGATTAAATCTCTGTGAAACAAGGTTTGAAGGGGTTGATTTCGACCGCGTCACGTTTTTCGAATGTGACCACCGTGGCAAAAGTTACGCCGGGCAGCGCCTCATCGCCTGCCAGTTTACCGATAACCAACTGGACGACGTCGATTTCAGCCAGGCGACGTTGCGCCAGAGCAATTTCAAGGGCGCTTCACTGCGGCGCGCCAACCTGACGGGTGTGCAAGCGCAGCAGTCACTGTGGCTGGAGGCCAATCTGACCCACGCGCAGTGCCGCAGCGGGCAGTTCGATCAGGCGATCTTCAGCGAAGCGACACTGGACGCCGCCAACTTTAGCCAGGCGCGCCTGTATCAATGCGTGTTCCAGCGCAGCCGCGCGGCGCGCTGTGATTTCAGCGACAGCGACCTGACCTACGCCGACTTCTGTTACGCCGACATCGACGCCGCCGATTTCCGGCGCGCGCGTTTTATGCGCACCCGCATGCACCGCGCCCACCAGCAGCAAACACGCTGGGGCGATCGCAGCGGGATCCTCGAGAGCGACGAAGAGCTGTACGCCGCTGAAACCTGGAGCGCACAGCGCCAGAGCCGAATCTGAATGCATTAACCACTTCACGAGGGGATCACCATGAGCGTTGCCAACACAACTCGCGCCGTCAACATCGCACCGCCCCAGCAGGCCGCCGGCCAGATCGTCAATCTATTGCCGGACGGCAGCCTGGTGGTGGAGTGCGAAGGCCGCGGCTGGCATTGCCGCCGGGCGGCGAGCTGCCTGCTGACGCCGGCCCTCGGCGATAACGTGCTGGTCGCCGGCTGCGGCCACCAGCTGTGGGCGATCGCCGTCCTCGAACGTGCGGAACCGCAAAACGCGGCGCGGCTCTGCGTCGCAGGCGATCTGCAGATTGAAACGCCGAACGGTTCGCTGTCGCTGCACGGCGCGCAGGCGCTGAACCTGAGCGGCGACGCCATGACGCTGCAGGCGAACAGCGGCGACTGCCACGTCGACAAGATGAAATACAGCGGCGAAGAGCTGTCGGCCTTCGTCAGCCTCAGCCGCCTGGTCGGCAAACGCTGCGAGTCGCTGTGGCATTCAGTCAGCCAGATCAGCCATTCGCTGTTCCGCAAAGTGCGCCAAACCGAGCACGTGCGCGCCGGGCAGCTGGATTACCAGGCGGAAGATTACGCCCGCATTCATGCCCGCAACACGCTGATTACCTCGAAAGACATCACCAAGCTGGATTCGGAACAAATCCACGTCGGATAACCTGCGGAGGCCTTTTATGTTTGCCAACAGCCAAATGATCGGCGTGGACCTGGCGTTTCCCGACGTCTGTCTGACGCCAAGCCCGGCGCCGGTGCCCGTGCCCTACCCGGATATCGCCCTCGCGCCGACCGCCATCCCGAACGCATTCAATATTCTGTTCGTCGGCACCCCGGCGCACAACATGGCGACGGTGACGCCGCTGACCAACGGCGACAACCCCGGCGTGGCCACCGGGGTCGCTTCCGGGACGGTGATGGGGCCGTCCCGCCACCTGACCGGCGCCTTTACCGTGCTGCTCAAAGGCACCCCGGCCACCCGGCTGACCAGCCTCAGCCTGCAGAATTCCACCAACGCGCTCGGCATGCGCATCGTGCCGAGCCAATTAAAAGTGTTGCTGCTTGCGCCCTGATGACGGCGCCTTATTACACAGCCATTCAATCAAGAAGAAGAGGACATTGTGAAAACACGGATTACCCTGACGCTGCTGACCGCCCTGACGCTTGCCGGTTGCTCTACCCCGCCGCCACCGCCGCCGGCGCTCAATAACGACGCCATCGTCAGCAGTGAAGTCAATGGCGTCACGCTAAAGCACCGCGCCGCGGTGAGCGCGCCGAAACAGTTCAAACCGATCGGTGAGGAATACCGCAGCCTGTACGCCGCCAGCATCATGAGCAGCCCCGATTATACCGGCACCGCCGTCGGCAGCCTGGACAACGCCGCCGCGTTCTACGCGCTGGGCGAAGTGGAAAACAATTGGCTGGCGATCTCCGCCATCCGCGGCGGCGATCTGGTGGGTTATATCCAGGCCAACGCCGGCGTGCCGGAAGCGCGCTACAAATCGACGCTGCGCAAAGATCTGCCGCGCCGCGCGCGCGCCGCCAAACAGGACTGCGTCAAAGTCGGCGGCGACAGCAAGGCGTGTAAAAACGCCGGCTCAGCCACCTGGATCCTCCAGTAGTCAGTACGCCTGCGGGCGACGAGATTCCCATGATGACGACCCCTATCGCTTTCCGCTGGTGCGGGATGCTGTTTCTGCTGCTGGGCGCGTTGGCGCTCGGCGGCTGCATGTCTTCCGCCAAAAGCGTGCCGTCGCGCTACAGCCTGGTGTTCGATGCCGATCGCCAGGTCAACGCCGCCGCCGGCGCGCAACCGGCGCCGATAAAAATTCGCGTGCTGCTGCTGCGTTCGGATGCGGAATTCATGGATGCCGACTTCTTCAGTCTGCAAAACGACGCCAAAAGCGTGCTCGGCAATAGCCTGCTGGACAGCGATCAGTTCTTCCTGACGCCGGGCCAGACCGGCAAGACGCTCGGCGGGCAAAGCGCGTTGGACGCACGTTACATCGGCGTAATCGCCGAGTATCAAAACCTGGACGGCAAGACCTGGCGCATTTCGCTGCCGCTGCCGGAGCCCACCGAAACCAATTTCTACAAGGTATGGCAATTCTCGCCGGATGAGCTGGAAGCGCATATCGTCGCGGGCGTGAATGGCCTGCGTCCCGTAAAAAAGGTCGACTGACCTACCGCTGCGCTGAAGCGAAGTAACTATAGGTGTGATGATGAAAGATGCTCATAAGGTTGTCTGGACTGAGGGGATGTTTTTGCGCCCTCACCATTTCCAGCAGGCGGAAAACTATCTCGAAGGCTATATGCGCAACTGGGGTCAGGCCCACAGCGGCTGTTTCTGGGGGTTCCTCACCCTGGATCTGGACCAAACGCTGCTGCGCCAGGGCAAGATTGCGCTCAACGCCGCCAGCGGCATCATGCCGGACGGCACGCCGTTTCGCTTTGCCGGCGCCCAGCAGGCGCCCGCGCCGCTGAGCATCGCCGAAAACAAGACCGGTGAAAACGTGGTGCTGGCCCTGCCGACTTACCGCGCAGGGCGTGAAGACGTGATCTTTCAGGAAAGCCCGGAGGCGCTGGCGCGCTATCTGGCTTACGAGAACGAAGTCGACGATCTTAATGCCGTCTCGGTGGGCAGCGCGGCGCTGCAATTTGGCCGCCTGCGCCTGCGGCTGATGCTGGAGAGTGAACTCAACGCCGAATGGACGGCGCTCGGCGTTACCCGCGTGCTGGAAAAGCGCGGCGACAACAGCCTGCGTCTCGATACCGCACAGATCCCGCCGATGCTGAACTGCCAGGGCAACCCGGTACTGAAGACCTTCATCAACGATCTGCAGGGCCTGCTGCAACAGCGCAGCCAGCAGATGAGCCAGCGCCTGCTGCAGCCGGGGCGCGGCGGCAGTTCCGAAATGGTCGATTTCATGCTGCTGCAGCTGATCAACCGCCATCTCGGCCAGGTGAGTCACGCCTATCACCTCGACCATCTGCACCCGGAGCGCCTGTTCGCCGATTGGCTGCAGTTCGCCACCGAGCTCGCCAGCTTCTCGGCGCAGCGCACCCCGGAAGGCCGCCTGCCGGTGTACGACCACGACAACCTGGCGCTGTGCTTCGGCAAGCTGATGCTGTTGCTGCGTCAAGGATTGTCGGTGGTGCTGGAAGACAACGCCATTCAGTTGACCCTGGTCGAACGATCCCACGGGCTGAACGTCGCCACCGTGCAGGACGCCAAAATGATGCGCGACTTCGGCTTCGTGTTGGCGGTGCGCGCCGACGTGGCCGCCGAGGTGTTGCTGACCCACTTCCCGGCGCAGATGAAGATCGCCCCGGTCACGCGCATCCGCGATCTGGTGCAGCTGCAGCTGCCGGGCATCGGCCTGCGCACCATGCCCGCCGCGCCGCGTCAGATCCCCTATCACGCCGGCTACACCTATTTCGAGCTAGAAAAAGGCGGCGACCTGTGGAAACAGATGGAAAAATCCAGCGCCTTCGCCCTGCACCTGGCCGGCGAGTTCCCGGGGCTGGACATGGAATTTTGGGCGATTCGCAGCCATACGGACCGGTAACCTATGACTCAGGAAAATAGCATGGCGCCGGCGGCCAATCCGCTGGTGGACGCCGCCAACCCGCTGCTGAACGCCATTTCGCAGATCCGCCAGTCGGCTACGCACGCCAACCCGGCGCAGCTGCGCCAACAGCTGATCGACGAAATGCGCCGCTTCGAGATCCGCGGCCAGCGCGCCAATCTGCCGTACGAAGTGATCATCGGCGCGCGTTATTGCCTGTGCACCGCGCTGGATGAAGCGGCGGCGCTGACCCCGTGGGGCAGCAACAGCGTGTGGTCCGGCAGCGGGCTGCTGGTGACCTTCCATAACGAAACCTGGGGCGGCGAAAAGTTTTTCCAGCTGCTGGCCAAGCTGTCGCAGAGCCCGCGTGAGCACATCAACCTGCTGGAGCTGATCAATTATTGCCTGCTGCTGGGCTTTGAAGGCCGCTATCGGGTCATGGAAAACGGCCGTTCTCAGCTGGAAACCATGAAACAGCGTCTGCTGCAGCTGATCCGGACGGTGCGCGGCGGCTACGCCCCTCCCCTGTCGCCTCATGCACTGGATCTGCCGGTACAGCAAAAACTGTGGCGCCCGCTGGTGCCGCTGTGGGCCTGCGTGGCGCTGACCGGCTTCCTGGCTTCGCTGCTGTTTATCGCCCTCAACTGGCGGCTGGGCGACAACACCAGCCCGGTGCTGGCGGCGATTTACCAAACCAATCTGCCGCAGGTGGCGATCGGTAACCCGGCGCCGGCCGCGCCGCCGACGCTGAGCCTGAAAAGCTTCCTGCGCAAAGAGATCGCCGAAGGGTTGGTGGTGGTGCGCGACGAAGCGCAGCAAAGCGTGGTGATCCTGAAAGGCGACGGGCTGTTCGACTCCGCCGCCACCACGGTGCGCGCCAACTATATCCCGGTCATCGACCGCATCGCCGCCGCCATGAACGGCGTCAGCGGCAAGATCCTGGTCACCGGCTACAGCGACAACCTGCCGATCCGCAGCGCCCGTTTCGCCTCCAACTGGGAGCTGTCGCTGGCGCGCGCCGAAGCGGTCAGCGCCCGCTTGCAAAAACACCTCGCCAACCCGCAGCGGGTCAAGGCCGAGGGCCGCGGCGAGAGCAACCCCGTCGCGCCGAACGATAACAAAGTGAACCGCGCGTTGAACCGCCGGGTAGAAATTACGCTGTTGGTCGCCCCGGAAAACACCCAGGCGGAAATCAACGGCTTGCCGCAAGGAACCGGAAAGTAATGCTCAGTACGTTATTCTCCATCATCACCAGCCGCCTGCTGTGGGGCTTTGTCGGCATTACCGCGCTGGCGTTCATCATCTGGATGATCGGCCCGCTGGTGGCCATCGGCGACTATCGCCCGCTGGAGCCGGAACTCAACCGCCAGATCGCCATTGGCGTCATCTACCTGATCTGGTTCCTGTGCCGCCTGATCCCGCGCCTCTACAGCGCCTGGTTCAACAGCCGCCTGCTGAGCAACCTGCGCGCCGCCGAAACGGTGCCGGCGGAAGACGGCAAGCCCGAGGTTAAACAAGACGATCAGCTAGCGCAGCGCTTCGACGAAGCGGCGCAGCTGCTGAAAAAGGCGCGCTTCGCACCGGGCCAGGGCGACGGCAAACACCGCTGGATGACCCGCTTTAGCCGCCAATACCTCTACCAGCTGCCGTGGTATGTGATCATCGGCGCGCCCGGCGCCGGCAAAACCACCGCGCTGGTCAATTCCGGCCTGCACTTCCCGCTGGCGGATCGCTTCGGCAAATCCGCGCTGCGCGGCGTGGGCGGCACCCGCAACTGCGACTGGTGGTTTACCAACGACGCCGTGCTGCTCGACACCGCCGGCCGCTACACCACCCAGGAAAGCCAGCGCGAAGAAGACGCCGGCGAATGGCAAAGCTTTGTCGCGCTGCTGAAAAAATATCGCACCCGCCAGCCAATCAACGGCGTGATGGTCACCATCAGCGTCGCCGATCTGCTGAGCGACAGCGCCGAAGCGCGCGCCGCCCAGGCCAGCGCGCTGCGCAAACGCCTGATCGAACTGCATGAACAGCTGGGCATTCACTTCCCGGTCTATGTGCTGGTGACCAAAACCGACCTGCTCAACGGCTTTATGGCCTATTTCGGCAGCTTCGACAAAGCGCAGCGCGACCAGATCTGGGGGTTCACCTTCCCTTACGAGCGCTCGCGGCAGCCGGACTTCAACCTGAACGCCGCCTTCGAACAGCACTACGCCCTGTTGCAACAGCGGTTGGACGCGGCGCTGCCGGATACGCTGCTGATGGAACACGACGCGCGCCAGCGCGCCGAAAGCTACCTGTTTCCGCAGGAATTCGCCGCGCTGCGCCCGCTGCTGAGCCACTATCTGGATCAGGTGTTCGCCACCTCCAGTTTTGAAACCCGCTTTACCCCGCGCGGCATCTATTTCACCAGCGGCACCCAGGAAGGCCTGCCGTTCGACCGAGTGATGGGCGAGCTGAACCGCTACCTGCAGCTGCCAACGGCAAACTCAGGGGCGCAGGCCAACACCGCCTGGGACAGCGTGGGCCAAGAAACGCCAATCCCGGCGGCCAAGGGCCAGAGCTTCTTCCTGAAAGAGACGCTGGAATCGGTGGTCTTCCAGGAGTCCGGGCTGGCGGGCAGCAACCGCTGGTGGGAATACCGCAACCGCGCCCTGCACTGGGCGGGTTACATCGCGCTGGCGGTGGTCCTGGCGGTGCTGGCGATGCTCTGGTTCACCAGCTATGGCAACAACAAGGCCTATCTGGCGGAAGTGGCCGCCAAGGTGCCCGGCGTCGAGCGCCAGGGACAAAACCTGACGCAGGTGGGCAATGGCGACATGTTCTCGCTGCTGCCGTTCCTCAACAGCCTGCTGCACCTGCCGGACAGCCAGAACTTTTCGCTGGACGATCCGCCGTTCACCTACCGCATGGGGCTGTTCCGCGGCGATCAGGTCGGTGACGCCGGCAATGCCCTGTACCAAAAAGCGCTGAAAGAGCTACTGCTGCCGCAGGTGGCGCAACAGATCGCCACCACGCTGCGCAACGATAACCACGGCGACGCGGACTTCAGCTATGAAGCATTGAAGGCCTACCAGATGCTGTATCTGCCGAAGCAGTACGACGGCAAATTCCTGCGCGCCTGGGTGATGCTCAACCTGCAGCGCAACCTGCCGCAGGGCAGCACCCAAAAACAGCTGCAACAGATCGAATGGCACCTGAGCCAACTGCTGGATGCGCAGATCCAGGCCTCGCCCTACGCCAAAGACGAACAGCTGGTGGCGCAGGCGCAGGCCGCCATCAACCGGGCGCCGCTGTCGCAGCGCGTCTATGGCCGCCTCAAGCGCCTGCTGCTGAAACAGACCGACATCAAGCCGGTCAGCCTGGTCGATTTGGCCGGCCCGCAAACCGAACTGGCGTTCAGCCGCAAAAGCGGCAAGCCGGTCACCGACGGCGTGCCGGGCCTGTTCACCTCACAAGGGTACTGGAAAGCGTTCAACGACAACATCGACCCGGTGACCGACACCCTGCGCAAGGAAGACGTCTGGGTGTTGAACAGCCAGACGCCGGAGCAGAAGAGCGCCGATTTGACCAAGACCATCCGCCAGCTGTACATGCAGGATTTCATCAGCGCCTGGGATGAGCTGCTGGGGGATATCCAACTGGCCAACATCGGCAACCTGACCCAGCGCATCAGCAGCGCGCGCCTGTTGTCCGGCAATCCGTCGCCGATGCGCAACCTGCTGGTCAACGTCAGCAAAAACGTCACCCTGCGCGACGAGAAAAGCGACGCCGACTCCCGCTCGCTGCTGGCCAAAACCGAAGACAGGCTGAACCAAAACGCCAACCGCACGCTGGAGGCGCTGTTCACCAACCGGCCGGCCAACGCCGACGGCGACGTGTCGGCCCAGCCGGAACAGCTGGTGATGGCGCACTTCGCGCCGCTGCTGGAGCTGGCGCAAAGCCAGGGCGAAGGCAATAAGGCGATCCCTTTCGACAGCGTGCTGAAGCAGGTCGATGAGCTGTACAGCTATCTGACGGCGGTTCAGGGCGCGGCCAACAGCGGCATGTCGGCGCCGCCGAGCGACATCATCCCGCGCCTGCAGGCCGAGTCCGGCCGCTTGCCGGTGCCGTTCAAACAGATGCTGCTGTCGCTGGCGATCGGCGCCAGCAGCGACACCCAGCGCAAAGAGATGGAGAACGTGAAAAAACGCATCAGCTTCGAGGTCGGCAGCTTCTGCCGCCAGGCGATCGCCGGGCGTTATCCGCTGGTGGCCCGGGCGCGCCAGGAAGTGACGCCGGACGATCTGGCGCGCATGTTCGCACCGAACAGCGGGCTGATGGACAGCTTCTTCCGCGACAACCTGCAGGGCAAGGTCGACACCACCCGCGCCAACTGGCGTTTCACCCCCGGTGTGGACGGCAAGACGCTGCCCGGCGGCGAAGGCATCCTGCGCTCGTTCCAGCAGGCGCAGCGCATCCGCGACGCCTTTTTCGCCAACGGCACCGCGACGCCCTCTTACCGCGTGACCGTGCGGCCGGTGCGGATGGATAACGACATCCTCAACCTGACGCTGGATATCGACGGGCAGTTGTTCAAATACAGCCACGGCCCACAGGTGCCGCTGGTGGTCAGTTGGCCGGGCACCCGCAATACCAACCAGGTGCATCTGCAGCTGGCGCTGGCCAACGGCACCACGGCCAGTCTGGTGACCAGCGGGCCGTGGGCGCTGAACCGTCTGGTGGACATGGCGCAATCGTCGGGCACCGCCGGCCTCGGCCGTCAGGCGACCTTCAATCTCGACGGCCACCGCGTCACGCTGGAGTTTACGCCCAACAGCATCCGCAATCCGTTCCAACTGCCGGCCTTCTCGTGCCCGTAGCCCCGAAAGGACATGACCATGAGCACTGATTCAAGCGCCCCGACGAGCATTGGCTGGTACGGCAAACTCCCCTCCGCCGGCGATTTCCTGCAACGCCGCTTGCCCGATCCGGTGGTCAACAACTGGGCCCACTGGTTCCATAACGGGCTGGTGAATTTGCAGCGCGATGCGCAAGGGCCTAACGATCACCCATTCAGCAACGCGCCGGTGTGGAACTTCGTGATCCCCGCCACGCTCGGCAGCCAGTACGTGCAGATGGGCTGCCTGCTGCCGGCGCGCGACCGCGTCGGGCGGCGCTACCCGATCTGCGCGCTGCGCCTGTTCAGCCAGCAGGATTGGCGATCGCAACAGTTGAACATGGCGGCGAGTTGGTACCAACAGCTCGGTCATACCCTGCTGAACGGCGTGCGCAACGGTTTCTCCGCCGAGCAAATTGACCGCGCGTTGCAGGCGATCCCGGCGCTGCCCAGCCCGCCGGCGGAAGCGGATTCCGAAATATTGTCGATTATCGGTTTCCAGCATCCGGACGTGCCGGGCCTCGGCTGGCAACAGGCCGCCGACTGCTTCGATCCGGCGCAGTACACCAGCTTCTGGTGGACCAATCAGGCAGACGGACACCCGCTCTACACCCACGTGCACAGCGGCAACCTCACCGTGCAGCTGTTTTCACTGCTGTTCGAGCCCAACGGCTGGGCGCGCCCCGGCCGCGGCGGCCAGTACCCGCAAATGTTTGATTAACATCGTTCGTTGAAGGAAATTTTATGGCTATCGATACCGATACCCTGCTGGCCCCGGTTGACGCGGACAATCCCTGCGGCGACAACCTGGAATACGACGCCGACTTTCTGGCGATGGAACAAGCCGCCACCGGCAAGGCCGAACAACAGTTCGGCAGCACCATCATTCCGGAAGAAGCGCCGGACTGGGTGCAGGTCGAGCGCCTCGCGACCTCGCTGCTGACGCGCACCAAAGACCTGCGCGTCATGCTGTATCTCACCCGCGCCTGGACCCAGCTGCGCGGGTTGCCGGGCTACGCCGACGGGCTGACGCTGGTCCATCAGTCGATGACCCGTTACTGGGACACCCTGCAGCCGCCGCTGGAGTTCGATGGGGAAGCCGACCCGCTGTTTCGCATCAACGCGCTGGCCGACCTTGGCGACAAGGCCGCGCTGGCCGCCAGCGTGCGCGCCGCCCCGCTGCTGAAAAGCGCCGCCGGAGAAATCTCGCTACGCGATGCCGGCGCCCTGCTCGACGGCAGCAAGCAGGAGTGCCCCAACTTTCCCGGCGGCCGCGCGCGGCTGCAGGATGAACTGGCGCAGCAGGATCGCCCCGAAGGCGCGCTGGTGATGCACATCGCCAACACCCTGGCCGCCATTCGCAGCGAAGTCACCCGCCATCTGGGGGAAAGCGCGCTGCCGGAAATGAGCGCGCTGACCAAGGTGTTTTCTCTGGTGGCGCTCGCCGGCCAGAGCGAGGTGCCCGCCGCCGCCGAAGCGGACGCGACGCCTGAAACGGCGGCCATGCAGCAACCTGCCGCCGTACAGAGCGCCACTGCCCCGCTCAACTGGCGCAGCGCGCAGATCCAGTCGCGCGACGATGCCCAGTTGATGCTGGATAAGGTGAAAAATTATTTTCGTCTTCATGAGCCGAGCCACCCGGCGCCGCTGATGATCGATCGGGTCCAGCGGTTGATTACGCTGGACTTTATGCAAATCGTCCGCGATTTGGCGCCCGATGGGCTTAACCAACTGGAGACCATTCTCGGTCGCCCCGACAACGAGGAGAACAGCTAGCCGCCGACCTTTGTTCTCTTGACGCATCCGATACCGTCTGCCCCTGCGCAGACCCGAATCAGAACCTGACTCTCCCAGCCGGACGAGGCGCGTTCCCAATCGCCATTAGATGGAGTAAATCATGTCAAACTCGAAATCCCGCAGCGGGCAGAAATTCATCGCCCGCAACCGCGCGCCGCGCGTACAGATTGAATACGATGTCGAAATTTATGGCGCAGAGCGCAAAATCCAGCTGCCGTTCGTAATGGGCGTGATGGCGGATCTGGTGGGGAAAGCGGTCGATCCGCAAGCCAGCGTGGAAGAACGCAAATTCATGGAAATCGACGTCGACAACTTCGACGAGCGTATGAAGTCGCTGAAACCGCGCGTCGCTTACCAGGTTGACAATACCCTGACCGGCGAAGGCAAGCTGAACATCGATCTGACCTTCGAAAGCATGGAAGACTTCTCCCCCGCCGCTATCGCCCGCAAGGTCGACGCGCTGGACAATCTGCTGGATGCGCGCACCCAGCTTTCCAACCTGCTGTCCTACATGGACGGCAAGAACGGCGCCGAAGAGCTGATCTCCAAGATCCTGCAAAACCCGGCGCTGCTGCAATCCCTGACCGACGCGCCGAAGCCGGCGGTTAACGATGACAACAACGAGCGTGAGGATTAATCGATGAGCAACTCGCCTCAGCAACAGAATGCGTTGCAAACCACCGAGACTTTTTCCAGCGATGAATTCAGCGCGCTGTTGAACAAAGAGTTCCGGCCAAAGACCGATCAGGCCAAAGAAGCAGTTGAGAACGCGGTGAAAACCCTGGCGCAGCAGGCGCTGGAAAATACCGTCACCGTTTCTTCCGACGCCTACCGCACCATCCAGGCGCTGATCGCGGAAATCGACGAAAAGCTGTCGCAGCAGATCAACCAGATCATTCACCACGACGATTTCCAGAAGCTGGAAGGCGCGTGGCACGGCCTGCACTACCTGGTCAACAACTCTGAAACCGACGAGATGCTGAAGATCCGCTTCATGAGCATTTCCAAGCAGGAGCTGGGCCGCACGCTGAAGCGCTATAAAGGTGTGGGCTGGGATCAGAGCCCGATCTTCAAGAAAGTCTACGAAGAAGAGTATGGCCAGTTCGGCGGCGAACCGTTCGGCTGCCTGGTGGGCGACTACTACTTCGATCACAGCCCGCAGGACGTGGAGCTGCTGGGCGAAATGGCCAAGATCGGCGCCGCCTCGCACTGCCCGTTCATCGCCGGCACCGCGCCGAGCGTGATGCAGATGGAGTCCTGGCAGGAGCTCTCCAACCCGCGCGATCTGACCAAGATTTTCCAGAACACCGAGTACGCCGCCTGGCGCAGCCTGCGTGAGTCGGAAGACGCGCGCTACCTGGGGCTGGTGATGCCGCGCTTCCTGGCGCGCCTGCCGTACGGCATCCGCACCAACCCGGTGGACGAGTTTGACTTCGAAGAAGACACCGACGGCGCGACCCACGGCAACTACACCTGGACCAACGCCGCCTACGCCATGGCCGCCAACATCAACCGTTCGTTCAAAGAGTTCGGCTGGTGCACCGCCATTCGCGGGGTGGAGTCCGGCGGCGCGGTGGAAAACCTGCCGTGCCACACCTTCCCGAGCGACGACGGCGGCGTGGACATGAAGTGCCCGACCGAGATCGCCATCAGCGACCGCCGCGAAGCCGAGCTGGCCAAAAACGGCTTTATGCCGCTGGTGCACCGCAAAAACTCCGACTTCGCCGCCTTTATCGGCGCGCAGTCGCTGCAGAAGCCGGCGGAATACTACGACGCCGACGCCTCCGCCAACGCCCAGCTTTCCGCGCGCCTGCCGTATCTGTTCGCCTGCTGCCGCTTTGCGCATTACCTGAAGTGCATCGTGCGCGACAAAATTGGTTCCTTCCGCGAGCGCGACGACATGGAGCGCTGGCTGAACGACTGGATCATGAACTACGTGGACGGCGATCCGGCCAACTCCTCGCAGGAAACCAAGTCGCGCAAACCGCTGGCCGCGGCGGAAGTGCAGGTGGAAGAGATCGAAGACAACCCAGGCTATTACAGCGCCAAGTTCTTCCTGCGCCCGCACTACCAGCTGGAAGGTCTGACCGTCTCCCTGCGCCTGGTGTCGAAGCTGCCTTCGCTGAAACAAAACGACGCGTCCTGATGGGCTGAAGTCAGGCCGCGGTAGTGCGGCCTGGCTGATACATCAACCTCATCGTCAGCCTATCGCAGAAAACCCGGATCGCACGTGGAATCAAGATAACGCGAAATAATTAAGCATTGAGCCATTAGCACTTAATAGTGGCTCGGTAACCCGTACCGATAGTTTTCGGTATTTAAGAAGGTGCATGGCACAAGGATATAAATTGGTAATGCATTACCACACTTGCAATTCCTGCTGCTATTACCTGAGTTTTTCAACGTAACGTTAATACTACTGTTAACCCTTAATAAAGAGTGAAGAAACTATGGCTATTGATATGTTCCTGAAAGTTGAAGGTGCCAGCGGCGAATCTAAAGATTCGAATCACAAAGGCTGGACCGACATTACTTCTTTCTCCTGGGGCGCTTCTCAACCGGGCAATATGGGCGTTGGCGGCGGCGGCGGCGCCGGTAAAGTGTGCTTCAACGATCTGCACGTCAACGCGCTGGTCGACAAGTCAACCCCGGCGCTGCTGAAGCACTGCTCCAGCGGTAAGCACCTGACCAAGGTTGAGTTGTCTGTCTGCAAGGCGGGCGGTACTCAGGTTGAGTACGTTAAAATCACCCTGGACGACGTGCTGGTCACCGCCGTGCAGTACACTGGTGCAGGCGGCGAAGACACCGTGGGCGTCACCTACTCCTTCCAGGCGGCGAAAGTGAAACAGCAATACTGGGAGCAGAGCGACAAAGGCGGCAAAGGCGCCGAAAGCAGCGCAGGTTGGAACATCAAGGAAAACCGCGAAGCTTAATCTTCCCGCACAGATGCCCCTGATTAGGGGCATCTATCAACAGAGGACGTTATAATGAGTCGCCCTTCATTCCAGCAAGCGTGGCAACGATTTAGCGAAATCAACGTAGATATTACTGACGTTGGCAAAAAGATAGGTGGAAATGTAGGTCTTAACATTGAGCTTGGCGTCAATGACCCATTGCAAGGATTCACCAATGCCTGCGCAATACGCATGAGTTACACGCTCAATTATTCTGGTTTTAAAGTTGAACGAGGAGCGTGGAAGACCGTTTCAGGCAAAGATAAAAATTGGTACATTTATCGCGTCAGAGATATTATTAACTTTTTGAATTATAAGTTCGGCAAACCTGATAAAACGATTAAAAACCCTACCCCTAGTGATTTTTCAAAAGACAAAGGGATATTGGTTTTCACTGTTCCAGGATGGAATGATGCCAGCGGACACGCAACATTATGGAACGGTACAACCTGCTCAGATCATTGTTACTTTCCAAAATCCAGCGAGGCATCTATATGGTTACTAAAATAAAATCCCTGTGTGTTGCAAGCATGATATTTTTGGGATGTATTCAATCGGCTCAAGCCAAAGAAACCTATACCCCCGAAGAGTACCTAAAAAACTACGCGCTTAGCGTTTGCATCGCCGAGGGGTACTCAGCAAAAGAAGTCAAAAACGATGCCGCCGCCGCCGCTCGGGGTTACACGGAATTCGGCGATTATTCTCTGGAAGCGCATACCGCCGTCAGGGCGCTGGCAAAAGAATTTCTGGCAAAGCCCTATGACAGTATGTCAGGGGAGCCGATGACGATGGCCAAGTGCATCGATCTTGTACACAGCCAAGAGCTGCAAGCCATCATCAAGAAATACCAAGGAAAAGACGACAACTGATATCAGAGTTGCTCAAACGACGGCTCATATCAAAGGTTATCTCGGATGAGAAGATACACGTACTTTTTAATGTCTCTGCTGCTCGGAAGCCATGTAGTCCTTGCTGAAAACTCGCTCAATGCTTTATCGCAAGAGGCACTTTATAAAAATTGGTTAACCAGCCGCTGCATTGGGAAGTCCACTGACTCAGAAAGAACCAAGCAAGACGCCTTCCGTTCCGCTTCCGCCTATTTAGAATTGAGTAAACTGCCGATGGATGCATTTGAACAAGGTGAAAAACTGGCTGAACAGTACGCAAATAAAAATAGCCAAGGCTCAGTTCAAGGGACTTACCATACTTTAGATTGTCTTTCACTGCAGAACGCCAGTGAAGCTGAAACCATTTTTGAACGTTACTCTAAGTAATAGTCAGGATTGTTGAATCCAATTTCATAAAGTTATCAACTCAAGAGAATTAAAACTTATTGATTATTAACATGACTCCAGACGTCACGCTATCAACTTACTCATATGGATTCTTACTTTCCTATTTTTCATTGTCACTCATCACGTTAGTGGCATTATATTACTTAAAAAAATTATCGGCTCACAAACACAATTATCCATTTTTTGTTTTCAACTGTCTCATTGTGGTTTTTATGGGTGTCATACAGCTCTCAATTTTTGCATACGGGAATGATTTCCTTAATCTCTTCTACCCACTAGGCAACAATGACTATGACTCTATACATTATGGCAGTTTGATATTTACCTTTATCTACTTAACTCAACTACCAAAAAACACCTATTACAAAAAAGAAAAGAATAGAAGTTAGCCATCAGATTAGATGACTAAATCAACATACGCCCAAAGCAGTCTACAATCCCCATCAGCAGGAATGCCTTATGCGATTTTCCATTGTAAAAAACAAAAGCGGCCAGGTTCCGCCGCAGAGCAGTTGCGATTTTCTGCCGCCGGGCGGCACCATCGGCCGCAGCGTGGACAACAACCTGGTGCTGCCGGACGAAGAGCGCGCCATTTCCCGCCTGCAGGCGATTGTGCATATTTCCGCTGACGGCGAATGCCGCATCACCAACCGCGGCAACGTTACCCGCGTGCTGCTGAATGACATTCCGCTGGAACGTGGCCGCCAGGTTGAACTGCAGGATGGCGACGTGCTCGGTATCGACGATTACCAGATTGAAGTCAGCGCGCTGCAACGGCACGCCGCGCCGCAGGCTCAACCGGTGGCCAAGGCTGTTGCCGCTGCTGCGACCCCTGCTGCCACCGCCAAAGAAAAATCCGCCGCGCCAATCCCCAACGAAATCTGGGACAGCCTGGTGGAAGAATTTACGCCGAATGCGCCGGCCGCCGTCACGCCGCCGCCGGCCGCCAATCCAGACAGCCATCCGCTGTTGGACACCCCCGCTCGCGAGCTGAACCCGGCCGATCCGCTGGCGCAGCTGGCGGGCGAGGTCGATCTGCGCCAGCTGCAACAGCAACAAACCGATCCGGCGGCGCTGTTCAACACCGACACCACTTTTGAACGCGAACACATTCTGGCCGATACCACCCCCAGCGCGCTGCTGGCGGAGCAGGCTGCGCCGCCGCGTCCGGCAACTCCGGCCCGGAATGCGCAGCAACCGGAGCAGGAGTTGGATCCGCTGGCGCTGTTCGGCGGTTCATCCGCGCCCGCTTCGCCAGAGACGTTAAACAGCAACGATCCGCTGGGTCTGCTGATGGGCGGCGCCGTGCCGCTGGCCCAGCCGGAGGAGCCGCCCGCGCCGCCGTCTCCGCCACCGATGGCCGCACAACCGCAAGCGCCGCGCCCGCAGCCGACGCCGCCACCCGTGCAGACGCCTGAGCCACAGCCCCAACCTGCACCGCAGTTCAGCCAGCAGGAACCGCCTGCGCAGCCGCCGCGCCCGCGCCAGGGCAACCGCCTGGGCATCGATCCGGTCGCCTACCAGTCCGCTCAGCGGCAGCACGCCGCCGCGCCGAGTGGCGACGCATTGGAGGGGCCGTTGCTGGCGGCGCTGCTGCAAGGCATCGGTCTCGACGATCTGCAACCGCAGCCGCACTTTGACGAACAGCAGATCCGCCTGGCCGGTCGCCTGCTGAGCCTGTTCTCGCAAGGCACCGTCGCCCTGCTCTCATCCCGCTCGATCCTCAAGCGCGGCGTAAAGGCCGAGATGACCATGATCCTCGACGAAGCCAACAACCCGTTCAAGCTGCTGCCTTCGGGAAAAACGGTGCTGATGCAGATGTTCGGCAGCCAGATGCCGGGCTTTATGCCGCCGGAGCAAGCGGTGCGCGACGCGCTGATCGACCTGCAGGCGCACCAGCTGGGGATGATCGCCGGTATTCGCGCCATCATCGCCGCCATGCTGCAGTCGTTCAACCCGGAGCGCCTCGAAGAGGAAGCGCGCAAGGAAGGCGTGGCGCCGCGCCTGTCGCTGCCCGCCAACCGCAAGGCTGCGCTGTGGGACTACTTCGTGAAGAACTATCAGCAAACCTCCGGCGAGATCGAGGACGATTTCCACACCCTGTTTGGCGAAGCTTTCCTGCACGCCTATGACGTTGAAGTGAATCAATACAAAGACTCACAGACCAAACCGGACGCGTAATGAATATCACCATAGCCTCTACTTCCAACCAGGGCGGCCGCGCCTCCAACCAGGATCAGACCGGCGAGGTGCTCGGCAACCGCGCCGCCTGCTTCGTGGTGTGCGACGGCATCGCCGGTTTTCCGGGCGGCGATATCGCCGCCAAACTGGCGCGCGACACCATTTTGCAAAACTTTGACGGCGAAAAGCACCTGAACGCCCAGAGCATTCGTCAGCACATCACGCGCGCCAACGCCGCCATCCACCAGCAGCAGCGGCAGTCGGACGAATACAGCAAGATGGGCACCACGCTGGTCAGTCTGTTTATCGATCGCGATTACCAGCTGGCCTACTGGGCGCACGCCGGCGACAGCCGCCTGTACCTGTTCCGCCGCGGCTACCTGCATGCCGTCACCACCGACCACAGCCTGATCCAACAGATGCAGGACGCCGGCTATCAGACCAACGGCATCAACAGCAACCTGCTGTATTTCGCGCTGGGGCTCAACGAAGAGCGCGACGCCACCTACAGCGACGTGCTGCAGCTGGAGGACGGCGACGTTTTCCTGCTGTGCACCGACGGCTTCTGGCACAGCTTCAGCCAGGCCGAACTGGAACAGTCGCTGCATATGGTCAACTCCCCCAGCGAGTGGATCGCCCTGATGCAACAGGCATGGAAGAAAAACAATAACAGCGATAACTACAGCGCTATCGCCGTCTGGATTGGCTCACCGCAGGAAACCACCCTGCTGCATTCGCTGGCGGATGCGGAGCGGTTTCTGAGCCGCGACTGAGCAGCGCACATTCACAGCAAGGTTCACTATGAAATATTGGATGCCAGGGCTCGTCGCCCTGATGGCGGTACCGACCGCGCAGGCGATGAACTATCGCCTGGTTTACTCCCCCAGCCAGAAGCTGGAAGTGTTTATCGATGACGTCAAAAACAGCAATCCGGCAAGCTGGTGCGGCAAAAGCATCCCGCTGCGTATCGTCTCGGCGCAAAGCCAGGATCCGGCGGTGCTGAACGACTTTCTGCCGCGCGTCGGCAATCTGTTGGAAAAGCAGTGTCCGAAAGCCGGCCACCTGCCCTGGACGCTGACCGACAAGCGCGGAGAGAAACTGGCCAGCGGCGAAGCCGCCAAAGCGCGCGGCTGGAAACCGGTGGTCAAACAAGAGGCCTCCGAGCCGCCGGAAACCCCACCGCAACCGGCGATCCCTGCGGCGGTGGCCGTGACGTCTCCGCAGGCAGACAGCGCGCCGGCTCAGCGTTTCAGCCTGCCGCAGGGCTGCCACTTCCGCACCTACTGGAGTGACGAGGCCAACGGCGGCGCGCTGTTCATTCCCGCCGGCGCTGCGCTGCGCTGCGGCGAGGACGGCTGGCTGCAGGGCCGCAGCGCGGTCACGTTGCAACAAGGCGGCCAAACCCTCTCGCCGACGCTGTGGTTCCTGCAAGGTTACCCGCTGGCGCAGGTTAACGGCGGCGATCGCGCGCTGACCGTCGTCAGCGCCAACGCCCAACGTCTGGTTCTGGGCGGCAACCCGCAGGCGCCGGGCAGCTTCCTGCTGCTGAGCTTCGAACCGAAGCTGCACGCCTGGGCGTTCAACGGTGAAGCGATCGTTGAAATGCCGCGCGTCGACGCCGCCGATGAGAACAAGATCAAACAGCGCGTGCAGCAGGCGCAAACCGCCTGGCAGCCGCTGCTGAGCGCCCCCTCCCCGCTGACTTTCAAGCTGGTGGAAAAGCTGGCCACAGACCGCGTTGATCCCGCCAGCGGCAGCTACCTGTCGGTTAACGGCGCCCCTCACTGATTCTAAGGAAAGCCTGTGAAATCATTAGCAAGCATGCTGCAAGGCCAGTCGATCGGCGCGGCCATCACCACCGTCGAAAACGATATCAAGGCGAAACCGGCGGATGCCGACCTGCGCGCCGCGCTGGTGCAACTGCTGTGCCTGAGCGGCAACTGGACGCGCGCCAACGCGCAGCTGAAATCCTGGCAGGCGCTGAAACCGATCGCCCAACCGACCACGCTGCTGCTGATGCAGTCAGTCAACGCCGAGCTGCAACGCCAGGCGGTGTTTGCCGGCACGGCCGCGCCGGCGCTGCTGCGGCAGGATCAGCCTTGGCTGAAACTGATGGTGCAGGCGCTGCATCAGGATGCGCAAGGGGCGGCCGAACAGGCCCAGGCGCTGCGTGATGACGCGCTGGAGGCCGCCCCGGCCGGCGCCGGGCGGTTAACGCTGGCCGAAGGCGAACAAGAACGGCAGCTGCGTTTCGACTGGCTGACCGACGGTGACGGCCGCCTCGGGCCGGTATGCGAACTGGCGCTGAACGGCGTTTACTACTGGCTGCCGTTTGCCGACATCGCCGCGATCCAGTTCCAGGCGCCGCAGAGCGCCATCGACCTGGTGTGGAGCCATGCGCTGGTGCGCCTGACCGATGGCCGCGAACAGGTGTGTCAACTGCCCGCCCGTTACCCGCTGGCAGAAGGCAGCGACGACGCGCTGCTGCTCGGCAAGCGCACCGAATGGCAACCGCTGGGCGACGGCACCCACTATGCGGGGCTGGGCCTGAAAACCTGGCTCAGCGAAAGCGATGAATTCCCACTGCACAGCCTGCGGCAGCTGAGCTTCGACGCGAGCGCCTGACCATGAACGATAAGCGCCCACCCCACTACGACGGCAGCGATCTACGCCACCAGGGCTATCGCTATCGTCAGGACAGCGAACGCCTGACCTCGCGCGACAAAATGCAGCCGGTGCTGCTCGATATGCTGACCGACGACGAACCGCAGAAAAAGCAGGAGGCGCAGGCGCGCAACCTGGTGTCGCACAGCGAGCTGCGCCGCCGGGTATTGCGCGATCTGCAGTGGCTGTTCAACTGCGTCAACAGCGAATCCAATCTGGATCTCGGCGATTTTCCGCAGGTGCGGCGCTCCACCCTGAATTACGGCATCGCCTCGCTGGCGGGCAAGCGCATGTCGGACATCGAATGGCTCGACATTCAGCGCGCGCTGACCGAATCCATTCTGCATTTCGAGCCGCGCATTTTGCCCGAGGGGCTGCAGGTGCGCTGCATCTCGGATACCGGCTCGCTGGAGCTGCACAACGTGCTGTCGATCGAAATCAAGGGCCGCCTGTGGTGCGTGCCCTATCCGCTGGAGTTTCTGTTCCGTACCGACGTGGATCTGGAAAATGGCCACTTCGATCTGAAAGACATAGGGTAAGGCGATGGACAGTAAACTGTTAGATTATTACAACCGCGAGCTGGCCTATCTGCGTGAGATGGGCGCCGAGTTCGCCGAACAGTACCCGAAGGTTGCGGGCCGCCTCGGCATGCGCGGCATCGACGTGGCGGACCCTTATATCGAGCGCCTGATGGAAGGCTTTGCCTTCCTCACCTCGCGCGTGCAGCTGAAAATGGACGCCGAGTTCCCCCGCTTTTCTCAGCGCTTGCTGGAGATCATCTACCCCAACTACCTGTCACCGACGCCGTCGATGGCGATCGCCGAGCTGCAGCCGGACAGCAGCAAAGGCGACATCAGCAACGGCTTCGTGGTGCCGCGCGGTACCATGATGGACAGCCAGACGCTGAAGAAAAGCGGCATCACCTGCAGTTACACCACGGCGCATGACGTCACGCTGCAGCCGGTGCGCATCGCCGGCGTCGAGCTGGGCGGCATTCCGGCCGATATCCCGCTGGCCTCGCTGGGGCTGCAGCACAGCGGCTGCGTCAGCGCGCTGCGCATTCGTCTTGAGTGCTACGAAAGCGTGACGCTCAACAATCTGCAGCTGGATCAATTGATGTTTTACCTGGCCGGGCCGGACATGCAGGCGCAGCAGCTGCTGGAGTTGCTGATGCAGCACAGCGTCGGGCTTGTCTGCCAAACGGTGGAGGCTCAGCCGCAGCGGCGGGCGCTGGCGTTGGACGGGCTGCGACAGGAGGGCTTCGCTGCCGATCAGGCGCTGCTGCCCAACGATCTGCGCAACTTCGAAGGCTACCGGCTGCTGCAGGAGTATTTCGCCTTCCCGGCGCGCTTCCAGTTCTTCAGCGTCAACGGCCTGCGTCCGCTGCTGCAGAGCGTGCGCGAAGGGAAAAAGGGGCTGCGCCAGTTCGAGATCGTGGTGCTGCTGGATCGACACGACGCCGCGCTGGAACGGGTGGTCGACGTCGCCCATTTGGCGCTGCACTGCACGCCGGTGATCAACCTGTTTCCGAAGGTCGCCGAACGCATCGCGATCAACGAAAAAAACCACGAATACCATCTGGTGGTCGACAATATCCGGCCGCTGGATTACGAAGTGTTTTCAGTGCAGCGGCTCGGCGGCAGCGCCAGCGAAAAACGCTACGAGCAAGAGTTTCGGCCGTTTTACAGCACCCTGAGCGCGGACGACGGCAACTATGGCGCCTACTTCTCGCTGCGGCGCGAACAGCGCACGCTGTCGGAGCACGCCCGCCGCTACGGCACCCGCACCGGCTACGCCGGTTCGGAAGTGTTCGTGTCGCTGGTGGACGAGCGGCAATCGCCGTGGCACAGCGATCTGAAATACCTCACCGCCGACGTGCTGTGCACCAGCCGCGACCTGCCATTGATGTTGCTGCAGCAGGATCAGGGCAACTTCGTGATGCCCGATTCGATCCCGATTAAGCAGGTCTCGCTGCGCAAAGGCCCCACCCCGCCACGCCCGGCGCTGGCCGAAGGGATGATCACCTGGCGGTTGATCAGTCAGCTGCAGCTGAATTACCTCAGCATGATGGACGGCGATCCGGAACAGGGCGCCGCCAGCCTGCGCCAGCTGCTGGGGCTGTACGGCAACCTGAGCGAGCCGGCGATCGCCAAACAGATCCAGGGCGTGCGCCACTGCAACCTGCGGCCGGTCTATCGGCGAGTGCCTGAACCCGGCCCCATCGTATTCGCGCGCGGCATCGCCATCGATCTGACGGTCGATGAGCAGGCGTTCTCCGGCAACAGCCCTTACCTGCTCGGCAGCGTGCTGGAGCGCCTGTTCTCGCGCCTGGTGGCGATGAACACCTTCACCGAGATGACGCTCTCCAGCCAGCAGCGCGGCGAGATCGCCCACTGGCAGGCGCGCATGGGCAAAAGGACGCTGATATGAGCGCGGAGATGATCGCCACCGAACTGGCGCCGCCGCAGATCAACGCGCTGTATCGCCTGCCGGACGACTTCTGGCCGCGGCTGCGCAGCGCGCCTTACAAGCACGATCTGTTTCAGCTGCTGCGCCGCATCGACGCCCAGGGCGGCCAGCCCTACCTGCTGGGGCGCGCGCCGCTGCCGCGCCACGAGATGCTGCGCCTGGGCCAGGAGCCGTCGCTGTCGTTCGCGCCCTCCACGCTGGCGCAGGTGACGCCGCGCGCCAACGGCCCGCTGCACGACGTTTCGATCTTCAGTTTCGGCCTGTTCGGCCCCAACGGGCCGCTGCCGCTGCACCTGACCGAATACGTGCGCGAACGGGTATACCACCATCAGGACACCACCCTGCTGGCGTTCACCAACCTGTTCCATCACCGCCTGACGCTGCTGTTTTATCGCGCCTGGGCCGACGCACAGCCGACGGTATCGCTGGATCGCCCGGACAACCGGCGCTTCGACGAGTACCTGTCGAGCCTGATCGGCATCGGCCAGCCGGCGCAGCAGGAGCGCGACAGCATCAACGCCCACGCCAAGCATTTTATGGCCGGTCATCTGATTCGCCACAGCCGCGATCCGGAAGGCCTGAGCAAAATTTTGCAGCAGTATTTCAAGGTGCCGGTGCGCATCGTCGAAAACGTGCCGCACTGGCTGCGGGTGGAGCCGCGCGAGCAGGCGCGGCTCAAGGCCGGGCGCGGTGCGCCGCGGCTCGGCGAGTCGGCCTTTCTCGGCATCGCGGTGCGCGATATTCAGCACAAATTCCGTATCGAGCTGGGGCCGATGCCGCAGCAGGACTATGACCGTTTCTTGCCGGGCGCAGAGCTGTGCCGGCAACTGCGCGACTGGGTGCGCCAATATCTGGGCATCGAGTTCGTCTGGGAAGTGCGCCTGATCCTGGCAAAGGAACAGGCGCACGGCACCCAGCTCGGCGGCGCGCAGCGATTGGGCCTGAGCAGTTGGCTGGCCAACCATCGGCGACAGCGCGATCTCGACGATCTGATCTTCAGCCCTGAACCGCTGGAAAATCCGTTCTGACCCTATTTCGGCCGACGCTCCGTGGCGTCAGGCCACCCTGAGACCTGAGGAAAACCATGTCTGAAATCAGCCGCTCGGTATTATTTGGCAAACTGGATAGCCTGTTATTCACCTCTCTGGAAAGTGCGACGGCGTTTTGCAAGCTGCGCGGTAACCCCTACGTCGAATTGGCGCACTGGCTGCATCAGCTGATGCAATCGCCGGACGGCGATCTGCAGCAGATCGTTCGCCACTTCGCGTTGGACGAGGCGCAGCTGGCGCGCGACATCGTCGAGGCGCTCGATCGCCTGCCGCGCGGCGCCAGCGCCATCTCCGATCTGTCCGAGCACATCGACAGCGCGGTAGAGCGCGCCTGGGTCTATGGCTCATTGAAATTCGGCGCGTCGCGCATCCGCGGCGGCCACCTGCTGCTCGGCATTCTGAAAACCTACAGCCTGCGCCATCTGCTGAAGGCCATTTCCCCGCAGTTCGAGCGCATCAACGCCGATCTGTTGATGGAGCAGTTCGCCGCCATTACCGCTCACTCGGCGGAAAACGCCCAGGATGCGCCGGCGGAAAGCCACGCCGAGAACGCATCCGGCGCGGCGCGCAGCGGTGAAAGCGTGCTGGCGCAGTATGCCCAGGATCTGACCGCCAGAGCGCGTGACGGCGAGATCGACCCGGTGGCCGGCCGCGATGAGGAGATCCGGCAAATCATCGATATCCTGATGCGCCGCCGCCAGAACAACCCGCTGCTGACCGGCGAGGCCGGCGTCGGCAAAACCGCGGTGGTGGAAGGCCTGGCGCTGCGCATCGTGGCCGGCGACGTGCCGCCGCAGCTGCGCGACGTGAAGCTGTGCCTGCTGGACATCGGCATGCTGCAGGCCGGCGCCGGCGTTAAGGGTGAGTTTGAAAAACGGCTGCAGGCGGTGATCGACGAAGTGCAGTCCAGCCCGACGCCAATCATCCTATTTATCGACGAAATTCACACCCTGATCGGCGCCGGCGGCGCCCAGGGCACCGGCGACGCGGCCAACCTGCTGAAACCGGCGCTGGCGCGCGGCCAACTGCGCACCATTGGCGCCACCACCTGGTCGGAATACAAGAAATACATCGAGAAAGACCCGGCGCTCACCCGCCGTTTCCAGGTGGTGCAGGTACACGAACCGAGCGAAGACAAAGCGCTGTTGATGCTGCGCAGTACCGTCAGCCCGCTGGAGCAACACCACCGCGTGCTGCTGCTGGATGAAGCGGTGGACGCCGCGGTGCGGCTGTCCCATCGCTATATTCCAGCCCGCCAGTTGCCGGACAAGGCGGTAGCGCTGCTGGATACCGCCTGTGCGCGCGTGGCGGTCAGCCAACACGCCGAGCCCGCCCAGGTCGAAGACTGCCGCCACCGCATCGATGCGCTGCAGATCGAATTGGATATCGCCCGCCGCGAAGCCAAGGTCGGCATTGGCGATCCCCTGCGCCCGCAGGAGATTGAAACCCAGCTGACCGCGCTGCGCCAGGAGTTGGAACAGCTGACCGACCGCTGGCAGCAGGAGCTGGCGCTGATCCAAGAGATCATCACGCTGCGCGCGCAGTTGCACCGGCAGGAAGCGGAGCCTGCCGGCGAAGAAACGGAGGCGGCCCCTGACGCCGACGCGCTGCGCACCCAGCTGGGCGAACTGCAGCAGCAGCTGAGCGCGCTGCAGGGTGAAGCGCCGCTGATCTTCGCCGCCGTCGACGCCAACATCGTGGCGGCGGTGGTGGCCGACTGGACCGGCATCCCGCTGGGCCGCATGGTGAAAAACGAGATTGAAGCGGTGCTGCAGCTCTCCGACACCCTGAATCAGCGCGTGATCGGCCAACGCCATGCGCTGGATCTGATCGCCCGCCGGGTGCGCACTTCGCGGGCGCGGCTGGACGATCCGAACAAGCCGGTCGGGGTGTTCCTGCTGGCCGGGCCATCCGGCGTCGGCAAGACCGAAACCGCGCTGGCGCTGGCGGAAACCCTGTACGGCGGCGAGCAGAACGTCATCACCATCAACATGAGCGAATTCCAGGAGTCGCACACCGTTTCGACGCTGAAAGGCGCGCCCCCCGGCTATGTCGGCTACGGCGAAGGCGGCGTGCTGACCGAGGCGGTGCGCCGCCGTCCATACAGCGTGGTGCTGTTGGACGAGATCGAGAAGGCGCACCCGGACGTGCATGAAATCTTCTTCCAGGTGTTCGACAAGGGCTGGATGGAGGACGGCGAAGGCCGCCATATCGATTTCCGCAACACCATCATCATCCTGACCTCCAACGTCGGCACCGATCTGATCGCCGGGCTGTGCAGCGATCCGGAGCTGCTGCCGGAGCCGGAGGCGCTGAGCGGCGCGCTGCGCCAGCCGCTGCTGTCGGTGTTTCCGGCCGCCTTGCTCGGCCGTCTGCTGGTGGTGCCGTATTACCCGCTGACCGACGCCACGCTGGGCAACATCGTGCGCCTGCAGCTGGGCCGCATCCAGCGTCGCCTGGCGGAGAATCACGACATCGTCTGCACCTTCGACGACGCGGTCATCGAGCAGATCGTCAGCCGCTGCACCGAAGTGGAGTCCGGCGGCCGCATGGTCGACGCCATCCTGACCAACACCCTGCTGCCGCAGATCAGCCACACCCTGCTGACCGGCAGCGCCAACGACCAGCGCTATCGCCAGCTGCACATCGCGCTGCAGAACCACGAATTCATTTGTCAATTTCAGGCATAACGCCGCGGCCGCCGAGACGGCGGCCCTTTGAATACAGAGAGTCATCACTATGTCGGGAACCGGGATAACCAAACCGAATTCGAACAGCCTGCCGAGCGGCTATCGATTCAACGAATTCGAGATCCAGGAAGCGATCGGCGAAGGCGGCTTCGGCATCGTCTACCGCGCCTACGATCACCAACTGGAACGCACCATCGCCATCAAGGAGTACATGCCGACCTCGCTGGCGAAACGCAACGACGATCTCAGCATCGGGCTGCGCGGCGAGCGCTTCGGCAAAACCTTCCAGGCCGGGCTGAACAGCTTTATTCAGGAGGCGCGTCTGCTGGCGCGCTTCTCGCATCCCGGCCTGCTGCACGTGTTGCGCTTCTGGGAAGAGAACGGCACCGCCTACATGGGCACCCAGTTTTACAGCGGCACCACGCTGAAAAACCTGCAGGCGCAGCAGCCGGAGAAAATCGACGAGGCGTGGATCCGGCGGCTGCTGCCGCCGCTGTTCAGCGCCATCAACACCATCCATCAGGAAGGCTATCTGCACCGCGACATTTCGCTGGATAACATCCAGATCCAGGAGAGCCAGCTGCCGGTGCTGCTGGACTTTGGATCGGCGCGCAAAGAGATCGGCAACCTGTCGGACGAAACGGAAATCATGCTCAAACCGGGCTTCGCGCCGATCGAGCAGTACACCGAGAACAGCGACGGCGAACAGGGGCCGTGGACCGATATCTATGCGCTGGGCGCCGTGCTGCACACGCTGATCGTCGGTTCGCCGCCGCCGGTCAGCGTGGTGCGCAGCATCGAAGACAGCTACCAGCCGCTGGCCGAGCGCCGCCCCGCCGGCTACTCGCCGGAGCTGTTGCGCACCGTCGATCGCGCGCTGGCGCTGAAGCCGGAAGACCGCCCGCAGACCATCGATGAAATGGCCGAGCTGTTGCATCTGCCGATCGCCGATGAAAACGAAATCATCAGCACCCCGGCCGCCGCGCCGGAGAACTTGTTGGTCGCCGCCAACCCGGCCGCCGCTGCGGCCGCCGCCGGCGCCGTTACCGCGCGCGGCACCCAATTCTCGCGCCCGATGATGGCCGGCGCAGGCGTCGCGGCGCTGCTGGTGATCGGCGCGATCGCCTGGCTGAGCGGCGGCAAGGACGATGCCCAGGCCGTCGCCCAAAACACCGTGGCGTCACCGGCACAGAAAACCCTGACGGAGCAACCGAGCGCGCCGCAAACCGCGCAGCCTGCAGCGGCGGAACCTGAAAAAGCGGCGCCACCACCGCAGCCGGTGGCGCTGGTGTACTTCAAACTGCAGCCGGGTGAGCAGGTCAGCCTCGACGGCAAGCCGCAGCAGGTGACGCCGGGCGAAAACGGCTTCGCCAGCCTGAACCTAGCGCCGGGCCGTTATCAGTTGGAGATCCGCCACAACGATCGGCTGCGCCGCCAACAGCTCAGCATCGACACCGCCGGCACCTGGCTGGTCAACCCGGCCACCGCCGGTTAATCCCGTTCTTAAACGCCGCCGCGGCGGGGTTTTCCCTATTTCATGAGACTGACGCATGCGTCAATCACAGAGGACGTTCTCATGTTGGATCGCATTATTGCGCACACGCCGCTGGGCCAGGAGCAACTGCTGTTCCGCTCGCTGGACGGCATCGAAGCGCTTTCCACTCCTTTCGACTTCGATATTGAATTGCTGAGCACCGACGCGCGGCTCGATCGCAAAGCGCTGCTCGGCCAACCGCTGACGCTGGAGATCCCGACCCAGGGCTTTCTCAGCGCCCCGCGCTACCTGAACGGCAAGATCACCGCCATCGCCGTCAGCAGCGAAGAGATCGGCGGCACGCGCTACGCGGTGTATAACCTGCACGTGCAGCCGGATCTGTGGCCGATGACCAAAGACCGCAACTTCCGCATCTTCCAGGAACAGACGGTGCCGCAGATCGTCAAGACCCTGCTGGCGGAGCACAACGTGCAGCTGGAAGATCAGCTGACCGGCGACTATCGCCTGTGGGGCTACTGCGTGCAGTACAACGAAAGCAGCTTCAACTTCATCAGCCGCCTGATGGAGCTGGAGGGCATCTATTACTATTTCAAACACGAGATGGGCAAACACACGCTGGTGCTCGGGGATGCGCCCCACCACCACCAGCCCTATCCCGGCTACGAGATGATCCCCTACCACCTGACGCCGTCCGGCGGCAGCACCAGCGAGGAAGGCATCAGCCAGTGGACGTTGTCCGATCGCGTCACGCCGGGCATCTACAGCCTGGACGACTACGATTTTCGCAAACCGAACGCCTGGCTGTTCCAGGCGCGGCAAAACCCGGTCTCCCCCACGCCGGGGCAGATCGACGTTTACGACTGGCCAGGCCGCTACACCGAGCATCAGCAGGGGGAGTTCTACGCCCGCGTGCGCCAGGAGGCCTGGCAGGCCGAGCATCAGCAGATCCGGGGCACCGCCACCGCGTTGGGCATCGCTCCCGGCAGCACCTTTACGTTGTATAACGCCCCGCACGCCGACGACAACCGCGAGTACCTGACGCTGCAGGCCAACTACCATCTGAAAGAGAACCGCTACGCCAGCGGCGACGATCAGAGCAGTGAACACCGCATTGACTTCACCGTGCTGCCGGCGGACGTGCCCTGGCACCCGCCGCAGCAGGCCATCTGGCCGAAAACCCACGGGCCGCAGACCGCCCGGGTGGTCGGTCCGGCCGGCGAATCGATCTGGACCGATAAATACGGCCGCATCAAGGTGAAATTCCACTGGGATCGCTTCGGGCCGAAAGACGACGGCAGCTCCTGCTGGGTGCGTGTCTCCAGCGCCTGGGCCGGCCAGGGCTACGGCGGCGTGCAGATCCCGCGCGTCAACGACGAAGTGGTGGTGGACTTTATCAACGGCGATCCGGATCGGCCGATCGTCACCGGGCGCGTCTATAACGAAGCCAGCATGCCGCCGTGGGCGCTGCCGGCCGCCGCCACCCAGATGGGCTTTATGAGCCGCACCAAGGACGGCACAGCCGACAACGCCAACGCCCTGCGTTTCGAAGACAAGGCCGGCGCCGAACAGGTGTGGATCCAGGCGGAACGCAACATGGACACCCAGGTGAAAAACGATGAAAGCCACACCATCGCTAACGACCACACGCATCTGGTGGGCGGTAACCAGATCAAACGGGTGGTGCTCAATCAGGCGACCGGCGTCAAAGGCGAATCCTCCGCGCTGACCGGCAAAACGCGCAGCGACGCCGTAGTCAACGCCTTTACCCTCGGCTCCGGCGAATCGCTGCGGCTGGAGTGCGGCGAAAGCGTGATCGAGCTACTGGCGAACGGCCAAATCAACATCACCGGCACCAGCTTCAATATCACGGTGAAAGAGGACGGGGAGATCAACACCGGCGGCCAGCTGGATCTCAACCAGCCTGGCGGCGCCGCGCGCACCGCCGCACCGGGTGGCGGCCATCAGGCGGCAATCCAGAGCGCCGTCGATCAGCTGTTCCCGAAATCCTGATGCCGACGCGGCCCTGCGCCGCGTCCTTTCCCCCTGATTACTTGCAAGGACATCCATGGATTACCTTTTCCAGGAAGGCTATTTCACCCTACCCGCCATCGCCTGGCAGGACTGCACGGTCAATATTCTCAAAAACCCGCAAACCGGCGCCTCGCTGGTCATCACCCGCGGCATCATTCCACAAGGTGCCACGCTGGAGGACGAATTCGAGAAGCAGTGGCAAGCACTGCTGCCACAGATCAGCGATTTGCAACAGTCGCCGCGCCGGCGCATCAGCGCCGGGCCGCAGGGCCATCTCAAGGCGATTGAAGTCACCAGTCGCTTTATCCGCGCCGGACACCACCATCATCAGCATCAGTTGACGGTGCAGCCGGACGAGAGCCAGACGTTACTGATCGTCACCTATGCCGCCATGCGCCCCTTCACCCCCGAGGATGACGCTCACTGGCAGCAGGTGAAAGCGTCGCTGGTCTTGACCGAACACAGTGAACGATAGCCATGGCTGAGATCTGGGCAGCAAGAAAGGATGACGAACTGATCCACACCAGCGCGTTGGCGGACATCGCCAGCGCCGTCGCGGAAGTCGCGGTATATGCGGTAGCGACCGCCGCCGTGTCCGCAGCAGCCGCCGCCGCAGCGCCGGCATTGGCAGGGGTGGCGGTGCTCGGCGCAGCGGCGACGGCGGCCTCCGGCTGCGTCGGCGCCGGGCTAATCGTCGGTTTTGTCACCAGCCTGACCGGCGTCGGAGAACATATCAGCAACGGCTGCGACGCCGTGGCCAACTGGCTCTTCCCGCCTTCCGTCTCCGGCGTCATTCTCACGGGCTCCCCCAACGTCTTCACCAACGCCAAACCGGCGGCACGCGCCGCCGGTCGCTTACTCACGCCCGCAGAGATCAAAGCGTTACCGGCGCCACAGCCGCCGCAAAGCTTCTGGGATTATGGCGCCGAGCTGCTGGCCGCCGGCGGTAATATCCTCTCGCAGCTATGGCAGCCCGGTGTCGCCGGCCCCAGCCAGCCCAGCCAACCGCTGGAAGAAGATAAAATCAGCTGCGACAAACACCCGCTTCCGCAATACCTGGCGGAAGGCTCCCGTAAAGTATTTATCAACGGCCAACCGGCCGTACGCAGCAATGACCGTTCAACCTGCGAGGCGAAAGTCTCGACCGACGTCTCCAAAAATGTGCAGATCGGCGGCGGCACGGCGGTGGTACGCGACATCAAGAGCGGCAAGCTGCCGGGTATCGGTTTGGCGCTGACCGTGCTGCCGCTGCTGCTCGGTAATCCGGCCAAGCTGGTTAAGAACCTGCCTTGCATGATCGGCGGCGGTCTGGCGGCGGCGGGCGTTAACGCCCTCGGCGAAGCGATCCACGCCGCCTTTAACCCGGTGCATGCCGCCACCGGCGCCAAGGTATTGAACGGCGAAGAAGATCTGGACCTGTTGCTGCCGGCGCGCTTTCCGCTGGTCTGGCAGCGCAATTACAACAGCCGCAATGGCTATCAGGGACTGTTTGGCCACGGCTGGCGCACGCCTTTTGAAATTTGGGTCGATCTTAACGACCGGGACGGCGTCGTTGAGTGTTGCCTGCATGATGAAACCGGTCGTGAGCTACGCTTCCCGCTGCCTGAGGTGAACCAGCCGAGCTTCAGCGCCGGTGAAGGGCTGATGTTCCGCCGCGGTGAAGAGGGACAGCTGCTGATCGCCGACACCGACGGCAGCGTCTGACGCCTGTTCGTGCCGCTGCCGCAGAACCCTTCCCGCCTGCGGCTAGTGTCGTTGAGCGATGAGTACGATAACGCGCTGCTGCTGAACTACGACGAACGACAGCGCCTGAGCAGTATCACCGATAGCGCCGGCGCCATGACATTGCGGCTGGAATACGGCGATCCGCGCTTCGACGATCGCGTCACCGCCTTGCGACATAACGACGAAGCACGCGTACGCTACCGTTATGACGACGGCGGCGATCTGCATCAGGTGATCGACGCCGGCGGCTTGGTCACGCGTGAATTTCACTATAACGCCCAACATCTGTTGACCCGCCACCAACAGGCCGGTGGGCCCAGCTTCGAGTATCGCTGGGCGATGTTCGACGACTGGCGCGTGGTGGAACACCGCGACAGCGCCGGCGGCGGCTGCACAATCGACTACGATTTGGCCACCGGGTTAACGACGGTCACCGAGTATGACGGCTTGCGGCACCAGCACCGCTGGAACGCCCAACGGCTGATCGTCGAATATACCGACGAGCGTGGTGAGGTCTGGCATTATCAATGGAATGACGAAGACATGCTGATCGCCACGCGCGATCCGCTCGGCCACGGCTGGCATTTCCGCTACGATGAAGCCGGCAATCTGGTCGAGGAAGAGGATCCGCTCGGCCATATTCGCCTCACCGGTTGGCTACCGCAGCGCGCGCTGCCGATCAGCGTCAAGGAGCCCAACGGCGCCACACAGCATTTCTACTACGACGAGCGCCATGCCTTGATTGCCGAGATCGATGCGCTCGGCCATACCCAGCGCTACCTGCGCGATGGCTATGGCCAGGTGGTGCAAGCCGTCGACGCCAACGGCGGCATCAGCCATTTCGCTTATGATGAGCACGGGCAATTATTGCGCGCCCGCGATTGCTCCGGCAAACAAACCCTCTACAAATATACGGCTCAAGGCTGGCTCAGCGAGGTAACCGACGCCGCCGGCGAACGCGTTCATTACCGCTACGATGCCGCCGGTCGCCTGACACAGCTGCAGCGCGCCGAGGGCTGGCAAGAGACGCTGAGCTGGAACGCGCAGGGCCAGTTGGATCGCTATCAGGGGGCCAATGGGCGCCTGACGCATTATCGCTATGACGCAGCCGGCCGCCTGCTGGCCACGCGCAATCCGCTCGATGGCGAGGTGGTGCGCCACTACGACGCCCGCGGCAGATTAACGGCGCTGCGCAACGAGAATGCCGAAAGCTACCTGTTCCATTGGACGGCCTGCAACTTGTTGCAGGAAGAAATCGGATTGGACGGCGTCAGCACCCGTTATCGTTACGACGAATGCCGCCGGGTCGTCGAGCGCCGCTTCGCCGCCAATACCTCCGCCTCCTTCTCGCACTATTTCAGCCATGACGCCGCCGGCCAACTGGTGAGCAAACAAACGCCCGATGGAGAAACCCGCTACCGCTACAGCCCGATCGGCCAACTGCTGCATGCCGCCAGTGACCGCGGCAACGCATGGCATGACGAGCCGACAACGGCTCAGAGCGAGGTCAGTTTTGACTATGACTTGCTGGGGCGGGTAACCCGTGAACAAGGTGCCAACGGTACGCTGCGCTATGATTACGATCCGATGGGTAACCGCACGCAAACCACATTGCCCGACGGACGCGCGCTGCGCGCGCTGTACTATGGCAGCGGCCACCTGCTGCAGCTGGCGCTGGACGATATCACCCTCAGCGAGTTCGAACGCGACAATCTGCACCGCGAGCTGAGCCGTACGCAGGGTCGCCTGACCAGCCGAGTGCATTATGACCGGCTGGGGCGCAAAGACCGGCGGGAGATCTTCAATGACAACCGCCAGCGCCCGGCGCCGGCCAGCAGCTCGCGCCAATGGACCTACGACTATCAAAACAACCTGACGCGCGAAGAACACAACGCCAACCCGTTCTCCTACCAGCGTTATCAGTACGATGCCTCCGGTCGATTGCTGAACCGGGACGGCACGCTGCCGGATACCGAGCGCTACCGGTACGATCCGGCATCCAACCTGCTGGATGAGGGGCAATTCCGCCAGCGGCACAACCGCGTACTGCATTATCAGGGCGTTGATTATCGGTACGATGTCTTTGGCCGCACGGTGGAAAAACGCAAAGGCCACTACCGTTGGCAATATCTCTACGACGCCGATCATCGCCTCTGCGAGGTGGTGCGCTACAGCCAGCATCGCAGCGAAGCACAGCAGCATGTGCAGTTCCACTATGATCCGCTCGGGCGGCGCACGCAAAAGCGGGTGTGGCAGCAAAGTCAGGATCTGCGCCAACCGGCCGGCAAATGCCAAACCACCACGTTTTTGTGGGAAGGTTTCCGGCTGCTGCAGGAAACTCGCGACGGCATGCCCCTCACCTATGTCTATGCCGATCAGGGCAGCTATGAACCTTTGGCGCGCATCGACGGCCACGCGCCGGCCCAAGTGTTTTACTTCCACACGGCGCCGAACGGCGAACCGGAAAGCCTGACCGACAGCGACGGAACGCTGCGCTGGCAGAGCCACAGCAGCGCCTGGGGCCGCATAAAGTATGAGGAAAATCAGCAAGATCTGGATTACTCCCAAAACCTGCGCCTGCAGGGTCAATACCTGGATCGGGAAACGGGATTGCACTACAATTTGTTCCGCTATTACGATCCGGATATCGGCAGATTTACCCAGCACGATCCGATAGGTTTGGCCGGCGGGATCAACCTGTACCAATACGCGCCGAACTCGCTGGGTTGGGTGGATCCGTTGGGGTTGAGTTGCGGCAATTCCTGGAATAATTTTCAATCGAAGTCGAAAGGTGTTTTTGCATCCAGAAGCCAGGCATCTAAAGCTTATAATCTGTGGAAAAAACAAGATTGGGCGGCCTTAGAAAAATTCATGGGGCATGGCTCATGGCCTCCCAATAGAGGTTTTGTACAAGCAACGCCTACTACTCTTATGCCTGGAGCAAAAATTGATAGATACGGTGGCTGGACAAATAATGGCGTATTCAACGACCGAGGTACCTTTGTCTCTCCTGCTGGAGCCTCTTTTGGCAGCCGGGCATTACCGTTAGATACACTGGAAAAACCGTATCGAGTATATGAGGTGGTTAAACCAATCCAAGCAGATATGGGGCCTGCTATACCGTGGTTTAACCAAGCTGGTGGAGGAACACAATTTGAACTGTCCAAATCCATCAGTCAACTTCTTGCAGAAGGCCGAATCCGGCCAATTTGAGGAATTATGAGCGAAAAATACGTTAGCGTGAAGAAAGATAAGCAACTGTTTGATGGTAACGAAGAGCAGTTTCGCTTATTTAAAAAAGAAGTATCCATCCCTAACTCTAACGAAAAAGTACTTTATGATAACAGCTCTGCGATACCCATATGGGATATAGATGAAAACATCAGGAAGGCGATCGCAGAAAAAATAAGCGGAATAAAAGTCATAGAGTACCCATATGACCCAATACCTTCATATAAAAATGAAAATCTGGATATCTATGTTCAACCAGTAGAGTCGGACATGCACAAAAAAAGAATAACAATAATCACGGCGACGGGTGAATCACAACCAGCAAGATATAAGATAAAGTTGCTGGGTTTCATTTTTCACTAGCATTCTATTAAGTTCGCTTACTGCAAACAATAGATTTTATAAAAAACCTTAAACATACATTCTATGATATAGACATGGAATAATTATTCTTATGACTTTTCCTCTTTTAAATGAGTCTTTAAATACCCCATCAAAAGGCTCCCAAAGAGCCTTTTGATACGCTACCGCGCCGTTAGCCCCCTCACCACTTCTTCACCGTCTGGTAAATATCGAGGTCGAAATAGCCGTCGGCTTCGCAGTCGTTGAGATAGTGTTCGTAGCTCACCCCCTCAACCGGCTGGTAGCCGCTGGCCGGCAGCAGCTTCTGGTAAAACTCGCCCCACACCCGCTCGAAATCGCCATCGCTGATGCGCACGTGGTAGACCGCGTACTGCCCGGCGGGCAGCGTCTGCACGGTAACGCCCTCGCTGCCCGCCGGCAGCGCGAAATCGTCCGCCACGCTCATCACCACGTCGGCGCGCAGCTTTTCCGGCGCCACTTCCGCCGGATCGTCCCAATACAGCACTAGCCATTTGCCAAACGGCACGCCGTGGCGCTGCCGCCATGCCAGCAGTTGCTGCGAGCCCTGCGGGATCGTCTGCGGATACGGCCCCACGACTCTGACACCCACCACCCTCTCCGCCGCCTTATCGATAATCCTCACGCTCATCGCCCTTATCCTCTTTCGTTATCTCAGGCGCCGATTTCGGTGCGCACATCCAGCAGCTCGGGGAAAAAGGTCAGATCCAACGCCTTTTTCAGGAAGCTGACGCCGCTGGAACCGCCGGTGCCCGACTTAAAGCCGATGATCCGCTCCACCGTTTTCATATGGCGGAAACGCCACAGGTGAAAACTCTCTTCGATATCCACCAGCTTCTCCGCCATTTCATAGGCTTCCCAGTAGGTCTGCGGGTTGTCGTAGATCACTTTAAACGCCGGCAGCAGATCCGGGTTGCGCTGGTAGGGCTGCGTCCAGTCGCGCTTGAGGCACTCCTGCGGGATCGGCAGGCCGTGGCGCGCCAGGTACAGCAAGTATTCGTCGTACAGGCTCGGCGCTTCGAGGATCGCCTTCAGCGCGGCGTGCTTTTCCGCGTCGTTGCTGAACACCGCCAGCATCGCCGCATTCTTGTTGCCGAGCAGGAACTCGATCGACCGGTATTGGTGCGACTGGAAGCCCGATGAGCTGCCCAGCACGTCGCGAAACTCGACGTACTCCGACGGCGTCAGCGTTTCCAGCACCGCCCACTGCTCGAACAGCAGCCGCTGGATCTGTTTGACGCGCGCGAGGATTTTGAAACAGTGGCTGAGTTTGTCCTGCTGCACCAGCCGCAACGCCGCCTGCAGCTCGTGCAGCATCAGCTTCATCCACAGTTCGGAGGTTTGATGCTGTATCACGAACAGCATTTCGTCATGATGCGGCGGGTTGGAGAGCGGGTGCTGGCAGTCCAGCAGCGAGTCCAGGCACAGGTAGTCGCCATAGCTCATGCGTTTGGAAAAATCGGTGACAATCGCGCTTTCTAAGTCCCGTTTGTTCATCTGTGATCTCCGTTGCGCCCAGCGCCCCATCGGCCTGGAACGTGCCGCAAAGAGAAAACAATAGTACAGAACCCGCCGCCCCGAAGGACGATAAACGAGAGGTGCTTCGCAGATCTCACTCATCTGCGTTAACACATGCCCCCTGCCCCTTTGTTGTTTAGTAAACAACACGGCTGCCGCCTGACGACTCTCACAAATGCGCAATCCCATGCGCGCGGCGCCCCGGTTGCGGCTTGCCTGCGGCCGGCTTCCCTTATAGATTGCAGGCTAACGGCAGGCAGCAAGGTATCGGCAAATGGCAAATATTCGTGATGTGGCGCGGTTGGCCGGCGTGTCCATCAGCAGCGTGTCGAACCTGCTGAACAATCGCAGCCACCAGATGAGCGCGCAGACCCGTGAGCGCATCGAACGGGCGATGGAAACCCTGGGATACCGGCCGGCCCGAGCGGCGGCGCCCGCGCCGCAGGCGAAGATCATCGGCCTGCTGCTGCCGTCGATCGTCAACCCGAGCTTTTCGGCGCTGGCGCATGCGGTCGACGGCGCGGCGCGGGCTCACCGTTACCGCGTCTTGCTCGGCAACGCCTACCGCCAGGAACAGGAAGAAGCCGCGTTTATCGACGATATGTTCCTGCACGGCGTGCGCGGCATCATCGTGGCGGCGAGCGACATTCGCCAGACTCATTTTGTTCGGGCCGCCGAGCGAGGCATGAAGATTGTCAGCTACGACAGCCCGTTCGCCGAGCCGATGGCCACCGATACCCGGTTGTTCGACAGCGTGTCGATGGACAATATCGCCGCCGGGCGCCTGGCCGCGCAGCACCTGCTCGAGCGCGGCTGCCGACACATCGTGTTCGCCACCGAAGCGACGCTGACCGTCGGGCGCAGCCACAAGATCGACGGTTTTCTGAGCGCGCTGGGGCACAGCCTAAGCGAACGCCAACGGGTGATCGAAGGCAAAGCCACCAGCGCCTACGGCGACACGGAAATGTTCGAATTGGGGCTGACGCTGGCGCCGCGCGTTCTCGCGTTGGCGCCGCGCCCGGACGGCATCGTGGCGATTAACGATGCGTTGGGCATCGGCCTGATGGTGGGCCTGCGCGCCGCCAGCGTCCAGGTGCCCGCAGAGATCTCGGTGATCGGCATCGACAATATCGCGCTGGCCGGCCTGGCCGAACCGGGGTTGACGTCGATTGGCCCGCCGCTGGCGGAGATGGCGCAGCTGATGGTCGAACGCCTGATCGGCCGCATCAACAATGATTCGAAACCGCCCGGCGAGTTTCTCTTTCCGCCGACGGTCATCAGCCGGCGCTCGGTCAAAGCCGCCGGTTAATACGGTAAAAACGACTTTCCCAGACGATGCGCAGTCGGCATCGTCCGGATCGCCACAGCTAAAAGCAGAAAAAATAGAATCGTCGCAATAAATAAACGGCGCGACGCTTTTATGCACGCAACGTTGTTATTCAGCTCTCCGCTCATGGCTTTGGGCCGGGACGCTATTATTCCGATTAACCACATGGGGAAAAACCATGATGAAAAAAACAATGCCAAAGGATATTGAACGCAGCGCTATCAGGAAATTGACGCTGCATATTGTGCCCCTCATGATATTGTTGTATTTCCTGGCCTTTCTCGACCGCAACAATATGGCCTACGCCGCCAAAGCGCTGGAAGATAATTTGGGATTGACCGCCTCGGCTTTCGGCTTCGCCTCCGGAATTTTCTTTATCGGCTATTTCCTGTTTGAAATACCCAGCAACGCCGGCACCATTAAATTTGGCCCGCGCATCTGGTTCGCCAGAATATTAATTTCCTGGGGCATCTTCGCGACCCTGCTCGGTTTTGTGCGCACGCCGCTGGAGCTGTATATTTGCCGTTTTATGCTGGGCGTGTGCGAAGCCGGTTTCTTTCCCTCGGTGGTGTATTACTTCACGGTCTTCTTCCCGGAAAAGTACCGCACTAAAATTCTCGGCATGTTTATCATCGTCCAGCCGCTGTCCAACGCCGTCGGCTCGCCGATTTCCGGCTTTATTCTCAATATTCAGCATGACTGGTTCGGCTTCGCCCCCTGGCAGCTGCTGTTCATCCTCGAAGGGCTGCCGCCGATCGTCATCGGCCTGCTGATCCCGTTCCTGATCAAGAACTCGCCCAAGGATGTCGGTTATCTGAACGTGGAGGAAAAGGCCTGGCTGATGAGCAACGCCGGCCGCTCCAAATCCGGCTCTAAAATCACGCTGGCCGACTTCCTGAAAGGGATTAAAAACAAGAAATACCTGCTCTACGCGCTGCTCAACTTCGGCATGGTGTGCGGCATTTACGGCTTCGGCACCTGGCTGCCGTCGATCATCAGCGCCCTCTCCGGCGGCGATATCTTCCGCGTCAGCCTGCTGGCGCTCATTCCCTACGGCCTGGCTGCGCTGTTGGTGTATCCGTGGAGCCTGTGGGCCAGCAAAACCAAAAAACTCGGCGTGTTTGCCGGCCTCAGCATGGTGGTCGCCGCCATCGGCCTGATGGGGGCGGTGACGTTTTTTAAATACGACCCGCTCGTCGCGCTGTCGTTCCTATGCATCGCCGCCATCGGCATCTACACCGCCGTGCCGCCGTTTTTATCCATGCCCGCCAATATCTCCACCGGCGCGGCCGCGGCCGCCGGGCTGGCGGTGGTCAGCTGCATCGGCAATATCGGCGGTTTCGTCGCCCCCTATGCGGTGGGCGTGCTGAACGATCTGACCGGCAGCAGCGCGCCGGGGCTGTTTTTCCTGGCCTCGTGCCTGCTGGCCACCGGGCTGATCTGCATTTTCTACTGCGCCAAACAGCGTGAAGGCGTCATCAATTCTTAACGAACCAATAAGGAGTCAATCATGGGCGATCTTGCGGGCAAAAAGGTCTTTATCACCGGGGCGGAACAGGGCATCGGCCGCGCCACCGCGGAGCGGCTGATCAAGGCCGGGTGCGACATCTATTTTCACTATCACAGCGACGAAAGCGGCCCCAAGGCGCTGGTGGCGCTGGCCCATTCACTCGGACAAAAGGCCGCCTACGGCTACGCCGATCTCATCGACACCGACGAAACGCAGCGCTGCGTCTCGGCCGGCGCCGAGTTTCTCGGCGGCATCGATATCCTGATCAATAACGTCGGCGGCATCGTCGGGCGCAAATGGCTGGGCGAGATCGACCGCGCCTTCTGGCAAACCGTGATCGACGTGAACATGACCACCATGCTGAACGTCACCCAGAGCGCGCTGCCGCATCTGAAAGCGGCGCCGGACGGCGCCAGCATCGTTAACCTGGCCTCACAGGCGGGCCGCGCCGGCGGGCACTCCGGCTCGCTGGTCTATTCCGCCACCAAGGGCGCGGTACTCACCTGGACGCGCTCGCTGGCGGCGGAGCTGGGCGAGCACGGCATCCGGGTGAATGCGGTCGCGCCCGGCCTGATCCTCGGCACCCGTTTCCACAATCGCCACACTACCCAGGCATCGGCGGAGGAAACCGTTCGCGCCATCCCGCTGGGCCGCGCAGGCGCACCGGACGACGTGGCGCGCGCCATCGCCTTCCTGGCGGCGGAATACGACGGCTTCATCTCCGGCGCGACTCTCGACATCAACGGCGGCATCTACCGCATGTAATTCAGCTGCGGGCGGCGCGCTTGCCGCCCGCCCATTCAGGAATCGCTTTATGATCAAATCCGCCATCACTCACCCGCCGCTGCTTGCCGCGCTGGCGCAATGCGGGCATAAAACCCAGGTGTTGATCGCCGACGGCAACTACGCCTGCGTGACCCACGCGCCGAAAGACGCCACCGTGGTCTATCTGAACCTGGCGCCCGGCACGCTCGCCGCCCCGCCGATCCTGGAAAAACTACTGGCCTGCATCAACGTGGAAAGCGCGGCGCTGATGGCCTGCCCGCCGGACTTCACCAACACCATCGAAGCCGAATACCGGCAGCTGCTGCCAGAGCATTGCCCGATAGAATACCTGCCGCGCGAGGCATTTTACGCCGCGGTCAAATCGGATCGGACGCTGCTGGTGATCGCCTCCGGCGAACAACGCCGTTTCGCCAACCTGCTGCTGACGGTGGCGCCGGTGGTGTGAAAGAGGTAGAGGGTGTGAGGGGTAAAATGAGGGGGCCAGCCCCCTCATGCCGTTACAGGTCAACGACCCACTTCTCCAGCTCCCCCGCACGTTCCGCATCGATATAGCTGGTGGCCCAGCCAAACAGGTAAGCGAAGGCGAAAATGCCCACCGTCGACGACACCAGCGTCGGCGCGAAAAACGCGGCGATAGCGGAAAGCGTATACCCTGCGCCGATCGACAACCCGAGCGCTTCGAGCTGGTTGCGGAACGCTTTCCAGTTGCCGGTAGAGAAACCTTCAATCGCGGCGTTTACCAGATCCGCGCCCTTGATCGCCCAGTCCACCCCGGTGAAGACCTTGCCCAATACCCGCGCATTGCGGGCATACTGTTCCGCATCGATCATTTTCAGCCAGGCGACAATCGCCGCTTTGTCCTGCGCCTTGAGCTTTTTGTTCAGGCCCTTCGTCAATTGCTCGTAGGTTTTCTCCGCATCTTGCACGTTGCGGATATATTTTCCTTGAATTCCCGCCTCCAAATCCTTGGCGAGTTTGGCGTATTTCGCGCCGATCTTTTCCGCGATATCTTTATTGATACCTGCGGCCAGGCTGACGCCATCCTTGATGGCTTTTAATTCCGCATTTTGATATTCGACGAACTCCTTAACGATCGTTTTTACCGAGCCGGGCGATTTTACCGGCTTGCCGTTGGCATATTTCACCTCCATGGCATTCAGGTTATCCCCTCTCACCACGGCGATAAACGCGGGCCGGTTCTTATTGGCCTTATAGTAGAGGTTGTAGGTCGCCACTCCGTCTTGCTTTTCCACCTTCAAATGATGAAAACCGTAGTAACTCCCGGTCGTGCGGGTCGTCGAGAATTCGCCGGTTTTGCCGTTGCCATGCCAGCCGCTGACGGGCCGATCGCGATGCGAGTCTGTCACGAAACTGCCTAACGAAGAGGCGCCGATCTGCCCGGCATTCAGGCCATTGTTGCCGCCTTTGCCAGGGGGTGAGGGCTTGCGCGCATGGCCGGTTTCGATATCCCCGATCGCCACTGTCACCCCCTTGGCGTTGACCCCCATCACCAGCCCCCCCAGGCCAATGTGCTTCGCCTGATCGGCCGTCAAACCGGTGGCGGAAAGGCTCAGCGTGCCGGATGGGCTGACGCTTTCAATATGCAATTTCGCATCCGGGTTAATTCTGCGCGCCGCCTTAATCACCGCCTCCAGTTTCATGCGCAGCGCCGGATCGTTTTGGATCGCCGCTATCTGTTGCTGTTCCGGGCTGTTGCCAACGCCGGCGCCGCCGCGATCGCGATCGCCGGAATGGCCTTTATCGCCGCCCCCCGGCTCAGGGCCCGTACCGCGTTCAGAACTCCAGTTAGTTCCATCTCCTTTACCACCATAATTAAATCCAGGCATATGCTTTCATCCTTATTTCGTTTTATTTTTAAGATGCCGATATTCTCGTTTAACGCGGATTGACACGCGTATTATCCCTATCGGCAAACCGTTTTTAGCTGCCCGTCATTTATAAAAAACCGCAGAAATAAGGACAACGGATGGCGGCTGTCTGGTCGGTGAAACAATCAACGAGCCAACGCATGCGCGCCTTTTGCAATACAGGCGTTAAAGACCGAAATATCCAAGGGACATATGTGATCAAACAACACAAAACGGTGAATGACGAATAAAGGGAGGCCATACGCGCCCTGCCGCCAGGCGGCCAGCGACGCATCCGGGTTCTGAACTCGGGGGGGTGGACGCGGTGAAGATCGTCGGCGCACAGATCATGCCATGCTTATCCTGCCTTATTATCGCCTATTCCCTTAGGTCTCGACGGATTGGGCTGCGCAGCAGCCCGTGGGGCATCACGCGGCGCCCGCTCCCCCAGCCGCGCCACCGGGATATCCGCCAGCCGGGTGGTGTAGGCCGGCGACAGCATGTCGCGCTTCATTTGCCACGGCTTGACGATCCCCTGCCCGGCGAACCATACGCGCCCGCGCCCTTCCTGATTCAGGCGATCGAGAGTCGCCATCAGCCGTTCGCTGTTGCGGCGCGGCGGGCAGTCGTCGAACAGGTCGATCTGCGCCATGGCGGCGGCGCTGAAATCCCCCAGCACCACGCCGCCCTTCAGGTAACGCCGCCCTTCCTGCCAGATGCTCTCCAGCGCGCGCACCGCCATGGCGATGATGTCACGGCTGTCGTTGCTCGGCGTTTGCAGCCGGGCGGTGCCCATATTGCTGTAATACCCTTCGCCCGCCGAATGCGGGCTGGTTTTGATAAACACCGAGACGTTGCGGCAGTAGCGCTTTTCCTGCCGCAGCTTTTCGGCGGCGCGTTCGGCGTAGCTGCAGATCGCCTCGCGCATGTGCGGATAATGCGTCAACCGCTGGCCGAACGAACGGGAACAGATGATCTGCTCTTTCGCCGCCGCCTCATCTTCCCACTGCAGGCACGATTCGCCGCGCAGCTCGCGTATCGTGCGCTCCAGCACTACGCTGAAGGTTTTACGCGCCAGACGGGTATCGCAGTCCGCCAGCTGTAGCGCGGTGTGAATACCCATCGCCTGCAGCTGGCGAGTCAGGCGGCGCCCCACGCCCCACACCTCTTCCACCGGAAGCAGCGCCAGCAGTTTACGCTGGCGCACCGGATCGGATAAATCCACCACGCCGCCGGTGCCGCGCCATTTCTTGGCAGCGAAGTTGGCCAGCTTGGCCAGCGTTTTGCTCGGCGCAATGCCGACCCCGACCGTCAAATGCAGCTCGCGCCGGATGCGATCGCGCACCCGCTGGCCGAACGGCTCCAGCGCCTCGCAGTGGGCCACACCGTCCAGCCGCAGAAAGGCTTCGTCCAGCGAATAAATCTCCACCGCCGGCGCCATCTCCTCCAGCGTGTCCATCACCCGGCGGGACATATCGGCGTACAGCGCGTAGTTGGAGGAGAACACCGCAACGTTGCGACGGCGCATCTCCTCTTTGATTTTGAAATAAGGCGCGCCCATCGGCACGCCCAACGCCTTCGCCTCGGCGCTGCGGGCGATCACGCAGCCGTCGTTGTTGGACAGCACTATCACCGGTCGCCCCCGCAGGTCGGGCCGGAAAATGGTCTCGCAGGAAGCGTAGAAGCTGTTGACGTCTACCAGGGCGAACATGGTTACAGCGCCGCGTAGACGATAAAGGTCACCACGCCGAAGATCTCCAGCTGCGCTTCGTCGTCGAACACGATCGGCGCGTAGGCGGGGTTCATCGGCAACAGCCGCACATCGGGGTGGCGCTGCAGTTTTTTGACGGTGAATTCGCCATCCACCGCGGCGATCACGATATTGCCATGCTCCGGCGTCAGGGCGCTGTCGACAATCAGCAGATCGCCATCCTGAATATTGCCGTCGATCATCGACTCGCCGCTGGCGCGCACGAAATAGGTGGCGTTGGGGTGCCGCACCAACAGCTTGCCGATGTCCAGCCGGCCTTCGACATAGTCCTGCGCCGGGGAAGGAAAGCCGCAGGCCACGCGATCGGCAAACAGCGGTAACGTTAGGGGTTCACCTGGTGAAAAAGCATACAACCTTGAATTGCTCAGCATAATCATAACCAAACTGTATATTTATACAGTTAAGCATAAACAAAACGCGAACGCGTGCAACCCCCAATCCCCCTGCGGATCGCGCTTTCCCGCGTAATATAATAATTTTCTGAGCGATTTTTCCTGCAGCTTTTGGCGTTCTTCACGTGTGTTTGCACACATGATATCCACCAAAACTGTGGATAATGCGGCACTCAGACCGTTGGCGTATCGATGGGCAGGATGAGTGAGGGATTGTCATTGCGAACGGCGCCGACGGCGGGCGATACCGGTTGCCAGACGAAATCCTCTGCCTGCAGGCTGTACACGTCAGCCTGCATTTGACCAGAGGGCGGGACTAAGCGGGTGTCGAGCCAGTCGCGCGCGGCCGTCGGTCTCTGCTGCGTACAGCGCCGCAAAGAACAGCGGCAGGCCTTGCCTCAGCAAGAGCCCACGGGAGGAACGGCGGACGGCCTTACAAAATGACGCCAATAAAATTGCGACTGGCAATGGCATCAATGGGACGGCCAGAGACGAAAGTCAGTACGTTATGCCAGGAGCTTGGGATAACCCGACAAACGCTGTACCGCCACATTTCCCCTGATGGTCCACTGCGAGCTGACGGTATAAAGCTGCTCAACCGGGGATAATTTTAGCGGACGGAAAAATCTGGGGTTCCGGCGTAGAACCCCGAATAAGGAATAATCCTTAATTCATTTCCGGATTATTAATTCCATCTAAAACCTCTCGGCAATATTCTTTTTTATAGGCTTCATCATTACTTAATGACTTAACCAAAAAATCAGCATTTTTCCAACCATTATCCCAATGCGTATCGAATCCTGACTGTTCATACTTTAATGTTCTAGTTAATGAGTCTTTTATTTGTTTTTTATATTTATCAATTTTCTCATTGGTTGCCCCACAAACATCATGTGCAACACGAGCATTTGAGCCAGAAAAACCTATTGCTGAAATTGCCATCGCTTCATTTGATTTGTCGAAATCATTCGCATATGCCACAGCATTAGATAAAGCGAATATGACAAGAGCAGGTATGATTTTTTTGTATGAAATCATCTTTCACCTCTAACTCATTGATTGTTCATGGGGTCAGTTTGGATATCGAAAATTATTGTACATTAAGGCTGCTTTTTAATCAGTCTCAACTTCTTTATAGAAGGCCTGAATGCGACAAACTTGGGAAGTACTGTAGCCTGTCGCGTCTGCTGTTTCTCGGATGCTCAGTTTCTTAATCTGTCGGTAGTACAGGACTTTCTGATGTCGTTCCTGATCTGCCTGCTTTCCCCGGTATCTACCCAACGTATGCGCCCGTTCAATTCCCTGCTTTTGCCGTTGGCGGCGACTCAACCAGTCCTTATGTGACATCGCGGCCATCAGGTCGATTAGCATGTTATTGATGGCGGTTATTACTGCACGGGTGATCGGGTCCGCCTGTGAAGGATCTTTCTCTGACAGCGCCTGCCATGAGGTAGGGACATCCAGGCTGACAATCCGTAACTCATGCTGCTCAATCTGCTTTTTCAACGTCATCCAGTCACTGTTGCTGAGACGGGTCAGGCGGTCTATCTGCTCAACCAGCAAAATATCAGTTACCGTTTGGGGGCGGCATACTTCCGCATCAGTCTCCAGCAGAGCGCCGATGAGGACAGGCTCCAACCCCAGCGTCTATTCCTTTGCCCGGATACGGCCGTCATTCACCTGGATCTGCACCGGCAGTCCGGCATCATACGCGGCCTGATACCCGCCGGCGACCTGCAGCGCGTCACCTTCCAGCTTTATGAACGTTCCGTCCGCGCGCCACGCACGAAATAAGTGGCATTAGGATGCCGCACCAGCAGTTTGCCGATATCCAGCCGGCTCTCGACATAGTCCTGCGCCGGGGAGGGAAAACCGCAGGCCACGCGATCGGCAAACAGCGGTAACGTCAGGGGCTCACCTGGTGAAAAAGCATACAACCTTGAATTGCTCAGCATAATCATAACCAAACTGTATATTTATACAGTAAAGCATAAACAAAACGCGAACGCGTGCAACCCCCTATCCCCCTGCGGATCGCGCTTTGTCGCGTAATATAATAATTTTCTGAGCGATTTTTTTTTACGCCTGCTAAGTGTTTCACTGCCCCTTGCACACACGTTATCCACCAAAACTGTGGATAACCTGCAGGGCGTGATTCCCTACGCGAGCGGGATCAGAATCCTGTATAATCCCCACACCTGCTAATAAGAATTCATCCTCGTCGGCGCCTCGTCACCGACGGTCACGAGAACGTTATGAACAAGCACCTACTCCTCGCAGAAACCGACGATATCAAACAGGAATGCCTGTCGCGCCACGCGGTCTGGCAGCGCAACGATCTGGCACAGGTGCATCAGGATTGGCTGGCGGAAGAAGTGCCGGTCGCCCTGGTGTACAACGGCATTTCCCACGTGGTGATGATGGCGACGCCGAAAGATCTGGCGGCCTTCGCCATCGGTTTTTCGCTGTCCGAAGGCATCATCGCCTCCCCCGACGACATCTACGACATCCGCCAGCAACCGGCCTGCAACGGCATTGAAGTGCATGTGGAACTCTCGAGCCGCCGCTTTATGCAGCTGAAAGAGAAGCGCCGCAGCCTGGCCGGCCGCACCGGCTGCGGCGTCTGCGGGGTCGAGCAGCTGCAGGAGGTTGCTCAGCCCATCGCGCCGCTGCCTTTCACGCAACGTTTCGATTTGGCGCTGCTCGACCGGGCATTGGCGCAGCTGCAGGACGTGCAAACGGTGGGTAAACTGACCGGCTGCACCCACGCGGCGGCCTGGATCCAGCCGGACGGCGCGCTCAGCGGCGGATGTGAAGACGTCGGCCGCCACGTGGCGCTCGATAAGCTGCTGGGCTACCGCAGCCAACAGGCGTGGCTGCAGGGTGCGGCGCTCGTGTCGAGCCGCGCCAGCTATGAAATGGTGCAAAAATCCGCCATGTGCGGCGTCGAGATCCTGTTCGCCGTTTCCGCCGCCACCCGCCTGGCGGTGGAGGTGGCCGAGCGCAGCAACCTGACGCTGGTGGGCTTCAGCAAGCCGGGGCGCGCCACCGTCTATACGCACCCGCAGCGGCTCTGGCAATCGACAACGGCGGCCTAACGCCGCCGGATAAGAATCGACTATTCTCAATAGCAGGACACCAGGAAGCATCCACGTCATGATAATTCGCCCGCACCAGAACTGGTTTTTTCGCCTGTTCGCCTGGCACGGTTCCGTGCTGTCAAAGATCACCTTTCGTCTGTCGCTGAACGTGCTGATGTCGATAGTGGCGGTGATCAGCTACCAATGGTACGAACAGCTCGGCGTGCATTTAACCATCGCGCCGTTCAGCCTGCTGGGCATCGCCATCGCGATTTTTCTCGGCTTTCGCAATAATGCCGGCTACAGCCGCTTTGTCGAAGCGCGCAACCTGTGGGGCTCGTTGCTGATTACCGAGCGATCCCTGCTGCGACAGATCAAAAGCCTGCTGCCGGACGAACCGGCGGTGCAGCAAAAGGTCGCCAAGCTGCTGATCGCCTTCAGCTGGAGCCTGAAGCATCAACTGCGCGCCACCGATCCCACCGCCGATCTGTACCACAATCTCAGCAGCAAAGAGCTGGCCGAGGTGATCGCCAGCCCGATGCCGACCAACCGCATCCTGCTGATGCTGGGCCAGGAGATCGGCAAGCTGCGCCGACAGGGGCTGCTGAGCGACATCACTTTCGAACTGCTCGACAACAAGCTGAGCGAACTGTCCCACGCCCTCGGCGGCTGCGAACGGCTCGCCAGCACGCCGGTGCCGTTCGCCTATACCCTGATCCTGCAGCGCACCGTTTACCTGTTCTGCAGCCTGTTGCCTTTTGCCCTGGTGACCGACCTGCATTACATGACACCGTTTGTTTCGGTGTTCATTTCCTATACCTTCTTATCCTGGGACTCACTGGCCGAAGAGCTGGAGGATCCGTTTGGCGTGTCGGCCAACCATCTGCCGTTAAACGCCATCTGCAACACCATCGAGCGCAACCTGCTGGAAATGAATGACCAAAGCCCGCTGCCGCCGCCGATGAAACCCGACGAGCACTTTAATTTGATCTGAGCTATTTCACCCGAACACACTGGAGCCGAATGCAATGAATGCAAATACCCCCCTGCCGCAAGCCGTATTCACGCCGGTGACGCGCCATGCCATCTTTATCGTCGCCACCCTGTCGCCCGTTCCCGCCCATCTGGCGGCGGTGCGCGCCTGGTGCGGCGACATCGCCGCCGTGGTGCGTTCGGTCGGCAAACGCGCGCCGGCGGGCAACCTCACCTGCGTCTGCGGCTTCGGCTCCGAGGCCTGGGATACGCTGTTCGGCGCACCGCGCCCTCGCCAGCTGCATCCGTTCAGCCCGATCGGCAGCGGGGAACGCGTCGCCGTCGCCACGCCTGGCGACATCCTGCTGCATATCCGCGCCGATGAAATGGATCTGTGTTTTGAACTGGCCTCTCAGTTGACCGCCAAGCTCGGCGACGCCGTGACGGTGATCGAGGAGGTGCACGGCTTCCGTTACTTCGATCAGCGCGCCATGATCGGCTTCGTCGACGGCACGGAGAACCCGGAAGGGCACGAAGCCTTCGACTACACGGTGATCGGCGACGAAGACGCGGCGTTCAGCGGCGGCAGCTATGTGCTGGTGCAGAAATACCTGCACGACATGCAGGGCTGGAATTCGCTCAGCGTGGAAACGCAGGAGAAGATCATCGGCCGCCATAAGCAGTCCAACATCGAGCTGGATGAAGCGGTCAAACCGTCGTCGTCGCACAGTTCGCTGACCACCATCACCGACGAGCAAGGCAACGAGGTGAAAATTCTGCGCGACAACATGCCGTTCGGCCGCCCCGGCCTGCGCGAGTTCGGCACCTACTTTATCGGCTATGCGCGCTCCCCGCAGCCGATCGAGCAGATGCTGGAAAACATGTTTATCGGCCGCCCGGCCGGCAACTACGATCGGCTGCTCGATTTTAGCCGCGCGGTGACCGGCACCCTGTTCTTCGTGCCTTCCGCCCCGCTGCTGGAAGCGCTGGCCGATCGCAGCGGCGCCGAACTGCACTGATTGGCCGAAATGCGGGGCCGCAGCGATCAGCCTTAGGTTATCCTGCGGCCCTGCGCGTCGATCACCGGCTCGCCGTCTTCTTTGCTGAAGGCGCCGCGCTGCGGATCCGGCAGAATCTCCAACACCGCCTCCGACGGACGGCATAGGCGCGTGCCAAGCGGCGTCACCACGATGGGGCGATTGATCAGGATCGGCTGTTGCACCATGAAGTCGATCAGTTGTTCGTCGCTCCAGGCGCTGTCGTCCAGCTGCAGCTCGGCGTAAGGCTCGACGTTTTTTCGCAACAACGCGCGCGGCGGCATGTTCATGTCGGCCAGCAACGCAATCAACCGTTCGCGGCTGGGAGGCGTTTCCAGATACAGAATCACCTCCGGCTCAACGCCGCTGTTGCGGATCAGCGCCAACGTATTGCGCGACGTGCCGCAGGCCGGGTTGTGATAAATCTTGATACTGCTCATGACGGTTTCTCCGGTTAGGATAAAACGGACAGCCGCAGCGCCAGCGCTGCCAGGGTGACGAACAGAATTGGCAGCGTCATCACCAGTCCTGCGCGGAAATAATAGCCCCAGGTAATGACGATGTTTTTCCTTGCCAACACATGCAGCCACAGCAACGTGGCCAGGCTGCCGATCGGGGTGATTTTAGGGCCGAGATCGCTGCCGATGACGTTAGCGTAAATCATCGCCTGCCTGATGACGCCTTCCGCGCCGCTGCCGTCGATCGACAGCGCCCCCACCAGCACCGTCGGCATGTTATTCATGACGGAAGAGAGAAACGCACTCAGGAAGCCGGTGCCGAGCGTCGCCGCCCACAGCCCCTGCCGCGCCAGCGCATCCAGCACACCGGACAGCAGATCGGTCAAGCCGGCATTGCGCAGCCCATAGACCACCAGATACATGCCCAGCGAGAAAATCACGATCTGCCAGGGCGCCCCGCGCAGCACTTTACCGGTATCGATCGCCCGCCCGCGTTTCGCAACCGCCAGCAGCACCAGCGCGCCGCTGGCGGCGACCAAACTCACCGGCACGCCGAGCGGTTCCAGGGCGAAAAAGCCAATCAGCAACAGCGCCAATACCGCCCAACCGGCTCGAAACGTCGCGCGATCGCGAATCGCTTCCCGCGGCACCGGTAAACGCGTCAGCGCATAGCCCGGCGGAATATCCTTGCGGAAGAACAGATGCAACATCACCAGCGTCGCCGCCACGGCGACGAGGTTGACCGGCACCATCACCGCCGCATACTCCGTAAAGCCCAAGTGAAAGAAATCCGCCGAAACGATATTCACCAGGTTGGACACCACCAGCGGCAGGCTGGCGGTATCGGCGATAAAGCCCGCCGCCATGACGAAAGCCAGCACCGCAGCAGGACGAAAACCGAGCGCCGACAGCATGGCGATCACGATCGGCGTGAGGATTAACGCGGCGCCATCATTGGCGAACAGCGCCGCCACAGCCGCGCCCAACAGGAGCATATAGGTAAACAGCCAGCGGCCCCTGCCGTTGCCCCAGCGCGCGACGTGCAAGGCGGCCCAGGCAAAAAAGCCACTTTCATCCAGCAACAGGCTGATGATGATGACGGCGATAAAGGTCGCAGTCGCATTCCAGACTATCTGCCATACCACGGGGATGTCGCCGACGTGCACCACGCCGCTCAATAATGCCAATCCCGCCCCGATCGACGCACTCCAGCCAATACCCAGCCCCTTCGGTTGCCAGATGACCAAGATCAACGTCAGAATAAAGATCGCCCCTGCCACTATCATCGCTGTCCTTCCGCCCCTTTAAGTTTACATATTCGATTTTTCATATGTGTTTGCGTAAATTTTTTACCGTTACGGGCAACCTTTCGCCACGCGTTGCGCTAACTCCGTCATCTGTTCTGGCCGGCACTGATAAGCCTGCTCAATAATCGCCGCCGCCCAGGCCGGCATATGCGGCGACAGGCGATAATGTATCCATTTACCATCGCGCCGATCGAGCAGCAGCCCGCTTTCACGCAGCATCGCCAGATGCCTTGAAATCTTGGGTTGCGGCAGCGCCAGTGCGCCCGACAGCTCGCACACGCACAGTTCACCGGCGTGGCGCAACAGCAGCACCAAGGTCAGACGCGTCTCGTCAGACAGGTTTTTAAACAGCTTCAGCGGCGTCAATGACGGCATGTCACACTCCCGTTAACCTTTCTCTTCACCACAACTCGCTCGTGAAGATACCAGCTTCACATTCGAAAAAACAAATATAAAATGCAAAACGTTGCCCTCCTCACCGAGACATATACTTATCTTTATGCCGTTCTTGCAGGAAGGAGGTACCATGCCGCTCACATTCAAACGTTCGGAAAGGCTCTCCATCGGCACCGAAATAGAGTTACAGCTGGTCGATGCCGAACACTACGATCTTACGGATCGAGCCGATCGGGTGGTCGGCGCGGTCGGCGACCGCCGGCGCGTCAAGCATGAGCTCACCAAATCGATGGTGGAACTGAACAGCTCGGTGCACCGCGATCTCGATGAGCTGCACACCGAGCTGCGCGCCCTGACCCATACCGTCCGACGCAGCGCGCAGCGCCTGGGCTGTGACGTCTGCGGCGGTGGCCGCCACCTGAGCAACGACTGGCGCAAGCAGGTCATCAGCGACAACGCGCGCTACAGGCAGCTGGCCAGCCGTTTTGGCTATCTCTCCAAGCTGGCCTGCGTGTTCGGCCAACACATTCACCTCGGCGTCAACGACGGGGACGAAGCGATGTACCTGTGCCATGCGCTGACGCCCTACTTTCCGCAGTTGATCGCGCTCAGCGCCTCGTCGCCGCTGTATCAAGGGGTCGACACGTGCTTTGCCAGTTCCCGCTTCAGCGCCCAGAACTCCTTCCCCAACTACGGATGCCTGGAACACATCTACAGCTGGCATGAATTCAACGCCTACTACGAACGGTTGAATGCCGCCGGCGTGATTGAAAGCGTCAAGGATATTTACTGGGATGCGCGGCCAAAACCGGAGCTGGGCACGGTGGAGATCCGCATCTGCGATACGCCGCTGCGCCTCACCCACGCCGTGCTGCTGGTCGGTTACTGCCGCCTGCTGGCCGATTTTCTGTTGCAGCACCGCTCACCGATCGCGCCGGAATACGATGCCTTCACCAATTACAACAAGATCAACGCCTATCGCAGCGGCTTTGCCGCCGAATACGTCGATCCCGCGACGCTGCGCCGCAGCAGCCTGACCGCCCACATCCTGCACACTCTCGAAGCGCTGAGCGGTTTTGCCGAGCGGCGGGAGGATCGTGCCCTGCTGCAGGCCGTCGAGCGCCATGTCCGCCAGGGCATCAGCGATTCGGAGCATATCCGCCAGATGTTGCACAACGGCCTGCCGCAAGCTCAGGTGATCAAGCGCCTGTGCGATGAGCTGTTGCAGCCTGCAAGTTAAGTTTCGGCTATCGATTCCATACGCCAAAGCCGCTGTTCATTATGTGCTCTTTCGCTACAATCGTGAGCACTGACATTCACCGTATCGAGGACACCATGTACAACTTCTCCCGCTATCAGGCAAAAGAACTGGCGCTGGCTTACATGAGCGGCAAAAAACACGATCTGTCGCCGCAGGAATTTTTGCAGCAACTGAAAAGCAGCGAGCGATCGTTTGAGCATCTGCTGAAACACGGCAGCGAAATGCCGCGTGACGTGCTGGTTAAAAGCTTCTGAACAGCCGGTTGCCGGCCATTTTCCCTCTACGCCGCCGGTGGCGAGCCTGACAGGCCCGCGCATTCCCGGCCGTTCATTCCCCGTTCCTCATCCTGCCTCGTTTCGTCCCCACAGGCGAAAACCCCGTAAATTCGTACCCAGAGGCGAATTATTGACATATTCGTATCCAGGTGCGAATTTATAGTTATCTCTCCACAAACAATGGAACGCGCCATGCCGACGCCAATCAGCGTAATCAGCGGCGATCTGGTCGATTCCCGCCGATCAGACACCGTCAACTACCTCAATGGGCTGCATAACCTGCTCGATCGACTGCGGCGTGACGGGCGGCTGCATCAGGTGGAAATCTTTCGCGGCGATGCCTTCCAGGCGCAGGCCGCCCCGGAGGACGGGCTGTTGCTGGCGGTGTACATTCGCCTCGCGCTGCGAGCGATGGGCGCCGCGCACTGGGATGCGCGCATCGCCGTCGGGCTGGGCAGCCAACGGCCCGACGCCGCCGGTTACGGCAGCGCCTTTATCAACTCCGGCAGCGCGCTGGACGCCATGGCAAAAAATTGCCGGCTGGCTCTGAAAACCGACAACGATCGGACAAACGCCATTGTCAGCGATCTGCTGCCGATGTTAGATCATGTGATTGGCCGCCTGTCACAGGCCGAAGCGCGCATCGTTCAGGCGAGAATGTTCGCCGACAGCGGCGCCGCCGTGGCGGACCAGCTGCAAAAAGCCGCCTCCACGGTCTCCGCCGCGCTGAAACGCGCGGCCTACGAGGAAATCATGCGGTTTATTCACGCCATTAACAGGATCGTCTGACCATGGATCTGACCTATGCGCCTTTGCTGGCCTGGCTGTTGCTCGTCCATCTGCTGGCGGATTTTCCGCTGCAGCCGCTGAGTTGGGTGGAAGATAAAATTCGGCATCGCGCGCGTTCGCGTTTTCTGGTGTTGCACGCGTTGCTGCACGGGGTGCTGGCCGCCTGGGTGGTGGCCGGTTTCGGCCTGCTGCATGGCGGGCTTTCTTCACTGCAGGTGCTGGCCAGCCTGCTGGTCATCGCCGTCAGCCACTACCTGATCGATTTGCTGAAAGTCACCGCGATGAACCGCCTGAGCCCGGCCCGCAGTTTCCTGCTCGATCAGGGATTGCATCTGGCGGTGATCGCCTTGCTGTGGCTGGGGCTAACGCCGAACGCCGGTGAACTGCTCGCCGCGCTGGGGCGGCAGCTGGGGCGTTGGCAAACCGGGCTGGTGCTGGTGGCCTACAGCCTGATTTATCTGCCGATGAGCCTGCTGATCGGGCAACTGCTGGCGCACTGGACGCCGCAAATGCCGCCTTCGGCCAAGGCCGACAACGACTCGCTGCTGCGCGCGGGCAAACAGATTGGCTATCTGGAGAGAACGCTGATCCTGACCTTCGTGCTGCTGGGGCAAATCCCGGCGATCGGCTTTTTGCTGGCGGCCAAATCTATCTTCCGTTTCGGCGATCTGCGCCAGAGCGACGATAAGATGCGTACCGAGTATGTGCTGCTCGGCACGTTGTTTTCCTTCACGCTGACCATCATGCTCGGCCTGCTGGTCAACAAACTGCTGTAGCGGTGCAGGGGCGACGAATTTCGCCCCTGGAGCGAACGCCGAGGCGGCTTACAGCCACTCGCCGAAGCGGCGGATATAGAAACGCTTCATCAACTGGGCGACCACGCAGTAGCTGACCAGCGTAGCGGCCAACCACGGGAAGTATTCCCACGGCAGCGGCTGCAGGCCAACCAGGGCGCCGAGCGGCGAGAACGGAATGTAGATGCCGAGCGCCATCACCAACCCGGTGGTCAGCAACACCGGCAGCGCCGCGGTGCTCTGAATGAACGGGATCTTCTGGGTGCGCAGCATATGCACCACCAGCGTTTGCGACAGCAGCCCCTCAATGAACCAGCCGGACTGGAACAGCGCCTGGTGTTCTACGCTGTTGGCGGCGAAGACGTACCACATCAGCGCATAGGTCGTAATATCGAAGATCGACGAGGTCGGCCCAATCCACAGCATAAAGCGCCCGATGTTTTTGGAATCCCACTTGCGCGGCTTGCGCAGGAACTCTTTGTCCATCTTGTCCCACGGCAGCGACAGCTGGGAAATGTCGTACATCAGGTTTTGAATCAACAGGTGGATCGCCAGCATCGGCAGGAACGGGATGAAAGCGCTCGCCACCAGCACCGAGAACACGTTGCCGAAGTTGGAGCTGGCGGTCATGTTCAGGTACTTGATGATATTGCCGAAGGTTTCGCGCCCTTTGATCACCCCCTCTTCCAGCACCATCAGGTTCTTTTCCAACAGGATGATGTCCGCCGATTCCTTGGCGATGTCGGTGCCGGTGTCGACCGAGATGCCGACGTCGGCGTCGCGCAGCGCCGGCGCATCGTTGATGCCGTCGCCGAGGAAGCCGACGGTATGGCCGTTGCTCTGCAACATTTTCAGCACCCGCGATTTCTGCAGCGGCGTCAGCTTGGTGAAGACCGTACGCTGTTCCACTTCGCGCGCCAGCTCTTCGTCATCCATCTGTTCAATCTGCAGCCCGGAGAGCGGCTCGCCCGGCTCCAGCCCGACATCGCGGCAAATCTTGCAGGTGATCACCGGGTTGTCGCCGGTCAGCACCTTCACCGTCACACCGTTTTCCTGCAGCGCGGCGATCGCCTGCTGCGCGCTCTCCTTCGGCGGGTCAAGGAAAGTCAGCAGCCCTTGCACCACCATGTCGCGCTCGTCGGCCACGCTCAACGGTTCGGCCGGGCGCTTCGCATCCAGTTCGCGCGTCGCCAGCACCAGCACGCGGAAACCGTCTTCGTTATACTCGCGAGCCAACGCCTGCAGCGCCGCACGGCGCGCGTCGTCCAGTTCCAGCGTTTTGTCGCCTTCGCGCACGTGGGTGGCGATCTCAAGCATCTCCTCTACCGCGCCCTTACAGATCAGCTGCTGCTTGCCATTTTCGTCCGCCACCACGATCGACAAACGGCGGCGCACGAAATCGAACGGCAGCTCATCCACCTTGCTGAAACGCCCCAGGGCTTCAATCCCCGGTTTGCCGCGGCCAAAGCGGATCACCGCCTGATCCATCAGGTTCTTCATGCCGCTCTGATGGAAGCTGTTCAGCCAGGCCAGGTGCAGCACCTCGTTATCTCTGGCGCCAGTGACGTCGATGTGGTGCTCGAGAATGATGCGATCCTGGGTCAGCGTGCCGGTCTTGTCGGTGCAGAGCACGTCCATGGCGCCGAAGTTCTGAATGGCGTTCAGGCGCTTCACCACCACCTTGCGGCGCGACATGGCGATCGCCCCTTTCGCCAGGTTGGAGCTGACGATCATCGGCAACATTTCCGGCGTCAGACCGACCGCCACCGCCAGTGCGAACAGCGCCGCCTCGCTCCAGTCGCCTTTGGTGAAACCGTTGATCAGCAACACCACCGGCACCATCACCAGCATGAAGCGAATCAGCAGCCAGCTGACGCTGTTCACCCCGCGATCGAACGCGGTTTGCGCCCGCGAACCGACGATCGACTTGGCCAGCGAGCCGAAGTAAGTGCGCCCGCCGGTCGCCACCACCACCGCCGTGGCGGTGCCGCTGGCGACGTTGGTGCCCATCAGGCAGATATTGGACAGCTCAAGCAGCGCGTTCTCGCTGGATACTTCCCCTTCGCTCGACTTCTGCGCCACGTTGCCCATGGCATCGTATTTCTCGATCGGGATCGCTTCGCCGGTCAAAATCGCCTGGCTGATGAACAGATCGCGCGAGGCGATAAGACGCACGTCGGCCGGCACCATGTCACCGGCGGAGAGCTGAATGATATCCCCCGGCACCAGTTCACGGATCGGCACTTCCAGCGTCAGCGGATGCGCGCTGTAGCTGCTGCGGCGCAGCACCGTGGCGGTGGTGCGCACCATCGACTTCAACGCTTCCGCCGCTTTGTTGGTGCGGTATTCCTGCCAAAAACGCAGCAGCCCGCTCAGCGTGACCATGGTCAGAATGATAATGACGCCGGTGAGTTCAGTTTCTTCACCGTTCTGGCGCGGCAGCCAATAATCGGTAAAGAAACTGATCGCAGCCAGCACCATCAGTACGAAGATAAACGGGTTGTTGAAGGCCTTGATCAGCTGAATCAAGGCATGCGGCGCCTTGTCGTGGGCGACCTGGTTGGCGCCGAACTGCTCCAGCCGCTCATCGGCGTCGTCCTGGGTCAAGCCGTTGCGGTTGCACTTCAGGTTCGCCAGCGTTTGGGCGATGCTGTTGGTCGCCTCTTGCGCAATGGCGTAGGCCGCCGCATCTTTATCACGGCGACGCATTCTTTCATTAATCTGAGTCATAACGCTATTCTCTTATTTTCGTTCTACGCACAGGGATATCCCGCCCGATAAACGGGTGACTCTGCGCAGAGTGGAATTTTTAATTAGCGTGACTAAATGGCGGAATTACCCTGTCAGCCACGCAAGAATCATTTCCCTTCCGGGGTCATCGTCCATAACGCCTCCTTAATGCCCCACGTTATTCAAGGTACTCATGAATAAAACCGAACATATAATCAAGTTAATCAATATTTATATTATTATTCAGACCGGTAATTCGGACGCGACGCGCCAGCGAACGGCACTCACGCTTTTTTCCAGACTGACGCGGCAAACAATACCTTCGATTTCTTTTTGCGCGGCCGGAGTGGCGGTAATTTCCGCGCACACTTCCAATTGCCCCGGACTGGAAATATCGGCGCTGCGCAAGGATTGCAGCCGCAAGGCGACGCCGTTCAGCGCCTGCAAGATCAGGGTGCGCACCAGAATTTCGTCCTGCTCGCCGCAGGTCACCTGAATGCGGTAGCACAATTCCAGATCGGTCGCCTGCTGATGCGGCTGCAGATTGATGCGCTGCGCGGCTTCGCGCAGCAGGATATTGGCGCACAGGATCACCAGCGTAGCGACCACCGCATCCCAATGCTGGCCCAGGCCGCACAGGACGCCAATCCCCGCCGAACACCACAGCGTGGCGGCGGTGTTGAGGCCGCGAATGTTCAGCCCTTCACGCATGATAACGCCGGCGCCGAGGAAACCGATACCGGATACGATCTGCGCGGCCACCCGGCCGGCGCTGGCCGGATCGGTGGACATGGCGCTGAGAATAAAGACCGCCGCACCGGTCGCCACCAGCGCATTGGTGCGCAGGCCAGCCATGCGCTGGCGCCACTGGCGCTCAGCGCCAATTACCGCGCCCAGGCACATCGCCAGCAATAAATTTAAAACGAAAGGAGTCATCGCCATGACTGTCCCCTTAATAACCGCAGGAGATAAAATCATGTGCTGTTTAGCACACGCGAAAGCGCGCTGAAAATAAATCAGCGAATCAGCGTGTCGTGCCTGGAGGGAAAAGGCTGTGGCTGCAAAATACCATAATAACGTCCAACTCGATTCACCTGAAACCGTCAGGCATCAGGAAACGTTTATTACTCGGGTATGCACAGCTCAGAAATAACTGGAGAGGGGTGCTGCCCGCCGATAACGGCAAGCAACAAATCAGAAGAGAATTGGTCAGCTTGCCTTATTTGTTTTATTACAACTACAACTGTCCAATTGGGTTTCTCCACCGAAATTTTGGCTGAGTATAGTGACGTCGGATAATGAAGTAAAGGCTAATTTATTAAACGAAAAATAAACTGGAATACGGCGATGATATTTCGATGTCACAAATAGAAGATGGCGACATTGGGCGCCGACACCGCCTTCCGGCCGCTGCATCAGGCCCTATGGGACAAAGCGCTGACCGCCAATTTCAGCGCGCAGCCTTTCGCCGGCATCGCGGCCCACAGCCTGCGCGCCACACTGGCCGACGGCCGCACGTTCGACGTTGCGCCTTAGCAAGGTCGCCGGCAGTGGGCTACGCTAGGCTATATTTCCGACGACCCGCAAGGAGTGGCCGATGACGCCTCTGATCCACACTCTGCTCGACGAAATTTGGCAAAGCCTGGGGCAGCGCCCCGCCCCCGCCGACCGGCTAACCGTAAGCGGCACCGGCGCATTGCCTTCGGCGTTTCCCGTGACCGAATTGGCTACCGCCGCCTGGGGCGCCGCCGGTTTGGCCTGCGCCGAGTTGCTTCGCCGCGAGGCGGCCGACGCGCCGCAGGTCTGGATCGATCAACGCCTGGCCTCGCTCTGGTTCGGCTGGACGCTGCGTCCGCTGGGGTGGACGCTGCCTGCGGCCTGGGATGCACTGGCCGGCGACTATGCGACGGCGGATGGCTGGATACGCCTACATACCAATGCGCCGCACCATCGGCGAGCGGTGGAGCAGGTGCTGGGTTCGGCATCGGATAAAGGCACGCTGGCGGAACGCGTGCTGGGCTGGAAAAAAAGCGAGCTGGAGGAAGCGGTGATCGAGGCCGGCGGCTGCGCGGCCCAAATGCGCTCGGCGGCCGCGTGGCGACAACATATTCAGGGCAAAAGCGTGGCGCTCGAACCGCTGATCCACGCCTCGCTGCAGCCGGAAGCGCCACCGCCGGGCTGGGCGCTACCCGTCGCCCGGCCGCTGCACGGCGTGCGGGTGCTGGACCTGACGCGCATTCTCGCCGGGCCGATCGCCACGCGTTTTCTTGCCGGTTTGGGCGCCGACGTGCTGCGCATCGATCCCTACGGTTGGGATGAGCCTGGCGTTGAACATGAAGTCATGCTGGGCAAACGCAGCACGCGCCTCAACCTGACCAATGCGCACGATCGCCATACGTTTGAACATCTGCTGAGAAACACCGACGTGATCGTGCACGGCTACCGTGCCGGTGCGCTGGAGAAGTTGGGCTATGGCGCGGAGGAAAGACGCGCGCTGGCGCCGGGCCTGATAGACGTCTGCCTGAATGCCTACGGCTGGAGCGGGCCGTGGCGCACCCGGCGCGGTTTCGACAGCCTGGTACAGATGAGCTGTGGGTTGGCGGAGGCGGGCATGGTTTGGCGCAGCGCCAGTTTGCCGGTGCCGTTGCCGGTACAGGCGCTGGATCACGCCACCGGCTATTTGATGGCGGCGGCGGTGCTGACCGGTATGGCGCAGCGCCTGAGCCGCGGCACCGGCTACCACGCGCGGCTGTCGCTGGCGCGCACGGCGCAGTTGCTGCTGGCGCATCCCTGTTCGGCAGACTACCGGCCGGAACCGCTGGCACCGGCCGGAACCGCCGACGAGAACCCGGAAACGGAATTGACTTACTGGGGGGCCGCGCAACGCCTGCGCGCCCCGTTAAGCCTGCAGGGCACGGCGCTGCAATGGGCGCTGCCGGCGACTACGCTCGGCACCTCGCAACCGGAATGGCTACGCCGCTAAATCGCCGCCAACTGTTGCTGCAGCCACTGCAGCAAGCGGGTGACCGCCGGCGTCAACCCGGCGGTCTGCGGCCACACCAGATAAACGTCGTCATCGCTCAGACGACGGGGCGCGGCCAACGCCACCAGTCTCCCCGCGTCGAGAGCATCCTGGACCAGCAGCTTTTTCGCCAACGCGATGCCAAACCCTTGCTCCGCCGCGCGAATCAACAATCCGGCATCGTTGAACAACGCCTGTTGCCGCCCGCATAACGGCCGCCCCTGCGCGTTGAACCAGTCGCGCCAGGGACTGACGTCGTGCTCGAGCAACGGAATATCGCCACCGTTCTCGAACGCCGCCCCCCATTCTCGCGCCATATCCGGCGAAGCGACAGGCAGCACGTCACCCGACGCGATGCGCTGCGCCTGCAGCCCCGCCCATTGACCGCTGCCGATGCGGATCGCCGCATCGAACCCTCGCTGCGACAGATCCTGCAGCGCCAGCGACGCATCGATATCCAGCGCAATATCGGCGCAGGCCTCATGAAAAGCAGGCAGACGCGGCAACAGCCAATAATGGGCAAAAGACGGCAACACGCTGATGCGCAGCGTCTGGCTTGTCGCCGCACGCCGGGCGCGGGCGACTCCCTGCTGCAGCGCCTGCAGCGCCGGTTCCACCGCCGCCAGCATCTCTTTCCCGGCCGCATTCAGGCGCACGCCGCGCCCGCGCCGTTCAAACAGCGGATAGCCGACCGCCTGCTCCAGCAGCTGAATTTGCTGGCTGACCGCACCGTGCGTCAAATGCACCTGTTCCGCCGTAGCGCGCAAATTTTCCAACCTGGCGGCGATCGCAAAGGTCGGCAAGACATGCAGGGGAATGCGTTCATTCATCATTGGTTAACCAGGCTATCCAAAAAGGTTATTTTTCATCGATTTTGACCGGCAGGCAAATGTTCTATGTTTACCCCATCATCCCTGACGCTTTCGGAGCCACCATGCACCCACGTTTACAACAGGATCTCGCGCAGTTTCCGCAGATCCTCGACCACACCCGCCAGTTGGCGGAAGATTTCCTGACCGGGCTGCAGCAACGCTCGGTCTGCCCGCCGCTCGAGCATCAGCAGCTGCAACCGGGCGACGATCGACTAGATGAAAACGGCGAAGGCGCCCTGGCGGCGCTGGAGCGTTTTTGGCAACGTTATCAGGCCGGCATTTCCGCCAGCGCCGGCCCGCGTTATTTCGGCTTCGTCACCGGCGGCGGCACCCCGGCGGCGGTCGCAGCGGACTGGCTGGTTAGCGTGACAGACCAAAATAGCTTGCTCAGCCATGATACCATCGCAGCCACGATCGAGCTGGCGGCCGTGACGCAGTTGAAATCCCTGCTGGGCCTGCCGGAAACGTTCAGCGGCAGCCTGGTCAGCGGCGCGACCATGGCCAATTTCACCGGGCTGGCCATTGGCCGGCAGTGGCTGGGACAACAGCACGGCGTGGATATCGCCCAACAGGGCCTGGCGGCGCTGGGTTCCATCCGGGTATTGTCGGCCAATCCACATTCCAGCAGCGTGAAGGCGCTCAGCATGCTCGGTATCGGCCGCGAGGCGCTGACGACCGTCGCCAGCCTGCCGGAGTCTGAAGCCATGGATATGGAAGCACTGGAACGGCAGCTCGCCGCCGGCGCCGGCCAGCCAACGTTGGTACTGGCCAGCGCCGGTACGGTCAACACCGTCGCTTTCGACGACCTGCCGCGTCTGCTGGCGCTGCGGGAGCGTTATCCGTTTTGGCTGCATGTCGATGCGGCATTTGGCGGCGTGGCGGCCTGCTCGCCGCTCTACGCTCCAAGACTTGAGGGCTGGCAGCATGCCGATTCCATCACTGTCGACGCGCACAAATGGCTGAACGTGCCTTATGACAGCGCGATCCAATTTACCCGCCATTTGGATCTGCAAATGCAGGTATTTCAGAACCATTCGGCCTACCTGGAAGCACCGACATTGCGGCCAGACAACTATCTGCATCTGACGCCGGAAAATTCGCGCCGCTTCCGCGCCCTGCCGCTTTGGCTGACGCTGAAAGCCTATGGCCGCAGCGGCATACGGGATATCGTCGAGCGCAACGTCCGATTGGCGCAGGCGCTGGGGGCGGCGCTGGCAGCCGATGACGGTTTCCAGCTGCTGGCGCCGGTGAATTTGAACGTGGTGTGCTTCGCACTCAGCCATCCACAGGGCGACAGCGAGGCGGCGCGCGATCGCTTTCTCGAGCGCCTGAGCCGGCACGGCGTGGTGCGCTGCACCCCTACGCGCTATAACGGTCAGCCGGGGATCCGCGCCGCGCTGGTCAACTGGATGACGGAGGAACAGGACATCCGGCTGGCGTTGGACTCGCTGCGCCATTGCCTGGCGGAAACGGCCTAGCGCGCGCGGCGTATTACCCGAGTTGGAAGGCCAGCAAACGCCGTTCTTGCCGCCCGTCATCGCCGATGTTATCCGGCGACAGCCAGGCGGCAAACGCCGCGCGCCGCGCCGGCCATTCCCCGTCGACGATCGACAGCCAGTCGGTGTCGCGCGTGCGTCCTTTGACGACGACGGCCTGGCGGAACGTGCCTTCATAGCGGAAACCCAAGCGCTCGGCGGCCTGGCGTGAAGGCAGATTGAGGCTATCGCATTTCCATTCGCAGCGCCGGTAGCCAAGATCGTCGAACAGATGCCGCAGCATCAGGAAAATCGCCTCGCTGCCCAGCGCGCTGCGCTTCATCAGCGGCGACCAGTTGATGGTGCCCAGTTCGGCCACGCCGTTGGCAGGATCGATGCGCAAAAAAGCGCAGCTTCCCACCGCGCACCCGTTTGACTGATCGATCACTACCATCGTGTTTCTGTCAGCGCTGGACGCCTGAGCCTGAAGATAACGCTGGAAATCTGCGCGCGACTGCGGCCGTTCCCAAAACAGATAAGTCCAGTCGCGATCGTCCTCGGCGGATTGATAAGCCTGATAAAGCGCCTCCCCCCAGCGCGCGAGGTTAAGCGGTTCGAGGCGGCAAAACCGCCCTTGCAACGGCGAGTGCCCGGGCATGCCTGCCGGCTGCCAATGAGGGAGGGCTTCGCCTATCGGCTGCCCATACTGATTCCGTCTCACCGCGACATCCTGTTTTTGAAAGGTGGAGAGGCAAGTTAAAACCAACGCGAGCCAGAGACAACTCCGACCTGCCATTCCTCCCCTGCGGATCGGGCCGCAGGATGATAGTTTAGAGAAATCACTGAATCACCGTTAAACATTCACGAAAACTATTTCATGTAAAATAAATATCCAGATAACTCATTGTAAAACGGTGATTTATAGCAACAAATAAGCTACACATTCCGGCCATAATGTTAACTTTCGTTTGCCGTTATGATAAAAAAAGAAGTGCTAATCATTAGCATGGAAAGCAGAAAAACACCATAACTTAATGATTTTTAAATAAAAAAACGAAAAACACCAGATGGAGCGTTTTTTGTCCACTCAAAAAATGCGCTGAAAGACGTCAAAAAAACGACACATGAATTTTTTTTAAGACTTTTCCTAGCAAACTAAAATTTTGTTTCGTGACATGATGAACAGATTCGCGGCAAGCAATGCAGACAGGCACGGGCGCCAAGCGCAGATCAGGCTCAACATGCCGAAGCTGGACGAGCAGCAGATCGCTCTGACTTAAGCCAAACTTATAGATTCATGCAATTAATAAGTTTAGTATGAAAATATCATTGAGTGACGCCGTGTTTATTGATAGAACACTCGCTACACTGAATTATTGCTCCATTTTGCCTTTCGGCTTTTTAGGCTTTTTCTCATATTACCGCAGTAAAACGGATTTAAGTGGGGGTGCGATATGCCAACGATTATCATGGATTCATGTAGCTATACCAGATTGGGGTTAACCGACTATCTGACTTCGCATGGCGTGAAGAAGCGCCATATTAATGCCATCGAGGACATTGACAGCCTGCATGAAAAATGCAGCAAGTTGAATCCGAGCCTGGTGTTTATTAACGAGGACTGCTTCATCCACGAAGCAAACGCCACCGAGCGAATAAAACGGGTCATTTCACTGCACCCGGATACGTTATTCTTCATCTTCATGGCCATTACCAACGTACATTTCGACGATTATTTATATGTTCGCAAGAACGTCATCATATCGTCAAAATCCATCAAGCCAGAGACTATGAATCAGCTACTTAGTCACTATCTCGAGAGAACGTCTCTGCGTACGGAGAAATCCTCTCTGGATCAAACGCCGGTAACGCTGAGCCAGACTGAATCAAACATGTTACGCATGTGGATGTCCGGTCAAGGCACCATCCAGATATCAGACCAGATGCAAATAAAGGCCAAAACGGTCTCTTCCCACAAGGGAAACATCAAGCGGAAAATAAAAACGCACAACAAGCAGATCATTTATCACGTTGTTCGTTTGACCGATACATTGACCAGTGGAATATTCGTCAATAGCCGCTGAACCACAGAGAACGCCCCCGCTCTGTTTTACCAGCCGTTAAATACCCGGTGATAATGTCATCTGGATAGCCGCCGCTGGAACCACAAAAAAATACCTGCTGCGTTATCCCCCGCTAGCGCAACGGGTATTTTTTTGCCGTCGATAAAAAAAATCTTACCGCAATGAAATAATCTCAAAATGGACAATTTCATTAGCAAATTAATGAGATTAGCCTAAGTTACTGCCCGTGCTCGCGACAGGGCTCCACAAACGTGCCGTCACGGCTGTCGATTTCATTAAAAAACCAGACGCCCGCCGGGTAGTCGTCAAGAGAAACCAGATACATGGTGCCTTCGTTGAACACCTCTACGGCCAGAATGACGCCTTCACGCCGCGGGCCGCCGTCTGTTTTTACCGTCACTCGATCGTTAACCTGCATACCCTTCTCCATTATTTGCGATTGCCGTCAGTGTATTACAAAACCGGAGGTGATGGACACCGCTCCAGCCCTGCCGGCCTCTGCTATCAGCGTAGCAGCCGCCTGGATTTTCACTTTCTTAACGGTTTGGCCGCAGAATCTTAAGCCGGTCTCGCGTAGCCTGTCTTCAGGCGTTTCCCCCCCAGAGAAGCGCTCGCAAATGAAGAAGTAACAAGGAACTTTTGCCCGCAGACTTGCGGGCTTTTTTTTGCGCACCGCTGAATTGCAGGCATAAAAAAACCCGCCGCGGCGGGTTTTTCTCAATCAGCGCCAGGCGCCAATTAGATAGCGGTAACGTTAGCCGCAGATGGACCTTTCGCACCGTTCTCGATAGAGAACTGTACGTTCTGGCCTTCAGCCAGGGTCTTGAAGCCTTGATCCTGGATAGCAGAGAAGTGTACGAATACGTCTTTGCTGCCGTCTGCTGGGGTGATGAAACCAAAACCTTTAGCTTCGTTGAACCACTTCACTTGACCTTTGATCATGTTAGACATGTCTAATTTCCTTCAATAATAAATGTAAGCCGCCATGGGCGAGGTAGCCGGTCATCAGTTACTTATGGAGGCACTGGAAAGGAAATTCGTCAGAGAAGGGCTATCCGGGATAACGCTTTAAATTTGAACTACTTTACTCAAAATGTCGTGCATAAATAGGTCTGTACCACAGGCCGACATCATTAACTCATGAGCGAGCGGCAATAGCAACCTTTTTCGCCGCAATGGGGCGCTAATCTCGGCTAAACGCACAGGAATTGACCCTGTCTGCCGATAGGGCCGCCGCCTGACTCGCCCGTAACGCCCAAGGCAAATGATAGTAATTCTCGTTCTGCTGTTTTATAGTTGCCTGACGAAATCATTCAGGGAGATTCACCATGCCGAGATGGCTTACATTACCGGCTGTCAGTACCGCCGCCCTGCTGGCCTTTGCCGCTTACAGCGCTCCGCAGAGTGCACTGGAGCTCAATTATCAAGCCCCCGACCCCAGCATGGCTCCCGCGCCCAAGCCGCCTGCCTCCTCTGAGCCGGCCCCCAAAACGGGAAAACCGCCGATCGCCTGGACAGAGGCGAGAGATAAAAGCGGTTTTCGCGTCGATATTGAGTGCGATCATCCTGGCTGCAGCAAACCGCGCGCCAAACCTTATCCCGCGTATGAAGGCCCGGTGAAGAAAACCGATCGCCGCCGCCAGTCTGATCCTTATTCCACCAATCAGGATCCCGATTACAACATTCAGTTGGGCTATGAGTGGTAGTGGCGCTTTCGGAGTAATGCCTATATCAGCCTCCTTTGCCGCTGCATAGAATATGCCTTAGTTCACCACTCCTCCTGGTGTTGAACACAACAAGCTGTGTTGCAAATCTTTATGCGCCTCCCTATAGGCGCTTTTTTTTGGGGCCTATCCCTCAAAGCGTCTTCCGATTACAGATTGCTCTCATTGCCCCACAAAGTGATGAATGTCACAAATACGCCTCCTTGCCATTCTTATTCGGAGGTAACGTTCATGGCCACAGGATCCCGTGCCCTCCTGGCCGTCTTGGCCGGCATTGCGGGCTTCGCCCTCTACAAGCATTTAAAATCTCAGAAAAAAAGCACACTCGTCCGCCCGCACGATCGGTAACCGACAACGCGCTTTCACCGCGAAGGCCCGGCACATCGCACGCCGCGCCTTCGCGGGCTGTCATGCTTTCATCACAAAATTGTCACATTATGGCCATATGATGATTCGCGTTTATCCGCTCTGGCTTAACACCAAGGATTTCGCCCATGACCATAATTAAAGCTGCAAACCATCAGGAAGCAGAAAAACTCATCCGCGCCGGCACCGCCAAGAAAATCGAACTGGCCTACGATATCGGCAGCGACGACTTCTTCCAGCTTGCCAGCCTGTGGTGCGATAAAGGCGCCAAAATCTCCAAAGGAAAAGAACACTTCATCGTCTCGTTGAAAGGGTTCCGCATCCCGCCTAACGATTAATGCCCTGCCGCCCATCGCGGCGGCTTCGCCCCTTCCTCGCAAAACCGCTCTATTCAACCACGCGCGCCTCATTCGATTTCGCTAAGCTAACAGCAGACTTTATTGCGGACGTTTCGCCTGATAATCACGTCCGCCACGATGAGGAGAGTAACCATGTCAACAAATGCAGCGCTGCCCGACACGATGAAAGCGATTGAAATCAGCCAACCGGGCGCTCCCGACGTTCTGGTCGTTACCGAACGCCCGGTGCCCGTTCCGCAAGCGGGCGAACTGCTGGTGAAAATCGCCGCCGCCGGCGTTAACCGCCCCGACGTGCTGCAGCGCCAGGGGAACTATGCCCCGCCGCCCGGCGCCTCGGATATCCCCGGCCTGGAAATTGCCGGCGAAGTGGTGGCCATCGGTGAAGGCGTGACCCACTTCGCGCTCGGCGATCGGGTTTGCGCCCTTATCGCCGGCGGTGGCTATGCGGAATACTGCACCGTGCATGAAAGCAATGCGTTGCCGGTGCCGGCGGGGCTGAGCCTGACCGAGGCCGCCGCGCTGCCGGAAACCTTCTTCACCGTCTGGGTCAACGTGTTCCAGCGCGGTCATCTCAAAGCCGGCGAAACCGTGTTGATCCATGGCGGCACCTCCGGCATCGGCACGGTCGCCACCATGCTGGCGAAGGCCTTCTGCGCCCAGGTGATCACCACCGTCGGCTCCGAAGAGAAACGTCAGGCCAGCCTGGCGCTGGGCGCCGACGTGGCGATTAATTACCGCAGCGAAGACTTTGTCGCACGCACCAAAGACGCCACCAACGGTAAAGGCGCCGACGTCATCGTCGACCTGATCGCCGGCGATTATGTCGCCAAAAACTATCAGGCCGCAGCGATGGAAGGCCGCATCGTGCAAATCGGCACGCAAAACGGCGTGGTGAAAGAGCTCAATCTGATGCCGCTGCTGCTGAAACGCCTGACCCATACCGGGTCGACGTTACGCTCGCGCAGCGTGGCGGACAAAGCGCAGATTGCCGCCGATCTGCGCGAAAAGGTTTGGCCGCTGCTGGAGCGCGGCGTGCTGAAACCGCAAATTTTTAAAACCTTCCCGCTTGAGCAGGCCGCCGCCGCGCATACGCTGATGGAGTCCAGCGAGCACATCGGCAAGATCATGCTGACGTTCTGAGCCTATTCCCCGCGGCCGGTGCTGCGGGGAAACCAATGCCACGTTCAGGGAATGATGCCGCGGCGGCGGAACTCATCGAACAGCGAGAAAAACATGGCTTCGGTTTCGACAAACTGGTGGAAACCGAAGCGCCGCGCCTTGCTGCCATCCGCGAACATGTCATAGTCCCAGGAAAAGACGAAATCGGCGAAACGCCAGCCGGCCACCGCGCGATAGTCCGGTTCGGCCAATTGGTGCCGCTGCGCCAACTCCCGCCACAGCGACGCTTTGTCCGCCATCATGCTCTCCAGCGGCATCGGCAGCGGCGGCGCACATTCCAGCCCAAAGTAAGCGGCGATTTTCGGCCACATCTCGCTCCAGCGAAACAGATCGCCGTTGTTGATATTAAACGCCTGATTGGCCGCCGCCGGCTCGGTCGCCGCCCACAGCGTGGCGCGCGCCAACAGCCCGGCCTCGGTCATTTCCAACAGGCTGTGGTAAGCGCCCGGTTTACCCGGGAAGCGCAACGGCAGCCCGAGCGCTTTGCTGATCGAGGCGTAAACCGCGATGCTTAACGCCAGATTCATCGGATTGCCGAGGGAGAAGCCCCCCACCACGCTTGGACGGATGGCGCTCCAACGCCAGCGCTTGCCGGCCTGCCGCTGCGCCAGATACTGCTGCTGCGCCACGTTAAACTCCGGCGGCATATGCCCGGCGTCGCTTTCGCGCGCCGGCGTTTTAAACGGCCCCAAATGCGCGCCATACACCTTATAGCCCTGCATCAGGCTGATATGTTCCAACGCCGGCGCGACCGGCTCCAGTTCCTCGACGACGTGTTGCAGCATCTGCAGGTTCGGCGCCACCAGCCCCGCCCAGTCCGGCGCATCCTGATAGGCGGCATAGAAAACGTGGCTAATCGCGCTCAGCGGCCGCAGCGCGTCGCGCGTCGCCGCCGCATCCAGCAGATCAACCTGAAGGTGGCGCACTCCCGGCGCCGGTTGCCCACCCCGCCGCGAGACGCCCACCACTGGCCAGCCCTGTCCGGCCAGTTCCTCAATCAATCGGCGCCCAATCACGCCATTGGCGCCGATCACCAATGCCTGCCGCTTTGCATTCATCTTGTCACTCCTCGGGTTATCGATGCCCTGAGTGTCATTGATTAGTAATGCTTGCGGTAGAAGAGACTTTCCACTAACACTTATAAGAAAAATCTAGAGGCAAGATCGACATGGATAAGCTGAACGCCATGAAAACTTTTATGCGGGTGGCGGAGCTGGGCAGCCTGTCGGCCGCCGCTCGCGATCTGCGTTTGACGCAGCCGGCGGTCAGTCAGCAAATCGCCGGCCTGGAGCAGCAACTCGGGGCCCAACTGCTGTTTCGCAGCACCCGGGCGGTCACCCTGACCGATGCCGGCAGCAGTTATTATCAGCGCCTCAAACCGATTCTGGCGGCGGTCGACGAAGCGGAAGAAGCGCTGCGCGGCCAGCGCCACCAGTTACAGGGCAATCTGCGCATTCATGCCCCGACCGGGTTCGGGCAGTTGCACGTCACGCCGCTGGCCATCGCTTTCCAGCAACGTCATCCGAGCCTCGCCATCGAGCTGCTGCTGGACGATCGTCGCGCCGACGTGATCGGCGAAGGCATCGACGTAGCGCTGCGTTTCGGTGAACTGCATGCGCCCGGCATGGTGGCGAAACGTTTGGGCGAGCTGCAACGCCTGCTGGTGGCGTCACCGGCCTATCTGGACAAACATGGCACGCCCCGTTCGCCGGCGGAGCTGGCTAAACATGCGCACATTCGTTACAGCGGTTTGAACGACGGCGATACGCTCACTCTGTTCGGGCCGCACGGCCCCGAGATGGTTGCAGTGCGGCCCACGTTCCGCGCCAACAATACGCTATCGCTGCTGGCCGCCATTGAGGCTGGAGCCGGTATCGGCGGCGCCCAACGACCGTTAATCGCCGAGCAGCTGGCGACGGGGGCGCTGGTGCCCGTTTTGCCGGAATACCGCTACCCGCCCATGGCGCTGCACGCGGTCTATCCCGCCTTACGTTTTATTCCGGAGAAAGTGCGCGCCTGGGTGGCGCATCTGCAGCAGGCGTTGACGGCGATCGAGGGAATTAGCGGAGTGAAGGCTCCCGGCCAGGCGCCGGGAGCCTAATCATTATTTGAACAGTTTACCGACCATATCGCCCAGCTCGTTGCTGTCTTGCTGAACTTCACCGTTTGGTGAGGCGGCATCCGCGACCGTTGGCAAGAACTGTGCAATGGTGCTGGACGCCTGTGCCGGATCGATGCCCAGCTTTTCAGCCAGTTGGTTGATGGCGTCGCTACCCAACGCCTGCTGCACATGGTCGCCGGTAATCGACTGATTTTCGCCATTGCCGAGCCAGGAACCGACGATATCGCCGAACTGCCCCTGACGGAACTTGTCCAAAATGGCCTGCAGGCCGCCTTGTTGCTCGACCCACTGCATAATGGCGATGTAGTCGATACCTTTACCACCGTTGGCGCCGCCGCCCAGAATGTTACCCAATACGCTATCGAACAGACCCATGATATTCCCCTTTCAGCGGGTACGGCCCGCGCCGCACCGCCGGATTGATTTCACGAAAAAGGGCCGCCGCGGCGACCCTGTTGAGCAACGGCTGCTTAGCCTTTGATCTTCCTGTAGACAAAAAGCACCACCAGAGCACCGATTACCGCCACCACAAAGCTGCCCAGGTTAAAACCGTCAACGCGGCCCATACCGAAGAAGGTGCTGATATAGCCGCCGACGACGGCGCCCACGATCCCCAATATAACGGTCACAATAAAGCCGCCGCCGTCTTTGCCCGGCATAATCCACTTGGCCAGGATACCGGCGATTAAACCAAAAATGATCCAGGAAATGATGCCCATCTTTACTCTCCCTATTACCTTTTGCCTAACAGAAATCCTATTACCAGGCCCACGACGGCGCCGGCGCCTATCCCCGCCCAAGGGTTATCCTTAAGGCAGGCACATGATTGCTCGAGCGCTGCTTTTACACCGCTGCTCATTTCGCAGGCGGTGGTTTTCACGTAGTCGCTCGGTTGCTCAACACCGTTTAGATCGTCATTTTCATATGACATGTCAAACCCTTACAGACCAACTCTCTGAGAATTTCGTCACATGTTTCGCGCCAGGCGCCGTCCGCTCCGCGATCTTGCTCTGGGCAATCTGCCCGCTGCCGCTCAATGCGGAGGCGTCCGGCGGCAAACGCACAACTTCACACTATGACTATAGTAAAAAATCAGCGGTTTACCCATTTCCGTCCGTCTGAATTTCACCATACAAAAAACGATCTGATTTCATCCCGCTGTCATCTTGCAAGGCTAAACTTTAAACACATCCTCCTGGAGGAAACGCCAATGTTCAATGCCCCCATAGTCCTGATCCTCGCGCTACTGTACGCACTGGCCGCCGCTTGGGACGGTTCCGCGGCGTTACTGTTTCATTGAGGTTACATAGCCGTTGTCACTTTTGCGATGCGCTTAATTGTGTCTTTATTTTTCAATTTCGCCAGCCGGTTGAAATAGCGGAAAATATCCCCTCCTCCCTCGGTAAAAATCCTATTTCGCTTCGTTTTTCGCCTGCGTTTAAATAAAGCGTAAAAAAAGCATTAATGGAAAATCCTGTTTAGCACAAAATATTCTATCATCTTCCTTATGGAAATTTGGGTTAAGGTCCCATTGGGAAAGAAAAGGAATAACAGGAAAAATGCTTTCTAACCAACGCTTTGAGCGCGAATTCTTGCGCCCTCGTTATTGGTTGTTGTGGATAGGACTGGGAATACTCTATCTCTTGGTATTACTGCCCTACCCGCTCATTTATCGGCTCGGACACGGCCTTGGCAGAATAGCCATGCGCCTAATGAAACGCCGGGTAAAAATAGCGCGCCGCAATTTAGAACTCTGCTTCCCCGCGATGCCCGCCGCCGAGCGCGAGGCGCTGATCGTCAAAAATTTTGAGTCCGTCGGCATGGGGCTGTTCGAAGTCGGCATGGCCTGGTTCTGGCCCGACTGGCGCATCGCCCGCTGGTTCAAGGTGAGCGGCATGGAAAACATGCGGTTGGCGCGTCAGGACGGCAAAGGCGTTCTGCTGATCGGTCTGCATTTCCTGACGCTGGAACTGGGCGCGCGCATTTTCGGCATGCAAAACCCCGGCATCGGCGTGCACCGCCCGCACAACAACAAGCTGATGGAATGGGTACAGACCCGCGGCCGGCTGCGCTCGAATAAATTCATGATCGATCGTAAAGATATCAAAGGCATGATCCGCAACCTGAAACAGGGCGAAATCCTGTGGTACGCGCCGGATCACGATTATGGGCCGCAAAGTAGCGTATTCACACCGTTCTTCGCCGTGGAAAATGCCGCCACGACCACCGGCACCTTTATCCTAGCGCGCATGGGGCGGCCGTCGATCGTGCCTTTCGTGCCGCGCCGCCTGCCAAACGCTCAGGGCTATGAGCTGATCGTGCAGCCGCCGTTGACGGACTTCCCGCTGGATGATGAAACGCGCGCGGCGGCCATGATGAACCGCGTGGTGGAAGAACAGGTGCTGCTGGCGCCCGATCAATACATGTGGTTGCACCGCCGCTTTAAAACCCGCCCACCCGGCGAGCCGTCGCTGTATTAACCGCGTTCGCGCCTTTGCCCGTCCTACCGGCGGCGAAGGCGCTCACCTCGCACGAGCATTCTACGTCAGGGGGACTACACTAATAAGTCACCGACGGCAATTATTGCCGCCAGCAATCATTTCTTCCCGCCCGAGGGCCGGTCGTTGCCTGTCGGGCCACAACCGAGGTCAATGTCATGCTGGTACAACCCTATTTGTTCTTCAGCGGCAACTGTGAGCAAGCGATTAACTTCTATGTACAGCAGTTGAATGCCAAAATTGAAATGGTCATGCGCTTCAAAGACATGCCCGAAGAAGCCCGCCAAGGCGGGCCGGAGGACGTCAATCCTGAAGCGATCATGCATGCGCGCCTGCTGATCGGCGACGGCGTACTGATGGCCTCCGACGGCTGTCCGCAAGATGACAGCGGCGGTGCTTCCCACAAAGGTTTCTCGCTGTCGCTGAACCCCAGCGATGCGGAACAAGGACGCAAACTGTTCGACAATCTGGCGCAGGGCGGCCAGGTGACGATGCCTTACCAAGCCACCTTCTGGGCCAAAGGTTTTGGCATGCTGACCGACAAATTCGGCGTCAACTGGATGATCAACGTCGAATAACCCCGCATGGCGCCGCTAGCTGTAGCGGTGCCAGTCATACGCCGCTTTGGCGAACAGCGCGAACAGCAGCGCCAACAGCGCCAATCCCAACCGCCAATAGGGCGACCGGCGGCGGCGCCAGGCGAAGTACATCATCACCGCCAGCGTTCCCAGCGTAAGGGGGTAATACACCGCCAGCGTCAGTAAAGCGATAATGATGTAATCAGACATTGCTCTTTCACTCCGAGGTGCTCACACCGCCGCTGATGCGGGCTGCGATCGACCTTTCGCCTTATCGCCTCGTTAAAGGCTAGAGGTCTGGCGCATTTATGCATAAAATATAAGATTGCTCTTAACTCAAACTGAATAGTAATCACACAACAAGGGTGACATGACTCAGCAGCAACCCATACAGGATGCCGTGCCGGCGCGCAGCGTTAAAAGCTCCCCATTATTATTTCAGGCCGGCGTGTTTGTCATCATCGTTGCCGCCACGCTGATCCTCTTTAACAGCTGGCAAATCTGGAACGCACACCAGCGCGATCTGCGCAGCGCCGAGCATGAATCCGCCAACCTCGCCCGCTCGCTGGCGCAGCATGCCGACGATACTTTCATGCAGGTGGACGGCAATCTGCTCGATCTGACCGAACGTCTCCAGAACGACGGATTGGGGCCCTCGCAATTGACCCGGCTGCAGCGGGTGATGCAAACGCAGGTCGGCAACCTGCCGCAGCTGCATGGGCTGTTTCTCTACGATGCGCGCGGCCGCTGGCTGGCGACCTCCTCGGGCAAATTCATCAAGAACGCCAACAATGCCGATCGCGATTACTTCATATACCATCAAAACCGCGACGACGGCGGCCTGTACATCGGCAAGGTGATCCGCAGCCGCACCACCGGCGATCTGATCATTCCCGTTTCGCGGCGTTTCAACAACCCGGACGGCAGCTTTGGCGGCGTGGTGCTGGCAACGCTGTACATCGATTATTTCCGCCAGTTTTACGACAGCTTCGCCCTCAACACCGACGCCTCACTGAACCTGCTGCTGGCGGACGGCACCATCCTTTACCGCCGCCCTTACTCGGCGGCGTCGATCGGTAAAAACATCGCCAAGGGCGTGCTGTTCAGCGAAATTTTGCCGCATTCGGAATTCGGTAACGCCACCATCACCTCGCTGTACGATAAAGTAGAGCGCATCTACGGCTATTCGCGGGTCAACCGCTTTCCGCTGGTGATCGCCGCCGGGCTGTCGAAACGCGACGCGCTGGCGGACTGGCGCACCGACGCCGGGCTGTTCGCCGCCGGCGGCCTCTCGCTGCTGGTGATCCTGTTGGCGATGGGCATGGTGCTGCTGCGGCAAATCAAGCACAGCATGCAAACCGAAGCTGAGCTGATGCGTACCCGCGATCAGTTGACCAGCATCAACCAGATGCTCGAAGAGCTGGCGCTGCTGGACGGCCTGACCGGGCTGGCCAACCGCCGCCAGTTTGATATCGCGCTGAAGAACGAGCTGGCGCGGGCTTCGCGCAACTACCGCAGCGTGGCGCTGCTGATGCTGGATATCGACTATTTCAAACAGTACAACGACAGCTATGGCCACGTCGCCGGTGACCAATGCCTGCAGCAGATCGGCCAAACGCTCAAAGGGTTGGCGTGCCGCAGCAACGACGTTCTGGCGCGTTACGGCGGCGAAGAGATGGGGATTATCCTGCCGGATACCGACGTCCAGGGCGCACTGATTTTCGCCGAACGCGTCATCAACGCGGTGCGCGATCTGAAAATTCCGCATCAGGGTAATCCGCACGGCATCGTCACCATCAGCATCGGTATCTGCGCCAAAGTGCCGCATATGTATAACGATACGCCGATCAGCTTTATCAATGAGGCGGACAGTGCGTTGTATCAGGCCAAGAAAAAAGGCAAAAACTGCATTTACGGCGCTTAATCATTAATCGGGCCACCAAAATTTGGCGGCCCGATTTATTACCAACCCAAATGAAATAATTCCCCTCCGCAACATTATTTCCCCGGTTTACCCTGCGCTCTGGATAAAATAACGCCAATAATAAGCGCAATATTTATTTCTATTAAAATTCAATGAGATAAAAAACTCGCCATTCCGCAGACAATTCGTGCCATTTTTGATTATTCGTGCCTACACGTAGCTCCGTTTAGCCCTCGTTTACTTTTCATTGGTATTGCCGGTGATACTCTTATCAGGACTATTCTCTATATCAGGAAGCCATCGCACGCTTCGGCGCACTGCGCCCTGCTGATACATCCATAATAGAACCCACAAATTTCACGTTGCAATTGGGCGGCCTGTTGACGCCGCTCCAGCCAGCCACGGCGCAAGCCAGTGCAGCCAACCACGCGGCAACCTGAAAGCGGGAATAAAGCGATATAGATTTGCGAGGAGATCTCATGCCTACTGGCGATATTATGCGTGAACAGGCCGTCCTGACGCTGCCGTTGCGACAATGGGCGGCAGCGGAAGCATCCAGCGCGGTCAGCGAACTGGAACAGGGCAAGGTGCTGTTTCTGCCCGAGCTGGCCTTCACTCTATCTGAGCAGGAAATGCCGCTGCTGGATCCGACGTTGGTCGATCCGAAGCGCAAAAACATCAGCTATCAACCGCTGTCCGGCAAACTGAGCGGCGTCGCCGTCGCGGAACGCCGGCAACAGGTTCAGCAACTGCTGGAGCGCTATTATCAATCTTGCCGCCAGCTGATCGCCGGGCTGTTGCCCGAGTATCAGGAGGCGCTGCACCACCCCACCGGCAGCCTGCGTTTGCACCCGGTTTCCGCTTGGCGGGCGACCAGTTCCTGGCGCAAAGACGACAGCCGCCTGCACGTTGACGCTTTCCCGTCGCGCCCGAACTACGGCGAACGCATTCTGCGCATTTTCACCAACATCAACCCGCACGGCGAGCGTCGCCAATGGCGCGTCGGCGAGCCGTTTCCTGAACTTGCGCAACGCTTTATGCCGCGCCTCGCGCGCTATTCCGCCTTCAGCAGCTGGCTGCAGCACCAGGTGCGCATCACCAAAACCCGGCGCAGCCATTATGACCACCTGATGCTGCAGTTGCATGACGCCATGAAGGCCGACGGTGATTATCAGCAACGGGGTCCGCAGCTGGCGCTGGAATTCCCGCCGGGCAGCAGCTGGATTTGCTTCTCGGATCAAACGCCGCACGCCGCGATGGGCGGCCAGTTTATGTTGGAACAGACCTTCCTGTTGCCGGTGAACAAGATGCAGGATCCGCAGCGTTCGCCGCTGAAAGTGTTGGAACAGCTGCGCGGGCAGCCGCTGATCTGAATGACTCGCCGCCGCCGGGATGCCGGCGGCGGCGAAACGCGCATTATGCCTCGAAGTCCCCTTGCTGGCGCGCCACCAGCGTCAGGATGCTGTACAGCGCCACCGGTTGCTGCTCCTGATTCAACACCTGAACATCCCACACCACCACGCCGTGCGGCCGATCTTCGGCGGTTTTTTGCGGCTTGCGGATTTTCTTTTTGCAGGTCAGCCGCACCTGAATGGTGTCGCCGATCTTCACCGGTTCGATAAAGCGCAGATTCTCCATGCCATAGTTGGCGATCACCGGCCCGACGGCGGCGTCGACAAACAGCCCAGCCGCGGCGGACACCACAAAGTAACCGTGCGCCACCCGCTCGCCGAACAGCGAATCGGCAGCGCCGATCTTGTCCATGTGCGCGTAAAAGTGGTCGCCGCTCAGGCAGGCGAAGTTGACGATATCCGCTTCGGTCACGGTGCGGCGCGCGGTCAACAGGCTGTCGCCCAGCTGCAACTGCTCGAAGTATTTCCGGAACGGGTGCACCGGGTGTTCGGCGACCGGCGCGCCGCGCACCCATTCGCCGCCGATGGCCGCCAGCATCGCCGGGCTGCCCTGGATCGCCGTGCGCTGCATATAGTGCTTCACCGCGCGCAGTCCACCCAGCTCTTCACCGCCGCCGGCGCGCCCCGGGCCGCCGTGCACCAGCATCGGCAGCGGCGAACCGTGGCCGGTGGACTCCGCCGCCGCCTGTTCATCCAAAATCAACATGCGGCCATGGGCGCACGCCGCCGCGCGAATGAATCGCTTGGCCAATGCCGGATCGGCGGTCACCAGCGATCCCGCCAGGCTGCCCTGCCCCAGCAACGCCAACGCGATCGCCTGCTCGGTATCCGCATACGGCATCAGCGTCGCCACCGGGCCGAAGGCCTCAGTGCCGTGCACCGCCTGATGGGTGAACGGATCGGCGCAATACAGCAGGGTCGGCGGATAAAACGCCCCGCCGCGCGCGCCGTCGCCCATGACTTCCAGCTTATCCAGCGACGCGCCGCACAGCGGTTCGCAGCCGTTGCGCAGCAGGAACTCCACCTTGCTTTGCACATCATCACGCTGCTCGTGGCTGACCAGCGCCCCCATGCGCACCTGCTCCAACTGCGGGTCGCCCACCGTCACTCCCGCCAGACGCTGCAGCAAGGCCTGACGTACCGCCGCCACCTGCGCCGCCGGCACGATGATGCGGCGGATCGCGGTGCATTTCTGCCCCGCCTTGGCAGTCATTTCACGGCACACTTCTTTGATAAACAGCGCAAATTCCGGCATCTCCGGCGTCACGTCTTCCGCCAGCACGCAGCAGTTGAGCGAATCCGCCTCCATGGTGAACGCGATCGATTTTTCCAACAGGCGCGGATGCGCCCGCAGCCGCTGCCCGGTCTGCGCCGAGCCGGTAAAGGTCACCGCATCCTGGTAATCCAGGTGCGCAAACATGTCGCCGACGCCGCCGCATACCAACTGCAGCGCCCCTTCCGGCACCAGCCCGCTGTCGACAATCAGCCTGACCATCGCCTGCGTCAGTTGCGCGGTGGCGGTGGCCGGCTTGATGATGGCCGGCATGCCCGCCAGCCAGGTCGGCGCCAGTTTTTCCAGCATGCCCCAGCAAGGGAAGTTGAAGGCGTTGATATGCAGCGCCACGCCGGGGCGCGAGGTCAATACGTGGCGGGCGGCGAACTGCGCCTGCTTCGACAGCGGGATCAGCTCATCTTCCGGCCACAGCGTATCATCCGGCAGATCGCGGCCGGCCATGCCGGCATAGGCGAACAGCGTGGCGATGCCGCCTTCGATATCGACCCAGCCGTCGCCGCGCGTCGCGCCGGTTTGATAGGAAATCTGATACAGCGCCTCTTTATGCGCCAGCAGGTGTTTCGCCACCGCTTTCAGCATCTGGGCGCGCTGCTGGAATGTCATGTGCGCCAGCGCCGGGCCGCCGTGGCTGCGCGCATAGCTCAGGCTCGCCGCTAACGGCAGGCCGTCGGAGCAGACCTGGTACAACGCTTCGCCGGTCACGGCGTGACGGATCTCGCGCGCCTCTCCCTGCCCGTACACCCAGGCGCCAGAAAGATAACTGTGTAACTGCTGCATGTGCCCTCCGGAATTCATAAATTTTCACCATACAGCTTAATTACGTATCACATAAATGCCAGTCGACGCCAAACTCAATTTTAACAAAAAAAGAACAAGAAGCGCTTTCAAGCCGATTTTCCGGCGTTAATACGGAGTCATTGCTTTTATTTATTAAATAAAATCAAAGAATTAACACAAACACTTGTGAGTGAGCTCGCAAAACCACATAAATCTCGTTTGATCTTTTTGTTATCAGTTTGTAGCCTTATGGTTAGTTAAAGTGATTCACATTTTTATATTTAATGTGAAAAATACGAATCACCAAGAGGCAAGCATGACAACTGACGCACAGTATCAGCAGCATTTCGACGACAAGATCGCGGCGGATATCGCCATTGAGGCCAAAGACTGGATGCCGGACGCCTATCGTCAGAACCTGATTCGGCAAATCGGCCAACACGCCCACTCGGAAGTCATCGGCATGCTGCCGGAAGCCAACTGGCTGACGCGCGCCCCCACGCTGCGCCGCAAGGCGGTGCTGCTGGCCAAAGTGCAGGATGAGGCCGGCCACGGTCTGTACCTCTACAGCGCCGCCGAGACCCTCGGCTGTTCGCGCCAGGACATCTACCAAAAGATGCTCGACGGCAAGATGAAGTACTCCTCTATCTTCAATTACCCCACGCTCAACTGGGCGGATATCGGCGTGATCGGCTGGCTGGTCGACGGCGCCGCCATCGTCAACCAGGTGGCGCTGTGCCGCGCGTCCTACGGCCCCTATGCGCGGGCGATGGTGAAGATCTGCAAAGAGGAAAGCTTCCACCAGCGCCAGGGCTACGAGGCGGTAATGGCGATGGCCAACGGCAGCGACACGCAGCGCGCCATGCTGCAGGACGCCATCGATCGCTTCTGGTGGCCGGTGCTGATGATGTTCGGCCCGAGCGACGCCGACTCCCCCCACAGCGCCCAGAGCATGGCGTGGAAGATCAAACGCCACAGCAACGATGAGCTGCGGCAGAAGTTCGTCGACAACACCGTACCGCAGCTGGAAGCGCTGGGCATGACGGCGCCGGATCCGGATCTGCACTGGGATGCCGCCGCCGGCCACTATCACTTCGGCGAGATCGACTGGAGCGAGCTGCATGAGGTGATCAAAGGGCGTGGCCAATGTAACCACGAACGCCTGCAGGCCAAACGCCGCGCCTGGGAAGACGGCGCCTGGGTGCGTGACGGCGCCATGGCTCACGCCGCGAAAAACGCCGCTTCCGCCGCATAGCCAACATAAGGAACCGAGATCATGAGCCACGTTGAATGGCCGCTGTATGAAGTGTTTATCCGCAGCAAACAAGGGCTGGCGCATCGCCACGTCGGCAGCCTGCACGCCGCCGACGACCAAATGGCGCTGGAAAACGCCCGCGACGCCTACACGCGCCGTAATGAAGGCTGCTCGATTTGGGTGGTGCAATCCCGCCATCTGATCGCCTCGCAGCCGGAAGACCGCGGCGCCTTCTTCGATCCGTCCGAAGACAAGATCTACCGTCATCCGACGTTTTACACCATTCCCGACGGCATCAAGAACATGTAGAGGCGACCATGACGGTTAACGATCCGCGCATCAGCTATTTGCTCCGCCAGGGCGACACGCCTTTGATCCTCGCCCAGCGTCTGTGCGCCTGGTGCGGCCACGCGCCCGAGCTGGAAATCGATCTGGCGTTGGCCAACATCGGGCTCGATCTGCTCGGCCAGGCGCGCAACTTCCTGAGCTACGCCGCCGAACTGGCCGGGCCGCCCTGCAGCGAAGACAGCCTGGCCTTCGGCCGCGACGAACGCCAGTTTCATAACCTGTTGCTGGCGGAACAGCCGAACGGCGGTTTCAACGACACGTTGGTGCGCCAGTTCCTGCTCGACGTCTACCACGTGCAGCTGCATCAGGCGTTGAGCCGCAGCGGCGATGCGCAGATCGCCGCCATCGCCGCCAAGTCATTGAAGGAGGCCGATTACCACCTGCGCTTCAGCCGCGGCTGGATGATCCGCCTTGGCGACGGCAACGACATCAGCCACCGCAAGATCCAGCAGTCGCTGGATAACCTGTGGCGCTTCACCGCCGAGCTGTTCCACGCCGACGCGCTGGAGCTTGAGCTGGCGGAACAGGGCATCGCCGTCGATCCGCGCCAGCTGCAGGCTCCCTGGCAAGCGCAGGTGGAGGAGACGCTGCGCCAGGCGACGTTGACGCTGCCCGCCGAGCAGGCGTTCCGGCACGGCGGCAAACAAGGCCGACACAGTGAACACCTCGGCCCGCTGCTGGCGGAGATGCAGTTCCTGCAACGCGCCTATCCAAACGGCCAATGGTAGGAGGCTGCGATGAACGTCACTCGTTTGCAACCCGCTGAAATCCCGCAGATTTGGCACTGTCTGCAACAGATCAGCGATCCCGAACTGCCGGTGCTGTCGATCACCGATTTGGGCATGGTGCGCGACGTGGCCCGCGACGGCAGCGGCTGGCGCGTGACCTTCACCCCAACCTATTCCGGCTGCCCGGCCACCGAATTTCTGCTCAACGCCATTGAGCAGCGGCTGACGGCCGCCGGCTTCAGCCCGGTGCAGGTGGACATCCGTCTCAGCCCGGCCTGGACCACTGATTGGATGAACGCCGACGCCCGCGAGCGGCTGCGGCAATACGGTGTAGCGCCGCCGCAGGGCCACACCTGCGATCGGCCGCATGCCCACGGCCCGGTAGCCTGCCCACGCTGCGGCAGCACCCACAGCGAGAAGATCAGCGAGTTCGGCTCTACCGCCTGTAAAGCGCTGTACCGCTGTTGCGACTGCCGGGAACCGTTCGACTATTTCAAATGCATATAGGAGCGCTGACACCATGACGGTCTTTCATCGCCTGAGCGTCGCCGCCATCGAGCGCGAAACGCCTGACGCCGTAGCCATCACCCTGCGGGTGCCCGAAGAGCTGCAAAACCAATACCGCTATACCCCCGGCCAGCACCTGACGCTCAAGGCGCTAGTCAACGGCGAAGAACTGCGGCGTTGCTATTCCATCTGCAGTTCGCCGCAGGAAGGCCTGCTGCAGATCGGCGTAAAAGCGATTGATCAGGGCCGTTTCTCCGGCTTCGTCAACCGCATGCTGAAAGTCGGCGATGCGCTGGAAGTGATGGTGCCGCAGGGGCGCTTCGGCTATCAGCCGCAGGCGGAGCGCCACGGCAACTACCTGGCGATCGCCGCCGGCTCCGGCATCACACCGATGCTGTCGATCATCAAGGCAACGCTGCAGTTCGAACCGGGCAGCAGTTTCACCCTGATCTACGGCAACCGCAACAGCCGTTCGATGATGTTCAAAGAGGCGCTGTCGGATCTGAAAAACCGCTACCCGCAGCGTTTTCAGCCGCTGTACCTGTTCAGCCAGGAGAGCCTCGACAGCCCGCTGCTCAGCGGCCGCATAGACCGAGAACGCCTGGCGGCGATCGGCGGCGCGCTGCTGGATTTCCGCGACTATGACCACGCCTTTATCTGCGGGCCGGAATCGATGATGGACGACGCGCAGACCGTGCTGGAGCAGGCCGGCGTACCGGCCAATCACATCCACAGCGAACGCTTCAACACCAGCGGCCTGGTCACCCGCCCGCGCCACAGCGGCGATCGCAACGCCACCCGGGTGGCGATCCTGCTCGACGGCCGCCGGTTGGATATCGAGGTCGGCGAACAGGACGACAGCATTCTCGATGCCGCGCTGCGCCAGGGCGCCGATCTGCCCTACGCCTGCAAAGGCGGCGTGTGCGCCACCTGCAAATGCCGTCTCAAGGCCGGCCAGGTGGAGATGGGCGTCAACTACAGCCTGGAGCCGGATCAGTTGGCGGCGGGCTATGTATTGAGCTGCCAGTCGTGGCCGAAAGGCGACGGCGTGGTGTTGGACTTCGACGTCTAGGAGCCGCGATGGACACCCCCTTTATTTTGCATCAGCAGCAACACCGCGTGGTCACGCTGACGCTGCATCGCCCGGAGGCGCGTAACGCCCTAAGCACGCCGTGTCTGGAACAGCTGGTTGCCCGGCTGGAGCAGGCCGACGCCGACAGCGGCGTGGGCGCCGTGGTGATCGCCGGCGCGGCGCGCTTCTTCGCCGCCGGCGCCGATCTGCGCGAACTGCAACAGCAGGATCTGCCGGCCACGCTGGCGGATCGCCGTCCGCAGCTGTGGCAACGGCTGACGCAGTTCAGCAAACCGCTGCTGGCGGCGGTGAACGGTTATGCCCTGGGCGCCGGCTGCGAGCTGGCGCTGGCCTGCGACATCGTCATCGGCGGCGAAAGCGCCCGCTTCGGCCTGCCGGAGATCACCCTCGGCCTGATGCCGGGCGCCGGGGGCACCCAGCGTCTGATCCGCTGCGTCGGCAAGACGCGCGCCAGCCAGATGGTACTGACCGGCGAAGCCATCGACGCCCGCACCGCGCTGCAGGCCGGCCTGATCAGCGAAGTATGTGTCGATGCCCTGACGCTGGAGCGCACGCAGCAGATTGCCGATCGCATCAGCCGCCAGGCGCCGCTGGCGCTGCGCGCCGCCAAACAGGCGCTGAAACAGGCCGAGGAAATCGGCCTTAGCCAGGGGCTGGCGATGGAGCGTCAGCAATTTGTCACCCTGGCCGCCACCGACGATCGCCGCGAAGGCATCGCCGCCTTTTTCGAAAAACGTACGCCAAACTATCAGGGGCGCTGATTTATGGATAACGCATTGATTCTCAGCCATCTCGACGCCGGCGTGTTGACGCTGACCCTCAACCGGCCGGATCGGCTCAACAGCTTTAACGACGAGATGCATCGCCAGCTGAGCGAAGCGCTGACGCAAGCCGAGCGCGACGACAGCGTGCGCTGCCTGCTGATCGCCGGTGCCGGGCGCGGTTTCTGCGCCGGGCAGGATCTCAACGATCGCAACGTCAGCGCCGATCAACAGGCGCCGGATCTCGGCCTGTCGGTCGAACGTTTCTACAACCCCCTGATCCGCCGCCTGACCGCCCTGCCCAAACCGGTGGTATGCGCGGTCAACGGCGTGGCGGCCGGCGCCGGCGCCGCGCTGGCCCTGGCGTGCGATATCGTCATCGCCGCCGACAACGCCGGCTTTATTCAGTCGTTCTGCCGTCTGGGGTTGGTGCCTGATTCCGGCGGCAGTTGGTTCCTGCCGCGGCTGGCCGGCCACGCCCGCGCGATGGGCATGGCCTTGCTGGGTGACAAAATCAGCGCTCAACAGGCGCTGGAGTGGGGCATGATCTGGCAGGTGGTGCCGGCGGATGAATTGGCCGACCGCACGCAAACGCTGGCGCGCCATCTGGCCACCCAGCCGACCTACGGTTTGGGGCTAATCAAGAAAGCCATCTACAGCTCGGCCACCAACAGCCTCGATCAACAGCTCGATCTGGAACGCGATCTGCAGCGATTGGGGGGCCGCAGCGACGACTATCGCGAAGGCGTCAGCGCATTCTTCGCCAAACGCACGCCAAATTTCAGCGGGAAATAGCCATGAACGCGCCCCTTCTTAATGGCCAGGTGGCGGTGATCGGCGCCGGCACCATGGGCATCGGCATCGCCCAGGTGGCCGCCGCCGCCGGCCACCCGGTACGGCTGTTCGATATCGCGCCCGCCGCCGCCCAGCGCGCGATCGACGAACTCGCTCGCCGCCTGCGGCAGCGGGTCGACGGCGGCAAGGCCGACGCAAACGCCACCGAGGCGCTGCTGGCGCGCCTCGAACGCGCCGACTCGCTCGAGCAACTGGCCGACTGCGCGCTGGTGATTGAAGCGGTGGCGGAAAATCTGGCGATCAAGCAGAGCCTGTTCCGCGATCTGGAAGCGGTCTGCTCGCCCACGGCGCTGTTCGCCAGCAATACCTCCTCGCTGTCAATCACCGCCATCGCCGGCGCCTTGCAACACCCGGCGCGCATGGCCGGGCTGCACTTCTTCAACCCGGCGCCGCTGATGAAGCTGGTGGAGATCGTCAGCGGTCTGGAAACCGGGGCCGAGACCCTCGCCGCGCTGCAGGCCCTGGCGCAGCGCTGGGGTAAGCAGAGCGTCGTGTGCCGCTCGACGCCGGGATTCATCGTCAACCGCGTGGCGCGGCCATTCTACGCCGAAACCCTGCGCGCGCTGGAGGAACGGGTGGCCGACGCCGCCACCCTGGATGCAGTCATGCGCGACGCCGGCGGCTTCGCCATGGGCCCGCTGCAGTTGACCGATCTGATCGGCCAGGACGTCAATTACGCCGTGACCGACTCGGTGTATCAGGCCTTCTACCAGGATCCGCGCTTCACCCCCTCACTGGTGCAGCAGGAGCTGGTGGCCGCCGGACATCTCGGCCGCAAATCCGGCCGCGGCTTCTACCGCTACGACGCGCAACGCCCCGCCGCAGAGATGATCGCCTTTGCGCCGCCGGCGCAGGCCGCGCCGCCGCAACGCGTCACGCTGCACGGCGACTGGTCTTCGCTGGCCGATTTGGCGGAACTGTTGATCGAAAATGCGGGGGCGATCAAACAACCTGGCCAGACCAGCCCGTACCTCACGATCGACGACGTTACACTGATGTTAACCAATGGTAAAACCGCCGGCCAACTGGCCGACGAACGTGGAACGCCCGTGGTGCTGTTCGATCTCTGTGCCGACTATGCGCATGCCTCCGCCATCGCCATCAGCTGCGCGGCGCAAAACGGCGCGCAACACAATGCCAACGCGATTCGCCTGCTGCAGTCCCTCGGCAAGCAGGTCATTCAACTGCCGGATTATCCCGGCCTGCTGACGATGCGCACTCTGGCCATGCTGGCCAACGAAGCGCTCGACGTGGTGAACAAAGGCGTCGCCGGCGCCGAAGATACCGATCTGGCGATGCTGCGCGGTGTCAACTATCCGCGCGGCCCGCTGGCCTGGGGCGCCGCACTCGGCTGGTGCCACATTCTGACAACGCTGGAAAACCTGCAACGCTATTACGGCGAAGCGCGCTATCGCCCGATGCCGCTGCTGCGCCGCTACGCTTCCCCCGCCTCTTTCTCAGGAGCCGAACGATGAACGCCAATACGCCGCGCGCGCTGGCTCAGCGCTGCGCCGAACAGATGTTCCAGCAAGATACCTGCGCTCAGGCGATGGGGATGCATATCGACGCCGTCGACGCCGGGTACGCTCAGGTCAGCATGACCGTCGGCCCGCAGATGCTCAATGGCCACCAGACCTGCCACGGCGGCCAGCTGTTCAGCCTGGCGGACACCGCCTTCGCCTACGCCTGCAACAGCCAGGGGTTGGCGGCGGTGGCCTCCGGCTGCAGCATCGACTTCGTCCGCCCGGCGCTGGCCGGCGATCGCCTCACCGCCAGCGCGGCGGTGCGCCACCAGGGCAAAGCCACCGGGCTGTACGACGTCGAGATCGTTAACCAACTGGGCAAAACCGTCGCCTGGTTCCGTGGCCGCGCGCACCGCCTCGGTCACAGCATTTTAGGAGATCAGGCATGAATCAGGCATTTATCTGCGACGGCGTGCGCACCCCGATCGGCCGCTATGGCGGCGCGCTGGCCCAGGTGCGCGCCGACGACCTCGCCGCCCTGCCGCTGCGCGTGCTGCTGGAGCGCTATCCACAGGTGGATTGGGCGCAGCTGGACGATGTGATCCTCGGCTGCGCCAACCAGGCCGGGGAAGACAACCGCAATCTGGCGCGCATGGCGCTGCTGCTGGCCGGATTGCCGGTCGGCGTTTCCGGCACTACGGTGAACCGCCTGTGCGGTTCGGGCCTGGATGCGCTGGCGATGGCGGCGCGCAGCATCAGGGCCGGCGACGCCGGGCTGCTGCTGGCCGGCGGCGCGGAATCGATGACCCGCGCGCCGCTGGTGATGGGCAAGGCCGACAGCGCCTTCAGCCGCCAGGCACAGCTGTACGACACCACCCTCGGCTGGCGCTTCGTCAATCCGCGGATGCAGGCCGAGTTCGGCACCGATTCGATGCCGGAGACCGCCGAAAACGTCGCGGCGCAGTTCAATATCAGCCGCGCCGATCAGGACGCCTTTGCGCTGCGCAGCCAGCAGCGCGCCGCCCGGGCGCAGGCGCTGGGCCACCTGGCGCAGGAGATAGCCCCGGTCAGCCTCACCGGTAGAAAAGGCGCGGTCACCCTGTTCAGCCAGGATGAACACCCGCGCGCCGACACCACCTTCGAGCAGCTGCAGGCGCTGAAAACCCCGTTCCGTCAGCCCGGCAGCGTCACCGCCGGCAACGCCTCGGGCCTGAACGACGGCGCGGCGGCGCTGATCGTCGCCTCCGAAGCGATGGCGGCGCGCCAGGGCCTGACGCCGCGCGCACGCATCCTTGCCACCGCCACCTGCGGCGTGGAGCCGCGCCTGATGGGCATCGGTCCGCTGCCGGCCACCCGCAAGGTGCTGGAGATCGCCGGGCTGAGCCTGGCGCAGATGGACGTCATCGAACTGAACGAAGCGTTCGCCGCCCAGGCGTTGGCGGTGATGCGCCAGCTTGGCCTGCCGGACGATGCCCCGCAGGTTAACCCCAACGGCGGCGCGATCGCTCTGGGGCACCCGCTGGGCATGAGCGGCGCGCGCCTGGCGCTGGCCGCCCTGTTTGAACTGGAACGGCGAGCCGGCCGCTACGCTCTGTGCACCATGTGCATCGGCGTCGGCCAAGGCATCGCCATGATCATTGAGCGTGTCTGACCCCTGAGGCTAACCATGACAATAAATCCACAGCCCCTCGAAACGATCGAATTCGCCTCGCGCGATGAGATTGAAGCGTTGCAGTTGGCGCGTTTGAAGTGGACGCTGCACCACGCCTACGACAATGTGCCGATGTACAAACGCAAATTCGACCAGGCCGGCGTACACCCCGACGATCTTAAGCAGCTGAGCGATCTGGCGCGCTTCCCCTACACCACCAAGCAGGATCTGCGCGACAACTACCCGTTCGACACCTTCGCGGTGCCGATGGAGCAGGTGGTGCGCATCCACGCCTCCTCGGGCACCACCGGCCGCCCGACGGTGGTGGGCTACACCCAGCGCGACATCGATAACTGGGCCGATATCGTCGCCCGCTGCCTGCGCGCCGGCGGCGCCACCGCCAAAGACAAGGTGCACGTCGCCTACGGCTACGGCCTGTTCACCGGCGGCCTGGGGGCGCACTACGGCGCGGAGCGGCTCGGCGCGACGGTGATCCCGATGTCCGGCGGCCAGACGGAACGCCAGGCGCAGCTGATCCTCGACTTCAAACCCGACATCATCATGGTGACGCCGTCCTATTGCCTGACGCTGATCGACGAACTGGAACGCAAGATGGGCGGCGACGCGCGCGGCTGTTCGCTGCGGCTCGGCGTGTTCGGCGCCGAACCCTGGACCGAAGCCCTGCGCCACGAAATCGAATCCCGCATGGGCATCAAGGCGCTGGATATCTATGGCCTGTCGGAGGTGATGGGGCCGGGCGTGGCGATGGAGTGTCTGGAAAGCGGCGGCGGCCCCACCATCTGGGAAGACCACTTCCTGCCGGAGATCATCTGCCCGGAGACCGGCGTCGCCCTGCCGGACGGCGAGCACGGCGAACTGGTGTTTACCACCCTGACCAAAGAGGCGCTGCCGGTGATCCGCTACCGCACTCGCGATCTCACCCGGCTGCTGCCGGGCGACGCGCGCCAGATGCGCCGCATGGGCAAGATCACCGGCCGCTCCGACGACATGCTGATCATTCGCGGCGTCAACGTCTTCCCGTCGCAGGTGGAAGAACAGATCATGCAGTTCGAGCAGCTGTCGCCGCACTATCAGCTGCAGGTCAGCCGCAGTGGGCATCTGGACACGCTGGCGGTGCGTGTCGAACTGAAAGAATCGGCGCTCAGCCTCAGCCATCAACAGCGTTGCGATATCTGCCACCAGCTGCGCCATCACATTAAATCGATCGTGGGCGTCAGCACCGACGTCAGCATCGCCAACTGCGGCGATATTCCTCGCTCGGAAGGCAAGGCGCAGCGCGTGGTCGATCTGCGGCCGCGCTGAGGCGCACGGCGTCACGGATGACGCCGCCCCAAATTATGTTAATGTTGTGGCTCATCGAAGGCTAACCCATGGAAAAATATGGAACATAAACTGGATGAGTTCATTCGCCACGCCGTCGACGCGCAGCCGATCAGCGGCACCTCGCTGATCATTTCGCTGTACGGCGACGCGCTCAGCCACCGCGGCGGCGAAGTGTGGCTCGGCAGCCTGAGCGCGCTGCTGGAGGCCTTCGGTTTCGGCGATCGTTTCGTGCGCACCTCGGTGTTCCGCCTGCAAAAAGAAGGTTGGCTGGCGGTGGAGAAAATCGGCCGCCGCAGCTTCTACCGCGTGACCGAGCAGGGAATGCGCCAGTTCCGCCACGCCGAATCGAAGATCTATCTGCGCGAGCAGCCCGCTTGGGACGGCAAGTGGGAGCTGTTGCTGCTGGAATGCGCCGAAAAAAACGCGCGCGCGCGGCTGAAAAAAGAGCTGGGCTGGCTCGGGTTCGGGCAAATCGCCAACAATCTGATGGCCGCCCCCACCCATGCGCAGACCGACGTGACGGCGCTGCTCGGCGAACTGAACGCCAGCGAGCAGGTGATCTACTTTCGCGCCGATTACCCCTATAACCGCTCCGAGCAAACCCTGCAGAAACTGGTGGCCGACTGTTGGTCGCTCAGCGACGTGGCGGCCGGCTATCACGAGTTTATCGTCTCCTTCCGGCCGCTGATGGCGCTGCTGCGCGAAGTCGACCCGGCGGCGCTGACGCCGCTGCGCTGCTTCCAGATTAAGCTATTATTGATTCACTTCTTCCGTCGCGTGGTGTTGAAAGATCCGTTGCTGCCGGACGCGCTGCTGCCCGCCCAATGGGAGGGCCAGATCGCCCGCAATCTGTGCATCAATCTCTATCAGCAGGTCGATCGCGCCGCGACGGAGTACGTCAGCGCGCTGGCGGAGACCACCATCGGCGCCCTGCCCGCGCCGGCCGCCGGCTACTATCGGCGCTTCGGCGGCCTGCCGCGCGACCCTACATATTAAGGAACTCACGCTATGCCTGTGTATCAGATTGACGGCCTGACGCCGGTCGTTGACCCCAGCAGTTACGTGCACCCGACCGCGGTGCTGATCGGCGACGTGATCGTCGGCAAGCACGTGTATATCGGCCCGAACGCCAGCCTGCGCGGCGATTTTGGCCGCCTGGTGATCTGCGACGGCGCCAACATTCAGGACAACTGCGTGATGCACGGCTTCCCGCAGCAGGACACGGTGGTGGAAGAAGACGGCCATATCGGCCACGGCGCCATCCTGCATGGCTGCCGCATTCGCCGCAACGCGATGGTGGGCATGAACGCGGTGGTGATGGACGGTGCGGAGATCGGCGAGAACACCATCGTCGGCGCGATGGCGTTCGTCAAAGCCGCGGCGGTGATCGAAGCCAACAAGCTGGTGGTCGGCAGCCCGGCGCGCGTGCTGCGCGATCTGACCGAACAGGAGCTGGCCTGGAAGATCGCCGGCACCCGCGAGTATCAGGATCTGGTGCAGCGCTGCAAATCCTCGCTGCACGAAGTGGCGCCGCTGGCCGAAATCGAACCGGGCCGCCAACGCCTGAGTTTCGGCGACCACCTGATCCCGAAAAGCCAGCTGTAGTCGCAAGGGCTGAAGGCGCGCCTCAGCCCCTCCCCCGCATTACTTCACTTCCGGCGCCTTGAGCGGCGACGGCACAGCCGCGCGGCGGCTCTGGAAGTGATAAGCCACCACCAGCAACAGGGTGAACGGAATACCGAACCACAACGTCATGCGGAAAAATTCGGTAAACGCGGTCGAGATCATCAACGCCGCCATCAGCCCGGCGCCGAGCAAGGTGGTATAAGGAAAGCCCCACATGCGAAATTTCAGGTGGGTCTGCCGATGCCGGCGGCGGAAGAACAGGTGGGTGACGAAAATCATCAGCCAGGTAAAGCAGGCGCCATACACCGAGATAGACATCATGGCGGCGAACGAGGTTTTCGGCGCCACCAGGCTCAGCACGATAGACACCACGATACCGATGCACGACATCGCCAGTGCATTGACCGGAATACCGCGCCGGCTGACGCGCCCCAACGCCGCCGGCGCCTGCCCGGCGCGCGACAGCGAGAACATCATGCGAGTGGTGATATACAGCTGGCTGTTCATTGCCGACAGCGCCGCCACCAGCACGATAAAGTTGAAAATACCGGCGGCGGCGGGCAGATGGATCACGTTCATCGCCATCAGGAACGGGCTTTCGCCGGTGCCGGACTGGCGCCAGGGCACGATGGCCAGCATCAGGGCGATCGACAGCATGTAGAAGATGAACAGCCGCACGATGGTGCCCTTGAACGCCGCCTTCACCGCAATCACCGGATTCTTCGCCTCGCCGGCGGCCACCGCGATCATTTCAATGCTCAGGTAGCTGAAGATGGACACGATCACCGCGAACCACATGCCCTTGACGCCAAACGGCATAAAGCCGCCGGCGGTCAGGTTGCGCAGGCCATAGGCCGGGTTGCCCGAGAACGCCAGAATGCCGATGCCGATCAGAATAAACGCCACGATCGCCGTCACTTTGACGGTGGACAGCGCGTATTCCACCTGGCCGAACGATTTCACGCCGATCACGTTAACAACGATCACCGCCGCCGAGAACAGCAGCACCCACGGCCAGGTCGGCGTCGCCGGGAACCAGAACTGCATGTACATGCCGATGGCGGTGACTTCGGTGCCCACCGCCAGCACCACGCAAGACCAGTAAGAATAACGCACCAGAAAACCGAACAGCGGGCCGAGATAGAATTCGGCATAGTCGCCGAACGAGCCGGGCGTCGGGTGTTCGGAGGTCATTTCCGCCAGGCTGCCCATCAGCAGCAGCGCAATGACGCCACCGATCAGGTAGCTCAGCAATACCGACGGCCCCGCCATCTGAATGGCGTAGGCGCTGCCAAGAAACAGCCCGGTGCCGATGGCGCCGCCGATCGCCAGCATCAACATCTGTCCGGCGGTAAGATGCTTGTTCAACCCGCCCTGACGGCGGGCGATATGCTCAAAATCATTCATCTGTGGCATGGCTGTGCTCCCGGGCGGAGTTAGGCGGTACGGGTGACGTCGAGAATGGCGGCGGTCACGTAGTCAATGTTGCCGGGATTGAGCCCCGGCAAGCACATGCGGCCGGGTGAGACCAGATAGATGGCGTAGCGCTGTCGCAGAGTCTGCAGCTGCGCTTCATTCAGGCCGGTATAGCTGAACATGCCGCGCTGATCGCGTATGCGCCGATGATCCAGCGAAGAACCGCCCTGCGCCAGGCCGGCGGCCAGCTGTTCACGCATTTGCTTGATGCGCACGCGCATTTCCGCCAGCTCATCGCGCCAAAGCTCGCCGAGTTCGGCATCGCCAAGCAGGGTTTCCACGATCTGGCTGCCGTGCGTCGGCGGGCAGGAATAGCTGCGGCGGATCAGCGTTTTTAACGCCCCTTTGACGTTGACGGCGTTTTCCGCATCGACGCAGCGCACCGACAGCGCGCCCAGACGCTGGCCGTACAGCGCGACGTTTTTGGAAAACGAGTTGCAGACCAAAAACGGCAGATCGGTTTTCAGCGCTTCGCGCAGTGCAAAGCAGTCCTCCTCCAGCCCGTCGCCGAAGCCCTGATAGGCGATGTCGAACAGCGGCAGCAGGTTACGCCGCTGCAGCACGGCGAGCGTGGCGCGCCACTGCTCCGCCGTCAGATCGGTGCCGGTCGGGTTATGGCAGCAAGGATGCAGCAGGACTACGCTGCCGGGCGGCAGACTGTCCAACGCGTCGAGCATAGCGGCGAAACGCAGGCCGCCCGCCGCTTCATCAAAGTAGGGATAGGTATTCACCCGCAGCCCGGCGCCTTCGAAAATCGCCCAGTGATTGGCCCAGGTGGGATCGGACACCCAAATTTCACCGCGCGCCAGAAAGTGGCGCAAAAAATCCGCCGCCAGCTTCAACGCGCCGGAGCCGCCGACGGTCTGCACCGTGGCGATCTCGGCCGCCTGTTGTTCACCGAACAGCAGCGTCTGCACCTGGCGAGCGAACTGCGGCGAACCTTCGATCGGCGGATAACCGTGCGGGCGACGCAGCGCCAGCAACCGCTGCTCGGCGGCCGCAACCGCCTGCATCAGCGGAATATTCCCCTGTCGGTCGTAATAAAGCCCAATGCCTAAATTCACTTTTTTCGGATTGGGATCCTGCAAATAGGCTTCCATCAGCGACATAATAGGGTCGGCGGCGGAAGGTGTAATCTGTTTAAACATGACTCATCCTTAACTCGTCATTGAATTAATATTAAGACTGACTTAAGAAGAAATTAAATCAGGCGATGGCGCTGACGGTAATTTCTATTTTCATTCCCGGCACCACCAATTTTTCGACAATGACCGTGGAGCGATTGGGATAAGGATAATTAAAGTATTTCCGGTAAATATCATCGAGTAATTTAACGTCATTGACGTCGGTGAGATACACGATCACCTGCAGAACCTTATCGCTGTGGCTGCCCGCCGCCTTCAGCGTCTGCGCCAGATTATCGAAGGTCAACGTAATCTGTCGCTCCGGTGCGCCGGTGTCGATGCTGCCGTCCGCCCGCACCGGGCCGTGAGCGGTAAACAGCATGCCGCCGCCCCGGGTGGCCCAGGAAAAAGGCTGGCCGATCTCCGGCAGCCCGGTTTCTACGATCTCGCGCATGTCAGTGGTTCCCGTGGTGGTTAAGTTGGCGAAGCAGCGCGCCATCGGCGGCGAACAACGCATCCAGAATGGTAAAATGATTGGCGCCGGGCACCGCGACCAGGTCGGCCGGCAGCCCGCGTTGGCGCAGCGCCGCATGATAGTGTTGCGACTGACCTCTCAGTTCCGGCAGCTCCAATGCGCCGTAATACAGCGTAAGCGGCTTGCCGCGCGTCGGCAGGCGGCGCGCCGGGCTGAGCGTTTCAATTTGCCGCGCGCTCAGCTGCAGCGCCCGATTGACATAGCTTTGTTGCAGCGGTGCCAGCTCGAACAGACCGCTGATGGGAAAGACGGCATCCACCAACGCATGCTGCTGCCAGAACGCCGCCAGATGCCCGCCGGCGGAATGGCCGCACAGATAAACCGGATGGGCATAGTGCGGCGGCAGGCGGCGCTGAATGGCATTCAACGCCACCCCGATCTGTCGGCATATTTCGTCAAGATCCACCGCCGGCGCGAGCGCATATTCCACCAGCACCACGTCAAAACCCAACGCCAACGGTTCGGCGGCGATAAAGGCAAAATCCGCCTTATCGCAGAATTGCCAATAGCCGCCGTGAATAAAAATTAACGTCCCCTGGTGCTGCTTTGCAGAATAGAGCCAATCAAATGTTTCGCGTTCGCCGTTGCCATAAGCAATATTATTTTCATGGCGCGTCTGTTTATAAACAGACGCGCTGCGAGTTTGAAATGAAGTCAAAATAGCCGCTTCATTATCCACCGTGGCGCCGTTGTCATAACTCCCCGCAAGTGGTTTCATATATTAAACTTCGTTTATTATTTAAGATGTAAATTAACTATTAGCACCGCCAAAATTATTGTCAAGACGGGCGCACCAGCAATGCGCGCCCGGTAAAATAAAACCTGCAGAATAATGAAAAAGTTTAACCCATGAAACTTTTTGCGTTTATTTCCCCCGCCCGTCCGGCTGAATTTGCGGCAAGGCGCTGAGCCGTTCAAATGCATAATCCCAAAAGGCGCGCACCTTCAGCGGCATGCGTTGCGCCTGCTGCGCCACCAGCTGTACCGGCATTGGCAACGGCTCATGATCCGTCAACAGCCGCACCAGCGTACCGGCGGCCAAATCGTCCGCTACCTGATAAGAGAGCAACCGGGCGATGCCCTTGCCGGCGCGCACCGCCAGCAGTTGCGCTTCCACGTCGTTGAGCAACAGTCGGGGAGCCAATCGCACCCGTTCGCCGTTTTCCTGCGGGCCGAAGCGCCATTCGCGCAGCGACGGCCGCTGGGTGCCGACGATGGTGGCGTGCTCCGCCAGCTGCGCCGGCGATCGCGGCTCGCCGCAGCGCGCCAGGTAATCCGGGCTGGCGACCGTCATCCGGCTGACCTGCCCCAGCCGCCGCGCCACGCGGGAAGAGTCCTGCAGATGACCGATGCGCACCGCGATATCCAACCCTTCGTCAATCAGATCGAGATTGCGATCGTTCAACACCATTTCGATCTGCATCTGCGGGTAGTCATCGAGAAATGCCATCACCACCGGCGCCACGTACCGGCGGCCGAACTGCACCGGCGAGGTAACGCGCAGCAAGCCGCTCAGCTGCGCTTCTGCGGTATCCTGCACCACCGCCTGATAATCCTGCAGCAGCTGTTGCGCGCGTTCCAACAGCCGCATACCCGCTTCGGTGGGGGCCAGCCGTCGGGTGGTGCGCTCCACCAGCCGGGTGCCAAAACGCTGTTCCAGTGCGGCGATCGCCCGGGTGATCGCCGGCGCCGAACGCCGCAGTTTGCGCCCGGCCGCCGCCAGGCTGCCCTGCTGCACCACCGCCACGAAGATGGCCAACTCGTCTAGCCGATCCATAGATTCTTCCGAAAAGTGAAATTATCAATTTCCACATTGCCGTATTCCGCTCACTCAGCGCAAGAGTATGCTGACAAAAAGCACTGAGGAGAAACGCCATGTCCGCCATCACTCTCTACGGCACCCCGCTTTCCGGCCACGTTCACCGCGTAGCGTTGCTGCTGCGCATGCTGGCGCTGCCCTATGAATGGGTCGAAGCCTCGGCGGAGGTGCGGCAGAGCGCAGCCTTTCGCCGGCTCAACCCGTTAGGCCAGATCCCGGTCTTGCAGGACGGCGATCTGACGCTGGCCGACAGCAACGCCATTCTGGTCTATCTGGTGAAACGCTATGCGCCGGACAGCCACTGGCTGCCGGAACAGCCGGCCGCGGCGGCGCGAGTGCAAGCCTGGCTTTCCAAAGCCGCCGGTGAAGTTCGCTACGGCCCGGCCTCTTGCCGACTGATCGCCCAATTCGCCGTGCCGGAGGATTATCAGGCGGCGCGGGCGATCAGCGATCGTTTCCTGCCGCAGATGGAACAGCACCTGAGCGAGCGCGACTACCTGGCCACCGAACACCCGACCATCGCCGATCTGGCCTGCCACAGCTACGTGGCGGTCGCGGCCGAAGGCGGCATTTCGCTGGCGCCTTACCCTGCGATACGCCGCTGGACGGCGCGCATCGCGGCGCTTCCCGGTTTCTTCGCCATGCCGGCCCTGCCGGCGCCGGCGGGGAGCTGACGCCATGATCCCGCAACTGTTCCATCCCGACGAGCTGCGCGCGCAGACACTGGCCGGGTTTGGCGGCGTAGGCGGCGGCATCTATCCCGCGATGCCGGATCAGCACCGCGCGTTTTTCGCCGCGCTGCCCTACCTGTTCGTCGCCACGCTGGATGAACAAGGCTGGCCGATCGCTACCCTGTTCACCGGCCCGCCCGGATTTTTACGCGCGCCGGACGACACGCATTTACGCATCAGCGCGCCGCGTCGCAGCGACGATCCCGCCCAGGCGCTGTTGCTGCCCGGCAAACCGATCGGCGCGCTCGGGCTGGATTTCAGCAACCGGCGGCGCAACCGCGCCAACGGCACCGTCGGCCGCACCGACAAAAACCGGGTGGAGATCGTCGTTCAACAAAGCTTCGGTAACTGCCCGCAGTACATTCAGCGCCGCGAACTCTACCCGGTGGACAGTCGGCCACAGCCGGTTGAGCATTTAGCCTCGCTGGATGCGGCGGCACAGGCGCTGATCCGCGCCGCGGATACCAGCTTCGTTGCCAGCTGCGCGCACCTGGCACTGACGCAGGGCGGCGTCGATATTTCTCATCGCGGCGGCCGCCCCGGCTTTATCCACCTGGAAGGTGACACGCTGTGGATGCCGGACTTTCGCGGCAACCGCTATATGAACACGCTGGGCAATCTGCTGGCCGAACCGCGGGCGGCGCTGCTGTTCATCGATTTTGAACGCGGCGACGTGCTGCATCTGCAGGGGGAAACGCAAATCCTCTGGCAAGCGGAGGGGCATCCCGCCGTTGAAGGCGCAGAACGCTATTGGCGGTTTGACGTTCGTCGCGCCTGGCGTTTTACGGCAGCGTTGCCGTGGCGGGGGCGCAATCTGGAGTATTCGCCGGCGACGCTGGCGACCGGGGTGTGGCAGCGCTGAAATGAAAAGCCCCGCTGCGGCGGGGCTGGATCGGAAATTACAGGCTGTGTTCGGCCGCCGATGCGGCCTGATAAAGCTGACGAAAATAATTCAACCGCGCAAAGAACAGGCGGCTTTGCTGCTCCGACATATTGCCGGCCACCTGCCCGGCGTCAATCTGCCGCCCTTGCCATTCCATCAGAGCGATGCTCGACGCCAAAAAATCCATTTCGCTGCCGTAGGCCGCGAGATGTCTGTCCACTGATTTCATCATTCGCACACTCCTTTTAATTACATCGAAAAGGGTCATATGCCTGCTCTTTCAGTATCGGCCCGGCGGAGGATATTTTTTGTACAGAAGGTGCGCATAAAGAAAACGATCATCCTGTTGCCGCGCGGGCAAACGGCGGCGGCAAAATTTGCTAGGGTAAAGGGTAGCCGTATGGGATAGACCACTCTGTTGAACTCAGCAAAAAGGAAGAGACTCATGAGCACCAGCATCTGCGCTACCCTCAAGGACCCCACGCTGTTCCGCGAGGCCAATTACATCGACGGGCAATGGTTGCCGGCCAAAGCAGGCCACGCGATCGCCATCCATAACCCCGCCAACGGCGAGTTGGTTGGCCATGTGCCGGCCTTCGGCGCCGAAGAAACCGCGCGCGCCATCGCCGCCGCCAAGAAGGCGCTGCCCGCCTGGCGTGCGCTGACCGCCAAAGAGCGCGCCGGCAAACTGCGGCGGCTGTTTGAGCTGATGATGGAAAATCAGGAAGATCTGGCGCGCATCATGACGGCGGAACAGGGTAAACCGCTGGCTGAAAGCCGCGGTGAGATCGCCTATGCCGCCTCCTTTATCGAATGGTTCGCCGAGGAAGGCAAGCGGGTCTACGGCGACACCATTCCGCAGCCCCAGACGGGCCGCCGCATCATCGTGCAGAAAGAGCCGATCGGCGTGTTCGCCGCCATCACCCCGTGGAACTTCCCGGCGGCGATGATCACCCGCAAAGCCGGCCCCGGCTGGGCGGCGGGCTGTACCGGGGTGATCCGCCCCGCCAGCCAGACCCCGTTCTCGGCGCTGGCGATCGCCGTGCTGGCGGAGCGCGCCGGGCTGCCCGCCGGGGTGTGCAACGTGATCACCGGCCCCAGCAAAGGCATCGGCGGCGAGCTCACCGCCAACCCGGACGTGCGTAAACTCTCCTTCACCGGCAGCACCGAAGTCGGCGCGCAGCTGCTGGCCCAGTGTGCGCCCACCATCAAGAAAACCAGCATGGAGCTGGGCGGCAACGCGCCGTTTATCGTGTTCGACGACGCCGATCTGGACGCCGCCGTGGCCGGCGCGGTCGCCTCGAAATACCGCAATGCCGGCCAGACCTGCGTCTGCACCAACCGTTTTCTGGTGCAGGACGGCGTGTACGACGCCTTCGCCGCCAAACTGAAAGCCGCCGTCGCCAAGCTGAAAGTCGGCAACGGCCTGGATGACGGCGTCACCATCGGCCCGTTGATTAACCCGGACGCGGTGGAGAAAGTGCGCGAGCATATCGCCGACGCCGTCGAGCACGGCGCCTCGGTGCTGCTGGGCGGCAAGCCTGACGCGCTGGGCGGCAATTTCTTCACCCCGACCATCCTGACCGACGTGCCGCGCACGGCAAAAATCTTCCGCGAGGAAACCTTCGGCCCGGTGGCGCCCCTGATCCGCTTCAGCCAGGAGGCCGACGCCGTCGAGATGGCCAACGACACGCCGTTCGGCCTGGCCGCTTACTTCTACAGCCGCGACATCGGCCGGGTGATGCGCGTGGCCGAAGCGCTGGAGTACGGTATCGTCGGCATCAACGAAGGGCTGATTTCCACCGAGGTGGCGCCGTTCGGCGGCATGAAACACTCCGGTTTGGGCCGCGAAGGCTCAAAATACGGTATCGAGGACTATCTCGAGATCAAATACCTGTGCCTTGGCGGCGTGGATGCCTGATGTGAGGGGCCCCCGCGCCTGCGGGGGCCCTGCCTGGCGTTTGCTACCTTTAGGCATCTTTCTGCGGTTAAAAGGGATTGTCTCTATGCGGCCCATCTCGGTACATCTGCCCGGTTTTTACATCGCCGGGCCGTAACCAAAGCTCAGCCCCATGCAGCCCAGGCCCAACGCCGATACTTCCAGTCCTTCGCGCCCCAACTTGCGTGTTTGCATCTTCACTCTCCCGCTGATTGATACCGGCCCCGCCTGACGCGGAGCCGCTCCGGTGTGGTGACTGTAAAACGCGACTGCCGCCATGACTATGGGGCGAAATACGCTTGGGCTTATGAGCCAGGCTCATGAATCCGTTAACCGTCGCTGGGAGCGGAGTTTTTGCGGGAACGTTCCTGCCCGAGATACTCTATACTGATGTCAGGATGCCTTACCCTTTTCGTTTAGCGTCATGTAGATGGAGCGACAGATGGCTAACTCTGAATCGACCTGCGATTCCCTTTCAATACCAGTGGCAGATTTATCCCATGACCAATAAGAAAAGCGCCGTGCTGACCCCGGCTGCAATGCTATTGCTACATCCCATGTTTGCCAGCCAGGCGCTGGCGGCAGAAAATAATAAAGAGAAAAGCGACACCCTGGTGGTGATGGCGCAACCCACCGGATTGACCGAGCTGGGATCGCCGGTGTCCGTCAGCGTGATCGACGGCCAGGACCTGCGCAACGCCGCCCCGCAGATTAACCTGTCGGAAAACCTCGGCAGCGTGCCGGGCCTGCAGCTTCAAAACCGGCAAAACTATGCGCAGGATCTGCAGCTGTCGATACGCGGGTTCGGCAGCCGTTCGATGTTCGGCGTGCGCGGCGTGCGCATGTACGTCGACGGCATTCCCGCCACCATGCCCGACGGCCAGGGACAAACCTCCAACATCGACATCAATTCCGTCGAACGCATCGAGGTGCTGCGCGGCCCCTATTCCGCGCTGTACGGCAACGCCTCGGGCGGGGTGATCAATGTTGATACGATTACCGGCACCCAGCCGCCGACGCTGGAGGCCGGCGGCTATTTCGGCAGCGACAACACCTGGCGCTACGGGGTGAAAGCGACCGGCGCCACCGGCGACGGCACCCAGGCCGGCGACGTCAACTACGCCATTTCGGGCACCCGCTTCACCACTCAGGGCTACCGCGATCACAGCGCCGCGCGGAAAAACCTCGGCAACGGCAAGCTCGGCGTGCGGCTGGACGACGTCAGCACCCTGACGCTGATGTTCAACAGCGTCTCAATCGATGCCGGCGATCCGGGCGGCCTGACCGAAGCGGAATGGAAGGAAAACCCACGCCAGGCGCCGCGCGCGGATCAATACAACACCCGCAAATCGCTCGATCAAACCCAGGCCGGCCTGCGCTATCAGCGCCAGATGAGCGAGCGCGACGAACTGACGCTGACCGCTTACCACGGCGAACGCCACACCACGCAGTACCAATCGATCCCGATGGGGCCGCAGCTCAACCCCACCCACGCCGGCGGGGTGATCGTGCTGGAAAGAAAATATCAGGGCATTGACACTCGCTGGAAGCATGAGGATACTCTCGCATCGTTACCGGTAACACTGATCGGCGGTCTGGATTATGAAACCATGACCGAACGCCGCCAGGGGTTCGAAAACTTTATTCTGCGAGACGGCACAGTGGACTACGGCGAGAAAGGCGACCAGCGGCGCAACGAGAAGAACCGCATCTGGAACCTGGATCCTTACCTGCAAACCTCCTGGCAACTGACGCCACACTGGACGCTGGACGCCGGCCTGCGCTACAGCACGGTCAGCTTCGACTCGACCGATTACTACATCACGCCGCGCAACGGCGACGACAGCGGCAGCAAACGCTACCACCAGTGGCTGCCGATGGGCTCGCTCAACTACAAGATCAACCCGGCGTGGAACGTTTATCTCTCCGCCGGCCGCGGCTTTGAAACCCCGACCATCAACGAACTCTCCTACCGCCCCGACGGCCAGACGGGCCTTAATATCGGCCTGCAGCCATCCACCAGCGACACCGTCGAACTGGGCAGCAAACTGCGCCTCGGCAACGGCCTGGTGAGCGCTGCGCTGTTCCAGACCGATACCGACAACGAGCTGGTGGTGGCGGAAAGCAGCGGCGGACGCACCAGCTACGCCAACGCCGGCAAAACCCGGCGGCGCGGCCTGGAGCTGGCGCTGGATCAGGAGTTTGCGCTGGACTGGCGGCTGCATATGGCCTGGACGCTGCTGGACGCCACCTACCGCAGCGAAATGTGCGGCAAAGCCGGCTGCACCCCCGCCGGCAATCGCCTGCCGGGCATCGCCCGCAACATGGGCTACGCCTCGCTGGCGTTTGCGCCGCCGGAAGGCTGGCACGCCGGCGCGGAACTGCGCTACATGAGCGACATTCAGGCCAATGACGCCAACAGCGCGCAGGCCCCCGCTTACACCGTGGCCGGCGTAAACGCCGGCTATCGCTTTACCTGGGACCGCTGGGCGCTGGACGTGTTCAGCCGGGTGGACAATGTTTTCGATCGCCGATACGTCGGTTCGGTGATCGTCAACGAAGGCAACGGCCGCTATTTCGAGCCGGCGCCGGGGCGCAACTGGGGTGGCGGCGCCACCTTGTCTTATCGCTTTGAATAAGGCAAAGCACCTTAAGGTTAAAAAACGGGATGGGTTTTACGTCACCCTAGCGGCTTCTCGCTGAAATAGTAGGGAGAAACCGCGTGTTTTTTCCGATTTGGCTTAATCTCTAAATCGGGGACTTTCATTTTTGGTAAGGGTATTGCTATGCAAAATAAAGCGTCACTATCGCCGCTTATCGTCATAACGGCGCTGTTTGCCGCGCTGAGCGGGCTTTATCTGCTCGGCGGCGGCATCTGGCTGGCCAAGTTGGGCGGTTCGCTGTATTACATCATCGCCGGGCTGGTGCTGCTGGCGACCTCCTGGCTGCTGTTCCGCCGCCGCGCCACCGCGCTGCTGCTGTACGCGGTATTCCTGCTGGGCACCACCATTTGGGCCCTGTGGGAAGTGGGCCCGGACTTCTGGGCGCTGACGCCGCGCCTGGACGTCACCTTCTTCTTCGGTCTGTGGCTGGTGCTGCCGTTTATCTACCGTAAGCTGGTGGCCAACGGCAAGTTCGCCTACGGCGCGCTGAGCGCGGCGCTGGCGATCACCGTCATCGCGCTGGCCTATGCCGTATTCAACGATCCGCAAGAGATCAACGGCACGCTCGACGCCGCTCAGGTACAGCCGAAAGACGCCACCGGGTCCGACTGGCCGGCCTATGGCCGCACCCAGGAAGGCACCCGTTACTCGCCGCTGAGCCAGATCAACGACAAAAACGTTGGCCAGTTGCAAGAAGCCTGGCGCTTCCAGACCGGCGATCTGAAGACCGCCAACGATCCGGGTGAGATCACCAACGAAGTCACGCCGATCAAAATCCGCGATACCCTTTACATGTGTACGCCGCACCAGAAGCTGTTTGCGCTGGATGCCGCCACCGGTAAAGAAAAGTGGAAATTTGATCCGCAGCTGAAGTACAACCCGACCTTCCAGCACATCACCTGCCGCGGCGTGTCTTACCACGAAACCGCTGCAGCCGCGGGCGCCGCCGGCGATGCCGCACCGGCGATGTGCGCACGCCGCATCATTCTGCCGGTCAACGACGGCCGTCTGTTCGCACTGGACGCCGAAACCGGTAAACCCTGCCCGGACTTCGCCAACAACGGTGAGCTGAACCTGCAGAGCAATATGCCGTATGCGACGCCGGGCCACTACGAGCCGACCTCGCCGCCGGTGATCACCGATAAAGTGATCGTCGTCGCCGGTGCCGTGACCGACAACTACTCCAACCGCGAGCCTTCCGGCGTGATCCGCGGCTTCGACGTCAACAGCGGCAAGCTGCTGTGGGCCTTCGATCCGGGCGCGAAAGATCCGAACGCCATCCCGGCGGACGAGCACCACTTCGTGCCGAACTCGCCTAACTCCTGGGCGCCTGCCGCCTATGACGCCAAGCTGGATATCGTTTACCTGCCGATGGGCGTTTCCACTCCGGACATCTGGGGCGGCGATCGCACCCCGGAAATGGAACGCTACGCCAGCGGCCTGTTGGCGCTGAACGCCTCCACCGGCAAACTGGCCTGGTTCTATCAGACCGTCCACCACGACCTGTGGGATATGGACGTGCCGGCGCAGCCGACCCTGGCGGACATTACCGACAAGAGCGGTAAAAAAGTGCCGGTCATCTACGTGCCGACCAAAACCGGCAACATCTTCGTGCTGAACCGCACCAACGGCGAACTGGTGGTGCCGGCGCCGGAGAAACCGGTACCGCAGGGCCCGGCCAAAGGCGATCGCCTGTCACCGACCCAGCCGTTCTCCGAGCTGACCTTCCGTCCTGAGAAGAAACTGACCGGCGCCGACATGTGGGGCGCGACCATCTATGATCAGCTGGTCTGCCGCGTGATGTTCCACAGCCTGCGCTACGAAGGCACCTTCACCCCGCCATCCGAGCAGGGCACGCTGGTGTTCCCGGGCAACCTGGGCATGTTCGAGTGGGGCGGCCTGGCCGTCGATACCGATCGCGAAATCGCCATCGCCAACCCGATCGCGCTGCCGTTCGTCTCCAAACTGATCCCGCGCGGCCCAGGCAACCCGATTGAGCCGCCGGAAGGCGACAAAGGCGGCAGCGGCACCGAATCCGGCGTACAGCCGCAGTATGGCGTGCCGTTCGGCGTCACCCTGAACCCGTTCCTGTCACCGTTTGGTCTGCCATGCAAACAGCCGGCCTGGGGTTACATTTCCGCCGTGGATCTGAAAACCAACGACATCGTGTGGAAAAAACGCATCGGCACCGTGCGCGACAGCTCACCGTTGCCGCTGCCGTTCAAAATGGGCATGCCAATGCTGGGCGGCCCGGTGACCACCGCCGGTAACGTGTTCTTCATCGGCGCCACCGCAGACAACTACCTGCGCGCCTTCAGCGTGACCAACGGTGAAAAACTGTGGGAAGCGCGCTTGCCGGCCGGCGGCCAGGCGACGCCGATGACCTATGAGGTCAATGGCAAGCAGTACGTGCTGATCTACGCCGGCGGCCACGGTTCCTTCGGCACCAAGCTGGGCGACTACGTGGTCGCTTACGCTCTGCCCGATCAGAAGTAACTACCGCCGTTAGTACCCCGCAAAGCACGCCGCAAGGCGTGCTTTTTCTTTTTACGCCACCGCCCGATGCCACCTTGCAATACCCTTAATTTTTTCACCCCCACCATTGATAATGGTTATCATTCGCAATATTATGAATGCATGGCCCCGGCAGCGGCCTGTAATCCTTGCAATACAGCGATCGGCCGCCTGCCGGCGGCCTTATTCGGAGGCGCATGGTCGACCATACTCGGAAGCATCGAAAGAAAATTCTGCAAGCGGCGGTGAGGACGCGGCGCGCCGGTCTGCCGTTCGCGGCGGACTCCCCAGCCACCCCGCCCTTTATTGCGTTGCCCCATCTGCCGAAGGCCGTGCTGGTGCACCTGGTCGGCCATGATGGCGCACAGGAGGGGCGAGAATGAACCTGCAACCCTTTACCGCCATGCTGATGTTCGCCTACGTGCTGCTGATGGTGCCGCTGCTCTACGTCATCGACAGCCGCCTGAGCGCCAGTAAACTGGTGCGCAAAGCCACGCAAAACCTCATCATCATCGCCTTGACGCTGTTGTTCTTCAGCGCGATGACGCTTTTATACTGAGTCCACCTCGCCGGTGCCCCGCGGCCGGTTACCCGGCCTCCCGGCGTTTGGCCCGCGGATATTTCCACAGCCAGCGTCCGCTGACCATGCGCCAGTAGAACAAGGCGCCGCGCACCGCCCAATCGAGGAACATCCCCAACCAGACCCCCACCACGCCCATGCCCAGTTCGATACCCAGCGCGTAGCCCGCCACCACGCGGCAGCCCCACATGCCGAGCATCGTCACCCACATGGCAAAGCGGGCGTCGCGCGCGCCTTTCAGCCCGGCGGGCAACACCCAGGAAGCGGCCCAGATCGGCATAAAGGCGGCGTTGAGCCAAATCAGGGTTTCCACCACCGTTTTCACGTCATCCTGCGAGGTATAAAACGCGGCGAATACCCCGGCCAACGGCGCCGTGCCCCAGGCGATAGCGGTCAACCCAAGGGTAGACAGCCAGAAAATATGGCGCAGCTGCCGTTCCGCCTGACCGATCTCGCCTTTGCCGAGCCGCCGGCCGACGATAATGGTCGAAGCCGACCCCAGCGCGTTGCCCGGCAAGTTGATCAAGGAAGCGATGGAGAAAGCGATGAAGTTACCGGCGATCACGTTGGTGCCCATGCCGGCGACGAACATCTGCGTCAACAGTTTGCCGCCGTTGAACAGCACCGATTCGACGCTGGCGGGAATGCCGATCCCCAGCACTTCCCACAGGATGCTCATCTTCAGCGGCGTGAAATAGCTTTTCAGCGTGATGTGCAGCGCCGGATTAAAACCGATCGCCAGCACATAGAGGATGGCAATGGCGCCGATATAGCGGGAAATCGTCAGCCCCAGCCCGGCGCCGACGAACCCCAGGCCATGCCAGCCCAGCATGCCGTAAATCAGGATGCTGCTGATGATGATATTGAGGATATTCATGCCGCCATTGATCAGCAGCGGGATCTTGGTGTTGCCCGCGCCGCGCAACGCGCCGCTGCCAATCAGCGCAATCGCCGCCGCCGGGTAGCTCCACACCGTGGTTTGCAGGTAAGAGAGCGCCAGCGCTTTCACTTCCGGCGAGGCCGCACCGGCGATCACATCAATGATAGGCTCACCCGCCAGATGAATGCCCGCCGCCAACAGCAACGCCACACCGGTCATCAGGACCAGCGACTGACGCGCCGCCGCCCGCGCGCGCCGGCGATCCCGCTTGCCGAGGCTGAAGGCCACCACCACGGTGGTGCCGAGATCCACCGCGGCGAAAAAGGCGATGATCACCATGTTGAAGCTGTCCGCCAGCCCCACCCCGGCCATCGCCTCTTTACCGAGCCAACTCACCAGAAAGGTGCTCAGCACCCCCATCAACAGAACGCAGGCGTTCTCCAGAAAGATCGGCACCGCCAGCGGCGTGATTTCGCGCCAGAACAGCACGCGGTAGCTTTTCCGTTTGGCGTACCAAGGCGTATTTTCCACGCGCTGACGCAGTGCGGCATACAGGTTCAAGGTGGGCTCGATGGATAAAAGTGAAACATCATTTCAAATGATGAGCGATAAATCGTTATCCTGCAAAGAATTTTTGGGCGCCCGTGGCGAGCGCCCGACAGGCACACCGTAGCGCTACTCCATGTAGTCTTCCTGCTCGGCCTGCGCCGCCGCAATAAAGCGCGCGGTGCTGCGGCTGAGCGTGGCGCATTTGTCCGTCAGCAGCTGATCACCCTGTTGCAGGGTCAGGTAACGCGCCTGGGTGAGCGCCGGCAACTGCCGATACCCTGCCGCATGCGTATCCCAGCCGCGGCGCTGCGCTGCACGCATCGCAGTGCGTTGCAATTTCACGTCGTCCGGCACGTCGCTGCGCCCGCAGTCCACGCGCAGGAAATGCCCGCCGGCCAGCATCAGAGCGATGTGATCCAATTGCGCCTGCAGCGGCGGCGCCGGTTGATGCGCCGTCTGCTGACAACCCGCAAGCAGCAGCAACGCCGCCGCGCCGCAAAGAGACGTGCGAAACAGAGTAGACATGGACGCTCCCGGAAACCTGTGGGTAATGCAATGATCTTAGGTGAGCGGATGCCGGGCGGCAAGGCGGGCAGCACGCTTAGCGCCGGCCGCTGCTGACCTTGGTGGCGCGGGCGGGGTTGCCAGCGACAAATTCCAGCGTGGGGGAATAGTAAAACGGCAGCCAGGCGTTATAGCCGCTCTCCCACTCCCATTTGACCGGGCAGGGCCACAGCATGTCTTCATGCAGGATGTAATAGATCCACCGCCCGGGCGGACGGCGCGGTTTGCGCATTTTCATAGCGAGTACGACGGCCTGATGACGTGCGATAAGGTGAACTGCTGCATTTTACCGCGATTTGGGTTGCGGGGACAGCCTGCGTTGCCGTGCGAAGCGTCCGCTAAACCTCACCCGGTGATTCAGCGTAAAGCCCGCCGTTTTACTGATCCAGGACATCTTTTGTATTTATCTTGCAGATATATTGATTAAAAATCATTCCTATTCAGGAGGAAGGGCCATGGTTAAGTCATTGAATGCGGCATTCACGCGCCTTTTTGATCGCCCGGACGCCGGCAAGTTGGCGCTCAGGCTGACCTTCGGCGGGCTGATGCTGTTTCACGGCGTGGCGAAGATTCAGCACGGCGTCGGTTGGATCGCCGGTGCGTTGCAGGATCACGGGCTGCCCGCCTTCATCGCCTACGGCGTGTATGTGGGGGAGATCCTGGCGCCGATACTGATCATTTTGGGGCTGTTCACCCGCCCCGCCGCGCTGGTTTACGCCTTTACGCTGGTGGTGGCGTTTTTGATGGTGGGCACCGGCAAGGTGTTCAGCGTCACCGACGTCGGCGCCTGGGGCATTGAAAACGAGCTGGTGTTCTTTATGGGTGGGCTCGCCATCCTGCTGCTGGGCAGCGGCAAATACGCGATCGCGCGCAATGAAGCCTATCGGTAAGCCGTGCAATCCATAAGGAGGTTCCTGATGGCGAACCTCCTTTTTGCACGCTTAAGGTTGGGTGAGCAGCGTGTTCGCCATGAAAGACAATAAGGCGGTCGATTCGGGGAAGGCCGCGCGATTCTCGGTGACCGCGCGATCAAACCGCCAGTTCATGATGTAAACCACGGGCGCAGTCGGATATTGATTAATAAAATCCCAATACAGTTGAATTTGCGCATGCAGTTGCTGGTCGTTCATTCCTAACGATGCCGTAGAAGGCGGTACCAACACCCACTTTTGTCCGGCTGCGCTTATCGGCGCCAGGCGATTGTAGGTACTCCACATATCCGCCACCGACCAGTTGTAGTTATCCACCCCAACCCAATCTGGCGTGCTTTTTACATTGGCCGGACACGCGGTCGCGGGCGCGCCCTGCTGTATTTCACGGATCCATTCGGCGTTGTTGGCATGTCGGTAGGACAAGATGGTGTAGACGGGGATCGCGACCCCGTACTCCTGCATGGCCTGTCGCAGGGTGCAAACATAGCTGGAGTATTGGTAAGCGTCATATTTTCCCCCGGTCTGTAAGGCAGGAACGTCGAACGGCTCATCGATAAAATAAATGGCGCCGGGCTTATATTTGGCTTCGGCGATCTTCTTGACCACCGTCCAGATGGCGTTCCAGGAACCTGCGGCCTGGCAGTTGCTGTTCGAGACCGCCCCAGGGCAGATATCGATAAACGGCGAGCCCGATACCGCCCCCGAACCAGCCTGAATGTTCACGGCGCAAGTCCCCCCGGCGCAAACGGGCAGATTGAGACTTGCCAACGTGTGCACCACATTCAGATTGGTCATACTGAAGCCGGTGCCGGTAATCGCCTTAAGCGCCTCTGTGGCGCTGAAAGACGGCGTGGCGGTTTCATAAAAGTCCAGCCAGTCATAGCCGTAATACTTGATATTGGCGTTGGGGCCCGCCGCCAGCGCATTGGCGCCGATCAGGCACCAGCACAACAGTGCGAAACGTTTCAACATACTCTTCTCCTTCAAACCCTCGTCGATGTTAGCCAAAGGTGGGCGGCAAACGGCGCCGCCAACCGGAAACACCATCGTGGCACCGGCTATCGGCGGTGGCCCGTCGTTTGCGTTGTGCTACGGCAGAACGAACACAGGTCAGATTTTAGGAATATGTCACGTCGGTTTTCTTGCTGAGCGGCAAGGAGATGCGGGTAAAAAAGAACCGTAGAGGAGCCCGGCGGGAATCGCGCTTCATAAGCTGAACCGCCGACTATCGGTCATCAACTCTCGGCCAGGCGGTATACCGGAACCTTGCGCGTGGTGCCGGTCAGGGTGTCGAAGATCTCCGTTTCCGCCGTCACGATCGCCATGCCGGTTTTTCTTAGTCTGCGCACCTCGGCGGCAATGCGCTGTATGCCGAACCAGAACAGTCCGTCCAACGCCGTGACCCGCAGCCCCTGCTCCAGCGCCAGCTTAAGTCGCTCACGCGGCGCCTTGAGCGCTTTGGCGATTTCCCGGTAAGGCAGCGCGTCTACGCCCGACGCCGAAGTGCGGTGAATACGGGTCGACAGGCCGTATTGGAAGGCCTCAGGCACGTCGCTTAAATCGCTTTTCAGGCTGTAAACGCAGCCAAAGCGCTTGCCGTTGAACACCACATTTTTTTGACTGATCGACAACTCATCGCGCAGGCCGGCAATCAGCTGCGGCGCCCGCACCAGCAATAAACGAAACGGCAATTCGAAACTGGTCACATAGTCCACGTTGAGCAGCGCAATGCGCAGACGCTGTTCCGCCCCGGCCTGCGTCTGGCGACACTCGTTCAACACCTCGCTCCACTGGCGCGCGAGCCGCGGGGCTTCATCCAGCGGCGCGAAGTGGTATTTCTCGATGTGGTAGTCGATCCTTTCATTCATGTCCGTTGGCCCCTGCGTCAGTCATCATGCCCTCAGCAAATTACCTTACCCGCGGGCAACAATACAACACCGCGATGAGGTCACTCGGGAAATACGGCGCTGGCTTTCGCCGGAACGGACTACGCGGTCTCGATGAACAGCATCATGCGCCGCAGTGCGTCATCCAGGGCACTGAGCCCGGCATCATCCAGACAGGCCATCAGCTGTGCGTCATAATCCGCCACCCATTGCCTCGCCTGGTCAAAAATGGGACGAGACGCCGGCATGACGCGCAGATATACCGCGCGCTTATCTTCCGGATCGGGGAAGCGCGCGACCCACCCCCGATTAACCAGTTGGGTGATCGTACGGCCTAGCGCGGTGCGATCGGTCTGCGAATGCGCTATCACCTCGCTCATGGCCACGTCGCCCGGAAAACTGTAGAGAATGCGCAACGCGCGCCACTCATGGAGGCTGAGTCCTTGCAAATCGAGTAACGCAGACAGCCGTTTTTCGCGGTGACGCACCACCTCCGTCATCCTGTAAAGCGCACCATTGGGCAATCCCATTCCCCGTCGGCCGCTATGCCTGTCTTTTTTTTCAGAACCCATACTGTTTCCAATTAGCCTCGACTTTTGCCCTGACCTGTTCAGGATAAGAGTGCCTGTAAGAGGCGGTACCCGCACGTGTTACGCCGCTGAACTGCTCGGGGAACAGGCAGTTGATGATGACTTTGCCGCCGCTGCCGCGCGCCTTGTCTTCTTCCGTCAGGTACGGCACCATCGGGAACTCACGTACGTCCGGGAAAATAAAATGATCGCGCGCGGGATGTGAGCGCGTGGCCAACGCCCAAACCACCTGATCGATATCGACAATATCAATGTCATTGCCGACCAGGATCAGTTTGGGGATCAGGTAGCCCGCATGCGAGCCGAAGACCACCTCCGCCACCTTGCCGGCAAAATCCGCCGCGGTGGTATTCATTCCGGCCAGTTTTTCGATATCGACGGAGACCACCGCCCAGCAGGTCGCCGCCTCATAGGAACACCAGACAAAGTCAACGGGCAAGGCCGCGCTCTGCAGGGTTTCCAGCAGCTGAGCTGATATCATGGTGCCCCAGATCGTATGATTTTCTTCCGGCGGCGTGCCGGCGACGCAAATCGGCAAAATGGGGTCATCGCGAAACGTTACCGCACGCACATGGAACACCGGCTGTTCATGGCCTTGCTGGTGTTGATAGCCGTGATACTCCCCCATCGGCCCTTCCAGCGCCGTCTCCGTCAGGCTGATTTCACCTTCCAGCACAATTTCCGCATTGGCCGGCACCCAGAGATCGTTGGTTTCCGCTTGGGTGAGCGTGACGCTTTTACCGAGCAGCGCGCCGACATAGTCAGGCTCACTGACGCCGGCCGGCAACGGCATCCCCGCGACCGCCACCGCGGCAGGCGGCGCCCCGAGCACCATCGCCCACGGCGTAGGGTTCCCTTCTCGGCGCCACATTTCACGGATCATGCCGATGTGCTGGGTGGGGATTGCCGGGCCGGTGAGACGATTGCGATCGAGCATCATGAGTCTGCCGACGCCCCAGCTATGCCACTTTCCGTCCGGGGATTGCACGACATGGAACCCGTAGGTGCCGAAATAGCGCCCGCCATCCCGTTCATGCAACAGCGGCACCGGGAAACGTTTCAGATCAACCTCGTCACCACGCCAAATATTCTCTTTCACCGGGCCGGTCGAGCAATAATCCGGCGCAAACGGCTCCGCCTTCACCGCCCGGCGAATCGCCGCCACAATATCCCGCGGGGAGCTTTCTGGCGGCAGCCCAAAATGGAGGGCGAGGCGAGAATAGGCATGTTCCGCAGAAGCGAGCATGCCGGCCGGCGCGCCGAGGATGCGGGCTCCCGGCATCGCGCCCGCCACATGATGAAATAGCGGAGCCGAAAGCCGTTGCTCATAGACCCGGCGGCAGACAGCCGCTATCTCCAGGTCGGCGGAAACTGCCTGATGCACGTCGACCAAATCGTTTCGGCGACGCAATTCCTCAATGAAGTGACGAAAATCCAGTGCGCAATCGAGCAAACTCATGGCAAGTCCTCCGGTTTCCAGGCGTTCAGTCCCTGCTCTTCCCATCGTTTCAGGGAATAGACTGACATTTATGTGCATGTGCACACATATTGGTGCACGGAAAATCGCGTGTAAATACACGCTATCCTGGAGACGTTGGGCATGTTGTCAGTCTGGCAAACTCTTCAAGGAATAGCGGACTCGGGCCATGCACGCCCCTGCCGGCAGACATTATCGCCGTGACGGTTTCACACCTTCAGCATGATCGGCATAGCACTGGGCTTGCCGCAAGCGCCGCGCCGGGTTCAAGCACAACATGGCTCACAAAATGAAGAACATAATCGCAAAATGCTATTCGTTGATATTGCACGGGTTATAATGCGGAAAAGGATCTCTGCCAACGCAAACCGGTTTCAGATCGAACGGTTTACAAGCATTAGCGAAAGAAAAGGATTTTGATTCGATGGGGAACAACGAGGGGTAAAGTGGCGGAGAGAGGGGGATTTGAACCCCCGGTAGAGTTGCCCCTACTCCAGTTTTCGAGACTGGTCCGTTCAGCCGCTCCGGCATCTCTCCTGACAACGCTTGCTATCATGCCCGCTTTTGCGGCATTTTTACAGCATTAGCATACCGCTGAACGTTCAAGTGACGACTTTACGAGCAACCTGATGATTAAATGGCCGTGGAAAGCGACTCAACCCTCTCAACCCCAGGCAGACATCGAGGCCCAGTGGCAGGACGCGCTGGCGATCCCGCTGCTCTCGCCGCTGAATGAGCAGGAGCGGCAGCGGCTGGTGGCCGTCGCCGGGCAGATCTTGCAGCAAAAGCGCATCGTGCCGCTGCAGGGGCTGCAGCTCACCTCGCAAATGCAGGCGCGCATCGCACTGCTGTTCGCCTTGCCGGTGCTGGAACTCGGCGCGGAGTGTCTCGACGGCTTCAACGAAATTCTGCTCTACCCCACCCCGTTCGTGGTGGAAGACGAATGGCAGGACGAGATCGGTCTGGTGCACTCGGGGCCGGTGGTGCAGTCGGGCCAAAGCTGGGAACAGGGGCCGATCGTGCTCAACTGGCAAGACGTGCAGGACTCTTTCGACCTTTCCGGTTTCAATCTGGTGATCCACGAAGCGGTGCACAAGCTGGATATGCGCAACGGCGGCGTCGCCACCGGCGTGCCGCCGATCCCGCTGCGCGAGGTGGCCGCCTGGGAACATGATCTGCACGCCGCGATGGAAAGCCTGCAGGACGAGATCGACATGGTCGGCGAAGAGGCCGCCAGCATGGATGCCTACGCCGCCACCGATGCGGCCGAGTGCTTCGCCGTGCTGTCGGAGTATTTCTTCAGCGCTCCCGAACTGCTGGCCGAACGCTTCCCGGCGCTGTATCAGCACTTTTGCCGCTTCTACCGCCAGGATCCGCTGGCGCGCCTGCTGCGCGGCCAGGCGGAAAACGACGCGCAATGGGCGGATTGACGAGCTTATTGCTCAGATACCGAGCAGTCGCACCGCCCGGGGCAATTTAGCGTTGACACACCCGGGGCCGCTGGATATCATGCGCCCCGTTCACACGATTCCTCTGTAGTTCAGTCGGTAGAACGGCGGACTGTTAATCCGTATGTCACTGGTTCGAGTCCAGTCAGAGGAGCCATATTTAGAGAAGCCCGCTTAAGGAAACTTAAGCGGGCTTTTTGCTGTTGGGCGTTTACAGCCCGCGTTGTTCCATCAGCAGCGCCAGATCGACCAAGCGGTTGGAGAAGCCCCACTCGTTGTCATACCAGGCGAGCACTTTCACCAGGTTGCCGCCGATCACCAGCGTGGACAGGCCGTCGATGATCGACGAACGCGCATCGCCCCGATAGTCGCTCGACACCAGCGGTTCATCGCTGTACCCCAGGATCCCTTTCAGCGGGCCGGACGCCGCCGCCGCGCGGAAAGCGGCGTTGATCTCCTCCACCGTAGCCGGGCGTTTCAGCGTCACCGTCAGATCGACGATGGAAACCACCGGCACCGGCACCCGCAGCGAATAACCGGTCAGGCGGCCGTCCAGTTCGGGGATCACCTTGCCGAGCGCCTTGGCCGCGCCGCTGGAGTAAGGCACGATCGATTCCGCCGCCGCCCGCGCGCCGCGCAGATCTTTTTCCGGCTGATCGTGCAGCGCCTGGCTGTTGGTATAGGCATGCGTGGTATTCATCAACCCGTATTCGATGCCGAACGCCTGATGCAATACCTGCGCGGCGGGCGCCAGCCCGTTGGTGGTGCAGCTGCCGTTGCTGACCACCTTATGCAGAGCCGGATCGTAGAGGTGATCGTTAACCCCCATCACCAGCGTGATGTCGTCATTCTTGGCCGGCGCCGAGATAATCACCCGCTTGGCGCCGCCGTGCGTGATGTGCACTTCCGCCTTGGCCTTGTCGGTAAAGAAGCCCGTCGCTTCGATCACCACGTCAACGCCCGCGCTGCGCCAGGGGATCTCGGCGGGATCGCGCTGCGAAAACACCTGAATCGGCCGGCCGTCCAGCAGCAGCTGGTTGTCGCCGGCTTCCACCCTGGCCGCCAGCGTGCCGGAAAGCGTGTCGTATTTCAGCAGGTGCGCCAGCGTCTTGCTGTCCGTCAGATCGTTGATCGCCACCACTTCAAAATCGCTGCGCCCCAGCGCCGCGCGCAGCACGTTGCGCCCGATCCTGCCGAAGCCGTTAATGCCTACTCTCACCATGATGCACTCCTCGTTTTTGGGCTTTGCCTAAAATCTAGCGCCGACCAGAAACGGCGTAAATGACGTTTACCAATCAATTTACGCCAAATTGCGCGCATGAAAGCGCTCGCGGTATTCGCTCGGGGTCAATTGCAGTTTGCGTTCAAACACCCGCCGCAGGTTAAGGCCGTTGCCGAAGCCGGTGGCTAAGGCAATCTGCTCGATGCCTTCCGCGCTCTGTTCGAGGCGCTGCCTGGCGGTATGCAACCGCCCCTCTTCGACGAATTTGGCGGGAGAAATGCCCGTCTCGCGGGTGAACACCCGGGTAAAGTTGCGCGGGCTCATCGCCACGCGCTCGGCCAACCGATCGACGCTGAGATCGTCGGCGAGGTTTTCCAGGATCCAGGATTGCAGGTCACGGATCGGCCCCGGCGATTTGGCCTGGTTGAGCGGATAGCGGCTGAACTGCGCCTGCCCGCCGGGGCGACGCAGAAACATCACCAGATCCTGCGCCACTTCGCGCGCCTGCACGAAGCCGTAATCATCCTCCACCAGCGCCAGCGTCAGATCGAAGCCGGAGCTGACGCCGCCGGAGGTCCAGATCGGCCCGTCCTGCACGTAGATTGGGCCGTTTTCGACCTGCACTCGCGGGAAGCGCGCCTGCAGCGTCTCCGCCAGCCGCCAGTGGGTGGTCGCCCGCCGCCCGTCCAGCAACCCGGCTTCGGCCAGCAGCAGAGCCCCGCCGCAAACCGAAGCGATACGGCGCGCCTGCGGCGCCGCGCGACGCAGCCAATCGGCGACCAGGGCGCCCTCTTCTTCGGTCGCCCCCTTGCCGGCGACGATCACGGTATCGCGCGGCTGGGCCGGATCGAGATCCGCCAGGCGATGATCGGCCAACAGGCTCAGCCCGGACAGGCCGTGCACCACCCGGTGAGATTGCGTGGTGGCGACCGCGATCTGATACAGCGGCGTCTCGGCAGGGCTCAGGCGATTAGCCTGCATCAGGATATCGGCGATGCCCGCCGCTTCGAACAGCATGCCCCCTTCAGGGACGATAATCAGGAATGAGTGCATGGCGATAATATAAATAACAATCAAAACAGGCCAGGCGACCACTGTATAAGAAAAGCCCCGTCGGTTCACCCTGCGGGCATAAAAAAGCCCGCCGATAATCACCGGCGGGCCAGGAAGGAACGGCCATCAAGCCTGCGGCAGGTGCGCCCCGCCGGCGCGCGCCAATTGCGCCAACAGCGCCGTTTGAAACGCCTCATCGTGCACCGCCGCGTGAGGTTCAAGCCGCTGCTGGTGGTGCCAATAGCCGCCGGACGCCAGGGCCTGCGGTTCATCGCTGGTCACCAACCACGCCTGCGTCACATGCCCCAGCGCCAGATCGTCGGGCGCGTCCGCGCCGCCCATTTTGGTCGGCACCCAACCGGGATCGACCGCGCTGCTGATCACGTCAGGCCACAGGCGCGCCACGGCGGCGGCCAGCGCGGTGACGAACAGCTTGCTGTCCGAATAAGAACCGGCAGTGCCGCCAAGCCAATCCACGCCGTTCAGTTCCGCCACGCCGTCAAAATGCATGCTGCTGCTCAGGTAGACGACACGCTTGGGGCGTTCGATCAGGGCCGTCAGCAGGTAGGGCGCCATGACGTTCACCGGCATCACCTGCGGCCCGGTAAACATGCCGGCATTGTGGATCACCGCGTCCGGGCGGCCGAGGCGATTGACCTGCTCGGCAAGCTGCCGGATCTGTTGCACATCGGACAGATCGCCGATCGCCGCCTGCGCGCCCCGATCCAGCAAATCGCGCACCGCGGCCAAACGGCCAGGCTCACGCGCATGCAGGATCACCTGATGCCCTTCGTCCAACAGCGTTTGCGCGGCGGCGCGGCCCAGCCCGTCGACCGAGCCGGTAATGAAAATGCGTGACATGCCACTCCTCCGTTTAGCGCCAGCCGAGCGCCGGCGCGACATGGGTTAAAATCGATTCGATGACGTGCGCGTTGTAATCCACGCCCAGTTGGTTAGGCACGGTCAGCAGCAAGGTATCCGCTTCGGCGATGGCCTCGTCCTGCGCCAGCTGCTCGATCAGCGCGTCAGGTTCTGCGGCGTAACTGCGGCCGAAGATCGCCCGGGTCTGCGCGTCGATATACCCCAGCTGATCGCCCTCCTTGCCGCCGCCGCCGAAGTAGTTGCGATCCCGCTGATCCACCAGCGCGAAGATGCTGCGGCTCACGGAAACCCGCGGCTCGCGCGCATGGCCCGCCTCTTGCCAGGCCGCGCGATAGGCGCGGATCTGCTTGGCCTGCTGGATGTGGAAGGGCTCGCCGGTCTCGTCGTTCTTGAGCGTCGAGCTTTGCAGATGCATGCCCAGCTTCGCCGCCCAGACAGCGGTGGCGTTCGAACCGGCGCCCCACCAGATGCGATCGCGCAGCCCGGCGGAAAACGGCTCCGGCCGCAGCAGCCCAGGCGGATTCGGGAACATCGGCTGCGGATTGGGTTCGGCGAACCCTTCACCGCGCAGCGCTTCCAGGAACACTTCGGTATGGCGGCGGGCCATGTCCGCGTCGGTCTCGCCGTCGGCCGGGGCATAGCCGAAATAACGCCAGCCGTCGATCACCTGCTCCGGCGAACCGCGGCTGATGCCGAGCTGCAGCCGCCCGCCGGCGATCAGATCCGCCGCGCCGGCGTCCTCCACCATGTACAGCGGGTTTTCATAACGCATGTCGATCACGCCGGTGCCGATCTCGATGCGTTGGGTTTTGGCGCCGATGGCGGCCAACAGCGGGAACGGCGATCCCAGCTGGCGCGCGAAGTGGTGCACGCGAAAATAGGCGCCGTCCGCCCCCAGATCTTCGGCGGCGACCGCCAGATCGATGGACTGCAGCAGCGCATCCGCTGCGGAACGGGTGCCGGACTGGGCGGAAGGCGACCAGTGGCCAAACGAGAGAAAACCAATTTTTTTCATCGGGCATCATCCTCAGAGGCAAAACATGGGCCTACAGTGACAAAAACCGCGCGCTCTGCGCCAGCAAAATCGCCCCCGATCGCACTAAACGAACCGATTGCCGCCGCGCCGCCCGGCGATTGTAATCAAAAAACAAATGTCGTATAACAAGCAGCTCCGAGGGGTGTCCTGTTACGGGCTGAGATGGCGCAAGCCGAACCCTTTGAACCTGATCTGGGTCATGCCAGCGAAGGGACGGTTAGGCAACAACGCGATCACCCGTTGCCTGTTCATACCCCAGCGTGCCCGGATCTCCACTGACTCAAGGAGGTCCCATGTCCATCACTACCCTGTTCGAAAGCGGTCTTTACGGCCGGCTGCGCCACCATGCCGGCAGCCACTGGCAAGATTACGTCGATCATCCGTTTCTGCAGCAGCTGGCCGCCGGCACCTTGCCTGAACGCGCTTTTCGCCGCTACCTGACCCAGGACTATCTGTTTCTGCTGCACTTCGCCCGCGCCTACGCGCTGCTGGTCAGCAAGCTGCGCACTCTGCCGGAGATGCGCGCCGCCACCGCCTCGCTCAACGGCATCGTCGCCGAACTGCCGCTGCACGTGGCCTACTGCGCCGAATGGGGGCTGAACGAAGCGCAGATCGCCGCCCAGCCGGAAGCGGCGGAAACCATGAACTACACCCGTTACGTGCTGGATATCGGCCATGCCGGCGACGCCCTCGATCTGCTGGCCGGCCTGCTGCCCTGCGTGGCCGGCTATGCCGAAATCGGCCTGCGGCTGCTGCACGATCCCGCCACTCAGATGGAGGGCAATCCTTACGCCTCCTGGATCCGCAACTACGGCGACGAGGGCTATCTGGCCGGCGTGCGCGCCGCCATCGAACTGCTGGAAACCGTTGGTCAGCAGCGCGGCGCACAGGGCCGCTTCACCGAGCTGGCGCAGATTTTCACCACCGCCACCCAGCTGGAGTCGGCATTTTGGCAGATGGGGCTGAACGCCTCATGACCTCCCCGCGTCTCCCGCCCGGCATCCAGGTGCGGGATCTCAGCCTGCGTTTCGGTCAGCAAATCGTCTTCGATCGGCTGAGCTTCGACATCGCCGGCGGCAGCTTCGTCGCCCTGCTCGGCGCCAGCGGCGCCGGCAAAACCAGCCTGCTGAAGATCATCGCCGGCCTGGCGCAGGCCAGCTCTGGCTCGGTGACCGGCAGCGACGGTTTGCCGATCGCCGGGCGCATCGCCTACATGGGGCAAAAAGACCTGCTCTACCCGTGGCTGACCGTCGAAGAGAACGTCGCCCTCGGCTCGCGGCTGCGCGGCGAGACGCCGGACCGGGCGTGGGTGGCGCATCTGCTGGAGCGCGTAGGCCTGGCCGCGCATGGCCACAGCCTGCCCGCCGCGCTGTCCGGCGGCATGCGCCAGCGCGCCGCCATCGCCCGCACGCTCTACGAACGCCAGCCGATCGTACTGATGGACGAACCCTTTTCCGCGCTGGACGCCATCACCCGCGCCGAGATCCAGAGCCTGGCCGCCGAGCTGCTGGCGCAAAATACCGTGCTGTTGATCACCCACGATCCGATGGAAGCCTGCCGCCTGAGCCACCGGTTGCTGGTGCTGTCTCCCTGGCCGCTGGGCCTCGACGATACTCACCGCATCAGCGGGCTACCGCCGCGCGCGCCGGATGACGCCGGCCTGCTGAAAAGCCAGGCCGAGCTGCTGCAGCAACTGGTGAGGGCGGCGCAATGAATATCGCCAAAGAGCGTGGACTCACCCGCCTGCGGCGCGGGCTGACGGTGTTTGCCGGCCTGCTGCTGCTGTGGTGGCTGGCGGCGCAAAGCGGCATTCCGGCCTTTCTGCTGCCCACGCCGGGCGCGGTGGCGCAGGCGCTGTGGGACGGGCGCGGCTATCTCGCCTGGCACACGCTGGTCACCGCTTCGGAGATCGTCAGCGGGCTGGTGCTCGGCGTGTTGCTCGGCGCGGCGCTGGCGCTGTGCATGATTTTCTCGCCGCGCCTGCAACGCTGGCTGATGCCGCTGGTGCTCACCAGTCAGGCGATACCGGTGTTCGCCCTGGCCCCGCTGCTGGTGCTGTGGTTCGGCTTCGGCATGAGCGCCAAGGTGGCGATGGCGGTGCTGGTGATTTTCTTCCCGGTGGTGTCGGCCTTTTTCGACGGGCTGCGCCGGGTCAACAACGATTATCTCGATCTGGCGCGCACGATGCGCGCTTCGCGCTGGGCGCAGCTGCGGCACGTGCGGCTGATGGCGGCGTTGCCGGCCTTCGGCTCCGGCCTGCGCATGGCCGCCGCCGTCGCGCCGATCGGCGCCATCATCGGCGAATGGGTCGGCTCGGCCGAAGGGCTGGGCTACGTGATGCTGAACGCCAACGCGCGCATGCAGACCGACGTCTGCTTCGCCGCGCTGTTTATTTTGGTGCTGATGACCGTGCTGCTGTGGGCCGCGGTGGATGCGCTGCTGCGGCGCCTGATCGCCTGGGCGCCGGAAAACGACTGATGATTGCAACCATAACCAGGGATAAAGGAACGACCATGATCAAACAAACCGTTTGCGGGCTGCTGCTGGGCGCCGCCATCACCGGCCAGGCCGGCGCGGCCGAAAAGCTGACGCTGGTGCTCGACTGGTACATCAACCCGGATCACGCGCCGATTATGGTGGCCGAGCAGATCGGCGCCTTCAAGGCCGCAGGGCTGGACGTCAAGATCGTGCCGCCGTCCGATCCGGCGCTGCCGCCGCGGCTGGTGGCCGCCAAACAGGCCGACCTTGCCATCACCTATCAACCGCAGCTGCATTTCTTCGCCGATCAGGGTCTGCCGTTGATGCGCGTCGGCACGCTGATCAACACGCCGCTGAATACGGTGATCGCGCTGGATAAAAACATCACCTCGCCGGCGGATCTCAAGGGCAAAACGGTAGGTTACTCGGTCAGCGGCATCGAACAGGCGACGCTGGCCACCATGGTCGAACACGAGCGCCTCAAGCCGCAGGACATCAAGCTTATCAACGTCAACTTCCAGCTGACCAGCGCCCTGCTGGCGGGCCAGGTCGATGCGGTGATCGGCGGCTACCGCAACATCGAAGCGCTGGAGCTGAAGCTGCAGGGCAAGACGCCGGTGGTGTTCAACGTCGAAGATTACGGCGTGCCGGCCTATGACGAGCTGATCATCGTCGCCAACCGCGATGCGGTGAACGAGCCGAAAATCCGCAAATTCCTCGCCGCGTTGAAGCAAGGCAGCGACTACCTGCATGCGCACCCGCAGGACACCTGGCTGGCGTTCGCCAAGGCGCACCCGGAGCTGAATACCGAGCTGAACAAACAGGCGTGGCAAGCCAGCCTGCCGCTGTTCGCGCGTGACCCGACCAGGCTGGATCGCGCCCGCTACCAGGCTTACGAACAGTTCCTGTTCGACAACAAGCTGATCAAGAAAATCACCCCGGTGGAACAGTACGCGGTGGAGCTCGACTGATCATGCCGAGGCGGCCGGCGGCGCCACCGTCACCTCGCCCTGGCCACTGCGCTGCAAGGCCGCCTTCACCAACCCGTTGGCCTTGCAGCGTTCGATAAACGCGTTCACGTAGGCGGCGCCCTGCGTTTTTTGCCGCGGCACCGCCATCGCCTGGCGGATAGCGGTGAAATGCCCGTCCAGCACCCGGTAGCCGGGATGGGCGGCCGCGGCGGCCAACAGCGGTTGACGCACGCCGGCCGCCGCCTCCAGCCCCCGTTCGAAAAACAGCGCGATCGCCTCGGCGGAGGTTGCCGCCCGCACCAGCTGCGCCTGCTGCAGCGTGCGCGATAAAAACAGATCGTACGCCGCCCCCTGGCCGACCGCGATGCGCACCTCCGGCCGGTCGAGCTGCGCCGCCTCAAAGTAAGGCGCGTCGTTCGCCACCAGATAAGTCCCCTCAATGATCACGTAGGGTTCGCTGAAGGCGATCTGCGCCGCGCGCACCGGCTCGATGGCCATAAACGCCAGGTTCCAGGCGCCGCTGTCGAGATCGGCGAACACCTTGCCGGCCGCGTCATAGGTCACCAGCTCCAGCGCCACGCCCAGTTCGCGAGCCAGCGCGGCGGCCAGCTCCACCGAAGCGCCTTGCGGTTTACCGCCGGCCCCGGCCTGCGCCAGCACCGGATTGCCGTAGTTGATCGCCGCGCGCAACACGCCTTGCGGGGCCAGATCGTCGAGTACCGCTGCGGGGATTGTCTGCATACTTCCTCCTGAATGGCTGATGGGCGCACCGTCCGGCGCTCATTAAGCGTAGAGCGAAACCTCCGACCAGCAAGCTTTCGCCGCCGCGGCCGCCGTCGGCGTGATTAACGTCACACTATTGTCATAAAAATGTACAATAGCCGCCGTTCGTCGGCCGTAGCGGGAGATCGCGCGTTGTTCCGCCGCCGGCAATAGGCTATACCCTTCACTTTTCGCGCCGCGGCACGGTCGGCGGCGCAGACCAGGGCAGCAACGTTTTTTCCAATCAGACAAGGTTTGGCGGATGGTTTTAGCAGTCGTTTCTTTTGTTCTCTTTTTGGCGTCGATTTTGATTTATCGCACCCGGGCCGCCGCCAACCGCTGGTGGTTCGCCATTCTGCTGACGCTGCTCGGCAGCTATCTGGTGCTGAACGTCATCCTGATCGCCAGCAACTACTTTACCGGCGACGGCATCACCGACGCGGTGATTTACACCGTCACCAGCAGCCTCAAAGGCGCGGGCATCAGCAAATACGTGCTGCCGTTCATCGGCCTGCTGGCGGCGTTGGGGCTTATCTTCGCGGTGCTGGCCCGCAGCCTGCTGCGCCGCAAAGCCAAAGGCAGCAGCGTGGCCTACAGCCTCGTCGCCGTGCTGCTGGCGCTGTTTTCGGTCGGCACCACCCCGGCATTTCAGGACATCTCGCTGCTGGTCAAAAGCCAGATCGTCGGCGATACCGCCGATTTCACCACCTACTACAAAGCGCCGAAAAAAACCGTACAGGGCAAGCGGCCGAACCTGGTGTACATCTATGCCGAGAGCCTGGAACGCACCTACTTCGATACCGAGCTGTTTCCCGGCCTGGCCGACGAGCTGAACGCCCTGCGCGCGGACAGCATCGATTTCAGCAATACCCAGCAATTGCCGGGCACCGGCTACACCATCGCCGGCATGGTCGCCTCACAGTGCGGCATTCCGCTGTTCGCGCCCTTCGACGGCAACGCCTCCAGCGCGGTCTCCACCTTCTACCCGGAGAACGTCTGCCTGGGCGACGTGCTGAAGGCCGCCGGCTACAGCAACTATTTCTATCAGGGCGCCGAGCTGGCGTTCGCCGGTAAAGACACCTTCCTGAAATCCCACGGCTTCGACCACGTTTACGGCTTCAAAGAGCTGCGCGAACAGGTCGCCGATCCGAGCTACAAAAACGACTGGGGCTGGTACGACGACAGCGTGCTGGACGTGGTGTACGGCAAGTTCGTCGAGCTGTCCAAACAGCGCCAGCCGTTCTCGCTGTTCACCCTGACCGTCGATACCCATCACCCGGACGGTTTTATCTCCGCCGGCTGCAGCAAGAAAAGCTACGCCTGGCAGAACAAGGAAAACCGCTCGCTGAGCGCGGTAGCCTGCAGCCAGCAACACATCGCCGCGCTGATCGACAAGATCAAACGCTCGCCCTATTTCAGCAACACCGTGATCGTGGTGTCCTCCGATCATCTGGCGATGAACAACACCGCCTACGACATCCTGACCAAACAGAAGCGCCGCAATCTGTTCTTCATCATCGACGGCACCCGGCCGCTGGCGGAACAGCGCAACGAGAAACGCAGCACGCTGGACAACGGCGCCACGGTGCTGGACGTGATGGGCGGCGACAACTACATCGGCCTTGGCCGCAGCAGCCTGTCGGCGCCGTCGCTGTCTACGGTGTTCCTGAATATCGAAGAGAAGATCAATGGCTGGAAACCGGCGGTGATCAACCAGTGGGGCCTGCCGAACCGCATCAGCGACTACAGCGTGGACACGCGCCAGCGCAGCTTCAGCTTCTCCGGCGTCACCTACAAGGTGCCGTTCATCCTGCGGGTGGGCGATAACCGCATCGAACCGATGTTCAACGTCTACCTCTCCACCCCGCTGCGCAAGCAACTGGCCGGGCTGGGGGCGGGGGAGAAATTCGTCTGGGTCGATAAATGCTACGAGATCGGCCGGGTCTGGGCGCCGCAGCTGGCGCTGAGCACCGACATCTGCGTGGCCTCCGGCACCCTCGCCTCGCCGCCGCAGATCGCGCAGGCCAGCGGCGAACGCTTCAACGGCAAGGTGAACTTCACCGGCCCGGCGGCGGACAGCGTCGCCGATTACCAAAACGCCGTCGCCCGCCTGCAGGTGGACGACGCGGCGGTGAAATACCGGGCGGACGCCATCGAGTTCATGCTGCCCGGCATGCCGGAACAGGTGAAGGCCATCACCGGCGTCTCCGCCGTCGAGGAATGGGGCCGCTGGTCCGACGCCAATCTGGCGCCGGCGGTCGACATCGATTACGTCGACCCGCTGCCGAAAAGCTTCGATCTGGTGCTGCGCGCCCGCGCCTACGGCAACAACGTCGGCGAACCGATTTCGGTGCGCGTCGGCGACGAAGAGCGCTTCGTGTCGCTCGGCGAACAGGACAGCACCGTCACCCTGCGCTTCGATAACCCGCGCGGCGCGCAGAAGATCAGCATTACCCCGCCGGCGCCGACCGAGCCGAAAGAGAACGCCAGCGGCGGCTTCACGCCGAAGAAGCTGGGCATCGGCCTGGTGTCGCTGAAGGTCGAAGCGGCCGCTCCCGCCTCCTGATCCCCCCGCCTTCACGGGCGCGGTAATTTCTTTGCCGCGCCCGTCATTTCGACCAAGCTTTTACGCCCTTCTTCGGCTAACCTGTGACGGTGAAACGCCGCCAATCCCGCCAGAGCCGGGACATCGAAGGAGAAAGTATGAGCTATGCCCCACCTCGCAGCGGCCTCAGCGCCGATCAGGCACTCGATCAACTGGAAGCCCTGTATGACGCCGCGGTAGACGCGCTGCGGCAGGCGGTCAGTGACTTTATCAGCCACGGCACCCTGCCGGATGCGCAAGCGCGCGCCGCCGGACTGTTCGTGTATCCCGAACTGCGCGTCAGCTGGGACGGGCAGCAATCCGGCCCGAGCAAAACCCGCGCCTTCGGCCGCTTTACCCATCCCGGCAGCTACAGCACCACCGTGACCCGGCCGCAGCTGTTCCGCCACTATCTGGCCGAACAGCTGGCGATGCTGGAACACGACTACGCCGCCCATATCGAAGTGGCGCCGTCGCAGCAGGAGATCCCGTTCCCTTATGTCATCGACGGCTCCAGCCTGGCGCTCGATCGTTCAATGAGCGCCGGCATCGCGCAGCATTTCCCCACCACCGAGCTGGCGCAGATCGGTGACGAGACCGCCGACGGCCTGTACCACGCCACCGACAACCATTTCCCGCTGTCGCATTTCGATGCGCTGCGCGCGGATTTCTCGCTGGCGCGTCTGCGACACTACACCGGCACGCCGGTGGAGCATTTCCAGCCGTTCGTGCTGTTCACCAACTACACCCGCTATGTGGATGAGTTCGTGCGCTGGGCCTGCGCCCAGATCGCCGATCCGGCCAGCCCGTACATCGCGCTCTCCAGCGCCGGCGGCACCTACATCACGCCGGAAACCAGCACGCCCGAGCAAGCGGTGTCCGATCTGGCGTGGAAAAACCACCAGATGCCGGCCTATCACTTGATCTCGCGCACCGGCCAGGGCATCACGCTGATCAACATCGGCGTCGGCCCGTCCAACGCCAAAACCATCTGCGATCACCTGGCGGTGCTGCGCCCGAGCGCCTGGCTGATGATCGGCCACTGCGGCGGCCTGCGCGAAAGCCAGAAGATCGGCGATTACGTGCTGGCCCATGCCTATCTGCGCGACGATCACGTGCTGGATGCGGTGCTGCCGCCGGATATCCCGATCCCGAGCATCGCCGAGGTGCAGCGCGCCCTGTACGACGCCACCAAGATGGTCAGCGGCATGCCCGGCGAAGAGGTTAAACAGCGTTTGCGCACCGGCACCGTGGTCACCACCGACGACCGCAACTGGGAGCTGCGCTACTCCGCTTCGGCGCGCCGCTTCAATCTCAGCCGCGCGGTGGCGGTCGACATGGAGAGCGCCACCATCGCCGCTCAGGGTTATCGCTTCCGGGTGCCGTACGGCACGCTGCTGTGCGTCTCCGACAAACCGCTGCACGGCGAGATCAAACTGCCGGGCCAGGCCAACCGCTTCTACGAAGGGGCGATCTCCGAACACCTGCAGATCGGCATCTGCGCCATCGATTTGTTGCGCGCCGAGGGCGATCGTCTGCACTCGCGCAAGCTGCGCACCTTCAACGAACCGCCGTTCCGGTAACGGTGCTCAGGCCCGCTGCGGCGGGCCGTTTTTTCCTCAACGCACCAGCGCCAACGCGCGCTTCTCCTGGCTGCGGCCGCCGGCGATCGACAGCAACAGGTCTTTCACCAGCAGCGCCGGGGCGGACAGCGCCTGTTGGCTCGACATGCACAGTGACAGCGGCACCGACATCGTCGGCGCATTGATGCGCGCCATCCAGGCCTTGGCCGGGCCGATCATCGCGCGCGCCACCGATTCCGGCAGCACGGTCGCCCCTAACCCGCTGGCGATCGCGGCGCTCAGCGCGCCCGAGGATTCGATCTCCCCCACCACGTTGGCAGCCAGCTTGCGCAGCGCCATCGCCTCCTCCAGTTGGTTGCGCACCGCATCGCCCTCGCGCGGCAGGAACAGGTTCAGCCGCGCCACGTCCAGCAGCTCGACGCTGTTGCCGGGATGCGGCACCGCGCGCGTCGCCACCAGATAAAGATCTTCCCGCATCAATGCGATGGCGTGCAGCCCGGCGGGCATTTTGGCGCCGTAGACCATCGCCATGTCCAGCGTCTGGTTAGCCACCTGCCCGGCCAACGCCGCGCCGCCGTTTTCATGCAGGCTGAGCAGGATGCCCGGCTGCTGATCGCGCAGGGTCTGCAACAGCGGCAGCGCCAGCTGCGCCGCGGTGCTGCCCGACGCCAGCCCGAGCGACACCTGACCGCTCATCGCCTGTCCGGCGCTGTTGACCGCGCTCTGCGCCTGCTCGCACTGGCGCAGAATGGTCTGCGCGTGGGCATACAGAATGTTGCCGGCCTCGGTCGGCTGCACCCCGCGCTTGGTGCGGATCAGCAGCTGTTGCTTCAGCTCTCCTTCCAGCGTCGCCAACTGCTGGCTGAGCGCCGGTTGGGCGATGTGCAACACCTCCGCCGCCTGGGTCAGGCTGCCGATATCGACGATTTTCACGAAGTACTTCAGACGTCTGAAATTCATAGTGCCTCCAGCGAGCCGCTAAATTGAGAATGCCGAAATCCGGTCATGCAATCACAGCAAGATCCAGGCCAGAGTAGGTAAACGGCCGTGGAAGCGGGGTACAAGGCGGTAAATGGCCGTTCGCCGGGCGGCGCGCGCCACCGCGCAGGGCAACCGTTGCACCATCGGCAGGCAACGGCGCCGATCAACGGGCAATTCGGCGACGCTGCGCGCGGGATAAGCGACAAAAGCGAGAAAAAGCAGCAGGTTGGGCAATCTTGCAGCAAACGAACGCATCGGACGTCTTCACGCTTTACAAGCCGCAACCGCCCCGCTATTATTCGCCCCGTTCACACGATTCCTCTGTAGTTCAGTCGGTAGAACGGCGGACTGTTAATCCGTATGTCACTGGTTCGAGTCCAGTCAGAGGAGCCATATTTAGAGAAGCCCGCTCAGGGAAACCCGAGCGGGTTTTTTGCTATTCGGCACGGCGCGAGTCAGATATTTTCGGCGTTGCCGCCGTGCAAGTGGTGCCGAGTGCAGAACCCCAGGGCAAAGCAGAGAATAAAGACCAAAAAATACAGCACATCCGCCATAACCAGCGCCGCATGTACGCCTAAGTGGTCACAAATGGCCCGGTGACCACAAAGGTCAACATGGTGCCGACTGTTCCACAGGTCAGAATGAAATTCACCAGCTTGGGTGAGGAAACCCTCGTTTCGCACTGGGATATCACTCCCCGAGAGAATACCGGCGCCTGCGGGCATTGTTAACTTAAGATACAAAAGCTGTTTGGAGATAGCGGGTCAAGATCACCTTCTGTATTAATGCCCAGAGCGAGGAATACGGCTCTGTTAATCACGCTGCCAGCCTGACGAACCCTCACCACGATACAGCCAAGATAAACCATGAGATACAGTGCTTCAAGAGGCCCGTTTTACCACTTTGTCACCTGTTCTTTAACTGCATCGGTGACTTTAGATATCAGCGTGGGAGACACGTCCGTATCGTACATTTCCTTGAACGTGGCGACGATTTCGCGGGTGGTCATGCCTTTGGCATAGAGGGACCAAATCTGGATGTCCATCTGCTTAATACGCGTCTGGTGACTGAGGTTCAAAGGTATTTTCACAGTCACGCGGGGTGTTCAACTCGCTCTCGCCGTCATCACTCAACAGCGTTTTTAACGCGTAGCCATTGCGGGTATTTGAGCTTTTTGGGGCGCGTTTTTCTCGTGTCCGAGGTGCTCGCTCAGTTCTGCATTGAGCGCCGTTTCGACGGTAAGCTTCGTCAGCATCCGGAAAAACTGGTTGAGGTCGGCTTCGGTTTTAAGGCCTTTGGCCAGTTCAGCAGCCAGTGCTTTGAGTTTATTTTCATCCATAATTTGCCTGTCTCCGTTGTGGGAATGAACATATCAAAAACAGGTAGATACACAATTTAAATTACAGCCTCTATTCGTACGACTTTGGCCGAGAAATTCTACGGCGACCGAGTGGCATTATATTTCACCCTCTTGCCTCACGCTTATATCCATATAGTTTACATGGTTATCTTATCGTATAGCACATATAAACCTCCTCCCTTTAATACTATATCCTTTAAGCATTCAAATATAGCCAATAAATGGATGAACTCGCTTTTGTCTGACGGGATGAACATAGCTTAAATATGAATTACCCGGTGTAGCCTCCACCGTTAAAGATGTACATAACCCTTTAACTGTCTCAAGCGTAATTTGCCATAGAAATATTGATCTCATATTAGATATCCGAGTAATTTCCATTGATGCAACGACAAAGGGGTCTTTCGATTTTTTTTGGTATGTAGACACCCAGCGATTAAGCCTTGTGTTTTTCAACTCGTCACTCAAAAGATCGTAGTCGAACGTAACATAGTATTCAGTTGGATAAGCATCCGAAAGCCCGTCACACATAAACATCTGAACAATATTATATGCATAGCCATTGATCCGACTCGTTGCGTGTTTTCTCCATATTGGAATTTGCCTGCTAAGACTCCAGTCTTTTTCAATAAAACTAGCTAAATAAATAATCTTATTAGCAGACTGGAAATCAAGAATACCTTTATTGTTGTTCGTGATCCACGACTTAAGGCCATAAGGTCGTGGATAGGGGCAGCCGTTTTCCTGTAAAAATTCGTGACCTGATTCAGGGTGTAAAAGAGGTGGAATTGGTGATTGCCACATTGAGCGCCAGAGCAGCGTAGAAAAATTCAGAGGTGTCAGCTCAGCACGAGCAATGACTCTGCCAGCAACAGCACGGAGATGTTGTGCACTATATACTGCTAGAAGTTGATAACGTGGGTCAGATGTCAGCATAGCATAAATATCCATCACTACAGTCGTATAGTTAGATAATAGTACATGCTCTAAAATTACAATACCATAGTATATATTGTGTAACGTAACGACAGGTACAGATTTATAAACGCTCTGGCCTGTTTTCCGTTATCTTTGCAAAAACAGATGGCCTGTTGGCCAGGCTGACAAAAGTTGCGACATATGGCAATACGTAGATATAATCATACCACATCAATGTGCTATGACATGGAGTGTTCACTTTGAAAAAGTCAATGTTGTTCTGTTTGCCACTTATTTATTCATGCAATGTATATGCAAATAAAAACCTCTGCTCTGAAAAAACCTCAGCCAACAACGCCTTTAACAATGCCATCTTGGCTCAAGAGTGGTCAGCTAAGAAAACGCCTAAAAAAATCAGCATGCGTATAACCAGCAAGGATGACTATATCTCGGCTGATTCCCAGTTAGAATTTGATGACTGCGGTACCCTGCTGCATTCACGCGCTAAAAAAACCGTCAGGTCACAAATTAACAAGAGTACTTTAGTGATCCAGTTCAGCAGCACGCTTGATAAAAACCATAACAACTGGGATTACAGCTCAACATTTAACATGTTTATGATTGAGAATGGCAATGCCCGCCATGAGCTGATGGCGCAAGAAATCAGCGGCACCGTGCTCACCGATGAAGGTGGCCGAATCGTCCGATCGGAAGAGGCATCCGACCTGCTTATCAAGCAAAAGCACCAGTCAAGCAAGGCGGTAACAATATTTTTAGCCGATGACGCCGGGAGGTTGTCCGAGGCAAAACGCATTAGTACGCTGGGCAATGACAGTGGCAACACCGTTTATAGTCATGACGCTAAAAACCGTTTAATAAGAACACTATCAGGTACAACCACCGGAGATTTTACTTATGATAACGACGATAGAGAGTTAACCAGCAAAGAAGTGATGAAGTCCTTCACCACAGAAACGACCACAACTACCTGTAAAAGCTGGGATAAGTTTGGAAGATGCATTAATGCTCAGCAAAACATTTCAATTTTAATTAAAGACATGAAGAAAAACCGGGATAACGTCTACAACCACGTTGCAGAAATAAAGTATGACTATGTTTACTAGATTGTTATAGGGGGAATAGTTTCCCCCTATAACATGCGGCGTAGCTCAAGACGCAGAAACTTACCGGCGATAGAAAGCCGTTCCCTCAAAAGCTGCGTTTCGCCACCAGATAGGCGCCCGCCACCAGCAGCAGAGCGCCGAACAGCGCCGGCAGATTCTCGCGCAGCGCCGCCGGGCCGGCGCGGTAGACGTCCGCCAACAGCCCCATGCACAGCTGGCTGGCGACCAGGATCGAGATGGTGGCCGCCGCGCCCAGTTTTTGGTAGCCCAGGATGCCGGCGAACACGAACAGCGATCCCAGCAGCCCCGGCAACAGCATCCACCACCTGGCGGCGCCGGTCACTTCCGCCACCGCGCCGAGGCCGTTTTTGGCCAGCAGCAACCCCACCAGCAACAACAAACCGACGCTGGAGTTGATCACCAGCGTAATGAGGATGGTCGAAACGCTTTCGGTAATGCGCACCATCAGCAGATTCTGCACCACCAGCCCCATCCCGGCCGCGATCAGCAGTAACAGCATATTCATCGCCCTGTCTCCCGGGATCAACGCGCGGGCGGCGTCGCCCGTTCGTCGAGCGTCAGCTGCAGGAACGTCAGATCCAGCCATTGGCCGAATTTGGCGCCCACCTGTTCCATGCGCCCCACCTCGCGGAACCCCAGCGCCAGATGCAGCTCAATCGAGGCCTGATTGCCGGATTCGATGCCGGCCACCATCACGTGCTTGCCGATTTCCCGCGCCCGTGCGATCAGCGCCAGCAGCAACGTCTTGCCAATCCCTGCGCCGCGATGCGCCTGATGAACATACACCGAATGTTCCACGGTATGGCGATAGCCATCCCAGGCGCGCCAGTCGCCGAACGACGCATAGCCGATCGCCTCGTCCGCGGCGTTCACCGCCACCAGCACCGGGTAGCCCGCCGCCTGGCGTTCGCTGATCCACGCCGCACGGTTGGCCGTATCCACGGTTTGTTCATTCCAGATGGCGGTGCTGTTCAACACCGCGTCGTTATAGATAGCGGCAATCGCCGCGCTATCGTTGAGCGTCGCATTTCGTATAATCATGGTTTACCTCGGCCAATTGTCCACTATAATACTACGATATGAATATTAAATTAGACAATCTAAATCAGCTGATCGGCGCGCGCATTCGCATTGAACGCGAGGCACGCCACTGGTCGCTGTCCGATCTGGCCGAACGGGCGGGCGTCTCACGGGCGATGGTGCATAAGATCGAGCGCGGCGAGAGCAGCCCGACGGCGATGCTGTTGGGCAGACTGGCGGGGGCGTTCGGCCTCAGCATGTCCAAACTGATCGCCCGGGCGGAAACGCAAGAAGGCCGGCTGCTGCGCCGGGAAGATCAACCGGTGTGGGTCGATCCTGAGAGCGGCTACGTGCGGCGCCACGTGTCGCCGCGCACCGATCTGCCGCTCGATCTGGTGCGCATCGAACTGCCGGCCGGCGCAGCGATCCCAATGCCGGCGTCGGTGTATGCCTTCAAGCGTCAGCTGATCTGGGTTTTATCCGGCGAACTGGTCTTTCTTGAGGGCGACGCGCGCCATGAAATGGCCGAAGGAGACTGCCTGGAGCTCGGCCCACCGGCGGACTGCCGCTTTGAAAACCAAAGCGATGAGGCATGCGTGTATATGGTGGCGGTGCTGAGCGCCGCCTGACGGCTCACCGGCGCTACCCCTGCGTCGGCTGGTTATAGCCGGCGTGGAAAAACTTCTCCGCCAACCGGCTGTCGCCGCCGGAGAAGAACTCGCTCATCGGCTCGCGGCCGAGGCCATAGGCGCGGCTGAGCTGCCCGGCCTCGAACGCGGCCCGGTTCTCGTCGCCGCAGCGCTGCGCCAAATGGTGCGCATAGCCGAGCACGAAACCGCGCTTGTAGTCGGAGCAAAAGCGCGACAGCTCCGCCTCCGGCTTCAGGTTCTCCACCTTTAACCCCGCCAACAACCCTTTGCCAAAATGATCTCCCACGGGTTCCTCCTCACCGCACAATCGCTATATAATAAAATATACAGCGAATAAGCGAACGAGAACATACTCCCTAAGTTTTACTCGCCGCATAAAAAAGGCCCGCCAAGCGGGCCTGCGAGAAAGCGGGCAATCACAGCGTGAAATTCAGCCCTTCGCTGACGGTCTTGCCCAGCGGCAGGCGGCCCGACGGCGCTTCTTTCTCCTGCAGGAAATCCGGCAGGCGGGCTTTGTCGCCCGGTTTGCCGATCGCTACCATGGCGTGCACCGCATAGTCGTCCGGCAGCTGCAACGCCGCTTTGATCTTGTCGTGGTGAATGCCGCTCATGCAGTGGGTCAGCCAGCCTTTCAGGTGCGCCTGATGCGCCAGGTTGGCCCAGGCCGCGCCGGTGTCGAACGCATGGGTCGGGTTGTCCACCAGCCGCTCGCCGTTCAGGCTGGTGGTTTTGGAGACGATCACCACCAGCGCCGAGGCGTGTTGCGCCCAGCCGCGGTTGAAGTCGATCAGGAACTCCAGGTAGTTCTCCCAGCTGTCGGAGCCGTGCTTGCTGTAGGCAAAGCGCCACGGCTGAATGTTGTAGGCCGAAGGCGACCAGCGCGCCGCTTCAAAGAAGCTCAGCAGCGTTTGATCGTCGATGGCGTCGTTGGTCATCGCGCGCGGCGACCAGCGCTCGATAAATTGCGCGTCAATCGGGTAATCGGAGATTCTTGGCTGGCTCATGATAGGTTCTCGCAGTAAAGTAAAAACAAAAGTTCGCTGATATTCCCACAGCTTAGGACGGTAAAACTTTTATTTCGTGCCATTGTCCTGCGGCAATTCCTGCTGCAGCCAGGCCAGAAACGCCCTGACCGGCGGATGCCGCTCGCGCCCCGGGGCGCACAGCACGCTGTATGCGGCGCCCGGTACGCGCACCTCCGGCCGGTACGCCACCAACAGACCGTTGTCCACCATCTCGGACACCATCACCGAGCTGGCGAGCACCCATCCCTGCCCGGCCACCGCCGCCTGCAGGGCGTAATGCTCCTCGTGATAGCTGCGCATCGCCGCATGGCGCTGCCACCAGTCCACGCCGGCGGCCCGGCACCAGTCATGCCAGCCGCTGTCGTACAGCGCCGAATCCCCCCACTTGACGGTGATCAGCACCGGGTTTTCCGGTTCGGCGGCGGCCAGCCCCGGCGCGGCGTAGACGCCAAAGCTTTCCTCCAGCCGCGCCGCCTGATGCAGCGCGGGATAATGCGCGCGGCTGTAGCGCACCGCCACATCCACGCTGGCGTCCTGCTGCAGGTCGATCACCTCGGCGCAGGCCTCCAGGCGCACCAGATAGTGCGGATGCGCCTGGTAGAAACGCCCCAGGCGCGGCACCAGCCACAGCGCCGCGAACGAGTGCGTGACCGAGACGCACAGCGAGCCGCTGCTGGGCTGCGGCCGCAGACCCTCAAGCGTGGCGGCGACGTCCAGCAGCGCGCCATGCACTCCGGTAAACAGCGTTTCGCCCTTCGCCGTCAGCCGCACGCCGCGCGGCACCCGCTCGAACAGCGCAAAACCCAGCTGCTGTTCCAGCGCCTTGATCTGGTGCGAAATCGCCGTCGGCGTCACCGCCAGCTCGGCCGCCGCCAGCTTGAAGCTGCGCAGGCGAGCGGCGGATTCAAAGGTGCGTAACGCGTTGACGGGCAGCGTGGCGAACATGGCGAAGCCTCTTGGGATGAGTTGAGTTCATCCTGGCAGAAAAACCGTCATTTGTCGCCTGCGGACGCTTGCCTCTAAATTAAGGCTGAGTTCACTTCACACCAAGGAACATGACATGAATACAACTCATCAATCCAAACGCCTGGTGGTGCTGGTCGGCAGCCCGCGCCGCGACGGCAACAGCGCCACGCTGGCGCAGGCGATCATGGCGGGCGCCGCCGAAGCCGGCACTTCCGCCAGCCTGCATTTTCTCGACGATTACCTGAGCGGTTTCCTGAGCGATGAACGCCATACGCCGCCGCCGACCGATCGCTACGCCGAGCTGTTCCTGGAGCACTTCCTGCCGGCCGACGGCGCGGTATTTTGCACGCCGATTTACTGGTACGGCATGTCGGCACAAACCAAGGCCTTTTTCGATCGCTCGTTCAGCTTTTATTCCAACGTCTACCCTCAGGCGGAACAGGTGCACCAACGCATGAGCGGCAAACGCATCGGGCTGGCGGTGGCGTCGGAAGAAACTTATCCCGGCGCGGCGCTGGGCATCGTGCATCAGATCCAGGAGTTCAGCCGCTACACCCATTCCGCCTTCGTCGGGCTGGTGCACGGCGCCGGCAACCAGCGCGGCGAGATCGCCCGCGATCCGCGCAACCCGCTGCGGGCCGCCCGCGAGTTGGGGCGCGAGTTCTTCACCCGCCCCTACTCGGATTATCAGATGGACAGCCCGCGCAGCACGCAGGTTTGGACGGAATAGCCTCGGCCTCAACCGCCACTGCCGATTTGCCAGATAAAGTTCGGCGTATGGCGGTTAATTTCCCAGTCACCGATATTGCGCGCCTTGTAGATCACCGGATTATGTGAAGAGAGCGTGCGCGCATTGCGCCAGTGGCGATCCAACGCCTTGCCGGTACGGGTATCTGAAGCGCCGAGCGCATTGAACAATTCACCGGCGGCGCGCTGCACCCACTCCCCGGCGATGACCTGCGCCCTGGCGGCGTCCAGCTCCGCCGTCACGTTAAGCGCCTGCAGCAGCGCTTCATCGCCGGATCGATGCGCCTCGTAAGCCTGCTGCAGCGAGGAAGTCGCTTTTAGCACCGTCGCCTCAACCGCATAGGCCCAGGCGCTGATTTGCCCCACCACCTGCTGGATCTGCACGTCGTCCTTCACCCAACCGGCGTTGCCGTGGCTATAGATCCTTTTACGTTGCCTCACGCCCTCGCCGACGTCTCGCAGCACCGCGCGGCCGATCCCCGCCAGCGTCGCCAGCAACACATGCTGATAGAACGCAGTTTGGTAGCGGAAGCGCTCGGCAAAGTCATAGACGTGCGCCTGCTCGACCCGCGCATCAATAAAACGCGTGGTGCCGCTGCCGGTAGTGCGTTGGCCAAATCCGTCCCAGTCATCGTCGCGCTCTACGCCCGGCTGGGCGACGTTCACCAAAGCGATCACCGGGCCGCCGCTGTCGCTGCGCTCGGCATACACGTCGATCCAATCGGCAAACAGACTGCCGGTGCTGTAAAATTTCTCGCCGTTGAGCGACCAGCCGTCGGCCTGCGGCGTTATCCGGGTATTGACCTGCCCCAGCTTCACGCCGCCGATCTCGGTCCAACCGCTGCCGACCAGCTCGCCGTCGAGAAAGCGTTCGAACCAGCGATCGCGCTCCGGGCCGTCCGGCGCGTTCAGCCGATCTTCCACGAAGGCGAAATGCGCCCGCAGCGCCTGCGGCAGGTTAGAGTCCGCCTCCGCCAGTTCGGCCAGCAGTTCGAACAGCTGCGGCAACGAAGCGCCGTCGCCGCCCTTTTCACACGGGAGGCGCACCCTGCCGAACCCCGCCTCTTTCAGCCAACGGATCGGTTCATGCGGCAGCGTGCGCGACAGCTCGCGCTCCACCGCCCCGGCGGCGATTTCGGCGAAGATCGGCCGAAAACGCGCGGCCAGCTGTGCGTAGTCTGCTCCGGTGGATAACAGGTGTTGCGTCATGTCAGTGTCCTCTGTGGTTAAGCGCGATCGGCCAGATCGTCGATATCGCGCGCCGTCGGTTCAAAGCGAATGATCAGCAGGAAGACGATGGGGATCGCCGCCGCCAGTGAAACAATCCAAAACATGTCGGTGCCGAAGCGCGCCTGCAAAATCGGCAGAATAAACAGCGCCAGCGCGCTGCCGATACCGGACAGCGAACGGCCGAAACCGACGCCGGTGGCGCGGATCGGCGTCGGGTAAGAGAGCGCCGGGTAAATCATCATCTGCGCGCCGGGGCCGAATCCTTCGGCGAACAGCCATAGGCCCAACATCAGGATCGCCAGCCCAACGCCGAACGCCGCCTGCGGATGTCCGATCAACGCCAGGGCAATCAGCGCGATAAACTGCAGCGCGAATCCGGCGATCGCCACGTGGCGCGACGGATACTTCCATGCCAGACGCATGCCGAGCAGGCCACCGGTAAAAGCGAACAGCACGTTCAGCCCGAGCGAAGCGGAGATAGTTTCAAACACCCCGGCGCCGAGAAACTGCGCCAGAATCGACGGCAGAAAGAAGGCGATGGCGGTGTATTCAAAGGAAATGCAAACGTTCATCACGCTGGCGACCAGAGTGCGCTCGCGGTACGGCTTGCGGAACAGCACGCGGAAGCTGACCTTCGGCGGCGCCGCCGGTTGGGCGGCGTCAGGTTCCGCCTCATGGGCGGCAATGCCGTATAACTCGCGCAGGATGCGCGCCGCCTCTTTCAGATCGCCCTGGTTAGCGGCCCACAGCGGCGACTCGTTCATAAACTTGCTGCGCACCATGATGATCAGCAACGCCGGCACGGCGCCGAAAATCAACGAGGCGCGCCACAGCCAGTTCGCATATTCGGCCGGCAATAGAAAATAGAGCGCAAAGATGATCAGAAAACACACCGACGAAGCGGCGTACCACATCGGGCACCAGGCCGCCAGGCGCGACGCCTTGTTGGCCTTGCCGGTGAATTTGGAGAATTCGGCCAGATAGGCCATCGCCACCGGCAAATCAATGCCGACGCCGATACCCATCAAAAAGCGCGCGCCGATCAGCACCCAGACGTTGGGCGCCAGCCCGGCGGCGATGGCGGAAACCACAAAAAACAGCATATCGGCCATAAACACCTGATAGCGGCCGTACTTATCGGTCAACCAGCCGCCGACCAGGTTGCCGAGAATGGTCCCGACCATGATCGAAGAAGTTACCACCCCGGTCAGCAGCGGGCTGAGGCTGAATTCACGCACCACGTCATCGATGCCGTAAGACAGCGTGGTCAGGTCATAGGCATCGAGAAAAACACCGCCCAGCGCCAACAGCACGATCATGCGCGCATGGGTATTTTTCTCGCTGCGCTGGTTAATCAAACGCGCCACATCGCTGGCCGAGCCGATGGGCGCAGATAACGGCGGCGCGGTATCGATATTTAAGGTACTCATAGCTTCCTCGTTGTAATTGGCAGGTGACACCTCGTTTATAGGGTGAAAAAATTACGCCGACAAACAACAATTTCTTCTATAAATATCATTAATATCAATAAATTAAACTCAGTTACAGCGTAACAAAAACGCCGGATTAACGCGCGTTAATCCGGTCTTTATCACGGTCATTTCGGGCGGGGATTATTCTGCCGAGACAGGCACCAGCACGCCTTTCACCCGCGGGTCGTCGGTGCTTTTCAGCCACGCCTGCAACCTGGGATCGGCAAACGCCCGCTGCAGCTTGCGAATATTTTCGTCCTGCAGATAGGGCGTGCCAATCACCAGCTGCGAAGCGAAGGTTTTCGGCGCCGGTGGGAACAAGATGCCTTTCTCACGCGGCACTTTGCCGGCGTCGAACTGCGACACATAGCCAATGGCCGCATCTACCGAATTCAGCGCGCGCGGCATGGTCAGCAAATCCAACTCCTTGAAGTTAAAATGGCGCTTGTTCTCGCGAATGTCTTTCAGCCTGGCGGTGCGCGCCTCGATCGCCGGATCCAGCCCGATCAGTCCAATGCGCTGCAGCAGCCACAATGCCTGCCCCTGATTGGCGCCGTCGTTGGGCACCACGATCTCCGCGCCGTCCGGCAACTCGGCGATCGACGTATAGCGGTCGGAATAAATGCCAAACGCCCACTGAAACACCGGCAGCGTCGGGGTCAGCTTAAAACCGTTGGCATCCACCACCTGCTTTAGCCACCACTGGTGCTGGTAGATCGTGGCGGCGTACTGCCCCTGCGCCACCGCACGATCGGCCTGCACCGGATCCTGCAGGCCAACCGCCTCCAGCCTGAGGCCGTAATCCGGCGCGATATGGTCGCCGACGTACTCGATCACCCGCTGCTCTCCGGCCATCGCCGGCTCAAAGTGCACTTTCAGCGTGCTGCCGAACTGCACCGTCTGCTGTTGGCGGGCGCTGAAGTGCCAAACCGCGGCGGCGATAATCGCCACCGCCGCGATACCCACCGGCCACGGCCAGCGTTTCTTCTTCACTATCTCAAAATCGTGATTAGGCATGATTAAAAGGTTTCCTGATGATGACGCAACGCGGCAACCAAGCGGTCACCAATAAACTGAATCAGTTGAATCGTGGCGATCAGCACCACAATGGTGGCGATCATGATGTGATTGTCGAAACGCTGGTAGCCGTACACCACTGCCAGATAGCCGATGCCGCCCGCGCCAATGGTGCCGGCGATGGCCGAATACTCGATCATCGAGATGACGTTCAGCGTGATGGCGGCGACGATCGCCGGCAGCGCCTCGCTGAGCTGCGCGCGGGTGACTATCTGCCAGATCGAACCGCCGGACACCAGCCCCACCGCCGTCACCTCCGGCGGCAGTTCGCGCAGCGCGTTCTCCACCAGCCGGCCGAAGAATGGAATGCCGGCGACGATCATCGGGATCACCGCCGCCGGAATGCCGATGGTGGTGCCGGTCAACCAGAAGGTGAACGGAATAATCGCCGCCATCAGCACCAGAAACGGCAGCGAACGGCCCATATTCACCAACCAGCTCAGCGCGCGATTCAGCGCCGGGCGCGGAAACAAGCCGCGCGATGAGGTGTTGAACAACACCACGCCGACGGCGCCGCCGATCGCCACCACAAACAGCATCACGATGCCGACCATCAGCCAGGTTTCGCCGTAGGCCGGCAGCATCAACCGATGGATCTCGCGCCAGGGTGTGTCCTGGCTCATCACGCTGTCAGACAGATTTTTCATACCGCCTCCCGCAAGGCCGCCGGCTGTTCCAGCACCTCGGCGAGAATGCCCAACCGCCGCAGCTCGCCCTGCAGTTCAGCCGCCGAACGCGAAACGCCGCCAAAACGCACCGCAATCTCCAACCGCCCGGCCAGGCTGCCGCCCACCACTTCAACGTGGCCGCCCAGCAGATCGATCTGCAGGTCGAGTTGGCGGCTGATGCGGCTGATCCAGTCGGTGGCCGCCGGCTGACGGGCGGAATAGGTTACCTGCAGCCGCAGCGCGGCGTCGGACGCCAGCGTCTTCAGCGGGAACAACCGGCGGCCCAGCGAGGAATCGGGCGCCGCCAACAGCTCGCGCACCGGCCCTTGCTGCACAATCACGCCGTCGCGGATCTCGGCCACCGCGTCGGCGGCGTCGCGCACCGCATCCATCTCGTGGGTGATCAGGATGATCGACAGGCCATACCGATCGCGCAGCTGTTTAAGCAGGCTGAGAATGGCCCCGGTGGCGTCCGGATCCAGCCCGGAGGTGGCCTCATCCGCCAGCAGCACCGACGGATTCAGCGCCAGCGCGCGGGCGATGCCGACCCTTTGACGCTGGCCGCCGGACAGCTGCGCCGGGTAAAACGCCGCCTTGTCCGCCAACCCCACCGCCGCCAGCAGGCTCTTTACCCGCTTGTCGATATCGCGCGGCACCACGCCCAGATAGGTCAACGGCAGCGCCACATTCTGCCAGGCGGTTTTGCGCTGCAGCAGCGCGGAAGACTGGAACACCGTGCCTATCGCACGCCGCTCCCTGCGCAGCGCCTCGCCCGCAAGCCGCGACAAGTCCTGGCCGTTCACCCGGATACTGCCGCTGCTCGGCCGTTCCAGCAGGCTGATGCATTTCGCCAGCGTCGATTTGCCCGCCCCGCTGGGGCCGACCACGGCGGTAATCGATCCGGCCGGCACCTGCAGCGAAACGCCCTTCAGCACCTCAATCCGTCGCCCGTCCGGCGCGCGGTAAGCCTTGTGTAACCCCTCAATCTCTATCATCGCATCCTCACTTGACGCTCAGTGCATCGGCCAAGGGCGCGCCGGCCGGCCAGCGGTAGCCCACCGCCGGGTGCGGCTCCGCCAGGCGCGGCCCCTGATTGAACAATTTTTCTCGCAGAGTGCCCGCCGTGTAGTCGCGCTTGTACGCTCCGCGTTTTTGCAGCTCGGGGACAAGCAGTTCCACCACGTCGGTGAAGGTTTCATGGGTAACGGCGTAGGCCAAATTGAAACCGTCAACATCCGTTTCCTCCACCCACGCCTGCAGTTCGTCGGCCACGGTTTGCGGGCCGCCCACCAACAGCGGGCCGAAACCGCCGATGCCGACCCATTCGGCGATGCCCTGTACGGTCCATTCACGGCTGGGATCGGCGCTGGAGAAAGTTTCCACCGCCGACTGAATGGCATTGGTGTGCAGATGCTTCAGCACCTGATCCGGCTGATACTGGCCGAAATCGATGCCGGTCCAGCCAGACACCAGCGCCAGCGCGCCTTCGTAGCTGGTATAGGATTTGTATTCCCGCCATTTTTCCTGCGCCTGTCGGTCAGTTTCACCGACGATCACCGTCTGCAGGTTGAAGATCAGGATGCTGCGCGGGTCGCGCCCGGCCTCGGCGGCGCGGCGGCGGATATCGGCCACGGTTTTTTTCAGCAATGTTTTCGAAGGAGAAGCGACAAACACGCATTCGGCGTGCTCCGCGGCAAACTGCTTGCCGCGGCTGGAAGCGCCGGCCTGATACAGCACCGGCGTGCGCTGCGGCGAAGGCTCGCTCAGGTGAATGCCCGGCACCTGGAAGAACTCGCCTTTGTGGTTAATCGGATGAATTTTCGCCGGATCGCTGAAGATGCGCCGCTGACGATCGCGCAAAATCGCGCCGTCTTCCCAACTGCCCTCCAGCAGCTTGTAAACCACCTGCAGGTATTCATCGGCGTAGTCGTAGCGCGCATCGTGATCGGTCTGCGCCCGGTGGCCAATATTGCGCGCGCCGCTCTCCAGGTAAGAGGTGACGATATTCCAACCGATGCGCCCCTTGGTCAGGTGATCAAGCGTCGACAATCTGCGGGCGAAAGGATAAGGGTGCTCGAATGACAGCGAGGCGGTCAGCCCGAAGCCGAGATGTTCGGTAACCAGCGCCATCGGCGTCACCAGCGCCAGCGGATCGTTAACCGGCACCTGCGTCGCCTGGCGGATCGCCGCGTCGCCGCTGCCGTTAAGCACGTCGTAAATCCCCAGTACGTCGGCGATAAACAATCCATCGAACTTGCCGCGTTCCAGCAGGCGCGCCAGATCGGTCCAATATTCGAGATCCTTATACTGCCAGGAACGGTCGCGCGGGTGCGCCCACAGCCCCGGCGACTGATGGCCGACGCAGTTCATATCAAAAGCGTTAAGACGAATTTCACGTTGCGATGACATAGCGAGCTCCACAATTATCTGCCGGCCACGGGCGAAGCCGGGCCGGATGGGGGGTCTTAGGGTGTTAAAAACGGGAATGGACGATCAGTTTGCAGCCGGACATCGCGCCAACAGGTATTGCGCGACGCTTTGGGCGTGTTCCGCCACCTGCGGCAGCCCCATCAGTTCGCCGAAGCGGCCGCGCGCCGCCGGGCCGGCCACCAGCAGGCGCGGGTTGGCAAGGCCGTCGCCGCCGATCGCCTGGCTGTCGGCATTGACCCACAGCCCCAATCCCAGCGGATCGGCGCGCAGCGCCCCCTGCTCAGCCAGCGAGCTGAGCAACGGGCTGGCGGCGATCAGGCCGGCATGAGCCGGACCCGTAGCGATCAGCAACCGCTGCGCCTGCAGCGCCCGCTCTGCGCCCTGGCGCGGCAGAATCGTCAAGCGCACGCCCTGCGGCATGGGTTCCGCCCGCCGCAGACGAGCGGCCAATACCTGCAGCGTGCCCGCCGCCTGTTGCTCCATCAGCAGCGTGCTCACCTGCGGCGCAATGCGATAGCGGTGCACGTCCCAATAGGCGCGCAGATGCCGCAGAAAGCGCTGCTGTTCGGTCGGCGTCAACGCTTGCCACAGGCGCTGGCCCTGGGCGCGCACCGCGTCCAACACCGCCTGCCACGGCACCCGTTGCCGAGCGGCGCGCGCCACCTCAAGGCGCACCTGCCGCACCCCTTCACGCAGTCCGGATGGCGGGGTAAACGACCACGTCGGGTACTCCCCTTCAGCATTGGCACGCGGCAGCAAGCCGTGACGAGAGAACGCGGTAATCGGCCCGCGATGCCTGCGGCGGTGCAACGCCGCCACCGCATCGGCCATCGTCAGCCCGCTGCCGACGATCGCCAACGATTCATCGGGTTCAATCTCATCCAGCGCCCCCTCCGCCCAGGGATTGGCGATCAAACGCGCGTCGCGCGCCAGTTCCGGGGCGATCTGCCGCGGCAGCGCGGGCGGCGGATGGCTGGTCGCCAACACCACATAGTCGCCCCACAGCCGTTCGCCGCCGGCGGTGATGACGGACGCGCCCTGCGCCTGCGGCTGCAGGTGCTGCGCCCGATCGCGCAGGTGCCGCAAGCGGGCCTGGCCCGACTGCGCCGCCTGATGAAAACGTTCCTCGACATAGCGGCCGAAGGCGCCGCGCTGCGGATAGGCTTTACCGTCGCGCCACAACGCCTGCGGATCGGCCGCCAGCCCGCCGCTCTCGCGGAACCAGCGGTCAAAATCCCCCGCAGGTTCATCCGCCAGCTGCATCCTTTCGGCCGGGACGTTGATGCGGTGAGTCGGCTCGGTGGTCGAATACGCCACGCCATAGCCCGGCGCGGCACGCGGTTCGATCACCGTGACATCCACCGCTCCGCGCGCCAGCTGGATCGCCAGCGCCGCGCCGGTGAAACCGCCGCCGATAACGATAATATGGGCACGCTTCGCCATCAGCCCTCCCGCTGCGCCGGGGCGGGACGACGATCGCCGCCGATGGTTTCGCCAAACGGGCCGGTATTGATCGTGCGAGCCGTCTGATGAGCCGACTGCGCCAGCGGCAGCAGCGGCATCACCAGCTCGGCGAAGCGGTGAGCCTCTTCCAGATGCGGATAGCCGGAAAGGATGAAATTGTCGATGCCCAGCGCCTGATACTCGCGTATGCGCGCCGCCACCTGCTGCGGGTTGCCCACCAATGCGGTGCCGGCGCCGCCGCGCACCAGGCCGACGCCGGCCCACAGGTTGGGGCCGATGCGCAGACTCTCGCGCGAGCCGCCGTGCAGCTCGCTCATGCGGCGCTGGCCGGTGGAGTCCATGCGAGCAAAGATCTGCTGCGCCGCCGCGATGGTGTCGTCATCCAGATGCGCGATCAGTCGCTCGGCCGCCGCCCAGGCTTCGTCTTCAGTTTCGCGCACGATAACGTGCAGGCGAATGCCATAGCTGAGTTTACGCCCCTGCCGCTCGGCGCGCTGGCGCACCGCCGCCAGCTTTTCCGCCACCTGAGCCAGCGGCTCGCCCCAGGTCAGGTAGGTGTCGATCTGCCCGGCGGCGATGTCGATCGCTTCCGACGATGAGCCGCCGAAATAGAGCGGCGGGCCGTTTTCCTGCACCGGCGGGAACAGCAATTCGGCGCCTTCGACGCGAATATGCTTACCGCTGAAATCCACCTTCTCCCCTTGCAACAGCCGTTGATACACCGTGAGAAATTCCTGTGTCACCTCATAGCGTTCGGCATGGCTGAGGAAGATGCCATCCCCTTTGTTTTCCACCGGATCGCCGCCGGTCACCACGTTGATCAGCAGGCGCCCGTCCGACAGCCGATCCAGCGTCGCGGCCATGCGCGCCGCCAGGCTCGGCGGCTGCAGGCCGGGGCGCACCGCCACCAGGTAGCGCAACCGGCGGGTGATCGGCGCCAGCGCCGCCGCCACCAGCCAGGAATCCTCGCAGCTTTTACCGGTTGGGATCAGCACGCCGTAATAGCCGAGGTTGTCGGCGGCCAGCGCCACCTGCTGCAAATAAGGCAGGTCCACCGGGCGCCCGCCCTGCGCCGTGCCCAGATAGCGACCGTCGCCGTGGGTCGGCAGAAACCAGAAAACGTTGATGCGATCTTTCACTGACTCAGTCATTTATGCCTTTCCTATATAACTATTTTCATTATTTATCGATAGAAAAACTTTGCTTGGTTATAAAAAGAAAAGCAGGATGCGTGCCACATTGCAGATTAAAAAAAACCAATGCATATCAATATATTGATGAGATATCGACGTCAAAGCGCTGCTGCATTGGCAGCAGGCGGCGGCGGAAAGCTGTTGCCAATGCAGCACCGTGCGCCTTTTATCCTCTCGCGGCGGCTCATTGGCTGGGATAAGATTTTTTTCCCCATCGTCGTCAGACAGGAGACGCCCATGTACGATCCCCAACCGTTCGCCGCCGACAAACCGGTGCTGATCGATCCGGCGTCGCTCGCTCTGCAAAGCGTGCTCGATCGGCTGGCTCCCACCGACGCCACCGTGCTGATCGTCGGTGAAACCGGCACCGGCAAAGAAGTGGTGGCGCGCTATCTGCACCACCACAGCGCGCGCCGCCATCAACCTTTCCTGGCGGTCAACTGCGGCGCGCTGACGGAAAGCCTGGCGGAAGCCGAACTGTTCGGCCATGAGAAAGGCGCCTTCACCGGCGCCGTCGGCACTCATCAGGGCTGGTTCGAAGCGGCGGAAGGCGGCACCCTGCTGCTGGACGAGATCGGCGAGCTGAACCTGTCGCTGCAGGTCAAGCTGCTGCGCGTGCTGCAGGAACGGGAGATCACCCGTGTCGGTTCGCGCAAACCGCTGAAGATCGATGTGCGGGTCATCGCCGCCACCCACGTCGATCTGGCCGGCGCGATTCGCCAACGGCGGTTCCGTGAAGATCTCTATTACCGCCTGAACGTGGCGGCGGTGACTTTACCGCCCTTGCGCCAGCGGCCGGACGATATTCCGGTGCTGGCCAGACATTTTCTTGCGCTGTACGCCCGCCGTCTGGAACGGCCACTGCCGCGGTTGACGGCGGAAGCGCAGCAGGTGCTGCTGGACTACCCCTGGCCCGGCAACGTGCGCGAGCTGGAGAACACGCTGCATAATGCGGTCTTGCTGAGCCAGGAGGGGGCGATCGCCCCGCAGCAACTGCAACTCACCCATCGCCTGACGGATAACGGCGGCGGCGGCGACGACGCCATCGATCGCTTTGTGCAGCAGCAGTTGCAAGGCGACAGCGCGCAGCTTTACCAACGGGTGCTGGATGCGCTGGTGCGCAACGCCTTCGAACGCAGCGGCGGCAACCAGCTGCAAGCGGCGTCGTTGCTCGGCGTCAGCCGCAATACCCTGCGCACCCATTTGGCGCATCTTGGTCTGATCAAACCGCGCCGCCGCAGCGCCGGCGCCCCCTCACATTCACCGGCCATCAGCGCAGCGCCGCTGCCCGAACGCGAACTGCGCATCGGCTATCAAAAGTTCGGCAACCTCGGGGTGCTCAAGGCGCGGCAAAGCCTGGAACAGCTCTTCGCCACACAGCGCATCAGCGTGCTGTGGAGCGAGTTTCCCGCCGGGCCGCAGCTGCTGCACGCGCTCGACGGCGATGAGATAGACTTCGGCACCACCGGCGAAGTGCCGCCGATCTTCGCCCAGGCACAGGGCAATGCGCTGGTGTACGTCGGTTTTGAGCCGCCGGCGCCGCAGAGCGTGGCGATGGTGGTGCCGCAAGACAGCCCGATACGCAGCGCCGCCGATCTGCGCGGCAAACGCATCGCGCTCAACAAAGGCTCCAACGTGCACTATTTATTGCTGCAGATGCTGGACGAACAGGGATTGACGTTGAACGACGTGCGTATCGTCTACGCGCCGCCGAAGTATCCGCTGTCGGCGACCGATCTGCAGGCGGTGGACGCCTGGATGATGTGGGATCCGCTGCTCAGCGACGCGCAACGCAACGGGGAACTGCGCGTGATCGCCGACGGCACCCAGCGGGTGCTCAATCAGCAATTCTACCTGGCGCGCCGCGACTTCGCCGAGCGCTCGGGCGATCTGTTGCAGCCGCTGATGCAAGCATTGCAGCACACCGGCCGCTACATCACTGCGCAGCCGAGAGAAGCCGCTCGTCACCTTTCCAACGAACTGGGGCTGGCGAGCGCCTCGCTGGAACTCGCGCTGTCGCGCCGCAGCCACGAGATCCGCGCCATGGATTTGCAGGTGATCCGCCAGCAGCAAAGCATCGCCGACCGCTTCTACGCCCTCGGGCTGCTGCCTAGAGCGATCGCCGTGCGCGAGGCGGTCTGGCCGCTGTGATCCCCTGCCGAAAGCGCCGACGCCAGATGTCCGGCGGATCCCGGGCGGCAGCCGACAATGCCGCCGCCTGAAAGAGGGCAGAGATCAGAGATAAGGTTCGCCCAGCGTCAACATCAACCGGTTGGCCCAGGCGAAAAACGCCGTCGCCTGCACCAAATCCAACAGCGCCAGCTCATCCAGGCCCTGAGCGCGCAACGCCGCCAGTTGCCCGGCGTCAGCCTGCGGCGGCGTGGCGGATAGCGCGGCGGCAAAGGTTATCTGCGCTTGCCAGGCGTCATCCTGCCCCTGGCTCAACGCGCCGCCCGGCGCCACCGCCAGCAACCGATCTATCTCGGCTTCGCGCTTCGACAGCTGCGCCGCCTTGCGCGCATGCACCGAGGCGCAGTAGATGCAGCCGTTCACCTTGCTGGCGACCGTCGCCGCCAACTCGCGATCCTGCCGCGACAGCCCGCCGGGGGTATAAAAAATCGCCCGGTCCGCCAGCGTGCGTTGTTCCAGCACCGGATGGTTGCGCGCCAACAGGCGGAAGTAATCGGAATCGGCGTGGCCAAACCGCTCTAGCAACGCCCGGCCGGCGTCATCGAATTCCGCCAACGGCTTGGCGGCGATCCACGGCTCCCACCCCAGTTCTTGCCGGGTAAACGCCGGCGGCGCGTGACGGCCGCCCCGCGTCGAGCTCCCCGTTCGCCAGCGGCCGGCCGTTACCGGCTGATGCGCCGCAGCGTCGTCCGTCTTGCCGCCCAACAACCGGTAGCCCCGCAGCAAGCGGCTTTGGAAACTGACAAAGGCGATTAACTGCGACAATGTGACGATGGCGTCCAGCGACCAGCCGGCCTGCCGCAGCGCCTGCAAGTGCTGGGCGTTGGCGTTGGCCGGTTGAAACGCCAAACGTTCTGCATGCGCCAACGCCGCCGGCAGCCGCTCGTCTTCCGGCGCGTCGCCCTGACGTTCCAGCAGAGCAGCGTAATGCGCGGCCAAGCGCGGCTCGCCATGCCATTCACTGATGCGCTGAGCCAACCGCAGCCGCTGCGCCAGCGGGAAATCGCCGGCGTCCGCAGGCGCAAACAGCGCCAGATAGCTGGACTGAACGGCATCGGTCGCCGCCTGCCGGGTGGCTCTGGCCTGCGCCAGCGTGGAATCCGGCGCAATCTCGGCCAGTTCGGCCAGCAGATCGACCTGGTGCGGTAATGTCGTCATAGCTTTTCCTCAACGTGATATTCATAAGCAACGGCGGGCGTGCCGCGCCGCCAGCCCAGCTCAGGGGCCACGTGGCGGGCGATAAGATCGATAGAACGCAGAATATGGGCGTGCGGCGGGTCGATGGAGTGCACCTGAAACGCCAGATCGGTGACGCGCGCCAGCGCGCTGTCCCGTTGCAGCGAGGCTATTACCTGATCTGGCGTGCCCAAGTGCACGTCGAAAGCGCGGATCAGGCCGTCGAGCGACGTATCGGCCAACCGGTGGCCGCTGGCGCGCATCCGCTCCAGCCCACGGCTCAACCCGGCCGTGGCGAAGTCGCGTGCCTGCTGGCCGTTCTCGCTGACAAACGCAGTGCGCGACCCCATGATGCGCGGCGCCACCCCTGGCGGCAGCGCCGCCAGATAAGCGTCAATGATCGGATTCTGCAGTTCGTCCAGCGGCAGGTCAGACGCGTCCGCCGGGCGCGGCTGCGTGCGCGACAGCATCAGACCGTCACCGGCGCGGCCGGCCCGTTCGCCCCCTTCCACCGAGAACGTGGCCTGCCAGACGCGCTGCGCCAGCTGCGGCGCCGCCGGGTACAGCCGGTTGTCTTCGCCGCCCAACGCCTCTCCGCGCCAGGCGCTCAGCAACGTGCGCAAATTCTCGGCGAATGCCGTGTTGCGCTGCCCGGCGTCGAGACCGAAAGCGGCGAAAGAAGACGGCGTGCCGCCGCCGGCCACGCCCACCTCCAGTCTGCCGTCGGACAACAGATCCAGTACCGCAGTGTCTTCCGCCACCCGCAGCGCCGACTCCATCGGCAACGTGATCACCCCGGTGCCCAGCCGGATACGGCGGGTGCGTGCCGCCGCCTGCGCCAAAAACACCAGCGGTGATGGCAGACCGCCCTCATCGGCATGAAAGTGGTGCTGCGCCACCCAGGCGGTGTCGAACCCGGCTCGTTCGGCGTGCACGATCTGTTCGGTCGCCAGCCGGTAGCGCTCCTGCGCGCTGCCCTGATCCAGCAATCGGGTGAAGAAACCGAGTCTTTTTCCGCTCATATCGCCTCCTCGAATTTTGGCTGTCCGGCATGCGATGCGCGGCCGGGAATGGCGGCGATCAATTGGCGGGTGTAATCGCTCCCCGGCATGGCGAACAACTCGGCGGTGGCGCCGCCGTCTACCCGTTCACCGCGGTGCAATACCGAAACGCTGTGCGAAATCCGCCGCACCGTCGCCAGATCGTGAGAAATAAACAGGTAGGTCAGGTCCCGCTCCTGCTGCAACTCTTGCAACAAATGCAGGATCTGCGCCTGCACCGTGACGTCGAGCGCCGACGTGGCCTCATCCAATACCAATATTTGCGGTTGCAGCACCAGCGCGCGGGCAATCGCCACCCGCTGACGCTGGCCGCCGGACAGTTCGTGCGGCCTGCGGTTCAGCAAATCGGGCGGCAGCGCGACCCGTTCGAACAGCTCACGCACCCGCCGATCGCGCTCCGGTTTGCCGATCGGCGCGAAATTCAGCAACGGTTCTTCAATCACCCGATAAAGAGTCTGTTTGGGATCGAGCGAGCCGAACGGATTCTGATAAACCAGCTGAATGCGCTGCCGAAACTGACGCAGCGCTTCGCCCCTGAGACCGATAACATTGACGCCGTCGATCAGGACCTGCCCGGCATCCGGCCGCTCGAAGCCCAGCAGGCAACGCGCCAGCGTGCTTTTGCCCGACCCGGACTCTCCCACCAACGCATGGGTGGTGCCGCGCGGCACGCTGAATGACACGCGATCCAGCGCGCGGAACCCCTGGCCGCCGGACAGCCGAAAATCCTTAACCAGCGCCTGAACCACGATCGCCGGCGGCTGCCCGCTGCGTTTCGGCGGCGGCGCAACGGCGCCGCTCAATGAAGGCGCATCGGCTAACAGTTTACGGGTGTATGCGCTGGCAGGCGCGCGCAGTACCTCGGCGGTAGCCCCCTGTTCCTGCACCCGGCCGTGGCGGAACACCAGCAGCCGATCGGCGCGTTCCGCCGCCACGCCCAAATCGTGCGTCACCAGCAGCACTGCAGTGCCGAATTCGCGCCGCAGCTCGTCGATCAGATCGAGAATGCGTTTTTGCACCGTCACGTCCAGCGCGCTGCTCGGTTCGTCGGCAATGATCAACGCCGGCTGCAGCGCAATGGCGATGGCGATCAATACCCGCTGCTTCATGCCGCCGGAAAGTTGATGCGGAAACTGGCGCGCCCGCAGTTCCGGGTGCGTCAGCCCGACGCGGGTCAGCAGTTCCGTCACCCGCTGTTGTACCTGCCCGCGCGGCAACCGGCGGTGAATATTGACGATCTCCGCCACCTGTTCGCCGATGGTTTTTACCGGGTTGAGCGAGCTGGCGGGATCTTGCGGGATCAGGCTGATTTGCGCCCCTCTCACCGCATCCAGCCGCCGCGATGACCAGCCGGCGATATCGGTGCCGTGCAGCCGGATGGCGCCCTGTTCAAGGTGGCCGTTGTCGGCCAGCAAGCCGATGATCGCCTGCGCCGTGGTGGTTTTGCCGGAACCGGATTCGCCAACCAGCGCCACCACTTCCCCCGGCTCAATCGTGAACGACACCTCATGCACCACCCTTCGCCTGCCATCGTTGCCCTGATAGGCGATGGAAACCTTGTCCAGCGCCAGTACCGGCGGCCGCGCCGCCCGTTGCCATGCCGCTTGCATGCTCATCGCGCTTTTCCTCCCAGCGAACGGCTGATGCGGTTAGCCGCCAACACCACCGCCACCACCACCATGCCCGGGAAGGTGGTCAGCCACCAGGCGGTGGAAATGTAGTTGCGCCCTTCGGCGATCAGCAGCCCCCATTCCGGGGTTGGCGGCGGAGTGCCGTAACCGAGGAAGCTCAGGGTGGCGATCGCCAGGATCGCACTGCCGAACTGCAGCGCCGAGAAGGCGATCACCGAAGTCAGCGAGTTCGGCAGGATATGCCGCCACAGCACCGCCCAAAAGCTGCCGCCGCTGCCGTAAGCCGCTTCAACGTAATCGCTGTGCCGCACTCGCACCACTTCCGCCCGTGCCAGACGGGCAAAGTTGGCAACCGAAGTGACGCCCACGGCGATGGCGGCGTTGACCGTACCGAAACCAAGCAGGATGATAATGCTCAGCGACAGCAGCAGGCCGGGGATCGACAGCAGCACATCGACGACGCGCATCACCGCGTCGTCCGCCACGCCGCCCAACGCGCCGGCGGTCAGGCCGAGCGCGGTGCCAAACACCAACCCCAGCGCCACCGCCACTACCGCGCCGGCCAGGGTTTGCGACGCGCCGTACACCATGCGCGCATACAGGTCGCGTCCCAGTTGATCGGTGCCAAGCCAATGCTCACCGCCGGGCGCCAGCCGCTGCGCGCCGGCAATGCCTTCGGTGCCGCTGTAGGCGGTAAACAGCTGCGGCGCCAACGCCCACAGCGCCACCAGCGCAATGACCGCCCAGGCCAGCAGCAGCGTCAGGGGGACGCGGCGGCGGCTCGGGCGACTGGCGGGCAGCGCGCCTTCACTTTCGGCGCCGGACAGATCGCGCTCCGGAACCGTGGCTTTTTCAAAGGAGATACTGCTCATAGGGATGCTCCTGCCTGAGTTTTCAGCCGCGGATCCAGCAGCGGGAACAGCAGATCCACCAGCAAGTTGATGGTGACGAAAGCGGCGGCCGAGATCAGCACTATCGCCTGCAGCACCGCCACGTCCTGATTGACCACCGCTTGCTGGGTCAATTGCCCCAGGCCGCTGCGGCCAAACACGGTTTCGGTGATCAGCGCCCCGGCGATCAGTTCGCCGAACAGCATGCCGGCGATGGTCAGCGCCGGCAGCATGGCGTTGCGCGCCACATGCCGCCACAGCACCCCGCTGCGGCTGGCGCCCTTGGCCCGCGCCACCGCGACGAACGGCTGGGTTTGCACCGCATCGATGCTGCGGATCAGAATTTGCGCCAGCGGCGCGGAGATCGGCAGCGCCAGCGTCGCGATCGGCAAAATCACCCCCTGCCACTCGCCGGGGTTAATGATCGGGATCAGCTTCAGGCGGAACGAAAAGAGCTGAATCAGCACAATGCCCAGCCAGAAGGTGGGCACTGAAACGAACAGCGACGGCAGCATCTGCAGCGCCGAACGCAGCCAGCCGAAGCCGGTCAGGTTGGAAACAAAAGCGATAATCAGCGCCAGCAGCAACGCCACCGCAAAGCCCAGCACCGCCAACTGCAGCGTGGCGGGCAGATTAGCCGCCAGCAGCGCGGTAACCGGCACCCCGGCCTGCATTGAGAAGCCCAGATCGCCATGCAGCACGCTGCCCAGGGCATGCAGATACTGCCGCCACAGGGGGACATCCGCGCCATAGGCCGCGCGCATGTCGGCGATCTGCGCCGGACTCAGCCCCATGTCCGGGTTCTGGAATTTGATCAGGATCGCATCGCCCGGCAGCACCTGCAGCAGGATGAACGACAGGGTAAAGGCCGCCCACAGCACCAATGCCGCCTGCCCGATGCGCCCCGCCAGATATCGCTTCATTGCGCCCCCTTAATGTTTCTCTAACCAGGCGCCGTAGAAGCTCGGGCGACCGACCGCTTCGAAACTCACCCCCTTCAAATAAGGCGCACCAGCGAACACCTGCGGCTCCTCAAAAAACGGGATCACGTAGGCCTGGTCAATCAGGTAGTTTTGCGCCTCGCCGGCGATCTGCAGGCGTTGTTGCGCATCAACCTCGGAGGCAATGCCGAGCAGCAGGGCATTCAGCTTGTCATCGCTAAAGTTGCTGTTGCTGCTGGTGCCGCCCTTCTGCAGCAGCCCGTCGCGGTTGGTTGGGTAAAACTGACTTTTAATCACGTCCGGATCGGCGCGCCCCACCTCCACCACCGTCGCCGGGGTTTTCTGTGGGTCGAGATTATCCGCCACCCGGCTGCCGGCGTCGCCCGCCAGAATGTTCAGCCGCGCGCCGACTTTCCCCCACTGCTGAGAAACCAGCTGCAACACCGCCTTGTTCTGCGGCTGCGGCAACGATTCATACACCGTCAGCACCAGCTTCTTGCCGTCCTTTTCCCGCAGCCCGTCACCGCCCTTTTTCCAACCCGCTTCATCCAACAGCCGGTTGGCCTGCTGCGGGTCAAATTTCAGCTTGTCGGACAGATCGACAAAGCCGGCGGCCGAGGAGGCGATCACCGATTTGGCCTGCGGGTAGTTGGCGGAGAACAGCGTATCGACGATCTGCTTGCTGTCGGTGGCATGCAGCAGCGCTTGACGCACGCGCAGATCGGCCACCAACGGGTTATTCGGCCGGAAAGCGATGCTGTCGTTGACGCCGCGCGTCGGTGCGGCATAAATGATAAAGCCCTGATCCTGCGTTTGCTTCTCGTCATAGGCCTGGATCTGGCGGATAAAATCCGCCTGCCCGGCCTGCAGCGCACCGATGCGCACGCTGTCCTCGCCGGTGACGATCACCTTGATGCCGTCCAGATTGGCTCGCCCTTGTTGGGGCGATTTGACCGGCCCCCAGTCATAATCCTTACGGGCGCTAAGCTCGACCTCACGCCCCAGCGTTTCGCCGCTGACCACAAACGGACCGGAACCGATGATATGGCGCGCATCGCCCAGTTCGTCGTAGCTGCGGTTCAGCGTGCTGAGTGATACCAACCCGGAGCCGATAGTGGCGGTGCCCTGCAGGAAACCCGGCGACGATCGCGTGAAATGGAATTTAACCGTCAGCGGATCCACCACTTCACTGCGCTGGTAGTTATTGATCACCTCGGAAACCGGCAGGCGTTTCTCCTTGTTGCCCAGCCCGTAGGTGTCGAAGTTCTTCGCCACCGCGTTGGCGTCCAGTGGCGTGCCGTCGGAGAAAGTCACGCCGGGGCGCAGCTTGAAAGTGTATTCGGTTTTGTCGGCGTTGCTGCTCCAGGACTCGGCGATCCAGGGTTCAATCTCCAGCGTCTTGGGGTTCTGGTAAGTCAGCTTGTCGGTGATCTGATTGAGAATACCGCCGTTGGGGTAAAACCCGCCGGAAGGCGGATAAAGATTGGTGTGCGCCTGTTGTTCGAGGTAGATCAGCGTGCCGCCCTGCACCGCCGCCAACGCCGGGCTCATCGCCGCCGCCCCTCCTAACGCCACCGCTATTCCACCGGTTAATACCTTGAAAGAAAACTTAAACATTAGTGCCGCACCCATATTATTTCTGAAAGTTATGGGTTAGATAACAAACCAAATCGGCGGGGAATTGAACGAACTAATTTCGCTAACCAATGGTGTAAATCGCACAAGACGCGTCGCTTGGCGGCGAATGCAATCTGTTATAAAGTATCAAAACCTCAGCCAAAGGAAGACGACGATGAAAATCCAGCTGTCGCTGTTGTTTCTCAGCCTGCTGGCCGGCAAGGCCGCAGCGTTTCAGTCGAAAGTGCCCGAACCGCGCCCGGAGCAGGCGCGGGCGGCGGAACAAAACATCGAAAATCTGTTTTACGGCTTTCACGCCATGGACGCCCAGCCGGTGAGCATCGGCAGTTGCGCGGCGGTGCCGGTAGCGGGATGCCAATGCGCGTTCTGCACCCAGCTGCGGCAGGCCGGGCGCTGAGCCGCCCCCCTCATTCAACCCAGCTCATATTGCACGTTCAACTGCCCTTTCTTCATCTTTAGGCCGGTAATCGCGATCGCGCCCACCTCGCCCAGCGCGGCGACATGGGTGCCGCCACAGCCGTAGGCGGGCAACTCGCCGAAACCGACCTGGCGCAAACCGTCCACCGCCTGCTGGCGGCGCGGCAGATCGGCGGCGATCAAGCGCGCCAGCTCCGCCTGCAAAAAATCCGCTTCTATCGTCTGCGCATCCGGCCCCGGCGCGAAAGTGATGCGCCCTTCACCCGGCCAATGATGCGCCTTGACCGGCCGCCAGCCCCGGGTTTCGCCCAACCAACCGATCAGATGCCCAGCGGAGTGCCAGCGGGCGTGCAGCCGGCGCTGCGCTTCATCGATTTGCATCGTAACCGGCCCGTTCGGCAGCGGCGCGGCGGTAAAGTGCACCACGGTATCCCCCTGCTGCTGCACCCGCAGCACGGTGACGCCGCCTAACGACCCCACATCGGACGGCTGGCCGCCGCCCTGCGGGTGGAACAGCGTGGCGTCCAGCTCCACGGCGTAAGCGCCCGCCTCGGCCGGCGCACAGCTCAACACCTGCGCCTGGCCCTGTAAATCGTCGCTGTAGTAATAACGTCGTTCGGTCATCATTTTTCTCCTCGGTTCGAAGAGCCATTATATTCATGTCATAATCGGAGCATAATCCGCCGCCATCACAATGGACCTTTGCGTCATGAGCACAAATCTTTCTTACGCGCTGTTGGCCGAAATGGCCGTTTTCGTTCAGGTGGTAGAGAGCGGCAGTTTTTCCGCCGCCGCCCGCAAGCTGGGCGCTTCGCCTTCCGCCGTCAGCCGCAGCGTGGCGAAGCTCGAGCAGGCGCTGGCGCTGCAGTTGCTGCACCGCACCACCCGCAAACTGCGGCTGAGCGAAAGCGGCGAAGAGGCGTTTGCGCACTGCCGCACCCTGCTGGCGGCGGCCGACGCGGTCATGGCGATCGGCGGGCGCGGCGCCGCGGAGCCCGAAGGGCTGGTCAGCGTCAGCGTACCCAAAGCGGTGGGCCGCTTCGTGCTGCATCCGCACATGCCGGAGTTCCTGCGCCGCTACCCGAAGGTGGACGTGAGGCTGCGGCTGGAAGATCGTTACATGGATTTGATCGACGATCGGGTCGATCTGGCGCTGCGCATTACCGATCGCCCGTCGCCCGGGTTGATCGGCCGCCAGTTGATGAGAATAGACCATCTGCTGTGCGCCACGCCGCACTACCTGGCGCAACACGGCACGCCGCTGCACCCGCACGATCTGGCGGCGCACAGCTGCATCTATCTGGGAGAAACGCCGAGCGACGCGCAATGGAAATTCCGCCGCAGCGGCAAAACGGTGACGGTCAGCGTGCGCGGCCGCTACGCCGCCAACCACACCGGCGTGCGGCTGGACGCGGTGAAACGGCATATCGGCATCGGCAGCCTGCCGTACTTTACCGCCCGCCAGGCGCTCGACGAGGGCGAGATCGTGCAGGTGTTGCCAGAATGGGATTTCCTCAGCAGCTATCACGGCGGCCTGTGGCTGCTCTATGCGCCCAACCAGTATCTGCCGCCCAAACTGCGGGTGTTTATCGACTATCTAGTCGCCTGCCTGGCGCAGGAGCCGCAGTTAAAGCGCCTTGCGTAGCGTGATGTTGATGCGGTGCGGCCCCACCAGCGAGTGGTAGCCTTCCTTGACCGGCAGGATGCCGTGAAAACAGAGCCGCGATGGGCCGCCCCACACCACCACATCGCCGTGCGCCAGCGGAATGCGCCGCGCCCGGTCGCTGCGTTGCAGGCCGCCGAACTGAAACACCGCCGGCAGCCCGAGCGACACCGAGACGATCGGCGCACCGAAGTCGTGCTCGTCTTTATCCTGATGCAGCGACAGCTTGCTGCCCGGATCGTAACGGTTCATCAGGCAGGAATCCGGCACGAAGGGGCCGAAGCCCGCCTGCTGCGCAGCTTCGTCCGCCAGCGCCATCAGGATCGGCGGAATGGCCGGCCAGCGTTTGCCGCTGCGCGCGTCGCGTTCCGAATAGCGGTAGCCCCGGCTGTCGCTGGTCCAGCCGTTGCCGCACCAGCTCATCGCCACCGACATCACGTGCCCGCCGGGGGTGGTCAAATGCCGCCACGGCACCTGGGCCACCACGCCCTGCACCGCCGCCAGCAGTGCCGGCCCGTGATCGCGCACGAAGCCGTGCATCACCACCGCGCCGGGGGCGATCTCTTCGCGCCACGGCGGCGGCAGCGCGTCTTCAAAAAGATCGATTGTCATCGCCAAAACCTGTATGAATACACAGTATCCATTGTAACCCGCCGCCGCCGATTGTCCAGCGCCCGGCGGCGCCATTGTTGTTGGCGGCAAATTTCTCTACAGTAGCCGCCATAAAATCAATCACTCACCAGGAATGCGTGTGATTAAGGGCATCACTCTTTCAGTCGTCGCCTCCATCTTGTTCGGCGCGATGTATTACTTCACCTCTACCCTCACCCCGCTGAACGGCGAGCAGGTCTACGGCTGGCGCACGCTGCTGACGCTGCCGTTCCTGACGCTGTTCATGGCGCTGTCCGGCGATTGGCGCAAGGTGGGCGACACGCTGGTCGGGATCGGCCAACGGCCGCGGCGCCTGCTGGGCCTGCTGCTCACCTCGGCGCTGCTGGGGGTGCAGCTGTGGCTGTTCCTGTGGGCGCCGCTGCACGGCAAGGCGCTCGACGTATCGCTCGGTTATTTTCTGCTGCCGCTGACCATGGTGCTGGTGGGCCGTTTGATCTACCGCGATCGGCTGTCGCTGCTGCAAAAACTGGCGGTGGCATGCGCCATGGTGGGGGTGGGTAATGAGCTGTATCAGGCGGGTGGCGTGTCGTGGCCGACGCTGGTGGTGGCGCTGGGTTATCCGCTCTACTTTATTTTGCGGCGCCGCTTCGCCACCGACAATCTCGGCGGGCTGTGGTGCGAGCTGGCGTTGATGCTGCCGGCTGCGGCCTGGTTCGCCTTCGGCGACGGTGGCGCCGCGGCGCTGCAGATCAATACCGAGCTGTATTGGCGCATTCCGCTGCTCGGCGTCATCAGCGCCGTGGCATTGGTGTGCTATATCCTCGCCAGCCGCCTGCTGCCGTTCAGCCTGTTCGGCCTGCTGAGCTATGTGGAACCGGTGCTGCTGGTGATCGTCGCGCTGCTGCTCGGCGAGAGCATCAGCCAAAGCGAATGGCCAACCTATCTGGCGATCTGGCTGGCGGTGCTGCTGCTGGCGGCGGAAGGCGCGCGGCACCTGCTGCGCCGCCAGCGGGTCTGACTCAGGCGGCCAGCGTCGCGCCGCCGTCGATCACGATGTCCTGCATGGTGATGTGGCTGGCCAAGTCGGAGGCCAGGAACAACACCGCGTTGGCGATCTCGTCCGGGCGAGCGATTTTGCCCAGCGGGATCCCCAACTTGAACATCTCGGGGAAGCCGGCGATGGTGCGTTGCTGCGCATCATCGGTCTGCCACATGCCGCGCTGCATCGGCGTGTCGGTCGAGCCCGGCGACACCAGATTGCACCGCACGCCGAACGGCGCCATCTCCAGCCCCACGCAGTGGTTCAGGCTGGTCAACGCCGCCTTGGAGGCGCAGTAAGCCGCCATCTGCGCGCGCGGCACGTGCGCGGCGTTGGAGCCGATGCTGACGATAGCCCCGCTGCGCTGCGCCTTGAAGTGCGGCAGCACGGCGCGGAACAGGTAAAACGCCCCCGAGGCGTTGACGTTGATGCACTGGTGCCAGTCATCCACGCTCAGATCTTCGGTATTGCCCATGCGCAGAATGCCGGCGGCGTTGACCAACACGTCCAGTTGCGGGTTTTCCGCCAGCTGTTGGCGGCACACCGCCTCCACCTGCTCCGGCCGGCTGATGTCCAGCGTCACGCAAGGGTAAGGCAAATCCGGGTTGGCGAACTCGCGGTCAAACCCCACCACCTCGGCGCCCTGCGTCAAAAAATGCCGGGCGATCTGCTCGCCGATGCCGCGCGCCGCGCCGGTCACCCACACGCGTTTGCCGGTGAAATCCATCTGAATGCTCATGCGCGCACCGCCATCCGGGCGCACAGCCGGGTCATGTTGTTGTTCATCGTTGTCTCCTGCGAAAAGGATAGGATGCGGCGCGCGCTGCGCCGCAAAGTGGCCCTACAGCGCACCGCTGTTCAGGCCGAAAGCGTTGAGCATGGTGCCCAGTTTGGCGGCGGTTTCCAGCCACTCGGACTGCGGCGTCGAGGCGGCGACGATCCCCGCGCCGGCGAACAGCCGCACCCGGTTGCCGCGCAGCAGGCCGCTGCGGATGACGATCGCCCACTCGCCGTCGCCGTTGGCGTCGCACCAGCCGACGATGCCGCTGAACAGGCCGCGATCGTGCGGCTCCAGATCGGCGATCAGCTGGCGGGCGCTCTCGGTCGGGAAGCCGCACAGCGCCGGCGTCGGATGCAGCAGGCAGGCCAGCTGCATCACGTTGAGATTCGGGTTCAGCAGCTCGCCGCGAATGCGGGTGGACAAATGCCACATGGTGCCGGTACTGAGCAGCGACGGGCCGCTGGGCACGCTCAGGCTGGCGCACAGCGGCGCCAGGTGCCGACGGATGTCGTCGATCACCAGCTTGTGTTCGTATTTGTCTTTGGTCGAGCGCATCAGGCGCTCGCTGCCGAGGCGATCCTGCTGCGGATCGTCCTGACGGCGCGCCGAGCCCGCCAGCGGGTTGGTGTGGATCTCGCCGCCCTGCTTGCGGATCAGCAGTTCCGGGCTGGCGCCGATCAACACGCCGCCATCGGCCAGCGGCAGGGAAAAGTGGTAACCGGTCGGGTTCTGCACCATCAGGTTATTGAGGATCTGGTGGCCCGCCACCGGCTGCTCCAGCTCGATGTCGAGGATGCGCGACAGCACCGCCTTGTCCAGCTTGCCTTGTTTAAAGCGGCTGACCGCTTCCGCCACCGCGTGCTTGAAGCGCGGCTCGTCCGGAATGCTGGTGCAGGCGGCCAGGCGATGCGGCTGTTGCAGCATCGGGCGCGCGGCGCGGGTAAAGCTGTCGTTGGCGACAAACTCATAACTTTCAGGCACATACAGGCAGGAAGGCCGGCGCGTGTCGAACGGAATGGCGCCCACCACCACCGGCGTCTCCTGGCCGGCGGCGTTGGCTCGCGCCAGCGCCTGGCGAATATGCTGCGTCAGCGCGCTGCCTTCCTGCTCGCCGCCGAACGCCGGCGTCTCAATCCGTTCGGACACGCCGCTGGCGGAGAGGGAACGGAATTCGGACCGGTACAAAAAGGTCGATTGTTCGGCGTACGCAAACCCGGGGAAGGTTTGGTTTTCTGTCGTCAGTGTCGCCACAGACCACTCCTTTGTTGCGCCTCACCAATGATAATGTTTATGCGAATAATTATCATTAGCTGTAAAAGGAGGATAAATTACACCGATTCCCCACCGAGGGTCAATCTCCGATGAATGAATCTTTCCGCTCGCTGCGGCAAATCCACGTTACGGCGCAGCAAGAAATAACACACTGTTATTATTGTATTTTAGCAAAAAATAAAGGTCGTGACGTCGTCACCTTCACGCCAAAAATGCCCGCTGAACCGGCGGCCGGCGGGGCAATTTGGCGTCAAGGTCTTAAGCAACGCTAATACGAACGTCTGCCGCTGCGTATCCACGGCGACCATGCGCGCATCGAGAAAATCGAAGTAACAACGCACCTGCGGATAAAGCGCCTTGAACAGGCTCTCTTTGGCGGAAAACGTCAGCGTCAGCAGCTCGTTAAACGGCAGCGTTTCGCGCAGCAACGCCTCGCGCTCCCCCGCCGAAACGATCGCCCCCCACAGCTCCTCCGCCCGCACGTCGGAGAGCAGCGTCTCCACATCCAACCCAACGCCGCCCAGCCCGCTCTCGCGGTGTACGGCGCACAGCGCGGTATCCGAATTATGGCTCAGCGCCCCGGCGATGCCCGGCGGCCACTGCGGCGCGCGATCTTCGCCGCGCGCCAGGGTGAAATCGGCAAAACCGAGCGGCGCCAATAGCTGGCGCGCGAGAACACGCCCGGCCAAATACTCCGCGCGGCGTTTCGGCACCGCGCGCGCCAGATGGTCCGGCAGCGCAAAGCCCGCCTCGGGAAAACTCTCGTCGCGATACTCTGCCAGCGCAAAATGGCAGCGCGCCACCTGGCCCGGATAGCCGTCCGGCGTGAAAAATTCGATATTGCGGATAAAAGTGGGCAACGGCGGTATCCATGATAAGCAGGCAGGCTGATGATGTTAGCCCCCGAAACCGCCTGCAACAATGACCCTGGGCAAAATAAATGACGTTAAGGCTCGTACGGCGGCACGTTAGCCGGGATGGGGAGAGGCCTCTCCCCCGCGGTCGGGAGAGAGGCTGAGCATTACAAGATGCCTTTCATGGTCTTTTCGAAATCGCTCCAGGCGCAGAAACCGTCTTTGTCGATCGGGCAACCTTTCAGCGCCAGCGTCACGCGCTGCGGCGGGGTTTGCAGCGTCAGCGGCGTCGCCTTGCGCAGCTGTTCGGTGGACTGATAGACGTACTCAATCTTCAGCAATTCACGGCTGTTCTGCGCGTCGCGCCAGCGCTGGAACACCAGTTTGCCGCCTATCGGCGTTTTCTCATACTGCTGCGGCAGCTGATACGGCTGGAACTGCATGGCCGACAGCAGCGAGGCGATATTGGAGTCGTGGCCGACCAGCACCGTCAGCTTCGGCGCGTCCGGTTTGCGCTCGCCGAGCAGCGCGTTGTTGATGTAGGTCAGCAGCGGTTTGGCGACGTTCTGCGCCACCACCGGCGAGGTGAACAGCGAATCCTGATAGCCGTCTTTCAACTGCGCCAGCTGCTTCCACTGCTGCGGGGTGACGATTTTGCCCCAGGCCACCTCTTTCATCGGGAAACCTTCGTAATACTGCAGCATAAAGGCGTCCACCAGCGAGTTGCCCACCCGCAGCGGGCCGGAGACGCCCGGCTCTTTGCCCGGCACCGCGCTCATCACGCTGGCTTCTTTGGTCAGGTCGCAGTGTTTGTCGGTCTTGCAGGCGGCGGAATCCTTGTAGTCGATGATCTTCGCCAGCTGTTGGTAAGAGGCGTCCAGCTTAAGCGAGCCCAGCGCGGCGTTCATCGCCGCCAGCGCCTGCTGGTTGAAGGCTTCGCTGGTATCGGTGATGATCGGGTTGAAGGTCGGATCCATCTCGCCCATCTTGTCCTGATGGTGCACGCTGACGTCGCAGCCGGGGAACGCGCCGTTGCTGAAGAACTGCGCGGTGGCCACCGTGCGCTGCAGGCTGTTGGCGTAGACGTACACGCTGCCGGCGGTCGGGCAGCCCTCTTGCGGCAACAGGCCGGTCTGCTTCAGCCAGGCGTTGAAATAGTGCCCCATATACACTTCCAGCACCCCGCCCTTGGTGGTCAACTGGCCGCCCGGCGTTTCCCAGGCCGGCCAGTCCTTCGGCGTGGACTGCGCCAGCACGCTGCCGTTGTTGGCCAGCGGCGCGCGCAGGTTATGGCGGCTCATCACCAGCACCTGTTCCAGTTGATAACCGCCGGCGTCCGCCAGCGCGTTCCCGGTGAATAACAAGGGCAGGCACAGCAATAACGTTTTTTTTCTCATCCGCAGAGGCTCCCGGAAAATGATTATTTTTAAGGTGTTAGCGTTTGCCTGCGTATGATGGCGGGGTTAGTGTGACAAGTGTGTGACAGGGTTCACGGGAAAAGATCGTACCAGCGGCCACCGGGCGGCGGCCGCTGTGCGTCAACTCAGTACCACAGGCTCATGATCGGCCAGCCGATCAGCAGCAGCGCGGCGATGTACACCACGCCGAGAATGCCGCCCAGGCGCCAGTAGTCTTTCGATTTCACGTAGCCGCAGCCGTAGATGATCACCCCCGGCCCGGTGGCGTACGGCGTCAGCACGCCCATGATGCCGATCGACAGCACCAGCAGCATCGACAGCTGCTCCATCGGCACGCCCGGCAACCCTTTGCCGACCGCCAGAATCACCGGCAGCATGGTGGCGGTGTGCGCCGACAGGCTGGCGAACAGGTAGTGGGCGAAGTAGAACACCAGCACCAGCGCCACCACCGTCATGTTCGGCGAGAAGCCGTCCAGGTGGGTGCTCATGGTCTGGGCGAACCAGTCGATAAAGCCGGAGCGCGTCAGGCCGTTGGCCATCACCACCAGCGTCGCCAGGTTAACCAGCGTATTCCAGGCGCTGGAGTATTTGGTGATCTCTTTCCACGACACCACGTGCAGCGCCAGCATCAGCGACACCGCCAACAGGCACACCGCGGTGGCGTCCAGCACCTTGCCGCCGAACACCCACAGGCACAGGCTGAGCAGCACCAGGCCGATCAGGGTGTACTCCTTGCGCGTCAGCTTGCCCATTTCCCCCAGCGCGGTATTCGCCCAGGCGGCCACTTCGCTGCTGTGGGTCACGCCCGGTTTGTACAGATAGTAGGAGATCAGCGGCGCGATGATCAGCAGCAACAGGCCGACCGGCAGGAACGCCAGGAACCACTGCATCCAGCTGATGTGCACCCCGGCTATCTTGCCGACGAACTCGATGCCCAGCACGTTCGGCGCGGCGCCGGTGACGAACATCGAGGAACTGATGCTGGTGCCGACCACCATCATCCACATCAGGTAGCCGCCGATGCGGCGCGAAGAGGGATCGTTAGGGAAGGAATCGAACAGCGGCGGCAGGTTTTTCACCACCGGGAACACCGTGCCGCCGGTGCGCGCGGTGTTGGACGGCGTGAATGGCGCCAGCAGAATATCGATGATCACCACCGCATAGCCCAGCGTCAGCGTGCGCTTGCCCATGAACTTCACCAGGAACAGCGCGATGCGCCGCCCCAGCCCGGTGGCCTCGTAGCCCAGCGCGAAGATAAAGGCGCCGAACACCAGCCAGACGGTGGTGCTGGAGAAGCCCGCCAGCCCCCATTTCAGCGCCTCTTTACCGGCCTTGAAGCCCGGCTCCGCCAGTTCCTGCGCGCCGAACAGCACCCAGTTGGCGCTGAGCACGCTGACGGTCACCGCGATAAAGCTGATGGCGGTGGCCGGGATCGGCTCCAGAATCATGCCGACGATCATCGCCACGAAGATGGCGAAATAGTGCCACGCCTGCGGCGGCATGCCGTCGGGCACCGGTATCAATAACAGGATCGCGAGCACCGCCAGCGGCGCTATCGCTTTCCAGATCTTTTCCTGGGTTTGGGACATAGGGACTCTCCTGAAGGCTTGGTTATTATTCTTGGGCACCCAGCTGCGCCAGCAGCCAGGTCACTATCAACAAGTCGGCGCTGCCGCCGGGGCTGAGGTTGCGGGCAATGCAGTCGGCATCGAAGCGCCGCAGGCGCGCCAGGCCCGTTTCCCCCGCCGAGCCGCCCTGCGCCAGCAGCCAGGCCGCCCGGCGCCGCAGCCAGCGAAGCCCGCGCAGGCCGCCGCGCGAGGCGACGTTGGTGTCATCGTTGTGGGCCATCAGCCACAGCAGGCTGTCCAGCAGCGCCCGCTGTTCGTCGCCGCCGGCGGCCAGCCGTTGCCGATACAGCGGCAGCGCGCCGTCAAGCACCAACCGAAAACCGGACTCCGCCTCGCCGCGCGCGCCGCTGAGGCCATACGCAGCGAACAAGCGCTGGCCGGCGGTCTGCCCGGCGTTGTTGCGCCGCAGCTCACGGTCCACCAGCCCCCGACACATCGCCGCTACCTCGCCGCACAGCGCCTCCGCGCCGATGTCACGGCTCTGCTGCTGCAGGCGGCCGAAGGCGGTGCACAGCAACCCGAGTGAGAACACGCTGCCCTTGTGGGTGTTAATGCCGCCGGTGGCGCGAAACATCTGGTTTTCGCAGGCCAGGCCCAGCGGCCGCAGCCGCGCCAGCTGCTGCTCTGCCGGCAGAGCCGCGTCTTCGCGCCCGCGTTGGATAAAGCGCGGCAGCCACACGCCGATGGCGCGGGCGCTGCGATAGAAGTGCCCGAGATCCATGTCGCGGTGGGCGCCGGTGTTATGGCGATCCACCAGCCCCGGCTTGGGCGTGAGGTTGACTTCCACCAGCAGCGCGCGAAAGGCGGCGCGGGCGAAGTCGCAAGCCGGTTCGGCACGGCGGGCGGGCAGGTTAATCGGCAGAGATCGCATCGTTGAACATCCTTTCCATTTCATGCAGCAGTTGCTCGCTGCTGTGCCGCCGCTGGCGGGCGCAGATCTTGGCCGGTTGGCCGCACAGCAAGCAGCGCCGCTCCGGCAGGCCGATATCGCGGCGCGACAAAATGCGCCCCTGCGTATCCAGCACGTCGATGTCCCATAGCCGGCCGATCGGGCGACTCACCTCCAGCTGCATGGCGCAATCTTTCACCCGCTGGGCATCGGCGCGCAGCGCGACAAACCCTTCGCAACCGGTGGAGAGCGCCAGCGCTTCGGCCTGCGGGCTGGGCCAGCCCTGTTCGGCGCACAGCCGCAGCAGCGCCGCCCACCCCAGGTTGAAGATGCCGCGCGTCAGCGCGCTGTCCTTCACCGGGCCGGGCACCACCAGCGTCAGCACCAGCAGCGTGCACTCGTGCTGCGCCAGCCACGCTTGCTGGCGCGCCTGGCGGCATTCACGGCTGGTGAGCAGCTCCGGCAGGCTGACCGCGCGTTCGGCGGCCAGTTGGGGATCGACGGCGGCCATCGGTTACTCCGCCACCTGATGCACCACGTCGATCACCGAGCCGTCGCGGTAACGCACCACCGCCACCACCTTGTCGGTAAAGGCGATCGGCTGCGGTTCGCCGGTCAGCTGCAGCGCGCGGGCGCGCAGCCAGTCGATGCTCACCACCTCGAGCCCGGCCTCCCGCAGGCGCTGCGCCAGCTCCGGCCGCGCCGGGTTGACGGCGATGCCGTGGTCGGTCACCAGAATGTCGATGCTGGAACCCGGCGTGACGCAGGTGGTCACCTGCTCCACCAGCGTCGGGATGCGCCCGCGCACCAGCGGCGCGACGATGATCGCCAGCCGCGCGGCGGCGGCGGTGTCGCAGTGGCCGCCGGACGCGCCGCGCAGCACGCCGTCGGAGCCGGTCAGCACGTTAACGTTGAAGCCGGTGTCGATTTCCAGCGCGCTCAGCACCACCACGTCGAGCCGATCGACCGACGCGCCCTTGGAGCTGAAGTTGGCGTACTGGTTGGCGCTGATTTCGATATGGCGCGGGTTGCGCGCCAGCGAGGTCGCCGCCGCCCGATCGAAGCTCTGCACGTCCAGCAGCTTGCCGATCAACCCTTTCTCGTGCAGATCCACCATGGTCGAGGTGATGCCGCCGAGGGCGAACGCGGCGCGAATGCCGCGGGCGCGCATCTTGTCCTCCAGGAAACGGGTCACCGCCAGCGAGGCGCCGCCGGTGCCGGTTTGCAGCGAAAACCCTTCGGTGAAGTAACCTGAACCGGCGATCACCTCGGCGGCGCGGCGGGCGATCAGCAGCTCGCGCGGGTTCGAGGTCATGCGCGTGGCGTCGGCGCCGATCTTGTCGGCGTCGCCCACCCGCTCCAGCTGCACGATCAGATCCACCCGATCCTGCGCCAGGCTGGCGGGATGATGCGGATACGGCACCAGCTGCTCGGTCAGCAGCACCACGGTGCCCGCCGCCTCGGCGTCCACCCGCGCATAGCCGAGCGAGCCGCAGCAGGCTTCACCGCTGTAGCCGTTGGCGTTGCCGAACTCATCGCAGGCCGGCACGCCGAGGAAGGCCACGTCTATCTTCAGCTCGCCGGATTCAATCAGGTTGACCCGGCCGCCGTGCGAGTGAATTTGCACCGGCTCCGCCAGCAGGCCGCGCGAAACGGCGTCCGCCAGCGGGCCGCGCAGCCCGGAGGTGTAAATGCGGCTCACCACGCCGTGACGGATATGCTCAACCAACGGCGCATGGCAGTCGGTCAGCGAGCTGGAGGCCAGCGTCAGGTTGCGGAACCCCATCGCCGCCAGCGTCTCCATCACCTGATTGAGCGCCAGATCGCCGCCGCGAAACGCATGGTGGAAGGAGATGGTCATGCCGTCCTGCAGCCCGCTGCGGCGCACCGCTTCCTGCAAGGAGTCGCACAGCTTGAGATCGCGCGGTTTGCGCGCCTGCAGGTTGGCTTTGGACACGACCTGATAGCCCGGCAGATCCGCCGGGTTGGCGAAGGTCATCAATCGTTGTTGGCGGTTCATCATGCTTCCTCCCCGTGCTGCGCCGGTTCTTCCCGTAAGCCGGACAGCGCGGCGCGCTCCAGCACCAGCCGGGCGCGTTCAATCACCGGGCTGTCGACCATTTTTCCGTTGAGCGACACCACGCCGCGCCCTTCCCGCTCCGCCGCCTCGGCGGCGTCCACCACCCGCTGCGCGTGCGCCACCTCTTTGGCGGTCGGCGCATACAGGTTGTGCAGCAGCTCAATCTGGCGCGGGTTAATCAGCGATTTGCCGTCGAAGCCGAGCTGTTTGATCAGCGCCGCTTCCTGCAGGAAGCCGGCTTCGTTGTTGGCGTCGGAGTAGACGGTGTCGAACGCCTGAATGCCGGCGGCGCGCGCCGCCTGCAGCAGCGAGCAGCGGGCGAACAGCAGCTCGATACCCTCCGGCGAGCGTTCGGTGCGCAGGTTGCGCACATAGTCTTCCGCCCCCAGCGCGATGCCGATAAGACGCGGCGAAGCGTGCGCGATCGCCACCGCGTTGGTGATGCCCTGCGCCGATTCGATCGCCGCCAGCAGCCCGGTGCTGCCGACCGGCCGGCCGCAGGCCGCCTCGATGGCGGCAATCTCGCGCTCCATGTCGACAACGTCCTGCGCGCTGTCGGTCTTCGGCAGGCGCACGATGTCCGCGCCGCCGCGTACCACCGCCTGCAGGTCCGCCAGGCCGTAGGCGGAGTCGAGCGCATTGACGCGCACGATGGTTTCCACCTCCTGATACAGCGGATGCTGCAGCGCGTGGTACACCAGCCGGCGCGCCGCGTCTTTTTCACGCAGGATCACCGAGTCTTCCAGATCGAACATCAGCGCATCGGCCTGATAGATAAAGGCGTTGCTGACCATCGCCGCGTTGGCGCCGGGAACGAACAGCATGCTGCGGCGCAGCCGGGTTTTATTCAGCGTTTTCATCTTTCGCCTCCCACGGCAGTTGGCCGCTCTCGCAGGCGCGCATCAGCGCGGTTTCCAGCCGGGCGCGCAGCACGCAGTCCAGCGCCCCTTTGTCGTCGACGATCACCTGCACCGGCTCCACCTCATAACGCTGCAGCACCTCCAGTAGGGTGCGGCGGATCGCCGCGCCGAACTGTTTTTCCACGCTGCTGGCGATCAACAGATCGTGCTGCGGCCCCTCGGCGGGCGCGATGCGCACCATGACATCGCTGGATTCCAGCGTGCCGGCCATTGCTTCTCGGATAATTTTCATCATTCACCTGATTGTGCGGACTCAAAAGGATGCGGGGCCGCCTTGGCCCGGCGCTGCGTTTGCAGATCCTGCAGGTAGTACAGGGTGTCCGGCGGCACCAGCGGCGCGGCGGCGTGGAAGTCCCCCGCCGCCAGCAGCTTGCGTACCCAGGAGGCGGAGATCGCCGTGCCCTGATATTGCAAACGCTCGATTTCCACCAGCGCGATCGGCGGGCTGGGCAGCGCCGGCGTTTCCAGCCAGTAGCGCATGTCGCGGTTGTATTTCGCGGTCACCGCGCAGAACGGCTCGTTGCCGACGAAACGGTGGGTAATGCCCAGCGCGGGCGCCAGATACTGGCGGAAGATCTTCAGATCGATTTCGGTGTAACAGTCGTCGGCCACGCCCTGATCCTTGATGAAGTAACAGGGGAAGGTGGCGCGCGAGATCACGTACTGCGAGCCTTCGTGTACCGTGAGGTTGGGGATATCGGCGGTGCCGGCCAGCACCAGCCGGCGGCGGTCTTCATAGCTGAAGCGCGAGGTGTTTTCCTTCACCAGAAACAGGTGCAGCCAGTCGCAGCGTTTGGCCGCCTGACGCACCAGATACTGATGCCCGCGTGTGAAGGGGTTGGCGTTCATCACGATGCTGCCGATGGTCTCGCCCGGCCGGCGCTGGCTCGCCAGCTGGGCGGCGTAGCGCTTCAGGCGGCACGGGCTGTTTTCCATCAGCACCACGATGCCCGGCACGGTGGCGATCGGGTAGAAACCGCACTGGCGGAACAGCGGCTCGTTCTGCACCTTGGTGTAGATAAACAGCTGGGTGTGGTGGCGCTCGTAGGCCAGGTTCACCAGCTCGGTCGCCAGCGCCAGCGCCAACCCTTCGCCGCGCATCAGCGGACTGATGGCGACGCATTTGATAATATTGTCGGCGATGCCGCCGCAGGCGACCAATTTGTCGTGCTGGGTAACAGTAATAAATATTTCAACCGTGGTGTCGATATTCAGATCGTTACTGCGCAAGAAGGCACTTATTTCCGAAATCGCTTTATGATCCGATCGCTTTACCCGATTAAATACGGCATCGCCTAACATAACACGCTCTCTGGGTTAACTGGCACACAACAAGTTAAATACAAAAAGGCATTTTAATTAACATCAATGACGGCAATTAAAACCTTAAAAACCATGAAGATAAACGCCGCTTCGCGTTCGATAAATCAATGGTAAACAGAAAAAAAACGCCAATTATTGACCTATTTCACAAACCGTTCCCGGTTAATAAGTTATTTAATGTTCTTTATTTGCTTAATTAATCTTATGGTGTTTATTATTGAGATAATCTTTATTTAGCGCCGCAATTTACTTACATTCATTTAGCATCTTGATTGCAATAGTAGGTTTCATTATGGAATGGCTGAACATCCTGATCGTTGAAGACGAAACGCCGCTGGCGGAGATGCACGCGGAGTTTATCCGCCAGAACGGCGGCTGCCGCCAGATTTGGCTGGCCGGCACCCTGGCGCAGGCGCGCGCCATGACCGAGCGCTTCAAGCCGGACCTGATCCTGCTGGACAACTTTCTGCCCGACGGCCAGGGCATCACCCTGCTGCGCGAACTGACGCTGAGCGGGTATCGCGGCGGCATCGTGTTCATCACCGCCGCCAGCGACATGGCCACCGTGGCCGAGGCGTTGCGCTACGGCGTGTTCGACTACCTGATCAAACCGCTGGCCTATGACCGGCTGAGCCAGACATTGCAGCGCTTCAGCCAGCGCCGCGAAGCGTTGAAGGACAAAGCGCGCCTCAACCAGCGCCGCATCGACGAGATGTTCAACACCTATGCCCGCGGCGAGCAGCAGGCGGCGCTGCCCGCCGGCATCGACGAGCTGACGCTGGGCAAGATCCGCGCGCTGTTCGCCGAACCCGCCGCGCGCCACACCGCTGAAAGCGTTGCGCAAAAAATGGGGCTCAGCCGCACCACCGCGCGCCGTTATCTGGAGTTTTGCACCGCCGCACAGCAGCTGCGCGCCGAGATCATTTACGGCAAGGTCGGCCGCCCACAGCGGATCTACCGCGCCGGCGAACCGCATTAACGGTTATTTGATCGCCCTTGCAAGGTTGCGTGTAACCGCTTTACTTTTTATGCGACGGTCAGCATCTTGGTGAGCATCACCTAGACGACTGGACGATCGCCGATGCCTGCTGCGCCCCATGCTTCCCTGACCGAAATCCTCGCCCGCCGTGACTGGCAAAACCCGGCCTGCACCCACTACCGCCGACTGGACGCTCACCCGCCGTTCGCCAGCTGGCGCACGGTGGAAGACGCGCGCGATGACGCCCCCAGCGCCAGCCGCCGGTCGCTGAACGGCGAGTGGCGCTTCAGCTATTTCCCGCGCCCAGAGGCGGCGCCGGAGTGCTGGCTGCAGCAGGATCTGCCGGACGCCGCCCCGCTGGCGGTGCCGAGCAACTGGCAGCTCGCCGGCTACGACGCGCCGATTTACACCAACGTGCGCTACCCGTTCCCGGTCGATCCGCCGCGCGTGCCGGAAGACAATCCGACCGGCTGCTATTCACGCACCTTCAACGTCGATCCGGCCTGGCTGGCCGCCGGCCAGACGCGCGTCATCTTCGACGGCGTCAACTCGGCGTTCTATTTATGGTGCAACGGCCACTGGGTCGGCTATTCGCAGGACAGCCGCCTGCCGGCGGAGTTCGATCTCGGCCCGTGGCTGCAGCCGGGTGAAAATCGGCTGGCGGTGATGGTGCTGCGCTGGTGCGACGGCAGCTATCTGGAAGATCAGGACATGTGGCGCATGAGCGGCATCTTCCGCGACGTCAGCCTGCTGCACAAACCCGCCGCGCACCTGAGCGATGTGCGCATCACCACCCCGCTGCATGACGGCTTTACCCGCGGCGAACTGGTGGTGACGGCGCGCGCCAGCCGGCCCGGCCCGCTGCTGGTGCAGGTTCAGCTGTGGCGCGATGGCGCGCGGGTGGCCGAGCGCACCCAGCCACTCGGCAGCGAGATAGTGGACGAACGCGGCGCCTATGACGATCGCGTCACGCTACGCCTGCCGGTGGAACGCCCGGCGCTGTGGAGCGCCGAAACGCCCGCGCTGTATCGCGCTACCGTCGCCCTGCTCTCGCCCGAAGGGGAGATTATCGAGGTGGAAGCCTATGACGTCGGCTTTCGCCAGGTGGAAATCAGCGGCGGGCTGTTGAAGCTCAACGGGCAGCCGCTGCTGATCCGCGGCGTTAACCGCCACGAGCATCACCCGCGCCACGGCCAGGTGATGGACGAGGCGACGATGCGCCACGATATCCTGCTGATGAAGCAGCACAACTTCAACGCGGTGCGCTGCTCGCACTATCCCAACCACCCGCTGTGGTATCGGTTGTGCGACCGCTACGGGCTGTACGTGGTGGACGAAGCCAATATCGAGACCCACGGCATGCAGCCGATGAACCGCCTGGCTGACGATCCGCTGTGGCTGCCGGCGATGAGCGAGCGCGTCACCCGCATGGTGCAGCGCGATCGCAACCACCCTTGCATCATCATCTGGTCGCTGGGCAACGAGTCCGGCCACGGCGTAAACCACGACGCGCTGTACCGCTGGGTGAAAAGCCAGGATCCGACCCGCCCGGTGCAATATGAAGGCGGCGGCGCCGACACTGCCGCCACCGACATCATCTGCCCGATGTATGCGCGGGTGGATCAGGATCAGCCGTTCCCGGCGGTGCCCAAATGGGCGATCGGCAAGTGGATCGGCCTGCCGGAGGAACAGCGCCCGCTGATCCTGTGCGAATACGCCCATGCGATGGGCAACAGCTTCGGCGGCTTTGAGCGCTACTGGCGCGCGTTCCACGCACATCCGCGCCTGCAGGGCGGCTTTGTCTGGGACTGGGTCGATCAGGCGCTGATCCGGCGCGACGAACGCGGCGAAGAATTTTGGGCCTACGGCGGCGACTTCGGCGACACCCCCAACGATCGCCAGTTCTGCCTGAACGGGCTGGTGTTCGCGGATCGCACCCCGCACCCGGCGCTGTTCGAAGCGCAGCGGGCGCAGCAGCTGTTCCGCTTCGCCTTCGACGCCGCCTCGCTGACGCTGACCGTCACCAGCGACTACCTGTTCCGCCACACCGACAACGAGCAGCTCAACTGGCGGCTGGAGCTGGACGGCGTGGAGCGCGCCAGCGGCAGCCTCGATCTGGCGCTGCCGCCGCAGGGCAGCGCTAGCTTCACCCTGCTCGACCGGCTGCCGATGCTGCATCAGCCCGGCGAACTGTGGCTGAACGTGGAGGTGGTGCAACCGCAGGCCACCGACTGGTCTGAAGCGCACCACCGCTGCGCCTGGGATCAGTGGCGGGTGCCGCGCGCGCTGCATCCCGCGCCGCCGCCGGCGCAGGGCGTGCCGCCAACGCTTATTGAAAATGATGAAGGGCTGACGCTTACCCATGGCGACCAGCGCTGGCGCTTCGAGCGCAGCAGCGGCCATCTGACGCAGTGGTGGCAGAATGAGCAGCCGCAGCTGCTGACGCCGCTGCGCGACGGTTTTGCGCGCGCGCCGATCGATAACGACATCGGCGTCAGCGAGGCGAACCATATCGATCCCAACGCCTGGGTCGAACGCTGGAAGCTGGCAGGCCTGTACCGGCTGGAAGAGCGCTGCACGCGGCTGCAGGCGGATGCGCTGCAAAACGGCGTGCGGGTGGTGAGCGAACACCAGTTCGGCGTGGACGGGGAGATTTTGCTGATCAGCCGCAAACAGTGGCTGTTCGACGCGCTGGGCGCGGTGAGCGTGAACGTGGAGGTCGAGATGGCCGACGCCCTGCCGCCGCCGGCGCGCATCGGCCTGCACTGCCAACTGGCGACGGTGCAGCCGCAGGCGGAATGGCTGGGCCTGGGCCCGCACGAAAACTACCCGGATCGCCGCCTGGCCGCGCAGCACGGGCGCTGGCGCCTGCCGCTGGCGGACCTGCATACGCCGTATATTTTCCCCGGCGAGAACGGCCTGCGCTGTGACACCCGCAGCCTGCGCTACGGCGGCTGGCGCATCGACGGCCGCTTCCACTTCTCGCTCAGCCGTTACGGCCTGCAACAGCTGATGGCCTGCAGCCACCAGCATCTGCTGCAGCCGGAAGCGGGCACCTGGCTGCATCTGGACGGCTTCCATATGGGAGTGGGCGGCGACGACTCCTGGAGCCCGAGCGTGCACCGGGATTACCTGCTCACCGCCGGCGTTTACCGCTATCAGCTGCGCCTGCAGCGAGCACCAGAGGGCTAAATCTGCCAAAAAACTCAACGGGTTGCGCATTCTGTAAGCAAACAGTCACAGAATGTGTAATCCGCCTTTGACATGCCGACGGCGCCTCGCTATTATTCGCCCCGTTCACACGATTCCTCTGTAGTTCAGTCGGTAGAACGGCGGACTGTTAATCCGTATGTCACTGGTTCGAGTCCAGTCAGAGGAGCCATATTTAGAGAAGCCCGCTTAAGGAAACTTAAGCGGGCTTTTTGCTGTCAGGCGGTCATAATCGGTGATCCCTACGCCCTCCCTACCCGACACCGTTCAGCCATCCGTTGAACGGGTCAGTTTCTCCCATTGTTCAATTTCCTGACCTAACGCCTCGAGCTTTTGCCGCACCAAACTTAATGCGTCACTGCCTAACAACAGATGCGTGGGTGGGGTCTGACTCTCGATCAATGCCAGTATGGCGTGAGCCGCCTTCACCGGATCGCCGAGTTGCTTGCCGCTTTTTTCCTGGCGCGCCTGACGAACAGGTTCAAATAACGCGTCATAGTCCGGGAGACGGCGAGGGCTGCGTACCATTGAACGCCCGGCCCAGTCCGTTCGAAACGAACCGGGCGCCACTGCGGTCACGCGTATGTTGAACGGGGTAAGCTCCTGACTTAACGCTTCTGATATCCCTTCCAGTGCAAATTTGCTGCCGCAGTAATAGCTGATACCGGGCAAGGTAATGAAACTGCCCATTGAGGTGATATTGATAATGTGGCCGCGACGGCGCTGGCGCATGCCCGGCAGCACGGCTTTGATCATCGCCACCGCGCCAAACACATTGACGTCAAACTGGCGGCGCAGCTCTGCAAGCGGGGATTCTTCCAGAATGCCTTCGTGGCCGTAACCGGCATTGTTCACCAGCACATCTATCGGACCGACGGCGGACTCAATCTCTCCAACCACCTCATCAATACGCTCAACGTCCGTGACATCAAGCAGATAGCCAAAAGCCCGCTGCGTATCGAGCGCGCCGAAAGCCTGTAGCGCTTCGCTGTTGCGCACCGTCCCTATAACCCGATGCCCCACGGCGAGGGCTTCCCGCGCCAGCGCCTGACCAAAGCCACTGCTGACGCCGGTAATTAAAATCGTTTTTGCAGATGCCATAAAAAGAACTCCCATGAACCATGAAGGTTGCATGGTATTCTCTGCTCTGCCGCATTTTTAGGCCGTATCTTCTCTTTTTCTTGCCTGATTTTATGAGGTGGTGGGATGTCCGACATGATTGCCCTGATGAATAGACTTGCGGTGCAAGAGGGATACAACCTCACTGCCCTACCTGATGTGCGAATTTTGCGTTCCGATCGCCCGCTTGCCAGAACGCCGGTGCTGTACGATCCGGGGATCGTGATTGTCTGCCAGGGCAGCAAACGCGGCTATTTCGGTCAACAGACCTATTTATATGATGAGCAGCACTACCTGGCGGTTTCGGTGCCGGTGCCGTTTGTGATGGAAACCGACGCGTCGGCAGCGCATCCGCTGCTGGCGATTTACATGCATCTGGATTTTCAGCTTGCCGCTGAACTGATGTTGCAGATTGAACAGCATGGCGCCCCGCATCTTCCCGCCGCGCCGCAAAGCATGATGTCGAGCCCCATGGACGACACGGTAAAAATGGCCGTACTTCGCTTACTTGACGTCCTGGCCAACCCGCTTGAGGCGGCGATCCTCGGCCCGGCGCGGGTGCGAGAGCTCTATTTCCGCGTGCTGACAGGCGCACAGGGCAACGCGATGCGTGCCGCGCTAGCCTTACAGGGCCAGTTTGGCAAAATCGGTAAAGCGTTGCAGCACATCCACGCCACTTACGCGGAGCCGTTAACGCTGACGCAGCTGGCGATGCTGGCCGGCATGAGCGTGCCGACCTTTCATAGCCATTTCAAAGCGATAACGCAGATGCCGCCGATGCAGTATGTGAAATCGGTACGACTGCACCAGGCACGGATGCTGATGGTGCGCCAACAAATCACCGCCGCTGCTGCGAGTTACGCCGTTGGCTATGAAAGCCCATCGCAATTTAACCGCGAATTCAAACGTCTGTTTGGCCTGCCACCGGCAGAGGAGATAAAACGCATGCAGCGTCACTTCGCCATTCCGCCCGCGCAGCCTGCGTCGGTATTTGTTTCATCGCACTGAGGCTGATTTGGTATGGCGAACGCGACCTTGAGGTATTTCGCGCCCGCTTCTAGTTCTGGCGCAGAGCGAACATTTTAGCTTTGTTCCGCCTCGAACATCTGAACTTAGCTTTGACAATGGTATAATAGCTAAATTGAGACATCCGACTCAGCGGTGAGTGAAATTTCTTGAGCTAGCTGCAACGTACATGATCGCTATTGCACACGGTCACATCCTCAATGAAGGTAACAAACGCACGGTGCTATTTGTGGCTATGACCTTCCTGGGTCTTAATGGCGTGATGATTGTTGATGAAGATAATTCACTGCTGGAACTGGCTGTGCAGGCCGCAACCGGTGATCTGGATGTCCTCCAGGTAGCTAATGAACTTCGACAGAAAAAGGTTTGAGATTGAAGACGTGAACAACGTGCAAAGTGGCTGGAGTTATTGAACATGGCAAAGAAACTTTTCAAAAAGAATCGTTCTACCAAATTAAGTGGCACTGGCAGCGTACGCATAACCAATTTGTTGAACGCCATCCTTCCTCCTGGGCCAAAGGTTGATAACAGCGGCCTCACGCTGGAAATTAAGCGTCACCTTGCCGTTGGTAAAGATGAGAAATATATCCTCCTGAATGTCCCTAAATCCGTTGCATATGATCGCTATTTAAAAGCGCAAGCTGCCATCGAAAACTATCAAGAATTAACACGGGAAAGATTGGAGAAAGCAAAGGCTGAACGACAGCAGGATGAGGTTCACCGACATGAAGATGAGCGACTGGAACAGGAACGCCGTCTCCAGGCTGTTGAGCGCTATAAAGATGAAGCTCTGCGCCTTGCCAATGGCGGGGTGATTGAAAAGGGTGCTCCGTATTCAAAACAGCTCGCTGGACTGGTGAATGACCTTCTGAATCGTGGTCTTCCAGTACAGGAAATCATCACAACTGTTCTCTACTCATCCATTTTTGAAAAATACTGCTTCCAGCGTGATGCTGTCGGGAAAACCAAAAAGAAAAAAAAAGCCGCTGTTAAGGCGGAGGACTTCCAGCGTATGGAGGATCAATATAGAGAGTCACGCCTTCGCCGTGAAGAGGAGGAGCGGCTGGCCAATAAAAAGCGCATCAATGATGAAGCCTGCCGTGAAGATATTTACGAAGAATTACGCCAGATTGTACCGGCCCACCGATTGCGCGAATTCCGCTTACAGTTGCGCGGCACCACTGAAAATGTGCTAGAAAGCGCCCGTGATTTTATGGTTGCAGGTGAGCAAAAACAGGCACAATCAGCGCCACGCGGTGAGGCTATCGAACCGGTAGCAGCGCAATTAAGTGTTAAATCAGTAGTTCCCGTTACAGAGTTTCCTGTGAAACCTAAGCGCGAAGGCAAGAAAGCGGAGATCACCACTCGCCCTAATCAGATTGAATTCACCGAGACAGTACGCCTGAACTGTTTTAACCGCTGCGTGATTTCTGGTGTTCGTATACGCCAACGTACGGAAGCGACTCATCTTGTGGAGCACTGTAAAGACGGTATCGACCATTACACAAACGGGCTGCTTATGCGCGTTGACCTGCACCGCCTGTTTGATGCTGGCCTGCTTGCGATTAATCCGGAGACGTTAACAGTTCACTTTGACGCGGGCGTATTGGCGGACGATCACGACCTGATGCAATTTGAAGGCAAGTGCATTGCTGGTACCCAGCGCCCGATTAATCCGGCTTACCTACTGACCCGCTGGGCGGAATTCAATCTGAATGCAACGTGAACTGGCTGACGATAACGATCACTCTATTTTGTTTGAAAGCGCGTTTTTGAATCTGCAAAGGCCAGATTTTTCTAAGCGTATCAGCCAGTATCTCAAAGAGTACATCTCCTCCGATACTAACAGCGGAAAAATGGTTGTTGGCTATATAGGTGACGGTACAACCGGAGTACTGTATTCTGACTGGCGTCAGCCATTTGCTAGTTTCGCCCTGGGTAGGGGGCGATTGGGAAGCGTAAAACATCCCACCTCAAGCTTTTTTAAGCAGTTAGAAGTTAATAGGCTGCTTTAAGCGATTAACAGACATTGCTAACTGCATTCTGTGTGCTGGACGAGTGTCCCAAAAGACTTGAGTAGTCAGCAATCAGTACGCATGTTCATTCGCTAAGAATGCCCGCTCCTGGCACAAAACTGCCCCGGCGGATCACCTACTCAACAATCCCCACAAACACCTAAAGGCCCGCCTCGTCCCCCACGCAGGCCTTTAACCTTCAGCCATTTCTCAGCCCCCATCCCGCTCCGCAACCCGCGCCATCAATGCCCCCAGCAGCGCCAGATCGACCAGCAATGCCAGCGCGAAACAGGCTCCCTTTATCCCCGGTGCGGCGTAGGTTTGCACCAGCGAAGCGGCAACTACTACGGCCACGATAGTCACCACCGTCGTCAGCCTGCACGCCACGGCGAACGCCGCTTTCTCCCCCACTGCCGTGCGGTAGGCGACGCCCTGCCCCAGACCGCCGAGGACGATGCCCGGCAGCAGGGCCGGCCAATCATGGCCGCCGAACAGCATCAGCAGCGTCAATAGCCACCCCACCGCTGCCAGTAAAAAGCCGTAGCGGAGAATCGCCAGCGCAGGCCGGTTCCGCAGCGGCCGTAGATGGGCCAGTGCGGCGCCGCCGAGAAACGCCAGCGCCAATGCCGTCAGCAGCATCAGGGTCGCGCCGATGCCCAGCAGATTTTCGGTCTTCAGCAGCAAGGCGCCCGCCGCGACCGGCACGCTGAGCGCCAGGGCGCTCGCCGCCGTTCCCGGGTGTTCCATGGCGCCCAGGGCGCCGTTGTTGATATAGAGGCTCATCGTTCACTCCGACATGATGGAAATGATGAAATAAATTCATTTCCCTGTTCACATGTCAGTAGCCTATCTCTTGTATAATCGGTCAGACAAACTCATAGTTTTCAGCCTTGGATGAGAATAATTCAGCCATGAGAAAAACCCGTTTGCCGCCGCTGGGCGCGCTGCGCGCTTTCCACGCCGTGGCCGGCTGCCGCAGCTTTAAACATGCCGCCGAGGAGCTGGGCGTCAGCGCGACGGCAGTCAGCCACCAGATCAAGCTGCTGGAGTCGGTGCTGGAATGCCGGGTGTGCGAGCGCAGCGCGCAGGGCGTCAGCCTGACCGAGACCGGCGAGATCCTGTATGCCGGCACCCAGCGCGCCTTTGCCGCGCTGGCGCAGTCCGTCGCCCAAATCACCCGCGCCCGGCAGCCGCCGGCGCTGACCGTCACCACCACCTCCAACTTTCTCACCCACTGGCTGGTGCCGCGCCTGGCGGATTTCAAGGCGGAGTTTCCCGCCATCGATCTGCGCCTGCACACCAGCGTCGAGCGCGTCGATCTCAGCCAGCGCACCGTGGACGTCGCCATCCGCTACCGCGAAATGCCGGAAAGCGATCTGCACTGCACCCTGCTGCATGAGGATCGTTTTATCGTGGTGGCTAGCCCGGCGCTGGCGCTGGAGCGCATCGAAGATTTGCAGCGGGTGACGCTGTTTCACGTGGAGCATCGGCAGGTGCCCGCCGACTCGCCGACCTGGGAGAACTGGCGACGGCGCTACGGGCCGGAAGGATTGAACGTGGAAGCCGGGCTGACCTTCAGTGACGAAACCCATGCGCTGCAGGCGGCGGTGGCGGGCCAAGGGGTGGTGATCGCCAGCCGGCTGCTGGCGCGCGATTTGTTGCAGCGCGGCGTGCTGGCCGCGCCGTTCGAGATGTCGTTGCCCGGCGCCAACTACTATCTGATGACCACCGAGGAGACCGCACAGCGTCCCGATATCATGGCGCTGCGCGCGTGGCTGCTGCGGCAAATGGCGGCGGGTTAATCTCTAATTGAAATACTAGAAGGCGAACATTTAAAATATATACATCCGCCTTCTTAATCTTTATTAAAGTTCTATAGGCCAAGTCATTTAAATCTTGAGAACAAAACAGAATAATTCTCAATTGGCACTTCAACAACTTGGGTTCCACTTCTTTCAAAATGCTTTTTATTATAATGCGAGGGTTGCTCTTGCCCTACAACTTCAAAAACAAAAATTGTCTTATCGTAATACCTCACACACTTAAGATGACTATTTACATAAGACTTTAGAGGCTCAGACATTTCTGATGACTTAATTTTCTCAGTTATTAGATGGAATAACTGATCCATGGTTTTCCCTAAATGCGCCGCTTCATGCTCGACACCTGTTATTTGAAAGCCATTAAATGTTACCGGAGCTACTTGAAAAACATTTTGAACCCTTATAGCAGTATGATCATTATCACAAACGCCAACGATTACGTAACCCTTATGCCCCTTTTGAATATTTGCGATAGCTGTACATGTCTCTAATATCTTTTCGAATGAGTTCTCATCAAAACTAGGTCTTTTACTTAACTCAAGAAAACCTTGCTTAAAATCATAAGCAGACTGTTCTGTTTTCGAGTTCGTCAGCAAATTTTGGAGGTTAGTGACCCAATGCACTTTAGCTGGATCGGGATTACTATCATCTTCAAAATATTGCTGAATCATTCCCACGACCGAGTTAACAGCCACACCTCTATTTTCGGCCCCCCATCTCCCTCCCTCTTGGATAGAAATATTCTTTCCTTTATTCGTAAGTGCCGCAATTGCTCCTGCCCTATCTGCAAGTACTTTTCCTTTACGGACAATGAGGTCATGGAATGCTAAAAATACAGCTTGGAAGTAACGAGGCACTGGGTTTCCAGCATTTCCGTCGGGGTAAATTAAATTAGAAAATGTTGTTTGCGCTTCTGCCAGAAGCAACATTAATGTATCATGGGTGCGTTGATAATCCAGATCTACCAAATCAGGATTTCTTCTTCGAATCGCTTGATCCATTTCTTCAAACCTTTCGAGGTTTGCTCCTCTGAGTGGGTAGGTAGCACCATAATAATCATCAAACAATTCGGTACGTGAAGAAACTGGTGTATCTGATAACATATAAGCCAGAAGGTCTGCTACAATTTCTTCGTCTCGACTTTGCCTCAAATGATCTTTAGTTAAAATACCATTTTTAACCCAAAACACATTGTCAGCATTAATTCCATACGGTAGCTCTCTGTTAGTTATACTTATTGATTTCATATCATTTAGTAAAAGTATCGGTGTGTTAGACGTATCTCCACGTACTCTAGAGGAAATAATGCGCACACAGTCAGCAAAGGAATTAATTGCTCCAGCAGCTCGCAATTCTTGACGAGAAAGTTGGCGACCACCTGAATTTATACGTCTAAATATTTCATCAACAGACTCACCATCAGAAAACTCATAAATTGACAGAGGTACAGGATAAGCAGAAATTGCCAGACAATCAGCTCTTGTCATCACTGGTTCTTTTTGTATTAGAACCCCTCTATCTAGTAAATCTTTAGTAGTTGCAAATGTGTTTAAATCAAAGTAAGAATCATTTACTGGAAAATCATTGCTAATAAATGATGTAATTGCATCCATTCTCTGCATTCCATCAATTATCTCTACTAAGTTATCCTGACTTCCTTTTTGATCTGCTAATAGAATGATAGGGACAGGATAGCCATTGATGATGGAGTCTATAAAACTCTGTTTTTCTTCGATAGTCCAGATGAGCTTTCGCTGATATCGTCTATTAACTATGTATTTGTTGTTAACATAGTTAATATATATCCTTTCCACTTGTTCACCACGAACTGTTAGTTCTTGCTGAGTTATTGCCATGATAAAAACTCCTTTTGCAGAAGAAAAAACATTAAAAATAAAAATGATTAACTTAATATTAAGAAGTGCATAATACAAGTAAACCAATGTTCTGCATTAAAGCATAATTCCATATAAAATCCAGCCACATTCACGATTGTGCTGCGGCAAATGGCGGCGGGCTAACGGCTCTCGGGGGCGATTTCTCCCAGGCGGATCGCCACGCTGATCGCCTGCGCGGTGGTGGCGGCGCCGAGACGTTGGCGAATGCGCCGCAGGTGATTTTCCACCGTGCGTTCAGACAGGCCGAGCATCGCGGCGATATCCGCCTGCCGCCGGCCGATGGCGGTCCAGCTCAGCACCTCACGCTCGCGCGCCGACAGCCGGCCTTCTTCTTTGCCGGCCGCCGGTTCGAACAGCCGCCGCGCCGCCAGAAAGGCCGCCGAGCCCACGAGCGACAGCGCCAACCGCACCGGCGGCGAGGCGTCGATGCGCTCGCCTCCCAGGCTGACGGCGCCCTCCAGGCCTGCGGGGCCGAACACCGGGATTTGCACGCCGTGCAGGCCCGCGCCGCGCGGCGTGCGCACAATCCGGTAGCGCTCTCCCTGCTGCGCCCGGGTCTTGGTCCAGAAGAACGGCTCGCTGGCCCGCAGCATGTGGCGAGTCACCGGGCAGTGCCGCACGTAGGTCAGCGCATCGACCGCCTCCCCCTCGCCGAACCAGTCGCCCTCGACCCAATAGATATGCTCGATCCCCGCCTCCGCCGCGGCGGAAGCGGAATACAGCACAAAGCGATCGAAACCGAACGGCGCGGCGAAGGCGCGAACCCGTTCCTGAATGGCGGACAGGGTTCGCTCGTGGTCCATCGCCAACGCCGTCTGGAAAGCGCGCTGCGCGATCTCATCGCTCATCGCGTGGCGACGTCGGCCAGCAGCGTCTCCGCCGCCAGTTTGCCGAGGTTGTTGGAAGCCAGCGGGCTGTCGCCGGTCAGCAGGCGCCGATCTTTATGCACCTTGCCGGTGATGTCGGCATTGACGATCTTCACGCCCAGCTCACGCAGGCGTTCGCCCACCAGCCAGGGCATCGGGCCGGGGATATAGCCGATGTCGATGTTGGCGCCGGTATCGAGAGCATCCGGGAACACGCACATCTCATAGCCGCGATAGAGGAAATCGTCTTTGCTCTCGCCAATGCCCGCCGCCAGCAAACCGGCGGGCCCGTGGCACAGCGAGATCACGTAGCGATCGTTGTCATGGGCCCAGTGCAGCGTCTTTTTCACCTCTTCACTGAACGGGATATCATTGAGCACGCCGTGGCCGCCGGGGATGAAAACACCGAGATAGTTGCCGCCATCCAGATCCTTCACCACTTCCGCCAGCTTTTTCGGCTGCTTGAGTTGGCTGCGGTACTTCTCGTAGGTGGCCTTGACCGCTTCATCTTCATGCGGGAACGCCCACATCTCCAGCTTCACCGGATCGCCGGACGGCGTGGCGATGTCGATCTCGAAACCGGCCAGATCCAGGTGATACATCGGCAACAGCATCTCGACCGGGTGGTTGCCGGTGGAGAAGAACTTGCCGTTTTGCATCAGCAGGTAGCGCTCCTGCGAGGCGATCATCAGCACCTTCCACTTGCCGCCGCGATAGGCGTTCGGGTAGCTGGCGCCCGCGAAGTCGGTTTTGGACGAGGTGTACTGGCTGAGGGAGTAAGGCGATGGGAAGAACGCGTTGTCTTCCGCCACATCCGGGGTGGGATTACGATCGTTGGACACTGAATCAGTCATGATTATCTCCATATTCACCGTTGCATTGCCCTTTCAGCTTAAATAACCGCCGGCGGGGCCGCAATGAGGGATATCCCTCAATCACCCTCGCGCTGGCAGCGCTCAAGCGGGGTGCCATAGCCAATAAAAAGCCCCGCCCGGTGAAGGTCGAGGCTCGCTCGCGCCGATCGAGACGGTGGGCAGAGTGATGACAGGGTGCCGAATGCGCCTGCTCATGGCGCGACAGACGCCTTAACGTCGCGCTTGCGCGTTCTTCCACTCCCGCCAAATCGTTTCCAGCCCGGCGCGATACGTCGTGACGGCGAAGTCGGGAAAACGCTGTTTGAACTTGGTCGAGTCGAACAGGTTATCGTGCTCGTAGCGCGGCAGCAGCTCGCGCATCTCTCGCGCCCCGGATGAAAACAGCCCTGCGGCGATCAACGCCCATTTGCCGATAACGGAATATGAAATGTCCTTCCCAAACACCTCGCAGGCCAACGCGGCGAACTGCGCATAGGTGAGCCGCTCGTCGCAGCACGGGAGATGCCACGTCTGGCCGAACGCGTCGGGCGTATTGCCGAGCCGAGCTAACCCGCGGCTGGCGTCGGGCGTCCAAATCAGCGTGCGCAGCCTGTCATCGCGAACCGGCACGCGCGGTTTTTCCCCCGCTTTCAACCTGTCGACGATCAACGCATTGGTGAAGCTCTGCGTTTTCCCCGGCCCATAAAACTCGGGCGCACGGCCGATCAGCACGGGGATCTGCTTGCGCTTCATCTCGTCGAGCACCTTCTCGGTCATCAGAGCGCGCACCCGTCCCTTGCGCCCCCGAGGCGCGAACGGCGTCGATTCCGTCTGCGGCTCGCCGTTCTGCGGATACATATAGGTATTGTCGAAATAGACAAAGGGCACGCCCGCGGTACGGCTGGCGTCCAGCGCATTCTGCAGCATGGTCGGAAATTGTCGCTCCCACAGCGCCGAATCCGGCGGCAAGCCGGCGGCGAAATACACCACCTCGCTGCCCTTCACCGCCGCCAGGGTCTGCTGCGCGTCGAGCAGGTCGGCCGCAACCAGCGTATCGCTGTCGTTGATCTTCTTCGGGTGGCGGCTGACCAATCTTAAATCATCGGTGTGCGCGCGCTTCAGTTCACGCGCCAGCTCTTGGGCGATCTGGCCACTGGCGCCCAGGATCGTTTGCATTGGCGTTCCTCATCGCAATGAAAAAAGCTCCACCCACTCAGGGCGGAGCAAAGGTGCTTTTTCGCGCTTAGCTGTTCACGAACGCCAGCAGATCGGCGTTGACCTGATCGGCATGGGTGGTCGGGATGCCGTGCGGCGCGCCCTTATAGGTATGGAGCGTGCCGTTTTGCACCAGCTTGGCCGAGAGCACACCGGAATCCTGATAAGGCACCACCTGATCGTCGTCGCCGTGGATCACCAGCACCGGAATGGCGATCTTCTTGAGATCTTCGGTGAAATCGGTCTGCGAGAAGGCGACGATGCCGTCATAGTGCGCCTTGGCGCCGCCCATCATGCCCTGGCGCCACCAGTTCCAGATAATCGCCTCCGACGGCTTGGCGCCCGGGCGGTTATAGCCGTAGAACGGGCCGGCCGGCACGTCGTAATAGAACTGCGCCCGGTTGGCGGCCAGCTGCGCCTGGAAATCATCGAATACCGATTTTGGGGTGCCCTGCGGATTGGCGTCGGTTTTTACCATCAGCGGCGGCACCGCGCTGATCAACACCGCTTTGGACACCTTGTCCTCGCCGTGGCGCACGATATAGCGCACCACCTCGCCGCCGCCCGTCGAGTGGCCCACGTGCATGGCACCCTGTACGCCGAGGTGTTTTACCACCGCGGCGACGTCATCGGCATAGTGATCCATGTCGTGCCCTTCCCACACCTGGCTGGAGCGGCCGTGGCCGCGGCGATCGTGCGCAATCACGCGGAATCCTTTGTTCACGAAGAACAGCATCTGGGCATCCCAGTCATCGCTCGACAGCGGCCAGCCGTGGTGGAAATAGATAACCTTGCCGTTTTTGGGGCCCCAATCCTTGTAGAAAATCTCGACGCCATCGCTGGTCGTTACATAACCCATGTCGTTTCTCCCATTTACACTATGGTTAAAAAAGAAGGTTTATACTGCGCACGGCGCCGGGATCTCTGGCTCCCTCATCCCGGTTGGCCGACGATCTTGCGTTGATCGTTTAACGAGTATAGGTTTAAAGTTCACTTTAAGGTCAATAGTGGCCCGGCAAGCGGTATTTCCCTCAGTAACGCGATCGGCATCAGGAGTATTCAAGTGCAAGGAGATGACACCGCCACGACGATGGAGCAACGGCTTGCCGCCCAGCGCCACGCCTTCCTGCGCGACGGCGCGCCGACGCTGCAACAGCGCAAGGCCGCCCTGCGCCGCTTGCGGAGCGCCATTCTGGCTCAGCGCGCCGCGCTGGCGGCGGCCGTCAGCGCGGACTTCGGCCACCGTTCGCCTTACGAAACCGACATTCTGGAGATTCTGGTCACCGTTCAGGCGATCGATTACCTGCTGCGCAACCTGAAACGCTTCATGAAGCCGGAGCGCCGCCACGTCGCCCTGCCGTATCAGGCCGCACGCGCCTATGTGCAATATCAGCCCAAGGGCGTGATTGGCATCATGGCTCCGTGGAACTATCCCTTCTCGTTGACCTTCATCCCGCTGGCCACCGCCCTGGCCGCCGGCAACCGCGTGATGCTGAAACCTTCGGAGCTCACGCCGCATACCAGCCGCCTCATCCAAACGATGCTGGCGGCGCGGTTTCCCGCCGATGAGGTCGCCGTCGTGACCGGCGGGCCGGACGTCGGGGCCAGATTCAGCGAGCTGGCGTTCGACCATCTGGTGTTCACCGGCAGCACGGCAATCGGCCGTCAGGTCATGCAGGCGGCCGGCAAACATCTGGTGCCGTTAACGCTCGAACTGGGCGGCAAAAGCCCCGCCGTCATGGCGCGCGGCGCGGTTAACACCAGAAACGTCCAGAGCGTGGCGTTCGGCAAGCTGTCGAACGCGGGCCAAACCTGCATCGCGCCCGATTACCTGCTGGTTCATCAGGACGATCTGGCAAGCTTCATGGCGCTCTATGACGCGGCGGTTAAAAGCTTTTATCCCGACGGGCCAACCGGCGACGACTACGGCGCCATCATCAACGACAGGCACTACCACCGCTTGCAAGCGCTGCTTGCCGACGCACAGGCGCGCGGCGCGCAACTCCATCCGGTCGGCCATCGCCCGGACTCGGCGTCTGAACGGCCGAAAACCCTGGCCCCCACGCTGGTCGTCGGCGCCCCCGACGACAGCCGGATCATGCAAGAAGAGATCTTCGGGCCGCTGCTGCCGGTGCGCACCTACGCCGCCTTTGATGAAACGATCGACATTATCAACGCCGGGCCGCGCCCGCTGGCGCTGTACTACTTTGGCCCGGCAGACGCGCAGCAGGATCGGCTGCTGGCGCGCACCGCCTCCGGCAACGTCAGCATCAACGCCACCCTGCTGCACTTCGCTCAGGACGACCTGCCGTTCGGCGGCATCGGCCCCAGCGGCATGGGAGCCTGTCACGGCATCGAAGGATTTCGGGCGCTGAGCCACGCCAAAGGCGTTTTCATCCAGAGCCGCTGGCGCTTTACCGACCTGCTGCGCGCGCCGTTCGGCAAGCTGGCGGACGCAGTGCTCGCGTTCATGTTGCGGCGCCGATAACGCGGCGTGTTGACTATCAATAGCACACCCATAAATCGCCGCAAGCTATCACAATATTCACTCATTCCTATTTTATCTCTCCGCCGCCGCTGACTAAGCTTAGCCATGAGTCACCCTTTGCCCGTTGGCGGCGAGGATGACGTAAATCGATTGAGTTCAGTTATTTAGCGCAATACCCGACGCAAGCCTTACCCGCATGCCTTGTTAACCGCTCCACGCCCGGCGGCTGGAGCATCTTTACGGAAGCAGAGAGCGCATTATGACAACTGAAAGCAAATGCCCGTTTTCGGGCGGCAAGCAGCCCGCACCGCAGAACGGCCCCACCAATCAGGATTGGTGGCCTAATCAGCTCAGCCTGAAACCGCTGCATCAGCATTCCCCCCTGTCCGATCCGATGGATAAAGACTTCAACTACGCCGATGCCTTCAACAGCCTCGATCTGGCGGCGGTCAAACAGGATCTGCACGCCCTGATGACCGACTCGCAGGAATGGTGGCCGGCGGACTTCGGCCACTACGGCGGCCTGTTCATCCGCATGGCCTGGCACAGCGCCGGCACCTACCGCATCGGCGACGGCCGCGGCGGCGCGGGCGAAGGCCAGCAGCGCTTCGCCCCGCTCAACAGCTGGCCGGACAACGTCAGCCTCGACAAGGCGCGCCGCCTGCTGTGGCCAATCAAGCAGAAATACGGCCGCAACCTCTCCTGGGCCGATCTGATTATCCTGACCGGCAACGTGGCGCTGGAATCGATGGGCTTCAAAACCTTCGGCTACGCCGGCGGCCGCGCCGACACCTGGGAGCCGGACGACGTCTACTGGGGGTCTGAGAAGATCTGGCTGGAACTGAGCGGCGGGCCGAACAGCCGCTACTCGGGCGACCGCGATCTGGAAAACCCGCTGGCGGCGGTGCAGATGGGCCTGATCTATGTTAACCCGGAAGGCCCGGACGGCAATCCCGATCCGGTAGCCGCCGCGCGCGACATCCGTGAAACTTTCGCCCGCATGGCGATGAACGACGAAGAAACCGTGGCGCTGATCGCCGGCGGCCACACCTTCGGCAAGACCCACGGCGCCGGCCCGGCGTCTCACGTCGGCGCCGATCCGGAAGCGGCCGGACTGGAGTCGCAGGGCCTCGGCTGGCACAGCACCTTCGGCACCGGCGTCGGCAAAGACGCCATCACCAGCGGCCTGGAGGTCACCTGGACCACCACCCCGACCCAGTGGAACCACGACTTCTTCCGCCACCTGTTCGAATACGAATGGGAGCTGAGCCAAAGCCCGGCCGGCGCGCACCAGTGGGTGGCGAAAGACATCGGTGAAACCATTCCCGACGCCTTCGATCCGAACAAGAAGCGCCGCCCGACCATGCTGACCACCGATCTGTCGCTGCGTTTCGATCCGGCCTACGAGAAGATTTCGCGCCGCTTCTATGAACACCCGGAGGAACTGGCCGACGCCTTCGCCCGCGCCTGGTTCAAGCTGACCCACCGCGACATGGGGCCGCGCGCGCGCTACCTTGGCCCGGAAGTGCCGCAGGAAGAGCTGATTTGGCAGGATCCGATCCCGGCCGTCGATCATCCGCTGATCGACGAGCAGGACATCGCCGCGCTGAAAAACGCCGTGCTGGCTTCCGGCCTGTCGGTGTCCGCGCTAGTCTCCACCGCCTGGGCTTCGGCTTCCAGCTTCCGCGGTTCAGACAAACGCGGCGGCGCCAACGGCGCGCGCATTCGCCTGGCGCCGCAAAAGGACTGGGCGGTCAACCAACCTGCGCAGCTCGCCGCGACGCTGGCCAAGCTGGAGAGCATTCAACGCGCCTTCAACGACGCGCAGACCGGCGGCAAGCGCATCTCGCTGGCGGATCTGATCGTGCTGGCCGGCGCGGCGGGTGTGGAACAGGCGGCGAAGAACGCCGGTTTCGCCCTGACGGTGCCGTTCGCGCCGGGCCGCATGGACGCTTCACAGGAACAGACCGACGTGGACTCCTTCGAGGCGATGGAGCCGCTCGCCGACGGTTTCCGCAACTTCCTGAAGGGCAAATACCGCGTGCCGGCCGAAACGCTGCTGGTCGACAAGGCGCAGCTGTTGACCCTGACCGCGCCGGAAATGACGGTGCTGGTCGGCGGGCTGCGCGTGCTCGGCGCCAACGTCGGCGGCACGCAGCACGGCGTGTTCACCCAGCGGCCGCAGGCGCTGACCAACGACTTCTTCGTCAACCTGCTCGACATGGGCACCACCTGGCACCCGGTCGGTGAAGACGGCCTGTTCGAAGGCCGCGATCGCCGCAGCGGCGCGGTCAAGTGGACCGGCACCCGCGTCGATCTGGTGTTCGGTTCGCACGCGCAGCTGCGCGCGTTGGCCGAGGTCTACGGCAGCGCCGACGCGCAGGAGAAGTTCGCCCACGACTTCGTCGCCGCCTGGAACAAAGTGATGAACCTCGATCGCTTCGATCTGGCGTAACTTAGCGACAGCACAAAGCCCGCCACGGTAAGTCGGCGGGCTTTTTTATTTGAGGGTAAAAAAACCGACGACACAACACATAAAAATGACTAACTGATTGATAAAATTTATAACCCCATGATAGTTTAGGCGATTAAATGCATACAAAGACAATTTAAAAATATTAAAAATCAATTAAATAGGAGTAATCATGGACGATATTAATGTTTACGGAGAAACAGGAATATTTATCATTAAAGAACAAATTTTCAGCAAAAATTGACTCCCGTCCATAGGACACATCTCTCCTTCTGCTGTACAAATCCAGCGCTACGTCTACCAATTGCGTAAGGAACAAGAGGTTTTTTGGGAGGGGCGAAAGATCGACTATACACAGCTCGGCATTTGGGAAAAATTTAAGATACTGATGGGCAACGACTTGGTCAGTAGAGACAAACAAGGGGGCAGCACGCTCTATTCACTGGAGTTCGCCGGATTTGAAACAAGAGTAACGCCTCTGGATGGAGCAAAAGCCCCCCTTCCCGACTTTTTAGGGAAATCCTATAAGATTAACGTACCCACACCTTACATTTATGGCCAAGATCCTATCCCAGAGATGAAGCTCTATGGCAGGAAAGACGTCTCATTCATTATGAGCAACGGTGGACAATCAGCCCCTACTGCAATGGCAAAATACAACAAGACGACCAAGAATCTGATAATGATTCGTACTGAACTAGAAATGAAAAATTTGATGTTATCCTTGAGCAGCGCCAAGGAGCTAAAAAAATGAAGAAAACGATGCTGTTCATTAGTCTGATAGTCATTTATGGTTTTATTGGTTATTTTCTGTACCTCCCAATGGCAAAGCTCTACTTTGCCGGGAAAGCATTGTTTGTTTCTGACGTTGCAGCAACGGTCGTTACCCAGTTCAAGACTGCCGGGATTTTCATTTTGTGCGGTGTCATCATCCTGACGCAGATCGTACTGACAAAAAAATCAAAATCCCTTGGACGATATGCCGTTATCTATAGCACTTGGGTGGGTATCCACTTCGTCTACCTTCTCTTCATCTTGATACTTAAGAGCAAGTTCCTGGAACCTCTCAACAAAATCCCGATGGATGCAATTGCTCTTGAACAGTTTAACCTTGCTGGCCCAGCGCTTATTTCTCTGGTTTTAACCTGTTCGTCGCTATGGCTCGTCAACAAGTCAGGACAATCAGAACGCAATGTCTAAACAACCGAGAATCCTGAATAGTCTACTCAACTGTTACAAAAAGACCTTCACCTACTCAGGCCGCGAAAGCCGTGGGCCTTATTCAATGCTGCTTTTGTGCCAGCACGTTTGGTTTCTGCTTTATCTCGCCGTTATCGCCAGCAAGATGAATGAGATTTCCATTTTCGCGCTTGCGGCGTTTTTGCTGCCTTTGCTAGCGGCCAATGTGCGCCGTTTGCATGATGCGGGTTACTCCGGTGGTTGGTGCCTGACCTGGTTCTGCTTCACACCCTATGTAATGCTGATCTTCGCGCTGTTCCTTCCTGCTAAGAACATCAATAACCCTTACGACGATCGCCCAAACCTGGCGTAAGCCTCCTCAACGGCCTGCTTCGGCGAGCCATGGCTGGCGCTGCGATATTCTCTTTTCCCGCTTATTCGCATTTACTCAACAAGTCATATAAAAATTTGATGGGCGGCAATTCTTTTAATGCTGTATTTATATTTAGAGGGCAATGAAGAACGTAACTTCAGCGCGCTAATACGATATATCCCATCAAGGAGAACACCGTTATGGATTATCCTCGACTCACCTCAACACGCGGCGAGGCGGGCCTAATGACCATCGCCATCCCTTAGCGGCAGCGGGTTTGGCCGGCAAAGGCGCCCTATCGTTTTACGCCATAAAAATAGATGATCTGCACCTGCGCGATATTCGTTCAGGCGTCTGACGTTCGCCCTTCGTTAATGTTTCACGGCGCACGTTGCGTTTTTAGCTTTTATTTTTCAGCCGACGGGAAAGCTCATAGGAAATGACGTTTCACTCAGGAAAATAACCGCTACCTGGAGGTCAACATGCAACATACTATCGGTATTTCTTCTCGTCGGCTGAGGATATCGGCCCTTGCGCTGCTGCTCCCTGCCGTATCATGGGCGGCCGATACGGCGTCTCTTGCCGTGGGGCCGCAATATGACACCACCCATGTCTACGTCGAACGCGGCAAAATGGACGCCTTTGTCGACAGCATCCTGAAAACCTTCGGCGGCACCAGTACCGAACGCGTGCTGGTCAACGTCACGCCCACCCCCAGCGAAACTTACTCCCAGCTGATACTGACGCCGGCCGGCAGCTTCTCGGTGTTCGATTTCAAAACGCCGATCCCGTACCCGTTCGGCGCCGAGCGCAACGGTTTTCTGGTCAGGGATATGGACGCCGCCATCCGGCAGGCCAGGGCCGCCGGCGCCGATGTGCTGGTCGAACCCTTCGACGATCCGATTGGGCGCGACGCAGTGATCCAGTGGCCCGGCGGCGTCAACATGCAGCTCTATTGGCACACCAAAGCGCCCAACTACAAACCGCTGCTGAGCCTGCCGGAAAACCGCCTGTACCTCTCCGCTTACCGCATCGATGACTTCCTGAAAAGCTATCAGACGTTCTCGCACGGCAACGTGGTGAGCGACGAACAGGTCAGCGATGCGGCGATCGGCCGCAACGATAACGGCAAAATCCGCCAGATCGAACTGGACTCGCGCTTTGGCAAAACGCGCATTTTCGTCACCGATGGGCATCTGCCTTATCCGTTCGGCCATGAGCGCACCGGCTATGGCGTCGAGGATCTGCAGGCCACGCTGGCCAAAGCGACGGCCACTGGCGCGCAGGTGCTGTGGCGTTCGACGGCGGCGGAACGCCGCGCCTCGGCGCTGGTGCGTTTCCCCGGCGGCTACATCGCCGAAATTCACCAGACGGCTAAATAAACCCAAGGCGCGCTGCGGCGCGCTTTTTTCTTCGGATATTCATGATGAAACGCACGCTACCCGCACTGTTGCTGTTTTCCACGCTCCCCGCGCTGGCGGCGGAGCCCGTCGCTTCCCCCTGGAAAAACATCCCGTTGGGCGATGCGGCCACCTTATCTTTCGACGGTTCACTGCGCGAGCGCTATGAATGGACGGATCAACGGGATCTGAATGGCGGACGCGACGACACTTTCATGCAGCGCTTGCTGGTTGGCGCGCGCCTCGACTACGGCGACTATTTCGGCGCCTATGTGCAAGTGGGATCGTCGCTGGCCACGCCGCGCGATCGCGGGCGCAAGCCGACCGACGAAGATCATGCCTACCTCGGCCAGGGCTATGTGGATATGAAACTGCCCACTGCCTACGGCCTCGGCACCCTGCGGGTCGGCCGCCAGGAGATTGCGCTGGGCTCGCTGCACCTGCTGGGCACCCGCGACGGCCCCAACGTGCGCCGTTCCTTCGATGCTATCCGCGCCAGCTGGGTCAAGGATAAAAACCGCCTCGACGCCTTTATCGGCCATCCTGTCACCCTTAAAACCGGCAGTTTCGACGACGATACCGACAACAGCCAAAAGGTGTGGGGGCTGTACGGCACCACGCCGCTGACGCCGCTGGCGTCCTCGCTCGATCTCTACACCTTTGGCTTTGAGGATAACGATGCCCACTACGCGCAGCTCAGCGGACAAGAGCGGCGCTATACCGTCGGCGCGCGCATTTTCGGCGCGGCGCAGGGGTTCGACTGGGATAATGAAGCCGCCTGGCAGTTCGGCAGCGCAGAGCAGCGTGATATCCGCGCCTGGTCGGCGTCGGCGCACGCCGGCTATACGGTGAGCGACTGGCGCTGGCAGCCGCGCTTTGGCGGCAAGATTGGCATCGCCAGCGGCGATAAAAACGGTCACGATGGGCAGCTTAACACCTTTAACGCCATGTACCCCAAGCTGCCCTACCTGACCGAGAACGGGCTGGTGGCGCCGGCTAACCTGATCGCTATCCATCCTTCGGTCACGATTACGCCGTGGCAAACCCTGGCCATCGACTTCAGCTGGGACGCCTTATGGCGGCAACGCCGCGAGGACGCCTTCTACCTCGGGCCAATGCGCCCGGTGAAAGGCAGCGGACAGGGCTCGCGCTTTATCGGCAACCAGTACCAGGTCGAAACCACCTGGATGCCGAGAAGCGATCTCCAGTTCAAGGTGGCCTACGTCTACTTCGACGTCAGCAACAGCCTGCAGCAACATGCCGGGCTGAAAAACATGAACTTCGTGCTGGCGCAGGGCACCTACAGTTTTTAAGTATCAGGTAAGTTAATCGGTGTACGCGGGCGCCCTTAATAATCCCGTACTCAATTAATGACGATCGCCGGCGAGTAGCCGCCCATATGCATTGCGGCAATGGCGGCTACTCGCCGCCATTCACAGACAAAAGCCAAATAAAAGCAAAAAGATAAATCAATCACGTAAACTCCGCGAGCCAATTACAGTGTAATATTAAATAAATATTCAATTCCACCTGGTTATTTAAGCACGCCTTTTACGCATATCTTATGTAAAAGATTCATATAAGAATAACTCATTAATAAAATAATTGTGTTTATACTGCTTTAACGCAATCACAGTGCAAAATTAATTCCTCACCGTGATTAATGATAAGGATATATTCTGCTTGAACGCAATATTCAAGCCGGACCAAGGAGGCAAGCCAATGATATCACATTAATTACCCCTGATTTTCAAACCTGTGTACGAGCATATAGAGCGTTAGGTGCAATATTGTCAACGTCCAAAGGAGTTTGATATGTCATTAGCGACCGATAAGATTTCCGGTTATTTAACCAGTTATGAAAGAGGCGATCACGCGGGGAGCAGTAAACCGTCATATACCACGCAAGAAGTTTCAGATCTGCTGCTGAGGAGCCATTATTCCGCCAATGGCAAAGGCGTGACCGACCATGCGGCTACCTTGACCTACTCTTTCCCCGTCTATACCGGCAGCGACAAGACGGGCGCCGCGCAGCTTACCGCCGCCCAGCAAGCCCAAACCAAGCTTTCATTGCAATCCTGGTCGGATGTGGCCAACATCACGTTCACCGAGGTTAAAGGCAACGACGCGAAAAATGCAGATATAAAGTTTGGTTTTTATAAGGCGGCCAGCGGGGGCAATTACACCTCGTATGAAAGTACGCAGAGCAATCTCAAAAGCACCATTTGGATCAGCGGCAATAACGGCTACGACGCCTCCAATCCGCAAACCAATAACTACGCCAGGGATACGCTGACTCATGAAATAGGGCATGCGTTAGGGCTTTCTCATCCCGGCAATTATGATGCGTCAAATGCCACCTACCCCACCTACGCCAACTCGGCGAAGTATTATGAAGACGACCATCAATATTCTTTGATGAGCTATTTTAACGAACAATACACCAGCGCTGACTATAAAGGCGTTTGGCCATCAGGGCCGCAGCTGGATGATATTACCGCCATACAGAAGCTTTACGGCGCGAATACCACCACGCGCACCGGTGATACCACCTATGGTTTCAACTCGAATACGGACAGAGACTTTCTGAGCGTTAAGGCGTCCACGGACAAAATCGTGGCGGCTATCTGGGATGCTGGCGGCAATGACACGCTGGATTTTTCAGGCTACAGCCAGGATCAGCGCATCAACATTAACGAAGGCGCATTCTCTGATGTGGGCGGCTTGAAGGCAAATATCGCCATCGCCTACGGCGCGCAGATTGAAAATATCATCGGCGGCAGCGGCGCAGACATTTTAGTGGGCAACGCGCTGAACAATACGCTAAAAGGCGGTGCAGGCAACGACATCATTTACGGTGCCGGCGGCGCCGATCAGCTCTGGGGCAATGCAGGCGCGGACACCTTCGTCTTCCGCGAAGCCGGCGACAGCCAAGCCGCCGCACCGGATTGGATCCGCGATTTCCAGACGGCGGTGGATAAAATCGATCTGTCGTGGCTCAACCAGACGGCTAAGGCCGATGGGAGCGAGCTGCACTTCGTGGATAGTTTAAGCGGCTCGTTGTATGAAGCGGCGCTGAATTATGACGCGCAGCAGAATGTCACCGATCTGGCCATCAATCTCTCCGGCAATCAATTACCTGATTTCCTTGTCAAAATCGTTGGGCATGTCGACGCTTCCGCCGATATTCTCGTCTAGCAGGGGTAAACCCGCAGCCCGGCGTGAACGCCGGGCTGTTCATCTCTTCTCAGGCCTCACCCCGGCGTCTTTTTACATTGCCACAGCAATAAATCGCGCAGACGAGCTCACACCGCTTCCAGCTCCGCCGCCAGGGTGGCGACCAGCTCCGCCGCCGGCATCGGCCGCGCCAGGCCCACGCCCTGCCCGGCCCACAGCGACATAAACTCCCCGCGCCCGGCCTTGGCCGCCGCCTGGCGGATATCGCCGGTGAGCGCGTTCTGCACCGGATAGGGCAGGATCTGCGCCTCTTCCGCGCGCATCTGCCGCATGAAGTCATTGACGATGCCGCGCGCCGGGCGGCCGCTGAAGGCGCGCGTCAGGCGCGTGCTGTCATCGCCGGCGTTGCGCAGCGCCGCCCGCCAGGCTTCGGCGATGCCCGACTCCGGGCTGCACAGAAACGCGGTGCCCAGCTGCGCCGCCTGCGCGCCCAGCAATTGCGCCGCCGCAATGCCGCGCCCGTTCATGATGCCGCCCGCGGCGATCGCCGGGATCTTCACCGCCGCCGCCACCTGCGGCAGCAAAGCCATCAGCCCGACGCAGGATTGCTCGATGTCGCCGAGGAAGGTCGGGCGGTGGCCGCCCGCCTCCGCGCCCGAGACGCAAACGAAGTCGGCGCCCGCTTCTTCCCAGGCGCGGGCTTCCGCCACCGTGGTGGCGGTGCCGATCACCCGCGAGCCGGCCTTCTTGAACTGCGTGACCGTGGCGCGCGGCAGCACACCGAAGGTAAAGCTGACCACCGGCGGCGCAGCCTCCAGCAGGGCCGCGATCTGGTCGCGGTTGTTTTCGGCAAATTGGGTGGGGATCGGCGGCTCGCTCAGCCCCAGCGCTTCGCGGAACGGCCGCAGCAGGTGCTGGGCGCGCTTAAGCTCGGCGAGATCCGGGTGCTGCTCATCAAGCAGAAACAGGTTGATGTTGAACGGCGCGGCGGTCTGCGCGCGGATCTGCTGCACCCGTTCGAGGATCACCGCCGGTGAAAACAGCGCCGCCGCGCACGATCCCAGCGCCCCGGCGTTGCTCACCGCCACCGCCAATGCCGGCGGCGACGCGCCGTTCATCGGCCCCTGAACGATCGGATAGCGCAGCCCAAGCTCGCGGGCAAAAGCAGAAGGTGCCGTCATCAATGTGTCTCCCTGTGCTGACTACATTCGTCTTACGGCGGCCACGCCGCCGAACCGACCAAAAGCATAGCACCTTCTCACCGCCCGGCCGTGCAGTTAATGCTTCACCTGCCGCCTGTCCAGCGACAGGAAGTGATGCACCACCGGTTTCTCCGGGCCGATATGGAAGCGCAGCGCCTCCTGCTGCAGGTCGGCGTCGGCGTGCGACACCCGCTGGTGCTGCCGCAGGTGCTCCGCCCAGGACTCCACCAGGAACCACTCCATGATGCATTCCGGATCGCCGGTATGCTCGGTGATGCCCCAGGCGTAAGCGCCATCGCGGCGGCGCGCCCGCTCCAGCATCAGCAGCGTGCGCAAGAACTGCGGCCGATCCTGTTCGCGGATGCGGTACTCCACCTGAATCATCACCGGGCCGCGATCGTTTTCAACCGGCGTGTTGACCAACGGCTCCGGCCAATGGTTCGACGGCTGCAGATCGGCCTCGCCGGTCGGCAGACGCAGGCGGTGGAACAGCAGCCCCGCCGCCAACAGGCCGACGCCGCCGACCAGCAGCGTGGCGGCCACGCCCAGCTCCTGCGCCACCAGCCCCCACAGCAGGCTGCCCGCCGCCATCGCGCCGTTGAACACCATCAGGTAAATGGCCAGGCCGCGGCCGCGCACCCAGTTGGGCAGCACGCCCTGCGCCGCGCCGTTGAGCGTGGTCAGCGCGATAATCCAGCCGGCGCCCAGCACCAACAGCAGCACTACCGCCAGCCACTGCGGCGGCGCCAGCGACAGGGCCGCCATCACCACGGCGGTGAGCACCGCCGCCAACAGCACCAGCCCATCGGCATTCAGCCGCTGGCGCAGGCGCGGCAGCACAATCGCCCCGAGGATCGCCCCGGCGCCTACCGCTCCCAGCAGAACGCCGTAGAAACCGGCGCTGCCGCCCAGCATGCGGCGCGCCACCAGCGGCAGCAGCGCCCAGACCGAGCTGGAGAAGGCGAAGAACACCGCCGCCCGCAGCAGCACCACGTGCAGCTCGCGGCTGGAACGGGCATAGCGCAGGCCGGCGCGGAAGGCGCCGAAAAAGTGCTCCGACAGGCCGCTGTCCTCGGCCTTCGGCCGCTTCCACCACAGCAGCGCCGCGATCACCAGCACATAGCTCATCACGTCCGCGCCGTAGGCCGCGCCGGCGCCGAAACTGGCCAGCAGCAGACCGCCGGCCGCCGGGCCGATGGAACGGGCGATGTTGATGCCCAGCGAGTTCAGCGCCACGGCGTTTTTCAGCTCGGCGCGCGGCACCAGCTCCGGCACGATCGCCTGCCAGGTCGGCCCCATCAGCGCCGCGCCGATGCCGCCGACGAACGTCAGCGCCAGCAAATATTCCACCGTCAGTGAACCGGTCTGCGACAGCACCAGCAGGCTGCCGCTCACGCAGGCCAGCAGAATTTGCACGAAGATCAGAAAGCGCCGCCGATCGAGAATGTCCGACAGCACCCCGGCCGGGATCGCCAGCAGGAACACCGGCAGCGTAGCGGCGGTTTGCATCAGCGCCACCGCCGAAGGGTTGCTCGACAGGTCAGTGATCAGCCACGAGCTGGCGACGTCGCGCATAAAGCTGCCGACGTTGCCGAGCACCGTGGCGCCCCACAGCACCGCAAATAATGGGATTTTCAGCGGCGCGAAGCCGCCCGCCGCCGCCTTGTTTTCCGTCTGTTCAGCCATCCGTTCGCTCCTTCAAATCGTTAAATGCCACCAGCAACAGCGCGCCGGCCAGCCCGAGGTGTTCAAAAAATCCGTTCATCATCTGGCCGCGCTCCGCCCCGTCGAACTGCCAGAACGGATTGGCCATCAGCGTCGCCATCAGGGTAAAACCGGCCAGCGCCAACGCGCCGAGCCAGCGATAAAAGCCGCTCAGGATCAGCGCCGACGCCGCCAGTTCGAGCAGCGTCACCAGCACGGCGAACAGCGCCGACGGCTGCAGGCCGAAGTGGCTCATCTCGGCGATCGCGCCTTCGACGTTCAGCGCTTTGACCAACCCGCCCTGAATATAGGCGGCGCAAATGGCGAGCAGCAGCAGCCAGCGCACCGCGGGCGCATGCAGCCGCTGTGCGCAGCGGGCGGCGATAGCAGTCAGGTTCATCGCGCCCCCTTAAAACGGCGAATTTTGGATGAAGGCCAGCAGATCGGCGTTGAAGCGATCGGGATCGACCTGCGCCAAACCGTGAGAACCGCCAGCGTAAACATTCAGCTCCGCCTGTTGCATAAGCTTAGCGGCTTTCAGCGCCGAGGCGCCGATCGGCACGATCTGATCGGCGTCGCCGTGCACCAGCAGCGTCGGCTTGTCGATCGCCAGCAGGTCGGCGGTGTAATCCACTTCGGAGAACGCGCGCACACACTCGTACTGCCCTTTCACGCCGCCCTGCATGCCCATCAGCCAGAAGTGGTCGATCAGCCCCGCATTGCTCTCCACCTCGTCGCAGTGGAGGCCATAGAACGGCACCGCCAAATCTTTGAAGAACTGCGAGCGGTTGCCCGCCACGCCGCTGCGAATGCCGTCGAAGGCCGCCATCGGCGTACCCTCTGGGTTGACCGGCGTTTGCAGCATCAGCGGCGGTACGGCGCCGACCAGCACCACCTTCGCCACCCGATCGCTGCCGTGACGGCCGATGTAGCGCGCCACTTCGCCGCCGCCGGTGGAATGGCCGACCAGGATCAGATCGCGCAGATCCAGCGTTTCGATCAGCAGGGCCAGATCGTCAGCGTATTGATTGATGTCGTTGCCGTGCCAGGTTTGATCGGAACGGCCGTGGCCGCGGCGATCGTGGGCGATCACGCGGAATCCGCTCTGGCCGAAAAACAGCAGCTGGTTGTCCCAGGCGTCGGCGGACAGCGGCCAACCGTGGGAGAACAGGATCGGCTGGCCGCGGCCCCAATCCTTATAGAAAATGCGTGCGCCATCGGGCGCGGTAAGGGTGCTCATGACGTGTTCCCCGCTCGGTATCGAATTGGATTTTGTACGGGTTAACAGTACGGCAGGCGTAAAGGCAGTGATAACGGAATAATTTTCGCATGATCGCGAGTTTTTTTGCTGAAGAAGCCGGCGTCGCCGCCGGCGCAAAACGTCAGATGTTTTCCAGATCGATACCGCGCGTTTTTGGGCCGAACAGCCCGATCACCAGCATCACGATCAGCATGCTGGCGACGATAAACGCGATCACCCCCAGCGAACCGCCGTACTGCAAGATAATGCCGATGATGATGCTGCTGAATACCGTCGACAGGCGGCTGAAGGAGTAGCAGAAACCGACGGCGCGGGCGCGGATATGGGTCGGGAAGATCTCGGATTGATACGAGTGGTAGCTGTAGGTCAGCCAGGCGTTGGACCAGGTGATGAAGAAACCGCACAGGATCAGCCACAGTGGATTGTTCTGCAGTGCGAACAGCGAGCCGAAGATCACCGTCACCAGGCAGGACAACACGATCTGCCACTTGTTCTCCATCTTGTCGGCGTAGAAGCTGCACAGCAGCGAGCCAAGCGGGTAGGCCAGCGTGATGAAGAAAGCGTACAGCAGGCTGTGGGTGACCGAAGCGCCCTTGCCCGACAGCAGCGCCGGCAACCAGTTGCCGAAGCCGAAGAAGCCGATGGCCTGAAAGAAATTCATCACTACCAGCATCAGCGTGCGATCGCGATATTGCGGCGCCCAGATGTCGCGAAAGCGGCCGCGCAGCGGCGCCCCCTCGGCATCGTCAACCGGGCGCGACGGGAAGTCTGCGGCCGCCACGCCGCAGCGCCGTTCCATGTCCCGCATCACCTGCCGGGCCTGCGCATAGCGCCGCTGTTGCACCAGCCAGCGCGGCGACTCCGGCAGCCCCTTGCGCACCAGCCAGATCACCAGCGAAGCCAGCGCGCCGGCGATCACCACATAGCGCCAGCCGCTCAGGCCCCAAATCGTCTGCGGCACCAGCCACCAGGACATCAGCGCCACCGCCGGCACCGACAGAAACTGCACGAAGAACGCGAAGGCGAAAGCCCGGGTACGCAGATGCGCGGGCACCCACTCCGTCAGGTAGGTATCGATGGTCACCAACTCGATGCCGAGCCCGACGCCCACCAGAAAACGCAGAAAGATCACCCATTCCGCCTGCTGTTGAAACGCCAACAGCAGCGAGAAGGCGCCATACCAGATCAGGGCGAACATAAAGGTGGCGCGCCGGCCGAAGCGATCGGCGTACGGGCTCAGCAGGCTGGCGCCGACGAACAGGCCGAGAAAGGTGGCGGAGGCGAAGGCCGCCTGATCCGACACGCCGAAGACGCCCTGCGCGCCGGTGTGGAAAATGCCGTCGGCGATAAGGCCGGTGCTGATATAGCCGGTCTGGAACAGATCGTAGAGTTCGAAAAAGCCGCCCAGCGACAGCAGAATGATAAAGCGCCACAGGCCGGCCGACGCGGGCAAGGCGTCGATTCTGGCCGCCAAATCCCGCGCATGGATCGGCGACGCCGCTACAGAGTCACTCACCGTTAACCTCGCATTAACATTTTTAATGACTTTCTATGCTAGCGAAGCGGCGTCGGAGTTAAATTTTTAATTAGCAGACTATGAAAAAAAGTTAAGCATAAAACGCTGCAGCAGCCTGTTTTATAGCAGGAAAATGCAGCGCGGGATGCCGCAGCGGCATCCCGAATCCGCAGGTTAACGGCTGTGGTGCTGCTGCAGCCGTTCGCTGCGGTAGACGCTCAACAGGCACCAGCCGAGGGCGATCAGCGCCAGCGGCGCGGCGACGAAGCCGATGTTGCCCATGCCCAGATGCAGACTCACCTGGTTGCCCAGCAGCGCGCCGCTGCCGATGCCGAAGTTGTACAGGCCGGAGAAAATCGCCATCGCCACGTCGGTAGCGTCCGGCGCCAGGCTCAGCACTTTGGCCTGCATCGACAGGCCGATCGCCATGATCGCCATCCCCCAGAAGATGCACAGCACCGTCAGGTGGCTTTCGCTGCCGGCCGCCGGCAACAGCAGCAGCAGGCTCAAGGCCAGCAGCGTGATGGCGCCGATGAAGAAGCTGGAAGGAAACCGCTCGCTGTAGCGGCTGAACAGCAAGCTGCCGACGATGCCGGCGGCGCCGAACAGCAGCAGCATCAGCGTGGTGAAGTTCTCCGACAGCCCGGCCACGGTCTGGATAAACGGCTCGATGTAGCTGTAGGCGGTGAAGTGCGCCGTCACCACAATGATGGTCAGCATGTACAGCGCCACCAGCGCCGGGCGTTTGAACAGCAGCGGCACGCTGGCCAGCGAACCGGAGTGCTCGCTTTTCAGCACCGGCAGCAGGCGCCACAGCAGCACCAGCGCCAGCGTGGCGCACACCGCGATGCCGATAAAGGTCATGCGCCAGCCGAGCAGTTGCCCGACCACCCGCCCGAGCGGCAACCCGAGCACCATCGCCAGCGCGGTGCCGCCCGCCAGCAGGCTCAGCGCCTGGGCTTTCTTGCCCGGCGGCGCCACGCGGATCGCCAGCGAGGCGGTGATCGACCAGAACACCGAGTGCGCCAGCGCCACGCCGGCGCGCGAGATAACCAGCGTGGTGAAATTCCAGGCCACGGCGGTCAGCACGTGGCTGGCGATAAACAGCATGAACACGCCGATCAACAGTTTGCGGCGCTCAATTTTGCTGGTCAGCAGCATGCACGCCAGCGAGGCGGCGGCGACGATCCAGGCGTAAATGGTGATGATCAGGCCGACCTGTTCGGTTTGCATCGAGAAGCTGGCGGCGATATCGCTCAGCAGACCGACCGGAATAAACTCGGTGGTGTTGAAAATAAAGGCCGAGACGGCGAGGATGACCACGCGCAACCAGGCGGTTGAGCGCGAAACGGGAGCGTGTTCCATGGTAAAAGAAATCCGGACAGGTGCGGGCAAGTCGCGATATTTTAACCAACCGGCCCGCTAAATGCGATACGCGTCACACTTTAATTGTGTGGTTTTTTTCGCCGCATTTCGACACATTCGCAGACACACGGTTGCACAAATGCTGTGCTAATCTATTGAAGCGTACCAATTTTTCCTGCCGTTTCTCCCCGGCCGTCCACGCGCCGCGCCGAAGAAGCGCGCAGTGTCCCTTTGGCGTTTCCTGAGGCGAGGTCATTATGATGTCCGCGATTTATGATTGGTCCGTACTTGCCCTGCGCAATGTTTACGATCGCCGCATCCAGGGCCAGCCGGTGCTCGACAGCGCGGCCCTCTTCCCCGACGCCGAACGCTTCACCGCCCAATGGCGGCAGATCCGCGAAGAGGCGCTGACGGTCGCCCACGATCTGCACAATATCCCGCGCTTTCACGAAATCATGAGCCAGCAGGCGTCCATCTCCGCCAACGACGCGCGCGACTGGCGCATGTTCATCATGAAGGCCTATGGCCAGCCCATCCCCCGCAACCTGGCGCGCTGTCCGACGCTGGCGGCGCTGATCGCCTCCTCGCCGGACGTGCTGTCCGCGTCGCTCTCCTTCCTGGCGCCCGGCAAACAGGTGCCGCCCCATCGCGGTCCGTTCCGCGGCATTCTGCGCGGCTATCTGGTGCTGGACATGCCCAAACGCGCCGACGGCGCGCCGGCGGCGGTGCTGAAGGTGGACGGCCGCGAATACCGGCTGCACGAGGGGGAGTTCATGCTCTGGGACGATACCTTCGAGCACGAGGTATGGAACGACAGCCCGCAGGTGCGCACCGTGCTGCTGCTGGACATTCGCCGCCGCGACATGCCCGGCGGGCTGCGGCTGCTCTCCAGCGCCATCATCGCGCTGGTGCGGCTGAACGTGCGCTGGATGCAGCGCCAGTTCTGACTGCGGCGCTCAGGCGATTAACCGTCCTGAGGGATCGGCCATTGCTGCGCCAGCCACTGTTCGGCGGTGGTGGTGGCTATGCCCTGGCGCGCATTGAAGGTTTTCGCCTTATCCCACGCCACGCCGTCGGGCCGGGCGAAAGCCAACCGGTATTTGGCGCCGACGTCACGCGGATGGTTCCGCACATCTTCCCGCAGCCGCTCTTTGTCCAACAGGATCCTGTTGACCTCCACGCCCCAGCGCGCCTGCATGACATCGGCAAGCTCGCGGTAGGTCAGCGTGTCGCCGGCGATATAGACCACCTGGTTGCGAAACGCGGGCCGATGGAAAAAAATCGCGGCCGTCAGCCGGCCAATGTCCTCGGGGGTGGTCAGCGTCACCGCGTAGCGCCAGTCGCCCAGCGCGCGCACCGTTTTGGTTGCCGCGTCCACCACGCCAAAGCCGGGGTCAAACAGGTAGCTGGTGAAAATGCCCGTGGAAACAATCACCCACTCCGTCGCACGCTGCGCACGCAGCAGGTGACGCACCTCGAGCTGTTCATCCCACACCTGTTGCCCGCTGCCTTTGCCGACAACATCGTAGTCCACGCCGAACTGCCACGGGAAGTAGCGCGCCACGCCCGCTTGCAAGACGGCCTGGGTGATCTTTATCTGCGTGCCCGCCCCGCCGACAAAGCCGCTGCAGTTGATCACCGCGTCGAAGGAACGGAATAGCGCACTCAGCGCCTCCACGCCGTTTTGCTGCAGATCGCCTTCCACCACGGCGATGCCGAGCCGCGCCAGCGCATCCCGCCGCGCCCGGAGCGGGCCGTTGACGGCGCGGGCGGCCTCCGGCCGGAGCAGCACGCTGATTTTTAAAGATGGATATAGCCGAGCCTGCCGGCTCATCGCACGCAATACCGGCAGCCCCAGTTCACCGGCGCCGAGTATGAGCACGGTATTGATGGATGGATTTGTGGATTTCATGCTTGCCTCCTGTCTTGACACTGCGTCATCCTGACAGCTGACAAAAACGGGTTCAATTAGGTACACGCGTGATACCGGAGAGGAATATGACGAGCGATCGGGAAGCGCTGCTGCAATTTTCGCAGGCGTTCTGTGAAGCATTGAGCAACGACGATGAAGGGCTGAAGCGCGAGATCCTCGCACATGCGGGCAACCGTTGGTCGCTGGGGGTATTGCATATCCTGGGCACCCACGGGCCGCTGCGCCACGGCGAAATAAGCCGCCAATTAGCGGGCGTGACGCAGAGAATGCTGACGCGGACACTGCGCCATCTCGAGCGGGATGGGTTGATATCGCGCTGCGATTATCAGGAAAAACTGCCCCGCGTGGTTTACACCATCACCGACGCGGGGGAAGAGATGCTGCTCAACATGCTGCCGCTCTGGTCGTGGATTATCGCCTCCGCCGACGCCTTCAGAGCGGCCCGCTCGCACTACGATGATCAAGAGCGAAACGCCATCGAGGGATGAACGCGGGCATCCCTGCCCGTGAGGCGGCGTTCAGCCGCCGCCCAGATAGGCCTTTCTCACCTCCGGATCGTTCAACAGCTCCTGGCCGCTGCCGGTGAGGCGGATCTGGCCGTTGACCATCACATAGCCGCGATCGGACAGTTTCAACGCGTGGTTGGCGTTCTGCTCCACCAGAAACAGCGTCATGCCGCTGCGGGTCAGCTCGCGTAGCACCCCGAAGATCTGCCGCACCACGATCGGCGCCAGCCCCAGGCTCGGCTCGTCCAACAGCAGCAGCTTCGGCCGGCTCATCAGCGCGCGGGCGATCGCCAGCATCTGCTGCTCGCCGCCGGACATGGTCATCGCCCGCTGGTTGCGCCGCTCCTTGAGGCGCGGAAACAGCTCGAACATGCGCGGCAAATCCTCCTCCAGGTAGCGATTGCCGACGGTGATGGTGCCCATCAACAGGTTCTCCTCCACGCTCATGTCCGGAAAGATGCGCCGCCCCTCCGGCGCCTGCGCGATGCCGCTGCTGGCAACAAAGTGCGTGGAGCGGCGGCTGATGTCCTCGCCGCCAAACAGGATCTGCCCGCCGGCGATGCGCGGCTGGCCGAAGATCGACATCAACAGCGTGGACTTGCCCGCGCCGTTGGCGCCGATCAGCGCCACCGTCTCCCCGGCCTTCACCTGCAGCGACACCTGGCGCAGCGCCTGGATCGGCCCGTAAAACACGTCCACTTCGCGAAATTCCAACATCGCTTCGCTCATCCCGCCAGCTCCTCTTCGTCCGCGCCCAGGTAGGCGGCGATCACCGCCTCGTTGTGCTGGATCTCTTGCGGCGTGCCGCGGGCGATCACATCGCCGTGATCGAGCACGATCACCCGATCGGAGATCTCCATTACCATGCCCATGTCATGCTCGATCAGCAGCACCGTGATGCCGTGATGCTGGCGCAGGAAGCGGATGATGCGGCTCAGCGCGGCCGTCTCCACCGGGTTCAGCCCGGCGGCCGGTTCGTCGAGGCAGATCATCTCCGGCGCGGTGCACATGGCGCGCGCGATCTCCAGCCGCCGCTGCTGGCCGTAGGACATCTCCCCCGCCAGCCGGTTGGCGCAGTCCGCCAGATCCACCACCTCCAACCAATAGAAGGCGTGATCGAGCGCGGCGCTTTCCGCCCGGCGGTAGCCCGGCGTATTCAGCACCCCGGCGATCAGGTTGCGGTTGCTCTGCATGTGCTGCGCCACCAGCAGGTTCTCCACCACCGACATTTCGCGGAACAGGCGGATATTCTGGAAGGTGCGCGCCAGCCCGGCGCGGTTGACCAGGTGGGTGCCGCCGAACATCTTGTAATAGAGGCGCGAACCGAGCCGCTTCGGGCGTATCCAGTCGCCGGCGCGGAACTTCTGCCCCAGCACCTGGATCACGTCGGTCGGCCGCTTGTGGGTATTGAGCAGGATCGCACCGCCGCTGGCGCGGTAAAAGCCGGTCAGGCAATTGAACACCGTGGTCTTGCCGGCGCCGTTGGGGCCGATCAGGGCGGTGATGGAACCGCGCTCCACCTCCAGATTGACGTCGTTCAGCGCCTTGATGCCGCCAAAGCGCATCATCAGGTGTTCCACCCGCAAAATGGCGTCGCTCATGGCGCTACCCCCTTGCGTTCGGCGAAGCTGGATCGGCTGATGCGCACCAGCCCGCGCGGCCGCCAGATCATCATCGCCACCATCAGCACGCCAAACAGCAGCACCCGGTATTCGGCGAAGCTGCGCAGCAGCTCCGGCGCCACCGTCAGCACGAAGGCCGCCAGCACCACGCCGAGGGTGGAGCCCATGCCGCCCAGCACCACGATCGCCAGGATCAGGGCCGACTCGAAGAAGGTGAACGACGTCGGGTTGACGAACCCCTGGTAAGTGGCGAAAAACACCCCCGCCAGCCCGGCGGTGGAGGCGCCGAGCATAAACGCCGACAGCTTCACCAGCACGTGATTCAGCCCCAAAGAACGGCAGGCGATCTCGTCCTCGCGCAGCGCCTCCCAGGCGCGGCCGATCGGCATGCGCGTCAGCCGGTGCTTGATGTACAGCACCAGCAGCACCACCAAAAACAGCATCGCGTAGATGAAGATGAACTTGAGGTTGGGATTGTAATCGATGCCGAGAAACTCGTGGATCGGCACCCCGCCGTCCTTGGCGCGCCGGCCGAACTCCAGACCGAACACCGTCGGCGCCGGCACCGAAATGCCGTTCGGCCCGCCGGTGAGCGACATCCAGTTGTTCAGCACCAGCCGGATGATCTCGCCGAACCCGAGCGTGACGATGGCGAGATAGTCGCCGTGCATACGCAGCACCGGAAAGCCCAGCAGCGCGCCGGCCAGCGCCGCCATCAGCGCCCCGAGCGGCAGCATCGCCCAAAAACCGAGCCCGAGATACTGGTAGCCCAATGCCAGCCCGTAGGCGCCGATGGCGTAAAACGCCACGTACCCCAGATCCAGCAGCCCCGCCAACCCGACCACGATATTCAGCCCCAGCCCGAGCAGCACATAGATCAGGCCGAGGATCGCCACCGTCAGCAGGTACTTGGTGGCGACGAACGGGAACAACAGCGCGATCGCCGCCATCAGCGGCAGGAACCAGCGCAGATTGGATTTATAGCCCAGCGGGCGCACGTAAACGCCGTCGTTGCCGCCGTCGAAGCGCGCCAGCACCTTGCGGCCCGGCGCGGTTTGCAGGAACAGGCTCAGCAGCAGCCGCCCGGCCATCACCGCGACGATGATCCACACCAGCCGGTGCGGCTCGACGTTGAAGCTGTAGCCGTTCAGCACGATGCCGACGATCGGCCCGAACACGATCAGGGCGATCAGCCCGGCCAAAACGGCATCCAGCAGGCTGCGTTTAACGTCCAGCCCGCCGTTGATTACGGATTGCGACATGGCGTTCTCCTTAAACCTTGGCGACCAGCGGCCGGCCGAGCAGGCCCTGCGGGCGGAAGATCAGGATCGCCACCAGCAACCCGAAGGAGAACACGTCCTTGTAATCCGAATTCACCATGCCGGCGAACTGCGCCTCCGCGACCCCGAGCAGCAGCCCGCCGAGCATCGCGCCCGGCAGCGAACCGATGCCGCCCAGCACCGCGGCGGTGAAGGCCTTGATGCCGATGATAAAGCCGACGTAAAAATCGAAGGTGCCGTAGTTCATGGTGATCAGCACCCCGGCCAGCCCGGCCATGGCGGCGCCGATCACGAACACCAGCGAGATCACCCGATCGGTATTGATGCCGAGAATCGAGGCCATTTTGCGATCCTGCTGGGTGGCGCGGCAGATGCGCCCCAGCCGGGTGCGCTGAATGATGTAGGTGAGGATCGCCATGCCGAGCAGCGACGCCACCAGAATGAACACCTTGGTGTAGGTGATCTGCACCACGCCGCCGTCGAACTCCAGGCGGAACACGCCGCTCAGCAGCGTCGGGATGCCCTGCTGGCGCGGCCCCTGGCTGATCTGCGCGTAGTTTTGCAGGATTAACGACATGCCGATGGCGGAGATCAGCGGCGCCAGGCGGGTGGAGTTGCGCAGCGGCCTGTAGGCGATGCGCTCGATCACCCAGCCGTACACCCCGGTGATGACGATGGTGAACACCAGCGTGCCGAGGATCAGCAGCGGGAACGAGTGTAGCCCGAAGAACGACAGCAGCGCCAGACCGATGGCGCACAGGTAGGCGGAGATCATGTACACCTCGCCGTGGGCGAAGTTGATCATGCCGATGATGCCGTAAACCATGGTGTAGCCGATGGCGATCAGGCCATACACCGCGCCGAGGGTCAGGCCGTTGATCAGCTGTTGCAGAAAGAATACATCCATAATGAGCAGTCTCGCCTGGTAAGGCCGCCAACGCAGTCCGACGCGGCCAAAGGTAGTCGCGGAACGGGCGCGCCAGGGCGGCGGCCCGTCGGTCATAGGGTCATAACTTCACGGTTCGGCCGTTTACAGCTGGTGATATTTGCCCTTGTCATCCCATTGATAGACCACGTAGTCCGAGACCTTCAGATCGCCCTTCTGATCCCAGGCTTTTTTGCCCATCACGGTGTCCACGTCGTGCGACTTCAGCCATTCGGCGGCCTTGGCGCTGTCTTTGCCGCCGGTGGCGTTGAAGGCGGCGGCGATCGCCTGGATCGAAGCGTAGGAGTAAAGGGTGTAGCCTTCCGGCTCAAAGCCGCTGGCGCGGAACTTGGCGATCACCGCCTTGCCTTCCGCGATCTGGCGCGGATCGTTGCCGAAGGTCATCAGCACGCCGTTGGTGTACTGCGGCCCGCCGGCGGCGGTCACCAGCTCTTCGGTCACCACGCAGTCGCCGGAGAAGAACTTGGCGGTCACGCCCTGCTCGCGCATCTGGCGCACCAGCGGCCCGGCTTCGGGATGGCAGCCGCCGAAGTAGACCACGTCAGGTTTGACCGAGGCGATCTTGGTCACCAGCGCGTTGAAGTCTTTCTCGCCGCGCGACAGCCCCTCATACAGCACCTCTTTAACCCCGCGCTTGTTCATCGCCGCCTTGGCGGCGTCCGCCAGCCCCTGGCCGTAGGTGTCTTTATCGTGGATCACCGCGATGCGTTTGGCCTTCAGGGTATCCAGCATGTAGTTGGTGGCGATGACGCCCTGCTGATCGTCGCGCCCGCACATGCGGAACATGGTCTTCATGCCGCGCTCGGTGATCTGCGGGTTGGTGGAGCCGGGGGTAATGGCGATGATGCCGGCCTCGTCATACACCTCGGAGGCGGGCATGGTGGATGAGGAACAGAAGTGGCCGACCACCGCCGAGACCTTGTCCTGATCCACCAGCCGGTTGGCGACCGCGACCGCCTGTTTCGGTTCGCAGGCGTCATCCCCCTGCACCAGTTTGATTTTTTCCCCTTTGATGCCGCCGGCGGCGTTGATGTCCGCCGCCGCCTGCGAAGCCCCGCGCCAATACTGATCGCCGTAAGTGGCGTTCGGCCCGGAGAACGGCCCGGCGACGCCGATGACGATATCGGCCTGCGCGGAAAACGCCGTACCTAAACAACCGATGAGCAAAGCAGCGAGCGGACTTTTTATCAATTTCGATGACATTGTTATCTTCCTCAGCACTGTTGTAGCGAAACGCCCTGGGGCGCGGATCAGTCACTTTATGTGTAGACGGGGAAAATAATTTTCTTGAGAGCGCAGTCGCATTCCCCAAAAATGGGTAAGCAAAAATCCAGCCATTGTGACGACGAATACATATTGTTTGCTTATTCATCCTACATATCAGTTGCGGCGCGGCGTGTGGCGGGGATAACAGGGGCTGAGCCGTACGGCCAAGATGGGAAGGTGCAGGATAGCGAGAGTGACCCTGCACCATCGCCGTGCAAAGGCGTGTGCAAGCGGCGTCAAAACGATTTGGGATGCAAAAATCAACGCATCGCGATGGAAAATGCCGAAAAACAGCGCAAGGTGCTCATTCCCTCAGCAAACGCGCTTTTTTTGCAGTTTAGCGCTTTGACAAACCCCAGGCGCCCCGCTATTATTCGCCCCGTTCACACGATTCCTCTGTAGTTCAGTCGGTAGAACGGCGGACTGTTAATCCGTATGTCACTGGTTCGAGTCCAGTCAGAGGAGCCATATTTAGAGAAGCCCGCTTAAGGAAACTTAAGCGGGCTTTTTGCTTTAACGCTAAATGCATCGACAGGCAGCGTTACTCTGTGGCTATCGGCGCGTCATTCTCATCAATTTTTACCTTGCCCTGAATATCCGCAATCTTCTGCGCCAGACCCGCCACCTGCGCTTTGCTGTGCAGCAAGGTATAGGTCAGATCAAACTGCGCACTGGCGCCAGGCTGCAACTGCTTAACGCGTTTTTGTTCGCGCTCGACAGTGACCGGGTAGGCATAGCTGGTGCCCGGCTCAATCCCCGTTACATACCCCTGTTTTAACGTATCGGTATTCTTCCACAGCGTCAGGACGGGCAACTGGCGGGTATCGAACTGAATCGCCACCCCTTTGTCGCCCGCGTTATTGACCAGCGCCGCCAGTGTCTGATGATTCGGATCCGATAATGGCTTAATGTTAAAGACCATTTCATCGAACCCTTTGGTTGGACCGGCATAGGTTCCCCAGGTCTTCAGCCCGGCTTTGGCATAGTCGTTAAACGGACTGATGCTGGCCATCGGCGCCAGGAAGCGAGCGCCATTTTCCAGAATCGGCGCGCCGAAATTGCTGTGATAAATAATCTGGTAGTCATGGGGATAATCCGCCCGGTTGGTTAACACATCATGCAGGCGGAAACTGTTGCTGCCGGGCACATAGCGCAATTCGGTCAGGGTTTGCAGATCGGCTTTTTTGAATGTGCTCTCTTTGATCAGGCCGCGAACACGAATTTCATATGGCGCCGTATCCGCGACCTCAACCTCAACCCGCGAGGCCGGCGTATTGCCCGCTTTGCCGTGCAACGTGTAAATTTGCCCTCCTTCGGTCACTGGATGACCGGTCCACTCATAGCCACAACGCACCATCATCTCATTGAAACCTTCCAGCCAGCCGAGCCCATTGCGGCTTTCCAGGTTGATAAAGGCGGGGTTGACCACCTCTTTGACCGGGGAATCCCATCCCATTTTCGCGCCAAATCCTTCTGCCCGCAGGAGGTTCATGCCGCGGGTGGGACTCAGCGTGATGGTCAGGCCATCCTCGCTGCGGATAATCACGACTTTGCTGCCTTCTTGCTTACCGCCGTGCAATACCTTCTGCTCAATGCTGAACGTTTTATCCTTAATCTTCAGCGCCTCGCTCGAAATCTTCCAGTTTCCTTTCTCCACGCCATCTTCAGCGCTGGTCAGCACCCAACTCTGCGCCGCCGCCTGTCCTGAAATCAGGGCCGAAAACACCGCCATCACCCATGTCTTTTTCATTTCCCTTCCCCTTTAGCTGAATCGATTTTTTATAAACAAGGGAAAATCTACTGTTAAGCAGGTTAAAGAAATGTGATGAGCTTCACCGGGTGAGTATTTGAAGAAATAGTGCGATAGAAATACGAATTTCATCCCAGTTCTAATGAAATATATTGAGTTCTTGCATGAGAAATGAGCTATTTATCAACATAATTTGTATCGTTTCAGCTAAAAGGCAAGGAGACGGCTCCGGGCAAGCAAGACATCGCGAAGGGAGTGCGGGTGGCTTGTTTAACGCTATCCGGCCCAAACGAAAGCGCTCAGACAGCCTGCCCGTCTTGCGCCTCGTTGCTTTTACGGCCGCCTGGTTGTTTCAAAGCATCCCAGGTGCGCAAAGCCCGCTCGGGGAAACCTGAGCGGGCTTTGTGCCTTTCTGCCGTTAGCGCTTACAGCACAAACTCGTAGTGAGAGCCGTCCGGCAGTTCAATGTCCAGGCGCAGTTTGCCGCCGGCCGCCTCAACATAGCGTTTAAGCGAAGACAGTTTCAGATCGCGGCCCGGTTTTTCCATCACGGCAACGGTCGGCTGCCTGATCCCCAGCGCCTGCGCCATTTCAACCTGCGTTTTCTGTACTTTTTCACGCAGCTCGGCAAGGTGAATGTTCAGCATGATGTCCGCCGCCAGCGCCTGCGCTTTGGCCACGACCTCGGGCTTTTCATCCGCAATAAGCTGTTCCAACGTTCTGCCCATCGCGTCACTCCTTCTCGTTTAATGTGTTCAGCCAGTTCGTGAATTCCCGATCGGCAACCTGGATCATCCCATCGTAAAAACGCCTTTCATTACCGGCTTTATTGCCCGCGCAAAGCACAATGCCAATACGGTACGGATCGAAAGCGAAGAATGCCCGCAACGGTTCGCCTCGGCACTGAATGCGCAACTCTTTCATATTGCTGTAACGTGAGCCTTTAACCGTATCGGCATAGGGTCTGGGCAACCCCGGCCCCTTTTCCCGCAGGACCATCAATGCGGCAAGTACGCCGGCCCGATCGGCATCGCTGAGTGATCTGAACCAATGATCAAATGCATCCGTTGTTTTAATTTCCCACACGGGACCTCCCTAAAATATAGATCAGTAACTATATAGATGTAAAGCTATATCAGAGAGGCGCTGGGATAGCATGCAAAGGCATGCGTGGATACTGCAAGGCTGAACGTACATCCACGCATTTTGCAAACGCAGTGCGAGGCATTCAGCTTTTTACGCGCGGTATCGAACAATCGTTCAGAGGCACGGAACGTTTCCCCGCCGCCCCTTTATGAACCCTGTCACAAAAAGCGCATAACGTTTTCGACGCTCTACGCAGCGGGCGGTGAGCGGCAAACTTGTTAACGCCACGTTACATCGGGTTAGGCAACATTGTTAACGCCGATTGATGCGCCAAACGCATCGCGCCATGCGTTTATTGCGCTTATTTACTTTATTTTCCTGAGCGAGTCTTCAGCAACAGGCGCGGCGTCAGGCGCCAATAACAAACTGGAGATAAAGATGCATTCCTCTACCTCACCCATGACTCCCCGGGCCAGAGCCGGCGCGATATTGCGCGTCACCTCCGGCAACTTTTTAGAGCAGTTCGATTTTTTCCTGTTCGGCTTTTACGCCACCTACATCGCACACACCTTTTTTCCGGCCAGCAGCGAGTTCGCCTCACTGATGATGACCTTTGCGGTGTTCGGCGCGGGCTTTTTGATGCGCCCGATCGGCGCCATCGTGCTGGGCGCTTACATCGATAAAGTCGGCCGCCGCAAAGGGCTGATCGTGACCCTGTCGATCATGGCCGCGGGCACCTTCCTGATTGTGCTGATCCCCTCTTACCACAGCATCGGGCTTTGGGCGCCGCTGCTGGTGCTGTGCGGGCGCCTGTTGCAAGGCTTCTCGGCGGGTGCGGAGCTGGGCGGCGTGTCCGTCTATCTGGCCGAAATCGCCACGCCGGGCCGTAAAGGCTTCTACACCAGTTGGCAGTCCGGCAGCCAGCAGGTGGCGATTATGGTGGCGGCGGCCATGGGCTTCGCGCTCAATGCGGCGTTGGAAGAAAGCGCCATTCGCGAATGGGGTTGGCGCATTCCTTTCCTGTTCGGCTGCCTGATCGTTCCCTTCATCTTCCTCCTGCGCCGCAAGCTGGAAGAAACGCAGGAGTTTACCGCCCGCCGTCACCACCTGGCGATGCGCGACGTGTTTAAAACCCTGCTGAAAAATTGGCCGGTGGTGATCGCCGGCATGCTGATGGTCGCCATGACCACCACCGCGTTTTATCTGATCACCGTCTATGCGCCGACCTTCGGCAAAAAGGTGCTGCTGCTCAGCGCTTCCGACAGCTTGCTGGTCACCCTGCTGGTGGCGATCTCCAACTTCATCTGGCTGCCCATCGGCGGCGCGCTGTCGGACCGCTTCGGCCGCAAACCGGTGCTGGTCGCCATGACGCTGCTGACGCTGGCCACCGCCTACCCGGCGCTGAGCCTGCTCGCCGCCGCCCCCAGCTTCGGCATGATGCTGGCCGTGCTGCTGTGGCTGTCCTTCATTTACGGCCTCTATAACGGCGCCATGATCCCGGCCCTGACGGAGATCATGCCAACGGAAGTGCGGGTGGCCGGGTTCTCGCTGGCCTACAGCCTGGCGACGGCGGTGTTCGGCGGCTTTACGCCGGTGGTCTCCACCGCGTTGATCGAATACACCGGCGATAAGGCTTCACCGGGCTATTGGATGAGCTTCGCCGCGCTGTGCGCCTTGCTGGCGACGCTGTATCTGTATCGCCGCATCGCCATGCCGCTGCAAACCGCACGCTAACCCGCAATCGCAACAGGGAATCATGTCATGCAGAAACTCACTCGTTCGATCCTCGCCGCGCTGGTGTGCGCCTCCTGCAGTACGGCGGCGCTGGCCAAAGACGTGACCGTGATGATCTCCGGCGGCTTCAAAGCCGCGCTGGAAAAACTGGCTCCGGAATATGAAGCCCAAAGCGGCGACAAAATCATTCTGGTGTCCGGCCCCTCGATGGGTAAAACGCCGCAGGCGATCCCCGCGCGGCTGGCGCGTGGAGAGCAAGCCGATGTGGTAATCATGGTGGGCGACGCGCTGGCCCAACTGGACAAAGGCGGCTGGATCCAGCCGGGTTCGCGCGTGGAGCTGGCCGACTCGCCGATCGGCATGGTAGTGAAACAGGGCGCGCCCAAACCGGCGATAAAAACGGATGCCGAGCTGCGCAATGTCTTGCTGCAAGCTGACTCTTTCGCCTATTCCGACAGCGCCAGCGGCCGCTACGTCAGCGGCCAACTGTTCAAAAAGCTCGGCATCGAGGAACAGGTGAAAGGAAAGGCGCATAAGGTTGAGCGCATCCCGGTGGCCTCTGAAGTGGCGCAAGGGAAATACGCGCTGGGCTTCCAGCAGGTCAGCGAATTGCTGCCCGTGGCGGGCGTCACCTTTATCGGCGAGCTGCCGGAAAACGTGCAGTACATCACCCGCTTCGCCGGCGCGGTGACCGCTAAGGCGGAGCACCGCCGCGAAGGCAAAGCGCTGCTGAACTTCCTCGCCTCCTCTCAGGCGCAGCCGACCATTCGCGCGACCGGCATGCGAACCGTGCCGGCGCAGCAGCCGGTCAGGCAGAGTGATACTGTTCAGTAATCAGCTTTTCCAGCTCGGCGGCGACAAAAGACTGCATGCGGCCGCCGCGTCTGATGAGACCCACGGTACGTTTCACCACCGGATCGACCAGCGGCACCGACGTCAACACCGAGTGCTCTGAAGCGGGCATCGACATGGCGGGCACGGCGGCAATGCCGATGCCCGCCTCAACCATGCCCAGCATGGTCGTCACATGGCGAGTTTCACACACGCTGGGGCGTTCCGGCACGAGGTGTTCCAGGCGCTGATCGAGCAGATTGCGATTGCCGGAGGTTTTATCCAGCGAGACGTAATCCTGCTGATAGAACTCTTGCCAGGTGAGGCTCTTTTTACCGGCGAGCGGATGGTCGCGCCGGCAGGCGGCCACGTAGACGTCCCCCACCAACGGCACAAATTCAAGATTAGGCTGCAGCCGCCCGGCGAAGCAGATGCCGAAATCGGCCTGGCCGCCGGTGACCGCCTCGATGACATTACCTGCGCTGCCGTCGATCAGCTTGACGCGCACGCGCGGATAGCGCAGCCGGAAACGGCGTATCACGTCGGGCATGAAATAGTAGGCCGCCGAGGGCACCGTGGCGACGGTAACCAGCCCCACCCGCTCCTGGCTGACCTTGTCGATATCGGCCAACACCGCTTCGACGTTCATCAGCAGCTGATCCGAACGCTCGGCAAAAGCCTGCCCGTACAGCGTCAAGGTCACGCGCCGGGTGGTGCGATCGAACAGTTTGCTGCCCAGCGCGTTTTCCAGCTTCTCAATCCTGCGGCTCAGCGCCGACTGCGACAGGCAGATGGACTCTGCGGCCAGCCGAAAATTGCCGTACTCCACCAGCGCGCGAAACGCATAGAGATCGTTGAGATCAAAATTCACGGGCATAACGACCAACTCTCCTTGCTGAAAATGGCAGAAGACGCAAAACAGCGATGATAACCGCTTATATCGCCACGTTCACCGACTGGGTGGTTGAACCACCAAAGCCCCTATCGCCCCAGCAGCACCATTCCCCATATAATGATAGTCATCACCACGGCTACCAGCTGCGCTGCGCCGCCCAAATCTTTGGCGCGTTTGGATAACGGATGCAATTCCAGCGAAATGCGATCGACCACGGTTTCAATCGCCGTATTAAGCAGCTCAACCACCAATAGCAGAAAACTGCAGGTGATTAATAACAGCCTTTCTATATTTGTAATATCTAAACCAAATGTAACAACCAGTAAGATAGCATTAATGACCAATAATTGGCGGAACGCATCTTCGGTAAGCACGGCGTCAATAAACCCGGCCCAGGAATTCCTAATGCTGTAGGTTAATCGGCTTATTCCTTTTTTCTTTTCCACAGGCATACAATCAGCTCTCGTCAAAACTGCGACAGTCACTCGCAAATAAATCACGCAGCGTGAATTTATCTTGAGTTTATTAATTAAAAACCTTAACCGTTCTCTTTCCGGAGACGATGCATTCGCTCACTCGCCGTCACCCTGCTCCTGAAACGGCACCGCCCAAAATGCCCTGGCGCGGTTATTATTCTGGGAGCGTAAAAAGAGGACGCGATATCAGCCGCTTAAAGCGTTTTCTCGTACAAGCGATAGCGCTTGTACGGCACCGCGCCGATGCGTTCTAAAATCGTCCGCATGCCGGTATTGGTTTCCAGGATCCACGACATTTCCAGCGCGTCGATATTGCGCTTCGCGAAAGGCTCGCGCAGCGCCTCAATCAGCAGCAGCGCAATAATGGGCCCGATGCGGCTGAATTGATATTCCTGGCGTACGCCCATCAACGGCACGCGCGCGGTGCGCACGCCGCTGACTTTCAGGCGCCATAATAGCTTCGCCCAGCCGAATGGCAATAAGCGCCCCTGCAGATCGGCAATCGCTTCGTTAATGTTCGGCAGACCGACGATAAAGGCGCAGGGCGCGCCATCCACCTCGGCGATATGGATCATATCGTCGGGCACCAGGAACTTCAGCTGATCCCCCATGGTGGCGAACTCGTGCTCGGTGAACGGGACAAACCCCCAGTTATGTTGCCATCCGGAGTTGAACACCTCGCGCAGCACCTGCATCTCCTCGCGAAAGCGCTTGCGATTGAGACGGCGGACGGTCACCTTTTTACGCACCTGATCCATCATCCGGGTTAATGACGGCGAAAAATGCAGGTCGGTTCTTTTCATCCAATAGGCCAGCAAATCAATCCCCTCGCTGTAGCCCTGCTGCGCTATCTGGGCCGCGTAGTAGGGTTTCGCGTGCGTCATCAGGGCGGAAGGCGGGGTATCGAACCCTTCGACCAACAGGCCGCTTTCCTGATTGATATTGAGGCTGAATGGCCCGGTGATTTTACGCGCGCCTTTCGACCTCAGCCACTCCTCCGCTACCGTGAATAAGGTGCTGAACACGGCGGGATCGTCAACGGCGTCAATCATGCCGAAGTGGCCGGTATCCTCGCCATGCAGCTCCCGGTGCAGAGAATCGATTTGCGCCGTGATGCGCCCAACGACTTTGCCCTGTTTTTTGGCCACCCATGCCTGCCATTCAATATGGTCGGTTCCGGGGTTTTTCTTTGACAAGTGCTCTTCGCGCTCTACATGCAGCGGCTCAATCCAGTTCGGATCATCGCGAAACAGTTGCGAGGGGAAAGCAATAAATTCTTTAAGTTCGCGTTTATCCAGAACTTTCTCAATACGGATCATAAATAGCCTTACGTTTTAATAAAATAATTAAATAAGCACGCGACAACGCCTTTAGCATTTTTTATGCTGTTGCCTTTTATTGAATTGTGTATTGCCTCCGGCTCACTGATAAGAAAAACCGAATATTCCCCCTCGGCGAATCAGCAACGTGTTGCCTGACATTCACCCTGTGATGTCCATAATTGATAAAAAAAGGAAACAGAAAGCGGCGCAGCCAGGCTACGCTAATAGTGCTCTTTTATTATTTCGTGCTGTTATGGTAAAAGAAACTCGCCGCTTTTAGTGTACCGACTTTAATCAGGAGGTGCGCCGCCATTTTTACCACTTAATGCTATTTTTAAGATTAGCCTTAAATGAATCGTTCACTTTTGAATTTCTTGCGGCATACTGTTTAGGAAGTGTTTAAGTTCCAAGATAGCCATGCATGAGGTCATAACCTATGAGCCGACAGTTATTTCCTGCCCGACAGATGCAGACTAAAGAACGGCGAAGTCCGGATATTACAATAGTCTCTCATATCTCGCCAGGGTGCCGCTCAAGGCTGATGACTCGGGCTACTTACGCTCTGCCCGGTTAATAACCGGCATGCCGCTCGAGCACGGCAATATACGCTGTTCGCGGAATGAAGATGGTTGAATAACAAACTTATTCAAAACCTATTCATAGTAAAACATCAATTACCTCGCCAAGAGTGATTTCTCTCTTTTGGTGATTTTTAATCTATGGCTAAGTTTGTCTATGTCTGAAACAAGTTCCGTTCATTCTCTTCCCATGCGCTATGCGGACTTCCCCACGTTAGTGGACGCGTTGGATTACGCGGCACTCGGTAATACGGGAATGAATTTTTACGACCGTCGCAATCAACTCGTGACCGTTCTCGACTATCGCACGCTGCAGCAAAAAGCGATCGCGGGCGCGCGGCGTTTATTGTCCCTGAAGCTCAAGAAAGGCGATCGCGTGGCGCTTATCGCCGAAACCAGCCCGGGCTTCGTCGAAGCCTTTTTCGCTTGCCAATATGCCGGCCTGGTGGCGGTGCCGTTGGCGATCCCGATGGGCGTTGGCCAGCGCGACTCCTACACCGCCAAACTGAAAGGGCTGATCGCCAGCTGCAACCCCGCGGCGATCATCAGCAGCGAAGAGTGGACACCGCTCATCGCGTCGGCCACGGAAAACACGTCGGCGATGCACATCCTCAGCGACGCGGACTTTAACGCCTTGCCAGAACCGGAGATTGCGTTGCCGGCGCCTTCGCCCGACGATATCGCCTATCTCCAATACACCTCGGGCAGCACCCGCTTTCCGCGCGGCGTGATCATTACCCAGCGGGCGGCCATGGCGAACCTGAACGCGATCAGTCGCGACGGGATCAAGTTGCGCGCCGGCGACCGCTGCGTTTCGTGGCTGCCCTTCTATCACGATATGGGCCTGGTCGGTTTCCTGCTTACGCCGGTGGCGACCCAGCTGTCCGTCGACTACCTGCGCACGCAAGATTTCGCCATGCGCCCGATGCAGTGGCTGAAACTGATCGCCAAGAATCGCGGCACGGTGTCCGTCGCCCCGCCGTTCGGCTACGATCTGTGTCTGCGCCGCAGCAACGCCAAAGAGCTGGCCGATCTGGATCTTTCCAGCTGGCGGGTTGCGGGCGTGGGCGCCGAGCCGATCCCGGCCGAGCTGCTCGCCCAGTTTGGCGAACACTTCAGCAGCATCAACTTCGACAGCAAAGCCTTCATGCCGTGCTACGGCCTGGCCGAGAACACCCTGGCGGTGAGTTTTTCCGACCCCTGCTCCGGCCCGCAAACCAACGCGGTCGACCGCGATATTTTGGAGTACGAGGGTAAAGCGGTCGCGCCGGGCAAGAAAACCCGCGCCGTCTCGACCTTCGTCAACTGCGGCCGTGCGCTGCCCGGCCATCGCATCGAGATCCGCAGCGAAACCGGGCAACCGCTGCCGGAGCGCCAGGTCGGCCATATCACGATATCCGGCCCCAGCCTGATGAACGGCTATTTCTGCGACGATGAATCCCAGCAGCAGATCCAGGTGACCGGCTGGATGGACACCGGCGATCTCGGCTATCTGCTGGACGGCTATCTGTACGTCACCGGCCGCAAGAAGGATTTGATCATCATTCGCGGCCGTAATATCTGGCCGCAGGATATTGAGTACGTCGCGGAATCCGAACCGGAAATCCGTTCCGGCGATGCGATTGCCTTCGTGACCGAAGAACACGACGAAGCGGCCAGGATCATTTTGCAGATCCAGTGCCGAGTCAGTTCGGAAGAGCGCCGTGAACAAATCGTGCATTCGCTGAGCGCGCGCATTCAAAGCGAGTTCGGCATCGCGGTGGACATCGAGCTGCTGCCGCCGCACAGCATTCCCCGCACGTCGTCGGGCAAACCCGCGCGCGCGGAGGCCAAGAAACGCTGGCTGAGCGCTTCGCTCTACCCGCAAATGCCGCAGCTGGCCGGTTTCGCGCAATGAGCGGCACCGTGGCAGTGACGGGCGCGACCGGCTTTATCGGCCGGCATATCGTCCAGGAACTGCTGGCGCAAGGGTTTAGCGTGCGCGCCCTGACGCGGCAAGCCGGAAAAGCCGCCGTAGACAACCTGCAGTGGATCCCCGGCGCGCTGGAAGATCGGCCCTCGCTCACCGAACTGGTGCGCGGCGCGGAGTGCGTCGTGCATTGTGCGGGCCAGGTGCGCGGGCATGCGGAAGCGGTGTTCACCCGCTGCAACGTCACCGGCAGCCTGAATTTGATGCAGGCGGCCAAACAGAACGGCCGCTGCAATCGCTTCTTGTTCATGTCGTCGCTGGCGGCCCGCCATCCGGCGCTGTCCTGGTACGCCCATTCAAAACAGGCCGCCGAGCAGCAACTCATCGCCGCCACGGGCGATATCGCGCTGGGGATTTTCCGCCCGACGGCGGTTTACGGGCCCGGCGATAAAGAGCTGAAACCGCTGTTCAACGGCCTGCTGCGCGGCGTGCTGCCCCGGCTGGGCGCGCCTGACGCCAGGCTCTCTTTTCTGCACGTGAGCGATTTGGCAAAGGCGGTCAGCCAATGGGTGCAAACCGAACCCGCGCAGCCGAATATTTACGAACTGTGCGACGGCGTAGCCGAAGGCTATAACTGGCTGCGCCTGCGGGACATCGGCGCCGCCGTGCGTCACGGGCCGGTGCGTCTGGTGGGCATTCCGCTGCCGCTGCTGAAAGCCCTGGCGGATATCAGCGTGGTGTGGAACCGCCTGGTAAAAAAAGAGCCGATGCTGACGCGCAGCAAAATACGCGAATTAACGCATCGCGACTGGTCCGCCAATAATCAGGCGCTGTCGCAACAGATTAATTGGTTTCCACAGGTGAGTTTGGAACGCGCGCTGCGTGAAGGGCTGTTTTAATTATTCCAAGTAGAGGTGTGTCAACGTTCTTATGCTAAATCGCGATGCTGTAATGGATTATATCCTGACGTGTTTGCAAGGTATCGTCGAAGGCGGAGTGGAAATAAAACCTGATAGCGATCTCGTCAATGATCTTGGCCTGGAATCCATCAGAGTCTTGGATCTGCTGATGATGCTGGAAGATGAATTAGATATCTCCATTCCTATCAATATATTGCTTGATGTCAGAACGCCTGAGCAACTGCTTGACGCGCTGCGCCCTTATCTGGAGAAACACCATGGGACTGTATGATAAGTTTGCGCGGCTCGCCAATGACCGTGAACAATTTCAAACGTCCGGTCTGAATCCGTTCGGCACCTGTATCGACGAAGTGTATTCCGCCACCCAGGGGCGCATCGGCGATCAAAAGATTGTCCTCGCCGGCACCAATAATTACCTTGGCCTGACGTTCGATGCGCAGGCGATCGCCGCCGGCCAGGCGGCTCTGGCCGCGCTCGGCACCGGCACCACCGGCTCGCGCATGGCGAACGGCAGTTACGGATCGCACCTGACGCTGGAACGGGAGCTGGCGGAATTCTTCGATCGCCCGAGCGCCATCGTGTTCTCCACCGGCTATACCGCCAACCTGGGTGTCATCAGCACGCTGGCGGGGCCGGGTGCCGTGGTGCTGATCGACGCGGACAGCCACGCGAGCATTTACGACGCCTGCGCCCTCGGCGGCGCGGAAATTATTCGCTTCCGCCACAATGACGCCGCCGATCTGGAGCGCCGCATGGTGCGCCTGGGCGAACGCGCCCGCGAGGCGATCATTATCGTGGAAGGCATCTACAGCATGCTGGGCGACGTCGCCCCGCTGGTGGAAATCGTCGACATCAAACGGCGATTGGGCGGGTATCTGCTGGTGGACGAAGCGCACTCCTTCGGCGTAATGGGCGAGCGCGGCCGCGGCCTGGCCGAAGCGCTGGGCGTCGAGCAAGATGTGGATATCATCCTGGGCACCTTCAGCAAAAGCCTGGCTTCGATAGGCGGTTTCGCCGTCGGCGGCAAGGGGATGGACGTGCTGCGCTACAGCAGCCGGCCGTATATTTTTACCGCTTCGCCGTCGCCGTCCAGCATCGCTTCGGTGCGCACGGCGCTGCAAAAAATCGCCCGCCATCCCGAGCTGCGGGAAAAACTGTGGAGCAATGCGCACCGTCTGTACCACGGCCTCGCCGAGCTGGGCTATACCCTGGGGCCGCGCATCAGCCCGGTGGTGCCGGTCATGATCGGTTCAAAGGAAGAAGGGTTGCGTTTCTGGCGCGAGCTGATCGCCCACGGCGTCTATGTGAACCTGGTGCTGCCACCGGCCGCGCCGGCGGGCGTGACCCTGCTGCGCTGCAGCGTCAATGCCGCGCACAGTGATGAAGAAATCGACGCCATCGTGCGCGCCTTTGCGGCGCTGAAAAAATAAAGCCTTTCCCTCTCGGCCGCGGCGGCGGTGCCGAAAATGGCCTCGCCGCCCTGCCGAACAGATGCGCGCCTCAGTGCGCAGCCGTTGATACCCCATCAGCCGAATAGCGATACCCCTGCGCCGCCATAAATTCCGCGATGGCTTTTTCCGCCGCCGAAAGCACCTCCTCGATCGGCCGATCGGCATCGAGATCCACGATGTCGGCGCCTTCGAACGTCAATAAAGGCGTGACGGCGATCTTCTTCTCCAGCGCCGCTTTGCGGTGATCGGGTTTGCGCGCACAGGCCACGTCCAGACTGACATTCAGCTTGAGCACCAGATCCGGTTTTTGCCCCGCCATCCATTGAAACGCCGCCCGTTCACGCGCCGCCAGCCAACGGACGAAACGGCTGCCTTCAACGTCGACGGGAAAAACCGTGCCATCGTAAGCGCCAGGGATCTGCGCCTGCGGAAAACGGTCGGTCAACACGATGAACCCTTGCCGGCGATACGCCAGCATGCGGCGAAAACGCAGCAGCCGCCGCCCCACGAAAGCGATGATCACCGCCGACGGCAACAGGCCAATCCGGGATTTTTTCGTTTTGACTTTTTTGGTATTGCTCTCGATAGCCTTGCCCACCGAGCGCCCGAGCAGCGGCAATTTCGCTGCCGCGCGCCCGACGTTGCCTGCCTGTTTGCCCAGATGCACCTGCACCGCCGGGCCATAATGTTTCACATACTCGATCAGATGTTCACAAACGGTGGACTTACCCGATCCGTCGCTGCCGATAACCGCAATCAGCGGCGGAAATTTTGCACTCATAATAAGACTCTCTTTCAATACACCAGAAACGGCGTGCCATATTTGAAGCGAACGTTCGCTTATCATTGCCGCGGCGGCTGCGTGAAAAAAAATTTGCCATACGCAGCGCCAAAAAGCACAAAATATTAAGCGAAAATTGAAAACCTCTGCTCTTTTTTCGCCGTGAGCCATGCCGAAAATTAACATAAAAAGCGAAACCGGCCCACGCACGAACAATTAGCACAAAATAACAAGAACAAACGCCATGAATATCAATTCAAATAACGAAGAAGAATGCCGATCTCATTATTTTATCGCAGCAAAGCACAATAAATATCTTGAACCCAAGGCGTATTGGAATACAATAGTTTTTTTCGCATTGGATCAATTATTGTGAGTCAGCAGATAAGACCTTCATCTGATCGCTCGCCCGTGCGCGTAATAGCGATAACCGGCTGTGACGGCTCGGGAAAATCCACATTAGCCGCCAGCCTGGTCAACGCGTTATCGGCACAAGAACCTGCCGAACTGCTGTATCTCGGCCAGTCTTCCGGGCGCATCGGCGAATGGATCAGTTCGCTGCCGATTATTGGCGCGCCCTTCGGGCGTTATTTGCTGAAGAAATCGGAACGCGTGCATGAGCGCCCTTCCACACCGCCGGATAATGCCACGGCGCTGGTGATATTTTTACTCTCCTATTGGCGCGTTTATAAATTCCGTCGCATGCTGAAGAAAAGCCGCAGCGGCGCATTACTGATCACCGATCGTTATCCGCAGGCCGAAGTGGCGGGGTTTCGTTTCGATGGCCCGCAGTTGGCGAAAACCGCCGGCGGCAATCGCTGGATCCGCTGGTTGAGAAAGCGCGAACAAAACCTGTACCAATGGATGGCGTCTTATCAGCCCTTATTATTAATTCGGCTGGATATTGACGAACAAACGGCCTATTCACGCAAACCCGATCACTCGCTGGCGGCGTTGCGTGAAAAGATCGCCGTCATCCCGCACCTGACGTTTAACGGCGCTAACATATTGGATTTAGACGGCCGCGAACCCGCCGACCGTATTTTCGACGCATCGCTGCGCGCCGTTAAAATATCGCTGAGGGCCGCCAATGCCTAGCCGACAAATAACCTTTTCGTACCGAAACAGATGAAAAAAAATAAACTCACCGCCGAACAGGATACCTCTCCCGCCTGCATCACCGGGCTGATTGCCGTGGTGGGCAGCGACGGCACGGGCAAGTCCACGCTGACCGCCGACCTGGTGAAAAACCTGCAGCAACATCGCCCCACGGAGCGGCGCTATTTGGGGCTGATCTCCGGCGAAGACGGCGACAAAATCAAAAAGTTGCCGTTCATCGGCGTGTGGCTGGAACGGCGCCTGGCGGCGAAATCCGACAAAACCCAGCGCATGAGCAACAGGCCGCCGGCGCTGTGGGCGGCGCTGATCATGTACGGTTTTTCGCTGTGGCGCGCATCCAACCTGCGCAAGGTGCGGCGGCTGGCGCAGAGCGGCGTTCTGGTGATAAGCGATCGCTACCCGCAGGCGGAAATCTCAGGCTTTTACTACGATGGGCCCGGCATCGGCGTGGAGCGCGCAAAAGGGTGGCTATTGAGCCGCCTGGCGGCGCGCGAACGCCGTTTATATCAACGCATGGCCGTCTATCGGCCGGCGCTGATCATTCGCCTTGATATCGACGTCGATACGGCCTTTTCCCGCAAGCCCGATCACAGTTACGAAGAGCTGAAAGACAAGATCGCCGCCATGGTGCGCCTGCAATACAACGGCTCGCGCATCATCGAGCTGGACGCCAGAGCCCCTTACGACGAGGTGCTGAGCAATGCGCTCAACGCCATTTCCGCCGTGGTGAACCCCGCGAAGCGCCCGCAGAGCGATCTCGGGCAACCCGGCGAGAACGCCGGTAAAGAAACTCAGGTTTATTAAACGAATACAGGGCAAGCGCATGACTGCGGAACACAAAATGCAGCAAAACAACGATAACGGCTGGTTTGGGCTATGAAACGGTGGTTTTCCGACGGCGCGTTTCGTTCCATTTTACGTAATGCCGCCTACCTGGGCTCCGGCAGCGTCGCCAGCGCGCTGCTCGGCCTGCTGGCGCTCTCCTGCGCCGGTAAAGGCATGTCGCCTGAAATGTTCGGCGTGCTGGTGGTGATCCAGGCCTATACCAAAGCGGTCAGCGATTTCATCAAATTCCAGACCTGGCAGTTTGTTGTGCAATTCGGCACTCCGGCGCTGGAGCATCAAAATACCGGGCGCTTCCGCGACGTCGTCGCCTTCTCCTTCGGCCTGGATATCGCCAGCGGCGTCATCGCCGTGCTGGGCGGCATGATCATGCTGCCATTCTTGTCTCACGCCCTGGGGCTGGACAGCGAAAGCTTCTGGCTCGCCATGCTGTACTGCACCCTGATCCCATCGATGACCTCGTCCACGCCGACCGGCGTGCTGCGCGCCTTCAACCGCTTCGATCTCATCGCCATCCAGCAGGCGATCAAGCCGTTCCTGCAGGCGGTGGGCAGCGTCATCTCCTATTATTTCGATCTGGGGTTCCCCGGCTTTATCGTCACCTGGTACGCCTCGAACCTGATCGGCGGCACGCTGTTTTGGTGGTTCACTGCGCGCGAACTGCGCCGCCGCGATATCCACGGCGCGCTGAGGCCGCGCCTGTTCAACGTCGCGCGCCGCATCGAGGGCGCCTGGAACTTCGTCTGGACCACCAACATCGCCCATACCATCTGGGCCGCGCGCAACTCCTGCACCACCGTGCTGGTGGGCGTGGTGCTCGGGCCGGCCGCCGCCGGGCTGTTCAAGATCGCCATGACCTTCTTCGATGCGACGGGCACCCCGGCCAAGCTGCTGGAGAAAAGCTTCTATCCCGAGATCATGCGCCTGGATCCGCGCACCAAGACCCCGTGGCTGCTCGGCCTGCGCTCCTCGCTGCTGGCCGGCGGCATCGGCCTGGCCGTCGCGGTGTTGATGTTGCTGGTGGGCAAGCCGCTTATTTCCGCGGTCTTCGGGCAGCAATACCTGGAAGCCTATGACCTGATTCAAATCATGCTGGGCGCGATCATCGTCTCCATGATGGGCTTCCCGCAGGAATCCTTACTGTTTATGGCGGGCAAGCAGCGCGCTTTCCTGATCGCGCAGGCGACGGCCTCGGCGGCCTACATTGCGCTGCTGGTGTCGATGGCGTATGCCTTCGGCGTGCAGGGCGCCGCCTTCGCTTATTTACTTGGGCAATGTTTAGACGTTCTGTTATCCCTGATACCGACGATCGGCGCCTACCGCAATCGCTTTATGTTGGGGCTGAATGTGCCCAAAGAGAGTAATCAATGACCGCTAGCAATAATTGGAAAAAGTTCTCCGCCGAAACCACCCAGGCGCTGTTTGTCGCGGTGGAAGAGGACGACCTGGTTGAGGCGAATATCAGCCTGCCGCAGCAGATCGATCTGGAATGCTCCCCCGAGAGCATTCGGGACAACTACGCGCTGTGCCTGCAGTTTTGGGAAGACGGCTTTTCCCGCCGCGAGCTGCTGCAATTGGTGAACGGTTTCCTGCAAGATCCGCAGTTGGCGGCGGCGACCCGCATGCGCTACAAATATATCCGCGCCCGCTATAAGCACCTGCGCTTCGCCCAGCAGCTGTACGGCGCCCCCCACCGCGCCAACCGCCTGTTCCACACCACCACCGTGGTGCTCGGCCATTTTCAGGACGCGTTTCGCAACGGCAACCAGAAGAACCTGACGCTGTACGGCAACCTGCTGCGGCTGCTGCTCAGCAAGCCTGTGTGGTCTTACGTGCGCTATGCGCTGCGCCACACCCGGCTGGAAAGTGCACAGGGCTTTATTCACACCTACCGCCAGGAGCAAATGCGCCAGCTGCAAACGCTGATCGCCGGCCCGGCGCTGACCGGGCATCAGTTCCATGACGTGCGCAAAATCGTCAGCCGCCAGGTCTCGTTCTACGACACGCTGAGATCGATCGATCCCGACAACCGCGAGGCCCGGCAGATCTCGCGCTTCCTGGCGGCGATTAACGGCCTGATGGGCGACCGGCATGACGTGATGGTGGCGGACAAGCTGGCCGGCGGCGATATCTATGATCGGCCGGCGATCCTGGATATCGACATCCGCCAGCGCCTGGAGCTGCTGCTGGCGCGTTTTCCGCTGTCGTTTTCCCAGCCGGCCATCGCGGCGGGCAGATAAGCGGGTTGCACGGAGCCATGATGACGTTACCTCGCTTGCTGACCCTTGCGCTGCTGCTGTCGCCGCTGACGGCATCTGCGCATAACTTCGTGCATGGCCGGCCGGTGGCGCCGATCGCCATCGCCGATCGCGGCGAGCTGCTGCTGCGCAACGGCGATTTCAGCTACCGGCCGTGGAACAGCGCAAAACTGGCGGGCAAGGTGCGGGTGATCCAGTACATCGCCGGGCGCACCTCCGCCAAAAAGAAGAATTCGCTGCTGATCAACGCCGTTAAGGACGCGAACCTGCCGGGCGATCGCTTCCAGCCGACCACCATCGTCAACACCGACGATGCGATTCCGGGCTCCGGCTTCTTCGTGCGCGGCAAGATCGAGAAAAACAAGCGGCATTATCCCTGGGCGCAATTCATCGTCGACAGCGACGGGCTGGGGCGCATGGCCTGGCGGCTGCCGGAGGAAAGCTCCACCATCGTAGTGCTGGACAAGGCCGGGCGCGTGCAGTGGGCGAAGGACGGCGCACTCACCCCGCAGGAAGTTGACCAGGTGATCGCCCTGCTGCGCGCGCTGATCGCGCAGGAGACGCCATGAAGCGCACGCCGCCGGGAACTGATAACGCATGTCTTTGATTGAACGCTATATCACGGTTGAGATCCGCCGTCTGGTGATGATGATCGCCGGGTTTCTGATCTTCATGTTCGCCAGCTACTCCGCCCAGCGCTACCTGACCGACGCCGCCAACGGCACGCTGGCGCTGCGGGTGGTGGCCGACGTGGTTTTCTATAAATCGCTGATCGCGCTGGAGATGATATTGCCCGTCGCGCTGTATGTCTCGGTAGCGGTCGCGCTGAGCCAGATGTACAGCGATGCGGAGATCACCGCCATGCTGGCCGCCGGCGCCAGCCCGCTGCGGCTGTACAAGGCGGTGCTGCTGCTCGCCGTGCCGCTGGCGATCGCGGTCACGCTGCTGTCGCTGTATGGCAGGCCCTGGGCGTACGCCAATATTTATCAGCTGCAGCAACAGTCGCAATCGGTGCTGGACGTGAGCCACCTGCAGGCCGACAAATTCAACGTCAGCGGCAACGGCCGCATGATCCTCGCCAATCACGTCGACAAAACGGCCAACCACCTGACGGACGCCCTGATTTATGTGCGCGGCGGCCATCACACCAACCTGTACCGCGCGCAGTCGGTGGAAGTGCTCGACGCCTCTCCCGCCAGCCCCGCCGTGCGGCTGAAAACCGGCACCGCCTATGTGCTGGATCGCCAGGGCGCCGACGACAACGGCCAGAATTACGACAACTTTGACATCGCGCTCAAACCGTTCGTGCCCAGCGCCGAGAGCCGGCACAAGTCGGCCTCGCCGGCGGAACTGGCGCGCTCCGCCGATCCAGGCGACGCCGCCGAACTGCAATGGCGCGAGAGCCGTGGGCTGACCACCGTGCTGATGGTGCTGCTGGCGATCCCCTTTAGCCGCATCAAGCCGCGGCAGGGGCGCTACGCCGCGCTGCTGCCCCTGACGGTGCTGTTTACCGTGATTTTCTATGGCGGCAACATTTGCCGCACGCTGGTGGCCAACGGCTCTCTGCCGACGATCCCCGGCGTTTGGCTGGTGCCGCTGGCGATGGCTGTCGGCATCGCCCTGCTGCTGGCGCGCGACTTATCCCTGCTGCGGAAACCCTCCCGATGACTATTTTTAGCCGTTACCTGATCCGCAACGTGTTCATCGGCTTCGCCGCCGCGGCCGGGCTGCTCATCCCGCTGTTCACCACCTTTACGCTGATCAACGAGCTGGAGGACGTCACTCCGGGCGGCTACCGCTGGCAGCAGGCGCTGCTAGTGACCGTGATGACGCTGCCGCGCAGCCTGGTCGATCTGGGGCCGTTTATCGCGCTGCTCGGCGGCATCGTCGGGCTGGGGCAGCTGTCTAAAAGCCTGGAGCTGACGGCGATCCGTTCCGCCGGGATGTCGATATTCCGCATCGCGCTGGTGATGCTCGCCGCCGGGCTGCTGATGAACCTCTCGCTCGGCGCCCTCGATGAATGGGCCGCCTCGCCGCTGCAACAACGCGCGCTGCAGATGAAAAACAACGCGCTGGCGCAGTCGAACAGTAACGACGTCACCGTTAACCCGCTGTGGGCGCGGCGCGGCAACGAGTTTGTGACGGTAAAAACCGTCGATGAGAACGACCAGCCCCACGGCATTGAGATCTTCCGTTATCAGGCCAACCGCGCGCTGGAGTCTTACATTTACGCCGACAGCGCCAGCACCGCCGCCGACGGCAACTGGCTGCTGCACAACGTGATGCAGAAAAGCTGGCAAGGCAGAAAGGAGACGATTGCGCGGCAAGACAGCCTGCTCTGGCGCTCGCTGTTCGCGGTGCCGAGCCTGAAAGAGCTGACCCTGCCGGCGGGCAGTTTCTCGCTCCAACAGCTGGATCGCTATATCGATTATCTGCAGGGCTCTGGGCAACCCAGCACCGAATACCGCCTGGCGCTGTGGAAAAAACTCGGCCAGCCTCTGCTGGTGCTGGCGATGATTTTGCTGGCCATCCCGTTTACCTTCACCGCCCCACGTGCGCCCGGCATGGGCAGCCGATTAGCGCTCGGCGTCATCATTGGGCTGCTGACCTACATCGCTTACCAAATCGTCCTCAATCTGGGGTTGCTGTTCGCCCTCAACGCGCCCTTCACCGCCCTCGCTCCGCCCCTGTTGCTCCTGGCGTTGGCGCTGGCGCTGGTTTATCGGTTTGATCGGCGGGGTTAGGAGTGAGAACCGTGGAATGATGGGAAGGGCTGCAGGTGATTTACTCGTCCGCAGGTTGCACCCTATCCGCTAAGGTTGAGGGAGTACCTGCGCCGCCACTCATCGACGACATCACCTAACGTCTTTGGCATGTCATTGCGTATCCATGCCATAAACTCACGATCGAAGCGAAAATCTTCTCCGCACGCCTCAACCATGAAACGACGAACGTTTTGCGTATTTTTGTAGCTTTTATCCACGATCGTGGCGCGTGTTAGCAATGCGCTATGCCAATCGATTTTCAATTTAACCACTCCTGTGAAGAGCCGTTCGATAAAGAGCTTCAACCTGGTCTGACAAGTCGCACTTTTGTCACGCCCATTTCGGCGCAAAGTGGATGTGGAGAAAAGCATAGTCCAGATCGCCATTTACGCGCTGTTATATGTACGAGCGCATTTTTGCCATCGCCTTCAAACAGGGGCGGAGTGGCAACCGCCCCTGTTCGTTCAGTGGGATTAACGCAGTTCCTTGGCTATCGCACTAAACATCAGCGATGCCTCCAGCGGTTGGGCGCTGAAGGAAGGCTCCGCCTGCGGCCAGGTGGACCACTGGACGATCACCAGATTCTCCGCCTGATTGACCATGATCATCTGGCCGAAGATCCCCAGCGCCCACAGAGAATGCTTGAGGGACGCCTGCGGAGTGGGTTCTACGTTAGCCGCATTCGCCGGCACTTCATTGTTCCACCACTGGTAGCCGTAGATGCCGTCAGGATGCGCCGCCGACACCGAGCCCGCCGCCCGCGTCCAGTTGGCCGACTGGGCTACCCAATCAGCCGGCAAGATCTGTTTGCCGTTCGGCAGCGTCCCGTTATGCAGAATGAACTCACCGAAACGCCCCCAGTCTTCCAGCGTGGCGTTAAAGCCGTGCGCACCCACGTCGTGCTGGCCTTTGGCGTAGGCATGCCACACGCCGTCGCTCGCCATGCCGTAGGGCTGCCAGATGCTTTGCTCAAGATAGGCCGCCAGCGGCATGCCGGTGGCGCGTTCCAGCACGTCGCCCAGCAGCCACGCGCCGCCGGAGGAGTAAGACCAGTTCTGCCCGGCCGGATGCGCACGCTGCAAACCGGCCACCAGCTTGCGCACGCAGGCATAGGCGCCGGGCCTGGCCTCACACTCGGTCAGCTGCGCGAAGTCCGATTTCGGGTTGGTGTAATCCTCATTCCACGCCACGCCGGAGGTGTGGGTGATCAGCTGCCTGAGGGTCACGCCGTCCCACGCGGTGCCTTTCAGATCGGGTTCGTATTGCGTGATGAGATCGTCGAGCGAGCGGATCTTGCCCTGTTTAATCGCCACACCCACCAGCGTGGCGACCACGGATTTGCCCACCGAGCGCGACGTCCACAGCGTGGCGTCGGTATTGCCCTGCCCCAGATATTTCCAGGCGATTTTGCCGTTCTTCAATACCAGCATGCCGCTGACATTCTGGCGCTGCAGGTAATCCTGCAGGTGGTAGGTTTTGCCATTCACCCGATAGCTGGCGTCGGTTAGCTGTTTAGCGGCAGCCGGCAGCGGCGCAGCGTTACCGTGGTGAAATACATCCCCGGCATAGTTACGGTAGTCGTTACGAAAACCGATCACCCGGTCGCTCTGGCTCCAGGTGAGCATCTTGTGCGTATCCGGCAATTGCGCATCGAAAGGCGCGGGACAGGCGCTGAGTTCGGTGCCCGCACAGGCGGCCAGGGCGGCGGGCGCCAACAGGCCGCTGCAGAGACTGATGACAACGCCCGCCAGCAGGCTGCGGTTAAACACTTTGCTTTTCATATTTTTTCTCGCTTAGCTCAGGAAGGCGTTCAGCTTAAAAAAACGCGGCCTATAATAAAAAACGCCTAATGGGGGAAAATCCCCCGCAAAATCGACGGGAGAACCGCGTGCCGAGCCTGATTTATTCCTTTGCCCAACTGGAAGCCTTCACCGCCGTGGCCGAGCACGGCAGCCTGGCGAAAGCCGCGCTCAAGCTGGGCAAAGACCGCACGACGCTGCGCGATTTGATTGATTTTCTCGAGGATGGCTTGGGCTATGCGCTGTTCCTGCGCGAGGGGCGCAGCCTGCACCTGACGCCGGAAGGCGAACAGCTGCAGCGCCAGGCGCACCTGCTGATGCGCCAGGTGAAAGCGTTTGAGGCGTTTGCCAAAGACGTGCCGAAGAGCGCGGCGCAGGAAATCTCGCTGGTCTACGATCCCTTTACGCCCCGCGCGCTACTGCAGGCGCTGATTGCCGCGATGGCCCAACGCAACACGCGCTTGAGCCTGATTAACGCCTCGCGCGAAGAAGCGGAAAGGTTGCTGGCAAACGGCCAGGCCGATCTGGGGATCTGCCAGGCGCGCCATCGCAGCGTGGGCGACGCCATGGAGTGGCGCGCCTTAGGGGCGATAGAGATGGACTTTTACGCCGCAAAAGCGCTTTTCCCCGGCGCGGAACAGCCGCTCTCGCTGCTGGAACTCTCCCTGACTCCGCAGGTAATTATGCACCCGGATTCTGACGAGCCCGTGGCGCGCCGCCTGCAAATTTCCGGGCACACTATCTTCACCAACGAGCTGGAGATGCTGCGCGCCCTGCTCGAACAGGGCTGCGGCTGGGGATTCCTGCCGACGCATATGCATGCCGAACGGTGGAAAAACGTCAACACGCTGCGCACCGAAGTGGGCAGCCAGGGGATCAGCCAAACCATGGTGACCATCTGGAAGCCGGGCAATGACCGGCGAACGCTGATTGATGAGACGTTGGGGCTGTTGCCGGGGTTATGGCGGGAGTAATCGGTTTGACTTTACGGGATTAATGGTTTTTATTACCAAATTTTCGGACAGCAACCTGCTAAACTGGGGTCACTTGGCCCTTTCGCTAGCAATTCTAAGAAAGTGGTTACTTTGAAAATGGCGCCGAGTAGGAATGATGATAGTTATTTTTTCCGTACAAGAAATCGGCATCCAGTCATTATATCCTGCAGACTTATCTTCATTTTTTTGTCTAAGATTGCTATGATAAAGCAATGGTGACCGGCCAATGTAAATATAAATTAAACACATCTTAAATGATTACATTTGCCAATTAATAGCTTTTTAATTATTTTGTTGGTTAGCCTTTGCGTTAAAGAAGCAACAATAGAGCTTTTCACCGCCGGCAAAGAAATAACCACACAGGCTTTCATCTAAAAATTATCATTCTTATATAAAGAGCGTAAAAAGGAATGTAACATTGTATATAACAAGGGTAAAATAAGTGAACATATTCATACTACCTGCATGCTTGGTATTACTAAGCGCCATGTTGCGTAGCTTTATCGTGAATAAAAACAGAACTCCCTCGATAATTAGTGAGATCCTTTTAGGGTTACCGGTTGATTTAACATTTGTGGCACTCTCAATCGCAATCTCTTCGGCTGCATTTAATCCGCATTGGCTAGAAAATCGTGCAACGTTAATCGTTGGCATACTATTAGTGGCAGTTTTTCAATTGGGAGCATTATATAGGCCTTGCAAGGAATATATAGATGAAGATAAGAACTGGCACTCTTTCGGCATGTGGTTTTTAAACACAGTTATTACTGTTTTTGTTTTTTCATTCTTGGTTTTTAAGGTGGTGACATGATGAAAGAAATGAATCCTTTTGAATTTATAGTTGCATTTTCACTATTAATGCTTATAGTTACAATTATGATGGCTTTCATGTTTCATACTATGCAAAAAAAAAGAGAGTCTCGCTACAATGAAGAGAAAAATAGAATTGAATTAGATCTTCTTCGTCATAATCTGGAGTCGCAAATATACTCTTTAAATAAAAGACTTAGTAAAACATCATCCAGATTTGAAGATGCCTATCACTTGCAACTATATGGGAATTCTGATATTGATGACTTTGATAAACGCAAAGTGGTTATTAATGGTTTTTTAAAAAATGCAGGAATAAAGGACACTGATTTAGTAGAAAAAAACCACGTATTTGTTCTTACGCCTTTTCATAGTGAGTTTGATGGGGTATATGACGTAATCAAATCTACATGTGAAAAAGCTGATATTAGATGTTTTCGAGGTGATGAACAAAATTTCAAAGGAGATATATTTCCTCATGTACTGAAAAATATCTTACAAGCCAAGGTAGTCATTGCTAACTTGGGGGGGAGAAATCCAAACGTACTTTACGAGTTAGGTTTATCACATGCATTGGATAAAACAACAATTTTGGTATCACAACTACTCGATGACTTACCTGTAGACATCAAGTCAAAAAGAATAGTAACTTACAAAGATCTTAATGAATTAGAAATTGCTCTACCTGTGGAACTATTAAAAGCCATGAAACAATCATAACTTTAACCATTAAACCTCATGAAAAACTAGTAAATTAGACTATGAAAAATCTCTTTATCATTCTTGAGCTAGTGAAAATCAAGGTTATTTAAACAATAAAAAATATATAAATCACAGCATTAATTTAATATGATAATACATGTAATATTTCAATATTTTCAGCTATAGATATTTGAAAGAAAATATATTCTTAGCTTAAATAAAGTAATTAAACAGAAAAATAGTGAGTTCTATCATGGCAAAACCGCGCATTTTCATTAGTTCAACTTTTTTTGACTTACGCTCTATGAGGGCAAGTCTTGAGCGTTTTGTAAAAGAAATAGGATATGACCCTGTTCTTTTTGAACGGGGCCATATCCCATGGGGAAAAGAAGAGTCTTTAGAAAACTATTGCTATAGGGAAATTCACACTTGTGATATATTAATTGCAGTAATAGGTGGCAAGTTCGGCTCGACATCGAAAAATAATGACTCATCAATTACTCAGAATGAAATAAATGAAGCCTTCGAGAAAGGTAAGCAGGTATATATTTTTGTCGACAAAGCAGTCTATTCTGAGTATTACACATATCAAAAAAACAAACATTTGGACGGATTTACACCAATATCAGTAGACAACATAAAAGTTTTCGATTTCCTTCAAACAATTTTCAATTTAAACGTTGGTAATCCTGTTGAACCTTTTGAGACGGTAGAAGATATAATTCGTTTTCTTAAAGAGCAATGGGCAGGCCTTTTTCAAAGGCTGCTTGCAACAAGAACCAGAGAGTTTGAAAGCGAATTAATCAGCGACCTCAAAACAAGTAGTGAAACATTAAGAAGCTTAGTCGATATGCTGGTTAAGGATAAAAACCCAAATCAAGTCAATGATATACTAATGCTTCACCACCCTGCATTTGATGCAATAAAAAAAGTTGCGTCTATAACATATAGAGTTGTTTTCTATAACCTTGAAGAGCTCACCCAACTTCTGAGTGCAAGAACATATGTTTTTGATGAGGATAACTCACCAGAAGGATACTATGATTTCGACAATCAGAAAATACAAAAATGCATTCGCGTAAATAAAGATATTTTTGACAATAAAGATAAGTTAAGAGTGATGACCCCTGCAGATTGGCGGAGTGAGTTTGTAAAAATTGTAAAAATAACCGGACCATCAGATGACGACGATGACATCCCATTCTGATGTCAATTTCCGTCCGGAGTCTGGAATTGTTTTTTCATCAAATGGATAACTTATAAGTCCGTCACTGTGCGGATTTATAAGTTGGCTAGAGTACAAACTTAGTTATTTAACAAAAAAAATGAACTATAAGTTCATTTTATCTGCTTTTCAAATTCACTACACCCAAAACAATTTAAATGTAAGAAAAACGCCACCATTTATTTTATATGAAAATAAATTTATTGGATTTTAGTTTGAGAAAGTAATTACTTTGTCATTCAGAAACCCAGCGCAGAATTATAACTTACAAGCCAATTATATTAATAATTAAAAGCTGATGCATAATAAAAAATGAGGCACGTAAAATATCCTCGCGGAAACAATTTGAAACATTAAATATAAATAACTGAAATCAAATAATCACCATTACGTTATCATAAAAATTAAAAACCATTTTAATTGCTTTAAAATTAATTCACTACCCATTTATTAAGTGTGAATACTCACGGCACTCTGCTACCTTATGTAAATTAGATTTACTTGACTATTATAACACTAATATAACCATTAAATAAAAACCAATCTAATATATTTGGTTTTTCCCAAAGACAAGCTTAACACCCATAAAAAAACACTCAGCCCAACTCCCCCCTAGCACCGCCCCCGCCCTTTCCCTACAATAAGGGATCTGTTGAGGCATAACGCAAGGAAAGACGGTGTCGAAAGCCAATCCCAATGCCACTATCGTGGATATCGCCCGCCGCGCCAGGGTGACCAATATCACCGTTTCCCGCGCCTTCAATAAGCCCGAGCTGGTCAAGCCGGAAACCCGCGAGCGCATTCACGCCATCGCCAAAGAGCTGAACTATGTGCCCAACGCGTTCGCACAGGGGCTGAAAAGCAGCAGCAGCCAGATTATCGGCATCGTCACCAGCAGCATGTACAACCCGTTCTATTCCGGCCTGATCAAGACCGTGTCGCGCATTGCGCGCCAGCAGGGCTACCAGATCATGCTGTTCGACACCGACGGCAGCGAAGAGGCGGAAATGCGCGCCATTCAGGCGCTGTTCGGCTACAAGGCGCGCGGTATCCTGCTGTCGGCGGTGCGCGACGACAAGCGCTACCGCCCCGCCTATCTCGAGCTGGCCGAGGTGTACGGCGTGCCGCTGATCCTGATCGACCGCGATCTCTACGATCAGCAGCTGAGCGGCGTGTTCCTCGATAACCGCGAGATCGGCGTGCTGGCCGGGCGCTATCTGGCGGAGCAGCCGGAGCAGAAGCTTTTGATTATCGGCGGCCCGGCGGATTCGGAGATTACCTTAACGCGCACCGCCGGCATCGTTGCGGCCTTGCAGGGCAGCGGGCGTGAGATTCATATCATCAACGGCGACTACGATTTTACCTCGCAAGAGAGCGAGGTGCGCGCCTATCTGGCGCAGCCGGAGAACCGCCCGGATTACATCATCGGCCTGAACGGCATCATCACGCTGGGCGCCATCGCCATCTGCCACGAGATGGGGCTTTATCAGCAGGTGAAGTTCTTCTCAATAGACGAGCCGCCGCGCGCCGGCGCTTACGGCCTGCACATTCCGGGGGTGTATCACGATACGCAGAAACTGGGGGAGATCGCCGCGGAGCTGTTGTTCAGCGCCATTAACAGCCCGCGCGGCGAGTTGCCGGTGCGCAGAGAATTCTTCACCGGCTCGCTGTTGAATCGCTGACGGGCGCTATTGCCCGTAGTAGGCGTGTTTGCCGTGCTTGCGCAGGAAATGTTTGTCCAGCAGCTCCGGCTGCATCGGGGCGATGGCCGGCGCCAGCTGGCGCGTCGCCATCGCCATGATCGCTACCTCTTCCAGCACCACCGCGTTGTGCACCGCATCCGCCGCGTCCTTGCCCCAGGCAAACGGGCCGTGGGAGTAAACCAGCACCCCCGGCACCTGCTGCGGATCGCGCCCCGCCTGATTGAAGGTCTCGATAATCACCTTGCCGGTTTCCCCCTCGTAATCCCCGGCGATCTCCGCCTCGCTCATCGGCCGGGTGCAGGGAATGTCGCCGTAAAAGTAGTCGGCGTGGGTGGTGCCCAGCGCCGGGATCGGCTGCCCGGCCTGCGCCCAGATGGTGGCGTTGCGGCTGTGGGTGTGCACCACGCCGCCGATATCGGCGAAGGCGCGGTACAGCGCCAGGTGGGTGGCGGTGTCGGATGAGGGCTTGCGGTGCCCTTCGCGCACCTTACCCTCCAGATCCACCACCACCAAATCCTCCAGCGTCATCGCCTCGTAGGCGATGCCCGAAGGCTTGATCACCACCAGCCCGCTTTGGCGATCGATCGCCGAGACGTTGCCCCAGGTAAAGGTCACCAGCCCGTATGCCGGCAGGCTGAGGTTGGCGGCCAGCACCTGCCGCTTGAGTTCGTTCAGCATGCGATGCCTCCCTCATTCATCTGTTGTTCGAGCCAGGCCTTGGCCTGGGCGATGCGTTGCTTATCCTGCCCGTCTTCGCGCGCCCACATCTCCAGCAGGTAGGGGCCGCGATAACCGAGCGCATTGAGCACGGAAAAGGCGTGGGCGAAATCCACGCAGCCCTCGCCGAACGGCACGTCGCGGAACTGCCCGGCGCTGCCCGGCCCCACCGCCACGGTGTCTTTGAGGTGCACGGCGGTGATGCTGCCGATGCCCAGCGCCAGCTCGGCGGCGACGTCGTTGCCCCAGGCGCTGAGGTTGCCAAGATCGGGATACACCGTGAACCACGGGCTGTTGACGTGGTGGGCGATGTCGCGCCATTTGCTGATGCTGTTGATGAACGGCGTGTCCATCACCTCCACCGACAGCATCACCTGCGCCCTGGCGGCCTGCGCCGCCGCCCACTGCATGCCCTCGATAAAGCGCTCGCGGCTGTGGCGATCGGCGGGTTCGTAATAGACGTCGTAGCCCGCCAGCTGGATGTTGCGGATGCCGAGATCCGTCGCCAGTTCCAGCGCCTTGCTCATCAGCACACGCGCCCGTTCGCGGGTGGCGGCGTCATGGCTGCCAAACGGATCGCGCCGGTGCGCCGACAGGCACAGGCTCGGCACCGTCACCCCGCTGTCGAGCCGCGCCTGGATAAACGCCAGCCGCTGGCGGCGATCCCAGTCCAGCCGCTGCTGGCGCGCCGGCTGTTCGTCTATCGACATCTCCACAAATTCAAAGCCCAGCTCGGCGGCGGTGGCCAGCCGCTGCGGCCAGCTCAGTTCGGCGGGCAGCGCCTTTTCATACAGCCCCAGACAGGCGGCGTTAGTCGTTTGCATCAGTCACCTCACTCAAAGCCTGGGCGACCGCCAGATAGCGCGCCTGCTGGGCGCGCAGGCGCCGGTGGGCGGCGGTCGCGGGATAATAACAGCGCAATTTGGGCGGCGCGGCGGCGATCGCTTCGGCGAACCCGGCATACTCCCCGGCGCCGACGGCGGCGCACAGGGCGGCGGCGCGGCAGCCGCTTTGGCGGGTTTCCACCACCTCAAGCGGCAGGTTGCCGGCGTCGGCGTACATCTGCATCCAGACCTCAGACTGCGTCGGCCCGCCGGTCATGCGCACCCGTACGATGCGCGGGTTCAGCTGCACCATGCGCTCCTGATGGATCAGGTGCGAAAACACGATGCCCTGGTAGATCGCCTGCACCACGTCCGCCATCTCGTGGTGAGCGCTCAGGCCGATCAGCCCGCCCGGCGTGTTGCCGCCGAGGTTGGAGCCGTACAGATAAGGCAGGAACAGCAGCCCGCTCGGCTGCTCGCGGCGCTCGGCCACCCAGGCGTTGAACTGGGCGTAGCGCTGCCGGTCGTCGGCGCAGAACTGGCGCAGAAACCAGGCCAAATTGCCGGCCGAGGTCGGGCTGCCTTCGTGCACGAAATAGCGGCCGTCGATGCAGTAGCGCCCCCAGGCGTAGGGGTAATCGGCGGGAATGATGCGCTCGGTCACGCAGGTGGCGATCGACCAGGTGCCCGCCACCGCGCTGAGCGTGCGATCGTCGGCCACGCCGGAGCTGAGCGCCGCGCCCACCACGTCGAACAGGCCGCCGTACACCGCGGTGCCCGCTCGCAGGCCGCACTGCGCCGCCGCCGCGGCCGTCACCCGCCCGGCCAGCTGCGCCGAGCCGATCACCGGCGCGGTCTTCTCCTGCGCCTCTTCGATGCCGAAGGCCGCCATCAGCGCCGGATCGTAAGCGCCGCTGCGCTGGTTAAACAGGTTGCTGCCGGAGATGTTGGTCACTTCGGCCGCCGCCTCGCCGGTGAGGCGAAAGCGCAGGTAGTCGTGCGCCATCAGGATGCGATCGACGGCGGCGTATTGCGCCGGCTGCCGCTGCTTCAGCCAGCGCAGCAGCAGCGCCGGGTGGCTGGGCCACAGCGGCTGCAGGCTGCGCGGGTAGCTCTGCGCATCCACGCCGGCGCGGCGCAGCTCAGCCGCCGTGGCCGCCGCGCGGTTGTCCGAGGAGAGGATGCCGTTACCGACCGGTTTGCCGTGGCGGTCGATGGCGTACAGCCCTTTGCCGTGCGCCGAGAAGCTGACGCCGCGCACCTGCCCGGCCTCCAGCCCCGCCGCGTGCAGCGTCTGGCGGATCGCCGCGCAAACGTCATCCCACAGCGCGTCCATATTGCGTTCGCTAAAGCCCGGCTGGGCGGCGATCGCCGCGCCGTCGCGCTCGGCGATCGCCAGCTCTTCGCCGCTTGCCCGGTACAGCCCGGCCTTGATCACCGTGCCGCCGACGTCTATGCCAAGAAAGACTGACATCGCGCCTCCTATTTGCGCCGCACGGAGCTGAGGTAGATGGCGGCCAGGATGATGCCGCCCTTCACCACGTTCTGGATATACGGCGATACGTTCATCAGATTGAGGCCGTTGTTGAGCACCCCGAGCATCATCGCCCCCACCAGCGTGCCGACGATGGCGCCGCGCCCGCCGGAGATCGCCGCCCCGCCCAGCACTACGGCGGCGATGGCGTCCAGCTCGAAGCCTTCGCCGGCGTTGGGCTGCCCGCTCATCAGGCGCGAGGTCAGCACCAGCCCGGCCAGCGCGGCGGTCAGGCCGCTGATCACGTACACCAGCATCTTGTAGCGCGGCACGCGGATGCCGCTCAGGCGCGCCGCCTCTTCATTGCCGCCCATCGCGTAGACGTAGCGGCCGAACGGCAGCTGGTTGAGCATCAGCCAGGCCAGCACATACACGCCGAGCATGATCAGGATCGGCACCTGGATGCCCAGCACCGTGCCGCGGCCGAAGAAGGAGAAGACGTCGGGCAGGCCGGAGATCGGGTAGCCGCCGGTATAAAGCAGCGCCAGGCCGCGGGCGATGCCCATCGAGGCCAGAGTGACGATGATCGGCGGCATGCGCAGGTAGGCGATGCAGGCGCCGTTGGCCAGGCCGAACAGCGCGCCGAGCGCCAACGCCGCTACCATCGCCAGTGGAATGGGCACCGCCGCCAGCATCAGCCCGGCGGCGACCGAACCGGCCAGCGCCATCACCGGCCCCACCGAGAGATCGATGCCGCCGGTCAGGATGGCGCAGGTCATGCCCACCGCGATGATGGCGTTGATCGACACCTGGCGCGCTACGTTGGTCAGGTTGTTGACGCTGAGGAAGCTGTCGTTCAGCAGACTCATCAGCACGAACAGGACAGCGAAGCCGATAAACGGCAGGACCGCCGGGTGATGCAGCAGTTTTTCCCAGCGCTTGCCGAGGCTGAGGCCGGCGGCGCGGCGCGCCACGGCGGGTTGTTCAATTCCGATCATAAGGCACTCCCGGTCGCATTAAGCATGATGTGGTTGGATTCGATGTCGTCGCCGGTCAGCTCGGCGACGATATGGCCGCCGCGAAACACCAGCACGCGGTCGCACACGCCGATGATCTCCGGCAGTTCGGAAGAAATCATGATGATGGAGATGCCCTGCTGGGTCAGTTGCTGCATCAGCTGGTAGATCTCGGCCTTGGCGCCCACGTCTATGCCGCGCGTCGGCTCGTCGAAGATCAGGATGTTGCAGTCATTGTTGAGCCAGCGGGCGATCACCACCTTCTGCTGGTTGCCGCCGCTCAGGGTGCTGACGGCGGTCTCGGCGTCCGGGGTTTTCACCCCCACGGCGCGGATCAGCCGCTGCACCACGTCGCGATCCTTACGGGCGCTGACGAAGATCTTGCCGCGCCGGTGGTGCCGGTTGAGGGTGATGTTCTGCGCCACCGAGAACGGCAGCACCAGGCCCTCGGTTTTGCGGCTCTCCGGCAGCAAGCCGATGCCCTGCGCCAGCGCCTGCGCCGGGGAGCGCAGCGCCGCCGGTTGGCCGCCGAGGCTGACGCGTTTGCGGTGGCAGCGGCTGGCGCCGATCAGCGCCGAGACGGTCTCGGTGCGCCCGGAGCCCACCAGCCCGGCGAAGCCGAGGATCTCGCCCTTGTGCAGGTGGAAGCGGTCGGTCGCGCCGTGCTTCTCGCGCTGGATCTCCGCCTCCAGCAGCACCGTCGCGGTATCGACCGGGTGCTGTTTCGCCGGGAAGGCGTTCTCGATTTTGCGCCCGACCATCAGCCGCACCAGTTCTTCCACGTTGGTGTCGCCGGTGGCCAGCGTTTCGATGTAGGCGCCGTCGCGCAGCACGGTGATGCGATCGCAGATGGTGAAGATCTCGTCCAGGTGGTGCGAGATAAACACCATGCCGACGCCCAGCAGCCGCAGATCGTTCATCACGCTGAACAGGTGCTCGGCCTCGCCCGGCGTCAGCGTGGCGGTCGGTTCATCCAGCACCAGCACCCGCGCCTCCAGCGACAGCGCCTTGGCGATCTCAACGAACTGCTGCTGCGCCACGCTCAACTGCTCCACCGGGCAATCGAGATCGATAGCCACCGTCAGCCGCTTGAAGATCGCCTCGGCCTTGCGCCGCATCGCCCGCCGATCCAGCAGGCCCCAGCGGTTCCTGATCTCCCGGTTGAGGAAGATGTTGTCGATGGCGCTCATATAGGGAATCAACGAGAATTCCTGAAAAATAATGCCGACCCCGGCCTCGATCGCCTGGCGATAGTTGTTAAAGCGGCGCTGCTCGCCGTCGATAAAAATATCGCCCTCGTCCGGCTGATAGATGCCGCACATGATTTTCACCAGCGTCGATTTGCCGGCGCCGTTTTCGCCCAGCAGGGCGTGCACCTCGCCGCGTTGAATGGCCAGATCGATGCCGTCCAGCGCCTTCACGCCGGGAAAGCTTTTCTTGATTCGCTTCAGTTCCAGTAAAGGTGTCACCGCATTGCCCTCCGCGCCGAATGCCCCGCCGCAGCGGGGCGAACCGGCCGCTGTTACCAGCTAAAGCCGGCCGCATTGCTGCGGTCGATCAGCTTCACTTTGACCGGCACGGTTTTCGGCACCGTGGCGCCCCAGTAGCGGGCCAGCGCAATGCCGAGCGCAATGCGCAGCTGGTCGCGCGGGAACTGCGCCGAAGTGGCGATAAACGGCGAGTTCGGCTTGAGGATCTCTTTGATGGCTTCCGGCTGGCCATCGACGCTCACCAGCTTGACCTTGGCGCCGTTGCTTTCGATCGCCGCCAGGGCGCCGAGCGCGCCGACGTCGTTGACGCTGAAGATGCCCGCCAGATCCGGCGCCGACTGCAGCATGTTTTCGGTCACGGTCAGCGCGGTGTCGCGCTCCTGCTTACCGTTTTGCTTGGTGACGATCTTGATGTCGGGGTATTTTTTCATCGCCGCTTCAAAGCCGCGCACGCGCTCCAGGATCGGCACCACCGGGATACCGTCGAGGATCGCCACCTTGCCTTTGCCGCCCAGCGCTTTCGCCAGGTACTCGCCCGCCTGGAAGCCGGCGTCGTAATTTTCCGAGCCGACGAATGAATCCAGCGGCCCTTCCGCCTGGGCGTCGATCGCCACCACCACCGCGCCGGCCTTATGGGCGGAGATCACCGCCGACTGCACCCCCACCGAATCGGTCGGGTTGATCAGCAGGATATCCACCTTCTTCTGCAGCATGTCTTCCACGTCGCCGATCTGTTTGGCAACGTCATGGCGCGCATCGGCCACGTACACCTTGGCGCCGATATCCGCCGCCGCCTGATCCAACGCCTGCTTCATGGTGACGAAGTAGTCGTTGTTCATTTCCTGGAACGACATACCGATCGTGATTTGCTTGGCCAGCGCCACCTGGCTGGCCGCCAACATTCCACCGGCGACGATAAAAGGCAGGGTCTTTTTGAATAATGAAAACATAGCCAATTCTCCTGTAGGGAAGCTTCTTGTTGTGGTTATCAGAGCAACAGCATGTCTTTACGTTTGGCCGACCGGCCGGCCCCCCATTGCGGATGGGCCGGCGGTCGTGACTGCAACAGCGGTACGGCGGGAAAATCAGGGAACCAGGATCACCTTGATGGAATCGGTCGAGTCCGCCAGGGCGAAGGCTTCGTCCCAGTCGTTCAATGAATAGCTGTGGGTGACCACGCCGTTTGAGGTCACCAGCCCGCGCTCGAACAGATCGATGGCGATTTCATAGCTGTAGGGCGCCAGGTGCGCGCCGCGAATGTCCAGCTCCTTGCGATCGCCGATGATGGACCAGTCGACGGTGGTTTCCTTGCCAAATACGCTGAACTCCACGAAGCGGCCCAGCTTGCGGATCATCTGCAGCCCCTGGGTGACGCCGATCGGCGCGCCGGTGGCCTCGATATACACGTCGCAGCCGTAGCCGCCGGTCAGCGATTTGACAATCTGGTCGGCGTCTTCCTTCAGCGGGTTGATCACCACGTCGGCGCCGAATTCCTTCGCCAGCGCCAGCCGCTCGTCGATGGCGTCGATCACGATCAGTTTCTTCGGCGTCTTCAGGCGCGCCACCTGCACCATGCACAGCCCGAGCGGCCCGGCGCCGGCCAGTACCACCACGTCGTCCAGCTGGATGTCGCCGCGCGCCACGGTGTGGATGGCGCAGGCCATCGGTTCGATCAGCACCGCGTCTTCATGGCTCAGGCTTTCCGGGATCTTGTGGACGATGGCGTTCTCGGAAAAGCGCATGTATTCCGCCATGCCGCCCTCCGCCACGTCTTTCTGGAAGCCGTAAATGTTATGCGTCTCACACATCCAGTAACTGCCGGATTTGCAGTAACGGCACTCCCAGCACGGCACGATCTGCTCGGCGATCACCCGCTCACCGATCCGGTATTTGCCTTCCGCGCCCTCGCCCAGCGCGGCGATGCGGCCGTAGAACTCATGTCCCGGCACCACCGGCGGTTTGACCCACGGGTTCTCCCCCCAAAACATCTGCGCGCCGTTCTTGCACTTGCAGTCGCCGGCGCAGATGCCGCAGCCTTCCACCTTGATCACCAGCTCGCGCGCTTTCGGCAGCGGCGTGGGCACCTGTTCGAAACGGTAGTCCTGCGGGCCGTGGCAAACGACCGCGCGCATTTTTTCCGGCAACTGGCTCATCTATCCCTCCAATATTCTCGTTAAACGCTTGAAAATTATAAATGTTGACGTTGTCATTTTTATCAAACAAAAAACAAACTGAGTTATAAAATTATAAATTTCAACAAATTAACCATTACACATCCCGATAACTAAAAATGACAACGTGAACATAGAGCGACATATAACCAAAGCTGCAAAAATAATTATTTGAGCAAAATCACAGTTCGTTAACATTGCGGCTAAAAATGCTACAAATGCGGATCGCGATCCCATTTACGGGATCGGCGATCCGGGCAGATCCGCTAAATCAGCAGGCGCACGCGATCGTAGATCTGGCGATCCTCCGGCCGCGACGATCGCACCTGCTGGCGCAGGGTGCGCACCAGCGTGTCGATAAACGCATGGGCGGCGGCGCTCAGAATGCTGTTGCGCCGGGTGACGATATTCAACTGCGCCGGTTGGCAGCTCTCCCGCAGCGCCAGCGGCTGCACGCGGGAGGCAAACTGCGGCAGCGCGGCGATCGGCCGCGGGCACCAGGTACACATCTCGGCGGACTCCACCAGCGCCTGCAGCATACCGAACGAATGCGCCTGGATAATGCGCTGGCGCGGCAGGCGCACGCCGTGGCGGTGGAACACCTCGTCGAGCAGCGCATCGAAACTTTCCTGGGTATAGCTCATCACCCAATCCTGCTCCAGCAGCTGATGCAGCGAGGTGCTGTGCGCCAGCGGGTGGCCGCGCCGCACCATGTACGCCGTTTCATACTCCAGCAGCGGCTCGCAGTGAAACTCCTGCGGCGCCGACGACGCCGGCAGCGGCGTGATGGCGAAATCCATCGTGCCCTCGCGCAGCTGCGACTGGGCGTTGGCCATCAGGCTTTCCGACAGTTCCAGCCGCACCGCCGGCACCTTGCTGCGAAACGCCATCACCGCCGGCGGCAGCACCGTCAGCATCAGCCAGGGAGTGATCGCCGCCTTGACCAGATCCGCCGCACTCCCGCGCAGCGCCGCCATTTCGCCCTGCGCCTGCTCCAACTGGTTCAGCACCAGCCGGGCGTGCGCCAGCAGGGTTTTGCCGTAGGGGGTAAAACCCAGACCGGTCGGCGTGCGGATCAGCAGCGGCAGCGCCTGTTCTTGCTCCAGTTCGCGCAGTGCGCGGGTCACCGCCGCCTGCGACAGCCCCAGATGCCGCGCCGCCGCGCGAATGCTGCCGCTGTCGGCGCTGGCCACCAGCGCCTGCAGTTGGTGCAGTTTCATGTCCACCTCCTGACAATCATAGGTTGTCAGCATAACCGAACGGCGGCTACCCGGCAAAAATGGAGTTTGCTAGTCTCGATGCCTATCCCCTCTGCCCCGTTCCCCGCCCACTGGCCGGGACCCTTTTGCCGGAGACCGTGATGATGCATTCACTGCTACTGCCTGAGATCGCCGCCGTTCATGATGAGATGGTCGCCCTTCGCCGCCATATTCACGCCCACCCGGAATTGGGATTCCAGGAGTTCGCCACTTCGGATCTGGTGGCGCGGCGGCTGGAGGAATGGGGTTACCGCGTCACGCGCGGCGTAGGACAAACCGGCGTTGTCGCCACACTGCAGCGCGGGTCGGGAAAATCGCTCGGCATCCGCGCCGACATGGACGCCCTGCCGATTGCCGAAACCACCGAACTGCCTTACGCCAGCACCCATTCCGGGGTGATGCATGCCTGCGGCCACGACGGGCACACCGCCATGCTGCTGGCGGCGGCGCGCTATCTGGCGCGGCAGCCGAACTTTTGCGACACGCTGCACCTGATCTTTCAGCCGGCGGAAGAAGGCGGCGGCGGCGCCAAAGTGATGATCGAAGACGGCCTGTTTGAGCGCTTCCCCTGCGACGCGGTGTTCGCCATGCACAACGTGCCCGGCTTACCCACCGGCCACCTGGGCTTCGCCGGCGGCCCCTTCATGTGCTCGGCCGATACGGTGCACATCACCCTGCACGGCCACGGCGGCCACGGCGCGGTGCCGCAGAGCACCGTCGATCCGGTGGTGGCCTGCGCAGCCATCGTTATGAGCCTGCAAACCATCGTGGCGCGCAATATCGATCCGCAGGAAACGGCGATCGTCACCGTGGGGGCGATGCAGGCCGGCCAGGCCGCCAACGTGATCCCGGCGACCGCCACCCTGACGCTCAGCGTGCGCGCGCTGACGGCGGCGGTGCGTGCGCGGCTGGAACAGCGCATCACCGAGCTGGTCACGGCGCAGGCCGCCAGCTTCGGCGCCCGCGCGGAGATCGACTATCAGCACGGCTACCCGGTGCTGGTGAACCACCCGGCAGAAACCGAACTGGCGCGCGCGGTGGCGCTGGAATGGGCCGGAGAGAGCCGGGTGATCCCCACGCTGCGGCCGTTCACCGCCAGCGAAGATTTTGCCTTTATGCTGGAGAAGTGCCCGGGCAGCTACATCTCTATCGGCAACGGCCCCGCCACGCCGGACAATTCTCTGCACAACCCCGGTTATGACTTCAACGACGACAGTCTGTCGTTGGGCGCCACTTACTGGGTCAAATTGGTCGAGCGCTTTTTGGCTCGCCCTGCGGTTTAATCGCCAACACAGAGGAAATGACATGAAAATCATCAAAGGGCTGTTGTTGCTGCTGCCGCTGGCCGCGAGTTTTCCCGCGCTGAGCGGTGAATTCAGCGGCAAAGTGATCAAGCTGGGCATCGATCCCACCTTTCCGCCGCTGGAGTATAAAAATCCGCAGGGCAAGCTGACCGGCTTCGGCGTCGATATCGCCCAGGCGCTGTGCGACCAGATGCAGGCCAAATGCGTGTGGGTGGAAAGCAGCTGGGACGGCATGATCCCCGGCCTGCAGGCGAAGAAGTTCGACGCCATCGCCTCGTCGATGACCATTACGCCGCAGCGCCGGCAGCAGATCGCTTTCTCCAGCAAAGTCTCCAACGCCCCGGCGCGGCTGGTGGCGCATAAAGGCAGCAATCTGCAGCCTACCGCCGCCTCGCTGAAGGGCAAATCGGTCGGCGTGCAGCAAGGTTCCAGCCAGGAGACCTACGCCAACGCGCTTTGGCGGCCGGCCGGCGTCAACGTGGTCGCCTACCAAAGCCAGCAGGAGGTGAACGAAGATCTGGCCAACGGCCGCCTGGATGCGTCGCTGCTGGCCAGCGTCAGCGCCAGCGAATTCTTCAAAACGCCCGGCGGCAAAGACTTTGCCTTTATCGGCGCCGAATTGAGCGACAGCAAATACTTCGGCGTCGGCGACGGCATCGGGGTGCGCAAAGAGGATACCGCGCTGCTTAACGCCTTCAACGCCGCGCTGCAGGCGATCCGCGCCAACGGCACTTACAAGAAAATCAACGACAAGTATTTCGATTTCGACATGTACGGCGCGGAGCAGTAACACGCGTTCCCCGGCGGTCACCTGCAGGTCCTGCAGGATGGGGAGGCGCCTTCGGCCGCCGGGGAACGCCCCAACGGAAACGGCAGTGTCGGCAAGAACGGAAAATCAGGCGGGACAAGGATGCGGGCCAGGCAGGACGCCCGGCCCGATAAAGCGGGTTACTTCACTTCACCCATCGCTTTCAGCTTTTTGGACAGCTCGCGGCGCTCTTTGGACAGATCGGCATTTTTGATGATGTAGTCATCAACGCGATCTTCGTAGTCGCTGCGCATGTTGGCGATGATGCCCTGAATGTCTTCAATGCTCATGCCGGGCTTGATGTACTCGCTCAGGTTGTCGAGCAGCAGCACGCGCTTCTGGTTATCACGAATTTTCTTTTCGTTGTCGACGATCTCGCGTTGCAGTTTGTTTTTGCGGCGGAACATACGCACAAACTCCAGCACGTCCTGGAAACTCGGCTTATTTGCATTATCCATCTTTATACCCTTGCTTTAGTAATACACAGATTCATTTGCTTACGGCCACATGGCACCAAGATACAGGTTTGTGGCGGTCCGGCACAACAGTGATTGCCTTATCTTACCCACTTTGCCCCGGCGGCCAAAACCCAAAGCGCCGCCTTCATGATCTGACCCCTTATTCACGCCCGGCGGCGGTGCAGACCTGGAGCAGATCCCCCAACTCTTCCAGCTGCTGCGCCAGCTCCATGCTGAGCCAGACATAGCCGTAAATCGGCGCTTCGCCGTGCTGACCGAGGCTGACCTCCTGCATCAGCGTTTTCAGCTCGCCGGCGATCTCCGCCAGCTGCCCCGCCGCCGCCTGCCGCTGCGCCTGTGGCCCTTCGCGCATCAGCAGCGCCAGCGATTCCAGCGAGCTCAGCGTCAGCAGTTGGGTGCTGCGCAGCGTGCGGGCGTTTAGCATGATGAAGTGCGTTTCGCGCGAAGCCCAGTAGGCGTCGGCCATCAGTTCCAGCGTGCACACCAGATTGCGGCTGAGGGTTTGCACCGCCTCGAACACCGCTTTGGGGATGCGGGTTTCCTTGCTGGCGGGCACGATCAGGCTGCGCAGCTTCACCACCTGATTCAACAGATCCTTGAGCTGCGGCTCCAGCCGCGGCCGCTCAATGACGTTCGGCGAAAAGTAGGCGCCGTAAATTCGGGCGGCGGTTTGCAGGCAGTCCGCCATTTGCATGCGCCACAGAATGTAGGCGCGCTGCGGGTAGATGCTGGTGAACAGCAGCGCCAGCAGCGAGCCGAAGATCACGTCGCCGCTGCGCCAAAGCGCGGTGTGCATGTCGCCGGCGCCCGCGCCGCACACCACCGCCAGCGTGATCCCCACCAGCAGCGCCATATACGGCCGTTTGCCGAGCGTCAGGTAACCGCAGACGAACATCACCACGCCGCACCAGACCAGCATCAGCGGCAGCGAATAGAGTTCCAGATACAGGGCGATCAGGCCGGACGCGGCGCCGAACACCGTGCCGGCAATGCGTTGCAGCGCCCGCTGCAGCACGTTGCCCCAAAACGAGATCGGCCCCATCACCACCACCAGGGTGATCAGCGGCCAGGTGCCTTCGGGCACCGCCAGCAGGCGGATCAGCAGAAAGGTCAGGATAAACGCCAGCCCGATGCGCACGCCGTGAACAACGCGATAGTGGCGATAGGTCAGCAGTTCAAGGGGAGAGATTTTTCGATCGAGGCGCACGATGCCTCCGATAAAGACCAGCCAGGCCGCTATTTTAGCGGAGGAAGCCCGGCGAGGAAAAGGCGAATGAGGCGTCCCCCATTCGCGGTCAGGCTCAGGCGGCGTACTTGTCGACCAGCGCGCGCAGAACGGCGGCGGTTTCGACATCCATCACGCCGTCATACTTCTGCGGACGGAAGTGCAGCTGGAACGCGCGCACCAGCTGGCGATAGCCTTCTGCGGTGTTCGCCGCCGAGGTGTCATAGCCGTATTGGGCGAACAGTTTCAGCAGATCGGCCTGCGCCGGCAGGCCCTGGCTGCAGTATTCCTGCTGGCGCTGCTGCTTGGTCGCTTCGTCATACCAGGCGCCGACGCCGGCCTGATACAGCTGCTGCCACGGGAACTGCGGGCCCGGATCGCTCTTGCGGCCCGGCGCGATGTCGGAGTGCGCCACCACGTTCACCGGCGAGATGTCCGGATAACGCTGCAGGATGTTCTGCGCCAGCTGGGTGACCGCCTCAATCTGCTGCGGATTGAACGGCGGGAAGGTGATGTTTTCACCGTCGCCGCTCGCCAGATTGACGATCTCGATGCCGATCGAGGTGTCGTTGATATTGCTGCGGGTGCCCCACTGGCTGGTGCCGGCATGCCAGGCGCGCTCGTTCTCGTCCACCAGGTTGAAGATGCGCACGCCGCTGAAGCCGGCCGCCTGATAGGTCGCCTCGGTCGGATCCGGCACCAGGTAGTGCGCGCTGACCGATTTTCCGGTCAACGACGTCACCGAGTCGGCGAAGTTTTGCGCCGTGTAGTGCAGCACCAGAAAACGCACGCGGTGGCCGAAGCTGGCGACCGATCGGTAGCTATTGTAATCAATCTTGTACATCGTAAAGTCCCTCTCTCGTTTGATTTCACTGAGCGGCTCCTCATCATGACAGGCCGCCCCGCACGGGTGAACCCTTGGCTCACCCTTTTGTTTTAGCTAATTGCTAAATTATGCGCAAGTGTTTTTTAGCAAAATCGTTATTTACCTTTTTGCTAAAGAGTGCGATCATTGCACGATGGAAACTAAAGAAATCAGGCGCAACAATCTGCGCGAATTGATGGCCCGCTACGCCCGGCAAGGCGTCAACCAGAATGAGTTCGCCACGCTGGTTGAGTCTTCCGCGCCGACGCTGAGCCAAATCATCGGGGAAAAATCCTCCCGCAATCTTGGCGACAATCTGGCCAGGCGGATCGAGGCCAGGCTGAATTTGCCCAAGGGCTGGTTCGACGTGTTTCACGAAAAGCAGCTGGTGCGCCCGTTTGACAACGTGGCGGCGGAGTCGGACTTCCAGCCCGCCCGTTTGAAACCGGTGGTATGGGAAGATACCGAACAAGACAAGGAAGAGTTTGTGGAGATCCCGCTGCTGGATATTGATTTTTCCGCCGGCGACGGCTGCTACGAAATCGTCGATCGCGAGGAGTTTTCGCTGATCTTCCGCCGTTACTATCTGCACAAGATGGGGGTGGCGGTCAACGCCGCGCGCATTATCCGCATCTCCGGCTCCAGCATGGAACCGCGCCTGCAGGACGGCGACGTGGTCGGCATCAACACCGACGACACGCGCATCCGCGAGGGCAAGACCTACGCCATCCGCCACGGCAATTTGCTGCGGGTGAAGGTGCTGATCGAGCAGCCGGACGGCGGCGTCATCATCCGCTCCCTCAACCGGGAAGAGTACCAGGACGAGCATCTCAGCTATCAGCAGCGCAAGGAGCAACTGGTGGTGCTCGGCCGCGTCTTCTGGTCGTCTTCGTCCTGGTAGCAGAGCAACCTCGGGCGCCCGTTGCGCCCGGCGGTTATTTGAAGTCCACCACCATCTGCTGCTGGATAGACAGCCCGCGCGTCGACTGCACGCAGCCGGCGATGTAGTCGGTGAAACGCGGCGGTTTCGGCATGCCCAGCTTGAGGATCTTCTCGTTGCTGAAACGCACGTTGAGCATGGCGAACGAGCCGTACAGGCGCATCGCTTTGAGCATCAGCCGCTCGTTGCACGGGCCGAAAATGTCTTTCAGCTGACGGCGCATTTTCACCAGCGCGTCATAGGTCACCTGCGCATACTCATCGCCCACTGGCGCTTTTTCCAGGGCCGCCGCCATGGCGTTGTCAATTTCAGCAAAGCTGACGCTGCTCTCCTCACCGGCGGAGATGTGATAAACGTCGTTCTCCAGCGTTTCGCTGTTCATCAGCATCACCAGCGCATCCGCGCAGTAATCCGCCGGGATCACGTCGATATTGTCCTGCAGCGAGCACATGAACTTGCGCAGCATCAGCGCCATGCCAAACACCCAGAAAATGCTGCTGGAAGGCTGGCAGCCCAGGCGGGTGTGCCCCACCACAATCGACGGACGAGCGATGGTCAACGGCATTTGCGGGCAACGCTGGCGCATCAGCTGTTCGATGGTGGATTTGGAACGGGTATATTCCACCAGGTGCTCGGCGTCCTCCTCAAACTCGCCGCTCTCCGCCACCAGCGAACCCGGCTCCGGCGAACAGGACATGGCGGTGCCAACGTGCAGGAAGCGTTTTAATCCCGGCACCTGCGCCATTCTTTCAGCAAAAGTCAGAGTGCCTTCTACGTTTACCTTCCAAATGAGCGGGTTATTACCAAATGAAGCAACGGCCGCGCAGTTAATAACGTGCGTGACATTGTTAATACGTGCGTCAGTTAAAAAGTCGGCCGGCTCGGAAAGATCGCCCAACAATATATTTTCCATCGTAATTTTAGACAGCAGATTCGCGTCGATATTAAACTTTTCCATATTCGCGCGAATACGGGCCAGCCCTTGCTGCGCATCATCGGCGCGCACCAGCAAAAGATAATTAATAGACTGATTTTCAATCAATAATTTTTCAAGAACTGCACCACCGAGAAAGCCGGTAGCGCCGGTCAACAGTAGCGTTTTCATCATTGTCACCCACATTGGCATTGAATGTGGGAGATTGTATCTGCGGATATTTAAACAAATATTAAATAGAATTACGGCGCCCAGACTCACTTTTCTTAATATTATCTTAAGGAATCTTTTGAAACATCCACCCTGGGTTTAGTAACAAAAGAACCGCGTAGATTCCATGATTAATCTCCGCCGTTTAAATACCATTGATGTAGTGCCTGATTTAATTTAACGGTCAATGTTATTTCTCTTTTCGTCCGTGGAGGACTTATGACCTATAACCAAAAAATCTGGTTGGGGGTTTTACTGCTGTGCACCCTGTTTTGGGGGGCGGTGATAAGCGGCGCCTGTTCGCTGTATAACCGGGCGGATCGCCTCAATGCGCACCAGGCGCAGAGCGAGTTCGCCGCGCGTCACAGTCTGACTTCCAGCTCACAGCAAAGCGCTCAGGCGTCCACCGCCCCTCGGAATGGGTAGGGACAAGACCCGCTAACGATCCTATTATACCCTAAGGTTAACAGGGAGATAACGATGGTTCGAAAGCTGGATAGCTTACCGCAGGCGCAACGCGAGAAAATAGAAACCGATTTGCTGGCCATCAGCGTGATCTACAACGAGCGCTACGGCATCGCCTCGACCCAGGCGGAAACAGAACGACAGATCCCCGACCACCTGCTCCCCTACTTTCATCAGCGGCTGGATTTCTATCGCCGTGCGTAATTGCGCGCATTTCGCTAACCGCCGCTTGGCATCGCTCCCCACGCCGTTACAATAGGGGCATATTGTATCCGCCACTGAAGAGACGCGATTTTGAGCAGCAAGGCAACGGCCACATTTTACATTCACGACTATGAGACCTTCGGCAAGAGCCCGTCGCTGGACCGCCCGGCGCAGTTCGCCGGCGTGCGCACCGATATGGATTTCAACATTATCGAAGAGCCGCTGGTCATCTACTGCGCCCCGGCCGACGACTACCTGCCGGAACCCGAGGCGGTGATGATCACCGGCATCACGCCGCAGGTGGCACGAGCCAAAGGCGTTAACGAGGCCGAGTTCACCCGCCAAATCCATCAGGCCTTCAGCGTGGCCGGCACCTGCATTCTCGGTTACAACAACATCCGTTTCGATGACGAAGTGAGCCGCAATATCTTCTATCGCAACTTCTACGATCCCTATGCCTACAGCTGGCAAAACGGCAACTCGCGTTGGGATCTGCTGGATGTGATGCGCGCCTGCTACGCTCTGCGTCCGGACGGCATCGTCTGGCCGGAAAACGAAGACGGTTTCCCCAGCTTCCGCCTCGAACACCTCACGCGCGCCAACGGCGTCGAACACACGCAGGCTCACGATGCGATGTCGGACGTTTACGCCACCATCGCGATGGCCAAGCTGGTCAAGCAGGCGCAGCCGCGGCTGTTCGATTTCCTGCTGCAGCACCGCAACAAGCACAAGCTGAACGCCCTGATCGACGTCGCCGACATGACGCCGCTGGTGCACGTCTCCGGCATGTTCGGCGCGGCGCGCGGCAACACCAGTTGGGTGTCGCCGTTGGCCTGGCACCCGGACAACAAGAACGCGGTGATCATGTGCGATCTGGCCGGCGACATGACGCCGCTGTTGACGCTGAGCGCCGAGCAACTGCGTGAACGGCTGTACACCCGCCGCGACGATCTGGCGCCGGATCAGGCGCCGGTGCCGATCAAGCTGGTGCACATCAACAAATGTCCGGTGCTGGCGCCGGCCAAAACCTTGCTGCCGGAGAACGCCGAGCGGCTGGGCATCGATCGTCAGGCGTGTCTGCAAAATCTGCAGCTGCTGAAACAGCATCCGGAAGTGCGCGAGAAAGTGGTCGCGCTGTTCGCCGAAGCCGAGCCGTTCAAAGGCGCCGACGACGTCGACGCCCGCTTGTACGACGGTTTCTTCAGCGACGCCGACAAGGCGGCGATGAGGATTATCCAGCAGACCAAGCCGCAGAACCTGCCGGCGCTGGATCTGGCCTTCAGCGACGGCCGCATGAAAGAGCTGCTGTTCCGCTTCCGCGCGCGCAACTACCCGAATACGCTGGACGACGCCGAGCAGCGCCGCTGGCTGCAACACCGTCAGGAAGCCTTGAGCGCGGAGCGCGTGCAGAGCTATCTGCTGCAGCTCGAATCGCTGTATAACCTGCACGAAGGCGACAAAGAGAAAACCGCCCTGCTGAAAGCGCTGTTCGATTACGGCAAAGAGTTGGTGGGATAAAAACCCGCAGCAAGCAGAAAAGGAAAAGGCCGCGAAAGCGGCCTTTTTTGTGGCTGAGGAGACGGCTCGCGCTTAGGCGGCGTCTTCGCTCGCTTGCGGCACCGGCAGACGGAAGCTGCGGGTGACGAAGGCCAGGTAGATCAGGCCGATGGCCGCCCAGACCAGGCCCAGCGTCATCGAGCTGGCTTCCAGGTTGATCCACAGCGCGCCGACGGTCAGTGCGCCCATCACCGGCAAGATCAGGTAGTTGAACGTGTCCTTCACGGTGCGGTTCATCTTGTCGCGAATATAGAACTGCGAGATCACCGACAGGTTGACGAAGGTGAAGGCCACCAGCGCACCGAAGTTGATCAGCGCAGTCGCGGTCACCAGGTCAAACGACACTGCGGACAGCGCGATGGCGCCAACCAGCAGCACGTTCAGCGCCGGGGTACGCCACTTCGGATGCACATAGCCGAAGAAGCGAGTCGGGAACACACCATCGCGGCCCATTACATACATCAGACGCGAAACGCCCGCGTGCGCCGCCATGCCTGACGCCAATACCGTCACGCAGGAGAACACCAGGATCACCGACTGGAAGAACTTGCCCGCCACGTACAGCATGATTTCAGGCTGCGACGCGTCAGGATCCTTGAAGCGCGAGATGTCCGGGAAATACAGCTGCACGAAGTAAGACACCACGATAAAGATGATGCCGCCGATCAGCGCCGTCAGGAAGATGGCTTTCGGGATCACTTTCTCTGCGTCTTTGGTTTCTTCGGACAGCGAGCTGATGCCGTCGAAGCCCAGGAACGAGAAGCACAGGATGGTCGCGCCGGTAATCATCGGCACCACGTGAGCGTTATCGGACCAGAACGGGCGGCTGCTGACCAGCGTACCGGCGCCTTCGCCGTGGTAAACGCCGTTGATCACCAGGCCCAGGAATACGATCATGATCGCCACCTGCACCACCACGATGATGGAGTTCAGGTTAGCCACCAGCTTGATGCCGCGCAGGTTGAAAATCGTCATCAACCCGACCAGCACCGCCACGAAGATCCAGGACGGGACGCCCGGGAAGATCGCTTCCAGGTAAATCTTGGCCAGCAAAATGTTGATCATCGGCATGAACAGGTAGTCCAGCAGCGATGACCAGCCCACCATAAAGCCGACGTGCGGACTGATGGCTTTCTGGGCGTAGGTGTAGGCGGAACCGGCGGAAGGGAACTTCTTCACCAGCTTGCCGTAGCTCAGGGCGGTAAACAGGATCGCCAGCAGAGCGAAGGCGTACGCGGTCGCGACGTGACCATCGGTCAGGCCGGATACGATGCCGAAGGTATCGAAGATGGTCATTGGCTGCAGATAAGCCAGACCCATCATCACTACCGGAACCAATGTCAGGGTTTTACGCAGCTGAGTGCGCTGAGCCGGAGCGGCGTTAAGGGTGTTATCGGACATTGTTCAGCCCCCCCTTACCTTGAGCCTTGCGGATGGCGGACACGCCAAGACTTAAGGTTGCGGGGAAACTTCGCAACGAGCGACTTAATTCTAAAAGAAGGGGATTGTAAGCTGGATAACGGGTCGAGGTAACCTCGGCTGCTCCATAGTCGCTGCGGCCACAGCGGAAACCGGCGGGCACCGGCGCTAAAGTGAAAAATTGCCCCATCTTTCTAATCCTCATGAGTCACGACCATAAAGTTTTGTTTGATCGTGCACGAAACTATTTATCTATCCGGATCGGTGTCCGGCCTCGCTTGGTGTATGAAACGCTACGTTGGTAAAACTAAATGCAAAAAAAATAACCGACGCTTTCAAAACGTCGGCTATCTGCATTTGAGATATTTTGCACCAGAATGCCTCCGGATGACAAGATCCGGAAGCCCTCAAATACAAATTCTTTTTTTCGATCGAACGGAAAACCAGCCCGGCAGGCGAATTAATCCGCTACCGGCAGGCCGGTCGCCCGCACATACTTCTTACTTTATACGCCCATTCAGGCATTTTTCAACATCCAGTCGATCTCGGTTTCCGTCACCCGCCGTTCAAACTGCAGCAATTCGTCCGTCTTGCAGGCGTGATAAACCTGGGTGAAACGCTCGCCCAGATAGTGGGTCAACGCGTGCTGATGTTCAAACTCGTACAGCGCATCGCTCTGGCGGATCGGCAGCGGCAGCCCCTCCTGCTCCAGCCCGTTGCCGGTCACCGGCTCAGGCAACGGCAGCGCGTTGTCCAACCCGTACAGCATGCCGGCCAGGATCGCCGCCATCACCAGATACGGATTGGCGTCGGCGCCGGCCACGCGGTACTCCACCCGATGATTCTCCGGTTCGCCGCAGGGGATGCGCAGCGCCACGGTGCGATTGTTGTGACCCCAGGCGGCCTGGATCGGCACATACATCCCCGGCTGGAAACGCCGATAGGCATTGACGTTCGGCGCCAGCAGCGCCATCGACGCCGGCATCAGGGTGATCATTCCGGCCAGCGCCTGTTTCAGCAACGGTGAATCCTCGCCTTCGCCGTCGGCGAACAGGTTGTTGCCCGCCCCGTCCTGCATGCTGACATGCACGTGCATGCCGCTGCCGGCGTAATCCTCATAGGGTTTGGCCATAAAGGTGGCGTGCATACCGTGGTTCTCGGCCACCAGCCGCACCAGCCGCTTCAGCGCCAGCGCGTGATCGCAGGCCAGCAAAATATCGTCGGTATGACGCAGGTTGACCTCGAACTGCCCCGGCGACGCCTCCGCCACCGCGCCGTCCGCCGGCAGCCCCTGCAGCTTCGCCAGCGCGTCGATATCGTTCAGCACCTCAGCGAAATGGTTCAGGTTATCGACGGAATACACCTGGCTTTGGGTGTTGCGCTCCTGGGTGCCGGGCGCACACGGCGGCTGCAAATCGCCTTCCGCGTCGCGCAGCCTATCAATGAGATAAAACTCCAGCTCTACCGCTGCCACCGGGAACAAGCCGCGCTGTCGCAGCGCCTGCCACACGCGGTTCAGCACATTACGGGGTTCAACGTCAAAGGGAGTGCCATCTTCATCCAGCATGGTCAGCAACACCTGGCCGATATGCTCCGGATCGGCGGCCGACGGCGTCAGCGAGCCGGGCACCGGCAGGCAAATGCGATCAGGCTCGCCGAGCTCCTGCCCAAGGCCGGTCTCCTCCACCACGTTGCCGAGGATGTCCATGGCGAACACCGACGCGGGAAAGTAGCTGCCTTTTTCCAGTTTTTTCAACCCTGAGACGGGTATGCGCTTGCCGCGGAAGGAACCATTGAGATCGGTGAGAAGGATATCGACATACTGCGTGGCGGGATGGCGTTCCAAATAATGAGCAACCTCATTTTGGAACGCGCTACTTCGCCTCTCTTCATGATGCTGTGCAAAATGTTCAACTGCTGCGCTATTGGTTTGCATACGTCACCCGCCATTATGCTCTTAAGGCGCGTTAGCGCCCGTCCGCCGTTCGATTCAACACATGATTGGATTTCTCGCCAGGTCGCGCCGCTGCCGGGCGCTCAAAATAACATCCACAATATGAAACATAGTATTAACAGAATGGGTTTGCAAATGTTACAATCCTGTTTGATTATTCATCACCGACTGCTAAATTGATAAAATATTGACCGAAAAGGCCTTGCAGCCATTTTTACGTCAACTATTTCGTCCAACGCACCGAGAGTGAATATGGGCAATATATTTTCCAAACCCACCCTAACTACCGATATCATGCAGCATCGTTATCGACCAGACAGGCACCCGATAGCGATCTTCATTTCTACCTGTCGCCCTTACCAGAAGGAAGTACCGCTATGAGCGAAGCCAGCTTGGCACCGGGCAAACGCCTGTCACAGATCCGTCAGCAATTGGGTTTGTCGCAGCGCCGGGTCGCCGAACTGTCCGGGTTAACCCACAGTGCGATCAGCACCATCGAACAGGACAAGGTCAGCCCGGCCATCAGCACGCTGCAAAAGCTGCTGAAGGTGTATGGCCTGTCGCTGTCTGAATTCTTTGCCGAACCGGAGGCCGTCGACGAACCGCGCGTGGTGATCGACGCCGAAGATCTGATTGAAATCGGCAGCCAGGGGGTGTCGATGAAGCTGGTACACAACGGCAGCCCGACGCGCAACCTGGCGATGATGCTGGAAACCTACCAGCCCGGCACCACCACCGGCGAAAAGATCAAGCATCAGGGCGAAGAGATCGGCACCCTGCTGGAGGGCGAGATCGTGCTGACCATCAACGGCCAGAGCTATTGCCTGACCGCCGGTCAGAGTTACGCCATCAACACCGGCATTCCGCACAGCTTCAGCAATACGTCGGCGCGCATTTGCCGCATCGTCAGCGCACACACCCCTACCACCTTCTGACCGCTTCTCGCACCGGCGCAGCCTGACGCGGGTTGCGCCCCTGCCTCTCCACGTTTTTCATCGCCGTTATGCCATTTTGTTGGTTGCCAACGGCGCAATCTGTGTTACAACAGAGCAAAACAGCCATCTAAACATCTAAACGGCCTTACTACCCTATGTCAACCGCAACGCCTTCACGCCTCGAGATGCGCAATATCTCGATCGCCTTCGCCGGCTTCAACGCGCTGCAGGACGTGGACTTCACGCTGCAGGGCGGATCAATCCATGCGCTGGTCGGCGCCAACGGCGCGGGTAAGTCGACGTTGATGGCGATCCTCTCCGGCGCCCACGATCATTATCGCGGCGAGATCCTGATCGACGGCCAGCCGGTGGCGATCCACTCCCCGCTGCAGGCGCGCCGTCACGGTATTCACGTGGTGCAGCAAGAGGTCGACGTCGCGCTGATCCCCACGCTGTCGGTAGCGGAAAACATCATGCTTGACTGGCTGAACGAGCCGGGCCACTGGCTGAACTGGGCGGAACTGCACCGCCGCGCCGCGCAGCTGCTGCAGCAATGGGCGCTGCCGCTCAACCCGCGCAGACGCCTGGCGGACTGCACGCTGGCGGAAAAACAGCAGGTGCTGCTGGCGCGCGCGCTGTCGCACCGCTGCCGTTTTCTGGTGCTCGACGAGCCGACCGCGCCGCTCGATCGCGCCGAGAGCGAGCGCCTGTTTAACGTGGTGCGCCGCCTGCAATCCGAAGGCATCGGCATCGTGTTTATTTCCCACCGCATCCATGAACTGAGCGACATTTGCGATCGGCTGACGGTGCTGCGCGACGGCCGGCGCGTCAGCGAAGACGCCATGCGCGGGCTGAGCGGCGAACAGGTCGTTGAGAAGATGCTCGGCCATCGGCTGGACGACATTTTCCCGCCGCCGCGCCCGCCGCACCCAGAGCGAACGCTGCTGCAGGTGGAGGGCTTGCGCGATCGCCATAAGCTGCGCGACGTTTCGCTGCGGTTGCATGAGGGCGAGATCCTCGGCATCGCCGGGCTGGCCGGGGCGGGCAAAACCGAACTGTGCAAGGCATTGTTCGGCGCCGGCGCCGTGCAGCTTGAGCGCGGCGAACTGCGCGGGCAGCCCTGGGCGCCACGCGCGCCGCACCTGTCGGTCGAACAAGGATTGGCGCTGGTGCCGGAAGAACGCCGCAAAGAAGGCATTTTCATCGACGAGGCGATCCCGATGAACCTGAGCGTCAGCGCCGACGACAGCTTCTCGCGCCGGAGCCTGTTCAACCGGCGGCAAGAACTGCGCTGGGCGCGCGAGATCATGCAGCGTCTGAACATTCGCGCCTCCGGCCCGCAACAGCGGCTGGCGCGCTTGTCAGGCGGCAATCAGCAAAAAGTGGCGATCGGCAAATGGCTGCGCGGCGACGCCGAGGTGCTGATCTTCGATGAGCCGACCAAGGGCGTGGACATCAAGGCCAAACAGGAGCTGTTCAGCCTGATCGACGGCCTGGCCCGCGCCGGCAAAGGCGTGATTTACGCCTCCGGCGAGTTCGCCGAGCTGATTGGCCTGTGCGATCGCATCTGCGTGCTGTGGGACGGCCGCATCGTGGCGGAGTTGAACGCCGCCGACATCGACGAAGAAACCTTATTACTCTATTCCACCGGAGGAACCCCTGCGTGAGTAAAGAATTTGCCTTGCGGCCGGCGCTGCCCTGGCGCCAACAGCTGTTCGATTTCCTCTACAAGTGGGGCATGCTGCTGACCGTGGCGGCGCTGATCGCCCTGTTTGGCCTGGCGTCGGACAATTTTCTCGATGCCAACAACATCATCAATATCCTGCGTTCGATCGCCATCGTGACAGTGATCGCCATCGGCGTCTCTATCTCGCTGTCGGTCGGCGGTTTCGATCTGTCAGTCGGCTCAACCGCCTCACTGGCCAACGCGCTGGTGATTTCGCTGTTCGTCTGGCACGGGTTCGGCACCACCGGCGCCATCGTGGTGACGCTGCTGCTGTGCACGCTGGTCGGCCTGTTCAACGCCCTGCTGATCGTGGTGTTCAGAATTCCCGATATGCTGGCGACGCTGGCCAGCCTGTTCGTGATCCAGGGCGTGGCGATGACCTACAGCTACGGCGGTTCCATCACCCAAAACATGGTGCTGCCGAATGGCGACATGGCGGAAGGCCTGATCCCGGAGGTGTTTTCCGCCCTCGGCCAGGTGCCGGTGATCGTGCTGATCATGCTGGCGGTCACCGTGGCGGTGCAGCTGTTCCTGTCGTTGACCAAGCACGGCCGCCGCATGTACGCCATCGGCGGCAACCCCGAGGCTGCGCGTCTGTCGGGCATCCGCACCGTGCGTTACAGGGTTGCCGCTTACGTCATTTCCTCCTGGCTGGCGGCGCTTGGCGGCATCTTACTGGCGTCACGTATTGGCTCTTCGCAGGTCAATGCCGGCGGCGGTTATCTGATGGACGCGGTGGCGGCGGCCTATATCGGCTTCTCGCTGGCCGGCGCCGGTAAACCCAATGCGCTCGGCACCCTGATCGGCGCGGTGATCCTCGGCGTGCTGCAAAACGGCCTGGTGATGCTGTCGGTGCCCTACTACGCCATGGACATTATCAAAGGCCTGGTGCTGGCGCTGGCGCTGGCCATCACCTACATCCAGAAACGCTGATCCTTCCCGGCGCACGCCCGCTGCGCCGCTTTTCCCTTTAATTCATCCGGTTACCCTTTTCCGTCAGCAGAACAAGCATACAAATGATATGAATTATCATTAGCGTTTACATTAAGAAAAAAATCCTTACAATACCCTCACGCAACGCTGACGAAGCGAAGTATTTCTCAGCGAACGATGAATAATTTCATTAGAAATTCAATTGGTTAATTACTTTCACTTCAATCCAGGAAAGGTTTACCTCATGGAAACGCCACGTTACAGCAAGCTCGCCGCTCTGGTGATCGCCTCACTCAGCGCCACCGCCGCACTGGCCGCGCCGCAGGACGACACCCAGGACACCATGGTCGTCACCGCCTCCGGCTTTCAGCAAAAAATTCAGGACTCTGCCGCTTCCATCTCGGTGATCCCGCGCCAGCAGATCGAAGATAAAGCCTATCGCGACGTGACCGATGCACTGAAAGACGTACCGGGCGTAGTGGTCACCGGCGGCGCCAGCAGCAGCGACATCAGCATTCGCGGCATGTCTTCCAAGTACACGCTGATCCTGGTGGACGGCAAGCGCGTCGACACCCGCGGCACCCGGCCGAACAGCGATAACGCCGGCATCGAACAGGGCTGGCTGCCGCCGATGGAAGCCATCGAACGTATCGAAGTGGTGCGCGGGCCGATGTCTTCGCTGTACGGTTCCGACGCCATGGGCGGCGTGATCAACGTCATCACCCGCAAAACCTCGCGCACCGAGTGGAAAGGCTCGCTGCACGGCGACGCCACCCTTCAGGAAAACCGCGATTCCGGCGATCTGTTCCAGACCAACGCCTACGCCTCCGGCCCGCTGGTTGAAGGCCTGCTCGGCCTGCGGGTCAACGGCCTGCTGTCGCGCCGCGCGGAAGATAAAATCACCAACGGTTACAACGAGCAGCGCATGCGCAGCGGCACCGCGGTGTTCACCCTGACCCCGGACGAGAAAAACGAATTCGACTTTGAAATCGGCCGCTCGCTGCAGGATCGCAACAGCACGCCGGGCAAATCGGTGGTAGCGGAACGCTGCAGCAAAGGCAAATGCACGCCGACATCGCGCAGCGAAAGCCTGTATACGCGCACCAACTACGCGCTGACCCACAACGGCTATTACGACTTCGGCAACTCCACCAGCTACGTTCAGCGGGAAGAGACCAACAACCCGGGCCGCAAAATGAAGATGTACAACACCATCTTCAACACCCAGAACCAGTTCGAGCTGGGTTCACACATGCTGAACCTCGGCGGTCAGTATCGCTATGAAAAACTGAGCGACAGCGGCAACCAGCTTGAATCGGCACAAGGTCTCAGCAAGCTGACGCGCTGGAGCTGGGCGCTGTTCGCCGAAGATGAGTGGGCATTGACCAACGACTTCAGTCTGACGACCGGCATCCGCATGGATCAGGACGAAAACTTCGGCAGCCACTGGACGCCGCGCATGTACGGGGTCTGGCACCTGACCGAACAGTGGACGCTGAAAGGCGGCGTTTCCGCCGGCTACAAATCGCCGGATCTGCGCCAATCCTCCGCCAACTGGGGCCAGGTCACCGGCGGCGGCGTGCGTAAAGGCATCATCGTCGGCAACCCGGATCTGCAGCCGGAGAAGAGCCTGAGCGAAGAGATCGGCCTGATGTGGGATAGCCTGAAAGGCGTCAACGCCGGGGTGACCGTCTTCAACACCGACTTCAAGAACAAGATCACCGAAGTGCGCCGCTGCGAAGACACGCCGGACTGTAAGATCGGCAATGACGTCTACGACTTTATCAGCGATCGCGTCAACGTCGACAAAGCCAATATGCGCGGCGTAGAAGCCACCTTCGGCTGGCAGATCAACAAAGACTGGAAGTGGAACACCAACTACACCTACACCGCTTCCGAGCAGAAGAGCGGCGAGTTCCAGGGCAAGGCGCTCAACCAGATGCCGAAGCACATGGTTAACACCGTGCTGGATTGGCGCGCCACGCAGGACCTCAGCCTGTGGTCGCGCGTTAATTTCCGCAGCAAAACGTCTGAGTATCTGAGCCGTACCTCGATGGCCAAGAGCACGCCGTCCTACACCTTCGTCGATGCGGGCCTGAGCTACCAGGCGGCGAAAAACCTGCAGCTGACCGGCGGGGTCTACAACATCCTCGACAAGACCGTGGATTACGATCACTACAACACCACGCTGGACGGCCGCCGTTACACCGTCGGCATGACCTACAACTTCTGATGCCCCCGGGCGCGCGCTGCGCGCCCTTTTCATTCCATCACCGTGAGGAAGCCCCATGAAATTACGCCGCTCCCCCCTGATGATCGCCCTGCTGACCGCGATGGCGCTGGCGGGTTGCCACAGCAAAACCGACGCGCCGGCGGCCCCGGCCACCGTCAACGTCCAGCACCTGAACGGCAGCACCGAGGTGAAGAAACACCCGCAGCGCATCGTGGTGCTGGATTACGCCTCGCTGGAAACGCTGCAGCTGCTGGGCGTCGAACCGCTGGCGCTGCCCGGCAACCGTAAGAATTTGCCGGATAGCCTGAAGCGCTATCAGGACGACAAATACCTCAATGCCGGCACCCTGTTCGAGCCGGATATGGCAGTGCTGCGCGCCGCCAAACCGGATCTGATCCTGATCGCCGGCCGGGCGTCCAAAGCCTATGACGAGCTGAACACGCTGGCGCCGACGCTGAATATGTCCGTCGATCAGCAGGATCAGTTGGGCAGCCTGAAACAGCGCACGCTACAGCTGGGTGAGCTGTTCGATAAGCAGCAACAGGCGCAGGCGGCGATCGATAAGCTGGATGCGCAGATCGCGGCGGTCAAACCGCAGGCCGCCCAGGCCGGACGCGGGCTGGTGGTGCTGTTCTCCGGCGGCAAGATCAGCGCTTACGCCCCCAAGAGCCGTTTCAGCTTCGTCTATGACGCCCTCGGCTTCGCGTCCGCGTTGCAGTCCGATGAAAAAGACGTGCGCGGCAACAAGCTGACGCCTGAGCAGGTGGCCAAACTGAATCCGGACTGGCTGTTCATCATCGACAGGGACGCCGCGACCGGGCGGCCGAACGCGGTGGCGCCGCAGAAAATCCTTACCACCACCGCGCTGAAGAAAACCGCGGCGGTGAAGAAAGGCCAGGTGGTTTACCTGCCGGCGGCCGAGGTTTATCTGTCCGGCGGCATCGTCACCGCTCAGCACGTCGTCGAACGCGTGAGCGAGGCGCTAACCCACGCTGCGCGATAAAAAAAGCCCGGCGATGCCGGGCTTTTTCCTGGATTAAATCGTCGGCTGGTTTACCAGGCCGTCTATCAGCACCTGCGGCGTGCCCTGCGAACAGCGCTCGATGCGCCCGCGCACGCCGTAGACCCGCGCCAGGCTCTGCGGCGTAATCACCTGATCCGGCGCGCCGTCGGCGATCAGATCGCCATCCTGCAGCATCAGCACGTGGTCGCCGTGACGCAGCGCGATGTTGATGTCATGCACCACCACCACCGTCACGATATTGCGCTTGCGGGTTTCACGGCGCACCAAATCCATCACGTGGAACTGGTAGTTGAGATCGAGCGCGCTCAGCGGCTCATCCAGCAGCAGCAGCGACGGCTGACGGATCAGCGACTGCGCCAACCCCACCAGCTGTTTCTGGCCGCCGGACAGCTGATCGAGGTAGCTCAGCGCCAGGTGGGCGATGCCCAGCTGTTCCAGCAAAGCCATCACTTCCGCTTCGCTGCCGGCGTTGCTGCGGCCGCCCGAGGCGCGCTGCGCCACGATGATCGACTCCAGCACGTGCAGATGCACCCCGGCGGGCAGCGACTGCGGCAGGTACACCACTTTCTCCGCCCGACGGGCGAACGGCATCTGCATCAGATCGCCGTCGTCCAGCCACAGCTTGCCCTGCGCCGGGTTCAGCCCGGCCAGCGAGCGCAGCAGCGTCGATTTGCCGCTGCCGTTCGGCCCCAGCAGCACGGTGATTTGCCCGCGCGGCAGCATCGGCACCGAGAGATCGTCGATCACCTGACGTTTCGGGTAGCCCGCCGAGAAGTGTTCTATGCGCAAGCCCTGGTTCATACGTTCCCCCGATGGCGCAGAATAATGCTCAGGAAGAACGGCACCCCGACCAGCGAGGTGACGATGCCCACCGGAATGATCACGCCGGGCACCAGATTTTTCGACGCCACCGAGGCCATCGACAGCACCAGCGCGCCAATCAGCGCGCTGGCCGGCAGGTAGAAACGGTGATCTTCGCCGAAGATCATGCGGGCGATGTGCGGCGCCACCAGGCCGATAAAGCCGATCGGCCCGACGAAAGCCACCGCCAGCGCCGAGAGCATGCTGATGCGCAGCAGCGTGGTCAGCCGCAGACGACGCACGTCGATGCCGAAGCTCACCGCCCGGTCTTCGCCCAGACGCAGCGCGGTCAGTTTCCACGAGCTCATCATCGACAGCGGCAGCAGCACGGCGAACACCCCGAACAGAATGCCCAGCTTGTCCCACGAGGCGCGCGCCAGGCTGCCCATGGTCCAGAACACCAGCCCCTGCAGCGTGTCCTCGCTGGCGATGAATTGCATCATCGAGACCAGCGCGTTGAAGGTAAACACCAGCGCGATGCCGAACAGCACTACGCCGGAGGTGGCGACCCGCGTCCAGCGCGTGATGCCGTCGAGCATCAGCGCGGCGAACAGCGCGAAGATAAAAGCGTTGGCGGAGATGAACCACTGATCGGGAATGCCCGGAATGCCGATGCCGAGCACGATCGCCAGCGCGGCGCCAAAGGCCGCGGCAGAAGACACCCCGAGGGTGAAGGGACTGGCCAGCGGGTTATTCAGGATGGTCTGCATTTCCGCCCCGGCCAGGCCGAGCGCAAAGCCCACCACCACCGCCATCAGCGCATAGGGCAAGCGGATGTCCCAGACGATCACCCGCGTGCCGGCATCGGCCGCGGCGGGGTCAAGCAGCGTTTGCCATAAGGAGGATAGCGACAGGCCGGACGGCCCCATGGTGAAATCCAGCAGCAGCGAGCCCAGGATCGCCAGTGCCAACACGCCCATCATCAACAGGCGATGGCGAAGAATATGCTGATAACGCCCCATCACGCCGGCGTTGGGTTGCCCCTTGGCGTCAGTCATGGGATCGGTGGATACGCTCATTCGTTAAGATACCTGTTACAACCATCATGACAGCGGCGCGAAGGCGTCCGCCGTAAACCGGAAAGCGCGCGGCGACCGCCTGCGCGCAGCCGCCCACAATAAAGCAAACGATAATACTTATCAATCATATCAATAGGTGAAAACAGCGTTGTCGAAATGTAATAATTTGTTTTTTCTCGCCATTTTTCAAACCACCACGCTTTCCCCCGCCAACGGCCAGTAGGTTAATTATTCTGAAAATTATTCCTGATCCGACCAGACTCTGACAAATAGCGGCAAAACCACATAGAATCCAAAACCACAGCACCGCGCGTGCAAAAAACTTTCAGGCCGCCGCAAGAGCGGCCTTATTGACGAGGCTGTAATGAGAAGTCCATCTCCGGCGGTAACGCCCAAACGCCCGGCGCTGCTGAACTGGCTGTTGCACAGCCCGCTGCACGCCGATGACGAACCGTTTCAACGCCAGCTGCGTCTCACGCTGACGCCCTCACCTCTCACCCCCTGGCTGAATGCCGTGGGGCCGGCCGCGCTGTTGGCGGGGTACGCCTGGCTGAACCAACCGCTGGTCGGTATCGGCCTGTTGCTGCTGTTGCTGCTGTTGACCGCCGGGCGCGCCAGGTTGGCGCAAAGGCGCCAACCCGCCTGGCCGAACGCCATGCTGGTGACAGTGTTGTTGTGGGCGCTGCTGGTTGGCGCCAGCGCCGCGCTGGCGATGCTGTCGGGCCGCTTCGTGCTGATCCTGTTCGCCGGCCTGACCATTACCGCCCTGGCCTGCTGGCTGATGCAGCGCCATGCCGCCGCGCCGCGCTTCGCGCTGCTTGAGGTGATCGCGCTGACGCTGCCCTACCTGCTGGCGGCGCCGCTGTCGCGCGTGCAAAATCTGTTTGTCCTGGCGGATCTCGCGCCGCTGTGGCTGGTGCTGGCCCATGGCATGATCGCGCGCTACCATCGCCAATTGGTGCAGCACGTCACGCTGGCCTGGGAGAAGCAGCAGGCATCGCACCGCGATCGCCTGACCGGCTTTCTCAACCGCGCGGGCGGCGAGGTGGTGATGCGCAGCATCTGCCGCCCCGCAGCGGCGCAGCCGATCTCCCACCTGTTCATTCTCGAATTCGGCCCGCTGGCGGCGCTCTACCAAAGTCACGGCGTCCAGATCGGCGACGACGTGCTGCGCACCGTCGGCGAGCGCCTCAAGACACTGATCCGCCCGAGCGACTACGTCTGCCGCTATACCGGCGGTCTGTTTCTGATTCTGGTGCACGATCTGCCCTACGGCGCGGAAAGCGAGTTTCTGGCGCGCATTGTGCCGCCGCTGGAGGCGCCCTACGATTTTGGCGCGTTCGGCGAGGTGAACATGCGGCTTAACGCCGGCATTTTGGCGCTGACGCAGAATTACGCGACGGTAGAGAGTTTGATGAGCTCGGCGCAGCAGGCGCTGGCGGAAGCCAAAGGCGGGAAAAAGTAAACCCAAACGCGGCGGGAACTCCCGCCGCGTGTCACTCACCGAAGATTACTTCACGTCCATCTTCGGGAATTCCATTTCGCTGTACTTCACGACACGGGTGCCTTGCGACAGCTTGTAACCGAACCAAATCAGCAGGAACAGCGGAATGCCGATGTAGGTCGCGGTCACGCCGTACCAGTCAATCTTGTCTTGCAGGAAAGCCTGGTAATTCTGGCCCAGGGTAATGATCAGGCACAGCACGAAGGCGAAGATCGGCCCCAGCGGGAAGAACCCGGAACGGTACGGTAAGTCGTTGAGATCGCGCCCCTGCAGCATGTAACCGCGACGGAAACGGTAGTGGCTGATGGCGATGCCCAACCAGGCGATGAAGCCGGTCATGCCCGAGGTATTCAGCAGCCACAGGTAAACCGACTGGTTGCCGAACATCGAGGTCAGGAAGCACAGCCCGGCCACCACGCAGGTCGCGTACAGCGCGTTGCGCGGCACGCCGCCTTTCGACAGCTTGGCGAAGATGCGCGGCGCTTTGCCTTCGGACGCCAGGGTGAACAGCATGCGGGTCGATGCGTACATGCCCGAGTTACCGGCGGACAACACCGCCGTCAGGATCACCGCGTTCATCACCGCCGCCGCCGACAGCAGGCCGGCATGCTGGAACACCAGGGTGAACGGGCTGACGCTGATGTCTTTCACATCATTGCGCAGCAGGCTCGGATCGGTATACGGAATGATCAGGCTGATGATCAGAATGGCGAAGATATAGAACAGCAGGATACGCCAAAACACCTGACGCACCGCGCGCGGGATGTTTTTACCCGGATTTTCCGATTCGCCGGCCGCGATGCCGATAAGTTCTGTGCCCTGGAACGAGAAGCCGACGATCATGGCCACGCCGATCATCGCCGAGAAGCCGCCGGCGAACGGCGCATCCCCAATGGTCCAGTTCTGCCAGCCGGCATGCTCGCCGCCTTTCAGAATGCCGACAATCATCAGCACGCCGACGGCGATGAAAATAATCACGGTGCTGACCTTGATCAGCGCGAACCAGTATTCCGCCTCGCCGAACCCTTTCACCGAAATGTAGTTCAGCAGGAACATCAGGCCGAGGAACAGCGCGCTCCAAACCCAGCCGGGAGTGTCCGGGAACCAGTAGCTCATCACCAATTGCGAAGCCACCAGGTCAACGGCGATGGTCACCGCCCAGTTGTACCAGTAGTTCCAGCCCAGTGCGAAGCCAAAGCCTTCTTCCACGTATTTGGCGCCGTAGGTGGAGAATGAACCGGAGACCGGCATAAAGGCCGCCAGTTCGCCCAGACTGGTCATCAGGAAGTACACCATCAAACCGATCAGAGCGTAAGACAGCAGCGCCCCGCCGGGGCCGGCCTGAGAAACCGTGGCGCCCGAGGCGACGAACAGGCCGGTGCCGATGGAGCCGCCGATGGCGATCATGGTCAAATGCCGGGCTTTCAGCTCGCGGCGCAATCCGGGAGCTTGCTGCCCCGATGTTTTTATATCCTGCTGAGCCATTCGTTCCCTATCTATCTGCTCTTCGAAAAATGAGGGCGGATTGTAACAAATACCCGCCGGTGAACTAGCAACATTGCACCGATATAAGATAGCTTCATAATTCAGAGGCAATTATTAGCCGCGGCCCTTATGGCCTTACTTACGCTCATTAATGTGAGCGCGCGCAGGTTTTTATGCTTTCTTTTGCCTGCGTGGCGATAGAAGACGTGACGCGCTGTCGATTACAACGCGCAATAGCTGAGAAAACGCTGCAAGGCGTTGGAAATGTGCTTTTGCCGATGGCGGATCAGGTACAGAGTGCGCCGCAGCGGCGGCAGCGGCACCGGCACCGGCAGTTCCACCAGCGAGCCGCTGGCCAACTGCTCCGCCACCACGCGCCGTGACAGGCAACTGATGCCGATACCGTGCCGCACCGCATGCTTGATCGCCTCCGAGTTGCCGAGCTCCATCACCAGCTGGAAGTGCGGCAGGTGCGCCAGCAGCAGATGATCCAGCACCTCGCGGGTGCCCGAACCGCGCTCGCGCAGGATCCAAGGCGCATTCGCCAGCGCCTCCAGCGTCGGCGGCTGGCGGGTCAAGGGATTGTCCGGCGCGGCGAACACCACCAGCTCATCCTCCAGCCACGGCTGCGTCACCAGCTCCGGCATATGGCAAGGCCCTTCGATCAGCCCCAGATCGACGCGGAAATCCGCCACCGCCACGATCACGTCCTGGCTGTTGCCAACGTTCAGCTCCAGCGGCGTGGCCGGAAAGTCCCGGCGGTAACGGGCGATCATCTCCGGCAGCATGTAGTTGCCGATGGTGCTGCTGGCGGCGATGCGCAACGCCCCCCCGTCATGGCGAAACAGCTGCTCGATCTCCCCCGCCTGCTCCAGCAGCGCCAGCGCCTTGGGATACAGCAACCGGCCGTGTTCGTTGATCACCAGCCGTTTGCCGACGCGATCGAACAGCTGCACGCCCAGTTGCCCCTCCAGATCCGCCAGCGCCGCGCTGACCGCCGACTGCGACAGCGCCAGCACCACCGAGGCCTGAGTGGTCGAACCGCTTTTCAGCACTTCGGTGAAGACTTCCAGTTGACGCAACGTGATATGCATAGCCGTCCCGGTATTGAAAAAGGGTTCTGCCAGAGAACCGCAAAATTAATGTCAACATGATGTGGGTAGCCCGGCCAGGCTACCCCGTTTGCGGCCAGTTCGGCGCGCTACTTGCCCAAGGCGACCAGCTGCGCCGCCGCGGCCAGCGCCGCCTCGCGCGGCGTGCCGGCTTCGTCCCGCTGTATCAATTGCAGCATCGCCACGAGATGGTCGCGGTCGATCGCCTTGTTTTCTTCAATCAACCGCCGCACCGCGCGCCCCACTTCCTGATCTACCTGCTCTCTGCGTTGATCGTCGGTATCCATCGCCTGCTCCTGTTCAGTTGGAAAGTTGACGGCGGCTTGCCGCTCCACCTCACCCTAGCCGCAATGCGACTTTATGCCAATGCCTGACGCAATACCACTTATTCAGATAGGTTATAAATATATAATCAATTTCTCTTTTATTCAGCCCAAACGTACTCTTAGCAGCAAGAAACAGACTGAAGGACTGACTTTTATGGCGACTGATACCACTCACACTTACCCCGAGCGACGCTTTCCGCTGTTCGGCCTGCCGCGGCTGGTGCCGGGGCTGGCGCTGACCGGCGCGCTCACCGCGCTGGCCGTCTGGGCCGGCGATATTCCCTGGGTGGCGGAGCTGGGGCTGGGGGCGTTGACGCTGGCGATCCTGATCGGCATTCTGGTGGGCAACACGCTGTACCCCCGCTGGCAAACCGTTTGTCACGGCGGCGTGCAGCTGGCCAAACAGCGCCTGCTGCGTTTGGGGATTATTCTTTACGGCTTCCGGCTGACCTTTCAGCAGATCGCCGACGTGGGCGCCAGCGGCATTATCATCGACGCGCTGACCCTGATCACCACCTTCCTGCTGGCCTGTTGGCTCGGCAAGAAAGTGTTCGGCATCGACAGCCAGACCGCGATACTGATCGGCGCCGGCAGCAGCATTTGCGGCGCGGCGGCGGTGATGGCCACCGAGCCGGTGCTGAAGGCCGACTCCAGCAAAGTGGCGGTGGCGGTTTCGACCGTGGTGGTGTTCGGCACCCTGGCTATCTTCGTCTATCCGTGGCTGTATCAGTTGAATGAACACTTCCAGTGGCTGCCGTTCAGCCAGGAAACCTTCGGCATCTACGCCGGCTCCACCATTCACGAAGTGGCTCAGGTGGTCGCCGCCGGGCACGCCATCGGGCCGGACGCCGAAAATGCGGCGGTGATCGCCAAGATGATCCGCGTGATGATGCTGGCGCCGTTCCTGCTGCTGCTGTCGGGCTACATCAGCCGCGGCAGCGCAGGCAAGGCGGAAAAATCCGCCATCACCATTCCGTGGTTCGCCGTGCTGTTTATCGCCGTCGCCGGGCTGAACTCCTTCAACCTGCTGCCGGCCACGCTGGTGCGCCATCTGATCACCGCCGACACCTGGATGCTGGCGATGGCGATGGCGGCGCTGGGGTTGACCACCCACATCAGCGCCGTGCGCCAGGCCGGGGTGAAACCGATTCTGTTGGCGACGCTGCTGTTCGTCTGGCTGCTGGTCGGCGGCGGCGCGATAAACCAACTGGTGCAACACCTGCTGTAATCGCCCTCGGCGGCCCGCTTCGGCGGGCCGCCGCTTTTCGCCATTCAATCCGCCCGCCATCAATGCCATAATGTCACCGATAACACAGGAGAATGAAGATGAAGTTTGTCGGTGCACATGTCAGCGCGTCAGGCGGCGTGGATCAGGCGGTTATCCGCGCGCACGAATTGGAGGCGACCGCGTTCGCCCTGTTCACCAAAAATCAGCGTCAATGGAAGGCCGCGCCGCTGGCCGCCGACGTTATCGATAAGTTCAAGAGCGCCTGCGCCCAGTACGGCTTCGGGCCGGGGCAGATCCTGCCGCACGACAGCTACCTGATCAACCTGGGCCACCCGGTGGCCGAGGCGTTGGAAAAATCGCGCGAGGCGTTTATCGACGAGCTGCAGCGCTGCGAACAGCTGGGGCTGACGCTGCTGAACTTCCACCCCGGCAGCCACCTGCTGCAAATCGATGAAGACAAGTGCCTGGCGCGCATCGCCGAATCGATCAATATCGCGCTGGATAAAACCGCCGGCGTGACGGCGGTGATCGAGAACACCGCCGGCCAGGGCAGCAACCTGGGCTTCAAATTCGAACACCTGGCGGCGATCATCGACGGCGTGGAAGACAAAAGCCGCGTCGGCGTCTGCATCGACACCTGCCACGCCTTCGCCGCCGGGTACGATCTGCGTACCGAAGAAGACTGCGAGCATACCTTCAAGCAGTTGGGCGACATCGTCGGCTTCAATTACCTGCGCGGCATGCACCTGAACGATGCCAAGAGCGAGTTCAACAGCCGCGTCGACCGCCACCACAGCCTGGGGGAAGGCAACATCGGCAAAACGGTGTTCAGCTACATCATGCGCGATCCGCGTTTCGACAATATCCCGCTGATTCTGGAAACGGTAAACCCGGACATCTGGGCGGAAGAGATCGCCTGGCTGAAAGCGCAGCAGTAACGCGGCGCCCAAACGACAAAACCGGAGCCTGGGCTCCGGTTTTTTTATGGCTGGATCGCCGTTACGCCACGCTGGCCGCCGGTACTTCAGCACGTTTCAGCAGGGCATAAGCCACCCCGGCCAACAGCGTGCCGGCGGCGATCGCTACCAGGTACAGCAGCACCGGCGAAATCGCGCCCGGGATCAGCAGCACGAACAGCCCGCCGTGCGGCGCCATCAGTTTGGCGCCGAACGCCATCGACAGCGCGCCGGTCAGCGCCCCGCCGGCGATGCAGCACGGCAGCACGCGCATCGGATCGCGGGCGGCGAACGGAATCGCCCCTTCGGTGATGAAGCACAGCCCCAGCACCAACGCCGCCTTGCCGCCTTCCTGTTCGGATTTCGGGAACTTGCGGCGCGCCAGCAGCGTCGCCAGACCCATCGCCAGCGGTGGCACCATGCCCGCCGCCATGATTGCCGCCATCGGCGCATACACCGAGGAACTGAGCAGCGCCACGCCGAATGCATAGGCCGCTTTGTTCACCGGGCCGCCCATGTCGGTGCACATCATGCCGCCGAGGATTGCCCCCAGCAGTACGGCGTTGGCGGTGCCCAGCGATTGCAGCCAATGGGTCAGGCCTTCCATGATTTTCGCCACCGGCGTGCCGACCACGTAAATCATGATGAGACCGGTGATCAGGCTGGCCACCAGCGGAATGATCAAGATAGGTTTCAGCGCTTCCATACTCTGCGGCAGACGCAGCTTGCTGCTGATCGCCTTGGCGACGTAACCCGCCAGGAAACCGGCGATGATGCCACCGAGGAACCCGGCGCCGGTGCTCACCGCCAGCATGCCGCCGATCAGGCCCGGCGTCAGGCCCGGACGATCCGCGATGGAAAAGGCGATGAAACCGGCCAATACCGGCACCATCAGCGCGAAGGCGGAGCCGCCGCCGATCTGCATCAGCGCCGCCGCCAACGTGCCTTTGACTTCAAACGCCTTGATGCCGAACACGAAAGACAGCGCGATACACAGGCCGCCGGCCACCACCATCGGCAGCATGTAGGACACGCCGGTCAGCAGGTGACGATACGGGCCGTTGCCCTCTTTCTTCTTCGCCGCCGGCGCCGCGCCGCCGCGCTGCTGCGGCTGGAACACTTCAGCTTCGGCCAGCGCCTTGTCCAGTTCCTGCGCGGTTTTCTTCAGCGCCAGACCGGTGGAAGTACGATACATCGGTTTACCGGCAAACTTGTCCAGATCCACCTCGATGTCCGCCGCGACGATCACCAGATCCGCCGCCGCCACTTCTTCCGGGGTGATGGCGTTACCGGCGCCCACGGAGCCGCGCGTTTCCACTTTCACCCACCAGCCGCGTTTCTTCGCTTCACTTTCAATGGCTTCGGCCGCCATAAAGGTGTGCGCCACGCCGGTTGGGCAAGCGGTGATCGCCACGATGCGTTTTTGCCCATCGGCTTTCACCGGCGGCGCCGCCTGCCGTGCCTGATAGGTTTCAGCTTCGGCCCTGGCGCGCGCCAGAAAAGCGTCCGGTTCACGCACCGCCTGTTCTACATCGCCCACATACACCAATTTGCCGTTCAGCCCGGCGTCAGCAGGGGCAGCCTGCCCCGCCACCGCCACCAGTTCGGCGTCCTGCAGCGACTCGACCAGCGTCAGGCCGGTTTTGGCCGCGGCGGCCTCCAGCATGCGTTTCGCCAGGTGGCCACGGGCCTGCCCCAGCGAACTGTCTACCATCAGCAGCGTTTTCATTCTGCCTCCTGCTATTGATTGAAAGGTTTCAGATCGACGCGCGCCATCATCGCGGCCAACTGGGGACGATCGGTCACGCCGACGTTGCTCTGGCTGACCGCCAGCGCCGCTACCGCCGTGGCCAGACGCAGAGTGTGTTCGCTGGATTCGCGCATCAGCAGGCCGTAAATCAGACCGCCTACCATCGAATCGCCGGCGCCCACGGTGCTGACCACCTCACAGGACGGCGGTTTGGCGATCCAGGCGCCGGATGCGTTAACCCACAGCGCGCCTTCCGCGCCAAGGGAGATAACCACGTGGGCGATGCCCTGCTCGCGCAGCGCATGCGCGGCCTCGACCACGTCCGCCAGCGTCGGCAGCGGGCGACCGGCCCAGATTTCCAGCTCGCGGCGGTTCGGTTTGACCAGCCACGGCGAGGCCTTCAGCCCGGCGACCAGCGCTTCGCGGCTGCTGTCGAAAATGATGCACGGGCACTTGGCGCGCAGCTGGGTCATCCAGTCGGTAAAGGCGTCGGGATCGACGCCGGCCGGCAGGCTGCCGCTCACCGCCACCATGTCAAATTGGCCCAGCCAGCTCAGCGAGTCGCTGACGAAGCGATCCCAGTCCTGCGGCGTCACTTCGAAGCCGGAGAAATTGAAATCGGTCACTTCGCCGTCTTTTTCCGTCAGCTTGACGTTGATGCGGGTGCGCCCCGGCACCACCTGAAAGCGGTTGGCGATCCCCAGATCGCTGAACAGCAGCTGGAAACCGTCCTGATTGTCTTTGCCCAGGAAGCCGCCGACGGTGACGTCGATGCCCAAATCCTTCAACACCTTGGCGACGTTGATGCCCTTACCGGCGGCGTGCAGGCCGGCGGTTTTTACCCGGTTGACTTCCCCGCGCTCGATCTGCGGGCAGAAACCCACCAGATCGTACGCCGGGTTCAGGGTGATCGTTGCTACTCTTCTGCTCATGCTGCGCCCTCGCCCAGTCCTTCATTAATCGCTTCGCCTATCGCCTTCAGCGCGGCTTCAGCATCTTCTCCATTGGCGGTAAAGCGCAGGTGATGCCCTTTCTTCACGCCCAGCGCCACCACCTTCATCAGACTGCGCCCGTTGGCCGGCTTGCCGCTGCCGTCCAGGTTGGTGACGGTGATGTCACTGTTGAAACTTTTGATCACGTTGACCAGCGCCGTGCCCGGCCGCGCGTGCAGACCATGCTCGTTGCGGATCACGAATTCGGCGCTCAGCACGCTGCTTTCCTCAGCCACTTCACTGGTCAGCAGCGCCAGCACCCCGGCGGCATCCGCCTTCAGCAAACGTTCAGCTTTACTGGCCAGCAGCAGATCGCTGAGGTAGTTGAGCACCGCCAGCGGCTGCGCGTCGGCGACCGACACCGTCAGCAGCAGCGCCACCGGCTCGCCGTCTTCCACAAAAGCCTGCGCCGGGCGGCTGACGGTGGCCGCGCTGGCCAGGTTGCCTTCGACGCTGTCGCTCAGCCAGATGCCCTGCCCCAGGTTCAGCGGCTTGCGGGTGATGACATCACTGACGAACTGCGCGTTGACCGCGCCGGCCTTTTGCAGCCGGCCGGCGTTCAGCGCCTGCAGCGTCATCAGGCTGTCGGCGGCGACGTCGAGCGCAATCAGCGAGACGTCGAACTGGAATTCGGCGCTCTGCTGTTCGCCCATCAGCAGGCTGCGCAGTTCCTCCGCAGAGGTGGTTTGCGCCAGCCGCTCCGCCACGCTGTCATCGCTCAGGACGTGAGTGAGCTGGCGCAGCAGCGCCAAATGCTCGTCGGAGCGGGCGGCGATGCCGATCGCCACATAGGCGGTCTGGCCTTCGCCCCACGCAATGCCCTGCGGGAACTGGAACACCTGCACGCCGGTTTTCAACACCAGATCGCGAGTATCGGTGGTGCCGTGCGGAATGGCGATGCCGTTACCCAGATAGGTGGACGTCTGCAGTTCGCGCTGCAGCATGCCGTCCACGTAACCGGCGCTGACGCAGCCGGCGTCGGTCAGGGCGGCGGCCACCAGGCGGATGGCCTCTTGCTTACCGTCGGCAACGGCGCCCAGATGAATGTCTTGCGGTGACAACTGGAACATGATTCTCCTCTCCTGCTGAATTGAATCGTTTCAGCTTTATTGAGAAAAAGGAGCGTTACCCGTTCGCCACAAGCGGCCGGACAACGCTGAAACGTTTCAAGGAGTGTGTGAGCTGCACAAGACGAAAGCAAGCTTTCTCCCTTTCGCCATTGCAGATTTTTGAGCTTACGCACACTTTCATCGGCTCATTGGTCAGCGCCGGAGCAAAATGACATACTGTGCTGAAACTTTGCTGACGGAGAAAAGCATGAACGTAGTGACGGGCGTCGGGGTGATCATCGTCAACCCTCAAGGCGAGATTTTGTTGGGTAAACGCTGCGGCTCCCACGCGCCCTTTTGGTCGATCCCCGGCGGGCATCTGGATGCCGGTGAAACCTTCGAGCAGTGCGCCCAGCGCGAAATCGCCGAAGAAACCGGGTTGCTTATCGATCCGCCGCGCTTCGTTGGCGTCAGCAACAATCTGCAAACCTGGCGCGCCGAAGGCAAACACACCGTGTCTATCTGCCTGCAGGTGGATCACCCCGGCGGCAACGCCGAGCTGAAAGAGCCCGAGAAATGCGCCGAATGGCGCTGGTGCGCGCCGGACGCCCTGCCGGAACCCCATTTCGAAGCCAGCCGCACGGCGATCCGCCTGTGGCTGAGCGGCCAGGCCTATCTGCCCACGGCCTGACCCATCGCGAGCGCGCGCTGCGCCGCCCACCGCTATATAAAATAGAATATAACGCTATTTTTTGCGATATATGCCATTTTTTTGACTACGGATAACCCTATAGGGTTAACCCTCTTCTATCATTACCCCTGCAATCGACGTGGCATTCTGACCTCCGGTCGGTGGCCTTTTGGCAAGATTTTATTTTAAATTCATAATTATAAGCGGGTTTACCATGAGCAAAAAACTGACTGGCTTTGAAAAAAAGCGCCGGTGGGGATGGCTATGGCTTTTGCTGCTGGGGATTATCCTCGGCGCGGCGCTGTTGGCCGGGACCGCCACCGTCTTCCATAAAACCAGCGATACCACCTTCTGCGTTTCCTGCCACACCATGCAACAGCCGCTGGCCGAATATCAGGGCAGCGTCCACTTCCAAAACACCAAGGGCATCCGCGCCGAGTGCGCCGACTGCCACGTGCCGCACCAGCCGATCGACTACCTGTGGACCAAGATCCGCGCGGTGAAAGACATTTACGGCGAGATGGTCGGCACCATCGATACGCCGGAAAAATACGAAGCGCACAAGCTGGCGATGGCGCAGTCGGTCTGGAAAACGCTGAAAGAGAACGACTCGGCCACCTGCCGTTCCTGCCACAGCTACGACGCCATGGACATCACCGCCCAGCGCCCTGAGGCGCGCCTGCAACACCCGGTGGCGATCAAACAGGGCGAAACCTGCATCGACTGCCACAAGGGCGTGGCCCACATCCTGCCGGACATGAGCGGCGAAACCCAGGCCGGCGCCGCCGAGCTGGCGAAGGCCGCGGCGTTGACCGCCCCGGGCGCCACCACCCTCTACACCATCGCCACCGAACCGTTCTTCCTCGGCGCGGACGACAGCCATAACGCCGGCAACCTGATGCCGTCCACCGAAGTGCAGGTGGTGAAACAGGAGGGCGACAAGGTGCTGGCCACCGTGAGCGGCTGGCAGCAAGACGGCGTCAGCGAAGTGTTTTACGCCGCGCAGGGCAAGCGCATCCTCAGCGTGCTGCTGGGTGAGGACGCGCGCCAACAGCTGAAGACCGCGTCGACTCAGACCGATGCGGAAACCGGCCTGGTCTGGCATCAGGTTTCTTTGCAGGTGTGGCTGCCGCGCAAGCAGCTGATCGACGATCAGCAAAAAATCTGGCGTTACGCCGCGGACATGATGTCGGCCAACTGCACCGGCTGCCACGGGCTGACCGCGCTCGATCGCTTCAACGCCAACCAATGGATCGGCGTCATCAAAGGCATGGCGCCGCGCACCTCGCTGACGCAGGAACAGCTGCGCGTGCTGACGCAATACGTACAAAAACACGCCAGCGACATGCCACCTGCCGCACCGGCCAAGCTTTAAGGGAGAAGCGCAATGAGCAACCAACAACCGTTAAAAATGAGCCGCCGCCGCTTCCTGACCGGCGCCGCCGCGCTGACCGCCGCCCCGCTGCTGGCGGGCTTATGGCCCAAAGCGGCACTGGCGCAGGCCATCAGCGAAGCGCTGCCGCAGTTCATCGTCTTGCGTCAGGCGCAAAAAGGCATCCTGACCGGCGCCCACTGGGGCGCGTTTGAGGCCATCGTGCAGGACGGCAAGATGGTCGGCGTGCAGCCGGTGCAGGACGATCCGTATCCCAATGAGCTGATCACCATGGCGCCTTATCAGGTGCACGCCGAGAACCGCATCAAATACCCGATGGTGCGCAAAAGCTGGCTGGAAGGCGGCCCCGGCAGCCGCACCGAGCTGCGCGGCCGCGATGAGTGGGTGCGCGTCAGCTGGGACAAAGCGACCGAGCTGGTGTGCAATGAGATCGTTCGCCTGCAGAAAGATCACGGCCCGCAGTCGATCTACGCCGGTTCCTACGGCTGGAAAAGCGTCGGCATGCTGCACAACAGCCGCACGCTGCTGCAGCGCCTGATGAACCTGACCGGTGGTTTCCTCGGCTACGCCGGCGACTACTCCACCGGCGCGGCGCAGGTGATCATGTCGCACGTGGTCGGTTCGATGGAGGTCTACGAACAGCAGACCGCCTGGCCGAACGTGATCGAGAACAGCGAGTTGGTGATCCTGTGGGGCTGCAACCCGATGGTCACGCTGAAGAACAGTTGGAACGTGCCGGATCACGTCGGCCAGACCGGCTTCGAAGCGCTGAAGAAGAAAGGCACCCGAGTGATCAGCATCGATCCAGTGCACAATGACAGCGCCAAGTTCGTCAATGCGCAGTGGATCGCCCCGCGCCCTTACACCGACGGCGCCATGCTGATCGGCATCGCCCACACGCTGCTGACCGAGAAGCTGCATAACCCGGACTTCCTGAAAACCTATACCGTCGGCTTCGACAAGTTCCAGGCCTACCTGCTGGGCGAGAACGACGGCGTGGCGAAAACCGCCGAATGGGCGGCCGACATCAGCGGCGTCGATGCCGACACGCTGCGCGCGTTGGCGCGCGAGATGGCGAAGAGCCGCACCATGATCATGGGCGGCTGGGGCATTCAGCGTCAGCACCACGGCGAACAGCAGCACTGGCTGTTGGTGACGGTGGCGGCGATGCTCGGCCAAATCGGCCTGCCGGGCGGCGGCTTCGGCTTCAGCTACCACTATTCGTCCGGCGGCAGCCCGACCGCCAAGGGCGGCATCATCGCCGGCATCTCCGCCGGCAATGCGCCGAAGAACTCGCCGGCGCCGATCCCGGTGGCGCGCATCGCCGAATGCCTGAGCAATCCGGGCAAAACCATCGACTTCAACGGCGCCAAGGTCACCTACCCCGAGGTGAAAATGGTGTATGTGGCGGGCGGCAACACCTTCCACCAGCATCAGGACACCAATAACCTGGTCAAAGCCTGGCAGCGGCCGGACACCATCGTGGTCAACGAGCCTTACTGGACCGCCACCGCCAAGCATGCCGATATCGTGCTGCCGGCCACCACCAGCTACGAGCGCAACGATCTGGAAATGGGCGGCGACTATTCGCAGCTCTACGTGTTCCCGATGCATCAATGCGTGCCGCCGCAGCACGAATCGCGCAGCGACTTCGACATCTTCTCGGCGATGGCGGCCAGGCTGGGCGTGCAGGAAGCCTTTACCGAAGGCAAGGACGAAACCCAGTGGCTGAAAGGCATGTACGACGACATGAAAAACCAGGCGCGCGCCGCGCGGGTGGCGCTGCCGCCGTTCGACATGTTCTGGCAATCCAACAACTACGTGCGTTTCCCGGTGCCGGAGGCCAATAAGCAGTGGGTGCGCTTTGCCGACTATCGCGACAACCCGCTGCTTAACCCGCTGGGCACGCCGTCGGGCAAGATCGAAATCTACTCCGACGCCATCGCCAAAATGCATTATGCGGATTGCCCCGGCATCCCGACCTGGATGCCGCCGCACGAGTGGTATCGCGGGCCGGAAGCGGCCAAGTATCCGCTGTCGCTCAATACCGCGCACCCGACCAATCGGCTGCATTCCCAGCTCGACAATACGCCGCTGCGCAAGAAATACGCGGTGGCGGATCGTGAGGCGATCCTGATCCACCCGCAGGACGCGCAGCCGCGCGGCATCACCGGCGGCGATCTGGTGCGGGCGTTTAACGATCGCGGCCAGATCCTGGTGGGGGCGGTGGTCAGCGAAGACGTGCGGCCCGGCGTGGTGCGCATCAGCGAAGGCGCCTGGTTCGATCCGGCCGATCCGGCGCAGCCCGGCTCGCTGTGCAAGAACGGCAACGTCAACTGCCTGACCTTCGACATCGGCTCTTCCAGCCTGGCGCAGGGCAACTGCGGGCAGATGGCGCAGCTGCAGATCGAGAAATATCAGGGGCCGGCGCTGAAAAATACCGCACACGCGGTGCCGCAAGGCGCCTGATTTACCGGCAAGCAAGGGGGCGCGGCGCGCCCCTGTTTTCCTCGTCGCCGCGCGACAGAGTCGCTGACTCTGCGCCGAGGGATAGCGGTTTGCGTTTCTTTTCAACGGGCGTATGATGCGCGCGACCTCCCTTTTTCGACGAATTATCAACCGCCATGCCGACTTCATCCGCAGTAACGCGACGCACGCCCGATCTCACTTCGCTGGCCTTTTTGGCGGTGGCCTTCCTGACCGGTATCGCCGGCGCGTTGCAAACCCCGACGCTGAGCCTGTTTCTGGAAACCGAAGTCAAGGTGCGGCCGGCGCTGGTTGGGTTGTTCTTTACCGGCAGCGCGGTGATCGGCATTCTGGTCAGCCAGTTTCTCGCCGGCCGTTCGGATAAAAAAGGCGACCGCAAATCACTGATCTTCCTCTGCTGCATGCTGGGCGCGTTGGGGTTCACCCTGTTCGCCTGGAGCCGCAACTATTACCTGCTGCTGCTCGTCGGCGTGCTGCTCACCAGCTTCGGCTCCACCGCTAACCCGCAAATGTTCGCGCTGGCGCGCGAACACGCCGATCGCACCGGGCGCGAGGCGGTGATGTTCACCTCTATCATGCGCGCCCAGGTCTCGCTCGCCTGGGTAATCGGCCCGCCGATCGCCTTCGCGCTGGCGCTGGGATTCGGCTTCAAGACCCTGTATCTGGCGGGCGCGGCGGCCTTTGTGTTGTGCGGCCTGCTGGTGTGGCAGCGGTTGCCTTCGATGCCGAAAGCCGTGGCGACGGGCGCCCCGCTGGCCGCGCCGCGGCAGCATCGCCGCGATGCGCTGCTGCTGTTCGCCGCCTGCACCCTGATGTGGACCGCCAACAGCATGTACCTGATCACTATGCCGCTGTATGTAGTGCACGAACTGCGGCTGCCGGAGCGGCTGGCCGGGATATTGATGGGCGCCGCCGCCGGGCTGGAGATCCCCATCATGCTGCTCGCCGGGCTGGCGGCGAAACGCTGCGGCAAGCGTTTCCTGATGCGCGTGGCGGCGGCCGCCGGCGTGCTGTTCTACGCTGGTCTGCTGCTTATCACCGGCAGTGGGCAACTCATCGCTCTGCAGCTGCTGAATGCGGCGTTTATCGGCGTGCTGGCGGGGATAGGCATGCTCTATTTCCAGGATTTGATGCCCGGTCAGGCCGGCACGGCCACCACGCTGTTCACCAATACCATTCGGGTGGGTTGGATCATCGCCGGCGCCCTCGCCGGCGCGGTGGCGGAAATCTGGAGCTACCATGCGGTGTTTTACGCCGCGCTGGCGATGGCGGCAGGCGCGACGCTGTGTCTGTGGCGGTTGAAAGACGCTTAAGGCGCGGTGTCCGCTTCCAGCCTGGCGAGATAAATCAGCGCCTGATCGCGGTGATCGTGGCACATGTCGCGGCTCGGCTGCAGGCTGCCGCACACCTTCGGCCGCAACGGCGAATGAAACAGGCCGCAGCGCAGCCGTTCATCCAGATGAATGCAGCGGGTATTGGCGGGCTTGCCGTTCGGCATGCCGGGGATCGGGCTGGATATTGACGGCGCGATACAGCAGGCGCCGCAGTCGCTGCGACAGTCCATCAGCGCTACTCCTGGCGGGCTGGGGAAAAGAAGCGCGACAATAGCAGCCGCGCGCGGTGGCCGCCAGCAGAATCCCTGCGCCTTGGCGATCTTTACACTCGTCCCGCAACCCTCTTACCCCGGCCGATTCACCGCATGGCGAATAAACGCCCAAAAAGCCGCAATTTAAAGACAAAAACGCGTGAAGCGTGCAATTCCCACGCTTTACATGCGCCATACACACATGTACCATTGAGCTAGTACAAAAGAACCTCTTCCCTCAGGAGCACGCATGTCTACGGACACCATCCAGAAGCTGGCCCGCCCTTCCGTCCTCGGCGGCGCGATGATCATTGCCGGAACCGCCGTTGGCGCCGGCATGTTTTCCATTCCGATCGTCACTTCCGGTGTCTGGTTCAGCGGCTCCGTCGCGCTGCTGGTGTATACCTGGGCCTGCATGCTGCTTTCCGGCCTGATGATCCTCGAAGCCACGCTGCACTACCCGAGCGGCGCCAGCTTCAACACCATGGTCAAGGATCTGCTGGGCAAAGGCTGGAACGCCGTGAACGGCCTGTCGGTGGCGTTCGTGCTGTACATCCTGACCTACGCCTATATCTCCGCCGGCGGCTCGATCATCGCGCACACGCTGGAGGGCATCGTCGGCGTCGGCCAGACCACCGCCGGCCTGGTGTTCGCGCTGGTCGTGGCGTTTATCGTCTGGCTCTCCACCCGCGCGGTCGACCGCCTGAGCACCATTCTGATCGGCGGTATGGTGATCACCTTCGTGATGTCGGTGGGCGACATGTTTACCCACGTGCAGCCCGCGGTGCTGTTCAACACCGGCGATGACCAGGCCAGCTATCTGCCTTACGCCCTGGCGGCGTTGCCTTACCTGCTGACCTCGTTCGGCTACCACGGCAACATTCCCGGGCTGGTGAAGTACTACCACAAGGACAGCGGCTCCGTGGTGCGCAGCCTGGTGTACGGCACCCTGCTGGCATTGGCTATCTACATCCTGTGGCAGTATGTGATTCAGGGCAATATCGCGCGCGACGCCTTTAAGCAGGTGATCGCCGAGGGCGGCAATATCGGCAGCCTGCTCAAGCAAATGGGCAACGTCTCCAGCAGCCAGACCGTCAGCCAACTGCTGAACGCCTTCTCTTATATGGCGCTGGCCAGCTCGTTCCTCGGCGTGTCGCTGGGCCTGTTCGACTACCTGGCGGACTTCTGCAAGTTCAAGGACGACGCCGTCGGGCGCAGCAAGACCGCGCTGGTGACCTTTGTGCCGCCGACCCTGGCCGCGCTGCTGTTCCCGAACGGTTTCCTGTACGCCATCGGCTTCGCCGGGCTGGCGGCCACCATCTGGGCGGTGATCGTGCCGGCGCTGATGGCGCGCGCCAGCCGCCGCCGCTATCCGCAGGCCGGTTACCGCGCACCGGGCGGCAACGGCGTGATCCTGTTCGTCATCCTGTTCGGCTTGATCAACGCCGCCGCACATATTCTGTCGCTGTTCGGCCTGCTGCCGGTCTTCCGGTAATCCTCGAAGGGAGAGCGCCTGCTCTCCCTTTCCCGCACTGTTTTTACGCCGGGCTATTGCCTGAAATCGGCGGCGCGAGTACCTTGTCGCAACTTCTCTAATACTCTTCATTGCGGATGAATTGAAATGGCAAGAGCTAACGAAATTAAGCGCGGCATGGCGATCAGCTACAACGGCAAGCTGCTGCTGGTAAAAGATATCGACGTGCAGAGCCCGAGCGCCCGCGGCGCCAGCACCCTGTACAAAATGCGCTTCTCCGACGTGCGCACCGGCCTGAAAGTGGAAGAACGCTTCAAGGGCGACGATATCCTGGACACCATTTCCCTGTCGCGCCGCAAGGTGAACTTCTCCTATATCGACGGCGAAGAATACGTGTTCATGGATGACGAAGATTACACGCCGTACATCTTCAAGAAAGACCAGATCGAAGACGAGCTGCTGTTCATTCCGGAAGGCGGCCTGCCGGGCATGCAGGTGCTGACGCTGGATGGCCAGGTGCTGGCGCTGGAGCTGCCGCAGACCGTGGATATGGAAATCGTCGAGACCGCGCCGGGCATCAAAGGCGCTTCCGCCAGCGCCCGCAACAAACCGGCCACCATGGCGACCGGTCTGGTGATCCATGTGCCGGAATACCTCAGCGCCGGCGACAAGATCCGCATTCATATCGCCGAACGCCGCTACATGAGCCGCGCCGACTAGTCGCGCCAGCGGGGCCGATGCTCGGCCCCGTTTCATTTTCCGCTACGGCAATTCCGGGAAAAAGCGCCGCTTGAGCGCCAGCTCGACGCCGCGCAGCTCCGCCAGCCCTTTCAACCGCCCGATGGCCGAATAGCCCGGATTGGTTTTCTTTTTCAAATCGTCCAGCATCTGATGCCCATGATCGGGGCGCATCGGGATCGGCCGCCGATCGCCCGCCCGCTGCCGACGCAGTTCTTCGGTCAGGATCGCTTCGATCACCGCCACCATGTCCACATCGCCCTGCAGATGCGCCCCCTCGTGGAAGCTTTTCGGGTTCTCCTCGCGGCAGGTGGCGCGCAGGTGGGTAAAGTGAATGCGATCGCCGAAGGTTTCAATCATCCGCACCAGATCGTTGTCGGCGCGCACGCCGTAGGAACCGGTGCACAGGGTGAAGCCGTTATGAATGCTGTCGACGGTCTGCTTCAGCCACTGCATGTCTTCAATCGTGGAGACGATGCGCGGCAGGCCGAGGATCGGCCGCGGCGGATCGTCGGGATGCACCGCCAGCCGGATGCCGGCCTCTTCCGCCACCGGCACGATGGCGCGCAGAAAGGCCGCCATGTTTTCGCGCAGCTGCGCCTTGTCGATGCCGTCGTATTCCGCCAGGCGGCGGCGGAACTGCTCCAGCGTATAACCTTCTTCCGCCCCAGGCAGCCCGGCGATGATATTGCCCGTCAGCGTGGCTTTCTCCTCCTCGCTCATGGCGGCGAAATAGGCTGCCGCCTGACTGCGCTCTTGCGGCGTATAGTCGGCCTCGGCGCCGGCGCGCTGCAGGATATGCAGCTCGAACGCGGCGAAGGCGATCTGATCGAAACGCAGCGCTTTGGCGCCGTCCGGCAGCGAATAGGCCAGATCGGTGCGCGTCCAGTCGAGGATCGGCATGAAGTTGTAGCAGACGGTATCGATGCCGCAGGCCGCCAGGTTGCGCAGCGTCTGCTGGTAATGGGCGATATGCCGCTGCCAGTCACCGCTGTGAGTTTTGATTTCCTCATGTACCGGCACGCTCTCGACCACCGACCACACCAGTCCTTTTTCCGCCAGTAACGTCTGGCGCGCGCGGATCTCATCGATCGGCCAGACTTCGCCGTTCGCGATATGATGCAGCGCCGTCACCACCCCGGTCGCCCCGGCCTGACGCACGTCGTCCAAAGAAACCGGATCGTTCGGGCCATACCAACGCCATGTTTGTTCCATGTATTGTCCTTATGCCTGTCTCGCACCGCAATGCTGTTATACCAGTTTAATTTAGATGTCAGTTATCTTTAACTTACTCTTTCGCCACGCGCTGTCAAAACCGAACCCCTCATTGGTTGATCCACTTCACGCTTCTGGCTTATTTTGGACTGACCAATTCCTTTAACCGGCCGACATCCTTACACTGGTCGCAGTTTTTTATCGCCGGCGCCACCCTGTCTATGTAGCAGAAAACTGGTCTGCTAACTTGGCGCAAGTGGCCCGCCAGCTGTCTTACACGCTTTGGAGATGAGATGAAAACGATCGCCAACACCCCGCTGCCCGGCGCCGCCCGGCAGCCGGGCTATGACCGCCGGGCCCTGCGCAGCCGCATCGTGCACCTTGGCTTCGGCGCGTTCCACCGCGCGCATCAGGCGCTGCTGACCGATCGGGTGCTGAACGCCCACGGCGGCGACTGGGGCATTTGCGAGATCAGTCTTTCCGGCGGCGTGCCGCTGTTTGAGGCGCTGCGGCAACAGGATCATCTGTACAGCGTGCTGGAGAAAGGCGCGGACGGCCATCAGGCCATCGTGGTCGGCGCGGTGCATGAGAGCCTGCACCGCAAGCTGGAGGGCATCGCCGCGGTGCTGGAGAAGCTGGCCGAACCGCAGGTGGCGATCGTCTCGATGACCATCACCGAAAAAGGCTACTGCATCGAACCCGGCAGCGGACGGTTGGATCGACAGCATTCGGGGATCGTCGCCGATCTGGCGTGGCCGCATCAGCCGCAGACCGCGCCCGGCATTTTGGTGGAAGCGCTGCGGTTGCGGCGCGAACGCGGCCTGCCCGCCTTCTCCCTGCTTTCCTGCGACAATATTCCGGAGAACGGCCACGTGTTGCGCCGGGCGGTGCTCGATCTGGCGCAGGCGCGGGATCCGTCGCTCGCCGACTGGATCGCCACCGCCGCCACCTTCCCCTGCACCATGGTGGATCGCATCGTGCCGGCCGCCACGCCGGCCACGCTGGATGAGATCGCCGCCGCGCTGGGCGGCGTGCGCGACGAATGCGCCATCGCCTGTGAGCCCTTCATTCAATGGGTAGTGGAAGACAACTTCACCGCCGGACGCCCGGCGTGGGAGCTGGCCGGCGCCCAGTTGGTCAGCGATGTGCTGCCGTTTGAACACATGAAACTGCGCATGCTGAACGGCAGCCACTCGTTCCTGGCTTACTTAGGCTACCTGGGCGGCTACCGCTATATCAACGAGTGCATGGCGGATGAGCACTACCGCCGCGCCGCCCTGCGGTTGATGCTGGACGAACAGGCGCCGACGCTGAGCGTCACCGGCATCAGCCTGCCCGACTACGCCGCGCAGCTCATCGCGCGCTTCAGCAATCCGGCGCTGCAACACCTCACCTGGCAGATCGCCATGGACGGCACGCAAAAGCTGCCGCAGCGCCTGCTGGACGCCGTGCGCTGGCATCTGCGGCACGGTGGCGACTATAGCGGGCTGGCGCTGGGCGTGGCGGGCTGGATGCGTTACGTCGGCGGCGTCGATGACGCCGGTGAGCCGATCGACATTCGCGATCCGCTGGCAGACGTGCTGAAGCAGACGATCGCCGCAACGCCGGACGATCGGCGGCGCGTAGCGGCGCTGTTGGCGTTGAAATCGGTATTCGGCGAAGCGCTGGCGGCGCATGCGGCATTTACCGACGCGGTGACGCAAGCCTATTTATCGCTGCGCGATCGCGGCGCGCGTGAAACGGTGAAGGAGTGGGTGATGCGGTGAGGAGCCTGCAGGGCCGAGAATAACCATGCCGGCGTAACGTTACGCCGGCATGGCGGAACGACTTAACGATAAACGACCGTCATAACAGCGAGTTTCTTCTGTTGGTCCACCCACTTCATTTCGGTTGTGCCTAGATTTAGCGGAAGTTCTTTGCGTGTAGCATCAAAACCTGACAACGCTTGCTGGGCCTGATAACGCTGGCCGTTGCGGTAACATTGCGTATTCGCCTTAGAATCTGCAATCTTGACCGTGCAAGGACTTTCAACGATAGAACCGACGAAGCGAATTACCCCACCGGCCACGCCTGCATGACTCACTGCCGTCCATGAAAACAACATTCCTACGATCAAAAATAACCGAAAGGTATTCATGGCAACCTCATTTTTAGTTAAGCCAATTTAACCATAGAGGATCTTGTTAGGAATAATCGCAAGGAAAGGGACAGGATTTGATCGTTAATCGCGTCATTAACAATGTAAAAACAAGCTACTAACAAAAGTTAACCGTATCTAATACAGGGTTTTATCTAAGAATTTTCTTGCAAAGAAAGGTGGATTTTATCGGTTGAAAAGCGCAGGGTGACGTGCAAAATTTGCGAGATAGAGCACAAATTAAATCGCGGTCGTTTCACCGATACGGCTGCGTAACTCATTTATTAAGCAGGTTAATTTTTGCGCCAGGAATGATTAATGACCAAAACCAATTTGATTACCGGTTTCCTCGGCAGCGGTAAAACCACCACTATCCGCCATTTGCTGGCTCATAAACCCGAACATGAACGCTGGGCGGTATTGGTCAATGAATTCGGCGAGATTGGCATCGACGGCGCGCTGCTGGCGGACAGCGGCGCGGTGCTCAAAGAGATCCCCGGTGGCTGCATGTGCTGCGTCAACGGCCTGCCGATGCAGGTGGGCTTGAATATGCTGTTGCAGCAGGCCAAACCGGACCGGCTGCTGATCGAGCCGACCGGGCTCGGGCATCCGAAACAAATCCTGTCGCTGCTGACCCAGGAGAGTTATGCCGGCTGGATCGATCTGCAGGCCACCCTGTGCCTGCTGGATGCCCGCCAGCTCAGCCAGCCCCGCTACCGCGACAACGAAAACTTCCGCGATCAGCTGGCCGCGGCCGACGTTATTTTGGCCAGCAAAAGCGACACCTATCAGCCGGAAGACAGGCGGGCGCTGGAGGCCTGGAGGGCGCAAGACCCGCTGCAGCGGCCCTGCTACGCCATCGCGCAAGGCGAAACGGATGTCGCGCTGTTGTCACTTCCGCGCACGAATCGTACAGAATTGCCGGACGCACAGCATCATCATGGTCAGGCGAAAAAGCAGGGGCTGGCGGCGCTGCGGCTGCCGGAGCACGCCCGCTGGCGGCGAGCGTTGAATGAAGGGCAAGGCTTCACCAGCTGCGGCTGGATTTTTGACGGCGATACCCGGTTCGACACCGTCGGTTTCATGGAATGGGTGCGACTCGCGCCGGTCGAACGCGCCAAAGGCGTGGTGCGCATCCCCGAAGGCACATTGCTGATCAATCGTCAGGGGCAGGATCTCAACATCGAAACCCGCCCGGTCGCGCCGCTCGACAGCCGAATTGAGCTTATCCACAGCGAAAATGCCGATTGGAATGCCCTGCAATCCGCCTTGTTTAAGATTCGTTTAAGTTAGACCCCGTACCGTTGCCCCCCGGTTGCCGCAGGGTAGCCGGGTTTTATTTCGTTTTCATTTTTCCAACAGGTTATGTCATGACACGCCGCAATTTACCCTTCATTCTCTTCTTCAATTTACTGGGCGTTGCGCTGTTTCTGTCCTGGTTCCTGCCGGCCAATCACGGCGGCTGGTTTACCCTGGATTCGGCGATCTTCTTCTTCTTTAACCGCCATCTGGCCACCGACCCGGCGTTTTTGCATCTGGTCGCCATCACCAACAACCGCGCGTTCGACGCGATCTCGCTGCTCGCCATGGGGCTGCTGTATCTGTACTTTTATCTGAAGCAGGACGCCGCCGGCCGCCGCCGCCTGGTGATCACCGGCGTGGTGATGCTGCTGACCGCCGTGGTGCTGAACCAGCTTGGCCACCTGCTGCCGGTGAAACATCCAAGCCCCACCCTGACCTTTGACAATATCCATCGCGTCAGCGAGCTGACCGGCATCCCCACCAAGGACGCTTCTGGCGACAGCTTCCCCGGCGACCACGGCATGATGCTGATTATTTTTTCCTGCTTTATGCTGCGCTATTTCGGCCGCGGCGCCTTCGCCGTCGCCCTGCTGATTACGGTGGTCTTCTCATTGCCGCGCGTGATGATTGGCGCCCACTGGTTTACCGATATCGCCGTCGGCTCATTGTCCGTAGTGCTGGTTGGCGCCAGCTGGGTGCTGATGACGCCTTGCAGCGACTGGATCGTCGATCGGTTGAATCGCCTGTTGCCCGGCAAGCACCGCCCCGGCCAACCATAATTTGTGTCTATGACTCATTCCGGGAGGCGCCCGCCTCCCGTCCTCTCCCCCTCGCCGCGCGCAAAAATTTCCCCGCCGTTCGTTAACGCTTTTGCAACCTGATTTCACGCCAGATTCATACATCGGACAATTGGCGTTTTTTATATGAAGATTTACATTATGTTACATCACAAATTCATATAAAAAAGACGGGAAAAAGGCTCGCAATCCCCTATTGGTTCCGGTAATCTCAGATGCGTTTGTGCCTGGTTTAAGTCGAATCAGTATGAAATCCGATAAAAATGTGCGTTCTCGCACGTTTTCAACGGTAACTGGTTGTCGATGCAACAGGTGCGGACTAGGCTCGTTTCGTTTGGCATTTTTCAGGTAGCGACTTTCGTCGTTAAGGACTTCAAGGGAAAACAACAACAATGGTCAAATCTCAACCGTTTCTGAGATATTTTTTGCGGGTAGTCCCTGCAATTGCCGCTGCGGTTATGCTGTCAGCGTGCAGCTCGACTCACACTTCGAACTTGAATAACGCACAAACTGAGATGCGTGCAGTTAATGACAAAGACGGTCTTTTACTGCAAGCCTCTCAGGATGAATTCGAAGCGATGGTCCGCAACGTTGACGTCAAGTCAAAGATTATGGATCAGTACGCGGACTGGAAAGGCGTTCGCTACCGCTTAGGCGGTGACACCAAGCGCGGCATCGATTGCTCGGCGTTTGTGCAGCGCACCTTCCGCGAACAGTTCGGCATGGATTTACCGCGTTCAACCTATGAACAGGAAGATCTCGGCAAGAAAATCCAGCGCACCAAGCTGCGCGCCGGCGATTTGGTGCTGTTCCGCGCCGGTTCTACCGGGCGCCATGTCGGCATCTATTTAGGCAACGATCAGTTCGTTCACGCCTCCACCAGCAGTGGGGTCATGATTTCCAAGCTGACCGATAACTATTGGAATAAACGTTATCGAGAAGCGCGCCGGGTGCTGACCAACGGCTGACGGCGCAACGCCCTGAAGATCCTGAATACCAAACGAGCGATAAGCGCCGCCCACGGGCGGCGTTTTTTTTGGGCTGTCGAACGGGTATCATCAAGATTGATCCCTGCCTTATCGTCACCGTTCCCCACTTAACACTGCCGCACGTCGTTATTTTGATAAACTGTTGGCAGGAAATCGCGCCGTCGAGGAAAAACTCGCCTATTATCGTCAGATGACGGCAACGGCGCCCCGGCGTTATTTAAAACGTTTCCGCTGATATTATGCGCATGATATTTCTGTCGGCGACGCCGCATATTTAAACGGCGCCGCCGGTTGGTACGGGATAAAAAGGCAAAAATGAAAAAAAAGCCGCTGGCACAATCCATTAACTGGCTGCGTGACACGCCTGACGCCCTGTTGCAGAGGGCTCGGTTATGGGCTTGAAAAGAGCTTTCGCCCGCAGCGTGTCTCACCGACAACGCAGCCTGGCCAAAAGCGGTGTCGCCGCCCTGGTATTTTTTACGCTATTCACCGCGGTCACGCTTTCTTTGATCAATCACCAGCGCACGCAATATCAACATAAGGTCGAAGCGCGCACGCAAAAGTTCACGCTGGGTTATATCTCGCATCTGACGGCGGTGATGCGGCAAATGATGCCGCTGCTGGACAAGCCTTGCCTCTCCAGCCAGTCGGACATTACCTACCAGGCGGCCTTTACCAGCGGCGTGCGCACCTTCCTGTTGGTGAAGGACGGTTACGCCTATTGCTCCTCCGCCACGGGCGACATGATGTTGCCGATGAAAAATATCTACCAGGATATCGACTGGGATCTGCCTCTGGATCTCAAGCTGCAGCAGGGTACGCCGATGGTGCCAAACAAACCGGCGGTTGCGGTTTGGCTGCGGCATCCCGGCGAAAAGGCCACCGGCATCCTCGCTACGCTGGACATCGATCTGATGCCCTACCTGCTGTTCACCTCGCACGACGAACAGGCGCCGGGCATCGCCATCGTGATGGGCAACCGCGCGCTGACCACTTTCAGCCCGAACCTGATGCCGGTCAATCAGCTGCCGAAGGGCAAGGCGGATAACCTGACGCTGCCCAATCTGCCGCTGACCATCCTGTTCTACAACGAGAAACTGACCCCCAACGACATTCGCCTGACGCTGCTGGGCAGCTTGGTGCTGTCATTGATGACCGGCGTACTCTGCTACTACATGCTGCTGCTGCGGCAAAGCCCGGAACGCGCGCTGCTGCGTGGCATCAAGCGCAACGAGTTCTTTATCGAATACCAGCCGGTGTTCCACACCGACAGCAACAGCATCGGCGGGCTGGAAGCGCTGATCCGCTGGCAGCATCCGATCGAGGGCCGTATTCCGCCCGATGTCTTTATCCCCTACGCCGAAAGCAACGGGCTGATCGTGCCGCTTACCCGCCACCTGTTCAGGCTGATCGCCGAAGATGTGCCACAGCTCGCCAAAGCGCTGCCACGGGGAGGTAAAGTTGGCCTCAACATTTCCCCCGCCCACCTCAGCGCGCCGTCGTTCCACCAGGACGTGTATGAACTGTTGACGCAGCTGCCGGGCGATTACTTTACGCTGGTGTTTGAAATCACCGAACGCGGCATGGTGGAAGAAGAGAGCGCGCTGGCGGAGTTTGACTGGCTGCACAAACAGGGCATCGAGATCGCAGTGGACGATTTTGGCACCGGGCACAGCGCGTTGATCTATCTTGAGCGCTTCACCATGGATTATCTGAAGATTGACCGTGGCTTCGTCAACACCATCGGCCAGGATACGGTCACCGCGCCGGTGCTGGATGCGGTGATCTCGCTGGCGAAAAAGCTGAAAATGCTGACAGTGGCCGAGGGCGTGGAAACCGCCGAGCAGATGCAGTTCCTGCAAGAGCACGGCGTCAACTTCATGCAGGGGTACTACTTCAGCAAGCCGCTGAGCATCGATGATTTCGTCGCTTACTGCAATGCTCATCAGGTCTTTGATTATCAGGAAAAAATAGTTAATCTTTAAGCATCTTTACCCTGCGCCCGCCCGAAGAATGTTATGCTGGGCGCAGGCTGTACTTTATTCCACAGCAGGAGCTTACCGTCTGATGTCCGTGCGCATTTTCGCTGCTCTGGTGCTCTCGGCACTGAGCTTCGGTCTGCGGGCCGAAGCCCTCAACGAAAGCTACGCTTTCGCCCTTCTCGGTGAACCGAAATACGCCACCGACTTCAGCCATTTCGACTACGTCAACCCGGCGGCGCCCAAGGGCGGCGACGTGCGGCTGGCGGCCATCGGCACCTACGACAACTTCAACCGCTTCGCTACCCGCGGCGTGCCCGGCGAGCGCACGATGGAGCTGTACGATACGCTGTTCACCAACTCCGACGACGAACCCGGCAGCTATTACCCGCTGATTGCCGAATCGGCCCGTTTCCCGGCCGACATGCGCTGGATGGAATTGGATATCAACGCCCGCGCCCGCTTCCAGGACGGCAGCCCGATCACCGCCGCCGACGTGGCCTTTACCTTCAATAAATTCATGGCCGAAGGCGTGCCGCAGTTTCGCTCCTATTACAAAGGCGTCACGGTCAAGGCCATTTCCCGGCTGACGGTGCGCATCGAGCTGCCTAAGGCGAACCGTGAGCAAATCCTCAGTCTGCTCAGCCTGCGCGTATTGCCGGAAAGCTTCTGGAAAAACCATAAGCTCAACGAACCGCTCAGCACCCCGCCGCTCGCCAGCGGCCCGTATAAAATCGGCGATTACCGCCTCGGCCAGTACATCATCTATCAGCGGGTGCGCGACTACTGGGCCGCCAATCTGCCGGTGAACCGCGGCCGCTACAACTTCGACAGCATTCGTTACGATTATTACCTGGACGATAAGGTATCGCTGGAAGCCTTCAAGGCCGGCGCTTACGATTTCCGCATCGAGCCGTCGCCCAAAAGCTGGGCCACCCAATATCAGGGCGGCAACTTCGCGCGCAACTACATCATCAAGCAAGACGAGACCAACCAGGCGGCGCAGAATACCCGCTGGCTGGCGTTCAATCTGCAAAAACCGCTGTTCGCCGATCGTCGGATACGGGAAGCGATCGGCCTGGCTTTCGATTTTAACTGGATGAACAAGGCGCTGTATTACAACGCCTATCAGCGCGCCGACAGCTATTTCCAAAACACCGCCTACGCCGCCCGCGGCTACCCGGACGCCGCTGAACTGGCCTTGCTGGCACCGCTCAAGGGCCAGATACCGCCGGAGGTATTTACCAGCATCTACCAACCGCCCTCCTCCGACGGTAGCGGCAACGATCGACAAAACCTGCTGAAGGCGACCCAACTGCTGAAAGAAGCCGGTTGGGTGGTCAAAAATCAAAAGCTGGTCAACGCCAAAACCGGCCAGCCGTTCACCTTTGAACTGATGTTGCTGAGCGGCAGCAACTTCCAGTACGTGCTGCCGTTCCGCCACAACCTGCAACGGTTGGGCATCGATATGCAAATCCGCGAGATTGACGCCTCTCAGTACACCCGCCGCATGCGCGAGCGCGATTTCGACATGATGTCGACGGTGTATATGGCGATGCCGTTCCCCAGCGCCGATCTGCAAATTCTGTGGGATTCGCAGTACATTGATTCCAGCTATAACACCCCCGGCGTCAAAGATCCGGCGGTCGACAGCCTGGTCAGGCAAATCGCCGCCCATCAGGGCGACGAAAAAGCCCTCTTGCCGCTCGGCCGCGCGCTGGACCGGGTGCTGACCTGGAACAACTACATGCTGCCGATGTGGTACTCCAACCACGACCGCTACGCCTATTGGGACAAATTCTCCACGCCGTCGATTCGCCCGGCCTATGCGATCGGCTTCGACAACTGGTGGTACGACGTCAACAAGGCGGCGCGCTTACCGGCTCAGCGGCAATAAGGAGTCGGAATGGCGGCCTATCTGATACGCAGACTGTTATTGGTGATCCCCACGCTGTGGGCGATCATCACCATCAACTTTTTTATCGTGCAAATCGCCCCCGGCGGTCCGGTCGATCAGGCCATCGCCGCCATCGAGCTCGGGCACGGCAGCGGGTTTGGCAGCGGCGGTGTCGGCGAAGGCCTGGGCCACGCCCGGACGGGCATCGCGGCTGGCGACGGCCAATATCGCGGTTCGCGCGGCCTGGATCCGGAGGTGATCGCCGAGATCACCCAACGTTACGGTTTCGACAAACCGCTGCACGAGCGCTACTTCACCATGCTGTGGAACTATATGCGCTTCGACTTCGGCGACAGCCTGTTTCGCGGCGCTTCGGTGATGCAGCTGATCGGCCAGAGCCTGCCGGTCTCCATCACGTTGGGCCTCTGGAGCACGCTGATCATCTATCTGGTGTCGATCCCGCTCGGCATCCGCAAGGCCGTCCACAACGGCAGCGCGTTCGATACCTGGAGCAGCACGCTGATTATCATCGGCTACGCCATTCCGGCTTTTCTGTTCGCCATTCTGATGATCGTGCTGTTCGCCGGCGGCAGCTACCTGGACTGGTTCCCGCTGCGCGGCCTGGTATCGAGCAACTTCGACACCCTCTCATGGCCGGCGAAGATCGCCGACTATCTGTGGCATATCACCCTGCCGGTGCTGGCGACGGTGATCGGCGGCTTCGCCACCCTGACCATGCTGACCAAAAACGCGTTCCTCGACGAGATCCGCAAACAGTACGTCATCACCGCCCGTGCCAAAGGGCTGGACGAGAAAAAAATCTTGTACCGCCACGTGTTCCGCAACGCCATGCTGCTGGTGATCGCCGGTTTTCCAGCCACCTTTATCAGCATGTTCTTCACCGGCTCACTGCTGATTGAGGTGATGTTCTCGCTCAACGGCCTGGGGCTGCTGGGTTACGACGCCACGCTGCAGCGCGACTACCCGGTGATGTTCGGCACGCTGTATATCTTCACCCTGATCGGCCTGCTGTTGAATATCCTCAGCGATATCACCTACACCCTGGTCGATCCGCGCATTGACTTCGAGGCCCGCCAATGAGCCGCCTTAGCCCGATCAACCAGGCGCGCTGGGCGCGTTTTCGCCGCAACCGCCGCGGCTACTGGTCGCTGTGGATCTTTTTGGTGCTATTCACCCTGAGCCTGGCCGCCGATCTGATCGCCAACGACAAACCGCTGTTGGTGCGTTATGAAGGCCGGTTGTACCTGCCGTTTATGATTAGCTACAGCGAAACCACCTTCGGCGGCGAACTGAATACCGAAGCCGACTATCAGGATCCGTTCGTGCAGCGGCAGATCGAACGGCACGGCTGGGCGGTCTGGGCACCGATCCGCTTCAGTTACGACACCATCAACTTCGCCACCGAGGTGCCCTTCCCTTCGCCGCCTTCGCGGCACAACCTGCTGGGCACCGACAGCAACGGCGGCGACGTGCTGGCCCGGGTGCTGTACGGTTTTCGCATTTCGATGCTTTTCGGCCTGGCGCTGACGCTGTTTTCCAGCCTGATCGGCGTGTGCGTCGGCGCGACGCAGGGGTATTACGGCGGGCGTTTCGATCTGTGGGGGCAACGCTTTATCGAAGTGTGGTCGGGCATGCCGACGCTGTTTCTGATCATTCTGCTGTCGAGCATCGTCCAGCCCAATTTCTGGTGGCTGCTCGGCATCACCATCCTGTTCGGCTGGATGAGCCTGGTGGGCGTGGTGCGCGCCGAATTCCTGCGCACCCGCAATTTTGACTATATCCGCGCCGCGCGCGCCATGGGCGTGCCGGATCGGGTAATCATGTCCCGCCATATGCTGCCCAACGCCATGGTGGCGACGCTGACCTTCCTGCCGTTTATCCTCTGCGGCTCGATCACCACCCTGACGTCGCTCGATTTCCTCGGTTTCGGTCTGCCGATAGGCTCGCCGTCGCTCGGCGAATTGCTGCTGCAAGGCAAAAACAATCTGCAGGCGCCGTGGCTCGGCATCACCGCCTTCCTGGTATTGGCAGTGCTGCTGTCGTTATTAATCTTTATCGGCGAAGCGGTGCGCGACGCCTTTGACCCCAGCAAGGCGCATTGATATGGCCACTCCTTTGCTCGCTATTCAGGATCTCAGCATCGCCTTCCGCCAGGGCGACACCGTCACGCCGGTGGTCAACGAACTCTCGCTGCAAATAGCGCCGGCGGAAACGCTGGCGCTGGTAGGGGAATCCGGCTCCGGCAAAAGCGTCACCGCCCTGTCGATACTGCGTCTGCTGCCCGCGCCGCCGGTGGTTTACCCTGCCGGCGATATTCTGTTCAACGGCGAGTCGTTGTTGCATGCGCCGGAAGCGGCACTGCGCAAGGTGCGCGGCAATCAGATCGCGATGATCTTTCAGGAACCGATGGTGTCGCTCAATCCGCTGCACACCATCGAGAAGCAACTGGCGGAAGTGCTGATGCTGCACCGCGGCCTGCGGCGCGAAGCCGCGCGCGCAGAGATCGTCGAATGCCTGGAGCGCGTCGGCATCCGTCAGGCCAAGAGCCGGCTGCAGGATTACCCGCATCAGCTGTCCGGCGGCGAACGCCAGCGGGTGATGATCGCCATGGCGGTGTTGACCCGCCCGAAACTGCTGATCGCCGACGAGCCCACCACCGCGCTCGACGTGACTATCCAGGCGCAGATCCTGACGCTGCTGCAAGAGCTGAAGCAAGAGATGGGCATGGGGTTGCTGTTCATCACCCATAATCTGAATATCGTGCGCCGCCTGGCGGACAACGTGGCGGTGATGCGCCAGGGGCGCTGCGTAGAGCAAAACGGCCGCGCGCAGCTGTTCAGCCGGCCGCAGCATCCCTACACGCAGCAGCTGCTGGCCGCCGAAGACGTCGGTGAGCCGCTGCCGTTGTCTGCCGCGGCCAACGCGCGCTCCGGTGACGAGCGGCCGCTGCTCAAGGTGGAAGATCTGCAGGTGCGCTTCCCCATTCGGCGTGGCCTGCTGCGCCGCACGGTGGATTATCATTATGCATTGAAATCATTGAGTTTCGAGCTGCGCGCCGGGGAAAGCGTCGGGCTGGTAGGAGAATCCGGCTCGGGTAAAAGCACCACCGGGCTTGCGCTATTGCGTCTGCTGGCCTCGCAGGGCGCCATCTGGTTCGACGGCGAACCGCTGCACCCGCTCACGATGAAACAGATGCTGCCCTACCGCAGCCGAATGCAAATCGTCTTCCAGGATCCTTATTCCGCACTGAATCCGCGCCTGAGCGTGCAGCAGATCATCGCCGAGGGGCTGGAGGTGCACCAGCGACTTAGCCCCGAGCAGCGGGAACAACGCGTGATCGAGGTGTTGCGGGAAGTCGGCCTGGATCCGCAGCTTCGCCACCGCTATCCCACCGAGTTCTCCGGCGGCCAACGCCAGCGCATCGCCATCGCGCGCGCGCTGATCCTGCAGCCGCAGCTGCTGATCCTCGACGAGCCGACCTCTTCACTGGATAAATCGGTGCAGGCGCAGATCCTGACGCTGCTGAAATCGCTGCAGCAACGCCATCGGTTGGCATATCTGTTCATCAGCCATGACCTGCAGGTGGTGCGTTCGCTATGTCACCAGGTCATCGTACTGCGACAGGGGGAAGTGGTTGAACAGGGAGACTGCCGGGCGATTTTCGCGGCGCCCGCGGCCGACTATACCCGTCAACTGCTGCAGTTGGCGGATTAGCGGCGAATTCAGAAGGGGTATTGCGCGCTGAGCGGTTCGGCGATCGCGGCACCGACGTTTTTCAGGCGGCACATGGTGGCGCTCTCGTCGCTGCGCTGCACGAACAGGCAAGGTTCCCCTTCCCATTCGACGATCGCACAGTCGACCTGAATCTCCTGCAACGACAGATTGAGCTGTTGCATGACCTGCCAGGCCTCGGCTCCTTCATGGCTGAGCAACTTCAGCCCAATCAGGTTGTTATCTTCGTCTATTCCGTTAAACGGAATCGGTTCGACCTTCACGCCGGTGAAACCGGATAGCCAACGATAACTTTGCGGCAAGCGATGCACTACCGAAAGTTGGATACTCTCCACATGAAATCCCTAGTTTGAAAAGGTGAAACACTTTTACCTGACAGGGTTACTAAGTTATAGCCGTTGACTCCCGACTCTGCTGCGCACAAATGTTATTTAAATGTAAATTTTGCCGCAAGCCATTAACCTGACCCCGTGCTTGCCGATGCCGTGCCACTTTTTGGCGCGCCGTGCGGTGTTATTTCACGGCATTTTGCGACTCAGCTCGCATTTTTGCGTTATATGTAACCCTTTCCCGCAGCGATCTCAACTCTTTTTTCTTGCAATGCGACTACTTTTTCGTCGCCATATTTTTACAATGAAGAAACATCTTACCCGTCACGTTAGCGCAGGCACTGTTGCTAATACCTTGATTTACATCAACCCTAATACAAACCCCCCGCGCGGCTCAGCCAACAGCGCGCCGCGCTACTCGGGGAATATTGGGCGGCACGCTGGCGGATTTTTTTAACAAAAAGCACACAGATGGGAAAACGGCCAATTAATTAGCTTGCGTATATTTAGCAACAGATTTTTCATTGCCGGTTGCCCCCTGAAATGGCAGGGCGCAACCCCGTGACGATGCGGAGCGACACGCCCCGCATCGGGAGAACATCAGGCTGCGCGATCGCGCGGCCGGCTGGCGTAAACATAGAACAGCACCGCCACGATGCTGCACAGCGCCATCGAGGTGACCATTGGCCAAGCGCTTTTGCCCGGCGCCATCGACAGCACCGCCCCCACCAGCGCACCGATGCTGAAGCGCAACGTGCCGGCCAGGGAAGAAGCGGTGCCCGCCATATGCGGAAAATCATCCAGGATCACCGCCATGGCGTTGGAGGAGATCATCGCGATGCACCCCAGATAGACCGCAACGCCGATCACCAGCGCCCAGAATCCCAGGCCCACGGTGCTCACCGCCATCAGCCACAGCCCCATCGCCAGCTGTACCAGCAGCCCCAGCTTGAACATCTTGACCGCACCGAAGCGCCGCACGTTGCGGCTGTTGATCAGCGTCGTCAGGAACAGGAAGACGATGTTCAGCGCAAAATAGTAACCGAAATGCTGCGGCGAAACGTGGTTCAGTTCGATGTAGACGAACGGCCCGGCACTGAGGAACGAGAACATGCCCGCAAACGAGAAGGCGCTGGCCAACATATAACTCAGCACCCGCTTATGGCGGAACAGCGAACCGAAGTTGCCCAGCGTGGTGCGCAGGTGGAACCGTTGTCGCCGCTCTTTCGGCAACGTCTCCTTGATGAACAAGGCTACCAGCAGCGAACCGATCAGCGCCGCGGCGCCCATGGTCCAGAAGATGGCGTGCCAGCTGAACCACAGCAACAGCGCACCGCCGATCATCGGCGCCAGCAGCGGCGCAATGGTCATCACCAGAATGACGAACGACATCATGCGCGAGAACTCATCCTTGGTGAACATATCGCGCATCAGGGCGTTGATCACCACGCTGGCGGCCGCCGCCGCCAAACCGTGCAGGAAACGCAGCCCGATCAACTGATCGATAGACTGCGCCATGGAACAGGCGCAGCCGGCGATGGCGAAGATCAGCGTTCCCCACAGGATCACCGGCTTGCGGCCGATGCTGTCCGACATCGGCCCATAGAACAGCTGCCCGAAGGCGAAGCCGAGCATATAGGCGCTGAGCGTCATCTGCACGCTGCCGGACTCGACGCCAAACTGGGCGGCGATCACCGGCATGCTGGGCAGGTACATGTCGATGGCCAACGGCATCAACATGGACAACAGGCCCAGAATGAAAATCAAACCGAGATGAGAGGTTCGGTTCTGTTGCACGTTCCACGACTCCTTAATCGGCCGCAATCAATGATCGGTTATCAGTCCTGCAGGTGCGGCGCGCCCACGCTGGCGATCTCTTCTTCCGTCAATGGGCGGTATTCGCCCGGCGCCAGATCGTCATCCAGCGCGATGGCGCCGATGCGCTCGCGGTGCAACGCGATCACCCGGTTGCCGACGGCGGCGAACATCCGCTTCACCTGGTGATAGCGCCCTTCGCTGATGGTCAGGCGCACCACGTGCTCGTCGACCTGCTCCAGCGTCGCCGGCCGCGTCAGATCTTTCTCGTTGTGCAGTTGCACCCCTTCAGCGAAACGCTGCGCAGTGTCTTCCGCCAACGGGTGCTCCAGCGTGACCAAATAGGTTTTCTCGCAGTGGTGGCGCGGCGACGTGACGCGGTGCGACCATTGACCGTCGTCGGTCATCAGCACCAGCCCGGTGGTGTCGATATCCAGCCGCCCGGCGGCGTGCAGCTTGTACGCGACCGGCTCATCGAGGAAATACAGCACCGTCGGATGATCGGGATCGTCGGTAGAGCAGACGTAGCCCTGCGGTTTGTTGAGCATGAAATAGCGCGGGCCGTTCTGCTGCTGCAGCGGATTGCCGTCGAACGCCACTTCTTGCTCCGGGGTCAGTTTAATCGCCCCGCTCTTCACCACCTCACCGTCCACGGTGACGCGTTTAGCCCGAAGTTCGCGCGCGACCAGCGCACGGCTGATGCCTAACTGCTGAGATAAAAACTTGTCCAATCGCATGGGATCTGCTTTGCCTGTCGTTGTTATGATCGCATTGATCGTATTGCCAAAATATGACGCCCGCCGTTGCACCGGGTGCAAATAGCAGGTTCAGGGGGGAAATCGCGTGGGGGAACAGCGATTGCTGTCACACAAGTATAGCGACACTACGCGTTGCCCGACAGAGGTAATTTTCACGCTTCTCGCACCGCGCGTGCGCAGAAGGCATAATAGTAGAAATTTTTCGGCCGCCCGGGGCGTAAAATGTCGCTATTTCTGTGGGAACGGAGGCGACAAGATCTGTACCCGGCGGCCCATTCCACTCTACGGCGTTCATTTTATGGCCTTTACCCTACGCCCCTACCAACTGGAAGCGGTCGAAGCCACCATCAACCATTTCCGGCAGCGTCCCGAACCGGCGCTGATCGTGCTGCCGACCGGCGCCGGCAAAAGCCTGGTGATCGCCGAACTGGCGAAGCGCGCCCGTGGGCGGGTGCTGGTGTTGGCGCACGTCAAGGAACTGGTGGCGCAAAACCACGCCAAATACTGCGCCTACGGCCTGGAGGCGGACATCTTCGCCGCCGGCCTGCAACAAAAAGAGAGCGCCGGCAAAGTGGTGTTCGGCAGCGTGCAGTCGGTGGCGCGCAACCTGCCGCTGTTCGACGGCGCCTTTTCGCTGCTGATCGTCGATGAATGCCACCGCATCAGCGATGACGACGGCAGCCAGTACCAACAAATCATCCAGCATTTGCAGAAAACCAACCCGCAGCTGCGGCTGCTGGGGTTGACCGCCACGCCCTATCGTCTGGGCAAGGGCTGGATTTACCAGTATCACTACCACGGTTTCACCCGTGGCGACGGCGCCAGCCTGTTTCGCGACTGCATCTATGAGCTGCCGCTGCGCTATATGATTAAGAACGGCTTCCTGGTGCCGCCTGAGCGGCTGGACATGCCGATTGTGCAGTACGATTTCAGCCGGCTGGAGGCCAGAAGCAACGGCCTGTTCAGCGAAACGGATCTGAACCGCGAGCTGAAGCGGCAAAACCGCGTCACGCCGCACATCATCAGCCAGATTGTGGAATACGCAGAGGATCGCAAAGGCGTGATGATCTTCGCCGCCACCGTCGAACACGCCCACGAGATCCACGGCCTGCTGCCGAACGGCGAAGCCGCGCTGGTCAGCGCCGAAACGCCACCCGCCGAGCGCGATGCGCTGATCGAGGCGTTCAAACAGCAGCGGCTGCGCTATCTGGTCAACGTCGCGGTATTGACCACCGGTTTCGACGCGCCGCACGTCGATCTGATCGCGATCCTCCGCCCGACCGAGTCCGTCAGTCTGTATCAGCAGATCGTCGGCCGCGGGCTGCGGCTGGCGCCCGGCAAGGAAGATTGTCTGATCCTCGACTACGCCGGCAACCCGCACGATCTGTTTACGCCGGAGGTCGGCGTCAGCAAGCCGCACGGCGACAGCCAGCCGGTGCAGGTGTTCTGCCCGGCCTGCGGCTTCGCCAATCTGTTCTGGGGCAAGTGCACCGAGAACGGCGACATTATCGAGCACTACGGCCGCCGCTGCCAGGGGTGGCTGGAAGACGACGACGGCCACCGCGAACAGTGCGATTACCGCTTCCGGTTCAAGAGCTGCCCGCACTGCGGCGCGGAGAACGACATCGCCGCACGCCGCTGCCATCAGTGTCAGGAGGTGCTGGTCGATCCCGACGACATGCTGAAGGCGGCGCTGAAACTGAAAGACGCGCTGGTGCTGCGCTGCGGCGGCATGGAGCTGCAGAGCGGCCGCGATGACAAGGGCGAATGGCTGAAGGCCACCTATTACGACGAGGACGGCACCAGCACCAGCGAGCGTTTCCGCCTGCAGACGCCGGCGCAGCGCAAAGCGTTCGAGATGCTGTTCCTGCGCCCGCACCAGCGCGCGCCGGGCGTGCCGTTCGCCTGGCACACCGCCGCCGACGTGCTGGCGCAACAGCAGGCGCTGCGCCATCCGGATTTCGTGGTGGCGCGCAAACGCGGCCAGTTTTGGCAGGTGCGCGAGAAAGTGTTCGATTATCAAGGCCGTTTCCGCCGCGCCAATCAGTTGGCCTGAGCGAACGGCCCTCAATCTGGGCAGGTTTTCGTTGCCCTGCGGGCGGCTTTCCGTTAAAATGCCGCGCGCTTTACCTGGGCCTGCCCAGCGTTAAAGCGGAATTCCGAACTTGCTACTTGGGTCGCCTGTAGCAGGGTAAATTTTCTTTTAAGAGAAAAAACAATGTTCACTATCAATGCAGAAGTACGTAAAGACCAGGGTAAAGGTGCGAGCCGCCGCCTGCGTGCAGCAAACAAATTCCCAGCTATCGTTTACGGTGGCAAAGAAGCTGCAGTTTCCATCGAATTGGACCATGATTCTGTTAAGAACATGGAAGCTAAACCAGAATTCTACAGCGAAGCAGTAACTCTGGTTATCGACGGTAAAGAAACCAAAGTTAAGGTTCAGGCTGTACAGCGTCACCCGTTCAAGCCAAAACTGGCTCACATCGACTTCGTTCGCGTTTAATCGCTACGTTTTCGAACCTTTCGGGACGCCGAAATAAAGAACGCCGCAATTGCGGCGTTTTTTATTGTCTGCGATTCGGCACGCTTACTTGCCGCTGCCGGTCCGGCGTTGCAGCTGATCGCGCAGGTTCGGCGGCGTGCCTCTGATGGTCAGCGTGTCGGTGGCCGCATCCCAGAAAATGCGCTCGCCCAGCAGCATGGCGTCGAAATTCAGGCTGATGCCGCCGCCGCTGCCGGCAAATTTGGTCAGCTGGCGCAGCGTGCCGCGATCCGCCGGGAAGCTTTCCTCCAACTCATACCCTTGCTCGCTGGAGAACTGCATGAAGTCTTTCTCGCCGACCGGCGACAGCTCCTGCGACAGGGCCTGCAGTTCAATCTCTTCGCCCGCCTGCAGCTGTTCGTTGCAGTAGCTGTACACCTGTTGGCGCACCGACTGGCGCTCGTTCTTGTCCAACTGCGCATCGGCGCAGTAGTCGTCCACCGCCTGAAGCAGCCCACGGTTTTGCGCCTTGGTGTCCAACCCTTCGGACGCCGCCAGGAAATCCATGAAGAAGTCGGCGACCTTGCGGCCTACGCGCCCGCGCAGGAAGGTCAGATAGCGGGTCGATTCCGGGTTGGTTTCCCATTCGGTCAGATCGATGCGCGCGACGATATCGGCGTTGTTGATGTCCAGATAGTGCGTGGTGTTGATATCCAGCTCTTCGTTGACGCGCATGCTGTTACGGCTGTTCAGCACCGCGATCAGCAAGTACTCCACCGCCAGATAACGGTATTGGCCGAACAGCACCACGCCGCCTTCGGCAAACGGATACTTCGCCAGTTCGTCGCGCAGGCGGCCGGTCGCCGCGCGGCTGAAGGCCAGAAAGTCCTTATCGTCCTTGCGGCAAGTGCGCAGCGCTTCCGCCAGCTCGCTGCCTTCGTTGAACAGGCCCAAGGCCTTGCTCTTGGCGCTGTAGACGCGATGCAGTTCCGTCATCATTTCTTCCACCGCCGCGTTGGTGGGAAGCAAGGTATCGCGCAACACCACGTCCAGCGTTTGCTCGTCGCGTTTCACCAATTGGTGCAGAGCGATCTGGTCGATATCCAGACTCATGATAAATCCTCCTGTTCTTTAGGCGCGTATTCAAACACTGAAGACCCCGCCCTGCAATACTAAAAAGCCGCGGCAAACCGGAAAGGCGCTGCGAGGAGCAGCCCCGCCACGGGCGCCCCCTTCCCCAAATGACAGGAAGTGATAAAAGAGCGGAAAATCACTGCCCTATACGGTAAGATAGGGCACTTTGCAGATTACTAAGCGCAATTTTATGCCACAATCATCCCGTTACAGTGACGAACACGTTGAACAACTGCTCTCAGAGCTGGTCAATGTTCTGGAAAAACACCATACCCCCACCGATCTTTCCCTGATGGTGCTGGGCAACATGGTCACTAATTTGATCAACACCAGCGTTGCCCCCGCGCAGCGGAAAACCCTGGCAAGATCGTTCGCGGAAGCCCTGCAGGCTTCTGTCCGTGAAGATAAAGCACATTAATATTGACTTATGGTGACAAACCGTCAGCGTTATCGTGAAAAAGTCTCCCAGATGATCAGCTGGGGGCACTGGTTCGCCTTATTCAACATCCTGCTCGCCCTTGGGCTGGGCAGCCGCTACCTGTTTGTCACCGACTGGCCCGCATCCCTGCTGGGCCGGGTCTACGCCTTTGTCAGCCTGCTGGGGCATTTCAGCTTTATCGTGTTCGCCGGCTATTTGCTGGTGATCTTCCCGCTCACCTTCGTGGTGATGTCGCAGCGGCTGCTGCGATTTATTTCCGCCGCGCTGGCCACCATCGGGCTCACGCTGTTGCTGGTCGACAGCGAAGTGTTCTCCCATTTCCACCTGCACCTCAATCCGGTGGTGTGGGATCTGGTGGTCAACCCGGATCAAAGCGAACTGTCGCGTGACTGGCAGCTGATGTTTATCTGCGTGCCGGTGATCTTCCTGGTGGAGATGCTGTTCGGCACCTGGAGCTGGCAGAAGCTGCGCAGCCTGAACCGCCGCCGCTTCGGCAAGCCGCTGGCGGCGCTGTTTATCAGCGCCTTTTTCGCGTCGCACCTGATTTATATCTGGGCCGACGCCAACTTCTATCGCCCGATCACCATGCAGCGGGCCAACCTGCCGCTCTCGTACCCGATGACCGCGCGCAAGTTCCTCGAAAAACACGGCCTGCTCGACCAGCAAGAGTATGAGCGCCGTCTGGTGCAACAGGGCAACCCGGAAGCGGTGTCGGTGGAGTATCCGCTCAGCGATCTCAGCTACGGCGATAAAGGCAGCGGCTATAACCTGCTGATGATCGTAGTGGACGGCATTCGCGCCAAAGACGTGGCGCAGGACATGCCAACCCTGACCCGCTTCGCCCAGGAAAACGTGCGTTTCAGCGATCATTACAGTTCGGGCAACCATGCCGATACCGGGCTGTTCGGCCTGTTCTACGGTATTTCCCCGACCTATCTGGACAGCGTGCTCGCCGGCCGCAAGCCGTCAGCACTGATCAATGCGCTCGGCGATCGGGGCTACCAGCTGGGGCTGTTCTCCTCCGATGGCTTCAATGCCAGCCTGTACCGCCAGGCCCTGTTGACCGACTTCTCGCTGCCGACGCCGGCGCCGCAAAGCGACGCCCAGACCACCCAGCAATGGCAGCGTTGGCTGGCAGACCAGGGTAGCAAAGAGCCGTGGTTCTCCTATATCAACTTCAGCGGCGCCGAGCCGACCGAAGGCGACAAAAAACCGGTCCCGGCCGACTTTATTCGGCGCTATCGCGCCGGCGCACAAGATGTGGATACCCAGATAGCCCAGGTGCTGGACACGCTGAAACAGCGCGGCCTGCTGGATAAAACCGTGGTGGTAATCACCGCCGAGCACGGCGTCGAGTTCAACGACAGCGGCAAAGGCCAATGGGGCGCCGGCACCGCCTTCAACCAGGCGCAGCTACAGGTGCCGTTGGTGATCCACTGGCCGGGCACCCCGGCGCAGACCATCAGCAAGCTGACCGGCCATAACGACGTCATGCGCACCTTGATGCAACGCCTGTTGCACGTGAAAACCGCGCCGAAAGACTATTCGCAAGGCGAGGATCTGTTCACCGCCCAGCGCCGCAACAACTGGATCGCCACCGGCGATGGCAACCAGCTGGTGATAACCACGCCGACACAAACGCTGATGCTGGACAACAGCGGTAACTATCGCGTCTACGATCAGAACGGCGAAGAGATAAAGGACGAGAAACCGCAGCTTGCTCTGCTGTTGCAGGTGTTGACCGATGTAAAACGCTTTATCGCCAACTAACTGCTTAAAACTAAAGCAATCAAGTGGCGAGGCGCTTGCATTAACATCGGGAATCGGTAGTATGATTTTTCATAGCGTCGGCATGTAGCGCAGCCTGGTAGCGCACCGTCATGGGGTGTCGGGGGTCGGAGGTTCGAATCCTCTCATGCCGACCAAATTTAAGAAAACCTGCTGTAACAGCAGGTTTTTTTTTCGTCTGCACGTCGAGAGGATGAGAATCTCCGAAGGAGGTTTGAGCCGAACGTAGTGAGACCACGTTGCTTTAGCAACGGCCCGCAGGGCAAGCATCGAAGATGCGCATAATCCTCTCATGCCGACCAAATTTAAGAAAACCTGCTGTAACAGCAGGTTTTTTTTCGTCTGCACGTCGAGAGGATGAGGGCGCAGCCGGTGCGCCACTGTCTCCCCCAACGATCATTGCGCGCCTCGCTTTCGCGACGGCCTTTCGCCTTATCAAGCTCAGGTTGAAATTTTGTCTTGTTGGTTTTCGGGCGCCGCGGCGATGAACGCCGGGAGCTGAGTACAGGCGTCGTAAACCGCCTTACAGCGCGGATACCCGCTCAGATCGCACCCCATCCGCAGGGCATTCGCCCACTGAGGGATCAGGCAGCAATCCGCCAACGTCGGGGTATCGCCAACGCAGAAGGGTCCTGGCGGCCTCTGGAGCAACAGCTGTTCTACGGCGCTCAGCCCTTGGCGGATCCAGTGCGCATACCAGCGTTTTTTCTCTTCATCGCCCACCTTCAGCTCTTCACTCAGGTAGCGTAACACCCGTAAGTTATTGACCGGGTGAATATCACAGGCAATGACATAGACGATTTCCAGTACCCGGCTGCGCGCCGGATCGGCCGCCGGCAACAGCGGCGACTGAGGGAAATGGCGATCCAGCCAGTCGGTAATCGCCAGCGACTGGCTGAGAGACTCGCCGTCGTCCGTGAGCAGCGTCGGCACCAGCCCGACCGGGTTCATGCGCCGATAAGCCAGCTCATTCTGCTGCCCGATGCGAATATTGACCCCCACCGTCTGGTAATGGAGGCCTTTCAGCGCCAGCGCAATGCGCACGCGATAGGAGGCTGAGCTATTAAAAAAACTGTACAGCTTCATCATTCACCTCTGAATCGGCCTCAGACAATCTTCACGGCGATAGGGGTTAGCCCCTCTACATTGCCGGTAATCACATCGCCTTTCACCACCGCGCCTACCCCTTCCGGCGTGCCGGTAAAAATCAGATCGCCGGGCTGCAGCTCAAAAAAGCCGGACAGATAGCTGATGGTTTCATTCACCGACCAGATCAGATGGCGGATATCGCTGCGCTGGCGATCGCTGCCGTTGACCTGCAGCCAGATAGGCGCGTTGTTCACGTCTGCGCTGTCGCCGGCTTTATGCAATGGCGCGATGGGCGCAGAAAGATCGAACGACTTGCCGATTTCCCATGGGCGCCCCATCTGACGCATGTCCATCTGCCGATCGCGGCGGGTCATGTCCAGGCCTGGGGCATATCCCCAAATGTATTCATGCGCCTTTTCCAGCGGAATATCGCTCCCCCTTTTACCAATCGCCACCACCAGTTCGATTTCGTAGTGATAGTTGTCGGTTTGCGACGGATACGGCAACGCCAGCGTTTCGCCGGCCGCCACCGGTACCACCGCATCGGCAGGCTTGCAGAAGAAAAACGGCGGCTCACGATCCGGGTCAAAGCCCATTTCGCGGGCATGCGCGGCATAGTTGCGCCCGACGCAGTAGACACGGCGCACGGGAAACTGTTTATCACTCCCCACGACAGGAACCGTCACGGGGGCTTGCGGTGCAAATACGTATTGCGTCATTTTGTCTCTCCCAAATTAATAACGTGCTTCACGGAACAGTCCCAGGGCTTCCTGAACCGACCGGTCCGAAAAACTGAATAACACGGTGTCTTCGTCCGCCAGGAACGACACGTCGAACCAGGTCGGCGCCACGAAGATATCTTTTGCCGAAAAGTGAAGGGTTTCGCTGCCGATGCTGACCTGACCGCGCCCTTCCACCACGTGATAAATGGTGCTGTCCGTGGTTCGCGCTTTCCGTGAGGAAAAGCCTTTCGGCAGCAGCTGCAGGAAGGCGCCCATCGAGGGCATGGGGTAGCCGCCGGTCACCGGGTTGGCGTAGCGCATCTTGTACCCTTCCCATTCGTCGGCGTCCCCCATGCGGGTGAGGTCATGCAGCGCTTCCCGGCTGCGATCGTAGCGGTAGTTGAAAATGGGCGATGAGTTGCCTTTCTGGTGGCGCAGCGGCAGCATATTGGCCGCATAGCGCGGTAAATAATCCCCCTCCTGGCGCGTCACGGGCTGCTGCTCTTGCAGATAGTCTTCCGCGAAACCGCAACCCAGCAGGTTCACCAGCGGCAAATCCAGCCCGTCCAGCCATACCACCGGCTCCTCGCCGGGATTACCGTGATCGTGCCAGCGCCACTGCGGCGTCAAAATGAAGTCGCCTTCATGCATTTGCGTACGTTCACCGTCAACGGCGGTAAATGCCCCTTTCCCTTCGACGATAAACCGCAATGCCGACTGATTATGGCGATGGCTCAGCGCGACTTCGCCCGGCATGATCAACTGCAATCCGGCATACAGCGTCGGGGTAATGGAGGACTGTCCGCGCAGCATCGGGTTTTCCAGCACCAGCACGCGGCGAACCGCCTCTTTGGCGCCAATCAACTCGCCGCTGGCCAGCAGATGCGGGCGAATCGCCTGATAGTTCCAGTAAGCCGGGGCGCAGTTTGCATTCGGCGTCGGCGGCACCAAATGGTGCAGCGACTCCCACAATGGGGTCAGGTTCTGCCCTGAAATATGCCGGTAGAACTGCTGGCGGCTGGGATTAACATCCTGATTGCGTTCAGGCATAGGGATTCTCCTTTTCATTCACGACGCTGCGCGAGGCAACGTATCAGGGGCTGGGGCAGACTGGCGAACGACAGCCGTCAGCAGCATTAACATCACCGTACTGATCGCCGCCGGCACGGCAATAATGAAAAATAGCGTATCGAATGAGAAATTCATCGCCATCATCACGCCGCCGGCAAGCGAGCCGACAATCGCGCCGCAGCGGCCAATGGCATTGGACCAGCTGACGCCGGTCGCCCGGCTTTGCGTCGGATAGAGCGTGGCGGTCAAGGCATTCAGCCCAACCTGCGAACCGCTGATGCCGATGCCGGTGCCGAAGATCGCCAGCGCCATCGGCCATAGGCCGTTCTCGCTCAGGCCAATCATGGCGATACAGACGGCGCCTAAGGCGTAGCTCACCGCCAAGACCCGGAAGGGATTGTATTTGTCCATCAACGCGCCCAGCCCCAGCGCCCCCACCGTGCCCCCCATCTGGAAAGCGGCGGTCACCCAGGAGGCATGCTGCAGATCAATACCGCGGTGGTTAAGCAGCGTCGGCAACCAACTGGAGAGCAGGTAGATGATCAGCATGCTCATAAAAAAAACCGCCCAGAGCATGAGGGTGATACGCAACTGGCGGCCGGCAAACAGCGGGCTGATGCTGCCTTTGGCCGCCGTGGCGGCTTCGCTCAGATAAAAATGGGTTTCTTCATCGCACTCTCGGGTGATGGCGCTGACCGTTTTGGCAATCACCTTGTGCGGCAGTTGGCGGCGAACCTGCCAGCGCGGGGATTCCGGCAGGGCAAACAGCAGCACCACAAAGAGCATCAGCGGCAAAACGCCACCGAGCACCAAAATGCCGTGCCACCCCATCACCGGCACCAGTTGGGCGCTGACGATCCCGCCCAGGGCTGAACCGAGCGTGAAACCGCAGAACATCAGCGTGACCAGCGCGCCACGTCGGCGAGCGGGCAGATATTCAGAGGTCATCGTGATGGTGTTCGGCATCGCGCCCCCCAACCCCAGGCCGGTGAGAAAACGCAAAACGACCAGCGTTGACAGATCGGGGGAGAAGGCCGAAATCAGGCTCAGCGCGCCAAACAGCGCCACGCAAAGCTCGATGACACGCTTGCGGCCAAAGCGATCAGCAAGCGGGCCGCAAAGCAGTGCACCCGCTGTCAACCCCAGCAGCCCCGCGCCAAACAGCGGCGCCAGTTCACCGGCGGTCAGTTGCCACTGGGCGCGGATGTCGGGTGCGATGAAACCAATGGCGGCGGTGTCAAAACCATCCAGCATCACCACCAAAAAGCAGCAGATGATAACGCGCCACTGCGTCTTACCGATGGGAGCAGCATCGATCAGAGCTTGTAAATCACGCCATTGAGTCATAGTGAGCGCCTCGGTGCGGGTAGGGAGATGTCTGTCTTGTTTTAGGTATGTTACAAATTTGTATCCTTAGCGATAAAATGTACAATGGCTTTTCAGGCGGAGACATAACCGGAGGGTTATAGCAAATGGCGAACTGGGCGCAGAAAATGAAACTTCACCATCTGCAAATGTTGGTGGCGTTGGGCGAGCAGGGAAATCTGACCCACGTTGCCCGGATGATGAACATCTCCCAACCCGCTCTGTCAAAATGGTTGTCACAGCTCGAAGATGAGATTGGGATCACGCTGTTTGAGCGGCATAGCAAAGGGCTGCGCCCCTCCGAGGGGGGAAAATTGCTGCTTCAGCATGCGCAGCGTTTGATCAATGATCTGGAGCGTTCGCAGTCTGAAATCGCCCGCTTTAAGCAAGGCGGGCTGGTGGGAAGCCTGAAAATCGGCTGTTCGCCGGTCGCCACCGACTGCGTTTCGCAGGCCATATTGAGCCTGCTGCAAGAAATGCCAACGCTGCATCTCAATATTGAGGAAAAGGTGATGACCCCGCTGCTGCACGATCTGCTCGCGGGCGCGGTGGACGTCGTCGTGGGCCGCGTTGGCGGGCGGGCGCTGCAACTGCCGCTCAACTATCAAGTGCTCTACACCGAACCGGTATGCTTTGTTGCCCGCCCTCACCATCCGCTGGCAAAATTCGCCTCCCTCACCTGGCACGATCTCACCCACTGGCGCTGGATTGTCTGGCCGACCGGCACGCCCATCCGCCTCAGCATTGATAATGCGCTGGCGGATAACGGCGTGATGCTGCCCGAAAACACGGTTGAATCGGCATCCATGAACGTCAGTACCAACCTGCTGCAAAGCAGCGATATGATCTCCATTCTTTCCCTACGGCTGGCGCAGCGTTATGCCAGCCAGGGGCAGTTGGCGATCCTGAATCTGCCGAAGATAGAGCAGAAAGGCAGCGTGGGCGTCTTCTGGCGCAACAGCGAACCGCCTTTTGCCGCGCTGAGCCGCTTTTTGCAGCTGCTGACGCAGGCTTAATACCCCCACCTGCAGCCACAGCAGATTTACGGCTGCGCCTACGCGGAAAGCTTGACGATGGTCGCAGGGATCCCCTGACGCACCGCCGCACCGGTCACCCAATCCAGCCAGGTATTCGGCACTTCGCGCGTCGGATCGGCAAAGCCCAAATCGTTGAGGTTGATGCCGGCGGCGATGCGCTCATCCATCGCCAGCGGTTCGCCGTCCAGGTAGTGCTGACTGGCCCCCATCTCCCGGTGGCCGTAGCCGTGTTCCACCGCGATCACGCCGGGCATCACGCCCGCCAGTAAACTGATCTGCGCCTCGCGGCTGCCGCCCGGCGTGCTGATGCGCACCCGGTCGCCGTGTTGAATGCCGAAACGCGCCCCGTCTGCCGGATTCAGCGCCACCAGGTTCACCGACTTCACGTCGTGCAGGCGCCGGATCACCGCGGTGGAGCTGCTCATCACGTTGGATTTGAAGGACATCAGGCGCAGTGGCCACTGCCGTTCAGGGTAGAGCGCTTCCACCGCGCGGCCGTCCGACAAACGCGACGGATAGCAGGTGGGGCAGCCGCTGAAACGCTCGCCGGTGATCGCATGCCGGTGCTTCGCCACCTCCGCATTCCAGATCTGCAGCGGTTTCTCCCAGCGGTTGCCCACGCTGCCGTCGCGGCGGCCGCTGTCATGATCCGCGAATCGGCCGCCGCGGCTGTAAATAAACGCCACGCGGTCGATTTCATCGGCGCGCAGCGTCTGCGCAAGCTGCGGCAACAAGCGATCGACGCCGCTCAGCGTCAGTTCGTCCGCCCTCACGGCCGGCACCGGCGCCTTGCCGGCAAACGCCACGTTGGCGGCGGCGCGCAGATAATAATCCTCGGCGCGGTTGAGCGGCAGCAGCCCGCCTTGACCGTCGCCGATAGCGCGATCGCCGAACCCCGGCAGCGCCAGGCGTTTAGCGACGGCGATGCAAAACGCCTCCATGGAAATCGGCTGCCCTTGCGCCGTTTTCGCGGTCGCCGGCGTCACTATCGGCCAGCGCGCGGTAGTGGCCTTGCTGGCGACGCCGCCCCAGGGGGCGCTGAACCCCCAGCTCTCAAAATTATGGGTGTCCGGGACGATATAGTCGGCCAGCGCCGTCGTTTCGTTGATAAACGCATCGATGGCGATAAACAGCGGCAAACGCGCCGGATCTTTCAATCGTTCCTCCGCCACGCCGCGCAACCCGGCGATACCGTACAAGGGGTTGGTCATGTTCGAAATCCAGGCTTTCAGCCCGTACGGATACCCCGCCAACGCCGATGTCAGCAGTTCGGTCAGTTGCCCGGCGACGAACGGATACCAGGGCGCCCTGGCCGGCCAGGGGGAAACGCCCGCCGCCACTTTTTCGCGGTATTCGTCAGAGGTTTCATAGGCGGCCTTGCTGCGCGCGATATTCAGCCCCTTCGGTTTTACCAGGCCGGGAAACTCGACCAGGTTATAGCGCGGCCCCTCGGCGAAGCCATTGAATTTACCGCCGCCAACGAACACGCCCCCCGCCAGGCTCAGGTTGCCGATCAGCACGTTAAGCATCATCACCGACCAGGTATTGTAAAACCCGTTCGCCGCCATCATCCCGCCATGGGCGATCACCGCCGCCTTGCGCCCGTGGGCGGTAAAAGCCTCGGCCAGCGCCGCGATGCGTGCCACCGGCACGCCGCATTGCCGGCTGTACGCCTCCGGCGACAGCTTATCGGCGGCCTCTTTCAAACACTGGAAGCCGCTTTTCACCCCCACCTGCGCGCCATCGTGCAGCGTCACCGTACGGCTTACCCACAGCTCTGCGCTGTCGCACGTCTCGGCCGCCACCAGCTCACCCGCGCCGTTGACCACCAGCGGCGACGCCGACCCGGCGCCGTTCAGATCGGCCAGCGTCAAATGCTGCCCCGCGCGCGGATGCTCGTTCTCGGCGATCACCAGATGCGTGGCGTTGGTCCAGCTCTTCTCGCCGGCGCGTTGCATGGCGGCCTGCGACGGGATGGCGAGATAAGCGGCCTGATAACGCCGGTTGTCGAGGATCCAACGGATCATCGCCATCGCCAGCGCCGAGTCGGTACCCGGCAATATCGGGATCCAATGGCCATGATCGTCCGCCAACGTGGTGGTCAGCGGCAGCGCCGGCGCCACCACCGCATAACGGAACTCGCTGCGCAATCTGGCGCTGGCCAGTTGCCGAGCCTGGCGCTTGAACGGGTTGCCGGACTGCGCCGGCGAAGTCCCCATAAACAGTGCGAATTCGACCTGTTCCCAGTCGGGTTTCACATGCGGGTTCTTGTCCAGATCGTTCATCAACGCGCCGGAACCGGCACGGTAGGCCAGCCCGCAGTAAGCGCCGTGCGCGCCGAAGTTTTTGCTGCCGAAACTGTTCTGGGCAAAGCGCCGCAGGAAGCTATCGCGCCCGTCGTCACCGGCGTTGGTCACCAATAGCTGGTTGGCTTTCGGCCCCAGCCCCGGCCGTCGGGCATCGATCGGCGTCTCCAGATCGCGGATCGCCCGCAGGCCGTCCACATGCCCCTCGCCGAACAGATCGCCGCCTTCCACCACGTCGGCGATCAACTGCTCAAAGCTGATGCGTTGCCACTTGCCCTCGCCGCGTTTGCCGACGCGCTTCATCGGCTCCAGCACGCGCAGCGGGCTGTAAAGCCCCTCCAGCAACGTGGCGCCGCGCGCGCAGGCGGTGGAGCGGGCGTCGAGGCCGCTTTCGCCGCCCAGCTGCGCCAACGCGTCCTGCAGCGGCAACGCAGAGTCGACGTGCCGTTCCTGAGACAGCGGATGATACGGGTTGCCGGCAATGCGCAATACCCGGTCGGTCTGCCTATCCACCCGTACCCGCACGCCGCATTGCGTCCAGCAACCGAAACATTGGGTCATCGAGATGGCCTGCTGCGGATTGCCTTGCCACTCCGGCATTGCCCGTCCTTCGGGCGGCAGGGAGTTGCCGTTGATACGATCCAGAGTCACCCGCCCTGAAGTGCCGTGAATCAAGCCGTCAATCGCCCGTTTGGCGACTTCGCGATAGCTCAGGCCGAAAGCGGACAATCCGCCGAAGGCCAGGCCCACTTTCAACCACTGACGCCGGGTGAATTTAGCCATGTTGTTTTCTCCGCAGTAAAAACGCCTGTGCTTCACGCACCATGATCATTAACGCCAGCCACAACCCGAAGGTGCCGACGATCGCCAGCAAACCGTCGGTGCCGAGCGGCAGGCTATAAGGGGAGTTAGACGCGTTGTATTTCGGAATGGTTTGTACCTCGATCAACAGCGTCCAGCGCATCAGCCAGCTCAGCCCCAGTGCGCCGGCCACCAGCAGCGGCGCGCCGCCGCGCGGCAAGCGCCGATAGCCGGTCCAGGCGGCGCAGGCCAGCGTCAGCCCCCACAGCGCAATCCATCCCGCGGCGTACCGGCGCGCCATCGCCTGCGTCTGCAGCCAGTGGCGTACCGCCGCGCCGGATAACGTATCGCCGCATCCCCACAGCAGGATCGCCCCGCCAAGCAGCAGCAACGTCAGCAACATCGCACGCGCCAGCGGCGCTTGCAGATCGGGCCGTTCGCGCAATGTCAGCAGCAGCAAAGCCAAGAGCGCCTGCAGCGCGCTGAGGAACATCACGATCGGAAATCCGTAGCTGAACCAGATTGGGCGGGCGCGCACGATGGAAACCTCTCGCCCGGTGTACAACAGCAGGCCGATAGCCACCAGCGCGCAGGCGGGCGCGATCCCACGCAGCAGCGCAACCGGTCTGCCCGTCAGCCGCGTAAATTCAATCGCGATAAACCACCGGCCGATCAGCAGGGTAAACAGCGGCAAGAACAGCGCGCCCCACGGCATCCACGACCAGGGCGTCGGGTAGGCGTAGAAATGCCAAAAGCGGGCGGTTTGATGCAGGTCGGCGGTCAACGCCAGCGGCGCGGTGATGGCGCACGTCAGCCCGATAAACAGCGCCGCGCGCTCCAGGCGTGCGGCGTTGTCCCCTCCGCGCCAGCGCCACACGCAGGCCAGCAGCGCGGCGCAGGCGGCGATGCCGATAAAGAAGAAATATTGCACGGCCCACGGCAGCCAGCTCACCGCCTGCGGCTGGCTCAGCACTTCTGCGATCATCAGTTGGCGGCTCATCGTCCCTCCCCCCATAAGGCGACCTGCGCCCGCCCCGGCAGCGGCGTGACAAAGGCGTCATCCAGCCCCAGATAAAACACGTGGGGCGCGGTTTGGTTCTCCGGCTTGAGGACCTTGATCTCGGCCTCGTGGCGCCGCAGCAGCTTGCTCAGCGTGCTGTGCGGATCGCGCATATCGCCGATGATCCGCGCCCCACCCACGCACGACTCCACGCACGCCGGCAGCAATCCCGCTTCCAGCCGGTGCGCGCAGAAGGTGCATTTGTCCGCCGTTTGGGTGGCGTGATTGATAAAACGGGCATCGTACGGGCAGGCCTGCACGCAATAGGCGCAACCCACGCAGCGTTTGTTGTCGACCACCACGATCCCGTCCTCGCGCTGGAAGGTGGCCTGTACCGGGCATACCGGCACGCAGGGCGGGTTGTCGCAGTGGTTGCACAGCCTGGGCAGCAGCACGTTGGTCGCGCCGGATTCGCCTTCGAGGCTGACCTGGTACTGGTTTACCGTGGTGCGGAACTCACCGTGCGGCGTCTGGTTTTCAATGGCGCAGCTCACGGTACAAGCCTGGCACCCTACGCAGCGCCGCAGATCGATCAGCATCGCGTAACGGCGGCTCGCATCCCCCTCGCGCCGCGTCGGCGCTAACGTCAGCCCGGCCTCCGCCACGGGGATCAGCGAAGCCCCCGCCGTCAACACGCCCAGCCGCTGTAAAAACTGCCGTTTACCGAAATCCATGCGCCTCTCCCACGTCCTGGGCATCACCCCGATCACGCTATTGATGCCCGTTAGATGAATAAACAATGTCGATGATTTACAGTGTAAAAATGACATTGGGCTCAGCTCTATTGTGGTTAACCACATACCGAACCTAACGTTGATCTAAAACAAGTGACGGCAGGCAGATTGCCCATCAGGAGGGGCTGTGAGGGTCGTGTTATTACTGCTGTTCAGTCTCGGCTGGGGTATGGCGGCACAGGCGGGAGAATGGTCGGTCGGCGTGCTGGCGATGCGCGGCGATGCGGCGACCGCGCGTGACTGGCAGCCGCTGATCGACAGTCTCAACGGCAGCGTCGGCGGTGAACGCTTCCGCCTGCAGCCGCTCGATCTGGCGCAGATGCGCGAAGCGGTCAATCGGGGCAGCGTGCAGTTCGTGGTCACTAATCCGGCGCAGTTCGTGCAGTTGAACAGCCACTATCATCTGCGCTGGCTGGCGTCGTTGCGCGCCGCCAACGGCGATCGGGCAACGGGCAACATCATCGGCAGCGTGATTTTGGTGCGGCACGACAGCGGCATTACGACGCCGCAGGCGCTGATGGGCAAAACGGTGGGCGCCATCGATCCGCAGGCCTTCGGCGGCTATCTGACCGGTTATAAGGCGCTCAGCGACGCCGGCATACGGCCCGAGCGCGATTTTCACCTGCGCTTTACCGGTTTTCCTGCCGATGCCCTGCTCTATCTGCTGCGCGAGCGCGCCATTCAGGCCGCCATCGTTCCCGTCTGTTTGCTGGAGAAAATGGATCGGGAAGGCCTGATCAACCCGGCGGATTTTCGCCCGCTGTTGCAACGGCCCACATCGGTTCCCTGCGTCACCAGCACGCCGCTTTACCCCAACTGGTCGTTCGCCGCCCTGCCCGGTCTGGATAACTCACTGGTGGATGCGGTGGCAAGAGCCTTGCTGACCGCCCCACCGCAATCTCCCTTCCTGTGGGGCGCCCCGGCCTCGACCAGCGAGGTGGAAGCCTTGCTGCGCGCCGTCAACCAACACCCGGAACAGCGGCGGCTGTGGCTGGACATCAAGAGCTGGCTGATCCAGCATCAGACGGCCGTCGGCCTGTCGCTGGCGGTGCTGGCGCTGTTAATCGTCAACCATATCTGGATCGCGCTGCTGGTACGCCGGCGCGGGCGGCAGTTGCTTCATGCCGGAGAGCAACTGCGGCGACAGGAGCAGGCGCTGGAGAATGCCAGACAGCTGAACGTATTGGGGGAAATGGCCTCCGGCTTCGCACACGAGCTCAATCAACCGCTGGCGGCTATTCGCCACTATGCGCAGGGGTGCCTGATCCAACTGCGCAAAACGGACGCCGGGCACCCGCTGCTGACGCCGCTGGAAAATATCGACCGGCAGGCGCAGCGCGGCGGCGAGACAATTCATAACCTGCGCCAGTGGGTCCAGTCCCCCAGCGAGAAGGGAGACAGAGCGAGCTGGCGCCCCATCGCGGTGAGCGAAACCGCCGAGCGGGTGTGGACACTGTTGCGCCTGACGCAGCGCTATCCCGACCTGACGTTGTTCAACAATGTGGCACCTTCGCTGACGCTAATCCTGCCGCCGGCGCTGCTGGAACAGCTGCTGGCGAACCTGCTGCTGAATGCGGCGCAGGCCGGGGCCAACGCCGTCTGGCTTTCCGCCGTCCAGAGCGAACGGGCGATCGAGTTGCATCTGCAGGACAACGCGGGTGGGATGAGTGCGGCCGGGCTGGAACAGGCTTTTCGCCCCTTCAACACCACCAAAGCCGGCGGCATGGGGCTGGGGTTGGCCATTTGCCGGCGCCTGGCCCGCTATGGCGGCGGCGAGATCCTGCTGGCTAACCGCCTCGCCCCCGACAGCCGCAAGGGGCTGTGCGTAACCCTGCATTTCATATTGAACGATGAGGAAAACCATGTCGCTAATTCATCTGGTGGATGATGACGTCGCCGTCACCGACGCCTGCCATTTTTTGCTGACCAGCCTCGGCCATGACGTGCAATGCTGGAATGACAGCGCCGGCTTTTTGGCGCAGGCCGATCTGTTTCAGACCGGGATCGTCTTGCTGGACATGCGGATGCCGATACTCGATGGGCATCAGGCCTACGCTGAGCTGCGCCGCTGTGGCAGCACGCTGGCGGTGGTGTTCCTGTCCGGCCATGGCGACGTGCCGATGGCGGTGGAGCAGATGAAGTACGGCGCGGTGGATTTCCTGCAAAAACCGATCGCCGCTGAACCGCTGATCGCCGCCCTCGAACGGGCGCAGCAAGTCTCGGCCAAAGCCTGGCGACGCCATGAAACTTGCGGCCGTTACCGCACGCTCACGCCGAAAGAACGCGACATCGCGCAGTTGGTGGTGCGAGGCATGATGAACAGAGAAATGGCGGAACGGTTGAATATCGCCCTGCGCACCGTAGAGGTTCACCGGGCAAAAGTGATGGAGAAAATGCAGGCCGCCAGCCTGGCGGAATTGGTGATTCAGCTGCAGGTTTTACCACACGCCGCGCAAGAATGATCGCATCAGGCAAAATTCCGCGCGCCCTCTTGCCAACCGGTCTTCCTCAGGCCAGAATACTGTACATTAAATCAGTGTTTACAGGTGAGTCATGTTTGTAGAATTGGTGTACGACAAACGCAACGTCGCTGGGCTGCCCAACGCCGCCGAGATTATTCGCAACGAGCTGGAAAAACGCGTGCATGCGCTGTTTCCGGAAGCTGACGTGCGCGTAAAACCGATGCAGGCCAACGGCCTGAACTCCGACGCCAGCAAAAGCGATCGTGAGAAGCTGAACCGAATGTTGGAAGAGATGTTCGAAGAAGCGGATCAGTGGCTGGTCACTGATATTTGACGGGCAGCAACACTATTGACTCCCACTCAGCGGGAACCTTGCCGGGCAGAACGGGCAGCGTGTTTGCCCGAGCCTCTCGGTGATAATGCCGGCGCCGATGCAATAGGCGGCCAATAACCTACTGCACCGGCATTTACCTGGCATCCACTTTATTTATGAAACCGCGTTGGTTTCCGATGACACGTCATCGTTTGATACCAGCGCGTCCGGCGGCAACACCTCCACCTCTTCACGCGCCGGCATGGCGAGGCGCAGATCGATCCAGCGCCCTTCAGGAATATCCATCGCTTCGCCGGCCACGACCGTCGCGGTATCGATGTCAAAACGGCGTTTGCTGATTTTCACCGTAATAACGCCGTCGCTGTCGGTGGCGGTTTCTACAAAGCACAGGCGGTTGCCGTTCACGTCCTGCGGTACTTCGATGGTCCAGCCCTCCTTTGCCAACCCCAGCGAACCACTCAACTGATAAACGCCGGTAGAGATTCGCTCTGCGCTCACCCCTGTCGCCTCACCGTTAACGGCGACACAGCCGGCCAGCGCAAAGCCGCCGTCCAGATAGTCAGCCTGCATATGCTCGGGCGCCGCGGACAATCTCGCGATCGGCGAGGCTTTCTTGATAAAACCGTTGCCGTCAACCGTGGTGTTGGCTTCCGACCACATCCAAACCCAGGGGGTAAACGCGGTGCCATTCCAGCTGCGCACGGCAATTTTTCCCGTCTGTGCAGCACTCACGCCATAGCCGTAACAGGTTTGCACCGTTCGATAGCTGTCGTCGGTTCCCGCCTGCGTCACCGCCCATGAGCGCGTATCGAGGAAATATGTGCCAACGTCTTTGAAGGGGTTGCCAATGGGATCCGTGCTCACATAACCGCGCCGGCTTTGCATTTGCGCATTGAAGTTGCCTTTACTCGCCGCCGTCACGCCTTTACTCAACCCCCAGTCCTTCAGGTTTGGAATGTCTGCGACAGTGGGTTGATCGGACGAGCTGAATAACCGCGACCACGTGATGGTCGAAGGCAATGCGGTAGAGGAACTCCCGACCCAGGCCTGCCGCGAAACCGATGTGGCAAAATATGCGCACGACGGTCCGCCATCCACCGGCAGCGTTAATAGCCCCCCAGACACATTGCCCGGCCGATTGGCCGTCGCCACCGTGTAGCGCTGAATGGAAGATTTATTATCCTTCGCGAATGCATCCTCAGTATGAACCGGCCCGATCCCAAAACCGGCGATAGCAGATTGGGCGACCGTGGCATATTCGGGCAACGCCTGGGATTGCGAGAACGAAACGCCCGTACGCATATCAACTTTCATCACCCCGACCGGTTCCACCGATTGTTTTACCGCCTTATGCTCCCAGCGTAGGCCGGCAGCGTTCGCGTAGGTGATTTGCTCAACCGTATACCAGCAGTTGAGTGAAAACGCATTAATTTTCAAATAGATATCATAATTATCTCGGCTAGATTCAATAACCTGAATATCCAAGATCGCCGTTCCGGTATCGTTAATAAAGGTGCCACCGATACGGTTGACCTTGTTGGTCGAATCGCTGGCGCTCTGATTGCCCGTTCTCAACATCAGACGTGACATGCCCGCGTTATAAGTAAAACCGTTAAAACCATTTGAACCATAAAAATTGAGGGCAACGCCTACGCCATTTTGCCCCGCATTTTTAAACTGCCCCAGCAGGAACCAGGCAGAGGTACTGGTATTGTTCTCCGGCAGCTTAAAGCGCACATTATCAAAGGCGGTCACCACCTGAGCGGCGCTCTTCGCCGCATTTTGCTCGCTCACTTTTGCCGCAGCAGCAGAGGAAGAAGCCTTGCCGGCGGACGCTGCCGCTTCAGCACGCAGACGATCGACGGTCTGCACAATCTCCGGCGTGATATCGCTTTCCCCTGGCCGACGCAGGAAATCATTGAGCGTGCCGGGCAGCGAATCGTTATAAACCTCGATAGCCCCCACTCGCTCCGGCTGCGCGCCATACACCGAGATGATGACCTCGTAAGCGCCCGGCTCCACGGGTAGGGAATATTTACCGCTATCATCCGTCACTGATTGTGATTTAGCCAAGCTCAGGACCGTTGACGAGGTTCTGACTGCGCGCAGGGTAATGGTTACGCCGGAGCGAGGATCGCCGTAAGGGCCTTTTAATACGCCGCTGATTAATGTCATTGTACTTTCTCCATAAGTTCTTTGATTAATTCATCCTGGCGATCGATTCTATCCAGAGCCTGATTCAATGCGGCCAGGGCCACATATCCCAGCGTTGAATAATCGACGGATTTTACTTTTTCGATATTTCTACCATCTTTTAATGTGATAGATCCGCCATCACTGATTAATAACGGCATCGTCTTTTCAATTTCCTGAGCAATTCCACCTATCTGTGGCTTGCCATCACGATTGAAAGAATAAAGCTTCAAGCCTCGAACAAGGGAAATAGGATCATTAATAACTTCAATGTCAGTTTTTATTCGAAGATCGGACCCGGTCACCCAACTTCCTGTCATGTTATTAATGTTCCCGCTAGCCAACCAGCGAGCCTCATGCCAATTCCCGACATAGTCCTGATATGAAATATACCCATAGTCTTCAATGCCAATCTCGCGACGTAACGCCATGACCATCGCGGTTTTCAAACCGTTTTGCTTCAGCGTTGATAAAAAAGTCCCTCCTGTTACTTGCCCAGCCATGGCGGTCGATGTGCGATGACAGATGACTGAGGGAGATTCATTATTTCCCCCATCAGCAATGAGTCCTTTAGGAGAAAAAATTGTATCATCAAATGTCGTTGACTTACGGAAGCGTGAATATCCCCCAACGTCAAGGTTTGCCGTTTGCCCTGTCACCAAAGAACCCTGTAAAGACAGTGAACCTTTAATTTCCTGGGCAGCGCTAATCGTCTTGTCTAACTTATTATTGAGTGAAGCTGAAATATTATTCCAGGCCGGGCCGCTATAGGTGCTGCCATCCGGCAACTTAACGGTAATATTTCCGGTATTGCTGAAGACCTGCTGCCAGTTCTCTTTATCGAGGTTCAGCCCACGCAGGGCTTTGGCCGTCTCAGCGGCCAGTTGGGCGGTGATGACGTTCATCGCGTCGCGCGGAACGGCATACCATGCTGCGCCCGCCTGCGTTGGGCCATCATAGGCTTTAATCAGCGTGGCCTGCGTGGCGTTATCAACGGTTTTCACCGGCAGCGTATAGGTGACGCCGCCGACCACGCTCACGATGAAATCACCGGATTTTAATTCGGTATTAAAGGCCGTTCCGGTACCTTTTACTATTATGGAATTACTCGTTAGGGTGAGAGTGCCTGCTGGCATAAGTATCCTCCTGAATTAGCCTGATAAAACCTCGTTACGGAGGTGATGATTACTCCAGCGCAAAGGCCGTATATTGTGGCGTGGCAAAAATGTTCACAATGAAGGTCGTTGAATGCCCTTGTCCCTGATCGAGTTCTCCTGAAGCAAGCTGCCAAAAGGCAGTCGAAGACTTCCCAATTAATGCATCGACATAAACGATGGATACCGAAGGTTGTCCGCTACCTGAACTGGAACTAACGGGAACCTCTGGCATATAGCCTCCACCGGTTGCATTTTGCCTAACCCCGCCATAACCGTGAGGATAGCCGCGTCCGCTTCTTCTAATTTGAATCTGTCCAAAAACACGAACGGGAATAACATTATTACCGCCAAAACGTAATAACCGACTCTCATTAGTATGATAACCCGTCCAGCTTAACATCGAGCCATCCATGATCGCGCCCTCGATATTTGCGGCGGAAAGTTTTCCCTCAATGGAACAGTTTTCAAGAATTCGACAATTGCCAATCACACCATTTTTAAACTCACCGGTGTCGGCATATATTGCTCCACGGGCGCTAATGTTATTGAATTGTGCCCCACCATCTTTATTTATCGCCCAGCCACGCTGCCCACTTATCCAATTAGAAGACTGGATATGCTGTGCGATCTTTGCGCTATCGATAGTGCCATTGCGAATAAACGCGTCGCTAATAAACACCTGCCCATCCACCACGGCAAACGGCGAATACTGATTGCTGTTGTTGCCGCTCATCAGCACGAACTGATTGGCGTTAAAGCCGACGCGAGTCGTGACAGGCCTGCCGTTTTCCGCCAATACCGCGATCGACATGCCGGCGTTATAGAAGGTGCCGTTCACCCGCACGCCCGCTTTCAGCGTATGGATGGCCGTGGCGCCGTCGGCGTCTACCGTCGCCGTCAGTTTGTCTTCCAGCACCGCCGCCACGTCGTCAATCTGCGCCTGCACTTGGGTTTTCATCTCGGCCAGCCCGCGATCGACCTCCGCGATGGTGGTTTTCACCACCATGATATCGGCGCGCACCGTGCCGTACTGCGCCCACTGGTGATCCACCGTCGCATTGTTTGCCAGCGCATTCTGCAAGATGGCGTCGATGTTGGTGTCGATATCGCCCACTAGCCGCTCGCCGTCTTTCGAGGTCAGAAGATCGTCGCCGATGTTCTCGAGATAATCGCCGGCGTCCGCGTTCGCCTGCCCGGCGCTCCAGCCAGTCCAGTCGCCCTGATTGCCCGTGCGGTCTTGCAGCCGCGCGCGGAACCAGAAGCCCTGTCCCGCCTTCAGCCCGGCCATAGCGTGGGTGTGCAGCGGATACGGGATATCAGCCAGCAGCATCGCGTTATTTCCGGCCGCGTTGTCCGCATACTGAATTTCGGTCTTGAGCGTATCTTCAGCGCCGGTAGGGAACGCCCAGTCGAGCTGGATGCCCCACAGCAAAGGCGATGCCTTGAAGCCGACAGGCATCGGCGGTTTACCCTCTTTGCCCTTGAGGTAGGTTTCCATCGACGTCGCCCAGATAGACGATACGTCACTGGCGTTGATGGCCCGCACCCGCACCCGATAACGACCGGCATAAATCCCCGGCACTTCAAAGCCGAGCGCCGAGGTGCGCGGCACCGACACCCAGTTGCCGTTATCTTTGCGCCATTCCGCCTCATAGGCGATGGCATTTTCAACCGCACCCCAGGCGGCGCGCAGGGTGGTAATGGCGATACCCTGACTCACCGAGGAGTAGCTGTCGATGGTGATGTTTTTCGGCGGCGCCTGCACGCCGGGCGGAATGATGGAGATCGGACGATCGTCGATACGCGCGCCGGTATCGATGCGGGCGTACTTGTTCGGATCGTGTTCCGCGGCGTTGACGGTATAGGTGTTATCGCCGTTGTCGGCGATGCCCACCACGCGGTAAAGCTGCACCGCCAGATCGTCCGCATCGATGGACCAGGCCGCTTCCGGCGCCGGCGTCTCGCTGTAGGCGGTAGTGACGGTCACTACGCGATCATTCACCGCCTGCACGGTGCGCGCCTGCGCTTTACCTGAAGGCAGGTTAACGATCAGGCGATCGCCGGCTTTAGCGCCCGGCCTCCTGTCCAACGTCAGTTTACGTCCGTCCACGCCGCTGAGGCGCCCGCCAATCACTCGTCCGGCCAGCATCTGGTCCGCCACGCCGACGATATGCCCCGGCATGGGGATCATACCGTCCAGCCCCACGGAGAAGCTGACCGTACGATCCTTGCTGTTGGTCAACAGCGCCCAGCGGCCGCGGCGGTTCGCTTCGCTCGGCGTGGTGCAGCCGATGGCCGTCAGTTCGGTCTGGTTCACGTCGTAGCGGCGCACCAGATCGCTGTCGAATACCGCCTCTATCGCATCGGCGTAATGGTTGCCCGGATCGGACCAACTGACCATCGCGGTGCTGTAGCGGGTGCGCTCGCTGGCGGACGAGTAGGTAAACTTGCCGTCGATCACGTTGGCGCGGGTGTAGGTGAAGTCCATATCGCGCGGCATGTCCGCCAGGGCGACCATTTGGTTTTGCCCCCAATAGGTCATGCCGCGGAAGATGCCGGCCAAATCGCTCAGCACCGTCCAGGCCTCTTCCCGCGACTGCAGATAAACGTTGCAGGTAAAGCGCGGCTCCATGCCCTCGCCGCCGCGCCCGTCCGGCACCGGCTGATCGCAATACTGCGCGATGCGATACAGCTCGGACTCCGAGACCTGGGAAGCGTCGATGCGGTCGCCCAGGCCGAAACGCTCGGCCAAAATAATGTCGTAAAACACCCACGCCGGGTTGTCGCTGTAGGCCCACTTAAAGCCGCCGCTCCAGATGCCGGTATAGCTGCGCGTTTGCGGATCGTAATTGTCCGGCACGCGGATCAGGCGGCCGCGCGGTTTGCAGCTGATCTTCGGGATGTTGGGGAACTGCTTTGAGTCGAACTCCACGTAAAGCAGCGCAGTGTTCGGATAGCGCAGCTTGGCGTCAATGATTTCGGTCAGCGCCTCGATGTTCATGCGGTCGGCGATCCGGGCGCTGTTGGCGTTAGGCGTCAACCGGCGCACGCGCAGCTGCCATCCCGTGGTGGCCTTCGGCAAATTGATGCGATGCGAGCGTTCATACAGCGAGGTGGTTTTATCGTCGATCGCCGCCGTTAACACCTCCTGGTAACTGCCGCCGTCGGTCGCCACGTCGATGGCGTACTCGATGCGATAGCCGTTGACGTCGCCGTTGTCCGCCTGCTTTTGCAGCATGGGCCACCCCAGGCGCAGGCGGACGGCGGAAAGTTGCAGGTTAGAGACGGAGCGCACCCACGGCGCGCCGCTTTTCAGTTCGCTGCCGACCGAGATCTCATTTTCAACGGCGGGAATGCCCTGGATATATTCCTGCGCCTGCGAGCCAGGGCGGAACTCCCAGCGGAAACCGGGAAAGTTTTCCGTTCCGTCGCTGCTCAGCACCGGCGTACCGTCAACAAAAATGTTTGTGCCATCCAGCCCGCCGGCAAATTCTCCTTCGCCCAATGCGAACAACATCTTCGCTCTGGCGATCGACTGAATGCTGTCCGGCGATTCTACCGGCGTGTGGCCGCCACCGCCGCCGCCTTTTCGCCCACGGATCATGTTCTGTGCCATATTTCGCCCATAAAAAAAGCCGCTATTGCGGCTGTCTGTTCAAACGGATGTCGTTATTGCTGGTCTTCGGTATAAATGCCTGCGGAGATAATCGCCCCGCCAATTTCACGCGTGCCGTACAGCACGCCGACGGGATTGCCCTGCGCCGTGGTGTTGACCGGCCCGCCAAAGGCATAGCTCGGTTTATTTTCCGGGCCTTGCCGCATGCGCAGCCCGCCCATTTGCGGGGAAAGCATTTGGAGGATGCCGCCGAGGGCCATGGAAGCACCGGCCATCGCCGCCATGCCAGTTCCCCCACCCGCCGTAAATGCCCCCATGGCACCAGCCGCAGTCCCCGCTGAAACATACATAGCCACGGCAACCAGCGCCACGCCCAACACGGTCTGGAATAAGCCTGCGCGCTTGCTGCCAATCACGACGGGAACAAGGTGAATATCTTCCGAGCCTTTGGTGAACTCCAGCTCATCCTGTCCGACATTGCGTTTACCAACGAAAATAGAAAATGTCAGGCCGCGTTTGTGCGCTTCAAGCATGTAGCGTTCGAAACCTGGCAATAAGTTCTTCATTGCATCAATAGCCTTGGGTACCGTCGTAGCCCGATATTTGAACTCTCTCCCAAAAGCGTTGATCAACGGTCCGTGAAATCTTACCGTTCTGAGTGGAATTTCAATTAACGACATGTAATTATCCCCATAAAAAAGCCATCAATTGATGGCTTTGATTACTATGTTCGTTTTTACAAACATGATTTAATATCTGCTATTACTTCATCATTTCTATACGTTAGCATTCCGAGCATTGGTCTCGAACCTTCACCACGATATATAACCTTGCTGCCTAATGTCTCTGGTATAATGTCAATATAGTCACCGCCATTAATCAGAGCTAAAGAAACACCACCGTCCCTGGCTGGCTTTTCTGTTGTTTCAATTCGTAGCATATTAAACGTTCTCATGTCTGATTTATCAGCGATGCAAACGGATAAATTCTTTACATCCTTTTTAGATGTAAACTCAGCAGTAACCTTTTTTGTTAGTTCTGGATTTGCGCAACCTGTCAGCATCAGCAACGTGATGGGTAATAGGAGTTTTTTCATCAGTAATCCCTCTGTTATTTTTTTCATCTTAACAGAGAATTACATCATTTTTCTATGCCGCAACACCTTCACCGTTCGCTCCTTCCAATAACCACCATAAGGCACCCGCTGGCTAAGCATGCCGTACATATGGTGCAGCAACAGGCCATCTGCCAGCAGAATGCCGGCGTGGTTGGCCACCGGCGCCGAAACCTGCATGATCGCCATGTCGCCTGGGCGCGGCGGGCCATCGAACTCGCGAAAGCCGCAGGCATGCCAGTTATCCAGATAGCGGTTTTCACCCCGCTCCCACCACGGGTAATCAACGCGGTAATCCTGGAGCGTTATGCCGTGTTCCTGGCGGAAATAGCTCATGACCAGCCCCCAACAGTCGGTATGCCCCAGCACGAACTGGCGACCCACCAGCGGCAGTTCGCCGCGCGGCAAAATGGTGCGCAAATCCCCCTCCGGCCAGCTGGCTATCGCCCAGGGCAACTCCATCGCATCGCACTGCGCCTTGTCCAGCTCACTCGGCTGCGTGGTGGCGTCCGGGTGGCTGTGCACAATGAGGGTGATGGTGCCCCATTCGGCGGCGGCCACGTAGTCTTCCGGCGCCAGATGAAACTGCTCGGTGGGGTTATCCGCCAGGTTGCGACACGGGAAATAGCGCTCCACGCGGGATTTTTGCGCCACCACGCCGCAGCATTCGCGCGGGTACTCGGCCTTGGCGTGCGCCATAATGGCCGCCGCGGTTTTTTCTTTCATACTCGCCCCCTACTGCCGGATTAACGCCGCGCCCGGGAAGCCGCCAAACGGCAGCGGTTCGTGCTCGCCAAAGCGTTTCTGGCAGTCGCTCAGCAGCCCGCCGCAGCGATCTTGACTCGGGTCCTCCACCGGGTTGCCTTTGTCGTCAAAGTAACGGCTACCGGCGTAATCGCAGCCCTTGCCGGTGCGATAGTCGCCGCGCGAGCACCAGGTGCACAGGCTGTGGATTTGCCGGGTCGGAATGCGCAACCCCCGCAGATCCGCCGGGCTGGAGAGTTCGAACTCCACCGCCTCGTCGCTTTCCGTCGCCTTGCGATCGATGTAGAACACCTGCAGCTTTTCCTGCAGCGGATCGGCCGAAGAGTTTCCCTGCGGGAAATTACGGGCGTCAAGGTAGTGCACCAGCGTGTCGTGGATCCGCACCTTGGCCTGCGCCATGTCCTCAAACTGCAGGCAGAGCGCGCTGATCAGGCCGTTGATATTGGCGACCGACAGCTTGGGCGCGTTGCCCTGGCTGTCGGCGGAGATCTCCAGCCCTTCGACGCTAAACGGCCACGGGCCGTACTCCTGCCCCTGCCACCAGACCGATTTCGCCGGCAGTTTGCTTTCATCATCGCCCGCAGCGGCCAGCTCTTGCGGCGTAAAAGGCAGGGTATCGCAATGAAAGCGCAGAATATCGGCGCCAAACCGGGTGCCGTCCACCTCAATCAGGCGGATGCGGTTGCCCGGCTCCAGCTTTTGCAAATCTGAATTCAGCATCATCTCCCCCGATTAAACGTGAAAGGCCTCGGTAAACGTGGCCGTCAGTGAATAGTTGCCCCCGCCCATCGCGACCGGCTTATAACCCTCGCAGCGGTAAAGGCCGGGAACCTGCGTCGGTGGCGTCCATTGAAAGGACTTCACCCCATGATGATTTTCCAGAAAGACGATGATCGGCGTGATGTAGTCATACTTGCCGACAAAGGTCAGATCCCAGGAGCGCACGATCGGGTTAATGCCGTCGCCGGAGACCTGCGCATAGCCGTCGCCGAACTGCGCCTTTCTGACACGAAAGCGCATATCGCCGGCGGCATTGACGCGCGCCGGAAATTCAAATGTCTGAATGCCCATTACATCCCCTTGATTGCTTTCCAAATCGGCTGGCCCGGCATCAGGTTGCGGTTGATCACCTTCTGGCTTTCCTGCGCGGCGATATTGCCCATCCGTTTACCGAACTCGCCCCATCCCGGATCGGCCTGCGAACTGACGTTGCCGCCGTTCTCGATGGTGATGTAGACATTCGGCGCCGCCGCAGACTGTTGGCCACCGCCGATCGCCCGCACGCCGAGCGAACCGTCCGCGCCGCGTTTGAGCGGCATAATGGCCTCCGGCCCGGCTTCGCCCATCAAGCCGGCGCCTCTGGCGAACGCGAACAACGTGGGATTGCTGACGATCTGGCCGCTGAATGCGCTCAGCGAAGGCGAGGCGTATACGCCGCCCTTGGCGTTGGGGAACATCGGCACAGGCCCCGGATCGTTACCGGTAGGCAAAAAGAAACTCATACCGGTTTTAAGGGCGTTAAACATCGCCATCTTAATCATCATACCGGTTAGGTCGGTCAGGATGGATTTGGCAAAATCACCGAAACTGGCTTTACCGACGGTGACAAAGTTAGTCAAGGCGTTGGCCATGCCATCAAACGTTTGGGTCGTTATGTTTTTGACTTGCTCAAAAACGTTACCGCTATCACCCGTCCAGGCAAACAGGCCCTTTTTCAACCCGGCGACATAATCCCCTTTAATCGCCGCTTTTTTCTGTTCGGCATCGCGAACAATATCCAGTTGGCGTTGCTGTTCACTCGCGAGAATGTCTGCCTGTTGCACATATTGCTCGGAGTTTTTATCTGCCACTTCCTTGTCCAACTGCAAGCGACGTTGATGGAACGACTCTCTGATCTGCTGCTCTGCGACCATTTGATCATAAGCTTCAGGCGACAAAGTCATTTGTGCGTTCCGGTTAGAGTACTCCAGCTGTTTCGCGTCGGTTTCGACTTTCAAACGCTGGCGCATATTTTCTTGCTGCTGTGCCAGACTGGCGATCTGATATTCGCGTTCGTTCGACAGACGCTTACCATAAAGCGTTTTCAGTTCTTCGCTGGCCTCCTGCTCTTTACGTACCGTCGTCTGCCCAGGAGCGTACTGTTCCGCGAGTTGTTGAAGCAGCTGCATGTACTGCTCCTGCTGCTTTTCTTGTCTACTCTTATCTGCCCCTGACCTACCAGCAGGAGTGACAGCAGCTGGATCATCTTTAGGCTGATCGGGAGCTATCATTGCATTAACATCAGATTGAAACTGGCTAATACGTTGACCAAGCTCTGTATAAGCCAAAAAGCGAGCATCATTTACATTGTCAAGATTGCGTTTAGCTTTTTCGATGGCCTTATCCATCGACTCCATTTCCGCCGCCGTTCTGGTCAATTCGTCCTTCCGATCCTCCGGCTTACCAAACAAGACACTGCCAATCCACCCTGCTTTATTAGCCTGCTCTATCCGTGTTTTCAGATATGTTTCATTACGTTGCAGCTGCTTTTTTTCATCAAAAAGCTTCTGAAGCTGATCTCTATAATCCAGTTGCTTTACAGCTAATTGTTTATTAGACATCTTAGCCAATGTCGGGACGGTCTCTATTACAGCATCTTTCAATGCCAAAGCCGATTGACGTGCTAATTTGTTTTGCTCATGGAAGTACAGCATCGCCAATCCCGCCTGTATGGCGACACCGATCGGGCCGCCAAGCACACCCAGCGCGACATTGGCGACACGAGACGCCGCGCCGACGCCCGATGTGGCCTGAGCCGCCCCGCGCGCCGCCGCCGCCTGATCGCGCCAGGCCGCCGCGCTGTCATTCAGGCCACCGGCCAGTTTCAGCATCTCCTCCGCCCGGCTGCCACCTTCGCCGGAAGCGCTGCTCGCCTGGCGAGCCGCGTCGTCCAACTGTTTCATCTGCGCCGTCGCGGCGACGGTGATGGACGCGAGTTCGGTGAGCGCCTGCCCATACTGGCGCGAGGTGGCGGCGAGGCCCTGCAGCGACAGCTCAACGCCGGCCAGCCCCGCCAGTTTCCCCGCCAGGCCGCCAAGCGTGCCACCGATGCGTTGATACGACTCGTCGGTCTTCTTCGCGTCCTGCTGAGCCTGGCGGTTAAATTTGGCGGATTGTTCCCCGGCGGTACGGTAAGCCGCCGTCAGTTTGTTTTTAAAGTTGGTGTCATTCAGTTGCAACCCGACGACCAACTGTGCGGTATCAGCCATTTCCCAGCACTCGCATAACGTCAGCACACTGCATATCAATACTGCTTTGCGCGAGCTGACCGGATTGATGAACGGGGGCACTCTCCGCCGCATCGGCCGTCATGCCTTGCAGTTTGAAGTATGCCCGCCAGTGATTCAGGATGTGCGCCGGCATCGCGGCGATCTTGCGAGGATCCGACTCACCCCAGCGATCGGCCAGTTGGAACACCAACATCAGCCAGGGCGAGTCAGTCAGTTTTTTTCCGCTTCCTCCAGGCTGCCGACCGCATGGCGCTTGACGGCGCCGATGGCTTCGACCAGCGTCGGGTTGTCGTGCGCCGCCAGCAGATCGTCTACGCTCGGCAAGGCGCCGGCCGGGATGCGTTTGCCGTCCGGCGTCATCAGGCAAGACAGCAGAAGCTGCACGTTGAGCTGCGCGGCTTTGTTCATGTCACCGCTATCGATGGCGGCCTTCATGCCGTCTTCGTTTTCCTGCAGTTCCGCGGCTTTCAGGCGACGGATAAAGGCTTTGGCGCCAAAGATCTGCGTTTCAATCACGTGATCGTCGGATTTCAGCAGCGCCGCTTTCAGCGCTTTCAGATCGTATTTCTCACTCATCGGTTTTTCCTTGTTCAATTCGGTTTACTCTGTAATAAGCAGGTTGCCGCAGGCCACATGGCCCGCGGCGGAAGCGTTCGCCTTCAGGCGTTAACCCGCGGCAAACCGCCAATGGATCACACTTTCGGGGTGACCGAGCCCCAGGTGTTACTGTTTTGCTTGCCCTGGACGGTAATCTGAATGACTTCGCTCGCCGGGGCGGTGATCTCATTCATTTTCCAGCCGGACAGCGACAGGATGGAGGTGGAGGTGCGGCCATTTGGCAGCTCGACGTAGAACTGCACCGTTTCGCGCTTGTCCGCCGCATTCAGCAGCGCCGCGAAATCGGCGTTGGACGGATCGTCGATGAAACCGATGGACTTCTCCGCGCCCTCCGGCAGGTCGGAAATAAACTGCTTGGCGGTATCCAGCAGCGTGGTGCAATCGACAAAACCGCCGGTTTGCCCCATTTCACCTACCGCTTTACAGTTGGTCAGCGCCTTCATGGCCGTCGGTGCAGCCCCAACGGTGCCCCATTTGACGATAGTGCCGGCAGGCAGCATGGCGTATTCTGGCGAGGTTTTATCAGCCATAGTTTTTCTCTCTCTTTTTTGATGAAGGATGGTAGCGGTCGCTACCGGTTTTCGATGCCATAGCGGACGTTAGCCGCCAGGATGCGTAACACTTGGTGCTTATGGTGATCCAGCGCAGGGCGAATAAACGGGGCGGCGGCTTGCGTTGCCGTGCCGTACTCCTGCGCCAGAGCTCTGTGGTAATGCTGTTTACTGGGGCCGACACGCAACGTCACCGCGTTCCATCCGGTAACGGCCGGGCGTATCGCGATGCCGGCGCTCAGCGAGGGTTCGCTGTTTAACGCCCCCCGCTCGGCGCACTGCCGCATCGTGCTAAGTAGCGGCGCCAGCGCGGCGTGGCCGGCCTCCGGCAGAATGTGACTGGCGACCTCGCGCCGAATCGCTTCCAAGCGGCGAGTCAATTCCGCCATGCCGGTAACGTTTATGGCGATCACGCCGCCACCTCGGAATGTGTGATGAGGTAATCGCGCGCCATCCGATACTGGACGCGGTTATCCGCCAGGGGCGTGGCGCTCTGCAAAAGGGTGCTGCGCGTAACCGCCTGTACCGGCCATTCGCCGATATGACCATGTCGAACCCCTTCCCAAGCGTTCAAAACCGCTTTATCCAGAGCGATCAGCCGGGAGTAATCGTCGATCACGTACAGCACGATCTGAAAACGGCTCTGCACCAGCGAGCTGTCAACCAGACCGGTGTTCACTTTCAGATCGCTGATCTTCTGATAGGTCACGCCTTCTTGCTGCGGATCCGGCAGGATCAGCGGATGAACCGCCAGATGGGTTAGCGCGGCCAGCGAGCGTTGGATTTCATCTTCAATCATTTGGGCAAGGTCTCCGTCGTTTTGAGGGGGAATCGTTTTACAGACGCATTCAGGCATCAGGTAAGGAACAGCGCGCGTTCCGCCGCACGCCGAGCAACCAGCCCATCGAGCCGCACACCGCCCGCATTCACCCATCGGCCGAACTGGTCGGCCGCACCCTGCCGATCGCCGGCGTTCAGCCGGCGCAGCAGCGTCGAGTTCTCCAGCGCGCGCAGACCCAGGTTATAGGCGAAGCTCACCAGCGCATCGAACTGCCCCTGCGTGATCGTCACCGCCACCAGCCGTTCGACGCCCCGTTCGAATTGGGCGACACCGCACACCAGCAAACGCTCGGCCGTTGCGACATCGATCGCCATGCCGGCCCCAACTTTTCGTCCCGCTACCGGTTGAGTCCACCCGTAGCCGATGGTCCAAACGCCGACCGAGTCCTGATAAGCCTGCAAACGCAGGCCTTCGAAACGCTTAATCAGCGCCATGCCATCATCACTTATCTTCATTGGTTTCCTCCTGACGCTTTATTGAGAAATCGGCGTTCCAATGCCTTGATCAGCGATGCTCCCGACCACCCCGCCATGCCGCATACGCCGCCCATCACCTCCGAAGGCCAGTCGTAATGCAGCGCAATCATCACCATGGTCAAGCCGGCGAAAATAGAGACGAACAACTGCAAAAACAGCGTCCTCCAGCTAAAGGTTTCGCCGTTCAAAACCTTGAAGGAATAGCTGGCGATCGCCCCCAGCAGCGTCATGCCGAAAGCAAGCAGCATTGAAAGGATGTTTGGTTCATTTTTCCAAGGCATAATCATCACCCTCCCCTTACCGGGGCATAGCCCGATCGTCGGGAGTCATGGAAAAGAGCGGCTAAATGCGGCGCCCCTCTCCGTCATTCCTGTTCCATTTAAATAAGCGGCCATTTACGCTGTCGAAAATGGCTTATCCGTTCTGCTCAACCTGAGAAGAGAAATAAGGATTGCGCCGTTTTATAAATGAGAAGGATTAGCCTCCCGCCGTGATCATTCAACGACAGTCATTATTCAGTGAGTGATTGACCGTTTTGACAAGGAGGCTAAAAATGAAAAACCCCGCCGGAGCGAGGTTTAGTTATCATGCGGCGGCGCCGGCAACGACTCAGTTTTATCAGATTACGCGTTTATTTGCGTACGCGTGAGTCTTTTATTATAAAAAAACAAAACCCCGCCGGAGCGAGGTTTAGTTATCGTGCGGCGGCGCCGGCAACGACTCAGTTTTATCAGATTACGCGTTTATTTGCGTACGCGTGAGTCTTTTATTATAAAAAAACAAAACCCCGCTGGAGCGAGGTTTAGTTATCATGCGGCGGCGCCGGCAACGACTCAGTTTTATCAGATTACGCGTTTATTTGCGTACGCGTGAGTCTTTTATTATAAAAAAACAAAACCCCGCTGGAGCGAGGTTTGGCTATCGTGCGGCGGCGCAGGTAACGACTCAGTTTTATCAGGTTACGCGCTTATTTGCGTACGCGTGAGTCTTTTTTTAAATTATTGCAACGCGCATACGCTATTATTATTCCTGATGTCACAATGAAACGAGAAATAAACCCTCATCAACTTCAACGGCAGCAGTTTCAGCGATCCATAGTCAACTTTATATCCAACATCGCCAGGCATCCCCCGATGAACCCTTCCGCCGTTTGCATCTCTTTGCGTATCGTACCGTCTGAACATTTCCTTTTCAGGGCGATCTTACGCAGAGATATACCATAAACATGGTGGGCAATGATGAGATCGAACTCTTCGGGTTTGTATTTCTTCAATCTGCCCACGCAACCGTCGATCAGCAGGCCATCATCATCGCAACAGGAACGCTCGCCTTTCGATTTATAGGACAACAGCCCTCTGAACCCGGCAGCAATGGGGGAATAATCGATGCCGCTATTATCCCTGGCCCATACGCCCCACCGCTCCAACACTTCATTCATATCTCTCATGCTTCCACCTCCTTTGGGCGTTTGCCACATCGCCAGGGCTCCATGTCGTTGACCGACGTCGGTCGAGCCGCTCTTCTGCTCGGCGTGCGCCAACACGCAACAACCGCTCCGCCCGGCGTGCTCGCCGAGGGCATTACACCAAATACTGTATAAATAAACAGTATCCAAGTATACCCAGAGGTATCTTTTTTTCAATAGCGAAAATCCATTTACCTGCAGGTAAATTTAGGTACGATGGCCTCATGAAAAACGAGCAAAAAATGCACCTCCAGGAGATGCGGCGAGAGCGCCTGATCATCCTGATCGATAACCTCGGCGTCGGGGGGCAAAAGCGCCTTGCGGAGGCGCTCGGTATTGCCGCTGACTATGTCTCTCGCCTGCTCTACCCGCCGGGCAAGAAAGGCAAAAAGGGCATCAGTGGCGACATGGCGCGAAGGATTGAACAGTACTTCGCCGTGCAAATCGGCTGGCTGGATGGCCTGGAGCAAATCGGGCTACGCCCCGTCAGGCAGAAGACTTCGCAGGCCTTGGGTAAAACGCTGCCGCTGCTGACGTGGACATTGCCGTTGTCTCATGAACAGCTGCGCAAAGGAACGACCGTCCACTACCCGGCGATGGTGCAATGCAGCGCTCAGGCCTACTGGTTGCCGGTGCGGGATAACACGATGAACGGCTCTGCCGGCGCCAATTACCCAAAGGGCGCCTTGATACTTGTCGAACCCGTTACTGCCGGCATAACCGAGCTCGTGTCCGGCGATAAGGTGATAGCGAAACGCTGTGACAGCGCGGAGCTCATCTTTAGAAGGTATGTCGAGGAAGCCGGGCATCGATGGCTTAAGGGAAGCATGCCGGGTTGCCCGGCGCAGAATGCCGATGAGTACGCGATTATCGGGGTGGTGCTTGGCGCCTGGCTGCCCTAGTCCCTGCGCGCCGCGTTGAGAACCGCGTAAAGCAAAAAACCGCCAACCTTGCGGCTGGCGGTTTTTTGGCACTCATGGTGCCGGCTACCGGAATCGAACTGGTGACCTACTGATTACAAGTCAGTTGCTCTACCTACTGAGCTAAGCCGGCTGAATTTGGCGGAAGGACAGAGATTCGAACTCTGGGAGCTGTTACACTCGACGGTTTTCAAGACCGTTGCCTTAAACCACTCGGCCATCCTTCCAATGGGCGCTGATATTAGCGATACCGTTATGAAATGTCTATCATTTTGATGCAAAAAAATGGCATGGGCGGTGCGGTTGCCTAAACTTCAAGCCTTAAACGCTTAAAAAATGAAAAGCCCCGCGAAAGCGAGGCTTTTATGTTCGGCTGAAACGCGTTTACTTCGGCTGCGAATCGTAGTCGGAACAGGTTTGATAGCCCTTGTTCATGACATGGCCCGTGTCGTTGTAGCTGACAAAGTACGTTTGCACTTTGCCATCGCGCGGCGCGACCGCATAGGTATCGCAAGTGCCTTGCGCATGAATCAATGTGGCGGACGTCGACGGCGGACCGGCAATCGCCCGCACCTGCTGCTTGGTCATCCCTACTTTGACATCGCTGACCACCGGCTCATTGACATAACTGGTTGCACGGTCATAGGCGGTGCAGCCGGCAAGAATGGAAAATACCGCCGCAGTACCGACGGCCAAAACCAACTTCTTCGTCATAGCTTGTCCTCTTGGAGTACGTTTGTTGTCCCCTAAGTCTAGAAGCGGAAAGGCTTTTCTACAAATTCCCGTTTGTCGATCGGTGCGCTTTTTCTCGCGATCGGCCGGCGCGGGCACGACATCGGATTCAAAAGCCGAAATCGCTCAGCGACGGGACATCGTCCGGGCGCCGACCGAGTGGCCAATGAAAACGCCGATCCTGTTCGCGAATCGGCATGTCGTTGATGCAGGCATGGCGGTTAATCATCAGCCCCTCCTGATTGAACTCCCAGTTTTCATTGCCGAAGCTGCGATACCAGTTGCCGGAATCGTCGCGCCACTCATAGGCGAAACGCACCGCGATGCGCGCGCCGTCAAACGCCCACAGTTCCTTAATCAGCCGATACTCCAGCTCTTTCGCCCACTTACGTTGCAAAAATGCGACCACCGCCGCGCGGCCGTCGACAAATTCCGCGCGGTTACGCCAGTGGGTATCGAGGGAATACACCTGCGACACCCGCTCAGGATCGCGGCTGTTCCAGGCATCCTCCGCCAGCCGCACCTTCTCGATAGCGGATTCGCGGGTAAAAGGCGGCAATGGGGGTTTAATGCTCATGCTTATCTCCTGAGTGAAGGCATGTAGACAATTCTGTCTACATCATTACGCTAGCGCATGTAGACAGAGTTGTCTACAATCACTCGAAAATAGCTTGGAGAAAATGATGACCGTCGATCGCAATACCTTACCCGCCCGCCAGCGCATCCTGCTGACGGCTCACGATCTGTTTTATCAGGAAGGGATCCGCGCCACCGGCATCGATCGCATCATCAAAGAATCAGGCGTCACTAAGGTGACGTTTTACCGCCACTTTCCCAGCAAGAACGATTTGATTACGGCGTTTTTGGCCTATCGCCACCAGCAGTGGCTCACCTGGTTCAGCACAGCGCTGGATCGCCATGTGGCACAAACCGGCGGGTTGCTGCCGGCGCTGGCGCCCTGCCTGGCGGAATGGTTCGACGATCCGCGCTTTCGCGGCTGCGCGTTTATCAATACGGCGGTAGAAATCGCCGACCTGCTGCCGGAAAGCCTGCAAATCGCCGGCCGGCATAAGCGGCAAATGGCGGATGAACTGGCGCGTCACCTGCCCGCCGGCCCACAGCGGGAACAGCGGGCGGCAATGCTGGCGATGCTGATCGACGGCGCCATCGTCAGAGTGCAGATAGAGCGGCAACCGCAGGCCGCGCTGCAGGTGCTGAATGCCGCGTTGGACATGTTGGCGCAAGGCGGGTTCGATCAGTAATTGGCCCAAATGCCCGGCGTCACCAGTTCCAACAGGTGGGCGTCGGGATCGCGAAAATAAATGCTCTCCCCGCCGTGTTCCCAGCGCATCCGCCCCTCAATCTCCACGCCGTTGTCCACCAGATGCCGTTCCCAATGCGGCAGTTGCTCTTTCGTCACCGCCAGCCCGATATGCGCCGGCCCCACGCCATCGTGCGCAGGAATAAACCCGGTCGGATAGTGCGCCCCGCGCAGCGAATCACCTTCGATAAACAGCAACAGTACGCTCCGATCGCCGACGTTGTAGGCGCGAAACCGTTCGTTGGCGGCCATCGTCGGCAGCTTCAGCACCTCCCGGTAAAAAGCGTCCGCGCGTTCAATATCGCTGACGTACAGCACCGTTTCGATCACCTTGTCGATCTTGAGTTCCATATCACCTCCGCTCTGTTTTCCGTTCTGACAGCGTAGGTCGAACAGAGGCGCTCCGAAGCGCTTCCCGAGCCGACAACGGATCAATCCGTGCTTTTTACCAGCAAAAAAAACGCGGCCCAAAGGCCGCGCTGTGTCATTCACACGCTGGTGCTTAGAACTGGTAAACCAGGCCCACGGCAACCACGTTGTCGGTGTTGATGCCGGCAGCGTCGGTGAAATCGTTGTTGTCCACCAGGTTGATTTTGTAATCAACATAGGTGGACATGTTTTTGTTGAAGAAGTAGGTCGCACCCAGGTCGACAAATTTGACCAGATCTTGATCGCCGTAGTCCTTGCCGTTACCGGCGCGGCCCAGGTCTTTACCTTTGGTCTGGTTATAGCCGACGAACGGACGCAGACCGAAGTCGAACTGGTAGTGCGCATAGGCTTCGAAGCTCTGCGCCTTGTTGGCGTAGCCGTAAACGCTGCTGTCGGAGCTGCCGAAACGCGCCGCGTTGTAGGACTGGGTGAACATCACCGCCAGATAGACGTCGTTGGCGTCATATTTCAGACCGCCGGAGTAGCCTTCGGCCTTGTCGCCGCGGCCCATAATATTGCGGTACGCGCCGGCGCCGTTTTGCTCGCTGGTGCGGCGAGAGTTAAAGAAGGCGCCCGCCGCGCTGATGCCGTAGCCCATGTCATAGCTCATGGACATGCCGTAGCCTTCGCCGTTTTGGCCCAGAACGTCACGACCGTTGTTGGTCTCTTCGCCGTTGCCGTTTTTACCCTGGTACTGCAGGGCGAAGTTCAGGCCGTCAACCAGACCGAAGAAGTCGTTGTTACGGTAGGTCGCCAGGCCGCTGGAACGCTGGAACATGAACTGGTCGGCGCCGTAGGTCATACCGTCGAACTCAGGCTGCAAGTCGGTATACGCCGCGACGTCGTACAGCACGCCGGTGTTACGGCCGTAGTCGAAGGAGCCGTAGTCGCCGAATTTCAGACCGGCGAAGCCGTAACGGGTGAAGTTCTTGTTGTCCTGGCTTTCAGCGTGATTCAGGTTCGCCTGATATTCCCACTGGCCGTAACCGGTCAGCTGATCGCTGATTTGCGTTTCGCCGCGCAGGCCAAAACGCATATAAGACTGATCGCCGTCCACGCCGTTGTCGCTGGAGAAATAGTGAAGACCGTCGACTTTACCGTACAAATCCAGTTTATTACCGTCTTTGTTGTAGATTTCCGCCGCGCCTGCTGTGCCTGCAACCAGCAGTGCGGGTACCATCAGAGAGAGTACTCGAAGTTTCATCGTTATTATCCTCGTTAATTATGTCGAGCTACGGCCACTGCCCTTTTCGAGCATGATTAGCACGACTGTGCATTACCATTCTGGTAACAAGGGTTATATTAATCCAGAAAGAAAATGATACCAAGTATCCGATAGTGTTTCATTGTAATTAATAAAGGTTTCAAAATGTAAATACGCGCGAACTTTCACAAAACATTACAGACAAACAAAATAAAGCACTTAAAGACAAAGAATAGATTAATTGATAAAAAATCATGTAGTTATACATATCTTTAAGAAAAAAAAGCCAACCATACAATTGAGCCAGACAATAAGCACATTGTGCCAAAACGCAGCCCACACGCAGCCGCTATAATCACCTCGCTATCATCATTATTTTCATTATTACCTTCATTATCCGAAGATAATTTCTGCATTCCTTTAACCGGCTTCTGGCCGGTTTTTTATTTTCCTCCATACTCTCCTCACAATTTCAGCCCGTACAAATAGCACGCAAATAAATAACCTAATGATATAGTTTCATTAATTCACTTTCGCACTAATTGCTAATCTTTTTCCTTATTTTAGTCTACAAATTGAACTTGCTTTTCATTTCGTGCTTTATCGCATCAATTATTTCCTGCCGCAGGCACCATTAGCCGCCGAGTTTCAGTTCTGGTAATCTGAAAAAAGCGCACCTTCAGCGAGTAAAATTCATGATGCCCTTTCAACCCGACGTGCTGTGGCGGCGGCTGCAAAGTTCCCCCTTCCGCGCTCGCTTCCGTTTAAATGCCAAAGACCAGACTTATCTCGATGGCAAGGGATTGCCGCTGATCCTCAGCCATGCCCGCGATTTTATCGACCGCCGCCTGGCCGCCGCCCATCCTAAAAACGACGGCAAGCAAACCCCGATGCGTGGCCACCCGGTGTTCGTCGCCCAGCATGCCACTGCCACCTGCTGCCGCGGCTGTCTGGAAAAGTGGCACGGCATAGCGCAAGGCGTCGCACTGGACGAGCAGCAAAAGGACTATATTGTCCAGGTTATCGCGCTGTGGCTGGTGCGCAGAGGCGGCGCCGGGGATGTGTCGGGCACGAATATTTTCGACCCGGATCGCGGATTGTGATAAAAACTGTCAGTAACTTTCACCATTCTTTTGACCCAAGATCCTGACGCTTACATGACAGCCACCTTGTGCAATGAACAGCAAACGCCCGGCGTTCCTCAACAGATCGCCACCCGTCTGGCCTTTTTCGTCGCCGGTCTCGGCATGGCCGCCTGGGCGCCGCTGGTCCCCTTCGCCAAAGCGCGCATCGGTATCGATGATGGCTCGCTCGGCCTGTTGCTGCTCTGTATCGGCGCCGGCTCCATGCTGGCGATGCCGCTGACCGGTTTCCTGACCGGCAAACTGGGTTGCCGTGCGGTGATCCTGATGGCCGGGCTCGGGTTGTGCATCGATCTGCCGCTATTGGCGCTAATGGATTCCCTCGGCGGCATGGCCGCGGCGCTGCTGCTGTTCGGTGCGGCGATCGGCATGATCGACGTAGCGATGAACGTGCAGGCGGTGATCGTCGAACGCGCCAGCGGCAAGGCGATGATGTCCGGTTTTCACGGTTTCTTCAGCATCGGCGGCATTGCCGGCGCCGGCGGCGTCAGCGCGCTGCTGTGGCTGGGGCTGACGCCGCTGCAATCCACCCTGCTCACCGTGCTGGCGGTGATCGCGCTGCTGACGCTGGCCAGCCGCCATCTGCTGCGTGAGAGCGGCGCCGATGACGGCGGGCCGATGTTCGTCTTGCCGCGCGGCTGGGTGATGTTCATCGGCATTCTGTGCTTTATCATGTTTCTGGCGGAAGGATCGATGCTCGACTGGAGCGCGCTGTTTCTCACCACATTGCGCGGCGTCGAACACAGTCAGGCCGGTCTGGGCTATGCGCTGTTTTCCATCACCATGACGCTCGGCCGGCTCAATGGCGATCGGGTGGTGAACTCGCTGGGCCGCTACCGGGTGCTGCTGCTGGGCAGCCTGAGCGGCGCTCTCGGCCTGAGCCTGGCCATCGCCTTCAATCACGCGACCGTTTCGCTGGTCGGTTTCATGCTGGTCGGGCTGGGCGCCTCGAACGTCGTACCGATCCTGTTCAGCGCCGCAGGCAACCAGCGCGACATGCCGGCCAATTTGGCGATCGCCTCCGTCACTACCGTCGGCTATGCCGGTATTCTGGCCGGCCCGGCGTTGATCGGCTTCATCGCTCAGTTTTCCAGCCTGACGGCGGCCTTCGCTTGCGTAGCCGTTCTGCTGTTGGCGGTGGCCGCCAGCGCCAGGGCCGTCACTCGCTGATTCAGGAATGCGCAGCCACTATGCAAAATAAACAATTGACCATAAGCTCCAGCAACATTACCCGCTGCTTCCTGCTGTTTATCGTGCTGCTGACGATCGGCATAGGCCTGTATGGCTACAACTACACCAACGCCTGGCTGGCGGAAAAGAAGTACACGCTGAACAGCATCGCCGGTTCGCTGCAAAAGCGTATCGATGCCTACCGCTATATGACTTATCAGGTCTATGACAAATTCGGCAATGCGCCGGCGCAGAATGTCGATCCCGGTTTGCAGGAAACCCGCCTGCGGCCCGATGTCTATTATGTCGAGAAACCGCACAAGAAAACCGACGCGGTGATCTTCGGCAGCCATGACGAAAACACGCTGGCGATGATCGCCAATATCTCGGACTACCTGGACACCCGCTGGGGCGCCAAGACCGAGAACTACGCCATGTATTACCTCAATGGTCAGGACAATAGCCTCAGCCTGATCACCACCCAGCCGCTCAAAGAGCTGGCTTCGCGCTTTCGGGAAAGCTACCTGACCACCTCGGCGGACGAACGCCGCGCCGAGATGCTGCAACAGGCCAATATGCTCGACGAACGCGAGAGCTTTTCCGACCTGCGCAAGCAGCGCTTCCAGAACGCCTATTCGTTCTCGATTCGCACCACGTTCAATCAGCCGGGGCATCTGGCGACGGTGATCGCCTTCGATTTGCCAATCAACGACATCATTCCGGCCAATCTGGCCCGCGCCAATTTCCTGCTGCTGCCGGACGATGTCGATCTCGACGATAGCGCCATCCCGGCGGACACCGTCCTCGGTACCCATGCGACGATGAGCGGTGGCTGGGTGGAGTTCAGCGCCGCTCTGCCCAATGCGCCGCTGAAGGTGGTGTATCGCGTTTCGGCCATCAATCTGGCCATCGATCTGCTGCGCAACAACATCTGGCTGATCGCAGTCAACTTGCTGCTGCTGGCGCTGTCGATGCTGAGCATCTACTTTATCCGCCGCCAGTACATTCGCCCGAGCGAAAACATGGCGGTAGAGCTGGAGGCCGAGCGCGCGCTGAATCAGGAGATCATCTCCAGCCTGCCCTCCGGCCTGCTGGTCTACAGCTTCGCCAACAATACGGTGATCGCCAGCAACAAAATCGCCGAGCACCTGCTGCCGCACCTCAGCCTGCAAAAGATCGCCCATATGGCCGAACAGCATCACGGGGTGATCCAGGCGACGGTCAACAACGAGGTGTATGAAATCCGCATTTTCCGCAGCCAGCTGTCGCCGGACACCTACCTGTTCCTGATGCACGATCAGGATAAAGAGGTGATGGTGAACAAGCGGCTGCAGCAGGCGCGTCGCGAATACGACAAAAACGTTCAGGCGCGCAAGCTGATGCTGCACAATCTTGGCATCGAGCTGAATCAGCCGGTACGCAAGATGCACGATCTGGTCGACCGTCTGCACAGCCGGCCGGATGAGGAACAACAGCAAGCGCTGCTGGGCCAGCTGACGGCGGCGTCGGCTTCGGTGCTGGAGTTGATCGATAACATCACCCTGCTGACCCGGCTGGAAACCCAGGACTGGCAACCCACGCGCGAGCCGTTCAACCCGACGGCGATGATCGACGAGTTGCTGCTGGAGGCCCTGCCTGCCCTTAATCAGAAGGGGCTGGCGCTGTTCAAGCATTTCCAGCTGGACGTCGAGCAGAACTATATCGGCGACGCCAACGCGCTGCGCAAGGTGATCTCGCTGCTGGTGCATTACGCCATTATCACCACCGCCTGCGGCAAGGTTTCTCTGGTTATCGACCATGAGCCCGAGCACCCTGACCGCCTGATTTTCCAAATCAACGACACCGGCTCCGGCATCTCCAACGAAGAGATCAGCAACCTTAACTATCCGTTCCTCAGCCAGACGCTGGTGGATCGCTTCAACCACGGTTCCGGCCTCACGTTCTTCCTGTGCAATCAGCTGTGCAAGAAGCTTAACGGCCAGTTGGACATTCGCAGCAAGGTGGATATCGGCACTCGCTACACCATTCGCGTCGCCATGGAGATGGAGAAAAAAGAGTCGAAGGAGCAGGAAAAGCTGCTCGACGGCGTCACCGCCTTGCTGGACGTTACGTCGGATGAAGTGCGCGGCATCGTGACTCGTCTGCTGCAGGCCTACGGCGCCGACTGCCTCGTCGCCGAAGATCGCGCGGTCAACCGCGATTATGACGTGCTGCTGACCGATAACCCGCAGCGCGCCGATGATTACACCCTGTTGCTGGCGACCGATGAACCGGGCTGGCAAGCGCTGGATAAACGCTACATTCGGGTGAACTATAATCTGAACGGCGCTTTAATCGACGCCGTGCTGATGCTGATCGAACAGCAAATGGCCGCGCTGGAACAGGAAGAAAGCCCGCTTTCATTGAGCTCAGAAGATATCCAACTCTATGAAAAACAATTGAAATCAAGTGATTACTATGGGCTGTTTGTCGATACAGTACCCGACGATGTCAAAAAACTGTATACTGAGGCGGGCAGCAGTGATTTCAATGCGCTGTCACAAACCGCACACCGCCTGAAAGGCGTGTTTGCCATGTTAAATCTGCTTCCCGGCAAGCAGCTGTGCGAATCGTTAGAACAGCGCATCGCAGAAGGTGATGCGCCCGAGATCGAGAATAACATCAGTCAGATTGATTTTTTCGTCAGCAGACTGCTGAAGCAAGGTAGCCAACAACATGAATAACCTGAACGTAATTATTGCTGATGACCATCCTATCGTACTGTTTGGCATCCGGAAGTCACTTGAGCAAATTGAATGGGTGAATGTCGTTGGGGAGTTCGAAGACTCAACCGCACTGATCAACAATCTGTCCAAGCTGGACGCCAACGTGCTGATCACCGATCTGTCGATGCCGGGTGACAAGTATGGCGACGGCATCACGCTGATTAAATACATCAAGCGCCACTATCCGCAGTTGTCGATCATCGTGCTGACCATGAACAACAACCCGGCGATCCTGAGCGCGGTATTGGATCTGGATATCGAAGGCATCGTGCTGAAACAAGGCGCGCCGACCGATCTGCCGAAGGCGCTGGCCGCCCTGCAAAAAGGCAAGAAGTTCACGCCGGAAAGCGTCTCCAAACTGCTGGAGAAGATCAGCGCCAGCGGCTATGGCGACAAACGCCTGTCGCCGAAAGAGAGCGAAGTGCTGCGTCTGTTCGCCGAAGGTTTCCTGGTGACCGAAATCGCCAAGAAACTCAACCGCAGCATCAAAACCATCAGCAGCCAGAAGAAATCGGCGATGATGAAGCTGGGCGTCGAAAACGACATCGCCCTGCTCAACTACCTCTCGTCCGTCAGCATGACGCCGTTGGACAAAGACTAAAGCCCGCCTCACGGCAGGTTAACGCCAAACAGGCACGGCATCCGCCGTGCCTGTTTGCTTTTCAGACCTCGCTGCGGTTGTAGCGTACCCGTTGGCTGTAATATGCCAGCGTCTGCTCCAGCGTCTCCAGCGTGACCGGCTTCGACAGGCAATTATCCATGCCCGCCTCGAGGCAGCGCTGTTTCTCTTCCGCCAACGCGTTCGCCGTCACGCCAATCACCGGCGCACTGAACTGCATCTGCCGCAGGGTCTGCGTCAGACGATAGCCGTCCATGTTCGGCATATTGACGTCGGTCAGCACAATATCGACGTGGTGCTGTTTCAGCACGCCGAGCGCGTCGACGCCATCATTGGCGGTCACCACCTGATACCCCAGCGACCCCAGCTGATCGGAAAGCAGGCGACGGTTGATCGGATGATCGTCAACCACCAGCAGATAAATATCGCCGTTGTCCGCCGCACTGGCCTTGGCGGGCACCGGCAGTTGCACCAGCGCCTCTGCCGCGCCGTTGCCGACGCCGAACAACCGGTTGATTAAGGTCAGCGTTTCACGCGGCGTAGAGGTGCTGTGCATCCAATAGCCCGGCCGGGTTTCCTGCGATGGACCGATATGTTCGGTGGAGAATTGGATCTGAGCCAGCAGCGGCGTGTTCATCATCAGCGGGTAATCGCTGAGCATCACCTCGCCGGCGGCGGTATCCTGCCCGTCATAGCGCTGGATATCGGCGCCGTAGCCGCCCAGAATCGCCATCAGGTAACTTTCCAGGCGCTGATTGCGGATATCCAGCCACAGCCGCCGGCCCTGCCAGGTATCGCTGGCCTGCGGGATCGGGAACTGGGCGTTAAACAATGGAATGCGAATGCTGAACAAGCTGCCCAGCCCCGGTTCGGACTCGACGGAGACGTCGCCGTCCATCAGGTTGACCAACTTCTCGCAGATCGCCAGCCCCAAGCCGGTTCCCTGGAAGTGGCGCTGCACGCCGGTCCCCACCTGGAAGAACGGATCGAACAGGCGCGAGATTTCCTTCTCCGGGATGCCGACGCCGGTATCGCGCACGCTGAACTCCAGGTAGCTGCCGCGGGTGCAGACCTGCAGCACGATACAGCCGGTATCGGTGAACTTGATGGCGTTGTTCACCAGGTTGGAGAGCACCTGCTGCAGCCGCACCGGATCGCCGAAAATGCGCTCCGGCACGTTCTGTTCGATAAAGCAGTACAGCCCCAGACGTTTCTTCACCACCAGCGGCAAATAGTTGCCGGCGATATGGGTGATCACCTCCAGGCAGGAGAACTCGCGCGGTTCGATCTTCAGCTGTTCGGACTCGATTTTGGAGAAATCGAGAATATCGCTGATGATTTTCAGCAGCAGGCCGGAAGAGTTATTCATCGCGTTGACCAGCCGATCGACCCCTTGCGGCAGCGCCTTGGTCTGCAGCAAATCGAGATTGCCGATAATGCCGTACAGCGGCGTGCGCAACTCATGGCTGACGGTGGCCAGGAACATCGATTTGGACTGGCTGGCCTGCTCCGCCGCCGCCGCCATCTCCTGCAGCGACTCTTCCATCTTCACGCGCGCGCTGACGTCCACCAGCACGCAGATCGCCACCTCTTCGTTGCGGTAGCGCGAGTGGACAAAGCTGATCTGCAGGTTGTTGTTGTTGCTGGTCATCACATCGACGAAATTCGCCTGCTGTTCGCAAATGATGCGCGTAATGCGATCGCGATCTTCGTGGGTCAACAGGTTGATGTAGTTATGCGCCAGTTCGTTACTCAGGATATTGGTGCCGTCGCTGATACGCAGGATGCAGATGCCCACCGGCGCCGAGGCGACAATCTTGCGGTTGAACTGCTCGTGTTCTTCCAGACGGAAGGCGTTCTCCTCCGCCGGCAAGAACATCTTGCGCTCAAACAGCCAGGCCAGCGTGAACAGCACGATAGCCGATAACAGGTTCAGCAACAGCGCGTTGAGGATCAGCATCTTGAAGCGTTCCACCACGCTTTTCACCGGCAGCGCATAAACGATGCTCAGCGATGAAGGCGGCAACGCTTTCTTCAGGATCAGGTCGCGGTAATTGTCGACATAACCGAAGTAAGCATGCTCTTCGGGGTAGCTATTGAGCGCAGCGGCATAGCGATCGCCGTCCGCCAGACGCAGCACCGGCTCGTTGTTCTCATCCAACAGCGTGACGCCGATCGGCAGGCTGCCGGCGGTGACGAAATCTTCCAGCCGGACGGTTTGCTCGATGCCCAGCAGCGCCTCCAGCTTATTACCGATATAGAGAGGGGTCAGCACATACAGATAACCGATGTCGGGCCGCTGCGCGCTGGGGCTGATCCAATACAGGTTGTTGTCTTTGTCCAGATTCTTGGCGTTGCGGTATTTCAGAATGCGCTCATGCAGGGACTTCAGCACGTTTTCCCGATTGGCGCTCGCATTGCCGCCGCCGAATTCCGCCATACACAGGCTGTCGCCGCCGATGAAGAACACCCGGTTAAGATCGTAGGCCGCCACGAAGTTCTCTTTCCAATACTGGATCAGGCCGCTCAGCGAATCGAGCGAACTGCGGTAGGTGGTGCTCAGCGTGCAGTTGGACTCCGGGTACAGCGGAAAGAATTGCGGCGGGCTGCCTTTGCCGGGAAACACGCCGCTGAACATGTCCAGGCTGCTGACCGAACCGTTGAGGCGATTCTCCGCCATATACTTGATGTCGCGGATGATGTCGGCGGAATGGCGGATGTAGCCCTGCGCCTGATCGAAGTTGAGGTTGTACTCCTGCCGGATGTCAGATTCTTTCTGATGCAGGATATTCAGAATATAAAAGGTGGTGAGCAGCGCCCCCAACGACCACAGCAAAATCGCCAGCACCCGGAACAAGTAGCGGGATATTTTCAGCGTAGTTCGAAAAGAGGCTAAGTATTTCAATCGGATACCATACGAAAGTCAGTGACGGCGCGCGTTGTCGCCGGCGCGGCGGCCGGCGGCTCGGTGCGCCAATTAAACCATATAACTGAAAAAGGGCCTAGCATCGCTGCCAGGCCCTTTTGTCTCAGTGCATTACGGTGTCGGCATGCCGACGCCCTCACCTTGCTTAAACGTTGTCGTCGTCCACCGGCTCAGCCGCGTCGTCGCCATCGTCCAGCGGCGTGGTGTCTTCTTCCACCGCTTCCGCGCCCGGTTCCAGGCTGTCCAGCTCTTCGTCTTCCACCGGTTCGGCCACCCGCTGCAGACCGACGACATTTTCGTCTTCCGCCGTGCGGATCAGCGTCACGCCCTGGGTGTTACGACCGACCACGCTGACTTCCGAAACGCGGGTACGCACCAGCGTGCCGGCATCGGTGATCATCATGATCTGGTCGCTGGTTTCCACCTGCACCGCGCCGACCACCTGGCCGTTACGCTCGCTCACCTTGATGGAGATAACCCCCTGGGTGGCGCGTGACTTGGTCGGGTACTCGGTGACTGCAGTACGTTTACCGAAGCCGTTTTGCGTGACGGTCAGGATGTCGCCCTCGCCGCGCGGCACGATCAGTGAGATCACGCTATCGCCTTCGCCGAGGTTGATGCCGCGCACGCCGGTCGCGGTACGGCCCATCGAACGCACCTGCGTTTCCGGGAAGCGCACGACTTTACCGTTAGCGGAGAACAGCATCACTTCGTTGCTGCCGTCGGTCAGATCGACGCCGATCAGCTCATCGCCCTCGTTGAGGTTGACGGCGATGATGCCGGCGCTGCGTGGGCGGCTGAACTCGGTCAGCGCGGTTTTCTTCACGGTACCGCTGGCGGTGGCCATGAACACGTGGCGCCCTTCTTCATACTCGCGCACCGGCAGAATGGCGGTGATACGCTCGTCTGCTTCCAGCGGCAGCAGGTTGACGATTGGGCGGCCGCGCGCGCCGCGGCTGGCTTCAGGCAGTTGGTACACCTTCATCCAGTACAGGCGGCCACGGCTGGAGAAGCACAGGATCGTATCGTGGGTGTTGGCCACCAGCAGGCGATCGATAAAGTCTTCTTCTTTAATACGCGCGGCGGACTTGCCTTTGCCGCCGCGGCGCTGCGCTTCATAGTCGGACAGCGGCTGATACTTCACATAGCCCTGGTGAGACAGGGTCACCACCACGTCTTCCTGGTTGATCAGGTCTTCGATGTTGATGTCGGAAGTATTGGCGGTGATCTCGGTGCGGCGGCCGTCGTTGTACAGCTCTTTGACCGCCACCAGCTCTTCGCGGATCACTTCCATCAGGCGCTCTGGGCTTTCCAGAATAAAGATCAGCTCGGCGATAAAGTTGAGCAGCTCTTTATATTCGTCCAGCAGCTTCTCGTGCTCCAGGCCGGTCAGTTTCTGCAGGCGCAGATCCAGAATCGCCTGAGCCTGCTGCTCGGTCAGGTAGTATTTGCCGTCGCGGATGCCGAACTCCGGCTCCAGCCACTCAGGGCGAGCGGCGTCGTCACCGGCGCGTTCCAGCATGGCGCTGACGTTGCCCAGATCCCACGGCTGCGCCACCAGCGCGACTTTCGCTTCCGCCGGGGTCGGCGCACGGCGAATCAGCTCGATGATCGGATCGATGTTGGCCAACGCGATAGCCAGCGCTTCCAGAATATGGGCGCGGTCGCGGGCCTTGCGCAGTTCGAAGATGGTGCGGCGGGTGACCACTTCGCGGCGGTGGCGCACGAAGGCTTCGAGGATGTCTTTCAGGTTCAGCAGTTTAGGCTGCCCCTGATGCAGCGCGACCATGTTGATGCCGAAGGTGACCTGCAGTTGCGTCAGCGCATACAGGTTGTTCAGCACCACTTCGCCGACCGCGTCACGTTTGACTTCGATCACGATGCGCATGCCGTCTTTATCGGACTCGTCGCGCAGTGCGCTGATGCCTTCCACGCGTTTTTCTTTCACCAGCTCGGCGATCTTCTCGATCAGACGCGCCTTGTTCACCTGATACGGGATCTCGTGAACGATGATGGTTTCGCGCCCGGTCTTGGCGTCGGCTTCCACTTCCGCGCGCGCGCGCAGGTAGACTTTGCCGCGCCCGGTGCGGTAGGCCTCTTCAATGCCGCGGCGACCGTTGATGATCGCCGCCGTCGGGAAGTCCGGCCCCGGGATGTGTTCCATCAGCCCTTCGATGCTGATGTTTTCATCGTCGATATAGGCCAGGCAGCCGTTGACGACTTCCGCCAGGTTGTGCGGCGGAATATTGGTAGCCATGCCCACGGCGATGCCCGACGAGCCGTTGACCAGCAGGTTCGGGATCTTGGTCGGCATGACGGCCGGGATCTGCTCGGTGCCATCATAGTTAGGCACGAAGTCGACGGTTTCTTTTTCCAGATCCGCCAACAGTTCGTGAGCAATCTTGGACATGCGCACTTCGGTATAACGCATCGCCGCCGCGGAGTCGCCGTCGACGGAGCCGAAGTTACCCTGACCGTCCACCAGCATGTAGCGCAGTGAAAACGGCTGAGCCATACGCACGATAGTGTCGTAAACCGCGCTGTCACCGTGCGGGTGATATTTACCGATCACGTCCCCGACGACACGGGCCGATTTCTTGTATGGTTTATTCCAGTCGTTACCCAATACGCTCATCGCGTACAGAACGCGGCGGTGAACCGGCTTCAGTCCATCACGAACATCTGGCAGGGCACGTCCGACAATAACGGACATCGCATAGTCCAGATACGAGTTTTTCAACTCGTCTTCGATGTTTACCGGTGTGATTTCTCTGGCAAGGTCGCTCATGGAGCTGCTATCCCTCTACTAATGATTCATCTGCCCGCTGCCATAGTGGCAAAGGTGTAAAACTATATCACAAAGCACGCTTTACGGGAAAATAACCGCCGCTGTTTCACGGAAATTGTGCAGATAAGTGCGCTAAAAACGCATCGGCACAGACGATGCCGCGCCGGAACATGTATAATCCGCGCAACGAGAACAAGGAGCCAGACAAGCCCATGAACGCAGAATCATCCAGCCGAGTGCAAAACGTTGACCACCAGGAAATCGCCAAGTTCGAGGCCGTCGCCTCCCGCTGGTGGGATCTGGAAGGCGAGTTCAAACCGCTGCACCGCATCAACCCGCTGCGCCTGAACTACATCATGCAGCGCGCCGGCGGCATTTTTGACAAGCAGGTGCTCGACGTGGGCTGCGGCGGCGGCATTCTGGCGGAGAGCATGGCGCGCGAAGGCGCCAAGGTAACCGGGCTGGACATGGGCGCGGAGCCGCTGCAGGTCGCCCGGCTGCACGCCCTGGAAAGCGGCATGGACGTCACCTATGTGCAAGAGACAGTGGAAAGCCACGCTCAGGCCAACCCGCAGCGCTACGACGTGGTCACCTGCATGGAGATGCTGGAGCACGTGCCGGATCCGGCCTCGGTGGTACGCGCCTGCGCCCAACTGGTGAAACCGGGCGGCCACGTGTTCTTCTCCACCATCAACCGCAACACCAAAGCCTGGCTGATGGCGGTGATCGGCGCGGAGTACGTGCTGAAGATGGTGCCGCAGGGCACCCACGATCATAAGAAGTTCATTCGCCCTTCCGAACTGATCGGCTGGGTCGACGGCACGCCGCTGCGCGAAAAACACATGATCGGCCTGCATTACAACCCGATCACCGATCATTTCAAGCTTGGGCGCAACGTTGACGTGAACTACATGGTGCACACCCAGCACGAAGGTTAAACGCGGTAAACCGCGCCGGCCCTGCATTACCGGGGGGCGGCGCCATTGACGTATTCGGAAAAATACCTAATTTTCGCGACTTCGATCAAAATAGCGGTTGTAAACAGTTTTTTAGAATATTAAATCAGATCAATATGCCGTTTTTTTCTAACGTTTAATAAAGCGCCAAACGATCGGTTTTTTCAGTTTTTAAGGAAAATCTGATCTCGCTTATTGACAAGCTTGTCGCGCCAGTCACGGCGCGCACTGCGAAAGGCAAGTGACATTTCACCCCCAAGTTATCCACAAATTAGGCGGGTTTTGTTCACTTGCAAACGCCGTTTTTTCTCACTATCTTGTTACCTCACCGACATACAACCCCTATATATAGTGTTTACATACTGAGCAGAGCGACTACACTTCTGCTTAGGGGCACCATACGGACAGGTAAAACACCACATGAACCAAAGTCTGCTTGTAACTAAACGCGATGGCCGTAAAGAGCGCATCAACCTCGACAAAATCCACCGGGTCATCGATTGGGCCGCAGAAGGATTACACAACGTCTCGGTTTCTCAAGTAGAGTTGCGTTCCCACATTCAGTTTTATGACGGCATCAAAACCGCCGATATTCACGAAACCATCATCAAAGCCGCTGCCGATCTGATCTCCCGCGATGCGCCGGACTATCAGTACCTGGCCGCTCGCCTGGCGATCTTCCACCTGCGCAAAAAGGCTTACGGCCAGTTCGAACCGCCGAAGCTGCACGCTCACGTGACGCGCATGGTCGAGATGGGCAAATACGATAAACATCTGCTGGAAGACTACAGCGCTGAAGAGTTCGAGCAGATGGACTCCTTTATCGATCACTGGCGCGACATGAACTTCTCTTATGCCGCCGTCAAGCAGCTGGAAGGCAAGTATCTGGTGCAGAACCGCGTCAGCGGCGAGATCTACGAAAGCGCCCAGTTCCTGTACATGCTGGTGTCCGCTTGCCTGTTCTCCAACTACCCGCGTGAAACTCGTCTGGACTACGTCAAACGTTTCTACGACGCGATTTCCACCTTCAAGATTTCGCTGCCAACGCCGATCATGTCCGGCGTGCGCACCCCAACCCGTCAGTTCAGCTCCTGCGTGCTGATCGAGTGCGGCGACAGCCTGGACTCCATCAACGCCACCTCCAGCGCCATTGTGAAATACGTTTCGCAACGCGCCGGCATCGGCATCAACGCCGGCCGCATTCGCGCGCTGGGCAGCCCGATCCGTGGCGGGGAAGCTTTCCATACCGGTTGCATTCCGTTCTACAAACACTTCCAGACCGCCGTCAAATCCTGCTCGCAGGGCGGCGTGCGCGGTGGCGCGGCAACGCTGTTCTACCCGATGTGGCACCTGGAAGTGGAAAGCCTGCTGGTGCTGAAAAACAACCGCGGCGTTGAAGGCAACCGCGTGCGCCACATGGACTACGGCGTGCAGCTGAACCGCCTGATGTACCAGCGTCTGATCAAGGGCGAAGACATCACCCTGTTCAGCCCGTCCGACGTGCCGGGGCTGTATGACGCATTCTTCGCCGATCAGGACGAATTCGAACGTCTGTACACCCAGTACGAAAAAGACGACAGCATTCGCCAGAAGCGCGTGAAAGCGGTTGAGCTGTTCTCGCTGATGATGCAAGAGCGCGCCTCTACCGGCCGCATCTACATCCAGAACGTCGACCACTGCAACACCCACAGCCCGTTCGATCCGCAGATCGCGCCGGTGCGTCAGTCCAACCTGTGCCTGGAAATCGCCCTGCCGACCAAGCCGCTGGAAGACGTCAACGACGAGAACGGCGAAATTGCGCTGTGCACCCTGTCCGCCTTCAACCTGGGCGCGATCGACAGCCTGGACGATCTGGAAGAGCTGGCGACCCTGGCGGTGCGTTCACTCGACGCCCTGCTGGATTATCAGGATTATCCGATCAAGGCCGCGCACCGTGGCGCGATGGGTCGTCGCACCCTGGGCATTGGCGTGATCAACTTCGCCTATTACCTGGCGAAAAACGGCGTGCGCTACTCCGACGGCAGCGCCAACAACCTGACCCACAAAACGTTCGAAGCCATTCAGTACTACCTGCTGAAAGCCTCCAACCGCCTGGCTCAGGAACAAGGCGCTTGCCCGTGGTTCAACGAAACCACCTATTCGCAGGGCATCCTGCCGATCGACACCTACAAGAAAGACCTGGATGCGATCTGCAACGAGCCGCTGCACTACGACTGGGAAACCCTGCGCAAAGAGATCCAGGAAACCGGTCTGCGCAACTCGACGCTGTCCGCCCTGATGCCGTCGGAAACCTCTTCGCAGATTTCCAACGCCACCAACGGCATCGAGCCGCCGCGCGGCCACATCAGCATCAAGGCGTCGAAAGACGGCATCCTGCGCCAGGTGGTGCCGGAGTATGAGCGTCTGAAAGACAACTACGAGCTGCTGTGGGAAATGCCAAGCAACGACGGCTATCTGCAGCTGGTGGGGCTGATGCAGAAATTCATCGACCAGTCGATTTCGGCCAACACCAACTACGATCCGACCCGCTTCCCGGGCGGCAAGGTGCCGATGAAGCAGCTGTTGAAAGACCTGCTCACCACCTACAAGTTCGGCGTGAAAACGCTGTACTACCAAAACACCCGCGACGGCGCGGAAGACGCCCAGGAAGATTTGCAGCCTGCCAAGGCCGGCGATGACGACTGCGAAAGCGGCGCCTGCAAGATCTAAAGTTTGACCTAGCGGGCCGGAGTTTTCCGGCCCCTTCATTTAGCCACGTTACGATGGATTCAGGCTTATGGCTTACACCACTTTTTCTCAGACCAAAAACGACCAGCTGCAAGAGCCGATGTTCTTCGGCCAGTCGGTAAACGTTGCGCGTTTCGACCAGCAAAAGCATGAAATCTTCGAAAAGCTGATCGAAAAACAGCTCTCCTTCTTCTGGCGCCCGGAAGAGGTTGACGTTTCCCGCGATCGCATCGATTATCAGGCGCTGCCGGAGCACGAGAAGCACATCTTCATCAGCAACCTGAAGTATCAGACGCTGCTGGACTCCATCCAGGGCCGCAGCCCGAACGTCGCCCTGCTGCCGCTGATCTCGATCCCTGAGCTGGAAACCTGGGTGGAAACCTGGTCGTTCTCCGAGACCATCCACTCCCGTTCCTACACCCACATCATCCGCAACATCGTCAACGATCCGGCGCTGGTGTTCGACGACATCGTCACCAACGAAGAGATCAAGAAGCGCGCGAAAGACATTTCCGGCTACTACGACGATCTGATCGAGATGACCAGCTACTATCACCTGCTGGGTGAAGGCACCCACCAGGTGAACGGTAAAACCGTCACCGTCAATCTGCGTGCGCTGAAGAAGCAGCTGTACCTGTGCCTGATGAGCGTGAACGCGCTGGAAGCGATCCGTTTCTACGTCAGCTTTGCCTGCTCCTTCGCGTTCGCCGAGCGCGAATTGATGGAAGGCAACGCCAAGATCATCAAGCTGATCGCTCGCGACGAAGCGCTGCACCTGACCGGCACCCAGCACATGCTGAACCTGATGCGTTCCGGCGCCGACGATCCTGAAATGGCGGAGATCGCCGAGGAGTGCCAGCAAGAGTGCTACGATCTGTTCGTGCTGGCCGCCCAGCAGGAGAAAGAGTGGGCGGAATACCTGTTCCGCGACGGCTCGATGATTGGCCTGAACAAAGACATCCTGTGCCAGTATGTGGAATACATCACCAATATCCGCATGCAGGCGGTCGGCCTCGGTCTGCCGTTCGAAACCCGCTCCAACCCGATCCCGTGGATCAACGCCTGGCTGGTGTCCGACAACGTGCAGGTAGCGCCGCAGGAAGTGGAAGTGAGCTCCTACCTGGTTGGCCAGATCGACTCGGAGATCAACGCCGACGACCTGAGCGACTTCGAACTGTAAGCGATGACGACGCCAACCGTGACGCTGCGCGCCGCCGGCACGCAGCTCTCTTGCCCTAACAGTGAAAACTGCCTGCTCGACGTGCTGGAACTGCACGACGTGCAGGTGGAGTACCAATGCCGCTCCGGCTATTGCGGCGCCTGCCGCCTGAAGCTGGTGAAAGGCGAAGTGGCCTACCGCCAACAGCCGCTGGCGTTTATCAACGCCGGCGAAATCCTGCCCTGCTGCTGCATGCCGCTGACGGATATCGAGCTGGAAATGTAAAGTCGGGTGCCGGAAACCGCGCCTGAAGACCAGAAGGCGGGGTTGCCCCCGCCCTAGGATTACCGCTTCACCTCACACGCCAACCTGATCAGGATAGTGATATTTTCCTGGTAGATTTTCAGCTCGCACAGCGAGTCTCTTATCATCCAGATAAATAACAAAACCGTAATACATACAACGGTTAGCGAGTGAAACACATGCCTTAAGCGCATGCTTGCCTCCTTGCTGTGAAGGGGCTACCATAACGGTGTCTAGGCGTTAGGGCAGCCCCATTCTGATTTGAGAGTCAGTCTGGGGCTTTCATCTATCCGCCTTGTCACACAATGCCCAAGACGAACAGTCTCAAGCACCCGTCAAGAGAGTAACAGCATTCCCTCACCGCGAATATCCCCTATAACATTATGATTAATCAGGGATATATAACTATCCTCAAAGTATTTCGCTTAGTGCCCCTTTCCCGCCGATGTGTAAAAAAGCACCGCGTTGCGGGCGCGCGTACGGCATATCTCGCAAGGATGGGCGCCCGCCTTGCAAACGGCGTTAGCGTTGGCGGATCCCCTGTCGCTCAGCGTGCGGACGGTGCAGGTTACGGCGGCGATGCCGGAATGGCACAGCGAACGCATCGCCTTTCTCGGCGACGCCGTGCACGCCATGAGCCCGGCGGGTGGGCTCGGCGCCAACACCGCGCTGGTAGACGCCGCCAGCCTGGCGGCGCATCTGGCGCACTCAGACAGCGCCGGGCAGGCACTCAGGAACTACGGTACAGAACTGCAAACGCGAGGCGCGGCCGCAATACGTCTTTCACGCCTGGCGTCCGAACGGCTGATGCAGCGCGATGAGGCCGACAAGACGGGAGACTCAGCAACGCCGATGCCCGTCACTCGATAATTTCCACCACTTCCAGCCAGGCGTTTTTACCGCACGCCTGGCTCCCATTCAGCCAGCGGCGCAGCATATCCAACGCCAGCATCGCCACCGACTCCTGACGCAACCGCAGACCGTGGCGCGACGCGCGATAACGCACGGTCTGGCCAATGCCGCCGCGCGGCGTGTGCAGCGCAATGCTCACCTGCTCATCGCGCATGGCGCTGACCGCCAACGCCAACGGCGCGCCGGTCAATTCCGCCAGCGAGCGGGCGCGCGCCAGCGTCGTTTCCAGCGTTTCGATGCAGTGTGCCGGCAGCAGCTCGCCACCCGCCAGCGGCGCCCCTTCGCTCTGCAGCTGCAGATTGATCAAACCGCCACTGAACTGCTCGCTCAACGCCAGCTTCAGCCCTTGCTGATTCAGGCGCTGCGTCAGCGTCGCCGGCAACCCGTCGGTGCCTTCAAAAATGCAGTTGTCCCCCGCCACTTCGCGCACGCGTCGCCAGGCCAGCTCCATTTCCGCACGCCGGCTTTCCGGCCCGGTCAGCTTCAGTTCGATGATCGGGCTGGAGGAACGGTAACCCAATACCACATCCGGCGGCAGCGGCATGCCATCCAGCTCGGCGGCCAGATCGCTCTCGGAGGTGCCGAAGGTCGTCAGGCGCAGGCACAGCGGCGGCGCCGGCAAGGTGAAGCGCTGGCGCAGACGCGGTACGATCTGCTGCTCGACCATCACTTTGAATTCCGACGGCACGCCGGGGGTGAAGAACATCAGGCATTGGTTCAGCTGCAATGCGAACCCGCAGGCGGTGCCCACCGGGTTATCCAGCATTTCCGCGTTGGCCGGGATCTGCGCCTGCTTGCGATTGGAAGGGGCCATCGGCCGCCCGCGCTCGGCGAAATAGGCTTCCATGCGCGCCAACCAGTCAACCCGTTCGACCAGCTCTACGCCGCTGGCTTTCGCGGCGGCCAGCGCGCTGAGATCGTCGCTGGTCGGCCCCAGGCCGCCGTTGACGATCAACACATCGGCGATATGGCTGCGTTCCTGCAGGATCTCGATCAACGCAGAGAGGCTGTCCCCGACCGTTTCACGCCCGCTCATCGGCACCCCCTGCTGGAACAGGTAGTCCGCCAGCCAGGCGGCGTTGGTATCAATAATTTGCCCGTGCAGCACCTCATCGCCGGTGCTGAGCATCTCCACCCTTAACATTGATCTCTCCCACATTTTTTGGTCATTCCACTATAGAAGCCCGTAAATAACTTTTCACTAGCCGCCTTCGGATAATTTCAGCCTTGGGTCCGTTTCTCATGTGCCATGCCGGTCGCCGCAATGTAAATATTTATTTACATCATGCGTAACGCCGGTTTGACACGAATTAGGGCTTCCACTATCCTGCCATCCTCATAAATCGTTACCTATAATTTTCAAAATCTTTCGGCTGGTAGAGAAAAAACGTGAAGAATCGCACTCTTGGCAGTGTTTTTATCGTGGCGGGCACCACCATTGGCGCCGGGATGCTGGCGATGCCGCTGGCAGCGGCCGGCGTCGGCTTCGGCGTCACGCTGGCCTTACTGGTCGGGCTGTGGCTGTTGATGTGTTACACCGCGCTGCTGCTGGTGGAGGTTTACCAGCATGAGCAGGCGGATACCGGTCTGGGCACGCTCGCCAAACGTTATCTCGGCGGCGGCGGCCAGTGGCTGACCAGCTTTAGCATGATGTTCCTGATGTACGCCCTCACCGCCGCCTATATCAGCGGCGCCGGCGAACTGCTCGCCACCAGCATCAGCCAATGGACATCGCAGGACTTCCCGGTGTCGCTCGGCGTCCTGCTGTTCACCCTGGTGGCCGGCGGCGTGGTGTGCATCGGCACCCACTCGGTCGACTTGTTCAACCGCATCCTGTTCAGCGCCAAAGTGGTATTTCTGGTGGTGATGCTCGGCCTGATGTTGCCGAATATCCACCAAACCAATCTGATGACATTGCCGCTGGAGCAAGGCCTGGCGCTGTCGGCCATTCCGGTGATCTTCACTTCTTTCGGCTTCCACGGCAGCGTGCCGAGCATCGTCAACTACATGGGCGGCAACATTCGCAAACTGCGCTGGGTATTTATCATCGGCAGCGCCATCCCGCTGATGGCCTATATCTTCTGGCAGCTGGCGACGCTGGGCAGCATCAGCTCCGACACCTTCGTCGGCATTCTGGCGCAGCAGGCCGGGCTGAACGGCCTGTTGCAGGCGGTGCGCGACGCGGTGGCTTCGCCGCACGTTGAACTGGCGGTGCACCTGTTCGCCGATCTGGCGCTGGCGACCTCGTTCCTCGGCGTGGCGCTCGGGCTGTTCGATTTCCTGGCCGACCTGTTCAAGCGGCAAGATAACGTGCGCGGCCGCCTGCAAACCGGCGCCATCACCTTCCTGCCGCCGCTGGCCTTCGCGCTGTTCTACCCGCGCGGCTTCGTGCTGGCGCTGGGATTCGCCGCCATCGCCTTGTCGGTGTTGGCGCTGCTGTTGCCTTCACTGCTGGTGTGGAAAACCCGCCAAAAGCATCAGGCGCAGTATCGCGTCTGGGGCGGTACGCCGGCGCTGGCGTTGGTGTTTGTCTGCGGGGTGACGGTGATCGCCATCCAACTGGGCATCGCCAGCGGCATGCTGCCGGCGGTCGGGTAAGCGACGAAAGACAAGAAATGATAAAGAGAAAGGGGCCGCAATGGCCCCTTTTTGCTGAGCGTCAGAAGCTCAGGCCCACGCCGACATAAGGGCCATCGGCCAGCGTATTGTCGCGACGCCCGTCTTTGCCTTCCATTTGCATGTAACGGTAGCCCACGTCCACGCTCAGCGGACGGAACTTCCAGCGCAGGCCGCCGCTGGCTTCGTTATAGGCCTTCACGCCGCTGGTGAAAGACTCAGGGGCAAAGTACCCTTCGCCGTGCAGGCTGAAGTAACGGTTAATTTCCCACTCCAGGCCGCCGCCCAGCGCCACCGCCCCGCCGCTCTTCCCATCTTTCGGGCTGAGGTACAGCGCTTTGGCGCCCACGGTCGCCGTCAACGGCCCCAGCGGCACGCCGAAGTTCAACCCCACGCTGCCGACGTTGCCGTCGTGGTCGCTGCGCGCCCAGTTGCCGGTCAGGCCAAGACCTGAAGAGCCGGTGCTCATGCCGACGCCCAGGTTGGTGTAGTGTTGCCCGGCTTCGCCCGACACGCTGATGGCGTTCGCCGCGCCGGTCACCAACAGCAATCCTGCCGCGCACGCGACCCAAGTCTTTTTCATCATCTTTCCCTCTGGTTTGTCATCCGTACCGAATGATCGAATCAACGCATAATAATAACGTCACGAGTCTATACCAAAGCGCAATGAGTATTTAAGGGATAAAAGCGAAAAAATTCTTCAATAATCAAATAAATGTAAAAATTTGCAAACAAAAATCCATATTCGTCAAGGCGATGCCAACGATAACCGAGACCTATTTGCCGTCGCTCGGCAATAGGGCTACAACTAGTAGTGGCTTTGACCAAGGTCAGGGGAAGAAGCCCCGCCAAAGGACTATGCTGATGAACGCTTAAACCGCCCGAGTCTTTACTTAACTGCACTACGATAAGGAGCAAGTGATGAGCAAGAAAGGACTGACCACCGCAGCCGGCGCCCCGGTTGTCGATAACAATAACGTGATCACCGCGGGCAAACGCGGCCCGATGCTGTTGCAGGACGTGTGGTTCCTGGAAAAACTGGCCCACTTCGACCGTGAAGTCATCCCCGAGCGTCGCATGCACGCCAAGGGATCCGGCGCCTACGGCACCTTTACCGTCACCCACGACATCACCCGCTACACCCGCGCCAAGATCTTCTCCGAAATCGGTAAGCAGACCGACATGTTTATCCGCTTCTCCACCGTCGCCGGTGAACGCGGCGCCGCCGACGCCGAACGCGACATTCGCGGCTTCGCCATGAAGTTCTATACCGAAGAAGGCAACTGGGATCTGGTGGGTAACGATACGCCGGTGTTCTATCTGCGCGATCCGCTGAAATTCCCCGATCTCAACCACGTGGTGAAACGCGATCCGCATACCAACCTGCGCAATCCGGTCTACAAGTGGGACTTCTTCTCCCACCTGCCGGAATCACTGCACCAGCTGACCATCGACTTCAGCGATCGCGGCATTCCGAAGTCCTACCGCCACATGCACGGCTTCGGCAGCCACACCTTCAGCTTTATCAATGCCGCCAACGAACGTTTCTGGGTGAAATTCCACTTCCGCTGCGAACAGGGTATTGAAAACCTGATGGATGAAGAGGCGGAAGCGATCATCGCCAAGGATCGCGAAAGCTCACAGCGCGATTTGTTCGAGGCGATCAAACGCGGCGACTTCCCGCGCTGGAAGCTGCAAATTCAGATCATGCCGGAACACGAAGCCTCTCAGACGCCATATAACCCATTCGATCTGACCAAGGTATGGCCGCACGGCGACTACCCGCTGATCGACGTCGGTTATTTCGAGTTGAACCGCAATCCCGACAACTACTTCTCCGAAGTCGAACAGGTGGCGATGAACCCCGCCAACGTGGTGCCGGGCATCAGTTTCTCGCCGGATAAAATGCTGCAGGGCCGTCTGTTCTCCTATGGCGATGCGCACCGCTACCGCCTGGGCGTCAACCATCACCAGATCCCGGTGAACGGCGCCAAATGCCCGTTCCACAACTATCATCGCGACGGTTCGATGCGCGTGGACGGCAACAGCGGCAACGGCGCCACCTACGAACCGAACAGCTTCGGCCTGTTCCAGGAGCAGCCGGACTTCAGCGAGCCGCCGCTGAGCATTGAGGGCGCGGCCGATCACTGGAACCATCGTGAAGACGACGATTACTACAGCCAGCCGCGCGCGCTGTTCAACCTGCTGAGCGCCGAAGAGCACCAGCGCATGTTCACCCGCATCGCCGGCGAACTGTCGCAGGTGCCGGAACAGATCCAGCGCCGTCAGGTCGAGCTGTTCACCAAGGTGCATCCGGACTACGGCGCCGGCGTCGCCAAGGCGTTGGGGCTGAAATAACCCTCCTGCAGCCATCCACTCAGCCGCCCTTTCGGGCGGCTTTTTTATGCCTGGGAGAGACGCTGCGCCACCCACTGCTGCAACTGGCGGCGCGAAATCTTGATGCCGCCGTTTTTCAGCTCGTCAGGCAACGGGAGCAACGCCGCCGGGCGTTGGAAATTGGCCAGCTGGTCCTGCGACCAGGCGAGCAGCGTCGCCAGCGACAGCGCCGGATCGCCGTCGATCACCGCCACCGGCCGCTGGCCGAACTCGGCGTCCGCCATCGGCACCACAAACGCCTGCGTGATCTGCGGGTGCGCCGCCAGCACGCGTTCGATATCCTCGGGCTGCACCCCTTCGCCGCCGCTGAAAAACAGGTTGTCCAGCCGGCCGAGAATGCGCAGTTCTCCCTCAGCCATCACGCCGCGATCGCGGGTCGCGAACCAGCCCTGTTCATCGGCCAACGGCTGCAGATAGCCATGACGCCAGTAGCCGAGCGCCAGGCTGTCAGCGCGGATCCAGACCTCTTCGCCCACCAGTTTTACTTCGCGGCCGCCGAGCGGCAGGCCGACGCCCGGCCGCGCATCGGCGCGCTTGGCGCACACCGTGGAGGCCAGTTCGGTCAGCCCGTAGCCGCACCAGCAGCGGATCCCCGCCGCCTCCGCCCGTTCGGTCAGCTCCACCGGGATCATCGCGCCGCCGAGCAGCACCGCTTTCAACATCATGCCCGTCAGGGGTTGCTCCAGCAGCCGCCAGAGCTGCGTCGGCACCAGCGAAGCATGCGTGCATCCCGCCAATGCCTCCGCCAGCGGCTGCATCTCGCGCACCGCCAATCGGGCGCCCGCCGCCAACCAGCGCCAGACGATGCCCTGGCCGGAGACGTGAAACAGCGGCAGTGACAACAGCCAGCAATCCTCACGTTGAAAATCCATCAACCGCAACACCCCGGCGGCGCTGGCCAGATGATTGGCGTAGCTGTGCGCCGCCGCTTTCGGCATGCCGCTGGAACCCGAGGTCAGCGTCAGCGTCGCCAGACGCTGCGCATCCCACGTCGGCAGGTCTGGCCAACGCGGCTCGGTCGAGGGCGGCGTCAACCGAATCACCTCTTCCGGCAACGCCGGCAACGAGTCCGGGCCGAAGACAAAGGTCATATCCAATTCCGGCAACAGCTGCGCCAACAGCGGCGTCGGCAAGGCGGGATTGAGCGGCAACAGGCGCGCGCCGCATTGCAGCAGCGCCAGATAGGCCAACAGCAACGGATAGCTGTTTTTGCCGCAGAGCGCCACGCCGCAGCCCGGTTCTACGCCCTGATGCTGAAAGTCCGCCGCCAGTTCATCCACCTGGCTTTGCAACGCCAGCCAGCTCAGCGGCCGTTCGCCGAGCAACAGCGCCGTCGCCTGCGGCTGAAGGCGCGCCCAATGCCGCCACGGCCAATCGCTTAACCGCGCCATAGACACTCCAGCGCCGAGACATCCAGCAGCGGCAACGCGCTGCCCGGCCACGGGCGCAGCACCTGCGCCTGCATCAACCCCAGCGTGTCCAGGCCCGGCACGGTGTCCGGCGTCAGCCAATGGGCGATGCGCGCCAGCTGGGTCAACCCCAGGCTGGACTCGATGCTGGCGCTGATCACCGCCGTCAGCCCCGCCGCGTGCGCCTGCGCTACCAGCGCCTGGCAGCGCGTCAGACTGCCGACCAACGTCGGCTTGATCACAATGGCCGCCACGCCCGGCTCGGCCTGCACCACAAAATCCGCCTCGCGCACGCTCTCATCCCAGGCGATGGCGATGCCGGTCGCCCGGGCGAAATCGCGCGATTCATCACGGGTCTTGCAGGGCTCTTCCAAAAAGGCGATGCGATCGCGCCACGCCGGGTTGACGTATTTGGCGAAGCCGTCGGCTTTGGCGCGGGTCCAACTGCGGTTGGCATCCAGCCGCAGCCGCAGATCCGGCAGCGCCTCCAGCAGCACGTTGACGATCATGCCGTCGCGCACCGCCTCATACAGCCCTACTTTCACCTTGGCGACTTTCTCGCCCGGCAAAGCGCTCAATGTCTCGAACAGCTCGTCCGGATCGCCGGTACACAGCGGCGCCTTGCGAAAATCCGCCTGCATCGGCAAGCGCTGCTCCAGCTCGGCCTGCGCACAGCTGAGCCCAAAGGCCACCGAGGGCAGCGCGCTGTCATCCGGTTCGTTGCCCGCCAACCACGCCTGCAGCCAGCCCAACGCGGCCTGTTCGGCCTGCGCCAACGTTTCCCGACTGAATTCCGGCAGCGGCGCGATCTCGCCCCAACCCTCACGCTCGCCCTGGCGCAGTTGCACCACCCATCCGTCACGCGTTTTCAACCGCTGATTGCGCAGCACCACGCCCGCCTCCATCGGCAGGCTGTAACGGTATAGCGCCGCGCTGCGGTTTGCTCCGCTCATTACGGGTTACGCTTGAATTTGCTGAAGTCCGGTTGGCGCTTCTCGTTGAACGCGTTGCGCCCTTCCTGCCCTTCGTCGGTCATGTAGAACAACATGGTGGCGTTGCCCGCCAGCTCCTGCAAACCGGCCTGGCCGTCGCAGTCGGCATTCAGCGCCGCCTTCAGGCAGCGCAGCGCCATCGGGCTGTTCTGCAGCATTTCGCGGCACCAGCGCACCGTCTCTTTTTCCAGATCGGCCAGCGGCACCACGGTATTGACCAGGCCCATGTCCAGCGCGGCGGCGGCGTCGTACTGACGGCACAGGAACCAGATTTCGCGCGCCTTCTTCTGGCCGACGATGCGCGCCATGTAAGACGCCCCCCAGCCGCCGTCAAACGAGCCCACTTTCGGGCCGGTCTGGCCGAAGATGGCGTTATCCGCCGCGATGGTCAGATCGCACATCATGTGCAGCACGTGGCCGCCGCCGATCGAATAGCCGGCCACCATCGCCACCACCGGTTTCGGGCAGGTGCGGATCTGGCGCTGAAAGTCCAGCACGTTGAGGTGATGTACGCCGCTGTCGTCGCGATAGCCGCCGTAGTCGCCGCGCACTTTCTGGTCGCCGCCGGAGCAGAAGGCCCTATCGCCGGCGCCGGTCAGAATAATGACGCCGATGCCGTCGTCGTAACGGGCGTTGGCCAGCGCGTCGATCATCTCTTTGACCGTTTGCGGACGAAACGCGTTGCGCACCTGCGGCCGGTTGATGGTGATTTTGGCGATGCCGTCGGCGGACTTGTGATACAGAATGTCTTCGAAATCGCCGGTGCAATCCTGCCAGGCAATGGCGGCATACAGGTGTTCTTCATTCGGATAAAGCATGTTCGGTTCCTTTAACCAGGGTTAACGAGAAAGGTCTGCAGCTCGGCGACGAAATCCTGCGGATTGGCCAGATGCGCGTTGTGGCCGGCCTGCGGCACGATGCGCAACGGCAACCCGGCGTCGCGCGCCAGCCGTTGAAATTTGGGGTCGTTCTCACCGCACAGCACCCGCAGCGGCACGGTCAGTTGGCGCAGCTGCGGCGCCAGATAGGGCTGCCGCCCGAGCGACGTGGCTTCGAGCATGTCGGCAATCGCCGGGCCGCTGTTGACCGAACGCGCGGCGATCAACGCCTGACGGTGCACATGGCTAAGCTCTTTGAACACCGGCTGCTGATACCAGTCCGCCAGCACCTCGGCGATCGGTTCACTGCGAAAACGCGCCGCCCACAGTGCATCCTGCTCGCAGCGATGGCGGCGCTGTTTTTCGTCCTCCAGCCCCGGATTGCCGCCCTCGACGATCACGCCTTGCAGCCCGGCATGGCGGCCGTGGCAAGCGTGATACATGGCGATGCGCCCGCCGAGCGAATAGCCCACCAGCCAATAACGTTCAATATTGCGCAGCTGCAGCGTAGCGGCGATTTGCGCGCTGATGTCGTCGAAGCCGCGGCAGGTCACCGCCACGGAATCGCCGTGGCCGGGCAGATCGATGGCCAGCGACGGCCATTCCGGGCAGCGCGCGGCGATCACCCGCCATTCGTTGTTGTTGCCGAGCAGGCCGTGCAGCCACACCAGCCACGGGCGGCCCGCTTCGCCCTGTTGCAAAATTCGCGTCGCCAGCATCATTGCACCGCCATCTGTTGCACCAGGTATTGCAGGCTTTCGGCTCCTGCGCTCGGTGGCACCTGCAGTTCTATCAGCGTGGCGCCGCCGCGCCGCCAGCCTTGCTCAACCGCCTGTTGCAGCTGGCTCCAGTTTTCCGGCCGCGCGTAGTCAAGCTGGAACATCGCCGCCGCGTGGCTGAACTCGACGTTCTGCGGCATGCAGTAAAAGCGTTGGCGCTCCTCGTCCGGCGTCGGCAACAGCGAGAAAATTTGGCCGCCGTTGTTATTGACGACGATCAGCACCGTCGGCGCCGAACCGTGGCGCAACAACGCCAGCGCATTGAGGTCATACAACGCGGAAAGGTCGCCCACCACCGCCAACGTCGGCCTCGCGGTGGCGCGCTGTACGCCAGCGGCGGTGGAAATCAGACCGTCGATGCCGCTGGCGCCGCGGTTGCTGAATACCGGGTAAGCGGCAGGCAGCGTCGTTAACGCGTCGATCAGTCGCACCACCAGGCTGTTGCCGAGAAACAGCTGGCCGTTCTCCGGCAGCAGCTCCGGCAGGCGGTGCGCCAGCTGCGCTTCGCCAAAGTTATCGTGCAGATGCGTGGACGCCGCCGTCAGCGCCTTATCCGCCAAGGCCGCCAGCCCGGCGGCCCACGGTGCGCGCGGTTGCGCCGGATGCTGCGCCAACCACTGCGCCACCCCGGCGCGCAAGCGCCGCCCCCGGTGCTGGGCCGGATCGAGCCGCCCCGGCAGCTCGTCGATAACCCAATACTCTTCCGGCCGGCACTGCGTCTGCCACTGCAGCAGGCGTTTGCTGGTCAAGCTGCCGCCGAACTGCACCACCAGCTGCGCGTCTTGCAACAGGCGCTGCGCCTGCGGATGCGCGAGCCATAAATCGGCGCAGGGCAGCGGTTGCCCGGTCTGCGACAGCACATCGCCGATCAGCGGCCAGCCCAGCGTCTCGGCCCAGTCGGCCAGCCGCGCGCCCTCTTCCGCGCTCATGCGGCCGGCCAGCACCACGCCGCGTTTTTGCCGCCAGAAGAACCAGTCCGGCTGCGGCGACGACGCCGCACGCGTCTCGCTTTCCTGCAGCCACGGACGATCGCCCTGCCACCAGTCGCCCAGCGCGGCGGACCAATCGGCATACTGACGCTCATCGCCGCCGTACAGCGGTTCGGCGAACGGGCAGTTGATATGCAAAGCGCCATGCTGCAGGCGCGCCATCGCGCTGTCGACGCTGGAGGCCAGCCACGCGGCCGGAATATCCGGCGTCGGACGCGGCAGATCGATCGCCAACGTCGGGTGGCTGCTGTAGAGACCGTTTTGACGGATCGCCTGATTGGCGCCGCAGTCGATCAGTTCCGGCGGCCGATCGGCGGTGAGAAACACCAGCCGTTCACCGGTCAGGCCGGCTTCGATCAACGCGGGATAAAGGTTCGCCGCCGCGGTGCCGGACGTGACGATCACCGCCACCGGCTCATGCGCCGCCTTCGCCAGACCGAGCGCCAAATGGCCGAGCCCGCGCTCATCAAAATGGGTATGGCAGATAAACGATCGGTTGGCCGCAGCGGCCAGCGTCAGCGGCGTGGAGCGCGATCCCGGAGCGATACAAACATGCCGCACCCCATGGCGGGCCAGCGCCTCGAGCAGCACAGCCGCCCACCGGCGATTAAAAACACTTGTCGACATAGTTCGCTCACAAGTCAGTTAGCAGAGATCGTCTCCGGCGCAGCCGACGGACGCCGCGCCTGTAGTTACGCTCTGTATTATATGAGGTGTTATTTTCACGGCTTTTGCGCCAGCGCAAAAACGCCGTATATCCCTGAGTGTTTACACCAGATAATTATTTGATTTAGAACAAAAAATAAACAATTAAAACACAAATACTTTACACTTGCGGCGACGCCGGCTCAATCCGTCCATACAAAAACAAGGGAAATAGAGGCGCTCCAACGGCGGCTAGCGGGAAGTATAGGCGGGATAAGGGCAAGCGATCGGGGAAACGGCGGGATGAACGACACAGTCTGCAGAAAAGCACGAGGCGGCCTGCGCCGCCCCGATGACATGATTTATTTGCGGGCCAGCAGCAGCCCCAACACCAGCCCGACGGTGGCGCCGATGCCCACGCCGTGCCAGGGTTTGTCCCGCACGTAGTCGTCGGTGCGGTGCACCGCTTCTTTGGCGCGCGCATAGTAGGATTCGCCCGTGTTCGCCCAGCGCGCCTTGACCTCACTCAGCGCCTGCTCGGCGTGCGACTTGATGTCGATATAGGCCTGATCCGCACGATCGCCGGTGTATTGCAGCACTTCTTCCAGCGTCTCGGTCAGCATTCTCAGATCGTCATCCAGCGTAGTTTGCTCAGCATCCGTATGTCTTGCCATCGTGAGATCTCCGTGGTTGAAAAATTAAGCGTTCCTACACTATAGACAAGGATCACCGCCTGCGGCCATCGGACTTTTACCCTAAAACACCAATTGCACCTTGGCGGCCAGGCGTTTATCGCCGGCAAACGTCAGCGCCTGCGCCAACTGCCCGCTGGCGAATTCCGCCGACAGCAACGGCAGCGGATCGATCACGCCGTCGGCCAGCCAGGCCACCGCCAACGCGAACTCCGCCACGAAGCGGAACGATCCAAGCAGATTCAGTTCCTTGGCAATCAACAACATCAGCGGAAAATCGGGGAAGCTGCCGCCCATGCCCACCTGCACCACAGTGCCTTTGGCGCGGGTGAGCTCCAGGCAGCGCTGCAGCGACAGCGGATGTCCCGCCACTTCGAAGGCGACGTCGAAATAGCCCTTGCCCTGCTGATAGTCGCTAAAATCGTCGTCCGCAGCATGCAGGCACCGATTCGCCCCCATTTGCCTCGCGATCGCCAGGCAGCGCGGACTGAGATCGGCGCAGACAATCTCGGCGGCGCCCAGCGCTTTCAGCGCCGCCACCAGCAGACAGCCGATCGGGCCAACGCCGGACACGAAAATCTTTTTCCCCGTCACATCGCCGGGCTGCTTCGCCGCGTGGACAGCCACCGCCAGCGGTTCGGCGAACACCATCACCCTGTCGTCGCGATCGGCGGCGTAAGGAATGCACTGCGCGCTATCCACCACTTTGTATTGGGTAAAAGCGCCGTCGACGTGCGGAAAATACATCGCGCTGCCGAAAAAACGCATCTCGACGCATTGATTGCTTTGCTGCGCCAGACAGTATTTGCACTGCCCACAGGGTGTGCTGGGATTGAGCGCCACCTTCTGCCCGACCGGCAGCTGCGGCGAATCGCTGGCGACCACCTCACCGATCACCTCATGGCCCAGCACCATCGGCTGACGCACCTGAAAATTGCCGACCTTGCCTTCCTGGAAGTAATGCAGATCCGAGCCGCAGATGCCGCCGCGGCTGATTTTCACCAGCGTTCCCTGCCCCCGATAATCCACTTCTTGCGCGATCACCGCCACGTCTCGCTTGCCGTTGACCACGCAGGACTGGGTTTGAATTTTCATCTCCAGACTCCACGGAAAAAGGTTACACCGCCGCCGACATGCCGCCATCGACAAACAGCAGTTGCCCGTTGACGAAGGCGGAGGCGTCGGCGGCCAGGAACACCGCCGCACCGATCAGCTCCTGCGGATCGCCCCAGCGCGCGGCGGGCGTGCGTTGGGTCAGCCAGGCGGTGAAGGCCGGATCGTCGGCCAGCGCCTGCGTCATCTCGGTTTTGAAGTAGCCGGGGGCGATGCCGTTGACCTGAATATTGTAGCGCGCCAGCTCCACGCACATGCCGCGCGTGAGCATTTTCACCGCCCCTTTGGACGCCGCATAAGGGGTGATGGTGTCGCGGCCCAGCTCACTTTGCATCGAGCCGATGTTGACTATCTTGCCGCGCCGGCGCGGCACCATGTAACGCGCCACGGTCTGTGACACGATGAAGACCGCCTTCTGGTTGACGGCGATGATGTCGTCCCAGTCTTGTTCCGGAAACTCGGTGAACGGGTGGCGGCGCTGGATGCCGGCGTTGTTGATCAAAACGTCTATCGCGCCGATGTCCGCTTCGATACGGTCGATGGCGGCATGCACCGCCTGAGAGTCGGTGACGTCGAACGCCGCCGCCTCGGCGCGCAGCCCCTCTTCGCGCAAACGATCGGCGGCGTGCCGGGCATGTTCTTCGGTGGTGGCGTTGATCAGAATATGCGCGCCTTGCTGCGCCAGGCCGCGTGCCAGCAGAAAACCGATGCCGCGCGAGGCGCCGGTGATCAAGACGGTCTTGTTATCCAGTGAAAACAGATTGTTCATGGTGATTCCCGGCCATCAGGCCTCCAATCGGACAGGCCTCTATCTCAGCCGATTGTTACCGGTAAAAACGTGATGGAAATCACTGAAAATCATGTTACGAAACCCTGTTACCCTTAACGTGATCTCACGCAGGCAGCAAGAGGGGAAAAATCATCTATCCGATTGAAAAATGGCTATTTCCAATAGAAGTGCATTCATTTTTATCGCCAAATCGATGGGTTAACATACCGCTATCCCCCTTGCCGCGCCGCCCGTGAAGGCCACCGAATGAAACACCTCCGCGTTACGCGAAAGGACATCACACAATGGGCCGGCGTAACCCAAACGCCGGGTGACCAAACGCTGGTGGTGAACTGCCGTCTCTCACTCGGCGGCACCGTTTGAGCCGACATTCGGGCCAACCGGCGGCGTAGCGCGGGCTTTTTCGCTGCGCGCCGCCCACCACAGACCGCTGTTTTTCATCGCATAGCCGAATAGCAGCCCCACCAGCAGGGAAAGCGTCACCAGCGGCCAATCGCCGCCGCCGGCGAAGGTCGCGCAGGCACCGATAAAGGTGCCGGGCACGAACCCCAACCACTGCTGTTTGGCCTGAATGCACATCAGGAACGCCACGACGCCGGTCAGCAGATACCCCAGCAGATTCCACTGCGGGGCCAGTTCGCTGCCGCGGATGATCGCCATTGCCCAGAAGACGCCGCTGCAGCAGGTCAACGCGCTAATCAACAGCCCTTTCAGCCCGCCCTGCGGGCAGGCGAAATACGCCGTGCAGCCCAGAAAACCGGCCCAACCGATCAGCCCCAGGCTGACGGCAACCCAGCCCCAAACGCCGGAGAGGATCCCGGTAGTAACGGCAATGGCGAAAAGAACGTTCATAAAGTGACCCGCGGCAAAAATAAAGCGCGCAGTTTACCCGAAGCGAGTGATTTTTTCGTGACTAAAATCACGAAAAAAATGCAAATAAGGAAATGTAAATATCAAAAAATCAATGTGTATCACAAAAAAAGCCAGCGTGACGAGCACGCTGGAATAACACAACACCAGGGAAATCACGATCTCAAATGAAATGCCTACATGCGACGCCTGTCGCCTCCCTCCCGAACGCCGGTTTCAGCGTGGGAAGCCCGCACGCGTTACCATGACGCTCAACGTCAAACAAATCACGGCGCTGCTCAGGAATAACAAGTGGGTCGCCAAATGCAAATCGGCGTGGTCGATCACAACGCCCAACAGGATCGGCACCCAGTTAGCAATATAAGCGATCACGTAGAACAGGGAGATCAAACGCGCATGGCTGGCTTTCGGTGAAATCAGATTCACCAGCGTGGCGCTGCCGACGAAGATCGCGCCATAGGCGTAACCGGCGATCACCATGCCTGCGGCGGCCAGCGCCAGCGAATGGATCTGAATCGCCACGGCGAACACCCCGACCGACAAAGCCTGAGCCAGGCAACCGAACAACAGCGAATGGCGGGCGTTGATGCGACGACTCAAAATCTGGCTGATGCCGGCAATCACCAGATAGACGGCGACCACATAGCCAAAGACGCCACGGCTCTGCATATCCAACAGCTTTTCGGCGACGCTCGGCCCTATCGCCAGAATGCTGGCGGCAACCGCCCAACAAATGAACAACGCCCCGGCGCACAGGAAGAATTTGCCGCCGGTCGCGCGCAGGCCATCCGCCAGAGAGCTCTTCGCCACCGGCGCGTTATCCGCCGCTGCGCTATCGGCCTGCGCCGCCACCGCCTCTCGCGGCCAACGCAGCATCACGCCCAGTGCGGCGACGGCGGCGATGGCCATGATGATGATGAACGGCAATGACGTGGTATGAAAACCGGTTTGCAGGGCGACGCCGCTAAAGATCGGGCCCAGGGCCAATCCGGTGGTAAAGGACAGCGTCGCGATCAACGCCGCATTTTTTCCGCCGTCCTGCGGCCCGAAACGCACCAACGCGATATTCGCCGCACCGGTCAGGGCGCCGGTGCCGACGCCGGCCAGCAGCCGTGCCATAAACATCATGAAGAACGATGACGCCACCGAAAACAGCAGCGCGCCAAGCAACACCACCAACAGCGCCGGCACGATCATGCTGCGCAGGTCTTTTACTTTCCCCGCCATATTGCCTACGCCGAATAGCGAAATCAGCACGCCGGCGGCATAAGCGCCGTAGATGATCGTCAGGCTGACCGAGCTCAACGCCAGCTCATGTTGATAAAGCGGATAAAGCGGCGTCGGCGCGCTGCTGTTCAACAGCGCTGACATCAATGCCAACGCCAGAAACAGCAAGATAGCGAAATGCGATGTACCCGCCTTCGCTTTAGCCGTTTCTTCAACGGCGATACTTTCTGACATGTTCTACTCCCGAATCGATCAGGCATTCGCCCTAAATAAATGCGCCTTCCCGTAGGCCACGCGGCTTCAGGAAGCGCGCTTATCATAGCGTTGGGCTATCACGCCCAAAATAGCCAAGAATGCATCATCGTGATTCATTAATGCAGCATCGCAGCGTCAGGCATGCATTTCTGCAGCATGCGACGCCGCCAAGCGATGGCGCAACCGCCCAATGCCACGCCATACACTGCATGGTTGGCCAGGCTGGCGATCAGCAAAGCCGGATTTTTGCCGGCCATTCCCCAAAACCCCAACCCCACCGAGGGATAAATGAAGCACAGCGAGATCAGCGAACAGGCCAGGCCATACGTCAGCGCCCCGACGAACAGGCCGCCCCCCGACTTAACGCGCGGGCAGATCAGGCAATAGAACGGGATCGCCAGGCTAATGCCGGCAAAATAGTGCGCGCCGTAGCCCATCATCAGAGCCTCTGGCACATCGGGAATGTCGCCAGGCCGCAAAAACCAAAATTGCCCCTGCAGCCATTGATTCATCAGTTTGCCGATGAAGGCCAGGTTGAGCTTGCCGATGAGACCGACGCTGGAGGCGACACTGTTCACCCCATCCATCGTCAGCGTCGCCACTATGCCAAACAAGACCGCCATCGCCATGACGCCAATCGGACGCATGTTCATTGTTTCGTTCCTTATCACGTTATGCCACCGCCGCCTGCTCGGACTTGGCCGAAGCACGCTTGCGCACCGCCAACGCGCCGGACAACACGATCAGCGCCATACCGGCGGCGGCGATATAAGACAGCCGCTCGCCAAATATCAGATAGCCAAGCAGCGTAGAGAAAATAATGGTGCTGTAAGAGAGAATGCTGACAATCACCGCATTGCCACCCCCGTAGGCGCGAGTCATGGCGATCTGCCCCAGACTGCCGAAGACGCCAATGGCGCAGACGCACAGCAGCATTGCGCCGTCCAGCAAGGAAAAGCCCAGTAACGCAGTCATCAGGCCGCCAACCAGCGTTCCCACCAGCGAGAAATAGAACACCACGCGCAGTTCCGGCTCTCCGCGCCGCACCAGCTTGCCGACGTTAAAGTAAGCCAGCGCGGTCAACAGACCGGCCGCCAGCCCGACCAGCGTGGCAACGTACTCCCCGTTGGGGGCGTCGGGGCGCAGCAATACCAAAATGCCGGCAAAGCCCAACAGCACGGAAAACAACAGCCGACCGGTCAGTTGCCCTCGGGTCGTGATAAACGCGATCGCCGACTGAAAGAGGGGATTGGTATAACCCAACGTGGTGGCGGTGGCGATCGGCAGATGTATCAGCGAATAAAAACCGCAGTACATCGCCGCATTGCCTATCGCCGCCCGCTTCATATGCAATCCGAGATGACGGGTGCGAAAACCGAGGCGCTGGATCTTGATCAGCGCCGCGACGATCAGCACATTGATGAGAGAACGATAAAAAATGATGTCGAAAAATCCGACCGTCGTCGACGCCAACTTGATGCAAGCACCCATCAGCGCAAAGAACCCGCTGGCGACGACCATCCACAAAGCTACCATGATCTTCTCTTATTAACGGCCTTTGGTCTGGGCCGTATCAACACTACCCGGCGGCTTTCACCGTCAACGGTTTATCGTCCGCGCAAGCGAAGAACACCAGCATTTCGGCGCCTTGCTCGCCGGAAACGCCTTGGTGCACGATATCCACGGTATCGGTAAACGAATCCCCCTGCCGGAACGTGCGGCGTTCACCGGTTGTCCTGACGGTGAGCGAAACGCTGCCGCCGCTCATGTACACTGCGCTGATGCAAGGATGCGTATGCCAGGCCAGTACCTTGTTCGGCTCTACCGTCACCTTCAGCATGGTGATCTGCGGTGCGCCGGCGGGATACTGACGATATGCCGAGCCCTCCCACGCGCTGTCGGTCTTGAGCAACGTCGTTTTGACGATGCCTTCGCCATGCCCCTCGGCAGCCTGAACCGGCCCCTGAAATACTGCCAACAATGCCAAAATGCCCCACTTAACCATCTTATCGCTCCCTGACTGCCGCGAGTAAAAATGCCAGGCGCCGCGCGCGGTGAACCTGGCGAGTTGAAAAAACAGCGTTGCGCTACAGTCCTTTGATGCGCTGCTCGTATTCCGCGATGCTCTCGGCGTAGTAGCGGTTAGGCGCCGCAAAGTTGCCCACCATCACTTCGATGAGGTACGGCCCCGGATGTTTCGCCGCGGCGTCGAGGGCTTCGTCCAGATCCTCCAGCGTCTCCGCCTTCGCGGAGGCGACCCCCAGGCTGTTGGCAAACGCTTTCCAGTCATGGCTGGGCAAGGCGGTATAGTCAGCGGAAATGCCGCGATTTTGCAGCGTGTCGATGTGCATGGCGCCGTGCGCGTTGTTGTTCATCACCACGAACACCACCTTCACGCCATAACGCGCGGCGGTCTGAATTTCGATGCCGTGCATCAGCATGCAACCGTCGCCTGTCACCACGACGCAATCCCGCTGCGGTGCCGCCAGCTTGATGCCGATGCCCGCGCAAATGGCCCACCCCATCGGCGCCAGGGAGCTGGAGGTGTGATAATCTCCCCGCCCGGCCGCCAGCCAGTGATGCGCCATGAAGATGCGGTGTGCGCCCGAATCGACCACGACGTTGGTATCCGGATTCATGCGGCTGCGAATGTGTTTAATCGCATCGCCGGGATACAGCCGGCTTTCGCCCTGGGCGATGCGCGCCTGCAACGTCGGCTGCGGCTGTTCCAGCGGCAGTGCGCGAACCCCTTCCAACCAGGCGTCACGCAAGTGAGCCGCGTCGCCAAGCCGCGCGTCCTCATCGCCAACCGCGGCCAACAAACAGTGCAACGTACCGCTCAGGCTGGAAAATATCTGCAGATCCGGCTGGTAATGCGAGCTCACTTTGTCGAAGTCTTCGTCGATCGCCACCAGCGTTTTATTGCCGTGCAGTCTCGGGTTCCAGTTCAGACTGTCGCGCTGGCTGAGATCGCAGCCCAGCACCAGCAGCACGTCGACGCCTTCACCGTTGAGGGTTTCTACCGCGCGGGCATGCCCGGCAAAACCGTAGACCCCTAATGCCAGGGCGTGCCCTTCGGGAAACGCGCCCTTGCCGGACAACGTCGTGGCGACAGGCAAGCGGTATTTTTCCGCTACCCGCAACAACAGCGCGGCATCCTGCGGATTGTTCATCCGGTTGCCCACCAGGCAGGCGACGTTGAGGCCGCGCAGCAGATAATCATGCAGCAGCTGTTCCACCGCTTGCACATCCACGGCCGCTTCACGGTGCTGTGGCACTCGCTCAGGCTGGTCGCGACGATCGCCGAACGCGGTTTTCTTCTGCATGTCGACCGGCACGCTCAGATAGGCGCGCCCTTTCCGCTGTGGGTTCAGACTGGAGAGGCTGCGGCGCAGCTCATGCTGCAAGGTCAGGTTGTTTTTCGTTTCTATCGCGGCGCAAAGCAACGGTTTGACGATGGTCAGCTCATCGATGCCGCTGTTGCTGCCGTCCTGAAAAGCGCCCTGCGCCTCGTGATAGGTGGCGATGCTGCCGGCCAGGTACAGCACGGGGATCTTATCGGCTTGCGCGGCGGCCATCGCCGGCAGGAAATTCATGGTGCCGGGGCCTGAAATGCCCAAGCAGACGCCAAACTTTCGGCTGGCGCGGGCATAGCCATCGGCCATAAATCCGCATGCGGTTTCATGGGCACCGACGATGCCGACAATCTCGGAACGGTCAATAGAAGTGATTAACGGGTAAACCAGTTTGCCGGGGACCAAAAAGATATGTTGAATGCCGCGCGCTGCAAGGCCTTGAATAATGATATCGGCGTTGTTGCGTTCCATCTTCTCGGCGCCTGGCGCCACGGTAACTCTGACTCCGTCCTCCGTCGCCAGCGCAACGGGGGGGCACAGCATCTCTGCGTGAGACTCCATTTTTTTATATCCAGTCATATCATCGTGAGCTAACTTGATTCAGAGTCGATCCCACTTGGCGGTCGCCCAGAAATAACGGGAACCGGCTCTTATTCGTATTGCTTATGCATTAGGGTAGCCTTGGTGTAAAATATGCGTCGGGTCGCAGCATAAGCGCCGATAAGAATAAGCATTACCAGACAAAAATAAAGGTGCAAAACCGCTTCACGGTGATGCATTTATACATATCCTGAAACATTATAAATAATGATGATACGAAGCATTTTTTTCGGTCTCCACACCAGAATAAACACCGCATCACACCGCTTCCTTCCTCCTCCCGCCAGTCTGTACAGAGGAGGTGCGCAATGAACTGGGACGACGCCCGATTTTTTCTCGCCGTTGCGCGCTGCGGCACGCTACGCAAAGCCGCCAGCCAGCTGCATGTCGATCAGGCGACCGTCGGCCGACGGCTCTCCGCTTTCGAAGACGCGCTCGGCTCCAAGCTGTTTATCCGCACGCCGAAATCCTTCGCCCTCAGCCCGCTGGGGGAAGAAATGCTGGCGGACGTGATGAAGATGGAAAATGCGGTGCAGGCGATCAACCGTAAAGCCGCCAGCGGTGACGAAAGCCTGTGCGGCAACGTGCGCATCGCCACTACCGATACCTTGGCCGAAGCCTTCGTGATGCCGGCGCTGCAAGATCTGCGGGAACGCTATCCGGCCATCACCGTCACGCTGCTGACGGCGGTCAACATCGCCGATATTTCTTACCACGGCGCAGATCTGGCGATCCGCGGCGCCCGTCCCGATGACGATGAGCTGATCATCAAACGGTTAGCCACCATCGAAATGGGCCTGTATGCCACTCAGCACTATTTGGCGCGGCGCGGCATGCCGGTCAAAGGCGAGCAGTTGCGCGGCCACGATCTGCTGATGTTCCCGCGCGAGCTGGTGCCGCGCCACTGGAACAATTTCTGCGGCGAGGCTCTGCACGAGCCCAACGTCGTGCTGCAATGCAATTCGCAGCTGCTGCTGCGTTCCGCCACTCGCAGCGGGCTGGGCATCGGCCTGCTCTCCGCTTTTTTGGCGGACAAAGACCCGGAGCTGGTGCGCCTGTTCCCGGAGAACAAAGACTGGGTGGATATCTGGCTAGTGCTGCACCCCGATTTGCAACGCGCCGCCCGCGTGCGGGCGGTGGTGCAGGCGCTGGAAACGTCGTTTAGCGCCCATTACGGCTGAGCGCCGTTTCGCCCATAAAAAAAGGCCGCCGAAGCGACCTTTTTACTGTCTGAAGCGTTATCAGAACGTCGGCTGCGCCATCTGCACCAGCGAAATCAGCGGCTGCGGATAAACACCCAACAGCAGCACCAGCGCGGCGGAGATCAGCACCACGACGCCACCGGCGGTCAACGCCCAGTTGTTCGGGGTGTCGCGCTGCAGCGATTCCGGCGCGCTGAGGAACAGGCTGACGGTCACGCGCAGGTAGTAGTACAGGCCGATGGCGCTGCCTACCACGACTGCGCCGGTCAGCCACCACAGGTGTGCGCTGACGCCCATCGCGATCACGAAGAACTTACCGATAAAGCCCAGCGTCATCGGAATACCGGCCAGCGACAGCATCATCACCGTCATCACCGCAGACAAGATTGGCTTATGCCAGAACAGGCCGCGGTAAGAGAACAGCGAATCCGCATCCGGGCCGCGGTATGGGCTGGACATCAGGCTGACCACGCCGAAGGCGCCCAGGCTGCTGAACAGGTAACCGGCCAGATAAACGCCGGCGGTTTCCAGCGACAGCTGATGGGTTTGCACCGCAATCAGCGCCACCAGCAGGTAGCCCAGGTGAGCGATCGACGAGTAACCCAGCAGACGCTTGATGTTGGTCTGGCTGATGGCCATCAGGTTGCCGAACAAGATAGAACAGAACGCGATGATCGACAGCACCAGGCGCAGCGCTTCGTTGTCGGCGGCCGGGGCATACAGGAACAGACGCATCACGACCGCGAAGATCGCGATCTTGCTGGCGGTCGCCAGGAAGGTCGAAACCGGCGCAGGCGCGCCCTGATACACGTCCGGCGTCCACCGTTGGAACGGCACCAGCGACAGCTTGAAGCCCAGACCGACGATCATCATGCCCATGCCGGCCAGGATCAGCGGCTGGTGCATCATGTTTTCCTGCAGGCTCTTGCCGAGGCCGGCCAGCGACAGATCGCCGGATTCGGCGTACAGCAGCGCCATGCCGAACAGCAAGAACGACGACGCGGCGGCGGACAGCAGCATGTACTTGATGGCGGCTTCCAGCGGGCGCTTCTGGCGATAGGCGTAGCCCACCAGGCCGAACAGCGGCAGCGAGATAAGCTCAATGCCGATGAACAGCGAAGCCAGATGGTTGGCGCTCGCCAGCAGGATGCCGCCCATGGCGGCGATCAGCACCAGCAGGTAGAACTCTTCGCGGTTATCCGGATAGCCGACCAGCCACGGATAGGCGAAGGTGCAGGTCGCCAGACTCGCCAGCAGCACCAGCCCGGTGTAGAACATCGAGTAGCCGTCAACCCGCAGCAGCGGGGTGACGTCCATTGGGCCTGCCTGGCCGACAAAGTACAGCGAAAGCAGCGCCAGGTTGAGACCGATCACGGTCAGGGTGGCGTTGATAAAGTGGTCGCGTCGCCACGCAATGCCTAGCATCACAACCACCACCGTCAATCCGACGATCAACAGCGGCAGCAGTGCGATCAGTTGTTGAGGAGTTATTGTCATGGCGAATTACGGCCTTGTTGTTGAAATTGCTGAAACTGACGAACCAAACCAGTGTTGCACGTTGCTCATCGCCGCGTTGGAAGTATCCAGAATCGGCTGCGGGTAAACCCCCAGCAGAACCAGCAACACCACCAGCAGCAGAATGATGAACAATTCGCGCGCGGTCATGCCCTGCAGCGGCTGGTCTGACTTAGGCGCACCGTAGTAAGCGCGCTGCATCATGATCAGCGAGTAAACCGAAGCGAACACCAGACCGAAGGTGGAGATCACGGTGATCACCGGCACCACCTGGTAGCTGCCGAACAGAATCATGAATTCGCCGACGAAGTTACCGGTACCCGGCATCCCCAGCGTAGCCACGGCGAAGAACAGCGACAGCGCAGGGATGAACTTGATACGCCCCCACAGGCCGCCCATCTGACGCATGTCGCGGGTGTGCAGACGCTCATACAGCTGGCCGCAGATGATAAACATGCCGGCGGCGGACAGACCGTGCGCGATCATCTGGATCACTGCGCCCTGGTAAGCCAGCTGGCTGCCGGTGTAGATGGCGATCAGCACGAAGCCCATGTGCGAGACCGAGGTGTAAGCGATAAGACGCTTGATGTCGGTCTGCGCGAACGCCATCCAGGCGCCGTAGAAGATGCCGACCACGCCCAGCCACATGGCGATTGGCGCAAACTCGTGCGAAGCCTCAGGGAACAGCGGCAGGCTGAAACGCAACAGGCCATAGGCCGCGGTTTTCAGCAAGATGCCCGCCAGGTCGACGGAACCTGCGGTCGGCGCCTGGCTGTGCGCATCCGGCAACCAGCCGTGCAGCGGCACCACCGGCATTTTCACCGCGAAGGCGATGAAGAAGCCCAGCATCAGCAGATATTGCACATTGTGGGACATCGGCGTTTGCAGCAGGTCTTCGTAATCAAAGGTCCACACGCCGGTGGCGTTGTAGTGCACGAACACCAGGCCCAGGATCGCAATCAGCATCACCAGACCGCTGGCCTGGGTGTAGATGAAGAACTTGGTCGCCGCGGTGATGCGGGTTTTACCGTCCGACGCCTTGTGGCCCCACAGCGCGATCAGGAAGTACATCGGCACCAACATCATTTCCCAGAAGAAGAAGAACAGGAACATGTCGATGGCGAGGAACACGCCGATAACGCCGCCCAGGATCCACAGCAGGTTGAGGTGGAAGAAGCCCTGATATTTCTGGATTTCACGCCAGGAACAGAGGATCGCCAGCACGCCCAGCAGACCGGTCAACACCACCATCAGCAGCGACAGACCGTCCAGCGCCAGGTGGATGGAGATGCCGAAGCGCGGGATCCACGGCAGCAGGAATTCGCTCTGCCACTGCGGAATGCCTTTCGGCGTGGTCAATGTATAGCCGCCCTGCATCCACAGCTGCAGAGAGAGCGCCAACGTCAGCCCCATTGCGATCAGCGCTATCCAGCGCGGCACCTTAGTACCGAAGCGCTCAAGCTGCCAGCACAGCAGACCGCCGATAAAGGGGATAAGAATTAGCCAAGGTAATAGCATGGCGTTTTGTGTCCCTTATACGAATAATTTCAAACTTTGTACGTAGCGCCTGCCCGGCGCTACGCCCGAAAAATGCGTCTGTTTAAATTATTCAATTAAACCAAAATCAACAGAGCCAATACGACCACTGCACCCACACCCATAGACGCTATATACCAACGCACCTGGCCGTTCTCGCTCACCGTCAGACCGCGGTTCCCCCAGCGGGAGAAGACGGCCGGCAGGTTCATCAGCGAGTTCAGCGGATCGCGCTGCAGCAGCTTCGCAATGCCCAGGTACGGCTTGACGAACACTTTGTCATACAGCCAGTCGAAGCCCCAGGCATGGAACCACCAGGTCGAGAAGAAACGACCCGGCGCGCTGTTGGCGATGCTGTTGACCAGGCTGCGTTTGCCCAGCCACAGCGCGGCCGCCAGCAGAATGCCGACGATAGCCACCACGCCGGAGGTGATTTCCAGCGTCAGCACGCTGCCGTGCGCCAGTTCGGTCGTCTCCGGCAGCACGCCCTGCAACGGCGGCACGATCATCGCGCCGACGAAGGTGGACAGCACCAGCAGAACCAGCAGCGGCAGGTGGTGAGTGATGCCTTTACCGGCATGCGCTTTGATTTTCTCTTCGCCATGGAACACGATGAAAATCATTCGGAAGGTGTACAGCGAGGTCATGAACGCACCGACCAGGCCGGCAACCATCAGGTTGATGTGGCCGTTAGCCATCGCGCCCGCCAGGATCTCGTCCTTACTGAAGAAGCCGGCCGTGACCAGCGGCAACGCGGACAGCGCCGCGCCACCCACCAGGAAGCAGACGTACACCAGCGGGATGCTCTTGCGCAGACCGCCCATCTTGAAGATGTTTTGCTCGTGGTGGCAAGCCAGGATCACCGAACCGGACGACAGGAACAGCAGCGCCTTGAAGAACGCGTGGGTCATCAGGTGGAAGATCGCCGCGTCCCATGCCTGCACGCCCAGCGCCAGGAACATGTAACCGATCTGGCTCATGGTGGAGTAAGCGAGCACGCGCTTGATGTCGGTCTGCACCAGCGCGGCGAAGCCGGCCAGCAGCAGAGTGACCGCACCGACGATGCCCACCAGGTGCAGCACTTCCGGCGCCATCAGGAACAGGCCGTGCGTGCGGGCGATCAGATAGACGCCCGCGGTCACCATGGTCGCCGCGTGGATCAGTGCGGAAACCGGGGTTGGGCCCGCCATCGCGTCCGCCAACCAGGTTTGCAACGGCAGCTGCGCCGATTTACCGACCGCGCCGCCCAGCAGCATCAGGGTCGCCCAGGTGATGGCCGTATCGCCCACCGCCAGTTTCTGCGGCGCCAGGATCATCAGTTCGCGGATGTTCAGCGTGCCCAGCTCGTTGTAGAGGATGAACAGCGCGAACGCCAGGAACACGTCGCCCACGCGGGTGACGATAAAGGCTTTCATCGCCGCCGCGCCGTTGGCCGGATCTTTGTAGTAGAAACCGATCAACAGGTAGCTGCACAGGCCCACGCCTTCCCAACCCAGATACATCAGCAGCAGGTTGTCCGCCAGCACCAATACCACCATGCTGGCGATAAACAGGTTGGTGTAAGCGAAGAAGCGCGAATAGCCCTCTTCACCGCGCATGTACCAGGAAGCGAACATGTGGATGAAGAAGCCGACGCCGGTGACCACCGACAGCATGGTCAGCGACAGGCCGTCCAGCACCAGGGTCACGCCGATATTGAAGTTGCCGACGGCCATCCAGGTCCACAGGCTTTGCTCGAACAGCTGCACGCCGGCGGCTTTCTGGGCGAAGAAATCCATCGCCACATACACCGTGACCAGCGCAGCCAGGCCAATAGAACCCACGCCGACGGTGGCCGCCGTGTTTTCAGACCAACGACCGCGGGAAAATGCCAACAGCAGGAACCCGATCAGCGGTAGCAGAATTGTTAAATATAATAGGTTCATCCGCGCATCTCACTGACAGTATCAATATTCAGGGTATGACGACGACGGTAGAGCTGCAGCAGCAGCGCCAGGCCGATACTGGCCTCGGCTGCCGCCAGGCTGATCGCCAGGATGTACATCACCTGCCCGTCCGCCTGGCCCCAGTAGCTTCCCGCCACGATAAACGCCAACGCCGCAGCGTTGATCATCACTTCCAGGCTGATCAGCATAAACAGCAGGTTGCGGCGCACCAGCAGCCCGGTCAACCCGAGCACAAACAGGATAGCCGCCAGGATCAGGCCGTGTTGAAGAGGGATCATGCTTGCTCCTCCGATTTTCTTCTCGCCATTTCGCCACCCACCGGCGCGTTGCTCAGCACCTCGCCAGGCTTGTGCTCGCGGCCGATATGGAAGGCGACAACCAGACCCGCCAACAGCAGCATTGAAGCCAGCTCAACCGCCAGTACGTAAGGCCCGAACAGGCTGATGCCCACCGCCTTCGCGTCAACCATCTCACCGCTGATGCCCTGATCGGATACGCTGCGGATCGCAACGATCAATACCACCAGCAGCGCCAGCGACAGCAGGCCAGGCCCGATCCACACCGTCGGCTTCATCCAGTCGCGCTCTTGCTGCTGCACGTTGCCGAGGTTCAGCATCATCACCACGAACACGAACAGCACCATGATGGCGCCCGCATAAACGATGATTTCCAACGCGGCGGCAAAGTAGGCGCCGAGAGAGAAGAAGACTGCCGAGATCGCCAATAACGAGACGATCAGATACAGCAGCGCATGCACAGGGTTGGTATGGGTGATCACGCGAATCGTCGCGGCCACCGCAATCAAACCTGCCAGATAAAATGCAATTTCCATGCTTGCTGGCTCCTTAGGGCAACAGACCTTTGACGTCGATCGGTTTGGCTTCGTTTTCGGCTTCGCCTTTGGCTTTGCCGTCAATCGCCATACCGGCCATCCGGTAGAAGTTATATTCCGGATATTTACCCGGCCCCGAGATCAACAGATCCTCTTTTTCGTACACCAGATCCTGACGCTTGTACTCGCCCAGTTCGAAATCCGGCGTCAGCTGGATAGCGGTAGTTGGGCAAGCCTCTTCGCACAGGCCGCAGAAGATGCAGCGCGAGAAGTTGATGCGGAAGAACTCCGGATACCAACGGCCGTCTTTCTGTTCTGCCTTTTGCAGCGAGATACAGCCGACCGGGCAGGCAACCGCACACAGGTTACAGGCGACGCAGCGCTCTTCGCCGTCCGGATCGCGCGTCAGCACGATGCGGCCGCGGTAGCGCGGCGGCAGGTAAACCGGTTCTTCCGGATACATCTGGGTTTCGCGCTTGGCGAAGGCATGCATGCCAATCATCCAAATGCTGCGCACCTGGGTGCCGAAACCAACCACTAACTCTTTCAATGTCATGGTTTATTCACCCCTTATTGAGCGTTGTACAAAATGACCGCGGCGGTTGCCAGCAGGTTCAGCAGCGTCAGCGGCAGGCACACTTTCCAGCCGAAGGACATCACCTGGTCATAACGCGGACGCGGCAGCGCGGCGCGGATCAGGATGAACATCATCATGAAGAAGGCCGTTTTCAACGCGAACCAGATGAATGGCGGCAGGAACGGACCCTGCCAGCCGCCGAAGAACAACGTCACAATCAGGGCGGACACGGTGACGATACCGATGTATTCCCCCACGAAGAACAGACCGAACTTCATGCCGGAATATTCGATGTGGTAACCGTCAGCCAGTTCCTGCTCGGCTTCCGGCTGGTCAAACGGGTGACGGTGACACACCGCCACGCCGGCGATCGCGAAGGTCACGAAGCCGAAGAACTGCGGAATGACGTTCCAGACGTGCGCCTGAGATTCAACGATGGCCTGCATGTTGAATGAATCCGCCTGCATCACCACGCCCATCAGCGACAGGCCGATGAACACTTCGTAGCTCAGGGTTTGCGCGGAGGCACGCATCGCGCCCAACAGCGAGTATTTGTTGTTGCTCGACCATCCGGCGAACAGCACGGCGTACACCGCCAGGCCGGCCATCATCAGGAAGAACAGAATACCGATGTTGAGATCGGACACCGCCCAGGTCGGGCTGACCGGCACGATGGCAAATGCCAGCAACAGGGAAGTAAAGGCGATCATCGGCGCCAGGGTGAAGATCACCCGGTCGGAGAATCTCGGCACCCAGTCTTCCTTGAAGAACATTTTGATCATGTCGGCGACCAGCTGCAGCGAGCCGCCCCAGCCTACGCGGTTCGGTCCGTAGCGGTTCTGGAACAGGCCGAGCAGACGGCGTTCGCCGAAGCTCATGAACGCCCCGCACGCCACGACCACCAACAGGATCACGACCGCTTTAAGAATGGCGATCAAGATGTCGATCACCTCAGGGGTAAACCAGCTCATCGTGCCGCCTCCCGCAGATTGTCTACCTTAGCACCCACCAAGATCGGCGGGATCCCTGGCAAGCCGAGCGGCAAACCAACCTGGCCCTGGGTCAGGGTTTCACTCAGACGCACCGGCAGACGCAGGGTCTGGCCCGCGCAGTTGAACTCCACCAGGCTGCCCGCGTTGACGCCAAGCGTCGCCGCATCGGCCGGGTTGACCATCACGTAGGCTTCCGGCATGCGCTGCTGGATCACGTGAGAGCGCTGCGACATTTCATCGCTGCCGAACAGGTGGTAGTAAGGTGCGACACGCCAGCCGTCGTTCGGATTGAAGGCGGCAGGCACGCGATCGAAGTAACCGAGGCTGCCCTCCCCCGCTTCGATCAGGCGCACGCCCGGATCGCCGTGGCGCAGTTTGCCGCCCACTTCGGCCTGGAACTTGTTCCATGCCTGCGGTGAGTTCCAGCCTGGCGCCCAGGCGAACGGGATCTGCTGACGATCGGCCAGCGGGCTGTTGTTCCCTTCCATCGAGAAGGCGAACATGGTGTCTTTATCCTGCGGCTGACGCGGCTCGTGCACGCTGATGTTGGCGCGCATGGCGGTACGGCCGCTGGAGCGGTGCGGCGAACGCGCCAGCTTCTGACCGCGAATGCGGAACGTCGCGTCCGGCGCGGCATCGACGATGCCCTGCAGCTGCGGCAACGCGGCGACGCAAGCGGCGATCACGTCATCGAGCTGGGTCCAGTCCACGTGGCGGCTGGTGTAGGTGGAGTGCAGCGAGTGCATCCAGCGCCAGCTTTCCAGCATCACGGTGAACTGATTCTTCTTGGCGTCGTCGTAGTAAGCCGGATCGTACACCTGGAAGAAGCGCTGCGCGCGGCCTTCCTGGTTGATCAGCGTACCGTCGCTCTCGGCGAAGCTGGCCGAGGAGAGGATCAGGTTGGCTTTGTCCATGATCGCGGTGCGCTGGTGGTCGGCGACGATCAGGTTGTTGACCTTGGCCAACGCCGCGTCCACCTGCGCCGCCGGCGCATGACGATAGAGATCGTTTTCCATCACGATGGCGGTGTCGGCTGCGCCGCTCGCCAGCTGTTCCAGCGCCTGATCGAGCGAACCGCCGCCGATCATCGCCAGGCCCATGCTGTTGGCTGCGCCCGCCACGAAGGTGATGCCGACATCGGAACCGCGGCCCTTCAACGCTTTGGCGATGTTGGCCGCCGCTTCGATGATGGCTTCGCTGCCGGCGTTGCTGCCGGTCACGATCAGCGGTTTGCGTGCGCCGGTCAGCGCCTGCACGATGATATCGACTTTCTTGTTCAGGCCTTCTGCCAGATCGTTCACCGCCGGCGCGGCGTTATCCAGCGCGTGAGCGATGGCGAAGCCGAGGCGCGCCTGCTCGTCTACCGGCGCGCGGTAGTTCCAGGCGGCGATGTCGTCCAGGCGGGTGTTGTCGATGTTGGTGGTGAACAGCGGGTATTTGGCGTGCTGGCCGATGTTCTGCACCGCCGCGATCTGCCAGTCGGCAACGCGCTGCGCCGCCGCCATCGCGCGGGCTTTGCCCTTGACGGCCTGACGCACGGACAGCGCGATGCGCGCGCCGGTTTGCGTCAGGTCTTCGCCCAGCACCAGCACCGCGTCGTAATCTTCGATCTCACGCAGCGCCGGCGTATGAACGCCGCCGTTCTTCAGCACGTTCAGCATCAGCGCCAGGCGTGATTGCTCCGCCTGAGCGATACCGGTGTAGTAGTTCTCGGCGCCGACCAGCTCGCGCAGTGCGAAGTTGCTTTCCAGGCTGGCGCGCGGGGAGCCGATGCCGATGGTTTTCTTCGCCTGACGCAGGATGTCCGCCGCGCCCTGCATCGCCTGCTCGGCGTTCAGGGTGATCCAGTCGTCGCCGCGCAGCTGCTGCGGTTGACGCGGACGATCTTTCTGGTTGACGTAGCCGTAACCGAAACGGCCGCGGTCGCACAGGAAGTAGTGGTTCACGCTGCCGTTGTAACGGTTTTCGATACGACGCAGCTCGCCATAGCGCTCGCCCGGGCTGGTGTTACAGCCGATGCTGCACTGCTGGCAAATGCTCGGCGCGAACTGCATGTCCCATTTACGGTTGTAGCGCTCGGAGTGCGTTTTGTCGGTGAATACGCCGGTCGGGCACACTTCCACCAGGTTGCCGGAGAACTCGCTTTCCAGCGTGCCGCTTTCCGGGCGACCGAAGTAGACGTTGTCGTGTGCGCCGTACACGCCGAAGTCGGTGCCGTCCGCATAGTCTTTGTAGTAACGCACGCAGCGGTAGCAGGCGATGCAGCGGTTCATCTCGTGCGAGATAAACGGCCCCAGCTCCTGGTTGTTGTGGGTACGCTTGGTGAAGCGGTAGCGACGGAAGCTGTGGCCGGTCATTACCGTCATATCCTGCAGGTGACAGTTACCGCCTTCCTCACACACCGGGCAATCGTGCGGGTGGTTGGTCATCAACCACTCAACCACGCTTTCACGGAACTGCTTCGCTTCGCCGTCATCGATAGAGATAAAGGTGCCATCGGATGCCGGGGTCATACAGGACATCACCAAACGGCCGCGCGTATCTTCCGCGTTTTGGTATTGCTTTACCGCACATTGGCGGCAAGCGCCGACGCTTCCCAGCGCCGGATGCCAGCAAAAGTAAGGAATATCAAGGCCGAGGGAGAGACAAGCCTGCAGCAGGTTGTCCGCCCCGTCTACCTCATACTCTTTGCCGTCTACATGAATCGTAGCCATAGTCAGCATGCTTCCAAGTGGCCTGCCTTGCGGCAGGCGTTAATCAAAAATTCTGGCCGTGTTCGGGCGAGTCGGCTTACCAGCGTTGCTTCAGCAGATTGTTCGGCTGAATGCCGCCAATCGCATGCGCGTTGCCGAAGTGCTGCACGGCGATACCCGCCTCGAACTCTTCACGGAAATATTTAATCGCGCTTTGCAGTGGCTCTACGGCACCTGGCGCGTGGGCGCAGAAGGTTTTGCCCGGGCCGAGGGAACGGCACAGCTGTTCGAGGGTTTCGATATCCCCCGGCTGCCCTTCGCCGTTTTCCAACGCGCGCAGGATCTTCACGCTCCACGGCAGGCCATCGCGGCAAGGCGTACACCAGCCGCAGGACTCGCGGGCGAAGAACTCTTCCAGGTTGCGCACCAGCGGCACCATGCCGATCTCGTGGTCAACCGCCATCGCCAACGCGGTGCCGAGACGGCTGCCGGCTTTGCCGATCGCGCCGTATTCCATCGGCAGATCGAGGTGATCGGCGGTCAGGAAGTCGGTGCCCGCGCCGCCCGGCTGCCAGGCTTTGAAACGCAGACCGTCGCGCATGCCGCCGGCGTAGTCTTCCAGGATTTCGCGCGCGGTGGTGCCGAACGGCAGTTCCCAGACGCCCGGATTTTTCACCCGGCCGGAGAAGCCCATCAGCTTGGTGCCTTTGTCTTCACTGCCGGAGATGCCGGTGTACCACTCTACGCCGTTCGCCAAAATGGCCGGCACGTTGCACAGCGTTTCGACGTTGTTGACGCAGGTCGGCTTGCCCCAGACGCCGGCGCTGGCCGGGAATGGCGGCTTGGAGCGCGGGTTGGCGCGGCGGCCTTCCAGCGAGTTGATCAGCGCGGTTTCTTCGCCGCAGATGTAACGGCCGGCGCCGGTGTGCACGATCAGCTCGAAATCAAATCCGGTGCCGAGAATGTTCTTGCCCAGATAGCCGGCTTCGGTGGCTTCCGCGATAGCGCGACGCAGGTGCGCCGCCGCTTCGATGTACTCGCCGCGCAGGAAGATGTACCCGCGGTAGGCTTTCAGCGCGAACGCGGAGATCAGCATGCCTTCCACCAGCAGGTGCGGCAGCTGCTCCATCAGCAGGCGGTCTTTGTAAGTGCCCGGCTCCATCTCATCGGCGTTACACAGCAGGTAACGGATGTTCATGGATTCGTCCTTCGGCATCAGGCTCCACTTCAAACCGGTGGAGAAGCCCGCGCCGCCGCGGCCCTTCAGCCCGGAATCTTTCACCAGGCCGACGATCTCGTCCGGGGCCAGGCCTTTGAGGGCCTTCTCTGCGCCGGCATAGCCGTTTTTGCTGCGGTATTCGTCCAGCCACAGCGGCTGCTTGTCATCGCGCAGACGCCAGGTCAGCGGATGCGTTTCGGGAGTGCGTACAATGTGCTTGGTCATTGATACTGCTCCAGTAGCGTCTCGATATCTTCAGGCTTCAGCTGACTGTGAGTGTCCTCGTCAATCATCATGGTCGGCCCTTTATCGCAGTTGCCCAGACAGCAGGTCGGCAACAGCGTGAAGCGGCCATCAAAGGTGGTTTGACCCGGCTTGATGTTCAGCTTCTTCTCGATAGCGGCCTGAATGCCCTGGTAACCGGTGATGTGACAAACAACGCTGTCACAATAACGGATCACGTGACGTCCTACTGGCTGACGGAAAATCTGGCTGTAGAACGTGGCCACGCCTTCTACGTCGCTGGCGGGGATGCCCAGCACTTCCGCGATGGCGTAAATCGCACCGTCCGGAACCCAACCGCGCTGCTTCTGCACAATTTTCAGTGCTTCGATGGACGCGGCGCGCGGATCCTCGTAATGGTGCTTTTCGTGCTCGATCGCATCACGTTCTTCCGCGCTCAGTACAAATGCATCAACGCCGCTCTGAGGAGCGGCTGCGTTGATGGGCTCGAGCGCATCATTGACTGCGTGATTGTCTTTTTGATCATGCATAGTTAGCGGTCCACATCTGACATTACAAAATCGATACTACCCAGATAGACGATCAGGTCTGAAACCAGGCTGCCACGGATGACCGATGGGATCTGCTGCAGGTGCGCAAAGCTCGGCGTACGTACCCGGGTGCGATAGCTCATGGTGCTGCCGTCGCTGGTCAGGTAGTAGCTGTTGATCCCTTTGGTGGCTTCAATCATCTGGAATGATTCGTTGGCTGGCATCACCGGGCCCCAGGAAACCTGCAGGAAGTGGGTGATCAGCGTTTCAATGTGCTGCAGCGTGCGCTCTTTCGGCGGCGGCGTAGTCAGCGGGTGATCGGCCTTGAACGGGCCTTCCGGCATGTTGTTCAGGCACTGTTCGAGGATGCGCAGGCTCTGGCGCAGCTCTTCCACCTTCAGCATCACGCGGGTGTAGCAGTCGCTGGTGCCGTCGCCGACCGGCACTTCGAAGTCGAAGTTCTCGTAGCCGGAGTACGGACGCCATTTACGCACGTCGAACTCCACGCCGGTCGCGCGCAGGCCGGCGCCGGTCACGCCCCACTCCAGCGCTTCTTTGGCGTTGTAAGACGCGACGCCGATGGAGCGGCCTTTCAGGATACTGTTCTTCAGCGCCGCTTTCACGTAGGAGTCCAGACGCTTCGGCATCCAGTCGAGGAATTCACGCAGCAGGCGATCCCAGCCGCGCGGCAGATCGTGCGCGACGCCGCCGATGCGGAACCAGGCCGGGTGCATACGGAAACCGGTGATCGCTTCCACCAGATCGTAGATTTTCTGACGATCGGTAAAGGCGAAGAACACCGGGGTCATCGCGCCGACGTCCTGAATGAAGGTGGAGATGTACAGCAGATGGCTGTTGATGCGGAACAGCTCGGACAGCATCACGCGGATGGTGTCGACGCGCTCGGGCACCTTGATGCCGGCCAGCTTCTCGACCGCCAACACGTAAGGCATTTCGTTCACGCAGCCGCCGAGGTACTCGATGCGGTCGGTGTACGGGATGTAGCTGTGCCAGGATTGACGCTCGCCCATCTTCTCGGCGCCGCGGTGGTGATAGCCGATATCCGGCACGCAGTCGACGATCTCTTCGCCGTCCAGCTGCAGAATGATGCGGAACGCACCGTGCGCGGACGGGTGGTTCGGGCCGAGGTTGAGGAACATGAAGTCTTCGTTCTCGGTGCCGCGCTTCATGCCCCAGTCTTCCGGCTTGAAGGTCAGCGCTTCCATTTCCAGATCTTCTTTCTGCTTGGTCAGCACGAAAGGATCGAATTCAGTGGCGCGCGCCGGGTAGTCCTTGCGCAGCGGGTGCCCTTCCCAGGTCTGCGGCATCATGATGCGCGACAGGTGCGGGTGGCCGTCGAAGGTGATGCCGAACATTTCCCAGGTTTCGCGCTCGTACCAGTTGGCGTTCGGGAACACCTTGGTCGCCGTCGGCACGTGCAGGTCTTTTTCAGACAGCGCCACCTTCAGCATGATGTCGCGGTTGCGCTCGATGGAGATCAGATGGTAGAAAACGGAGAAATCCGCAGCGGGCAGGCCGTCGCGGTGGGTGCGAAGGCGTTCATCCACGCCATGCAGATCGAACAGCATGACATACGGCTTCGGCTGTTTTCTCAGGAACGTCATTACTTCCAGTAACTGGTCAGGTTTAACCCATACCACGGGCATGCCGGTACGAGTGGCCTGAACAGTAAAGGCTTCCGGCCCAAAACGGTTGCGCAGTTCGCCGATCACCGGGTCGTCAAGGTGATCTCGGGTCTGCCAGGCAGGCAAGGCGTCGTGCGTCGTCAAATCTGTCATAATTTTTTTTCACCACACTAAAGGGTTATTCGCCGCAAGTTTCACTTTTCGCTGTGTTAACCAATAGCGCACTAAGATGGACGTTAAATGAACGTCTTAAATCTCGTCAGGCGTCCGGAGGTTGGTCACCGCGATGCGCTCGCCGTGTTTACGCTCTCTTTCAGACTGCATATTGGCGCGGTAAACGCCCTGATCGCCGACAACCCACGACAGCGGGCGACGTTCTTTGCCGATGGATTCCTGCAGCAGCATCAGCGCTTGCATGTAGGCTTCCGGACGCGGTGGGCAGCCGGGAATGTACACGTCGACCGGCAGGAACTTGTCCACGCCCTGCACCACGGAATAGATGTCGTACATGCCGCCGGAGTTGGCGCAGGCGCCCATCGAGATCACCCACTTAGGCTCCAGCATCTGCTCGTACAGGCGCTGGATGACCGGGGCCATTTTGGTGAAGCAGGTCCCGGCTACCACCATCAGGTCAGCCTGACGCGGGGAGGCGCGCAACACTTCCGCACCGAAACGCGCCACGTCGTGAACGGCGGTAAACGACGTCACCATCTCCACGTAACAGCACGAAAGGCCGAAGTTATACGGCCAAATAGAGTTTTTACGCCCCCAGTTCACCATGTCATGCAGCGCATGTTCGAGTTTACCCATGTAAACCGTGCGGTGAACCTGTTGTTCCAGGGGATCGGCGACGATCTCCTGTTTTTGCAGGGGATAACGGTCGTTCTCACCGTTCGGGTCTATGCGGGTGAGCGTATAGTCCATCTTAATGCCTCGCTGTTACTGCGGATGACTGTTGGTGTTAGTGATCGTGCTCGGTTTGCTGCGGCGTTGGGAACGCGCCGGAGTCCAATCCAACGCGCCGATGCGCACCAGATAAACCAGACCGGCCAATAGCACCAAAATGAAAATGGCGGCTTCGATAAAGCCCACCCAGCCGCTCTCGCGAATCGAGACCGACCAGGCATACAGGTATAAGGCTTCAACGTCGAAAATAACGAAGAACATGGCCACCAGGTAGAACTTGGCGGACAAGCGCATGCGCGCCGTGCCGACCGAGTCGATGCCTGATTCAAACGGGGTGTGTTTGGCGCGCGCCCGGGCTCTCCCGCCCAAGAAGAACGCACCCAGCAGCATTAAGCCGCAAAGCCCGATAGCCACGACGAGAAATACGGCGAGCGCCCAGTGATGAGCGATAACTTCAGTGGTTGTTGACATACTCTATGCTTACTCATCAAAAGTGGCGTCGATCGCACTGCTCTTGTCACCGGCAGTTAGTGCGCCACATCGATTTAAGGGAAGGATAAATAACCACACAAACAAACTGCTTTTACAGCGAGTTAGGCAGCGTTTTTCTGTGGGCTTTTTACTCCTTTCTATAACCTTTTGTCAACTTTGACAAAAGTATCTACACACTAGTTTACATACGTATCATTTGATTAACATTTGATGCGCCAGGGACAGGCTAAATCGTGTCAGTTAATTTTTGTGTAGAAACAGATAGATATAAACCAACATGCACATTTCAGTTTTACTATACCATTGTCTCAGGAATTCCCTGTTCTTCCACTCACTACCTAGGGGTATTTTTTTGATCCAGGACACGTTTTCAGCATAAATCCTCAAAAAAAGTGTGGCCCTTTAACAATTTTCCTCAAATTAAGCCGCAAAAACGACCGCCATAAGCTAACAAAATAACCCTGCTATTACCATGCCTTTAACTCATTCAATCTTATTGTGCAAAAAACGAACCCAGCATCTTAAATCCGGTCAAACTCTCTTTTCAGCAACGCTTAAAAGTTAATAAAACAGACGACTCATAACAAAATCATACTTAAACCTCTATAACAGTAGAAATCATCAAAAAACGGCCAAAAAAAACCTCCGCCGAAGCAGAGGTTTTTCATCAGATATCACGCCGCGGCGTTATTCTTCTTCGTCCACCAGGCTGGCATCATCCTGATCGCTCTGGAGACCGGCTTCCGCGCCGTTGAAGCCATAGCCGTCATCGCCGCCCTGCATCGCGCTGAAGATGGCCATGGCCAGTTCGTTGCTGCACTGCGCGTTTTTGCACAGCACATACTGGGTATCCGGCAGCGGCGGCAAACCTTCCACCGCGCCCAGCACCCGCAGATCGGGGCTCATCATCTCGATCGGCCGCGCGGTCACGCCCAGGCCGGCCTTACAGGCCGCCCGCACCGCGGACAGCGTGGAGGCGACGTAGGCGATACGCCACGGGATACCGGCTTCGTCCAACTGTTTGATCGCCAGCGCGCGGAACGGGCTTGGTTCATCCATCACCACCAGCGGGATAGGTTCGCCGGCCTGATAGTGATAATCGGCAGCGCAGTACCACAGCGTCGGCGACGTGCGCAGCACGATGTGCGGGTGCCCGGCCGGATCGGCCGTGGTCACCGCCAGATCGATCTCCCCCTCTTCCAGCAGATCGACCATCGTCGTGCTGCGCTTTACGCGCACATCAATGGCCAGCTTCGGATAAATGGCGGTCACGCGGTTCAACAAGAAAGGCAGAATGGTATCGGCGGTGTCGTCGGAAGCGCCGATGGTCAGAACACCTTTAATATTGTTGTACATCAGCGAGGTACAGGCTTCGTCGTTAAAGCGCAGGATCTTCCTGGCATAACCGAGAAGCTGAATACCATGCTCAGTCAGGAGTTTGTTGCGCCCATGGCGGGCAAACAGTTCTTTGCCGACCAGTTGCTCTAATCGCTGCATTTGTTGGCTGACGGCTGATTGCGTACGGCAAACGGCAACAGCCGCCGCCGCGAAGGTATTCAAATCAGCAACCGCAACAAAGGTTCTTAGCAGATCGAGGTCGAGATTAAGTATCGGACGATTTGCAGTTGTCATAGTGTATTCTTCACTTTTTTAAATTCTAATTTACGAACTACTACCCTGGTGTGTTTCTCAGACGCCGTTGAAAAGGACGGAGCCTGTTATGACAGTACCCCACTCATAAGTGGAGGGCAAAAAAATTACTTATGATTCGTTACCTCTATCGCTTTTTAAAATGCGATCTATCGATGGTGCTTATAGAACGCGGGGGACTGAATACCGGTGGGAAGGGAAAACCCCCACCGAACCTGAGATTTTACTCATTGATACTGCCTAATTTCCACTCCATTCGTGCTACTGAGAATCCTTATCAACCGGCGTTCAGGCTGCATTACAGAGTAAGAAAAATAAATAATTAACGGCACCAACGTCGTGTTATCACTCAATGAATTTAATAAATTCAATCAGTAAGATTTTTACTTTAAATAATAATCCTATAACCACATAAACAATGCTTAAGCTGAAATATAAAGTAAAGCTAATGTAAATATGCCATTTTTTTAGTGTGGTGCGCTAACCGGCAACCCGCTATCAGACAACTCCGGTATTATCGTTCCTTTACAGTTTATTGAAGCCTATTCTCACTTTCGGCTTATCAGTTCACTGCTGCCGGCCGCGATCGCCGACACGTCTCGTTTATCGACACGTGATTTTACAGAACAAAACCCTAGTAAAATTATAGTTCATGAAATTATGAACCACAAAATAACTTTACCTTTGCTTATCATAACTAAAATCCCCCGTTACGACATGCATTTGCACCAAAGGCGTGCAAAACCCTTCAAAAGCAACTACGCCAGGAGTACATTGGGCGGGTTGCGGCGTCCCACGGTAGGAGCGCCCCTATCCCAGCAAAAGGCTCAACTTTTTATGTCCCCCATTGAGAAATCCAGCAAACTGGACAACGTCTGCTATGACATTCGCGGCCCGGTGCTTAAAGAAGCTAAACGTCTTGAAGAAGAAGGCAACAAAGTCCTGAAACTGAACATCGGCAACCCTGCCCCGTTCGGTTTCGACGCCCCGGACGAAATCCTGGTCGACGTGATCCGCAATCTGCCCACGGCGCAAGGCTACTCCGACTCCAAGGGCCTCTTCTCGGCGCGTAAAGCGATCATGCAGCACTATCAGGCGCGCAACATGCGTGACGTGACCGTTGAGGATATCTACATTGGCAACGGCGTCTCGGAGCTGATCGTTCAATCCATGCAGGCGCTGCTCAACAGCGGCGACGAAATGCTGGTGCCGGCGCCGGACTACCCGTTGTGGACCGCCGCGGTCTCGCTGTCCGGCGGCAAAGCCGTGCACTATCTGTGCGATGAGCAGGCCGGCTGGTTCCCGGATCTGGACGACATCATCAGCAAGATCACCCCGCGCACCCGCGGCATCGTGATCATCAACCCGAACAACCCAACCGGCGCGGTGTACAGCAAAGCGCTGCTGGAACAGATCGTCGAGATCGCCCGTCAACACAACCTGATCATCTTCGCCGACGAGATCTACGACAAGATCCTGTACGACGAAGCGGAGCACCACTCTATCGCCGCGCTGGCGCCGGATCTGCTGACCGTGACCTTCAACGGCCTGTCGAAGACCTACCGCGTGGCGGGCTTCCGCCAGGGCTGGATGGTGCTGAACGGGCCGAAAAAGCACGCCAAAGGCTATATCGAAGGGCTGGAGATGCTGTCTTCGATGCGCCTGTGCGCCAACGTGCCGATGCAGCACGCCATTCAGACCGCGCTGGGCGGTTATCAAAGCATCAGCGAATTCATTCAGCCCGGCGGCCGTCTGTACGAACAGCGCAACCGCACCTGGGAACTGCTCAATGACATTCCGGGCGTCTCATGCGTGAAGCCGCAGGGCGCGCTGTACATGTTCCCGCGCATCGATGCCAAACGCTTCAATATCCATGACGACCAGAAGCTGGTGCTGGATCTGTTGCTGCAGGAAAAAGTGCTGCTGGTGCAGGGGACCGCATTCAACTGGCCCTACCCGGATCATGTGCGCATCGTCACCCTGCCGCGCGTAGACGAGCTGGAAATGGCGGTCGGCAAGCTGGGCCGCTTCCTTGAAGGCTACCATCAGTAATCGCCTGGGGCGCAGCGCCTTGCTGCGCCCTTCTCTCATTGCCCGGTTGCAAAATTCGCCGTCACTGCTTCACAATGGGGGCCTCACTTGCCGTTAAAGAGAGCACCATGAGCCAGAGCCATTTCTTCGCCCATCTGTCCCGCTTGAAACTGATCAACCGCTGGCCACTGATGCGCAACGTGCGCACCGAGAACGTCTCCGAACACAGTCTGCAGGTGGCTTTTGTCGCCCACGCGTTAGCGGTGATCAAGAACCGCAAGTTCAACGGCAATCTCAACGCCGACCGGGTTGCGCTGCTGGCGATGTATCACGACGCCAGCGAAGTGATCACCGGCGACATGCCGACGCCGATCAAGTACTACAATCCGCAGATCGCCCACGAGTACAAGAAGATCGAAAAGATCGCCCAGCAAAAGCTGCTGGACATGATCCCCGCGGAACTGCGCAACGATTTCCGCACCATTCTCGATGAGCACTATTACAGCGAAGATGAAAAGCAGGTGGTAAAGCAGGCGGACGCATTATGCGCCTACCTGAAATGCCTGGAGGAGCTGTCTGCCGGTAACAACGAATTTACCCTGGCCAAGGTGCGGCTGGATAAAACCCTGGAACAGCGCCGCAGCCCGGAAATGGACTACTTCATGGAAGTGTTCATTCCCAGTTTCAGTCTGTCATTGGACGAAATCAGCCTCGACAGCTCGCTGTAACCCCGCCGGCGCAGCCTCGTTGCGCCGTTAAAAATCGTAGAGCCACGGCACCACAATCACGCTGACCGCCATCACCAACAGGGTGAACGGCACGCCGAGCCGCACGAAATCGCCGAACTTGTAATTGCCCGGCCCCAGCACCAGCGTATTGACCGGTGAAGAAACCGGCGTCATAAAGGCGGCGGACGCGGCGACGGCGATAATCATCGCGAACGGGTATGGCGATACCCCCATTTCGCGCGCGGCGGCGATGGCGATCGGCGCCATCAGCACTGCCGTCGCGGTATTGGAAATAAACAGGCCGATGGTGGCGCACAAGACGAACAGGCACAGCAGCATCACGCGCGGCCCCGCGCCGCCGGCGATGTCCATCAGCCCGCTGACGATCAGATCCACCCCGCCGGTCTTTTGCAGCGCCTGCGCGAACGGCATCATGCCGACGATCAAAATAATGCTCGGCCAATGGATCGATTTATAGGCGCTCTCCATATCGATGCAGCGGAACTTGCCCATCAGCAAACAGGCGATCAGCGCCGCGATCGGGTTGGGGATTTCGTCGGTCAGCATCATCGCCACCATCAGCGCCAGGCAAAACAGCGCATGCGGCGCCTGCGTGATGGCCGGCGCCACTTCGTCCACCTCGGCCGGCAGATTGAGCACGATAAAGTCGTGGGTTTTGGCCTGCAGCTGACGAATCGCCTTCCAATCGCCGATCACCAGCAAGATGTCGCCCAGTTCCAGCGGCTCGTCCACCAACTTGCCGCCCAGCGTCTCGCCGTGGCGGCGGATGCCCACCACGTTCAGATCGTAACGGCTGCGGAACGCCGCTTCGCGCAGGCTTTTGCCCAGCAGCGCCGAGTCCGGGATCAGCGACACCTCCGCCATGCCGACGTTGCGCGACTGTTCCGAGAAGTAATCGCCGCGCAGCACCATCGGCTCCAGCCGCTGCTCGCCGCAGAATTCGCGCAGATCGACCTGGCTGTCCGACATGTCGATCAAGAGGACGTCGCCCTCGCGCAGTTCGGTGTTGCCGGAGGCGCTGACCATCACCCGCCGGAAGCGTTTCCAGCGCTCGATGCCCACCACGTTGGCGCCATAGCGCGCGCGCAGGTGCAGCTCGTCCAGCGAACGCCCGATCAGCGGCGAAGCGCTACGGACAGCCAACCGCCGCGCGCGGCCGGTCAGCTTGTAATCGCGGATCAGGTCACGGAAGGTGCGGCGCTGCCAGTCGTCGCCGGCTTTGCCCGTGTCGCCGCTGCCCAGCCAACGCCGGGCAATCAGCATGTAACCGACGCCCAGCGCCAGCACCGCCAGGCCAATGGGCGTCACGCTGAAGAAACCGAAACCATGGATGCCTTCACGCACCAGTTCGCTGTTGACCACCATGTTGGGCGGCGTGGCCACCAGCGTCATCATGCCGCTGATCAGCCCGGCGAAGCTGAGCGGCATCATCAGCCGCCCCGGCGCGATCTTCATTCTCGCCGTCACGCTGAGCACCACCGGGATAAAGATCGCCACCACGCCGGTCGAGCTCATAAATGCCCCCAATCCGGCGACCGTCACCATCAGCAGCATCAACATTTTGGTTTCGCTGCTGCCGGCCACTTTCACCAGCCAGTCGCCCACCTGATAAGCCACGCCGGTGCGCACCAGCCCTTCGCCGATCACGAACAGCGCGGCGATCAAAATCACATTGGGATCGCTGAAACCGACCGTCGCCTCCTGCAAGCTGAGCGTGCCGCTCAGCACGAAAGCGATGATCACCAACAGCGCCACCACGTCCATCCGCAGCTTGTTGGTGGTAAACAGCACGATGGCAATCAGCAGTAAACTCAGCACCCACAGTAATTCGCTGTTCAAAACGGCCTCATCCGGCAAATGTCCAAGGGTCTAAAAAATAGCATAAAAAAACCCCGCCGAAGCGGGGTCTAATCAATTAGGGTGAAGATCATGCCGCTTAAACCAGCCGGCGAACGATCGCGCCCTGCGCCGTTTTATCGACGGCGATCTGCGCCAGCGAATCCAGCCGCAGGTCGACCTGCTCCAGCTTCGGCGCATCGGCCGGGGCGTTGACCGCAATCACCTGGCAACCCGCCGCCAGGCCGGAGAGAATGCCGGCCGGCGCGTCTTCGACCACTACGCACTCGTGCGGCGCCAGCCCCAGGCGCTCGGCGCCCAGCAGATAGGCGTCGGGCTGCGGCTTGCCATGTTTAACCTGCTCGGCGGTGATGAACACCGCCGGCTGCGGCAAACCGCCGGCCTGGCGGCGAGCGCCGGCCACCGGCACCGAACCGGAGGTGACGATCGCCCAAGGGATGCCGAGCGCGTTCAGGCGCTCCAGCAACGCAATCGCGCCCGGCAGCGCGCGAACGCCATCGGTATCCTGCGCTTCCACCTGCTCCAGCAATTGGAATTCGCGCTGAATTTCCGCTTCGCTTTCGCCCGGCATAAAATGGCGCAGAGAAGTAATGGCCTGTTTACCGTGAATGAAGTCCAGCACCGCTTGCGGGTCGACGCCGCGGCGCTCGGCCCAGTGCGTCCAGGCGCGCTCTACCGCCGGCAGCGAATCCACCAGGGTGCCATCAAGATCGAACAGAAAACCCTTACACTCCACAGAAAACCTCTTCTTAATCAAGCATTGATGATTTGCGCTATCTCAACGGCGCTCAAGTGATACTGGCGCGGACAGGCCAACCAGATCGCCAGCATACGCTGGTATTTTTCCCACATTTTGGTCTGGGCGTTAAAACCGTGGCTGCCGGAATCAAAGTGAGTATAGCGCCCCTCGGTGCTGACCAGGAAACGCACGTAACTCAGGTAGCGCGCCTCGGTCGCGGCGTCGAAGCCGAGGAACGCCAGGCGGCGCTCGTCCAGATCCTGCTTCTCTTTCAGGTTGCCCCAGGAAACCTGCAGCGCATGATGCATTTCCATCACGTTGATGATGGTTCGGCACACCTCTTCGCTCAGTTCGCCGAAGTCGCGATCCAGCTCGCGCATTTGCAAACCGAAGCCGCGTTCGACGATGGTTTGCAACCGGCGATAACGATCGCCGTTGTCCGGATCGAGCAAGGTCATCATCTTGTACTGATTCGACAGGATCAGCCGCTGGGCGTTGGTCATTTCCATCAGGATTTCCTCATTTCTGTGTGATGGCGGGAGCATCGCACAGCGCAAGAACGCAGGAAATCACAACTCGACCGTTCTTTGATTTAAACCGGGGTTATTGGCGCTTAGACGAAAAAGGCCGCACAACGCGGCCTTTTTTCATTTACAGATCGTCGAGGAAGGTTTTGTCCAGCTGCTTGAAGGCGCGCTTGAGCAAATCAGCCAACGTCTGATAGGTCGGCGTGCCTTCGAGCGGCGCCACCGCCTGTCCGGCTTCCGTCAGCTTGTTGCGCACCTCATGGAACCATTGCAGCAGCGTCGGCGGCAGCGGCGTGACCGAACGGCGCCCCAGCCACCACAAGCCCTGCATCGGCAGGCTGCAGGCGAACAGCGCGGTGGCGATCGCCGGGCCCAGTTGGCCGCCGAGCGCGATCTGCCAGGTCAGCGTGAAAATCGCCAACGGCGGCATGAAACGGATAGCGAAACGGGTGGCACGCGCAACGCGGTTCTCCGGAAAGACCGGTGCCAGACGTTTGTCTGACGGCCAGGTTTTCATATAATGCTGCCCGCGCTGGAAGACCTGAAACCAGCTTACGGAACCGGACGGTTTGCTCGTCATTGCGTACCTCAACGTCACGTAAAGAAACTAAAAGCGTGCTGCCAGAGACCATACTAAAAAATTTGAAGCTTTAAATTTATTTTGTGTTTGCACCGGGCTATCGGTATCCTAAGCCGGCCTTGTGGCCGGTAGAAGATGACGTAAATTTTGTCAACTTTTAGCCCTATAAAAATCAAGATTATTTAAACCGCAGAGAAATCATCGGTTTTTCCATCATCCTGTGATTTGTGCACTTCACATGATGTTAATCATAAATGTCATCGGCACTATGCGCTACGCTTGTTGTCTGATTGACGATTAATTCACCACGTGTGTTCGATTTTCTTTTAACAACACGACTATTTAAGTAGGTACTTCCATGTCGAGTAAGCTAGTACTGGTTCTTAACTGCGGCAGTTCTTCTCTGAAATTCGCCATCATCGATGCCGTTAACGGCGACGAATTCCTCTCCGGTTTGGCCGAGTGTTTCCACCTGCCTGAAGCTCGCATCAAGTGGAAAATGGACGGCGCCAAACACGAAGCTGCCTTGGGGGCCGGCGCTGCACACAGCGAAGCGCTGAACTTCATTGTTAATACTATTCTGGCACAAAAACCAGAGCTTTCCGCGCAGCTGACCGCTATCGGCCACCGCATCGTGCACGGCGGCGAGAAGTTCACCGCCTCCGCCGTGATCAACGACGAAGTTCTGCAGGGTATCAAAGATTCCGTGCCGTTTGCACCACTGCACAACCCAGCTCACCTGATCGGCATCGCGGAAGCGCTGAAATCCTTCCCTCACCTGGCTGACAAGAACGTTGCCGTGTTCGACACCGCGTTCCACCAGACCATGCCGGAAGAATCTTACCTGTACGCCCTGCCGTACAGCCTGTACCGCGACCATGGCGTTCGCCGCTACGGCGCACACGGCACCAGCCACTTCTACGTGACTCAGGAAGCCGCGAAGATGCTGAACAAGCCGGTGGAAGAAGTGAACGTGATCACTTGCCACCTGGGCAACGGCGGTTCCGTCACCGCAGTGCGCAACGGCCAGTGCGTTGACACCTCCATGGGTCTGACCCCGCTGGAAGGCCTGGTAATGGGCACCCGCAGCGGTGACATCGATCCGGCTATCATCTTCCACCTGCACGATTCTCTGGGCATGAGCGTTGACCAGATCAACAAGATGCTGACCAAAGAATCCGGCCTGCTGGGCCTGACCGAAGTCACCAGCGACTGCCGCTACGTTGAAGACAACTACGACAGCAAAGCCGACGCCAAACGCGCCATGGACGTGTTCTGCCACCGTCTGGCCAAATACGTCGGCGCCTACAGCGCGCTGATGGAAGGCCGTCTGGACGCGGTGATCTTCACCGGCGGCATCGGCGAGAACGCCGGCATGGTGCGTGAGCTGACCCTGAACAAACTGGGCCTGCTGGGCTTCGAAATCGACCACGACCGCAACATGGCCGCTCGCTTCGGCAAATCCGGCGCCATCACCAAAGACGGCAGCCGCCTGGCGCTGGTGATCCCGACCAACGAAGAGTTGGTCATCGCGCAGGACGCATCCCGCCTGACCGCGTAATGCTCTCAAAACACCGTCAGCCCAGGCTGACGGTGTTGTTTTAGCCTCATGTTAATCGTGAAGAGGACTATTCTGTGTCACGTACTATTATGTTGATCCCCACCGGCACCAGCGTCGGCCTGACCAGCGTCAGCCTGGGTGTCATCCGCTCCATGGAGCAAAAAGGCGTTCGTCTGAGCGTGTTCAAGCCTATCGCTCAACCGCGCACCGGCGACAACGCGCTCGACCAGACCACCACCATCATCCGCAGCAACTCCACCATCCCGGCGGCCGAACCGCTGCGCATGGATTACGTTGAAGGCCTACTGAGCTCCAACCAGCAAGACGTACTGATGGAAGAGATCGTGGCGCGCTACCACGAGAACACCAAAGACGCGGAAGTGGTGCTGATCGAAGGCCTGGTGCCGACCCGCAAACACCAGTTCGCCAACGCGCTGAACTACGAGATCGCCAAAACCCTGAACGCCGAGATCGTCTTCGTACTGGCGCTGGGCAACGACTCCCCGGCGCAGCTGAAAGAGCGCATCGAACTGGCGCGCACCAGCTTCGGCGGCAGCAAGAACAAAAACATCACCGGCGTTATCATCAACAAGCTGAACGCGCCGGTCGACGATCAGGGCCGCACCCGTCCTGACCTGTCCGAAATCTTCGACGACTCCACCAAGGCCAGCATCGCCCACGTCGATCCTGCGCAGCTGTTCGCCAACAGCCCGCTGCCGGTTCTGGGCTGCGTGCCGTGGAGTTTCGATCTGATCGCCACCCGCGCCATCGACATGGCTCGCCACCTGAAGGCCCGCGTGGTCAACGAAGGCGACATCATGACCCGCCGCGTGAAGTCCGTGACCTTCTGTGCGCGCAGCATCCCGCACATGCTGGAACACTTCCGCCCAGGTTCCCTGCTGGTGACCTCCGCAGACCGTCCTGACGTGCTGGTCTCCGCCTGCCTGGCGGCGATGAACGGCGTGGAAATCGGCGCCATCCTGCTGACCGGCGGCTACGCCATCGATGAGCCGATCAAGAAGCTGTGCGAACGCGCCTTCCAGACCGGCCTGCCGGTGTTCATGGTCGACACCAACACCTGGCAGACCTCGCTGAGCCTGCAGAGCTTCAACCTCGAAGTGCCGGCGGACGACCACCAGCGCATCGAGAAAGTGCAGAACTACGTGGCCAGCCACATCAGCACCGAGTGGATCGATTCGCTGACCGCCACCTCCGAACGTTCACGTCGCCTGTCTCCACCGGCGTTCCGTTACGAGCTGACCGAGCTGGCGCGTAAAGCCGGCAAGCGCATCGTGCTGCCGGAAGGCGACGAGCCGCGCACCGTGAAAGCGGCGGCCATCTGCGCCGAACGCGGCATCGCGGAATGCGTGCTGCTCGGCAACCCGGACGAGATCCAGCGCGTCGCGGCGGCGCAAGGCGTTGAGCTGGGCAAAGGCATCGAAATCGTCGATCCGGTCGCCGTGCGTGAAAACTACGTGCCGCGTCTGGTTGAGCTGCGCAAGAGCAAGGGCATGACCGAAGTGGTCGCGCGCGAGCAGCTGGAAGACAACGTGGTGCTCGGCACCCTGATGCTGGAACAGGGCGAAGTCGACGGTCTGGTCTCCGGCGCGGTTCACACCACCGCCAACACCATTCGTCCGCCGTTGCAGCTGATCAAAACCGCGCCGGGCAGCTCGCTGGTGTCCTCCGTGTTCTTCATGCTGTTGCCTGACCAGGTACTGGTCTACGGCGACTGCGCGATCAACCCGGATCCGACCGCCGAGCAGCTGTCTGAAATCGCCATCCAGTCTGCGGATTCCGCCGCGGCCTTCGGCATCGAGCCGCGCGTGGCGATGATCTCCTACTCCACCGGCAACTCCGGTGCGGGCAGCGACGTCGAGAAAGTGCGCGAAGCGACCCGTCTGGCGCAGGAAAAACGCCCGGATCTGATCATCGACGGCCCGCTGCAGTACGACGCCGCCATCATGGCCGACGTTGCCAAGTCCAAGGCGCCGAACTCGCCGGTGGCCGGCCAGGCGACCGTGTTCATCTTCCCGGATCTGAACACCGGCAATACCACCTACAAAGCGGTACAGCGCTCCGCTGACCTGGTCTCCATCGGCCCGATGCTGCAAGGCATGCGCAAGCCGGTGAACGACCTGTCGCGCGGCGCACTGGTTGACGATATCGTCTACACCGTCGCGCTGACGGCGATCCAGTCTTCCCAGGCTGACGCTGCCGCCAAGGCGTAATTCATCGCCAAACGAAACAAGGGCCGGCATTGCCGGCCCTTGTTATTTCATTCATCCCTTCTCTGACTTTTTATTACTCCGCGCTGGCAATAACCTGCGAAATCTGGCCGTCACTGATTTTCAGCGAGAAACTGCGCTGCCAGAAACGTTTCGAATCCGCATCCTGAGGATCCACGGTACTGATTGCTACGGTGTATGGCATATTGCTCTCAAATGCTTTGAACGAGTATGGGATACACCGGCCGGGCGTGATCGTCTCAGCGGGCTTTGGCGGTAGAATGGTCCTGCGCCAGAGTTCATGCGTTTGGCTACCCAACCGTTGTTCAATAGCGATACTGACCAGACTGACCCTGCCACTCTGTGTTTGGTAGGTCTGCGGCAAAGAGAAACAGAGATCATTTCCCCGTAGCGTAATATCCGCAGTGTAAAAACGTTGCTTTTCAAGCATACAACCACTGAGCAACATCATCATGATGAGGGTATAGATTCTTCTCATTTCAGGTTTTTCCTGTCGGTAGGAGCATTAAGAAATCTTTTCAAAACATGCTCATAACGGCTTTTCAAATCTGGACCTATAATACCCTGCATCAGCTTCACCTCAAACCACCGTTCTTTTCCATAACGAGAAAGGATGAAGTAATCTGCAAGAAGGCTGGCTTGCGCCTCCATACCATAATCAGCTAATGAGTAGTAATCGGGCAGCGAGTATTTATAAGTTACCGCCCAGCTCATTATTCCCCGTAGCCGGACGTTCATCCCCATCTGATACTGCCATACGTGGGCCATTTCATGCATGAACCACCATAGATAGCGCGTTGTTTCTGTGGAAAAATCTTCCCAGAAGTGTTTTTCAGGCCAATAAAGTTCACCATTAGGCGTAACGGCCGTTTCCTCATTCTGCAAACCAAACGGGAAATAGCTCGCGTTATGCACTTTAACAAGACTGTAGTCGATGGCATTTTTATAGAGAGAGCGGGATAGCGTGATCTCGCCTAGCGTCAGCCTTCTGAATGAGCCTCTTGCTGTTATCATTATTCACTCCATGAATATAATTTATTGTATTTATTGATTTATTTTTATTATCTATTTTTATCCAAGCATTGACCACCTATTATTCACCGAAAACAAAAAGCCCCCTAAGGGGCTTATCCGTTAATAATACGTGAGTCATGACTCAAAATTCCGGGGGAAGGTATATGCTTTATCCAGAGCACCGAGCCTCATTCGTTACAGCAGTTGTTATTGACTCAAGAACTACTTTTGCAGCAACTGCCCGGCAGCCTCCAGAATATGTTCGGCGGTCAGGCCATACTCCTGCTGTAAAAACGCCTGGGTGCCCACCTGGCCGTAACGCTCCTTCACTCCCACGCGCCGCATCGGCGTCGGGCACTCTTCCGCCAGCACCTCCGCCACCGCCGATCCCAGCCCGTTATGAATGCTGTGGTTCTCACAGGTGACGATGCGTCCGGTCTTGGCCGCGTAGGTTTTGATCAGTTCACGGTCGATAGGCTTGAGGGTGAACATATCGATCACCGCCGCGCTGACGCCCTGCCGCGCCAGCATCTCCGCCGCTTTCAACGCCTCCGCCACCATGATGCCGTTGGCGATCAGCGTGACGTCATCGCCATCGCGCAGCAGGTTGCCCTTGCCGATGGTAAAGCGCGAGCCTTCCTGGTAGATGCGCGTCGCCTGCTTGCGAATGGTGCGCACCCAGTAGAAGCCGCGCAGATCCATCAGTTGGCGCAGAATGTCGGCGAACATGGTGGCGTCGGTCACTTCCAGCACCACCGAATGCGCCAGCCCGCGCACAATGCCCATGTCCTCGAACGACATGTGGGTGCCGCCGTTGTGGCAGGCGCTTACCCCGGCGTCGGAAGCGATCACCTTGACGTTGTTGCGCTGGTAATCCAGCGACATGAACAGCTGATCGAAACAGCGGCGGCTGGCGAAGGCGGTGAAGGTATGCACGAACGGCACCCGGCCGGTAAGCGACAGCCCGGCGGCGACGCCGATCACGTTGGCCTCCATGATGCCGCAGTTGATCACGTGCTGCGGGTGATCCTTGTGCACGCCGTCCATCGCCATCGAGCTCATCAAATCCGCCTCCAGCGCGATGATCGGCGCGCCCGCCTCAATCTGCCGCCGCACCGCGCCGGCGTAGACTTTGCGCATTTCGACGGCGTCGTTTTCCAACTGCGTCACTACGTTAAACATGGGCGGCCTCCAGTTCGGCGATGGCTTTTTCGATCTCCAACTGCACGTCCGGCGTCAGGCGCAGGTGGTGTGAGTTCGACAGGTTTTCCAGATAGGTCACGCCCTGTCCCTTGATGCTGTCGAGCACGATCGCCAGCGGCCGCTGTTCGCCGCCGCGCGCCGGCGCTACCGCCGCCAGCAGCGCCGCGATGTCGTCGCCCTTGATGGTTTGCACCTCAAAGCCGAAGGCGCGGAACTTGGCGGCCAGATCGAACGGTTGGATCACCTCGTCCAGCGCGCCGTCCAGCTGTTGCTTGTTGTAATCGATAAACAGCGTCAGGTTGTTCAGGTTGTGGTGGGCGATAAACTGGAACGCCTCCCAGCACTGCCCTTCATTCAGCTCTCCGTCGCCGAGGATGCTGAACACCCGATTGCGCCGCCCCGCCAGCCGATGGGATAACGCCATGCCGGCGGCGATCGACACGCCCTGCCCCAGTGAGCCGGTGGTGGCGTCCACGCCGCGCGTGCGCAGCCGGTCCGGGTGGCTCGGCAGGCGCGTGCCGTTCTGATTGAGGGTCTTCAGTTCCGCCAGCGGGAAGTAGCCCTTGATCGCCAGCGTGCTGTACAGCGCCGGGCCGGCGTGCCCTTTCGACAGCACGAAGTCATCGCGCTCCTGCCAGTCCGGGTCCGCCGGATCGATGCGCATCACGCCGCCGTACAGCACCGCCAGCGTCTCCACCACCGACATGCAGCCGCCGTAGTGGCCGAAGCCCAGCCCGGTCAGCGCTTTCAGCGTTTCCAGACGGATCGCGCGCGCCAGAGTGCGCAGCTCTTCAATTTCCGTTTCGCTCGTTGTGTCGTTCATCAGTCTGCCCTCGTTATTTCTCGACGCGGTCAGCGGCCGGCGCGCCTTTGCGTTTTCTCAAGAAGTTATGCGCCACCAGCAGCGCGAACACGGCGACGATCGCCAGCATGATCATCTCCTTCGACATAAAGCGCGCCATATTGCCCAGCAGGATGCCGATCACGCCGAAATCGGCGTCGGAGAAGGTGGTGTTGGCAAAGCCAAGCGCCCCCAGCACCGGCAACAGCAGCACCGGCAGGAAGGTGATCAGCAGTCCGTTGGCGAAGGCGCCCAGCATCGCGCCGCGCCGCCCGCCGGTCGCGTTGCCAAACACCCCGGCGGTAGCGCCGGTGAAGAAATGCGGCACCACGCCGGGCAGGATCAGCACCATCTTCAGTTGCCCCAGCAGGAACAGCCCGGCCAACCCGCCAAGGAAGCTGAACAGGAAGCCGATCAGCACCGCGTTGGGGGCATAGGGATAAACCACCGGGCAATCCAGCGCCGGCCGCGCGTTAGGCACCAGTTTTTCCGAGAAGCCGGTGAACGCCGGCACGATCTCCGCCAGAATCAAGCGCACGCCCTGCAGAATGATGAACACCCCGGCGGCGAAGGTGATGGCCTGGATAATCGAATACACCAGGTAGTTCTGGCCGCCACTGAGCTCGCTTTCCACATAGGCCCGCCCGGCGCAGATCGCCAGGATCAGGTAGATGACGATCATGGTCATCGAGATCGAAATGGAACTGTCACGCAGGAAGCTGAGGTTTTTCGGCAGGTTCATCTCCTCGGTCGAGCGCGAGTTCTTACCCACCTTCGAGCCGATCCAGCCGGACAGCACATAGCCCAGGGTGCCGAAGTGGCCGAAAGCGATATCGTCGTTGCCGGTGATGCGGCGCATATAGCGCTGGGCGATCGCCGGGAAGAACGCCATCACCAGCCCCAGGGTCAACGCGCCGGTAAACACCAGTTGAACGCCCTCGAAGCCCGCCACCGTCAGGATGATGCCGATCATGCAGGCCATGTAGAAGGTGTGGTGGCCGGTGAGGAAGATGTATTTCAGCCGGGTGAAGCGCGCCACCACGATGTTCGCCACCATGCCGAACGCCATGATCAAGGCGGTGGAAGCGCCGTATTTCTCCAGCGCGATAGAGACGATCGCTTCGTTGTTCGGAATGATGCCCTGAATATTAAATGCGTGTTCGAACATGCCGCCCAACGGATTGAGCGACCCGACCAATACCGTGGCGCCGCCGCCCAAAACGATAAAGCCGAGAATGGTTTTTACCGTGCCTTTCACCACGTCGGAAAAGGATTTCTTTTGCGCCAGCAAACCGATCAGCGCAATAAGCCCGACCAGCACCGAAGGCACCTTTAATATATCCACCACAAACTTAAGCGTTTCCTGGATAAACATATCCACCTCGCCAATCGTTTTATTCAGAGGATTGAGTGGGCTTCGAAGTAAGCGCGCAGCTTGGCTTCCAGCTCATTGATGTCGATGATGTTGCTGATCACCACCAGCTGCTCGGCCGGCACGCTGGCGCTGTCGGCAATGTCTTTCGCCATCACGAACACGTCGGCTGCGCCGGGGGTGGCCGACGACAGATCGGAGTGTTCGACCTCGGCCTCCACGTCCATTTTTTTCAGCACCTTTTTAATATTCATTTCCACCATAAAACTGCTGCCGAGACCAGAACCGCAAATCGCCATGATTTTCATGATATCCACCTGTTGAATTTAGCGTGTAGGGTAGCGCCGCCGGTCATATTCCCGGCGTTGTTAGCATTAATCGTGCTCCTGGTGATTAAACGTTAATAGCGGGCGATAATATCCTCGATTTGTCGTTTATCTTTGGCGTGAAATAACGCCTCCATTGCCTGATTGTCTGAAAATAATTCAGCCAGTTGCGAAATCAATTCGATGTGGCTGTTGCCGTCAGGCGCGGAAAGCGTCACCACCACCTGAACCGGATCGTTATCCGCGGAATGAAAGTTCACCCCCTGATGGATCTTCAACAGCGATAACCCCAGCGCGTTGGCGCCCTCCTCGGGCCGGGCGTGTGGCATGGCGATGCCCGGCGCCAGGACGAAGTAAGGGCCGAGCTTCTCCTGCTGATGAAAGATGGCCGTCAGATAATTCGGCGTAATCACGCCGTCTTGCAGCAGCGGCTGCGCGCTCAGCGTTACCGCCTGGCGCCAGTCCTCCACCCGTTCGCACAGCTGTATATGATCGGCGGTCAGCCACTCTTTCAGCACGTTATCCTCCCGAGAATCGATGATTGCGGCCGGTGATTAATTCACCGACGACGGTAAAACTTTAATCAACCCCTCCCGGCCACACAGTGATGGATATCACAAAGATAGCGCTACCAAAGCGCTATCATGCAGATCTGTGATAGCGCTATCAAAACGCCGCGCCGCGGCATGACGTTAACCACAATTTTTTCTCGCTCTTTCGGGTAACGGGGTAGAATGTGCCACATACGGGGATCGTCGAAGCCGCGCCGTCGGCTTCCCACCCTCACCATTTTTATGCGCCGCGCGCGCATTTCAGTCGGGATTTGGCATGTCGATCGGTAAAAAACGACGCAGCACGGGCAGGGTGACGTTGGCTGACGTAGCGCAGCTGGCGGGCGTCGGCACCATGACGGTGTCGCGCGCGCTGCGCACGCCGGAGCAGGTTTCAGACAAACTGCGCGAGAAGATTGAAGCCGCGGTGAGCGAGTTGGGGTATCTGCCCAACCTGGCCGCCAGTTCGCTGGCGTCGGCCTCCTCCTACACCATCGCCATGGTGGTGCCCAGCCTGTCCGAATCCGGCTGCGCCGAGATGTTCGCCGGTCTGCAGAAAGTGCTGCAGCCCGCCGGCTATCACATCATGCTGGCGGAGTCGCAGCACCACCTGGAACGCGAGGAGAGACTGCTGGAGACCCTGCTCTCTTACAACCTGGCGGCGGCGGTGCTGCTCAGCGTCGAGCATTCGCAAAATGCCCGCAACGCGTTGATCGCCGCCAACATTCCGGTGGTGGAGATCGGCGCCGTGCGCGCCGATCCGATCGACATGAGCATCGGCATCGATTACGTGGCGGCCATGTATCAGCTGACGCAAACGGTGATCGCCGGCGGCTATCAGAATATCGGGCTGCTGTGCGCCAATCAGGAACAGTGGATTTTCCAGCAGCACCTGCAGGGTTGGCACAAGGCGCTTCTGCGCAACCATATGTCGCCGCATCGGGTGATCAACGCCGCGCAGCCCGCCAGCTTCAGCACCGGCGCGCAGCAGCTGCCGGAATTTTTGCTGGCCTGGCCGGAGCTGGACGCGCTGGTGTGCGCCTCGGACGAACTGGCCGGTGGCGCGCTGTATGAATGCCAGCGGCGGCGCATCAAGGTGCCGGACAATCTGGCGGTGGTGGGGTTCGGCAACAGCGAGTTCAGCCGGGTGTGCCAGCCGCCGCTGACCACCATGACCATTCCGCATCGCGACATCGGCATTCAGGCCGGCCAGGCGCTGCTGGCGCGGCTGAACGAGCAACCCTGGCAACCGGCGGGCTCCCTGCCCGCCACGCTGTGCCGCCGCGACAGTTGCTGAATCCACAGCATAAAAAAAGCCGGTCGATGACCGGCTTTCTCACGCGTTGGCGTCTCAGTGGTTGTCGAGCGGCTTACCGTAATCCTGTTCGTTGTTGCGCGTCAGCCACAGCGACAGCGCCTTCAGCGAATCCGGGGTAAACTCGTCGCAGCGCGCGGTGATCTCTTCCGGCGTCAGCCAGCACACTTCAGCCACTTCTTCTTCCTGCAGCGCGAACGGGCCGTGCGATACGCAGCTGAACAGCGCCCCCCACACCCGGCACTGCTCTTCTTCGAAGTAGAACAGACCGTGTTCGGCGAAAGGCACGCCGGCGATGCCCAGCTCTTCTTCCGCCTCGCGGCGCGCCGAATCCAGTACGTTTTCACCGCTTTGCACTACGCCACCCGCCGTCGCGTCCAGCCAGCCCGGGTAGAAGTCCTTGATCTCGGTGCGACGCTGCACCAGAATTTTTCCCATCCCATCATGCACCACAATATAGGTAGCACGATGACGCAGCCGCTCCGCCCGCATCTGTTGACGACTGGATTGCGCAATCACCTCGTTTTGCTCGTCGACGATATCAACCCATTCGGTATCTGCAGCCTGACCCTGTTCCGCCATCCTCTAAAACCTTCTATTTTGGCGCGATGCATCCCGCGCGCTGGTTAATCAATGAGTGTTTTTCAAAGATTTTTATTGTGTGTGTATAAATTAGTGCGTTTAGCGTGTTAACGCCACCTCCGCGACGACCTTGCCGTCGTCGAGCGCCAGCACGCGCAAAGTGCCCCGATCCAACATGCCGTAGCTGGCCGGAAAGCCCCCTTTCGGGATGCTGACCGAGCCTGGATTGAAGCAATAGATCTCACCCTGCCGCTCCGCCTGCGGCAGATGCGTATGGCCGTAGGCCAGGACGTCACCGCGGGATAACGGCGGCAGTGCCGAGGGATGATAAAGGTGACCGTGGGTCAAAAACAATCGTCTTTTTTGCAGTAAAACCTGTTGCCAGGGCGCCTCGATGGGAAACGTCAGCAGCATCTGATCGACCTCGCTGTCGCAATTGCCGCGAACGGCGATGATCTTGTCGCTATAGCGATTCAATCGTTCGGCAACCTGAGCGGGCTGATACCCGGCGGGCAGCGCGTTGCGCGGGCCGTGATTCAGCAAATCACCCAGAAGAATCAGCCAGTCGGCGCCGTGTTGTGCGAACAATTCCAGCACGCGTTCGGTAGCCGGCAGCGATCCGTGGATATCCGAGGCGAACATCAGCTTCATAACCTTGTCCTATAGAGGGAAATAAGCGCCATTTTACCGCGCCGGCGCCGTGCGGCAAACCGCCGACCGCCCCGGTGGAGAATTGTGATCCAACTGCGCAGATAGCATCGGACGAATCCCACATAGCCTGCTATCCTTAGCTGCTATTGTTGGATCTCTGATATACCTTTGTGCGCGGCGAAGACCGCAGCAACGTGTAATGAATTACAGATCACCTTACCGCAGGAGGCAACATGATTGACCTGTATTACGCGCCTACTCCCAATGGTCACAAGATCACCTTGTTTCTGGAAGAGGTCGGCTTGCCCTACCGTATCCATCGCGTAAACATCAGCGCCGGCGAGCAGTTCAAACCGGACTTTCTGAGCATTTCTCCCAACAACAAAATCCCGGCGATCGTCGATCAGCAACCGGTGGACGGCGGCGCGCCAATCAGCCTGTTCGAGTCCGGGGAAATCCTGCTGTATCTGGCGGAGAAGACCGGCAAGCTGCTGAGCAAGGGCCTGCGCGAACGCGCCGCCACCCTGCAGTGGCTGTTCTGGCAGGTGGCCGGGTTCGGGCCGATGCTCGGGCAGAATCATCACTTTAATCACTACGCGCCGCAGCCGGTGCCTTACGCCATCGAGCGTTACCATCTGGAGACCAAGCGGCTGTACGGCGTGCTGGAAGCTGAACTGCAAAAACACCCGTACCTGGGCGGCGACAACTACAGCATCGCCGATATCGCCACCTACCCGTGGGTGGTGTCGCATCCGCGCCAGCGCATCGATCTGGCAGATTACCCGGCGGTGCGCAACTGGTTCGAGCGCATCAGCAACCGCCCGGCGACCGAGCGCGCCTACAAACTGGCCGAACAAGCCTAAGCGCCTCCCCCGACTCCCCGTCGGCCGGGGAGTCACATCGTCCTCACGTTATCATTTCCTTACTTTCCGTGTATTCTGAACGCTAATAATCAGACCTATGGAGAATCTCTGATGTCTTTCAGTCAACCCGACGCCGTTATTCGCATTAAAAATCTGCGGCTGCGCACGTTCATCGGTATCAAGGAAGAGGAAATCAACAACCGACAGGACGTTCTGATCAACGTGGTGATCCACTACCCGGCGGATAAGGCGCGCAACAGCGAAGACATCGCCGACGCGCTCAACTACCGCACCATCACCAAAGCGATCATCCGCCATGTGGAAGATAACCGTTTCGCATTGCTGGAAAAATTAACGCAGGATGTGCTCGACATCGTAAAAGAACACGCCTGGGTAACCTATGCTGAAGTGGAGATAGATAAACTTCTGGCTCTGCGCTACGCCGATTCGGTCTCCATGACCATGAGCTACCGCCGGGGCTAACTCAGGGAGGTCGACCATGCGGATCCTGATCACCGGCGCAACGGGATTGATAGGCAGCAGCCTGACGGCAAGACTGCTGGCGCTTTCTCACCACATTACGGTACTGACCCGCGACGAGCGGCGCGCCCGAGCCAGGCTGGGCGACCGGCCGAGCTATTGGCAAACGCTGGACGACCGGCAGTCGCTGGATGACTTCGACGCAGTGATCAACCTCGCCGGCGAACCTATCGCCGACAAGCGCTGGAGCGCGCAGCAGAAAGAGCGCCTGTGCCGCAGCCGCTGGGATCTGACCGAACGGTTGGCGCAGCTGATCAAGGCCGGCAGCACGCCCCCCGGCGTGCTGATTTCCGGTTCCGCCGTCGGCTACTACGGCGATCAGGGGCAGGCGGTGGTCACCGAAGAGGAGCCGCCGCACGACGAATTCACCCACCAGCTGTGCCAACGCTGGGAAGCGCTGGCGCTGCAGGCGCAGAGCGACGCCACCCGCGTCTGCCTGCTGCGCACCGGCGTGGTGCTGGCGCCACAAGGCGGCGCGCTGGCCAAAATGCTGCCGCCGTTCCGCTTCGGGCTGGGCGGCCCGATCGGCGACGGCCGCCAATATCTGCCGTGGATCCATCTCGACGACATGGTCAACGGCATTATTTATCTGCTGGATCACGCCACGCTGACCGGCCCGTTCAACATGGTCGCCCCCTACCCGGTGCATAACGAACAGTTCGTCGCCCAACTGGCCAACGTGCTCGATCGCCCGGCGTTTCTGCGGGTGCCGGCGTTCGTCATGCGCTTGTTGATGGGGGAAGCGGCGGTGCTGGTGCTCGGCGGCCAGCGGGCGGTGCCGAAACGGCTGGAAGAAGCCGGCTTCCACTTCCGCTATCTGGAGTTGGAACAGGCGTTGGATGACGTGATCAATCAGCGGGCCGAAGCCCGCTGATCTGACGTTACTTCAACGCGCCGGACAGGAACTGCTGCAGGCGCGGGCTTTTGGGGTTGCCGAACAGCTCGGCCGGCGGCCCCTGTTCTTCAATCAACCCTTTGTGCAGGAAGATCACGTGGTTGGAAACGTGGCGCGCAAACTCCATTTCGTGCGTCACCACCACCATGGTCTTCCCCTCCTCCGCCAGCTTCTGCATGATGCGCAGCACCTCGCCCACCAGTTCGGGATCCAGTGCCGACGTCGGTTCGTCAAACAGCAGCACCTCCGGCTCCATCGCCAATGCGCGGGCGATAGAGACGCGCTGCTGCTGGCCGCCCGACAGGTGCACCGGGTATTTGCCGCGCGCCCGCTCGTCGATGCCCACTTTGTCCAGGTAGCGCACCGCGCGCTCGTGCGCGTCGGCCTTGCTCAGCCCCAGCACCTGCACCGGCGCTTCCATCACGTTCTCCAGCACCGTCATGTGGCTCCACAGGTTAAAGTGCTGAAATACCATGGTCAGGCGGGTGCGCAACAGCTGCAGCTGCTTCTTGTCGAATACCTTCAGTTGGCCGTCCTTGTCGCGCACCATGCGAATATCTTCGTTGTTCAGACTGATCGAACCTTCGCTCGGCTTCTCAAGGAAGTTGATGCAGCGCAGAAAGGTGCTTTTGCCGGAGCCGGAGGAGCCGATGATGCTGATCACATCCCCGGCGTTGGCCGCCAGCGAGACGCCCTTCAGCACTTCGTGGTCGCCATAGCGTTTGTGCAGTTCCGTGACGGCTAATTTATTCTCAGACATGGTTTTCTTCCCGTCATTTATCAGTGACTAACGTGTGCCATCCAGCGTTTCTCAGCTTTGCGGAACAGGCTGATTAACACGTAGGAGATGATCAGATACAGCACCGCCGCAATGCCGAAGGCGTAAAACGGCTGATAGGTCGCGGCGTTGATGTCGCGCGCGATCTTCAACAGATCCGGCACGGTGGCGGTAAACGCCAGCGCGGTGGAGTGCAGCATCAGGATCACTTCGTTGCTGTAAGCCGGCAGCGCGGTGCGCAGCGCCGAAGGCAAAATGATGCAGCGATACATCTTGAAACGCGAGAAACCGTAGGCGTTGGCGGCCTCGATTTCACCGTGCGGCACCGAGCGGATCGCCCCGGCGAAGATCTCGGTGGTATAAGCGCAGGTGTTGAGCGTCAGCGCCAGGATGGTGCAGTTGAGCCCGCTGCGGAAAAACGCATTGAGAAACTCGCTGCCGCGCACGATCTCGAGGCTATACATGCCGGAGTAGAACACCAGCAGTTGCACGTACAGCGGCGTACCGCGAAACACATAGGTGTAGAGCCACACCGGGAAACGCACCCAGCGAAGGGAAGAAACGCGCGCCACCGCCATCGGGATCGCCAGCAGCCCGCCCATCACCACCGAGGCAATCAGCAGCCACAGCGTGATCGCCACGCCGGTGAAGCGGTAGCCGTCACTCCACAGCAGCGACTGCCAATACTGTTGCAGGATCTCGATCATAGTTCGGCCCTCTTGACGCCCAGTGAGTAACGCCGTTCAAGCCACAGCAGCACGCCGTTGGAAACGGTAGTGAAGATCAGATACACCACGCCGGCCACGATGGCGAAGAAGAACGGCTGATAGGTGCCTTTTCCCGCCAGCTGCGTGGCTTTGACCACATCGTTCAGGCCGAGAATCGACACCAGCGCCGTCGCCTTCAGGATCACCTGCCAGTTATTGCCGATGCCCGGCAGGGCGAAACGCATCATCGCCGGGAACAGAATGCGCCGGAAGATCTGCGCGCCGCTGAAGCCATAGGCCGTCGCCGCTTCGATCTGCCCTTTCGGCACCGCCAGATAAGCGCCGCGGAAGGTCTCGGTAAAATAAGCGCCGTAGATAAAGCCGAGGGTAATGATGCCGGCGCCGAGCGGATCGATATCGATCTGCGCGAAGCCCAGCAGCGTAGTGATATTGTTCAGCGCGATTTGCAGACCGTAAAAAATCAGCAGCATCAGCACCAGATCGGGCACGCCGCGGATCAGCGTGGTATAGGCGCCGAACAGGCCGGAGATAAAGGGGTTATGAGACAGTTTGCCACCGGCGCCGATCAGGCCGATCACCACCGCCAGCAACACGGAACTGAGGGCCAGCTCCAGCGTCACCAGAGCCCCCTCGAAAATCAGTTGGGAATAGCCTTGCAGCATCTACTTCACCCTGTGGTCTAGGATCCGAACCATCGGGGCCGGCACGCCGGCCCCGCAGTCACAGCATGGAACGGTAAGCGGATTACCCGCCGTAGACGTCAAAGTCGAAGTACTTTTTCGCGTATTTGTCGTAGGTGCCGTCTTTGCGCATCTCGGCGAAGGCTTTGTCCAGCGCCGCTTTCAGCTCGGTATCGGTCTTGCGCAGCCCCATGCCGGTGCCGACGCCGAAGAACTTGTCATCCTTCACCGATTCGCCGGCGAACGCATAGTCTTTGCCCGGCGGCTGTTTCAGGAAGCCGTCGCTGCCCGCCACTTCATCCTGGAAGGCGGCGTCGATACGGCCGGAAGCCAAATCGGCGTAAACCAGATCCTGGTTCTGGTAAGGCACGACGGTGATGCCCTTCGGCTGCCACATGGCGTTGGCGTAGGCTTCCTGGGTGGTGCCCTGCAACACGCCCACACTCTTGCCTTTCAGGGCGTCCACGGTAGGCAACAGCTTGGATCCTTTCGGCGCGATCAGACGCGCGTTGGCGGCATACAGCTTGTCGGTAAAGGCGATTTCCTGCTGGCGTTTTTCGGTGATGGACAGCGAAGAGATGATGGCGTCGATTTTCTTCGCCTTGAGGGATGGGATCAGCGCGTCGAAGTCGCTCTCCACGAAGGTGCATTGGGTATTGATGCGTTTGCACAGCTCTTTGGCCAAATCGATGTCAAAGCCAACCAATTCGCCTTTGGCGTTTTTGGACTCAAACGGTGCGTAAGTCGGATCGGTGCCAATCTTCAGCGTGGAAGGAATGGCGGCAAAGGCGCTGCTGGCGGCGCTCAAAGCCAGAACTAACGGCAAAATCAAAACCCGCTTTTTCATAAATTACCCTCAAATTGATTTTTTGATGCCACTACGGGCATTACTTTTCCCCACCAAATCAATTTGCAGTAATCGTGCCACATTAGGTGCTACGGGCGGAGGGAACGGCTCCGGCCTTCACAATACTGTTTCCTGGGACGATAACCGCAAAATTAAATCGGCCGCTCGGGGCCGCGCCACTGGCAGCCGCGATAAGGCGGCGCCATGAAACAGTGAACGTGATGAAGTGGGATCATTATGGTGCATACGCCGCCCTAATTCAGTGCGGTGTTGCACAAATGTGCCAATTTGGGGATGAAAATGTTAATCAGCACCCTGCCAGCGGGTGAACAGATCGGCCGGCAGTTCGATATCAAACTGATCGATCACCCGATTGACGGTCTGATCGATGATGTCTTCCACGCTTTTCGGCTGGTGGTAAAACGCCGGCACCGGCGGCATGATCGCCGCGCCCATCTCCGCCGCCTGCGTCATCAACCGCAGGTGTCCCAGATGCAGCGGCGTTTCCCGCACGCACAGCACCAAACGGCGGCGCTCTTTGAGCACCACGTCGGCGGCGCGGGTCAGCAGCCCGTCGCTGTAGCTGTTGACGATGCCGGACAGGGTTTTGATCGAGCATGGCAGGATCGCCATGCCCAGGGTTTTGAAGGAACCGGAAGAGATGGCGGCGGCGATATCGCGCGCATCGTGCACCACGTCGGCCAACGCCTGCACTTCACGCAGGCTGTACGGCGTTTCCAGCGCCAGCGTCTGCCGTGCAGCGTTGCTCATCACCAGATGGGTTTCCACCTCTGCGACGTCGCGCAAAACCTGTAACAGGCGCACGCCGTAGATCGCGCCGCTGGCGCCGGAAATGCCGATGATGAGTCGTTTCATGGAAAATGGCCTCTGCCGTAAAAAGTAAGATCAGGCAGACTTTGCCGCAATGGCGAGGGATAAGCAAGTTCACAGGAGCAAGGCGCACCGCCGCAGACGCGGCGATGCCCCCCCGAGTAATCAACGCGGCCGGTTAGCCTTCGTTGTGCAGTTCCAGATTTTCCGCTTCGGTTTGCCCTCGCAGCGCCTTGGCGTCGTCGCTGCGCAGCGACTCCAGATATTCCAGATAGCTTTGATCGACGTCTTTGGTCACGTAGATGCCGTTGAACACCGAGCATTCGAACTGGGTGATGTCCGGGTTCTCTTCGCGCACCGCTTCGATCAGATCGTCCAGGTCCTGGAAGATCAGCCCGTCGGCGCCGATAATCTGGCGGATTTCATCCACTTCACGCCCGTGGGCGATCAGTTCGTTGGCGCTCGGCATGTCGATGCCGTAGACATTCGGGAAACGCACTTCCGGCGCGGCGGAAGCCAGGTACACACGCTTGGCGCCCGCTTCGCGCGCCATCTCGACGATCTGTTCCGACGTGGTGCCGCGCACGATGGAGTCATCCACCAGCAGCACGTTCTTGTCGCGGAACTCGGCGCGGTTGGCGTTCAGCTTGCGGCGCACCGACTGACGACGCGCCTGCTGGCCCGGCATGATAAAGGTGCGGCCGACGTAGCGGTTCTTCACAAAGCCCTGGCGGTAGGGTTTCTCGAGAATGCGCGCGATCTCCAGCGCGATGTCGCAGGAGGTTTCCGGGATCGGGATCACCACGTCGATGTCCAGATCTTCCCATTCGCGGGCAATCTTCTCACCCAGCTTCTGGCCCATGCGCACGCGGGCGCTGTAGACCGAGATCTTGTCCATAAAGGAGTCCGGGCGCGCGAAATAGACGTATTCGAACAGGCACGGGTTGGTTTTCGGGTTCTCTGCGCACTGGCGGGTGAACAGCTGGCCCTTGGTGGTGATATACACCGCTTCGCCCGGCGCCACGTCGCGCAGGAACTCAAAGCCCAGGGTATCCAGCGCCACGCTCTCTGAAGCCACCATGTACTCGCTGCGGCCATCCTCCAGCGTGCGTTTGCCGATCACCAGCGGACGAATACCGTTCGGATCGCGGAACGCCAGCAGGCCATGGCCGATGATCATCGCCACGCAGGCGTAAGCGCCGCGCAGTTGCTGATGCATGGCGGCGACCGCGGTAAAAATGTTGTCGGCCTCCAGCGGATAATGCGGGAAGCGATCCAGCTCGCTGGCCAGCACGTTCAGCAGGATTTCCGAGTCGGAGGTGGTGTTGACATGGCGGCGGCCGCTTTCGAACAGCTTTTGGCGCAGCTCATGGGCGTTGGTCAGATTGCCGTTGTGGGCCAGCGTAATGCCGAACGGCGAGTTGACGTAGAAAGGCTGGGCCTCAGAGGCGCTCGAGCTGCCGGCCGTCGGGTAACGCACATGGCCAATGCCCATGTTGCCCTGCAAGCGTTGCATATGGCGCGCCTCAAACACATCTTTCACCAGGCCGTTGGCTTTACGCAAACGGAACCCGTTGTGGGCGTCAATGGTGACGATGCCTGCGGCATCCTGGCCACGGTGCTGAAGCACCGTCAGCGCATCATAAATCGACTGGTTTACCGGCATGAAACCGGCGATACCGACAATACCGCACATGTTGTCTTTTCCTCATCAGCGCTACCGCCCCGGCAATTGGGTCGGCAAGAAACTCGACGTGCTCTGCAGGTAGTCAAAGAACCACCTGATGACGTAACTGAACTGGGGAATGAGCTGTGACTGTTTCCAGTCGGCACTCTGTGAAAAGCCGGTAAAGGTATCCAGGAAGAACAGGATCGCTGCGACGATCAATACTCCGCGCAGCGCGCCGAAGCAGATGCCCAACACCCGGTCGGTGCCCGACAACCCGGTTTTCTCTACCAGTGAGCTAATCACATAGTTAACAATAGCCCCTACGATCAAGGTCGCGATGAACAAAATCGCGATCGCGATGCCGTTTCGCACCAGTTCATCTTCAAAACGAGTGAAATAGACCGCAAGGTAAGAGTAGAAATGGCTGGCAACAAAAAACGCACATCCCCATGTCACAAGTGACAATGCTTCGCGAACAAACCCTCGGATCAGGCTCACCAGAGCCGAAAATCCAATCACCGCTATAATGACGTAATCAATCCAGACCATGAACTATTCCAATGATGAATCGCCCCTGCATCCAATTCGCGGCGAATTCTAACAGAAAAAGAAAACGTTTGCGTAGGGGATTTCCTACCACGTTACAAATAAAAAGCGGCGATCAAAAAATTCCCAATCGCCGCGCCTACATAGGTGATTTCGCCTGTAAAAGGCGCGGTTTTTCTCGCTTTATCTCCACCACTCCTTAATTCAGGGGCGCATCGTGCTGCGCCCCTGCGGGGTTTAACGGCCGTACGGCTTCACCTGCCCGCTCAGCCCGCTGATCGAGTTCAGCGACGGCAGCGCCGCCTGCAGCTTCTGCTTGGAAGCGTCCGGGCCGACGTAGATACGGGTGATCTGCCCCTGCACCGGCGTTGACGGCACGGTAAAGGCGCGATAGCCCGAGAGGCGCAGCGAGGCGACAATCTCGTTCGCCTTGGCGGCATTTTTCAACGCCCCGAGCTGCACGACGTAGGCTTGCCCGGCCGGCGCTTTTTCTTCCGCCGGTTTCGGCTGCGGCGTCGGTTCAGGTTTCGGCGTCGGCTCCGGCTTCGGTACCGGCTTCACTTCCACCGGTTTCGGTTGCGGCACCGGTTTCGGTTTCACTTCCACCGGTTTGGTTTCTACCGGTTTGGTTTCTACCGGTTTCGGCTTGGGCTGCGGCACCGGCTGAGGACGCGTCTCGACCGGTAGCGGCGCCACCTGCGCTGGCTGCTGAGCACCTTGCCGCACCGCCTGTTGCGCCGCCGCTTCGTTGGCCGCCTGCTGTTCGACCAGCGCGCCCGCCCCTTCCGGCGGCTGCGCCGGCAACGGTTGCGTCACCGGTGGCAGCACGTCGTTCTCTTCGACGTCGCCCGCCTTCGGCACCAACGGAATGGCCGCGAATTCATCCTCGTAATGCTTCTTTTTGCCGTCCAGCAACCCTGGCAGGATGATCACCCCCAGCGCCACCAGAATCACGGTTCCGACCAGTCGGTTCTGAAATTTACTCGCCACTCACACTCCCCGCATCTCGTCTAACGCCGCCATCACCTGCGCCACGGTGTGGAACGATCCACAGACGATCACAATATCCTGTTTATCAGCATCCTGCATAGCCTGCCGCCAGGCAGTTTCGACATCATTAAAGCGGCGCGGTTCCGTCAGATGCTGCGCCAGCTGTTCGACGCTGGCGCCGCGCGGCCCGTCGAGCGGCGCGCAGTACCATTCATCCACCTGCTCGCTGAGGCAGGCCAGCGTGCCGGCGATATCCTTGTCCGACAGCATGCCCACCACCGCGCGCACCTTGCCGCCGTTGCGCGGCAGTTGGGCCAGACGCCCGGCCAGATAGCCGGCGGCATGCGGGTTGTGCGCCACATCGAGGATCAGCGTCGGCTCCCGCCGCACGATCTGGAAACGCCCCGGCAACGTCGCCTGCTGCAGCCCGGTGAAAATCGCGCGTTCGTCGATTTCCAGCGGGCTGCAGTTGAGCGCCGCCAGCGCGGTAGCGGCGTTGGCCAGCGGTACGTTCGGCGTCGGCAGATCGGTCAGCAGCGTGTCGCCGCCCTGCCACTGCCAGCGATCGCCCTGCTCGCTGAAGCGCCAGGCTTCACCACGGCGAGACAGCGGCGCGCCCAGCGTTTCGGCAACCTGACGAATGCTGTCCGGCATATCGGGTTCACCGACCACCGCCGGTTTGCCGCTGCGGAAAATGCCGGCCTTTTCACGGCCGATGCTTTCGCGATCGTTGCCCAGCCAGTCGGTGTGATCGAGCGCAATGCTGGTGATCACCGCCACGCTCGGATCGACGATGTTAGTGGCGTCGAGACGCCCGCCCAGCCCCACTTCCAGGATCACCACGTCGAGTCGCGCCTGTTTGAACAGCTGCAGCGCCGACAGGGTGCCGAATTCGAAATAGGTCAGCGACGTTTCGCCGCGGCCGGCTTCAATGGCGGCGAACGAGCGGCTGTGCTCCGCTTCGCTCAGCTCTTCGCCCTGAATGCGCACGCGTTCGGTATAGCGCACCAGATGCGGTGAACTGTAGACGCCGACGCGCAGGCCGGCGGCCAGCAGAATAGCTTCAAGGGTGCGACAGGTGGTGCCTTTGCCGTTGGTGCCGGCAACGGTGAACACCGTGGGTGCGGGGGTCAGTAAATCCAGATGCGCCGCGACGCGCTGTACGCGCTCAAGGCCGAGTTCGATCGCCTGGCTGTGCAGACGTTCCAGATAGTAAAGCCACGAGCTCAATGGCGACGTGGCTTGGGGAATTTGGTGGTTTTGCATGAGTCCCATCACTGAACTTGGGTTCATTAATCCATCAGGGCACCACCCTCACCGCGGTAAAGGCGATGCGCTTCGTGACTGCCGCCAGCCTGCAAACCGCAGCGGAAAGGCTACGGCCGGCAGGGAGCGGGCATCAGCCGTCACTTAGCCACAAAGTGGCGGCTGAACCCGGGCGGGATCTGTCTTTGCCTCAGGCGTCGGCCTGCGGCTCCGGCTCAATGACCGGCGCGGCCTCATCGAAATGCGGCTGCGGCTGGTTGGTCAGCTTGGACAGAATGCTCGCCAACGTTTGGCGCATTTCCGGACGGCGAACGATCATGTCGATCGCGCCTTTTTCGATCAGGAACTCGCTGCGCTGGAAGCCTGGTGGCAGTTTCTCGCGCACGGTTTGCTCGATAACGCGCGGGCCGGCAAAACCGATCAGCGCTTTCGGCTCGGCGATATTGATGTCGCCCAGCATCGCCAGGCTGGCGGAGACACCGCCCATGGTCGGGTCGGTCAGCACGGAGATATACGGCAAGCCGCGCTCCTGCATTTTGGCCAACGCCGCGCTGGTTTTCGCCATCTGCATCAGCGACATCAGCGCTTCCTGCATGCGCGCGCCGCCGCTGGCGGAGAAGCACACCAGCGGACAGTTGTCCTCCAGCGCCTGCTCAACCGCACGCACGAAACGCGCGCCGACCACGGAAGACATCGAGCCGCCGATGAAGGCGAATTCGAAGGACGCGGCGACGATCGGCATGCCGTACAGCGTGCCCTTCATCACCACCAGCGCGTCTTTCTCGCCAGTCGCTTTCTGTGCAGCGACCAGACGATCTTTATAGCGCTTGGAATCCTTGAATTTCAGAACGTCCTTCGGCTCCAGATCGCTGCCCAGCTCCACTTCGCTGCCTTCGTCCAGCAGGGTATGCAGACGCGCGCGCGCGCTCATACGCATGTGGTGGTCGCACTTCGGGCACACTTCCAGATTCCGCTCCAGCTCGGCGCGGTAGAGAACCTGGCCGCAGCTGTCGCATTTAGTCCAGACCCCTTCAGGAATGCTCGCCTTACGGGTTTGTGTGATATTGCTCTTGTTAAGAATTCGTTCAATCCAGCTCATCGATGACCTTTCTGTTTGAACCTGGCACACGCCAGTCCGCTGTTCATGCTTTAACAATCCCCCCGAAAACACCCCAATGAAAAAATGCCCGTTCGCGGCGCGGCAAGCGCGGCGACTGAGGCATCGGCTTCAGGGTTGTTCGCAGGAACAGACCATAATGTCGCTCATTAAACCATATCGGCCCGACGCTGTGGACAAAAAACTGGTCGAACCGACAGGTTAAGCGATGTTTTTACTGTTTTTGCTGGCGGGCGGCCGCGCGCTTGTGGCGCCAAATTTCAATCACGCCCGGCAGAATCGAAACGATGATGATCCCGACGATCAACAGCTTCAGGTTCTCCTGCACCACCGGCAGATCGCCGAACAGATAGCCAGCATAAGTGAAGAGCAGCACCCAAACCAGTGCGCCAATCACGTTGTAGGCGGCGAAGTGGCGATAGGACATATGCCCCATGCCCGCGACGAACGGCGCAAAAGTACGCACGATCGGCACGAATCGCGCCAGAATAATCGTTTTCCCACCGTGCTTCTCATAGAACTGATGCGTCTTGTCCAGGTAGCTGCGGCGGAAGATTTTCGAATTCGGGTTGCTGAACAGCTTCTCGCCGAACAACCGCCCGATAGTGTAGTTCACCGCATCGCCGATGATCGCCGCCACGGCCATCAACGCCACCATGGTATGCACGTTCAGATCGTTGGTCGGCAACGCCGCCAGCGCGCCGGCGACGAACAGCAAAGAATCCCCCGGCAGGAACGGCGTCACCACCAGACCGGTTTCGCAAAACAGGATCAGGAACAGAATAGCGTAGACCCACATGCCGTATTGTGCGACCAGTTCGGCCAAGTGCACATCAATATGCAGAATAAAATCAATAATAAACTTGATGATGTCCATAAATGCTCTCATTGATGCCGGGCGTTTCAATCACCCGGCAGAAGCACAAGGGAGCAACGCTTTCAGGCGTGCCGGCGTTTAATCGTCGGGCAAAAACAGCGGCCCCATCGGCGGCCGCGGTAGACCAAAGTGGTCAGGGTAATCCACGGCAACCAGATACAGCCCCTCGGCTCGCGCCGTCGCCGCCGCCAGATTGCGATCCTTCAGCGCCAGCAACTCGGCCATCCAGTTCTCACCCTGATTGCCGCAGCCGATCTCCATCAGGCTGCCGACGATGTTGCGAACCATATGATGCACAAAGGCATTCGCCTTGATATCTACCACAATATATTCGCCGTAGCGCGTAACCTTAACGTGTTTTACGCAACGCCACGGGGTGCGCGACTGACATTGCACCGCGCGGAACGACGTGAAGTCGTTCTCGCCCAGCAGCGCCTGCGCCGCCCGGTGCATGCGATCGGCGTCCAGCGGGTGATAAAAATGCGTCACCCCCTGCTGCAGCACCGCCGGTCGGTAGCGATGGTTGAAAATGATATAGCGGTAGCGGCGCGCGGTGGCGCTGAAACGCGCGTGAAAATCGTCGGCGACGGGGCTCACCCAACGCACCGCGATGTCCGGCGGCAAATGGGTATTCACCCCCATCGTCCAGGCGGCGTCCTTGCGGCGCGCAGTGGTTTCGAAATGCACCACCTGCCCGGTGGCGTGCACCCCGGCGTCGGTGCGCCCGGCGCACAGCACGGTAATCGGCGCATCCGCCACCTTGCTCAACGCCTGCTCCAGGCGTTCCTGCACGCTGGCCACTTCTTGCTGCCGCTGCCAGCCGTAGTACCGGCTGCCGTCATATTCGATGCCCAGCGCTACCTTCAGCGTCGGCTGAGCGGGCGAGACCACCTCAGACATCAGTACATCTGCTCCTGCACCAGACGCTCGGCGGTTTCGATAGCCATCAACGCGCCGCCGAAGCGCACATTGTCCGCTACCGTCCAGAACTGCAGCAGCTCGGGGATGCCGTAATCGTTACGCAGGCAACCGATGCTGAGCGCATCGCTGCCGGAAGCGTCGGTGACCTGGGTCGGGTAATCGTCCTCTTCGCTCAGCTGAATGTCTTCGACCTCTTCGAGCTCGCTGCGCGCCTCTTCGGCGGACAGCGGGCGCAGCGCTTCCAGGTGCACCACCTGCGCGTGGCCGTAAAACACCGGCGACTGAACGCAGCTCACCGAAATCGGCAGCCCTTCATCCTGCAGCACCTTGCGCACCTGATCGACGATCAGGCGCTCTTCGCGCACGCTGCCCTGCTCGTCGGCGACAAGCGGCAGCAGGTTGAACGCCAGCTGTTTACCGAAGACGCCTTCCTCGGCCGGAATGCCGTTCAGCAGGCGCGCGCTCTGGCCGGCCAAGTCGTCCACCGCCACCTTGCCGCGCGACGATACCGACATCAGCGTGGTGACGTGCAGACGCGACAGCCCCGCCTGTTCGGTCAGCGGTTTGATCGCCGTCAGCAGTTGGCTGACCATGCTGTCGGCCACCGCCACGATATTGCGGTTACGGTAATCCGCCAGCACCTGCGGGTTCACGCCCGGCACCACCAGCGGCACATCCGGCTCCATGGCGAACAGGCCGCTGGTGTCGATCACCAGGCAGCCCATGTTGCCGGCTTCTTCGGCATAGCGCGCGGAAGCGTCGCTGCCGGCGACGAAGAAGGCCAGCTGCGCCTGCGACCAGTCGAACTCTTCGGCGTTTTGCACCAGAAGAGACTTGCCGTTGAAGCGCACATTGGCGCCCGCGCTGCGTTCGCTTGCCAGAGGATAGAGTTCACCCACCGGGAACTGGCGTTCCTGCAACAATTCCAGCAACGCTTCACCTACCGCGCCAGTGGCGCCGAGCAGCGCGATATTCCAGCCGTCAGACATCGGGTTTTCTCCAGAGTATTTCATTCATAAAAGCACACGGGCAGTGCAATCACCGCCCGATAATCTTTACCGCTCACTGTAGCGGCGTTGGCTTAAGACAACCTTACGCTACGCCACGCTGAAGCCCAGCTTGCCGAGCAGCTCGGCGCTGGCGCTGTCATCGCATTGCACGGCCAGCGAAGACCACTCGCGGCGCTCCTGGTAGTGCTTGCGCAGGCGATCGAATTCGCCCGGTTGCCCGGCGACTTTGCGCAGTGGCGCATCATCGCGGCGCACATCATACACCAAGTGCATCAATCGTTTTAACCGCGCTTCATCCAGCGGGCCGTTGAGGCGGATCAGGCTGAACTCCGGCACCGGCAGCAGCGAGGCCAGCGCCACCTGCTGCGGCTGCCCCAGATGGCGGCTGAACGCTTCGAACACCTGGGTGGTGCCGCGCGCCTTGCCTTCCAGCGTATACCCGGCGATATGCGCGGTGCCGATATCCATCCGCGCCAGCAGCGGCAAGGCGAGATCCGGCTCGGGTTCCCACACGTCCAGCACCGTGCTCAGCTTTTTGCCCTTTTCCAACGCCTGCAGCAGCGCGGTGTTATCCACCACCGGCCCGCGACAGGCGTTGATCAGAATGCGGTTGTCCGGCAGCGCCGCCAACAGATCCGCATCCGCCAGATGCAGCGAATGGTAAGGGCCGGATTTATTCAGCGGCGTATGGAAGGTCAGCACATCGGCCTCGGCCACCAGCTTCTCCAACGGCCAAAACTCCCCGGCGTCGCCGCGATCGGCACGCGGCGGATCGCACAGCAACGTGCGCACGCCCAGCGCTTTGAGGCGCGCGTCCAGGCGGGAACCGACGTTGCCCACGCCGACGATGCCGACGGTTTTATCCCGCAGTTGGAAGCCGTCGCGTTCGGCCAGCAGCATCAAGGCGGAGAACACATACTCGACCACCGCGATGGCGTTGCAGCCCGGCGCGGCGGAAAACCCGATGCCCTGCCGTTGCAGCCAGGCGTCATCAACGTGATCGGTGCCGGCGGTGGCGGTGCCGACAAAGCCAATGCGGCTGCCGGCCAACAAGGCTTCATTGACCTTGGTGACCGAACGCACCATCAGCGCATCGGCATCCGCCAGCGCCTCGCGCGGGATCGGACGCCCCGGCACCGCCTGCACGTCCCCCAGGCGGCTGAACAGCTCGGCCGCGTAGGGCATATTTTCATCAACCAGAATTTTCACTGCGTTCTCCGACGGTTTACGGCTATTTGTCTGCGAAATAGTGTGCCACTGAATCAGGCACGGCGAAAGCGTTCAGGGGTGGTGCCGGCGATCTGCTGGAACATGACGATAAAGGCCGACGCGGAGCTGTAGCCGACGTCCAACGCCACGTCCTGCACGGTTTTGCCCTGCTCGAGCAACGACACGGCATGCAGAAAACGCAGGCGCTGGCGCCACTCGCTGAACGACATGCCCAGATCCTGCTGGCAGCGGCGCGACAGCGTGCGCTCGGTGGTGTAGACCCGCGCCGCCCACGTCGCCAGCGAGGTGTTGTCCGCCGGACAATGCTCCAGCGCTTCCAGCACCGGCGCCAAAAATTTGTCGTCCGACGACGGCAGATAGGTTTGCTGACGCGGCGACAGGCGCAGCTGATCGATCAGCACCTGGCACAGGCGCAAATCCTCCTCCGCCTGCGGAATGTACTGCTTGCGCGCATAGAAATCCTCGGCGATGGCGCGGAAGATGGGCGTGACGCTCACCAGACAGGGGTCGGCCGGCATACCGGCGCACAGCGCCGGCGTGATGTCCACCATGCGGCACTGCGCCAGTCGCTGGTTGTAGCAGGAGTGTTCGATGCCCGCCGGCGCCCACAACACGAACTCCGGCGGCGCCAGAAAGCGCTGCCCGCCGATGCGCAGCACCATCACCCCGGCCTTGACCCACATCAACTGGCCCCAGGTGTGGCTGTGCGGCTGGAATTCGGTGCGCGCGTTAAACTCTTCGCAGCGGAACTGCACCGGGTTGGGCGCCGGGATCAGCGACTCGGGGAAATGGCGGATTTCTGGCATGGTTTCGTCCCGTGATTTGTCTTGTTTACGCCGATTTTTGTCTGGATATCGCTATATATGATAAACCGGACACGCGTAGACTAGCCAGCATGTTGGACGTTATTGAGAATAATTATCATGAATATGCTCTTCCCGCTGTTGGCCGTGCTGATTTGGTCGATTAACGCCGTCGTCAGCAAACTCTCCGCCACCGCCATCGATCCGGCGGCCATCTCGCTCTACCGCTGGCTGCTGGCGTTGATTGCCCTGACGCCGTTCGTGCTGCCGGGCGTGCTGCGCAACTGGGCGCAGGTGCGCGCCAACTGGTGGAAGCTGATGATCCTCGGTTTGCTGGGCATGGTGCTGTACCAAAGCCTGGCCTATTACGCGGCGCACAGCGTCAGCGCGCTGTTTATGGGCATCATCGTGTCGCTGATCCCGCTGCTGACCATCCTGATCAGCATCGTACTGCTGCGCATTGCGCCGACCGTCGGCGTGCTGCTCGGCAGCATACTCTCCTTCTGCGGCCTGATCTGGCTGGTCAGCGGCGGTCAGCCCGGCGTGCTGCTGCAGCACGGTATCGGCAAGGGGGAATTGATGATGCTGCTCGCCACCGCCTCTTACGCACTGTATGGCGTATTGACCAAACGCTGGGCCATCGCGCTGCCGAACTGGCAATCGCTGTACGTGCAGATCCTGTTCGGCGTGCTGCTGCTGCTGCCTAATTTCCTGATGGCGGAGGATGTCGGCTTGAACGGCCATAACCTGCCGCTGGTGCTGTTCGCCGGCATTCCGGCTTCGATCATCGCCCCGTTCCTGTGGATCCAGGGCGTGATGCGCCTGGGCGCCAACACCGCCTCGATCTTCATGAACCTGGCGCCGGTGTTTACCGCCGCTATCGCCGTGCTGTTCCTGCATGAGCAGTTGCACGGTTACCACCTGATCGGCGGCGGCATTACCCTGCTGGGCGTTATCCTGTCGCAGCGGCTGCGCACGCCGCTGACGCGTAAAGCCAAAGTCCCGGCGGCTGACGTCGAGTCCTGCAAAGAACAGGCTTAAGACAACAGCCTGAAACGCACCCGCACCAACAGGCCGCCCAGCGCGGCGGAGCTCAACAGCTCCGGGCGGGTGCCGTGATACGCGGTGATATCCTTCACCAGCGCCAGCCCCAGGCCGGCGCCCGGCTGTTCGCCCACGTTGTCCAGCCGGTGAAACGGCTGCAGCGCCAGTGCCTTGTCCTGTAAGGCGATGCCGGGGCCGCTGTCTTCAATCTCCAGCACGCCTTCCCCCGTCTCCTTTCCCTGCGTGAGGCGAGCGGTGACCACGCCCTGACGCGGTGTGTATTTCAACGCATTGTCCAACAGGTTGGCGCACAGTTCGGCCAACAGCAGCGGTTCCCCCGCCACCTGACACGCCGCTTCACCTTCGAAACCGAGATCGATCTGTTTGCTGCGCGCCTGCGGCAAGCGCGAAAAACAGGCGTCGCGCAGCACCTGCGCCAGGTTGACCGGCTGCAGCTTGCGCTCGGCCTGGTGCTCGCTGGCCTTCAGGCGTGAGAGATACAGCAGGCGGTCGGTCAGTGCCACGGTATTGTCCAACGTCGCGCTCATCGCCTGCAGGCTTTCACGCCACTGCTGCGGCCGATCGCTGGCCAGCGCCACCCCGACCTGCGTCTTCAACACCGCCAGCGGCGTGCGCAGCTGGTGGGAAGCGTCGGCGCTGAAGCGTTCCTGACGCGCCACCATCAGCCGCAGCCGTTCGATATAGCGATTGAACGCCACCAGCAGCGGCTGCATCTCCGACCACGGCAATACCCGCGGCAAGGGCGTCAGCTCGCCCGGATCGCGCCGCAGCATGATGCCGGAGAGTTTACGCATCGGCTTCAACACCCGCTTGAGCAGCGCGAACGCCAGGATCAGGGTCAACACCACCACCGTGCCCTGGCTCAGCAGCGCCGCGATCATCATCTGCCGCGCCAGGTAACGGCGCGATTCCAGGGTTTCCGCCACCAAAATGGTCGCCATGCCGCTCACCCCCGACTCGTTGACCGGTTGAAACAGCGCCGCCACGCGGATCGGCCGGCCGAGGTATTCCGCATCATAAAAATGCACCAGCGCCGGGTAGAGCGTGGAGCGCGGGATATGGGGCGGCAGCGACGGCAAATCGTCATAGCCCGAGATGCTTTTTCCCTGCGGCGAAATCACCTCGTAATACAGCTGATCGTTCATGTTGCGCTCGAAGCTGTCGAGCACTACATAGGGCACATCGACCGCCAGCTTGCCTTCGCGCACCACCAGTCGCTCCGCCACGGTGCGCGCCGACGCCAGCAGCGTGCGATCGTAAGCCAATGTGGCGGCGCTCATGGCGCTGAAATAGTGGGTGTAGATAGAGATACCGCCCAACGCCAGCAGCGGCAGGCCAAAAAACAGCAGCAGTTGATAGAACAGCGAACGCGGCGCATTAAACCACCGCATTGCAGAGCTCCAGGCTGTAGCCCAGACCGCGCAGCGTGACGATCGCCACGTCGCTGCCCTGCAGCTTTTTCCGCAGGCGGTGTACGTAAAGCTCGATGCTCTCGGGATTGGCCTCGTCGGACAGCGTAAACACCTGCTCGAACAGCTGTTGTTTGGCCACCGGGCGGCCGCGCCGATGCATCAGCGCGGTCAACACCGCCAGTTCGCGCGGCGTCAGCGCCAGCGGCTTGCTCTCCAGCAGAAAATAGCCTTCGTCATGGTAGGTCAACGCGCCGTACTGCAACGCCGGCTGCGGGGCGCCGACGCTGCGGCGCAGCAGCGCCCGAATACGCGCTTCCAGCTCGTCCAGTTCGAACGGCTTGGTGAGGTAATCGTCCGCCCCCAGATTCAGGCCCTTTACCCGATCGGCCACGTCGGTGCGCGCCGTCAGCAGCAACACCGGCAGATCCTGCCCGCGCTTGCGCAGGCGCGCCAGCAAATCCAGGCCGTTCAAACGCGGCAGCGCCACATCCAACACCGCCAGCGCATAACGCTCGTTGAGCAACAGATGATCGGCCGCCACGCCGTCCGGAGCGACGTCGACGGCAAACCCGGCGCCGGTCAGCGCCTTTTGCAACCAGTGAGACAGCTCGGGGTGATCTTCAACCAATAACAGTCGCATGTTCCCATTCCATTGATTTATCTGAACAACCTGGCTCCGACACGGCGTCCGTTAACAGGCTGATAACAGAGAATGGCATGGAAAATAAGGGGATAAAAGAGCGCCGCGCCGCCAGTTTTGGGAGCTGGCACACAATTATGCGTATGGAGCGCGATCGCAGGGCGGCGTCAGATCAGCGGAATGGGGCTATCGGCCACGGCAATGTCCAGCACCGAGCGCAGCTTGTCGGCGGTAAACGGTGCAGAAACCAGCACGGAGCGATTGTTGACGGCAAATACCAGATCGATGCCGGTCACGCAGGCGGTCATCTGGCAGGCATATCTTTCACCGGCGGCGTTGACGAAATGCAGCTCAAACACGCCAACCTCGGCGCGCAGTCGCTTCAAACGGCACTGCCCGGTTCCACCGACCATCTCCGCGTAGACCTCAGGCAACCGTTTAATCGCGCATACTTTGGCGCTGTCCCTGCCGCTAAACAATTTCCCTAACGAAAACATATCACTGCGTCCCTATTCATTTCACTGATCATGATTTTATCGCGAAAGCAAAACGGCAAACCTGATATTACGCAGGATTTTGGCCGGTTTTGCGCCCTGTTCCTGCCAGCATTTCTATGGTAGCGCACCCGTGATTCGCTAGCGACAAGAGACCCTAATCACAGACTGGAAACTTTTCCGGCCACTGAAAGGTAAATGAAAGGTTGTTGTTTTAACAATCCTGCAACCGCGCTCAGCGGGATTCACAACCAGAACAATACCGAGGGCAAGCCACAATGAAAAAAATAATGACCCGTACCTTGACCGCCGCCGCACTGTTGCTGGCGGCCTCTCAGGCCTTTGCCGGGGAAGCGCCCAAACGCACCGAATGCATTGCGCCGGCCAAGCCCGGCGGCGGCTTCGATCTGACCTGCAAGCTGATTCAGGTGTCGTTGCAGGACACTAAGGCCATCGATAAACCGATGCGCGTCACCTATATGCCCGGCGGCGTCGGCGCGGTGGCCTACAACGCCATCGTCGCGCAGCGCCCGGCGGAGTTCGGCACCGTGGTGGCCTTCTCCGGCGGTTCGCTGCTCAATCTGGCTCAGGGCAAGTTCGGCCGCTATAACGTGGACGACGTGAAATGGCTGGCGGCGGTCGGAACCGACTACGGCATGATCGCGGTGCGCGCCGACTCGCCTTACAAAACCCTGAAAGACCTGATGGACGCCTTCCAAAAAGATCCCAACAGCGTGGTGTTCGGCGCCGGCGCCTCCATCGGCAGCCAGGACTGGATGAAAACCGCGCTGCTGGCGCGCGAAGTCGGCGTGGATCCGCGCAAGATGCGCTACGTGGCGTTCGAAGGCGGCGGCGAGCCGGTCACCGCGCTGTTGGGCAACCATATTCAGGCGGTTTCCGGTGACCTGAGCGAGATGGTGCCTTACCTGCAGGGCGACAAAATCCGCGTGCTGGCGGTGTATGCCGAGCAACGTTTGCCGGGCCAGTTGGCCGACATTCCGACCGCCAAAGAACAGGGGTACAGCCTGGTGTGGCCGATCATTCGCGGCTTCTACGTCGGGCCGAAAGTCAGCGATGAAGAGTATCAGTGGTGGATCGACACCTTCCAGAAAATGATGGCGATAGACGAATTCAAGCAGCAGCGCGATCTGCGCGGCCTGTTCGAATTCAATATGACCGGCAAAGAGCTGGACGCCTACGTGAAGAATCAGGTTGCCCAATACCGTGAGCAGGCGAAAGTGTTCGGCCTGGCCAAATAACCGCAGGGGAAAACCATGAGCGATCGTATTTTTGCCGGCTTTTGGCTGCTGCTGTGTATCGGCGGGCTGTTCATCGGCTGGGGCATTCAAAGCGAATACAGCTATGAACCGCTGGGGCCGCGCCCGTTCCCGCTGGCGATCCTCAGCCTGATGGCGCTGTGCGCGGCCCTGTTGCTGCTGCGCCGCCCACAGGCGGTGGAATGGCCGCACCACAAGGTGCTGCAACGGCTGCTGGTGCTGGTGATCACCCTGGTGCTGTATGCCTGGGGCTTTGAATGGCTGGGCTTTCCGCTGGCGACCGCGCTGCTGACGTTCAGCATCGGCCTGTTGTTTCAGGCCAGCCTGCCGGCGGCGGCCATCTCCGGCGTCGTCATGGGCGCAGCGCTGTACTACGCCTTTGACCAACTTCTCGATGTCACACTGCCGCTCGGCATCTGGCTGAGCTAACGGGAGCGATGATGGATACCTGGATGTATTTGACCCAAGGGTTTGAAGTGGCGCTGGTGCCGCAGAACCTGATTATCGCCCTGATCGGCTGCTTCGTCGGCACCATCGTCGGCCTGTTGCCGGGGCTGGGGCCGATCAACGGCGTGGCGATCCTGCTGCCGCTGGCGTTCGCCCTCAAACTGCCGGCCGAATCGGCGCTGATCCTGCTGGCGACGGTGTATATCGGCTGCGAATACGGCGGGCGCATCTCGTCGATTCTGCTCAACGTGCCGGGCGACGCGGCGGCGATCATGACCGCGCTGGACGGCTACCCGATGGCGCAGCAGGGGCGCGCCGGCGTGGCGCTGTCCATCTCGGCGGTCAGCTCGTTCGTCGGCTCGATGATCGCCATCGGCGGCATCATTCTGTTCGCGCCGCTGCTGGCCCGCTGGTCGCTGGCCTTCGGCCCGGCCGAGTATTTCGCCCTGATGGTGTTCGCCATCGCCTGCCTCGGCAGCATGATGAGCCAGAACCCGCTAAAATCGCTGCTGGCGGCGCTGATCGGCCTGGGATTGGCGACGGTGGGCGTCGACGCCAACACCGGCGTTTACCGCTTTACCTTCGACAGCGTGCATCTCTCCGACGGCGTGCAGTTTATCGTGGTGGTGATCGGCCTGTTCTCGGTCAGCGAAATCCTGCTGATGCTGGAAAGCACCAGCGCCGGGCAAAAGCTGGTGCGTAAAACCGGCCGCCTGCTGTTCAACCGTAAAGAGGCGGCGCAGTGCGCAGGCCCGACCCTGCGCTCGTCGGTGATCGGTTTCTTCGTCGGCATTCTGCCGGGCGCCGGCGCCACCATCGCCAGCGCGTTGACCTACATGACCGAGAAGAAAATCAGCGGCAACAGCGACACCTTCGGCAAGGGCGACATTCGCGGCGTAGCGGCGCCGGAAGCGGCCAACAACGCCTCGGCCTGCGGCTCGTTCATTCCGATGCTGACGCTGGGGGTACCGGGTTCCGGCACCACGGCGGTGATGATGGGCGCGCTGACGCTGTACAACATCACCCCCGGCCCGGCGATGTTCACCGAACAGCCGGATATCGTCTGGGGGCTGATCGCCGCGCTGCTGATCGCTAACGTCATTTTGCTGATCATGAACCTGCCGCTGGTCGGCCTGTTCACCCGCATGCTGACCATCCCGCTGTGGTTCCTGGTGCCGGCGATCGCCGCGGTGTCGGCGGTAGGGGTTTATGCGGTGCACAGCACCACCTTCGACCTGCTGTTGATGGTCGGGTTGGGCGTGTTCGGCTACATTCTGCGGAAAATGCATTTCCCGATGTCGCCGCTGATTCTGGGCTTTGTGCTGGGTGAGATGCTGGAACAAAACCTGCGCCGCGCGCTGTCGATCAGCAACGGCGAGTTCGGCATTCTGTGGAGCAGCAGCATCGCGCAAACGCTGCTGGTATTGGCGGTCGCGGTACTGGCGTTGCCGCCGCTGCTGCGCCTGATGCGCAAACGCCGCCAACCGGCGGCCGAGGCCAAGGCCGAATAACGCGAAACGGGCGGGGATCCCCCGCCCGTGGTGTTTAACGGCGCAAGGCCGCAATTCCCTTTTCCAGCGCCCCGATATCGTCATCGGCAAGCAGAGGCTGGATCACCGCAAAGTCCGCCTCGGACAAGTCATAGAGGCGCAACGCAAGCAACCGCGCGATGATTTCCGGCGTGAATCGCCAACGGATAAACGTCGCCGGGTTACCGCCGACGATGGCATAAGGTTCAACATCGCCGGCCACCACGCTGCCGGCGGCGACGATCGCCCCTTCGCCTATCGATATCCCCGGCATCAACATCGCCCGCATGCCGATCCAGCAACCGTCACCCAGCCGGGTATCGCCTTTGGGACGGTATGCCTGCTTGATGGTTGCCATAAACGGGTACAGGCTCAGCCAGTCGATGCGGTGGGTGTGATTACCGCCCATCAGGATCACCGCTTCGGCCGCGATGCACACGTAATCGCCGATCAGCAAACGGTCTATTTCGCCCAGCGGCTGCCATTGCCGGCTGACCGCGTCGCCGTGCAGATAGCGCACCACCGAGCGTTCGAAGCCGTTGTCCCAGCAATCGCTGTAGTAGCTGTGGGTGCCTTTGACGATAATATTCGGGTTGGTCACCGTCTGATGCAGAAGCTCAGTGTTGGACCAGTGTTTTTCGGACATGGCGTATTCTCTTGTTACGGGAATAAAAGCCACGGAACGGAGTGTCTGTGGCCGTGTTGTCGTTCACTCAACACGGCCATTCAAGCGATAAGCGCTCGTTTCAATCTCGGGTTATTCATCATTACCGCCTCTCTTGCGAGGCGTAATGCTAACCGATCACGCCTCGGCGGTCTTGCTTTTCAACAGCAGCACCCCGCCCATCACCAACGCGCTGCCCAGCAGCTGCAGCTGATTCATGTTCTCCCCCAGCAGGAAATAGGCGATCACCGCGGTGAACACCAGCTCCAGCGACAGGATCAGGTTGGCTACCGCCAGCGGCAGCGTTTTCAGGCTGATGTTATACAACCCGAAACCCAGCAGCGTCGGCCCGGCGGCCAACGCCAGCAGCAACAGCCAGCCGCTCCACTGAATGCCCTGCGCGCTGTGCGACAGGAACCACAGATCGCCGGCCATGCCGTGGAACGCCGCCAACGGGAACGCCGTCAGCGCCGCATTGAACGCCAGCTGATACAGCGCCGAAAACCCGAACACGTACAGGATGGTGTTCCACACCGGATAGCCGCGTTCGCTGGCCACCCGCCCGCCGAGGGTATACAGGGTATAACCGATGCCCGACAGCATCCCCACCAGCAGCCCCAGCAGATCGAAGTGGCTGTTCCCCATGCTGTCGCCGTTGCTGACCAGGAAGCAGCCGCCCAGGCTGATGGCGATCACCAGCAATTGGCGCAGCGTCAGGCGTTCGCTGTACATCACCCAGCCGAGGAATACGGTAAAGCCCACCGAACAGTAGGTCAGAATGGTCGCCACCGACGCGCCGTTCAGCGCCACCGACAGCGTCCACAGGCTGTTGAACAGCGCCAGCAGCAGCCCGTAAAGCGCGTAGAACACCACCTGCTCACGGCGCAGACGCGCCCACTGCGGTTTCACCAGCAACAGCAGCGGCAACAACACCAACGCCACCAGCGCCGCGCGCCAGAACGCCAGCACGAAGGTCGGCAGGTGGTAATACTCGGTCAGCGCGCGGATGATGATGGCGGTAAAGGCCAGCAGCATGGCGCTGATAATGGCGATGACGTACCCCTGGCTGCTGCCCTGAAAGAGGCGCGCGCCGGGCAGCGCCGGCCGGGCGGAAACGCCTGACGGTAATGACATGAGATCCTCGGAGAAATGGCGACATAAATACTCAGGCACAGAGTGTAACGCGGCCATTTTTTCTCACTATAGCCACTTTGCAGCGTTGTCATGCAGGCCACTTTTGTGCGCTTGAAGCCCTGCTGACATGGGGTATAGTGAAAATATCTCTCCCTAACCGGGCCAATTTCGCATGCACATCCCGTTAGATCGCGAGCAGGACGTTCCGCTCTATTTACAGATCGAAGAAGCGCTGCGGCGCGCCATCCTCACCGGCGTGTTCGTCGATGGCGACAAGCTGCCCTCGACGCGCACGCTGGCGACCGAGCTGGCGGTCAGCCGTTTAACGGTGGATAACGCCTACGCCGAGCTGGCGGCCAAGGGCTTTTTGCATCAGCGGCGCGGCAGCGGCGCCTATGTCGCGCACCCGCAGGCGCAAACGCGCCCGGCCCGCCCGACCAGCGACGCCCCTTTCCCGCTGGAGAGCTTCACCACCCTCACCTCGCGTCTGGACGGCTACGCCGACGCCCCGCTGCCGGAGGGGCTGATCAACTTCGCCGCCGGCGTCGGCAGCCCCAAAATATTTCCGCTGGAGGCGTTTCGCAAAGTGCTGCTGTCGGTGCTCAGCCGCCACGCGGAAGAGGCCTTCAGCTACGGCGAATACTGCGGCTACTATCCGCTGCGCGATACGCTGAGCCGCATCCTCAGCGCCCAGGGCATCCCCACGCAGGCGGAACAGGTGCTGATCACCAACGGTTCGCAGCATGCCATCAGTCTGGTGGTGCAAAGCCTGCTGGCGCCGGGTGATACGGTGATCGTCGAAGAGCCGACCTACGCCGAAGCGCTGGGTCTGCTGCGCCAGCACCGCATCAATATCGTCACCGTGCCCGGCGACCGCCACGGCATGCGGGTGGATTTGCTGCCGGAGTTGTTGGAACGCCACCGCCCCAAACTGATCTACACCATCCCCAACTTCCACAACCCGACCGGCCGTTGCCTGAGCGAGACGCGCCGGCGACGTCTGCTGGCGATCGCCCAACAGGCCGGCGTGGTGATCCTGGAAGACGACTTCGTCGGCGATCTGCGTTATCAAGGCAAACAGCTGCCGTCGCTGCGCGCGCTGGCGCAGCCGGGCGCGGTGATCTACGTCAGCACCTTTTCCAAAATGCTGCTGCCCAGCATGCGCATCGGCTATCTGGTGGCGGACAGCGAACACTATCAGCGTTTCGCCAGGCTGAAGCACGTCGACAGCTTCACCAGTTCCAGCCTGATCCAGCGGGCGCTGGACGCGTTCGTCACCGTCGGCCGTTACGATAAGCAGCTGCGGCGCGCCGGGCGCGTCTATCGCCTGCATCTGGAAGTGATGATCGACGCGTTGCAACGGCGGCTGCCGCCGGGGTGCCGTTTCGAAACGCCGCAAGGCGGCTTGTTTATCTGGCTGACGCTGCCCGTGACGCTGACCACCGCCGAACTGATGCCGGCGGCCTGGCGGCACGGTGTCACCTTTGCCCGCGGTGAATGCTTCTATGCGCAGGAACAGCTGGGCGCACACGGCCTGCGGCTAAACTTCGCCGCCAACTCGCCGCCGCAGATTGAAGAAGGTATCGCCCGGCTGTGCCGGGCGATTGAGGAGGTGATAGCGGAGAAAAGCGCCGGTTAGACGGCGGCCCACCACAGCCGCAGCTTCATCCCCCAGTAGCTGGTCCAGCCGGTGGTGCTCTGCACCACCTTGCCCTGCGAGATCACCACGAAGGTCGGCGTCACGCCAATCCGCCACTGCGCCGACAGCGCGCCGGCCGGATCGTTGACCACCGGCAGCGCCAGCCGTTTACGCGCCAGCCACTGTTTCACCTGGGTATCGTCGCCCGAGCGCAGCGCGACGGTCAGCACGTTGCCGCCCTCCGCCTGCAAGCGGGCGACATCCGGCGTGGTGAAACGGCAAACGCCGCACCAGCTGGCCCAAAAGTAAACCAGCAGCGGCCGCTCATGGCTAAGCTGCGCCAACGACACGCGCTCGCCGTCCAGCGAGGTCAGCGTCTGGGCATCGAAGGCCGGCGGCGCCTGCGGCGCGTTCAGCCAATCCATCACCGTGACCACCGCCAATGCGATCAGCGCCAGCAGCAGCAACTCGCGCCCCCAGCGCTTGAGCTTAGCCATTGTTGGCCTTCGCCAGCTGCTGCTTCACCATCGTTTCCAGCTCTTCATACGACACCGCCCCCGGCAGCATCCGATCGCCGATCAGCGTCGCCGGCGTTCCTTGTACGCCCAGTTGCTCCGCCAACGCCATATTGCTGCGCAGCGTGGTCATGCTCTGTTCGCTCGGCGCCACCGCCTTGACGCCGGTTTTCTCCTGCGCGGCGGCGATGCTGGCATTGTCGTGGAAGCCCTTTTTCGCCATCAGCCGCTGATGCAAGGCCCAGAATTGCTCCGGGTGCTGCTGCCAGGTGGTGAGCGCCACGCGCGCCGAGCTGACCGAACTTTCGCCCTTGAACGGCAGCAGCTTCACCACCAGCGCCACATCCGGGTATTGCTTGACGATCTTCTCCAGCATCGGATCAAACCGCTTGCAGTACGGGCAGTTATAATCGGTAAAGGTCACCAGCGTCAGTTTGGCGTTGGCGGCGCCCAGCCGCGGGCTGGCCGGATCCTGATACAGCGTTTTGGCGTTCTGCTTGATAGCCTGGCTGATTTGCTGGCTGGCGGTTTGCTGCTGCCAGGCGTCCACCGCCTGCGCCAGAATGTCCGGGTTGGACACCAGCGTTTCGCGGATCATCTCTTTGATACGCGCCTCTTGCGCCGGGGTGAAAGGCTCGGCGGCCCACACCGGGGCGGCGATGATCATCAGTAAAATCAGTAGTTTTTTCATTGTTCGGTTCCTTTGGCATGGGAAAGCGTTTGCAGCACGGCGTCACGGGTCAACAGCGGGGATAACACCTCGCCGTCCGGGCTGCCGGGGCCATAGATTTGGTTGAAAGGCACGGCGACGCTGCCGCGCTTTTGCAGGAAGGCGCTGATGTCGGCCGACGGGCGGCTCCAGTCGCCGCGCAGCGCGACCACATCATCGGCGCTCAACGCCCGCTGTATGTCATCGCGCAGCAGCACATTGAATTTGTTGGCTTTGCAGGTCACGCACCAGTCGGCGGTCACGTCGACGAACACCCGCTTATGCTGCGCCAGCGCCTCGGCGATCGCCTGTTCGCTCAGCGGTTGCCACTGCACCCGATCCTGCAAGGGTTGACGCCACAGACCGGCGGTCAGCGAGCCGGCCAGCAAGGCCGCGCCCGCCAGCACCAACGTGCCCGCCGCCAGCTTGGCCGCCAACCGTGTCCCTTGCTGGCGCCACACCGCCAGCAGTAATGCCAGCAACGCCAGCGCCCCCAGCCACAGTGTGGCCTGCGCGCCGATATGATTGCTCAGCAGGCTCAGCAACCACAGCGACGACGCCAGCATCAGCAATCCCATCGCCAGCTTGACGGTATTCATCCAGCGGCCGGGGCGCGGCAACCGCAGCGCCAGCGACGGCCAGGCGGCGATCAGCAGCCACGGCAGACTCATGCCGATGCCGAGCGCGATGAACATGCCCCACAGCACCGGCAGCGACGCCGCCAGCGCGAAGGCCACCGCCGTGCCGAGAAACGGCGCCGAGCACGGCGTCGCCAGCAGCGTGGCGAACGCGCCCTGCCAGAAATGGCCGCTCAGACCGTGCCCGTTATGGGTCGCCAGCGAGGTATTCAGATCGGATGAGAGTCGCAGATGGAACAGGCCGAACAGGTTGGCGCTGAACAGCAGCGTCACCAGCACCATAAAGCCGATAAACCACGGATTCTGGAACTGAATGCCCCAGCCGAGCGCGTGGTTGCCGAGCCGCAGCAGCGTCATCAGCAGGGCCAACGCCATAAACGAGGCGACGATGCCCAGCGACGACGCCAGAAACTGCAGACGAACGCTGCGCCGATCGCGCCGCTCCACCTGCAGGATGGAGCCGAGTTTGATGCCCAGCACCGGCAGGACGCACGGCATCAGATTGAGGATCAACCCGCCCGCCAGCGCCATCAATACCGCCTGCCATAGCGGGAACGCCGCACCGGCCGGCGCGGCCAGCGCCTGGCCGATCGGCAGCGTTATCTGCTGCGCCATGCCGCCGTCGTCGATCACCAACGTCAGCGTTTTGCCGCGCAGGTCCGGCGCCGCATCGCCCCAGCCATCGCTGACCGGCACTCGCGCCAACAGCTGAGCGCCGTCGGTCTCGACCTGCGGCTTGCCGAGATCGGCATCCGCCAGCGTATCGAAGAACAGCGCAGGCTGTTGCCAGCCGGCGGCGCGTTCGGCGGAAATCTGCAGCTCGCCGCTGCGATACCCGGCCTTGACGCTTTCCGCCAACCCGGCGGCGATCGGCACCTGCCCCATTGCCTGCGCGAAGTCATGGTTAAACTGCGGATCGTTCGGCGTGGTCAGATCCAGACTGAACGGGTAGTCGGTCAGAATGCAGACGTTGCTGCAGGTGGACAGCGTCAGCGTACCCGCCAGCGGGCCGGACACCTGGCCTGGCATCACGATCGGCAGCGTGACCCGATCGTGATAGCCCTGGGTGGAAATGCCGGCCACCTCGAAACGCTGCGGCGTCGGCCAGTGCCAGGTCGCCGGCGGCGGGTTACCCTGCCAGACGATAGCCGGCGCGATGCCGCCTTCGCCTGGAGAGCGCCAGTAAGTTTTCCAGCCTTTTTGCAGCTCGACCGACAGCAGCAGGCGGGTCTCTCCCGGCTGTGACGTGTCGGCGCGCAGCCGCACCTTGGCATGATCGTTGGCCGGATTTTGCAGCCAGCCGCTGTCCGCCGCCTGCAAGGCAGGCAGCCACAGCATAAACAGGCAAGCGCAGGCCAGCCTGATAATTTTCAACATGTTAATTCTCCATAAATGATTAATTCACCGCGAAAAACGGGCGATTAACTCATTCACGGAAGACGCATAATCGAAGGTGCACCCTGAGGGTGGGCGGTGAAATGGCGCGGGGAGGAGGAATGCGCAGACGCGCGGCAATGGTCGGCGCCAACAGCGCCAGCAGCAGACCCAGCCCGAACAGCACGGTTTCAAACATTACCGGCGGCGCGGCCAGCAATGATTTGGCGCTCAGCTCACAGGGCGTCGGCTGCGCTTCGGCGGCGGCGTCGCTGGATTGCACGGCAGTGGCGGCCGGGATCCCCAGCGTTTGCTGCAGCGCATGCAGGCCCGCCATGCGCTGGGTCATGCACGTCAGCACCACCAGGCAAGCCAGGCATAAAAACCATTTTGCAATCCGCTGCCGTTTAACCATGCCATCCTCATGTTCAGATCTGGGGTTATCTTAGCGACGCAGACGCGTTTAGCAACGTTTTGTCGGTAAAGAAATGTCTGAGCGGCGGTATTGATGGCGGCGATTTACAGGTATCATAGACGGTAAGCCTGCGCTTTTCGCCGGGTACGATGACGATTCTCTCCTCCAGGCACACTGCGGGGATACACAGCGAAGGACTGGTGATATGCAACCTTTGAGTGGGCCGGGCACCCCAATCGCCGGCGAACGCCCCCCCTCCCCGGGCAAAACGGCGGCCACTGACGATCAACCTCTCTCTCCGGCGCAGCGCACGACGCTGGAAAAACTGATCGTGAAAATCATGACGCTCAGCCCGGCCAAATCGGCGGAGATCTGGGCGTCTCTGCGTCACGATCTCGGCGCCGACAAAGGTGGCGAACTGCTGGCGCGCCATTTTCAACCGGCGGAACAGCTGCTGCAAACGCGCCTGACGCAGGCGCAACAAAACCATGCCGGGCGCCAACTGCTGCAACAGCTGGCCGAATTGCTGCCGCAGGGCAATAACCGCCAGGCGGTCAGCGACTTTATTCGCCAGCAGTTCGGCCATACGGTGTTGAGCCAGCTGAGCCCACCGCAATTGCAGCAGGTGCTGAATCTGTTGCAGACCGGCGGCCTGACCATTCCCCAGCCGCAGCAAACCGCCACCAGCGATCGCCCGCTGCTGCCCGCAGAGCATCAAAGCCTGCAGCAGCAGATCACCAAACTCAGCGCCGCGACCGGCGAAGCGCCGGCTAAAATCTGGCAAACGCTGTTCGATCTGGCGGGCGTGAAAACCAACGATCCGCTGCCGGCGCGCCACTTCCAGCTGCTGAACCAGTTTTTACAGGTGAAGGTGGCGCTCAGCCCGCAGAACGCGCCGACGCTGAACAACCTGCTGGCGGCGCTAAAACAGCCGGCGGATGAGCAAGAACTGCAGCAGATGAACGACTATTGCCAGGCGCGCTTCAACTGCGGCGCCAATGCACCGCTGACGCACCCGCAAATGAGCGACGCCATTCATCAGCTGTTTGCCCGCCGTCTGGATAAAGCCGGCCAGGCGCAGCCGATCGCCAGCCACCCTGTCGAACCGCAGCCGCTGCTCAACCCGCTGATCGCCGCTCTGCCTCTGCCGCTGCAGAAAGCGCTCAGCAAGCCGGCCGTGGCGCTGATCCTGTTGCTGTTGGCGTTGGCGGTCGTGCTGGCGCTGGTGTTTTAACGCCTCAGGCGCAGCCGCAGTCCTCAGCAGCCGCCCGATCGCGCAGCGATCCCGGCTGTTCTCCGATGGCCAATGGATGGCCATCGCGCAGCCAGAAGTCCAGCCCGCCGATCAGCTCCTTCACCCTGAATCCCAGTTTCGCCAGCTTGTAAGCGCCTTTGGTGGATCCGTTGCAGCCAATGCCGTCGCAGTAGGTCACATACACCTTTTGACGATCCAGATGCGCCGTGCCGGCTTCATCCATCAGGCGATGCGGCAAGCTGAACGCGCCGGGAATATGCCCGGCGGCGTACAGCGCCTCCGCGCGGGTATCGATCACCACTATCCCGTCCACGCCATTGCGCAGATCTTCCGCCACATCCCAGGCATCCGCATAGCGGCTCAGTTTGGCCGCCAGGTAGGCCAAACTCTCTTCCGGCGCCGCCGGCGGAAAAGCCAGCACCAATGATTCTTTCGACATATCACTTACTCCCGTGCATCAAGACAGATGACAATAGTGCCCCATTTTGGTCTTATGATTGATACCCATTATCCACAGATGATAAGACCCATTATGCGGCACACGCTGATCACGCTGTTTCAGCAATCGCCCCAGGCCGTCGGCACACTGCGCGATCGTTTGTGCGCGGCATTGCGGCAAGCCATCCACCACGGCGCATTGAGCATTGGGCAACGCCTGCCCTCCAGCCGAGTGCTGGCTGGGGATCTGAGCCTCTCAAGGGTGACCGTCGAAGCAGCCTACGGTCAGTTGGAGGCGGAAGGATATTTGCAGCGCCGCGTCGGCCAGGGCACCTTTGTGGCGATTACCATCGCCAAATCACCGCCGCCGGCAGCCGGCTCCGGCTTGCCGCGCCTTTCGCAGCGCGGCCAACAGATCGTGCAAACCGGCGGCTGCCGCGATCCGCAGCAGCCACAGGCGTTTGCCGCCGGCTCGCCGGATCTGCGCGCGTTTCCGCTGGCCTTGTGGAAGCAGTTGACCGCGCAGCGCCTGCGGCTACAGGGGGAAAGCCTGCTGCGCTACGGCGACCCGCAGGGCTATTTGCCGCTGCGTGAAGCGATTGCCGCCCACGTCAACCAAACGCGCGGCGTAATCTGCGACGCAAACCAGGTTATCGTGCTGACCAGTTCGCAGCAGGCGCTGCAGCTGATCGCCACGTTGCTGCTGGACAGCGGCGACAGCGTCTGGATGGAAGAACCGGGTTACGCCGGGGCGAGAAACGCCTTTATCAGCGCCGGCGCCGCCCTGACGCCGGTGGCGGTAGACGGCGACGGCCTGCACGCTGAGCCCTCCTTGCCCGAGCCGCGTTTGATTTATCTGACGCCCTCGCACCAATACCCAACCGGCGCAGCGCTCAGCCTGGCGCGCCGATTGGCATTGCTGACGCTGGCGGAAAGGCAGCAGGCCTGGATCATTGAGGACGATTACGACAGCGAGTTTCATTACGACGGCCTGCCGATACCGGCGATGCAGGGCCTGGATCGCCGTGGCCGCGTACTGTACCTCGGCACCTTCTCCAAATCGCTGTTCCCTTCGTTGCGGTTGGCGTACCTGATCGTACCGCCCACGCTGGTTGAAGCGTTCGTCACCGCGCGCACGGTGTATGACGGCCACAGCGCGCAGCTGATGCAGGCGGTCACCGCCGAATTCATCCGCCAGGGGCACTTCGCCGCGCATATCCGCTACATGCGCCAACTCTACCATAGCCGGCGCGATGTGTTGCTGGCGGCAGTGCGCGAAAAACTCGGCCACTTCGCCACACCCGCTCCCGCCGCCGGCGGCCTGCAGCTCAGCGTCTGGCTGCCGCCCGGCCAGGAGGCGGCGCTCAGCCGGCAGGCGCGGCGGCTCGGCGTCCTTACGCCCGGGTTAACTGCGCAATACCAAACGGTTCAGGCCCAGCGCGACGGATGGCTGCTGGGCTTTTCGGCCCTGACGCCGGGCGAGATCCGCAGCGCCGTCGAGCGGCTGGCGCGGATCGCCGCGGCTTAGCCCTGCCCCGGAGAGACGCCGGCCGGCTTATTGCTCGGTCAGGCGCATCTCCGCAACCAGCGGCAGGTGATCGCTCACCGCCGGCCAGTGCACGCCGTTCCAATCGCCGCTAGCGTTCGGCACCGTCAGGCTGTCCAGATGCCAACGCTGCGCATTGCCGCTAAAGATGTAATCCACCTTGATTTCGGCGTTTTCCGCCGGCCAGCTGCGGCCGTCCTGCCCGTTGGGCATGATATCGTTCCAATAGCGGCTCAGCTCCAGCCAGGTGACGCTGCCCGGTACGTCGTTCATGTCGCCGAACAGCAGTTTGATGCCGCGCACTTCGATGGTGCGATCGTTCAGCTCCCGTACCTGATCCAGACGCATCGTCGGATCTTCCTTGGTATCGAGGTGGGTGTTGAACAGGGTGATCGGCGTCGGGAACTCCGGCACATCGACCTTGGCGCTGAAGGCGATGCGCTGCTCGCGCTGGCCGGACGGCAACGGATAGATCACGGCATCGTGCAGCGGATACTTCGAGAGAAACGCCAGGCCGTATTCACCGCCGTCGAAATCGATCGCCCGGCCGAACACCGCCTGCATGCCGGTCAGCTTCGCCAGTTCCGCCGCCTGATCGACCCGCCCGCTGCGGGCGGTGAGTTTATCCACCTCCTGCAGCGCCACCACGTCGACGTTCATCGCGCGAATCGCCTTGGCGATGGCGGTCATGTCGCTGACCTTGCCGGCGGCGATATTGAAGCTGGCGACGCGGATCTTCGGCGCCTGTTCCAGTTCGTAGGTTTTGTTCTTCAGGCCGCCCAACGCGCTGGCCACCTCGCGGCTGTTGGCATTGCTGTTGGCGTGCCCGGTATCGGCAGACGACCAGGCGCTGTGAGAGATACCCAGGGACAGTAAGGTGATAAGCAGAGCGTGACCGGTGTGCATGAATTCTCCTTGAGGGACAGATAAGTGTTATGTGGGCGCATCCCGGCCCACAGCTAACACCGATTTTGCCGCAGAAACCTGCGACTATTTCCTAGTTGCACCGCTATTTTTCGTTTCTGCGCGATACTTCGCATTCTGGCGGTTTACGCATTGCACCGTTGGACAAACGGCTGATTTCGTTTTAAAACCGGTAGATTGCCAACCGCGAGGAGTTCCGATGACCAGCCCGATTGCCGAACAGCTTACCGAACGTTTCTTCCGCTATCTGGCGGTGACCAGCCAGAGTAACGCCGCCGCAGCCACCCTGCCCAGCACGCCGGGGCAGCATGAGATGGCGCAACTGTTGGCGGACGAGCTGCGCCGGCTCGGCCTGGCCGACGTGCAAATCGACGAGCACGCCACCGTGACCGCGCGCAAGCCCGGCACCCAACCCGGCGCGCCGCGCATCGGCTTCATCACGCATATCGACACCGTGGACGTTGGCCTCTCGCCCGAGATTCGCCCGCAGCGCCTGCGCTTCACCGGCGAAGATTTATGTCTGAACGCCGAGCAAGACATCTGGCTGCGGGTCGCCGAGCATCCGGAGATCCTGCCCTACCGGAACGAAGAAATTCTGTTCAGCGACGGCACCAGCGTGCTGGGCGCCGACAATAAGGCGGCGGTCACCGTGGTGATGACGCTGCTGGCCAACCTGACCGCGGCCGATCGCCACGGCGATATCGTGGTGGCGTTCGTGCCGGACGAAGAAATCGGCCTGCGCGGCGCCAAGGCGCTGGATCTGCAGCGCTTCCCCGTCGATTTCGCCTACACCATCGACTGCTGCGAACTGGGTGAAGTGGTATACGAGAATTTCAACGCGGCGGCGGCGGAGATCCGCATCGAGGGAGTGACCGCCCACCCGATGTCGGCGAAAAACGTGTTAATCAACCCAATACGCATCGCCAACGACATCATAAACCGATTCGACGTGCAGGATACCCCGGAGCACACCGAGGGGCGCGAGGGTTATTTCTGGTTCACCGATCTGGCCGCCAACGCCAATCAGGCGACGCTGAAGGTGTCGATTCGCGACTTCGATCGCGCGGCGTTCGAGACGCGCAAGGCCCGCCTTGAGGAGACGGTGCGCCAGGTGGCGGCCAACTATCCGCGCGCCAACGTCAGCTGCAGCGTCAGCGACATCTACAGCAACATCAGCAACGCCATCGGCGAGGACCGGCGCGCTATCGATCTGATCTTCGGCGCCCTCGCCGCCCACGGCATCCCGCCGAAGGTGATCCCGATGCGCGGCGGCACCGACGGCGCGGCGCTCTCCAGCCGCGGCATCCTGACGCCCAATTACTTCACCGGCGCGCATAACTTCCACTCGCGCTTCGAGTTTTTACCCGTCAGCGCCTTCGTGAAATCCTATCAGGTGACCCGCAGCATTTGCCTGCTGGCCGCGCGGCAAAGCGGTAATCAGAGTTAGCTCAACAGCCAGCCGAGCAACGCGGCCCATACCAACAGCGGCAGCGAATAATAGTGGAAGCGCAACCAGATCATGCGCTCCCCCGCCATGCGCAGCGCAATCAGGTTGGCGAGCGATCCGATCGCCAACCCGAAGCCGCCGGCGTTGACCGCATAGGCCAGCTGAGCGCTGGAAGGCACATAGTTGAGCAACAGTATGGTGGCCGGCACGTTGCTGACGATCTGCGACAGCCCAACGCCCAACGCATACACGCCGCCCTCGCTCAGCCCGGCGATGGCGGCGAACGCCGGCTGAAGCGGCGGCAAACGGGTAAACAGGCCGACATCGATGAACATGGCGGCGAACACGAAAATCAGGCTCCAGTCGATCTGCAACAGCACCCGGCGCGCCAGCAGCAAGAAACCGGCGAACACCGCCAACAGCCCATACAACGGCAGATCGAAATCGAGACTCAGCAGGAAAACCGCATACAGCCCTACGCAGCTCAGCAACAGCGGCCGCTGGTAGGGATACCCCTCGGTATTCGGCGCTTTCACAATGTCGCGCGCCGGGAAGCTTAACCAGGTCAGCGCCAGCAAGCTCAACATCATTGCGGCGCCAAACGGCGCCATCTGGCCGATGAAACCGAGGAAAGAGAGGCCGGAGCGGCTCCACAGCAGGATATTTTGCGGGTTACCGATCGGCGTCAGCAACGAACCGGCGTTCACCGCCAGCGCCTGGAAGATGATCAAGCGGCCAACCGGCAGCGCCGACAGCTTTTTCAGCGTGATGGTGAGCGGAATGACGATAAACAGCGCCACATCGTTGGTAAGAAACGACGACAACAGCGCGGCGGAAAACACCAGGAACAGCGCCAGCCGCCGTTCGCTGAGCAAGCGGTTGATAATCTTGCGGCCGACAAAATCGAAGTAACCGCTGACCTCCACGCCTTTGGTCAGCAGCATCAGCCCCAACAGGGTGATGAGGGTACGGCCGTCGATAAAACCACCCAGCGCTGTCAGCGGTTGCGGATGAAAAGCGAACATCGCCACGCCGGCCAGCAGCAATGCATGCAAGAAGCGATCTTTGATAAAGGGGTGGATAAGCCGAGAAATGGCGGTTGAACTCATGGTGGCTGCGTGAACCTCACCGAAAAGAATGGGCAGACGTTAGCTCAGACGCGGCTTCAGCGCCAGCAAAATGCTATTTTACCTTTATCCGCTTTTCATTTGCCGCGCTTTACTTTATTTGTAGCGGCTTTCTCGTTTTCAAAGGACATGTTATGGCTTCCCTGTTCGCCAAAGGGGCGTTGCTGAGCGCCTTATGCGCCCTGCTCGCCGCCTGCGACAATGCCTCCTCCTCCCGCCCGCAAATCGATATCGACGGCAAGACCATGGGCACCTTCTACAGCGTTAAGGTCAGCGGTGACGTCGCGATCGGCAAACAAGAGCTGCAGCGGCAGATCGACACGGTGCTCGAACGGGCCAACGACGATATCTCTACCTACCGCGCCGATTCGGTGCTGTCGCGGTTTAACCGCAGCGCCAGCCTCGGGGCGCAGCCGATCCCACGCGGCATGGCGGACATCGTGTTGATGGCTCAACGCATCGGCCGCGATACCGGCGGCGCCATGGATATCACCGTCGGCCCGCTGGTGAACCTGTGGGGATTCGGCCCAGACAAACATCCGGTCAAGGTGCCGGAACAGGCGCAGATCGACGCGGCGAAGCAGCGCACCGGCCTGCAGCACCTGAAGCTGATCAGCGACAACCGCGGGGAGTGGCTGCAAAAAGATCTGCCGGATATGTATGTCGATCTCTCAACGCTGGGCGAAGGCTATGGCGCGGATGAGTTGGTGCGCCTGATGAACCGCAACGGCATTACCAACTACCTGGTATCGGTCGGTGGCGCGGTCTCTTCGCGCGGCGTCAACGGCCAGGGCAAACCCTGGCGGGTGGCGATCCAAAAGCCGACCGATCGTGAAAATGCGGTGCAGGCGCTGGTTGATCTGCACGGTTACGGCATCAGCACCGCCGGCAGCTACCGCAACTACTTTGAACAAAACGGCCAGCGCTACTCCCATGTCATCGATCCGACCACCGGCAGGCCGATCAACCACCGGCTGGTTTCCGCCACGGTGATCGCCCCGACCGCGCTCGAGGCCGACGGCTGGGATACCGGTCTGATGGTGCTGGGCACGGAGAAAGCGTTGCAGCTCGCGGAAGAGAAAGGGCTGGCGGTCTACCTGATCAGTAAAACCGACGACGGTTTCAGCGCCGTGATGACGCCGCAGTTCAAAGCGTTTTTGGTGCAGTGAGATAAAAAAAGCCCGGCACGCCATGGCCGGGCTTAGTCCTGTTCCGCACCGATCACTTGGTCAGCGCGATGATGCCGAGGGTCAGACCGGCAACCGCCGCCGCGCCGCCGGCGATCGCGCCCGCGGTTTCCCAGTTATCCTGAGTGGTGCCCTTCATACAGGTGTTGGTATGCACCAGACGCCCCTGGTCATCGTAGACCGGTACGCAGGGAGAATCGGTGGCGCATCCGGCCAACACGGCCGACAGTAACCCAACCGCAATTAACTTTTTCATACTTCTTGCCTCAATGTTCGATCACTTTATAAAGCTACGCCGAGCGATAATCACGCTACCAGGCTATTGTATGCCCAACGCGTGTAATGGCGAGGTAATGATGTGTCAGGGGATGTGATTTGGGAAAACTCCGAGCGCCCGGCAAGTGGGCTTTGAGCAATAAAAAGCCCGCGAAAACGCGGGCTTGATGGCGAGGTGAGGCTCAGGCGGGATTATTTCGCCAGTTTGCGCATCACCAGGGTGGCGTTGGTGCCGCCGAAGCCGAAGCTGTTGGACATCACGGTGGTCAGCTCGCGCTGAGTCGGCTGAGTCACGATGTTCATGCCGACCGCCTGCTCATCCAGCGTTTCGATGTTGATGCTCGGTGCGATAAAGCCGTGCTCCAGCATCAACAGGCTGTAGATCGCTTCCTGCACGCCCGCGGCGCCCAGCGAGTGACCGGTCATCGCCTTGGTGGAGGAGATAGCCGGGGTATTGTCGCCGAACACTTCGCGAATGGCGCCCAGTTCTTTCACGTCGCCCACCGGTGTGGAGGTGCCGTGCACGTTGATGTAGTCGATCGGCGCGTCCAGATCCTGCATCGCCATCTTCATGCAGCGCACTGCGCCTTCGCCCGAAGGTGCAACCATGTCGGCGCCGTCAGACGTTGCGCCGTAGCCGACGATTTCTGCGTAGATGTGCGCGCCGCGCGCCAGCGCGTGCTCCAGTTCTTCAACCACCACCATGCCGCCGCCGCCGGCGATGACGAAACCGTCACGATCGGCGTCGTAGGTGCGGGAGGCTTTTTCCGGCGTGTCGTTGTACTTGGTGGACAGCGCGCCCATCGCATCGAACTCGCAGGCCATTTCCCAGCACAGCTCTTCGCCGCCGCCGGCGAACACGATGTCCTGTTTGCCCAGCTGGATTTGCTCAACCGCGTTGCCGATGCAGTGTGCGGAGGTCGCGCAAGCGGAGCTGATGGAGTAGTTCACGCCGTGGATTTTGAATGGCGTCGCCAGGCAGGCGGAAACGCCGGAAGCCATGGCTTTGGTGACCACGTACGGGCCAACCGCTTTCAAGCCGCGTGGGCTGCGCATCGCATCGGCGCCGAACACCTGGAAGCGCGGAGAACCGCCGCCGGAACCGGCGATCAGGCCTACGCGCGGGTTGTTTTGATACTCTTCTTCCTTCAAACCGGAAGACGCGATCGCTTCTTGCATCGCCAGGAAGGCATAAATGGAAGCATCGCTCATGAAACGCACCGCCTTGCGGTCGATCAGGCCGGTCGTGTCGAGCTTAACTTGCCCCCATACGTGACTACGCATGCCGGAATCTTTCAGTTCCTGGGAGAAAGTGATCCCAGAACGTCCTTCCTGCAGGCTCGCCAGGACCTCCTGCTGGTTATTACCAATGCTGGAGACAACTCCCAGGCCAGTAATCACTGCACGTTTCATTCAATACCTCTTCCACTATTTACCTACGGGATTTTGCATCGCACTTTAGCGTACAGATGTAAGCCGAACAAGTCCGATCAGCGTTTTTCAGCTTTATTGTTGTCCAGTTTGCGCCAAGGCGCCAGCGCCGTTAGAATTCGCGGCATCCCTTGAATTTCGAGCCATTGACCGTGAACCATGCCCCCATCCAAACCGCAACGCTAACCTGGAACGAACAGGGTACACCTGTTTCGAAACAGTTTGATGACGTCTATTTTTCCAATCAGGATGGGCTGGAAGAAACCCGTTATGTCTTCCTGCACGGCAATCGGCTGCCGCAGCGTTTCGCCGTCCACCCGCGCTCGCTGTTTGTCGTGGCGGAAACCGGGTTTGGCACCGGGCTCAATTTCCTCACGCTATGGCAGGCCTTCGCCGGCTTTCGCCAGGCCGAGCCGGACGCAACGCTGCAGCGCCTGCACTTTATCAGCTTCGAAAAATTTCCCCTGCAGCAGGCTGACCTAGCGGCGGCGCATGCGCGCTGGCCGGAGCTGGCGCCTTACGCCGACGAACTACGCGCCCAATGGCCGCTGCCGTTGCCGGGTTGCCATCGCCTGCTGTTAGCCGAAGGCCGCATTACGCTCGATCTGTGGTTCGGCGACGTCAACGATTTGCTGCCGCAGTTTGACGCCAGCATGAATAACCAGGTGGATGCCTGGTTCCTCGACGGCTTCGCGCCGGCAAAAAATCCCGACATGTGGACCGATCAACTGTTCGCCGCCATGGCGCGTTTCGCCCGGCCGGGAGGCAGCTTCGCCACCTTTACCGCCGCCGGCTTCGTGCGCCGCGGCTTGCAGCAGGCCGGTTTTCAGGTCAACCGCTGCAAAGGCTTCGGCCAAAAACGTGAAATGCTCGCCGGCGAGCTCCCGGCCGATGCGCAGCCCGCCGCACACCCAGCGCCCTGGTATCGACGCCCGGCGGCGGACAACACCGCCGACATCGCCCTGATCGGCGGCGGCGTCGCCAGCGCGCTCACTGCGCTGGCCTTGCTGCGGCGCGGCGCCACCGTCACGCTGTACTGCGCCGATGAACAGGCGGCCGAAGGCGCATCCGGCAACCGCCAGGGCGCGATTTATCCTTTGCTGAACGGCAGCGGCGACGCGCTGGAGAGTTTCTTCAGCGCCGCGTTTCCCTTCGCCCGCCGCCAATACGACGCCCTGTTGCAACAAGGCGTCGCCTTCGATCACCAGTGGTGCGGCGTCAGCCAGTTGGCCTATGACGAAAAGAGCAGCGCCAAGATCGCCAATATGCTGAAAACCGACTGGCCGCAGGCCTTGGCGATGGCGGCCGACCGCGAGACGCTCAGCGAACGCTGCGGCGTCGATACCGGCTTTGGCGGCATCACCTACCCGCTAGGCGGCTGGCTGTGCCCGGCCGAGCTGACGCGCGGCGCTATCGCGCTGGCGCAGCGCCAGGGCTTGGTCTGCCGCTACCGGCACGATGCAAAGATGCTGACGCAGGAAGAAAACGGCTGGCGCATCGATTTCGCCAACGGCGACAGCCGGCGCCATGCGACGGTGATCCTGGCCAACGGCCATCGGTTGGCCGAGCTGGCGCCGACGGAAGCCCTGCCGCTGTATTCGGTACGCGGGCAGGTGTCGCATATCCCGACCTCGCCGGCCCTCGGTCAACTGAAGCAAGTCTTGTGCTACGACGGCTACCTGACGCCGATTAATGCCAACAACGGCCAGCACTGCATTGGCGCCAGCTATCAGCGCGGCGACATTGCCACCGACTACCGCGAGCAGGAGCAACAGGAAAACCGCGAGCGCCTGCTGCGCTGCCTGCCGGAGCAGGCCTGGCCGCAGCAGGTGGACGTCAGCGCACGCCAGGCGCGCTGCGGCGTGCGCAGCGCCACCCGCGATCATCTGCCGATGGTCGGCGCGCTGCCGGACTATCAGGCCACGCTGACGCAGTATCAGGATTTGCAGCGGCAAAATCAGCGCGGCGAAACCGTCGCCGATGCGCCGGTCTATCCCGGCCTGTTCGCTATCGGCGGATTAGGCTCGCGCGGGCTGAGCTCGGCGCCGCTGGCGGCGGAAATTTTGGCGGCGCAGCTGTTCGGCGAGCCGTTGCCGGGCGATGCGCGCCTGCTGGCGGCGTTGAATCCGAATCGGATGTGGGTGCGGAAATTACTGAAGGGACGTGCGGTTTAATCAACCCGGAGGGGCGCGGCGATCGCGCCCCGGCATAGCGGTCAGGCGGCAGGGGTGGCAGCCTGATAGAGGTTTTCCCACATGCCGCGCACCAGGATCTGATCCGGCGGCGAAAGTTCACCGGCGGCGATCGCCTTGTGCAGGCTCTCCTCCACCCGCGCTTTCAGCGCTTCAGCGGTGTGTTCGCCCTGCTCTTCCGCTTCGGCCACCGCCAGCGTCAGATGACCGCGCAGGTAGCCACCGGCAAACAGTTCATCATCGCTGGCGTGCTCTACCATGTCATCAATCAGCGCCAAAATGCGCGCTTCAAATTCTGCGATCATCAAATTTCCTCATTAAATAACGGACTGTGGCGTCAGTTGAGATCTTCCGGGTACGGAAAATGCTCGGCCGCCAACGGTGGCGTATTGTAGAACGATTGCAGCGCCTGAATAAAGCGCGCAGGCCTTGTGGGTATTCCCTGCTCCAGCAGCGTCAATACCCGGTCGCGCACCTTGCGTTGGAACGCAATGCGATCCGGCTCGCAGTCGCCATTCAGGTTGTCGCAGCTGACGTTAAACGGGAAACCGGCCGCCACACAGAACATCCATTCCAGCGCCTGTGGTTTTATCTCCACGGCTTCGAATTCGCTCTGGGTCTGCGCGTCGCGCCCGTCCGGGCAATACCAATAACCGAAGTCCACCAATTGACGGCGCGCTTCACCGGCGATGCACCAGTGCGAGATTTCGTGCAGGCCGCTGGCGTAAAAACCGTGGGCGAACACGATGCGGTGATACGGCAGTTCATCGTCGGCCGGCAGGTAAATGGGTTCGTCGTCGCCCTTCACCAGGCGAGTGTTGTAGTCATCGCTGAAGCAGCGATTGAAGATCTCGATCAGCTGTTCATAGCGATGACGGGTCTGCGTGTCTGACATAAAAACTCTATAACCACAAAAATAAAGAGGCCATTATACCCGATAAGACAGGGCGCGTAAGCAACGCCCCCTTTTCATCTTTAACCGTGCATCAAGGCGGTCAACCACTGCTGAATTTCCGCGCCGTGATTGTCGTACAGCAGCTTGAGGCTCATCACCAGCGAAACGATCACGATCATCGGCCGAATCAATTTCTGGCCGCGGGTCAGCACCATGTGCGCGCCCAGACGCGCCCCCAGCACCTGCCCCACCAACATCACCAGACCGATGCTCCACACCACCTTGCCGCCGATGATGAACAGCGCCAACCCGCCGACGTTGGAGGTAAAGTTCAGCACTTTGGCGTGCGCCGTGGACTTGGCGAGGTTGAAACCGCACAGCGTCACGTAGGCCAACGCGTAGAATGAACCGGCGCCGGGGCCGAAAAAGCCGTCGTAAAACCCGACGCAACCACCGGCCACCAGCCCGAACGGCAAGGCGCCAAGGCGGCGTTGACGATCTTCCTCCCCCAGTCGCGGCATCAACAAGAAATAGAGACCGATGCCGATCACCAGCAGCGGCAACATCTGCCGCAGCAAATCGGCGCGCATATGCTGCACCAAAATGGCGCCGGCGATCGAGCCGATCAGCGTCAGAAAAATCGTCAGCTTCTGGTCGTTGAGATTCACCGCTCGCCGACGAATGAAGTACAGACTGGCGGAGAAGGAGCCGCCGACCGACTGCAACTTATTGGTCGCCAGCGCCTGCGCCGGAGGAACCCCCACCGCCAGCAGGGCCGGCACCGTCAGCAACCCGCCGCCGCCGGCAATGGAGTCGATAAACCCCGCCAGCAGCGCTACCGCAAACAACACCCCGAGCATCTCGGGGCCAATGACGAACCAGTCCATGTGTTATTCCGCTGAGAAATGGTGATCCAGCAATGCCTGACAGGTCGGCGGTAACGGCGGCGGCACGGGTTTGCCCGGCTTCGCGTTCGGCTGATGCGGTACGAACCAGCTCGCCAGTTCGGCGCCGCAGCCGTCGCCCGGCGGCGGCGTATCCTGCTCCTGGCACTCCAGGCTGCCGGCCGGACAACGCAGACGCACGTGCATGTGCGCACGGTGGCCGAACCACGGCCGCACCTTGTGCAACCAGGCCCGATCGGCGCCGGCATCCAGGCACAGGCGCTGCTTGATCGCCGGATTGACGAAGATGCGCGTCACCTCCGCATCCTGTGCCGCCAGCTTAATCAGCGACTCAATTTGCGGTTGCCATTGGCGCGCCACCACCTGCTTGCCGTCGCCCGACACCAGGTCGATCGGCTGCGGCTTCAGCAATTGCTGCGCGCTCCAGCGTTGGCGCGGCAACTGCAGCCAGATGTCGACATCGAGCCCCGACTGGTGGCTGGCGTGGCCGCTGCTGAAGCGCCCGCCGGCCGGCATCGCCATGTCGCCGATCAGCACCGTGCCCAGCGCTTTCTGATTCGCCTGGCTGCTGAGACGCTGAATGAACGCCAGCAGATCCGGGTGGCCAAAATAGCGGCGCTGGTCGGTACGCATCACCTGGTAGTTCGGTGAGTTCAGCGGCAGCGGCTGCGCGCCGATGACGCAACCGTTGGCGAAACCGCCCACCGCCTGCGGCGCGCCGGCCACCGGATGGTCGATTTTCTGCCACGGCGTCAGCGCCATGGCGGAAGCGGAGGCCGTCAGGGCCAGCAGGCCCAACATCCAGTTTTTCATGGCGATTACCAGCGCGGCACGTCGGAAACCACATCACCGTTTTGCGCACGCTGGCGCAGCAGGTGATCCATCAACACGATCGCCATCATCGCTTCGGCGATCGGCACGGCGCGGATGCCCACGCACGGATCGTGGCGACCGCGGGTCACCATTTCCACCGCTTCGCCCTGGCGATTGATGGTGCGCCCCGGCACCATGATGCTGGAGGTCGGTTTCAGCGCCAGATGCGCGATCACCGGTTGGCCGCTGCTGATGCCGCCGAGAATGCCGCCGGCATGGTTGCTCTGGAAGCCTTCCGGGGTGATTTCATCGCGGTTTTCGCTGCCGCGTTTGGTCACCACGGCGAACCCGTCGCCGATCTCCACGCCTTTCACCGCGTTGATGCTCATCAGCGCGTGCGCCAGATCGGCGTCGAGGCGGTCAAACACCGGCTCACCCAGGCCAACCGGCACGTTTTCAGCGATCACGCTGACCTTGGCGCCGATGGAGTCGCCCTCTTTTTTCAGCGCGCGCATCAGTTCGTCCAGCGCTTCCAGCTTGTCCGGATCCGGGCAGAAGAACGGGTTCTGCTCGACCTGATCCCAGTCTTTCAGCTCACAGGTCACGTCGCCGATCTGCGCCAGATAGCCGCGCACCTGCACGCCGAACTTCTGCTGCAGGTATTTCTTGGCGATAGCGCCCGCCGCGACGCGCATGGCGGTTTCACGCGCCGAAGAGCGGCCGCCGCCACGATAGTCGCGCAGACCGTATTTCTGTTCGTAGGTGTAGTCGGCATGCCCCGGACGGAACACGTCTTTGATGGCGCTGTAGTCTTGCGAGCGCTGATCGGTGTTTTCAATGATCAGACCGATGCTGGTACCGGTGGTCACGCCTTCGAATACGCCGGAGAGAATACGCACCTGATCCGGTTCGCGACGCTGGGTGGTGTAACGCGAGGTGCCCGGACGACGGCGGTCCAGATCGTGTTGCAAATCGGCTTCGGTAAGCGGGATGCCTGGCGGCACGCCGTCGACGATACAACCCAGCGCCACCCCGTGAGATTCACCGAAGGTGGTGACGCGGAAAATCTGCCCAATACTGTTTCCTGCCATCACGGCTCCTTACCGTTAGTCTTTTATCGTTATGAGGCCCGCCATACGGGCCTTGGAAATGCGGCTTAGCTGCGATAGAGGCTGAAGTGTTCCTTGCAATCCACCAACTGCTGTTTGGTCAGCATGAACACGCCGTCGCCGCCGTTTTCGAACTCCAGCCAGGTGAACGGAATGTCCGGATATTGTTCCATCAGATGTACCATGCTGTTGCCCACTTCACAAATCAGCACGCCGTCGTCGGTCAGGTAGTCCGGCGCGCAGGCCAGGATGCGGCGCACCAGCTTCAGGCCATCGCTGCCCGCCGCCAGGCCCAGTTCCGGCTCAAAGCGGAACTCCTGCGGCAGATCCGACATGTCTTCCGCATCGACGTACGGCGGGTTGGTGACGATCAGATCGTACTGGATCGCGGGAACATCGCGGAACAGATCGGAACGGATCGGGATCACCTGATGTTCGACGCCGTGCGCCTGAATATTGCGCTCGGTTACCGCCAGCACTTCGCTGGAGATGTCCACCGCGTCCACTTCCGCTTCCGGGAAAGCGTAGCCGCAGGCGATGGCGATGCAGCCGCTGCCGGTGCACATGTCGAGGATATGGCGCGGCGGGTGCGGGATCAGCGCGCTGAAACGATCGTTGATCAGCTCGCCGATCGGCGAACGCGGCACCAGCACGCGCTCGTCGACGTAGAATTCCATGCCGCAGAACCAGGCCTTGTTGGTCAGGTAAGCGACCGGGATGCGTTCGTTGACGCGGCGGATCACGCGCTCAACGATGCGATGGCGCTCGCTGGAAGTCAGACGGGCGGTGTGCATATCCTCCGGAATGTCCAACGGCAGGAACAGGCTTGGCAGCACCAATTGCACCGCTTCGTCCCACGGATTATCGGTTCCGTGACCATAATAGATATTGGCGGCGTTGAAGCGGCTTACCGTCCAGCGCAGCATATCTTGAATGGTGTGCAGTTCGTTCACTGCTTCGTCGACGAAAATTTTGTCCAATTTGCCCTCCGGCAGGCGCTGTGTTTCATGATTTAGCCGCATAGTTTGCCATGAAGCCCGCGACAAATCACGCTTGCCCCTCGCGCTTTTCACTCTGGCCCGAGTTTTGCGTCGACAGCGCTCATTCACAAGGTAAACTAGCGAAATAAACGATTTCCGGTGAATGAAGCATGAAGAACAAGCCCCCTCTGAGCAAAGACGAACAACAGCTCTTCAGAGAGTCGGTGGCGGGCGCGAAAAAGCTGCGCCAGGACACCATCGTCCACCGCCCGCCGAAGCCCAAGGTCAAACAGATTGCGCCGCAGCGATTGCTGCAGGAGCAGGTCGATGCCAGCTATTATTTTTCAGATGAATACCAGCCGCAGTTGGAAGAGGAAGGCCCGACGCGCTACGTGCGCCCCGGCAGCAGCCCGTATGAGCTGAAGAAGCTGCGACGCGGCGATTATTCGCCGGAACTGTTTCTTGATTTGCACGGCCTGACCCAGCTGCAGGCCAAGCAGGAGCTGGGGGCGCTGATCGCCGCCTGCAAACGCGAGCACGTGCACTGCGCCTGCGTGATGCACGGGCACGGCAAGCACATCCTCAAACAGCAAACGCCGCTGTGGCTGGCGCAGCATCCCGACGTGCTGGCGTTCCACCAGGCGCCGAAGGAATGGGGCGGCAACGCCGCCATCCTGCTGTTGGTGGAACTGGCCGAGTAGTTCCTGCAAAAACGACTCAGGGCGATGTCAGACATCGCCCTGAGTTTATTCCGCACCGCATCCGCGGTTCACACTTTGGCCATCACCTGCGACGGGCTGACCTGCCATTCAAACTTGCCGTAGCTGCCGTCGGCCGGCAGATCGACGTTGGCAATCGCCGAGGTCGCGAACATCGGCGGGCACTCGCCCGGGCACAGTTCAGCCACCAGATACCCCACCAGCGGCAGGTGCGACACGATCAGCACCGAGCTCACCCCTTGCATCGCCAGCGCCTGAAGATAGCTGCCGACCTGTTCGGCGTTGCCGCCCGGCGTCAGCTCGGGCAGCACTTCTTCGCCCTCCGGCAGCGTCAAGGCTTCACGCACCGTCGCCAGCGTCTGTTCGGCCCGCAGATAGGGGCTGACCAGCACGCGTTCAATATCCACAGACTTGGTGTTCAACCAGGCCGCCATCTGACGGGACTCGTCGCGGCCACACAGGGTAAGGGGCCTTACCGCATCGCTGGCTGCCTCGAGCGCCGCCTCTCCGTGACGCATAATCAAAACTTGCATATTGCACCGCTGTTGTTGACAAAGTAACGCTATACAGAAACGCCGTGCGTGCTGTACCGCCGAGTTTTCCAACCCAAAGCCAAAGCTTTAAAACGATAACGCGCCGTCTCTTTATGGCGGCCGGGCATTTTGCCTGAAAGTTTGCCTAAAGAAAATGCTGTTTTTTACAGCAACCCTCCCCTGGCAAACCTCGATTGCTCACAGAACAATCAATTCAACGGGTTAAATTTTAACCTTGCCGCCATGAAATTTATTGATGACGGTCAAGCTAACTTACCGCTGCCTGCGCCTTGCTGTACAGCCTCACCGGCTGACGCTGTTGCAAGGAGTGATGGCGATCACAACGCGACCCTGTTGCAACTATAGTGCAAATCGGGCCGTCCTGCGTTCAGCTCCCCTGCGGGTAAAAACGCTCGCCCTGCTGCGCCATGCGCTGCAAGCGTTCGCACGGCGCAAAGTGCTCGCCGTGCTGCTGGCGCAGGTATTCCAACGTTTTCACCACTTTTTCGGCGCCGAGCTCGTCCATATAGCGGAACGGGCCGCCGAGGAACGGCGGGAAGCCGATGCCGAACACCGCACCGATATCGCCGTCGCGCGCGCTGCGGATCACGCCTTCATCCAGGCAGCGCGCCGCTTCGTTCAGCATCATCATCACGCAGCGCTGGGCGACGGTCGCCGGCAGCATGTGCGACTTCGGCGTGACGCCGAGCAACGTATACAATGAGGTATCCGCACGTTTACGCCGCTGCCGCTGCTGCCCTTCGCTCGGGTAGAGATAGAAGCCGCGGCCGTTCTTGCGCCCTTTACGCCCGTCCTTCAGCACCGCATCGAACGCAGCCGGCGCGGCGAAACGCGGCCCCAGCGCCTCGACCAGCACGGGAATGATTTTGGTGCCAACGTCGATGCCCACTTCATCCAGCAGGGTAATCGGGCCGACCGGGAAACCGAAGTCCACCAGCGCCTTGTCCAGCGACTCCATCGGCTCGCCTTCCAGCAGGCAGCGCGCCGCTTCGTTGATGTACGGCGCCAGGATGCGGTTGACGTAAAAACCGGCGCTGTCGCCCACCACGATGGCGGTCTTGCCCTGCTTGTGCGCCAGCGCCACGGTGGTGGCGATGGTCTCTTCGCTGGTGCCGGCGTGCGGGATCACTTCCACCAGCGGCATTTTATCCACCGGGCTGAAGTAGTGCAGACCAATCACCTGCTGCGGCCGCTGCGCCTTTTCGGCGATGTGGCCGATAGGCAGCGAAGAGGTGTTGGAGGCGAACACGGTATGCGGCGCGCAGTTTGCTTCGACCTCGGCCACCATCTGCTGTTTCAGCGCCAGATCCTCAAACACCGCCTCGACCACGATATCCGCCTGCTCAAAGCCGGTGTAATCGGTAGAGCCGGAGATCAGCATCATCTGTTTTTGCCGCTCCGCCGGGCGCATGCGCTTGCTGCGTACCCGTTTGCCGAGCACATCCCAGCTGTATTTCAGCGCGTGATTGATGCCGGTTTCATTGATGTCTTTGATGCGAACCGGCAAACCGCCGCGCGTGGCGGTGACACAGGCGATGCCGCCGCCCATCAGGCCGCCGCCGAGAATGCCGACGCGATGCAGGGCATGCGGCTTGGCATTGCCGCCCCGCTCTTTTTTCAGCGCGGTGGAGGCGAAGAACAGGCTGCGCAACGCCGCCGACTGAGGCGTCATCGCCAGCTCGCCAAAGGCGCGCGCTTCGGCCTCATAACCGCTGGCGCTGCCGTGATCCAGCCCGGTGCGCACCACCTGAATAATGCGCTCCGCCGCCGGGTAGTTGCCGTGGGTTTTCGCCAGCGTTTTTTTGCGCACGATGCTGAACAACAGATTTCTGCCCAGCGGGCCATTGAGCAGGCGATCCTGCCACGGCAGCTCGCGCTGATGCTTCCAGCCCTGTTTCACCCGCTCGATGGCGGTCTGCAACAGGATCGACTGCGGCACGGCGTCGTCCACCAGCCCCATGCGCAGCGCCTGGCGGGCGCGAATGTGCTTGCCGGTCAGGATCATGTCCAGCGCCTTGGCGGCGCCGATCAGGCGCGGCAGGCGCTGAGTGCCGCCAGAGCCCGGCAGCAGGCCCAGCTGCACTTCCGGCAGACCGAGCGCGGTTTTGTCATCCAGCGAACAGACGCGGCCGTGGCAGGCCAGCGCCAACTCCAGGCCGCCGCCAAGGCAGGCGCCGTGGATGGCGGCCACCACCGGCACCGGGAACGCGGCGATCTGCGCCAGCGTGCTCTGCCCTTTCTTGGCCAGCGTTTCCGCCTCTTTGGCGCTGGTGCAGGCGGCGATCATGGTGATGTCGGCGCCGGCGATAAACGAGTCCGGCTTGCCGGAAACGATCACCAGCCCTTCCAGCGCGGTATGCTGCTGCGCCCGGATCAGCACGTCATTCACCTGTTCGACGAACTCGGCCTTGAGTGTATTGACCTTGTCGCCCGGCACGTCGATGGTGATCACGCCGATATTGTCGGGGCGAATCGTCAGCTGAAAGGCCGACGGTTTGGCCCGCTGTTCGTGCAATGCGTTTTCGGCACTCATTATTCCACCTCCACGATCATCGCGGCGCCTAACCCGCCGGCGGCGCAGGCGGTGGTCAGGCCCAACCCGCCGCCGCGGCGTTTCAGCTCGCGCAGCGTCTGGGTGATCATGCGCGCGCCGGTGGCGGCGAACGGGTGGCCATAGGCGATGGAACCGCCCAAGACGTTGAATTTGTCCATGTCCACCTCGCCGATCGCCTGGCTGCGGCCAAGCTTCTCGCGGGCGAACGCTTCGCTGGCGAACATCTTCAGGTTAGCCAGCGTTTGCGCGGCGAAAGCTTCATGCATGTCGATGAGCGTCAGATCGGCCAGACCGATGCCGGCGCGATCCAGCGCCAGCGGCGTGGCGTAAGAAGGCCCCAGCAGCATGTCTTCCCACACGTCGATGGCGGCGAAGGCGAAACTGCGCAGATAGCCGAGCGGCTGCAGCCCCAGCGCTTTGGCGCGCGATTCGCTCATCATCAATACCGCCGCCGCGCCGTCGGTCAACGGCGTGCTGTTGGCCGCGGTGACGCTGCCATGCTTGCGATCGAACGCCGGTTTCAGCTTGGCGTAGGAAGCCAGGCTGGAGTCTTTGCGGATATTGTTGTCTTCGGAAAGCTGCGCGCGGTAAGGCGGCACGTAGGCCGTCATCACCTCATCGCGCAGCCACCCCTCACGCCAGGCTCTGGCCGCCAGTTCGTGGGAACGGTGCGCCAGCGCATCCTGCGCTTCGCGGGTGATGCCGTGGCTTTTCGCCATCTGCTCAGCGGTATCGCCCATGCGCAGACCGGTGGAATACTCCGCCACCGCCGGCGGCACCGGCATCAGATCGCGGAATTTCAGCCGGCTGAACAGTTTGAGACGCTGCGACAGCGTGCGCGCCTTGTTGACGTCCACCAGCGTGCGCGCCAACGCCTTGCTGACCCCGATCGGCAAGACGGAAGAAGAGTCCGCCCCGCCGGCGATGCCGACGCTGATGCTGCCGGCCATGATGCTCTCCGCCACGTTGGCGATCGCCTGGAAGCTGGTGGCGCAGGCGCGCGACACGCTGTAAGCGTCGGTATGAACGCTCATGCCGGTGCCAAGCACGATTTCACGCGCGATGTTCGGCGCCTCAGGCATTTGCACCACCTGGCCGAACACCAGCTGTTCGATCAGTTGCGGATCGATGCCGCTGCGCGCCAATAGCTCGCTCACCGCCGTTTTCCCTAAATCCACCGCCGGAATGCCGTGATAGGCAGTCGCCTGTTTGGCAAAGGGGGTACGCAGTCCATTCACAATCGCAATGCGGTCACCATGACGGGTCACCAACGGCAGTGCCTTACTCATAAATGCTCCTGAAGAAAATAACGTCAGCGCAATGGGCAGAAAGAGGTCTGACCTGATGAGGTCATTGTTAACCAAACGGTTACATTTGGCAAACCGGCAGAGATCAAAACTGCGAGCAGGCGCACTTTCTATGGGGAACGAGGCGGAGAAGGAAATTCCCGGCGCGCAGCAGGCGGCGCCGGGGGTAAAGCGGGGATTAACGCAGGCCGAGCTGGAAGATCAGGGTTTCCGCCTGGCAGGCGAAGGTGAAATCGGCCTCCAACTGCACGCCGCCGTCAACCGGTTTAATGCTACTGCTGATGTCACAAGGATCGGACTCGACCGCGCGCGCCTTTTCGCTCAGGGCCGCCAGCATCGCCTCCGCATCTTGTTGATTACCGAACACCTGGCTGTAGGACGCGGTGCAATCGGTGTTATCCATCACGGTGCCGACATCCACGCAGCAACACGCGGCGGTTTCCTGGGCGCTGCATTTATTAATTGCATCTGACATGATTGGTTCTCCTCAAGGGCCTCTGTTATCAGCCCAAATTGCCGTTTCACTCACCGGCACAAAGCCACAAAATTCTGCGGGTATTTTACGCTTCCACGCCGGCAATCACTAGCACTTACTTTTACTGGGTGTTTTAAGTGATGGAAATCACAAATAAAAATGAGCGTCTGCTAAGGAACGGTAAGAATTTTGTTATTTACCGCTGTCTTTTTGTTAAGCAGATCTCTTTTTTGATATCAGGTTGGAAATATTTCAAAAACAAACTTGCAACAATTTCACAGGTCAGACCTATACTTCAGCCACTGGTCTGATTTGTCTGAACGATAACGGACCCTACAATCCCGCGCTCCTTGTTACTTCGTGTAACAATAGTTTAAATAATAAACACATAATGAGGTTTTGGTCATGAGCCAGAAAAACCTATTGACTAAATCAGCTCTCGCAGCTGCAGTGGCAATTATTTCTTCAAACGTGTCTGCCGCAGGATTCCAGCTGAATGAGTTCTCATCAGCTGGTTTAGGACGTTCGTATTCTGGCGAAGGCGCCATGGCGGATACGGCGGCTTCCGCAAGCCGCAACCCGGCGTTGTTGATGATGTATACCCGTCCCGAGCTGTCCATCGGCGCAGTCTTCATCGACCCGGACGTTGACATCACCGGCAAATCGCCTTCCGGCGCCAGCCTGGACTCCAAAAATATCGCCCCTGTCGCCTGGGTGCCGAACCTGCATTATGTTCACCCGATTAACGATCAGTTCGCCGTAGGCGGCTCGGTCACCAGCAACTTCGGTTTGGCGACCGAATTCAACGACGGTTATACCGCCGGCGCTTACGGCGGTAAGACCGATCTGACTACCGTTAACCTCAACCTGAGCGGCGCCTACCGTCTGAATCAACACTTCAGCTTCGGTCTGGGCTTCGATGCGGTGTACGCCAAAGCCAAACTGGAACGCTACGCCGGTGAATTGCCGAAACTGATCGCAGGTTCCGGCCAATTACCGCCGCAGCTGGCCGGTCCGGTATCACAGATCCCGGCTGATACCCAGATTTCGCATCTGAAAGGCGATAAATGGGGTTACGGCTGGAACGCCGGCATTCTGTACGAAGTGGACGAAAACAACCGTTACGGCTTCACCTATCGCTCCGAAGTGAAAATCAAGTTTGACGGCGATTACAAGAGCAGCCTGCCATCGGCCTATAACCCAATTCTGGGTTCCCTCGGCCTGCCTTTGGGCACCAACGGCAGCACCATTCCGGGCTCTCTGGATCTGAACCTGCCGGAAATGTGGGAGCTGTCCGGTTACAACAAAGTGGCGCCGCAGTGGGCTATCCACTACAGCCTGGCTTACACCAGCTGGAGCCAGTTCCAGGAGCTGAGAGCCACCGGCAACAACGGCCAGACCCTGTTCGAGAAGCATGAAGGCTTCCGCGATGCCTACCGTATCGCGCTGGGCACCACCTACTTCTACGACGACAACTGGACCTTCCGGACCGGTATCGCCTTCGATGACAGTCCGGTGCCCGCCCAAAACCGTTCGATCTCCATTCCCGATCAGGACCGTTTCTGGCTGAGTGCCGGTACTACCTATGCGTTCAACAAAGACGCCTCGGTTGATGTCGGCGTGTCCTACATGCACGGCCAGAAAGTCACCATCAACGAAGGCCCTTACACCTTCAACTCGGTGGGTAAAGCCTGGCTGTACGGCGCCAACTTCAACTACCGCTTCTAATCTCGCCTGAGATGGATGCCAAAGCGCCCCCTGGGGCGCTTTTTCTTTGCCTGCCGCTTGCCGCCGGCATAAAAAAAACCCGCCTGACGGCGGGTTTTCATTGGCATAATGCCCGGGATTACTGCGAGTCGATCTCGTCCAGTTCGCCCTGAATCGCCTTGGCGTTCGGGTTCTCTTCCGGCTTGAGCGAGCCGCCGTTGGCGATGAAATCGTGGCGCTGGAAGTAAGCCTCGCGCACCATGACATAAGGATCGGAAGAGTTGCGCAGCAGGCCGTCGGAATCCAGCAGTTGAGCGCGGGTTTCGATACCCTCGACCACCCATTTGCCCGCCGACATCCAGAAGGTCAGGTAGCTCAGCATCGGATACAGCGTATCCGCAAAGTCGCCGCCTTCGTCACGCAGCGTGAAGCTGCCGTAGCCCGGCAACATCACGTACGGGCCGTAACCCACATCGTAATGGCCCAGCGTACTGCCGAAGCGGTTCGGTTCTTCGCGCGCCAGTTTCGGGTTGGCCATGCCGGCCACGTCGATCAGACCGCCCATCCCAAGCAGGGTGTTCAGGAAGAAACGGTTGAAGTGGATCATCCCGCGGTAGGGATCGCCCTTGAGGAAGGCGTTGACCATGCTGGCCGGCTCTTCCAGGTTGGAGGTGAAGTTGCTGATGCCGTTACGCGCCGGCATCGGCACGTAGTCGCGCCAGGCCACCGCTACCGGACGCAGAATATAAGGATCCAGGACGTTGTAGTTGAAGTCGAACATCGTCCGGTTAAATCCTTCCAGAGGATCGGAACGCCCTTGCGGCTCATTGTCTGGCGCGCTGGCACAGCCCACCAGTAATGCCGCTGCGAATGCCACCCCAGTCAGGCGAAAGTTCATATTTTTCTCCATAAAAACACGTTCGGTCTTATTTTTCAGGGACCTGCTTGTTTATCTGAACGCTAACCTGCTCTTTACCGCTGAATGTCTGCAGCGAGCTTTCGCCGAACCAGTCCCCCGGCTGCGGCGTGGCCAATCCGTCATGTGAGAGGCGCACACGCACCTGCACCTGATGCTGTGCCGAGAGTAGACGCTCGGGCATCATGGCGTTGCTGTCGTCCAGAGAGAAAGACAGCGGAAAACGGCTCAACGGCAATTGTTTTACCGCGACCGGCACCGGGCTGACGCCGTCGGTCACCGAGATAACCAGCGTCCCCTGCGGCGGCATGGCTTTCGCCGCCTGCGGTGACAGTGAAACAGTCACATTCAGTTTAACAGTTTCTCCGCCGGCCTGGGCTTTTGCTTGTGCAATACTGCGCTTTATCACTTCCGCGCGCGGATCGTTAGCCGGCAGCAGCTGCAGCATCACTTGCCAGGCGCCGATCGCCTGTTTGAAATCGCCCTGTTCGAAGGCATTGAACGCCAGCAGGCTCAGCACCCGCGGATCGCTGTGGTTTTCCGCGATCATGCGCCGCAACAGCTGCGTCGCCTGCTTGTTATCCTCCGGATCGTTGGATCGCGTCAAGACCTCGGCATAGCCGAGCCGCACTTCCAGACTATTCGGATCCAATTGATAAGCATGAGCAAAGGCCTGCGTGGCGGTAGTGGCATTGTTCAACGCCATGCCGACGCGCCCCAGCATCATCCAGTCGTTGATATTGCGATCGTCCTGCTGCAGCGCGGTGCGCAGCCCCAGCCCGAGACGGGCAATCTCTTCCATGCTCAGCGGTTTGGCGCGCTCATTGGCGACGCGCTCGCGCAATTCCGGCATTTGCGCCTGCACCATGCGCCAGTCCAGCACCTGCGCCAGCCCGCCGGTTTTCAGATAAAAGCCAACGGTCACCGCCAGCAATAACAGCACGCCCGGCACCAGCGCCCAGCGGTTGATCGGTTTCGCCTGCGCCATCTGCTCGGCCGGGATGTCGTTCAACAGGTTCTGTTGCAACTCTTTGACCAGTTCCGGACGCTCGGCTACCACGCCCTGCAGCTCATCCTGCTCCAACTCGCTGAGGCGATCCTGATAAAACGCCTTGTTCAACGCATCGCGCGTGGCGGCGCTCTGCTTGCCGTGGCGCATCGCCGGCACCACCAGCAACGCGGCGGCGCCAGCCAGCAACACGCAAATAATCAGCCAAAAAGCCATTAGGGTTTCTTCCTGTCAGTCTCTTGCAACAGCGCCGCCAGGCGCTGCCGTTCCCGTTCGGAGAATGCATCGTCCACCGCCGCCTCGGGCTTGCGACGGGTGCGCAGGATCACCACCGCCCCGCCGATCAATACGAACAGCAGCGGGCCGATCCACAAGATCAGCGTCGCCGGCGTTACCGGCGGCTCGTAGGTGACGAAGTTGCCATAACGCGCCACCATGTAATCGATGATCTGCTGCTTGCTTTGCCCCTGCATCATCAGCTCGTACACTTTGGTGCGCATGTCGGCGGCGATAATGGCGTTGGAATCGGCAATGCTGTTGTTCTGGCATTTCGGGCAGCGCAGCTGTTCGGTCAACTCGCGATACTGCTGCTCCTGCTCGACGGAGTTGAAGCGATAGGTATCGATCGCCGCGGCGGCGCTCCAGCTCAGCAGCGCGGCGCACAGCAGAACAATCAACCTCATGCCTCACCCCCGTACTTTTTATACAGCGGCAGCACTTCCTGCTGCCAGACGCGCTCATTCATGTCGCCGGCGTGGCGATAGCGAATGATCCCCTGGCCGTCGATAAGAAAGGTCTCAGGCGCGCCGTACACCCCGAGATCCAACCCCAGCATGCCGTCGCCGTCGTACAGGCTGAGCGCATAGGGATTGCCCAGGGAATTCAGCCAGGCCACCGCCTTGGCGCGATCGTCTTTATAGTTCAGGCCGACCACCCGTACGCCGCGCGCCGCCAGCGTATTGAGATACTGATGTTCCGCGCGGCAGGTCGGGCACCAGGTGGCCCAGACGTTGAGCAAGATCGGCTTGCCGTCGCGCAGCACCGCCTGATCGTAGGTTTTGCCGGGCTGATCCAGCGATTCCAGCTTGAAGGTCGGCACCGGTTTGCCGATCAGCGCCGACTCCAGCATGGTCGGATCTTCGCCGCCCGCGTTGCGCGTCAGCTGCACCATCAGGGCCGCCACCAACAGCAGGAAAAGTATCAATGGGATAAACAGCAGCTTACGCTTCATGATTGCGCCTCCAGCTTGCCTTCGCGCTTGAGCTTTTTGCTCATGCGATAACGCGGGTCGAGAATGCACAGCAGGCCGCCGATCGCCATAAAGACGCCGCCGAACCAGATCCAGCGCACGAAGGGTTTGTAATACAGACGCACCGCCCAAGATCCGTCTTCCAGCTCCTCGCCCAGCGCCGCGTACAGATCGCGGCTGAACCCGCCGTCGATCGCCGCCTCGGTCATCATACTACGCGCCACGCTGTAGTAGCGTTTCTCCGCATGCAGCGTCGCCTCCGGCTTGCCGTTGCGCGTCACGTCGATAATGCCGACGCCGCCGCTGTAGTTCGGGCCGCGAATGTCGTGCACGTCGCGGAACACGAAGTGATAATTGTGGATATCCACGCTGTCGCCGGCCTTCATCCGCACGTCGCGCTCCACGCTGTAGTTCTGGCTGAAGGCGATGCCGATCACCGTCACCGCCACGCCGAGGTGGCCGAGCACCATGCCCCAATGGCTGCGAGACAGCTGCCGCAGACCGCGCCAGAAACCGTGGCGGTGGGTGGCGCGCTCATGCAGCTCCATCAGCGTCAGGATGATCACCCACAGCGCCATGATCAGGCCCACCACCGTCATGCCGGCGATGCTGTCCTGCAGCAGCCACGGCAGCAGAATCGACAGCACCAGCGTCACCAGCAGCGCCACGCCGAGGCGGCGCCACAGCTTGCGCGGCTCATCGCGGCGCCAGCGCACCAGCGGCCCGATGCCCAACAGCAGCGCCAACGGCGCCATCAGCCAGGTGAACATGGTGTTGAAGAACGGCTCGCCGATCGAAATGCTGCCCAGCCCCAACTGTTTGTGCACCAGCGGCAGCAGCGTGCCCAATAGCACCACCAGCATGGCGGCGATCAGCAACACGTTATTGCCCAGCAGGAAGGTCTCGCGCGAGAAAGTCTCGTGCTGCACCCGGCTGCGCACCTGGCCGCCCTTGACCGCGTACAGCAGCAGCGAACCGCCGATGACGATCACCAGATAGGCGAGAATAAACATGCCGCGCGCCGGATCGGAGGCGAAGGAGTGCACCGAGACCAGCACGCCGGAGCGCACCAGGAAGGTGCCCAGCAGGCACAGCGAGAAAGCGGTGATCGCCAGCAATACCGTCCAGGCTTTGAACGTGCCGCGTTTCTCGGTCACCGCCAGCGAATGCATCAGCGCGGTGCCGGCCAGCCACGGCATAAAGGAGGCGTTCTCCACCGGATCCCAGAACCACCAGCCGCCCCAGCCCAGCTCATAGTAGGCCCAGGCCGATCCGAGCACGATGCCCAGCGTGAGGAACACCCAGGCGGCGGTGGTCCACGGGCGCGACCAGCGCGCCCAGGCGGTGTCGAGCCGGCCGGCCATCAGCGAGGCGATGGCGAACGCGAAGGCGACCGAGAAGCCGACATAGCCCATGTACAGCAGCGGCGGGTGGAAGATCAGGCCGATATCCTGCAGCAGCGGGTTGAGATCGCTGCCGTCGATCGGGAAGTTAGGCAACGTGCGGGTGAACGGGTTGGAGGTCATGATGATGAACAGCAGGAAGCCGGCGGTGATCATGCCCATCACCGACAGCACCCGCGCCACCGCGTCCTGCGGCATCGCCCGGCTGCACAACGCCACCGCCAGCGACCAGCAGCTCAGCAGCAGCACCCACAGCAGCAGCGAACCTTCGTGCGCCCCCCCAAGTGGCGGCGATGCGGTAATACACCGGCAGTTGGGTATTGGAGTTGGTGGCCACGTAGGCGACGGTAAAGTCATTGACCACGAAGGCATGCACCAGGCACAGGAACGCCAGCGCAATCGCCGCGAACATGCCGTAGGTCAGCGGGCGGGCCACCGCCATCATGCGGCTGTCCTGCCGCGCCGCGCCCCACTGCGGGTAAATGCTCAGCAGCAGCGCGATCGCCAGCGCCAGGCACAGCAGAAAACTGCCCAGTTCCGGCATCATGACTTGGCGCCCTCCGCCTGCGGCGCGTTATACGCTTCCGCCGGCCCTTTGTGATTCTCTTGCATCGCGTCGGCCACTTCCGGCGGCGTATATTTCTCGTCGTGCTTGGCCAGCACTTCGCGCGCGTTGACCACGTTGCCCTCGCCCAGCACGCCCTGCGCCACCACACCCTGCCCTTCGCGGAACAGATCCGGCAGAATGCCGGTGTAGGTCACGCCGATCGCGCCGCGCGCGTCGTAAATCTTGAAGCTGACCTGCAGCGTATTGGGATCGCGTTTCACCGAGCCCGGCATCACCATGCCGCCGATGCGCAGCCGTTGGCCGACCTCGGGCTTCTCATGATTTTCGCCCTTGCCCTGCAGGATCTCACCCGGGGTATAGAACAGATCGATGTTGGAGCGCAACGCGTACAGCATCAGGGTCGCGGTCAGCGCAATACCGATCAGCACAACGATCGCCAGATAAAGGCGGCTTTTACGACGTGGATTCACAATGATTTCTCCCGCGGTGCGGCGGATTTTTGTTTTGATTGTTGCGCATGGCGAATGCTCCGCTCGCGCGCCTGACGGCGGCCGATCTCGGCGAGCAACTGCCGCCGCTGCCAGACGGTGTGCGCCACCAGCCCCAACAGCGAAATCAGCGTGGCGGCGACCGCCAGCCAGACATAGAAGGCATAACCGCCCATGGCGAAAAACGCCGGCCAGGAATCGAATGCGGCATTCATGACTGACGCTCCTTGTTCACCAGCCCGGCGACCCACGGGCGCTGGCGCTCCTGGAACAGAATCAGATTGCGCAGGCGCATCAGCGTCAGCGTGACGAACAACAGCAGGTAGCCGAGGATCGCCCAGCGCAGCGGGGTGCGCATGCTGGGCGCGATGGATTGCTGCATGTTGGTCGAGCCCTGATGCAGCGTGTTCCACCATTCGACGGAGAAATGGATGATCGGAATGTTCACCACGCCCACCAGCACCAGAATGCCGGCGGCCCGGCCCGCCAGGCGGCGGTCTTCGAAAGCGTTATACAGCGCGATGACGCCCATATAAAGGAACAGCAGCACCAGCTCGGAGGTCAGCCGCGCATCCCATACCCACCAGGTGCCCCACATCGGCTTGCCCCAGGCGGAGCCGGTCACCAGCGCGATAAAGGTGAACACCGCGCCGATCGGCGCCATCGCCGCCACCACGGTATCGGACATTTTCATCTGCCACACCAGGCCGATAAACGCCGCCACCGCCATCGAGGCATAGATGCCCATCGACCACATGGCCGCCGGCACGTGAATATAAATGATGCGGAAGCTGTCGCCCTGCTGATAATCCTTCGGCGCGAAGCCAAAGCCCCATGCCCAGCCAAGCAGCAGGCAGGCCGCCGCCGCCAGCCCCAGCCAGGGGATAAAGCGGCCGCAGACATGATACAGCCGTTCAGGCCGCGCCAGTTGATGTAACCATTTCCACATTGTCGTCAGTGCTCACGGTAATTTTTATGCGTCGGCCGCCTCGAGCGTTCGAAACGGCGAAAATCTTCTGCGGGGTACGCTCTTGCCGGCCTTGCCCCGTCTGTTCATTCAATTTGTTAGCTAGTGCACGCTCACTCGCAGCGCCGCTGCGGCAGCAAACGGCGCCAATGTCACGCTGCCCGCCAGCATCGCGCCGAGTATCGCCAGGTAACCGTCGATCGGCATGCCCATCGCGGCGGCGTCGATCGCGCCGGTGGCGAAGATCAGCACCGGGATATACAGCGGCAGCACCAGCAGGCTGAGCAGCACGCCCCCTTTGCGCAGGCCGACGGTCAGCCCCACGCCGATAGCGCCGATCAGGCTCAGCGTCGGCGTGCCGAGCAGCAGCGTACCCGCCACCGCCAGCCAGGTTTGCATATCAAGCGACAACAGCAGCGCCACCAGCGGCGACAGGATCAGCAGCGGCAATCCCGTCACGACCCAGTGAGCACACACTTTGCCCAGCACCGTCATCGGCAGCGGCGTCGGCAGCAGCAACAGTTGCTCCAGCGAGCCATCGAGAAAATCGTCGCGAAACAGCCGCTCCAGCGACAGCAGCGAGGCCAACAGCGCCGCCACCCATACGATGCCCGGCGCAATGCGCGCCAGCAACTGCGGCTCCGGGCCAATCCCCAACGGGAACAGCGTGATCACAATCAGGAAAAACCACAGCGGGTTGACGATCTCCGAACCTTTACGGCAGGCGATTTTCAGTTCGCGACGCACCAGGGTCAAAAACATCACAAACTCCCCGCGTCGTGTTCCGCCAAACGAATTTTGCCCACCGTTTGGCTGACGCCGGCCAAATCCTGATGGGTGGTCAACAATACCATGCCGCCCCGCTGCGCATGTTGCTCAAAAAGGCTAATCAACTCGGCCACGCCCTGTTTATCGATCGCCGTTAGCGGCTCATCGAGGATCCACAGCGGCGCCGCGCTGAGCCACAGGCGCGCCAACGCCACGCGCCGCTGCTGCCCGGCGGAAAGCTGCGCCACCGGCAGATCTTCGTAGCCCACCAACCCCACCTGCTCCAGCGCGCGCCAGATAGCCTGATGCTCGACCGCGCCGCGCACCGCCTGATAAAACTGCAGGTTTTCGAAGGGTGTCAATACGGCTTTTATGCCCGGTTGATGGCCGATAAACAGCAAATCTTGCTGGTAATCCGCGCGAGCGCGCAGCGTGTCACGCCCGCGCCAGCACACCTCACCGCCGTCCGGCCGCGCCAGACCGGCGAGGATGCGCAGCAAACTGGTCTTGCCCGCGCCGTTCGGCCCCTCTACCTGAATGATATCGCCCGGCTGAACTGAAAAGCTTAGCTCGCTAAACAGGATGCGTTCATCACGCACGCAACTCAGACTTTTGGCTTCCAGCATCGGGGAACTCATATTTTTCTTTGGGATAGCGAATCATAGCATAAGCCTTTCCCCACACGCAGCCCGCGGGGGGCGCGCCGAGGGGCCAATATGGCGAGCAGGATCAAGAATGCGCGGAAAAAAGCGGCGGATTTTAACTCTTGTTACCTTTTTCTGTATTTCGCCGCATTTAGGCCGGGCAACTACGCTTAATGACGTGACCTCACCCTTATTGAGCAGGAGCGACAGCATGAACGAACAGCAACGCCAGGAGCACGAGCAGGATGAGACGATGCGGGTAGAGAGCGAAGAACAGGAACAGGGCAAGCGCGAAATCGAAGTCAGGGAAGAGAATCTGCCGTCGCGCGCGGCGGCGGTGCATGAACAGATCCGGATGGAAGGCGAAAAGGAGCTGGAGCGCGACGGGCTGGCATTGCTGTGGTCGGCGATCGCCGCCGGGCTGTCGATGGGCGCCTCGCTGGCGGCGAAAGGCATTTTCCACGCCCGCTTGCCGGACGATCCCAGCCGCTTTTTCATCGAGAACCTCGGCTACACCTTCGGTTTTATCATTGTCATTATGGCGCGCCAGCAGCTGTTTACCGAAAACACCGTCACGGCGGTATTGCCCATCATGCACAAACCCACGCCGCGCAACCTGCTGATCCTGCTGCGCCTGTGGGGCGTGGTGCTGCTCGGCAACCTGATCGGCACCGGGCTGGCGGCGCTGGCGTTTACCCATATGCCGCTGTTCGACGCCGAAACGCGCGGCGCCTTCATCAGCCTGGGCGAAGAGGTGATGCGCCATACGCCGGGAGAAATGTTCGCCAACGGCATCCTGGCCGGCTGGATCATCGCCACCATGGTATGGATGATCCCGGCCGCCGGCGGAGCGAAAATCTGGGTGATCGTGCTGATGACCTACCTGGTGGCGATTTGCGATCTGACCCATATCGTGGTCGGTTCGGTAGAGATCCTCTATCTGGTGTTCAACGGCGCGATTGGGTGGCAGGAATTCGTCTATCCGTTCGCCCTGCCGACGCTGGCGGGCAACATCATCGGCGGCACCTTTATCTTTGCGTTGATAAGCCATGCGCAGATCCGCAACGATTTGAGCGCCCAAAAACGGGCGGCGCGTCAGCAACAGGAAAAACGGCGCCACGGCGGGGAAAAACCGTGATCGCCGTCGGTTAGGCGAGGAAATTTCGGCGCTAACTGGCGAGGTATTGAGCAAACGCGCCGCTAAGCGCTTATTCTGCGGGTAAAAAAAGGTATAATGCCTCGGCAGCTTCGGTTGCCAGCCCGCAGCGTCCCCGTAGTTAAACGGATATAACAAGCCCCTCCTAAGGGCTAGTTACTGGTTCGATTCCAGTCGGGGACACCATTATTTATTATCAAGCCATTCCCCATCATCAGCACCCGCAATCCCCCTTCTCCACGCCTCAGACCCGATTTCCTCCGCGCGTTATAATTGGCATCAATTAAAAAACTTGATATCCGTCGGCGTAGAAATCGTCGCCGCCTCACCTTTGGCCTTCAACTCGCCCGTCTCATCATCGAAATCGAACAGCGTAACGGTATTGGTGAACACGTTCGTGACATAAAGATGGTTGCCGGTGGCATCGAAAGCGAGCGCACGCGGCTCAATGCCGCCGGCCTCATAGCGCGTCGTCTCCCCTGGCAGCCCATCCCCACCAATTTTTAATACCAGCAAATGGTTATCGGCACCGCGATTGGTGGCAATAAGATATCTCCCGCTCGGGCTGAGGATAATGGCTCCGCCGCTTTTCGCCTCCGCGGAATCCTGCCCGCCGTTCAGTTTCACTTTTCCTTGTAGCGTCAATCGATGGTCACTGACGGTAAACGCCTCGATTTCACCCGCCATTTCGGTGATGACATAGGCATACTCGCCTTTCGGCGAGAACACCATGTGCCTTGGGCCGGCGCCTGGCGCAAAGCTGACATCGCGCGATGCATCCGCCTGTAACGGCTGTGCGCTATCCGAGCGATAGCGATAGGCGTGCAGCTTGTCCCCGCCGAGATCCGCCACATACAGATATTTACCATCGCGGCTGAAGGTGGTTGAGTGCGCATGGCCCCCTTCCTGGCGCCCCTGCACGACGCCAGAACCTGATATAAACGGATAATGCTGCACCCGTTCACCCAGTTTGCCGTCACTGCCAATTGGCAATACCGTCATCCCCGCGCCGCCTTTGGCGACGGAGTAGTTGGCGACAAACAGAAACTTGCCATCCGGACTGAGGGTGGCGTGCGTCGGCTGCTGGCCCGCACTGTTCACCGTATTCAGCACCCGCACGCTGCCAGCGTCGTCTATTGCCAAGGCGGTCACCGTTCCCGCGTTCTCCTCATTGGTGGCATAGGCGAAACGGCCATCGCGAGATTTTACGATCCACGATGGGCTGTTCATTTTAACCACGTCGAGCAGCGTTAACGTGCCGTCGCCATTAACCGTCAGGCGATAGAGCCCTTCGCTGGGTCTTGCCGGTTTCTGCACCGCAGGCGCATCCGGAATATGGGTCCAGGTACCGACTAACGCTATTTGCTGATGTTCCCGATTATTGGCCATCGCATTTCCTGAAAACATGAGAAAAATTAACACCGCAGTTAATTGAATGCCCGGCCGGCCTAAGCCGGCAACGATTGTTCGGCCAGGTGCAGACAATATAGAAGATAGCATAAAGCGAGCTTGAGGCCGCTTATTAATCGAGTCGAGAGATTTTTCTCTATTCATGATGTTTTCTTGCCTCATCACTATGTCACAGGAATAAGTATATCGACATTGACAACCTTCCCATTTAGATCCTCTTGCCTGTATAACTCTATAAAAAAGCTCTCCCGCATTTTGACATTGATAGCTGGCAGATAAGCGTCATACATTACATCGAAAAAGTCAATATATTCTGACAACTCCCCCGTAAAGGGAATGACAATATATTTACCCATAGGGATATAGAAGTTAAAAATGGAATGGAAAACCTCTTGCCCCTTGCTGTTGGAATGCCATTTATTACTCCTTTTCTTTTCTACATTACATGCCCCCCGCTGCTTGCTTAACCATTTTTCATTGGTCTGGGCAATGTCGCCGGCATCTCTGAATTTTCTTATAGAATGAAAAATCAGCGATTTGTAATGCTTTAACATCTCAATGTCATCCGGCATGACCGTGTGGTAGAAATAGGGTTTCTTATCGTTGCCATACGGGGGGATCTGCGTGGAAAAATCCCACCCCCGGCTGTTTCTAAAGCTGTTGGGCGTTTCGCCAAAGAAACGTTTGAATGCCCGCGTGTAACATTGTTGTGAGGCAAACCCGGATGCCAGGGCGACATCCAATATGTTCCCTTGGTGCTGTTTGAGCAGAATAGCAGAGCGACTCAGTTTTCTATTTCTTATATAAGTCCCTAGCGTTATACCAAAATAATGCTTAAACAGCCGTTGCAAATGCCATTTAGAGTAACCTGAGATAATGGAAACCTTTTCAACTGACAGCCCCTCGACAATATTCTTTTCCATATATTCCAATACCTGCAAAAGAATATCTTTTCTGTAATCCATATGTGCTCCTTGCTTTTATAAGATTCGCGTCCTTTTTATTAAAATCGTTAACCAACCAAACCAAGTCATTAAGATTAATCCTAAAAAAAACCAGCCTGTCAATTCATTTTTTTCGGCATAGGAAAAACTATCGCATAAATAACTGAAAATGATCATGTTATATAAATCTCTCCGCAAGAAACCCATAAAACAAAATCAACTCGCGTAAAGTGCACTCATCAAAGATGCACTTGCCACACCAGGTAGAATCACACTTTTTGCTAATTGTTTTACCTTAAAGTGTTTTTTACAGCCAGATTTCATGGCCGAATAGGAATTTCATCATCACAAATGAAAACGCATTTTATATGCTTGGCCCGCCGATAAAACGTACTGCGGAAGAGATATAAAAGTATGGCCGGCAGTCAAAGAAGACGGGAGGGATAAGCTCAAGGCTGAACATCGGTCTCTATAATCTCGCGTCGCAATAGCGCGTTTCTTTTTTATCGTTCCTGCGCAGAGAAAACGGATATCTTAACAAACCTTGCTCGATGCCCTATTTTACAAACCGCGCCCATTGGGAACCCTGTCTACGCCCATGAATCGCCCATATCTCCCCCGGCAAAATACCGAGCCGACTCGCCCGCGCCTTGTTGTCAGAACGGCCGGCGGCCGCAAACAAAAAGCCCGGCTCGCGAGGCAGGGCTTTTCATTAACGGCCTGATTAATCAGCCAGGTTGTCGATCTCTGCGGACCTGTGCTTGCGCAACAGGTACAGCAGCAAAGACACCCGCCGCTCGGTGCGCTCCGGAGTATCCGGCGGCAGGTTGTAGCGCAGGGTATAACGCTCGTTGTTCTCGTTGCAGAAATCGATGACGAGCACGGGAGCTGAGGCCCCCGCTACTTTTCGATAATTCAGCGAGATGCACGACAGATTTTTTTTCATCTCAACTTACCGCGCGACAGTGCGGCGGGTTGATTCGGCAATCCGCCCCACGCCGGCGCTCAACGCAGCGCCCAACAGCAGCACCAACAACGACCCCCACGCGGCGCGAGACAGCTGTTTGGCCGCTTCATCGGCCGCTTCACGCGCTTTCTGTTCGGCCTCGGCCTTGAGTTTTTCCACTTTCTGCACCGCCTGCTGGTAAGCCTGAGCGTAGTTATCGACGATTTGGCTCGCTTCATCGCGGCTCTTGCCGGTGCGCGCCGCAACGATATTCACCAACGCATCCTTGTCGGCCGCGCTCAACGTCGGCTCACCGGACTGCTTGACGCGGTCGAACCACTGCTTAAGCTCAGAGGCGGCCTGCGCCGGATCGGCAGCCGCGTCCATGGCCGATTGTTTGCCATCAGCGGTCGCTCTATCGGCCTTCTGTTCTAACCGAGACGGATCCAGTTCCGGTTTGCCGGTCTGCTTGAGCGTGGTGTTCAACTGATTTTCCAGGCTTCCCCAGTCAAGGCTGATGCCCTTTTTATCCAGCTGCTGCTTGAGGCCTTCGCCCACGTTTGGCGCCGCCGCCGCCAGGCCGCTGCCCGCCAGCGAAAGCCCTTTGCCCACCGCGCTGCCCGCCAGCCCCACCACGCCGCTCGCCAATGAAACCATCAGCCAGGTGGTCAGCAAGGTGGTGATCGCCCAGCTCAGCAAACCATGCAAGCCGCCGCGATTCGGTGCAGCGCGGCCGGCGACGAACGCGCCTGCGGCCAGCGATGCCAACGTTGAAACCAGCAGCCAGATCCCGGTGCCGGTGCCAAAGCCGCTCAGCGGATTGCCCTGTTGCATCATATCCACGGCCTGAGCGCCAATAGCCGTGCCCAGCACGCTGAAGGTCAGATAAGTCACCAGCGCCACGGCACTCCCGGCCAATATCGAGCCCCATGACACCTGAAACGCTAAGCGATTTGATTCATAGACAGTGGTCATCGTTGTTCCTTATATTTTCTGGACAAGTGATTGCACGCACGGCGGATAACCGCGCAGACAAATTCAGTCTGCCGCGCGGCGTTGTCGGCCGTCCCGGTTCATTTGCATCAGAATGCCTAGTGCATTCACACCCTGCGAATACGCACGTTATGCACTAAGCTGCTCAGCGAGTAGCGTAACCCGCGGCCCCCTTAAGCGGCCGTCCCCCTTCTGTCTAGCGGAGAACACATGAGCCAATCCGTTTTGGCCAGCGAAACCCACCGCGGCCACCTGCAGCAAATCATCTCCGGCTTGTCCGACGGCGTGATCCTGACGGATACCGATCAAACCTTGCTATGGGCCAATGAGGCCGCGTTGGCCATGCATGGCGTGAGTCATCAGAAAGCTCTGGGGGCCGATGCCGGCGAGTACGCGGCGCGTTTTGCCCTGCGCTATCGCAACAATCATCCGCTGGTTTTGGAACAGTACCCGCTGAACCGGGTTGCCGAAGGCGAAACCTTCACCGATGTGGTGGTGGAGGTTCGCCAGGTCGACGATCCGGACAGCTTCTGGGTGCACCGCCTGCGGAGCCTGATTATCACCGATGCGCAGGGGCAGCCGGAGCTGCTGGCGCTGATCCTGAGCGACGCGACGGAGTGGGCCAGCGCCGAACAGCGTTTTGAAAAAACCTTCAACGCCAATCCGGCGCCGGCGGTCATTTGTCGGCTCAGCGACCTGCGCTACGTCAAGGTCAACCAGGGGTTCCTTGATATGACGGGTTATCAGCGTGAACAGGTCATGGGGCGTTCGGTTTATGAACTCGACGTTTTGGAACAGGCGGAGCACAAAGAGCTGGCGGTGCAGCGCCTGGGGGAAGGCGCCACCATCCCGCAGATGGAGGCCGAGCTGAAACTGCCCGGCGGAGGAAGCAAGCTGGTGGTGGTTGCCGGCCAACCGCTGGATATCAATGAAGACGACTGCATGCTGTTCACGTTCACCGATCTCGAACCCCGACGCCAGGCGGAATCGGCGCTGCGAGAAAGTGAAGAGCGGTTCGCCAAGGCATTTCGCCTGAGCCCGGTGCCGACGTTGTTATGTACCGCGCACGAACGGCGCGTGCTGGATGTCAACGAAGCCTTCACCCGCGCCACCGAGTACGCCGCCGAAGACTTGATCGGCAAGACGGTCGGAGAGATCCCGTTTATTGACGATCCGGAGGCGAACCGCCGTTTGTTTGCCGCCCTGGAAAAAAGCGGCAACGTCGAAGGGCTGGATATCCGGGTGCGCAAGAAGGGGAGCGAGTCGATTGAATGTGTGGCCTCGGCGGATGCCGTCAGCATCCACAATGCGCCCTGTTATCTGCTGGTGCTCATGGACATTACCGAACGCAAACGCTCGGAGCTGGAGCTGGTAAGCGCCATCGAAGAAGTGATGCAGGACGCCTCCTGGTTCAGCCAAACCCTGATCGAAAAACTGGCCAACGTGAAAAGCATCAACCGGCCCGACCAGGCTGGATTCACCGCCAGCGATCTCACGCCACGCGAGCGCGATGTGCTGGAATTGATTTGCGAGGGGCTGCCGGACAAGAAAATCGCGGCGCGCCTCAATCTGGCGCTCAACACCATCCGCAATCATGTCGCGACGGTCTATTCCAAACTCGGCGTGCACAGCCGCAGCGAAGCCATCGTCTGGGCCAGAGAGCGCGGGCTGTTTACCGGCGGAGCGGCCTCCAGGAACGGCAAGTAGCCTGCAAATGCACTACCCAAACAGATGCAAACGCCCCTTATAGGCCAAAAGTGAAGTGCATAACATGGCGGTGCAAATGCAGGCTTTCGCTCTGTGCGAACGCCAAACGGATCGAACCTTAGGAGCACATCATAATGAACAGCGAAAAAGCCAATGGCATGATGGACAAAGTGGCGGGCAAAGCGCAGGAAATCGCAGGTGACGTCAGCGGTAACGAACGTTGGCAGGCCGAAGGCGTCACGCGCCAGGCAGTGGGCGCGCTGCAAGAAAAATACGGCGACGCCCTGAGCTGCGCCGGCGGTATGATGAAGAAAAACCCCCTCGCCGCGTTGGCACTCGTTGCCGGCGCAGGTTTGTTGGCCGGCCTGCTGCTGCGCCGCCGTTGATACGCGCCGGCGAGCAAACCGCTTTTCCCTGAATGTCGCGCCCGGAGGGTAACCACCGGGCGCAGTTCTATCGGCCTGAGGGGGCGTAGTATTATCGATTGATGCCTCCGCTCGTTTGCCGCTGGGATTAACGCGTATTCTGTGTCGCCATGCGACAAATTATTGCGGCGAAAACGTTATATCCCGCAGGGAACATGAGCCTTTATCGTTCAGGCTGCGCACACCGTCTTTACTCGCTGCTTAACGGCACGTCTTTTTATTATATTCGTCCTATTGCTGATTATCATAACCCTCTCACTCAGTGCGCCCACTGCCTGTTATTTCCGGTTGTTATGCAAGCAAGTGAATTTCCCTTCAACATAACGATATCTCTCAGCGTAAAAACTGAATATATCAATCAGTCTGGGTTTATCCTCCGCGCCATTAAATGTTAATATTGCCGTATTATGCGCATGGAGAAATAGCATGTTCCCCAGTAAAAAACATTCGCAGCGGGCAACCCCGCTGACCAGCTATCAATTTTCCCGGCTGCATACTTTCGAATGCGTCGCCCGTCATTTATCTTTTGCGCTGGCGGCGCAAGAATTGTCGATCACCCCCAGCGCCGTGAGCCACCGCATTAATTTGCTCGAAAAGGAATTGGGTTTTCTGCTATTCCAACGCTTTCATCGCCGAATTACGCTGACGCCGGAGGGCGAGCGCATGCAATGGGCGCTGGACAGTTCCTTCAACACCTTGAATCAGGAAATCCTGGACATTAAAAATCGCGAGTTGACGGGGACCTTGACCCTCTACTCGCACCCGTCCCTGGTGCAATGTCTGCTGCTGCCGCGCATCGGCGACTTTATCGCCCAACACCCCACCATTCACCTCAATATTCTGACCGGGCAGGAAATCATCAACCTGGCCGACCGCGGCGTGGATCTGGCGATGTACTTCGGCAAACTGCCCTCGGGGCGGCATCTGGACGAAGCTTTTATGCAGGAATCAATGGTGCCGATCTGCACACCGCAGTACGCCGCCGCACATAACCTGTACGATGCGCCGGAAAACCTGGCCCATTGCACGCTGCTGCACGATCGCTACAACTCCGGCGAAGATGAGTGGCAAACCTGGTCGCAACATTTTGCGCTGGGGCTGGATACCGACAGTAAAAGCATGGAGTTCGACCGTTCCGATCTTGCAGTGCTGGCCGCCACGCGGCACCTTGGCGTCGCCATGGGGCGGCTCAATCTGGTGCAGGACTGGATCAAAAGCGGCGAGCTGATCATTCCGTTCACCGACATGACCGTGCCCTGCGAGCACTGCTATTTTATCTCGACCATTTCCGAACGGCAGTGGCCCAAGATCCTCGCGTTTAAGCAGTGGATCATGAAAATCTCCCCTCTGGTCTGATGGCCGGAGGGTTAGCGCTCTATTTTGGGAGAATAAGAAAAATGCAGCGCGCAGGCGTAGAGCCGGCCGGCCTTTGAATAAGAGATATATTTGCGGTTTTTATCCCAGGCCAGCAGGGTATTATTGGCAAAATAATAAACCTCCAATTGCATCCCATTAGCCAACCTCGCCCAACCCCGGCTTCTTATTACGGTGAAATCACCGTTATCGCTGAGCGTAATCAACGGCACGCCCCAAGCATAGCGGGATATTTGCAGCTGAATAATGAATTGGCTTTCGCAGCTTATTTGGTAGTTCTGTACATCAACATCCATAATTTATATTTTTGGTACCACCCTTCGGTCAACATAAATAAGATATGAACAACTCACTACGATTAACCCCAGTACGATCAGCACGGCACCCAATACAAATTCAATTTGCAATGGTTCGCCGAGAATGACGGCCCCCGCCAGGATGCCGAATACCGGCGTCATAAAGGTGAGAATGCCCAGCGAGGAAGCCTGATAACGGCGCAACAGTGAAAACCAGATCAGGTAGCTGAAAAACGACACGATCACCGTTTGGAACAACAGGCTGCTCCAGACCACGGGGCTCAGGACAACGTGCAAATTGTCCGTCGCCAGCGCCAGCAGCGACAGCAGTACACAGGCGCCCGTCAACTGGAACAGCAGCGTCTGTTTGGCCGGGCACTCCGCCAGGCACGTGGTACGGATCACCAGGGTAGAACCGCCCCAGGCGATCCCCGCCAGCAGGCCATAGAAATCGCCTTTCAGCCGATCGGCCCCGCCGCTTCCCTCGGCCATGCCCGATATGGCCAGCACCACGCCGCCAAAGGCGATGAGCATGCCCAGCCACTGCACCGGCGACAGGCGCTCCTGACGGATCAGGAAATGCAGGCCAAGGGCGGAAAACAGCGGCGCGGTGTACAAAAACACCGCCATATGCGAGGCGCTGGTATAGCGCAACCCTTCGGAGACAAAAAAGAACTCCAGCGCGAACAATGCCCCTACGCTCAAACCGGCGCTCAGCGTGGCGCGATCCCAGGTGAAACACTCGCCGCGGCAACGCGCCAGCAGGTATACCCCCAACGCGGCGAGACCCGAGCGAATGGCAATTTGCAGCACCGCCGACACATCCGCTTCGGCAGCCTTGATCGCCACCTGCTGCATTCCCCAGATGGCGCAAAGCACCACCATGGCGGCCGCAGCCCTGCCGTCAATACCGATTCTTGCATTCATAATAGGATTCTCGCCGCCGTTGAAATAATCACAGGCTGCCGTCGCGTTATTCTTTATACACCACGATTTCCTGATAAATTTTAATAACCTCACCATCGCTGTCGACGGAGTCGGTATATTCAGTTTGCTGCGCCAAATGAATCACCTTCCATCCTTTGCGCGCCAGTTCCGGGATCGTCAGGCGCCCCACGCCGCGGCAGGAAAACAGGGTATCGTCAGACAACCTGAGTTTACTAACCTCTGCATAATCATAAGCTTGAGAATGACAAACGTGCGATTCCGCCGCCATCGCCGGTAATGAAAACAGCCCCACCAACAACATGAACAGATTCCTCATGGCGACCTCCCAATCGCTTATTCCTGCCGACCGATTACGCAGAAAGCGGCTAACGTTAATACGGCGGTGACAGGCTTTAATTAATTATCTCTTGCACGGATAAAATTACAGGCTGACGCCGATGACTGACAAATGAAAAATATAAACCTTGGCGTTAGATGAATTCATCCGAATCGAAAGGCATGAAAAGCGGCCCTTTTCACCGCACGAAATGGTCAAAAACCGGCCAGTAATTAGCAAGAAAAGTAATTATTTATTTTATCGTTTATGTTACAAATGCCGCCCGCCGCTAAAACACCAAAAAAACCGTCAAAATGCGTGAAAACGCAGCGTTCTGCGCAAAACATCGGCATGGCGGCGCTGATGGGGGCGGTCATACATAAAACAGGGATAACACATGGCAATGAAATTGCGCGTATTGACTCAAGCGGTGGCGCTGGGTCTGGCGATCGGCAGCGCGTCGTTCGCCGCTCAGGCGGAAATCACCCTGCTGAAGCAGGATCCGCAGGCTGGCGATCCGCTCAGCCGCCTGAACTTCACCGTTGGCGGCAGTATCCGTCCGCAGTTCAACAACATGACGGGCGACGGTGACAAGGGCTCCTACAAGCGTAACGGCTTCGACGGCGGCACCCGCTTCCGTTTCGCGGCGGACTACTACCTGTTCGACGATATCAGCTGGATCAGCTACTACGAGCTGGGCGTGAACATTCCGGCGCTGTTCGACTGGGATCACCACTATGCCGACGGCGCGAGAAACACCAGCCGCCGCATGCTGTACACCGGCCTGAAAAGCAACACCTGGGGCCAGATGACCTTCGGTCAGCAGAACAGCGTTTACTACGATGTGGTTGGCGCCAAAACCGATATCTGGGACTACGACATGCTGGCCCAGGCACCGGGCAACGGCATCAACGGCGACTACGACGGCTCTTATCGCTCACGCAAAATGCTGAAGTACAAGAACCGCTTCGGCGATGCGGACGTTTACGCTTCGTACCTATTCAGCGACAGCGACTATCTGCCGGGCAACGGCCTGCGCTACAAGCGCAAAGGCGGCGGCTCACTGGGCGTGGATTACCACATTACGCCGGATCTGACCTGGGGCACCGCCTGGAACTACACCCGCGCCGAAATGCGCAATCCGTCCACCAGCGGCAGCAAGAGCTATGACCAGAACATTTTCGGTACCGCCATCAGTTGGAAACCGGACAACTGGACCCTCACCTTCGGCGGCGGTTACTACAACGACTTCCTGACCACCAAGAAAGCCGACATCAATAATTACTTCGCCGGCGACGCATGGGGTATCGAATACCTGGCCGGTTATACCGTGCCGGTTGGCCAGTACGCGGTGAAATCGGTGATGCCGTACTTCATGGGCGACCGCCTGGAATACATCACCGGCCGCAACTACCAGCGCATCGACAACGGCCTCGGGGTTACCGTGCAGTTTGACTACGGTTTCCGCGTTGACGTGGAGCATGTGCTGACATCGAGCACCGACAACCTCGGCGATATGACCGTGGTGCGCCTGCGCTACGATTTCTGATTGCTCAGAACGCAAAAAAGGCCGCGCAAGCGGCCTTTTTCGTTTATTGACGCAGCGTCAGAAGCCGCCGCGCGCCGAGCGCCCGACCGCTTCGCCCAGTTGCCATACCGCCATGGCGTAATGGGTGCTGTGGTTATAGCGGGTGATGACGTAGAAGTTCGGCAGGCCGTACCAATACTGGTAGCCGGTGCCGATGTCCAGCCGCAGCAGGCTGGCTTCCTGATTATCGCCAAGCGAGCCCTGCGGGCTTAGGCCGGCTTCCGCCAGCGCGGCGACCGAGTAGCGCGTCTTGAAGCCGTTTTCCAGCCCCGGTGCCTGGCCGTTGGCCTGAATGGCGACCGGCTCGCCTTTGGACCAGCCGTGCGCCTTGAAGTAATTGGCCACGCGGCCGATGGCATCGACCGGATCCCACAGGTTGATATGCCCATCGCCGTTGAAGTCGACCGCGTAGCTTTTGAAGGAAGAAGGCATGAACTGCCCATAGCCCATCGCGCCGGCAAAGGAGCCGCGCAGTTCGAGCGGATCGTCGCCTTCAGTGCGCGACATCAGCAGGAAGGTTTCCAGCTCACCGGCGAAGTAATCGGCGCGGCGCGGGTAGTTGAAGGCCAGCGTCGCCAGCGCGTCGATAATGCGGGTTTTACCCATTACGCGGCCCCAGCGGGTCTCCACGCCGATAATCCCCACGATGATCTCCGGCGGCACGCCGTATACCTGCCAGGCGCGCTGCAGCGCATCCTGATATTGATTCCAGAACACTACGCCGTTTTGCACGTTATCCGGAGTGATGAACTTGTTGCGGTAGCGCAGCCAGGAACCGTTCGGCCCGGTTGGGCCCTGGGTAGACGGCGTCGGCGCCTGCCTGTCCATCAGCCGCAGCACCGAGTCCAATCGCCGAGCCTGCGCCAGCACGTCGTGCAGCTGCTGCCGGTCAAACCCGTGTTCCTGCACCATCTTATCGATGAAGCGCGCGGTATTCGGGTTATTGGCGAAATCCCCTCCCAGCGGCGCGCCGCTGTGCGCCGGGCTCAGCAAAAAGCCGCCCTTTACCGGGGTGCTCTGCGGCGTAGCGGTGGTACTGGGTTTCGGCGTGCTGCTACAGGCAGCAAGCAAGGTAATCAGCGGTAAAAGCGCAACCAGGTGACGCATCGGATATCCATATAGCCATGCAAGAGATAAGTGGGAGTTATGTTAATGCATTGTTCAACGCGAACAAACAGGATTATGCCGCCAATTACCGCGCCAGGTAGCCAAACGTGCCAAATTGTGACGTTTTGCACGGTGAAAGGACGCCCGGTGCGACCGCGTGGAATCTCAACCGCGACTAAATGAGAAAAGTTATCACCTTGACGCCCCCGTTTGCCCCGTTAAAATGCCCGGCTGCTTGCCATCCGGCCGCCGCCGGGCGGTCAATGATTACGACAACGGACTGTGATGGAATCTCTCGGACAACTCGCCAAAGACCTTTACCGCGGGCGCATCTCGCGCAAACCCTTTGTTTTCTCGCTGGCGATCTTCGCCGTTGGCATCGTGCTGTTGTCGTTTCTGTCGACCTACCTGGATAAAAACCATTTTCGCGCCCATGCGCACGGCGACACCGAGGAATTCGTCTCGGTGCTGCTGTATCTGCTGTGCATCATGGTGTGGGCGCTGTTCTGTTTTGGCCTGGTGGCGTGGTTTATGGCCAAAACCGCGTTTCGGCTCAACGATATCGGCCTGCCCGGTTGGGCGCTGGCCGTGGCGTGCTATGTGTGTTCGGTGCTGAACAATTACTCTCCCGGCCCGGTGGCGCGCTGGCTGCCGCTGTTCAGTCTGGCCGTCATGATCTGCGCCCTGCTGTTGCCGCCCGATGTGCGGCGTCGCAAGCCGCGTGAACATGCCGATTGAGCGCCATTCTGCTCAAGGCTATGGCTATCCGCCGGCCGCGCCGTCACAATAGCGCCTCATTCTGGTTTCAATCAGGGATTGCCATGTACAGCCACTACCCCGCCCATTACACCTTCGATAGCGACAGCGACGCCTGGCAGATCGGTTTCCACGACTTCCCCGAGTGGCAATCTGCCTGCTATAAACGCGAAGACATCGAGCTGGAAGCGCAGGAAAGCCTGCTGGCCGCCATCGCCGCCGCGATGGATGAAGGGCTGCCCCTGCCCGCCCCTTCTCCTTCGCAAACCGATGACTTGAGGGTACATCTGCCGGCGCTGGTGGCGCTGAAGATCGAACTGCACAACGCGATGCTGCGCAAAAACACCGGTAAAGCGGCGCTGGCGCGCAAGCTGGGTTTCAACGGCGGGCAAATGGAGCGGTTGCTGGATATCGGCTACGCCTCAAAAGTGGAAGCGCTGGAGCAGGCGTTGTATCTGCTGGGCTACGAAGTGCGCGTGACGATAAGTGAAGTTTGCCAATAAGTTAGCGGCAGGTAAGCGAAATATTATCCAAGGGGGCTAAATTTCCCCCGTTTTGCGCCGATATGATGGCTACCTAATCACTTGTCGCAACAACGAAGGCTAAAAATGGAGTGGAGTCGCCGTCATATTTGGGCCGTTATTCTGCTGTCTTGTCTCGTTTTTTGGGTCATTTTGGCGACCGGCATCAACGCCGTCGCCTGAGCGCCTGCCACCGTATTGCAATACCCGATTTTAAAGCCCGCCACACGGCGGGCTACTTTCTGTCGCTTGCTTATAAAAAGCGTTATAAAACAGCCCGCACTGTTTAAAAAATAGCCTAAAATTGTGATCAAAAACACAGTATTGAAATCAGACCAGTATTGAGAGTACATTAGCGCCGATCCTGTCGCGGTTCGGATTTTACCTCACGGAGCATGAGGCGCGACAACCGGACACCCGGCGCTCGAGGACGTTGTTCTTTCGCTTGGAAGAATCCGCCCGACAAGCCGGTTGTCCATAAAACACTCAGCACAACAATCGGGATCATTGCTGGCGAGGACTCCAGACAGGAGTTGTTCAGTGAAATATTTTTTGATGGGCGTGTCATTCATGCTGGTTGCCTGGGTTGGCACCTTCATGTTGATGGTTGCCTGACAGCAGCCACACCAGGAACACAGACAAAGGGACGCGCAAGCGTCCCTTTGTCGTTTCGGCTAGCGATCATTTGCCCGGCATCATGCGGCGCAGGGTGTCGTCCTTGCGCAGGTAGTGGTGATACAGCGCCGCCAGCGCATGCGCGCCAATGATAAAGTAGCCAACGTTTGCCAGCGTCTCATGCACCGTTTTAACCAGCTTGCGCATCACCGGCTCCGGCGTCACCCAGTGCGGCACCGGCCAGCCCAGCAAAGACCACGATTTCCCGCCGTAGGCCAGGGTTAACATGCCCAGCAACGGCAACATCAGGAAGACCACGTACAGCAGCCAATGGAAAATCTTCGCGCCTACCTCCTGCCATTCTTCCAGCGGGGGCGTGGTCGGCGGCGCAGCGTGGAAAGAACGCACCGCCAACCGAATCAGCATCAGGACAAAGACCGATACCCCAAAGTTGAAATGCAGATTTTTGACCATCGGCGCCCACGCCTCCGGCACCGAATCTTTTAGCAACATCGCCGCATAGGTGAGGATCACCATCAGCAACGTCAGCCAATGTAAAACGATTTGCGATCGCGCGTAGCGGTTGCTCATTCACTCTGTCCAAAAAATAAAATTCAGCGTAGTTGAGCATAATGGGGAAATAATGAAGAAAACCTTGGGACGGAAAAAAATAAGGCCGGGCGAACGCCCGGCCTGACAGGATTATTTGGCGCTGCCGGCTTTGCCCGGCTTCAGCAGCCCGTCCGCGCGGAACATCGCCTTGATGCCGCGCACCGCCTGGCGGATACGATCCTGATTCTCGATCAGCGCGAAGCGCACGTGGGTATCGCCGTAGTCGCCAAAGCCAATGCCCGGCGAGACGCAGACCTTGGCTTCCGCCAGCAGGCGTTTGGCAAACTCCAGCGAACCGAGGTGGGCATAAGGCTCGGGAATTTTCGCCCACACGTACATCGACGCCTTCGGATTTTCCACCATCCAGCCAGCCTCGTGCAGCCCCTTCACCAACACGTTGCGGCGCTGCCGATACTGCTCGGCGATATCGCGCACGCACTGCTGATCGCCTTCCAGCGCGGCGATGGCCGCCACCTGCAGCGGCGTAAAGGTGCCGTAGTCGTGATAACTCTTGATGCGCGCCAGCGCACTGACCAGCTCAGGGTTGCCGACCATGAAACCGATGCGCCAGCCGGCCATGTTGTAGCTTTTCGACAGGGTGAAGAACTCCACCGCAATGTCTTTCGCCCCCGGCACCTGCATGATCGACGGCGCTTTCCAGCCGTCATAGACGATATCGGCATAGGCCAGATCGTGGATCACCAGCACGTTGTACTGTTTGGCCAGCGCCACCACCCGCTCGAAGAAATCCAGCTCCACGCACTGCGCGGTCGGGTTGGACGGGAAGCCGAGGATCATCATTTTCGGGCGCGGAATGGTTTCCCGAATGGCGCGCTCCAGTTCACTGAAGAAATCCACGCCGTCCACCAGCGGCACCGAACGCACCTGGGCGCCGGCGATCACCGCGCCGTAAATGTGGATCGGGTAGCTGGGATTCGGCACCAGCACGGTATCGCCGTGATCGAGGGTCGCCAGCATCAGATGCGCCAGCCCCTCTTTCGAACCGATGGTGACGATGGCTTCGCTTTCCGGATCGATATCCACCTGATAACGATCGGCATACCAGCGCGAAATGGCGCGGCGCAGGCGCGGAATGCCGCGCGAGGTGGAATAACCGTGGGTGTCGTCGCGCTGGGCGACGGCGCACAGTTTTTCCACGATGTGCGGCGGCGTCGGGCCGTCGGGGTTCCCCATGCTGAAATCGATAATATCCTCACCGCGACGGCGTGCGGCCATTTTCAGTTCGGCGGTGATGTTGAATACGTAAGGGGGAAGACGTTCAATGCGCGTAAAACGGCGCTGTGGACTGTTATCAGCCATAGGGGATTCCTCGATAAACGTTAGCGCCCGGACCGTCCGAGCGACGCTGGCCAGCGAACTGACCGAATATCGAACATAGCGCAGCGCCGGCGAGCTTGTCGATACCCGGCGCGATATTTTTATTTGCCGCCCTGAAACTCCGCCGCCAACAGCCCGAACAGACAGTCGTCGCGCCACTCTCCCGCCAGGCGGAAATTATCGCGCAGCGTGCCTTCCAGCTGAAAACCGCACGACTCCAGCAGGCCGCGCGAGGCGAGGTTGCCGGCGGTCACGGTAGCGGTCAGCTTGTGAAAACCGCAGGCGTTCACCGCAAAATCCAGCACCGCCCGCAGCGACTCCTTGCCATAGCCCTTGCCCTGGCCGGAGGGCAAACTGCCATATCCCACCTCCGCCTGCCGATACGGCAGCCACTGCGGGCGAAAGCCGGTAATGCCCACCGCCTCCCCGCTGTGCTTCTCACGCATCACCAGGCACAGCCACTGATCGCCGTGTTTGTCCCAGGCCGGCAGCCGCGCGTCGAAACGCTCGCGGATCGCCGCTTCGCTGAGCGGATCGGCGATATAGCGGATCACCTCAGGATCCTGGTAAAGGTGCAGAAACAGCGGCCAGTCCTCGGCGGTTATCGACTGTAAGTACAAGCGTTCAGTGACCAGCTTCATAAAATCTCCGAAAAACGAAAAAGAGGAACTTACGAATGAAAGATACCTCTTTATTTTCCCCGATTGGTTGCCGATAATCATTTACGTTAAAACCACAAAACCATAACGTCTTGCCCGATTCCCTACAACCGTCCGCCGCAGTGACTCACGCGGCACCAGGAGAACACCATGGCCTCTTTAGTCATCGATGATATTCCGCAGACGATCGTTAACGTCAAGCGCCAGCTGCGCCAGGCCTTGCCGAACTACCGCGAAGTTTTTCTGGCGCTGGAGGAGAACATCCGCGGCCAGGTCGACCAGATCCGCCGCGAGCTGGCCGCCGGCCATAATCCGGTGCCGCAGATCGACGCGGAAGATATCCTGCAGCAGCGCGTCAGCGATCAACAGATAGCGCTGATCAAACAGCGCGGCGCCTGCGCCATTCGCGGCGTGTTTCCCCGCGCCAAGGCCGAAGGCTGGAACCGGGAAATCGGCGACTATCTCGAGCGCAACAACTTCGTCGAGCGGTTGAAAAACGCTGCCGAAGACAACTATTTCGGCAAGCTGGCCGCCAGCAAACCACAGATTTATGGCATCTATTGGTCAAAGCCGCAGGTCGAAGCGCGGCAGGATGCGCGCATGCATGCGGTGCAGGTGTTCCTCAACAGCCTGTGGGCCACCGAAAGCAACGGCAAGCAGCATTTCGATCCGACCCGCGTCGCCACCTACGCCGATCGCACCCGCCGCCGCCCGCCGAACTCCTCGTCGCTGGGCCTGTCGCCGCACGTCGACAGCGGCACCATCGAGCGCTGGCTGGACGAGAATTTCCGCTATGTGTATCGCCACGTGTTCTCCGGCGACTGGCAGCAATACGATCCCTTTGCCGCCGACGGCCGCACCGAAGTGCGCGAAATTGCCTCCCCGGCGGTCTGCTCGATGTTCCGCACCTTCCAGGGCTGGACGGCGCTGACACCGCAGCGCACTAACGCCGGCACGCTGAACCTGGTGCCGATCGCCAACGCCATGGCCTATGTGTTGCTGCGCGCGCTGCAGGACGACGTCGCCGACGACGATCTGTGCGATGCGGCGCCGGGCCGCGCGCTGTCGATCTCGGAAAAATGGCATCCCCTTTTATTAAGTGGGATTTCCCCTATTCCCGATCTGGAGCCGGGCGACACGGTATTTTGGCATTGCGACGTGATCCACGCGGTGGAGAACGAGCATAACGGCGAGTTCGACAGCAACGTGATGTACATCGCCGCCGCGCCGGGCTGCGCAAAAAACGACGCCTACCTGCAGCGTCAGCTGCCGAGCTTTATCGACGGCAGAACACCGCCGGACTTCGCTCCCGACGACTTCGAAGTGGATTTTGACGGCCGCGCCACCGCCGATCTGCTGACGCCGCTGGGCAAAGCGCAGCTCGGCATGCGCTGACCGCCGGCCTGAGCCACGGGCCTTTCTCGCTGTGGTATACTGCCGCCATCCGTAGGCCGCAGCGAGAACCCGTCGTGCACCCTTTTTTTGAAATGCTGTTGGCGGTGTTTGATCGCGCCGCGCTGATGTTGATCTGTCTGTTTTTTCTGACCCGCACCCGGCTGTTCCGCCAACTGCTGCAAAAAGAAGACCATACGCCGCTCGAGCTCGGCATCGTCACGGCGATCTTCTCGCTGTTCGCGCTGTTCAGCACCTACTCCGGCATCAACGTTGAGGGCTCGCTGGTCAACGTGCGCGTCATCGCCATCATGGCCGGCGGCATCCTGTTCGGCCCCTGGGTGGGGATCGTCACCGGCATCATCGCCGGGGTGCACCGCTATCTGATCGACATCGGCGGCATCACCTCGGTGCCCTGCCTCATCACCAGCATCATCGCCGGCATCAGCGCCGGCTACATCAACCTCAAGGTGAGAAAAGAGCAGCGCTGGCGCGCCGGCATCGTCGGCGGCATGCTGTGCGAATCCCTCACCATGCTGCTGATCGTGCTGTGGGCCAAGCCGACCGAGCTTGGGCTCGACATCGTGTCGCAGATCGCCCTGCCGATGATCCTCGGCACGGTGTGCATCGGCCTGATCGTGCTGCTGGTGCAGAGCGTCGAAGATGAAAAAGAGGTGATCGCCGCACGCCAGGCCAAGCTGGCGCTGGATATCGCCCACAAGACGCTGCCCTATTTTCGCAACATCAACAGCGAATCGCTGGCCACCATTTGCGATATCATCCGCCAGGACATCCGCGCCGACGCGGTGGCGATCACTGATACCCATCAGGTGCTGGCTTACGTCGGCGTGGGGCGCGAAGCCTACCCGATCGGCCGCGAAGGGCTGAGCCGCGTTACCCGCGAAAGCATTCGCCACGGCAAAATCATCATCAAAAACAACCTGGAAAACCCGGCCGCGCCGCAGATCCATTCGCAGCTGGTGGTGCCGTTGTGGGAAAAGGGCGAAGTGACCGGCGCGCTGAAAATTTACTACTGCCACGCTCACCAGATCACCAACACGCTGAAAGTGATGGCGGTCGGGCTGTCGCAGATCATCTCCACGCAGATGGAAGTTTCGCGCATCGAGCATCTGCGCCAGATGGCGGATAAAGCCGAAATGCGCGCGCTGCAGAGCAAGATTAACCCGCACTTCCTGTTCAACGCGCTGAACGCCATCTCTTCCTCCATCCGCCTGAATCCGGACACCGCGCGCCAGCTGATCATCAATCTGTCGCGCTACCTGCGCTACAACCTGGAGCTGAACGACGAACTGATCGATATCCGCAAGGAACTGCATCAGATCCAGGATTATATCGCCATCGAACAGGCGCGCTTCGGCGCCAAGCTGACGGTGATTTACGACATCGACGACGACGTCTCGGTGCGCATTCCGAGCCTGCTGATCCAGCCGCTGGTGGAGAACGCCATCGTGCACGGCATCCAGCCCTGCAAGGGCAAAGGGGTAGTCGTGATCGCGGTGAAAGATCTGGGCGACCGGGTGAAAATATCGGTGAAGGATACCGGCCACGGCATCAATCAGGAAACCATCGATCGGGTGGCGCGCAACGAGATGCCGGGCCACAATATCGGCCTGCTCAACGTACACCACCGCGTGTCGCTGCTGTACGGTGAAGGGCTGCATATCCGCCGCCTGGAGCCGGGCACCGAAATCGCGTTCTACATCAGCAAAAACGGCGGCAAGCTGCATCAGGAATCGAGCGCGCCGCCGATCGGGGAGGCCTCATGAAAGCCATCATCGTGGAAGACGAATTCCTCGCGCAGGAAGAACTCAGCTACCTGATCAAGAAACACAGCAATATCGATATCGTCGCCACCTTCGAGGATGGCCTCGACGTCCTCAAATACCTGCAGACCCACCAGGTCGACGCCATTTTCCTCGACATCAACATCCCGTCGCTGGACGGCGTGTTGCTGGCGCAAAACATCAGCAAATTCGCGCATCGCCCGTCTATCGTGTTCATCACCGCCTATAAAGAGCACGCGGTGGAAGCGTTCGAGATCGAAGCGTTCGACTATATCCTCAAGCCCTATCACGAGGCGCGCATCGTCACCATGCTGCAAAAGCTGGAGGCGCTGCATCATCGCCCCGCCGGCGCGGCGGAACCGACCAGCGCGCCGAGCCGCGGCAGCCACAGCATCAACCTGATCAAAGACGAGCGGATCATCGTTACCGACATCAACGACATCTATTACGCCGCCGCCGATGAAAAGGTGACGCGGGTCTACACTCGCCGGGAAGAGTTCGTGATGCCGATGAACCTCACCGAGTTTTACGGCCGGCTGCCGGAAGAACATTTCTTCCGCTGCCACCGCTCTTACTGCGTTAACCTGGCCAAGATCCGCGAGATCGTGCCCTGGTTCAACAATACCTACATTCTGCGGCTGAGCGATCTTGAGTTTGAAGTGCCGGTCAGCCGCAGCAAGGTGAAAGAGTTTCGCAAGCTGATGCGCCTGTAAGCGCTTACCAGCGCGGGCCCGGACGGTAGTAATAGCCGGGCGGCGGCGGTGGCGGCATGCGGTAATGCGGCCGATCTCGCCAGTCGCGCCGCGGCGGCCCGTAGTAAATCACCCGTGGCGGCGGGCCGTAATAGTACCCGCGCGGGCGTTCATACCGGTGATGATCGGCCCACCAACGCGGATCGCGCCAGCGATAGCCGTCCCAGTAGTGGCCGCGATGATCGCGATCGCCGATATGCAACGACAGGCCCGGCACGTTCACGCCGATGGACACGTCGGCCTGGCTCGCCAGCGGCAGCGCCAGCAGCGCGGCCAGTAACAACAGCGTTTTTTTCATTTCATGGACTCCTGCAGAGCGGACCTCGTCCGATCGCAGATAACATAGTCCCGCGCTCGCCGCCGCTCTATAGGCGCAATGCCGATTTACGCCTTGCAGACGCATCCTTCACAATTTCACCACAATCGTTCACCGGTGATTAACAATAAATCGTTGATATCTTTGATGTAGATCACGTGTCACCCCCGGCATTTCACGCGCTTTTCGGCGCAAAAACGGCAACTCACGCCGTATAAAATGCATTTCATTCCTTCCATCGTGCAACTCATTCCCTATCCGCCGCCCGCCGGGGGCGCCGGCCATATAATAAGCCCATACCGCGGGAACACAGATTCACCCCGCAAATTTCAGCCAACGGCTCACGCCCGGCAACGCACACACAGGAAGGAGACCGGCCATGAACACCAAACCGGCAAATCGCAGCTTAATCGTTCTCGGCACCATCATCTGTCAGATGGGTCTGGGCACCATCTACACCTGGAGCCTGTTCAACCAGCCGCTGGTCGACAAGTTCCACTGGGGGCTGGCGGACGTCGCCACCACCTTCTCCATCACCAGCTTCTTCCTGGCCTTCGCCACGCTGTTCGCCGGCAAGCTGCAAGAACGCTTCGGCATCCGCAATCTGACGCTGTGTTCCGGCATTCTGGTCGGCCTGGGTCTCATCGCCAGCGCCCACGTCAGCTCGCTCGACATGATTTACCTGCTGGCTGGCGTGGTGGTGGGCTTTGCGGTCGGTATCGCCTACATCTCCACCCTGTCCAACCTGATTAAGTGGTTCCCCGCCAACAAAGGCCTGATTTCCGGCATCTCCGTCGGCGCCTTCGGCAGCGGCAGCCTGCTGTTCAAATACGTCAACGCCGCCCTGATCGCTGACGTCGGCGTTTCCGGCGCCTTCTTCTACTGGGGTGCCATCGTGATGGGCCTGATCGTCGTCGGTTCCCTGTTGCTGAAAGAGCCGGTGCTGGCGACCAACGCCGCACAGCAAGGCGCCAATGGTCTGGGCAACGACTTCAGCGTGCGCCAGATGCTGGCCACCAAAGAAGCCTACCTGCTGTTCACCATCTTCTTTGCCGCCTGCATGAGCGGTCTGTATCTGATTGGCATCGTGAAAGACATGGGCGTTCAACTGGCCGGGATGGACTTGGCCACCGCCGCCAACACCGTGTCCGCCGTCGCCATCTTCAACACCGCCGGCCGCATCATCCTGGGGACGCTGTCCGATAAAGTGGGCCGTATGCGCGTCATCAGCTTCACCATGCTGGTTACCGTGCTGGCGATTGTCGCCCTGAGCTTCATGACCCTGAACCACACGCTGTTCTTCATCTGCGTCGGCGCGGTGGCCTTCTGCTTCGGCGGCAACATCACCGTGTTCCCGGCGATTGTCGGCGACTTCTTCGGCCTGAAAAACCACAGCAAAAACTACGGCATCATCTACCAGGGCTTCGGCCTGGGCGCGCTGGCCGGTTCGTTCGTCGCCAAATACTTCGGCGGCTTCCACGCCACCTTCATGGTGATTGGCATCCTGTCCGCCGCTTCTTTGCTGATTACGCTGTTCATCAAAGCGCCGAAGGCGGTGGAAATGGAAAGCGAAGAAACCGCACAGGCGGCGGAGCTGGCCAAAGCCTGATACCCCGCGAAAACGACAAGGGGCGCAACCTGCGGGTTGCGCCCCTTTTTTATTGCCCTGCCGCGCGGCTTACAGCCGCATGCCCAGCGTCTGGCGCAGATGCGCGCCGGCCCCCAACAGGCCCGGTTGACCATGGGTTATCATGAACACCGGAATGTCGCGCACATAGTCGCGGAAACGCCCTTTGTCTTCGAAGGCGGCGCGGAAGCCCGAGGCCTTGAAGAATTCCATAAAGCGCGGCACGATGCCGCCGGCGATGTACACGCCGCCAAAGGTGCCCAGATTCAGCGCCAGGTTGCCGCCGAAGCGCCCCATGATCACGCAAAACAGCGACAGCGCACGGCGGCAGTCGATGCAGCTGTCGGCCAGCGCCCGCTCGGTAATGTCCTTCGGCGCCAGTTTCTCCGGCAGGCGGTTGTCCGCCTTGACGATGGCGCGATACAGGTTGACCAGGCCCGGCCCGGACAGCACGCGCTCGGCGGAAACGTGCCCCACTTCACCGCGCAGCACCTCCAGAATAATGTCTTCTTCTTCGCTGTTCGGCGCGAAATCGACATGGCCGCCCTCGCCCGGCAGGCTGACCCAGCGGCGATCGACCTGCACCAGGTGGGCAACACCCAGCCCGGTGCCGGCGCCGTACACCGCGATCGGTTTGCCCGGCTGCGCATCGCCGCCGCCAAACTGCAGCACGTCGTCCGGCGAGAGCATCGGGATCGCCATCGAGACGGCGGTGAAATCGTTGATCACTTCCAGATGACTCAACCCCAGGTTGGCCTTCATTTCTTTGATCGAGAACGCCCAGCTATGGTTGGTCATCGCGACCCAGTCTTCCGTCACCGGGCAGGCGATCGCGATGCAGGCATCCTGCACCTCGATATCGCACGCTTTCAGATAGTGGCGGATCACCGCCTCCAGGCTGTCGAACTCCAGGCCGGAATAGGTTTTCGCCTGGGTAATCTCACCCGTCGCAACAGTGCACAACGCCAGGCGGGCATTGGTGCCGCCAACATCACCCACGAGGGCATAGGTCATTGATTTCGTCTCCGCAAAATGAAAAATAACACGCTGCCCACACTGTAAAATCCTGCTGCGAAAACAACAATCACCCGCCTCGGATCTGCACCTCAATAGCGATCCGGATCACAAAAAACGTTTCAGCTTGCCCGCTATGCCGCGATTTGAAACAAATTGCGGCAAAAAATGCCCCCCGGCGACTGTTAACCGCCATCGCCGCCGGGCAATATCAATGCGTGCCTGCGCGCCGATAGTCTGGCAAGCTGTGGCCACTGCCCAACCACCCGCTCTCCCTGCCCCGCAGGGAGGCATCGACAAGGGATTATTCATGCTGCATCCGCGCGCCAATGCCATGTTGGCCTTTGCTTTGCCTGCGCTGATTATCGGTTCCGCTTCCAGTCTGGTGCTGCTGTTGGTGATGAAAATTGCCGCCGCATTGCAGCAATTACTGTGGGTGACGCTGCCCGATGCGCTGAGCCTGGACGCCCAGTCGCCCTGGTGGCCGGTTGCGATGCTGACGCTGACCGGCGTGGCGGTCGGCCTGATCGTGCGTTATATGCCGGGTCACGCCGGGCCGGATCCGGCGACGGAATCGCTGATCGGCATGCCGCTGCCGCTCTCCGCCCTGCCGGGGTTGGGGTTGGCGCTGATCGTCGGCCTGGCCGGCGGCGTCAGTCTGGGGCCGGAGAACCCGATCACCGCCATCAACATCGCACTGGCGGCGGCGGCCGGCGCGCGCCTGCTGCCGAAAGTGCCGCGCATGGACTGGATCATCCTGGCCGCGGCAGGCACCATCGGCGCAATGTTCGGCACACCGGTCGCCGCCGCGCTGATCTTTTCGCAAACCCTGGCCGGCAATAACGAAACGCCGCTGTGGGATCGGCTGTTCGCCCCGCTGGTGGCCGCCGCCGCCGGCGCGGTCACCACCCAGATGTTCTTCGTGCCCAATTTCGCCCTGCAGCTCGACGCCTACGACGTGACGCGGCTGCCGGACATCTTCAGCGGCGCCATCGTGGCGCTGATCGCCATCGCGCTCGGCATGGTGGCGCTGTGGTGTTTCCCGCACGTTCACCGCCTGTTCCATTCAATGAAGAATCCGGTGTTGATGTTAGGGCTGGGCGGCTTTGTGCTGGGGCTGCTGGCGCTGTTGGGCGGAGAGATTACCCTGTTCAAGGGGCTGGATGAGATGAAACGCCTGGCGGTGGACGACAGCTATTCGGTGCCGGCGCTTTTGACCATTACCCTGACCAAGCTGGCGGCGCTGGTGATCGCCGCCGCCTGCGGTTTTCGCGGCGGGCGCATCTTCCCGGCGGTGTTCGTCGGCACGGCGCTGGGCCTGATGCTGCATCAGCACGTTCCGGCGGTGCCGGCGGCGATCACCGTCTCCTGCGCCATCATGGGGCTGGTGCTGGTGGTAACGCGCGACGGCTGGCTCAGCCTGTTTATGGCGGTGGCGGTAGTGCCGGATCTGCACCTGCTGCCGGTCTTGTGCATCGTGATGCTGCCCGCCTGGCTGGCGCTGGCGGGCAAACCGCTGATGCTGGTAAACCGCCGGCAACCGCCGCACGACGATTAGGCCAGCGCGAACGCCGCGGCGGCGCGGGCGTGGATCGCGGTGGTGTCGAACACCGGCACCGACGCATCCCGCTCGCTCACCAGCAAGCCTATTTCGGTGCAGCCGAAAATAATCCCCTGCGCCCCCTGCTGTTCCAGATCGCTGATGATCCGGCGATACTCGTCGCGCGAGGCGTCGCGAATTTTGCCGAGGCAGAGTTCGTCATAGATGATGCGGTGCACGATGTCACGATCGGCGCTGACCGGCGTCACCACGTCGATGCCGTGCAATTCCTGCAGGCGGCCGCGGTAGAAGGTCTGCTCCATGGTAAAACGCGTGCCCAGCAGCCCGACGCGGCGAATGTTTTTCTCCCGCACCTGCAGCGCCGTGGCGTCGGCGATGTGAATCAGCGGCAGGCCGCTGGCCTGCTCGACCGCCTCCGCCACCTTGTGCATGGTGTTGGTGCAGATCACGATGGCTTCGGCGCCGGCGGCGCGCAACGCCACCGCGGCCTCGGCCAACAGCCGGCCGGCGCCGTCCCAATCGCCCTGGTGCTGCAAGCGCTCAATCTCCTGGAAATCGACGCTGTAGAGCACGATTTTGGCCGAATGCAGCCCGCCGAGGCGCGCCTTTACCTGCTCGTTGATGGTGCGGTAATACGGAATGGTGGATTCCCAGCTCATGCCGCCCAGCAGACCCAACACTTTCATCCTTCGTTCCTCAGCATTTCCGACGATCCTCTGACCTTACCTGAGAATCGTCAGTCTGACGACGCCTTATTTGGCGCCGGAATTGATCGGCTGGCGCGCCTCGAACCAGCGCTGGCGCAGCGTGTCGTACAGCCAGTTATAGGCCATGGTGTACGGCAGGAAGAACAGGAAGAAACCGATTTCCAGCATAAACGCCTGCGCCCAGGAGATACTCAGCATCCAGGCGGCGATCGGCACGCCGATCAGGATAAAACCGGCTTCAAAGCCGACGGCGTGCAGCGCACGCACCTTCAGGTTACGCACCACCCGGCTGGCCGGCCACAGGCGGTCGAACACCGTGTTGTAAACCATGTTCCACAGCATAGCGACGGTGGACAGCATCACCGCCAACGCACCGACCTGCACCATTGAGCGGTTCAGCAGCCACGCGCCCAGCGGGGCGCAAACCATCACGGCGATGGCCTCGAAACCGACGGCGTGGACGATACGTTCAATGAGAGACTTGTTTTGCAGTTGCATACATCACCTTTTTTCAACAGTTGTTGCGAAAGCCAGGTGATTATCATCGCTTTTTTGGGTAGATTAAAAATAGGTTCCATCGATAAAGTAGATATATCATGCACTATTCCCCGGAAGCGTTGCAGGCGTTCGTGGAAGCCGCCGCCCTCGGCTCATTTTCCGCCGCCGCGCGCAAGCTGCGCAAAAGCCAATCCACCGTCAGCACCGCCATCGCCAATCTGGAAGCCGACCTGGCATTGACGCTGTTCGATCGCAGCGCGCGCCAGCCGGTGCTCACCGCCGCCGGCCGCAAAGTGCTGGGGCACGTACAGGCGATCCTCGCGGCCAGCGAACGGCTCGACGCCCTGAGCATTCAGCTGGCGGGCGAGGTTGAACCGCGCCTGAGCATGGTGTTTTCCGATACCTACCAGCCCAAGCATCACGATCGGTTGATGCAGCTGTTCGAACAGCGCTACCCGGAAATTGAGCTGGAATGGATGATCGCCGAGGAAGGCGACGTCATCGATCTGCTGCAAAGCGGCCGCGCGCATTTGGGCATGGTGGAAGTGCAAAAAAGTTATCCGCCGGATATCGCCTTCTCCCGGCTGCCTGAGCAGACCGAAATGGGGCTGTTCGTCGCCCATCAGCATCCGCTGGCCCAGGTCGCCGCGCCGACGCCGGAGCAGTTGTCCAGCACCCGCCAGCTGATCCTGAATACCTACACCGGCGCCGAGGCGGCCAGACAGGGTGGACTGGTCTGGTCGGCGCCCAGCTATCTGCTGTTGCTGGAGATGGCGGAACAAGGATTCGGTTGGGCGGTGTTGCCGCACTGGCTGGTGCAGCAATACGGCCACGGCAGACTCACCCAGCTGCGCCCGCGCGGCTGGCCAAAACTGATTTCGGTGGATGCGGTATGGTCCAAACTGACCCCGCCGGGCCCGGCGGGGTTCTGGATGCTGGAGCGCCTGCTGGGCGACACCCTGCCCTAAGCGGCGGCGTTGCGCGCCTGAATAGCGCGAGAGACGGTATCGAGGAGTTCCGGAATGTCCATCTTCGGCAGCATCACTTCGATGAAGGCCAGCCGCTCGTCGTCCGCTACCTCGCGCAGCGCCTGACGCAATCCGTCCGGATCGCTGACCCGCAACGCCTTCACCGGCCGCTCACCGGCCAGCGCCGTCGGCAACTGCGTCCAGTTCCAGCGCGCGATGTCGTTATAACTTTGCTCCGGCCCGTGGATCGCGCGCTCAACGGTATACCCCTGATTGTTCAACACGAAGATCACCGGTTTAAGCCCGTCGCGCAGCATCGATCCCAGTTCCTGCACGGTTAACTGCGCGGCGCCGTCACCGATCAGCAATACTGCCCGGCGCTGCGGTTCGGCGGTCTGCACGCCGAACGTCGCCGGCAGGGTATAGCCGATCGATCCCCAGAGCGACTGCACGATCAGGCGGCAGCCACGCGGCAACCTCAGCGCCGCCGCGCCGAAACAGGCGGTGCCCTGATCGGCCAGCACGATATCCCCCGGCCGCAGGAAATCCTGTATCTGCCGCCAGAAGGCGTGCTGATCCAGCCGTTCCCCATCGCCTTCCGGCAGCGCCGGGCGGACGATCGGCGGCAACGGCCAACGCGACGCCAGCGACAGGCTCAGGCGGTGCAATGCCTGCACCGCCTCGCGCATCGGAATGCGGCTAAAGCGCCGCCGCCCGACCCAGGCTTCGAACGGTTGAATATCGATGCATTTTTCCACCGGCAGATGATGCGTGAAACCGGCGGTAATGGTGTCGGTCAAGCGTACGCCGACGTTGATCACCACATCGGCGTTTTCGATCAATTGTTTCACCGCCGGATCGCTGGCGCCGCCGCAGTAGGTACCAACGAAACCGGCGCGGTTCTCGTCCAGCACACCCTTGCCGAGCAGCAGCGTCGCGTGCGGCATATCGACCTCCTGCAGCCACTCGTCCAACGCCGCTTCAGCGCCGAAGCGATCGGCGAGGAAGTCCGCCAGCAGCGACACCCGCCGCGCCGACAGCAGCTTTTCGCGCGCTGCGGCGATAAACGCCTGCAATGCGCTCTGCGACAGTTTGGCCTGACGCAGCATCAGCGGCGCCGGATTATTCGGCAGCGGCGCCTGCGCGACGTCGCTGGGCAACATCAGGTAAACCGGGCGATGCTCCAGCAAGGCGGCGCCGATCAGGCGGTCTATCTCCAGCGCGGCGTTGTCGGCGGTCAGGTCGGCCTGCGCGACGGTCACCTCTTTGGCGATCCGGGCGAAATGAGTGAAGTCGCCATCCCCCAGCGAATGATGCAGCAAATCACCGGCGCGCTGGGCGCGCTGCGCCGGTGTGCCGACCACGTGGATCACCGGCAGGTATTCGGCGTAGCTGCCGGCCACGCCGTTCAGCGCGCTCAGCTCGCCGACGCCAAAGGTGGTGAGCAGCGCGGCCGCCGGTTTGCAGCGCGCATAGCCATCGGCTGCGTAGGCGGCGTTCAGTTCGTTGGCGCAGCCTACCCAGGTGATTTGCGGATGAGCGAGGACGTGATCGAGAAATTGCAGGTTGTAATCCCCCGGCACGCCGAAGAAATGACGGATGCCGATTTGGGCCAGACGATCGAGCAGATAATCGGCCACCGTATAGGTCTGAGTCATGATCATCACCTGTCTGCAACTGGAGCGATTATCTTAAGTATCGAAGATGCCGTTCGAATTTCGAACAATCATCCCGGCATCGAACGGCAACCTGGCGTTACATGCCGGCGCCGTGATCCCTCCCGCGGCAGCGCGAGGTGAAAACGTATACACTCAAAGCACTTCACCTCTCGCCGACAAGGATAACTATGTCTTACCCAGCCTCCCCCTCGCGTTATCAAGATATGGAATACCGGCGCTGCGGCCGCAGCGGGCTGAAGCTGCCCGCCGTCTCACTCGGGCTGTGGCACAACTTCGGCGACGCCACGCTGTACGACAACGCCCGCGGCCTGATCCGCTGCGCCTTCGATCGCGGCATTACCCATTTCGATCTGGCCAATAACTACGGCCCGCCGCCCGGCGCCGCCGAGGAGAACTTTGGCCGCATTCTCAACGCCGATCTACGGGCCTGGCGCGATGAGCTGATCGTCTCATCCAAAGCCGGTTACACCATGTGGCCCGGCCCCTACGGCGATTGGGGCTCGAAAAAGTACCTGGTCGCCAGCCTCGATCAGAGCCTGAAGCGCATGGGGTTGGAGTATGTGGATATCTTTTATCATCATCGGCCGGATCCGGACACGCCGCTGGAAGAAACCATGGCGGCGCTGGATCTGCTGGTGCGCCAGGGCAAAGCGCTGTATGTCGGTTTGTCCAACTACCCAGCCGAGCGCGCGCGACAGGCGTTCGACATTCTGCAGCGGCTCGGCACGCCGTGCGTGATCCACCAGCCAAAGTATTCGATGTTGGAACGCGGGCCGGAGACGGCGTTGCTGGATACGCTGGAGGAACATGGCGTCGGATCTATCGCCTTCTCGCCGCTGGCGGGCGGACTGCTGACCGATCGCTACCTGCACGGCATACCGCAAGATTCTCGCGCCGCCAGCGGCAGCCGCTTCCTGCAGCCGGAGCAGCTGACCGCCGAGCGACTGGACAAGGTGCGCCGCCTCGATGCGCTGGCGCGGCAACGCGGGCAGAAGCTGTCGCAGATGGCGCTGGCCTGGGTGCTGCGCGGCGATCGCGTTACCTCAGTGCTGATCGGCGCCAGCAAGAATGCGCAGATAGAAGACGCGGTGGGCATGCTGGCCAATCGTCACTTTAGTGAAGAAGAGCTCGCGCAGATCGAGACAATCTTATTGTAATCGTTTACAAATTCCGCCGTTCAATCGAGCGGCGCTACCCCAGAAAAATCTCAAATCTTAACCTCCTGTATCATTTTCAGAGTGGCTCTCAGATTCAACCCTATGCGCCGGCGCTATGATGCCGATATTGCAGCAAAAATAACGATAAGGCCGCTTTTAAACTGATGAACGCGCTTCATAAAGTGACAAACGGCCAGGCCGCGCAAGCGGGAAGGAGAAGCCATGTTTAAACCTCTGCTCTTGGCCGCCATTTTGGCGGCGACGGTACTGCCCGCCGCACAGCAGGCGCATGCCGAAGGGATCAGCATCGATCTGATGCCGGGCGTTTCATTGCGCATCGGCGATCAGGATAACCGCGGCCGCTATTGGGATGGTTACGATTGGCGGGATCGCGACTGGTGGCAAGGCCATCAGGGGCGTTATCTCGGCGACCGCAGCCGTCGCGGTTACTACTGGGACGGCTATCGCTGGCGCGATGGCGACTACTGGCGTAAACACTATTACTACCATGAAGGACGCTATCGTAAATACGACAAACACTACGATAAGCACCACTGGAAGAAAGAGAAAAAGCACCACCACGATCATGACCGCGATCGCTGGCGCCGCCACGGCGATGACGACCGCGATTAACGACGACGGGCCGGCGCAACGCCGGCCCGCACTGTTTTTGCTTACAGCACGCTGCCGATCAGCAGGTAGCCGTTCAATCCCACCACCACCAGCACGATCAGCTTGCCCAGGTTTTGCACCAGCGGGCCGTTGACCATTTCCCCCATCAGCGCCCGATTGCCGGTGAAAGCCAGCAGCGGCACCAACGCCAGCGCAATGCCGAAGCTGAGCAGCACCTGACTCAGCACCAGAATGCGCGTCGCATCCATCCCCAACATGATGACGATAAACGACGGCAGCATGGTCACCGCGCGCCGCAGCCACAGCGGAATATGGAAACGCACGAACCCCTGCATCACCACCTGCCCCGCCAACGTGCCGACCACGGTAGAAGAGAGGCCGGCCGCCACCAGGCTCAGGCCGAACACGGTGGCGGCGGCGTGCCCGAGCAGCGGTTGCAGCGTCAGGTAAGCCACGTCGAGATCGGCGATGCCGCTGTGGCCGCTGAAATGAAACGCGGCGGCGGCGGTGGCCATCATCGCCAGATTGACGAAACCGGCGATGGTCATGGCCACGGCGACGTCGACTTTGGTAGCGGCATAGCGTTCCGCCTTGTCGTGCTCGCCGCCGATTTGGGTGAGCGACGAATGCAGATAGATCACGTGCGGCATGATGGTGGCGCCCAATACCCCGGCAGCCAGGAATACCGCATCGCCGTTAGGCAAATCGGGCAGCGCCATGCCCTTCAGCAACGGCGCCAACTGCGGCTGGGAGAACGCCAGCTCGACGATATAGGCGGCGGCGACGAACAACAACAGGCCGCCGATCACCAGCTCCAGCGGCTTTTGCCCGCGTTTTTGCAGCATCAGAATTAAAAAGGTGGCGATGCCGGTCAGCACTGCGCCCTGCAACAGAGAGACGCCGAGCAGCAGCTTGAAGCCGATCGCCGCGCCGATAAACTCGGCCAGATCGGTCGCCATGGCGATGATCTCCGCCTGTACCCAATAGGCCCACACCGCCGGCCGCGGAAAGCGATCGCGAATATGCTCGGCCAGATTTTTCCCGGTGGCGATGCCCAGCTTGGCAGACAACAGCTGGATCAGCATCGCCATCACGTTGGCCCAAACCACCACCCACAGCAGGCTGTAGCCGAATGAGGCGCCGGCCTGGATGTTGGTGGCGAAGTTGCCGGGATCGATATAGCCGATAGCGGCGATGAAGGCGGGCCCCATGAGCGAGAGTTTGATTTTTCTGGCGGAGCGACCGGAGGTGGTTTCAACCACGCGACTGTTCAGCATATGTTGAACCCTTACTGAAATTACGTTTATCTCCACTCTATATAAATGATAATAATTATCAAGCGCATTTAGAGCGGTAAAACTTATCTCTGTAATAGCCAACATTAACGGTTTTATCGAAGGGTTCAGCGCGGAGCTTGCCGATTTCCGTGCTTTTGGGATGGGATTTTGGCTGCAATACCCCTGAAAGACAGGTTAGCACAAGAATACGAATTTCCTATTGCTGCTTTAACATCTTGATTTTTTATGCTTTTGCGCAACACTTTAGGAGAACTCCCACTATGATTTTCCATATTTGCAATAGAAGTCTCGTTTTTAAACGTAGCGTTACATAAAATGACAGCCGAAATTCAGCCTGCCTCAAATTTGGAGCAAACATGTCCCATATTGCGCACTTTGCGTTGGCGATAGTGGTGGTGGCGATCCTGGCCCTGTTGGTGTGCCGCGATCGTAAAAGCATCCGCATTCGCTATGTTATTCAACTACTGGTTATCGAAGTACTGCTGGCCTACTTTTTCCTGCATTCGGAAGCGGGTTTGGGCTTCGTAAAAGGATTCGCCGCGCTGTTTGACAAACTGCTCGGGTTTGCGGGACAAGGGACTGATTTCGTGTTCGGCGGCATGGGCGACAAAGGCCTGGCGTTCTTCTTCCTGAAGGTGCTGTGCCCGATCGTCTTCATTTCGGCGCTGATCGGTATTCTGCAGTACATCAAGGTGCTGCCGTTCATCATCCGCATTATCGGCACCGTGCTGTCGAAAGTGAACGGCATGGGCAAGCTGGAGTCGTTTAACGCCGTCAGCTCGCTGATCCTGGGGCAATCCGAAAACTTCATCGCCTACAAGGATATCCTGGGCAAGATGTCGGAAAAGCGCATGTACACCATGGCGGCGACCGCGATGTCTACGGTTTCCATGTCCATCGTCGGCGCCTATATGACCATGCTGGACGCCAAATTCGTGGTGGCGGCGCTGGTATTGAACATGTTCAGCACCTTTATCGTGCTGTCGCTGGTCAACCCGTACGACACCAATAAAGAAGAAGAGCTGCACCTCGGCAACCTGCACGAAGGCCAGAGCTTCTTTGAAATGCTGGGTGAATACATCCTGGCGGGCTTCAAAGTAGCGATTATCGTCGCCGCGATGCTGATTGGCTTCATCGCCCTGATCGCCGCGCTCAACGGTGTGTTCAGCGCCATTTTCGGCCTGAGCTTCCAGGAAATCCTCGGTTACTTCTTCTATCCGTTCGCCTGGATCATGGGCATTCCTAAGCACGAAGCCCTGCAGGTTGGCAGCATCATGGCCACCAAGCTGGTTTCCAACGAATTCGTGGCCATGATGGAACTGCAGAAAGTCTCTGCCGAGCTGTCGCCGCGCAGCCTGGGGATCCTGTCGGTGTTCCTGGTGTCCTTCGCCAACTTCTCTTCCATCGGCATCGTGGCCGGTGCGATTAAGGGCCTGAACGAACACCAGGGCAACGTGGTGTCACGCTTTGGCCTGAAGCTGGTGTACGGCTCTACGCTGGTCAGCATCCTGTCCGCTTCCATCGCGGGTCTGGTGCTGGGCTAAGCCTCGAACCGACTGCGATAACAAGGCGCCTGCGGGCGCCTTTTTTATTGGCCGGCATTCGGCGAAGGTTAAATGACACAAAGCAAAAAGCCGACCCTAAGGTCGGCTTTTTAAATGGTGGTGGAGCTAGACGGGATCGAACCGTCGACCTCTTGCATGCCATGCAAGCGCTCTCCCAGCTGAGCTATAGCCCCACAAAAGTGGTACGCGTTGACCGGCGTTACGGTATTCCCCAACCTCTCTCAGAAGAAGGTTGGTGGAGCTAGACGGGATCGAACCGTCGACCTCTTGCATGCCATGCAAGCGCTCTCCCAGCTGAGCTATAGCCCCGTTCCACAATCACTTTGTGCTGTGAACGGGGCGCATAATATGAAACCCGCTCAAAGCTGTCAACGGCTAAATTGAATTACTGAATCAAGCGTTGAAAAAGCCGCCAAATCAGCATCTTTGGCGCCAAAAAATCATCACTTTGCGCAGAGTTCATCCATTTTGCGCGCTACATCTCAAAATGGCGAAAGACCCTGCATATCACGTTGATTTTTAATTAACGGAATGTTAGCGAAATGCGCTTGAGTCGGACTCCCGAGCGGCATAGACTGCCCGCGCCATAAACTTCATTACTATAAACCGAGTCCGTCATGTCTTTGCATTCACCAAAAGAAATCGCCGCCCTCGCCGTTCAGGCCGGGGTAAACAAAAGCCGCGCCCCGCTCGCTAATCTGCTGATTCTGGGCTTTCTCGCCGGCGCCTTTATCGCCACCGGCTTCCTGCTGGATATTCACGTCATCGGCACCCTGCCGGCCGAATGGGGCTCTTTCGGCGCGCTGTTGGGCGCAGCGGTCTTTCCTATCGGCCTGATCCTGACCATTCTGGCCGGCGGCGAACTGTTGACCGGCAACATGATGACCTTGCCGATGGCCTGGTTTGCCCGTGAAATTCCCGCTATCGCCGTGCTGCGCAACTGGTTTTGGGTCACCCTGGCCAACCTGGCCGGCAGCGTGGCCGTCGCCTACTTTTTCGGCCACCTGCTGGGCCTGACCGAAGGCGCGTTTTTGCATAAGACGCTGGCGATCGCGCAGGCCAAAGTGGATGCGGACTTCCTGCACGCCTTCATCTCCGGCGTCGGCTGCAACTGGCTGGTGTGCCTGGCGGTGTGGTTAGCCTTCGCCAGCAAGGATGTGCCGGGCAAAGTGATCGGCATGTGGTTCCCGGTCATGGCTTTTGTCGCCATCGGCTTCCAGCACGTGGTGGCGAACATGTTCATCATCCCGGCGGCCATCTTTGCCGGCGGCATGGGCTGGGAGCAGTACCTGCCTAATTTCGTCGCGGTATTTCTCGGCAATGCGCTGGGCGGCGCCGGCTTTGTCGGGCTGATGTATTTCCTCGCCTACCGCCCGGGTTTACCGGCCGGCGAGCAAGCCTGACAGCAAGCAATAAAAAAAGCCCCGGGATTGCTCCACGGGGCTTTTTCATTTATGGCGTATCAACCTAATCAGGCTTGCGCTTCGCGCTCGGCGATGTAAGCCAGCGCCATGTCGATGCGCTGCAGCGAACGCTTCTGGCCGATCGCATGCACGGTCACGTCCATGCCCGGCGACTGGCCGGCGCCGGTCACCGCGACGCGCAGCGGCATGCCGACTTTACCCATGCCGACACCCAGCTCATCCGCCGTGCCCTGAATGGCGTCATGCACATTTTCCGGCGTCCAGACGGTGATGGCGGCCAGCTTGGCGCGCACCGCTTCCAGCGGCTGACGCGCCACCGGGCGCAGGTGCTTCTTGGCGGCGTCGGCGTCAAACTCGCTGAAATCTGCGTAGAAGTAACGGCAAGACTCCGCCATCTCTTTCAGCGTTTTGCAACGCTCGCCCAGCAGCTTGACGATGTCTTTCAGTTCCGGGCCGTTGCGGGTTTCAATGCCCAGTTGCTCAACGTGCCATGCCAGATGCACCGCCACTTCTTCCGCCGGCATATGGTTGATGTAATGGTGGTTCAGCCACTGCAGCTTCTCCGTGTTGAACGCGCTGGCGGATTTGTTGATCGCTTCCAGCGTGAAGAACTCTTTCATCTCATCGATGGAGAAGATCTCCTGATCGCCGTGGGACCAGCCCAGACGCACCAGGTAGTTCAGCAGCGCCTGCGGCAGATAGCCGTCGTCGCGATACTGCATGACGCCCACCGCGCCGTGGCGCTTGGACAGTTTTTTACCGTCGTCGCCGAGGATCATCGACACGTGCGCGTATTCCGGCACCGGCGCGCCCAGCGCTTTGAGAATGTTGATCTGGCGCGGGGTGTTGTTGATGTGGTCTTCACCGCGGATCACATGGGTGATTTCCATGTCCCAGTCATCGACGACGACGCAGAAGTTATAGGTTGGCGAACCGTCGGTGCGGCGGATGATCAGATCGTCCAGCTCCTGGTTGCTGAATTCGATCGGGCCGCGAATTTTGTCGTCGAAGATCACCGACCCTTCCTGCGGGTTACGGAAGCGCACCACGTGCGGCTCGTCGTCGGTGTGGCTGCACTGGCTGTCGCGGCAGTGGCCGTCGTAACGCGGCTTCTCGCCGTTTTCCATCTGCTTCTCGCGCAGCGCTTCCAGACGTTCCTTGGAGCAATAGCATTTATACGCCGTGCCCTGCTCCAGCATCTCGTCGATGACCGCGTTGTAGCGATCGAAACGCTTGGTCTGGAAATACGGGCCTTCATCCCAATCCAGGTTCAACCAGTTCATGCCATCCATAATTGCGTCGATCGCGTCCTGGGTAGAACGTTCCAGATCGGTATCTTCGATACGCAGAACGAACTCACCGCCCGCATGGCGGCTGAACAACCAGGAATAAAGTGCGGTACGCGCGCCGCCGACGTGAAGATAGCCGGTCGGGCTCGGTGCAAAACGGGTTTTGATTTTCATTGGGTTCACTGCCTTATTACGCAACGCGTGTCGGCGGTTGCCGACGATTGCTCGGAATTGAAAAAAGAGTGGACGACATTGTATCACCACGCGCTAATTCCTCAACGCCGACACGATATTGCGCCAGTCGATTTAGCGCGTTTTGCGGCGAGTTTCGCATAGCATCGCGCAAAGAATCGGCGCTGCTGGCGATAATTATCGCGCCCTGCCTAAATTTGCGGCGAACGATTGAAATCATTTTAAAAAGCGTTGACTCACTTTGAACTATCCCTATAATGCGACTCCAACAAGACGGGGCGATTAGCTCAGTTGGTAGAGCATCTCCTTTACACGGAGGGGGTCGGCGGTTCGAGCCCGTCATCGCCCACCATCTTGTTGAGAAAAAATGAGAACGAATGAGGGTGATTAGCTCAGTTGGTAGAGCATCTCCTTTACACGGAGGGGGTCGGCGGTTCGAGCCCGTCATCACCCACCATCATTCTCTCGTTTAGCAGTGCCTGGAAGTCCTGAAGTGGGTGATTAGCTCAGTTGGTAGAGCATCTCCTTTACACGGAGGGGGTCGGCGGTTCGAGCCCGTCATCACCCACCACTTCTGCGGGTCGTTAGCTCAGTTGGTAGAGCAGTTGACTTTTAATCAATTGGTCGCAGGTTCGAATCCTGCACGACCCACCAATTCAGAAAAAAGCGCCTTTGGGCGCTTTTTTCGTTTCTGCGCCATCTGAATCTGCTTCTATCTTCTTACTGACATGGCCCACTGAGTCGTGCGGGTGAGATCCTGCGTTCAGGTTCGAGCATCGCGCAGCGATACGACAACGCGCAGCGTTGCCCGCAGGGTGAGGCCACATGCCGAATCAATCCTGCACGACCCACCCATTCAGAAAAAAGCGCCTTTTGGCGCTTTTTTCGTTTCTGCCTCACTCACTGCCCCTATCTCCTTATTCTTTCTGTATTCACTACGCGCTGAGATACGAATGGTTATCATTTTGGCGGCTTGAATGGTAAATTAGCGGGCATCCACCACGCAGCCAATCCGCCGCCGGATTGATACGCCTTAGTTCAAGGAAAGAAAGAGCCCGCTCATGACCCTATCCTTACGCCAGCTGTTCATTGCATTTATCGCCACTTCCAGCCTGCTGCTCAGTGGCTGCGGCCCGGACGACAAGAGCGACGGGCAGAAACCGTCCGCTCCCGCAACCGACAGCAGTTGGCCGCGCACCATCGACAGCGTCAAAGGGAAATTCACGCTGGAAAAACCGCCGCAGCGCATCGTGTCCACCAGCGTCACCATCACCGGCACGCTGCTGGCTATCGACGCCCCGGTGGTCGCCAGCGCCGCCACCAGCCCAAATCCCCTGGTGGCCGATAAACAAGGTTTCTTTACCCAATGGAGCGAGGTGGCCAAGCAGCGCCACGTCGAGCGGCTGTACCAGGTGGAGCCCAATGCCGAAGCCGTCGCCGCCGCCGCGCCAGATTTGATCGTCGTCGCCGCGACCGGCGGGGATTCGGCGTTGAAACTGTATGACCAGCTGTCCGCCATTGCGCCGACGCTGGTGCTCGATTATGGCGACAAAAGCTGGCAGCAGCTGGCCAGCGAGCTCGGCGAGATCACCGGTCATGAAGCCGGCGCCAAACAGGCGGAAGATCGTTTCGAACAGCGCGTGGAGCAAGTGAAGCAGGCGATCGCGCTGCCGCCGCAGCCCACCACTCCGCTGGTGTATGCCGACAACGGCCGCGAGGCCATGCTGTGGACGCCGGGTTCTGCCCAGGGCAAACTGCTGACCCAGCTCGGTTTCCAACTGGCCACCCCGCCGGAAAGCGCCAAAGGCAACACCAGCATGGGGAAACGCCATGACATCATCCAGATCTCCGGCGAAAAAATGGCCGAAGGCCTGAATGGCAAAACCCTGATCCTGTTCGCCACCAATGAGCGCAAAGTGCAAGAGGTGCTGACCAACCCGTTCCTCAAACATCTGGAGCCGGTGGAACAGCGGCACGTCTACGCCGTCGGCAACGACACCTTCCGCCTCGATTACTACAGCGCCACCAACATGCTGAACCAAATCGAACGGTTGTTCAAAAAGCCCTGAATCACGCCGTCGGCAGGCCAGCCCCCTGCCGACGCTTTCCGCAAGCGGGGCAAACATTCACATTCAATCAATTGAAATATCAATAGTTATTAACATCATCATTGCACCTGCGCCGCCAACCGGCGGGTGCATGCGGGCGTAAACTCGTGCTACTATAAGCGCCCGCATGAACGCAAATAACAATGAGAATAAAAATCATACAGGAGTTACCGGTGTGAACGTACCCACTCCGACTGAGCGGACGCTTTCGTCCGCACCGCACGCAGCTTACGCCAGTGGCTTCAAACGCATCGCCGGGTTCGGTATCGGTTTGGCGCTGTTGCTGCTGTGCATCATGGCCAGCCTGATGCTGGGTTCCAAAGCCATCCCCTTCCATACCGTCTGGCTCAGCCTGCAGGGCGCCGCGAGCGGTTCCGACAGCACCATCATTCTCAATGCCCGGGTACCCCGTACGCTGGCGGGCATCCTGGCCGGCATGGCGCTCGGCGCCGCCGGCGCGCTGATTCAGGCGCTGACGCGCAACCCGCTGGCCGATCCCGGCGTGCTCGGCATCAACGCCGGCGCCAGCTTCGCCGTAGTCATCGGCATCATGTTTTTCGGCGCCGCCACCACCGAAAGCTATATGGCCTACGCCTTTGTCGGCGCGGCCCTCACCACCCTGCTGGTCTACCTGATCGGCACGCTGGCGGGCGGGCGCATCAACCCGGTGCGGCTGACGCTGGCTGGCGTGGCGATCGGCGCGGTGCTGCTCGGCATCACCACCGGGCTGTCGCTGATCGATCCGCAAACCTTTGACCAACTGCGCTTCTGGCAGGCCGGCACGCTGGATATCCGCACGCTGTCCACGCTGCCGGTCACCGCCCCCGCCATTTTGCTCGGCTGCCTGCTGACGCTGCTCATCGCCCGGCCGCTGAATACCATCGGCATGGGGGAGGATTTGGCTATCGCGCTCGGCGCGCGCGTGGTGCTGACTCAGATCGTCGCGGTGATCGCCATCACGCTGCTGTGCGGCGCGGCAACCGCCACCGTCGGTCCGATCAGTTTCATCGGCCTGATGGTGCCGCATATCGCCCGTTGGTGGGTCGGCCCCGACCAACGCTGGATCCTGCCCTATTCCATGCTGCTGGCGCCGATTTTACTGCTGTGCGCCGACGTGGTCGGCCGCTTGCTGGCGGCCGGTGAACTGCGGGTTTCCATCGTCGCCGCCTTTATCGGCGCGCCGGTACTGATCTGGCTGGTGCGCCGCAAGAAAACGCTGGGGGGCTTGTGATGAGTCTGCCGCACACGCTGCATATCGGCCGTCCGGACGGCGTCATCAACTGGCGCGTGCCGCTGCGCCTGCTGTTGGTCAACCTTTCGCTGCTGGCGTTATGCCTGGCGATGGCGGTTGCCGCTCTGTGCTACGGCACGCTGCAGCTCTCGCTGGAGCAAGTCTTTGCCGCGCTCAGCGGCGAGGCGCCGAAAAATCTGGTGACCGTGGTCACCCAATGGCGCTTGCCCCGCATCGCCATGGCGCTGTTGTTAGGCGCCGCGCTCGGCATGAGCGGCGCCATTTTCCAGTCGATTATCCGCAACCCGCTCGGCAGCCCGGACGTGATCGGCTTTAACATGGGGGCCTACACCGGCGCGCTGATCGCCATCACCCTGTTCAACGGCGGCTACTATTACATCGCCGGCGGCGCGCTGGCCGGCGGCATTCTCTCGGCGCTGGCCATCTATCTGCTGGCCTGGCGACAAGGCATCGCCGGTTTCCGGTTGATCATCGTCGGCATCGCCATCAGCGCAGTGCTGGTTTCCACCAACACCTGGCTGATCATCACCGCTTCGCTTGAGCGCGCCATGGACGCCGCCATGTGGCAGGCCGGTTCGCTCAACGGCATGACCTGGCAAAAAGCCCAGCCCGCCACGGCGTTCATCGTGCTGGCGGCCGCGGCCGCGCTGCTGATGGGCAAACGGCTGCAGCTGCTGGAAATGGGCGACGACACGGCGCGCGCGCTGGGCGTCAACGCCGAAGGCAGCCGGCTGTGGCTGATGCTGTTTGGCGTTACCCTCACTGCCGCCGTCACCGCCACCGCCGGGCCGATTTCCTTTATCGCGCTGGCGGCGCCGCAGATCGCCCGTCGCCTGGCCGGACAATCCTCGGTCACCCTGACCTCCTCGGCGCTGATGGGCGCGGCGTTGCTGCTCGGCGCCGACGTGGTGTCCCAACATCTTTTCGCGCCGATCCAACTGCCGGTCGGGGTCGTGACCGTCTGCATCGGCGGCCTGTACCTGATTTGGCTGCTCATCCGAGAGGCCCGCAGATAATGAAGAGTGATAATGCCATGAGCCACCGCCTGCACGCCTCGCACCTGAAGCTGGGCTACGACAATAAAATCATCGCTGACGATCTGAGCGTGGCGATCCCCGACGGCGCCTTCACGGTGATCGTCGGGCCGAACGCCTGCGGCAAATCGACGCTGTTGCGCGCCCTGTGCCGCCTGCTGAAACCCAGCGCCGGCGAGGTGATGCTGGACGGCAAGAACATCAGCAGCTTCGCCACCAAGGCGCTGGCGCGCGAGCTTGGCCTGCTGCCGCAAACTTCAATCGCGCCGGACAGCATCACCGTGGCGGATCTGGTGTCGCGCGGCCGCTATCCGCATCAGAGCCTGCTGAAACAGTGGACGCAGGCCGACAAACAGGCGGTGGAAGCCGCCATGGCGGCCACCAACGTCAGCCAATTGGCGGACCGCAGCGTCGACGAACTGTCCGGCGGGCAGCGTCAGCGCGTCTGGGTGGCGATGGCGCTGGCGCAGCAAACCCCGCTGCTGCTGCTGGATGAGCCGACCACCTACCTCGACATCGCGCACCAGATTGAGCTGCTGGATCTGTTCCGCCAGCTTAACCGCGAGCGCGGTCAAACCATGATCGCGGTGCTGCACGATCTCAACCACGCCTGCCGCTATGCCGATCACATCATCGCCATGCGCGACGGCAAGATCGTGGCGGAGGGGAAACCGGCGGAGATCATCACCGCCGAACTGGTGGAGCGAGTGTTCGGCATGCCGTGCATGATCATCGACGATCCGCTGTCCCACACGCCGCTGGTGATCCCGCGCGGCCGCTACCACTGCGACACGCCGCAGGCATGAAAAAGGCCGGGTTACCCCGGCCTTTTGGTTACTTCTCCAGCGACACCTGTTTGAAGATGTGTTTGCCGAACGGGTCTATCTCGTAGCCTTTCACTTCCTTGCGCACCGGTTCGAAGATGGTCGAGTGCGCGATCATCAGCGCCGGCATCTGATCGTGCATCATCACCTGCGCCTGCTGGTACATCGCCACCCGTTTGGCGTGATCGTTCTCTTCACGCGCCTGCAGGATCAGCTGGTCGAACGGTTTATAGCACCATTTCGCCGAGTTAGAGCCGCCGAGCGAAGCGCAGGTGAACAGCGGGCCGAAAAAGTTGTCCGGATCGCCGTTGGCGGTGGTCCAGCCCATCAGCGCGGTCTGGTGCTCGCCGTTTTTAATCCGCTGTAAATACTCGCCCCACTCGAAGGTGACGATTTTGGCGCGCACGCCGATCTTGGCCCAGTCGGCCTGGATCATCTCCGCCATGCGCTTGGCGTTGGGGTTATAGGGCCGCTGCACCGGCATCGCCCACAGATCGATGTCGAAACCCTGCCCCAGCCCGGCCTCCTGCAACAGCTGCTTCGCCCGCTCCGGCGAATACGGGTAGTCTTCAAGCTGCGCGTTGCTGCCCCATTGGGTCGGTGGCAGCAGGTTCTTGGCCGGCTGGCCGGCGCCGTGGAACACCGCGTCGATGATCGCCGGTTTGTTGACCGCCAGCGCCAACGCCTGGCGCACCTTGACGTTATCCAACGGCTTCTTCTGGGTATTGAACGCCAGGAAACCGATATTCAAACCAGATTTTTCCATCACCTGAAGGTTGCCGTCCTGCCGCATGCGCGCCAGATCCGCCGGGTTGGGGAACGGCATCACCTGGCACTCGTTCTTTTGCAGCTTGGCGTAACGCACCGTCGCATCCGGCGTGATCGAAAACACCAGCCGGTCGATCTTCGGTTTGCCTTCCCAGTAACGATCGAACGCCTTGTAGAGGATTTTCGCATCCTTCTGGTACTGCACCAGCTGGAACGGCCCGGTGCCGATCGGATCGTTGTCCACCCGCTGCGGCGTGCCGGCCTTCAGCATCGCGTCGGCATATTCCGCCGATAATAGGGTGGCGAAGTACATGCCCAGATCGGCGACGAACGGCGCCTCGGCGCGGGAGAGCTCAAAGCGCACGGTGTGGTCATCCACCTTGACGATCCGGTCAATCAGCGTGCCGAACTCCATCGACTCGAAGTTGGTGTAGGCGCCGTTGGAGACCTTGTGATACGGGTTGTTGGCGTCCTTCTGGCGCATAAACGAGAAGATGACGTCATCGGCGTTGAAATCGCGGGTGGGCGTAAAATATTTATTGCTCTGGAATGCCACGCCCTTGCGCAGATGGAAGGTATAGCGCTTGCCGTCTTCGCTCACCTCCCAGCTTTCCGCCAGGCTGGGTTGCAGCTCGACGGTGCCGGGTTTGAAATCCACCAGCCGGTTGTAGATCGCCGCCGAACTGGCGTCTACCGTGGTGCCGGAGGTGAACAGCTGCGGGTTGAAGCCTTCCGGTGAACCTTCGGAACAGTAGACCAGCGTATTGGCCCGCGCGCCGCCGGCAATCGCCAACGCCAGCAGCCCGATCGTTATTGCTTTTCTTTTCATTGCGCTATCCCCAGTGGTGAAAAAACAGCCCAACGGATAGCAATAAATCATGCAGTTAGCGATGTAAAGGACAAATTCCGCGCATAAAAACGGGCAGGCGCGCAAGCGGCCTGCCCCGGTGAAACAGCGCGATGATGAAATTAAATCATCTGGCTGAAGTTCATCTGCGCCATCAGCTTATAGTTGTCGGCGTAGTCGACCGGAATGGCCACCACCACCGGTCCCTGGATCGCCATCGCCTTGCGCAGCATCGGCCGCAGGTCGTCCACCGACTGCACGGCGAAACCGACCGCGCCGCAGGATTCCGCATAGGTCTTGAAGTCAATCGGCCCAAACTCCACGCCGGATTTGCGCTGGTATTTGTTCACTTCCTGCATCTCCACCATGTTGTAGGCGTTATCGACCCAGATCACGTGCACGATGTTATTTTTCAACCGCACCGCGGTCTCCAGCTCCATGCTCGACTGCATGAAGCCGCCATCGCCGGAGATCGACACCACCTTATCGCCGGGGCGCACCAGCGCCGCGCCGATGGCCCACGGCAGCGCCACCCCCATGGTTTGCTGGCCGTTGGAGATCAACAGCTGGCGGGCGCGGAAGCTGTAAAGGTAACGGGCGATCCAGATGTGGAAGCTGCCCATGTCCACGCACAGCGTCACGTCGTCGCTGACGATGTCCTGCAGCTCCTTGACGATGCGCAGCGGATGGATCGGCATGCCGCCGCGGCGCGCGGCGCGTTCCGCCAGTTCTGTGCGCTGACGGCCGAGATCGGAGAGGATCAGCTCCACCTCCGGCGGCACGCAGACCGCCTCATTGAACGCTTCGGTCATCATGTTCAACGTGGCGCTGATGTTGCCCACCAGTTCGACATCCGGCCGATAGCAGGTGTCGATATCCGCCGGCAGCACGTCGATGTGCACCAGCCTCAGCCGCCCGTGGCTGTTCCACATGCAGGGATCGTATTCGATCGGATCATAGCCGACGCTCACCACCAGATCGGCCTTCTGCAACAGCTGATCGGCCGGCTGGTTGTTGAACAGGCCGACGCGGCCGGCGAAACGGGCGAAGTGGTTGACGTCGATCACCCCCGCCGCCTGATAGGTGCCGACCACCGGCATATGGGTGCGGTACAGCAGATGGCGCACCGCCTCGCTGTTCTCCGGCCGGCTGGCCTGCAAACCGAGCAGCAATACCGGGCATTTGGCCTGGCGAATCAGTTTCACCGCCGCCTGGATGTCGTCCGCCGCCGCGGCCCCCATGCGCGGCAAGCGGCAGCCGGCCAGCACCGGCGCGCTGACCGGTTCATTGACGATATCCATCGGCAGGCTGACGAATGATGCTCCCGGCCGGCCAAACTCGGCGCGGCGGAAGGCGTTGGCGATCACCTCGGAAATCGCCGAACCGGCATGCACTTCGGCGCAATACTTGGTCACCGGCCGGAACATGCTGACGGTATCCATGCTCTGGTGCGTCTGCTTCAGGCTGTCGGCGCGCTTCACCGCCCCGCCAAAGGCCACTACCGCGTCCCCCTCCGAGGTGGCGGTGGCCAGCCCGGTGATCAGGTTGGAGCTGCCCGGCCCGGAGGTGACCAGCGCCACCCCGGCCTTGCCGGTCAGGCGGCCGACCGCCGCCGCCATAAAGGCCGCGTTGGCCTCATGCCGCACCACCACCGTGTCGATCGATGGCGCATCCTCCAGCGAGTCGAACACCCGATCGATCTTGGCGCCCGGAATGCCGAAAACGTGTTTGACGCCCTGCGCTTCCAGGTTTTTCACCACCAAATCGGCGCCGCATTGCCAATCATTGCCTGTTTTTTCCTGTGCCATGGTTCCACCTCCTAAGAAAACGATCGCCGGGGTTAGCCCTCGGCGGAACGAATCGCGCGATCCAAATCCTCTGGGCAGAGGTTAGCGCGCAAGAAATCCGCATCATGCGGCAACTGAAGATTGAGACGGGTGATGACGCCGAACTGCAGGCGGCCATGATCGAGCTGGTAGTCCAGCACGTGGCCGCCGCCGCTGCGGTCGTCGGTAACGAAGTGTTCGTGATAGCCGGCCACGCCGATGCCCTGCATGTAATCCGGCGAGCGGAAACCGACCAGCGTGCCGCGCCGTTGATGAAACGAGAAGGTCGGCTGCTCTTCTATCGCTTCCAACATCGGGCGGTAGGGCCGCTCCTGGCGCGGCACGGTGCGGGTTTCCACGTGACTGAACTCACCGTCGACCCGTACCGCGCAGAACAGGTTCGGCGAGGCGACCTGTTCGTCGATGCACTGATGCAGTTGCGCCTTGGTAATCGGCCGGTCGAACTGTTGGCTGATGCTGGGCTGGAAAAAGGTGACGACGGCGAAAGGAGTTTTCTGTTGCAAACCGGCTGGGCGGGCGCTGCCGTCGGCGCGCAGCTGGTGTATTTCCTGGTCGAAAGCGATCAGTTCGCCGTCCAGGTGATTGAAGGTGCCGAGGCCGAAATCGCCGTGTTTGAGCAACTCGGCAATGGTGGTTTCACCCTCGTAGACCCCGTCGATGAGCGCGCTCATCAGCGAGATTTGATAGATTTCGCCCTCCCCGGCGTTGATCGACTGCCTGGCAAAACCCTGCGCCAAATGGCGCGCACAGGAACACCCGTGTTTTTCGTTCATGACTCACTCCTCCACCAGCGCGGGATCGCGATTCCGCGCGTTCAAAAGACCCACCGACGGCGGGCCAAGATGCCCCCTAAGGCGCGTTCATCAGTTGGAACGATTCAGCCTGAGGCGACAAAAAAACCGGCACGGCTGGCCGGCCGATATCCAGAACCCACGGCATGATGTGTGAAAGTAAAGGCTCACTAATCATTAATGCTGTGTCGGATATCAAATTGAACGGTTAATCTGGTGTTGGAGCGACAATCAACTCCGCAGGCGGCTCATGCAGCCTGGGAAAAACATCTGTTATTTAGTGCTAAGCGCCGCGAGGTTTATGCGTTTTTTCTCTATACGGCCGGGATGCGGCGGCGTTGAAGCCCGCCGTCAACCCGCAGCCAGAGTAGCCGCAGCGCCGCCGACAGAGAAGCGGGTATTCATAAGAAACGCTTTTGCATATAATGCAAAAATGAATGACGCCCGTTATGTTGAACATCTGCCGATCTTTCTCGACGTGGCCCGCCTGGGCAGCTTTTCCGCCGCCGCTCGCCGGCTGGGCATGGTGCCCTCCTCGCTGGTGCGCCATATCGACGCATTGGAAAGCGCGCTCGGCGCCGCGCTGTTCGTCCGCTCCACCCGTGGGCTGCTGCTGACCGACGCCGGCGAGCTGCTGCTAACGCGCGCCGCCGCGCTGATGGCGGACATTACCGGTATTCACGCCGAGCTGAGCGCGTTAAACGAAACGCCGCAGGGCACGCTGCGCATCAGCTGCCTGCCGACCTTCGGCAAAACCTATGTGCTGCCGCTGCTGCCGACGCTGGCGGAACGCCATCCGCAGCTGTCTGTCGATCTCGATCTGACCGAACACCAGACCGATCCGACCCAGGAACGGCTGGACGCCGCCCTCCGCATCGGCGAACAGAAGGACAGCGCGCTATACGCCAGCCGTATCGCCACGCAACGCTGGGTGATGTGCGCCAGCCCCGCCTACGTCGCCCGCTATGGCCTGCCGAGCGATCTGGAAGCGTTGCCGCAGCATCGGCTGATCGCCCGCTACCACAAACAGCAGCCGGCCTGCTGGGCGCAGATCCTCGACGCGGCGCTGATGAGCCGCTGCACCATGGCGCTGCGCTGCGACGACTTCACCGCGCAGCGCCAGGCGGCGCTGCTCGGCCTCGGCATCGCCTTTCTGCCCAACTGGGTGGTGGGGCCAGACGTGCAGAATGGGCAACTGGTTCAGATGCTCGAAGATCCGCGCCATGAGCAGCAAGGCATCTATCTGCTGCGCCCGATGGCGAAGGTGTCCGCCCGGCTGGCGGCCTTCACCGCCCTGCTGCAGCAAACCCTCGGTCAGCCGCCCAATTGGGGGTAAAGCGGTGTCACCCGGTTGTGCAGCGCCGGATTGTCGCTCTCGTCCTTCAGCTCGATGCCGCTCAGCCGCCGCTGGAACGCCTGCTCCAGCAACCAGGCCAGACGGAACGCCGCCTGCGGGTAATCCAGCCCCTCCGGCCGCACGTTGGAGATGCAGTTACGCTCGGCGTCCGTTCTGCGCGCATTCGGCTCCCAGGTTAAATAAATGCCCAGGCTGTCCGGCGACGACAGCCCCGGCCGTTCGCCGATCAGCACCGCCACCGCCCGGGCCTGCAGGCATTCGCCGATCTCATCCCCCAGCGCCACCCGCGCCTGATGCGCCAGCACCACCGGCGTCACGCTCAATCCCAGCGTATCGAGATAAGGTCGCAGCGCCTGCAGCAGCGGCAGCGCCTGACGGTGCACCGCCTTGGAGGAGAGGCCGTCCGCCACCACCAGCAGCAGATCGACACGGCGCGATGGTAAGCCGAGCAGCAGGCTGCGGCTGTCCGGCGCCAATCGCCGCCCCAGATCCGGTCGGCGCAGGTAGGCGGCGCGGTCGGCGGCCTGGCTGTGCACCGCCAGCGTGGGCCAACCGGCCTCGTGCAAATCCGCCGCCAGCCGCTCGCTGTCGAAAGGCTGATGCACCGCGTCGCGCGCCTGGGCATGGGCCAGGCCGAAGCGCAGCAGCTCGTCGGTCGGCAGGCTGGCGCCGGTGCGCCCCAGCGCGATGCGCGCGTCGGTAAAGGCGCGCAGCGCGTTCCAACTGTTGACGTGAACCGGTTTGCTCATGTCCGTTCTCCCTGCAGCGCCAGCAACAACGGGTGATTGGCGGCGGCGTCGCGCAGCCGCCCGCGTTCGTCGGTGATGTTCATCGCCGCCAGCCAGGCGGCGAACTCCGGCGCATGCTTCAGCCCCAGCAGCTCGCGGATATAGAGCGCGTCATGGAACGAGGTGCTTTGGTAGTTGAGCATGATGTCGTCCGCGCCCGGCACGCCGATCAGGAACGTCAACCCGGCGGCGGCCAACAGCGTCAGCAGCGTGTCCATGTCGTCCTGATCGGCTTCGGCATGGTTGGTGTAGCAGACGTCGCAGCCCAGCGGCAGGCCGAGCAGCTTGCCGCAGAAGTGGTCCTCCAGCCCGGCGCGGATAATTTGCTTGCCGTCATACAGGTATTCGGGGCCGATAAACCCCACCACGGTGTTGATCAGCAGCGGCGAGAAATGGCGCGCCACCGCATAGGCGCGCGCCTCGCAGGTCTGCTGATCGACGCCGTGATGCGCGTTGGCCGACAGGCAACTGCCCTGCCCGGTTTCGAAATACATCACGTTATCGCCCAATGTGCCGCGCCTAAGGCTCAGCGCCGCCTGCTGCGCCTCCGCCAGCAGCGCCAGGCTGATGCCGAAACCACGGTTGGCCGTCTCGGTGCCGGCGATCGACTGAAACACCAGATCCACCGGCGCGCCGCGCTCCATCAGCCGCAGCGTGTTGGTCACATGGGTCAGCACGCAGGATTGGGTGGGAATGGCGAAGCGCTGGATCACCTCGTCCAGCATATAGTTGAGCTTTTCCAGCAGCGGCAGGCTGTCGCTGGCCGGGTTGATGCCGACCACCGCGTCGCCGCTGCCGTACAGCAGACCGTCCAGCATGCTGGCGGCGATGCCCTGCAGGCTGTCGGTCGGGTGATTGGGCTGCAGCCGCACGCTGAGGTGGCCCGGCAGACCGATCGTGTTGCGAAAGCGCGTCACCACTCGGCATTTCTTCGCCACCAGGATCAGATCCTGATTGCGCATGATCTTGCTTACCGCCGCCGCCATCTCCGGCGTAATGCCGGCGGCCACCTGCGCCAGCATGGCGCTGTCCGCCTGCTCGCTCAGCAGCCAGTCGCGAAAATCGCCGACCGTGAGGTGCGAGATGGGCTCAAAGGCGGCGGCGTCGTGGCTGTCGATGATCAGGCGCGTCACCTCGTCCTGTTCGTACGGCACCAGCGCCTGCTGCAGGAACGCCTTGAGCGGCACATCCGCCAGCGCGATGCGCGCCGCCATGCGCTCTTCGGCGCTTTCCGCCGCCACCTCCGCCAGATAATCGCCGGAACGCGCCGGCGAAGCTTTCGCCATCAGTTGACGCAGATCGCCAAAGCGATAGCCGCGTTGGCCCACCGTTGCCTGATACATAGCCCCCTCCCTTGCCCCGGGTGACGAGATAACAGCCCTGCACCAAGTGTAGTCAGTGAAGCAAGAAAATTAATTTGCCTGCTATCGCCGCCATCGCGCATCCCCCCATTTCACCCGTTGCCGCTTCGGGTTACAGTAGCCGCGAAAACAGGAGGGGTGATGGATCCGCAACGTCAAATTATCAACTGGCTGCAACAGGATAACGCACGCATGGCCGCCCTGCGCACCGTGCGCCGGCTCGGCCTGAATGACTGGTGCCTTGGCGCCGGCTTTGTGCGCAATCTGGTGTGGGATCGGCGCCATGGCTATACGGAGCCCACGCCGCTCAACGATATCGACGTGATCCACTTCGATGCGGAGCGTGCGGACGCTGAGCGCGATCGCATGCTGGAGGCGCGGCTGCAACAGTGGCTGCCGCGGCCTTGGTCGGTCAAGAACCAGGCGCGGATGCACCTGCGCGGCGGCCGGGCGCCTTACCGCGACAGCGAAGAGGCCATCAGCTTCTGGACCGAAGTGGAAACGGCGATCGGCGCGCGCCTGAACGCCGACGACAGCATCACGCTGGTGGCCCCCTTCGGGCTCGCGGCGCTGTTCGACGACACCATCACCTTCAACGCGAAAAACGGCGATCGCGCGGCCTATGCCCAGCGCGTGGTCGACAAAGGCTGGCTGCTGCGCTGGCCGCGTCTGCGGCAGGTAAAGATTTAGCCGCCGCTGCCGATACCCTGAACAGCGAGATCCAGACTCAGGGAGAGCAACCATGTCGACCACCATCACCATGATCGTACCGATCAAGAATACCGTCCCCGGCGTCAGCAACGTCTTCAGCGCGCCGGGCCATCAGGGCGAATTGCTGATGGCCAAGCCGGTCAACAACCAGCCGCAAGGCGGCAAGATGGAGAAAAACGAACGCGCCAACGGCAATGACGAACCGGTTAATCTCAACGAAAGCCGCGCCTCGGCGCGCATCAAGGCGCTGAACCGGCAGATTCAGGCGCTGCAGCAAAAGCTGGTGGAACTGAAGGACTCCGACGCCGATCCTAAGGAAATCGAAAAGCAGAAACAGCTGATCGAAGCGCAGATCAAGATGTTACAAGCCGAGATCGCGCGCATCCAGAAAGAAGAAATGGAAAAGCAGCAGCAGGAGCAAATGGAAAAAGCCGCGGCGCGAGCCGGCGACGGCGTAAACCGCCCAACGCCGCTCAACGCGGTGGACGTCTATATCTGAGTCAATATTCCGCGTTTTCCCGCCGGCGCTGTTGCAGCAGCGCCGCCTGCTGACGCGCCACCTGCCAGATGGCCTCCGCCGCCGGCGTCAGCGAGCGGTTCTTGCGCCGCACCAGCATCAGCGCGCGGTTAATTTCCGGCACCAGCCGCCGTACCCGAAGCCGCCCCCCTTCCGGCAGCGGCAGCGCCAACGCCGGGAAAATGCTGATGCCGATCCCCTCCGCCACCATCGGGAACAGCGTCGCCGGATGGCCGATTTCCTGCACCACCTGCGCTTCGACCCCCTGCTGCCTCAGCGCGCTGTCGATCAGCGGCCGGCTGCCCGACGCATAATCCTGCAGCACCAGACGGCAGCCGTTCAATGCCGACCAACGCACCGCCTGCTGCGCAGCAAACGGGTGATCGTCGCGGCACAGCAACAGGAACGGTTCATGCAGCACCGCTTCGCACTCCAGATCCACCGCTTGCACCGGATCGACCACGATGCCGAAATCCACCTCGGCGTTACGCACGCTGTGCAGCACCTGCTGCTGCGCCTGATCGCGCAGCATGATGCGGATCTCCGGGTATTGGCGCTCGCCGGCGGCGATGCACTGCGGCATCAGATGGGCGGAAATGGTCTGGCTCGTCGCCACCCGCACCGTGCCGCTGCGCTGTACGCCAAAGCTGCGCGCATCCAGCAAAGCAGCCTGCAGTTCGTCCAGCAACCGTTCAACCCGGTTGGCCAGCCGCAGGCCGGCGTCGGTCAACACCACTTCACGCGTGGTGCGATCCAGCAAACGCACGCCGACCTCCGCCTCCAGCTCTTTCACGCTGTGGCTGACCGCCGATTGCGTCAGGCCGATCGCCTCGCCGGCGCGGCTGAAGCTGCCGTGGCGGGCGACAACGACGAACACCCGCAGCTGTTTGAGTGAGTAATTCATGTGTTTTATTCATAGATGAATTAAATAAATCAATTTAATTATTATATCCCCGCGCGGGAGAATAGCCCCATCGATTTTCTACCCGAGCGCATCGCCATGAGATTCCTGCCCGATCGTTTTACCCTGACGCTGATCGCCACCGTGCTGCTGGCGTCGTTCCTGCCGGCGCGCGGCGAGTTCGTCGGCTGGCTCAACGCCCTGACCATCGCCGCCATCGCCCTGCTGTTCTTCATGCACGGCGCCAAGCTGTCGCGCGAGGCCATCCTGGCCGGCAGCAACAACTGGCGGCTGCATCTGTGGGTGATGTTCAGCACCTTCATCATTTTTCCGGCGCTGGGGATGCTGTTCGCCTGGTGGGCGCCGATCGACGTCAGCCCTGAGCTGTACGCCGGTTTCATCTACCTGTGCATCCTGCCCGCCACCGTGCAGTCAGCCATCGCCTTCACCTCGCTGGCGGGCGGCAACGTGGCGGCGGCGGTGTGCAGCGCCTCCGCCTCCAGCCTGCTGGGGATCTTCGTGTCGCCGCTGTTGGTCGGCCTGCTGATGAACGTGCACGGCGATACCGGCAGCCTGCGGCAGGTGGGCTCGATCGTGCTGCAGCTGCTGGTGCCGTTCGTCGCCGGCCACCTGCTGCGGCCGCTGATCGGCGGTTGGATCGAGCGCCATCGCCCGCTTATCGGCAAAACCGACCAGACCTCGATTCTGCTGGTGGTGTACGCCGCCTTCAGCGAGGCGGTGACGCACGGCATCTGGCATCAGGTAGGGATGGGCTCACTGGCATTTATCGTCGGCGGCAGCATCGTGCTGCTGGCGATCGTGCTGGTGGTGAACACTTACATGGCGCGCTGGCTGGGGTTCAGCAAAGCGGACGAAATCACCATCGTGTTCTGCGGATCGAAGAAGAGCCTGGCGAACGGCATTCCGATGGCCAATATCCTGTTCCCGGCGGCGACGGTGGGGATCATGGTGCTGCCGCTGATGGTGTTTCATCAGGTGCAGTTGATGACCTGCGCAGTGCTGGCCAAAAGGTATCAACGCAAGCAGCAGACGCAGCAGGCGGTGCCCAACGCGCAGGCGTCGCGCGAGTAAAAAAAGACGGGCCGAGGCCCGTCAGATCAGCTTTTCTTCAGCGGCTTGACCAGGTGGTCAAGCCCTTCGATTTTAATCGCCAGCGTCATCTCCATCAGCATGCCGAGCTTGCCTTTGGGGAATTCGCCCTTACGGGCGAACCACAGCAGGTACTCTTCGGGCAGGTCGATCAGCACCCGCCCCTGGTACTTGCCGAACGGCATCACGGTGTTGGCGATCTCCAGCAGGTTTTCCTTTTCCATCAGTCACCCAGCAGGCGGATCATTTCCGCTTCGTCGATCACGGCGATACCCAGCTCCTGCGCCTTCGCCAGCTTGGAGCCGGCCGCCTCGCCGGCGATCACCAGATCGGTTTTCTTCGACACGCTGCCGCTGACCTTGGCACCCAACGCCGTCAGGCGATCTTTGGCTTCGTCACGCGACAGCTGGCTCAGCGAGCCGGTCAGCACCACGGTTTTGCCGGCGAACGGGCTGTCTATCTCTTCCGCTACCACCACCACCGGCGCCGGCCAGCGGATGCCGATCTCGGCGCCCACCAGCTCGTTGATCACCTGCTGATTGAGCGCTTCATCGAGGAAATTGCGGGTGTGTTTGGCCACCACTTCGCCGACGTCCGGCACTTCTTTCAGCGCCTCGATATCGGCGGTGAACAGCTTCTCCAGCGAACCGAAATGCGCAGCCAGGTTGGCGGCGGTCGCTTCACCGACCTCGCGAATGCCGAGCGCATACAGGAAACGGGCGAAGGTGGTCTGCTTGGATTTCTCCAACGCGTTGACCAGATTCTGCGCCGATTTCGGCCCCATGCGATCCAGACCGGTCAGAATGCCGGCGGACAGGCGGAACAGATCGGCCGGGTTCTTCACGTACTCCTTGTCCACCAGCTGCTCGATGATCTTGTCACCCATGCCCTCGACGTCCAGCGCGCGACGGGAAACGAAGTGCTTCAACGCCTCTTTGCGCTGCGCGCCGCAGATCAGCCCGCCGGTGCAGCGCGCCACGGCTTCGCCTTCCACGCGCTCAACGTCGGAGCCGCACACCGGACAGTGCAGCGGGAACACCACTTCGCGCGCATCCTGCGGCCGACGGTCTTCCAGCACCCCCACCACCTGCGGGATCACGTCGCCGGCGCGGCGCACGATCACCGTATCGCCGATGCGCAGCCCCAACCGCTCAATTTCATCGGCGTTGTGCAAGGTCGCATTGCTGACGGTCACCCCGGCCACCAGCACCGGCTCAAGGCGGGCCACCGGCGTAATCGCGCCGGTGCGGCCAACCTGAAACTCCACTTCGCGCACCACGGTGATCTGCTCCTGCGCCGGGAATTTGAACGCCGTCGCCCAGCGCGGCGCACGCGCCACGAAGCCCAGCGTTTCCTGCAGATCGATATCGTCAATCTTGATCACTACGCCGTCGATGTCGAAACCGAGCTGTGCGCGGTCCTGCTCGACCTGGCGATAAAACGCCAGCACTTCCTCGCTGCCGGTGCGGCGCTGGGCGCGATCGCTGACCGGCAGGCCCCAGGCCTTGAACTGCATCAGGCGCTCAAAGTGGCTGCGCGGCAGCTCGCCGCCTTCCAGCAGGCCGACGCCGTAGCAGAAGAAGGTCAGCGGGCGTTTGGCGGTAATGCGCGGATCGAGCTGGCGCAGCGAGCCAGCGGCGGCGTTGCGCGGGTTGGCGAATACCTTGCCGTCTTTGCGCCGCGCCTCTTCGTTCATCTGTTCAAAACCGGCCTGCGGCATGAACACTTCGCCGCGCACTTCCAGCCGGCGCGGGATATTGTCGCCGGTCAGGCGCAGCGGGATGGCGCGAATGGTGCGCACGTTGGTAGTGATGTTCTCGCCGGTGGTGCCGTCGCCGCGCGTCGCCGCGCGCACCAGTTCGCCGTCTTCATACAGCAGGCTGACCGCCAGGCCATCCAGCTTCAGTTCGCAGCAGAAGGTCAGCGGATCGCTGCTTTTGAGCCTGTCCTGCACGCGCTTGTAAAACGCCAGGAAGCTTTCTTCGTCGAATACGTTGTCCAGCGACAGCATCGGCACTTCGTGACGCACCTGGTCGAACGCCGCCAGCGGCGCCGCGCCCACGCGCTGGGTCGGTGAATCGGCGGTGATCAGTTCCGGATGCGCGCTCTCCAGCTCGCGCAGTTCGCGCATCAGGCGGTCATATTCCGCATCCGGCACTTCCGGCGCATCCAGTACATGATACTGGTATTCATGATGGCGCAGTGTGGCTCGTAGTTGATTGATTTGTTGGATTATCGATTCCATGGCTCACCATCAAAGATAAAAAACCCCCGGCTAGCGGGGGCTTTGTTGTTACGGATGTTCAGTGCGCGCGGCAACCCGGTCAGGCGTTGTTTTCCAACACTTCACGGATACGCGCTTTGTAGGTTTCCAGCTTCTGCGGCGTCATCATGCGGCGCTCGTCGTCCAGCACCACGCCGCCCACGTCGTCGGCGATGCGCTGCGCCGACTGCAGCATCAGCTTGAAGTTCTGATTGGCGTCGCCGTAAGACGGCACCATCATGAACATCGACACGCCCGGCGTGGAGAAGTCGGACATCATGTCAGGATCGAACGACCCCGGCTTGACCATGTTCGCCAGGCTGAACAGCACCGGGCCGCTGCCGGCCGGGCTGATATGGCGGTGGAAGATGCCCATCTCGCCAAACTGGAAGCCCGCTTGCAACACGCTCTGCAGCAGCACTTCGCCGCCGATCACGCCGCCCTGATGGGCCGCGACATGCAGCACCAGCACGGTCTCTTTCAGTTTAGCCTGAACTGGCGCAGCGGCCGGCTGTTGCGGCTGCGGTGCAGGTTCCGACGCAGGCTTGACTTCCGGCGCGGGCTGCACAGGGGCGGGTTCGGCGTGGAATGCCGGTTCCGCCGCCAGCGGCGCCTCATGTTCATGCGGCAGATCGTCAACGCGCGGCTCGCGGCGCGCGGCCGGTTGCGATTGCTGCGGCTCGGCCGGTTCTTCGTCCGGCGCGTAGTTGTTCAGCAGGATGTCATCATACTCCGGCCGCTGAGACAGCGGAGGCGGCGTCTGATGAGCGGCCGGCTGAACGGCGCGGGGCGCAGGCGCAGCCGCCGGAGCGGGCTTCGGCGCGGCCACGGGTTCTTCGCGTGCGGCATCGAAATGGCCGAATGACGGCTCGTCTTGCGGGTGAGCGGCGCGTACGCGCACCTCACCGACGCCTTCTTCGAGATCGTCGATCGGAGTTTGTTCACGTTCCTTTTGGGAACGTTTGGCTGGGCGATCGCGGAAGAGCGCTGACCGTTCTTTGCGACTGGTCCACAGACCGTGCAATAACAGCGCTATTATGGCGATCGCGCCAACAACGATTAATATCAGACGCAAATCCTGCATCATTGCTATCTCTGTTGTTCCAATACATTGCCACCGCGGCAAACATTCACTCTTTAACTCTATTTGCCCGCGCACACAAGTGCAAGTCCGTGCTGAACTTTATGCCAATAAAGATGATTATACTGCCTTTTTCTGCTGGTTTTTCAGCCAACCCTACCCTAGCCAGTGGAAAATCATCCCTATATGATAATGATGCCTGTTCAGACAACGAGATAACTTAAGATATGTCCTATACGCAGCCCCCTCCCCGATCGACCAGCGGCATTCACTATTTCGCCGAAGGCTGGCGCCTGATTTCACGCCCGGGGATTAAACGCTATGTGGTCCTGCCGTTGCTGGTCAACGTGCTGCTGATGGGTTCCGCTTTCTGGTGGCTGTTCAGCCGCCTCGGCGACTGGATCCCGGCGATGATGAGCCACGTTCCCGACTGGCTGCAATGGTTGAGCTACCTGCTGTGGCCGCTGGCGGTCATTTCGGTGCTGCTGGTGTTCAGCTATCTGTTCAGCACCATCACCAATCTGATCGCCGCGCCGTTCTGCGGTCTGCTGGCCGAACAGCTCGAAGGCAGCCTGACCGGCAAACCGCTGCCGGACACCGGCCTGCTCGGCATCGCCAAAGATCTGCCGCGCATCATGGCGCGCGAATGGCGCAAACTGATGTATTACCTGCCGCGCGCGCTGCTGCTGCTGGCGCTGTACTTCGTGCCCGGCATCGGCCAGACGGTGGCGCCGGTGCTGTGGTTCCTGTTCAGCGCCTGGATGCTGGCGATTCAGTATTGCGACTATCCGTTCGATAACCACAAGGTGAGCTTTGCCGACATGCGCCGCGCACTGCGCCAGCACAAAACCGACAACCTGCAGTTCGGCGCGCTGGTCAGCCTGTTCACCATGATCCCGATCCTCAACCTGGTGATCCTGCCGGTCGCCGTCTGCGGCGCCACCGCGATGTGGGTCGATCGCTACCGCTCGCAATTCGTCCGATAACCGCCGTTTTTTGCCGCCGACAGCGCGGAAATTTTCGACAGGGCGCGCATTTCGCGCCCTTATCATTGTGCTTAAAACTTATTTCCTAATAACATATAGATATACCAATTCTTTACTTCCCTGCCGGTACTGTTAGCGTATGCTTTCGATGTTCCCCACATTTTCATAGAGTTAAAGGACGGGCTATGAGCAAGATATATGAAGACAACTCATTAACAATCGGCCATACGCCGCTGGTTCGTCTGAACCGTATCGGCAACGGACGCATTCTGGCCAAGGTTGAATCACGCAACCCGAGCTTCAGCGTCAAATGCCGCATCGGTGCCAATATGATTTGGGATGCGGAACAACGCGGTGTGCTGACCGCCGGCAAGGAACTGGTGGAGCCGACCAGCGGCAACACCGGCATCGCGCTGGCCTTCGTCGCCGCCGCGCGCGGTTACAAGCTGACGCTGACCATGCCGGAAACCATGAGCATCGAACGCCGCAAGCTGCTCAAGGCACTGGGCGCCAATCTGGTGCTGACCGAAGGGGCGAAAGGCATGAAAGGCGCCATCGCCAAAGCGGAGGAGATCGTCGCCACCGATCCAAACCGTTACCTGATCCTGCAACAATTCAGCAACCCGGCCAACCCGGCCATCCATGAAAAAACCACCGGCCCGGAAATCTGGGAAGACACCGATGGGGAAGTCGACGTGTTCATCTCCGGCGTCGGCACCGGCGGCACATTGACCGGCGTCAGCCGCTACATCAAGAACACCAAAGGCAAGGCCATCACCACCGTGGCGGTCGAGCCGACCGACTCGCCGGTCATCAGCCAGGCACTGGCCGGTGAAGAGCTGAAACCGGGCCCGCACAAGATCCAGGGCATCGGCGCCGGCTTCATACCGGGCAACCTCGATCTTGACCTGGTGGATCGCGTCGAAAAAATCTCCAACGACGAAGCCATCAGCATGGCACGCCGCCTGATGGACGAAGAAGGCATCCTGGCAGGCATCTCCTCCGGCGCAGCGGTCGCAGCGGCGGTAAAACTGGCCGAAGAACCGGCGTTCGCCGACAAGACCATTGTGGTCATCCTGCCCTCTTCCGGCGAACGTTATCTCAGCACCGCGCTGTTCGCCGATCTGTTCACCGAGCAGGAATTGCAGCAGTAATTCCGCCACTGCACAAATCGCTAAAAAAGCACCCTGCGGGGTGCTTTTTTGTGGACTGGATCAAACTTTATAGCAGTCCAAGATTGCTTTTGCCCGTCGCCTTTAGTATTTAACGGTGCATTATTTCGATGCGCAAAATTAATCACTCTCCGAGCCTGGTCGAGGCTGAATCGATTTACTCATCTGTCGCCGACGCGGCGAATCGGGCATAATGGGGAGCGGATTGGAACGACGTCTAAAGCCGAGTTTTTTGATCTGAAGTGCCTAACGCGTCGTTTTCTGTTGCATCAACGTTCGCCCCTGTCCATAGTCAGGCGCTATAACCAGACAAGTTAAAGTCAGGCCCCTGGGCTAAACTTTAACTCCACAACATTAATCCAATAAGTTGGGGAAACATCAATGTTCCAGCAAGAAGTTACTATTACCGCTCCGAATGGTCTGCATACTCGCCCTGCCGCTCAGTTCGTTAAAGAAGCCAAAGGCTTCACGTCTGACATCACCGTGACCTCCAACGGCAAAAGCGCCAGCGCTAAAAGCCTGTTCAAACTGCAAACTCTGGGGCTGACTCAAGGGACCGTAGTGACCATCTCAGCTGAAGGTGAAGACGAGCAGAAAGCCGTTGAGCACTTGGTAAAACTGATGGCAGAGCTTGAGTAATCGGCCCGTCTTTTTAGTTAACACCAGTCAAGAGTAAGGTAGGGTTATGATTTCAGGCATTTTAGTATCACCGGGCATCGCTTTTGGTAAGGCTCTCTTGCTGAAAGAAGACGACATCGTCATCAACCGGAAGAAAATCTCTGCTGATCAAGTAGAGCAGGAAGTCTCGCGTTTTCTGGCTGGCCGCGCGAAAGCGTCCGAACAGCTGGAAGCGATCAAGACCAAAGCTGGCGAAACCTTCGGCGAAGAGAAGGAAGCTATCTTCGAAGGCCACATCATGTTGCTGGAAGACGAAGAGCTTGAGCAGGAAATCATAGCCCTAATCAAAGACGATCTGGCCTCCGCAGACGCCGCCGCCTACACCGTGATCGAAGGTCAGGCGAAAGCGCTGGAAGAGCTGGACGACGAATACCTGAAAGAACGCGCCGCCGACGTGCGCGACATCGGCAAACGCCTGCTGCAGAACATTCTGGGCATGCCGATCGTCGATCTGGGTTCCATTCAGGACGAAGTGATCCTGGTGGCCACCGATCTGACCCCGTCCGAGACCGCGCAGCTGAACCTGGACAAAGTGCTGGGCTTCATCACCGATCTCGGCGGCCGCACCTCCCACACCTCTATCATGGCGCGCTCCCTGGAGCTGCCGGCGATCGTCGGCACCAGCGACGTGACCAAGCAGGTGAAGAACGACGACTACCTGATTCTGGATGCGGTTAACAACAAAATTTACGTTAACCCGACCGCTGATGTGATCGATCAGCTGAAAGCCGCCCAGAACCAATACATCACCGAGAAAAACGATCTGGCCAAGCTGAAGGACCTGCCGGCGATTACGCTGGACGGCCATCAGGTTGAAGTCTGCGCCAACATCGGCACCGTGCGCGACGTCGCGGGTGCAGAGCGCAACGGCGCGGAAGGCGTCGGCCTGTATCGTACCGAATTCCTGTTCATGGACCGCGACTCGCTGCCGACCGAAGACGAGCAGTTCCAGGCTTATAAAGCCGTGGCGGAAGCCATGGGCTCGCAGGCTGTGATCGTCCGCACCATGGACATCGGCGGCGACAAAGACCTGCCGTACATGAACCTGCCGAAGGAAGAGAACCCGTTCCTCGGCTGGCGCGCCATCCGCATCGCGATGGACCGCCGTGAAATCCTGCACGCCCAGCTGCGCGCCATCCTGCGCGCCTCGGCGTTCGGCAAACTGCGCATCATGTTCCCGATGATCATCTCCGTGGAAGAAGTGCGCGATCTGAAAGGCGAAATCGAGACGCTGAAGGCGCAACTGCGCGAAGAAGGCAAGGCGTTTGACGAGAGCATCGAAGTGGGCGTGATGGTGGAAACACCGGCTGCGGCGGTCATCGCTCACCACCTGGCGAAAGAAGTCGACTTCTTTAGTATTGGGACAAACGATCTAACCCAGTATACTCTGGCGGTAGATCGCGGCAACGAGCTGATTTCTCATCTCTATAACCCGATGTCCCCATCAGTGCTTGGCCTGATCAAACAGGTTATTGATGCATCTCACGCGGAAGGCAAGTGGACCGGCATGTGCGGCGAACTGGCTGGCGATGAGCGTGCTACACTGTTGTTATTGGGCATGGGGCTGGATGAGTTCAGCATGAGTGCGATTTCAATCCCGCGCATCAAGAAAATTATTCGTAACACGAATTTCGAAGATGTGAAGGCGTTGGCAGCGCAGGCCTTGGCACAGCCAACGGCACAAGACCTGATGAATTGCGTCAATAAATTCATCGAAGAAAAAACGCTCTGCTAAACTTCCACGACACTGGAACGCCGCCCAATTTAATGCTTAGGAGAAGATCATGGGTTTGTTCGATAAACTGAAATCTCTGGTTTCTGATGACAAGAAAGACACGGGCACTATCGAGATCGTCGCTCCCCTTTCTGGCGAAATCGTCAATATCGAAGATGTGCCGGACGTAGTGTTCGCTGAAAAAATCGTTGGCGACGGTATCGCCATCAAACCGGCCGGCAACAAAATGGTTGCTCCGGTTGACGGCACCATCGGCAAGATTTTCGAAACCAACCATGCATTCTCTATCGAATCCGACAGCGGCATTGAGCTGTTCGTCCACTTCGGCATCGATACCGTAGAACTGAAAGGCGAAGGCTTCAAACGCATCGCCGAAGAAGGCCAGCGCGTCAAGAAAGGCGACGTCGTTATCGAGTTCAACCTGCCATTGCTGGAAGAGAAAGCCAAGTCTACCCTGACGCCGGTCGTTATCTCCAACATGGACGAGATCAAAGAGTTGATCAAACTGTCGGGCAGCGTGACCGTTGGCGAAACCCCGATCATCCGCATCAAGAAGTAATCGCGGATGAGCAAGAAAAACGGCGCCCTCGGCGCCGTTTTTTTATCCCCTTCGTCTTTCGAACTGCAGCGTTGTTGGCCGCACGTGCTCACCCCGGTCACTTACCGGAGTAAGCTCCCGGGGATTCCCCCGCTTGCCGCCTAGCTGCAATTCGAAATCCTTTGGGTATGCCGCGGATAATAGACGTTATCGGCGCAGGCAGTTTGAACATGGACAGCGCGCAACCTTCGGAGCGTACACGCAGTACGTGACGAAGGCGAGCACTGCCCTAGTTCAAAATGGCAAGTAAGATAGTCTATTATTGCCAGCGCGGGATACGCAGGGTAATGACCAGCCCCTCTTTGTCGCCGTTGCGCGCCTCAACCTGGCCACCGTGCGCCAACACCACCTTGCGGGTAATCGCCAGCCCCAGGCCGTAGCCCTTGCCCGACTGCGCCGACTTCACGCGCACGAACGGATCGAAGATGCTCGACAGCTTCGCCTCTTCGACCCCCGGCCCCTGATCGCTGACGGCGATCTGGAACTGGTTATCGACGCGCGACAGCGCCACCGTCACCCGCTGCCCGTGGATGGAAAAGCGCAGCGCATTGCGCACGATGTTGTCCACCGCGCGCCGCATCAGCTCCGCATTGCCCTTGACGGTATACTCCACTTCCGATTCGGCCTGCAGCACGATATCCACGCCGGGCACCTGCGCCTCGTAGCGCGCATCGCTCACCACCGCATCCACCAGGCCGTACAGATCGAAATACTCTTCGTCCGGCAGGCTGCTGTGTTCGGTACGCGACAGCGCCAGCAGCTCGCCGATCATTTTGTCCAGCCGCCCCGACTCATGTTCGATGCGCTTGAGTGAGGTTTCGACGTTGCCGGCATTCTGTCGCGCCAGTCCGATCGCCAGCTGCAGGCGCGCCAGCGGTGAACGCAGCTCGTGCGAGACGTCGTGCAACAGCTGCTCGCGGGCGCTGACCAACAGCTCCAGGCGTTCGGCCATAGTGTCGAAATCGCGCGCCACGTCGGACAGCTCGTCATGGCGGCGCCGCATCGTCGGAAACAGCCGCACCGAGAGATCGCCCTGCGCCACCCGATCCAGGCCGCCACGCAGCTGACGCATCGGCCGGGTCAGGTTCCAGGCCAGCACGGCGCTGAACAGCAAACCGCCCAGCCCGCCGACCCACAGCATCGGCGCAGGAATGTTGAAGAAGTGGGAACGCCGCTCCGGCCGATACTCTTCCCGCAGCCCGCGCACGTCATAGCTCAGCCAGTAACCCTGCCCTTCCCCGGTCTGCACCCAGGCGGAAATCGCTTTCGGCATCCGCCGCCCTTCAAACACCGATTCTTCCGGTGCAGGCGGCGGTTGGGTCATTGGCGTCACCGACAGCAGACGCCGATCGTCCTCGGGCCAGTCGCGCATCAAGGCTTCCAGCGCCGGCATGCCGCCGCGGCGCAACTGAGCGGCGGCCGAGGTCAGCTGCAGGCCGATGACCCGCCGCGCCATGGCGTTCTCCGGCGGCACATAGCGATCGCCATAGAGAGAAAACGCCACCCACAGCGCCTGCGTCATGATGAGAAAGGTCAGCCAAAAGCCGAGTAAAATTTTCCAGAACAGTCTTCCACGCATGTCAGGTTACCGAATGCGATAGCCGATGCTGCGCACCGTCTCGATGCTGAGCTTACTGCCGGCCAGCGCGCTCAGCTTCTGGCGGATATTGCTGATATGCACGTCCACGCTGCGATCATAGGCCTCGCGCGGGCGCCCCAGCCCCTTCTCGGACAGTTCGTCCTTCGATACCACGCGATCCGGCGCGCGCAGCAACAGCTCCAACAGATTGAATTCCGAAGCGGTCAGATCAAACGCCTTACCGCGCCATTCGCTGCTGCGGGTTGAAGGGTTCAGCGTCAGCTCGCCGAAGCTGATGGCGGCCTCCTCGTCCGCCTCTTGCGGCCGCTCTTCGAAACGGCGCAGCACCGCGCGCAGACGCGCCACCAATTCGCGCGGGTAGCACGGTTTGGGCATGTAATCGTCAGCGCCCATCTCCAGGCCAATCACCCGATCGATGTTGTCGCCTTTGGCGGTCAGCATGATGATCGGCAGCCGGCTCTTTTTACGCACATCGCGCAGCACGTCGATGCCGCTCATGTCCGGCAGCATGATGTCGAGGATCATCGCGGTATAGTCGCCCGACAGCGCGCCCTCAACCCCCGCCTTGCCGGTCAGCACCAGCGTGGCGTCGAAGCCTTCGCCCGTCAGGTATTCGCTCAGCATGGTGCCAAGCTCCAGGTCATCGTCGACCAGTAAAATTTTCATGCCTTGCTCCTTCACCGATTTTCGTTATTTTCCCGCCAATTCCGCCGGCCCGCAGCCGGTTTTACTCAATCCTTACACATCGCTCTTTGCGTCTCGCCACCGTTATTGTGGTCGCTGCCGCGCAATTTCTCTACTTCAGTCATGGCATTGGCGCACGAGCAAGCGGCAGCTACCACGCAAGCGGGGCTGCCGTCTGTCGGAAGGAAAGTGGGAAAGTGGGAAAGATTCTCCCGACGGAACACACCGCCGGGAAGGAGCGATCAGTCGAACACGCCGGTAGAGAGGTAACGGTCGCCGCGATCGCAGACGATCGCCACCACCACGCTGCCAGGATGGGCCGCCGCGATGCGCAAGGCGCCGGCTACGGCACCGCCGGAGCTGACGCCGCAGAAAATGCCTTCACGCTGCGCCAACTGGCGCATGGTCTGCTCGGCATCGCCCTGTTCGATATCCAACACCTGATCCACCAGCTCCGGGCGGAAAATCCCCGGCAGGTAAGCGGGCGACCAACGGCGAATGCCGGGGATGCTGCTGCCCTCCGCAGGCTGCAGGCCGACGATCTGCACCTGCGGGTTCTGGCTTTTCAGATAACCGCCCACGCCGGTAATGGTGCCGGTGGTGCCCATGCTGGAAACGAAGTGCGTGATGCGCCCTTCGGTCTGGCGCCAGATCTCCGGGCCGGTGGTGGTGAAGTGGGCATAGGGATTGTCGAGATTGTTAAACTGATCCAGCACCTTGCCCTGCCCCTGGCGCTGCATCTCCAGCGCCAGATCGCGCGCCCCTTCCATCCCCTGCTCACGGCTGACCAGGATCAGTTCCGCGCCGTAGGCGCGCATCGCCGCCTGCCGCTCCAGGCTCATGTTCTCCGGCATCAGCAGCTTCAGCGCATAGCCTTTCAATGCAGCGATCATCGCCAGTGCAATGCCGGTGTTGCCGCTGGTAGCCTCGATCAGCACGTCGCCGGGCTTGATCTCCCCGCGCAGCTCCGCCTGCTGGATCATCGCCAACGCGGCGCGATCCTTCACCGATCCCGCCGGGTTATTGCCTTCCAGTTTGACCCATACCTCGCTGCCCGCCTGGGCGGCCAGCCGTTGCAGTTGTACCAGCGGGGTATTCCCGATGCATTGTTCGAGCGTTGTCACGATCTTTGCCTGTGTGTTGGTGTGCGTAAAGTAAAAAGGCAACCCCGGGGTTGCCTTGAAGAAAAGGACGGCTAAAACCTATCAGGCGCTTTTGGCTAACGCAACAGGTTGCAGCAGTTGATCGCCGGCATACAGCCGCGCATTGAGGCTGCCGACGTAATAACGGCCGCCGCGCACCGGCGTGGCGTTGCCTTCCGGCAACACTATGCTTATCGGTTCCTGATGCCAGCCGATCGGCTGCACCGTCAGTTGCCAGAAATGGCCGCGCGGGCTGACTTCCAATACCTGAACCGGCAGTGGGCAGCGCTCGCTGCTCTCGGTCGCCACTTCCATTTCCCACGGGCGCAGGAACAGATCGACGCTGCCCTGGTGCATCGGCTGGAACGACAGCGGCCACTGGTGCGCGCCGACGAACAGCTGGGAGCCGCGAATTTCGCCGTTCAGACGGTTCACTTCCCCCATAAACTCCAGCACGAAACGGCTGGCCGGCTCGCGCATAATCTCCTCCGGCGAGCCAACCTGTTCAATATTGCCCTGGCTCATCACCACGATGCGGTCGGCCACTTCCATCGCCTCTTCCTGATCGTGGGTGACGAATACGCTGGTGAACTTCAGCTCTTCGTGCAGCTGGCGCAGCCAGCGACGCAGCTCTTTACGCACCTGCGCATCCAGCGCGCCAAACGGCTCGTCCAGCAGCAGAATTTGCGGTTCCACCGCCAGGGCGCGCGCCAGCGCCACGCGTTGTTTCTGGCCGCCGGACAGCTGCGACGGGTAGCGATTGGCCAAATGGCCAAGCTGCACCATGTCCAGCAACTGAGTGACTTTCTGTTTGATCGCCGCAGCGTTCGGCCGCTCGCGGCGCGGCAGCACGGTCAGGCCAAAGGCGATATTGTCGAACACCGTCATGTGGCGGAACAGCGCATAGTGCTGAAACACGAAGCCGACACGTCTGTCGCGCGCATGCATGTGGCTGACGTCGGTGCCGTGAAAACCCAGCTTGCCGCCGCTCTGGCTTTCCAGCCCGGCGATGATGCGCAGCAGCGTGGTCTTGCCGGAACCGGATGGCCCAAGCAGCGCCACCATCTCGCCGGAAGCAATATCGAGCGAGATATCGTTCAATACCTTGGTGCGACCGAAGTACTTGTTGATGCCGTTAATCTCAATGCTCATGATTTTCCTCCCGCTCAAGACGCGCATTTTGACGTTCCAGACGCCACTGCAGCGCGCTCTTCAAAAATAGGGTAACGATCGCCATCAGGGTCAGCAGCGCGGCAGCGGTAAAAGCGCCGACGGTGTTGTAATCCTGCTGCAACAGCTCGACCTGCAGCGGCAAACTGTAGGTTTCGCCGCGAATCGAACCGGACACCACCGACACCGCGCCGAACTCGCCGATGGCGCGCGCGTTGGTCAGCACCACGCCGTACAGCAACGCCCAGCGAATGTTGGGCAGCGTCACGCGGCGGAACATCTGCCAACCGGACGCCCCCAGCAGAATGGCGGCCTCATCTTCCTGGCTGCCCTGGCTGAGCATCATCGGCACCAGCTCGCGCACCACGAAAGGACAGGTGACGAAGATGGTCACCAGCACCATGCCCGGCCAGGAGAACATGATCTGGATGTTATGCGCATCCAGCCAGCCGCCCAGCAGGCCGTTGCTGCCGTAAAACAGCAGATAAATCAGCCCCGCCACCACCGGTGAAACGGCGAACGGGATGTCGATCAGCGTCAGCAGCAGCTGGCGGCCGGGGAAGGTGAAACGCGTCACCAGCCACGCCAGCAACGTGCCGAACACCAGGTTGAACGGCACGGTGATCAGCGCGATCAAGACCGTCAGCCAGATGGCGTGCAGCATGTCCGGATCGAGCAAATTGCTCCACATCGCGCCGAATCCTTTGGAAAAGGCCTCGGCGAAAATCGACATCATCGGCACCACCAGCAGCAGCGCCGAAAACAGCGTACCGATAGCGATCAGCGTCCACTTGCCCCAGTTGACGCGCGGGCGCTCGGCGCCGTTGAAGGCGGAAATATCAGCCATCAGTGCCCTCCTCCCAAACGTCTGCCGAAGCGGCTTTGCAAGACGTTAATGCTGAACAGCAGCAGCAGCGATGCCGCCAGATCACCGAGGCGATGGCGCTGGCCGCCGGGTAGTCGAACTCCTGCAAACGCACAAAAATCATCAGCGAGGTCACTTCCGTCTTCCAGGCGATGTTGCCGGCGATGAAAATCACCGCGCCAAACTCGCCCAGGCTGCGGGTAAAGGAAATGGCGGTGCCGGCCAGCAGCGCCGGCGCCACTTCAGGCAGCACGACGCGGCGAAAACTCTGCCAGCGCGTGGCGCCCAGCGTCTCGGCCGCCTCTTCGTACTCCGGCCCCAGCTCTTCCAAAACCGGCTGCACGGTGCGCACCACAAACGGCAGGCTGGTGAACGCCATCGCCACCGCGATCCCAAGCCAGGTGAAGGTGACCTTAATGTCAAAGTGCGCCAGCCACTGACCGTACCAGCCCGTGGTGGAAAACAGACCGGCCAGCGTCAGGCCGGCCACCGCCGTCGGCAGCGCGAACGGCAAATCGATCAGGCCGTCCAGCAGCGAACGGCCGGGAAAACGGTAGCGCGTCAAGATCCAGGCCATCAGCATGCCGAACACCGCGTTGAACAGGCTGGCGACGCCGGCGGCCAACAGCGTCACTTTGTACGCCGCCACCACCTGCGGGTTGGAAATCACTTCCCAGTACTGCGCCAGGTTCATCTGCGCCAGCTGCATCACCAGCGCACTGAGCGGCAGCAGCAAGATCAAACAGGTATAAAACAGGCTGCTGCCGAGGCTGAGGCCAAATCCGGGCAGCACCCGCTTACTGGACGACAACGCCAACATTTACTTGCGCCCTGCCGCTAACAGCTGATCCAGCTCGCCGCCGGTGGCGAAGTGGGTTTTCATCACCTGCGGCCAGCCGCCGAACTGGTCTTCCACCCGGAACAGTTGGGTGTCCGGGAATTGCCCCTTCGCGGCAGCCATCGCTTTCTGGTCATAGACGCGGTAGTAGAAGCTGGTGATCACCTGCTGTGCCGCCGGGCTGTAGAGGTAGTTCAGATAGGCTTTGGCCGCCTGCTCGGTGCCGTTGCGCTCTACATTTTTGTCGACCCAGGCCACCGGGAACTCCGCCAGAATATCGACCGGCGGCACGATCACTTCGTACTTGTCTTCACCGTATTGCTTGCGGATATTGTTCACTTCGGACTCGAAGCTGATCAGCACGTCGCCCAAACCGCGCTCGACGAAGGTGGTGGTCGCGCCGCGGCCGCCGGTATCGAACACCAGCACATTTTTCAGGAAGCGGGTCATGAAGGCGCGGGTCTTGGCCGCATCGTTGCCGTCAGCCTGGCTGGCGGCGCCCCAGGCGGCCAGATAGGTGTAACGGCCGTTGCCGGAGGTTTTCGGGTTCGGGAACACCAGTTTCACGTCGTCGCGCACCAGATCGTTCCAGGTGTGGATACCCTTCGGGTTGTCCTTGCGCACCAGAAACGCCATGGTGGAATAGAACGGCGAGCTGTTGTTCGGCAGGCGCGCCTGCCAGTCAGCCGGGATCAGCTGCCCGCGATCGTGCAGGATCTGCACGTCGGTGACCTGGTTGTAGGTCACCACGTCGGCCCGCAGGCCCTGCAGGATCGCCAGCGCCTGCTTCGACGAGCCGGCGTGCGATTGTTTGATGGTCAACTTGTCGTTCGGATGCTGTTGATTCCACTGCTGTTCAAAGCCGGGATTCAGCGCGACGAACAATTCACGGGAAACGTCATAAGAGCTGTTCAGCAATTCCGCCGCCGACGCGGCGCCGCTCGCCAACAGCGCAGCCGCCAGCCAACCTTTCAGCACGAGATTTTTAACCCGGTTTTGTTTCATTCTGCACCTTATCACTGAGTCATTCCTTCAGGCTTTCGCCTTATTGACGACCAGTGTATTTATAACTCGGTGCGGAGCTGTAACGCTTTTATATACCGTTTAGTGATTTACAAGCATCAAACGCTATAAGGCAGGGAATGCGAGGCGTTTTCGGGACGGGAAAACGGACCGAAGCCGGACGCGCCGGCTTCGGCGACGGCGTCAAAGTGACAGCAGGCGCGTCAGCGATGGCGCAAAGTAGTAGCTGCCGGTCACTGCACGGCTGAAGCGCAACATCGCGTCACGTTTGCCGTCCAGATCGCCGAACATGCTCAGCAGTTGCTGCTCGATATTGTGCAGGCGCGCGCAATAGGCGATGAAGAACAGGCCGTGCTTGCCGCTGGCGGTGCCGTAAGGCAGGCTCTGACGCAGAATTTTCAGGCCCTTGCCGTTCTCTTTCAAATCGACGCGGCTGACGTGCGAGGTATCCGGGCGCTGATCGGCCGGCAGCTCTTCGCTATCGTGCTTGGTGCGGCCGATGATCTGCTCCTGCTGTTCGGTGGTAAAGCGCTGCCACTGGCGCAGGTTGTGCTCGTAGCGTTGCACCAGCACGTAGCTGCCGCCTGCGTCCTCTTCGCCTTCGGCGATCGTCGCCACTGCCGGGCGCTGATCGCCCTGCGGATTTTCGGTGCCGTCGACGAAGCCGCTCAGATCGCGCTCTTCCACCCAGCGGAAACCGTGTGTTTCTTCTTCAATCTTGATGACGTTGCCGAACGCCGCCAACGCCGCCTGCGCCAGCGTGAAGTTGACGTCGTGACGCAGCGACTGGATGTGGATCAGCATATCGCGCTGGGTGGCCGGCGCCAGCCCTTTGCCGAGCGGCGTGAACGGCTTCAACTCTTTCGCGCCCTGGCCGCTGGAGAGATCGTGCCAGACGTCGTAACCGAAAGCGATCACCGCGCCGAGGCGCGCATCGGGGAACTGCTGCTGCAGCTCGCTCAGGGTCTGACAAAACTGCTTGCAGCCCTGGCGCAAGTCGGCGAATTCGCCCTGTACGCTGGCTTCCATAAAAATGGCGAAACGGCAGTGCTCCAGCAGAATGCCGCTCTGAACCTGTGTCATGTTGTTATCCTCAATACCAAAACCAGGCAACAGGTATGGCGGTTGACGCGCGGGTTCCCTGTTACAAACGCGCGCTATCATACCGCAAGCGCGGGCGATTGCCTTGCAGCAGCGCAAAGAAAATAGGGGTAATGGCTTGAAAAGGCAGGCGCCGCGAACCGGCGCCCGTTGAACGCGTTACTGCTGCGGCTTGGCGTGCCAGATGATTTTGCTGACCGTCCAGCTTTTCAGGGTGTCGTCCGGCGGAATGATATCCTGCGCCCCGGCCCACTTGCCGCTGAAGATGTAGGTGACGTACTTGCTCTGCTCCGCCACGCACTCCACTTTACCGGCGTCTTCGCCGCTGCCCGGCTTACAGGAGCCGAACGCCTTGCTGTACATATCGCCGAACGGCGTGCCGAGCTTGTTGCCCCACTCCGTCGCCACTTTCGGATCCAGCACGTCCACGCGCTGCAGGCGCCCTTTCGGTTCGCCGGTGATCACCAGTTTCACTTCGTCGCCGGACAGCGCCTGGTAATAAGAGACGATCTGGCCGTTGTTGGTCGCCATGCCGCCGCGCAGGCGGTAGTTGCCGTCCAGCCCGTCATTGATGGCGCTTTCCGACATCGGCGTGCCGGCGTTGAGCTTGCCGACGCCCTTGGCGCCGACCTCCAGGCTGCTGCCGAACCAGTTGAACGGCGACAGGCTGGACCAAGAGAAATTGGACATGCTCGAACAGCCGGTCAGTAACAACGGAAGCCCTAACAACAGGGGGCGAATATTCATCTCTAGCTCCTTAAACATCAATGGCACGGGGCGGTAACCCGCCCCTGCCGCACTCGGCGTTTTGCTGCATGCCAGCCTCTCACAACGGCCCGCACTACGCCAACGGTTGCCAGCTTGGAGTGCGGAAAATGCGAAAAGTGCCGCACTTCTCGGCAATTAGTCGGCGTGCTCCGCCGGTGCGAAACAGGCTTTCAGACGCGCATTCAGCAACAGATAGCTCAGCGCCAGCGCGTCGAGCAGCGCCAACGTCAGCTCCAGCCCCGGCGCATCGCCGTCCTGGCGCCACAGGCTGAACAGCGAGCCGCCGAGCGACGCCAGCAGCGAGACAGCCAGCCCCCAGCGCCAACCGCGCCACAGCCGCGGCCATTGGTGGCGACGGCCGCTCAGCAAAAACGCCAGCGCCGCCGGCAGACCGAGCAGCATGCCGTACCAAAAGCGTTGGGTATCCGGATAAAACAGCGCCAGCAAGCTTTCGCCCTGCTCATGCGAAACGCCGGCCATCACGAACAATAGCCAGGTGCGCGCCTGCAAAATCAGCACGGCCCAAAATCCCAGCGGCAGCCGCAGCGCGCCGTGCTGGTCGTAATCATCCGGGGAAAACCGGGGTGAGAATGGCTTCAACGATCGTTCCTTGCCAACAGAATAAAGACTATGGCTACAGATGGGCGCCGGCGATGGGAATTTCAATGCGTCGGCTTAAGAAGCTCTTAAGATCGGCGTGTTTTAATCCCTATCACTAAGCAAGCCCCCGATATCAGCGGGATGTGATTTTCAATAACGATAAGGAAGCGCAACATGAAAAAACTGACTCTGGCCGCTCTGATCGCGCTGTGCAGCGCACCGGTACTGGCGCAACAAGGCGGGTTCCTCGATCCGGCCGCGCCGCAGGCTCAAACGCAAACCACCGCACAAGGTGGTTTCTCCGGCCCCAGCGCGGCGCTGACCACCGTGGACAAGGTGAAATCGCTGAGCGACGACACCTGGGTGATGCTGCAGGGCAACATCGAGCAGCGCATCGGCGACGATACCTACACCTTCCGCGACGCCACCGGCACCCTGACGGTCGAGATCGATCGCAAGCGCTGGAACGGCCAAACCGTCACGCCGAAAGACAAGGTGCAGTTGGAAGGGAAAGTGGATAAAGACTGGAGCAGCGTGGAAGTGGACGTGAAAACCGTCAAAAAGCTGCCGTAATGCGATGCGGCGGGCGGGCTATACCGCCGTCCGCCGCTCGATCAATATTCCTGATCTTCGATCAGCCGCTTGCCCAGGCTGGTGATGCCCTGGATTTCGTAGCCGAGCTTCTCGTACATCTCAACCACCGTGTCGTTGTCTTCGCGCACCATAATCTGGATCTTCGGGCAGCCGCGGGCGATCAGCTTCTTCTCCAGACGGTTGATCAACGCATTGGCGATGCCGCGCCCGCGATAGTCGGGATGCACCCCGAGGTAATACGCCGAGCCGCGGTGGCCGTCATAGCCGCCCATCACCGAACCGACCACTTCGCCGCCGACTTCCGCCACCAGGAACAGCTCCGGATCGTGGTTCAGCTTGCGCTCGATGTCCATTTCCGGATCGTTCCAGGGCCGCAGCAGATCGCAGCGCTCCCACAGGGTAATGACTTCTTCAAAGTCGTCTTGTCGAAATACGCGAATTTCCATCGATGTTGGCCGCTGTTAATTAAGGTGTTTATCTGATTATCGCGTGATTATTCACTTACGCAATATCAAACTGCGATTTAGCGCGCTATTTTGCCCGGAAATCGCCGGTAACAGGCGTAATAAATGGAAATAGTTATCGGGTCGATTAATGATTATCAATACGATATAACGTCGCAAAATAGAAACGTCGACGGAGCGTTGCGTAATGAAAAAGCAGGGTAAACAATTCCTCAATTTTAAGCCGCTTGCCGTTTCCCCGACGCGACGCCAACTGTTGCTTTCCGGCCTGGCGGTGGCGCTGTTCGGCGTGAAAAACCACAGCGCCAAGGCGGAGGGCCTGCTGCGCAATCAGCACAGCAAACCGGCGGCGAAACCGGCCGGCGGCAAAAAGCGGGTGATGATCGATCCCGGCCACGGCGGCATCGACTCCGGCGCGGTCGGCCACGAAGGCTCGCAGGAAAAACACATCGTGCTGGAAATCGCCAACCACGTGCGCCGTTTCCTGCATGAGCACGATCACGTCGAGGCGCGCCTGACGCGCGAAGAAGATGAGTTCATTCCGCTGTTCCAGCGGGTCGAGATCGCCCACCAGCACCAGGCCGACCTGTTCATTTCGATTCACGCCGACGGCTTTACCAGCCCGTCGGCCTCCGGCGCTTCGGTGTTCGCCCTCTCCAACCGCGGCGCCAGCAGCGCCATGGCGCGCTACCTGTCCAACCGTGAAAACGCCGCCGACGACGTGGCGGGCGGCAAGTACAAGGATCAGGACAACTACCTGCAGCAGGTGCTGTTCGATCTGGTGCAAACCGACACCATCAACAACAGCCTGACGCTCGGCCGCCACGTGCTCGGTCAAATTCGCCCGGTGCACCATCTGCACAGCGACAGCACCGAACAGGCGGCGTTCGCGGTGCTGAAATCCCCGTCCATCCCCTCGGTGTTGGTGGAAACCTCGTTCATCACCAACCCGAACGAAGAACGGCTGCTGGGCACCACCGCGTTTCGCGAGAAAATCGCCCGCGCCATCGCGGACGGCATCGTCAACTTCTTCGACTATTTCGACGCACACCAACGCAAACCCCGCTGATGCCGCGGGCGGCGAATAAGAGTATACTCAGCGCCTTGTTCAGCCAGACGCTATAAAGACCCCGCATGAGTTTACCTAACATCGCTGAAGTAAAATCCTTCCTGCTGGCGCTGCAGGATCACATCTGCGCGCAGCTCGCCCAGGCCGACGGCGGCGCCGTGTTCACCGAAGACCAATGGACGCGTGAAGAAGGCGGCGGTGGCCGCAGCCGCGTGCTGACCAACGGCGCGGTGTTCGAACAGGCAGGAGTCAACTTCTCGCACGTCTCCGGCGCCACCCTGCCGGCCTCGGCGACCGCGCACCGTCCGGAACTGGCCGGACGCAGCTTCCAGGCGATGGGCGTCTCATTGGTTATCCACCCGCTCAGCCCCTACGTGCCCACCAGCCACGCCAACGTGCGCTTCTTCATCGCCGAAAAACCGGGCGAAGCCCCGGTGTGGTGGTTCGGCGGCGGTTTTGACCTGACGCCGTTCTACGGTTTCGCAGAGGATGCCGTGCACTGGCACCGCACCGCGGCCGAGCTGTGCGCGCCGTTCGGCGACGAGGTCTACCCCAAATATAAACAGTGGTGCGACGATTACTTCTTCATCAAGCATCGCAACGAAGCGCGCGGCATCGGCGGCCTGTTCTACGACGATCTGAACACCCCAGATTTCGACCATTGTTTCGCCTTCACCCGCGCGGTGGGCCAGGGCTTCCTCGACGCTTATCTGCCGATCGTCGAAAAACGCAAGGCCTTGACCTGGGGCGAGCGCGAGCGCCAGTTCCAGCTGTATCGCCGCGGCCGCTATGTGGAGTTCAACCTGGTGTGGGATCGCGGCACGCTGTTCGGGCTGCAAACCGGCGGGCGCACCGAGTCCATCCTGATGTCGATGCCGCCGCTGGTGCGTTGGGAATATAACTACCAGCCGGAGGCCGACAGCCCGGAAGCGGCGCTGGCGCGCGATTTCCTGCCGGTGCGCGACTGGCTGCAGGAGTCGAAATGATGCAGATTTGGGTCGATGCGGACGCCTGTCCGAACGTGATCAAAGAGGTGCTGTTCCGCGCCGCCGATCGCACCGCCATCACCGTCACGCTGGTGGCGAACCAGCCATTGCGCACGCCGCCGTCGAAGCACATCCGTTCGCTGCAGGTGGCGGCCGGCTTCGACGTGGCCGATAACGAGATCGTGCGCCGCTGCGAAGCGGGCGATCTGGTGATCACCGCCGACATCCCGCTGGCGGCGGAGGTGATCGAGAAAGGTGCGGTGGCGCTGAACCCGCGCGGCGAACGCTACACGCCGGACACCATCCGCGAGCGCCTCAACATGCGCGATTTTATGGATACCCTGCGCGCCAGCGGCATTCAGACCGGCGGCCCGAACGCCCTGAACCAGCGCGACCGCCAGCAGTTCGCCAACGAGCTGGACAAATGGCTGCTGCAGGCGAAACGGGCGCAGTGACTGCGCCCTGCTCTGCTGCGGTTTAGAAGCGCAACTCCCCCCCGAAGATATAAGTCCGCCCACGGGCGGTGTTGGTCGGCGTGAAATCTTGTGACTGCGAAGGCAGCGAATTCATCTTGTTCAGCGCGTCCGAGTAGTCCTTGTCCATCAGGTTTTGCACGCTGAGCTTCAGCAGCAGATTGCGATTCACCTGATAGGTGCCGTACAGATCGATAATGGTCGGAATATGCGGCGCCGGCTCCTTCATCAACTGTTCGTTTTCATCGAGAGTGGAATCAGGCGACAGGCGCACCGCTTTGCCGGTGTATTTCACCACCCCGCCCAGCGTCAACGTCTCGTCCAGCAGGCGCACCCCGCTGTCCAGCGTGAAGTAGAATTCCGGCAGTTCGCTGACATCACCCGCGCCGAACACGTTGCTGGCCTGGTTGGTCGGCTGGGAAGTATGCTCCTTGCTTAACGACAGTTTGGTAAACGCGAAACCGGCGTCGTACAGCGCTTCGATCTCCACACCGCGCATTTTGACCGGTTCGGGGGCGTTGCTGTACATGGTCATGCTGACGTTGACGTCCGCGTTATCCCACTCTTCCTGCGTCGCCTGCGAACGGTTGCACTTCTGGCGGTCTTTACACACCAGGTAGGTTTGGCTGGAGATGTAGTTTTTGATCCTGGTTTCGAAATAGACCGCTTTCAGTTGGAAGCTGTCCTGCTTGAACAACAGATCGTGGGCATTGGCGTTGAACCCGCCCTGCCAGGTCTCCGCTTTTTCGCCCTTGAGGAACGGGTTCATCGACTGGCCGCCGCTGTTGGCGAAGAACACCTCCTGGATATTCGGCCCGCGCATCGACTTGCTGTAGCTGACGAACGGCTGCAGCCACGGCGTCACCTGCGCCGACAGCATCACCGACGGGTTGAAGCCGTGTTCGTTACGGTTGATATTGCCGGCGCCCTGCGGGAAGCACTCTACGCGCTCGTCACAGGCCGGCTTATAGCCGGAGAGGCGATAGGCGGTGTAGTTCAGATCGAAATTCCCCTGCCAGATGCCGTAGTTGGCCTGCAGGCCGCTGTACAGGCTGGAGATATCCTGCTTGCCCGACATTCCCACCGGCATGCTTTCCGCCTGATTGTCATCCGTCACCAAACCGGAGGCCTTTTTCTTATACTCGTTGCGCACCAGCTTGCCGCCGTAGCTGAACGCGAAATCGACGTCCTGCAGGCTGAAACGGCTGGTGTTGTTGATATCTAGCGCATCGGAGATGTTTTTCGCCGTGCTGTCGCTGAATCCCGCCATGTTGTCGGACATGAACTTCTGCTCGCCGCGGCTGGTGCTGGCGGTCAGGTTGAAATCGATCAGTTCGGAGAACGGCGCGTAGTGGTATTTAAGGTAGAAATCGTCGCTGTCGATGTGCCGGCGGGTGATTTTATTCTGGTAGCTGCGCGCCGACAGTTCGATGCTGTTGAAGGCATCCGGCTTGATGTCCACCTTGAACAGCTGGGATTTCGGGTTCTGGCGGTAGGTTTTATCGACGTTGAACATCTCGCTGTCGAAACCGGCGCCGTTTTTGTAGTTGGAGGTGATGGAGCTGCCGCTGATCGCCGCCATCGCCCCCAGACTGCCGCCGTCGGCAAAAGCGGCGGTTTTGGCGCCCACGGCGATCATGCCGCTGCGGCCGATGCCGTTATTGCCCACCGAGAATTTGGTGCGCACGCCGAACGGGTTATCGGAAAACACCACATCGTCCACGCCGATGGTGCGGAAGTTGGCGCTGCCCGCCAGGGCGTTCACCCCGTCGGAACCGGTGGCGTTGCCGCGCGCCACGTCGACGCCGACGATAAAGTTAGGATCGATCAGCGCCCCGAACTGGCTGGTGGGCAATCCCCCGTGCGCCGCGTCGCTCGGCGAGTTGCCGTAGTAGTTTTGCGTGATGCCGTCGACCATGGTGTTGACCCGGCCAAAGCCGCTCAGGCCGCGAATATTGACGCTGACCGATCCCTGGCCGGGATCGATCTGGGTATAGGTGCCCGGCATGCTGCGCAGAATGCTGTCCACCGACTCCAGATTTTTGTTTTCGTCGCGCGAGCTGAACGCGCCCGGCCTGGCCAACGCCTCTTTTTCGCTGCTCTTGCCGCCGTCGGCGGCCGAGACGTTGAGCGGGCTGAACGCCACGCTGCCTTTATTATTTTCCGCCTGTTCCTGCGCGGCCGCAGCCGGCCCGTACAGCGCCAGTCCCGCGCCGATCAGGCTCGCTATCATTTTGATTTTCATATATCCCCAGAAATAGCCAATAAGGTTTGATGGCCGACAATGCCCAGCAAAAAGCCCGCCGAAAGCGCGGTAAAAGTTGTTATTGTTTTATTGCGCCGCAGCGTGCCGCGGCGCTGAAGGTTATTTCTGCGCCTGCCGATCCGCCGCCAGAATAAAGGCGTACTCCAGCGCGCCGTTTTCCAGCCGCGCCAGGCGGCCCGATTTGCCGCCGTGGCCGGCGGTCATGTCGGTGGAAAGCAGCAGCAGCGAATCGCCCTGCTTGAAGCGCCGCAGCTTCGCCACCCATTTGGCCGGTTCCCAATACTGCACCTGCGAGTCGTACAAACCGCTGGTGACCAGCAGGTTCGGGTAACGCTGCCTGCGCACGTTGTCGTACGGGCTGTAGGACTTCATCAGCGCATAGGCGGCCGGCTGGTGCGGGTTGCCCCACTCCTCGTATTCCCCGGTGGTGAGCGGAATGCTGTCGTCCAGCATGGTGGTCACCACGTCGACGAACGGCACCTGCGCCACCACCGCGTTGTACAGCTGCGGCGCCTGATTGATCACCGCCCCCATCAGCAAGCCGCCGGCGCTGCCGCCCATGGCGTAGATGCGCCCCGGTTGGCCGTAGCCGTCGTTGATCAGCGCTTGGGTAGCGTCGATGAAATCGTTGAAGCTGTTCGGTTTGTGCGTCAGTTTGCCCTGTTTGTACCAGCGCTGCCCCAGCTCGCCGCCGCCGCGCACGTGGATCAGCGCATAGACGAAGCCGCGATCCAACAGGCTGATGCGGTTGGCGCTGAACGCCGGATCCATGCTCATGCCGTAAGCGCCATAGCCATACACCAGCAGCGGGTTATGCCCGTTTTTGAACAGCGATGTGCGGTACACCAGCGAGACCGGCACCTTCACGCCGTCGCGCGCCGCGATCCAAATGCGTTCGCTGTGATACAGGCTGGGATCGACGCCTTTCACTTCCTGTTGCTTGAGCAGGGTGCGCTCGCCCTTGTTCAGATCCCACTCATAGGTGCGGGTCGGCGTGGTCATCGCCGAATAACCGTAGCGCAACCGATCGCTGTCCGGCTCCGGGTTATAGCCCAGCCAGGCCATGTAGCTGGCGTCGTCGAACGGGATGGCGCGCTCGGTTTTGCCGTCCCAGCTGATTTGCCGCAGCTGCACCAGCCCGTTGGCGCGCTCCTGCACCACCAGCCAGTCGCGGAACAGGCTGAAGCTCTCCACCTCGTGCTGCGCCTGCGGCGCGATCAGCGTCTGCCAGGGTTTACCCGCCGCCGCCGTGTGGTACAGGCCGAAGTTCGGGTCCTGATGGTTAGAGCGCAGGTAGAACTCGCCGCGGTAGTGATCGAGATAATACTCGCGGCCGTTCTGCCGGGCGGCGAACAGCTGCGGCTCGCGCTGCGGCTGGTTGGCGTCGATCAGGCGCACCTCGGAGGTGGTGTTGCCGCTGATGGTCAGAATCAGGTAATCGCGCGAGGACGAGCGGCCGAGGCTGAGGTAGAACGCCGGGTCGTTTTCCTGATACACCAGTTTATCTTCCGCCGGCGGCGTGCCGTACTGATGACGGTAGACCTGATACGGCAGCAGCGTTTGCGGGTGGTTGCGCACGTAGAACAGGGTTTGGTTGTCGTTGGCCCACACCATGTTGCCGGAGGTGTTTTCCAGCGTTTCCGGCGACCAGCGTTCGCTGCCTAACTCGCGCAGGGAGATGCGGTATTGGCGGCGGCCCTGCAGATCTTCGGCCACCGCCAGACGGCGGTTGTCCCGGCTAATGTCCATCGCCCCCAGGCGATAGTAAGCGTGGCCGGCGGCGCGCTGGTTGGCGTCCAGCAGGGTTTGCCACGGCGCGTCGGCGGTGAGCGCCTGGCGCTGATACCGCGCGAACTCTTTACCGGCGGCGTAGCTTTCCTGATAGCGATAACCGTTGAGCTGATACGGCACCGAACGATCGTCAGGACTCATGCGGCCCAGCATCTCCTGATACAGCGTGGCGCGCAGCTTCTGGTACGGCGCCATCATCTGCTCGGTGTAGCGGTTCTCCGCCTTCAGGTAATTCAGTACCTTTTGCTCTTTTCGACTGTCGTCGCGCAGCCAGTAATAATCGTCGGTACGCGTCTCGCCATGCGCCGTCAGCGCTTTCGGCGCGCGTTCCGCCAACGGCGGCTGCGGTTGCGCCAGCGCGGCGCCGGCGACGCCTAAAGAAAGCCAGAGCGCGGCCGCAATGCGGCGACGCGGGGTGAATAACAGCGGATTCATAATCCCTCACGAAGTTTGAAAAGGCGGACGGCGGCGAGGCGGCGTCTGCAGGCATTAACGGCGGGCGTTCAGCTCCGCCAGATTGAAATCGATCGGCATCGTCACCCTGACGGCCCCCTGCTGCAGCATCTCCGGCGGCGGCGGCGGCAACGGCTGCGCGCGCGATACCACCGCCACCGCTTCCCGATCCAGCGACGCGGTGCCGGAACGCGCCAGCAGGATCACGTTCGATACCCGCCCCTGCGCATCGACGCTGAAACTGACCTGCGGCATGCCGCTGCGCCGGCGGCTGCGGGCATCCAAAGGGTAATCCTTGATGCGGTTCAGCTTGCCTTTCACCAGGCTCTCCCACGACAGCTTGGCCTGCGCGTTGCTGTTGGCGTCGCTGTTGATCGGGGCGGCGGTGTGGTGGGAGAGCGTCTGCGCCTGCGGCGCGGCGGCGCTGGACGCGGCGGCATTGCGCGTCTCTTTGGCCTGTTCCTGCGGCTTCGGCTGCGCTTTTTGCGGGGGACGGTGTTCGGCGCGCTTCTTCTGCGCCGTCACGATTTTCGCTTTATCGGCGCGCGCCAGCTTGGGCAGATCCGGCTGTTGCTGCTGCTCAGCGGGCTGCGCTGCGGCGGACTCCGCCTGCTGCACGCCCAGCGGCAGCGGCTTGCTTTCCGGCGCTTCAATCTGCGCCGCCCAGCTCATCATCACCGCCGGCGGCGGCAGCGCCACCGGCTCCAGCGCCGTCTGCGGCCAATAAAACAGCAGCACCAACGCCGCGTGCGCCGCCAGGGCGAGCAGCAGGCCGCGCGCCCAGCGCGGCTGCGGCAGTTCAAAGGCCGGGAGGGAGTAAGACTGACTTAACATAGGGGCATTAGCTTGCTTAATTGCGAATGATTGCAGATCACATTTACTAATGATAATCATTTGCAACTATAATTAACACCCCTTTTCACTCTCTTAACGTATTCATTTCACTGATGGTGTGATCCACAGGTAGTCTGCGGTGTTCGCATCGACCTGTACGCCCGGTTCCGCCAGCATCAGCACCGTCGGCACCGCCGCCGGTTGCAGATCCCGCACGTGCAGCGGCACCCCCACCGATTTGGCGGCGTGATAACCACCGGCGATCAACAGCGCGGGCGTCGGTGCCGCCAGCAAGCGCTCAGCCATGCGCCGATCGCGCTGCTGCTGGATCGCCAACATCGCATGCAGTTGATCGGCCTCAATCTTGCCGCCGTGCGAAGTGCGGATGGTCTCTTCCAGCGCCTTGCGCACCGCCGGCTGCGCCGATAGCTGCCCCGCCGGGAACTGCGGCTGCTGATAGAACGCCGTAATCTCGCTGCGATCCAGGTTGGCCGACCACAGCGGGTAAGGCGCGCGCATCGCCGCCATCGTCACCCCGCCATACAGCTCCCACTTCCAGCCCGGCTGCCAGGCGATCAGTTCCGCTACGCGGCCGTCACGCACCGTGGGATCGCTCTGCAGCCACTGTTTGACCTTGTCTACCTGCGCCTGCTGGTTCGGGTTGATCATCTCCATCAGCACGCTGCCCTGCGGCCGCCGCTGCGGCAGTTGCTGCACCAGCCATTGCTCAATCTGATGGTGGCAAGGATTGTCATGCTTTTCCCCAACGATCACCCGCGGCTGCTGCGCCAATCGCGTCAACAGCTGCTCCGGCGTCAGGGCCGCGCCGCTGTGCAGATCGGTGATGCTTCCCAAACTCGCGACGTCATTGGCCGGCGCCTTCACCGACGTTTGGCTGCAGGCGCCGAGCGCCAAGGCCGCCAATAAAATCAAATATCTCATCATGTTGCCCCATTATCGAAAATGGCGACATTATAGATAATAATTATCATTTGCATATAGATCCGGCTTAACGATTTTTTTACGCGGCGATCGCCGGTGGCGCATTGCGTTAAAAAGGCATTACGGGTATAACCAATAGCCATTCAGATATTTAGACGTCTATACGGATAGATTATTATGCACGCATCGGCGCCCGCCGCAGGGCAGTTCAAACGCAGCATGAAGGCCCGGCACCTGGTGATGTTGTCGCTGGGCGGCGTGATCGGCACCGGGCTGTTTTTCAACACCGGCTACATCATCTCCACCACCGGCGCGCTCGGCACGCTGCTGGCCTACCTGATCGGCGCGCTGGTGGTGTATCTGGTGATGCTGTGCCTGGGTGAGTTGTCGGTGGCGATGCCGGAAACCGGCGCCTTTCACGTCTATGCTTCGCGCTATCTGGGGCCGGCCACCGGCTATGCCGTCGCCTGGCTGTATTGGCTCACCTGGACGGTGGCGCTCGGCTCCAGCCTGACCGCCGCCGGATTCTGCATGCAGTACTGGTTCCCGCAGTCGCCGGTGTGGCTGTGGTGCCTGCTCTTCTGTGCGGCCATTTTCCTGCTTAACGTGGTGACCACCCGTTTTTTTGCCGAAAGCGAATTCTGGTTTTCGCTGATCAAAGTGGTGACCATTCTGGCGTTCATCATACTGGGCGGTGCCGCCATGTTCGGCCTGCTGCCGATGAAAGACGGCACGCCGGCGCCGTTCCTGCATAACCTGACCGCTTCCGGCTGGCTGCCGCACGGCACGCTGCCGATCCTGATGACCATGGTGGCGGTGAACTTTGCCTTCTCCGGCACGGAGCTGATCGGCATCGCCGCCGGTGAAACCGAGAACCCGGAAAAAGTCGTACCGCTGGCGATCCGCACCACGGTGATCCGCCTGATGCTGTTCTTTATCGGCACGGTCTTCGTGCTGGCGGCGTTGATCCCGATGGATCAGGCGGGGATCGTCAAAAGCCCGTTCGTGCTGGTGTTTGAACGCATCGGTGTGCCTTACGCCGCCGATATCTTCAACTTCGTGATCCTGACCGCCATCCTGTCGGCGGCCAACTCCGGCCTGTACGCCTCGGGGCGCATGCTGTGGTCGCTGGCCCACCAGCGCACCCTGCCGGCCTACTTTGCGCGCGTCAATGCGCGTGGCATTCCGATCAACGCCCTGACCTTCAGCATGCTCGGCGGCGTGCTGGCGCTGCTGACCAGCGTGATCGCGCCAGACACGGTGTTCGTCGCCCTGTCGGCGATCTCCGGCTTTGCGGTAGTGGCGGTGTGGCTGAGCATCTGCGCGGCCCACTATGCTTTCCGCCGCGCCTACCTGCGCAGCGGCCAGCCGATAAGCGGCCTGAAATACCGCGCGCCCGGCTATCCATTGACGCCGATCCTCGGCTTTGCGCTGTGCCTGCTGGCCTGCATCGGGCTGGCGTTCGATCCGGAGCAGCGCATTGCGCTCTACTGCGGGCTGCCGTTCGTCGCCCTGTGCTACCTCACCTATTTCCTGACCCGGCGCGCCGGGCAAAAAAATGCTTTGGGAGAACAACATGTCGGTTAACAACCCCGTCGCCCGCCTGCTGGCCGAACAGCCGACGCTGATCCTGGACGGCGCGCTGGCCACCGAACTGGAAGCACGCGGCTGCGACCTGACCGATCCGCTGTGGTCGGCCAAGGTGCTGATTGAAAATCCCGAGCTTATCTATCAGGTGCATCTCGATTATTTCAACGCCGGCGCCCAGTGCGCCATCACCGCCAGCTATCAGGCCACACCGCAGGGCTTCTTGCGCCGCGGCCTGGATCAGGATCAGTCGCTGGCGCTGATCGCCAAAAGCGTGCAGCTGGCGCAGCGGGCGCGCCGCGATTATCTGGCCGCACACCCGCAAGCGGCGCCGCTGCTGATCGCCGGCTCGGTAGGCCCGTACGGCGCCTATCTGGCCGACGGCTCGGAATACCGCGGCGACTATCGGCTGGCGCAGGATGACTTCATTGCCTTCCACCGCCCTCGCCTCGCCGCGCTGGCCGCCGCCGGCGTCGATCTGCTGGCCTGCGAAACGCTGCCGTCGTTCGCTGAACTACAGGCGCTGCTGACGCTGTTGCAGGAGTTCCCGACGCTCGGCGCCTGGTTCGCCTTCACCCTGCGCGACAGCCAACACCTCAGCGACGGCACGCCGCTGACGGAGGTCATGTCCGCGCTGCGCGGCAATCCGCAGGTGCTGGCGATCGGCATCAACTGCATCGCGCTGGACAAGGTCGCCCCGGCGTTGCGTCAACTGAACGCGCTGGCCGACAAGCCGCTGCTGGTCTACCCAAACTCCGGGGAGCACTACGATGCGGTCAGCAAAACCTGGCGCGCCTGCGACGGCGAGCACGGCAGCCTGGTCGATCAGGCGGCGGAGTGGCGCGCGCTCGGCGCGCAATTGATCGGCGGCTGTTGCCGCACCACACCGCAGGATATTCGCGCCATCGCCGCGCGCTGCAAGAAATGAGCAGGGGGGTTATTCGGTTAGCCGGCGTAAGTGTTCAGCGGCTTGTTCTACGTTGAGGCGGCCTTGAGCTGCTTCAACCGTAATTTCGACCAGTTCTGCGTCTTCCCGCAGTGCAATGCCATTAATACCGAGAAATAGCGCCATGCTTTGGAAGGCCGTACGTTTGTTGCCATCAAGAAAAATGTGACCGTGGCTGATGGCGATGAGATAGAGCGCGGCCAAACGGTAAACGTCGGTGACGTTCTCATAGTGGTAAGCATTGAGCACGCGGTTGGCTACAGCCTCAACCTTGCTGCCTTCCTGGCGGCCGTGAGGCACAATTTCAGCGTTGAATTCCGCAATATCCTCTGCGGTCAAAAAGATCATCTATTGGCCAGCGCCTTAATCGTATCCGCGTGTTTAGCCTGAATGCGCGCTTTCACCTTGGCTTTGACCAAAACCTCATAGTCGGCCTTACTGATGATGTAAACCTCATCGTGTCCGCGGCGCGTCACTTCCACCGGCTGTTTTTGCGCTTCCAAAAGCACCTCAGCCAAATTGTTTCTCGCCGCCGTGTAGCTGATCGTAGTCATTTTCTTTACCTGTACATGTACATATTTGACGATTATTTGTACCACGTCCGCTGGAAATAAAAAAGCCCCCGGCGCCAACGGCGCAGGGGGCCAGTCACTAATCCCGGCCTTACAGCGGTTCGGTCTGGGCTTCCACCACCGCCAGCGCCACCATGTTGACGATGCGGCGCACCGAGGCGATCGGCGTCAGGATGTGCACCGGCTTGGCGACCCCCATCAGCACCGGCCCGACGGTCACCCCTTCCGAGCAGGAGACGCGCAGCAGGTTGTAGCTGATGCGCGCCGCTTCCATGTTCGGCATGATCAGCAGGTTGGCCGAGCCTTTCAGCGGGCTGTCCGGCATCAGATCGTGACGGATGCTTTCCACCAGCGCGGCGTCGCCGTGCATTTCGCCATCGATCTCCAGCTCCGGCGCCAGCTCGTTCACCAGCTCCAGCGTTTTGCGCATCTTGCGCGCCGCCGGGCAGTCAGACGAGCCGAAGCTGGAATGAGACAGCAGCGCCACCTTCGGTTCGATGCCGAAGCGGCGCACGGTTTCCGCCGCCATCAGGGTGATCTCCGCCAGCTGTTCCGGCGTCGGATCGTCGTTGACGTAGGTGTCGGCGATGAAAGTGTTGCCGCTCGGCAGCAGCAACGCGTTCATCGCGCCGGCGACGTGCGCGCCTTCACGGAAGCCGAACACGTTCTTCACCACGTCGTAATGCTCGTGGTAGCTGCCGATGGTGCCGCAGATCATCGCATCCGCTTCGCCGCGATGCAGCATGATGGCGGCGATCAGCGTCGGGTTGCCGATCACCGCGCGGCGCGCCTGCTCTTGCGAAACGCCGCGGCGTTTCATGATCTGGTAGTACTCTCCCCAGTATTCGTTGAAGCGCGGATCCGACTCGTTGTTCACCACTTCGAAATCTTTGCCCGGCGTCAGCTGCAGGCCCAGCTTTTTCAGGCGCATCTCGATCACGCTCGGCCGGCCGACCAGGATCGGGAAGGCCAGCCCCTGCGACACCAGCTCCTGCGTGGCGTGCAGCACGCGCTCTTCCTCGCCTTCCGCCAGCACCACCCGCTTCACCTCTTTGCGCGCCTGCGAGAAGATCGGTTTCATGAACAGGTTGGTTTTGTAGACGAACTCCGCCAGCTTCTCCACATAGGCGTCGAAGTCTTCGATCGGGCGCGTCGCCACGCCGGAATCCATCGCCGCCTTGGCCACCGCCGGCGCGATCTTGACGATCAGGCGCGGATCGAACGGTTTCGGAATGATGTATTCCGGCCCGAAGGAGAGATCCTGATCGTCATACGCGGAAGCCACCACGTCGCTCTGCTCCGCCAGCGCCAGATCGGCGATGGCGTGCACGCAGGCCAGCTTCATCTCTTCGTTGATGGTGGTGGCGCCCACGTCCAACGCGCCGCGGAAAATGAACGGGAAGCACAGGACGTTGTTCACCTGGTTCGGGTAGTCGGAACGGCCGGTACAGATGATGGCGTCCGGGCGCACCGCTTTGGCCAGCGGCGGCAGAATTTCCGGTTCCGGGTTGGCCAGCGCCATGATCAGCGGATCGCGCGCCATGGTTTTCACCATATCCTGCGTCAGGACGCCCGGGCCGGAGCAGCCGAGGAAGATGTCGGCATTCGGGATGGCGTCGCCCAGCGTGCGCTGGCCGTTATCCTCGATGGCGTAGGCGGCTTTGGTCTGTTCCATATTGGCGTCGCGGCCTTTATAGATGACGCCTTTGGAGTCGCAGACGGTGATGTTCTGCTGACGCAGCCCCAGCGCCACCAGCAGGTTCAGGCAGGCGATGGACGCCGCGCCGGCGCCGGACACCACCAGCCGCACATCGGAGATGTTCTTCTTCACCACGCGCAGGCCGTTAAGCACCGCGGCGGTGGTAATGATCGCCGTGCCGTGCTGGTCGTCGTGGAACACCGGGATCTTCATGCGTTCACGCAGTTTCTGCTCGATGTAGAAACACTCCGGCGCCTTGATGTCTTCCAGGTTGATGCCACCGAAGGTCGGTTCCAGCGCGGCGATAATGTCGATTAACTTGTCAGGGTTATGCTCATCCACTTCGATATCAAATACATCGATACCGGAAAACTTCTTGAACAAAACGCCCTTGCCTTCCATCACCGGCTTACCGGCCAACGCGCCGATATTGCCCAGACCCAGTACCGCCGTGCCGTTGGAAATCACCGCCACCAGATTGCCACGCGCGGTGTATTTGTAGGCCGCCAGCGGATCTTCGGCGATCTCGAGGCAAGGCGCGGCGACGCCCGGCGAATAGGCCAGCGCCAGATCGCGCTGGGTCGCCAACGGTTTGGTAGGGGAAACCTGGATCTTCCCTGGGACAGGAAACTGATGGAAATCAAGGGCACTCTGTTTGAGCTGTTCGTCCATTATGGATTCCTTTGTTTTTTGCTTTTATGTTGAGGTAAGGCTTTGAGGCTGCGCCCTGCCGTGGGCCATGGCGCCCAATTACAATGACAGGGCACAGCCTTGAAGTATAGTGAGAGAAACATCACAAACTTTGAAGCGCGCCATAACCTTGGTCGAAAGAGCGTTTTAAAAGTAAAAAAAGAAGATCTGCGAGACGAGCAGAGAAACGCCGCCGTCAGCGCGGCGGCAGCGTGGCGCGCCAGGCGTTGAGCGTCTCCACCTGGCCGGCGCAAATGTGTAACGAGGTTTGTAATGCCAGGGTATAGCTCACCGCATCCCCCCAGGTCTCTCCCTCTAACTGCGGTTGTTCACAGGGAGCGAAAACCGACTCAGGGGGCAACAGCGGCACGGCCTGCGGCGTCAGCGGCGGCCGGGCGCAGGAGCTCAAGCACAGCGCCAGGCAGAGGCTGAGCGGCGCAGGGATCGTTTTTAATCGCTTCACGGTATTTCCTCTGATAAGCCTCGTGTTGTTGGCGCAACTGCCGTTCCTGCCGCTGCTGCGCCGCCATCAGCGCGCGATTTTGCGCATCCTGTGTCTGCAAGGTGGCGATAAGCCCCGCCTGCTGCGCCAGGCTTTTTTGCAGTTCCGCCGCCTGTTGCCGCGCGGACGCCAACTGGTGCGACAGCAGCGAGCTATAGCCGCCCAGGCAGATGGCCGCCAGTAACAACAGCAGCAAGCCGCCCTGCATCAGTTTTTGCAGCCAGCCGCTCATGCCGGATAGTCCCGGAACGGCAGTTGGAAGTGCGGGCCATCCTTGAGGGTTTTCCACTCGCCGCCCCATTCGACGTTGATGCCGCATTCACGCGCCGCGCGCCGCACCGCCACCGCAATCTGCGCGTAGTAATCCCACTCCCAGGAGGCCACGCCCGCCGGCATCGCCACCACGTCCACCGCGTGCCCGGTCAGGTGGCGGCTGCGCAGCGTTTGGCTGCTGCCGGCGCGCACCATTTCCCGCTGGCGCGCCATGCTGCGCAGCCCCTCGCTGACGGAAAACGGCACCAGCGAATAACGCAGCGCCAGGCGAATAACGCGCACCAGATCCGGGTGCACGCCGCGCAGGTTCTCTTCGCTGCGGGCGGTAAAACGAATCTCTTCAATGTCATTTAACATTTTTAAACCCCGTCTTTTTTCCGATGAATTTTTTAATTAAGGCGTTGATGTAATCCGCCCCCATAAAACCAATCAGTACGCTGGCCAAATTCGCCCACTTTAATTCCAGGCCCATCAGCGCCAGCGCATCGCGCACCGTCCAGGCCAATAACGCGCACATCGCCGCATTCAATAAACGGCGCCGAATGCCCACGTTGCGGTAAGCGCCATGTAATAGCGCCATCACGCCGGCCAGAATGGCGTTCAATACCGGCTGAAGATATTCACATACTCGCTGGACTATTAAGCCAACAGCGTCAGGCTCTATGCTGGACATAGCTCATCTCCTTTTTATTTTTAATTAAATGCCAATCACGGCCGGCGGGACATCGGATACTCAGAATCTAGTTAAGGATGCTATTACAAAGCAAATGAATAAATACAGGCCCTATGGTCGAATTCATTCACGCTGAACGTTGGCACAACACATAAAACGCCAATGCATGCGGCAGTTAATAAAAATTCATTCTTATGGTGATTTATTTCGACTTTTATTCTCGATGAAAATAAACATTAATGGCGACGGGGAATATTCCCCCATTGAAAAACATCCACTCTGGAGAAATGCCATGTCCACACGCAAAGCCGTTATTGGGTATTATTTTATTCCGACCAACCAAATCAATAATTACACCGAGACCGATACGTCTGTCGTACCGTTCCCGGTTTCCAACATCACGCCGGCCAAAGCCAAACAGCTGACGCACATTAACTTCTCGTTCCTGGATATCAACAGCAACCTGGAATGCGCCTGGGATCCGGCCACCAACGACGCCAAGGCGCGCGATGTGGTCAACCGTTTAACCGCGCTCAAAGCGCACAACCCCAGCCTGCGCATCATGTTCTCCATCGGCGGCTGGTACTACTCCAACGATCTGGGCGTGTCGCACGCCAACTACGTCAACGCGGTGAAAACCCCGGCGGCGCGCACCAAGTTCGCCCAATCCTGCGTGCGCATCATGAAGGATTACGGCTTCGACGGCGTGGACATCGACTGGGAGTATCCGCAGGCGGCGGAAGTGGACGGTTTCATCGCCGCGCTGCAGGAGATCCGCACCTTGCTGAACCAGCAAACCATCGCGGACGGCCGCCAGGCGTTGCCGTATCAGTTGACCATCGCCGGCGCTGGCGGCGCCTTCTTCCTGTCGCGCTATTACAGCAAGCTGGCGCAAATCGTCGCGCCACTCGATTACATCAACCTGATGACCTACGATCTGGCCGGCCCCTGGGAGAAGATCACCAACCACCAGGCGGCGCTGTTCGGCGACGCGGCCGGGCCGACCTTCTACAACGCGCTGCGCGAAGCCAATCTGGGCTGGAGCTGGGAAGAGCTGACCCGCGCCTTCCCCAGCCCGTTCAGCCTGACGGTCGACGCCGCCGTGCAGCAGCACCTGATGATGGAAGGCGTGCCGAGCGCCAAAATCGTCATGGGCGTGCCCTTCTACGGCCGCGCCTTCAAGGGCGTCAGCGGCGGCAACGGCGGCCAGTACAGCAGCCACAGCACGCCGGGCGAAGATCCGTATCCGAACGCCGATTACTGGCTGGTGGGCTGCGACGAGTGCGTGCGCGACAAGGATCCGCGCATCGCCTCCTATCGCCAGCTGGAGCAGATGCTGCAGGGCAACTACGGCTATCAGCGGTTGTGGAACGATAAGACCAAAACCCCGTATCTGTATCATGCGCAGAACGGGCTGTTTGTCACCTATGACGATGCCGAGAGCTTCAAATACAAAGCGAAGTACATCAAGCAGCAGCAGCTGGGCGGCGTAATGTTCTGGCATTTGGGGCAAGACAACCGCAACGGCGATCTGCTGGCCGCGCTGGATCGCTATTTCAACGCCGCAGACTACGACGACAGCCAGCTGGATATGGGCACCGGCCTGCGATACACCGGCGTCGGCCCCGGCAACCTGCCGATCATGACCGCGCCGGCCTATGTGCCGGGCACCACTTACGCCCAGGGCGCGCTGGTGTCCTACCAAGGCTACGTCTGGCAGACCAAGTGGGGTTACATCACCTCGGCGCCCGGCTCAGACAGCGCCTGGCTGAAGGTGGGCCGCGTGGCGTAAGCCGTAAAAAAACCCCGTAGCCGAATGCTGCGGGGTTTTCATTGAGTTAACCGTTTGATTTTCGCGTCCCTTCGTCTCTATTCCATCAGTTGTGGCACCACGGATAGCCGCCATCCCGTACCACTTCGCGGCCCATCAGGCTGTAGACATCGCTTTTGCGCGTCAGCCGCTCATGCCACCAGTTAAACCCGGCGCCCTTGCTGGCCGGATGCCACGCCAGCCAAATCATTTCGTCCCCCTTTTGCATCTCCACCGGCACCGTCACCAGTTCACCGCTGGCCAGTTCCTTTTCAATCAACGCAGGCGGCAGAAAAGCGTGGCCGATGCCGCGCTTGAGCAGCGCCAGATTGCTTTCCACATCGCATACCACCAACTGACGCTGCAAGGGCAGCGTGCCGTGATTGCGTTTAGGCAGCTCATGGCTGCTGTCGGCGATCGCGACCACGATGTCGTTCAGCCGCTGCTTCTTGCATACCGGCGTTCTCTGCGCCGCGAACGGGTGGGAAGGCGACACGCACAGCACAAAGTCGAGCTTGCCGAGCATCAGGGTTTTGGCCTGCACGCTGTCGGGGATTTGGCCGATGGCGATGATCAGGTCCGCCCGGTTGTTCTTCAGCGCATCCCAGGTGCCGTTCAACGCTTCCCGCTGCACCGAGATATTGGCGTTCGGGCAATGCTGAATATAGTCGCGGATATCCTGCGTCAGCGTTTCCAGCGGGAAGAAGGTGTCTACCGCCAGGCGGATATTATTGTCTAGCTTGGGAATGTTGCGCACCCGGCTTTCCAGATCCTGCACCGCATTTAATATCCAGCTGCCCTCCTGCAGGAGAAACTCCCCTTCATCCGTCAGGGTAATCATGGGGCCATTACGATGAAAAAGTTTCACGCAGAGTTTGCTTTCAATATTGGAAACCCGATAAGAGATCGCCGAAGGCGTTTTATGCAGCGCCTCCGCCGCCATAGAGAAAGATCCGGTGTTCTTGATGGTGCTGATTATTTTAATCGCGTCCAGGGATAATCTAGTCATACAAATTCCTCTTTAAAATAAAATAAGAAAAATGACACTAAATTCCCAAGGTGGTGGCGCACAAAAATCGATCAAATCAAACAAGGGTACTCAACGCAACAAGCAATATACTTCATAAATGAGAGCGCTATCTTAAATACTATTCATCACTACTTGATATAAATTTCATCATAGCGCCGTGCTTTTACACTGTGACAGTTAAATAAATTCGGCCTAACGATCAAAGATCGTCATCATAATATTTTTCGTTAATAGCCGGTAAAACATTCCAATCTACGGCCAAACCAGAATGGTAAAAATAAAACAAGCCGACAAGAAGGGTTATTTCCAATTGCGTTATTAGTCTCTCATTTTGTCGGTGAAATACGCTCAACTTACAACATAATTTCAGTCAGGAGTGACTTATGAACAAAACTTCCCGTACCCTGCTCTCTCTGGGCCTGCTGAGCGCGGCCATGTTCGGCGTTTCGCAACAGGCGAATGCTCACGGTTATGTCGAATCGCCGGCCAGCCGCGCCTATCAGTGCAAACTGCAGCTCAACACACAGTGCGGCAGCGTGCAGTACGAACCGCAGAGCGTCGAAGGCCTGAAAGGCTTCCCACAGGCCGGCCCGGCTGACGGCCACATCGCCAGCGCCGACAAGTCCACCTTCTTCGAACTGGATCAGCAAACGCCGACGCGCTGGAACAAGCTCAACCTGAAAACCGGCCCGAACTCCTTTACCTGGAAGCTGACCGCCCGTCACAGCACCACCAGCTGGCGCTATTTCATCACCAAGCCGAACTGGGACGCTTCGCAGCCGCTGACCCGCGCTTCCTTTGACCTGACGCCGTTCTGCCAGTTCAACGACGGCGGCGCCATCCCTGCCGCACAGGTCACCCACCAGTGCAACATACCGGCAGATCGCAGCGGTTCGCACGTGATCCTTGCCGTGTGGGACATAGCCGACACCGCCAACGCCTTCTATCAGGCGATCGACGTCAACCTGAGCAAATAATCGGTCAAATGAGGAGATCGTTGAGGGTTCAGCCTGGCGCTGAACCCTTTTTTTTTGCAGGTGCCGCTATTGCGACATGTTGAGGATAGTGCGCACATTGAGCGCGCTGGTGGCGATAATGTCGATGGCGCCGGTGCGCAAAGCGCCCAAAATCGCCAACGCCTTGGTATTCTCGGAAGCAATGGCGATCACGCAAGGGATTTTGCGCAGCTCATCAATGCTCAGCCCGATCACTCTGTCATTCATCACCGTGTCGACATGCTGCCCCTGAGCATTGAAAAAGTCATAGCCGGCGATGTCGCCGATCACGCCCTGATTAAGGCTGGCGTCGATAATCTCATGCGGCGTAAACCACCCCAATTTCACCATATAGCTGTTTTCATTCATGTCGCCAATACCGACTAACGCCACATCGGCCTTACGCGCGCGGTCCAGCGTTTCCTTGATCGTGCCGTTCTGCATGAAGGCGTCTTTCAGCGCGCGATTTTCGACGTAGGCCGGCGCGTAAAGCGTCTCGCTGCTGCCGCCGAACTTCTTCGCCAAGCGCCGACTGATATGGTCGGCGTTGATCGCATCGCCCGGACGGTGGGTGCCGCCGATGCCGCAGATGAACTTGCAGTTGCGTTCCGTCACGCTGCCGACGTGATCGGCGATCGCCGCCACGTTGCGTCCCTGGCCGACCGCCAACACCATATCGTCTTTCAGCGACATCGCCAGATAGTTGGACACCAGCGCCGCCACCTGCCGACGCTGTTCCTCTTCGTCCTGATGGTCGAGCGCGATCAACGCGCGGCTGATGGGAAAACGTTCCATCATCTGCTGTTCCAGCCGGGTGCTGAATACCGGGTGATAACGCACGTTGATCTCGACGATGCCTTCTTCCTTGGCGCGCTTGAGCAAACGACCGACTTTGATCCGTGAGATGCCGAATTTTTTGGCGATCTCTTCCTGCGTGATCTCATCCTGATAATAAGCAACGGCGATTTCGGTCAGCAGTTCGTTATCCTGGGACACAGTTTGTTTTTCCATCCGTTAGACGTTTCCCCACGGCAGGCCGGTTGATGATGGCGGAGGGACGATACACGCCCCTCCGACAAGGCTGAATGCCCGCTAGTATAACGCGTTCAAGCGGCAACGGTATTCAGTCGTTGTTCCACCTCGTCCGCCAATCGGGTCAAGAGCAGGCAGCAAGATACCGCGCCGGCGTCCAGTACGCCGCGCGAACGCTCGCCCAGACGGCTGGCGCGGCCGATTTTCGCCACCAGCTCGCGCGTGGAATCGCGCCCGCGTTCCGCGGCGATCCTCATCTTTTCCAGCGCTGCGGCGAAGTCGTCACCGCGCCCGGCCGCCTGCTCAAACGCCGCCACCGCCGGTATCAGCGTATCCATCAGACACTTGTCGCCCACGCCCGCGCTGCTGATGTCCTGCAGTTCGCTCAATCCGCCGTGCAACATCGCCAAAAATGCCTGCTTATCCAGCACGCTGCGCTCACGGACGCTCTCCGCCATGCCCATGAACAGGCTGCCGTACAGCGGCCCCATCGAACCGCCGATGCCCTCCATCAGCGCATCCGATACCGCATCGAACGCCTGCGCCAGCGTGAGCTCACGGCCGCGAATGACATCGCCGCACATCGCGAATCCCTTCGACATATTAATGCCATGGTCACCGTCGCCGATGGCGCCGTCGATTTCGCTCAGGTATTCGCGGTTGCTGATAATGGTTTCTATCAGCCCCGTAACGATCTCACTGCCGTACCGGGTTGAAATTTGTTCCGTCATGATTCACTCCACCTGGGTTAAGCCTAAAGATTGCGCCGGCATGTCCAGCAGCGTTTTCAGTTCGTCATCCAGCGTCATCAGCGTCAGCGTCACGCCCATCATTTCCAGCGACGTGAAGTAATTGCCGACGTAGCGCCGATGCACCCGCACGCCTTTCGCCGTCAACCGACGCTCTATTTCGGCATAATAGATATACAGCTCCATCACCGGCGTGGCGCCAAGCCCGGAGATCAGCAACGCCACCTCCTGGCCTTGTTCCAACGGCATATCGTTGAGCACAAAATCGAGCATGGTGCCGGCCATCGCCGACGCCGACTGGATCGGCGATACCTCAATGCCCGGTTCGCCGTGATGGCCGATGCCGATCTCCATCTTGCCGTCTTCGATATGAAAATTGGGTTTGCCGACCGCGGGAATGGTGCAGGAACTGAGGCCGACGCCGATCGAACGACACCGGTCGATAGCTTTTTGCGCCGCGCCGATCACGCCGTCCAGATCGTATCCCTTGGCCGCCGCCGCCGCGCCGACCTTCCACATCAGAATTTCGCCGGCCACGCCGCGTCGCTTATCCCTCTCACTGGCCGGCGCCGAGGCGACGTCATCGTTGGCCACCACGGTTTTCACCCGTATGCCGGCCGCCGTCGCCTTCTTGATCGCCATCTTGACGTTCATGTTATCGCCGGCGTAGTTGCCGTACAGGCAAGCGACGCCCGCACCGCTGTCCGCCGCCTTGAAGGCGTCGAGAAAAGCCCCCGCCGTAGGCGATGAAAAAATCTCGCCAATCGCGACGGCATCCAGCATGTTTTTGCCGACATAGCCCAGGAACGCCGGCTCATGGCCGGAGCCGCCGCCGGTGACGATGCCCACTTTGCCGGCGATCGGCGCAGGCGGATATTTCAACACCCGCGCATTGTCGGTGGTGGCGTAATAGTTCGGGTGGGCCAGCCTGTAGCCCTGGATGGCGTCTTCCACTACGTGATCGGGATCGTTAATGATTCTGTTCATCGCGGCCTCTCTGTCGCCTGAATAAGAAATTATTGAATGGTGTAACCGCCGTCGACCACCAGGTTGGCGCCGGTGATCATCGCCGCCGCGTCACCGGCCAAAAACAGGGCGCTGGCGGCGATATCTTGCGGCTCAGCAAAGCGCCGCAGCGGAATTTTCTGCTTCATCTGCTCAGCCACCTCGCCAGACCAGGCCTTACGGCCCAGCTCCGTCAAAACCACGGTGGGTGAAATGGCGTTGACCCGCACGTTGTGCGGCCCCCACTCCAGCGCCAGCACCTGGGTCAACCCGATAACGCCCGCTTTGCTGGCGCAATAGGCCAGGTGATTAGGCAAAGCCACCACCCCGGCCTGCGAGGCGAGATTGATGATGCTGCCGCCGCGCTGACTAATGAAACGGCGCCCTACCGCCTGGCAGGTAAGAAACACGCCTTTCAGATTGACCGCCAGGGTTGCATCCCACGCCGTTTCCGGCAGCTCCTCGGCCGGATGCAGCGCGACGATGCCGGCGCTGTTGACCAGCACGTCCAGCCGCCCGAAATGCGCCTCAATCTGCGCCACCGCCCGCTCCACCGACGCGGCATCGGTGACGTCGGCCACGACGCCCAACGCCGCCTCGGCGTCCAGCTGTCGCGCCACTTCCGCAACCTGCGGCGCCCGATCGAGCAGCGCCACGCGCGCGCCGTTTTGCAGATAGAGTTCGGCAATCGCGAGACCGATCCCCGCAGCGCCGCCGGTAATCAGCGCCACCTTGCCCTGCAGCGAGAGCTCGCGCGGCGCCGTAGTTTGATGATTAATCATAAATTTCCCCTTAAAACTGTGAACTTCACGATCGGTCAGGATATTTTCGCCAAACTCGCGCCGCGTTCTTCCTGCGCCGTCGCGCTTTCTTTCGGCAGCGTGACAAATTTCATCAGCACGCCGCTGAACAGGTACAAACCGGTAAAGATCCAGATCACGCCAACGGCGCCGAGGCTGCCGATAAACAGCCCCACCACCGCCGGGCCGACAAAGGTGCTCAGGCCGGCGCCCAGATTGAGAATCGACATCGCCGCGCCCTTATTATCCGGCGCCAGCGACGGCATGATGGCCGACAACGGCACAAACGCCGCCAGACAGGCGCCGAACAACCCGGCGGCGCACACGGTCAGCAGATAATTGGCGCCGAAGAATTGCGGCACGTAGTAGAACATCAGCGTGGTCAAGGCGCAGCCGACGCAGCCAAACCACATCACCACATTGCGCCAGCCGAGCCCGTCGCTGATCACGCCGAAAATCAGGTTGAAAATGATGTTGACCGTCCACAGCGCGGCGTACATCTGCAACCAATGCGTGCGGGTGAACCCCATATCCATCATGTACATGGGCATGAATACGACGAAGCCGTAAGCCGCAGAGGTATTAATGGTGCGCACGATGCCGCCCAGGCCAATCTTCGGGTTTTCAAACGCGATGGTGATGCCCTTCAAGACGTAACCCAGCGACGCTTTTTCCCGGTTGCCGCTCTGTGCCGCGCCGTCGTCGCGATTGAGCATCAGCGCAATCACCGCGCCCAGCACGACGAAAATCAGCGCGCTCCACAGCGTGTGGATCTCGCCGAGATAAGGCAGCATGATGCTGGAATACAGCACGCCCAGCACGCTGAGCCCGCCGCTGTAGACGAACCAGAAAATCCCCACCGCCGACCCCAGCCTTTCCGGCGGCGCCTCATACGCCACCCACACCAGAAAACCGTAGGCAAATAGCGGATAGCCCAGGCCGCGCAGCGCATAGGTCGGCACCATGATCGCCAGGTTGTTGCTCGGCAGGCCGAACGTCAAAAAACACACCGAACCGAATAGAAACAGCAGCAGGCCGGCCAACATCACCCGCCGGGCGGTAAAGATTTCCGCCAGCACGCCGGAAAACCAGGCGGCGATCGCGGCCGCAAAGCCATAAACGCTGAACAGCAGCGCCGATTCCTGAATGCTAAGCCCTTTGCCAATCAAATAAGGCGACAGCCATCCTTGTTCCAGCCCTTCGCCCATCATGAACACCAACACGCCGGCATAGCCCAGCAGCAGTTTCGGTGACAGACCAATGCGATGAATCAGTCCATGCAACATAGAACACCCCAGCACATGTGATTATGGAGGCGCAGGCTCGCCCGCACCCGAGGAACGACGCAGGTTTCAGAGGTTTGGATTAAGCACCACTTTGATTGAACCGATGCCGCGCTTCATCAGCTCGAAACCTTCGGCGAACTGTTCCAGCGGCAACGTATGCGTCACCACGCCTTCGGTCGGCAGATCGCCATTGGCGATGCCTTCGATCACCAGCGGGTAGCAGTAAGGGCCGAGGTGCGAACCGAGCACGTCCAGCTCCTTGCGGTCGCTGATGATGCTCCAATCGACGGTCACCGGATCCTTGAACACGGAAAATTCGACGAAGGTGCCGAGCTTGCGGATCAGCGTCAGGCCCTGTTCCACGGACTTCTGTGCGCCGGTCGCCTCGATGTAGATGTCGCAGCCGTAGCCGTCGGTCATCGCTTTAACCGCGGCGGGCACGTCGTCACGGGTGGGATTCAGCGTCACATCCGCGCCGAAGCGCTTCGCCAAGGCCAGACGTTCGTCGGACAGATCCAGCACCACCAGCTTCGAAGGCCCGGACTTTTTGATCGCCCCGATCATGCCCAGCCCCAGGGTGCCGGCGCCGGCCAACACCACCACATCGCCCAGTTTGATATTGGCGCGTTGCACCGCATGGAAGGAGCAAGCATAGGGTTCGATCAGAATGGCTTTTTCGATCGGCAGGTCGGCCGGCACATGGTAGTTAATCGCCTCTTTGGTGAACTTCATGTACTCGGCCATGCCGCCGTTAACGTTTTTCTGGAAACCGTACAGGTCATGCTTTTCGCACATCCAATACTGACCGCGGTTGCAGAAGCGGCATTGCCAGCAGGGAACGATTTGTTCTGATATCACGCGATCGCCGAGATTGAAGCCCTCGACGCCTTCGCCGTACCCCACGACATGGCCGATAAATTCATGGCCGGGGATCATCGGCGCCTTGATGTATGCCGGTTGTTTTTCATCGCCCCAGAAGCTGGGCGCCCCTTCGAACGCTTTAACATCACCGGCGCAGATGCCGCAGGCCTCGATCTTCACCAGGATCTCTTTCGGGCCGATCTTCGGTACCGGCACCTGTTCCAGGCGGTAATCTTTCGGGGCGTACGCCACAACCGCCTTCATGATCTCGGGGATACCGGCCGCCATTTTCGCCTCTGTTATGCAGGTCTGACACATAGCACTCTCCTCTGGTAGGGGAACTTATTTTGATCATTAATACAAACAAAGAACAAATGAACACTAACGCCGCGCGTTCAATTTGCCCACAGTGAACTTATCAAAGTGTGATATCGCTCAAAAACCCGTCTCAACTAGGGTAAACAACGATTGAAAGCCCTTTTTTAGTGACTGATATCACCTTTTACAGTGGCAAACTGAAAAATCCAGCAAAAAACAAAAGAACATCAATTGAACATTTGATTAAACAGGGATACGGTAATGAACGTGGCGCCACCGAGGATCGCCACCCTTTTCGTTACCAATCAGGAGACCGCTATGCTGCCTATCGCCATCGGCGCCGATGATGCCGCCATTGAACTGAAGGATCTGATCGTTGCCCACCTGCAACAACGGGACATCCCCGTCATTGACTACACGACGGATCGCGCCGTAGAAACGGGGATCTATCCCGATATCGCCTATCGCGTCGCGCAGGCGATACGGGAGGAAAAACATCGGCGGGGCATCCTGCTGTGCGGCACCGGCATCGGTATGAGCATCGTGGCCAATAAAGTGCCCGGCATTCGTGCGGCGCAATGTCACGATACCTACTCCGCCCAACGGGCGCGCAAAAGCAATGATGCTCAGATCATCACGCTGGGCGCGCGGGTCATCGGTGCCGAACTGGCGAAAACCATCGTCGATGCCTGGCTGGAATCGGAGTTTGAAGGGGGAGGATCGGCGCCGAAAGTCGAGCGAATCGGCTATTACGAAAACGCGGCCGGACGGCGTTAAACCGCCTGCAGTCTCGATGGCGGTCGCGCGCAAGCCGCGCTCCGCCTGGGTTTATTCGGCATTCATTGTTATTATCCATCGCAACAATCAGAAAAAGCGCATTTTCATTCTCGATCCGATGATGCAGTGTGTTCCCCCTATGATGAAAAAGGTTCTCATTTCCCTACATTGAGCTTGGTCAAGGAGCTTATCAATGAATCAATTAGACGCACTCAAGCAGCTGACCACGGTGGTCGCCGACAGCGGCGATATCGAATCCATCCGCCAGTTCGAACCCCAGGACGCCACCACCAACCCTTCGCTGATCCTGAAAGCCGCCGCGCTGCCGCAGTACAAAGCGCTGATCACCGAAGCGCTGGAGTATGCCCGCCGCCAGGGCGGCAGCAAGGAAACCCAGCTGATCAACGCCAGCGATAAACTGGCGGTCAACATCGGCGTCGAGATCCTCAAAAGCGTGCCGGGCCGCATCTCCACCGAAGTGGACGCCCGCCTGTCGTTCGATCGCGGCATGTGCGTCGCCAAAGCGCGCAAACTGATCGGCATGTATCAGGAACAGGGCATCGACAAATCGCGCATCCTGATCAAACTGGCTTCCACCTGGGAAGGCATCAAAGCCGCCGAAGAGCTGGAAAAAGAAGGCATCAACACCAACCTGACGCTGCTGTTCTCCTTCGCCCAGGCCCGCGCCTGCGCCGAAGCCGGCGTGTATCTGATCTCGCCGTTCGTCGGCCGCATCTATGACTGGTATCAGGCCAAACAGCCTGCCGCCGACTACGACGCCGATCAGGATCCGGGCGTGAAATCGGTGCGCACCATCTATGAATACTACAAGCGTCATCGTTACCAGACGGTGATCATGGGCGCCAGCTTCCGCAAGGTTGAGCAAATCCTGGCGCTGGCCGGCTGCGATCGCCTGACCATCGCGCCGAACCTGCTGGAACAGCTGAAAAACAGCGAACAGCCGGTCGAGCGCAAGCTGACCCCGTCGACCGAGGGCTTCCACCAACCTGCCCCGCTGGCCGAAGCGGAGTTCCGCTGGCTGCACAACCAGGACGCCATGGCGGTGGAAAAACTCGCCGAAGGCATTCGCCTGTTCGCCGTCGACCAGCAGAAGCTGGAAGACATGTTGGCCGCTCAACTGTAATCGCACTGGAGTTTCGTTATGTCTTCTCGTAAAGAGCTTGCCAACGCCATCCGCGCACTCAGCATGGACGCCGTACAAAAAGCAAATTCCGGCCACCCGGGGGCCCCTATGGGCATGGCGGACATCGCCGAAGTCCTGTGGCGTGACTATCTCAACCACAACCCGACTAACCCGCACTGGGCTGACCGCGACCGTTTCGTGCTCTCCAATGGCCACGGCTCCATGTTGATTTACAGCCTCCTGCACCTCACCGGCTACGACCTGCCGATGCGCGAGCTGGAGAACTTTCGTCAGCTGCATTCCAAAACCCCGGGCCACCCGGAGTACGGCTACACCCCGGGCGTTGAAACCACCACCGGCCCGCTGGGCCAGGGCATCGCCAACGCCGTCGGCTTCGCCATCGCCGAACGCACCCTGGCGGCGCAGTTCAACCGCCCCGGCCACGACATCGTCGACCACCACACCTACGCCTTCATGGGCGACGGCTGCATGATGGAAGGCATCTCGCACGAAGTCTGCTCCCTGGCCGGCACCCTCAAGCTCGGCAAGCTGACCGCCTTCTACGATGACAACGGCATCTCCATCGACGGCCACGTCGACGGCTGGTTCACCGACGACACCGCCCTGCGCTTCGAAGCCTACGGCTGGCACGTGGTGCGCAACGTCGACGGCCACAACCCGGACGCCATCAAGGCCGCGATTGAAGAAGCCCGCAAGGTGACCGACAAGCCGTCGCTGCTGATGTGCAAGACCGTTATCGGCTTCGGTTCGCCGAACAAGGCCGGCACCCATGACGTGCACGGCGCTGCGCTGGGCGCCGCCGAAGTGGCCGCCACCCGCGAAGCACTGGGCTGGAAATACGCCGCCTTTGAAATCCCGCAGGACATCTACGCCCAGTGGGACGCCAAAGAAGCCGGTCAGGCCAAGGAAGCGGCCTGGAACGACAAGTTCGCCGCCTACGCCAGGGCCTTCCCGGAACTGGCCGCCGAGTTCAAGCGCCGCATGAACGGCGAGCTGCCGGCCGACTGGCAAGCCGACGCCAAGGCGTTCGTGGAAAAACTGCAGGCCAACCCGGCCAACATCGCCAGCCGCAAGGCGTCGCAGAACGCGCTGGAAGCGTTCGGCAAGGTGCTGCCGGAGTTCCTGGGCGGCTCCGCCGACCTGGCGCCGAGCAACCTGACCATGTGGTCCGGCTCGAAAGCGCTGAACGTTGACCCGGCGGGCAACTACATTCATTACGGCGTGCGCGAGTTCGGCATGACCGCCATCACCAACGGCATCGCGCTGCACGGCGGCTTCCTGCCGTACTCGGCGACCTTCCTGATGTTCGTGGAATACGCCCGCAACGCGGTGCGCATGGCGGCGCTGATGAAGCTGCGCAACGTGTTCGTCTACACCCACGACTCCATCGGTCTGGGCGAAGACGGCCCGACCCACCAGCCGGTGGAGCAGCTGGCGAGCCTGCGCGTGACCCCGAACATGAGCACCTGGCGCCCGTGTGACCAGGTGGAATCGGCGGTGGCGTGGCAGTACGGCATCGAGCGCAACGACGGCCCGACCACCCTGGTGTTCTCGCGTCAGAACCTGACCCAGCAGCCGCGCACCGCAGAGCAGCTGGCGAACGTGTACCGCGGCGGCTACGTGCTGAAAGACTGCGCGGGCACGCCGGACGTCATCCTGATTGCCACCGGCTCTGAAGTGGGCATCACGGTGGAAGCGGCGGACAAGCTGACCGCGGCGGGCCGCAAGGTGCGGGTGGTGTCGATGCCGTCGACCGACGCGTTCGACAAGCAGGATGCGGCGTACCGCGAGTCGGTGCTGCCGGCGGCGGTGACGGCGCGTGTGGCGGTGGAAGCGGGTATCGCGGACTACTGGTACAAGTACGTGGGGCTGAACGGCGCCATCGTGGGCATGACCACCTTCGGTGAGTCGGCGCCGGCGGAGCAGCTGTTCGCCGAGTTCGGCTTCACCGTGGACAACGTGGTGGCGCAGGCGCAGGCGCTGCTGAAGTAAGCGGCCTGGCGCAAGCCGATAAAAAAGCCGGTCATCATGACCGGCTTTTTTTATTCCATCACCCGATGAATCTGCAAATACTGCAGCAGCATGATGGTCTTGCCGTCTTTAATGCGGCCATCGGCAATCATCGCCACCGCGTCGCTGAACGGCAGTTCGATCACTTCGATATCTTCATCTTCAATGCCGCCGCCGGCCGCGCGCCGCTCATCGTCATGGTATTCGGCGATAAAGAAGTGCACGATCTCGGTCACGCCGCCCGGCGACATGTAGGCTTCGAAGATTTTCTTGACCTCGCCCACCTGAAAACCGGTCTCTTCCACCGCTTCGCGGCGCGCGCACTGCTCCGGCGAATCGGCGTCCAGCAGGCCGGCGCAGGCCTCAAGCAGCATGCCGCTTTCGTTGCCGTTGACGTAGGTCGGCATGCGGAACTGGTTGGTCAGCACCACCGTGCCCTTGGCGCGGTTGTACAGCAAAATGGTGGCGCCGTTGCCGCGATCGTAAACCTCGCGCATCTGTTGCACCGAACCGCCGTTTTTGCGTTTCAGATCGAACGTGTACTTGTGCAGCACATACCAGTTGTCCGACAACAGCTCTTTCTTCACATTCTCAATTTTCGACGACATGACCCTTTTTCCTTGAGTTGCAACGTGAAAATCATACCGCGATTACGCTGCGCCGCAGCAGACGATTTGCAACAAAAATCACAACGCCTCTCCGGGCAAACCAGGATTAAAAAGACATCGTGGGCAGACGCATAATCTGACAGACGAATCGCATCCGCAAAGACAAATCCTCAGTGGAAACCGGGCGGCGGCTGAACATCGGCGGGCATTTCGCTATTCATTTGATTACACGACGACAATTGTTCCCGTTTTGTTGACAACTTGATACAAATCGCGGTGCAATTTAGTTGCAAAAGTTATAGTTTTGCTTTCGAATGAAACTGGCGCAGCCCTCACCTGAGAGAAAAGGATTCCGTGATTGCTTGTTAAACGTTCCGTGACCGGCAGCCTGGCCAGGGCGCTGTTCGGCATCGTGATACTGTCGGTGCTCGCCACCGGGTTGGCGTTGACGACCGTCGCCGGCAGCCAGAGCGATGCCGAGGCGATCAACATCGCCGGTTCGCTGCGCATGCAAAGCTACCGCCTGGCCTTTGATCTCGATCGACAGAGCCCGGAGCTGGAGCTGCACCTGCAGCAGTATCGGCAATCTTTGCAGGCGCCGGCGCTGCAAAAGCTGGCGCGCTTTTACGTCCCGGCCGAGGTGCGCAACCACTATCTGGCGCTGCAACGAACATGGCAAGCGATGGAGCGGCAGATCCGCGACGGGCAGGCCGCCGCCTACCGGGCGGAGGTCGCCGGCTACGTCAACCGCGTCGATCATTTTGTTTCCGCTCTGCAGCGTTATTCCGAGTTGAAACTCACCCTGGTGGCCGCCGTCAGCGTACTGGGCTACGCCGCCATCATCGGCCTGGTGCTGTTCTGCATCCGCTTTATGCGCCGCCAGGTGGTCACGCCGCTGCAGCACCTGGTCGACGCCAGCCAGCGCGTGCAACAGCGCGACTTTCGCCACCCGCAGCTGGACGTGGCGCTGCCGAACGAGCTCGGCGTGCTGTCGCAAACCTTCAGCGCCATGTCGGACGAGCTGGCCCGGCTCTATCAGTCGCTGGAGCTGAAAGTGCAGGAAAAAACCCAGCGCCTGCAGCAGGCCAACGAAACGCTGGAGGTGCTGTATCGCTGTTCACAGGCGCTGAGCGTGCGCCAGATCGATCAGCAGGCATTCGAGAATGTGCTGCGCATCGTGCGCCAAAGCGAACGACTGCGCTGCATCCGGTTGAACGTGGCGGACGATCATGGTCAGTGGCAACTGAACGAAGGAGAGCCGGCGCCGGCGCAAACCTGGAGCGCGCTGCCGATCACCCAAGGCGATAAACTGTTGGGTGAATTGCGATGGCAGCCCGAAGCGCAGCCGCCGCATCCTCACCTGATGCAGAGCCTGGCCAACATGCTGGGGCGCGGCGTCTACTTCAACCGGGCGCAAAAGCAGCACCAATATCTGCTGTTGATGGAAGAGCGTGGGACCATCGCCCGCGAGCTGCACGATTCGCTGGCGCAGACGCTGTCGTTCCTGCGCATCCAGCTGACGCTGCTCCGGCGCGCCGCCGACGATCCGGCGGCGCAGACGATTATCGACGATTTCGATCGCACGCTGGCCGATGCCTATCGCCAGCTGAGGGAATTGCTGGCCACCTTCCGCCTCAACATTCAGGAGGCGGATCTGAATGCCGCGCTGGAGCAACTGTTGCAGCCATTAAAGGCGCTAACCCCCGCGCGGATTCAGTTACACTGTCGGCTGCCCTCGCAGGCGCTCAACGCCCAGCAGCAGGTGCACGCGCTGCAGATCGTGCGCGAGGCGGTGCTCAATGCCGTCAAGCACGCAGGAGCGAGCGAGATCGCGGTGTGTTGCGAGGTCAACGCCGCAGGCGACAACGTATTCAGCATTACCGACGACGGTTGCGGCATCGCCAGTCTGGAAGAACCGGAAGGGCATTACGGCTTGACCATCATGAGCGAACGCGCGGCGCGACTGGGAGGAACGCTGCGCATCCGGCGCAGAAGCCGCGGCGGCACGGCGGTCTGCCTGACATTCTCGCCCTGACCTTGCGGCTGTTCACTCTGCGTTACGGTTGCCGCCGGGCAGAAGGCCGCCCGGAGAGGTTTGCGGTGCAGAATGCCGCTATTTTTGAAGATACAGTCCCACTGTGAAGCACGCCTCCGGGCGCGTTTGAGTGGCTTTACTTGCTACAGGGAGCATTTTTCATGGTGATGAAGCAATACCGAGTCATGATCGTTGACGATCATCCGTTGATGCGGCGCGGCATCAAACAACTGCTGGGACTGGATGCGCGATTTGGCGTGGTGGCGGAGGCCGGCAACGGCAGCGAGGCGGTTGCGCTGGCGCTGCAGCACGCGCCGGACGTGATCTTGTTGGATCTGAACATGAAGGGCATGTCCGGGCTGGATACGCTGCGGGCTCTGCGCGACGAAGGCGTGGACGCACGCATCATCGTGCTGACGGTCTCCGACGCGCGCAGCGATCTGTATGCGCTGATCGACGCCGGCGCCGACGGCTATCTGCTGAAAGACAGTGAACCGGAGCAGCTGCTGGAACACATCAGCGCCGCCGCCGAGGGGCAAAACGTGATCAGCGACGCCATGGCCGACTATTTGCTGGCGCGCAGCGAGCAGCGCGATCCCTTCACCGCCTTGACCGAACGCGAACTGGACGTCTTGCAAGAGGTGGCGCGCGGCCTGTCCAACAAACAGGTGGCGGCGCAGTTGCATATCTCTGAAGAAACCGTGAAGGTGCACATCCGCAACATACTGCGCAAGCTGGACGTGCGTTCTCGCGTGGCGGCGACGGTGATGTACCTGGAGTACAAAAGCCACTGATCGCCCCGCCCCGGCCAATACGCCGGGGCCGCCTACTCGATGGCGCCGAGCAGCGCCTGATGATGCTGATGCACCCAGCTCTTGTTGAACGGCCCCCAGCTTTCCAACTGATAAAAACCGTCGTTGTTGCGCACGCCCTGCTGCACGAACTGCAGCTCGACGCCCATGCCGGGCAGCGCCTTCAGCACATCCTGCAACGTGCGGCGCGGCCAACCGGTCAGCGCCATCAACCGCGGCACATTGGGCCGTTCACTGTGGCTGATCAGCCAGCATAAATAAAGCCGACGGGCAAATACCGGGTTAATTCCCATGCCAAGCTCCTGCTGTAAGGTGAATCCAGTTTTTACTTTCGGTTGCCTGCGGCGAAGATATGCGCAAGGCCTTTGATAGTAATAAAAATGTCTTAATAGCGTACAATTATCGACACCGGGGCACCCACGCCGTTTCCCGCTACCGTTATTTACACTATCTCCTTTTTTTCTCCACGCTTTCCTCGACTATCCCGAGTAAAGTGCAATAGCGCCGGAATCCTTCCCTGCCGCTGAAATGCATATTTCCGATGCGTTTTAAAGATAGAACAAGTCATAACGAGGTTCGCGCTGCATGGCCAATTTTTTTATTGATCGCCCGATTTTCGCCTGGGTGCTGGCAATTATTCTTTGCCTGACCGGGGCATTGGCGATTTTTTCTTTACCGGTAGAACAATACCCGAATTTGGCGCCGCCGAACGTGCGCATCAGCGCAACTTATCCAGGCGCCTCGGCGCAAACGCTGGAAAACACCGTCACGCAGATCATTGAACAGAATATGACCGGCCTCGACAACATGATGTATATGTCGTCGCAGAGCACCAATACCGGCCAGGCGACCGTCACGCTGACGTTCGAAGCCGGCACCGATCCCAACGAGGCGATGCAGCAGGTGCAAAACCAGCTGCAGGCGGCGATCAAACGTTTGCCGCAGGCGGTGCAGAATCAAGGGGTCACGGTCTCGAAATCCGGCGACACTACGCTGATGATGGTGGCGTTCGTCTCCACCGACAACAGCATGGACAAGCAGGACATCGCCGATTACATCGTCTCCAACCTGCAGGATCCGCTCAGCCGCATCAACGGCGTCGGCAGCATGGACGTGTATGGCTCACAATACGCCATGCGCATCTGGCTCGATCCCAACAAGCTCAACAGCTATCAGCTCACGACCCAGGACGTGGTCAAGGCCATTCAGTCGCAGAACGCCCAGGTGGCGGTCGGCCAGTTGGGCGGCACGCCGTCGGTCGATAAACAGGCGCTGAACGCCACCATCAACGCCCAGTCGCAGCTCCAGACGCCGGAACAGTTCCGCCAGATCACCCTGCGGGTCAATCAGGACGGTTCGCTGGTGACGCTGGGCAACGTCGCCACCGTTGAGTTGGGCGGCGAGAACTACAACTACCTCAGCCGCTACAACGGCATGCAGGCCGCCGGCATGAACATCAAGCTGGCCTCCGGCGCCAACGAACTGCAGACCGACCAGTTGGTGAAGGACAAGATCGCCGAGCTGTCACAATACTTCCCGCACGGGCTGGAGGCCAAAGTGGCCTATGAAACCACCCCGTTCGTCAAAGCCTCGATCAAGGACGTGGTGAAAACGCTGCTGGAGGCCATCCTGCTGGTGTTCCTGGTGATGTATCTGTTCCTGCAGAACTTCCGCGCCACGCTGATCCCCACCATCGCCGTGCCGGTGGTGCTGATGGGCACTTTCGCCATCCTCTCCGCCTGCGGCTTCAGCATCAACACCCTCACCATGTTCGCCATGGTGCTGGCGATCGGCCTGCTGGTGGACGACGCCATCGTGGTGGTGGAGAACGTCGAGCGCGTGATGAGCGAGGAAGGCTTGCCGCCGCGAGAGGCCACGCGCAAATCCATGGGGCAAATCCAGAGCGCGCTGGTCGGCATCGCCCTGGTGCTGTCGGCGGTGTTCGTGCCGATGGCGTTCTTCGGCGGCACCACCGGCGCCATCTATCGCCAGTTCTCCATCACCATCGTCTCCGCCATGGTGCTGTCGGTGCTGGTGGCGATGATCCTGACCCCGGCCCTGTGCGCCACGCTGCTCAAACCGATCGCCAAAGGGCACCATCACGGCAAGCGCGGCTTCTTCGGCTGGTTCAACCGCATGTTCAACCGCAATGCCGATCGCTATGAGCGCGGCGTGGGGCGCATTCTGCACGCCAGCGGCCGCTACATGGTGATTTATCTGCTGTTGCTCGGCGGCATGGCGCTGCTGTTCATCAAGCTGCCGACCTCGTTCCTGCCGCAGGAAGACCGTGGCATCTTCACCGTACAGGTGCAGTTGCCGGCGGGCTCGACCCTGCAGCAAACCTCCAAAGTGGTGGAAAAGGTCGAGCGGTACTTCCTCACCGAAGAGAAACAGGACGTTTTGTCGGTGTTCGCCATCATCGGCTCCGGGCCCGGCGGCAACGGCCAAAACGTGGCGCGCCTGTTCGTGCGGCTGAAAGACTGGGATCTGCGCACCTCGGGTGCCAACAGCTCGTTCGACATCATCGATCGCGCCACGCTGGCATTCAACAAGATTAACGAAGCCCGGGTGATCGCCAGCAGCCCGCCGGCGATCACCGGTCTCGGCAACTCCTCCGGCTTCGACATGGAATTGGAAGACCACGCCGGGCTCGGCCACGCCAAACTGATGGCGGCGCGCGATCAATTGCTGCAGCTGGCGGCGCAAAACCCGCTGCTGTCGCGCGTGCGCCACAACGGCCTGGACGACAGCCCGCAGCTGCAAATCGATATCGATCAGCGCAAGGCTCAGGCGCTGGGCGTATCGATCGACGACATCAACAATACCCTCTCCACCGCCTGGGGCTCGACCTACGTCAACGACTTCGTCGACCGCGGGCGGGTGAAAAAAGTCTACGTGCAGGCCGCGGCGCCGTTCCGCATGCTGCCGGATGACATCAACAAATGGTATGTGCGCAACAGCGCGGGCGGCATGGTGCCGTTCTCGGCCTTCGCCAGCTCGCACTGGGAGTATGGTTCGCCACGGCTGGAGCGCTATAACGGCAGTTCGGCGCTGGAGATCGTCGGCGAGGCGGCCAACGGCGTCAGCACCGGCACCGCCATGGCGGAAATGGAAAAACTGGTCAGCCAACTGCCGACCGGTTTCGGGCTGGAATGGACGGCGATGTCCTATCAGGAACGGCTGTCCGGCTCGCAGGCGCCGGCGCTGTACGCCATCTCGCTGCTGGTGGTGTTCCTGTCGCTGGCGGCGCTGTACGAGAGCTGGTCGATACCGTTCTCGGTGATGCTGGTGGTGCCGCTGGGGGTGATCGGCGCGGTCGCCGCCACCTGGCTGCGCGGTCTGGAGAACGACGTCTATTTCCAGGTTGGCCTGTTGACCATCATTGGGCTGTCGGCGAAAAACGCCATTCTGATCGTCGAGTTCGCCAATGAGCTGAACCATAAAGGGCAGGATCTGATGTCGGCGACGCTCGACGCGTCCCGCATGCGCCTGCGGCCGATCCTGATGACCTCGCTGGCGTTCATCTTCGGCGTGCTGCCGATGGCTACCAGCAGCGGCGCCGGTTCCGGCAGCCAGCATGCGGTCGGCACCGGGGTGATGGGCGGCATGATCTCCGCCACCCTGCTGGCGATTTTCTTCGTGCCATTGTTCTTTGTGCTGGTTCGCCGCCGTTTCCCGGGTAAAGCGCATCCGGCAGGCAATACGCCGGCCACCGGGGACTGATCCGCGAGATATAAAAAAAGCAGCGTCGGGTTACCGATGCTGCTTTATTTCGAACGAAAATCTCGTTCCCAAGGTGTTTCAGTGACTTTCCAATGACTCAACCTTGCCATCTGCTTCAACGCTGTGTCAGTTGCCCAACATCTCATCAATGAAGTCTTTCCAGTTTCCTAATTCACGATCAACCATAATACTTTACAACCTCAATTATTTGACGAAGCGGATTCTACGCCTGTTTTTTGACCATGTGAAGGGAAACGGGAACGATGCCGGGCTCGGAAACCGGGCTTAGCGCACATTTTCGTATTTATCTGATCAATGTTCAGTGCAGCTATTCCCTTGTGATATCAATTTCTCCACGATAGCGTGTAAAAGGTATAAAAATACGCCAATGGAGCCCAGATCATGTCCACTTCTTTGTCTCTCTTAGAGTTAAAAACGCAGGGCCGCTATCAAGAGGCGACCGCGCTGGCGCTAAGGCAACTGGCGGCAGAGCCGGAAGCGGCAACGCTGCACTTTCAGCTGGCCTGCCTGTATGACGTACAGGGCCTGGAGCAACAGGCCATTCCCTGTTACCTCGCGGCGTTGGCTCGCGATTTGCCGCCCGCCCAACGCCGCGAGGCCTGGCTGGGTCTCGGCAGCACCTACCGCGCCCTGGGAGAATATTCGGCGTCGCTACGGGCTTTCGACGACGGCCTGGCCGAGTTCCCGCAGGCCAACGAGCTGATGCTGTTTCGCGCCATGGCGCTGTACAACCTGGGTGAAAATAAACGGGCCGTGACCGATCTGTTGCTGCTGCTGGCGGACACCTCGTCAGACCCCGACATCCGCGGTTATCAACGCGCCATTCGGCACTATGCCGCCGATCTCAGTCTTATCGGTTAGAGGAAAACGATGGAAATTATCACCGATCCGAGCCGCCGCGCCATCGACTGGCAGCGGCTGTGTGAATTGCTGGAGGCCGCCGGGCTGGGCAAGCGCGATCCGCACACCTTGCGGCGCGTTTACCAACACAGCCAGTTTTGCTATTGGGGTTTTATCGGCGACGAGTTGATCGCCACTGCACATGCCATCAGCGATCTGACATCGGTCGCCTACCTGGCGGACGTGGCGATCGATCCGCGCTTTCAGGGACAAGGGCTGGGGCGCAGGTTGATGGATCGGGTGATGCAAGATCTGGCGCCGCTCGGCAAGATTTTCATCTATTCGGTGCCGGAAAAGCTGGCCTTCTATAAAAAGTACGGCTTTCACGATTTGACCACCGGCATGGTGTATGCGGACGGCGCTGCGCTGCAGCGCCTGCAACAAGGAGGCTACGTGCGTTAAACGCGCATCACAAGGTTTTGCTCATAAAGATACGGCGAGTTCCCGGCGGCAAGCAAGGCACTTCACCCATACGCTGCCAGCCATGCCGTTGATAAAAATCCGGCGCCTGAAAGCTGATAGTGTACAACACGGCGGAAAGGCAACCGCGCCGGCGGCCTTCCTGCTCGAAACGGCGCAACAGTTCGCTGCCCAACCCCGCGCCGCGCAGCGCTTCCGGCAGATAAAAGAGCTCGAGAAACAGCAGCCCTAACGATGAGCGTCCGGTAATCCCTCCCAGAACTTCCCCACTGTCGGGATCTCTTACCACCACCGCCAGCGGCAGACGATCGCCGTAGCCGATATGTTGATCGTTAAAACGATCCAATCCCTCCGCGATACAGGACGTTATTTCCTGCGTTACCCGCTCGGAAATTTCGATATGACATTTTTTCTCGCCGGCTCTCCGGATCAATCATCCATGTTCACACTCTGATTACAGCTTAAAACATCGCAGTTTCTTTGTTTAGAATTATCTTTGTCTCAATTTCAACGTTAATTTTTTCATGACCTCAGCGCCGACTCTGGTGACGTTCAAAATAAAGCCACTCATCGTGATAAAACCAAGAAAAATCTTAGTTATTAATTCGTTAAGCCCAAAAAGCCACCTTTAAATGATCGTCAAAACCGATCATTTTACATATTTTGATAGCCTTTATCTATGTTAATTCCTTTTAATTACCGCGGTATTAATAGAAGATGTCTATTCTATTAACCTTACCTTGCTTAAAAATTCGGTTGAAAAAAAGATTTACTCTTTATAAATCATGCTAGTATATAACCTTCCCTTCAAAGCTCGCGCCCAGATAACGCTCATTCATTTGCGGCGCAAGAAAAGTTCAACATGCAATTATTTGGATTATTTCTTTTTTTATGTTTTAAGATAGCCATCCTCACCGGGAAATAAAAAGTAAAGGATTATAATAAAATGGAAATTGATATTTTCAGCGAGTGTGCTTATACCACCGTCGGCATCCGACAACTCATTAACCAAACCTGGGCGGAAAAACGCGCGCCGGCCGGCTTTAGCCGCAGAAGGGTCTGCTTTATCGATGTCACCATCGCCAACTTTGAAGCGCGTTACCGCGATGAATATGCCAACCCCAATACCTACAAAATAATCATTATCACCGACTGTCTGCATGAGATGGTGATTGTCGACAATAAGACCATTATATTATCAAACCTTATATCATTGAGCCGCTTCAGCCACCTGATCGGCGACTTATATAAGCGTTACAGTCACTATACCGAGCCGCCGCAACTCTCTCAGCGCGAATCGCATTTTCTCTCGGAGTGGTCGACGGGAAAATCGCTGGCCGACATCAGCAATGCCATGAATATCAGAAATAAAACCGCCAATCATTACAAATCACGAATCATGAAAAAACTCGGCACCAGCAGGATAAAACCACTGTTGCATATTACCCGCGTACGGTGTTTGACCGAGCGTTTAAACATAAGGATCAATAAAGATTAGTTCTCTCTCCCCCGCGCCGCATTGGCGGCAGAACGCGTTCGCCGGCGTCTTTTAACAGCGCCGCCGGCGAAGATCGCCGTTTCATCAATTTGCCAACCTCTCTCCCTGGCGCCCAATCGTCTCTCGCGCGCATCGTTGTCTGGATCTCGCCGCCGCTTTACTGGCATTATCTCTGCTATCGCCGGGCGGCGAGAAGGCCTAAGACCGCGCCCGCCGCTCAGTATCGACTCGACGAGACAGGTAGCTTTACGCCATGGCAAATAAACCGCAACAGACAACGCTGACGATGTACGGCATCAAAAACTGCGACACCATCAAAAAAGCCCGCCGCTGGCTGGAAGATCAAGGCATAGCCTATCATTTTCACGACTACCGCGCCGACGGCCTGACCGAACAGCAACTGCGCGGTTTCGTCGCGCAACTGGGTTGGGAGCCGCTGCTCAATACCCGCGGCACCACCTGGCGCAAGCTGGATGAAGCTCAGCGCAACGCCTGTGATAACGCCGACGCCGCCATCGCGCTGATGCTGGCGCAGCCGGCAATCATTAAACGTCCGCTGCTGGACGACGGCAACGGCCACGCTCTGCTCGGTTTCAACGCCGACGCTTACCAACAATTTATCGCCGAGGTTGCCGTATGACTTGCCCGGTTATCGAACTGGCCCAGCAGTTGATCAAACGCCCTTCCCTCAGCCCGAATGACGAAGGCTGCCAGCAGCTGATGATCGACCGTCTGCAGGCGATCGGTTTCACCGTCGAAGCCATGGACTTCGAAGACACCCAAAACTTCTGGGCCTGGCGCGGCGAAGGGCAAACCCTGGCGTTTGCCGGGCACACCGACGTAGTGCCGACCGGCGATGAAACACGCTGGGAAAACCCGCCGTTTGAACCGGCGATCCGCGACGGCATGCTGTATGGCCGTGGCGCGGCGGACATGAAAGGCTCATTGGCCGCAATGGTGGTGGCCGCGGAACGCTTTGTCGCCGCCAACCCGAATCACCGGGGCCGCCTGGCATTTCTGATCACTTCAGATGAAGAAGCCAGCGCCACTCACGGCACGGTTAAAGTGGTCGAAGCGCTGATGGCGCGCAACGAGCGGCTGGATTACTGCCTGGTCGGCGAGCCGTCCAGCACCGAACGCGTCGGCGACGTGGTGAAAAACGGCCGTCGCGGCTCCATCACCGCCAACCTGCATATCCACGGCGTACAGGGGCACGTCGCCTATCCGCATTTGGCGGACAACCCGGTGCACCGCGCCATGCCGGCGCTGAATGAACTGGTGGCGATCGAATGGGATCGCGGCAACGAGTTCTTCCCGCCGACCAGCATGCAGATCGCCAACGTGCAGGCCGGCACCGGCAGCAACAACGTGATCCCGGGCGATCTCTACGTGCAGTTCAACTTCCGGTTCAGCACCGAACTGACCGACGCGATGATCAAGCAGCGCGTGGAAGAGCTGCTGGAACGCCATCAGTTGAATTACAGCATCGAATGGCGGCTGTCCGGTCAACCGTTCCTCACCTCGCGCGGCGCGCTGGTGGATGCGGTGGTCAACGCCGTCGAGCACTATTCTGAATTGACGCCGCAGCTGCTGACCACCGGCGGCACCTCCGACGGCCGCTTCATCGCGCAGATGGGCGCGCAGGTGGTGGAACTGGGGCCGGTTAACGCCACCATCCACAAGGTCAACGAATGTGTCAACGCCGCGGATCTGCAGCTGCTGAGCCGCATGTATCAACGCATCATGGAGCAATTGGTCGCATGATCAACGCAGAGATGCTCACCGGCCGCTCAACCGAACACCTGGCGCCGCTGAGCGGCAACCACCGCCTGCAGCCGCAGGCGGTCAACGCCTTCCTGGCGATGCAGCAGGCGGCGCGTGAGGCGGGATTCGATCTCCAGCCCGCCAGTACCTTCCGCGATTTCGACCGTCAGTTGGCGATTTGGAATGGCAAATTCTGCGGCCAGCGGCCAGTATTAGATAAGGACAGCCAACCGATCGACGTCGCGCCGCTGTCCGCCGCCGAGCGCTGTGAGGCGATCCTGCGCTGGTCAGCCTTGCCTGGCGCCAGCCGCCATCACTGGGGCAGCGATTTGGACGTGTACGATCCGTCGCTGTTGCCGGAAGGGCAAAAGCTGCAGCTGGAGCCGTGGGAATATGAAGAAGGCGGGTACTTTGCGCCACTCAACCAGTGGCTGACGGCGCATATGGCCGAGTTCGGTTTCTATCGCCCCTTTACCGAAGACAGCGGCGGCGTGGCGGTGGAGCCGTGGCATCTGAGCTACCGGCCGCTGGCGCAAGAGGCCGAACATTTGCTGACCCCGGCGCTGTTGCTGGCGGCCTGGCATGATAAGGAGGTCGCCGGTGCCGAATGGCTCGAACGCCATCTGCCCTCGATTTTTTCGCGTTTTATACGCAGTGAAGGAAAGGAGTAGCTATGCAATGGTTAGCTGATTACTGGTGGATTATCCTGCTGGTTCTGGTGGGGATGGTCGTCAGCGGCATCAAGGAACTGCGCCGCGTCGACGTGAAAAGCTATCTGGCCAACAAGCCGGAGATACCGCCGCACCGCGACAACAACGCCCAGTGGGATGACGAAGACGACTGGCCGAAAAAGAAATGACATCAGGGCGCTCATCGGCGCCCTGAGTTTTCAGCGAAAGGCGATCAGCTCGCCGCGCTTGCCGGACAATGCCTCGTCCCAGTAGCGCTGCGGCACGTAATAATGCAGCCTTTCCAGCGCGGCGTTCATCATGCCCTGGTTGATTGCGTGCCCGACGTTTTCCTCCACGTCCAGCGTGAAATCGGCGCCGCCGGCCCGTAACGCTTCCGCCGCCGCGTGAGCGTGCTGCACCGCGATCACCGCGTCCTCTTCACCGTGGATCAAATGCACCACGCTGTCGCCGAAAGCCTGCTCAGGCAACTGGGCGAAACGCCCGCTGAACGCGACCACGCGCCCGGCCAGTCGGGTTTCCGCTTTTAACGCTTCCAGCGCCATGATCGCCCCCTGCGAGAACCCCACCAGCGCCGTGCCGGCATAGCCTACGCCGCTCAACTGCTGCCAATGGCGCACCACCGCCACAAACTGCGGCATCACGGCTGCGATGCGGGCCGCGCGGTTCTCTTCGGTCACGTCCTGCACCGAAAACCACTGGCGCCCGGCGCCGTTGCCAAACGCTTCGGGGCCACCGATGCTTACCACCTGTGCCTGAGGAAACTCTTTGGCGAAGTAACTGCCGATCTCCCCCATCGCCACCGGGTTGTCGCCGACACCGTGAAACAGCAAGATCAGCTGCGCCGCCGGGGTCGCCGGGCTTTGGACAACGAAATGCTCATGTTTCATCGATGACTCCTTAGTTGTAACCAGACCTGGTGCGGCGACAGTCGCCGCCGCACCGCTGACAGTGACTATACGCCGTTGAGAAATCGGGAAAATCGGGTTTTATTGAGCGAGTTATTCAATTTATTGCAACGACTGCGCCCAGTCGCGCCAGTAGCGGCAGTGCTGCGCATTCAGCTGTTCCAGCGCCTGCGCCGTTTCGTGCCGCCAGTAGCGCAGCAAGGCTTTCTGGCCGCTTACGCCCGCCTGCTCCACGCAGGCCGCCGGGGATTGCCGCCGCTGCAGATGGCCGCGCAGCGCGGACAGCGGCAGACTGCTGGCCAACAGCAAACGCTGCAATGCCCCCAGGCTGGCCTCCAGCGGCCGATGGGCGAAAGCGAACCCGGCAAGCTCGCGCCAGTCCTCTTCGCCGAGCGACGTATCGCCGTCGTCGCCCGGGATCGCCAGCGTCAGCTCGATACGCTGCCGCAGCCAGGGCCAGTCACGCGCCAGGTGCTTGTGCGCCGCATGCCGCAGCGCCTCCCCTTGCTCGCTCAGGGGCAAGATAGCCATCGCGGTATAGCAGCCGCTGCTGGCCTCCGGCTTGCTGCCGATGCGCACCAGCTCGAAACCGCAGGATTGCCAAAAGCGCCACAGCGGCTCGGTATAGCCGAAGCTGACCGACAGGAAGTCCAGACCCTGCGCCTGGCAGCGTTGCCGCTCGACCAGCTGACGCGCGATACCCTGCCGCCGCAGCGCCGGCAGCGTCGCGATGCGGGTAATGCGCCGTGACCGCAGCGTCGGCGCCCACCACTGGCCGCCATGCGCCGCCAGCGACTGCGCCACCAGGTTGCCGCGCGGCCGGCGGCGGCCGGCCCACACGTCGTGCGCCAACTCGGCGCTCAAGCCGCCTTCTTCCGCCAGCCACACGGCGCCGACCACTTCCTGTCCGGCCTGCGCCAGCCCGAAATGCATGCCTGGCGCATCCATCAGCCGGCGTAAGTCCAGCGGCGAGGTGCGGTAATGCGCGCTGCTCAGCAGAGCATAGAAACGCGCCAGCCGCTGCGGATCGGCGCACAGTTCACGCTGTTCCGCCTGGCTGTAATCGATCGCCTGGCCGTCCGCCGGCCAGGCGGGCAGCTCGTTGAACAACAGCGCATTGTCCGTTATCCGTTCCAGCGCATCCCCCTGCGCCCAGCGCATCGGCTGTTGCAGGCTCAACGCCTGATAGGACGGCAGCCCGGCGCAAAACTTCAGCAGAAAACCGCGGCCGGTGCCTTCATAGCCCTGCACCGTGGTGGTCAACAGCACGCGAGGAAAATAACCGATCAACTGCTGCAACAGCGGCGCGGGGATCGCCGCCGCCTCATCCACCAGCAGCCAGCCCACCTCACTGACGTCGCCTTCCCGGCACTGCGCCAGCAAGGCATCGGGCGCCCAAAACTGCGCGCGCCCCTGCGCCCATTCCCCGGCCACCTCAGTGGCGGCGCGGCTCGGCCCGGTGATCCAGCAAGTCAGCGGCGACTGCGCCACCAGCATGCCGGCCAGCGTCGATTTGCCGCGGCCACGGGCGGCGGTCAGCACCCACACGCCGGACTCGGCCTGCAGCAGCGCCGTCAAGATCGCCTGTTGTTCCTCGGTCGGGCGGCCATCCGGCGGCTGCCACCCCTCACGCGCCGGCAGCGCGGCCAGCGTCAGGGGCTCATCCTGCCGCCAGATCGTCACTTCGCTGTCATCGGCCAGATGCTGCTGCAGATGATGAATGAAATGCGGCGTGGTGATCGGCTGCGGACAATCGCTCCAGCGCAGACTGTCGCCGTCCGGCAACTGAGGCCATTGCCGCCAGGGCGGCGTCAACAGCAGCAGCCAACTGCCGGCGCGCAATGCGCCGCACAGCGCCGCCAACGCCTCCACGTCCAGCGACTGACCGGCGTCGAACACTGCGTGCAGCCGCTCCTGCCCCAGCAATTGGCGCACCGCGCGGCTCGGCAAAGCCGTCAGGCCGGGCGGCGGGTTTTCCCCCACCCACGGCCAGTCGCCCGGCAGCGTCGCCGCCAGCCGCTGCGCCTGTTCGCGGCACCAGTCAGGTTCACCGCTGAGCACCAGCAGGCGTCGGATGCCCTGCCGCCGCATGAGTTGTTGCGCTGCCTGTAACATAAGGCTGTATCTCAATCCGAAAAAAATGCCGGAGTCAGGCTCCGGCACTTGAGGCGTTAACGGGATGCAAAGGTATTGCAGGTATTGGGATCGCCGCTGTCGAAGCCTTGTTTAAACCAGGTGTAGCGCTGCTGCGAGGTGCCGTGAGTGAAGCTGTCCGGTACAACGCGGCCCTGGCTCTGCTGCTGCAACCGATCGTCGCCAATCGCCTGCGCGGCGTTCAGCGCCGCCTGCAGGTCGCCCTCTTCCAGCATCTGCTGCTTCTCGGCGTATTTACCCCACACGCCGGCGAAGCAGTCCGCCTGCAGCTCCATTTTCACCGACAGGCGGTTCACTTCCGCCTGGCTGGCGCCTTGCTGCATCTGGCGCACCTTCGGCTCGATGCCCAACAGGTTCTGCACGTGGTGGCCGACTTCGTGCGCCACCACATAGGCCTGAGCGAAATCACCGCCGGCGCCCAGTTTGGTCTTCATGTCCTGATAGAAAGACAGATCGATATACACCGTTCTGTCGCCCGGGCAGTAGAACGGCCCCATCGCCGACTGACCGGTGCCGCAGCTGGTGCGCGTCACGCCGCGATACATCACCAGCTTCGGCGGTTGATAGGTTTTGCCCATGCGCTGGAAAATCTCTTTCCAGTTGTCCTCGGTCGAAGCCAGCACCACCGAGGTGAATTTGGCCAGCTCATCGTCTTTCGGACTGATGCTGGCGCTCTGTTGTTGACCCTGCGGCGCGACGTTACCGCCGTTCAACAGCGGCGACAGATCGATGCCGTAATAACCGGCCACCAGCACCACCACCAGAATGACGATGCCGCCCTTGCCGCCCACCGGCACGCGGAAACCGCCGCCACCGCCGCCCAAACCTGAAGACTGCCCGCGACGATCCTCAACATTGTCACTTTCCCGACGCCCTTGCCAACGCATAAATACACTCCAGATATTTCCCCTGCTCGTTGAAGTTGCGCCGCGATCGTAAGCGCAAAGGCAGCTTCAAGCCTGAGTGGGATAGGTTTTAGTCATCTCGCATCCATCATTATAAATGGTCTGCCGCGGAGGAAATGTAGAAATTTTCTGGAAAAACGCAGAATAGCGGGACGATCCGGCCGGATCGCCCCGAATGGCGGTGCCGACGCTTAGTCGAGTTTCACGCCGATGCGGCGCGCCACTTCTTCGTAGGCTTCGATCAGGCCGCCCAGGCTTTGACGGAAACGGTCTTTGTCCATCTTGTCCAGGGTGTTTTTGTCCCACAGGCGGCTGCCGTCCGGCGAGAACTCATCGCCCAGCACCACTTCGCCGTTGAACAGACCGAACTCCAGTTTGAAGTCGACCAGGATCAGGCCGGCGTCGTCGAACAGCTGGGTCAACACGTCGTTGGCGCGGTAGCTCAGCTCGCGCATGCGCGCCAGATGCTCTTTGCTCACCCAGCCAAAGGTTTCGCAGTAGGATTCGTTCACCATCGGATCGTGCATGGCGTCGTTTTTCAGGAACAGATCGAACAGCGGCGGGTTCAGCACCAGGCCTTCTTCGATGCCCAGACGCTTCACCAGCGAACCGGCGGCGCGGTTGCGGATCACGCACTCCACCGGCACCATGTCCAGCTTCTTCACCAGCACTTCGTTGTCGGACAGCAGACGCTCCATCTGGGTCGGGATGCCGGCTTCTTCCAGTTTGCTCATGATGAAATGGTTAAACTTGTTGTTCACCATGCCTTTGCGATCGAACTGCTCAATGCGCTGACCATCCAGTGCTGACGTATCGTTGCGGAACTCCAACACCAACAGATCGGGATTCTCGGTGGTGTAAACGGTTTTTGCCTTTCCGCGATACAGCTCAGCTAGCTTTTGCATCTTACTTACTCCAGTGATGTATCCCCGTTGTCTCCCGAGCGCGGCCCGAAATTAGGGGGTATAGAATTGACCTAATGAATTCTTTGGCGTGCCGGACACTATTGTGCCAAACCTGCGACGCAAACGATACCGTATAGACAAAACAAAAAGGGGCCGAAGCCCCTTTTTGATTAGTTAACGCTGGTTTTGCTGAAGGCTGACTGGAATGCCGCCACCAGTGCGTCGTTTTTCGACTGGGTGAGCGGTTTGCCTTTCGGATCGATGAATTGCAGGCTGGTGCGGTTGTTGAGATCGCCGACCTGCAGTTTGTAATCGCCTTCCGTCAGTTCAGGATCCTTGACGCCCAACGCATCCCAATCGCTGCTGCTCAGGGACTTGTAGGTCACGGCGACGGTGCCCTGCGGACGGCTGCGGTCACCCACTTTCATCCCCAGTTTTTCGAGCGCCGGCGGCAGGCGATCCCACACTACGGTGTACGGGCCGCGCACCACCAGCATCGGCAGGCCGGTGTCATCGGCGCCGCTCTGCACGTCCAGCGCGCCGAAGCGGCTGGCCGTCTGGCTGCTCGCCAGGTTATCCTGCTTGTCCAGGCCTTCGATCAGGGTGTTGATCATCATGCCGTTGTAGCGCTGGATCTCAGACTGATCGGTCACCTGCTCGGTCTTGCCCTGCTGCTGCAGGCCAACGCTTTTCACCACCAGCGCCTGCTGGTAGCCCTGCTGCTGCACGCTGATCTGATAACGGCCTTCGTACTGGTTGTCTTCGTCCAGACGGTTCCACTTCACCCAGTCGGTGGTCAGGGTCTGACCGGCGTCCTGGCGGGAAGCGATCGCGATGTTCTTCGCCTGCAGCAGGCTGACCACGCGCGACCACAGGTTCTGGTTCTGCGGGCTGTTTTCCAGCAGCAGCGTGCCGCTGTCGCCGGCATATTGCGCGCGCGAACCGCTCAGCAGCGCCAACGGCTGCACCGGCGGACGAATGTCCAGCTGCTTGCCGACGTTGCCTTGCACCGTTGTGGCCGGCACGTCATAGTTGCCGCTCTGCACCGGCAGGATCATGCCGGACGGCGCGTTCAGCGCCTTGAGCGGAGCCGCGTCGAGGTAGGCCTCGTCGCCGCTGACCTGGCGCTTGTAGCGCTGATCGCTGCTGCAGGCTGCCAGCATCATCACCAATGAGATGCCCACTACTTTTGCTACCGTCGACTTTTGCAATGAATAAGCCATCAAATTTCCCTTAGAGTTACAGCAAACCGACGCTTTTCAGCGCGCGCTCCACCACCGGGCGGGCGGCTTCGCTCAACGGCGTCATCGGCAGACGCAGCGTATCGGTTGCCATCAATCCCAACGCCTTACAGGCCCACTTCACCGGAATTGGGTTTGCTTCTACAAATAGATCCTGATGCAACGGCATCAAGCGCTGATTTAAGCGGCGCGCTTCGGCAAATTTGCCCTGCGCCGCCAGCGCGCAAAGTTGCGCCATCTCGCGCGCGGCCACGTTGGCCGTCACGGAAATCACCCCTTTGCCGCCCAGTTGCATGAAGTCCAGCCCGCTGGCGTCGTCGCCGCTCAGCAAAATGAAATCTTCATCGTCAACCAGCACTTGGATCTGACTAACGCGACTTAAGTTCCCCGTCGCTTCTTTTACAGCAACAATATTCTTGATTTTCGCCAGCCGAGCGATGGTCGGCGGCAGCATGTCGCAGCCGGTGCGCGAAGGCACGTTATACAGGATCTGCGGCAGTTCGGTGCTCTCGGCGATCGCCTTGAAGTGCTGATACAGCCCTTCCTGCGTCGGCTTATTGTAGTACGGCGTCACCGTCAGGCAGCCCACCACGCCGGTGTTGGCGAAGCGGGTGGTGAGCGCGATGGCTTCGGCGGTGGCGTTGGCGCCGGTGCCGGCGATCACCGGAATGCGGCCGTCGGCCAACTCCAGCGTCTGCAGCACCACGTCAACGTGCTCGTCATGGGCAAGCGTTGCGGACTCGCCGGTGGTCCCTACGGAAACGATCGCCGCGGTGCCACTGGCTACATGATAATCGATCAATTTTTTCAGGCTCGCGCGATCGACAGCACCTTTGTCGTCCATCGGCGTAACCAGTGCAACAATACTTCCCGTAAACATTGGCCGTCCCCTCCACAAACAAGTCACTCATGGTACTTTTGCTGCCTATCCAAAAGCAAGCGCACAACCGCGTTGTAAGCGCTTGGCAGGCGGTTTTTTTTATGTTTACCATGGTAACCCCATTGAGCACGACAGGAAGCGCTATTTTGCCTCAGTCAGACGAACACTATCTCGTGATTACCGCGCTCGGCGCCGACCGCCCCGGAATCGTCAATACCATCACCCGCCACGTCAGCAGTTGCGGATGCAATATCGAAGATAGCCGTCTGGCCATGCTGGGAGAGGAGTTCACGTTCATCATGCTGCTGTCCGGCAGCTGGAACGCCATCACCCTGATCGAATCCACCCTGCCGCAAAAAGGCGCGGAGCTGGATCTGCTGATCGTGATGAAGCGCACAAACTCGCACGAAAGGCCGCCGATGCCGGCCACGGTGTGGGTGCAGGTGGAAGTGAAGGACTCGCCGCACATCATCGAACGCTTTACCGATTTGTTCGACTCCAGCCAGATGAATATCGCCGAACTGGTCTCACGCACGCAGCCGGCGGACGGCGACCTGCCGCCGCAGCTGTATATCCAAATCACCGCCCACAGCTCCGGCGATCGGGACGCCTCAAATATTGAGCAAGCCTTCCATCGCCTATGTACAGAATTGAACGCGCAAGGCAGTATTAGCGTGGTGAACTATCCACAGCATGACGAGAAAGATGGAGAGTAGTGATGAGCCCATTGAAAGCCGGTGACACAGCGCCGAAATTTAGTTTGCCTGACCAGGACGGTGAGGAAATTAATTTGGCCGACTTCCAGGGACAGCGAGTATTGGTCTATTTTTATCCGAAGGCGATGACGCCGGGCTGCACCGTGCAAGCCTGCGGCCTGCGGGACAACATGGACGAATTAAAAAAGGTCGGCGTCGAAGTGCTGGGCATCAGCACCGACAAACCGGAAAAACTGTCGCGCTTCGCCGAAAAGGAGCTGCTCAACTTCACGCTGTTGTCTGATGAAGATCATCAGGTGTCACAACAGTTTGGCGTGTGGGGCGAGAAAACCTTCATGGGCAAGACCTACGACGGCATTCACCGCATCAGCTTCCTGATCGATGCCAACGGCAAGATTGAAAAAGTGTTTGATGATTTCAAAACCACCAATCACCACGACATCGTTCTGAACTACCTGCAGCAGTAATTCTCACGAAGCGCAGCGGCCTGCTGCGCTTCGTTTCTTCCCTGTCAGTCGGCCTTGTCTTCCACCTCGACCCGCAGTTCATCCGGCCAGGCATGGATCACCGCCTTCACCAGCGTCGCCAGAGGTATGGCAAAAAACACGCCCCAAAAGCCCCACATCCCGCCGAACACGATCACCGACAGGATAATCACCAGCGGATGCAGGTTGACCGCTTCGGAGAACAAAATGGGCACCAACAGGTTGCCGTCCAGCCCCTGCACCACCAGATAGGCGACGATCAGCGTCCAAAAATCGGCGCCGACGCCCCACTGGAACAGCGCCACCACTACCACCGGTATGGTGACCAGCACCGCGCCGATGTAGGGGATCAGCACCGAGAACCCCACCAGCACCGCCAGCAGCAGCGAGTAGCGCATGTCCAGCACGGCGAACACCAGGTAGGTCGCCACGCCGACAATCACCATCTCCAGCACTTTGCCGCGAATATAGTTGGTGATCTGCTGATTCATCTCGTTCCAGACCTGCCCCGCCAGGCCGCGATTGCGCGGCAGCACGCGGCGCACCGCGTTCAGCAGCTGTTCTTTGTCCTTCAGCAGGAAGAACATCATCATCGGCACCAGGATCAGATAGATAGCCAACGTCAGCAGGCCGACCAGCGACGCCAGCGAGAATTTCACCACCGATTCGCCCATGCCGGACAACCGGCTGCGCAGGTTTTCCGCCATCATGTCGATGATGCCGGCATCCACCAGCGCCGGATAACGCTTCGGCAGCGTCGCGGCGAAGTTATAGAACTGATTGAGCATGCCCGGCAGATCGCTCATCAGATTGATGCCCTGCTGCCAGGCGGTCGGCGCGACGACGAACACCAGCAGCATGGCGACGCCCGAGAACACCAGCAGCATGATGCTCGCCGCCCAGGTGCGCGAACAGCCGATGCGCTGCAGGCGCGCGGTCGGCCACTCGAGCAGATACGCCAGCACGATGGCAACCAGCAACGGGGTCAGAATGCCGTGCAAAAAATAGAGAATAAGGAACCCGGCAACCAGGATCACCAGCAGCGCGATGGCCTGAGGATCGGTGAAGCGGCGGCGGTACCACTGTAATAACATCTCCAGCATCAGAGCGGGCTCCTTGAGATTTGGCGGGCGGGCATGGCGATTCCTGTGATGGGCCTGATTAAAGCATAGATAGAACGGGCGCACGCGGGATGTGCAAAGCACTCAGAGTACTCAAAGTTCGCCATACATCAACAGCGATCTGGCTGATTTTATCGCGCGGGCAGGCGATCGACGCAAAAATCCGCAGACGCGGCGACTGGCTCGATGAGCGGCCCCGAACGGGGCCGCGGAAGATTACAGCGAAGTAGCGACAGAAAGGGGCGAACCGACCGCCAATGCGAACAACAACACACAGCCAATCGCGATCGCCGCCGCCAGATCATTTTTCATTGTCCCGTCCCCTGATGCTTAAACTGGTTATCGTCACGAACTCTGTCGGTTCTACGTTCACGGCCTTTTCCGATGCACGTCATTAAAAACCCCCGCCTAAGCGGGGGAGAAAACGTTCTGGTGCATCAAGTGTTACAAGGAGGTCATGAGGGATTGCTAACCCTAAATGACTATTTCAAGCTAGGATTATTCCCAGAACATGGCAAGCGATCGCGTCGAGGTTATCCGCACTTTGGGATAAACCTCATAAAAAAATCCCGCACGGCAGCGGGATGAAGGGATGATAACGTCATGAATTTTTTATGCGGACAATGAGGCGGTATTGTCGTCATTTGGCGACAATACCGCGCCGGCACGGTGGTCACAAGGGAAATTTGGCCACGGTGAGGAAATCAGAATTTCGCCAATGCCCGCGATCGTGCGCCCGTCAGCATCAACGAAAAAATGGGATTTTCGTCAGACAGCCACCGGGAAAAAACCGGTAGCATGGCCGATATAATCCCAAATGCCGTAGGGGGAAAAATGAACAGCAAACCGTGTGAATTTGATGAAGCCATCTGTCTGGCGATCGGGCGTGGCGTTTGCGAAGTCGTAAAGATAGGAGATGAAATCAGCGTCTTCTCCCTGTTGGAAGCCATCGAGAGCTTCATCGAACGGCAGGCGCTCAGCGAAAGCGAAATCGCGGCGGCGGACGACGCGCTGGATTTGATCAGCGTCCTCACCCATCGGTCATGCTGAAAAACGCCCCCCCGGTGGCGAAGGAACCGGCGACCCATCGCATGTGGGCCGCCGTCGTTTCTGTATCGATTAGAAGTCGTAAGTTACCGACGCTTTCAGCGTCCTCGCCTGTCCCTGGAAGACGTAAGTGCCATTGCTTTCTACGCCAGACCAATACTTCTCATTCGTGACGTTGTCCAACCCCACACGCCATACCAGCGTATTTTGATCCTCATTCAAACGCATGCGATAGCGAAGGCCGAGATCCAGGGTCGTGAAACTATCGAGCTTTTTGGTATTGGCGGAGTCGGCATATTGCGAACCGGTATGCCGCACTTTCGCCGTTGCCGTCAGGCCATCGACCGGCTTGATATCGTACTCCGCTCCCAGCACCGCATAGAAGTGCGCTACGCCGATAGCGTCTTTGCCATCGTTACGGCCGCCCTGGGTTTTGGTCAGCTCGGGCGAAAGCCAGGTAGCGCTGCCGTTGAGGCGCAGGCCGAATGCCGGCTCGCCGAACACATTCAATTCCACGCCGCGGTTGCGTTGTTCGCCGTTCAACGTGTAGTAGTTGTTGCTGTCGATCAGGGTGGCCGGCTTTTTGATTTCAAACAGCGCCAACGAGCCGCCTACGCGTTCGAAATCAACTTTCACGCCCACTTCATTTTGCTTGGAACGGGCGATACCGGTACTCTGCCCGAAGTTAGCCGCCTCTTTCGGCGCGATGCCGCCAGGCTGTAACGCCTCGGTATGGTTGGCATAAAGCGACACCGTTTCCCACGGCTTGTAGACCAGCCCGAACGTCGGCATCCAGCGGCTTTGCGTATAACGGGAGGCGGTATCCTCCAGGCCAGTGGCGTTGCTGTAATTACGCACCACCACTTTCTGATGGCGCGCGGCCGCCGTTAACAACACCCGGTCGCCGAAAAAGCCCAACGTATCGCTGAATAACCAGCCCTGCGTCCGGTTGCGCGCCGTAGTCAGCGGATCGCTGTAGTTGCCGCCGAAATAGGCGTTGTCCGGTATTGCGACATCATGGTTATCGTAGATATTGGTCGTCGGATTGTTGGCGGACATGCGCCACGCGGTTTTGTCGCGTTTAATCTGCGCGGAATAGCCAACGTTGACCCGATGCGAAACCGCCCAGGTCGTGAACTTGCCCTCAAGCCCCGCCATACCGCTGAAAGCGTCGATGATGCGATTGGTGTCCAGGCGCCCAACCGTGGCGTCGCCGTTGGCGTTGATGAGCTTCGGCGCGCTGTAAACACCGGTTTCATGGCCGTGCTGCGCGCCCAACCCGGCATAGGCCTTCCAGTCGCGGGTTAAATCATATTCCGCTTTCGCCATGCCGAATTCGTTCTCGATATCGCTGTAGCCCCACTGCTGACCGTAATTTTTACGGGTGTCAGGCACCGCGGGTACCACATCGATGCCGCTGATGTTGACCCCCATCGTTCCGCCATGGAAGGTCTTTTTCTGATAACCGAAGTCCAACGATGAACGGAAACGATCGCCGCGATAGTCCAGCCCGACCGATGCCAGCGTGGTGCGCCGCTTATCATCCTCAACCGCCGTTTCCCCCTCTCGGTGCACCAGGTTGACGCGAGCGCCAAACTGGTTGTCGTCACCGAAACGGCGGCCCAGATCCAGCTTGCCGCCCACCTGAGAGTCGGAGGTGTAGTCGATACCGATCTGAGTGGTCGGCGTTTCTTCCGCCCGCTTCGGTTCAAGATTGATCATGCCGCCAACGCCACTGGAAGCCAGGCCGTTCAGCAAGGCGTTCGCCCCTTTGAAGATCTCAACCCGCTCCAGCATCTGGGTATCCACTACCTGACGCGGCACCACGCCCGGCAGCCCGCCCATCGTCATGTCGTCGCCGTCCAGTTGGAAACCGCGGATGCGATAGGTTTCGGCGAAGTTACCGTATCCCTGCACCGCCTGCACACCCGCATCGTTGCTGACCACGTCGGCGATGGTCTTCGCCTGCTGATCCTGTACCAGCTTTGCGGTATAGCCTATGACGTTGAACGGAACGTCCATCGCTTTCTGTTCGCCCAGCATCCCCAGGCGGCCGCCGTGGGCGACCTGTCCATCCAGGTAGGCGGGGACCAAATCATTGCCGCCGGAGTTGAAATCGGCGTGTTTTTCGGCCCGGACGACCAGGGTGTCCTCCCGGTTTTTCTTGGCGTCGCCGTCTGCGGCCAGTGCGCCCTGGCTCAGCGCGCCGATAGTCAGCGCCAGCAGCGTTTTACGTAAAGGGAAATTCGTTGTACTGGTGTTGTGCATAATTCACTCATGAATGAGGATAAAAGTTAAATGGCCCGTCGCCGGGCCGATGGGGCTTATTTATTCAACGCGATGCGAACCACGCTGTCCGGCCCCTGCGTGGAATGATCTTTGTTAAACGGTTGTTTGACCGTAACGAACAATGTCTGGCCGTCTGCCGACAACAACAAGCTGTTTGGATTCGGCGGCAGCGCCCAGCGCTGTTTCACCGCATAGGTCGTCGCATCCAGGCTCAGTACATTGCCGGATTCACGCTGCGAGATATAAATTTCGTTGCGCCGTGAATTGAAAACGACAGTCAAAGAGTCGCCCACATCAAGCCGCTTCAATAACTTTCCGGTGTGAATATCCAAGACCAGCGTGGTCTTCGCCTTGGAGTTGTCAGTGACGAACAAACGACCGGTAGCCTCGTCCTCCGCCATATTGAGCAGCAGTGCCGGTTGGTCTCCCAACGGTTTCCAGCGTTTTTCGATGCGGTTGGAACGCGGGTTGATCACCAGGATCTCGCCGCTGCCATTGGCGGCATACACGCGTTGGGTCTGTTCGGAGTAATGCAGGCCGGTCATCCATTTTCCGGTATTTTTAATGCGCGTTTTCAGCTTGAGCGTTTCGGCGTCAACCACCCAAATTTGCGCCGGATCGGCCACCGCCCCCACATACAGCGTGTTGTTGTGAGCCAGGATTTGGCGCGCACCATACGGCAACCCTTTCTCATTGCGCTCGCTGAACAGCAAACGCCCTTTCACCTTACCGTCGGCAGCGTCGATTGCGCTGATACCGCCGTCCAGCGAATTGCTGACATAAAGGGTTTTCCCATCCGCAGAGGCCTGCATGGCGAAATTTTTCAGGTCGGTATGCGTCGTGCCAAGGGTTTTCAGAGTTTTGGCGTCCAGCTTATAGACCACGCCGCCCTGCACAGCTTTAAAACTTTCGGCGCTGGCGACGTACAGCGCATCTCCCCCTGGCGTCAGCGCCATTTCATACAAGCCATAAGCCAGTTGGCGTTTGACGACGCTGTCGGATTGCGCCACTTGCGCGAGAGGTTGCACAGCAGGAGAAGAGGAATTGGTTTGGTGCGGCGCGCAGCCGCTTAGCGCCATACCCGTCAGCAGGGCGAGCACAGAGATTTTCATTTTCATCGGGGAAATCCTTGACCATTTAAAACGGCGTTAACGGGGGCTCTGCAGTTTAGTTTTGAGCTTTCTCATAACGAGAAATGAGCGCCACCGCGCGTCTCAGTGTTTCCCTGTGAATCAACTATCACGCTAATGCAGGCTAATAACTCCTTCATGCGCCCGCGAACAACAAAGAGAATGAGAAACATACTCATTATTATTTACGCAATCAAGCGTAAATATTTTCCTTCCCTCTCTAAAAGTCATGGCGGCATCTCGTATTATCAAAGCCAATACGTCAGCTATCGATCGCGGTGCCGGGCATGATTATCTCGCCTTACACCGTCGATAGACTGCCTCACCCTGCGTACAGGCAATTAACGGCAAACGAGCAAACAACAGGAGAAGAACCCTCATGACAACGCCTGCCCCACGGGAGTGGCGGCGTGCGGACTATCTCGTCAGCACCGATCCCGTTCTGCTGGATCTCGATGCCATCCACGCTTTTCTGACCCGTTCGTCATGGGCGGAGGGAATCGATAAAGAGACCGTCCGCCAGTCGCTCGCCCACAGCCTGTGCTTCGGTTTGTATCACGAGGCCAGGCAGATCGGTTTCGCCCGGCTGGTCACCGATTACGCCACTTTCGGCTATCTGTGCGACGTGTACGTGCTGGAAACGTACCAAAAGAGCGGGCTGGGCCTATGGCTGGCAGAATGCTGCCAGGCCCATCCGCTGATGGCGACGCTGCGGCGAGTCATGCTGGTCACCAGCACCGCCCCCTGGCTCTACGAAAAAGTGGGCTATAGCGCCATCAACCGCCCCGACTTTGTCTGGCAGATCGCCCGGCCGGACATTTACCGACGGTAGCGCTATTTCAGCGCCTGCTCGGCCAGCAGCCCGAGGGCGATGACGATCATCGCCGCGCCGGAAATGCGCCCCACTACCTTCGCGGCCTGCGGGCGCGTGCGCAGCACCGACTGCGAACCAAACCCCACCAGCAGATACACCAGGCCGCAGCTGATCAAATGCACGACGCCCAACGCCAGCATCTGCATCGGCACCGACCATTCGGCTCGGGCGTCGGTAAACTGCGGCAGCAGCGCCAGAAACAGCAGAAACACCTTGGGGTTCAAGCCGCTGACGCACACGCCCTTGCCGGCCCAGCGCAGCCAGGAATCGGAACGCTGATCTTCACCGGCGCCGGGCACTGGCGGGTGCAGCAGCATGTTGAAACCGATCCACAACAGATAAGCCGCCCCCAGCAAGGTGAGCGCCGTCAGCGCCAGCGGGTTGCCGACCAGCAGCGCGCCGACGCCCGCCACCACGATCGCAATCATCAGCAGGTGGCCAAACAGCAAGCCGGCGACGGCGGGCACCACCACCCGGCCGCGAATGCCCGCCGAGATCACATAGGCCCAATCCATACCTGGCGTGATCACCAACAAAATCGACACCGCCCAAAACGCGGCGAAAAGAGCGAGCGTCATGCCAGCGCCCTCTCAAACGCGCCGCGCCACATCGAACAGAGAACCATTGCGCTTTCCTCGTGGAAGAAGAACGGCCTCCGCCTGCCGCGGCGGCCGTAAAACCGTTCAACAGATGGCAAGAATATCCTCATGACGTTAAAATGTGCTTTCAATTACTTGCCTGAAATCGGCGTAAACGGGGAAATTTTTCCAAATGGATAAGATTGATCGCAAGATTCTTGCTGAACTGCAGGCCGACGGCCGTTTGTCGGTGACCGAGCTGGCCGAGCGGATCGGTTTGAGCGTGTCCCCCTGCCACCGCCGGGTGCGGGCATTAGAGGAGTCCGGGGTGATCAGGGGTTACCGCGCCCAGCTCGATCCCGGCAGCCTGGGCTATAACTTTTCCGCCCTGGTGTTCGTCACCATGCGCGAAGGCGATCGCCGCGCCGTTGAAACCTTCGAAAACGCCATGGTGGACATTCCGCAGGTGGTGCAGGCACAGCGGCTGTTTGGCGACCCCGACTATCTGTTGCACGTGATCGCTCGCGATCTGCCCGCCTTTCAGCAGCTTTATGACGAGAAACTCTCCGCCCTGCCGGGCGTGCAACGCCTGAGCTCCACGCTGGTGATGAAAACCGTGGTGCCGGAGCGTTCATTCCTGCCGTTGGGAAAATGACGACGGGAACGTTGCCGCTCCCGTTTTGACGACCTTAAGGCACAATCACGAAATCCGGATTGGCGATGGCGAACAGCGCCTCGCGATCCGCCGCCGGTGGATAAATCCACTGCGTGTTGATCTCCTGCTTAATCTTTTTGCCTGCCTGACGGGTAAAGCGCACCTGGCGCTCCCAGCCTTCGGTATACAGCGCGCCCCAGGGGCCCAGATCCAGACAGGTCACATACTTCGGCTGGCTGTACGGGTGCGTCGGCAACCCCGCCAGCTCCGCCGCCGCATTGTGGCCGGCCACGCGGCCAAGGCTCAGCGCATGCTGGCAGGTCATCAGGTTGTGGTTACCGAGATCGTCGGTCGCCGCCTTCACCGTATCGCCGGTCACGAAAATGCCCGCCGCCGCCGGCGCGCGCAGGAAGGCGTCGCCGATCACCCGGCCGCTGCCGTCGCGCTCGCCGGGGATTTGTTCGGTCAGCGGGTGCGCACGCACGCCCGCCGCCAGGATCACCGTGTTGGCGGCGATGCGCTCACCGTTCGACAGCATCACTCCCTCAGCGTCGATAGCCGAGACGCGCAGGCCGGTCCGCGCTTCCACGCCGCACTCCGCCAGCGCCTGGCGAATCACCGCCCCCGGCTCCGCGCCCATTCCGGCGCCCACTTCCGGCGCGCTATCGACGATCACCACGCGCACATTCTCGTCTTTGCCCAGTGCATCACGCAGCCGCTGCGGCATCTCTGCTGCACTCTCCAGGCCGGTCAGCCCCGCCCCCACCACCACGGCGGTGTTGCGCGCCGGCGTCGACGGTTTGGCCGCCAGCGCTTTAATATGGGCATCCAAACGCTGCGCGCTTTCCAGCGTATCGACGTTGAAGCCGTATTCGGCAAAGCCCGGCACCGCAGGCACGGACAGCCGGCTGCCGGTGGCCCACACCAAACGATCGTAGGCCAACTCCAGGGGTTCCCCCGCCGCCGGCGCCACCGTGAGCGTTTTAGCAGCGGCATCGATACGCTCTACAACCCCGGCCAGGTGCCGCACGCCGACGGCGGCGAGCTGCGCGGAAATGTCCGGGTTCATGTTTTCCAACACGGCTTCATACAGGCGCGGCCGGATGGTAACGGTTGGCGTCGGTGAAACCATGAGCACCTCGATATCGTCATGCTTACCGGCGAGGGTAATGGCGCGCATGGCGGACACGGCGGCCCAAAAACCGGCAAAACCGGAACCGGCAATCACTATTTTCTGCGTCATGGGATGACTCCTTCATACAGGGTTAACCGGGCGATAAGGCTTGCCCGCAGTGTTTTCGGATGAACGATGCCGTTCCGCTCCCGTAACAGGGTGCAGAAGGCCCGCCCGCCCCTTCCGAAGAGGCGGGAAAAAGTGTGTTTCGCTTTTTTAAGGAAAGGCGGAGCTTAGGTTTTGGCGCGCGCCGTTTTGCCGCTGCGCGCGGTGCGTTCCGTCATGCGTTCGTCGAGCCAGAGGTTGACCTCACCGAAGAAGCCTTGCGGCGCTTTGCGGCCAAAGCGGGCCGCGACGTCGCCGAGGGTCTGCGCCGCCAGTGCGTCGCGCATCGCCTTCTCCGCCTGCAGCATCACCGCATGGATAGCGCATTTGCCGGAGACCGCCCAATCCGGCGGGGAATCATCGAACACCGCACAGCGCCCGCGCACCTCTTGGCAATCGAACAGCGGCTTGTGCCCCTCGATGGCGTCGATAATTTCCAGAAAACTGATCTCATCCGCCGGACGGGCCAGCCGGTAACCGCCGCGCACCCCTTCGCTGGCGGCGACGATCCCCGCCTTTTCCAGCTTGGGAAAAATCTTGGCCAGAAAGCTGGGGGAGATGCCTTGCAGCTCGGCGAGTTCGCGGCTGCTGAGCGCGCGCTGGTTATCGCCGACCAGCCACAGCAGGCAGTGAATGCCATATTCAACGCTGGTTGTGATGTACGCCATATGTCCGTTTTCGACCGTCAGTGAATCTTCAATAACGCAGACTATATGAGTCTGCGTTTATCTTGTCAATAAAACACAGACTAACTTTGTCTTCGTTTTATTAAAAATGCATGTCGCCAGCGACAAAAAAGCGCCCTTCAAAATGAAAAATAAAACTTTTTTGCTCGATTCGCGCTCGGCTAACGTTTCCTTGTCGCCTGCGGCTGACTATGATGTGATGGGTGCCGCCGCCGCGGTTTGTGAGCCGCCGCACTTTCGCGCGGATTACGCCGCGGGAATAAAGAACTCTTGTCTGCTGCTGACGTCTTAGAAATGATTATTTAAGGGAAACGCCTGACTATGACCAACCGGTTGACCAAAACCGCGTTAGCGGTGCTGCTGCTCAGCACGCTGAACGCCACCGCCCTGGCGCCAGCACAGGCGGAAAGCCAGGACCAGTTGCCGGATATGGGCACCTCCGCCGGCGGCACCCTGAGCATCGGACAAGAACTGGCGATGGGCGATTTCTATGTGCGCCAACTGCGCGCCAGCGCCCCGCTGATCAACGATCCGCTGCTGAGCCAATACATCAATCAGCTGGGCAACCGGCTGGTGGCCAGCGCCTATTCGGTGCGCACGCCGTTCCATTTCTATCTGGTGCGCAACGACGAGATCAACGCCTTCGCCTTCTTCGGCGGCAACGTGGTGCTGCACTCCGCGCTGTTCCGCGTCAGCGACAACGAAAGCCAGCTGGCTTCGGTGCTGGCGCACGAAATCTCGCACGTCACCCAGCGCCACCTGGCGCGCGCAATGGAAGATCAACAGCGCAACGCCCCGCTGACCTGGGTGGGCGCGCTCGGTTCCATTCTGCTGGCGATGGCCAACCCGACCATGGGCATGGCGGCGCTGAGCGGCACCATGGCCGGCACCCAGCAGGGCATGATCAGCTTTACCCAATCGAATGAACAGGAAGCCGACCGCATCGGCATTCAGGTGCTGCAACGCGCCGGTTTCGATCCGGAAGCCATGCCCGACTTCCTGCAGAAACTCTCGGATCAGTCGCGCTACGCCTCCAAGCCGCCGGAAATGCTGCTGACGCACCCGTTGCCGGACAGCCGCCTCTCAGACGCGCGCAACCGCGCCAACCAGATGCCGAAACACATCGTGCAGTCTTCGCAGGATTACCTGATGGCCAAGGTGCGCGCACTGGGCATGTACAGTTCGGAAGGCTATGGCCTGAACGAAGAGCTGCTCGGCTCGCTCAGCAAGGGCAACGTGCGCGAACAGGCGGCCGCCAAATACGGCCGCGCCATTCTGTTCTATGAAGCGAAAAAATACGACGACGCGCGCAACATCATTCAGCCGATGCTGGCGCAGGATGCGAAAAACGTCTGGCTGATCGACCTGATGACCGACATCGATCTCGGCCAGAAACGCGCGCCGCAGGCGATCGCACGCCTGCAGGCGGCCAATGCCGCCCAGAACAACAACCCGGTGCTGCAGCTCAACCTGGCCAACGCCTATGTCGAAGGCAACCAACCGGCGCAGGCGTCGAAGATCCTGAACCGCTACACCTTTGCCCATCCGGACGATCCGAACGGCTGGGATCTGCTGGCGCAAGCCAGCGCCGCTCAGGGGCTGCGCGATGAAGAGCTGTCGGCCCGCGCCGAAAGCCTGGCGCTGACCGGCCGGCTCGATCAGGCCATCGGCCTGCTCAGCAATGCCAGCTCGCTGCAAAAACTCGGCAGCCTGAAACAGGCGCGTTACGATGCGCGCATCGACCAGCTGCGCCAACTGCAACAGCGCTTCCGCCAATACCAGCGCAGCTGATTCAACAAGGAATGAACGCCATGAAAAACGTCACGATTTACCACAACCCACGCTGCTCCAAGAGCCGTGAAACCCTGGCGCTGCTGGAACAGCACGGCGTCGATCCGAAGGTGGTGCTGTACCTCGATACGCCCCCTACGGTCGATGAGCTGAAAAAGCTGTTGAAGGAACTGGGCTTCACATCGGCGCGCGATCTGATGCGCAAAAAAGAAGATCTGTATAAGGAATTGAAGCTGGCGGACGACAGCCTGAGCGAAGAGCAACTGTTGGCGGCGATGACGGCGAACCCGAAACTGATCGAACGCCCCATCGTGGTGAAAGGCAGCAAGGCGCGCATCGGCCGGCCGCCGGAGCAGGTGCTGGAGATTTTGTAAATTCGAATTCGGGCGCGGACTATTGCGCCCTTTCTTTTACGGTAGCGGCTACAGCCCCAGAATTTCTTTAACGAACGGAATGGTGAGCTTGCGTTGGGCAGTGATCGAGGCGCGATCGAGCTGATCGAGAGTCATAAACAGCGTGCGCATCTCGCGATCCAGCCGTTTCAGCAGGAAGCGGCCCACGTCTTCCGGCAGCTCGAAGCCGCGCAGTTTGCCGCGCAGCTGCAGCGCCAGCAGCTTCTCTTCGTCCGACAGCGGCTGCAGCTTGTAGATCTGCCCCCAGTCCAGACGCGAAGCCAGATCCGGCAAACGCAGGTTCAGCTGACGCGGCGGGCGATCCCCGGTGATGAACAAACGGGTGCGGCCGGTTTCCAGGATGCGGTTGTAAAGGTTGAAGATCGCCATCTCCCACTCTTCGTCGCCGGCGATGCATTCGATATTGTCGATGCAGACCAGCGCCAGCTGTTCCATGCCGTCCAACACTTCAGGCACGAAGTAAGCGCGCTTGTCGAGCGGCACATAGCCCACCGCTTCCCCCTTCTGCGAAAGCTCGGCGCAGGCCGCATGCAGCAAATGGCTGCGCCCGCCGCCTTCACGCGACCAGAAATAGATATAGCTGCCATGTTCCTGACGGACGGCGGATTGGATCGCGGCTAATAGGGATGGGTTCTCGCCCGGATAAAAACTGGCGAAAGTTTCATCATCGGGAAGATAAAGTGGCAGTGAAAGCTGTGCCGGCGTATTCAGAGAAGCACCTCAACCAAAACTGGCAGAAAAACGTGGGCAGTTTAACACAGAAAACGGGCGCTGTTGAACCGGCTGGATCTTATGCCGCAATAGTGAACAATGCCTAAGCGCCGCTTGATTGGCTGCGGCCCCCGCCAAGGCAAGAATTATCCGAGTTAATTCCCTAACCCCATGCCTGCGCAGGTTAAATTTGTCATTTAAGCCAAATCTGGCCTAGTATAGGTAGGCTAAACGCAATCACCATCAACAAGGTTTCTGCAAGGATATAGACGATGAAAGTATGGAATAAAGTGCTGTTGGCCTCCTTTATCGGGTTGTTGGTTGCCGGCTGTGATGACTCGTCCAAGGTTGACGCCAACCTGGATAAAGCCAAAGACAGCGCCGAGCAGATGAAAGACGCCGCCCAGAAAAAAGCGGACGATCTGACGGACAAGGCGAAAGCGACGGCGGATGAAATCAAAAAAGAGGCCGCCACTCAGGCGGATCAGCTGAAAGACAAAGCTTCGGCGATTAAAGAAGACGCCGCCAAGCAGGCGGACGCCATCACCAACGACGCCAAGGCCAAAGCCGCCGCGATCAAAGACGACGCAGGCAAACAGAGCCAGCAGTTGGTGGATCAGGCCAAGGCCATCAAAAACGACGCCATCAACGGCGCCAACGATCTGACCGAGCAGGCCAAGGCGAAGACCGAAGCCATCAAGAACAGCGCCGAAAACAAAGCGCAAGAGTTGAAACAAGAAACCGATGCGGCGGTGAACGGCAATACTCAGCCGGCCACCCAGCAGTAAGCTATTCTCAGCCACAAAAGAAAGGAGCAGTAAATGGGGATTATTTCCTGGATTATCTTCGGCCTGATCGCCGGTATTTTGGCTAAGTGGATCATGCCCGGCAAAGACGGCGGCGGCTTTATTCTGACCGTCGTGCTGGGGATCATCGGCGCCGTGGTCGGCGGCTATATCAGCACCTTCTTCGGCTACGGCAAGGTTGACGGCTTCAACTTCGGCAGCTTCGTGGTGGCGGTTATCGGCGCCATCGTGGTGCTGTTCGTGTACCGCAAAATTCGCAGCTAAGGCGAATGCCATAAGTCAAAAGGGCAGCCCTTGGGCTGCCCTTTTCGTTACTTCTGCTCCGCCGGTTCGTCCGGCGCGTCGAGCACCTCTTCTTCCTTGCGGAACAGGCTGATGACCTTGAACAGCAGGCTCAAGCCAATGCCGACGATGGTCGCCAGCGCCATGCCTTTCAGCTCCGCCGCGCCGATATGCACCTTGGCGCCGCTCACGCCGATAATCAGGATCACCGAGGTTAAAATCAGGTTTTGCGCTTTGTTGTAATCCACTTTGGATTCGATCAGCACGCGAATGCCCGAGGCGCCGATCACGCCGTACAGCAGCAGGGAAACGCCGCCCATCACCGGCACCGGCACCGCCTGGATCGCCGCCGCCAGCTTGCCGATGCAGGACAGCAGGATCGCCAGCACCGCCGCGCCGCCGATCACCCAGGTGCTGTAGACCTTGGTGATGGCCATCACGCCGATGTTCTCGCCGTAGGTAGTGTTCGGCGTGGAGCCGAAGAAGCCCGAGAATACCGTCGAGATGCCGTTGGCGAACATCGAGCGGTGCAGGCCCGGATCGCGGATCAGGTCTTTCTTCACGATGTTGGCGGTCACCACCAGGTGGCCGACGTGCTCGGCGATCACCACCAGCGCCGCCGGCAGAATGGTGAAGATGGCGAACCACTCAAAGCGCGGGGTGTAAAAGGTCGGCAGCGCGAACCAGTGCGCCTCGCGGATCGGAGTCAAATCCACCACGCCCATGAAGAACGACAGCGCATAGCCCACCAGCACGCCGATCAGGATCGGGATAATCGCCAGGAAGCCGCGGAACAGCACCGAGCCGAGCACCGTGACCGCCAGCGTCACCAGCGAAATGGTGATGGTGGTCGAGTCGGCGCTGGCGCCTTCCGCCGGCAGCAGCCCCGCCATGTTGGCCGCCACGCCCGCCAGCTCCAGGCCGATGACGGCGACGATCGCCCCCATCGCCGCCGGCGGGAACATCACGTCCAGCCAACCGGTGCCGGCCTTTTTCACGATCAGCGCCACCAGGCAGAACAGCACGCCGCACATGATGAAACCGCCCAACGCCACTTCGTAACCGAGCGGCAACAGCAGCAACACCGGCGAGATAAACGCGAAACTGGAACCGAGGTAGGCCGGGATCTTGCCTTTACAGATGAACAGATACAGCAGCGTGCCGATGCCGTTGAACAACAGCACGGTCGCCGGGTTGATCTTGAACAGGATAGGCACCAGCACGGTGGCGCCGAACATGGCGAACAGGTGCTGGAAGCTGAGCGGAATGGTCTGGAGCAGCGGCGGGCGCTCGCTGACGCCGATGGCGCGACGGGTCATGTGTGCTTTTCCTCTGAGTCATTAATCGTTATGCAAGCTGAATTGTCTATGCTCAATGGATTTCAAGTTACAGCCAGGCGGCCAGGGCAATAATCCCCAGGAGCTTATATCAAATAAGTGACTGGGGTTATTGCCTGCAGCCAACAACGCTGTAGCTTGAAAGACGAAGAGCATAAAAAAGCCGACTCGTTAAGTCGGCTCAAATGTTTACTTGGTACCAAATATCTTGTCGCCCGCATCGCCCAGGCCAGGCACGATGTAGCCCTTATCGTTCAGACACTGATCGATGGAGGCGGTGTACAGTTCAACGTCCGGGTGCGCTTTCTCCAGCGCGGCGATGCCTTCCGGCGCCGCCACCAGGACCAGCACCTTGATGCTGTGGCAGCCGGCTTTCTTCAGCAGATCGATAGTGGCGATCATCGAACCGCCGGTGGCCAGCATCGGGTCGACGACCAGCGCCATGCGCTCTTCGATGTTGGAAACCAGCTTCTGGAAGTACGGCACCGGCTCCAGGGTTTCTTCGTCGCGGTATACGCCCACCACGCTGATGCGCGCGCTCGGCACGTGCTCCAGCACCCCTTCCATCATGCCCAGACCTGCGCGCAGGATTGGCACTACGGTAATCTTTTTCCCTTTGATCTGATCCACTTCAACTGGCCCGCACCAGCCTTCGATGGTGACTTTTTCCGTCTCCAGATCGGCGGTCGCTTCATAGGTCAGTAAACTACCCACTTCTGAGGCCAGCTCACGGAAGCGTTTGGTGCTGATGTCATTTTCGCGCATCAGGCCAAGCTTGTGTTTTACCAGCGGGTGTTTCACCTCAACGATCTTCATCATTTTTCTCCTATTAAGGTGGTTGCGGCCAAAAAAATCGCGGGATTATACCTCCTTTTTTTCGCCGCGCCACCCACAATAGCCCGATCGGGATCAACAAAAGTTTGAATATCAGTATAGATGACGAAAAAGCGGAGCCGGTTCATAAGCCGCTCGCAAACGTTTGCCTGCGCTGTTAGAATTGCCGCGCCTTATTCCGGAATCAACATCGGAAGCACAGTTTTCAAACCGCAAACCGTCGTGGGGAATCGCGCAGTGACCGACAAAACCTCTCTCAGCTATAAAGACGCAGGTGTCGATATCGATGCAGGCAACGCATTGGTAGATCGCATCAAAGGTGTAGTTAAACAGACCCGTCGCCCGGAAGTGATGGGCGGTCTGGGCGGGTTTGGCGCCCTGGGTGCGTTGCCGCAGAAATACCGCGAGCCGGTGCTGGTTTCCGGTACCGACGGCGTGGGCACCAAGCTGCGTCTGGCGATGGATTTGAAACGCCACGACACCATCGGCATCGATCTGGTGGCGATGTGCGTCAACGATCTGGTGGTTCAGGGCGCCGAGCCGTTGTTCTTCCTCGACTACTACGCCACCGGCAAGCTGGATGTGGACACCGCGGCCAGCGTGATCACCGGCATCGCCGAAGGCTGCAAGCAGTCCGGCTGTGCGCTGGTCGGCGGCGAAACCGCTGAAATGCCGGGCATGTACCACGGCGAAGACTACGACGTGGCCGGTTTCTGCGTCGGCGTGGTCGAAAAATCCGAGATCATCGACGGCAGCAAAGTGCAGTCCGGCGATGCGCTGATCGCCCTGGGCGCTTCCGGCCCGCACTCCAACGGCTACTCGCTGGTGCGCAAGATCCTGGAAGTGAGCAACACCGATCCGACCGCCACTCAGCTGGAAGGCAAGCCGCTGGCCGACCACCTGCTGGCGCCGACCAAAATTTACGTGAAGTCCGTGCTGGAGCTGATCGAGAAGGTTGACGTACACGCCATCGCTCACCTCACCGGCGGCGGCTTCTGGGAAAACATTCCGCGCGTGCTGCCGGAAGGCATGCAGGCGGTGATCGACGAAGCCAGCTGGCAGTGGCCGGCGGTGTTCACCTGGCTGCAGCAGGCCGGCAACGTCAGCCGTCATGAAATGTACCGCACCTTCAACTGCGGCGTAGGCATGGTCATCGCCCTGCCGGAAGCCGAAGTGGAAGCGGCCATCGCGCTGCTGACCGCGGCAGGTGAAAAAGCGTGGAAAATCGGTAAACTGACCGCCTCTTCCGACGAACAACAAGTGGTCATCAACTGATGAAAAAGATCGTGGTGTTGGTCTCCGGCCAGGGGAGCAATCTCCAGGCGCTGATTGACGCCTGCCAGCAGGGCCGCATCGCCGCCGAAATCGTGGCGGTGTTCAGCAACAAGGCGCAGGCTTATGGCCTGCAACGCGCCGAAGCGGCGGGCATCGCCGCCCAAGCGCTGGATGCCAAGGCCTACGCCGATCGCACGGCGTTCGACGCCGCGTTGGCGGACGCCATCGACCAGTACCAGCCCGATCTGGTGGTGCTGGCCGGCTACATGCGCATCCTCAGCCCGCAGTTCGTGCAGCGCTATGCCGGCCGCATGCTGAACATCCACCCTTCCCTGCTGCCGAAATACCCGGGGCTGCATACCCACCGTCAGGCCATTGACAACGGCGACAGCGAACACGGCACCTCGGTGCACTTCGTGACCGAACAGCTCGACGGCGGCCCGGTGATCTTGCAGGCCAAGGTGCCGATTTTCGCTGACGACGAAGAGGATGACGTGGTTGAACGGGTACAAACCCAGGAACACACGATCTATCCGCTGGTGGTGAGCTGGTTCGTCGACGGCCGCCTGGCGATGCGCGACGGCGCCGCCTGGCTGGACGGCGAACGCCTGCCTGAACAGGGTCACGCCGCCGACTGATGCGCGCAGCCTGAACCTTGCCTAAACGGCGCCCGCGCGGCGCCGTTTTTTTTCGCCTTCATCCATTCTGTGAAGTTATACTTTGCACAATTTCACGGCACAGAGGAGCCCACATGTCCAGCACTGCCAGCGTCAGGTTACGCCCATTGGAACGGGACGATCTGTCGTTCGTCCACCAGATGGACAACAACGCCAGCGTCATGCGCTATTGGTTTGAAGAACCCTACGAAGCCTTTGTCGAGCTTTCCGATCTCTACGACAAACACATCCACGATCAGAGCGAGCGCCGCTTTATCATCGAGCACGAAGGCGCCAAGGTCGGCCTGGTAGAGCTGGTGGAGATCGATCACATCCACCGCCGCGCTGAGTTCCAGATCATCATCGATCCCGCCCACCAGGGTAAAGGCTATGCCAGCACCGCCGCCCGCCTGGCGATGGACTACGGTTTCTCGGTGCTGAACCTGTACAAGCTGTACCTGATCGTCGACAAGGAGAACCCGAAGGCGATCCACATCTATAGCAAGCTGGGCTTCAACGTGGAAGGCGAGCTGATCGACGAGTTCTTCGTCAACGGCGAATACCGCACCGTGCTGCGCATGTGCATCTTCCAGCCGCAATATCTGGCGAAGTTCAAAACGCCCAATGATAAGCCGCTGGTGAAGTGATACTTAGCGAGAAAAAGTGAAAACCCGCCCAGGCGGGTTTTTTATTGGGAAATAAGTGGCTAGTATTAAGGGATGCTATTTATCGTCAGGAAATAGCCTGATGAATGTGGAAATAAATAATATTTAATCGAGATAATTAATCGAACAATAATTAATAGTGATAGTAAGAGTTACCCTCTGCCTCTACAAAGGAAAAATGCCATGACGACCGTCTCAAACCTGCTGCTTTTTATCGGCCTGGCGATGCTCGCCATCGCCGCCGGCCTGAATACCTATAGCGGCTACGCCTCCGCAGATCCCAATAGCACCCCGCTGTTTTCCCCGCTCTGGTGGACGCGCTGGTTCCCGCTCTATGCCTCGGGGGCCGCGTTGCTGCTGGTGGGGGGCGTGTTGAAGCTCGCCGATAAAACGCGTTAAGAACCATGTGATGGTATGGCGCTTAGAGGTTAGTTATTTTTCTTGCCCAGCCTACGCATCAGCCATCCACGCAGTGGCTTTTCGGCCGGTGGCAAATCAGCAACGGTCTCCAAAGTGATATCAGGTACGTTTTCCTGTGCCGCAACATTGCACGCATGCTGACAATGCGCCTGATATTCCGCTTCGTTTTGATACAGGTGGGGCTGCCACTTCAGCCAGAAAGCCTTGGCGTGCTGCAGGGATCCCCATTCATTAATCGACCAAGCCACAACGAACAACGCCAAGAACAAATAGGCGAAAAAGAATAATGAAAACAAAAATATATTACTGGCAGTGGCTTCGCTTGCCCCCAACGGAAGCACGCTGGTATAGACACCGTAAGCGATAGCCAACGCACTGACGACAAAGAATATCAGTACAAAAAAGCGCTGCTTACACAACTGGTTGACATCGAGGGCAAATACTTTGTTGTCTTCATTTTTGCTAGCTGTAAGCGAAGTACGACGCAAGAAACTGTTCAACGCAAGGTCGTTCAATGCCACCGGTCCACGGCCCAAATAGTCCACTAGTTGATGCGCCACCCATACCGGCAGGCGGATCCCAATACTTTCATATAGCGCTTTAATTTGCAGCAACGTCATGCCACTCTGCGGCGCATCCCGCAATTTCTGAATACGCGACAGGACGGACAAGCGTTTTACATCGCTGACGCTATCAAACTGGCAACGTCGTCGGGAATCATATCCCTTCAACCAACGTAAAAACCACCATGCCACTCCAGAGATCAGTAGGGGTAATAACTGGAGAGATAATTCTTTGATATAAACCTCATCAATATTCATACTTATAATTTCCTTTTATAGACAGTTATTAATCCATCGATAAAACGCAGAAACAAATGAAATGATGAATTAAAAAATCACCAAGGGTCCGATTTTTATCGAGAATCCTCTATATAGCATGAATAATGTAGGAAAAATAATTATGAAAGGATTTTGATTGCGATACCGAACCATATCTGCTGGACTTTAAATTCAATGAGCGGCGTAAACCCACAGGTTTGCGCCGCTCATCCCTCACCCATACCGCCCGGTAATATAATCCTCGGTGCGGCGCTGGCGCGGCGAGGTGAAAATGGCGTCGGTGTCGTTGTACTCCACCAGCCGGCCCTGATGAATAAAGGCGGTGTAGTCGGAGACCCGCGCCGCCTGCTGCATGTTGTGCGTCACCAGCACCACGCTGTAGCGCTGCTTGAGTGCGGAAATCAGCTCTTCGATGGTCAGCGTGGAGATCGGATCGAGCGCCGAGGTCGGCTCGTCGAGCAGCAATACTTCCGGCTCGATGGCGATGGCGCGCGCGATCACCAGGCGCTGCTGCTGGCCGCTGGACAAGCGGAACGCATTTTCGCGCAGCCGGTCCTTCACCTCATGCCACAGCGCGGCGGCGCGCAGCGAACGCTCCACCGCTTCATCCAGCAAGCGCCGGTCGCGCACGCCCTGCAGCCGCAGGCCGTACACCACGTTTTCATAGATCGATTTCGGGAACGGGTTCGGCCGCTGGAACACCATGCCCACCCGCCGCCGCAGCGCCGCCACGTCGATCTGCGCGCCGGAGATCGCCGCGCCGTTCAGCTGCAGATCGCCCTCGATGCGGCAGTTGTCCACCAGATCGTTCATGCGGTTGAAACAGCGCAGCAGCGTCGATTTGCCGCAGCCCGAGGGACCAATCAAAGCCGTCACCCGGTGCTTCGGGATACGTAACGAGATATCGTGCAACACCTGCTTGTCACCATAAAACAGGTTCAGGCCGTTGACCGCCAGCGCGGTCTGTTCATCGTCGAGATGCTGGACATCCAGCCGGGGCAAACTGCCTGGCGTCATCAAACCCATTACGCACTCCCCAAAAATAGCGTCATTGTTACTGCGACCATGCTCGGTACCGCTCCCTCAACGAATGGCGGATACCCATCGCCGCCAGATTCAAACTCACCACGATCGTCACCAGCAGGAAGGCGGTGGCGAACACCAGCGGCCGCGCCGCCTCTACGCTCGGGCTCTGGAATGCCATATCGTAGATCTGGAAGCTCAAATGCATAAACTTCCGCTCCAGGTGCAGATACGGGAAAATCTCGTCCACCGGCAGCACCGGCACCGATTTCACGACCCCCACCAACATCAGCGGCGCGGTCTCCCCGGCGGCGCGCGCCACCGCCAGGATCAGGCCGGTCATCATCGCCGGCGCCGCCATCGGCAGCACGATGCGCCACAGCGTCTCGGCCCGGCTGGCGCCCAACGCCATCGAGCCCTGCCGCAGCGAGGTGGGAATGCGCGACAGCCCTTCCTCGGTGGCGACGATCACCACCGGCAGCGTCAGCAGCGCCAGCGTCAGCGCCGCCCACAGCACGCCGGGCGTGCCGAAAGTCGGGTTGGGCAAGGATTCAGGATAGAACAGCTGATCGAGCGTGCCGCCGATCATATAAACGAAGAAGCCGAGGCCGAAGACGCCGTAGACGATCGAGGGCACGCCGGCCAGGTTGACCACCGCGATGCGGATCACCCGCGTCAGCAGATTGTTGCCGGCATACTCGTGCAGATATACCGCCGCGATCACGCCAAACGGCATCACCACGATCGACATCAGGATCACCATCAACACCGTGCCGAAAATGGCCGGGAACACCCCGCCTTCGGTATTCGCTTCGCGCGGGCTGTCGGTGAGGAACTTCTTCACCTGCTCGCCCCAGTGCGCCAGCTTCTCGGCGGTGTTCATGGCGTTCGGGTACCAGGCATCGCGCACCTGACTGAGCGGAATGGTCAACGTCTGCCCGTGCATGTCGCGCAGCAGCAGCGCGTCGCGCTGGCGATCGCGGTTCAGCCCCGCCAGACGTTCGGACAGCAGCTGATACTGCCGCTGCAGCTCCAGCCGTTCGGCCTTGATGGCGTCCTGCGCGCGGGCGTCCAGCTTATCGTCGCGCTGCAGGCGCTTTTCCCGCAGCCGCAGCGCGTCAAACTGCTGATTGATGCGCGCCATGTCGCGGAATTGAATGTCGTGCGCCTGGCGCGAGAGCGCGGCGATTTGCGGCAGCCGCTGCTGCAGCGCCTGCCCCAGATTGCGGCCGGTCAGCGGTTGCCCATCCTCCAGCAGCCCTGCCAGATAGCCGTAGGCGGTGCCGTGGCTATCACGCTCCAGCACCAGCAGGCTGCGCGGCGTGCTTTGGCTGCGGATGTCTCTGGCCAGCAGCGTGCGGAAATCCTGCCCCTCGCGCTCGCGGTTGCCGACCTTAATCAGATAGCGTTCGACGCTCTGCGCCTCGCCCGGCGGCGTGACGCCCGCCTCGGCCAGTTGGCGCCGGGAAATGCTTTGTTGCTGGTACAACTCGCCGATCACCGTCACCGGCCCGGCGCCGTTCTGATTCAGTTCGAACTGATAAACCGGGCTCGGCCAGAAATAGCGCATCCCCTGCCCGGCCAGCAGCAACAGAATGCCGATCAGCGCCAGCAGGCTGACGGCCACCGAACCGGCGGTCAGCCATATCCACGGCGACCCGCTCTTCACCCAGCTCTTCATGGCGCCTCCTGATTCGGCGTGTAACGCTTGCGCAACCGCAGGCGCACCGCCTCCGCCAGCGTGTTGAACACGAAGGTGAAGACAAACAGCACCAGCGCGGTCAGGAACAGCACGCGGTAATGGCTGCTGCCGGAGACCGCCTCCGGCATTTCAATGGCGATGTTGGCCGCCAGCGCGCGCAGCCCCTGGAACAGGCTGCCGTCGATAATAGGCGTGTTGCCGGTGGCCATCAGCACGATCATGGTTTCCCCCACCGCGCGGCCAAAGCCGATCATCAGCGCGGAGAAAATGCCGGCGCTGGCGGATGGCAGCACCACCTTGATCACCGTCTGCCACTGGGTGGCGCCCAGCGCCAAAGAGCCCTGGCTCAAGGTTGCCGGCACGCTGAACAGCGCGTCCTCCGCCAGCGAGAAGATGATCGGCACCAGCGCGAAGCCCATCGCCACGCCCACCACCAGCGCATTGCGCTGATCATAATTATCCCCCAGCCAGAAATGCAGCGGCTCACCGAACAACGCCACCTCCAGCCGCGGCCCCAGGCTGAGCGCCAGCCACACCGTCAACGCCAGCAGCGGTAATAGCAACAGCAGATCGACGCCCGGCCGGCAGCGCGGCATAAAGCGATGGGTCAACGCGCCGCACAGCAACACCGCCGCCGCCAACAGCAGCGGCAACGCCAGCACCGCCAACAGATACTGCTCGATGATCGGCGCCAGCCAAATGCCGGCCACCAGCCCGATCACCACCGTCGGCAGCGCGCCCATCACTTCGATAGCCGGTTTGATCACCCGCCGCAGCCCCGGCGTCATAAAGTAAGCGGTATAGATGGCGCCGGCCAAGGCCAGCGGGATGGCGAACAGCATCGCGTAAGCCGCCGCCTTAAAGGTGCCGAAGATCACCGGCATCAGGCTGAATTTGGGTTGGTAACTGTCTTCGCCGGAGGTGGACTGCCAGACATAGGCCGGCTGCGGGTAGTTCTCATACCACACCTTGCCCCACAACGAACGCCAGGTGACGTCCGGATACGGGTTGTCGAGCGCATAGCGCTGCCAGCCCTGCGCGCTCTCCAGCAGCAGGCCATCGCCGCGCGGCGCGAACGCCATCTGCCGCACCTCGGCGCCCAAACGGGTATTCAGCAGCGGCTGCGGTTGAATGGCGGAGAACAGCGAGAAGCCGCCATCGGGCCGCAGGGTGGCGAACACCCGGCGATAAGGTTCAGCCACCGTCAGCTCCTGCCCGTCGGCGCCGTGGTCGAAATGCTGCACCGGCGTCAGTCGCCAGCGCTGCTCTTTTTCCACCTCGAACCACTCGCGCAGGTTGCCGTCGGCGCCCTTGATCAGCAGTGCGCTGCCGCCGGGAAGCGCCGTCATCTGATACGGCGCATGTTCGCCAAGGGTACGCGTTTCACGCAGCTGCACCTGTGCGCCGTCGATCTGATAACGCGCCAGCCGGTTGCCGGTCAGCAGATAAAGCTGGCGGCCATCTGGCGTCAGCACCAGCTGCTCGGCGTCGTGCTCCAGCGGCCGCTCGCTGAACTGCGGCGGCCGGTCGGGGCTGAAGCGGCCGAACACCAGACGCCGATCGTCGGTCACCCCGGCCAGCAGATACTGCCCGCGATGCGCATCCGCCAGCGACAGCAATTTCAGCGGCTTGCGCTGTGGATCCAGCGCCAATGGCTGCTGCCCGAGCGGGAACTGCCACTGCGGCCGGCCGTTTTCCGCCGTGGCGAAATCCGCGCGCGCCACCACCAACCGGCCGTCGGCCTGCGCCAGCGCAAACAGATCGCGCTCTCCGGCGGCCTGCGCGAGCAGCGCCGGTTTGGCCAGCAGCGTTTGCTGCGCCAGCGGCGTCTGGGCCTGGCTGCTCGGCGCCGGCGTCAGGCGATAAAATTGCCCCGCGCCCTGCGCGTCGATGCGATAACCGACGCGCTGCTGCACGTCCATGCCCAGCGCCAGCGCCGGGGCCGATACCGTGAACGGCAGCGGCTGCGCCTGGCTGAGCGAGGCCGGTTTGAACAACGGCAGCACCGCAAACAGCAGATAAACGAAGATCAGCATCAACGTCATCAGCACCATCAGCCCGCTGGCGGTCACTGCCGCCTGCACGCCGCGGTCGATGCGCCCGCGCATGCGATCTCGGGGATGTTGATTGGCCGTCGTCTGTGTCATGTGTCTCGCTGTCGCTGATGTAATCGGGCTTGCGCCGTAAGATAACCGGGCATCTTATGTCAGTTTTATGACGTTTGCATGACAAAGTTACCCGTCATAACTCAGGTTTTTTACACTGCCATCAGACAATATGAATTTGATATATTGCTGAAAAATGACCATAAATACGCTTTATAACGCCAAGAATAAGCCTGCTAACCGTCATTTCATGCTGATCGTTTCACTGCCGGGCATCCCGCCGCGGGGAAAATTTATTGCCGCCGAAAAACGCCGCGCGCCAACGCAATGGATATGTTGGACTTTCCTGTCAATCTCTCGCAATAATGATGAAGGACACTAGAGCGGCATCCGGGCGCTGCGTCCCGGATCCTATTCTAAATTTGAACTGGAGTGGCAATGGGTCAGGAAAAGCTCTACATCGAAAAAGAACTAAGCTGGTTATCCTTTAATGAGCGCGTGTTGCAGGAAGCCGCAGATAAGAGCAATCCCCTGATTGAACGTATGCGTTTTCTGGGCATTTACTCCAACAACCTCGACGAGTTCTATAAAGTCCGCTTCGCCGATCTCAAACGGCGCATCCTGATCAGCGAAGAGCAAGGCTCCGCCGGTTCTTCACGCCATCTGCTGAAAAAGATCCAGGCCAAGGTGCTGAAAACCGATCAGGAGTTCGACGGTCTGTACAACGATCTGCTGCTGGAAATGGCGCGCAACCAGATCTTCCTGATCAACGAACGCCAGGTGTCCGAGAACCAGCAAATCTGGCTGCGGCAATATTTCAAACAGCACCTGCGCCAGCACATCACGCCGATCCTGATCAACCACGACACCAACCTGGTGCAGTTCCTGAAAGACGATTACACCTATCTGGCGGTGGAGATTATCCGCGGCGCGCGCACCGACTATGCGCTGCTGGAGATCCCGTCGGACAAGGTGCCGCGCTTCGTCAATCTGCCGCCGGAAGCGCCGCGCCGCCGCAAGCCGATGATCCTGCTCGACAACATCCTGCGCTACTGCCTGGACGATATCTTCAAGGGCTTCTTCGACTACGACGCGCTCAACGCCTATTCGATGAAGATGACCCGTGACGCCGAGTACGATCTGGTCACCGAAATGGAATCCAGCCTGCTGGAACTGATGTCCTCCAGCCTGAAACAGCGCCTCACCGCCGAGCCGGTGCGCTTCGTTTATCAGCGCGACATGCCGAACGAGATGGTGGAGCTGCTGCGCGGCAAGCTGGGCATCTCCAACTACGATTCGGTGATCGCCGGCGGCCGCTATCACAACTTCAAAGACTTCATCAGCTTCCCGAACGTCGGCAAGGCCAATCTGGTCAACAAGCCGCTGCCGCGCCTGCGCCACATCTGGTTCGACGGTTTCCGCAACGGCTTCGACGCCATTCGCGAAAAGGACGTGCTGCTCTACTACCCGTACCACACCTTTGAACACGTGCTGGAGCTGCTGCGCCAGGCGTCGTTCGATCCGAGCGTGCTGGCGATCAAAATCAACATCTACCGGGTGGCGAAAGACTCGCGCATCATCGAATCGATGATCCACGCCGCGCACAACGGCAAGAAAGTCACGGTGGTGGTCGAACTGCAGGCGCGCTTCGACGAAGAGGCCAACATTCACTGGGCGAAGCGCCTGACCGAGGCCGGCGTACACGTGATCTTCTCGGCGCCGGGGCTGAAAATCCACGCCAAACTGTTCCTGATTTCGCGCCGTGAAGGCGATGAAATTGTGCGCTATGCTCATATCGGCACCGGCAACTTTAACGAAAAAACCGCGCGCATCTACACCGACTATTCGCTGTTGACCGCCGACTCGCGCATCACCAACGAGGTGCGCCGGGTGTTCAACTTTATCGAGACCCCCTACCGGCCGGTCACCTTCGACAACCTGATGGTGTCGCCGCAGAACTCGCGCCTGAAGTTGTATGAGCTGATCGACAACGAAATCGCCAACGCCCAGGCCGGGGAACAGGCCGGCATTATGTTGAAAATAAATAATCTGGTGGATAAAGGGCTGGTAGATCGGTTATATACCGCGTCCGGCGCCGGCGTGAAGATCCGTCTGCTGGTGCGGGGCATGTGTTCCCTGATTCCCAACCTGCCGGGGATCAGCGACAATATTCAGGTGATCAGCATCGTCGATCGCTTTTTGGAACACGATCGGGTTTACGTTTTCGACAACAAAGGTGACAAACGGGTGTATCTGTCCTCCGCCGACTGGATGACCCGCAACATAGATTACCGTATCGAAGTGGCGGTATCGCTGCTGGATCCGGCGCTGAAACAGCGCGTTCTGGACATTCTGGAGATCCTGTTCAGCGATACGGTCAAGGCCCGTTATGTGGATAAAGAACTGAGCAACCAGTACGTGCCGCGCGGCAACCGCCGCAAAGTGCGCGCCCAGGTGGCTATTTACGAGTATTTAAAAGCTCTGGAACAACCAGGACAGTAGGCCAGCAACTATGCCGCTAAAAAACACTGCAACGAACAAACCGCAGGAAATCGCCGCCATCGACCTCGGGTCGAACAGTTTCCACATGGTGATCGCCCGCGTCGTCAACGGCGCCTTACAGGTATTGGGCCGTTTAAAACAGCGGGTGCATCTCGCCGACGGATTGGACAGCAACAACGTACTCAGTGAAGAGGCGATAGAACGCGGCCTGGCCTGCCTGGCGCTGTTTGCCGAACGGCTGCAGGGCTTCCCGGCGGATAACGTCACCATCGTCGGGACCCACACCCTGCGTCAGGCGGTGAACGCTGAAGTGTTCCTCAAGCGCGCCGCCAAAGTGATCCCCTACCCGATCGAAATCATCGCCGGCCAGGAAGAGGCGCGTCTGATCTTCATGGGCGTGGAACACACCCAACCGGAGAAGGGCCGCAAGCTGGTGATCGACATCGGCGGCGGCTCCACCGAGCTGGTGATCGGCGAAGACTTCGAGCCGCTGCTGGCGGAAAGCCGCCGCATGGGCTGCGTCAGCTTCGCCCAGCTGTTCTTCCCGGGCGGCGAGATCAGCAAAAACAACTTCCGCCGCGCGCGGCTGGCGGCGGCGCAGAAGCTGGAAACGCTGGCCTGGCAGTACCGCATTCAGGGCTGGCAGTACGCGCTGGGCGCCTCGGGCACCATCAAGGCCGCCCACGAAGTGCTGGTGGCGATGGGCGAAAAAGACGGTCTCATCACCCTGGATCGTCTGGAAATGCTCGCCGAACAGGTGCTGCAGTTCAAAAGCTTCGGCTCGTTGAGCCTGCCGGGGCTGTCGGAGGATCGCCAATCGGTGTTCGTGCCGGGGCTGGCTATCCTGTGCGGCGTGTTCGACGCGCTGGCGATCCGCGATCTGCGCCTGTCCGACGGCGCGCTGCGCGAAGGCGTGCTGTATGAAATGGAAGGCCGCTTCCGCCACCAGGACATCCGCAGCCGCACCGCCAAAAGTCTGGCCGATCACTACAACATCGACCGCGAACAGGCCAAGCGGGTGCTGGAAACCACCGAGCTGCTCTACTCGCAGTGGATGGCGCAAAACACCAAGCTGGTGCATCCGCAGCTGGAGGCCCTGCTGAAATGGGCCGCCATGCTGCACGAGGTGGGGCTGAGCATCAACCACAGCGGCATGCACCGCCATTCGGCCTACATTCTGCAAAACTCCAACCTGCCCGGCTTCAACCAGGAACAGCAGCTGCTGCTGGCGGCGCTGGTGCGTTTCCACCGCAAAGCGATCAAGCTGGAAGAGCTGCCGCGCCTCAACCTGTTCAAAAAGAAACACTACCTGCCGCTGATCCAGCTGCTGCGTCTGAGCACCCTGCTCAACAACCAGCGCCAGTCGACCACCACGCCGGAAACGCTGCGCCTGACCACCGACGACAACCACTGGACGCTGCGCTTCCCGGCCGGCTACCTGGCGCAAAACAACCTGGTGCAGCTGGACTTCGAGCGCGAGCAGGCCTACTGGAACGACGTCGTCGGCTGGAAGCTGCTGATCGACGAAGAAGGTTCGCAAGACGAACAGCGCTCCGCCTGATCCCCCGCCCCCTGCCAGCCAGGGGGTTTTTCTTTCCGCCCCCGCTCCGCCAACCTAAACGAAACCCTAATACGGCGCGCCGCTCGCCGGAAAAAAATGGACAACTTTTGTCATCAGCGCCTAAAATCCGGTTACAAATTCTCGAGCGAATAACACATGACACCGGCATACCGGGTGATATATGCGCAAGAAAACCACCGGACAGATGACGAAGATAGTGTTGTTTATCAGCTTTATCATTTTAGTCGGCCGACTGCTGTACGCCGCCGTGGTGGCGGTGCCTCATCATCAGGAAAAAAAGCAGGCCGCTGCGCAAAACGCCGCCGAAGTCAGCGCGCTGCAACAGGACGCCTCCTCTGAATAACCGCCGCGCCCCGTCCGTTTCATAAAAATGACTCCGGCACTCGCTATGCTCTATCTTTTAATGAGCCTGCGTCAGGAACGCCGAGCGCCCGTTAAGGAACACCATGTCAGCCGCAACCCATAACGTCAAAAAAGTCGCTGAACACCGCCAGCGCATTCTCACTCTGTTGTTGAACAATAAGGAATTGGTCGACGGCATTCTCGGCCGGCCAGGGGATGAACACGCCCTCAGCCAAAGCGAACTGCTGAACCAGACGGCGGAAATCACCGGCCTGCTGGACGACATGCACGCCGCCGACCTTGCGGACCTGCTGGAGGCGCTGCCGCAGGACGAACGTATGGCGCTGTGGCGGCTGGTGGGCAACAGCAAGCGCGGCCAGACGCTGGTGGAAGTCGCAGAACCGGTCTGGGACAGCCTGATCGAGGAAATGAGCGACAAAGACCTGCTCAAAGCGATCAAAACGCTGGACGTCGACGAACAGGCCTACCTGGCGCAATACCTGCCGCGCAACCTGATGGGCCGGTTGCTGACCTCGCTGGAGCCGGAACAGCGCGCCCAGGTGCGCGAGATGAGCCAGTACGCCAAAGACAGCGTCGGCTGGATGATGGATTTCGAACTGGTGACGGTGCGGCCGGACGTCACGCTCGGCGCGGTGCACCGCTTTTTGCGCATGCGCAAAACCATTCCCGACGCCACCGATAAACTGTTCGTCACCGACCGCAAAAACACCCTGCTGGGCGAACTGCCGCTGACCGCAGTGCTGCTGAACGACCCGGAGATCCCGGTGCGCGAGGTGATGGACAGCGATCCCGCCACCTTCCAGCCCGAAGACAAGGCCGATGAAGCGGCCGGCGCGTTCGAACGTTATGACCTGATCAGCGCCCCGGTGGTTGACGCCAAAGGTAAACTGATGGGCCGCCTGACCATCGAAGAGATCGTCGACGCCGTCAACGAAGAGAGCGACACCAACCTGCGCCGCATGGGCGGTTTAAGCCCGGAAGAAGACGTGTTCGCCCCGGTCAGCAAAGCGGTCAAAACCCGCTGGGCCTGGCTGGCGATCAACCTCTGCACCGCATTCATCGCCTCGCGGGTGATCGGCCTGTTCGAGCACACTATTTCCCAGCTGGTGGCGCTGGCGGCGCTGATGCCGATCGTCGCCGGCATCGGCGGCAACACCGGCAACCAGACCATCACCATGATCGTGCGCGCGCTGGCGCTGCACCAGATTGAAGTCGGCAACATCTCGCGCCTGATGCTCAGAGAGCTGGGCGTCGCCATCATCAACGGCGTGGTGTGGGGCGGCATCATGGGCGTGATCACCTGGCTGCTGTACGGCGACGCGGCGATGGGCGGCGTGATGACGTTGGCGATGCTGCTCAACCTGCTGCTGGCGGCGCTGATGGGCGTGGTGATCCCGATGACCATGCTCAAACTGGGCCGCGATCCGGCGGTCGGCTCGAGCGTGCTCATCACCGCGCTGACCGATACCGGCGGCTTTTTCATCTTCCTCGGCCTCGCCACCCTGTTCCTGCTGTAAGACGCTCAAAGCCGGCCCCGCGCCGGCTTTTTCGTCATTCTGTCGCCGGGTTTGCGCTAACGCAGTAAAGTCGGCCCTCCCGATAGGTTTTCCTCCCGCGCTGTACTACCCTTTTTCAATAAATCATCTTGATTCATCCACGTCATGAATCCAATCACAGGCAGAGGTCATCGGTAAGGATGTCTATGGATATCAGCGCGCCGAACGCGTTCGGCACACACAAAGGCGTTATGCTGACACATTCTCTGTTCGTGGCGCTGGCGACATTTTTGCTCGCCTTGCTGAGCCTGTCGTTATCCAGTGAGGCTCATCACTTCACGCCGCTGTGGTTCCCGACCGCTGCCGCGATCGCCGTGCTGTATCGTCATCCTCCGCGTCATTGGGGTTTGCCGCTGCTGGCCAGCGGCACAGGCATCGTGCTCGCCAGCTTCCTGCTGTTCGGCTTCAGCGCCATTCCGGTCAAGCTGGCCGCCATCAACCTGCTGGAAGCGGCAGTGTGCGCTCTGCTGCTGCGCCGCACGCTGCCGGCGATCGATCCGCTGAGCGATCTGGGCTGTTGGCTGCGCTTCGTGGTCTGCGCGGTGATCTTTACCCCGTTGTTCAGCGCGCTGCTGGCCGCCGGACTGACCCCCACGCCGGACCTGACGTTTTGGCAATCGTTCGGCACCTGGTTCATCTCTGAAGCGATAGGGGTGCTGTCGCTGGCGCCGCTCGGGCTCACCTATCACCGCCGTCTGTTGGCCGGGCTGAATCCGTATCCGCTGCTGTTGACCCTGATGGGCTCGCTGGCCTTCAGCTATCTGGCGCTGACGCATCTGCCCTTCCCCTTTACCTTCGTCATCCTGCCGCTGCTGTGGGCGGCTATCGCCCTGTCGCGCTTCGAAACCTTCACCGTCTGTTTCTGCACTCTCCTGCTGATCACCGTCCTGCTGTCGCTGGGCCTGCTGCGCCTTCAGTCTTCCCAGCACACTTTCCTGGGCGAACTCGGCCTCTATCTGCCGATGTTGCTGATCCTGATCCCGGCGCACGCCATGGCGATGGTGATGCACACCTTCCGGGTGGAAAAGCAACATATCGTCGAGAGCGAAAGCCGCTTTCGCAGCGCGCTGGAGTATTCCGCCATCGGCATGGCACTGGTGTCGCCGGAGGGCAAATGGCTGCAGGTTAACCAGGCGCTGTGCAAGCTGCTCGGCTATCCGCCCGAAAGACTTTATCGCCTGACCTTTCAAGAGATCACCCACCCGGACGATCTGAACGCCGACCTGACCCAACTGCACGAACTGCTCGACGGCCATATCAGCAGCTACACCATGGAGAAGCGTTATATCCGCAGCGACGGGCAGACGGTCTGGGCGCTGCTGGCGGTCTCGCTGGTGCGCGACGGCGAAGGCCGGCCGTTGTACTTCATCTCTCAGGTGGAGGACATCAGCGACCTTAAGCGCAGCGAGGCGGAGAACAACCGGTTGGTGGAGCGCATCACGCTGGCCAACCAGGTGGGCGGCGTCGGCATCTGGGAATGGGTGATGAGCCAGGAAAACTTCACCTGGGATCAGCGCATGTTCGAACTCTACGATCTCCCCCCCGACCAAACGCCGACGCTGGCGTTGTGGCGCACCCTGCTGGTGCCGGAAGATCGCGAGCGTACCGATCGCGAGCTGGCCGAGATCCTGGCGCAGCCGCGACCGTTCGTCATGGAATTTCGCATCACTACGCGCAGCGGCAAAGTGCGCCATATCCGCGGCCAGGGCAACGTGATCCTCGACGATCAGGGCCGGCCGCTGCGCCTGATCGGCACCAATATCGACATGACCGAGCTCAAGAGCCTCGCCGAGGCGCTGCACGAAGAGAAAGAGCGCCTGCACATCACCCTCGACGCCATCGGCGAAGGGGTGATCTCCACCGACAGCCACCTGCGCATCACCTTTATGAATCCGGTGGCGGAACAGATGTGCGGCTGGCCGCTCGACCTGGCGATCGGTATGCCCGTCGCCGGCGTGGTGCGCCTGACCAACGGCAAAGACGGCCCGGAAATCGAAAACCTCACGCAATACCCACGGCAATGGCCGGCGGATTATGCGCTGGTGCTGCACAGCCGCGACGGGCGTTATTTCGACGTACAGCAGTCGGTCTCACCGCTGAAAACCCTCGACGGGGAAACCATGGGTGCGGTGATGGTGCTGCAGGACGTCACCGCCTCGCGCGAACTGATGAAAAAACTCAGCTACAGCGCCTCGCACGATGCGCTGACCGGATTGCCGAACCGCACCCGCTTCGAGAAACAGCTGAAAGCGGCGATCGTCGCCGGCGGGGAACCGTCGTCGCCGCATTCGCTGGTGTTCCTCGATCTGGATCGGTTCAAGGCGGTGAACGACACCGCCGGCCATGCGGCGGGCGATGCCCTGCTGCGGGACATCGCCCAGCTGATGCGGCATCAGCTGCGCCATAGCGATTGCCTGGCCCGGCTGGGCGGCGACGAGTTCGGTCTGATCCTGTACGACTGCCGGCTGGAACAGGCCAAATCGCTGGTGCAGCAAGTGGTTAATCAAATCAGCCAGCACCCGTTCTACTGGGAAGGGAAGATTTACCGCGTCGGCGCCAGCGCCGGCATCACGCGCATCAGCGCCGACGCCAAAAGCAGCGAACTGCTGGCGCAGGCCGATATCGCCTGCTACACCGCCAAGCACCAGGGGCGCGGCCAGGTTTATCTGTACGAAACGCGGCAGAAACAGCTGCTGGAGCGGCAGCACGAGGTGCTGAGCCTGCAGGAAGTGCAGACGATCATCAGCGAGGGGCAACTGCGGCTGCTGACTCACGCGGTCGCGCCGCCGGCGACGCCGCTGTCGGCCGCGTTTCACCAGGTAACACTGCAGGTGATGGCGCCGGACGACCGCCCGCTGTCGCACGAGGCGTTCATCGCCGCCGCGCAGCTGTACGGCCTGATGCCGGACATCGACCGCTGGACGGCGGCGCAACTGCTGGTGAAATATGCCGACGACATCAAACGCAAAGGGCTGTCGCTCGCGCTGCCGCTGGCCATCGACAGCCTGCTGAGCGCCAACTTCCAGCGCTACCTGACAGAAACGGTGCTCGCTTCCTCGCTGCCGCCGCAGGCGCTGCTGTTCAGCGTCGATGAGGCCGCGATACTGGAGCACGCCGCGCAGTGTCGGGCATTTCTTCGCGAACTGCAGCAGCAGGGCTGCCGGCTGATCGTCAACGGCTTCGGACATAACATCAATGCGTTCGATGAGCTCAGCGATCAGAAGATCGACATCATTCGCATCGATGAGCGCTTTATCACCAACGTGCACTGCAACCAGATGGACGAGCTGATGGTCTCGATGCTCAACGGCGCGGCGCATCGCATTAAAGCGCAGACCTTCGCCGGGCCGGCTCACCAGCCGGTGACGCTGCAGGCGCTGCGCGATATCGGCGTCGATCTGGCGGACGGCGACCAGGTGGCGCTGGAGCAGCCGCTGGCGGTGTTGCTCAGCGACGGCTATTTCGGCATCCGTTAACCTTCTCCCCCCTCTCAGGCGCCGTCTCCCGGGCGGCGCCTCGCATCTCGTTCGTTACATGATATTAACCAAGACAAGATTAGTGATATAAATAACACCTGAAGCTTAAACGATTAAGTAAGATGAAGCGCCCATGCGACTATCAGCGTTTCCGTTGATTTTCCTCGGCAGGTGATGGCTCAGGGATAAGGGACTATGGAAAAGAAATGGTTTTCCGCCAGGGAACTGATGGGTAAGGCGGGGTTGCCTTCAACTCCGCAAGGGGTCAATTTGATGGCCCGGCGTGAAGGCTGGGTCAGCCGCCGCCGCAGCGGCGTACAGGGCAAAGCGCTGGAATACCATATCGACAGTCTGCCGTTCGGCGCGCGCAGCCTGTCGGCGTTGCGCGAAACCGACCATCCGGATTACGACGTCAAACGCCAGGATCCGATACGGGTCTGGATCGAGTATTACTACCACCTGACGCCGGCCGAGCGGGAAAAGCTGCTGGCGTTCCTGATGCGCGAGGGCATGAGCCGCCTGCTGCAGCTGATCGACACCCCTCGCTAGCTCTGCGTTCAACTCTCCCCTTTCGGCGCCCAGCCGTCGTTGTGCCACAGATGCAGCGTGGCGTAAGAGCGCCACGGGCGCCAACGTTCAGCGTAGCGTTCTATCTGGCGCGGCGTCATGCCGGGAAAACGCTGTTTGATCAGGTAATCGCCGGCCAGGAACACGTCCGGCCACGACCAGGCGCGCATCGCGATATAGCTGGCGGTCCAGCTGCCGATGCCCGGCAGCGCGGTCAGCGCCTCGATGCCCTGTTCGATATCCAGCACGTTATCGAGCTGCAGCCGCCCTTCGCCCAGCGCGCGGGCGATCTCGATCAGCGCCGCCGCGCGCTTCAGCTGCACCCCGAGCGGGCGCAGTTCTTCGGGCTGCAGCTGCGCCACCCGTTCTGCGGTGGGGAAGACATGGGTGATGCCCTCATGCGGCGTCGCCAGGGCTTCCCCCCAGCGTTCAGCCATCCGCCCGGCGAAGGTCGCCGCCATTTTCACGCTGACCAACTGCCCCAGCACCGCCCGCGCCGCCTGCTCGAAACTGTTCACGCAGCCCGGCAGGCGCAGCCCCGGCGCATCGGCCGCCAGCGAGCCCAGCGCCTCATTGATGCGATCCGGCGCGGCATCCAGATCAAACAGCAGGCGCACCCGGCGCAACACCTCCGTCGTCACCAGACTGAGCGCAGGCGCGATCTCGACCCGAACCCGATTGCGCGTTTCTTCCGGCTGCACGCTGACCCAGCCGCGGTGTTCCGTGCCGCCCTGGCTGACGGCGATCGAGCGCAGGTAGCGGCGTCCGTCGACCCGCTCCACGCCCTGCACGGCGCGCGCCTGCAAGAAATTCAGCATGCGCTCCCAGTCATAGGGCGGCCGATAGCCCAGGTGAAACACCAGCCCACTGGCGGCGGCCCGTTCACCGCGCGCGCCGCCGCTGCGCAGCGCTGACGGTATCAGGCGATAGCGCGCCTTGAACAGCTCATTGAAACGCCGCAGGCTGCCGAAACCGGCGGCGAACGCCACTTCGCTGAGCGGCAGATCGGTGTCCGCCAGCAGGCGCTTGGCCTGCAGCAACCGGTGCGACTGCGCGTAATCGATCGGCGAGGCGCCAAACTGTTCGGCGAAGATGCGCCGCAGATGGCGATCGGAAATGCCCAGCCGCGCCGCCAGCGCTTCGCAACTGTGTTCGGACAGATAGCCCTGCTCGATGAGCTGCACCGCCACCTGCGCATAGCGGTTGCCCAGGTCGATCAGCGCCAGGCCGGGCGCCAGCTCCGGCCGGCATTTGAGGCAGGGGCGAAACCCCGCCAGTTCAGCCGCCGCCGCGCTCGGATAAAAGGTGCAATTTTCCCGCTTCGGCGTGCGGGCGCTGCACACCGGACGGCAATAGATACCGGTTGAAGAGACGCCGACGAAAAAGCGTCCGTCGAATTTGCGGTCACGCGCGCGCAGCGCGTCGTACAACGCTTGCTGTTGGGTATTCATGGCAACGCTCGGGTTCGGTTTTTTCTGCATTATGGGGCTCGGCTGGCGTGCTGACGTGCGGAATTCGGACATTAAGTTAAGCACGCCGCCGCCGCGCCAGCTAAATTTTTCGACACTCGCGCATTGGCGCATTGCCCGCCGGCCCCGTCTCGGGTAAAGTCGCCCCCCTTCATTGGCATGGGGACAAAAAAGAGATGTTTATTGGATTCGACTACGGGACAGCCAACTGTTCCGTTGCAGTGATGCGCGACCACGGCCCCGAGCTGTTGACGCTGGAAAACAACGCGCCGTATCTGCCTTCGATGCTGTGCGCGCCGACCCGTGAAGCGGTGAGCGAATGCCTGCACCGCCATTGGCAGATCCCGACCGGCAGCGAAGAAAACCAGCAGTTGCTGCGCCGCGCCATCAGTTACAACCGCGAAGAAGACATTCCGGTCAACGGCGACAGCGTGCTGTTCGGCCTGCAGGCGCTGGCGCACTACATGGAAGATCCGGAAGAGGTGTACTTCGTGCGCTCGCCGAAATCCTTCCTCGGCGCCAACGGCCTGAAGCCGCAGCAGATCGCGCTGTTCGAAGACCTGGTGTGCGCCATGATGTTCCACATCAAACGCCAGGCGGAAAATGTGCTGCAGACCGGCATCGATCAGGCGGTGATCGGCCGGCCGATCAACTTCCAGGGCATCGGCGGCGACGAAGCCAACCGGCAGGCGCAGGGCATTTTGCAGCGCGCCGCCGAACGCGCCGGTTTCAAGGACATTGAATTCCAGTTCGAGCCGGTGGCGGCGGGGCTGGACTTCGAGGCGACGCTGAGCGAAGAGCAAACCGTGCTGGTGGTGGACATCGGCGGCGGCACCACCGACTGCTCGGTGCTGCTGATGGGGCCGCAGTGGCGCGACCGCGCCGATCGCCAGCAGAGCCTGCTGGGCCACAGCGGCTGCCGGGTCGGCGGTAACGATCTGGACATCATGCTGGCCTTCAAACAGCTGATGCCGCTGTTCGGCCTCGGCGGCGAAACCGCGAAGGGCATCGCCCTGCCGGCGCTGCCTTACTGGAACGCGGTGGCGACCAACGACGTGCCGGCGCAAAACGATTTCTACAGCGCCGCCAACGGCCGCGTGCTGCGCGATCTGATCCTCGACGCGGCGGAGCCGGAAAAGGTGAAACGCCTGCTGAAAGTGTACCAGCAGCGCCTGAGCTACCGACTGGTGCGGGCGGCAGAAGAGAGTAAGATCGCCCTGTCCGGCCAAACGGCCATCAGCGCGCCGCTCAATTTCGTGCAGGCCGATCTGGCGGAGAACATCAGCCAGGCTCAGCTCGCCGACGCCATCTCGCAGCCGTTGATGCGCATCCAGGAGCAGGTCAGCGCCGCGCTGGCCAGCAGCCAGACCGCGCCGCAGGTGATCTACCTGACCGGCGGCAGCGCGCGCTCACCCCTGCTGCGCGCCGCGCTGCAACAGCAGCTGCCGGGCATTCCGATCGTCGGCGGCAACGACTTCGGCTCGGTCACCGCCGGGCTGGCGCGCTGGGCGCAAACGCTGTTCCGTTGACTGCCCACGGGCGCGGCTCGCCGCGCCCTTGTTCATTGGAGGCTATGCATCATGTCGACCATCCTTACCCTCGACAGCGCCAGGCTGCGGCTGCGCCCCTGGCGTGATGACGATCTGCCGGCCTTCGCCGCGCTCAACGCCGATCCGCAGGTGATGCGCTATTTCCCGGCGCCGATGACGGCCGAGGGAAGCCGCGCGCAGGCCGAACGCATCCGCGCCTTCATGCAACAACACGGCTGGGGGCTGTGGGCGGTGGAAGTGAAAAGCGGCGCGCCCTTTATCGGTTTTGTCGGGCTGGCGCGGCCGGGCGACGACCTGCCTTGCGCCCCCTGCGTGGAGATTGGCTGGCGGTTGGCGGCGGCCCACTGGGGCAACGGCTACGCCGCTGAGGCGGCGCGCGCCGCGCTGGCGTGCGCCTTCGACACGCTGCACTTGCCGGAAGTGGTGTCCTTCACCGCCGAAGATAACCAGCCGTCGCGCCGGGTGATGACGCGCATCGGCATGCGCTTCGACGGCGAAACCTTCCTGCACCCGCGTCTGCCGGCGGGCCATCCGCTGCAACAGCACGTCTTGTACCGGCTGAACCGGCAAACGTGGCGCGAACGCCACGGCGATTAATACAGCGTATCCTTCAGCCGCTGCGGCAGCGCGCTATCGTACTCCTCACCGTCGAAGCGCGTTTGGCTCACCGCGGCCAAGATTTGGCCGGGGCTGGGCAGCGCCGAACGTTCGAGGCGGCGGCCCTCTTCCCACAACCCCGAACGCAAGATCGCCCGGCTGCACTGGAAGAACACCGCCTCCACCCGAATGCGCAGCACCGAACGCGGCAGCTGGTTGCGGTGGGCGAAGCGCTGCAACACCGCCGGCGCCACCACGATCTCCGCCCGCCCGTTAATCCGCAGCGTTTCGCCGATGCCGGGGATCAGCAACAGCAGCGCCACCCGGTTATCGTGCAGGATATTGCGCAGGCTATCGATGCGATTATTGCCGCGCCGGTCCGGCAGCAGCAGGGTTTTCTCGTCTTCGATCTGGATAAAACCGGCCGGATCGCCGCGCGGGGAGACATCCATGCCGTCCGGCCCGACGGTCGAGAGGGCGGCAAACGGCGCCGCCTCGATAAACGGACGGTACGCCGGGTGGATATAGCTGACTTCTTTAAAAACCGAGGGCGCGGCGGGTTTGCCGTAAAGCTGTTCCAGCGCCGCGAGGTCGTTGATGATATCGCCAGACATTGCAGTTTCCTGAATAAGTCATATTGACCCCTTCAGCATAGAGCAAAATCGCCGGCGGCTTTTACTCAGCGCTGGCGTGGTTCAGCGTCTGAATGTCGTCCGCATCCAGCGTCAGGCGGGTGGCGCTGACCAACTCATCCAACTGCGGCAACGAGGTGGCGCTGACGATCGGCGCGGTGATGCTCGGGCGCGCAATCAGCCAGGCCAGCGAGACCTGCGCCGGGGAGCTGCCGTGTTTGCCCGCCACCTGATCCAGCGCCGCCAGAATGCGGAAACCGCGCGGGTTCAGGTAGCGTTCGACGATGCGATCGCCGCGCTGGCTTTTGCCCTCGTCCGCTTTGCTGCGGTATTTGCCGGTCAGAAAACCGCTGGCCAGCGCGAAGAAATTGATCACCCCGAGCCCGTGGCGCTGCACCACGCCTTCCAGCTCGGCTTCATACCCTTCGCGCGCATACAGATTGTACTCCGGCTGCAGGGTTTCGTAGCGCGCCAATCCGTTGTTCTCGCTCACCCGCAGCGCTTCTTCCAAGCGATCCGCCTGATAGTTGGAGGCGCCGATCGCCCGCACCTTGCCGGCTTTGATCAGCGCATCGAACGCCGCCAGCGTCTCTTCCAGCGGCGTATCGCGGTCATCGTCGTGCGACTGGTAGAGATCGATATAATCGGTTTGCAGACGGCGCAGCGAATCTTCCACCGCCTGCTGAATATAGCGCGGCGACAGCCCCTGTTTGCCTTCGCCCATCGGTTTGCCCACCTTGGTGGCGATGATCACCTGGTCGCGCTTGCCGCTCTTCTTCAGCCATTCGCCGATGACGGTTTCCGATTCGCCGCCCCGGTTGCCCGGCGCCCAGCTGGAATAGACATCGGCGGTATCGATAAAGTTGAGCTGATTGTCCACCAGCGCATCCAGCAGACTGAACGAGGTCGCTTGATCCGCCGTCCAGCCGAACACGTTGCCGCCAAAGGTCAACGCCGGCACCTGAATGCCCGAACGGCCCAGTTGTTTCTTGCTCATCACAAAGGCTCCATGGGTTAAATGATTTGCCTGTTAATTATTAGCGCCAAATGCAGGAAATCGTTAAAACGTATTGGCTATAAGCCGGAATAAATCACTTATAAACATAGCACGCGCAAATCACCCACTTATTAAGACAATGCTGACGGTTCCTCCATATTTCCTTCATTTTTATGCCGTCTTCGCTGGCTAAACTAGTATCCTGTAAGGAGTGTCATTTTTGTGGCAATGAGTGCCCGCGCCCCTGCCTTTTGGAGAGAATTTTCACCACCATGAATGCAAAACCCCAACGTCGTTCCCTGCTGCTGCGCCTGCTGGCTGCGGCGATTGCGATCATCGTCGCCGTTCTGGCCTGGCGCCATTTCAGCGCCGTTCAACCGACCGCCGGGACGACGCCGGGCGCGCACCAGGCCGCCGGTAAAACGGGAGCGGGCCGCGCGGCGGGCGGCAGACGCGGCGCGCCGATGTCGCCGGTGCAGGCGGCGACAGCCACGCAACAAACCGTGCCGCGCTATCTTTCCGGCTTGGGCACCGCCACCGCCGCCAATACCGTGACCGTCACCAGCCGGGTCGATGGCCAACTGATGGCGATCCACTTTACCGAAGGCCAGCAGGTCAAAGCCGGCGATCTGCTGGCGGAGATCGATCCCCGGCCGTTCCAGGTGCAGCTGACCCAGGCTCAGGGGCAGTTGGCAAAAGATCAGGCCACGCTGGCCAACGCCCGGCGCGATCTGGCGCGCTATCAGCAGTTGGTGAAAACCAATCTGGTTTCCCGTCAGGAGCTGGATACGCAGGCCTCGCTGGTGCAGCAGACCGAAGGCGCGATCAAGGCCGATCAGGGCGCGGTCGACAGCGCCAAACTGCAGATCACCTACAGCCGCATCACTGCGCCAATCGACGGCCGCGTCGGCCTGAAACTGGTCGACGTCGGCAACTATGTCACCAGCGGCAGCACCACCGGTCTGGTGGTCATCACGCAGACGCACCCGATCGACGTAGTGTTCACGCTGCCTGAAGGCAACATCGCCGATCTGCTCAAGGCGCAAAAAGCCGGGCCGGTGAGCGTCGAAGCCTGGGATCGCACCAACCAGAACAAGCTGACGACCGGTTCGCTGCTGAGCCTGGACAACCAAATTGATACCGCCACCGGCACCATCAAGCTGAAAGCGCGTTTCACCAACGAAGATGACGCGCTGTTCCCCAACCAGTTCGTCAACGCGCGGCTGCAGGTGGATACCCTGCACGACGCGGTGGTGATCCCGACCGCCGCGCTGCAGATGGGCAACGAGGGCAACTTCGTCTGGACGCTCGGCGAAGACAACAAGGTCAGCAAACATCGGGTCACCGCCGGCGTGCAGGACAGCCGGCAGGTGGTGATCAGCGCCGGCCTCAACGCCGGCGATCGGGTGGTGACCGACGGCATCGATCGCCTGACCGAAGGCATGCAGGTGGAAGTGCTCGCGCCGAGCGAAGCGCCTGCGGCGGCCAACCCCAAGCGCGAACCTGACGTTCAGAGGAAGTCCTGATGCAGGTGATGCCTCCCAACGCCGGCGGCGGTCCGTCCCGCCTGTTTATTCTGCGCCCGGTCGCCACCACGCTGCTGATGGTGGCGATATTGCTGGCGGGGATTATCGGCTATCGCGCGCTGCCGGTGTCCGCCCTGCCGGAGGTGGATTACCCCACCATCCAGGTGGTGACGCTATACCCCGGCGCCAGCCCGGACGTGGTGACCTCCGCCATTACCGCGCCGCTGGAACGCCAGTTCGGCCAGATGTCCGGCCTGAAGCAAATGGCGTCGCAAAGCGCCGGCGGCGCCTCGGTGGTGACGCTGCAGTTCCAGCTGGCGCTGCCGCTCGACGTCGCGGAGCAGGAAGTGCAGGCGGCGATCAACGCCGCCACCAACCTGCTGCCGAACGATCTGCCCTACCCGCCGATCTACAGCAAGGTTAACCCCGCCGATCCGCCGATCCTGACGCTGGCCGTGACCTCCACCGCCATGCCGATGACGCAGGTAGAAGACATGGTGGAAACCCGCGTGGCGCAAAAAATTTCTCAGGTGACCGGCGTCGGCTTGGTGACCCTGGCCGGCGGCCAACGCCCGGCGGTGCGCGTAAAATTGAACGCCGCGGCGGTCGCCGCCTATGGCCTGGACAGTGAAACCATCCGCGCCGCCATCAGCAACGCCAACGTCAACTCGGCGAAAGGCAGCCTTGACGGCCCGACCCGATCGGTCACCTTGTCCGCCAACGACCAAATGAAATCTGCCGACGACTATCGCCAGCTGATCGTCGCCTATCAGAACGGCGCGGCGATCCGCCTGCAGGATATCGCCACCATCGAACAAGGGGCGGAAAACACCCGGCTGGCGGCCTGGGCCAACAAGCAGCAGGCGATCGTGCTGAACATCCAACGCCAGCCCGGCGTCAACGTCATCACCACCGCCGACAGCATCCGCGAAATGCTGCCGACGCTGATTAAAAGCCTGCCCAAGTCGGTCGACGTCAAGGTGCTGACCGATCGCACCACCACCATCCGCGCCTCGGTCAGCGACGTGCAGTTCGAGCTGCTGCTGGCAGTCGCGCTGGTGGTGATGGTGATCTACGTGTTCCTGCGCAACGTGCCGGCGACCATTATCCCCAGCGTGGCGGTGCCGCTGTCGCTGGTGGGCACCTTCGCCGCCATGTACTTCCTCGGCTTCTCCATCAACAACCTGACGCTGATGGCGCTGACCATCGCCACCGGCTTCGTGGTGGACGACGCCATCGTGGTGATCGAGAACATCTCGCGCTACATCGAGAAAGGGGAAAAACCGCTCGACGCCGCGCTGAAAGGGGCCGGCGAGATCGGCTTCACCATCATCTCGCTGACCTTCTCGCTGGTGGCGGTGCTGATCCCGCTGCTGTTCATGGGCGACATCGTCGGCCGCCTGTTCCGCGAGTTCGCCGTCACGCTGGCGGTGGCGATTTTGATTTCCGCCGTGGTGTCGCTGACGCTGACGCCGATGATGTGCGCGCGCATGCTCAGCCACGAATCGCTGCGCAAGCAGAACCGTTTTTCCGCCGCCTCCGAACGCTTTTTCGAGCGGGTGATCGCGCGATACGGCCAGTGGCTGAAAACGGTGCTTAACCATCCCTGGCTGACGCTCGGCGTGGCCGTGGGCACCCTGGCGCTGACGGTATTGCTGTATCTGCTGATCCCGAAAGGTTTCTTCCCGGTGCAGGACAACGGCATCATTCAGGGCACGCTGGAAGCGCCGCAGAGCGTCTCGTTCAGCAACATGGCCGAGCGCCAGCAGCAGGTCGCAGCGCAGATCCTCAAGGATCCGGCGGTGGAAAGCCTGACCTCGTTCGTTGGCGTCGACGGCAGCAACGCCACGCTCAACAGCGGCCGGTTGCAGATCAACCTGAAGCCGCTGAGCGAACGCAGCGACCGCATTCCGGCGATCATCAGCCGCCTGCAGCAGCAAACGGCGCAGTTTCCCGGCGTGAAGCTGTACCTGCAGCCGGTGCAGGATCTGACCATCGATACCCAGGTCAGCCGCACCCAGTACCAGTTCACCCTGCAGGCGATGTCGCTGGACGATCTCAGCCTATGGGTGCCGCAGCTGATGGATGAGCTGAAACAAACCCCGCAGTTGGCGGACGTCACCAGCGACTGGCAGGATCAGGGGTTGGTGGCCTACGTCAACGTCGATCGCGATTCGGCCTCCCGCCTCGGCGTCACCATGAGCGACGTGGACAATGCGCTGTACAACGCGTTCGGCCAGCGCCTGATCTCCACCATCTACACCCAGGCCAACCAATACCGCGTGGTGCTGGAGCACGACGTCAGCGCGACACCGGGGTTGGCGGCGCTCAATGAGATCCGTCTGAGCGGCAACGATGGCGCCGTGGTGCCGCTGAGCGCCATCGCCAAAATCGAAGAGCGCTTCGGCCCGCTGTCGGTCAACCATCTCGATCAGTTCCCGTCGGCCACCGTTTCGTTCAACGTCGCCGACGGCTACTCGCTCGGCGAGGCGGTGGACGCGGTCACCCAGGCGGAAAAAAATCTCAACATGCCAAGGGACATCACTACCCAATTCCAGGGGGCGACCCTGGCCTTCCAGGCGGCGCTCGGCAGCACGCTGTGGCTGATTTTGGCGGCGGTGGTGGCGATGTACATCGTGCTGGGCGTGCTGTATGAAAGCTTCATTCATCCGGTCACCATCCTCTCCACCCTGCCGACCGCCGGGGTCGGCGCGCTGCTCGCGCTGATGATGGCCGGCAGCGAGCTGGACGTGATCGCCATCATCGGCATCATCCTGCTGATCGGCATCGTGAAGAAGAACGCCATCATGATGATCGACTTCGCGCTGGCGGCGGAACGCGAGCAGGGCTTATCGCCGCGCGACGCCATCTATCAGGCCTGCCTGCTGCGTTTTAGGCCGATCCTGATGACCACGCTGGCAGCCCTGCTCGGCGCGCTGCCGCTGATGCTGAGCACCGGCGTCGGCGCGGAGCTGCGGCATCCGCTCGGCGTCTGTATGGTCGGCGGTTTGATCATGAGCCAGATCCTGACGCTGTTCACCACGCCGGTGATCTACCTGCTGTTTGACAAACTGGCGCGCAACACGCATCGCCAGCCGGATACGCAGGAGCTGCCGTGAAATTCTTCGCCCTGTTCATTCACCGGCCGGTGGCCACTACCCTGCTGACGCTGGCCATCGCCATCAGCGGCGCGATCGGCTTTCGCCTGCTGCCGGTGTCGCCGCTGCCGCAGGTGGATTTTCCGGTGATTTCGATCAGCGCGTCGCTGCCGGGCGCCTCGCCGGAAACCATGGCGTCCTCGGTGGCGACGCCGCTGGAGCGCGCGCTAGGCCGCATCGCCGGGGTTAACGAAATGACGTCGATGAGCTCGCTCGGCAGTACCCGGGTCATTTTGCAGTTCGATCTCGATCGCGACATCAACGGCGCCGCGCGCGACGTGCAGGCGGCGATTAACGCCGCGCAAAGCCTGCTGCCGACCGGCATGCCGAGCCGCCCCAGCTACCGCAAGGTCAACCCATCCGACGCGCCGATCATGATCCTGACGCTGACCTCGGACACCTACAGTCAGGGGCAGCTTTACGATTTCGCCTCCACCCAGCTGGCGCAGAAGATCAGCCAGACCGAGGGCGTCGGCGACGTTTCCGTCGGCGGCAGCTCGCTGCCGGCGGTGCGGGTGGAGCTGAACCCTTCGGCGCTGTTCAATCAGGGCGTGTCGCTGGACACCGTACGGCAGGCCATCGCCAACGCCAACGTGCGCCGCCCGCAGGGCGCCGTGGAAAACCCGCAGCAGCGCTGGCAGATCCAGGCCAACGACGCGCTGAAAACCGCCGATGCTTATCGTCCGCTGATCATTCATTACAACAACGGCTCGGCGGTGCGTTTAGCCGACGTGGCCGAGGTCAAAGACTCGGTGCAAGACGTGCGCAACGCCGGGATGACCGACGCCAAACCGGCGATCATTCTGGCCATCAGCCGCGCGCCGGACGCCAACATCATCGAAACCGTCGATCGCATTCGCGCCGAGCTGCCCGCCCTGCAGGAGAATATCCCGGCCTCGATTCAACTCAACGTCGCGCAGGATCGTTCGCCGACCATCCGCGCGTCGCTGGCCGAGGTGGAACAGTCGCTGGCGATCGCCATCGGGCTGGTGATCCTGGTGGTGTTCATCTTCCTGCGCTCCGGGCGCGCCACGCTGATCCCGGCGGTCGCCGTACCGGTATCGCTGATCGGCTCGTTCGCCGCCATGTATCTGTGCGGGTTCAGCCTCAACAACCTGTCGCTGATGGCGCTGACCATCGCCACCGGCTTTGTGGTGGACGACGCCATCGTAGTGCTGGAAAACATTTCCCGCCACGTCGAGGCCGGCATGAAACCGATCAACGCCGCGCTGCTGGGCGCGCGGGAGGTCGGTTTCACCGTGCTGTCGATGAGCGTTTCGCTGGTGGCGGTGTTTATCCCGCTGCTGCTGATGGAAGGCCTGCCCGGCCGGCTATTCCGCGAGTTCGCCGTCACCCTGTCGGTGTCGATCGGGCTGTCGCTGATCGTCTCGCTGACGCTCACGCCGATGATGTGCGCCTACCTGTTGCGCCACCAGCCGCCGCGTTCGCAGCGGCGGGCGCGCGGCTTCGGCAAAATGCTGCTGGCGCTGCAGCAGGGCTACGGGCGCTCGCTGAACTGGGTGCTCGGCCACTCTCGCTGGGTGCTGGCGGTGTTCCTCGCCACCGTTGCGCTCAACGTCTGGCTGTATATCAGCATCCCGAAAACCTTCTTCCCGGAACAGGATACCGGGCGTCTGATGGGCTTTATTCAGGCCGACCAAAGCATTTCGTTCCAGGCAATGCGCGGCAAACTGGAAGACTTCATGAAAATCGTGCGCGAAGATCCGGACGTGGAAAACGTCACCGGTTTTACCGGCGGTTCGCGCACCAACAGCGGTTCGATGTTCATCTCACTGAAACCCCTGTCGGTACGCAGCGACGACGCGCAGAAAGTGATCGCCCGCCTGCGCGCCCGCCTGGCCAAAGAACCGGGCGCCAGCCTGTTTTTGATGGCGGTGCAGGATATCCGCGTCGGCGGCCGGCAGGCCAACGCCAGCTACCAATATACGTTGCTGGCGGACGATCTCGCCGCGCTGCGCGAATGGGAGCCGAAGATCCGCACCGCGCTGGCCGCATTGCCCGAGCTGGCGGACGTCAACTCGGATCAGCAGGATAAAGGCTCGGAGATGGATCTGGTCTACGATCGCGAAACCATGGCGCGCCTCGGCATTTCGGTGTCCGACGCCAACAACCTGTTGAACAACGCCTTCGGCCAGCGACAGATTTCGACCATCTACCAACCGCTCAACCAATATAAAGTCGTGATGGAAGTGGCGCCGCCCTACACCCAGGACGTGAGCTCGCTGGACAAAATGTTCATCATCAACAACGAAGGCAAAGCGATACCGCTCTCCTACTTCGCCAGTTGGCGGCCGGCCAACGCGCCGCTGTCGGTCAACCATCAGGGGCTGTCCGCCGCCTCGACCGTCTCCTTTAACCTGCCGGACGGCGGCAGCCTGTCGGACGCCACCGCGGCGATAGAGCGCACCATGACTCAGCTCGGCGTGCCGTCCACGGTGCGCGGCGCGTTCGCCGGCACCGCCCAGGTGTTCCAGGACACCCTGAAGTCGCAGCTGATCCTGATCCTGGCGGCGATCGCCACGGTGTATATCGTGCTCGGCGTGCTGTATGAGAGCTATATCCATCCGCTGACCATCCTTTCCACGCTGCCTTCCGCCGGCGTGGGGGCGCTGCTGGCGCTTGAGCTGTTCGGCGCGCCGTTCAGCCTGATCGCGCTGATCGGCATCATGCTGTTGATCGGCATCGTGAAGAAAAATGCCATCATGATGGTCGACTTCGCGCTCGAAGCGCAGCGCAACGGCGGCATCAGCGCCCGCGAGGCGATTTTCCAGGCCAGCCTGCTGCGTTTCCGGCCGATCATGATGACCACGCTGGCGGCGTTGTTCGGCGCGCTGCCGTTGGTGCTGACCAGCGGCGACGGCGCGGAGCTGCGCCAGCCGCTCGGCATCACCATCGCCGGCGGCCTGGTGATGAGCCAGCTGCTGACGCTGTACACCACCCCGGTGGTCTACCTTTACTTCGACCGGCTGCAGGCGAAGTTCCGCCGCAACAAGCAACTGGCTCCGCTGCCCCATTAATGGCCGACTGATGTTGATGAAACACGCCGCCACGGTACGCTGGCAACTCTGGATAGTGGCATTCGGCTTCTTTATGCAGACGCTGGATACCACTATCGTCAACACCGCCCTGCCCTCAATGGCCGCCAGCCTGGGGGAGAACCCGCTGCGCATGCAGTCGGTGATCGTCTCCTATGTGCTGACGGTGGCGGTGACGCTGCCGGCCAGCGGCTGGCTAGCGGACAAAGTCGGCGTACAGCGGGTGTTTTTCAGCGCCATCGTGCTGTTCACCCTCGGCTCCCTCCTCTGCGCCCGTTCGGAAACCCTGAACGAGCTGATCGCCTCGCGCGTGCTTCAGGGCGTCGGCGGCGCGATGATGGTGCCGGTCGGGCGCCTGACGGTGATGAAGATCGTGCCGCGCGAGCAGTACATGGCGGCGATGACCTTCGTGACGCTGCCGGGCCAGATCGGCCCGCTGATGGGGCCGGCGCTGGGCGGTTTCCTGGTGCAATACGCCAGCTGGCACTGGATTTTCCTGATCAATATTCCGGTGGGCATCGTGGGCGCCATCGCCACGCTGCTGCTGATGCCCAACTACCAAATGCAGACCCGCCGCTTCGATCTCAGCGGCTTTATCCTGCTGGCGATCGGCATGGCGTCGCTGACGCTGGCGCTCGACGGCCATAAAGGCATGGGGCTGTCCGGCGGCGCCATCGCCGGCCTGGTGGCGCTGGGCGCAGCGGCGCTGTTGGGGTATGTTTGGCATGCCTACGGCAATAGCCGCGCCCTGTTCTCGCTGCGGCTGCTTCGCACCCCGACCTACAAAATCGGGCTGCTGGCCAGCCTGCTGGGGCGCATCGGCAGCGGCATGCTGCCGTTCATGACGCCGCTGTTCCTGCAGGTGGGCATGGGTTTCACGCCGTTCCACGCCGGGCTGATGATGATCCCGATGATCATCGGCAGCATGGGCATGAAGCGCATCGTGGTGCAGGTAGTCAACCGCTTTGGCTACCGCAACGTGCTGGTGGCCGCCACGCTGCTGCTGGCGCTGGTCAGCCTGAGCTTCCTGCTGGCGGCGATGCTCGGCTGGCTGTGGCTGCTGCCGGTGGTGCTGTTCTTCCAGGGGATGATCAACTCACTGCGCTTCTCGGCGATGAACACTCTGACGCTGAAAGATCTGCCGGACCGGCTGGCCAGCAGCGGCAACAGCCTGCTGTCGATGGTCATGCAGCTGTCGATGAGCCTCGGCGTCAGCGTCGCCGGCATCTTGATCGGCAGCTTCGCCCATCACCAGGTGGTGGCCGATAGCCCGGCCATCCACAGCGCATTCATTTACAGCTACTGCTGTATGGCGTTGATTATCGCTCTGCCCGCGCTCGCCTTCGCGCGCGTGCCGGCCGATAGCGCGCCCAACCGCACGCTGACCAAAGAGCCGGGTACCGGCTCAACGAGGTTGCAATGAGGATAGGCATTACCGGAAAACTGTTCCTGGCCATTTTCGCTACCTGCATGCTGGTGTTGATCACCATGCATTGGGGGGTCCGTGTCAGCTTTGAGCGCGGCTTTATCGATTACATCAAGAGCAGCAACGAGCAGCGCATCAACATGCTTAGCGAAGCGCTGGAGGAACAGTACAGCCATCATGGCAACTGGATATTCCTGCGCAACAACGATCAGGTGGTCTACCAGATCATGCGTTCGTTCGAGCAGAATAGCGACAGCAGCCACAATCTGCCGCCCAAGGGGTGGCGCACCCAGTTTTGGGTGGTGGACAGCCAGTTCAACCGCTTGGTCGGGCATTCGGGCCCCTTGCCGAAGGAGGGGCCGCGCCACCCGATCCGCTACAACAACGAGATCGTCGGCTGGGTGCTCACCACCCCGGTCGAGCGCCTGACGCGCAATACCGACATCAACTTCGATCGCCAGCAGCGGCGCACCAGCTGGATTATCGTCGCGCTCTCCACCCTGTTGGCGGCGGCGGTGACCTGGCTGCTGTCGCGCGGCATGCTGGCCCCGGTCAAGCGCCTGGTGGCGGGCACCCACCGCCTGGCGGCGGGCGATTTCACCACCCGCGTGGCGGTCAGCAGCCAGGATGAACTGGGCAGGCTGGCGCACGACTTCAACCAGTTGGCCACCTCGCTGGAAAAAAACGAGCAGATGCGCCGCGCCTTTATGGCCGATGTATCACATGAGCTGCGCACGCCACTGGCAGTGCTGCGCGGCGAGCTGGAGGCGCTGCAGGACGGCGTGCGCCAGCCAACGCCGGCGTCGCTCAGTTCGCTGCAGGCCGAGGTATCCACCCTGACCAAACTGGTCGACGACCTGCACCAGCTGTCGCTCTCCGATCTCGGCGCGCTGGCCTATCGCAAGGCGTCGGTGGACTGCGTGCACCTGGTGCAGATCGCCGTCGCCGCCTTCCGCGAACGCTTCCGCGCCAAAGGGCTGGAGATCGTCACCCATCTGCCGGCGCAAGCGCCGCTGTTCGGCGATCCCGATCGCCTGAACCAACTGTTCAATAACCTGCTGGAAAACAGCCTGCGTTACACCGACGCCGGCGGCCGGTTGGAGATCGGCGTCGAGCAGCAGCCGGGGCGGCTGCTCCTTTACTGGCAGGACAGCGCGCCGGGCATCAGCGATCAGCAACTGACGCGCATTTTCGAACGTTTCTACCGGGCGGAAGGTTCACGCAACCGCGCCAGCGGCGGTTCCGGGCTGGGGTTGGCGATCTGCCACAACATCGTGGAAGCGCACGACGGGAAAATCCGCGCCGAGCATTCGCCTTTAGGCGGCGTGCGCATTACAGTAGAATTTGCTACCCCGATAAAAAATAAGGCGCCCTGATGGACATTCAGAATCAACCCGTGCAGATCATGATTGTTGAAGATGAGCCCAAGCTGGGCCAACTGCTGGTGGATTATCTCCAGGCGGCGGGCTACGCCACCCGCTGGCTGACCAACGGCAATGAGGTGGTGCCGACCGTGCACCAGCATCCGCCGGCGCTGATCTTGCTCGACCTGATGTTGCCGGGGGCCGACGGCCTGACGGTGTGCCGCGAGCTGCGCCGCTTCAGCGACGTGCCCATCGTGATGGTGACGGCGAAAATTGAAGAGATTGACCGCCTGTTGGGGCTGGAGATCGGCGCCGACGATTACATCTGCAAACCCTACAGCCCGCGCGAAGTGGTGGCGCGGGTGAAAACCATCCTGCGCCGCAGCTATCGGCCGCAGGAGAACGCGCGGGAAGATGACCTGCTGCACATCGATGAACCGCGCTTCCAGGCCAGCTATCAGGGGCAGTTATTGGATCTGACGCCGGCGGAGTTCCGCCTGCTGAAAACGCTGGCCAGCCAGCCGGGCAACGTGTTTTCACGCGAGCAGCTGCTGAACAACCTGTACGACGACTACCGGGTGGTCACCGACCGCACCATCGACAGCCACATCAAAAACCTGCGCCGCAAACTGGAACTGATCGACGGGGAAAAATCCTTCATCCGCTCGGTATACGGCGTGGGCTACCGCTGGGAAGCCGAGCCCTGCCGGCTGATGAATGGGGTTTAGGGGGAAATCAGCGCGTCCAGTCTTCAACCGCTAACCCGGGCACCATGGCGAATGCGCGATCGTTGGTCACCAGCGTCGCGCCACGGCTCTGCGCGTGAGCGGCGATCAGTTGATCCATCGCGCCCATGATTTTGCCCTTTCTCTCCATGGTTGCCCGCATTTCACCGTAGCAACGGGCGGCCTCGCTATCCCATGCATAGACCGTCACTGCAGCAAGAAAGGCCTCGACCATACTTTGCAACGCTTTGTTCCGCCGTTTAGCCACACCGTAAAGCAGTTCCGCCTCCGTGACGCTGGAAATACATACGGCAGAAGGCGGGAGCTTTTCCATGACGTTAAGCACCTGCGGATGCTGCCGAAACAAGTGGCTGACGGTGTTGGTATCAAACATGTACATCGCCTACTCTTCCTCTGAGAACGGATCGCGGTCTGCCACCCCTTGCTGACGATCTTCCGCGCCAAGAAATTCTTGCGGCACCGGCGTTTGGGCGATAATGCTCAGCAGCGGTGCCCAGCTGTCCGGCTTTGCCGGATATTTGGATAAAATCACGTTGCCCTCCCGATCGCGACGGATATAGACACGATCCGTATCAAATTCAAATTCCACCGGTAACCTCACCGCCTGATTTCTGCCGTTTTTAAACAGCTTTGCGATCCTTTCCATCTCGACACCTCCACAGCAGGCATAGGCCAAAGCATATGCCTGTAGCGTGTCGATGCCAAGATGTATCGCTCATTTTTCATCCACATTGACGAAACGGCCAAACAGTAACGCACAATCTCACGGGGTGACACCCTGTTCCCCTCGTTATGCGGCGCACTGCGCAATCACGCCTTCTCCCTTAGCTTCCCGTGCGGCGCTGTGCCTCTCGGGCGAAAACTCCGCGCCGGCGCAAAAAAACTGCGCATTTTTTCAACTAAGCTGCTGTGAGGTTTAGCCGCCGATTTTCAAGCGATTGGCTACACTTACATCACGAATCGGAACCTACAGGAGAAGAACCATGGCAATCGGTCATTACGAGCTGAAAAAAGCAAAGAACGGACAGTACCACTTCAACCTGAAAGCCAGTAACGGCGAGATCATTCTGGCCAGCGAGATGTATGCCAGCAAAGCCTCGGCGGAGAACGGCATCGCCTCGGTGCAGACCAATTCACCGCACGAAGCGCAGTACGAACTGAAGCACAGCGCCAGCAATCAGCCCTACTTTGTGCTGAAGGCCAAGAACCATCAGGTGATCGGCGTCAGCGAAATGTACAGCTCCGAAAGCGCGGCCAAAAACGGTATCCAGTCGGTGATAAAAAACGGCCCGACCACCGACATCCGCGATTTGAGCGCCTGATCCCCCGTTTCACCCGCGCGGTGGCGGCCACCGCGCGTTTTCCGTTTGACCGGGATCAATCTCCCTTGAATAAATCCGGTTAACTGCTGATTTCTTGCCGCGCTGCGGCTACAATCCCCCGCTTTTACTGCGCCATCAGGTGGCGTGGTGCTGACCTGAAATCAGACCGAGACACACTATGTTTACACCAGAACTTCTCTCCCCGGCCGGCACGCTGAAAAATATGCGTTACGCCTTCGCCTACGGCGCCGATGCGGTTTACGCCGGCCAGCCGCGCTACAGCCTGCGGGTGCGCAACAACGAGTTCAACCACGAGAATCTGGCGCAGGGCATCAACGAAGCACATGCGCTGGGCAAAAAGTTCTACGTGGTGGTGAACATCGCCCCGCACAACGCCAAGTTGAAAACCTTCCTGCGCGATCTGAAGCCGGTTATCGATATGGGCCCGGATGCGCTGATCATGTCCGATCCCGGCCTTATCATGATGGTGCGCGAAGCCTTCCCGCAGATGGACATCCACCTGTCGGTGCAGGCCAACGCCGTTAACTGGGCGACGGTGAAGTTCTGGAAGCAAATGGGCCTGACCCGCGTGATCCTGTCGCGCGAACTGTCGCTGGAAGAGATCGCCGAGATCCGCGCCGAAGTGCCGGACATGGAGCTGGAGATCTTCGTCCACGGCGCGCTGTGCATGGCCTACTCCGGCCGCTGCCTGCTGTCCGGCTACATCAACAAGCGCGATCCCAATCAGGGCACCTGCACCAATGCCTGCCGCTGGCAGTACAAAGCGGAAGAAGGCAAAGAGGACGACACCGGCAATATCGTGCACCTGCACGAACCGATCCCGGTGCAAACCGTCGAGCCGACGCTGGGCATCGGCGCGCCCACCGACAAGGTGTTCATGCTGTCTGAAGCGCAAAAGCCAGGCGAATATATGAGCGCCTTCGAGGACGAACACGGCACCTATATCATGAACTCCAAGGATCTGCGCGCCATCCAGCACGTGGAGCGTCTGACGCAGCTCGGCGTGCATTCGCTGAAGATCGAAGGGCGCACCAAGTCCTTCTACTACTGCGCCCGCACCGCTCAGGTCTATCGCCGCGCCATCGACGACGCGGCCGCCGGCAAACCGTTCGATCCGACCCTGCTCACCACGCTGGAAGGCTTGGCGCACCGCGGCTATACCGAAGGCTTCCTGCGCCGCCACGTGCACGAAGCGCAGCAGAATTACGACTACGGCTCCTCGCTCTCCGAGCGCCAGCAGTTCGTCGGCGAATTCACCGGCGTGCGCCGTGATGGCTGGGCGGAAGTCGACGTGAAGAATAAGTTCGCGCTCGGCGACAGCGTCGAAATGATGACACCGGGCGGCAACGTGGTGTTCACCCTCGAGAGCATGAAAAATAAGAAAGGCGAATCGATTGAGGTGGCGCCGGGCAACGGCCATATCGTTTATTTGCCGATCCCGCAGGATATCGATCTCAATTATGCGTTGCTGATCCGCAATTTGGCGGAAGAAAATAGCGCCGGGGTATAAAAATGAATCGCCGTCATTCGGCGGCGATTTTTAGCAAATATTAGAATTGGATCACATCAATGTGCGCGCAGCTTGGTTACTATCACGCTGCTTAAAACGAACAACGAAAATATTTGCATAGCAATACTAGGAACCACCTCCTTAGCCGGCCCAATCTCCCTTGGGCTGGCTTTTTCTTTATGGGTGCGCCTATTTTTTTCCACCACGCCAATTTCCATAACTTATTCCCATTATCCGTTTTAATAATAATAATCACGCCGCTTCGATATATAAATAACGCTACAGCGATTAATCCTCGCTTCTTTAACACTTTGCTTATTTCCGCGTAAAATTCAGATAAATTCGCATTGCTTCATATTCACTGAGCGCCGGGAAATAACCGGAATTAGCTGAATATTCTGATGGCCTGGTGGCGGCAGCTGGTTTATCTTGAGGCATTCTTGGTTTTCCGCCGGAGGATATCGGCAATGCCTCAACACTCACATACGTCCGCCCTGCTTATCATCAACGGCAAAGGCGCCGGTAACGAAGAGCTGCGTCAGGCGGTCAACCGGCTGCGCGAAGAACAGATAACGTTGCACGTGCGCGTCACCTGGGAGCACGGCGATGCCGCGCGCTATGTCGCGGAAGCCGCGCAGCTCGGCGTCGGCACCGTCGTCGCCGGCGGCGGTGACGGCACCATCAACGAAGTGGCCGCCGCGCTGGTGCAGCTGCCGGCGCACAACCGGCCGGCGCTGGGCATCCTGCCGCTCGGCACCGCCAACGACTTCGCCATGGCGTGCAATATCCCTCCGTCCCCCGAACTGGCGCTGCAGCTGGCGATCAAGGGCCGTTCAGTGCCGATCGATCTGGCGAAGGTCAACGGCGAGCGCTACTTCATCAACATGGCCACCGGCGGCTTCGGCACCCGCATCACCACCGAAACGCCGGAGAAGCTGAAGGCGGCGCTGGGCGGCGTGTCCTACTTTGTGCACGGCCTGCTGCGCATGGATACGCTGCAGGCCGACCGCTGTGAAATCCGCGGGCCGGACTTCCGCTGGGCCGGCGAGGCGCTGGTGATCGGCATCGGCAACGGCAAACAGGCCGGCGGCGGCCAGGAACTGTGCCCCAGCGCGCTGATCAACGACGGCCTGCTGCAGCTGCGCCTGCTGATCGCCGATGAACTGCTGCCGGCGCTGGTCGCCGCCCTGTTCAACGACGAAGAGAGCAACAGCATCCTCAGCGCGGCGCTGCCGTGGCTCGAGATCGACGCGCCGCATGAGATGACTTTCAACCTCGACGGCGAACCGCTCAAAGGCCGCCATTTTCGCATCGAAGTGTTGCCACAGGCCATCGAATGCCGCCTGCCGCCTAACTGCGCCCTGCTGGGCTGACCTTGTCGGGCGCAGCCGCTGCGCCCCGCTTCTTCCCCTCCGCTCATCCGCTTCCACTCGCGATCAAATGTGATCCTCTCCGGCAAATTCATTAATTCATACTTGTATGGTAGTTAGTTCATGGCGTATTTTCGCGCTATCTCTCCGCAGCTACAGGATGTGAAGGTTATGAAAATCGTCAACGCCGAGGTGTTCGTCACCTGCCCGGGGCGCAACTTTGTCACGCTGAAAATCACCACCGATGACGGCATCATCGGCCTCGGTGACGCCACGCTGAACGGGCGCGAATTGCCGGTGGCCTCTTACCTGAAAGATCACCTCTGCCCGCAGTTGATCGGCCGCGACGCGCAGCGGATCGAAGACCTCTGGCAATTCTTCTACAAAGGCGCTTACTGGCGGCGCGGCCCGGTGACCATGTCAGCCATTTCCGCCGTCGACATGGCGCTATGGGACATCAAGGCCAAGGCCGCCAATATGCCGCTGTATCAGCTGTTGGGCGGCGCCTCGCGCTCGGGAGTGATGGTGTATTGCCACACCACCGGCCACTCGATCGACGAGGTGCTCGACGACTACGCCAAACATAAAGAGCAAGGCTTCAAGGCGATCCGCGTTCAATGCGGCGTGCCGGGCATGAAAACCACTTACGGCATGGCCAAGGGCAAAGGCCAGGCTTATGAGCCGGCCACCAAGGGCGACTGGCCGGAAGAGCAGCTGTGGTCGACGGAAAAGTACCTCGATTTCACCCCCAAACTGTTCGACGCGGTGCGCACCAAGTTCGGTTTCAACGAGCACCTGCTGCACGACATGCACCACCGCCTGACGCCGATCGAAGCGGCGCGCTTCGGTAAAAGCGCCGAGCCGTATCGCCTGTTCTGGATGGAAGATCCGACGCCGGCGGAAAATCAGGCCTGCTTCCGCCTCATCCGCCAGCATACCGTCACGCCGATCGCCGTCGGCGAGGTGTTCAACAGCATCTGGGACTGCAAACAGCTGATCGAAGAACAGCTGATCGACTACATCCGCACCACCCTGACGCACGCGGGCGGCATTACCGGCATGCGGCGCATCGCCGACTTCGCCTCACTGTATCAGGTGCGTACCGGTTCACATGGCCCTTCCGATCTGTCGCCGATCTGCATGGCGGCGGCGCTGCACTTCGATCTGTGGGTGCCAAACTTCGGCGTGCAGGAATACATGGGCTATTCCGAGCAAATGCTCGAAGTGTTCCCGCACAGCTGGACGTTCGACGACGGCTATATGCATCCGGGCGACAAGCCGGGCATCGGCATCGAGTTCGATGAGAAGCTGGCGGCCCGTTACCCGTATGAACCGGCCTACCTGCCGGTCGCGCGTCTGGAGGATGGCACCTTATGGAACTGGTAAACACCATGCGCAGCGTCGTGATCGAACAGCCCGGGCGCCTGGCGATCCAGACGCGCGCGCTGCCGCTACCGGCGGCCGGCGAAGTGCGGGTCAAGGTGAAATTCGCCGGCATCTGCGGCTCCGACGTCCATATCTATCACGGCCATAACCCGTTCGCCCGCTACCCGCGGGTGATCGGCCACGAGTTCTTCGGCCTGATCGATGCGCTGGGCGAAGGCGTCGATCCGGCGCGCCTCGGCGAACGCGTCTCGGTAGACCCGGTGGTGAGCTGCGGCCACTGCTATCCCTGTTCGGTCGGCCGCCCCAACGTCTGCACCTCGCTGCAGGTGATCGGCGTGCACTGCGACGGCGGCTTCAGCGACTACGCCTGCGTACCGGCGCGCAATGCCTACCCGGTTCCGTCGGCCATCAGCGATCGCCACGCCGCGATGATCGAACCCTTCAGCATCGCCGCCAATATCACCGCCCATCTGCAACCGCGTCCCGACGACATCGCGCTGATCTACGGTGCCGGGCCGATGGGGCTCACGCTAATCCAGACGCTGAAAGGCGTGTACGGCGTCAAACAGGTGTGGGTCGTCGATCGTATCGCTGAGCGGCTGGAGATGGCGCGCGCAAACGGTGCCGACGTCGTATTCAACAACGCCGAAGCCGCATTGCCGCAGGCGCTGCAGCAGCGAGGCATTCAGCCGACGCTGATCGTCGATGCCGCCTGCCATCCCGCCATTTTGCCGGAGGCGATCGCGCTGGCTTCGCCGGCGGCGCGCATCGGCATCATGGGCTTTTCCGGCGACGCCTGCACCCTGACCCAGCAGAGCATCACCAGCAAGGAACTGTCGATCTTCTCCTCGCGCCTGAACAGCGCGCGCTTCCCGCAGGTGATCGCCTGGATGGCGGACGGCAAGCTGGACCCGCAGCGGCTGCTCACCCACTGCGTGCCCGCCGACGACGTCGAACGGGCGATGCAGATGTTCGAGCGGGATCAGCGCACCTGCTGCAAGGTGCTGCTGCAGTTCGAGTAACGCCAAGGCGGCATCGGGGCATGGGGCGGCGCCCGCCGCCCGTGCAAACAACGAAGCATCACGATTAAAACGACACCCAGTGGAGTGCTTTATGTTTAAAAACCTGCGTTGGACCATCGTGTTCCTGCTGTTCATGGTCTACATGATCAACTACCTCGATCGCGTGGCGCTGTCGATCACCGTGCCGATGATCGAACAGGATCTGATGCTGAACGCCGAACAGTTCGGTCTGATCTTCGGCAGCTTCTTCTTCGGCTACGCCATTTTCAACTTCGTCGGCGGGCTGGCGGTCGACCGCTTCGGCCCGACGCTGGTGCTGGGCGTGGCGGTCGGCCTGTGGTCCATCTTCTGCGGCATGACGGCGATCGCCACCGGTTTTTACTCAATGCTGATCCTGCGCGTCCTGTTCGGCATGGCCGAAGGGCCGATCTGCGCCTCGGCCAACAAGATGATTAACGGCTGGTTCCCGAAGAAACAGGCGGCGACCGCCGTGGGCCTGCTCAGCGCCGGTTCGCCCTTGGGCGGCGCGGTGGCCGGGCCGATCGTCGGCTATCTGGCGCTGGCGTTCGGCTGGCGGCCGGCGTTTATGATCATCTGCGCCATCGGCATCGTCTGGATGCTGGTGTGGTTCTTCGTGGTGGCGGATAACCCGGCGAAAAGCCAACGCGTCAGCAACGAAGAACGGGCGCTGATCGCACGGTTGAAACAGGAAAATCTCGGCGAGGAAAGCGCCTTGAGCGACGCTCCGCACGGGCTGGGTTACTACCTGAAGCAGCCGATCATTCTGGTCACCGCCTTCGCCTTCTTCTGCTACAACTACATCCTGTTCTTCTTCCTGAGCTGGTTCCCCTCGTATCTGGTGCAGGCGCACAACCTGAACATCAAAGAGATGAGCCTGACCACGATGATCCCGTGGATCGTCGGCTTCGTCGGGCTGGCGCTCGGCGGCTATATTTCCGACAAGATCTTCAACATCACCGGCAAATTGCTGCTGTCACGCAAGATCGTGCTGGTCACCAGCCTGCTGGCGGCGGCGGTGTGCGTGGCGTTGGCGGGCACCGTCAGCAGCGTGGTGCCGGCGGTGATGCTGATGTCGGTGTCGATCTTCTTCCTCTACATTACCGGCGCTCTCTACTGGGCGATCATCCAGGACGTGGTGCATAAATCCCGGGTCGGCGGCGCCAGCGGGTTCATTCATTTGATCGGCAGCGTCTCCGGCATCATCGGGCCGATCGCCACCGGCTACATCGTGCAGAACACCGGCAAATTCGACAGCGCCTTTATGCTGGCGGGCGGCGTCGCCGCGCTGGGCGCGCTGCTGGTGCTGCTGGTGATCAAGGCGCCGCGCGCAACGGCGGGCGTGCAAATCTTAAAACCCTAACGCCAGACGGGGCGGCTTCGCCCCTTTGCTTACCTCTCCAGGGACATTGAACATGAGACTTTCCGACCACAGCGCGCTGCCGGCCGCCGTTATCCGGCCCGGCTACGCACGTGAGCGCGTGAAACCGCGCATGGCGCATATCGGCTTCGGTGCGTTTCACCGCGCGCACCAGGCGATGTACGCCGACAGGCTGGCCAGCGAGCACGGCAGTGACTGGGGCTACTGCGAAATCAGCATGCAGCACGGCCAGCAAAAGATCGCCGATCTACGGCAACAGGACCTGCTGTTCTCGGTGGCGGAGATGGACGACGACGGCTGGCGGGGCCGGGTCATCGGCGTGGTGCGCCAGGCGCTGCACCTGCAAACCGACGGGTTAGCGGCGGTGCTGGCGGCCCTGACGCAGCCCGAGATCGCCATCGTCTCGCTGACCATCAGCGAAAAGGGCTATTGCCACCACCCCGCCAGCGGCCGGCTGATGGCGGAACACCCGGCGATCGCGCATGATATCGCCCACCCGGCACAGCCGCAGTCGGCGCCGGGGCTGCTGCTGGCGGCGCTGCGCCTGCGCCGTGAACACGGGCTGCCGCCGTTCGCCGTGATGTCCTGCGATAACATGCCGGCCAACGGCCGGGTCACGCGCCAGGTGCTGGTCGAACTGGCGCAGCGGCAGGATCCGGCGCTGGCCGACTGGGTGCGTCAAGAGGTCGCCTTCCCTTCCACCATGGTGGATCGCATCGTGCCGGCGGTAACGCCGGAGGCCCGCCGGCAGTTGCGCACCTGGCTGGGCGGCGTCGAAGATGAGGTCGGCGTAGCCTGCGAGCCGTTCAGCCAGTGGGTCATTGAGGACCGATTTCCCCAGGGGCGCCCGGCCTGGGAAAAGGTCGGCGCCGAACTGGTGAGCGACGTGCTGCCGTACGAGGAGATGAAGCTGCGCATGCTGAACGGCAGCCATTCGTTCCTCGCCTATCTCGGCTATCTGGCCGGTTATCAGCACGTCGGCGATTGCATGCAGGATGCGGATTTTGTCCGCGCCGCCCGTCACCTGATGCTGTCGGAACAGGCGCCGACCCTGCAGGTGCCGAACGTCGATTTGGCGCAGTATGCCGACTCGCTGCTGCAGCGTTACCGCAACCGCGCGTTGAAGCACCGCACCGCGCAGATCGCCATGGACGGCACGCAGAAGTTGCCGCAACGGCTGCTGGACGCGATCCGCTGGCATCTGGCGCGCGGCAGCCGCTTTGACTGCCTGGCGCTGGGCGTCGCCGGCTGGATGCGCTACGTCGGCGGCCGCGATGAACAAGGCGAGCCGATCGCCATCAGCGATCCGCTGCGCGAACGCCTCGCCGCGTTGGTCGCCGACAGCGAGGAAGGCCGGCCCCGCGTCCTGGCGTTGCTGCAACTCGACAGCGTCTTCGGCCGCGATCTGCCCGATTCGCCTGACTTCGTCCACGCCGTCAGCCACGCTTATCACCAACTGCTGAGCCGGGGGGCCAAAGCCGCCGTCGCCGCTCTGCCGCTTACCGACCGGGAGGTTTCCGATGACCGTCACCACGCATAATGCCGTCAATACCGGCAATCAACCGCTGCTGCGGCGCGTCGCCAGCGCGTCGGCCATCGGCACCGCCGCCGAATACTATGATTTCTTCGCCTACGGCACCGCCGCGGTGCTGTTCTTCGGCCAGCTGTTTTTCCCCAGCGCCGATCCGCTGATCAGCACGCTGGCGGCCTTCGCCACCTACGCGGTCGGTTTCCTGGCGCGCCCGCTGGGCGGCATCGTGTTCGGCCATATCGGCGACAAAGTCGGCCGCAAGAAGGCGCTGGTGATCACCATCCTGATCGTCGGCCTCGGCACCTTTTGCATCGGCCTGCTGCCCACCTATGAGCAGATCGGCATCTGGGCGCCGATCGCGTTGATCTTTATCCGCGTGCTGCAGGGCTTCGGCGTCGGCGGCGAACAGGCCGGCGCGGTGCTGATGACCGCCGAATATGCGCCGCCGCCGCGGCGCGGCTTCTACGCCAGCTGGGTGCAGATCGGCGCGCCTGCCGGTTTCTTGCTGCCGTCCGGGCTGTTCGCGCTGCTGACCGCCGTGCTGTCGCCGGCGCAGATGCTGGACTGGGGCTGGCGCATTCCGTTCCTGCTCAGCCTGCTGCTGGTGCTGGTCGGGCTGTTTATTCGCCTGAAGATCGACGAATCGCCGGTGTTTACCCAGATCCGCGCCACCAAAGCGGTGGAGAGCCGGCCGGTGGTGGAAGTGGCCCGCCGCTATCCCGGCCTTATCGCCAAAGGGGTGTGCGCCAAGCTGATCGAAGCCTGCGCCTTCGCCATGTTCACGGTGATCGTGCTGGCCTACGGTAAGGCCAACCACCTCAACGAAAGCATTCTGCTGGAGGCGATGATCGTGGCGGTGCTGCTGGAGATTTTCGCCATTCCGCTGATGGGCCGCCTCTCCGATCGGCTGGGGCGCAAACCGGTTTACATCGCCGGCGCGCTGCTGCAGGTGGTGTGCATCGTGCCGTTCTTTATGGCGATCAACTTCGATAATTTCTGGGTGACGCAGATCGCCATGATTGTAGTGCTGACCTTCGGCCACAGCATGTGCTACGCGCCGCAGGCCTCCTACTTCCCGGAACTTTTCCCCACCCACGTGCGCTGCAGCGGCATCGCGCTGATCTGGCAGATCGGCTCGCTGATCGGCAGCGGCATTCTCGGGCTGCTGGCGGTGAAGATCCTGCAGGTGACCGGCGGCCATTACTACGGGCTGGCCGGCTACATGATGGTGCTGGGCGCGGTGTCGGCCCTCGGCCTGAGCCTGATGCCGGAAACCGCGCCAGAGCGGCGCAAGCAGGAGTATCAGGATTGGCATCACTGAGTTACCCTGCCCGGCGGGTGGATTTATCCCCCCGCCCTCAACCAATAATCTGCTAGTATGGTGGCATTCGAATTCCAGCCAGATGCCTGATTGTCGCCATGTCTGAAACGTACAGTCTCACCAACAACGTCCCGGTCAACCAGCAGATCTATCGCTTCCTGCGCAAAGATATCGTCGACTGCACCATCCCCCCCGGCACCCTGCTGTCCGAGAAAGAGATCTCCACCCGCTTTTGCGTTTCGCGCCAGCCGGTGCGCGAAGCCTTCATCAAGCTGGCGGAGGCCGGTCTGGTGCAGATCCTGCCGCAGCGCGGCACCTTCGTGATGAAGATTTCCGCCAAGCGCGTGGCCGACGGGCGCTTTATCCGTCAAGCGGTGGAATGCGCCATCGTGCGCCGCGCGGCTGAGCGCGCCACTCCGGCGCAGCTGATGACGCTGGAGCATAACCTGCACCGTCAAGAGCTGGCGGCGCAGAACGGGCAAACGCGCGAATTTTTGGCGCTGGACGACGAGTTCCACCAGCTGTTGACCCAGTTTGCCGACTGCCCGCTGGCGTGGGAGACCATCGAAACCATCAAGGCCACCATGGATCGGGTGCGTTTCCTCAGCCTGAGCGAAGTCTCGCCGCCGGAGAGCCTGATCAAGCAGCACTACCGCATCTACGAAGCGCTGAAAGCGCGCGATGCCGAGGCGGCGGAGCGCGCCATCCACGATCATCTGCAGGAGATGATCTACTCCATCACCCCGATCGCCCTGCAGAACACCGAGTGGTTCGAGATCGAATAATCAACCGCTTAGCAAGCCGGGGGCGATCGCCCCCGCGTATTTGGCCACGCCAATGGCATTTCCTCTCAATCGCATCTATTGTTTGTCCTTGCCGGATCAAGTTCGGTAGCATCGCTTTACAGCTTCAATCACCGCTTTTTTACTACGCCGGTGGTCAAAAACCCTTGTATTGCCGGTGTATGAAGAAGCTTAATCGGGAGTGAATCATGACTGATATTGTGCAGTTGCTAGGAAAGGAAGCGGAAGATCTGCTGCAACACCGCTGTACCACTATCCCCGCCGAGAATCTCTACCTACCGGGCGCCGACTTCGTCGACCGCGTAATGATCGATAACAACCGCCCCAACAGCGTGCTGCGTTCGATGCAAACCCTGTTCAACCACGGCCGCCTGGGCGGCACCGGTTATCTGTCTATCCTGCCGGTCGATCAGGGCATCGAGCACTCCGCCGCCGCCTCGTTCGCCGCCAACCCACTGTATTTCGATCCGAAGAACATCGTCGAGCTGGCGATTGAAGCCGGCTGTAACTGCGTCGCCTCCACCTACGGCGTGCTGGCGTCGGTATCGCGCCGCTACGCGCATAAAATTCCGTTCCTGGTCAAACTCAACCACAACGAAACGCTGAGCTACCCGACCCAGTACGACCAGACCCTGTACGCCAGCGTCGAGCAGGCGTTCAACATGGGCGCAGTGGCGGTTGGCGCCACCATTTACTTCGGCTCCGAACAGTCGCGCCGCCAGATCGAAGAGATCTCGATCGCCTTCGAGCGCGCGCATGAGCTGGGCATGGTCACGGTGCTGTGGGCCTATCTGCGTAACCCGGCGTTCAACAAGGACGGCGTGGACTACCACTCCAGCGCCGATCTGACCGGCCAGGCCAACCACATCGCCGCCACCATCGGCGCCGACATCGTCAAACAGAAAATGGCGGAAAACAACGGCGGCTACCGCGCGGTGAAATTCGGCTACACCGACGACCGCGTCTACACCAAGCTGACCACCGATCACCCGATCGATCTGGTGCGTTACCAGCTGGCCAACTGCTACATGGGCCGCGCCGGGCTGATCAACTCCGGCGGTGCCGCCGGTGAGAACGATCTGCAGGAATCGGTGCGCACCGCGGTGATCAACAAACGCGCCGGCGGCATGGGCCTGATCCTGGGGCGTAAAGCCTTCAAGAAATCGATGAAAGACGGCGTGGCGCTGATCAACGCCGTGCAAGACGCCTATCTGGACAAGAAGGTCACCATCGCCTGATGTGACGGACCGCCTGTCCCAAAGCCCGGTTCGCCGGGCTTTTTTGTGCCCGTTATCCCGCCTCACGCACCGTTAACCTTCTCTTTCTTTCACTTTAAACTTTCAAAATAAAATATTTATCTTTCAAATTGTGATCTATTTAAAACAAATAGCCCAACAAAGTGACTACTGTAAGGCCCATGGCGACAGAGCCGCCGTTCGCTCCAGGCCATATCAGTCCATTACAGGAGAACATAATGATTGAGCTAATCACCCACGGCGCCGAGTGGTTTATCGGCCTGTTTCAGAAAGGCGGTGAAGTGTTTGTCGGCATGGTGACCGGCATTTTGCCCTTGTTGATCAGCCTGTTGGTTATCATGAACGCGCTGATCAAATTTGTTGGCCAGGAACGTATCGAACGATTGGCGCAGCGCTGCGCGGGCAACCCCGTTTCGCGTTATCTGCTGCTGCCGCTGATCGGCACCTTTGTCTTCTGCAACCCGATGACCCTCAGCCTGGGGCGCTTCATGCCGGAGAAATACAAGCCGAGTTACTACGCGGCGGCCTCCTACAGCTGCCACTCGATGAACGGCCTGTTTCCGCACATCAACCCCGGCGAACTGTTCGTTTACCTCGGCATCGCCAGCGGCCTGACCACCCTCGGCCTGCCGCTCGGCCCGTTGGCGGTGAGCTATTTCCTGGTGGGGCTGTTCACCAACTTCTTCCGCGGCTGGGTCACCGATCTCACCACCAGTCTGTTTGAACGCAAGATGGGCATCCGTCTGGATCGCCAGGTGCAACTTTAATTCGTGGAGTGCAGCATGAGTGCTTATATCCGTATTGAAAAAGGCGCCAGCGGCTGGGGCGGCCCCCTGGAGCTGCCGATAGAGCCCGGCAAAAAAGTGGTGTACATCACCGCCGGCACCCGGCCTTCCATCGTCGATCGCCTCAGCGAATTGACCGGCTGGCCCGCCGTCGACGGTTTCAAAGAGGGCGAACCGCCGGCGGAAGAGATCGGCGTGGCGGTGATCGACTGCGGCGGCACCCTGCGCTGCGGCCTGTACCCGAAACGCCGCATTCCGACGGTCAACATCCATGCCACCGGCCAGTCCGGCCCGCTGGCGCAGTTTATCCTCGAAGACATCTATGTCTCCGGCGTGCGTGACCACAACATCAGCCGAATCGACGCGACGGAGAACCCACCCGCCGCCGCGGTTGCAGCGCCGCCCAAGGCGCGCGACTACGACACCAGCAAGAAGATCACCGAACAAAGCGACGGGCTGCTGGCGAAGGTCGGCATGGGCATGGGATCGGTGGTGGCGGTGTTCTTCCAGGCCGGACGCGACACCATCGACACCGTGCTGAAGACCATTCTGCCGTTTATGGCGTTCGTCTCGGCCTTGATCGGCATCATCATGGCCTCCGGCCTCGGAGACTTTATCGCTCACGGCCTGACGCCGCTCGCCAACAGCCCGATCGGCCTGGTGACGCTGGCGCTGATCTGCTCATTCCCGCTGCTGTCGCCGTTCCTCGGCCCCGGCGCGGTCATCGCCCAAGTGATCGGCGTGCTGGTCGGGGTACAGATCGGCCTCGGCCATATTCCGCCGCAGCTGGCGCTGCCCGCGCTGTTCGCCATCAACGCGCAGGCCGCCTGCGACTTCATTCCGGTCGGCCTGTCGCTGGCGGAAGCCAAACAGGACACCGTGCGGGTCGGCGTGCCTTCAGTGCTGGTCGGCCGCTTCCTGACCGGCGCGCCGACGGTGTTAATCGCCTGGGCCGCCTCGGCCTTCATTTATCAATAATGTGATCCCCAGGGAGACGTTTATGCACACCATTTTTCACACCACCATCACGCAGATCGGCGGCTGCGCCCGCGACGCGTTGCTGGACAACATGCTGATCACCTTCCGTGAAGGCGCCCCGGCGGATATCGAAGAGTTCTGCTTCATCCACCGCCACGGCGCAACCGCCGGCGAGCTGCAGGTCGGCGGCGTGATGGAACTGGCGCAGCAGCGCTACGCCATCACCGCCGTCGGCAGCGTCGCCACGCAGAATCTGCGCGAGCTGGGCCACGTCACCGTGCGCTTCGACGGCGAAGCCGAAGCCGAATTCCCCGGCTCGATCCACGTATCCGGCCCGACGCCGACTGATATCCCGTTGGGCAGCACGCTGTCATTTATCGCATAAGGAGTAGACCATGTCTGAAGTAGCTGTAGTGATTGGCGGCGGCCAAACGTTAGGCGCCTTTTTGTCCCACGGGCTGGCGCAGGCCGGTTATAGGGTGGCGGTGGCCGATCTGAACGCCGACAACGCCAATCGGGTGGCACAGCAGATCAACGAAGAGTACGGCACAGGCAGCGCCTGCGGTTTTCAAGCCGACGCCACCGACGAGCAGAGCGTGATCGCGCTGGCGACGGCGGTTGACCGGGCGTTCGGCCAGGCCAACCTGCTGGTGTACAGCGCCGGCATCGCCAAGGCGGCGCCAATCACCGATTTCCCGCTGGGCGACTTCGACCGCTCGCTGCAGGTGAACCTGGTGGGCTATTTCCTCTGCGCCCGCGAGTTCTCGCGCCTGATGATCCGCGACGGCATCGCCGGGCGCATCATCCAGATCAACTCCAAGTCCGGCAAGGTCGGCAGCAAGCACAACTCCGGCTACAGCGCCGCCAAGTTCGGCGGCGTGGGGCTGACGCAGTCGCTGGCGCTCGATCTGGCGGAGTACGGCATTACCGTGCATTCGCTGATGCTCGGCAACCTGCTGAAGTCGCCGATGTTCCAGTCGCTGCTGCCGCAGTACGCGCAAAAACTGGGCATCGCGCCGGACCAGGTGGAGCAGTACTACATCGACAAGGTGCCGCTGAAACGCGGTTGCGACTATCAGGACGTGCTGAACACCCTGCTGTTCTACGCCAGCGATAAGGCCTCTTACTGCACCGGCCAATCGATCAACATCACCGGCGGCCAGGTGATGTTCTGACGCCACCGACGCCCCCTTCCGCGGAAGGGGGCCTAAGGAGAACCCCATGACACAAGCTTTGATCGCCTTCGCGCTGCTGGCCTGGCTGCTGCAAATCGCCTTCGGCTGGTGGCAACTGCAACGTTTCAACCGCGCCTTCGACGGTTTATGCCGGCTGGGCGCCGTGGGCGTCGGCCGTTCCGGCGGCCGTTTTCGCCCACGGGTGGTGCTGGCGCTGGCCTTCGACGACGATCGGCGGGTATGCGGCAGCCTGTTGCTGCGGGGCCTGACCGTCTTCGCCCGGCCCCGCCCGCTGCCTCATTTACACGGATTGCATCAGCGGGATTTGCGCCCGGATGTGATCTTCCCCGAGGATCGCGCATGCCAGTCTGCACTATCGTTAGCGATTGACCCCAAATCGTGATATTTTCACATTAAAAGACATTACCTTTCATAGTGAATTATTCAGCGAGGGGAAATGCCCAACTCTTGTGAACGGGAATCGCGATGAAACCAAAGCAGCGGCAGGCCGCTATCCTTGAATATCTGCAGCGGCATGGCAAAACGGCGGTGGACGCCCTGGCCGAGCATTTCTCCACCACCGGCACCACCATCCGCAAGGATCTCACCCTGCTGGAAGAAGAAGGCGAGGTGATCCGCACCTACGGCGGCGTGGTGCTCAGCCGCGACGACGGCGATCAGCCAATCGACCGTAAAACCCATATCAACACCGAGAAAAAGCGCCGCATCGCCAGCGCCGCCGTGGCGCTGATCGCCGACGGCGACTCGCTGATCTTCGACGCCGGCAGCACGGTGCTGCAGATGGTGCCGCACCTGGCGCAGTTCAATAACATCACGGTGATGACCAACAGCCTGACCATCGTCAACGCGCTGGTGGAACTGGACAACGATCAGACCATCCTGATGCCCGGCGGCACCTACCGCAAAAAATCGGCCTCGTTCCACGGCAGCCTGGCGGAATCGGCGTTCCAGCAATTCAGCTTCGACAAGCTGTTTATCGGCGCGGACGGCGTCGATCTCAATGCCGGCGTCACCACCTTCAACGAAGTGCACAACGTCAGCAAAGCGATGTGCGAAGCCGCCGGCCGCATTATTCTGTTGGTGGACTCCTCGAAATTCGGCCGCAAGAGCCCGAACGTGGTGTGCGAACTCAGCGCCGTCGACACGCTGATCACCGACCGAGACATCAACCCCGATTACCTCGCCGCCCTGCAGGCGAAAGGCATCAATATCATTCTGGTAGGAGACCCCGATGAGTAACGCCAACGCCCTGCTCGCCTTCGCCCGCGAAACGCTGGAGATCGAGTTGACCGAAGCGCAGCGCCTGCTGGCGCGCCTGGATGACAACTTCGTCTGCGCCTGCGAGCTGCTGCTGAACTGCCGCGGCAAAGCGGTGATTTCCGGCATCGGCAAGTCCGGCCATATCGGCAAGAAGATCGCCGCGTCGCTGGCCAGCACCGGCACGCCGTCATTCTTCGTGCATCCGGCGGAGGCGCTGCACGGCGATCTCGGCATGATCGGCGCCGACGACGTGGTGGTGTTCATCTCCTACTCCGGCCGCGCCAAAGAGCTGGATCTGATCCTGCCGCTGCTGGCGGAGAACGGCATTCCGGTGATCGCCGTTACCGGCGGCAAAGAGTCGCCGCTGGCGCAGGCCGCGGCCTGCGTGCTGGATATCGGCGTCGAGCGCGAAGCCTGCCCGATGGGGCTGGCGCCCACCTCCAGCGCGGTCAACACCCTGATGATGGGCGACGCCCTGGCGATGGCGCTGATGCGCCAGCGCGGCTTCAACGCGGAAGACTTCGCCCGATCGCACCCGGGCGGCAGCCTGGGCGCGCGTCTGCTGAACCGCGTGCATCACCTGATGCGCACCGGCGATCGCCTGCCGCGCGTGAGCGAAAGCGCCAACGTGATGGAGGCGATGCTGGAACTGAGCCGCACCGGGCTGGGGTTGGTGGCGGTCTGCGACGCGCAGCAGCGGGTGGTGGGCGTATTTACCGACGGCGACCTGCGCCGCTGGCTGGTGAAGGGCAACAGCCTGCAGGATCCGCTCAGCCCGGCGATCACCCGCCCCGGCTATCGGCTGCCAGAGCAGTGGCGCGCCGGGGAGGCGCTGGAAGCGCTGCACGAACAACACATCAGCGCGGCTCCGGTGGTCGATATGGACGGCGTGCTGGTGGGGGCGCTCAACCTGCACGATCTGCATCAGGCCGGCATCGGCTGATCAACGCCGGGGGCGCCATCACCGGCGCCCCCGGTCAGATCATTTCCAATCGGGATTGTTCTCGAACTGCTGCTTCAGCAGCGCTTTCATGTCGTCATTCGACTTGCCGAGCCACTGGTACTTGGCATACTTCTTCGGATGATCGACGGCTTCCGGCCGATCTTCCACTTCCACCCGCACGCCCCAGGCCTGGGATTTGTCCGCGCTGAACGCCACGATCAAAAAGTTATTGCCGCAGTCGTGGGGCTTGCACAGGTTGCCGACCAGATACTCTTTGCCCTTCCAGTTCAGATTCTGCGCCGGCGTAGAGGTGCCGACGCCCTTGCGCGCCCAGCCCGGCATCCGCGCCTGGCCTTTCACCATGTTTTGCCAGCTGGCCTGATACCCCGGCAGCTGAATCAAATCCGATGTGGTGACGATTTGTTGGGCAAAGCTGCCCGCGCTGAAGCTGAGCAGTGCGCCAAAGAGGGCGCAACGCAGCGCCTGGTGTCCCGTCATAGTCCTTCTCCCTAGGTTAAATCAGGTTTCGCCCATAAAACCGGGCCTGAACTAGTCAGACCACGATTGCGGCAAAAAGTTGACTCACCACCAGGCGTGAAAATGATGCACCGGCCCGATGCCGTGCCCCACTTCCAGCGTATCCGCCTGTTGCAGCGCTTGTTGCAGGTAGCCCTTGGCGGCGGCCACCGTGGCCGCCCAGTCGGCATGGCGCGGACGCAGCGCCGCCAGCGCGGCCGAGAGCGTGCAACCGGTGCCGTGGGTATGGCGGGTGGCGACGCGCGGCGCGGTAAAACGCTGCTCGCCTTCGGCGGTAAACAGCCAGTCCGGGCTCTCGCTTTCGCTCAGGTGGCCGCCCTTCATCAGCACCGCCCGGCAGCCCATCGCCAGCAGCGCCCGCCCCTGCTCGCGCATCTGCGCTTCATCTTCCGCCGGCGCGCACGCCAGCAGCGCCGCCGCTTCCGGCAGGTTTGGCGTAATGATCGACACCAGCGGCAACAGCTCGTGCCGGATAGACTCTACCGCCTCCGGGGCCAGCAACGGATCGCCGCTTTTCGCCAGCATCACGGTGTCCAGCACCACGAATTCCGGCCGGTAATGGCGCAGCCGTTCGGCCACCGCCTGCACGATATCGGCGTTGGCCAGCATGCCGATCTTGACGCTGTCGATGCGCACGTCGCTGAACACCGAGTCCAGCTGCGCGGCGACAAACGCCGGATCGATGTAATACACCGACTGCACGCCGCGGGTATTCTGCGCCACCAGCGCGGTGATCACCGAGGTGCCATAGGCACCAAGCGCCGAGAAGGCCTTCAGATCGGCCTGAATGCCGGCGCCCCCGCTGGGATCGGTGCCGGCGATGGTCAGCGCGTTAATGCGTTTCATCACAGATCCTCCCCGCGCAGCTGATACAGGGCGTCGAGGAACGCCGGCGTAAAGCTGCCCGGCCCGGCGGCCTGCCTGGCCGCGAGGCCGCCGCAGTGGGACATCACCCGGCAGGCGGCCGCCACGTTGTCCAGGCGATCGCCCGGCAGGGCGCAAAACGCCGCCGCCACCGCCGACAGCGCGCAGCCGGTGCCCACCACCCGTGTCATCAGCGGGGAGCCGCCTTCGATCGCCCAATCGCGTTGGCCGTCGGTGACGTAATCCACCGCGCCGGTGACCGCGACTACCGCGCCGCTGCGCTGCGCCAGCTCACGCGCGGCGGGCAATGCCGCCAAGGAATCGTCGCCGCTGTCCACGCCGCGGCCGCTGGCCAGCAACCCGCTGAGCGCCATGATTTCCGAGGCGTTGCCGCGTATCGCCGCCGGTTTCTCGTCCAGCAGCTGTTTGGCGAAGGCGGTGCGGTAGGAGAGCGCGCCGACCGCCACCGGATCCAGCGTCCAAGGCTTGCCGGCCCGATTGGCGGCGGCCACCGCCGCGCGCATCGATTCGGCGCGCAGCGCGTTGAGGGTGCCGACGTTGATCAGCAGGCCGTCGGCCAGCGCGCTGAACTGCGCCGCCTCTTGCGGCTCCACCACCATCGCCGGGGAGGCGCCGAGCGCCAGCAGCACGTTGGCGGTCAGCGATTGCACCACTTCGTTGGTCAGGCAGTGGATCAGCGGAGGCCGCTGTTGGAATTGAGTCAGGCAGGCCGCGGCGCGAGCGCCGGGTAGTGCATCAGGTCGAGCGATCATATTCCTCCCAACCGGCGTTCAAGAAGGCGGCGCCGGTTGGGCGGCCGTGACTTCCCTACGCTGGCATTATCCAGATCAGGTAATACGGGTATTTCTCAGCCTTCACGCAGAAGGGCACCCCGAGTCATGAAAATCAATAGGTTGTGATCAACGTTGCGTTAATCCCTGAGTGGGATCATGCCAGCGGCGGCGCGGACAAACAAGCGAATAAATTCGCTCGCGCCTAAGCGATGTTGCCCTCTTTTCCCGCCAGATACAGGCTCAGCACGCCGGGCAGCTCCGCCAACGTAAACGCCACGCTCTGCGGCGCCGTTTTGAAGATGTGATGCAAGGTGCCGGCCACCAGGCTTTGCAACAGCCGGGTTTGCTGCAGGATCTCCGCTTCGGCGGTCTCGGGGCGGCGCAGCTGCAGCACTCGGGCGATCAGCGCCAGGAAGCTGGACTTTTCGTCCGGCAGGTTCATTTCCCGCATCACCGGCAGGTAGTCGGCGTGCTCGCGCAGGTACTGCGCATAGGGTGAAAACAGCCGCTGGATCACCGCTTCAGCGGAGAGGCGCCGCCACTCGTCGTCGCTGGCCAACGCCATGTCGCGCACCAGCGCCTCGATCGATTCAGTGTGCCGATCCGCCAGCGCCTTGATCACCGCGTGGCGATCGGGGAAAAAGTGATACATCGAGCCGATGGAGGTTTTGGCGTGTTTGGCCAGCCGCTGCATGCTGAGCGCCGCCAGGCCATCCTGCGCCACGATCGCCGCCGCTGAATCCAGAATGGTTTGTACGCGTTGCCGCCCTCTTTCCTGCTGCGGCTCTCGCCCGGTGATGTGTTCGTCGATTTGCATATTCGTTTCTGCCCGCTGTCATCAACGCATTATACCCATTTGCCGCCGCGAAGGCAGGGTGACACAAAAAACTAGATTAACTCCTCTAGTTTAGAGTAGAGTATTTATTCTAGTTTACCCTTGCGCAAGCATGAGGGTGACAAACAGTGACCTCACTCACTGAAAAAGAGTCATTTCATTCGGCCCGTCGACCAAGCCAATCGCCAGAGAACGCCCTATGCCCGACAAAAAACTGCTTATCACCTGCCTGACCGCGCTGTTGCTCACCGGGTGCTCGCCGGCACCGTCCATGGTGGTGTTCGGCGCTTCGTTCCCCGACTGGCTGTTTTGCCTGTGCGGCGGCGTGGCGGGCATGGTGGCGATCCACCTGCTGCTGCGCACCCCGGAAAAACGCGCCTGGCTGGCGCCGCAGCTGCTGACGTATCCGGCGCTGACCGCGCTGATCGCCATGCTGACCTGGTTACTGGTTTTCCCCCACTGAGACTGACGCCATGACCCAACCACAAACCTCCAACAAGCGCAGACTGCTGGTGCTTACCATCCTGGCGTTGACGCTCATCGTGGCCGCCGCCGTCGTCTGGCGGGTGGAAAACGCCCCCACTACCGACGATGCCTACGCCTATGCCGACACCATCGACGTAGTGCCGGAGGTGAACGGCCGCATCATCGAGATGCCGATCCGCGACAACCAGGAAGTGCGGCAAGGCGATCTGCTGTTCCGCATCGATCCGCGCCCTTACCAGGACGCGCTGGCGGCCAGCGAAGCGCGCCTGATCATGCTGAATGAACAGATCAAGCTGACGCAGCGTTCGGTCAACGCGCAGCAGTACAACGCCGAATCGATGAACGCCATCGTCAAACGCTCGCAGGCGCTGGTGGCACAGGCGACCGACACCCTCAACCGCCGGCAGAAGCTGCTCGGCAAGAACTACGTTTCGGCGGAAGAAGTGGAAACCGCCCGCACCTCCCAGCGCTCGGCGCAGGCGGAACTGCAGGCCGCATTGCTGCAGGCGAAACAGGCGGAAGCCGCCGTCAGCGGCGTCGAAGCCCTGGTCGCGCAGCGTGCCGAAGTGCAGGCCGACATCGCCATCGCCAAACTGAACCTGGAGTTCACCGAGGTGAGAGCGCCGTTCGACGGCCGCATCGCCTCCCTGAAAACCACCGTCGGCCAATATGCCTCCAGCGCCAAACCGGTGTTCACGCTGATCGACACCCGCCACTGGTACGTGGTCGCCAACTTCCGCGAAACCGACCTGAAAGGCGTGCATCCCGGCGTGCCGGCCACGCTGTATTTAATGAGCGACGCCGGCCAGACCTTCAGCGGCAAGGTGGAATCGATCAGCTACGGCGTGCAGCCTGACGACGGCGGCACAGTGCTGGGCGGGCTGCCCAACGTGTCGCGCAACATCAACTGGGTGCACGTTTCGCAGCGCTTCCCGGTCAAGATCGCGGTAGAGGCCCCCAACCCGGCGCTGTTCCGCGTGGGCGCTTCGGCGGTGGCCAAGCTGAACCTGCGCCATGAAGAATAAAACGATGTCTCACGGCTGGCTGTCCCAGTTGATCGACGAGCTGCGCCCTTCGGACAGCCGCATCAACCTGGTGATCCGCGCCCTGCTCTCCAGCGCGATCGCCATCGTGATCTCGCAGACGCTGCAGGTGCCGTGGCTGGCGCTGTCACTGATCGCTGTCTTCTTTATCACCCAGTCCAATATCGTGATCACCCGCGCAATCGGCATCCTGTTTTTCGTCAGCTCCACGCTGGCGATCGGCGCCGCTATCCTGGTGCTGAAATTCACCTACGACTACCCGATGCTGCGCATCCTGCTCTCCAGCGCGCTGTTTTTCCTCAGCGTGTTCCTGATGCGGGTGACCAAGGTTGGGGTGCTGTTCTTCCTGATGGCGCTGGTGGTGATCTACACGCAAAGCTTTGTCGATCTCACTCCGCAGGCGGAAGTGGTGATACGGCTGGTGCTGTGGGTATGGGTGGCGATCAACTACGCCATCCTGCTCACCCTGATCGTCAATACCCTGCTGCTGCCGGCTGAACCGCTGAAACAGCTAAAGGGCCGGATGAACGCGGTGTTGGACGAAACCCGCGCTATGTTGGCCAACGGCGGCGAGACGCGCGATCTGAGCGCCATCTCGCAGCACGCCACCGAGCTGCACAAGCTGCTGCGCTTTTCGGTGATGCGCAGCGATCGCTGCCGCGCCAACGAGCCCGGTTATCTGGCGCTGATCACCTTGGTGTTGCAGCTCAATATTCTGGCCTACCAGCTGCCGCCGGCTTTCGGCGCGGCCGCGCGTCAATTGGCGCAAGAGATAGACGCCGCCTGCCGCGCGCTGCAAACCGCGATCAGCCACGACAGCGCGCTGCGATTTTCCGTCGCGATCGCCGGCAGCGACGATCCGCAGGTGCCGGCGCCGCTCAATGAAATGGCCGGCCTCCTGCAGGTCTACGCCAACCGCAGCGACTACGCCGACGCCCTGCAGGCTGCGCCGCCGCCGAAAGTGCCTTTCTTTACCCCCGACGCCCTGACCAACCCGGTTTACATCCAGTTTTCGTTGAAAACGCTGCTGACCGTGCTGGTCGCCTACGTGTTTTATACCGCCGTCGATTGGTCCGGCATTCATACCATCATGCTGAGCTGCCTGATCGTGGCGCAGCCCAGCCTCGGCGCCACACAGCGGCGGGCGCGGCTGCGTCTCGGCGGCGCGGCGATCGGCAGCCTGCTGGCGCTGATCTCGGTGGTGTGGATCATGCCTCACCTCGACAGCCTCGTCGGCTTGCTGCTGCTGACGCTGCCGGTGATCGCCCTCTCCGCCTGGATCGCCGCCGGCTCCGAGAAAATAAGCTATGCCGGGGTACAGATCCTGTTCACCTTTTCCCTGGCGCTGCTGGAAAGCTTCGGCCCGGTCACCGGGCTGACCGAGATCCGCGATCGCCTGATCGGCATCGTGCTGGGGGTAGGGTTCGCCACCTTCATTCACGCCACGCTGTGGCCGGAATACGAAGGGGAGTCACTGCGGCAGCAGGTTGCCAACGAGCTGCGGGAACTGTCGCGCTTCCTCGGCGGCGAGAACACAAACGCCATCGGCATCTGGCAAAAGATCGAGGGCTGCGAAGCGGTAGTGGCCCGGGTGACGCTGGAGCCCACCTGGCAGCTGGCGGACGATAACCATGAAAGCTTCACCCGGCATATCCAACTGATCTTTAACCAGACGCGCAGCCTGTTGCTGACCAGCGAAAAGCTCAACACCTATCTGGCAGGCGGCGGCGCGGCGCTGTCCGCGCAGGAACGCCAGGCGCTGATCGAGGTGCAACGTCAGGGCGGGCGCATTCTCGCCGAGTATGCGGCGCAGCTTTCCCGTGCGCCGCAAGCGTTGCGGGCGCCCGACTTTCATCCACCGTTGGCCGCCCTGCACGCCGACACCGTGCGCCACCTGGCTCAGGAGCTGAGCGACGGAGTCAATCGCCTGCCCGCCTGGGGCGACGCCTAGCATTTTCCGTTTGTGGCCATGCACGCCCGGCGCAATGCGCTATAGTGAGCACAAACCACCGGGAGATGCCATGCAAATAAGACCTTACCAAGAGGCCGATCGCCCCTTCCTGCGCACGCTGTACCTGGCGTCACGCAAGGCGGCGTTCGGTTGGCGCGATACCTCGAACTATCTGTTGGAAGATTTCGACCGCGCGACGCTGGGCGAAGCGATTTGGGTGGCGGAAGACGGCGGCGTGCTGCTGGGATTCGTCTCCGTCTACCGCGAAGACAACTTCATTCATAACCTGTATGTCGATCCCCATCAGCCGCCGCGCGGCGTCGGCAGTGCGCTGCTGCAAGCGGCGCAAGCCACCTTCACCGCCACCGGCTCGCTGAAATGCCTGGTGAAGAATGAAAAGGCGCTGACGTTCTACCGCAAACACGGCTGGCGCATCATCTCCACCGGCAACGACGGCGAAGAAGATTATTACCTGATGCATTCACCAGCACGCTAGCTCTTACCCGCCGCATCCGGCATGCCGCGCAGCGTCAGCCGCCAAAACAGCAGTGCGCTCAGGCTGACGCCCGCCCCCAGCCAGCAGACGCCGCTCCAGCCCGCCCAGGCGTACATATGGGTGCCGGCAAAGGCGCCCAGCCCGCTGCCGACGGCGTAAAACAGCATGTAGCAGCCCACCAGCCGGCTATGCGACTGCGGGTGAGCGCTGAAGATCATGCTCTGGTTCAGCACGTGGATCGCCTGGCCCGCCAGATCCAGCAGCACAATGCCCGCCACCAGCCAAACCAGGCCGCTGCCAAGCAAACCGAGCGGCAGCCAGGCCAGCGTCAACAGCAGCAGACACGCGCCGCTGGCCACCTGCCCCAGCCCGCGATCCGCCAGATGCCCGGCGCGCACCGCCGCCAGCGCGCCCACCGCGCCGACCAGGCCGAACGCTCCCACCGCGGCATGGGTGAAGTTGAACGGCGGCCGGCTCAGCGGCAACACCAGCGAACTCCAAAAGAGGCTGAAAGCGCCGAACATCAGCAGCGCCAACATGCCGCGAATTTGCAGCGTGCGGTCACGCAGCAACAGGCTCAGCATTGAACGCAGCAGCGCGGGATAACTCAGCGTGCTGGGCGCGGTGCGCGGCGCAGGCAGCAGGCGCGACAGGATCGGCAGCAATACCAGCGTCACTCCGGCTGAGAAGAAGTACACCGTGCGCCAGCCGCCGACGTCCGCCAGCGCGCCGGAGAGAGTGCGCGCCAGCAACAGCCCCAGCACCACCCCGCCCTGCGCCGCGCCGACCACCCGCCCGCGCTCCTGCGGCGCCGCCAGGGCGGCGGCAAATGCGATCAGCCCCTGCGTCATGGCGGTGCCCAGTAGCCCCACCAGCAACATCCCCGCCAGCAGCCAGGGCGCGCTGTGCGCCCAGCCCACCAGCAGCAGCGCACCGATCAGCCCCAGCTGTTGCCCCGCCAGCAATCGATGCCGGTTCAACCGATCCCCCAGCGGCACCACCAACAGCAACGCCAGCGCGCAGCCCAACTGAGTCACAGTGATCACCCTGCCGACCGCCGCCAGGCTGATGGAAAAATCACGGGCAATGGCGTCCAGCAGCGGCTGCGCATAGTAAACGTTGGCCACGCTAAAGGCGCTGGCACCGGCCAACAGCAGCACCAGGGCGGCCGGCAGACGCCCCAGCGCCGCACCGGGGGGATCCAGCAGTTTGTCGCTCATCGCACACCTCAACCTGGTTTCATAATTAAACCCAATGAACTTTAGATGCGAAGGTTTTATAATGCAACCAGAATATGTCGCTGGAGATAAACGCCGTGAAACGTAAAAGCCTGGAAGACGCGCCGTGCCCGGTAGCGCGCACGCTGGATGTGATTGGCGACTGGTGGTCGCTGCTGATCGTGCGCGACGCCTTCGACGGCGTCACCCGCTTTAGCGAATTTCAAAAAGGGCTGGGGATGGCGAAGAACATTCTTGCCACCCGGCTGCGCGCCCTGGTGACGCACGGCGTGCTGGAGATCGTGCCCGCCGCGGACGGCAGTGCCTATCAGGAGTATGTGCTGACCGAGAAAGGCCGCGCGCTGTTTCCGGTGATCGTTGGCCTGCGCCAGTGGGGGGAAGATCATCTGTTCGCCGAGGGAGAGGCGCACTCAACGCTGGTGGAAAGTGACAGCGGCCGCCCCGTGCCGCGCCTGACACCGATCGGCAGCGCCGGGCAGACGCTCACCCCGCTGAATACCCGAGTGATGAAGGTGGGGGAACGGTGATGAGAGTTAGTGGCGGAGCCCGCAGCTCACCCGCTGAAAAACCTGGCGGATAAAGAGCCATTCCAGACACCCGGCCAGCAGATAAACCGCGCCAAAAACGAGCGCACCAAACCATTCCGTATCGTTAAAATGGAAAAAACCACTGGCGTCAATCAGCCAAGCGGTTTGATTCTGGTTTAGCCTGGGTACAGGAAAAAGCTTTATTGTCAGCACAGCCAGCCCAACAACAGCCAATACGTTAGCGAGCAACAGGGCAAATTTTTTCATAGCCTTTCACCTCGATAGTCCCATATGCCTGTAATGTCGTTCCCGGAACTCTGGCTGTTTTCGATTTCAGCAATGCAGCTCGCAGACGATTGAATTCGTTTTGGGAATAAAAGGTTACACATCCTTCGGATAATCCAAGTGGACCGATTGGATGCAACCTGAATTGTCCACGCATAATGCCGTTAATCCATGTTCTATCGTTAACTGTTCCATCATCTCTGTATAAAGCAAACCAACTATTGTGATCTACATTGGTCACAATATCTTTTATGAAAGTAATAGTCTGCGACTTTAAACCACCGGATGGCCGATCCACAATCCAGTAAGTACCGGCTGGTATAGCCCCGTGATTGGGAACATCTGTGCATCCTGGTTGATTTGTATACTGTTTATTACCAGAAAACACAGAGAACATCCCAACCCCTTGACACAACAGAGTGTTTATTTTGTTTCCATTATGAACTAAAAAGCAGCGAAGCATTTTATTTCCCCCATCCTTTGGCTGAGCACCGATAATATCCAGCAAATAAAATTTTATCTATCTTATTGATTTTGTGAATATTGTTAACTCATGATGATAGAATCAGCAATGAGTAAGGCCCAATCAGCATTGATGGCGCATGCATCACCTTCCGCTATTGCATCTATTCTCGAACAGCTTCCGCAACCCCCAGCGGGTAATGTATAGTCCGCGTTTTACGGAGATCCCATGCTGACCAACTCATCCATTCGTTTGAACAAATACATTAGCGAGAGCGGCATCTGCTCACGCCGCGACGCCGATCGATACATCGAACAGGGCAACGTTTTCATCAACGGTAAACGCGCCACCGTTGGCGCCCAGGTATTTGCCGGCGATGTCGTGAAGGTTAACGGTCAGCTGATCGAACCGCGCAATGAAGAAGATCTGGTGCTGATCGCGCTGAACAAACCGGTCGGCATCGTCACCACTACCGAAGACGGCGAGCGCGACAACATCGCCGACTTCGTCAACCACAGCAAGCGCATCTTCCCGATCGGCCGCCTGGACAAAGATTCGCAGGGGCTGATCTTTCTGACCAACCACGGTGACCTGGTCAACAAGATCCTGCGCGCCGGCAACAATCACGAGAAAGAGTATCTGGTGACGGTCAACAAGCCGGTGACCGACGAGTTTATTCGCGGCATGGGCGCCGGCGTGCCGATGCTGGGCACTGTGACCAAAAAGTGCAAGGTGAAGAAAGAAGCGCCGTTCGTGTTCCGCATCACGCTGGTGCAGGGGCTGAACCGTCAGATCCGCCGCATGTGCGAACACTTCGGCTATGAGGTCACCAAGCTGGAACGCACGCGCATCATGAACGTCAGCCTGAAAGGCTTGCCGCTAGGCGAATGGCGCGATCTGACCGATGACGAGCTGATTGAGCTGTTCAAGCTGATTGAAGGCTCTTCGTCAGAGGCCAAGCCGACGAAGAAAGCCCCGGCCAAATCTGCCCCGGCGAAAAAGCCGAGCGCCGGCGGGCCGAAAAGCGCCGATAAAACCGCTGCGCCGGCCGGCCGCAAGCGCTTTACCCAGCCGGGGCGCAAGAAAAAAGGGCGTTAAACGCCTTCCCCCGCTCAGCCCGCCGTTGCGCGGGCTTTTTTATCATAAAAGTCAGTCGCAGGCCGCCACTGAGTTCTCACCATAAAAAAGGCCCGCATCAAGCGGGCCAGTCGGTACCAGAGAAGTCTAGAGGGAAAATCAGAACGACCAGCGCAGGTTGGCGTTGACCGAATTAACGCGGGTATCGGCGCCGAATTGCCCCTGATAGCCGACATCCAGCGTCGCGGCGCGCGACAGTTTCACGCTCACGCCGATATCGCCCACCATCACGTTGTCATCCACGGCCTGGCCCTGCGTGACGAACGCGTCGCTGCCGGCAAACGCCATGCGCGATGAGGTGTTCTTATCGCCGTAAGCATGTTGCCATCCGAGCGAGCCGTAGAGGCTGACGTTCTTCGGCAGTTCGGTCACGCCGCGCACCCCGAGCGTGGAGTAGAAGGTATTCATCGTTTCATTGCGCACGCTCAACGCCGCCGCGCCGCCCGACTCCTGGAAGCTGTCGGTATGCAGGCGGATATAGCTCAGGTTGATGAACGGTTCGACGTTCATCTCCGGCTGGCCGAAACGGTAACCCGCTTCGGTGAACGCCAGCAGCGAGTTCGCGTCGTAATCTGACTTCAGCCGATCCGAGAAGCCGCTGAAATCGACGTTGCGCTTGCCTTCAATCTTGTGCCAGGTGTAACCCAGCGCGCCGCGCAGTGAGAACGCATCCTGCTGCCCGGCCGCATACAGACCGAGGTGGTAGTTGTCGGTATCGGCCTTGGAGCGGCGGCTGTCAACGTCGTAGTCGCCGCGGCTGTAACCGAAGTAACCGCCGATGCGCACGTTATGGTCCGCCAGTTTGCGATCAGCCCCCAACAGGAAGCCGGTGGTATTGCCATCCAGCTTGCCCACGTTGCCGTTGCCGCTGTTTCTGCCCCAGGAACTGAAGGTCTGCCCCCAGACGCCGCTGTTTTGCGCCTGCGCCGGTTGCACCAACGACATCGCCAACGGCGGTACCGGCAGGCCGTCGTTGTCGAACAGGCGCAGCATGCGCTGGTTCAGCACGTTGAACAGCTGGGTGCTGCCGGCGATCAGGTTAGACTGCATCGACGGATAGACTTCGCCGGACAGCTGATTGAACGCCTCGCGCGCTTCCGGCGCGCTCAGCAGCAGCAGCGAGTTGTACAGCGCCAGCGAAGGGCCGCTCTGCGCCAGCGTCGAGAGCGCGCCGGCGGTATTCCACTGGTTGCCGCTTTCGGCCACCGTTTGGAAAATGCCCGGCTTGCCGCTGCCTGGGTTCTCGCCCCCCGGGTTCTCGCCCCCAGGATTCTCACCGCCCGGGTTTTCTCCGCCCGGATTTTCACCGCCCGGGTTTTCCCCGCCCGGATTCTCACCGCCTGGGTTTTCCCCGCCCGGATTCTCGCCGCCAGGGTTTTCCCCCCCCGTGTCTTTCTGTGCGATGGTCAGATCCACGGCGTTGGCGCTGTGCTTCAACGCCACATCGAGGAAGGCAGACTTGGAGACCGCCGCCGCGAACTGGCCTTCAATGCCGCCGTCCGAGGTCAGAATGCGGTAGCTTTGGCCGGTTTTATAGCTGGTTTGCGGATCCAGCGCCGTCACCTGCACTTTGGCCTGATCGCTGATGGTGGTTTTGCCCGCCACCAGCAGCTGGTCGCTGCGGCCGTCGCCGGCGATATCGACGTCGTAGAAGGATTCGCCGATAAAGTTCAGGTAGCGTTTCAGCGTCAAGGTGCCGATATTGCCGTCGCCGGGCGAGATATGGCCGCCGGACTGGATCTCGGTCTGGCCCAGCGTGCCGTTGCCGCCCAGCGTGCCGCCGGCCTTGATCGAGGCGGCGCTGCTGTAACCCTGCCCATTATTGACATCGGCGCCCGCCGTCGCGTTGAGGATCAGCGTGCCGCCGTTCTCGGCGCTGAGGGTTTGGATCTCAAAGATGTCGTCTTCTTTCTGGGTGTTGATGTCGCTGGCGATGATGAGCTTGCCGCCGCGCGCGGTGACGTTCGCCTGCAGGCCAGTGAGATCGCCGTTCAGCGTCGTATGCCCGGCGGTGTTGATCACCTCGCCTTCGCCGCTCATCTTGTTGCTGAAGACGTAATTGCCGTCGGTATGGTTGAAGTACACATAGCTGCGGAACAATCCGCCCCGCAGGGCGATCGCCGTCTGGGCATCGATAGTGCCTGCAGCGCCCGCCGCGCCGAGCGTCGGCTCGGTCAACCCGGTGCCGGTATCCATGTTGCCGCGGCTGCCGATAATCAGCGCGCCGCGGTTAGAACCGGAACCGGCCTTGCCCAGCACCACTTCGTTGCCGCCGGCGGAGAATGTCCCGCCGTCCATGACCGCCAACACGCCATTGCCGTAATCGCCGACGTTGACACTGCTGCCGCTGGTAAACCGTGAGCCGTTGCCGGCGATCGTCAGCTCGGCGGTTTTACGCGCGCCCGAGACGCCCGCCACCTGAATATTACCGACGTTGACCGCGCCGCCGTTCAGCACGTCCAGATCGCCGTAAAGCGTGAGCGCGCGGCCGACGTTCCATTGGGAATTGGCCCCCGTGACCGTGGCTTTCGGGCTCAGCGTATCGGTCTCGCCCGGCCCGCTGCCATTGCCGATGCGCGCGTCAAAGGCGGTATTCAGCACCGCGCCGTCTTCAATCGCCAGCGTGGATCGCGCCCCTAAGTCGGTGCCGACGCTGAGAAAATTGCTGGTGACGCGAGAACCGGCGCCGGTGGCGATAAGGTGGCTGTCGTAGCCGCGGGTGGTGCCGACCACGATCTCTTTCGCGCTGGCCAGCGCGCCGTCTTCAACCCGCAAAGTGCCCCGCCCCAGATTCAGGCCGCCGCGCAGCACGAACTGATCGTTCACCGCGTTCAGCTCGGCGTTCGGCCCGCGAACCGTGACCACGCTGTCATGAATTTGGCCGTTGAACATCCGGCCGATATTGATGTTATAGGCGCTGATCTTGCCATTCTCGATCAGCAGGTTGCCGCTTTGATTACGGCCGACGTAAACGTCCCCGGTGTAGGCCAATGATTCGGTAATTTTTGAGTCGCCGTCAAAAATGGCATCGTCTGCGCGAGCGATATCGGCAGGCGCCAGCATCAACAACGGCGCAGAAAATAGAGCGAGGTAAAGTTTGGAAAGCGGTGTTCTAACCGCTAAAGGGTGCGATGTCTTGTCATTCACGGGCTATCTCCGTACTCGTTAGCGTGATGTCGCGAAATTTATTGTTATAGGGAACTCAATACACTACAGGAGGTGTGAGGCGTTATTTCGCGCACGCCGGTTTAGTGATCGTCGAAGCAAAAGCTTATTGCCCCCCGGCGCTGACGCTCCGACGATGAAAAACCAGGAAGCGGTAATACCGCCCCCCAAAACGAATTATTTATGCGTGACCACCGGCGTACAGGTCGGCGCGCTCAGCGACGGCGATGAACCTAAAATTCCCGGCATCATCAGCGACGAGCAATCGAAAATGCGGCCTTTTTCCGTGGTGGCGCGATAAGAAAGTTTTTGGCCGCCCAGCGCATCCGGCTGCGCGCCATTGACGTTGGTCACGGTAATTTCGTCCGACGATCCCAGCCCCAGCATTTTGGCGGTTTCCGCCTGCAGCAATGGAATGGCCTGATCGGTTTTCAGGGTGGAACAACCGGCTAGCATCAACGTAACGGTTAAAGCGATAAGTGGTTTCTTCATAAATTATCCTTTATAACCAATCAGTTAAAATTACCGATTGGCTTTATGTTTTCTCTTATCCAAATCCTCGAATAATATATTTCCCTTTCCTAAACGAAAAAACCCTCCTAAAGTAGGGAGGGTTGATAATAATTCATCAGACCTATCTGATATTTGAAGGCGAAAGGAGAATCCTTTGGGGCAGGATTATGCGTTGGTCGTTGATGACCATCCATTGGTAGCAAGCGGCATCGCCAATTTTCTCAGCACGCATTGCCGATTCAAACAGGCGCATGTGGTGACCAATGAAGAGAGTTGCTACCGCCATATTAGGGAAAATGGCCCACCGCGTTTACTGGTGATTGATTTTTGGCTCTCTTCCGGTACGGCGTTGAAATTACTCAAAGAAGTAAAACAACGTTATCCGCAGGTGCGGATTTTGGTGGTCAGCGGCGACGAGAATAACGATATCTGGCAGAAAGTGCACAATGCCGGCGGGCATGGGTTCGTGTTAAAAAATGAACCGCCAGAATTATTCGCCAGGGCGGTTTTTGCGCTGAATAACAATCAGGAATGGTTCCCTGACGGTAATGAAGCCACCGTTAAAAGCCACCATGAACACTTAAATAAATTCAATTTAACGCCGAGGCAAATCGACGTATTAACTATGATGCTGCGCGGCCTGCCAAATAAAAGAATTGCGACGCAACTGTCTATTTCCGAACCCACCGTCAAAGAACATATCAGCAATATATTGAAAAAGATAGGCGTCAACAGCCGGGTGGAAGCCATCACGCTGTTGCACGGCAAACGGGATCCGTCGTCATGAGGTTTTTCCAGCATTTACAAAATGATGGCATCTCCCCGAGCGCGCAGATCCGCCTGCTGGACAACACCTTCATGCGGCTGGTGTTCAGCTTCACCGCCGTGCCTTTTGTCGGCATTCCTTTCGCCATCTGGATTTATTTGCTGGGCGACAAGCTCGGCCCAACCATTGCCTGGATCATCGTTTACCTGCTATGCGCCGTGGCGATCCGAATAGGGCATCGGCGCTACCAGCGCGAAGCCAAAGAAAATGATGAAGACGCCGTGCTGCGCCGCTGGCTGCCGCGTATTAATAAGGTGGCCTTTATTCACGGGTTGGGGATCTCATCACTCTATTTAATTACGCCGCAGACCCATAACTTTGACTTTTTCCTGCTGCTCAATATCAGCATCGCCGCGATCGTCGCCGCCAACGCAACGCACCTGACGCCCGTCATCAGCACCTTTACCCGCTTTTTCTTCGCCTCCTGGGGGCTGCTGAACCTCGGCATCATCTGGCGGCTGGAAGACGTGATGTTCATCGTGCTGATGCTGAACTTGTTGTACGGCTTCGCCATTTACCGCCACGCATTAACCTCGCATGCGTTCTTTATTCAGCAGGCGCTGCTCGAAGAGCAAAGCTCGCGCCTGGCGGAGCAGTTCCGCCAGGCTAAAGAAGAGGCGGAACAGGCGCTGTTGGACAAGAACCAGTTCCTGACCACCGCCAGCCACGATCTGCGCCAGCCGGTGCACGCCATGGGCTTTCTGATCGAGGCCATCATCCACAAAAACCGCGACGACAGCCTGACGCCACAGCTGCTGGATCTGCAGCAGAGCGTGCGTTCGGTGCATTTGATGTTCAATTCGCTGCTCGATCTCAGCAAAATCGAATCCGGCAACGTGCGCACCGCCGCCACCCATGTGGATATCGGCGCCCTGCTCGACTCGGTAGTCACCCTGTTCCGCGAAGAGGCCAACAGCCGCGCCCTGACGCTGCGCACCTGGCGCCCCAGACGGCGTATCAGCGTGATGGGCGATCCGCTGCTGGTGCGGCAATCGCTGATCAACCTGATCCAGAACGCCCTGCGCTACACGCAACGGGGCGGCGTGCTGATCGCCATCCGCCCGCGCGGCGCCGAGTGCCTGGTGGAAGTGTGGGACACCGGCGTGGGCATCGCCGACGAAGAGAAAAGCAAAATCTTCTCCCCTTACTACCGCCCCGAGCTGGCGTGGAAAATCGACAGCGCCGGCCACGGGCTGGGGCTGGCGGTGGTGGCGCGCTGCGCCAAGCTGATGAAGGTGAAGTACGGCATGCACTCCGTCGAAGGCAAAGGATCGCGTTTCTGGATGCGCTTCACGCAATACATCGGCGAAGACAAAGCGCCGGAAACCGCGGCCGCCTACGACAACACCGCCACGCCTACCCGCTATGCGCCACTGCGCGGCGCCTGCCTGGTGGTGGACGATGATCCCTTGGTGACCTCCGCCTGGGAGAGCCTGATGAGCACCTGGGGCATCACCGTGCGCTGCGCAGCCTCCGCCGAGGAGGCCTTCGCCATCGTCGACGACGGTTTTACGCCGTTCGCCGTGCTGTGCGACCAGCGCCTGCGTTCCGGCGAGAGCGGTTTCGACATCCTGAAAGCGCTGTTCGAACGCCTGCCGGACGTGAGCGGCGCGATGGTCAGCGGCGAGTTCAATTCGCAAATATTGCAAGAGGCCGAGCAGGAAGGCTATCTGGTGCTGCGCAAGCCGCTGGAACCGGCCAGGCTGCATGCGCTGCTGACCCAGTGGGGGGCGGGCTAGCGCGATGTGGCCTCTTAGCAGGCAAGATGCCGCAGCAGGCCTTCAAGGTTGCGCTCCCCCTCCGGGGTTTGCGCACCGGCCTTCAGCCCGCCGCGAATCAACTGCTCCGCGGCCGGGCGTGCGAACAATCCCGCCCAGGCGTCGTGCTCGCGATAAAAACCGGCCTGCAGATCCGGTGCAGGCATCGCCTGCTTGGCCGCCGCAATCACCCCCGCAGGCAATGCCGCGATATTGCGCGCTAACCGATCGACGAAATCATCAAGCTCGGCAGCAGGCAAGGCGCGGTTAATCCAGCCATAACGCTCTGCGGTAGCGGCATCGATGAGATCGGCGCCCAGGATCACTTCCAGAGCGCGGCCGCGCGTCATTCGGCTCGTCAGATACTGCGTCGCGCCGCCGCCGGGCGTAATGCCCATCAAAGCCTCGCACTGGGCCAGCCCCGCCGCTTCCCGTGCAGCGAAAGCCATATCGGCCGCCGCCACAAACTCGGCGCCACCGCCGCGCGCCAGCCCGGCCAGCTTAACGAGAGTGACCTGCGGCTGGCTGCGCAGCAGTTCGCCAAACGCCTGGAACGGATTAAGCCCCTCCGGCGCGTTGCTCGCCAGTTCGTCGAAAGCGTGCGGCTCATCGATCAAGGTCATGTCGACATGAGCAATAAAGAATTCTGGGTTTGCGCTCTGGAACACCAACACCCGCGTATCCGGATCGTCACGCACCGCGAGCAATAAACGGCTGATTTCCGACATCAGCGCCACATCAAGTACGTTTACCGGTGGGTTATCGATAGCGATCGTCATCACGCCGTACGCATGAGACAGCCTGAGTTTGCTGAAATCTGTATCTGTCATCTCGATATCCTTTTATCTGGGGTACAAGTGCGGGTTATTCGCGCCGTGTTTCGAATGGTATACTTTGCATACTTGGCGTCAATTACGCACCTTAAGCATCCCAGGGATGCAGGAGGATACCGATGGATACGACCGACCTTGTTTACCGCGCCGACTGCCCAAGCCGCATCGTGCTCGATCAGATTGCCGATAAATGGTCCATGATGGTGCTGGAAGTGCTGCGCGAGCCGCAGCGTTTCAACGCCATCAAGCGCCGTCTGGATGGCGTTACGCAACGCGTGCTGACCCAGACCCTGCGCAAACTGGAACGCAACGGCATGGTGCATCGCAAAGTGTTGGACGGGCGGGTGCTTGGCGTCGAGTATTCGCTGACGCCGCTTGGCAAATCCCTGCAGGGACCGTTCTCGATACTGTTCGACTGGACGTTAGGGAATATCGAGGCGATTCAGGAGTGCCAGCAAAGATACGACGAGCAAAACAATTGAGGCTCGCGCCTCAATGCTCTGCGCGCAAAATGGCCGCTTGCATCCAGTAATCGCGGGCCTGACCACGCACCCGGCGGTATTGCCGCATTAAGCCTTCCCGCTGCATGCCCACACGCTCCAGGACGGCAATCGACAGGAGATTGCTATCAAGAACCGTAGCCTGAACGCGTTGCAGGCCCAGCGCAGTCTGCGCCCAGTGTATGACGGCCCTTGCCGCTGCCGTCGCCAGCCCCCTGCCGCAGTGGCGCAGGTCAAGATCGTAAGCAATTTCCGCCCGGCCATGCTCGCGGGATATCTCGTTCAACCCCACGGTGCCAAGCAAGCTGTCATTCGAATCCACAATGGCCCAACGAAGCGCGTCCCAGCCTGCGGCATAATCTGAAACAAGCTGCGCCAGATTCGCCGGCCCGACGTCGCCCCAGCAGGTATGTTCCGTGACGCCAGGCTGGCTCAAATACGCCGACCAGGCATCAACGTCATCCCGCACCAGCGGCCTTAAAGACGCCCCAAGCTCGTCAGGCAGAAAGATTTGTGTTGGCAAAACCGTCATAGCATCTCCGTCATACCGTTCACCATTCGGCTACTTACAAGTGCACGAGCTTGCCGAATTCGATAATCCTCGTACTGCAAAAATTCGGCTTCAATCAGCCAGAAATTGCTCGCCGACTGGAGCTCGAGTACCAAGCAGTATCCAAAGCTCTCCGCTCAATCCCTGATTGCTTTCGACTTCCGACAGCGTGAGTGCGTCAAGCAGCGTAATTGCATAGACGGCCGATTTTGTACGAGTCCTGGACATTTGACAATGAGTAGCCCGTGACCGGTGGCAACTTGTCCAGGGAGTTGGATCTTAGGTATACTTACAAAAAATGAGTTTCGAAGATACGTCACCGCTGACGATAGCTTTGGTTAGATCATAAAATCGCAATTGTTAGCTTTCAGAGCGTGTATTTCCTTTAGCTAATTGGATGTCTTATGGATGAATTTGCGTTAGAGAAGATGTCGGATCGTATTCATTATGGTAAGACCAAAAATTACTTCAAAGAGGTCTTGTCTTCATATCATAATGGAAACCACAGGTCGGCAGTTGTTATGCTCTGGTCAGTGGCTGTATGTGATCTTGTGTACAAGCTGCAGAGTCTGATTGATTTATATGATGATGCTTCGGCTAAATTAATATTGACAGAGATGAGTAAAATCCAGCAAGAAGACCAAAAGTCTGCGGCGTGGGAAGTTAAACTGATTGATGATGTGTATGATAAAACACACCTTCTGGACAGTTCTGAGTATGAAAATTTAAGGTACCTTCAAAAGCAAAGGCACCTCTCTGCTCATCCTGTTCTTAATAGAGAACGGGACCTGCATTCGCCTAACAAGGAAACCGTTAGGTCTCTACTTCGTAATACCTTGACTGATGTATTAACAAAGCCTCCATTTTACACTCAGCATATTATCAAGGAACTCCTCATGGATGTTGCTGAGTCTAGTGAAATGTTGAGTGACAGGGCGAAGGTAAAGAAGTACATTGTCAGTCGTTACCTTGAACGAGCAACTCCATCAGTTGAATTGAGTATTTTTCGTCAGCTGTGGAAATTTGTATTCAGGCTTGAGGATGAGAATTGCATTAAGAACCGGTTAATCAACCTGTACGTTCTAGAGGTAGTGGCAGCTCGTAATAAAGCCGCTCTTGCCGATACGGTAAAAGGTGATGCTGATTATTATAGCAATGTCGCCAGCTCAGAACTCCCACTGCAATATTTGACATTCTTTATCTCTAATAACCCAGAACTATTTCCCGTCTTAAGTGAGGCAGCTCGCCTGAAGGTAGAGCATTGTATTTCTGAGGATGATGTAGGGAAAGTTATAGGGTGGTTTATTAAAGAAAGCGTCATGAAGCATGGTGATGACTTAGAGGACTGGATCAAAAATGATTCGCCGGTCATTAGCCCATCTCAATTCGACTACATTTTTCAGATTTCTGATACTGAAGAGTGGCAAGAAAAATTTTGCAATATAGCCGCCACTTATTATGGCGTAAGTGGAAGCTACGCTCAAGCTGACTCCCGCTTTCAAGTGGCAATACCTCAGTATATTAAATTCTTTAACAAGGCGGCAATTAAGTACCTCGCGGAAAAAATTGAAAATAATAGTCAGTGCCACGATAGGAACAAGGCTCGCCACGATTACGTTATCATCAAAGCGCGCATAGATGAATTGTTTGGTGCTGAGTTTGATTACACTAAATACTACTGGTTTAGTCGCAAACTAGGTCTTGCAGACTAGTATAAAAATATTTATATTTCAATTGATTGGATTTTTTAGGTGGCTGCCCTCCGTTGTTAAGGGCAGCTTTGGGTTGTGGACTCAACCGGTCGACGCAACAGAAATCGCTCCACAGGCGTTTCGTAGTCTAGTGTTTGCCGAGGTTTCTTAAGCGTCCATTCATCAATCATATCGGCCCAATCCTGCAACACCGCACGACGCTGATCCCGGTACTCAGCCTTGTTCTATACCGCACGCCCCCCTTTCTGTTCGTGAGCTAAACACTTTTCGATCCAGTCAGAGTTATAGCCCACCTCATGCAACAGCGTACTTGCCGTGCGTCGTAGGTCGTGGGGATCGAACTTTCCTAGTGGCCCCCCTTCCTTTTGGGCAAGGTGATAGGTGAGAGTCAGTACTTGGTTGATCGTAGCCGCGCTCATTGGTAAATCGGAGCCGTAGCGTGACGGCAGAACGTAGGTTCTAATCAAAACTTTAACCACTAAGAGGCTGGTTTTGGTAGCCTAAACATAAACGTAGAGTGCGGAGGAAAGGATTTGCGATTTTTAGCCGACGGACCATCAATCCCTGATGATCTCCTTCTTGCCAGAGATCAGGGCCGAGTGATTTTCTTTTGCGGGGCAGGCGTATCCCGAGCGCGTGCTCAATTACCAGATTTCTTTGGCTTAGCAAGTCAAGTAGTTGCTAGGCTTGGTGTCGACACAAATAGTCCTGCCTATAGACTAATACAAGAAGCTAGAGAGATTGACCAGCGTGTTGGCATACCCGGCGTCATATCTGCTGACCGTGTTTTCGGGCTTCTAGAGAGAGACTTTGACTCACGCGATATCGAGGAGGCGGTAGCATCTGCACTAAAACCTCCTGCGGATTGCGATCTGACTGCGCACAGGATTTTGCTAGACTTAGCAACGACGCCAAAAGGCACTGTTCAATTAGTCACGACGAACTTCGACAGATTGTTTGATGACTGCGGGCGAAATCTTCGTGTATGGCAACCACCGAGGTTACCGAACCCTTCACTTCCAAATGAGATCAACGGAATAGTTTATCTCCATGGCCGTTCAACGCCAACGTATACAGCTGCTGAGAATGATGGCTTTGTTCTCTCAAGTTCAGAATTTGGTCGTGCATATCTATCGGACGGATGGGCAACAACCTTCATTCGTGAAATACTTGGAAAATATATTGTTGTATTTGTTGGGTATACGGCCGACGATCCTCCAGTTCAATACCTGCTTGAAGCTTTGCGTAAAACCTCAGGGAATCGCGAAAAAGCTTATGCTTTCCAATCTGGCGACCATGACGATGCCATCGCACGATGGCGGCACAAAGGTGTTGAGGCCATTCCATATAGTCCAGATGATGCACATGCTGCCTTATGGCAATCTCTTGATGCTTGGGCAGAGCGAGCCCGTAATCCTGATGCCTGGTTCACAAAAGTTATCGAAACATCTAAAAAAGGACCGACAGCGCTTCAGCCTCATGAGCGGGGTCAGGTGACACATGTTATTTCAACCTATGAGGGTGTAAAGAGGTTCTGCGAGGGGGAGGTTCTTCCCCCTGCTGAATGGCTTTGTGTGTTCGACAAATACCGAAGATTCGCAAGGCCGGTTAATTCCATCTCACTTAGTAGCAAAGAACCCTATATTGATCCATTCGATCTATACGGCCTTGATTCAGACCCCCTGCCGACTAAACCAGATCCTGAAGATAATTATGCCAAGCGAGAAACACCATCTAATGCGTGGGATGCTTTCGAACTTAATCATCTTGATAAAGCAGCGATCCGCGATGAAAATCTTACTGCGTTTCGCGGTCATTGGGCTAATCATTGCCCACGTATAGTTCCGCGCATAGATAAATTAGGCTTATGGCTCGCAAAGGTTTGCGACCAGCCTGCTGCAGTATGGTGGGCATCCCATCAATCGTCACTTAATCAGAACATTCAACGGCTCATCTCTTGGGAGCTAGAGCGAAGCAATCACCCAATACGTCAGAACGTTCGTAACTCTTGGCGGTTGCTTTTTGAAACCTGGAGCCACGTCGAAGACTTTTATCAAGAGTGGTATAACCTGCAAGATGTCATTAAGGTTGGGGGATGGAGTAGCGCTTTAGTTAGGCGGTTTGGAGAGGTGCTCCGGCCCCACCTTTATGCAAGGCCTTCTTCCAAGAATACATCGAAGCCGCCCGAAGTAGAGACCGCTCAGGCAGATGAAGAGCACTTGCTGTGGATGGACGTTAAATATCCTGAAAAGCACGAAAAAATCACTGTTCCTGATGAATGGTGTTCAGCAATTGTTAAAGCCCTACGACAGAATCTCGAACTGGCTCTTGCACTTGAACAAGAAATTGGTGGCTACGGCCTTAGAAATATTAGCCCATTAGTCAAGGATAATATTGAAGATGTCGACGACTATCACCGAACGCATGGGCTTTCTGCATTAGTTATACAATTTTCTGAGCTGTTCACACAACTGGTTCAAATTAATAAATCTGCAGCTAAACGAGAGTTTTTATCATGGCCTACGGAAGATGACACTATTTTTGCTCGGCTACGAATATGGGCATCAGGAAAGAAAAGTATTTTTTCAGATAATGAATTTGGACTATTCATATCGTCTTTAAGCAATACCACATTCTGGGATAGTTACCATCAACGAGACCTATTACTGGTCATCTCAGAGCGATGGAAGAAACTCAGTAGAGCATCGCGTAAGTTAATCGAACAAAAGCTGTTGGTAGGTCCAAAGCGATGGCAGCGCGAGAAGATTGCTGCATTCGATAGTAGACGAGCCTGGTCGATTCTAAATCGCATTCAGTGGCTTCAAAACTCAGAATGCAAGCTGTCAGCCAGCACCCGTAAACAAGCGAAACTGCTCCGTGCTGCTGTGCCCGACTGGAAAGAGGATTATGGCGGAAGGGCTGCTGAATCATTGGAAAGTCGGACTGGATGGGTCAGGACTAACACCAGTCATGAGGAACTAGCAGAAATCCCCCTTTCACTAGTACTTCTGCGAGCGAAGGAACGTAGTGGTCGATCAGACGATTTTCTTGTCGAGAACGATCCTTTTTCCGGCCTGGCCGCTCAACGCCCTACGCGCGCTTTTGCTGCGTTGACCTATGCCGCCAAACGAGGGAATTTTCCAAATTGGGCATGGCAACGGTTCCTTACTTTAGAGGCACGGAAAAATGACAAGGCAAGATTAGTTTGGTTGATTGCCCAACGACTATCTCGTTATACAAATGTGCAGCTTGCAACGATTCTCCACCCCGCGACCGATTGGCTACAAAATGCCAGTACGAAGCTAAGTAAAGACCACCTTCTTATTTTCGACCGCATTTTGAGTAAGCTGGTTGGCGTCCTCCGTGAATACCCGAACGAAAGTCGTTCGGGGATTATTCGAGGTTCCAAGGAACCAGACTGGGCTATGGAAGCAATTAATTCTCCGACAGGTAAGATCGCACAGGTGCTTTTTAACGATCCCCGCACGGATAATCTCAATCACAATCAAGGTATTCCTTCCGAATGGCTTGTTCACGCTGAAGCTCTATTGGCGCTTCCAGGCGACTTGCGCAGACATGCGATTGTGATCTTTTTCCACAACCTCACTTGGTTTTTCGCTGTCGATACAAAATGGACAGAGCATTACTTATTACCTGCGCTTCAGAGTAACGACAGTGGCGATCGCGACGCAGCATGGTCAGGCTTCTTGTGGAGGGCGAGAACTCCAAATCGAGAGCTCTTTATGCGGTTGAAGAATGACATGTTGCAGTTCGCCGTTAACCCTCTCCCATCGCGACGCTCATATGGTGAAATCATCGCAGGTATGATCCTTGCCGGGTGGAGAACTGTCGACGACATCACCGGCGAGCGTTGTATCTCTAATGACGAGATGCGCAGCTTACTATTGGCAGTCGATGACGAGTTTCGATCACGAGTACTATGGCAGGCTCAACGATGGTCTGACGAGATAAACGAAAACTCACACGAACGATGGAAAAGACAGCTTCCCGAACTGCTGCAGATTTGGCCGCGCCAACTTTCAGCCAGAACCCCCAACACGTCGGCTCGCTTTTGCGAATTGGCTTTCTCCAGTGGCGATGAATTTCCTACCATAGCTGCATTGGTTTTGCCGTTCTTGGGCAGAATCGAAAGTGACCATTTGATGTTACCAGAACTTCGTCGATCAGGAGGCAACATAGTAGACCGGTACCCAGAACAGGCGCTGGCTTTACTTCATGCCGTTCTACCAGACAACGCGTTAGCATGGCCATATGGAACAGAAGAGATATTGAAACAAATAGAAGAAGCGAACAACTCGCTAAATAGCGACAATAGGTTAATTTCTCTGAAGCGACGATGGGACGCAAGGTGATACACGACATTCCAACATGATTCGAGAATATAATTGTCTTTCTGTTCTTTGCATCATTACCCTTGTTGAAAGGCATTATCGTCGGAGAGATAAATGCAGTCATCCATGATGCCCGAGACGAATTGCGATCTTAATGCCACGAATACTCAAACCCCATGCCTTACCAGGGGTGGCTGAAACGCTTTCCCGATACTATGCCAGCGTCATGTAGCTAGCCATAGTATCGGCGACTTTTTCATGGCATGCCTTTCGGATGCCATGAAAAATACCGTTGATGATATGGGGTATATTGTCATTAACCCTAAGTTACCAATATAAAATCAATAACTTACAAACAGCATCACTCCCACTCAATCGTCGCCGGCGGCTTGCCGCTGATGTCGTACACCACGCGGGAGATACCGTCCACTTCGTTGATGATGCGGTTGGAGACGCGGCCGAGGAAGTCATACGGCAGGTGCGCCCAGTGCGCGGTCATGAAGTCGATGGTTTCTACCGCACGCAGGGAGACCACCCAGTCGTATTTGCGGCCGTCGCCCATCACGCCGACCGAACGCACCGGCAGGAACACGGTGAACGCCTGGCTGACTTTGTTGTACAGGTCGGCTTTGTGCAGCTCTTCGATGAAGATGGCGTCGGCGCGGCGCAGCAGATCGCAGTACTCTTTCTTCACTTCGCCCAGCACGCGCACGCCCAGACCCGGGCCCGGGAACGGGTGACGGTACAGCATGTCGTACGGCAGGCCCAGCTCCAGGCCGATCTTGCGCACTTCGTCTTTGAACAGCTCTTTCAGCGGCTCAACCAGGCCCAGCTTCATCTCTTTCGGCAGGCCGCCCACGTTGTGGTGCGACTTGATCACGTGCGCTTTGCCGGTGGCGGAAGCGGCGGATTCGATCACGTCCGGATAGATGGTGCCCTGCGCCAGCCATTTCACCTGCTCTTGCTTGCAGGCTTCTTCGTCGAACACTTCAACGAACACGCGGCCGATGATTTTACGCTTGGCTTCCGGCTCGTCCACGCCCGCCAGTGCCGTCAGGAAGCGGTTTTCCGCCTCGACGTGCACGATGTTCAGGCCGAAGTGGTCGCCGAACATTTCCATCACCTGCTTGGCTTCGTTCAGGCGCAGCAGGCCGTTGTCGACAAACACGCAGGTCAGGCGTTTGCCGATGGCGCGGTGCAGCAGCATCGCGGTCACGGAGGAGTCAACGCCGCCGGACAGACCGAGGATCACGTGGTCCTCACCCACCTGCTCGCGGATGCGCTCGACCGCATCTTCGATAATGGTGGCCGGCGTCCACAGGGCTTCACACTGGCAGATGTCCAGTACGAAGCGCTCCAGCATGCGCTGGCCCTGACGGGTGTGGGTCACTTCCGGGTGGAACTGCACGCCGTAGAAGCGTTTTTCTTCGTTGGCCATAATGGCGAACGGGCAGGTGTCGGTGCTGGCGACGGTCACGAAGTCGGACGGGATCGCGGTCACTTTGTCGCCGTGGCTCATCCACACGTCCAGCAGCGGTTTGCCGGCCGGGCTGATGGCGTCTTCGATGTCGCGCAGCAGCGCGCTCTCGTTGACGATTTCCACCTGCGCGTAGCCGAACTCGCGTTCGTTGGAGCCCTGCACATGGCCACCCAGCTGCATCGCCATGGTCTGCATGCCGTAGCACACGCCCAGCACCGGCACGCCGGCGTTGAACACGTAGTCAGGGGCGCGCGGGCTGCCGGCTTCGGTGGTGCTTTCCGGGCCGCCGGACAGGATGATGCCGCTTGGGTTGAATTCGCGGATCTGCGCTTCGCTAACGTCCCAGGCCCACAGTTCGCAGTAAACGCCGATTTCGCGCACGCGGCGGGCGACCAGTTGGGTGTATTGCGAACCGAAGTCCAGTATGAGGATGCGATGCTTATGGATATTTTGTGTCATGTGAGGCGAATTCCAGCAACAAGAGAAAAAGAGCGAAAATGTATGTTTTCGGGATGGGGCTTGGCGCCCCACCCCGGCCTCTCACTCAGGAGAGGTTAAGGCATCAGCCCATGCGGTAGTTCGGTGACTCTTTGGTGATGGTCACGTCGTGCACGTGGCTTTCCTGAATGCCGGCGCCGCTGATGCGCACGAACTCCGCCTTGGTGCGCAGATCGTCGATGGTGGCGCAGCCGGTCAGGCCCATGCAGGAGCGCAGGCCGCCCATCTGCTGGTGCACGATGGCTTTCAGCATGCCTTTATAGGCCACGCGGCCTTCGATACCTTCCGGCACCAGTTTGTCGGCGGCGTTATCGGTTTGGAAGTAACGGTCGGAAGAGCCTTTGGACATCGCGCCCAGCGAGCCCATGCCGCGGTAAGATTTGAACGAACGGCCCTGATACAGCTCGATTTCGCCCGGAGATTCTTCGGTGCCCGCCAGCATGGAGCCGACCATCACGCAAGAGGCGCCCGCGGCGATCGCTTTGGCGATATCGCCGGAGAAGCGGATGCCGCCGTCGGCGATAACCGGAATACCGGTGCCTTCCAGCGCTTCCACCGCGTCGGCGATGGCGGTGATCTGCGGCACGCCTACGCCGGTCACGATGCGGGTGGTACAGATGGAGCCAGGGCCGATACCCACTTTCACCGCGCTCACGCCGGCTTCAGCCAGCGCTTTGGCGCCCGCCGCGGTCGCGACGTTGCCGCCGACGATCTGCAGATCCGGGTATTTGGCGCGGGTTTCGCGGATGCGCTGCAACACGCCTTCGGAGTGGCCATGCGAGGAGTCGATCAGCAGGACGTCAACGCCCGCCGCCACCAGCGCATCAACGCGCTCTTCGTTGCCGGCGCCGGCGCCGACCGCCGCGCCCACGCGCAGACGGCCGTGCTCGTCTTTACAGGCGTTCGGCTTACGTTCCGCTTTTTGGAAGTCTTTAACGGTGATCATGCCCAGCAGGTGGAAGCTGTCGTCCACCACCAGCGCTTTCTCTACGCGCTTTTCGTGCATCTTCTGCAGCACCACGTCGCGCGCTTCACCTTCTTTCACGGTGACCAGGCGATCTTTCGGCGTCATCACCGCAGTGACCGGCTGGGTCAGATCGGTCACGAAACGCACGTCGCGGCCGGTGATGATGCCGACCAGCTCGTTGTCTTCGGTAACGACCGGGTAACCGGCGAAGCCGTTGCGCGCGGTCAGCTCTTTCACTTCCTGCAGCGTGGTGGCCGGAGTAACGGTCTGCGGGTCGGTGACTACGCCGCTTTCATGTTTCTTCACGCGGCTGACTTCTTCAGCCTGGCGCTCGATGGACATGTTTTTGTGGATGAAGCCCAGGCCGCCTTCCTGCGCCAGCGCGATGGCCAGGCCGGATTCGGTAACGGTATCCATGGCTGCGGACAGCATAGGGATGTTCAGGCGGATGGTTTTGGTCAGTTGAGTGCCGAGCTCTGCAGTGTTAGGCAGAACCGTGGAGTGGGCTGGAACCAGGAGGACGTCGTCAAACGTCAGAGCTTCTTTAGCGATACGTAGCATGGGCAATATCTCACCAGGGTGGGCTGTGAAAAAGATAAAATATTGCCGCGGCATTATACAGAGCGGAATCGGTTGCCTCCAGCACTTTCTTACAAAAAGTCTTGATTACCTTTTTCAGCCATGTAGTATCGACCAATTAAGTGATTGTTTTGAAATTTGATCTGGGTCACATGTCGCTACCTGTTTCGCCTTCCATTTTTACCGTAAGCCGCCTCAATCAGACGGTTCGCCAACTGCTGGAAAGGGAAATGGGGCAGATTTGGCTCTCCGCCGAGATCTCCAACCTCTCCCAGCCCGCCTCCGGCCACTGGTATTTCACGCTGAAAGACGATCGCGCCCAGGTGCGCTGCGCGATGTTCCGCAACAGCAACCGCCGCGTCACCTTCCGGCCGCAAAACGGCCAGCAGGTCCTGGTGCGCGCCAGCATCACGCTGTATGAACCGCGCGGCGACTACCAGCTGATCGCCGAGAGCATGCAACCCGCCGGCGACGGCCTGCTGCAGCAACAGTTCGAGCAGCTGAAACAGCGCCTGAGCGCCGAAGGGCTGTTCGATCAGCAGTTCAAGCAGCCGCTGCCCGCGCCGGCCAAACGCGTCGGGGTGATCACCTCCGCCAGCGGCGCGGCGCTGCACGATATTCTGCAGGTCTTGCAGCGGCGCGATCCGTCGCTGCCGATCGTCATCTACCCCACCTCGGTGCAGGGCGCGGAAGCGCCGATGCAGATCGTGCGCGCCATCGAGGCCGCCAACCGCCGCGATGAATGCGACGTGCTGATCGTCGGCCGCGGCGGCGGTTCGCTGGAAGATCTGTGGAGCTTCAACGACGAACGCGTGGCGCGGGCGATCTTCGCCAGCCGCATTCCGATCGTCAGCGCCGTCGGCCATGAAACCGACGTCACCATCGCCGACTTCGTCGCCGACCTGCGCGCGCCAACCCCATCCGCCGCCGCCGAACTGGTCAGCCGCAATCAGCTTGAGCTGTTGCGCCAGCTGCAGTCGCAGCAGCAGCGGCTGGAGATGGCGATGGATTACTACCTGGCGCAGCGCCAGCAGCAGTTCACCCGCATTCACCACCGTTTACAGCAGCAGCATCCGCATCTGCGCCTGGCGCGTCAGCAGACGCTATTGTTCAAGCTACAGCGCCGGATGGAAGACGGCATGCAGCAACAGCTGCGCCTGGCCGCCCGCCGCAGCGAGCGCGCCCAGCAGCGGCTGGCGCAGGTGCAGCCGCAGGGCCGCATTCACCGCTACCAACAGCGCGTGCAGCAGCAGGAATACCGTCTGCAGCAGGCGATGGAGCGGCAGCTCAACGCCTACCGCCAGCGCTTCGGCGTGGCCTGCAGCCAACTGGAGACCGTCAGCCCGCTGGCGACGCTGGCGCGCGGCTACAGCGTGACGCAAACTCCGCGCGGCGAGCTGCTGAAAACCACCAAGCAGGCGCAGGTCGGCGAACTGCTGAAAACCCGCCTGCAGGACGGCTGGGTGGAAAGTGAGGTGAAAACCATCACCGTCGCCAAAAAGCCGCGCAAGAAGCGCGCGGCCGAGTAAGCCCTACTCCAGCGTAAAACGCTCGCCCGGTTCGCCGTTCACCCACAGCGCGCGCGTTTCGCCTTCCGGCAGACTGAGTAGCAGCGTGCGCCAGGCCGGGCGGAAACGCCCTTCCGTCGTGATATCCAGCATGATGCGCTGAGGGTCGCAGCGCATTTCCCAGCGCAGCCACAGCGCATCGCCCTGCCGCCAGCCGTCGCTTTCACCGTCGTCCTCAAACAACAGCCCGCTGCTTGCGCCGCAGCCCTTGAGCGGAAACAGCCGCAGCTCGCGCCGATCGTCGGCGGCCACGTCCACATGCGCCAGCCGCTGCGACAGCGGTAGCGCCGCCCCGGCGCGCACCAGCAGCGGCAGACGCTCCAGCGGCGCCGCCAGCGTCACCGTCTGGCCGCCGCCGAACCACTGGCCGCTGTAGAAGCAGTACCAGCCTTCGCCGTTATCCGGCAGATACACCGATCGGCGACGCTGCCCCGGTTCCACCACGCTGGCCACCAACAGATCGCGGCCGATCAGAAAATCGTCGTTTTCGCCAAAGGTGCGCACATCCTGTTCGTGATCGAGAAAAGTCGGGCGCAGCATCGGCTCGTCGTCGGCGCAGGCCTGCCACAGCAAGGTGTAGAAATACGGCAGCAGCCGGTAACGCAAGTTGATCGCCTCGCGCACCGCCGGGGTGGCGCTCGGATACATCCAGGGCTCGTTGACCGTGGCGTCGTCGTTCCAGGAGTGGATGGTGAAACGCGGATGCATCACGCCGTTTTGTACCCAGCGCACCAGCAGCTCCGCGTCCGGCTTGTCGCCGGAGAAGCCGCCGACGTCGTGGCCGAGGTTATACAGCCCGGACAGGCTCATGCCCAGCCCCATGCGGATGTTGTAGCGCAGCGTCTGCCAACTGGTGCGGTTGTCGCCGCTCCAGGTCTGCACGTAGCGCTGCATGCCGGCGCAGCCGGAGCGCGAGATCAAGTACGGCCGCCGCTGCGGCGCGAAGCGCTGCTGGGCCTCCATCGAGGCGCGCATCATCAGCAATGGCATCACCGGTCGGATATGCTTGATGGCGATCGGGCGCCCGAAGCCGTGGCAGCGCGCTTCGCCGTCCCACACTTCATATTCGTTGTTGTCATTCCAGGTGGAATCGATGCCCATCTCCAGCAGCTGCTGCGTGACACCCTGCTGCCACCAGCGCACCGTCGCCGGATTGGTGAAGTCGAGGTGCGATCCTTCGTCGTCCCAGAAGCTGGAGCGTTCCGGCGCGTCGCTTTGCGAATCGCGGATAAACAACCCCTGCGCCGCCACCGCCTGATACTGCGGGTGATCCTGCAGCAGGCACGGCTTGATGTTGGCCGCCAGCCTGAGGCCGGCGTCGTGAAACGCCTGGCTGAGCAGCTTGGGCTGCGGCACCTTGTCGTAGTTCCAGTTGAACACGTAGCGCTTGTTGTTGATCGAGGTGTAGCCCGACGACAGCTGGAAAGAGTCGCAGGGAATGGCGTGCTGGCGGCACAGCGCAATGAACTGTTGCAGCTGCTGCTGGGCGTCCGGCGCGTCGGTGTAGTGCATGGTCGAGCCGCTGTAGCCCAGGCTCCACTTCGGCCCGAAGTGGGTGCGGCCGGTCAGGCGCACGAACGCCTTGGTGACGTCCAATACCTTCGGCCCGAGGAACAGGTAGTAATCCAGATCGCCCGCTTCGGCCTGATAGCGGCGATAGGCCGTATGGTAGTTGTCTATCTCGTTGCCCAGATCCAGCCAGCAGCTGCTCAGGTTATCGTAGAACAGGCCAAAGCTCGCCTCCGGCCCACGGGTGATGGTGAACGGAATGTGTTTGTACAGCGGATCGGTGCTGGCCGCGTTGTACCCCATGGCGTCCAGATTGCGCATCTCGAAGCGGCGGCCGGTGCGCTCCAGATCGCCGGTTTTCTCCCCCAGGCCGTAATAGCGCTCATCGGCGAAGCGGCGTTGGTAGTGCGCCACGCCGTCGCCGTGCGCATTGAGCAGGTAGGCGCTGGTTGGCCGATCCGCCGCCAGCGGCCGCCACTCGCCAGCGGCATTGCAATGCTCCCATTCCAACCACAGCGGCTGATGCACCGTCACGCGCAGCAGCGGCGTGCTGACCACCAGCCGACCGCTCTCCTGGCGCAGCTGATAGCCCGGCAGGCTGAAGCCGGCGACGCTGAGCCGTTCGCGCCCTTCCCAAGGCACATCCTCCTGCGGCGCGATGCTCCAGGTGCGATCCAGCGCCAGCTCGCCGTTGCGCTTGATCAACACGCGGAACAAACCGTCTTCCAACACGTACAGACAGAAACGGTGACGTTCATCGACCAGCAGCTCGACATGGTCGGCATGCTGCGCCGCCAGCGTCCAATTTTTCAAGGTTTTCATAAATATCCCACTTAGCTGTGTGAAGGGGTTTTCTTACCGCCGCGCTCGGCGATCAGGGCAATCAGGAACACAGCGCCGATCAGATCGAAGAAGCCCATGGCGATAAACAGCGGGTTGAAGCCGATGGTGTCGGACACCGCGCCGATCAGCAGCGTGAACAGGAAGCTGGCGATCCAGGCGCTGGAGCCGCGCATGCCGTTGACCGTCGCCATCTGGTTTTTATCGAACGACTCCACCACCAGCGCGCTGAGCATGCAGGAGATCACCTGGTGGCCGAAGCCGCCGATCGAGATCAGCGCGATCGCCACATAGGGATTTTGGGTGATCGCGACGAACGCCAGCGACACCATCAGGAAAGCGCCGGTCACCGAGCTGGCGACCACCGAGTTGACGCGGCTGCAGCCGAACCATTTGCGATACAGGGTGGTGAGATAGCCGCTGGCGACGCTGCCGATATCTGCCGCCAGGAACGGCAGCCAGGCGAACATCGCGATCTGTTTCAGATCCATGCCGCGTTCGGTGGCCAGGTACAGCGGCACCCAGAAACTGAATACCGCCCAGGCCGGCTCGGCGAGAAAGGCCGGGATGGCGATGCCGTAAAACTTCTTGTTCTTGCACAGGCTGGCCAGCGAAGTGAAGAACGGCAGCTTCGGCAACACCGGCTCGTTGTCTTCGCGGATCAGATCCAACTCCTGCTGGCTAAGGTTCGGGTGCTGCTGCGGCGAGTGGTAGAACAGCCACCACAGCACTACCCAGATCAGCGCCAACCCGCCGGAGAACAGGAATGCCCCCTGCCAGCCGAAGGAGACGTGAGCGATGACAATGATCGGCGGCGCCAGCATGGCGCCGATGGAGAAACCGACGCCCGCCCAGCCGGCGGCGATCGGCCGCTCCTTTTTCGGGAACCAGTCGGAGATCGCCTTGGCGTTGGCCGGGGTGGCCGCCGCCTCCGCGCCCCCCATGAAGAAGCGCAGAATGGCCAATTGCAGCCAGCTGCCGGCGCCGGCGTGCAGCATGCATACCACCGCCCAAATGCCGGCGCAGATCAGAAAGCCCATCTTCAGGCCGATAACGTCGATCAGCCAGCCGCAGATCGGCTGGAACACTGTGTAGGCCAGCTGGAACGACGCCACTACCCAGGCATATTGCTCGGTGCTCATGTTCAGGCTGGATTTCAGCTCCGGCGCCAGAATGCCCAGCGAGTTGCGGGTGATGTAGTTGACCGTCACGCCCAGCAAGAACAGCGCCAGCATCCACCAGCGCAGCGATTTGAACTTGCGCCGGCCGCTCTGCGCGACCGCCTGATTGATCTCCACACTCATCGGTTCTCTCCCCGCGGCGGCCGGCTACGGCGACGCGCGTTTTGGTAGGGTACGTTGTGCTATCAAACACGGGACGGTGAAAACGGATCGGCGCCGTATCATTTGCCGACAGACAATCACAACCCCATGATTTATTTTTTGTTTTCTTTTTCGCACACCGTTAAAATTGGACTGACAGGTCGTTAAAATTGGTGTACCAATGCAGACTACTCAGCGATAGCGCACAGCGAAACGGGGTTTTTTGCAAAGATTTTCACTGGCGGGTGAAAAAATAGCCATAATGACCGTTAAATCCGGTCAAGACGCTGAAAATACGCAGTGAAAATATTCTCATGGACGAATTTGAAGGAGATCACAAAATGAACGGAAAGCTGAAAATCCAGGAGATCGCCCGCCAAACCGGGCTGTCGATCAGCACCGTTTCCCGCGTGCTGGCCGGCAAGGCCAACACCAGCGCCGAGGCGCGCCGCAAGGTGTTGGACTGTGCGCAACAAAATGGCATTCTGCAGGGCATTTCCAGCGGCCGGCTGATGCTGAACAACGTGATGGTGTTCGCGCCGCAGCGCGCGTTCGACGTGCGCACCGACATCTTCTACTACAAGGTCATTCAGGGCATTGCCGCCGCGCTGATGGAGCACGAGGTGCGCATCCGCTACTGCGGGCTGGAAGAGCAACACAGCGACGGCGCGCTGTTTCTGGAAAAGATGAGCGATCCGCACACCGAAGCGGCGCTGATCATCGGCATCGACGACGAGCATATCCATACCCTGGCCGCCGATCTGCCCAAGCCCTGCGTGCTGATCAACTGCAGCGATCGGCAGATGCGGCTGGACAGCGTCTCGCCGGATCATCAGCTGATCGGCGATTACTCCGCCAGCTACCTGTTCCAGCAGGGGCACAGCCATATTCTCAACCTGCAGTGTCTGCGCCGCCACACCATGGAGCTGCGGCTGGCGGGCATCCGGCAGGCCTACGCCCGACATCATCTGCCGTTCGACGACGGCCGCCATCTGATCACCACCTCCGGCTTCGGCGGCGAAGAGGCCGAGCAGGCGCTGACCACCTATCTCAACGGCATCCACGGTCACGCCCCGCTGCCGACGGCGATCCTGGCCGGCGGCGACTACATGGCGGTCGGGGCGGTCAAGGCGCTCAACAAGCGGGGGCTGAACGTGCCAGGCGACGTGTCGGTGATGAGCACCGACGGCTTCAACCTGGCGGAAATCCATGACGTGCCGCTGACCTCGGTGCAGGTGCCGCGCGACGAACTGGGTTACGAAGCGATCCAACTGCTGCAGCGGCGCATGCTGCGCGCCGACGCGCCGCCGTGCAATCTGCTGCTGCACGGCCGGCTGGCGGTGCGCGCCTCGGTGCGGCGCATCAGCCCGCACAAGACCGCGCCGGCGGTGAGCACGCATGACCACAGGCTTTATGACGAGTAGGCTACACTTAGGCACAGTGCATTCATTAGATGAGGTAAAATTTTTTGCCTAAGGAGAGCCACTATGCCAGCCCAGCGCATGCGTTCCGTCATTCCTCCCTACATGCTGCGCCGCATCATTGAACACGGCAACGCCCCGCAGCGCGACTGCGCGCTGCACACCCTGAACCACGTGCAAAGCCTGCTCGGCAACAAGCCGCTGCGTTCGCCGACCGAGAAAAACGCCCGAGCCGGCGAAGCGCTCCGCGATATCTACGACGCCCAGAACGGCACCCAACTGCCTGGCAAACCGGTGCGCAAAGAGGGCCAGCCCAGCAACCACGATGTGGCGGTGGACGAAGCCTACGACTACCTCGGCGTCACCTACGATTTCTTCTGGCAGGCCTACCACCGCAACTCACTGGATAACCAAGGGCTGCCGCTGGTCGGCAGCGTACACTACGGCAAGGAGTACCAGAATGCCTTCTGGAACGGCCAACAAATGGTGTTCGGCGACGGCGACGGCGAGATTTTCAACCGTTTCACCATCGCCATCGACGTGGTCGGCCACGAGCTGGCGCACGGCGTGACCGAGAGTGAAGCCGGGCTGATCTACTACCAGCAGTCCGGGGCGCTCAATGAGTCGCTGTCCGACGTATTCGGCTCGTTGGTCAAGCAGTTCCACCTGCAGCAAACCGCCGATAAAGCCGACTGGCTGATCGGCGCCGGGCTGCTCGCCAAGGGCATTAAAGGCAAAGGGCTGCGCTCGATGTCGGCCCCCGGCACCGCTTACGATGACCCGCTGCTGGGCAAAGATCCGCAGCCCGCCAGCATGAAGGATTACATCCAGACCAAGGAAGACAACGGCGGCGTGCACCTCAACTCCGGCATTCCCAACCGCGCCTTCTACCTGGCGGCGACGGCGCTCGGCGGCTTCGCCTGGGAGAAAGCCGGCTACGTCTGGTATGACACGGTGTGCGACAAAGCGCTGCCGCAAAATGCCGACTTCGCCACCTTCGCCCGCGCCACGGTGAAACATGCGCAAGCGCGTTTCGACCAGAGCGTGGCGGACAAGGTGCAGCAAGCCTGGCATCAGGTGGGGGTGGAATAATGAAACCGCTGCCGACGCTCAATCAGGATACGGTCATTGAGCTGGCGCGCGAGGGAGGCTTCGCCTACATTCCCAAACTGGCGGGCCAGCGCCGCATCGCGCTGGCCGATATCACGCCGGAGCAGCGGCAGCGCCTGAATCAGTTGCTGAACCAGACGCTGCCTTATGCGCAGGAAGAAGGCCAGCCCAACTCCCCCGGCTGCGGCGACCAACGCTACTACCGCATACAGATCAACTACACCAGCCCCACCCTGAGCACCGAGATCGTGCTGTTAATCCCGGAAAGCAGCGCGCCGCAAGCGCTGGTGGATCTGTGGAAAACCGGCCAGGTGGATGAGTGAGGGCTTACAGCGGCTGATAGCTGAAATTCACCCGTTTTTTGGAGATCAGCCCGTGCCCGTTCTGGCACAGGTAATCCACCGCCCCGCAGGCCTTCAACTCTTGCAGCGGCTGCCCGCACTCCGGGCAGCTCGCCTGCTGCCGATAATCACGCTGACAGGCGGCACAATGGTAGTGACCCGCTACCCAATTCATGGTCTGACGACAGTGCGGACAATGCGCATCCATAACGGCTCCCAGGTTAAATCGCGCCCCATGAGCGCAAGAAATAGATCCCCAACGCGGTGGTGAAGAACGACCCGACGGTGGTGATAGCGATAATATTGGCCGCCAGCGTGGCGTTGCCGCCCATGGCGCGCGTCATCACATAGCTGCCCGAAGCGGTCGGCGTGGCGGAAAACAGGAAGATGATGCCCAACGCCGCGCCGTGAAACCCGCACAACCAGCCGGCCAGCGTCATCAGGAACGGCACCAGAAACAGCTTGGCCGCCGACGAAAGCGCCGCCACGTTGGACGAGCGGAACATGGCGCGGAAATCCAGGCTGGCGCCGGTGCACAGCAGCGCCAACGGCAGCGACAGCGCGGAGATATAGCTGCCGGTCTGGCGGATCACGGTCGGAATGCCCAGCCCGGTTTGCGCATACAGCAGCCCGCACACCAGGCCGATGATCAGCGGATTGGTGACGATGCTGCGCAGCAGCGACAGGTGGCTGATTTTCTTGCCCTGCCCGCCCTGCAGGCTGCGCGTGAGGGTGATGACCGACAGTATGTTGAACAGGATCACCGTCACGGTCAGGTACAGCGAGGCGAGCGCAATGCCTTCGCTGCCGTAGGCGGTCATGGCGTAGGCCAGACCGACGATGGCGGTGTTGGCGCGAAAGCCGCCCTGTACGAACACCCCGCGCTCACGCGGTTCTTTCACCAGCCACTTGGCCGCCAGCTCCAAGAGCAGGAAGGTCGCCAGCGTGCCGACTGCGCCGAACAGCACCAGCGGCAGATTGCCAAGCAGTTGCGGATGGTTGGTGGCGATGCTGAAAAACAGCAGGCACGGCAGCGCCAAATTGAACACCAGGCGGGTCGCGCCGTCGACGAAACGGTCATCCATCAGGCGCCAATGGCGCAGCAGGATCCCCAGCAGCATCATCAGCAAATTCGGCACGGTGACGTTAAACGCAAAACTCCAGGTTTCCCAGGACATGGTGTTCCTTCAGGCAGGCGAGGTAATCCTCAGATAATAAAACGATTTCGGGCCAATAAAAAAGGGCGCGGCATCACTGCCGCGCCCCTCATGAGCGATTACTTGCTCTTTTTCAGGTGGCTCATCAGGCGCTTGCGCTTACGCATCTGGGTTGGCGTCAGCAGATTGCGTTTACCGGCGAACGGGTTGTCACCCTCTTTGAACTGGATGCGGATCGGCGTCCCCATCACGTTCAGCGAACGGCGGAAGTAGTTCATCAGGTAGCGCTTGTACGAATCGGACAGATCGCTGACCTGGTTGCCGTGGATCACCACGATCGGCGGGTTGTAACCGCCGGCGTGGGCGTATTTCAGCTTCACGCGGCGGCCGCGCACCAACGGCGGCTGGTGATCGTCCACCGCCATCTGCATGATTTTGGTCAGCATCGAGGTGTTTACGCGGCGGGTTGCGCACTCGTAGGCTTCCTGTACCGATTCGAACAGGTTGCCGACGCCGCTGCCGTGCAGGGCTGAAATGAAGTGCACGCGCGCGAAGTCGACGAAGCCCAGACGCAGATCGAGCATTTCTTTCACATGCTCGCGATCTTCTTCACTCATGCCGTCCCATTTGTTGACCGCAATCACCAGTGAGCGCCCACTATTGAGGATAAAGCCGAGCAGCGAGAGATCCTGATCGGAGATGCCTTCACGCGCGTCGATCACCAGCAGCACCACGTTGGCGTCTTCAATCGCCTGCAGGGTCTTGATCACCGAGAATTTCTCGACGGTTTCGGTCACCTTGCCGCGTTTGCGCACCCCGGCGGTGTCGATCAGCACGTATTCACGTTCGTCGCGCACCATTGGAATGTAGATGCTGTCGCGGGTGGTGCCCGGCATGTCATACACCACCACGCGCTCCTCGCCCAGGATGCGGTTAGTGAGCGTAGACTTACCGACGTTCGGGCGGCCGACGATCGCCAGCTTGATCGGCAGATCCTGCGGGTTGAACGCTTCTTCCGGCTCTTCGTCTTCTTCGCCTTCCAGCGTTTCACCGTTTTGCTCAGCCCAGTAAGCGGCGTTGGCCTCTTCCTCGGTCAGTTCGACGTCCTCCGGTTTTTCCGGCACGAACGGCACCAGCACGTGTTCGATCAGCTGGGTCACGCCGCGGCCGTGAGAAGCGGCGATAGCAAACACTTCCCCCAGGCCGAGCGAGTAGAAATCGGCGGTGGCGGTGTCCGGATCCAGGCCGTCGGTCTTGTTGGCCACCAGGAAGGTCGCCTTCTGGCGGCTGCGCAGGTGCTGGGCGATGCCCTGATCCGCCGGCATCAGCCCGGCGCGGGCGTCGACCATGAACAGCACGATATCCGCTTCTTCGATCGCCAGCAGCGACTGGCCGGCCATGCGCGTTTCGACGCCGTCTTCGGTGCCGTCGATGCCGCCGGTATCGACGATGATGAATTCATTGCCTTCGATTTCAGCACGACCATACTTGCGGTCACGCGTCAGCCCCGGGAAATCCGCCACCAGCGCATCACGCGTATGGGTTAAACGGTTGAACAAGGTGGATTTACCCACATTCGGGCGCCCGACCAGCGCGACGACAGGTATCATTGTTGAAGCCTCATTACTTAATAATCAATGCGTTACTGCACTGTGGATAGACACCAGCGGTGCAGCTTATAAAATACGAAACGGCCCCTGAACATTCAGGAGCCGTTTTCCCCTTCATCTTTCGCGCCACAGCGGCGTTGTCTGCGCACCTTCGCCTCGGTCACTTAGCTCACTAAGCTCCCGAGGACTCATGCGCTTGCCGCCTGGCTGCAACCCGAAATCTTTCGGGCGCAAGAAGGATCACGACGAGCGGCGTTAGCGGATGAAAGCGTAAACTTTCCCGCCGCGAGCCTGGATGACCAGCTTGTCGCTGGCCACCATCGGCGCAGACAGGAAGCCGGAGCTGTCCACTTCCTGCTGGGCGACAAAACGGCCATCAGTGGTGTTGATCCAATGCAGATAGCCTTCGGCGTCACCGGTCACCAGATAACCATTATACATCACCGGCGGCGTCAGATTACGGTGCAGCAGATCGCTCTGCGTCCACACGGTCACGCCGCCTTCGGTGCTGAGCGCCACCACGCGATCGTTCTGGTCGATCAGGTAGATGCGGCCCGCGTCGACGATGAAATCATTCACCGAACCCAGTTCGCGTTTCCAGATGATCTGGCCGGAACGCAGATCCAGCGCCGTCAGGTTGCCGTTGTAACCCAGCGCGTAGACCACGCCGTCAACGATCACCGGCGTGGTGTCCACGTCGTTCAGGCGATCGATTTCGGTCGCGCCACTCGGCTGAGAAATGCGCTGTTGCCAGATAATCTGGCCCTGCTGCATCAGCACGGCGCTGACGCGGCCGTTGTCACCGCCGACGATGGCGGCGCCAAAGGCGACGGCCGGCGCGGATTCACCGCGCAGCGACAGCGAAGGCATGTCCAGGTTAACCGTCCACTTCACCGCGCCGTCGGCTTCATTCAGCGCCTGCAGCATGCCGTTGGAGGTGTGCACCAACACCATACCGTCGCTGACAACCGGACGGGAGATCGCTTCGCCGGCCACTTTGGTCTGCCAGGCGATGGCGCCATCGGCGGTGTTCAATGCGTAAACCACCGCTTTTTCGCTGCCGACGTAAACCTTGTCGCCCGCGACCGTCAGGCCGCCCGACAGCAGCGCAGACAGGTTGCTGGAGAAGAAGCCGGTCTTCTCGGAGAGATTGACCTTCCACTTCTCGTTGCCGCTGTCGGCATCCATCGCTTTCACGATGCCGAAGCGATCGGCGGCGTAAATGGTGCTGTCCTGATAGGCCGGACGCAGGTGGGAGTAATACTCACCGATGCCGTCGCCCACCGAGGTGCTCCACGCCTTGCTCGGCGTAAACTGATTTTCAACTTTCGGCAACGGCGACATGGTAACCACGTCTTCTTCGCTGTTAAACAGCGAGCAACCACTCAGCAAGGCAGCGGAAACCAGTCCGACCAAGAGTGTTTTACGCAATTGCATGGGAATTCCCCTTAGCTGGACAAGTTATTCAATTTCATGCGCAGCAGAACCTGCAGCGCCTGAGAAGCATTGGACTCAATGCCTTTGCTGTAAGCTTCGCGCGCGCCCTTGGCGTCGCCCTTGGCCAGCAATACATCGCCGCGCACATCCTGCATCATCGCCGCCCAGCCTTCGCCTTTCACGCCATCCAGCGTTTTCAGCGCTTCATCCAGCTTTTTCTCCTGCAGCTGGACGCGCGCCAGACGCAGGTCGATCATCGCCAACAGGTTGTCGTCTTTGGTCTGGCCCTGCGCCAACGTCAGCTGCTGTTCCGCCTTGGCGAAATCATTCTGTTCGACAAAGTGCTTGGCCAACTGCAGCGCGGCCAGTACGCCGTAGCTGTTGCCGTTGGCCTGGACAAATTTCTCCGCGGCAGCCACGTCATCCGGCTTGCCGGCCGCCAGACGATCGCTGGCTTCCTGATAGGATTGCGATGCCGCCATCATGTTGGAGTTTTCATGGCTCTGCCAGTAACGCCAGCCAACCAGGGCACCAATTCCGAGCACCACGCCCACCGCCAGCGCTTTGCCGTTCTCGGCAAAGAACCGACGCAGTGCGTCGACTTGTTCGTTTTCAGTGGTATAGACTTCCACGGTGTCCTTCTCCTTAACCTAACATCAAAGCCAGACGCGCAGCGACTTCGCTTTGCGCCAGCGTTTCTTGTTCACCACTGCGCAGGTCTTTCACCACCACCTGCTGCGCCGCCACTTCGCTCTCACCCAGGATCAGCGCGATGCGCGCGCCCCATTTGTCCGCACGGGTGATCTGCTTCTTGAAGTTGCCGCCGCCGTAATTGGTCATCAGCTTCAGCTGCGGCGCCGCGTCGCGCACCTGCTCAGCCAGCCGCATCGCCGCGCTCTGGGTGCCCGCGCCGGAAGAGATGACGTACACGTCGATAGCCGACGGCGCCTTGAATTCCGGGTTGACCGCCTGCACCAGCAGCACCAGACGCTCCAGGCCCATGGCGAAACCGACCGCCGGGGTGGCGCGGCCGCCCAGTTGCTCGACCAGACCGTCGTAACGGCCGCCCGCGCAGACGGTGCCCTGCGCGCCCAGGCTGGTGGTCACCCACTCAAACACGGTGCGGTTGTAGTAATCCAGACCGCGCACCAGGCGCTCGTTAACGGTATATGGGATACCTGCCTGCGCCAAAAGTTCACACAGACCGGCGAAGTGAGCACGGGATTCTTCATCCAGGTACTCGGACAGGCGCGGCGCGTCGTTCAGCAGCGCCTGCACCTCAGGATTCTTGGAGTCCAGCACGCGCAGCGGGTTGCTATACATGCGGCGTTTACAGTCTTCGTCCAGCACCTCGACGTGCTGCTCCAGGAACGCCACCAGCGCGTCGCGGTAGTTGGCGCGCGCCTCCAGCGAGCCGATGGAGTTCAGCTCCAGCTTGACGTGCTCGGCGATGCCCAGCGCTTTCCACCAGCGGGCGGTCAGCAGGATCAGCTCTGCGTCGATATCCGGGCCCTGCAGGCCGAACACTTCCGCGCCCAGCTGATGGAACTGACGGTAACGCCCCTTCTGCGGGCGCTCGTAGCGGAACATCGGGCCGATGTACCACAGACGCTGTTCCTGATTGTACAGCAGACCATGTTCGATGCCGGCGCGCACGCAGCCAGCCGTCCCTTCCGGACGCAGCGTCAGGCTTTCGCCGTTGCGGTCTTCGAAGGTATACATCTCTTTTTCCACGACGTCGGTCACTTCGCCGATCGCGCGTTTGAATAACGGGGTCTGCTCTACAATCGGCAACCGGATTTCGCTGTAACCGTAGCCGCCCAGCACCTGCTTGAGGGTGCCTTCAATACGCTGCCATAATGCCGTTTCTTCCGGCAGGTAGTCGTTCATGCCGCGAATGGCTTGAATGTTCTTTGCCACGTGAGTTCTCTGTCCGTTGTCTGTAAAAATGAACCCGATTATAGGGACTTTGCCGCCCGGTATTCAACGCGGATGCGGTTTTCCGCCCTTCAGGTGCATAAACAAGCGGGCCAACAGGCCCGCCGTGTAGCGATAACGCTTATTTTTCCAGCAGATTGACCGTGATGCGGTTGCTTTCGTCCATCATCGCGGCCTTGGCGCGAATTTTCGCTTCCAGCTGGTCGATCATCTGTTCGTTGTCGAAACGCTCTTTCTGGCGCACGCCGTCTTCATAGAAGCCGCTCTTCTTGTGGCCGCCGGTTACGCCCATGGTGGACACCAGCGCTTCGCCCGGGCCGTTCACCACGCAGCCGATGATCGAAACGTCCATCGGCGTGATGATGTCTTCCAGGCGCTGCTCCAGCGCGTTCACCGTGCCGATCACGTCGAACTCCTGACGCGAACAGGTCGGGCAGGCGATGAAGTTGATGCCGCGCGCGCGGATGCGCAGCGACTTCAGAATGTCGAAACCGACCTTCACCTCTTCGACCGGATCCGCCGCCAGCGAGATGCGCAGGGTATCGCCGATGCCTTCAGACAGCAGCATGCCCAGGCCGATGGCCGATTTGACCGACCCGCTGCGCGCGCCGCCGGCTTCGGTGATGCCCAGGTGCAGCGGCTGATCGATGCGCGACGCCAGCAAGCGGTAGGATTGCACCGCCAGGAACACGTCCGACGCCTTGACGCTGACCTTAAACTGGTCGAAGTTGAGGCGATCGAGGATGTCCACATGGCGCATGGCGGATTCCAGCAGCGCTTCCGGCGTAGGTTCGCCGTACTTTTCCTGCAGGTCTTTCTCCAGCGAGCCGCCGTTGACGCCGATGCGAATCGGGATGTTCTTGTCGCGGGCGCAGTCCACCACCGATCGAATGCGCGATTCGTTGCCGATGTTGCCCGGGTTGATGCGCAGGCAGTCTACGCCATATTCGGCCACCTGCAGCGCGATGCGATAATCGAAGTGGATATCGGCGACCAGCGGCACGTTGACCTGCTGCTTGATCAGTTTGAACGCCTCGGCGGCGTCCATGGTAGGAACCGAAACGCGGACGATGTCGACGCCCACGCGCTCCAGCGCTTTGATCTGATTAACCGTTGCTTCAACATCGGTGGTACGGGTGTTGGTCATCGACTGCACGGCAATCGGCGCGCCATCACCAATAGGCACCTTGCCGACGTAAATGCGTGTAGATTTTCGACGGTTGATGGGCGCTTGGTTATGCATTACTTACTCTCCATTGCTGCTCTGACATCACGACCAGCCGCGCGATTACTGCGCGGCGACGGTCAGGCGAGCAACACGGTTTGACTTAACGAACCGGCTTAAATCAACCGGTTTACCCTGATACTGGATCTGAACTGCCGCCGGCGCGCCGATGGTCAGTTTATACGGCGCAGTGCCGGTCAGGTTCAGCTTGCCACCTTGCTTCTGGGTGCCGCTGAACAGCGTTTTACCGCTCGCGTCGGTCACCTGCAGCCAGCAGTCGGCGGAGAAATCCATCACCAGCGCGTTCGGATCGGCCGCCGGCGCAGCCACGCCCGCATCGGCGGTCGGCAACGGCGCTTGTGCCGCCGGCGCGGTTTCCGGCAGGGTGGTCTGGCTTGGCGACACCACGGCAGGCTGCTGCTGGGCCGCGCTCGGCGCCTGGGCGGTCGCCGCAGGCGTCTGAGCCGCTGCGCCGGTATCAGCCGGCGTAGCGCTGTTGTCGACCAACGGCACGTTGGTGCCGGCGTCGGCATTGCCGTCGGTCAGCGGCACGGACTGCCCTTCGTTATTCTGTGAAAGCTGCGCCGAGGATTGATCGGCCATGGTGGCGATCTCTTCCTGCTGCGCCTTGTGGTTTTGCCACCACCAAGCGCCGGTCAGGCCGATCACCACGAACACGATAAGCCAGGTGAAGCTCATCAGCCAGCCGTCGCGTTTCTTGCGGCGCTTGCCCAGCGAGAAGCTTTGCATCGGCGCCACTTTCGCCATCTTCAACGGCGCCTGCTTGGCCAGCATCGGCAGCAGTTCGTCTTCCGGCAGATGCACCAGCTTGGCGTAGGAACGGATGTAGCCGCGCACGAAGGTGGACGCGAGGTCAGCAGACACGCTGTCTTCCTCGATATCGCGCACGGTGGACATTTTGAGACACAGGCGTTCTGCAACGGTCTGTTGGCTCAGCCCGAGTTGCTCACGGGCCTGACGCAGGCGCTGGCCCGTCGTCATGGATACGGTTTTATCTTGGGAGGCTTCAGTATTCATTAGCTAAGAACTGCTGGTACTGTTTGGATTGTGGAAAACTTCGCGCTAGCTGCTTGCCATAGCGTTGAACGCTATCCTGGCGGCCGGCTGACGCGGCGAAACGAATCTGTAACCATAAGCTGCTGGCGCTGGCCGGCAGAACATGCTGATAAACATCCAATAAAAGTTGCGACTGGGCGCGCTTCCCTTCTCCAAATTGCTTTTCGGCCTCCGCCAACAGCGGAGTGCCTTTGTCCGGATCGACTTTTAGCGCGCGGCTCAACAGCGTGCGCGCCTCATCGTTTTGTCCGGCCTTGAGAAAACAGTAACCTGCGTTTTCCAGGCTGTCGGCGACCTGGCCATAATCGGGCACCAGCGCCGCAGCGCTAAACTGCTGTTGCGCCGGTACATACTGCCCTAAACCGCAAAGAAACGCACCGTAATTATTCAATACGGTGCCATTGCCCGGCGCAAGTTTGAGCGCTTGCCGATAACGCTGTTCGGCCTCGGCGTTTTCACCGCTGCGCTGCGCGTAGAGCGCCATGCCCAACTGCGTGCGGTAATCCTGCGGGGCCGCGTCCAGCGCCTTTTCCAGGTTCTGGCGCGCGGCGTCCATGTCGCCTTGCTGCAGGTACTCCAGGCCCAGTTGCAACCGCGTCTGGCCCGCCTCAGAGACTTGTGCTTCCTTTTCCGGCGCTGAACCGGAACACCCGGCCAACAACCCGGCCGCCAGCCACATACCCCACAGTTTCAGCTTCATGCCCGCATTCATTTCCTTATCGGCCGTCAGCTAACGCCCGCCAGCGACATGCTTGCGCATAACAGGCTGTTAGATAACAAAAAATGGTGCTATAGGATTCAGACCGCCCGTACGTTGATAGGTTCCCCGGCCATTTTCTTCTTCAGGGTACGCTTGGTACGGTCGATCACTTCACCCGCCAGTTGCCCGCAGGCGGCGTCGATATCGTCACCACGGGTTTTACGAACAATAGTCGTAAAGCCGTATTCCATCAACACCTTGGAGAAACGATCCACCCGGCTGTTGGAGCTGCGGCCGTAGGGGGCGCCCGGGAACGGGTTCCATGGGATCAGGTTAATCTTGCACGGCGTGTCTTTCAGCACTTCCGCCAGCTGATGCGCATCGTCGGTGCTGTCGTTGATATGATCCAACATCACGTACTCGACGGTCACGCGGCCCTGGTTGGCGTTGGATTTCTCCAGATAGCGACGCACCGCGGACAGGAAGGTCTCGATGTTGTATTTGCGGTTGATCGGCACGATCTCATCGCGGATGGTGTCGTTCGGTGCGTGCAGCGAAATGGCCAGCGCCACGTCGATCATGTCGCCCAGCTTGTCCAGCGCCGGCACCACGCCGGAGGTAGACAGGGTCACGCGGCGTTTGGACAGGCCAAAGCCGAAGTCGTCCAGCATGATTTCCATCGCCGGCACCACGTTGTTCAGGTTGAGCAGCGGCTCGCCCATGCCCATCATCACCACGTTGGTGATCGGGCGTTGGCCGGTCACCTTCAGCGCGCCGATGATCTTCGCCGCGCGCCACACCTGGCCGATGATTTCCGACACGCGCAGGTTGCGGTTGAAGCCCTGCTGCGCCGTCGAACAGAATTTGCACTCCAGCGCGCAGCCTACCTGCGAGGAGACGCACAGCGTCGCGCGGTCGGCTTCCGGGATATATACGGTTTCGACCTGCTGATCGCCCACCTTGATCGCCCACTTGATGGTGCCGTCGGCCGAACGCTGTTCTTCCGCCACTTCCGGCGCGCGGATTTCCGCCACGCGCTGCAGCTTGCCGCGCAGGACTTTGTTGATGTCGGTCATCTGCTCGAAATCGTCGCAGCAGTAGTGGTAAATCCACTTCATCACCTGATCGGCGCGGAACGGTTTTTCGCCCATTTCGGCGAAGAACTCGCGCATTTGCTGGCGGTTCAGATCCAGCAGGTTGATTTTGGCCGCAGCCGGTTGCTCCACGTTAACGGAGGGGGTAGTCAGCGAATTATTTTCAGACACGGTGTGCTCGGACGTGATGGGTTCTAACATAATGATCTCTGGCCTCGTTATTACACGTTATGGCGCTAAAGAATGGAAAGTAAGTTGTGCATTTCAGCCCGCGAGATTCGGGTGGCGGCACTAAAAACACGCCCCTGACAAGTCGTCTTATCAGGGGCGCGGCATTGTACAAATTTTAGTAGCGGGTTTCTATGGCTGAAAGGCATTCAGGGCATTTTTATTGTTTCAGCCGGTGAATGCCTGGCTATCAGCTCAGAAACGGCACGATTAACGTGCGCAGATTTCGCTTTCGTTGAAGAAGTAAGCGATTTCACGCTGTGCGGATTCAACGGAGTCGGAACCGTGAACGGCGTTAGCGGTGAAGCTGTCCGCGTAGTCGGCGCGCAGGGTGCCGGCCAGTGCGTTGTCCGGGTTGGTTGCGCCCATGATGTCGCGGTTGCGCTGCACGGCGTTTTCAGATTCCAGAACCTGCACCATGATTGGGCCGGAGGTCATGAACTCTACCAGACCGTCGAAGAATGGGCGGCCTTTGTGCTCAGCGTAGAAGCCTTCAGCTTGCTCGCGAGTCAGACGCAGCATTTTAGCGGCGATGATTTTGAAACCGGCGCGCTCGAAACGCGCGTAGATAGCGCCGATGTCGTTGTTGGCTACAGCGTTTGGTTTAACGATGGAAAAGGTACGTTCTACGGTCATGATGGCCTCTGTATGACTTCCAAAACAGGCCGGTCTGCAATGTTGCCGGCCTTCTCAAGTGGCGCAGATTATATGTGCGCCGTTAACGCTTGCCTACGGGAAAATCAACATTTCATTAAAAAAATATGATCTTCCTGCGGCATTTCCGACAACGCGCCGCGTTACTGGGTTTTGTCGGTGGACGGGATCAAATTGCGCAGCCAGCTGCCCCAGCGGCGCTGATAAAACGGCTGCGTATGGGCGATCAGGTAGTGGCTGATGCCGCGCTCTTTCTCCGACACCAGGCAGAAATCGACCGGTTCGTCATTCGGCGCCGTTTCGCTGGCCACGCTGCCGGCCTCGTTGATCAACGCCTCGATCTCCGCCGGTTCTGCATCCACTTCCAGCCCGATCAGCAGATTCGGCTTCTCGTCCGCCGCCTGATCGTGCATCAGCGCCAGAAACGCGCGGCGCACCGGTTTGCGCTGGCTGAACAGCGTGGTCAGCGCATCCACCATCGCCGACGGGTACTCTTCGGGCTGCCCCAACAGGATTTGGGTCTCTTTGTCGACGTAATGCTCCACCGGTTTGACGACGCCGCCGGTCGCCAGCAGCATCGCCACCTCTTCCGGGTAGAACTCTTTGCCGTATTCCGCCTTCGGGTTGAGGAACAGATCCGCGCCCTGGGTGATTTCAAACAGCACCCGAGCCGGCATGGCGATGAACGGCTGTTCGTCCTCAACGGCCTTCTGCAACGCGTCCAGCGAGGTGAAGAACGGAATGATGCTGCCGCCGTCCTGCTTTTCCCAATGCTGGATATTGACCGGCGTATCCGCGTTCAGCGTGATGTCGCCGTCCTGCTGCACCTGTTCGCTGTCGCCGAGGATCAACACCGTGGCATCGAGCAGTTCACGGAAGAACGCCGGGCGGTGGGCCGGCTCCGTCACCGCCAGCTTCAGCAGGCGTTCAAGTTCGTTCTCGCTCGGGGCGGCATCGTGATGATGGGCACTCATGGCAAACTCCAGGATCAAATAGCGAGGCCCAGCATGCTGGGCCCCGAAGATAATGCGCATTCTAGCGCCCGACGCGGCGGGCGTTCAATTATTTGGCTTTGCTCAGCAGCAGATTGGCCAGGGTACGCACGCCCAGCCCGGTCGCGCCGGCCGACCACTGATCCACCGCGCCTTTGCGGTAGGTGGCGGAGCAGTCGATGTGCAGCCAGCCCTGTTGGTAATTCTTGACGAAGTGCGACAGGAAGGCCGCCGCGGTGCTGGCGCCGGCGGTGTAGGCCGGGCCGGCCACGTTGTTCAGCTCGGCGAAGTTGGACGGCAGCTGGCTGCGGTGGAACTCGGCCAACGGCAGACGCCAGAATGGCTCTTGCTCGGCGGCGGCGCTGCTCAGCAGTTCCTGCGCCAGCGCATCGTCGAAGCTGAACAGGGCGTGGTAGTCGTTGCCCACCGCGGTTTTGGCCGCGCCGGTCAGGGTGGCGCAGTCGATAATCAGCTGCGGATTCTGCTCAGAAGCGTCGATCAGGCCGTCGGCCAGCACCAGGCGCCCTTCCGCATCGGTGTTCATCACCTCAACGGTTTTGCCGTTGCGGTAGCGAATGATGTCACCCAGTTTGAAGGCGTTGCCGCTGACCATGTTGTCGGCGCAGCACAGGTACAGCTTCACGCGCTGCTTCAGGCCGCGCGCCGCCGCCAGCGCCAGGGCGCCGGTGATGGTGGCCGCACCGCCCATGTCAGCCTTCATCGAATCCATAAAGGCGCTCTGTTTCAGGCTATAACCGCCGGTATCGAAGGTGATGCCCTTGCCGACCAGGCAAGCGAACACCGGCGCGTCCGGGTTACCGGTCGGGTTGAAGTCCAGCGCCAGCAGCACCGGCGGGCGTTCGGAACCGCGGCCGACGGTGTGGATGCCGGCATAGTTCTGCTCGCGCAGATCTTCGCCCTTGGTGATGCGGTAGCTGACGGCATCGCAGCCGACGTCGCACATCAGATCGACGGCGCGGGTCGCCAGTTGCTCCGGCCCCAGCTCTTCCGCCGGCATATTGATGGTGTCGCGCACCCAGTCAACGATCTTCAGGCGCTTATCCAGCTCCTGACGCGCGGCTTCCGGCAGCTCGGCCCATTCGACGTTGCGCTGCCCTTTCGGCCCGCGGTAGCCCTGCCAAAACGCCCAGCTGTTTTCCAAATCCCAACCGTCGCCGGCCAGCTTAACGTTTTTGATGCCCTGGCCGTCAATTTTGCGGCCCGCGCGCTGGATCGCGCCCAGCTTGTCGGCGCCGGTCAGGTGGATGGTCATCTCTTCGCCGTTGGTGCTCAGCAGCGCTTTCTCGCCCCAGCGGGCGTCGGCAGGTTGTTGCGACAGCGTGACCTGCATGAATTCTGTTGTCATAGCCTTCTTACTCCGGATGTTCCCTTTATTATTTCATTAGGGCTTTATTGCATACCCTATGGATTTCAAATTGCAGCTAGGCGCCCAGCGATCTCATCCCCAGGAGCTTACTCAGGTAAGTGACTGGGGGGTGATCGTGCAGGTAACAACGCTGCGGTTTGAAAGACGACGGGTATGTCGGATACAAAATAAACGGGCCGCCCATGGCAGCCCGTTACGCTATTTACTCCGCTTCATCTAACCAGACCAGCAGGATCGCTTCCAGTATTTTTTCGTTGGAAGCCTGCGGATCGTCATCGAACTCTTCCAGATCGCAGATCCACTGATGCATGTCGGTAAAACGCACGGTTTTCGGATCGGTGTCCGGGTATTGGTCGTACAGGGCTTCGCCGATTTCACGGCTGTCGGTCCACTTCAGTCCCATTATGATCTCCTGGTTGGCGCCGCGGCTAACAATTAATGCTCACGCGCGTGGTTGACGGTGTAGCGCGGCATTTCGACCACCAGATCTTCGTCGGCGACCAGCGCCTGGCAGCTCAGACGGCTTTCCGGCTCCAGCCCCCACGCTTTGTCCAGCATGTCGTCTTCCAGCTCGCTGCTCTCTTCCAGCGAATCGAAGCCTTCACGCACGATGCAGTGGCAGGTGGTGCAGGCGCAGGATTTCTCGCAGGCGTGCTCGATTTCAATGCCGTTGCGCAGCGCAACGTTGAGGATCGACTCCCCTTTTTCGGCTTCCAGAACCGCCCCTTCCGGGCACAGATCTTGATGGGGCAGGAAAACAATTTTAGGCATGGTTAAACCTCATCCACAGAATGGCCAGCCAGCGCGCGGCGAATGGAAGCGTCCATGCGGCGCGCGGCAAAATCTTGCGTTTGTGCATCTAATGTTTTGATGGCGTCTTCGATAGCGGCGGGGTCTTCACCCTGCGCCGCCTGCTGCAGCGCCTGAGTCGCGGCGGCGATCGCCTGGCTTTCCGCCTCGCTCAGCAGCGCGGCGTCGGTGGCCAGCGCGCCCTGCAGGCTTTCCAGCACCCGCGCGGCTTCCACGCGTTGCTCCGCCAGCTTGCGCGCGCCCACGTCGCTTTGCGCGTTGGCCATCGAATCCTTGATCATGCCGGCGATTTCGCTGTCCGACAGACCGTACGACGGCTTGACCTGGATCGAGGCTTCCACGCCGGTGGATTTCTCCATCGCGGTGACGCTCAACAGGCCGTCGGCATCCACCTGGAAGGTGACGCGAATATGCGCGCCCCCGGCAGGCAGCGGCGGCAGGCCGCGCAGCGTGAAGCGCGCCAGCGAACGGCAATCCTGCACCAGCTCGCGCTCGCCCTGCAGCACGTGGATCATCATTGCGCTCTGGCCGTCTTTAAAGGTGGTGAACTCCTGCGCGCGCGCCACCGGAATGGTGGTGTTGCGCGGGATCACTTTCTCCACCAAGCCGCCCATGGTTTCGAGGCCCAGCGACAGCGGGATCACGTCCAGCAGCAGCATGTCGCTGTCCGGCTTGTTGCCCACCAGAATGTCGGCCTGGATCGCGGCGCCGATGGCGACCACTTTATCCGGATCGATCGACGTCAGCGGCGTGCGGCCGAAGAAGGCGCCCACTTGCTCACGCACCAACGGCACGCGAGTGGAACCGCCGACCATCACCGCTTCCAGCACCTCGTCGGCGGCGACGCCGGCGTCTTTCAGCGCGCGGCGGCAAGCCATCAGCGTACGTTTCACCAGCGGGGCGATCAGCGCTTCAAACTGGGCGCGGGTCACTTCGCCCTGCCAACCGGCCACCTCAACGCGCACGCTGTCGGCATCGCTTAATGCGATTTTGGCGGCGATGGCGGCATCCAGCAATTGGCGCTGCACGCCGTGATCGCTGCGATCGGCCACGCCGGCCTGCTCACGCAGCCAGTCGGCCAACAGATGATCGAAGTCGTCGCCGCCCAGCGCGGAATCGCCGCCGGTGGCCAGCACTTCGAACACGCCGCGGCTGAGGCGCAGAATGGAGATATCAAAGGTGCCGCCGCCCAGATCGTAAACCGCGATCACCCCTTCCTGGCCGGAATCCAGCCCGTAGGCGATCGCCGCAGCGGTCGGTTCGTTCAGTAGGCGCAGGACATGCAGGCCGGCCAGACGCGCCGCGTCTTTGGTGCCCTGGCGCTGCGCGTCGTCGAAGTAAGCGGGAACGGTGATCACGACGCCATCCAGCTCGCCTTCCAGCGCCGCTTGCGCGCGCGCGGACAGAGCCCGCAGGATGTCGGCGGAGACGCCGACCGGATTAACCGGGCCGGCGGCGGTGACGATCAGCGGCAGGCCGTTGTCGCTGGCCTGAAATTGATACGGCAGGTTCGGGTAACGTTGCTGCACGTCCGCCAACGAACGGCCCATCATGCGTTTGATGGAGCTGACGGTATTGGCCGGATCCTGCGCCGCCTGTTGGCGCGCATCCCAGCCGACGCGCTGCGCGTCCGCCTGATAATGCACCACCGAAGGCAGCAAATGGCGCCCCTGATCGTCGGCCAGCGTTTCCGCTTGCCCGCTGCGCACCGTGGCGACCAGCGAGTTGGTGGTGCCTAAGTCGATGCCGGCGGCCAGACGTCGCTGGTGCGGCGCGGCGCTGAGGCCAGGCTCACTAATTTGTAATAAGGCCATGTTGAAGCTTCCACAATCAGAATCAGAAGGTGTTACTCAAAACCCAGCAGTTTTTCTTCGAGTTGTTCAACCTGTTGCTGGAGTTTGTCCAAAAAGCGCAGCTTGCGCACGGTGTCGGCGGCATCCGCCCACTGTTCACTGTCCAACTGCTGCAGCATCAGCGCGCTGCGCTGCTTGATGGAGGTGGCCAGCCGCGCGCCGAAATCGGCCAGCAGGCTTTCCGCTTCCGGCTTGCGCTCAATGGCGTCGAGCTCTTCGCGCAGCTCCAGCTGTTCCATCAGGAACGCGGTGTCGCGCATCGTATGCTGTTCGTTGCCCAGATCGAAGCCGTGCAAAGATAGCATATACTCCGCGCGTTTTAACGGGTGCTTCAGCGCCTGGTAGGCTTCGTTGATGGTCGCCGCCTGCTGCAACGCCATCAGGCGTTCGCGCTCCGGCTGGTTGGCAAAACGATCGGGGTGAAATTGGCGCTGCAGATCCTGGAAGCGGGACGCAAGCAGGCTGCCGTCCACGGTGTAGCGAACTGGCAGCCCGAATAAAGTAAAGTAATCCATAGCGTGCTCTGGGCGTTAGCGGATGAAGTTCCCCCGCCGAAACGGGGGAGCACGATGGACTGTCAGACGTTGAAACTCTCGCCGCAGCCGCACTCGCTTGAGACGTTCGGGTTGTTGAACTTGAAGCCTTCGTTCAGGCCTTCCTTAACGAAATCAAGCTCGGTGCCGTCAAGGTAGACCAGGCTCTTGCCGTCGATGATCACCTTGATGCCTTTGTCTTCAAATACGATGTCGTCATCGTTGGCTTCGTCAACAAATTCCAGCACGTACGCCATCCCGGAACAGCCGGAAGTTCGCACTCCCAGACGCAGACCGAGACCCTTGCCGCGGTTCGTCAAAAACGCCTGAACACGCTGCGCAGCGCTGTCGCTCATGGTAATAGACATCACAACCTCACACTTCACATCAAAGCCCGGCGCGGCCGGGCCGACTCAGACAAATTACTTGGCGCTATGCTTGCTCTTATAGTCGGCAATCGCTGCTTTGATGGCGTCTTCAGCCAGGATCGAGCAGTGAATTTTGACCGGCGGCAATTCCAGCTCTTCGGCGATCTGGGTGTTTTTGATCGCTTCAGCCTGATCGAGCGACTTGCCTTTCATCCATTCGGTCACCAGCGAGCTGGAGGCGATGGCGGAACCGCAGCCGTAAGTTTTAAAGCGCGCGTCTTCGATGATGCCTTCATCGTTAACCTTGATTTGCAGCTTCATGACGTCGCCACAAGCCGGCGCCCCTACCATGCCGCTGCCGACGGTAGGATCTTCGTTGTCGAAAGAACCCACGTTGCGCGGGTTTTCATAATGATCGATTACTTTTTCGCTGTAAGCCATGACCTTGCTCCTGAAACCTGAGAATTAATGATGCGCCCATTCGATGCTGTTGATGTCCACGCCCTGCTTGAACATCTCCCACAGCGGGGACAGATCGCGCAGACGGCCGATGGATTTACGCACCAGTTGAATGGTGTAGTCGATCTCTTCTTCCGTGGTGAAACGCCCCAGGGAGAAACGGATCGAGCTGTGCGCCAATTCATCGCTCATGCCCAGCGCGCGCAGCACGTAGGACGGCTCGAGGCTGGCGGAGGTACAGGCTGAACCGGAAGAAACGGCCAGGTCTTTCAGCGCCATGATCAGCGACTCGCCTTCAACGTAGTTGAAGCTGACGTTCAGGATGTTCGGTGCGCCGTGCTCCAGATCGCCGTTCAGATACACTTCTTCCATATCTTTCACGCCGTTCCACAGACGGTCACGCAGGGTGCGCAGACGCGCCATCTCTTCGGTCATCTCTTCTTTGGCGATGCGATAAGCTTCGCCCATGCCGACGATCTGGTGGACAGGCAGGGTGCCGGAACGCATGCCGCGCTCGTGACCGCCGCCGTGTACCTGCGCTTCGATGCGGATGCGCGGCTTGCGACGCACGTACAGCGCGCCGATGCCTTTCGGGCCATAGATTTTGTGGCCGGAGAACGACATCAGGTCGACTTTCAGCTTGCTCAGATCGATAGGCAGTTTGCCCACGCTCTGGGTGGCGTCAACGTGGTAGATGATACCGCGCGCACGGCACATTTCGCCGATCGCTTCGATGTCCTGCACCACGCCGATTTCGTTGTTGACGTGCATGATGGAGACCAGGATGGTGTCATCGCGCAGCGCCGCTTCGAGATCCTGCAGGCTGATGATACCGTTGCTCTGCGGCGCCAGGTAGGTGACTTCAAACCCTTCGCGCTCCAGCTGACGGCAGGTGTCGAGCACGGCTTTGTGTTCGGTTTTGCTGGTGATGATGTGCTTGCCTTTTTTCTGGTAGAAATTGGCAGCGCCTTTGATCGCCAGGTTGTCGGATTCGGTCGCCCCGGAGGTGAAGACGATTTCGCGCGGGTCGGCGCCCACCAGTTCGGCGATTTGGTTACGGGCGATGTCTACCGCCTCTTCCGCCTGCCAACCGAAACGGTGGGAACGGGAAGCCGGGTTGCCGAAAGTGCCGTCCAGGGTCAAAAACTGCATCATCTTCTCAGCAACGCGCGGGTCAACCGGCGTCGTTGCTGAGTAATCCAGATAAATCGGTAATTTCATTGCTCTTGTGCTCCGTACATCACTTCCAAAAACTAAAATAATTTCGCCAGCTGCTTATGCGCGCAGATTAACGTTGATAGTTTCTTGCGGACGGCCGTTGGCCGTGCGGCGCGTATCGTTGTTTTGACGATCCGCCACCACCAGCACTTCCTGGTTGTTGACCAGTTCTGCCAGCGTAATGTTGTTCAGGAACCCGCTGATGCGCTCGCTCAGATCGCGCCACAGGGCGTGGGTCAAGCAGCGATCGCCGCCCTGACAGCCTTCTTTGCCCTGGCAACGGGTTGCATCTACCGATTCATCGACGGCAGTGATGACAGCGCCAACGGCGATCTCACCCGCGTCTTTACCCAGCAGATAACCACCGCCCGGGCCACGCACGCTGGCCACCAGGCCATTCTTGCGCAGACGGGAGAATAATTGTTCCAGATAAGAGAGCGAAATACCCTGGCGTTCGGAAATGTCCGCCAGTGGCACCGGCCCTTCCTGGGAATGCAGCGCTACGTCGAGCATAGCGGTTACGGCATAACGGCCTTTGGATGTCAGTCTCATAGCTCAATGGTTACCTGTTGGTCAAATATGGCCGAAAGTCTGACATTCCTGAGTAAAACAGTCAACTATTTAACCCAGTAATTAACTCAAGTATTAGCACGTTTTGAACTTAGCAAGAACAAAGGTATATAAAATACATGTTATAACCTTTGGATAACTAATACTATTGTCACCCACCGTTATGCCCCATCAATTAATTACCTTGATGTTTATCCTGTTTCTCGATCGACGTCAGCATGCCGCGCAGGATATTCAGCTCCTGCCCTTCCGGGCGCGCGCGGGTGAACAGCCGACGCAGGCGGTTCATCACCTGGCCCGGATGCGACGGGCGAATGAAACCGGTGCGCTGCAGCGTCTGCTCCAGATGCTGATAGAAACGCTCGAGGTCGTCCACCAGCGGATACGGCGTCTCTTCCAACTGCGGCGCGCCCGCCTGTTGGCGATCGAGGTAAGCCACGCGCACTTCGTACGCCAGGATCTGCACCGCCATCGCCAGGTTCAGCGAGCTGTAGTCCGGGTTGGCCGGAATGGCGACGTGGTAGTGGCACTTTTGCAATTCATCATTGGTCAGCCCGACGCGTTCGCGGCCGAACACCAGCGCCACCGGCGCATGCTCGCCCTCGTGCACCGCGCGCACGCCGCATTCGCGCGGCTCCAGCATCGGCCACGGCAAGGTGCGAGAACGTGCGCTGGTGCCCACCACCAGGCTGCAGCCGGCGATGGCGTCATCGAGGGTATCGACGATAGTGGCGTTGCCGATCACGTCGCTGGCGCCGGCGGCCAGGGCGATGGCCTGAGAATCGGGTTTGATCAGCGGATTAACCAGATAAAGGTTGGTTAAACCCATGGTTTTCATGGCTCTGGCGGTCGAGCCCATGTTGCCGGTATGTGAAGTCTCTACCAGAACAATGCGGATATTGTGCAGCATACAAACTCTGAGCGTGGCGGAAAATCGCAGCATCTTAACACAGCCGTAGGCAATTTGCCGAACAGCTGCTATACTTCGCGCCGTTTCCTGTTCTTTAACATCCTAGTTGGAAGATACCCATGCATCCGATGCTGACTATCGCCGTGCGCGCTGCGCGCAAGGCCGGTAACCTGATTGCCAAAAACTACGAAACCCCGGACGCTGTAGAAGCGAGCCAGAAAGGGACCAATGACTTCGTCACCAACGTCGATCGCGATGCAGAGCATCTGATCATCGACGTCATCCGCAAGTCTTATCCGCAACACAGTATCGTGAGCGAAGAACGCGGTGAGCTGATCGGCGAAGATCGCGATGTGCAATGGGTGATCGATCCACTGGATGGCACTGCAAACTTCATCAAACGTTTCCCTCATTTCTCCGTTTCCATCGCCGTACGCATCAAAGGCCGTACCGAAGTGGCCGTGGTTTACGATCCGATGCGCAACGAACTGTTCACCGCCACGCGCGGCCAGGGCGCACAGCTCAACGGTTACCGTCTGCGCGGCACCAACGCCAAAGATCTGGATGGCACCATCCTGGCGACCGGCTTCCCGTTTAAAGTCAAACAGCACGCCACGCCTTACATCAATATCGTCGGCAAGCTGTTCACCCAGTGCGCGGACTTCCGCCGCACCGGTTCCGCTGCGCTGGATCTGGCCTATGTCGCCGCCGGCCGCGTGGACGGTTTCTTCGAAATCGGCCTGAAGCCGTGGGACTTCGCCGCAGGCGAACTGCTGGTGCGTGAAGCCGGCGGCCTGGTCACCGACTTCGTCGGCGGCCACAATCACTTCAGCTCCGGCAACGTGGTCGCAGGCAACCCGCGCGTGGTGAAAGCCATGCTGGCCACCATGCGTGAAGAACTGAGCGAAGCGCTGAAGCGTTAATCGCCAGAAGCGAATCGAAAAAAAGCGCTGCCGATGCAGCGCTTTTTTTATGCCCGTTAGCGGGAGAAGGGGCGGATGCCGCCGCCGAATTCCGGCTGCGCGCTGACGTAGAGCAACAGCCCGGCGGCCAACAGGATCAGACCGCCGGCCAGCGCCAGCGCCCCCCAGGCCACCGCGCTCCAGGCGGCGGGCGGGCGCGAACGACTGAGGCGCACCGCCAGCCGGCGGCTGTAATGCACCAGCAGCGCCAGCATGGAGATGGTCAACGAGGTGCCGAACGCCATCGCCAGCGCGGAGATCACTCCCCAGCCGAACACGCCGATCACCTTGGAAAACAGCAACACCAAAATCGCTCCCGAACAGGGACGCATGCCCATCGCCAGCACGATGGCGGCCTGAGTGCGCCAATCGCTTCCCGCCTGCAGCTCGCTGTCGCTCGGCAGATGCCGGTGGCCGCAGCCGCAATTGGCGCTGTGCACATGATCCGCCGCCAGCGGCGTCAGGCTGTTGATGCGCAGCGCCGGCGCCGGGCGCATCGCCTTGATCGCCGCAAACAGGCGTTTCAGCGCGCGCCAACTCAGCAGCACGCCAAGCAGCATCACCAGGATAAAGCTGCCCTTCTCCAGCCAGAAACTGCTTTGATGCAGCTGGCGCGAAGAGAGCTGTAACACCACCAGCATCAACGTGACCAGCGCGATCGCCACCCCGCCCTGCACCAGCGAAGCGGCGAAGGTCAGCTTCAGGCTGCTTTTCAGCCGCGCCGGATGGGTGGCCAGATAGGTGGCGATCACCACTTTGCCGTGGCCGGGGCCGAGCGCATGCAAGACGCCATAGCCGAGGCTGAACAGCATCAGCGCCAGCCCGGCCTGCTGCGGCGCGGCCTTCACCTGCTGCAATAGCCCCGCCATCTGCTGGTGCAGCGCTTTTTGCCATACCACGCTCTGCATCAGCAGCTGCGGCCAATAGTACCACGCCAGCAGCGCGGCGGCCGCCAGCGCCAGCGTAAACGGCAGCAGCGGCCACAGGCCGAAGGCCCAGTGGCGCCGGCTCGTCGTCGGTTGCGAGAGATTCAGCGACATTGCAGCGTCACCCGCTGGGCGAACTGCTGCCCCAGCGCCAGGTCTTCACCGGGCGAGTCGTTCTTGTCGAGCGACAGCGCATAGGCCTGCAGCGACGCATTCGGCTGCGGCGTCATCAGCTTGTAGCTGCACTGCTGCGCCATCTCCGGCGGCAAATGCAGCGCATTTTGATCTTTATAGGTCATATCCACGAAATAAGTCGGATCGTAAGTAGAAAGTTCGAACGGCTTGCCCGCCAGCGGCTGCGGTTCGGCCAACGGCAGCACGAACTCCAGCACCGCCTGGTTGCCCTGGCGCGACAGGTGATATTCGCTGGGCAAGTTCAGGTATTTCACCGGCTTGCCGTCGCGGTAAAGATCGGTGAAATAGTGCTGCCCCAGCACATTGGCCATCACTTCCGCCGCCAGCTTTTTCCATACTTCCGAATCGCTCTTGGCGTTTTTCGCATCGTAGAGCAGATCCGCCGAGGTGATTTCATCCATCACCCACACCATTTTCAGGCCGACCAGCCGCTGGTCCTTGGCGACAAAGGTGGTGTTCATGTCGATAAAGCTGTGTGGATGCGCGATCGCACCCGCGCTGAACACGGCGCCGAAAGCAGCCAAAAGACGACGTAACTTCATCATTATCCTGTCTTACCTGCATTTGTTATAACGTAACACAAATAACTGCCGAACGGCCCGCCTCTCCCGGCGATATTTGTGACGAAAGTTGTAAGCCGAAGTAAAAGCCGCGCTGTCATCCTGACGTTGCAAAGCCTTTTGCTATGCTTAGGCATAATCGCAACCTTTTATGCCGGAAGGTGATAATGAGCCTGGACACCTCTCCCGTGCCCGCGCTCTCCGGACAACAACGGCGCTGCCATCTGCTGCTGATGCTGTACACGCCGGAGCCCGAGTTACAGCTGGAGACCCTAAGCCGAATCAACGGCGTCGCCCCCCCGATAACCCGGCAAGATATAGCCGAGGTAGCCAGTGAAATCCAGCGTTTCCATCACCTGGAGATCGCCGTCGATCCCGACCATGGCTACCAACTGCGGGGCAGCGCGCTTGACCAACGCCTGTGCCTGATCCATTGGCTGCGGCGGGCGCTGCGCTGCAGCCCGCTGTTTGTCGAAAGCGACTTCGCCCCGCGCCTGCGGCTGGCGCTGGCGGCCGATGCCGTCCCGACGTCTGCGCTGGCGGAGGCGATCGACGCCTGCGGGCCGCTGCTTAACCGCCACTTCGACGCGCGCGACCGCCAATTTCTGCAGCATTACCTGCTCTACTGCGCCTGGCAAAATCGCCTGCAGCAGCATCCGCGTTTCGACGCCGTTCAACGCGACTGGCTGCGGCAAAAGCCGGAGCAGCAAGCCGCCGCCTGGCTGCATCAGGCCTGCAACCGGCTGTTTAACCAGCCGCCGCAGGCAGACGAGCGCGATTTTTTGGCGCTGACCTTCACCCTGTTGAAAAATCACAGCTACCACAGCAATGACTCGGCGCAAGAGCAGCGGTTGATGACGGCGATCGACAGCATGGTCGAGCGTTTCCAGCAGCTTTCCGACATGGCCTTCAGCAACAAGGCGGAGCTGGTCAGCCAGCTGTTCGCCCACCTGGCGCCGGCGCTGGAGCGCTGCCGTTTCGCCATCGGCATCGACAATATGCTGCTGGAAGACGTGGTGCGCAAATACCCGCGGCTGATGCGCACCACGCAGGAAGCGCTGAAACCGCTGGAACAGGAGTACGGCGTGCATTTTTCCAGCGAGGAGGCGGGCCTGGTGGCCATCAGCTTCGGCGCCTGGCTGATGCAGGACAACGCGCTGCAGGAAAAACAGGTGCTGTTGCTGACGCTGGACAACCCGCAGCTGGAAGAGGAGGTGGAATATCAGATCCGCGAGCTCACGCTGCTGCCGCTGAACATCAAATATCTGCCGCTGAGCGACTATCTGTGCGGCGGAGCGCCGCAGGGCGTCACGCTGGTGATCACCCCCTACGCGGCGGTGCACAACGAGCCGCACCCGCCGCTGATCTATACCGAACTGCCGCTGGAAAACCGCCAGCGCCAGGCCATCCGCGCGCTGCTGGAAGCCCCTTAATCACCGGCTGACGCTGACCGCCGGCGGCCGGATGAACAAGGCCGGCACCGCGACCGCCGCCATCACCCAGAACACCCCGCCCTGCCAATGTTCGAACAGGAACCCGGCAATGACCGTCATGACGGCGATGCCGCCGCCCATCGCCAGCGCCGAATACACCGCCTGCAGTTGGATCACCTCTTGCCCCTGGCGCGCGGCGATAAAGCGCATCGCCGCCAGATGGCAGACGGTGAAGGTGCCGCAGTGCAGGATTTGGATCAGCAGCAGCCAACCCAGCTCGGTGCTGTAGGCCATCAGGCTCCAGCGCAACACGCCGCAACAGGCGGAAAGCAGCAGCAGGTTGCGCGCATTCCAGCGGCGGAACAGCACGTTGCTGCTGGCGAAAATAATCACTTCCGCCACCACGCCCAGCGACCACAGATAACCGATGGTCGAGGCCGAATAGCCCGCCTCCTGCCAGTAAATGGAGCCGAAGCTGTAGTAGCCGGCGTGCGCGCCCTGCAGCAGCGTGACGCACAGCAGGAAGCGCCACACCGGCCCCTCTTTCAGCAGCGCCCACAGTGAACGCTCGGCCCCGCCGTGCGTGCGCGCTTCGCCCTGCGGCATCACGCTCGGCTTCAGCAGCATGCCCAGCAGCATCGCCAGCACGCTGAGGATCAGGCTGTAGAGAATGGCGTTATGGCCCCACACCGCCACCAGTTGCCCGGTCAGCGCCGAGCCGATGACGAACGCCAGCGAGCCCCACAGCCGCACCCGGCCGTAGTCCATACGGATCTGCTTTTGCCAGGTGGCGGCCAGCGCGTCGGTCAGCGGCACCAGCGGCGAGAAGAACAGGTTGAACCCCGCTATCACCAGCATCAGCCAGCCCCAACCGTTGCCGAAACAGAAGCCAACCGCGAAAGCCAGGGTCAGCAGCGCCAGCAGGCGCAGGGCGGCGACCAGATGAGAGGGATCTTTAACGCGGGGAGCAATCAGTAAACTGCCGAGGAAGCGGGCCACCAAACCGGCGCCGAGCAATATGCCGATGGTTTCGGGCGCGATGCCCTCGCCTTTCAGCCACACGCCCCAGAACGGTAAGAAAATGCCGTAGGAAAAAAAGTAGGTGAAATAACTGAGCGCGAGCCAACGCGTGGATTGCAGAACCATGATCCCTCCGGTGTGAGGGCAATACTTTGACAGAGCTCACACCGGCCCGCAATCCTCATTCCACTTCAATGCGTTAGAGTGCCAGGCAGCTCACAGTTTGCCGCAAGCGGCCATAAAAAAACCCGCCGCAGCGGGTTTTGTCAGGCGAAAGCGGGATTAGGCGTAAACCGGCAGGCGGGCGCAGATATCCAGCACTTTCTTCTTGGTGCGTTCGATGGTGGCTTCATCGTTGATGTTGTCCAGCACATCACAGATCCAACCGGCCAGTTCGCGCACGTCGGCTTCTTTGAAGCCGCGACGGGTGACGGCCGGGGTGCCGATACGCACGCCGGAGGTAACGAACGGGCTCTTCGGATCGTTCGGCACGCTGTTTTTGTTGACGGTGATGTTGGCGCGGCCCAGGGCGGCGTCAGCTTCTTTACCGGTCAGGTTTTTGTCGACCAGATCCAGCAGGAACAGGTGGTTATGGGTGCCGCCGGAGACCACTTTGTAGCCGCGCTGCAGGAACACTTCCACCATCGCCTTGGCGTTGACCGCCACTTGCTGCTGGTAAACCTTGAACTCAGGCTCCATCGCTTCTTTCAGCGCCACCGCCTTGCCGGCGATCACGTGCATCAGCGGGCCGCCCTGGCCGCCAGGGAACACGGCGGAGTTCAGCTTCTTGTACAGCTCTTCGTCGCCGCCCTTCGCCAGGATCAGGCCGCCGCGCGGGCCCGCCAGGGTTTTGTGGGTGGTGGTGGTGACGATGTGCGCGTGCGGCACCGGGTTCGGGTACACGCCGGCGGCGATCAGGCCGGCCACGTGCGCCATGTCGACGAACAGGTAAGCGCCGATGCTGTCGGCGATTTCGCGCATTTTGGCCCAGTCAACCACGCCAGAGTAGGCGGAGAAGCCGCCGATGATCATTTTCGGCTTGTGGGTTTGCGCCTGTTTGGCCAGATCGTCATAGTCGATTTGACCTTTGTCGTCGATGCCGTAAGGCACCACGTTATACAGTTTGCCGGACAGGTTAACCGGGGAACCGTGGGTCAGGTGGCCGCCGTGCGCCAGGTTCATGCCCAGAATGGTGTCGCCCGGCTGCAGCAGCGCGGTGTAAACGGCGAAGTTAGCCTGGGAGCCGGAGTGCGGCTGCACGTTGGCGTAATCGGCGCCGAACAACTCTTTGGCGCGGTCGATAGCCAACTGCTCAACGATATCCACGTATTCGCAGCCGCCGTAGTAACGCTTGCCCGGATAGCCTTCAGCGTATTTGTTGGTCAGCTGGGAACCCTGAGCCTGCATTACGCGCGGGCTGGTGTAGTTCTCAGACGCGATCAGCTCGATGTGCTCTTCCTGACGCACCACTTCCTGCTCCATGGCACGCCACAGTTCCGCATCGTAATCGGCAATGTTCATTTCACGCTTTAACATCCGGCATCTCCTGACTTAAATCAGCTAACTAAAAAATCACCAAATAACTACCCGTTTGGGTTCTGGGTCACAGTGTAAACCGTTTCGCCCTACCGAAGATAGGTCTTGACAGAGGTTTTTACGCAAACGATTGGCTTAAGGCGGCGCAAGGCTTTGATCCGCGAAACGCTCCCGTTTATCAACGGACATTTCCTCATGCGAACAATGCGCTTTTTTCATGTTCTGTGAGCGCGATCGACGCCCGAAGAACACCGCAACGAAAACAAGGGTATTTACAAGCGGCTTGGAACCCAATAAGATGCATTTAAAATACATCATTACAATTGTCGTCAAGATCCCAACCCAAGGAGCGCTCCCATGCTGGATAGCCAAACCATCGCCACCGTGAAATCCACCATCCCCCTGCTGGCAGCAACCGGGCCGAAGCTGACCGCCCACTTTTACGATCGCATGTTCGCCCACAACCCGGAATTGAAAGACATTTTCAATATGAGCAATCAGCGCAACGGCGATCAGCGTCAGGCGCTGTTCGACGCCATCTGCGCCTATGCCGCCAACATCGAGAACCTGGCGGCGCTGCTGCCGGCGGTGGAGCGCATCGCGCAGAAGCACACCAGCTTCAATATCCAGCCGGAGCAGTACCAAATCGTCGGCGGGCACCTGCTGGCGACGCTGGACGAAATGTTCAGCCCGGGTCAGGAAGTGTTGGACGCCTGGGGCAAAGCCTACGGCGTACTGGCCAACGTGTTTATTCAGCGTGAAGAGCAGATTTATCAGCAGAGCGAAACCGACAACGGCGGCTGGCGCGATCTGCGCGCGTTCCGCATCCTGAAGAAACAGCCGCAGAGCGGCGTGATCTGCAGCTTCGTGCTGGCGCCGGTGGACGGCGGCCGGGTGGCGGACTTCAAACCGGGGCAATACCTGGCGGTCTACATCAAGCACGACAGCCTGGAGCATCAGGAAATTCGCCAGTACTCGCTGACCACCTCGCCAAACGGCGAGTTCTACCGCATCGCGGTGAAGCGTGAAGATCAGGGTAAAGTGTCCAACTACCTGCACCGGCAGGCGCAGGAAGGCGACGTGATCTATATCGCCCCGCCGCACGGCGACTTCTTCCTCGACGTGGCGCCGACCACGCCGGTGGCGCTGATCTCCGCCGGCGTTGGCCAAACCCCAATGCTCGGCATGCTCAACACCCTGCACGACAGCCAACATCAGGCGCAGGTCCACTGGCTGCACGCGGCGGAAAACGGCAGCGTGCACGCCTTTGCCGATGAAGTGGCGGATATTGCCGGGCGCATGCCGAATCTGAGTCGCCATGTGTGGTACCGCGAGCCGGGTGCCGATGACGTGGAAGGCCGCGACTACCACAGCCGCGGATTGATGGATTTGAGCGCGCTGCAAGGCAGCCTGGCCGATCCGCAGATGCACTATTACTTCTGCGGCCCGGTGGCCTTCATGCAGTTCGTGGGCAAACAGCTGCTGGAGATGGGGGTAGAGGCCGAGCGCATCCACTACGAATGCTTCGGCCCGCATAAAGTGCTGTAATGCGTGCGGAGCGCGGCCGTCAGACCGCGCTCCCTCTTCATTTCGCCTGCAGTTGGCGCGCGTCCTGGACCTGCTGTACCGTCACCGGCGCCGCCTGGTTGCCCCAGCTTCCCCGCAGATAGCTCATCAGATCCGCCGCTTGACGATCGTTCAACGCCCAGCCGTAAGCCGGCATGTCGAACGCCATCGCCCGTTGCGTGATCGGCGTATGCGCCCCTTCCAGCACCACCCGCAGCGCGGTCAGCGGATTGTCCGCCGTTACCGTGGCGTTGCCCGCCAGCGCCGGAATGGCGAAGTCGGTGCCTTCACCTTTATTGCCGTGGCAGGTCGAGCAGTACATCGCATAGGTCGCCTTGCCGCCCGAATTATCCGCCTGCACGACAGGCGCAGCGGCTTTGGCGGCGGTGTCCGGCGCCAGGCTGCGCAGGTACACCGCGATGGCGTTCAGATCGCCGTCGCTGAGGTACTGCGTGCTGTGGGTCACCACATCGCTCATCGGCCCGGCGACCGCCGCATGGCGGCTGCGGCCGGTCTTCAGCAGCGCCGTCACCTCTTCCGGCGGCAGCCCGCGCAGATTGGAGGCGTACCAGCCGTCCAGCTCGGCGCCGCTCAGGAACACCGGCTCCTTGCCGTCCAGCCCCTTCTCCTGCATCGCCCAGCCGCGCGGCGTATGGCAGCTGCCGCAGTGGCCCGCGCCCTGCACCAGATAAGCGCCGCGGTTCCACTCGGCGCTTTGCTGCGGATCCGCCTGATACGGCTGGTCGTCGTGGAACAGCTGATTCCACACCGCCAGCGGCCAGCGCATCGACAGCGGCCAGCTGATGTCGCTGTCCCGGTTGGCGACGTTCTGCGCCGGCACCTCATTCATCAGATAGTCATACAGCGCGCGCATGTCTTCCGCGCTCATTTTGGCGTACGAGGTGTACGGCATCGCCGGGTAGAGCCGGTGGCCGTCTTTGGCCACCCCCTGACGCATGGCGCGATCGAACTCTTCGAACGAATAGGCGCCGATGCCGTGCAGCTTGTCCGGCGTGATGTTGGTGGCGTAGATAGCCCCGAGCGGCGTCGGAAACTTCATGCCACCCGCCAATTCTGCGCCGCCCGGCGCGGTATGGCAGGCGGTGCAGTCACCGGCTTTGGCGACGTATTCCCCGGCCGACATCGCCTGGGCAGAACCGCCGGCGGCCAGCAGGCTCAACAGGTACAGCGAGCGCAGATTCATGCTCCCTCCTTGGCGGCAATCTTGCCGTAGGCCAGTTCATTCACCGCACGCCACGCCTGATCGATCGCCGAGTTGGCGTACGGGCTCCAGTCGGCATCGGAGTTGGCGATAGCGATCTTGCCGATCGGCTGCCGCGCCGTTTCGATGATTTTCTTGGCTTCGTCTTCGTCATCAAACAGCCCGTTAAGGAAGTAGGAGTAACCGTGTGACCAGCGGTTGACAGTGATCGCCTGAATGTCGCGCTGATGATCGAAACCGGCCTCGCCCAGCATGCCCTGCAGCTGTTGGCGGATCATCTGTTCGTGCACTTCGAACGGCGTGCCCAGCAGCAGCGCGCGCCCTTTGCGCGACTGTTCGCGCGTGCTGAGGCCGCTGCCCGGCAGCGTCGGCACATACACCATATGCAAGCCGATCGGCCGATCCGGATCGCGCGGGTGCTGATAGCCGCCCATGCTCACCGGATAATCCAGCTTCACGCGGCTGTACGGCGCGGCCGGCGAATAGACCTCGTGCACGCCCAGCTTGATGAACGGCTGCCAGTTGCGGATCACCACCTTGCTGTACACCAGGGGCGCCTTGACGTTCTGCTTCAGCGCCTCCTGCTGCTCGTGCGCCATCTCCGGCACCAGATACGGGATCATCATGTTGTAGCCGGCCATCACCACCTGTCCGGCGCGCACTTTGGTCATCTTCTCGCCGGTCATGTAGGTGACTTCCACCTTGTCGCCGACGTTGGCCGCGTGCAGCCCGGTGCTGTTCAAACGCAGCTTCACCGGCGATTCCGGCCGATCGAGCTGGCTGTAGTCGAATTTAGCCAGCACCACGTCGTTCATGTCCTTGCCGGCCGGCGCCACCGCCGGGATCAGTTGGCGCACCATCAGGCGCGCCAGCGTGGCGTTGCCGTCCGGGAAGTGGAACACGTAAGGATCGTCGAGATCTGCCTGCGACTCTTCGTCCAGCGGCGGCAGATTCATGCCGTTCAGGCCCGGCAGATCGCAAATGCGCGCATCGCTGCACGACGTGCCGTCGATGCCCACCGCCTGGAAATCGTTGGTGGTCTGCTGGAAATAACGGATCGCCAGTTCGCTCAGGCCCACCTTCTCGCGCAGGAACTGGGTGTAGCTGTGGCTGTCGAGCCAGTCGACCTTCTGCTCCAGCGTCATCTCCGGCAGATAGTCTTTCTCCACCGTGTGCAGCGCGATCAGCGCCTGGCGATCGCTTTCCGGCAGCGGGAAATCGCCGATGAACGCTTCATAAGAGCGGCCGTTGAGGCGATCGCGCGGAATGTCGTCCGCCACCGTGCGGCCCGGATCGCCGCTCACCACCTTGTCGACGCCGAAGTTCTTGCGATCGAAGTAAACCCCGCGGCTCAAATTCAAATCCGGGTAGAAGGTGGTGTCGAAAGCCTGCTCCAGTTGGTCGATATCGACGCCGAGCTTGCGCAGCAGCCCCATCGCCACCGGGCTGAAGTTGGAGCGCGGCGACTGCAGCGATTCGCTGCCGCCGTAGCCGAGCAGCATGCCGTCGTCGCTGTTGAACTCGTTGCGCTTGGCGTGGCCGCCGAAGTCGTCGTGGTTGTCGATCAAAAGAATGCGCTGCTGCTCGCCTTTCAGCTGCTGCCAGAAACAGGCGGCCGCCAGCCCGCTGATGCCGGCGCCCACCACCACCAGATCGAACTCTTCAACGGCGGGCACGCTGCCGAAATCAAAGGTTTTGCCGTCGCGCCCCAGCTGGTGCGCATGCTCGAACGAGCCCGGATGATTGCCCCGCAGCCCGGTCAGCGCCGGCGGATAGTACAGGGTTTGATTGGCGGTTTGCGGCGACGCGCGCAAGATTTGCAGCGGCGTCAACCCGGCGGCGATGGTGATCGCCACTCCGTTGAGAAAATCGCGTCTGGTGATACCCATATAGGCTTCCTTTCAATTTTTATTATCATCAGCCGGCCGGAGCCGGCTCGAAGGCCGCGCTATTGTGCGGATAATTACTGTAAAATCAATGTTTGAACATGACATGACGAATGGCCGTGTAATCCTCCAGCCCGTACATCGACATATCCTTGCCGTAGCCGGACAATTTCTGGCCGCCGTGCGGCATTTCGCTCACCAGCATGAAGTGGGTGTTCACCCAGGTGCAGCCGTATTGCAGGCGGGCGCTTAAGCGATGCGCGCGGCCCACGTCGCGGGTCCACACGGACGACGCCAGGCCGTAGTTGGATTCGTTCGCCCAGGCCAGCACCTGCTCTTCGTCGTCGAACGGCGTCACCGTCACCACCGGGCCGAACACTTCGCGCTGCACGATCTCATCGTCCTGGCGCGCACCGGCCAGCAGCGTCGGCTGGAAATAGTAGCCCGGCCCCTTCAGCTTCTCGCCGCCGGTCACCACCTGCACGTGCGGCAACGCTTTGGCTCGCTCGACAAAACCGGCCACCCGCTCCAGATGCTGGGCGGTAATCAACGGCCCCAGCTCGGTGCTCTCGTCGTCCGGCGCGCCGATCTTCAGGCTGGCCACCGCCTCGCCCAGCCGCTTGACCAGCTCGGGATAAATGTTTTTCTGCGCGTAGATGCGGCAGGCGGCGGTGCAATCCTGCCCGGCGTTGTAGAAACCGAAGCCGCGAATGCCGTCCACCACCTGCTGCAGATCGGCATCGTCAAACACCAGCACCGGCGCCTTGCCGCCCAGCTCCATATGGGTGCGCTTAATGCCGGCGGCGGTGTGGGCGATGATGTGCTCGCCGGTGGCGATCGAGCCGGTCAGCGACACCATGCGCACCTTGTCATGCCCGGTCAGCCGATCGCCCACGCTGGCGCCGCGCCCGAACAGTACGTTGAGCACGCCCGGCGGGAACAGCCCGGCGGCCAGTTCGGCCAGTTTGAAGGTGGTCAGCGGCGTCTGCTCCGACGGCTTGATCACCACGCAGTTGCCCGCCGCCAGCGCCGGCGCCAGCTTCCAGGCCGCCATCATCAGCGGGTAGTTCCACGGCGCGATCGAGGCCACCACGCCGAGCGGATCGCGGCGGATCATCGAGGTATGCCCGGCCAGATACTCGCCGGCGGCCATGCCGGTCAGGCAGCGGCTGGCCCCGGCGAAGAAGCGAAACACGTCGGCCACCGCCGGCAGTTCGTCATTCAATACGCAGTGATAAGGCTTGCCGCAGTTGAGCGACTCCAGCCTGGCGAAGGTCTCGGCATGCTCGTCGATCAGATCCGCCAGCTTGAGCAGATGCTCGGCGCGCTCCTTCGGCGTGGTTTGCCCCCAGGCGGCGAACGCGGCGTCCGCCGCCAGCACCGCGCGATCGACCTGCTCCGGGCTGGCCTCCGCCACCTGCGCGATCACTTCGCCGGTCGCCGGGTTATACACCGGCTGGGTCGCGCCCTGGCCATTCACCAGTTGGCCGTCAATCAACAGTTGGCTTTGCATAGGGTTATCCTTTTGTCAGAGGTCGGGTAAGGAAATTATTTGCCGCTGCCGGCGACGCTTTCCCCACCTTTGGTCAGGTAGTAAGCGCCGAGGATCGGCAGCATGGTCAACAGCATCACCGACAGCGCCACCACGTTGGTGATCGGCACGTCGCGCGGGCGACCAAGCTGGTTCAGCAGCCACAGCGGCAGCGTGCGCTCGTGGCCGGCGGTAAAGGTGGTCACGATGATTTCATCGAACGACAGCGCAAACGCCAGCATGCCGCCGGCCAGCAGCGCCGAGCCGAGGTTCGGCAAGATCACGTAACGGAAGGTTTGCCAGCCGTCGGCGCCGAGATCCATCGAAGCCTCGATCAGGCTGTATGAGGTGCGGCGGAATCGGGCGATGACGTTGTTGAACACGATCACCACGCAGAACGTCGCATGGCCGACGACGATGGTCAGGATGCCCGGCTCGATGTTCAGCGCCTTGAACGCCGCCAGCAGCGCCAGGCCGGTGACGATCCCCGGCAGCGCGATCGGCAGCAGCAGCAACAGCGAAATGCTGTCTTTGCCGAAGAAATCGCGCCGATACAGCGCCGCCGCCGCCAGGGTGCCGAGCACCAGCGCGATGGCGGTCGCCAGGCAGGCTATCTGCGCCGACAGTAGCACCGCATCGATAATGTCCTGCCGCCCGGCGGCGACATTGAACCAGTGCAGCGTGAAGCCCTTCGGCGGGAAGCTGAAGGCCGCGTCCTCGGTGTTGAAGGCGTAGATGGCGATGATCGCCAACGGGAAATGCAGGAAGACAAGTCCGCCCCAGGCGGCCAGCTTCAGCCCTAAGGGCGCGCGTTCAGAGTGCATCGAAAGCCCCCAGACGTTTGACGATGGAAAGATAGATGGCGATCAGGACGATCGGCACCAACGTAAAGGCCGCGGCCATCGGCATATTGCCGATCGCGCCCTGCTGGGCGTACACCATGCTGCCGATGAAATAGCCCGGCGGCCCCACCAGCTGCGGCACGATAAAGTCGCCCAGCGTCAGCGAGAAGGTGAAGATCGATCCGGCGGCGATGCCCGGCACCGCCAGCGGCAAAATGACGTGGCGGAAGGTCTGCGCCGGCCGGGCGCCCAGATCCGCCGAAGCGTGCAGCAGCGAGGGCGGCAGGCGCTCCAGCGCCGCCTGGATCGGCAGGATCATGAACGGCAGCCAGATATAGACGAACACCAGAAAACGCCCCAGCCCCGAGGTCGACAGCGTGTTGCCACCGACGCCGGGCACCGTCAGCAGCGACGCCAACAGCGGCTCCAGCCCCAGGTGCTGCAGGAACCACTGCGCCACGCCATCTTTCGCCAGCAGCAAAGTCCAGGCATAGGCTTTGACGATATAGCTGGCCCACATCGGCATCATCACGGCGATGTAAAAGAACGCCTTGACGCGGCCGCTGGTGTAACGCGCCATGTAATAGGCGATCGGGAACGCCAGCGCCGCGCTGGCCAGCGACACCAGCACCGCCATGGTCAGCGTGCGCAGGATGATGTCGTAGTTGGCCGGGTTGAACAGCGCCGCCAGGTTGGCGAAGGTCAGATCCGGCGTCACCGCCATGGTGAAATCGTCGAAGGTGTAAAACCCTTGCCACAGCAGCGTCAGCAGCGAACCGAGGTACACCGCGCCGAACCACAGCAGCGGCGGCACCAGCAGTAACAGCAGATACAGCGTCGGCCGGCGATAGAGCCAGGTCGACAGCGCGCGCACGGTACCGCCGCGCGCCGGGGGGGAATCGATGCTCATGTCCATCTCACCTCTCCTCCAGCAGCGGCACCATCGCCGCGCGCGGCCAGCAGGCGACGATCGGCTGGCCGATCTGCCGCTGTTGCCCATCGGCGATCCACTGCGGATTGGCCTGGCTGACCAGCAGCTTTTCGCCGCCGTTCAGCGCGATTTCATAGCGCGTGGCCGCGCCCTGGTAATGGATTTCCTGCAGCGTGCCCTGCACCTGGATCTCGTCCTGCGCCGCGCCGCCTTGCTCCAGCAGGCGGATATGTTCCGGCCGGATCGAGAAGGTTCGGCTTTCGCCGAGCAGGCGCTGCGCCAGCTCGCTGCGCACCACGTTGGAGGTGCCGACGAACTCGGCGACGAACGGCGTCTTCGGCCGCATGTAAAGCTCGCGCGGCGTATCCACCTGTTCGATGCGGCCGTTATTGAACACAGCCACCCGATCGGACATCGACAGCGCTTCGCTTTGATCGTGGGTGACGAAGATAAAGGTGATGCCCAACTGGCGCTGCAGCTTCTTCAGCTCGCCCTGCATCTGCTCGCGCAGCTTGAGATCCAGCGCGCCGAGCGGTTCGTCCAGCAGCAGCACCCGCGGCCGATTGACCAGCGCGCGCGCCAGCGCCACGCGCTGCCGCTGGCCGCCAGACAGGTGCGCCGGCTTGCGTTCGGCGACGAAACCGAGCGCCACGCTCTCCAGCGCCTCTTGCGCCCGCGCCAGCCGCTCGCGTTTGGCGACGCCCTTCACCATCAGGCCGTAGGCGACGTTTTCCAGCACCGACATGTGCGGAAACAGCGCGTAATCCTGAAACACGGTGTTCACGTCGCGCTGGTACGGCGGCAGGTTGGCGGCTTCCTGGCCGTGGATGCGAATCGAGCCGGAAGTGAGCTGTTCAAAGCCGGCGATCAGGCGCAGGCAGGTGGTTTTGCCCGAGCCGGACGGCCCGAGCATGGAGAAGAATTCCCCGTCCTGAATGTCGATGGATACCCGATCCACGGCGCGAACATCGCCGAAAGTCCGCGAAACATCGATGAATTGCACGGCAATGGTCATTTTCTGTGCTCCATTCTGATGTAATTCGGGCGCAGCGGGCTGCGCCCCGCGGCTTAGCGGCCGCCCATGATGGCGATGTAATCCTGGGTCCAGCGGCTGTATGGCACAAACTTGCCGCCCTGCGCCTGCGGCGTTTTCCAGAAGGCGATTTTATCGAACTGGTTAAAGCCGTTGGTTTCGCAGCCCTTCTCACCCAGCAGCGCGCTGGCCTTACAGCCCGCCGGCGAAGCCGGCACCGACCCGAACCAGGCCGCCACATCACCCTGCACCTTCGGCTCCAGCGACCAGTTCATCCACTGGTAGGCGCAGCTCGGGTGTTTGGCGTCGCTGTGCAACATGGTGGTATCCGCCCAGCCGGTCACGCCCTCTTTCGGGAACACAGTGGCGATCGGCTGCCCCTCGCCCTTCAGGGCGTTGGCCTGATACGGCCAGGCGCTGGAGGCCACCACGCCTTCGTTTTTAAAGTCGCTCATCTGCACCGAGGTGTCGTGCCAGTAGCGGTGGATCAGCGCGTGCTGGCTGCGCAGCAGCTTCAGCGCCGCCTGATACTGCTCTTCGTTGAGCTGATAAGGATCGCTGATGCCGAGCTGCGGCTGGGTGGCCTTCAGGAACAACGCCGCGTCGGCGATGTAGATCGGGCCGTCATAAGCCTGCACCCGGCCCTGGTTGCTCTTGCCGTCCGGCAGGTTCTGCTGCTGGAAGATCACCGCCCAGCTGTCCGGCGGCGTCGGGAAGGTTTTGGTGTTGTACATCAGCAGGTTCGGCCCCCACTGGTACGGCGTGCCGTAGGTTTTGCCGTCCACGGTGTACCAGGCGCCGTTCAGCAGGCGCGGATCGATGTTCTTCCAGTTCGGGATCAGCGCGGTGTTGATCGGCTGCACCCGTTTGCCGAAGATCAGGCGCAGCGAGGCGTCGCCGGAGGCGGTCACCAGATCGTAGCCGCCCTTGGCCATCAGGCTGACCATTTCATCGGAGGTGGCGGCGGTCTTCACGTTCACCGCACAGCCGGTTTGCTTCTCAAACTGGGTGACCCAGTCGTAGTTTTTGTCGGACTGGCCGCGTTCGATGTAGCCGGGCCAGGCGATGATGTCCAGCCGGCCTTCGCCTTTGCCCAACGACTGCGGCAGATCGGCCGCCTGGGCCAGGCCGCACAGCACGGTGAGACAGAGCGCGGAGACGGTGGTGGTGACTGCGGTAGTTTTTCCCATCGTAATTACCCCTGGGTTGCTTATCGGTGTGCGGCAGGGAACGGCTGCCGCCTGATTTTTCTTGATATAACCGTTAGAAGCCGGCTTTGAACTTCGCCATTACGTGCCTGACAACGCTGTAATCCTGCAGCGAATCGCTGGACAGATCCTTGCCGTAGCCGGAGCGTTTCAGGCCGCCGTGCGGCATTTCGCTCGCCAAGGTGAAATGAGTGTTGATCCAGGTGCTGCCGTACTGCAGATGGGCGGCAATGTGCAGCGCCCGATCGATATTTTGCGTCCACACCGACGAGGCCAGCCCGTATTCCGAGTCATTGGCCCACGCGACCGCCTGCTCCAGGTGTTCGAAGCGCGTGACGCTGACCACCGGGCCGAACACCTCGCGCTGCACGATCTCGTCGCTTTGCAGGCAACCCGCCAGCAAGGTCGGCTGGTAGTAGAACCCCGGCCCGGAGTGCGCCGCGGCACCGGTGATCAATTCGATATGCGGTTGGCTGAGCGCCCGCTCGACAAAGCTGGCGACGCGATCGCGCTGGCGGCTGCTGATCAAGGGGCCGATCTCGTTGTCCTGATCGCGCTTGCGGGCGAAACGCAGGCTGGCGACCGCTTCGCCCAGCGCGTCCACCAGTTTGGGATAGATGCCCGCCTGCGCGTAGATGCGGCAGGCGGCGGTGCAGTCCTGGCCGGCGTTGTAATAGCCGTAGGTGCGAATGCCGTTGACCACCTCGTCGAGATCGGCGTCGTCGCAAACGATCACCGGCGCCTTGCCCCCCAGCTCCAGATGGGTGCGCTTGACGCTTTTAGCCGCCGCCTGGAGGATTTTTTGCCCGGTGACGATATCGCCGGTGACCGACACCAGCCGCACCTGCGGGTGCCCCACCAGCTGGCTGCCGACCCCTTCACCGCCGCCATAGACGATGTTCAGCACGCCCGGCGGCAGGATCTCTTGCAGCGCAGGCACCAACGCCAGAATGGTCAGCGGCGTATGTTCGGAGGGTTTAAACACCACGGTATTGCCCGCCGCCAACGCCGGCGCGATCTTCCACGCCGCCATCATCAGCGGATAGTTCCAGGGGGCGATCGAGGCCACCACGCCAATGGGATCGCGGCGGATCATCGAGGTGTGGCCCGGCACATACTCACCGGCCAGTTGCCCTTGCTGCGTGCGCACCGCGCCGGCAAAGAAGCGGAACACGTCGACCGCCGCCGGCAGATCGTCATTGAGCGCCTGATGCAGCGGTTTGCCGCAGTTGAGGGCCTCCAGCTGCGCCAGCTGCGGCGCCTGCCGCTCAATGGCGTCGGCGATACGCAGCAACAGCGTGGCGCGCTGGGCCGGCGTAGTGCGCGACCAATGGCCAAACGCCTGCTGCGCGGCTTTCACCGCGCTGCCGACCTGTGCCGCAGAGGCTTCGGTCAGGGCGATCAGCGTCTCGCCGTTGGCCGGATTGACGATGCACTCCTGCTGGCCTTCGCCGTCGATAAGCTGACCGTTAATGAACTGCTGACAGGACAAACCTGAGAGAACCTGCACATCCGCCATCGCCTGACGCCCCTAAGTGACAAAAACGTTAACCAAATGTGAATAAGTTAGTTTTAATCAGCCTAAGCGAGCCTCTGGCGGGCAACAAATTCTAAATACTGAACGACGCGTTCGATTAAATCGAATGCTTAAGCCCGGCGGCATGTTTGCTGCCGTTCTCGCGCGCGATGGTGAGGAACGGCGTCACCAGCTCCGGCCGCGCGCTGCCGCGCCGCCATGCCAACCCGATATCCAGCGGCTCCAGCAGATCGTCCAGCTTGCGCGCCTCGATCATGTTGCCCTCCAGCGACCAGGCGCGGTACGCCATATCCGGCTGGATGGAGACTCCCATCCCCGCCGCCACCAGGCTGCGCACCGCCTCGGTCGAGGCGGTCTTCATGGCGATCTCCGGCTTCAGCCCGGCGCGCGCCCAGATGCGCCGCGCGTGCACGTCCATTTCATCGGCGTTGAGCTGGATCAGCGGCTGTTTGGCCACGTCCGCCAGGCTGATGCTCTCGTGCTCTAGCAGCGGGTGCAGCGGCGGCAGCCACAGGCGATACGGCGAGTGCATCAGCACCTCGGTCTGCAGCGCGTCGCGGTCCTCGATGTTCGACAAGATCAGCACGCCGATGTCGATCTCGCCGCTGACCAGCAGATGCTCGATGTACGGGCGTTCGTCTTCAACCACCTGCACGGTGACATTGGGATAAGCCGATTTAAAGCGCGTGAGCAGTTCCACCAGGAAGTAACCGGCCACCAGGCTGGTGACGCCGATAGTCAGCTTGCCGGTCAGGCTTTCGGTGCCGATCTGCAGGCTGCGCTTGGCGTTGTCCACCGTCGCCAGGATCAGATACGACTGGCGCAAAAACTGGTGCCCCTGATGGGTCAGCGTCATGCCCTTGGCGTGGCGATCGAACAGCCGCACGCCGATCTCGGTTTCCAGCTGCTGGATCGCCAGCGTCAGCGAAGACTGGGAGACAAACACCGCCTGGGCGCCGGCGGAGATCGACCCGGTTTCCGCCACGGCGATGAAGTGGCGGATTTGGCGTAACGTCATCATCCCCATCGCCTTTCAAGCCGCTGCGTTGTTGTCTGCGTGCGCTTACCCCAGTCACTTACTTGAGTAAGCTCCTGGGGATGCACGCCCTTGCCGCCTAGCCGCAACTTGAAATTCATTGGGGATCACCTTAATCAAAATAGTTACGTTGATTGTAGATCTCGCGAGAGAAGCGATCGGGAAAAGTGTCAAAAACGCGATAGCGTTCGCTTTTTTAGAATGCCCGCAGGCAAAAATGGGGGAAACGGCGAGGCGAAGAAGTGTGATGTACGGGGAGCAGAAATGACAAGGGCGCAGCATGCTGCGCCCTCCTGATGGCCGATGAACCTGCGGAGGATCAGATCGCTTCTTCGTCCTGCTCGCCGGTACGGATACGCACCACGCGCGCCACGTCGAAGACGAAGATTTTGCCGTCGCCGATCTTGCCGGTCTGCGCCGTCTGCATGATGGTTTCCACGCAGGTGTCGACGATGTCGTCGGCAACCACAATCTCGATCTTCACCTTAGGCAGAAAGTCGACCATGTATTCGGCGCCGCGGTACAGCTCGGTGTGGCCCTTCTGGCGGCCGAAGCCTTTCACTTCGGTGACCGTCATGCCGGTGATGCCCACTTCGGCCAGCGCTTCGCGGACGTCATCCAGTTTGAACGGCTTGATAATCGCGTCGATCTTTTTCATCTTCTTTCCTTTTACCAATTTTTGCGGCCAAAACCGGATGTGATGGGGTAGCGGCGGTCTTTGCCGAAGTTACGGGCGGTGATGCGCGGCCCGACGGCGGCCTGACGCCGCTTGTATTCGTTGATGTCCACCAGGCGGATCACCTTGCGCACGATCGCTTCGTCGAACCCTTCGGCCACCAGATCGGCGACCGACTTGTCGCGCTCGACGTAGCCTTCCAGGATCGCATCCAGGATATCGTACGGCGGCAGGCTGTCCTGATCGACCTGATCCGGCGCCAGCTCGGCGGACGGCGGGCGATCGATCACCCGCTGCGGGATCACGTAGGAGACGGTGTTACGGTATTCAGACAGCTTGAACACCAGCGTTTTCGGCACGTCCTTCAGCACGTCGAAACCGCCGGCCATATCGCCGTACAGCGTGGCGTAACCGACCGCCATTTCGCTCTTGTTGCCGGTGGTCAGCACGATGCTGCGGCGCTTGTTGGACAGCGCCATCAGCACCACCCCGCGGCAACGCGCCTGCAGGTTCTCTTCGGTGGTGTCGCGCTCGGTGCCGGCGAACATCGGCGACAGCAGGCCCATAAAGGCGTCGAACATCGGTTCGATGGAGACGATATCGAACTCCACGCCGAGGATTTCCGCCTCTTCCTTGGCGTCGGCGATGCTGATATCCGCGGTGTAGCGGAATGGCATCATCAGCGCCTGCACCTTGTCTTTGCCCAACGCATCCACGGCGATCGCCAGCGTCAGCGCCGAGTCGATGCCGCCGGACAGCCCCAGCACCGCGCCTTTAAAGCCGTTTTTGGTCACGTAGTCGCGCACCGCCAGCACCAGCGCCTGATACACCTGCGCCAGCTGCGGCAGTTCGGCGGCCGGATCGGCCATCGGCACCACATCCAGCTCGTTGAATTCCAGGCGGGTCACCTGCTCGTCGAAAGCCGCCAGACGGTGGGTCATGGTGCCGGCGGCGTCGAAGACCTTGGAGCAGCCGTCGAAGATCAGCTCATCCTGGCCGCCGACCTGGTTGAGGTACACCAGCGGCAGCTGGGTGCGCTGGCAGTGGCCGGCCATCAGCGTTTTGCGGATATACGGTTTTTCGCGGTTATACGGCGAGGCGTTGATCGACAGGATAATCTCCGCGCCGGCCGCCTTGGCGGCGTCGATCGGCTCAGGGAACCACAGATCTTCGCAAATCAGCAGCCCCAGACGGTAGCCTTTCAGCGCCACCACGCAGGTGTCGTTGCCGGCGTGGAAATAGCTCTTCTCATCGAACACGCCGTAGTTCGGCAGCTGCTGCTTGAAGTAGCGGGTCAGCAGGCGGCCTTCGGCGAACAGCGACAGCGCGTTATACAGCTTGTCGCCTTCGCGCCACGGGTGGCCGACCAGGATCGCCGTCTCGGCGGAAGCCTGCTGCAAGCGCAGCAGCTGCGCATCACAGCGCTCATAGAAATCATTGCGATACAGCAGATCTTCCGGCGGGTAGCCGGACAGCGCCAGTTCGCTGAACATGACCAGATCGGCTCCCGCCTTCTGCTGCTCCTGCACGATTTGCAACATGCGTTCGGTGTTGCCTTCAATGTCGCCGACCAGCAGGTTCAGCTGGGCCAGGGCGATGGAAAGTGATCTGCTCATTTGTGTACGATCCCGCTTAATACGTTCCATGGTGCTCTACGCCGGGGCGCGCCGCGGCAAAGAGAACGGAGTGTAAATCATTCCGCCGGATTTGTTGAGAACCTGCGTGGCAGGCGCCGGCGGGAAACTGTCATTCTTTAAAATCGTTGGCGTCCAGCTCGTGGCGCGACAGCAATTTGTAAAACTCGGTGCGGTTGCGGCCCGCCATGCGCGCGGCCTGGGTCACGTTGCCCTTGGTGATCTGCAGCAGCTTGCGCAGGTAATGCAACTCGAACTGGTTGCGCGCTTCGGCGAAAGTCGGCAGTGCGGTGTTTTCCCCTTCCAGCGCCTGCTCCACCAACGCTTCGCTAATCACCGGCGCCGAGGTCAGCGCCACGCACTGCTCGATGACGTTGACCAGCTGACGCACGTTGCCCGGCCAACTGGCGGTCATCAGCCGCTTCATGGCGTCGGTCGAGAAGCTGCGCACGAACGGCTTGTGCCGCTGCGCCGCTTCGCGCAACAGGTGATTGGCCAGCAGCGGGATATCTTCGGCGCGCTCGTTGAGCGCCGGGATCTTCAGGTTCACCACGTTGAGGCGGTAGTAGAGATCCTCGCGAAACTCGTTCTTCGCCATCGCCTTTTGCAGATCGCGGTGGGTGGCGGAGATGATGCGCACGTCAATGTCCAGATCGCGATTGCTGCCGAGCGGCCGCACCTTGCGTTCCTGCAGCACGCGCAGCAGCTTCACCTGCAGCGACAGCGGCATATCGCCGATCTCGTCGAGGAACAGCGTGCCGCCCGCCGCCGCCTGGAACAGCCCTTCGCGGCTGCTGACCGCGCCGGTGAAGGCGCCCTTGGCGTGGCCGAACAGTTCGGACTCCAGCAGTTGCTCCGGCAGCGCGCCGCAGTTGATGGCGATGAACGCCTTACTGGCGCGCGGGCTGGCCGCGTGGATCGCCTGCGCCACCACCTCTTTACCGGTGCCGCTCTGGCCGTTGATCAACACGCTGACGTCTGACTGGGCCACCATTTTCACCTGCTCCAGCAGGCGCAGCATCAACGGGCTGCGGGTAACGATGTCTTCCCGCCAGGCATCGTCGCCGGCCGGGCTGGCCGACAGCGCGAGCGCCTCGTCGATGGCCTTGTACAGCGCATCGCGATCCACCGGTTTGGTGAGAAAGCTGAACACCCCCTGCTGGGTGGCGGCCACCGCATCGGGAATCGAACCGTGCGCGGTGAGAATGATCACCGGCATGCCCGGCTGATGTTTTTGGATCTCGGCGAACAGCGCCATGCCGTCCATCTCATCCATGCGCAGATCGCTGATCACCAGATCGATCTGTTCGCGCGCCAGCAGGCGCAGCGCTTCCTGGCCGCTTTCGGCGGTGGTGACGTGAAAACCTTCGCTGGTCAGGCGCATGCCCAGCAGCTTCAGCAGGCTGGGATCGTCGTCAACCAATAACAGGTTGGCCGGTTTGCGTGCGGTCATTGCGCGTGGGACTCCTTATTGGCGGGGTGCGGCGTATAGGTGTCTTCCGGTTCAACCGGCAGCGCAGTGCCCTTTTCCGGTTCGTCCTGCGGCTCAGCCCCTTTGGCGGCCGCGCCGTTTTTACCGGCGGCGTCGCCCTTTTGCGAGCCCGCGCCGCTGTCCGGTATTTCCCCTTGCAACTGCTTGCGCGATGAGAGCTGGCGCTCGATGTCGGTCAGGTTTTCCAGCTTGCGCGAGGTGTCCTGCAGCTGCGATTGCAAGCGCGCCTGGCTCTGGCGCAGCGAATCGATCTGGCTGTCGCTGCTCTCCTGCAGATGCTGATAACGCGCTTTCTCATCGAACAGCGTGATCTGCAGCATCTGCTGCTGGCGCCACAGCTGCGTCAGTGGACGCAGCGAGCCTGGGAACTCCATCCGGTAACTGTTGATCCTGTCGATCATCTGGCGGCGTTCGCCGGAGGTCGGCTGTGCGCTCCCCAGCAGGATGCTCTGTTTGAAAACGCCGGACCAGCTGTCGCCAGGCACCGTTTTCGCCAGCGCGCGCGCCTGGGTTGAGCCGATGCGATCGGCGCAGTCCATCGCGCGCAGCCAGTAGAGCGCGTTATCCAGCGCATCCTTGTCGTCCAACTGCCACAGGGTATCGCAAGCCGCGGTGCGGTAATCGATCACCTTGGTATCCGGGATCGCCTCTTGCTGCTGAGCGCTCAGGCCGCCGCTGACGGCGCGATCGACGCAGCCCGCCAGCAACAGCGGCATAAAGAAAACGGCGCCCAACCAGCTGATCGGGCGTTTGCCGAGCGGCGCTCTGTGCGTGGCACGCGGTGAACGTTCGGTCTGTGAAAGACGAAGGCGCTTAGACCATGTGTACATTATTTATTCATTCTCGGCGGTTAACGGCAGTTCAATGCGGAAGCAGACGTCTGCACCGGCGACCGTCGCCAGTTGCAGCTCACCGCGCATGCGACGGATACAGTCCTGAGCGATGCTCAACCCCAGTCCGCTTCCTTTTACCGCCCCTTTTCGCTGGTGACTACCCTGGAAAAAAGGCTCGAAAATCATGGCTCTTTCAGCCTCGGGGATCGGCGTGCCGGTATTGGCGACGTCGATTTGCACCCGTTGTCCAACCTGACGGCTGCGGATCCAAATGTTACCGGATTCCTTGCCGTAGTGCACCGCATTGGAGTAGAGATTATCCAGCACGCGCATTAATAGCGTAGGCTCTGCCCAGCAGATTTCCGCCTCCAGCGCGATTTCGGTGGAAATCATCTTCGCCCGCGCCGGCAAACTGTGCGCGGCGACCACCAAATCGACCATCTCGCGCAGCTCGACGTTCTCGTGTTCCGCCGGGCCATCGGCCAGTTTGCGGTTGTAATCCAGCAGCTGTTCAATCAGCTGCTGCAGGTGGCGACTGCTGTTGTCGAGGATCGCCACCACCTCTTTCTGATCGGAAGTCAGCGGCCCCGCCACCTCGTCGGCCAGCAGCTCGGTGCCTTCGCGCATGCTGGCCAGCGGCGTTTTCAACTCGTGCGAGATATGGCGCAAGAATTCGTGGCGCTGCGATTCCAGCCACGCCAACCGCTCGCTCAGCCAAATGATGCGCTGCGCCAGCGAACGCAGCTCGCGCGGCCCTTTGAACGATGCGGTGCTGCCCAGCGCACGCCCCTCCCCCAGGCGGTTGATCATCCGTTCCACGGCCTTGACCGGCCCGATGATCATGCGGGTAAACAGCACCACCAGCAGCACGCTGACCAGGAACAACAGCAGCGCCTGCCAGCCGAAGAACTGGCCGCGCTCGGCGATGGCTTGCTGCAGCTGCTGGCCGCGCGAGAACACCACCGCACGCGTGGCCTGCACCATTTCGGCGTTGGAACGGGAGAACGATTCGAGCAAGGCCGAAGCCTCTTGGTCCGGCCCGCTGTTATGGCATTTGATCGCCGCCAGCTGGGTCAGCAACTGACGCAGCGTTTGGTAGTAGCGCTCGTCCGGCAGAATCGGCGCATGGGCGTCCAGCATCTGCGAATACTGTTTGCGCTGGTTCTGGTACAGCTTCTGCAGCGTAGGATCGACCAGCACGCAGTACTGACGATAGCTGCGCTCCATCTCCAGCGCCACGCTGGTCATCGCCTCGCTGCGCCGCGCGTCCACCAGCGTGGTGCGGTTAATGTCCGCCGCCTGCGCGCTGAGGTGATCCAGGCTCTGGTAGGCTTGATAGGCCAGCACCAACAGCGGCAGCAGCACCAACAGGAAGGCCAGCAGCACCAATTGCCGCAGCGAACGGGGGAATAAACGCCATTTTTTCAACGAAATCATCTCATTCTCTCAGCTCTGTCACGATGCTAACTGACTCGCCGGAAAGAGAAAAGCCCGGCAGGGGAGAATCCTGAACGCACAAGGAAAAAGCGGCAGAATCGGCGAACCGCGCCCATAGGCCTGGCCTGCCGACGGCATGCGGCCCCGGTAACATCAACCGGTGCGAAAACGAGCGTGTGGGGATAGCGTCTGCGTTCGAGGACATAGGCAACGAAAGGGGCATAAGCGCAGCGTTGAGAATTGACATCGGGGCAAGAAACTTGCCCCAACGCAAGGAAAGTGTGGATGCCCTTAAACCTCGTCCCCAGGGTGATGTAGCACAGCGGCTGGCATCGAACAGGACGAATAGCATCCGTAAGTATCCAGGATTGATGAACCCTTCATCACAGTTGGATACAGGCGGTGCCTCACTCCACGTGTCGCCCGATGCTTGATAAAGCCGCTTGCACGGTCTGTTATCGGTTTGGTTGGACGATAGGCACCATTTCTTTGGCATCATTCGGAGGCTTATGAGGCGATTTGCCGTCTAATTACGGCGCCGTCATAAAAAGGTGAATGAGCAGCCGCCGAGAATAATGCACGTAGCGTGCCAATTTTGCAATAAAAATCATAACACATTGATTTTGTTTGAAAATAAAACAAAACAAGCAAATTCCCTCGTCCATTACGCGGTGATGAATGATGAAAAAAACGCCGTGCTGTCGCCAAATGCAGACAACTAAAGTCAAACCTGATTACCGCCAATAAAATCAAACAGTTAAATGTCTCCATTTAGCGACACAAAAAATAGCGCCTGTCGCAAAATGCAGACACTGCCGCCAGACGGCGAACGCCGGCCATAAAAAAGGGCGCAATTGCTTGCGCCCTCTGTACGGTGGTGGCCGTTTTTAACCCAGTTGCTTACGGGCGTTGCGGAACATGCGCATCCACGGGCTGTCCTCGCCCCACTCTTCCGGGTGCCAGGAGTTGCTGACGGTGCGGAACACGCGTTCCGGGTGCGGCATCATCACCGTGGCGCGCCCGTTGGCGCTGGTCACGGCGGTAATGCCGTTCGGCGAACCGTTCGGGTTAGCCGGGTAAGCCTCCGTGACCTGACCGGCGTTGTTGACGAAACGCAGCGCCACCAGGCCATGGCTTTCCAGCGCCGCCAGATGCGCCGCATCGCGCACTTCGACGTGCCCTTCACCGTGGGAAACGGCGATCGGCATGCGCGAACCGGTCATACCTTGCATGAACAGCGACGGGCTGGCCGCCACTTCCACCAGGCTGAAGCGCGCCTCGAAGCGATCCGACAGGTTACGCACGAAGCGCGGCCAGTGTTCGGCGCCCGGGATCAGCTCGCGCAGGTTGGACATCATCTGGCAACCGTTGCATACGCCCAGCGCCAGCGTCTGCGGACGGTGGAAGAACGCTTCAAACTCGTCGCGCACCCGCTCGTTGAACAGGATAGATTTCGCCCAGCCTTCGCCGGCGCCCAGAACGTCGCCGTAAGAGAAGCCGCCGCAGGCCACCAGCGTGTGGAAGTCCTGCAGATCGCGGCGCCCGGTCAGCAGATCGCTCATGTGCACGTCCACGGCGTCAAAGCCGGCGCGGTGGAACGCCGCCGCCATTTCAACGTGGGAGTTCACCCCCTGCTCGCGCAGCACCGCCACTTTCGGGCGAGCGCCCTTGGCGATGTACGGCGCGGCGATGTCTTCCTGCGGCGCAAAGGTCAGTTTCACGTTCAGGCCGGGATCTTGTTCATCCTGCTTGGCCTGATGTTCCTGATCGGCGCACGCCGGGTTGTCGCGCAGACGCTGCATCTGCCAGGTGGTTTCCGCCCACCAGGTGCGCAGCGTATTGCGGCTTTCGCTGTACAGCGCCTTGCCGTGTTGGTTGATGACGAAACGATCGCCGGCCTGCGCGCTGCCGATGTGATGCACGTTGTCGGTCAGCCCGTGCTGCGCGAACGCCCGCTTCACGTCGTCAAGACGTTCGGCGCTCACCTGGATCACCGCGCCCAACTCTTCGTTGAACAGCACCGCCAGCGCATCGTCGCCGAGGCCATCGAGGTTAACCTCTACGCCGCAGTGACCGGCGAAGGCCATCTCCGCCAGCGTCACCAGCAGGCCGCCGTCGGCGCGATCGTGGTAAGCCAGCAGGGCGCGATCGGCCACCAACTGCTGCATGGCGTTGAAGAAGCCCGCCAGCTGCGCGACGTTGCGCACGTCGGCCGGTTTATCGCCCAGTTGGCGATAAACCTGCGCCAGCGCGGTGGCGCCCAGCGCGTTATGCCCGTTGCCCAGGTCGATCAACAGCAGCGCGCTGTCGCCCTTATCGGTGCGCAATTGCGGCGTCACGGTATGGCGCACGTCTTCCACACGGGCGAAGGCGGTGATGACCAGCGACAGCGGCGAGGTCATTTCACGTTGCTCATTGCCTTCCTGCCAGCGGGTTTTCATCGACATGGAGTCTTTACCCACCGGAATGGTGATGCCCAGCGCCGGGCACAGTTCTTCACCCACCGCTTTTACCGCCTCGTACAGGCCGGCGTCTTCACCCGGATGGCCTGCGGCGGCCATCCAGTTGGCGGACAGCTTCACGCGCTTCAGGCTGCCGATTTCCGTGGCGGCCAGGTTGGTCAGCGCTTCCCCGACCGCCAGGCGGCCGGAAGCGGCGAAGTCCAGCAGCGCCACCGGCGCGCGTTCGCCGAGCGACATCGCCTCGCCGTAATAACTGTCCAGGCTGGCGGTGGTGACCGCGCAGTCGGCCACCGGGATCTGCCACGGGCCGACCATTTGGTCGCGCGCCACCATGCCGGTGACGGTGCGGTCGCCGATGGTGATCAGGAAGGTTTTCTCCGCGACGGCCGGCAGATGCAGCACGCGCTTCACCGCGTCGGCCAGCGTGATGTTCTCACGCTGCACCGCCTGGCCCTGCGCCTGCAGACGGGTCACGTCGCGGGTCATCTTCGGCGTTTTGCCGAGCAGCACGTCCAGCGGCATGTCGATCGGTTGGTTGTCGAAGTGGCGGTCGTTCAGCGTCAGGTGCTGTTCTTCGGTCGCTTCGCCGATCACCGCGTAAGGCGCGCGCTCGCGGCGGCAGATCTCATCGAACTGCGCCATCTGCGCCGGGGCGATCGCCATCACGTAACGTTCCTGCGATTCGTTGCACCACACTTCCAGCGGGCTCATGCCCGGCTCGTCGTTGAGGATGTCGCGCAGCTCGAAGCGGCCGCCGCGGCCGCCGTCGCTCACCAGTTCCGGCATGGCGTTGGACAGGCCGCCGGCGCCGACGTCATGGATAAACAGGATCGGGTTCTGGTCGCCCAGCTGCCAGCAGCGGTCGATCACTTCCTGACAGCGGCGTTCCATTTCCGGGTTGTCGCGCTGCACCGACGCGAAGTCCAGATCGGCATCGGACTGGCCTGACGCCATCGATGACGCCGCGCCGCCGCCCAGGCCGATATTCATCGCCGGGCCGCCCAGCACCACCAGCTTGGCGCCGACGGTGATTTCCCCTTTCTGGACGTGATCGGCGCGGATGTTGCCGATGCCGCCCGCCAGCATGATCGGTTTGTGGTAGCCGCGCAGCTCGACGCCGTTATGGCTGTTGACGCGCTCTTCATAGGTGCGGAAGTAGCCCAGCAGCGCCGGACGGCCGAATTCGTTGTTGAACGCCGCGCCGCCCAGCGGGCCTTCGGTCATGATATCCAGCGCGGTGACGATGCGTTCCGGTTTGCCGAAGTCCTGCTCCCACGGCTGTTCAAAGCCGGGAATACGCAGGTTGGACACCGAGAAGCCCACCAGGCCGGCCTTCGGCTTGGCGCCGCGGCCGGTGGCGCCCTCGTCGCGGATCTCGCCGCCGGAGCCGGTCGCGGCGCCCGGCCACGGCGAGATCGCCGTCGGGTGGTTGTGAGTTTCCACCTTCATCAGGATGTGCGCGTCTTCCTGATGGTAATCGTACGTGCCGTTGTCCGGCGCGGCGAAGAAGCGGCCGACCTGCGAGCCTTCCATCACGGCGGCGTTGTCTTTATACGCCGACAGCACGTAGTCCGGCGTCTGCTCATAGGTGTTCTTGATCATTTTGAACAGCGATTTAGGCTGCTGTTCGCCGTCGATGATCCAGTCGGCGTTGAAAATCTTGTGGCGGCAATGCTCGGAGTTGGCCTGCGCGAACATATAGAGTTCGATATCCGTCGGGTTGCGCCCCAAACCGGTAAAGGCATTCAGCAGGTAGTCGATCTCGTCCTGCGCCAGCGCCAGGCCGAGCCGGACGTTGGCCTGCTCCAGCGCAGCGCGCCCTGCGCCCAGCACGTCGACCGACTGATACGGCGCCGGCCGATGGTGCGCGAACAGCTGTTCGGCCTGTTGCAGCTCGCTGAAGACGGTTTCCATCATGCGATCGTGCAACAGCGCGGCGAGTTGGCGCCATTGGGTTTCCGTCAGCTCGGGCGCCTTGACGTAGAACGCCAGGCCGCGCTCCAACCGCAGCACCTGCTGCAAACCGCAGTTGTGGGCGATGTCGGTGGCTTTGGAAGACCAGGGAGAAATGGTGCCCGGGCGCGGCGTAACCAGCAGCAGCCGGCCTTCGGGAGCGTGTTCGGCGAGAGAAGGACCGTACTTGAGCAGACGCTGAAGCTTGGCGTGTTCTTCGGCACTTAGCGGTGCGCTGACATCGGCAAAGTGGACGTACTCGGCGTAGATATCACTGACGGGCAGGTGAGCGTCCTGGCAGCGGGACAGCAGTTTGGTAATGCGAAAAGCCGATAAAGCGGGCGAACCACGCAGAATTTCCATAATCAAAGTTCTCTCGTCTTCGAAGCGACGGATAAGACGCTTCATTGGGCGCAACAGGGGAAAACGCGCGTCATTATAGAGAATCCTCGCCGCCGACGAAACCGTTTGCGTAGGGATTATTGATAAAAGCATGCCGCACCGTCGAATTGTCATAACGTGTCAATAAAGTTGCACACTGGCGTTTTGTTGCGCAAAATGCCCCCCGCACTGGTGATTTAACCATGAGAAAAGTCGCGGTTGTCGTCGCCGGTGTACATGTGCCACCACTGGATAACTATTTGAAACGTCTTAAAATAAACTACATCCTCATCGGCGTTGTCACCCTGCTTCTGGCTCTCGCGCTGTGGCCCAATATCACCTGGCGCAGCGGCCAGGGCGGGCAACTCCAGGAGATCATTTCCCGCGGCGAGTTGCGCATCAGCACGCTGAATTCACCGCTGACCTATTTCAACACCAAGCAAGGGCCGGGTGGGCTCGACTACGAACTGGCCAAGCGCTTCGCCAACTACCTAGGGGTGAAGCTGGTGGTGATCCCCCATCAGAACATCAATGACCTGTTCGACGATCTGGACGACGACGACGCCGACCTGCTGGCGGCGGGCCTTATCTACAACCAGGAACGCCTCAGCCGTGCGCGCACCGGCCCGGCCTACTATTCTGTTTCCCAACAGCTGGTGTACCGGCTGGGCACCCCGCGGCCGAAAAGCTTCGCCGACATCAAAGGCAAGCTGGCGGTCGCCTCCGGTTCCGCGCACGTCAGCACGCTAAAACAGCTCAAGCAGGATAAATACCCGGATCTCGCCTGGGAGTCCTCCAGCGATCTCACCTCCAAAGAGCTGCTGGAACGGGTGGCCGACGGCAAGCTGGACTACACCCTCGGCGATTCGGTGACCATCGCGCTGCTGCAGCGCATCCATCCGCAGCTGGCGGTGGCGTTCGACGTCACCGACGAAGAGCCGGTCACCTGGTATCTGAAACGCGACGGCGACGACAGTCTGTACGCGGCGATGCTGGATTTCTACAGCCAGATGGTGGACGACGGCACCCTGGCGCGGCTGGAAGAGAAGTACCTCGGCCACGTCGGCAGTTTCGACTATGTGGACACCAAAACCTTCCTGTCGGCCATCGACTCGGTGCTGCCCAACTTCCGCCCGCTGTTCGAGAAGCACGCCAACGAGATCGACTGGAAGCTGCTGGCGGCCATCGCCTATCAGGAATCGCACTGGAATCCGCAGGCCACCTCCCCCACCGGCGTGCGCGGCCTGATGATGCTGACCCGCGCCACCGCCGACGGCCTGGGGGTCAACGACCGCCTCGATCCGGAAGAGAGCATTCAGGGCGGCGCGCTCTACCTGCAGCGGCTGATGGCCAAGGTGCCGGACAGCGTGCCGGAAGACGAGCGTATCTGGTTCTCGCTGGCGGCCTACAACATGGGCTGGGGCCACATGCTGGACGCGCGCAAGCTGACCAAGACGCAAAAAGGCAACCCGGACAGCTGGGTCGACGTCAAACAACGCCTGCCGATGCTCAGCCAAAAGCGCTACTACCCGCAGTTGACCTACGGCTATGCGCGCGGGCGTGAAGCCTACAACTATGTAGAAAATATCCGCCGCTATCAGGTCAGCCTGGTGGGCTATCTGCAGGAAAAAGAGAGAAAGGCGGCGCAAGCGGCCGCCGAGCAGGAGGCGTTGGGGAAAGGCTATCCGACGGTGATGCCGGAACTGGCGCTCAACTACTGATTATTCCGGCTTATCCGCCGCCCGCTGCGCCAGCCTGAGCGCTTTTTTTTGTTCGCGGCGCAGGCGGAAGAAATTGCTCAGGGTGGCGGCGCATTCATCCGCCAGCACGCCCGAGACGATCTCCACCTGATGGTTCATGCCCGGATGGCGCAGAATGTCCACCAGCGAACCGGCCGCGCCGGTTTTCTCGTCGGCGGCGCCATACACCAACCGGCGGATACGGCTGTGCACCATCGCGCCGGCGCACATCACGCAGGGCTCCAGCGTGACGTACAGCGTGGCGTTCAACAAGCGGTAGTTTTGCAGCACCGCGCCGCCCTGGCGCAGCGCCATGATCTCGGCGTGCGCGGTAGGATCGTGTCGGCCGATCGGGCGGTTCCAGCCCTCGCCGATGACCTGATTGTCCAGCACCAGCAGCGCACCCACCGGCACCTCGCCCTCTTCCTGCGCGCGCAGGGCCAGCTGCAATGCCTGACGCATCCAGTACTCATCGTTATATTCAGTCATCGCATAATTCCTCGTGCGCTTTTGCGGCGGGCATTATACACACTAGCCTCCCTTTGTCGTAGCCGCCCGCCAATGGCTATACTGGCCGAATCAGCATGTGATTCAGGGACAAGAAGCATGAAACTCAGTAAAAAGAACGCCGTCGTGGTGCGCAAGGCGCTGGACGGCTGGGTTGGGGAAGGCGCCATGACGCCCGAACAACGGCAGCAGTTGCTGCTGCATGTGGACGTACAACCTTTCGACTGGCGGCGGCTGGCGCGCTATGCGTTTCTCGCCGCGCTGGCCTCGCTGCTGATCGCCGTCACCAGCCTGTTCGCCGACAGCGCACTGCTTGCATGGCTGAGCGAACTGTTCCGCTTCGACGCGCCGGTACGCATGGCGATCGCCGGGGTGTTGGCAGCACTGGCCTACGTCTGGGCGCTGCGCCGCCGCCAACGGCACCCGGAAAAACGTTACGGCAACGAGGCGGCATTGTTTGTCGCCGTGTTGCTTACCGCCTGCGCCTTATGGCAACTGGGCGTCTGGCTGGATAACGGCAGCGGCCGGGTTTCCATGCTGCTGCTGGTCGCCGCGCTGCTGTACGGCGCTATCGGCTGGTTCAGCCGCTCCGGGCTGGTGTGGTGGTTCGCCCTGCTGTCGCTCGGCAATGCCTTCGGCGCAGAGACCGGCTACCTGTCCGGCTGGGGCGCCTACTGGCTCGGCATGAGCTACCCGATTCGCTTTATCGCCTTCGGCGCGGTGCTGATCGCCGCCGCATTGCTGCTGCGGCCGCTATTGGCGCAGCGCGGCCTGCAGCGGGTGTCGCTGGCGATGGGCCTGCTGTACCTGTTCATCGCGCTGTGGCTGCTGTCCATCTTCGGCAACTACGGCGATCTCGACAGCTGGTACCGCGCGCGCCAGATTGAGCTGTTCCACTGGAGCCTGCTGTTCGGGCTGGCCGCCTTCGCCGCCATCTGGCTGGGGTTGAAGCATGACGACGCCATGCTGCGCGGTTTCGGGCTGACCTTCCTCGGCATCAACCTGTACACCCGCCTGTTCGAATTTTTCTGGGACAGCATGCCGAAGACGATTTTCTTCGCGCTGCTCGGCCTGAGCCTGTGGGCGCTGGGGCATTATGCGGAGAAGATTTGGCAGCTCGGACGCAAACCGCACGACGTAACCGACGACTGATCGCGGCAACGGTAACAGCAAAGGGCGGAATTCTCCGCCCTTTGTTTATTCCAGCTGCTGCAGCTCGCCCTCCTTGCTCACCCGCCAACGGTGCTCGCAAAAAAACAGCAGCGGGTTATCCTGCTTGCTGTCGCTGTAACCACTGTACAGCTTCAGCGGCGCGCCGAGCCGTTGCTCCAGCTGCACCACTTTTTGTACGCCCAGACAGCGCAAGGTCAGCACCCAGCCGCCATAGCGACGCGCGATGCGGCTGCCGACCAACCGCACCCGCGGCAGAAACGCCGAATCCCGATACACCTGCGCCACCAGTTGCTCCGGCGAGCCGGTAATCAGCCACACCTCGGCATCGTGTTCATCCAAATACTGCCGCAGCCGCATTTGCACCACCGGAAACGCGGTCACCTTCTGGCGGAAAGCCTCGATAAACTGCCGCTCCAGCGCCTTCAGCGTCGCTTCGGAGCGCCCGAAAGTGATCGCCCACAGCAGCAGGCTCATCGGCCAACGCGCGGCGCGCCCCAGCAGCAGCAGCGCCAACCCGATCGGCGGCAGCAGCGGTATCACCAGCAACAGGTTCAGCGGTAAGCGGCGCAGCAGAAAGCGCAAGAAACTGCCGAACATATCCTCCTGATGCAGGGTGCCGTCCAGATCAAAAAAGACCACGCGGCGCCCCTCTGCGGCCGGTTGTTGCTGCTTGTCGCTCAAACGCTACTCCTCGGGATCGTTGAACCCCATCATCCAGGTGAAGAGAAAACCGGCGATAATCGTAATCAACATCCCCGCCAGATACAGCATCACCTTACCTGAGACGATGGTCAACGCCAAAGGCAGCCCCGAAATGCCGAAGGTGATGACCGTCGCCACCTTCCAGTAGCTGATTAACGCGCCGCCGACCGCGCCGCCGAGGCAGGCGCCGATAAACGGCCGGCCCAGCGGCAGCGTCACCCCGAAGATCAGCGGCTCGCCGATGCCGAGAATGCCGACCGGCAATGCCCCTTTGATCACCTGCTTCAGCCGCGCGTTGCGGGTTTTCAACAGCACCGCCAACGCCGCCCCCACCTGCCCGACGCCGGCCATCGCCAGGATCGGCAACAGCGGGTTGGAACCGTGCGCCTGCACCAGCTCGACGTGGATCGGCACCAGCCCCTGATGCAGGCCGGAGAGCACCAGCGGCAGGAACAGCCCGGAGAGCAGCGCCCCCACCAGCAGCCCGCCCTTGTCGATCGCCAAATTGGCGCCGTGGGCGATAGCATCGGAAATGGCGCCACCGATCGGCTGCAGGATCAGGATCGCCAACGAGGCGGTGACCAGCGTGGTCAGCAGCGGATTGAGGATCAGTTCGACCGACTCCGGCAGCAGCGTGCGCAGGCGTTTCTCCACCCAGCACATCAACGCCACCACCAGCAGCACGGCGATCACCCCGCCGCGCCCCGGCTGCAGCGCCTCCCCGAACAACGTGATCTGCGCCAGCGCCGGGCTGGAGAGAATGCCGGCCATCACGCCGCCCATCGCCTGCGAGCCGCCGAATACCCGCGCGGCGTTGACCCCGACCAGAATGTTCATGATGGCGAACACCGCGCTGCCGAAGATCGCCAGCAGCCCCAGCGCGTTCGGGTAGTCCACGGCCAGTTGACCGGCGATGTCGGGCCGTTTCAGCAGGTTGATGATGCCGGTGATCAGGCCCGAGGCGATAAACGCCGGGATCAGCGGAATAAAAACGTCGGCCAGCTTTTTCAGCGCGCCGCTCATCGGCGCAGCGTATTTTTGCTTGGCCTGCGCCTTGGTGCGGGCGGCGTCACCGACGGCGGGCTGCGCGCTGCCGCTCAACAGCCCGCGCATGGCGTCCACCACCTTGGCGGCGGCGCCCGGGCCGACGATAAACTGATGCTGCTCACCCTGTTTGATATAGCCCTTCACGCCGGGCAACTGCTTGAGAGCGGCCAGATCCAGACGCTGCTCGTCGCTGACTTCGACGCGCACCCGCGTCATGCAGTTCTCCAGTTTGAGGATATTGCCCTCGCCCCCCACGCCCGCCAGGATCTGTGTCGCCAATGCCGTTGTCTTGTCCATCGCCGCCCCCACCGTGAATTAACGCGCCAGCGCCGCGCGCAGGTAGCCATCGTGCCGCTGCAGCCGCTGCTGCGCCTCTTCGGCGCTGACGCCGGCCAAAAGCATCAGGATCGCCGGTTTAACCTCAAAGCCGGTCTGCGCCAGCGCCGCTTCCGCCTGAGCGCGTTCGGCGCCGGTGGCCTCCACCACGATGCGGCAGGCGCGATCCACCAGTTTGACGTTGGTGGCCTTCACGTCCACCATCAGGTTCTGGTAGACCTTGCCAAGTTTGACCATCGCGCCGGTCGACAGCATGTTGAGCACCAGTTTCTGCGCAGTGCCGGATTTCAGGCGCGTCGAACCGGTCAGCGCCTCCGGCCCCACCACCGGCGAAATCGCCACCTGCGCTTCGTGCGCAATCGGCGAATCCGGGTTGCAGGAGATGGCCGCCGTCGGGCAACCCAGCCCGCGCGCATAGCGCAGCGCGCCGATCACGTAAGGCGTGCGCCCCGAGGCCGCCAACCCCACCACCATATCGACGGCGGTCAGGTTCAGCGCTCTGAGATCGGCCTCGCCCAGGGCTGCGTCATCTTCCGCCCCCTCCACCGCTTTGAGCAGCGCACCCGGCCCGCCGGCGATTAGCCCCACCACCACACCGTGCGGCACGCCGAAAGTCGGCGGGCACTCGGAAGCATCCAATACGCCCAGGCGGCCGCTGGTGCCGGCGCCCAAATAAATCAACCGGCCGCCGGCCTTCAACGCCGCCGCGGCCAAATCGACCGCCTGCGCAATCGCCGGCAGCACCTGTTCAATCGCCTCCGGCACCTTGCGATCTTCCTGGTTAAAGCAACGGACCATGTCCAGCGTCGACATTTCATCCAGCCCCATGGTGGCCGGGTTGCGGGTTTCCGATACCAGTGCGCCTAAGTTCATCTGTTCACCTTTGAATTTTTAATTCACAAAACTTAATCAATATTTGAATATTTTATTCAACAAAGCGAGCGCTATTTGCTATTTTAACGGTGAGCTCACAAAAATTTTCACCGCGCGTTTTCGCCCTCTGCATGGCAAAATGGCCGCTGGTTTCCAGGGAAAGAACAATGAGTACCCTTCTGCGCATTCGCCAGATGTATCCGACACTGGCGCAAAACGACCGCAAGCTGGCGGACTTTCTGCTGAATAACGCCGAGCAGGCGCGCCATCTCAGCTCGCAAAAGCTGGCCCAGTTGGCCGGCATCAGCCAGTCGAGCGTGGTGAAGTTCGCCCAAAAACTGGGCTATAAAGGTTTCCCGGCGCTGAAGCTGGCGCTGAGCGAGACGCTGGCTCAGCCACAGGCCGAACCGGTAGTGACCGTTCACAACCACATCCTCAGCAGCGACACGCTGAAAACCGTCGGTGAAAAGCTGCTGGCGGAAAAGCAGGCGGCGCTGCGCGCGACGCTGGACATCAACAGCGAAGAACGGCTGCATCAGGCGCTGGACATGCTGCGCCAGGCGCGCCGGGTGATGCTGATCGGCATCGGCGCCTCCGGGCTGGTGGCCAAGGATTTTTCCTTCAAGCTGCTGAAAATCGGCGTGATGGCGGTGGCCGAAGCGGACATGCACGTCCAGTTGGCGGCGGTGCAGGCGCTGGACAAGCGCGATCTGCTGCTGGCTATCTCCTTTAGCGGCGAACGGCGTGAAATCAATCTGGCGGCGGAAGAGGCGCGCCAGGCCGGCGCCAGGGTGCTGGCGCTGACCAGCTTCTCGCCCAATGGTCTGCAGCAGCGCGCGGACCACTGCCTCTATACCATCGCCGAAGAGCCCCATACCCGCAGCGCGGCCATCTCCTCCAGCACGGCCCAGTTCGCCCTCACCGACCTGTTGTTTATGGCCCTGATCCAGCACGATCTCGATCATGCCCGCGATCGCATCAAGCACAGCGAACAGTTAATGAAAAAGTTGGTTTAACCGGTATAATCGCCGCTGCGAAAATACCCCTGTTAATAATGAGAGATACGTCATGGCCCTGCTAATCACACGCAAATGCATCAACTGCGACATGTGCGAGCCGGAATGCCCGAACCAGGCAATTTCGATGGGTGATGACATTTACCAAATCGATACCGATCGCTGCACCGAGTGCGTCGGTCATTACGATACGCCGACCTGTCAGCAGGTTTGCCCTATCGACAACACCATCATCACCGATCCGCAGCATCGCGAGACTAATGAGCAGCTGTGGGACAAGTTCGTGGTGTTGCACCACGCCGATCGCATTTAATCGCCGCAGGACTGACAAGGGCGCCACAGGCGCCCTTTCTCTTTTCAGCTTTCGACGATCACCGTCGCGCAGGCATAACGCCGTTCGTCGGCCAGCGAAACGTGGATCGCGGTGACCCCCATCTCCCCCGCCAGTTCGGCGGCGCGACCGTGCAAACGAATATTCGGCTTGCCCAGCGCATCGTTGAACACTTCGAACTGGTTGAACGCCAGGCCGTTGCGAATGCCGGTGCCGAACGCCTTGGCGGCGGCCTCTTTCACCGCGAAACGTTTGGCCAGAAAGCGGATCGGCTGCTGGTGCTGCTGATACAGCGCCCACTCGGCGTCGCTTAGCACCCGGCGCGCCAGACGATCGCCGCTGCGCTCCACCACCGCTTCGATACGCGCCATCTCGACGATGTCGGTACCCAGCCCGAGCACCGCCATTACCGGCGCGCTTCCCGCATCAGCACTTTCATGTCGGCAACCGCGGCCGGCAGCCCGCTCATCACCGCCTGGCCGATAATCGCATGGCCGATGTTCAGCTCGTGCATTTCCGGCAGCGCGGCGATCGGCTGCACGTTATGGTAGGTCAGGCCGTGGCCGGCGTTAACCTTCAGCCCCTTCTCGGCCGCGTAGGCGGCGGCGACCGCGATGCGGCGCAGCTCGGCCTGTACCGCCAGCTCGCCCTGCGCTTCCGCGTAGGCGCCGGTGTGGATTTCGATGTAAGGGGCGCCCACCGCCACCGCCGCGTCGATCTGGCGATGATCGGGATCGATGAACAGCGAAACCAGAATGCCCGCCTGCGCCAGGCGCTCAACCGCCACGCTCATTTTGTCCAGCTGGCCGGCGACGTCCAGGCCGCCTTCGGTGGTCACTTCCTCGCGTTTTTCCGGCACCAGGCAGCAGAAATGCGGCTGCAGCTCAATGGCGATGTCCAGCATCTCGTCGGTCACCGCCATCTCCAGGTTCATGCGCGTCTGGATGGTCTGGCGCAACAAGCGCACGTCGCGGTCGGTGATATGGCGGCGATCTTCGCGCAGATGCACGGTAATGCCGTCGGCCCCCGCCTGTTCGGCAATGAATGCCGCCTGAACCGGATCCGGGTATTGGGTTCCGCGCGCGTTACGTAACGTGGCGATGTGATCGATATTGACGCCCAGCAGCAAATCAGCCATGACAACCTCTAAATACGATTTTCAGTGCCAGCAGTTTACACGCGGGCGCAGGGCGGCAAAAGGGGAAAAGGTCAGGCGTCGTCGACCGGCGTATTCGGCTGTTTGCGCACGAATTGGCGGAACAGTTCGCGGCTCTTCAACGGCTTGCCGCCGAGGTAGGGCTTCAGCGCCATGCGGGTGAAGCGCTTGGCGGCGCGCAGCGTCTCGGCATCGGGAAACTGCCGTTCCGCCAGCGCGCGCAGTTCGCGCCCGGTGAAGCTGTAATGATCCACCACCAGGCTGGCGATAAAGCCTTTCTCTTCGCGGTAGCGGTAGGTCATGGCGTCATCCACCGGCAGGCCGCTGCCGGCGCAGTGCAGAAAATCGAGGCCGTAGCCGAGATGATGCAACAAAGCCAGCTCGAACTGGCGCAGCGCCTGTTCCGGTGAAGTGTCTTCCGCCGCCAGCGCCTGCAGGCATTGCAAGTAGTCGAAGAACAGCACCGAGTAGTTGGTTTCCTGCTCCAGCACGCGCGCCAGCAGTTCGTTCACGTACAGGCCGCTGTAAAGCATCATGCCGCTGAGGGGTAAACCGAGAGAGACCGCTTCGGCGTTGCGCAGCGTTTTCACTTCGCCGCGACCGCCCCAGCGCACTAACAGGGGGGTAAAGGGTTGCAGGCAACCCTTCAGATTGGAGCGGCGGCTGCGCGCGCCTTTTGCCAGCAAGCGCACCCGCCCATGACCTTCGGTAAACAGATCCAGCATCAGACTGGTTTCACTGTACGGCCGCCCATGCAGGACGAAAGCGCGCTCCCAGCCGTCCACGGATCGTTACTTCAGATCGTCAACATAGCCCAGGCTGCGCAGCGCACGTTCGTCGTCCGCCCAACCGGATTTCACTTTCACCCACAGCTCGAGATGCACTTTAGCGTCGAACATCTGTTCCATGTCCTGGCGCGCTTCGATGCCGATGGTTTTGATCTTGGCGCCCTTGTTGCCGATGACCATTTTCTTCTGGCCTTCGCGCTCAACCAGGATCAGGCCGTGCACATCGTAGCCGCCGCGATCGTTGGCCACGAATTGTTCGATTTCTACCGTCACCGAGTACGGCAGCTCTTCGCCCAGGAAACGCATCAACTTCTCGCGGATGATCTCAGACGCCATAAAGCGCTGGGAACGATCGGTGATGTAATCTTCCGGGAAGTGGTGTTCCGCTTCCGGCAGCAGCTTGCGCACGATGCCGGCGATGGTGTCGACGTTCATCCCTTTCTCGGCGGAGATAGGCACCACGTCGAGGAAATTCATCTGCTGGCTGAGGAACGCGATATGCGGCAACAGCTTGGATTTGTCGGTAACGTTATCGACCTTGTTGATCGCCAGCAGTACCGGGCAACGCAGGCTGCGCAGCTTGTTGACCACCATTTCGTCGTCGGCGGTCCAGTTGGTGCCTTCGACCACGAAGATCACCAGCTCAACGTCGCCGATCGAGCTGCTGGCCGCGCGGTTCATCAAACGGTTGATGGCGCGTTTTTCTTCGATGTGCAGCCCTGGGGTATCGACGTAGATCGCCTGATAGGCGCCATCGGTGTCGATGCCCATGATGCGGTGACGGGTCGTCTGCGGCTTACGCGACGTAATGGAAACCTTCTGCCCCAGCAGTTGGTTCAGCAACGTCGATTTGCCCACGTTCGGGCGGCCGACGATGGCGATAAACCCGCAGTGTTGTTTTACTTCGCTCATTCAAGCTCCAGCTTTTTCAGCGCTTGTTCCGCTGCCGCCTGCTCGGCTTTACGGCGGCTCGAGCCGGTGCCCACCACGGGCTCGCTCAAACCACTCACCTGGCAGTGGATGGTAAACTCCTGGTCGTGCGCTTCTCCGCGAACCTGCACCACCAAATAAGAAGGCAACGGCAGATGACGCCCCTGCAAAAATTCCTGCAAACGGGTTTTCGGGTCTTTCTGCTTATCGCCGGGGCTGATTTCGTCCAACCGGCTGCGATACCAGTCCAAAATCAGGCGCTCGACGGTCTGGATGTCGCTGTCCAGGAACACGCCGCCGATCAATGCCTCCACCGTATCCGCCAGGATTGACTCGCGGCGGAACCCACCACTTTTCAATTCGCCCGGCCCAAGCCGCAGACATTCGCCCAGGTCAAACTCGCGCGCCATCTCCGCCAGCGTGTTGCCGCGCACCAGCGTGGCGCGCATGCGGCTCATGTCGCCCTCGTCTACGCGAGGAAAACGGTGATAGAGCGCATTGGCGATGACAAAGCTCAGAATCGAGTCACCCAGAAACTCAAGACGTTCATTGTGTTTACTGCTGGCGCTGCGGTGAGTCAAAGCCTGCAGTAAAAGCTCCTGCTGTTGAAAAGTGTAGCCCAGCTTCCGCTGCAGCCTGTTTATTACGATGGGGTTCATGAGTTACCAATAGATCAAGAATGCGTCAAAAACTTGCAGCACACGGAACAGGCCTGCTTCGCCGAAAGCCGATCCAAAGCTGTTTCGTTTGCAGTGGCTCCCAGCAGGAGCCAACTTTTATCGCTCGAGAAAGTATTCTACAACGAGTGGAAACATAATGCTGTGTTTATATCCCCTTAATCTTTCACGCCGCAGTAGGCTGCGGCGTGAAATTGACAGGGAATAAATCAGCGATTAATGAATGCCGCCGATCCGGCTGAAACGCACGCCGGTAGGCCACTCGCCTTCCTGTTTTTCAAAGCTCATCCAGATGGCCGTGGCTTTGCCCACCAGATTCTTCTCCGGCACAAAGCCCCAGTAACGGCTGTCCGCGCTGTTGTCACGGTTGTCGCCCATCATGAAGTAATGCCCGGCCGGCACCACCCACTCCGCCAACGGTTTGCCCGGCTGTTGATAGTAAGCGCCCACCCGATCCTGCGCGTCCGGCACGGTCAGGATGCGATGCGTAACGTTGCCGAGGCTTTCCTGGCGCTCACGCATGCGAATGCCGCCCGACGGCACGTTATCGTTCAGCGGGATCTGATAGAAGCCGTTGCTGGCCTCGCCCATGCCGCTGCGGCTGAACAGCTGCACGAAGTCGCTCGGCTGCGCATCGGCGTAGGTCACGGCCAGCGCGGTATCGCAGGACTGCCCGCTGTTGCAGGACGGCTGCACCGTGACGCGCTTATTCACCGGATCGTAAGTAATACGGTCGCCCGGCAGGCCAATCACGCGCTTGATATAATCCAGCTTCGGATCCAGCGGATATTTAAATACCGCAATATCGCCACGCTTCGGATGGCCGGTTTCAATGAGCGTCGTCTGGGTAATCGGATCTTTAATGCCGTAGGCATATTTCTCCACCAGAATGAAATCGCCAATCAACAGCGTCGGCATCATTGATCCGGACGGGATCTGGAATGGTTCGTAAATAAACGAACGCACCACAAAGACCAGCAGCAGCACTGGGAACACCGATGCGCCAGTCTCTACCCAACCAGGCTGCTTCGCCACTTTCGCCAGCGTTTTATCGTCGACGGCGCCCGCGGTCTGTTCGTTGACCGCCGCGATCTTCGCGCGGCGGGCCGGCGCCCATTTAAAGCGCTCGAAGCACCAGATGATCCCGGTGACCAGAGTGGCCAACGCCAGGACCAGGGCAAACATATTCGCCATGCAAACTCCCTCGTTTCGCGAACTCGTCGCGGTTACTTGCCGTCTTTACCGACGTGCAGAATGGCCAGGAACGCTTCCTGCGGCAGCTCGACGTTGCCGACCTGCTTCATGCGTTTCTTACCGTCTTTCTGTTTCTGCAGCAGCTTTTTCTTACGGCTGACGTCACCGCCGTAGCATTTCGCCAGCACGTTTTTACGCAGCTGCTTCACGGTGGAGCGCGCGATGATATGCGTGCCGATCGCCGCCTGAATCGCGATGTCGAACTGCTGACGCGGGATCAGATCTTTCATCTTCTCCACCAGTTCACGGCCGCGGTACTGCGAGTTGTCGCGGTGGGTGATCAGCGCCAGCGCATCCACGCGCTCGTTGTTGATCAGCACGTCCACGCGCACCATGTCGGAGGCCTGGAAGCGCTTGAAGTTGTAATCCAGCGACGCATAACCGCGCGACGTGGACTTCAGGCGGTCGAAGAAGTCGAGCACCACTTCCGCCATCGGGATTTCATAAGTCAGCGCCACCTGGTTGCCGTGGTAGACCATGTTGGTCTGCACGCCGCGCTTCTCAACGCACAGGGTGATGACGTTGCCCAGGTATTCCTGCGGCATCAGCATGTGACATTCGGCGATCGGCTCGCGCAGTTCCTGGATGTTGTTCAGCGGCGGCAGCTTGGACGGGCTGTCGACGTAGATCACTTCTTTGCCGGTGGTTTCCACTTCGTAGACTACCGTCGGCGCGGTGGTGATCAGATCCAGATCGTATTCACGCTCCAGACGCTCCTGAATGATCTCCATGTGCAGCAGACCGAGGAAGCCGCAGCGGAAGCCGAAGCCCAACGCGGTGGAGCTTTCCGGCTCGTAGAACAGGGAAGCGTCGTTAAGGCTCAACTTGCCCAGCGCATCACGGAAAGATTCATAGTCGTCGGAGCTGATTGGGAACAGACCGGCGTACACCTGCGGCTTCACTTTCTTGAAGCCCGGCAGCGCTTTATCCGCCGGCTGACGCGCCTGCGTCAGGGTATCGCCCACCGGCGCGCCGAGGATGTCTTTGATCGCGCAGACCAGCCAACCCACTTCGCCGCAGTTCAGCACGTCGCGATCGACCTGCTTCGGCGTGAAGATGCCCAAACGATCGGCGTTATACACCTGACCGGTGCTCATGACCTTGATCTTGTCGCCCTTGCGCAGGGTGCCGTTCTTGACGCGCACCAGAGACACGACGCCCAGGTAGTTATCGAACCAGGAGTCGATGATCAGTGCCTGCAGCGGCGCATCCGGATCGCCCTGCGGCGGCGGGATGTCGCGCACCAGGCGCTCCAGCACGTCGGGCACGCCGACGCCGGTTTTGGCCGAGCAGCGCACGGCATCGGTGGCGTCGATGCCGACGATGTCTTCGATTTCCTGCGCGGCGCGATCCGGATCGGCGGCCGGCAGGTCGATTTTGTTCAACACCGGCACCACTTCCAGATCCATTTCGATCGCGGTGTAGCAGTTGGCCAGCGTCTGGGCTTCTACGCCCTGGCCGGCGTCCACCACCAGCAGCGCGCCTTCGCAGGCCGCCAGCGAGCGGGAAACTTCATAGGAGAAGTCAACGTGGCCGGGAGTGTCGATAAAGTTAAGCTGATAGGTCTGCCCATCCTGCGCTTTATAATCCAGCGTCACGCTCTGCGCCTTGATGGTGATGCCGCGCTCACGCTCCAGATCCATGGAATCGAGCACCTGCGCAGCCATTTCACGGTCGGTCAAGCCACCGCAGATTTGGATAATGCGGTCAGACAGCGTCGACTTACCGTGGTCAATATGGGCAATAATGGAGAAATTTCGTATATGCTTCATTATAAAAGTTTTTCTGCCTTGGTATTTCTGAATTACTCGCCTATAGAAACCCGCATGGACCTAAAGCGACAGTGAATGGGTGAGGCCGTCTTGCACCTGAATCGCTGCATTCTACATGCCACACCACTGAAAACCTAGCGATCGGTGCAGTGAAGGCATTCTATTATGCGCCGCTAAATGTTACAGGGCGCTCCAGCGGGTGAAAACAGATGTTAACGCGGACGATGCGGCCTGAACCCAAGGCTTGCCGGTGCTTCGTGGCCGTCAAACTCCGGCACTAATACATAACCGGCCACAGCGCAATAAACCCTCTCCGAAATTATAAAAAAAGAATATTTGGATCAACCTCTTAGAATTTCATTTTGCCCCACTTCCTTTAGGAAAAACCCCATATACGCCACCACCGTCCCTCGGATAGAAAGGGCATGAGCTCCGCGACAAAACATTATTCAGGGCACTACATCGGCAGCCCACCGGGGTTCACCAGCATATCTGCGTACGTTGATTGGAAGGTGCATTATGATCGATAAAGGGCAAATGCTGAGCCGGCACGATTTTTCAAAGGTCAACTGGGGCATACTGGCGGCGGCGGCGCTGCTGTTTAGTGTGGGGGCGGCGCTGTTGGTGCTGCCGCTGCTGAGCAGCATTGACGAGAGCCAGGTCATCACGCTGTTGCAGGCCGGCGCGGGCACGATTTTACTCGGCTGTACGCTGCTGGCGCTGCGGCATTATCTGCGTCCGGCGCTGACTTATCGTCTGTACGAGCACGGCGTGCGGGTCTTTGACAGCCACCATCACAAAGAGCGTTTCATCCCGTTTGAGAAGATCAGCGACATCTATCGCTTTCGCGGCGGCCAGGCTTTTGGCGGGCTGTTTGACGTTACGGCGTTCCGCGCCGGTGCGGATCAGCCCTGGTGCACGGTTTTCAGCAACGTCGCCCACTCGTGGCGATTGGCGGACGTAATCGTCGACCAACAGCTGCAGCAGCGCGGGCCGCTGGCGCTGAATGCGCTCTATCAGGGGGGGACGGTGTCGTTTCACACCATAGAGGGCGACGCGCGCTGGCTGTGGCAGTTGCTGCTCGGCAAGCGGCAAGGCACGCCGGCCGAAACGCTGCGGCTGAGCGCCACCCTGCTGACGACGGAACGGGGAAACGTGCCTATCGAACAGATCCGCACGTTGGAAAATCATCCGCAGCGCGGCATCCGCTTATTCGATGGCCAGGGAAATGTGCTGTTCGCGATTAACTACGATTCGCTGCTCAGCGCCGATCTGTTCATCGCGCTGTTGGAGCATATGATCCACAACCGCATCCCCGCCTATCACAACCCGGCGATGACGCGGCCATCGGTTTAAATCAGCGGGGAGTTTTCCGCCTGCAGGCGCATCGCGGTAGGCGGCAACCCAATCTGCAGCACCACCGGCTGGTAATCGGCCTGCTCACCCAGACGTCGAGCCAAGCGGCGAGCCAGCATAAAGGCCGCACCACCGCCCAATACGGCGCCGACTGCCGCCGAGGCGTCGCTGCCGAAACAATATTGCAGCAATGTGCCGCCCAACATCATGCCCAGCAGCGGCGTCAGGTAAACCAGCATGGCGGAGCGCAGCAGGCTGCCTTCCGCGATGCCGACCTCGACGCGCTGCCCCGGTTCGAGCGGCTGATCGATATGTACCTGCAGCTGATGCTCGGTTTCCGGCACCAGCTCGTTCAGCGCACGCGCGCCACAGCCGGAGCGCGCGGTGCAGCTGCCGCAGCCGGCCTTGGGTTCACAGCGCAGCAGCGCTACGCCCTGTTGCCACGATACCACCGTGGCCCACTCTTTCATCATTACGGCGATACCTTGAAAGAAATGCTGTCGGCGATGCGCTTGGCCGTCGCCGGCGGCAATTCGCCCACAATCGTGATTTCGTTGCCCGCGCGCACTTCGGTCTGAATGGTGCGGCGCCCCTGACGGTAGTACTGCTGCCCGGCGCCGCTGCCCGCCGGGCTGACGTTGACCGAGAAGCTGAACAGACCGTCGCTGTAGAGCCGGGACTCCACCGGCACGGCGACGTTCGGCAATTTGCGGCGATTGCGCGCCACCTCGTCCACGCCGGCCGGCAGCCAGCCGGTGCTCCAACTGAGCTGGACGTTTTCCACCGCCGGCAGCGACAGCAGCGGCGGCAAATTGGCTTTGAGCAGCCCCTGCATCGCGCCCTGCACGTCGGCGCCAACCGCGAAGGAGATCACCCGATATTGCTCCAGCGTTTCGCCGTCGCGATCGAGCAGATCCACCCGCAGCGGCAGCTTGGTGTCTTCGTCCATCCAAACGATGTAGCTGTAGCGGGAACCGTCGCGCGCCACCACGCGCAGCACTTCACACGGCCGATCGGCGATGCGGGTGCTGCCCACGGAGATGAAGTCGTAATACTTCGCCAGACGAGTGAAATCAGCATAGACGATCGCCGGCAGCGCATCGACGATGTGATCGCCGGTGAGCGTGAACGGTTCCAGACCGGGTTCGAAGTAGCTGATCCCGCCGCCGCGCTGCAACACTTCGCGGCGCGGGCCGTCCATATGCAGCAGCTGGCCGAGCGGCACGTTGCCGATCACCGCATGGCGATAGCGCAACGACTCGATTCCCTGCTTGCTGACGCTGATGTAGGCGAGCTCGTAATTGAGAGAACGGCTGGCGCTGCTCATCTGTTGCAATAACGCCCCGGACGCAGTTGGCTGCGCCGGGGCGATGCTGGAATAGAGCAGGCTGCCCGTCAATAAACAAACGGAGAACCAGATTTGCTTCATTACTGCTGTTGCATTCCTAAAGACTGAGTTCCGGGAACCTGAATGGCAGCCTGTTGCGGGTTGCCTTGCTCAAGCTGCAGCTGATCCGAATGCAGGCGACGTTGCAGTTCATAGTCCTGCAGCATGGCGTTGATACGCTTGCGCTGTTCCTGCACCTGCTGCTGTTGGCCGCTGCCGGTGGAGAAACTGTCGGCAGGTACGCCCAGGCTGACCGGCGAGGCCTGGCCCATGATCGGCAGCGTGGTGAAGGCCGGCGATTCGGACGCGTTCGATGGCGCAGAAGGCTGGTTGTACTGCTGCACGCCGACGATCACCGCCAGCGACACGCAGGCCGCCATGCCGATTTGCGTAATCTGGCTCGCCCAAGGACGCACTTTGTCCCAGAACGGCATTTTCTGCCAGGTGTGAGGCTGCGGCTGAGATTCCTGAACGGCGGAAGGCACCAGCCGGGCGGGTTCTTTCTCAAGTGCAGCGGCGACGCGATCGGCGATGTCGAGATGCATCACTTGCCCGACATCACCTCGCAGTGTGTCACGTATCAGGTGATAGCTCTGCCAGCTTTGTTGAAGCGTTCGATCTTGCGACAGAGAACTCAACAGCTCGCTGTCGAACGATTCACCATCCATCAGAGCGGAAAGCTTTTCTTTCTGCATGCCTAAGTACCCTTCCTGTGCCCGCCATTGCTAACGCTGGATCAGCGGTTGAACTTTATTATCGATAGCTTCCCGGGCGCGGAAAATACGCGAACGTACGGTTCCGACCGGGCAATCCATGATGGCGGCTATCTCTTCGTAGCTTAGACCATCCAACTCCCGCAGGGTAATCGCCATGCGAAGATCCTCAGGGAGCGACTCAATGGTACGGAAAACTATCTGTCTCAGCTCTTCTGACAACATTAAGTTCTCAGGGTTCGAAATTTCTTTCAGTGCGCCCGCACTTTCGTAATTTTCCGCATCGTTGGCGTCCACATCACTGGATGGCGGACGGCGCCCCTGAGCAACCAGATAATTCTTTGCCGTGTTCACGGCGATTCGATACAACCAGGTATAAAAAGCGCTGTCGCCACGGAACGATTCCAGTGCGCGATAGGCCTTGATAAACGACTCCTGCACCACATCGGGCACATCGCCCTGCGGCACATAGCGGGAAACGAGACTCGCCACCTTATGCTGATAGCGCACTACCAGTAGGTTAAACGACTTCTGGTCGCCCTTTTGGACCCGCTCGACCAGAACTTGATCCGTTAACTGCTCGCTCATCCGAGGTAAACTCTCCCCAAATCCGTCTCCACGCGTAAAATTGTACTGCCAGCCATACATTATTTTCCTGAGCAAGCACTCGCTTGGAGTTCATATAGAACACGAAGTTCCATATCGCCATTGTTTTTTCTGTTGATGTCACCCTATCCGTGGCTTTTGCCCGGACAGTTAGGCTAACATGAAATTCACTCTTCTTCTGCACACATCATACGTTATGCAACCATCATCTGAACATGTTAGCGATGTCCTGATCGTCGGCAGCGGCGCTGCGGGCCTGTCACTGGCGCTGCGCCTGGCGCAGCATTGCAAGGTTACCGTCCTCAGCAAGGGGCCGCTCAGCGAGGGCGCCACCTTTTACGCCCAGGGCGGGATCGCCGCGGTGTTCGATGAGACGGACAGCATTGCCTCACACGTTGATGACACTTTGATTGCCGGCGCCGGCCTGTGCGACAAAGAGGCCGTCGAATTCATCGCCGGCAACGCGCGCCACTGCGTGCAGTGGCTGATCGATCAGGGCGTGCTGTTCGACACCGAGGTCAACGCGCAGGGCGAGGCGCATTATCACCTCACGCGCGAAGGCGGCCACAGCCATCGCCGCATCCTGCACGCCGCGGACGCTACCGGTAAGGAAGTAGAGACCACGCTGGTGGGGAAAGCAAGCGCTCACCCCAATATTTGCGTGATGGAACGCCGCAACGCGGTTGACCTTATCACCTCGAACAAAATCGGCCTGCCGGGCACCCGCCGAGTGGTGGGCGCTTACGTCTGGAACCGCGAGCTGGAACGGGTGGAAACCTACCGAGCCAAAACGGTGGTGCTGGCCACCGGCGGCGCGGCCAAGGTGTACCAATACACCACCAACCCGGACATCTCCTCCGGCGACGGCATCGCCATGGCCTGGCGCGCCGGCTGCCGGGTCGCCAACCTGGAATTCAACCAGTTCCACCCGACCTGCCTGTTCCATCCGCAGGCGCGCAACTTTCTGCTGACCGAAGCGCTGCGCGGCGAAGGGGCTTACCTGAAGCGCCCGGACGGCAGCCGCTTTATGCCGGATTTCGATCCGCGTGGCGAACTGGCCCCGCGCGATATCGTCGCCCGCGCCATCGACCATGAAATGAAGCGCCTGGGCGCCGACTGCATGTACCTGGACATCAGCCACAAGCCGGCGGAATTCATCACTCAGCACTTCCCGATGATCCACGAAAAGCTGCTGACGCTGGGCTTCGATCTGACCCGGCAACCGATCCCCATCGTTCCGGCGGCGCACTACACCTGCGGCGGCGTGATGGTCGATCAGCATGGCCGCACCGATCTCGACGGGCTGTACGCCATCGGCGAGGTCAGCTACACCGGCCTGCACGGCGCCAACCGCATGGCGTCGAATTCGCTGCTGGAGTGCCTGGTTTACGGTTGGTCGGCGGCGGAAGACATTCTGCAGCGCCTGCCGTTCATCCAGCAGGCCAAACAGGTGCCGCACTGGGATGAGAGCCGGGTGGATGATGCGGACGAACGGGTGGTGATCCAGCACAACTGGCACGAGCTGCGGCTGTTCATGTGGGATTACGTCGGCATCGTGCGCACCACCAAGCGGCTGGAGCGCGCCCTGCGCCGCATCAACACGCTGCAGGCGGAAATCGACGAGTACTACGCGCACTTCCGCATCTCCAACAACCTGCTGGAGCTGCGCAATCTGGTGCAGGTGGCCGAGCTTATCGTGCGCAGCGCCATGGCGCGCAAAGAGAGCCGCGGCCTGCACTACACGCTGGACTACCCGGATTTGCTGCCGGAAGCGCTGCCGACCATTTTGCAGCCTTAAACGAAGCGACAGGGCGCCTTATCGGCGCCCTTTTCCTTTCAGTAGAACAGATAGAAGTCGGCGATCAACCGGCGGAAATCGTCGGTATAGCCGCCGTCGGCCTGTTTGATCGCCAGCGCCTGCTCCCGCAGCGGCGTTTCCCGCCGGGTCAGCGCCAGCAGCATCCGGTGCCGCGGCGTATCGGCGCGATCGCTGACGTTCACTTTCGCCGCCGTGTGCCAGCCGCTTTGCTGCGCCAGGCGTTCGAATTCGGCGCCGATGTCGTGCGGCAGCACCACGCAAAACGTCCCCTGCGCGGCCAGCAGCTGTGCCGCGCAGGCCAACAGCGCGTCGTGCGTCAGGGTTTCGGTGTAGCGCGCGTTGTGGCGCGCCTGGTCGCGGCAGGCCACCGCCGGCTCGAAATACGGCGGATTGCTGACGATCAGATCATACTCAGCGGCATGCTGCTGCGCATAATGGTGAATATCCTGCGCATGCACGCGGATGCGCTGCGGCCACGGCGATTCCGCCGCGTTTTCGCGCGCCTGGCCGGCGGCGGCTTCATCCAGCTCCACCGCGTCGATGGTCACTTCGTCGCCGCTGCGCTGCGCCAGCATCAGCGCGATCAGCCCGCTGCCGCTGCCGATGTCCAGCACCCGGCGCGCCTGCCCCAGCGGCGCCCAGGCGCCGAGCAGCACCCCGTCGGTGCCCACTTTCATGGCGCAACGATCGTGGGCGACAAAGAATTGTTTAAAGGTAAAACCCCCGCGGCGCGGGGTAAAATCGGCTTTCGATCGCTTGCTCACACTCACCACCCGGCTATAAAACTGGCGTAGCATAAGGCAATCTGATCGGCGGGAAAAGAGCGGCTTTCCGCTTAAATAGGTGAAGATCGCGGCCAACCCGTCTATAATCGGCGCCCCAAGTAGAGGTAGACCATGACAGCAACCACTTTTTCCGAACTCGAACTCGATGATCGCCTGATCGACGCGCTGCGCGACAAAGGCTACGATCGCCCCACCGCCATTCAGGCCGCTGCGATCCCGCCGGCGATGGACGGGCGTGACGTCTTAGGTTCGGCTCCGACCGGCACCGGCAAAACCGCCGCCTTCCTGCTGCCCGTGTTGCAGCACCTGCTGGACTTTCCACGCAAGAAATCCGGCCCGCCGCGCGTGCTGATCCTGACGCCAACGCGCGAGCTGGCGATGCAGGTCGCCGACCAGGCGCGTGAATTGGCTGCTCATACCTCGCTGGATATCGCCACCATCACCGGCGGCGTCGCTTACATGAACCACGCGGAAGTGTTCAGCGAAAACCAGGACGTGGTGGTCGCCACCACCGGCCGCTTGCTGCAATACATTAAAGAAGAGAACTTCGACTGCCGCGCGGTGGAAACCCTGATCCTCGACGAAGCCGACCGCATGCTCGACATGGGCTTCGCGCAGGACATCGAAACCATCTCCGCCGAAACCCGCTGGCGCAACCAGACGCTGCTGTTCTCCGCCACGCTGGAAGGCGAAGCGATCCGCGAATTCGCCGAACGCATCCTGAAAGAGCCGGTGGAAGTGGAAGCCGATCCGTCGCGCCGCGAACGCAAGAAGATCCTGCAGTGGTACTACCGCGCCGATGACGTGCAGCACAAAACCGCGCTGCTGATCCACCTGCTGAAACAGCCGGACGTGCAGAAATCGGTGATTTTCGTGCGCAAGCGCGAGCGCGTGCATGAGCTGGCCACCTGGCTGCGCGAAGCGGGCATCAACACCTGCTATCTCGAAGGCGAGATGGTGCAGGCCAAACGCAACGAAGCGGTCAAACGCATGATGGATGGCCGGGTTAACGTGCTGGTGGCCACCGACGTTGCCGCGCGCGGCCTGGATATCCTCGATATCACCCACGTGTTCAACTTCGACATGCCGCGCACGGCGGATACCTACCTGCACCGCATCGGGCGTACCGGCCGTGCCGGGCGCAAAGGCACCGCCATTTCGCTGGTGGAAGCGCACGACCATCTGCTGCTGGGCAAAGTGGGCCGTTACCTGAACGAGCCGCTGAAAGCGCGCGTGATCGACGAACTGCGGCCGAAAACCAAGGTGCCGAACGAGAAGAGCAACGGCAAGCCATCGAAGAAAGTGCTGGCCAAACGCGCGGAAGATAAAGCGAAGAACAAAGAGAAGGCCAAGGTGAAAGTGCGCCATCGCGACGCCAAAAACGTCGGAAAACGCCGTCAGGCGAAGGCCAAACCGGCCGGCGACGCAGAATAACCACCGCTGCCTAAGAAAAAACCGCCTGTATAGGCGGTTTTTTTATGGGCGTTTACTGCTGCGCGTAATGCGTGGCCAGGCGGCGCCCCTGCAGCCATTTATCCAGCTCGCGGAACTGCGCCTTCAGCTCGTCATTCTGCAAATGCGCCGGCGTTTGCGAGAAATAAAACTGGAACGCATAACCCTGCTGATTACGCGCCTGGGCATCGGCCCCGGCCTGCAACAGCAACAGCGCCAGATGCGGCGCGTTGATCTTCGCCGCCAGATGCAGCGGGGTATCCCCCAGCCGATCGCTCAGGGTGGTGTCCGCCCCGGCCGCCAGCAACAACCGCAGTTGCTCCTCGCGCCCGGCCAGCACCGCCGCCGCAAGCGGCGTGGCGCCGGTAACGGCATTGCGCACGTTCACCTGCGCCCCTTCAGCCAGCAGCAACCGCAGATACTGCACGTCTTGCAGTATCGCCGCGGTGTGCAGCGCGCTGTTGCCGTCCAGCCCCGCTACCGACGGGTCGGCCCCGAGATCCAGCAACGCCTGCACGCTGGCCGGCTGCTGCGAAAGCACTGCCCACTGCAACAGCGTGACCTGCCGATCGCCTCGTTCGCGCAAGCGATCCTGCGTAGCCTGCGCATGGATGCTCTGCGCATCGCCGCGCGCCACCGCCTGAGCCAGCGCCAGGTTGCCGCGGCCGTCAAACGGTGAAATCTCCTGCCCCATCTGTTGCTCCTTAGCCATCATCAGTAAACCGGTCACCGCGACCAGCGCCAGTAAGGCTATCGCCAGCGCTCGCCGCAAGCGACGCCCTTCAGGCATTGGCCTTCGCCTCCCACGGCTTTTGTTCCGCCATCGAGCTTATCACCTTGTCGATGCCGTGCGCCGTCAGGCTGCGATCCAGATGCTTGCTCGGCCGCCAGTCATCGATACCAGTCAGGGTATCGTTGTTGGCCAGGGTGATGTTGTGGCCAATGGCGTCCGGGATCAGCGAAGTCGACTCCTGGGTGCTGGTCAGCATGTCATATTGTTCGCTGTAACGACGGATGCCGCCGGCTTCGGCGTCTTTCTTCGCCGCCGCCGGATCGATACCCAGGCGATTCAGCGTGTAATCTGACACCCCGGCCGCATTGAAGGTGACCGCGACGGTGCCGGTCGCCAGCGCCGCCGTGGCCGCCAGACCGCCGCCGAGCGAATGACCGGCGATCACCAGCGCATCGCCGAAGGCCGCCTTGGCGCTTTTGGCGGCGGCAACCGCCTGATTGTACTGCACATCATCATAGCCCGTCGCTTGCCGCACGTTGCTCAGCCAGTCGCGCCAGTCGTTGGTGCCGGCAAACGCCAACACATACTGCTTGTCGTTGCTGTAAACCCCGGCCTGGAAACCGCTGCCTGCGTCGTGCAGGCTGGCGGGATCGATGCCGAAACCGAGCAGCGCGCTGTCGCTCAAGCGGTTGAACCCAGCGGTGCCCTGACCGTTCAGTGAATAAACGTCCTTGGCCAACAGCGCCAACGCATAATCACCCTCCTGCGATTGCTGCCCCCGGGTCACGCCCGGCGCTGCCGCCGCCGTCGGCGCCGCCGCGGAGATATCGCCGACCAGCGTATTCAACATGGCCTGCGCATTGAGCGAGTTCTGAGAGGGAGTGGCCACCGGCGCCGGATTTGCCGGCGCTGCCGCGGGCTGCACCGCCGTCACCGTCTCGGCAACGGCGCGAGGTGTAGGGATCGCGGCCACCGGGGATACTGCAGAGGTAAAACTTAAAGGCATACTCATGCCGACTCCTTGTCGATAGACTTTTTATTGAGCACCTGAATAGGTGCTGATTTAGCTATCGGCAGGTCGGATGAGTTCTGTATTAGAAATGCTTATCTTTGTACAGAATGTGATCCGCATTCCGTTTTCGGCCGTCAAACGCAAGAAAGGGAGCCGAAGCTCCCTGATTGACAGCGCCGCAAATTACAGGCTTTCGGTAAAGGTGCGGGCGATAACGTCGCGCTGCTGTTCCGGCGCCAGGGAATTGAAGCGCACCGCATAACCGGACACGCGGATAGTCAGCTGCGGGTATTTTTCCGGGTGCTTGACCGCGTCTTCCAGGGTTTCGCGACGCAGCACGTTGACGTTCAGGTGCTGACCGCCTTCCACACGCACGGTCGGCTGCATTTCCAGCGGCACTTCACGGTATTCGATCTGGCCCAGGTCGCTCACTGCGACAACCTGATCTTCCGCGTAGTTGGCCTTGGCGCACACGCAGCGGGCTTCCGCTTTTTCATCGTCCAGCAGCCAGAAAGAATTCACCAGCGCCTGGTCGTTCGCTTTGGTAATTTGAATACCGGTAATCATTATGTTGCCTCCGTACAAGGGCGTAAAAATTCACGTCGTGAGAAAACCCAATCCTGGTTTCGGCCATTTGGTAAAACCATTGTTGTCTTGTTGTTCTGTATACCAGCCTGACCGGGCCAGTTCCTTGATTAAAGTCAATTTTTACCGGGTAGGCGTAGGGCATGAAGGGGCAAATTTATGTTTTATATCAATTTTCCCGTCGCGCTAAAAAACAATTTTTTTTGTAAATTTTCAAAAATAATTGCATTACAAACGGCGGCGAGAAATGAAAAGCGGGTTTCGCTGCGCGGGCCGACACGGTAAGCTATAGACCATGAATTGCTAAAGAAAACAAAGGAGAGCGTTTATGGCCACCTCCCTCACCTGGCATGACGTGATCGGCAAAGAGAAAGAGCAGCCCTATTTTGTTGAAACGCTCGCCTTTGTTGCCGCTGAACGTCAGGCCGGTAAGACCATTTATCCACCGCAGAAAGACGTGTTCAACGCGTTCCGCTTTACCGAGCTGGCGGACGTCAAGGTCGTCATCCTCGGCCAGGATCCGTATCACGGGCCCAATCAGGCGCATGGCCTCTCTTTCTCGGTGCGCCCCGGCGTGCCGGCGCCGCCGTCGCTGGTGAATATGTATAAAGAGCTGGCGACCGACATTCCCGGTTTCGAACGCCCGGATCACGGCTACCTGCAAAGCTGGGCCGAACAGGGGGTGCTGCTGCTCAACACCGTGCTGACGGTAGAGGGCGGCCGCGCGCACTCGCACGCCAATCTGGGCTGGGAAACCTTTACCGATAAGGTGATCGCCGCCCTGAACGAGAACCGCGAAGGCGTGGTGTTCCTGCTGTGGGGCTCGCACGCGCAGAAGAAAGGCAACTTTATCGACCGCAACCGCCACCACGTGCTGAAAGCGCCGCACCCATCGCCGCTTTCCGCCCACCGCGGTTTCCTCGGCTGCCGCCACTTCTCGCAGGCCAATCAGCTGCTGGAGCAGCAAGGGCTCACGCCGATCGACTGGATGCCGCGCCTGCCGCAGGCGTAGCCCAGAGACAAAAAAGGCACCCTTGGGTGCCTTTCTTTATATCGTTGCCGGAGCGATTACGCCTTGGCCTTGGAGACCGCGACCATCGCAGGGCGCAGCAGGCGGCCGTTCAGCGTATAGCCTTTCTGCATCACCATCATCACGTGGTTCGGCTGGTGATCGGCGGATTCCATCATGCTCATCGCCTGATGCACTTCCGGGTTGAACGGCACGTTGACGTCGCCGACGATTTCGATGCCGTACTTGCGCACCACGTCCAGCAGCGATTTCAACGTCAGCTCGATGCCTTCAATCATTGCGGCCAGTTCCGGATTGTTTTTATCCGCCAGATCCAGCGCGCGCTCCAGGTTGTCGATCACCGGCAGCAGATCGCCGGAGAATTTCTCCAGGGCGAACTTGTGCGCTTTCTCGACGTCCAGTTCGGCGCGGCGACGGATGTTTTCCGCTTCCGCTTTGGCGCGCAGCAGGCTGTCGCGCTCTTGCTGCTGAGCTTCCGCCAGTTGGGCTTCCAGTTCGGCGATACGCGCATCGCGCAGATCGACGCCTTCCGCCGCTTCCGGCAGCGTATCCTCGTGATGAGCGTGTTGTTCCATTTCTTCCGAGACTTGCTCGTTTGGCGTCTTCTGTTCTTTACTACTCATGAATATCTCCGCGTTTTAGCATTAATCTCGCAACTTGGCTTATTATGGGGATCAAAACCGGGGTTTCAAGTCAACCGGTCACAATGTGGGGCATAAACGGGTCCCGGTGAGGAAAATCACAGCAAATGAATAAAAAATTCGCCTGTATTGGCATTGTTGGCCACCCGCGTCACCCTTCAGCGCTGGCAACCCACGAGATGCTGTTCCACTGGCTGGTCGCCCGCGGCTATTCGGTGATGGTCGAACGCCAAATCGCCCATGATTTGGGGCTGAAAGACGCCGTGACCGGCAGCCTGGCGGATATCGGCCAGCGCGCCGACCTGGCAGTGGTGGTCGGCGGCGACGGCAACATGCTCGGCGCCGCGCGCGTGCTGGCGCGCTATGACATCAAGGTGATCGGAGTCAACCGCGGCAACCTCGGCTTCCTCACCGATCTCGATCCCGACAACGCTCTGCAGCAGCTGGCGGACGTGCTGGAAGGCGAGTACATCGACGAACAGCGTTTCCTGTTGGAAACCATCGTGCATAAAGAGCACCAGCAGTGCCGCATCAGCACCGCCATCAACGAGGTGGTGCTGCACCCCGGCAAAGTGGCGCACATGATCGAATTCGAGGTGTACATCGACGATCGTTTCGCCTTCTCGCAGCGCTCCGACGGCCTGATCATCGCCACCCCGACCGGCTCCACCGCCTACTCGCTCTCCGCCGGCGGGCCGATCCTCACCCCGTCGCTGGAGGCGATCGCGCTGGTGCCGATGTTCCCGCACACCCTTTCCGCCCGGCCGCTGGTGATCAACGGCGACAGCACCATCCGCCTGAAGTTTTCGCAGATCGGCAGCGATCTGGAGATTAGCTGCGATAGCCAGATCGCGCTGCCGATCCAGGAAGGCGAAGAAGTGCTGATCCGCCGCAGCAACTTCCATCTGAACCTGATTCACCCGAAGGACTACAGCTATTTCAACACGTTAAGCACCAAGTTGGGCTGGTCTAAAAAATTGTTCTAAAATCTGCGCCGGCCACTTTACTGTATATAAAACCAGTTTATACTGTATGAAACTACAGTTATGTGTTTATACACAGGAAGGTTCCCATGCTGGCGCAATTAACCATCAGCAACTTTGCTATCGTTCGTGAGTTGGAAATCGATTTTCAACCGGGCATGACGGCGATCACCGGTGAAACCGGCGCCGGCAAATCCATCGCTATCGATGCGCTGGGGCTGTGCCTCGGCAACCGCGCCGACGGCAACGTGGTGCGCCTGGGAGCCGCCCGCGCCGACATCTGCGCCCGCTTCTCGCTGGCGGACACTCCGTCCGCGCGCGAATGGCTGGAGCAGAACCAGCTGGACGACAGCAACGAATGCCTGCTGCGGCGGGTGATCAACGCCGACGGCCGTTCGCGCGGCTTTATCAACGGCACCGCCGTGCCGCTGTCGCAGCTGCGCGAGCTGGGGCAACGCCTGATTCAAATCCACGGTCAACACGCCCATCAGCTGCTGCTCAAGCCGGAGCACCAAAAAGCGCTGCTCGACGCCTACGCCGACGAACCCGCCCTGCTGGCGGCGATGAGCCAGGCCTACCAACGCTGGCATCAGAGCTGCCGCGAGCTGGCGCACCATCAACAGCAGTCCATCGAGCGCGAAGCGCGCAAGCAGCTGCTGCAATACCAATTGAAAGAGCTGAATGAATTCGCGCCGCAGGCCGGCGAGTTCGAGCAGACCGACGCCGAGTACAAGCGCCTGGCCAACAGCGGCCAGTTGCTGACCCTCAGCCAGCAGACGCTGCAGCTGCTGGCCGACAGCGACGAGAACAACATGCTCAGCCAGCTTTACAGCGCCAAACACCTGCTGCTTGAGCTGGCCGGGTTGGACGATAAGCTCAGCGGCCTGCTGGACATGCTGGAAGAGGCCTCTATCCAGATCAGCGAAGCCAGCGACGAGCTGCGCCATTACGCCGATCGCATGGATCTCGATCCCAACCGCCTGCACGAGCTGGAACAACGCCTGTCGCGCCAAATCAGCCTGGCGCGCAAACACCAGGTTGCGCCGGAGGAGCTGCCGCAGCTGCATCAGCAGTTGCTGGATGAACAGCAGTTGCTGTCTCAACAGGAAAGCGATCATGAACACCTGAACGAGGCGGTCACCCTGCATCACCAGCAGGCGCTGGCGCTGGCGGAAGAGCTGCACCAGAAACGCCTGCACTACGCCGCCGAGCTGACCACGCTCATTACCGACAGCATGCAGGCCCTCTCCATGCCGCACGGCAAATTCAACATCGACGTGCGCTTCGAACCGCAGCATCTGAGCGCCGAAGGGGCCAGCCGCACCGAGTTCTGCGTCTCCACCAACCCGGGGCAGCCGCTGCAGCCGCTGGCGAAGGTCGCCTCCGGCGGCGAGCTGTCGCGCATCGCGCTGGCCATTCAGGTGATCACCGCCCGCAAGATGGAAACCCCGGCGCTGATCTTCGATGAGGTGGACGTGGGCATCAGCGGCCCGACCGCCGCCATCGTCGGCCGTCTGCTGCGCCAGCTCGGCGAATCCACCCAGGTGATGTGCGTGACTCACCTGCCGCAGGTGGCCGGATGCGGGCATCAGCACCTGTTCGTCAGCAAGCAGACCGACGGCACGGTCACCGAAACCCAGATGGCGCCGCTGGATAAACGCGCCCGGCTGCAGGAGTTGGCGCGCCTGCTCGGCGGCAGCGAAGTCACCCGCAATACGTTGGCGAACGCCAAAGAACTGCTGGCGGCATAAAAAAGCTCAACTTTTTCACTTTCCTGCGGTCTGACAGTGACGCTGTTGGCCCGAGAAATATCTAAAGTGCGGCGCGGCGGTGATCCAAAGCCATCTCAACAGCCTGAAAAAGGCCAAGCGCTTGAGGTGCTAAAGGAAAGCCAATGCGTCGCAACGTGAAAGATGAAGGGTATAAAGGTTTCCAACTGCCGCAAGGTCTATTATCATCGGCATCCTATGCCCTAAAGGAATGTGATTACTATGCGCTGTAAAACGCTGACTGCCGCCGCTGTAGTTCTTGTGATGCTGACTGCAGGCTGTTCTACTTTTGAAAAGGTGGTTTATCGTCCTGACATCAACCAGGGGAACTACCTGACGTCGACCGACGTGGCGAAAATTCAGAAAGGGATGACCCAACAACAGGTCGCTTACACATTGGGCACCCCAATGCTGCAAGACCCGTTTGGAACGCAAACGTGGTTCTATGTATTCCGTCAGCAGCCTGGCCATGAAGATATCACCCAGCAGACGCTGACGCTGACCTTCGACAGCGCAGGCGTGTTGACCGATATCCAGAACAAACCGGCGCTGACCAAGTAATCGGCGTCGGCCGCTCTTCCGGCCCATGGGGGGGCATGGTGTTCCTCATGACAGTCGCAGGCTGCAACGCGGAAGAGAAAATCAATTTCAGATAAAAAAATAAGGCGCTTATAGCGCCTTATTTTTTTGCCTTTTCTGCCCGTTGCCGGCGCAGCTCTTTCGGATCGGCGATCAGCGGCCGGTAAATCTCCACCCGGTCGCCGTCGTTCAGCGTATCGCCCAGCTTGGCCGGGCGGCTGTAGATGCCGATTTTGTTGTTCTTGAGATCGATATCCTGGCGCAGCTCCAGCAGGCCCGAAGCCTGGATCGCCTGCTCAACGCTGCTGCCCTCGGCCAGCTTCACCTTGCGCAGGTACTGCCGCTCCGGCAAGGCGTACACCACCTCGACCTGGATGTCAGACACTGTAGACCTCTTTCGCCCGCTGGGTGAATGCCTGCACCATGCTGCCCGCCAGCTCTTTGAACACCTTGCCGAACGCCAGCTCAATCAGTTTGTTGGTGAACTCGAAGTCCAGGTGCAGCTCCACCTTGCAGGCCTCTTCGCTCAGCGGTGTGAACTGCCAACCGCCCATCAGCTTGCGGAACGGGCCATCGACCAGCTGCATATTGATGCTCTGGTTATCCAGCAGCGTATTGCGCGTGGTGAAGGTCTTGCTGATACCGGCCTTGGCGACGTCCACCGCGGCGGTCATCTCGTTGGAGGTAGCGTTAAGCACCCGGCTGCCAGTGCAGCCTGGCAGAAAATCGGGATAAGAATGAACATCGTTAACCAACTGATACATCTGCTCGGCGCTGAACGGCACTAATGCAGACCGACTGATCTGGGGCATATCATTTCCTGTAAGACATAAAACGTACAGATAATATCATTTATCTGGCGGCAAACAAAAAATCTGCTACGGGATGAGGGCACCAAAAATGCGAAAAATTGCGCAGGTGCTGAACGGGAAAGGATTTCTTTCGCTGAAGCATCCAGTATAATGAACGCACTATGACAAAGAAAAAAGCACACAAACCCGGTTCCGCCACCATTGCCCAAAACAAGCGCGCGCGTTTCGAATACTTCATTGAAGAAGAATTCGAGGCGGGCCTGTCGCTGCAAGGGTGGGAAGTTAAATCGCTGCGTGCAGGCAAAGCCAACCTCAGCGACAGCTACGTGACGTTCCGTGACGGTGAAGCCTACCTGTTTGGCGCCACCATCACCCCGCTCAACGTGGCTTCGTCGCATGTGGTGTGCGATCCGACGCGTACCCGTAAACTGCTGCTGAACCGACGCGAGCTGGACACCCTGCTCGGCCGCGTCAACCGCGAAGGTTACACCGTGGTGGCCTTGTCCCTGTATTGGAAAAATGCCTGGAGCAAGATCAAGATCGGCGTAGCCAAAGGCAAGAAAGAGCACGACAAACGCGATGACATCAAAGATCGCGAATGGCAGACGGCGAAAGCCCGTATCATGAAGCACGCCAATCGTTAAGCCGCTGGCTTATCGAGGTAAACTTCTGGTATACTGCACAAAGTTACTTGGGGCTGATTCTGGATTCGACGGGATTTGCGAAGCCCTAGGAGCATGCCGAGGGGCGGTTGGCCTCGTAAAAAGCCGCAAAAAAATAGTCGCAAACGACGAAAACTACGCTTTAGCAGCTTAATACCCTGCTTAGAGCCCTCTCTCCCTAGCCTCCGCTCTTAGGACGGGGATCAAGAGAGGTCAAACCCAAAAGAGATCGCGTGGATGTCCTGCCTGGGGCTGAAGCGTTAAACTCAATCAGGCTAGTCTGTCAGTAGCGTGTCCATCCGCAGCTGGCCGGCGAATGTAAAGATTGGACTAAGCATGTAGTGCCGACGGTGTAGTAATTTCGGACGGGGGTTCAAATCCCCCCAGCTCCACCAAATACGTCGCCAGTGAACCAGATAGACCCGGCGATAATAGCGAAAAAGCCCACAACTTCGGTTGCGGGCTTTTTTGTTTTTGTCGTATTCAGGGGCCAACCCAACGGCCCGGGCTGTTCCGGGCCAATGCGGGCTAGTGATCCAGATAGAGGTAGTGCAGCCAGCTGGTCATGCGCAGCAGCACTTTGCGCATCACGGAGACGTGCTCGAAGTGCCCGGTATAGACCGCCGCCTGGGCGCTCACGCCGTCGGGCAGATGATCCAGATCCGGGTTGGCAGCCAGATCGATCATTACGTACACCCCTTCCCGGCCCGGCGTGGCGCTCAGGCCCTGCAGTGCGCCGCTGGCCTGGTAGCTGCCGTCCGGTATCGCCGGCAACACCCGGCTCACGGTGCCGCCATAAACCTGTCCCGGCAAGCCGTTAAACACCACCTCAGCCTGATCCCCCTGCGCCAAGCGCAAGATGGCGTTCTGGCGGAATACCGCCACCACCTGGCGCTTTTGCTGCGGGATAAAGATCATCACCGGTTTGAACGGCAAGCGCACCGCCGCCGTGCCCGGCCGCGCCAGCACCTGCGTGACATAGCCATCGCTCGGCGCACGCACCACCGTTTGTTCCAGGTTGTAACGCGCTTCGGCTATTTGCGATTTCAGGCTGGCTATCGTGGCGTCTTCGCCGTCATAGCGTCCGGACAACCGCGCCTGTTCCTGTTGGAACTGGGCTTTCGCCGCCTGCAGCGCGGCGGATTGCGCCTGGTACTGCTGCTGCGCATGGCTGACGTCCTGCTCCGAGAATGGGTTGACCGGCATGGCCGCCCCTTTCGCGTAGCGCTGGTAATCCTTGCGGGCACGATCATACTCCGCGTTCGCCCGCTGCACGTTGGCGGCGGACTCGCTGAGCGCCGCCCGACGCATTCTGATCTCCGCCTCCGCCCCGGCCAGATCCGCCTCCAGCCTGGTGAGCCGCGCGCGGTAGCGGCTGTCGTCGAGCCGGAACAGCACCTCGCCTTTGCGCAGCAGCACGTTGGTTTTCTCCGTCACCTCAACGATCATGCCCGAGACCTGCGGCACCATCGGCACCGACACGGCAATTTTCTGCGCCCGATCGCTGTACGGATGGTTGTAGTTCATCGTCAGAATCAACGCGCCGACGATAACGATCCCGCCGAGTACGGCGGTCGGCACGGTCCATTTGTTGACCGGAATGCGGAACAGTTTAAATACGCCGTAGCTCAGCGCCACGTAGCTGAGAATAATGAGCAAATCCATAGGCTACGCTCAACTTACCGTGGGGCCGGGAACCGCCGTCGGCTTTTCCTGCAGGCGTTGTAATTCGGTTTCGAGCAGTGCGATGCGCGCCTGCAGATCCGTTGAGGATTCCGGCCTTTCACTCATGCCCCAGCCGCGTTCCGGCCGATAGAGCGTCGCCCAGATCCACAGCAGCGGCCAAATGGCGTGCAGCGTAAACAGGCTGACCCAACCGGCAACGTGAATCGCATCCTGATGCGGGTGTCGGCGCTTTTTCGCCAGCAAATAAGGAATGTCATGAATAATAATGACGCCGTAGAATAATATCAGGAATACCGCAATCAGTACGCCTAACGCAAAATAGTTAAGAAACATGTAAAGTCCTGGTTGAGAATAATGGAAATAAATAATCTCTATAGCGTGTTATATTGTCTGATGTCGTTGGCGATGGTATCGATGGCGTTCTTCACGTCGGTGACTTTCAGCTGTGCTTTCTCATTATTAAGATTTTCTCCCGAAGCCTTACGCACCACTTTAATCACCGGCTGGTTGGTCGCGGCATCGATAAACTCGCCTTCCATATAGACCGCGCTCTCCATAGTACGGTGCCCGGTGACGCTTTGCGTCGCGGCGATCAGCAGCGTGATTGGCAAGACTTCATAGACCTGCAGCCCTTTCTTCTGCGTGTCGATCGCCGTGATGGCGCCGCGGAAAATCAGGGTATGCTCGCGCGGCATGTCCACCAGCGTAAAATGGGTGCCCATCGCCTGTTTAAACTGCTGGTTGGTGTAATTCAGGATATTGTCGAGCGCGCGTTGGCTGACCATTTCGCTCGGTTTCGGCCGCGGGAAATAGATCATCGGTTGATACACCAGATATTGATAACGGGAAAAATCGACGCTCTGATCCTTCCAATATAAAACGTCTTTACCGGACGCGGATTGGCCTTTGTTAATATCGTTATAATTGGTCAGAAAGGTCGAATATTTTTCTTTTTCGGTCACGGCGGACGAGCACGCGGCCAATAATAACAGCGCAGGTAAAATCACCGTTCTTGTTACTTTCATTGACGGATTTCTCTTTATTTATGTGGATAGCAAATAATCAAATCGAATGATACCCACCCGCCCGTGATAAGTCATATGACAATGCCGCCAAAGACGTATATCATTTTTGATATACATACTCATACGAGCCAGCCAGTGAAAGAGAAAGACTTCCGTATTGAAGAGCTCAGGATTGTAAGCGTCATCGCCGAAACGGCGAGCGTCAGCAAAGCGGCGCAGCTGCTGGATATGCCGCAGTCCAACGTGTCGCGGGCGCTCACCTCACTGGAACGCCGGCTGGGTCTGGAACTGTTTCTGCGCGGCCCGCGCACTCTGTCACTGACCGAGTTCGGCGAACAATTCTTGCGCCGCGCCTCGCAGTTGCTGAACGAGCATAGCGATCTGCTCGATATGGCCGGCACCTATAAGCGCAGTATGAGCGGCATGGTCACGCTCGGCGCGCCGATAGGCATCCACGCTTTCCTGGCCAGCTATTTGCTGCCGCCGCTGCTGCACGCTGCGCCGGCGCTGACTGTCGATCTGGTGACCCGCAACCCCGATGAACGTGAGAAAAAATATGGCGCAGTATTCGACAGCGACTGCGATTTGCTGATCAGCTTTTTCCAGCCGCAAAACGAAAGCCTGATCGCCAGGCCCTTTACCCGTTTTCGCGTCGGGCTGTTCGCCGCGCCGGATTACATCGCCCGCATGCCGTTGAAGGAGCTGGATGAACTGTCGCAGCATCGCTGCATTACCTTGCGTATGCTGGGCGGCATCCGCAATACCTGGAGCGGCTACAATGCTCAGGGGGAGTTGGTGCAGGTCGAGATCAACGGCGCCAGCGTCTGCGATAACATTCTGCCGGCGATCGAGCTGGCCAAACAGGGCCTGGGCATCGTCTACGCCCCGTATTATTCCGTGGCCGCCGAGCTGGATGCCGGCACACTGCAGCCTTGCCTGGCGCGCGAGCGCGGCATCGATATGCAGGCCTACCTGATCTACCGCCGGCGAGGCGTGTTGCCGCACCGCGTGCAGGTGACGATGGACAGCATCATGGAAAGCGTCAAACTGCACGCGCACCGGCTGATGTAACCAAGAAAAACCCCGCCGCAGCGGGGTTGAACGCCTCACATCGGCGCAAAATACCTCACCGCCCCTCTTTCTCCCCCAGGAAGAAATACCACAGCGGAATGGAAAGCAGCAGGGTGAACACCAGCGTATACAGCAGCACCATCAGGCTCTGCATGATCACCATCTGTGCGCTCCAGTCACCGATCGGCAGCTGAAACTGTTCGACGGTGCCGCCGAGGATCGCCCGGCCCATCACGCAGCCGACCGCCACCGCCACTGTCGCCACCGCCGCGCGGAACTTGCGCACCTCGGCGCGGCGGGCGGCCGCTTCCGGCGTTTCATCCCGCTGGCCTTGCCGCTGGCCGCGCCAGCGCCATACGTCCACCAGCAGCAACGCCGCGAGGCTCACCCCCATTACCGGCAGGCAATAACCCAGCGCCGCTGCTACCAGCAGCGTGCCGGCGCGCGCAGGCAGGTAAAGCGCCAGCCAGGCGGCAACCAGCGTATGCACCGGATGCTGCGCACCCGCCGCCGGGCGGCGACTCCACCACATGCGGTAACCCAGCACAATCATCAGGCACAGCCCGAGGCCGAACGCCGCCAGCAGCAGCTGATTCGGCAAGCCGAACAGAATGCCCATGTGGGCGTCGATGCCCCAACGGGTCAGCTTGGCGATGAGCGGGAAGTTCTCGAACCGCACCTGATCGACGACAGTGAAGCTTTGCGGCGCGATGGCGACCGCGTCCACCTGCGTCGGCCAGCTACGATCTACTTCGGTCACCGTCCAGGCTTTGCCCTCGCCTTTCGGCTGGCGCAGCTCGACCTTAGCGGCGTCTATTCCGGCGGCGCGCGCAGCGTGCAGCGCCCGATCCCAGTCGCCATTCAGCGCATTGGTCTGTGCGGCAGGGTTCATCTTCATGCCCGGCATCATACCGCGGTGCTCGACGTGCGGATCGGCCGGCGTCTGCGGCGCATCGGCCTGCAGGCTGGCGTTGACCTGCGGCGTCAGCCAGCCCAGGTTGGCCCGCAGCGTGTCGATGTTGCCGCCGGCCCACTGCGACCAGGTCAGCCCGGTGGCCGAGAAGAACAGCAGCCCGGCCAGCAGCGCCACGCCCAGCGTGATATGCCAATGGCGGCTGGCGGCAAAGCCCCCTTTCGCCCTTTTCAGCTTGCGCTTCGGCCGTGTCGCCAGCCACAGCGCCACGCCGCCCAGGGCGGCCACCCACAGCCAGGAGGCCGCCAGCTCGCTGTAGTTGCGCCCCAGATCGCCAAGCAGCAGGCTGCTGTGCAGCTTATCCAGCCAGGTGCGCAGCGGCAGCACGCCGGAGGTGCCGTACACCGTCATATCGCCCTTGATCGCCAGGGTATAAGGGTCGACAAACAGCGCGCGCGACTCGGAAGCGCCCAGATCGGCACTCGCAAACTGTACGCGCGTGGTGTCCATTGCGCCGGGTGCCGGACGCACGGCGTAAATGCGCGCCTCGTCACCCGCCACACGGCGGGCGGCGGCGATCTGGTCGGCCAGCGGTCTCGCGTGCCCGTGCGGCTCGGTAGACAGCGCATCGCGATACAGCGCCTCTTCAAGCTGCGGGGTCAGCACATACAGCGTGCCGGTCAGTGCGGCGACCAGAATAAAAGGGGCGACCAGCAGGCCGATATAAAAATGCAGCCGTCTGATCAGGTTCAGCATCGCGCCTCTCGGCGATGCGGCAGGTGGAGTTTTGGTTATCGAAGACATGGCCTTTCTCGTTTTTCAAACTGTGCGCGCAGGCAAACCGTCCGCAGCGATACGAACGGCGTTACCCATGATCAAGCAATAAGGAAAAACGGCTGGCCGGGCGGCCCGCGCGGGCTTGGCCGCAGAGCAAGGCGCCGAATGGGCGGGGGGACGATGCGCGGCGCGCAAGGCAGGCGCGCGATACGCGTCATCAGCCACAGCAGCGGGACGAATACCCACAACAGCAGCGGCACATGGATCAGCAGCTCGCAGTAGCCGCAGAAAATCATCTCCGCCGAGTCCATGCCGTGGTGGCCGGCATGCTCGGCGGCGGGCATCGCCATCCCGTGCATGTCGTGCGGCATGGCGGCTGCCGGCTGCGCCATGCCGCCCATCATCTGATGGTGCATCAGCGATTTCGACACCACCGGCGCCACAAACAGCAACAGCACCGCCATAATGGCGATGCAGGCGGTGAAGCGTTGCGGTAGCTGGCGTGGCACTCTCATCGCGGCGGCGAATTAACCCGGTCGGTGGCGAACAAGCGGCCAGTGTAACCCGCGAGGCGCGATGAGGTGAAAGAAAAGTCAGATTTGTCTTGCTCGCCCCCGGCGGCGGTGATCACAGCACCCGCGAATAGACCCGCGAGGCCTCGCCCCAGGGGTGATAGCCGAGCCCGTTATAAACGAAGCCATTACGCTCGTAGTACCCTTCCAGATCGGTGCAAAGGTGCAGTTGCGGGAAACCCAGCCGGCGGGTTTCCGCCGCTACATGCTCAATCAGTTTGGCGCCGTAGCCCCTGCCGCGCTGCGTCTCTTCTACGTAGAGCGCGCACAGCCAGGGATACAACTCCCCACGGCTGATAAAGTCGTTGGTGATGAGCCCCGCGCAGCCGAGGATTAGGTTATTTTCCATCAGCAGGTACCACTGCGGCAGCGGGTTGGAAGCGCCGAGGCTGCGGTTGATGGCGTCTTCATACATCATCAGCGTCTCTGCCGTGGCCCAGTGCCGCTGAAAATACGCAATGGCGCGCGGCGCCAGCTCGGGCGCTTGCCGCACCGAAATCATGTCCATCGTCATTCCCGTTATTCATGTTGTCAGCGTAGAATTATGCAGCAATATGCATGGTATGGCAGCGGCATTCCGCCGCCGTCATTCACCCCAAGGAGTCATCATGACGCAAAATATCTATGACAATCAGGCTTTCTTCGACGGCTATGCGCAGCTCAGCCGCTCGCAGCACGGTCTGGACGGCGCGCCGGAATGGCCCGCCATCCGCCGCATCCTGCCAGATTTGCAGGGAAAAAGTGTGGTCGATCTCGGCTGCGGCTACGGCTGGTTCTGCCGCAGCGCCCGCGAACAGGGCGCAGCCAGCGTGCTGGGGCTGGACGTCTCGGAAAAGATGCTGGCCAAAGCGCGGGAGATGACCGCCGACGCGGGCATCGAGTATCGTCGGCAGGATTTGGCGCAGCTGCAGCTGCCTGTGAACCGTTACGATCTGGTCTACAGCTCGCTGACGCTGCACTACCTCGAGGATTTGTCCGCGCTGTTCGCCACGGTGTACGCCGCGCTGAAACCTGGCGGGCAGTTCATCTTCACCGCCGAGCACCCGATCTACACCGCCCCGGCGCAGCAGGGCTGGCTGACCGACGGCAACGGGCAGAAATCCTGGCCGGTCAACGGTTACCAGCGAGAAGGCCAGCGCGTTTCCAACTGGCTGGCGGAAGGCGTCATCAAGCAGCACCGCACGCTTGGCGGCTATATCAACCCGCTGGCGCAGCAAGGGTTTATCATCCAGCATTTGAACGAATGGGGCCCCAGCGCGCAGCAAATCGCCGCTAACCCGGCGCTGGACGAAGAGCAGGAGCGCCCGATGATCTTCATTCTCGCCGCCCGCAAACCCGCCTGATCCTGACCTGATTCACCCGCAGTAAACCGATCACACCACCCCAGTTGGGGAGGCCGCCTCCCCCCAATGACGGTTACGCCGGCAGCGCCGCCCCGTGCGCCGCGAAGTACGTCAGCGCCTCGCCCTCCATACGATAACGCACCCACTCGCCCTGCGGCTGCGCGCCGATGCTGAGGTAGAAATCGATGGCCGGTTGGTTCCAGTCCAGCACGCTCCACTCCAGGCGGCCGCACTGCCGTTCGCACGCCAGCCGGGCGATGTGCCGCAGCAGCGTTTTACCGGCGCCCGCGCCGCGATGCTTCGGCGCCACGTACAGGTCTTCCAGATAGATGCCGTTTTTACCCAGCCAGGTGGAGTAACTCATAAAGAACACCGCATAACCCGCCGGCTCGCCGTTCACCGTACAAATCAGCGCTTCGGAACAGGCGCCCGGCCCAAACAAGCTGCGTTCGATGTCTTCCACGCTGGCCAGCACCTGCTCGCGCGCCTTTTCGTACACCGCCAGCTCGATAATCATATCCAGAATCAGTTTGGCGTCGCTTTTTTGCGCCGGGTAAATCTCAATGGTCATGGTAAATCCTGGGCGTGTTGATTACTGTGCTTGCCAGCATACAGCGCCTCTCATGCTGCATGAACGGCATTTTCATCAACAGGTAATGAATATCATGCATCTGGATCTGAAACGCCGCGATCTCAACCTGCCGCAGGTGTTCGAAGCGGCGTTATAGCGCGGGTTCGCCGATTGGCAGATACCCCTGCCACAGCGGCCGGGCCGGTTTCCCGTGCGGGTTGGCCCGCAGATGAACGTGGTAGCCCTGCAGCGCCTGCAGTAGCAGGCAGTCGTCCACCTCAGCCAGATCATCTTTGTGCTGCTGCACGCTGTCCGTCAGCAGCGCCCGTTTGGCTTTCTCCTTCGCCTCGTCGGCGGAGCGCGCCACAAAAAGGCCGAACTGGTGCAATTCCGCCAGCTCATCGCTGCGGTAACCGCCCACGTTAACGAAAAACAGCTTCTCTTCACCGGCGAACGGCGCAGACTCCAGGCTCACGTCGTAACCGTCCGCCCAGTCGATGCGCGCATAACCGTCGACATGCACCTTGCGCTTATCGCCGAACCACTTTTCGCGCAGCAGCGGATACGCCTCTTCCGGCCGATCCGCCGCCGCAAACTGCACGTCGTGCAACTCAATATTGGCGCCCGGCGCCGTACCGCCCACATAAAACATCAATAATCCCGGCATGTTAGTTTGCTCTCCTTGATGATAATCGCTATATAATTTAATACATAACGAAACACCTGCCAACGGCGGCGCCATTCTGTGTTATCAATAGATGAGGTTTAATCTGTTGTGGAGGAACGCATGGCATTCAATATCGGTGATTTTGTACAACGCACCACCGGCGGCCCGAAGATGACCGTGGTGGCGATCGACGGCGAAACCCTGGTTTGCAGCTGGAATGAACTGGGTAAAGAGCAGCGTACGGAGGTGCAGGCCAACGAGGTGGCGCTGTACCACGAAGACGGCGATTTCGGCGTCTGCTGAATGATCGGGGCGCGCCGCGCCCCGTTATCGCCTCAGGCGCGAATGTCCTGATAGGCTGGGGTGGTATCGAACTCATGCTTGGCGAACGGGCATAGCGGAATGATTTTACGCTGCTCCGCGCGCATTTTCTCCACCACCAGCGCCACCAGCTTTTTGCCGACGCCCTGCCCCTTCAATGACTCATCCACCCAGGTGTGATCGATAATGGTCAGCCTGTCGCCGCTCGGCACGAAAGAGATCTCGGCGATCAGCTTGCCGTGCTCGTCATTGATATAAAAACGCTTCTCGTCTGCCAGTATTTTATGTTCCATATTATTTCTCCCTATATTTCAGTGCGCCGCTGGGGCAAGTGTCGATAACGCGTTTCACTTCGGCCGCGTCGGCATTATCCGGCATAATCCACGGCCGGCGGTTCAGGGTAAAAATAGCCGCGTTGCCACGCACGCAGTTGGCGGAATGGCGGCATATCGCGCTGTTAAAATAAACGTCAATCTTGTCGCCGGAATAACGGCGGTAACCGGCGGCGGTCAATTCCTCATCCATCTTGGCCTCACATTGCCTGTTTTATTGTTTTTGCTCCAGGCTCAAGTATAGGCAATGCCGTCGGCTTCACCACGCGTCTCACCCAATGAAAAAAGTGGCGCAACCGCCCGTCGCCGCTAGAAAAAAACGTAAATTGTTCTAATCTTTAATCAGCAAGACAACATAATTCCGACAGTGGCTAAGGAGTTCGAAATGGGTGATAGCTCAAAAGACGGCGTAATTCTGCTGTCCCGCATTCTACTGATGGTTCTGTTTATCATTTTCGGCTGGATGAAACTGGTCAACTTCGGTGCGACCGTCACGGCGATGGAAGGCTATGGCACGCCGATGCCTTATTTGGCGGCGATCGTTGCCGTGGTGGTGGAGTTTATTTTCGGCATCGCGCTTATTCTCGGCCTGTTTACTCGGCCTATCGCGGTCATTTTCGCCCTGTATGTGTTGGGCACCGCGTTTATCGGCCATCCGTTCTGGAAAATGACCGGCATGGAAATGATGGGCAACGAAATCAACTTCTTTAAAAACATCAGCATCATTGGCGGTTTGCTGTTGCTGGCGGTAACCGGCGCCGGCCGTTATTCGCTGGACTATAAAATATTTAATAAATAATTCATCGATGGCCGGCGATATTCGCCGGCCATTTTATTTCGGCTATCCTTTCACCGGCTGCGCTTGGCGTGGCGCTCAAAGTTTTCTGCCTTGGCCTGCGCCGATTTACGCAGCGTGACATAGCAGGCGCCCTCGCCGCCGTCGCGCGGTAAGGCGCGGCAAAATGCCTGTACCTGTTCAAACTGCGCCAGCCACTTAGCGACGTAACTGCGCACGATATTCGGATGGCTTTCGTTCTGCCGCCCGCGGCCGTGCACGATCAGCAGTGAACGCAGGTTTTGCGCCTCCGCCTGCATAATGAAGCGAAACAGCGCCTGCCGGCTGGCTTCGACCGACTGACGCAGCAGGTTCAGCGATGCCTGCGGCGGGTAACGCCCGTTGCGCAGTTTGTCCAGCACGCCCTGCTGAATGCCTTCCCCTTTGAACTCCAGCGGCTGTTCACAGGGGATCACTTCGAGAAAATCGGTGCTGAGGAAGTTTTCCTGCCGCAGCCGCTGCGCGTCGCGCCGTGCGCTTTTGTCCACCGCCACCTGCGGCTTGAGGTACAGCGTCTGCCGTCCGCTCTCCAGCGGCACCACGTCCGCCATCGCCTGTTCAAAAAAGTCTTTTTCCTGCTCGCTCATGTTCCACCTCTCTTGAACGGCAGCCTTTACGGCTGGGAATGGGGTCGATTGTAAGACGCCTTGTCACGGTTGCAAGCCGGGAATTGTCAGCGGCATGTGTCTCATTTGTCGTCAACGGGTGAGCTTGCGAACAGTTTTCGCTATACTGCTAAGCCATCATTGAGTGCCGCAAAGGATCGAGCCCATGACAATGCGCGAGCTGGAAATCCAGTTTCAAAATGCGATGAATGAGTTGCAGAGCAGCTTCGAACGGCAACACCGCGAATGGCAGCAGAGCTACCAGGCGCTGCAGCAACTGCTGGAAGAAGCCAAACAGCGCGAAGCCGCGCTGCGGGCGCAGAATGAACAACTGGCGCGCAAACTGAGCACAGCCAGTTCGGTGCCGGAACAGCATGCGCTGGTCAAGCAGATCAAAATGCTCGGCGCCCATCTGGACGCGCTGGCCAAAGACGCGGCCACCTTCAATCACCACCTGCGCCAACAGAGCGCGGTCGGTAATTTCAGCGGCGAACAGCATTGATAGCGGGCGCTGTCGCACAGCGCCTCCCGCCCCTCTTCTGGCGTATTGAGAGTGTAATAAAGCCTAAATGACCTGGATCATCCTCGCCGCCCTGATCGTCGTATTCATTATCGGTTACCGCATCTTGACGTCCGACACCCGCAAAGCCATCGATTCGCTGGCCCATCTGCTGAGGGTCAAGCCGATGCTGATCGAATCGATGATCCAGGAAATGGGCGGCCGCCAAAGCCAGACCTTTATCCGCATGCTGAACAACGGCTACACCGAAGAGATGCACCAGGCGGCTTATCTGCTGTTCATCTACCTGACGTTCATCAAACAGGCGGACGACGACCAGATTGCCCTGTGGCGCGACGTGCTGCTGCGCGCCGGGTTGTCGCCGGAGCTGCATGCCGAGCACACCGAAGCGGCGCTGTTTTACTTCGCCGAGCTGGATATCGATGCGTTTGAACTGGCGCAGTTCCGCCGCGCCTACAACGAGCGTTTCAACCGCGAAGCGTTGGCGCACGGCTGATCGCGTCCCCCGGGCGGGGGACCGATTACAGGAACATGCTGTAGAGGTAGCGCGACAGCGCTTCGCGCGAGCTGAAGCCGTGTGCGATGCCGTAGCGCTGGTTCGGGGCGTCGCTGCTTAAATCCAGGGGAAACTCCAGATACTGCTCGCTGGTGCGCACCGGGGAGGTCGGCGTGGCGAAATGCACGCTTCTCTCTTTCAGCGCCGGGTGGATCACCAACGCGGTTCTGCCCATCCGCGCTTCGCGATTCACATACACATAATGCGTACCCTTGCGGTAGCCATAGGCCTGATCGGTGACATAATCACGCTCAAAGCCGGTATTCTCCAACACTTTAGCCACTTCATCCGGCCGTAAATACATCGATTCCTCCTCTCATTCTGGACCGCTGAGCGACCTTACCGTAATCATTCACCGAAACAATGATTTTCTGGGGAGGAATCCGGGTTTCGGACTATTCCTGAATCAGGCCCGGCGGCGCTGCAGCAGGCGCAGGGTCAGCAGCACCCCGAGCGCCACCAGCAGCGCCGCCGCCAGATAAATCGACGGCACGCCCGCTTGTCCAATAAGCAGCCCGGCCAGCGGGCCGGTGATGCCCAACGCCAGGTCGAGGAACGCCGAATAGGTGCCGAGCGCCGTGCCCTGATTCTGCGGCGGCACCTGTTTCACCGCCTCAACGCCCAGCGCCGGGAACACCAGCGAAAAACCGGCGCCGGCCAGCAACGCGCCGGTTTGCACCATCCAGGGTTCGCCGGCCAGCCAGATCAACAGCAGCCCGACGATCTCGACCAGAAACGACGCCAGCGTCACCTTCAACCCGCCGTGGCGGTTAATGACGTTGCTGAAGATCAGGCGGATGCCGACGAAGGCGCAGCTGAACAGCGTCAGCGAAAACGCCGCGCCGCTCCAGCCTTTGTCGGCGTAGTAAAGGGTGATGAACGTGGCGATCACGCCGAAGCCGACGGTGCCCATCGCCAGCCCGAGACCATAGGCCCAGATGCGGCCGAACACCGCGCGGAAGGCGATGCGCTGCCCAGCCGCGATCGAGACGTCCGGCTTGCCGCTCGCCAACAGCAGCGCCACCGCGACCGCCAGCACAATCAGCGCCGCCACCCCGGCCAATCCCCACTGCTGGTTCAGATACACGCCGAGCGGCGCGCCGGCCGCCATCGCGCCGTAGGTGGCGACGCCGTTCCAGGAGATCACCCGCGCAGTGTGCATCGCCCCAACCCGGCCGATGCCCCACAGCGTGGAACCGGTGCTGGCGAAGCTTTCGCCGACGCCGAGAAACACCCGCCCCACGCACAGCAACAGCAGGCTGAGCCACGGGTAACCGTCAACGCCGAACGCCAGCGCGTAAAACAGGCCGCTGGCGCCGCAGCACGCCAGGCCGAACAGCACCACCTTCTTCGGCCCCAGCTGATCGGCGTAACGCCCGGCGTGCGGGCGGCTGAACAGCGTGGCGAAGTATTGCGCGCTGATGATAAGGCCCGCCAACACCGAGTTGTAGCCCAGGTGGTCATGCACAAATCCCGGCAACACCGCCAGCGGCAGGCCGATGGTCAGGTAGCAGACGAAGGTGAACATCACCACGGACAAAATACGTCGGTTCAGTTGGAAGTTATTTTCTGCGGTCATCGAAGGTGGCTCGCATCGGACGAGGTAGACGAAGCGTTCCAGCATACCCCGATGAGATTTGATGATAAATGAGAGAGTTATAACGAATTATTATTTCGCTAACGATTTTGCCGCCACCCGCGCGCGCAGAAAATCGATAAACGCCCGCACCTTCTCCGGCACGTGACGGGTATTCGGGTAGAGCGCATAGATGCTCTGCTCGGGGAAACGGTGATCCGGCAGCAACCGCTGCAACCTGCCGGCATCGATGTCGGGCTGCGCCAGCCACGCCGGCAGCAGCGCCACCCCGGCGCCATGCAGGGCGAACGCCAGCAATGCCGCGGCGCTGTCGCCGGTAAGCGTGGCGGCGTCCGCGACCTTGAACAGCACCGCTTCGCGCTGCGGCGTGACCACCTGCCAACTGAGCGGCGAACTGAGCCGGCTGTGGGCGATCCACTGCGCCTGCGCCAGATCAGTCAGCGAATGAATCGGCCGCTCGGCCAGATAATCCGGCGACGCCACCGGAAAAATGGCGAAGCTGTCAATTAGCGCCGCGCGGTGGCTGGAATCCGCCAGCTGGCCCAAGCGGATCGCCACGTCGAAGCGCTCCGAAATCAGATCGGCATGATAGGAAGAAGACACATGCTGGATACGCAGGCGCGGATGCTGGCGCGAAAATGCCGCCAGCGCCGGCGCCACCACCTGCGCGCCGTACTCCGGCGTGCTGGTGATGCGCAGCACGCCGCTCAGCCCGTGATGATCGCGTCGCACGTCGTCCAGCACGTTTTCCGCCTCCTGCAACAATTGCTGGCTGCGCTGATAGAAGCGTTCGCCGGCATCGGTCAGCGACAATCGGCGGGTGCTGCGCGCCAGCAGTGACACCCCCAGTTCGTTCTCCAGCTGCTTGACGTTAAAGCTCACCACCGCCTTGGTTTGCCCCAGCGCCGCCGCCGCTGCGGTAAAGCTGCCCGCCTCCACCACCGCCGCGAAGATCGCCAGGCGCTGCAAATTCAGCATTTCACCGCCCTTATTGTCAAAAATATTTTGACAGTGTAATCGCCCGCCGCCGATTTATCCGCACTTTTCCCCCCGATACACTGCTCGCCTTCAACCGGAGGCACCATGTCTTATCGCAGCAAAGTGGCAATCGTCTATCTGCTCGGCTTTTTCGTCGATCTGATCAATATGTTTATCGCCAATGTCGCCTACCCCGCCATCGGCCAGGCGATGGGGGCATCGGTCAGCCAGCTGGCGTGGGTCAGCAACGGCTATATTCTCGGCCTGACGCTGGTGATCCCGCTCAGCGCCTGGCTGGCGCAGCGCATCGGCGGGCGGCGGGTGTTTCTGCTCTCGCTGGCGCTGTTCATGCTGGCCACCCTCGGCGCGGGCAACGCCGAGAGCGTCGGGGCGCTGATCGGCTGGCGCACCCTGCAGGGCATGGGCGGCGGCTTGCTGATCCCCATCGGCCAGACGCTGACCTATCAGCTGTATCGCAGCCATGAACGCGCCGGGCTGTCTGCGGCCATCATGTTAGTCGGGCTGCTGGCGCCGGCGCTGTCACCGGCGCTGGGCGGCTGGCTCGTCGATCGGTTGGACTGGCGCTGGGTGTTTTTCGCCAACCTGCCGCTGGCGGCCCTGGCCCTGGCGCTGGCGGCGCTGTGGCTGCGCGCGGAAGCGCCGACGGCGGCGCGCAAACCGCTGGACGCGACAGGATTACTGAGCGCCTGCGCGGCGCTGACGCTGCTGCTGCTCGGCCTGACCCGGCTGAGCGAAGCCGGCCATCAGGTTTCCGGTGCGGCGCTGCTGGCTGCCGGCCTGCTGGTGCTGGCCTCTTATCTGCGCCATAGCCTGCGAACCCCGCAGCCGCTGCTGAACCTGCGGCTGGTCGCCGATCCGCTGCTGCGCAACGCCATGGCGGTTTATTTGTGTATTCCCGGCCTGTTCATCGGCGTCAGCCTGGTGGCGATGCTGTATCTGCAAAACCAGCTGGGCATGCCCGCCGCACAGGTTGGCGGCCTGATGCTGCCCTGGGCGCTGGCGTCGTTCCTGGCCATCACGCTGACCGGCAAAACCTTTAACCGCCTCGGCCCGCGGCCGCTGCTGATCGTCGGCTGTCTGTTGCAAGGCGTCGGCATGCTGACGCTGGCGCAGATCGATCAGGCCGGGCAGCACGCGTTGCAGATCGCCGCCTTTGCCCTGATGGGGTTCGGCGGCAGCCTGTGCAGTAGCACCGCGCAGAGCAGCGCGTTCCTGCAGATCCCCAACGCTCAGCTGGCGGACGCCAGCGCGCTGTGGAATATCAACCGCCAACTCAGTTTTTGCCTCGGCGTGGCGCTGCTCAGCCTGCTGCTGAATCTGCTGCTGGCCGTGTTGCCGCCCGCGACGGCTTACCGCACCTGCTTCATTCTGGCGGGTGCCAGCGTACTCATCCCGCTGCTGCTGTGCCTGCGCCTCGCCAACCGCGCCATCGTGCGCCAACTCAACGCTCAACAGGATGCTTTATGAACCCGTATTTTACCGAAGTGATCGACGCCCACATCGCCATTGAACGCTGGCTGGGCAAAGGGACCGGAGAAGAGCAGGCGCTGCTGGCGCGCTTTACGCCGGATTTCAGCATGATCGCGCTGAACGGCGCTCCGCTGGATTTCACCGCGCTGTGCGCTTTTTTCCACGCGCATCGCGCCGCCAAACCGGGTTTGGAAATCGAGATAGAAGAGATGAAGCTGGTGGCCGAATGGCCGACGGGCGCGGTAGTCAGCTACCGGGAAAAACAGAGTCTGCCGGGACAAAGCGCTACGCTGCGCTACTCCACGGTGGTATTTGAACGTCAGCCCAACGCGCTCGGCTGGCGGCATTTGCACGAAACCGCCGCGGCGCAATGATCACCGGAAGCTGCCGGCCAAAAACAGTTCCCAACCGACGATCACCCCGCACAGGGTTACCGCGCTGAAAATAACTTCAAACAGATAGCGATTGATCATCGTGCGTCGCCTCAAAAGAAGACACCCGGAAGAACCGGGTGTCTGGAGTACGGACTGGAGCGTGCGGAACCTTCCGGTTCCGCAAACATCACTTAATTAAGCTTTTTTACCGGCTTTTTTGTGGTGTTTTTTAGCGGCCTGAGCTTTCTGCACTGGCGCTTTTTTGTGGTGTTTTTTAGCAGCCTGGGCTTTCTGAGCTGGCGCTTTTTTGTGGTGCTTTTTAGCGGCCTGAGCTTTCTGGGCTGGCGCTTTTTTGTGGTGCTTGGCTTTCTTGTGGTGCGTTGCTTTAGCTGGCGCTTTTTCAGCAGCAGCCGCTGGCGCAGCGGTGGTGGTGGTCGCAGCTGGTGCGGTGGTGGTAGCCGGAGCAGTAGCTGCGGTATCAGCAGCGAAAGCAACAGAAGACAGACCCATAGTGGCAGCAACGATCAGCGCTAATACTTTTTTCATCTTTAAATCCTCAGAGTGTTGTTTCGGTAAGCTCCGGTGGAGCCGTTGAAACAGATACTAGTGGAATCAAACCGCCGCTTCCGTGAGTGATTGGTTTCGCCGAGTAACCAAATGTACAAAGCCCAGGCGCCGGCAAACACCTGCGTGACGGCGGTTTTTTTCCGTGATCGGCCACGCAAATCTCGGCATGGTCTACACTTGAAAGACATGTGTCGAAATGGAGAGCTGAATGTTTAAGAAAGCGGAAAGAACAGAACGCGATATCGATCAGGACGTCACTCTGTTGGCCGATACGCTGGATGAAGTGTTGCGCGAGTCCGGTGACAAGACCAAAGAGGAACTGAAAGAGCTGCACAGCAAGGCGAAAGGCGTGCTGCGCGACGCCCGGGCGCGGTTCAATGGCTCCACCAGTCTGACACAGCATGCGCGCGACGCGGTCGATCAAGCCGACAGCTATGTGCGTGACAAACCTTGGCAGGGCGTAGGGATCGGTGCCGCCGTCGGCATCGTGCTCGGCGTGCTGCTGGCCCGGCGTTAACACCCCTGCAGTCATAAAGATAAAACAGATGTGCGTCTGGCCCGCGGAAATCGCGGGCCGTTTAATTTGTGCGAAACAGCTGCGCCAGCCCCTGTACCGCCCGCTCCGCCTCCTCTCGCCGGCTGAAATTGGCGCCCCCCGACAGTAACCCCCGCCCCGCCGGATGGTCGATGCGCTAATCAGAGAGCGCCTTCAATCGTCTGGCCGTCAGCATGCGTCAGAATGCGCTCGACTCCCCCTCTTCACTGAGAGAGGAGAATTTCTCACCCGAAAAAATTTTTCCCTCGCCTTTTCCAGCCCCGACGCGGCCTACGTACCCAACCCCACAAAACACCATATATAGCGTGGTTGATAAATTAAATATCTACATATAGTATTTTATCTATCAGCCGCAGGGACCGTTGTTCGGTTGATAACGCCGTCAGAAACGCCAGGAACGATGCTCCGTTATCTGACTTGTCCGCCTTTCCTTCAGCCTAAAGGTAAATGCGAATCATGAGCATTATTATTTAAAGTAAGCCGGACTGTGTCCAGTGCAACGCCACCTATCGCGCATTTGATAAACAGGGGATTGATTATCAGGTGATCGACCTCACCCAGGATCAGCAGGCGCTGAACCACGTTAAATCCTTAGGTTATCAGCAAGTTCCGGTGATTATCGCCGGTGACGATCACTGGTCCGGTTTCCGGCCGGACAAAATCGGCGCGCTGGCGCTCACCTGCTGAGGCTCGGCGATGAATCCGCTGGTCTATTTCTCCAGCAGTTCGGAGAACACCCACCGATTCGTTGAGAAACTGGGCCTGCCGGCGATCCGCATTCCGATCGCCGGCGCCCGCAGCAAATTGCTGATGGAACAACCCTATATCTTGATCGTACCCAGCTATGGCGGCGGCAGCGCCGTCGGCGCGGTGCCGATCCAGGTGATCCGCTTTCTCAACGTTCCGCAAAACCGTTCATACCTGCGCGGCGTCATCGCCGCCGGGAACACCAACTTCGGCGCAGCGTACGGCATCGCCGGCGACATCATCGCCAAAAAATGCCAGGTGCCTTTTTTGTACCGCTTCGAGCTGCTCGGCACTACGCAAGACGTTGAAAACGTTAGACAGGGAGTAACCGCATTTTGGCAACGACAGAATTGACCAGGCCCGAGACGGGCGCGCTGGATTACCATTCGCTCAACGCGATGCTCAATCTTTACGATGCGGAAGGCCGGATCCAGTTCGATAAAGATCGGCTGGCGGCGCGGCACTACTTCCTGCAGCACGTCAACCAAAACACCGTGTTCTTCCATAACCTGGAGGAAAAGCTGCGCTATCTGGTGGAAGAAGGCTACTACGAGCCGCAGGTGCTGGCGCAGTACGAATTCCCGTTTATCAAGCAGCTGTTCCAACAGGCCTACGCCAAGAAATTCCGCTTCGAGACCTTCCTCGGCGCCTTCAAGTACTACACCAGCTATACGCTCAAAACCTTCGACGGCAAGCGCTATCTGGAACGCTACGAAGACCGGGTGTGCATGGTGGCGCTGACGCTGGCGGCGGGCGACACCGCCCTGGCGCAGGATCTGGTGGAAGAGATGATTTCCGGCCGCTTCCAGCCGGCCACGCCGACCTTCCTCAACTGCGGCAAACGCCAGCGCGGTGAGCTGGTCTCCTGCTTCCTGCTGCGCATCGAAGACAATATGGAATCGATCGGCCGGGCGGTGAACTCCGCGCTGCAGCTGTCGAAACGCGGCGGCGGCGTGGCTTTCATGCTGAGCAATATTCGCGAGGTGGGCGCGCCGATCAAGCGCATCGAGAACCAGTCCTCCGGCGTCATTCCGATCATGAAAATGCTCGAAGACGCCTTCTCCTACGCCAACCAGCTCGGCGCGCGCCAAGGGGCCGGCGCGGTGTATCTCAACGCCCACCACCCGGATATCCTGCGTTTTCTCGATACCAAGCGGGAAAACGCCGACGAGAAGATCCGCATCAAAACGCTGTCGCTGGGGGTGGTGATCCCGGATATCACCTTCGAGCTGGCGAAGAACAACGAAGAAATGTACCTGTTCTCGCCCTACGACGTCGAACGGGTGTATGGCGTGCCGTTTTCGGAGATTGCCGTCAGCGAGAAGTACCGCGAGATGGTGGACGACAAGCGCATCCGCAAGTCGCGCATCAACGCGCGCGAGTTCTTCCAGGTGCTGGCGGAGATCCAGTTCGAATCCGGCTACCCCTACGTGATGTTCGAGGACACGGTCAACCGGGAGAACCCGATCGCCGGGCGCATCAACATGAGCAACCTGTGTTCGGAGATCCTGCAGGTCAACCGCGCCAGCACCTATCACGAGGATCTGAGCTACGATCGCATCGGCAAGGATATCTCCTGCAACCTCGGCTCGCTGAACATCGCCAAAACCATGGACGCGCCGGACTTCGGCAAGGCGATCGAGACCGCGATCCGCGCGCTGACCGCGGTGGCCGACATGAGCGATATCCGCTCGGTGCCGTCGATCGCCGAAGGCAACCGCAGCGCCCGCGCCATCGGTCTGGGCCAGATGAACCTGCACGGTTACCTGGCGCGCGAGCGCATCTTCTACGGCTCGGAAGAAGGCATCGACTTCACCAATCTCTATTTCTATACCGTGGCCTATCACGCCATCCGCGCCTCTAACCGGCTGGCGATCGAGCGCGGCGGCGCCTTTGATGGCTTTGAGCACTCTCGCTATGCCAGCGGCGAGTACTTCGACAAGTACACCGAGCGCGACTGGCTGCCGCAGACCGAGCGGGTGCGCGAGCTGTTCGCCGCCGCCGGCATCGCCATTCCGGGCCGCGACGACTGGCGCGCGCTGCGTCAGTCGGTGATGATGCACGGGCTGTACAATCAGAATCTGCAGGCGGTGCCGCCGACCGGCTCCATCTCGTACATCAACAACGCCACCTCCAGCATCCATCCGATCGTCTCGCGCATCGAGATCCGCAAGGAAGGCAAGATCGGCCGCGTTTACTACCCGGCGCCGTACATGACCAACGACAACCTGGCGTATTACCAGGATGCCTACGAGATTGGCCCGGAAAAAATCATCGATACCTATGCCGCCGCGACGCAACACGTCGATCAGGGGCTGTCGCTGACGTTGTTCTTCCGCGATACCGCCACCACCCGCGACATCAACCGCGCGCAGATCTACGCCTGGCGCAAAGGCATCAAGACCATTTACTACATCCGCCTGCGCCAGATGGCGCTGGAAGGCACCGAGGTGCAGGGCTGCGTGTCCTGCGCGCTGTGAGGCAACTTATGACGACCGTAACATCGGCGCCGCTGGTGCGCGCCATCAACTGGAACATCATCGAAGACGACAAGGATCTGGAGGTATGGAACCGCCTGACCTCCAACTTCTGGCTGCCGGAAAAGGTGCCGCTGTCCAACGATATCCCCTCCTGGGCCACGCTGACGCCGAAGGAGCAGCAGCTGACCATTCGGGTATTTACCGGGCTGACGCTGTTGGACACCATCCAGAACACCGTCGGCGCGCCGGCCCTGATCGCCGATGCGCTGACGCCGCACGAAGAGGCGGTGTACTCCAACATCAGCTTTATGGAGGCAGTGCACGCCCGCTCTTACAGCTCAATCTTCTCCACCCTGTGCCAAACGCCGGACGTGGACGACGCCTATCGCTGGAGCGAGGAAAACCGCGCGCTGCAGAAGAAAGCCGGCATCATTCTGGCGCACTACCGCAGCGACGATCCGCTGCTGAAAAAGGTCGCCAGCGTGTTCCTAGAGTCGTTCCTGTTCTATTCGGGCTTTTATCTGCCGATGTACTGGTCCAGCCGCGCCAAGCTGACCAACACCGCCGATCTGATCCGCCTGATCATTCGCGACGAGGCGGTGCACGGCTACTATATCGGCTATAAGTTCCAGAAAGGGCTGGAGAAAGTGGACGCCGCGCGGCGCCAGCAGGTGAAAAACTTTGCCTTCGACCTGATGCAGGACCTGTACGACAACGAGGTGCGTTACACCGAGGAGCTGTACGACGGCGTCGGCTGGACGGAAGACGTGAAGACCTTCCTTCACTACAACGCCAACAAGGCGCTGATGAACCTGGGGTATGAAGCGCTGTTCCCGCCGGCGATGGCGGAGGTCAACCCGGCGATCCTGTCGGCGCTGTCGCCGAACGCCGACGAAAACCACGACTTCTTCTCCGGTTCAGGTTCGTCTTACGTCATCGGCAAGGCGGTCAACACCGAGGATGAGGACTGGGATTTCTGAGGACATGACAGCGATGCCGGTCTTTCAGGCCGGTATCGTGCATTCAATACCCTTGTTCTTTCTGACTGCGGATCGCCAGAACAAACGCCGTATCGATATCAGGAATGTATTTGTAGAGCGCCAAATAACCGCGAGCTTGCTGCCCAATAATCAATTCACGCAGCCCTGCGCCAAGGGACCGTCCGATCAATGGATTATGTTCCAATACCGCAATTGCATGGATGATTTCCTGAATGCGCCGCCCTGAATCCGCAGCGCCATACTGAGCCAAATGAGCGAGAACACGTTCGATATCATCCCTGACCTCTGGCGCCAACTCGACATTTGCCATCAGCGTCCCAGTTTTTTAACAGGAGGTTTGACAGCGGCAGTATCACCCGCTGCGTAATTTTCCAAATAACCGCGCATCTCTTTCCAAGAGACCGTCTCTCCCGTCGCAATTATCTTGGCATAGCGTTTTTCCGCTTCATTCTCAAAGTCACGGCGCAACTCTTCTTGCTGCGTTTTCTCCGCTATTGCCTGCAAAATAAAGCTGTGAGACGTGACGCCTACCTGCTCGGCGACGACAGCGACTCGGGCTTTAAGCTCATCTGGAATACGAATGGTCGTCGTCGACATAATCGCTCCTAACGTCGGTCAATCACATGTAGCTCAATTGTGCTACATGAAGTCTGACAGCGCAATAATGCAGAGGATTATTTCACCGATTGACGCAGCTCAAGCCGCCGCCAAATAGCGCGTTTCTCCGCGTCGCTGGCGGTCGGCCAGGCGGCGATCTCCGCCCGCGTGCGCCGGCATCCGCGGCACTGCTGGGTTTCGTCGTCGATCCGGCACAGGCTTACGCAGGGCGATCTGACGCCAGGATGGGATTGCTGAGTGTGGCCCGCCATACGTTGCCCTTGATGTGATATGTTCCGCCACAGGATACCCGATCCTGCGGCGGCGCGTCGCCAATCAGATGATGCCGCCGTTGGCGCGCAGGGTTTGGCCATTGATCCAGCCGCCGTCTGCCCCGGCGAGGAAAGCCACCGCCGCGGCGATATCGTCCGGCGTGCCCAGACGTTCCAACGGCGCCATCTTCGCCAGCCGCTCGATAAGCTCCGGGGTTTTGCCGTCGAGGAACAAGCCGGTGGCGGTCGGCCCCGGCGCGACGGCGTTCACCGTGATATTGCGGCCGCGCAGCTCTTTCGCCAGCACGCTGGTCAGCGCTTCGATCGCCGCCTTGCTGGCGGCATACATGCCGTACCCCGGCTGCAGCAACCCCACCACGCTGGAGGAGAAGTTGATGATGCGGCCGTTGTCACGCAGGCGCTTCGCCGCCTCGCGCATCGCATTGAAGCTGCCTTTCAGGTTGATGTCGAGCAGGCGATCCGCATCTTCATCACGCATGTCCGCCACCGGCGCCAGCGCGATCACCCCGGCGTTATTGACCAGCACGTCGACGCCGCCAAACGCCCGTTCGGCGCTGTCGAACAGTTGGGCGACCGCAGCCGCATCGCTGACGTCGGCCTTGACACTCAAGGCGCGGCCGCCGCGCTGTTCTATCTTGCCCACCAGCTCATCGGCCGGCGCCGGATTGCCTGAATAGTTGATGATGACGGTAAAGCCATCGGCGGCCAGACGCTTGGCGATGGCCGCGCCGATGCCGCGGGATGCGCCGGTGACGATGGCGACGCGTTGAGTCGCGTGATTCATGGATATCTCCTCATCGGGTTAATGTACAGTCATCATGCACCTTTCGGCATGGCGAATAATCCCCTATTCTTCGTTATCACTATCCGAAATAAACGAACAATTATGGACAGAATCGACGCCATGCGCCTGTTCACCCGCGTGGTAGAACAACGCAGCTTCACCCAGGCGGCGCAGGATCTGAACCTGCCGCGATCCACCGTGACCGACGCCATCAAACAGCTCGAAGCCCGGCTGCAGGTCAGGCTGCTGCAACGCACCACCCGCCACGTCAGCCCGACGCTGGACGGCGAAGCCTACTATCAGCGTTGTCTGAGCATTCTGGCGGACATCGAAGAAGCGGAGATGGCGTTCGCCGGCGCCAAACCGCGCGGATTGCTGCGCATCGACGTGCACGGCACGCTGGCGCGCCATTTTCTGTTGCCCGATTTGCCGGATTTTTTGGCGCAATACCCGGATATCGAGCTTTATATGAGCGAAGGCGATCGGCTGGTGGACGCGCTGCGGGAAGGCATCGACTGCGTGGTGCGCGTCGGCAAACTGCGGGACAGCGACATGGTGGCGCGCCGCCTGGGCGAGCTGGAAGAGGTGACCTGCGCCGCCCCGGCCTACCTGCAGCGCTTCGGCACGCCGCAAAGCCTGGACGATCTGCGCCATCACCGCATGGTGGGCTTTCGCTCTTCGGCGACCGGCGCGCTGATGCCGCTGGCGTTCACGGTGGCGGGACAAGCGCAACCCGTCACGCTGCCGGCGACGGTGTCGGTCACCGCGGCGGAGAGCCTGGTCGCCGCCGCCCGCGCCGGACTGGGCATCATTCAGGTGCCGCGCTATCACCTGCGCGGCGATCTGGCCGACGGCAGCCTGTTGCCGCTGCTGCCGGATTGGCCTTCTCCTCCGATGCCGGTCTCGCTGCTTTATCCGCGCAACCGCCAGCTGTCGCCGCGGGTGCGCGTGTTTCTCGACTGGTTCAGCCGGGTGTTCGCCGAGCGGAACCGATAACGAGAGCGGGCGTTACAGCGCGCCGTAGTTCAACGGCACCCAGGTGTAACCGTCGCCCTGGCGGTTCAGATACCCCAACCCCGGGAACGACAGGTGTGCGCCGCCGACCAGTTCGCTCTGCCGCGCGCTGTCGCCAAATATCCGCAGCCGCTGAGCGACAGCCGCCTTGGCGTCGCTGTCAAAGCTGATAGCCACCTTCGGATGCGGCAACTGCACCGCCGCCACGTGGATCAGATCCCCCAACAGCAACAGCTTCTTGCCCTGGCTGGTCACCTGATACACGCTGTGCCCCGGCGTATGGCCGTGGGCGGCGAAGGCGGCAATGCCCGGCGACAGTTCACCGTCGCCGCTGAACGGCTTAAAGTGGCCCATCGCCTGGTATGGCTTGATCGCCGCCTGGGCCCGTTCGAAGTTGCTTTTACTGCCTGCGCTGGCCTGTTTCAGTTGGTCCGCGCTCAGCCAGAATTCCGCGTCCTGGCTGGCGGCGCGCACCACCGCATTGGGGAATACCGCCTTGCCGTCGTGCGTCAGGCCGCCGAGGTGGTCCGGGTGCATGTGGGTCAGGTAGATCTCATCCACCTGCTCCGGCTGGTAGCCCGCCGCGCGCAGGTTATCCACCAGCTTGCCCAGGCCGTCGCCCAGCAGTTGGCCGGCGCCGCTGTCGATCATCACCAGCTTGTCGCCGGTATTGATCAGATAGGCATTGACCGAGGTGACCACCGGCAGGCTTTGATGCCGCTCGGCCAACCCGGCGGCGATCTGCTGCGGCGTGGTGTTCAGCAACAGTTTGTCCGCCGGCAGGCGAATGATGCCGTCGGATAACGCGGTCACTTCAAAACTGCCCAGCATGATGCGGTAAAATCCCGGCGTCGGGGTTTTGGCCTGCGGCGCGGCGGCCCCGGCCTGTAATGACATAACGGCCAGCGCCGCGCCCAGCAGACAACGTTTCCAGAACATGATGACTCCTTGCGAGAATTGAACAGCGCTAAGTATTGACGCAAAAAGCCCGATGCGCCTGTTTAATAAATGCCTTTGATAAATATATAAACAATATATTTATTATGAATAATTTTGTTTGCCGACTCACACAACCCCAATCAATATTTTCCGGTTCGCGACTTGGTTATTTTTCTTACTCCCTAAATCAAGAGTGAGGAAATATCATGAACTATCAATTCGAAAATCTGGTCTTTGAAGGCGGCGGCGTAAAAGGCATCGCCTATGGCGGCGCGCTGGAATTGCTGGAAGCCAAAGGCATCATACCGCAGATCAAGCAAACCTCCGGCGCCTCGGCGGGCGCCATCGCCGCGCTGCTGGTCGGCCTGGGCTGCAGCTCGGCGGACGTAACCAAAATTCTGTCGGCGATGGATTTTAAAAAATTCCTCGATTATAACGGCGGCTTTTTCGGTACGCTCCAGGACGCCTATCGCCTGTTCAATCAATACGGCATCGCGCCCGGCGATTATTTCTATCAATGGTCACGCGATATTATCAAGCAATATACCGGCAACCCGGATATCACCTTCGAGCAGTTCGAAGCGATGAAGGCGGCGAAAGGGTTCAAGTCGATTTACTTTATCGGCGCCAACCTCAACAGCGGCCAACGCGAAGTTTATTCGTACCGCACTACGCCGCGCATGAAAGTGGCGGACGGCCTGCGCATTTCGATGTCGTTCCCGTTCGCCTTCGTGGCGAAGAACAATACCCTGGGCGACCTGTGCATTGATGGCGGCATGATCGACAACTACCCGGTGCGGCTATTCGACTATGACTTCTCCGCCACGCCGCCTTACATCGACGTCTCCAGCCAGCGCATCAACACCCGCACCCTGGGCCTTCGCCTGGACTCCGCCGGTGAAATCGCCCAGGCCGCCGGTCAGGCCGGCTCGCGCACGCCGGTCAACAACCTGTTTGATTTCACCCTGGCGGTGGCCAACGTGATGCTGGACATCCAAACCAAGGTGCATCTGGACAGCGACGACTGGAAGCGCACCGTGTATGTCGACACGCTCGACGTCGGCACGCTGGAGTTCGGCATCAGCGAGGAGAAAAAACGCGCGCTGATCGAATCCGGCCGCCGCGGCGTAGAGCGCTACTTCGCCTGGTACGACGCCGCCATGAAACAGGCGGCATAACCGGCGTTCCCCTTGCCCGCGCGTCTGGCCGGCGCGCGGGCAAAAAAAATCCCCGCGGGGGCGGGGAAAGGCAAAGTAACGCTAAGGATTTATAGGAGTTATACGAAGAACTTGGCCAACACCAGCAGCGACAGCGAGACGTTGATAGCGCCCCCGATACGCGTAGCGATCTGGGCGAACGGCATCAACGACATGCGGTTGCCGGCGGTGAGGATCGCGACGTCGCCGGTGCCGCCCTGCCCGCTCTGGCAACAGGAGACAATCGCCACGTCGATAGGGTGCATGCCGATTTTCTTGCCGACGAAGAAACCGGTCGCCACCAGCGCGCTGACGGTCGTGACGATCACGATCAGATTCTGGACGGTGAACGCATCCACCAGCTCCTGCCACGGCGTGATGGCCACCCCGACCGCGAACAGGATCGGATAAGTCACGGCGGTGCGGAAGAATTTGTACACCACCTGCGAGCCTTCCTGAATGCGCGGCGATACCCCGTGCGCCAGCTTCACCGCCACGGCGGCGAACAGCATGCCCACCGGCGCCGGCAGGCCAATCAGGCGATGCAGCAGCATGCCCACCATATACAGCAGAATAGCCAGCAACGCGCCGCAGGCGATGGTGCTGACGTCCACCTTGCCGCTGATTTTTTCCACCGCGTTCATGCCGCTGTCGCCCTGCTTGCTCGGCATCAGGCTGCCTTCGCCGGTCAGGTGCGGATAACGCTTGCCCAGTTGGTTGAGCAGGCCGGCGATGACGATGGCGGTCAGGCTGCCGAGCATCACGATCGGCAGAATGCGCCCCAACGCCACGCCCTGCTCCATGTGCAGGATCGCCGCGTAGCCCATCGACAGCGGGATCGCCCCTTCACCCACGCCGCCGGCCATGATCGGCAGGATCAGGAAGAAGAAGATCTGGAACGGCTCCAGGCCCAGCGCCATGCCGACGCCCATCCCCACCAGCATGCCGACGATCTCGCCGCACAGCATCGGAATGAAGATGCGCAGGAAGCCCTGGATCAGCACCTGGCGGTTCATGCTCATGATGCTGCCGACGATGATGCAGCAAATGTAGAGATAAAGAATGTTGGTCGATTTGTAGAACTTGGTGGTCGACTCCACCACCACGTCCGGCAACAGGCCATAGTGCACCAGCGCGGAAGGAATGAAGGTGGCGCAGATCGCCGCCGCGCCCATTTTGCCGATCAACGGCAGCCGTTTGCCGAATTCGCCGCAGGCGAAACCGAAGAACGCCAGGGTGGCCACCATCACCACGATATCGCTCGGCAATTTGCCTTCCAGGCAGTCGAGCAGAATCAATACGCCGGCCAGAATAAAGAACGGTAACGGAATAATCCCTACTTTATAATTGTCCAGTATCCGCCACCATTTCTCACGCAGAGGAATATCGGCGGTCTTGTCTTTGGCTACGAGGTAAGAATCATCTGTTGTGCTCATAATCTGGCCTCTTATTAGTTTGTTCAGCCATCATAGAGAAGCGCACGGATTATCTGCTGTGATTATGTTCAAAGTTAAAAAGGGTTTTTAATGGTGGTTATGGTTTCTATGGGGTTAATTAAGATTATGTAAAAACCGACGTGGTTTTAATGGTGTTAATACCGTTTTTATTTTAAAGCTTATCAATTTTATCGCAGGCGAACAATTCTCGTCCGGTTCACTCTAATCCCGTGTGAGGGATCACAAGTTGATCGGGCGCAATATTACAGACCCCGCTTCTCGTGATAGGGTAAGGCTTCAGGATCTCTTTACGGTGAAGCTCCGCCATGCGCCTCAAACTCTCATTTCAAATCAAACTGTTTCTGTGCCTGGTGGCCTTCTCCTGCCTGCTGCTGACCTGTATCGGCGCCTACACCTATTACCAGCTGGATGCGCAACTGCACCGCGATCTCGGCGCCCGCGCCCAGGTGCAGGCGCGGGAAATCGCCCTTATCCCTTCGCTGGTGGACGCGGTGGAAAAACACGACGCCGCCAGAATTGCCGCGCTGATGAAAAAAATCCGCGCCAGCAGCGACGCCAGTTATATCGTCATCGGCGATAATCATGCCCGCCATCTTTATCATTCCGAATACGAAGGCCGCTTGGGCACGCCGATGATCGGCGGCGATAATAAAGAGGTGCTGGAAGGGAAAAGCATTATTTCCATTCGCAAGGGCGGCATTGGCGTTTCATTGCGCAGCAAGGCGCCGATCCTGGATGAAAATAATCACGTGATCGGCATCGTTTCCGTCGGCTATTTGAAATCGCACATCGATAATTTAAATGCCAGGACGTTGACGCAAATTATCGGCTCCATCGTTCTGCTGCTGATCGCCCTGTTCGTTTTTTCCTGGCTGCTGTCGAAAAACCTCAAGCGCCAGATGTTCTGGCTGGAACCGAAAGAGATCGCGCTGCTGGTGCGCCAGCAAAAAGCGCTGCTGGAAGCCATTTATGAGGGCGTGATCGCCATCGATCCGCAATTGCGGATCATCACCATCAACCATGCGGCGCGCGAGCTATTGGATCTGCACCAGCCCGCCGCCAGCTTGCTGGGCCGGCCGATCGGCGACGTGATCCAGGCGCAGCCGGATTTCTTCGCCGCCGCGCAACTGGGCCAGGATACGCACGACGAGGTGTGCCGCTTCAACCACGTGCGGGTGATCGCCAGCCGGGTGCGCATCATGCAGGAGCAGGAGCTGCAAGGCTGGGTGATCAGCTTCCGCGACAAGAACGATATCAATACCCTGAGCAGCCAGCTCAGCCAGGTGAAACGCTATGCCGACAATCTGCGCATCATGCGCCACGAGCAGCTGAACTGGACCGCCACGCTGGCCGGGCTGCTGCATATGCAGCGCTACGACGAGGCCATCCGCTATGTGGAAGCCCAGTCGGAGGGCGCGCAGGAGATCCTCGATTTCATCTCGCAGCGCTTCAGTTCGGCGGCGCTGTGCGGCCTGCTGCTGGGCAAATATTCCAGCGCCAGAGAAAAAGGCATCGAGCTGCGCTTCGATCCGGCCTGCCAGCTGCGGCAGATCCCGGCGGCGCTGAATGAGACCGAACTGATGTCGATCGTCGGCAATCTGCTGGATAATGCGGTGGAAGCGACGCTGCACTGCCCGGCGCCGCACGACGCGATCGAACTCTATATCAGCGACGGCAGCGACGAGCTGGTGATCGAGGTGGCGGATCGCGGCACCGGCATCGCCGAGGAGATTCGTGATACGCTGTTTGAACAGGGCGTCACCACCAAAGCGGATAAAAGCGACCACGGCATCGGCCTGCATCTGGTCGCCAGCCATGTGGCGCAGGCGCACGGCAGCATAGAAGTGTCGGACAACGAGCCGCACGGCGCGATATTCTCTATATTTATCCCTAAATAAAACCCATAACCCGATTTTTTTGAGCACCCGATTATGTCACACCAAACACTGGACGTTCTGATCGTGGAAGATGAGCCGCAACTGGCGACGCTGCACGCAGAGTTCATCGAGAAAAATTTCAACCTGCGGGTGGTGGCCTACGCCGCCACGCTGGCCGAAGCGCGGGCCAAAGCCAACGCGCATCAGCCGCGGCTGATCCTGCTGGATAACTTTCTGCCGGACGGCCAGGGCATCGAGCTGATGGAAGAACCGGCGGTAAAGAACCCCGCCTGTTCGGTGATCTTCATCACCGCCGCCAGCGACATGCATACCTGCAGCCAGGCGATCCGCAACGGCGCTTTCGATTACATCATCAAGCCGGTGTCCTATAAGCGACTGCGCAATTCGCTCGAACGCTTCATGCAGTTCGTGCAGACCCAGCGCACCTTCAAGATCATCGATCAGGACAACGTCGATGCGCTGTACAACCTGCAGTCGAAGCAGTTCTCCAGCGAGCCGAGCGCCAAAGGCATCGAAACCAATACCCTCGAGCTGGTGCAGGCGCTGTTTATCGCCCAGCCGGCGGTGGCGCATGCGGTGGAAGACGTGGTTGAGCAAGTCGGCATCAGCAAGACCACCGCCCGCCGTTATCTGGAGTATTGCGTCGCCACCCAGTTCGTGCGGGTGGAGATGCTGTACGGCAATATCGGCCATCCGCGGCGGCTGTACCGCAAGGCCTGAGGCTGCCATCTGGCTGTCATACTAAGGCGATAACATGACGCTCGACGATATCCCCCTCGATATCGGCACCTGTCGTTAAAACTGATGAAATACTGATGACTTTTGCCCGGCCTCTGGTCGGGTTTTTTATTATCCGAACGGCAGGCGCGGCGCCCAAATATCTCTCTGCGCCACACCGTATTATTTTCCCAAAAACCAAACCATTATGCCGAATAATGGCCGTCAATTTTGAGTCACGGGCCAAATTACCATAACTAATTAAAACCTTGATGTAAACCACTAATATCCCATTTAAATGACATTGAGGGTTGTCTCAGATATTCACTGTGTTAGGGTAAAAAGCTCTTTTATTTTGCTAAGGACAGCCCATAACGCGTTAATTAAACCAGAGGAAACAGCAAATTGCATGGCAATTAAACTCGAAGTAAAGAACCTGTATAAGATATTTGGCGAGCACCCGGAGCGCGCATTCAAACTGCTGGATAAAGGTCTGACAAAAGATCGGCTGTTTGAAAAAACCGGCTTATCGCTCGGCGTAAAAGACGCCACTCTGGCCATTGAAGAAGGCGAGATATTTGTCATCATGGGGCTCTCCGGTTCCGGCAAGTCCACCCTGGTACGCCTTCTCAATCGTCTGATAGAACCCACCCGCGGTCAGGTGCTGATCGACGGTGAGGACATCGCCAAAATATCCGACACCGCGCTGCGCACCGTGCGGCGAAATAAGATCAGCATGGTATTTCAGTCATTCGCGCTAATGCCGCACATGAATGTTCTGAATAATACCGCCTTTGGCATGGAATTAGCCGGAATACCGCTGCAGGAACGCCAGGAAAAAGCGCTGGATGCCCTGCGTCAGGTCGGGCTGGAGAATTATGCGCTGTCTTATCCGGATGAATTATCCGGCGGTATGCGCCAGCGCGTAGGATTAGCCCGCGCCATGGCCAATAACCCGGATATATTATTGATGGACGAAGCCTTCTCGGCGCTCGATCCGTTAATTCGCACCGAAATGCAGGATGAGCTGGTGAAATTACAAGCCCAGCATCAACGCACCATCGTGTTTATCTCCCACGATCTGGACGAGGCGATGCGCATCGGCGATCGCATCGCCATCATGCAGGGCGGTGAGGTGATCCAGGTCGGCACGCCGGACGAGATCCTGAACAACCCGGCCAACGACTATGTGCGCACCTTCTTCCGCGGCGTGGACATCAGTCATGTGTTCAGCGCCAAGGATATCGCCCAACGGCGCCCGGTGACGCTGATCCGCAAAACCCCCGGTTTTGGCCCTCGCTCGGCGCTGCAGCTGCTGCGCGATGAGGACCGTGATTATGGTTATGTTGTTGAACGCGGGAAGAAATTTATCGGCGTGGTGTCGATAGAGTCGCTGAAAAAAGCGCTGTCCGCCAATCAAACGCTGGACGATGCCCTGCTCGAGGCCCCCGCCGCCGTGCCGGCCGACACACCGCTCAGCGATCTGATTTCCCTGGTCGCCCAGGCGCCGTGCGCGGTGCCGGTGGTGAGCGAAGAACATAACTATCTCGGCATCATCTCCAAGGCCATGCTGCTGCAGGCGTTGGACAAGGAGGGCTCAACCAATGAGTGATACCACGCAAACCCAAGATCCCTGGGCTACCGCAGCGGCCGATACCGGCTCCGCACCTGCCAGCGATGCCGCCGCCAACGCCGGCGACGCCTGGTCCAGCGCGCCGCCGCCGGCCGCTCATGACGCCGCCGGGCAAAGCGCCGATTGGCTCAGCGGCGCCCCGGCGCAGCCGGAGCACTTCAGCCTGCTCGATCCGTTCCACAAAGCCTGGGTGCCGTTCGACACCTGGGTCACGCAAGGCATCGACTGGCTGGTGCTGCACTTCCGCCCGCTGTTCCAGGGCATCCGCGTGCCGGTGGACATGATCCTGAGCGGCTTCCAGCAATTGTTGCTGGGCATGCCGGCGCCGATCGCCATTCTGGTGTTCTCGCTGCTCGCCTGGCAGGTCTCAGGCCTCGGCATGGGCGCCGCGACGCTGCTCTCCCTGATCGCCATCGGCGCCATTGGCGCCTGGTCACAGGCGATGGTCACGCTGGCGCTGGTGCTGACCGCGCTGTTCTTCTGCATCCTTATCGGCCTGCCGCTCGGCATCTGGCTGGCGCGCAGCAAGCACGCCGCCAAGGTGATTAGACCGCTGCTCGACGCGATGCAAACCACCCCGGCCTTCGTCTACCTGGTGCCGATCGTCATGCTGTTCGGCATCGGCAACGTGCCGGGCGTGGTGGTCACCATCATCTTCGCGCTGCCGCCGATCGTGCGTCTGACCATTCTGGGCATCAAACAGGTGCCGGAGGATCTGATCGAGGCCGCCGAATCCTTCGGCGCCAGCCCGCGCCAGCTGCTGTTCAAGGTGCAGTTGCCGCTGGCGATGCCGACCATCATGGCCGGCGTGAATCAGACGCTGATGCTGGCGCTGTCGATGGTGGTCATCGCCTCGATGATCGCCGTCGGCGGTTTGGGCCAGATGGTGCTGCGCGGCATCGGTCGGCTGGACATGGGCCTGGCCGCCGTCGGCGGGGTCGGCATCGTGATCCTGGCGATCATTCTCGATCGCCTCACCCAATCGCTGGGGCGCGATCGCCGCAGTAAAGGCATCGGCCGCTGGTATCGCCGCGGCCCTATCGGGCTGCTGACTCGCCCGTTCATCAAGCAAGCCTGACGCTTTTCCCGCCGGCGGCTGCGGCCCCGGCGGGCTATGACACCACCACATCGAAAGAGGGGAAACACTATGCGCACCACGGGCATCTGGGCTCTCGCCCTGACGACGCTGATTGGCTCACAGAGCGTGAGCGCGGCAGATTTACCCGGCAAGGGGATCGCGGTACAGCCGGTGCAAAGCACCATATCCGAAGAGACGTTCCAGACGCTGCTGGTCAGCAAAGCGCTGGAAAAATTGGGTTATGACGTGAAAGAACCGCGTGAAGTGGATTACAACGTCGCCTACACCTCGATCGCCTCCGGCGATGCGACCTTTATCGCGGTCAACTGGGATCCGCTGCACGCCGATCAGTACAAGGCCGCCGGCGGCGACGCCAAGTTCTACCGCGAAGGCGTCTACGTCAACGGCGCCGCGCAGGGCTACCTGATCGACAAGAAAACCGCCGAGCAATACCACATCACCAACGTCGAGCAGCTCAAGGATCCCAAGATCGCCAAGCTGTTCGACACCAACGGCGACGGCAAGGCCGATCTGACCGGCTGCACCCCGGGCTGGGGCTGCGAAGCGGTGATCAACCACCACATCAAGGCCTACGGCCTGAGCAACACCGTCGAACACAACCAGGGCAACTACGCGGCGATGATCGCCGACACCATTACCCGCTACAAAGAGGGCAAACCGGTGCTGTATTACACCTGGACGCCGTACTGGGTCAGCGATGTGATGGTGCCGGGCCGCGACGTGGTCTGGCTGCAGGTGCCGTTCTCCTCGCTGCCGGGCGAGCAGAAGAACGTCGACACCAAGCTGCCTAACGGCGCCAACTACGGCTTCCCGGTCAACACCATGCGCATCGCCGCCAACAAACAGTGGGCCGAAGCCAATCCGGCGGCCGCCAAGCTGTTCGCCATCATGAAGCTGCCGATCGCCGACATCAACGCGCAAAACCTGCGCATGCATGAAGGCCAGGCTTCGGAAGCCGATATCCAGAACCACGTTAACGGCTGGATCAAGGCGCACCAGGCGACCTTCTACGGCTGGGTGAAAACCGCCGCCGCAGCGGCGAAGTCGTAACCGTTCAGGGGCGCCGCCTTTGCTGCGCCCCTACCCCGCCATATCGATGCCGCTGAACTGTAAAAAACGTGCGGCGGCGTTCGACAAGGGCTGCGGCCAGATGCAATACACCTGGCGCCGCGGCCCGTCTTCAATCGGAATCGACACCAGCGCGCTTAAGCGTTGCGCGGTCGAGACAGGTACGATGCCCGCCGCCAATCCGCGCCGCACCAAATTCTCCAGCCATTCGATATGATCTATCTCAAAACTGACGTGTCGGCGGATGCCCGCCGCCAGGAAGGCGCGATCGGTTTGGCGCCGCGCGCCGGTGCCGCTGTAGAAATCCACCAGCGGTACTTCCGCCAGCGCTTGCAGGTTTACCCGCTCGCGGTTGGCCAGCGGGTGCTGCGGCGCCACCAGCGCCACCAGTGGCTCATCGGTCAACTGCCGGTGCGACATCGGCAGTAAATCGACATCGCCGGGCCAAATGCCGACGAACGCCATATCGCACTTCTGCTGACGCACATCCTCCAGCAGGGCTTCGCTCATGCCAACGTACAGGCGGATGTTCACCGCCGGATAGTGGCGATGAAACTTGTCGAGCTTTTCGGTCAGATCAATCGCGTTTATGGTTGAAATCGTGCCGATGGTCAGGGTGCCGGACACCGCATCGCCGGCGGCGGTCACCTCCTCCACCAGCGCCTGCTGCGCCGCCAACAGTCGCTGCGCCGACGGAATGAAAGCCTGGCCGGCGGGGGTCAACCGCACCCGGCGCGAGGTGCGTTCAAACAGCGTACAGCCCAGCTCTTCTTCCAGTTTGGCGATCTGGTGGCTGAGCGCCGACTGCACCGTATGGCAGCGCTGCGCCGTCCGGGTGAAACTCTGTTCTTCCGCCACCGCCAGCGCGTAGCGGATCTGTTTCAGGTTCATGGCATCTATCTTGAAATGAGATAAATCAAATGAAAATTATACATTGGTTTCCGCAGACGCGTTGCCGGATACTGCGCGCTATCTTCTTCCCGTGATGAAAAAATCATGAACCCACAAAACGCCCATCCGGGCCTCAGCCCGGCGCTGACCGTGCTGATTGCCATCGCCACCGGCCTGGCGGTCGCCAGCAACTACTACGCGCAACCGCTGCTGGAAACCATCGCCACCAGTTTCAACCTGTCGGTCAACCAGGCCGGCTTTATCGTCACCGCCGCGCAACTCGGTTACGCCACCGGCCTGCTGCTGCTGGTGCCGCTCGGCGACATGTTCGAACGCCGCAGCCTGATCGTCTTCATGACGCTGCTGGCCGCCGGCGGCATGCTGATCACCGCCACCTCCGCCACGCTGCCGATGATGATCCTCGGCACCGCGCTCACCGGGCTGTTCTCGGTAGTGGCGCAGATTCTGGTGCCCCTGGCCGCCACGCTGGCCCACCCGGAAAAGCGCGGCAAGACCGTCGGCATCATCATGAGCGGCCTGCTGCTCGGCATCCTGCTGGCGCGAACCGTCGCGGGCGCACTGGCGTCGTTCGGCGGCTGGCGCACCATCTACTGGGTCGCCAGCGTGCTGATGCTCCTGATGGCGCTGATCCTGTGGCGCGCGCTGCCGCGCTATAAGCAACACTCCGGGCTGAACTACCCGCAGCTGCTGGCCTCGATCTTCAGCCTGTTCTGCCGCACGCCGCTGCTGCGCACCCGCGCCATCCTCGGCGCCCTGTCGTTCGCCAACTTCAGCGTGCTCTGGACCTCAATGGCCTTTCTGCTCGCCGCGCCGCCGTTCAACTATTCCGAGGGAGTGATCGGGCTGTTCGGCCTGGTGGGCGCCGCCGGGGCGCTGGCCGCTTCGCGCGCCGGGCATCTGGCGGACAAAGGCAAGGCCGGGCTGACCACCACCGTCGGCCTGGTGTTGCTGCTGCTGTCCTGGATCCCTATCGCGTTCGCCAAACAATCGCTGTGGGCGCTGATCGCCGGCATCCTGATCCTCGATCTGGCGGTGCAGGCGGTGCACGTCACCAACCAGAGCGTGATGTACCGCATCATGCCGGACGCGCGCAACCGCCTGACCGCCGGCTACATGACCAGCTACTTTATCGGCGGCGCTCTCGGTTCACTGCTCTCCGCCTCGGCCTATCAACATGCCGGTTGGTACGGCGTGGCCGCCGCCGGCGGGGTGTTATGCCTGCTCAACCTGCTGACCTGGTGGCTCGGCAAGCACCACGATCCGCAGGGGCCCGCGCCAATCTGATTATCGTGCAAATAGTCACTAAAGAAATTTATTAGCGGTACAGGGTATAAACATTACTTACTCTCTGGTAATGTTCTGGGCATAAACTATTGAAGTCCTATCTACCCTGCGATCCACAACCATGCAAAGCCAAGCTGCAGACAGCCTCAATCCGCCCGCCGTCAGCGCCACCTTCGCCAACGGCGTCGTCGACAGTTTGCCGATCGTCATCGGGTATGTCCCGGTGGCGTTCGCCTTCGGCCTCAGCGCCGTCAAACTGGGTTTTTCCCCGCTGGAAAGCATTTTCTTCTCCTGCATCATCTACGCCGGCGCCAGCCAGTTCGTGATCACCGCCCTGCTGAGCGCCGGGATGTCGCTGTGGGTCTCCGCATTGACGGTGATGGCGATGGACGTGCGCCACCTGCTGTACGGCCCGGCGCTGCGTCATCGTATCGTTTCGCGCATGTCGCCCGGTAAAACGGCGATGTGGGCCTTTGGTCTGACCGATGAGGTCTTCGCCGCCGCCACCGCCAGGCTGATGCGCAATAACCGCAGCTGGAGCGAAAACTGGATGCTGGGCATCGCGCTCTGTTCCTGGCTCTCCTGGGTGGCCGGCACCGCGCTCGGCGCGCTGTTCGGCAACGGCCCGTTGGAGCAGTTCCCGGTGATCGAGGCCTCGCTGGCCTTCATGCTGCCGGCGCTGTTTCTCAGCTTCCTGTTGGCCGCCTTCCGGCGTCCGCAGAGCCTGACCATCGCTGCCTCATTGGCCGGCGCGCTGCTCGGCGTGGTGCTGTTCTCCATCCCGGTCGCCATTTTGGCCGGCATCGGCGCCGGTTGCGTCGCCGCTCTGTTCCAACCTGCCCCTGCGGAGGCCAGCCATGAACACTGATGTGCTGGTGATCGGCCTGGTGGTGGGCTGCGCCAATTACCTGTTCCGTTATCTGCCGCTGCGGCTGGCGCCGGCGCGCGCCCAGCCCGGCCTCAAACGCGGTAAAGCCGCCCTGCTGCTCGACAGCATCGGCATCGCCTCGATCTGCGCCCTGCTGGTGGTCTCCAGCACGCCGGTGGTGATGCGCGAGCCGGACAAACTGCTGCCGACGTTGGTGGGGTTCGCCGCGCTGGCGCTGTGCTTCTACCGCAGCAAAAGCATCATTCTGTCGACGCTGCTCGGCGCAACGGCCTTTGGCATCACATTAAAGCTGTTAATGATTTTCGGCGCGGGCTGACGCCGCTCCCGATCGTTTGGCTTCACACTGGCGTTTTCAGGCGCCACATCTTTACAAACACTGACAAATGACACGAATTGCTAAATTATCCGCACGGCTGAACATTTACATTATTTGTCACCGTCGTTACTATCTCGAACGAAATTAATGAGGCCCTAAATTATGGAAAGCTCGTTTGCCCCCATAGAACAAATGCTGAATTTCCGCGCCACGCGGCAGAAAGATTTCCCTTATCAGGAAATCCTGCTGACACGCCTGTGCATGCACATGCAAGGCAAGCTGCTGGAAAACCGCAATAAGATGCTCAAAGCGCAGGGGATTAACGAAACACTGTTTATGGCGCTGATTACCCTGGATGCGCAGGAAAGCCACAGCATCCAACCTTCTGAGCTAAGCTCTGCCTTAGGCTCCTCGCGCACCAATGCGACCCGCATCGCCGACGAGCTGGAAAAACGCGGCTGGATCGAGCGCCGGGAAAGCGACAACGATCGCCGCTGCCTGCATCTGCACCTGACGCCGCAGGGGGAAGAATTTCTCAGTCAACTGCTGCCGCCGCAGCATCAATGTCTGCATTTCCTGTGGTCCACATTGACCGACGATGAGCAAAAACAGCTGGAACAGCTGACGCGCAAATTGCTGGCACGTCTGGATCAAATGGAAATCACAGAACAGTTACCCTAATTCACAATTTCTGTTCAGGTACCTACTTATGCGATCCCCATTTCACTGGAGATTCACCCCGCTGTTCGCCGTGTTACTGCTGGCCGGGTGTGCTTCGACCGATAATATTGCCCCGCAATCCACGCTGATGGATCCGCAGAGCCTGCAGTTGGCTCAGCCGAAAGTCAGTTCGCTGGCCGTCAGCCCGCAGTGGTGGCGCGCCCTCAAGGATCCGCAGTTGGATACCCTGATGACGCAGACGCTGCAAAGCTCGCCGACCCTGCGTCAAGCCGCCGCCCGCGTGCGCGAAGCACAGAGCGTGGTGGGTGAAGCCAGCGCCGCCAACGGGCCGAACCTGGATCTGAACGCCAGCACCCAGCGCCAGCGCGTGCCGCAAAACGTCAATATGGGGCTGGGGTATCCGCATAAGCCGATCTACGAAAGCTCCAACTCGCTGGGGTTGAACCTGGCGTACGAGTTCGACTGGTGGGGCAAATACCGCAACCAGGTGAACGCCGCCAAGGCGCAGGTCAACGCCGCGCGCGCCGAGCAGGAACAGGCGGCGCTGACGCTGACCAGCTCGGTGGCGTCCGCCTACTACCAGCTGCAGAGCAATCTGGCGCTCGAGAAGCTGCTGCAGCAGGAAGTAAACAACAATGAGCGCCTGACCGCGCTGCGCCAACAGCGCTATCAGGCCGGGCTGACCGGCGTCGATGTGCCGCAACAGACCCAGGCGCAGTCCGACGTCGCCAAGCAGCAGATCCTGCAGCTGCAGTCGCAAATCGAACAGCTCAGACACCAGCTTGCCGCGTTGGCGGGCCAGGGGCCGAACGCCATGCAGCACCTGCGTCAGGTGCCGTTGCCCGCAGACAACCTGATGGCGCCGCAGGGCGAGCTGACGGCGGATCTGCTGGGTAAACGTCCGGACATCGCCGCGCAACGCCAGCTGGTGGAATCTTACAGCCAGCGCGTCAGCGCCGCGCGTAAAGAGTTTTATCCCAGCCTGACCATTTCAGCCTTCGCCGGCCTGATGACCACCAATACCAGTGGCACCAGCCCGAATCTGTTTGAAGCGGCCAGCCAGGCCTGGAACGTGATGCCGGCGATCTCGCTGCCGATCTTCCACGCCGGGGCGCTGCGCAGCAAGCTGGGCGAGGAATCCGCGTTGTATGACGAAGCGGTGGAATCCTACAACCAAACCATCCTGAATGCGGTACAGGAAACCGCTGACGCCATCACCATCCAGCAGAGTTCTGCGCAACAGCAGCTGCAGGCGGCGTCCGCGGCCCAGTCGATGCAACAGGTGTACCAGGTCGCCAACGCCCGTTACCAGGCAGGGATTATCGGGCGCGACGATCTGTTGACCAGCCAAACGCAGCTATTACAGCAGCAACAGGCGGAGTTGAATGCCAGCAGCAATTTACTGCAGGCGAAGATAGGACTGATCCGCGCGCTGGGCGGTGGCTATCAGGCCCCGGCCGCAGCGGATTCGAAAGCATAATAATATAAGGCTTGGAGAACACCATGAGCGCAAGCGCGGAAACTCAAAACCCGCAGCAGCCGAGCGGCAAAAAGAAGCAGCGCAAATTTTGGCTGCTGTTGCTGACGGTTATTTTCATTGTTATAGGGGTGGCTTACTTAGTGTATTGGTTCCTGGTGCTGCGTCATCATCAGGAAACCGACGACGCCTACGTCTCCGGCAACCAGGTGCAGATCATGGCCCAGGTGTCCGGCAGCGTGAACAGCGTCAATTTCGACAACACCGACTACGTCAAGCAGGGCGACGTGCTGCTGACGCTCGACCCGACCGATGCCGAGCAGGCGTTTGAACGCGCCAAGACCGGCCTGGCCAACAGCGTGCGTCAGACCCACCAGTTGATCATCAACAGCAAGCAATATCAGGCCAACATCGCCCTGCGCAAGACCGATCTGAGCAAGGCCGAGAACGATCTGAAACGCCGCGTGGTGCTGGGCAGCGTCGACGCCATCGGCCGCGAAGAACTGCAACACGCGCGCGATGCGGTCGACAGCGCCAAGGCCGCCCTGGAAGTGGCGGTGCAGCAATACAACGCCAATCAGGCGATGGTGCTGAATACCCCGCTGGAACAGCAGCCGGCGATCCAACAGGCCGCCGCGCAGATGCGCGACGCCTGGCTGGCGCTGCAGCGTACCAAGGTGATCAGCCCGATTACCGGCTATGTCTCGCGCCGCAGCGTGCAGGTCGGCGCGCAGATCGCCGCCGGTTCGCCGCTGATGGCGGTAGTGCCGGCCGATCACATCTGGGTTGACGCCAACTTCAAGGAAACGCAGATCGCCAATATGCGCATCGGCCAGCCGGCGACGGTGGTCAGCGACGTCTACGGCGACGACGTGGTGTATCAGGGCAAAGTGGCCGGTATCGACATGGGCACCGGCAGCGCCTTCTCGCTGCTGCCGGCGCAAAACGCCACCGGCAACTGGATCAAGGTGGTGCAACGCCTGCCGGTGCGTATTGAGCTCGACGCCAAGCAGGTGGCCGATCATCCGCTGCGCATCGGTCTTTCGACGCTGGTGACCGTCGACACCGCCAATTTGGACGGCCGCGTGCTGGCCGACGTGGTGCGCGACAAACCGCTGTATCAGAGCGACGCGCTGGCGTTGAATCTGGCGCCGGTTAACCAGCTGATCGCCGACGTGATCCATGCGAACGCCGGCTAAGCGCGCGGGAGGCCATCTTGCCACAGAAACCGCTTGAAGGTGCCCAGCTTGCCTGGATGACGGTCGCGCTCGCCATGGCGACCTTCATGCAGGTGCTGGACTCCACCATCGCCAACGTGGCGATCCCCACCATTTCCGGTAACCTCGGGTCTTCCAACTCGCAGGGGACCTGGGTGATCACCTCGTTCGGCGTGGCGAACGCCATCTCGATCCCGATCACCGGCTGGCTGGCGAAGCGTTTCGGCGAAGTGCGGCTGTTCCTTTGGTCCACCGCGCTGTTCGCCATCGCCTCCTGGCTGTGCGGCATCTCCAACAGCCTTGGCATGCTGATCTTCTTCCGCGTGATCCAGGGCGTGGTGGCCGGGCCGCTGATCCCGCTGTCGCAGAGTTTGTTGTTGAACAACTACCCGCCCGCCAAGCGGGCGATGGCCCTGGCGCTTTGGTCGATGACCGTTATCGTCGCGCCAATCTTCGGGCCGATCCTCGGCGGCTACATCAGCGACAACTACCATTGGGGTTGGATCTTCTTCATCAACATCCCGATCGGCGTCTTCGTGATCGTGGCGGCGATGGCGACGTTGAAGGGGCGGGAAACCAAAACCGAGATCAAACCGATCGACACCGTCGGTCTGGTATTGCTGATCGTCGGCATCGGTTCTCTGCAGATCATGCTCGATCAGGGCAAGGAGCTGGACTGGTTCAACTCGACCGAGATCATCACGCTCACCGTCGTGGCGGTGGTGGCGCTGCTGTTCCTGGTGGTGTGGGAGCTGACGGACGACCATCCGGTGGTGGATCTGTCGCTGTTCAAGTCGCGCAACTTCACCATCGGCTGCCTGTGCATCAGTCTGGCGTACATGCTGTACTTCGGCGCCATCGTGCTGTTGCCGCAGTTGTTGCAAGAGGTGTACGGCTATACCGCCACCTGGGCGGGGCTGGCGTCGGCGCCGGTCGGGCTGATCCCAGTGCTGCTGTCGCCGATCATCGGCAAGTTCGGCAACCGGCTCGACATGCGCCGGCTGGTGACCTTCAGCTTCATCATGTATGCCGTGTGCTTCTACTGGCGCGCCTATACGTTTGAACCGGGCATGGACTTCGGCGCATCCGCCTGGCCACAGTTCGTTCAGGGCTTCGCCATCGCCTGCTTCTTCATGCCGTTGACTACCATCACGCTGTCCGGCCTGCCGCCGGAACGCATGGCGGCGGCATCGAGCCTGTCGAACTTCACGCGAACGCTGGCGGGTTCGATCGGTACCTCGATCACCACCACCCTGTGGACGCAGCGCGAATCGCAGCACCATTCGCAACTGACGGAGTTCGTCAACCCGTACAACCCGCAGTCGCAGGAGATGTACCGGCAACTGGAGCAGCTCGGCATGAGCAAGCAGCAGGCGTCGGCGTATATCGCCAACGAGATCACCGCGCAGGGCCTGATCATCTCCGCCAACGAGATCTTCTGGCTGTCGGCCGGGGTGTTCCTGGTGTTGCTGGTGCTGGTGTGGGTGGCGAAACCGCCATTCAGCTCCGGCGGCGGCGGGGGCGGCGGCGCTCACTAAGCTTCAATAAACGAAACGGGCGCCCTGGGGCGCCCGTTTTTTTATCCGACGTAGAAAATTACGCCTGATTCTGACGCCACCAGTCCGCCAGCAGAATGCCGGTCGCCACGGAAACGTTCAGGCTTTCCACCTTGCCGGTGCCACCGATCGAGACGTTCATATCGCCCTGCTGCCAGGCGCTGTCGCTCAGACCGTCGCGTTCCTGCCCCAGCACCAGCACCATCTTGGCCGGCAGCTTGGCCTGCGCCAGCGCGGTGCCTTTGTGGCTGGAGGTCGTGACGATGGTGTAACCCGCCTTGCGGAAAGTATCCAGCACCGACAGGAAATCATCGGCGTTGATCGCCTTGATGTGCTCCGCGCCGCCTTCTGCGGTGCGCACCGCCGCGCCGGATTCCAGCAGCGCCGGATCCTGCAGCAGCACGCCGTTGACGCCGAAGTGAGCGCAAGAACGGACGATGGCGCCCAGGTTATGCGGATTGCCCACTTCTTCCAGCGCCAGCACGCAGTCGGTCGCCGGTGCAGTTTTCAGGTAGGTCTGCGCATCCAGGCCCTGACGCTTTTTGATCAGGAAGCAGACGCCGCCGTGGTGCTCGGTGCCGGAAGCCTTGGCCAGTTCTTCTTCATCCACCACGTGGTAAGCTTTGCGGTTAGCCGCCATCCAGCGCAGCGCTTCGCGGAAGCGCGGGGTGACCGACTGCACGAACCAGGCGCGCACGATCGCTTCCGGACGGCTGGCGAACAGCGCCTGACAGGCGTTTTCACCGTAAACGCGGGTTTCTTCCGCGCGCTGGCGGCGCAGCTGCTCAGGATCGATAAAGCTTTTGCCGCTGATGCCGCCATGATCGAACGCCGGCTCTTCATTCGGCGCGCGCGAGACGGTTCTCCACGGCGACTCATTGCCACCGCGATCTTCAGAGCGCGCCGGACGGCGAGGACGATCGCTTTCACTGCGGCGGGAGTCGGCGCCGCGGCGATCGTTGCCGCCGCGCGCCTTGTCTTGACCGGTGCGGCCCGATCGCGCACCGTCAGCCGGACGGCCTTTGCCGGCCGGACGTTTATTCTTGTTACGGTCGTCGCCGTTGTCGTCGTCACTGCGGACGTACATCACTTTGACTTTACCGTTCTTGCCACTAAATGAATCGTTCATTGTCTTCTCCACCAACGCGCAGGGCGCGAAGATTACCTGATGTTGGTGCACGAAGCCACCAACTTGCGCTAAAAGCTCCCAACTATCACATCCATTGAACAAACCTCATTGTTCACGCGCCGGGTTTTGCCGATAATTGTCAGCATTAAAGAAACATCTCCGCAACCGCGTTGCGGGGACCATGCTTTCTCTGTACCCGAGGTCAACATGAATACAGTTTGTGCAGCTTGCAATGCCACCAACCGCGTGCCGGAAGAACGTCTGGCGGACAACGCGAAATGCGGCCGCTGCGGCCATGAGCTCTTCGACGGTGAAGTGATCAACGCCACCGCCGCCACGCTGGACCAGTTGCTGCAGGACGATCTGCCGGTCGTGGTCGATTTCTGGGCGCCGTGGTGCGGCCCGTGCCGCAGCTTTGCGCCGATCTTTGAAGACGTGGCCGAAGAGCGCGCCGGCAAAGTGCGCTTCGTGAAAGTGAACACCGAAGCCGAGCCGGAGCTGAGCGCCCGTTTCCGCATCCGCAGCATCCCGACCATCATGGTGTTCCGTCAGGGCAAAATGGTCGACATGCTCAACGGCGCGATGCCGAAAGCGCCGTTTGACAACTGGCTCAACGAGTTAGTGTGATTCGGCAAGTATAGGCCGTATCCCGCCATTGCGCGCGAACGCGCCCCGATCGAGCCCGCCCCTCCCGGCGGGCTTTTTTCTGCGTTACAATAGCGGTTTTTCCCCAGGATCGTTATGACCGACAACGCCGTACTTCGCCTGCGCCAATTCCGTTTAGACCGCGCCACCCGCCCTTTTTTGGCGCGCGGTTGCCGGGTGGCACGTTGTCAGGGTTGCCTGCTGCCGCATAAGAACTGCCTGTGCGACACCATTCGCCCACAGCAGGCCGGCAGCCGTTTCTGCCTGATCATGTTCGGCGCCGAGCCGCTCAAGCCCAGCAACACCGGCCGCCTGATCGCCGATATCCTGCCGGACACCCAGGCGTTCCTCTGGTCGCGTACCGAGGTCGATCCCGCCCTGCTGGCGGCCATCAACGATCCCACCCGGCAGCCTTATGTGGTGTTCCCCGCGTCCTACGCCGACGCCGAACGGCCGGTGTTCAGCGCGCTGCCCGTCGGCGGCAAACCGCCGCTGTTCATCATGCTGGACGGCACCTGGGCGGAGGCGCGCAAAATGTTCCGTAAAAGCCCGTATCTCAATCAATTCCCGGTGTTTTCCCTCAACGTCGACGCCGCATCGGACTACCAACTGCGCGAAGCCAGCCGCGCCGAGCAACACTGCACGGCGGAAGTGGCCGCCGCCCTGCTGCAACAGGCGGGCGATCTGCCGGCCGCCGAAGGGTTGAATCAGCATTTTCGCTATTTCCGTCAACAGTATCTGGCGGGAAAACCGACCCGGCCGGAGGCATCGGTCACAGCAATGCAGCCATAAAGCGCCTAAAATCAGGCGTAACGTTGCCAAAAGGAGCCGTGCATGAGCCAGCGAGGGTTAGAAGCGCTACTACGTCCCAAATCGATCGCCGTTCTGGGCGCTTCGCAGCAGCCGGGCCGCGCCGGCAACCTGATGATGAGCAACCTGCTGGCCGGCGGTTTCGGCGGCCCCATCTTGCCGGTGACGCCGCGCTACAAGGCGGTATGCGGCGTCATGGCCTACCCCGACGTCGCCAGCCTGCCGTTGACGCCGGATCTGGCGATCATCTGCACTCACGCCAAGCGTAATCTGGCGCTGCTCGACGCGCTGGGGCAGCGCGGCTGCAAAACCGCCATCGTGCTCTCTTCGCCACCGGAACAGTTCGCCGAGCTGAAAGCCTGCGCGCAGCGCTACGCCATGCGGCTGTTGGGCCCCAACAGCCTGGGATTACTGGCGCCGTGGCAAGGCATCAACGCCAGCTTCTCGCCGGTGCCGATCCAAAAAGGCAAGCTGGCGTTTATCTCGCAGTCCGCCGCCGTCGCCAACACCATTCTCGACTGGGCGCAGCAGCGCGAAGTCGGCTTCTCTTACTTCATCGCGCTGGGCGACAGCCTGGATATCGACGTCGACGACCTGCTCGACTTTTTGGCGCGCGACAGCAAAACCAGCGCCATCCTGCTGTATCTGGAAAACATCAGCGACGCACGGCGCTTTCTCTCCGCCTCGCGCAGCGCCTCACGCAACAAGCCCATTTTGGTGATCAAAAGCGGCCGCAGCCAACAGGCGCAATTACTGCTCAACAGCCAGCAGGGGCTGGACGCCGCCTACGACGCCGCCATCCAGCGAGCCGGCCTGCTGCGCGTGCAGGATACCCATGAGCTGTTCTCCGCGGTGGAAACCCTCAGCCATATGCATCCGCTGCGCGGCGAGCGGCTGATGATCGTCAGCAACGGGGCGGCGCCGGCGGCAATGGCGCTGGACGAGCTGCTCGGGCGCAACGGCAAGCTGGCAACGCTGAACGATGAGAGCCTGGCGAAGCTGAGCGATGCGCTGCCGGATTTCATTCGCGCCGGCAACCCGCTCGATCTGCGCGACGACGCCACGCCGCAGCGCTACCTGGCGGCTCTCGAAGCGCTGCTCGACAGCCACGACTATGACGCGCTGCTGCTGATCCATGCGCCGAGCGCGGCGGCGCCGGGCACCGCCACGGCGCAGCGGCTGATCGACGCGCTGCACCGGCATGCGCGCGGCAAACGCATCACCTTGCTGACCAACTGGTGCGGCGAATACTCTTCTCAAGAGGCGCGCCGACTGTTTACCGAGGCCGCCATACCCACCTACCGCACGCCGGAAGGCGCTGTGACCGCTTTTATGCATATGGTGGAATACCGCCGCAACCAGAAGCAGCTGAAAGAGACCCCGGCGCTGCCGGTCGGCCTGACCGCCAATACCGCCGACGCTCACCGCCTGATCCATCAGGCGCTGGCCGAAGGCGCCACCCAGTTGGATACCCACGAGGTGCAATCCATTCTGCAGGCTTATGACCTGAGCACCCTGCCGACCTGGATCGCCGAAGACAGCGCCGAAGCGGTACATATCGCCGAACAGATCGGCTACCCGGTAGCGCTGAAGCTCCGTTCGCCAGATATCCCGCACAAGTCAGAAGTTCAGGGCGTCATGCTCTACCTGCGCACCGCGACCGAAGTGCAGCGCGCGGCGGAGGCGATCCTCGACCGCGTGAAGCGCACCTACCCTCAGGCGCGCATCCACGGCTTGCTGGTGCAGAGCATGGCCAACCGCGCCGGCGCCCAGGAGCTGCGCATCGCGGTGGAGCAGGATGCGATTTTCGGCCCGCTGATCATGCTGGGTGAAGGCGGCGTGGAATGGCGCCAGGAAAATCAGGTGGCGGTCGCGCTGCCGCCGCTGAACATGGCGCTGGCGCGTTATCTGGTGCTGCAGGCGGTGAAAGGCGGCAAGATCCGCGGGCGCAGCGCGCTGCGGCCTTTAGATATCCCTGGACTAAGCCGCTTGCTGGTGCAGGTCTCCAACCTGATCCTCGACTGCCCGGAGATCGCCCGGCTGGATATTCACCCGGTGTTGGCCTCCGGCAGCGAATTCACTCTGCTGGACGTTTCGATGCAGCTCGCGCCGTTCAGCGGCGATCCGCAGGCGCGGCTGGCGATCCGCCCTTATCCGCATGAGCTGGAAGAGACCATCGCGTTGAAAGACGGCAGCCAATGCCTGTTCCGCCCGATCCTGCCGGAAGACGAGCCGGCGCTGAAGCATTTCATCGACCGGGTGACCAAGGAAGACCTCTATTATCGCTACTTCAGCGAGATCAATGAGTTTACCCATGACGATTTGGCCAACATGACGCAGATCGACTACGATCGAGAAATGGCCTTTGTGGCGGTGCGCGCAGACGAGATCATCGGCGTGACCCGCGCGCTGTCCGATCCGGACAACACCGACGCCGAATTCGCCGTGCTGGTGCGTTCCGACCTCAAAGGACTGGGCCTGGGCCGTCAGTTGCTGGAGAAAATGATCGCCTATGCGCGCGCTCATGGCCTGACCCGTCTGAGCGGCATCACCATGCCGAATAACCGCGGCATGATCGCACTGGCGCAGCGGCTGGGCTTTGGCATTGAGGCGCAGCTTGAGGACGGCATCGTCAATCTGACGCTGCCGCTGCAGGCCGCCGACGCGCAGTGACCTGCGTCGCAATGCGCTACGAATCCATCACTTAACGCCAAAACATACGCACAATCGGGGCAACTAATGGTATTATCGCCCGATTATTCGGTTTATTGTTTTTATGCCTGTGGCGTTCTGGCCATCAATCATGAGAGAAGAAACGCACTGTGATGTTGTCAAAATTTAAACGTAGCAAACATCAACAACACCTTGCACAACTGCCCAAACTCCCCCAGACGGTTGCTGATGTTCGTACGTTGTACGCGCCGTCCGATTTTCGCACCACGCTGCTGAGCGCCATCGCCAACGCCACCCAACGCATCTATCTGGTGGCTCTGTATCTGGAGCATGACGACGCCGGGCGCGAGATCCTCAACGCGCTGTATCAAGCCAAACAGCGGCGGCCCGAGCTGGAAATCTGCGTACTGGTCGACTGGCACCGCGCACAGCGTGGGCGCATCGGCGCCGCCGCCGCCAATACCAACGCCGACTGGTACTGCGCCATGGCCAGCCAACATCCGGAACAGTCGGTGCCGATCTACGGCGTGCCGGTCAATACCCGCGAAGCGTTAGGCGTACTGCACCTGAAAGGCTTTGTGGTCGACGATACCGCGATCTACAGCGGCGCCAGCATCAACGACGTTTATCTGCATCAGCATGAGAAATACCGTTACGATCGCTATCAGCTGATCACCAACGGCGTGCTGGCCGATACCTTGATCGATTACATCAAGCAGCATCTGCTCACCGCCGGCGCCGTACAGCGCCTCGATCGCAGCGATCGGCCGAAAAGCCCGGAGATCAAAAACGAGACCCGTCTGTTCCGTTTCGCCCTGCGCCGCGCCGGTTACCACTTCCGCGGCAAGGCCGGCAACGATGAGCTGGCGGTGACGCCGCTGGTTGGGCTTGGCAAGCAAAGCGTGCTGAATAAAACCATTCATCACCTGATGTCGTGCGCCGACCAGAAACTGACGCTCTGTACCCCCTACTTCAACCTGCCGGCGCTGCTGGTGCGCAACATCATTTATCTGCTGCGCCAGGGCAAACAGGTGGAGATCATTGTCGGCGACAAGACCGCCAACGATTTCTATATTCCGGAAGACCAGCCGTTCAAAATCATCGGCGCGCTGCCCTACCTGTACGAGATCAACCTGCGCCGCTTCCTGAGCCGCTTGCAGCGTTATATCGATACCGGGCAGCTGATCGTGCGTCTGTGGAAGGATGGCGATAACAGCTATCACCTGAAAGGCATGTGGGTAGACGAAGAGTGGCAGCTGATTACCGGCAATAATCTCAACCCGCGCGCCTGGCGGCTGGATCTGGAAAACGCCATTCTGATCCACGATCCCAAACAAGAGATGCGCGAACAGCGGCAAAAAGAGCTGGAGTGCATCCGCACCCACACCACCGTGGTCGGCCACTATCAGGAGCTGCAAAGCATTCAGCAGTATCCGATCAAGGTGCGCAAGCTGATTCGCCGTCTGCGGCGTATCCGCATCGATCGGCTGATTAGCCGTATCCTGTAAGCGATACTCTGACCCCGGCCAAGGCCGGGGTTTTTATTACAGCTGTATCTCCTTCCCTTTGCGATGCAACCGAAGCGAAACCAGCAACGCCAGCAGGCACATGCCGGAAACGTACCAGAAGAAGGCATTCTCCACGCCGAATGATTTAAGCGACAACGCGACATATTCCGCCGAACCGCCGAACAGAGCGTTCGCCACCGCATAAGACAAGCCTACCCCTAACGCGCGTACCTCCGGCGGGAACATCTCGGCTTTAAGCAGCCCGCTGATCGCGGTGTAAAAGCTGACAACGAACAACGCCAACACGATCAGACCGAACGCCATAAAGGGGTTGGTCACCTCTTTCAAGGCAAACAGGATCGGCACCGTCAACACCGTGGCGAAGGCTGAGAAGATCAGCATCGAGCTGCGACGGCCGATTTTGTCCGAAAACGCGCCTACCGCCGGCTGCAGCAGCATAAAGACGAATAGCGCAACGGTCATGATGGCGCTGGCCAGCTTGGCGTCCATACCGGCGGTGTTCACCAGGTATTTCTGCATGTAGGTGGTGAAGGTGTAGAAGGTCAGTGAACCGGCGGCGGTAAAGCCCAGCACCATCAGGAACGCCTTGCGATTTTTCCACAGCCCCGTCAGCGAACCGGCATCTTTGTGGTTACGCGTCTTCGCATCGGAGGTTTCATTCAGCGAGCGGCGCAGGTAAAGCGCCACCACCGCCAACACGGCCCCCAGGGCAAACGGAATACGCCATCCCCAGGCTTTCAGCTCTTCGGCGGGCAATATCTGCTGCAAGATCACCAAGACCAGCAGCGCCAACAGTTGCCCGCCAATCAGAGTCACGTACTGGAACGATGCGTAGAAGCCACGCCGCCCCTTGATTGCCACCTCGCTCATGTAGGTGGCGCTGGTGCCATACTCGCCACCCACCGACAACCCCTGGAACAACCGAGCGATCAGCAGCAGCGCCGGGGCCCAACTGCCGATCGATTCATACGTCGGCAGGCAGGCGATCACCAGCGATCCGGCGCACATCATGCAGACTGAAAGCAGCATTGAGTTTTTTCGGCCATGCTTGTCGGCAATATAGCCGAACAGCCAACCGCCGATAGGTCGCATAAAGAAGCCAGCGGCGAAAACACCGGCGGTTTGCAGCAGCTGCGTGGTGCTGTTGCCCGCTGGAAAGAACGAGGCGGCAAAATAAATGGAACAGAAGGAGTAAACGTAAAAATCAAACCACTCCACCAGATTGCCTGATGAAGCCCCGACGATAGCGAAAATGCGTTTCTTGTTATCCAGCGCCTCCTGTTCGACGCCGTGCTCATCCCCAAGAGCCGAGGTTGTTTCTGTCATGATATTTTCTCCGAGCCATAGCAATGATGAAATTCGGCGTCCTGCCGCCCTGGTTGTTACTTTATTGTTATTTATAAGTTAACAGCCAAACTTAATAGCGGACGAAGAATATCTGACATTCAGAGAAACAATGCGTTGGTTTTGTGATGAATATTAAACAGTACGATGAAAGTTGAAGCGGATTACAACGGGGATTTTCCTTTTTACGCATAGCAAAAAGCCCTGAACGTCAGTTCAGGGCTTTCGGCTTTGTTTGATGCCTGGCAGTGTCCTACTCTCGCATGGGGAGACCCCACACTACCATCGGCGCTACGGCGTTTCACTTCTGAGTTCGGCATGGGGTCAGGTGGGACCACCGCGCTATTGCCGCCAGGCAAATTCGTTTTAATCAACCCGCTTCATCGATGAAGCCAGTCAATCCAATCTGTAAACAAGCTGAATATTGTCTCGGTCTCACCAAAACACCTTCGGTGTTGTAAGGTTAAGCCTCACGGATCATTAGTACTGGTTAGCTCAATGCATCGCTGCACTTACACACCCAGCCTATCAACGTCTTAGTCTTAAACGTTCCTTCAGGGGCCTTGAAGGCCCAGGGAAGACTCATCTTGAGGCAAGTTTCGCGCTTAGATGCTTTCAGCGCTTATCTTTTCCGCACTTAGCTACCGGGCAATGCCATTGGCATGACAACCCGAACACCAGTGGTGCGTTCACTCCGGTCCTCTCGTACTAGGAGCAACCCCTCTCAATCTTCCAACGCCCACGGCTGATAGGGGACCGAATGGCCCGACGTTCTAAACCCAGCTCAGCGTACCACTTTAAATGGCGAACAGCCATAACTTGGGACCTAATTAGCACCTGGATGTGTTGTTGCCGACATCGAGGTGCAATTCACCGCCGTCGATAGAACTTTGGGCGGTTATCAGACTGTTATCACCGGAGTTCTTGTATCCGTTGATCCAGCGATGGCCCTTCATTCAGAACCACCGGATCACTAGAACCTACTTTCGTACCTGCGAGCCGGTCAACTATCGCAGTAAAGCTAGCTTGCTTTGCACTTAACCTCACGATGTCCGACGTGATTAGCTAACCTTCGTGCTCTCCGTTACTCTTTCGGGGAGGAGGACCGCCCCAGTCAAAACTACCCACCAGACACTGTCCTCACCCCTGATTATGGGGCCGAAGTTAGAAACATCAAACATTTACAAGGGTGGTATTTCAAGGATGGCTCACGCAGACTGGGCGTCCGCTTCAAAGCCGCCCACCTATCCTACACTTCAAAGGCTCAATGTTCAGTGTCAAGCTATATGTAATGGTTCACGGGGTCTTTCCGTCTTGCCGCGGGTACACTGCATCTTACTCAGCAGAGTTCAATTTCACTGAGTTCGGGTGGAGACAGATGGACATCATTAGCTGTCGTGCAGGTCGGAACTTACCCGACAAGGAAGTTCGCTAGCTTAGGACCGTTAGAGTTACGCGGACGCCGTTTATGGGGCATTTCGATCAAGAGCTTCGCCTTGCGGCTGACCCCATCAATTAACCTTCCAGCAACGGGCATGGCGTCAAACCGATATACGTTCCACTTTCGTGTTTTGCATCAGTGCTGTGTTTGTATTAAACAGTGTGCTGCCAGATGGTATCTTCGACTGGCTTCAGCTCTTCAGCAAAGGGATCACCTTCATGCCAGCGTGCATTATCCCGAAAGTTTACGGCACCATTTTGCCTAGTTCTTCACCCGAGTTTATCAAGCGCCTTGGTATTCTCTACCTGACCCCGGTGTCGGTTTGGGGTACGATTTAATGTTACCTGGAAGCTTAGAGGATTTTCTGGTAGCAGGGCATCAAATTCCTTCTGCACCGTAGTGCATCCGTCATTTCCAGCAACAGGGTTAGTATGCAACCGGATTTACCAGGTCATCACCCCCATACCACGCTGAATCCGGATATACAACCGTCGCCCGGCTAGCCTAGACCTTTCCGTCCCCCTTCGCAGTAACAACCAAGTACAGGCAATATTACATGTTTCCCTCGACTACGATTTTTCACATCGCACTTAGACGGGTCGACTTCACCCTGCCCGATTAACGTTGGACAGGAACCCTTGGTCTACCCGGAGAGCGGGCTTTTCACCCGCTTTATCGTCTACTTATGTCAGCATTCGCACTTCTGATTCCTCCAGCAACCCTACAGGCCACCTTCAAACGGCTTACAGAGAACGCTCCCTACCCAACAACAGCCCTAAGCGGTCGTGCAGCTGCTTCGGGGCTATGGTTTAGCCCCGTTCTTCTTAGCGCAGGCCGAACTCGACAGTGGCTAGTACGCTTTCTTTTTAAATGATGGTGTACAAGCCAACTCCTGGACGGTATATGCCTTTCCACATCGTTTCCCACTTAACAATGACTTTGGGGACCTTAGATGGCGGTCTGGGTGTTTCCCTCTTCAGCAGGACGCGTTCGCACCCGCGTGTGTCTCCCGTGTATAAACATTCTTCAGGGTATTCGGAGTTTGCATCGGTTTGGTAAGCCGGGTTGGCCCCATAGCCAGAAAAACAGTGCTCTACCCGATGATGAGTTCACGAGGCGCTACCTAAATAGCTCCATTGGGGAGAACAGCTATCTCCGGTTTGATTGGCCTTTCACCCCCGCACACAAAGTCATCGCTAATTGTTTCAAATTAGTCGGTTCGGTCCTCAAGTTAGTGTTACCCACATTCACCTGCCCATGGCTAGATTCACGGGTTTCGGGGTCTCTACCTTGCAACTATTCGCCCAGTGAAGACTCGGTTTCCCTACGGTCCCCTATACGGATTACCTTGCTTACAAAAGAAAGTGCTGACCATTATACAAAAGGTACGCAGTCACACCTCGAAGTTGCTCCACTGCTTGTACGTACACGGATTCGTTTCAATTTCCACTCCCTCGCCGGCGGGTTGTTCTTTTCGCCCCCTTTTCCCTCACGGTATGGTTCACTACGGTCAGTCAGGAGTATTTAGCCTTGGGAGGTTGGTACCCCCATATTCAGAACAGGAGTCACGTGTCCCGCCCTACTCATCGAAACCAAGACCGTGCATTTTAGTGTACGGGGGGGGATATCACCCTTTGCTGCTCGACTTTCAGACGCTTCACTAACACACAGCCGATTCAGGTTATGGGCTCCCCCCAGTTCGCTCGCCGATACTGGGGGAATTCTCGGTTGATTTCTTTCCTCCGCGGAGGGTATTTGATGTTTCAGTTCCCCCGGTTCGCCTCATGCCACTATGTATTCATGACATGATAGGGTGTCGAAACACAAAAAACTGGGTTTTTTTTCCCCCATTCGGGTAATCGCCGGTTATAAACGGTTCATATCACTTACCGGACGCTTTTCTCAGTTAGCCGCCCTTCATCGCCTCTGACTGCAGGCATCCAACCGTGTATGCTTAGTCACTTAACCTCACAACCGATGATGTTTCCATCGTTAGCGCTGCAAACATTTGAGAAGGACACTATGACAGGATACTCTTCATACCGGTTATTCTCGGAGGATAAATGTCAAGCCGCTCATGTTTACAATTTTCAGCTTGTTTCCAGTTTGTTAAAGAGCAAAATACTTCGCAGCATACTGTCGCAAATACACTCTGAAAGTATTGAAATACCGGAACTATATGGTGGAGCTAAGCGGGATTCGATACCGCTGACCTCCTGCGTGCAAGGAGGCGCTCTCCCAGCTGAGCTATAGCCCCATACAGTCACGCGCAGTACCGTTACACTCCGAGAAGGTGTGGTAGGCCTGAGTGGATCTTGAACCACCGTACCTCACCTTATCAGGGGGTGCGCTCTATCCACTGGAGCTACAAGCCTTATGGTATTCTTGACTCGTTACTTTCTTTCAGACAATCTGTGTGAGCAAGCCACTAGATCTTAATATCTTAGGTTAAGGAGGTGAATCAAACCGCAGGTTCCCCTACGGTTACCTGTTACGACTTCACCCCAGTCATAGAATCACAAAGTGGTAAGCGCCTCCGAAGGTTAAGCTACCTACTTCTATTGAAACCCAATCCCATGGGTGTGACGGGCGGTGTTACAAGGCACGGGAAGTATCACCGTAGCATTATGATCTACGATTACTAAGCGATCCGACTTCATGGGAGTCGAGTTGCAGACTCCAATCCGGACGACGACGTACTTTATGAGGTCCGCTTGCTCTCGCGAGGTCGCTTCCTCTTTCTTCGCCATTGTAGCAGTGTGTAAGCCCAACTCGTAAGTGCCATGAGGACTTGTCGTCATCCACCTTACTCCAGTTTATCATGGCAGTTCTCCTTTGAGTTCCCGGCCGAACCGTGGCAACAAAGGATAAGGGTTGCGTCGTTGGCGGGACCTTAAACCAACATTCACAACACGAGATGACGGGGACAGCATGCAGCACCTGTCTCAGAGTTTCCCGAAGGCACCAAAGCATCTTGCTAAGTTCTTGGATGTCAAGAGTAGGTAAGTTATTCGCGTTGCATCGAATTAAACCACCATGCTCCAACGCTTGTGCGGGCCCCCGCAAATTCATTTTTGGTTTTAACCTTTGCGCAGCGTACTCCCCAGGCGGCGATTTAACGCGTTAGATCGGAGCCACGCCTCAAGGGCAAACCTCCAAATCGACATCGTATACACGTGGACTACCAGGGTATCTATTCTGTTTGCTCCCCCGCTTTCGCACCTGAGCGTCTGTCTTCGTCCAGGGGGCGTCTTCGCCACCGGTATTCCTCCAAGATCTCTACGCATTTCACCGCTACCCCTGGTATTCTACCCCCTCTACGAGACTCTGCTTGCCAGTTTCAAATGCAGTTCCCAGGTTGAGCCCGGGGATTTACATCAGACTTAAACAAACCGCCTGCGTGCGCTTTACGCCCAGTAATTCGAATAACGCTAGCACCTTCCGTATTACCGCGGCTCTGGCACGGAGTTAGCTGGTGCTTCTTCTGCGAGTAACGTCAATTGATGAAAGTATTTAAGCTCACCACCTTCCTCCTCGCTGGAAAGTGCTTTACTACCGAAGGCTTCTTCACAACGCGGCATGGCTGCATCAGGCTTGCGCCCATTGTGCAATATTCCCCACTGATGCCTCCAGTAGGAGTCTGGACCGTGTCTCTGTTCCAGTGTGGCTGGTATCCTCTCAGACCAGCTAGGGATCGTCGCCTTGGTGAGCCATTACCCCACTACTATGCTAATCCCATCGGGCACATCTGATGGCAAGAGGCCGGGAAGGTCCCATCTTTGGTCTTGCGACGTTATGCGCGTTATTAGCTACCGTTTCCAGTAGTTTTCCCCCTCCATCAGGCAGTTCCTGACATTACTTCACCCGTCCGCCGCTCGGTCACCCAGGGAGCAAGCTCCCCTGTGTACCGCTCGACTTGCATGTGTTAAGCCTGCCGTCTGCGTTCATCTGAGCCTGATCTATACTCTTCAATTAAAAGCTTGATTTTGCTTACCACTCGAGTGCGTTGCTCAAAGATTTACTGCATGAATTTTACTTCAGTTAGTCACTCTTCAAGACTTGATATTTTTTTGCATCCGAAGATGCTGGATATCGTCTTGTGGAGTGCCCACACAGATTGTCTGATAAATTGTTAAAGAGCAGTGAGTTAGGCGCTTTCGCTTGCTAACTCGAGGTGGCGTATATTACGCTTTCCTCTTTCAGAGTCAACCCTAATTTTCAGGATTTTTTCTCTTTCTTCCCGGCCGCTGTGTGAAGTGAATCACTTGCGCCGTGTCGATGGAGGCGCATTATAGGGAGCCGGTTCAGAATGACAAGCGTTAATATGCATTTTTTATCTGACCGCTCACTATTCATTCGTAACGCCTATTAAACCCGCTTTTTGATGGCTGCCGGCAGGTCCGCCAGGCTATTTAGCACCCAATCGGCCAGCTTTTCGCCCTGCTCCGTCACCGGCTTGCCGGTACGCACCAGCACCTTGGTGCCGACGCCGGCCGCGATCGCCGCCTGCATGTCTTCCGGTTTATCGCCCACCATATAAGAAGCGGCCATATCGATGTTCAATTCCTGCTGCGCTTGCAGCAGCATGCCCGGCTGCGGTTTACGGCAGTCACAGACCTGACGATACTCTTCCACTACCGCCTCAGGATGATGCGGGCAGAAATAGATGCCGTCGAAGTCGACGTCGCGATCGGCCAGCGACCAGTCCATCCACTCGGTCAGGTACATAAACTGGTCTTCGCTGAACTTGCCGCGCGCAATGCCCGACTGGTTGGTCACCATCACCAGCGCGAACCCCATCTTTTTGAGTTCGCGACAGGCGTCAATCACGCCGTCAATAAAGTGGAAGTTGTCGATTTCATGGACATAACCATGGTCAACGTTAATCGTACCGTCACGATCGAGAAAAATTGCTGGAACGCTTTGTGTCACCGCTTTGCTCCTGAGGGGCTGAATACGCTGACAGTATCGCATGTTTTACCCCGCACTGAGAACGCCGGAGAACGTCGCTGGTCGTTGACTTAGACGTCTAGACGCCTTAACATCTGATCCATACCTTGGTTCCACGCCGAGGTTTACTTTTATCTAGCCACGGGCAACCACGCTAAAATAAGAAGAATATGATTAAACTTTCTAACATCACTAAAGTGTTCCAGCAGGGTTCGCGCACCATTACCGCGCTCTCTGACGTGACCCTTCACGTCCCTGCCGGGCAAATCTATGGCGTTATCGGATCTTCCGGCGCCGGCAAAAGCACGCTGATTCGCTGCGCCAACATGCTTGAGCGCCCGACCTCCGGCCAGGTGCTGGTCGATGGCCAGGATCTGACGTCTCTGTCGGAAAGCGAACTGACGCGCGCCCGTCGCCAAATCGGCATGATCTTCCAGCACTTCAACCTGCTCTCTTCCCGCACGGTGTTCGGCAACGTGGCGCTGCCGCTGGAACTGGACAATACGTCGCGCGCCGAGATCAAAAAGCGCGTGACCGAACTGCTGGAGCTGGTCGGCCTGGCGGACAAACACGACGCCTACCCGGCCAATCTGTCCGGCGGCCAGAAACAGCGCGTGGCGATCGCCCGTGCGCTGGCCAGCAATCCCAAAGTGCTGCTGTGCGACGAAGCCACCAGCGCGTTGGATCCGGCCACCACCCGTTCCATCCTGGAACTGCTGAAAGACATCAACCGCCGTCTGGGTCTGACCATTCTGCTCATCACCCATGAAATGGACGTGGTGAAACGCATCTGCGACCAGGTCGCGGTCATCAGCCAGGGGCAGCTGATCGAAAAAGACAGCGTCAGCGAAGTGTTCTCACACCCGAAAACCCCGCTGGCCCAGCAGTTCATTCAGTCCACGCTGCATCTGGATATTCCGGACGACTACGCCGCGCGCCTGTCGCCGGAGCGCCAGGGCGACCGTCAGCCGCTGCTGCGCCTGGAGTTCACCGGTCAATCGGTCGATGCGCCGCTGCTGTCTGAAGCCGCTCGCCGCTTCAACGTGAACAACAACATTATCAGCGCCCAGATGGATTATGCCGGCGGCGTAAAATTCGGCGTGATGCTGGCGGAGCTGCACGGCAGCGACGAAGACGCGCTGGCGACGATTAAGTTCCTGCAAGAAAATCAGGTAAAAGTAGAGGTTCTGGGTTATGTCTGAGGCAATGATGTGGTTGATGGCGCGTGGCGTGTGGGAAACCGTCATGATGACCTTTGTCTCCGGCTTCTTCGGTTTCGTGCTCGGCCTGCCGGTAGGCGTGCTGCTGTATGTCACCCGCCCGGGGCAGATCATCGCCAACAATTCGCTGTATAAGATCCTGTCCGGGCTGGTGAACATCTTCCGTTCCATCCCGTTCATCATCCTGCTGGTTTGGATGATTCCGTTTACCCGCATGATCGTCGGTACCTCGATCGGCCTGCAGGCGGCCATCGTGCCGCTGACCGTCGGCGCCGCGCCGTTCATCGCGCGCATGGTGGAAAACGCCCTGCTGGAGATCCCGTCCGGTCTGGTGGAAGCGGCGCGCGCCATGGGCGCCACGCCGATGCAGATCATCAAGAAAGTGTTGCTGCCGGAAGCCCTGCCGGGCCTGGTCAACGCCGCGACCATCACCCTGATCACCCTGGTGGGCTACTCCGCCATGGGCGGCGCGGTCGGCGCCGGTGGTCTGGGCCAAATCGGTTACCAATACGGTTATATCGGTTATAACGCCACAGTTATGAATACCGTATTAGTATTACTGGTAGTTTTGGTTTATCTGATCCAATTCTGCGGCGATCGCATCGTCAAAGCCGTTACCCATAAATAATTTCACCGCATATTAATGCGAGTCTAATGAGGAAGGGATATGTCGTTAACATTTAAATCCATCGCGACAATTGGCGCACTGATCGGCACGCTGGCTCTGGCGGGCTGTGGCCAGGATGAAAAGAATCCGAACCACATCAAGGTCGGCGTAATCGTCGGCGCAGAGCAGCAAGTGGCTGAAGTGGCGCAGAAAGTGGCGAAAGAGAAATACGGTCTGGACGTTGAACTGGTCACCTTCAACGACTACGTGTTGCCTAACGAAGCGTTGAGCAAAGGCGATATCGACCTGAACGCTTTCCAGCACAAGCCATATCTGGATCAGCAAATCAAAGATCGCGGCTACAAGCTGGTGCCGGTCGGCAACACCTTTGTTTACCCGATCGCCGGTTACTCCAAGAAAATCAAATCGCTGGACGAACTGAAAGAGGGCTCTCAGATCGCGCTGCCGAACGATCCGACCAACCTGGGCCGTTCGCTGTTGCTGCTGCAAAAAGTCGGTCTGATCAAACTGAAAGACGGCGTTGGCCTGCTGCCGACCGTGCTGGACGTGACCGAGAACCCGAAAAACCTGAAACTGGTTGAGCTGGAAGCGCCTCAGCTGCCGCGCTCTCTGGACGATCAGCAGATCGCGCTGGCGGTGATCAATACCACCTACGCCAGCCAGATCGGCCTGACGCCGGCGAAAGACGGTCTGTTCGTGGAAGATAAAGACTCACCTTACGTCAACCTGCTGGTTGCGCGCGAAGATAACAAAGATGCGGAAAACGTGAAGAAATTCGTGCAGGCCTATCAGTCTGACGACGTTGACGCCGCCGCCAACAAAATCTTCAACGGCGGTGCGGTGAAAGGCTGGTAAGCGCTTATTCACCCATTTTATTCCTATAATTGCAAGACGGGCCAAGGCCCGTCTTGTTATTTCCGCCATAGCTTGCTTCAATAGCGCCACTTTCATTAAGGCAGAGGAATCTCAATGCGTGTTTTACCTCTCTGTTTGTTAGCGCTCGCGCTGGCCGGATGTTCATCGCAGCGTATCGCGCCGTCCTCAACAAGCAGCACCAGCAAGCCGACCAGCACCGCTCCGGCCAAGACCACGCCGGCCGCCCGCCCCGCTCCGGTAAAACTGTATAAAAGTGCAGAAGAGCTCGTGGGCAAGCCGTTCCGCGATCTGGGTGAAGTGTCCGGCGAATCGTGCCAAACCACCGTGCAAGACTCTCCACCAAATCTGGCCACCGCCCGTAAACGCATGCAAATCCGTGCGTCTTACATGAAGGCCAACGCCGTGCTGCTGCACGACTGCCAGATTGTCAGCGGCGTCGCCGGTTGTTACCAGCAGGCCGTTTGCCAGGGCTCGGCGCTTAACGTCTCGTCCAAATGACCGAATTCGTTTTCGAGCAGATCGGCGTGATCCGCTCGCCCTATAAAGAAAAATTCGCCGTGCCCCGCCAACCGGGGCTGGTCGAAGACGGCGGCGGCGAACTGCTGCTGCTGCCGCCTTACAACCAGGCGGAAGCGGTGCGCGGCCTCAGCGATTTCAGCCATCTGTGGGTGATGTTCATTTTCCATCAAACCATGGAAGGCGGCTGGCGCCCGACGGTGCGTCCGCCGCGTTTAGGCGGCAATGCCCGCATGGGCGTGTTCGCCACCCGCTCCACCTTCCGCCCCAACCCGCTCGGCATGTCGCTCATTGAGCTGAAGGGCGTGCGGGTGAAAAACGGTGAAGTGGCGCTGGAACTGGGCAGCCTCGACCTGGTCGACGGCACCCCGGTGGTGGACATCAAGCCTTATCTGCCGTTCGCCGAGAGCCAGCCGCAGGCCCGCGCCGGCTTTGCCCAGGCCGCGCCCGCCGGCGATATGCCGGTGCGTTTCGCACCGCAGGCCGAGCAACAGCTGCAGCAACATCAGGCGCGCTACCCGCAATTAAGGCGTTTTATCAGCCAGGTGCTGGCGCAAGACCCCCGTCCCGCCTATCGTAAAGGAGAGGACATCGAACGGGATTACGCCGTCTGGCTGTTGGATTTCAACGTGCGCTGGCGTGTCGTGGACGGCCACACCGAAGTGTTGGCGCTCGACCCGCGTTAAAATTCCGCCGCCTCTCTTTTGGCGACCCGCTCGCGCTGGTAAACTAAACCACTTTTGTCACTTTTGGCCGCCACTCTGGCAGCCCGATGCAATTTGCAGTTCTAACGGAACCAAAACACCATGCGTACTAGCCAATATCTGCTCTCCACACTGAAGGAGACACCTGCCGACGCCGAAGTGATCAGCCACCAGCTGATGCTGCGCGCCGGGATGATCCGCAAGCTGGCCTCCGGTCTTTACACCTGGCTGCCGACCGGCCTGCGCGTTCTGAAGAAGGTTGAAAACATCGTTCGCGAAGAAATGAACAATGCTAACGCGATCGAAGTTTCCATGCCGGTGGTTCAGCCTGCCGATCTGTGGCAGGAAAGCGGCCGTTGGGAGCAATACGGCCCCGAGCTGCTGCGCTTCGTCGACCGCGGCGATCGTCCGTTCGTGCTGGGCCCAACGCATGAAGAAGTGATCACCGATCTGATCCGCAACGAGATCAGCTCGTACAAGCAGCTGCCGCTGAACTTCTTCCAGATCCAGACCAAGTTCCGTGATGAAGTGCGCCCGCGTTTCGGCGTGATGCGTTCCCGTGAGTTCCTGATGAAGGATGCCTACTCCTTCCACACTCACAGGGTCTCTGCAGGGGACTTACGACGCGATGTACGAAGCGTACAGCAAAATCTTCAGCCGCATGGGCCTGGATTTCCGCCCGGTGCAGGCGGATACCGGCTCGATCGGCGGCAGCGCCTCGCACGAATTCCAGGTGCTGGCGCAGAGCGGTGAAGACGATATCGTGTTCTCCACCGGTTCCGATTTCGCCGCCAACATCGAGCTGGCGGAAGCGGTCGCGCCGGCAGAGCCGCGCGCCGCAGCCAGCGAAGAGCTGCGCCTGGTGGATACGCCGAACGCCAAAACCATCGCCGAGCTGGTCGAGCAATTCCAGCTGCCGGTGGAAAAAACCGTGAAGACGCTGATGGTGCGCGCCACCGAAGAGAGCGGCCACAAGCTGCTCGCCCTGCTGGTGCGCGGCGATCACGAACTGAACGAAGTCAAGGCCGAGAAGCTGGCGCAGGTTGCCGCGCCGCTGACCTTCGCCACCGAAGAAGAGATCCGCGCCATCGTCGGCGCCGGCCCAGGCTCGCTTGGCCCAGTCAAGCTGCCGATGCCGGTGGTAGCCGACCGCAGCGTGGCGGCGATGAGCGATTTCGGCGCCGGCGCCAACGTTGACGGCAAACACTACTTCGGCATCAACTGGGAGCGCGATCTGCCGCTGCCGCAGGTGGCCGATATCCGTAACGTGGTGGAAGGCGACGCCAGCCCGGACGGTCAGGGTACGCTGCTGATCAAACGCGGCATCGAAGTGGGCCATATCTTCCAGCTCGGCACCAAGTACTCGGAAGCGATGAAAGCGACCGTGCAGGGTGAAGACGGCCGCAACCAGGTGCTGACCATGGGTTGCTACGGCATCGGGGTCACGCGCGTCGTGGCCGCCGCCATCGAGCAGAACCACGACGAACGCGGCATCATCTGGCCGGACGCCATCGCGCCGTTCCAGGTGGCGATCCTGCCGATGAACATGCACAAGTCGTTCCGCGTACAGGCGCTGGCAGAAGAGCTGTACAACACCCTGCGTTCCCACGGCATCGACGTGATCCTCGATGACCGCAAAGAGCGTCCGGGCGTGATGTTCGCGGATATGGAGCTGATCGGCGTGCCGCACTCTGTCGTTATCGGCGATCGTAACCTCGATAACGAAGAGATCGAGTACAAGAACCGCCGCGTCGGCGAGAAGCAAATGATCAAAACCGGCGAAATCGTTGATTTCCTGCTGGGCCAGATCAAACGCTGAGCGCCGATCGCCAGAGAATAAAAAACCCGCCTAGGCGGGTTTTTTTATATCCGAAACGCGTTACTTGCTGCTGCAGCTTTTGCTGCGGTCGAACGCGATCTTGCCGTCCGGCACCACCGCTTTTTCAATCTGCCCCTCTTCCATCGACGGCTGCACGCTGAAGTGCGCGTTGAAAGTCAGGAACACCGGCTCGCCGGCAGTCTTATTGGCCTTGGCGTAACCTTGCTCCAGCGCGATGTTGTTATCCACCGGGAAAGTGATGCCGGTGGCGCAGTCCTTGAAGACTGCCGCATCCGCCATATAGGTATAACTGCCTTTCATCACCATTGGCGTTTTAGGCAACGGCTTTTCGACCGGCTCCAGACGGTAATTCAGCTTGGACTCGATCGGCGCGCCGCTGCGATCCAGCATCTCCAGGCTCTTGCCCACCGGACGGAAGTAACGTTTTTCACCGGTGCTGTCGGTCAGCACCAGCTTATCCGCAGTGCGCGCCCATTTGCCATAGTCGGCAAAGGTCTGATCGCCGTCTTTAGTGCCGCGATAGGTTTCCTGCAGCACAAAGGTGCCGTCTTCATCCAGGAACAGCGCCGTATCCAGCCCGCCGCAATCGGCGCAAGGCAACAATCCTTGATAACTCTGCGGCATCGCCTGCAGCGGTTGTTCCTTCGGCTGATAATGATTGTTGCATCCCAACAACGAGAGTGCGCCTGCCGCCAAGAACAGGGCTACCGTAATTTTCGTCACAGGTATTCTTCTACTGTGTTCATGTATTCCTAAGTGCGAACCTTGCCGCGCAGCGCCTTGGTGGCGCCTTTACGCGCCTTGCCTTCCAAACGGCGCAATTTCGCCCCTTTCGTCGGCTTGGTCGCCTTGCGCGTTTTTTCCACCACCATCGCCTGCCGAATCAGCGCGGCCAGCCTGGCCAACGCCGCTTCGCGATTCAATTCCTGACTGCGATACTCTTGCGCCTTGATAATCACCACGCCATCGGCGGTAATTAGATGGTGATTCAGCGCCAGCAGCCTTTCCTTATAATACTCTGGCAGGCTGGAGGCCCGAATGTCAAAGCGCAAATGGATCGCCGTTGAGGTTTTGTTCACGTGCTGGCCGCCCGCGCCCTGCGCGCGGATCGCCGTCAACTCAAGCTCATTATCCGGTATGGCGACGTTTCTTGACAGTTCCGCACCGGTCACACCTGTGCCGCTGCCACTCGGCAAACTGGATTTCCAGACTATTCTGAGCATCGGACAGCCAAATAGTTCCCTCCTGCAGCGTCGCCTGCAGCGTCATGGTGCGGCTGGCCAATGCCGTCAGGCGCGCCAGCTGTTCGTCATCGAGGAAGCGCACGCTCAGGTTCTTGTAGCCGGCCACTTTTCCCTGCATCGCCTGCCACCACACGTGCGCGGCGCGCTCGCCGTAAGCGTACAAGACCACGCGCGGCGACTGGTTGCAGGCCTTGCGGATGCGTTTTTCGTCGGGCAATCCCATCTCGATCCACATTTCCAGCCCGTTGTGGTCGTTGCGCTGCCAGATCTCCGGCTCGTCGTCGGCGCTCAGCCCTTTGGTGAACACCAGCCGCTCGTCGGCATGACAGATCCAGGCCAACAGGCGCAGCATCATGCGCTGCTCGTTTTCGGACGGGTGTTGCGCCAGCGTCAGCGTGGCGTCGTGGTAGAAGTGACGATCCATATCAGCAATATTGACCGCGGCTTTATAAATGGTTGCTTTCAGCGCCATGGGTGACCTCGTTATTATCCGGCGACAGTGTACTTGATCAGGGCCAAACCCCGCCAGCGCGGCCAGGCTGCGGCAGTGCGAAAGGCGTGCCGGGGTGCTGATAACTCCATAACAGCTGTGCTATAGTCGTCTAGGATAGGATAAAACTCCGAGAGCCTGCGCCTCATCGCGATAGTAGTCTTGATGATGCAGAGGTTCATATGGAGGAAACTGTGCATCAATTCTGTGGAGTTAGTACGCCGTACTTACGCCGAGATTGGCAGTGGAGATCTTGGCTACGTGCCTGATGCGCTGGCTTGTGCGTTAAAGGCATTGGACGATGTCGCAGCGAACGATGCGCTACCGTCCTCCGTTAGGGAACAGGCGGCCTTTGCCGCCGCTAACTTATTGGTGAGCGACTATGTTGATGAATGATGAGTACCAACCCATCAATTGCGATGACTACGACAACCTGGAACTCGCCTGTCAGCATAAACTTATTCTGAAGCTGGAGTTACGCGACGGAGAAGTGATCGAGGCCAAGGCGATCGACCTGCTGCAAAAGAAACGCGTTGAGTATCTGACCATCGAACAGAACGGCCAGCAGCGCGACCTGCGCCTGGACCATATCAGCAGTTTCAGTCATCCGGAAATCGGTACCGTGGTCGTCAGCCTGTCGGACTGAGCAGCGGTAACCCCATCCCAACAGGGCAGCCCAACGGCTGCCCTCGTCATTTACGGCTTCAGGCTGGCGTAATAGGCCGCCAGATCGGCGATATCGTCATCCGACAGCCCCGACACATAGGCCTTCATCACCTCGGCCTGGCCGCCGTTGCGCTCCCCTTTCTTGTACGCCTGCAATGCATGCTGCAGATACATGGCGTTCTGTCCGGCCAGATTCGGGTACATCGGCACCGTCACCTTGCCCTGCGCGCCGTGGCACGCCGCACAAGCGGCGGCTTTCGCCTGACCGGCGGCCGCATCCCCCGCCGCCAACGCCGGCAGGCTGAACAGGCCGGCGGCCAACAGCGTGATCCCCACTAACTTCATCAGTGCTCCTCGCGATTATGATTTTTTTCCCAGCGCAGTCGCCACGGGCGTTCACCTTCCGGCACCTGCCCCGCCTCACAGACAAATACGTCCAGCGCGGCGATCAGCTGCTCATCATAGTAAATCAACGGGATGCGTTCACGCTGCCAGGGGGGAATACCCAGCTCCTGCCACAGTTTTTTTATCGGCCGCGAATGGGCGCGCCCCACGATACGCACCGCGCCCTGCACGCCGCCGAAACGAATACTGATCTGCTGCGATGGCAGCGGCGCGCGCAGCGCCTGCTCGCCCTCGCCGGCGATCAGCCGCCCCAGTCCGTCCGGCAGCGTCAGCGTCTCGTCAGGGTGCCAGGGCAGGTGCACATCGCGCAGCGCCGCCAGCGGCGGCAACAGGTGCAGCCGGCCGCGGAAACGGCGGATCTGATAGGCGCCGAGCTGCAGCTGCGGTTCGGCATCTTCCCGGCTGAGCGCCACCTCCTCCCACAGACGCTGCAACTGCTCACGCGCCGGCATGGTAACGTTGAACAATGCGATCCAGCGCCGCAACAGAGCGAAGCGCCGCACCGGCGAACAGGCCGTCAAACCGTCGATCGCCAATGAGCGATCCGCCGCCAACAGGCTTTGCAGCGGTTCCGCCAGCAGCTCGTCCAACAATTGCTCCTGTTCGGCGCACAGGCTGGCGCTGCGCGCCACCGCCGAGGCGAAGTGCGGCCAACGTTGATTGAGCTGCGGCAACACCTGCAACCGCAGGAAATTGCGATCGAAGCGCGTGTCCTGATTGCTGTCGTCGTCTATCCAGGCCAAGCCGTGGCGTTGCGCGTAATTTTCCAGCGTTTGACGCGAGCAGCCCAGCAGCGGCCGCAACAGCAGGTGCTCGCCCAGCGTGGCGCGCGCCGCCATCGCCGACAACCCCGCCGGCCCGCTGCCGCGCTTGAGCGCCAGCAGAAAGGTTTCGCTTTGATCGTCGAGGTGTTGGGCGGTGAGCAGCGCTTCACCCTCCGCCAATGCTGCGCTGAAGGCGGCATAGCGCGCCGCTCGCGCCGCCGCTTCGATGCCGCCCTGACGGGCGTCCACCTGTACGTGCGTCACCGTCAGCGGAACCTGCCAGTCGGCGCACTGGCGGCGGCAATGCTCAACCCAGCGATCGGCGAAAACGCTCAGGCCATGATGCACGTGCAGCGCGCGCAGCTGCAATGCCGGACGTTGGCGGCGCAATTCCGCCAGCAGATGCAGCAGCACGCTGGAATCCAGACCGCCGCTGAACGCCACCAGCAACCGCTGCTGTGCGCCCAACTGGTCTGCCACCCGCGTCGTTAATTGATCAGTATCCATCGGTAGGCTTTGTCACTTCTACATAGCTGCACGTTAACCCCGCCTACCGTCATCAATCAAGCATTAACCGTCCGAGCCTGGCGTCGCGTCAGCAGCCACCAGCCGCCCAGCGCCGCGATCACCGCCAGCGCGCACCCGGCCGCTCCCCAGCCGATCTGGGCGAAAATGCGGCCATACGCCTGCATCGCCGCCCCCTCGAGGTGATCTTCGGCGGTCTGATTGGCGATGATGCCCGCCAGGTAGTTGGCGATAGAACCGGTCGCCAGCATATAGATGCCGGTCAACACGCCGGTGGCGCCGGGGATATTCAGCCGGGTGATCTGCGCCATCGCCACCGGATCGATAAACAGTTCGGCGAAGCCCATCACCGCCAGGCCGGCGATCATCAGCCCCATCGACCCCGGCCCGTGCAGCCGCGTATTAAGCGCCATCAGCGTAAAGCCGACGCCGATCAACAGCAGACCGAAGGCGAACTTGCACCAGATGCGCAGCGTGCGGTCGCCATCGCCGCTCGCCAGCCATGCCAGCGCCACGCCGCCCAGCATCACCGCGCAAGCGTTAACCGACTGGAACAAGGCGGTCGGCACCGTCCAGCCGAACCAGCGCCGGTCGACGAAATGGTCGATAAACAGGCTGATGGAGCTGCCGCCCTGCTGGGCAAAGGCCCAGAACAGCGTGCCCAACAGCATCAACACCACGATCTGCCACAGCCCCCGGCGCTGGCCGGCGTCCGCGCGCAGCATAATGCGCGCCACCAGCGCCACCGCCGCCACGCACACCAGCCCGAGCAAATAGCCGGCCCAGTCGCGCATAAACAACAGCGTGAAGAACAGCGGCGATGCCAGCAACGCCGCCAACAGCCAGCCCCAGTGCGGCAGGCCCAGGCTTCTGGCGCGCATCAGCGGGGCATTCACGCCGCGAGTGTGGCGGAAATGACGCCCACCCAGCAGGAAGATCGCCAGGCCGGCGAACATGCCGATCCCGGCCAACGCAAAGCCGACGTGCCAACCATAGCGCTCGGCCGCCAGCCCGCAGGCGATCGGCGCCAAAATGGAACCGACGTTGCCGGCGGCGTACAGCAGCGAGAAGCCCCCTTCGCGCCGCGGATCCTGGGCCGGATACAGCTCGCCCAGCAGGCAGCTGATATTGGATTTGAACAGGCCGTAACCGCAGATGATGATCGCCAGCGCCAGATAGAGCGACTGGGCAGAAACCGCGCTCAGGCCGAGCACGATATGCCCCAGGGTCATCAGCGCCGCGCCGGCGATCACCGCGACGCGGTTGCCCAGCAGGCGGTCGGCGAGCCAGCCGCCAAGAATCGGAGTGACGTAAACTAACGAAGCGTAAGCGCTGTAGAGATCGATGGCGCGGCTGTCGGTATAGCCGAGTTGGTGGGTCAGATAGAGGATCAGTAACGCACGCATGCCGTAAAAGCTGAAATATTCCCAAATTTGTATCGCTACGACATAGTAGATTGCGCGCGGCTGTGAGGGTGTTTTCATGGTGGTCTCCCATCAGTCGGTGAACGACAAAGGGGAAGCGCGAGGCCTCCCCTGTGATTGGCTGCGGTTATTTCGCCTTCAGCACTTTCACCCGATAACGTCCGTCCGCCTGACGGTAGGCGCCATGAATGTCGGTTTCAAAGCCCGGATAATGCGCGCCGATTTCGCACAGCATCTGCAGGAACTCCAGCACCGGCCGGCTCTCCTCGGTCAGCATTTCGCCCGGCATCACCAGCGGCACGCCCGGCGGGTATGGGAGGATCATATTGGCGTTGACCTTACCGACCATCTCTTCCAGATAGACCTCTTCCACTTCGCCGTGCAGCTCTTTCTGGAACGCCTGGTACGGATTCATCACCATGGTTGGCAGCACTTCGAACGCGCGGTACATCAGGTCCGGCAGGTTGTGTTGCTCCACCAGGCGGTGAATGTTCTGTGCCAGATCCTGAATGCGCATGTTTTCATAGAAATCAGGCGCTTCCTGATACAGCGAAGGCAGCATGTTTTTCACCCGCAGGTTCAGGTCGAACGAGCGTTTGAAGTCGGTCATCGCACGCAGCAGGCTGAGCGCCTTGGTTTTGTCGATGCCGATGCTGAACAGGAACAGCAGGTTGTACGGCCCGGTTTTCTCGACGATGATGCCGCGCTCGTCGAGGTATTTCGCCACGATGCTGGCCGGGATGCCGAATGGCTGCATCTCGCCTTCCTTGCTCATCCCCGGCGTCAAAATGGTGACCTTGATCGGATCGAGGTACATGTGTTCATTGTCGATATTCTTGAAACCGTGCCAGGCGCTGTCAGAGCGCAGCGGCCAGCACTCCGGCTCATCGATGTGCTCCGGCTGCCAGACGTCGAAGAACCAGCCGTCGGATTCGACTTTCAGGCGTTTGATCTCTTTACGGAACTTGATCGCGCGTTCGATAGAGCCGTGGATCAGGCGCTTGCCGGCGTTGCCTTTCATCATCGCCGCGGCGGTTTCGGTCGAGGCCACAATGCCGTAGTGCGGCGAAGTGGTGGTGTGCATCATGTAGGCTTCGTTGAAGGTTTCTTCGTTGATGTCGCCCTTCACGTGGATCATCGATGCCTGCGAGAAGGCCGCCAGCAGTTTGTGGGTGGACTGGGTTTCATAGATCACCTTGCCCTCCACGCGGCCGCCGCTCATGCCACACTTGCCTTTATAGATCGGATGGAAGTTGGTGTAAGGCACCCAGGCGGAATCGAAGTGGATAGACTTCACGTCCAGGGTGTTCTTGATAAAGTCGGTGTTGTACAGCAAGCCGTCATAGGTGGAGTTGGTGATCACCGCGTGCACCGGCCAGGTGGCGTTCGGGGTCTCCTTCACGCGTTTGGCGATGGTGGCGCGCTGGAACTCGCTCTGCGGAATACCACCGAGGATGCCGTAGGCGTTGCGGGTCGGGCGGAAGTAGATCGGCGTGATGTCGCTCATCATCATCAGGTGAGTCAGCGACTTGTGGCAGTTACGGTCAATCAGCACCGTGCTGCCCGCCGGCGCCGAATACATGCCGACGATCTTGTTGGCGGTGGAGGTGCCGTTGGTCACCATATAGCTGCGTTCGGCGTTGAACACGCGGGAAATGTACTCTTCCGCCTCTTTGTGCGGGCCGGAGTGATCCAGCAGCGATCCCAGCTCGGACACCGAAATCGAAATATCCGACTTCATGGTGTTCGGGCCGAAGAAATCGTAGAACAGGCTGCCCACCGGGCTTTTCTGGAACGCGGTGCCGCCCATGTGGCCCGGCGTACAGAAGGTGTATTTGCCTTCGCGCACGTATTTGAACAGCGCCTTGGTCAGCGGCGGCAGGATGGTGTCGATATACTCGTCGGTGTTCTGTTTGATCTTGGCGGCGATGTCGGTTGCCGCGCCGAGCGCATACTCGAAGAAGCGCACCTGCATGCGCAGATCGTTCAGGCTGACGTCCAGCGTCGAATAGGTGTTGGCGAATGCGTACAGCGGCATGTATTCGTTCAGTTGGCTGATCTCTTCGCACAGCTCCAGGTTGTATTTGTCCTAGTCGAAGATCACCCCGCACAGACGGGCGTTGTTCTCGATCAGTTTCAGCAGGTCTTCGCGATCGTTAGGGTAAACGATGCGGAAATCCAGACTTTCCAGCGCCTGATGCAGTTCACGGATGGGCTCTTCTTTGAAGTAGACACCCATGTGATTCATGATGGCGATAACGTTCATATGCATTTCTCCTGGCAAAGCAAGCCCCTTCCCGTCGCGGCTGACAGGTCGGAAAGAAAGGGGCTGGGTAAATTCAGTCGGTCAGCGGACGCGAATCAGTGCGCTTTGGCCGTGGTGTTTTCATCGACCGCCGCGGCGTTGGCAGCCTGGCGGGTATTCATTTTCCGGGCGTAGAACATCAGGATAATCAGGCTGATGATAAAGGTGCCGGACAGTTCGAAAGAGTTGGCGCCCATCAGCGCGATGAAGCAGAAGCCGCAGCCGCACACTGAAGCGATCAGGCTCAGCAGGTTGCGCACGTTGACCCCTTCAAAGCGGATCAGGTCTACGCAGGAGTAGAAGTAAGGCAGCATGGTCAGCAGCACCGCGATGCCGGTCAGCTCGCCGAACAGGTCGGAGGCTTTGCCGCCGGCGGAGCTCATCAGGGTGATCAGCACCATCAGCGCGGTCATTTTGCAGCCAGCCAGCAGCAGGCCTTTCTTCGGAATGCCGTTTTTATCCAGCTCGCCGTACACTTTCGGGAAGTTACCGTCGTTGGCGGCGCGCACCCCGGCCTGGCCGACCAGCATCATCCACGAACCGAGCGAGGTCAGGCAGGCGAAGGCGGTGAAGGCGGAAACCATCGGTGCGGCCCAGTTGCCCATAATCGCCGAGGCGCTGATGGCGAACGGCGCGCCGCTGGCGGCCATTTCGGACGCCGGGAACATGCCGCTGATCACCTGGGTGGCGGCAATGTAGATAATGCCCGCCAGACCGGTGCCAAGCATGGTCGCCAGCGGTACGGTGCGTTTCGGGTTTTTCACCATGCCGGTGCTGACCGCCGCGGACTCCACGCCGATGAATGCCCACAGGCACAGCAGGATGCTTTTGATGACCGCATGGCCGTCGGTGGTGCCGGAGGTATTCCAGTTAGCCTGGTAGGTGGCGGCGTCAAACCAGTGCCAGCCGAGGGTGGCGGTCACGATCACCGGGATCAGCACCAGCACCAGGCCCAGCGTGGTCAAACGGCTGACCCAGGTTCCGCCCAGCATGTTCACGAAGGTGAAGACCCACACGATGGCGATACAGGCGATGCCGGCGGGCACCGGGTTGTTCAGCGCCGGGAAGAAGGTGGAGAGATAAGAAACGGCGGTAATGCCGATGGCCAGGTTGCCGATCCAGTTGGCATGGTAATAAAGCACGCCGGTCTGGAAACCGAAGGCCGGGGAAATTTCACCCGCGTAGGCGATAGGGCCGCCCTGCTGCGGGTTTTTGGTGGCGAGGCGGGCATAGACATAAGCCAGCGACATCGCCCCGATAATCGAGATCACCCATCCCCAAATAGCGATGGATCCGAGACTCGCCAGGTTGGCGGGCAATAAGGCAATCCCGCTCCCCATCATATTACCGGCGACCACGCCGGTGCAGGCAATAAGCCCTATTTTCTTGGGTGAAGCCATGGTCAGTTTCTCCTGATTTACGTTTCTTATAAGCCACACCCATAAATAAAAGATTTTAATGAGCCGGCTTGATTGTCAGGATGCTAACCATCGGGGGGAATAAAGTCCTAAAGATAAAGTGAGATTACGCTCATGATCATACAAATGATAACCTGAGGTTTTTCATTAACACATCAAGATAAAAAGACAGGCTAAAGAAAAGATAAACATCATTTAAAAACAAAAAGATGACAAGGTTAATGACGCATAGCAAATGGCAAAAAAGAAATAATATCGCGCAGCAAAATAATACATTCATGCAACATTGCTTCACCAATAAATAACGCCGCCATGATTCCCGAAGAATAAGGGCGGCGTGATATTGGATTAATTATTGGCGCTGATAGTTATTTAAATAAGGCACTACGTTGGTCAATGACGTCTGGAATACGCCATTGGAGATCCAATGCAAGGTATCCTCACCGGGGCGAAGATTGAAGGCGGTAATATAAGAGTCGGCCGCCAAATGATTCTGCCCCTGCATTTCATACACCTTGCCCAGCAGCACATAATTCAGCCACGACATTTGCAACTCAATCCCCAGATCGATCGCCCGGTGCGCCTCGTCAATCCGCCCCTGCGTCAAGGCATCTACCGCCAGAACTTGCTGCACGATCGGCGTGTTTTTCAATTCCGGGATCGTCGCCAGATGGCTGATATCGGCACGCAATTGAGCCAGCCCCTGGCTGTCGAACGGTTGATAAGAGTTGCGCAGCAGATCCACCAGCGCTTTTTCCGCCAGCAGGTAGTGGAAATTCGGCGCGCTTTTAATCAGCTCGCTCAGCTGCGCGCTGGCGCGAGTCAACGAATCGGCGTCGCCGTGGATCAACAATTGATGCGCCTGGTAGAAGCGCTGCAGCAGCGGCCCGTTGTCCGGCAGCAGCTGCGCCAGACGCTGTTCCAGCTGCGGCGGCCAGGGCTGTTTCAGCGCGGCGGACAGGCTGGAGAGGAAGTCGCTTTGGATCTTCAGCTGATTATCGGCGGTAATGAAGTAACGCTTGTCCAGCATGACAGAGCTGTCGGCGTTATCCACCAGCCGCACGGAGAGGAAACACTGCTGGGCGCGGTAGTGGCGCTGATTGACGAACTCGATATACAGCGACTTGCCCGAATTGCTGGGGCCGGAATAGTTGTAATTGGTTTGGTCATGCACCAGGAAGGTCGAGTAGGTGTTGAGCGAATCGGTGATCAGCTCGCTGACGCCCACCACGTAAGAGAGCTGGGGCATCCAGTTGCTGCAGCTCTCGCCGCCCTGGATGCGGATATCGATATCGCGCGGGTTGAGCAGCACCGGCATGGTCGATACCGGCACGCGCTGCGACAGCGTGGCGATGCCGACAAACGCCACGCAAACGCTGAGCGCCGCCAGAAACGCCAGCCACACCCAGAAGGTCGGGCGACGATAAAAACGCGGCTGCTTTTCGCCAGGCGCGTCAGACGGCGCGCCGCTTGCCCGGCGCGGCGGCACGTACGGCGTCTCGTCGTCATCATCGCTGCCGTCTTCCGGCTCATGCATGATCACCGCGATCTGCGGCGCCGGTGCAATAGCGGGTTGTGTCTTCTCCTCTTCACACCAGATCACCGACGTCGCCAGCTTATACCCGCGCTTGGGCACGGTGATAATGTATTCCGGGCTGTCGCTGTCGCCGTCTTTCAGGTACTTGCGCAGCTCTGAAATACATTGGGTCACCACGTGGTTGGTGACAATATTGCGCTTCCAGACGTTGTCGATCAGCTCGTCGCGGCTCAGCACCACGTCGGGGTGCCGGGCAAAATAACACAGCATGTCGATCAGGCGCGGTTCCAGCGTTTTCTGGCGACCATCGCGGCTGATGGTGTTGTCGGCAGGAGTAACCAGCCACTCCCCGACGCGAAAAGCAGGCTCTTGCATGGCGGAAATAACTCTGTAGGCATGTAGGGCAAGGGCGCGATCATAGCATAATCGCCCCCGGCTGTGGCCGCCGGGAGGCGATTAAGCCGTTAACTCTCGTATAATTCTAACGGTAAACCATCGGGATCGCTGAAAAAGGTAAATCGGGATTGGGTGTAGGGATCGACACGCACCGGTTCGCAGGCGACGCCGGCCGCCTGCAGATGAGCGATGGCCCGATCGATGTCGTCGACGCTGAACGCCAGATGACGCAGGCCACATGCCTCCGGGCGGCTGACGCGAGCCGGCGGCGAGGGGAACGAAAACAGCTCAATGGTGTATTGCCCGTTGAGCGCCAGATCCACTTTCCAGGAGTCGCGCTCCTCGCGGTAGACTTCACTCAGCAGGGTAAATCCGAGAATGTCGCAGTAGAAATGCTTGCTGGCGGCGTAGTCCGCGCCAATGATCGCGATGTGGTGCACCTGACGTAACGCCAGCATAGAAACTCTCTTCTGTTCGTTTTGATGAGGCACGGTATCCGGCGGCGACAATGCCGTCAATGAAAAAGCCCGACGTATCCTGCCAAACCGCCGGGCGCGTTATGCCATTATGGCTGTGGGGCTTTCAGCACCTTCACCAGATAACGCCCATCCTCCGTCAGCTTGGCGCCGTGGATATCGGTTTCAAACCCGGGATAGCGCTCGCCGATCGAACACAGCATCAGCAGAAAATCGAGCACCGCCCGGCTCTCTTCGGTGATCATTTCACCCGGCATCACCAACGGCACGCCCGGCGGATAAGGCAGGATCATATTGGCCGCCACCTTGCCCACCAACTGATCCAGATCGCAGGTTTCGACATTGCCGCGCACCTGCTCCTGGAACATCTGGTGCGGCGTCAGCTTCATTTCCGGCAGCACATCGAACGCCCGCTGCATCAGGCCTGGCAGATCGTGTTGGCGGATCAGGCGATGAATGCCGGCGGCCAAATCCTGGATGCGCATATGGCGATAGAAATCCGGATCCTCGGCGTACAGATCCGGCAGCATGTTCTTCACCCGCAGGTTGAGATCGTAGGCGCGCTTGAAGTCGGTCAGGCCGCGCAGCAGGCTCATCGCCTTGGTTTTATCGATGCCGATGCTGAACAAGAACAGCAGGTTGTACGGCCCGGTCTTCTCCACCACGATGCCGCGTTCGTCGAGGTACTTCGCCACCAGCGCCGCCGGGATCCCCTCTTCTTCCAGCGCGCCCAGCTCATTCATGCCCGGCGTCAGGATCGTCACCTTGATCGGATCGAGATACATATGATCGCGATCGGTCTGGCCGAAACCATGCCAGTTATCGTCCGGATCCAGCGGCCAGCACTGTGCCTCATCGATCTCTTCCGGCTGCCAGATATCGAAGAACCAGCTGTCGCTCTCCTCGCGCAGCCGCTGCACCTCCCGGCGAAAATGCAGCGCGCGCTCCACCGAACGGTTGATCAAACGGCGCCCCGGGTTGCCGCGCAGCATGGCGGCGGCGGTCTCCATCGACGCCACGATGCCGTAGTGCGGCGAAGTGGTGGTGTGCATCATGTAGGCTTCGTTGAAGGTGCTCTCATCGTAGTCGCCCTTGATATGAATCATCGAGGCCTGCGAGAAGGCGGCCAGCAGCTTGTGGGTAGACTGGGTTTCATAGAAAACCTTGCCGGGCACCCGCTCGCCGCTCATGCCGCTCTTGCCGTCGTAAATCGGGTGGAAGTTGGTGTAAGGCACCCAGGCGGAATCAAAGTGAATCGACGGCACCTCCAGCGTCTGCTTGATGTAGTCGGTGTTGTACAGCAGGCCGTCATAGGTGGAATTGGTGATCACCGCGTGCACCGGCCAGGTGGCGTTCGGCGTCGCCTGCACCCGGGCGGCGATGCTCTCGCGAGTGAACTCGCGCTGCGGAATCCCGCCGAGGATGCCGTAGGCGTTGCGCAGCGGGCGCAGATAGATCGGCGTGATATCGCTCATCATCAGCAGGTGGCACAGTGATTTGTGGCAGTTGCGGTCGATCAGCACCGTGCTGCCCGCCGGCGCCGAATACATGCCGACGATCTTGTTGGCGGTGGAGGTGCCGTTGGTGACCAGATAGCTCTGCTCGGCGTTGAAGGTGCGCGCGATGTACTCTTCGGCCTCCAGATGCGGGCCGGTGTGATCCAACAGCGACCCGAGCTCGGTGACCGAAATCGAGATATCGGCCTTCAGGGTATTGGCGCCGAAGAAGTCATAGAACAGGCAGCCTACCGGGCTTTTCTGGAACGCAGTGCCGGCCATGTGGCCCGGCGTGCAGAAGGTGTACTTCCCTTCGCGCACGTAGTTGAACAGCGCCTTGGTCAGCGGCGGCGTAATGGTGTCGATGTATTCCGCAGTGTACTGCTGGATGCGCTGCGCGATGTCGTCTGCCGCATTCAGGCCATACTCGAAGAAATAGAGCACCATGCGCATTTCATGCAGGCTGACGTCGAAAGTGGAGTGGGTATTGATAAAGGCATACAGCGGCAGGTATTCGTTCAGCTCGTTGATCTCGCTGCACAGCTCCAGGCTGTAGTCGTCCCAGTCGAAGATCACCCCGCAGATGCGGGCGTTGGCTTCGATCAACTTCAGCAGGTCACCGCTGTTTTTGGGGTACACCAGCTGGAATCCCATGGCGGCCAGCGCAGCGTGGAGCTCGCGAATCGGCTCATCTTTGTAGTAGACGCCCGTCGGGCCCATGATGGCGATGATATTCATCGGCAGCTCCTGTCAGTTAACGGCCAAGTCTCTATAACACCACGAAAATCCGACGGTGTGTAGCCAAAAAAAAACCGCCCGGAGGCGGTTTCTTGCAGCGAAACACAGAACTCAGCAGTAGCCGTAGTTCATCAGACGCTGGTAACGGCGGTTGAGCAACTCTTCGTCGTTCAGGCCATCCAAATCTTTCAGATCGGCGAGCAGCTGCGCTTTCAGCGCGGCGGCCATCGCCGGCACGTCGCGGTGCGCGGAACCGAGCGGCTCCGGGATCACCGAGTCGATCAGCTTCAGCTCTTTCAGACGCGGCGCGGTGATGCCCATCGCTTCTGCGGCCAGCGGTGCCTTATCGGCGCTCTTCCACAGGATGGAAGCACAGCCTTCCGGCGAAATCACCGAGTAAGTGCTGTACTGCAGCATGTTCACCTTGTCGCCCACGCCGATCGCCAGCGCGCCGCCGGAGCCGCCTTCGCCGATGACGGTGCAGATGACCGGCACGTTCAGACGCGACATCTCACGCAGGTTGCGCGCGATAGCTTCCGACTGGCCGCGTTCTTCCGCGCCCACGCCCGGATAAGCGCCAGGGGTATCGATAAAGGTGATGATCGGCATCTTGAAGCGCGCGGCCATTTCCATCAGGCGCAGCGCCTTGCGGTAGCCTTCCGGCGCCGGCATGCCGAAGTTGCGGCGGATCTTCTCTTTGGTCTCACGGCCTTTCTGGTGCCCGATGATCATCACCGGACGGCCATCCAGGCGCGCAATGCCGCCGACGATCGCTTTGTCGTCAGCGTAAGCGCGATCGCCCGCCAACTCTTCAAAGTCGGTAAAGATGTGTTTGATATAATCCAGGGTATAAGGACGGCGCGGGTGGCGTGCCAATTGGGCAATTTGCCAAGCCCCAAGATCGGCAAAAATCTTGCGCGTCAGCTCAACGCTCTTTTCACGCAGGCGCTGAACCTCTTCGTCCAGATTAATATCTAATTTTTCGTCTTGACGGCTGACTGCAGTCAGCGAGTCAATTTTCGCTTCCAGCTCTGCAATCGGCTGTTCAAAATCAAGAAAATTCAGACTCATAGCATTCCTATTTTAGTCAAATTCCAAGTCCACCTGCTCATTGCCTACCAACGTCCGCAAGTCGATCAACAAGCGGTCGGTGGGCGTCACGCGCCAGGTTGCGCCAAAACGCAGCTTGGCTCGCGCATCTTCCCGTTGATAGTAGAGATGCACTGGAATCGTCCCCGATCGATGGGGTTCCAACGACTGACGGAGACGGTTCAAAAGCTGGTCATCAATTTGCCTGTCAGTCAGCGAGATAGCAAGCCCGCGAGCGTATTTTTCCCGGGCTTCACTGATGTCCATTACCTCGCGGGCCATCATTTTAAGCCCGCCGCTAAAGTCATCAAAGCTGACCTGTCCACTGGCGATAAGGATACGGTCTTTTTCCAACAAATGCTGGTATTTTTCTAACGCTTCGGTGAATAACATCACTTCCAGACGGCCTGAACGGTCATCCAGCGTGCAGATGCCGATGCGGTTGCCGCGCTTGGTCACCATCACCCGCGCGGCGACCACCAACCCGACGGCGGTAGTCATTTTGCCCCGATCCGTCGGGTGCATGTCTTTCAAACGCTGGCCACCGGCGTAACGTTCGATCTCCTTCAGGTACTGGGTGATCGGGTGGCCGGTCAGGTACAGCCCCAGCGTCTCCCGTTCACCGTCCAGCACCACCTGCTCCGGCCAGGGCGCGATATTGGCGTAGGATTGCTCCACCTGCTCCGGCGCTTCCGCCAGCACGCCAAACATATCCACCTGGCCAATAGCTTCGGCTTTCGCATGCTGATCCGCCGCTTTTAACGCGTCGCCGAGCGAATTCATCAGCGCGGCGCGGTGCGGCCCAAGGCGATCGAACGCCCCGGACATGATCAGTTTTTCCAGAATGCGGCGGTTCAGTTTCTTGATGTCGGAGCGCGCGCAGAGATCGAACAGGTCTTTGAAATAACCTTGCTCGCCGCTGTTGCGCGCTTCGATAATGGCTTCGATCGGCCCTTCCCCCACGCCCTTGATGGCGCCGATGCCGTAAACGATCTCGCCGTCGTCGTTGACGTGGAAGTGATACAGGCCGCTGTTGATGTCCGGCGGCAGGATCTTCAACCCCATGCGCCAGCACTCGTCCACCAGACCCACCACTTTGTCGGTGTTGTCCATATCGGCGGTCATCACCGCCGCCATAAACTCGGCCGGATAGTGCGCCTTCAGCCACAGCGTCTGATACGACACCAGCGCATAGGCGGCGGAGTGCGATTTGTTGAAGCCATAACCGGCGAATTTTTCCACCAGGTCGAAGATTTTCACCGACAGTTCGCCGTCGATGCCGCGCGCTTTGGCGCCGTCTTCAAAGCCGCCGCGCTGCTTGGCCATTTCGACCGGGTTCTTTTTACCCATCGCACGACGCAGCATGTCCGCGCCGCCCAGCGTATAGCCGGCCAGCACCTGGGCAATCTGCATCACCTGTTCCTGATACAGGATGATGCCGTAGGTCGGTTCCAGCACCGGCTTGAGCGACTCGTGCTGCCACTGAATGTCCGGGTAGGAGATCTCTTCACGGCCGTGTTTGCGGTCGATGAAGTTATCCACCATGCCCGACTGCAGCGGCCCCGGACGGAACAGCGCCACCAGTGCGATCATGTCTTCGAAGCAGTCGGGCTTCAGACGTTTGATCAAATCTTTCATGCCGCGCGATTCAAGCTGGAACACCGCCGTGGTTTCCGAGCGCTGCAGCATGTCGAAGCTTTTCTTGTCGTCGAGCGGGATGGCGGCGATGTCGATCGGTTCCAGCCCGGTCTTGGCGCGCCGGGCGTTGATCATCTCCAGCGCCCAGTCGATGATGGTCAGGGTGCGCAGACCGAGGAAGTCGAACTTCACCAGCCCGGCGTATTCCACGTCGTTCTTGTCGAACTGGGTCACCGGGTGGTTCCCTTCGGCATCGCAGTACAGCGGCGCGAAGTCGGTGATCTTGGTCGGCGCGATCACCACGCCACCGGCGTGTTTACCGGCGTTGCGCGTCACCCCTTCCAGCTTGCGCGCCATGTCGATCAGCGCCTTGACCTCTTCGTCGGCCTCGTAAATCTCCGGCAGCTGCGGTTCGGCGGCGAAGGCTTTCTCCAGCGTCATGCCCGGATCCGGCGGCACCAGCTTGGAAATGCGATCGACGAAGCCGTACGGGTGCCCCAGCACGCGGCCCACGTCGCGGATAACCGCTTTCGCCGCCATGGTGCCGAAGGTGATGATCTGTGATACCGCTTCGCGGCCGTACATCTCCGCCACGTGTTCGATTACCTGGTAACGCTTCTCCATGCAGAAGTCGACGTCGAAGTCGGGCATTGAGACACGTTCCGGGTTCAGGAAGCGTTCGAACAGCAGATCGAACTCCAGCGGATCGAGGTCGGTGATTTTCAACGCATAGGCCACCAGCGAACCGGCGCCGGAGCCGCGCCCCGGGCCAACCGGCACGTTGTTGTCCTTCGACCACTGGATAAACTCCATCACGATCAGGAAGTAGCCAGGGAAGCCCATCTGGTTGATCACCTTCAGCTCGACGTCCAGACGCTCATCGTATTCCGGGCGGCGCTGCGCGCGCACGTCAGGATCGGGGAACAGGAACTCCAGACGCTCTTCCAGCCCCTCTTTCGATTTGAGCACCAGGAAGTCCTCGGTGCTCATATCGCCGGTCGGGAACTGCGGCAGGAAGTATTCGCCAAGGCGAATGGTGACGTTGCAGCGCTTGGCGATTTCGACGCTGTTCAGCAGCGCTTCCGGGATGTCGGCGAACAGTTCGCACATCTCGTCTTCGCTGCGCATGTACTGTTGCGGGCTGTAGTTGCGCGGCCGCTTGGGGTCGTCCAGCGTAAAGCCGTCGTGAATGGCGACGCGAATCTCATGGGCGTCGAAGTCATCTTCCACCAGGAAGCGCACGTCGTTGGTGGCCACCACCGGCAAGCCGCGCTCGGTGGCCAGCGCCACCGCCGCATGCAGGTAGTTCTCTTCGTCCTGGCGGCCGGTGCGGATCAGTTCCAGATAGTAACAGTCTGGGAAATACTGCTGATAGAAGTCCAGACACTGATCCACCTGCGTCTGGTTGCCGCGCAGCAGGAACTTGCCGACGTCGCCCTGACGCGCGCCGGAAAGCAGGATCAGCCCTTCGCGATGTTCAATCAGCCAGTCGCGATCGATAGTCGGGCCGGCGGCGCCGTAGCCGCGCTGATAGGCGCGGGAAATCAGCAGCGTCAGGTTCTGGTAGCCTTCGTTGTTGCTGGCCAGCACCGTCAACTGAGCCAGTTCATCGCCCAGCTCTTCACTTTGCACATGGAAATCCGCGCCGATGATCGGTTTGATCCCGGCGCCGTGCGCGCTGCCATAGAATTTCACCAGCCCGCACAGGTTGGTGAAATCGGTGATTGCCAGTGCAGGCATGGCTAACGCGGCGGCTCTTTTCACCAGCGGCGCCGTCTTGGCCAATCCATCAATCATGGAGTAGTCACTGTGGACGCGCAGGTGAATAAAACGAGGTTCGGCCATCTCCAGATACCTGATTGAAGGGGCTCAGCAGGCTGAGCCCGGGTTAATGCTATCGTCGAGCCCGGTCAGGCCCGCAGACTACAGCGCCAACGCTCTTTTCACCGGCGCGAAGCTGCGGCGATGATGCTCGGTGGCGCCCAGCGCGGCCAGCCGCTCCAGGTGGAAGGCGGTCGGGTAGCCTTTATGCTGCGCGAAACCGTAGTCCGGGTACTCGCTGTCCAGCTCGGCCATTTCGCGATCGCGCGTGACCTTCGCCAGAATGGACGCCGCGCTGATCTCCGCCACGCGGCTGTCGCCCTTCACCACCGCCTGCGAACGCATCGGCAGGTTCGGGCAACGGTTACCGTCGATTAAAACCATGTCCGGCGCGATATGCAACCCGGCCACCGCGCGCTGCATCGCCAACATGGTGGCGTGCAAAATGTTCAATTGGTCGATTTCTGCCGGTTCGGCGCGCCCCAGGCTCCAGGAGAGCGCCTTGGCGACGATTTCGTCATACAGCGCCAGGCGGCGTTTTTCACTGAGTTTCTTGGAGTCCGCCAGACCGACGATCGGCTGCGCCGGATCGAGGATCACGGCGGCGGTGACCACCGCGCCGACCAACGGGCCGCGACCCACTTCGTCCACACCGGCAATCAGCGTGGCAGCGGGATAGATAAAGGGTTCAATCATGCTTTCGCCAGCTCCAACACAGCCTGAGCGGCCTGTTCGTCCGCACCGCAACGGATGCTTTGGTGCAAGGTAAGGAAAGTGTGTTTCAACGCGTCGGTTTCCGGGCTCTCTTCCAGCAGCGGCATCACGGCGGCGGCCAGTTTGTCCGGCACGCAGTCATGCTGCAGCAACTCGGTGACGATCTCGCGCCCCGCCAGCAGATTCGGCAGCGAAACGTAAGGCGTTTTCACCAGCTTCTGCGCCAGCCAGAAAGTGAACGGCTTCATGCGATAGCCCACCACCATCGGGCACTTGGCCAACATGCACTCCAGCGCCGCCGTACCGGATGCCAGCAGCGCCGCGTCGCTGGCGATCATCGCTTCGCGCCCCTGCCCATTCAGCAGGTGTACGGTCAAATCCGGCGCAACCTCGGCCTTGATGCGCTCAAACTGCTCGCGCCGTTTGGCGTTGACCAACGGCACCACAACTTCCAGCTCGGGATAACGGGTGCGCAGCAACTGCGCGGTTTTGAGGAAATCGGCGCTCAGCATTTCGACTTCGGCGCCGCGACTGCCCGGCAGCAAGGCCAGACAGCGCGCCTGCGGAGCGATGCCAAGCTGAGCGCGCGCCGCCAGCCGGTCGGGCTGCAGCGGCATGGCGTCCGCCATGGTGTGGCCAATAAACCGGCAAGGCACGTTGAAACGATCGTAAAACGCTTTTTCGAAAGGGAGAAAGGCCAACACCAGATCGGTGGCTTTGCCTATTTTGAAAACGCGTTTTTGCCGCCAGGCCCACACGGAAGGGCTGACGTAGTGGATGGTGCGAATGCCGCGCTGTTTGAGGCGGCCTTCCAGCGTGATGTTGAAGTCCGGCGCGTCGATGCCGACAAACACGTCCGGCCGCAGCTCACCGAAACGGCGGGTGAGATCCTTGCGGATCTTCAACAGGCGTGGCAAGCGCTCAAGCACTTCCACCACGCCCATGACCGCCAGCTCTTCCATTTCGTACCAGGCTTCGCAGCCTTCGGCCTGCATCAGCGGGCCGGCGACGCCGACAAAACGCGCGTCGGGGATCTGCGCCTTGAGCGCACGGATCAAGCCGGCGCCGAGAATGTCACCGGAGGTTTCTCCGGCGACCAGTCCGATAGTCAATGGACGATTCGACATAACTCAGCGAATGATGCCACGGGTGGAACGGGTGAAGAAATCGAGGTATTGCTGCACTACCGGCTGTTCTTTGGCCAGGGCTTCGATTTCCGCTTTCGCTTCATCCAGCGTTTTCTCGCTGCGATACAGGATTTTGTAGGCGTTGCGGATTGCCTGCATTTCATCCTTGTCAAAACCGCGGCGCTTCAGGCCGACCGCGTTGACGCCGAACGGCGTAGCGTGGTTGCCCTGAGCGATGACGAAAGGAGGCACGTCCTGAGCGACACCGGAACAACCGCCTACCATCACATGCGCGCCGATAATGCAGAACTGGTGGATCGCCGTCATGCCGCCGATGATGGCGTGATCGTCGATTTCCACATGCCCCGCCAGCGTGGCGTTGTTGGCCAGCACGCAAGCATTGCCGACCACGCAATCGTGGGCGATGTGCACGTTGACCATCAGCAGGTTGTCGTTGCCCACTTTGGTCAGGCCGGTGCCCTGCGCGGTGCCGCGATGAATGGTCACGCTTTCGCGGATGCGGTTGCGATCGCCCACTTCAACGCGCGTCGGTTCGCCCGCGTATTTCAGATCCTGATTCACTTCGCCGATAGAGGCGAATTGATAAATCTGATTATCGCAGCCAATCTTGGTAATGCCGTTCACCACCACGTGGGATTTCAGCACCGTGCCGGCGCCGATTTCCACCTGGGAGCCGACGTAGCAGAAAGGGCCGATATGCACGTTGGCGCCGATCACGGCGCCTTCTTCGACTATCGCGCTAGGATGGATAAAGGCGGTTTGGTCAATCACGGATTAAGCCTCCCGGCTGCGGGCACACATCATGGTTGCTTCGCAGACAATTTTACCGTCAACGGTCGCCACGCCTTTGAAGCGAGTCAGACCGCGGCGAGTTTTCTCGAAGGTGACTTCCATGACCATCTGATCGCCTGGCACCACAGGGCGCTTGAAGCGTGCTTCGTCGATACCGGCGAAGTAATACAGCTCGCCCGGCTCCAGTTTGCCGACGCTTTTAAACGCCAGGATACCGGTGGCCTGCGCCATGGCTTCCAGGATCAATACGCCTGGGAAAATCGGTTTGCCAGGGAAATGGCCCTGGAAAAACGGTTCATTCACCGATACGTTCTTCACCGCACGCAGATATTTGTGCTCTTCAAACTCGAGGACGCGGTCGACCAGCAAGAACGGGTAACGGTGAGGAAGCAGATCCAAAATTTCTGCAATATCCAGAGTATGAGTGTCAGTAGTCAAAATACTCTTCCTGTCTCTAAAAACTGATGGCATCAACAACACGGCCTGCGCTGACCCCAAAAGGAGATCATCATGCAGGCCGCAAATTAACATCTCTTTGCGCTTTTGGTCTCACGACCAACGCGTTTCGTTTTGTACCCGCGAGAGCGGGCGGCAATGATTAGTCTTTTCCGACTTTACGTTCGACAGCTTTCAAGCGTTTGCTGATCTCATCGATATTCATTACCAACGCAGCGGTTTTACGCCAAACCTTGTTAGGCTGCAACGGAATGCCCGAAGAGTATACCCCAGGTTCGGTGATTGGTCGCATAACCATTCCCATTCCGGTAACAACAACCTTGTCGGCAATCTCCATGTGACCGTTGATCACGCTGGCGCCGCCAATCTGGCAGTAGCGGCCGATTTTCAGGCTGCCGGCCATGATCACACCGCCGGCGACGGCGGTATTGTCGCCAATCACGACGTTATGTGCAATCTGGCATTGGTTGTCGATGATAACACCATTCCCGATTTGGGTGTTATCCAAAGCGCCGCGGTCAATGGTGGTGCAAGCGCCGATTTCGACGCGATCGCCGATAATCACCGTGCCCAACTGAGGGATCTTGATCCACTCGCCGCGCTCATTCGCATAGCCGAAACCGTCCGCGCCGATCACAGTGCCCGACTGGATCAGGCAGCGCTGGCCGATTTCGACCGCATGATAAATCGTTACGTTCGCCCACAGACGCGTACCCGCGCCGATGCGTGCGTGTTTGCCGATGAAACAGCCCGGACCGATAACCACGTTATCGCCAAGCACCGCACCCGACTCGATCACCGCGTTCGCCCCAATGGCGACGTTCTGCCCCAACTGCGCTTCAGGCGAGATCACCGCGCTTGGCGCGATATCCTGCGCCGGCGCCGGCGTAGTGTCCATCAGTTGCGCCATGCGCGCGTAGGTCAGATAAGGGTTTTTAACCACCAGCGCCGCAGCACGGCAGTGTGGTAAATCCGCTTCGGTAAGCACCACGGCGCTTGCCTGGCAGGAAGACAGCTGCTCTTGATAGCGGCTGTTTGACAAAAACGTGATTTGGCCAGGCTGTGCCGAATGCATAGAAGCAATGCCGGTGATGACGAGATCGCCATCACCGTGCAATTGTGCATCCAACTGCTGCGCTAAATCAGCCAGTCGAATTGAAAGCATGTGTTATTTAACCTGTTTCAGCACGTCAGCAGTGATATCTTTGGAAGAGTCTGCATAGGCAACGGCGTTGGCGTCGATCACCACGTCATAACCGCCTTTGCTGGCGACAGATTTCACCGCGTCCTGAATGCGGCTCAGGATCTTGTTACGTTCTTCCATCTGGCGACGGCGGTTGTCCTGCTCGAAAGCCTGGGCTTTCTGAGAGAACTGCTCGCGTTGCGCCATCACGTCTTTTTCCAACTTGCTGCGGTCGCTGGCTTTCATGGTAGCGCCGTCACGCTGCAGACGTTGCATTTTGGTCTGCAGGCTACGTTCCATGTTCTGGAGTTCGCTTGCACGGCCTTTAAACTCGTTTTCCAGCTGTTTAGCGACCGCTTCGCGGGCCGGCAGCTGTTGGAAAATGCTGGAGACGTTAACGACAGCGATCTTATCTGCTGCCTGAACGCCAGCTGAAGCAGCCATTGCTAAACCGAGGCCTGCGGCACACAACCACTTTTTCACTATAAACTCCTTACCATCACCCATTTGTGTCATATGACACTGAAGTACACAATTTGCCAGACTTGTCCCACCAAACAATGAGAATCATCTCCCTCTGCCGGCGGGCGCCTGGCCATTGCGATTCTTAATAACTGTTATGCCCAGAGGCGAGACCCGTTACCAGGTCTTACCGATGTTAAACTGGAACTGTTCGGACTTGTCGCCTTCGTATTTCTTGATCGGGTTGGCGTAAGAGAACACCAACGGCCCCAGTGGCGACATCCACTGCAGCGCGATACCGGCGGAAGAACGAATATTGCTGGCTTTGCTGTAGTCCGGCACGCCGTACATCAGCGTTTCGTTGGTATTCTTCCACTTGGTGTCCCACACGGTACCGGCATCGATGAACAGCGACGTCCGCACCGAGTTGGCGTATTTCTCGCTGATGAACGGCGTCGGGGTGATCAGCTCCAGGCTGGCGACCGCCATGGCGTTACCGCCCACCGCGTCATCCGAGCTACAGATGCTCTGACGATCGGTCGTGCTGCCGGCGTTGAACTGACACTGGTACGAGTTGGAGTTGTAGTACACCGCCTTCGGACCAATGGTGTTGGACTGGAAGCCGCGCACGGTGCTCGAACCACCGGCGTAGAAGTTCTCGTAGAACGGCATTTCCTTGCCGCCCAGCCCATCCGCGTAACCCAGACGGCCACGGCCCAACAGCACCCAGGTGCGATCGTCGTTGATCGGCACGTACTGTACGCTGTCCAGCGTCACCTTGTAGTATTCGTTGTCCGAGCCCGGAATGGTGACCTTGCCGTTCAACGTGGTGCGGTTACCCGAGGTCGGGAAGTAGCCGCGGTCCAGGTTGTTGTAGGTCCAGCCCAGGTTCAGCGTAAAGTCGTCGGTCGAGTAGCTGGCGCGGTCGGTCTTGTTCGCATCCACGCCCATCGAGTCGAGGTAACGCCACATGGCGATCTGCGGCTGCATGTTCGACAGGCCGTTGTGGACGTAGCCCAGGCCGGTACGCAACGAGTTGTTTTCGTTGATCGGGAAGCCCAGCGTACCGTCGATACCGTAACTCTTGTTGGTATAGTCCGACAGATCCGCGTCATCCGCCTTAAAGTCGTTGTAGAAGATGCGGCCGCCCAGGCTCACACCGTCAACGGTGAAGTACGGGTTGGTGACCGACAGTTCGGTATAGGTCTGGTAGTCGTTCTTGGTGCCGCTGATGCCGACCGAGTAGCCGGTACCCAACCAGTTATCCTGCTGCACGCCGGCCTGGAAGCTGACGCCGCTCTCGGTGCCGTAACCGACGCCGAAGTTGAAGGTACCGGTGTTGCGTTCTTTTACCTTGTAGGTCACATCGACCTGATCGGCGGTGCCCGGCACGCGCTGGGTTTCCACGTCAACCGTTTCGAAGTAGCCCAGACGGTTCAGACGCTCTTTGCCCTGCTCGACCTGCTCGTTGCCGAGCCAGGCGCCTTCCATCTGGCGCATTTCGCGACGCAGTACGGAATCCTTGCTGGTGTCGTTACCTTCGAACTTGATGCGACGCACGTAGAAGCGGTTGCCCGCGTCAACGTTGACGTGCAGTTTGACGGTTTTATCCGCGTCGTTGATCTCAGGCTGAGTGCCGACGCGCGGGTAGGCGTAACCATAACGGCCCAACATCGTTTTGATGTTGTCTTCCATTTTGGTCACCTTGCTGCCGTTGTACAGCTCGCCTGGCTCAATTTTGGTGATCTGAGCGACTTCCGCCGAGTGGCCGGCCAGATTGCCGTTCACGACAACATCGGAAAGCTTGTACTGCTCGCCTTCGGTGATGTTGATGGTGATGTAGATGCCTTTTTTATCCGGCGTCAGGCTCACCTGGGTAGAATCGATGTTAAAGCGGGCATAGCCGCGATCCAGATAGAAGCTGCGCAGGGTTTCGAGATCGCCCGCCAGTTTTTGCTTCTGGTATTTGCGATCGCCGACCAGGTTCCACCATGGCACTTCATCACGCAGTTGGAAGCGTGAGATCAGTTCGTCGTTGGTGAAGGCATGGTTGCCGACGATGTTGATTTGTTGAATCTTGGCGGAGACCCCTTCCGTGAACACCAGTTTCAGGTCGACACGGTTACGCGGCAACGGCGTGACTACGGCTTTCACCGAGGCGCTGTATTTACCGACGCTGTAGTAGAAGTCTTCCAGCCCTTTTTCAATGCTGGAGATCGTGGTGCGGTCGAGCGCCTCGCCCACCCGGACGCCGGAGGCTTCCAGGTTCTGCTTGAGCATGTCATCCTTCACCGACTTATTGCCGGAGAAAGTGATGCTGGCGATGGTAGGACGTTCCTTCACCTGCACGATCAAGGTATTACCATCGCGCAGCACGCGCACGTCCTCGAAGTTGCCGGTGGCAAACAAGGCACGGATGGTATTACTGATGTCATCGTCAGTGACGGTATCGCCGACGCGAACCGGCATGTTGAGTAACGCCGCACCGACGGCGACTCGCTGCAGGCCTTCGAAATGAATGTCTTTCACTACGAACCCGTCTGCACCGTATACGGTGGCGCTGCCAAACAGCAGCGACGCTATGAGCAACTTTTTCATCGCCATCGTTGTTATGCGTTCTTCCTAACCTATCCCCGCCCCTAGAGGCGGGAAAAATCATTGAAAAGTGCAAGACCCATCAACAACACCAGCACGATCGAACCTATGCGGTAGCTGTAGTCCTGTACTCGCTCGGAAACCGGCCCACCCTTCAGCTTTTCTATCGCCAGGAAGAGGAGATGCCCACCATCTAACACCGGTAATGGGAACAGGTTGATGATACCCAGGTTGACGCTAATCAACGCCAGGAACATCAGATAATACACGAACCCGACTCCGGCTGACGCCCCAGCTCCCTGTGCAATCGAGATCGGGCCACTCAGGTTGTTCAGCTTTACATCACCGGTTATTAATTTGCCCAGCATGTTGACCGTCAGCCGCATCAGCTGCCAAGTCTTGTCGCCGGCCTGATACAGCGCCGGGAACGGTCCATACTGGCGAATCGTTTTATACTCGTCCGGCAGCGGCAGCACTTTTGGAATGATGCCTGCAAACCCCACCGATTTGTCTTTTCCCACCGGCTTTGTATCCGGTATCAGCGTCAAAGACAAGGGGGCGCCGTTTCTTTCAATCTCCAAAGCCAGCGATTGCCCCGGGCCATCGTGGATACGCTTCACCAGCGTCTGCCAACGACCCAACGGCTGACCATCGACTTTAACGATCCTGTCCCCCGCTTGTAAACCCGCCTTTTGCGCCGCCGAGTTAGGCTGCACTTCCGCCAACACGGATTCGATCTGCGGGCCGCGCGGCATAATGCCCAGCGCGACAACGGGATCCTGCTTGTCCGGTTCAAAGTTCCACTGGCGCAAATCCAGGGTTTTGGTCACGACCTGCGAAGAGCCGAACGGCGCGACCCCGACTTCGGTTTGCGCATCGCCGATCTTCGCCACCAGCGCCAGACGAACTGACTCCCAATCAGGCGTTTCGATGCCGTCAACCGACTTTAGTTCCATGCCAGACGAAATTTCAGCCTTGGCGGCGATGGATTGCGGCGCGATTTCGCCGATCACCGGGCGGAAACTCGGCACGCCGATGATGAACACCAGCCAATAGGCAAGGATAGCAAACAGGAAGTTGGCGATGGGGCCGGCGCTGATGATGGCCGCGCGCTGCCAGACGGTTTTGTTGTTGAAGGCCTGATGGCGCATTTCCGGCGCCACCGACTCCACGCGCTCGTCCAGCATCTTCACGTAGCCGCCAAGCGGAATCAAAGCGATAACGTACTCGGTGCCCTGGCGATCGGTGCGGCGCCACAGCGCCCGGCCGAAGCCGATGGAGAAACGTTCAACGCGCACGCCGCAACGACGGGCAACCCAAAAGTGTCCGAACTCGTGCACGGTAATCAAAATACCGAGCGCAATCAGAAACGCCACCAGGTTCCAAAGCACGCTGACCATCATCCCTCACTTTCCGCCATTGACGGATTAAAACACCAACAGCATCAGGCAGGCAAACACCGGCACCGCCGCGGTCAGGCTGTCGATACGATCCAGTATGCCGCCGTGACCGGGAATCAAATGACCGCTGTCCTTGATGCCCGCTTCGCGTTTGAACATGCTTTCGGTCAAATCGCCCAGCACCGAAGCCAGCGCGGCGATCACCGAACAGGCCAACAGCGTGGTCGGCACCACGTTTAGCGGCGCGTAGCGGCCGAACAGCCAGGAAATGACCGCCGATGTCAGCAGCCCGCCGATCAACCCTTCCCAGGTTTTACCCGGCGAGACCTTCGGCGCCAGCTTATGCTTGCCGAACAGCTTGCCGAACATATAGGCGCCGGAATCCGCGCCCCACACCAGCAGCATCACGTACAGCAGCCACCAGGCGCCGGTAAACGGGTTTTGCTCATAGCCGAACTGGCGCAGCGCCAGCATGCCCCAAAAAAACGGCACGATGGTCAGCAGGCCGAACAGCAGGCGCAGCGGGCGCGAATTGCGCCAGATGGCGGCCGAGCCGGGGTAAAACAGCACCAGCAGCAGCGCCGCCAGCCACCAGGCCAGCGACAGCCACAGCGAGCCGCTTACCTGCGGCACGGATTGATGGTAGGCGGGAACGCTGAGCATCATCAGCGCCAGCAGAAAACCGCACAGTATCGCCAGCCAGATGCGCTGCGAACGGGAGGTAAAACCGGCCAATTGGCCCCACTCCCAGGCTGCTAACATGCACACGACGAGCGTTACCAGAGCAAAGGCCAGCGGCGGCAACAGGAACAGCGCCGCGATAACGATCGGGATTAAAATCAGAGCAGTTATGAGGCGATACTTCAGCAAAAGTTCTCCCTAGGACGCATCGGCGCCGATAGGTGTTGTTCCCCCGAAGCGGCGCTCACGTTGTGCAAATGCATTCAGCGCACCTTCAAAGACAAGTTCATCGAAATCAGGCCAGAGCACATCAGTAAAGTAAAGTTCAGCATAGGCGATTTGCCACAGCAGGAAGTTACTGATGCGATGCTCGCCACCGGTGCGGATAACCAGATCCACCGGCGCCAGGTCGCTCATGCAAACCCGTTCGCTCAATAATTCCTCGCTGATCTGATCCGGGTGCAACTCACCGCCCCGTACCCGCTCGGCCAGCTCCCTTACTCCCTGAATGATATCCCAACGGCCGCCATAGTTGGCAGCGATATTGAGCGTCAGGCCATCGTTATTTTCCGTCAGTGCTTCAGAGCGGCGGATCCGCTCCTGCAAACGCGCGCTGAACCGGCTAATATCGCCGATCACCCGCAGCCTGACGTTATGTTTATGCAGGCTTTTTACTTCACTATCCAAAGCGCGGACAAAAAGCTCCATCAGGGCGGAGACTTCCTGCACCGGACGGTTCCAGTTTTCGCTGCTGAAGGCATAAAGCGTGAGTGCATCTAAATGGTGGCTGGCGGCAAAACTGACCGCGCGGCGAACCGATTTCACCCCTGCTTTATGACCGAAGACACGTAACTTGCCCTGACGTTTGGCCCAGCGTCCGTTACCGTCCATGATAATGGCGACATGGCGCGGCCCCGGGGAAGATGGATTAGCCTCTTGTTGGTTTGCGGACGACATAACTCGTACTTATTTCCTCAATAGAAATATAACTGCCTTTCCGGAACATCAGGCCCTTACGCGCAAAAAAAGCCGTGTGCCCGACACGGCTTTCAGCCTGCCCTCGCGATACCCGACGCAGCCGGGTCGCCATTGGCGCACAAGGCGCCAATCGGGTCATAATTCAACGGTATAACCGCTGACAGGTGGCGCAGACTATACCACCTCAGCGGGGCATGAACAAACGACCCCGCGGCGGCACGCGCGAATTACGAGCAAAATCGGATAATCGCCGTGATCAGCCGCACAACGCGCGAACGCGTTCCTCGGCGGCGGCGCGCGCCTGGCGGTCAATGTCTAAGACCGCGTCGATGCAGGTCGGTTCCTGCAGCGCGAGACGCTCCACCACCTGGCGGTTGACCGCCGCAATGTCGGTAAAGCGGATCTGCTGCTGCAAAAATGCCGCCACGGCGATTTCGTTGGCCGCGTTCAGCGCGGTGGTCGCCGCCTGGCCGGCCTCGAACGCGTCGATCGCCAAATACAGGCAAGGATAACGCTCGCGTTCCGGTTCAGCGAAGGTCAGCGAACCGATGCGGCAGAAGTCCAGCGCTTCCACGCCGGAGTTCACGCGCTGCGGATACGCCATCGCGTGGGCGATCGGCGTGCGCATATCCGGCGTACCCAGCTGCGCCAGCACGCTGCCGTCGGCATAGCGCACCATCGAGTGAATCACCGACTGCGGGTGCAGGATCACTTCCATTTGCTCGGCCGAGGCGTTAAACAGCCAGCGGGCCTCAATGTATTCCAGACCTTTGTTCATCATGGTGGCGGAGTCCACCGAGATCTTGCGGCCCATCGACCAGTTCGGGTGGGCGCAGGCTTGATCCGGCGTCATCGCGGCGAACTGGTCCAGCGGCGTGGTGCGGAACGGACCGCCAGAGCCGGTAAGCACGATGCGCGAAACACCATGACTGTCCAGTGAAGAGTATCCCAACTGGCGCTGAATACTCTCAGGCAAACTCTGAAAAATCGCGTTGTGCTCGCTGTCGAGCGGCAGCAGTTGCGCCTGGCTTTGCCGCACCGCGTCCATAAACAGGCGGCCGCAGGTGACCAGCGACTCTTTGTTAGCCAGCAGCACCTGCTTGCCGGCGCGGATCGCCGCCAGCGTCGGCAACAGCCCCGCAGCGCCGACGATGGCCGCTGTCACTTGATCGACGTCGTCCAAAGCCGCCAGTTCGCAAGCCGCTTGCTCCCCGGCCAATACCTCGGTAGCGACGCCGTTTTCCGCCAGAATGACGCGCAGCTCGCGGGCGGCGCTTTCATCCGCCATCGCGGCGAAGGCGGGCCGGAATTCGATGCATTGCTGCGCCATGACCGCGACGTTGCGGCCGGCCACCAGCGCTTTGATCGCAAAACGCTCGGGATTCGCCCTGACCACGGCCAGGGTGCTGGTCCCTACCGAGCCGGTCGAGCCAAGAATGGTCAGTTGCTTCATGAGTTCACTCTGAATAACTGTCTGATGAGATCGGAGGTGCTCCAGTGTGGAACCTTGGACACCGCTTGTCCATGATCTTTCAGTACGATGAAACGGGATCTGCGCCACAAAAAACAAAGCGCCGCCCAGGCGACGCTTTTTTTCTGCACGATGCTGATTAGAAATCCATCAGCTCTTTTTCTTTCTCCGCCAACGCGGCGTCGACCAGCTTGATGTAAGCGTCGGTCATTTTCTGAATCTCGTCTTGTGAACGACGTTCTTCGTCTTCGCTGATCTCTTTGTCTTTCAGCAGCGCCTTGACCTTGTCGTTGGCGTCGCGACGCACGTTACGCACCGCTACGCGGCCCTGCTCGGCTTCGCCGCGTACGATCTTGATCAGATCCTTACGGCGTTCTTCGGTCAGCGGAGGCAGCGGAACGCGAATGTCAGAACCGGCGGAAGACGGGTTAAGGCCCAGATCGGAGCTCATGATCGCTTTCTCAACGGCCTGGCTCAGGCTGCGGTCGAACACGTTGATTTTCAGCGTGCGGGAGTCTTCCACAGTCACGTTGGCCAGTTGACGCAGCGGCGTAGCGGCGCCGTAGTATTCCACCATGATGCCGTCCAGAATGCTTGGCGAAGCGCGGCCGGTGCGGATCTTGCTGATTTGGTTTTTGAATGCTTCTACGCTTTTTTCCATGCGTGAATCAGCATCTTTTCTGATTTCATTAGTCACGTTGCAAACCCTTGGAAGCTGGTTACTTGGCAGGCGATACTCAAGTATAGCCCGTAATCGTACTCGAAGAGCGCGCGGCGCCTGGCGTCACGCGCTCCGAAAAAGGGGTGTGAACAGCCTTATTTGCTGATCAGCGTACCTTCGTTCTCACCCATCACCACGCGGCGCAGCGCGCCAGGCTTATTCATGTTGAACACGCGGATCGGCAGACCGTGATCGCGGGCCAGCGTAAACGCCGCCAGATCCATCACTTTCAGCTCGCGCTCCAGCACGTCCTGATAGGTTAATTGTTCATACAGCGTCGCATCCGGGTTTTTCACCGGATCGGCGGAGTAGACCCCATCCACTTTGGTGGCTTTCAGCACCACGTCGGCTTCGATCTCGATACCACGCAGGCAAGCGGCGGAATCGGTGGTGAAGAACGGGTTGCCGGTACCGGCGGAGAAGATCACCACGCGGTTGTTGCGCAGCAGGCTGATCGCCTCTGCCCAGCTGTAATTATCACACACGCCGTTCAGCGGGATCGCCGACATCAGGCGGGCGTTCACATAGGCACGGTGCAGTGCATCACGCATAGCCAGGCCGTTCATCACGGTAGCCAGCATTCCCATGTGGTCGCCCACTACGCGGTTCATGCCGGCTTGCGCCAGGCCCGCGCCGCGGAACAGGTTCCCGCCGCCAATAACTACACCGACCTGAATTCCCAGTTCGACCAGCTCTTTCACTTCCTGAGCCATGCGATCCAAAACGCTGGCGTCGATACCAAAACCTTCTGCACCTTGCAGGGCTTCGCCACTCAGTTTAAGCAGAATACGCTGATATACGGGTTTTGCATTGGTTGCCATGGTGTTCTGTCCTAAGAAGCAGTATTAGTAGTGGGGATTTCAGCCGATGAAACGCGCCTGAGGTGAGTATCACGCTGCAGGGCCTGCCACCGGTGTAATTCTGGCTGGATAGTATGGAACCGCCAGACGGCGGTTCCATCGACAGTCATTAAGACTGTTTGCTCATCGCGGCAACTTCAGCAGCGAAGTCGGTTTCGACTTTCTCGATGCCTTCGCCCACTTCGAAGCGAATGAAGTTGGTCACGTCAGCGTTGTGCTCTTTCAGCACCTGAGCAACGGATTTGCTCGGATCCATAACGAAAGGCTGACCGGTCAGAGAAACTTCGCCGGTGAATTTCTTCATGCGGCCTTCAACCATTTTCTCTGCGATTTCTTTCGGCTTGCCGGACTGCATGGCGATGTCCAGCTGAACCTGGTACTCTTTTTCTACCACTTCAGCAGACACGTCTTCTGGCTTCACGAACTCTGGCTTGCTCGCCGCAACGTGCATTGCGATTTGCTTAACCAGTTCTTCGTCCGCGCCTTTAGCCGCAACCAGAACGCCGATACGCGCGCCGTGCAGGTAGCTGCCCAGCACGTCGCCTTCCAGGGAAGCAACGCGACGAATGTTGATGTTTTCGCCGATTTTTGCCACCAGCGCTACGCGCTCTTCTTCGAACTGTGCTTTCAGCACGTCAACGTCAGTGATTTTGCCAGCCATAGCGGCATCCAGCACTTTGTCGGCGAACGCCTGGAAACCGGCGTCTTTTGCTACGAAGTCAGTCTGGCAGTTAACTTCCAGAATGATGCCGTAGTTGCCTTCGATCTTGGTTTTGATCACGCCGTCAGCAGCCACGTTGCCTGCTTTTTTAGCGGCTTTGATCGCACCGGACTTACGCATGTTTTCGATTGCCAGTTCGATGTCGCCGTTGGATTCAACCAGCGCCTTCTTGCAATCCATCATGCCAGCGCCGGTACGCTCGCGCAGTTCTTTTACCAGGGCAGCGGTAATATCAGCCATTTCTTTTTCCTCGGTTATCTCGCGTGGAGACAGTTCTCATTCAGATAAGCAAAGGGGGCCTTAACAGGCCCCCCTAACCAACATATGTCAATACCTGGTTAATAAGGGCTCAGTGACGAGCTTGCCTTATTATTCAGCTTCTACGAAGCCTTCTTCCGCCTGAACGGCCAGATCTTGAGAACGACCTTCACGCACAGCGGCAGCAACAGCAGTCAGGTACAGGTTTACTGCACGGATTGCGTCGTCGTTACCAGGGATGATGAAGTCAACGCCGTCTGGGTTGGAGTTGGTATCAACGATAGAGAATACCGGGATACCCAGGTTGTTGGCTTCTTTGATCGCGATGTGCTCGTGATCGGCATCGATAACGAACAGTGCGTCTGGCAGACCGCCCATATCTTTGATACCGCCCAGGGAGTTTTCCAGCTTGGCCAGTTCACGAGTGCGCATCAGCGCTTCTTTCTTGGTCAGCTTGTCCAGGGTGCCGTCTTGAGACTGGATTTCCAGATCTTTCAAACGCTTGATGGACTGACGAACGGTTTTCCAGTTAGTCAGCATGCCACCCAACCAGCGGTGGTTCACGAAGAACTGGTCACAGCTGTTCGCAGCGTCTTTTACCGCTTCGCTTGCTGCGCGTTTGGTACCAACGAACAGGATCTTGCCTTTACGGGAAGAGATCTTGCTCAGTTCAGCCAGAGCGGCGTTGAACATTGGTACGGTCTGCTCCAGGTTGATGATGTGAACCTTGTTACGAGCGCCGAAGATGAAAGGCTTCATTTTCGGGTTCCAGTAACGGGTCTGGTGACCAAAGTGAACACCAGCCTTGAGCATGTCGCGCATGGAAACAGTTGCCATGATTAAACCTCTATAGATTAATTGGGGTTATGCCTCCACGTATCCCATAACGCCGACCCTGGCGGCGACAAGTCACCTCAGGGCACCCCGGCGGATGTGCCGATACGTGTGTGTTATTTACACAAAATGAGTGCAGTTAAAGTATTTTCGGCCGATTCCCGCCAGGTCACAAGAACCAAGTCGCGGATCGCCGGCGCGCTTTATACCATAAACCCGCCGCAGACACCAACTTTTGTTGCGTTTCGCCGGGCGTCAGGAAATGAAATTTGGCAGCCCCCGGCCGGGCTGATACCATAAGTCACTGCTTCTTATTGTCGACGATAACGACACCTGCGGACGAATTTCATGGCAATCTCAATTAAAACACCTGATGACATCCAAAAAATGCGCGTGGCCGGCCGCCTGGCCGCCGAAGTGCTGGAGATCATCGAGCCGCACGTCAAACCTGGCGTGACCACCGGCGAACTGGACCGTATCTGTCACGAGTACATCACCAACGAGCAGCAGGCCATCTCCGCCTGCCTCGGCTACCACGGCTTCCCGAAATCCGTGTGCATCTCGGTGAACGAAGTGGTGTGCCACGGCATCCCGAGCGATGACAAAACGCTGAAAGACGGCGACATCGTCAACATCGACGTGACCGTGATTAAAGACGGTTTCCACGGCGACACCTCGAAGATGTTCATCGTCGGCAAACCGACCATTCTGGGCGAGCGCCTGTGCCGCGTCACTCAGGAAAGCCTGTATCTGGCGCTGAAGATGGTCAAACCGGGCATCCGTCTGCGCACCTTGGGCAAAGCCATCCAGCAATTCGTCGAAGCCGAGAAGTTCTCCGTGGTGCGCGAGTACTGCGGCCACGGCATCGGCGAAGTGTTCCACGAAGAGCCGCAGGTGCTGCACTATGACGCGGACGACGGCGGCGTGGTGCTGCAGCCGGGCATGGCCTTCACCATCGAACCGATGGTCAACGCCGGCGACTACCGTATCCGCACCATGAAAGACGGCTGGACGGTAAAAACCAAAGATCGCAGCTTGTCGGCGCAGTATGAGCATACTATTGTGGTCACTGATAACGGCTGCGAGATAATGACGTTGCGCAAGGATGACACCATCCCCAACATCATTACGCACGAGATGTAAGCACTGCGGCGCACGCCGCGTGCAGAATGTCACCAGGCCGGCTTATGCCGGCCTTTTTTATGGGCTGCGCACTATGTCTGACAATCTCCTTCAACCGGCCGTGCCGATGCCGCCCGCCTCTCCCAGCGTCTACGGCGACGACGAGCTCACCTGCCCGCTGCTGAAACAGCGGCTGGAGCAGTTCCAGCTGTGGCTGGCGGCGGCGTTCGACGCCGGCTCCAGCGCCGAAAGCCTGGTGGCGGCGCGCAGCGACTTCATCGATCGCCTGCTGCGCCGGCTGTGGACGTTCTACGGCTTTGAAGATATCCCGGAAACCGCGCTGGTGGCGGTCGGCGGTTATGGCCGCGGCGAGCTGCATCCGCTGTCGGATATCGACGTGCTGGTGCTCAGCCAGCGCCGGCTGACGGAGCAACAGTCGCAGCGGGTCGGCGAGTTCATCACCCTGCTGTGGGATCTCAAGCTGGAAGTGGGCCACAGCGTGCGCACCCTGGAAGAGTGCCTGCTGGAAGGGCTGGCGGATCTGACCGTGGCCACCAACCTGATCGAATCGCGCATGATTTGCGGCGACGTCGCGCTGTTCCTGCAGATGCAAAAGCATATCTTCAGCGACGGCTTTTGGCCCTCGCCGCAGTTCTTCCACGCCAAGATCAGCGAGCAGCAGGAGCGTCATCAGCGCTACCACGGCACCAGCTATAACCTGGAACCGGATATCAAAAGCAGCCCCGGTGGCCTGCGTGACATCCACACGCTGCTGTGGGTGGCGCGCCGCCACTTCGGCGCCACCTCGCTGGACGAAATGGTCGGTTTCGGTTTCCTCACCCAGGCCGAGCGCAACGAGCTGAACGAATGCCAGAGCTTCCTGTGGCGCATCCGCTTTGCGCTGCATCTGGTGCTGCCGCGTTACGACAACCGTCTGCTGTTCGATCGTCAGCTCAGCGTGGCGCAGCTGCTGCGCTATGAAGGCGAAGGCAACGAGCCGGTCGAGCGCATGATGAAAGACTTCTACCGCATGACGCGCCGCGTCGGCGAGCTGAACCACATGCTGCTGCAGCTGTTCGACGAAGCCATCCTGGCGCTGGACGCCACCGAAAAGCCGCGTCCGCTGAACGACGATTTCCAGCTGCGCGGCGATCTGATCGATCTGCGTGACGAAACGCTGTTTATCCGCGAGCCGCAAGCCATCATGCGCATGTTCTACCTGATGGTGCGCAACCGCGAGATCAAGGGCATTTACTCCACCACCGTGCGCCAGCTGCGCCACGCGCGCCGCCACCTGAAACAGCCGCTGTGCACCATCCCGGAAGCGCGCGATCTGTTTATGGCCATCCTGCGTCACCCCGGCGCGGTGTCGCGCGCGCTGGTGCCGATGCACCGTCACAGCGTGCTGTGGGCCTATATGCCGCAGTGGGGCAAGATCGTCGGGCAGATGCAGTTCGATCTGTTCCACGCCTATACCGTCGACGAACACACTATCCGCGTGCTGCAGAAGCTGGAGAGCTTCGCCGATGCGCAAACCCGGCCGCGCCATCCGCTGTGCGTGGAGCTGTATCCGCGCCTGCCGCACCCGGAACTGCTGCTGCTGGCGGCCTTGTTCCACGATATCGCCAAAGGGCGCGGCGGCGATCACTCGATCCTCGGCGCGGAAGACGTGGTGGAGTTCGCCGAACTGCACGGCCTCAACTCGCGAGAAACCCAGCTGGTGGCCTGGCTGGTGCGCTGCCACCTGCTGATGTCGGTCACCGCGCAGCGCCGCGATATCCAGGATCCGACGGTGATCCAGCAGTTCAGCAGCGAAGTGCAGAGCGAAACCCGCCTGCGCTATCTGGTGTGCCTGACGGTGGCGGATATCTGCGCCACCAACGAAACCCTGTGGAACAGCTGGAAGCAGAGCCTGTTGCGCGAGCTGTATTTCGCCACCGAAAAACAGCTGCGCCGCGGCATGCAAAACAGCCCGGATTTGCGCGAACGCGTGCGCCACCATCGCCTGCAGGCGCTGGCGCTGCTGCGCATGGACAACATCGACGAAGAGGCGCTGCACCGCATCTGGAGCCGCTGCCGCGCCGATTACTTCCTGCGCCACTCGCCGAATCAGCTGGCCTGGCACGCCCGCCACCTGCTGGCCCACGACTCCACCCAGCCGCTGGTGCTGGTCAGCCGCCAGGCGACGCGCGGCGGCACCGAGATCTTCATCTGGAGCCCGGATCGCCCTTACCTGTTCGCCGCCGTCGCCGGAGAGATGGATCGCCGCAACCTGAGCGTGCACGACGCCCAGATCTTCACCAACCGCGACGGTATGGCGATGGACACCTTTATCGTGCTGGAGCCGGACGGCAGCCCGCTGGCGCAGGATCGCCACGCGGCGATCCGCCAGGCGCTGCTGCAGGCCATCACCCAGCGGGAGTACCAGCCGCCGCGCGTGCGCCGCCCCTCTTCCAAGCTGCGCCACTTCAGCGTGCCGACCGAGGTCACTTTCCTGCCGACCCACACCGATCGCCGCAGCTACCTGGAGCTGACCGCGCTCGACCAACCCGGCCTGCTGGCTCGGGTGGGCGAAGTGTTCGCCGATCTGGGGCTGTCGCTGCACGGCGCGCGCATTTCCACCATCGGCGAGCGGGTCGAGGATTTGTTTATCCTGGCCGACGGCGAGCGGCGCGCGCTCGACCAAGAAACGCGCAGAAAGTTGGAGCAACGGTTGACAGAGGCCCTCACCCCAAACGATAAAATGTGATACAAGTAACTTTTTACCGACAACATCAGGAAAGAGAACAGCATGCAGCAATTACAGAACGTTATTGAAAGCGCCTTCGAACGCCGTGCGGACATCACTCCGGCGAACGTAGACACCGTAACGCGCGAAGCGGTAAACCAGGTGATCGGCCTGTTGGACAGCGGCGCCCTGCGCGTTGCCGAGAAGATCGACGGTCAATGGGTCACCCACCAGTGGCTGAAGAAAGCCGTGCTGCTCTCTTTCCGCATCAACGATAACAAGGTGATGGACGGCGCGGAAACCCGCTACTACGACAAAGTGCCGATGAAATTCGCCGACTACGACGAAGCGCGCTTCCAGAAGGAAGGTTTCCGCGTCGTGCCGCCGGCCACCGTGCGCCAGGGCGCGTTCATCGCTCGCAACACCGTGCTGATGCCGTCTTACGTTAACATCGGCGCCTACGTCGACGAAGGCACCATGGTCGACACCTGGGCCACCGTCGGTTCTTGCGCGCAGATCGGCAAAAACGTTCACCTGTCCGGCGGCGTCGGCATCGGCGGCGTGCTGGAGCCGCTGCAGGCCAACCCGACCATCATCGAAGACAACTGCTTCATCGGCGCGCGCTCCGAAGTGGTGGAAGGCGTGATCGTGGAAGAAGGCTCGGTGATTTCGATGGGCGTCTACCTCGGCCAGAGCACCCGCATCTATGACCGCGAGACCGGCGAAATCCATTACGGCCGCGTGCCGGCGGGTTCGGTGGTGGTTTCCGGCAACCTGCCGTCGAAAGACGGTTCTTACAGCCTGTACTGCGCGGTGATCGTCAAGAAAGTCGACGCCAAAACCCGCGGTAAAGTCGGCATTAATGAGTTATTGCGCACTATCGACTAAATTGAAATAGCGGGTGATTCACCCGCTATTTTTTTGTCTGCGTTTCGCTGGCAGTCACAGTCGCAGATCTCGCTTTCCGCCATAATTGCAGTCGTGGAATATAACGATCACATCTAAAGAGGGCGCAGTATGTACGATAACTTGAAGAGTTTGGGCATCAATCAACCGGAAGACGTCGATCGCTATAGCCTGCGTCAAGAGGCCAACAACGACATCCTCAAGATCTATTTCCGCAAGGACAAAGGCGAGTTCTTCGCCAAGAGCGTGAAGTTCAAGTACCCGCGCCAGCGTAAAACCGTGGTGGCGGACAACGCCGGCCAAGGCTACAAGGAAATTCACGAGATCAACCCGAACCTGCGTTACGTGATCGACGAGCTGGATCAGCTGTGCCAGCGCGATCAGGTGGAAGTGGATCTGAAGCGTAAAATCCTCGACGACCTGCGCCATCTCGAAGGCGTGGTGTCGCACAAGATTGCCGAGATCGAAGCCGATCTGGAAAAACTCACCCGCGGCAAATAATGCGGTTCGGTTAACCCGCATCATCGTTAAGGCGCCCTTTTGCGGCGCCTTTTTACGTTATGACTGCAGCAGCGTGCCCCACTGCTCGACCCACGGGCAGGCGGCCACTTCCGGCTCCGGCTGTTCCATCGCATCGATCTCCAGCACTTCGCCAACGCGGGTGGCACCCTGCTCCTGCAGCAGCGCGTCGAACGCGCGCCCGGCGCCGCAGAAGTTGTCATAGCTGCTGTCGCCGAGGGCGATCAGCCCATAGCGCAGCTCCGGCTGATAGCCAACCTGATCGCGGATAGCGTGGAACAGCGGCGCGATGCTGTCCGGCAGATCGCCCTGCCCGGTGGTGGAGGTGATCACCAGCGCGTAGTGCTGACGATAATACTGCCAGGCCTCCAGCGTGCCCTCTTCGAACAGTTTGACCTCATGGCCCTGCTCGCTGAGGATGTTTTGCGCCTCTTCCGCCACCAGCAGCGAATTGCCGTAGACCGTTCCCACGAAGATACCAACCTGAGCCATGGCTCCTACTCCCTTCATTACCTTTAAAAATTGTCAGCTATCCTGACCGTTAGCCGCGCTAAACTCAACCCCGGCAAGTTCAGGGAATACCCCCGCCCAGCCGAACTGCGCCATCACCCCTTGCCAGGCTTCGTCCCAGCGCGCCGTTACCTGCAGCGGCTCGCCGGTCACCGGGTGCGTCAGTTGCAGGTGGCTGGCGTGCAGCATCAGGCGCGGGCAGCCGAAATGCTGCGCCATCCCGCGGTTCTGCCGCAGATCGCCGTGCTTGCTGTCGCCGATGATCGGATGGCGAAGATGCGCCATGTGGCGCCGCAGTTGGTGCTTGCGGCCGGTTTCCGGCTGCAGTTCCACCAGACTGTACCGCGCGCTGTCGTAGCGGCCGATGGCCACCGGCATCTCTACCTGCGCCAACGGCCGGTAGTGCGTCACCGCCGGCTGCGGCCCCTTGTCGGCATCGGCATGTTTATCGGCGATTTTATCCAGCTCAGCCGTCAGCGGGTAGTCGAGGGTCGCCTCCTCCTGCACGTAACCGCGCACCACCGCATGATAGGTTTTCTGCACCTGGTGCTGCTCGAACTGCTGCGACAGCAGGCGCGCCACCTCACTGGAGAGCGCCATCAGCAAGACGCCGGACGTCGGGCGATCGAGACGGTGCACGGTAAAGACATGCTGCCCGAGCTGATCGCGCACCGTCTGCATCATAAAGCGAGTTTCATGACGGTCCAGCCAACTGCGGTGCACCAACCAGCCCGACGGTTTGTTCACCGCCACCAGGTGTTCATCCTGATACAAAATCTCAATCACATCGCGTTCCCAGGTCAATAGCCGTTTCGGGCGCGAGTATAACAGGCATGAGACGCAACGCTAGTTCACCCATTCGATGGTCACCAGGCGCGTATCGGCGCGGCCGCGATCGTCCACCGCCCGAATGCGGTAACGCCCATTGTTGATCGGCCGCCAGTCGATCGGTTTTTTACTGGCGCTGCTGCCGAGATAGATATCGTCGACGAACCAGTACACCGTCTTGCTGTCGGCGTCCGTCACCGCATTGAAGGCGATGTTGTCCCGCCCCTGCTGCGACTGGCGCAGGGTATAAGTGGTGTTTTTCAACGGCGAGGTGATGCGCGGCGCGTTGCCGCCGACGGCGATGCCGTTGTCCTTGCAGCGATTGACCGGCGGCGCCCGCTTCGGCAGCCCGGCCTGGGCGAACACGTTGGCCAAATCGGAAGGCCAGAATTCAAAAATTTCGGTGCGGGTCTGCGCCGCATCATACGGCGGGCAAACGACCTCGCCGCTGTGAATATCCAGCACCACCGGCCGGTAGACGCTGTCTACCTTGATCGGCGACTTGCCGGGAATGAACCAGGTCTTGCCCTTTTGCTGGCACCACGGCGTCGGCAGATCGCCGCTGGCGAGACAAATGTCTACCCGCCGCAGCCGCTTGGGGAACGGATGTTTCGGTTCCCGCAGGGCAGGATAGCTGGCGTTGACGCTGTCGATGATATTGAAAAACAGCGGCGCGGCCGCCTCGGCGCCGACCAACGCATTGTTGCCGCGCCCATCGAAGTTGCCTTCCCACACCACCAGCACGTAAGGGCCGAAAATCCCGACGCTCCAGGCGTCGCGAAAGCCCCAGGAGGTGCCGGTCTTCCAGTACACCGGCAGCGACGAAGAACGCTGCGCCAGCGTATCGCCCGGCCGCCGGTGCTGGCGCAGCATATCCAGCGTGATGAAACTGGCCTCCTCGCTCAGCAGCCGCACCGGCGTCGATTCGGCCAGGTTCAACTGCATGCGAAGCGGCCGCAGCTCACCGCGATTCGCCAGCAGCGCATACAGCTTCGCCAATTCCTGCGCCGTTACCTCGCCACCGCCCAATACCAGCGACAGCCCGTAGTGGCTCTCATTGGCCATATTGGCGACGCCGGTCAGGCGTAAGAACTGATAAAAAGTCGGCTGGCGAAGCTGCGAGGCAACATATACCGCCGGAATATTGCGGCTGAAATTTAGCGCGTCGGTGGCGGTCACCGGGCCGAGGAAGCGCCGGTCGAAATTTTCCGGCGCATAGGCGCCGAACGACGAAGGCACGTCTTTCAGGATGGTCATCGGATGCAGCACGCCCTGCTCCATGCCCAGCGCGTAGATGAACGGCTTCAGCGTCGATCCCGGCGAACGCTTGGCGTTGGTGCCGTTCACCTGCCCCTGAATCGGACGGCTGTAATAGTCCGCCGAGCCCACCAGCGCGCGCACCCCCATATCGCGGCTGTCCACCAACAGCACCGCGGCGTTTTGAATGCCGCGGCTGCGGTTGCGGGCGATAAAGGCGTTAACCTGCCGCTCGACCAGCCGCTGCAACCCGGCGTCCAGCGTAGTGTCGACGCGAGTGTCGCGCTGCACCAGTTGCTGCGTCTGCAGGCGCAGCTGTTCGATAAAGTGCGGCGCAATATAGGGCACTTGCTCAGGCTGCCGCAGCGCCAGCGGCAGGCGGAACAGCGTTTGCTGGCTGGCGTCAGTCGGGTAAACCTGTTGCCAGCGCAGGAACAGACGGTTGCGCGCCTGCGTCAATGCGGCGCCGAGCACGCCGGTTTTCGGCTCCAGACGGTAGCTGGGCGACTGCGGCAACACCGCCAGCGTCAGCGCCTCCGGCAGGGTCAACGCCTTCGGCGACTTGGCGAAATAGATCAGGCTGGCGGCGCCGATGCTTTCGATATTGCGGCCGTAGGGCGCGTAATTCAGGTAGGCTTCCAGGATATCACGCTTGGAGTAGCTCAATTCCAGCTGCACCGCGCGCAGCACCTGCAGCAGCTTGCCGCCTGGCGTGCGGGTATTGAGATGCCAGCGCATCCGCGCCAGCTGCATGCTGATGGTCGATCCGCCCTGCATTTTGCCGCCGGCGACATAGCTGCGCCAGAAGCCGCGCATCAGGCTGACGGGGTTAAATCCGGGGTTGTAGTAGAACCAGCGATCTTCGTGCAGCAGCAGCCCGCGCACCGCCAGCGGCGACACCTGTTCCAGCGGGGTCCACAATCGGTAGCGATCGTCGTTGGCCAGCGTGATGCGCAACAGCGCGCCGTGCCTGTCGTAATAAACGGAAGACTGCGGCAGCCCCAGCCACAGGGGCGGATGCGGCCACAGCCGAATCGCGGCCAACAGCAGCGCCAGTAAAAACGCCGCCATCAAGCCGTTTTGCAGCACGCGCCCGGTCAGGATCTTCATACGTTCTCAGCATTCCGGCGCCAGACGCTGGCCTGGTGCCGGATATGGCCTAGTCGTTGCCCGCCGGCACCACCACCAACTTGCCGCCGCCGGCCGACATGGCCTGCACTTCACGGTCATACATGGCTTCGCCGTAGGCCGGTGGAACAATAAAGCTGCCGGTATTGGTGGCCTTGATCTGATAAACAAACTCCTGCACCTCGGTGCCGGCACTGCCGTAGATAATCACCCGATCTTCGCGGATATCGCTGTAGTCCGGCGCCCAGGTGGAGCCGGAGGCGGCCAGCGGCGACTGCCAGCCGCCGCGATCGTCGCTCTCCTCGCCGGCGTCGGCCGGCTCCGGCGGCGTCTGCTGCACCACTTCGAACCCGCCCGGCAGCAGATCGACGATCGCCAGGTTGCTCTGCCCCTCTTTCGAGTTGGCGCGCACCTTCAGATGGACATTGATCTTCTGCCCCAGCGTCACCTGCGTCACCGGCTTGCCCTGTTCGTCGGTGTAATCGCGGACGATCTCAATCCCGCGCGACAGCGCTTTTTGCGGCGCATTCAGATCGTAACCGGCCTGCGTCACCACATACCAGGCCGGCGCGCTGCCGCCGTTGTTGAAGCGCACCGCAGTGGCGTCAGCGTTAAATTGCCCCTGAACGAACAGCCCTTGCAGCTCGCTGATGCGCTGCGGCTCGCCGCCGGCTTTGCCCACCTGCGCGATGCCTAACGCGTCCGCATTGGCGGACTGCGCCGCCACCTGGGCCGAGTAGCTTTCCAACGCCAGAATGCTCATCGCGGAAGAGTAGGTGGTGTAGCGCTCTTCTTTCAGCGCCTTGACCATATTCTCCAGCACCTGCGGCGGGATCGACGCCACCTTCTCCGGGAAGTGGCGGGTAATCAGATACAGCCGCGTCGCATCCTGCACCAGCGGATCGAAATAGTTCTGCGTCCACCAGGCGCTGTCATACGCCTTGCTCAGTTGCTGCCAGCTCGGTTGCAGCAGCGCGGCGGCTTCGTCGTCCATCTTCAACAGGCGATAGGAAGAGGCCAGATAGAGCGCGCTCAGATCGGTTTTCCACTCTTCGCCATAGCGTTTTTGCAGCGTATCCTGCACCGCCGCCAGCGAGTTGGTGGTCACTTCGCCCTGCAGCGTCAGCAGGTAAACCGCCCAGCTGCGCAGGCGCAGCAGATACAGATCGTCGAAACCGCTGGCCGCCAGCTCGCGCAACGCGCCGTTGGCTTCATCCAGCATGCCTTCCGGCAGGGCGTAGCCCGCCGCTTTGGCTTCGAGCAGATATTGCACCACATAAGGCGTGACGAAAGGATCGGCATCCGGCGATGAACGCCAGGCGCCGATCGCCCCGCTGTCGTTCTGACGGGCGCGCAGCACGCCCAGCAGATTGCGCAACTGCTTGCTGACTTCCGCCTGGCTCAGGCTGCTTTTCATCTCCGGATGACGGCTCTGCAGCATCAGCGGAATGGAGCGGCTGACGATCTGCTCGGAACAGTAATACGGGTAATCCGCCAGGTATTGCGCCAGCCCGCTGGTCAGCACCAGCGGCGAATTCGACACCGCCGCCCGGCGCTGCGCGAAAGCGTCGAACATCTGGCGCAGGCCATCGACGTTCTGGCTGCCGCCGCTCATGCGCCCCATCACCGACTGGGTGCGGTACGGCGCCGCCGGCCGCACCGAGGTGCTGACGGTGCGGCGGCTGGCCTGGTCGCCGTAACGGGCGTCGAACACCAGCGGCGCATCGCCCAGCACGGCTTTGGCGCGCAGACGGAAGGTGATCACGCCTTCGCGTTTTGCCGCCAGCGTCAGGCTTTGCGTCGCGTTGCCCACCACCTCCAACTGCGGCGGCGGCGTCAACAGGACGTTGATGGCCACCGACTGGCCGTTCAGCCCTTCGAGGTTGTTGCTGACGCCCACGCTGACGTCGAACTCGTCGCCCGGCGCCACCATCGCCGGCACGTTCGGCGTCATGATGAAGCTGTCGCGTACCGTGGCGGCGGTTTGCGCCTTACCGATTTTCTCCGGCGTCACCGAAATCGCCATGACGCGGATCTTGCCGTTGAAGTAATCCGGCACCGGATAGACGAACTGTTTCTCGCCGCTGACCTCGGTAATGCCGGACCAATAGGCCACCGGCTTATCGCGCTTGCGCTTGAACGGGTTGAGGTTGAGATCCAGCCCTTCGCCCGCATCGCCGCCCGGCGCCGCAGTCAGCGCCATCAGCTTGCTGAACTCCGGCAGGATCAGATCGAGGATCTGCGAGCTGCTCACGTTCAGTTCGCGCTTGCTGAAGAAGAACTCCAGCGGATCCTTCAGACGGTAACGCGCCACCTGCAGAATGCCCTCATCGACGGCGAACAGCACCACCTGCTGCGGCGCATCGGTCTTGACCGTCATCGTCAGGTTTTCACCCGGCTTGATGACCTCCGGCGCCGTCACCTCGAGGCTGTTTTGGCGCGCCTTGGTGCTGATCTTGAACGGCATCACGCCGTAGCTCAGCGGGCTCATGAAGATCTCGCTGGAGTTGATGTCGCGCACGAACTGCACGTTGATGTAGCCGTTGCCCTCCATGCCGGCCGGCACGCGGATCGTCTGCACCGAGCTGGTGGTGTCGGTGTGGAACCACTGCCAGGCGTAAACCTTGTCCTTTTCAATGGTGATCAAGCCACTGCCGGTATAAGGCGCGTTGATCGCCACCTCGATCTCCTCACCGGGCTGGTATTCCGCCTGGTTGAGTTTCAGCTTCAGTTCGGCGTTGCGATCCAGCGAACGGCTCAGGTTGGCGTTGCCGGCCACGCTGTAGGCGACGCGGTTGAGCGTCTTGCCCTGCGCATCTTCAATCACCAGCACGAAGTCGCCCGGCTTATCGGTCGCTAGCCGCAGATCCGCGCCCTGCTCGCCCAGCGCCAGCGGCTGTTCCGACAACTGCACTTCCTTCATCTTCGACTGGTATTTGTAAACGCCCGAATCCTGTTTGGTCAGCACCGAAATGTATTTCTGCTCGATCAACACCTGCTTCAGGTTCGGCATGGCGATCTGTTTCAGGGCCGGATCGATGGCGATCACGTTCAGATGCCGCTCAGCGTCGCGGTTGATGTAGCCCAGATCGCCGTCCGCCTTCACGCCGATCAGATAATCGTAAGGGGAAACCAGCGTGCGGGCGGTAGCCGCCACCGAACGCCCGCCGCCGGCGACGAACGCCTCCGACAGCAATTGCAGCTGATAGGTGGCGTCGGCGAAGGATTTCAGATCGAGCGGAATATCGGCCGCGCCGTGCTCATCGGTGGAGCGATCTTCCAGCTCGGTCTCGAACCCGTCGCTGTTTTGTCGGTTTTCATAGAACGCATAATCCGGGAAACGATCGAAGCTCGGATACATCGGCCGCAGCGTCAGCCTGGTGGTCACGCGGCGATCCTGCGCCGGGGTGCCGAACAGGTTCTGCACATCGATGCTGGCCTTCAGCTCAGACGGTTTTACCCAGCCTTGCTGGCGGTCCGGCATCAACGCCAGTTTCACTTTCAGCTGATCCGGTTCGAACTCCTTCACATTGACTGCGGTATGGCCGAGCAGCGTGGAGGTGTCGTTGTTTTTGCCGATCAGATACAGGTAGACGTTCCACTCGCCGGTCGGTGAGTTTTCATCGGTGGTATAGCTCAGCTCGTTGAAACCGCTGGCGCCCAGCGTCAGCGGCACGGTGGACATCAGCTTGTCGCGCGGATCGCGGATTTCGGCGCGCACCGGCACGCCGGCCAGGCCAACGCCCCAGTCGGCGGCACGGATGATCAGGCCAATATTGAAAGTATCCCCCGGCCGATAAACGCCGCGATCGGAGAACAGGTAGCTGCTGAGCGTGCGCGGATCGGTCGGCGTTTGTTCACCGGCGACGTCGAAGCGCGAGAAGTCCAGCCCGCGATCGTTATAGCTGCCGGTCGGCAGGAAGGAGACATCCCCCTCTTTTTCCACCAGGAACATCACCGGCTGGCGCTCGTTGGTGTACACATCCAGCGCCGGGAAACGCACGTGGCCATCGGCGCCGGTGGTTTGGCTGAGCAGCGTCACGCCGTTTTTGGCCACCACCGACACGGTGGCGCCGCTGACCGGCGCGCCGCTTTGAATCGACTGCACAAAGACGTCGCGCGTCTTGTCCTGCGAGCTCTTGGCGACGATGCCCAGATCGGTCACCACCACAAAGCGCGAATCGCCGACGTCGGGCTGCTCTTCCCCTTCGCTCTCATCCTGTTCCTGATCCTGTTCGGCGCCCGCCTCTTCCGCCGCCGGTTTTCGGTTCGGCTGCCATTCAGACAGCGTCAGCAGGAACACCCCGCGATGGGAACTGGCGTTGGTGGAGAGATAGCGGGAGAGATCGATGCCCTGATAGTTCACTTCCCCCGGCCGCTCGTTGTTGAGCGCCGTCTGGTATTTGAAATGCTCGGTGAAATATTCGTCGTTGAGCCGGTTGAATTCCGTGGACGAGTATTCCCGGCTTTTGAAGGAGACGATGTGCTGCAGCTGGCTCGGGATCACCCGCTTGATGTCCAGCCGCAGGCCCGCCACGTTGCGCGCCGCCACGCTGATCTGCTTGTCGCCGTTGACCGACAGCAGCGAGCCCTGCGACATGAACTGCAGCGATTTCGGGAACTCCGGCACTTCGACCACGCGGTAAACCTTCTTCGGCATTTTGTAACCGCCGGCGGAAACCAGCTGGTTATCGATCTCGAGCAGCACAAAGCGGTGCGCCGGGGCGTCGAAACGGAAGCTGAACTGCGGTTGGTAGGCCTCTTCCGCCTCGTTAAGCGCCAACGGCAGTGCCGTCGCCTGCGCCAGCACGTTTTTGCCGACGCTGTCGACCGTCCATTGATAGAAATCTTCAGCATCGTTGGCGGCCTCGGCATCGCTCGGATCGTGCTGCGGCAGCAGCCAGGCTTTCGCGGCCCGCGCCAGCTCTTTATCCTTCACCGCATCGCTGAAACCGACCACCAGCGCACGCTGCCCTTGGCCGGCGTCGGTGTCCACCACCTGGGCGCTGGCGTCGCTCAGCGCCAGGCTGTACAGCGTCGGTACCTTGACCCAGTTGCTTTTCGCCTCTTCGACCGCGTTGCCGGCCGCCGTCGATTTAACGCCCTTGCCGACGGTCAGATGTACCGCGCCGCCCTGATCCAGCGCCTGCAGCGGCTCGGAATGCACCCAGGCGTTCAGTTTTTTCTCGTCATAGACCAGAGAGAAATTCAGCTTTTTCTCGGAGGACGTGCTGCCTTCCTTCAATCCCAGCGAAATCTGTTTTTCAAAGCTGGCGACATCGACCGGCGCGTTGAACTGCAGATTGAAAATCGCGCTGCGTTTCTGCGCATTTTGCGGATCGCGGTAATACTCGGCCTGCCCCAGACGGTAATCGAACGCGGGCACGGTGAAGGCATAGCGGGTTTTGGCGAGCTTGACCTGCGGCGCCAGCAAGGCGGCGGGCTCAAGGGTCACATCATATTTCACACCCATCGGCAGCGGTTTTTTCGGCGTGAACACCAGCGTTGATTCATTACTCCACGCCCACTGCCCTTCCGCCGTCGGCTTCAGAGTGATGCCGGCGCTCACGGTTTTGCCCGCCGCGGTTATCGGCGCAGCCGAGCCGCTGAAGGTCAGGCTCACCGTTTGCGGCGCCTGCCGGGCGGCGGTGTAGTCTATCGGCTCGGGGTTGGCCACCTCGGCGTTGATCTCCTGAACCACCATCGGCGCCGGTTCAATCGGTTGGGGCCGGTTTTGCCACCAGTGCCAACCGTAAAATGCGCCGCCCGCAGCGCCTGCCAACAGCAGCAGGCCCAGACCGATCGCTTTCGGGTGTTTATCCACGCCGCTTTCCAGCCGCAAAAAACCGCGCGGCAGCGCAGCCCACCAAGCCGGCGCGCGCCAGCTGAGGTTGCCGACCAGCGGTCTCAGCAACCGCCCCAACAGCGACAATGCCCCGCCCAGCAGGCGACAAACGCCCTTAACCAGGGTAAAAGGCAAACGCAGGATAAACCTTAATAAATCCATTATTGCAGCACCTCATCATCCTAATGCAGCCCCCGGTCAACCGCTGCGGTTAAACCGAGCCGAAAGACGCCGTCGGCTCTCCTGCCCGGCATCCGCGCGAGTACTCTACACTGCCGGGCGGCAAAAATCTGCGCGCCGCCGGCGCATTACGGCTCTTTATTCAACATCAAATCCAGCTGTTGCAGCAGCACCAGCAGCGGCAGACTGCTCGGTTCACGATCTTTCAACGCCTCTTCGAAATAAGGCGTGATGGCGAAGCGCGTCGGCAACGGCGCTTCGGCGTCCAACAACGCATACATGCGCGGCAAGAACACCCACTGCAGCCAGGCTTCGGCCGACATGCTGTCGATGCAGAACGGTTCGGTGCTGGAGAAAGCCTCATGCTCAGGCGGCGCGGCCTGCCACAGCGCCAGATCGCGCATGGATTGTTCAATCGCCTGCAAACTGCGGCGCACCTGGTTATGTATACTCATCTGCATTCCCGATCTCTTTTCATCATGGTATTCAGCGCTCTGGCTGAAAGGCGGCAAAGCATAGCATTTTTATAGCCCAAATTCGGCGCGCCTGAGACAGCTCACCGTTTTTATCTGGTGACGTTCACCGTCGCGCGGCACAATAGGGCCACCGAATTCACCACACAGATAAAGATTCATGTCCGTAATAACAGAGAAAAAAAACCACGCGACGCCCGGTAAGGCCATGTTGGCCTCGGTCACCGGTTATGCCATGGACGGGTTTGACCTGCTGATCCTCGGCTTTATGCTGCCGGCCATCAGCATCGAATTGGGATTATCCTCATCGGCCGCCGGTTCGCTGGTCACCTGGACGCTGATCGGCGCGGTGCTGGGCGGCGTGATCTTCGGCCACCTCAGCGATCGTTTCGGCCGTATCCGGGTGCTGACCATCACCATTCTGATGTTTTCCCTGTTCACCGGCCTGTGCGCCGTGGCGCAAGGCTATTGGGATCTGCTGGCCTATCGCACCCTGGCGGGCATCGGGTTGGGCGGCGAATTCGGCATCGGCATGGCGCTGATCGCGGAAGCCTGGCCGGCGGAGAAGCGCAACCGCGCTTCGGCATACGTCGGCATGGGCTGGCAATTGGGCGTGCTGGCGGCCGCTTTCCTGACGCCGCTGCTGCTGGAACATATCGGCTGGCGCGGCATGTTCCTGGTCGGCCTGCTGCCGGCGCTGGCGTCATTCCTGATCCGCCGCACGCTGGGCGAACCGGAGGAATTCGTGCGGCAGAAAGACGCCGGACAACCGCTCTCCTTGCTCCAGCGTTTGCGCCTGCTGTTTAAGGATCGCGCCACCGGCAAGGCCAGCATCGGCATCTTCATTCTCTGTTCGGTGCAGAACTTCGGTTACTACGGGCTGATGATCTGGATGCCGACTTACCTGGCGAAAAACTTCGGCTTCTCGCTCACCAAGTCCGGCCTGTGGACGGCGGTGACGGTGGTCGGCATGACGTTCGGCATCTGGCTGTTTGGCATGCTGGCCGATCGCTTCGCCCGCTGGAAGATTTTCGTGTTGTATCAGATAGGCGCGGTGGTGATGGTGATCGGCTACGCCCAGTTGAGCGATCCGATGCTGATGCTGTTCGCCGGCGCCGTGATGGGCATGTTTGTTAACGGCATGATCGGCGGCTACGGCGCATTGATTTCCGATACCTACCCGGTGCAGGCGCGCGCTACCGCGCAAAACATTCTGTTCAATCTCGGGCGCGGCGTCGGCGGCCTGGGGCCATTGGTGATCGGCGCGCTGGTGACGCAGGTGTCGTTCACCGCCGCCATCAGCCTGCTGGCGGCGATTTACCTGCTGGATATCTACGCCACGCTGTTCCTGCTGCCGAAAAAACAGGGCGCAGGCGATACGCTGGGCGCGATTGGTTAACGCTGACGATGGATTAAGCAGCAGAGGAGCACGCACGGCGGGAGAGAACAAAAAGTTGGGGGCACTGCGTTAACAGTGCCCCCGGTTCGTTTTATAGCCATCCCGCTACACAGTGTGCTCCCTGCTCAATCCTTGAAAACTTTTCCTGCGGCCATCCTGACCAAGTGATCCTTGCATCATCCTGCAGCATCGTCCTGACGCGGTTCCTCAGCCTTCCTGACCCGCCGACAGTCCTGTGTCGGCTCTCAATCTCCGTCCTGGAGGTGTCCCTGGTTTCTATCCTGAAACATCCTGGGCATCTCCTGACGCCATCCTTCGCTCTTGCCTGAGCGCATCCCTTTCTTCGTCCTGAAGCTGCATCATCCTGATGCTTTCCTGCTCCGCCGGTTCCGTTCCGGTAACGATAAGATCGCTTAAATTCCCCGGAATCACAAGGGTTTGGGAGACGTCTCACACTAAATTAAGCCTAAGAGTTATCCTAAAGAAATTCTAACCAATTGATCTGGATAACAATAATCTCATAGTCTGGAAAAAGGTGGGAAAAATTAAGAGCGATATCTCACAGCCCGTGTGAGAGATCTCTCACACGGGCGACGGCGAATCCGCCGCGCTTCAGTCCAGCACCGGGCGCAGCGCATCGAGGAAATTCCCCAGCGTCGCCGCCAACAAGGTGCGCTTATCGCTGCCGAATTGTTCCAGCACCACGTTGCCGCTGACGTTGCACAGCGACACCATCGTCATCTCGGATTCGGTGGTCGCCAGGAACAGCGTTGGCGACAGCTTGAGACGTTTTTGCGTCACCAGATGACCGATCAGGTTCTCCTGCAGGCGGATAAAATCCTCCTCGCTCCAGACCTGCAGCAGGCTCAGGCGATGCTCCCCAAATTGCGCGCTCATGTCACCCGCGTATTGCTGCGTGTAGAAACGGTGCGCATCCGGCTGCAAACGCAGCTCCAGCGCGGCTTCTACCTTCTCCAGCGTCGCCGCCGGTTCGAAAGGCTGCGGCAACCACAGCACGTCGTCCTCGCGATTCTCCACGATGCAGGGCGACGGCACGCCGTACAGCGCCTGGCTGGCCGGCGCGTGGCCGCGCGCTTGCTGCCACAACTCGACATAGCGTTGAGTGAATTCACGCAGAGCGTGCGATACATCATGGTCCATATTCTTTCTCGCATACGTTAAACTGACGGCCATTGTACCTATCTCTGACCGAGGTGACAGCAGATGTCCTCCTATCAAGACCACCAGGCCCTGTCAGGGCTGACGCTGGGCAAACCCACCGCTTACCGCGATCGCTACGACGCCACGTTGCTGCAGGCGGTGCCGCGCAGCATGAACCGCGAGCCGCTGGGGCTGTATCCCGACAACCTGCCCTTCCACGGCGCCGACATCTGGACGCTGTACGAACTCTCCTGGCTGAACGCCAACGGGCTGCCGCAGGTAGCGGTCGGCGAGATCAGCCTCAACGCCGACAGCCTGAACCTGATCGAATCGAAAAGCTTCAAGCTGTATCTCAACAGCTTCAATCAAACGCCGTTCGCCGATTGGGAAATGGTGCGCAGCACCCTGCAGCGCGATCTGTCCGCCTGCGCCCAGGGCGAGGTCAGCGTCACCCTGTTCAGCGTCGAGCAGCTGGAAGACACGCCGATCGCCCGTCTGGCCGGCGACTGCATCGACAAGCAGGATATCCGCATCGACAATTATGAGTTCAGCGCCGACTACCTGCTGAACGCCGCCGGTGAAGAGGTGGTGGAAGAGCAATTGGTCAGCCACCTGCTGAAGTCCAACTGCCTGATCACCCATCAGCCGGATTGGGGCTCGGTGCAGATAAGCTATCACGGCGGCAAGATCGATCGCGAAGCGCTGCTGCGCTATCTAGTTTCCTTCCGTCACCACAACGAATTCCACGAGCAGTGCGTCGAGCGCATCTTCAACGATCTGATGCGCTACTGCCGGCCGCAAAGCCTGACGGTTTACGCCCGCTACACCCGCCGCGGCGGTCTGGATATCAACCCGTGGCGCAGCAACGTCGCATTCGCTCCCGCGCACGGCCGCCTGGCGCGCCAATAAGTGCGAAACATTGCTCAACAACTGAGCTAACGAGCGGTTTATGTTGGTAAAAGCCCAGGGACGGCGGTAAGGTTAAAACGAGGCTGCGGCCGGGCAGAGCGCCCGCTGCGCCGCAGCACGCCAACCATAACGAGATGCTGTTTTGCTGCGTATGGATTACTACCGCCCCGCACCGGGTGCAAAGGAGTTACCTTGATTACACACATCAGCCCGCTTGGCTCTATGGATTTATTGTCGCAGCTGGAAGTAGACATGCTGAAGCGCACCGCCAGCAGCGACCTGTACCGCCTGTTCCGCAACTGTTCGCTGGCCGTGTTGAACTCCGGCAGCCAAACCGACAACAGCAAACAGCTGCTGTCGCGCTATGAAACCTTCGACATCAACGTGCTGCGCCGTGAGCGCGGGGTGAAGCTGGAGCTGGTCAACCCGCCGGAAGAGGCGTTCGTCGACGGCCGCATCATCCGTTCGCTGCAGGCCAACCTGTTCGCCGTGCTGCGCGACATCCTGTTCGTGCACGGCCAAATCGCCAGCGCCGGCCGTTTCCAGCACCTGAATCTGGAAAACTCGGCCCACATCACCAACCTGGTATTTTCGATCCTGCGCAATGCACGCACGCTGCATCTGGATGAAGATCCCAACATGGTGGTGTGCTGGGGCGGCCACTCGATCAACGAGAACGAATATCTGTACGCGCGCAAGGTCGGCAGCCAGCTGGGCCTGCGCGAGCTGAACATCTGCACCGGCTGCGGGCCGGGCGCGATGGAAGCGCCGATGAAAGGCGCGGCGGTCGGTCACGCGCAGCAGCGTTACCGCAACAGCCGCTTCATCGGCATGACCGAGCCTTCGATCATCGCCGCCGAGCCACCTAACCCGCTGGTGAACGAGCTGGTGATCATGCCGGACATCGAAAAACGCCTGGAAGCCTTCGTGCGCATCGCGCATGGCATCATTATCTTCCCGGGCGGTGTCGGCACCGCCGAAGAGCTGCTGTACCTGTTGGGTATCCTGATGAACCCGGAGAACAGTGAACAGGTGCTGCCGCTGATCCTGACCGGGCCAAAAGAGAGCGCCGACTACTTCCGCGTGCTGGACGAGTTCATCATGAACACCCTGGGCGACGAAGCGCGCCGCCATTACACCATCATCATCGACGATCCGGCGGAAGTGGCGCGGCAGATGAAAAAAGCCATGCCGCTGGTGAAGGAGAACCGCCGCAACACCGGCGACGCCTACAGCTTTAACTGGTCGATCCGCATCGCGCCGGATCTGCAGCTGCCGTTCGAGCCGACCCATGAGAACATGGCGAACCTCAATCTTTATCCGAACCAGCCGCCGGAGCAATTGGCCGCCGCGCTGCGCCGCGCTTTCTCCGGCATCGTGGCCGGTAACGTGAAGGAAAACGGCATCCACGCCATTGAGCAGTTCGGCCCGTACAAGCTGCACGGCGAACCGCAAATGATGAAGCAGATGGACAGCCTGCTGCAGGGCTTTGTTGCCCAGCACCGCATGAAGCTGCCGGGCAGCGCCTATGTGCCCTGCTACGAAATCGTCGCCTGACCCTCAATCCCGGGCGGCGTAACGGCCGCCCTGTTTTCTCTGACCTAACCGCCCATGATGATACACCTACTGATTGTCGACGCCCTGAACCTCATCCGCCGCATTCACGCCGTGCAGGGCTCCCCTTGCGTCAACGCCTGCCGCCACGCGCTGCAGCAGTTGCTCCAGCACAGCCGCCCAACTCACGCGGTGGCGGTATTCGACGAGGACGATCGCAGCGACAGCTGGCGCCACCAAATTCTGCCGGACTACAAGGCCGGGCGCTCGCCGATGCCGGAAAACCTGCAGCAGGAGATGCCGCAGCTGCGCGAAGCCTTTGCCGAACTGGGCGTCGCCAGCTGGCATTCGCCCGGCAACGAAGCGGACGATCTGGCGGCCACGCTGGCGGCGAAGGTCGCCGGCGGCGGCCACCAGGTGACCATCGTCTCCACCGACAAAGGCTATTGCCAACTGCTGGCGCCGAACGTACAAATTCGCGATTACTTCCAGAAACGTTGGCTGGATATGCCTTTCGTGCAACAGGAGTTTGGCGTGCAGCCGCAGCAGCTGTCGGACTACTGGGGGTTGGCGGGGATCGGCAGCAGCAAGATCCCCGGCGTGGCCGGCATCGGGCCGAAGACCGCCGTGCTGCTGCTGCAGCAATCGGGTAATCTGGACGGGCTTTATCAGCACCTGGAGCAGGTGCCGGAGAAATGGCGCGGTAAGCTGGAGCAGCACCGCGAGCTGGCCTACATCAGCAAACGGGTCGCCACGCTAGGCACCGATCTGTCGCTGGACGGCAACCTGCAGCAGCTGCGCCTGCCGATACAATAAGGGCGCTGCAAGCAGCGCCCTTCATTAAGGCTTCACGCGGTTAATCGCGCTCGTCGCGGCGGCCCGGCACCGCCGACCACATGCGGCGCACGTGTACGGTGATCTCTTCGCGATCGTGATACAGCTGCTTGGCGTGCACTTCAGCGCTGATGCCGGCGGCGCCCAGCGCTTCGCGGATGCTCATCAGGTTTTGCGACACTTCCTCGTAGCGCTTTTTCATCGGCAGCTTGAGGTTAAAGATCGCTTCACGGCACCAGCCTTTCACCAGCCACTGAATCATCAGGCTGGTCACCTTCGCCGGTTTCTCCACCATGTCGCACACCAGCCAGTAGATCTTGCTGCTGTTCGGCTCGAACTTGAAGCCGTCGGCGCGGTGGTGCGTCACCTGGCCGGTTTCCATCAGGCTTGGCGCCATCGGGCCGTTATCCACCGAATGCACCATCATGCTGCGTTTCACCAACTGATAGGTCCAGCCGCCCGGGCAGGCGCCCAGATCGACCGCGTGCATGCCGCTGGCCAGGCGCTCGTCCCACTCGTCGGCGGGGATGAACACGTGGAAGGCTTCTTCCAGCTTCAGCGTCGAGCGGCTCGGCGCATCGGCCGGGAAGCGCAGACGCGGAATGCCCATGTAGAACGGCGAGTTGTTGTTGCTGTAGGAGTAACCGACATAGCAGCAGCCCGGCGCGATGAAAAACACATGCACCACCGGGCGAGTCGGGTTCTCGCGCGCCATCAGCACCTTCTGCTCGCGCATCGCGGCGCGCAGCGGCACCGTCAGCTTGCGGCAGAACTTCATCAGCTCTTTGCTTTCGTTGGTGTCCGGCACTTCCACCCGCAGCTCGCCGCCGCGATCGACTACGCCGATCAGCATGCCGACGATCGGCGATACCCGATCTTCCGGCGGCAGATCGCGCAGCAGCTCACCCACCACGATCATCTGGCGGGCGAAAATCAGTTCGCGGAACGGAATCTCCCGCGCCAGGCGATCGGCATCGTCCGGCTGGTAGCATTCGAACAGCACGTAACCGCTGTGCTCTTTTACCCGCGCAAAGCCGTAAATCTCCAGCTGGGCGGCTTTATCGGTGATCTCCGCCGCACACTCTTTTTCGAAGCCGGGGCGGCAATACAACGCAATCTTATTCATGGCGCTCGGCCTTTTTCCTCAGACGCAAAGCGCCAATCAACATCAATATCCAGCCGATCAAGAAGCACACGCCGCCAACCGGCGTGATATATACCCAGACCTTCAGGTGCGACAGCGCCAGGCAATAGAGGCTGCCGCTGAACAACACGGTGCCGAACGCCAACAGCGCTCCGCTCCAGTAAAACCACAGGCTCACGCGGCGCTGCATCGCGACCGCCAGCGCCAGGATGGCCAGGGTGTGGAACCCCTGATATTCCAGCCCGGTGCGGATCCAGGCCATTTCGTTGGCGCCTAGCGTGCCGCTTAACACATGCGCGCCGAATGCGCCCAACGCGACAAACACAAAGCCGCTGATAGCGGCGAAAACCAGCATGGAACGGCTGCTCATCGTGATCTATCCCATTAAAAATTACCGGCCGCGGCAAGGCGGCGGCCGGCCTTATTGTTCGTAGCGGAAGCGGAACTTCTCTTGTTCCCTGGCGGCGCGCGCCAGGATCCACTGCCGGAAGGCGGCTATTTTACCCAGTTCTGCCTGGCTGTCATGACATACCAGATAAAAAGCGTTTTTACTGACCAGCACATCGTTGAACGGGCATACCAGGCGACCGGCTTCGATCTCGGTTTGCGCCATCACGTTATTCACCAGCGCCACGCCCTGGCCGTGCACCGCCGCCTGCACCACCATGGCGCTGTGGCTGAAGATCGGCCCCTGCTGCACATTGATGTGTTGCAACCCCAGCTGGCGCGTATAGGCCAGCCAGTCGCGGCGTGAAACGTCATGCAGCAACGTATGATAAGCCAGATCGTCTGCGGTTTTCAGCGGATGATCGCCGGTCAACAGGCTCGGCGAACAAACCGGCAGCAGATATTCCGCATACAGGCGCTCGGCGCGCAGCCCCGGCCAATTGCCGCGGCCGTAGAAAATCGCCACATCGACGTCGTCCGCCAGCTTGTCTTCTTCGCGGTCCACCGCCTGGATGCGCACATCGATCCCCGGATAAGCTGAGTTAAAGCCGGAAAGGCGCGGCACCAACCACTGAATGGCGAAGCTCGGCGGCAGACTGACGGTTAATGCCCCCTTGGCGCTGCGCGCCTGCAGCTTGCGCGTCGCCTCGTTGATCGAAGAGAAGATCTCCTTGATATCGAGGTAGTAACTTTGCCCCTCTTCGGTCAGCAGCAGCGAGCGGTTGCGCCGACGAAACAGCTTCAGCCCGAGGAAGTCCTCCAGCGACTTGATCTGGTGGCTCACCGCGGCCTGGGTCACGAACAGCTCTTCCGCCGCCTTGGTGAAACTCAGGTGGCGAGCGGCCGCATCGAACACGCGCAGCGCATTGAGGGGAGGTAAGCGTTTAGACATTAAATTAGCTACTTTTGTGTAACATTAATCCGAATGATTCGGCGCCGAAAATCGGGCGGCTTTACGTGGCAAGCCATCGGTAAACGCTAACGGCGTATTGCCATTAGTTTTTTTTATCCGAGCCATTATAATTTGTCCGTTGAGGATGCGCCAGCAAATACCTATAGTGGCGGCACTTCCCGGGCCGGAACGAAAAGGGAGTGGGTGTCGAGGACGCCGATGAACTTTTGGCTTGTGGTTGTGATGTTGTGTTTGCAAATTGTCCGGCGATTCCGGACATGGTAGCTAGGCTACTGTTTTTTCACTTCCTGTACATTTACCCTGTCTGTCCATAGTGATTTTATGCAGCACCGCAAAACTTGCGGTGCTTTTTTTTGCCTGACGCTTATTGGTCGCTTTCAACCATCTCTTTCACATCGGCGCGGTTGATCTGTTGCTCGACGCCGTTGGCGTCTTTATAGCTGATCATGCCGGTATCGTTATCCACTTTAGGCTTGCCGTCAGCAACAATGGTGCGTCCGTCATTGGTATGCATCACGTAGTTGCTGGAACAGGCGGCCAGGGTGAACGTAAGCATCAGGGCAGAGAGAACTGCGGCTGTTTTCTTCATTGAGGACTCCTTTGTAGTTTTAAATGCTGATAAATACCTTTTGTGTGTATAAATGCGATTAATAAGCGCACATTTAATAGCATAACAAACTTTCTCAGTTTTGCCAGGCGATAAGTCCTAATAGGCAGGATCGCTTGTCTCCGGCGGCAAAATAGGACAGGATCACCCATCGACTCAAGCCAGTGACAATCAAGGTATGACGCCTTTTAATCCCAGCCTTTTTCGCCAACAGTTTCCCGCGCTCGCGCAGGACGGTATCTATCTGGACAGCGCCGCCACCGCATTGAAACCGCAGGCGGTGATCGACGCCACGCAGCAATTTTATCGCGATGACGCCGCCACCGTGCACCGCAGCCAGCATCGGGCGGCGCAGGATCTGACCGCCCGCTTCGAGCAGGCGCGCGGCCAGGTGGCGCAACTGATCCATGCACCGTCGGCCGACGACATCGTCTGGACGCGCGGCACCACCGAGGCGATCAACCTGGTGGCGCAGAGCTACCTGCGCCCGCGTCTGCAGCCAGGCGACGAAATTCTGGTGAGCGAAGCGGAACACCACGCCAACCTGATCCCCTGGCTGATGGTGGCGGAACAAACCGGCGCGCGGGTGGTGAAACTGCCGATCGGCGCCGATCGGTTGCCGGATTTGACGCAGCTGCCCGCCCTGCTCAACGACAAAACCCGCCTGTTGGCGCTGGGGCAAATGTCCAACGTCACCGGCGGTTGCCCGGATCTGGCGCCGGCTATCGCGCTGGCCCATGCCGCCGGCGCGCGCGTGATGATCGACGGCGCCCAGGGCGTGGTTCACGGCCCGGCCGACGTACAGCGACTCGACATCGATTTCTACGCCTTCTCCGGCCACAAGCTGTATGGCCCGACCGGCATCGGCGCGCTGTACGGCAAAGCCGAGCTGCTGGCGCAGATGGCCCCGTGGCAAGGCGGCGGCAAGATGCTGACCCAGGCATCGTTCGACGGCTTTACCCCGCAAAAGCCGCCGCACTGCTTCGAAGCCGGCACGCCAAACATCGCCGGCGTGCTGGGGCTGGCCGCCGCGCTCACCTGGCTCAGCGAACAGGACATGGCGGCGGCGGAGCGCTACAGCCGCGAGCTGGCGGACCAGGCGGAACAACGGTTGGCGCAGCTGCCGGGCTTTCGCAGCTTCCGCAGCTCCGGCTCTAGCCTGCTGGCGTTCGACATCGCCGGCGTACACCACAGCGACATCGTCACGCTGCTGGCGGAGCAAGGCATTGCGCTGCGCGCCGGCCAGCACTGCGCGCAGCCGCTGATGGCGGCGTTAGGCGTCAGCGGCACGCTGCGCGCGTCGTTCGCCCCCTACAATACGCAACAGGACGTCGATACGCTGGTCAGCGCGTTGACTCACGCCCTCGATCTGCTGGCCGACTGACTTGACTCCCGGAGACGCTATGCTCGCCCCCCATCCTTTTGGCCGAGAGATCACCGCCGAAGCCTTGATCGCCACCTTCAGCGCGCTGAAACAGTGGGAAGACCGCTACCGCCAGCTGATTATGCTCGCAAAACGGCTGCCGCCGCTGCCGGAGGCCTTGCGCAGTGAAGAAATGGAATTGAGCGGTTGTGAAAACCGCGTCTGGCTGGGGCACCAGTTACTGGAAGACGGCACGCTGCATTTCTATGGCGACAGCGAAGGCCGCATCGTGCGCGGCCTGCTGGCGGTGCTGCTGACCGAAGTGGAAGGGAAAACGCCGCCGCAGATCGCCGCATTGGATCCGCTGGCGTTGTTCGACCGCCTGGCATTGCGCGCGCAGCTGAGCGCCACCCGCGCCAGCGGCCTGGCGGCGTTGGCCGCCGCCGTGCAGGCGATCGCCGCCCGTTACGCCTGACGTGCCGCCTTCGCCAGCATCTTTTTCAGCGCGTGCGACACGGCGACGAAGCCGAAGGTGGCGGTGACCATGGTCGCTGCGCCGAACCCCGCGCTGCAATCCATTCTTTTTGGTCCTTCCGCCGTGCTGCGCGAAGCGCATACCGAGCCGTCCGGCTGCGGATAAACCAGCGGCTCGCTGGAGAAGACGCAGTCGATGCCCAGCTTGCCCTTGCCGTTTTTCACCACGTTGAAATCGTGCTTCAGCCGCTCGCGCAGCTTGGCGGCCAGCGGATCCTGGATGGTTTTGGCCAGATCGGCCACTTCAATTTTGGTCGGGTCAATCTGCCCGCCGGCGCCGCCGGTGGTCACCACCGGGATCTTGAATCGGCGGCAGTATGACAGCAGCGCCGCCTTCGGCCGCACGCTATCGATCGCGTCGATGACGTAGCTGAAGTTATGGTCCAGCAGCTCGGCGACATTGTCCGGGGTGATGAAATCGTCGATGCAGGTCACCCGGCATTCCGGATTAATCGCCAGGATACGCTCCGCCATCACCTCGGTTTTCGATTGCCCGACGTGCTGGCGCAGCGCGTGGATCTGGCGGTTGGTATTGGTGACGCAAACATCATCCATGTCGATCAGGGTAATGGCGCCGATGCCGGTGCGCGCCAGCGCCTCAGCCGCCCAGGAACCCACGCCGCCGATGCCGATCACGCAGACATGCGCCTGCGCGAACACCGCCAGCGCCTGCTGGCCGTACAACCGCGCCGTGCCGCCGAAACGCTGCAGATAGGCTTCCGAATAAGCTGTACTCATAACGCTTTAATTACCTTCATAATGCAAATGATAAGGGCCGGAAAATCCGGCCCTTGCGGGTCAATCTTTTCACGCCGTATGCGTTTAGCGGGTGGCCAGCAACGAACCGCCGCGGTTTGACTGATTGGCGCTAAACAGCTGGCCACCGCCGTTGTTCTTCAGCACCCAGACGCGGCCGTAGTGGTTGTAGTACCCCGCCGAGTGGCCGGCTTCCGGCCCGATGCCCTGATACATGTCAAAATGCTGGCCCTTGATGGCGCCGCCCACGTCGAGCGCGACCATCAGACGCATCTCGTATTTTCCCGTGAATTTACCCTTGTTGTCCAGCAGCGGCACTTCGGCCAGCAGCGTAGTGCCCGCCGGGATCAGTGAACGGTCGGAAGCCACCGAAGCTTTGGCGATCAGCGGCACCGCGCTGGCGCCCTTCACCGGCGCAAAAGCTTCCGGACGGAAGAACACGAACGACGGGTTCTGCTCCAGCAGCTCACGCACCTCTGCGGCGCTGTGGGTATCCGCCCACTGACGGATCGCCTGCATCGACATGTCCGCCTTGGCCACTTCGCCGCGATCGATCAGCACCTTGCCGATGCTGCGATAGGCATGGCCGTTCTTGCCGCCGTAGCCGAAGAACACCAGCGGCTGGCCGTTGCCGTAGTCGACATAGCCGCTGCCCTGGACTTCCATCATGAAGTTGTCCATCAGCGAGTTGGTGTAAGCGATGATATAGCGATCGTCGAGCGCGCCGGAATAGATGCCCGCGCGATCCGGCAAGCGCCCCCTGCCCTTCGGCGGCATGCGGTACAGCGGATAGCGGAACTCGCCCTGTTGGGTATAGCGCGCCTGCACCACCGGCGTATAGTAGCCGGTAAACTGCACGTTGCCGTAATTGTCGACGCCTTCCATCTGGTAAGCGCTGAGGCCGTACTGGCTCAGCATGCGCGTGTCGGCGCCAGACGCCATCCAGCTTTGCACCGCCTGATAGGTGCTGTTGTTGCGGTTAAACAGCGAAGGCGACGCGTACTTGATCTCCATCAGCTGATCCGAGTAATCCTTGGCGTTGACCGGCGAACCTTTGGCGTTGGGCTGATTGACCAGCTCCAGCGATTGATCCAGACGGCCGTCCTTATATTGCTGACCCCGATCGGTCGGCTTGGACGAACAGCCCGCCAACACCGCCACCATCAACCCGCCCAGCAGGTATTTGCCCCAACGTCCTTTCATCGCGCACACTCTCAAACTGATATGATCTACCGGCTGAACGATAACAAACGCTCATTGATAAAGGAATCGCTGCAAATAAAAAAAGCCGCCCGGAGGATGGTGATGAAAAAGAAGGCAAATTGCGGGCAAATCCAGCAGAAAAACGGGTTTAGGCCAATAAAATGCAAAAAGGGTTTGCAACAAAACGCATGGAGAGTATAGTGCGCATCCATCGGACGCGGGGTGGAGCAGCCTGGTAGCTCGTCGGGCTCATAACCCGAAGGTCGTCGGTTCAAATCCGGCCCCCGCAACCAACCGATGCCGCATTGGCGGTATTTGCGTTTGGCTTCGATAACAAAGTATTATACGGACGCGGGGTGGAGCAGCCTGGTAGCTCGTCGGGCTCATAACCCGAAGGTCGTCGGTTCAAATCCGGCCCCCGCAACCAACCGAATGTCGTACCAGCGGCATAACATGAACGGTGGTTTCGTCGTAATACAGCATCAAGACGGACGCGGGGTGGAGCAGCCTGGTAGCTCGTCGGGCTCATAACCCGAAGGTCGTCGGTTCAAATCCGGCCTCCGCAACCAACTCTTGATGACAACAGATAAGCACCCTTCCGGGTGTTTTTTTGTATCTGCAATCCGCAAAAATAGCCGGACTCGCGCCCGGCCCTGCTTTTATCGGCTCGCCAGCGCGCCGCCGTTGGCGAAATAAGCCTTGATGCCCGCCAGAATCGATTCCGCCACCTGCTGCTGGAAGTGGCTGGTGCGCAGCTTACGCTCCTCTTCAATGTTGCTGATAAACGCCGTTTCCACCAGGATCGACGGGATATCCGGCGCCTTCAACACCGCAAAACCGGCCTGATCGACACGATTCTTGTGCAACCGGTTGATTTTTCCCATCCGATTCAACACTTCCTTGCCAAACTTCAGGCTGTCGTTGATGGTCGCGGTTTGGATCAGATCGAACATGGTGTGATCGAGATAACGGTCGCCACTCTTGCTGACACCGCCGATTTGGTCCGACGCGTTCTGTGTCTGCGCCAGGAACTTGGCCGCCGAGCTGGTGGCGCCCTTGGTGGACAATGCGAACACCGATGAACCGCGCGCGGCGCGGCTGGTGAAGGCGTCGGCGTGAATCGAAACGAACAGATCGGCGCGCTGCTTGCGCGCCTTGGCGACGCGCACCTTGAGCGGAATAAACACATCTTCATTGCGCGTCATGAACACTTTCATGTTTGGCTCGCGCTTGATCATGGCGCTCAGCTTGCGGGCAATCTGCAGCACGATGTCTTTCTCGCGCGTCTTGTACTTGCCGATAGCGCCGGGATCTTCGCCGCCGTGGCCGGGATCCAGCATGATGACGATCGGCCGATCGCGCCCCGCTTTGCCGGCCTGCGGCGCTTCCGGCGGCAGCGTGCGCTCCAGATCGCCCTTGTTGTAATCTTCCAGTAACGCCAGTAGCGGATCATACTCCTCACCCCCGCTGCCGCCCTTCGTCGGATAGAGATCCATCACCAGACGGTTGCGATACTCCGGCACCGGCGCCAGCGTGAAAATATGCGGGCTGACGCTTTGTTTGAGCTCCAGCACCAGCCGCACGGTATTCTGATCAAACTGGCCGACGCGCGCCTGCTTGAGATAAGGATCGTCGGCGCGCACCTGCCCGGCGATGCCTTTCAGCACGCTGTTGAGGTGAACACCTTCGATGTCCACCACCACGCGATCGGGATTGGTCAGGGCGAACTGCTTGTATTTCAGTTCGACGTTGGATTCCAGCGTGACGCGGGTATAGGTGGAGGATGGCCAGACGCGCACGGCGATCACGTGCGATGATGCGGCGAAGCCCGTACGACTCACACTCAGCAACCAGCTGGCGGCAACGCCCTGTAATAAACGACGGCGGCCCAGATTGTGATTAGCGTTTGGCATGCGGCTCCGGCAGTAATAGCTGTTTACAACAGATGAAAAAAACACCAATGAAATGGGGATGCCGAAAACTTTAACCAATCATTCCAGCCCTGTCATCAGAAAATCTTTTTATGGTTTTTCAATTTATTAACGATTTAGCGCCCTTAGCGCACGCTTCATGACGATTTCCCACTTGCCATCGGCGCAATAAAAGAATAAAAATACAAAAATATCGTATAAATATGCAAAGAGGTTTGGCCGTGAAGGAACGTAGTACAGAGCTGGTGCAAGGATTCCGTCACTCAGTCCCCTATATCAATGCCCACCGCGGCAAGACGTTCGTCATCATGCTCGGCGGGGAAGCCATCGAACACGAGAATTTCTCCAACATCGTCAACGATATCGGGCTACTGCATAGCCTGGGTATTCGCCTGGTGGTGGTTTACGGCGCACGGCCGCAGATCGACGCCAATCTGGCGCAGCACAACTATGAGCCGATCTACCACAAACACACTCGCGTGACCGACGCCCATACGCTCGAGCTGGTCAAGCAGGCCGCCGGCCTGCTGCAGCTCGACATCACCGCTCGGCTGTCGATGAGCCTCAACAACACGCCACTGCAAGGCGCGCACATTAACGTGGTCAGCGGCAACTTCATCATCGCGCAGCCGCTGGGCGTGGATGACGGCATCGACTACTGCCACAGCGGCCGCATTCGCCGCATCGATGAAGAAGCGATCCACCGCCAGCTCGACAGCAACGCCATCGTGCTGATTGGCCCGGTCGCGGTTTCGGTCACCGGCGAGAGCTTCAACCTGACCTCGGAAGAAGTGGCCACCCAGTTGGCGATCAAGCTGAAGGCGGAAAAAATGATCGGTTTCTGCTCCTCGCAGGGCGTGACCGACGCGGAAGGCAACATCCTTTCCGAGCTGTTCCCCAACGACGCGCAAAAGCGCCTTGAAGAGCTGGAGGAAGGCGGCGATTACCATTCCGGCACCGTGCGTTTCCTGCGCGGCGCGGTGAAAGGCTGCCGCAGCGGCGTGCGCCGCAGCCACCTGATCAGCTACCAGGAAGACGGTGCGCTGGTGCAGGAACTGTTCTCGCGCGACGGCATCGGCACCCAAATCGTAATGGAGAGCGCCGAACAGGTGCGCCGGGCGACAATCAACGACATCGGCGGCATCCTGGAGCTGATCCGGCCGCTCGAGCAGCAGGGCATTCTGGTGCGCCGTTCGCGTGAACAGCTGGAGATGGAGATCGACAAATTCACCATCATCGAACGCGATAACCTGACCATCGCCTGTGCGGCGCTGTACCCGTTCCTGGAGGAAAAAATCGGTGAGATGGCCTGCGTGGCGGTACATCCCGATTACCGCAGCTCTTCGCGCGGCGAGATGCTGCTGCAGCGGGTAGAAAACCAGGCGCGACAGATGGGGCTGAAGAAGCTGTTCGTGCTGACCACCCGCAGCATCCACTGGTTCCAGGAACGTGGCTTTACCCCGGCGGAGGTCGACGTGCTGCCGATGCAGAAACAGGCGTTGTACAACTACCAGCGCCGCTCCAAAATTCTGCTGGCGGATCTGTAATCCCAGTGGGCGCGGCCGTTGCCGCGCCCCTTCATCGTTTATTCCGTTGCCTGTAATCGTTCAGCCAATCCGCTGCGGCGCTGGGTCGGCGTGCGAATGGCCCGCAGCAACACCGCCTCCGTGGCATACAGCGAGAGCTGCTTACGCGCGCGAGTGATCGCGGTATAGACCAATTCACGCGTCAGCACCGGCAGGAAGTGATTCGGCAACACCAGAACCGTATGGTCAAATTCCGATCCCTGAGATTTGTGCACCGTCATGGCATAGGCGGTTTCATGCGCCGGCAAACGGCTCGGCTGCACCGACTTGATGCTTCCATCCGGCAATTGGAAATGCACGCGCAGCTCGCCGCGCTCATCCGGCAGCGTAATGCCGATATCCCCATTGAATAGCCCCAGCGCGCTGTCGTTGCGGCCGATCATCACCGGCCGCCCCCGATACCAACGGCCGAGCACGCCCGGTTTACGGTCGATCAGACCGGCGCGCTGCAACCCGATCTCAATGCGCTCGTTCAGGCCGGCGACGCCAAACGGCCCTTCACGCAGCGCGCACAGCACCTGGAAGCGGCCAAAGGCCGCCAGCACCGCCGCCGCGTCTGCGCCTTCGGCGGTCAGCCGCAAATAGTCGCGATAGCCCGCCACGCAGGCATCCAACAGCGTCTGATACTCTTCGCTCGTCGCCAACGCATAACCCATGACATCGCCGAAACTGCCGTTTAGTGCCGCCAGCGAGTGATCCCCCGCTCCGGCGTTGACCGCCAACGCCAGTTGACCGATGCCGGAACGGGCGTCGAAGCGATAGCTCTTGCGCAGCAGGCACAGGCTGTCGCGCACCGCCGCTTCCGCAACGGCCAGCTGTCCTTCGATCGAACAGCCGGTCAGGCGGCTCAGCTCTGCAGCGCGCGCATCGCTGTATCCCTGCTCGGCAAAACGGCAAATATCCCCCAGCACCGCGCCGGCCTCCACCGAGGCCAGCTGATCGCGGTCGCCAAGGAAAATTACCCGGGCCCGATCGGGCAACGCGGCAATCAGGCGCGCCATCATCGGCAGATCGACCATCGAGGCCTCATCCACCACCAGCACATCCAAATGCAGCCGGTTGCCGCGGTGATAGCGCATGCGCTGACTGTTCGGTTGCGCCCCCAACAGGCGGTGCAACGTCGCCGCCTCCGTCGGGAACAGCGCCTGCTGCGCCGGGGTCAACGCCAGCTGACGGCTGGCGCTGCCAAGCGACTCCGTCAGGCGCGCCGCCGCCTTCCCAGTCGGCGCCGCCAGCTGAATGCGCAAGCGCGCGCTTTCATCCAACTGCACCAGCGCCGCCAACAGCTTGGCGACGGTGGTGGTTTTACCGGTGCCCGGCCCGCCGGAAATGACCGCAATGCGCCGCGTGGCGGCCACCGCGGCGGCGATCTTCTGCCAATCGGGTTCATCGCTCGCCGAGCCGAACAAACGGTCAAGAATAGTGCGCAGTTCAGCCTCCGGCACCGCCAGCGAGTCGCCTTCGCCGCCGATAAACGCCGCCACTTCACCTTCGTTTTGCCACATGCGCTGCAGATACAAGCGCGGCCCGCGCAGCACCAGCGGCGTAGCCTCGCTGCCGTCCCCGACCGCCGCGCTGGCCGCCAGGCGCTGCTGCCAACGCACGCCATCCGGCCGCCCGGCCGCCTCCCACACCGCCAGCGCCAGCGCCGGTTGGCGCCCTTCAAACAGCGTATCCGCCTGCAGCTGCTCCAGCATCAGGCAGACGTGACCGGCCCCCGCCTCTGCGCTCAGGCAGGCGGCGGCCAGCAAAATATCGGGCTCGTCTTCGTTCGCCACCACGCGGGCGAACTGCACGTCCAGCGGGCGCAACACGCCAAGCGCCACCGCCTGCTCCAGCAGTGCGATCATGATCCATCCTCCGTCGCAGCAGCCTCGCCGCTGAACAAACGATCCATCCCCGCCACCAGCTCAAACTCGGGAAGACAGGTGAAAATGCCGTTGCCCGGGTGCGCCGCATCCACGCCGCGCAGGAACAGATAAATCACCCCGCCGAAATGACGCCGGTAATCGTAATCCGGCAGCCGATGACGCAGATAACGGTGCAGCGCCAGCGTATACAGCTGATATTGCAGATCGTAACGATGCTCCGCCATCGCCTGCTCCATCGCCGGCCGGGTATAGGCGCTGCTGTCTTCTCCCAACCAGTTGGACTTGTAGTCCAGCAGGTAGTATTTGCCCTGCCAACAGAACACCAGGTCGATAAAGCCTTTCAGCATGCCTTGCACCTGATGGAAATCCAGCGCCGGACAGCGGGCGGAAAGCGGATCGTAACGCTTCACCAGGGCATCGAGCTCCTTCGCCTGCAACAGCCGGTTGATCGGCAAATAGAACTGCAGCTCGGCCTGCTTGTGCTGCGGCGTTAGCGCCGCCAGCGTCACGCCGCTGTCGGCGAGCGGCGTGTTGAGCAATACCTGCATCCACGCCAGCAAAATCGGCTGCCAGTGTTCGGCAAATCCTTGCTGTTGCAGCTGTGCCAGCAGCCACTGTTCATCCAACGGCTGGGTGAAGTCCAGCGTTTCGAACAGGCTGTGCAAGAAGGTGCCGGGCGCCGCGCCGCGCGGGAAGGTATGCGGTGTGAGCGCTGGCTCACTCTCCTCACTCCGCTCGCCCGCCGCGTCGACATCCAGACGCGGCAGCAGATCCTGCATCAGGCTCGCGCCGTGCTGTTGCAAACCGGTATAGCTGGTCACCCGCCAAAAATCCTGGATCCGCCGGGTAAAGCTTTTCGCCGCCAGCGCTTCGGCCAGTGCCGCCTGGGGTTGCCAGGGTTCTTCGTCCGGCGGTTCAACCAGCGACAGTGCGATACCCCCGCCCGCCAATTGCTGCAGACGTTCCTGCAGATACACGGCGTCGCCGGCCTGCCCGCCCTGCACCAGATAACCCAATGCGCTGCGGTGCAGATCGGTATCGCCCTGTTTCTTGCGCGTGCCCTGGAACAGCGGCGCGATGCCGATGCTGCAGTGGTACACCGAGCGGGTCAGCGCCACGTACAGCAGACGCAGATCTTCCGCCAACCGCTCCTCCTCCGCCCAGGCCTGGCTCTCTTCATTGGCGTCGAGATCCAGCAACGCCTGGAAACTGTGGCGATCGTGATACAGCGCCTGTTGCTGCTGGCGGAAGTTGCCGATGAATGGCAACCACACCAGATCGAACTCCAGCCCCTTGGATTTGTGGATCGTGATCACCTGCACCAGATGCCGGTCGCTCTCCAGCCGCAGCTGCTGATTATCGGACTGACGATTGGGCTGGGCGATCTGCTGCGCCAGCCAGCGCACCAGCGCATGCTCGCTGTCGAGCTGCGCCGCCGCCTCTTGCAACAGTTCCCCCAGATGCAGCACGTCGGTCAAGCGACGCTCGCCGCCGACGCTGGCCAACAGGTTCTCCGCCAGCTGGCGCGCTTTCATCACCTCGCTCAGCATCGGCAACACGCCGCGGCGCAGCCAGAGCGTGCGGTAATTGTCGAACTCGTTAACCAGCGCGTCCCAGGCGCGCTCATCGCGGCTCAGGCCGTCCAGCGTCGGCGCGTCCAACCCCATCAGCCCGGTGGCCATGGCGCTGCGCAGCGTGCGCTCCTGCTCCGGCGCCAACACCGCCTGCAGTAACCACAGCATGTCTTTGGCCTCCGGGGTGTCAAACACGCTGTCGCGGTTGGACAGGTAGACCGACGGAATAGACAGCGCGCTCAGCGCATCGCGCACCAACGCCGCCTCATTGCGGCTGCGCACCAGCACCGTGATATCGGAGGCTTGTACCGGCCGTGACGCCTTGCCGCTCTGCAGCCGCGCCTGGCCCTGCTGCCCGGCGCTGAGCCAGTCGCGAATTTGCGTGGCGCACAGGCGCGCCATCAGCTGTTGGTAATCACTTACACCCGCGCCTTCTCCCTGCTGCAGCCAGAACTGCATCGCTGGCTGCGGCTTGCCGTGCAATTCAAACGCCAGCCCTTGGTTCTTTTCCGCCGCGTTAACTTCAATAAAGGGGATTTGGCCGAACAGGAAAGGCTTTTCTACCTGAGAAAACAGGTGATTGACGCTGGCGACCATCGACGGCGACGAGCGCCAGTTGGTCTCCAGCGTATAGTGGGCGCTCACCTCTGAACGCGCGCGCATGTAGGTAAAGATGTCGGCGCCGCGAAAGGCGTAAATCGCCTGCTTGGGATCGCCGATCAACAGCAGGCCGCAATCAGGCCGGCCGACGTAAAGTTTTTGGAAAATACGGTATTGCTGCGGATCGGTATCCTGGAATTCATCGATCATCGCCACCGGGTATCGCTGGCGGATCGCCTGCGCCAGCTGTTCGCCGCCGCCGCTTTGCAGGGCACCGTCCAGCCGGCTGAGCAGGTCATCAAATCCCAGTTCGGCGCGCTGGCGCTTTTCCTGCTGAATGGAGGTGCGGATCTCGCTGAGCGCACGCGCCATGATCAGGTCGCGCAGCGTCAAGGGTTCAGCGAACAACTCATCTATCGCCGTGAACAGCGTATGCCGCGGCGGCTCACCTTTCTTGGTCTTCTCCAGCAGCACCGACTGGCGAAATTTATCCAGTTCCTTCGGCAACTGGTAGTCCTGAGTCTCCTGCCCGCTCCATTCGCCGACCTTGTTCAGCCAGTTCGGCAGGTGTTTACTGCTGTAGCTGCGCTTATCGACGCCGGACTGAGCGATCAACGCTTCCAGATCGCCCGCCTCCGCCCGCCATTGCGCCTTGATGGCGTCGATGCGCGCGACGATCTGCTCGTGGCGCATCAGGACGGTTTCTTCATCCTTCGGCGGCCGACGCAGCGCCGGCGCTTCACCGTGCAGATAACCGGAGAGATCGGCCAGCAACGCTTCCGGGCCGCTCCACTCCTGGCTGACCGCACGCGCCACGCCCAGCGGCAACGGATAGCAGTGGCGACGCCAGAAATCGGCGCAGGCTTGCCGCCGCAACGGCAGCTCGTCCTGCACCAGCGTTTGTTCAAACAGCATGCCGGACTCGAAGGCGTTGTGCGTCAGCATTCGTTGGCAAAAGCCGTGAATGGTGTAGATCGCCGCTTCGTCCATCTGCCGCTCCGCCGCCAGCAGCTGCGAGGCGGCGTCGGTCAAATCGTCAATTTCAGCCATCAGCGCCGAAAACAGCGGGTTGGCGCTGACACCGCGCACGCAGGCGATGCGTAATCCGTGAATATTGTCGCGGATACGCCCGCGCAGCTCCTCGGTGGCGGCCTCGGTAAAGGTCACCACCAGGATTTCTTCGACCGTCAGCGGGCGGGGAAACGCTGCTTCACCGCCCAACCCCAGCAGCAAACGCAGGTACAGCGCGCCGATGGTAAAAGTTTTGCCGGTGCCCGCCGACGCTTCTATCAGGCGTTCGCCGAACAGCGGCAGCGACAGAGGCTCCAACCTCTGCGGGGCAATTTCCGTCATGGCGTCGCCACTTTACGCGGCAAAATCTGCTGCAATGCCGACGCGTTCGGATAGGTGACCCAGTCCTTAGGCGCCGCGTAATCCGCCTTGTCTTGCCCGCTGCCGCTGACCTGCGACAGCACCGCCAGCCCATGTGGCTGGATCACCGCCTGGTGGAAATAATCCGCCAGTTTGGCCGGCGTCAGCTGTTGCACCTGCGCGATCAGCTTCTGACGGGTATCGAAGGCGAAGTTGCCGCGATCGAAATCGTTGGCGAACCGGCTGGCCTCCTCGCTCAGGGTTTGCGGCCGCTGTTTCAGCTCATTGATCAGCGCCTGTTTGTACTGTTCAAAGTCCGCCTCGCTCATGTCGCGCAGGCGTTTCTCGGTTTTCGGGTAGAAATCCTGATAGCGCTGGTACAGGTAGGCCGGCTGTTTGCTGTTGCTCTGCAACAGGAAGCCCACGCCCCACTGGCGCCCTACCGACATCGGGAAGGCGAAGACCGCGTACCCCAATTGCTCCTGCGTGCGCAGCTGGCTGTAAAACCACGGCTGAATAATCTGCCCCAGCAGCGAACTGTAGGCCATGCCGGTCACTTCGTCGTAGCCGGTCGGCACATAAACCGCCGCCAGCGCCGAGTCAGTACTGCTGCCCACCTGTTGCAGGTTGGCCAGATGATTCTTGTCCACCACCACGTCTTCGCCGTGCCACCATTCGCTACCGGTACAGCCCAGACGATGTTTTAACGTCGACGCCAACGTGTCGACCTGCTGCTTGCTCATGTTGCCCACTACCAGCAGCTCCGGCGTGGCCTCGGCCAGCAGGCTGTCGCGATAGGCCAGCACGTCTTTCAGCGTTAACGTCTTCAGCACCTCGCGGCGCTCGCTGCGTTCGGAATACGGCACGCGGGAAACCATCTGCACCGGCTGAATGGCCAGCTCAAACGCCTTGCCCTTCTCGGCGGCGTCCAACTGCTCCAGATACCAGGATTTGGCTTGCGCCAACTGATCTTCCGTCGGCGTGAAGCTGGAATAACCCTCGATCAGCGCCGTCAGCAACTGCGGCAAACGCTGGGTGAAGCCGTTGGCGTTAAACATCAGACCGTTGTTCGGCGAGGTCGAGAAGCTCAACCCGCCGACCGACGCCTGATAGCTCAACTGATCCAGCGCGAGGCCGGCCAGATAATCCGTCAGCGAGAACAGCACCTGATTGCGCGCGGAATCCATGGTTTTGGCGTTGCGGAAAGCGACGGTGACGTCGGCCTTCGGCTCGTCGGCGAAGTAACGACTCGGCATGTACAGCACGCGCAGGCCGGGTTTATCCACCACCCTTTCCGGTTTTTTGAACTCGTGCGATGGCTTGGTCAGGGTAAAGTCATCCGGGATGTACGGGTTGAGCGCCGGCAGCGACAGGGAAATGCCGCTCTCCAACTGCTGCCACTGCGTAAAGCGCTGCGGCGTGATTTTGTCGACCTGGTAAGGCGCGTTGACGAAATAGGCCGTCTTATTGTGCGGTTCATCCGGGCTGACGAACCAGATGCGCGCGTTTTGCGGCGTCATGGCGTCCAGGCGTTCGGCGATCGCCTTAGGATCATAACGGTCGGCCAGATAAGGCGCGTCCAGCGCATGCTCAACCGGAACGCGCAGCATGGTGTCCACCAGCCATTCGATATAGTCCATGTCGCGCGTGATCGACGGATAACGGAAGTCCAGGTTCAGAACATGCGAGATTTCATCGAAGTAGCTCTGCTTGATGCCTTCGCTGCGCAGCATTTTCAGGTAGTTGAAAATGGCGGCGACGACTTGGTCGCGCTGGGCCAGGCCTTTGTCGGTCAGCGAGACGCTGATAGCGAAGACGCCGCCGTTGCGATCCACCATCGGATCGGCGCCGGCATTGATGGCGTCCGCCAGCCCCTGCTTCTGCAACCAGTCAGACAAGGTGTTTTTGCTGCGGTTGCCGATCAGGTAGCTGATGTAGGTATCGGTTTTGCTGCGAAACGCGGCGCTGTTGTTATCGATGCGGAACTCGACCTTCAGCTGCTTGCGCGGCTGCGCCGGCACATAGTGAATGATGATGCCCTGCTGTTCCGGCGTCACGGCCGGCACGGTGATCGGCGGCACGCTGGCGTCATGATTCGGCACGCGGCCAAAGGTTTTCGCCGCAATGTCAGCCAGCTGCGGCAGCGGCTGATTGCCGTACAAAACGCCCATCATCAGATTGGCGGAATAGTAGCGCTTATAGAAGCCGGTCAGTTCATCGTGCAACTTGCTGTCCGGCTTGTCTTTCAACGTATCGAGATTGCCGCCGGAGAAGCGCGCGCTCGGGTGCGCCGGGTTAAGGGTTTCCGCGCCGACCTGCGCCATGCGCATGCCGTCGCGCGAACGCGCCATCGTCAACTCGGCGTTCACCGCATTGCGCTCGCGATCGGCATTGCCCGGATCCAGCAGCGGCTCGGCAATAGCGTCGGCCATGCGGTCGACCGCCGGCTCCAGCGCGTCATTTTCCACTTCCAGATAGAAGGCGGTGCGATAAGAGGCCGTGCTGGCGTTGTGGCTGCCGCCGTGCTTTTTCAGGAATTCGGACAGGTTTTCCGGCTCTGGATAGCGTTTGGAGCCCATCAGCACCATATGTTCCAGATAGTGCGCCAATCCCAGTTGGCTGTTCGGATCTTCGAGCGATCCAACCGGCAATGCCAGCGCCGCCAGCGATTTCGGCGCCTGGGCATCAGACACCAGCAACACCGTCATGCCATTAGCCAACTTGATCGCTTCATACTGACGCGGATCGTGTTCGCTCTTGTTGATCTTCTCCGTCAGCGGTTGCCATCCTTGCGCGGCCCAACTCAACGGTGCCCAACACATAGCCAATAGTACCAGCCCGGTGATACGGACCAACTGTCTGCGCATATCCAAAATAAACCCCTATTCTGACGTCGCTACGCCCACTCCCTGACGTTGGCGACGTGCATCAAAACCACATAACCAAATCTGTACTCGCCGGGATCTTCGCCAATGTGGCGATCCGAAACACGGCGGGTATATGCCTGTACGTTATGTAAGACCGGGAATCACCCCAATGGTTGAATATAACCTTCGTTATTTTTACCACCTCCCGCCGTACAGCACCACCGGGGGATTGTTACCCCAGGTTATGTCGCGCCATCGGCAGCAGATAACGCTCTGTTTCGGCCAGTATTTGCGCTAAGTATTCATTATCCAATTGGCGGAACACTCGCTGCACGTAGGGATCTTCCCCTTCTCCGGGTATGCGCTGATCGCCCTGCCAAGCCTGCAGCAATTTGGCCCGTGCCTTAATTTGCGCTTCTTCCTCCCAGTCGATTTGCTGCGTTTCCGGCTGATAGCACTGACTCAGCCACGCCCAGCCGCTCTTGTTCAGCAACAGCAGCGGCTGACACAAACCGCTCTGATAGCCCGCCAGCAGTTCCGCCAGCTGCGCCTGCGCCTCTTCAGGCGCCAGCGCGGCAAAGCGCCAGGCGGAGTTCTTGCGACCGTAGATGCGGCTCTCGCCGGTGCCGCCGGCGCAGCAGTACACCAGGTGCTCCAGCCACAGCAATATGCCGTCCACCGCCGACAACGTGGCGGGCCGCCAGCGCAACAGGCCGTCATCCTGCACCTGATGCAGCCAGCCGCTGAGACGTACGCCGGCGATATCGATATCCAGCTCCAGGCTATGGCTCTCTGCGCGTTCCGCACGCACCTGCTCGGCCAGTTCGCTCATCTCTTCCTGCTGCTTTTGCCAATAGATCTCGCCGAAGGCGCCATAGGGCAAGCCGCCGGCGGCACGCACCCGTTGGAACAAACGTTCGGGATCGTCGCCGTCGATCAGGGTATTCAGCAGTTGGCTGTTGAACTGGTAGCGGCTGAGGTTATCCAGCGTGAAGGGCTCTTCGTCCGGCAGCTCAGTCTCTTCCAGGATAAAACTGACGCCCAGCCGCAGCTGGAAGAAGGCGCGGATAGGATGGCGATAAAACCGCAGCAGCTCATCCAACGATATTTGCTGCAGCGCTTCGGCGGGCAGCGGTTGGTTGAAGGCCGGGTGCGCCGCACCGCGGCCATCGGCGGCAGGCAGCCACTCGGCGGCATAACTTTGCTCCTCCGAGCCCGGCAAGAAATTCTCGGCGGCGAACGGCATGCGCGCGTGCCACTTAAGCAAATGCTCACCAACCCGCCGAGCACTGTCGTCTGCGCTGAGTTTTTCATCTCCCGGCAGGCAATAGCTTTGTTCCAGGTACTCCAGCAGCTCGGTGACCAGCACCGAAGGGTAGCGCGGGCTGTTGTCCTGGATGGAACGGCCGATGAAACTGATATACAGCCGCTGTTGCGCGGACAAAATCGCTTCCAGGAACAGATAGCGGTCGTCATCGCGCCGGCTGCGGTCGCCGCGTTTGACCTGCTGCGCCATCAGATCGAAACCCAGCGGCGGCAGCGTGCGCGGATACACGCCGTCGTTCATGCCCAGCAGGCACACCACCTTGAACGGAATGGAGCGCATCGGCATCAGCGTGCAGAAGTTGATTTGCCCGGCAAGGAAGCGCTGGCTGATGCGCTCCTGATCGAGGCGCGCCGCCAGATCGTCGCGCAGAATGGTCAACGGCACCTCATCGGGATAGCGCGCCGCCAGGCCAAAATTGATGGCCTGCTGCCACTGCTGCTCGATCAATGCCAGCACCACTTCGGTGTCGCTTTCCGCTTCGAAGAAGGCATCCAGCAGTTGCCGGCACAGCGGTAGCCACGCCTCGAGCGGGCGCGCTTCGCTCAAAATTTGCCGCCAGTGGCTGAGCTGCGCCAGCAGGTCTGCCAACTGCCCCGCCAGTTCGGCGACCAACCCGCTCGATTCGTCGTAAGGTAAAATGCCCTGCCAATCGCCGGCATTGCTGTCCATCGCGTAGCCGAGCAGCATGCGCGTAATACCGAAGCGCCAGGTATGCTGGCCGGTGGCGGGCAGATCCAGTTCGCGCACGTTATCGTCGTCCAGGCCCCAGCGCACGCCGGATTCACCGACCCAGTGGCGCAACAGACGCAGCCCCTCTTCGCCAATGGCGAAACGGGCGGCCAGGGCAGGCACCTCCAGCAGCGCCAGCACCTGTTCCGAGGTAAAGCGGCTTTGCGGCAGATCGAGCAGTGAAATGAACGCCTGCAGCGCCGGATGCGCCTGCCGCGCTTTGCGGTCAGAAATGGCGAACGGCAGGTAGCGCTCGGCGGGGGCATTGCCGAACACCGCCTGAATATAAGGCGTGTAGCTGTCGATATCCGCCACCATCACGATGATATCGCGCGGCGTCAACGCGGGATCCTGCGCCAGCATGGTCAGCAGTTGATCGTGCAGCACCTCCACTTCCCGCTGCGGGCTGTGGCAGGCGTGCAGGCTGAGGGAGCGGTCGTTCTCATCAAGCGGGCGTTTGCTGAAGCTGCTTTCCAGCGTTTCCGCGGTAATACCGATCACCGCATGATCTTCCAACTCCAGCATGTCGCGCTGAACGGCGTGCAGCATGGTATCCGCCGGGATATCGACAAAGGCGTCGACCTCTTGCGCCCCTTCCATCTGCGACAGCAAATAGAGGTGATCGCGCCCCAGCTTGCCCCAAGAGGCCAGCAGCGGGTTGCTGAGTTGCTGCTGCCCTTCGGCGTCAAACAGGCGCGCCGCGTCGGCCGGCTCGCGAAACAGCCCTTGCTCGCGAGCCTGGTGGTAATGACGACGCTTGCGGCTCTGCAAGCGGGCCAGGAAAGCATAATCCTGAATGTCGCCCCAATAGTAGCGACAAGGGTTGGTGAACATCAGGTGGATGTCGATATGCCGCCCCAGCGCCTGCAACGCTTCCAGATAGACCGGCGGCAACGCCGAGATGCCGCAGATAAACACCCGCGGCGGCAAACCGGGCGGGCACGCTGTTGCCTGCTCGAGCGCGTGGATAAAGCGGCTGTACAGATTGGCGCGGTGCCATTCCGGCTGCCCCAATTCGCGCGTGTACTCCACCAGCCGCGCCCAGAGCGGCGCCTGCCACTGCTGAGCCTCGGGCAGACCGTCGATGCGCTCGCCGCGCTGCCAGCTCTCCAGCCACTGCGGGCGATAAACCAAATACTGGTCGAACAGGTCGGCAACCCGGCCGGCCAATTGGTGGATTTTGCGCTTGTCGCCGTCATCGGTGAGATAGTGCTGCAGTGGCGCAAATGCCGGCTGAGTCAGCATCTCCGGCAACAACCACATCAGCTTCCAGGTCATGGCATCCTTGCTGAAGGCGCTCTCTTTCGGAATATCCGGCAACACCCGGGTGAACATGTCCCAAATGAAGGTCGCCGGCAGCGGAAACGCGACATTGGCTGCGATACCGAACTGTTCCGCCAGCTGCATCTGCAGCCATTGCGCCATGCCGGGGCTTTGCACCAGCACCACCTCCTGTTGAAAAGGATCGGCCAACGGATCTCTGGCTATCAGCGCGCTGGTCAGCGTTTTCAACAAATCCAGCTGATTGGAATGATAAACAGTGAACATGAAGACTCCTTTAAAACAAAAGACATACGGCTCAAAAACGGGCGCAATACCAGCGGCTCAGCGTTGCCCACTGCCGCTGCGGCGTTTGGATCCTGACCGTCAATCGGCGACAATCGCTCCCCGCATCGCCAAGTGCCGTCTCGCGCCGCCACCCTTCCGGCAGCGGTTCAGCCTCGAGCCGGCCGATGACGGCGAACGCCTCCAACTGCTGGTGCGCCAGCCCCCAGGCTTGCCGGTAGTGCCACTGGCGCTGGAACGACTGCAACAGCACCTGATGATACTGTAACAAGCCAAGCAGCGACACCGAGAACAGCAAGGCCGCCACCAACACTTCCGGCAGACTGAAGCCGTTGCGGGATATCCACGCTGCCCGAGCGTTAGCCTTCACAGTCGGCCAACCTTTTCTCGGGACAAAAATCCAGCCGACCGCCCGGCTGTGCTTGCAACTTGCCAGCAGCCTCCGCGCCGTTAAAGGTGCCCCATTGATACAGCCATACCGGTTCACCGCCGCGCATCTCACCAAGGCCGCGAACCGTCACCACTCCCGCTCTGGCTGACAGCCGAGCGCAAGCCGTCAGTTCCACGCGCTGCCTGCATAGCCAGGCCGCTGCACTCAGCTCGGCGCGCGGCCAACGCTGGCTCATGCCCCAACTCAGCGCCGAAGCGGCCTGATTGTAAGCCTGAAGGTAACGCTGCTGATCGGCGGCCAGTAACAGCGCGTTATCCAATTGCCGCTGTTGAGCATTGAGCAACATCAGCCCCAGCGCCAGCAGCAACATCACCGCCGCCAGGGTGCTACCACCTCGCTGGGTTCGCCGCTTCATGGCAGCGCCGCCATTTCGACGCTCCCGCTCAGGCTGCGCCTGATACGCGTATCACTGGCGGAGCGCCCCGTCAGCGTCAGGCGAGCCAATGCCGCGCCGTGATCGCCCCGCTCTATCGCCACATGAAACCGCTCAATGCGCACTTCGTCATGATCGAGTAGCCGCTCCCAGCCACCGCCCTCGCATTGGCTCACGCCGCGCTGCCCTTCCAAGCCGCCATTACGTAGTCGATAACCGAAATAGCCTGCATCCTCACCCGAAGTGAGCCATTGCCCGCTGCGAGCAATGTCGTAGGCAACGATAACGCAGCTGCCAGCCGTTTCCCCCGATGCCTGGCCTATCAGCAGCGGCCGGCCGGCGCATTGCCCGGCGCAAAAACCGGCGCGGCGCAGATCTTTCTCAATGCCGAACGCCAACTGTCGCAGCGTTGACTCCAGCCGAAAGTGCTGACCGACGGCCACGTTCTGCTGGCGTAACACCGGGTAAGTTTTCGCCGCGCCGAGCGCGATCACGCTGCCGAACACCAGCGCCAACATCACCTCCGGCAAGGTAAAACCGCGTTCGACAGTCAGCATGGCGCGATCCCCCTTATCCGGAGCCCTTCGCTGCACAAACGCAGCCGCCCACGGGCGGACAGCACCAGCCGCAGGCTGCCTGCGTCGTTGCTGAGAAGGATGTGCCCCGCCTGCGCAGTATTGCGCAAACCATAAAACCCAATCTCTTTGCCGGAGTAGCCACTCAGCACAACGTCGCGATAAGGCGGCAAGAAAACGGAGCCTTCGGCGGAAATGCAATCCGTCGGTGGCACACCGCCGCCCAGGCACCAGGGCGTGCCATTCTTGAACCACAGCAGCGCCGTGCGGTTACGCCAGTTGGCGTCCGCCTGTAATCGCAGCAAAAACGCCAGCAGTTGTTGGGCCGTGTGTTCCAGCCGCAGCGCTTGCTGATGATAGCGCCATTGCCCGACGCCCCAGCCGGTGAGCATGGCGGCGATCAGGATCGCCGCCATTAGCTCAATCAGCGTCATGCCCCGTTGGCGATCATCGATGTTCGAGAGAGTATTGTCGTTCATGCCGCCAGTGTAAGGGCCGTAACAACGCGGTAAAGCCGCATGCGCAAGCGCTGCGGCAAGCTGCGCAATGTTTTCTCTACGATGGCAGACGGCGACAAAAAAATGCGGTGCGGTACGCAATGCGGATAAAAAAAGGGGCGCAATCGCTGCGCCCCTGGTGTGATGCGGTTAAGGTCAGATCGCGACCGGCGCCTTGATGGCCGGGTGCGGATCGTAACCTTCGATCTCGAAGTCTTCGAAACGGTAATCGAACAGTGAAGCCGGTTTGCGTTTGATCACCAGTTTCGGCAACGGACGCGGTTCACGCGTCAGCTGCAGCTGAGTCTGTTCCATGTGGTTGCTGTACAGGTGGGTATCGCCGCCGGTCCAGACGAAGTCGCCCACTTCCAGATCGCACTGCTGCGCCATCATGTGCACCAACAGCGCGTAGCTGGCGATGTTGAACGGCAGGCCGAGGAAAACGTCGCAGGAACGCTGGTACAGCTGGCAAGAGAGCTTGCCGTCCGCCACGTAGAACTGGAAGAACGCGTGGCACGGCGCCAACGCCATCTGATCCAGCTCGCCGACGTTCCAGGCGGAAACAATGATGCGACGCGAATCCGGATCTTGCTTCAGCTGTTGGAGCACGTTGCTCAGCTGATCGATCTGACGGCCGTCCGCTGCGCCCCAGGCGCGCCACTGTTTGCCGTACACCGGGCCGAGATCGCCGTTTTCATCGGCCCACTCGTCCCAAATGGTGACCTTGTTGTCACGCAGGTAGGCGATGTTGGTATCGCCGTTCAGGAACCATAACAGCTCATGAATGATCGAACGCAGATGACATTTCTTGGTGGTCACCAACGGGAAACCTTCCTGCAAGTTGAAACGCATCTGGTGGCCGAAAATCGACAATGTGCCAGTGCCGGTACGGTCGGCTTTAGGGGTGCCCTCGGCGAGCACCTTATTCATCAAATCCAGATACTGTTTCATTTGTTCCTCACGACAGTTGTTGCTGTGGGCGACGACGGTACGCCCAAATCATCATAATAATACCGGCCACCACCATCGGGATGGACAGGATCTGCCCCATGCTGATCACGCCGTCGAACAGGCCGAGCTGGGCATCCGGCTGGCGGAACGCTTCAACGATGATGCGGAATGCGCCATACCCGATCAGGAACAGGCCTGATACGGCGCCCATCGGCCGCGGCTTGCGAATAAACAGGTTCAGAATGATAAACAGCACCACGCCTTCCAGCAGCAGTTCATACAGCTGCGACGGGTGGCGCGGCAGTACGCCGTACTGATTCAGCAACGGCAGCAGAGAGGGATCGGCGGTGGCGAGGGCCACGTCTTCGCTGCGCGAACTTGGGAACAACATCGCCCAAGGGGTATCGGTGGTCACGCGGCCCCACAGTTCGCCGTTGATAAAGTTGCCGAGGCGGCCGGCGCCCAGGCCGAATGGGATCAATGGCGCGATAAAATCGGAAACCTGGAAGAAGGTGCGTTTGGTGCGGCGTGCGAACCAGAACATAACCAGAATCACCCCCATCAAGCCGCCGTGGAACGACATGCCGCCATCCCAGACCTTGAACAGATAGAGCGGGTTATCCAGGAACAGCGGCAGGTTGTAGAACAGCACATAGCCGACGCGGCCGCCGACGAATACGCCCAGGAAGCCGGCGTAGAGCAGGTTTTCCACTTCGTCTTTGGTCCAGCCGCTGCCCGGCTTGTTGGCGCGACGCACCGCCAGCCACATGGCAAAAACGAAGCCGACCAGGTACATCAGGCCGTACCAATGCAGAGAAACCGGGCCAATGGAGAAAATGACCGGATCAAATTTAGGAAACGCCAGATAGCTATTGCTCATCTATCACCACAACATGTCTGTTATTTTTCCCCATGCGGGGGCGGCAGGTGCCAAGCGGCGACGGAGATTATCCCGCGCCTTGCAAACGGCGGCATTGGCCGCTGCGGTCTGCAAGGCGACGAGCATGCGCCGCGCTGAGGTTGCGCATCATAACATAGGCTTAGCGCGGTCCGGTCCGGCAGGGCGGGAAAAGTTCTGTAAAAAAATCACACCGTGCGGCGGTTATCGGCCCCCGCGGATCAGCCCACCCATGCCGCGCCGCTCCATAAACGCCGCCACCAGATGGCGCACTTCGGTGGTCATCTGGGTATTCAACACCCGGTGAGCCAGCATTTCGGCGTCGGCCAGGTCAATATGTCGCAGCAGGTATTTGATGCGCGCCACGCTGCGGCCATTCATGCTCAGATTGCGATAGCCCATGCCCACCAGCAACAGCGCGCCCATGGGATCGCCGGCCAACTCACCGCAGAGGCTAAGCTGCAGCCCGGCCGCTTTCCCCTGCTCGGCGATCAAGTTCAGCACCTGCAACATCGCGGGATGCAAACTGTCATACAGCGCGGCGACCCGCGTGTTGTTGCGATCCACCGCCAGCAGGTACTGGGTCAAGTCGTTGGTGCCGACCGAGATGAAATCAACGCGCCCGGCCAAATGCGGGATCAGGAAAATCATCGATGGCACTTCCAGCATCACGCCGATTTTCGGTTTCGGGATCGCGTAGCCGAGCACCTCTTCCACCTCGCGCCCGGCTCGGTCAATCAGGCGTTTAGCTTCGTCGACCTCTTCAAGGCTGGTGATCATCGGCAGCAAAATACCCAGGTTGCCGGTGCCGGCATTGGCGCGCAGCATGGCGCGTACCTGAATCAAAAAGATCTCCGGCTGATCCAGAGTGATGCGGATGCCGCGCCACCCCAGGCAAGGGTTCTCTTCGCTGATCGGCATATAGGGCAGTTGCTTGTCGGCGCCGATATCCAGGGTGCGCAGCGTAACCGGCTTGCTCGGATAAAGCTGCAGCATGCCTTGATACTGCGCGACCTGTTCTTCTTCGGAGGGGAAACCGCTTTGCAACATGAACGGGATTTCGGTGCGGTACAACCCCACGCCATCCACTCGGCCGCCCAACAGTTGTTCATGTTCCGGGCTGAGGCCGGCGTTCAGCATCACCTGGATACGCTCGCCGCTTTTCAACTGCGCCGGTTGCTCGACGTCGTCTTCCGCCAGCTTGCTCAACTCCAGCTCTTCGCTGATCAGCCGTTGATATTCCTGCACCAGCACCGGTTCAGGATCGACCAACAGTTCACCGCGATACCCATCAACGATCAGCAACCGCTGGCTGAGCAGAGAAGGCTGGATGTCGGCGCCCATCACCGTCGGCACCCCCATCGCCCGCACCAAAATCGCCGCATGCGAGTTGGCGGCGCCGTCGCGCACCACCACGCCGACCAGGCGATCCTGCGGCACTTCGGCCAGCAATGTCGCGGTCAGCTCATCCGCCACCAGCACAAAACGCGCCGGCCACTGGGTGGCGCCCTGGGTGGTGTCATCGAGGTGGAACAGCAGGCGCTGGCCCAGCGCGCGCAGATCGCTGCCGCGCTCGCGCATGTAGGTGTCCTGCAGTTTGGCGAACTGTTCGGCAAAGGCTTCTATCACCTGTTTCACCGCCCACTCCGCCACCGAGCCGTTGTCGATTTCGGCGAACAGTTCGCGCTTGAGGCGGGCGTCGTTTAACAGGTGAGAATAAAGATCGAAGATCGCCGCGCTCTCTTTTTGCTAGCTGGCGGCAAAACGCTTGCTGAAGCGGCGAAACTCCGCGCCGGCCTCTTCCAGCGCCAGCGTCAGGCGCTCGCGCTCGCTGGCGGTGTCCAGCGTCGACGCGCGGTAAACCTGATCGAGCGAAGGCTGGCTACTGTCCTGCCACCCTTCAGCCACCGCCACGCCGGGCGAGGCCGCCAGTGCACGCACGCGCGTTTGGCGATACTGGCCGAAAATGGCGTTGAGCTGCGACTGTGACAAGATCCCGGCCATCTGCGTGGCCAGAGTGACCATGAAAGACTCTTCGCTTTCATCGAACTGGCGCAGCTCGCGCTGCTGCACCACCAGCACCCCCAGCAGTTGGCGCCGATGAATGATCGGCACCCCGAGGAAGGATCGAAAACGATCCTCTTTCACCTGCGGAACGTATTTGAAACTGGGGTGGCTTTGGGCATCGGCCAGGTTAATAGGCTCGGCTCGGCGGCCGACCAACCCGACGACGCCCTCGTCAAACGCCAATGCGATAGTGCGCCCACGCGGCTTTTTCAGCCCGCGCGTGGCCATCAGGTAGTAGCAGCGGCGATCGTTGTCCGCCAGGTAGATGGAACACACTTCGGTGTCCATCGCCAGACAGGTTTCATTGACCAGCAGATCCAGCGCATCCGTCAGACTGGCCGCCGCGGCCACCTTCTCTACAATTTCTCGCAAGCGCGTGAGCATAGTCGGCTTAACTTAACCTCTCTTTCGGCGATAAGCGGGAGCCTGCCGCGGCGCCGCCTGCTCTTGCATCGGCATCACGGTCACGGCGAATTCTTTCATCACCCGGCGGTAGACGTCGCGTTTGAACGACACCACCTGGCGCACCGGATACCAGAAGCTCACCCAGCGCCAACCGTCGAACTCCGGCGTGCTGCTGCGCTGCATATTGATATCAGCGTCATTGCACAGTAGCTGCAACAAAAACCATTTTTGCTTTTGGCCGATACAAACCGGCTTTGTGTCCCAACGCACCAAACGTTTCGGCAATTTATAGCGCAACCAGTTGCGGGTCGAAGCCAGGATGCGCACATCCTTTTTACTCAGCCCCACTTCTTCGAACAGCTCACGGTACATCGCCTGCTCCGCAGTTTCGCCAGGGTTAATCCCACCTTGGGGAAACTGCCAGGAGTGCTGACCGTAACGGCGGGCCCATAAGACCTGCCCCTGACGATTACAGATTACGATACCAACATTCGGGCGGTAGCCATCATCATCGATCACCGGACTACCTCGATAAGCTTAAATTCGCATAGATGTCCTGATTGTTTCACACAAGCTACAGGCGGTAAACCACTGCTTTACGGCGCTGCGGGCCGGATAACATTGGGATAACTCACAGATATTGGCAAAGTTATAAACATACCCCAGCCTTTCAGACCGGTTTTATTCACTTTTTCTGTGGATAGGTGTGTGCAGAACTCGAGGGATAAGCCGGTAAAACTCTCGTCCCCTAAAATCCGCTCTCATACCCATAAACAAATATTAAATTTAAAAACATATAGTTAACCAATATCTCGCAGTGATGCACAGGACAAAAATGTGATCTATGCACGGTAAGGATCTTACCCTGGCGAAAGATCCACCAACGCCGTTTTTATCCACAGATTATCCGGGCAAGTTACGCACAAAACGGACAAATTCGTAAAAACCCGCCTGAGTCAAGGCTGTAAATTGAACCAGTGATCGGTAAAAATTTGGGTTATCCCATAAATCTGTGGATAAATAGGTGTAAGATCCTGTTTATTGTCGGTGGCTTCAGGTGAACAAGCCCCGCGAGTGCATTGTCGCCCGCGTAAAGAAAGAAAAAAAGTCATGTAAAATCATGCTACTATTATTCTTTTCCCCAGGCGATAGCGGTTATCGCTCGCCGTGTATAATTGCAGTACGTTTTTCAACCAAATTCGACAGGCTTGATTTATGGCATTTTTATCCCCTTTGCCGCCCCCGCCGGAAAATGAACGGCAGCTGTTCGAGCGCGCTCAGGCGCTGGCCGGCTTCAGCTTTGGCGAACTGGCCGCCCGTGCGCAATTGCCGATCCCCAAGGATCTGAAACGCGATAAAGGCTGGGTGGGCATGCTGCTGGAGCTGTATCTCGGCGCCATGGCCGGCAGCAAACCGGAACAGGATTTTCCCGAGTTGGGCATTGAGCTGAAAACCATTCCTGTCGACGCCGCCGGCAAACCGCTGGAAACCACTTTCGTCTGCGTCGCCCCGCTCACCGGCAACAGCGGCGTCACCTGGGCCAGCAGCCACGTTCGCCACAAGCTGGCGCGCGTGTTGTGGATACCGGTAGAAGGCGAACGGCAAATCCCGCTGGCCCAGCGCCGCGTCGGTTCGCCGCTGCTGTGGAGCCCGAGCCTTGCAGAAGAAGAGATGTTACGCCGCGATTGGGAAGAACTGATGGATCTGATCGTGCTCGGTCACGTAGAACGCACCACCGCACGCCACGGCGAAGTGCTGCAACTGCGCCCCAAAGCGGCCAACAACAAGGCGCTCACCGAAGCCATCGGCGAACAGGGGCAACCTATCATGACGCTGCCGCGCGGTTTCTATCTGAAAAAGGGCTTTACCGGCGCGCTGCTGGCAAGACATTTCTCAATCTAAGCGATTTCGTTTAACTCTGGTTTAGCTAACCCTGTCAGCGCCGCGATAAACGCGTATAATTCACGCTTTGCATTTATTAAGGTGTGTCGGGCAATGTTCGAATGGATTATGGATCCCAATGCCTGGTTAGCGTTAGGTACGCTAACCATTCTTGAGATCGTACTGGGTATTGATAACATCATTTTTCTGTCGCTGGTGGTAGCCAAGCTGCCCAAAGCGCAACAGAACAAAGCTCGCCGGCTCGGGCTGGCCGCCGCCATGCTGATGCGCCTGGCGCTGCTGGCCTCTATCGCCTGGGTGATCCGCTTGACGCACCCGCTGTTCACCGTGCTGGATCACGCCATTTCCGCCCGCGATTTAATCCTGCTGCTGGGGGGATTGTTCCTGATCTGGAAAGCCAGCAAAGAGATCCACGAAACCATCGAAGGTTCGGAAGAAGAGCACCACACCAAGGTGCACAGCTTCTTCGGCGCGATCGTGCAAATCATGCTGTTGGATATCATCTTCAGTCTGGATTCGGTGATTACCGCCGTGGGGCTTTCCGACCATCTGTTCATCATGATGGCGGCGGTGGTGATCGCCGTCGGCGTGATGATGTTCGCCGCCCGGCCGATCGGCGAGTTCGTCAACCGCCATCCGTCGGTAAAAATGCTGGCGCTGGCGTTCCTGATCCTGGTGGGCTTCACGCTGATGCTGGAAAGCTTCCAGGTGCACGTGCCGAAAGGCTACATCTACTTCGCCATGTTCTTCTCCATGTCGGTAGAAGCGCTCAATCTGATGCGCAGCAAGAAAAACCGTTCGCCGGAATAACCCTGCGCGGAGGCCGCCACCGGCGGCTTCCGCCGTTTCGTTGCCCCCTCATTTCAGTTTTTCTTATCAGATAAAGACTTATCTGAGACGTCCCCGGCCAAGAGTTTGCTAATCTTGAAAGAACATTGTTTTTGCATAATCGAGGATCCGCAGGATGAAAAAGTGGGTAATGGCAGTGTCTGCGCTGGTGATGGCGGCCGGTTTGGCGGGATGTTCCAGCGACTACGTCATGGCGACCAAAGACGGCAACATGATCCTGACGCAAGGCAAACCAGAGATCGACGAAGACACCGGACTCATCAGTTATAAAGACGAGAAAGGCAACCACCGCCAGATCAACGGCGATCAGGTTTCCCAGGTTATCGAACGCTAATCACCGCTCGCCGGCTATCGCCCGTTCAAGCGCGGTAGCCCTCATTCGTCTCCGCACTGAATCCGCTTCCCCCATCTTCACCGCTTGGTTATAGTCAGGAAAGGCGACATCGCCGCCCGACGGACTTTGCGCCGTCTTCTGAATTGGGCTCCTGTTTCACCGGGCCGCGCGGCCCGTCAGCGCTAACAAGAAAGGAAGGCCGTTAATGCAATACCACCGTATTCCCCACAGTTCTTTAGAAGTGAGCGTGCTGGGACTGGGCACCATGACCTTTGGCGAACAGAACAGCGAAGCCGACGCCCATGCGCAACTGGACTATGCATTGGCCGCAGGCGTGAACCTGATAGACACCGCCGAACTGTACCCGGTGCCGCCCCGCCCGGAAACCCAGGGCCTGACCGAGAGCTATATCGGCAGTTGGATCAAGGCGCGCGGCAATCGCGAAAAAATCGTCCTGGCCAGCAAAGTTTCGGGGCCGGTGCGCGGCACCGACAGCAGCATCCGCCCGCAGCAGGCGCTCGATCGCAAGAACATCCGCGCCGCGCTGGACGCCAGCCTCAAACGGCTGAACACCGATTATCTCGATCTTTATCAATTGCACTGGCCGCAGCGCGCCACCAACTGCTTTGGCAAACTCAACTATCAATACACCGACGACAAAGCCACGGTCACGCTGTTGGAAACGCTGGAGGCGCTGACCGAGCAGGTGCGCGCCGGCAAGATCCGCTATATCGGGGTTTCCAATGAAACGCCCTGGGGCGTGATGCGCTACCTGCAGCTGGCGGAGAAACATGAGCTGCCGCGCATCGTGTCGATTCAAAACCCGTACAGCCTGCTGAACCGCAGCTTTGAGATTGGCCTGGCCGAGATCAGCCAGCACGAAGGGGTGGAACTGCTGGCCTATTCCAGCCTGGCGTTCGGCACCCTGAGCGGTAAATACCTCAACGGCGCAAAACCGGCCGGCGCGCGCAATACGCTGTTCACCCGCTTCAACCGTTATTCAGGGCAGCAAACCCAGTTGGCGATCGCCGAATACGTGGCGCTGGCCAAAAAACACGGACTGGATCCTTCGCAGATGGCCTTGGCCTTCGTGCGTCAGCAGCCGTTCGTCGCCAGCACCCTGTTGGGCGCCACCTCGGTGGATCAGTTGAAAATCAACCTCGACAGCCTTGACGTGATTCTGGATGAGGACGTGCTGCAGGCGCTCGAAGAAATCCACACCCGGTTTACCATTCCGGCGCCTTAATTCCTCTGAGGGCGCAGCCAGGCTGCGCCCCGTTTCACCGCCGCTGAGACCACCACAATGCGCTAATCGCCAGCGCAAACACCACGCCAAACCCTACGCCGACGCCCACCACCGGCACGCCCAGCTTCACGACCAAAGAATACAGGCCCAGCATCAGCAACATGGCGGCGTTTTCACCCAGGTTTTGCACCGCGATCGCATTGCCGGCGCCGACCGAATGCTTGCCCCGCTCCTGCAGCAACGCATTGAGCGGCACCACGAAGAAGCCCCCCAGCATGCCGATGATCGCCAGCAAGACGTAGGCATTGAGCATGGTCGTTTGCAACGCAAACACCGCGACCGCGACGCCGATCAGGATCCCGGCCGGCATGCAGCGCTTCACCGTCTTCAGCGTGACGAAGCGCGCGGCGGCGCCGGCGCCGACCACGATGCCGACGGCCACCATGGCGTTCAGCAGCGTCGGCGTGGCGTTATCGGCAATGCCAAGCGCCACCGGCACCCACAGCACCAACAGAAAACGCAGCGTCACGCCGGCCCCCCAAAACAGGCTGGTGCCGATCAAAGAGAAACGCGTCTGCCCATCGCGCCATAATGTGACGCAGGCGGTAAGAAAGCTGTTCGTCATGGCCCGCGGCCGCCATGAAGCCCCTGGGCGCGCCGCCGCCAGACGTGGAATATACAGGTTGGCGACCACCGCCCCTGCGTAAACCAACGCGCAGGCCGCCAGCGCCGCTACCACGTGCCAGTCCGCCAGAATACCGCCGGCCACCGAACCGGTGAGAATGGCGGCGATGGTCGAGGCCTCCATCAGGCCGTTAGCCTTGACCAGCTTCTCGCCGCTGGTGATCTCGCCCAGAATGCCGTATTTGGCTGGAGAATACGCGGCGGCACCCACGCCGACCAGGCTGTAACCCCAAAACGGGTTCCCCCCAAAACAGATCATCAACGCCCCCACCAGCTTCAGGGCGTTGGCGAACATCATCACCCGCCCTTTGGCGAAGCTGTCGGCCACCTGGCCGACAAACGGCGCCAGGATGATGTAGGTGGCGACAAAGGCCATCTGCAGGATCGGCTGGCTCCAGTCCGGATACAGCTGCTGCTTGATCAGCGCCAGCGTGGCGAACAGCAACGCATTGTCGCCGAACGCCGAGAGGAACTGCGCGCTGATCACCGCGATCATGCCGCGTGACAACAAAGGGGATTCGGTCGAAGGATTCATCAGGCACTCTCCGGCTGTTCGGCCATATGACGCAGGGTGAGGAAATCAGGTTTGCCGCTGCCGAGCACCGGCAGCGTTTTCAACAGGCGAATATCGCGCGGCACCGCCAGCTCCGGGCTGCCCAACTCGCGCGCCACCCGCAGCAATGCCTCGCGGGTAATGGCGGGATCGGTGGTGAACAGCACCAGCGCCTCGCCTTTGCTGCTGTCGCTTTTGACCGTGGCGGCATGCAGCTTTTCCGGCGACAGCCGTTGCGCCAGCAATTCGACGCTCTCCAGCGACACCATCTCGCCCGCCAGCTTGGCGAAGCGCTTCACGCGCCCGCGAATGGTGCAGTAACCCTGCTCATCCAGGCTGACGATATCGCCGGTATCATACCAACCCGGCTGCAGCACGCCGTTCGCATCTTCCGCCGCCGGCGGTTCCAGCTCACCGGGACGTTCAACCCGCAGATAGCCTTTCATGATATTCGGCCCCTTCAGCTGCAGGCGGCCGCCGTTATCGATGCCCGGCACCGCGATCAAGCGCGCCTCCATCTGCGGCATGATGCGGCCAACGGTGCCCACCTTGGTCGCCAGCGGCACGTTGATCGACACCACCGGCGCGCACTCGGTCACGCCATAGCCTTCCAGAATGCGGATGCCGTATTTATCCTGATAGATCTGTTTGGTGCTGTCCGCCAGTTTCTCCGCGCCGGCCACCACATAGCGCAGGCGGGCGAAATCATACGGATGCGCGAAGCGCGCATAGTTGTTGAGGAAGGTCGCCGTGCCGAACAGCACCGTGCAGTTACGGTCATACACCAACTCCGGCACCACGCGATAGTGCAGCGGGCTGGGGTAGAGGAAAATGCGGCTGCCGGTGATCAGCGGCGTAAGCAACCCCACCGTCAGGCCGAACGAGTGGAACAATGGCAGCGATGACATGAAACGGTCGCGCGGCGTGAAATCGGCGATGGTGCGAATTTGTTCTACGTTGGCCAGCAGGCTGGCATGCGAATGCACCACGCCCTTGGGGTGGCCTTCAGAGCCGGAAGTGAACAAGATCAGCGCCGCGTCCTCCGGGCGTTGCGGCAACGCCGCGCGCTGCGGTTGCAGCAAGTGCCGCAGGATCCACAGCTTGTCCGCCAGCGTAACGGTGTCTTTCAGATCCTCCAGATACATCCAGTTGGCCTGCGTCACCTGCTCCGGCAGGTGGGTCAGTTTGCCCTTCTCCAGGAACTGGCGCGAGGTGACGATGGTCTTGATGCCGGCGGCGGTCATCGCGCTGTTCAGGCCGTTGGCGCCGGCGGTGTAGTTGAGCATCGCCGGAATGCGGTTGCGCAGCGAAGCGCCGAAGATCGCCGCCGCGGTGATGGTGGCGTTCGGCAACAGCAGCCCGACGTGTTCCCCTTCGGCGATAAAGCGCTGCAGAATGCGGCTGACGCCCAGCGATTTCTTGATCAGCGTTTGGTAGCTGTCCTCTTTGAAAGCGATGTCTTCGATACACGGCTTGCGACGCCCATAGCGGCGCTGCGCCGCCAGCAAGGCATGGAACAGCGTCTGCGGTTCGCGCGTCTCCATGCGCGCCCGCATCATGATCTGCATCAGCCGATCGCCCGCCAGCGCCCGACGCTCGCGCGCACGCGGCGCCTCCGGCATCGGCAGCGTGGTCGGCGGCAAGATGCGGATGCTGATTTGCGGAAACCAGCGGATCTTGAACACCCCGGCCATGCGGCCGAACGGACTGAATTCGGGGCCGTCGATCCGCACCGGCACCACGGTGGCGCCCGATTTGGCGGCGATAAACGCCGCGCCGTCGTAGATTTTCATCAGCGCGCCGGTCACGGTGATGCGCCCTTCAGGGAACACGACGATCGGCCGCCCCTGTTCGACCATGCGCACCAGCTGCTTGATGGCCATCGGCTTGGTGGGATCGAGCGAGACGAAATCGATGTAGGGCCGAAGCCAGCGCATGAACCAGCTCTCGCCGATGCTGGCGTAAACCGCAAACACCGGTTTTATCGGCAGGAACAGCGCCAACAGCACGCCGTCGAGGAAAGAGACGTGGTTCGGCGTAATCAGCAGTTTTTGCCGTTCGAAGTGCTGGACGCCCCCTTCGACCCGAACCCGAAACAACAGGCGAAACAGCGCGCGCAGCAGTGAAAAGATCATGCCCTTCTCCCTTGGCCATGGAGGCGTAAATCGTTGTAGGGAAAAGAATACTATATGGCAGGCAAAAAAAAACCTACGCATCCGCGTAGGTTGGTGCAATTGAAAATGGCTTCAACATACAGAGTATGCTGATTTCTCACCAATCAATACCTCTGGGATCACCTACTCTAGAGAGATGGCGTGCAGGAAACTACCGCCGAATCGCAAGAGTTCTGCTCCAAATGCAACCAGCTGTAAATTTCCCGCGATCTGCTGTAATAACTCAATGAAACTTAAACCTTCCCGCAGCGACGAAAATAAATATAACAACGACGAGCCAGTGACCCAGACGTGAAATCTTCACTCATCGCGCGCTGACCTCGACCAGGCAGCTCATGGCGTTCGGCCCCTGCGTCAGCGGCGAGGTGCCAATATCCAGCGTCAGCACATTCGGGTTGCCCGCCTGCTCGAGCGGCTGGCGCTGTGCGTCGAAACCCGGCTCGAACCAGGCACCGGTCGCCATCAACACCACGCCGCGCGTCACACCATCGGTGAGCGATACCCCCGCCAGACAGCTGCCGCGCGCATTGCTGACCAGCACTTCGGCGCCGTCCGCCACCCCGCGCGGCGCCGCATCGTCCGGATGCATATACAGGGTTTCGCGCCCGGCGGTCTTGTTGCCCTGCGCCAGCGGCGCCGGATCCATCTGGCTATGCAGGCGATCGCTCGGTTGAATGGAGATCAGGTGCAGCGGCCAATTCTTGGCCTGCGGCGCGCCCAGCCACTCCACCGGCGGCCGCCACTGCGGATGCGGAGCGAAATCTTCGTAGCGATAGCCGGCGATCCGCTCGCTGAACAACTCGATCTTGCCGCTGGGCGTTTGCAGCGGGTTAACCTGGGGATCGGCGCGGAACGCGTCAAAAAATACAAACTCTTTGGCCGGAGCGGGCAGCTCGACATAGCCCCGTTGCCAGAACGCCTCAAACTCGGGCCAGGCGACGCCGGCGCGCTGCTGCGCAGCGCCGCATTGCCGGTAGATAGCTTCGATCCAGGCCCGCTCGTCGCGGTTTTCGGTAAAGCGCTCGCGATAGCCCAGGCGCTCCGCCAGATCGGCGAAGATATCGAAATCGTTGCGCGCCTGATGCTGCGGTGCAATCGCCTGATGCATCGCCAGCACGTAACGATCGCGCGACGAGCCGCCGATGTCGTTGCGCTCCAGCGAACTGGTGACCGGCAACACGATATCCGCCATTTTGGCTGCCGCGGTCCACCAGATATCTTGTACGATCACCGTATCCGGCTTCTGCCAGCCTTCCACCAGTCGGTTCAACTGCTGATGGTGATGGAACGGGTTGCCGCCGGCCCAGTGCACCAGATGGATATCCGGATAATGCCGCGTCTCGCCGCAAAATTGATAGGCTTCGCCAGGGTGCAGCAGCATGTCGCAGATGCGCGCCACCGGGATCGCCAGCCCGGCCGGGTTATCGCCTACCGGCATGGTCGGCGCGGGGGTATCCACGCGCGGGTTGCCGACGCCGTTCATTGAGCCGTGGCCGAACGAGAACCCGCCGCCCGGCAGCCCCACCTGGCCCAGCATCGCCGACAGCGCGATCATCATCCAGTACGGTTGCTCGCCACGATGCGCGCGCTGCACGGAGTAGGAACAGGTGATAAAACTGCGCACGCCGATCAGCTGCCGCGCCAGCAGCGCGATGCGCGCCGTCGGAATGCCGGTAATGTCGCTGGCCCAGGCCGGCGTTTTCGCCACGCCGTCGCTCACGCCGTTCAGGTAATCCGCCAACTGTTGATAACCCACGCAGTGGCTGTGCAGGAAGGCTTCATCCTGCGCGCCCAGCCGCTGGATTTCGTAAGCCAGCGCCAGCATCAGCGCCACGTCGGTATTCGGCCGGATCGGGATCCATTCCGCATTGACGAACTCGGGGCAGTCGTCGCGCATCGGGCTGATGTTGATCACCGGCGTGCCCTTGCGCGCCAGCTTTTGCAGCCAGGGCTTGAGCGCATGCTCCGCCGCGCCGCCGGAAGACACCTGGGCGTTTTTCAGCGCCAACCCGCCAAACGCCACAAACAGTTCGCAGTGCTCCACCACGCTTGGCCAACTGGTGACGCGCCCGGTCAACGGCGAGAAAGTGCCGATCACATACGGCAGGAAAAACTGCGCCGCGCCCCAGCTGTAGTTGCCCTGCTGATCGACGCCGCCGCCGCCGCTGAAGTAGAACCGCCGCACCAGCGAGCGGGCATGGTGCAGCCGCCCTGCCGACGACCAGCCATAAGAGCCGGTAAACAGCCCGGAGGCACCGTAGCGATCGCGCACCCGGCGATTCTCCTGCGCCACCAAATCGAGCGCTAACTCCCAATCCACCTCGACGAAATCTTCCCTGCCGCGCAGCGTACGGTCGCTGCCCTCGCGCTTTTGCAGCCACGAGCGGCGCACCGCCGGCTTGCGGATGCGTTTGTCGGAGTAGACCATCGGTACGATGGAATCGAGCAGCGGCGAAGGATCGGGATCGTCGACGAAGGGTTCACAACGGATAAGCCGGCCGTCTTCAACCACGGCGGTATAAGCGCCCCAATGGGCGAGCTGCGGATAGCGTTTAATGGACATGGCATTCTCGGCGCAAATCGGAATGCACAGACGTTACCTCAGCCCGCCGCCAGTGCCAACGTACAAATTGCGCTATCGTTCGGTCGTCGATGGTTATGCGTACAGACTCGAAGAGATTCTGCAACGGCCGCCACAAGTTGCGCACGAGACCGCTTGCAGCCCCGGTTTTTTTCCGCAAAACTGGGGGATGTAAGCGATTACCCAGGATGTGTTGACTGATATGGCTACGATAAAGGATGTTGCCAGGCTGGCGGGGGTTTCCGTGGCCACGGTATCCCGCGTGATAAACAATTCCCCCAAGGCCAGCGAAGGGTCGCGCACCGCGGTGCAGGCCGCCATGGAACAGCTGCAGTATCACCCTAACGCCAACGCACGAGCGCTGGCGCAGCAATCCACCGAGACGCTGGGCCTGATCGTCTCCGACGTTTCCGATCCCTTCTTCGGCGCGATGGTCAAGGCGGTCGAGCAGGTGGCCTACGCCACCCACAATTTTCTGCTGATTGGCAACGGTTACCACGACGCCGAAAAAGAGCGTCAGGCGATTGAACAGCTGGTGCGGCACCGCTGTGAAGCGCTGGTGGTGCACGCCAAAAGGCTGAGCGATCAGGAACTTTGCGGCTGGATGCAACAGATCCCGGGCATGGTGCTGATCAACCGCACGCTGCCGGGCTTCGAAACGCGCTGCGTGGCGCTCGACGATCGCTACGGCGCCTGGCTGGCGACCCGTCATCTGATCCAGCAAGGGCATCAGCGCATTGCCATCATCTGCTCCACCCACCAGATTTCCGACGCCACCGACCGGCTGCAGGGCTATCTCGACGCGCTGCGGGAACACGGCATCGCGGTGGATGAAAAGCTGATCGCCTATGGCGAACCGGACGAGATCGGCGGCGAACAGGCGATGACAGAATTGCTCGGCCGCGGCCGTTCGTTCTCCGCCATTACCTGCTACAACGATCCGATGGCCGCCGGCGCGCTGTCGGTGCTGAGCGATAACAGCGTCGACGTACCGGGGGAGATTTCGCTGATCGGTTTCGACGACGTGCTGATTTCGCGCTACCTGCGCCCACGCCTGACCACCATTCGCTACCCGATCGTGGCGATGGCGACCCAGGCGGCGGAGCTGGCGCTGGCGCTGGCCAACCGGCAACCGTTGCCGGAAATCACCAACATGTTCAGCCCAACGCTGGTGCGCCGCCACTCGGTCGCCACCCTCAACAACGCGCACGAACAGCCGTAATCATGCCGCCGCATAACGCTGTGAAGCGGGCGCCAGGCGCCCGCCGGCTGATCAGATAAGTTCCAGCGCGATCAGTTCTTCGATGGTTTGGCGGCGGCGGATCAATCGTGGCTCGCCGTTTTCGAACAGCACTTCAGGCAACAGCGGACGGCTGTTGTAGTTGGAGGACATCGACGCGCCGTAGGCGCCGGTATCGTGAAACACCAGATAATCGCCGATCTGCACCGGCGGCAGCTCTCGGGTTTCCACGCCGCCGCCCGCCTGCTGGGTGAACACGTCGCCGGATTCGCACAGCGGCCCGGCGATCACCGTTTCGCGCAGCGCTTGCCCCGAGGTATCGCGCCCATCGGCCGGCAACAGCGAAATATGGTGGTAACTGCCGTACATCGCCGGGCGCATCAGATCGTTAAAACCGGCGTCCACCAGCACGAAGTGGCGGCTGCCCATGTCTTTCACCGCCCGCACCTCGGCCACCAAGACGCCCGCTTCCGCCATCAGGAAACGCCCGGGTTCAATCTCCAACTGCACCGGATGCCCCAGATGCGCGGCGATGCGTTCACGCGCCCGATTCCACAAACCGAAATAGTGTTCGGTATCGATCGCCTCTTCGCCGTACTGATACGGGATAGACAGGCCGCCGCCGGCGGAAATGGCGCTGATGTCATGACCGAGATCGATCACCTGCTGCACCATCGCATCGCAGACGCGCTCCAGATGCTGGTAATCGACGCCGGAACCGATGTGCATGTGCACGCCGATCAGTTGCAGACCATAGCGGCGGATCTTCTCCACCGCCTGCGGCAGGTCGGCATACCAGATGCCGTGCTTGCTGTTCTCGCCGCCGGTGTTGGTTTTCTGGCTGTGGCCGTGGCCAAATCCCGGGTTAACGCGCAGCCACACCGGATGCCCTGCGGAAACCTGGCCGAGCTGATCCAGCATGTCGATGGAACCGGCGTTAACCGGGATCTTCAATTCGCTGACGCGCGCCAGCGTGGCGTGATCCAACACGTCCGCGGTAAACACGATCTCGCTCGGTTCGCCGCCCGGCTGAAAACCGGCCTGCAGCGCCCGTTCGATCTCGCCCAGCGACACCGAATCCACCTTCACGCCCTGCTCGCGCATCAAGCGCAAAATATGAATGTTCGAACAGGCCTTCTGCGCGAAACGAATGGTGTCGAAGTGGCGCAGCTGAGCGATGCGCTGGCTGATGATGTCCGCATCATAAGCCCAGACCGGGCAGCCGAAACGCTGCGGCAAAGCCAGCAGGTTAGCGGCGTTCAACGCGGTGGAGGTGTCGTGCAACGGGCGTGGCATGGCGATATTCCCAATTCGAAAATGACGGCAGATAAAGCCATAGTGCCGCACGCTGAATCGAGTGAAAAATATCTATTTAGCCGTAGTCTATTCATTTATGATATGGCTTTCTCTACAGTCGAGCGGCCTCGCCATGCACAGTATCTCTTTGCGGCAGATCGAAATCTTTCGGGCGGTGATGACCACCGGCAACCTGACCGAGGCGGCGGCCCTGCTGCAAACCTCGCAACCGACCGTCAGCCGCGAGCTGGCGCGCTTTGAAAAGCTGATTCGGCTGCAGTTGTTCGACCGGGTGCGCGGGCGCTTGTCCCCCACGGTGCAGGGCCTACGGCTGTTCGAAGAGGTGCAACGCTCCTATTACGGCCTCGATCGCATCGTCAACGCCGCCGCCGGCATCCGCCAGTTTCAGCAGGCGCAGCTGTCGATCGTGTGCCTGCCGGTATTTTCCCAATCGCTGCTGCCGGCGGTGTGCCAGCCCTTTATCGAACGTTATCCGGAAGTCAGCTTCAGCGTGATCCCGCAAGAGTCGCCGCTGCTGGAAGAGTGGCTGTCTGCCCAGCGCCACGATCTCGGGCTGACGGAAACCACCCTCACGCCGGCGGGCACCGAACGGGTGACGCTGATGACGTTGAACGAAGTGTGCGTGCTGCCGACGGGCCACCCGCTGCTGGTAAAAGACCAGCTGACGCCGCAGGACTTCGCCGGGCAGAACTTCATCAGCCTGTCGAGCACCGACAGCTATCGTCACTTGCTGGATGCGCTGTTCGCCGAGCAAGGCGTCGAGCGCCGCATGGTGATGGAAACGCACAGTGCGGCGTCAGTGTGCGCCATGGTGAGAGCCGGCGTGGGGGTGTCGATCGTTAACCCGCTGACGGCGCTCGACTATGCCGGCAGCGGCGTGCACGTGCGGCCGTTCAGCATCGACGTGCCGTTCACCGTCAGCCTGATCCGGCCGCTGCACCGCCCTTCATCGGCGCTGGTCACGGCCTTTATCGACCATTTGCATCAGCAGGCGGCACGCTTCTCCGCCCGGCTGGCCGCCGCTGTCAGGCGCTGAAAGCGGCGTGGGAATATTGCCGAGGCCTTAGCGCAGCGTCGCCTGCCACTGCGGATCGGTGGCAAACCACTCCACCAGAAAGTCCAGCATGGTGCGCAAGGTGGCGGGCATCTGGCGACGCGAGGTGTAGATGCCGTAGATGCCCATCGACTGCGGCCGGTAATCCGGCAACAATTCGACCAGTTCGCCGCTGGCCAGCAGCGGGGCCGCCGAATAATAGGGCTGCATGGAAATGCCCGCGCCCTGCACCGTGCCGGCCATCAACACCACCGACTCATTGGCGCTCAGGTTGCCGCTGACCGCCACCGCCGATTTCACGCCCTGAGCATCGAAGTGCCACAGGCTTTTGCCGAAATAGGAGTAGGTCAGGCAGTTGTGCAACGCCAGATCCTGCGGTTGGCGCGGGGTGCCGTGTGCCGCCAGATACGCCGGCGCGGCGCACACCACCGATGCGCAGGTGGACAGCGGACGGGCGATCAGGTTGGGATCCAGCTCGTTGGTGATGCGCAGCGCCAGATCGATGCGCTCTTCCACCAGGTTCACCGCCCGATTGTTCATCTGCAGATCGACCGCCACCTGCGGGTGATGCTTCAGATACTGAGCGACCGCCCCCACCAGCGCCGTTTGCCCGAGCGACTGCGAACAGGTGATGCGCAGCAGGCCGCGCAGTTCGTCGCTCTGCCCTTCCTCCACCAGATCGATTTCCCCCGCCAGCGCCAACATTTGTCGGCAACGTTCCAGAGTACGCTCACCGGCGTCGGTCAGACTAAGCTTACGGGTAGTGCGGTGCAGTAAACGCGCCCCGGCCCATTGCTCCATCTGCGCCAGGTAGCGCGTCACCATCGCGCGCGACATCTCCAGCGTTTCCGCGGCGGCGATCATGCTGCCGCGATCGACGATGGTGACAAAAACCTCAGCGGCGGTAATGCGATCCATGATTAGTCCGATTTATGCAACGAATAATTGCTTATTATCCGGTTTTTCTATCGCTTTATGCAACATAACATCGTTACAACATTAACCGATACCTAAGGACCTCTGCCCATGTTTAAGAAATCACTGTTAACTCTGGCCTTCACCGGCGTCGCCACACTGAGCACTTACGCCACCGCTGCCGATACCCTGACCATGGAAGTGTATAACCCGGGCGAGAAAAGCGTGTTCCCGGTGTCTTCCGAAATCGTCAGCGGCCAACACGAAGTGGCGCTGATTGACGCTCAGTTCCAGCGTAACGATGCCGAAGAGCTGGTGAAAAAGATCAAGGCGACCGGCAAGAAGCTGACCACCGTTTATATCAGCCACTCAGACCCGGATTTCTATTTCGGTCTGGACGTGATTAAGGCGGCCTTCCCGGAGGCGAAAATCATCGCTTCGCCAGGCACCATCAAGGACATCAACGCCACCAAAGACGGCAAAGTCGCCTATTGGGGCCCGATCCTGAAAGACAACGCGCCGAAAACCGTGATCGTGCCACAGCCGCTGCAGGGCGACAGCTTCACCATCGACGGCCAGAAAGTGGAAGTGAAAGGCCTGAACGGCCCGACCCCCGATCGCACCTTCGTCTGGATCCCGGCGCTGAAAGCGGTCGTGGGCGGCGTCGCGGTCGCCGGTGACAATATCCATCCGTGGATCGCCGACAACCAGACCGAGGAATCGCGCCAGCACTGGCAGCAGACGCTGAAAAACATCGAAGCGCTGAAGCCGCAGGTCGTCGTGCCGGGCCACTTCCTGCCAGGCGCCGCGCAAACGCTGGCATCGGTGCACTTTACCCAGAAATACCTGACCACGCTGGAAGCCGAACTGCCGAAGGCCAAGGACTCCGCCGCGCTGATTGAAGCGATGAAAAAGCACTACCCGACGCTGAAAGACGAATCGAGCCTGGAACTGAGCGCAAAAGTGCTGAAAGGCGAGATGAAGTGGCCGCAATAAGCGCCCCTGCGTGATTGAACCAGCCCCGGCGCCGCGGCGAGTTGCCGCGCGCCAAGCGAGGAGTAAAGATGACCGAAACCACGTTACATTACATTTTCGATCCGCTGTGTGGCTGGTGCTATGGCGCCGCGCCGCTGGTGAAAGCGGCTCAGAGCCTCCCCGGGCTGAAGATCGTGCCGCACGCCGGCGGCATGATGACCGGCAACAATCGCCGCCAGATCACCGACGAGTGGCGCAACTATGTGATTCCGCACGACAAACGCATCGCCGAAATGACGGGCCAGCCGTTCGGCGAAGCCTATTTCAACGGCCTACTGCGCGACACCACGGCGGTGATGGATTCCGAACCGCCGATCACCGCTATCCTGGCGGCGGAAAAGCTGTCTGGACGCGGGCTGGACATGTTGCATCGCATTCAGCAGGCGCACTATAAGGAAGGCCGGCGCATCGCCGACACGCCGGTGCTGGAAGCGTTGGCGAAAGAGCTGGGGTTGCCTTCGGCGGCGTTTATCGCCGAAATGCGCTTCAACAGCGGCGCACCGACCGCGCAACACATCGCGGAAAGCCGGGCGCTGCTCGCCAAAGTGCAAGGCCAGGGCTTCCCGACCTTTGCGCTGCAGGACAGCGAAGGCCACCTGCATCTGCTGCCGGCCGGGAACTATCTGGGCAATGTGGAAGCCTGGAAGAACCTGCTGGGCGCCGCCGCGCTGGCGTAACCCTTCTCGCCCCGATCGCCGGGGCGAGTCATTCGACCCGCACGAACCGCCCTTCCGCCCGCACGTTGTGACCGAACCCGCAATCCCCCCGCGTATGCATCTCCAGCGCTTGTTCGCCAAACGCCATCGTCACGTCGCAGACCTGCGCGCTTTCCGCTTCATGCTGGTGGTAGACAGCCTTGCCGTGTTCGATCGGCAGCTCGGCGGTGAAGTCGCCCATGTTCGGCCCGTAATACAGCCCCATCTGCGGCATGGCGTAGCCGGAAAACGCGATCAACCAGCGCTCGCCCTGCGGCTTCACCGCCACTTCGCTCCACACGCCGCGCCCGGCGTATTGCCAATACACGCCGCCCGGCCCCTTGGGCTGCGGCTGCTGCGCCAGGCGTTGGCGCAACAGGCTCATGTTGTGCTGCGATTTGTCGTCGTGCGGCGCCAGCGCCAGATAGGCCTGCGCCTTGAGCAATTCCCCGGCGTGCATCAGCGACAGCGCCACGTTGTTGTAAGCCGTGGCGACAGCCTGCTCGCTCAGGCCGCAAAACTCGCTCCAGGCCGCCTGATCGCGAAAGATGTCGGCGGCTTTGGCGTAATCCTGCCGCTGATAGGCCTTTTTTCCCAGTTCGGCGTAGCTCGCCACCTTTTGACAGTCGGCGGCGATGTCCGGCTCGTCAATGTGCGCCCAGGCCCGGGCGCTGGCGAAGACGCCGCAGGTCAGCAACAGGGGAAACCAAGCCTTCATCGTTTATCCTTTCTGCAAAAATTCGGCGCCAGTATAACCGCCCTGCGCCGGAGTGTATGCCGCAATTGCGCCCGCCAGCGCGCCGCTGACGATTCAGCCGCCTTATTTCAAACGGTTAGCGGAGTCAAAACTGCTTACAGTCGCGGTTTGTTTGTTACCGGCCCGCAGCCCATGCTGAACAAAACACCGCAATTATCGAGCCGTTATGAACGCAACCCCCTTGCAGAAACACGCCGTGTGGCAGTTGATCAAACCCTTTTGGGTGTCTGAGGAGCGATGGCGCGCCTGGATGATGCTAACAGCCATCGTCGTCCTGTCGCTTGGTCTGGTCTATATCAGCGTGCAGATCAACCAGTGGAACCAGGTGTTCTACGATGCGTTGCAGAACAAAAACTACCCGGTGTTCAAGGCGCAGCTGTGGCGCTTCACCTATCTGGCGCTGATCTTCATCGTGCTGGCGGTCTACAAGATCTACCTGACTCAGGGGCTGCAGATGCGCTGGCGGCGCTGGATGACGGAAAAGTTCATGGGAAAATGGCTGGCGCACCAGGCGTATTACCATACCGAGCAGCAGCAGATCGTCGATAACCCCGATCAGCGTATCGCTGAAGATCTCAACGTACTGACTCAATATACCCTGTCACTGTCGCTCGGGCTGCTCTCCAGCCTGGTGACGCTGTTTTCCTTTATCGACATTTTATGGCACGTCAGCGGGCCGATGACCTTCGCGCTCGGTCAACACGCCATCACCTTGCCCGGCTATATGGTGTGGTTCGCGCTGCTGTATGCGGTGCTGGGATCGCTGCTGATCTGGTGGGTCGGCAAACCGCTGGTCATGCTGGGCTTTAACCAGGAGCGGTATGAGGCGAACTTCCGTTTCGGCCTGATCCGCATCCGCGAAAACAACGACGCCATTGCGCTATACCACGGCGAACCGCGCGAGGCGCAACAGTTGGGTGACCGTTTCGACACCATTCGCAGCAACTGGTGGGCGATCATGCGCATCACCCGGCGGCTGAACATCGCCACCAACTTCTACGGCCAGTTCGCCATCGTGTTTCCCCTGCTGGTGGCGGCGCCGCGCTACTTCTCCGGCGCCATTCAGATGGGCGGCCTGATGCAGATCGCCTCGGCCTTCGGCCAGGTGCAGGGTGCGCTGTCGTGGTTTATCGACGCGTTTAACGACTTGGCGACCTGGAAAGCCTGCGTTAACCGTTTGGCCGGCTTCAACGCCGCCGTCGATCAGGTTCACCATCAGCCGCGCGGCATTCAGCTGCGGGAAGAGACCGCCCATCCGTTGACGCTGGATAACCTCAGCCTGAACTTGCCCGACGGCCAACCGCTGCTGGCCGGCGCAGAGATGACGCTGCAACGCGGCGATCGCCTGCTGATCGTCGGCCCTTCCGGCTGCGGCAAGTCGACGCTGCTGCGGGCCATCGCCGGTATCTGGCCTTACGGCGCGGGCGCCATCGGGGTGGCGGCCAACGCCAACACGCTGTTCCTGCCCCAGCGCAGCTACATTCCGATCGGCACGCTGCGCGAGGCGCTGAGCTACCCGAGCCTGGCGTCAGAATACAGCGACGAACAGCTGATGCGGGTGCTGGAAAACTGCCGTCTGAAACACCTGCAGCGCTGGCTGGATACCTCCGCCAACTGGAGCCATCGCCTGTCGCCGGGTGAGCAACAGCGGCTGGCGTTCGCCCGCGCCCTGTTGATTCGCCCGAGCATCCTGTTCCTCGATGAGGCCACCAGCGCGCTGGACGACGAAACCGAGCAACTGATGTACTGCCTGCTGGTGGATGAACTGCCGGACATGACGCTGATCAGCGTAGCGCACCGCAACAGCGTGGCGAAGTACCATCAGACCTGCTGGCGCTTCAGCCGCGGCGAAGACCAACCGGCGCGCCTGGCGCTGAGCCCGTTGCCGGCATAACTCACGAAGCCGGGCGCGGGCGCGCCCGGTTTTCGTTCAGATGCCATCGGCCTGCGCATCTTCGCACTTCACCCGGCGGCGTTCATGCCACAGGCTGGTCAGGCCGCGTTTACCGCACGCCAAAGCCATCTCGCGAAATTCATCCAGATTCAGCCCATCGCGCTCCAGCATCATTTCCGCCGCCAACTGCATGTTGACGCCGGTGAGCACTTCGCAATCGCCCTGCGCATCCGCCAGTTCGCAGGCGCTGCGAAACGGCGAACCGCCGAGCATATCGGTCAGGAACACCACACCGTCCGGCTGCGCCACCGCCGCCAGCGCCGAGCGTAGGGCGTCGTTGAGCTGCGCGGTGCTCATCTGTTCGGGGAAATCGACCGCCGCACAGTGCCGCTGCGGCCCCACCACTTGTTCCACCGCCTGCAACAGCCCGGTGGCAAAGCCGCCGTGGCCGGTAATCACAATGCCTGGCATAGCCCGCTCCTCACAAAATACCGATAAATTTGCCCGCCACGCCGATCGCTACGGTGACGCCAATCAGCTTCACCGGCGAGAAACCGCGCTTCATCAGGAAGAAAATGAGCAGCGTGAAGCACAGCGGCAACAAGTTGGGCATCAGCTTGTCCAGCACGTCGGTCTGCAGCGCCACGCTGGCCTTGCCGGCGTGCATCACCAGCGGCGTGGACAGGTGCACATACGAGGCCACCAGCGCGCCGATCACCGTCATGCCGACGATCGACGCGGCGTGAGAAATGCGCCGGGTGTGGGTCTTCAGCAGCGCCAGCGCGCTGGTGCCGGCCTGATAACCGTAGTGCGCCAGCCCAAAACGCAGGCCGAAGTGGAATAGGTTGAACAGCAGCAGGAAGACGATCGGCCCGAACAGGCTGCCCTCCAATGCCAGCGAAGCGCCTATGCCGGCGCAGATCGGCAACAGCGTCAGCCAAAACAGCGCGTCGCCGATGCCGCCGAGCGGCCCCATCAGCGCCACTTTCACCGCGCGAATGGTGGAGATCTTCTCCTTGTTCTGCTCCATCGCCAGCACCAAACCGGACAGGAAGGTGACGTCGAACGGGTGCACGTTGATAAATTCCATGTGCATCTTCATCGAGTTGGCCAGATCCTGCGGGTTGCGGTGGATCTTGCGCAGCCCGGGGATCAACTGATACAGCCAGCCGCCCGCCTGCATGCGCTCGTAGTTGAACGACGCCTGCAACAGCAGCGAACGCCAGGCCATGCGGTTGATGTCGCCGCGCGTCAGCGCTTCGGCGGGCTGGCTGTCCAGATAATCGTCCTGCTCCACCTGGCTGGTGGCCAGCGCCTGCGCCATGCGCTGCTCGGCCTTTTGCGCCAGCAGATCGTCGGAATCGTTAAATGCCATCTTCGGCGTCCTCCTGCGGAGCGGGCCGGGCGGTCGCCTCTGCCGTGCCGCGTTGCGTGTTGAAGAAATCGATCAGGGCGATCGCCAGGGCGCCCAGCGCCACCGCCAGGATCGGCAGCTTGAGGAACGTGACCGAGATGAAACCGAGGATAAAATAGGCCACGTAGGTTTTTTTCATCATCACTTTCATCAGCAGCGAGAAGCCGATCGCCGGCATCATGCCGCCCGCCACCGCCAGCCCGTCCAGCAGCCAGCCCGGCGCCTTCTGCACCATGGCGCTGGCCGCATCGGCGCCGAAGTAAATCGGCAGGAACGCCACCACGAAATAGAAGATGAACAGAATGCTGATGCCCAGGTAATTCACCCGTTCGATGCCGCGCCAGTTCAGCGCTTTCACCATGCGATCGCAGCGGTGCATCATCGGTGAGTACAGCGTAAACAGCAGCGTGATGCAGCCCTGCACCGCAATCGAGAACGGCACCGCCACGCCGATCGCCACTTTAGGGTCGGCCTTGGTCAGAATGGCGAACGCGGTGCCGATCACTCCGCCGATCACCACGTTCGGCGGTTGGGCGCCCGCCAGCGGCACCATGCCCATCCACACCAGCTCCAACGTGCCGCCCACCAGCAACCCGGTGTAGACGTCGCCCAAAATCAGCCCCACCAGCGGCCCCATCACCACCGGCCGGTGGAAATGGGTCAGACCGTCGAACAGGTCAACCCCGGCCAATCCGGCCAACAACGCAATCAATAGCGCATCCGTCAACATGCTTCCCCCCTGGCTCAAAAGAGCAGTTTGCCGATCGCCTCGCCCGCTTCATCCGGCACCCGGCGCACTTCGCACTCCACGCCCAGTTCCGCCAGCGCGCGGAACGCGGCCACGTCGCCGTCGTCCAGCGACACCGTTTTGTGCACCTGCCGCTTCCCCTCGGCGAAGTGCATGTTGCCGACGTTGACGAAACGGATCGGCACCCCGCCGCGCACCAGCGTCAACACATCCTGCGGCGTTTTGCACACCAGGAAGATCTTCTGCCGATCCGCCGCCTTGTGAATCACGTCGATGGTTTTCTGCAGCGTGAAATAACGGGTCTGCACCCCTTCCGCCACCACCATGTCCATCAGGTTCTGCTGCACCGGATCGGCGGCGGCCTCGTCGTTGGCCACCACCACCAGGTTGGCGCCGAGGGTATTGGTCCAGGTCACGCCCACCTGGCCGTGCACCAGACGATTGTCGATGCGAGTCATTAAAATGTTCGGCATGTCAGCGGCCCTCCGGGTAACAGGCGGCGTGGTAATCGTCGAGCACCTGCGTCACTTTATGCAGCACCCACTCCTGCGGATCGGCGCTCAATTCGCCGGCGTTCAGCGCCCGCGCCTGATCCGGCAGGTACTGGCTGAGCAGCGCCAGCGGCGCCGGGCTGCGGCGCAGGTTGTCCAGCAAACCGTCGACCGCCTGCTGCACCTGCGGCTGCGGCCAGTAGTAACGCACCCTATCGCTCAGGCTGTAGTGGCGATCGAGATACTGTTGGTGCGGCGTGCCGTGGTAATAGCGGCTCCACTGCTGCGGCTGCTCGCGCATCACCTGCTCCAGCGTGGCGCACAGCTGCGCCGACTGGCGTTCCCCCAACCATTCGCGTTCGATGCGATCGAGGGCGAACAGCGCTTCGCGCAGCGCGAAGGTCAGCGCCGGCCCCACCTTCAGGATGGCGAAGTGATCGCGCACCAGTTGACGGTAGGCCTGCGGCGGTTGGTAATCCGTAGAGTGCGCTTCATAGATCATGCCCGGCTGCCGTTCGATGAAATGGCTCAATGCGTCGGCGCGCTGCGGTTGGTAATGCTCAACGCTATGGTGATCGAACTCGACGCCCGGCTGCACCACTAGCGCGATAGTTCGCTGCCAGGCATCGTTCAGCTCGGCTTTTTGCCAGGCGATACGATGCGTTTCCAGCGTTTGCGCCACCGCCTGCGGCGTGGTGACCTGCAGACCCGCCAGCGCCTCCTGCGCGCCGCCCGGCACCGGCACCTCGGTGCCGATCACATAGACCGGCGCTTCGCCGCCGCTCTGCGCCCAGGCGCGTTCCGCCACCGCGCACAAACGCGCCGCCCGCTCGGCAACCGTGGCATCCCCCAGGGGCGAGGGATCATCGGCGCACGACATGGAACAATCGAGGTGAATTTTGCGAAATCCGGCGCGAACGTAATCGTCTATCAAGATTTCCGCCAGCGCCATCGCTTCCTGAGCCGGGCGATCTTGCCAGGCGTTTGGCCCCAGATGATCGCCACCCAGCCACACGCGCTCGCGCGCCAGGCCTACTTCATCCGCCAGACGCCACAACCCATCACGGAACTGGGCCGCCGTTTGGCCGGTATAGCCGCCGAATTGATTGACCTGGTTGGACGTCGCCTCCACCAACACCGGCGTGCCGCGGGCTTTGGCCTGCCGCAGCGCGGCCTTCAGAACCCAGGGATGAGCGGAACAGACGGAAAAGATCCCGACCGGCATACCGGCCTTGTGCTGCTCGACAAGCTGTAACAACTGCTGCATGAAGCCCCCATGCAGGCGCCCTGCTACCGATCGGCGATGATGACCTCCACGCCCAGCTCGGTTAACGCCCGCTCGTAATCGTCCGGAAGACGGCTGTCGGTGATCAGCCGATGGATTTGTCCGGCTTCGCGAATCATGCAAAAGCTCTTGCGACCAAATTTGCTGGCATCCGCCACCGCGATAATCTCGCGCGCCACCTCGCACATCACGCGATTGAGGTGCGCTTCACCGGGGTGAGGCGTGGTGATGCCGGCGCTCAGATCGAACCCGTCGACGCCCAAAAACAGCTTGTCGAAGCGGTACTGACGCAATTGCTGCTCGGCAGCCGGACCGTAGAGCGAGTAAGAGTTGCGGCGCACGCTGCCCCCCAGCACCATGACTTCCACCCCGTCGTTTCCCGAAAGCTCGTAGGCAATGTTCAGCGCATTGGTCATCACCACCAGATCGCGCCGCCCCTTCAGGAACGGCACGATCTGCGCGGTGGTTGAACCGGAATCGAGGATCAGCGCATCGCCGTCGCGCACATAGCCGGCCGCCGCGTTGGCGATCAGCGTTTTGACGTCGCGATTCAACCGCCCTTTGTCCCGCAGCGGCCGATCGAAAGCGAATTGCTGATTGAGCATCGCGCCGCCGTAAGCGCGCAGCGCACACCCTTTTCGTTCCAGAAAGCGCAGATCGTTGCGGATCGTCACCGTGGATACCGCAAACTGTTTGCTGAGCTGTTCCACGCGCACGCTGCCGTGCTCGCATAACAGATCGATAATGTGTTCACGTCGCTTTGCGGTATTCACTGGCATGAGCTGCGGTCCTCAGATTTCCGGCATCGCCGGGGAGAAGATGGCTTTCGCTCTACTGCGCTCGCATTACAGCAAAGCGAAAGCAATGAAATTGTGATCGGGATTACAGCCCCGTTTTAGCAAAAAAACCGCCAAAAAACCTTTCGAATCGAAACGGATCGAAAAGCACAAAAGCGGAAGGGGGAAAAAGTGAAATGCCATGACGGGCGATACCCCCGGAGCGCTGAGGCGTGGGCTGCACGGAAAGCGAAAGCGGCGCATGGTGCGCTCCGCGCCATGACTTTTAGTTCACTCAGTGACCAAGATCACATAATGGCAATTATCCGGCGGCCGGCGGGGATTAACCGCCGCCATCCCGCCGGGCCGTACCCTTGTCAGCACGAGCCATCTTCCCTACACTGGCGATCGGATACCGTCGATTTTCGGTACGTAAGCGTTAACGTCAATCAACGCATCACGCCATGCAGCACTGATTGACTGCATGCCTTGGTGCGAGGAACCCATGCCGCAACCCGCTTCACCCCCAGCGTCCACCGCGACCCCGCGTCGCCGGTTACACCGCCCTATTCTGCTTATCGTCGGCATTATGCTGATCGCGGCCAATTTGCGCGCCGCCCTGACCAGCGTCGGCCCGCTGCTGGAGCAAATCCAGCAACAGCTGGCGTTGTCCGCCACCGCCGCCGGCCTGATCAATTCGCTGCCGCTGATCCTGTTCGCCATCCTCTCGCCGTTGACCCCGGCGCTGGCGAAACGCATCGGTATTGAGCGCACCCTGGGCCTCGCCCTCGCGCTGCTGATCTGCGGCATCGCCCTGCGCTCCCTGCCGCAAGACGCCATGCTATGGCCGGGCAGCATCCTGATCGGCGCCGCCATCGCCTTCGCCAACGTAGTGCTACCGACGCTGGTGAAAAGAGATTTCCCACATCGCGCCGCCGCGATGATCGCCGCCTATGCGGCGGTGATGTCGCTGGTTGCCGCCATCGCTTCCGGTCTGGCCGTGCCGCTGGCTTCGCTGGCCGACCTTGGCTGGCGGTTCTCCTTGTTATGCTGGGGCTTGCCTGCGCTGTTGGCGCTGCTGGTGTGGTTGCCGCAACTGCGGCGCTCCGCCACTCCCGCCACTAGAGAGCCGCAGCCGACGGAGCCGCAACGCTATCGCTCTCCCTGGGGCAGCGCGCTGGGCTGGCAAGTGGCGATGTTCATGGGGCTGCAATCGATCGCCTTCTACACCATCATCGGCTGGTTCAGCGCTTTTGCCGCCAGCCACGGCACCTCCGCTCAGCAGGCGGGTTTCGAACTGTTCGTTTACCAGGTGGTGGCGATCGTCGCCAACTTTGTCATGGTGGTGATTTTGCCGCGGGCGCGCGATCAGCGGGCGATAGCGTTGGGCAGCTCGCTGCTGATCTTCATCGGCGTCGGGGGATTATTGGTGCAACCCGCCAGTTCACTGGTGTGGCTGACGTTTGCCGGGTTGGGGGCGGGGAGTTCGCTGGTGCTGGCGCTGTCGTTCTTTGGATTGCGCAGTCAGCATCATCATCAGGCGACGCTGCTGTCGGGTATGGCGCAATCCGTCGGTTATCTGTTGGCGGCGCTGGGGCCCACCCTATTCGGCCTGCTGCACGATCTGACGGAAGGCTGGCGCTTGCCGTTGATCGCCCTGCTGGGCCTGACCGTCTTGCAAATGCTGTTCGGCGCGCTGGCCGGCCGCAGCCGCGTGATCAGCTAACGCTGCGGCGCAATGGGGGCCGCGCCGGCTCAGAGTCGGTGTCCTGCCATAAATCTTCAATAAAGGCGCGCTGCTCATCGCTCAGCACCCATGACGGCGGAATTTTGGACTGTGCGCGACGCTCAGCGCCCTCACGGTTTTTAGCCTGCTTTTTGTTCACGAATCGCCTTCCTGCTTAACCTGCTAACTCAGTAACCAATAAATCACGGCGGCGGTTAACAGCCAGAACAGCCCGCTACCGATAAACACACACAGCCATGCTCTACGTTTGATATCAGATCCATCCTTGCTCACCACAGCGCCCCAACCAATAGATTAAACCATTCAAACCACAATTATCGATCTGTTTTAACGATCGATAAAGTCGTTTTTTCCTATGGAAATTTAAAAAACAGCTGCTAGCCATAGACCTGCATCACCGCCTCAGTAAGAACGGCACCGTGGATATCACTGTTATCGGCAGGCGATAACTTGAATTGATAGGCGAACGAACGTGCAGTGTGCCATATCTTTAAAGGTCAAAATTAAACCACTGGTAAATAATTCAACTATCAATTACTTGACTGGCCATAAGCCAAATCGGCAACAGACAGCGCTGAAGGCGGGGGATAAAATGAAGCGACGTACTGGGATCATGCGGAGAGAAGCACCGGCCCGCTTTAGTCTCGCTCGGGCCGGTGTGAGTTAACCGATTCTGCTGACGGAATCCCGGCTGGCGTGTTCACGCTCGCTGCCGGTCAGCTCACGTAAATGACCCGAGCGCATCTCAAGCAGCCGATCGGCGTGTTCGAAATAGTGATCGTCATGGCTGATGGCAAACACCGTTTTGCCCAGCGCGCGCAGTTCTGGCAACAGCTCGCGATAGAAAATGCGCCGGAATTGCGGATCCTGATCCGCGGCCCATTCATCCAACAGCAAGATATCGCGCTGTTCCGCCACGGCCAGTAGCAAAGCCAGACGCTTGCGCTGCCCCTGCGACAGTTGCGGGTTGGTCACCCTGGCGCCGTCGAACTGCAGTTTGCTTTTCATATTCAACCGCTCGAGCCAGCCGGCGACCAGTTCCGCATCGGGCTCGCCGCCTTCCGGCCCTTGCAAACGATCGAACTGATGAAAATCGGTGAAAATCGCCGAAAACAGCCGACGATAGCCCGGCATATCCGCCGCGGTCTGTGCGACGCCATCCAGAACGATGTGCCCGCTCACCGGCCGGTACAACCCGGTCAACAGCATCGCCAGCGTTGACTTGCCGCTGCCGTTGCCGCCGATCAAAAAGACCAGCTCGCCACGCCGCAGCGTCAGATTAAGCGGCCCGACGGCAAAACCGGGCTGTTGCGCCGTATCGGCATAGTGAAAAACCACGTCGCGCAGCTCCAGCGTCTGCCAGGAACGGCCTGCGGCGGCAGGAAACGCCGGTTGGTACTCGGCCAGGCGCAGCGTCTTCAGCTTGTTGAAGGCGACTTCGGCGCTGACCAGCGTCGGAAACGCCCCGACCGCCTGCAGTAATGGCGTGCGCAAGAACAGCAGCGTCAGGGAATACGTGGCGGCCACCGCCGAGTCCGCCCATCCCAGGCTGTTAGCCATAAAGAACACCAGTCCGATCGCCCCCAACATCATGATATTTGACCAGTTGAGCGCACTCAAATGGAAGGTATCGGCGCGAATGATATGGTGGCGGTAAGCTTGCGCATCGGGTTGATAGGTCTGTTCGTACAGCGCCTGCGCTCGCTTGCGGTTTAACGTCAGTTCCTTGCGACCGTCAATCACCGATTCGTAATGATGATAGAGGCGCTCTTCCGACTCGCGCAAACTGGCCATATGGCGATAAACCCGCGAGACCAGGCAGCCGCTGCCCACCACGGTGACGGCGACCCACACCGCCGTCACCGCCAGCATTTTCGGCGATAGCCACCCCAGATAGGCCGCCGACCCCAGGGTTAAAATCACCCCTTGCACCAGTTCGGGCAAGCGCACGAAGGCGACGGTGATATTGCGGACATCGCTGGAGAGGCTGGCCAACAATGAGGCGCTGCCTAACTGTTCAAGGCGTTCAATATCGGTATCCAGGATGCGTTTCACTAACTGCCCGCGCAGGCGGTAGACGAAGTAATGGCCCAATGTCGTCAGCGCCAATTGCGATCCCAGCGTGACCGCCATCAGCAATGCCAGCAGGGCGAGAAACATCGGCAGCACAGCCAATGCATCGCCGCCGGCGTCCATCAGGTATTGATTGATAAACGCAATGATACCGATGCCCAAGCCGGCGCTGGTCATGGTCAATGCCATAACCGCCAGAAATGGCCAACGATACTGGTGATAAACCACCCGTAGCAGTTCCATGAAAAAACCTCTGAAGTCGCGATCTGGCAGGCATTGTAAGCGGCGCGAGAATGAGATCAAGACGAATTCTCATTGCTCGCGCAGCCTCTGATTTCGACGCCAAGGGCATTTTGATGATTGCTTATTGAAACGAGAGACTTACACTGGCGCCACTTGCCGCTGAAGGGAACAGCCGATTATGCTCGCGACTCACGAATACGCCAACGACCTGATTCTGTTTGCCCTGATTGTCGACTGCGGCTCGTTCAGCAAAGCCGCGGAGAGCGCCGGCATCACCAGCTCGGTGGTCAGCAAACGCATCGGGCGGTTGGAAAAATCGCTGGGCGCCCGCCTGTTGTACCGCACCACCCGCAGCCTGACGCTGACCGAAAGCGGCCAGGCGCTCTACCAACAGGCCAAAGAGATCGGCGCCAAAGTGCAGGAGGCGCTGTACGCCGTCAGCGAAAAGAGCGAAGAGTTGACCGGCACCATCCGCATGTCGGTGCCGACCATTTCGGGCGAGCTGCTGCTGAGCGAAAGCGTGGCGGAATTTTGCGCCCTGCATCCCAGCCTGAAGGTCGAAATGCGGCTGGAAAACCGCTTCGTCGATCTGGTGGAAGAAGGCATCGATCTGGCGATCCGTACCGGGACCATGCCGGACTCCAGCCTGATTGCCCGGCCGATCTTCGATTCCCGCTGGGTGATCGTCTGCTCGCCGGGCTACCTGGAAAGCCACCCGGAACCGCGCAGCGCCGACGATCTGCTGAGCCACAACTGCCTGACCTACACCTACCAAGAGAGCGGCACCGCCAACTGGCTGATGAAGCGGCCGGGGCGCAACGACATCTACGAGCTGCAGGTTAACGGCAACCTGTCGGCCAACAATGCGCGGGCGATCCGCAAAGCGGTGATCGGCGGCCACGGCATCGCCATGGTGCCGCGCTGCATGGTGTATGAAGATTTGCAGGACGGTAAACTGACGGAGATCCTGGCCGGCCACTGCGGCAAAGTGCTGGGCATTTACGCCGTTTATCCTTACACCCGCAATCTGCCGTTAAAAACCCGTCTGCTGATCGAACATATCATCGGTTCCTACCAAAATATCAGCCATTATTTTTGAGTTTTCCTCTCGGATTATTTCCCCGCTACCGCAAAAGACCGCGGGGATTACGGCATTTTTGGACATAATCTATTGAACATTACTGCCTAATTAATGTGAGCTCGCGCACTTATCGCACATCAACACTCCCTATCATGCTGATTTTAAATCAATTAATTTAACCCCTTCTACCGGCGTTTTTCCCTGTCCCGACGCCGTTCGCCGATGTTAAAAAATTACCGCATGGCATCATCGCCAACGTTGTGATTAGAATGAAAATGTTGCGGTAATTAACCTTTCAGCTACATCTCTCTGCCCATAAAAATAATAACCCTGAGGATCTTATGCCCCTGCTTTTCAGTATTGCGCCCATCATCCTGCTGATTTGGATGATGACTAAAAGGAATGGCGTGCCCTCTTACCTCGCCCTGCCGCTGACGGCCGCCGTGGTGTATGCCGTACAGCTCCTGTGGTTCGATGCCTCGCTGCGGCTGCTGCATGCCAATATCATCACCGCGCTGGTGTCGACGCTGACGCCGATCACCATCATTGCCGGCGCCATCCTGCTCAACAAACTGATGCAGGTAAGCGGCGCGGAAAACGTGGTGCGCCGCTGGCTGGAAACCATCAGCCCCAATCCCGTGGCCCAACTGATGATTATCGGCTGGGCGTTCGCCTTTATGATCGAGGGCGCCAGCGGCTTCGGCACACCGGCCGCCATCGCCGCGCCGATTCTGGTCGGGCTGGGCTTCAACCCGCTGCGCGTCGCCCTGCTGACGCTGGTGATGAACTCGGTGCCGGTCTCCTTCGGCGCCGTAGGCACCCCCACCTGGTTCGGCTTTGCCAACCTCGGCCTGTCGGACGCCAGCCTGCTGGATATCGGCCGGCAAACCGCGCTGATCCACGTTGTCGCCGGCTTCGTCATTCCTCTGCTGGCGCTGCGCTTTATCGTTTCCTGGCAGGATATCCGCCGCAACCTGCCGTTTATCCTGCTCAGCGTGCTGAGCTGCACCCTGCCCTATCTGCTGTTGGCCCAGGTGAACTATGAGTTCCCGGCGCTGGTCGGCGGCGCGATCGGCCTGGCACTGTCGGTGCTGCTGGCGCGCGGTGGCATCGGCCTCGCCCGCGGCGACAAACCGCAGAGCGCCGCGCAGGCGGTGCCGTTCATGCAGGTGGTCAAGGCCATGACCCCGACCCTGCTGCTGATTGCTATTCTGATAGTGACGCGCGTCCACCAGTTGGGCCTCAAGGCGCTGCTCAACAACACCGCGCTGCTGTGGCAGGAAAACCTCGGCTGGCTCGGGGAGCTGCGCATCAGCCGGGCGCTGATCGTCGAACTGCAGCAGGTGCTGGGCACCGCCGCCGCCGCCGGCTACAAAACGCTGTATGTCCCGGCGCTGATCCCGTTCCTGTTGGTGGTGCTGCTGTGTATTCCGCTGTTCCGTCTGAATGGCGGCCAGGTGCGGCAAATGTTCAGCGAAACCGGCGGGCGCATCGCGCGGCCCTTTATCGCCCTGTTCGGCGCGCTGGTGATGGTTAACCTGATGATGCAGGGCGGCGACAACGCGCCGGTGATCCTGATCGGTAAAGCGCTGGCGGCGCTGACCGGCGACAGCTGGCTGCTGTTCTCGTCGTTCCTCGGCGCGCTGGGCTCGTTCTTCTCCGGCTCCAATACCGTTTCGAACCTGACGTTCGGCGGCATTCAGCAGTCGATCGCCCAGAGCAGCGGTCTTGATGTCAACCTGACGCTGGCCTTGCAGTCCGTCGGCGGCGCCATGGGCAACATGGTGTGCCTGAACAACATTATCGCGGTCTGTTCGATCCTCGGGATCGGCAACGCCGAAGGCAAAATCATCAGAAAGACCGTACTGCCGATGCTGGCGTACGGCGGGATTGCGGCCGGTATGGCAACGATCCTCACGCTCTGACCGAACACTCGTTATCGCAAGCAAGACAAGAAGGTAAACACTATGATCATCTCCGCGTCAACCGACTACCGGGCCGCCGCCCAGGCCAAACTGCCGCCGTTTCTGTTTCACTATATCGACGGCGGGGCCTACGCGGAGCATACGCTGAAGCGCAATACCGCAGATCTGGCCGATATTGCCTTGCGCCAGCGCGTGCTGCGCAATATGTCCGAACTCAGCCTGGAGACTACGTTGTTCGGCGAGCAGCTGGCGATGCCGGTGGCGCTGGGGCCGGTGGGGCTGACCGGCATGTACGCCCGCCGCGGCGAAGTGCAGGCCGCGCGCGCCGCGGCCAAAAAAGGCATCCCGTTCACGCTGTCCACCGTGTCGGTCTGCCCGATCGAAGAGGTGGCGCCGGCGATCGATCGGCCGATGTGGTTCCAGCTCTACGTGCTGAAAGATCGCGGCTTTATGCGCAACGCGCTGGAGCGCGCCAAAGCCGCCGGCGTGAAAACGCTGGTGTTTACCGTCGACATGCCGGTGCCCGGCGCCCGTTACCGCGACGCCCACTCGGGGATGAGCGGCCCCAACGCCGCCCTGCGCCGCGTGCTGCAGGCGTTTACCCATCCGCAGTGGGCCTGGGATGTCGGCCTGTTCGGCAAGCCGCACGACCTGGGCAACGTCTCGGCCTACCGCGGTAAACCGACCAGCCTGGAAGATTACATCGGCTGGCTGGGCGCCAACTTCGATCCGTCGATTTCCTGGAAAGATCTGGAGTGGATCCGCGAGTTCTGGGACGGCCCGATGATCATCAAAGGCATTCTGGATCCGGAAGACGCCAAAGACGCGGTGCGCTTCGGCGCCGACGGCATCATCGTCTCCAACCACGGCGGCCGCCAACTGGACGGCGTGCTGTCGACCGCGCGCGCCATGCCGGCGATCGCCGACGCGGTGAAAGGCGACATCACCCTGCTGGCCGACTCCGGCATCCGCAGCGGCCTGGACGTGGTGCGCATGATCGCGCTGGGCGCCGACAGCGTGCTGCTGGGGCGCGCCTTCGTCTATGCGCTGGCGGCGGCCGGCGAAGCCGGGGTGGCTAACTTGCTGGATCTGATCGACAAAGAGATGCGCGTCGCCATGACGCTCACCGGCGCGAAAACCATTGCGGAGATCAACGCCGGATCGCTGGTCAGAAACGCCTGAATCAAAGCGGCTGTACCCCTTCCGGGTAGGCGTTGTAGCTCATCTTGCTGATGAACGCCCCGGCCGGTGACACCAACACCCGGCCGGCGGCGTCCAACCCGAGGAAGGTGCCGGTGCAGCGCCCGGAGACAAAGTCGAAGAAGAACACCGAGCACACCGGGATAATCTTTTCCCGGAAGGTGAACAGGAACATCTCGTCCTCAAACTTGTAGTAAGTGGCGTAGTCCATGTCGCCGTGGCCGAATTGTTCGCCGCGCAGGTTTTGCCAGGCGTAGCGCTCGGTGTTGACGTAGAAGTGTTCGTAATAGTGGTTGGGGCTGTAGACATTCAGCGTGCGATAACCGATCAGCTCGCGGGTCAGATGCGGCGCGACGCCGCCCGGCGTGACGCCGGCAATCTGCCCAACGTGGAAGCTTTGCTTGAGGCGAGATCCCTTTTCCACCGTTTGCTCGGGCAGCAACGTGCTGCGCACCAGCAGCGCCCGGCCGCTGTCGCGGTTGAGCACCAGCGTCAGGCATTCGTTGCCCGGCGTCTGCAGCGGAATATTGAAGAAATAGCGCGCGGCGGAGGTTTGCACCTCTTCGTAAGCGTCCTCGCCGCTCTCCCCGCCCCAGGCCCACAGCACCCGCTGCCGATCGGCGCTGAAACGCAGCGTGATTTCCCCGCCGCCTTCAAAGGCGATCTGCAACGTTTTGCCACGCCAGTCCTGAGTGCCCGGCAGCCGGTTGGTATCGATGCCGCGCGCGAAATCGTCGTAATTCTTCCAGTCCGGTTCGGCATTTTGATTCAGTACGGATGGTTCTGCTGACATCTTCGCTCTCCTTGATTGAATGGGATGAAAACCGCCTCAGACGTCGGCGACGCCCGCCGGTTTCACCGCTCGGCGGTTCACCACGGCAGGGGCGGTTTCATCGAGAAAACAACTCAGTACGCCGGCGCACACGGCGCCGGCGGCCGCCAGCCACATCACGCTGACCAGCCCGTAGCGATCGGCGATCAGCCCGGCGATAAACGGCGCCAGGCAGCCGCCAATCACCTCGCCAATCCCCATCACCAGCCCCAACGCGGTAGCGATGCGAGCCGGCGATACCGTTTCAGACGGGATGGTGGCCATAAACAGCGTGAAACAGCCAAGGCCGGTATAAGACAGGAACACCAGCACGCCCAGCAGCCACGGGTTATCGACGTAGCTCAGGAACAGCGGGCAGCACACCGCCAGCAGCGAAAAGAAGATCAGCGTCGGCTTGCGGCCGAAGCGATCGGAAATCGCCGGCACCGCCACGCCCCAGAAGACCCAGGCGGCGCCGATGGCGCTCATGATGCCGCCCATCGTGCCTTCGCCGAAGCCGCGGTCGGTCACCAAAAAGTTGGGGGTGAAGGTAATGATGATCATGAACCAGGTGACGAACACGCAGGAGATCAGAATGCACAGCGCCACGTTCTTGATTTTGAACAGCTCGCCGTAAGCACCTTTGTTCGCCGCCTTGTCGACCGCCGGCGGGGCGCTGAAAGCGGGATCCTTCTTGCCGTTCACATAGCGATAGATCAGCCACGCCAGAATGATGCCCGGCACGGCGGTCAGGTGAAACGCCATGCTCCAGCCCCACTTCTGCGCCAGATAGATGATCAGCGGCGGCGCGATAATGCCGCCCAGCAGCCCCGGCGCCGCGCCCTGGATCAATCCCATGTTGAAACCGCGGCGCTGCGGCTGCGATTTTTCCACCATCAACGACTGTGCGATCGGCAATACCGGCCCTTCGGCGATCCCCATCAACGCTCGGAAGATCAATAGCATGGCAAAGCCGCTGACCAACCCCGACAGCGCGGAGAACAGCGAAAACACCAGGATCGACAAGATCAGCATCGGTTTACGGATATTAAAACGATCGGCTATCGCCCCCAGCCCGGCGCCAGACAGCGCCCAGGTTAACGCCAGCACCGCCGACAGGGTGCCGAGATGCACGTTGCTGAGCTTGAGGTCGGCGGCAATCATCGGAAACAGAAACGAGATGGTCAGACGATCGACGAACACACAGCCGAAAACGAAAAATAAAATAATCAGCAACCGGTTCTCTTCACTTAATGCGCTGCGAGGCTCTGGCGATGTATTCATAGCGTCATGTGTCCATAAGTTAACTTATGAATGGCAAGCCGCCATGGCATAAGTGTGTTAAGCGCACGGCCAAGAGAGATATTGGCCCTCCGTCAAGACAACAACTCATTAACATGTTAATGACATAAAATTATCGTAAGCCGGCGGTCTGTCAACCGGCGCTTTCTTAGAGACGAATGAAGTTTTTATTCGGTACTATTTCAAAATCGCATTATCACAAAAAGATATTTTACCCCTCTGTTTTTACAGACAATAAAATAATAACGGGTATTTTTCTTCGGTTAAAAATGCCTATTTCCACGCCATTTTCGAATAATCTCAACGATCACTCTTCAGGTTTATTAATTTTTTATCCGTATTGAATGAACGCTGGGGAATATTCAGTTTTACTTTTATCTATTGAATCATTTCGTTTTATTTTATTGCCGCACAACAAACTAACTCTCATGAGGGAAAGGCTATTGGCAGGGTTACATAATTTCATCTGGACAATAGCAAAAGCGCAGAGCGTGACGTAAATCACGGCAATCATGCCGTATCCTGCAAAGCAATTATGCTCGCAACAGCAATTATCTATTGCGATTAGGGCTGTTTATCTCAATTTAGCGCCATGCAACACTTCGGGCCATCGTTCGACACCGCGCCGCAAGGCCTGAGACGGAGTGACACATGAGCATCGAAAGACTAACCCGGGAGCCGCTTTCCATCGGCATCGAGTTGCCGCTGGACAACGATTGGTCCACCAGCGGGCAGCTGAAACGCCAGCAGGACGGGCGACCGTTCGGCGTGCCGGACATGAGCGAACATGCTGCGCGCATCAAGCTGGCCGATGAGCTCGGCTTTCGCGCCGCCTGGGTTCGCGACGTGCCGCTGTACGATCCGGACTTCGGCGACGCCGCGCAGGTGTTTGAGACCTTTACCTACCTCGGCTACCTGTCCAGCCTGACGCGCAATATTCTGCTGGGCACCGCGGCCGTGGTGCTGCCGCTGCGCCAGCCGTGGCTGGTGCGCAAAGCGGCTTCCACGCTGCAAACGCTGAGCGGCGATCGTCTGCTGCTCGGCGTCGCCAGCGGCGATCGCCCCGTGGAGTACCCGCTGTTCGGCGCCGATTACGCCGCGCGCGGTGAAAACTTCCGCACCAGCGTCGGCATTCTCAAAGGGGAAGCCGACAGCGCGCTCCAGCCTGGATTGCGCCTGCTGCCGGCCACGCCGCCGCCGCCGCTGCTGGTCGCCGGGTTGGCGCAGCAAACGCCCGAGTGGGTGGGCAAAAATATGGATGGCTGGCTGTCGTATCCCGGCACGCCTGCGGACCACGTTTCGCGAGTCAAACTCTGGCGTAACGTAGCCGGTGACAAGCCCTACGTCAGCTTTATTCATCTCGACCTCACCGATAACGCCAACGCGCCGATTCAGCGCCATCGCTTCGGCATCAAGAGCGGCCGTAATGGATTGATTCAGGAACTGAGCGCCATGCGTGACGCCGGGGTCAACCACATCGGCCTGCATTTCCGCCGTAACCAGCGGCCGCTGGAAGAGACGATGCAGGAGATCGGTCAACTGGTGTTGCCGGAATTCCATCGCGCCTGACGCCCGCTTTAGCCCGCTATTCCGACCTGAGCTGGTCTTTGCCCCGTTACCGGGGCTTTTTTATTTCCGCCGCTGCTGGTTCATAACAACTCAGTCTAATCCCTGCGGCCAAACGGCGGCATGATGACGGGGAAACGAGCCACCATGAGGAATGAGCAATGACGGCAAAACTGACAGAAGCGGGCTTTTGGCGCAAAACCGCCGACTCTTCATCGCTGCGCGTGCCGCGCGTGCTGATCCGGGTCTACGTCGACGAAGGCGAGATCGACCGCGCCATCGCGTTTTACGAGCAGCTGCACGGCGTGGAAGCGGATATGCGTTTCGACTTTCCCGCGCATCGGCTGGTGCTGGCGGCGGTGGGGCCGTTTCTGATCCTGGAAGGCTCGGAAGAAAGCCTGCGCCCTTTCCGCAGCACCGTCGGCACATTGCTGGTCGATGACATTTATCCCTACCATCAGCGGCTGCTGGCCGCCGGAGCCGATATCTTCTTTGGCCCGGTGGAAGTGCCCACCGGCGCCTGTTTCAATGCCCGCCTGCCGGACGGCACGATTATCGAATACGTGCATCACCGGCCGCGCGCGGACGAATAAACCGCCTCAGGGGAGCGCCGGCGTCATGGCGTAACCGCGCAGATCCTTGCGCAGGCTGACCATGTACAACACGATCACCGCCGAGAACGGCAGGCCGCACAGCACCACCGCAGTCTGCATCGCGCTGAAACTGCCGGCGTACAGCAACCCGGCGCAGATCAACGTGGTGACCGCCGCCCAAAATACCCGCAGCCAGGCCGGCGCGTCATCGTGGGCGGAACCGCCCTGGCAGGAGAGGTTCGCTATCATCAGCGTGCCGGAATCGACCGGCGTCAGGAACAGCACGAAACTGATCGCCACCACAAAACCGGCGGTCAGCTGGGTATAGGGCAGGTATTCGAACAGCTTGAACACCGCCATCGGCGGATCGCTTTGCGCCACCTGCCCGAGGATCGCCTGCCCGCCTTCCAACACCAGGCTGATGGCGGTATTGCCGAAGATCGACAGCCACGCCAGCGTGAAGCCCAACGGGATCAGCAACACGCCGAAGATCAGTTCACGAATGGTGCGCCCTTTGGAAATGCGCGCGATGAACAGCCCGACAAACGGCGCCCACGCCACCCACCAGGCCCAATAGAACAACGTCCAGGCGCCCTGCCACTGGCGCGCCTTGCCGTACAGATACATATCGAAGCTGCGGCTGACCAGCGAAGTGAGATAATCGCCAAGGTTCTGCAACATGCCGTTGAGCAGATTCAGCGTCGGGCCGGCCAGAAACACGAACAGCAGCAACAGGCACAGGAAGCCGACGTTGATGTTCGACAGCATGGCAATGCCCTTCTCGACGCCGGTGACCGCCGCCAGCGTGGCCACCACCATCATCACCACGATCAGCGCCAGCAGCACGCCGGTGCTTTGCGGAATGTCGAACAGATAAAACAGCCCCGAGTTCACCAGCAGCGCGCCGATCCCCAGGTTGGTCACCATCGAAATCACCGTCACCAGAATGCCGAAACTGTCCACCAGATGGCCGGCGCCGCCGTGGATACGCTCGCCGAAGATCGGGTATAACGCAGAGCGCAGCGCCAACGGCAGGCCGCGGCAATAGGCGAAATAGGCCAGCGCGGTGGCGATCAGCGCATACAGCGCCCAACCGTGCAGCCCCCAGTGCAAAAAGGTCAGCGCCATCGCCTGCCGCGCCGCCTGCACGGTGCCGCCGCTGCCTTCCGGTGGCGACAAGAAGTGATCCAGCGGTTCGTAGGCGCCGTAGTACACCAGCGCAATGCCGATGCCCGACGAGAACAGCATCGCCACCCACGAGGGATAGCTGAACTGCGGCGGTTCGTCATCCTGGCTGAGGCGAATATGGCCGAAGCGCGACAGCGCCAGCCAGAAGACGAACACCATGCAGGCGACCATCAACAGCATGTAGTACCAGCCGAACACGTCGGCGACCCAGCTTTGCGCGGCGTTCAACCACTGTTTGCTGGCGGCGGGAAACAGCACGACCAGCGATCCCAGCAGCAGGATCACCGCCGCCGAGCCGAAAAATACCGGAACATTCAATCTGACAGGTTCTTCGTCAAGCGATGGAGGAGTTTTTGTTGTCATTGGCAGGCTTCCATGATGCGAAAGACAGACGATTTAAATGCAACTTTTAATTAACATTCTATCGTCATTTATTTGACATTTTCGCAGCATATAGAGTATTGATTGACCGTTCAATCAATCAAATTCAAAGTGTGATTTGCCTATCAGTTGGGGAAAATATGTACCGCAGAGACATTCCTGAGCAGCGCAAGGAGCAGTTGATTAACGCCGCCTTCGAGACCATAAACGTCGTCGGGCTGGCCGGCGTCACCCTGTCTCAGGTGGCGAAAGAAGCCGGGCTGTCGACCGGCATCGTCAGCCACTATTTTGGCGATAAAGAGGGGTTGCTGAGCGCCACCATGCGCAAGATCCTGCGCGATCTGCGCGACGCGGTGGCCGAGTGCCGCGCGCAAGCGGCGAGCGACAGCCAGTCACAGCTGTTCGCCATTATCCAGGGCAACTTCCACCCCAGCCAAACCAACGCCGTGTCCATGCGCGCCTGGCTCGACTTCTGGGCCGCCAGCATGCATCAGCCGGTGCTGCGCCGCCTGCAGCGCGCCAACGATCGGCGGCTCTATTCCAATATTTGCAGCCAGTTCCGCCGCGAGCTGCCGCTGCAGCAGGCGCGCGACGCGGCGCGCGGGCTGGCGGCGATTATCGATGGGCTTTGGCTGCGCGGCAGCCTGGCCGGCGACGAGACAGACCTAAAACAGGACTGCCGCATCGCCTGCGACTACGTGGCGCAGCGGCTCAACGCCGCCCAGCAGCAGGGGTGAACGTGAACGGCGGCTCCATCAGTGCGGTTCCTGCTCTTCACTGTACTGGGTTTGCCACATGGCGGCGTAGCGGCCGTTCGCGGCCAGCAACGCCTCGTGCCCCCCGCGCTCGACGATCTCCCCCGCCTCCAGCACGATAATTTCATCGGCGTCCACCACGGTGGAGAGCCGATGAGCGATCACCAGCGTGGTGTGGTTGCGGCTCACCTCGCGCAGGTGCCCCTGGATTTCGCGCTCGGTCTGGGTATCCAACGCGCTGGTCGCCTCGTCAAACACCAGGATGGCCGGATTTTTCAGAATGGTGCGCGCAATCGCCACCCGCTGCTTTTCCCCGCCCGACAGCTTCAGCCCGCGCTCACCCACCCGGGTGTCGTAACCGTCGGGCAGACCGACGATAAAATCATGGATATGCGCCAGCCGCGCCGCCCGCTCGATTTCTTCATCGCTGGAGCCGGTTTTGCCGTAACCGATGTTATAACGCAACGTATCGTTGAACAGCACCGTATCCTGCGGCACGATGCCGATCGCCTGCCGCAGGCTGGCCTGGGTCAGTTGGCGAATGTCCTGGCCGTCGAGGGTAATGGCGCCCCCCTGCACGTCGTAAAAGCGAAACAGCAGGCGCGACAGCGTGGACTTGCCCGCGCCGGAGGCGCCGACCACCGCCACCGTGTGGCCCGCCGGAATGGTAAAGCTCACCTGCTTGAGGATCGGCCGACGCGTGTCGTAACCGAAGCTGACCGCGTCGAACTTCACTTCTCCGCGATCGAGGCGCAGCGGCTGCGCATTCGGGCTATCGACGATCTCACGCGGTTCCTGCAGCAGATCGAACATGTTCTCCATGTCGATCAGCGCCTGGCGCACCTCGGAATAAATAAAGCCGAAGAAGTTCAGCGGCTGATACAGCTGCAGCAGATAGGCATTGACCAGCACGAAGTCGCCGACCGTCATCGTCCCCTGCGTAATGCCCTGCGCCGCCATGGTCATCATCACGATCAGTCCGATCGAAATAATGGCGGTTTGCCCCAGGTTGATCGCCGTAAAACTGAATTGGTTCTTGATGGCGGCGTATTCGTACAGCCGGCGCGAGAGGTCGAAACGCTCGGCCTCGAACTCTTCATTGCCGAAGTACTTCACGGTTTCATAGTTCAGCAGGCTGTCGATGGATTTGCTGTTGGCGTCGGCGTTGGCCTTGTTGAGCTCGCGGCGAAAGCGAGTGCGCCAGCTGACCGCCAACACGGTGAACAGGATGTAGCAGCCGACCGTCGTCAGGATCGCCAGCGCGAACCAGCCGTTCAGCATATGCCACATGATCGCCGTGACCAGCGAGAGCTCGAACAGGATCGGCACGATGGAGAACAGCAGCCGCGACAGCACCGTGGACACCGCCTGAGTGCCGCGCTCGATGGACAGCGACAACCCGCCGGTCTGGCGCTCCAGATGGAAACGCAGGCTCAGCGCATGCAGTTGGCGGAACACCCGCACGCCCAACAGGCGCGTGGCGTTCTGGCTGACGTGGATAAACATTACGTTGCGCAGTTCCTCAAACAGCGCGCCGCCCACCCGCGCCACGCCGTAGGCGACGATCAGCCCAAGCGGCACCGCCAGCATTTTCGCCGTCTCGCCGCTCAGCGCATCGACCATCGCTTTATAAGCCAGCGGCACCAGCGTGGTGCTGACCTTGGCCGCCACCATGAACACGAAGGCCACCACCAGATATCCCCGCAGCCGCGGGTTGTCTTTCGGCCACAGATAGGGCAGCAGGAATTTCAGCAAACGGGAACGATCCATCATGTAATATTCATCTTCTCGATCGGGATCGCGGCGCACAGCCGCGCGGGGTTATGAGTTTGGCCTGGCCGACGGCGAACGCCGCACCCTCCCATTTTCCTGCGGCGACAACTCAGCATCATCCGTCAGGAGAAGCGGCGGCGGCTCGGGCAAAGTTCAGGCATGGAGGAGACAATCACATGACCCAGACGTATGCAAAGCGCTTTGCGCTGGTCTTTGACTATATCGACCGCCACTTGGACGAGGCGCTCACCGTCGAAAAACTGAGCGAAGTGGCCCACTTTTCGCGCTTTCACTTTCAACGCCAGTTTAGCGCGTATTGTGGCATCTCGGTGTGGCGTTATATCCAGTGGATGAGGCTCAAACGCGCCTCGTACCGCCTGGCGTATAACCCGCTGGAGCCGGTGATTGACATCGCGCTGGACGCCGGTTTTCAAAACCCGGAGTCCTTCAGCCGCGCCTTCAAACAGGCGTTCAGCCAAACGCCAAGCCAGTTTCGCAAACGGCCGGCCTGGATCGATTGGCAGCAGCGCTTTCCCGAGCCGAAACACAAAAGGAAACAACCCATGAAAGTAGACATTGTCGACTTCCCGGCCACGCCGGTGGCGATGATCGAACATCGCGGCCCGTCCGCGCTGGTCAACGAAACCGCCGCACGCTTTATCGAGTGGCGCAAAACCAGTGGCCTGTCGCCGGTCAGAAGCAGCCGCACTTACGGTATCGCACCGCACGATCCGGCCACCACCGAAGCGCAGGACTTCCGCTTCTTCATTTGCGGCGAGGTCACTGCGCCGATCCCGGAGGACAACGCCTTCGGCGTGGTGAACGGCACGCTGCCGGCCGGGCGCTGTGCGGTGCTGCGCCATCTCGGATCGCTGGATGGGCTCTCGGAAAGCGCCCGCTATCTTTACAGCGAGTGGTTGCCGGCCAGCGGCGAGGAGCTGCGCGATTTTCCGCTCTATTTCCACTACCACAACTTCGTGCACGAGGTGGCGGAATATGAACTGGTGACCGATCTTTATCTGCCGCTGAAATAGCTGACATCCGGCTCCGCAAGGAGCCGGATTGACGTTAACAGGACGGCGACGATCCCTGCGGCGGCAGATAGCGCTGCGGATCGAGCGCGGTGGCGCGATAGCGGATCTGAAAATGCAGGAACACCGAATCGGTGCCGGTGCTGCCCATAGTGCCAATCTTCTGCCCCGCTTTCACATCCTGGCCGTTGCGCACCAACGTAGTGTCGTTGTGCGCGTAGGCGGTAATAAAGTCTTCGCCGTGCTTAATCATGATCAGGTTGCCGTAGCCGCGCAGTTGGTTGCCGACGTACACCACTTTGCCCTTGGCGGAAGCATAGATCGGCTGGCCGCGTTTACCGGCTATGTCGATGCCCTTGTTGCCGCCATCGGCATTGGAGTACGCCTGCGCGATCCGGCCGCTGGCCGGCCAGCGCCAGCAACGGGCGGCGCCCGGCGGCGGCGTTTGCTTGGCGATCGCGGAGGAAGACGTTTTACGGCGCGTGGCGGCGGTTTTGGTCGGCGCGCTGCCGCTCAGCCGCAGCTTTTGCCCCACTTCCAGGCTATAAGGCGGACGTATCTTGTTGATTCTGGCCAGATCGCTGACTTCGCTGTCGGTGATCCAGGCGATGTAGTACAGCGTATCGCCCCGTTTGACGGTGTAGGACTTGCCGGTGTAGCTGCCCTTCGGCAGTTTGTCGTAGTCGCGGTTGTAGGTATTTTTACCCGAACACCCGGCCAACAATAGCCCCAATGTCAGACACACCGCGATGCGGCGCCACCTCGCCAGCTTGCTTCCTGTGCTCAAATCCTGTCCCCAATCGTCTTTTCGGTTCTGATACGCCTCAGCCGCACAGTGTAACATGTGCGCCGGGTCAGTCAAAAAGCGGGAAAGAGGCAACTATCGGAAAACAGCGGGCACGGAGGCCGCTGCGGCGCGATCGGCGGGAGGAAAATGGCGCCATAAGGCGCCAAACCATGCAGCGATGTCGGGATTACTGTTTACCTGAGGTCAGCAAACTGAAGCTGGTCATCAGATTGCGATAGTCAGGAATATGTTGAGAGAACAGGTTCCCCAACCCTTCGATATCATTTCGCCAATCGCGGTGCAATTCGCACGCCGCGCCAAACCAACTCATCAGCTGCGCGCCGGCCTGGGACATGCGATCCCAAGCCGCATCGCGCGTAATCGCATTGAACGTGCCGGATGCGTCGGTGATGACGAAAACCTCATACCCCTCTTCCAGCGCAGAGAGCGCAGGAAACGCCACGCAAACCTCGGTCACCACGCCGGCGATGATCAGTTGTTTCTTGCCCGTGGCCTTTACCGCCTTGACGAAATCTTCATTATCCCAGGCATTGATATTGCCGGGACGAGCAATATAGGGGGCGTCAGGGAAAGTTTGCTTTAGCTCTGGCACCAAAGGGCCGTTCGGTCCGTTTTCAAAACTCGTGGTCAGTATCGTCGGTAAATTGAAGTATTTAGCCAGATCGGCCAGCGCCAAAACATTATTTTTGAATTTATCCGGATCCTGATCTCTAACCAGGGACAGTAGCCCCGTCTGATGATCGACTAATAAAACTGCGGCCTGTGTCTTATCTAATCGGTTATATTTAAAAGTCATTCCCTTCTCCTTTATCATCAAAATCATCAAATTCCGATCGCCCCATGCATTCCAAGCATGTAGCATGCTTTCAAACGCTCCGACATCAGGCTAGCAATGAACCAGCCGGGTAAATAGCACGATTATTGGGAATGAGTGTTTCACCACTGGGAAGGTTAGTTTTATATGATAGATTTCAATGAGATGGTTATGTTTGCCAGAGTAGTTGAATGCGGTGGATTTCTTTCCGCCAGTAAGAAGTTTGGTATACCCAAATCGACGCTATCAAGACGAATATCCAATTTGGAAAAAAGGCTTAATGTCAGGCTCATTCAGCGCTCAACGCGAAACCTCATGGTCACCGATATAGGAAAAGAATATTTTCAGTACTGCCTGCAGATGATTAGCACCGCAGAGAAAGCGGAATGCCTTATTATTAACAAAAGCGAAAAACCCACTGGAAAAATAAAACTGACCTGCTCAAACATTCTCCTGGATCTTGGCCTAACGGAAGTGCTGGCGAGATTCATGCTGCAATATCCCAAGGTCAATTTGCATGTGAAAATATTTAATCGCAACGTGGATATTATTTCTGAAGGGTATGACCTCTCATTAAAACTCATCGCCGATGAGCCCAAAAACAGCAATTTGGTGATGCGTCGAATTTGCGCTGTGCCCACCGCATTTATGGTCGCCCCCTCTGCAGCTATTCAGTACCAAAGTATAAATACGCCCGAAGATCTCTCCAGTTTGCCAACGGTCGGGTGGTTATCGACCCATCTTCAGGCCGCCTGGACGTTTCAACAAGCCGATCGCGAAGTCAAAATAAACAACGAGTCGCGCATGGTGTGCGATGACATTCGCCTGATCAAGGAATCGATCGTAAAAGGCGTCGGCGTTGGCTGTCTGCCGCTGAAATTAGCCCGCCAGGAACTGCTCGACGGCAGCCTGAAAACGCTGCTCGACGACTGGACATTGGAACAACACAAGATTGTCGCGTTTTACCCTTCCAGACAAGGACTCCCCCCTTCGGTAAGGGCGCTGATTGATTTCATCGTTGATGAACTGGCCGAATAACACGCCGCTTCCAAGCATAAACGCCACGCCGGATTTACCGCAGCGATTAAAAAGTGACTACTATAATAGAGCGCTCGGAAAAATAGAGTGCCCCCGAGGATCGCAACAAAGAGAATGGAGCTGTAACATGCTAAACCTTGATCGCAATAATCTGCCCCTCCTGAGCGAAGAACTGCTCAAAAAGCAACGCACCACCCTGCTGATCATCGCCTTCCTGCTGCTGGCGGGCGGCATACTGTGCCTGGTCAACCCTTTCGCCTCCGGCGCGGCGCTGAGCATCGTGGTCGGCGTCCTGCTGCTGTTGAGCGGCGCCGGGCTGATTATCGCCATGATCGCCAACCGGGCGCAGAATACCTGGCCGATGATCGGCGGCATTCTGCTGGGCGTGGCTTACCTGATTATCGGCTATGTGTTCATCACCAGCCCACTGGCGGGCATTCTGGCGCTGGCGGTGTACCTTGCCGTGCTGTTCGCGCTCGGCGGCATCGCGCGCCTGGCGGCCGGCTATATGCGCCGCGGATTGCCGGGCAACTGGCTACAGTTCGTTATCGGCGTGCTCGATTTGATCATCGCCTGGATGCTGATCGGTTCAGGCCCGGCGGCGTCGGTCACGCTGGTGACGGCGATCGTCGGCATCGAAATGCTGGTCAGCTCCTTTGCGCTGTTCCAGGCGGCGAATCTGTTTAAACGCGCCTGACTCTACCGGCCCGCCATCGCGGGCCTCATCGATTTCGTCGCTTCCAGACACAACAAGGCGATACCCCCTCGGCTTGTCCGTGGTTATCTTCATCGGTAAGTGCCAATATAGGCGCAGACAAGGGAGCTGAAACCGATGACAACCCATTCCAACCCGTTGAACTCGCGGGAAGTCTGCCTGCAATTACGCCATTTCAATCAGGTAATCGGGCAACAATGCCGCAATATGGCGCGCCAAAATACCACCTGCCCGTGCTGCCTGACGGACATCGCCACCGGTTGCGACGCCGGTATCAAACTGTGCGGCCAGCAGTTGGCCAAACCCAACCCGCAAACCCCGTTATTCCGGCAGATTCGCAACTTGCTGCTCGATCTGCGCGCAGAAGCGATAGGGGTTCACAGAATAGACGTCCTGAACCGCACCAATAACGAAATATCCTGGCTGTTGCGCGAGCTGTATTTCGAGACGTTCTGACCCCGCATTTTATCGGGGCCGCTAAAGCGAAAACCGAAAGCGAGATACAGGCTTTTGGCGACGCGATTATGTTCATCAATCATTAACGTCACCGGCTCCACGCCATACAGCCTGAACTCCGCGAGCAGTCAGCGGGAGGAGCCCGTTTAAAAGCGGCTCTGGCAAAGGAAACGTCCACCGGCGCGGGGTTAACCGGCGGCAGCGGTTTTCGGCAACACGAAGTCAACCCGCCGATTCTTGGCCCGGCCCGTCGGCGTGTCGTTGGAAGCCACCGGTTCAGCCTCCCCTTTTCCCCGTTCACTCAGACGAGATTTTTCTACCCCATGTGCGATCAGCCAAACAGCCACCGCACGTGCGCGTCGCAGCGACAGATCCCGATTATATTTATCGCTGCCCACCGCATCGGTATGCCCCTCGATCACCACGTTCCCTACCGGTTCGGCCGCGATAAATTGCGCCACCTGTTGCAGCGCAGGCTCCGCTTTAGCAGCAATCGCATCGCTGTCGAAGGCGAACAGCACATCGCTGCGCATCGATAACGTTACGGCATTTTTGCTGTCTCTGACGGAAATGTCGGCGGATTGTTTAGCCAAATCCGCTGCCTTACTCTGCAGATCAAGGACGCCGGCATTCAGCCCCGAAGGCAAACCAACCAAATCCAGCCGGGTGGCCTTAAGATCGAGTATCACCGGTTTCCCCACGGATGCCGGCTCTCCGCTGTCAGCCCATGAACCCAATGACACCAACCCAAAGGCTAACATCCCCCCCACACAGGCGGCTTTCCTGAGGCCGTTCATCGCTCAACGATCCGTAATGGCTATCGGCCCGAGCGGCTCGACATTGGCGATCGTCAGGTACACCTCTTTCACATCAGGTGGAGGCGCAGGGAAGCTGCCAAACCAGGTGGCGACATAGGGAATGCCTGAACTTGAGCTGAATGACACGCTGGGAGAGGCCAGTGGGACATTATTGCTATCGGTAAGCAGCAGGTATTTTTTATTACCCACCAGAATATAGAAGGATTTCTCAAGACTGCTTTTATCCAGACTGCTATACAAGCCTTGTCCATTAAGGTTGTCTTTCAACCCTTTGAAACGCACTTTGATGGTCAGGATTTCACCGTGGCGCACGGCCTCGGTCACTTGCGCTTCGGCTACGCCGCTGCTGACGATCCCGGTAGCCAACGGTGTCACGGGGGGATCTTCCGCGAAGGCCATGCCGGGGAACATTATCGACGCAAACAGGCAGGAAATGACGAATTTTCTGACATGCTGCATGATCGGAGTCCTTATTCAGGGGGAATTGAAGATTGTTCTTTCAACAACCAGGCAATGCCACTGCGGTCACTCTGTCCCGGAATTATAGTAAAGCACCTCATATTCATGAGAGTTATCCCTGAAAGCGTAACCTTGGTCACGTTATGCTTGCGCATGAATTCTCCCCCGTTAGCGCTTATTTTGCTGAATGACGGCTTCATACCAGCATTCCCTTCCGCTCATCCTCTCTGCTGTTCATCCCACTTTACGACCGCCGTCACACCTCGCCACCGCTAAATTGCGTTGGTTATAGACTCGTCTACAATTCAATCGAATTACCCCCTACAACATCAGAAATTATTATTATTAGAGGTGATTATGTTACAGAAACACGAAAACGTAATAAGTATGACTGTACTAAGCCCGCAAGCCACCCAACAGCTGATGCCATCGTTCTCCTTCTTGCCCCACACGCAACACGCCGACGGCAAATATCGCCTGCGCCGTTATTCGGTCGTTAAATACCTCAACCCCAACGTCGCCGAAGTAGGGCCGCGCACTTTCATGCAGTCGGATCAGATCAACCACTTCCAGGGCAATGTGGTGCGCCGCTTCGAACCTATCGACAGCGCCGTGTTGCAGAGCGCCGGCATGGCAGAGATGTGCAACCTGTTTGCAGAGAGCAACGACCTGCCGGAAGGCGCCGAGATAGAGATCCACCAGATGCGCGTGGTCGCTATCGAGAAAGACACCCAGGTGGCGCCGGAAGGCATACACCAGGACGGTTTCGACCATATCGCGATGATCGCCATTCACCGGCACAACATCGTCGGCGGTGAAATCATGCTGTATGACGACAGCCGCCACGATCCTTTCTTTAAAAAAGCGCTGGCGGACGGTGAGGCCGTGCTGCTGGCGGACAGCAAACTGTGGCACAACGCCACGCCGATCAACGCCGTGAGCCCGGAAGAAGAAGGTCATTTGGATCTCTTTGTCCTCACCGCGCGGGGGGAGAAAGCATGACCTTTACCCCCGAGCTCGCCCGCGCCCAGTTCAGCGCCCTGTCACAGCAGATCGACGGCAAACCGGCCATCTTTTTCGACGGCCCCGGCGGTGCGCAAGTTTCACGGGGCGTGCTGGAAAAAATGACCGACTACCTGGGAAGGTACAACGCTAACCTGGGCGGCCACTATTTCTCGAGCCGGGTCACCGGCGAGGTGATGGGCCAGGCGCGGGAATCGGTGCGCGCCTTGTTAAATGCGCCGTCGCCCGACAACATCGTCTTCGGCATGAACATGACCACGCTGACTTTTCATCTCAGCCGCATCATCAGCCGCGACTGGCAGGCCGGCGATGAAATCATCGTCACCGCGCTGGATCACTACGCCAACGTCTCCAGCTGGCAGCAGGCCGCCGCCGACAAAGGGGCCACGGTACATCAGATACCGCTGGAGAGCGCCGACTGCGCATTGGATGCCGCGAAAGTGTGTGAGCGCATCAACGCCAACACCCGTCTGGTGGCGGTCAGCTACGCCTCCAACGTCACCGGCGGCATCGTCGATATCAAAACCATCGTTGAAGCCGCGCATCGGGTCGGCGCGCAGGTGTATGTCGACGCCGTTCATTACGCGCCGCATAACCTGATCGACGTGCAGGCGCTGGGCTGTGACTTCCTGGTGTGCTCCGCCTACAAGTTCTTTGGCCCGCACGTCGGCATGGCCTACATCGCGCCGCAGTGGTTGCAGCGCCTGCGCCCTTACAAGGTCGAGCCGGCCACCGACGTCGGCCCCGGCCGTTTCGAGACCGGCACGCAAAGCTTCGAGGCACTGGCCGGCGTCGCGGCCGCTATCGAGTATCTGGCGCAGTGGGGCGCGCCCGGAGCGCCGTTAAGGCAGCGCTTGCAGGAGAGCTTCGCCGCCTACCACCGGCATGAAGAGGCGCTGTGCAGTCACTTTTTGCAACGGCTGCAGCAACTCGACGGCGTGCGGCTCTACGGCAATCCCCAGGCGGACAGCGCGCGCCGCACGCCAACCTTCGCCCTGACCTTCAGCGGCCATACGCCTGACGCGATCGCCCGCCGCCTGGGGCAGCACAACATCTGCGCCGGCAGCGGGCATTTCTATGCGTTGGGCTTGGTGCAACAGCTGGGGCTGCAGGACGGCGGCGTGCTGCGCATCGGCATGATGCACTACAACACTCAGGGCGAGATCGATACGCTGTTCAACGTGATCGCCGAAGATATTCTCAGTTAACCCGGCCATATCGGCCCGTTCATCTTATTGGGCAGGCCGAATAAGATATCAAACTGCTCGTCTTTTCTTCCACCGCGTCCACGGCACGCAGATGCGTGCCTTTCTTTCCCCGCGTTACGAAATGCGGAGATAACGGACATATAATGCCGGAACGGGAAAAGAGGCCGGGATCGGCGCATCGTGCGGTTGTCACCGGATACGGCCGGGGCAGCGCATTGCGCGCATTCTCTTTTGGCTCAGCAGTGGGCATAATGACAAACACGGTCTGGGTCAGATGAGTATGAATGGTGAAGTCGCAGCGAATTACGTTAAATGACATTGCTGTACTGGCTGGTGTCACCAAAATGACGGTCAGTCGCTATCTGCGCACGCCGGACAGGGTTAAACCGGAAACGGCTGCGCGCATCGCCGCCGTGATCGAGGAAGTCGGCTATCAGGCCGATCCCGACAATCCCGCCCTCTATTCCAATAGCCCTCCCCTCATCGGCGTTCTGGTTCCTTCTTTTAACAATCTGATATTTGCTGATGTCCTCGCCGGCATTGAATCCGTGACGTCTATACAGGGTTATCAGACGCTGGTCGTCAATTATGACTACAACAGCAAACGCGAAGAGGAGCAAATCGCCGCGATCCTGGCTTTTAAGATTAAAGGGCTGCTGCTGACCGAGTCGGTCCATAGCCTGCGGGCGGAAAAACTCCTGAAGGCGGCAAAAATACCCGTTGCTGAAATCATGGGGCTGTCAGGCAATGCAGATCGAATTAACGTGGGTTTTGATAATGTGAAAGCCGGCTACGATATGACCACCATGTTGCTGGCCAGCGGTAAAAAACGCATTATCTATTTTGGTTCAATGTCTGATATCCGCGATGAACAGCGTTACACGGGATACTGTCAGGCAATGGCTAACCATGATTTGCCTACCGGTCGCATTTCCCCCAATAAAATCTCTTCCATTTCGATTGGGACAGGCATGATGACGCTTGCGAGCCAAATGTATCCGGATATGGACGGTATTCTCTGTACCAACGACGATCTGGCCGTGGGCGTGTTACAGGAATGCCTGGCAAACGGTATCGGCGTTCCAGCGCAAATTACCATTGCCGGATTTCACGGTCTTGAGATCGGGCAGATCATTACCCCCCGGTTAGCCAGCGTACTGACGCCACGGTATGAGATGGGGAAAGTGGCGACAGAGATCATAATAAAAAAAATTAAAGGGCTGCCGACCATTGAACATGTCGATCTCCACTTCCGCCTGTCAATGGGGGAGACAATATAGCGTTCCCCGCCAGTGACTTCATCACTGGCCATAGCTGCCCGCGTCGTCAGAAGAACATCACTCGCTATCCCGGCCAGAAATTCGGCCAGATGGCGTCACCCACCTGACCGAATGCCCCCTCAACGTGCCTTGCGGCGCCGGAGCCAGAATAGGATCAGCAGAATAATGACGACCGCCGTGGTGGCCATGCCAGGCAGAATCATCGGCTGTGCGCGCGCCAACAGCGGTTTCGGCCCCCCGGCGCGCACCTCACTCACGTCGGCCTCGCTCACGCTCAGCGTGCTGTTGCCGTATTTCTGCAGCACGAAGTTAGCGATATCGGCAACCTGCTTATCCGTCAGTTCTCCGACATAGGAACCGGCGCCAAAGCTCGGCATCAGGACGTGCTTACCGTCAACCCGGCGATCAACCCCCTGCAAAATGGCGGCAATCAGGTTTGACGGGTTGTTCGCGGCCGTGGTGGAGTTGTTGAATAGCGAAGGGTAAGCCTGGTTCAAACTGCCGCTGCCGTCCGGCTGATGGCAACTGGCGCAGTAGCCGCTGTAGAGCGCCTCGCCGCTATTGAGCGTGTGGTTGGCGTTGGGCGAATTCATGCCGCGGAGATGGTGCTCAACGTTGTAGTGCGCCTGACTGAGGCCATTGCCCTGGCGCCCCTCGCCCTGTGACGGCACGGTCTTCAGATAAGTTGCAATCGCCTGCAGCTGCCGGTCGGTCAGGTATTGGAAGCTGTGCTCAACGGCTTCAGCCATTGGCCCCGCAGCTTGTGCGCGCCCTTCCGCCCGACCGGTTTTCAGATAGTTCACTAACTCCTGCTCGCTCCAGTCGCCTATCCCTTCCTGGCGATCGGCGGTGATATTCGGCGCGTACCAAGAACCCAACGATGCCCCCATCAGGAAGCGCGAATTGTCTTCCGCCATCAGCACATTACGCGGCGTATGACAGGTTCCGCAGTGAGCCGGCCCCTGCACCAGCGCGGCCCCCTCGTTCCACGCCTCACCTTTCGTCACATCCGGGGTGAAACGCCGATTATCCAAATAAAGCATGTTCCACACCGCCATGGAGAGACGGATGTTGAACGGAAACGGCAGATCGGTTTGGCGCTTGGCTGGCTCATCGACCGGGGCAACGCCATGCATGAAATAGGTATACAACGCGTGGATCTCGTCATCACTCAGACGGGTGTAGGCGGTGTAGGGCATTGCCGGATAGAGATACGTCCCATCTTGCCGGATCCCCGAGCGCAGAACGTCGGCAAACGCCGCTTCGGAATAGCCACCGATGCCGTATTTTACCGATGGGGTTATATTGGTGGCGTAGATAGTGCCCATGGGAGAAGCAATGCCGTACCCCCCGGCAAAAGGCTTGCCCTGCTGCTGCGTATTCGTATGGCAGGCCATGCAGTCCGAGGCGATAGCCAGCGCTTGCCCTTTAGCGATCAGATCGCCGTCCTGGGCATACGCCGCGAAGCCGCTTCCCAGCAGCAGCGTCGCTGCCAACGAATGGGTGATTTTATTCATTTGCTCTCCAGGGCGCGCAGTACGTCATTGGCCGCCTTGAGTCCAAGCGCCGCCATCGTCAACGTGGTGTTGACAACGCTGGCTGAAACCATGGCGCCTCCACCCGGGATCCAAAGGTTGTCATGATCGTGGGCGCGGCAATTGCCGTTCACCACCGAGTTCGTGGGATCGCTGCCCATGATCGTGCCGCCCATAATGTGGTTGTTGGCATTCAGCTTGTCGTTAATCACAAACTCTTGCGCATCGAACAAGTCGCCAATCTGCCGTAGCTGGGTTTTGACTACTTCAAGCCCTTTGCGCACGTACTCGCCGACGTCGTAGTGGATGTCCGGGCAGGCCAGGCCATGCTTGTCTTTGCGGGTGGAGCTCAGAGTAAGACGGTTGTTCGGATCCGGCAGCGGTTCCAGGCTAATGGAGAGATCCACCGAGCGGCTGGCGCGATCGCGCACTTCATCCTGCAGCGCCTTGCCGACCTTGCCCGATTTCAGTACTTCAAGGGCGGAGGGGATCACCCGGTTGATGTTGTTGATGATGATCTTGTTGGCGGAGTGGTCGCTGCGGAACGCGCCGTCACGATACCCCACCATGCAGCTGCTCTGCGCCGGGCCGCGGCCAACCCACAGGGCCTCTCGCGCCAGGAAGGAGCAGTGCAGGCCAGAGTGATCCATCATGTTGCGCCCCACCTGATCCGAGCTGTTCGCGATGCCGTTCGGGTTCTTTTCGTTGGCCGCCAGCAGCAGTAAGCGCGGGTTCTCAATCCCATTGCAGGCCAGAACGAACGCTTTACCGATCGCCCGATGGGAGTTATGCGCCGTGTCGTACCAGTGAACGGCGGTGACGCGGTTATTGTCGTCGGTGTCAATTTTGTACACCACCGCCTCGGGGATCACCTTCGCCCCCTTGTGTTCGGCCCGTTCAACGTGGTGAATGCCGTTGTACATGGCTCCGATCGGGCAAATCGGCTGGCAATTGTTATTGCCGCAGCAGGTGGGCCGTCCATTCCAGGGCCGGGTGCTGCGGCCTTGCGGAATGGGCACCGATTTAAAGCCGTGAGGATTAACAATCTCAGCAATGCGTCTGTCGCCGTAGGCCCAGGGCACCATGTCCATCGGGTAAGGCCCGCTGCGTTCCGCAGGGGACTGCCACTCCGGATTATTCGGGCCGGCAACGCCTATTTCCTCTTCGGCTTTCGCGTACCACGGTTCGATATCTTCGTAGGAAATAGGCCAGTCTCTCCCCACGCCATAGAGGGATTTCATGCGAAAATCATTGGGATGGTTGCGCCAGCAAGAAGCGGCCCAGTGCCAGGTGGTTCCCCCCACCACACGCAAATAGCCCTGTTTAAAGCCTGAGCCATTGGGGCCGGTCAGTTTGATATAGTCGTTCTCCGGGAAATAGAGCGGCGCGGTGGCGTACTCCGATTGCGGGTAAAGCCCCTGAAAATCCGACCCCGCACGATTGTGCAGTGGCATATTGCGCCAGTTTTCCACAGCCTGTGCGCGCTCAATGCGCGGGCCTGCCTCAAGTACCAGCACCGAGTAGCCCTGGCTCACCAAAGCATCCGCCATCAGACCGCCCACAATACCGGAACCGACAATGACGACATCGGCCTCTGCATCGCCGGAAGCATTAATTATTGGGCTTTTCACACGCGATCCTCATATTTTTTATCGGCTACGGCAGGCAAATCTGTTGCGGGAATGGAAGGTTGGCGGGTAACGCCCGGCGGCAAGCCGGTCCACCACAGCGGGCCAAAATTGCACCAGGTCGGCACAATCAGGGCATCCTGAACCGTGCGATACATCAGCGCTTCTTTATAACTAATCAACTGCCCCTGCTCGGCGCTTGAAGGATCTACGGTTCCGGTATACCACGCGGTCACGATCGCCTGGATAAGCTCCCTTTGCCCCTGTTCAATCGCATGTCGGTTCAAGGTTTCCGCATCGGTGGCTTGCTGGCTCAGGATGAACAGGGCGTTGAGTTGCGAGTTCAACTGCGGAAAATGTTCGCGCAGTGCGGAAAAATAGCGGGCGGAGAGTGTGACGTCCAAATCGTCAAACTCGGTAATTTTTCTCGAAATTTGTAAAAATTGCGCGTATTCAACGGGCGAGGCGGCAATTTGCGCCCGTTCGGCATAGGTTATATTTGAATAAGGCAACAGGCTGGCGGCGACGATGACGCCCACCATTTTCCCCAGCGCCTCCCTGCGGGTAAGCACGATTTGCAACGACATTATTAGCTCCGAAATAATTTATTTTTATATAGTTTTTTTAATATCTATCAGAACGCAGGCAAACCAAAATAAAAAATTGTGCTAATAGGGAGGAATCGCATTAAAAGATCAAGGCGTTATGAGATTGGCTACATCTACGACAGAGGTAAACTCACGGCCTTTAATGATGTAATCTGAACCTGAAGCAAATATCCCTGTAAATAATACGGCGTAATCTCTGCCGTAAATTTATTCAACCCAACTCAATTTTTAAAAGTTAGGGGCTATGGCGTTGACGGGAAAGGCGTATTCTTCGGAATCGCGGCAGACGGCGGATGAGCGAGGCTTTCCGCCGGCAGCCTGAAGTAGCGATACCAGCCGCCGCTGGACGTCTTGCTACGTCAGCAGGGCGCCGTCGATTTTCGCCACAATTTTGCGCAGAACTGCCGGTGTTGTGCAGGTACTCATCGGGCGATGCAGCTCCCCCGGAAAGATAACGGCCAGTTCACCGGGTTGCAGGTGGATGAGAGTTTCACCGGGGATCGCCGGGCTAAACCCAAGGTCGTGCGCCTCGTTAAATGGCTCACTCAACGGCAAAGGCAGCCCCAGAACCCCGGCGCCAATCACTTCTCGCCCTTCCAGGACAAGATGGATATCCAGATACTGGCGATGAAACTCCGGCTTCTGGTCGGCCAACAGTTTGGTTTCCCCTTCAACGACGTTAAAGAACATCTGTTTACCCTGCACCTGATAGTGGCCGACAGGTAAATTGTACGGCTCACTTTCAATAATGCTGACCAGCATTTTTCGAATGGCTGCCGGATAGAATTTATTATTTACGGCAGTGGTTAAGGCATCAATAATCATAATATTTTCTCTGGTAGATATCGATTCGGTATTTCACCGACAAGAACAATGGCTGGGTAGTTTTATGGCAACAGGCAATCTCGGTGTAATTACGGTAGAATCGCTATTCGATCGTTCTACGGGCGCCACTATGAATAAGCAACAAAGCAAACCGCTTTGTTGTTAATATTTACAACCTATCACCACTGTGAGTAAACTCCACCTGAAAGGCTATTCGGCATGGTGAAATAAGTCATGACCTATCTCACGGTTTTTAGCCGCTTAAAACTGTGACAAAAGTCACTTAATTAAGTGTTACGAAACGACGTTACTTATCCTGTGATCCACGGCAGAAAATCACTGGATATTCACCGCTTTCACCAAAATCGATCGATTTAGCCTTCTCCCCCTACGGGCATAATGAGTTATTTTCCCCGATAGTCACTGACAGAAACCACGAAATTGCACACGAGATCACGCCAGCAGTAACATGCTTTTTTAACACTCTTTGGCGTGATGCAGATCGCAAAAATAAGCGGTAAAAAAACGTCTGATACAGGGTATCCCCTATTTTTCAGACAGGATCGCAACGATGCACACTGACACTCAACCTACCATTTTGCTTATCGCGCCGGTGATGGATGCTTTACAGGCCGCGTTGGACGCCCGTTACCGGGTATTCCGTCTCTATGAACAATCAGATATTCCAGCCTTCCTGGTTCGCCATGGCGCAGACGTTCAGGCGGTGGTCACCCGTGGTGATGTGGGGGTAACCCGGGAGACGCTGGAACAGCTGCCGCAGGTGGGCATGATTGCCGTCTTTGGCGTGGGGACTGACGCTATCGATCTCAACTACACCCGGGAACGCCATATCAGCGTCGGGATCACCGCCGGCGTGCTGACCGATGATGTGGCAGATCTGGCTCTGGGGCTAATGCTGTCCGCCAGCCGCCGCCTCTGCCAAGGGGACCGATTTGTACGTGAAGGCCGCTGGGAAACGACGCCGCCACCGCTGGCGACCAAAGTGAGCGGTAAACGCATCGGTATTTTCGGCATGGGGAATATTGGCCAAGCCATCGCCCGCCGGGCGAAAGGCTTCGATATGACCATCCTGTATACTGACCGCCAGCGCAAAGACGGCCTGGATTACCAGTGGTGCGCCGATCTGCATACGCTCGCAGCGCAGAGTGATTTCCTGGTGATCGCGGCATCCGGCAGTGCGGAAAACCGCGGGATTATTGATGCCAGCGTATTTAACGCCATGCCCGAACGCGCCTGGCTTATCAATATTGCCCGCGGCAGCCTGGTCGATGAGGCGGCGCTGATAAAGGCGTTACAAAATCATGTTATCGCCGGGGCCGCTCTGGACGTCTTTGAAAACGAACCCCATGTCCCGACAGCGTTCTTTGCGCTCGAGAATGTTCTGCTTCAACCCCATGTGGCCAGCGCTACCGTAGAAACTCGTCAGGGAATGAGCCAATCCGTTTTGGATAATCTGGCAGGTTATTTTTCACATCAGGATATTCCTGGGTTAATTCAATAAAAATGATCGTTTGAGTTACGAATAATCATTTTTATCCGCCAACACAATATTCTCTGTGAATGGCGGATATCATCGAGACGCTATTATGACCGATAAAATACCAGGAACTCGCTGGCTGCGGGTTATCGCGCCGATCCTTATCACCTGTATTATTTCATTTATGGATCGCGTTAACATCAGCTTTGCTCTGCCGGGTGGCATGGAACAGGATTTAGGCATTACCAGCCAGATGGCTGGCGTGGCCAGCGGTATCTTTTTTATTGGTTATTTATTTCTGCAAATCCCTGGCGGACGACTTGCGGTTTACGGTAGCGGAAAACGTTTTATCGCCTGGTCGCTCGTGGCCTGGGCGATTGTCTCTATCGCCACCGGATTCGTCACCCATGAATATCAACTGCTCGTGCTGCGTTTTATTCTCGGGATCTCCGAAGGGGGAATGTTGCCCGTTGTGCTGACCATGGTCAGCAATTGGTTCCCGGAAAAAGAACTGGGCCGGGCCAATGCCTTTGTCATGATGTTTGCCCCACTAGGAGGGATGCTGACCGCCCCGGTTTCCGGCGCAATTATTGCCGCCCTCGACTGGCGCTGGCTGTTCATTATCGAAGGCTTATTGTCGATCGTGGTGTTGACCATTTGGTGGCTGGTGATCAGTGACCGCCCGGAAGAAGCGCGTTGGCTGCCGGCGAAGGAACGCGACTATTTATTGACCGAACTGGCCCGGGAGCGCAAAGCGCGGGAAGGGATGGCGCCGCCGGCCAAAGCGCCGTTAAAAGCGGTATTTCGCAACAAGGGATTGATGCGCCTGGTCGTGCTGAATTTCTTTTACCAGACCGGAGACTATGGGTATACGTTGTGGCTGCCCACCATCTTGAAAAACCTGACCGGTGGCAGCATGGCCAATGTTGGGGTATTGGCGATCCTGCCGTTTGTTGCCACTCTGGCGGGGATTTATGTGATTTCGATGTTCAGCGATCGCAGCGGTAAACGACGTTTGTGGGTCAGGATCTCCCTGTACTGTTTTGCGGCGGCGCTGATAGCCTCGGTGATCCTGCATGAGCACGTGGTGGCCGCCTATATCGCGTTGGTGGTGTGCGGCTTCTTCCTTAAAGCGGCGACCAGCCCCTTCTGGTCGATTCCCGGACGCATTGCGGCGGCGGAAGTGGCGGGCAGCGCACGCGGGGTGATCAACGGGCTGGGCAACCTCGGTGGGTTTTGCGGCCCCTATCTGGTCGGCGTCATGATTTATCTGTACGGACAGAACGTCGCGGTTTGCGCGCTGGCGGCATCGCTGCTGCTGGCGGGAAGTATCACCTTCCTGCTGCCGAAAGAATGCGATCGCACCTGCGAAGAAGCGGATAACCGCCTGCCATCCGGGGCCAAACAGAAATGGAGTTAAGCGGCAATAACGCGCTGTGGGCAGCGACGGCGGCTCACACCCGCATCAGGATTGGGCGGCGCGTTGTGTTATCGCGGTTAAATGCCAGGCCAATAGCTTGAGCGACTCACACGTCAACCCGCACCAAACGGTGATGCATCGTTGAGAATCAGCTTTTCTGAAAACGGTTATAACTCAATGGGGGTGATGCATAGGGAGATTTTGGAGCGGGTGAAGGGAATCGAACCCTCGTATGCAGCTTGGGAAGCTGCCGTTCTACCATTGAACTACACCCGCATCGGTGTGCGACAGGCATTATAACCGGTTATCGGCGGCGGGCAAGCGGAGATGGCGCGTAACTGCCGATGTTTTAAGCGGTTAAGTCCCGTAGACGAAAAAAAACCGGCGCAGTTGCCTGCACCGGTTTTTGCACGCTAAACGGGATTATTTCTGTGGGCGCATCGCCGGGAACAGAATCACGTCGCGGATGGTGTGACTGTTGGTGAACAGCATCACCATGCGGTCGATGCCGATGCCCAGACCGGCGGTCGGCGGCAGGCCGTGCTCCAGCGCGGTGACGTAGTCTTCGTCGTAGAACATCGCTTCGTCGTCGCCGGCGTCTTTGGCATTCACCTGATCGGCGAAGCGTTGCGCCTGATCTTCGGCGTCGTTCAGCTCGGAGAAGCCGTTGCCGATTTCACGGCCGCCGATGAAGAACTCGAAGCGGTCGGTGATTTCCGGGTTCACGTCGTTGCGGCGCGCCAGCGGCGACACTTCAGCCGGGTACTCGGTGATGAAGGTCGGCTGAATCAGATGGCTTTCCGCCACTTCTTCGAAGATCTCGGTCACGACGCGGCCCAGGCCCCAGCTCTTCTCAACCTTGATGCCGATGGATTCGGCGATGGCCACCGCTTTGCCCATGTCGGCCAGGTCAGCCAGATCGGTTTCCGGACGGTATTTCTTGATCGCCTCGGTCATGGTCAGCTTCTCGAACGGCTTGCCGAAGTCGAACACTTCATCGCCGTACTGCACCTGAGAGGTGCCCAGCACTTTCTCGGTCAGGGTGCGGAACAGGGTCTCGGTCAGCTCGATCAGGTCTTTGTAATCCGCGTAAGCCATGTAGAGTTCCATCATGGTGAACTCTGGGTTATGACGCGGAGAAACGCCTTCGTTGCGGAAGTTGCGGTTGATTTCGAACACGCGCTCAAAGCCGCCGACCACCAGACGCTTCAGATACAGTTCCGGCGCGATGCGCAGGTACATGTCGATATCCAGCGCATTGTGGTGAGTGATGAATGGACGCGCGGACGCGCCGCCCGGGATCACCTGCATCATCGGGGTTTCGACTTCCATGAAGCCGCGTTCCACCATGAAGTTGCGGATAGCCGACATCACCTGCGAACGCACTTTGAAAGTGTTGCGCGATTCTTCGTTGGCGATCAGATCCAGGTAACGCTGGCGGTAACGGGTTTCCTGATCCGCCAGGCCGTGGAATTTATCCGGCAGCGGACGCAGCGCTTTGGTCAACAGACGCAGTTCGGTGCAGTGGATCGACAGTTCGCCGGTCTTGGTTTTGAACAGCTTGCCGCGCGCGCCCAGGATATCGCCCAGGTCCCACTTCTTGAACTGCTCGTTGTACACGCCTTCAGCCAGATCGTCGCGCGCGACGTACAGCTGAATACGGCCGCCCACGTCCTGCAGCGTGACGAAGGATGCCTTGCCCATAATGCGGCGGGTCATCATGCGGCCGGCGACGGTCACTTCTACGCCCAGCGCTTCCAGCTCTTCGTTGTCTTTATCGCCGTACGCAGCGTGCAGTTTGTCGGAGGTGGAATCGCGACGGAAGTCGTTCGGGAACGCAATGCCGTTCTCACGCAGGCCGGCCAGTTTCTCGCGGCGGGACTGCAGTTCGTTATTGAGATCCAGCGCCTGATCGGCGCCCTGTACTTGTTGTTCAGACATTTCTATTCCTCATAACCCGGCTTTCAAACTTGCCTCAATGAATTTATCCAGGTCGCCATCCAGTACGGCCTGCGTGTTACGCGTTTCGACGTTGGTGCGCAAATCCTTGATGCGGGAGTCATCCAGCACGTAAGAACGGATTTGGCTGCCCCAGCCGATGTCGGACTTGTTGTCTTCCATCGTCTGCTTATCAGCATTTTTCTTTTGCATCTCAAACTCGTACAGCTTGGCTCGCAGCTGTTTAAACGCTTGATCCTTGTTCTTATGCTGAGAACGATCGTTCTGGCACTGCACCACGATGTTGGTTGGCAGGTGAGTAATACGTACGGCGGATTCGGTTTTGTTGACGTGCTGACCGCCCGCACCGGAGGCGCGGTACACGTCGATACGCAGATCCGCCGGGTTGATTTCGATATCGATATCGTCGTCCACTTCCGGGTAGATGAACACCGAGCTGAACGAGGTGTGGCGACGGCCGCCGGAGTCGAACGGGCTCTTGCGCACCAGGCGATGCACGCCGGTTTCAGTGCGCAACCAGCCGAACGCGTAGTCGCCGATGATCTTGATGGTGGCCGATTTCAGGCCAGCGACGTCGCCGTCGGATTCTTCGATCACTTCGGTCTTGAAGCCCTTGGCTTCGGCCCAGCGCAGGTACATGCGCAGCAGCATGCTGGCCCAGTCCTGCGCTTCGGTGCCGCCGGAGCCGGCCTGGATATCCAGGTAGCAGTCGGCGCTGTCGTATTCGCCGGAGAACATGCGGCGGAATTCCAACTGATCCAGTTTGCTCATCAGTTGATCCAGCTCGGCGACCGCTTCGTTGAAGGTCTCTTCATCGTCGGCTTCCACCGCCAGTTCCAGCAGCCCGCCAACGTCTTCGCCGCCCTGCTCCAGCTGATCGATGGTTTCAACGATGGCTTCCAGCGCAGCGCGCTCTTTACCGAGCGCCTGTGCGCGCTCCGGCTCGTTCCAAACGTCCGGCTGCTCCAGCTCGGCGTTGACTTCTTCTAGGCGTTCCTTCTTGGCATCATAGTCAAAGATACCCCCTAAGAACCGCAGTCCGCTCGGACAGGTCCTGAATTCGGTTTTTTACCGGGTTAATTTCAAACATGGTTTCGTTCTTTTACGTTGATGTCGTCGATGGCGGAATGCCATTGGAACCGCTAATTCTAACGGATCCGGGCGGCAGTTTATAGCGAGTTGGTCAGTTTTTGTGGCGATCGGGAAGGATGCCGGGGATTGGAGAGCCCAATCCCCGAATTGTGTTCAATTTCGCCTCAGCGCGGCCAAAGATGCTGGATCAGCAGCTGCACGTTGCGGTTGCCGCGAAACTCGTTGACGTCGAGCTTGTAGGCCAGTTCCACTTCGCGCACGCTGCTGTCCGGCCACAGCGTGGTATCCACGTTGAACGCGATGCCGTCGAGCAGCGGGCCGCCGCCGAGCGGCTCCACCATCAGCTTCAGGTGTTTCTCGCCCACCAGCCGCTGCTGCAGGATGCGGAACTTGCCGTCGAAGGTCGGTTCCGGGAACGCCTGGCCCCACGGGCCGCCCTCGCGCAGCAGCTCCGCCGTGGTCAGCGACAGCTCCTGCATCGCCAGTTCGCCGTCGGACCAGATCACCCCTTCCAGCATCGCCGGATCGAGCCATTCGCCCACCAGCTCGCCGAAACGCTGGCGGAACTCGTCGAATTTGGCTTCTTCCAGCGACAGCCCGGCCGCCATCGCGTGGCCGCCGAACTTCATCATCAGCCCGGGGTTCAGCATATCCAGCCGCTCCAGCGCGTCGCGCATGTGCAGGCCGGGCACCGAACGGCCGGAGCCTTTCAGGATGCCGTCACCCGCCGGCGCGAACGCGATCACCGGGCGGTGGAAACGCTCTTTGATGCGCGAAGCGAGGATGCCCACCACGCCCTGGTGCCATTCCGGGTGATACATCGCCAATCCGTAAGGCAGCTCGGTGCTGGTGCGCTCCAGCTGATCGCACAGCTGCAGGGCTTCCACCTGCATGCCCTGCTCTATCTCGCGTCGCGTCTGGTTCAGCGCATCGAGATCGTTGGCCAGCATGCGCGCCTGCGCGATGTCGTCGCTCAGCAGCAGCGCCACGCCGATCGACATGTCGTCCAGCCGGCCGGCGGCGTTGAGCCGCGGCCCGAGAGCAAAACCGAGATCGTTGGCCGCCAGTTGACGGGCGTCGCGGTTGGCCACCTCAAGCAGCGCGCGGATGCCCGGTCGGCATTTGCCGGCGCGGATGCGGTTTAATCCCTGATACACCAAAATGCGGTTGTTGGCGTCCAGCGGCACCACGTCGGCCACGGTGCCGAGCGCCACCAGGTCCAGCAGCTCCGCCAGATTGGGCATCGCCAGCGCGCGCTGCTCGAACCAGCCGCTGTCCCGCAGGCGGGCGCGCAGCGCCAGCATCAGGTAGAACGCGACGCCTACCCCCGCCAGCGATTTGGACGGGAAGGCGCAGCCGCGCAGGTTGGGGTTAACGATCGCTTCGGCCGCCGGCAGGGTCTCGCCCGGCAGGTGGTGATCGGTCACCAGCACCTGCATGCCCTTGGCGTGCGCCACGTCGACGCCGGCGTGGGAGGAGATGCCGTTATCGACGGTGACAATGAGTTCTGCGCCGCGCGCCGCCGCCTGCTCCACCACTTCGGGGCTCAGGCCATAACCGTCTTCGAAACGGTTAGGCACCAGATAATCGACGGCTGCGCCGCCCATGCTGCGCAGCGCCAACACCGTCAGCGCGGTGCTGGTGGCGCCATCGGCGTCGAAATCGCCCACCACCATGATGCGGCGGCCGTCGGCCAGCGCCTGTTGCAGCAGGCCGACGGCGTCGTCGATGCCGTCCAGCTGTTGCCAGGGCAGCATGCCTTTGACGCCGCGTTCCAGCTCTTGCTCAGCCTGCACGCCGCGCAGGGCGTAAAGCCGACGCAGCAGCGGCGGCAAACTGGCGGGCAGATGCGTGTCGTCCGCCGCCGGGCGGCGGCGTAGTTGCGTTTTGATACTCACCGGCGATTAACCACCGGCTTTGGTGGCGGCCTGGTGCGCATCCAGCATGGCGGCCATCTCTTTCGGCCCCTGATAGCCCGGGATCATCATGCCGTTCTCCAGGATGATGGCCGGCGTGCCCTGAATGCCGAACTGCACGCCCAGCTCGTAATGCTTGCTGATGTCGGTTTTGCAGGTCGCCGGAGAAACGGCGTCGCCCTTCATGGCGGCGTCAAACGCCTTGGCCTTGTCGGCGGTGCACCAGATCGACTGCATGTCTTTTTCAGCCTGGGAAGCCAGCCCCTGGCGCGGGAATGCCATATAACGCACGGTAATACCCAGATCGTTGTACTCTTTCATCTGCTGATGCAGTTTGTGGCAGTAACCGCAGGTGATATCGGTGAACACGGTGATCACGTGTTTCTCTTTCGGCGCTTTGTAAACGATCATCTGATCTTTCAGCGCGTCCATCTTGCTGCTCAGCAGTTGGTTGGTCACGTTGACCGGCTCTTTGCCGCTGACGTCAAACAGCGGGCCCTGCAGGATGTGCTTGCCGTCTTCGGAGGCGTACAGCACGCCGCTGTCGGTCAGCACGGTTTTCAGGCCGTTGACCGGCGAAGGCTGCACGTCCGCCTGCTGGATGCCCAGGCTGGCGAGCGCTTTTTTGATCGCCGCGTCATCGGCATGGGCGGCGCCGGCCACCGAAGCCACCAGCAGAGAGAGCAGCATTAAACCTTTTTTCATTGTTCCAATCCTTTCGAACCCGCCGCTCAGGCGCGCGGGTGATGCTGTTGATGTAGCTGTTTCAGTCGTTCGGTCGCTACATGTGTATAAATTTGCGTGGTCGAGAGATCGCTGTGCCCTAACAACATCTGTACGACACGGAGATCGGCTCCATGGTTCAGCAAATGGGTAGCGAACGCGTGCCGCAACACGTGCGGCGACAGACGCTCGCTGTCGATGCCCGCAAGGATGGCATAGTGTTTGATGCGATGCCAGAACGTCTGTCGGGTCATTTGCTGGCAGCGGGTGCTGGGGAACAGCACATCCAGCGTCTGACCGTTGACCAGCCATGGGCGGCCGTGCTCCAGATAATTTTCGATCCAGTAGACCGCCTCTTCGCCCAGCGGCACCAGCCGCTCCTTGTTGCCCTTGCCGATCACCCGCACCACGCCCTGGCGCAGGCTGACGTCGCTGATGCTCAGCCCCACCAGCTCGGAAACCCGCAGCCCGGTGGCGTACAACACTTCGAGCATCGCCTTGTCGCGCAGCTCCAGCGGCTGATCGACGCAGGGCGCCTGCAGCAACGCATCGACCTGCGCCTCGCTCAGATCCTTCGGCAAGCGCTGCGGCAGTTTGGGGGACGCCAGCTGCGCGGTGGGATCGTCGGCGCGCAGCTTTTCGCGGTACAGATATTGAAACAGGCGCCTCATGGCGCTCAGCAAACGCGCGGAGCTGGTGGCCTTGTAACCGCCATCCACCCGCTCGGCGAGAAACGCCTGCAGATCCAACGCCTGCGCCTGCAGCAAATCGGTCTTCTGCTGGCCAAGCCAGGCGCCCAGTGCCTGCAAATCCAGCCGATAGGAGGCCAGCGTATTTTCCGCCAGATTGCGCTCAAGCCACAGCGCATCCAGGAATTGTTCAATCAGCGCATTGTCTTGCTGTTGCACGCGGTCCTCTCTTTGTTGCATTTCCACCCGCGCCATTATGCCTTAAGCCGGAGCAAATCAGGTATACTCGCTGCAATTCTCTAAACAGCAACGTAACGGTTTACACATGAAGATTGGTCTGTTTTACGGCTCCAGCACCTGCTACACCGAAATGGCGGCAGAAAAAATCCGTGAGATTCTGGGTGAAGACCTGGTCGACCTGCACAACCTGAAAGACGTCTCGCCCAAGCTGATGGAGGACTATTCCATTCTGATCCTCGGCATCCCGACCTGGGATTTCGGCGAACTGCAGGAAGACTGGGAAGCGATCTGGCCGCAGCTGGCGGCGCTGGATCTGAAAGGCAAAATCGTCGCCATGTACGGCATGGGCGATCAGCTCGGTTACGGTGAGTGGTTCCTCGACGCGCTGGGCATGCTGCACGATCACATCGCGCCGCTGGGCGTACAGTTCATCGGCTTCTGGCCAACTGAGGGCTTCGAGTTCACCAGCCCCAAACCGCTGAGCGCCGACGGCAAACATTTCGTCGGCCTGGCGCTCGATGAGGTCAACCAATACGATCTGAGCGAAGAGCGCCTGCAGCAATGGTGCGAACAGATCCTGTTGGAGATGGAGCCGCTGCTGTAGCCGCTATCGGGCGCGTAACGCGCCCGATTTCCCTCACTTATTTCCACAGACGAAAGCGTGGCTCGTCTTCCCCGGCCGGCGTTTCCTTGGTCAAACGCGCCGGATCGGCCACCTGATACCAGTCCAGCTTGCGCGTCAACAGCATAATGCCCGCCAGAATGGCGAACAGCAGCCCCGCCCCCAGCACCAACGCATTGTCCTCCGACTGCAACAGCAAATAGAGCACGCCGTACAACAGCAATAGGCTCGCGGCGAACAGCGCACCGCGCAGCTTGCCGCGCAGCACGGCGCTCAGATAGAAGCCGATCAGTCCGCTGCAGGCGATGCTGGCCGCCAGGTAAGCGGGAGCGAATCCCAGGTGTTCGGAGAAGGCCAGCAGAATCAGGTAGAACAACACCAGCGCCGCACCGACCAGCAGGTACTGAATCGGGTGCACCCGCAGCCCGGTCAGGGTTTCGAACAGGAAAAACGCCATAAACGTCAGCCCGATAAACAGTAGCGCGTATTTGACCGCACGCTCGGTCAGCTGATAGTGATCGACCGGTTCGACCAGGCTGGCGCTGAAGGCCGGCAGCTTGTCCTCGTCGATAATGCCATCGTCGTAATGGAACGCACTGTTAATGTTGTTGGCGAACCAGGTGCTGCGCCAGCGAGCGCTAAACCCTTGATCCGTCACCTTACGTTCGTCCGGCAGGAAGTTGCCGAGAAAATTCGGGTGCGGCCAGTTGCTTTGCAGTTGCAGCTCGCTGCTGCGTCCCAACGGCACCAGCGATAGGCTGCTGGTGCCCGCCAGCGTCAGGGTGAAGTCAGCGTTCAGCCCCTCTTTTTGTTGCAACGCCGCCAGCGTCAGCGGTGCGTGGTTCCCCTGGCGCAACGAACCCACGCCGGTGCCCGGCTCAAACGCCACCGGCTGCGGTGTTGCCAGCGGGGAAATGCGCTTGATGCCGCGAGAGTCGCTCAGCGCCACCAGCAGGAACGGCTGGCCGACGGCCACGTTGGCGCGCTGCAAATCCGTCAGCTCCGGCTGGCCGAAACGCACCTTGAAGTTCAGCGGCCCCTGATAAACCTGCGTCTGATAGATGCCCAGCTTGCGCACTTCCACCTTCGGCGCGCCCTGCACCTGAAGCGACTCCGGCAGCAAATAGCGGTAATGCTGCACCCGCTGCACCACCGTTTGCCCTTTCTCGTCTTTCTTCTCTTCGCGTTCGATATAGGGAATGACAATCAACGGGCCGAGCACGCGCTGCGCCCCGCTGGTGCTTTCGCTCACCTGCCCGACCACGCTTTGCCGATAGCCGCTGCGTTCGTCGATCACGCTCATCAGTTGGGCGATGGGGATCAACATCACCACCATCAATCCCAGCAACGTGGTTATTTTCCAGAAAAGTACCGATTTCATCATGCTCGCTCCTCGTAGGTAATGAGGCCACGATAAAACCCGCAGGTGAAATCAGAATGTGGTTATGTGAAGGGAAGGTGAAGTCACAGCGATAACATGAAAGTCGCTTCCACCCCGTGCGGCCGGCGGTTGCGCAGGCGAATGCCGCCATGATGCAGACGGGCGACCTCCTGCACGAAGTTCAGGCCCAGCCCGCTGCTTTTAGGCCGTTCGGCGCGCGGCAGCGAATAAAAACGCTCGAACACTTTATCGAGCGCATAGTCCGGAATGCCGCTGCCGTCGTCACAGACGCTGATGCAGTAATGCTGTTCCCGCCGTTCGCCTCGCACGCTGACGCAACCGCCCGGCGGGGTAAAGTCGATCGCGTTGTCCAGCAGGTTGGTCAGCGCCTGGCTGATCAGCAATGCATCGCCGTTCAGCGTCACCTCCGCCAACGCCTCCAGTTGCAATCTGACGCCGCGCTGCGTCGCCTGCGCCTCTTTGCCCGCCATCGTCTGGCCGATCAGCGCCGCGATCGCGATGGGCGCGGTCTCCATTTCTGGCCGGCTCTCCAGCCGCGCCTGCACCAGCAGTTTATCCACCAGTTGCTGGATGCGTGCGCTTTGCTGTTCGATATTGGTGAGAAAACGCCGGGCGGTCTCCGGCGGTGGCAGCTCCTGCAACAGTTCCGCCGCCCCCCGGATCGCCGCCAGCGGGCTTTTCAGCTCATGCGTCAGGGTATGTGCATACTGTTCGATATAAGCTTTGCCTTCCAGCTTCAGACGCATGCTCTCCAACGCCTGCGCCAGCTGCGTCAATTCCCGGCCGCCCACTTTGGGCAACGGCGCGTTTTCTCCCTGCGCCACCCCGTCGGCATAACGCACCAGACGGCCTATGGAACGGTTGATCCACCAGACGAACGCCGCCCCGATCAGCAGCGCGATCCCCAGCAGCAATGCGCCGGCCCACAAAATGCGCCGTTCGCTGCGTTTGATCACCGGCGCCATGGTGCTGTTGGGTTTGCCCACGGTAAGCACGCCGATAATGCGCCCTTGTTCTATCACCGGCGCGGCCACATACATCACCGAACTGTTTTCATCCTGCGGGTCGCTGCGGGTGCTGCGGGCGCCGTACTGGCCGCGCAGCGTCCGATAAACGTCATTCCAGCGCGAATAATCCTGCCCCTGCGCGCGGCCGGCGGAATCGAAGATGACCTTGCCTCGCGCATCGGTAAGATAGACGTGGTATTCGCTGCGATCCTTGCGGATGCCGGAGATATTGGCGCCGATCGGCCGCTGGTTCAGCTGCGTAAACGCCTGCGCCAGTTGGCCATGCGCCGCATCGCCGCGCTGCATGTCCTGACGGGCGATCTGCGCCAGCAGGTTGGCGGTGTCCACCAGTGTGCCTTCGGTAGCGCGCCGCACGCCGGGCTTCACTTCCTGGACGAAAATGCTCAGCACGAAGTACCCGGCCACCGCCACGATCAGAAAATATCCCAGCAGCAGGCGCAGGCCAATTTTCATGGCTGGCGGCTCACGCTGTAACCCAATCCGCGGTGGGTGTGGATCGGCGGCTCACCGGGATCCACCGCACGCAGTTTGGCGCGCAGGGTTTTGATGTGGGTATCGACGGTGCGATCCAGGCTTTCTTCCGCCTGCGCCCAAACGCTTTCCATCAGTTGCTGCCGCGAGAACACCCGTCCAGGCGCCAACAACAGCGTCTTCAGCAGCAGGTATTCGTAACGGGTCAGCGGCAGCGGCCGCTGATGGTAGGAGATGGTGGCCGCGTCTTCGTCGAGGGCGAAAGCGCCGAAATGGTAGCGCGCGCTCTGTTGCAGGCGCTGCTGCTTATGCAGGCGGCGCAAAATGGTGCGCACCCGGGCGCTGACCTCGCGAGGGGAGAACGGCTTGGCGACATAGTCGTCGGCGCCGATCTCCAGCCCGATCAGGCGATCCACTTCATCACTGCGGGCGGTAAGAAACAGAATCGGCAGGTCGGCCGCCTGAGCCAGCAGGCGGCGACACAATTCAAAGCCGTTGATATCCGGCAAACCGACATCGAGGATAGCGAGCGCTGGCGCGCCTTCTTGCGCCAGCGCCTGCAACGCCGGCTCCGCGCGTTCGAACCAGCGTACTTCGAAGCCTTCGCTCTCCAGCGTGTAAACCAGCGTATCGGCAATGCTGGGTTCATCCTCCACCAACCAGAGTACGGGTTTCATCAGGGTTCCTCGCCGTTACCCGCCGGCGGATGCAGCAACAGCTGCCGCAGGTGGCGCCACTCCTCTTTGCTCATGCAGTCGGAAGCCAGCCACAACCGGCGGCGCTTTTTGCCTTCCATCGGCTGCAGCGTCAACAGCATGCCGTAACCCGGCATCCACGGTTTTTTCGCCAGCCGCCACTCGCGGCCGTGCCAGCTGAAACGCCTGTCCGCCAGCAGCCGCAGCTCGCCCTGCACCGCGGCGATGCGCTTCTGGCTGCGAATGCACTGAAACACCACCAGCGTCAGCAGCACCAGCCAGAGCGGGCCAAAGCCCTCCGGCCAGGGCGAAATCAGGATCAGCAGGATCAGAACGCCGTGGGTCAACAGTGAAAACAGCTGGGTGCGCCAGGAAATGCGGATATCACATCGCCACTGGGCTACGGTCTTTATTTCGCGTTTGGATCAGGGTCACCATTCTCTGCAGCTCGCCGTCCTGCGGCGCGCCATGATTCATCAGCCAGTTGAACAAATCGGGATCGTCACACTCCAGCAGGCGGATAAACAGCGCCTTGTCCGCGTCATTCAGGCTGTCGTATTCGTATTCGAAGAACGGCATGATGGAGATGTCCAGCTCGCGCATGCCACGACGGCAAGCCCAGTGAATACGTGCTTTGTTGTTAATATCCATGTTGTTATGACTCACCTCTTTTCAGCGCGGCAGCGCCAGCGCAGGGTTCAAATGACACACTGTATGGCAACGCCGTCGCAATATAATTCCATCAGCCGGGGATCTGTCTGCAAGGGTGCCCTGGCCGCAAGCCTATAGAGTAACAATTTGACATACACGCCGGGAAGGCGCTTTGCTGCGGAAAACGCAATAAAGCGCAAAATGCCAAAAAAAGCGCACCCCGACGCCACGGCGCGAATAACAGTTTGCAAAGCCCGCCGCCTCTTTTACCATGGGCTCAATACCCTTCAGGTAAGCTAAACGTTGAGCAGGAACTTACTATGGCGCATAACATTCCATTCCCACCCCGTCAGCCCTCCGCTTCCACCCATCTGCCCCTGACGCTGATCTCGCTGGAAGATTGGGCGCTGGTGACGCTGAACGGGCCGGACACGGTGAAATATCTCCAGGGCCAGGTGACGGCGGACATCGACGCGCTGGCGGCCGATCAACACGTGCTGTGCGCCCACTGCGACGCCAAGGGCAAAATGTGGAGCAACCTGCGTCTGTTCCACCGAGGCGAAGGCTTCGCCTATCTGGAACGCCGCAGCGTGCTGGACAGCCAACTGGCGGAAATCAAAAAATACGCGGTGTTCTCCAAAGTCACTATCGCCGCCGATAATGACGCGGTATTGCTGGGCGTCGCCGGTTTCCAGGCGCGCGCCGCGCTGACGGGCCTGTTCGCCACGCTGCCGAGCGCCGAGCACCCGGTGGTGCAGGACGGCGAGACCACGATTCTGCACTTCGCTGCGCCGGCGGAACGTTTTCTGCTGGTGACCCGCCCCGCCGTAGCCGAACAGCTGATCGGCAAACTGCATGACCAGGCGGAACTGAATGACAGCAGCCAATGGCTGGCGCTGGAGATCGAAGCCGGTTATCCGGTTATCGACGCCGCCAACAGCGCGCAGCTGATCCCGCAGGCCACCAACCTGCAGGCGCTGGAAGGCATCAGCTTCAGCAAGGGTTGCTATACCGGTCAGGAGATGGTGGCGCGCGCCAAATTCCGCGGCGCCAACAAGCGTGCGCTCTACTGGCTGGAAGGTAAAGCGGCCCGCGCCCCGCAGGCGGCGGAGGATCTGGAGCTGCAGCTGGGGGAAAACTGGCGCCGCACCGGCACCGTACTGGCGTCGAGTCAGTTGGCCGACGGCACGCTGTGGGTGCAGGTGGTGATGAACAACGATCTGGATGCCGACAGCAAGCTGCGGGTGCGCGACGATGCCGCCAGCCAGTTGGCGATCAAACCGTTGCCCTACTCGCTGGCCGAAGAGAAATAATCCGTCGGCCGCAGGCCCCCTGCCTGCGGCCATCTTCGTTACTCGTCCAATTCCCCGTCGCGCTGCACCAGATAAATCAGCACCAGAATGATGGTGACGAAGAAGCGAAACGCATCCGGCACGCCGTTCCACTGCTTCGACATCCACATGCCAAACCACTCGCCCCCAATCGACATAAAGCCGACCTGCCAGGTGAGGAAGCCCAGCGTCAACCCCGCTACCGCCAGCTTTTTCCGGCCGTTAAAGGCGTGCGCAGGCAGTTTCAGGCCACACAGCAGGCGCAGGCCGCCAATCCAGCACAGCAGCGCGGTCAGGCCCTCCAGCGCAATGATGAAAATATAACCGGCGTGATGCAGCCACGGCGTCTGTATCGAGCGGTAGCCGATGGTGGCGTCGGGGAAAATCGTGTCCATCATAAAGACGTGGCGCACGAAGGCGAAGTTGGAACCGTAGTCGGTGATGTTGCCGAAGGCGACCAGCGAAGCGAACAAGGCGATAGCGCAGACCAGCAGCGCTTTGGATAAGCGAACGATCATCTTGGTGAGTCCTGAACAGAGGTTAAAGAAACGGTATGCGGGCTCAGAAATGAAGGAACGGGCTTGCTGGATACCCGAAAGAAGCAAGCGCCTCTTTTTTAAAACAAAAGAGGCGCCAGTTCAATACGCATTCAGATGTAGCGTGAACGCTTAGACGTACAGATAGATCGCCATGAAATGGCAGGCGCTGCCGCCGAGCACGAAGGCGTGCCAGATGGCGTGGCCAAAGCGAATGCGCTTGGAGGCGTAGAAAATCACGCCCAGGGTATAAACCACCCCGCCGATCGCCAGCAGCGTGACGCCGCCGGCCTCCAGCCGCGTAACCAACTGATAAATCACGATCAGCGACAGCCAGCCCATCGTCAGGTAGGTCACCAACGACAGGGCTTCAAAACGGTGGGCGAAGGCCAGTTTGAACAGCACGCCGAGCAGCGCCAATCCCCAGATTACCGCCATCAGGCCCTTCGCCAGCGGCGAATCCAGTCCCACGAGTAAAAATGGGGTGTAAGTGCCGGCAATCAGGAGATAAATGGCGCAGTGGTCAAATTTTTTCAGCCAATGCTTGGCCTTCTGATGCGGGATCGCATGGTAGAGCGTGGAAGCGAGAAACAGCAGGATCATGCTGCCGCCGTACAGGCTGTAACTGGTGATGGCCGTCGCATCGGCGCCGGTATTCACCGCCTGCACCAACAGCAATACCAGGCCGACGATGCCGAACACCAGCCCGATACCGTGACTGATGCTGTTGGCGATCTCTTCCGCCCACGGATAAGCCGCGGCGACCATCTTATTGCTTCCGGCTTTCACTACGTCCGTTTTCCCCATAACGCGCAACCCCTCAAAATGCCCTGCTTTGTGCGAAATTAACGCAAAGCAGCTTAACTGAGAATAATTCCAGTGTACACGTGTACGCTAAAATAAAAATGTGAACGCGTGTAACCATCGAAATCCCCCGCCCGCTGGTCTACAATCGTCAGGCTTCAACCCACCCATCTTGAGGTTTACACCATGTCATCCGCTGTACCCGCGTTAGATTTCGGTTCAATGACCCAGACCATCCAGTTCCTGATGGAAATCGATAAGTTGAAAGGCGTACAACGCCGCACCAAGGTACTGGGCACCCAGCGCCAGGAAAACTCCGCCGAACACAGCTGGCACTTCGCCATCGCCGCCATGAGCCTGGCGCCCTACGCCGGTGAGGACGTAGACATTCAGCGCGTGATCCAGATGGCGCTGCTGCATGACATCGTGGAAATCGACGCCGGCGACGTGCTGGTCTACGATCTGGCGGCTCGCGCGGCGATCCACGATCAGGAAGTGGCGGCGGCGCGCCGTCTGTTCGGCATGTTGCCGGAGGCTCAGCGCGAGTATTTCACCGCTTTATGGCAGGAGTATGAAGATGGCGAAAGCGCCGATGCGCGCTTCGCCTTGCTGCTGGATCGCACCATGCCGATGCTGATGAATCTGCACAACGAAGGCCAGAGCTGGGTGGAAAACGGCATCAGCCTGGAGCAGGTGCTGGCGCGCAATGCGTCTATCGCCGACGTACACCCCGAACTGTGGCACCATATGGAGCAACATCTGCGGGACGCGCAGCGCAAAGGCTGGTTGAAGTAAGGGAACCGGGCTGCCGCCTCTTGGCCGCAGCCCGTCTTTGTCACGCGAACGCCTGCTGGCGTTCCAACGCTTCCTCATAGCTCGGCATCGACCCCGCCGCCCCGGCGCGTTCCACGCAGACCGCCGCGTAGGCGGCGGCGAAGCGCACCGCATCGGCTAACGGCACCTGATTCGCCAACTGCGCCGCCAGGGCGCCGTTAAACGCATCCCCCGCGCCGGTGGTGTCTTTCGGCTGCGCCGGAAACGCCGGGATCAGCTCACTGTGTTCCCCATCCGAGAACAACGCCCCCTGCGTGCCCAAGGTCACGATCAGCAAACGAATGCCCTTGGCGTGCAGCACCTGCGCCGCCTGGCGCGCCGAAGCCACATCCCGCACCGGCACGCCGGTCAGCAATGTGCATTCGGTGGCGTTGGGCGTCAGCAGATCGACCTGCGCCAACAGGCTGTCCGGCACCGGTTGAAACGGCGCCGGGTTGAGAATGATGAACGTCCGCGCCTCGCGGGCGATGGCGATCACTTGTTCGATCGCCGGCAGGTTGTTCTCCAGTTGGGTCAACAGAATATCCGCCGCGGCGATCGCCGGGCGGCACTGGCGCACCTCGTCCTCGCTGACCGTCAGGTTGGCGCCGGGATCGACGGCGATCATGTTCTCCGCATCCTCGCCGGCAACGTAGATAAGCGCATTGCCGGTCGGGCAATCGCCGGTCGAGAACAGCGTCACCGCATCGAAACCGGCCGCGGCGAGATGGCGCCGGGCGAAGGTGCCGAAGTCGTCGCGCCCCACCTTGCCGATATAATGTACCCGCGCCCCGGCGCGCAGGGCGGCGGTGGCCTGGTTGGCGCCCTTGCCGCCCGCGCCCATCATGCTGTTACGGGCGATCAGCGATTCGCCGGGCTGCGGAAACCGCGCCATGCCGGCGACGATATCCAGGTTGAACGAACCGAACACGCAGACTTTGCCTTTCATTGCTGGTACTCCCTGCTTAATTGGAAGTGGCGCCGTGCGGCCAGACAGGCGCCTTTGCTGCCGGTTTCATCGGTCAGGCGGCTGATGGAGATCGCCAGCCCCTGTGCCGGCTGCGGCCCGCGCAGATGACGGCGGATCTCTTGCTCCAGCCGCGCCAACGGAAAACCGCGCATGGCGATCACGCCGCCGCCCAGGATCAGCCGTTGGGGGTCGATCACGTTCATTTCGATGGCGATGGTCTGCGCCAATCGTTCGACGAAACGCTGCAAATCCGGATGATCGCCGTGGCGCTCGAACAGCCGGTCGAACGGCGTTTGCGCCGCGTTGGCGCGCGCCCAGCCGGTCAGCCAATGGCCGGAGGTCAAACTCTCGACGCAGCCCCGTTTGCCGCACGGGCACTCGCCCAGATGGCCCGGCCAGGGAATGTGCCCCAACTCGCCGGCGGCGCCGTGCGCCCCGTGGTAAAAGTCGCCGTTAAGCCACAGGCTGTTGCCCATGCCGGTGCCCAGATACAGCCCCACCGCCACCTGCGGCAGCGCCGGCAACTGCTGCAAATCCCACCACAGCAGATGGTTGACATCCTTGTCCATTCGCACCGGCAGCGCCAGCAAATCGGCCAACAGCGCCGCCACCGGCTGGGCATCCAGCGCCGGAATGAACGGCAGCGACAGCACCCGCGAGCGATCGCGGCTGAGGATCCCCGGCAACCCAAGCATCACCTGCGCCACCTGACGATCCTGGCTATGCCCGGCGATCAGGCGGCCCAACGCCGCCAGCGGATCGGCCTGCCGCGACCAGTCGGCGGTCGCTATCTTGCGGTAAGCGCTAAACTCGCCGTCATCATCCATCAACAGCAGGCGGGTATTGGTGCCGCCAACGTCAACGCCAAGAAAATGCCGCATCATATCCCCCGCCTCAGGCCGCCTGCCGCATCTGATCCAGCATTTTTTCCCATGCTGCCTCCAGATCCGGATCGAGGTTGAACAACCCAGAGCTGCCGACGATCAACACCTCCGCGCCGGCGCCCATCAGATCGCGGTAGGTGCGCTGATTGCAGGATCCGTCGATCTCGATCAGATAGCGTAGATTTTGTTGGCTTTTCAGATCGCGCAACTGGCGGATCTTGTCCAGCATTTCGGGAATGAACGGCTGCCCGGCATAGCCGGGATCGACGGTCATCACCGTGACCTTGTCCAGCAGGTGAAGGTAGTGGCGAATAAACTCCACCGGCGTGGCCGGGTTCAGCACCACCCCCACTTTTTTGCCCAGCGCGCGGATTTGATTGATCACCCGAAACGCGTCGCGGTTGATGGTTTCGGCGTGCGGGCAGATAAAGTCCGCGCCGGCGCGGGCGATCGGGTCGATGAAATCGGTCGGGTTCTCCACCATCAGATGCACATCCAGCAACAACGAGGTGTGCGGGCGGATCTGTTCGATAAAGAACGGCGACAGCGTGATGTTTTTAACGTAGTGCCCGTCCATGATGTCGATATGCAGCATATCGGCGCGGCGATTCAGCACCGCCAATTGCTGGCGGATATCCATCAGGTTCATGCACATCAATGAAGGTGAAATCTGGTATTTCATTAGCGTTATCCTGCGCAAAAGGGAAAAGGGATCAGTGGCCCGCCGCGGTTCTGGCCTGGGCCGCGCTGCGGCGCATCGCCCGCCGCTGCCGATAGCGATGCCGGAAAAACTTCATCGCCAGCACCGCAATCAGCACCGCGCCCCACATCGCCAGACTGAAATGCGGGCTGACGTTCATCAGGTTCAAACCGGTCGCGATCACCTGCAGCACGATCAGCGCCAACACCACGCCGCTGACCCGGCCAAAACCGCCGAACGGATCGGTGCCGCCCAGAATGATCGCCAGCACCGTGAGCAGCAGGTAGGAGTCGCCGTAGCCCATGCGCGCCGAGTTGAAGCGCGCCATCATCACCAGCCCGGCAATGACGCACAGCAGGCTGGAGAGGGTGTAAATAGCGATCAGCACCCGATGGGTATTCACGCCGCTGAAGTGGGTGGCGTTGATGTTGCTGCCGCTCATGTAGATGCATTTGCCGAGCCGGGTTTTCTGCAAGAACAGCGCCAGCAAGGCGGCGACCGCCAGGAAGATCCACAGCGGTACCGGCACGCCCAGCACGCGCTCAGCGCCGATAAACCGCACGATCTCCGGCATGCCGCTCAGGGCCGCGCCGCGCGTCAGGTAGATGCCGATGCCGTTGACCGTGGTCATGGTGGCCAGCGTCACCAGAATCGGATGCGCGCCGACGTACGCCACCAGTGCGCCGGTCGCCGCGCCGATAAGCCCGGCCAGCAGCATCGCCGCCGCCAGCGCCAACGCCAGCCACAGCGCCTGCAAGCCCAGCCCGGCGTCCGCCGGCAGATAGCTGATGAACAGCCAGGCCATCAGCAGGCTGGTCAGGTTGGCGCTGGCGATAATGCACAGGTTCAGGCCGCCGCTGAGGATCGGAATGAACATCGCCAGCGTCAGCAGGCCCAGCTCCGGCAGCTGGAAGGCCACGCTGGTGAAGGTGGCGCCGCTTAAGAAGCGCCCCGGCATCAGCAGGCTAAAGGCCAGCACCACCGCCAGCAGCAATGCCAGCAGACCGACGGCGACCCCGTCCGGACGAAATTTCAGGTTGTTGCCCATCAGGCACTCCTCAGGCGAAACCAACGTCGGTTTCTTTGCGTTTCTTGTAGTGAGTGACGGTGATCGCCGCGACGATCACCAGACCGATCACCACGTTCATGAAGTAGCTGGACACGCCGATCAGGTTGAGGCCGTTTTTCAGCACGCCGATCAGGAAGACGCCCATCAGCGTGCCGACCACGCTGCCCTTGCCGCCATTCAGGCTGGCGCCGCCCAGCACCGCCGCCGCCAGCACGTCGAGCTCCCCGCCCACCAGCGCGTTGGGCACCACTTCCCCCATGCGATACACCTGCACCAGGCCGCCGATCGCCGCCATCGCGCCCAGATAGCCATAGGCGAACAGATGCAGCAGGCCAACGCGGATGCCGATGCGCCGCGCCGACTCCGCATCACCGCCCACGGCAAACAGCTGGCGCCCGAGGTGCGTTTTGTTCAGCAGCAGCCAGGTCAACAGCGCCACCGCCAGCATCACCAGCGTCGGCAAACCGAGCTGATAGCTCTGTTCACCCAGTTGGAACGGCAGCACGCTGCGCGGCAACGTCCACCAGTCCGGCAATGCGTACAGGCTGCGGCCGTTGGTCAACCACATCAGCATGCCGAACAACAACGCCTGCATGCTGATGGTGACAATGATCGAGACGATACGCAGGCAGTAGATCAGCAGCGCGTTGACCATGCCGAGCGCGGCGCCGAACGCCAACGCCAGCAAAATGCTGCCCGCCGGGTTGGCCAGGCCGTAGTGCGTCGCCAGCGTGGCGATCAGGTACTGCACCACCGAGGCGACCGCGGCGAAGGAGATATCGATGCCGCCGGTCACCAGCACCACAAACAGGCCGAGGGCGAATATGCCGCTCACCGCGTAGCTTTCGCTGAGATCGAGCAGGTTTTGCACCGTCAAAAAACGATCGCTAAGCAGTGAAAAGACGATGACCGTCAGCAGCAGTACCCAGGCCAGATAGCCTTCGTTGCCGCGCGGTTTCAAACTGAATCTACGCATTGACCGCCTCCGCCAGCTGTTGCTGGCTCACCTGCCCCGGCAGGTATTCGCCGATCACGCTGCCGCCGCTGAAGTGCAGCACCCGATCGCAGTTGTAATACACCTCCGGCACCTCGTCGGAGATCAGCAAAATGGCGATCCCCTCCTGCGCCAGCAGATGGATCAGTTGGTAGATGCTGGCCTTGGCGCCGACGTCGACGCCGACGGTCGGCGAATCGAGGATCAGGATCCGCGGCTGGGTCAGCACCCACTTGGCCAGCACGATCTTTTGCTGATTGCCGCCGGACAGCGTCGAAACCGCCTGATCCGGATCCGCCACCCGCACGCCGAGCTTGGCGATCCACTCCGCGACGATGCGATTCTTGCGGTAGTCGTCGATCAGGCGAAAGCGCCCGCGCAGCTTATCGAGAATGGTCAGCACCGCGTTATCCGCCACCGACTGTTGCTGCACCAGCCCCAGCGTCAGGCGATCCTCCGAGACGTAGCCGATGCCGGCCTTGATCGCGTCCTCATGGCCGCGAAAGCGCACCGGTTTGCTGTCGAGGTAGAGTTTGCCGCTGTCCGGCCGGGTCATGCCGAACAGGCTCAGCGCCAGCTCGGTGCGCCCGGAGCCGAGCAACCCGCACAGCCCGAGCACCTCCCCCTGATGCAGCCGGAAGCTCACATCCTGATACTGCCCGGCGCGGCTGAGACGATCCGCCTCCAGCATCACCCGATCCTTATTCATGCTCGGTGACTTCAGGCGATAATCCAGCTTCAAGCCGGTCATCAGCTCGGTCAGACGATCGCCGGTGATCTCCGCCGCCGGCCAGGTGCCGACTTTGTTACCGTCGCGGATCACCGTGACGCGATCCGAGATCTCCAGCACTTCGTCCAGCCGGTGGCTGACGAACACCACGCAGATGCCCTGCGCTTTCAGATAGTCCACCGTACGCAGCAGCTGGTTGACTTCGGTGCGGGTCAGCGAGGCTGTCGGTTCATCCATGATCACCAGCCGCGCTTCCGCCACCAGCGCGCGGCAGATCGCCACCTGCTGGCGCTGGGCGATCGGCAACTCCGCCACCCGTTTGTCGAGATCCAGATTAAAACTCAGCGCCTGCAGCAGGCGCTCGGCGGCGCGCCGCAGCCTGGCCGGGCGGTGCCACCCCAACAGCCCGCGCAGGTTGTGCTCAAAGGCGATGTTTTCCGCCACCGTCAGGTTGGGAAACAGCGACAGATCCTGATAGATCACCTGAATGCCGAAGGCGCGCGCCTGATCCGGCGACAGCCGGCCGAAGGTTTGCCCATCAAGAGTAATGCGGCTGCCATCATCCGGTTGATACACGCCGGCGATCGCCTTGATCAGCGTGCTCTTGCCGCAGCCATTGGTGCCGGCCAGGCAGTGCACCTCCCCCGGCATCAGCGCCAATGAAATATCGTTCAGCGCGCGCTGCCCGCCAAAGGTCATCGACAGCTGTTGCAGTTCGATAAGCGGCGCGCCCTGCATTGCCGTATTGCCGGAAATCGCCATGATTACAGCCCCATCTTCACCAGCTTCGGCAAGTTTTGCTTATCCAGGCTTTCGGTGACGTTGCCGAGAATGGTGTGCTGCTGCGCATCCACCTGCACCTTGCCCATGCCTTCGATGGTCATGCCATCGGTGATTTTTTCGCCCTTGTGCATCATGTCGGCGATGCGCACGAACACTTCGCCCGCCACCATCGGATTCCAGATATAACCGCCCTTGATGGCGCCGCGATTGACCAGCGAAGCGCCCTGCCCCGGGCTGAACGGCCCGATGACGCAGATATCGTTGCTTTTGCCGCGGTTGAGCACCGCACGCCCGGCGCCGATCGGCCCCTGCGAACCGAACGCCAGCACGCCTTTCAGATCGGGATACTTGGCCATCAGATCGTTGGTGGTGCGTACGCTGTCATCCAGCGATTCCCCCACGCCGAACTTGTCGCCCACCAGCTGCATGTTCGGGTAGTGCTGCTTCTGGTAGTTGATGGCCGAGTCCGACCAGGTGATGTGCAGCGGCACCGTCAGGCTGCCGACGTATACCGCGTACTTGCCCTGCTCTTTCATGCAGGCGGCCAGCGCTTTCATGTGGTTGACCCCGTGCTGCGAGGCGTCCACCAGCTCAAAATCCCAGTCGGCGTACTTCTGGCCGGGGGATTCGTGCACGATCACCTTGATGCCCGCTTCCTGCGCGCGCTTGAGCACCGGCTCCAGCACCCGGGCGTCGTTCGGCACCACGCCGATGATGTCCACCTTCTGCGCGATCAGATCCTCGATGGCGCGCACCTGCAGCGCCGGATCCGCCGCCGTCGGCCCGACCATCCAGGCGTCGATACCGCGTTTGGCGCTCTCGCTTTTGATGCCGGCCTCCATGGCGTTGAACCAGGGAATGCCGCCGATCTTCACCACCACGCCCATTTTCAGCTTGTCCGCCGCCTGCGCGGAGACCGACAGCAGCAGCGAGGCAAACAGACCGACCAGTACGGATTTTTTCATTGTTCTCTCTCCACAAGTGTTGGCTGTAATAAAGGGTTTTCGTTGTTGTTATCGCGCCGCCCTTTTCGCGGCGGGTGAAACTTCAATCACGTCGACGTTGTTCCAGGCCAGTTCCTGACGAAATTCGTCGTCGCCAAGCCTGTCGGTGATTAAGGTATCTATCTCCCGGTAGTGGCAGATACGCGCGAACGAGCGGCGGCCGAACTTGTTGCTGTCCACCAGCAGGAACTTGCGCTCCGAGGCCAGCAGCATCTGTTGCTTCAACCGCGCATGGTGCTCGTTGCTCTCGCGGATGCCGCCGTCCTGGCAAATGCCGTGGCAGGAGAAGAACAGCTTGTTGATCACGAACTCTTTCAGCATCTGCTCCGCCAGCACGCCGATAAAATCCTCGTACTTGGCGGAATACTCGCCCCCCAGGCCGATGGTGCGCACGTTGGCCTTGCAGGCCAGCGTCTGGATGATGTGCAGCGAGTTGGTCAGCACCACCAGCGAGATATCCGGCAGCTGGCGCGCCAAAAACCAGCTGGTAGAGCTGCTGTCCAACAGCAGGCAATCCCCCGGCGCGATAAACTCCAGCGCGCGTTTGGCGATGCGCGTCTTCTGCTCCGGCGCCTCGTTGCTGCGCTGGCGGAAAGATTCCCCCTGGTCTATCTCGGCGGGCACATAGGTTTTCTCCGCCGCCGGCGGCTCGACGAACACCGCGCCGCCGTGGCTGCGCAGCAGCAGGCCGCGCCGTTCAAGCAGGGCCAGATCACGCCGCGCCGTCTCGATAGAGATGTGGCACAGCTGCGCCACCTCCTGCACCATCACGCGGCCGCGCTGGCTCAAGACTTCGGTGATAAAGCGATGACGTTCTACAGGCAGCATGTTTCTTTTCTCCTCCACGACGATGATTACGATATCGATTTGCCGCGCCGCGTTTTGCGCGCAGACGCAAAGCGCATCGCCCCGCGATCGGGCAACGATCGCGCTGTGATAGTTGTCAAAAAAATCGGGAAGGAAATGAAATGAATAATTACGAAAGTGTGGAGTAACAGACAGTTATGATGCGCGACCGCCTGAGGCAGACTGGCGAGAAACGGTAAACGGTCACAATTCCACGTTCCGCAGCATGACCGTTAATGACCGTTTGTGTGGTTTTGACCGAACGCCGGGCCCAAAGTAGCCCGGCGTTCTATTTACAGCGGCTTATGCGCCGTTTCCCGCGCCGCCCATACCGCCCAAAGCGTGATAAGCAGAGCCAACGCGACATAGGCGGAAATCGCCAGCGTGCTGTCGTAAGATTTAAACAAAGAAGTGATGATCAGCGGGGCAAAGCCGCCACCGATAATCCCCGCCAAGGTATAGGCTAACGAAGATCCGGCATAACGCACCCGTGTCGGGAACTGTTCCGTGATGAATGCCGCCTGTGGCCCATACATCGCCGCATGGATCAACAGCCCAATCACCACAGCCATGCAGATCAACACCGGTTGACTGCTGTCGAGCAGGACAAAGAACGCAAACGCCCACACTATCGCCGCCAATGCACCGCCGATATACACCGGACGACGGCCGAAGCGATCCGACAACGCGCCGAACAGCGGTACTGCGACGGCGTTGCCTATCGCCCCCAGCATGGTGGCACCCAGCGCCAGAGGGCGCGGCAGATTCAGCACGGTGGTGACGTAGGTCAACGTGAACACGACCACCAACGCATAGAGCACGTCAGAGCCGATTCGCGATCCGCCGGCGATCAGCAGTGGACGCATGTGCTGCGTGAAGACTTCGCGGATCGGCGACTGCGTAACATCTTTCGACGCCTCCAGTTGTAAAAATGCCGGCGTCTCACCCACCCCCCGGCGCAGCCACAAACCGAAGATGACCAGCACCAGACTCAGCAGGAACGGGATCCGCCAGCCCCATTGCTGGAAATCGTCCGCCGACATCGCCAACGTCACCAACGTAATGAGGCCTGTGCCGATCAGCGAACCGCAGGACGGCCCTACCTGAGCAAAGGACGCGTTGCGCCCGCGCTGATGCGGCTTGCCGTGTTCCATCGACAACAGTACCGCACCCGCCCATTCTCCGCCCAGCGCAATGCCCTGAATAAAGCGCAGCGTCACCAGCAGCAGCGGGCTCCAAATCCCCCAGCTGGCGTAGCCGGGCAGCAATCCCATCAGCGCCGTGGTCACGCCCATGATCACCAGCGTGGTGACCAGTACAAAGCGCCGTCCCAACACATCGCCAAGGTGACCGAATACGATGCCACCGATCGGCCGGGAAACATAACCCACCGCATAAGTGGAGAAAGCCAGAATCGTGCCCACCAGCGGATCGAACGATGGGAAGAATACATGGTTGAAAATCAACGCGGCCATGATGTTGTAGACGGTGAAATCGTACCATTCCAGCGCCGTGCCGATCGAGCTGGCCGCCGCCAGTTTGCCGGTATTGGGCGGTGCGGCGGTGCTTTCTGCGGCCGGTGCGGCAGCCTGTGCCGTTTCAGTGGTGTATGCATTCATGATGTCAGCTCCTGTGCGGTCAGTTGCCAGCCAAGGGCATAATGCCAGGCATCGGCGGCGGGCATGTTCAGCGCTTCAGCGGCCTGCTCGCTTAAACGCAGGCCGGCTTCGGCGTCGCTGCTTTCGATCAATAGCATCGGCAACATTCGGCGGTTTTCTCGCGATTCTTTCGGCAGCGGGGAACTGAGTTCGGCATCCGGCGTCAACAGGCTGCTGCGCACGAATCCGGGCTGTTCAGCCAGCTGCGCACCCAATTGCAAGACGCGGGCATGCAGCGCTTCCGATGCCGCCGACGGCAGCACAAAGATACAGAGATGACTGCCGCACCCTTGGCCAGTGACCGCCTCCACCGCACACACTCTGCGCATTGGATCACGCATTTTCTCCAGGCTCGCCACCGACCATGGCGTTTGGTGTTGAAACGCGGCGCGATAGGCTTCGGAGGTAAAACTGGCCAATGATTCGGTTTTATACAACCCCAAATATTGACGCCCCCCCTGCAATGCCCGATAGCGGGTGCCGGATAAAAAACCGGGCACCCGCACTCGCTCCTCCACATGTTCGCGGTCATACCAGCGATTGAAATCCGCATCATCCTGCGTGGCGACATCCGTCGCGACAAACAGCATTCCGTTCTGGGAATCGTTCATGGATATTCTCCTGGTCATCTCAAAAGGCAGGCCTGCGCCCACCGGAAAATCACGCGTCGGCGAGGCAGCGTTCGATCGCCAGCGCCCACCCCAACAACGCCTCATCACGCATCGGCAACCCAGCCAGCATCAGTCCGACCGGCGCCTCTCCTGGCTGTTGGCAAGGCAAGGACAACGCGCAACCGTCGAGGAAATTGATGATCGCGGGATTGCGCAGCATCAGTCCGTTGCAACGGAAGTAGGCATCATCCGCCGCCAGCTCGCCGATAGTTGGCGCAATCATCGGCACGGTCGGCATCAGCAAAGCGTCAAAACTCTGCAGCTCCGCCGTAACTCGCCGCTGCCAGCCGGCGCGTTGTCGCTGCAACAGCTGCAGCTCGGCGTCGCCCAAGGATGCGCCGCGGCGAATGCGCGACAGCACCCTTGGGTCATAACCATCGCCCCGTTCAGCGATCAACGCTTGATGCCAGCGCCAGGACTCCAGCGCGGTGAAACCGCCATCGGCATTGATCGCCGCCAGCTCGGCGAACGCCGTGGCGGGGATAAATTCAATACGTGCGCCTGCCTGACTCAGGCATTGCAGGCTGCGCTGGAACGCCCCGGCGACTTCCGGCTGCAGTTCATCCAGCACCACCGCTTGCGGCACGGCAAAATGCGCCTGCGCCAACGTTTTTTGCGGCACCCGCAGCGGACAGTCGGCAATCAGTGCATCCAGCGCAATACAGCTGGCGACGTCATGAGCGATCACGCCGATCGAATCCAGCGAAGGCGACAGCGGCAGTAAGCCGGCGTCATTGATGCGCCGTGCAGTGGGTTTATAACCGGTCAACCCGCACAGCGCGGCGGGAATGCGTACCGACCCGCCGGTATCGCTGCCAATCGCGCCCAGGCACATGCCGTCGGCCACCGCCACCGCCGCACCGGAAGAGGAGCCGCCGGGAATGCGCGCCGCCTGGCGCTCCCAAGGATTGGCCGGCGTCCCGTAATGCGGATTGATGCCCAGACCGGAATAGGCGAACTCCGTCATCGTCGTTTTGCCAACCACCACCGCGCCGGCTTGCAACAGCCGTTCCACTACCGCAGCGTGTTTTTCAGCGGCTGGCGCGTCAGCTAATACGCGCGAACCGGCCGTGGTCACCTCACCGGCCACGTCAAACAGGTCCTTGACCGAGATCGGCACGCCATCCAGCGCCGACAGAGGCGAGCCGGCGGTGCGTCGCCGATCGGAGGCCTGCGCTTGCCGTTGCGCCCACTCGGTGTAGGTTCGCGTAAATGCGCGCCCCCCCTCTCCCCGCTCATCGACGATCTGCGCCAAAGCGGCGGTGGTGAGTTGCACTGCGGTGAGCTCACCGCTAGCCAGCCCGGCGGTGGCCTGCATCAAAGTCAGCTTTTTCATTACGCCACCACCGGCAGTTCGATGCTGCGGTAGCGATGACTGATGGTTCGCCCGAGCACGTCGTCCACCAGTTCCATGCGAAACTCGCCAGCCGGCCGAATACCGCCGATCGCCGCCACCGTGCCGCAAGTCATCGCCAACCCGTCGGGCGTTTGCGGCTGCGCCAGCCCGCACTCCGGCGGCTGCATACCGGTGAAGTAACGTTCCAGCAAATCACCGGGCGTACGCAACGCGGCAAGGCAGCCCTGTTGATACAATCGCCATTCGCCCTCTTCTCTGATCCACGAACGCAAGATCAAACTGTCCCAATGTTCCAACACCTCCTGCAGCGGCCAGGCGGCTCGCGCCACCGGTTTAACGCAAATCTGTTTCGACAGCGCCACGCTGTGCGCTTCGAGTTGACGATCGGTGTGATCGGACGCCAATGACACGAACAGTTCGCCGCGGTGGGCAAAAACCAGCGGCTCCACTTCGCCGGACGTCGCGTTGCCAATGACTTCAATGGTCTCTTGCTGGCTCAACTGATTGGCGGCAACGCGGTAAAACAGGGGGATTGCACTGGGCTGGGGCACGCCCAGCTCGGCCAATTCACGAATATGGTGCAAGATCGCCTCGCGATCGCGTCCGGTCCAACCGGCGATCACCAGATGATCAATCTCAACATTCAACGTCGCCGCGCCGCAGGATTCAGGTAAAGTAAAGGTCAGTCTCATGGCAGTTTCGCCCCTTTTGTTAAAACACTGTGAAATTTCACTATATCTTTAGTTACCAAATAAGCGATTTCCATGCCATGTTTTTGTGTACTATGTCTAAAAACTTTCTTCTTGCAGGAGCAAAACGTGAAGACTGTTGACGCAGAAAGCCCGCAGCGCCCGATGACGGAAGAAGCCGGCGTGTCACTGAACGAGCTGGCCTACCGGCGTTTCAAACAGGCGCTGGTCACACTCAGCTACAAGCCGGGCGAATATCTCAATACCGCGCAGGTGATGAACGACCTGGATATGGGCAGAACGCCGATCAATCAGGCAATCCACCGCTTGGCCAACGAGGGGTTATTGCAGGTCATCCCGCGCAAAGGCGTGATGGTTTCACCGTTGTCGATGGACGATGCGTTGGAATTGATCGAAGTAAGGCTGGCTAACGAGATGCTGTGTATGCGGCTGGCGAGCCAGAAGATTACCGAGAGGCAGATAGCGACGCTGACCGAACTCAATCGGCAAATCGAAGCCGCGAGCCAGGAGCGAGATAGGGTGCGCATGATGACACTCGACCATGAATTTCACCAGGAACTGGCGCAGATCGCCGGCAATAACATGCTGGCGGATATCCTGAGTGTACTGCATGCCAGGGCGCAGCGCTTTTGGGCCAGCACCCTGTCGCGGGAAGGGCATATGCGCGAAGTGATCGACGAACACCGGGCAATTATCGCCGCGCTGGCCGCACAAGACAGCGCCGCCGCCGCCGAGGCCGCGCAGGCGCATATCCTGTCATTCCGCACTGCGCTGCTGCACGACGGGTAACCCCGCGGCGCAGGATATTACCGGGAATAGTTATGATGACCCTGTTCTGCCGATGAGCAGGAGATAAACGGTAAACGGTCACATTTCACGCTCCGCGGAATGACCGTTTTTATAGTTTTGATCGAGCTCCATCGAGAGGTGGCCGACGTTGGCAGGTGTTGCCTTAAAAAACTGCAAAAAAAATCCGGTGAGAATCTCACCGGATCGTTAGCCGCCTGACACACATTATTCCTCGTGCTCATGCTCTTTCAACATCGCCTCACGCAACACGGCGTTCAGGCGTTTCTGATAGCCTTTGCCTGGCCGCTGAAGCCAGGCCAACACATCCGCATCGATTCGGATGGTTTTTGATACTTTCATCGGCTTATAAAAACGCCCCTGAACCGCAGTCTGCCACGTTTCTTCCCCCAGCGCCGGCGCATCGGCATAATCGATGCCCTCGTCCGGCAACGCACTCAGTGAAGCAATTTGCGCTTTCTGCTCCTCCGTCAACGGCGGGAGTACGCTATGGGCCAGATTTTTGGCGGAATTTTTGCGCTTCATATCTTCCCCTCTCTTTGCCATCGGCCTTGCGTGCTGAAATGATACGCACGATCTCTACTGTATCGCCTTCGACATCCGTTTCGATCGTCGTATGTGCCACCAGCAACAGCAAACAGGATCCGACCATACCGATCGTTTGCCAACGTTCTTCTCCATCCTCGATCCTTTCCAGCACAGCCAAATGGTTGGGATCCAGAAAAACCCGTTGCGCTATCTCAAAACTGACACGGTGTTTGCGCTGGTTACTGTGATTTTTATCCTGATTCCATTCAAAATAAACATACATTTTTGTAACTACATTTTGGTTGTTATTTAATCAAAATACATCACCTCCGAAGGGATGTCAAAATTCTCCGGATGCGTTCAACGTCCGCCTGCGGCCTCGATAAAGGTGCCGGTCACGTAAGACGCGGCGTCGGACAGCAGCCAGGCGATCGCCTCCGCCACTTCTTGCGGCTGGCCGCCGCGCTGCATCGGCAAACTGCCCTTCACGCGATCCACCCGGCCGGGTTCGCCGCCGCTGGCGTGTATCTCGGTATAGATAAGCCCAGGCCGCACGCCGTTGACGCGGATGCCCTGCGCCGCCACCTCCAGCGATAGCCCGATGGTCAACGAATCGACGGCGCCTTTCGAGGCGGCATAATCCACGTACTCCCCCGGCGCGCCTAAACGAGAAGCGGCGGAAGACACATTGACGATAGCGCCGCCCTGCCCGCCATGACGCTGCGCCATGCGTTTCACCGCCTCGCGGCAACACAGGAAGTAACCGGTGACGTTAGTGCCGAGCACCTGATTGATGCGCTCGGCGGTCAACTGTTCAATGTTCGCCTGCCGGAACAGAATGCCGGCGTTGTTGACCAGCGCGCTGAGCGTGCCCAGCCCGGCATCCAGCGCCCTGAACATCGCCATCACCTGCGCTTCATCGGCCACGTCGGCCTGCAGCGCTAGCGCCTTGCCGCCCTGCGCCTCGATCTCCGCCACCACCTGGCGCGCCGCATTTTCGTCACGCAGGTAATTCACGCCCACCGCATAGCCCTGCCGGGCCAGCAGCAGAGCGGTCGCGCGGCCAATCCCCCGGCTTGCGCCGGTTACCAATGCCACTTTCGTCATACTGTTTTTTCTCTGGTTAACGATATCAACACAGCGGCCTGCCCGCAGGCGCCCCGTATGCCCGTCAGAGTATAGAGCGGCGTCCTAAAAACCGCTTCAAAGCTGAGCCAGGCGGCGCAGCTGCTTTTTAATGCGCGACTTGGCGCAGCCGTAAGCATCCGTCGCCGCCGCCTGATGCACCCGCTGCAAAGCGGAAGCATGATGGCCGCCGTGGCTATGGCTCTGCGCATCACCGCGAAAAGACAACAGCAACAGAACGAGCAGCATCGCCACGCTTGAATACATCAGCCGCCGCGAGGCGCCCGCGTTCGGGAAACCTTCAGTCTGCATGTTTCGCTCCCCCAGCCATGATTTCGAATGGCAGCAAAATAACTGAAATTCTTCCGTGCTCCCTTAACGCGAGATTAAAGCCAGATTAAGGTTTGCTTAAGAACGCGCAGGCCGAGCAGGTTTCCCCGTTGTCTTCCCGTCAGCGTTATAGTTAGATAAGCGCGACTCAAGGATCTCAGCGGAAATAACGTGAACATACTGTTGGTGGAAGACGACCTGCAATTAGGCAAGGCGCTGTGCCGCGCATTGGAGCTGGCTGGCTTTAATTTGTGCTGGGTGCGCCTGATCGCCGACGCGGAAAATAAACTTTCATCCGGCGGATTCGATCTGATGCTGCTGGATCTCACGCTGCCGGACGGCGACGGTTTGCAGAAGCTGATCGCCTGGCGCGCCGCCGGGCAAAATATCCCGATCATCATCCTGACCGCCCGCGACCGCATTGAAAGCCTGGTGAACAGCCTGGACTCCGGCGCGGACGACTTTCTGGCCAAACCCTTTGCGCTGCCCGAACTCATCTCGCGCGTCAAGGCGGTCAACCGGCGCATGGCGGGCTTCGCGTCACAAACCTGGAGCCTCGGCGCGCTGTATCTCGATCCGGTCAACCATCAGGTCATGCTGGATAACGAATTGCTGATGCTGTCGAAAAAAGAGTATCACCTGCTGCACGAACTGATGCGTTGCGCCGGCACCGTGGTGCGCAAAGCGGTGTTGGAACAGCGGCTGTTCGGCCACGGCGACAGCGTGGAAAGCAACTCGCTGGAAGTGCACATGCATAATTTACGGCGCAAGATCGGTAAAGAAAGAGTGATTACCGTACGCGGCATTGGCTATTTGCTGAAGAAAGAGTAGCGGAATGATCGGTTTCAAATCCTTCTTTATGCGCACCATTATTTTCCAGGTGCTGGCCATTTTATTATTGTGGGGGCTCCTCGTCGCCTGGGTGAAATATTGGTATTACCCCGACATGGAGAAATATTTCGATAACCAGCAACGCATCGTCGCTGCAGGCATCGCCAATATTCTCGACGAAACAGGCACTGACAATATCGATTACCGCGGCATCATCAAGACTATTGAAGGCATGTACATTGATTCCATCAATAACGGCATGCAGGATGAAATCGACTATCACCCGCTGTTTGTGGTTTACGATCGAGACAAGCGGGTGCTTTACAGTTCGCAAACGCAGGGAGAGCCGCTGCGCCTGCCGCCTTCGGTGCTGTCCGGTTCCGTCAATTACGCCGGCGCCAACTGGCATCTCGCCGGCAGCTGGAGCGAAAAGCGCCAGTACCGGGTGATCGTCGGCGAATCGTTCAACGATCGCACCACGCTGTTCGGCAATCCGGCGGAGAGCACCGCCGTACCACTGCTGGGCATTCTGGCGGCCATCATCGTCACCTTGCTGTTTACCGCCTATTTCAGCCTGCGGCCGCTGCGCCAGATCGCCCGCACCATCTCCGATCGCCAGCCTGGCAACCTGTCGCCGATCAACGTCAGCGAGCAGTATCAGGAAATCCGGCCGGTGGTGATGGAGGTCAACAAACTGATGGCGCGCATCGACGCCGCCAATCAGCGCGAGAAACGGTTTATGGCCGACGCCGCGCACGAACTGCGCACGCCGATCGCCGCCGTGCTGGCGCAGCTGCATTTGCTGACCCAGGTCACCGAGCAGCAGGAGCGCCGGGAGATCATCGGCGACATGCAGCAAGGGCTGGATCGCGCAGCGTCGCTGTCACGCCAGCTGATCAACCTGGCCAAGCTGGAGGCGGAAGATTTTCCGCTGAAGATTGAGGCGGTGGACATCTACGCCGAAATTGGCAAATGCATCGCGCAGCACGTTCCCTATGCATTGGAAAAGGATGTGGAACTGTCGCTCGACGGCAGCGAGGAGGTGGTGGTGAGCACCGATCGCCGTGCGCTGATCGCCATCTTCACCAATCTGCTGGACAATGCGCTCAAATACGCGCCGCCCGGCAGCCGCATCGAAGCCAATATCCGCTCGCTGGCGCCGCTCGGCTGCTATATTACGTTGCGCGACAACGGCCCAGGAGTAAGCGAAGAACACCGTTCCCGCCTGTTTGAGCGCTTTTACCGCGTGCCCGGCACGCAGCAAACCGGCAGCGGGCTCGGATTGGCCATCGCCCGCAACCTGGCCGACAAAATCGGCGCGCAGCTGCGCGTCACCGAAGGCCTCGACGATCGCGGCATCGGCTTCATCATCGATTTGCCGGAAAGTTACCGGCCACAGACTGAGAGTGAACAACGACCATGATTGCCCCTGTTCTGCTGCAACGGCAGCAACTCGACCGGCTATGGGATATCGACCGCAGCGAAATTATCGACACTCTGTATCGCCTGCAGGACGGCAAGTTGCACCCCTACCCGGACTACTACGATGTGCGCGGCTGGGATCCGCACGATCGGGAAACCTATACGCCGATCCACGAAGCGTGCTTCGATCGCGGCGGGGCGTTCTTCGCGCTGTTCGAAGGCGAGGAGATCGCGGCGGCGGCGGCGCTGGACACCGAACCGCGCGGCCCACAGCGGGATCTGCGCCAGCTGCTGTTCTTTTACGTCAGCGCGCACAAACGCGGCCAGGGGTTAGGCAGGCAGCTGTTCCAGCTCTGCCTGCGTCAGGCGGCGCAAGAAGGCGCCGCCGGGCTGTATGTCTCCTCCATCCCCAATAAAAGCACCGTAGACTTCTATCTGGCGCAAGGGTGCCGACTCATCGAACAGCCGGATACGGAATTGTTCGCCCGTGAGCCGGAGGATATTCATCTGGTCTGCCCTTGCCGCTAACGGCCGGGGCTTAACGGGCGATGCGTATCACCGAACGCACGTCACTTTTCTTGTTCAGATCCCACACCTCGGCGATCTCCGCCAACGCGTGTTCCTGCGTCTCGATAGTGAGCGCTCCGGTCGCCGCCAGCGCCAGAATCTCGATCGCGTAGCGCTGCATTTCCGGGATCGGTGGGAAGTTGCCGGTGCCGCTGCCGAGGATCTGCAGCTGATTACTGCGCAACACCGCCGCCGGCAGCCGGATGTCCGGCGCGGCCATCGAACCGACGTTGACCAAGCGAATGCCGCGTCCGCCGGCGTAAGACGAGAGATCGTGATTATTGAGGGTCGCGAGCAGCGCTTCGGTCGCCGGCCCCCAGATGTAATCGACGATCACCTGATAACCGCCCGGCCCCGCCGCCGCCGCGAAGGCCTGCGTCAGCGCCTCGCCCTGCAGGCTCAGATCCACCGTGGCATCCACGCCCAACGCTTCCAGCACGCTCAGCCGACGGCCGGCGGCAACGATACGCCCTGCTCCTGCCTGACGCGCCGCGGCAACCGCCAGCTTGCCTGAGGTGCCGGTGGCGCCGATGATCAGCACCGTTTCACCGGACTGCAGATCCGCCCGCCAACGCAGCGGCAGCCAGGCGGCGAAGGCCGGATTGATCAGCGCTGCCGCCGTGGCGTCGTCCACCGCCTCCGGCACCGGCACCGTCCATGAAGCGACGCTGCGCTCAGCCATCGCACCGTAAGGGCGGCGGAAGGAGGCAAAGTACACCCGTTTTCCGTCCGCCGTACGGCCCACGCCGTCGGTGCCGGGCACAATCGGCAATTGCTTCGGGCTGGAATAGTGGGTGCCGGCGACGGTGGCGCGATCCAACTGTTTGATGCCGGCCGCCAGAACGTCGATCGGCACTTCATTCACCTGCGCCTGGGGCTCCTCAAAGGTGCCGAAAACCGGGGCTTGCCCCAGCGCTGTTACGATTGCCGCTTGCATGGTGACTCCTCAAATCGTGGGAACGTACAGGAAAGAATAGGCCGCTATAAAATAAAAAGGGACACCGCATGATGCGGTGTCCCCCGAACACAAACTTTGCCGAACGTGTTATTCGTAATCGCTCATCGGCACGCAAGAGCAGAACAGGTTACGGTCGCCGTACACGTCGTCCAGACGCTTAACGCTCGGCCAGTACTTGTTCTCGCGTACGCCGGCCACCGGGAACACCGCCAGCTCGCGGCTGTACGGGTGCTGCCAGTCGTTGACCAGCTCCGCCTGCACGTGCGGCGCATTCACCAGCGGGTTGTCTTCCAGCGGCCATTCGCCTTTGGCGACGCGGTCGATCTCGCTGCGGATCGCCAGCATCGCATCGATAAAGCGATCCAGCTCCACTTTGCTTTCCGACTCGGTCGGCTCGACCATCAGCGTGCCCGCCACCGGGAACGACATGGTCGGCGCGTGGAAGCCGAAGTCAATCAGGCGCTTGGCGATGTCCATTTCGCTGATGCCGGTCTCTTCCTTCAGCGGACGAATGTCGAGGATGCATTCGTGCGCCACGCGGTGATCGCGGCCGGTATACAGAATCGGATAGGCGTCTTTCAGACGGGTGGCGATGTAGTTGGCGTTCAGGATCGCCATCTGGCTGGCCTGCTTCAGGCCTTCCGCGCCCATCATGCGGATGTACATCCAGCTGATCGGCAGGATGGAGGCGCTGCCGAACGGCGCCGCGGAGACCGCGCCCTGCTGGGTGGTTACGCCGTCGATCTGCACGACGCTGTGGCCCGGTACGAACGGCGCCAGGTGCGCTTTCACGCCGATAGGACCCATGCCCGGGCCGCCGCCGCCGTGCGGGATGCAGAAGGTTTTATGCAGGTTGAGGTGCGACACATCCGCGCCGATGTAGCCCGGCGTGGTGATGCCCACCTGGGCGTTCATGTTGGCGCCGTCCAGATACACCTGACCGCCGAACTGATGCACGATCTGGCACACTTCACGGATGGTTTCTTCATACACGCCGTGGGTCGACGGGTAGGTCACCATGATGCAAGAGAGTTCTTCGCCTGCCTGCTCCGCCTTGACGCGCAGATCGTGCAGATCGATGTTGCCGTTCTTGTCGCAGGCGACCACGACCACGCTCATGCCCGCCATCTGGGCGGAGGCCGGGTTGGTGCCGTGCGCCGAGCTCGGGATCAGGCAGACGTGACGGCCCGCTTCGTTGCGGCTTTCGTGGTAGCGGCGGATCGCCAGCAGGCCGGCGTATTCGCCCTGCGCGCCGGAGTTCGGCTGCATGCACACCGCGTCATAGCCGGTCAGCTGCACCAGCCACTGAGACAGTTGGCCGATCATCTGTTGGTAACCGGCAGCCTGCTCCGGCGGGCAGAACGGGTGCAGTTCGGAGAATTCAGGCCAGGTGATCGGGATCATTTCCGCCGCGGCGTTCAATTTCATGGTGCAGGAACCCAGCGGGATCATCGCCTGGTTCAGCGCCAGATCCTTACGCTCCAAGCGATGCATGTAACGCATCATCTCGGTTTCGCTGTGATAACGGTTGAATACCGGGTGGGTCAGGATCGGATCCTGGCGCAGCATGGCGGCCGGGATCGATTGACTGTTTTTGCTCACCGCCGCGTCCAACGCGTCGATGTCCAGACCGTGATTGTCGCCGGCCAGCAGTGCGAACAGCGTTTGCACGTCTTCACGCGAGGTGGCTTCATCCAGCGTGATGCCCACGGCGCCGTGGATGTCGGTACGCAGGTTGATGCCGAAGCTCAGCGCACGTTCCAGCACGGCGGCCTTGTCTTTCACTTCAACGGTCAGGGTGTCGAACCAGGTGTTGTGGCGCAGCGTCAGGCCGGCCTTCTGCAGCCCGGCGGCCAGAATGTCGGTCAGGCGATGGATGCGCCCGGCGATGCGCTGCAGCCCTTGCGGGCCGTGATACACCGCATACAGGCTGGCGATGTTGGCCAGCAGCACCTGCGAAGTACAGATATTCGAGTTGGCCTTCTCGCGGCGGATATGCTGCTCGCGGGTCTGCATTGCCATGCGCAGCGCGGTGTTGCCGGCGGCATCGCGGGAAACGCCGATGATGCGGCCCGGCATCGAACGCTTGAACTCGTCGCGGCAGGCGAAGAAGGCGGCGTGCGGGCCGCCGTAGCCCATCGGCACGCCGAAGCGCTGCGCGGAGCCGAACACCACGTCGGCGCCCTGCTTGCCCGGCGCGGTCAGCAGCACCAGGGCCATGATGTCGGCGGCCACGCTGGTGATGATTTTGCGCGATTTCAGTTCGGCCAGCAGCGCGCTGTAGTCGTGCAGTTCACCGGTGGTGCCCACCTGCTGCAGCAACACGCCGAACACGCCGTCCAGCTCCAGCACTTTTTCCGCTTTATCGACAATGACGTCGAAGCCGAAGGTTTCGGCGCGGGTGCGCACCACGTCCAGCGTTTGCGGATGCACGTCGTCAGCCACGAAGAAGCGGTTGGCGTCTTTCAGCTTGCTGGCGCGTTTGGCCAACGCCATCGCCTCGGCGGCGGCGGTGGCTTCATCCAGCAGCGATGCGGAGGCCAGATCCAGGCCGGTCAGATCGAGGGTCACGGTCTGGAAGTTCAGCAGCGCTTCCAGACGGCCCTGCGACACTTCCGGCTGATAAGGGGTGTAAGCGGTGTACCAGCCCGGGTTTTCCAGCATGTTGCGCAGGATCACCGGCGGCGTCAGCACGGCGCTGTAGCCCATGCCGATATAGGATTTGTAGCGCTGATTCTGCGAGGCGATCGCCTTCAGCTCAGCCAGCGCCTGGTGTTCGGTCGCCGCGTCGCCAACCGGCGGCGGCCCCGGCAGCTGAATGTCCGCCGGCACGATCTGTTGGATCAGCGCGCTGAGCGAGCGAGCGCCCACCGCTGCCAGCAACTCCTGGCGTTGTTCCGCAGAAGAGCCGATGTGGCGTTCGATGAACGCTTCGCTGTGTTCGAGTTGGCTGAGTGTCTGAGTCATTGCTACAAATTCCTGAATGCTTGCGTGATACGGGATATAGCTTGAACGGTAACTAAAACGCCCCGGCCGAAAGGCCTGGGGCGTGGGCACGATTACTCGTCGATCGAGGCCTGATAAGCCGCGGCGTCCAGCAGGTTCGCCAGCTCGCCTTCGTCGGAGGCTTTAATCTGGAACAGGAAGCCGTCACCGTAAGGTTCGCTGTTCACCAGCTCCGGGGAGCTTTCCAGCTCGCCGTTCACCGCCACGATTTCACCGCTGATTGGTGCGTAAATGTCCGACGCCGCCTTGACGGATTCCGCCACGGCGCAATCTTCACCGGCGGTGACTGTGCGGCCCACTTCCGGCAGATCGACAAATACCATATCGCCCAGCAGTTCCTGCGCGTGTTCGGTGATGCCTACGGTGTAAACGCCGTTACCTTCTGAACGAACCCACTCGTGGGAGGATGCGTATTTCAATTCTGTTGGCACATTGCTCATCGCCGGTTACTCCTTCGAAGAAATAAAAAATCAATCAATAGAAATTAATTTGCCAGCGGCTTGCCGGCGCGAACGAAACCGGGCTTGGTCACTTTAACCGGCATCTCGCGGTTGCGGATCTGCACGATAGCCTGCTCGCCGATGCCCGCCGGCACACGCGCCAGCGCGATGCTGAAGCCCAGCGTCGGGGAGAACGAACCGCTGGTGATCACGCCTTCGTGGGTTTGCCCCGCCGCGTCGGTGAAACGCACCGGCAGCTCATTACGTAATACGCCTTTTTCCGTCATGATCAAGCCGACCAGTTGCTCGGTGCCCTGCTCGCGCTGTTGTTCCAGCGCTTCGCGGCCGATGAAACGGCGCTCTTCCGGCTGCCAGGCGATGGTCCAGCCCATGTTGGCGGCCAGCGGCGAAACGCCTTCATCCATCTCTTGCCCGTAGAGGTTCATGCCCGCTTCCAGACGCAGCGTGTCGCGCGCGCCCAGACCGGCCGGCTTGACGCCCGCGGCCAGCAATTTTTGCCAGAAATCCGCCGCCTGCTCTTTCGGCAGCGCGATCTCATAGCCGGCCTCGCCGGTGTAACCGGTGGTGGCGATGAACAGCTCGCCGGCCTGCACGCCGAAGAATGGCTTCATGCCTTCGACCGCGCTTTTTTGCTCCGGGGTGAACAGGGTGCCGGCGCGCTCTTTGGCCTGCGGGCCCTGCACCGCGATCAGCGCCAGATCGTCGCGCACCGTCAGCGCGACGCCATACGGCGCGGCGTGCTCTTCGATCCAGGCCAGGTCTTTGTCGCGGGTGGCGGAGTTCACCACCAGGCGGAAATAGTCTTCAGTGAGGAAATAAACGATCAGGTCGTCGATCACGCCGCCGGAGGCATTCAGCATGCCGGTGTACAGCGCTTTGCCGGGTTGGGTCAGTTTGGCGACGTCGTTCGCCAGCAGGTAGCGCAGGAACTCGCGGGTGCGGGCGCCGTGCAGATCCACAATGGTCATGTGAGACACGTCGAACATGCCGGCATCCTGACGCACCGCGTGGTGCTCATCGAGCTGCGAGCCGTAGTGCAGCGGCATCATCCAGCCGTGAAAGTCTACCATGCGCGCACCGCACGCCACGTGCTGGTCGTACAGTGGGGTTTGCTTTGCCATCTTTTCCCTCTTTCCACTCGTCGCTAGAAGTTAGGGTGCTGCCACGCAATGCGGCGGAGACTGGCTCGCGGCCCGATCGCCATGGCGCACTGACTGCTCAACACAAATGCTGCGCCGGGACGGGCGGAAACTGCGTGCAACCGCCGTGACGCAAACGATACCTTTCCCTCGAACTTATCACCGAACGACCACATTAACCATAAGTTAAAATAGGCTCATCGCCGTTCCCGGGCGGTAAAACGCCGGGCTAGTGTGCAGAGTTTTTCACTGGAAAAATGCGCCTTAAGGCACAAAATTAACAATTAAAGCGGCAAAACACCGAACTTATATAACAAACCTATGGCCGCACATGGGATCCGGACTTTTGATAACCGAACATGGAATTAGAAAAAGTAATGATAAAAAGCGGCTGAAATTAGATTATTTCAAATGAGGGGTTATATAAGGAAACGCGATGGCATAAGGCGAGAAGCGCGAGCCCGCTGCGGGCTCGCAGAAGGCAGGTGTCAGGCAAGCCACTCGGGCAGATCGTTCAGGCCCATCGCCTGACGCACCAGCTTCGGTTTGACGCCCGGCAGGCTGTCCGCCAGCCGCAGCCCCACGTCGCGCAACAGCTTTTTGGCCGGGTGGTTGCCGTCGAACAGTTCGCGGAAACCCTGCATGCTGGCCAGCATCACCGCCGCGCCGTGTTTGCGGCGGCGCTCATAGCGGCGCAGATAGAGGTGCTGGCCAATATCCTTGCCCTGCCGTTGCAGGCGACGCAGTTCGGAAATCAGCTCGGCGGCGTCCATAAAGCCCAGGTTCACCCCCTGTCCGGCCAGCGGATGCACGGTATGCGCCGCATCGCCCACCAGCGCCAGGCGGTGCGCCGCGAAGCTGCGCGCATAGCGGCCGGTCAGCGGGAACGCCAGCCGTTCGCTTTCCAGGCTGCAGGCGCCCAGACGCATATCGAAGGCCATCGCCAGTTCGCGGTTGAATTGTTCCGGCTCCAGCTGCTTGAGACGCTCGGCCTCTTCCGGCGCGACCGACCAGACGATGGAGCTCAAATGCGGATCGCTGAACGGCAGGAACGCCAGAATGCCGTCGCCGTGGAAAATTTGCCGCGCCGTGGCCTGATGCGGCTCTTCGGTGCGGATGGTGGCCACCAGCGCGTGGTGGCGATAGTCCCAGAAGGTAAGCGGGATATCGGCATGCTGGCGCAGCCACGACTGGGCGCCGTCGGCGCCAATCACCAACCGGGCGGTCAGCATACGGCCGTCCTCCAGCGTGATGAAGGCGTCATTCTCGCCCCACGCCACCTGCTTGAGCGCGGCCGGGGTAATCAGCGTGATGTCCGACAGGCTTTCGGCGCGTTTCCACAGCGCCTGCTGGATCACCGAATTTTCGATGATGTGGCCGAGATGGCTGAAGCCGCACTCATCGCCGCGGAAGGCGATTTTGCCGAAGCTGTCGCGATCCCACACTTCCATCGCGTTGTAGGCGCTGGCGCGCTGCTGGAGGATGTCGTCCCACACGCCGATGTGCTGCAGCAACCGCTCGCTGGCGGCATTGATGGCGGAGACGCGCAGCGCAGGCTGCTCCGACGGCGGCGTCATCTCCGGCTGGCGCTGCTCCAGCACCGCCACGCGCAGCCCGCTGCCCTGCAAGCCGCAGGCCAACGCCAGCCCCACCATACCGCCACCGGCGATAATCACGTCAAATGATTGCATGCTGCTCGATTTCCTTAAATAACGCGCGACGCCTTGCCGCGCCGCGTTTTTGGGCGCGCCACCGGGCGCCCGATTCTGTGTCTAACGTTCCACCCAGCCCAGCGTACGCTTGGCGAAGGCGTCGCGCACCGCCGGCAAACGCGCCATCGCCATCAGCCCCAGATTGCGGCCGACCACCAGCGGGCTATAACGATTGGCGAACAGGTGGATCAACCCATCGGTCACGCCGATCGTCGCCTGCTGATCGTTTTGCCGCCGCTGCTGATAACGGCTCAGCAATGCGTAACCGCCGGCGTCTTCGCCGCTGTCTGCCGCTTCCGCCAGCGTTTCTGCCAGCGACATCACGTCGCGCAGACCAAGGTTGAACCCCTGCCCGGCGATCGGATGCAGCGTCTGCGCCGCGTTGCCCACCAGCGCCAGCCGGTGGCTGACATGGCGATCGGCGGTCAGCAGGCCAAGTGGATAACTGTGCCGCTTACCGGCCTTGAGGATGCGCCCCAGCCGCCAGCCGAAAGCCTGTTGCAGCTCGGCGATAAAACGCGCGTCGTCCCAGGCATCCACCCGGGCGCGATCTTCGCGCGCATGGCACCACACCAGCGAACTGCGCCCCTGCGACATCGGCAACAGCGCCAGCGGCCCATAACGGGTAAAGCGCTCGAAAGCTCGCCCCTGCGGATCTTCCGCCGTGGTGACGTTGGCGATGGTGGCGAACTGCGGATAGTCCTCCTGCCGCCACTGCACGTTGCAGGCCTGCGCCAGCGCCGAACGCGAACCGTCGGCCGCCACCAGCAGCTGCCCGCGCAGACGCTGGCCGTTGTCCAGCAGCACTTCCGCCCGCTCCGCGGTGCGGATCACGTCCACCACCCGCGCGGGGCAGTGCAGCGTGACGCCCGGCGCCTTCGCCAGCAGCGCAAACAGCCGCTGCCCGGCGTCGTGCAGTTCGATCACCTGCCCGAGCGCATCGACCTGATAATCCTGCGCCTGCAGATTAACGAAACCGGCGTGACCGCGATCGCTGACGTGCACCTGAGTGATCGGCGTGGCGCAGTCGCGCAGCGCCGGCCAAACGCCGATGCGCGCCAGCTGTTGGCAGGTGCCCTGCGCCAAAGCAATGGCGCGGGCGTCAAAACCAGGATGGCTGCGGTCGTCCGGCCGGGTCGCCTCGACCAGATCCACCGCCATTCTTCCCTGAGTAAGCGACGAGATAGCCAGCGCCAGCGTCGCGCCCGCCATACCGCCGCCAACGATAATTACGCTCATGCTATGACCTTGCCGCCGCCATCAACGCTTCGATGGCATCGGCATCTTTCACTACGGTGGCGGTCAGGTTTTCATTGCCGTCGGCGGTGATCACGATGTCGTCCTCGATGCGGATGCCAATGCCGCGGTATTCCTCCGGCACGTCCGCATCCGGTGCGATGTACAGCCCCGGTTCCACGGTCAGCACCATGCCCGGCTCCAGCAGCCGATCGCGGCTCGGCGTGCCGTAGTGGCCGACGTCATGCACATCGAGCCCCAACCAGTGGCTCAACCCGTGCATAAAGAACTGACGGTGGGCCTGCTCGGCGATCAATTGATCGACTTCACCTTTCAATACGCCCAGCTCCACCAGCCCGACCACCATGATGCGCACCACTTCGTCATTGACTTCGCGGATGCTGGTGCCGGGTTTGAACAGTTCCAAAGCGCGCTGCAGCGACGCCAGCACAATGTCGTACACCTCGCGCTGCGGCCGGCTGAACTTGCCGTTGACCGGGAAGGTGCGGGTGATGTCGCCGGCGTACCCCTGGTACTCGCAACCGGCGTCGATCAGCACCAGATCGCCGTCGCGCATCTGGCTCTCGTTCTCGGTGTAGTGCAGGATGCAGCCGTTTTCGCCGCTGCCGACGATGGTGTTGTAAGACGGATAACGGGCGCCGAGGCGGGTGAATTCATGATGAATTTCCGCTTCCAGCTGGTATTCGAACATGCCCGGGCGGCATTTTTCCATCGCGCGGGTATGCGCCAACGCGCTGATCTCACCGGCGCGGCGCATCACCGCCAGCTCTTCCGGCGATTTGAACAGGCGCATGTCGTGCAGCCACGGCCGCCAGTCGGTAACGGTGGCCGGCGCCTGCAGATTCTGGCGGAACCCCTTGCGCAGCTTGTCCAACGCGCCGAACAGGATCTGATCGGCATAGGCGTATTCGCCCTGCGCGTGGTAGACCGCATCCAGGCCGTTGAGCAGCAGGTGCAGTTGGTCATTGATTTCATCGAACGGCAGCGCGCGATCCACGCCCAGCTTCGCCGGCGCGGCGTCTTGCCCCAGGCGGCGGCCAAACCAGATTTCCGCCGTCAAATCGCGCACCCGGTTGAACAACACGCTGTGGTTGTGCGTTTCATCGCTTTTAATCAGCACCAGCACCGCTTCGGGCTCATTGAAGCCGGTCAGGTACCAAAAGTCGCTGTTCTGCCGGTAGGGATAGTCTGAATCTGCACTGCGCGTCGTTTCCGGCGCAGAGAAAATAACCGCCGCGCTGGCCGGCGCCATTTTCGCCAACAGCGCCTGGCGGCGGTTGTTGAATTCCTGCTGAGTCATTGCCTTCTCCTGAAATCATGCCATCCGCACCGCCGGCGGAGGGGTGATAAAACGTTTAGTGCAACGTCGGTTTGATGTTTTCCGGTGCCGTCGGCTTGTGACGGGCGAATTCGCCGTGGCACATGATGGCGGCGACCCGCACATACTCCGCCACTTCTTCCAGCGACTGTTCCAATTCTTCCTGATCTTCGTCTTCGTCGTAGCCCAGTTGCGCGATGTTGCGCAGGTCGTCGATCGCTTCACCGACTTCGTCTTTCACCTGGGCCAGCTTCGGCTGCATCATGCCCAGCCCGAGCAGGAAGTGGTTGACCCAACCGGCCAGCGCGTCGGCGCGATCGAACACGCTGACGATCTCCCCTTCGGGCAGCATCAGTTGGAACAGGAATTCGTCATCTTCCAGCGTGTCGCGCGTCGCTTCATACAGCTGTTGCAGCGGTTGGCTGAGCGCCTGCGGGAAGGCGACGCCTTCGTTGGTCAGATCGTGCACCAGCGCCTGCCAGCCGGCGTCACGGCTGCCGCCGCACAGCAGGCCGCTGATCAGGCCGTGCATTTCTGCCGCGGTCAACGCCACCGACTGCTGGTTGAGGGCCACGGTTAAAGATTGGTAACTTGGAAATGTATTCTGTATAGACATGCGCATTCGTCATCGTTGGCAGGATAAGTTCGTGTTATGCTACCACCAAGGTCCGTCGCTATACCAGATAAGCGCGACACCTCAGTGGCTAGTTATAATCGCGATGTGGCAGGTTTCACACTGCGCCGGCGGGTGGCGAAAGTGCGGTAAATACGCATTTTGAAACCCTTTTTTGACTGGCAATGTGCGCCACAGTATATTACAACCAGGTACTGAAAAAGGGGTTGTATCTTGGTACCGAGGTATATATAGTGGCGCCCGCTTTGACGGCCCGGCCAGGGCGGACAAGGCTGGCGCGAAATTTAGGCAGGAAGGTGGCATGTCTGCACAACCGGTAGATATTCAAATTTTTGGCCGCTCGTTAAGAGTCAATTGCCCGCCAGAACAACAAGATGCGTTGAATATGGCGGCGGACGATCTTAACCAGCGGTTGCAAGATCTTAAAGTTCGCACTAGAGTCTCCAATACTGAGCAACTGGTTTTCATCGCGGCATTGAACGTCTGTCACGAACTTGCTCAAGAACGGTTGAAAACCCGTGACTATGCGTCCAATATGGAACAACGCATACGGATGCTGCAGCAGACCATTGAACAAGCGCTGCTTGAACAAGGTCGCATCTCTGAACGTCAGGATGCACAATTCGAATAACTTAAGTTGTTGAAATCAAAGTTTCGGCAACGAGTACAAAATTTCTCTGAGATGTTCGCCAGCGGGCCAGTCCCCTGAGCCGATATTTAGTACAAACAGAATGTGTTGCTCCGCGATCGGTGAGCACGCTCGGTGCGCCGAGAAGCCTTAAGATTGCGACGGCACGTTCACCTTGAACCATGGGTTCAAGGGTTACAGCCTGCGACGGCATCTCGGAGATTCCCCTTCTCAGCGGTTTATGTGTGCTGAACGCCACACTGAGCAAGCCTGATACGATGTCTTTTCAACCCCAATTCGCGCAGCAGCGCCAAGCCATTCGTCAACTCATTCGCCAACGTCGGCGCGAGCTTACGCCGGGCCAGCAACGCTTTGCCGCAGACAAGATAGCCGAACGCCTCGTCGCGCATGAACGCATTCAGGCGGCGCACAGCATCGCGGTGTTTTTGTCGTTTGACGGCGAACTCGATACCGGGCCGCTGATCGAGCGGCTGTGGACGCTCGGCAAACGGGTTTACCTGCCGGTGCTGCATCCGTTCAGCCCAGGCCACCTGCTGTTCCTGCGCTATGCGCCGGAAACGCCGCTGGTGCGCAACCGCTTCAATATTCTCGAACCGCGCCTCGATGTGCGCCAGGTGTTGCCGCTGGGTGAACTGGAGGTGGTGCTGACGCCGCTGGTGGCGTTCGATCATACCGGGCAGCGTCTGGGCATGGGCGGCGGCTTTTACGATCGCACCCTGCAAAACTGGCGCAGCGGCGGCCCCTATCCCATCGGCCTGGCCCATGATTGCCAGCAGGTGGAACACCTGCCGACCGAACATTGGGATATCCCGCTGCCGGAAATCCTCACCCCGCTCTGCAGCTGGGCGTGGCATGAGCCCAAATAGCAAAAGGCCGGATCGCTCCGGCCTTTTTCGTTGCGGCATGCCGCCGAATCAGAACAGCAGGCGGGCGCGGATGGTGCCGTCGATGGCCTTCATACGCTGCAGCGCGGCGTCGGCGCGCGCGGTTTCCGCTTCGATGTCGATCACCACATAGCCGATTTCCGGCCCGGTTTGCAGATACTGCGCGGCGATGTTAACCCCCTCTTCGGCGAAGATCTGGTTAATCTGCGTCAGCACGCCCGGACGGTTTTCGTGGATGTGCAGCAGACGGCTGGCGTTCGGGCCATGCGCCGGCAGCGACACTTCCGGGAAGTTGACGGCGGACAGAGTCGATCCGTTGTCGGAGTATTTCGCCAGCTTGCCGGCCACTTCGTCGCCGATGTTCTCCTGCGCTTCCTGCGTGGAACCGCCGATGTGCGGCGTCAGCAGCACGTTGTCGAACTCACACAGCGGCGAGTTGAACGGATCGCTGTTGGTCGCAGGCTCTTCCGGGAAGACGTCGATCGCCGCGCCCGCCAGGTGATTGCTGGCCAGCGCGTCGCACAGCGCGGGAATATCGACCACGGTGCCGCGCGAGGCGTTGATCAGAATGGCGCCCGGTTTCATCAGCGCCAGCTCTTCCGCCCCCATCATATTTTTGGTCGATGGCGTTTCCGGCACGTGCAGCGTCACCACATCGCTCATATTGAGCAAATCGGACAGATGGCGCACCTGCTGCGCATTGCCCAGCGGCAGTTTGTTCTCGATGTCGTAGAAGAACACCTTCATGCCCAGCCCTTCGGCCAGAATGCCCAATTGGGTGCCGATATGGCCGTAGCCGATGATGCCCAGCTTTTTGCCGCGCGCCTCATAGGAGCCCACGGCCAGTTTGTGCCACACGCCGCGGTGCGCCTTGGCGTTGGCGGCCGGAATGCCGCGCAGCATCAACAGCAGCTCGCCCAGCACCATTTCGGCCACGGATCGGGTATTGGAGAAGGGGGCGTTGAAGACCGGAATACCGCGTTTGGTCGCCGCTTTCAGCTCAACCTGGTTGGTGCCGATGCAGAAGCAGCCCACCGCCACCAGTTTTTCTGCGGCGGCGAACACCTCTTCGGTCAGATGCGTGCGCGATCGGATGCCGACGAAGTGTGCATCGCGGATGGATGCCTTCAGCGATTCGGTGTCTAACGCACCCTTGTGGTATTCGATGTTGGTATAACCGGCGGCACGTAAATTATCGACCGTGCTCTGATGAACCCCTTCCACCAACAGGAATTTAATCCTGTCTTTCTCCAATGATACTTTTGCCATTTACCCGACCCTATGTTCAGACTTCAGAAGCGGCTGTGACGACACAGCTCCCATCCAACATAACAAAAATAACGCGGGCGGCAATACAAACGATTGCCTGCCCGGCAGGACAAGGCGCAGCGTTGATGGCGGTTTACGGCAGAAAATGCCATAGGGAAAGTTTTCGGCAGAAGCTTTGGGGAGTCAGTTTTCACAATGTGACATAAGTCACCAAATTTGCCGTTTTTCAGAAAAGATATTTTAACCGAAGAATTATGCGGCCCGGCACTGCCGGGCCACAGCCGGCAGAAGTTTATTTGACCACTTTCACGCCTTCCGGGGTGCCGACCAGCGCCACGTCCGCACCGCGGTTGGCGAACAGCCCCACGGTCACCACGCCGGCGATGCCGTTGATCTTGTTCTCCAGCGCCACGGCGTCGGTGATGCTCAGGTTATGCACATCGAGGATCACGTTGCCGTTGTCGGTCACCACGTTCTGGCGATACTCCGGCAGACCGCCGAGTTTCACCAGCTCGCGCGCCACGTAAGAGCGAGCCATCGGGATCACTTCCACCGGCAGCGGGAACTTGCCCAGCACGTCCACCTGCTTGCTGGCGTCGACGATGCAGATGAATTTCTTGGCGATGGCGGCAATGATCTTCTCGCGCGTCAGCGCCGCGCCGCCGCCCTTGATCATCTGCATATGGCCGTTGATTTCGTCCGCGCCGTCCACGTAGATATCGAGCGAGTCCACTTCGTTGCTGTCGAACACGTGGATGCCGAGGCTTTTCAGCTTGGCGGTGGAGGCATCGGAGCTGGACACCGCGCCTTCGATCTGGTGCTTGATGGAGCCCAGCGCGTCAATAAAGTGGGCGGCGGTAGAGCCGGTGCCGACCCCGACGATGGTGCCCGGCGTCACGTATTCCAGCGCCGCCCAGCCCACCGCTTTTTTCAGTTCATCCTGCGTCATAATATGTCCCTTGCCTCTGTACGAAAACGTGTGCGTATTATAGGGTAAAACGCTGTTTTTCACGCCGGCAGGATCACACTTATTTACCGCAGCCCGCATTTTTACCCGCTTGGCGGCGAGCTGGGGGCGTGATTTTTCCACCTGCGCCGCACGCAAAATGTGGCATAGTGCCGGTATCATTCTAATTTAAGGGATATCTTTCCGATGAAACGCCCAGACTATCGTACGCTGCAAGCGCTGGACGCGGTGATCCGTGAGCGCGGCTTCGAGCGCGCCGCGCAAAAACTCTGTATCACGCAATCGGCGGTATCCCAACGCATCAAACAGCTGGAAAACCTGTTCGGCCAACCGCTGCTGGTTCGTACCGTGCCGCCGCGCCCGACCGAACAAGGGCAAAAGCTGCTGGCGCTGCTGCATCAGGTGGAGCTGCTGGAAGAAGAGTGGCTCGGCAATGACACCGGCGTCGATACGCCGCTGCTGCTGTCGCTGGCGGTCAACGCCGACAGTCTGGCGACCTGGCTGCTGCCGGCGCTGAAGCCGGTGCTGGCGGACTCCCCCATTCGTCTGAATCTGCAGGTGGAAGATGAAACCCGCACCCAGGAGCGGCTGCGCCGCGGTGAGGTGGTGGGCGCGGTGAGTATTCAGCCGCAGCCGCTGCCGAGCTGCCTGGTGGATCGGCTGGGGGCGCTGGACTACCTGTTCGTGGCCTCCAGCGGCTTCGCCGAGCGCTATTTCCCGAACGGCGTCACCCGCTCCGCGCTGTTGAAAGCGCCGGCGGTGGCCTTCGATCATCTCGACGACATGCACCAGGCATTTCTGCAGCAGAACTTCGATCTGTCGCCGGGCAGCGTGCCCTGCCACATCGTGAACTCATCGGAAGCCTTCGTCCAGCTGGCGCGTCAGGGCACCACCTGCTGCATGATCCCGCATCTGCAGATCGAAAAGGAGCTGGCATCCGGTGAACTGATCGATCTGACGCCGGGGCTGTACCAGCGCCGCATGCTGTACTGGCACCGCTTCGCGCCGGAAAGCCGCATGATGCGAAAAGTGACCGACGCGTTGCTGGAACACGGCCACCAGGTATTGCGCCAGGATTAAAACGAAAAAAGGTTCGCCGCAGCGAACCTTTTCTTCAATACAACGCCCTTACTGCGCGGCGTTGCGCTGCAGCTCAAACACCACATCCACCTGATCGTCGAAGTGAATGCTTTGTTGTTCATAGGTTTGCGCCGCGTCGTTTTCCGCCGCCGCGCCGGCCGCCTTATACATCCGCGCCACCGGCATCGGCTGATAGTTGGCGACCCGGTAGCGAATGCTGTACACCGGCCCCAGCTTGGCGTGGAAGCCTTTGGCCAGGGATTCGGCCTGCTGAGTCGCGTTCTCGATCGCTTTTTGCCGCGCCTGCTCGCGATATACGTCCGGTTTGGCGACGCCCAGCTCCACCGCGCGGATCTCGTTCAGGCCGGATTTCAGCGCGCCGTCCAGCAACTCGTTCAGCTTGTCCAACTGGCGCAGGGTGACCTGCACCTGGCGCACCGCCCGGTAGCCCTTCAGCACCGACTCGCCGGTTTTCAGGTAGTCGTATTCCGGCTGAGTGCGCAGGTTGGCGGCGCTGATGTCTTTTTTCTCGATGTTGTTTTTCTGCAGGAAATCAAAGTACTGCGCCACGCGCTCGTCTACCTGCTTCTTCGCCTGAGCGGCGTCTTTGGAGGAAACGCTCACCTCGATCGCCAGGGTGGCGATATCCGGCGTGGCGTCCACGCTGGCGGTGCCGGAGGTGACGACGTGCGGCCCTTCAGGCACTTCAGCCGCCTGCAGCGCCATCGGTAACGTCCCTAATCCGACCATTGCGGCCATAGCCAATGCTTTTAGCTTCACAGTGTCTCCTTAATGACAGGCTGTCTCTGATCGCCGGCTTTTCCCTGCGAGAACCGCCGGATTCCTGGCATCAAACGTAGCATATCGCACGGCGTTTTGAATTCGGATTAGTGACAAATTCTTATAAATTTGCCCCCTGCCAGGCCAGCTGCAGCGCGATGCCCCACATCACCAGCCCGACCAGCGCATTGATGATGCGCTGCGCCCGCTGCGTATTCAGCCACGGCGCCAGCCAGGAGGCCAGCAGCGCCAGGCCGAAGAACCACACCGCCGACGCGCTGACCGCGCCAAGCGCGAACCAGGAGCGCACATCCGCCGTCAGCTGTCCGCCCAGGCTGCCGAGCACCACGAAGGTGTCCAGATAGACGTGCGGATTCAGCCAGGTGACCGCCAGCATGGTGACCACGATGCGCCAGCGGCTCTGCGCCAGCTCCTGCGCCGCGGCCTGCGCCGGTTGCGGGCTGAAGGCGGAACGGAACGCGCCCCAGCCGTACCACAGCAGAAACGCCACACCGCCCCAGGTGACCAGCGCCAACAGCAGCGGCGAGCGGGTCAGCAACGCGCTGCCGCCGAAAATACCGGCGCAGATCAGCACGATATCGCTCAGTGCGCACAATGAGGCGATCATCAGATGATACTGACGGCGAATGCCCTGATTCATCACGAATACGTTCTGCGGGCCCAGCGGCAGGATCATGGCGGCGCTCAGGGCAAAACCCTGCAGGAAGACGGCTAACATGGGAGATTCCTCGAATGATAAAAGGCGCCGGACGTGGGCGCGTATCGGTCAACACGCGCATCATACGAGGAAGCGATCATTAGTTGAAATTGATGTTTCTAATCCAGCATCAGCAGAGCTAATGCTCAAATCGGCGTGACGAACCCCAGCTCCTGCGAGATGCGTTGCGCGGTGGCCAGCACCGGTTTGATCAGGCTTTTGACGCCGATCTGCTGCAGCTTGGCGGTCGGCAGAGAAACAGACACCGCATAAGGCACGCGCTGTTGAATATCGAACACCGGTGCCGCCACGCAGGAGACCCCCAGCTCGTTTTCCTCGCGATCCATCGCCAAGCCGCGCTGGCGAATATCGGCCAGTTCCTCATACATCTTCGGCAGCTCGGTAATGGTATTGCGCGTCAGCGTGTGAATCTCCTGCTGGTGAGTCTGCCAGTAGTGAGCCGGATAATCGTCGTTGCCGTAGGCCATGAAGATTTTACCCATCGCCGAACAGTACAGCGGCATATGCTGGCCGATATAAGCGCGAGTGCGCATCATGCCGGTGGTCGGCTCCAGCTTGTAGATCAGGATGACGTGATCGTCTTCGCGGCTGGAGAAGTTGACCGTCTCCCCCACTTCCAGGTTCAGCTGCTCCAAATGCGGCGCAGCCACGTGGATGATGTTGAGTGACGACAGCGCCTTCTGGCCGATGGAAATGAACTTGGTGGTCAGGCGGTAGCTGCCCGGCGACGGCGCCTGGGTCACATAGCCGCTGGTGTGCAACCCCTGCAGCAGACGGTGCACCGTGCTCTTGTTCATGCCGGCCAGCTCAGACAGATGCGCCAGTGGGCACCCGTTGGGAAAATTGCTCAGGATCTCAATCAACTGCAAACCGCGGAACAGGCTTTGGCTGCCCAGCGGTTTGTCTTTCTTGTCATCTTTCTCGTCGACGGCTTTCAGGCTCATAGCGAAAATCTCTCCAGTGTCGAACCGCCAACCGGCGCTGCGGCGAAGTCAGCAGGCTCTTTGCCGGGCATGTTACCCCAAGGCCCGCATCAGGTGAAGACGGAACGCCGTTTCATTGTCCGCAGCGGGCCAAAAATCCGCAATATTTCCCCCGCATTGAAGTGAGCCATCGGTCACACTTCCGCAAAGTAAAAAATAACCCATTGTTTAATAACAGCAATTAAAACCTCATCGCCTTTGATTTAGCGCAACGAACGTCATATTATTTTTGAAATTGAATTTCGCATGTTGAAATTTAAAGGCCAGATACTCACCGGCGGTTTAGCTGATTTGCCCGGCATCTTCGCACGGGCGCAACACCAGGGGCGCATCACATGACTATCGATAATGCGGCACAACCCATCCTTACCCTCAGCCACATCGTCAAACGATTTGGCGGCAACGTGGCGGTCAACGACGTCAGCCTGCAGGTGATGCCGGGCGAAGTTCTGGCGCTGCTGGGCGAAAACGGCGCCGGCAAATCGACGCTGATCAAAGTGCTGGCGGGCGTCTACCCGCGCGACGGCGGCGATATTCGCTTTCAGGGCGCAAGCATCGCCTCCGCCGCCGCGATAAAAAGCGCCAGCCGCCAGCCGATCGCCTTTATTCATCAGGATCTCGGCCTGATCGAATGGATGACGGTGGCGGAAAACATGGCGCTGGTGATGGGGTTTCCCCGCCGCTTTGGGTTGATCGACTGGCGCGCCATTCGCCGCCGGGCGGCGCAGGCGCTGCAAGACGTCGGCATCGCGCTCGATCCCGATGCGCGCGTCTTCGAACTGTCGCGCACCGAAAAATCGCTGCTGGCGATCGCCCGCGCGGTGGCGGTCAATGCCGAGCTGCTGGTGCTGGATGAACCGACCGCCTCCCTGCCCGCCAACGACGTGCGTCATCTGTTCGCCGTGATCAACCGGCTGCGCGCCAAAAAGGTCGGCATGATTTACGTCACCCACCGTTTGGACGAAGTGATCGAAATCGCCGATCGAGTCTGCGTGATGCGCGACGGGCGCTATGTCGCCGGCGGCCGCACCGCCGACTACTCGCTGCGCGATCTGGTGCAAACCATCGTTGGCGAAGCGATGGCGGACGATCAGCGCGAACCGCTGCCGGAGCATCGTCCGCCGGTGCTGCAGCTCGATAGCGTCACGGTGGGCGACATCGGCCCGGTGAGCTTCGAGTTGCAGCCGGGCGAGATGCTGGCGTTGGCCGGCCTGCGCGGGGCCGGGCAAGAAGAGATTGGCCGTCTGCTGTTCGGGTTGCGTCAGGCCGACGGCGGCGCGATTCGGTTTCGCGATCGGCCCTATCTGGCGAGTTCCCCGCAGCAGGCGATGGCCTGCGGCGTTTCACTGGTGGCGGGCGATCGCACCGGTGAAAGCCTGGTGATGTCGATGAGCGTGCGTGAAAACCTGTTTATCAACCCCTGCGCCAGCGGCCACCGGCTGCTCTCCCGCTACGGGCGGCGAGCGGAGATCGGTGCCAGTTGGTGGAAGGTGCAGCTGTTCGACGTACGCCCCAAGGACGTCAATATCGATATCAGCGCGCTGTCCGGCGGCAACCAGCAAAAGGTGGTGATGGCGCGCTGGATGCACCTGGGGGCGCCGCTGCTGATCCTGGAAGATCCCACCGCCGGCGTGGACGTCGGCGCGCGCGCGGAAATCTACCACCTGTTGAATAAATCCCTGGCGGAAGGCGTGGCAGTGCTGGTGATCTCCAACGATTTCGAGGAGATCGCCCATATTTGCAACCGCGCGCTGGTATTCAACCGCGGGAAAGTGGTCGGCGAATTGAAAAATCAACAGGTGTCATTCGCCAATTTATTGGAGCTGGCCTCTGCCAGCACCGGGGAAAGCGTCGCAATCACGTCAGAATCCGAGGTAGGCCATGTCTAAAACATCCGTTAAGTCAACCGCGCTGGAGCAGCGCGTCAGCCTGGCGCAGGACGGCGCCGGCCCGTGGCTGATGCAGGTTCTCACCCGCTATGGCCTGCTGCTGCTGTGCATCGCGCTGGTCATGCTGTTCTCACTGCTCACCCCCTCCTTCGCATCGATGCTGACGCTGCAGGCGATTCTGTCGAGCAAGGCCAAAATCGCCCTGTTGGCGCTGGCGGCGACCATCCCGATGATCGTGGGCAAGATCGATCTTAACGTCGGCTTCGGCATTGTGCTGTGGCACATCCTGGCGATCACGCTGCAGGTGGAATACGGCTTCTCCTGGCAGATGGCGGTGCTGACGGTGCTGGCGATTTCGGCGCTGTACGGGTTGCTGAACGGCATTCTGGTGGCGCTGGCCGATATCGACAGCTTCGTCGCCACCCTCGGCTCCGGCACCGTACTGTACGCCATTGCCCTGTGGCACTCCGGCGGGCGGCAGATCGTCGGCGACTTGCCGGATGCCTTTATCGCGCTGCACCACACCGAGATCGCCGGCATTCCGATCGTGGCGTTTTACGTGCTGATCGTCGCGGTGGTGCTGTGGCTCATCACCGAACATACCCCGCTCGGCCGCTGCATGTATGCGGTGGGCGGCAACCCGGCGGCGGCGCGTCTGAACGGCATCTCGGTCAATCGCTTTACCATCGGCGCCTTCATCGCCTCCAGCGTGCTCACCGGTTTCAGCGGCGTATTGATCGCCGCCGAACAGGGCGTCGGCCAGGCCAGCGTCGGCATGGACTATCTGCTGCCGGCGCTGGTCGGCGCCTTCCTCGGCAGCACCACCATTCGCCCAGGGCGCGTCAACGTCTGGGGCACCGTGGTCGGCATCGCCATTCTGGCAATCGGCATCGCCGGCATTCAGCAGTTCGGCGGCGAATTCTGGGTCGAACCGCTGTTCAACGGCGCGACGCTGTTGCTGTCGATCACCCTGGCCGGCTATGCACAACGCCGTCGGCTGCTCAATCAGAAAGCGGTACAACGCAGCCAGGCGACGCCGGCTGACAACAACAATCAGACAGCGACCCACCCTTAAACCAGGAGCACACCATGAAACGCATTTGGCTGTTACCGGGGTTCACGACCTTGCTGCTCGCCGCATCGCCGGTCTGGGCCGACGCCTATCTCGATCAGGCCACCGCCGCCGTCGCGAAGGCCACCGCCAGCGCCACCCAGTGGGACGGCCCCACCAGCGGCCCGCAGCTGCAGGCCAACAAGAAGATCATTTTTATCGCCTCCGACATGAAGAACGGCGGCGTGCAAGGGGTGCAACAGGGGTTGAGCGAAGCGGCGAAAGCCGCCGGCTGGAAGCTGGAAACGCTCGACGGCGGCGGCTCGGTGAAAGATCAGCTGGCATCGCTCAATCAGGCCATCGCCCAGAAACCGGACGGCATCGTGATCGGCGGCTGGAACCCTAACGTCGCCAAGATCCCGCTGAAAAAGGCCGTACAGCAGGGCATCGTGCTGACCGCCTGGCACGCGGTGCCGGAACCGGGCCCCATCGCCAAATACAACGTGTTCTATAACGTCACGTCGGATTCCAACGAAGTGGCGCGCATCGCCGCGCAATACGCGGTGGTTCAGTCCGGCGGCAAGGCGAGCGTGTTGATCTTCACCGACTCGCTGTACCAAATCGCGTTGGACAAGGCCAACGTCATGAAAGAAGAGATCGCCAAATGCAGCGGCTGCACGCTGCTGGAATTCATCGACACGCCGCTGGCCGATACCGCCAACCGCATGCCGGCAATGACCTTCAGCCTGCTGCAGAAGTACGGCGACAAATTCCAATATGCGCTGGCGATCAACGATCTGTACTTCGACTTTATGGCCCCGGCGCTGAAGACCGCCGGCAAAGGCGGCAAGAACGCGCCTTACAACGTGTCGGCCGGCGACGGTTCGATCTCCGCTTACCAGCGTATCCGGTCAGGCGACAGCCAGTCGGCGACGGTGCCGGAGCCCTTGAAGCTGCACGGTTGGCAACTGCTGGACGAATTCAACCGCGCCTTCGCCAAGCAGCCGCCTTCCGGCTACGTCACGCCGGCGCACCTGGTGACACGCGACAATATCGCCGCCGACGGCGGCGCCAATAACCTGTATGACCCGCAAAATGATTATCAGGGCCATTACAAAGCGATCTGGGGCGTGAAGTGAACGGCGGCATTCGGCATTCATTGCGCACGCACGCTCAGCTCGAGCGCTTGTGCTCACCTGCGATTTGGGCCGAAGGGCCGGTCTGGCTACCGCAGGAGGATGCGGTGGTGTTCAGCGACGTGAAAGGCAATCGCATGTTCCGCTGGTCACGCCGGGGTGAGCTGGCCCTATACCGTTCGCCGTCGCACTACGCCAACGGCAATGCGCGCGACGGCGAGGGGCGCGTGGTCAGCTGCGAACACGGGCGGCGCGGCATCAGCCGCACCGAAAGCGATGGCGAAGTGCGCCTGTTGATCGACCGCGTCGACGGTAAGCGCTTTAACTCGCCGAACGACGTAGCGGTGCGTTCCGACGGCACCCTGTGGTTCACCGATCCGCCCTACGGCATCATCGGCGACGAAGAGGGCTACAAATCGGAAAGCCAGGTGATCGGCTGTTACCTCTACAGCTTCGATCCGCGCGACGGTTCGCTGACCATCGCCGCCTGCGACCTGCAGCGCCCGAACGGTCTGGCGTTTTCACCGGATGAAAAATGGCTGTACGTGGCGGACATGTCGATCGTGGATTTCCCGACGCTGGGCCGCCGCGAGCTGCGCGTCTATGCGGTCAACGGCCGCGAGCTGGAAGCCGGCCGCCGTTTCGCGACGGTGGAGCCCGGTTTCCCGGACGGGTTCTGCGTCGACCGGGCCGGCAATCTGTTTTGCAGCTGCGCCGACGGCGTGCTGGTCTTTGATCCAGAGGGGCGACAGATCGACAAAATCAGCGTGCCGGAACGCGTCTCCAATTGCACCTTCGGCGGCCCGAACGGCGATGAACTCTATATCACCGCCACCACCTCGCTCTACCGCATGGTGTTGAACACCCGCGGTTAGCCGGGGTCTTGCAAGACGCAGGGTGGGTGTCGATCCGCCCTGCTTTGCCATGTCTGAAGCACGCCATCTCCACCAAAATGTGGCGACGATCACAAAATCACCACTCAATTTTAACGTCATGTTTTTCATGAATAATTTTACTCCCCCTTGCTTTGACTTCCCTGAATCGCCGGGATAGCATTTATTTGAAATGCAATTTCGCATATTGAAATCTAGCGAACCAAAAACAGACGATTCGCACAGGCGGAGAACCGGCATGAGAGTGAGTTACAGCGAATTAAAACAGCAATTCAAACGCGTGCTGCTGGCGCGCGGCGTGGCGGAACATCTCGCCGACGACTGCGCCGGCATGTTCGCCGACACCACCGCCAGCGGCGTTTACTCCCACGGCGTTAACCGCTTTCCGCGCTTTATTCAGCAGTTGGACGCCGGCGATATCGTGCCAGACGCTGAACCCAGCAAACTGTTGTCTCTGGGGGCGATCGAGCAATGGGATGCGCACCAGGGTATCGGCAACCTTACCGCCCGCCGCATGATGGATCGCGCCATGCAGTTGGCCGATGATCATGGCATCGGCCTGGTGGCGCTGCGCAACGCCAACCACTGGATGCGCGGCGGCGGTTACGGCTGGCAGGCGGCGGAGAAAGGCTATATCGGCATTTGCTGGACCAACTCGATCGCCGTGATGCCGCCGTGGGGCGCCAAAACGTGCCGTATCGGCACCAACCCTTTGATCGTCGCCGTGCCGGGCAACCCGATCACTATGGTGGACATGTCGATGTCGATGTTTTCCTACGGCGCGCTGGAGCTGAACCGGCTTGCGGGCAAAACCCTGCCGGTGGACGGCGGCTTCGACAACGACGGCCATCTGACCCGCGATCCGGCCACCATCGAAGAGAATCGGCGCATTTTGCCGATGGGGTACTGGAAAGGATCGGCGTTGTCGATCGTGCTGGACATGATCGCCACCCTGCTGTCAGGCGGCGCCTCGGTGGCGGAAGTGACGGAAGATCACCGCGACGAATACGGCGTCTCGCAGGTGTTCATCGCGATTGAGATAGACCGGTTGATCGACGGCGACAGCCGCGATCAAAAACTGCAGCGCATCATGGATTACGTCACCAGCGCCGAACGGGACAACCCCGACGTCGCCATTCGCCTGCCGGGCCACAAGTTCCCGCGCATTCTGGCAGAGAACCTGCGCGACGGCATTCCGGTCGACGAACGAGTCTGGGCGCGCATTCAGGCGCTGTAACGGGAGGAGCATCATGATATTCGGCCACATCGCCAACACCGCGCCCGAGCAGTACCCGACGCCGGTCGCCAACGCCGTCGCCTATTTGCAGCGCACCGATTTCAGCGTCTTGCCCGCAGGGCGCTATGAAGATCCCGCCACCGGCTACGTGGTGCAAGTGCTGGATCTGCATACCCAACCACCGGATGCGCTGCGCCCGGAAGTCCACCGGCAAAACGTCGACGTGCAGTTTCTGGTCAGCGGCACCGAACTTATCGGCGTAGCGGCGGACAACGGCGACAACGTCGTTCATCAGGAGCTGCTGGCACAGCGCGACATCCTGTTTTATCAGGACGTGGCCGACGAATCCTGGCTCACGATGCGACCCGGCAACTTCGCGGTATTTTTCCCCCAGGACGTGCATCGCCCGGCCTGCATTAACCAACGCCCAAGCGCGATACGCAAGGTGGTGGTGAAGATACCGCTGGCGTCGTTTAGCGCCTGATAGCCGCCACACCCGTAACGATAACAACACCGGTCCATGGGCCGGTGCGGGCGCCCCTGCGCCCAAATCAAGCAAAACAAACGCCCGACCCTACAAAAAAGCGAACATCGAAAGAGGTCCTTATGAATACAGCCTCCGTTTCCGTCAGCCAAAGCCAGGCGATCCCCAAGCTCCGCTGGCTGAGGATCGTGCCGCCGATCCTCATCACCTGCATCATTTCTTACATGGACCGGGTCAACATCGCCTTCGCCATGCCCGGCGGCATGGATGACGAACTCGGCATCACCGCCTCGATGGCCGGACTGGCCGGCGGCATCTTCTTCATCGGTTACCTGTTTCTGCAGGTGCCCGGCGGCAAGCTGGCGGTATACGGCAACGGCAAGAAATTCATCGGCTGGTCACTGTTGGCCTGGGCGGTGATCTCGGTGCTGACCGGGCTGGTCACCAACCAGTACCAGCTGCTGTTCCTGCGCTTCGCCCTCGGCGTTTCCGAAGGCGGCATGCTGCCGGTGGTGCTGACCATGATCAGCAACTGGTTCCCGGATAAGGAGCGCGGCCGCGCCAACGCCATCGTCATCATGTTCGTGCCGATCGCCGGCATTCTCACCGCCCCGCTGTCGGGTTGGATCATCACCGCCTGGGACTGGCGCATGCTGTTTCTGGTGGAGGGCGCTCTGTCGCTGATAGTCATGGCGCTGTGGTACTTCACCATCAGCAACCGCCCCCAGGAGGCCAAATGGATCTCGCAGGCGGAAAAAGAGTATCTGGTAAAGACCCTGCACGACGAACAGCTGCTGATCAAAGGAAAAACGGTGCGCAACGCCTCGTTGCGCCGGGTGCTGGGCGACCGGATCATGTGGCAGCTGATCCTGGTGAATTTTTTCTACCAGACCGGTATCTACGGCTACACCCTGGGGCTGCCGACCATTTTGAAAGGGCTGACCCACGGCGATATGGAGCAAGTGGGCCTGCTGGCTATCCTGCCCTATATCGGCGCCATCTTCGGCATGCTGATCATCTCCACCCTCTCCGATCGCACCGGCAAGCGCAAAATCTTCGTCGCCCTGCCGCTGGCCTGCTTTGCCGCCTGCATGGCGCTGTCGGTGCTGCTGAAGGATCACGTCTGGTGGTCTTACGCTGCGCTGGTCGGCTGCGGCGTATTTATTCAGGCGGCGGCCGGGGTGTTCTGGACCATCCCGCCCAAATTGTTCAACGCCGAAGTGGCCGGCGGCGCGCGCGGCGTGATCAATGCGCTGGGCAACCTCGGCGGCTTTTGCGGCCCGTATATGGTCGGCGTCCTGATCAGCCTGTTCAACAAGGATGTCGGTGTCTACAGCCTGGCTGCCTCGCTGGCGATCGCCTCCGTGCTGGCGTTGATGCTGCCCAATAAATGCGACCACAGTACGAGGAGCGAATGATGGAATATTGGCTGGGGCTCGACTGCGGCGGCACCTTCATCAAGGCGGGTTTATACGACCACAGGGGCCATGAACACGGCGTTGCGCGGCGCAATCTGGCGATCGTCGCGCCGCAGCCCGGCTGGGCCGAGCGCGATATGGCATCGCTGTGGCGCACCGCCGCCGACGTGATCCGTGAAGTGCTGTCCGCCAGCGGCGTTGCCGCCGGCGCCATCCAGGCCATCGGCATCTCGGCGCAGGGCAAGGGCGCGTTTCTGCTGGATAAGCAGGGGCAGCCGCTGGGCAACGCCATGCTCTCTTCCGATCAGCGCGCGCTGGCGCTGGTGCAGGAATGGCAACGGCAGGGCGTGCCGCAGGCGCTGTATCCGCAAACGCGCCAAACGCTGTGGACCGGGCACCCGGTCTCACTGCTGCGCTGGCTGAAGCGGCATCAGCCTGAACGTTACGCCCGCATCGGCAGCGTGCTGATGGCGCACGACTACCTGCGCTATTGCCTGACCGGCGAGCTGGCCTGCGAAGAAACCAATATCTCCGAATCCAACCTGTATCAGATGCGCAGCGGACGCTATGACCCGGCGTTGGCGCAGCTGCTGGGCATCGGCGACATCATGCCCGCCCTGCCGACGATTGTCGGTTCGGCCGACATCGCCGGACGCGTCGCGGCAAACGCCGCGGCCATTACCGGCCTGCAAATCGGCACCCCGGTGGTCGGCGGGTTGTTCGACGTGGTGTCCACCGCGCTGTGCGCCGGCCTGCAGGACGAAACCCGGCTCAACGCGGTGATGGGGACCTGGTCGGTCACCAGCGGCATCACCGACGCCATCGTCGAGGGTTTCGATCATCCCTTTGTCTATGGCCGCCACGCCGAAAACGGCCAATACATCGTGCACGAAGCCAGCCCCACTTCCGCCGCCAACCTGGAATGGTTCTGTCACCAATGGGGGCTGCAGGACTACGACCAGCTTAACCGCTGGGTCGCCGCCCTGCCGAAAGCCGCCGGCGATCTGCTGTTCGCCCCTTTCCTGTATGGCTCCAACGCCGGCCTGGGGCTGAGCGCCAGCTTCTACGGCCTGCAGGCCTTCCACCAACGCGAGCACCTGGTGCAGGCGATCTACGAAGGCGTGGTGTTCTGCCACATGACGCACCTTAACCGCATGCGCCGGCGTTTCCCTGAGGCGCAGGCGCTGCGCGTGACCGGCGGTCCCGCCAAATCCCTCCCCTGGATGCAAATGTTCGCCGACGTCAGCGGCCTGCCGGTTGAGCTGCCGCAGGTGGAAGAAACCGGCTGTTTGGGCGCGGCGATGGCGGCCATGGTCGGCAGCGGCGTCTTCAGCGATTTTACCGCCGCCCAGCGCCGGCTGGCGCCGCGTATCGAGCGGCTGCTGCCTGATGCGGCCGCCGCCGAAGCTTACAACCACAAACACCAACGTTATCAGGCGCTGATTGCTGCATTGCAAAATCTGCAGCCCGCCAACAAGGAGGCCCCATGAGCACGAAACCGCGCCTGCAGCTGGCGCTCGATCAAACCCGTTTAGATACGGCGCTGCGCACCGCCGAGACCCTCAGCCCCCATGTGGACATCATCGAGGCCGGTACCATTTTGTGCATCAGCGCCGGCATTCAGGCGGTTAGCGCGTTGCGCGAGCGCTGTCCGCAGCACACGCTGGTGGCCGATCTCAAGGTGGCCGACGCCGGTGCGACGCTGGCCGAGCAGGCCTTCGGCCAAGGCGCGGACTGGATGACGGTGATCTGCGCCGCGCCGTTGGCCACCATGGCCAGCGCGCGGGAGGTCGCCGAGCGTCACGGCGGCGAAATCCAGATCGAACTGTTCGGCCGCTGGACATTGGAGGATGCGCGGCAATGGCGCGGCCTTGGCATTCGCCAGGCGATCTATCACCGCGGCCGCGACGCGCAGGCCAGCGGGCAAACCTGGGGCCGGCAGGATCTGGATCGGATGAAGGCGCTGTCCGATCTGGGCATCGAGCTGTCGGTGACCGGCGGCATCACGCCCGCCGACCTGCCGCTGTTTAAAGAGATCGCCGTCACCGCCTTTATCGCCGGCCGCGCGCTGGCCGAGGCCGGCGATCCGCCGGCGGCCGCCAGGCAGTTCCGCGCCGCCATCGATGACATCTGGAGATCATGATATGCGTCAGCACCCGTTGGGAATTTACGAGAAAGCGCTGCCGAAACACCTGAGCTGGCCCGAGCGCCTGGCGCTGGCCAAGGCCTGCGGCTTCGACTTCGTCGAAATGTCGGTGGACGAAAGCGATGAACGCCTGGCGCGCCTGAGCTGGAGCAAGGCGCAGCGCTTGGCGCTGGTGGACGCCATGCTGGAAACCGGCATCCGCATCCCGTCGATGTGCCTCTCCGGCCACCGGCGCTTTCCGTTTGGCAGCCACGATCCGGCGCTGCGCCAGCGCGCCTTCGACGTGATGGAACAGGCCATTCAGCTGGCCAAAGACGTCGGTATCCGCACCATCCAGCTGGCCGGCTACGACGTGTATTACGAAGAGCAGGACGAGGGGACGCTGGCGCGCTTTAGCGAAGGCATGCAGTGGGCGGTAGAGCGTGCCGCCGCCGCCCAGGTGATGCTGGCGGTGGAAATCATGGATACCGCCTTTATGAACTCGATCGGTAAATGGAAAGCCTGGGACGCCCTGCTGGCCTCGCCGTGGTTCACGGTGTATCCGGACGTCGGCAACCTCAGCGCCTGGGGCAATGACGTGCCGCGCGAGCTGGAGCTGGGCATCGACCGCATCGCCGCCATTCACCTGAAAGACACCTACCCGGTCACCGCCGTTTCGCCGGGACAATTCCGCGACGTGCCGTTTGGCGAAGGCTGCGTCGACTTCGTCGAGGTGTTTCGCACGTTGCAGCGCCTCAATTACCGCGGCGCATTCCTGATTGAGATGTGGACCGAAAAAGCCGAGGAGCCGGTGGCCGAGATCGTTCAGGCCCGCCGCTGGATCGAACAGAAAATGCAACAAGGGGGCATGACATGCTGACTCAGTTAAAACAACAGGTGCTGGAGGCCAATCTCGATCTGCCACGCCATAAGCTGGTGACCTTTACCTGGGGCAACGTCAGCGCGGTGGATCGCGAACGCGGCCTGGTGGTGATCAAACCTTCCGGCGTTGAATACGAGCATATGACGGCGGAGGATATGGTGGTGGTCGATCTGGCCAGCGGCCGCACCGTCGAGGGGGTAAAAAAACCGTCGTCGGACACCGCCACCCATCTGGCGCTGTACCGCGAATTCGCCGATATCGGCGGTATCGTGCACACCCATTCGCGCCACGCCACCATCTGGGCGCAGGCCGGGCTGGACATCCCCGCCTGGGGAACCACCCACGCCGACTACTTTTATGGCGCGATCCCCTGCACTCGCCTGATGACCCAGGATGAAATTGAGCACGATTACGAACTGGAAACCGGCAACGTGATTATCGAAACCTTCCGCCAGCGCGATATCAATCCCAACGCGATCCCGGCGGTACTGGTCAACGCCCACGGCCCCTTCGCCTGGGGCAAAGACGCCCACAATGCGGTGCATAATGCGGTGGTGCTGGAAGAAATTGCCTACATGGGCATTTTCTCGCGCCAGCTGACGCCGGGCATTCACAGCATGCAGCGCGAACTGTTGGACAAACACTACCTGCGCAAACACGGCCAACACGCCTACTACGGGCAGTAGCGCGCCGGGGCTTTAACCGTGGCACCCGATGCTTTGCCGCATCGGGTGCCAACGGGCATGAGGCGCAGTGTAGCGAAAACCGCATTCGCCCATCGGCGAAAAATTCGCTATCATCCGCACCCACCCTCCAGCCGGCCGCCCGATGTCTACGATCACCGATACCTTTATCGCCCCGCCATGCCATGACCAGATAGAGATCCTCTATCAGGACGATCATCTGGCGCTGATCAATAAGCCGGCCGGGCTGCTCAGCCTCTCGGGCAAGAATCCGCAGAATCTCGATTCGGTACACCACCGGCTGGTACAGAGGTTCCCCGGCTGCGCCCTGGCGCACCGCCTGGATTTCGGCACGTCCGGTTTGATGGTGGTGGCCCGCAACAAGACCGTCAACGCCGCGCTCTGTCGGCAGTTCAGCGAACGCACCGTCGGCAAAGTGTACAGCGCGCTGCTCTGCGGCCATCTGGCGGATAACGAAGGGGTAATAGACGCGGCGATCGCCAAAGATCCGGCGTTGTTCCCGCTGATGTCGATTTGCGCCCTCCACGGCAAGCCCGCCCGCTCCCGCTATCGGGTCGTCGAACGTTTTTATCGTGAAATGGAAGGCGGGATCTCGCTGCCGTTGACGCGGGTGCAGCTCACCCCGGAGACCGGACGCACCCACCAGCTGCGTATTCACAGCCGGCAATTGGGCCATCCTATTTTAGGTTGCGATCTGTATGGCGGGCGCCTGCTGCCGGGTACCGAACAGACGCCGCGGCTGATGCTGCACGCCAGCGAGCTGGACTTTGTGCACCCCATCAGCGGAGAGCGGATAACCGCTCGTCACGCAGCGCCGTTCTGAACGCGGCTTACCACATCAAATCGTCGGGCACTTTAAAGTCGGCGTACGGATCGTCTTCATCCTGTTCTTCCTGACTCAGCGCGCTGTGCAGCACTATGCTGGCCGCATCGCGCTGCGCGATTTTATCGGCGACGCTCGCGGGGATAATCGCGTATTCACACTCTTCCCGATTCTCGACCACCAAGCGGGCAATGGCGAGGCGGCCATTGATCAGCTGCGTCTGCGTCGCCTTATCCACCAGGATTTTTTTAATCAGGTTGCCGTCGGTGAAGTTGAAACCGATATCGCCTTTCGCCAGGACGATGCGGTTCATCTCGATCAGCTGCTTCACCTGCGCCTTGTACTCTTTGGACAACGCGGCCTGCTTTTGCTGCTCGCTCAGCTGCTTATCGCGCTCAAGCTGCGCCTTTTTATTCTCTTCCACCGCTTCTCTGGCCTCGCGGGCCTGAACGCGTGATTTTTTAGCCGTTCTCTGGACTTTGGCCATTTTCTTGCTGGTTACCAAGCCCGCTTTGAGCATCTGCTCTTGTAAGGTGAGTTTTGTCATGTTCGTGTCTGAAGCCGTGGGATCATGGAGGGATTATACCCGTAATTTTTCAGGCTGCACCAGGTTGCCGGCCCAACCCACCGGCGGTTTGCGCCGCAGGGCAACGGCGATAAACCGCCCCGAACGCCAGAACATGAATACCGCTCATGTGGTAATGAAATTAAGTCTCTTTCACTCCCACCGGGACTCTGGCAAAAATAGACCTCATTAACGACAGACAATATGAAATCGGCTGAATGAAAAAAGAGAAAAACAAACCATTGAAACAAATGGATAAATACAGCCTTCATATCATATAACAGGATGCTATAAGACGATGAATAGAGACTTTACCTTTACGATTAAGAGCAGTTCTTTCGATGAAGATTATAACCCTTCTGAAAGTACGCGTATCACCACCAACTTCGCCAATTTGGCCAGAGGGGAAAATCGCCGGGAGAACCTGCGCAATACGCTGGTGATGATTAACAATCGCTTCAATACGTTGGCGCATTGGGATAACCCCAAGGCCGATCGCTATTCGGTCGAGCTTGAAATCATCTCGGTTGAGATGCGCATTGAAGATCAGGGCGCCAGCTTCCCGGTGATCGAAATCCTGAAAACCAACATCCTTGATAAAAAAACGCAAAAGCGTATCGAGGGCATCGTTGGGAACAATTTCTCCTCTTACGTGCGCGATTACGACTTTAGCGTCTTGCTGCCGGCGCACAATAAAAACACGGCGGAATTTACCATTCCGGATGATTTCGGCGATTTGCACGGCAATATCTTTAAGCACTTCGTCAATTCAAACGAATACCATGAAAATTTCAGCAAACCGCCGGTGATTTGCCTCAGCGTGTCCAGCAAAGACACCTACCATCGGACGGGCAATCAACACCCGGTGTTGGGCGACGAGTATCGGCAAGACGGCGCTTCGCTGACCGACCGGTATTTTAAAAAAATGGGCCTGCAGGTGCGCTACTTCATGCCGAAAAATAGCGTCGCGCCCCTGGCGTTTTATTTCCCCGGGGATTTGCTGAGCGATTACACCGATTTGGAACTGATCGGCACCATCAGCACGATGGAGACCTTCCAGAAAATTTATCGGCCTGAAATTTACAATGCCAACTCGGCGGCGGGGCAATGCTATCAGCCCAGCCTGAATAACCAGGATCATTCATTAACCAAGATTGTTTACGATCGCGAAGAGCGTAGCCAGTTGGCGATTGAGCAGGGGAAATTTACGGAAGAGCAATTTATCAAACCCTACAAACCTCTTCTTGAGCAATGGTCTGCTCACTACGCGCTTTGATTCACTCAAATACAGGTCATCTATCATGAAAATATTGCTCCCTACGTCGACCGCCGGCAGCTTGCCCAAACCTGTCTGGCTGGCCCAACCGGAAACCCTGTGGTCGCCCTGGAAATTGCAGAATGAAGAATTAATCGAAGGGAAACAGGACGCCTTGCGTTTGTCGCTGGCAGAGCAACAACAGGCCGGCATCGATATCGTCAGCGATGGCGAGCAAACGCGTCAGCACTTCGTCACGACGTTTATCGAGCACCTCAGCGGCGTCGATTTCGAGAAACGCGAAGTGGTTAAAATCCGCAATCGCTACGAAGCGAGCGTGCCAACCGTTGTGGGGGCGGTCTCGCGCCAAAAACCCGTTTTCGTTGAAGACGCCAAATTTTTACGCCAGCTGACCAAGCAGCCGATTAAATGGGCCCTGCCGGGGCCGATGACCATGATCGACACGCTTTATGACAACCACTATAAAAGCCGCGAGAAATTGGCCTGGGAGTTCGCCAAGATCCTCAATCAGGAAGCCAAAGAGCTTGAGGCCGCCGGCGTCGACATTATTCAGTTTGATGAGCCCGCATTTAATGTGTTCTTTGACGAGGTGAATGACTGGGGCATCGCCGCCCTGGAAAGAGCCGTTGAAGGGCTTAAGTGTGAAACGGCCGTACATATCTGCTATGGATACGGCATTAAGGCCAATACCGATTGGAAAAAGACGCTGGGCTCTGAGTGGCGGCAATATGAAGAGGCGTTTCCCAAGCTGCAAACGTCGACTATCGATATTATCTCGTTGGAGTGCCATAACTCGCACGTGCCGATGGATCTGCTTGAACTGATTCGCGGTAAAAAAGTGATGGTCGGCGCCATCGACGTAGCGAATCATGCCGTTGAGACGCCGGAGGAAGTAGCCGCTACGCTGCGCAAAGCGCTGCAGTTTGTCGATGCCGACAAGCTCTATCCGTCGACCAACTGCGGCATGGCTCCCCTGCCCCGTCAGGTCGCCAGCGGCAAGCTGAATGCCTTAAGCGCAGGCGCCGAAATCGTGCGCCGAGAACTGTTGGCCAAATAACCGCGCCAGCGCCCGCCGCAGTAGCCTCCTGCGGCGGGCGATTATCATCGACTCCCCCTCCCCGCAACGCCCCCGCTCTGGTGTATACTCGGATTTCTACGCGATGCCAGCCAAAGCGGCCTGAACGGCCCCTCAGCCAGCCCACACCAGCTTAATAACAGTGGAACCCTCATGAGCCCAGATACCGCTCGCATCAGCGAAATTATCGATCGCGCCAAGATCTCGCCTTATCAAATTCTCATCCTCGCCCGGTGTTTCCTGATCGCCCTGCTGGACGGCTTCGATACCGCCATCATCGGCTATATCGCCCCGGCGCTGCGCGAAGAGTGGGGCCTGCAGCCAGCGCAGCTCTCCCCCGCCTTCGGTGCGGGATTGTTCGGCCTGCTGATCGGCAGCCTGCTGTTCGGGCCGCTCGCCGACGCCATCGGCCGCAAACGCGTGCTGCTCGTCGCGGTGCTGGTGTTTGGCGGCTGCACCCTGGCTTCGGCCTATGCGCATTCGATCGAATCCCTGACCCTGTTGCGCTTCATCACCGGCATTGGCCTCGGGGGCGCGATACCGACCTGCATCACCCTCAGCTCTGAGTACTCACCGGCGCGCCGGCGCATGCTGATGGTCACCCTGAGCTGGAGCGGCTTTACCGCCGGGCTGGCCCTGGGCGGCCTGCTGGCCGGGCAGATCATTCCTGCATTTGGCTGGCGCGGCCTGCTGGTGGTCGGCGGCATTGCGCCATTGGCGCTGCTGCCGCTGTTAGCCTGGCAGATGCCCGAATCAGTACGCTTTATGGCCGCCAGCGCCAAACATGCCGATCGGCTGCGCCGGGTGGTCGAGCGCATCACCGGCCAGCGTTGGGCCGGTGTGACGATTGTCGATGACGAGCGTCCGGCGCAGGTCAAATCGCCGATCTCGCATCTGTTTATCGAAGGGCGCGCCGTGCGCACCCTGCTGCTGTGGGCGGCGTTCTTCTGTTCGCTGTTCGTGTTCTACCTGCTCACCAGCTGGTTGCCGACGATACTCAAAGACGCCGGTTACGATATCGCCCACGCCTCGCGCATCGGAGCCATGGTGCCGCTCGGCGGCACTCTGGGCGCCATCCTCATGGCGCTGCTGATGGATCGGGTCGGGCCCTACCGCGTATTGGCCGTCTCCTACCTGGGCGCCGCGCTGGTGATTGGCGCGACCGGGTATCTGATGGGCGACGTCTACACGTTGGCCGCCATTGTGTTCCTTATCGGCTTCGGCGTGGCCGGCGCGCAGAACGGCCTGAACCTGGTTTCCGCCACCCTTTACCCGACCGCAGCCCGCGTCACCGGCGTCAGTTGGGCCATGGCCAATGGCCGCTTCGGCTCGATCGTCGGCTCGATGCTCGGCGCCTGGATGATGACCGCCGCCGGATCGCCAGAAGTGTTCTTCCTCTGGCTGGCGTTGCCGGCGCTGCTGGGCGCAGCCGCCATCTTCCTGCTTTATCGCCTCAGCCTGCGCCGCCGCGCGCCATTGACCGAACCGGCGGCCGGCATCTGAACTCGCGGAAATAAAAGGCCGAGACGCCATCGGTAGCGTCTCGGCCCGCAATAAAAAAGGGGGCCAAGGCCCCCTTCTGTGTTATTCCGCCTTGGCGGAAGCGTCTTCGGTGCGATACAGGTGCACGTCCATCTGCGGGAACGGAATGCCGATGTTGTGGGCATCCAGCGCGCGCTTGAAGTTTTCCATCAGATCGAAGTACACGTTCCAGTATTCCGCGTTAGTGGTCCAGGAACGGGTCACGAAGTTCAGGGAAGATGGCGCCATCTCGTTCAGACGCACGGTCACGCCTTTAGCGTGCATGATGCGTTTGTCGGCGGCGATCACGTCGCCCAACACCTTTTTCACCACGTCGATATCGGCGTTGTAGGCCACGCCTACCACGATATCCACGCGGCGGTTCGGTTCGCGGGAGTAGTTGATGATGTTGCCGGCGATGATTTTACCGTTCGGCACCACGATGGTTTTGTTGTCTGCGGTGCGCAGGGTGGTGGAGAAAATCTGCACCTGATCGACGGTGCCGGCCACGCCGCCCAGATCGACATACTCACCCACGCGCAGCGGGCGGAAGATCACCAGCAGCACGCCGGCGGCGAAGTTGGACAGCGAGCCTTGCAGCGCCAGACCGACGGCCAAACCGGCGGCACCCAGCACGGCGATCACCGAGGTGGTCTGCACGCCGACGCGCCCCAGCACCGCGATGAAGGTGAACGCCAGCACGCCGTAACGTACGATCGCCGACAGGAAGTCAGCTACCGTGGCGTCGATGCCGCGCAGTTTCATCACGCGGTTCAGCGCATTGCCGACCACGCGGGCCACGATCGAACCGATGATCAGGATAACGATGGCGGCGACGATATTCACCGCGTACTGGATCAACAGATCCTGGTTCTTCACCAACCAGTCGCCGGCACCGTTGATGCCGTCTACTACATTCAAATCTTTCATTCGTGTCGTCCTAACTCAGTCCCTAACGGGAGAAACTCGCAAAAATACACTGGCTTCGGCAGCCAGTAGGAAACCACCGCCTAAGGGTAACCAACATTAAAGGCTCATGCCAACCGTCAGCGTTAAAAATAGCCGAAACCGCCCGCCGCTTCTTCTATGCTGAAAACAGCGCGTTGGCCATTTCACGACAAGAGATCCGTTCTTCATGCACATTCGCTCTTCGCTCAAACACTATTGGCAAGTGCGGCCCAGGCTGCTGTTTTCCGTCGGCGCGGGGCTGTTGTGCTTTCTGCTGCTGCCCGCCCAGCTCTCGTTGCTGCAGCGCCTGATGATCGGCTGGAATACGCTGGCCTGGCTCTATCTGCTGTTTCTCTGGCGGCTGATGCTGGTCAGCACGCCGCAGCACATTCGCCAGATCGCCCGGCGACAGGATGAAAGCGCCAGCACGGTGTTGGCGCTGGTCAGTTTCGGTTGTCTGGTGAGCATTCTGGCGATCCTGTTCGAATTGAGCAGCGCCAAACAGGCCAGCGACTCGCTGAAAACGCTACATCTGGCGTTAACCGGCGCAACGCTGGCAGTCTCCTGGCTGCTGCTGCCGACCGCCTTCACCATGCACTATGCCCATCAGTTTTATCGTCAGGGCGCACAGCGGGATCCTTTGCCGCTGCTGTTCCCCGGCAATCTCACCGAGCCGACCTATCTGGACTTCGCCTACTTCTCCTTCACCATCGCGGTCGCGTCGCAAACCGCCGACGTGGCGGTCGGCGCCGCGGAGGTACGTAAAATCGCGCTCGTGCAGTCAGTTATTTCGTTCGTGTTCAACATGCTGATCCTGGGCCTGTCGATCAACGTTGGCGCCGGCCTGCTGGGCTGAAAACAAAAAAGGCTCCCCGCAGGGAGCCTTTTGCATCGTGCAACAGGTGCCGAAGATTACAGAACGTCTACCGCGTTCAGATCTTTGAAAGCCTGCTCCAGACGCGTCACCATGCTGGTCTGCGCTGCGCGCAGCCATACGCGTGGATCGTAGTATTTCTTGTTTGGCTGATCGGCGCCTTTCGGGTTGCCCAGCTGGCCCTGCAGGTAAGCTTCGTTCGCTTTGTAGTACTGCAGGATGCCGTCCCAGGTCGCCCATTGGGTATCGGTATCGATGTTCATCTTGATCACGCCGTAGCTGACGGACTCTTTGATTTCCGCATCGCTGGAACCGGAGCCGCCGTGGAACACGAAGTTCAGGCTGTTATGCGGCAGGTTGAATTTCTCGGAAACGTATTTCTGAGAATCGCGCAGGATGGTCGGAGTCAGCTTAACGTTGCCTGGCTTGTACACGCCGTGCACGTTACCGAAGGAAGCTGCGATGGTGAAGCGCGGGCTGATGGCGTTCAGTTTTTCGTACGCGTAAGCCACGTCTTCCGGCTGGGTGTACAGTGCGGAAGCGTCCATATGGCTGTTGTCCACGCCGTCTTCTTCACCGCCGGTGCAGCCCAGTTCGATTTCCAGCGTCATGCCGATTTTGGCCATGCGCTTCAGGTAGGCGCTGCAGATCTCGATGTTTTCTTCCAGAGACTCTTCAGACAGATCGATCATGTGGGAAGAGAACAGCGGTTTGCCGGTAGCGGCGAAGTGCTTCTCGCCGGCGTCCAGCAGGCCGTCCAGCCATGGCAGCAGTTTCTTCGCGCAGTGGTCGGTGTGCAGGATCACCGGCACGCCGTAGTGTTCAGCCATCTGGTGAACGTGGTGTGCGCCAGAGATGGCGCCCAGAATCGCTGCGCCCTGAGGCACATCGGTCTTCACGCCTTTGCCGGCGATGAACGCGGCGCCGCCGTTGGAGAACTGAACGATGACCGGCGCGCGCACTTTAGCCGCGGCTTCCAGCACTGCGTTGATGGAGTCGGTACCCACGCAGTTTACCGCTGGCAGCGCAAAGTTGTTCTCTTTAGCAACTGCGAAGACTTTCTGAACGTCATCACCCGTGATGACACCCGGTTTTACGAAATCAAAAATTTTAGACATGTTACTTTGTCCTGTTTCGTCGGCCGTAGATGGATGTAAATCGATGTTTTCACGCCGCGCAGCGTTAGCCGCGCGGTATAAAACAAACGGGCGGCTTTCGCCTCCCGTTGTCTGAATTACTGCTTAGCGCGCTCTTCCAGCATCACGACTGCAGGCAGCGGTTTCCCTTCAACGAATTCCAGGAATGCGCCACCGCCGGTGGAGATGTAGGAAATTTTGTCAGCGATACCGAACAGATCGATGGCTGCCAGAGTGTCGCCGCCGCCAGCGATAGAGAAAGCGTCGCTATCGGCGATCGCGCGGGCGACAATTTCGGTGCCCTTACGGAAGTTAGGGAACTCGAATACGCCAACCGGGCCATTCCACAGAATGGTCTTGGCGTTCTTCAGGATAACGGCCAGACGCTCGGCAGAGACGTCGCCCATATCCAGAATTTGCTCGTTGTCCTGGATCTCGTTGGCCTGCTTCACGGTCGCGGTTGCGGTTTCGGAGAACTCGGTCGCTACGCGCACGTCGGTCGGCACCGGAATGTCGCAGGTTTCCAGCAGTTTCTGCGCGTTCGGGATCAGGTCAGGTTCGTACAGGGACTGGCCCACGTTGTTGCCCTGCGCCGCCACGAAGGTGTTGGCGATGCCGCCGCCGACGATCAGCTGATCGGCGATTTTGGACAGGGAATCCAGCACGGTCAGTTTGGTGGACACTTTAGAACCGCCCACGATGGCGACCATCGGACGGGCCGGGTTGCCCAGTGCTTTGCCCAGCGCTTCCAGTTCGGCGGACAACAGCGGACCGGCACAGGCGACAGGCGCGAACTTGCCCACGCCGTGGGTGGAAGCCTGCGCGCGGTGCGCGGTGCCGAATGCATCCATCACGTACACGTCGCACAGCGCCGCGTATTTCTTGGACAGGGTTTCGTCGTCTTTCTTCTCGCCCTTGTTGAAGCGGACGTTTTCCAGCACCACCAGTTCGCCCTCGGCGACGTCGACGCCATCCAGATAATCCTTCGCCAGACGCACTGGGGATTTCAGGTGTTCTTTCAGGTAGTTGACCACAGGCAGCAGGGAGAATTCTTCGTTGTACTCGCCTTCGGTAGGACGACCCAGGTGGGAGGTTACCATCACGCGGGCGCCTTGCTTCAGCGCAGCTTCGATAGTCGGCAGGGAAGCGCGGATACGCGCGTCGGAAGTCACTTTACCGTCTTTTACCGGCACGTTCAGATCGGAGCGGATCAGTACGCGTTTACCCGCCAGATCCAGATCGGTCATCTTAATTACAGACATGGTGAACCCTCTTTATTGAATCTCTATAAAATTGCCTGAGCAGCGCGCCAATCACGCCGGCGCCGCCGTACTAGAAACCGCTGGCGGCCATTGCCCGTGTTGTATCCAACATCCGATTGGCAAAGCCCCATTCATTGTCGCACCAGACCAAGGTCTTTATCAGGTGCTGCCCGCTGACCCGAGTCTGCGTACCGTCGACGATAGCGCTGTGCGGGTCATGGTTAAAATCGATCGAGACCAATGGTAATTCCGTGTAGTCAACTATACCACGAAATGATTCCCGTGCGGCCTTTTGCAACAGCTGGTTGACCTCCGCCACCTTCACCGCGGCGCTCACGCTGACGCTGAGATCGATAGCCGTCACGTTGATGGTCGGCACGCGCACCGAGATCGCCTCGAAGCGATCGCAAAACTGCGGGAAGATACGGGTGATGCCTGCAGCCAGCTTGGTATCGACCGGAATGATCGACTGGCTCGCCGCGCGGGTGCGCCGCAAATCCGCGTGATACGCGTCGATCACCGGCTGATCGTTCATCGCCGAGTGAATGGTGGTCACGGTGCCGGATTCGATGCTGTAAGCGTCATCCAGCAGCTTGATCACCGGAATAATGCAGTTGGTGGTGCACGAGGCGTTGGACACGATGCGGTGCTCCGCCAGCAGCGTCTGATGGTTGACGCCGAACACGATGGTGGCGTCCAGATCGTTGCCGCCCGGATGGGCGAACAACACTTTCTTCGCCCCCGCCGCCAGATGGGCTTCGCCATCCGCCCGGCTGCCGTACACGCCGCTGCAGTCCAACACCACGTCGACGCCCAGCTCGCCCCAGGGCAACTGCTCCACCGCCGGCTGGTGCAACAGGCGAATCGCGTCGTCTCCGACGCTCAGCGTGTCGCACTCCTGCCGCACATCCCAGGCGAAGCGGCCGTGGCTGGAATCGTACTTCAGCAGATGGGCCATGCCTTCGGCGTTCGCCAGCTCGTTGATCGCCACCACGGAGATTTCCGCCCGTCGTCCCGATTCGTACAGTGCGCGCAATACGCTGCGGCCGATGCGGCCAAAGCCGTTTATCGCTATGCGGATGGTCATGCTGCTCCTGAAAAAGGGCCGTCCACGCCGGGTGACTCACCGGCGCCGCCCGGCGCTGACTGGTTGTCTCACTAACCCGCATAGAGTAGTGGATCGCACCGCCCGCTGTGAATCGCCGAGTTTGCATTATTCCCGCGCTTCAGCGGCTTTTCGCCGCCGTCACATCGGCATTTCTGTCGAAGAGTGCTTCAACTGAAACGCTTCAGCTGAGCATAAACCAAAGTTTTGGCAAAAGAAACAGGTGCAACAGTTCCTCAGGTAACGGAGGGGAGTTTTACGAGCATAAGATGATCTGGCGCACATTTTTAGCCTTAAGGCCGCGGTGGATTTTCGCTCGCCGGCCCCGTTTCGCCGTAGTGCTCGCGGAAATAGTCGCGCAAAAATTCGACCGTCACCCGCACTTTCGCCGACGTTGCCAGCCGGGAAACGTACACAGTTCGGAAAAGATCGCCGCTAACGGTTTAACTCTGTAAACGGAACGCCCGCATCAGCGGGCGTCCTGATTAGGCTTTCGGGAATATCCACAGATGATCGGCCGGCAGGGAGAGCCGGCACAGCGCCCGATCGCGCGCCTCCTGGCCATAGGCGCGCACCACGAAATCTTCGGCCACGGTGCGGAACAGGTATTCCCAGCGATCGCCGAGATACATGCTGGTCAGCAACGGCAGCTCAAGCTGGTTGCCCTGCGGATCTTCGCCCAACCGTACGCGCTCCACGCGGATCACCGCCGTGCCCTCCTGCCCGACCTGCACGCCGGCGCCCGCTTTGCCCCACAGCGCCCAATCCTTGCCTTCGATGCGCGCCCGGTCGCCTTCCCGCGCGACAACCTTGCCCGGCAAGCGGTTGTTGCTGCCCATGAACTCGGCGGTGAACAGCGTGGTGGGTGAACCGTACATCTCCTGCGGCGTGCCCTGTTGTTCGATTTTGCCGTTATTGAGCAGCAGGATGCGATCGGAAATGGCCATCGCCTCGTTCTGATCATGGGTCACCATCAGCGCCGACAGACCGAGCTTGATGATCAGCTCGCGCAGGAATACCCGCGCCTCTTCGCGCAGCTTGGCGTCAAGGTTGGACAGCGGCTCATCCAGCAGGATCACCGGCGGGTTGTAGACCAGCGCACGCCCGATCGCCACGCGCTGCTGCTGGCCGCCGGAAAGCTGGTGCGGGTGCCGCTTGGCCAGATGCCCCAACCCGAGCTGATCCAGCACCGCCTGCACCCGCTGGGCGATTTCCGCCGAGGCGGTCTTACGCAGCTTCAGCGGGTAAGCGACGTTCTCAAACACCGTTTTATGCGGCCACAGGGCATAGGACTGAAACACCAGCCCCAGGTTGCGCTCTTCGGCGGGAATTTCGCTGCGCGCGCTGCCGTTGTACACGGGGTTATTGCCGATGACGATCCGCCCCTGGCTCGGTTTCTCCAGCCCGGCCACCGCCCGCAGCAGCGTGGTTTTGCCGCTGCCCGACGGGCCCAGCAGCGAGACCACTTCGCCCCGTTTCAGATCCATCGACACCCCTTTCAGCACCGGGTTGTCGCCATAGGTCAAATGCAGATTCTCTACCGAAAGTTCAATCATGTAATTTCACTCCAAAGCGCAAGGCGATCCCCAGCCCCAGCACCACCAGCAGGATATTGATGAACGACAGCGCGGCGACGATATCGATAGCGCCCGCGGCCCACAGAGAAACCAGCATCGAGCCGATGGTTTCCGTGCCCGGAGACAGCAGATACACCCCGGTGGAATATTCGCGTTCAAAAATCAGGAACATCAGCAGCCAAGAGCCGATCAGGCCATAGCGCGACAGCGGAATGGTGACGTGGCGGGTGATCTGGCCGCGGCTGGCGCCGGCGCTGCGCGCCGCCTCTTCCAGCTCCGGCCCCACCTGCAGCAACGTGGAAGAGATCAGCCTCAGGCCGTAGGCCATCCATACCACGGTGTAAGCCAGCCAGACGCTGAATATGGTGCTGCGCAGCGAACGCAACCAGACAATCCAGTTAGCACGCAGCCACTCGGCCATCGGCAACGCCGACAGCCAGCCCTCCTTGAGCGATTTGTCCAGCCACATCGGCAAGAACAGGAACACCCACAGGAATGCCAGACCGGCCAACAGCCCCGGCACCGCGCGCGGCACCAGTACGCTGTAGTCGAGGAAGCGCGTGGCGCCATCCGGCTTGCGGTGCATGGCGATGCCGATAAACAGGTAGCACGCCACCGCCAGCGCCCCGCCGATCACCCCGATCGCCATCGAGTTGACGATGGCGCGCAGCAGGTTGGGCTGCGCCCAGATAGTGCGGAAGGTGTTGATCGAAAGCTCGTCCCAGACAGACACGCCCACGCCCCAGTTAGAGATAAAGGCGCGCAGCACCACGCCGATCAGCGGCACGCCGATGGTCACGGTCAGCCAGAACACCACCACCGCGCCGGCCACCCAGCGCCATTTGCCGAGCGGCAGCGCGCGGGCCTGCGAGGCTTTGCCCTTGACGGTGACAAAGCGATTGGCGGTGCGCATCAGCCGGCGCTGCAGCATCACCAACGGAATAGTGATGCAAATCAGCACCACCGCCACCGCCGCCATCAGATGGTAAGACGGCGTGCCCAGCTTGTTGGTCAACTGGTACAGGTAGGTCGCCAGCACCAGGTTGCCTTCCGGATCGCCCAACACCAGCATCAGGCCGAACACTTCCAGCCCGAGGAAGAACAACAGCACCCCGGCGTACAAGATAGACGGCCGCACCATCGGCAGACTGACGGCGGTCATCACCTGCAGCGGCGTGGCGCCGGCGGTGCGCGCCGCTTCTTCAACGTCGGAGCCCACGCTGCGCAGCGCCGAGGAGATGTACAGATACGCGTGAGGCACGTGCGTCAATCCGGCTATCACCACGATGCTGGCCATTGAGTAGATGTTCCACGGCACGAAGCCCAGCAGCGCCTCCGCCCACAGCGAGAAGAAACCTACCGGTCCCGCCGCCACCACGTAACCGAAACCCAGCACCATCGGCGACACGAAGATCGGCACCAGAATCAGCGGTTCGATGATCCGCCGCCCCGGCAGATCGGTGCGCACCATCAGGAAGGCCAAAACACCGCCGAGCGGGATGGCGATAATCACCAGGCCGAATGCCAAAATAAAGCCGCTTTTCAGCGCCTTGTAGAAATCCGGATCGGTAAAGATGAACTCGAAGGCCTCAAGGCTGAAAACCTTGGAAGGAGAGAAAAACGGTGCCGAGAGGAAGCTTTGAATGATGATAAACGACAGGGGGACATAGATAACCAGCGCGGTTATCAACACCACCAGGCCGCGCGGCAGACTCTGCCACTTTCTGCGCCATGCTTGCATAAATGCTCCCTATGGTTGTAAACGACGACCAAAGGGCGCGCGCCCGTGCGACAGGCGCGCGTCCGAATGCAGTCCCTGTTATTTCGCCGCGGCGGCGCGCCATTGTTTGATATAGTCGAGACGCTTGGCCGGCTGCAGATATTCCAGCAGGCTGTCATCGACCGGGATCGGTTTGAGCGCGTTACCCAACAGCTTGGTCATGCCATCGATGTCGTTCTTGCCTTCGATGTCGTTGCGGATCGAGGGGATATCCGCCTGATTGGCGAGAATATTTTGCCCTTTCTCCGACAGCACATAGTCAAACCACAGCTTGGCGGCGTTAGGGTTGCCGGCCTCTTTGCCGATGAAGCTCACGCGCGACAGCACCAGGGTATAGTCTTTCGGATAGACGATGCCGAGCGACGGGTCGCTCTTGGCGCGGGCCTCGGCGTATGAACCGAGGATATTGAAGCCGATCAGGTTTTCACCGGAGGAAACGCGTTCCATCATGGTGCCGGTGGAGGATTGCACCGCCAGGCCACCCTTGGCCACGTCGGCCAGCGTTTTGAAGTAGTTAGGATCGGCCTTGAAGTCCTGCACCGACAGCATGAAGCCGACGCCGGATTTTTCGATGTCGTAGGTGGTGACTTTCTTCTTGAATTTGTCCGTCTGGCCGGCGATCAGCTTGGCCAGCGCCGCATGCGAATCCGGCACATCGCCTTGCGGGATCAGGCGTTTGTTATAGATAAACACCACCGGCTCATAGGTGGTGCCATACACCTTATCTTGCCATACCGCCCATTTCGGCAGTTGAGCCTGCTCGGGAGAGGCGTATTCCTGCGCGTAATCGCCCGCCAGTTTCAAAATGGTGTCCATCGACGAACTCCACACCACGTCGCCGCTGGTGCCGCCGGCCGCCTGCTCGCTGATAAAGCGGTTATACAGTTCGGTGCTGTTCATGTCGTTGTATTCGACCTTGATGCCCGGATACAACGCCTCGAACCCCTGGATCAGCGGCGCCGCCGCCTTGGTGTCGGTGGTCGAGTAAATCACCACCTTGCCTTCTTTCTTCGCGCCGTCGACCAGTTTCTGGTAGTCGGCGGGGTAGCCCGCCGGGAAGGCCGCATAGGCGGAAACGGAGCCTAGCAAAGTGATTGCCGCTACGGTCGCGCTGATTTTTTTCATCATCATCATCCATCCCCTGATCACATTTAATAAACTAAAAATTAACATATAGTTAATAACTGTGACGAGGCAACGGCGTTGCTTTGTTATCTTTCGGTTTTGTGAGGTTGGACGTTTTTCAGCCAATAAAAAAGCCCGGCAGCGCGGGCTTTACGGCGCTTCCTGTCGCAAACTATTCGGCCAGGCGAGAACGCCGCAGCAGGCGAATTCGCTGTACGATGGCGACCCCCAGCAGGGTCAGGGCAAACCCCGCCAACTGCACCAGCGACAGCGCCTCGCCAAACAGCGCGTAAGCCTGCAGCGCCGCCGCCGGCGGCACCAGCAGCATCAGCGCGGTAATGCGAGTCAAATCGCCGTGGCGCACCATCCAGATAAACAGCGCGGTGCCGCCCAGCGACAACACGCCGGCCGACCACAGCAGCGAGAACCACAGCGTCGGCGAATTGTCCCAGGCGCCGGAGCCCATCACGGCCGCCAACGCGCCGGTCACGATCGCGGCGCCGAGGTGCTGAATGGCGCCCGCCGCCCGCAGATCGGCCGCCGCCAGCGAAGACTTCTGCACCATGATGCCGATCGTCAGCGCGACGATGCTGCCAAACCCCATCAGGATCGGCAACAGCGCCATATTGCCGACGTCGATACCGGTCAGTCGAGGGGAGAGCACCAGCGCAACGCCGATAAAACCGACCGCCAGTCCGGCCCAGGAGCGTAACCCTATCGATTTGCGCAGCACCAACGCGAAAATCAGCGCGGTGAACAACGGCTGCAATCCGCCGATCAGCGACATCACCCCGGCCGCCAGGCCGTTCGCCACCGCCCACCAGCTTGCAGCGAGATAAACGCCATTCATCAACATGCCGGTCAGCAGGTGCATCACGAACTGCCGCCCCTTGGGCCAGGCGCAATGCAATGCCAGCAAAGCGAATACCGCGGCGGCGATCAAAAAGCGAAAGGTCAGGAAAAGGTTGGGATCGGCATGATCCGCCACCGCACGCGCGGCAATAAAACCCGTCGACCAAATTAATATCAGGAAAAACGGCGCGATAAATGCCTTTCGCCGATCGCGTTTTTCACGCGGGGTTATTTCCATATCACTACCTGAAAGAATGCGGTTGATGAATGAGGGCATACTAACCAATTTAACACGGGCTTAACAGTGCCGAGCGAACGCCCAAGTTCAGGTGGTGCACATAATTACCGGTGAATAATGAAGTTTCAATTTCATATAATTCATCGAGCTTATAATTAATTGCGCTACGTTACGATAATGTAAATTAATTGCTACATCAGGTATAAATATTCCCCTATCGGCGACATTGTCGGGATAATTCCCCTTTGCTAGCCTTTCTGAAGCCATTTAATTAACGGGACTGACTCATGGCCGAAATCACTGATTTTATGAAACTGGATATGCGTATTGGCGAAATTATTTCCGTGGAATATAACGACAAGGCGTTAAAACCCGCCTATAAGCTGCGCATTGATTTCGGCGAGGAAATTGGCATTAAAAACAGTTCGGCGCAATTATGCGAAAACTATCAGGAAGATGATCTGCTTGGCAGAAAAGTCATCTCCGTCGTTAATTTCCCCGCCAGGCGGGTTGCCGGATTTAAATCCGAAGTGCTGGTTCTTGCCGCGGTCACCAGGGATCAAGGCACCGTCTTGCTGAAACCCGATTTCGACGTGGAGATCGGCAGCAAGATTTTATAACCGCCCCATCATTCGTGAGGCCTCCGAGAAATGCGACAGTTATCTCTGCTTGATGAAGTTAAGAAAGCATACCAGGAACACCGTTCAGCCTTTATCCCCGGCGCTACCATGCAGGCAATCCTGCTGGCGCTGGGCGCGCGGCCGGAAGATTTCGCCAGGCTGCAGCAGGTCAGCGCCAATCTGGCGGACGATCCCACGCTGCCTTTCCGCAAGTCCAGAAACGGCCGTTTCTGTTTCGACTTCGATCGCGCCCGGATTGAGCGGCTGGAGTTCCAGCCTTTCGTGCTCTCGGTCGAGGAAGACTTCATCCGCTACGATTCGGGAAAGGTGCGCCATTTCCGCGGCATCAACGACGATCTGCAGTTGAATACGGCATTTCAGGCGCTGATGAAATTCAAAGCCTACGTGATCGATGGCGTGAGCGTGACGCCGCGCCCCCGGCTTAATCAGGAGATCAACAAGTTCGTCTGCACGGTGTTCAACCTGCGCACCGTCACCACGCCGCAGATGCTGGGCGAACCGGCGCTGGAAGGCGTACACAGCGACGGCGTCGACCACACCATGACGACCTTCCTCGGCTGCGACAACATGACCGACGACAGCGCCAAGACCTTTATTCACGATATGCGCGAAACCAGCGGGATCAAATTCGATCGGGCCCGGCCGGAATGGATTTTGGGCGCAATACAGCATCGGCATTTCCTCGATACCCTGCTGATTGTCGACCATGAACGCAAACACAGCCTCTCACCGGTGGAAGCGCAGGACAAACGTAAGAATTCAACCCGCGATATGCTGATCTTTTTCACCCGTAAACCGGTCGAAGACGGCCACGTCTCCTTCGCGTATGACTCTTTTAAACCGCATATCGAAATCCCGCTGTCGATAGACATGGTGGCGCGCGCGAGCTAACGCGCTGCCGGGCCGGCCGCCAGGATTCATCTGTGCGGCCGGTTCACGCAAGGATAAACAGCGCTGGATTAATCAGGTTTTTGTCGCCGAATTATTATATCCTGCCGGACGAAAATTTTTGCGGGCGCTCGCTGCCCCACGCGCCAGCCCTCTGCAGGCAGGCCGTTTATTTCATGAATACAGGCAGTGCCATACCGTTATGACCAAGAGTTTATCCCCGAAAGACATTATCGCCCTGGGCTTTATGACCTTTGCCCTGTTTGTCGGCGCCGGCAACATCATCTTCCCGCCGCTGGTGGGACTGCAGTCCGGCGAACATCTGTGGCCGGCCGCTATCGGGTTTATGGTGACCGCCGTCGCCCTGCCGGTGATCGCCGTGATCGCGTTGGCGCGCGTCGGCGGCAGCATCAGCCTGCTGACCGGCCCCATCGGCCGCACCGCCGGCTTGCTGCTGGCGACCGTCTGCTATCTGGCGCTCGGCCCGTTATTCGCCACGCCGCGAACCGCCAATGTCTCTTTCGCCCTCGGCATTGCACCTTTCACCGGCGACGGCGCCCTGCCGCAGTTCATCTACAGCCTGCTGTTCTTTACCCTGGCGATGATTGTGTCGCTTTATCCCGGACGGTTGCTCGATAACGTCGGCCATATTCTGGCGCCGCTGAAAATTCTGGCGCTGGCCGCGCTCGGCATCGCCGCCCTGGTCTGGCCCGCAGGCGCGCCGCTCTCCGCCGTCGGCAGCTATCAAGCCTCGGCGTTTTCCACCGGCTTCGTACAGGGTTATCAAACCATGGACACGCTGTCGGCGCTGATGTTCGGTTCTATTATCGTTACCGCCGCCCGCTCACGCGGCGTCAGCGACAGCGGGTTGCTGCTGCGTTATACGCTGTGGGCCAGCCTGATCGCCGGCGTCGGCCTGACGCTGGTCTATATCTGCATGTTCAAACTCGGCGCCGGCAGCGGTAGCCTGATCGAGAACGGCGCTCAGGATGGCGCGGCAATCCTGCACGCCTATGTACAGCACACCTTCGGCGATCTGGGCAGCGTCTTTATGGCGGTGCTGATGTTCATCGCCTGCCTGGTGACGGCGGTCGGCATGACCTGCGCCTGCGCGGACTTCTTCTCCCGCTACCTGCCGCTCTCTTACCGCACGCTGGTGGTCATCCTCGCCCTCTTCGCCATGCTGGTCTCCAACATGGGGCTGGCCAATCTGATCCGCGTCTCGCTGCCGGTGCTGACGGCGATCTACCCGCCCTGCATCGCGCTGGTGTTGCTCAGCTTCAGCCAGAACCGCTGGCGCAGCGCCAGGCGCGTCTTCGCGCCGGTGATCGCCACCAGCCTGGTGTTTGGCCTGGCCGACGGCCTGAAGGCTTCCAGCTTCAGCGGCCTGCTGCCCGCCTGGTTCGATAAGCTACCGCTGGCCGAACAGGGGCTGGTCTGGCTGCAGCCTACGCTGCTGGTGCTGTTGCTGGCGGCGGCTTACGACCGGTTGCGCGGCGTCGAAAGCGCCAATGCCGCGTCGTAAGCGCGATTTCCGCCCATAAAAAAAGCCGGTCATGATGACCGGCTTTTTTATCGGCTGGCGCCAGACCGCTTACTTCAGCAGCGCCTGCGCCTTCGCCACCACGTTGTCCACGGTGAAGCCGAACTCGGCGAACAGCTGCTCCGCCGGCGCCGACTCACCGAAGGTGGTCATGCCCACGATGGCGCCGTTCAGCCCCACGTACTTGTACCAGTAGTCCGCGATACCCGCTTCCACCGCCACACGCGCCGTCACCGCCGCCGGCAGCACCGACTCGCGGTACGCCGCATCCTGCTTGTCGAACGCGTCGGTCGACGGCATCGACACCACCCGCACCTTGCGGCCCGCCGCGGTCAGCTTGTCCGCCGCTTCCACCGTGATGCCCACTTCAGAGCCGGTGGCAATCAGGATGACGTCCGGCGTGCCCGCGCAGTCTTTCAGCACGTAGCCGCCGCGGTACACGTTCGCCAGCTGCTCTGCGGTGCGCGGCTGCTGGGTCAGGTTCTGACGCGAGAACACCAGGGTGGTCGGGCCGTCGTTGCGCTCGATGCCGTACTGCCACGCCACCGCCGATTCCACCTGGTCACACGGGCGCCAGGTGCTCATGTTCGGGGTCACGCGCAGGCTCGCCAGCTGCTCCACCGGCTGGTGGGTCGGGCCGTCTTCGCCCAGACCGATGGAGTCGTGGGTGTAGACGAACACGTTGCGCAGCTTCATCAGCGCCGCCATGCGCACCGCGTTGCGGGCGTATTCCACGAACATCAGGAAGGTCGCCGAGTACGGCAGGAAGCCGCCGTGCAGCGCGATGCCGTTGGTGATGGCGGTCATGCCGAACTCGCGCACGCCGTAATGAATGTAGTTGCCCGCCGGGTCAACGTTCAGCGCTTTCGAGCCGGACCACATGGTCAGGTTGCTCGGCGCCAGGTCGGCGGAGCCGCCCAGGAACTCCGGCAGCACCTTGCCGAACGCTTCCAGCGCGTTCTGCGACGCCTTGCGGCTGGCGATGTTGGCCGGGTTGGCCTGCAGTTTTTCCACGAACGCCTTGGCGTCGGCTTTCCAGTCGGCCGGCAGCTCGCCGTTCATGCGGCGCTTGAACTCGGCGGCCAGTTCCGGGAAAGCCCTGGCGTAGGCGGCGAACTTGTCGTTCCAGGCCGCTTCCTTGGCCTGACCGGCTTCTTTGGCGTCCCACTGAGCGTAGATGTCCTGCGGGATTTCAAAGGCGGCGTATTTCCAGCCCAGCGCTTCGCGGGTGGCGGCCACTTCGGCAGCGCCCAGCGCGGCGCCGTGCACGTCATGGGTGCCGGCCTTGTTCGGCGAACCGAAGCCGATAACGGTCTTGCACATCAGCAGTGACGGCTTGTCGGTCACCTTGCGGGCTTCTTCAATCGCGGCCTTGATGGCGTCAGGGTTGTGGCCGTCGACGTTGCGCACCACGTGCCAGCCGTAGGCTTCGAAGCGCAGGGCGGTGTCGTCGGTGAACCAGCCGTCGACGTGGCCGTCGATGGAGATGCCGTTGTCATCGTAGAAGGCGGTCAGCTTGCCGAGCTTGAGGGTGCCGGCCAGGGAGCAGACTTCGTGCGAGATGCCTTCCATCATGCAGCCGTCGCCCATGAAGGCGTAGGTGTGGTGGTCGACGATGTCGTGGCCGGGGCGGTTGAACTGCGCCGCCAGGGTGCGTTCGGCGATGGCGAAGCCGACGGCGTTGGCGATGCCCTGGCCCAGCGGGCCGGTGGTGGTTTCAACGCCCGGGGTGTAGCCGTACTCCGGGTGGCCCGGGGTTTTGGAATGCAGCTGACGAAAGTTCTCCAGCTCGCGCATCGGCAGGTCGTAGCCGGTGAGGTGCAGGAGGCTGTAAATCAACATGGAGCCGTGGCCATTGGAGAGCACGAAACGGTCGCGGTCAGCCCAGTGCGGGTTAGTCGGGTTGTGGTTGAGGTAGTCACGCCACAGGACTTCGGCGATGTCCGCCATGCCCATAGGGGCCCCCGGGTGGCCGGAATTTGCTTTTTGTACGGCGTCCATGCTGAGTGCGCGGATAGCGTTGGCAAGCTCTTTACGAGAGGACATGTTTTACTCCAGGTCGGATAAAAAAAGCAGTCAAGTTCCCTATTTTCTCAGACTCCACATCACAACGGCAATCCCTAATGCCAAATGAGAGCGAGTTCACCACTTATTAGCACGATTGGACGCTTTTTCGGAATAACACTATTCTCGCCTTAGCTGGCGTACACTAGGCTCTTGCGACAAGATTTCCTCAAAGCAAAATGACTCTTTTACCTTGTTACCTTCACAGGAAGATGGCGTTATGAAAATTCGTACCTCTTTGATTGCGTTGGGCATTGCCACCTTGGCAACCGGCTGTCAAAACCTGAATACCGAAACCTTGATGCAGTCCAGCGCGCAGGCGTTCCAGGCGGCGACCCTGAGCAACGACGACGTTAAGGCCCTGAGTGATAAATCCTGCGCCGAGATGGACAGCAAGGCACAAATCGCGCCGGCCGGCAGCACCTACGCCAAGCGTCTCAACAAAATCGCCGCGGCGCTGGGCGACAACATCAACGGCACCCCGGCCAACTACAAGGTCTACGTGACCAAAGACGTCAACGCCTGGGCGATGGCCAACGGCTGTATCCGCGTCTATAGCGGCCTGATGGACATGATGAACGACAACGAAGTGGAAGGCGTGCTGGGCCACGAAATGGGCCACGTGGCGCTGGGCCACACCCGTAAAGCGATGCAGGTGGCTTACGGCACCGTGGCGCTGCGCACCGCGGCGTCCTCCGCCGGCGGCGTCATCGGCTCGCTGTCGCAGTCGCAGCTGGCGGATATCGGCGAGAAGCTGGTCAGCGCCCAGTTCTCGCAGAAGCAGGAAAGCGAAGCGGATGATTACTCGTTCGATCTGCTGAAAAAACGCGGCATCGATCCGAACGGCCTGGCCACCAGCTTCGAAAAACTGGCCCAAATGGAAGCCGGCCGTCAGAGCAGCATGTTCGACGATCACCCATCTTCCCAAGCGCGCGCGCAGCACATTCGCGATCGCATCGCGGCAGAGAAGTAACAACGAGAACGCCCGGCAACCGCCGGGCGTTTTTTATCGTATCAATACAGGGTTTTCTGCGGCGGCCCGGCGAAGGTCAGCGGCCCGACCCGCTTCATGTCCACCTCGACCACCGACGGCCCCGGGTAGTTGATCGCCTCGGCCAATACGCCGTTGAACTGCGCCGCCGCGTCCACCTTCCAGGCTTTCAACCCCATCGCTTCGGCGATCTGGGTAAAGGCCGGCGTATGCAGCTCGTTGTAATACTGGCGCCCGGCGAAATACTTGTCCTGAATGCCACGCATCACGCCATAACCGCCGTCGTTCATGATCAGCAGGGTGATGTTCACCTGTTCCTGCGCCATGGTCGCCAGTTCCCCCAGGCCCAGCGCCAGACCGCCATCGCCCACCAGCCCCACCACCTTGCGCTGCGGGTTGGCGATTGCGGTGCCGATCGCCATCGGCAGCCCCATTCCAATGGCGCCAGCCAGCGAGTGTATGTTGCACAGCGGCGAAATCGCCCGGAACAGCCGGCTGCCCCAGACGCTGCCGGAAACGGTGATATCGCGCACCAACAGCCCGTCCTGCGGCAGCGCGGCGTCGATGGCGTCATTGAGTTTGGCGTATTCGCCGGACTGCTGGCGCAGCGCGCTCTCAGCCTGCTGCACCGCTCCCGCGATCTCGGCATCCCACTCGGCGTTCACCTTCTCGCCAGGGGTCAACCGCGCCGCCAGCGCCGTCAGCAGCGCCGCACAGTCGCCATTGATCTGTTCATCGGCCAGGTAGTTGCGGTTGGCCGCCGCCGGATCGATGTCAATTTGCACCAACGGGCGCGGCAGCGGCAGCGTCCAGGTGCGGGTTTCATTACTGCGCAGCCGCGAACCGGCCACCAGCGTCAGGTCGCACTGCGTCAGGATCGCTTCAATGCTCGGCGAGTTGTGGAACGCCCGCAGGCTGCGCGGATGGCTGTCCGGCAGAATGCCGCGCCCGTGGGTGCTGGAGATCACCGCCACGCCGGCGTCCGCCAGCTTGCGCACCGCGTCGCCGCAGGCCAGCGCACCGCCGCCCAACCATAACAGCGGGCGCTTGGCCTGTTTCAGCCGCTGATGCAGCCGCTCCAGCGCTGCGGCGTCCGCCTTCGGCAGCGGCGCCGGCGCCAACGGTTCGGCCAGCACCGAGCGGGACACCAGGCTGCTTTGAATATCGATCGGGATCTCGACCGCCACCGGGCCGCAGGGCACGGTTTGCGCATCCAGGATCGCTCGCTGGATCACCGCCACCGCCTGCTCCGGCGAATTGACTCGGTAAGCGCGCTTGGAGCAGGCGCGCAGGAAGCCGAGCTGATCGCGGGTTTCATGAATAAAACCGGCGTCGGCGTCCAGATAGGCTTTTTCCACCTGGCCGGTGATATGCAACAGCGGCGTGTTGGCGTTGAGCGCCTCAATCATCGCCCCCACCGCGTTGCCCGCGCCGGCGCCGGTGCTGGTCAACGCCACGCCCAGGCCGGAGAAACGCCCGTGCGCGTCGGCCATGGTCACCGCGCCCGCTTCGCCGCGCGCCGGCACGAAGCGAATTTTATCGCGCTGCCCCACCGCATCGGCGATCGGCAGATTATGAATCGAAATGATGCCGTACATCGCCGACACCGCGTACTGTTCCAGAGTCCGGGCTATCGCCTCGCCAACCGTGATTTTATCGCTCATCATCTGCCTTCTTAGGGTAATCGTTATTAGGGTTATGCGTAGAGGTGTCGGCCTAGTCGCTCCAGCGGTTCACCTGGTGGCTCAGCGCCAGATATACGCTTTTCTGCTGCATGTAGGCCTTGATGCCGTTCAGGCCCTTTTCGCGGCCCAGTCCGCTTTCCTTGAAGCCGCCGAACGGCGTGGAAATCGAGAACGTTTTGTAGGTGTTGATCCAGACGGTGCCGGTTTCCAGCCGCTCCGCCAGCGCCATCGCCCGCGGGAAATCGCGGCTCCAGATGCCGGCCGCCAGGCCGTACACCGAGTCGTTGGCCTGTTCGATCAGCTGTTGCTCGTCGTCGAACGGCAGCGCCACCAGCACCGGGCCGAAGATCTCCTCCTGGCACACGCGGGCATCGTTGTTCAAACCTTCGATAATGGTCGGCAGGTAATAGCTGCCGCTCGCCAGTTGCGGATCGGCCGGCGCTTCGCCGCCGATGCTCACCCGGCCGCCCTCCTGCCGCGCCAACGCCACGTAGTCCGCCACGCTTTGCCGATGTTTGGCGCTGATCAGCGGGCCGAGATGCACGCCCGGCACCAGCGGGTTGCCGATGCGCAGCCCCGCCGTCAGTTCGGTCAAGCGCGCCAGCAGCGGCTGATACAGCGAACGATGCACGAACAGCCGTGAACCGGCGATGCACGCCTGGCCGGCAGAGCTGAAAATGCCGTAACAGATGCCGCGCGCCGCCTGCTCCAGATCGGCGTCCTCCAGCACGATGGTCGGCGATTTACCGCCCAGCTCCAGCGAGGTGGGGATCAGCTTGTCGGCGGCGATGTGCGCCAAATGGCGCCCGGTGCCGGTCCCGCCGGTAAAGGCGATCTTTTTCACCAGCGGATGGCGCGCCAACGCCTCGCCGATCACCGAACCTTTGCCCGGCAGCACGCTGAGCAGCCCGGCAGGGAGCCCCGCCTGTTCGAACAGCTCGGCCAGCTTCAGCGCCATCAGCGGCGTGGCTTCGGCCGGTTTGAGCACCACGGCGTTGCCCGCCGCCAGCGCCGGCGCCACCTTCTGCATTTCGCTGGCGATCGGTGAGTTCCACGGCGTAATGGCGGCGATCACCCCCATCGGTTGATACTGACTGAGCGTCATCACTTCGGCGCTGCGCGGGGTCGGCAGCTCGCCTTCCAACACCTCGCAGGCGGCGGCGAAGTAGCGCGCGGTCGCCGCCGCGCTGGCCACCAGGCCGCGGGTTTCCGCCAGCGGTTTGCCGTTGTCGCGCGTCTGCAACTCGGCCAGCTGTTCCTGCTGCGCCAGGATCAGGTTGCTCACGCGGTAGAGAATTGAGGCGCGTTGGTGCGGCACCAGCCCGCGCCATTCCGGCGCGCGCCAGGCCTTTTCCGCCGCCTCTACCGCCTCGTTGACATCCTCGACGTTAGCGGCGCGCAGCCGCGCGTTGACGCTGCCGTCGGCCGGGAATACCGAAGCCATCTCTTCGCCGCGCCCTTCACGCCAGCGCCCGGCGACAAAAATATTCAATCGTTCCATGCTCCGCTCCTGCCGTTCAGGCAATAAAACCGCCGTCCACCAGACGGCGGCAGGCTTGTACCGCGCTCAGCGCCGCCAGGGTTGATGTTTTGGGATTGCTCGCCAGCGGGTTGCCGCTCAGCTCAATGTGAAACTCGCCAAAGTCGCCGCACACCTGCAGGCGATGGGTATTGCGCCGGGTGGCAGGATCGACCTGCAGGCGCACCCGGGTGGCGTCCATCCCCAGACCGTTGAGCGCAATAGTGGCCGCCACGTTGGCGTTGGCCGGGAACAAACGCGCCGCTTCGCGCGCCGAGCCTTCAAAAAATACCTGCGCCTCGCGCACCGCATCGAGGTCGATCAGTTGCTCCGCCGGGCTGCCGCGCCAGCTGGCCGGGCTCTTGCTGGCCTGATAGGTCACGCTCTCCAACCCGCCTTCACGCGCCGACGCCAGCCCGTCCATCCCCGCCACCGCGCCGGACAGCACGATCAGCTGCCCGTGATGGCGGCGGCAAACCTGCTGCAGCCGCTGTTGCAATGCGGCGTCCGCCAGCGCGCCGGTCGAGACCACCGCCAGCGGCCAACCGCGCTGCAGCACCGCCTCGCCAAACTCCGCCACCGCCTGCTGGCTGGCGCACTCCAGCACCAGATCCGGCCGCTGCGAACACTGCTCCGGATGGGTCAGCGCCTGCACCCGCCCGTCAAAAGCCTCGGCGATCGCCGCATGATGAGCTGCGCGCGCCAGGATCCAGCCAACCTCCACGCCTTCCGGCAGACGGGCGATCACTTCCTTCGCCATCGCGCCGTAGCCAATCATCATGATCTTCTTCATCTTTCTCGGCCCCTGCTACACATGGCGGTTAAAGCCGCCGGAAACGTCCAGCGCCGCGCCGGTGGTAAAGGAAGCCAGCGGCGAAGCGAGGAACAACAGCGCCTGCGCCGGCTCCTGCGGCTTGCCCAGGCGTTTCATCGGGATGCCGCGCCGTTCGGCGATGGCCGCCGTCCACTGCTCCCAACTTTGATCTTTATCGCTGCGCTCGTCGAAACGGCGGCGCCACTGGCCCGACTCCACCATCCCCAGCAAGATCGAGTTAACCCGAATGCCTTTGCCCACCAGCTCTTTCGACAGCGTCAGCGTCATGTTGAGCAGCGCGGCACGCGCCGCCGAGGTGGCGATCATGTGCTCTTCCGGCTGCAGCGCCAGCAGCGAGTTCACGCAGGTGATAGACGCGATCGCCGATCGTTCCAGCGCCGGTAAGAACGCCTGCACCGGGTTGATCACGCCGAACAGCTTCAGCTCGGCCTCATGCAGCCAGGCCTCGCGCGGCGTCTGGTCAAAATGGGCGACGAAGCCCTGACCGGCGTTGTTGATCAGCAGATCCACGCCGCCGAAATGCGCCGTCACCTGAGCGGCGAACTGCGCCACCTGCTGCGCGTCCAGCACGTCGCAGCGCAGCGCCAGGATATCCGCCTGCGGGAAGTCCGCGCGCAGGCTGGCTGCTGCGCCGGCCAGCTTGTCCTGATCGCGGCCGCAGAACGCCACTTTCGCCCCTTCGGCCAGCAGCAGCTTCAGGGTTTCAAAACCGATGCCCGACGAGCCGCCGGTCACCACCGCCACCCGATCCTCAAGCTGAAAATTCATCGTTGGATTGCTCCCGTAAAGTCCCGCAGATAGCGGTTGAAACACGCCGGCGCATCGAGGTAGCTGGCATGACCGGCGGCGGCGATCAGACGCAGCGTCGCGTCCTGCTCGCGCGCCAGCTCGGCCGCCTTCTCCGGTGGCGTAATGCGATCCTGTTCACCGCACCACACCTCCAGCGGGCCGCGATAGCGCGCCAGATAGCGACCGATATCATCGTTGGCCAACATCCAGGCGGCACTCAGAAAACCGTCGGGATCGAGCTGCTGCATGCCGTTGCGCACCCAGGCGATATCCTGCGGATCCGCCCCTTCACGCAGCAAGGCCGCCGCCCGCTGCTCGCCGTAGCCCACCGGCCCCAGCGTCTCTATCATCTGCTGGCGTTGGCCGTACACCTGCCGGCGTTTTTCCTCCGGCGCCGTGGCATAGCCCTGCGCCGGATCCGCCAACACCAGCCCGCACAGCCCATCCGGATAGCCGGCGGCATAGGCGCTACCGATCAGCGCCCCCAGCGAATGGCCGACGATCAGCGGCTGCACCAGCTGCAGCTCATCAATCAGCGCCGCCAACGCCGCCGCATAACCGGCGGCATCGGCCTGCGGATCCGCCAACGGCAGGCTGCCGCCGTAGCCCGGCGCGTCCCACGCCAACAGACGGTGGCCGTCCGTCAGGCCGTTATCGTTGAACTGCTTGATCCACGAGGCGGATCCGGAGCTGATGCCGTGCAGCAACACCACCGGCCGCCCCTGCCCGGCCTCGCGCCAGCTCAGGGTGTACGCCCCGCAGCGCGCCCGTTGGCGTTGCGCCAGGCCGTTCATCAGTTGCGCTTCACTTTGGACAGCGGGTGATCCGCCGGATAGGTCGGGATCTCCGGCTTGGCGGTGCCGAGCATCACGCACATCAGCGCCTCTTCCTCGCCGTGGTTGAACAGGCCGCGATACACCCCCGCCGGCACCGAGATCAGATCGCGCTCTTTCAGCCTGGTTTCGTAATACTCTTCGCCATCCTGAATCATCAGCGTGATGCTGCCTTTCAGCATGAAGAACACTTCTTCCACGTCGTCGTGCAGGTGCAGCGGGCCCTCGCACTTCGACGGCAGCACCATGGTGGAGAAGGTGAAGTTGCCTGCCGGAATGGTGTTGGCATCGCTGGCCACGCCGGTGGCGCCGGTGCCGATGTAGCGCATCTGCGCGCGGCGGTATTTCGGGTCGAAGTCGGCCTGGAATTTCAGCGCGTTCCAGTCATATTTGCGGCCCTCGAAACGGGCGATGCGCGACTCCACCCAGTTTTCCATCGACAGATCCTGCGGCTTGACGCCGGCTTTGTTCTCAACCTGAGACATGTTGTCACTCCTCTGTTGAATCAAATGGTTATCCCCTTCGTCTTTCACGCTGTCGCGTTGTTGGCTGCATTCGTTCGCACCAGTCACTTACCGCAGTAAGCTCCTGGAGACTCACGAACTTGCCGCCTAGCCACAGCATGAAATCCATTGGGCTTAGTAATTGTTAATTCAGTACTTTCTCAGCAACGGCAGCAGAATGAGGCAGCCGACGAACGCCATCACCACCAGGAACAGCAGGCCGTTATCCATATTGCCGGTGGCGGCGATCAGCGCCCCCATCAGCACCGGCGCCAGCGCGCCGGCAAAATTGCCCAACCCGTTGAAGATGCCGCCGGCGGTGGCGCTCACCTTGCTGCTGGTGGCCTTCGCCAACAGCGCGAAAATATTCGGCGCGCCGGCGCCCCACATAAAGGTGCTGAAGGCCATGGCGGCGATCACGCTGTAGGTGCCCTGCAGGTGCAACACCACCGCCAGACCGAGGCCGGCGCCGCACAGCGACAGGAAGCAGGCCAGCGCGCGGCGATCCAGCTTGTCCGACAGCCAGGCGCCCAGCACTTCGCCGAGCAGCATGGCGATGAACGGCAGCGAAGAGAGGTAACCGGCATGCTCCAGATGAATGCCTTTGCCCTTGATCAGATAGCTCGGCAACCAGCCGTTCATGCCCCACCGGTAGGTCAGAAAGGCGATGTTGAACAGGCAGATCATCCAAAAGTGCGGACTGCGCAGCAGCTCGCGGCGGTGCTGTTTGCGTTCGGACACCGCCGGTTTGGCCGCCGCCGCCGGACGCGAGACGTTCAGGTGGCGCATGCCGAACAGCACCAGCAACATCACCGGCAACGTCAGAAACGCCATAAAGAAGAAGGTGGCCTGCCAGTCGAAGGTATTGAGGATGTACAGGGTGACCGGGAAGCCGAGCGCGGCCCCCAACGGCGTGCCGAGCAACCACAGCATGGTGGCGCGCGCCTGCAGCTGCGGCGGGAAAGCCTGACGAATAATGGCGTAGGCCATCGGCAGCAACGGCCCTTCAGCGATGCCGAGCAGGATGCGCAGCGTCATCATGGCGTGATAGGAACGCACCAGCCCCATCAACACCATCAGCACGCCCCACACCACCATCATGCCAATCAATACCTTGACCGGATTAAGCCGATCGCCGATGCCGCTGAGCAGCATTGAGGAAATGCCGTAGGAGAACAGAAACGCGCTCATCAGCAAGCCCAGCCGCGCCGGGTCAAAACCAATGCCCAACGCCTGCTGAAACTCGGCGTCGGAAAACAGCGCCGCGATGCTGATCTTGTCGAAAAACGCCAGCAGCACGCAGGCGAACAGCGCGATCGGCACCGACCAGCGCACCCGCTGCTGCGGATTTTCGGCAACGGTTTCCCCCGCCCGTCCAGCGCGGGCGTCAATGTCTTGCGTAGTCATAAAACGCTCCCGAGGTTCGGGCGTTATTTCAACGCCATCAAAGAAAACTCCGCATCCGCCAGTTGCTGCGGATCCAGCACCCGGCCGCTCGCCAGCCAACGCTTGCCGAGTTTGATGGTGCGCGCGTCGTTGAATGCCACCATCTGCACCAGCTGCCGATCGGCGTTCAGCGTGAAGAACACCTGCGACTGCGGCGTGCGGCGCACCACATGGTGCACGCCGCCGCTCGGCACGCCGAGGATCTGGATATTGACGTCATATTGATCCGACCACAGCCAGGCCACGTCGTCATACGGGGCGGCGAAGGCGTCGAGCATCGCGCAGGCGGTGCTGATGGCCTGATTTTGCGCGTAGGCCCAGGACTGCAGGCACATGCCAAGCGTCGGGTGACGCGCCACGTCGCCGGCGGCGAAGATCGCCGGATGGCTGGTGCGCCCCTGGCCGTCGACCACAATGCCGGACTCGATCGCCAGCCCGGCGCTGCGCGCCAGTTCGAGATTCAGCTCGACGCCGATCCCCACCACCACCAGATCGAAGGCCTGCGGATCGCTGACTTCGCTGCCGATCCAGGCGGCGCCGTCGCGATCTTCCAGCGAGATCTCACCGCAGCCGCACAGCACCGTGACGCCCTGCCGGCGATGCAGTTCGAACAACGCCTGCGAGACATCGGCGCCGACGCTGCGCATGCACAGCGCTGGCTGGCGTTCAAACACCGTCACCTCGGCGCCGAGACGCCGCGCGGAAGCGGCGATCTCCAGCCCGATCCAACCGCCGCCGACGATCGCCAGGCGACGACAGCCCTGCAGCCCCTGCCGCAACCGGGCCGCATCGTCCCAGGAACGCAGCGTCATCACGCGCGGGTGCTGCGCCCAGGCGGCGCCCGGCACACGCGGCCGCCCGCCGGTGGCGATCAGCAACTGCTCGAACTGCAGCCGTTGCCCATCGCTGAGCGTAACGATTTGCTGTTCGGCGTCGATGGACTCGGCGCGCAGCGGGCGGCGCCAGTCGATATTCAGCTCCGCCACCGTCTGTTCGCTGAACAGCCGGCTGAGGGGAGCCGCGGCATCCAGCAACGCCGCTTTCGACAGCGGCGGCCGCTCGTAAAAATCGTAGGGTTCGTCGCTGACAACCGTCAGCCGGCCGCTGTAACCGCGGTCGCGCAGCGTCTTGGCCGCCCAGCCGCCGGCCTGGCCGCCACCGACGATGACGATGCCCGCCTGTTCAGCCCGGTTCATAACGCCTCCGCTTTTTTATGCTGGCGGCGCGTGTCGTGATCGATGCCGCCCTCTACCGCCCATTCGGTGAAGGAGACCAGCGAATGCTCCAGCTCGCGCGGCTGCCAGTTTTCCGTCAGATAATCGTCGTTGGTGTAGTACTCGAACGCGCCGCCGGTCGGGCTGTTGACGTACCAGAAATAGGCCGAGGAGATCGGGTGGCGGCCGGGGCCGATAAAGGTGCTCCACTGCTCTTTGTTCATGGCGATGCCGCCGCCGATCACTTCGTGGATATCGCGCACGGTGAACGCCACGTGATTCAGGCCGCGTGGGCGGTTCGGCAACTTCAGCAGGAACAGGTTATGATGGCCGCCGCGCGCCTGGGTGCGCAGGAAGACGGCGCGATCGATATAGCGATCGGAAACCTGGAAATCCAACAGCTCGCGGTAGAAACGCTCGGTCGCCGCCAGATCGTCGACGAAGAACACCACGTGGCCGATGTTGATCGGCTGCGCCTGCGAATAGACCGGGCTGGGTTGATCGATGCGGCGCACGTCGCCCCACTGGTTGATCGGCGTGACCGGCACCTCGACCGCCTGCTGGCGGCTGACGACGAAGCGCAGCGTCATGCCGTTGGGATCGCGGCATTCCAACTCTTCTCCCACCTGACGGAAGCCGGGCATCAACGCCAAACGCGGCTGCAGGCGCGCCAGTTCGGCGGGCGAGGCCACGCCCCAGGTCATGCGGCGCAGGGTGGAACCGCCTTCAAACGCCGCAGGCAGCGCCGCGCTTTGCAACGGGTGCAGGACAACCCGCGCCCCGCTCAGGGTAGTGAATTCGCGCTGCGCTTCGCCCCAATGTTGCGTGGCGGGCTGCAGGCCGAAATCTTGCATGAATTTTTCGCAGGTTGGCAGATCTTCGACGCCAAATTCCAGTTTTTCGATTCCGATTACGCTCATTGTTCAGCCTCACATTCTCGCTGCATACGGTTTTCAGGCATGACTGAACCCCGGCCCGTGTTTGCTGCGGGCCTTATCCCTGCCTGAGTAAAAGAGTCGGTCCTGTCGGTTAGCCGACGTTGGCCTGCGGCGGCGCGCCGAGGAAGCCGGAAATTTTCTCCGCCGCGTCGCGCACTTCCATGCGCAGCCGCTCGCGATCCGCTTTCGGGATCTCATCGGACGGCACCATGATGCTGACCACCGCCTCGACCCGCTGCTCGCGGTTGAAGATCGGATAGACGATCGAGGAGATGCCGTGGCGGAAGAACGATTCGCCGATCACATAGCCGCGCGCCTTGTCTTGCTGCACCATCTGCCACAGCGTTTCGCGATCCGCCGGGGTGCCCGGCGCATTGCCCGGCAGTTGCGCGTCTGGATAAAGTTGTTCGAACTCACTGCGAGTCGCGCTGGTCAACAACATGCGGCCGAGCGAGGTTTGGTGCACCGGCAAGCGGGTGCCGACGCTGACCTGATTGATCTGCGAACCGGCAGCGCTGACGCGGGCGATATAGATCACATCACGCCCGTCGCGGATCGCCAGATGGCTGCTGCACTGGCTGCGATCGCGCAGCTGCTCGATCACCGGCTGGCCGGCCTGCGCGACGTCCAGCGACGCGATATATTCGAAGCCGAGGCGCAGCACCTTGATGCCGAGCGCAAAGGTGTTGGTGCGCGGATTGCGCTCCAGAAAGCCCAAGTGTTCGAGCGTCTGCACCACGCGATAAGCGGTGGCCTTCGGCATATCGACCAAGCGATGCAACTCGGCGAAGGTCATCTCCTTATGCTGCTCGCCAAACGCCAGCAGCAACTGCAACCCGCGATCCAGCCCCGGGATCAGATACTTACATGCTTGTGCTTGCTCGTCCGCCATCTCTCGCTCCTGCGCTGTGCGCCTGCCCTGCGGGCCGTCAGTTGAATACGAAGCCGCCGTTGACCGGCAGCAGTTGACCGGTGACGAAATTCGCCAGCGGCGACAGCAGATAAAGCACCGTACCGTTCACATCGTCCGGGTGCTGCGCCCCGGCCAGCGCGCGCCCCTGCTCGTACAGCTGGTGGCGTTCGGCGGGGACATACTCGGTGGCTTCCACCCGCGTCAGGCCCGGCGCGATGGCGTTGACGCAGATCCCCTGCGGCCCCAGTTCACGCGCCATCGATCGGGTCATCGCGATCAGCGCGCCTTTACTGGCAACATAGGCCATCAGGCGCGGCGCGCCCCACAGCGCGGTGTCCGACGCCACGTTGACGATCTTGGCGTGCGGGTTGCGCGCCAACAGCGGCACCGCCGCCTGGCTCACCAGCCAGGTGCCGCGCACGTTGACCTGCATTACCCGATCCCACAGATCGATGTCGTATTCCATCATGGTTTTACCGCCGACGCCGGTCGCCAGCGCCGCGTTGTTCACCAGCCCGTCGATCCCGCCGCCTGTGGCGATCTTCTCGAACGCCGAACGGATCGAATCCGGTGATGCCAGATCGATGATTTGCGTTTCCACCTGAGCGCCCTGCTCGCGCAGCGCGGCGCCGCTCGCCGCCAGCTCATCCGCCAAAATGTCGCACATCACCACCTGCGCGCCGGCAGCCGCGATGGCGGCGGCGAAGCTGTAGCCCAGGCCGCGCGCCGCGCCGGTGACCACGATGCGTTTATCGTTCAGCAGACCCTTCACTGCGCCGCCTCCCGCTCGCGCAGCGTCGCCAGCTGTTTTTGCGCCTCTTTCTGCATCAGGCGGCGCAGGCGAGAAAGACCGACGTCGTGCTGGTACAGATATTCGCGGCCGCGGGCGTTAGGCGCCATGTTCTCAAGCACGATGCGATCCTGCTCGAGCACGTCCCAATGCAACGATTCCAGGCGATTGCGGTACATGAAGCGCCACATGTCGCGCTGCCAGTCTTTGACCTTACGAATGCGCCAGAAGAATACCCGGCAGTGATCCTTGTCTTCCGGCACCACCATGCCGATGATCCAGAAGTGACCGCCCGGCCCGAAACGCTTCTTGTACGGGATCGACAGGCGCATCCAATACGCGCCGCTGTTGCCGAATTCCACCCAGTCGAAGTTGACGCCGATCTGGCCGTTTTTCTTGAAGATGAAGCCGCTGTCGGTCGGCTCCAGCGCCATGTCCGCCTTGCGATCCCCTTCCGCCATCGAGTGTGAAGAGGAGTGCAGGTAAGTGCCGTGCATCGGATCCATCACGTTTTCCAGGGCGTACTGGTAGTTGCAGTTCCAGCTGGCGGTGCACAGAAAATTACTGTACGACGCTTCGTCCGCCAGCTCTTGCGGGAAAGTCAGCTCCGCCGGCGCTTCATCCGCCGTCACGCCGAAATAGAGGAACACCGCGCCATAGGCTTCTTTGGCCGGGTAAGAACGCAGGCATTTTTGCCCCACCAGCGGGCAGCGATCCACCGCCGGCACGTCTTTCACCGTCCCGTCGCCGCCGACTTCCACCCCGTGATACCAACAGGCGATGCGATCGCCGAGGTTCCACCCCATGGAAAGCCGCGCGCCACGGTGCGGGCAGCGGTCTTCCAGCGCGTGGATCTGGCCTTCGCCGTCGCGCCACACCACGATTTGCTGCTCCAGGCGGGTGATGCCGACCGGGTTGTTGCCCACTTCCCAGCTGGCCAGCACCGGATACCACATGCCGCGCAGCCCCTGGTCAAGATAGTCCTGCAAGCTCTGTTCGGAGGATGTTGTGTTTGCTGTCATTGTCTTCTCCCGGGTGTCGCTCAGAAACCGTTAACGTGAAGGAATTCGCGGAACGTCGCCTCATTCCACGGCTGGCCGCTGCGATCGAACAGACGACGCTGATTCAACGCGCTAACGATCTGCTCCAGCTCTTCCCCCCCCTGATCGAAGATCGTTTCCAGCGCCGCCACCAGGGCGGTTTCGAAACCGTCCGGCACCCGGGCGCGGTTTTGCCAGATGACATTGCGGAACTGGCCCGGCTGATGGATTTGACCGTTGCCGCCTTCGCGGGCTGGCGTCACTTGTTGGGTGTCCGGCAGCCAGGGATTGAAATCGGTGATGTGCTGCATGATTACTCCTCCGCGATAAAGGTGATCTGGATTTGGTTGTCGACCACCCGGGTGGGATAGGTTTGCAGATCTCGGCCGCCCGGCTCGCGCAGGCACTGGCCGGTGCGCACGTCAAACAGCGCTTCGTGCAGCGGGCACTCAACCTTGCCATCGTCTACAAACCCCTGGCTGAGCAAGGCATAAGCATGCGGGCAGACGTCTTCCAGCGCGTAGTAGTTACCGTCGAGCAGGTACACCCCGATCTCTTTTCCTTCCACTTTGCCGGAGAAAGGAAAATCTTCTTTCACCTGAGACACTTCGCACACATTCTTCCAGCTCATTGCTTTTATCCTCTATCTGATTGTTTCATATATGAAACTCAGTTTCTTATTTAATACAGCCACTATAAGTCTGGCGAAACTTTCGTCAAGCGAGCGGAACGTCAAATGTTAATGAAAGGTTGTTTAAAAATGACAAATGCGGGAAGGATCACGAAATCATGCACCGATATGAAAAACCTATGTCAGTTGTGCGCTCCCTCGCTAATTTATGGCAAAAAACGCGTTGATCTCTGCGGCGAATTGCGCGTAAAAGTGTTTTCCCTCTGTCATTTACACCCTATTTGATAACAATAAATTTACATCAATCAGCCCCATCCCCGCGTTTGCGCCAAATGGCATCCTCGGGTGAGTTTACTGCTGCCTGAATTCGTCAACCGCTCGCACTGAGGAACGCGCCGTGCAACAACGTCAACGCTGGTTTGGGGTGATCGCCCTGCTGTTTCTGATCGTTATCGCCTATGCGGATCGGGTTAATATCGCCGTGATGTTGGTCAATCCCGACTTCCTGCAACACTTTCAACTCGGCGGTGACCGCGCTCACCAGGGCACGCTGATGACGGTGTTTTTACTCGGTTACGGCCTGTCCGCCATGTTGCTGACGCCGTTTCTGGAAACGCTGATGGGTTACCGCCGCGCGCTGACGCTGAGCGTGGTGCTGTGGGCGCTGCTCACCGCCGCCTCGCCGCTGGCGGGATCGCTGCTGTTGCTGTGCGCGGTGCGCGCGCTGCTTGGCGTCAGCGAAGGGCCGCTGTTCTCGCTGAAAACCATGTACATCAGCGATCATTTCGCCGCCGACGAGCGCGGCAAGCCCAACGCGGTCAGCGCGCTGGGCGTCTCGTTGGGGCTGGTGCTCGGCTTTCCGCTGGTGAGTTTTCTGATGGCGCACTTCGGGTGGGCGATGTCGTTTCACCTGCTGGCGCTGCTCAACCTGCTGCTGGGCCTGGCGCTGGTGCGGTTGTTCGTTCATCCGCTCGCCTTACCCTCATCTTCTTCACGCCCTGCCGATTCGCAACCGGTGCTAAGCCGCGTCTGGCACACCTTTGCGCTGGCCTGGCGCACGCCGATGCTCGGCTGGATCCTGCTGATCGAGATCGCCACGCTCAGCTACCTGTGGGGCTCCAGCGCCTGGCTGCCGGCTTACCTGACCGATGAAAAGGGGTTCTCCATCAAGCAAATGGGCTGGATGGCGGCGCTGCCGTTCATCGTCAGCATCGCCTCCAAATACCTCGGCGGCGCGTTGCTCGATCGTATCCGCCCCTATCAGGCGCCGCTGATCTTCGTCTTTGGCGGCGCGGCGACCGCACTGTGCATCTATGGCGTAATGAACAGCCATCAGCTTGGTTGGATCGCCTTCTTCCTGCTGGCGGCCAACGCCTGTTGGGGTGCGCAGGGCGCGGCGATCCCCACGCTGCTCCAGCATTATGCGCGGCCGGAGGCGGTCGGCAGCGCCTATGGGCTGATCAACGGCATCGGCAATCTGTTCTCGGCGTTCGTGCCGATGGCGATGGGCATGGTGATGGCCAGCCAGGGCAAGGTGTCCTCGGGCTTTGCGGTGCTGATTGCCTCACAGCTGTTGACGCTGCTGGCGGGCGGCGCGCTGTTTAGCCGTATGTTGCTGACGCGGCAGGTGAAACGGGCATAAATCCGTTTCACCGTGTTCTACGGCGGCAAACCGAACGCGTTGAGAGGGTGCTCATGGATCTGGACGCCAACAACCAGCAGACGGGGGATATCCCCCGTCGCCGGGTTGCCTTACCGTTCGGATTCGTAAGCCAAAATGGCCGCAACCTCCGTAGTGCCCGATCGGATCCGCAGCTCGCACAGCGTGCTACGGGTTATCCATGCCAGTGATATTACCGTGGCACAAATAACCACCAGTTTTAACAGGCTCCGTTTGTTCGGCATCATGCCTTCTTCTCCTTGCCTCGCGGCGGGTAAGAGGCTAACTTAACGTTGCTGGCGTTAGAGTAGGCCTCGGGTTGATGAATATCGACTCGGGGCTTTTCTCTTTGTACCTTTCACGCAGACTCTAGATACAAAGATCCAGAGCACCCGCGCGCAGTATATTCATCCTCCCCGTTATCCCGATTCCTTTTTACTGACTCCGTTTCATTTCTGCGCAAAATTGCGCAAAGGCGTTGCAACAGACTGAAAATCGCCGCACGGATGGCGAAAAAAGAAATAAAAAAAGCGGCCCCCATACGATGAGAGCCGCTTTTTCAGCGAGGCGTGGCCAAGCGTCAGGCGTGTTTCTTGGCCGCCTGCAGGTACAGCATTTCCAGACCCAGGGTCGCCGCGGCCAGCGCGGTGATCTCGGACTGATCATAAGCCGGCGCCACTTCCACTACGTCCATGCCGACGATGTTCAGCGACTGCATGCCGCGCACCAGTTTCAGCGCGCGATCGGAGGTCAGGCCGCCGATCACCGGCGTGCCGGTGCCCGGTGCGAACGCCGGATCCAGGCAGTCGATGTCGAAGGTCAGGTACACCGGCATATCGCCGACGATGCCCTTGATCTGAGTCAGCAGGTCGTCCACGCTGCGATCGTTCACCTGCGCGGCGTCCAGTACGGTAAAGCCATTGTCGTGATCGAACTCGGTGCGAATGCCGATCTGCACCGAGTGATGCGGGTCGATCAGGCCTTCGTTCGGCGCATGATAGAACATGGTGCCGTGGTCGAACTTGCTGCCGTTGGCGTAGGTATCGGTATGGGCGTCGAAGTGCACCAGCGCCAGCTTGCCGAAATGCTTGGCGTGCGCGCGCAGCAGCGGCAGGGTGACAAAGTGATCGCCGCCGAACGAGAGCATGCGCTTACCGGCCTTCAGCAGTTTCTCCGCATGCGCCTGCAGCTTGTCGCTCATGTCCTGCGCATCGCCGAAGTTGAACACGATGTCGCCGCAGTCAACCACGTTCAGACGATCGCGCAGATCGAAGCTCCACGGCCAACGGTTGCCTTCCCAGGCCAGGTTGGTGGACACCTGGCGGATGGCCGCCGGGCCATGACGGCCGCCGGCGCGACCGGAGGTCGCCATGTCAAACGGAATGCCGGTGATGACCCACTCTGCATCGCTGTCGTAAGGCATGAAGTTCAGCGGAAAGCGCAGGAAACCAAAGGCGTTGGACACTAATGAATTATCGGACTGATGGCCTAAGGTGCTCATAGTAAACCCTCGTAGTTCAACAAGTTGCCGGGCGCAGACGCCGGGCCGTTACAAAAAAAAATCCCTCCCGCGTCGTTAGCCCGACGAGAAAGGGATTTATTCGATGTGTGTTTCGGTGCTACCGATACGGCAGATTATGGCCGCATTTTATCCATGCTTCAAGGGGGCCGATATCGCCCCCCATGAAGAAGGCGGTTACTCGTCTTCCAGATACGTATAACCGTACAGACCGGCCTCAAACTCTTCCAGGAACTGCGCCTGCAGCTCGCTGTCCAGATCGGTTTCTTTGACCTGATCGCGGAATTTGGACAGCAGCGCGCTCGGATCGAGCTGCACGTACTCCAGCATATCCGCCACGGTGTCGCCCTCGTCGGACAGCTCGGTCTCGACGCTGCCGTCCGGGAACACGTACACGTCAACCGAGGCGGTGTCGCCGAACAGGTTGTGCATGTTGCCGAGGATCTCCTGATACGCGCCGACCATGAAGAAGCCCAGCGCCGGCGGGTTCTCCGGATCGTACGGCGGCATCGGCATGGTGGTCGCCACGCCGTCGCCGTCGACGTAATGGTCGATGGTGCCGTCGGAGTCGCAGGTGATATCGAGCAGCACAGCGCGGCCTTCCGGCGGTTTATCCAGCCCTTCCAGCGGCAGCACCGGGAACAGCTGGTCGATACCCCAGGCATCCGGCATCGACTGGAACAGTGAGAAGTTGACGTAGAACTTGTCCGCCATGCGCTCTTGCAGCTCGTCGATGATCGGGCGGTGTGCGCGGTTGCTCGGATCGAGCTGCTGCTGGATCTTGTTGCAGATGTTCAGATACAGCTGCTCGGCCCAGGCGCGCTTGGTCAGGTCCAGCATGCCGTGCGCATATTGGGTATGCACGTCGTGCAGATCCATCTGGCTGTCGTGCAACCATTCGCGCAGCGAGCGGCGGTTTTCCGGCTCGTTCATTTCCAGCCAGGTTTCCCACATGCTTTCCAGCGCGCGCGGGGCATCGGCTTCCGGCGGCTGCGGTTCGCTGAACTCGTTGCGCTCGACGCCGATCACGTTGGAGACCAGCACCGTGTGGTGCGCAGTCACGGCGCGGCCGGACTCGGTGATCACCGTCGGGTGCGGCAGGCCGTGTTCGTTACAGGCGTCGCCGATGCCCCAAATCACGTTGTTGGCGTATTCGTTCAGGCCGTAGTTGACCGAGCAATCGGACTGCGAGCGGGTGCCTTCGTAGTCGACGCCCAAACCGCCGCCCACGTCGAAGCACTGAATGTTGACGCCCAGCTTGTGCAGCTCAACGTAGAAGCGCGCCGATTCGCGCACGCCGGTGGCGATATCGCGAATGTTGGCCAGCTGCGAGCCCAGGTGGAAGTGCAGCAGCTGCAGGCTGTCGAGACGGCCCGCTTCGCGCAGGGTCTCCACCAGCTTCAGCACCTGCACTGCCGCCAGACCGAATTTGGATTTTTCGCCGCCGCTCGACTGCCATTTGCCGGAGCCTTGCGACGCCAGACGCGCACGCACGCCCAGGCGTGGTATGACGTTCAGCCGTTCGGCCTCTTCCAGCACCAGGTTGATCTCGGACATTTTCTCGATCACCAGGTACACCTTGTGCCCCAGCTTTTCCCCGATCAACGCCAGGCGAATGTATTCACGATCTTTATAACCATTACAGACAATCACCGAGCGGGTCATGCCGGCATGCGCCAGCACCGCCATCAGCTCGGCCTTGGAGCCGGCTTCCAGCCCCAGCGGTTCGCCGGAATTCACCAGCGATTCAATCACGCGGCGGTGTTGATTCACCTTGATCGGATACACCAGGAAATAACCGCCCTGGTAGCCGAAGGATTCACGCGCGCGTTTGAACGCGGCGTTGATCGAACGCAGGCGATGCTGAAGGATCTGCGGGAAGCAGAACAGCGCCGGCAGACGTTGGCCGTCTTTCTGGCGCGTTTTCACCAGTTCTGCCAGATCGACGCGCGCCTGCGGGACATCCGGATCCGGGCACACGCTGATATGGCCCAGCTCGTTGACGTCATAGTAATTGTTGCCCCAGTAGGCGACGTTATAAGTACGCAGCATCTTGCTGGCATTACGATCATTCATGGCAACCTCCTGCATGGAGCGCAAAGATAAAGACTCGCCCGCAACCGGCGGACGGTGAATCAACAGATCATCAGACATGGTTCGCCTCACATTCCCTACTGACGAAACCGTCAGCCACTATCGCAGCTACAACCCGCGAGAACAACCCAACAAGCCGCGCCGGCGGCAGCGAAGAGAACTGCCGTTCGCGGTCAGCGATCGGTTTATCACTCATATAATTGTAAGACACCCTGTTCAAACCTCGTGAATCGGGCCAAGAAACATCCCACAGGAAGGCTGCAGGCTACCCTTGTTCAGTTCTTCAGACGACCGTTAGCCGGCCCGAGAATCCTGAGTAGCGGCCAAGTGTTTATCGCACCTGGTAAGTGACAGAGAGACAAGACGGGAAATAGCAGAAGAATGTGCGCCAGAACGGCACTGCTGTTGAGAACCAACAACCGGTAGACAACGGATCATTAATCCAACCACCTCCACGCGCGCCGTTCGGAGTGAACGACCCAGCCTCTAAAATAGTGTAAGAACGTGACCGTTCGATGAAGCGGCGGCGCTTACGGCGAACGCCCGCGACGGATAATAGCGCAACGCCGGCGAATGCAAAGCGGAAGTTAATCGCACCTTCCACCACGCCAGACCGCCGTACTGTGCAGCAAATGAACCGCGCGCGCAGTTTATACCGGTAAGCAGGTGAAAAAGCAAAATGAAAATTCGCCGAAAACTGTTTCAAGCGATGAAAATGGCGCCAACCCGTTTGCGCAAAAGAGCGAAAGCGCAAAAAATTACTGGCAATCTGGCTAAACCCTGACCTAAAATAGACGTCCAGATGTTAATCCATCTATACTGGTTAACTGATAAACTGCTTAACGGCTTTGCCTGAGGGGCGTTGCAGGATGCATCTCGCGCCATCAGCGGAAGACCCTTCGCTTCGATGCCGGATCTCCAGCGCTGTGCAGTAATTTCTAACCCGTCTTATGCAAGGTAAAGAACACAATGGCTAAACACCTCTTCACGTCCGAATCCGTCTCCGAAGGACATCCCGATAAAATCGCCGATCAGATCTCCGATGCCGTCCTCGACGCCATCCTGGAACAAGATCCGAAGGCGCGCGTCGCCTGCGAAACCTACGTGAAAACCGGCATGGTCTTGGTCGGCGGTGAAATCACCACCAGCGCCTGGGTCGATATCGAAGAGATTACCCGCAAGACCGTGCGCGAGATCGGCTACGTTCATTCGGACATGGGCTTTGACGCCAACTCCTGTGCAGTATTGAGCGCTATCGGCAAGCAATCCCCGGATATCAATCAGGGCGTTGATCGTACCGATCCTCTCGAACAGGGCGCCGGCGATCAGGGCTTGATGTTTGGCTACGCCACCAACGAAACCGACGTGCTGATGCCTGCACCTGTCACCTACGCGCACCGTCTGGTGCAGCGCCAGTCCGAAGTGCGTAAAAACGGCACCCTGCCGTGGCTGCGCCCGGATGCGAAGAGCCAGGTGACCTTCCAGTACGACGACGGCAAAATCGTCGGCATCGACGCCGTGGTGCTGTCCACCCAGCACTCTGAAGACATCTCGCTGAAAGATCTGCAAGAAGCGGTGATGGAAGAGATCATCAAGCCGGTACTGCCGGCGGAATGGCTGACGGCGGGCACCAAATACCACATCAACCCGACCGGCCGTTTCGTTATCGGCGGCCCGATGGGCGACTGCGGCCTGACCGGCCGTAAGATCATCGTCGACACCTACGGCGGCATGGCGCGCCACGGCGGCGGCGCCTTCTCCGGTAAGGATCCGTCCAAGGTTGACCGTTCCGCGGCTTACGCGGCGCGCTATGTGGCGAAAAACATCGTTGCCGCCGGCCTGGCCGATCGCTGCGAGATTCAGGTGTCTTACGCTATCGGCGTAGCGGAACCGACCTCCATCATGGTGGAAACCTTCGGTACCGAGAAAGTGCCAACCGAACAGCTGACGCTGCTGGTGCGCGAATTCTTCGATCTGCGCCCATACGGCCTGATCCAGATGATGGATCTGCTGCAGCCGATCTACCGCGAAACCGCCGCCTACGGCCACTTCGGCCGCGAACACTTCCCATGGGAAGCAACCGACAAAGCCGCACTGCTGCGCGATGCCGCCGGCCTGAAATAAGCCCCGACATCAACATGAAAACGGCGAGCCTGGGCTCGCCGTTTTTTTTGAGCAGATGGGTGCTCATGGATCAACGCATCAACTGCCGGCCGGCGGAGGCAAAGCCCCCGCCGCCGGGTTGTCTTACCGTTCGGATTCGTAAGCCAAAATGGCCGCAACCTCCGTAGTGCCCGATCGGATACGCAGTTCACACAGCGTGCTGCGGGTTATCCATGCCAGTGATATTACCGTGGCACAAATAACCACCAATTTTAACAGGCTCCGTTTGTTCGGCATCATGCCTTCTTCTCCTTGCCTCGCGGCGGGTAAGAGGCTAACTTAACGTTGTCACGCGTTAGAGTAGGCCTCGGGTTGATGGATATCGACTCGGGGCTTTTCTCTTTGTATCTTTCACGCAGGCTCCAGAGACAAAGATCCAGAGCACCCGCACGCAGTATATTCACCTCCCCCTCTCTTCCCGCGTTCCTTTTCACGTTAAATGTCTTTCTTGCGCAGCGACACGCAACGCCTTGCAAGGCGTTGAAAAAAGGCCCAGCAACGCTGGGCCCTTGATGGCGGAGAAAGCAAAGTAGGGATGAAGCTTACGACGTCTGCTTACGCAACAGATAAACGAAGTACGGCGCGCCGATAAAGGTCGCCAGTAACCCGGCGGGGATCTGATACGGAAACAGCAGCATCCGCCCGCACCAGTCGGCAAATACCATCAGCAAACCGCCCAACAGCGCGGCGATCACCATCTGCGGCAGCGCGCGGCGGAAGCCCAACATGCGCGCCATATGCGGCGCCATCAGCCCGACAAAGCTCAGCGGCCCCACGGTCAGGGTCGCCATGGCGGTCAGCGTGGCGGCCAGCAACAGAATGGTCAACCGCGCCGGCGTCAGCGCAATCCCCACCGAGCGGGCGGTGGCGCCGCCGAGCGGCAGAATGGTCAGCCAGCGACGGCACAGCGGCGCCAATACCATCAGGCCGGCGGCCACCAGCGCGGTGCGCAGCGCCTGCGCCGGCTCAACCGAATAGGTTGAACCGGAGAGCCAGGTCAGCAAGCCCCCCATACGCGGATCGCCGCTGGCCAACAGCAGGAAGATGACGGTGGTAAAGGCGGTGCTGAGCGCGATACCGGCGAGCAACATGCGCTCAGTCGAGAAACCGCCGCGGCCTGCGGCGATCATGATGATCAGCAGCGTCGCGGCCGCCCCCAAACTGCCGGCGGGCAGCAGCCAAACGAAGGCGTCGCCCGGCACCATAAACAGCATCATCACGACGCCAAAAGCGGCGCCGGAACTGATGCCCAACACTTCCGGGCTGGCCATCGGGTTGCCGGTCAGCTTCTGGATCAGCGTGCCGGCGACCGCCAGCATCATGCCCGCCGCCAGCGCCGACAGCGCCCGCGGCCAACGCCACGGCAGCAACGCGTCCAGCTCCGCACCCAGGCTCCAGTGCCAGCCGCCGGCGTTTTTGCCCAGCATCAGCGCCAGCGTCAGGCCGATCAATAGCACGACGCCGGCCAGCGCTGCCCAGCCAGGCAGATTCCCGCGTTCGGCAGGCACCTTGTCGCCAAGGTTCATCGGCGGCGGCGTAGCGGCGCTGCGCAAACGCGGCAGCAGCCACAACAGCAGCGGCGCGCCGAACAGTGCGGTGGCCGCACCGGTCGGGATCTCGCGCCACACCTGCGTCACCCCGAGCATCACCTGATCGGTCAGCCACAGCAGCAGCGCCCCCAGCAACGGCGCCAGCATCATGCGGTGCGCCAGGCGGCGCGCGCCCAGCATCTTCGCCATCAGCGGCGCAAACAGGCCGATAAAGCCGATAACGCCCACCGCACTCACCAGCATGGCGCTGAAGATAATGGCCACCCCCAGGGCGCAGAAGCGCGCCATCGACAGCCCCAGCCCCAGGTTGCGCGCCACGCCGTCGTCCAGCCCCAGCAGCGTCAGCGGGCGCAGCAACAGCGCCGCCAGCAGGCCTGCCACCAGCAAACGCGGCAGGAGGAACTGTACGGCGCTCCAATCCTGTTGGTTCAGCGCGCCGGTGCCCCACAGGAACATGCCCTGCAGCTGATCGTAATGAAACAGCGCCAACAGGCTGTTGACCGCGCCGCAGTACAGCCCCAGCACCAGCCCGGCTAGAATCAGCGTGACCGGCGACATACGCTTGCCCCAGGCGACGCCGAACACCAGCCCGCCCACCACAATCGCGCCCACCATAGCGGCCAGCTGGCGGGTGAATTCCCCCCCCGGCAGCACCCACAGCGTGGCGATGGTCAGGCCGAGCTGCGCGCCGGCGGCCACGCCGAGCGTCGACGGTTCCGCCAACGGATTGCGCAACACCTGCTGGAACAGCACGCCGACCAAGCCCAGGCCGGCGCCGGCCAACAGCGACACCGTCAACCGCGGCAGCAGGCTGTAATGGAACAGCATTTGCCGCACGTCGTCGATGTCCGGCGCGCTGAGCGCCCGCGCCCATTGCGCCGGCGGCAGCTGCTGCGTCAGGTTGTATATCGTCAGGCCACCTGCCGCCGCCAGCAACAGCAGGATCAGCGTCAGCGGCAATTTCCGGATGCCCGCATTCATGACGCACTCTCCTGAGCCTGCGCCAACAGGCGGCAAAACCGCATCGTCGACAGCGTGGCGCCATAGAACCACACCGCCGGCACCTGCCGCAGCTGGTTTTGCCGCACGAAGGGCAATGACTGCCACAGCGGCGTCGCGCTGACCTTGTCCATCATCGCCTGATTGCCGTGATCGAGATAGATGACCCGGGCGTTACGCACCGAGGCCAACCGTTCAATCCCCACCACCGCCGTGCCCCAAAAGTCGGTTGGCTCCTGCCAGGCATTGCGGATGCCCAGTTGGTCCATCGCTTCCTGGAACAGGCTTTTCTGGCCGATGATCAACGCATGACGCGTGTCGATCAGTGAAAACAGCAGCAACGGTTGGCGGGTGTAGCTTTGCAGGCGCTGACGCGCATCCTGCATAAAACTGTCGAACTGCGCCAGGTGGTTTACCGCCCGGCTTTCTATGCCCAACCGCTGGCCCAGCGCCAGCAGCGACTGACGGGCGACGGTCAGCGGTTTGCCGCTGCCGTCGTTGAAGCCGAAGCTCATGGTTGGCGCGATGGGTTGGATTTTGCGCGGCGTCGGGCCATAGCCCTGCGACAGCAACACCAGCGAAGGCTGGAGCTGCTGCAGCAGTTCGAGGTTAGGTTCGGTGCGCTGGCCGACGTCGACCACCGTCGCCGGCAGCTTCGGCTCCGCCACCCACAGGTTGTAGTTATGCACATCGGCCACCGCCAGCGGCGTTACGCCCAATGCCAACAGCAGCTCGATCGGCAGCCATTCCAGCGCCGCAACGCGCGCGATATCCGGCGGCGTATCCGCCGCTCGCCCGGGCCACGCTCCCAACAGCGGCGACAGCGCCAGCGCCATCAACAGACGGCGGCGCAGCGGATCGTGAGAAGAAGTGAATGCAGAGGACATCAGTAGACAAAACTCACCGGCGCGCCGCCGCTCGGGTGCGGCAACGTGCCCATAGGAATACCGTAAATTTGCTCCAGCACCGGCCCCTGCATCAGTTCCAGCGGGCCGCCCTGGGCGATCATTTCACCGCCGCGCAGCGCCACCAAATGGTCGCAGTAGCGCGCCGCCATGTTGATGTCGTGCAGCACGGCGATCACCGTGAGATCGCGTTCGCGGCTCAAGCGCTGGATCAGCGCCAACACCTCAACCTGATGCGCGATGTCCAGCGCCGAGGTCGGTTCGTCGAGCAGCAGGCAGCGGCTGTCCTGCGCCACCATCATCGCCAGCCAGGCGCGTTGGCGCTCGCCGCCGGACAGGCTGTCCACCAAGCGGTTGGCGAACGGCTTCAGCCCCACCAGTGAAATGGCCTCTTCCACCAATTGGCGATCGTTGGCGCCAAACCGCCCCAGCGCGCCATGCCACGGATAGCGCCCGACGGCCACCAGTTCGCGCACCGTCATGCCTTCCGCCGCCGGCAACTGCTGCGGCAGGTAGGCCACCTGGCGGGCGAAGGATTTGCTGTCCCACTGCGCCAACGGCTGCCGATTGAGCAGTACCTGGCCGCCGCTGGGCGCATGGTGCCGCCCGAGCAGTTTCAACAGGGTGGATTTACCGGAACCGTTATGGCCGATCAGGCCGCAGACGTTGCCCTGGGGAAAACTGAGCGACAGCGGTTGCAGCAGCACCCGGCCGGGGACGGCGAAACTGGCGTTATCCAGCGCGAAGGTCGCGCCGGGATTAAGAAGTTTGTCCTGCATAGATCCTGCTTTGTCCGGGGCGACGCGGCGCCGCCCCGGCTATCCGGTTAGAAACGGAAGGTTGCGGTGGCGACCACCTGGCGTTCTGCGCCCCAGTAGCAGGCGTAGTCGCGGTAGCAGCTCGACACGTAGGTCTTGTCGAACAGGTTATTGATGTTGACGCCCACGGACGAGCCCGGCAGGCCAAAGCGCGCCAGATCGTATTTAATGGTCGCGTCCACCAGCGTGTAGTCCGGCACCTTGAAGGTGGAGTTATCGCTGTTGAAGCTCGAGCTGGAACCGACGTAACGCACGCCGGAACCCAGCGTCAGGCCGCTCACCGCCGTTTCGTGGAAGGTATAATCCGCCCACAGCGACGCCATATGTTTCGGCACCTCGACGGTCGGTTTGCCCTGATAGGTATTGTCCTTGGTGTACTTCGCATCGGTATAGGTATAGGAGGCGATCAGGTTGACGTTGGCATTCAATGCCGCCTTGGCTTCCAGCTCCACACCGCGCGAACGGATCTCGCCGCTCTGCACGCTGAACTGCGCGTTATCCGGATCCGGCGTCAGGTTGTTGTTCTTGGTCAGCTGGTACAGCGCGCCGGTCAGCACGATTGGGCGATCCTTCGGCACGTATTTCACACCGGCTTCATACTGCTTGCCGATCGAGGGCTTAAAGGTCTGGCCATTGATTGACGTATCGAGGGTCGGTTCAAACGACTCGCTGTAGCTGAAATACGGCGTCACGCCGTTGTCGAACAGGTAATTCAATCCGCCGCGCCAGGTAAACTGCCCATCGGAGCGTTCGTTGGTGTACCCGAGAACGCGGTTATTGGCCGACGTTTTCGCCCAGTCATAGCGCCCGCCCAGCGTCAACAGCCACTGGTTCCACTCCCCTTGCTCCTGCACATACAGGCCGGTTTGCTCCTGACGGTTCAAGTACTTGTATGGGAAGTTGATATTGACCACATCATTGCCATACTGCGGCTGGGTCATGCTCAGGCCGTCTGCGGAACCATAGTCGGAATTGATATCGTTGCGCATACGCGAATAATCTACGCCAAACAACAGCGTATGGTCGATATCGCCGGTTTTCACCTTCGCCTGCGCCTGAGTATCAACCGCAAAATTGTTCAGGTGTTCTTTCGACTGAACGTAAGCGCGATTGATCGTCGTCGGTGATGACAAGCCGAACCCGTAAATGCTCTTCATATCGGTGTCCACCTGCATATAACGCAGGTTCTGGCGCACCGCCCAGGTATCGTTGAAGGCGTGTTCGAAGCTGTACCCGATCATCCGCTGCTTGCGCGCCATATAGTTGCTGGCTTCGCCTTCGTTGAAATCGGTCGGCAGTTTGCTGCCGTCCGGCAACGGGATCAGCGTGCCCTGCTTCGGCAACCAGCCGTAATAACCGGTATAGGGATCGTTTTGAATGTTGGCCAGCAGCGTGAAGTTGGTTTTGTCATCCGGGCGCCAGCTAAAGGACGGCGCGATCGCATAGCGCTTCTCTTTGCTCATGTTCTGCTGCGTATCGCTGTCTTTCGCCAGGCCGGTCAGGCGATAGGAATAAATGCCCTGATCGTCCAGCGCGTCGCTGAAATCGAAACCGGTCTGGAACAGGTTATCGGTACCCATTTTGAACTGGATTTCGCGCAGCGGCTCGGTGGTTGGCCGCTTGCTGACCATCGAGACCAAACCGCCCGGGTTGCTTTTACCGTACAGCACCGAGACCGGGCCCCGCAGCAGCTCGGCACGTTCGAGGAAATAAGGATCGATGGACGCTTCGCTGTAGTTGTCGCCCAGCAACCGCAGGCCATCCAGATACTGGGTGGTGTTGGTAGCCGGGAAGCCGCGGATTGCCACCGCGTCATAGGTCGTGGAGCTGCCGCGGCTGGCGAATACGCCCGGCGCATAGGCCAGCGCGCCCTTCACCGTATCCGGCTGGCGCATGTCCATCTCTTCACGCGTCACCACGGAAACGGACTGCGGGTTCTTTTCGATCGGCGTATCGGTTTTGGTGCCGGTGGCGCTGCGTTTGGCGACATAGGTGCCGACCGGCCCCCAGGCGCTTTCCTGCTGGGCGGTATTGCTGCCGCCCACAACGGTAATCGTGTCTTCCTTGGCGGACGACTTGGCGTCGGCGGAAAAGGCCGGCATCGCCAGCGTGCCCAGCGCCGCGGCGACGGTGATCGCTAACGCGCTGACGGGGAGGCGGCCCTGCTTGGCCGCGAATGATGGAAGACGCTTGGTCGGCATAGTTGATTTCTCTGATGAATAATTAAATGACGAATGTAAACGATAATAATTATTATAAGCGTCGCATTTTATGCAGAAGCCAAATTAAACTGCAAGCCGAATTCATAGGGCAAATAGGTTAAGGATTAGACGCTTAGCCTTGCGGTTAGCAGGGAAATAAAACGAGCAGAAAAATAAAAAAGCCCGCAACCAAGGTTACGGGCTTAATAACAAAGAAAAAACTTTCACCGGGGCCGACGCCCCGGTAGCGATTACTGGCCGAACATATCCTTGATCCAGCCGGCGACGCCATCGCCATCTTTTTGCTCACCCGCCGCCGGTTGTTGCTGTTGCTGCTGTTGCTGCACCGCCGCCTGGCTGGCCTGGCACAATCCCTGCGGATTGTCGGTCCAGACCGGGATGGTGCGCCAGCTGCCGCCGCCGCAGATAAAGTTGCCGGCAGAGTCGATGCTCATCTGGTTAATGCCTTCCGGCGGCTGCAGCATCAGCGGCAGCGGCGTCTGGTTTTCCAGATAGCGGCGATACAGGGTCAACGCGCCGTTGGCGCCGGTCAGCTTGGCCGGGCCGTTGTTATCGCGCCCGACCCAGGCGATCGCCACTTCCTTGCCGTCGATGCCGGCGAACCAGCTGTCGCGCAGATCGTTGGTGGTACCGGTTTTCGCCGCCAGGTTGTAGTTCGGGAACTTCACCGACAGCGAGCGGGAGGTCCCGCGCGCCACGCCCTGCTGCATCGCGTACAGCGTCAGGTAAGCGGCCTGCGCCGGCACCATGCGCTCCGCCTGCGGGAAGCTCTGGTACAGCACGGTGCCGTCTTCGGCGATCACCGAACGCACCGCCGACAGCGGCGCACGGTTACCGCCGCTGGCGATGGTCTGGTACTCCTGCGCGACTTCCATCGGCGTCAGGCCGATCGCTCCCAGCAGCATCGAAGGCACCGGATTGATCTCCGCTTTCGGGATCCCCAGGCGTTGCAGCGTGGCGCTGATCTGATCCAGCCCGACCGACAGGCCGAGGTTCACCGTCGGCACGTTCAGCGAGTTGGCCAACGCATCCACCAGCATCACCTGACCGCGGAATTTGCGATCGTAGTTGTTCGGCTGCCAGACGGCGCCGTTGGGCTGTTTCAGCGACAGCGGCGCATCCGCCAGCCAGGTGTTGAGGCGGTATTTGTCCGGCTCGGACAGCGCGGTCAGGTACGTTGGCGGTTTGGCCAGCGAGCCGACCAGGCGTCGCGCCTGCATGGCGCGGTTGAAACCGGCGAACTGCGGGTTGGCGCCGCCGACCATGGCGCGCACTTCACCGCTGAAGCGATCGACGATCACCATCGCCGCTTCCAGATCCTGCAGGTGACGCGCGGCGCGCAGCGCCGGGATGCCGTCTTCAACCGCTTTTTCCGCCGCGTCTTGCGACACCGGATCCAGCGTGGTGAAGATCTTCACGCCGGACAGGTCATTGACCTTATCGCCCAGCCTGGTTTGCAGTTCCTGACGCACCATCTGCATAAACGCCGGCTGTGGCGTAATGACGCCGCCTTTCGGCTGTACGCCCAGCGGACGCGCGCTCAGCATGTCATACAGCTCGCCGTCGATCACCCCCTGGTTCTGCAGCAGTTTGAGCACCAGATTGCGGCGTTCCAGCGCCAGTTTCGGGTTACGCCACGGGTTATACAGCGACGCGCCCTTGACCATGCCGACCAGCAACGCCTGTTGATCGAGGCTCAGCTCATCCACCGGGCGACCGAAGTAATACAGGCTGGCCAGCGGGAAACCGCGGATCTGGTCGCTGCCGCTCTGGCCGAGGTACACCTCGTTCAGATACAGCTCCAGGATGCGGTCTTTGCTGTAACGGTAATCCACCAACAGCGCCATATAGGCTTCGTTGGCCTTACGCCATAGCGAACGTTCGTTGGTCAGGAACAGGTTCTTCACCAGCTGCTGCGTCAGGGTACTGCCGCCCTGCACCGCACGGCCGGCGGTCAGGTTGGCCAGCACCGCGCGGCCGATGGAGTATGGGCTGATGCCGTCATGCTCGTAGAAGTGGCGGTCTTCCGTGGCGATCAGCGTGTCCACCAACAGATCCGGGAAACCGGAACGCGGCACGAACAGGCGCTGTTCACCGTTCGGCGACTGCAGCATGGTGATAAGACGCGGATCGAGGCGGAAGAAGCCGAAGCTGCGGCCGCTGTCCAGGTTTTCGATCTTCGCCAAACGGTTGTTCTGGAAATCGAGGCGGGCGCGGATCTGCCCTTCTTTACCGTCCGGGAAGTCGAACGGGCGACGCAGCATCTCGATGCTGTTGGCCTGTACGGTAAACTCGCCCGGACGCGTCATGCGGCTGACCTGGCGATACTGCATGCCTTCCAGCAGGTTGACCATCTCCTTCTTGCTGTACGGCATGCCCGGTTCCAGGTTGACCATGCGGCCGTACACCGCCGCCGGCAGCTGCCAGACTTTGCCGTCGATGCGGCTGCGGATCTGCGAGTCCAGGTAGACGCCATAGATCGCCAACAAGACGGCGAGCACCAGGATCAGTTTGATAATCAGGCCGAGCCAGCGGCGTTTTTTACGCGGCGGAGTCGCTTTTACCTTACGCGGCATGCGTTCCTCCTCCTCTTCATACTCATCATCGTCATACTCGTCTTCTTCGTAATCGTCATAATCGTCGTCTCGGCGACGGCGCGGCGGCTTGCGCGACGCGGTGCTTTTTGGTTGTTTTCCTTTGCGCCCGATGGGCTCGCGGTCATCCCCAGCCATGGCTGTTGTTCTCCGAGCTTGCCGACACTGCCGGCCATGATTAGTCGCTTAATCTGTGCCGACGCCGCAGCGCTGACCAGAAGAAACATCTGAATTCCAAACCTTGAATGATCGCGACCTACTGATATTTCTTCGTTCGGCGCGTCGGTACCGCCGTGGCCGGATCGTCCGGCCACACGTGTTTCGGGTAGCGGCCCTTCATCTCTTTTTGCACCTCGCGGTAGGCGCCTTGCCAGAAGGCCGCCAGATCGCCGGTGATTTGCAACGGCCGGTGCGCCGGTGAGAGTAACTCAAGCACCACCGGGATGCGACCCTCCGCCAACATCGGGCTGCGCTGCTCGCCGAAAACCTCCTGCAAGCGCACCGCCAGCGCCGGCGGTTTACCGGCCTCATAACGGATCGGCAGGCGGCTACCGGTCGGCACAGTGTAATGAGTGGGTAACGCATTATCCAGCCGCTGCTTTTGCTGCCAGTCCAGCAGGCGGGACAGCGCCTCGGCGATGTTGACCTGCTTCAAGCCGCGCAGATCGCGCACGCCGTTCAGCGACGGCAACAGCCACTGCTCCAGCGCCGCCAGCAGCGGCTCTTCATCCATCGCCGGCCATTCCGCCTCCGGCAGCCAGGCTTGCGCGCACTGCAGGCGCACCCGCAATTGTTCAGCGGCGCCCTCCCAGTTGAGCACCGCCAACCCCTGCGCGCGCACCCAGTCGAGCAGCGCCTGCTGCAGCTCTTCGTCCGCCGGTTTGGCCAGCGGCTGAGCGCGCAGCGTCAGACGGCCGATCTGCTGGCGTTTCCAGGCGCGCAGCGTGCCCTTTTCTTCATCCCACTCCACCGCCGTGCGCTGCATGACCATCGCCGGCAGCTGCGCCGCCAGCGCTTCGATGTCCACCGGCAGCGCCAGCAGGATACGCGCATCGGGGCTGTTGTGGCCCTGCAACAGGCTGGGAACGATCAGCCAGGGGGCGCGCGACAGCGCCTCGTCCTGATTCATCGCCGCGCCCAGGCCGTTGGCCAGCAGGTAGCGGCCGTCCTGGCCACGCCGCTGGGCGATGCGATCGGTAAATGCCTGTGCCAACAGACGCGGCGCCAGCTCGACGTCGACTTGCCCCGCACGTTGCGGCAGGCGTTTGGCCAACTGCGCGGCGCGCTGCCGCCAGTTCGCTTGCGGGCGGCTCAGCCAATAACCGATATCCATCTGCCCGCCGCGCGGCGGTTCTTCCAGCAATGCCGCCAACAATGCCGCCGTCGCCAGGCCGTCGGCGCTCAGCGTCGCGCCGGCAACCAGCATCGCCGCCAACCGCGGCTCGCACCCCAACGCAGCCATCTGGCGCCCCGGCGCGGTGAGTTTGTCGCCGTCATCCGTAGCCCCCAACCGGCGCAACAGCGCCCTGGCCGCCGTCAATGCCGCCGCCGGAGGCGCATCCAGCCAGGTCAGTTGCGCCGGATCGTGGCAACCCCACTGCAACAGTTCGAGCCAGAAGCCGGTGAGATCGCTCTGCAAAATGTCCGGTTCGGCATGTTCCGCCGCGCGTTCCGCCTGTTCTTTGGCGAACAGATGCCAGCAAAGGCCCGGCTCCAGCCGCCCGGCGCGCCCGGCGCGCTGCACCATCGAGGCCTGACTGATGCGCTGCGTCGCCAGCCTCGTCAAACCGTTGCGCACGTCGTAACGCGCCACGCGCTCCAGACCGCTGTCCACCACCAGCCGAATGCCCTCGATCGTCAGGCTGGTTTCGGCGATGTTGGTCGCCAGCACCACCTTGCGGCGACCAGGCGCCGCCGGCTGAATCGCTTTTTGCTGTTGCGCCAGAGGCAAGGCGCCATACAGCGGGCAAAGATCGGTATCGCTCGCCACCTCGCCGGTCAATCGCTCCAGCACCCGATTGATCTCCGCCACGCCCGGCAGGAACAGCAGCAAAGATCCCGGCTGTTCGGCCAGCAACCGCTTCACCGCCGCCGCTACGCCGTCCTCCAACCGCTGATGGCTGGCCAACGGCTGATATAAACGCTCAACCGGGAAGCTTCTCCCCTCGGACACCACTACCGGCGCTTCCGGCAGCAACTGCGACAGGCGAGCGTTATCCAAGGTGGCCGACATGATCAGCAGCTTCAGATCGTCGCGCAGCCCTTGCTGCACATCGAGCAGCAACGCCAGCGCCAGATCGGCCTGCAGGCTGCGTTCGTGGAATTCATCGAGGATCACCAACGACACGCCCTGCAGCTCGGCATCCTGCTGCAACATGCGGGTGAGAATGCCTTCCGTCACCACTTCCAGCCGGGTCTGCGGCCCGCTTTTACTTTCGGCGCGCATGCGGTAGCCCACGGTCTGGCCGGGCTCCTCCCCCAGTTGCTGTGCCAGGCGGTAAGCGACGTTTTTCGCCGCCAGCCGCCGCGGCTCCAGCATGATAATGCGCCCCGGCAACCCGGCCTTCGCCAGGAGCTGCAGCGGCAGCCAGGTGGATTTACCGGCGCCGGTCGGGGCGTGCAACAGCACCTGAGGAGCGGACTGCAACGCAGCCAGCAACTCATCAAGCACCGCGCTGACGGGCAATGAAGACACTGAACTCTCCGTGGTGGTTAACGTTAAACGGCGTACAGTGTAGCATTAGCTTTGTCCCCGTAGCCTTTCAAACTGCGGCGTCGTTAGCTATAGTACGGAGCTCATTCGTGCGCCGCGCCCCTCGCGGGGCCGCTGCCAGCAACGTTTACCGCTGTTCCCGACCGTTTTGTCATGCATTTGCCGAGCCCTTATGTCCAATTCGCGCCGCCTGTTTTTCGCCCTGTCCTTGCCTGACGCCCTGCAACAGCAGGTGATCCGCTGGCGCGCCGAGGCGTTTGCGCCGGAGGCCGGCCGGCCGGTGGCTGCGGCCAATTTGCATCTGACGCTGGCGTTTCTCGGCGAGGTCACCGCGCAGAAAGAGCAAGCGCTGCGCAAGCTGGCCGGCCGCATCGTACAACCCGGGTTCAGCATGCGGCTCGACGATCTCGGCCATTGGCCGCGCCCCGGCGTGGTCTGGCTCGGCACCCGCCGCGCGCCGCGCGGGCTGCTGCAGCTGGCCGAGCTGCTGCGATCGCAGGCCGCCCGCAGCGGCTGCCATCAAAGCGCGCTGCCGTTCCATCCGCATGTCACGCTGCTGCGCGCCGCCACCCAGCCGGTGGCGATCCCACCGGCGACGCCGGGCTGGGCGTTCAGCGCCGACGCCTTTTCCTTATATGAGTCGGTGTTCGAAAACGGCCGCACCCGCTATCAACACCTCGAACAGTGGCCGCTGGCCAAACAGGCATCCGCATGATTTTTTCTCCACCGCTGCGTTCCGCCACGCTGATCAAACGTTACAAACGCTTTCTGGCGGACGTGATCACCCCGGAAGGGGAAACCTTTACGCTGCACTGCGCCAATACCGGCGCCATGACCGGCTGCGCCACGCCCGGCGACACCGTTTGGTACTCCACCTCGGACAATCCCAAGCGCAAATACGCTCACAGCTGGGAGTTGACCCATACCCAACAGGGGCACTGGATCTGCGTCAATACCCTGCGCGCCAACGCGCTGGTGCGCGAGGCGATTGAACACAATTTAATCAATGAATTATCCGGTTACAGTAAAATCAGCGGCGAGGTGAAATACGGCGGTGAAAACAGCCGTATCGATTTGTTATTACAGGCAGAAAATCGGGTTAACTGCTATATTGAAGTTAAGTCAGTCACATTACTGCAACAACAACGTGGTTACTTTCCTGATGCGGTAACGCTCAGAGGGCAAAAGCACCTGCGTGAGTTGCTCAGCGTGGTTGAAAGCGGGCAACGGGCGGTGTTGTTCTTTGCCGTGTTACACAGCGGTATTGAGCAGGTCGCACCGGCACATCATATAGATGAGCGCTATGCGGCGCTGTTGGCACAGGTCCGGCAGTTGGGAGTGGAAGTGGTTTGCTACGGGGCAAAATTATCACCTGACGGTATTTATCTCTGCGATAAGCTGCCGTTTTTTATCGATTAGCGCAGTCGGGTCCCTATAAATAGACAACCGGCCAGCACGATCGCCAAATACGCCCTCCTTCACACGATTGTCAAGCGGGCGACAGGAATAATTGCCAACCTACCTTCCTTCTGTTATTTATAGCGGCCTGTTTTTCCCCCGCATTGGGGATTCGATAGTGCGTGTGTATGTAGGAGAAGCAACATGCAAGAAGGGCAAAACCGTAAAACCTCGTCCTTGAGCATTCTCGCCATCGCTGGGGTGGAGCCGTACCAAGAGAAGCCGGGCGAAGAGTACATGAACGACGCCCAGTTGTCGCATTTCAAGCGCATTCTTGAAGCGTGGCGCAACCAGCTCAGGGACGAAGTGGACCGTACTGTATCGCATATGCAAGAAGAGGCAGCCAACTTCCCTGATCCGGCCGACCGTGCCACTCAGGAAGAAGAGTTCAGCCTTGAACTGCGTAACCGTGACCGTGAACGCAAACTGATCAAAAAGATCGAGAAAACGCTGAAGAAAGTGGAAGACGATGATTTCGGCTACTGCGAATCTTGTGGCGTGGAGATCGGTATTCGTCGCCTCGAAGCGCGTCCGACCGCCGATTTGTGCATCGACTGCAAGACGCTGGCCGAGATCCGCGAAAAGCAGATGGCCGGCTAATACCGCTACTCTAAATGATTGGAGCTGCATCAAGGTGGCAAGAATGCGCATCCCGATGAGCTTACTCAAGTAAGTGATTCGGGTAAGCAGGCGCAGCTAACACAGATGCAGTTTCAAGCATAACGAGTATGTTACCGCTGCGGCGTGCGTACCCGCGTGCGCCGCACAGAGAAAAGGGAACCTCTCCCCTCTGATATGCAAGAAAGTCATTATGTGGGGCGCTTTGCCCCATCGCCTTCCGGGGATCTGCATTTCGGTTCGCTGATTGCCGCTCTGGGAAGCTACCTTCAGGCTCGCGCCCAACGCGGGCAGTGGCTGGTTCGCATCGAAGATATCGACCCGCCGCGTGAAGTCCCCGGCGCCGCCGCTCGCATCCTGTCCGCGCTGGAACATTATGGTCTCCACTGGGACGGCCAGGTCATCTATCAATCCCAACGTCACGACGCCTATCGCGCCGCGCTGGATCTGTTGCAGCGCCAGGGGCTCAGCTATTACTGCACCTGCACCCGCAGCCGCATCCAGCACATCGGCGGATTGTACGACGGCCACTGCCGCGATTTGCAGCTCGGCCCGCAGGGTGCCGCTATCCGCTTGCGTCAGACCGCCCCCGTTTACCGGTTCCACGATCGCCTGCAGGGAGAATTGCACGCCGATCCGGCGCTGGCGGGGGAAGACTTTATCATTCGCCGCCGCGATGGGCTGTTCGCCTACAACCTGGCGGTGGTGATCGACGACCATTTTCAGGGCGTGACCGAGATTGTCCGCGGCGCCGATCTGATCGAACCGACGGTGCGCCAAATTGCCCTCTACCGCCAGCTGCAGGCGCCGGTGCCCGCCTATGTGCATCTGCCGCTGGCGCTGGGCGCCAACGGCATCAAGCTGTCGAAGCAAAATCATGCGCCGGCGTTGCCCGCAGGCGATCCGCGCCCGGTGCTGATCGCCGCGCTGAAATTTCTGCGCCAACCGCTGCCGGAAAGCTGGCAAGATCTTGACCTGCCATTATTATTGAGCTGGGCGATCGAACACTGGCGGTTGGAAAACGTGCCGCGTCAGGAGGCTATCCCTCTGGATGAAAACACGCCGGCATTCTCAAAGGAGCCATGGTGAGCTATGATTAGCCGCTATTTTTTGTTAGCTCCATTTTTATCAGTCACTATCGAGGTGTACCATTTTTACCCGAGTAGCCAACTTCTGTCGTAAGGTACTGACCCGCGATGACAAGCTGCCCCGCGACGACGCGGCGGCCGGCGATAAAAACGTAGTCCGCGAAGAGCGTGCCGCGGCGCCAAGCCGCCCTGCGCCGCAGCCGCGCGCCGCCGATAACGGCAGCAACGCCCCTGCCCGCCGCTCAACGCCGCGCAAGCGTCCGCCTTTTCCTATCGCCGAGAGCAACGACTCGATGACCGTGATCCCGCGCGAACAGCACTCGATCTCCCGTAAAGACATCAGCGAAAATGCGCTGAAAGTGCTTTATCGCCTGAACAAGTCCGGCTACGAGGCTTATCTGGTCGGCGGCGGGGTGCGCGATCTGTTGCTCGGCAAAAAGCCGAAAGACTTCGACATCACCACCAACGCCACGCCGGAACAAGTGCGCAAACTGTTCCGCAACTGCCGCCTGGTCGGCCGCCGCTTCCGTCTGGCGCACGTGATGTTTGGGCCGGAGATCATCGAAGTGGCCACCTTCCGCGGTCACCACGAACAGAATCAGGAATCCGACAAGAATTCCTCCCAGCAGGCGCAAAACGGCATGCTGCTGCGCGACAACATCTTCGGTTCGATCGAGGAAGACGCCCAGCGCCGTGATTTCACCATCAACAGCCTGTACTACGGCGTGGCGGATTTCACCCTGCGCGATTACGTCGGCGGCCTGAACGATCTGAAACAAGGCGTGATCCGCCTGATCGGCGATCCGGAAACCCGCTACCGCGAAGATCCGGTGCGCATGCTGCGCGCGGTGCGCTTCGCCGCCAAGCTGGACATGCGCATCAGCGAAGAGACCGCCGAGCCGATCCCGCGCCTGGCCTCGCTGCTGCATGAGATCCCGCCGGCGCGTCTGTTCGAAGAATCCCTCAAGCTGCTGCAGGCGGGTTACGGTTTCCAAACCTACCTGAAGCTGTGCGAATATCAGCTGTTCCAACCGCTGTTCCCGCTGATCGCCCGCAACTTCACGCCGAACCACGATACGCCGATGGAGCGCATTCTGGTGCAGGTGCTGAAGAACACCGATCATCGTCTGCAGAACGACATGCGCGTCAACCCGGCGTTCCTGTTCGCCGCCATGCTGTGGTACCCGCTGCTGGAGCACGCGCAGAAGCTGGCGCAGGAAAGCGGCCTGGCCTACTACGACGCCTTCGCGCTGGCGATGAACGATGTGCTCGACGAGCAGTGCCGCTCGTTGGCGATCCCGAAACGCATCACCACGCTGGTGCGCGATATCTGGCAGCTGCAGCTGCGCCTGTCCCGCCGCCAGGGCAAACGCGCACACAAACTGATGGAGCATCCGAAATTCCGCGCCGCCTATGATTTGCTGGCGCTGCGTGCGGAAGTGGAAGACAATCAGGAAATGTTGCGTCTGGCCGAGTGGTGGGGCGAGTTCCAGGACGCCACGCCGGCGCGGCAGAAAGCCATGCTGAGCACCCTGGGTGACGATCCGGCGCCGCGCCGCGCGCGCCAACGCCGCCCTCGCCGCCGGGCACCGCGTAAAGAAGGGGCATAATGATCCGCGTTTATATCGCGCTGGGCAGCAACCTGGCGCAGCCGCTGCAACAGGTTAACGCCGCGCTGGAGGCGCTGGAGCATCTCCCGCGCACCCGGCTGGTCACCTGTTCTTCGTTTTACCGCACCAAGCCGCTGGGGCCGCAAAACCAGCCGGACTTTCTCAATGCGGTGGTGGCACTGGATACCCTGTTGCCGCCCGAACAGCTGCTCGACCATACCCAGGCGATAGAACGCAATCAGGGGCGCGTGCGCAAGGATGAACGCTGGGGGCCGCGCACGCTCGATCTGGACATCATGCTGTACGGCGACAAGGTGATCCATACCGATCGCCTGACGGTGCCGCATTACGGCCTGAAAGAGCGCGAATTCATGCTCTACCCGCTGGCGGAAATCGCCCCCGATCTGATTTTCCCCGATGGCGAACCGCTCGCCAGCTGCCTCAAGCGCGTGCCGGAAAACGGCATGGCGCTGTGGCACTCGCCAAAACCGAAATCCTGACCCGCCTACAGCGCCAACCGCGCGACAAATCCCCCCGCCGGGCGATTGGCGAAACTGATCTGTAAACCATGCAAGCCGGCAATACGCTGTACGATCGAGAGCCCCAGCCCGCTGCCGGTTTGTTCCTGCCCCGGCGGGCGATAGAAACGCTCTCCGAGCCGCGCCAGATGCTCCGTGGTGACACCCGGACCGTCGTCCGCCACCGTCAGCGAACGTTCGCTCAACGTCACGGTGACGACGCCGCCCTGCGGGGTATAGCGCACCGCGTTGTCCAGCAGATTGCGCAACAGCAACGACAGCAGCAAGGTTTCTCCCTGACGCGGCGGCGGCGTTCCCCGATGTTCATAGCGTAGCGTCACGCCCGCCGCATGAGCCTGCCGGTCCTGTTCCGCCAGGGTCATCGTCACCAGATCGTTCCAGTCGATCGGCGCCAGTTCGGCCAGATCCGACAGCGAATCCAGCCGCGACAGCGTCAACAGCTGATCCACCAGCCGGGTGGCGCGATCGATGCCGAGCGTCAGATTGTCCAGCGCGTGCTCGCGCATCGGCGCATCGTCCCCCGCCAGCTGCACCACTTCAGTCTGCACCCGCAGCGCCGCCAGCGGGCTGCGCAACTCGTGCGCGGCATCGGAGGTGAAGCGTCGCTCCCGCACCAGCAAAGCGTTGATGCGGGCAAACAGCGCATTGAGCGCATCCACCAGCGGGCGCACCTCGGTCGGCACCTGACGCGCGTCCAGCGGCGTCGCATCATCGGGCGCGCGCCGGCGCAAACCGGCGGCTACCGTGCGCAACGGCCGCAGCTCGCGCCCGACCATCAGCGCGATCAGCAGCATCAGCACCGGCAGCGTCACCAGCCAGGGCACCAGTTGGCCGGTCACCATGCCCAGCGCCATATCGCGCCGGTAATCCCACTCCTGGCCGACCACGATGCGGTAGCGCCCGTCCGGGCTGGTCAGCCACACCAGGCGCCAGCTGTCGTCATCGCCTTTGCGCTCGCCGTCGGTAAAACCCTCACGCTCCCCGTCAAACAGGAAGTCGGCACCGTTCTCGCCGTCGTTGAGCAGCATCTTGCCCTGGCGATCGAAGATGGCGAACGCCAGCGCGTCGTCGTCCTGCTCGCCGCGCTTGCCGTGATGCACCAGCTTCTTGGTTTTCGGCAGGCTGCGCGCGCTTTCATCGGCCAACAGATCGCCGAGGTTGGCGGTCGCCAGCCGTTTGGCGAACAGCATCTGTTGGGTGTCGAACACTTCGTTGATGGTATTGCGCGACATCACCCAGGCCACCACGCTGGCGGTGCTCCAGGTCAGCAGCGCCAGCAGGCTGAAGATCAGGATCAGACGCAGCCGCAGGCTGAGACGCTTCACGGCGCATCCCCCAGCGTGTAACCCACGCCGTGGATGGTACGGATGAAGCCGTTACCCAGCTTGCGCCGCAGGTGGTGAATATGCACCTCCACCGCGTTACTGCTCACTTCGTCGTCCCAGTTGTACAGTTTCTCCTGAATCAACGGCCGCGCCAGCACGCGCCCTTTGTTGTGCAGAAACAGCTCCAGTACCGCCAATTCGCGCGGCGTCAGCGTCACCGGCTCGCCGTTGCAGCTCACGCTGCGGGTGGCGCTGTCGAACACCACGTTGCCATGCGTCAGCTGCGGCATCAGTTGGCCGTGGCGACGGCGGATCAGCGCCTGCAGGCGCGCCGCCACTTCGGCCAGCGCGAACGGCTTGCACAGATAATCGTCGGCACCGCTTTGCAGCCCGCTGACCCGCTGCTCCAGCGCATCGCGGGCGGTGAGGATCAGCACCGGCACGTCCTGCCCGGCCTGGCGCCACTGGCGCAGCAGATCCAGGCCGTCGAGGCCCGGCAGGCTGAGATCGAGGATCACCGCGTCGTACGGCGCGCTGTCCAGCGCATTTTTGCCGACGGCGCCGTCGGTGAACCAGTCCAGATTGAAGCCGAGTTTGGTCAGCCCGGCCTTGATGCCGTCCCCGATCAGTTTGTCATCTTCGATCAACAGAATTCGCATGAGTATCCCTTTTGAGTCTTGGCGCCATTGCACCACAAGGTTCTTAAGAACCGCTTAAGCATGGCGATCCGCGCTACCCACCCCGATCGGGTTACAGTAGAATGGCTGCACTTTTTTGCAGCCTGGGCCTGCGTAAGCCGCACGGCCCTTTCAGGAGACGTTGTGATGAAACCCACCACCGTGACCCATTTGCGCCAGTGGAAACAGGAGCAGCGCAAGTTTGCTACCCTTACCGCCTACGATGCCAGCTTTGCCAAACTGTTTGAAGAGCAAGGCATCAAAGTCCTGTTGGTGGGCGATTCGCTGGGCATGACGCTGCAGGGCCACGACTCCACGCTGCCGGTCACCGTCGCCGACGTGGCCTACCACACGCGCGCCGTGCGCCGCGGCGCGCCGGCCTGCCTGCTGCTGGCCGATCTGCCGTTCATGAGTTACGCCACCCCGGAACAGACCTTCGCCAACGCCGCCGAGCTGATGCGCGCCGGCGCCAACATGGTGAAACTGGAAGGCGGCAGCTGGCTGTGCGACACGGTGAAAATGCTCGCTGAACGCGCGGTACCGGTGTGCGGACACCTGGGCCTGACGCCGCAGTCGGTCAACGTGTTCGGCGGCTATAAGGTGCAAGGACGCGACGAACTGGCCGCCAAACAGCTGTTGCAGGACGCGCAGAATCTGGAACTGGCCGGCATTCAGCTGCTGGTGCTGGAATGCGTGCCGACCGAGCTGGCGCGCCAGATCACCGAAGCGCTGTCCATTCCGGTCATCGGCATCGGCGCCGGCAACGGCACCGACGGCCAGATCCTGGTGATGCATGACGCCTTCGGCATCACCGGCGGCCACACGCCGAAGTTCGCCAAGAACTTCCTGGCGCAGAGCGGCGATATCCGCACGGCGGTGCAGCATTACATTCAGGAAGTGGAGCAAGGCCTCTACCCGGCGGCTGAACACTCTTTTAACTAAGCGATGGTTCCAGGAGTCCCCCAATGATTATTATCGAAACCCTGCCGATGCTGCGTCAGCAGATCCGCCGCTGGCGCCAGGAAGGCAAACGCATCGCACTGGTGCCGACCATGGGCAACCTGCACGACGGCCACATGACGCTGGTCGATGAAGCGCGCGCCCGCGCCGACGTGGTGGTGGTGAGCATCTTCGTTAACCCGATGCAGTTCGATCGGCCGGACGATCTGGCGCGCTACCCGCGCACGCTGCAGGAAGACAGCGAGAAGCTGACTCGCCGCGGCGTCGATCTGGTGTTTGCGCCGGCCCCGGCCGCGGTTTATCCGCAGGGCCTGGAGCAGCAGACCTACGTCGATGTGCCGGGCATCTCCACCATCCTGGAAGGCGCAAGCCGTCCGGGCCACTTCCGCGGCGTTTCCACCATCGTCAGCAAGCTGTTCAACCTGGTGCAGCCTGATTTGGCCTGTTTCGGCGAGAAGGATTACCAACAGCTGGCGCTGATCCGCAAAATGGTGGCGGACATGGGTTACGACATCGATATCGTCGGCGTGCCGACCGTGCGCGCCAAAGACGGCCTGGCCCTCAGCTCGCGCAACGGTTACCTGACCGCCGAAGAGCGCAAGGTTGCGCCGCAGCTGAGCAAAATCATGAACGCGCTGGCGCAACAGTTGGCCAATGGCGAGCGCCAGGTCGAAGCGCTGCTAGAGCAGACCGCCGAGCAGCTGCGCGCCGCCGGCTTTACGCCGGATGAGTTGTTTATTCGCGACGCCGACAGCCTGCAGCCGCTGACGGTGGACAGCCAGCGGGCGGTGGTGCTGATGGCCGCCTGGCTGGGCAAGGCGCGTCTTATCGACAACCAGCAGGTCGACCTGACGCTGTAAGCCGTTTTTTATACTGTCGTCACCCTGAAGCCCTGGCCATTGGTAGACAATGGCGAAGCAATCGGTGACGATAGAGATTGCAGGGATGCAGGAGAGATGTTCAACCCCAGCGCCTGTGAAGGCCGATATTCAGTTAGGTAAAGCTATGATACGTACTATGCTGCAAGGCAAGCTGCATCGCGTCAAAGTCACTCAGGCTGACTTGCACTATGAAGGATCCTGCGCCATCGACCAGGATTTCCTGGAGGCCGCCGGCATTCTGGAATATGAAGCGATCGATATTTACAACGTGGATAACGGCCAGCGCTTCTCCACCTACGCCATCGCCGCCGAGCGCGGTTCGCGCATCATATCGGTCAACGGCGCCGCCGCGCGCTGCGCCTGCGTCGGCGACAAACTGATCATCTGCTCCTATGTGCAAATGACCGACGCCGACGCCCGCCAACACCACCCGAAAGTCGCCTATTTCGAAGGTGACAACAACCTGCAGCGCAAGGCGAAAGCCGTGCCGGTTCAGGTCGCCTGACAATAAAACGGGCGCCTTGCGCGCCCGTTCTTCCTTATTGCACCACCACCGTGCCCGGCTTGTTGGCTATCCGATCCGCCATGGTCTGGATCGAGTCGGTGCGCAGAATATACAGCCGCTTCAGCGTATAGGGGTTATCCCCCGGCTTTACCTTGCCCTGCACCGTGGTCACCGCCAGATGGAAACCGGCGTCCTGCGCCGCCTGAATCGCCCGTTGGTTATAGCCGCCGAACGGGTAGGACAGATACAGCACGTGCGGATTGAACTGCGACAGCGCGCGGCGCGAGCGCTCAAAATCGAACTCGATATTGTGCAGCGAACGGCTCAGCAAAATCGGCTGGCGATTGCCGTCGGTGCGGTGCAGGAAATGGGTATGCGACTGCACGTCGAACACGTCCTGAATCTGCTTGAGCTCCGAGACGCTCATAAACTGCAGCGAGTCCGGGTTCCATTTCTGCGGGTGGCGTTTGATGCGCGAAGAGATGATGAACGCCGTGGCGCGGAAACCGTAATCCTTCAGCACCGGATAAGCGTAGCGATACACCGATTTCAGGCCGTCGTCAAAAGTCAGCACGATCGCCTTGCCCGGCAGGTTGATCTGATTTTTCAGGTAGGCTTCCAGCTGGTACAGCGAAATGGTGTCGTAACCCGCCTGCTTCAGGTAGGTCATCTGGTTGCTGAACGCCACGTCTGAAGTGGTGGTCGAGGTGTGGCGGAAGCGTTTGTTCTCTTCGTTTTTCAGCAGGTGGTGGTAAGTCAGCACCGGTATGCCGTTATCGATCTCGCAGTCCAACTCATTAATGAACCCCAGCCGCTCGCCGATGTTGACCTCGTACCAGGTGTTGTTCAGGCGATCCTTCAGCTTGCCGATGATCGGATAGCGCAGGTTGCCTTCCAGCGTGCCCAAGACCTCGCTGTCCTTGTCCGCTGCGGTGTATACGTCGATCGTTTTTTGCGTGATCAGATTCTGGTTGGTCAGCGGTTTGTTCAGCTCGCCCAGATCGTCTTGCACCTTGCGCGACTTCTTCAATTCACGCACGTCGTCTTTATCGATAAAGCCGGTACCATGCCCAAATTTGAATTCGTAGTATTCCGCATCCGCCGGGAAGACTTGGATCAGTTGCCCGCGCTTCACCTCCCCTACCGGGATCACATGCTCGCCCACCAACGCATAGACTTCGCTATCGCGCTGCGCTTCCATGTATTCAGATTTAACCGCGCTGTCTTCCGACAGCAAACTAGCCAGGCTCACAGGGGAAACCAACGACATCAGAATGCCGAGCAACCCAGCCGTTAACGTGTATTGAGACCGCATGATGATGTTCTGCTTACGAGTGCGTAATGACAAAAGTGGAGGAAATGTGGAGCGCCAGCATAGCACGATTTGAACAGCGGGGAACTAGCGGTTATTTGAGCAATTCTATTGATTTACGCGCCGCCTGCGCCAAATCAAGAAAAGCGCCCCCGCCGGGAAAGCGAGGGCGCGATACGATCAGCTGCGCAGGCCGCGGCCGCGCTCGATCAGGTACCAGGACAGCAGGTAAAACACCGCGATAAATGCCACCAGCACCGCCATGGTGAACGCCAGCGGCACATCGTTGATGCCGAGGAAACCGTAGCGGAAGCCGCTGATCATATAAACGATGGGGTTCAGCTTGGACACCGCCTGCCAGAATGGCGGCAGCAGCGACAGCGAGTAGAACACCCCGCCCAGGTAAGTCAGCGGCGTCAGCACGAAGGTCGGGATCAGGCTGATGTCGTCGAAAGTGGTGGCGAACACCGCATTGATCAGCCCCGCCAGCGAGAACAGGATCGCCGTCAACAGCAGCGTCAGCGCAATCACCCACCAGGCGTGCACCTGCAGCGGCACGAAGAACAGCGAGATGATGGTCACCAGCACGCCGACGCAGATGCCGCGCGCCACGCCGCCGCCGACATAGCCGGCGATCACCACGTGGGTCGGCACCGGCGCCACCAGCAGTTCCTCAATGTTGCGCTGAAACTTGGCGCTGAAGAACGACGAGGCGACGTTGGCATAGGAGTTGGTGATCACCGCCATCATGATAAGGCCGGGCACGATGAACTGCATGTAGCTGAAGCCGTGCATATCGCCGATGCGCGAGCCGATCAGGTTACCGAAGATGATGAAGTACAGCGTCATGGTGATCACCGGCGGCACCAGGGTCTGGATCCAGATGCGCGCGAACCGGTTTACCTCTTTGGCCCAGATGCTTTGTAAGGCCACCCAATACAAACGCGTCATGCTTTCTCTCCATTGCCGTTAACCAGGGTGACAAACAGCTCTTCCAGGCGGTTCGCCTTATTGCGCATGCTCAGCACCTGCACGCCCTGCGCGCTCAGCTGGGCGAACAGGCCGTTCAGCCCTTGCTCGCGCATCACCTCCACTTCCAGCGTCGAGGTATCCGTCAGGCGGCTGTGGTAACCGTCCAGCTTCGGCAGCGGGCTCTTCGCCGCCAGATCGAGGATGAAGGTTTCCGACTTCAGCTTGGCCAGCAGCCCCTTCATCGAGGTGTTTTCCACCAGTTCCCCGTTCTGGATGATGCCGATGTTGCGGCACAGCATCTCCGCCTCTTCCAGATAGTGGGTGGTGAGGATAATGGTGGTGCCCTGGGCGTTCAGCTCTTTCAGGAAGCCCCACATCGAGCGACGCAGCTCAATATCCACCCCGGCGGTCGGCTCATCGAGAATCAGCAGCTTCGGCTGATGCATCAACGCGCGGGCGATCATCAGGCGGCGCTTCATGCCGCCGGACAGCATGCGGGCGCGCTCGTTGCGCTTGCCCCACAGATCCAGCTGATTGAGGTATTTTTCGGCGCGCGCCATCGCTTCACGCCGCGTGACGCCGTAGTAACCCGCCTGGTTCACCACGATCTGCAACACGGTCTCGAACGGGTTGAAGTTGAACTCCTGCGGCACCAGGCCGAGCTGGCGCTTGGCGTTGACGATGTCTTTATCGATGTCGTAACCGAACACCCGCACGCTGCCGGCGGTTTTGTTCACCAGCGAGCTGATGATGCCGATGGTGGTGGACTTTCCGGCGCCGTTTGGCCCCAGCAGGGCATAAAAGTCCCCCGCTTCGACGCTCAGGTCGATGCCGCGCAGCGCCTTGACGCCACCGGCGTAAGTCTTGGTCAGCTGCGCTAATTCCAGTGCATAATTCATATGTAAAATAGTACCTTATAACGATGAGTATGCCGCCGCGCCCCTGTTTGCGAGGCTTGAAACACTAACAATAATCCTAGCATCGACGGCGTTTTCACTGCGTCGAATCCGTGCGGTAAATGAGGCTGCACCACTGTTCCGATTTCCAAATTGTGACGCTTACCCTATATTACCCCAACGCAATCTGTCCGTTACGGGTCAATCACCTTCATGAAAGAAATCGAAGAGCTTATCGCCAACAACCAGGCCTGGTCGGCCAATATCAGTCAGGAAGACCCGGAATTTTTTGAACGTTTAGCCCAGGCGCAAAAGCCCCGCTTCTTATGGATTGGTTGCTCTGACAGCCGCGTTCCCGCAGAACGCCTGACCGGCCTCGAGCCGGGTGAACTGTTCGTCCATCGCAACGTGGCGAACCTCGTGATCCACACCGATCTTAACTGCCTGTCGGTGGTGCAGTATGCGGTAGATGTGCTGGAAGTCGAACACATCATCATCTGCGGCCACCTGGGCTGCGGCGGCGTGCAGGCGGCGGTGGAAAACCCTGAGCTGGGATTGATCGACAACTGGCTGCTGCACATTCGCGATCTGTGGTACAAGCACAGCTCGCTGCTGGGCGAGCTGCCGCCGGAACAGCGTTTCGACATGCTGTGCGAGATCAACGTCATTGAACAGGTGTACAACCTGGGCCACTCCACCATCATGCAGTCCGCCTGGAAGCGCGGCCAGAAGGTGATGATCCACGGTTGGGTGTACGGCATTCAGGACGGCCGTCTGCGCGATATGGAAGTGCTGGCGACCAGCCGCGAGAGCCTGGAGATGGGCTACCGCAAAGCGATAGCCAAACTGAAGCAGGATAAAGGCGTATAACCCCGCCGCGGGCGCGGCTTGCCGCGCCCCACATCCAATTACTCGTCCAGCAGCACCACTTTGCCGACGTACGGCAGGTGACGGTAGCGCTGAGCGTAGTCGATGCCATACCCCACCACGAACTCATCCGGGATCGAGAAACCGACATATTCGACCGGCACCTGTACTTCACGGCGCTCAGGTTTGTCCAGCAAGGTGCAAATCGCCAGCGACTTCGGCCCGCGCAGCGCCAAAATCTCGCGCACTTTGTTCAGCGTGTTGCCGGAATCGATGATGTCTTCCACGATCAGCACGTCTTTGCCGCGAATGTCTTCGTCCAGATCCTTGAGGATCTTCACGTCGCGGGTGGTGGACATGCCGCTGCCGTAGCTGGAGGCGGTCATAAAGTCGACTTCGTGCGGCACCTCGATCGCGCGGCAGAGATCGGCCATGAACATGAAGGAGCCGCGCAGCAGCCCGACCAGCACCATGTCGCTGCCGCTGTCGCGGTAATGTTCGGTGATCTGGCGGCCAAGTTCGGCGATACGGGTCTTAACTTCCTGCTCGGAAATCATTACGTCTACAGTGTGTTTCATAGTATTCAGGTCAGTTGCCGGAAGAAAGGCGCAGAGTTTAGCATAGGCCGTTACGACTTGCCTCTCTCCCGGACAGGGGAGTTTTCTTTATTAAGGGTATTCCTGACGAGCGTGCAGGACACTCACTATTTCAATATGTGCAGCCAGCACGCGGTAAACCACAATGTAATTAGGATGAACAACCATTTCACGAGTCCCGTTCACCCTGCCAGGCCGGAATAGATAAGGATGTTCCGCTAACGGGATAACCGACTCTTCAATGCGTTGTAACAAAGCCTCAGCGGCAAGTGGATTTCGCTCAGCGATAAAAGCCAGCAGCGTATATAAACCCGTTTTTGCTTCGTCAGTCCATTTGACGGTTAACATAAGGGTCAGGCCGATTTTCTTTTGGCTTTCGCCTGCTCGATAATGTGACGAGCGCCGGCCATGACTTCGTCATGGGGGATACGGGAGGAGTCGCTATTGATGGAAGATTCCACAGTTCTTCTGAACCAACGATCGTAGCTATCAGCCTGCTCTTGAGTCTCAAACTCAGAAACGATGGGATCCAATTTTGTCGGCATGACGCACTCCTCAAAAGCTGATATTTTAATCAGTATAACGGCTTCCTTTCATTGAACCAAGCGCTGGCGACGCGAGCGCACCGCCACCTGAGCGATGAACCGCGATCATTCGTCGACGGTAAAGCCCATCATCATGCCGGTATCTTCGTGTTCCAACAGGTGGCAGTGGGCCATATACGCATGTTCGCTGCTTGCCGGATGATCGAAGCGCACCAGCACTTCGCTGCGCCACCCTTCGACGCGCACCGTGTCCTTCCAGCCGCTGCGATGCGCCGCCGGCGGTTTGCCGTTTTCCGACAAGATACGGAACTGGGTGCCGTGAATGTGGAACGGATGCAACATCATGTCGCCCTCACCGGAAATGGTCCATTTCTCATACTGGCCTCGTTTGGCGGCGAACATCGGCTTGGTCATATCGAAGGCCTTGCCGTTGATCATGTTGCCGTGGCTGAAGTCGAACGGTTTGGCTTTGCTCTGCGCGCCGCCGTGATCCATCCCGGCCATCTTGCCATGATCCATGCCCTTCATGTTGCCGTGGTCCATGCCCTGCATGCCGCCCTTCTCCATGCCTTTCATGTCTCCAGCGCCCGTCGCGCCATGATTCATGCTCATGCCTGCCATCGCCTGGTGGCCATAGCGATCCATCAGCGCCTGCATGCCGAGCCTATCCAGCTGCGGATCCATCATCAGCTGCAGCCAACGCTCCTGGATGCCGGTGGTGGCAGGCAATGTCGGCAGCTTCACCAGGCTGTCCGGCATGGTTTTGATACCCTGCGCCAACGACGGCTGAATGCGCAGCACCGGCAGCGGTTGATCGAACGGCGCCAACGTCATGCCCATCTGCTTCACCGGCAGCGTCACGATATCAAACGCTTTCCCGTCGGAGGCATCGACCAGCACTTCAAAGCGTTCGCCCATCAGCATCGGCAGCTCGGTCAGCTTCACCGGCTCCGCCAGGAAACCGCCGTCGCTGGCGATAACATACAGCGGACGGTTGTCACTGGCCGCCAGATTCAACGAGCGGGCGTTGCAGCCGTTGAGAAAACGCAGACGCAACCAGCCGCGCGGCGCCAGATGTTGCGGATACTGCGCGCCATTGGTGAACATGCGATCGCCAAACCAGCCCACCGCCGCGCTCATCACGTCCAGGCGGTATTCGATCTGCGCGTCTTTATCCAGCCGCTTATCCTGCAGGATCACCGGAATATCATCCTGCCCCCAGGTTTTCGGCAGCGGCAGTTTGGCGCTTTCATCGTCTTCCAGCAGTACCAACCCCGCCAGCCCCATCATCACCTGGCTGCCGGTTTTACCGTGCGTGTGCGGGTGGAACCAGCAGGTGGCCGCCGGTTGATCGACGGTGAAATTCACCGTGCGCGTCGCGCCGGGGTGGATCAGCGCCTGCGGGCCGCCATCGACGTCGCCGGGAATTTCCAGCCCGTGCCAGTGGACGGTACTGGCCTCCGCCAGGCTGTTTTTGATATCGACCGTCACCGGCTGGCCACGCTGCAGCTTCACCGCCGGCCCGAGCAGCGCGCCGTTGAATCCCCAGGTTTTGGTGGCGGCGCCGGGCAACCAGCGGGTTTCCCCCGCCTGCAGCGCCAGCGCAATCTTTCCCTGCGCGCCCGGCGTCAACAGCGGCGGTACCGGCAGGGCCGGCCGATCGGTCGCCCAGGCAGCCCGGCTCCATAACGGCAATGCGCTCGCCGCGCCCAGCGCAGCGGTTAATTTAATAAAATCACGGCGTAACATCGCTGACTCCCTTTTCTCAGTGACATAACTCAATGCCACCAGCCTAAACCTTCCCCCAGGCGGAAGGTCAAGCCTTTCCTGGCGGTATTTTAAGCTATGCCTCACAATCAGAGAGTGTGACTGACACACGCGACGCCGGCCCGGCAGCAATAAAATTTGGTGCCTTTACAGGCAAGTGTGGTAACGTCAACAGACGACAAACAGGCCTATTTCATGATGAAAAAAACAACGTTATCGATGCTGTTGCTGGCGATGCTGGGCTTCTCCAACGCCAGTCTGGCGCTGAATGAATCCGAGGCGGAAGATCTGGCCGATCTGACGGCGGTATTTATTTATTTGAAAAATGATTGCGGCTACAACGATTTGCCAAATGTGCAAATCAAACGCGCTATCGTCTATTTCGCACAACAAAACCGCTGGGATTTGAGCAACTACAACAGCTTTAACATGAAGGCGCTGGGCGAAGACAGCTATCGCGATCTCAGCGGCATCGCCATTCCAACGCCTAAGAAGTGCAAATCGCTGGCGCGCGACTCGTTGAGCCTGCTGGCCTACGCCAACTAATTCCGCCTCTCTCCCCCACCCGCCTTTCGCTCTCTCTGTCTGAAATTCAACCGTGCATCGCCAGACAGAGTTAGCTATGATGTTGCGCCGATTTTTCATGGCTGTTATTACGGAGTTTCCCGCACATGACCCAGAAAGAAATTTGGTACGAAACGCTGCATACGGGCTTCGGCCAGTACTTCTCGGTAGAGAAGGTGCTGTACCGCGAGAAGACCGATCATCAGGATCTGGTGATCTTCGAGAACCCGGTGCTGGGGCGCGTGATGGCGCTCGACGGCGTGGTGCAAACCACCGAGCGTGACGAGTTCATCTATCACGAAATGCTGACCCACGTGCCGCTGCTGGCGCATGGCCAGGCGAAGAAAGTGCTGATCATCGGCGGCGGCGACGGCGGCATGCTGCGCGAAGTCAGCCGGCACCCTGGCGTGGAGCAGATCACCATGGTCGAGATCGACGCCGGCGTCGTCGAGTTCTGCCGCCAATACCTGCCCAACCACAGCGCCGGCGCCTATGACGATCCGCGCTTCAAGTTGGTGATCGACGACGGCGTCAACTTCGTGAATCAAACCGACGAAACGTTCGATGTGATCATCTCCGACTGCACCGATCCGATCGGCCCCGGCGAAAGCCTGTTCACCTCGGCGTTTTATGAAGGCTGCGCCCGCTGCCTGAATGAGGGCGGCATTTTCGTTGCGCAGAACGGCGTCTGCTTCCTGCAACAGGACGAGGCGGTCAACAGCCACGCCAAACTGAGCCGCTACTTTAGCGACGTCAGCTTCTATCAGGCGGCGATCCCGACCTATTACGGCGGCATCATGACCTTTGCCTGGGCGAGCCAGAACCCGGCGCTGCGCCAGCGCGATCTGCCTACCCTGCAACAGCGCTTTAACCAAAGCGGCCTACACTGCCGTTATTACAACCCGGCAATTCACGTCGGCAGCTTTGCCCTGCCGCAATATTTGCTCAATGCCCTGAACGTAACACGTTAAGCGAGAAGATAAAGGAGGTGGCCCAAATTGCATAAGCTAAAACTGCACGGCTTCAACAACCTGACCAAGAGCCTGAGTTTTTGTATTTACGATATTTGTTACGCCAAAACCGCGGACGATCGCGATGGCTATATCGCCTACATAGACGAACAATATAACGCCAACCGGCTGACCGAGATCCTGAGCGAAACCTGCTCGATCATCGGCGCCAATATTCTGAACATCGCGCGTCAGGACTACGAGCCGCAGGGCGCCAGCGTCACCATCCTGGTCAGCGAAGAGCCGATCGATCCGAAAGACGTCGATACGTCGGAACACCCAGGCCCGCTGCCGAATACGGTCGTCGCGCACCTGGACAAAAGCCATATCTGCGTACACACCTACCCGGAAAGCCATCCGGAAGGCGGGCTGTGCACCTTTCGCGCCGATATCGAGGTCTCGACCTGCGGCGTCATTTCGCCCCTCAAGGCGCTGAACTATTTAATTCACCAGCTGGAATCCGACATCGTCACCATGGACTATCGCGTGCGCGGTTTTACCCGCGACGTGAACGGCGTGAAACATTACATCGATCATGAGATCAATTCGATCCAGAACTTTATGTCGGAAGACATCAAGGCGCTGTACCACATGATGGACGTGAACGTTTACCAGGAAAATATCTTCCATACCAAGATGTTGCTGAAGGATTTCGATCTGAAGCACTACCTGTTTAACGCGGAGCCGGAGGCGTTGAGCGCCGCCGAGCGCAAGCAGATCACCGATCTGTTATGGAAAGAGATGCAGGAAATCTATTACGGCCGCAATATTCCGCATCTATGATGGAAAGGGCGCGGCACGCCGCGCCCTGATGCTTAGTACTTCAGCATGAAAGAACGATAGGCCTTCAACACCCGCAGGAAGTCCTCAACGCCGCAGAATGAGAGGCTTTCTTCATCGTAGTAGTTCATCCCCTCTTCCATTTCATCGCCCTCGAACTCCAGCTGATTGGCGCGGATCATCACTTCTTCACCGTCCATCAGCAGCGTATATTCATGGCCTTCCAGCTGCCATTGACGCTCGCTGCCTTTGACCTCGGCCGCACCGGCTTCAATCCGGTCCAGCAGGTTGAAATCGCCTTTAACTTCTTCATTGATCCAGTGGCCAATCGCTTCATGCCCCATCGAAAATCTGACGATCACCTGACCGGTGACGTCACGCAGAAATTCGTAATCCATAGCATGCCCTCCTGAGCCCTTTTTCTTAGTGTAAACATAAATGGCTGACTAACTCAGTGAGCGCTCGCAAAGTTGGCAACTGAGCAAAATAAAACGGGAGGCCAAGGCCTCCCGTTAAACAGTTGCGCAATATAGCGGCTTACACGGCGGTTTGGAAGATCACGCCGTCGGCTTTTTCGGTGTACTGGCCCAGCTGGTCAAAGTTCAGGTAGCGGTAGGTATCCGCCGCCGTCTTGTCGACCTGCGCCATATAGGTCTGGTACTCGTCCGGCGTCGGCAGGCGGCCCAGCAGGGACGCTACCGCGGCCAGTTCGGCAGACGCCAGATAGACGTTGGCGCCGGTGCCCAGACGGTTCGGGAAGTTACGGGTTGAGGTGGAAACCACCGTCGCGCCGTCCGCCACGCGCGCCTGGTTGCCCATGCACAGCGAGCAGCCCGGGATCTCGATACGCGCGCCGCTCTTGCCGAAGACGCTGTAGTAGCCTTCTTCGGTCAGCTGAGCCGCATCCATCTTGGTTGGCGGCGCCACCCACAGACGGGTCGGCAGCTGGCCCTTGTGCTGATCCAGCAGCTTGCCGGCCGCGCGGAAGTGGCCGATGTTGGTCATGCAAGAACCGATGAATACCTCATCGATTTTGCTGTTGGCCACGTCGGACAGCAGGCGCGCGTCGTCAGGATCGTTCGGCGCGCACAGGATCGGCTCTTTGATCTCGTTCAGATCGATGTCGATCACCGCCGCGTATTCCGCATCCGCATCGCCTTCCAGCAGTTGCGGATCCGCCAGCCATTTTTCCATGCCCTGAATACGGCGCTCCAGCGTACGGCGATCGCCGTAGCCTTCGGAGATCATCCACTTCAGCAGCACGATGTTGGAGTTCAGGTACTCTTCGATCGGCGCCTTGTCCAGCTTGATGGTACAACCGGCGGCGGAACGTTCGGCGGACGCATCGGTCAGCTCAAACGCCTGCTCGACCTTCAGGTCCGGCAGGCCTTCGATCTCCAGAATGCGGCCGGAGAAGATGTTTTTCTTGCCCTTCTTCTCGACGGTCAGCAGACCCTGCTGGATCGCGTAGTAAGGGATGGCGTGCACCAGATCGCGCAGGGTGATGCCCGGCTGCATTTTGCCTTTGAAGCGCACCAGCACCGACTCAGGCATATCCAGCGGCATCACGCCGGTCGCGGCGGCAAACGCCACCAGACCGGAACCGGCCGGGAAGGAGATGCCGATCGGGAAGCGGGTGTGGGAATCGCCGCCGGTGCCGACGGTGTCAGGCAGCAGCATGCGGTTCAGCCAGGAGTGGATCACGCCGTCGCCCGGACGCAGCGATACGCCGCCGCGGTTCATGATGAAGTCAGGCAGCGTGTGGTGCGTGGTCACGTCGACCGGTTTCGGGTACGCGGCGGTGTGGCAGAACGACTGCATGACCAGATCGGCGGAGAAGCCGAGGCAGGCCAGGTCTTTCAGCTCATCGCGGGTCATCGGGCCGGTGGTGTCCTGAGAGCCGACGGAGGTCATCTTCGGTTCGCAGTATTCGCCTGGGCGAATGCCGGCGACGCCGCAGGCGCGGCCGACCATTTTCTGCGCCAGCGAGAAGCCTTTGCTGCTGGCGGCTACCGGTTTGGCGATGCGGAACACGTCGCTGTGCGGCAGACCCAGCGCTTCGCGCGCCTTGGTGGTCAGGCCGCGGCCGATGATCAGCGGGATACGGCCGCCGGCGCGCACTTCATCCAACAGCACGTCGGTTTTCAGCTCGAAGTTGGCGATCAGCGCGCCGGTTTCGTGGTTGCGCACTTCACCTTTGTACGGGTAAACGTCGATCACGTCGCCCATATTCAGCTCGGACACGTCCACTTCGATCGGCAAGGCGCCGGCATCTTCCATGGTATTGAAGAAGATAGGCGCAATCTTGCCGCCCAGCACCACGCCGCCGCCACGTTTGTTCGGCACGTGCGGGATGTCGTCGCCCATGAACCACAGCACCGAGTTGGTGGCGGATTTACGGGAGGAACCGGTGCCGACCACATCGCCGACGTAGGCCAGCGGGAAGCCTTTCTTGTTCAGCAGCTCGATCTGTTTGATCGGGCCGACGCTGCCAGGCTGATCCGGCACGATGCCTTCACGTTCGTTTTTCAGCATCGCCAGCGCGTGCAGCGGGATGTCCGGGCGCGACCAGGCGTCCGGCGCCGGAGAAAGGTCGTCGGTGTTGGTTTCGCCGGTCACTTTGAACACGGTGACGGTGATCTTTTCCGCCAGCTCAGGGCGCGACAGATACCATTCGGCGTCAGCCCAGGACTGCATGATCTGCTTGGCGTGCGGGTTGCCGGCCTTGGCCTTCTCTTCCACGTCGTAGAAGTTGTCGAACATCAGCAGCGTGTGGGACAGCGCTTTGGCGGCGATCGGCGCCAGCTTCTCGTTGTCCAGCGCTTCGATCAGCGGATGAATGTTATAGCCGCCCTGCATGGTGCCTAACAATTCAATGGCTTTCTCGGGGGTAACCAGGGGGGATGTCGCTTCACCTTTGGCGATGGCCGCCAGGAAACCTGCTTTGACGTAGGCGGCTTCGTCGACGCCCGGTGGAACACGGTTAATCAGCAGGTCTAACAGGAATTCTTCTTCGCCTTTTGGCGGATTCTTCAGTAGTTCGACCAGCGCGGCCATTTGGGTGGCGTCTAGCGGCTTAGGGGCGATGCCCTCAGCAGCACGCTCGGCTACGTGCTTACGGTATTCTTCTAGCACGACGTTCTCCTCGCTCTCATTGTCATTTATTGTGCCTGGCGTATATGCAAACCGGGTTTATACCCTTTGGGTTTCACTCTGTGGCTAGGCGATCGGCCCGTAAAGGCCCCGAAACGGTGACTGGGGCAAACAAGCGCGGTCAAACAGCGTTACAGCATGAAAGACTGATGGGTAGAGCGCACGGCGATATTGATGCCATCTATCCTGACGGGGCACTGCTGTCGATGTCCTGGACTGTAAGGTACAGTGCCCGGTTCCGCTCAGCCAGCATATCAGGATTTGAAACGGTTGTTAATTCGTTCACATAAAAGCAACATTAAATCTTTGCTGAATCGTTGAGCGCAGCGTAATCGGCTGCCGGACAAACAGGGCATTATATCCACATAATTAAAACGGATATAAGCATGAGGATCGGAATTTGGCGCAGCGGCCACAAAAAACCGTTTTGTGCATCTGGGCAAAAAAAACGGCCCCTTCTCAGGAGCCGCTTGTTAACCGGTCAAGCCAGCAGAATTACTTCTTCTTGGCTTTCGGGTTAGGCAGGTCGGTGATGCTGCCTTCGTAGATTTCCGCCGCCAGGCCCACGGATTCGTGCAGGGTCGGGTGAGCGTGGATGGTCAGCGCGATGTCTTCCGCGTCGCAGCCCATCTCGATGGCCAGACCGATTTCACCCAGCAGTTCGCCGCCGTTGGTGCCGACAATCGCGCCACCGATGATGCGGTGAGTTTCTTTGTCGAAGATCAGTTTGGTCATGCCGTCTGCACAGTCGGAAGCGATCGCACGGCCGGAAGCCGCCCACGGGAAGGTGGAGGTTTCGTAGCTGATGCCTTTCTCTTTCGCTTCTTTCTCGGTCAGACCCACCCACGCCACTTCCGGCTCGGTGTAAGCGATGGATGGGATCACTTTCGGATCGAAGTAGTGCTTCATGCCGGCGATAACTTCTGCGGCAACGTGGCCTTCGTGCACGCCTTTGTGCGCCAGCATCGGCTGCCCGACGATGTCGCCGATGGCGAAGATGTGCGGCACGTTGGTGCGCAGCTGTTTGTCGACGTTGATGAAGCCACGCTCGTCAACTTCCACACCGGCTTTGCCGGCATCCAGCAGTTTGCCGTTCGGCACGCGGCCGATCGCCACCAGCACCGCGTCGTAACGCTGTGGTTCTGCCGGCGCTTTTTTACCTTCCATCGTGACGTAGATGCCGTCTTCTTTGGCTTCTACCGCGGTCACTTTGGTTTCCAGCATCAGGTTGAACTGCTTGCTGATACGTTTGGTGAAGACTTTCACCACGTCTTTATCTGCCGCCGGGATAACCTGATCGAACATTTCAACGACGTCGATCTGTGAACCCAGCGCATGGTATACGGTGCCCATTTCCAGGCCGATGATGCCGCCGCCCATAACCAGCAGACGCTCTGGGACGGTTTTCAGCTCCAGCGCATCGGTGGAATCCCACACGCGTGGATCTTCATGAGGAATGAATGGCAGTTGGATCGGACGAGAGCCTGCAGCGATGATGGCGTTGTCGAAGTTGATGGTGGTTGGGCCGTTTTCGCCTTCCACAACCAGGGTGTTAGCGCCGGTGAACTTGCCCAGGCCGTTGACCACTTTCACTTTACGGCCTTTCGCCATGCCAGCCAGACCGCCGGTCAGCTGAGTGATGACTTTTTCTTTCCAGACGCGCACTTTGTCGATGTCGGTTTTCGGCTCGCCGAAAACGATGCCGTGTTCGGCCAGCGCTTTGGCTTCTTCGATCACTTTGGCAACGTGCAGCAGTGCTTTGGAAGGGATACATCCCACGTTCAGGCAAACCCCGCCCAGAGTGGAATAACGTTCAACCAGAACGGTTTCAAGACCTAAGTCAGCGCAACGAAAGGCTGCAGAGTAACCTGCCGGGCCCGCCCCAAGTACCACGACCTGAGTTTTAATTTCAGTACTCATCATGACCTCTTAATTGATTGTCCGGCGGGTCAGACGTCATTTTTATTGCTAATCGATCTCATAACGCCCTTCATCCACCGGGACGCTTACACCGCGAGCAGTTTACAGAATTGTTAATAATCTGCAAAGCGTGTTCGAGTGACCCGTGTCTCAACAATTTTGTCGAGTTATGCAAAATCCGACAAAACTGCTACAGAATCGTCAGGGGCGCAGCATGCTGCGCCCCTTTTGCATTACATCACCAGACGGCGAATGTCGGACAACATGTTGTTGATGATGGTGATGAAGCGCGCACCATCGGCACCGTCGATAACGCGGTGGTCGAAGGACAGCGACATCGGCATCATCAGGCGCGGCATGAACTCTTTACCGTTCCAGACCGGCTCCATCGCAGACTTGGAGACGCCCAGGATAGCCACTTCCGGCGCGTTGACGATCGGCGCGAAGTGAGTCGTCCCGATGCCGCCCAGGCTGGAGATGGTGAAGCAGCCGCCCTGCATCTCGCCCGCGGTCAGCTTGCCGTCGCGCGCTTTCTTGGAGATGGTCATCAGCTCGCGAGACAACTCGGTGATGCTCTTCTTGTTCACGTCCTTGAACACCGGAACCACCAGGCCGTTCGGGGTATCTACCGCCACGCCGATGTTGATGTATTTCTTCAGCGTCAGCTTCTGGCCATCTTCGGACAGCGAGCTGTTGAAGCGCGGCATCTGCTCCAGAGCGGCAGCGACGGCTTTCATGATGAACACGACAGGCGTGAACTTCACGTCCAGCTTGCGCTTGGCCGCTTCTTCGTTCTGCTGCTTGCGGAACGCTTCCAGATCGGTGATGTCGGTTTTGTCGAAGTGAGTCACGTGCGGGATCATCACCCAGTTGCGGCTCAGGTTCGCGCCAGAGATCTTCTGGATGCGGCCCATCTCGACTTCTTCGATCTCGCCGAACTTGCTGAAGTCCACTTTCGGCCATGGCAGCATGCCCGGCAGACCGCCGCCGGCAGCAGCCGGAGCCGCTTCAGCGCGTTTCACCGCGTCTTTCACGTAAGCCTGAACGTCTTCGCGCAGGATGCGGCCTTTACGACCGGTGCCTTTCACTTTCGCCAGGTTAACGCCGAATTCGCGCGCCAGACGACGAATGACCGGAGTCGCGTGCACGTAGGCCGCGTTCTCGGCGAACTCGCCTTTGTCTTCAGCTTTCGCAGCCGGCGCGGCGGCTTTAGCGGCGGCCGGCGCCGGCGCAGCGTCCGCTTTAGCGGCTGGAGCGGCGGCAGCGGCAGGCGCAGCGCCTTCCACTTCGAACACCATGATCAGGGAGCCGGTTTTCACTTTGTCGCCGGTCGCGATCTTGATCTCTTTCACGGTGCCCGCGAACGGCGCTGGCACTTCCATGGAGGCCTTGTCGCCTTCCACGGTGATCAGAGACTGCTCGGCGGCAACCTTGTCGCCCACCTTGACCATCACCTCGGTCACTTCGACTTCATCACCGCCGATGTCCGGCACGGCGACGTCTTTGGCCGCAGAGGCCGCAGGCGCTGCAGCGGCAGCCGGTGCTTCAGCCGCAGCCGGGGCCGCAGCGGAAGCGGCGCCAGCCACTTCGAACACCATGATCAGGGAACCGGTTTTCACTTTGTCGCCGGTCGCGATCTTGATCTCTTTCACGGTGCCCGCGAACGGCGCAGGGACTTCCATGGAAGCCTTGTCGCCTTCCACAGTGATCAGGGACTGCTCGGCTTCCACCTTATCGCCCACTTTCACCAGGATCTCGGTCACTTCGACTTCGTCGGCGCCGATGTCCGGCACGGCAACGTCTTTGGCCGCAGCGGCAGCCGGGGCAGCTGCTGCTGCCGCCGGTTTTTCTTCCGATTTCGCCGCCGGTGCAGCTTCCGCTGCGCCTGCCGCTTCGAAGATCATGATCAGTTTGCCGGTTTCGGTTTTATCGCCGACCGCCACTTTGATCTCTTTCACCACGCCCGCCTGCGGGGAGGGCACTTCCATGGAAGCCTTGTCGCCTTCCACGGTGATCAGCGATTGTTCCGCTTCAACTTTATCGCCGACCTTCACCAGAATCTCGGTGATTTCGACTTCATCTGCACCGATGTCCGGTACGTTGATTTCGATAGACATTATTCAGTACCTCTTAGGCCAGACGCGGGTTAACTTTTTCCGGGTTGATGTCGAATTTCTTGATTGCATCAGCAACCACAGAAGCTTCGATCTCACCGCGTTTAGCCAGTTCACCCAGAGCAGCAACCACCACGTAAGATGCATCGACTTCGAAGTGGTGACGCAGGTTTTCGCGGCTGTCCGAACGACCAAAGCCGTCGGTGCCCAGTACGCGATAATCGCTGGCCGGCACATAAGTACGAACCTGTTCGGCGAACAGTTTCATGTAGTCGGTAGACGCTACCGCAGGCGCGTCGCTCATCACCTGAGCGATGTAAGGCACGCGTGGCGTTTCGGTTGGGTGCAGCATGTTCCAGCGCTCGCAATCCTGGCCGTCGCGTGCCAGTTCGGTGAACGAGGTCACGCTGTAGGTGTCGGAACCCACGCCGTAGTCCTTCGCCAGGATCTGCGCAGCTTCGCGCACGTGGCGCAGGATGGCGCCGGAGCCCAACAGCTGCACCTTGCCTTTGCTGCCTTCCAGCGTTTCCAGCTTGTAGATACCCTTGCGGATACCTTCTTCCGCACCCTGCGGCATCGCAGGCATGTGGTAGTTTTCGTTCAGCGTGGTCAGGTAGTAGTACACGTTTTCCGGGTTGTCGCCATACATGCGCACCAGACCGTCGTGCATGATCACCGCCACTTCGTACGCGTAAGCCGGATCGTAAGAGATGCAGTTAGGGATGGTCAGAGACTGAATGTGGCTGTGGCCATCTTCGTGCTGCAGACCTTCGCCGTTCAGGGTAGTACGGCCCGAGGTCCCGCCGATCAGGAAGCCGCGCGCCTGTTGGTCGCCCGCTGCCCAGCACAGGTCGCCGATGCGTTGGAAACCGAACATCGAGTAGTAGATGTAGAACGGAATCATCGGCAGATCGTTGGTGCTGTAGGAGGTCGCTGCGGCCAGCCAGGAAGAGGCTGCACCCAGTTCGTTGATGCCTTCCTGCAGGATTTGGCCTTTCTCGTCTTCTTTGTAGTAAGCAACCTGCTCACGGTCCTGCGGGGTGTACTGCTGGCCGTTCGGGCTGTAGATACCGATCTGACGGAACAGACCTTCCATACCGAAGGTACGCGCTTCGTCGGCGATGATTGGCACCAGGCGATCTTTGATCGACTTGTTCTTCAGCATCACATTCAGGGCACGCACGAAGGCGATAGTGGTGGAGATCTCTTTGTTCTGCTCTTCCAGCAGCGAGCTGAAATCTTCCAGCGCCGGCATTTCCAGCTTCTGGGTGAACTCCGGCAGACGGGTAGGCACGTAGCCTTTCAGCGCCTGGCGACGTTCGTGCAGGTATTTGTACTCTTCGGAATCTTTCTCGAAGGTGATGTACGGCAGTTTTTCGATGTCAGCATCGGCAACCGGCACATTGAAACGATCGCGGAAGTGGTGAACCCCTTCCATGTTCATTTTCTTCACCTGGTGAGCGATGTTTTTACCTTCCGCGGTTTCACCCATGCCGTAACCTTTGATGGTGTGGGCCAGGATAACGGTCGGTTTGCCTTTGGTGTCCTGCGCTTTTTTCAGTGCAGCGAAGATTTTCTTCGGATCGTGACCACCACGGTTCAGCGCCCAGATTTCGTCGTCGCTCATGTCTTTGACCAGCGCCGCGGTTTCCGGGTAACGGCCGAAGAAGTGCTCGCGCACGTAAGCGCCGTCTTTGGATTTGAAGGTCTGGTAGTCGCCGTCCAGGGTCTCGTTCATCAGCTGAACCAGTTTACCGCTGGTGTCTTTGCGCAGCAGCTCGTCCCAACGGCCGCCCCAGATCACTTTCAGCACCTGCCAGCCTGCGCCGGAGAAGATGCCTTCCAGTTCGTTGATGATCTTGCCGTTACCGGTGACCGGGCCGTCCAGGCGCTGCAGGTTGCAGTTGATGACGAACACCAGGTTGTCCAGCTTCTCACGAGTCGCGATGGTGATGGCGCCTTTGGATTCCGGCTCATCCATCTCACCGTCGCCCAGGAAGGCGTAAACGGTCTGCTCAGAGGTGTCTTTCAGGCCGCGGTGTTCCAGGTATTTCAGGAACTTCGCCTGATAGATGGCGCTGATTGGGCCCAGGCCCATGGATACGGTCGGGAACTGCCAGAATTCCGGCATCAGCTTAGGATGCGGGTAAGAGGACAGACCGTTGCCGTGCACTTCCTGACGGAAGTTGTTCATCTGTTCTTCGGTCAGGCGGCCTTCAAGGAAGGCGCGCGCGTAAACGCCCGGAGAGATGTGGCCCTGGAAGTACACCAGGTCGCCGCCGTCTTTCTCGTTGCGTGCGCGGAAGAAGTGGTTAAAGCAGACTTCATAGAAGGTCGCGGAAGACTGGAAGGAAGCCATGTGGCCGCCCAGCTCCAGGTCTTTTTTGGATGCGCGCAGAACGGTCATGATCGCGTTCCAACGGATCGCAGAGCGAATGCGGCGTTCCAGATCCAGGTTGCCTGGGTAGGCCGGTTCGTCTTCTACCGCGATGGTGTTGACGTAGTTGTGCGCTGCAGCACCGGCCGCAACGTTAACGCCGCCTTTGCGGGCTTCTCCCAATACCTGATCAATCAGAAACTGAGCTCGCTCAACACCCTCTTCACGGATGACCGATTCGATCGCCTGCAGCCAGTCGCGGGTTTCGATCGGATCCACGTCATTGTTTAAACGTTCTGACATGGTGGTATTCCTTATCTGTCTAATGGTTTGTTTGGAGCCTGTCTTCCTGTGTTCTGTGCAAAAACACACGAAGACAGGCCCATCAGTTTAGTTGCCGCTTAAGTACTTAACTAAGTACCTCGAACTTAACCCCCGCAGGCTGGTGTACCCTGAAGAGGACAGCTCTTAATCCTTGCGTTGCTGGAGACGCCGTAGCGATCTCTCGCGCCGAGTATGCTCCCGGCTGAGATCCAGCAAGATTTCCTCGATAAACGCCAAGTGGCGATGCGAGGCTTCACGGGCCTTTTCCGGCTCGCGTGCCACAATCGCCTCAAAAATTCCGGCGCGGTGGCTGCTCACTTTTGCCAACATCTCACGGCGCGAGTAGAGCAATTCAAAGTTCTGACGCACGTTCTGTTCCAGCATCGGCCCCATGCAGCGTAGCAGGTGAAGTAACACAACGTTGTGAGCGGCTTCGGTCACGGCGATTTGATACTGCATGACCGCATCGGCTTCGGCGTCGAGATCGCCGCTGTCTTGAGCCTGTTGAATCACGATGTGGCAATCGCGGATGCGCGCCAGATCTTCATCGGTGCCGCGCAGCGCCGCGTAATAGGCGGCAATGCCTTCCAGCGCGTGACGGGTTTCCAGCAGATCGAACTGTGATTCGGGATGGTCGGCCAGCAGCTCGGCCAGCGGATCGCTGAAGCTCTGCCACAGATTAGTTTGCACGAAGGTGCCGCCGCCCTGACGGCGCAGGAGCAGCCCTTTCGCTTCAAGGCGCTGAATGGCCTCTCTCAGAGAAGGACGGGAGACATCAAATTGTTTCGCCAGCTCGCGCTCCGGAGGCAGTTTTTCGCCTGGGCGCAGTGTCCCCTCGAGGATCAGGTATTCGAGCTGTTGCTCGATAACATCTGACAACTTGGGTTGGCGGATTTTGCTGTAGGCCATGAGTGAATTCTTCTCTGCGAATGGCGCGGAGTCAATTGGTAATACCAATTTCAAAAACGTGACGGTAAAGTAACAAAGTATTCACCTCCTGTCCATACGGGCCTTGATCGAAATCAGGTTACCCGCACATTTTAACACCCCGCTGAAAACCCCGCTGCAAACCGGTAACGCCGTGATGGTATTACCATTTACGCGGCGGGTTGGGGATTTAACTTTTACCAAACCTTACGCAAGGCAGAGTGCAAACTTTTTGCCCGAGTTTTATTGCATGGTTATGACGCTTTAATGAATGGCTATTTGGCGAGCGGCGCAACGGTGGTTCGTTCATTATTTGAACGCACCCCACCGTTCAGATCTACGTTATTTTTGCGCATTATGTGATTTGTTGCTTATTTCATGCACTGAATCCCCCCCGCCGTCACACAACCCGCATTTTGTTTCCTAAACTGCTGCAATCTTAATCACTCACACGACAAAGCAGGTGCAAACCGACGCACATAACATTATTCTCTGCCAAACGGTAGCGGCGCCGTGGAATTAATAGCTATAACGCCGTAAATAAAACAAAACACACATCGTAACCACTGCTTTACAAGCAGGTGGGCATTCACAACGACAGAGGGTTAGATTGATGGATGGTCAACAGCATGGTGACCAGCTGAAACGCGGCCTGAAAAACCGCCATATTCAGCTCATCGCCTTAGGTGGCGCAATCGGCACCGGGTTATTTCTCGGTATCGCTCAAACAATAAAAATGGCCGGCCCGTCAGTGCTTCTCGGCTACGCCATCGGCGGCTTCATCGCGTTTCTGATCATGCGCCAGCTGGGGGAAATGGTGGTGGAAGAGCCGGTCGCCGGCTCCTTCAGCCACTTCGCCTACAAATACTGGGGCAACTTCGCCGGCTTCGCCTCCGGCTGGAACTACTGGGTGCTGTATGTCCTGGTGGCGATGGCGGAGTTGACCGCGGTCGGCATCTACGTGCAGTACTGGTGGCCGGAGATCCCCACCTGGGTTTCCGCCGCGGTGTTCTTCCTGGCGATCAACGCCATCAACCTGGCCAACGTCAAAGTTTACGGCGAGATGGAGTTCTGGTTCGCCATCATCAAAGTGGTGGCGATTATCGGCATGATCGTGTTCGGCGCCTACCTGCTGTTCAGCGGCATGGGTGGCCCGGAAGCCACCGTCACCAACCTGTGGGCGCAGGGCGGGTTCTTCCCGAACGGCGTCATGGGCCTGGTGATGGCGATGGCGGTGATCATGTTCTCCTTCGGCGGCCTCGAGCTGGTCGGCATCACTGCAGCCGAAGCCGACAACCCGCAAAAAAGCATTCCGAAAGCGACCAATCAGGTGATCTACCGCATCCTGATCTTCTATATCGGTTCGCTGGCCATTCTGCTGTCGCTGTACCCGTGGGGCAAAGTGGTCGAAGGCGGCAGCCCGTTCGTGCTGATCTTCCACGCGCTGAACAGCAACCTGGTGGCGACCGTGCTGAACATCGTGGTGCTCACCGCCGCGCTGTCGGTCTACAACAGCTGCGTCTACTGCAACAGCCGCATGCTGTACGGCCTGGCGCAGCAGGGCAACGGCCCGAAAAGCCTGCTGAAGGTCGACGGCCGCGGCGTGCCGGTGGTGGCCATCGGCATTTCCGCCCTCGCCACCGCGCTGTGCGTGCTGATTAACTACCTGATCCCGGGCCGCGCCTTCGAACTATTGATGGCGTTGGTGGTATCGGCGCTGGTGATCAACTGGGCGATGATCAGCCTGGCGCACCTGAAGTTCCGCGCCGCCAAAAACCGCGAAGGCGTGGTGCCGAAGTTCAAAGCGTTCTGGTATCCGTTCAGCAACTACCTGTGCCTGCTGTTCATGGCCGGCATCCTGGTGATCATGTACCTGACGCCGGGCATTCAAATCTCGGTGCTGCTGATCCCGGTGTGGGTAGCGATCCTGGCCGTCGGTTACGCCATCAAACAGCGCAGCCAGCGCGTCGACGGCGTCACCAGCCGTTGAACCCCGTGACCGCGCAATAAAATGGCCCGCAGATGCGGGCCATTTTTTTCGCCTGAACGCCGCTTACTTGCGCAGCGCTTTCACCTGCTCGGCGGTGACGTCCGCCGGCAAACCGCCCCAGGTCACCCGCAGGTAATTCACCAGTTCCGCCACTTCAGCATCGCTCAGACGCTCGCCGAAGCCCGGCATGCTCTGCATGCTTTCACCGTTCGGGAACTGCTGGGCCGGCAGGCCATCCAGCACCGACACGATCAGGTTCTTGCCGTCCGCCTGGCGCAGCGTGGCGTTATCGCGCATCGCCGGTGCGACGTGCGGTTTGCCCTCGCCTTCGCGCGCATGGCAACCGGCGCACTGATCCAGATAGGTCATGCGCCCGGCATCGCTGCCCTGGCCCATTTTCACCGGCACCGCCGCCGGCGGCTGCTCACCCATCAGATACAGCGCCAGCGCCTGATGATCTTCCGGCGTCAAATGACGGGTGCTGAGATCCACCACCATGTGCATCTCGCTGAAGGCGGAACCCTGCGGTGCGAGGCCGGTGCTGAGGAAGCGGCTGACGTCCTGCGGCGTCCAGCCGCGCTGCGCCAGACCGTGCGGCGTAATGTCCGGCGCCATGAAGCGGCCGAGATCGCCGCCCTGCATCGGTTTGCCGAGATCCATCTGCCCCAGCGCGCCGCGCGGCGTGTGGCATTCGCCCCAGTGGCCCAGCACGTCGGCCAGATAGCGACCGCGCTGCCATTGCGGCGAGCTGCCCTGCGAGCTGGCCGGCAACGGATCCTGACTGCGGAACAACAGATTCCAGCCGATCAGCGCCATGCGCTGGTTAAACGGAAATGGCATGTCGTTGGCCGGAATGGCCACGTCCACCGCCGGGCGCGTCATCAGGTAAGCGTAGATGTCGTCGGCGTCCTGACGCGACATGCCCTTATACGAAGTGTAAGGCATCGCCGGGTACAGGTGCCGCCCGCCCGGCGCCACGCCCTGCGTCAACGCCAGGAAGAAGTCGTCCTTGCTCCAGCGCCCGATGCCGTGGTCGGCCGACGGCGTCAAGTTACTGCCGTAAATCGTGCCGAACGGCGTGTCCAGCGGATAGCCGCCGGCCAACGGCGCCCCACCGCTGGCGGTATGGCAGGCGGCGCAGTCGGCGGCCTGCGCCAGATAACGGCCGCGGGCGATCTGTTCGGCGCTGGCGGTTACCTGCTGCACCGGGCCGTCGTAACGGCGGTTTTCCCGCCACCACAGCAGCGCAATCACCACGATCGCCACCAGCACAATCAACACTGCGAGACGTTTTTTCATTGCGCCGTCTCCTTCAGCAGGCCCGGCGTTTTCAGCACCACGTCGCGCACCGCTTCGTAGTAGCGCACGTAGCCGGTGCAGCGGCAAATGTGGCTATCCAGCGCCTGCTCGATGGCATTCTCCAGCTGATCGCGGGCGATCGGCTCACGCTTGAGCTTTTCCACGAAAATGGTGGCGGCGTTGACGAAGCCCGGCGTGCAGTAGCCGCACTGGAAGCTGTAGTGTTCCAGAAACGCCTGCTGGATCGGCGACAGCTCGACCACCTCGCCCTGTTCGTCCACCCTGGCGTGGCCTTCGACAGTGCGCACTTTCTTGCCGTTGAAGAAATGCGCGCCGGTGATGCAGGTGCGCACCTCTTCGCTGGTGCCGCTCGGGTGATCGACGATTGCCACGCAGGCGTGGCAAATGCCCTGCCCGCAGCCGAGGCGCGAACCGGTCAAATCGAGATACTCGTGCAGGAAATCGATCATCATCAGGCCTTCCGGCACCTCGATCGGGCCGTACTGCTTTTCGTTGATGGTCAGGGAAATCGGCTGGGTTTTAATGCTCATTGTAATACCTCACGAATATTTTCTGCACGAACGGGCAAATCACGGAAACGGTGGCCGGTGGCGTCGGCGATGGCGTTGACCAGCGCGGCCACGATCGGGATCATCACCACCTCCGCCATGCCTTTCGGCGGATCGGTTTCCGACAGCGCCGGTAGGATGTCGCCGCTCTGTTTCCACACCGCCACATCACTGGCGCGCGGCAGGTGGTAACGGTTGAAGTTCCAGGTGCCGTTGCCCGGGCCGTCTTCGTACAGCGGTAAATATTCGTGCAGCGCATGGCCGATGCCCATCGCCAGCCCGCCCTGCAGCTGGCCGGAAACCAGTTCCGGCACGATCAGGTTGCCGCACTCCATGATCGAGTGGTGATTCAACAACTCCACCTGGCCGGTGGCGATATCCACCGCCACTTCCGCCAACGTGCCGACGGCGCTGTAGTAGGTCACCGCCGCATTGTTGCGCTGGGTCGGCGGGTAGTAGACCTGCCCGCGCGCCAGCGGTTTGAATTCGCCGCCGGCATTGCGCAGCGCCATGCCGTCGATCGGCAGGCGTTCGCTTTTGCCGTTCAACGTGAAATCGGCCTCCGCCCACTGCCAGCGGTTGAACACGTGCACCGCGGCACCGGTGACGCCGCCCATCTGATAAGCAGTCTTGGCCAGCAGCTCGAGGCTCAGCACCGACATGCCCGCCGCCGTCAGGCCGCCTTCGACCCAACGCGCATCTTCGCGCCGCACCACCAGCGGCGCCGCCTGGCCGCCGCCGATACCGGCCTGCCACAGCGCCATCGCCGCCGGCCACAGGCCGTGATCGAAGATCAGGCGCGCCGCTTCGCGGGTGCTGTGCGAGAAGTAATAGGCCGAGTTGCTGGCGCTGGACGGCGAACAGTAGCTCGGCGTCCAGTTGGGGTTGGTTTGCAGCTTGTCCTGCTCTTCCTGCGACATCAGGTAAGGATCGCCGCTGGTGACCATCGGCAATACCGACCAGTCGGTGACCGAGAAGTGCGCTTCGTCGGCCGGTTTGCCCAGCCACTGCGCGCACAATACCGACTGCGAGGTCGACATGCCGGTGCCCATCTCCGCGCCGCTGTGATGCAGGGTGATGCGGCCATCTTCGCTCAGCTCCACCCGGGCGAACGAAGTTTCCGCCCCGGTGCCGAAGTCTTTCTGCACGCAGCCGAAGCCGACGCCATAGCGCTTGCCGGGATGGCGGCTCTCAAACTCGGCCTTGCGTTCGGCGCGCTTGAGCCACATCTCGTGCTTCGCCGCCTTCTCCAGCACTTCATCGGCGCGGATCGCACCGGCCGGGATCGCCCCCTGGGTGTTTTTCATGCCGGATTTCAGCACGTTGCGCAGGCGAAACTCGATCGGGTCGATCTTCAGCTCGGCGGCCAGCTCATCCACCATCATCTCGGTGGCGGCCATGCTCTGCAGCGTGCCGTAACCGCGCGCCGAACCGGCGTCGATGGCGCGTGAAGCCAACCCGACCGACGACAGATCGCTTTTCGGGAAGTAGTAAATCGACTGGGCGGCGGTTGCGCCGACCATCACCACCGAAGGGGTAAAGTTGCTGCGGCCGCCGCCGTCCGCGGTCATGTCACCGAGGAACGACTGCATGACGCCGGTCTGCTTATTCACCGTGATGCGGTAGTTCATGTCGAACGCGTGGCGCTTCAACGCCGTCTGGAACTGTTCGAAGCGATCATTGGCCAGGCGCACCGGGTGGCCGTCGCCATACATCGCCGCCACCGCGCCGTAATACGGGAAGTTGTAGTGATCTTTCGAGCCGTAGCCCACGGTGTAGCACGGGTGCAGGATCAGCTGTTTCACCGGCGGGTTGCGCTTGGCCAGCATGCGCGGCATCTCGTCGGCCACTTCCTGCGGCGACTGGGTCGGCACCACCAGATGCAGGGTTTGCGTCTGCGCGTCGAACCAGCCGTTGGCGTTGTCCGGCTCCAGCGCCGAGGTGTCGATCGACTGCGTGGTGTAGCGGCGCGACATTACCAGCCAGTCGGCCGGCGTGTTCGCCATCTCGTCGGCGATCATCCCCGCATAGCGCATGCCTTCCTGATCCAGCTTGCCGCCCTCACGCCCTTCCGGCCACACCGGCAGGTGTTTTTTCATCGACACCGGGAAGATCGGCGTGTCCTTCAGGCTGGAGAAGCGGTCGTCGTCGAACGGCTGTTCTCCCCCCACCCGCACATAGCGGAAGCTGCCCCAGGGATCGCGCTCCAGCGGGCCGGTGACCGCGCCGTATTTGATGGTTTCCTCACGGAATTTCAGCTTGTCCTTGGCGAAGCGGAAACGGGCGAAGTCGTGATAGATCAGGATCGCCACCGCCTGGCCGAGGTAGGCCGGGGTTTTGCCGCTCGGCAGCAGCATGTCGTCACCGTAGAACGCCGGAAAGGCCAGGCCGTCGCGCGCCAGATCTTCCGCCGTCACCAGGCGATCGGGCTGCAGATCGTCCCCCAGCAGCGACAGATCGACGCCTTCGAACAGCCGGTCGGCTTTAGTCACGCGCAGAATGAAGGCGTGCGCCTGTTTCTGCGGCCAGTGCGGCATGTCCACCGCGCGGATATCGCGCGCGAACACCTTCTGCCCCATGACCTTGGCGCGGCCATCGATACGGAAACGGACGCGCTTGGCCTGCGGATCCCAGTTGGGCGACTGGAGGATTTTTTGCTCGAACAGCGCGGCGTAGGCACGGCTGTACAGGGGGGCGAGGTACACGGAGACCCCCGCAATCACGGCGCTTTTGATAAAGCGGCGCCGCGACGGGTTGAAATTGCTCATAAATAAGTCCTTCACGTCTTTCTTGTAATTGGTTTTTGTTCGCGGTGTTGTTGCGCAAACGCTGACGACCTTGCCGTAGACGTCATAAGCATATGCTTATAACTAAAATTATGTGATGATTAACAGGTTGTTTTCAACAAAAAAACATTTACAAAACACAGGTAGTTTGTAGGCTAATAAATAATTTGCGCAAACGCGGACTTCAACCATGACCACGGGCATTGTCATTACCGCCGCCGGACGCGGAGAGCGCTTTATTCAGGCCGGCGGCCAGGGCAACAAATTGAACGCCGGATTTGCCGATGCGGCGGGCGAGCAGAGATCGCTGTTTGAACACACCCTGCGCCGGGCATTGGCCTCCGGCCTGCCGGTACATGTGGTGGCCCGGCCGGATAATCTGCCGGTGCTGGCAGCCTGCGCCGCCAACCAGGTGCCGGTCACCCTGCTCGCCAGCGCGGGCCTCGGCGACTCAATCGCCGCGGGCGTTGCGGCCACGCCGCACTGGCAAGGCTGGCTGATCCACCTGGCCGATATGCCGTTCGTCGGCGCCGACGTTTTCCGACAGGTGGCGGATGCCTTGCGGCAGCACCCGATCGTGCGCCCCAGCTATGCGCAACAGCCCGGCCACCCGGTCGGCTTTTCCGCCCGATTGCGCAAACCACTTTGCCAACTGCGCGGCGATAATGGCGCGCGTGAACTGCTGCAAGGCGCAGCGGTGCACCTGCTGCCGCTTGAACACCCCGGCGTCGTGCGGGATATTGATCTTCCATCGCAACTCCCGGCCAGCGAGTAAATTCACCTATGCAACATCTTGATGTCACCGTGGTCAGCCAGGCGATAAGCTGGCTGCAACAACAGCCGGTCTGGTTATGCACCGTGCTCAGCACCTATGGCTCTTCGCCGCGGTCGCCGGGCGCGTTGATGGCCGCGACCCGCGACGGCCGCTACAGCGGCTCATTGTCGGGCGGGTGCGTGGAGGAAGACTTTCTGCGGCGCGTGGCCGCCGGGGAGTATCAGGCGGCCAGCCAGGTGATCCGCTACGGCGAAGGCGGCATGACGCCCAATGTGGCGCTGCCGTGCGGCGGCGTGCTGGACGTGCTGATCGAGTATCTGCCGGCGGGAGAAGCCAGCGTCGCTTACCTGCAGCGCATCGCCGGCGCGCTGGAAGGGCATCATGCGTTGCTCAAACGCCTGACGTTGCCCAACGCCTGCCATAGCCTTGAGCAGAGCCATTTCACCAGCGCCACTCAGGTTGAACGCCGGCTCGAACAGATTACCCTGCATATCGCGGCCGCGCCGCGCCTGCTGATCGCCGGGCTGTCCAGCGTGGCGCTGTACTGCGCCGATTTCGCCGTAGCGCTGGGGTTTGAGGTGCTGGTGTGCGAGAACCGCCCGGAGGCGCTGGATAACTTCGCCGCCGAGTTAAAACCGGGCGTGACGCTGCTGCGCCAGTTTCCGGCCAAGTTCATTGAGGACGGCGGTTGCCACGCCAATACCGCCGTCGTGGCGCTGACCCACGATCCGCGTATGGACGATCTGACGCTGATGGAAGCGATCCACACCCCGGCGTTTTACATCGGCGCCATGGGCTCGCTCAGAAACAGCGCGCGGCGGCGCCAGCGGTTGCAGCAGATCGCCGAATTCACGCCGCAGGAGTTGGAACGCATTCATGCGCCGATCGGCCTGCCGCTCGGCAGCAAAACCCCGGCGGAGATCGCCCTGGCGGTGATGGCGGCGATCGTGCAGCAAAAAAACCGGCGGCCGGCCGCCGACGGGATCAGTGCAGCGGCACCACCGGCACCAGATGTTGCAGCTCCAGGTGCAGCTCCTCTTTCCCGCTCAGCGAATAGCTGAACACCGTCATGTCCGGCCCGTCGCCGCGGGCCAGCCCCATTTCGGGCAGCACCTGCGTGTAGATTTGAATGATGTGGTCATTGAGCGCCACCGGCTTGCCGGAATAGCGAAAACGGCAAAACTCGCCGTGGACCTCCGGCAGCGGCTCCAGCGCCACGCCTTCACGCAGCGGATAGTCCGCCGTCACGCCCAGGGTATAGTCGACCCTGACCCGCTCGCCGTCCGGCACCAGTTGGGTAAACGAATAGGTCTGCGCCGGACGCTCGCCCAACAAGGCGTAGAACTGCGCCCGCAGCGCGCTGCGCTGCGGCAAATGCGACTTGTCCAACTTTTCGATATCCAGGTGATAAGCGTACTGTTTGCCCTGAAAGGCGTATTGCCCTCTGGCGATGCTGACGCGTTCGACCTGAATATCGCCGGGCTGGCTGGCCGCCAGCGAACGCACCAGATTGCTGAAGTCCTGTTTGCGGGCATGACGATAAACGCTAGGCGATTCGGCGAAATGTTTCTTGAAACAGCGCGAGAATGTCTGCTGATTATCGAATTGATATTCAACCGAAATATCGAGGATGCTCTTCTGCGTGAAACGCAAGGCGAAGGCGGCGATGTAGAGGCGGCGAGCGCGAATGTAGGAAGCTAACGATAATCCGGTCTGCTTCTTGAACATGCGCTGCAGGTACCATTTCGTATAGCCTGACTTGGCGGAAACGATATCCAACGACAGCGGATTGGTCAGGTTATCTTCAATCCAGACCAGTAACTCCCTGATGTGACTTTCCTGCGTGCCCATGTGCTTGCCGAACCTTATGTTGCCGATATTCCATTAGTCGAATTTTAGTGCTATTCGCGTAGGGTATACAGGTTAAAACTCGACGTCCAGCAAGCTACAGGACTTTACACAATCCCCTCCACCGCCCGCGGGCGGTGGAGGGGGCAGCGATTATTTCAGACAGCTGGAGCACTGCCCGGCCTGGATCTTCTGGAAGAAGTCATTGCCTTTGTCATCCACCAGGATAAACGCCGGGAAATCTTCCACTTCAATTTTCCAGATCGCTTCCATGCCCAGCTCAGGGTACTCCACGCACTCCAGGCTCTTGATGCTCTGCTGCGCCAGCACCGCCGCCGGGCCGCCGATACTGCCGAGGTAGAAGCCGCCGTGCTTGTGGCAGGCATCCGTCACCTGCTGGCTGCGGTTGCCTTTCGCCAGCATGATCATGCTGCCGCCGTGAGATTGCAGCAGATCGACGTAGGAATCCATACGTCCGGCGGTGGTCGGCCCCAAGGAACCGGACGCGTAGCCTTCCGGCGTTTTGGCCGGGCCGGCGTAGTAAATCGGGTGATCCTTGACGTACTGCGGCAGGCCTTCACCGCGATCCAGACGCTCTTTCAGCTTGGCGTGCGCGATATCGCGGCCGACGATGATGGTGCCGCTCAGCGACAGGCGGGTGGAAACCGGATACTGCGACAACTGTTTGAGGATCTCGGCCATCGGGCGGTTGAGATCGACCTTGATCGCTTCGCCCTCCCCGGCCTGGCGCAGCTCCTGAGGAATGAATTTACCCGGATTGTGCTCCAGTTTTTCCAGCCAGATGCCATCGCGGTTGATCTTGCCTTTGATGTTGCGATCCGCCGAGCAGGAGACGCCCATACCGACCGGGCAGGAGGCGCCGTGGCGCGGCAGGCGCACCACGCGGATATCGTGCGCGAAGTATTTGCCGCCGAATTGCGCGCCCAGCCCCAGGTTTTGCGCTTCTTGCAGCAATTCCGCTTCGAGTTCCAGATCGCGGAACGCCTGGCCATGCTCGTTGCCTTCGGTCGGCAGGCCATCGTAATACTTGGTCGAGGCCAGCTTGACGGTTTTCAGCGTCGCTTCCGCCGAGGTGCCGCCGATGACGAACGCCACGTGGTACGGCGGGCAAGCCGCGGTGCCCAACGTGCGCATCTTGTCGACCAGGTAGTTTTTCAGTTTGCCCGGCGACAGCAGCGCCTTGGTTTCCTGGTACAGATAGGTTTTGTTGGCGGAGCCGCCGCCCTTGGCGATGCAAAGGAATTTGTACTCTTCGCCGTCCACGCTGTAGAGATCGATCTGCGCCGGCAGGTTGCTGCCGGTATTGACCTCTTTATACATATCCAGCGCGGCGTTCTGCGAATAGCGCAGGTTCTCTTCGATGTAGGTGTTGTAGACCCCACGCGACAGCGCTTCTTCATCGCCGCCGCCGGTCCAGACGCGCTGGCCCTTTTTGCCGACGATGATCGCCGTGCCGGTGTCCTGGCAGGTCGGTAAAATACCCTTGGCGGCGATTTCTGAGTTACGCAGAAATTGCAGCGCAACGTACTTGTCGTTTTCGCTGGCGTCCGGATCGTCGAGGATATCGGCCACCTGCTGTTGGTGCGCCGGGCGCAGCATGAACGAGGCGTCGTGGAACGCATGCTGGGCAAGCAGGGTTAACGCTTCAGGGGCAACTTTCAGTATTTCCTGGCCTTCAAACTCGCTCACGGAAACGTGGTCGCGGCTCAGCAGATAATATTCGGTATCGTCTTTCTTCAGCGGGAACGGATCTTGATAGTGGAACGGTTTATTCGACATTGATCTCTCACTTGCAACATCAGCTGCGTTAAATTCACACTTGCGGCGCGCGAGGCGGCGCCTTGTCAAAAAACTGCCTCCACCTTACGTATTTTTAATCAGTCAGTTATTGCGCCAAATCGCAAAATAACCGCTCTTTGCGTAAGGGATTACCACAGGCGGCGTTTCAACCTTGTCCGGTGAGAACTGCGGGTACAGGCTCATCATGCACGCTTTATTATCCCGCAGTTAACACATTGATTACAATCCATCGACGGCGATCGTCTTATCAATGTGGCGAAAAACCGGCGCACAGCGCCAAGAAAGCGTCGGATGCGGATTTAGGCCGGGGCATATTGTCAGCCGCCGCGCCATTGCTTAAGCTAGGCCGCAATGAACAAACCGAGAATCCCCATCGCGCTGCAACAAGCGGTGATGCGCTGCCTGCGAGAAAAGCTGCAGTTGGCACGCCGGCATTTTGCCGTCGAGTTCCCCGAACCCAGCATCGTCTATCAGCAACGCGGCACCAGCGCGGGCACCGCCTGGCTGCAAAGCTGGGAAATCCGTCTGAACCCGGTGCTGCTGCTGGAAAACCAACAGCCGTTTATCGATGAAGTGGTGCCGCACGAGCTGGCGCACCTGCTGGTGTTTCGCCAATTCGGCCGGGTGGCGCCGCACGGCCGCGAATGGCGCTGGATGATGGAAAGCGTACTGCTGACCCCCGCCAGCCGCACTCACCGTTTCGAAACCGCCTCGGTGCAAAGCAAAACCTTCCCCTACCGCTGCGGCTGCGGACAGCACCAGCTCACCATTCGCCGCCATAACCGCGTGCTGCGCGGCGAAAGCGAATACCGCTGCCGCCGGTGCGGCGAAAAACTGAAATTTCTTGCTAGCGAGAACCTTTAGTTAAACGATTTATACGTTAAAACAAGCAAATATCGCCATTTGCCACTGCCGGCAAGTTCCGTTACCCTGCCTGCTTTTCCAATTTTGAGCTGTTTTGGAATATGCTTCGCAGAATTTTGTTTATGGCGGTTTTCGCCGCAGGCGCCGTACAGGCGCACGGCATCAATAATTTTTCTCAGGCCAAGGCGGCGGCGGCCAAGATTAACCAGGATGCGCCGGGCAGTTTTTACTGCGGCTGCCGCATCGACTGGCAAGGCAAGAAGGGCATCCCAGATCTCGCCGGCTGCGGCTATCAGGTGCGTAAAAACGCCCAACGCGCGCAGCGTATCGAGTGGGAACACGTGGTGCCGGCCTGGCAGTTCGGCCACCAGCTGCAGTGCTGGCAGGACGGCGGGCGCAAGAACTGCAACAAAGACGCCACCTATCGCCAGATAGAAACCGATCTGCACAACCTGCAGCCGGCGATCGGCGAAGTGAACGGCGACCGCAACAACTTCATGTACAGCCAATGGAACGGCGGCGCGGGCCAGTACGGGCAATGCCCGATGAAGGTGGATTTCAAGAATAAACAGGCGGAGCCGCCCGCCCGCGCGCGCGGCGCCATTGCCCGCACCTACTTCTACATGCGCGATCGCTACCAGCTGCGGCTGTCACGCCAGCAAACCCGGCTGTTCGAGGTGTGGAACCGGCAATATCCGGTGAGCCAATGGGAATGTCAGCGCGAAGCACGTATCGCCAAGGTGCAGGGCAACCACAACCCCTATATTCAACAGGCTTGTCAGCAGCGGAAAAGCTAACCTACTATAGCCTTTATCTTTCATGGCGCCGCCAACCCGCGGCGCCGTTTCGTCAGGATCAGACTACCCATGCGCATACCCCGCATTTACCATCCGCAGCCGTTGACCGACCGGGCGGAGATCGCCCTCAGCGAGGACGCCGCCAACCACGTCGGGCGCGTGCTGCGCATGAGCGCCGGCCAGGCGCTGCAGCTGTTCGACGGCAGCAACCAGGTGTTCGACGCCGAGATAGTCCGGGTGGACAAAAAGAGCGTGCTGGTGCGCCTCGGCGACGGCCGCGTGGATGACATCGAATCGCCGCTCAACCTGCACCTGGGCCAGGTGATCTCGCGCGGCGAGAAGATGGAGTTCACCATCCAGAAATCCATCGAGCTGGGCGTCAACGTCATCACCCCGCTGTTTTCCGAGCGCTGCGGCGTGAAGTTGGACGGCGAGCGTCTGGCGAAGAAAATCCAGCAATGGCAAAAGATTGCCATCGCCGCCTGCGAACAGTGCGGCCGCAACCGCATTCCCGAAATCCGCGAGGCGATGTCGCTGGAAGCCTGGTGCGCCGAGCAGGACGGCAGCCTGAAACTCAACCTGCACCCGCGCGCCAGCCACAGCATCAACACGCTGCCGCAGCCGGTGGATCATGTTCGCCTGCTGATCGGCCCGGAAGGCGGTTTGTCCGCCGACGAAATCGCCATGACCACCGACCACGGATTTACTGATATTCTGCTGGGACCACGCGTTCTGCGTACCGAAACCACAGCGCTCACCGCCATTACCGCTCTGCAGGTCCGCTTCGGCGACCTGGGTTAAAGGAGAAAAGATGATTAAGCTCGGCATCGTGATGGATCCTATCGATTCCATCAACATCAAGAAAGACACCAGCTTCGCCATGCTGCTCGAAGCGCAGCGCCGCGGTTACGAATTGCACTACATGGAGATGAACGATCTCTATCTGCACGCCGGTGACGGGCGCGCGCGCACCCGCCTGCTGAGCGTGAAGGAAGACAAGGAGAGCTGGTTCAGCTTCGGCGCCGAGCAGGATCTGGCGCTGCACGAACTGGACGTGATCCTGATGCGCAAGGATCCGCCGTTCGATACCGAATACATCTATGCGACCTACATTCTGGAACGCGCCGAAGTTAAAGGCACGCTGGTGGTCAACAAGCCGCAAAGTCTGCGCGACTGCAACGAGAAGCTGTTCACCGCCTGGTTCTCGGAACTGACGCCGGATACGCTGGTCAGCCGCAGCGCCGCGCACATCCGCAAATTCCACCAGCAGCACGGCGACATCATCCTGAAACCGCTGGACGGCATGGGCGGCGCGTCTATCTTCCGCGTGAAGCAGGACGATCCTAACCTGTCGGTGATCATCGAAACCCTGACCGAACACGGCAGCCGTTTCTGCATGGCGCAGAACTTCCTGCCGGCGATCAAGGACGGCGACAAACGCATCCTGGTGGTGGACGGCGAGCCGGTGCCTTACTGCCTGGCGCGCATTCCGGCGCAGGGCGAGACCCGCGGCAACCTGGCGGCCGGCGGCCGCGGCGAAGCGCGCCCGCTGAGCGAAAGCGACTGGAAAATCGCCCGCGCCGTCGCCCCGACGCTGAAAGAGAAAGGGCTGATCTTCGTCGGCCTGGACGTGATCGGCGATCGCCTGACCGAGATCAACGTGACCAGCCCAACCTGCGCACGCGAGATTGAGGCGGCATTCCCGATTTCGATTACCGGCATGCTGATGGACGCGATTGAAAAGCGCCTGGCGGCGAAGTAATGCGTCATGCGGGCGGTATGCCGCCCGCTATCCCGTATCGCGCCCGCCAAAGCGCGCCTTTCGGCAACGGCTTGAAAGGCGGCGGGTATAGCCGCATACTGGCGGCTGTTTATTTTCTCACCCATTGATTACCTTATACTAACGCCATGAATTTACAGCACCATTTTCTGATCGCCATGCCAACGCTGCAGGATCCTCGCTTCAAACGCTCGGTGATTTACGTCTGCGAGCATAACGAAGAAGGCGCCATGGGTTTGGTGATCAATAAACCGGTGGAGCAGTTCACGGTAGCCACGGTGCTGAGCAAGCTGAAGATCATGCCGCCTGCGCGCGATCCGGCCATCAGCCTGGACAAGCCGGTGTTCGCCGGCGGCCCCCTGGCGGACGATCGCGGGTTTATCCTGCATACGCCGCGCCACGGCTTCGGCGCCAGCATTCAAATTTCGCCCAACACCATGATCACCACCTCGAAAGACGTGCTGGAAACGCTCGGCACGCCAGAGCAACCGGACGACGTGCTGGTGGCACTGGGTTATGCGGGTTGGGAAAAGGGCCAGTTGGAGCAGGAAGTATTGGAAAACGCCTGGCTGACCATCGAAGCCAACACCGACATTTTGTTCCGCACGCCGATCGCCAGCCGCTGGCGCGAGGCGGGGAACCTTTTGGGTATCGACATTCGCAGCATCGCCAACCACGCAGGACATGCCTGATGAGCAACCGCACCATTATCGCCTTCGACTTCGGCACCAAAAGCATCGGCGCGGCCGTCGGCCAGGAGTTGACCGGCAGCGCCCGCGCCTTGCCGGCTTTCAAAGCGCAGGACGGCTCGCCGGACTGGCTGAAAATCGAAAAGCTGCTGAAGGAGTGGCAACCGGATTTGGTGGTGGTCGGCCTGCCGCTGAACATGGACGGCACCGAACAACCCGTTACCGCCCAGGCGCGCAAGTTCGCCAACCGCCTGCACGGCCGCTTCGGCATCCAGATCGATCTGCATGACGAGCGTCTGAGCACCGTGGAGGCGCGCGCCAACCTGTTCGATCGCGGCGGCTTCCGCGCGCTCGATAAAGGCAGCGTGGATTCCGCCTCGGCGGTGGTTATCCTCGAAAGCTGGTTCGAACGGCAGCTGGGCTAAACGCCCGTTCCCTCCCCCGCGCAGTCCCCCAACACACCGGCGTCGATCCGCTGCTGCAAACCTTGCTCAAAGGTTTGCATGCCGGACTGCGCGCCGGTTTGCAACACGCTCGCCAACTGATGCGTTTTCCCTTCACGGATCAGGTTGCTGACCGCCGCCGTCGCCGTCAGCACTTCAAAGATCGCCACGCGTCCGCCGCCGGGGCGCCTCATCAGCTTTTGCGCGATCACCGCCTGCAGGCTGCCCGCCAGCTGGGCGCGCACATAGGGTTTCTCTTCCGCCGGAAACACGTCCACCAACCGTTCTACCGCCTGCGGCGCGCTGCGGGTATGCAGCGTCGCCAGCACCAGGTGGCCGGTCTCCGCCGCAGTGAGCGCCAGCCGGATGGTGGCGGTATCGCGCAGCTCGCCCAGCAGGATCACATCCGGATCTTCGCGCAGCGCGGCGCGCAACGCCGCATCGAAGCTGTGGCTGTCGCGGCCGATCTCCCGCTGCTGGATCAGCGATCGCCGGCTGCGGTGCAGGAACTCGATCGGATCCTCCAGCGTCAAAACGTGCCGCTGCTGGTGCCGGTTGATCTCGTCGATCATCGCCGCCAACGTGGTGGACTTGCCGCTGCCGGTGGCGCCGGTGACCAGGATAAGCCCGTCGTCGCGCCGCAGCAACGCCGGGACAATGGCCGGCGCCGCCAGCTCGGCAAGCGAAGGCGATTGCGCGGCGATACGCCGCAACGCGAGAGAAATCCCCGCGCTTTGTTGAAAAACGTTGGCCCGCAGCCGCTCCCCGCCCGGCCTGTGCAACGCCAGATCGACCTGCCCCAGCCGCCGCAGGCTCTCGCGCTGCTGCGCATTCAGCAATCCGTCGCAGAGGGCCTGCACGCCTTGCGCCGTCAGCGTTGGCGCCGCCGCCAGCGGCTGCAGTTCACCGTCGATGCGCAACATCGGCGGATGACCGGCACAAAGGTGCAGATCGGAAGCATTATGCTTTACACTAAGGGCCACGAATTCATCGATATCCATATCACTCTCCCGGGTCAATAATGAGCACTATCCAACAGAACCTGCAGGATGTCAGAAACCGCATCGCGGCCGCCGCGCGAAATTGCGCGCGGGCGCCGGAAGAAGTTGCTCTGCTTGCAGTCAGCAAAACCAAACCTGTGGCGGCGATCGAAGAAGCCATCGCCGCCGGCCAGCGCGCCTTCGGCGAGAACTACGTGCAGGAAGGGGTAGACAAGATCCGGCATTTCGCCGAGTCGCCGCAGGGCGATGAGTTGGTGTGGCACTTTATCGGCCCGCTGCAATCCAATAAGAGTCGGCTGGTGGCGGAACATTTCGCCTGGTGTCATACCGTGGATCGGCTGCGCATCGCCCAGCGCCTGAGCGATCAGCGCCCGGCCGACATGCCGCCGCTCAACGTGCTGATTCAAATCAACATCAGCGACGAGCAAAGCAAATCCGGCATTGCGTTGGCCGAGCTGCCGGCGTTGGCCGACGCGATCGTCGCGCTGCCGAACCTGACGCTGCGCGGCCTGATGGCCATCCCGGCGCCGGAAGCGGATTATCAGCGGCAGTTGGCGGTATTCAGCCGGATGAACGACGCCTTTCTCGCCCTGCGCCAGCGTTATCCGCAGGCCGATACGCTGTCGATGGGCATGACGGACGATATGGCGGCGGCGATCGCCGCAGGCAGCACCCTGGTGCGCATCGGCACCGCAATTTTTGGCGCCCGCGACTACTCGCAGGCCTGACACACAGACGAGGGATTTGATGCAACATCGCAAGATTACCTTTATCGGCGCCGGCAACATGGCGCGTGCAATCATCGCCGGCCTGGTGGCGGGCGGCTATCCAGCCAAATCCATCAGCGTCTGCGCCCCCTCGGCGAAAAACCGTGACGCACTGGCGGCGGACTACGGCATCGTCAGCAGCGGCGACAACGTCGCCTGCGCGCGCGAGGCCGAGGTGGTGGTGCTGGCGGTCAAACCGCAGCTGATGGCCGACGTTTGCCAGCCGCTGCGCGAGCAGGTCGATTTCAGCGGCAAGCTGGTGCTGTCGATCGCCGCCGGCATTCAGGTCAGCCGTTTCTATCAGCTGCTCGGCGACAAGCTGGACATCGTGCGCATCATGCCCAACACTCCGTCGCTGGTCGGCAAGGGCATGAGCGGGCTGTACGCGCCGGCGCAGGTCAGCCAGCGGGATCGCGATTACACCGGCGATTTAATGGCGTCGGTCGGTAAAGTTTGCTGGGTCGATGACGAAAATGGCATCAACGGCGTGATCGCCGCCGCGGGCAGCGCCCCGGCCTATTTCTTCCTGTTTATGGAGGCGATGCAAAAAGAGGCCGAGCGCATGGGCTTCGACAGCCAGACCGCGCGCGATCTGGTACAACAGGCCGCTTCCGGCGCCGCCGCATTGGTGGAAGCCAACCCGGATACGCCGCTGGGCACGCTGCGCGAACAGGTGACCTCCAAAGGCGGCACCACCGCCGAAGCGCTGCGGGTGTTCAACGAACGCCAACTGCCGGAAACCGTGGGGCAAGCGATGCAGGCCGCCGTTTCCCGCGCCCAAGAGATGGAAAAATTATTTTAAATAACCGCGAGTTAAGGAGAAGGACCACTTCATGCTAACGCTGACTTTCCTGGTCAAGACCGTTATTGATCTGTACGTGATGGTGCTGTTGCTGCGCATTTGGATGCAGTGGGCGCGCACCGATTTTTACAACCCGTTCTCACAGTTTGTGGTGAATATCCCCCAGCCGGTGGTCGGCCCACTGCGCCGCATCATCCCGTCACTGGGGCCCATCGACAGCGCTTCGCTGCTGCTGGCGTTCCTGCTGATGACCATCAAGTACCCGCTGCTGCTGCTGATTCAGGGCGGCGCGATGTCGCTCAGCCCGTATAACCTGCTGTTCGGCCTGATCTCGCTGGTGAAGTCCGCCGGCTACCTGATCTTCTGGGTGATGATCATTCGTGCGCTGATGAGCTGGATCAGCCAGGGCCGCAGCCCGATCGACTACGTGATGTACCAACTGACCGAACCCTTGATGGCGCCGATCCGTCGCATCATCCCGGCGATGGGGGGCATCGATTTTTCCGCCATGGTAGTGATCCTGATCCTCTATCTGATCAACTACCTGGGCATGGATCTGTTCGGCGAGATCTGGTTCCTGCTGTGAGTGCGGTCACTCCGGAGCTGGACGGGCTGACGATCAGGCTATATATTCAGCCGAAAGCCAGCCGCGACCAAATTATCGGCTTGCATGGCGACGAACTAAAAGTCGCCATCACCGCCCCGCCGGTCGACGGCCAAGCCAACGTCCATCTGATCAAGTTTATCGCCAAGCAGTTCAAAGTGGCGAAAAGCAACGTCACCATCGAGAAAGGCGAACTGGGGCGGCATAAACAGTTACGCATCGTGAATCCGCAACAGATCCCCGCCGTGGTCGCGGCGCTCATCGAATAATTTTCAAGGTAGTCACTTATGCAAAAAGTCGTTCTTGCCACCGGTAACCCGGGCAAAGTGCGCGAACTCGCCGACCTGTTGGCCGATTTCGGCCTGGACGTGGTCGCGCAAACCGATCTGGGCGTGGAATCCGCCGAAGAAACTGGCCTGACGTTTATCGAAAACGCCATCCTGAAAGCGCGCCATGCGGCACCGGTCACCGGCCTGCCGGCGATCGCCGACGACTCCGGTCTGGCAGTGGATGCGCTGGGCGGCGCGCCGGGCATCTACTCCGCGCGCTACGCCGGCGAAGATGCCGACGATCGGCAAAACCTCGACAAGCTGCTGGCGGCGTTGAAAGACGTGGCGCCGGGCCGGCGCGGCGCGCAATTCCATTGCGTGCTGGTCTATCTGCGCCATGCGGCAGACCCGACGCCGCTGGTGTTCCACGGCAGTTGGGCCGGCGAAATCACTGAGCAGGCCGCCGGTGAAGGCGGCTTCGGTTACGACCCTGTCTTCTACGTGCCGGAGCTGGGCCGCACCGCCGCCGAGCTAAGCCGCAACGAGAAGCGGGCGATTTCGCACCGCGGCAAGGCGCTGAAGCTGATGTTGGAAGCCATGCGCAATGCTTAAGCTGCCCCCGCTGAGTCTCTACATCCATATCCCGTGGTGCGTGCAGAAATGCCCGTACTGTGACTTCAACTCCCATGCGCTGAAGGGTGACGTGCCGCATCAGGAGTACGTCGATCATCTGTTGGCGGATCTGGATGCCGACCTGCCGCTGGCCGGCGGCCGGGAAATCAGCACTATCTTTATCGGTGGCGGCACCCCCAGCCTGCTGAGCGCCGAGGCGATGCAGGCCTTGCTGGACGGGGTGCGAGCGCGCATTCGCGTCGCCGACGACGCCGAAATCACCATGGAGGCTAACCCCGGCACCGTGGAAGCCGATCGTTTCAGCGGCTACCAGCGCGCCGGCGTCAACCGCATCTCCATCGGGGTGCAAAGCTTCAGCGCCGAGAAGTTGAACCGTCTGGGGCGCATCCACGGCCCGGAAGAAGCCAAACTCGCGGCGACGCTGGCGACCGGCCTTGGCCTGCGCAGCTTCAACCTCGATTTGATGCACGGCCTGCCGGATCAGTCGCTGGAAGAGGCGCTGGACGATCTGCGCCAGGCGATCGCCCTCAATCCGCCGCACCTGTCGTGGTATCAGCTGACCATCGAGCCGAACACCCTGTTCAGCTCGCGCCCGCCGGTTTTGCCGGACGACGACGCGCTGTGGGACATCTTCGAGCGCGGCCACCAGTTGCTGAGCGCCGCCGGATACCAGCAGTATGAAACCTCGGCCTACGCCAAGCCGGGCTACCAATGCCAGCACAATCTCAACTACTGGCGCTTCGGCGACTATCTGGGGATCGGCTGCGGCGCGCACGGCAAGGTGACCTTCAGCGACGGGCGCATCCTGCGCACCGCCAAGACCAAGCACCCGCGCGGCTTTATGCGCGGCGACTACATGGACAAGCAGCATGAGGTGGCGGCGGCGGATCGGCCGTTCGAGTTCTTCATGAACCGCTTCCGCTTGCTGGAAGCCGCGCCGCGCGCCGACTTCGTCAACTACACCGGGCTGGCGGAAAGCGTCATTCGCCCGCAGTTGGACGAGGCGCTGGCCAAAGGCTATCTGGAAGAAACCGCGGAGCATTGGCAAATTACCGAGAAGGGCAAGCTGTTCCTCAACTCGCTGCTGGAACTGTTCCTGGCGGACGACGAATAAAAAAAAGCGCTGAATGATCAGCGCTTTTTTTCATGTTCAGGCGGCATTATGAGGGCGATGCGTCACGTCGCCACGCCCCTTCAGCAATCCCTCAACGGAAACATCCTCGTCCAACGCATCCCAATGGATGCCGCGAGCGCTGAGCTCATACTCCGCCCGCTGTTCTTGCGTCGCATTCAACAAACGCGGAAACCAGGCCAGTGGCACGCCAATAATTCGGGCGTCGCTCAGTTCGACCCACATCGTCGCATCGTCAAAGCTGACGCGTTTAGCCGAAATACTCAAGCCAAGCCTCCAAAAACAATGCCTGATAGGTATCAACCAGAATTTCGCTTCGCCTCAGCGTCTCTGATATGGATATGCGATATCTATCCGTTACTTCAACGCCTTCAGCAGATCCTTGCGCTGGGTTTCCAGTGCGGTGACGCGGTTGCACACGTCATGACCGAAGTTCTGGAAGTCCTGCTCCTGATTGTTCCATTCGTTCTGGATCGCCTTCTGCAAGCCGCCCAGATTGCCCATGATCGCCTGCAGCGGGTTACCGCCGCTGTTGGCGGCCTGTTTGACGCCCATTTCGTTCAGGCTGTCCTGCAGCACGCCGCCCATGCTCTGCTGCACGATGTTGCGGCCATCCTGTTCCACCTGGTCAATCGCCTGGTGGTGGAAGGTCAGGCCGTCGCTGCGGTGCTCGATGATGCGGTTCATCTGCTGTTTCAGTTGGCCGTTCAGGGTGGTCAGCCGGTTGCGCACGTTGCTGTTGCTGCCCAGCTCTTTAACGATCACTTTATCCAGCGCTGCGCGGGCTTTCTCCAGGTGTTTCTGCGCGCCGTCGTCGATCCACGGCAGTTGCTTGCGCAAGGCGCTCTGGTAACTGAAGGCTTTCTGCCGCTGGCTGTCGTTCAGGCTCAGCGCCTGGCCGTTGCGGATCACGTCGCCATCCGGCGATATTTGCAGGTCGCCGCTGGCGCCTTTCACCTGCACGCTCTGCGGGCTGATGATCACATCGTCTTGGGGTTTAACGCTGCATTGGTACTCGGCGTGGGCCTGCGCGGCAGTCGCCGCCAGCAGCAGTAAGGCTAACCCGGTTTTCTTCAACATAGCTTCTCCTGACTCCCATCCAGACTGGGATTAAAAAATCGAACGACCGATACGTTGAGACAACAGTTCCAGCGCCGCAGTTCCCGCCAGCGAGTTGCCGGAAGCATCCAGCTCCGGCGACCAAACGACGATCGACAGCTCGTCCGGCACGATGGCCACGATGCCGCCGCCCACGCCAGACTTGCCCGGCATCCCCACCCGATAGGCGAATTCGCCGGCGCCGTCGTACATGCCGCTGGTCATCATCAGGGCGTTGATCTGCCGGGCCTGCAGCGGGCTGATCACCGCCTCGCCGCTGAGATCGCGGCCGTGATTGGCCAGATAGACGAAGCTGCGCGCCAGTTCCACGCAGCTCATGCGCAGCGCGCAGTAGTGGAAATAGGTTTGCAGCACGGTGATGACGTCGTTTTCGAAGTTGCCGAACGACTTCATCAGATAGGCGATGGCCGCATTGCGATCGGAGTGTTCGAACTCGGAGCGCGCCACCCGCAGGTCATAGGCCAGGTCATCTTCGCCGGCCAACTGACGCACCACCTCCAGCATGCGCTGTTTGGGGGCGCTGAGCCGGGTTTGCAGCATGTCGCACACCACCAGCGCGCCGGGGTTGATAAACGGATTGCGCGGTTTGCCCTGTTCCATCTCCAGCTGCAGCAGCGAATTGAACGGCAGGCCGGAAGGCTCTTTGCCGACGCGCCGCCAGATCTCAGGCTCCTGATAGCGCGTCAGCGCCAGCGTCAGGCTCAGCACTTTGGAGATCGACTGGATGGAGAAGCGCTCCGCGGCGTCGCCGGCCTGGAACAGTTCGCCATCCACCGTACACACGGCGATCGCCAGCCGATCGGCGGGCACTTCCGCCAACGCCGGGATGTAGTCGGCCACTTTTCCCTGGCCAATCAGCGGGCGCACCTGTTGCAGGATCTCTTCCAGCAACGCGTTATCCAATGTTGTTACCACCTCGGTCACACTCCGGGCAAAACAAAGGCGCCGTTAAGGCACCTTAAATCCATCCCCGTCATACTTGAATCCGCATCTGTGTTGGCTGCGAGCGCTCACCCCAGTCACTTACTGAAGTAAGCTCCTGGGGAATCACCCTCTTGCCGCCGTGATGCGAATCCAATTATTTAGGGGGAAATAAGCGGCGCGAAGCCGCGCTCATCGGGCAGCCGCGATCAATCCCACCAGATATCGAACAGATCGCTGACCTTAACGTCGGTCAGTTTGCGCGCTTCCAGCCAGCTTTTCACCAGTTCGCGATGCTCGTCGGTGCAGTGGCCGATCTTCTGCAGGCAGATCAGACCTTCCCACTGCAGGTAGCCGCTGCCGTCAAACGCCAGGCCGTTCGGCTCGATCACTTCATCGATGAAGGTATCCAGCGTGCTGTCGATGTCTTCCACCGACGTGCCTTCGGCGAAGCGCCAGGCTACGGAGAAACCCAGCTCCTGAAATTCTTCAATGTGCAACTTTTTACGTAAACGACGACTGCGGTTCTTAGCCATTATTCTTTCCTCTCAAACATCAAGTCCCAAACGCCATGTCCCAGGCGCTGGCCGCGTAATTCAAATTTCGTCAATGGGCGCGAATCCGGACGCGGCACATAATCATTATCGCTGGAAAGATTACGGTAGCCTGCGACCCCGTTCATAACCTCTAACATATGTTCCGCATAAGGTTGCCAATCGGTGGCCATGTGGAAGACCCCGCCGGTCTTCAGCTTGCGCAGCACCAGTTCGACAAACGGCGTTTGCACGATGCGGCGCTTATTGTGGCGCGCCTTGTGCCACGGATCGGGGAAGAACAGCTGCACCATGTCCAGCGAGCCGTCCGGGATCATGTTTTCCAGCACTTCAACCGCATCGTGGCACATCACGCGCAGGTTGCTCAGCTTCGCCTCGTGGGCGTCGGCCAGGCAGGCGCCCACGCCCGGCGAGTGCACTTCGATCCCTAAAAAGTTCTGCTGCGGATTATTGCCCGCCATGGTCACCAGCGAGGCGCCCATGCCAAAACCGATCTCCAGCACCGTCGGCGCTTCGCGGCCGAACAGCGCGGCGAGATCGACAGCCTCAGCCTGATACTCCACGCCCATCACCGGCCAATAGTTCTCCAGCGCGTGCTGCTGGCCTTTGGTCAGCCGCCCCTGGCGGCGGACAAAACTGCGGATACGGCGCATCGCGCGGCCGTTCTCATCAAATTCCGGGGAGATGACGTCATTAATCATAGTGCTTTCTGTCTGTTTGGCTGCCAATTAGGGAAACGCGCATTATGCAAAGATACATTGGTTTAGCAAGTGTTCATCTTCTGTACCCGCCGTGCGGCGTCGGAAAGTTCCGGTTTACAGCACCATGACTCTATGCTGCAATCTCGCTTCATTTTCTGCCGGATAACGACGCTGCTCATGATGCAAGCACAACAATTCGCACAGGTGGTGCTTGACTGGTATCAGCGCTACGGCCGCAAAACCCTGCCGTGGCAGCTGGAAAAAACCGCCTATCAAGTATGGCTCTCCGAGGTGATGTTGCAACAGACCCAGGTTGCCACCGTCATTCCTTATTTTCAGCGCTTTATGGCCCGTTTTCCCAACGTGCGCGCGCTGGCGGAAGCCCCGCTGGACGAAGTGCTGCATCTGTGGACCGGCCTCGGCTATTACGCCCGCGCCCGCAACCTGCACAAAGCGGCGCAGACCATTGTCGCACAGCACGGCGGCGAGTTCCCGACAACCTTCGCGGAAATCGCCGATTTACCGGGCGTCGGCCGTTCCACCGCCGGCGCGGTGCTGTCGTTGGCGCTGGGCCAACACTATCCGATCCTCGACGGCAACGTGAAACGCGTGCTGGCCCGCTGCTACGCGGTGGAAGGCTGGCCGGGCAAAAAAGAGGTCGAAAACCGGCTGTGGAAAATCAGCGAAGAGGTCACCCCGGCGCAGGACGTCGGCCAGTTCAACCAGGCGATGATGGATCTGGGCGCCATGGTCTGCACTCGTTCCAAGCCCAAGTGTGAACTCTGCCCGCTCAACGTCGGCTGTCTGTCTTACGCCAACCACAGCTGGGCCAACTACCCCGGCAAGAAACCCAAACAGACCCTGCCGGAAAAAACCGCCTACTTCTTATTGCTGCAGCACGGCGACCGCGTGTGGCTGGAACAGCGCCCGGCGGTGGGCCTGTGGGGCGGCCTGTTCTGCTTCCCGCAGTTCAGCGCGCGCGTGGATTTGGAACTCTGGCTGCAGCAGCGCGGTCTGAAAGGCAAGCGCCTGGAACAGCTGACCGCATTTCGCCACACGTTCAGCCATTTCCATCTCGATATCGTGCCGATGTGGCTGTCGCTCGACGCGGCGGGCAGCGGCATGGATGAGGGCGCGGGTCTCTGGTATAACTTAGCGCAGCCGCCGTCGGTCGGGCTGGCAGCGCCGGTGGATCGCCTGTTGCAACAGCTGGCGAAGCAGCCCCCGATCCAACAAAACTTATATGGCGATAGCGCCATCGACGAGGAATTAGCATGAGCCGCACCATTTTTTGTACTTTCCTGCAGCGCGACGCCGAAGGCCAGGACTTCCAGCTTTATCCCGGCGACGTCGGCAAGCGCATCTACAACGAGATCTCCAAGGAAGCCTGGGGCGAGTGGATGAAGAAGCAGACCATGCTGATCAACGAGAAGAAGCTGAACATGATGAACGTGGATGACCGCAAACTGCTGGAAGAGGAAATGATCAAGTTCCTGTTCGAAGGGCACGACGTGCACATCGAAGGCTATACGCCGCCAAGCGAATAACGCTGTTGGGGCCAGGCGCTGGCCCGCTTCAATCCTCTTATACTTCTTCCAAACGGCTTTAAGATGAAGAAAATTTTAGCTTTGCTCGTAATAGCGCCTTTGCTGATCTCCTGTTCCGGCAAAAAAAGTGAAGAAATCAACGAAGCCTGGATCAAAGACACCAACGGCTTCGACATTCTGATGGGGCAATTCGCTCACAACATCGAGAACATCTGGGGTCTGAACGAAGTTCTGATCGCCGGGCCGAAAGACTACGTCAAATATACCGACCAATACCAAACCCGCAGCCACATCAACTTCGACACCGGCGCCATCACCATCGAAACCATCGCCACCACCGATCCCGCCGCGCACCTGCGCCAGGCGATCATCAGCACGCTGCTGATGGGTGACGATCCGGGCTCCATCGATCTCTATTCCGACGCCAACGATATCCAGATCAGCAAAGAGCCGTTCCTGTACGGCCAGGTGCTGGATAACAAAGGCGCGCCGATCCGCTGGGAATGGCGCGCGGCGCACTTCGCCGATTACCTGCTGCAGACCAAGCTGCAAAAACGCACCTCCGGCCTGCACGTCATCTACTCGGTCACCATCCAGCTGGTGCCGAACCACCTGGACAAACGTGCGCACAAATATCTGCCGATGGTGCGCAAGGCGTCGGAAAAATACGGCGTGGACGAATCGCTGATCCTGGCAATCATGCAGACCGAATCGAGCTTCAACCCCTATGCGGTGAGCGGTTCGGATGCGCTGGGCCTGATGCAGGTGGTGCAGCACACCGCCGGTAAGGATGTGTTCCAGATGCGCGGCAAATGGGGCACCCCGAGCCGCAGCTACCTGTTCGATCCGGAGAACAACATCGACACCGGCACCGCCTACCTGGCGATCCTGCAAAACAACTACCTGGGCGGCATTCAGAACCCGACCTCGCGCCGCTATGCGGTGATCACCGCCTACAACGGCGGCGCCGGCAGCGTGCTGCGGGTGTTCTCCAGCGACAGGACGCGCGCGGTGGGTATCATCAACGGCATGCAGCCGGGCGACGTGTACCAAACGCTGACCACCAAGCACCCGGCCGCCGAGTCGCGCCGCTATCTGGTGAAAGTGAATACCGCGCAGAAGAGCTACCGCAGGAAGTAGCGCTTCCCGCGTGGATGGAAGAAGGGCCGGTGCGAACCGGCCCTTTTTTCATGGCTTGATCATATAGCCGAAGATGCGCTTCCAGCCGTGATCTTTTTTCTCGATGTAGACCCCCTGCAGCTCCGGCGAGAAGCCCGGCAGGCGGTTGATGCCCTCCTCCAGCGCCAGGAAGTAGCGCTGCGCCGCGCCGCCCCACACTTCGCCCGGCACCACGCACAGTACGCCCGGCGGGTACGGCAGGGCCCCCTCCGCCGCAATGCGCCCTTCCGCCTGGCCGATCGGCACCAGCTCGACGTTGTCGCGGATAAACTCCACGTTGGCGTCCTGCGGGTTCATCACCACCGGCGGGAAATGATCCTGACGGAACATCTCCTTTTGCAGCTGCTTGACGTCAAAGCTGACGTACAGATCGTGCATCTCCTGACACAGCCGGCGAATGCTGTAGCCGCGGTAACGCTGCTCGTTCTTGCGGTACACCGTCGGCAGCACCACGCTCAGCGGCGCATCCACTTCGACATAACGTTCGAACTGCGCCAGCATCTCCACCAGTTGTTCCATCTTGGCCGGGTTCTCCGCCGGGGTCAGCAGGAACAGGATCGAGTTGAGATCGCACTTCTCCGGCACGATGCCGTTCTCGCGCAGGAAGTTGGCCAGAATGGTGGCCGGCACGCCGAACTCGGTGTATTGGCCGGTCGAAGCGTCGATGCCCGGCGTGGTCAGCAGCAGCTTGCACGGATCCACCAGATACTGGTCCTGGGCATAGCCTTCAAAGCCGTGCCACGTCTCCCCCGGCACGAAGGTGAAGAAGCGCGCGTCGTTGGCGATCAGATCGGTATCGTAATCCTGCCAGTCTTTGCCCGCCACCTGCAGCGGAATAAACGGCTTCAGCTGCGAGCAGCGCGTGAGCAGCTGTTTGCGCGTCTCGATGCCCAGCTTGACGCAGTCCATCCACATGCGGCGCCCGGCGGCGCCGGCGTGCATCTTGGCGTTGACGTCCAGCGCGGCGAACAGCGGATAGAACGGGCTGGTCGACGCATGCAGCATGAATGCGTTGTTCAGGTGCTTGTGGTTGCAGTGGCGCTTTTGCCCTTTGATGTGGTCGTCTTTCTTGTGGATCTGCGAGGTCTGCGAGAACCCCGCCTGCTGTTTATGCACCGACTGGGTGACGAAGATGCCCGGATCGTGCTCGTCCAGCTCCAGCAGCAGCGGCGAGCACTCTTTCAGCATCGGAATAAAGCCTTCGTAGCCCACCCAGGCGGAGTCGAACAGGATGTAGTCGCACAGGTGGCCGATGGTGTCGATCACCTGGCGAGCGTTGTAAATCGTGCCGTCGTAAGTGCCGAGCTGAATGATCGCCAGCCGGAACGGCCGCGCCGCCGCGGCTTTCTCCGGCGCAACCTCGCGGATCTGCTCGCGCAGATAGCGTTCGTCGAAGCAGTGCGCATCGATGCCGCCGATAAAGCCGAAAGGGTTGCGGGCGGTTTCCAGATAGATCGGCGTGGCGCCGGCCTGGATCAGCGCCCCGTGGTGGTTGGATTTGTGGTTGTTGCGATCGAACAGTACCAGATCGCCGCGGGTCAGCAGCGCGTTGGTCACCACCTTGTTGGCCGCCGAGGTGCCGTTGAGCACGAAGTAGGTTTTATCGGCGTTGAACACCCGCGCCGCGTGCTTTTGCGCATCCTTGGCCGAGCCTTCGTGGATCAGCAGATCGCCCAACTTGACGTCGGCGTTGCACATATCGGAACGGAACAGGGTCTCGCCGTAGAAATCAAAAAACTGCCGGCCGGCCGGGTGTTTACGGAAGAACTCGCCGCCCTGATGCCCTGGGCAGGCGAAGGTCGAGTTTTCCATCTCGACGTAGGTCTTCAGCGTTTTGAAGAACGGCGGCAGCAGCGCCTGCTCATAGGCGTCGGCGGCGGCCTCCAGCTGCGCCATGTAGAACGGCTTGCTGGCGCCGGCCAGCAGCGCGAAAACCCCACTGACAAACGGCAGATAGTCCGGCGAGAGATGCTCGTCCCCTTCCACCGCCACGAAGGTCGGAATGTCGAACCCCGTCGCCTGCAAACGCGCCAGAATGCCGGCGTTCACGTCGGCGACCGACACCACCACCGCCGCTACGTCGGTGTAGTCCGTCTGCTCTACGCGCACGATCTGGCGCAGCGTCTCAATGGTGGCGACCAGGCTGGCGCTGGTCGCGATTTTCAATTCTTTCATCATGCTGACTCTCAAACGGTGAAGGATGAGGGTGTGCCACCGGCACGGTAATGAGATAACGCGGTTATCCCGGTAAAAGCGATACCCGGGCACGGCAGCATAAGCGGCGTGCGTGACCGGCTCATGATCGGGGATCATCAGGCGGCTATCGGGGGAACTGGTCTTGGCAGCGTCCGACAGGCATCAGTAAAATCAGGGCCGCAGCGCTGGCTTTACGCATGCCTAACAGCGAGCGTCAGGCGGCCTTACCGCATGGCCGGCAGGCGTATTCGGGCGGATGACGTGCGGAGGAAACAACGGCGGAACGGTGGCGGCGTCAGATGTCTGGTGCGCAGCAGCGCTTGAGCAACAAAACCAGTCATGCCAATAACCCTCTGGCTTATAAGAAGCGGGAACACCGTTAGCGAACGGAGAGTGCTAAAATTTGCGCAATGATTGCATGATTCGTTGCGGGGTTCAAGCGAGAATCGTCTTGATTGAACGTCCGTTGACCAAGACATAATCCATTGTTATTTAATTGAAAAATAATAAATGGCGCGTTCTAGAGTAGTATAAATACACGTTTTATATGCATATTTATTGAATGAGGATATCCTCCCGTCCCCCGCCCCTCCGGGCTCGCTGCCTGAAAATAGAGCAACCGATCGGCTTTGTGACAGAAAGCGATTGACGCCATCCGGCCAATACGGTTTAATGCGCCCCGTTGCCCGGATAGCTCAGTCGGTAGAGCAGGGGATTGAAAATCCCCGTGTCCTTGGTTCGATTCCGAGTCCGGGCACCATATTCAGAAGAACCCGCCTATGGCGGGTTTTTCGCTTTCTGGGATACGGACTCTCCATCGAACTGCGTTCGATTATTCGGTCTGAAGACCTCACCCTGCGGGCCAGCGCTCAAGCGCCACCGCATCATCCGATGGATGTGCAATTTCGCATTACAGGTGCCACTTTCACGAAAGGCCCGCCCCCCAATCCCCGACCACCCAAGCGTCAAACGAGCGCACGCCTATTCTCCGTTTATCGAGTGTTTTATTGTCATTCGGTGATGGAATATAGCCACGAACCTATAACGGTATCACTTTGTTAAATCACAACATATTGGATTAAAACTAGGAACATTCCGAATAAAAACAACATTGCTGTTAATTCATTCATATAAGGCTATGCTGAATTTTACCCATTGATAAGACATTTTTAACCTATTCCGCTACCAACGCGAAATAATGGAGAATCCGACGACAATGGCAATTGATATGTATATGAAAGTTGAAGGAATGACGGGTGAGTCCCAAGACAGCAATCATAAAGGATGGACCGACGTACTTTCGTTTAACTGGGGGGCTTCACAGCCAGGAAATATGGCTGTCGGCGGTGGGGGCGGTTCCGGGAAAGTGAATTACCAAGACCTCCGTATTCAAGCGCTTATCGACAAATCTACGCCCGCCATTCTTAAATATTGTTCCAGTGGAAAACATGTCGCGAAAATCGAGCTTTCCGTCTGCAAAGCGGGCGGCAACCAGGTGGAATATTCCAAAATCGTTCTCGAAGACGTGCTGGTGACGCAAACCGATTTTAACGGTGTCGGTCAAAATGATGCGATCCTGGTTGATTACGCCTTCCAGGCGTCAAAAGTCACCATGAGTTACTGGGAACAAGGCAGCAGCGGCACTAAAGGCGCGGAAAGCAAATCTGGTTGGGATATCAAGCAGAATAAAGAGAGCTAAGCGCATTCGGGCACCTAACAATACGTTAATGATCGGGTGATAAAATCATGGCAATGGATATGTTTTTAAAAGTTGAAGGCATTAATGGCGAATCGAAAAATGCGAATCACAAGCAATGGATCGATGTCTTTTCCTTTAACTGGGGCGCGCGGCAGCCTGGCAATATGGCCGTTGGCGGCGGCGGCGGTGCGGGTAAAGTAAATTTTCGCGATCTGACCGTACAGGCTCTGATAGATAAAGCGACACCTGCCTTATTGAAATACTGCTCGGCCGGTAAACACCTCGCCAAAGTGCAGTTGTCGCTTTGCAAAGCCGGTGGGCAGGAAGTGGAATATACCCGTATTACCCTGGAAGATGTATTAGTGACTCATACCGACTTCATCGGTGTCGAGCACGGTTCCACGCTAGGCATTGAATACTCTTTTCAGGCCGGTAAAGTATCGATGGAATATTGGGAGCAAGCGAAGCAAGGCAATAAAGGAGCTTCGGTGCAGATGGGCTGGGATATTAAGCAAAATAAAGAAAGCTAATCACATTACGGTGCATATCGTAATGGCGGGGGGATTATGGCATTTCCTAAGTCACATGAAATTTTAGCTCTGACATCGCAACACGAATCGAATAATCGGGTGTCAGCCAACTTTTTGACCCGTGAGATTTTAAATGAGGCTCTGATCCTCGTCAGGTCTCTGTCACCAGAAGAAGTCTTTCGATTAACAAAAACGGAGACCGGACAGATCGCGTTTACGCTGGGTGAACTCAAAGATGAAAACAACCGCCGGCTGACAGCCAATAATATTGAGTCAGGACAACGACCAGGCGGAAGAATTAATCACCTGGATAACCGCATTAATGTCTCTTTTCCCGGAACCTCATGGCAAATGGGGGCACGTGTTCAGCATTTTGAGAATATCGCATCGAGTACCGTCGGCGGAGCCGGACTGGTTTTGATCGCGGGATTATGGACGGGGGCCGGTTCTGGCGTAGGCAGCATTTTAGGCAGAAATGCCGCCCAGCTCGCGGTAGTGACTGGCACTTATTTGGGTAAACGCTTCGTGACCAATAAAACCATGGTCGTGAATCAGATGGCGGCGCATATCAAAAACCTTGCCGATATGTTTAACTCCACCCACAACGCCTTTAATGATTTCAAGTTCGAAAGCGCAGCCAAACGCGCACAATACAGTCCCGATCCTCAGGCAGAGCACCCTATTACTTTTGAACAGAAAGTCACGGATAACAATGCAGTTCCTGCTAATCATACCGCTGCCATTCAGGCTATCGTGCGCCGTTTTGTGACGGGAACCTACCAACGTGTCGATATCGTCGGCCAGGGCGATATGTTTATAAAAGTCTTTTTCAGCGATGGGGAACTGGACATTTCGCAAGCCCAGTATGACTACCTCAGCAATTTGAAGCTCCCGTGATTGATCAACCTGGCAGGTCTTCACGGTTTTGGCGCAACGGTTGTCATTCTGTCCAGCGCGCAAAAATGCCCCGAGCTGACCAAAAGATTTTTATTGTCGGTAAGAATGGTCAATGATGATGACAAGGCAGATTGCCGGATCGGACGCGATCGTTGCGCCAGCGTGGCCAGGTTTTTTCACACTCGGCTCGAGCAAGCGTCCTCTCCGGCCAGCCTTTGTCCGGCATTAATTAAACGAATCCTGACCCCGGTAGTTAACGCGAACCATCCGCACCCATTAGGGTGATGCAACTCGGGGTAAAATATTGCCGTTCGGGGGGCAACAAGAGGAGATAAAGGTACAGAAGCGTGCGTATCACCTCAGTGAAAGAGTGTGATACTCTGCCGCAAAAAACAAAATAACACGTTGAATTAAATGATAAAAACCACCTCACAACGCACAAATTTCATAATTTCACTTCCGATTTCATCTTTGCAAAAAGCATCCTGCCTCTAATATCACGTTATTTCACCTTCCCCGCGCCTATTTTAAGGCTATTCTAAGCAACGAATACACCGATCCCGGCAATGCAATGGCATATACACCAGAAAAGCAGATAAGAACTCATACGGTGGACATCCTCCCTGGTGGCCGTTTTCATGGCTTGATGAATCAGGCGGCATCGGATTTTTACTTAGGAATATTCATTAAATACACGCGCAAACCTTCATAGGGATTTTCATGGAAAGAAATACGCCTGTAGCCTTTACCTGATGCGCTACCGAATTCTCAACGGGCATTTAAAAATGCGGCATTTTGGCCCGTACACCGTTTAATTACATTTAATTCGTGAAGCTTACTTATAAGAAAAAGGCAGCCTGGTTGCTATAAGCCACCCTATCTGCAGCCGTATTTCTGGGTATTATTCTCATTATACTGGAGCTTATTAATGAATCAGCGTTTGGATATCATCGGTATTGGCCTTGGCCCATCGAATCTTAGCCTGGCAGCCTTAGGAAGTGAAATAGAGGGATTTACGGGGCAATTCCTTGAACGCAAGCCTCACTTCTCCTGGCACCCAGGGATGATCCTGGCGGATTGCAGTATGCAGACCAACTTCTTAAAAGATTTAGTGAGTGCGGTTGCCCCAACCAATCGCTACAGCTTTCTCAACTATCTGGTGAAAAACAGAAAATTTTATCGTTTCCTGACGACGGAGCAGCGCACCGCATCGCGCGAAGAGTTCGCCGATTACCTTACCTGGGCCGCCGCCGGGATGGGATCATTGGCATTCAATCAAGACGTTCAGCGGGTCGAATTTGACGATCGGCAGCGCCAGTTCGTGGTGACCACCTCGAATAAGGTCTTCCACGCCAAACACGTCAGCATAGGTATAGGCAAGAAAATAAAGTTGCCGGATTGCGTGACGACGCAAAGCGATCGCTGTTTCCACGCCAGCGAAATGATGCTGCGCAACCCCGATCTGACCGGGAAACGCGTGGCGATCGTCGGCGGCGGCCAGAGCGGCGCAGATCTGTTCCTGAATATTTTTAAAGGGGAATGGGGGCAGCCGGAGCAGCTCGACTGGATATCGCGCCGCAACAACTACAATGCGCTCGATGAGGCTGCTTTTGCCAACGAATACTTCACGCCCGATTACGTCGAGAGCTTTTACTCACTGGACAGCGCGGCCAAGCGGCATATGCTGGCCGAACAGAAGATGACCTCAGATGGCATCACCAGTGAGTCGCTGCTGGCGATTTATCGCGCCATGTACCACCGCTTCGACGTCCTGCGCGAGAAATTATGGGTGCGCCTGCTACCCAGCCGTTCGCTGATGGCCGTGAAACACACGCTGGATAACGCCTACCAGCTCGAAACGCGTCATCATCTCGATCACGGCCAGGAAACCTTCAAGGCGGACGTGGTGATCTTTGCCACCGGTTATCAATCGGCGACGCCTGAGTTCCTTGAGCCTTTGGCCCACCGGTTGTTGAAGACTGCGGACGGCGAATACCGCATAGCCCCTGACTTTACCTTTGAGTGGGAAGGCCCAGCGGAGAACTGCTTATTTGCGATGAACGCCAGTATGCATAATCACGGCATTGCCGATCCTCAGCTGAGCCTGATGGCCTGGCGATCGGCCCGCATTCTTAATCGGGCGTTAGAGCACAAGCCATTTGATCTGGGAACAACGCCGACAGCCATTCAATGGCGCAGTGAAAGCGTGCCGCCCGCGTTTTAAATACAAGAACGTCTTAATCATTGTCATTATGCTTTGATGGAATTACGTATATGAAGAGACAATTCAAGAAGTTTATTCTGAATCAGCTGGCCGTATTAGCCCCCGAATTCAAGGCCAGATTGATATACAAAAGGGCATTTGGCAAACCGCTGAATTTACAGTCCCCCTCAACCTGGAATGAAAAGATAAATCATCTTAAGTTGAATGACTACAGTAATAACGCATTAGTGACTCAATGTGCAGATAAATATGCGGTGAGAGAGTACATCAAAGAAAAGGGATGTGAAGAGATTCTTAATGAGTTGTATTTCTCCTGTGATTCAGTGCAAGAAATACCGTGGGAAACGCTGCCTGATAAATTTGTCATCAAGGGAAACCACGGTTCAGGGTATAATTTAATTTGCCAAAATAAGCAATCGTTGAACATTAAAAGCGCCTCTCATCTGATTGATGGGTGGATGAAAGACGATTACTGGAAAACCTATGTAGAACTCAACTACAAAGGGATACAAAAAAAGATCATTGGGGAAAAATATATCGAATCGGCCAATGGTCACGGGCCTGAAGACTATAAAATCTATTGTTTCCGCGGTGTGCCTTACTGCACCTTACTTTGCGTCGGCAGGGATACCGGGACGCCAAAATATTACTTCTTCGACAAAGAGTTCAAGTTCCTTTGCTATAGCGAGGACTGCCTGGCATTGAGCCAGGAGGAGATAAACGCTTTCGTGAAACCTGAGGGATATGATGAACTGTTTGAGTACGCCACTCGCTTGTCGGCGCCCTTTGAGTTTGTTCGCGTTGATTTCTACATCTCGCAAGGCCAGATCATTTTTGGCGAGCTGACTTTTACCCCCTCCGCCGGGTTGGATACGGATATTTTGCCGCCGACCGATATTTTGCTTGGCAAGATGCTGACGCTGCAACAGCACTGATTTTCACCGGACGCCCGCAGAGAAGATCGTGCGGCGCAGTATCCAGCGCGAGGAGGAATACCGGCCGGCATGTTCGCAGCCTGCCGGCCGGTATTGCCCTGAGGGTTATCGGGCCAATGACCTCGCTTGTTCATGCCGCCGTTACAGAAAAGCCCCGCCACCCATCCCTGATAGCCCGCAGCCGACCCAAGAGCAATGCCTCAGCCGGACCACATAACCATTTGAAAAATAATGGCATTAAATAATCAATAAGAATCGCTTACATATTTATAATAAAATGTTCTATATGTATAGGAAGCTATAATATAAGATACCGGAAAGTTTCCCTGGTGTTGTTGTGTGTCTTTGCCCTATTTTATAGGGCTTTTTTTGCTAAAAATCGTTGATAACCGTGTAGTTCCCCCTCCCTTCGCCATTCCTCTCACCATAAAAATCATAACCATTTCTAATTAATTGCAATCTCTCTTATTCCTGACTTACCAATAATAACAATGAGTTGCTATTAACCCGGCAAAGCAACTGGCGCCCCTCTTCCGGGTTTTGGCCGCCATTCTCGGCCGGAATGTCCGCCCTAAAGCTAGGTTTTTGCCGGGCGCGAACGGATGCTACTATCGGCCTTTTTCCGAAGGTGTTAACCCGCATGTTTTTGTCCAACCGGCATTTTATCTCTGCGCTTCTGGCGCTCGCCATCGGCCTTTGGCTGCCGGGCTCCGTGCTGGCCAGGCCCGATTTGGAACGCAAGATCGGCGCTACCGTAGCCGATAGCGATTCTGCGGATTACCGTTTCAGCGACCTGCGCTTCACCTCCGCCGATGGCCGACGGCATTATCGCGTTCGCATCGCCCAACCGCATCGGGCGCCTGAGCCGGACGGCTATCCAACGATTTATTTCCTTGACGGCAACGCGGTGCTGATGGAGTTAAACGCCGCCTTACTGGCCAAATTGGCAGCGGCGAAGCGGCCGCCGGTGCTAGTCATGATCGGCTATGACAACGATCTGCGCATCGATGCCGCCGGCCGCGCCTACGACTATACGCTCCCTCTGCCGGCAGGCATGAAGACACCGCCGCGGTCCGGCGGGGGCGCGGATGCGTTCCTGCAATTGATTGAAACTCGGATCAAACCGGCGATCGCCGCCAGACTGGCGGTCGATCCGCAGCGGCAGACGCTGTGGGGGCACTCCTACGGCGGGCTCTTCGTTCTGCACACGTTGTTTACCCATCCCGCCGCCTTTCAGCGCTATATCGCCGTGGAACCCTCGCTGTGGTGGGGCAATGGCATGATCCTGCAAGAAGCGCAGCAGAGGACGGAACGGCGCGCGACGCCGGCGGTAAGGCTGCAACTGTGGGTTGGCCTGGCGGAACGCGATCGCGCGGCCCCGCCCGGCGTGAAGAGCCCCACTCTGCCGGCGGACGCAACGCATTTGCTGGCCGAACAGCTGGCGCAGCTCGACGGTTTCACCGTCGGCTATCGGGAATGGCCCACCTTAGGGCACGGCGCCATGCTGGGCGCGACCATCGAGCCGGCGCTGGACAGCGTCATCGCAGAAGACTGAATCCGCGGCTCAGAAGGTATCGGCCACATTTTCATCTGCGGCGCATATCTTCTGATAAGAAGAGTGTTTAATATCTGAGACAGAGAACGGTGGCCGCGGGCGAGCGCGTCAAAAAACAAAGTGGCTCCCCCGTCGGCAAGTGAGCTTGCTCTATCCGGTGGAGCCATACAGTACTGCAGTTTTCCCGGTGGGGCCCTGGTGAGGCGCAAGTAGGAAAAGATGGTGTAAGCAGGGCATTTCAGCGTTTTAATACCGCCTGTTTCACTATTTTCTTCTCCCTGTGGCGCCTATCATAAGCGCCCGCTCACCAGGTGGAAAAGGGTGAAAACCACCCTTGAAATACATTAACGAAAGTGATATTAGAAGCGGTTGGGGCGAAAGCGCCTAGTTCAGTTTTGAATAATTAAATCAGGGAATTATATTAAAAATGAATATTAATATCACCGACAAACCCAACCCGCAGGATGAAGAGTTCGTTATCGACAGCCTTTGGGCGCACAATCATAAAACCCAGCCCGTAGACATTCACCCGCTGTTCCTGACCGTTACCGACGACAGCCAGCAGATCGTCGGCGGCCTGGTCGCGCGCACCTGGTGGGGCGGCCTGGAAGTGCAGTATCTGTGGGTTGGCGATCAATGCCGCAAAAGCGGGTACGGCCGCCAATTGATGGAGTTGGCCGAAGAAGAAGCCCGCAAGCGCGGTTGCCATATGGCCTATGTCGATACCTTCGATTTCCAGGCCAGAGGCTTCTACGAAAAACTGGGCTACCGGGTCTACGGCGAACTGGGCGACTATGCGCATCGCCACACCCGCCATTATCTGGCTAAAAGCCTGTAACGCGGCCTGAGCGGCACAGAGGTGGGTATGGGTTCATCGCATAAAAATAATGAATCTTATTTTAAGGGCCTCATCACCATGATGGAGCACCTGAGCGAACCCTGGGGCATCAAAGATCACCTGTCCCGCCACCTCTATATGAACCGCGCCGCTTATCTCTATACCAATACGCCGCTGAATTTCGACGTCGCCGGCAAATATGACCACGAGTTCCCCGCCGACTGGGCCGACTCCGCCGCCGACTTTATCGAACATGACAAAATGACCGAAGCGGCGCGCGATCGGGTCACGGTCATAGAAACGCACTACTGGTACGGCAAAGACAGCCTGACGCCGTTTATCAGCGAAAAGCTGCCGGTGTACAACGATGACAAACAGGTGATTGGCGTGATCTGGAACGCCAAGCCGATGAACAGCCTGTCGCCGTTGAAGTACATCAACCAGCAAAAACCCAGCGTGTTGACCACCGAAGTCAATAACGAGCTGTTCACCCGTGCCGAACTCGATGTCATTTTCCTTATGCTGCAACGATTTACAGTGAAAGAGATAGCCAAAATCTATAATGTCAGCAATAAGACCATCGAAAACCGCATTTATAACATTTACCAGAAGGCCAACGTGCATACTCAGCAGCAATTTGAGGAATACTGCAAATACGCCAATCTGGATAACTACATTCCCGATCGCCTGATAACCAAAGGCATTCAGTTTATTTGAACCGCAAGGAAGATCTCACCGTGATAAAGATCGAAGATTATCCGCTCACCCGGGTGCCGCAAGATAAACGAGTTTCGTTTTTAAGCGTGGCCATCGTGCATATGGGCATGCTGACCGCGCTGGACCAGTTCATGCTCGGCGCCGTGCTCGGCAACTCCATGACGCTGATTGACGCCTTCACCGCCATTTTTGTCGGCAGCCTGATCTTCGGCGTGGTGACCTTCGGCCTGGGGCTGGCAGGCATGCGCGAAGGCATTTCCGGCAGCCTGCTGGCGCGCTGGTGCGGTTTCGGCCGTCTGGGCTCGGTGCTGATCGGCGTGGTTGTTGCCGTCAGCCTGCTGGGTTGGTTCGGCATTCAGAACGCCATTTTCGCCAAATCGCTCGACTTCGCGCTCGGCAATAAGCTGGGCTTTGGCCTGGCCGCCGGGCTCTCGGGCACGCTGTTGACCATCCTGGTGGCATTCGGCTTCAAGGCGCTGCGCATCGCCGCCCGTATCGCGGTGCCGATGTTCATCATGCTGGTGGCCTATATTTCGGTGACCGCGCTTTCCGGCCATAACCTGCAGGAGATCATCCAGCTGGCGCCGCCGGGTGAACCGCTGACCATCAGCGCCGGCATCACCATCGTCGTCGGCGGCGCCATCGTGGCCAGCCTGATGACCCCCGATCTGACCCGTTACTCCAAAAACGGCAAGCACGTGCTCGGCGTCACGCTCTTCACCATCATCGCCGGCGAGTTCGTGGTGAACGGCCTGGCGATCCTGATCGCCAAAACCCTGGGCACCGCGGATGTGGTCACCATCATGTCGCAAGCGGCCGGCGGCGCCGGTTTGCTGGTGGTGGTGTTCTCCACCCTGCGCGTCAACGATCTCAACCTGTACTCTTCTTCGCTGGGCATCGTCAACGCGGTGGAAGGCATCACCGGCAAGAAGCTGAAGTACACCTACACTACGCTGGTGATCGGTATTCTGGGCACCACGCTGTCGGTGCTGGGCATTCTTGACCGCTTTGTCGACTTCCTGACGGTGCTTGGCGTGGTCTTCCCGCCGATTATCGGCATCATGCTGGTGGACTATTATCTGCTGCGCAGCCATCGCAAGATCCTGGATGAGAGCCGCCGTACCGGCCAGTTGCCGAACGAAACGCCAACTATCGGCTGGGCAGCGATCGTCGCCAGCATCGCCGGCGGCGCCGTCGGCCTGGCGACCGAATGGGGCGTACCGACCATCAATTCCCTGGTCGCTGCCAGCCTGCTGTATTGGGTGCTTAAACTGGTCTTCAGCCGGGCGCAAAAACCGCTGGCATCACAGAAATCGCTCTGATTTTCGTGAACGCGATAATGCACTCCTCCAGGTCTCTGGGGAGTGTTTGACGCTCGAAAAGGGGATTCAATGCAAAAGAAGGGGCCGATCGCGCAGACAAGCGGCCGTGGTGGTTAGGGTCCCTGGTGTCGGTAGCAAGCTATCCATTTATGCTCAGAGTGTGGCAATGCCCCCTCTGAGCTTTTTATTATAAAAACTGTCGGCTTCCGTATTTTGATCGTAAAGAAAAGCTTCAGCTTGCATGAACAGTAGCCCATGAAATCGGCTTTGGTCAACATAAAAGTAAACATAAAACCGGCTTTTGTGTTCACTTTTCCATAAGTAAAACCTAATCAATTGATTTGCACGGCTTTATCTTTCTCGCAGAGGAAGCAGGCTACCCCCGCTGACATCACTGCGCTAAACGGCTGACGATAAACAATAATTACCACTAATAATCAGTTCGTTACCCCCTCGTCCGCGCCTTTTTATCTGGACAACGCCAATGCGTAAGATATAGTGAAGCCTGCGTAATGTTTGTAAGGACAGCCAATGAAAACCACCAACGCACAGCGCAAAATCAACATCATTAAAAATATTGAATATCTGATGCGTACCCGCGGTGAAACCAAGGCTTCCTTTTCCAATCGCAGCGGCCTGACGCGCACTACCCTCTACAAAATTCTTGACGGAAGAGTGAACAACGTTCAGCAATCCACCGTGAATCGGATCTCCGATTTCTTCGGTGTCTCCGGTGAAGAGATCGAAGATTACGATCTGGAAAAGCTGGAGCTGCTTAACGAAACGCTGTCCACCGAAGGCAACAAGAACCCTTCCGCCATTCCGGTGATCCCGCAGTCGCGCTATCTGGCCGTCTCGCAGCGCAAGATCGGGCAGCTGGTCACTGAGTTCCCTTTGACTTATTTCTTCGGCGATGAGTCGAACATGTTGGCAATGAAAATAGAGACCGAAATTAAAGGGTCATTTATTCCCGGCGAGGTCATCATCATCAAACGCCCGCCGGTACTGATTTGCGATTCGCCTTTGCTGTATCACTCGGGAAAAAGCGGCTTCTTTGTGGTTGAAGACAAAGACAGCGAAAGCATGGACAAACGCCCTCAGGACACCGTGCAATTCCTGGGTTACATCGTTGGAGAAAGGTTATAAATGGAACCGAATCAGAAGTTCAAGCTGTTGGGCTTCACCCGGCATGGCACCATCGCGGCCAATGTCATGGTATTGGCCACCGGCAAAACCATTACCATGGGGCTGAATGAGCTGGCCGACAGCGAAATATCAGAAGATCTGAGCCGGCACGAGCTGCAGGCGCTGTACCGCAAACTCTATGGCGATAACCAACAAAAAACCGCCTACGAGCTCAGCGATCGCCACGAACGCTCCTGGTACGCCTATCTGATTATTACCGTGGCGCTCAGCGTGATTTATATTTTCTCAACGCTGTGCGGCGTCAAGCCGATCCAAATCCCGGTACTGAATCTCATCACGCCGCCGGCGATCTTCATTTACCCGCTCACGTTCATTCTGGTGGACATCCTTAACGAATTCTATGGGTTGCGGTTGGCTCGGCGCACCATCATCATCTCGTTTATCGCCAACCTGACCTTCGTTCTGGGAGTCTGGGTGACAACGCTGGTGCCGAGCATTCCGCAGTGGGAGTACAGCGAGACCTACAACGGCATCGTGCACAGCATCATGGCGGTGCTGGTGGCCTCGTCGGCGGCCTATCTGATTTCCGAGAACGTCAATTCCTATCTGCTTTGCAAAATCAAAGAGTTGACCAACTCCCGTTACCTGTTTGTGCGCGTGATCACCAGTACCGTAGTGGCGTCGGCCATCGACAGCGTGGTGTTCTGTACGCTGGCGTTCTACAACGTGCTGAGCTGGGACATCATCAAGACCATGATCCTGTCGCAGTTCCTGATCAAGGTGGTTTACGCCCTGCTGGGCGTCGGGCCGATCTACGCCACCCGCAGTCTGTTTAACCGCTACATCAATACCGAACAAGCAAAGGGCAATGAATATGCATATCCAAAAGCAAGATAAGATCACCCATCTTGGCGCGAACTCCGATTATCCGGATCAATATGCTCCCGCATTGCTCGAAGCCTTGCCGCGCGCGCGCGGCCGCGATTTGATCGGCGTGGACGAGCGGCAGCTGCCATTCAGCGGCTTTGATCTCTGGACCGCCTTCGAGCTGTCGTGGCTCAACGGCAGGGGCAAACCGGTGGTGGGCATCGGCGAATTTACCTTCCCGCACTCTTCTTCCAACCTGATCGAATCCAAATCGTTCAAGCTGTATCTCAACAGCTTCAACCAAACACGCTTCGACAGCGTGGAACAGGTGAGCGCCGCCATGCAGAAGGATCTGTCGCAGGCGGCCAACGGCCAGGTCACCGTCAAACTCTATCCGGGGCTGGAAGGTTACCCGGCGCAAATCGATCGCCTGCCGGGCATCAACATCGACGATCTGGATATCGCGATCGACGACTTCGCCTTCAAGCCGGAATACCTGAGCGGCGCGGCCGATCAAGGGGAACGCGTGGCGGAGACGCTGTCTTCCAATCTGCTGAAATCCAACTGCCTGGTCACCAACCAGCCGGACTGGGGCAGCGTGGTTATCCGCTATGAAGGCCGCCAAATCGATCGCGAAAGCCTGCTGCGCTACCTGATCTCCTTCCGCCAGCACAACGAATTCCACGAGCAGTGCGTCGAGCGCATTTTCAACGACATCAAGCAGAGCTGCCGCCCGGAAAAACTCAGCGTGTTCGCGCGTTACACCCGCCGCGGCGGCCTGGACATCAACCCCTTCCGCAGCGATTTCGAGACGGCGCCGGCGCTCGGCCGCCTGATCAGGCAGTAAGCGTTACCCCCCAATGCTCCCGCCAGGGAGCATTGTTTCCCTCGCTTTCATCTCCCTGTTATTTTTCACCATTATCGTCGTCAGCGGCTATCTTCAAAGCACACTGACGGAGATTAACGACGCATGCCTGACCTTTCACGCAGAGATATCCTGCGGGCTGCCGCCATCGGATCGGCATTCTCGCTGTTGCCCGCCTCGATTCGCAAAGCGCTGGCCATTCCCGCCAACAACCGCACCGGCACCCTGCGCGACGTCGAACACGTGGTGATCCTGATGCAGGAAAACCGCTCTTTCGATCACTACTTCGGCACCCTGCCGGGCGTGCGCGGCTTCAGCGATCGCTTTACCATCCCACTGCCCGGCGATCGCCTCGTCTGGCAGCAACAGGGGGCCGAACGGCTGGTGCTGCCCTACCATCTGGACAGCAAACTCGGCAACGCCCAGCGCGTCACCGGCACGCCGCACTCGTGGGTGGATGAGCAAGCCGCCTGGGATCACGGCCGCATGAGCGCCTGGCCCACCTACAAAACGCCGGCCTCGATGAGCTACTACCGTCAGCAAGAGCTGCCGTTCCAGTTCGCACTGGCCAACGCTTTCACCCTGTGCGATGCCTATCACTGTTCCATCCACGCCGGCACCAACACCAACCGGCTGTTCCACTGGACCGGCACCAACGGCCCGTCCGCCGCCGACGTGGCGGTAGTGGTCAACGAATGGGACAGCCCCGGCCCGGCGGACATCGGCTACCAGTGGACAACCTATCCGGAACGGCTGGAGGCGAGCGGCGTCAGTTGGAAGGTGTATCAATTCCTGCCGGACAACTTTACCGACAACCCGCTGGCGGGTTTTCGCCAATACCGCGCCGCCAGCATTCAAGTGGGCAACCCGGCGCGGCCGCCGAAAGACTTCAACGCTTTCGTGCCTTATAGCGATGCGCTCAACGAGGCCGCACCGCTCTACAAAGGCAACGGCAACACCCTGCCGGCCGCCGACGGCAACGACCTGGACGCCATGCTGGCCGGATTCCGCGCCGACGTGCAGCAGGGCAAACTGCCGCAGGTCAGTTGGATCATCGCGCCGGCGGCCTATTCGGAACATCCCGATCCCTCCAGCCCGGTGCAGGGCGGCTGGTTCACCCAAGAGATCCTCAACGCGCTGACCGACAACCCGGAGGTGTGGAGTAAAACCGTCCTGCTGGTCAACTACGACGAAAACGACGGCTTTTTTGACCATATGCCTTCGCCTTCCGCGCCGTCGCTGCGCGAAGACGGCAGCTTCGCCGGTAAATCGACCGTACCGTTCGACACCGAGATCTTCCAGCACGTGGCGCCGCCCGGCTCGCAGGATCAACCGCCGCCGGACGGCCGCATCTACGGCCCCGGCCCGCGGGTCCCGATGCTGGTGCTGTCGCCCTGGAGCCGCGGCGGCTGGGTCAATTCACAGGTTTTCGATCACACCTCGGTGCTGCAATTTTTGGAAAAGCGCTTTCAGGTGCATGAACCCAACATCAGCGCCTGGCGCCGCGCGGTGTGCGGCGATCTCACTTCGGCGTTCAACTTTGTCGATCCTAACGGCGAAGCATTGCCGAGCCTGCCCGCCACCAGCCGCCACGCCGCTGACGGCCTGCGCCAGCGTCAGGAACAGCTGCCGCAGGTGCCGCTGCCGCCGCCCACCCACCAGCGTTTACCCCACCAACGCCGCCTGGCGCGCCCTTCCCGCGCTCTGCCCTACCAGCTGCACGTCGAGGCCAGCGTCGCGACCGAGCAGCGCCGCGTGACGCTGAACCTGTTCAATACCGGCGAGCAGGGAGCGGTGTTTCACGTCTACGATCGGCGAGACCTGACGCAAATCCCGCGTCGCTATACCGTCGAGGCCGGCAAGGCGGTCAGCGACGACTGGCGGGCAGAAAATGAGTACCATCTGTGGCTGCTCGGCCCCAACGGCTTTCATCGTGAACTGCGCGGCGCCCTGAGCCGGCCGCAGCCTGAGGTGCGTTTGCGCCCGACGGGCCGCAACCTGCTGCTGCAGTTGAATAACCCGGGCACCGAAGCGATAGCGATCACCCTCGAACGCTGCCCTTACACGCAGCAAGGCCCGTGGCCTGTCACGCTGCCTGCGGGCGGCAGCCACCAGCAAGCGTTTGACGCCCGCGCCAGCGGCGGTTGGTACGATATTACGCTGCAAAGCGCCGGGGGCTGGCTGCGTCGTCTGGCGGGGCGGCTGGAAGATGGCGAACACAGCGTCAGCGACCCGCTGATGGGCCATGAGTAACTATCGGCACTGTGGGAGTTCAAAAATCGAAAGGATATCGCTTATCATTGCGTTCTTGTTCTTCGCCGATTACCCAAGGATCTTCATGCCCGCTGTTCTTATCGCCAAAGCCGGCCGCTGGTTGGCCGCCTGCGTTTTACTGTTGGCCGGCGCCGCTCAAGCCGCGCCGATCGTCGTCACCGATGTCGCCGGCCGCCAGGTCACCCTGCCGCAACCGGCAAAACGCGTTATCCTGGCCGATGCCCGCGCGTTGCTGGCGCTGAATATTCTGCATCCGCAGGAGCCGCTGAAAAACATCATCGCCTGGGACAACTCGCTGAAGGTCAAAGCGCCGGATCTGGTTGAAGCCTACGCGAAAAAATTCCCGCAGGTCATGCAGATCCCCACCTTCGACAACCCCTACACCAGTGATTTCAGCGTGGAAAGCGCGGTGGTGCGTCAACCGGATCTGATCATTTTCGACATTGGCCTGCTGAGCAAATTGAAAGACAGCGGCGTGCTGACCCAGCTGGAAAAAGTCGGCATCCCGGTGCTGATCATCGATTTTCGCCAACAGCCGCTGACCAACACCATCGCCAGCATGGCGCTGTTGGGTAAAGTATTTGACGAGCAGCCCAATGCCGACGCCTTCATCCGTCTCTATCAGCAGCGCCTCGAGCTGGTGCGGCAGCGGGTCGCCACGCTGAAACCGGAACAGCGCCCCAGCGTCTTCATCGAGCGCAGCGCCGGCATCAAAGGCGAACAGTGCTGCAACACCTTCGGCAAAGGCAGTTTCGGGCAGTTCATCGATACCGCCGGCGGCAACAATATCGGCAGCACGCTGTTTTCAGACATGGGCGGTGAAGTGAACGTCGAACAGGTGATCAGCAGCAACCCGGATTTCTATCTGCTGACCGGCGCCGACTGGAGCCGCGGCCATCGCGGCACACTGGCGGTGCCGCTGGGTTACGCCACCGATATGGCCACCAGCCAAAAGAAACTGGCGCACCTGCTGGATCGCACCGGCATTAACGTGCTGAAAGCGGTGAAAGAAAAACGCGTGATGGCGATTTATCATCAATTTTACGACACGCCGCTCAACTTTATCGCGGTTGAGGCGATCGCCAAATTCCTGCACCCGGCGCTGTTTAAAGATATTGATCCGCAAGCGGATATCGAAATGGTGCACCGGAAATTCACCGCGCTGGATTACAGCGGCGTCTTCTGGCTTACGCCACAATAACCCCCGCCAGGGCCCGCCAGCCGGGCTCTGTTTCCCGCAGTCATTATTTAGTTGCCTACTTAACTATCCCGTAACAATTTTATTTACTTGCCAATAATTATCATTAAGATTGTCTTTTCTAAAAAATACATCCGGGTCTGAAACTCTTAAGGCATTATTATGTCACCTCTTTTTCGGCTTTCTCTGCTGACGGCTTCCATCGCCATCGCATTCCCTGTCCTTGCTACTGATAACTCATCTCAGAACGATACCGACACCGTGACCGTCGTCGGCAACTGGCTGGACAACCCTGATACCAGTTCGGTGCTGCTCAACCATCCGGGCGCGCGTTCCATCGTCACCCAGCAGCAAATGCACGAACAGGGCGACCAAACCATCGCCGATAGCCTGCGCGGTGTACCCGGCGTGCAAGTGCGCGACAGCAACGGCACCGGCGGCAGCGACATCTCGCTCAACGTCGGCGTGCGCGGCCTGACTTCGCGCCTTTCTCCACGCTCCACCATTCTGATGGACGGCGTCCCGCTGGCGGTCGCGCCTTACGGCCAACCGCAGCTGTCGATGGCTCCGCTGTCTATCGGTAATCTGCAATCGGTGGACGTTGTGCGCGGCGGCGGCGCGGTGCGCTACGGGCCGCAGAACGTCGGCGGCGTGATCAACTTCGTTACCCGAGACATTCCCAAAACGTTTGGCGGCACCGCCAGCGTACAAACCCAGGGCGCCAGCCACGGCGGCCTGAAGACCCTGACCAGCGCCTCCGTGGGCGGCACCGCAGACAACGGCCTCGGCGCCGAACTGCTCTATTCCGGCCTGCACGGCCAGGGCTACCGCGACAACAACGACAACACCGACATCGACGATTTCATGCTGAAAACGCGTTATGCGTTTACCGATCGCGACGAACTGTTGGCCAATTTCCACTACTACGACGCCAAAGCCGGCATGCCGGGCGGGCTGAGCAGCGCGCAATACGCGCAGAACCCGTTCCAGTCCACGCGGCCGTGGGACCAGTTCGAAGGCCGCCGCAAGGATATGTCGTTCAAGTACAAACATCAGGAAGACGACAAACAGTTCGAAGTGTTGACCTACTTCACCGACAGCTACCGCGGCAGCAACATCGAATCGGAAGGCACCGGCAAAAACGCGGGCCAGCGGCGCATGGTTTCCTATCCGCGCCACTATTCAACCTGGGCGATCGAACCAAGTTACTCGCAGGTCTTCCGTTTCTGGGATATGGCGCACGAGATCACCCTCGGTTACCGCTACCTGAATGAAACCATGGATGAAAAGGCGTCTCGTTCGGCCTGGTATAACCCGGCGAATATCGGCTCGACGCCGGAGACCCCGGACTATTACCAGCACACCTCTGGCGGCACCGCAGCCAACGCGTTCTATATCGACGACACCATTAACGTCGGCAACTGGACGGTCACGCCGGGCCTGCGTTATGAAAGCATTCGCACCCACGTGGACGATTCGTTCAACAACATTAGCCGCGAGAAAAGCTACAGCGAGCCGCTGCCGTCATTGAACGTGATGTACCACCTGTCCGACGCCTGGAAACTGTTCGCCAACGCCAACACCTCGTTCGGCAGCATGCAGTATTTCCAACTGACCAAAGGCGGCAACGGCAACCAGCCGGCGCCGGGGCTGACGGCGGAAAAAGCGCGCACCTATGAGTTCGGCACCCGCTACGACGACACCGTGGTTAAGGCCGAGGCCACGCTGTTCTACATCGACTTCGATAACCAGCTGCAGTACATCAGCAACGACGTGGGCTGGACCAACATGGGCGCCACCAAGCACAAAGGCATCGAGCTGGCGCTCAGCTACGATCTCAGCGAGCTGAATCGGGCGCTCGACGGCGCCAGCGTCTACACCAGCTATACCTACACCAAGGCCAGCACCGACAAAGGCGACTTCGCCGGTAAAGATCTGCCGTTCTACTCGCGCCAGGTCTATACCGTCGGTACGCGTTACGCCACCGGCAACTGGGTATGGAATCTGGACGGTTATGCGCAGTCGAAACAGCATTCGCCGGGCACCGGGCCGGAGTACATCACGCAGGAAAGCGCCGATGGCCAGTTCGGCAACATCGCCGGTTACATGGTGTGGAATATGCGCGGGGAATATAACTTCGGGCCGCAGCTGTCGAACCTGACGCTGGGCGCCGGGGTGAAAAACCTGTTCGATCAGCGCTACTTCACCCGCTCCAACGACAATAACTTCGGCAAGTACGTCGGCGAACCGCGCACCTTCTTCGTGCAGGGGTCGATCGCTTTCTGATACCCAGGCCCCCGATGGGGCTTCGGTATCACCGACAATAAAGACGAAACAGGCGCGCCAGGTGCGCGCCCATCGGCGTCAAGGTGGTGTCCTTCCGTTGGATAAGATAAAACGTCGCTTTCGGCAGACGCTCTTCCAGCTCAAGCGGCACCAAATGCTTGCCCAGAATCGGATCCGAAATCACGTCCACCGACAGAATGCTGACAAAATCGCTCTGCGCCACCAGGCTGGTACAGGCCATAAAGGTCTCACAGGTCACGCTGATCGACGGCGCCATGCCCAAGTCCCCGAACAGATCGTGCAATAGCCGGTAATAACTGCCTTTCGGCGTCGGCATGGTCCAGTCGCATTGCTGCAGCTGTTTCAGCGAGGTCGCCCCCTCCATCGGATGCCCTTTGCGCACCACCACCCGATACTCTTTTTCCATCAGCCGTTCATACTGCAGCTCGTTGTCGAGGCTGCTGGGGTAATAGGTATTGACGGTAAAATCCAGCTCGCCCTGGCGCAGTTCTGGGATCATCGACACCAGTTGCCCCTCGACGATGCGCACCTTCACGTTCGGATACTCACGGTGAAACTGGGTGACCACCTGCGGCATCACGGTGCGCGCAATGCTGCCGCCAACGCCGATATTCACCGTGCCGCCCGCCAACCCCAGCCGCTGCTGAATGTCTTCCTGCGCCACCCGCAGCTCTTCGAGGATCAGGCTGGCATGCTGGAAAAAGTTATCGCCGCAGTCGGTCAATACCACCCCCTGACTGCGGCGAATAAACAGCTTGGCGCCCAGCACCTCTTCCAGCTCCTGAATGGCTTTGGTCAGTGCAGGCTGGGAAAGGCGAGAGGTGCGGCTGGCGGCGCGGATGCTGCCCTGGCGGCTAACGTCCACAAATGCGCGCAATTGGTGCAATTTTATCGAGGCTGGCATAGGCGAAAGGCGATAACCGTTATTTATCAATAGCAAGATATTGGCATCTTATTTAGCCAGATTCCATTGTGTACATTCGGAAAAAACATAATAAATAACCAAATTCTTATTTCGCTTAATTAAGCGCATTTTCTGCGCCAATAAGCGCCATTCACGGCAGTTAGTAACCAAACGCACCTTTTTCTTTGCAATAGCTTCACCGTCTGATTTCAGTTCAGAGCATAACTGCTGCCTGGAGCGATCCAGCGCGCGATAACTTATGAGATATCACTATGACTAATTCGCTTTCGATGTTGGTGGCCGATCTGTACCCGCAATTGCAGGCCTGGCGCCGCGACTTCCACCGCTATGCCGAATCCGGCTGGTTTGAGTTTCGCACCGCCACCCTGGTGGCGGAAGAACTCGATCGGCTGGGTTATCGTTTGCAGCTGGGCCGCGAGGTCATCAAGGCCGAGGCGCGCATGGGACTGCCCTCATCCGATGAGCTGGAGGCGCAGGAACTGCGCGCCCGCAATCAGGGCGCGTTGGAAAAATGGTTGCCGCATTTTTCCGGCGGCTTCGCCGGCATCGTCGCAACGCTCGATACCGGCCGCCCCGGCCCGACTATCGCCTACCGCGTGGATATGGACGCCCTCGATCTCAACGAATTGCTGGAACCGGAGCACCTGCCGTTCCGTGAAGGGTTCGCCTCTTGCAACAGCGGCATGATGCATGCATGCGGTCATGATGGCCATACCACCATCGGCCTGGGGCTGGCGCACGTGTTCAAAAGCCTGGAGTCCCAGCTTAGCGGCACCGTCAAACTGATCTTCCAGCCGGCGGAAGAAGGCACACGCGGCGCAAAATCGATGGTGGAGGCCGGCGTGGTGGACGACGTCGATTTCTTCACCGCGGTGCATATCGGCACCGGCGTGCCGGCCGGCGAGCTGGTGTGCGGCAGCGACAGCTTTATGGCCACCAGCAAGCTGGACGTTACCTTTCGCGGCGTCGCCTCCCACGCCGGCGCCAAGCCGGAAGACGGTCGCAACGCGCTGCTGGCAGCGGCGCAGGCTGCGCTGGGGCTTTACGCCATCCCGCGCCACAGCGAAGGCAGCTCGCGCATCAATGTCGGCGTGCTGCAGGCCGGCACCGGCCGCAACGTGATCGCCGATCGGGCGTTTATGAAGGTGGAGACGCGCGGCGCCACCAATGAGATCAACGCGTTCGTCTATCAACAGGCGCTGAACGCCATCGAAGGCGCAGCCAAAATGCACGGCGTCGCCTGCGACATCGCGCTGATGGGCGCGGCGCAGAGCAGCAAACCGACCCAACCGTGGGTGGATTACATCCGTCGCCAGGCGCAGCAGATAACCGAGCTGACCTCGGTGGTCGATCGCCGCGAACAGGCTGCGGGTTCGGAAGACGCCACCTACATGATGGAACGGGTGAAATCCCGCGGCGGCCAAGCCTCATATGTCATTTTCGGCACCGAGCTGAGCGCCGGACACCATAACGAGAAATTCGACTTCAACGAACAGGTGATGGCGGTGGCGGTGAAAACGCTGGCGTCGCTGGCGCTGAACCTGCCGACATTCGGGAGCGGAGCATGAGCAACTCAGAACTGCAGGCTTTTATCGACGACTACATTGACCAACGCCAGTCCCGCTTCAGCGCGCTGAGCGACGCGATTTGGGACCATCCGGAAACGCGCTTTAACGAGACCTATTCCGCCACGTTGCTGGCCGATGCGCTGGAACAGGAAGGCTTCTCGGTCGAGCGCGGCGTGGGCGACATCGAGACGGCGTTTATCGCCAGCTACGGCAACGGTCACCCGGTTATCGCGCTGCTGGGCGAGTACGACGCGCTGGCCGGGCTGAGCCAGCGGTCCGGTTGCGCCACGCCGCAGCCGCTGGTGGAAAACGGCAACGGCCATGGCTGCGGCCACAATCTGCTGGGCACCGCGGCGCTGGCGGGCGCCTTCGCCGCCAAGGCGTGGATGCAGCAGAACCGGCTGACCGGCACCCTGCGCTTCTACGGCTGCCCGGGCGAAGAGGGTGGCTCCGGCAAAACCTTTATGGTGCGCGAAGGCCTGTTCGACGACGTCGACGCCGCCCTCACCTGGCACCCGGAAGGCTTCAGCGGCATGTTCAACACCAGTACGCTGGCCAACATTCAGGCGGCGTTTCACTTCAAAGGCGTCGCCGCCCATGCCGCCAACTCGCCGCACCTGGGGCGCAGCGCGCTGGACGCGGTGACGCTGATGAATACCGGCGCCAACTTCCTGCGCGAACATATTGTGCAAGAAGCGCGGCTGCACTATGCGGTCACCCACACCGGCGGCAGCTCCCCCAACGTGGTGCAGGCCGACGCCGAGGTGTTGTACCTGATCCGCGCACCGCAGCTCGACCAGGCGCAGGACATTTACCAACGGGTGATCAACATCGCCAAGGGCGCAGCGCTGATGACTGACACCCAGATGGAAGTGCGCTTCGACAAGGCCTGCTCCAACTATGTGCCAAACCGCAGTCTTGAACGCGCGATGTATCAAAACCTGTGTGATTTCGGTCTGCCCGAGTACAGCGACGCCGAACGCCGCTTCGCCGAGGAAATCCGCCAGACGCTGAGCCGCGACGATCTGCGCAACGCCAAACTCAACATTGCCCGCACCGGCGGTGCAGCCGGGCGCGAGTGGGTGCAACTGCTGGGAGATAAGGTGCTGATGGACGAGGTCGCGCCTTATGTGGAATCCGACGATCTGCTGTACGGCTCTACCGACGTTGGCGACGTGAGCTGGGTGGCGCCGACCGCCCAATGCTTTAGCCCCTGTTTCGCACTCGGCACTCCGCTGCACACCTGGCAACTGGTGGCGCAGGGCCGCACCGCTATCGCCCATAAGGGCATGTGCCTGGCCGGCAAGGTGATGGCGGCGACCGCCGTCGATCTGCTGAGCGACAGCGCCCTGCTGGCGCGCTGCCGCAGCGAGTTTGAGCGCCGGCGCGCCGAACAGCCGTACCGCTGCCCCATCCCGCAGGGGGTGAAGCCATCTCCATTGAAATAGCATGAACAGACAGGGCCCGGATCACCGGGCCACCGAGCATAATTATAAATAAATCAAATAATAACAATCACACAACAGAGCAAACACAGAGGGTAAAATCATGAGTGAGGCCACAACGCCAATCAATAAAAGCCCCGGACGCGTTTTTTACTGGGTGGAACGCATCGGCAATAAGATCCCCAATCCGTTTTTATTGTTCGTCTATTTGATCCTGGTGCTTATGCTGGCCACCGCGCTGTTTTCCTGGCTCGATGTGGCGGTGAAAAATCCGGCCACCGGCGAGCTCATCAAGGTGAATAACCTGATGAGCGTGGCGGGCATGCAGTGGATATTTCCCAATATCATCCATAATTTCAGCAGTTTTGCGCCGCTGGGGGCCATTTTGGCGCTGGTGATAGGCGCCGGCCTGGCGGAAAAGGTCGGCCTGCTGCAGGCGCTGATGTATAAAATGGCCTCGCGCGTCAGCGCCCGCTACGCCAGCTATATGGTGCTGTTTATCGCCTTCTTCAGTCATATATCGTCGGACGCCGCGCTGGTGGTGATGCCGCCGCTCGGCGCGCTGATGTTTGTAGCGGTGGGTCGCCACCCGATAGCCGGACTGCTGGCGGCGATCGCCGGCGTCGCCTCCGGTTTTACCGCCAATCTGTTGATCGTCACCACCGACGTATTGCTTTCCGGCATCAGCACCGAAGCCACCAAAGCGGTGGATGGCGCGGTTCACGTCAGCGTGATAGACAACTGGTACTTTATGGCCACCTCCGTGATCGTGCTGACCATCGCCGGCGCGCTGCTCACCGACAAGTTTATCGAGCCCCGTCTGCCGAAGTGGCAAGGCGGCGCCGAAGACAAAATCGCAGCGCTGACCCCGCTGCAGAACCGGGGGCTGATGATGAGCGGCATCGCCGCGCTGGTGTTTATCGCCATCATCGCTGCTCTGGTGGTGCCGGAGGCCGCGCCGCTGCGTGACCCGAACACCGGTTCGGTGATCCCTTCCCCGTTCATCAAGGGTATTGTGCCGATCATCATCCTGTTCTTCTTCACCGTCGCCATTACCTATGGCGTAGTCACCAAACAGATCCGGCGGCCGGACGATATTCCCCACCACTTGCTCGATCCGATGAAAAGCATGGCGGGTTTCATCGTGATGGTGTTTCCGCTGTCACAGTTCGTGGCGTTCTTTAACTGGAGCAACATGGGCAAGTTTATGGCCGTCGGTCTGACCGATATGCTGGAAGCCGCCGGCATGAGCGGCGCACCGGCATTTCTCGGCCTGATGTTCCTCTCCGCCTTCCTGTGCATGTTCATCGCCAGCGGCTCGGCGATCTGGTCAATTTTGGCGCCGATCTTCGTGCCGATGTTTATGCTGCTCGGTTTCCACCCGGCGTTCGCCCAGATGATCTTTCGCATCGCCGACTCTGCAGTGCTGCCGCTGGCGCCGATGTCACCGTTCCTGCCGCTGTTCCTCGGCTTCCTGCAGCGCTACCGCAAAGACGCGCAGCTCGGCACCTATTACGTGCTGATCCTGCCCTATCCCGTGGTGTTCTTCAGCGTGTGGATTTTGCTGCTGCTGGTCTGGTATGCGCTAGGCTTGCCAATCGGTCCCGGCGTCTATCCGAAGCTGGGCTAAACGCCCCGCTATCTCGCCCCGCGCTGGTTCGCGGGGCAGATTCCCTCTTCCCCAAGCCCAGCAGAAAGATTGATCTTCCTCACTGACCAAGCGGCTCTGAGGATTATTTCATTGCCTTGCTAAACCGGTTCTTCTATTTTAGCTCACCATCTGACAACGACAAAAACAGGGATTAAGCATGATGAATCGCGTATGGGTACTGGGCGACGCCGTGATCGACCTGGTGCCGGAAAATGCCAACGGTTATCTCAAATGCCCCGGCGGCGCGCCGGCGAACGTGGCGGTGGGTATCGCCCGTTTGGGCGGCGACAGCGCCTTTATCGGCCGGGTGGGGCAAGACAGCTTCGGCGCCTTTCTGCAGCAGGTGCTGAGCGATGAAGGGGTGGATATCGGTCATATGCGACCGGATCCCGAACACCACACCTCCACGGTGGTGGTGGATCTCGATCAGCACGGTGAGCGCTCATTCACGTTTATGGTGCAGCCCAGCGCCGATCTGTTTTTGCAGCCCGACGATCTGCCGGCTTTCCAACGGGGCGAATGGCTGCACCTCTGCTCCATCGCGCTGTCGCAGGAGCCCAGCCGCAGCGCGGCCTTTACGGCGATGGAACGCATGCGGGCAGTCGGCGGCCGGGTCAGTTTCGATCCCAACATCCGCGAAGAGGTCTGGCGTCAGCCGGAAGCGCTGCGCCCCTGCCTGCAAAAGGCGCTGCTGCTGGCGGATGTGGTGAAACTGTCGCGCGAAGAGCTGGCTTTCATCAGCCACCTTGACGATGTGGAGAACGGCATCCGCTGGATGATGCAAACCTATCCGCTGCGCCTGCTGCTGGTGACGCTGGGCGGCGACGGCGTCTGCGTACACGATGGGCATCGCCTGCGCCATTTCCGCGCGCCGTCGGTCGTGCCGGTCGATACCACCGGCGCCGGCGACGCGTTTGTCGCCGGGCTGTTAGCGGCGCTGGCGCGCCTTCACGAATTGCCGCAGGACGCGCAATGGCCGGCGGTTATCGCCCAGGCTCAGGCCTGCGGCGCGCTGGCCACCACCGCCAAGGGCGCCATGACCGCCCTGCCTCACGCCGAAGAGCTGGCCGCTTTTCTGCGTTGATCCCCTGCATCCACGGCGATCCCCTGGGCGCCGTGGTCTTTTAACCCGCGATTTGCGCGCTCGATCACAATAGCTGAATCGGGTTAGCAAACTTGATTGCCAGTCCGCTCCTCGATCGTTATCTTTCGCCATGAAAAACCGGTTTAGCAATTTAGCAAAAAATAATAACAACCCTTCCCGGATGATAGACGATGATGAAAAAACTCAGCTATTTGGCGATAACAACAGGGCTTTTCCTCTCCACGTCTGCCGCTGCAGCCTCCGGCGACGGCGGCATCGAGGCGCGCCTCAACGCGCTGGAACAACGCCTGGCGCAGGCGGAACAGCGCGCCGCTCAGGCTGAAACTCGCGCCACCGCGGCGGAACGCCGGGCGCAACAGCTGGAACTGCGCACCGCCAGCACCGAAAGGCAAACCGCGCAGGTCGTGCAGCGCGCCGCCGCGCTTGAAACGCAATCCTCTCCGACCAGCGCGCTGAAACTGAACGGTTTCAACGATCTGAAACTGTACGGCGACGTGGAGTTCAATCTGGACGGCGCCAGCCGCAGCGGCCAGCTGACGTCGCTGAAAGGCAGCGACCACAAGGACTGGAAACCCGGCAACAAAGAGCGCTGGGACATCAATGGCCGCATTCTGGTCGGGCTGGACGGCTACCGCCGCAATCCGGACGGCAACTTCTCCGGCTTCAGCGTCCAGCCGCTGGCGGACATGAGCGGCAAAATGAACCTGGACGACGCCGCTTTCTTCTTCGGCAATGAAAAGAACTGGCAAACCAAAATCGGCCGCTTCGAAGCCTACGACATGTTCCCGCTGAATCAGGACACCTTCATTCAATACTCCGGCAATACCGCCAACGACCTGTACGCCGACGGCTTCGGCTATATCTACATGATGAAAGAAGGCCGCGGTCGCAGCAGCAGCGGCGGCAACCTGATGCTGAGCAAATACGCCGGGGATGTCTATTTCGAACTGAACACGCTGGTGGAAGACGGCACCTCGCTGTTCCAGGACAACAGCTACCACGGCAATGCGCTGGAAAATAAGAAAAACGTCGCCTATTTGCGCCCGGTGATCGCCTGGAAGAAAGACGCCTTCAGTATCGCGGCGGCGATGGAAAGCAACGTGGTGAATAACGCTTACGGCTATCAGGACAGCCAGGGCCGCTTCGTCGACCAATCCAAGCGCAACGGCTACGGCATGACGATGAGTTGGAACAACAGCGCCGCCAACCCGGATAACGGCGTGGTGGCCAACCTGAGCACCGCCTATCTGGATGCCTCAGGCGAGCAAGACTTCACCGCCGGCGTCAACGTGCTGTGGCGACGCTTCGAACTGGGTTATATCTATGCCCATAACAATATCAAAGAGTTCAATACCGCCGGGATCGCCGCCGATATCCACAACCCGCTCAGCGAACCGGGCAACTACGACATCCACACCGTTCACGCGTCGTATCAGATACCTAACATTATGAATATGAAGAATTTCAACCTGTATTTAGGCGCCTATGTGTCGCTGCTGGAAGCCAACGCCGACAACAAGATCGCCAACGGCGACAACGACCAGCGTTACGGCATGCGCGCCAGATTCAAGTATTTCTTCTGACATCGATTCACGGCGCTGCGCCGCAAACTGCGCGGCGGTATTTTTATTTAGCAAGGGGACAACATGGACATTACCGCAACCGCCAACGCGCTGTTGCCGCTGCTCGGCGGTAAAGAGAACATCGCCAGCGCCGCCCACTGCGCCACGCGCCTGCGCCTGGTGCTGGTGGACGACAGCAAGGTGGACAAAGAGGCCATCGGCAAACTGGACGGCGTTAAAGGCTGCTTCAGCAACGCCGGTCAGATCCAGGTGATCTTCGGCACCGGACTGGTCAACAAGGTGCATGCGGAATTCATCAAGGCGGCGGGCGTCAGCGAATCCAGCAAGGCCGAAGCCGCCGATATCGCGGCGAAAAAGCTCAACCCGCTGCAGCGCATCGCGCGCCTGCTGTCGAACATCTTCGTGCCAATCATCCCGGCGATCGTCGCTTCCGGCCTGTTGATGGGGCTGCTCGGCATGGTGAAAACCTACGGCTGGGCCGATGCCAACAGCGCGCTGTTCATCATGCTGGATATGTTCAGCTCGGCGGCGTTCATTATCCTGCCGATTCTGATCGGTTTCACCGCCGCACGCGAATTCGGCGGCAATCCCTATCTGGGCGCCACGCTCGGCGGCATTTTGACGCATCCGGCGCTGACCAATGCCTGGGGCGTCGCCGGCGGGTTCCACACCATGAATTTCTTCGGTCTGGACATCGCCATGATCGGCTACCAGGGCACGGTATTTCCGGTGCTGCTGGCGGTGTGGTTCATGAGCCTGTTGGAAAAACGTCTGCGTAAGGTGATCCCCAACGCGCTCGATCTGATCCTGACGCCGTTCCTGACGGTGGTGATCTCAGGCTTTGTCGCCCTGCTGTTTATCGGCCCCGCCGGCCGGGCGCTGGGCGACGGCATCTCCTTCGTGCTCAGCACGCTGATCGCTCATGCGGGGTGGTTCGCCGGGTTGCTGTTCGGCGGCCTCTATTCCGCTATCGTCATTACCGGCATCCACCACAGTTTCCACGCGGTAGAGGCCGGGCTGCTCGGCAACCCCACTATCGGCGTCAACTTCCTGCTGCCGATCTGGTCGATGGCCAACATCGCTCAGGGCGGCGCCTGCCTGGCGGTCTATTTCAAAACCCGCGACGCCAAAATCAAAGCCATTGCGGTGCCTTCGGCCTTTTCCGCCATGCTCGGCATCACCGAGGCGGCGCTGTTCGGCATCAATCTGCGCTTCGTGAAACCGTTTCTGGCGGCGCTGGCGGGCGGCGCGCTCGGCGGGGCCTGGGTGGTGGCCAACCATGTCGGCATGAACGCGGTCGGGCTGACGGCGATCCCCGGCATGGCGATCGTGCAGGCCAGTTCTCTGGTCAGCTATATCATCGGTCTGGCGATCGCGTTTGGCAGCGCCTTTGTCCTCTCCCTGCTGCTGAAATACAAAACGGACGCGCAATGATGGAAGAACTCAGCTTAATCAAACAGGCAATGCGGGCGGTCATGAACGGCCAGCCGCTCGCGCTGCGCGATCCGCACCGCCCGGCCTGGCATCTGGCGCCCAGCGTTGGCCTGCTGAACGATCCCAACGGCTTTATCCAGCACAACGGCGTTTATCATCTGTTTTATCAGTGGAATCCGCTGGGTTGCGATCATCGCAACAAATGCTGGGGACACTGGCAGTCGGCCGATTTGCTGCGTTGGGAGCACCAGCCAATCGCCCTGGCGCCCAGCGCCTGTTACGACAGCCACGGCTGTTACTCCGGCTCGGCGGTGGCGGCGGAAGGCAAAATCACGCTGATCTACACCGGCAACGTGAAATTCCCAGACGGCTCACGCACCGCTTACCAATGCCTGGCTCAGGAAAGCGAACGGGGCGAATACCGCAAGCTCGGGCCGGTGCTGCCGCTGCCGGAGGGCTACAGCGGTCACGTACGCGATCCGAAAGTGTGGCGTCATCAAAATGACTGGTACATGGTGCTCGGCGCGCGTGACTTGCAGGATCGCGGTAAGGTGCTGCTGTTTCGTTCCAGCAATCTGCGTGACTGGCAATCGCTGGGCGAGATCGCCGGTTCCGGTCTGAACGGCTTAGAGGAATTCGGCTACATGTGGGAGTGCCCGGATCTGTTCACGCTGGACGGCGCCGATGTGTTGATCTGCTGCCCGCAGGGGCTGGCGCCGCAGCCGGAACGCTATCTCAACCGTTATCAGGCCGGCTATCTGCTCGGCAAGCTGGATTACCGGCAGGCGGCCTTCAGCCACGGCGAATTCCGCGAGCTGGACGCCGGCTTCGAGTTCTACGCGCCGCAGACGACGCTGGCGGAAGATGGCCGCCGCCTGCTGTTCGGCTGGATGGGCGTGCCCGATCAAGATGAAGAAGCCCATCCGACGCGCCGTTACGGCTGGATCCACACCATGACCTGCCCGCGCGAGCTGTCTCTGCGGCATGGCCGCCTCCACCAGCGCCCGGCGCGCGAGCTGCAACAGCTGCGCGGTGAGCGAGCAGGCTGGCAAGGCCGCGCCGATGACGCCCCCGCCTATGCGCTGGAGGCCGCGGAGTTGCAAATGACGCCGCAGGGCGCGTTCAGCGCAACCTTTGGCGACGCGATGACGCTGAACTGGGACGGCGAAAGGCTGCAGCTGACGCGCACTTCCCTGACCGACGGCAGGCCGGAGCACCGTTACTGGCGCGGCTCGGTCACGCATCTGCAACTGCTGTTCGATCGTTCCAGCGTGGAAATTTTCATCAACCGCGGCGAGGCGGTGATGAGCGCGCGCTACTTCCCGGCGGGTGAGCCGCAACTGCGGCTGTGCGGGAGCGTGCCGCTGGCGTTGGAATACTGGCCGCTGACGCCATGCATGCTAGAATGACGCATCCTCCGATGACTTCAGATGGCGTCAGTGAAAAAAAATAAACGCATTACCATCAGTGACATCGCCACGCTGGCCGGGGTGTCGAAATCGACCGCCAGCCTGGTGCTGAACGGCCGCAGCAAGGAATATCGGGTGTCCGACGACACCCGCGATCGCGTTCTGGCGCTGGCGCACGAACACCATTATCAGCCCAGCATCCACGCCCGCTCTTTGCGCTCCAACCGCAGCCACACGCTGGGGCTGGTGGTGCCGGAGATGACCAACTACGGCTTTGCGGTGATTTCGCGCGAGCTGGAAACGCTGTGCCGCGAAGCCGGTCTGCAGCTGCTGATCGCCTGCACCGATGAAAACCCGGCGCAGGAGATGATGGCGGTGAACAGTCTGGTGCAGCGGCAGGTGGATGGCTTGATCGTCGCCTCCAGCCAGTTGAACGACGCGGAATACCAGAAGATCAACGCCGGGCTGCCGGTGGTGCAGATGGACCGTCTGATCGCCGGCTCTGAACTGCCGCTGGTGATCACCGATTCGGTCAATTCGACTGCCGACCTGGTGGAAAAGGTCGCGCGCCAACATCCGGATGAGATCTATTTTCTCGGCGGGCAGCCGCGCATTTCGCCGACCCGCGATCGCCTCGCCGGCTTCCAGCTTGGCCTGGAGCGCGCCGGCATCACATGCAAACCGGAATGGATCATCAACGGCAACTATCACCCCAGCTCAGGTTACGAGATGTTTGCTCAGCTGTGCGCACAGCTGGGGCGTCCGCCTAAAGCGCTGTTTACCGCCGCCTGCGGCCTGCTGGAAGGCGTATTGCGTTATCTGACTCAGCATCAGCTGATGGAGAGCGACATTCACCTGTGCAGCTTCGACGATCACTACCTGTTCGACTGCATGACGCTGAAGATAGACACGGTCGCGCAAGACTGCCTGGCACTGGCGCAACATAGCTTCGACCAAGTCACCGCGCTTATCGACGAACGGCCGCTGGAACAGAGCGCGCTTTATCTGCCGGGCCGTATCCACTGGCGTCATGCCGGTTCCCGGGCTTTGTTAGCCGGGGAGTGATATCTCAGAATCAATAAAAAAGGGCGCCTGAGCGCCCTTTATCGTTTTGCTGCCGCTACTTGGCGGCGCCCTCCATGCCCACCAGCCCCACTTTCAGGTAGCCGGCTTTACGCAGGGTGTCCATCACGCTCATCAGCGTTTCATAGTCCACGCTCTTGTCCGCCTGGAAGAAGATGGTGGTTTCTTTGTTAGCCTGGGTACGTTGATCCAGCACCGAAGTCAGCTGATCGGCATTCACCGGCTGATCGCCGACGTAGAGCTGCTTGTCGGCCTTCACCGACAGGAACACCGGTTTTTCCGGCCGCGGCTGCGGCTTGGCGGAAGAAGCCGGCAGATCGACGCGGATATCTACCGTTGCCAGCGGCGCGGCCACCATAAAGATGATCAACAGCACCAACATGACGTCGATAAACGGCGTCACGTTGATTTCATGCAGTTCGCCGCTGTCGTCCAGATCTTCATTTAAGCGCATCGCCATGACTCACCCCGCCCGCAGTTGGTGCGCGTGCTGTGAGCGCTTGGCTTCCGCCGTCGCGGCCAGATCCAGATCGCGGCCCTGCAGCAGCATGACCTGCGCCGCCACGTCGCCCACCTGCGCACGGTGGCCGCTGATGACGCGGGCGAAGATGTTGTAGATAACGACGGCAGGGATCGCCGCCACCAGGCCCAGCGCGGTCGCCAGCAGCGCTTCCGCGATGCCCGGCGCCACAACCGCCAGGTTGGTGGTCTGCGAATGGGCAATGCCGATGAAGCTGTTCATGATGCCCCACACGGTGCCGAACAGGCCGACGAACGGCGAGATGGCGCCGATGGTGGCGAGGAAGCCGTTGCCACGGCCCATGTTGCGGCTGTAGGCCGCCACGCGGCGCTCGAGGCGGAAGCCGGTGCGCTCTTTGATGCCGTTGTTGTCGTTGGATTCCGCAGACAGCTCCAGCTCGTTTTGCGCATCGTTCAGCAATACCGCGCTGACGCTCTCCGGGGCGAAGTTTTGCGCCAGCTCGGAGGCTTCATCCAGCGTGCGCGCTTCGGCCAGCGCCAACTGCTCGCGGCGCAGACGGCGCTTGGCGCGCAGCAGTTCGCTGCCTTTGGAGAACAGAATGGTCCAGGTCACGATCGAGGCCAGCACCAGGCCGATCATTACCGCTTTCACCACCGCGTCGGCGTGCTGGTACATGCCCCAAACGGACAGGTCCATGCCGCGGGTTTCCGGTGGCTGGATCGTTGGCGCCGGATTCACCGGCGTGATGCTCTCCGGCGCGGCGGCTGCCGCAGGTGCAGGCGCGGTGGTCGGCGCAACGCTTTCGGCAACGGCCGGATTGCTCGCCGGCGCGGCCTGCGCGCTGCCGGCCAGCCCCACGACCAGCACCATAGAAGCCATCAGGCTGCGGCCGAAGGCCTTGCCCCACTGCGCCCGGCCCTGGCCGAACGATCCTTGATTTAAATTCTTGCCAGCCGTTTTCACGCTGTGCCTCCACCCATTACCGATCAAAATTAAGGAATAATTCAGCGTGCGATCATATCAAACCAACCGGGGATTGATAGTAGTTCTCATTATTATTTACCAAATAAACGAGAAAATTTTAGCCAGCCCCGCCACAAAGCGCCAATCTGCGTCCGTTCACCGCCAACTGCCCCTTTTATAGGGTTATTTCGTTACTTTTCTCCCACAACGACGCAACAACGCCGCGCTGCCGAACGGCGTCTTGACCGATGAATGGGCTTCTCTCTCGCACCACGGCAGAAGGATGAGGCGAGAAATGCGCGCCCGACAGACAATTATAGCCGTTTCTATATCTGGAAGTTAAAACGTCTGGATGGCTATATTAACTCATGTTAACGTAAGGGCTATCGCAAACGGGCACGTGCAGAGCAACCAGAGGTGAGCCAGGTACCATGACGTCAAAACATATCGAAACCACGCTGATCGGCGCCGGCCGCAGCCAGCGTTACACCCAGGGCTCCGTCAATCCCGTCACGCAACGCGCCTCTTCTTTGGTCTTCGACTCCGTCGCTGCCAAAAAACACGCCACCGCGCAACGCGCCCACGGCGAGCTGTTTTACGGCCGACGCGGCACCCTGACCCACTTCGCCCTGCAGGATGCAATGGTGGAGCTGGAGGGCGGCGCCGGCTGCGTGCTGTACCCCTGCGGCGCGGCGGCGGTGGCCAATGCGATCCTGTCGTTCGTCGGCGCCGGCGATCACCTGCTGGTCACTGGTTCGGCGTACGAACCGACCCAGGATTTCTGCACCCATATCCTCGGCCGCATGAACGTCAGCACCACTTATTTCGATCCGCTGATCGGCGCCGATATCGCCACGTTGATCCAACCCAACACCCGCGTGGTGTTCCTGGAATCCCCCGGCTCCATCACCCTGGAAGTGCAGGACATTCCGGCAATGGTGCAGGCCATTCGCGCCGTGGCGCCGGAGGTGGTGATCATGATCGACAATACCTGGGCGGCGGGCGTGCTGTTCAAGGCGTTGGATTTCGACATCGATATCTCCATTCAGGCCGGCACTAAATACCTGATCGGCCATTCCGATTACATGCTCGGCACCGCCGTCGCCAACGCGCGCTGTTGGGATCAACTGCGCGAGTACTCCTATCTGATGGGGCAGATGGTGGATGCCGACACCGCCTACATGGCGAGCCGCGGCCTGCGTACCCTGAGCGTGCGCCTGAAGCAGCACGAACGCAGCAGCATTGAGGTCGCCAACTGGCTGGCCGAACGGCCGGAGGTGGCGACGGTCAATCACCCGGCCCTGCCCAGTTGCAAAGGCCACGCGTTCTATCGCCGCGACTTCAGCGGCTGCAATGGACTGTTCTCCTTCGTGCTGAAAGAGCGGCTGGATGAGGCGCAGTTGGCCGCCTACCTGGACAACTTCAGCCACTTCAGCATGGCCTACTCCTGGGGCGGCTTCGAGTCGCTGATCCTGGCCAACCAGCCGGAAGAACTGGAAGCGATCCGCCCGGCGGGCGGCGTCGATTTTTCCGGCACGCTGGTGCGGTTGCATATCGGTCTGGAGAACGTCGAAGACCTGATCGCCGATCTGGCGGCCGGCTTCGATCGCCTCAACGGCGTGCGCTAAGGCGGATTCCGATAATTTTCTTCGTCTCGTTTAATGTCGGCTTAAGCTATTAGCGGTACACTAACCGGGTAACTGTCAGATACGGTAACCGCCGCATCCTGGAGAACGTGACCCCGGGCGCAACCGGCATGCAACAGGACATAAAATGGATGTATTACGAGAGATTATTCATGCGCTTTGGCAGCAGGACTTCATCGCCCTCGCCGATCCAAGCGTAATTTGGGTGGTTTACGCCGTACTTTTCACCACTCTGTTTTTGGAAAACGGACTGCTGCCCGCCTCCTTCCTTCCCGGTGACAGCCTGCTGCTGCTGTCGGGCGCGCTGATCGCCAAAGGCGTGATGGGCTTTGCCCCCACTCTGCTGATACTGACCGCCGCCGCCGGCCTCGGCTGCTGGCTGAGCTATATCCAGGGCCGCTGGCTGGGCCACACCGGCCTGGTGAAGAGCTGGCTGCTGCAACTGCCGGCACAGTACCACCAGCGCGCGCACAACCTGTTCAACCGCCACGGGCTGACGGCGCTGCTGATCGGCCGCTTCCTCGGTTTCGTGCGCACCCTGCTGCCGACCATGGCCGGCATTTCCGGGCTCAACAGCTCGCGCTTCCAGGTATTCAACTGGCTGAGCGCGGCGATCTGGGTCTGCGCGCTGGTCGGCCTCGGCTACGCGTTCAGCCAAATCCCTCTGGTGAAACGCTATGAAAGCCAGGTGATGACCGGCCTGATGCTGCTGCCGCTGTTGCTGCTGTTCGTCGGCCTGCTGGGCGCCATGCTGGTGATCTGGCGTAAAAAACGCGCCGCCTCTTCCTGAACCGGGCGCGCTACAGCGCCTTCTCGACCAACGCCAGACTGGCAGGCAGTTTGTTCACCAGCGTATCCACCGCCAGCCGCACCTTCAGCGGCAGGTGGGGCGTGTGCGGCCACACCGCATGCGCTTCAAAGGCGGCGCCCGGCCGATCGCGCAGCAAGCGCACCAGCGCCCCGCTCAACAACTGCTCACGTACCAGCCAGCACGGCAGCCAGGCAATGCCGAAACCCGCCGTGGCCGCATCCGCAATCGCCTGCAGGTCGTCCATTTGCAGCCGGTTATTCGGCATTACGTCCTGCGGCTTGCCGTCGCTATCCAATACCAACCAGCTGCGCCGCGCGCCGGCGCGCATATAGGTCACCGCCTCATGCTGCGCCAGTTGCTCGATGCTGAGCGGTTCGCCGCACCGCTGCAGATAGGCCGGCGAGGCGCACAGCGCCATGCGGTGATCGCCGATGCGGCGCGCCACCAAGCCGCTGCTGTTGGCCAGCGTACCGTTGCGAATCGCCATATCGAAGCCGTCCTCAATCAGGTCCACCACCCGATCGCTGAACGACAGCTCCAGCTCCAACCCAGGATGCTCGCGCGTCAGTTCGGTCAGCAGCGGCGCAATGCACATGCGGCCAAACAGCACCGGCATCGACACCCGCAGCCGGCCGCTGACCTGTCGTTTCCCCGACTCCAGCAGCGTTTCCGCGCCACGGATCTCCTCCAGCGCCCGCAGGCAGCGCTCATAAAACAGCGCACCGTCGTCGGTCAGGCTCTGGCTGCGCGTGGTGCGATGAAACAGCCGCACCCCCAGCCGCTGTTCCAGCCGGGCGATGGTTTTGCCGACCGCCGAACGCGAAAGATGCAGCCGACTGGCCGCCAACGCAAAACTGCCCGCCTCCACGGCGGTAACGAATACCGAAATGCCGCTCAACCGATCGCTCATGATTTGTCGCTCTGAAAGAAACAATCTGCGGAAATCTTATCGCCACTGGCGAACCTCTATCAACGATATTATCGGCAGGTCTGTTAATCGCTGACTTTGGAGAACATCATGACCAATACAATGCAACGCTGGACGATGAGCGCCCTGGGGCGTGAGCACCTGCAACTGAGCGCAAGCGCCATCCCGCAGCCGGGGCCACACGAAATCAGAGTGAAAGTGAAGGCTATCTCACTCAATTACCGTGACAAACTGATGATAGAAAGCGGCATGGGGCTCACGCTGCCGCAGCCGTTCACGCCCGCCTCGGACATGGCCGGCGAGGTCGATGCCATCGGCCCCGGCGTCAGCCGCTTTCAGCCCGGCGCGCGCGTCATTTCCACCTTCAGCCCCGGTTGGCTCGACGGCGAGCAAAAACCCTACGGCGATGCGCGCCGGGTGCCTTACCACACCCTCGGCGGTTTTTATCAGGGCGTGCTGGCGGAATACGTGATTTTGCATGAAGACTGGCTGGTAGCGGCGCCGGCGTCGCTGGACGACGTCCAGGCCAGCACCCTGCCGTGCGCCGGGCTGACCGCCTGGTTCGCACTGGTGGAACAAGGCAAACTGCATGCCGGCGATACGGTGCTGGTGCAAGGCACCGGCGGCGTGGCGCTGTTCGCGCTGCAGATCGCCAAAGCCCACGGCGCGGAGGTCTATGTCACCTCCGGCAGCGATGAAAAGCTGGCGCGAGCCCTGGCATTGGGCGCCAATCATGGCATCAACCGGCTGGACGTCGATTGGGTGGAGGTGATTTATGCGCTGACGCAGGATCGCGGCATCGACCATGTGATCGACACCGTGGGCGGCACCAACCTCGGCAATTCGGTGCGCGCCGTGGCGGTGGGAGGACGCATCTCGGTAATAGGCATCCTGGAAGGCAACGAAATTTCCGCCCCCGCCGGCCCGCTGCTATTAAAATCCGCAGTGATTCAGGGCATCGGCGTCGGCCACCGCCGCGCGCTGGAAGACCTGGTGCGCGCCGTGGACGCCGTCAACCTGCAGCCGGTGATCGACCAGGTATACCGCTTCGATCAGCTGCCGCAGGCGCTGGATCACCTCGATCGCGGGCCATTCGGCAAGATCGTCTTAACCCCATAAACGCGGCTCAGCCCTCCAGCAACAGCGGGTTGGCCTCGCGCAGCCGGGCGACTTCATCGCTCGGCGTCATGCCGAACAGCCGTTTGAACTCGCGGCTAAACTGCGACGCGCTTTCGTAGCCGACGCGGATCGCCGCCGTGCTGGCCTTCAGACCGTCATGAACCATCAACAGTCGCGCCTTATGCAGCCGGTACGACTTCACGTACTGCAGCGGCGAGGTGTTGGTCACCGCCTTGAAGTTGTGGTGGAACGCCGAGACGCTCATGTTGACCTCGCTGGCCAACTGCTCGACGTTGATGCTGTCGGCATACTGATGTTCGATACGCCGCAGCGCCTTGGCGATCTGGCTGAAGTGGGTATGCCGATTGACCAACTCCTGCAGCGACGCGCCGCAGGCGCCGCGCAGCACATAATAGAGAATCTCCCGTACAATCTGCGGCCCAAGCACCCGGGCGTCGAGCGGATTGGCCATCACGTCGAGCAGACGCTCGGTGGCGCACAGCAACTCTTCCGTCATTTCCGCCAGGTTCACCCCGTTGCTCTCCGCGCGCGGTTGCATCAGGTAGTCGTCATCGCCGATGTCGATCAGCAAGTCCTGCAGCATTTGGGTATCGATATTGACCGCCAACCCAACCAGCGGCAGTTCCGGGCTGGCGAAGGTTTCGCATTCAAACGGCAGCGGCACCGTCATCAGCAGGTAGTTGCGCGGATCGTATTGGAACTTCTTATTGCCGCAATAGCCGACCTTGTGCCCCTGAAAAACAATGACGATCCCCGGTTCATACATCACCGGCTGACGCGGGCTGTGGCGATCGACATACAAAATCTTCACCCGCGGCACCGGCGACGGCGTGTAGCCGTTGCCGCTGGCGATAGCCATCGCCTGGCGCGCCATGCGGCTGCGCAGCGCATCGATTTCAATCACGGAAACACCCTCTTACAGTCAGAACGATTCGGCATAAATCATAATTTAAAACTCGCCATTTCTACAGACAGTTGTAGAAATAGGCAAGAACCAAACAGGAATGTGCATTGTGCGTTGCCGCCCGGTTCCTGACAATACGGGCCAGATACCTTTGCGCCACTTTGGCGCCCGCCTGACAGAAAGAGAGAAATCAACCATGCACAACTTCATTCTGCATACCCCAACCAAAATCCTGTTCGGCAAGGACCAAATTGCCGACGTGGCCGGCCAAATCCCGGCGGACGCGCGCATCCTGATCACCTACGGTGGCGGCAGCGTAAAGAAAAACGGCGTGCTGGATCAGGTGCATAGCGCGCTGGCCGGCCGCGACGTGCGGGAGTTTTCCGGCATCGAGCCTAACCCGACCTACGAAACGCTGATGAAAGCGGTCGAGGTGGTGAAAGCGGAAAACATCGATTTCCTGCTGGCGGTCGGCGGCGGTTCGGTGGTTGACGGCACCAAGTTCATCGCCGCCGCCGCCCGTTATACGGCCAGCAACGACGCCTGGCACATTCTGCAGACCGTCGGCAGCCACATCGCCGACGCAGTGCCGATGGGCTGCGTGCTGACGCTGCCGGCCACCGGCTCCGAGTCCAACAGCGGCGCGGTGATCACCCGCAAAAGCAGCGGCGACAAGCAGCACTTCTTCTCGCCGCTGGTGCAGCCGCGCTTCGCCGTGCTGGATCCGGTGGTGACCTACTCGCTGCCGCCCCGCCAGATCGCCAACGGCGTGGTCGACGCCTTCGTGCACACCCTGGAGCAGTATCTGACCTACCCGGTCGACGCCAAGGTGCAGGATCGCTTCGCCGAAGGCCTGCTGTTGACCCTGCTGGAAGACGGCCCGCGCGCGCTGGCCGAGCCGGAGAACTATGCGGTGCGCGCCAACGTGATGTGGAGCGCCACCATGGCGCTGAACGGCCTGATCGGCGCCGGCGTGCCGCAGGACTGGGCGACCCACATGCTGGGCCACGAGCTGACCGCCATGCACGATCTCGACCACGCGCAAACGCTGGCCATCGTGCTGCCGGCGCTGCTGCACGAGAAGAAAGCGCAGAAGCGCGAAAAACTGCTGCAGTACGCTGAACGCGTCTGGGGCCTGCGCGAAGGCAGCGAAGACAGCCGGATCGACGGCGCCATCGCCGCCACCCGCGCCTTCTTCGAACAGATGGGCGTGCCGACCCGCATGGCGGATTATCAGCTCGACGGCAGCAGCATTCCGGCGCTGCTCGACAAGCTCCATCAGCACGGCATGACCGCCCTGGGCGAGCATCAGGACATTACCCTGGACGTCAGCCGCCGCATTTATGAAGCGGCGCGTTAATCGCAAAACGGCGATTTTTTGCTAGGCTTTAGTCTCCGCCAGCCATTTTTCGCCGCATCCTGCGCCCGGCCGATCACCGGGCGCAATCGGGCGCTTCAGCGCCGCCGATCGTTTCGCACCACTCGTCTTACCGCTCATTCGCAGGGAGAGCGGGGAGAAAATGGCCCTCCCGCCACCGCTGAAATTAGGCTGGCAAACCCGGCAACCGCCCATTTTGCCAACTAGAATTTATCTATAGCCGTTTCGGCGCCGCAGGCGCCGCAATCCGTACACAAGGAGATGCGCATGACAACGCAACAACCCATCATCAAACTCCACGATGGTAATCTGATGCCGCAGTTGGGTCTCGGCGTTTGGCAGGCGAGTATTGAAGAGACCACCCGCGCGGTGAGCAAAGCGCTGGAGATCGGTTACCGCTCCATCGACACCGCCGCGATTTACAAGAACGAAGAAGGCGTCGGCGCCGCGCTGCAGTCCAGCGCGCTGCCGCGCAGCGACCTGTTCATCACCACCAAGCTGTGGAACGACGATCAGGGCGATCCGCTGGCGGCGCTGGAAACCAGTCTGGAAAAGCTCAAGCTGGACTATGTGGATCTGTATCTGATCCACTGGCCGCGCCCGCAGCAGGATCAATACGTCTCCGCCTGGCGCGAGCTGATCAAGCTGCGCGAACAAGGCCTGGTGAAAAGCATCGGCGTATGCAACTTCCATACGCCGCACCTGCAGCGTCTGTTGGATGAAACCAACGTGGCGCCGGTCGTCAACCAGATCGAGCTGCACCCGCTGCTGCAACAGCGCCAGCTGCGCGCCTGGAACGCCACGCACCATATCGCCACCGAATCCTGGAGCCCGCTGGCGCAAGGCGGTGAAGGCGTGTTCGACCAGCCGCTGATCAAGGCGCTGGCCGAAAAATACGAGAAAACCCCGGCGCAGATTGTGGTGCGCTGGCACCTGGACAGCGGTCTTATCGTCATCCCGAAATCGGTCACGCCGTCGCGGATTCGCGAAAACTTCGAGGTGTTTGATTTCAAACTCGATAAAGATGAACTGGGCGAGATCGCCAAGCTGGATGTCGGCAACCGCCTCGGGCCGGATCCGGATACCCTGTAATCTCCCCCCAAGCCCTCTCCGGCCGGAGGGGGCTTTTCCTTCCCGCACATTGCTCCTTTGCGCCGCCTGACGTTATGATGACGACGCCGGAGGCTCCGCCCGCCGGTTAACGCCGTTAAAAAACAGACAAGCACGGAGCACCATGAAATTCTCTTTCTCACACGGGTCACGGCTGGGCATGCTTTGCGTCATGCTGGTGCTGGCGGGTTGCGCCGGCAAGAAACAGCGCGTCAGCTACGATCGCCACGCCTTCGATAGCGCCATCAAAGACGCCGCCAGCGAATACGGCGTAGACGCCAAGCTGATCACCGCCATGATCCAGGTGGAGTCCGGTTTCAACCCCGCCGCAGTGAGCAGATCCAATGCGATCGGCCTGATGCAGCTGAAAGCCGATACCGCCGGCTGCGACGCCTATCGCTACAAAGGCAAACGCGGTTGCCCGGACGATGACGATCTGCGGGATCCCGACACCAATATCGATCTCGGCGCCGCCTATCTGGCCACCTTGCAGAAACAACAGCTTAAAGGGATCGCCAATCCCGTCACGCTGCGCTACGCCACCATCATCGCCTACGTCAACGGCACCGGGGCACTGCTGCGCACCTTCTCCAGCAACCGTCAGCAGGCCATCGCGATGATTAACAACCTGTCGCCGGAGGCCTTTAACTGGCACGTGCGCAAATACCATCCCGCGCCGCAGGCGCCGCGCCATTTGATGAAAGTGGAAGCCGCGTACGAGCAGCTGTGACGCTCAACAGTGAAAAGGAGAACCCGGGGGTTCTCCTTTTTGTTTACGCATGCGGTGCGGCCGTTACGGCTTGGCTTTGCGAATCGGTTTGCGCGGCGGCCGGTTGGACGGCGTGCGCTGCCGATTGATATCGGTATGTTTGGTCAGCGCCGGCCGGGTATGGCGCTGCAGCCGTTTCGCTTCGCGCTGTTCGTCGATGCTCGGCGCCGGCACCAGACAATCGCGGCGGCTGCCGATCAGGTGCTTCAGGCCCATCTCTTCCAGCGCGGCGCGGATCAGCGCCCAGTTGGCCGGATCGTGGTAACGCAGCAGCGCCTTATGCAGGCGGCGCTGGCGATCGCCGCGCGGCACCACCACGTCTTCGCTCTTGTACCCCACCTTGCTCAGCGGGTTTTTGCCGCTGTAATACATGGTGGTGGAGTTGGCCATCGGCGAAGGATAGAAGTTCTGCACCTGATCGAGGCGGAAACGGTTCTTTTTCAGCCACAGCGCCAGGTTCACCATGTCTTCATCGCGGGTGCCCGGGTGCGACGAGATAAAGTATGGGATCAGGTACTGCTCTTTACCCGCCAGCTTCGAATAGTGATCAAACAGCTGCTTGAAGCGATCGTAACTGCCCATGCCCGGTTTCATCATCTTCGACAACGGGCCTTCTTCGGTGTGCTCCGGCGCGATCTTCAGGTAGCCGCCGACGTGGTGGGTCGCCAGTTCCTTGATATAGCGCGGATCTTCCACCGCCAGATCGTAACGTACCCCGGAAGCGATCAGGATCTTCTTGATGCCCTCCAGAGAACGCGCGCGGCGGTAAAGCTTGATGGTCGGCTCGTGGTTGGTATCCATATAGGTGCAGATCTCCGGATACACGCACGAGGCGCGGCGGCAGGTCTGCTCAGCGCGCGGGTTGGTGCAACGCAGCATATACATGTTGGCGGTCGGGCCGCCCAGATCGGAGATCACACCGGTAAAGCCCGGCACCTTGTCACGGATCTCTTCGATTTCGCGAACGATCGAATCTTCCGAACGGCTCTGGATGATGCGCCCTTCATGCTCGGTGATCGAACAGAACGAACAGCCGCCGTAGCAGCCGCGCATGATGTTCACCGAGAAACGGATCATGTCATAGGCCGGAATGCGATCCTGACCGTAGGACGGGTGCGGTACGCGTTGATAAGGCAGGGCGAAGACGCTGTCCATCTCCGGCGTGGTCAGCGGGATCGCCGGCGGGTTGATCCACACGTAGCGATCGCCGTGTTTTTGCATCAGCGCGCGGGCGCAGCCTGGGTTGGTTTCATGGTGCAAAATACGCGAGGTGTGCGCATACAGCACCTTGTCGCCCTTCACTTTCTCGAAGGACGGCAGCAGCACGTAGGTCTTCTCCCACGGCTTCGGTTTGGCGGCGCGCACGGTGACAGGCTTGGCTTCCGGCTCTTTCGGCTTGGCGCCGTCGGCGCACGGCAGATCCTCGCCGTACGGGTTCGGGATAGGTTCGATGCGGCCCGGCTTGTCGAGGCGGGTGGAATCCACACCGCTCCAACCCGGCAGCGCTTCTTTGCGCATCACCGCGGTATTGCGGATATCGTGGATATCGCCGATCTTCTCACCGGCGGCCAGACGGTGCGCCACTTCCACCAGCGGACGCTCGCCGTTGCCGTAGATCAGCATGTCGGCTTTGGAGTCCACCAGCACCGAGCGGCGCACGGTATCAGACCAGTAATCGTAGTGGGCGATGCGACGCAGACTGGCTTCAATGCCACCCAGCACGATCGGCACGTCTTTATAGGCTTCTTTGCAGCGCTGGCTGTAGACCAGGGTGGCGCGATCCGGCCGCTTGCCGCCGACGTTGCCGGCGGTATAGGCATCGTCGTGGCGCAGTTTGCGATCGGCGGTGTAGCGGTTGATCATCGAGTCCATGTTGCCGGCGGTGATGCCGAAGAACAGGTTCGGTTTCCCCAACCGCATGAAGTCTTCTTTATTGCTCCAGTCCGGCTGCGCGATAATGCCGACGCGAAAGCCCTGCGCTTCCAGCATGCGGCCGATGATCGCCATGCCAAAGCTTGGGTGATCGACGTAGGCGTCGCCGCTGATGATGATCACGTCGCAGCTGTCCCAGCCCAGTTGATCCATCTCTGCCCGCGACATCGGTAAAAACGGCGCGGTGCCAAAACATTCGGCCCAATAGGGCTTATAGGAAAACAGTTCACGATCGGGTTGGATCAGGCTGGTGGTGCTCATTCTGCTGCTCTTTTTACAGGTTAATTAATCGCCGGGCGGCGATTATACGCACTAGCAGCAAAAAGAGCATGGTTATTTCGCTAACCGTTCACTTCGAATTCATAAACGTCGCTGCGGCACAAGATATCGCTGAACTCCAGCGCCTCACCCTGAGCGTTGCGGCTGGTTTGGATGATGTGCAACAACGGCGCGCCGCACGGCACGTTGAGCAGTTCGGCGACCTCGTCGCTGCAGGACACCGCCTTCAACAGAAAGTGTTTATCTTCAGGCACGATGCCGCGCGATTGCCATAGCGCATACAGTGAATGCTCCAGCTGCGCCGGTTCGGGCAAGAAGCGCGGTGGTATATAGGTGGTTTCCAGCGAGACCGGGCTGCCGTTCAGCAAGCGTAACCGCCGCAGTTTGATCACTTCATCCCCCTCCGCCAGCCCCAGCGCCGCCGCGGCCTTGGCCGGCGCGCCGACTCGGGTGCGCAGCAGCCATCGATTGCTGACGCGGCTGCCGTGACGCAGCGCCTGAGCGGTGAAACCGCTGTCCTTATCGAGGGAATAACCAATGCGCATCGCCACGCGGGTGCCGACCCCCTGCTGCCGTGAAATCAGCCCTTTATCCTCCAGCAGCTTCATTGCCTTGCTGACGGTGACGCGCGACAGCGCCAGCCCCTCCGCCATCTGCCGTTCCGGCGGCAGAAATGCCTCCGCCGCCAACACCTGCTGCCTGATCGCGGTTTCTATCGCCGCCGCCAGCTGAATATAACGCGGCGCTACCGTCCCCTGCGCCAGATGACCACGCAGCCAGGCCATAAAATCCGTCATTCGCCCGCCCTCTTGCTTATGCCATTCGTCTGAGTCTCATTGTTATCCTATCGCCTGTCCGGCGATAGGCACCTCACTTTAACTAAAATATCGCTAATGCTTTCAGAGTGGCATCACAATTTTTGCCTAATGGACTTTCATTGGATCTAGATCGCGCGTAATCTGTGCTTATTGATGTTGATACATCAATAGCACCAACACCAGGGACCCACTTTAAAAACAATAAAAAACCCGCTGCCAGCCCTAAAGGATACCCTTGATGGCCGGCAGCGGGCCTATACTGCCGGCGCAAACGGCCGATAATAAGCAACGGAGCTAATGGATAGCCTGCTCACGGCTCATCGCCGCATCACCGGATCCCATCGCGGAGGGCGAAGCGGATCGATGTCGGCAAATAGAAACGTTCCCGCTTCGCCAATCCCCGCTGCAGCCCCACTCTTTGACTACACTCATTGGCGCCGTGCGGCCGACGTGCCTCACCCGATAAGGCGGATACCGCCCTCATTTTGACAGACCCGGCGGCATCAGCCGCTACACACTGCGCGGAATCGGCGTCTTCACCGACAGCGGGATAGCCGGCCTCAACCGCGCCAACGGAATCGATTTTCAGTCAACTGCGGCGGCCCTCGCGGCCCTGCGCAACAGGGATCATTTGCTATGACCGATATCAATCGCAATGAAGCATGGAAGGTAGAAAGCACCGGTATCGACCGGGTGCCGGACGCGGAACAGACCGGTAAGCCCATCGAGCTGTTTTGGATCTGGTCGGCGGCCAATATCGGTATTCTCGGCGTGGTGTACGGCGCCATCATCGTCGGCTTCGGCTTATCCTTTCTGCAATCGGTACTCGCCGCGCTGGTCGGCGTCGCCAGCTTCGTGCTGGTCGGCCTCACCAGCTTCGCCGGCAAGCGCGGGCGCACCTCTACGCTGACGCTCTCGCGGGTGATTTTCGGGCTGAAGGGCAACGTGGCGCCCACCCTGTTCAGTTGGATCAACCTGATGGGCTGGGAAGCGGTCAACGTGATCACCGGCACCCTGACGCTGGCGGCGCTGTTCGAGGCCTTCGGACTGGGAACCAGCCACCTGTTGACCGCGCTCAGCCTGCTGCTGTTCGGCGGGCTCACTGTCGTCGTCAGCCTGCTGGGGCAAAATACCGTGGTCTGGATGCAGAGCTGGTTCAGCCGCATCTTCGGCACCATGACGCTGATCGTGGTGCTCTATATCCTGTTCAACACCGAGTGGAGCCAGGTGCTGGCGCTGCCTTCCGGCAGCTGGTTGACCGGTTTCCTGCCGGCGGTATCGGTGATCGCCGCCGGCACCGGCATCAGCTGGGCAATCGCCGGCGCCGATTACAGCCGCTATCAAAGCCCGAGCTCGTCGAGCAAAGGCATTTTCGCCGCGGTGATGGGCGGTGCCTGTTTGCCGCTGATGCTGCTGATGCTGGCCGGTATTCTGCTTTCCGTGCAGCTCCCCGATCTGGCCAGCGCCGCCAACCCCATCGCGCTGATAGGCTCGGTGCTGCCCGCCTGGATGGCCATCCCTTATCTGCTGGCCGCCACCGCCGGCATCGTCACCATCGCGGTGCTCAGCCTGTATTCCGCCAGCCTTAACCTGCTGACCATCGGCGTGCAGGTCAAACAATGGCTGGCGGTATCGATCGACGCCGTGGTGGTGCTGGGCATCGCCCTGTATGTGCTGTTCATCTCCGGCGATTTCATGGGGCCGTTCATCTCCTTCCTGGTGTTCTGCGGGGTGTTTCTGGCGGCCTGGGAGGCGATTTTCCTGATCGATTACCTGTGCCTGCGCCGCCGCCACGGGTATGATGGCAACGCTTTGTACGGCCTGCATGGCCAGAACCGCGGCGTGCGCAAAGCCCCGCTGTTTTGCTGGTTCCTCGGCGCCCTGTGCGGCCTGCTGGTCACCAAAACCGGTTTTATCGACGGCCCGCTGGCCAAAGGCTTGTTCGCCGACTCCAGCCTGGGGCTGTTTGTGTCGTTTGCGGTGAGTCTGATCGCTTACGGTCTGTACCTGACCCAACGCAGAGAACATCAATGAATGAATGGGAAGCTGTAACGCCTGTCCTGGTGATTGGGGGCGCGGTCGGCGATCTGGTGATGACGCTGCCGCGCCTGCCGATCCGCGGTGAAGATATCGAAGCCCTGCCGCAGGCGCGGCAAATCGGCGGTTGCGCGTTCAACGTGGCGCGCGCGCTGACGCGCCTTGAAGCGCCGGTGATCAACGGCATGCCGGTCGGCAACGGCGAGTGGGGCGCGGCGATCGAAGCCGCCATGGGCGAACTGGGGCTGGAGGTGCTGTTGCGCCACGGCCAGATGGACAACGGCTGGTGCCTGGCGCTGGTGGAGCCCGACGGCGAACGCACCTTTATCACGGTGTCCGGTTGCGAAAGCCAATGGAATAAAGCGCAGCTGGCGACCCTGCCGCTGACGGAACACACGCTGATCTACGCCAGCGGCTACGAGCTGGCGGGCGAAAACGGCGAAGCGCTGCGCGAGTGGCTGACGCGCATGCCGTTCGACCAACCGCGCCTGATCGATCCCGGCCCGCGCATCGCCCAGCTCAGCGAAGATTTCTTCGCCATGCTCAGCGACAGCCACACTCTGCTGACGCTCAACCGCGACGAAGTGGCCACGCTGTGCGGCGCCGGCGACGCCGTGGAGGCCGCACAGCGCTATGCCGCCGCCCGTAATCTGACGCTGATCTGTCGCCTGGATCGCGACGGCGCGTGGATCTGCGACGGCCGCACGCCGCCGCTGCACGTTCCGGCCTATCCGGTAGAGGTCGTTGACACCATCGGCGCGGGCGATGCCCACTGCGCCGGTTTGCTGGCGGGCCTGTCTGCCGGCTGGCCACTGCCGCGGGCGGTCGATCTGGCCAACCGGGTCGCCGCTTGCGTGGTGGCCAGCCTCGGCGCCGCCAATCCGCCGGACTGGCAGCAGCTGCAGCAGCGCTTCCCGCAGGCCTGACGTTTCAGGGCGCAGCCAGCTGCGCCCCCCTGCCTTACTGCGCCGCCGCCGCGCTCTCCTGCGGCGGGTGGCGGTAGTTGAAGCTCAACGCGAACACGATCCCCAGCACCAGCGTATACAGCGCAAACACCAGCCAGATGCTCTGCCAGTCTTTCACGCCGTCATGGCTGAAGAAGTCCACCACCTCGCCGCTGGCGAGCGCCCCCAGATAGGCGCCCAAACCGTTGACCATGGTCATGAACAGCCCCTGCGCGCTGGCGCGGATGCGGTGATCGGCCTCTTTCTCGACGAAGATGGCGCCGGAGATATTGAAGAAGTCGAAGGCGCAGCCGTAGACAATCATCGACAGCAACAGCAGCACGAAACCAAAGCCGACCGGCGTGCCGTAAGCCAGGAACAGAAAGCGCAGCGTCCAGGCCGCCATGCTGATCAGCATCACCTGCTTGATGCCGTAACGGCGCAGGAAGAAGGGAATGGTGAGGATAAAGAACACTTCGGAGATCTGCGACAGCGACAGCAGCACCGCCGGATACCGGACGCTGAGGCTGTCCTGATACAGCGGATTGAGCGACAGATCGTGCAGGAACGGGTTGCCGAAGGTATTGGTTATCTGCAGCGCCGCGCCAAGCAACATGGCGAACAGGAAAAACAGCGCCATGCGCCGCTGGCGGAATAACACCAGCGCATCCAACCCCAGCACGCTCACCCAGCTTTTCGACTCGGCCGCGCGGTTGGTCGGGCAACGCGGCAGCGTCAGCGAATAGGCGGACAGCAGCAGCGACGCCGCAGAAGCCAGATACAGCTGCAGATTGCTGAGCTCGATGCGGCTGAAGCCGACCAACCACATCGCCAGAATGAACCCCACGGTGCCGTACACCCGCACCGGCGGAAAATCCCTCACCGTGTCAAAGCCGTGCTTCTCCAGGCAAAAATAGGAAATGGCGTTGGAGAGCGCGATGGTCGGCATATAGACCATGGCATTGAACAGCATCACCCAGAACATCAGCATCGGTTGCTCGACCTGCGCCGCGCAGTACAGCGCCAGTGCCCCGAGCAGGTGGCACAGCGCATACAGATAGTTGGCCTTCATCCACCGATCGGCGATGATGCCCGCCAGCCCCGGCATGATCAGCGCGGCGATGCCTTTGGCGCTGTAGACCATCCCCACCTGCATGCCGCTGAAATGCAGCGTGTTGATCATGTAGGAGCCCAGCGTCACCAGCCAGGCGCCCCAGATAAAGAACTGCAGGAAAATCATGACTTTTAATCGTGTTTTTATCGCCATCGCCATCACCTTGTTATTATGCTTTCAACGATGATTGGTGCGGCGGGCCCCCTGCAGCCCGCCGCCGGTTTGCTTGCGGTGTTACAGCGTTTTGAACAGCTCGCGGATCAGGCGCATGAAATCGTCCGCCGCCAGCGCCGCGCAGCTGAGCGTTTGTTCGTGAGAAAGAGGCGTATCCGACAGCCCTTCGGCGTAGTTGGTCATCGCGGACACCACCAGCACCTTGAGACCGCAGTGGCGCGCCGCCAGGACTTCCGGCACGATCGACATGCCCACCACGTCGCAGCCCAGGGTCTGCATCATGCGGATCTCCGCCGGCGTTTCGAAATTCGGCCCGGTGTAGGCGGCGAATACCCCTTCCGCCAGCGGGATGCCCGCGCTTTCGGCCACCGCCGCCAGCCCGGCGCGCAGATCGCGATCGTAGGCGTTCGCCAGGCTGAAGAAGCGCGGCCCGAAGCGCTCGTCGTTGGCGCCGACCAGCGGCGATTCCGGCATGAAATTGATGTGATCGGTAATCGCCACCAGGCTGCCCGGCGCCACCGAACGGCGCAGCGAACCGGCGGCGTTGGTCGCCAGCAGGAATTCGCAGCCCAGCAGTTTGAAGGTGCGCACCGCGGTGGTCATCACCTGCATGCCACGCCCTTCATAGAAATGACCGCGCCCTTTCATGCACAATACCGGCACGCCCTCCAGCTTGCCGGCGACCAGCTGCCCGGCGTGGCCGACGACGCCGCTCACCGGAAAGCCCGGCAGCTCCGCGTAATCGAGGGTGACGGTTTCGGTCATCACCTCCGCCAGGGCGCCAAGCCCGGAGCCGAGAATCAAGGCCGCTTTCGGCTGGAAACCCGGCAGGCGTGCGCGGACGACATCGGCGCAGGTAAAAGCATCTTCTTGATTAAACATCGTATTCTCTCTTTCAGCGGGGGATAATAAGCCCCATAGTAGAGAGCGAGGCGCGGCCGAGACCAATACATTCTTGGCGGCCGATTTATTCCATTTACCTATAAGTTGAGCTGCGTCACAAGGAGGCGATACCCCGGATGAACCCGCCCCAAGCCCTGCCCGATCCCGGCCGGATTAACTTCCGCCTGCTGCACTATTTCCGCGTGGTGGCGGAAGAGATGAACTTCACCCAGGCGGCGCGGCGGCTGAATATGTCACAGCCGCCGCTCAGCAAGCACATCAAGGAGCTGGAGAGTCAGCTCGGGGTGGTGCTGTTCAAACGCACCACCCGCTCCATGACGCTGACGCCGGCCGGCCGCACGCTGCTGCGCAACGTCGAGCGGCTGCTGGATCAGGCCGACAGCGCATTGCATCAGGTGCAACAGATGGGGCGTGGCGAAGGCGGCCACATGGTGGTCGGCATGGTCGGCACCTCGGCCTGGGGCGGTCTGATCGCGGCGCTGCGGCGATTCAGCGAGCGGAGCGCCGGCGTCACCTGGTCGTTGAACGAGCTGACGCCCAGCCAGCAAATCGCCGCGCTGCAAAAGCGGCATATCGACATCGGGGTCTGGCGAGAGGCGCAGCAGCAGACGCTGCCGGGGTTAACCTGCCAACGGTTGGCAAGCGAGAGCATCGCCGTGGTGTTGCCGCTCGATCATCCGCTGGCGCAGCAGGAAAATATCCCGCTGGCGGCGCTGCAGAACGACAGCTTCATCGTGCTGCCGCCGCATGAGGCCAGCCTGGGGCTGTATCTGCACAATCTGTGTCTGCAGCAGGGATTTTTGCCGGACGTCGCTTATCAGGTCAACGAACCGCAGACCCTGCTGGCGCTGGTGGCGGAAGGCTGCGGCATCACGCTGCTGCCGGACAGCTACGGCCGCATCCCGTGGCCCGGCGTACGCTTTTGCTCGCTGCAACAGGCGCCGCCGGCGGATCTGTACGCGGTGTATCGCGCCGACAGCGTCACGCCGGTGGTGCAGGCCTTCCTGGAAATGCTGCGGGCGCCGTAAGCGGCCCGCAGCGCAGATTACATCGTCGGCTGCACCATCAGCTGGCCGGCGGTGCCGCGATCGGCCATCTCCAGCGTCTGGCTGTAATACAGGAACGGGAAGTGTTCGGAGGTAGGTTGGTTGAAATACACCAGCAGCTCGACGTCGCCATCGACCCAGACGGTGTCCTTCCAGCCGCGATCTTCCGCCATCGGCTGCGCGCCGTTGACGCGTTTGATCAGGAACTGCACGCCCTGAATATGGAACGCCTGCGGCGTATCCGCATGAATGTTCCAACGTTCCCAGGTGCCTTGCTGTGCCTGTACGTCGATGCGGTTCATGTCCCAAATCGCGCCGTTGATGCCGACGCCGCCGTCGCCCAGGCGGAAATCGCGGGTGCGGCTGGCGCTGCCGTCCAACAGCTGATCCGCCAGCAGGCGCATCGGCAGGTTGTCGGTCACCAGCGGCAGCAGGCCGGTCGGGCGCAGCGTCAGCACCTGGGTGGACACCAGAATGCTCGACGGCTCGAACAGGCCGCGCAGGCGATCCATGATGCCCGCCGCTTCACCGGCGGTGATGGTCACCTCTTCGCCCTTCGACATGTCGATCAGCACTTCCCGGCGTTCGCCAGGCGCCAACGACAGCTGCTGCACCGCGACCGGCGCAGGCAGGAAGCCCTGATCGCTGGCAATCACGTTGAACGGCCGCCCGTCGCTGAGCTGCAGGGTATAGCGGCGCGCGTTGGAGGCGTTAAGCAGGCGCAGACGCACCCAGCCGCGCGACACGTCGACATACGGGTTTTGCACGCCGTTGACCAACAGCGTATCGCCGACGAAACCGCCCTGCGACGGTGCATCGTATTGCGGTGTGCCGAAGTTATCGAAGCGTTTGTCCTGAATGATCAGCGGGAAATCGTCGACGCCGTAGTGGTTGGGCAGCGGCAGCGCTTTGCTGACGGCATCTTCCACCAGCCACAGCCCGGCCAGCCCGTTGTAAACGTGCGGCGCCATACGGTTCGGCGTGTTGGCATGGTACCAGCAGGTGGCCGCCGCCTGACGAATGGGCAGCACCGGCGACCAGTCGACGTTAGGCGACATCATGCGCGGCGCGCCGCCCATCAGCGTGCCTGGCACCTGCAGACCGCTGACGGTCATCGCTACCGGCTCCTGCAGGCGGTTGCTGTAGATCAGTTTGACGTCGTCACCGCTGTAAACCCGCACCGTCGGCCCCAGGTACATGCCATTGATGCCCCACACCGCCGCTTTGCGGTTATCCATAAACGCCCAATGGGCGCGCTGCAAGGTCAGGAACAGCGGCTGACCGCGGCGAGACTCCAGCAGCGGGGGAATGGGTAACGGGGTCTGCGTTCCGCTCGCCTCAGCCCTCAGCGGCACGGCGCCCGCGCACAGCGCCAGGCCCGATGCCTGTAAAAACTGACGTCGACTGAGTGACATATTTTCTCCATGAAAAGCAATAACTAAACCGTGTGCAAAACCCAAACGCCCGCCAATCAAGATTAGCAGGCGTTCAGGCGTTAACGGCGCTGAACGCCAATTAAAACCCTATTCTTTGAAGCCGGTAGACTCTTATTTTTTGGCGGCGTTGCGCTGGGCGACTTCGGCGTCCAATTCGGCGATTTTCGCCTCCATCAGCTCACGGCAATGGGCCGCCAACTCACGCACGTTTTCTTTGCCGTATTTGCTGGTATCCACCGGCGCCAACATCTCGACGATCACATGACCGTTATTCCAGCGATTAAGATTTATATTACCGCTGGTGGTTGATACACAGATCGGCACAATCGGCACGCCGGCGGCGATGGCCGCGTGGAACGCGCCGGTTTTAAACGGCATCAGCCCGCGACCGCGGCTGCGGGTCCCTTCCGGGAACATCCAGATCGAAATGTCTTTCTTTTTGAACTGCTCCGCCACCTGGGCGATGGTGCCGTGCGCCTTGGCGCGATTATCACGATCTATCAGCAGATTACCGGTCAGCCAATACAGCGGGCCGAAAAACGGGATCCACACCAGACTTTTTTTACCGACGGTCACGGTGCGCGGCTGCACGATATTGGAGGCCGTCACCATGTCGTAGTTATTTTGGTGGTTGGCGATATAGATGCAGTTGCCATTGTTGGCCGCATCGGCCGGCACGCGGGTTTCAACCTTGATGCCGAACAGCGTCGACAGGCGGCCGAAAAGATGGCCGAAGGTCGCCACGTGGCGAGGGTTGCGCGGGCTGAACAAGCAATAAACAGAACCGAAAATACACACCAGAATACAGAAAAGAGTGGCGAGAACGGCACGCAAAATCAATAACATAACAACCTCATTAGCACACTGCCAACGCAGTTTACTTCGCTGCGCAGATTCCTTTACTCATTATTTGCCGGCCAGGCGGTAAGCACGCCGATGTCACCTGCATTTCTCGCTATTTTCCTGCCAGGCGGCAGTACGCACAATAATTTTATGCGCAGAAATGTTAACTATTTGGAAAATAAACGCCAGCAAAAATAAATAAGGCGGCCACAGCATGCTGCGACCGCCCTTTAACGCCGGCGCCAACGCTTACTCTTCGCTGTCGCCTCCCGACGCCCGCACCGGCGCATCCACTTCGACGCGATCGATGCGCTGCAGGCCACGCGGCAGCTGGGTGCCCTTGCGGCCGCGCTCCGCGCGGAACTTCTGCAGATCCTCCGGACGCAGCGTCAGCTTGCGTTTGCCGACGTACAACGTGACGGACGCCTGCGGCGGCAGCACGAACAGCCAGGCCAGCTTGTCTTCACCGGCTGCGGCCTGCGCCGCCGGAATGGAGACGATCTTGTTGCCCTTGCCCTTCGACAGTTGCGGCAGATCGGCGACCGGGAACATCAACATGCGCCCGGCGGCGGTGATCGACAGCAGCATATCGTCTGCGCCGTGAATTTCCATCGGCGGCAGCGCTCTGGCGTTGTCCGGCAACGTGATCATCACCTTGCCGGCGCGGTTGCGCGCCACCAGATCGTTAAAGGTGCAAACGAAACCGTAACCGGCGTCGGACGCCATCAGCAGTTTTTGATCGTCGGCCGCCATCAGCACCTGCTCAATGGTGGCACCCGGCGGCGGCGTCAGCTTGCCGGTCAACGGTTCGCCCTGCCCGCGCGCCGAAGGCAGCGTCATCGGATCGAGCGCATAGCTGCGCCCGGTAGAATCGATGAACACCACCGGCTGGTTGCTCTTGCCGCGCGCCGCGCCGCGGAAGCTGTCGCCGGCCTTGTAGCTCAACCCTGCCGGATCGATGTCGTGGCCCTTGGCGCTGCGCACCCAGCCCATTTCCGACAGCACGATGGTCACCGGCTCGGACGGCACGAAATCGTGCTCGCTCATCGCCTTGGCTTCCGCACGCTCGGTCAGCGGCGAACGGCGATCGTCGCCGTAGGTTTGCGCGTCGGCCTGGATCTCTTTCTTAATCAGCGTATTCAACTTGCGCTCGGACGCCAGCAGCGCCTGCAGTTGATCGCGCTCTTTCGCCAGCTCGTCCTGCTCACCGCGGATCTTGACCTCTTCCAGCTTGGCCAGGTGACGCAGTTTCAGCTCGAGGATCGCTTCCGCCTGGGTATCGGAGATGCCGAAACGCTGCATCAGCACCGGCTTCGGCTCATCCTCGCTGCGGATGATGTGGATCACCTCGTCGATATTGAGGAACGCCACCAGTAAACCTTCGAGGATATGCAAACGCTTGAGCACCTTCTCGAGGCGGTAGTTCAGGCGGCGGCGCACCGTATCGCGACGGTAGGCCAGCCATTCGGTGAGGATCTCCACCAGCCCTTTGACCTGCGGGCGGTTGTCCAGACCGATCATGTTCATGTTGATGCGGTAGCTGCGTTCCAGATCGGTGGTGGCGAACAGGTGATTCATCACCTGCTCCAGATCGATGCGGTTGGAACGCGGCACGATCACCAGACGCGTCGGGTTCTCGTGATCGGATTCATCGCGCAGATCCTCGACCATCGGCAGCTTCTTGGCGCGCATCTGGCTGGCGATCTGCTCCAGCACCTTGGCGCCGGAGACCTGATGCGGCAAGGCGGTGATCACCGCGCTGCCGTCCTCTTTCTTCCACACGGCGCGCATGCGCACCGAGCCGCGGCCGCTCTGGTAAATTTTGCGAATTTCATCGCGCGGGGTAATGATCTCGGCTTCGGTCGGGAAGTCCGGCCCCTGCACGAACTCGAGCAGGTCATCGAGCGAGGCGCCCGGCTTGTCGAGCAGCGCCACCGCCGCAGCGGCGACTTCGCGCACGTTGTGAGGCGGAATATCGGTCGCCATGCCGACCGCGATGCCGGTGGTGCCGTTCAGCAGGATGTTCGGCAGACGCGCCGGCAGCATCTTCGGCTCTTGCAGCGTGCCGTCAAAGTTCGGGATCCAGTCGACCGTGCCCTGGCCCAGTTCGGCCAGCAAGACCTCGGCGTATTTGGACAGGCGCGATTCGGTATAACGCATCGCCGCGAACGACTTGGGATCGTCCGGCGCCCCCCAGTTCCCCTGGCCGTCCACCAGCGGATAGCGATACGAGAACGGCTGCGCCATCAGCACCATGGCTTCATAACACGCGCTGTCGCCGTGCGGGTGGTATTTACCCAGCACGTCGCCCACGGTGCGGGCGGATTTCTTGAATTTGGCGCTGTTGGTCAGCCCCAGTTCAGACATGGCGTAGATGATGCGGCGTTGTACCGGCTTCAAACCGTCGCCAATGTACGGCAACGCCCGATCCATGATGACGTACATGGAATAGTTCAGATAGGCGTTTTCAGTGAATGTGTGCAGCGGTAAACGCTCTACACCGTCATGAGTCAGATCACTCATTACTCAATTATCCTCAGACCGTGGCTTGGCAATCCCTTGGACGACAAAAGGCATCGCTTGTCGATTCTGCCCGCGATAGTAACCCATCTGCGGGGTAGCTGTCACAGTTGGCGCAAGGATCGCCGCCGGCGGCCGGTTGCGCGATGCGGTTTATGCAAAATTTCGCTACCTGGCGGCCTCTTTATTGACTGGCAGTCAACACTGTTGTGCGCTGGATCGCATTTTTACTTGCCTGACTCACGATTACACTCGTCACCAGCGAGATGGTTTCCGCCTTTTCAGCGGGAAGCATGCCATATCTTAACTCTGACGGGAGCCGCGAAAGATGAGCAATATCCTGATTATCAACGCTAAAAAACAATTCGGCCATTCCAACGGCGAACTCAACCAAACCCTGAGCGACGTGGCGGAAGGCTTCCTGCGCGATCTGCAGCACGATGTGCAGGTCACCGTGGTCGACGACGGCTATGACATCGAAGCCGAAGTACAGAAATACCTGTGGGCCGACGCGGTCATCTATCAGATGCCGGGCTGGTGGATGGGCGAACCTTGGATCCTGAAAAAATACATCGATGAAGTGTTCACCGCCGGTCACGGCAGCCTGTATGCCAACGACGGTCGCTCTCGTTCTGACGAAAGCAAAAAATATGGCTCCGGCGGCCTGATCCAGGGCAAAAAATACCTGCTGAGCCTGACCTGGAACGCCCCGATGGAGGCCTTCACCGATCCCGATCAGTTCTTCCACGGTATCGGCGTCGACGGCGTTTACCTGCACTTCCACAAGGCCAACCAGTTCCTGGGAATGGAAGCGCTGCCGACCTTTATCTGCAATAACGTGATAAAACAACCGGATATCGAAGCGGACATCGCACGTTATCGCGAGCATTTGGCGAAAATTTTTGCTTAACTGACGCAGAACATTCTCATCAACGAGGCAGACATGATCACCGTAATCGCAGAAATCAAAGTGAAACCCGGCCACCGCGCCACCGTACTGCAAGCCATTGAAAAACTGGTGCCGCTGGTGCTGGCGGAAGACGGCTGCGGCGAATATACGCCGATGGTCGACAGCAATACCCAGGCACCCTGGCAGAAACGGTCGCCGGATTCGGTATTCATGCTGGAGAAATGGGAAAGCATGGCGCATCTGGAAAAACACCTGGCCATTGAGCACATGCTCAAACACCGCGAGACCATCAAGGACAGCGTGCTGGACACCGAGATCTACATCCTGGAAAACGCCCTGTAAGCTCCGCCTTATAACGTCTGCGCGTCGATGTGCGCGCTGACGTAGTCAAGAAAACAGGTGATGCGCGCCGCCAATTGCGTATTGCGGTAATACACCGCATTGATCGGCTGGCGCACGTCCAGCGTCTCCTGCTCCAGCAACGTCACCAACTTGCCGGCTTCCCGATCGCGGCGGGTCATAAAGTCTGCCAGCTGTACGATCCCCTCGCCCCGCAGCGCCAATTGCCGCAACGTTTCCCCGCTGGACGCAGAGATCGTCGGCGTGATGGTGAAATGCGGCGCCTGGCGATAGCGCAACGGCCACTGGTTAAGCGACTCCGGCTGGGTAAAACCGAGCAGACAATGCCGATGCAACTCCTCCACGCTCTGCGGCGTGCCGTGCTGCTGCAGATAAGCCGGGCTGGCGAGGATGCGCAGCCGGCTGGCTCCCAGCGCGCGCGCATGAATGGTCGAATCACGCAACGCACCGATGCGAATGGCGATATCCGTGCGTTTTTCCAGCAGATCGATAATCAGGTTGTCGGTGTTCAGCTCGAGCGAAATTTGCGGATAACGTTCTCTGAACCCCGCCACCAGCGGCACGATGACGTGCTCCATAAAAGGTGCGGCCGCATTGATCCGCAGCCGCCCGGCGGGCATTTGCCGGCGCACCGCCATTTGCTCTTCGGCATTTTCCACCGAGCTGATGATCGTACGCGCATGGTTCAGGAAGCTCAGCCCCTCTTCGGTCAGCTCCAAACGACGCGTCGTGCGGCGCATCAGGGTGGTATCGAGCTTATTCTCCAGGCGGCTGAGCGCGCGGCTGATGCCGGATGTTGTCTGGCCGAGCTGATCGGCGGCGGCGGTGATGGAACCGCTGTCGACCACCGAGGTGAACGCCAGCAATTCTTCGAGCGTGATCTTCATGCATTCCGGCCCAGGTTATCGGGCGCCGCATGAACGCCCTGCGGGAAAGCCGGCCCGGCGTTTCACCGGGCCAGGGTCAGGCTCAGACCGCCAATTCGGCCATGTCGCCCTTGTCTTGCAGCCAGTTGCGGCGATCTTCCGAACGCTTCTTGGCCAACAGCATGTCCATCACCGCCAGCGTCTGATCGACGTCATCCTCCGCCACCGTCAGTTGCACCAGACGGCGGGTGTTCGGATCGAGGGTGGTTTCGCGCAGCTGCAGCGGGTTCATCTCGCCCAGCCCTTTAAAACGCTGCACGTTCGGCTTGCCCTTCTTGCGCTTCAGCTGTTCCAGCACGCCGGCTTTCTCTTCTTCATCCAGCGCGTAGAACACTTCTTTACCGAGATCGATGCGGTACAGCGGCGGCATGGCGACATAGACGTGGCCGCCTTTCACCAGCGAACGGAAGTGACGCACGAACAGCGCGCACAGCAGCGTGGCGATATGCAAGCCATCGGAATCCGCATCCGCCAGGATGCAGATTTTGCCGTAGCGCAATTGGCTGAGATCTTCGCTGTCCGGATCGATGCCGATCGCCACGGAAATGTCGTGCACTTCCTGCGAGGCCAGCACTTCGTCCGAGGACACTTCCCAGGTATTCAGGATCTTGCCCTTCAGCGGCATGATCGCCTGATACTCGCGATCGCGCGCCTGCTTGGCCGATCCGCCCGCCGAATCCCCTTCCACCAGGAACAGTTCGGTCATGGCCAGATCCTGCGAGGTGCAGTCCGCCAGCTTGCCCGGCAGCGCCGGCCCGCTGGTGAGCTTCTTGCGCACCACTTTCTTGGCCGCGCGCAGGCGGCGCTGGGCGCTGGAGATCGCCAGCTCGGCCAGCTGTTCCGCCGCCTGAACGTTCTGGTTCAGCCACAGGCTGAAGGCGTCTTTCACCACGCCGGAAACGAAGGCCGCGCACTGACGCGAGGAGAGACGCTCTTTGGTCTGCCCGGCGAACTGCGGATCCTGCATCTTCACCGACAGCACGTAGGCGCAGCGATCCCAGATATCCTCCGCCGACAGCTTCACGCCACGCGGCAGAATATTGCGGAATTCGCAGAACTCGCGCATCGCGTCCAGCAGCCCCTGACGCAGGCCGTTGACGTGGGTGCCGCCCTGCATGGTCGGGATCAGGTTGACGTAGCTTTCGGTCAGCAGCTCGCCGCCTTCCGGCAGCCACAGCAGCGCCCAGTCCACCGCTTCGGTGTCACCGGCGAAATTGCCGACGAACGGCGCTTCCGGCAGGGTTATCAGGCCGTTAACCGCTTCCATCAGGTAGTCGGTCAGGCCGTCCTGGTAGCACCAGCGCTGCTCGGTGTTGTTCACCTTGTCGATGAAATAGATCTCGACGCCAGGGCACAGCACCGCTTTGGCTTTCAGCAGGTGAGTCAGGCGCGATACCGAGAAACGCGGGCTGTCGAAGAACTGTTCGTCGGGCCAGAAGTGCACGCTGGTGCCGGTGTTGCGTTTGCCGCAGGTGCCGGTCACCGTCAGATCCTGCACTTTGTCGCCGTTTTCGAAGGCGATGCCGTAGACGTTGCCGTCGCGGCGCACGTTGACTTCCACCCGCTTCGACAGGGCGTTGACCACCGAGATCCCAACGCCGTGCAGGCCGCCGGAGAACTGGTAGTTTTTATTCGAGAATTTACCGCCGGCGTGCAACCGGCACAGGATCAACTCAACCGCCGGCACGCCCTCTTCCGGGTGGATGTCCACCGGCATGCCGCGGCCGTCGTCGATCACTTCCAGCGACTGATCGGCGTGCAGGATCACGTCGATGCGCTTGGCGTGACCGGCCAACGCTTCGTCGACGCTGTTATCGATCACCTCTTGGCCGAGGTGGTTTGGGCGCGTCGTGTCGGTATACATGCCGGGACGACGGCGCACTGGTTCTAGACCGCTGAGTACTTCAATGGCATCAGCGTTATAGCTGGATTGAGTCATCGTTGATTATTTTTTCGTGGTTAAAGGGAGGTGCCGGAACGGTCCGTCAGACCGCGTTTAGCCCTAAAAAATCCACAATCTGGGGGAAGTAGTGCTCGAAACCGACGAAGGCGTGGTTTCCACCCGACTCCACCGTTTGCCGACACGCGGTGTAATACGCCACTGCCTGGCCGTAATCGAGAATTTCATCGCCCGTTTGCTGCAGCAGCCAGATTAAATCCGGCGACTCCAAAGGATCGATCTGCATCACTTTCAGATCGTAAACGTGCCGAGACTCTAACACATATTGCTGGCCGGTGTAGGGGTTCTCGTTGGCGCCGAGATAGTCGACCAGCAGCTCAAACGGCTTGACCGCCGGGTTGACCACCACCGCCGGCAGGGAAAAACACTGCGACAGCCAGGTGGCGTAATAGCCGCCCAGCGACGAGCCGACCAGCCCGAGCGTTTGCCCGGCGCGTTCCAGCACCAGATTTTCCAGCATCTCGGCGGCCTCCGCCGGAAAGGCCGGCAGCTGCGGCACCAGCATCTCGATATCGGGATGGTGTTCGGCCAGCCAGGCCTTGAAGGCCACCGCCTTGGCCGACTGCGGCGAGCTGTTGAAACCGTGCAGGTAGAGCAGTGTCGAAGGCATCAGTATCCATCCGAGTCCATATCGGGGCGGAAATCGTCGTTTTCCAGGCGGAACACCTGCGTCTCGACGCGACCGTCCGGCAGCAGATCGAGGTAGCGCCAGCCGGGGGAAACGTCGTCGATGGTGAAGTTCGTGCAGTGCGGCTTGAATTGCACGCAGGTAGACGGCGTCGCCAACAGGCGCCGACCCTGCCATTCCAAATCCAGATCCTGGTGAATGTGCCCGCACACCACGGTATTCACTTTCGGATAACGCAGCAGGATTGCGCCCAGCATATGCGGGTTGCGCAGGCTGTGCTGATCGAGCCAGGTGCAACCGGAAGGCAGCGGATGATGGTGCAGCAGCAGCAGCGTATAGCGCTCGGGGTGAGCCTGCAGGCAACGCTCCATCCACTCCAGCTGGTATTCGCTCAATTCGCCGTGCGGCACGCCGAACACCTGGCTGTCCAGCATCAGCACTTGCCAGTTATCACCCAACAGCACCTGTTTGGAAGGCGCAATGCCCGCGGCGGCCAACGCGTCGACCATCGCCGGTTGAAAATCGTGGTTGCCCGGCAGCCACACGCAGGGGGCCGGCAGTTGCGCGATGCCGGCGGCGAAGTGGCGGTACGCCTCTTGCGAATGATCCTGCGCCAAATCTCCCGTGGCGACGATCAAATCGACGTCGCGGCGCTGCGCCTGGATGGCGTCCAGCACCGCGTGATAGCTGCGATAGGTATTGATGCCGAGCAACGTCTCGTGTTCGCCGGCAAAAAGGTGGGTATCTGTTATTTGTAGAATCCTGACCGCGGCCCCACTCGCCACGGGCAGTTTAAACAGGCTTTCCAAATGGTGTCCTTTGTTATTTCAGTCTGTCTAACAAACCGGAACCGCCATCGCTCCATGCGCCAAACAGTAGCGCAGCCAATCAGCAAGAAACTGGTTAATTTGATGCTTTTCGTCGCGTTGATGCAACTTTTTATTAGGATAATCATAACGCGCTTTAAAGCGGTAGATCTGCTGACTGGAACACACTTCCGCAACCATGGCGTCATGGTACAACCGCACCGTCATCGCGGGCAGGCTCCAGTAGCTGACCGCCGGAAAGATCTGCTCGATCTCCACCAGCGACGTGTAACGCGTGGACTCAACGATGGTCAAACGATAGCCGGCGCCGTTCACCTGATAAGTCACCGTTTCGCCCGCTTCGTCGTTGCGCGGCAGCAAGCGGCGCAATTGCGCGAAGTTGGTTTCGCACAATCTCATCATTTCGGGGAAATCAGGGGTATAGCGCTGTTTCATTAGTTGGCCCACTCTTTTCTCAACGATTCATGGTGCAACGCCAGCCATTGCAATGCAATCACTGATGCGGCGTTATCGATCGCGCCTTCCTCAACCCAGCGGTAAGCCTGTTCGCGGCTGACCACATGGACGCGGATATCTTCATGTTCTTCCGCCAGGCCGTGGATGCCCTCGGCGGTGCCGGCGTCCACTTCGCCGACCATGATCGACAAACGTTCGCTGGTGCCGCCGGGGCTGGCCAGGTAGCTCAGCACCGGTTTGCAGCGCCCGACCACCACGCCGGCCTCTTCCTGCGCTTCGCGGCGGCATACGTCCTCGACGCTTTCACCGGTTTCGATCATACCCGCCACCATTTCCAGCAGCCAGGGCGAATTACTGGTATCGACCGCGGCGATGCGCAGTTGTTCAACCAGCACAACCTCGTCGCGCACCGGATCGTAGGGCAGCAGCACCGCCGCATGGCCGCGTTCGAAAATTTCACGCGTGATTTCAGGGCTCATTTCACCATTGAACAACCGGTGGCGAAACCGGTATAAATTGAGTGAAAAAAAACCACGGTACAGCGTCTCGCGTGCAATAATTTCTACATCTTTTTTATCGAAAGTAACGGGCGACGGCTGCGAACGGTTCATGCGCGAATTCTCCTGCGTGAGTATGCCGATAAAATAAACGGTTTTGATGACAGAAACAGCGGGACTCTCCGCCGCGGCTTTATGTTAGGCTGTTTTTCGCCGCCGGATGCGGCACGTTTGTGCGCTCGCAGGTAATAGCGGGAAACAATCCGGATTGTCAGCCATAATATCAGCTGCAGTCGACCCGGGCAGTACGCCAAGGTAAATGGGCGGTCTGAAAGGTAAAAGTTACGTGAGATGGCACATTCAGCCACCTGATGCGTACCTCAGACTCTGCTAGAATCGGCAACTATTTCGTCTATCGTCAGCGCTAACATAGCAATATTGCTGCACAACAAGGAATGCAAATGAAGAAACTGCTCCCCCTTCTTATCGGACTGAGCCTGGGCGGCTTCAGTGCAATGAGCCAGGCAGAGAACCTGCTGCAGGTCTACAAACAGGCTAGGGAAAGTAACCCGGATCTGCGCAAAAGTGCAGCTGACCGCGACGCCGCATTCGAAAAGATCAATGAAGCGCGCAGCCCGTTGCTGCCGCAGCTCGGCCTGACCGCCGGTTACAACTACACCAGCGGGTATCGAGACAGCCGCGATACCCATAGCGATAGCACAAGCGGCTCGCTGGCGCTGACGCAAACCATCTTCGACATGTCGAAATGGCGCCAGCTGACGCTGCAGGAAAAGACCGCCGGCATCTCCGACGTCACCTTCCAGACCGCTGAGCAACAGCTTATTCTCAACACGGCGACCGCTTACTTCAACGTGCTGAAAGCGATCGATACGCTGTCCTATACCCAGGCGCAGAAAGACGCGGTGTACCGCACGCTGGATCAAACCACCCAGCGCTTCAACGTGGGTCTGGTGGCGATCACCGACGTGCAGAACGCCCGCTCGAACTACGACACCGTGCTGGCGGCGGAAGTCTCCGCCCGCAACGATCTGGACAACGCGCTGGAAACGCTGCGTCAGGTCACCGGCACCTTCTACCCCGAGCTGGCCTCGCTGAACACCGATCGCTTCAGCACCCAACGCCCGGAAGCGGTGAACAACCTGCTGAAAGAAGCGGAAGCGCGCAACCTGAGCCTGCTGTCCGCCCGCCTGAGCCAGGATCTGGCGCGCGAACAGATCCGCGCCGCGCAGACCGGCTATATGCCGACAGTGGACTTCAGCGCCTCCACGGCGATCTCCAACAACAATTACGGCGGCTCACGCAACACCACGCGCGACGCAGACCTCGGTGAAAACAAAGTGGGTCTGAGCTTCAACCTGCCGCTGTACAGCGGCGGCGCGACCAATTCGCAGGTGAAACAAGCGCAGTACGGCTTCGTCGGCGCCAGCGAGCAGTTGGAAAGCTCACACCGCAGCGTGGTGCAGACCGTGCGTTCGTCGTTCAACAACGTTAACGCTTCGATCAGCAGCATCAACGCCTACAAACAGGCGGTGATCTCCGCGCAAAGCTCCCTGGACGCGATGGAAGCCGGTTATCAGGTCGGTACCCGCACCATCGTCGACGTGCTGGACGCCACCACCACGCTGTATAACGCCAAACGTCAGCTGTCCGACGCGCGTTATACCTATTTGATCAACCAACTGAACATCAAGTCGGCGCTCGGCACGCTGAACCAGAACGATCTGCTGCTGTTGAACGGCGCGTTGGGCAAACCGGTATCGACCGCGCCTGACGCCGTCGCACCGCAGAATCGCGCGCAGGACGCCTATGCGGACGGCTATCAGGACAATGCGCCGATGCAACAAACTGCGGCGCCGGCACCGGCGGCCACTCGCGCATCTGCGCCGGCCGTTACCACCAGCCAACCGGCTCGCAACAGCGGCAACCCATTCCGCAACTGATGCGCGCACGCGGATAAACACGGGGTCCGGCCTGCGCCGCGCCCCGTTTTTTTTGTCCCGATTTTCCCCGCTTCTGCCCGCCGCCTCACAGCCGCCGCCGCGTCAGGTGGTATCATCGTCACTCTCGTTTTCGCAGTCTGGATGAGGTTCGATGGACAACGATTCACGCTGGCAGCGTCTGATTAACGACGGCGAATTGCCGCCGCCGCTGCGCCCGACGCCGGCGGTGTACGCCTCCTGGCTGCGCTGCCGCAGCCTGATGCAACCCGATGTCTGGCAAGCACCGCACCGCGCTCAGGGCGCCACCTTCGAATCGATTTGCCGCCGCAAGAACGATCTGCTGACGCTCGGCCAGGCGGCGCTGGAAGACGCCTGCGAATACATGGAGCCGCGTCGCTGTCTGTTGATGATCTTCGACGAGAGCGGCTGCATGCTGTGGCGCTGCGGCGACGCCCAAACCTGGGAGCTTTTGCAGCAATTGGGGTTCGCCCCCGGCGCCTACTGGGCCGAGGGGCAGATCGGCACCAATGCTCCGGCGCTGGCGGCGGCGGAAGGCCACCCGGTACGAGTGAGCGGTGAAGAGCACGTGCGCCGGGCGCTGCACGGTTGGTCATTCTGCGCGACGCCGGTCTACGACAACAGCGGCCGCCAGCGCGGCTCGATCGCGCTGGGCTGCCTGCTGGCCGACTGTGCCGCCGGCGATCTGTCGCTGACGCTGGCCATCGCCCGCGAAATCGGCAACTCGCTGAACGCCGACGGCCTACTGGCGGAATCCAACCGCCATCTGAATCAACTTTACGGCCTGCTGGACGGCGTGGACGACGGCGTCATGGCCTGGGATCACCGCGGCTACCTGCAATACATCAACCAGCGCGCCGCCGGCCTGCTGAAGCTGGACGAACAGCAGAGCCAGGGCAAACCGCTGGCGCAGCTGTTGACGCTGCCCGCCCTGCTCAAGCGCGCCATCGCCGACCGGCAGCCGCTGCAACACGTCGAAGTCACCTTCGAAAGCCAGCGGCAGTTTATTGCCGCTTTGCTGACGCTAAAGCCGATTTTCGACGGCGATCGCTGCAGTTTCATCGCCCTGCTGCACCCGCTCGAGCGGCTGCGCCAGTACGTCAGCAGCCAGTTGGGGCGCGTCAGCCACAGTTTCGAGCAAATGCCCTCCGCCTCGCTGGAAATGCGGCGGCTGATCCGTTACGGCCAGCAGGCGGCCAAGGGCCTGCATCCGATCCTGCTGCGCGGAGAGGAAGGGGTTGGCAAAGAGCTGCTCAGCCAGGCTATCCACAACGCCGGCGAACGCGCCGCCGGGCCGTATATCGCCCTCAACTGCCAGCTGCTGCCGCAGGCGCAGGGGCTGCGTGAACTGTTGGGCAGCGACGCCAGCGAAGAAGAGGCGGGCCAGCTCAGCAAATTCGAATTGGCCAACGGCGGCACGCTGTATCTCGAACAGATCGAATACCTGCCGGCGGAAATGCAGTCGGCGCTGCTGCAGGTGCTGAAAACCGGCGTGGTGATCCGCCTCAATTCCAGCCGGGTGATCCCGGTCGATGTGCGGGTGATCGCCGGCAGCGCCGCCGACCTGCCGCTGCTGGTGCAGCAAAACCGCTTCCGCCGCCAGCTGTTTTACAGCCTGCAGGCGTTCGAGATCCAGATCCCGCCGCTGCGCCAGCGGCTGAGCGATATTCCGCTGCTGGTCAAACACCATCTGCGCACGCTGGAGCAGCATTTTCAGTGTCGCTTCCGGGTGGATGACGAGGTGATGGCCCAGTTGGCGCTTTATCTGTGGCCGGGCAACGATTTGGAACTGAAAGGGGTGGTAGAGCGCGCGGCGATGATTTGCCACGGCCACCACATCCAGTTGGCGGATCTGCCGGCGCACCTGCTCGGCCAGCCGTCGCTGCTGGAAAGCGATCCGCCGCCCGGCGCGCCGCTGTTGACGCTGACGGACATGGAACGCCAGGCGATCCTGCGCGCGGCGACCGTCAGCCGCGGCCAGGTGACGGAGATGGCGCAGCTGCTGGGCATCGGCCGCACCACGCTGTGGCGGAAGATCAAACAGCACGGGATCGACATCCGCCAGTTCAAGCTGCGCGCTTAGTGGCTGAGCTGCAATACCCCGCGCGCGGCGTCCAGCATCGCTTTCTGTCCGCTGCGGGTTTTGCTCAGGCAATCCTGCATGCCGACCACCATCGGAATGCCCATCGCCTTCGCCAGAATGGCGCTGTGCGACAGGGCATTGCCGCCGCTCAGACAGATGCCGAGCACCAGCCGGCGATCGAGCATCACCACCTCCGAAGGCATCAGTTCGTCCATCACCAATATTGACGGTTCTGCGAGCGCAATAACCGGCAGCGGCAGCCTCTGTAGATGGCACAGCGTGCGGCGCAGCATGTCGCGCACGTCCAATTCGCGCGCCCGCATGTAGTCGTCATCCAGCTCGCGGTACTCTTCGGCGATCGCCTCCAGCACCTGCCGCCAGGCCTGCTCGGCGCTGCACAGCTGTTGCGCGATGCGGGTGTAAGCCGCCTGCTGCAGATCCGGATCGTCCAGCAGCATGCTGTGGGCGCCGAAGATCGCCGCCTGCGGCTTGCCGATCAGCGTGCCGGTGCGTTCCGCCAGCCGGTTCAGATCGCTCAGCGTGTGCTGTAACGCCTCCCGCAGGCGTTGCTGTTCGCCCAGCACCTCGTCCGCGCCGATACGCCGATCGGCGGTTGGCGGCCAGAAGCTGTGGGCCTGAAACACCGGCCCGCTGGTGACGCTTTCCGCCACCGGGATACCGTGCAGCGAAGGCTGCTGCCGCTCGGAGACCGTCTCGCCAAAATGTTGTTCCGCCAGCGCTTTGAACGCCGCCAGCGCCTCGTCCGCCTGCGCGCCGTCGGCGATCAGGCGAACGGTGTCGCCGTGACGCACCTGCAGCAGCGCCAGCTGATTGAGACTGCGCGGATCGACGCACTGCCCCTGCTTCTCCAGCACCAGCTCGGCCTTGAACGGCGCCAGCGTCTCGACCAGCCGCGCCGCCGGGCGCGCATGCAGCCCATGCGGGTTCTGCACCGTCCAGGTTGCGCTTTTGCCCTGCGCCAGCGGCAAGGCCACGCTTTTCGCCGTCGGTGAAGCCTCGCCCAGCTGTGCCTGTTTGGCCTGCAGCGCCCCCTGCGCCTCCGCCACCACCTGCTCCAGCGAGGCGCCGGAGTTGGCGGCCACCACCGCCGCCAGCGTGCCTTCAACCAGCGGCGCTGCACACAGCCGCACTTTGGCGGCCAGATCCGGATCCAGCAGATCGAGCGCGGTTTCGGCACTGAGCAGCGCGCTGCCCAGATCCATCAGCACCAGAACGCCGTCGCCGTCGGCGACCGCTTCGATCGCCTCCATCACTTTGACCGCGTCGGTGCCGATCGGGTGCTGCTCGTCATCCACGCCCGCCGCCAGCGCCAGTTTGCAGCCGTCGCCGCGCATCATCTGCCGCGCCAACTGCTCAACGCCGCGCGCCAGCAACGCGCTGTGCGAAACCACCACGATATTAATCATCTCGCCTCCTGCTAACTGCCGGCGACCTCGGCCAGCGTTTTCATCATCAACATCACCGAAGTGGCGCCGGGATCCTGGTGGCCGATGCTGCGCTCGCCCAGGTAACTGGCCCGCCCTTTGCGCGCCTGCATGGTGATGGTGCTCTCCACCGCCCGCTCGGCGCTGTCGGCGGCGCGCTGCAGCGCCTCCGCCACGCTCAGGTTCTGCTGCGCGGACTGGCCGAGACTGTCCACCACCGGCCACCAGACGTCGCACATGGTCTTGTCGCCCGGCTCCGCCTTGCCGCGCATCACCACGCCTTCCACCCCTTCCTGCATCACCTGATGCAGCTCCGCCAGATCCAAGCTCTGCTTGGCGTTCGCCGCCTGCGCCGCGCGGATGAAGAAGGTGCCGAACAGCGGACCGCTGGCGCCACCCACGCTCGACAGCAGCGTCATGCCGGTGTTTTTCAGGATAAAGCCGATATCTTTGTCCGCCACCGACGGCAGCTTTTCCACCACCTTGTTGAAACCGCGATTCATGTTCAAACCGTGGTCGGCATCGCCGATCTCGGTGTCCAGCTGGGTCAGAAAATCGCGCTCCCGGCTGAACACCTCGCCGCAACGCATCAGCCAATCGACAACCTGTTGTTTGGTCAACGCCATGATTCCTCCTCAGCAACCCCAACGCAGCGCAGGCGTTTTCACCGGCGCATCCCACAAGGACAACAGCTCGTCGTCCACGTTCAACAACGTGATGGACACCCCCTGCATATCCAGCGAGGTGCAATAAGAACCCACCAGGTTGCGTTCAATGATGATGCCCGCCTCGGCGCAGCGCTCCGCCAGCCGATGGTACACGCCATACAACTCAGACAATGGCGTGGCGCCCAGATTGTTGACCAGCGCGATCACCCGATCGCCGCGCGTCAGCGGCTGCTTGGTCTGCATCTCGTCGCGCCACTCGCCCTGCTGACGATCCCAGACGCGGATCGCGCGCTGATAGTGGCCGTGGTCGATCAACGTATGGAACATGTCGTCCACCGCCGCGTTGAGCGTGGTGAACGGGCGGCGCGCAATGCCCGGCTCGCCGTGAATGCCGACGCCGAACTCCATTTCGTTCTCCGCCAGGGTGAACGACGGCTTGCCGGCGGCCGGCACGGTACAGGCGCCCAGTGCGATGCCGATTGAATGCCCGTGGTTGTTGATGCGATGCCCCAGCGTCACCACGCTGTCCAGATCGTCGCCGCGCGCCGCGGCGGCGCCCAGCAGTTTCTCCATCAGCACGGTGTTGGCCACCCCGCGCCGCCCGGCGGTAAACAGGCTGTCTTTGACCGCCACGTCGTCATCCACCAGCACCGTCGCCACCGCGACGCCGCTGTCGTGCAGCAGCTCGGTGGCGGTTTCGAAGTTGAGCACGTCGCCGGTGTAGTTCTTGATCAGCAGCAGCACCCCGGCGCCGCCGTCGATCGCCTGACCGCACTCGTACATTTTATCCGGCGTCGGCGAGGTGAAAATCTCGCCCGGACAGGCGCCGTCGAGCATCCCTTCACCGACGAAGCCGCAGTGCATCGGCTCATGGCCGCTGCCGCCGCCGGACAAGACCGCCACCTTGCCCGCCACCGGCGCGTCGGCGCGGGTGACGAACACCGGATCCGCGTGCACCAGCAGCTCGGGATGGGCCTCCGCCAGCCCCTGCAATTGCTCCTCCAACACCGACTCGACCTGATTAATCAGTTTTTTCACGATGGTTTCCTCTGTAAGAACAGGGGCGCGGCGCACCGCGCCCCAACGGTATCAATGACGCTGCAACCAGGCGGCGCCCAGCCTATCCGCCGTCAGGATCGCCGCCTGCACGCCCGCAGGGGTGACCTTGAACGGCATGTTGTGAATGGTTTCACCCGCGGCGCAGCTGGCCTCGGCCACCGCCATCATCTTCGCCGCCGCATCGCCGGTGACGCCCATCTGCGCCAACGTGATCGGCAGGCCGATGTCATGACAAAACGCCAGCACGGTTTCAATCTGCGCCATCGGGCTGTTCTGCAGCATCAGTTGCGCCAGGGTGCCGAACGCCACTTTCTCGCCGTGATACAGGTGGTGACACTCCTCCAGCACGGTGAAACCGTTGTGAATGGCGTGCGCCGCCGCCAGCCCGCTGCTCTCGAAGCCGATGCCGCTCAGATACGTATTGGCCTCAATGATGCGTTCCACCGCTTCCGTCACCACGCCGGCCTCGACCGCCAGCTTGGCCTTCACCCCTTCGGCCAGCAGCGTGTCGTAGCACAGCCGCGCCAGACTGAGCGCCGCCAGTGTCGATTTGCCGCCGGCCATGCTGGTGGCCTGGGCGTCGAAACAGGCCTGCGCTTCGAAATAGGTGGAGAGCGCGTCGCCCATGCCGGCCACCAGCAGGCGCACCGGCGCGTTGGCGATGATGGCGCTGTCCATCACCACCATGTCCGGGTTGCGCGGGTAGATCAGGTATTCGGCGAATTCGCCCTGTTCGGTGTAGATAACCGACAGCGCGCTGGTCGGCGCATCGGTGGAGGCGATGGTGGGAATGAGCACCACCGGCAGCCGTTGGTAGTGGGCGACGGCCTTGGCGGTGTCGAGCGTTTTGCCGCCGCCGACGCCGATCACCCCGCGGCAGCCGTGGGTCTGCAGCTCGCAGCCAAGCCGGTCTATCTCTTTACGGCAGCACTCGCCGTTGAAGCGGGCCGCATGATGTTTCACGCCGTGCTGCCGCAGGCTACCCATCAGGGTGTCGCCCGCCAGCTGCATCACGAAGTCGTCGGCGATCACGAAATAATGGTCGGCGAGGGATTTGGCGTATTCGCCGACGGCGGCCAGCGCATTGGCGCCCTGAATGTATTTGCCTGGTGACTGGATGATTCTCAACATAACCGGATCCTTGTAGGGAGTTGGCGATGGTACGTTCAGATATCAGGTGATGACGCGCCGACTTCGCCGCCGGCTTGTTGTTGTGCTTCGACTATGAGCGCCTGCCGCCCACCTGGCGAGCCACGCGATTTTTGTTCCATTATGGAACATCATCATAGCGACAACGTTTCATGATGAAACGCCAACGCGCGTTTTTTCGCCGCGAAAGCGAACTGGCGCACACCCCAACGTATAACTGCGTAAAGAGTCGATTCTGCGGGCGTTTCAGCTTTAATTTTGACCATGTTTCCCCTATCCTTAGCGCCACTACTGGGAAAGGGCGAAAACAGCCCGCATGATGGGATTGATAACGATGAAACGGACAAAAAACATCAACCAAGAGACGTTCCGCAAATCCTGGCGCAGCTACCGTGTCGCGCCCGTGGCTTTGGCGATCAGCGCCGTCTTTATGCTGGCCGGCTGCGAGAAGAGCGATGAAACGGTCTCCCTGTATCAGAATGCCGATGACTGTTCGCGCGCCAATCCTTCGATGAGCGAGCAGTGCACCACCGCCTACAACAATGCCCTGAAAGAAGCCGCGAAAACCGCGCCGAAATACGCCACTCGCGAAGACTGCGTCGCCGAGTTCGGCGAAGCGCAGTGTACCCAGGCTCCGGCACAGGCCGGCATGGCGGCGGAATCACAAAGCAGCGGCAGCTTCTGGATGCCGCTGATGGCGGGCTATATGATGGGCCGCCTGATGGGCGGTTCCGGCTTCGCGCAGCAGCCGCTGTTCACCTCCAAGAACGCCGCCAGCCCGGCGAACGGCAAGTTTGTCGACGCCAGCGGCAAGAGCTACGGCCCGGCCACCGCCGGCGGCCGCACCATGACGGTGCCGAAAACCGCCATGGCGCCGAAGCCTGCGGTCACCAATACCGTGACCCGCGGTGGTTTCGGCGAGACCGTGGCCAAGCAGACCAGCATGCAGCGCAGCAGCGCCACTTCCAACTCCGGCTCTCGCAGCATGGGCGGTTGATGCATGAAACGTATTGCTATTACCGAGCGCCCGGACTGGCGTGAAAAAGCGACCGAGTTCGGTTTTCGTTTCCACACCATGTACGGCGAGCCGTACTGGTGTGAAGACGCCTATTACCAGTTCACGCTGGCGCAGATTGAAGAGATCGAAAGCGCCACCGCCGAGCTGCATCAGATGTGCCTGCAGGTGGTGGAAAAAGTGGTCGGCAGCGACGAGCTGATGGCCAAGTTCTGCATCCCGAAACACACCTGGGAGTTCGTGCGCAGCTCCTGGCGCACCAACCAGCCGTCGCTGTATTCGCGTCTCGATCTGGCCTACGACGGCGTCAACCCGCCGAAGCTGCTGGAGAACAACGCCGATACGCCGACCTCGCTGTATGAAGCGGCCTTCTTCCAGTGGCTGTGGCTGGAAGACCAGATCAACGCCGGCAAGCTGGATCCGCAATCGGATCAGTACAACAGCCTGCAGGAGAAGCTGATCGAGCGTTTCGGCGAGCTGAAAGCGCACCACGGCTTCGGCATGCTGCACCTGGCGTGCTGCCAGGACAGCGAAGAAGATCGCGGCACAGTGCAATATCTGCAGGACTGCGCGCAGGAAGCCGGTCTGCCGACCGAGTTCCTGTTCATGGAAGAGATTGGCCTTGGCGAGAAAGGCCAGTTCACCGATCTGCAGGATCAGGTGATCGGTAACCTGTTCAAGCTCTACCCGTGGGAATTCATGCTGCGCGAGATGTTCTCCACCAAGCTGGAAGACGCCGGCGTGCGTTGGCTGGAGCCGGCCTGGAAGAGCATCATCTCCAACAAGGCGCTGCTGCCGCTGCTGTGGGAAATGTTCCCGAACCACCCTAACCTGCTGCCGGCTTATTTCGCGCAAGACGATCATCCGCCGATGGATCATTACGTCACCAAACCGCTGTTCTCGCGGGAAGGCGCCAATATCCAGATCGTCGAAAACGGTCAGGAAGTGGCGCGCGTCGATGGGCCGTACGGTGAAGAAGGCATGATCGTGCAGCAGTTCCATCCGCTGCCGAAGTTCGAAGACAGCTACACGCTGATCGGCAGCTGGCTGGTGAACGATCAACCCTGCGGCATCGGCCTGCGCGAAGATCGCGAACTGATCACGCAGGATCTGTCGCGCTTCTATCCGCACACTATTCTCGGCTGATCGCCCCGCTGAAAGCAAAAACGCCAGTCTCTGACTGGCGTTCTTTCTTTACCCCACCTGTACCGACAGCATGCTCAGCGCCCCCATTTCGATACCGTCGATCGGCACGCTGATGGTCTCTTTTCCATCCCAACCGCCAAGCACATACAGCAACGGCAGATAGTGTTCCGGCGTCGGATTCGACAACGCCGCGCCCTCATGGCGCATGAAATCCACCAGCGGGTGATTATCGCCCCGATAACGCAGGTTATCCCGGACAAAGTTATTGAACGATTCCGCCCATGGGTAGGCGCTGGTGTCGCCCTGCCATTTCACCATGCGCAGGTTGTGCACCACGTTGCCGCTGGCGACGATCATCACGCCCTCATCCCGCAGCGCCGCGAGTTTGCGGCCCAGCTCATAGTGGTAAGCCGCCGGCTGCGTGCCGTCGACGCTGAGCTGCACCACCGGGATATCGGCATTGGGATACATCTTGATCAATACGCCCCAGGTGCCGTGATCCAACCCCCACTCGCCGAGATCCGCCGTTACCGGCACTGGCGCCAGAATGTGCTGCAGCTGCGCGGCCAGCGCGGGAGAGCCTGGCGCCGGATAACGGGTATCAAACAGCGCCTGCGGGAACCCGCCAAAGTCGTGAATGGTTTTGGGTTTTTCCATCGCGGTGACCGCAGTGCCGCGGGTATACCAATGCGCGGAAACCGCCACGATCGCCTTCGGGCGCGGCAATGAATCACCCAACGCACGCCATGCCCGGGTGTAACGGTTGTCTTCCAGCACGTTCATCGGGCTACCGTGGCCAAGAAACAGTGCCGGCATACGAGAGGTGTTCATAGAGGGATCCTTAGTTCAAATTGTGCTATGGCGTTACATTACGCGCTTTGCCGCAGCAACACAGCCGGATAACCGTGATGAAGATATTCAATAAATTTGAATTAAAAGTAGAGAAATACGCCGGTCAACAGAAAGATAAAAAAATCATATATTTCAATAAAATAATAAGATCAGTGAATACCATGACATTACTGCTACACAGATCCAATTTGTGAACAATTTATGTATTTTTTGTTAACAAAATCTATACACTCCTCCTCTGCCGACGGGAGCAGGCAACGCCGTCGCGCGATGGGAATTACGTCTCACCAAGGAGGAATTCATGTTCAGACTCACACTGGCAACCCGCCTGGCGCTTTCCATGTTCTTACTCGCCGGCTGGACGGCAACCACCGGCGCGGCGGACAACGCGCAACTGACGCAGCGCGAAGATCCTTACTTCCTTCAGGCGCAAACTCAGCTGCAACAGCGACTGAAACAAACCCCAAACACCAACCGCGCCAAAAACGTCATTCTGGTCGTCGGTGACGGCATGGGGTTTTCCACCGTGACCGCCGCCCGCATTTTTGAAGGGCAGCAGCGCGGCGTGGACGGCGAATCCAACGTGTTGGCCTGGGAGGCCTTCCCCTATCTGGCGGCGGCCAAAACCTACTCCGCCGACGCCCAAATCACCGACTCTGCGCCCAGCGCGGTGGCGATGACCACCGGCGTCAAAACCATCAACGATCTGATGGGTCTCGATCATACGGCTACCCTCAACAACTGCGAGGATCAGCAAACCAAGGCCGTCACCACACTGTGGGAGATGGCCGCAACGCTCGGCATGTCCACCGGCGCCGTGACGACCGCCACCATTACCCACGCCACTCCGGGCGCCACCTATGCCCATATCGCCAATCGCGACTGGGAGTCTGACGCCAAAATGCCGGCAAATGCCCTGGCCGCAGGCTGCCGCGACATCGCGCGCCAGTTGGTGGAAATGAAGTACGGCAACGGCCTGAACGTAGCGATGGGCGGCGGGCGCGCCAACTTCCTGCCCGACAGCGTGAGCGATCCGGAATACCCCGGCAAGAAAGGTGCCAGAAAGGACGGCCGCGACCTGACGCAGGCCTGGCTGCAACGCTACGGCGAGCGCGGACAATACGTCTGGAATCAGGCGCAGTTCAACAAAATCGAACCGGGCAACGTCGACCATCTGCTGGCTCTGTTCGAGCCGTCGCACATGAACTTCGAGCACGACCGGCGACAAGACGCGGCGGGAGAACCCTCACTGGCGGAAATGGCCGGCAAGGCCATCGATATTCTGTCCAGGAATCCTGAGGGTTATCTGCTGTTGGTGGAGGGTGGGCGCGTCGATCACGGCAGCCATAACGGCAACGCCTACCGCACGCTGAGCGACGCGGTCGCCCTGAACGAAGCGGTGAAAACCATCGTCGATAAGGTCGATCTGGACGACACGCTGGTGATAGTGACCGGCGATCACAGCCACACGCTGACCATCGCCGGCTATGCCAAGCGCGGCAATCCTATCCTCGGCATTTCCGTCGGCGTCGACGGCAAACCTCGGCTGGGCAGCGACGGCAAGCCCTACACCACCCTCGGTTTCGCCAATGGCCCCGGCGGCGCGATCCCGCTGACCGAGCGCCCGGCATTGACCATGGAGCAAACCACCGCGCCCGACTTTATTCAGCCGGCGCTGGTGCCGCTGAACAGCGAGACGCACGGCGGGGAAGATCTCGGCATCTACGCCATCGGCCCCTGGGCGCATCTGTTCCAGGGCACGGTGGAGGAGAACTACACCTTCCACGTGATGAATTACGCCAGCCGCATCGGCGAACGCCTGTCAAAACGGTAGCCACAAAAAAAGCCGCTTTACGCGGCTTTTTTTATCGTTGAAAGCGGCCGGCTATCAGCTGGCTTTTTTCTCGTGCGCCTGGCGGTAGGCCACCAGATCTTCGATGGTCAGCACCACCATGTCGTGCTGTTTGGCGAAGGTGATCACTTCAGGCGCGTGCGCCATGCTGCCATCGTCGTTGGTCAGTTCACACAGCACGCCGGCTGGTTTGAAACCGGCCATGGAAACCAGATCGATGGTCGCTTCGGTGTGGCCGCGACGGCTCAACACACCGCCCGGCTGCGCGCGCAGCGGGAACACGTGGCCCGGGCGGTTCAGGTCGCTCGGCTTGGCGCTGTCTGCCACCGCCGCACGGATGGTGGTCAGGCGATCGGAAGCGGAAACCCCGGTGGTCACGCCCTGCGCCGCTTCGATGGTCACGGTGAAGGCGGTCTGGAACTGGCTGGAGTTATTGGTCACCATCATCGGCAGCTCAAGCTGCTGACGGCGTTCTTCGGTGATGCACAAGCACACGATACCGCTGCCGTGGCGAATGGTCAGCGCCATCTGCTCAACGGTCATGGTTTCCGCGGCGAAGATCATGTCACCTTCGTTTTCACGGTTTTCATCATCGAGCACCATTACGCCGCGCCCGTTGCGCAGTGCGTCGATCGCGCGTTCAACGCGTTCTGTTGGCGTGCCGAAGTCTGAAAGTAGCGTCTGATTCATGGTAAAAAACCTCATTAAAAATTATGGATTACCAGAACCAGGGCGATCTTGAGGAGTAGCTAGCAATAGCTAAAAAAATAACGCAAGCGGGCGCATGCCCGGCAGATACCGTTACTCTCTCCCATCCGGACTATAACCGTCGGCCCCGGAATTACACCGGATCTGCTGACCTCTAACCGGCCTTTACAGGCTGGCTGAGCGCTCGCGGGCTTTCACCGTAGAAGGTGATTTACCGCCGGTGGGGACTTTCACCCCGCCCTGAGAATAAGCAAGATGACTATAACGCTAATGGGTAGGCAGGGCAATTGGCAAAAGCACAATTCGGCCACGTACGGCGAATGCGCTTAATGGTTTATCCGACGGGCAACTCGCATTACACTAAGCGGCAGCTATTAAACTCTGAAAGGGATACGCCATGATTGACCCGAAAAAAATCGAACAAATCGCACGCCAGGTTCATGAGTCCATGCCTAAAGGCGTTCGTGAATTCGGGGAAGACGTTGAGAAAAAAATCCGTCAGGTGCTGCAGTCGCAGCTGACCCGTCTGGATTTGGTTAACCGCGAAGAGTTCGACGTGCAGACTCAGGTGCTGTTGCGCACCCGCGAGAAGCTGGCGCTGTTGGAGCAGCGCATGGCCGAGCTGGAAAGCAAGCTGAGCGCGGCGCCGGCCGCCAAGCAGGAAGACGAATAATTCCCGCCAAGGGCGCGCACCGCGCGCCCTTGTACTTTACGTCGCCCGGCGTTAGCCGCGCCCGTCTTTGATCGCTTTGATGATGTTGGTGGTCGACAGGCCGTCTTCAAAGTTCAGCACTTTGACATCGCCGCCGTTGGCCCACACCTCCGCACTGCCGGCAATCTCTTCCGGCTTGTAATCGCCGCCTTTGACCAGCAGATCCGGCAAGATGTCGGCGATCAAGCGCTGCGGCGTGTCCTCCTCGAACGGCACCACCCAATCCACCGCTTCCAGCGCGCCCAGCACGATCATGCGGTTCTCCAGCGCGTTGACCGGGCGTTTTTCCCCTTTCAGGCGTTTGGTCGACGCATCGCTGTTCACCGCAACGATCAGGCGATCGCCCAGCTTGCGGGCGTTGGCCAGATAAGAGACGTGGCCGGCATGCAGAATGTCGAAGATGCCGTTGGTCATCACCACTTTCTCGCCGCGCTGACGCGCCTGCGCCACGGCGTTTTTCAACTGCGCTTCGGTCATCACGCCAAAGCCGGTTTCGGCGCGGCCGCGCACCGCGTTTTCCAGCTCGATGGGCGACACGGTAGACGTACCGAGCTTACCCACCACCACGCCGGCGGCGGCGTTAGCAAGGAAGCAGGACTCTTCCAGCGAGTTGCCGGCGGCCAGCGAGGCGGCCAATACGCCGATCACGGTGTCGCCGGCGCCGGTCACATCAAACACTTCCTGCGCCTGAGTCGGCAAGTGCAGCGGCTCAACGCCAGGCTGCAGCAGCGTCATGCCGTGTTCGGAGCGGGTAACCAGCAGCGCCGACAGCTCGAAATCCGCCACCAGCTTCATGCCGCGTTCCACCAGTTCCGCCTCATCCTTACAGTGGCCCACCACCGCTTCGAACTCGGACAGGTTCGGCGTCAGCAGCGTCGCGCCGCGATAGCGCTCGAAATCGGAGCCTTTCGGATCGATCAGCACCGGCACCTTGGCGGCGCGCGCCAGCTGGATCATGCCCTGCACCTGGCTGAGCGCCCCCTTGGCGTAATCGGACAGCACCAGCGCGCCGATCTGCGGCAACGCCTGCTGAATGCGCTCCAGCATCGGCTGCGGATCGACGTTGGAGAAGCCTTCTTCGAAGTCGAGACGGATCAGCTGCTGGTTGCGCGACAGCACGCGCAGCTTGGTGATGGTCGGATGGGTCGGCACCGAGACGAAGTCGCAGCGCACGTTGACTTCATTCAGTTTGGCGCTCAGCGCCCGCGCCGCATCGTCGATGCCGGTCAGGCCCACCAGGCGGGAAGTAGCGCCCAGCGAAGCGATGTTCATCGCCACGTTAGCCGCGCCGCCGGGACGCTCTTCGATGGTATCGACCTTGACCACCGGCACCGGGGCTTCCGGTGAAATGCGGCTGGTCGGCCCATACCAATAGCGATCCAACATGACGTCACCGACCACCAGCACACCGGCGCGGCGAAAATCAGGCAGCGTAACTTTCATCCGATAACTCCAAAAAAGAACAAAATTTTAGTGGCGCAGATATTACCACAGACCGCCGGAATACCCGCAAAAAGGTATCAATCCAGCCATTTGGCCCAGCTGGCGCGCACCTGCTCGCGCTCGGCGGCAAACAGCTCGCTGTCGACCTTGCCGGAATGCTCCTGCAGCGCCAGGTGGTGGATCTCGTCGCGCATGGTGACATAAGCCTGGGTCAGCGCGCGCGCCTCCTCTTCCGGCATGATGTCGTAATTGGCCATCAGCTCGAAGATGCGCACATTGTCCGACCAACGCGTCAGGCGCGGTTCACCCGGCGCATAGCGTAAGACCAGATATTGGGCGATAAATTCGATGTCGGTAATGCCGCCCTCATCAGCTTTGATATCAAACAGATCGCGCTGCTTGTTACCGAGATGGTTGCGCATCTTTTCGCGCATCTCGCGCACTTCGCGCTTCAGGGTCTCCGGATCGCGCGTTTTGCACAGGATCTCGCGCCGGATCGCGTCGAACTGCTGATGCAGCGCCGGGTCGCCATGCACGATACGCGCGCGCACCAGGGCCTGATGTTCCCAGGTCCAGGCTTCATTTTGCTGGTAGTCGGCGAACGCCTCGACGGTGCTGACCAGCATCCCCGCGGCGCCGGAAGGCCGCAGCCGCGCGTCCACCTCATACAGAATGCCGGAAGAGGTGCGGGTGCTGAACAGATGCATCACCCGCTGCGCCAGCCGCAGGTAGAACTGGCGGCCGTCGATGCAGCGATCGCCGTCGGTCATCACCTCCGGCGGGCAATCCAGCAGGAACACCAGATCGAGGTCGGAACTGTAACCCAGCTCCCAACCGCCCAGTTTGCCGTAGCCGATCACCGCAAAGCCGCGCCCCTCACGCTCCTGCAAATGGGTGGGCTGGCCGTAGCGCGCCACCATGTCGATCCAGGCCTGCTGCACCACCGCGTCGATGATCGCCTCAGCCAGATAAGTCAGGTGATCGCTCACTTTCATCACCGGCAGCGCGCCGGCGATATCCGCAGCGGCGATGCGCAGCTGCTGCGCCTGTTTGAACTGACGCAGCGCCTCCAGCTTTTGCTCTTCGTCGTCTTCCGGCACCCGCAGCAGATATTGCCGCAGCTCGCTGCGGTAGGCGTCCAGCGCCACCGGCTGATACAGCGTGGCCGGATCCAGCAGTTCGTCCAGCAACAGCGGGTAACGCGACAGCTGGTTGGCGACCATCGGCGACGCGGCGCACAGGCGGATCAGATGACTGAGCGCCGCGTGGTACTCCACCAGCAGCTCGAGGTAGGTGGTGCGGGTGACGATGCTGAGCAGCAGCTGCGCCAGCCGCACCAGCGCGGTCGGCGCGTCCTGACGCGGGCACACCTCCGCCAGCAGGCGCGGCATCAGCTGATCGAGCACGTCGCGGCCCCGCGGGCCGATGGTGCGCTTGTCGACGTCGTGGCGGAAATCGGCGATGGTGCGCAGCATCTGTCGGCGCCCCTCTTCGTCGAGATGCGGCGTCAGCGGCGCCAGCTCGTTCTCCTCCAGCGCGTCCTGCCACAGGCTGTGGTAGTGCTGGTAGTCGGGATCTTCACCGACATCCGGGCTATCGTCGCCGATCAGGTCGTCGAACACCGCGCGCACCGCCTGCATGTGCGCGTCCAGCGCCGCTATCAGCGCCGGCCAATCCGCCAATCCCATGCCGTAGGCCAACCGGGCCTGATCGAGCGCCTCCTGCGGCAGCGTCTGGGTTTGCTGATCGCCGATCGCCTGCAACAGGTTCTCCAGCCGCCGCAGGAACAGGTAGGCGGCGCTCAGCGCCCGCACCTGCTCGGCCTCCAACAGCCCCAGCTCACCCACCGCCTGCAGCGTCGGCAGCAGCGAACGCCCTTGCAGCGCCGGTTCACGGCCGCCGCGGATCAGCTGGAATACCTGAGTGATGAATTCGATTTCTCGAATGCCGCCGGCGCCCAGCTTGATGTTGTCCTTCAGACCGCGCCGCCGCACTTCACGGGCGATCATGCCCTTCATGTTGCGCAAAGATTGGATGACGCTGAAATCGATGTAGCGGCGGAACACGAACGGCCGCAGGGTTTTGCGCAGCTCCTGGCTATAGGCGTCTTCCGCCCCGCCCATCAGGCGCGCCTTCACCATCGCATAGCGCTCCCAATCGCGCCCCTGCTCCTGATAATAATCTTCCAGCGCCGCGAAGCTCATCACCAACGGGCCGCTGTCGCCGAACGGCCGCAGCCGCATGTCCACGCGATAGACGAAGCCGTCGATGGTTTGCTGATCCAGCGCCTTGATCAACCGCTGGCCGAGGCGGGTGAAAAACTGGGCATTGTCCAGCTCGCGCCGTCCGCCCTGGGTCTGGCCGTTCTCCGGGTAGGCGAAGATCAGATCGATATCCGACGAGAAATTCAACTCGCCGCCGCCCAACTTGCCCATGCCGAGGATCAACAGCGGCTGCGGCTCGCCGGCGGCGTTGCACGGCGTGCCCCATTCGCGGCAGCAGGTTTGGTACAGCCAGTCGCGCGCGCTGACGATCAACGTTTCCGCCAGTCCGCTCAGCTGCAGCAGCGTTTCTTCGGTCGAACACAGCCCCTGAGCCTGCGCCCAGGCAATGCGTACCAGCGTTTCACGGCGAAACAGACGCAGCGTGCGCATCAGCTGCGCCTCGTCGCGCACCTCTTCCAGCTCGTCCTGCAGCCAGGCGGCATAGTGCTGCCACTCGCCGGGCGCCGGCGGCTGTTCGCGCAGCGTCGCCAGCCAGGCAGGCTGAGCGAGCAGCGCGTCGCTGACGAAATCGCTCGACGCCAGCACCCACTGTTCCTGCTCGCTAAAGGCGCAGTCCGCGCCGTGAACTTCCTGAAAACGCTGCACAATCTGCTGTGCCTGAGCCTGTAACGCGGCTGAAAGTGGCGACATAGTGTATGACCCGTTCTGCGGCCCACGGCTGGCGGGCCGGCTTGATTAACGAAGCGCGCCGTTTAACCAGAATGGCGCATGCGATAAGGCCTGTTTGCGGCTGGCTTCATACCAGCCCTGACGGCGCTCGCTCAGCGCCGCCTGCAGCTCGCGCCAGGCCTCGATATAAGGCCCGGTCTGCTCGTCGGGATAAGCGCCCGACAGCAGGACCAGCGCCGAAATCTGACGCGTCAGGCGCGGCAATTGTTCCTGATATTCATCTTCGTTCAGCGTACGGCTGAAGGCCTCTTTCAGCTCTGCGCCGCTGCGCCCCAGCATGATGTCGCTGAAGCGTTTGAAAGAACCATCCAGCTTGGCCTGCGCTTTGGCGTCGATAAACGGCCGCCAGGCGCCGCTCACCAGCCATGATGTGAGCGCCAACTTACATTGCAGGTAGACCGCGCTGTAGCACAGGGTCTCTGGTTGCGCGGTTTTGTCCGCCAACAGCGGTTCGAGCTCGGTCAGGCGGGCGCGCAGATCGGCGCTGGCCTTGCGCGGCACCAGGCCGCCGAAGATCACCAGCGCCTGGCGGATCGTTCCGACCGCCTCAATCACCGAAGCGCGCGCCTGCGCGTCGCCGCGCAGCCACAGCTCTTCATGGTACTGCCAGTGGCTGAGCGCCAGCTCGAAGGCGGCGATCATCCCCTGCTCTACGGTCGCCTTCGCCGCCGGCTTCAGCACCCGCAGCGGACGCACCTCACGCGGCGGATTGCCCTGCGCCAGGTGGTAACCGCGCGCCGCCTTGCTCAGGCTGCCCTGACGCAGCCCGTCGTGCGCCGCCAGCTCACCGGCCAACGCCAGCAGATCGGCGGTATTGCCTTTCAGCAACTCCAGTTCTATCTCACTCAGGGCTTCGCTGAGATCACCGGCGCGCACCTCACCCTGATCCAAGCCAATCTCTATCTCGCTTTGGCCGTAAGTAACCACCCACTTCTCACGCACGAAATCAGTACGGAACAGCGGTTGCAACGCCTGCTGCAGCGCCGCGATATCGCAATCCTGCGGCCAGATGTCGGCAGGGAACTGCGCCAACGCCAGCTGCGGCTCGGCGATAGCGACATTGTATTCCGGGCGCTGGTGCAGGCCGCCCACCACTTTACCGGCGGTTTTGATGGTCATCTCAAAGCGATCGTCGAAACCGCGAATGCGCAGCCCCATGTCGTGACGGCGCAGGAAGTTGTCGGCCGTTTCGAAGTAAATGTTGGTCAGCTTTTGCGGCGCGGAATGCTGATGCGGCCAGGCGGCGAGCCAGTGTGGCAGAGCGGCCACCGCTTGCGGCGCGGCGATGAATTTCAGTTCAATTTCAACGGTCATAATTCTTTAACACCAATAAGTTACGCATTCGCGTCGGTTTCAGCGCGGCGCGCTCGGCCCGCCGTATGCTGCCCACTGACGCACAGTTGTCATTATCTTACCGCGATTCCCGGCGCCTTAACCCTGCTAACTGTAGAAAAAACCTGTTACGTTATAAAACGCTGCGCAACTCACAGAATCAGCCACAGTAAGATAGTTCTCATTCCGGTTTTGGCGTTGCGTCGTCAGACTGAACCCTCTACTATCGTTCCATAAATTCACCCAGAAACGATGAACTAATGCAGAAATTACGCCTGATTTTCCTTGCCGCGCTGAGCTTCAGCATCACTTGGGCCGCACATGCCGAAGATAAACGCTATATCTCCGATGAGTTAAGCACTTACGTCCATAGCGGCCCAGGTAATCAGTACCGTATTGTCGGCACTCTGAACGCCGGTGAAGAAGTGACCCTGCTGAGCGTCAACGACAGCACCAATTACGGCCAGATCCGCGATCCGAAAGGCCGCACCACCTGGATCCCGCTCGATCAGCTCAGCCAGACGCCAAGCCTGCGCACCCGCGTGCCGGAGCTGGAACAGCAGGTGAAAACCCTGACCGACAAACTGGCCAACATCGATAACACCTGGAACCAGCGTACCTCGGAAATGCAGGAAAAAGTCGCGGGCAGCGACAGCACCATCAGCAGCCTGCAGAAGGAAAACCAGGATCTGAAAAACCAGCTGGTGGTCGCGCAGAAGAAGGTCAACGCCGTTAACCTGCAGCTCGACGACAAGCAGCGCACCATTATCCTGCAGTGGTTCATGTACGGCGGCGGCGTTGCCGGCGTCGGTTTGCTGTTGGGCCTGCTGTTGCCGCACCTGATCCCGCGTCGCAAGAACAACAATCGCTGGATGAACTGATTTCAGTATCGTTCAGTTTGAGTATGGGCGCCTGCGGGCGCCTTTTTCATTGGCGCCGACATCCCGCGGCCAATTCATGTAATCTGATAGACAGGGCCTTACACGATATTCAGGAGTCAACAGTGCAGATTTATCTGGTCGGCGGTGCCGTTCGCGACAGCCTGCTCAACATTCCGGTGGTCGATCATGATTGGGTGGTGGTGGGCGCCACGCCGGCGGAGTTGCTGGCGTTGGGCTACCAGCAGGTCGGCAAAGATTTTCCGGTGTTCCTCAATCCCGATACCCACGAGGAGTATGCGCTGGCGCGCACCGAGCGCAAATCCGGCCAAGGGTACACCGGTTTTACCTGCTATGCCGCGCCGGACGTGACGCTGGAAGACGATCTGCTGCGGCGCGATCTGACCATCAACGCCATCGCCCGTTCCGCCGAAGGGGAACTGATTGACCCTTACGGCGGCGTGGCCGATCTGCAGGCGCGCGTGCTGCGCCACGTTTCCGACGCGTTCGGCGAAGATCCGCTGCGCGTGCTGCGCGTGGCGCGATTCAATGCTCGCTTCGCTCATCTGGGTTTTCGCATCGCCGACGAAACGCTGGCCCTGATGCGCCGGATGGCGCACAGCGGTGAACTGGCCGCGCTGACCGCCGAACGCGTCTGGAAAGAAACTGAAAAAGCGCTGCAAAGCCAGAGCCCGCAGGTCTATTTTCAGGTGCTGCGCGACTGCGATGCGCTGGCGGTGCTGTTCCCGGAAATCGACGCGCTGTTCGGCGTGCCGGCCCCCGCCAAGTGGCACCCGGAGATCGACACCGGCGTACACACGCTGATGGCGCTGGCGATGGCCGCCCGCCTCACGCCGGAGGTGGACGTGCGCTTCGCCACGCTGTGCCACGATCTTGGCAAAGGGTTGACGCCGAAAGCGTTCTGGCCGCATCACCACGGCCACGGCCCGGCGGGCGTACGGCTGGTCGAGGCGCTGTGCCAGCGGCTGCGGGTGCCCAACCCGGTGCGCGATCTGAGCAAGCTGGTGGCCGAGTACCATGATTTGATCCACACCGTGAACAAGCTGCGGCCGGAGACCCTGCTGAAGCTGTTCGACGCCATCGACGTCTGGCGCAAGCCCCAAAGGCTGGAGCAGATGATCCTGACCAGCGAAGCGGACGCGCGCGGCCGCACCGGCTTTGAGGAGAATCCTTATCCGCAGGGCGACTATCTGCGCCAGGCGTATCAGGTGGCGAACGCGGTATCGATTAAAGAGGTGGTAGCCAGCGGGCTGCAGGGCACCGCGATCCGCGATGAGCTCAAACGCCGTCGCCAGCAGGCGCTGGCCGACTGGAAGCTCAACCAAACCATCCTCAACGATCAGGCATAAAAAAACCCCGCAGAGCGGGGTTTTTTCTTGCCATCGTGCTTACAGGAATACCATGTAAACCACGGCCGCCACGATAAAGCGGTAGATGGCGAACGGCACGAACGAGATGCGTTTGATCAGCGACAGGAAGGTCTTGATCGCAATCAGCGCCACCACGAAGGCAGTAACGAAACCGACGGCGAACATCGGCAGATCGCTCCAGGTCAAGAAGTGCAGGCTCTTGTACAGATCCAGACCGCTGGCGCCAATCATCATCGGCACCGCCAGGATGAAGGAGAACTCGGACGCCGCATAACGGTTTACGCCCACCAGCATACCGCCGGCGATAGTGGAACCCGAACGGGAGAAGCCCGGCCACAGCGCCAGGCACTGGAAGCAGCCAATCATGAACGCCTGGCGGTAGGTGATGTCATCCAGCCCTTCCGCTCTCGGTTTCTTCGGCTTCAGCCATTCCGCCGCCAGCAACAGCAGGCCGCCGACGACCAACGCGTACATCACGTTTTTCGGCGCGAACAGCGATTTAATCACATCGTGGAATACCAGACCCAGCACCACCGCCGGGATCATCGCCAGCAGGATATGCCCCAGCTTCAGTTGGCCGCTGGTTTTGCCCTCGTGCTCCACTGGCTTGCCGCCGAAATGGATGCCGATCAGGCCGAACAACCGGCGCCAGAACATCACCACCACGGCCAGGATCGACCCCAGTTGGATGATGACTTCAAAGGTTTTGGCTTTGTCGCCGGTAAAACCCAGCCACTCGCCAACGATAATCATATGCCCGGTGGAAGACACCGGCAGAAATTCGGTTAACCCTTCGACAACCCCAAGAACAAACGCAATAAACAGTGAATGCATGTCAGCCATGTGCTTCGCTCACCCCATAAAATAACGGCCATCACATAAAAAAGCGGCAGTGCTTAAAAGACAATGCCGCTAAAACAATTCTCAGGATTAAGACCAGTTTAACGGTCTTTCGTTGCAAGCAGATGACATAAAATCATGCGGGACGAGTGCCGCGCTCAATGATCACGCCGACCCGATTGGCATGTGCTACAGCGCCCGGTTTGCTGACCTTAATACGGACCCACGGGGAATTGAAGCGCTGAAGCAAAATTTCGGATATTTCCTCCGCTACGCGCTCCACCAGCGCGAAGCGGTTCGACTCAACATGCTGGATCACGGCGTCGCTGACATCGGCATAGCTCAGACAGTCATTTACATCGTCGCTGGCGGCGGCCGGCCGGTTATCCCAGCCCATTTCGATATCGAACACCAGCTTCTGACGAATGCCCTGTTCCCACTCATAAACGCCAATGGTGGTAATTACGGTAAGCTCTTCAATAAATACGATATCCATCACGTCATTCTCTGTTTTTGGCCTTGCCGGATACCACTTCCAGCGGAATGTGCGTATTATCCATAGATGTTGCGAGTAAAACGACCATTATTAAACGGAACCGCGTTATGAGTGCTACCGCGCTTGGCATGATTATCTTCGCGTATCTGTGCGGCTCGATTTCCAGCGCGATCCTGGTTTGCCGGATCGCCAGGCTGCCGGATCCGCGTGAACATGGCTCAGGAAACCCCGGGGCGACCAACGTCCTGCGCATCGGCGGCCGGCTGGCGGCGGCGGCGGTGCTGGTGTTCGATATTCTGAAAGGGATGCTGCCGGTCTGGCTGGCCTACAAACTCGATGTGCCGCCGCTGTATCTCGGCCTGACGGCGATCGCCGCCTGCCTGGGGCACATCTATCCGGTGTTCTTCCACTTCCGCGGCGGTAAAGGCGTGGCGACGGCGTTTGGCGCCATCGCGCCTATCGGCTGGGATCTGACCGGCCTGATGACCGGCACCTGGCTGTTGACGGTGCTGCTCAGCGGCTACTCTTCGCTCGGCGCCATCGTCAGCGCGTTGATCGCCCCGTTCTACGTCTGGTGGTTCAAACCGCAGTTCACCTTCCCGGTAGCGATGCTCTCCTGCCTGATCCTGATGCGGCATCACGACAATATTCAGCGCCTGTGGCGCGGCCAGGAAGGCAAGATCTGGGGCAAGTTCCGCAAGAAGAAAAACGACGCGGATAACGGCGACCAGCCGAGAGAAGAATAACAGAAGGGCCGGATAATCCGGCCCTTTGTTTTATACCGCAGGCAGTTCCGCCAGCGGCCAGCGCGGCCGCACGGAAACGCTCAGCGCCGGGTTGGCGCCGCTCTTCAGGCGCACCATGCCGGCATAGGCGATCATCGCGCCGTTGTCGGTGCAAAATTCCGGGCGGGCATAGAACACTTCCCCGCCGCGCTTGTGCATCATCTCCGCCAGTTTGGCGCGCAGCGTGCGGTTGGCGCTCACGCCACCGGCCATCACCAGGCGTTTGAAGCCGGTCTGATCCAACGCGCGTTTGCATTTTATCGCCAGCGTATCCACCACCGCATCCTCGAAGGCGCGGGCGATGTCGGCACGCGTCTGATCGTCGTTGCCGTTGGAGCGAATGGTGTTGGCGGCAAAGGTTTTCAGCCCGGAGAAGCTGAAGTCCAACCCCGGACGATCGGTCATCGGCCGCGGAAAGGTAAAACGCCCCGCCGTGCCCTGCTGCGCCATCTTCGACAGCATCGGCCCGCCGGGATAATCCAGGCCGAGCAGCTTGGCGGTTTTGTCGAACGCTTCGCCGGCGGCATCGTCGATCGACTCGCCCAGCAGTTCATATTCACCGATGCCGGTGACGCTGATCAACTGAGTGTGGCCGCCGGAGACCAGCAGCGCGACGAACGGGAACGCCGGCGGGTTATCTTCCAGCATCGGCGCCAGCAGGTGGCCTTCCATGTGGTGCACCGGCACCGCCGGCACGTTCCAGGCGAACGCCAGCGCACGCCCCACGGTAGCGCCGACCAGCAGCGCCCCCACCAGGCCCGGCCCGGCGGTGTAAGCCACGCCGTCGATATCGGCCGGGGTCAGGTTGGCCTCTTTCAGCGCCGCCTGAATCAGCGGCACGGTTTTGCGCACGTGATCGCGGGAGGCCAGTTCCGGCACTACGCCGCCGTAGTCGGCGTGCAGCTTCACCTGGCTGTATAATTGGTTGGCCAACAAACCGGTTTGATCGTCATACACTGCAATTCCGGTTTCATCGCAGGACGTTTCTATACCCAGTACTCGCATTACATTTCCCATCATTCACGTGCGGCCGCCAGTCTACCACATTCCGCCGCATTTACCGCCGATGCGGCGCATCTTGTCACCGGCTTGCGCCTATGTCGATGATTCATCCAGAAAATGCCCGAGCGATTAAACACGAGCATTTTTTTCTGATTAGTCTATAATCAGCGCCCGGTGCAAAATTGCGCACGTTGCGGCAGAGCGACGCGGGTTTCAATTTGCTGTGATGCTTTACAAAGCAGCATCCATTGGAGTAAAATTCCGCACCATTTTGAAAAGGCTGGCGCTTGGCCAGCAGCAAACCGAATTTTATTGAGGTGAGAGGCACATGCCGGTAATTAAAGTACGTGAAAACGAGCCATTTGACGTTGCTCTGCGTCGTTTCAAACGCTCTTGCGAAAAAGCGGGTGTTTTAGCTGAAGTTCGTCGTCGTGAGTTTTATGAAAAACCAACTACCGAACGTAAACGCGCTAAAGCTTCTGCTGTGAAACGTCACGCGAAGAAACTGGCTCGCGAAAACGCACGCCGCACTCGTCTGTATTAATTCTTCGGGGGCAACCCCACCGCGTGAATTTCTGATTTTCAAAATCGCGCAGACCGAGTAGTTGCATACGAAGGCCGTGCTTTCCGAAAGGAATGCGCGGCTTGTTCTCGTTTATAGGCTAATGAAGTAAGGGCTTATGGCTGGACGAATTCCGCGCGTATTTATCAATGACTTGCTGGCTCGCACCGACATCGTCGATTTGATCGACGCCCGCGTGAAGCTCAAGAAGCAAGGCAAGAACTATCACGCGTGCTGTCCGTTCCACCACGAAAAGACGCCTTCCTTTACCGTTAATGGCGAAAAGCAGTTTTATCACTGTTTTGGGTGTGGTGCGCACGGCAACGCCGTCGACTTTTTGATGAATTACGACCGACTCGAGTTTGTCGAAACCATCGAAGAACTGGCGACCATGCACGGGCTGGAAGTGCCTTACGAAGCGGGCACCGGGCCAACCCAGATCGAGCGCCATCAGCGCCAGAGCCTGTACCAACTGATGGAACAGCTCAGCGCGTTCTATCAACAGTCACTGCAGCAGTCCTCCGGGGCGCCGGCGCGCAGCTATTTGCAGCAGCGCGGATTGAGTGACGACGTTATTCGCCATTTCGCCATCGGCTTCGCGCCGGCGGGATGGGACAACGCCCTGAAGCGTTTCGGCCGCGACGCCGACTCGCGCCGCGCATTGAACGATGCCGGCATGCTGGTGACTAACGATCAGGGGCGTTCGTACGACCGTTTCCGCGAACGGGTGATGTTCCCCATTCGCGACAAGCGCGGGCGCGTGATCGCCTTCGGCGGCCGCGTCCTGGGCGACGGTATGCCGAAGTACCTGAACTCGCCGGAAACCGAAGTTTTCCATAAGGGCCGCCAGCTGTACGGCCTGTATGAAGCACAGCAGAACCACCCTAACCTGCAGCGGCTGCTGGTGGTGGAAGGGTATATGGACGTGGTGGCGTTGGCGCAATTCGGCATCGACTATGCCGTCGCCTCGCTCGGCACCTCGACGACGGCGGAACACATTCAGCTGTTGTTCCGCGCTACCGACAACGTCGTCTGCTGTTACGACGGCGACCGCGCCGGCCGCGAAGCGGCCTGGCGGGCGCTGGAAACCGCGCTGCCATACCTGAATGACGGGCGCCAGCTGCGGTTCATGTTTTTGCCCGACGGCGAAGACCCGGACACGCTGGTGCGCAAGGAAGGCAAAGAAGCCTTCGAACAACGAATGGAGCAGGCGCAGCCGCTATCCACGTTCCTGTTCGAAAGCCTGCTGCCGCAGGTGGATCTGAGCAGCCCGGACGGGCGCGCCAAGCTGAGCACGCTGGCGCTGCCGCTGATTACTCAGGTGCCGGGCGAAACGTTGCGCTTGTACCTGCGCCAGGAGCTCGGTAACAAGCTGGGGCTGCTGGACGACAGCCAGCTCGACAAGCTGATGCCCAAGCAGGCTGAAAATGCGAATCCTTATCAGGCGCCCCAGCTAAAACGCACAACCATGCGTATACTGATAGGGTTACTGGTGCAAAATCCGCAGTTGGCTACACTTATCCCTTCGCTGGAAGGGTTGGAGCAGACCAAACAGGCGGGATTGCCGCTGTTCGTCGAACTGGTGCAGACCTGTTTGGCGCAGCCGGGCCTGACGACCGGGCAATTGCTGGAGCTGTATCGCGACAACAAATTCAGCCAGCAGCTTGAAACCTTGGCGACCTGGAACCATATGATCGTTGAGGACATGGTCGAGCAGACCTTTTTGGATACATTGGCCAGCCTGTACGACTCGGTGCTCGAGCAACGGCTGGAAACGCTGATCGCCCAGGCCAGAACGCGCGGTCTGAGCGCGGAGGAACGTGAAGAAGTCCGTTCTCTCAACCAGGTTTTAGCGAAGAAAAACTGAATACCAAACGGCTTAAGTGCCGATAATTGCGAGGGCAGAGCCCTGCACAGTGCCGCCATAGTGGGCCGCGGCGATAACGAAAACGCCCCAAATGCTATTGTTGGCGGTTTCGCCGACCGACACCAACCTAAATACTCTGAAGTGTGGATACCGTCTTATGGAGCAAAACCCGCAGTCACAGCTGAAGCTACTTGTCACCCGTGGTAAGGAGCAAGGCTATCTGACCTATGCTGAGGTCAATGACCATCTGCCGGAAGATATCGTCGACTCCGATCAGATCGAAGACATCATCCAGATGATTAACGACATGGGCATCCAGGTGATGGAAGAAGCACCGGACGCCGATGACCTGCTGCTCGCCGAAAACTCGAACAGCACGGACGAAGATGCGGAAGAAGCCGCCGCACAGGTTCTGTCCAGCGTGGAATCCGAAATCGGCCGCACCACCGACCCGGTGCGCATGTACATGCGCGAAATGGGCACCGTCGAACTGCTGACGCGCGAAGGCGAAATCGACATCGCCAAGCGCATCGAAGACGGCATCAACCAGGTACAGTGCTCGGTTGCCGAATACCCGGAAGCCATCACCTACCTGCTTGAGCAGTACGATCGCGTCGAAGCGGGTGAAGCGCGCCTGTCCGATCTGATCACCGGCTTCGTCGATCCTAACGCGGAAGAGGACATCGCCCCCACCGCGACCCACATCGGTTCTGAACTGTCGAGCGAAGAGCAAGACGACGACGAAGAAGATGAAGACGACGAAGACGACGACACCGAAGACGATAACAGCATCGATCCTGAGCTGGCGCGTCAGAAGTTCGCCGAGTTGCGCGATCAGTATGAAGCGACGCGTTTGGTGATCAAGAAAAACGGCCGCAGCCACGCCAGCGCCGCGGACGAGATCCTGAAGCTGTCTGAAGTGTTCAAGCAGTTCCGCCTGGTGCCGAAACAGTTCGACTTCCTGGTCAACAGCATGCGCACCATGATGGACCGCGTTCGCACCCAGGAACGCATCATCATGAAGCTGTGCGTTGAACAGTGCAAAATGCCGAAGAAAAACTTCGTCACCCTGTTCGCCGGCAACGAAACCAGCGATTCCTGGTTTGAAGCCGCGCTGGCGATGGCCAAGCCATGGTCGGAAAAGCTGAAAGACGTTGCTGAAGACGTGCAGCGCAGCCTGCAGAAACTGCGTCAGATCGAAGAAGAGACCGGCCTGACCATCGAGCAGGTCAAAGACATCAACCGTCGCATGTCGATCGGTGAAGCGAAAGCCCGCCGTGCGAAGAAAGAGATGGTTGAGGCCAACCTGCGTCTGGTTATTTCTATCGCCAAGAAATACACCAACCGCGGCCTGCAGTTCCTGGATCTGATCCAGGAAGGCAACATCGGCCTGATGAAAGCGGTAGACAAGTTCGAATACCGCCGCGGCTACAAGTTCTCGACGTACGCCACCTGGTGGATCCGTCAGGCTATCACCCGCTCCATCGCCGACCAGGCGCGCACCATCCGTATTCCGGTGCATATGATTGAGACCATCAACAAGCTCAACCGTATTTCGCGCCAGATGCTGCAAGAGATGGGCCGCGAGCCGACGCAGGAAGAGCTGGCCGAGCGCATGCTGATGCCGGAAGACAAGATCCGCAAAGTGCTGAAGATCGCCAAAGAGCCAATCTCGATGGAAACGCCGATCGGCGACGACGAAGATTCGCATCTGGGCGACTTCATCGAGGATACCACCCTCGAGCTGCCGCTGGATTCCGCGACCTCGGAAAGCCTGCGTTCCGCCACCCACGACGTGCTGGCCGGCCTGACCGCGCGCGAAGCGAAAGTGCTGCGCATGCGTTTCGGCATCGACATGAACACCGATCACACGCTGGAAGAGGTAGGCAAGCAGTTTGACGTTACCCGTGAGCGTATTCGTCAGATCGAAGCCAAGGCGCTGCGCAAGCTGCGTCACCCTAGCCGCTCCGAAGTGCTGCGCAGCTTCCTGGACGACTAAGTCCGGCTGCCGCACCCAAAACAAAAACCCCGGCCTGCCGGGGTTTTTTTATGCCTCAGAACATGCCGTTGCCGCTGGCAGTTTTCTCCGGCACCGGCTGCGTCACGTCCCAGTGTTCAACGATCTTTCCGGCGCTGTCCAGACGGAAGATATCGACGATCGCCGCGGTTTTACCGGCCTCGCGCCCGCTGACTTCCACATGCAAAATCACGAAGTCGCCGTCGACGAACGCCTGTTTAACTTCACGGTGCGAGTTGGGGTAGCGCGTTTTCAGCAGCTCGACAAATTGACGAAAACCCGCCACGCCGTCTTTGGCATTGGGGTTATGCTGTTTGTATTGTTCGCCCAAAAACGGCCGCGCCGCCGCAAAATCCTTGTTGTTCAGCCCCTGCCGATAAAACTCCAGCACGTTCTGCTTGTTGCGCGCTTCCTGGGGCGAATGCCCCGCCTGTGCGGCGCCGGTCACCAACAGCAGCGCCATCAAACAGCCTTTCATCATCGATGTCATCGCACACTCCCCTTATCTCATTGCAGCGCCAGGAACAGCTCGCGATAGCTGGCGGTCAGTTGTTCCAGCGTGGCGCGATTCAATCCGCTGGGGTTGGGCAATACCCAGACCTCGGTTTCTCCCAGCATCATCGTCTGCTTGCCCCAGGGCGCGTTTTTCACCCCGAAGGCGGTGGTGAACGCCTGCTTGCCCAAGATCGCCAGCGCGCGCGGCTGATAGCGCAGGATCTTCTCTTGCAGCGCCTCACCGCCGCTGCGCAACTCGTCGCGCGACAGCTCGCTGGCCGCCACCGTCGGGCGCGCCACCAGCGCGGTAATGCCGCAGCCGTTGTCCTTCAGCTGCTGCCACTGCTCCGGCGCCAGCTGGCTCTCGGTAAAGCCGGCCTGATGGATCACCTTCCAGAAGCGGTTGCTGCCGTTGGCAAAAGGATAGCCCTGATGGGCGGAAGAGAGGCCGGGGTTGATGCCGCAAAACACCACCCGCAGATTGGGCGCCAGAAGTTCCATGAGTATCGTGAGTCCATTGCAGGGATTTACTGCGGTTATCGCAAAATCCGCCAGCAATTACAACAGGCTAGAACTGCGCAGAAAAGCAACATACGGGCGGGTAACAGTAGACCGATGCTTAAGGATTCCCTATAATCTCGCGGCTTGGCCCCTTAGCTCAGTGGTTAGAGCAGGCGACTCATAATCGCTTGGTCGTTGGTTCAAACCCAACAGGGGCCACCAAATTTTAGCTCTAAAATCATATAAAAAAGCCACTTTTCTCGAAGTGGCTTTTTTATTTCTTGCTCACAGTGGCGGCAAAATGGCGGCGGTATGCCAACACTCTCAGCTATCTTTCCCTTCTTAACCAGCCTATAGCCAGACTTACCAGGAAGCCGGCAAAGAAGATCGCGACAGCCGCAGCGATATATTTCCACCACTCATCAAACCAGAACAAGGCAACAAATGCCGCTATAGAGAACAGGCCAATGACTATGGACTCAGCCAAGTCAGCAGTTTGTCGGCCAACAAATTTAACGAACTTCACAAGAAAGGATTTTAGCCAGTTCATTGATTTTATTACTTAACGATAGGAAGTCATCATCACTTAACCATTAGTTAAAATCCAACCGCTGGCTTTTGATTGATCTATCCGCTATCGGTCGCCTCTCACAAGGCTACACAAAGCAATAGTGACAAACACCAGTAACAGGAATATTGCCGCGCTCAGAATTCGTTGCCACCATTCGTCGAACCAGAACAGTGAGCCAAACGCAGCGACAGAAAATATCCCGCCCAAAATCGCTTCCACAAGGTGCGACAATCCTTTACCGAGCTTACTGCCCCAAGACTTTAGATAGCTCATGATTCACACCTTCACAGAACATTTTCGATTTGCTGGTATAGGCAACAAAGGGTTCAAGATACTCCTCCGCCAGAAAGTAGATCATGTCCAAATTTCGTGGCGTGAGCTTATGGTACGTTGAGGGATATTGTTCCCGCAAACGACGCGAAGAAACGGCGGCCTGTTCAATAATTCCTTGTAAAAGAATGATGTTTAGCCCAGCAATGGTGACACCTTTGAATACCCATTTGAAAAGTGTGCTGCCGATAACCTTTTTCAAAATATGGTGTGTGATTTGCTAAACCAGAATGAACTGCGTCCCCATACGTCCTGTAAGATAACCCTCTACATGGTTTAATTTTTGGCTTAGCACGGTTTGTGTTTGCAGATCCATCCGCTGATAGCAGTCACGGATAATCACCGCTATCAGCTCACGTAGCGGGGCTTCGATACCATAGCCGGCACGAACGACCTTGATGAACCGTTCCGTTTCGATTTCATTGCGGCGCTTAAGCTCTCGACCGCCGAGCCCTGCTCCCTGCCATGTCCTACGAGCACTATAGGCAATGCCCCTTGGTAAAGACTCTATTCCCTCAAGAATTCCTTGAGCTACGGCTTTCGCATCCATAACAATCCCTTATCAGCGCCCTAGCCGTACCCTATACTAACTTCGCTTAAAATATCAACACCCCTTTCATCCTAATGAAGGGCGCCCCTCGGCATAATGGCTTTTTTGTTTCCCGCTGCCGTGCCACACTTCCCTCTCGGCATGCCTGATTTATTCCGACTCAAAAGGACCCCGCATGATCGTCAACTGCGACCACGACAACCTCGACGCCTGGCTGGCGCTGCGCTCAGCGCTGTGGCCCACTTGTCCGTTGGAAGAGCACCGCGCGGAGATGCGCGAAATATTGGCTTCGCCGCATCACACCGCGTTTATGGCCCGGGGGCTGGACGGCGCTTTCGTTGGCTTTGCCGAGGTCGCGCTGCGCCACGATTACGTCAACGGCTGCGAATCGTCGCCGGTGGCGTTTTTGGAAGGGATTTACACCGTCGAATGCGCCCGTCGACAGGGCTGGGCCGCGCACCTGATCGCGCAGGTGCAGGAGTGGGCGAAGCAACAGGGGTGCAGCGAGCTGGCGTCGGATACCGACATCGCCAACCTGGACTCCCAACGCCTGCATGCAGCGCTGGGCTTTGCCGAAACGGAACGGGTGGTGTTTTACCGCAAAACGCTGGGCTGATCAGGCAATCTTGCTTTGCCGCTGATGCGCCAGTTGCTCGGCGCGCAGCAGGATCTCCTGCAGATCGTCCTCGTCGATATCGAACAGATCCCCCTCCATCAGCGCCTCGTGCAGATCGGCGCGGGTAATGGAAACGGCATCGATCGGCAGATTGGCCGGTTTGGCCTCCGCCGGCGCCAGCGCGTGCGGGTAGCGCCGCCCGGCCAGGTTATTGAACAGAATGGCCACCGCCGCCAGCAGCACCGAGTTCAGCAGCACCGGGTACAACACAAAGTGGTAGCCCATCTGGTGAATGCCGGGGCCGCCGAGGATGGCGGTCAGCGCCACCGCGCCGCCGGGTGGATGCAGGCAGCGCAGCTTGAACATCAGGCCGATGGCCACTGCCGCCGCCGCGCCGCAGGCCAGGCCGGGATCGGGGATCAGAAGACCGGCGCTGACGCCCACCGTCGCCGCCAGCGCATTGCCGCCGACGATCGACCAGGGCTGCGCCAACGGGCTGTTGGGCACGCCGAACAGCAGCACCGCCGAAGCGCCCATCGGCGCGATAAACCCCAGGTTCACCTCGCCCAAAATAAAGTGGCTGATCCAGCCGGCGAGCATCAGCCCCAAACCGGCGCCGACGCTGGAAATCAGCATCTCTCGTTTGCCCACCGCCAGCGGGTGCGGCCACAGGCGCGCGCATCCCACTTTCACCCGTTCTATCCACTGCGTCTTCATGTTACCCAATACGGCTCAATTCACGTGTTGGCAACAAATATATCACATCATCCTGAAGGAACTCACGGCGCCGTAAACCGCGCCGCCCAAGAACTTTTAGGCTAACAGATTGATTTTTAGCCTCCCCTCAACAATGATGAATGTTCCCCCCCTTAACCCCGAGGAACCGCCGATGTCTCAACCGATCACCGAACTTTATACCGATAGTGAATTTTTCAGCCCGTACGCCATGTCCGCCTTTGTCGTGCTGACGGAAAAAGGCATTCCGTTCACCGTGAAGCCGGTGGATCTGGCGAAAGAAGAGAACAAAGAGGCGGCCTACGCGGCGCTGTCGCTCACTCGCCGGGTGCCGACGCTGGCGATCGGCGAATTCCAGCTCTCAGAGTCTTCGGCGATCGCCGAATACCTGGAAGACATCCACCCGGCCCACGCCGTGTACCCGCGCGACGTGAAGCTGCGCGCCAAGGCGCGCGAGATCCAGGCCTGGCTGCGCAGCGATCTGCTGCCGATCCGCGCCGAGCGTTCGACCGAGGTAGTGTTCAACAACGGCAAGTTCCCGCCGCTGTCCGAAGCCGCGCAGGAGGCCGCGCGCAAGCTGATCGCCGCCGTGGAAAAGCTGCTGAGCCACGGGCAGGATAATCTGTTCAGGGAGTGGTGCATCGCCGACACCGATCTGGCGCTGATGCTCAACCGGCTGGTGATGCACGGCGATCCGGTGCCGGAGCGCGTGCGCCACTATGCGCACAAGCAGTGGCAGCGCCCGTCGGTGCAGGCCTGGTTGGCGTTGTCGGAAAAACGGCGCGCCTGAGAAAAAAATCGGCGGCCACGACGCCGCCGTTCTCAATGCCGAGAAACAACATCACTGCTTGAGGGAAGGCAAATCACCATCCAGAGGGCAGATAGCCTAACAATGAAGCGATGGCGTACACCGCGCTGGCCAGGTACAGCAACACAATGCTGACCTGCAGCAGCGGGTGCGTGATCCAGTTGCACTGCCAGCGCGGGGTCTGGTCACCGTGTTTGCGCGCGCCGCGCAAGATCAGCATCGGCATGATCGACAGGATCACCCCGCTGAACACCCCGGCGAAGTAGAGCGCGTTGACGAACGACACCAGCCCGCTGTAAGCCAGCGCGAACGGCGGCACCACCACCAGCAGCAGCACGCCGAAACGGCGCAGCGGCAGCTCGTCGTTGCCCAGCCTAAACTTGTCGAAAATATTGGTCAGAAAACTGCCGCCCAACCCCCAGTACGAGGTCAGCATCGCGCACAGCGCGAAGATGTTGGCGGAGAAGAACGCCCACTGCCCCAGCGCCTGGCCCCAGGAAATGGTGGCCACATCGGAGATGTCATCCAGCCCGCTGAGCGCAATCACCGACATCGGCACCGCCGCCAGCAAAATGAAGGTCACGACCATGCCGACGATGATCGCCTTCGGCAGTTGTTCCGGCTTGTCGGCGAAGCCGCGCGCCATCTCCGGCACGATGTACTGCGCCGAGAAGCAGAACACCACCACGTTGAACACCGGCACCATATAGCGCCAGTCGCCGTCCAGCAGGTTGCGCATCTGGGTGGTGTCTTTCAGCAGCGTCGCCGCTACCAGCACGGTCAACATCACCACCATGCCGATGCTGATGAACTTTTCGCCGCGGCCGATCGCTTTCAAACCGAGGTACAGCACGCCGGCGGCGGGCACGAAGAACAGCAGGCTGCCCAGCGCCGGCGAGATGCCGAACAGCGATTGCAGCAGCTTGCCGCTGCCGGTCATGTAGGCGGTAAGCGCCCCGACGCTGTTGACGCACACCGAAGCGAACATCAGCCAGGCGCCCAGGCCGCCGACGTAGCGCTTCGCCAGCCCGCTCAGCTGCAGATGCGCGCGGGTGCGCAACGTAGATTCGGCAACGTACAGCATGGTGATGGTGGTCAGGCTCCCCACCAGCACCAGCCAAAACAGCAGCGGCAGGAAACCGGCCTTGCTGGAGGCGTAGGCGATGGAGAGCACCCCGGCGCCGATGTTGGTGCCGACGATCATCGCCACCCCTTCGAGGAAACTTAACGATTTGGCGGGTGCAGGTGCTCGCACCCCGGCGGCAAGCGCCGGAGAAACAGAGATATTATCAGACATGCATCATCCTTTATCGCCCGGCGACGCTGGCCGCCGGGATGGGTTAACGTCCTGACGCTCAACGGCTCACATCGATACACAGGTATTTCAGCTCCAAATATTCTTCTATCCCGTAGCGCGATCCTTCACGCCCGAGCCCTGACTGTTTCACGCCGCCGAACGGCGCCACTTCGTTGGAAATCAGCCCGGTGTTGATGCCGACCATGCCGTACTCCAGCGCTTCCGGCACGCGCCACTGGCGCGCGGCGTTCTGCGTGAACAGGTAGGCGGCCAGGCCGAATTCGGTGTCGTTGGCCATGGCGATGGCTTCCGCCTCGTCATGGAAGCGGAACAGCGGCGCCACCGGCCCGAAGGTCTCTTCTTTGGCGAAGCGCATCTTCTGCGTTACGCCGGTCACCACCGTCGGCTGGAAGAAGGTGCCGCCCAGCGCGTGCGGCTGGCCGCCGGTGGCGATCTGCGCCCCTTTGATCAGCGCGTCGTCGATATGGCTCTGCACCTTCGCTACCGCATCGCTGTCGATCAGCGGCCCCTGGGTGGTGCCTTCCTGGCTGCCGTCGCCGACTTTCAACTGCTCGACCGCCGCCACCAGTTTCTCCGCCAGCCGCTCGTAGATGCCGTCCTGCACGTAGATGCGGTTAGCGCACACGCAGGTCTGGCCGCTGTTGCGGAACTTGGAGGCCATGATGCCCGCCACCGCCGCGTCCAGATTGGCGTCGTCGAACACGATGACCGGCGCGTTACCGCCCAGCTCCAGCGACAGTTTCTTGATGCTCGGCGCGCACTGCGCCATCAGGATGCGGCCGACCTCGGTCGAGCCGGTAAAGCTCAGCTTGCGCACTACCGGACTGTCGCACAACACCTTGCCCACCTGTGCCGCTTCGCCGGTCACCACCTGCAACACGCCGGCGGGAATGCCGGCGTCCTGCGCCAGCTTGGCCAGCGCCAGTGCGGTCAGCGGCGTTTGCTCGGCCGGTTTGACGATGATGGCGCAACCGGCCGCCAGCGCCGGCGCCACCTTGCGGGTGATCATCGCCGCCGGGAAATTCCACGGGGTGATGGCCGCGCACACGCCGATCGGCTGCTTCACCACCACCAGGCGCTGCGAAGCCTGCGGCGCCTGCAATACCGCGCCGTCCACCCGCTTGGCCTCTTCGGCGAACCAGGTGATGAACGACGCGGCGTAGGCCACTTCGCCGCGCGCTTCCGCCAGCGATTTGCCCTGCTCGGCGGTCATCAGCTGCGCCAGATCTTCCTGCGCGGCCAGCACCTTGTCGGCCCAGGCCAACAGCAGCGCGGAACGCTGCTTGGCGGTCAGCTGTTTCCAGTCGTTTTGCGCCCGCTGCGCCGCCGCGATCGCCTGCTGGGTTTCCTCTTCGCTGACCAGCGGAATGCTGGCCAGCTCGGCGCCGGTGGCCGGGTTGATCACCGCTTCGCGCTTGCCGCTCAGGGCATCGCACCATTCGCCGTTGATCAGACACTGGCTGCGCAACAGCTCGGGATTGTTCAATTTCATGCCGTTCGCTCCTTAGTGGGCCAGCGCGCGGGACAGGATGCCCATCGCCTTGGTGAACTGATCGTCCGGAATGGTCAGCGGGTAGAGGAAGCGGATCACGTTGCCGTTCACACCGCAGCTCAGCAGCAGCAGCCCTTCCTCCATCGCCTTCTGCTGCACCTGACGGGTGATCTCCGCCGAAGGCTTGCCGGTAGCCGGATCGTTGAACTCCACCGCCACCATCGATCCCTGCGCGCGCACATCGGCGATCGCCGGGCTGGTTTTGCACGCCTGCTGCAACACTTCCACCAGGTGCTGCCCCAAGCGCTCGGCGCGCTGGCACAGCTGCTCTTCTTCAATCACGTCCAGCACCGCGTGCGCGGCGGCCACCGCCAGCGGGTTACCGGCATAGGTGCCGCCCAGCCCGCCCGGCGCCGGCGCGTCCATCACCTCGGCGCGGCCCGCCACCGCCGACAGCGGCATGCCGCCCGCCAGGCTTTTCGCCATGGTGATCAAATCGGGCTTAACGCTGTAGTGCTCCATGGCGAACAGCTTGCCGGTACGGGCGAAGCCGGTCTGCACTTCGTCGGCGATCAGCAGGATGCCGTGCTGGTCGCACAGCGCGCGCAGCGCCTGCATGAAATCGGCCGGCGCCACGTTGAAACCGCCCTCGCCCTGCACCGGCTCCAGCACAATGGCCGCCACCTGCTTGGGATCGATATCCGCTTTAAACAGGCGATCCAGGCTGTTCATCGCGTCTTCGGTGGTCACGCCGTACAGCGCGTTCGGGTACTGGCCGTGGAACACCGAGCCGGGGAATGGGCCAAAGCCCAGTTTGTAAGGCGCCACTTTGCCGGTCAGCGCCATGGTCATATAGGTGCGGCCGTGGAAGCCGCCGCCGAAGGTGATCAAGCCCGGACGGCCGGTGTAAGCGCGGGCAATCTTCACCGCGTTTTCCACCGCTTCCGCGCCGGTGGTGAAGAAAGCTGTTTTACACGGACCGGCGATCGGCGCGCGTTGGTTGATGCGCTCCGCCAACGAGACATAGCTTTCGTAAGGAACGATCTGATAGGCGGTGTGGGTGAAGGCCTGCAGCTGCTTTTCAATTGCGGCGATCACTTTCGGGTGGCGATGGCCGGTGTTCAGCACCGCAATCCCCGAGGCGAAGTCGATCACTTCCTTGCCTTCCACATCCCACAGCGTAGCGTTCTCTGCGCGCTCGGCGTAAAAGCCACACATCACGCCCACTCCGCGCGGGGTGGCGTCCTGACGGCGTTGGTTCAATTCTGCGTTTTTCATGCTGTTCTCTCCGGTCGGTGCCAGTTACACGTTTCGTTCACATTCGTGAAACAATGACGTTTATTTAAACAGGATGTGGCCCTATAATCGAGTGCCAGTTACGAATAATTGAGGGATCCAATTGCGCTCATTGAGTGGTGATCTGTTGCTGCAGCGCCTCGGCGAACAGCCCGATGACAAGCTGCACAAGCGGCTTTACAACGCGATCCGCACCAGCATTCTCGATGGCAGCCTGCCGCCCTCCAGCCGCCTGCCCGCCTCGCGCGATCTGGCGCAGGAGCTCAGCCTGTCACGCAACACCGTGTTAACCGTTTATGAACAACTGCTGGCGGAGGGCTACGTGTCGGCGCGCGCCGGCAGCGGCACCTTCGTCGCCGACACGGTGCCGGACAGCTGCCTGTCCACCGGCGGCGCTCCGGCGGACGGCAGCGGGCAACCGCGGCGCGTCGACCTGTCGGAGCGCGGCGCCACGCTGCTGCACCACGCCAGCGCCAGCCCCAAACAGTGGGGGGCGTTCATTCCCGGCGTCCCCGACGTCAACGCCTTTCCTCATCAGCTGTTCAGCAAGATCCAGGCGCGCCTCAGCCGCCGCCCGACGCCGCAGCGGCTGACCTACAGCAATCAGGGCGGCAGCCCGGAGCTGCAGCATGCGTTGGTGGAGTATTTACGGGTGGCGCGCTCGGTGCGCTGCTCGCCGGAACAGATCCTGATCACTGAAGGCATCCATCAGGCGATCGATCTGGTGACGCGCATGTTGTGCAATCCGGGGGATGATGCCTGGATCGAAGAGCCGGGCTATTGGGGGATCCGCAATATCCTGCGCATCAATGCGCTGAACATCTGCCCGCTGGCGGTGGACGAGGCCGGGCTGGTGCCGCCGGAGCAGCCAACGACGCCGCCCCGCCTGATTTTCGTCACCCCGTCGCACCAATATCCGCTCGGCTCGGTGATGAGCCTGGCGCGCCGCCAACGGCTGCTGGCGCTGGCGCGGAACGCCGGCGGCTGGATCGTCGAAGACGATTACGACAGCGAATTCCGCTTTTCCGGCCAACCGATCCCAGCGCTGCAGGGGCTGGAAGCCGATGCGCCGGTGATCTACATCGGCACCTTCAGCAAAACGCTCTACCCGGCGCTGCGTCTCGGCTATGTGGTATTGCCGCCGCCGCTGGTGCAGGCGCTGAAAACCGCCCACGCCGAGCTGTACCGCGGCGGGCACCTGCTGATCCAGAGCGCGCTGGCGGAGTTTATTCAGGCGGGGCACTACACGGCGCATATCCGTCGCATGCGACTGCTGTACGCCCGGCGGCGCGCCTTCCTGACCGGATTGATCGAACGGCACCTCGGCAAACAGGCGCTCAGCGAGTTCAACAGCAACGCCGGATTGCACCTGATCCTCAACCTGCCGGACGAGGCCGACGACGTGGCGATCGCCGCCGCCGCCGGCGCGCAAGGGGTGCTGGTGAGGCCGCTGTCGCGCTACTACATGCTGCCCAACCGCCGGCGCGGCCTGCTGATGGGCTTTGCCTGCGTGCCGGAAGAGCAAATGGCCGCCGCCTTCACCCAACTGCTGGCGTGCATCAACGCCCCGCACTAAGTCAGCGCGCCGCCCGCCTGCCTCACCAGGCCTGAAACCGCCAGCCGTCCGCCTGTCGGTACAGGCGGTGCGTGGGCCGCAACGCCTGCAGGAAGTCTTCGTCGTGCGACACCACCAGCATCGCGCCGGGGAAATCCGCCAGCGCGGTTTCGATCGCCAGCGACGACGCCAGATCCAGGTGGTTGGTCGGCTCGTCGAGCAACAGCAGCTGCGCCGGTTGTCGCCGCCAGAGCGCACAGGCCAGCGCCGCCTTCAGCCGTTCTCCGCCGCTCAGCGAGCCCAGCGGCAACGCGATGCGATCCGCGCCAAGCTGCAGCTGCGCCAGCCGGGTGCGCAACGCCCCTTCCGCCAACGGCGAATCCTGCAGCCCCAGATGTTCCATTACTGACAGGCCCGGATCGAGCTGCGACAGGGTTTGATCGAGGTAGGCCGTCGACAGCGGGCAATGACAATGGCCGGAAAGCGCCGCCAACTGACCGAGAACGGTCTTCAGCAAGGTGGATTTGCCGCAGCCGTTGGGGCCGGTCAACGCCACGCGCATCGGACCGTCGATCCGCAAATCCAGCGGCGGCGCGCTGACGAACGGCAACTGCAGCCGCTCGAGCACCAGCACCTGCTTGTTTGCGTTCACTTCACTGCCGGGCAGCGCCAGCAACACCGGCTGTTCTTCTTCCACCCGCTGGTAGGCTTCGCGCACCGCCGCATCGAGGCTGTCGCGCCGATCCTGATGCTGTTTGCGCAGCGTGCCGAGGCTCTCCTTCGCCGCCGACTTGTAGGCCACCCGTTCGAAAGAGGCGATATTCAGCGTATCGACGACGCGCAGCGTTTGCGCCGAGCGCCGCTGGCTCATGTCGTGCTCTTTCTGTTGGCGGGCGCGGGTGCGGCGGCGCTCCTCGCGCGCATGCTCCAGATCGGCGCGCGCCGCCTGCTGCTCCGTATCGCGCTGGCGCCGGTAGTCATCATAGTTGCCGCCGTAGCTGCGCAGCGCGCCGGGCGTCAGTTCGACGATGCGCTCCATGCGCGCCAGCAGCTGCCGGTCATGGCTGGCGATCAGCAACCCGCCCCGCCACTGATCCAGCTGTTGATACAGCCAGGCGCGCCCGGCGCTGTCGAGGTGGTTGGTCGGTTCATCCAGCAGCAGAAAATCCGCCTCGCCCAGCAAGGCGCCGCACAGGGCCGCGCGCATCCGCTCGCCGCCGCTCAGCGAACTGGCGGATCGCAACGGATCGAAGGCCGGCAGCCCGGCAGCGGCAAAGGCGTTTTGCAGGCGATCGTGGAGATCCCAGCGCCCTTCCAGACGATCGATATCGTCCACCAGCGGCCGCCCCTGCTCGAGACGCGCCAGCGCGGCGAACGCCTCACCATAGCCCAACAGCTGGGCCAGCGTGGTGTGCGGCGCGATCTCCGGTTGCTGTGCAACGTAAGCTACTGTGGCATGAGATTCGATGTGCCCGTTGCCCGGTTGATCCAGCCCGGCGATCAGGCGCAGCAGCTGGGTTTTGCCGACGCCGTTGCGCCCCACCAGGCCGCAGCGCTGCCGGTCGAAAGCAAGATCCAGCGGGCCGAACAGCGTTTCGCCGTCAGCAAATTGGCAGGTCAGTTGATGTAAAACGAAATAAGGGGACTGCGCTGAATGAGCCATAAGCACTCCTGAATGAGATCAAAACATCCCCACGGGGCGCGAGAGCGCACAGCGTGGGACACGATATCAACAGGTGTGGGTGTTCATTTTCGGTAATGGCTCCGCAGAGAGAAGGAATTTGCAACGCGTAAAGGCTAACCGATCTTTTGTTCGTTATGCAAACAGAGTCTGAGATTCATGACATCTATCACATTCGGCGCAACGCAGATTCCCAAGCGGCGCGACAACGGCTAGATTTATCTCATCCGACCACTTGTGTTCACATAATAATAACAGATGCTCATCCCCAATCGCTTTCAACCTGCAGCTAGGCGGCAAGTTCGGGCGTTCCCAGGAGCTTACTCAAGTAAGTGACTGGGGCGAGCGAACGCAGGCAACAACGCTGCAGGTTGAAAGAGGCGGGGGATGAACGATGGAGAGTGCAATGAGCAATTACCCTCACCTGCTGGCGCCGCTGGATCTCGGCTTCACCACCCTGAAAAACCGGGTGCTGATGGGATCGATGCATACCGGCCTGGAAGAGCTGCCCGACGGCCCGCAGCGCCTGGCCGCGTTCTATGCCGAGCGCGCCGCCGCCGGCGTGGCGCTGATCGTCACCGGCGGCATTGCCCCGAACGAACAGGGCGTGGTGTTTCGCGGCGGTTCGATCCTCAACAGCGAGGCGCAATTGCCTCACCACCGCCCGGTAACCGAGGCCGTCCACCGGGCGGGCGGCAAAATTGCGCTGCAGATCCTGCACACCGGCCGCTACAGCTATCAACCCAAGCTGGTGGCCCCTTCCGCGCTGCAGGCGCCAATCAACCCGTTTACGCCGAGCGCCCTGAGTGAAGCGGAGATCGCGCAGACCATCGCCGACTTCGCCCGCTGCGCGGCGCTGGCGCAGCAGGCCGGCTACGACGGCGTTGAAGTGATGGGTTCCGAAGGCTACCTGATCAACCAATTCTTGACGACGCGCACCAACCAGCGCGACGACCAATGGGGCGGCAGCTTCACCAACCGCATGCGGTTCGCCGTCGAGACCGTCAGGGCGGTACGCCAGGCCGTGGGCCCGGAATTCATTCTGATCTACCGGCTGTCGATGCTTGATCTGGTGGAAGACGGCTCCAGTTGGGAGGAGATCGAGCAGCTGGCGCTGGCGATCGAACAGGCGGGCGCCACGATCATCAATACCGGCATCGGCTGGCACGAAGCACGTATTCCGACCATCGCCACCATGGTGCCGCGCGCCGGATTCAGCTGGGTGACCCGCAAGCTGATGGGCAAGGTCAGCATCCCGCTGATCACCACCAACCGCATCAACGATCCGGCGGTGGCCGAGCAGGTGCTGGCGGACGGCTGCGCCGATATGGTGTCGATGGCGCGCCCGTTCCTCGCCGACGCCGCCTTTGTGCAGAAAGCCGCCGAGGGGCGCGCCGACGAGATCAATACCTGCATCGGTTGCAACCAGGCCTGTCTCGACCAGATCTTTGAAGGCAAGCTGACTTCCTGTCTGGTCAACCCGCGCGCCTGCCGTGAAACCGAAATGCCGCTGACGATGGCGGAAAAACCGAAAAAACTGGCGGTGGTCGGCGCCGGCCCCGCCGGGCTGGCGTTTGCCACCACCGCCGCCAGCCGCGGCCATCGGGTGACGCTGTTCGACGCCGCCGAGCAGATCGGCGGCCAGTTCAACATCGCCAAGCAGATCCCCGGCAAGGAAGAATTCCATGAAACCCTGCGTTACTTCCGCCGCCAGCTGGCGCTGCGTGAAGTGACGGTCAGGCTGGGCGTCAAGGTCGAAGCGGCGGATTTAAGCGAATTCGATGAGGTGATCCTCGCCTGCGGCATCGTGCCGCGCACCCCGGATATTCCCGGCATCGGGCACGCCAAGGTGCTGAGCTATCTGGACGTGCTGCGCGATAAAAAACCGGTCGGCCAGCGGGTGGCGATCGTCGGCGCCGGCGGCATCGGCTTCGATACCGCCGAGTACCTCAGCCAGCACGGCGTGTCCAGCAGCCTGGATCAGGCGGAATTCAATCGCGAATGGGGCATCGACGGGCGCCTTGAGCAGCGCGGCGGGCTGGCGGAGCAAGGGCCGCAGGCGCCGCGCGCCGCCCGGCAGATCTACCTGTTGCAACGCAAAACCAGCAAAGTGGGCGAAGGCCTGGGGAAAACCACCGGTTGGATCCACCGCGCCAGCCTGGCGATGCGCGGCGTGAAGATGCTCAACAGCGTCAGCTATCGGCTGATCGACGACGAAGGGCTGCACATCACCCGCGCCGAGCAAGACAGCTGCCTGCCGGTGGACACGGTGGTCATTTGCGCCGGGCAGGAACCGCGCCGCGAACTGCAGCAGCCGCTGCTGGCAATGGGAAAAACCGTGCACCTGATCGGCGGCGCCGACGTGGCCGCCGAGCTGGACGCCCGCCGCGCGATCGATCAGGGCACGCGGTTGGCGATGACGCTATAAAAAAGGGACGCCCGGCGCCCCTGATATTGATGACAAACCTCATCCCCATGCCGGGTTGGCAGAGAGCAGCGAAAAGAAAACAAGGAAAATCAATTTATTGATTTTCGGCTGATAACCACAAAGGGGGAAAAACCACGCTTTTTCCTCCTTTGTCTGCAGACTGAGGGGCGCCCGGCGCCCCTTGTTATTCACGCTCAGCGACGCGCGCCGGATTTCACCGCTCGAAGGATCACGAACTTCTTGTTCGAGGCCACCAGCGTGCAGTTGCCGAACAGGCGCTTGAGTTTCTGATGGTAGTCGAGGTGACGGTTGCCGACGATGCGCAATTCGCCGCCCACCTGCAGGCAGCGCTTGGCGTCGCAGAACATCTGCCAGGCGGTGTGATCGGTAATGGCGTGTTGCTGGTGGAACGGCGGGTTGCAGAGCACCGCCTGCACGCTTTCGCGCTCGATGCCCGCCAGCGCGTTGTTCACCTCAAACTGACAGCGATCCAGCTCTTGCGGCAGGTTGTGCTCCACGTTCAGCTCGCTGGAGGCCACCGCCATGTAAGATTCATCGACAAAGGTCACCTGCGCTTCCGGGTTTTGCGCCAGCGCCGTCAAACCAATCACGCCGTTGCCGCAGCCCAGATCGACGATATGGCCGTTCAAGCCGCGCGGCAGATGCTCCATAAACAGGCGCGCGCCGATATCCAGGCTGCCGCGCGAGAAGACGTTGGCGTGGTTGTGGATCAGCCAATCGGTGCCGTCCAGCGTCCAGTTGGTGGTTTCCGCTGCCGCCGGCGGAACGATGTCCGCCGCCTGGCAGAAGATCAGGCGCGCCTTCTTCCACGCCAGGCTGGTACGCGTTGGGCCCAGCACTTTTTCAAACAGCTGCATCGTCGAGGTGTGCACGTCGCGCGCTTTGGCGCCGGCAACGATCAGCGTGTCTTCGGTCACGACGTGGCGCAGCGCGCGCAACTGCTGTTCCAGCAGCGCCAGCGCTTTCGGCACGCGAATCAGCACCACCGCCGGCGCCGCCGGCAGCTCGGCCAGGCTGTCCAGCAGCGTGACCTGCTCGGGATCCAGACCGTTGAGCTTGAGGTTGTGGCGCGTCGCCAGCTGGCTCATGTACGAGTCGCTGACGCTGTAAGGGCGATGCGCGTGCAACGCACAGGCCAGGGTGCCGAAGTTATCGTTGAAAATCAGCACCGGGCGGCCGCCGATATCTACGTTTTCAAGCTGTTGCAGCAGATATTCGTCCGCCGCTTCCCACGCCTGCAGTTGGGTGGATTCTTCCTGTTGGGGATAACGCTCCAGCTCAAGTTGCTGTGTTCCCAGATCGAGTTGGCTCATTGCCCCTCCTGACTGATAAAATTTGGGCTGTTTATCCCCTAAAAACGCCCGTCAGTAAAATGTTTTTTCGGATAAATTGCGTATTGCGCCGCGTATCTGAAAACCCGTGCCCCTTTTCTCCTTTAACAACATTAACCTTTCCCTCCCGAGCACCCATGTCGACGTTTTTTTAACCTGACGGGGTGTAACTTTAAATGTTACACTGGCAGTCCCTATGGAAGGGGGAAAGCATGATTAAATCTTTCCGCGATCGCTATCTGGAGCAGTTCTATCTGGAAGGCAGGCGCAGCCGTCTGATCCCCGGCGCGCTTGAGCGACAGTTGGCCAGAAAACTCGATATGTTGGCCGCCGCGCAGCAAGAGCGTGATTTGCATCACCCCACGGGTAACTATTACAAGCGGCTATCCGGACCATTTCAGGGATGGTCAAGTCTGCGCGTCAATATGCACTGGCGGCTGATGTTTCAGTGGCGGCATGATGCCGCTGAAAAAATTTACCTCGATCCTCATCAAGATACCTGAACGAGGGGGTACCTATGTTGGAAACCACGACTCGCGAACCCACCACGGTGGGAGAAGTGCTGCAGGAAGAATATTTAACGCCGCTAGGCATCGGCCAGGAGGAACTGGCAAAGGTATTGGGCGTCACCCGCGCCACCGTCAATCGCCTGTGCAACGGGCATCGACGCATGAGCGTTGCCGAGGCCAATCTGTTTGCCGATCTGTTCGAAACGACCGCTGACTTTTGGCTAAACCTGCAGGCGGCGCACGATCGCTGGGAAGCCAGACAGGCCGATGCGCAGCGTGTGCGGCTGCGGCCGATCAAAGAAATACTGAGGCGCAATATCACTCATGCATGACATCGAACTCGCCTACCTGCAAGGCTACCCAACGCATCTGCAAAGCCAGGTGCAGCAACTGATCCATCAGAATCGGCTGGGGGAAGTGCTGCTGCAGCGCTATCCGCAGGTGCACGACTGCACCACCGACAAATCGCTGTATCAGTTTACCGTCGATCTGAAAAACCAGTATCTGCGCAACGCCCAGCCGCTGAGCAAGGTGGCCTACGACAGCAAGATCCACGTCATGAAACATGCGCTGGGCCTGCACACCGCCATCTCGCGCGTGCAGGGCGGCAAGCTGAAGGCCAAGGCGGAAATCCGCGTGGCGACGGTGTTCAAGGTCGCGCCCGAGCCGTTCCTGCGCATGATCGTGGTGCATGAGCTGGCGCATCTGAAAGAGAAAGATCATAACAAGGCGTTCTACAGCCTGTGCTGCCATATGGAGCCGGATTACCACCAGCTGGAGTTCGATACCCGGCTGTATCTGACGCACCTTTCGCTGTTCGGCGAGCTGTATGCATAGCGACTGAGGGCGTGATAATCTGCGGTTTTAGGCTGGACCGGAGCTCGCTATGATTCGCTTTGCCGTTGTCGGCACCAACTGGATTACGGAACGTTTTATCGATGCCGCCCATGAAAGCGGCAAACTCAAGTTGAGCGCCGTGTATTCACGCTCCCTGGAACAGGCGCAGGCGTTTGGCGCCAACTATCAGGTCACGCAGTTTTTCGACTCGCTCGAGACCATGGCCCAGTCCGATGCCATAGACGCGGTGTATATCGCCAGCCCCAACTCCCTGCACTGCCCGCAATCGCTGCTGTTCCTGCGCCATAAAAAGCATGTGATCTGCGAAAAACCGCTGGCCTCCAACCAGCGCGAAGCGGAACAGGTGGTAGCCTGCGCGCGGGAAAACCAGGTGGTGCTGTTCGAGGCGTTCAAAAGCGCCTATCTGCCGAATTTTCTGGCGCTGCAACTGGCATTGCCGAAAATCGGCCGGCTGCGCAAAGCCTTCATCAACTATTGCCAATACTCTTCGCGCTACCCGCGCTACCTGGCCGGCGAGAACCCCAACACGTTTAATCTGCAGTTCTCCAACGGCTCGATCATGGACATCGGCTACTACTGCCTGGCCAGCGCGGTGGCGCTGTTCGGCGCGCCGCAGTCGGTGCTCGCCAGCGCCACGCTGCTCGATACCGGAGTGGACGCCCACGGCACCGTCTGCCTGAACTACGGCGATTTCGACGTCACGCTTTCCCATTCCAAGGTCAGCGACTCGGCGATCCCCAGCGAGATCCAGGGAGAAGAAGGCACGCTGATTATCGACAAAATCTCCGAGTGCCAGGGCGTGGCGCTGACGCCGCGCGGCGGCAACCGCCAGGATCTGAGCCAGCCGCAGCACATCAACACCATGCTGTATGAGGCGCTGGCCTTCGCCGAGTTGGTTGAGAAGCGTCAGGTGGAACATCCGGGGCTGGAGAATTCGCTGATCGTCGCCCGCCTGCTGACCGATATCCGCCGCCAGACCGGCGTCGTCTTCCCCGCCGACGGAGAATGAGATGAAACCGCTGCTCGTGATGCAAACCGGCGACGCGCCGCAGGCCATTCGTCAGGAATTGGCAAACTTTGAAGGCATGTTCCTGCAACAGGGCAATATCGATGCCGAACGCGCGCACATCGTGCATCTGCCCGCCGGCGAACGGCCGTTGCCGCCGGCCGCCTATTGCGGCGTGGTCATCACCGGCTCGCCGGCGATGGTGACCGAACGACTGCCGTGGAGCGAGGAGGCCGCCGAATGGCTGCGTCAGGCGATGGCGATCACACTGCCGCTGTTCGGCGTCTGCTACGGCCATCAGCTGTTGGCCTACGCGCTCGGCGGCGAAGTGGGTTACCACCCGCAGGGCATGGAAGTCGGCACGCTGGAGATCGAACTGCTGCCCGCCGCGGCCGACGATCGGCGGCTCACTCTGCTGCCGCCGCGCTTCAAGGCCAACCTGATCCACTCGCAGAGCGTGCTCACGCCGCCCGCCGGCGCGCAGACGCTGGCGCGTTCGCAGCAGGACGCGCACCAGATCCTGCGCTATGGCGATCATGCCCTGACCACCCAGTTCCACCCGGAATTCAACGGCGCGGTGATGAGCCAGTATCTGCAGTGGCTCGGCCAGCTGCATCCCGAGCAGCAAGCCCGCTACCACCAGCAACAACAACAGGTTAGCGACACGCCGTTCAGCCGCCTGCTGCTGCAGGGATTCGTCGTCAGCCTCGGTGCGCAAAAAGCGATGGCCGGCTAACGCGATTCACGTTGACCGCCGACACATTTTGCATTACTTTCTGCTCTGCAAAGGGGAGTAACTTCATTGCCGGTCAATCGTCATTACGATGCGCAAGCATCCGGTTACCGGGCAACCTGATGTCAAAGGTGTAACCACCTTCATCAACGTTGTAAGTGAGACCTTGCCGGAAGGCGAGGTTTGCTTGCAGCGTTCACAGAGCGGCTGGCGTCTTCCGACGTTGGCCGTTTTTGTTTTTGAAGGATACCTCTGATGATGAATTCCGTTGGCACACCGTGGTTATGGGGCAGCTTCGCCGCCGTCATAGTCGTGATGCTCGCAATCGATCTCCTGTTGCAGGGCCGTAAAGGCGCGCACACCATGACTATGAAGCAGGCCGCCAGTTGGTCGCTGGTGTGGGTCAGCCTCTCCCTGCTGTTCAACTTCGGTTTCTGGTACTACCTGAATGAAACCGCCGGGCGCGCCGTCGCCGATACCCAGGCGCTGGCCTTCCTGACCGGTTACCTGATCGAAAAAGCGCTGGCGGTGGATAATGTGTTCGTCTGGCTGATGCTGTTCAGCTACTTCGCCGTGCCGGCCAACCTGCAACGGCGGGTGCTGATCTACGGCGTGCTGGGCGCAATCGTGCTGCGCACCATCATGATCTTCGCCGGCAGCTGGCTGGTCAGCCAGTTCCAGTGGCTGCTGTATCTGTTCGGCGCTTTCCTGCTGTTCACCGGTATTAAAATGGCGCTGGCGAAGGAAGATGACTCGGCGATCGGCGACAAACCGCTGGTGAAATGGCTGCGCAGCCGCTTGCGCATGACCGACAGCCTGGAAGGCGAGCGTTTCTTCGTGCGCCGCAACGGCATCCTGTTCGCCACCCCGCTGGTGCTGGTGCTGATCCTGGTGGAACTGAGCGACGTGATTTTCGCGGTGGACAGCATTCCGGCGATCTTCGCCGTGACCACCGATCCGTTCATCGTCCTGACCTCTAACCTGTTCGCCATCATGGGTCTGCGCGCCATGTACTTCCTGCTGGCCAACGTGGCGGAACGTTTCTCGATGCTGAAATACGGCCTGTCGGTGATCCTGGTGTTTATCGGTATCAAGATGCTGATTATCGACTTCTTCCACATCCCGATCGGCATATCGCTCGGCGTGGTGGCGGGCATCCTGACGCTCACCTTGCTGATCAACGCCTGGGTCAATCGCCGCAACGATCGCCTGGCGAAGAAATAACCATAATCTGTTATCCGGGGCGCTAGCCGCCCCGCGATTGTTTGGCAATTCCCCCAAAACGCCAAACGTTATTGCGATCACACAAATGTAACCAGTATGTTATCAAGTGTTGATCCGCGCTCAGAATTTCACCCTCGCCTCTTTCCAACCTCATTCGATTGCTGAATACTGATTCGGCAAACACACTTAGTTACAGAATCATATAAAGCTGCCCGGCGTCGTTCCCGCCGCGGCGGCCAGATAACATCAGGAAGAAAGCACTATGCAAAAACTACTACAAAAGATCACGCAGGGCAGCCTGGTCAAACAAATCATGGCCGGCCTGGTGGCCGGCATTCTGGTGGCGCTGGTTTCGCCGGCGGCCGCGGCGGCGGTCGGCCTGCTCGGTTCCCTGTTCGTCGGCGCGCTGAAAGCGGTGGCGCCGGTGCTGGTGCTGATTCTGGTGATGGCCTCGATCGCCAACCATAAACAGGGGCAGAAAACCAACATTCGCCCGATCCTGTTCCTCTACCTGCTGGGCACCTTCGCCGCAGCGCTGGTGGCGGTCGTCGTCAGCTTTATCTTCCCTTCCACGCTGGCGCTGACCACCGGCGCGACCGACATTACCCCGCCGGGCGGCATTGTGGAGGTGATGAAGGGCCTGTTGATGAGCGTGGTGGCCAACCCGTTCCATGCGCTGATTAACGCCAACTACATCGGTATTCTGGCGTGGGCCGTCGGGCTGGGGCTGGCGCTGCGCCACGCTTCCGAGACCACCAAGGGGCTGATCAACGACATGTCCCATGCGGTCACGCTGGTGGTGCGCGCGGTGATCCGCTGTGCGCCGCTCGGCATCTTCGGCCTGGTGGCCTCCACGCTGGCGGAAACCGGCTTCGGCGTGCTGTGGGGCTACGCCCAGCTGCTGATGGTGCTGCTCGGCTGTATGCTGCTGGTGGCGCTGGTGCTCAACCCGCTGATCGTTTACTGGAAGATCCGCCGCAATCCGTATCCGCTGGTGTTCGCCTGCCTGCGCGAGAGCGGCGTGACCGCCTTCTTCACCCGCAGCTCGGCCGCCAACATCCCGGTAAACATGGAGCTGTGCAAGAAGCTGAACCTGAATGAGGACACCTACTCGGTTTCCATTCCGCTGGGCGCCACCATCAACATGGCCGGCGCGGCGATCACCATCACCGTGCTGACGCTGGCGGCGGTAAACACGCTGGGCATCGCGGTAGACGTCCCGACCGCCCTGTTGCTGAGCGTGGTGGCCGCCCTCTGCGCCTGCGGCGCCTCCGGCGTGGCCGGCGGCTCGCTGCTGCTGATCCCGCTGGCGTGCAACATGTTCGGCATTCCGAACGACGTGGCGATGCAGGTGGTGGCGGTCGGCTTTATCATCGGCGTGCTGCAGGATTCGGCGGAAACCGCCCTCAACTCCTCCACCGACGTGCTGTTCACCGCCGCGGCCTGCCAGGCGGAAGACCAGCGGCTGGCGAACGAAGACCCGCTGAAGGTGCGTTAACCCCGCCTTGCCTCATCAAAAAGGCGCTCCCTCGAGCGCCTTTTTTATCAGCCTTACAGCGTCACCCCGCTTTTAAATATCGCCAGCTCGCGGAAGTCGTTGGTTTCATTACGCGCCGGACGCCCGTTGGCGATCTCGACAATCAGGTCGATGAAGCGGCTGAGCAACGTCTCCATCGCCACGCCGTGAACCAGGCCGCCGGCGTCGAAATCGATCCAGTGCGGTTTCTTCGCCGCCAGCTCGCTGTTGGTCGCCAGCTTCACCGTCGGCACAAAGCCGCCGTACGGCGTGCCGCGCCCGGTGCTGAACAGCACCATATGACAGCCGGCGCCGGCCAGCGCGCTGGTCGCCACCGCATCGTTGCCCGGCGCGCTGAGCAGATTCAGCCCCGGCACGCGCAGCCGCTCGCCGTATTTCAACACGTCCACCACCTGGCTTAGCCCCGCCTTTTGGGTGCAGCCAAGCGACTTCTCCTCCAGCGTGGTGATGCCACCGGCCTTGTTGCCCGGCGACGGATTCTCATAAATCGGCTGCTGATGGGCAATGAAATAGCGTTTGAAATCGTTGATCATGTCGACGGTTTTGCCGAAGGTCTCCCCATCGCGACAGCGGCTCATCAGAATGCGCTCGGCGCCGAACATCTCCGGCACTTCGGTCAGCACCGTGGTGCCGCCGTTGGCGATCGCATAATCGGAGAACCGCCCCAGCAGCGGGTTGGCGGTGATACCCGACAATCCGTCCGAACCGCCGCACTCCAGGCCGAACTTCAGCTCGCTCAGGCGGCCCGGCTCGCGGCGATCGTGGCGCATCTCCCGGTACAGCTCGTGCAACAGCGCCAGCCCGGCTTCCACTTCGTCGTCCTGTTGTTGGCACACCATAAAGCGCAGCCGCCGCTCGTCCTCTATCCCCAACGTGGCGCGAAAGGCATCCACCTGATTGTTCTCGCAACCCAGCCCGATCACCAGCACCGCGCCGGCGTTGGGGTGGCGCGCCATGTTTTGCAGCATGATGCGAGTATTGGCATGATCCTGCCCAAGCTGCGAGCAGCCGAACGGATGGCTGAACAGGTGAACGCCGTCGATCCCGTCCGCCTGCGTTTGCTGCAAAAAGCGCTGTTGGATCTGACGGGCGATGCCGTTGACGCAGCCGACGGTCGGCACGATCCACAGCTCGTTGCGGATCCCCACTTCGCCGCCGGCCCGGCGGTACAGCAGCACCTCGCGATCCGCCGCCTGCGGCGGCAACGTCGGGAACTGCGGCTGGTAACGGTAGCTGTCCAGATCGCTCAGGTTGGTTTTGACGTTTTGCGAATGAATGTGCTCCCCAGGCGCAATGGCCGCGAGCGCATGGCCGATCGGCTGGCCGTATTTGATGATGTCTTCGCCCTCGGCGATTGGGCCGAGCGCAAATTTGTGCCCGCGCGCCACCGGCTGCGCCAGTTGGATGACCGCGCCTTCCAGCTCAACGCACTCTCCGGCAGCCAGATCGCGCAGCGCCACCGCCACGTTATCCTGCTCATGAATCTTTATCGTACTTTGCATAAACCGGTCCCGGATAACGGCTACGCCAGTTCAATGGCGAAATAGTCTTTGGCGTTGTCGAAGCAGATGTTTTTCACCATCTCGCCCAGCAGCGCGATATCCGCCGGCGCTTCGCCGTCCGCCACCCAACGACCGATCATCTGGCAAAGGATGCGGCGGAAGTATTCATGGCGCGTATACGACAGGAAGCTGCGACTGTCGGTCAGCATGCCGACGAAGCGGCTCAGCAGCCCGAGCTGCGCCAGCTGCGTCATTTGGCGCTGCATGCCGTCCTTCTGATCGTTGAACCACCAGCCGGAGCCGAACTGCATCTTGCCCGGCGTGCCTTCCCCCTGGAAATTGCCGATCATGGTGCCGATCACTTCGTTATCGCGCGGGTTGAGGCAGTAGAGAATGGTTTTCGGCAGGCCCCCCTGCCGCGCCTGGGCATCCAGCAGCCGCGACAGCGGTTCCGCCAGCGGCCGATCGTTGATCGAGTCGAAGCCGATATCCGGCCCGACGGCGGCCAGCATGCGGCTGTTGTTATTGCGCAGCGCGCCGATGTGATACTGCTGCACCCAGCCGCGGCGCCGGTATTCGCCGGCCAGGAACAGCAGCACCGCGCTTTTGAACTGGGCGCTCTGTTCCGGCGTCGGCAGCTCGCCGTTCAGGCGGCGCAGCAGGATCGCATCCAACGTCGCTTCATCGGCCTCGCCGAACACCACCACGTCCAGCGCATGATCGGCCACCTTGCAACCGTGGGCGGCGAAGTGATCCATGCGCTTGTACAGCGCGTCGCACAGCGTGCTGAAGCGGCCGATGGCGGTGTCCGCCGCCGCCTCCAACTGCCGCAGATAGTCGTTGAAGCCGGGCGCATCGATGGTGAAAGCCTTGTCCGGCCGCCAGCTCGGCAATACCTTGATATCGAAGCCACGATCGTCGGCGATCGCCCGATGGTGGCGCAGATCGTCGATCGGATCGTCGGTGGTGCCGACCATTTTCACGTTCATCTGCCGCATGATGCCGCGCGCGCGAAACGCATCCTGCGCCAATAGCGCATTACCGCGCTGCCAGATCTCATCCGCCGTGGCCGGCGACAGCAGCGTGCCGGTGATGCCGAACGGCCGACGCAGCTCCAGATGCGTCCAGTGATAGAGCGGGTTGCCGATGGTGTGCGGCACCGTGGCGGCCCAGGCGTCGAATTTCTCGCGATCGCCCGCATCGCCGGTGCATAACCGCTCCGCCACGCCGTTAGTGCGCATCGCCCGCCATTTGTAGTGATCGCCCCGCAGCCAGATATCGTACAGGTTGCTGAAGCGGGTATTCTCCGCGATCTGCTGCGGCGGCAAATGGCAGTGATAATCGAAAATCGGCTGCGGCGCCGCATAATCGTGATACAAGCGCCGGGCAAATTCGCTGTCCAGCAGGAAATCTTCGCTCAAAAACGTCGCCATCTCGGGCTCCTTACTTGCCGTGCGGCACGGGGTTCGAATCACAAAAGTTATCACACCAATTTTAACTAGCGTCCAGCAGATTTTTCCCGATGTCTGCCGTTCATCCTCTCTCCACGCCCTTTTTCGCTCAATTTACCGGCAAAAATGCCCTATTTCACCGGCCACAGTATCGCTCAGGCGAATAATTCCTTTTGTGATATCACTCAACTTTTAAACCTGTATGACAGGTTATTGTCTCGCCAGCCGCATCGACGGCCACACCTTCAAACGGGGAGACATTTCGGATGCGTAAAATTAAAGGGTTACGCTGGTACATGATCGGACTGGTGACCATCGGCACCGTGCTGGGCTACCTGACCCGCAACGCCATCGCCGTCGCGGCGCCGACGCTGGAAGATACGCTGCACATCACCACCCAACAGTATTCCTATATCGTCGCCGCCTATTCCGCCTGCTACACCGTGATGCAACCGGTGGCGGGCTACGTGCTGGACGTGCTGGGCACCAAGGTCGGTTACGCCATGTTCGCCATTCTGTGGGCGCTGTTCTGCATGGGCACCGCGCTGGCCAACAGCTGGGGCGGCCTGGCGCTGGCGCGCGGCGCGGTCGGCATGGCCGAGGCGGCGATGATCCCCGCCGGGCTGAAGGCCAGCAGCGAGTGGTTTCCGGCCAAAGAGCGTTCGATCGCCGTCGGTTATTTCAACGTGGGTTCATCGATCGGCGGCATGATCGCCCCACCGCTGGTGGTATGGGCCATCGTGGCGCACAGCTGGGAAATGGCGTTCATCATCACCGGCGTGCTGAGCCTGATCTGGGCCATTTGTTGGCTGCTGTTCTACAAACACCCGAAAGATCAGAAGAAACTGAGCCAGGAAGAGCGCCGTTACATCCTCGAAGGCCAGGAAGCGCAGCACCAGACCTCTAACGCCAAAAAGATGTCCGCCTGGCAGATCGTGCGCAACCGCCAGTTCTGGGGCATCGCGCTGCCGCGCTTTCTGGCGGAACCGGCCTGGGGCACCTTCAACGCCTGGATCCCGCTGTTCATGTTCAAGGCCTACGGTTTTAATCTGAAAGAGATTGCCATGTTCGCCTGGATGCCGATGCTGTTCGCCGATCTCGGCTGCATCGTCGGCGGCTACCTGCCGCCGCTGTTCCAGAAGTATTTCAAGGTTAATCTGATCGTCTCACGCAAGCTGGTGGTGACGATGGGAGCGGTGTTGATGATCGGCCCCGGCATGATCGGCCTGTTCACCAGCCCTTACGCGGCTATCGCGCTGCTGTGCGTCGGCGGCTTCGCCCATCAGGCGCTGTCCGGCGCGTTGATTACCCTCTCTTCCGACGTATTCGGCCGCAATGAGGTGGCGACCGCCAACGGGTTGACCGGCATGGCGGCCTGGACAGCCAGCACACTGTTCGCCCTGGTGGTCGGCGCCCTGGCGGACACCCTCGGCTTCAGCCCGCTGTTCGCCGCGCTGTCGGTCTTCGACATTCTCGGCGCCATCGTCATCTGGACGGTGTTGCAAAACCGCCCGGCCGCCGAAACGCAGCCGGCCACGCTGCAGCCTGTCCCGGCGCGCAGCTGATCCCGCCGCCCGGCCGCTGCGCGTCGGGCCTCTTGCTCCTCTGGCAGCGGTGCCGAATAAGTGGTATAACAAATCCGATGGCCACGCGCCCCTTCCCACCGCACCGTATAGAGCATTCACTATGGAATTCACCGAAACCAGACGCCTGTATCAGCAACTGGCCGCCGAGCTCAAGCAACGCATCGAAAGCGGCCGCTACCCGGTAGGCGACAAGCTGCCGGCCGAGCGATACATCGCCGAAGAGATGAATGTCAGCCGCACCGTGGTGCGCGAAGCGATCATCATGCTGGAGGTGGAAGGCTATGTGGACGTGCGCAAAGGATCCGGGATCCACGTGGTGTCCAACCAGCAAAAGCACCTGGTGGTGCCGGGCGACAGCATCGAGTTCGCCACCGCCGGCCCGTTTGAGCTGCTGCAGGCGCGCCAGCTGATAGAAAGCAACATCGCCGAATTCGCCGCCACCCAGGTGACCAAACAAGATATCGTGCAGTTGATGGAGATCCAGGAGCACGCCCGTAAAGAGGATCGCTTCCGCGACTCGCAGTGGGATCTGAAGTTCCACGTGCAGGTGGCGCTGGCCACCCAGAACACCGCCATGGCCACCATCGTGGAAAAAATGTGGGTGCAGCGGGTCAACAACCCTTACTGGAAAAAACTGCATGAACATATCGACGAACGCTCGATCGCCAGCTGGTGCGACGATCACGATCAGATCCTCAAAGCGCTGATGCGCAAAGACCCTTACGCCGCCAAACTGGCGATGTGGCAGCACCTGGAAAACACCAAACAGATGCTGTTCAACGCCACCAGCGATGACTTCGAATACAACGCCGATCGCTACCTGTTCGCCGAGAATCCGGTGGTGCATCTGGATGGCGTGAACCACGAGCCGAAATAGCCACGGCGGTCAAAAACCGTCGGCTTATGTCAGGTAATGTAAAATCCGCTGAATCGATGCCGGAACCGCCGTTTGCCGTGTACTATTTCACCGTCGGCAACGTAGATTTCCCTGTTGCCAATCGTGCTATTTTGGTAGAGTTAGCCCACTTTTTTACCCATTGCTGCGGGGGCGGGACGCGAATAAATGCGCTGGTTGTTTGCCATGCTGATTGCTGTTTTCTGCTGGACCGGTTCGGTCTCCGGCCAACAGCTATGCGTGGCGTCACCCAAGCCAACCCCCAGCGCGCTGAGCAGCCTGCCGCTGCTGGCGGAGCCGGCGCTTTCCCCCTATGATCATGTGTATCGGGCGCCGGCCGAAGCGCGCCGCAAAGCCCCCGGCAAGTTGCCGCTGCTGCTGCCCAGAGCGCACTCTTTCTCCGGTTCGCTGCTCGCATCCTCCCTGCCGGCGCCGGTCTATACCCTGGCCGCAGAGCCGGGTTACCGAATTCGCTTCCCCCGCCAGGACACCCCGGCCCCCAACCGGCTTGCCCAGGTCGACTGGATGCTGGACGCTTCCAGGCAACAGAGTCGCCAGGCCGGTTGGAAAGAAAGCAACATGCAGTACCGTGGCACGCTGACTTACCACCTATGACCGGTGTCGCACCGCTTAGAAACCTTAAAGCAACGCCGTTTCATCGTTATCAGCACTCAGGATCGCCGCGCGCTTTCAGCTCACGCCCGCTCCGCCGCTGAGATAAAAATAAACAATGACGTTTTAGGAACACCGGATGGACATCATTAAAGAACTGATACATGCCTTATGGCAGCAGGATTTTGAGACGCTGGCGAACCCTTCGTTGGTGTGGACCCTCTACATCCTGCTGTTCATGATCCTGTTTTTGGAGAACGGCCTGCTGCCGGCCGCTTTCCTGCCGGGTGACAGCCTGCTGATCCTGGTCGGCGTCCTGATCGCCAAAGGCACCATGGGCTTCCCATTGACCATCGTTATCCTGACCGTCGCCGCCAGCCTGGGGTGCTGGGTCAGTTATATACAAGGCCGGTGGCTCGGCAATACGCGAACGGTGCAAGGCTGGCTTTCGCATCTGCCGGCTCACTACCATCAACGCGCTCACAACCTGTTCCACCGCCACGGCCTTTCCGCCCTGCTGGTCGGCCGCTTCCTGGCCTTCGTGCGCACCCTGCTGCCAACCATCGCCGGCCTGTCCGGCCTGAGCAACGCGCGCTTCCAGTTCTTCAACTGGATGAGCGGCCTGCTGTGGGTCTTGATCTTGACGACGCTGGGCTTCGCCCTGGGGAAAACTCCGGTGTTCCGCAAGTATGAAGATCAGCTGATGTTCTGCCTGATGATGTTACCGCTGGTATTGCTGGTGGTCGGGCTGGTCGGCTCGTTGATCGTGTTGTGGCGCAAGAAGCGCGCCAACAGCCAGAACTCGGGGAAAGGGGCGTGACAGCAAAGCGCCCGCGCTGGCAATACGTCCTGATGATCGCGCTCGCCCTGCTGGCGTTGGCGACGCTGTTGGTGCCCTGTATGGTACGCACCGAGAGCGAGCTGCGCATCCGCGCCAGCCAGCAAGGGCTGTCGCTGCCCGACGGCTTTTATGTCTACCAGCGCCTGGATGAACGCGGCATCCGCATCAAAAGCATTACGCCGGAAGGCGATGGCCTGGTCATCCGTCTGGATTCGCCAGAGCAGCAATTGCTGGCGCGCGAAGCGTTGCAAACCATTCTGCCGCCCGGTTACCACATCGCATTGAGCGAGTCCCCCGTGCCGTCGCATTGGGTGCGCGAATTTGCGCGTTCCCCACTCAATCTGGGATAATCCCCCTTCATATGAAGGGGTTTCCTTTCATTGCCATTATCTTCATTTTCATTCGCATCGATTAGCTCAAGAATTAATCAGTCAGCACTGGGTCACGGCTGATTCTTTGGGGGCTCGCCGGTTTCATGACTATGCTGAAGGGTAACTTCAGCCGGCGATGAACGCCCTCCTCTCGTGCTGCCGCCTTCGGCAGCCAGGAAAGCGGATGCCTGTTCAGGCATCTCATGAAAAGGAACTGAAAGATGAAATTACGCCACTCACTGTTACTGCTGTTGCCACTCTGCACGCTGCCGGCGCTCGCTTCAGCCGCTGAGGGCGGCTGCGCCGCCAAAGCGCAAGACATCCAGCAGCAAATTGACTACGCCACCCAACACGGCAACACCCGCCGCGTGGAAGGGCTGAAAAAAGCGCTGAGCGAAGTGCAGACCCACTGCACCGAAGCCGGCCTGCAGGCCGAACGCCAGAAAAACATCGCAGAGAAACAGCGCAAGGTCGACGAGCGCCGGCAGGAGCTGAAAGAAGCGCAGCAAACCGGCAAGCTGGACAAGGTCGCCAAGAAACAGCAAAAGCTGACGGAAGCGCAGGCTGAGCTGAAACGCGCCCAGGCGGAATAATTTTTATACCAGCGGATTTGTCGATGAGAGCCCCATCGTACGGGATTTCTTAAGCATATGAAATTGATGTCTGGTGTTATCTGCTGACCATCACCCCTTTGCTCCGGCGAAAAAATCCGCTATGTTAAAAGTCTGTCGAAATAAACGTTAAGGAATAATCACATGGCACATGATTCAAATGCAGAAAACTTACGCGCTGAACTGAAGTCCTTAGCCGATACGCTGGAGGAAGTGCTGAACTCCTCCACCGACAAGCCGAAAGCCGAGTTGGAGAAGCTGCGTTCGAAAGCGGAAGGCGCGCTGAAAGAGACCCGCGCTCGCCTGAGCGACGCCGGTGACAAGCTGGCTTCGCAAACCAAACAGATCGCCGGCCAGGCCGACGACTACGTGCGCGACAACCCGTGGACCGGCATCGGTATCGGCGCGGCGGTCGGCGTGGTGTTGGGCGTGCTGCTCGCGCGTCGTTAATCATGGCTGAACAACCGCAAGTTCGCGCGCAGGGCCCCGCCAAAGGGGTCCTGGATATCGGTCAGCGCATCATCACGATCCTGGTCGGCATGGTGGAAACCCGTGTCCGGCTGGCGGTAGTCGAGCTGGAAGAGGAGAAAGCCAACCTCATCCAGCTGCTGATCATGGCCGGCATGACGCTGCTGTTCACCGCCTTCGGTTTGATGAGCCTGCTGATCCTGATCTTCTGGGCCATCGATCCGGTCTACCGGCTGGTGGCGCTGGGCGCAACAACCGGCGTGCTGCTGTTCCTGGCCGTGGTCGGCACCATCTGGACGCTGGTCAAGGCTCGTCGCACCACGCTGCTGGGCGCCACGCGCAAGCAGTTGGAACTCGACCGCGCCGAACTGGAGCGCGAACCATGAGCCGCCGCCGCTACCTGGAATGGAAAAAAGAGAGGCTGATTCGCCAGATCCAGCAACAGCGTCTGGATCTGGCCGAACACAAGTCTTTGTGGCTGGAAAAGACCGAACGCATTGACCGCGGCTGGCAGACAGTGTTTGGCCTGCGCCGCTATCTGGTACTCGGTTCCAGCGTCATGGCGCTGTACGGCATCCGCCACCCCAGCAAGATGATCCGCTGGTCGCGTCGTGCTTTCGGCGCCTGGAGCGCTATTCGACTGTTTAAAAAGACGTTTTCCTCCAAGTAAGCCACTTAGCCTTTCCTTCAAACCTCCTGTTGCTCTGCCCGCATTTTCTCCCTTGATACAACGCGTCTAACCCCGGGGCCGGGCAACCTGCTGATCGGCGGTATTTTATTAGCACGCTAAAGATTCAGATTTTTTGAAAAATTACGACAGTTTTACTTGCTAACAACCTGAGCACTTCCCGCTTAACATTCACTCCATCAATACGATACGGAGCGGACAGGGTCAGAGACCCGCTACGCCGCCCGTTGATATGACTACCGCCGAACAGGCACACAAAAACACTTTGGAGTAGATGATGAAAAAATTAGAAGATGCAGGTTTGCTGGTTGCTCGTATCCTGATGCCAATCCTGTTTATCGTGGCAGGCTACGGCAAAATGGGTGACGCTTACGCCGGAACTCAACAGTACATGCAATCGATGGGCGTGCCTGGCTTCTTGCTGCCGCTGACCATTCTGCTGGAGTTTGGCGGCGGTCTGGCGATCCTGTTCGGCTTCCTGACCCGCACCGTGGCGCTGTTCACTGCCGGTTTCACCATCCTGACCGCGCTGCTGTTCCACACTGATTTTGCGGAAGGAGTAAACCAGCTGATGTTCATGAAAAACCTGACCATCGCCGGCGGCTTCATCGTGTTGGCGGTCGCAGGCCCGGGCGGCTTCAGCATCGACCGTCTTCTGAACAAGAAATGGTAATCTAAACTGTCATTCAGGGCCCGGCATGCCGGGCCCTGTCGTTTTTCACTCGGACACCAAGGAGATTCCCATGGGACAACTCGTCGATGGCGTTTGGCAAGACATCTGGTATGACACGAAATCTACCGGCGGCCGTTTCAAACGTTCAACCGCTCAGTTTCGCAATTGGGTGACCGCCGACGGTCAGCCCGGCGAACACGGCGCGGGCGGCTTCCAGGCCGAAGCGGGCCGTTATCACCTGTACGTTTCTCTCGCCTGCCCCTGGGCGCACCGCACGCTGCTGATGCGCAAATTGAAAGGGCTGGAGCAGATCATTCCGGTCTCGGTGGTGCACCCGCTGATGCTGGAAAACGGCTGGACCTTCGGCCAGGATTTTCCTGAAACCACCGGCGATCCGCTGTATCACGCCGACTTCCTGTACCAGATCTACCTGCGGGCAGACCCGCACTACAGCGGGCGCGTGACCGTGCCGGTGCTGTGGGATAAACAGAGGCAAACCATCGTCAGCAACGAATCCGCCGACATCATCCGCATGTTCAACAGCGCGTTTGACGGCGTCGGCGCTCGGGCTGGGGACTACTACCCGACCGATCTGCGCGGCAAGATCGATGAGCTGAACGGCTGGATTTACGATCAAGTGAACAACGGCGTGTACAAGGCCGGTTTCGCCACCAGCCAGGAAGCCTATGACGAAGCGGTCAACGGGGTATTCAACGCGCTGGAGCGCCTTGAGCAGATCCTGGGGCAACATCGCTACCTGACCGGCGATCGGCTGACCGAAGCCGACCTGCGTCTGTGGACCACGCTGGTGCGTTTCGATCCGGTGTACGTCACCCACTTCAAGTGCGACAAACACCGCATCAGCGACTATCTGAACCTGTACGGTTTCCTGCGCGACATCTACCAGATGCCGGGCATCGCCGAAACGGTCAGCCTGCCGCACATTCGCAACCACTACTACCGCAGCCACGCCACCATCAACCCGCACGGCATCATTTCCATCGGGCCGGCGCAGGATCTGGACGAGCCGCACGGCCGCGACCAGCGCTTCGGTTAAGGCGAAAAAAATCCCCTTGCCGCCCGGCAAGGGGATGTCATCCCACCGACGTTAACGTTGCGCGAACAGGCGCGGGATTTCGCGCAGGAACCAGGCCTTCGCCTCCCCCATGCTGTCGCGCCGCCAGGCCATAATGATGTCGGCTTCGCGGCTGTATTCCGGCCCCACCACGCGCAGCCGGCCGGCTTCGATATCTTTCTCCACCATCGGATACGGCATGGTCGCCACCCCCAACCCGGCCAGCAGCGCCAGACGTTTGTCTTCAATGGTGCTCACCGTCAGGCGCTGTTGCTTGTCCAGCAGCTGTACGGTCAACACCGGGCGCTCGCGAGCGGTATCCGCCACCGCGATACCGCGGTATTTCACGCGGGTCACCTCGGACAACGGCTCCGGCTCCTGGTGGATAGGATGATCCGGCGCGGCGACATAAACGCTCATGACCTTGTACAGTTTGCGGGTGTTGATCTCCGACGACGCGCGAAAATGCATGTCCGGCGCGATCACAATGTCGGCGCGCCCCTGTTCCAGCCGCTCCCAGGCGCCCGCCAGCACTTCGGTGAAAATCGACACCTGGGTGTTGGCCTTCAGCGCCAGCTTGTCCACCAGCGGGAACAGCAGGCTTGGCGGCGACAGCGCTTCACTGACGATGGTCAGGTGGGTTTCCCAACCGCGCGCCAGCGCCTCGGCGTCGGTGGTCAGCTTATCGGCCGCCTCCAGCAGCACCCGCCCGCGCTCCAGCAACATTCGCCCGACGTTGGTGAACTTGGTGCGGTGGCCCGAACGGTCGAACAGCACCACGTCCAATTCTTCTTCCAATTTTTGCATGGTGTAGCTGAGCGCCGACGGCACCCGGCCCAATTCGTCGGCGGCCGCGGCGAAACTGCCACGCCGGTCGATCGCATCCATCACTCTCAGCGCCTCAAGCGTGAGCGCCCGATCTCTGGCCATCACATCCCTCTGTCAGGAAATTTGAATATGCCGACCAGATTAACTGGCTAACAATCCGACGTCCAGATGCTTACCATTTGGATAATGAATTTAGAGAGCCGATTGCCATGATTACATGCAGAACAGCACAACAATGCGGGCAAGCTGACTTTGGTTGGCTGCAGGCTCGCTACACCTTTTCCTTTGGTCACTACTTCGATCCCAAACTGATGGGCTACGCCTCGCTGCGGGTGTTGAATCAGGAGGTGCTGGCACCGGGCGCGTCGTTCCAGCCGCGCACCTATCCCAGCGTGGATATCCTGAACCTGATCCTGCAGGGCGAGGCGGAATACCGCGACAGCGACGGCAACACCGCGCGCGCCAAAGCCGGCGAGGCGCTGCTGTTGGCCACCCAGCCGGGCCTGAGTTACAGCGAACAGAACGTCAGCAGCGATACGCCGCTGACCCGCCTGCAGCTGTGGCTGGACGCCTGCCCGGAACGCAACAACGAGCGGGTACAGCGCCTGGCGCTGCCGGCGGCAGGCAACCTGCTGCTGGCCTCGCCGGACGGCGCGCAGGGCAGCCTGCAGCTGCGCCAGCAGGTTTGGATCCACCATCTCGATCTGCAGCCGGGCGAAGAACAAACGCTGACGATTAACGGGCCGCGCGCCTATTTGCAGTCGATTCACGGCACCATCGCCGCCACCGGCGAGCGCCACGAGGAACAGCGTCTGACCTGCGGCGACGGCGCCTTCGTGCGTGAGGAGAATCGCCTGACGATCCGCGCCGAGACGCCGCTGCGCGCGCTGCTGATTGACCTGCCGATGTAAGCCGGCCGAAAAACGAAAAACCCCGCGCAACTGACGTTGCGCGGGGTTTTCTTTTGTCGAGGGAGTTGACCGGTAAGCCGGGTTCTGTCGTGGACAGTCATTCCTCTAGGCCAGCAATCGCTCACTGGCTCAAGCAGCCTACCCGGGTTCAGTACGGGCCGTACCATGTGAACCCCTATTTGGCCTTGCTCCGGGTGGAGTTTACCGTGCCACGAACTGTTGCCAGCCGCGCGGTGCGCTCTTACCGCACCCTTTCACCCTTACCTGATCCCGCTTGCGCGGGCCATCGGCGGTTTGCTCTCTGTTGCACTAGTCGTAGGCTTGCGCCTCCCAGGCGTTACCTGGCACCCTGCCCTATGGAGCCCGGACTTTCCTCCCCTCCATCTGTCTCCCCGAAGAGGACGGCAATGAAGCGGCGACTGTCTGGTCAACTCCGGCGCGGATAGTAGCGTCGCAGCGGCAGCAGGTCAACCGCTTTACGGCTGTTGTTGCTCCAGCGCGTGCTTATACAGCGCATTTTTCTTCACGCCGTGGATTTCCGCCGCCAGCGCCGCCGCCTTTTTCAACGGCAACTCTTTTTGCAGCAGCGCCAGCGTGCGCAGCGCCTCAAGCGGCAGCGCATCCTCCTGCGCCTTGTGGCCTTCGACGATCAGCACCATCTCACCGCGGCGGCGCACTTCATCTTCCTGCACCCACGCCAGCAGCTCGCCCACCGGCGCGCCGTGGATGGATTCCCAGGTTTTGGTCAGCTCGCGCGCCAGCACCACATAGCGCTGCGGGCCCCAGACGGTGACCATGTCCTGCAGGCTTTCCAGCAGACGATGGGTGGATTCGTAGAAAATCAGCGTGCGCGGTTCCTCCGCCAGCGCCATCAGCGTATCCTTGCGCCCCTTGGTTTTCGCCGGCAGGAAACCTTCGTAGCAGAAACGGTCGGAAGCGACGCCCGCGGCGCACAGCGCGGTGGTGGCGGCGCAGGCGCCCGGCAGCGGCACCACGCGAATGCCGGCCTCACGGCAGCGGCGCACCAGGTGATAACCGGGATCGTTGATCAGCGGCGTGCCGGCGTCGGACACCAGCGCGATGCTCTGGCCTTCCTGCAGTTTCGCCAGCAGCTGATCGGCCTTTTGCTGTTCGTTGTGATCGTGCAGCGCGAACAGACGCGCGTTAATCGCGAAGTGTTGCAGCAGCAATCCGGTATGGCGCGTGTCTTCCGCCGCGATCAGATCAACGCTTTTCAGTACCTCTAACGCACGGTGGGTGATATCGCCCAGATTGCCGATGGGGGTGGGCACCACATACAGCGTTGATGCAGAAATGACTGATTGTTGGTGTTGATTCATTGTTTCATCCGGGTTGCCGATTTAATATTGAGCATCTTGAAAAAAACATCACTGGATACAGTATGCTTTCCTCAACATTCGTTCGTACCAAAGCAGGGCGTTCCAAGCCTGTCCGACTTACCGCAGTCATCGCGGCCGCCCTTTTCCTGGCAGGCTGTCCAAGTCGGGCCCCGCAAACGCCGCCCGCCAATATACAGGACGAAGCGAGCGCCAGCTCCGATTACTACCTGCAGCAGTTGCAGCAAAGCAGCGATGATAACAAGGCTGACTGGCAATTACTTGCTATTCGCGCCTTGCTGCGTGAAGGAAAACTGCCGCAGGCCGGCGACCAGTTGAATCAGTTGCCGAAAAACCTCAGCGGCGCACAGCAGACTGAACGCCAGTTGCTGACTGCCGAACTGCAGATCGCCAACAAGAGCTACGTCAGCGCCCGCAGCACGCTGGGCCACCTGGACAGCGGTGCGCTGTCGCCGAATCAGAAGGTGCGCTACTACCAGGCGCAGATCGCCGCCAACCAGGGCAAAGCGTCGCTGCCGCTGATCCGCGCCTATATCGCTCAGGAGCCGTTGCTGACCGGCAAGGCGCACCAAGACAACCTGGATCAAACCTGGCAGGCCCTGCTGCAACTGCCGCCGCAGGAGATGAACAGCCTGGTGATCAACGCCGACGAGAACGTGCTGCAAGGATGGCTGGATCTGCTGCGCGTCTATCAGGACAACAAGCAGGATCCCGATCTGCTGAAGGCCGGCATCAAAGACTGGCAGAACCGTTATCCGAAGAACCCGGCGGCCAAAACGCTGCCGGCTCGCCTGAACCAGGTGCTGAACTTCACCCAGGCCTCCACCTCGAAAATCGCCCTGCTGCTGCCGTTGAACGGCCAGGCGAAAGTGTTCGCCGACGCCATCCAGCAAGGCTTCGAAGCGGCGAAAAACGGCGGCTCCATGCCGGCGCCGCAGCCTCAAGCCGCGCAACCGGCCAGCACGCCGGCTCAAACGGCGCCGGCCGATCAGGCCGCTACGGGTGACATCAACGCCAACGGCGCGGTCAGCCCTTCGGCGCAAGAGAGCCAGCCCGCCGTGACCGCCGCGCAACCCGCTGCGCCGTCCAGCGCGCCGATAACGCCGCCGCAGGCCGCCAACGCGCAGGTCAAAGTGTACGATACCACCAGCCAGCCGCTGGCCGCCTTGCTGAGCCAGGCGCAGCAGGATGGCGCCACTCTGGTGGTCGGGCCGCTGCTGAAAGAGAACGTCGATCAGTTGTCCGCCAGCACCACCACGCTGAACGTGCTGGCGCTCAACCAACCGGAAACGCCGAAAGACAACCTGAACATCTGTTACTTCGCCCTGTCGCCGGAAGATGAAGCGCGCGACGCCGCCCGCCACATCTGGGAACAGCAGAAGCGTCAACCGCTGCTGCTGGTGCCGCGCGGCGCCTTCGGCGATCGCGTCGCCAGGGCCTTTAACCAGGAATGGCAGAAGCAAGGCGGGCAAACCGTGTTGCGCCAGGACATCGGCTCGGCCGGCGAGCTGCGCCAGATGGTGAACAGCGGCGGCATCCGCATGACCGGCACGCCGATGTCGAGCGCCCCGGCGCCGCAGAGCGTCACCATCGCCGGGCTGACCATTCCTGCGCCGCCGAGCGACGTGCCCGCCGCCACCGGCGGCAGCGTCGACGCGGTGTACATCGTCGCCACGCAGTCTCAGCTGACGCTGATCAAACCGATGATCGACATGGCCACCAGCTCGCGCGGCAAGCCGGCGATGTACGCCAGCTCGCGCAGCTACCAGGCCGGCGCCGGCCCGGACTTCCGTCTGGAAATGGAAGGCCTGCAGTTCAGCGACATCCCGCTGCTTGCCGGCTCAAACCCTCAGCTGTTGCAGCAGGCCAGCGCGCGTTTCCGCAACGACTACTCGCTGGTGCGCCTGTATGCAATGGGGATGGATGCCTGGACATTGGCCAACCACTTTGCTGAAATGCGCCAGCTGCCGGGCTTCCAGGTTTCCGGCACCACCGGCACGCTGAGCGCGTCGCCGAACTGCGTGATCAACCGTAAGCTGCCTTGGCTGCAATACCGTCAGGGCACGGTCGTTCCAGTCTCTTGAACCCACGCGCCTCAGGGGCGGGCTATGAGTTACTGGCCCGCCGTCACCTGGAACACGCCGGGCTCACCTTCTGCGCCGCCAATGTCGCGGTGCGCGGCGGTGAGCTCGACCTCATCATGCGCGACGGCACCACCTGGGTGTTCGTCGAAGTGCGCTACCGCCGCAACGACGCCTTCGGCGGCGCGGCCGCCAGCGTCACCTTTCGCAAACAACAGCGGTTGCTGCACGCCGCCGCCGTCTGGCTGGCGGGGCGCGGAGCCAGTTTTGACACATCATCTTGCCGTTTTGATGTTTTGGCCATTACCGGTAGCCAGTTAGAATGGATACCCAACGCCTTCAATGCGGATTAATCGGGGTTTTACGGCGCAGACCGGCCCTTTGACTTAGTGGATTAATACAACGTGCTGGATAGAATTAAAGTCTGTTTCACCGAAAGCATCCAAACCCAGATCGCGGCGGCGGAAGCACTGCCGGACGCCATTTCCCGCGCTGCGATGACGCTGGTTCAATCCTTACTCAACGGCAACAAAATCCTGTGCTGCGGCAACGGCACCTCGGCAGCCAACGCGCAGCACTTCGCCGCCAGCATGATCAACCGTTTTGAAACCGAGCGCCCCAGCCTGCCGGCCATCGCTCTCAACGCCGACAACGTGGTGCTGACGGCAATCAGCAACGATCGGCTGCACGACGAAGTGTACGCCAAGCAGGTGCGTGCGCTCGGGCACACCGGCGACGTGCTGCTGGCGATTTCCACCCGCGGCAACAGCCGTGATATTGTGAAAGCGGTCGAGGCGGCCGTTACGCGCGATATGACCATCGTCGCGCTCACCGGCTACGACGGCGGCGAGCTGGCCGGGCTGCTCGGACAGCAGGATGTCGAAATCCGCATCCCGTCGCACCGCAGCTCGCGCATTCAGGAAATGCATATGCTGACCGTAAACTGCCTGTGCGACCTGATAGACAATACGTTATTCCCCCACCAGGACGATTAAGGAACTGAGATGAAGCTAAAAGCCACATTTGCAGTGCTGTCCAGCGCCCTGCTGTTGCAAGGCTGTATCGCCGGCGTCGTCGTCGGCAGTGCGGCCGTCGCGACCAAAACCGCCACCGACCCGCGCAGCGTAGGGACCCAGGTGGATGACGGCACGCTGGAAGCCAGGGTCGAAAGCGCCCTGAGCAAAGACCAGCAGTTGAAGAAAGATGCCCGGGTGGTCGCCACCGCCTATCAGGGCAAGGTGCTGTTGACCGGCCAGTCGCCTAACGCCGATCTCACCGCGCGCGCCAAGCAGATCGCCATGGGCGTGGAAGGCACCACCGAAGTGTATAACGAAATCCGTCAGGGCACGCCGGTCAGCCTGAGCACCGCGTCCTCCGACACCTGGATCACCACCAAGGTGCGTTCGCAGCTGTTGACCAGCGATACGGTGAAATCGTCCAATGTGAAGGTCACCACCGAAAACGGCGAAGTGTTCTTGCTGGGCCTGGTCACACAGCAGGAAGGGCAGTCGGCGGCGCAGATCGCCAGCCAGGTCAGCGGCGTGAAGCACGTCACCACCGCCTTTACCTACGTGAAATAATCCGCCTGGCGGGAGCGGCGCCGTGCCGTTCCCGCCCGTTTAATCCAGCTTGTTCTCGCGTAAAAACGCTTCCCCGCCCAGTTGCCGCATCTGCCGCATGATCCACTGTTGACGCTGCACCACATAGCCGGACGGCGCATCGGCCCTGAAGCGATGCGGATTCGGCAATACCGCCGCCAACAGCGCCGCTTCGGCCGCGCTCAGACGTTTGGCCGGCTTATGGAAAAAGCGCTGTGAAGCCTCTTCCACGCCGAACACCCCATCGCCGAACTCGACGATGTTCAGGTACACCGTCAGAATACGCCGCTTGGTCCACACCAATTCGATGCCCGACGTCAGCCCGGCCTCCAATCCTTTGCGCAGCCAGCTGCGGCCATCCCACAAAAACAGGTTCTTGGCGGTTTGCTGCGACAGCGTGGACGCGCCGCGGATGCGCGTCGGGCGCTTCTCGTTGTGGCTGAGCGCCTTTTCAATGGCCGCCACGTCGAAGCCCCAATGGTCTGGAAACTTCTGATCTTCCGCCGCCATCACCGCCAGCGCCATTTGCGGCGAGATGTCGTCCATCGACACCCAGTCCGAATGGGCGACATAGCCGAAGTCGCCGCTCAGCCAGGCGCCGACCTGCCGCTCCACCATCACGGCGGAAAACGGCACCGGCAGGAAGGCAAAGAGCACAATGCCCAACACCCACAGGCCGATAATCGCGATGACGCCGCGCTTCAGCCAGTACCACGGGCGCAGCCGCCGCCATCCGACGAGCGATTTTCTCATTCAGCCAGTTCCAGCACCCGCGCCACCAGCTTATCGATGCCCAGGGCCGCCTGCGCGATAGACGGCGCCAGCATATAGGCCGGCGTGGTCACGATCTTATGTTCGCGATCCACCACAATGTCGTCCACCGGGCAAATCACCGGTTCGCCGCCCATGGCGTCAATCACTTCCCCCAGATCCGGATCGTTGCCAATGGTGAGCCGCGCTTGTTGATCCAGCAGTTTCGGCAGCAGCGCCGGCGCAATGCACATCAGGCCAATTGGTTTGTTGGCCTTATGCATCTCGCGCGTCAGGCGCGCCAAATCTTCATCGACCCAACATTCTGCGCCAGCTTCGGCGAAATTGCTGAGGTTCTTGGCGGCGCCAAAGCCGCCGGGCACGATCAGCGCATCCAGCTGCGCGGCCTCCGCCAGCGCCAGCGGCTGCACCGCACCGCGGGCAATGCGCGCCGATTCAATCAGAACATTGCGCGACTCCGCCGCCTCCTCACCAGATAAGTGATTAATAACATGGCGTTGTGGTTTGTCAGGCGCAAAGCACACCGCCTGGGCGCCGGCACGATCCAACGCCAGCAGCGTCAGCACCGCTTCATGGATCTCCGTACCGTCATAAACGCCGCTGCCGCTGAGGACTACACCCACCTTTTTCATCACTCTTACTCCTGTCGCTGCTGTCAACTGGTTCGTGCTCGGAGTTGACAAACACTAATCTACATCACACATTTTAATGAATCTTCTAACAAGAGCGCTTACATTTGCTATGTTGTTGGCTGTATGATGTTTAGGAATTCGCAACAACCTGCTCGACCAGAACACTGAAACCAATACGCAGGTTCACAATTTCCCTGGTGTTGGCGCAATATTCGCGCACCCCGGCTTAGGTCGGGGTCATTTTTTTTCAGCGTTCTCAACCCAAGCCCTCAGTACCTGCACGTCGTTGCGCCACTCTTGTTTCAGCTCATCCACCCAATCCTGCACGTTATCCCACCAGGCCGGCAGCGTCGGCGTTTGAATCTGCTGCGCCAGCTGCTGCAGATGGCGCAGACCGACCGAACCGGCGGCGCCCTTGATCTTATGCCCTTCCTCAGTGATGCCTTTCTGATCGCGCGCCGTCATGTTGGAGTCCAGCACCGCCAGATAGCCCGGCATCATCTGTTCGAACATCTCCAGACTTTGGTGGATCAACTGCGGGCCAACCAGATCCATGTACTGTTCCAGCATCGCGGTATCGAGTAACGACTCATTAATCTGCATCGCCTTGTGCTCCGTTTTCTTTGAAGTGTGAGAAGGTTGATGATCCCAATAGTGTTTGATGACCTTGGTCAGCGCCGGCACCGACAGCGGCTTGCTCAGCACATCGTCCATGCCCGCTTCGAGATACTCTTTTTTGTCTTTCAGCACGTTGGCGGTCAGGGCCACCAATGGCGGCAGCGCCTGCCCGGCATAGCGCTCGCGCAGCGCCCGGGCGATGTCCAGCCCGGTCATGTCCGGCAGTTGAATGTCCAGCAGCACCAGATCGAACTCGTCCGGATCGAACATCGCCAGCGCATCGTGGCCGTTCATCGCCACGTCGACGCTGTTGCCCAGCTTCTCCAGCACCGAGCGCGCCACGATCACGTTCAGTTCGATATCCTCCACCAGCAGGATGTGCAGCGCCGGCAACGGCAGCGCCTCTTCTTCCGGCGCCGCGCTGACGGCTTCCTGCACCGCCGGCGCCTTGATGGTTAAGGTAAAGCAAGAACCGTGCCCTTGTTCGCTGCGCACGGTAATGTCGCCGCCCATGCTCTGCGCCAGCCGCTTGGAGACCGCCAGCCCGATGCCGGTGCCGGTGGCCGGGCGGCCGCCGCGCTGATCTTTCACCTGGTAATACATGGCGAAGATCTTGTCCTGCTCGTCCTGCGGGATGCCCATGCCCGAGTCTTCCACCTCGAACACCAGTTTCTCCTGCGCCTCGCGCCGCACGCGCACCACAATTTGCCCCTGCTGGGTAAATTTCACCGCGTTGCCGATCAGATTCCACAAGATCTGCCGCAGGCGGGTGCCGTCGGTCACGATCTGCTGCGGCAGCGGCGTCTGCGGCTCCATGACGAACTGCAGCCCTTTCGGCTGCGCCAGCAGGCCCGAGAGGTTCTCCAAATCCGCCAGAAAACCGGTGAAGTCCACCGGCTGGTTGTCGAGCTGCACCTTGCGCCGCTCGAGCTTGTCCATTTCGATAATGTCGTTGAAGATATTGCCGAGGGTGATGGCGCTGACGTGGATGGTCTTCAGGTATTTCAGCTGCTCGTCGTTCAGCTCGGTATCGAGCAGAATGCGGCTCAGGCCGACGATGCCGTTAAGCGGCGTACGCAGCTCGTGGCTGATGGTGGAGATAAAGGTGGTCTTCTCCCTGCTGGCGTTCTCCAGCGCGTCCTGGTAGCGCTTACGCTCGGTAATATCGCGGCCGAAGCCCATCAGCCCGTGGCGTTTGCCTACCCGGTCGTAAAACGGCACCTTGCGCAGCTCGAAACAGGCCTTGCGGCCGTCGGGATACACCAGCCACTGTTCGTAGGTCAGCGAGACGTTGTGGCGGAACACCTTCTCGTCGGTCTCAATGACCTTTTCGGCGATCTCCTGGCCGTAGACGTCGAACGACGTCAGGCCAATCAGCTGCTTCTCGCTTTTGCCGGTCAGCAGCTCCATCGCGCGGTTGCAGCCGGAAAACTCTTTGTCTTCGTTGCGGTAGTAGACCAGATCCGGCGAGGCATCGAGGAAGGAACGCAACAGCGCCGATTGCTGGCCCAGCTCAATCTGCGCCAGCTCGCGCTGTTCCATCTCTTCGGTCAGCTTTTCCATCACCTGCAGGCGCTCTTCTTCCGCCTTGATACGGTCGGCGATCTCCTGATTCAGCTGGCTGATATTGTCTTTGAGCTGCTGATTGAGCTCCAGATCGCGGTGGCGCATCTCTTCGAGCTTGTCCACCAGCCGCGCCAGCCGTTGGCGCGACTCTTCCAACTGTTCCACCACCACCGAGAGAAAATAGACCGCCCACGGGGTGATCAACAGGCCGAAGAAGATCGAACGCACCACGTCGATGCTTTCAACTTCGCCGCGCAGCAGCATGGTCACCGCCATCTGCACCACCATCGCCAGCACCACCAGCGCCGAGGCCAGCAGCAGCGAGAAGCGCACCAACCCCAGTTTCACCATTAAATCAACGTAGTACTGGGCCAACACCCGGATTTGCTTCATAGCGGCTCCCTTCAGACACAATCTTTTGAATCATACCGTAAAACAGCGGTGAGATAAGGCGGCAAACGCCGAAGTGTGGCAAAGATTGCACTTCAGAGCGGCATGCCGGGCCGGTAGCGCCGTTTTTCATCCAGCGCGCTGCCCTGCCCGCCGTGCCGTTGCAGATAAGCGCCGACCGCCTGCATGCCGCTCCAGCGGTTTTCGCACCACAGCGGCGCCAGCAGCGTCGGCCGCCGGGCGCTGGCGGAAAGACGGTGGTACACCACCTCGCCCGGCGTATGGCGGATCATCTCCCCGGCGCTGGCGGCGTAATCCTCCAGCGCCAGTTCGGGCAACCGCCCGGCCTGCCACGCCCGCGCCAGGATACTGCCGGTGACGACGTGCAGCGGATGCAGCTTGATGCCGTCGACGCCGGTCTCCGTCACCCGCTGCAGCGTGAGCAGATGATCGCGCTGGGTTTCTCCCGGCAGCCCGACGATCAGATGGCAGCACATCTTCAGCCCGCGCTGCCGGGCCAGCCGCGCAGTCTGCTGATAACAGCGAAAATCATGGCCGCGGTTGATGCGCTTCAGTGTTTTATCATGCGCCGTCTGTAGCCCCAGCTCCAGCCACACCTCATAGCCTTGCTCGCGGTATCCCGTCAACAGATCCAGCGCGGCGGCCGGCACGCAGTCCGGCCGGGTGCCGACGCACAGTCCGACCATGGCGCTCTGCGCCAACGCCTGCCGATACATCGCCTCCAGCCGTTCAACCTCCGCATAGGTGCTGGTATAGGCCTGGAAATAGGCCAGATAGCGCCGCGCCCGATCGACCCGCGCAGCCTGCTGCGCCAGCTGTTCGGCGATGCTCTGGCGCTGCATCGCCTCATCGGCAAACGAGGCGACGTTGCAGAACGTACAGCCGCCGCGCCCCAACGTGCCGTCGCGGTTAGGGCAGCCGAATCCGCCGTGCAGCGTGAGTTTATGGATCTTTTCGCCATAGCGGCGCTGGAGATCCGCGCCAAACATATTGACTAATTGCGGCAACTGCATAATCTTGGTGGTTCTCTGTGTTCAAAGCCGCGATGCTAATAAGAAACGGTTTTTCCCGCGATGACAGAGATCAACGCTTTCCCCGCAAGGCGCCACCAGGCATAACTATTCATCATAAATGCAAATCAATTCACTATAATTCTGATGAATTATTCTAATCGTCACGCAACCGTTAACGGCAATATGACAACACGGTGAAAAATAGTCATAAACATCAGCCAAGCAATATCTTATAGAATAAAATTCTGGCATTAACCCCCGCACTAGCATGGTGCAGAGATTAAGGGGTTGCACTATAGTGAGACAGCTCACACTTCTGCGGGGATCGGCGTTGCCCCACGATAGTGCAAAAATGCATTAAAACACTTATTTTTCAAATAAATAAACATCAATAATTCGATAAGAATCTATCTTAAGCCCACATTTGACCTGCGAATTCTTTCTCGCTAAGTTGGAAGTCCGCTGGAAGCTTTCTGGACGGGCAAACGTCTCGTCATATTTATGCAGTAATTGAAGACTCCCTCTTAAAACAAGTCCTATACCACTTGTGAGACCGTCACGAGAGGCCATTGATGGAGGGCGGAAAAGCAGATTGGCGGGGTTAACTTGCTGATTGGACTTCTGCCTGAAATTGGGAAGCCCCCTCGCAGTAGGTTGTGAGAGTCACGCAGAGCCTGGGGAGGTTCACGATATGTTGTACGATAAATCCCAAGAGAGGGACAACTGTGGTTTCGGCCTGATCGCCCACATAGAAGGCGAACCTAGCCACAAGGTGGTGCGCACCGCCATTCACGCGCTGGCCCGCATGCAGCACCGCGGCGCGATCCTCGCCGACGGCAAGACCGGCGACGGCTGCGGCCTGTTGCTGCAAAAACCCGATCGCTTCTTCCGCATGGTGGCGGAAGAGCGCGGCTGGCGTTTGGCCAAAAACTACGCCGTCGGCATGATGTTCCTCAGCCAGAATGAAGAGGAAGCGCGCCTCAGCCGCCGCATCGTGGAAGAAGAGCTGCAAAACGAAACGCTGTCGATCGTCGGCTGGCGTGAAGTGCCGACCAACCCGGACGTGCTGGGTGAAATCGCCCTCTCCTCCCTGCCGCGCATCGAGCAAATCTTCGTTAACGCCCCGGCCGGCTGGCGCCCGCGCGATATGGAGCGCCGCCTGTTCGTGGCGCGCCGCCGCATCGAGAAACGGGTGCAGGATGACAGCTTCTACGTCTGCAGCTTCTCCAACCTGGTGACGATCTATAAAGGCCTGTGCATGCCTGCGGATCTGCCGCGCTTCTATCTCGATCTGGCGGACCTGCGCCTGGAGTCGGCCATTTGCCTGTTCCACCAGCGCTTCTCCACCAACACCGTGCCGCGCTGGCCGCTGGCTCAGCCGTTCCGCTACCTGGCGCACAACGGCGAAATCAACACCATCACCGGCAACCGCCAGTGGGCGCGCGCCCGTACCTATAAATTCCAAACGCCGCTGATCCCGGATCTGCAGGCCGCCGCGCCGTTCGTCAACGAAACCGGCTCCGACTCCAGCTCGCTGGACAACATGCTGGAGCTGCTGCTGGCGGGCGGGATGGATCTCATCCGCGCCATGCGCCTGCTGGTGCCGCCGGCCTGGCAGAACAACCCCGACATGGACGGCGATCTGCGCGCCTTCTTCGACTTCAACTCGATGCACATGGAGCCGTGGGACGGCCCGGCCGGCATCGTGATGTCCGACGGCCGCTACGCCGCCTGTAACCTCGATCGCAACGGCCTGCGCCCGGCGCGCTACGTGATCACCAAAGACAAGCTGATCACCTGCGCCTCCGAAGTCGGCATCTGGGATTACCAGCCGGATGAAGTGGTGGAAAAAGGCCGCGTCGGCCCCGGCGAGCTGATGGTGATCGACACCCGCAGCGGCCGCATTCTGCACTCGGCGGAAACCGACAACGATCTGAAAAGCCGCCACCCGTATAAAGAGTGGATGGAGAAAAACGTCAAACGCCTGGTGCCGTTCGAAGATCTGCCGGACGATCAGGTCGGCAGCCGCGAGCTCGACGACGCGCAGCTCGAAACCTACCAGAAACAGTTCGGCTACAGCAGCGAAGAGCTGGATCAGGTGATCCGCGTGCTGGGCGAGATTGGCCAGGAAGCCACCGGCTCGATGGGCGACGATACCCCGTTCGCCGTGCTCTCCAGCCGGCCGCGCATCGTTTACGACTACTTCCGCCAGCAGTTCGCGCAGGTCACCAACCCGCCGATCGATCCGCTGCGCGAAGCGCACGTCATGTCGCTGGCCACCAGTATCGGCCGTGAAATGAACGTGTTCTGCGAAGCCGAAGGCCAGGCGCACCGCCTGAGCTTCAAATCGCCGATCCTGCTGTACTCCGATTTCAAACAGCTCACCACGCTGGAAGGCGAATACTATCGCGCCGAGACGCTCGATCTGACCTTCGATCCGCAGCAGCAGGATCTGGAGCAAACCATTCGCGCCCTGTGCGACGAAGCGGAACGCAAGGTGCGCGAAGGCGCGGTGCTGTTGGTGCTGTCCGACCGCGCCATCGCGCCCGGCCGCCTGCCGGTACCGGCCCCGATGGCCGTTGGCGCCGTGCAGACCCGGCTGGTGGAGAAAAGCCTGCGCTGCGACGCCAACCTGATCGTTGAAACCGCCAGCGCCCGCGATCCGCACCACTTCGCTGTGCTGCTCGGCTTCGGCGCGACCGCCATCTACCCGTATCTGGCCTATGAAACCCTGGCCAAACTGGTGGACAGCCAGGCGATCGACAAGAAATACCGCGACGTGATGCTGAACTACCGCAACGGCATCAACAAAGGCCTGTACAAGATCATGTCCAAGATGGGCATCTCGACCATCGCCTCTTACCGCTGTTCCAAGCTGTTCGAAGCGGTCGGCCTGCACCGCGATCTGGCGGATCTGTGCTTCCAGGGCGTGGTCAGCCGCATCGGCGGCGCCAGCTTCAGCGACTTCCAGCAGGATCTGCAGAACCTTTCCAAGCGCGCCTGGCTGAAACGCAAGCCGCTGGAGCAAGGCGGCCTGCTGAAGTTCGTGCACGGCGGCGAATACCACGCCTACAACCCGGACGTGGTGAACTCGCTGCAAAAAGCGGTGCACAGCGGCGAGTACAGCGACTACCAGGCCTACGCCAAGCTGGTGAACGAGCGGCCGGTCGCCATGCTGCGCGATCTGCTGGCCATCACGCCGAAAGGCGAACCGATCCCGGTCGATCAGGTCGAGCCGGCGGAGTCGCTGTTCAAACGCTTCGACACGGCGGCGATGTCGATCGGCGCGCTGAGCCCGGAAGCGCACGAATCACTGGCGATCGCCATGAACGGCCTCGGCGGCTTCTCCAACTCCGGCGAAGGCGGCGAAGATCCGGCGCGCTACCGCACCAACAAGGTGTCGCGCATCAAACAGGTGGCCTCCGGCCGCTTCGGCGTGACACCGGCCTACCTGGTGAACGCCGACGTGATCCAGATTAAGGTGGCGCAAGGCGCCAAGCCGGGCGAAGGCGGCCAGTTGCCGGGCGATAAAGTCACCCCGTACATCGCCAGACTGCGTTACTCGGTGCCGGGCGTGACGTTGATCTCCCCGCCGCCGCACCACGACATCTACTCGATCGAAGATCTGGCGCAGCTGATCTTCGATCTGAAGCAGGTCAACCCGAAGGCGGTGATCTCGGTGAAACTGGTGTCCGAGCCGGGCGTGGGCACCATCGCCACCGGCGTGGCGAAAGCCTATGCCGATCTGATCACCATCGCCGGTTACGACGGCGGCACCGGCGCCAGCCCGCTGTCCTCGGTGAAATATGCCGGCTGCCCATGGGAACTGGGCCTGGTGGAAACCCAGCAGGCGCTGGTGGCCAACGGCCTGCGCCACAAGATCCGTCTGCAGGTGGACGGCGGTCTGAAAACCGGCGTGGACATCGTCAAAGCGGCGATCCTGGGTGCGGAAAGCTTCGGCTTCGGCACCGGGCCGATGGTGGCGCTGGGCTGTAAATACCTGCGCATCTGCCACCTCAACAACTGCGCGACCGGCGTTGCGACTCAGGACGACAAGCTGCGCCGCGATCACTACCACGGCCTGCCGGAACGCGTGACGAATTACTTCCAGTTTATCGCGCGTGAAACCCGCGAGATCATGGCGCAACTGGGCGTGAGCCAACTGGTGGATCTGATCGGCCGCACCGAGTTCCTGACCGAGCTGGACGGCATTTCCGCCAAGCAGAACAAGCTGGATCTGTCGCCGTTGTTGACAACCGCCACGCCGCATCCGGGCAAAGCGGTGTACTGTACCGAAAGCAGCAACCCGGCGTTCGACAAGGGTCTGCTGAACAAAGAGTTGCTGGCGCAGGCGGAACCGTACATCGAAGCGAAGCAGGGTAAAACCTTCTACTTCGACATTCGCAACACCGACCGCTCCGTGGGCGCCATGCTGTCCGGCGCGATCGCCAACGTACACGGCGATCAGGGAATGGCAGCCGATCCGATCAAGGCGCACTTCTCCGGCACCGCCGGGCAGAGCTTCGGCGTCTGGAACGCCGGCGGCGTCGAGTTGACCCTGACCGGCGACGCCAACGACTATGTCGGCAAAGGCATGGCCGGCGGCAGCATCGCGGTGCGTCCGCCGATCGGCTCCGCCTTCCGCAGCCATGAAGCCAGCATCGTCGGCAACACCTGCCTGTACGGCGCCACCGGCGGCAAGCTGTTCGCCGCCGGCCGCGCGGGCGAACGCTTCGCGGTGCGCAACTCCGGCGCCATCACCGTGGTGGAAGGCATCGGCGACAACGGCTGCGAATACATGACCGGCGGCATCGTCTGCGTGCTGGGTAAAACCGGCATCAACTTCGGTGCCGGCATGACCGGCGGCTTCGCCTACGTGCTGGACGAAGACGGCGAGTTCCGCAAGCGCGTAAACCCGGAGCTGGTGGAAGTGCTGGATGTCGATCAGCTGGCGATCCATGAGGAGCACCTGCGCGGCCTGATCACCGAACACGTGCAGGCGACCGGCTCTTCCCGCGCGGAAGAGATCCTGGCCAACTGGCCGGAGTGGGCGCCGAAGTTCGCCCTGGTCAAACCGAAGTCCAGCGATGTCAAAGCGCTGTTGGGTCACCGTAGCCGTTCCGCAGCCGAGCTGCGGGTGCAGGCGCAGTAAGAGGTAGGTCATTAATGAGCCAGAACGTTTACCAATTTATCGACCTGCAGCGTGTTGATCCGCCAAAGAAACCGCTGAAGATCCGCAAAATCGAGTTCGTCGAGATCTACGAACCGTTTTCGGAAACCCAGGCCAAGGCCCAGGCGGACCGCTGTCTGTCCTGCGGCAACCCGTATTGCGAGTGGAAGTGCCCGGTGCACAACTACATCCCGAACTGGCTGAAACTGGCCAACGAAGGCCGCATCATGGAAGCGGCGGACCTGGCGCATCAGACCAACAGTCTGCCGGAAGTGTGCGGCCGCGTATGCCCGCAGGATCGCCTGTGCGAAGGCTCCTGCACTCTGAACGACGAGTTCGGCGCGGTCACCATCGGCAATATCGAGCGCTACATCAGCGATAAGGCCATCGAAATGGGCTGGAAGCCGGACATGTCTCACGTACAGCCGACCGGCAAGCGCGTGGCGATCGTCGGTGCCGGCCCTGCCGGGCTGGCCTGCGCCGACGTGCTGACCCGCAACGGCGTCAAAGCGGTGGTGTATGACCGTCATCCAGAGATCGGCGGCCTGCTGACCTTCGGCATCCCGGCTTTCAAGCTGGAAAAGGAAGTGATGGTCAAACGCCGCGGCATCTTCAGCGAGATGGGCATCGAGTTCCAGTTGAACACCGAAGTGGGCAAAGATGTCAGCATGGAGACTTTGCTGAGCGAGTACGATGCGGTGTTCCTCGGCGTCGGCACCTATCAGTCGATGCGCGGCGGCCTGGAGAATGAGGAAGCGCAGGGCGTGTACGACGCGCTGCCGTTCCTGATCGCCAACACCAAGCAGCTGATGGGGTATGAAACCGATCAGCACGAGCCTTACGTCAGCATGGAAGGCAAACGGGTGGTGGTGCTGGGCGGCGGCGATACCGCCATGGACTGCGTGCGCACCTCGGTGCGTCAGGGTGCAACGCAGGTCATCTGCGCCTACCGCCGCGACGAAGCCAACATGCCGGGCTCCAAACGCGAAGTGAAGAACGCCCGGGAAGAAGGGGTGGACTTCCAGTTCAACCTGCAGCCGCTGAGCATCGAACTGAACAGCGCCGGCCGCGTGGCCGGAGTGAAAATGGTGCGCACTCAGCTGGGCGCGCCGGATGCCAATGGCCGTCAGACGGCGGAGCAGGTGCCAGGTTCCGAACACGTGATCGACGCGGACGCGGTGGTGATGGCGTTCGGCTTCCGCCCGCACCGCATGGACTGGCTGGCGGCGCACGACGTGCAGCTGGATAAACAGGGCCGCATCCTGGCGCCGGAAGGCAGCGACAACGCGTTCCAGACCAGCAACCCGAAAATCTTCGCCGGTGGTGACGCAGTGCGCGGATCTGACCTGGTAGTGACGGCGATCGCCGAAGGCCGCAAAGCGGCAGACGGCATCATGAACTACCTCGAAGTGTAAACCTTCCGTACCATCAGAGGCCCGGCATATTGCCGGGCCTCTGTTTTTAGCCTGCCACGCTTTGTAACAACCTCCCCGCTCCTCACCGCCTCAACGCGCTATAGTATTGAGTTAGCACCATTGCGGGGCGCGGCTGCGCCTGACACCGAGATAAGGATAGCGAACATGAAATGCTCCATTTCCCTGTTGGCCGGCGCGCTGCTGGCCGTCAGTTTCAGCGCTTCAGCCATGGCGCTGGATTCGCAGGAGGTTGGTTACAATATCGAAGCGCGCGGCGCACGGCCGGTCGTGGCGCAGTTGGGCAAGGCCGGGCAGTTCGGCGCCGTGGAAAACAGCATCCGGCTGGGGGACGACAGCTGGATTGCCCTGGCGCCCAAGTTGGCCGGCGGCGGCAATGCCGGCTTTACCGCCGGCATCAAATCGGCCCTCTCCGCAGCCCTGATCTACAATCCGGCGGCGGTGTTGCAGGCGCTCAACAAAGGCAACGATCTGCCGCTCAATGACATTTGCACCGCACCGCCGGAAGTGCAAGGCGACACCGCCATCAGCAGTTTCCGTGAGCGCGCAACCCACGCCCTATCTACCGTGCGCGTAGGCGATCTCAGCGCGCCGCGCGACGCCTGCATTGCCGCGTTGAAAGGCTGACCCGCGTCTGCCGGGCAAAAAAAAGCACCCCCATGGGGTGCTTTTTCGTTTGTTCTCACGGGGTTATTTCACCACGCGCAGCGCCGGGCGGCCACCGCGCGGCGGCTGCGGCGGTTCGTCATCCGGGCCGTTGTCTTCCGCGGTATCCGGGCGATCGCCGTCGATCACCGACATCAGGGTTTCCGAAGGGATCGTCTCATTGTCCAGACCTTCGAACACGCCTTCGCTTTCGTCGTAGGTGGCTTCCGGTTCGAACATCGTGCCGGCGCCGTTTTCACGCGCATAAATCGCCAGCACGGCGGCCATCGGCACCGAAACCTGACGCGGCACGCCACCGAAGCGCGCGTTGAACTGCACGTCTTCGTTACCCAACGCCAGGTTGCCTACCGCGCGCGGCGCGATATTCAGCACGATCTGACCATCGCGCGCGAACTCCATCGGCACCTGCACGTCCGGGCGAGTCACGTCGACCACCAGGTGCGGCGTCAGTTGGTTATCCAGCAGCCAGTCGTAGAACGCCCGCAGCAGATACGGGCGACGCGGCGTCATCTGAGACATGTCCATCGCGCTTAGCCCCGGGTCTGCAGGCGCATTTCACGCTCGGCTTCGGTCAGGGAAGCCAGGAAGGCGTCGCGTTCGAAGACGCGGGTCATGTAGCCTTTCAGCTCTTTGGAACCGGCGCCGCTCAATTCGATGCCCAGCTGCGGCAGACGCCACAACAGCGGCGCCAGGTAGCAATCCACCAGGCTGAACTCTTCGCTCATGAAATACGGCGCCTGACCGAAGATAGGCGCGATCGCCAGCAGCTCTTCGCGCAGTTGGCGACGGGCGGATTCCGCTTCCTGGCCGCTGCTCTTCTCGATCTTGTCCATCAGCGAGTACCAGTTCTTCTCGATGCGCAGCATCATCAGACGGCTCTCACCACGGGCAACCGGGTAAACCGGCATCAGCGGCGGGTGCGGGAAGCGCTCATCCAGATACTCCATGATGATGCGGGATTCATACAGGGTCAGTTCGCGATCGACCAGCGTAGGCACCGTCTGGTAAGGGTTGAGGTCAATCAGATCTTGCGGCAGGTTATCCATTTCGACCTGCTCGATCTCGACGCTGACACCTTTCTCCGCCAGTACGATACGTACTTGATGGCTAAAAATGTCGGTCGGGCCAGAGAACAGCGTCATTACCGAACGTTTGTTGGCAGCGACAGCCATGAAAACCTCCAAGTTATCTAGAAAATACTGCGAATAGCCAACTGACAGGCTGCTATCCTGAATAATCTTGCCGCAGGCCGGCAGCACGCAGCGCGACCCGAGCCCATAAAAAACCGGCCCAGGAGGTCAACTGCACGGCGAACAGGCGCAAAAGTGGGTGATAGTTTACCAGATTCTGCTTGTTTTGTGGGGACGGTGCGGCGAATTCATGTTGAATTGTCTGATATGCCACAGATTTTAGTCGGGGACGGCGGATTTCAGGCGTAAAAAAACCCGGTGAAGCACCGGGTTTTTTGCGTAAATCGCACTGCCGAAGCAGCGAAAATTAACGCTTGGAGAACTGCGGACGACGACGTGCTTTACGCAGACCGACTTTCTTACGTTCAACCTGACGAGCGTCACGGGTGACGAAGCCAGCTTTACGCAGTTCAGAACGCAGAGTCTCATCGTATTCCATCAGTGCACGGGTGATACCGTGACGGATAGCGCCAGCTTGACCGGAGATACCACCACCTTTAACGGTGATGTACAGGTCCAGTTTGCCAACCATGTCGACCAGTTCCAGCGGCTGACGAACTACCATGCGGGCAGTTTCGCGACCGAAGTACTGTTCCAGGCTGCGCTGGTTGATAACGATGTTACCGTTGCCCGGCTTGATGAAGACGCGAGCGGCGGAGCTTTTGCGGCGACCAGTGCCGTAGTATTGATTTTCAGCCATTGCCATTAATCCCGATTAAATGTCCAGAACTTGCGGTTGCTGTGCCGCGTGATTGTGCTCGGTGCCCGCGTAAACTTTCAGTTTACGGAACATAGCACGACCCAGCGGGCCCTTTGGCAGCATGCCTTTAACCGCGATTTCAATCACGCGCTCAGGACGGCGGGCAATCATCTCTTCAAAGGTCGCTTGCTTGATACCACCGATGTGGCCGGTGTGGTGGTAGTACACTTTGTCTGTACGCTTGTTGCCGGTTACAGCAACTTTGTCAGCGTTCAGAACGATGATGTAATCACCGGTATCCACGTGCGGGGTGTATTCCGCTTTATGCTTGCCGCGCAGGCGACGAGCCAGTTCAGTAGCGAGACGGCCTAAAGTTTTACCATCTGCATCAACAACGTACCAGTCGCGTTTTACGGTTTCTGGTTTAGCTGTAAAAGTTTTCATTAGAAAGCTTACCCAATAATTAGTTACACGTTGGTGAACACCCAAACGCTCGAAAACAGTTGAGGCTCACACGACCATACAAGTCCAGCAAACCTACCCCTTCGAATAGCCATTGCCGGCACTATAAAGTTTTTGGGAAAAAAAACTTTGTTGTAACGTGGGGTCGCAAGATTATAGAGAAGTCGCTCACAAAGATCGAACGGTTTTTGAATGGAAAATAAATTTATCGCCGGCGGCGGACAACCGGCGATAGGCCCGGCGGGCTCAGGGCAGATGCGGCAGCTTGAGGTACTCTTCGCTCTGCATTTCCTGCAGGCGCGACAGGCAGCGCTGGAATTCAAATTTCAGCTGCACCCCCTGATAGATCTCAAACATCGACGCTTCGGCGCCGATCACCAGCTTGATGTGCCGCTCGTAGAATTCATCCACCAGCGCCAGGAAACGGCGCGCGGTATTCTCTTTCAGCGGCCCCATCACCTGCACATTATACAGGATCACGCTGTGGTACAGCCGCGACAGCGCGATGTAATCCAGCTGGCTGCGCGCCTCTTCGCACAGCGTGTGGAAATCCACCGCCAGCACGCCGTCCACCGAACGGATCGCCTGCAGCGGCCGATGGTTGATCTGCAGCACCGGCGCGTCCTCCCCCGCCTTGCCCGCCAGCTTGACGAACATCCGATCCAGCGCCTCGCGCGTCTGGTCGCTCAGCGGCGTCAGGTAGAGGTGCGCCTGGGTCAGGGTGCGCAGACGATAGTCGATGCCGGCGTCGACGTTCATCACGTCGCAGTACTCGTTGATCAGATCGATAGCCGGCAGGAAACGCGCCCGCTGCAGGCCGTTGCGGTACAGATCGTCCGGCGGGATGTTCGACGTGGCCACCAGCGTGATGCCGCGCGCGAACAGCGCCTGCAGCAGCGTGGCCAACAGCATGGCGTCGGTGATGTCGGAGACGAAGAATTCGTCGAAGCACAGCACGTCGGTCTCGGCCTTGAAGCCGTCGGCGACGATTTCCAGCGGGTTTTCCCGCCCCTGCAACTCGGTCAGCTCTTCATGCACCCGCAGCATGAAGCGGTGGAAGTGCAGGCGCATTTTGCGATCGCCCGGCAGACTGTGGAAGAACATATCCATCAACCAGGTTTTGCCGCGCCCGACGCCGCCCCACATGTACAGCCCCTGCACCGGGCGCTGAGGCGCCGTTTCGCCGCCCTTGCCCAGCAAGCGGCTGAGCTTGCCGCGCAGCCCGCCGGCCGGCGCGCTCGCCGCCGGCTTTTGCAGCAGAGCCTGATAAATGCGATCCAGTTGAGTGACGGCCCGGCGTTGAACCTCATCGGCCTGATATTCCCCCGCCTCCAGCGCCTGCTGGTAGCGAGATAACGGTGATAGTGCCTGCATCTGTTCGATGTTCCCTAAGAACGCTTAGAAATTATTTAGCCAACGTTGGCGGCAAGTTGATGCCGATTCGCACCGTTATCGCCACAAATGCCCGCTGCGGGCGCCGCTGAAAACCCTGTGAAAACCAGGTGGAAGCGCATCAGGATTCCACTCGGACAAGGTTAACGGTTATAGTGGATATTATTAAGTGAAAAATCCCTGCGGAACAACGAAGTCAAAATAGGAGTCATCATGACCTGGGAGTATGCGCTGATTGGTTTGGTCGTCGGTATCGTGATTGGTGCGGTGGCGATGCGTTTTGGCAACCGTAAATTACGTCAACAACAAGTCCTGCAGAACGAGCTGGACAAGAGCAAAACCGAGCTGGAAGAGTACCGTCAGGAGCTGGTCGGCCACTTTGCCCGCAGCGCCGAGCTGCTGGACAACATGGCGCGCGATTATCGCCAGCTGTATCAGCACATGGCGAAAAGCTCCAACAACCTGCTGCCGGATCTGCCGATGCAGGAGAACCCGTTCCGCTATCGCCTGACCGAAGCGGAAGCGGACAACGATCAGGCGCCGGTGGAAATGCCGCGCGACTATTCTGAAGGGGCCTCCGGCCTGCTGCGCGGTCAAAGCGCACGCCGCGACTGATATTCTTTCTTCGCCCGCGGGGCCACCCGCGGGGTTAATCCCGTTTGCGCCATATTGACCTTCCTTCGCATTACCTTTACTGAACTTTGCACGCAAATTCACGGTCTTACCCTTCACTATGACAAGGCGATTGCCTTATCATCAAATTTTCATCGGCAGGTATTGAGAGAGTTATCATCAATGAAGAAAAAGTCGTTAATTCTTAGTGCATTGGCAATGAGCCTCGGCCTGGCGCTCAGCGCCGCACCGGCGGCCAACGCGGCCCTGCCCGTCGCCGTGCAGGGGCAGCCGCTGCCGAGCCTGGCGCCGATGCTGGAAAAAGTCTTGCCCGCCGTAGTGAGCGTGCATGTCGCAGGCACCCAGGTGCAGCGTCAACAGCTGCCGGAAGAGTTCAGACGCTTCTTCGGCCCCAATTTCCCCGGCCAACAGCAGAGCTCCCGCCCTTTTGAAGGGTTGGGATCCGGCGTGATCATCGACGCCGCCAAGGGCTACGTGCTGACCAACAACCACGTCATCAACAACGCCGACAAAATCCGCGTGCAGTTGAACGACGGCCGCGAGCTGGACGCCAAGCTGGTCGGGCGCGATGAACAATCCGACATCGCCCTGCTGCAGCTCAGCGATACCAAAAACCTGACCGCCATCAAGATGGCCGATTCCGACCAGCTGCGCGTCGGCGACTTCGCCGTGGCGGTCGGCAACCCGTTCGGCCTGGGCCAAACCGCCACCTCCGGCATCATCTCGGCGCTGGGCCGCACCGGCCTGAATCTGGAAGGGCTGGAAAACTTCATTCAGACCGACGCCTCCATCAACCGCGGCAACTCCGGCGGCGCGCTGGTTAACCTGAACGGCGAACTGATCGGCATCAATACCGCCATTCTGGCGCCGAGCGGCGGCAACGTCGGCATCGGCTTCGCCATTCCGAGCAATATGGCGCAGAACCTGAGCCAGCAGCTGATCGAATTCGGCGAAGTGAAACGCGGCCTGCTTGGCATCAAGGGCAGTGAAATGACCCCGGACATGGCTAAAGCCTTCAACACCGACGCGCAGCGCGGCGCCTTCGTCAGCGAAGTGTTGCCGAAATCTGCCGCCGCCAAGGCCGGCATCAAAGCCGGGGATATTCTGGTTTCCGTCGACGGCAAACCGGTGAACAGTTTTGCCGAACTGCGCGCCAAGGTCGGCACCACCGCACCGGGCAAAACCCTCAAGGTAGGCCTGCTGCGCGACGGTAAACCGCAGGAAGTCTCGGTCACGCTGGACAACAGCGAGAGCGCCTCGACCAACGCCGAAACGCTGTCGCCGGCGCTGCAGGGGGTATCCCTCAGCAACGGCGCGCTGCCGAGCGGCGACAAGGGCGTGAAGGTGGAGAACGTGGATAAAGGCTCGACGGCGGCGCAAATCGGCCTGCAAAAAGGCGACGTGATCATCGGCGTCAACCGCCAGCGCGTAGACAGTATCACCGCACTGCGCAAGGTGCTGGAAGCCAAACCACCGGTGATGGCGCTCAATATCGTGCGCGGTAACGAAACCATTTATCTGCTGCTGCGTTAATTTGTGCAAAAACCGGGCTCGGTGACATACTGCGCCCGGTTAACTCATGCTATCCTCCGAACATCGTTCACCACACCACGAAAACTCCATGTTTGCTAAGCTCTTGCGTTCTGTCGTTATCGGTCTCATCGTTGCCGGCCTGTTGTTGGCCGCTCTGCCCATGCTGCGTTCTTCCAACGGTCTGTTTGCAGAGAAAACCGAGAATACCAGCGACGAAACGCCGGTGAGCTACAACAAGGCGGTGCGCCGCGCCGCCCCTGCCGTGGTGAACATCTACAACCGCAACCTGAACGGCGCCGCCAACGTGCTGTCGCTCGGTTCCGGCGTGATCATGAACGAACGCGGCTATATCATCACCAACCGCCACGTGATCAAAGACGCACAGCAGATCACCGTGGTGTTGCAGGATGGCCGCCGTTACGAAGCGCTGCTGGTGGGCTCCGACGGCCTGACCGATTTGGCGGTGCTGAAGATCGATCCCGGCAACCTGCCGGTGATCCCGACCAACAAAAACCGCGTTGCCCACGTCGGCGATGTGGTGCTGGCGATCGGCAACCCGTATAACCTGGGGCAGACCGTCACTCAGGGCATCCTCAGCGCCACCGGGCGCATCAGTATGAGCACCACCGGCCGGCAGACGTTCCTGCAGACCGACGCCTCAATCAACCGCGGCAACTCCGGCGGCGCGCTGGTCAACTCGCTGGGTGAGCTGATCGGTATCAACACCCTGACCTATGACAAAATCACCGACGGCGAAACGCCGGAAGGGCTGGGCTTTGCGATCCCGATCGAACTGGCCACCAAGATCATGGACAAGCTGATCCGCGACGGCCGCGTTATCCGCGGCTATTTCGGTATTCAGGGCAAGGAGATCATTCCGCTGCGCTCGTCCAATTCCGGCATCGATCGCCTGCAGGGCATCATCGTGACCGAGATTACGCCGAACGGCCCGGCGAACAACGCCGGCTTCCAGATCAACGACATCATCATCAACGTGGATAACAAACCGGCGGTATCCGTGCTGGAGACCATGGATCAGGTGGCGGAGATCAGACCGGGCACCGAGATACCGGTTATCGTGCTGCGCGACGGCAAACGCATTACGTTAAAAATGACGGTGGGTGAATTCCCGGAAGACAGCAATTAAAAAAGGGCCGGCATTGATAGCCGGCCCTTTGCTATTCATCCTGCCGACGCAGCCGCGCCGGCGCTAATGACTTACTCGCCTTTCACACGTTCGATGTTCGCACCCAGCGCGCGCAGCTTGTCTTCAATACGCTCATAGCCGCGATCGATGTGATAGATGCGATCGACGACGGTCACGCCGTCGGCGATGCAGCCGGCGATCACCAGGCTGGCGGAAGCGCGCAGATCGGTCGCCATCACTTGAGCACCGGACAGCTGTTCAACGCCATGACAGATCACGGTGTTGCTCTCGATCTCCGCGTGCGCGCCCATGCGGATCAATTCCGGCACGTGCATGAAGCGATTTTCGAAGATGGTTTCGGTGATAACGCCAGTGCCTTCCGCCACCAGGTTCAGCAGGCTGAACTGGGCCTGCATGTCGGTCGGGAAGCCCGGGTGCGGCGCGGTGCGCACGGTGACCGCTTTCGGGCGTTTGCCGTGCATGTCCAGGCTGATCCAGTCTTCGCCCACTTCGATATCGGCACCGGCTTCGCGCAGCTTGGCCAGCACCGCATCCAGCGTGTCCGGACGGGTGTTGCGGCACATCACTTTGCCGCCGGAAACCGCGGCGGCGATCAGGAAGGTGCCGGTCTCGATGCGGTCAGGCAGCACGCGGTACACGCCGCCGCCCAGACGCTCGACGCCCTCGATGGTGATCTTGTCACTGCCGGCGCCGCTGATCTTCGCGCCCAGCGTGTTGAGGAAGTTGGCGGTATCGACAATTTCCGGCTCACGCGCGGCGTTTTCGATAACGGTGGTGCCGGTCGCCAGGGTCGCGGCGCTCATGATGGTCACGGTCGCGCCCACGCTCACCTTGTCCATGACGATGTGCGCGCCCTTCAGACGGCCCTCGACGGACGCCTTGACGTAGCCTTCTTCCAGCTTGATCTCGGCGCCCAACTGCTCCAGGCCGGTGATGTGCAGATCGACCGGACGCGCGCCAATCGCGCAGCCGCCCGGCAGGGAAACCTGGCCACGGCCGAAACGCGCCACCAGCGGCCCCAGCGCCCAAATGGAAGCGCGCATGGTTTTCACCAGATCGTAAGGGGCGCAAAACTCGTTCACGCCGCTGGCGTCCACGAAGACCGAACCGTTGCGCTCAATCTTGGTACCCAACTGGTTGAGTAGTTTAATGGTGGTGTCGATGTCCTTCAGCTTGGGGACATTCTGCAGCTCGACCGGCTCTTCCGCCAACAGGGCGGCGAACAGGATCGGCAGGGCGGCGTTTTTGGCCCCGGAAATAGACACTTCACCGCTCAGGCGGGTCCGACCCTGCACACGAAATTTATCCATCTGACTACTCTCTGTTATCTAATCTGAAGCTGCCCGCCCGGCAGGGCAAACAGCCTTAAAATCCGTTGAGTTTGCGGTCTCGCTGCCACTCTTCAGGGGTGTACGCCTTAATAGACAAGGCATGAATGCGGTTGTCCGCAATGTATTCCATCAGCGGTGCGTAAACCGTCTGCTGTTTTTTGACGCGGCTCATGCCGGCGAACAGTTCACCGACCACAATCGCCTGAAAATGGCTACCGTCGCCCGTCACATGTACTTCATCCAGTGCCAATGCCTGCATCAGCACGTCTTTAATCTCGTTGGTTTCCATAGTATCCAGTTCTGCCGCTAAAGGATCATAAACAGCCTAGTATCTTAGTGGAATACGATGTTTTCTTAAACTAAAGAAAAAGCCCCTGCATAACAGGGGCTTTGTATCGTTTTGCCACGCAAGAGCGGCGTAAAACACCGCTAACCGGCGGTATCGACAGGCATTATCGCCTGCAGGTTGTAGAGCGCGATCAGCGTTTTCAGGCGCTCGGTGGCGCCGAAAATTTTCAGCGCTACGCCGCGCTCGCGCTGCTCTTCCTGCAGATGCAGCAACAGCGCCAGCCCGGCGGAGTCCACGCGCTGCAGTTGCGCCACGTCGATCGCGGTTTTATCCGCCATCAGCGCGTCGCGCTGCCGCCACAGCGGCTGCAGCGTTTCCCGATCCAGTTCACCGCGCAGGATCAGCGTCTGCTGCTCTGATTCGAAGCTGAGCGCTGCCGACATCAGTTTTTCTTGTCCAGCGTGATAGGCTGCGCGGCGGCGGCCTGCAGCTGTTTGGTCAGGCCGTCGATGCCCTGAGTACGCAGCGTAGACGCCCACTCATTTTGCTTGGTGGTGATCATGCTGACGCCTTCGGCGATCATGTCATACGCCTGCCAGTAGCCGGTTTTGCTGTTCTTGCGCCATTGGAAATCCAGACGCACCGGCGGACGGCCACCGTTGTCGATGATGGTGACGCGAATAGCCACGATGTCGGCATTGCCCAGCGGCTGTTCAGGCGCGATCTGGTAAGTCTGGCCGTGATACATCGCCAGCGCCTGGCCGTAAGCCTGCTCCAGGTAAGCCTGGAAGGCGGTGAAGTAAGCTTCGCGCTGCGCAGGCGTTGCCTCTTTGTAGTAACGCCCCAGCACCAGCGCGCCAGCGTATTTCACCTGCACGAACGGCATCAGTTCCTGATGCACGATGGCACGCAGGTAGTTCGGGTCCTGCTTGATCTTCGGCTGTTCGTTCTTCAAACGGCTGAAAGTCTTCTGCGCCGCTTCTTGCATCATGCTGTAAGGATTGGTTTGGTCGGCTGCGCTCGCCAGCGGTGCAACCACCAGCAGAGCCACCATCAGTAAACGTTTAAACATGCAGGTATCCTCTCTTAATGATTTGGAACAGCGGGTTGCGGTGCGGCGCCGGCAGCCGGCTCAGCGGCCGCGTCTCCCGATTTGGCGCTGTCCTGACCGCCGCTTTTATACAGGAACTGGCCGATCAGGTCTTCCAGAACCATGGCTGATTTGGTGTCCTGAATGGTGCCGCCATCTTTCAGGATGGTGGTGCCCATATCAGGATCTTCGAAGCCCACGTTAAGCGCCAGATATTGCTCGCCCAGCAGGCCGGAGGTGCGGATCGCCAGCGAGCTGGTATCCGGGATTTGGTCGTACTTTTTCTGGATATCCAGCGCCACGCGCGGCGTGTAGGTTTTCGAATCGAGTTCGATGTCCGCCACGCGGCCGATCACCACGCCGCCAATCTTCACCGGCGAACGCGGTTTCAGGCCGCCGATGTTGTCGAACGTCGCGTAAATGCGGTAGGTCGGCTCGCTGCCGATCGATTTAAGGTTCGCCACCTGCAGGCAGATAAACACGATGGCGCACAGCGCGATCAGCATAAATGCCCCAACCCAGATTTCACTCTTCTTCGTTTGCATCGAATCAATTCCCAAACATCAGTGCGGTCAGCACGAAATCCAATCCCAACACCGCCAGTGACGAATGCACCACGGTACGCGTCGTCGCCCGGCTAATCCCTTCAGAGGTAGGCACGGCGTCGTACCCATTGAAAATGGCAATCCAGGTTACGGTAATGGCGAATACCACGCTTTTGATCAGGCAGTTGAGCAGATCTTTTTTCCACTCCACGGCGCCCTGCATCGCCGACCAGAAGAAGCCGCTGTCGATGCCTTTCCAGTCCACGCCGACCACCGAGCCGCCCCAAATGCCGATCGCCACGAAAATGATGGTCAATAGCGGCATGCTGATCAGCCCGGCCCAGAAGCGCGGCGCCACGATGCGCCGCAGCGGATCGACCGCCATCATTTCCAGGCTGGAGATCTGCTCCGTCGCCTTCATCAGGCCGATTTCCGCCGTGAGCGCGGAACCGGCGCGGCCGGCGAACAGCAGCGCCGTGACCACCGGCCCCAGTTCGCGCAGCAGCGACAGCGCCACCATCATGCCGAGGCTGGCCTCGGCGCTGTAGGTGGTGAGCACGATATAGCCCTGCAGGCCCAGCACCATGCCGATAAACAGCCCGGAGACCATGATGATCAGCAGCGACTGCACGCCGACGCTGTAGAGCTGTTTCAACAGCAGCGGCCACTGCTTGCCGGGTTCCGGCCGGCCAATCAACGCGTTGAACAGCATCAACCCCGCGCGGCCGAAGCTGGCGCTGGTGTTGATGCCACTGCGCCCCAACGACGCTAACGCTCTTAATAACATGAGCTTATTTACTCCCTAAGCCTAGCAGTTCGGTCTGATAATCCCCGGCCGGATAGCGGAACGGCACCGGCCCATCCGCTATACCATCCAGGAACTGGCGCACGCGCGCATCAGGATTGTTCTGCAATTGCTGCGTGGTGCCTTCGGCGATCACCCGGTGGTCGGCCACGATGTAGGCGTAGTCGGCGATGCTCAGCACCTCCGGTACGTCGTGCGACACCACGATGCAGGTAATGCCCAGCGCATGGTTCAGCTCATCGATCAGCTTGACCAGCACTCCCATGGTGATCGGATCCTGGCCAACGAAAGGTTCGTCGAACATGATCATTTCCGGGTCCAGCGCGATCGCGCGCGCCAACGCCGCCCGGCGCGCCATGCCGCCGGAAAGCTCGTTGGGCATCAGCTGAGCCGCGCCGCGCAGCCCCACCGCTTCCAGCTTCATCAGCACCGTGCTGCGCAACAAAGGCTCCGGCAGGTTGCTGTGCTCGCGCAGCGGGTAGGCCACGTTTTCGAATACGGTCAAATCGGTAAACAGCGCGCCAGACTGGAACAGCATGCTCATTTTTTTGCGCGCGTCGTATAACTGACGGCGGGACAACGCGGGAATGTTGTCGCCGTCGAACCAAATCTCCCCGCTGTCCGGCGCCAGCTGGCCGCCTATCAGGCGCAGCAGCGTGGTTTTGCCGATGCCCGATGGCCCCATGATCGCCGTGACCTTACCGCGAGGCACCGTCAGGTTGATGTCTTCAAATATCCGTCGGTCGCCGCGCGAGAAGCTCATGTCGCGCACTTCGACCAAATTATCTGCCTTTTGGAGCATGTTAATGGACCCTTTACGACTCATCTTTTGCTGAATCTACCCGTGATGTTAAAGCAATGGGCGCAATCCGTCTCATCTTTACAAAAACTTACTGCCATTTCGCAACCAATGGTGCCATTGGTTTTACTTTTCCGCGCCACCCGGTCAAAATTGGCGCCATAACGAAAAAAAACGAAACTGTTCAACTATTAGCCGGGGAAAACCGTTGCTGCGGCTCAAACGCGCGCAACGGAGGGCAAGCAATACCGCCGCATTGACGGCTTTAACCAACGAACCGGGATAATACCCGACAAAGGACCCTGCATGTTTCTCGCGATAGCATTATTAATCGTTGGTTTATTTCTACTGGTGTACGGTGCAGACCGCTTAGTTTATGGTGCTGCCGTGATTTCCCGCTCGCTCGGCGTACCGCCGTTGATCATCGGCATGACCATCGTCGGCATCGGCACTTCGCTGCCGGAGCTGATCGTGTCCACCACCGCCGCGCTGAACGGGCAGATAGATATGGCCGTTGGCAACGTAGTCGGTTCCAACATCACCAACATTTTATTGATCCTGGGCGTGGCGGCGTTGATTCACCCGCTGGCCGCGCGCTCTGAGATACTGCGGCGCGAACTGCCGCTGATGTTAGCGGTCACAGTATTATGCGGTTTCGTGTTGATGGACGGCACCCTGAGCAGGCTGGACGGCGTGCTGCTGCTGGCCGCCGCCGCCGGCTTCATCCTGCTGATGCTGAAAATCGCCCGGCTGGCACAGCGCGAGGGCAGCGACAGCCTGACTATGGAGCAGATCGCCGAGCTGCCGCAGGACAGCAGCAATACCGTGGCGGTGCTGTGGCTGGTGCTGGCGTTTATCATTCTGCCGCTCTCTTCCAGAATGGTGGTCGATAACGCGACGGTGATCGCGCACTATTTCGGCCTGAGCGAACTGGTGGTCGGTTTGACCATTATCGCCATCGGCACCAGCCTGCCCGAACTGGCCACCTCCATCGCCGGGGCGCTGAAGGGCGAGGATGATATGGCGATTGGCAATATCATCGGCTCCAATATTTTCAACACGGTGATCGTGCTGGGCGTACCCGCCCTGCTGTCGCCGGGCAGCGTAGACACCGCCGCCTTCCAGCGCGATTACTGGGTGATGCTGGCGGCCAGCGTGCTGCTGAGCGTGCTGTGCATCGGCCGCAAACATCGCATCGGCCACCTGGCGGGCGCGCTGTTATTATGCGGCTTTATTGCGTATCTTGCGGTGCTGTTCTTTAACCCTTTCAGTACTTTCGGCTAAACCGACGGGAATGAGTATGTCGAACATTGAGTTGCAACCGGGCTTCGATTTTCAACAGGCCGGTAAAGAAGTGCTTCAGATAGAGCGTGAAGGGCTGGCCCAGCTCGATCGCTACATCAACGCAGACTTCACCCGCGCCTGCGAAACGATCGCCGCCTGCGGCGGCAAAGTGGTGGTGATGGGCATGGGCAAATCCGGCCATATCGGCTGCAAGATCGCCGCGACCTTCGCCAGCACCGGCACGCCCTCATTCTTCGTTCATCCGGCGGAGGCCAGCCATGGCGATTTGGGCATGGTCACCCCGCAGGACATCGTGCTCGCCATCTCCAACTCCGGCGAGTCCAGCGAGATCCTGGCGCTGATCCCGGTGTTGAAACGCCAACAGATCACCCTCATCTGTATGACCAACAATCCGGAAAGCGCGATGGGTAAAGCGGCGGATATCCACCTGTGCATCAAGGTGCCGCAGGAAGCGTGCCCGCTGGGGCTGGCGCCGACCACCAGCACCACCGCCACGCTGGTGATGGGCGATGCGCTGGCCGTCGCGCTGCTGAAAGCGCGTGGTTTCACGCCGGAAGATTTCGCGCTGTCGCATCCGGGCGGCGCACTCGGCCGCAAACTGCTGCTGCGGGTTAGCGATATCATGCACAGCGGCGATGAAATACCCCACGTCAGCGCCGACGCCTCGTTGCGCGACGCGTTGCTGGAAATTACCCGCAAAAATCTGGGCCTGACGGTGATCTGCGACGATTTGATGAAAATCGCCGGCATCTTTACCGATGGCGACCTGCGCCGGGTGTTCGACATGGGCATCAACCTGCACGAGGCGAAGATCGCCGATGTCATGACGCCGGGCGGCGTGCGGGTGCGCCCCAACCTCCTGGCGGTCGATGCATTGAACCTGATGCAACAACGCCACATCACCGCGCTGCTGGTTGCCGATGGCGACCAGTTGCTGGGTGTGGTACATATGCATGACATGCTGCGCGCCGGCGTCGTTTAATTAAGGAATAGAACGGAATGGGTATGGTAGAAACCTGCTACGGGCCGGTAGAACAAGAGGTTATGGCGCGTGCCGGGAACATCCGCCTGTTGATTTGCGACGTTGACGGCGTGCTGTCGGACGGCCTGATCTTCATGGGCAACAACGGTGAAGAACTGAAGGCGTTCAACGTGCGCGACGGTTACGGCATCCGCTGCTTGAAAACCTCGGACATCGAGGTGGCGATCATCACCGGTCGCTCCGCCAAGCTGCTGGAAGATCGCGCGCAGACGCTCGGCATCACCCATCTGTATCAGGGGCAATCCGATAAGCTTTTGGCCTTCCGCGAACTGTTGGATAAACTGTCGTTAACGGCGGATCAGGTCGCCTATATCGGCGATGACCTGATCGACTGGCCGGTGATGGCGCAGGTCGGCCTGGCGGTCGCGGTGGCGGACGCCCACCCGCTGCTGACGCCGCGCGCCCACTACGTCACCCGCATTGCCGGCGGCCGCGGCGCGGTGCGCGAACTGTGCGACATCATTCTTTTGGCTCAAAATAAGCTGGAGGACGCCAAAGGGCTGTCGATATGAGTAAAACCAAACTGTGGATCACCATCCTGTTGACGGTGATCGTTCTGGCGCTGATCGGCTGGAACATGACGGACTTCAGCGACGACACGGCCCCTGGCCCGGTCAACGATCAGGATCCGACCTACCAGAGCCAGCACACGGTCACCGTGGTGTACAACCCGGCCGGCAAGCTGAATTACAAACTGGTGGCGGAAGACGCGAAGTATTACACCGCCGGCGAGCTGAGCTGGTTCACCCAGCCGGTGATGACGCTGTTCGATGAGAATGCGGTGGCCACCTGGTCAGTTCGCGCCGATCGCGCCAAACTGACTAAAGACCGAATGCTGTATCTGTATGGTCACGTCGAGGTGAACAGCCTGACCACCACCTCGCAGCTGGAAAAAATTAAGACGGACAACGCTCAGGTAAACCTGGTCACCCAAGACGTCACCTCCGATGACGAAGTCACGCTTTACGGGACCAATTTTACCTCTAACGGCATGAAAATGCGTGGGAACCTGCGGACCAAAACCGCTGAGCTGATTGATAAGGTTAAGACCAACTATGAAATTCAGAACCAAAAAACAACTCCGTAACCTGTTGCTCGGCAGCTTAGTTTTGGCCGCCAGCGCCCCCGCTCTGGCGCTGAAATCCGACTCCAGCCAGCCGGTCAGCATCGACTCGCTCAAGCAGTCGTTGGACATGCAAAGCAACGTCAGCACCTTCACCGACAACGTGGTGATCAAACAGGGCACCATCGATATTCGCGCCGACAAGGTGGTCGTCACCCGCCCGGGCGGAGATCAGAATAAGACCTATATTGAAGCGTTCGGCAACCCGGTAACCTTCTACCAGATGCAGGACAGCGGCAAGCCGGTCAAAGGCCACGCGCAGAAAGTGCGTTACGACGTGGCGACCCAGCTGGTGACCCTGACGGGCAACGCCTATCTGGAGCAGCTCGACAGCAACGTGAAAGGCGATCGCATCACCTATCTGGTGCAACAGCAGCAAATGCAGGCGTTTAGCGATAAAGGCAAACGCGTGACAACGGTTCTGGTACCGTCGCAGTTGCAAGACAAAAACGAGCAAAAAAAGAGTAACTAATCACTTATGGCAACACTCATCGCAGAAAACCTGGCGAAAGCCTACAAGGGCCGTAAAGTTGTCGAAGACGTCAGCCTGAAAGTGAAATCCGGCGAGATCGTCGGCCTGCTCGGCCCGAACGGCGCCGGTAAAACCACCACCTTCTACATGGTGGTCGGCATCGTGCCGCGCGACGCCGGGCGCATCGTGATCGACGAAGAAGACATCAGCCTGCTGCCGCTGCACGCCCGCGCGCGCCGCGGCATTGGTTACCTGCCGCAGGAAGCGTCGATCTTCCGCCGCCTGAGCGTGTACGACAACCTGATGGCGGTGCTGGAGATTCGCCCCGACCTCACCAGCGAACAGCGCGAAGACCGCGCCAAAGAGCTGATGGAAGAGTTCCATATCTCCCATCTGCGCGACAGCCTCGGCCAGGCGCTGTCCGGCGGTGAACGCCGCCGCGTCGAAATCGCCCGCGCGCTGGCGGCCAACCCGAAATTCATTCTGCTGGACGAACCCTTCGCCGGGGTGGATCCGATTTCCGTTATCGACATCAAAAAAATCATCGAGCACCTGCGTGACAGCGGCCTAGGCGTGCTGATCACCGACCACAACGTGCGCGAGACGCTGGACGTGTGTGAACGCGCCTACATCGTCAGCCAGGGCAAACTGATTGCCCACGGCACGCCGGATGCTATTCTGGCCGACGAGCAGGTTAAACGCGTTTATCTGGGCGAAGAGTTCCGCCTCTAAGCGCCGGCGCGCCCTGCGGGGCGACACCGTTAACGGAAGTAGACAGAAAACTATGAAGCAAGGTTTGCAACTCAGGCTCAGTCAACAGCTGGCCATGACTCCTCAGCTCCAGCAGGCGATCCGCCTGCTGCAGTTGTCCACGCTTGAGCTTCAACAAGAGATCCAGCTGGCGCTGGAGAGCAATCCGCTGCTTGAACAGACCGATCTGCACGACGAAATCGACGCCAAAGAAACCCAGGAGACCGAGGGGCTCGATACCCGCGAGGCGCTGGAACAGAAAGACATGCCGGAAGAGCTGCCGCTGGACGCCACCTGGGATGAGATCTACACCGCCGGCACGCCGTCCGGCACCGGCACCGACTACAGCGACGACGAGCTGCCGGTCTATCAGGGCGAGACCACCCAAACGCTGCAGGATTACCTGATGTGGCAGGTGGATCTGACGCCGTTTTCCGATACCGACGCCGCCATCGCCACCTCCATCGTCGACGCGGTGGACGACACCGGCTATCTCACCGTGCCGCTGGAAGACATTCTGGAAAGCCTGGGCGACGAAAACGTGACCCTCGATGAAGTCGAGGCGGTGTTGAAGCGCGTGCAGCGTTTCGATCCGATCGGCGTCGCCGCGCGCGATCTGCGCGATTGCCTGCTGGTGCAGCTCTCCCAATACGCCAAAGACACCCCTTACCTGGCCGAAGCGCGGCTGATCATCAGCGACCATCTGGATCTGCTGGCCAACCATGACTTTCGCAGCCTGATGCGATCAACCCGGCTAAAAGAAGATACACTGAAAGAAGCGATGCTGCTGATTCAGTCGCTCGATCCGCGCCCGGGGCAGTCGATCAATACCGGCGAATCGGAATACGTGATCCCGGACGTGCTGGTGCGCAAGACGCAGAACAAATGGACGGTCGAGCTCAACGGCGACAGCGTTCCGCGTTTGAAGATCAATCAGCAATACGCAGCGCTGGGCAACAGCGCCCGCAGCGAAGCCGACGGCCAGTTCATCCGCAGCAACCTGCAGGAAGCCAAGTGGCTGATTAAAAGCCTGGAGAGCCGTAACGAGACGCTGCTGAAGGTCACCCGCTGCATCGTCGATCAGCAGCAGGCGTTCTTCGAGCAAGGCGAAGAGTTTATGAAACCCATGGTGCTGGCGGATATCGCCCAGGCCGTGGAAATGCATGAATCGACGATCTCGCGCGTCACCACGCAGAAGTTTCTGCACAGCCCGCGCGGCATTTTCGAATTGAAATATTTCTTCTCCAGCCACGTGAATACCGACAGCGGCGGCGAAGCCTCCTCGACGGCGATCCGCGCATTGGTGAAGAAATTGATTGCGGCGGAAAACCCCGCCAAACCACTCAGCGACAGCAAGCTGGCCACCCTGCTCGCCGATCAGGGGATCATCGTGGCGCGGCGCACCGTCGCCAAGTACCGAGAGTCTTTGTCCATCCCGCCGTCGAACCAGCGTAAACAGTTGGTTTGACCTCTATTGAGAAGGAAGACACTATGCAGCTCAACATTACCGGACACCACATCGAAATCACCGATCCGTTGCGCGAGTTCGTGAACAACAAGTTCGCCAAACTCGAACAGTATTTTGATCGCATCAATCAGGTGTATGTTGTATTAAGTGTGGAAAAAGTGCAGCAAATTGCGGAAGCAACGGTGCACGTGAATGGAGGCGAGTTGCACGCCACCTCGGAAGACGAGAATATGTATGCCGCAATTGATACGCTGATCGACAAATTGGCACGTCAATTGAACAAACATAAAGACAAATTGAAGCAACACTGACACCCTAACCCATTCCATGAGGCGGCATCCGTCGCCGCCTCACCCTTCGGCGCGTGACCCGCATGGGTGACGCGCCGAACGGTAATCAGGGTTAAAACCGACGAAAAACCGCCTTGCCGGGCGCGCCCGGCGGCGCGGTTTTAAGTGAAGATGAGATGAACAACGAATATATGCAATTAAGCTCGGTGTTAAACATCGAGTGCACCAAAAGCTCGGTACACTGCACCAGCAAGAAGCGGGCTTTGGAAATTATCAGCGAACTGGCCGCCAAACAGCTCAATCTGCCTTCGCAGGTGGTGTTTGACGCGGTTCTCACCCGGGAACGCATGGGCAGCACCGGTATCGGCAACGGTATCGCCATTCCCCACGGCAAACTGGAAGAGGACACACTGCGGGCCGTTGGCGTGTTTATCCGTCTCGACCAACCCATCGCTTTCGACGCTATCGATAACCAGCCGGTCGACCTGCTGTTCGCGCTATTGGTGCCTGCCGATCAGTGCAAAACCCATTTGCATACCCTGTCGCTGGTCGCCAAACGCCTGGCCGACAAAACCGTATGTCGCCGCCTGCGCGCCGCGCAAAGCGACGAAGAACTTTACCAAATCATCACCGAGTGATGCCCGGCCGGCGTGACTTCCAGCCCGGATAACGTTACTGTTTCACGATGATGGATCCGGCTGCGGCCGGAATAACAAAGTTTCCACCGGTGGCGATGAACGCCGCCGCGATGCCAGGGGAGTTGCCACATGGTGCTGATGATTGTCAGCGGCCGTTCCGGTTCCGGAAAATCCGTCGCCTTGCGGGCGCTGGAAGACATGGGTTTTTACTGCGTTGACAACCTGCCGGTGGTTCTGCTGCCGCAGCTCGCCAATACGCTGGCGGAACGCAATATCTCCGCGGCGGTCAGCATCGACGTGCGCAACATGCCGGAATCGCCGGAAGTGTTCGAATACGCGATGACTCAGCTGCCGGACAGCTTCTCACCGCAGCTGCTGTTCCTCGACGCCGATCGCAACACGCTGATCCGCCGTTACAGCGACACCCGCCGCCTGCATCCGCTCTCCAGCAAAAACCTGTCGCTGGAAAGCGCGATCGACGAAGAAAGCGATCTGCTCGAACCGCTGCGCTCGCGGGCTGACCTGATTATCGACACCTCGGAAATGTCGGTGCACGAACTGGCCGAAATGCTGCGCACCCGCCTGCTGGGCAAGCGCGAGCGCGAACTGACCATGGTGTTCGAATCCTTCGGTTTCAAACACGGCATCCCGATCGACGCCGACTACGTGTTCGACGTGCGCTTCCTGCCGAACCCGCACTGGGATCCGAAGCTGCGGCCGATGACCGGTCTGGACAAGCCGGTAGCGTCGTTCCTCGATCGCCATACCGAAGTGCACAACTTCATCTACCAGACCCGCAGCTACCTGGAGCAATGGCTGCCGATGCTGGAAACCAACAACCGCAGCTACCTGACGGTCGCCATCGGCTGTACCGGCGGCAAGCACCGCTCGGTGTACGTGGCGGAACAGCTGGCCGATTACTTCCGCTCGCGCGGCAAGAACGTGCAGTCGCGCCACCGCACGCTGGAAAAGCGTAAACAATGACGGTCAAACAGACGGTTGAAATCAAAAACAAACTGGGCATGCACGCGCGCCCGGCGATGAAGCTGTTCGAACTGGTGCAAAGCTTCGATGCGGAAGTGATGCTGCGCAACGAAAGCGGCACCGAGGCCGAAGCCAGCAGCGTCATCGCGCTGCTGATGCTGGACTCCGCCCAGGGCCGGCATATCGAAGTCGAAGCGACCGGCCCCGACGAAGTCAACGCGCTGGCGGCGGTGGTCGAGCTGTTCAACTCCGGGTTTGATGAAGATTAGTCGCTGAGGGCGCTTCTGCGCCCAATCACTCACATGCCCCTCAACTCCGGCTCAGGCAGTCCAACGCCACCGCCTTAAAACTGTCGAAGCTGTCGCTGCCCAGCAGGCGGCTCATTGAGCGTTCACGCACAAAGGTGACGAACAGCTCGTAGATCGCCATCGCCTCTTCATAGTCGCTCTTGCTGATCGCCAGCAGGAAAATCACGTGCGCGATCTCACCTTCCCCCCAGACGACGCCCTGCGGCGCCAGCAGCGTCACCACCACGGTCTTTTTCGCCAGCAGCCCCAGCGAGTGCGGCAAGGCGATGCCTTCGCCCAGCAGCGTGGAGACGATCGCCTCGCGTTCGACCACCGACGGATAGAAGTCCGCGCCGACGTATCCTTCCCGCTCCAGCTGGCCGCATACCCGGCTGAACAGCTCCGCCTGCGTCAGCGGCTCGTCGAGCACCATGAAATGCTCGGCGTCGAAGAACTTCTCCAGCATGTACGGTTTGGTGCGATCCACCAGCACCAATTTGCCCAGTTGCTCCAGCTGATAATCGGTCGGGAACGGCGACATCACCACCACCGGCTTGTTCTTTTCGCCGATGCGGGCGTTGGAAATCACGAAGTCTTCGTCGATGTGCGCAAGCATCTCATAATCGCGCAGCGAGACGATGCGCGTCATCACCAGTTGCGGATACTTGCGCGCAATCTGCGCCTGGATCATGCGCACCGTCGAGTTGCCGGTATCGCACACCAGCATCACCTGCGGGTGGCGTTCATAACCGATGTTGTAATGCCGCTCCAGCCCCACGCCGATGTGCAACACCAGATAGCCGATCTCGTTTTCACTCAGGGTATAGGGGGTGTATTTGCCCCAGCTGGAGACCGCCGCCAGCGTCACGTCGTAAGCCATCGGATAGTGCTGCTTGATGTTGGCCAGCAGCGGATTGGGGATGTTGATCTGGTATTTCACCCGCGTAATCATGGTCTTGATATGGGTGAGCAGATCGGCCCGCAGCTGCTCGTCGCCCTGCAGATTGTAGTTATAGTGTGCGTTGATGTAGGACAGGATGTAGTCCACCAACGCTTCTTCATCGTCGGCGTTGATCTCGGTCGGTTGCACGTCCTGCACGCGGCGCGCGGCGATGTTGACCCGCAGATAGGCCTCTTCGGCCATCGAGATCTCTTTGCCGGAGGCCGCGCGCAGCTCCGCCGCCAGACGGGTCGACACCTGGCGTACCGCCTCGTCGCCGTCCTCCACCTCGAAGTCCGGCAGCGGATAACCGTCGTTGATGCGCCGCAGGGCCACCGCGCAGTAGAAGATCAGATACTGCTCGCCCTCGTCGGTCAGGCGAATGGCGTATTGCGACAACAGCGGGTGCAGCAATCCGGCGAACGCCGCCACCTGCGGCTGCAACAGGATCTCGTTGTTGAGCAACGGGTTCTCGGCGTCGGCCAGCTGCAGCTGGAACAACAGATCGGTCAGGCAGGCGCGGATCGCCATCTCCGCGCCGAACAGCTTCATGCCGTAACGCGGTTTGGTTTCGATCGTCAATTGATAATGCGCCAGACGCTCCCTCACCTCAGCCATGTCGTTTTGCAGCGTGCCGCGGCTGACGAACCATTCGTCGGCCAGATCTTCCAGTTTGAGAGAGAAGGCTGAGGTCAAAAAACGCACCAGCAGATAATGCACCCGCTCCTGCGCGCTGCGCGGGGTGGCCTGTTTGCGGCGCTCCTGATGCTGCAGGGCGCTGAACAGCGCAGCGTTATCGACCTGCAAACGATAGCCGGCCCCGCGGCTATGCACGAAGCGCGCGCCGTATTTGTCCAGGATCTCGTTCAGCGCGGTGATATCCGCCCGCACCGTGCGGGTGGACACGGCGAAACGCTTCGCCAGCTCATCCTGCGGCAAAGTCTCGGTTTGCAAAGCATCGAACAAGTAAGCCAAACGCGGGTAAGGAAATCGCACCATTCTGTGTCCGTCAATCAGGCGGCCCACCCGGCGAACCGGACGGGCCACGGGTTACTTCGCCGGCGGCAGAAACGCCATTTGCGAGGGGCTGCCGATCGGCAGATAGCCGCCCACAAAGCTGAGTTTGCCGTCCGTCGGGTTGACGCTGAAGCGGGTGACGTTATCGCTGCGCTGGTTCAGCGCATACAGATAGCGGCCATCCGGGCTCAGCGCCAGCGAACGCGGATAATCGCCGCGGGTCCAGGTTTCCGCCACCGGTTTCAACTCGCCGCCGGCGCCCACGCTGAACTGGGCAATGCTGTTATGCAGTCGGTTGGCGACGTACAGCGTGCCGCCGTTTTTGCTGAGCGCCAGCCCCGAGGCGAAGCTGGTGCCCTGATAGTCGGCGGGCAGCGCGGAAACCGCATGCAGTTGTTTCAGAGTACCTTTTTGGCGATCAAAACGGTAGCTGGTCAACGTCGAGGCCTCTTCGTTCACCAGCAGCACGGTGTCGCCGTCCGGGTGGAACACAAAATGACGCGGGCCGGCGCCGGCGGAAGAGGCGGCGATCCACGGCGGATCGTTCGGCGTCAGGCGGCCGCTCGCGGCGTCAAAGCGCCATTGGTAGATGCGATCCAACCCCAGATCCGTGGAGAACACGAACTTGCCGCTCGGATCGCTGGCGATCATATGGGCATGCGGGCCGTTGTGATCGCTGATGGCGAAGCTGCCGTTCACCGCCGCCGCCGGTTTGGCCGCGCCCGCCGGCCCCTGCTGTTGCTGCACCGAGCTGGCGGCGCCCAGGCTGCCGTCCGCTTCAATCGGGAAAGCCGCCACGCTGCCGCTGACGTAGTTCGCCACCAGCAGATGGCGGCCGTCCGGCGTCGAGGAGAGATACACCGGCCCTGCCCCCTGCGAATCCACCTGGTTGAGCTGCGTCAGTGCGCCATCGGCCGGATTGACCCGGTAGGCGGTGATGCCACCGTGCTTGCCGCCGTTGAAATCGGCCACTTCGCTGGCGACATACAGCGTCTTGCCGTCAGCGCTCAACGTCAGCTGCGCCGGATTCGGCACATTGCTGACCAGCGTGGCGTGGCTCAGCGCGCCGCTGGCCGGATCGACCTGCACCCGATAAACGCCTTCGCCGTTGGGATTGTAGGTGCCGATATAGGCAAAATGAGATGACGTGGAGTTCATTGCATCCTCAGCATGCAGCGCCGGGCCGGTCACGGCCAGCAGCGCCAGGAACAACGCGGAGCGTCGGGTTGGAACCTGCCAGTTTCGCATAGTAATCCTCAGTATATATCCGTCATCTTTCAAGCCGCAGCGTTGTTGGCTGCCCGCACTCACCCCAGGAGCTTACTTAAGTAAGCTCTTGGGGTGAGTGCGCTTGCCGCCTAGCTGCAACTTGAAAGCTATAGGCTATAGGTAACGGCGGCGCGGCATGCCGCGCAACGGGAAAACCTTCGCCTCCCAGCGTTTACCTCATCCCATTGTGCGTTCAGCCCACCAGCGTTTTGGTCATCGCCAGTAGGGTTTTCACGTCCTGCGGGCGCGTGTCGCCGCTGGCGGCGTCGATGATCGAACTGTAGATATGCGGGATCACGCGTTTCACGCCGGCCGCCAGCGCGATCTCGACGATCGGCTCAAAGTTCTCCAGATCGATGCCGCCGGTCGGCTCCAGCATGAAGTCATGCTCGGCGCAGGCCTTGGCTACGTACTGGTATTCGTCCTTGCACTTCAGGCCGCCCATCGGGAAATACTTGATGGAGCTGCCGCCCATGTCTTTCAGCAGGGCGATGGCGGTTTCCACCGGCACGATGCCGTCCGGCGCCGCGGCGCTCAATGGGCCGGTAGAGATCTTCACCCAACCGACGCGGCCGGTCGGCGACACCAGGCCGTTGACCACGCTGTCGTTCTGGCCCAGCAGCGCGCGGCTGGCGCCGACGCCGGTAAACACCTGGTTAACGTGCTGCGGCTGCACCTGCTGAGCGATCAGGCTAACCATCGCCGACTGCTTCGGATCGCCGGCGCCCAGGCCGACCGAGAGCGCGTTTTCAATTAGGCGCGCATAGCGCAGCATGTCGGTCACCGCGCTGTCGACGTCCGGGTAGTTTTTGGAGAGCACGCCCACCAGCACATGGCCTTCCGCCGCGGCGTAGATGTCTTGCGCGTTGGCTTTGGAGCCGGCCAGCACGTTCAGGCAAACGCGGTCGCGATAGTAGTTAGGCTGCAGCTTCATGCTTGTTTCTCCGTAAACAGGTTTTTGATACAGCTAAAGACGGTCATCAGCTGTTGCTCGTCGACGCTGCGCACGTCGACCTCAATCTTGCCCTCGTTGGCCTTATAGCCGCGGAAGTAGATGGCGATGTCGCCGGTTTTCAGCGCCTGGACGATGTCATAGGTCGACCGCCCCAGCACCGCCTCATCAAAGGTGATCTCGGCGCGAGCGATATCGCGGCCGGCGCTGTCCCAGACGGTCCTGGCGCTGACGCCGGTCAGGGTGTTGAGGCTGTCGAGGAACGGCGTCATCCGTTCCACCATCTGTTGCCCGGTGGTTTTCTCAAGCGTCAGATAGCTTTCAATCGCCTGCGTCAGGCCGAGGATGCCCTCTTTGCCGACCTTCATCGCCCGGCCGATGCCGCCGGATTGCAACTTCACCCACTCGACGTACTGTTTCTTGCCGATCACGAGACCGCTGGTCGGCCCCTCGATGGCTTTGGCGCCGCTGTAGATCACCAGATCGGCCCCCATCTGGTAGTAACACATCAGATCTTCTTCCGCCGCGGCGTCGACGATCAGCGGCAGGTTATGTTTGCGCGCCACCACCGCCGCCTGTTCGACGGACAGGATGCTTTTCTGCACGCAGTGGTGCGATTTGACGTACAGGATAGCCGCGGTCTGCGGCGTGATGCAGGCTTCAATCTGCTCCGGCGAACATTCGTTGGCGTACCCCGCCTCCACCACCTTGCCGCCGCCCAGCGCCACCATGGTGTCCACCGGGGCGCCGAAGTTGACGTTGTGACCGCGCGGCAGCACGATCTCGCGCGGCACGGTCACCGACGCCGAATGCAGGTTCACCAGCAGATTGGCGTTATCTTTAACGATCACCGCCGCCACCGACTGGGCGATGCCCGCCGAGGCGCAGGAGACGATCACCGCATCCTCCACGTTGAGCAGATCGGCGATGTAGGCGCCGGTCTTGTTGACCAGATCCTTGATTTCGAAATAGTGGTTCAGGCCGTAATCAACGGCGTCGATCACGTCCTGGCGCGGCGTGGAAACGCCGAGAATGGTCATGCGGCCGGAGGTGTTGATCACCTGCTTCAAACCGTATTTTTCATAAATCGAAGACATGGCTTGCCTCCCCTTGTTCGGTTAATAGGATTTCCCCGGCCACCACCGCGGCCAACGGCACCAGCAGCCGTTCGCCCTCGGCGGTTTGCCCTTCGGCGTCGGCGAATACCTGCGGTTCGCGGCGCAGCTCAAACAGCGTGAAATCGGCGTCATAGCCCGGCTCCAGCCGCCCTTTGCCGCTCAGCTGCAGCGCCGACGCGGCGTTCTCCGTCACGCAGGCGATCACCTGCGGCAGCGTCAGGCCGACGCTGAAGAACTTGGACATCACCGTCGCCAGGCTGTGCACCGGTCCGTTCATGCGGTTGCGGCAGTAAATATCGGAGCTGATGGTGTGCGGCAAAATGCCCAGTTTGATCGCCTGGCGCGCCACCTCGAAGCTGAAGCTGGCGGTGCCGTGCCCTACGTCGAGCAATACGCCGCGCCGCAGCGCGCGCTGGATAGACTCGCGCAGCGTGCCCGCCGGCGTCAGAATGCGGTTCGGTTTGCCGTTGTAGCAGTGGGTGATGATGTCGCCGCGGGTCAGCAGATCGGCGATCTCATCCAGATCCGGCGGGTTATTGCCGATATGCACCATCAACGGCAGCTGGCGGTTTTCCTGCTGGATCTCTTTGGCCAACACCAGCGGGCGAGTGCCGTTCTTGCCCACCACGCTGCTGCTCATGCGCGCCTTGATGCCGATGACAAAGCCGGGGTGGTTGGCGATGGCCTGGCCGGCCTCGCGCTTGTCGATGTCCGTCATCTCCGCCAGCTCGTTCTGCCGCAGCAGGCCGATGCGCGAGATATTGAGGAAGGCGAAAACGTTGGTTTTGGCGCTGCGCGTCAGCTGATAAAAGGCGTCGATATCGTCGGCGCCGGTGCTACCAGCATCGACCACACTGGTGACGCCGCTGGCGACGCCGACCCGATCCGGCTCGTCATGGTAAATCGGCGATTCGGGATAGCAATGCACGTGCGCGTCGATCCAACCGGCGCTCAGGCGGCAGTTGCCCGCCAAATCCAGCTGGCGAACGGCGCTGACGTCCGCCGCCAACCGCCCCACCGAGGCTATTTTGCCGTCTTTCACCGCCAGATCGATCAGCGTGTCGTCCGCCAGTCTGGCGCCTCTGATTACTAAGTCATACATACCGCATTGCTCCTGTTAGCCCGGGTGCCGCCGTATCGGGCAGCGCCTGGCGCAGGCCTCTTAAGAAATGGCTACCGGGAAGATCGCCCCCAGGATCATCGCGCCGAGGATCGCTCCGCCGGTGATCGGTTTACCCCAGATATAGAACAGCAGCGCGCCGAGCAGCGAACCGATGCCGATCGGGATCGAGGCGGTCATCGCCGACAGGATGATCAACGGCCCGAGGAAGCGGCCCGAGGAGTTGCCCGCGCCCATCATCACGTCAGCCCCGTAGGTGGAGTTGCTCTGATTGATGGTGAATTTGCGCGCCAGAATGATCACGTAACCGATCGCCAGGCCGATGATTAGACCGGTGGCCAGCGAAGCGGCGAAGTTGGCGACCGGGAACACGATGCCGGCCCCCAAAAGCAGCGCCGGCACGCCCAGCCCGACGCCGGTCTGGATCGCGCCGCCGATGTCGAGGATGCCCACCAGCGAGCCTTCGATGATGCGCGCGAACAGGAAGCTGGCGCCGAACGCCGCCACCGCGCCGTATACGCCGGTATCCATCCCCGCCCGCAGCATGGAGACGAAGGCCACTTCGTTAAAGGCGCCGATGCCGTACAGGTAGTACATATGCGTCCCGGCGAACACGCCGGAGGACAGCAGGCCAACAAAAATCGGGAATGACCAGTCGGCGTACCAGAAGCCTTTTTGGGTTTGCTCTTCCATCATCCCGCTCCTTATTTACCGCTCAGGGTGTTGTGAATGGCGTCCAGCCAACCCGGCACGCCGAGGCTGAAGGACTCGAGAACTTTCATGTCGAAGCCGCGGAAGAAGCCGCTCAGCACGAACAGCAGCACGATCACCGCCATCATGATCTTGGTGATTTTGTTCCAGCCGCTCTCTTCCACGCCCTTGCCGATCAGAATGCCCAGCACCAGGCCCGGTACGGCGTTGCCCATGATCAGCTGCGCCAGGCCGCCGAAGATGGTGCCCCAGAAGCCGGAACGGCGCCCGGCGTCGATCGCCGCCAGCCAGAAGATCACCGGCATCACGGTGTTCACCAGCAGGTTGGCCGCCGGCACCAGCACCTTGATGGCGGTAACCTGCAGCGCGGCAGGCACGGCGGAAGCGGTGGTATTGAGGAAGGCCACCACCAGCATGCCGATGATGCCGCAGGCGATGGCCATTTTTTTCGGATCGTGCAGCGTTTGCGCCAGATTGCGGTTCTTGACCATCAGGGCCGCCGCGCCCCAATGCGGGATGATGCGGTGATCGACGTCCTGCGTGAAGGAGCCCGCCGCCACGGAAGACGCCCAGGCGTTGAAGAAGAAGCCCAGACCGAATGAGAAGTGGGAAGCCGGATCGCCCTCGCAGGAGTTCAGCTCGCCCAGGGTGCGAAACGCTCCCATGCCCTGTGTTGTCGGCGCGTGGAACATGCGTGCGGCGCCGGCCCCTACGCCGACCCCCACCAGCCCACCGATAATAATCGATTTAAATAAGATGATTAAAAACATCAGTATACCCTTTCATTTATGCTAACGTTTTTATTTCGTGACGAAGACAACCTTCTCGGTATTGATAATGGTTACGTTCACGGTTATTTCCAGAGAAACGGCATAGCTCTTTCTTTCACGCGGCAAAAAGAAGAAAAGAAATTTCTCTTTAGTTATTTTCTCTTCCGCCTTCACTACGCTGACGTCCTGCGGCTCGATGCGCAGCAGAATATTGTTGGTGGACTTTAATACCGCGCCCTGCACATTAGCCAAGGCGGAAGCAAAAGCTTTCGCTTTGCTGTCGCCTTTACCTTCCACCTTTACCGATGTGGTATATTGCTCTTTCATTATGGGTTGCCATGTTTTTTGACGTAGGCTTCCACCAGTTTCTGGCCCAGCTCTTCTTTATCCATAAAGCCGAAACCCAGCACGTTGCAGCCTTCGTTAATTGCCGTCACGCCCTCTTCCACCGAACGCATGCCGTATTTGGCCTTGTAGCCGTATTTGGTTTGCGCGGTAATCGCGCCTGCGCCGCCGCTGCCGCAAAAAGAGATGCCCAGCTGCGCGTTTTCCGCTTTCATGACGTCGCCCAGCTTCATATCCGCCGCCACGCCGGGGATGACCACCGCTTTTCCGCCTGCGTTTTCAACGCCCTGGCCGACTTTTTGCCCTTTGCCCAAACGATCGCCGATCACTACGGTAATTTGACCCATGGTATATTCTCCTGATTGAAATCGATGCGTTAACCGCTATGCGTTATTATCTTTCGCCACTTCGAAGTGCACGGACAGCAAATAGGCTTCTTCGATAGGCAATGTGCCAAACTGATTCACCACGCGTTCCGCCATTTGCATGGACTCGGCGGAAATTTCGTCGAAAAGCGATTTATCCACCTCCGGCAACGGCTCACCGGTTATTGAACGCAGCACCATGGCGCGAATATGCGATTCCAGCATCTGTTGCTGCACCGCATTGGTATAAATATTCTCAGCATTCAGCATCGCGGTAATATCCGCCAGCACCCGAGCGGTGATCTCACCGGCTTCGCTGACATCGGATTGTTCAATTTCTTTTATCGAAGCAGATCCATCATTCACTTTTCAGTACCCCTAGATCCCACATTAATCAGTAAGCCGTAAAGCGCATCACCTGAATAACCCGCTTTCTGTGATGTCTTTACCCTACCCCCGGCAAGATTTTCTGTGTAGACCGGTTTTTTCCAGTTCGAAGTGGAAATTGAATGACGCGCGGGGATCCATTTCGCAAAACGGCGTTATGGCGAAAAAGTAAATGAGATAACAATTACATAACCCGGCTAACGGTTTTTTTTGCCTCGATTGACGATAAAAGCCTTCGTGATCGGGATCTCTTTCTTTTCTCGCCCCAACCGCCTACTATCAATGGGACAAATCGACATTACCCACACCCCCGCTCCTCTGGCGCGGGGGTGTTGCTTTGTGTTGTTTTTCCGAATTTATGGGCGCACAGACTGGCGCCCTTTGATTTGACTGGAGAGTGGAATGACCAAACCCATCATTACTATTAATGAGCTGGATGCGGAACGCCTGGATGCGCTATTGGAACAACCGGCCTTTGCCAACACCGACGTCGCCGCCGCGCTGAACGACGAGTTGGATCGCGCGGAAATCCTGCCGCCGGAGAAAATGCCGGCCAACGTGGTGACCATGAACAGCCGCGTGCGTTTTCGCGATCTGCACACCGATGAAGAGCATGTGCGCACGCTGGTCTACCCAGCCTCGCTGAAAGACAGCCACGATCAGCTGTCGGTGATGGCGCCGCTGGGCGCAGCGCTGCTCGGCATGCACGTCGGCAAGCAGATCTCCTGGCAATTGCCGAACGGTGAAGAAGCGCGGATTGAAGTGCTGGAATTGCTGTACCAGCCGGAAGCGGCGGGCGAATACCACCGTTAAGCGGTTTTCAGGGCGGCATCCGGCCGCCCTTTCTGTCTCAGATGCAGATAGCGATCAGCACGGCGATCAGCAGCAGCACGTAGATTTTGGCATGCAGCGCATCGCTCACCTTCGGCAAACAGCGCCTGGCAAACACGATCCCCGCAATCCCCGCCACCACCAGCAGCCCCAGAATGTTCAGATTGACGTACCCCAGATACTGCGGCCCGCTCATCTCGCGCCATCCCAACACGATATACATCAGCGCTCCGATCACCGCCACCGGGATCGACAGCGGGTTGGCGGCGCTGACGCAATATTTCATGTCGTAACCATGGCGGCGCAGCAGCGGCACGGTCATCACGCTGCCGCCCACCCCCAGCAGGGTGGCGATGCCGCCGATCAGCGGCCCGCCGCCCCACAACGTGGCGGGAGACAGTTCGGCGCGCGCCGGTTTGATCAGGAAGCCCCGGCGGAACAGACAGTCGGCGATGGTCACCGCCATATAGACCACAAACAGCCCGCGGATCACGCCGTCCGCCAGCAGCGAGGAAGCGAACGCGCCCAGCGCCGCGCCGATGCCGATGAAAAAGATCAGCGGCACGATGGTTTCTCGCAGCAGGTTGCCGCTGCGCCAGTTGGTCAGGGTGGCGTAACTCGCGTTGAGGATCATCACCGCTGTCGAGGTCGCTACAGCAATATGCATCGCCTGGCCGGGTTGCTCGCCCGAGGCGGAGATCAGGTGATAGACGAAAGGCACCACCACAAAGCCGCCGCCGAAGCCGAACAGAATGGTGGTGATGCCGGTCAGAAAACCGGCGCCCAGTACAATCAACGTTTCAATCATGGCCGTGCGCCCGCACGAAGTCGTCGAACCCGGCGCAGAACTGCCCCGCCAGCGGGTGGAAGCGCTCGCCGACGAACAGCCCCAAATACTGCTCGCGCACGGCGTCGTGATCCACCAGCTCAATGCCCGCCTGTTCCGCCCGCGCCAGCGTCTGTGCGTCCGGGAAGCCCCAATAGCGCGAATCACCCTGCTTTTCCGCCGCTATCGCTTCGCTCCGTTCCGCCCGCATGAGCTGGCGCGCCAGGAAGGTGCCGCTTTGCACGCCCAGCAACATCATGTTTTCCAGGAACGACAGATCGTGACGCAGCTCGGCGGGCAGACGGGCGAGCACCGGGCCGGCGTCCCAGTGTTCATCCATTTCATGCAGCGTCACCGCACAGCCCTTGTCACCGTTCATCATCGCGCGGAATAGCGTCATCACCCCGCGATAACGCGGCAAGTCGCCGGGGTGCAGGTTCCACAGCAGCTTGCCGCGTCGGCTGAAGGCGCGCACATAATCGGCGGAGAATTTCTGATAGCAGCGCAGGGAGATCACCGCGTCCATATGTTCCAGGCTGCTGATAAACGTGGCGTCATTGATGTCGAGAACGCGATGCGCCTTGACCCCGGCGGCGGCCAGGAACAGGGCCGGCGATTGATAGGCCCCCTCACAGGCGGCGGCGTTGCGGCCAACGAACGGGAACACAAAATCGTTCAGCACCTCGCGCTCATACAGCCCCAGGCGGCGAACCGCCGGCTCCTGGGTGCGGCCGCCGCTTTTCGCCAGGGGGAAATACACCGTAAAAGCACACTCGCCTTTCAGGGCGGCGATCAGATCCTGACACACCAGCCAGGAGAAAATGTCGTTGCCGACAAAGAGCGCTACGTTCTTCATACTTCAGCCTTCTTTGCGTTGAAAATAGGGTTGTTGAACACGATTTTGCTGATATCCCGCGTGATGGATTCCATCGCCGAGGTGTAAAAAAGATCGCCCTTGGCGGGCGCGCCGAGCGAGTAAAGATGCTGCTCACGGCCGCGTCGGTCGGCGATTTTCAGCGTATGCGGGTTGCACTTCACGCCGCCGAACAGGTTCTCTTGCACCAGCCCGTCTTGCAGCAGCTGCTGGCTCAGGCGGTTGGGCGGCAGTTGATAGGAAGGCGTGGTGCAGTTGAACAGATACTGCGCGCGCACCCGCGTCTCATGGCAACGAAGGATAAACCCGTCCGTTGCCTTGCTGATATCCACCAGGCCGCCGCAGGCGCGCAGGCGTTGGCTCTCCAGCGCCGCCACGATCTTGTTGGCATTCTTGATCGGCATGGCGTGCCGATTGCGCATCCAGGAGGAGTTGTAAAAGCGCATGAAGACCTGCCGGTTGTTGGCATCCATCTTGACCCAGGCGGCGCACACTGCCGGGTGGATCGCCGCCAGATAGCTGCAGATATGCTCCCGGGCAAAACGCGCGCGATCGAGGCTGTCCGCCAGATCGCGGTAGCAATCGCGCCTTTCCCCCAGCGCCGAGAGCACCGTCAGCCGCTCCGGCCCCGGATAGTGGCGCGCCAGCGCGGCGTTGATCGCATGCACCAGCTGATGCGCGTCAATAAAATCGCGGCCGGCGACAAAGCGCCGCAGCGCCTCAACAAACGCCTCCGGCGGCGGACGCATCACCGCCGGCTGCACGCTGGGGAACAGGCCCGAGCGCGACAGGGCGCAGATGTCGGTCGCTCCCAGGCGCTCCATCAGTTCAACGATGGCGTCAATCGCCGTCAGGCTGCAGCCGATCACGCCAATGCTCGAATAAGGGTTGATCGGCGGCAAATCCTGATGGGCCTGATAAGCGATCACCCCATCCACCGGGTAAAGGCACTCCGGCGGGTTGTGCCCCGAACACAGCACCAGCGCGTTCATCTGCTCGGCGCCGCCGCAGGCGGTGGTCAGCCGATAGCCGGCTTCGTGCGGCGCGATGGCATTCACTTCGGCAGTGACGAAATTCAGCACCACGTTACTGTCCGCCGCCATATATATTGTCATGTCGCGAATAAAATCGAGATATTCCCGATACAGCCAGCGCGGCGGATAACGATCCTGGCAAAACTGCGGGAAATGCATGGCGATCCAATCAACGAAGTGCGCATCGTCGAAAATATCCGCCGACATATTTTCCGGCGTCATATTTAATATATGGCTGTCAAAATCGCTGCTGTATGCCATGCCGCCTTTAAATCCCTGCTTGTCGAAAACCGTCAGGGAAAGCGGCCTTTTGCAATGATTAACCGACTTATTTTTTATAAAGTTATACGCAAAAGAGATGCCGGCGGCCCCGCCGCCAATCACACCGAACTTATACATGAAATATCACCTTATAGTCATTGAACTGCGCTAAGAACTATTGCTTCAGGTGTTGGAATAAAATGACGCTTTATTCCTTATTAACTTCTTGTATTGCGAGAACGAGAACCTTCGTCCCACCCTGGTGTGAAGACTTGCACGGGCTTCATGGCCGATAAAATAACTGCGCCCCGAACAAGCGTTATTTTTCTGCCCCGATAGTAGGGCGACCGTCGCTGGCTTGCTTTATATGAAGGGCCAACTATCATTGCGTTTCGGCCAATCTGCCCGCCAAAGGGAACACATGCGCAACGTCCGCATTGATGACATCGACCACGTAACCCGTGCGGTGATCGCCATCGGCACCGATTATCCGCCGGGGCATCTGCTGCCAATGCACAGCCACCGGCGCGCGCAGTTGCTGTACGGCGCTACCGGCGTCATGCACGTTTTCACGCAGCAAGGCAATTGGGTCGTTCCGCCGCAGCACGCGGTGTGGCTGCCGCCACAGATGCCGCACGCGGTGCGGATGGTCGGCGTCACCACCCGCAGCCTGTACCTTGAACCCGGCGCGTTGCCCGCCGAACGGCCGCAGGTATGTCAGGTGGTCAGCGTCACTCCGCTGATGCGCCAGCTGTTGATGGCGGCGGTGGATATGCCGCTGGAGTATGAACAACAGGGCCGCGACGGAGCGCTGGCGGCGCTGCTGCTGCACGAGCTGGCCAGGCTGCAGCCCTTGCCGTTGCACATCCCGCTGCCCGCCGATCCTCGGCTGGGTGAGCTGTGCCGCGCCTTTTTGCAGCACCCCGACGCCCACGACTCCGCGCAGCGGTGGGCGCCTCGTCTGTACATGAGCATTCGCACCTTCAGCCGCTTCTTTCGCGCGCAGACCGGCCTGCCGTTTTCGCAATGGCGTCAGCGCGCCTGCGTGGTGCTGGCGTTGGCGCTGCTGGCCGAAGGACGCAGCGTGACACAGGTGGCGATGGAAATGGGGTATGACAGCAGCGCGGCGTTTTCAACCATGTTCCGCCGCGTGCTGGGGCAGGCGCCCTCCTCCTATCTGACGGAAGACGGGCGCGACGGTTGACGGATTAGCGGAATTTCTTGTGGTTGGCGTCGCGGGTTTGCTTGAAGCCCTGCGCCAGCTGCTTCGCTTCGGCGACTTTGCCCTGATTGGCCAGCGCCAGCGCCTGATCGATTTGGCCGATCAGGGTATCCAACCCGCTGCGGAAATCTTTCATCTCCGGGCTGTCGGCGGCTTTGTCTTCCAGCTTCGGCGGGGTGCCCTGTTTGGCATCCTGCGCGGCGGCGCGCATGTTCTGCAGGCTCTGTGTGAGGGTAGCGGCGGAGTCGGTATTCAGCACCGTTTTGTAGTTTTCCGCCAGGGTGTCCATATCGTCGCCAAGATCGGCGGCGACCGCCAGCGAACTGGCTGCCAGCAGCGTCAACGCCGCCAGCGCTTTCAGGGTATTCTGCATGTTTGCTCACCTTCCAGTTATTGTTTTAATTAACCCACCGTTACCATAGGCAAGGCCGGGAAAAATCGAAACCGGAGATTTGTAAGCAAGGTTGAGACGGGATAACGCGCAGCCGGCGGGCGCCGGCCGCGCAGCGGATCACTGGCCGGCGATCTTCATTTCCGGCAGCAGCACCGAACCGCACTGGATATTGCTGCGGGTTTCGATATCGCTGCCGACGCTGACGATGTTGCGCAGCATGTCTTTCAGGTTGCCGGCGATGGTGATCTCGCTGACCGGATATTGGATCTCACCGTTTTCCACCCAAAAACCGGCGGCGCCGCGCGAGTAATCGCCGGTGACGCCGCTGACGCCCTGGCCCATCAACTCGGTGACCACCAGGCCTGGGCCGAGCTGCTTCAGCATGCCGGCGAAGTCCGCGCCCTGCCCGGCAATGCGCCAGTTATGGATGCCGCCGGCATGGCCGGTGCTGTGCAGGCCCAGCTTGCGCGCCGAGTAGCTGGTCATCAGCCAGGTTTGCAGCACGCCGTCCTTGACGATATCGCGCCTCTGGGTGCGCACGCCCTCGCTGTCGAACGGCGTCGACGCCAGCCCTTTCAGCAGATGCGGATGCTCCTCGACGGTCAGCCACGCCGGCAGGATCTGCTTGCCGAGCGAGTCCAACAGGAAGGTAGATTTGCGATAAACGCTGCTGCCGCTGATGGCGCCCACCAGATGGCCGAACAATCCGGTGGCCACCTCGGAGGCGAACAGCACCGGCGCCTTCATGGTCGACAATTTGCGCGGCGCGAGACGCGCCAACGTGCGGCGGGCGCACTCCTGCCCCACCCACTCCGGGCTGTGCAGATCGCCCATCGCCCGACCTATGGTGTAAGCGTAATCCCGCTCCATGTCGCCGTCCTGTTCTGCGATGACGCAGCTGGACAGCGAGTGACGGCTGGAACAATAGCTTTGCAGCATGCCGTGGCTGTTGCCGAACACCTTGATGCCGTAGTGGCTGTTGAAACTGCCGCCTTCGGTGTTGGTAATGCGTTTGTCCGCCGCCAGCGAAGCCTGCTCGGCGCGCGCCGCCAGCTCGATGCCGCGCTCGGCGTCCAGCTCGGTCGGGTGGAACAGATCGAGATCCGGCGCCTCGAACGCCAGCAGATCTTTCTCCGCCGGGCCGGCGCAAGGATCCTCAGAGGTGTAGCGCGCGATGTCCAGCGCCGCCTGTACGGTGCGGGCGATGGCGTCCGGGCTGAGATCGGTGGAAGAGGCGCTGCCTTTGCGCTGGCGGTGATACACGGTGATGCCCAGCGCGCCATCGCTGTTGAACTCGACGTTTTCCACTTCGCCGAAGCGGGTACTGACGCTGATGCCGGTCGATTTGGTGACCGCGACTTCCGCCGCGTCGGAACCGGCGCGGGCCAGCTCCAGCGCCTGAGAAACGGCCTGTTCCAGCGCCTTGCGCTGTTCTGCAACTTGAGTGACTACTTTCATCAATCTGCCATAATTAATCAGAAAATCGTTGAGAAAAGTGCCGGAGCGGCGTAGTTGTGCACGCGGGGCGGCGCGCAAAAATCCTGAGATCTCTGCCGTTGAGTCTAACAGGAACCGCGTTGAATTTCGCATAAAGCCGAACGGCAAAGTCGGGATAACATGCAAAAGCCATGCATCACTCGACGATCAGTTTTACCGACTTGCCGATATTCGCCATCATGTTGACCAACGCATCTAACGTAAATTTCTCGGTTTTCTGATTCACCACGTCGGACACGCGCGGCCGGGAAGTATGCAGATAACGCGCCGCCTCTTCCTGGCGATAGCCTTCTTCCTCAATCCACGCGCTGATCTCACCCATCAGCTGTTTTTTCAGTGCGATAAGCTGCGCAATTTCCGCATTGGACTGCGCTTGCAATTGCCGAGCCTCGTCGGCGGAAAATCCCAGATCCGCAAACACATTGCCGCCTGCGGGCGTAACGTGGCGTGAACCGGTATCAATCGGTTTGGTCATGACCTTTACTCCGCTCATTAATAACCGCGTCATAACGCGCTTTGATTATCTGAATATCGTGGCGGCTGGTTTTCTCCGTCTTCTTCTGAAAGCTGTGCAAGACGTGGATCGCTTCGCTGAACTTTGCCACATAGACCACCCTGAACGCGCCGCCGATGGCATATAAACGGATTTCGATAACGCCACTTCCACAACTGGTCATCGTTTTCCAATTACCGGGCTCCAAACCTCTTTGCACTTTACTCAGTTCAAATCCTGCCGCTTTTCGCGCATCGATTGGAAAGGCCAACAAATCCTCTAACGATGAACCGCGCCAATCAATGGCTTTCTCGATGCCATCATCCATGAATACCACCTCCTTTTGTATAAAATTTTATACAAACATGATGATAAAAACAACAGCATGAATTCAGAGGACAGGAGCCTAGACATGATAATGCCCCAGCGCGGCAGCTATACTCAGTTTGCTCAGGGCACGCAATTGGCGGGTTGCCGGACAACCTGTTAGGATTAGCCTCTTTTTAACGGAGCCTACCATGAACAAACAGCCTGAAGACTGGCTCGACGATGTCCCGGAGAATGAAAACGAGGACGATGACGAGATTATCTGGGTCAGTAAAAGTGAAATTAAACGTGATGCCGAAGCGCTGAAAGACCTGGGGGCCGAAATGGTCGATCTGGGCAAAAACGCGCTGGACCGCATTCCGTTGGACGAAGATTTGCGCGCCGCCATCGAGCTGGCGCAGAAGATCAAGAAAGAGGGCCGTCGCCGTCAGCTGCAGCTGATCGGCAAAATGCTGCGCGCCCGCGATATCGAGCCGATCCAGACCGCGCTCGACAAGCTGAAAAACCGCCACAACCAGCAGGTTTCCCTGTTCCATAAACTGGAAGCGCTGCGCGACCGCCTGGTGGAAGAAGGCGATGACGTCATTCCGTCGATCCTGGATCTGTATCCGGCCGCCGATCGCCAACAGCTGCGTTCACTGGTGCGCAACGCGCAGAAAGAGAAGGCCGCCAACAAGCCGCCTAAGGCTTACCGCCAGATCTTCCAATACCTGCGCGAGCTGGCCGAAGCGGCCGACTAATCGCCGCCATCCCGGGATGAACCCGTTTCATCCCCGGTGATGCGCCGGTTCGCCGCTGCTTTCGCGGATATTGAAGCGCAGGCTGCCTTCCAGCTCTTCTTCCGCCTCTTCAAACAGCAGAATGATCGCGCCGAAACGACGCTTGCTGCGGGCATTCAGGTGAGTGAACTCGATTTCCACCGGCAGACCGATATCGCCGGTCACCACGTCCCACAGCGCGTCGAGGTTGGCGCCGAATCCCTCGTCCAGCGCAAACTTGTGCGCAAAATCGCGGTAGAAGGTCGGCACATCCTGGATCTGTTCAAAATCAAACTCTACTTTTGCCATCAAACTCACTCCACACGAATGAAGTTTTTGTAATGGTCGCGCGTGACGAAGATCAGACCGTCGCTCGAATACAGCAGGCGATCGGCGCCGCGCCGGCCACACTGGTAATTGATGTCCGCTTCGCGCCAGACCCGGCCGCCGGCGCTCGGCAGTTGTCCTTCACGGTTAGAGAATCGATCGCCGCCAATCGCCTTGCCCGGCAATACCTCACAGAGGTTGCCTGAACGCGGGTCCCAGCCCTGCTCGCGCGCCTGCTTCTTGGTGACGTAATAGCCCGGCAGCCGCTGATGCTGCTGCAGGTAGCTCACCACCGTTTGCTGCTGCGTGAGCCGATCGATGCTCTGCTGTTGCCCCGCCGGCGCTTGCACCACCGTCGCATTGCCGCCGATCGCACGGTGCTCGTTGCCGCGCAGCGCGCTGAAGACGGCGATGACCACGGCGATGACAATCGCCAACAGAATCCGCTTGTTCATGACATTCCCTGAAATTATGCCGCCGAAGGCGCCGCAGCTCCCCCAGGCTAGTTAGGTATATAGTCGACCTGGATGAAACTAAGATGACCGGCACGTCACGTTTTCGCGGCGGTGAGCGTTTCATCCATTCATGACAATGATGCCACTTTCCAGTCGTTCTGGCACTCGGAGTCTCTCTGAAAACAGGCCGCCTCACATGAGACGGCCCGCCATGTCAGGCACTGCTTTCAGTATAGTCAGGGAAGGCGCCGCACAACGCGGCGCAACAGGAGGGAACGCATCAATCGATCAAGGCGTGACGATAGCGATGCAGCATGTCGGCCAGGCGTTTCACCGGCCCGGTGACGCTGAGCGGCGCCTGATTGTCCACCAGCTTCTGCTGGTACTCGTTCATTTCACCCAGCAAGCGATCGTAGTAATAGGCGCGCTTGACGTCGTTCTTGGCGGAGACCACCCGATCGGCGGTGCTGCGGATCTGGCGGTGGAAGGCCGACAACTCTTCGCTGACCGGAATCTCCGCCCGCTGCATGCGCTGGTGGGCAATGATCAAGTTCAACGCCAGACGATACTTGGCGATGTCGTTCGGGAACATCATCAGCAGCTGGTTAAGCTGCTGATACAGCGCAGGCAGATGGTTTTGCCGACGACGCGCCGCCTTGGTGGTCAGCGCCGACACCGCGCTGCTGACGAACTGGTTGAGCAACGTGCGCCCGGTGCGTTCACGCGAATTGTCGCGGATCAGCAGCAGCACCATCAGCCCAACGCAGCTGCCGAGGAACTGGCCCAGCGCCCCGTCGAGAAACTGGGTGACGTTGAACTCCATCGGGTTGCTCAGCACCAGAATGTTGATGGTCCCGGCCAGCAGCCCCAGCGAACCGAGCCGCCGCTTCTGCACCTCGATGCCGATGAAAAACGCCAGCAGGCCGAGGCTGAGACACAGCAGCAAAATGCTCTGCTGCGTCGCCGGCAGGATCACCATGAAGAACAGGGAACCGACCGGGATCGCCGCCAGCATGCCCAGCACGAAATCCATCGCCACCATGCGCGGCGCCGGGGTGCGCATCGCCAGCGAGGTGATCACCGCGATGATCACCATAAAACCGCTGCCGGACGTCCAGCCGGTCCACAGCCACAGCAGGCTGCCGAAGGCCGTCGCCACAAAGGTGCGCAGGCCGTTGATCATCGCGTGATGCCCTTCCGCCGAAGTCGGCTTGACCACGGTTTCGTTGCTCAACACCCCCTCTTCCACCGCGCTGATGCTGCAGTTGGCGTGCACACCTTTCGACAGCAGCAGGTAGCGCGTCGCCGCGCCGACCCAACCGGTGATGGTCGGCAGCGTTTCCTCGGAACGATGCGTGGTCAGCACCTGGCGTAACAGCTTCATGCGCTTGTGGATCTCCTGTGGGGTTTCCGCCGGGACCATCAGCTGCTCCCGCAGGCTGTCTTTCAGTGCCTCCGGGTGATTCACCAAGATCAGATAGGTTTCGCAGGCCTGGGTGATCAGCGTCAGCGACAGCGTATGCAGCGCTTTTACCCGGCGGTTGACCTTCTGCCAGCGCGAGGACTCCATCATCAGATTGTTGCGCATGCCGTCCAGCGCCGTGGTGCTCTTCACCAGATTGCTCCAGGCGCGGTCGATATCCTCTTTGTCGGCGTTGCTGATGCACATCTGCATCAGGCGGTATTGAGCCACCAGCAGCTGATCCACCGCCCGATCGATGTCCTGTTTGATCGAACGCGGCGAGAACAGCAGATCCGCCAACACGGCGCTGACGATCCCCAGCACGATCTCGCTGCAACGCTCGATGGCGAACTGCGGCGCTTCCAGCAGATGAGACTCGCTGGTAGCGACCGTCACGATGATGATCAGCGCGGTATACCCGGCCAGCCCCCAGGCATAGGAGTTCTCCACCTTGATGAGCGAAGAAAGCCAGGTGCAGAAACCGGCCCAGATGCAGCACAGCAGCAGCATCACCACCGGCGCGCGGGCGGTGGTGATGATAATGATCAGGCCGACGAAGCAGCCGATAAAGGTGCCGATGATACGCAGCCAGCCGCGGTGGCGTATGGCGCCGGAGAAGGGTTCGCCGCCGGCGGCAAAGGCCGGGCCGGCGGCGACGATGGCGGCGGTCATCGCCGACCAACGCGGGGTTTCCAGATTGAGATGGAAGCCGACGAACAGCGCAAACACAATCGCGAAGCTGAGTTTGAAGGCGAATCTCAGCCGGATAAAGGTTGGGCTGCTCATTAGCCGAACTCACGCAGCCGGTGCATCAGGCGCACAAAAGGCGAGCCGCTGTCGGCATTGCGATCGTTCTTGCCGACGATCACCACGGTGGCGGTGGTGCCAGCCGGGTACGGATGCTGTTGATCCTTGGCGTCCAGCAGGATCTTCACCGGCACGCGCTGCGCCAGGCGCACCCACTCCAGGTTGCTGTCGATCGAGGCCAACCCTTTGTTGTTCACCGTGCTGCTGCTGTTGTTCACCGCCGCCGCCACGCTGTCGACGGTGCCGTGCATGATGCGGTTGCTGCCGAGCGGGGTGATCTCCGCGCGGTCGCCCTTATTCAGGCCATTCAGCTTGGTTTCTTCCAGGTACGCCAGGATGTAGAAGGAATCTTTCTTCACCAGCGCCACCGCCACCGAGCCGCGGGTGATGTATTCGCCGGCATGGACGTTGAGGTTGGTGATCCAGCCATCGGCCGGAGCCCGCACCGTGGTGCGTTCCAGATCCAGCTGCGCCAGCTCGCGCGCCGCCACGGCCTTCGCCAGCTGGTGCTGCACGGTCTGGAGCGAGTTGTTCGACTGGTCAATTTCTTCCTGCGACATCGCCTGCACGCCCAGCTTCACGCGGCGGCCGGCCTCGCGCCGTTTTTCCGCCGCCAACGCTTGATAGTAGGCGACGTCGGCGCCGGCTTCCGCCAACGCCTGCTCATAACGCGGCCGATCGACCACGAACAGCACCTGGCCTTTCTTCACCAGTTGGTTATCCACCACCGGCACGTCGGTCAGCAGGCCGCTGACGTCCGGCGCGATCGCCACCACATCGGCGGTAAACTTGGCATCACGCGTCCACGGCGACTCGGTGTAGAACACCCAGGCCTTGAATATCGCGGCGATGCCCAACAGCACAAGAATCAAAGTGATCGCGATTCGGGTTATTTTTATCGAAAAATTTTTCACAGCGACCTCAAACAAAAAGACATGAAATCAGATAAAACAAGCAGCAATACAGCGCAGTATTAAACAGCGCCGGATGCCAGACAAAATCGTAAATCCCCGTCGGCTGCAGCAGGCGGCGCAAGAGAAAAAACAGCGCCAGCGACACCAGCAGCTCGAAAAACACCGGCGGAAACGACAGTCCGAAGATGACCATAACCGGAAGCAAACTCATCACTTTTTCCTTATTGTTCACTGCGCCGGGGAAAGACACATCTCGCCATTCACATTCTCTTTACATTTTAGCGTGCGCGCGCCACAAATCTTGACCAGACAGCTTGTCCAGGTCACGAACCCGAAAAAAGGTTAAACTTTGGGGCAGACGTCCACGACAGGGATTGCGAGGGTGCCGGAGGAGCGGCAGGATTACGTCGCCGATCGCTCTCGCACGTTGGTAAGGTCTATTCACCCGACCACGTTATATTAGCCTGCTTACTATCAAGGCATCAACAATCTGTGATCTAAATCACTTTTAAGCCAGAGTGAATAATGGAAAGATTAAAACGGATGTCGGTATTCGCCAAAGTGGTTGAGTTCGGGTCGTTTACCGCGGCCGCGCGCCAACTCGGCATGAGCGTTTCATCGATCAGCCAAACCGTCTCGAAACTGGAAAATGAGCTGCAGGTCAAGCTGTTGAACCGCAGCACGCGCAGCATCGGCCTGACTGAGGCCGGCAAAATCTACTATCAGGGCTGCCGACGCATGCTGCAGGAAGTCAGCGAAGTGCATGAACAACTGTATGCGTTTAACAACACGCCCGCCGGCACGCTACGCATCGGCAGCTCATCCACCATGGCGCAAAACGTGCTGGCGAACATGACCGCCGAGATGATGAAAGAGTACCCGGGCCTGACAGTCAACCTGGTAACCGGCATTCCGGCGCCGGATCTGATCACCGACGGGCTGGATCTGGTGATCCGCACCGGGGCGCTGCAGGACTCCAGCCTGTTCTCTCGCCGCCTGGGGCAGATGCCGATGGTGGTGTGCGCCGCCAAAAGCTACCTGAGCCAGCACGGCACGCCGCAGAAGCCGAGCGACATGGTCAACTTCTCCTGGCTGGAGTACAGCGTGCGGCCCGACAGCGAATTCGAACTGATGTCGCCGGAAGGCATCACCACGCGCATTTCCCCGCAGGGGCGCTTCGTCACCAACGACTCCTCCACCATGATCCGTTGGCTGAAAAACGGCGCCGGCATCGCCTACGCCCCGCTGATGTGGGTGATCGAAGAGATCAAACGCGGCGAGATCGAGATCCTGTTCAAAAGCTACCATTCGGATCCGCGGCCGATCTACGCGCTCTATACCGAGAAGGACAAACTGCCGCTGAAGGTGCAGGTGTGCATCAATTATTTAACCGACTATTTCGAACGCGTAGCGGCGGTCTATCAGGGCTATCGCTGAGCAGCGCTCAAATAGCGTCGCGCCAGCGCGGCCAGCAGCGTCAGCGCCACCATGCCGAAGCCCCACAGCAGCCAGATGGCGTAGCCCGCCCAGGTCAGCAGCGCAGGAAAATAGCTCGCCAGCCCGCTGCCCAGCTGTTTCAGCCACGGCAGCCAGGCGTCCAGCACCGCCTGCGGCACCAGGCTCAGCGCACCGTTTACCGGCAACGATGCATTCCCGGCTGCCTCCGCCAACGCCGGGAGCCAGGCCAGCACCCCGGCTACGCCCCAGGCCAGCAGCGTCCATAGCGCCATGGCGCCCAGCAGCAGCGCGAGTGTCCAACCGCCCCGGTTCACGGCACACCGCCGCCGCACTGCGGACAAAATCGGCTGCCCGACGGCAACGGCGCGGCGCACTGGCCGCAGGTGGCGCTCACCGCGGCAAACGGCTGACCGCAGCGGTGGCAATAACGCGCGCCCGATTTATTCACAGCCCGACATTCCGGGCACAGCGGCCCCGGCTCGCCATGCTGGTTATAGCGGTTGCCATGATGCCCGCCGCCGTGGCCCGCGCGCTGATGACCGCCGTTAATACCGCCTTGCCCCAACAACCGTTTCAGTAAGCTCATCCCGCCTCTCCTCTGTGCATTGACGCTGAACCTCACTGTAAACCCTGGAGTAAACTCCAGGGTAAAGCCCGGCGAGCAGGATTTACGTTTCATTACATCGTAAAAGTAACAAGGCTTTGATGCCGTTAACAAAAGCACCATCGGCATTATCCCACGCCGCCGCGCTGCGTTATGCTGCGGAAACCTCTCCCTGCATCAGGAATAACCATGAAAAAAATCATACTGGACTGTGACCCGGGGCATGACGACGCCATCGCTCTGTTGCTGGCCTGGGGCAATCCGCAGATCGACCTGCTGGCGGTCACCACCGTGGTGGGTAACCAGACGCTGGACAAAGTGACGCGTAACGCCCTGGCGGTGGCCCGCATCGCCAATATCACCGGCGTCCCCTTCGCCGCCGGCTGCCCGCGCCCGCTGGTGCGCAATATCGAAGTGGCGCCCGACATTCACGGCGACTCGGGCCTCGATGGCCCGGTACTGCCGGCCCCCCACCTGCAGTTGGACTCACGCCATGCGGTAGACCTGATCATCGAGACCGTGATGGCCCACCCGCCGGGCAGCGTGACGCTGGTGCCGACCGGCGGCCTGACCAATATCGCCATGGCGGTGCGTAAAGAGCCGCGCATTGCCGAACGGGTCAAGGAAGTGGTGCTGATGGGCGGCGGCTATCATGTGGGCAACTGGAGCGCGGTGGCGGAGTTCAATATCAAAATCGATCCCGAGGCGGCGCACATCGTGTTCAACGAAAAATGGCCGCTCACCATGGTCGGGCTGGACCTCACCCATCAGGCGCTGGCCACGCCGGCCGTCTGCGAACGCATCGCCGCCCTCGGCACCCGGCCGGCCGCCTTCGTAGGCGAACTGCTGGCATTCTTTGGCCGTATGTACCAACAGGCACAGGGCTTCAGCGCCCCGCCGGTACACGATCCTTGCGCGGTGGCCTACGTGATCGACCCGAGCGTCATGACGGTGCGTAAAGCGCCGGTGGATATCGAACTGACCGGCACCCTGACGTTGGGCATGACGGTCACGGACTTCCGCGCGCCGCCGCCGCCGGACTGCCACACCCAGGTGGCGGTCAAACTGGATCAGGATAAATTCTGGGATCTGGTGGTGGATGCGCTGGAGCGGATCGGTGAGGTGGAGTAAGCGGACGGGAGACAAGACTAACGCGCTTGGGCAGGCGCGTTAGTCTGTATTCTGCCGCGGCAACGGGGAGGCTCAAGACATAACGTCTTTTATTTCCAATTCAGCAGAACAATCCTAACAATAAATCATTTTATAAAAACCTAAATAAACAGATAGAGACAAGAAGAATCTTAATAAAAATAAAACCATGAAAATCACTTTTAATTTAAAAATCAGCAATGGGAAACGATGAAATAAACCTCCTCCGTCATGCCGCCGCTGACGAAAAAAATTAAACAAGCAGATACCTATTTTATTCTTCACATTACCTGCCGATCTAGGCCATTGCCGGGATGCTTCACGATATTTACACACGCCAACACAAAGACCAACCAACTGATTTTAATAAATAAAAATAATAGTTAGATTAAAAATTGACTGAATCGCAATAGATTTGAGAAAATAGCGTGTCTGTTTTTGAGAAAACAAAAATGCCTTTTGCGGGTGAAAAATACGGCTTAACCTTTCTTTAGGCGCACAGCCTCACGCATTCTCAGGGCAAACATTATTTATCGCTTCACCATGAAGACGGTTTAAATTTCCCGTGAGACATTTTCGAATTGAACATTACACACATTTCAACATCAGGATAAAGGATAGGGAATAATCAAAACATGCATTCAATAAACGCTATCAGGCCTTGGCAGGTTAACCATGGCCGATAAATCTCCCGCTAACGCAGCGACCATCGCCGTGCTGCCCCTGCTGCTGATCTGGATGGCGGCGCTCCTGCCGATCTATCATCCCAATATGGGCGGCGACGGTCTGGCGCTGCCGCAAAACATTCAGGCCTGGGGCGTCATGGCGCTCACTACGCTGATCGTGACGTTTACCGTTTGCCTGGGTCGCATCCGCCTTTCGCTTACCCCCACCGCCCGGCTATTGCTGCTCGGCATCGCCGTGCTGGCGCTGCCACTGCTGTATACCCGCCCCGAGTGGCGCGAAGACGCCCGGTGGCGCTGCGCCGGCCTGCTCGGCGGTTGGCTGTTCTATGTCGCCTGCCTGCAGCTGCGCCTAACCCCCAGGCAGCGCAACCTATTGCTGTACGGTCTGCTGTTCGCCACTGGCGTTCAGGCGCTGCTGGCGGCTCTGCAACTGTTCGCCCCCGCGCTGGCGTGGGTATCCCCTCACGAAAGCCGGGTCTACGGCGTCTTTCAGCAACCGAACGTGCTGGGCAGCTTTATCGCCACCGGGCTGGCTTTGGCGCTCTGGCTGCTGCTTGCTCCCCTCTCTGCGCCGATGCGGCGGCGGCAAATCCCGCTGCTCACGCTGCTGGCCGTTTTCTCCGCCCTGCTGGTGCTGATCCAGTCGCGCGCCGCCTGGCTCGGCGGCGCCTTGGCGGCGGCATTGCTGCTGTGGCGTTTTGCCCGCCAGCGCCCGGCCGCAAGCCGCTGGGCCGGCGGCGCGCTGCTGTTGGGTATGGCGATCGGCCTCACGGTGCTGTTCACCGGTTTCGGTCTGGAGGGTCACACCGGCCTGATCGGTCGGGGGCTATCCAACAGCGCGCGCCTGACCATGCTGCACGACGTCGGCGCCATGATCCTGGCCAAGCCGCTGCTGGGCTGGGGTTACGGCGGTTTTGAATACGGCTTCGCGCACTTCCGCCTGCAGGAAATGCCCTGGCGAGAAGTGCTGGAAGTCACCGGGCATCCGCACAATGAAATCCTGCTGTGGTGGGTTGAGGGGGGTCTGCCGGCGCTGGCAGGTATCATGATCGTCCTTGCCGCCGGCGTACGGCTGCTGAAAAGCGCCTGGCAACGGGATCGAGAACAGCCGAACGGTGCGCGCGTCGGCCTGTTCCTGGTGCTGCTGCCGATGCTGATACACACTCAGCTGGAATACCCTTTCTATCTGTCTGCGCCGCACTGGCTGGCGTTTCTGCTGCTGCTGGCGCTGCTGGACGGCCAAACCGGCGAGCCCCGCCCGCTGCCGTTCGCCAAAGCCCTGAGCCTGCCGGTGGCGATGGCGGCGGTCGGCGTGCTGGCGATGGCGGTCTTCGCCTGGCAAGGGCGCATGGCGCTCACTCAGTCGGAACGCACTATGCTGGCCAACATCGACAGCATCGAGCAGATGCCGCCGCCAGCCGCCTGGATCTACCGGGAGCGCAAAACGTTCGACGAGCAATCTCACGCGCTGCTGGTCTATAACCAGACACGTGATGATGCCCTGTTGACCGGCTATCGGCAGTGGGCCAATGCCTATCTACAGCGCCGTATCGACGCCAACGTCTACGCCACGCTGATCATGATCTTGCGCTATCAGGGGGATCAGGCACAAGCCGACGCTCGCCTGCGGGAAGCCGCTTTCCTGTTTGCGCAGGATGCGCGGTTTAGGTAGGGGCAACAAGGTGAGAGCGATGCCTCGTCGCTCTCACCTGCGTCATTTATGTAGCAAAATCAACGTGGCAATATCGCGCACTCTTTATCCAGCAGCGACTCTACCGACGCGCGATTGCCGACGTCCCAGCCGCGCTTCGAGGCCAGCAAGATAAACCCTTGCCGGCCGGCAAACGTGGTCGGGACGACGGCCACGCCATATTCCGCCAGCTGCGGCGGCGACAGATGGAAATAATCCGCCAAATCCTTAATCGGGTAGATGCCCATCACGGCTGGCTGCATCACGCGGCGGGCATAGTAGGTGTGGCGCAACAGCTTATCCGGCAAAGGCCGCCATTGTTCCTGTATGTAGGGGCGCTCCGCCAGCAATTGGCGCCGCACGTCCTCGCGCAGACAGGTCAGGTGAATGTGCAACTGGTTTTGGCTGCGCCCGTAAGCGGAGTTGATCGCCATGCCCAACATATCATCCGGCACCGGCCCGCCATACTCGGCGGCCAGCCGGTAACGCATCAGCCAGGCATAGCCAAAATAGTCCGTCCGTTCTCCAACCAGCAGCTGCGGGCTTTCAATGCCGGAGAGCGGCACCGTCGGCACCAGGATAAAGTGATAAGGGTAACGCGGGTTCTGCAGCACGCTAAAGCCCTGCGCTTTCCCCTGCGGCATATAAATCTGCTCGCACGGGGCCGGATTGCGTTTTTGCTGATAGTTGGCCATGCAGAGTTTATCGACCACGCCCCACAGCGCATCGGAACGGGCGCAGCCCGTCAGGGACAGAACGCCCAGCACCAACAGCCAACGCCGAGCGGATAATGCCAGGCGCGTCATTCTTGTCATGCTCTGTTTTTTCGCCACGTCAATTTCATTCCATTATGTCGTGCAGGCTACGGCGTCCTGCCGCGCTTAGCGTTACGAATGCGAGAAAGGCCGCGAAATGGAGCATGGTTGAGGGGCCAACGCATGGCCCCTTGAGGAAAGATTACGCCGTGCCGCCGACGGTTAACGTATCCAGTTTCAGCGTCGGTTGGCCGACGCCTACCGGCACGCTCTGGCCTTCCTTGCCGCACACGCCCACGCCTTTATCGAGCGCCAGATCGTTGCCGACCATCGAGATCTGCTGCATCGCCTCGATGCCGGAGCCGATCAGCGTCGCCCCTTTCACCGGTTTGGTGATGCGGCCCTTTTCGATCAGGTAGGCTTCGGTGGTGGAGAACACGAACTTGCCGGAGGTGATGTCCACCTGACCGCCGCCAAAGTTCGGCGCGTACAGACCGTACTCGACGCTGGCGATGATCTCTTCCGGCGTCGATTGGCCCGCCAGCATGTAGGTGTTGGTCATGCGCGGCATCGGCAGATGCGCGTAGGACTCGCGGCGGCCGTTGCCGGTCGGGGCGACGCCCATCAGCCGCGCGTTGAGCTTGTCCTGCATGTAGCCTCTCAATACGCCGTTTTCAATCAGCACGTTGTACTGGCCCGGCACGCCTTCGTCGTCGATCGCCAGCGAGCCGCGGCGCCCTTGCAGGGTGCCGTCATCCACTACGGTACACAGCTCGGACGCCACCAGCTCGCCCATATGGCCGCTGAACACCGAGGTGCCGCGCCGGTTGAAGTCGCCTTCCAGGCCGTGGCCCACCGCCTCATGCAGCAGCACGCCCGGCCAGCCGGCGCCCAGCACGACCGGCATATTGCCGGCCGGCGCCGCTACCGCGCCGAGGTTGACCAGCGCCATGCGCACCGCTTCTTTAGCGTAAGCGTCGGCGCGCACGTCGCCGTCGACGGTTTCCAGGAAGTAGTCATAGCCGAAACGGCCGCCGCCGCCGCTGGAGCCGCGCTCACGCTTGCCGTCCTGCTCCACCAGCACGCTGACGGAGAGGCGCACCAGCGGGCGAACGTCCGCCGCCAGCGTACCGTCGGTGGCGGCCACCAACACCTGCTCGTAAACGCCGGTAATGCTGGCGTTCACTTCCTGCACTCGCGCATCGGCGGCGCGCGACACCTTGTCGACGCGGTGCAGCAGGGCGATTTTCTCTTCGCGCGGCAGACTTTGCAGCGGATCGAGCAACGGATACAGCGCCCGGTAACCGATCTCACCCAGGGTATGCGCCCGCCCGTCGCCCTGCTCACGCACGATGCTGCGCGCCGCCTGGGCGCTCTGCTGCAGCGCATTCAGGGTGATCTGATCGGCATAGGCGAAGCCGGTCTTCTCACCACTTACGGCGCGCACGCCGACGCCCTGGTCGATATTGTAAGAGCCATCCTTGATGATGCCGTCCTCGATCACCCAGGCTTCATGATAGCTGGACTGGAAATAGAGATCGGCGTAGTCGATACGGCGTTCTGCCAGTTGACCCAGTACCCTGTACAGGTCTTGATGACTCAGCTTGTTGGTAGCGAGTAACTGCTCACTGACAAACGTCAGGCTCATAATGGTTTCACTCTTGATTGGAGGATAGCTTGTCAGACGGCGCCGTCAGCGACGTCTGGAATCGGTTGTGCTGCAGCACCGGCATCTGCGCACGAATATTTTTCAGGCTTGCGGTGTCCACGCGCACCTTCAGCGCCGCCACGGCGTCCGCGTTCTCGGCCAGCACCTTGCCCCAGCCGTCAACAGCCAGCGTGTGGCCCCAGGTGCGACGAGTCGGCCCGTGGCGCCCCACCTGCGCCGGCGCCAGGATCATGCACTGGTTTTCGATCGCCCGGGCGCGCAGCAGGATTTCCCAATGCGCCTCGCCGGTCACCCGGGTAAAGGCAGCCGGCACCGAAATCAGTTCGGCGCCCTGCGCCCGCAACGCCTGGAACAGCGCGGGGAAGCGCAAATCGTAGCATATGGTCATGCCCAAGCGCCCGACCGGCGTATCCACCACCGTCAGGTGCTGCCCGTGCTGGTAGGTATCCGACTCGCGGTAGTGGCCGTGCGCATCGTTGATATCCACATCGAACATGTGCAGTTTGTCATAGCGGGCGCGGATCTCGCCCTGCTCGTCGAACAACAGGCTGCTGGTGGTGATAAGTTCCGGGTTTTCGCGGCTGATCAAGGGCATCGAGCCCACCAGCAACCACACCCCATAGCGGCGCGCCAGCTCGCGCACCGCGTTCTGCAGCGGGCCATCGCCCTGTTTTTCCGCCTGTTGGCGGTAGGCCGCGGAGTTGGCGAACAGCAGCGCGTTCTCCGGCGTCATGACCAGTTTTACCCCGGCATTGAGCTGCTTGATCTGCTGTTCAATCTGGGCCAGGTTATCGCGCACCTGATCGCCACTGCACAACTGTAACAACGCAACATTAGCATTCCTCATGACGCCTTATCCTCCTTTGCCTTACGAAGTACCTCATTGATCTTCGGCTGGTCAAGATCGCCGCCGATATGGTAGCGAATCAGCGAAATCTTGCTCCACAGCGGCCCCAGCACCTGCGAGGCGGCAAATACCGCCGCGCCGACGATCGGGTTGACGACAAACGCCGTGGCCACGCCGACGGTCGCCGAAATCGCCGGCGCCACCACCGCCTCCATATCGATGCGGCGGCGCGCCAGATCGATCTGGCCGCTCATGGCGATGTCCGCCGCCAGGCCGTCGATCAATAGATTATCAGTATGCATTATGCCATCTTTCAGCCAGGCGGTGCTGCGGATGGAATCAAAGTAGAAACCTTTGCCGAAGGTATCGCTGAAATCGAACTGCAGCTTGCGCAGCAGGGCGTCGAAGCTGACCAGCCGCAGCAGCTGGCCGGCGCGGCCGCCGCCCATGCTGTCTATCTCGCCCTTGCCCATCTTGACCTGCAGCGCGCCGCTTAACGTATTGACCTGCGGCTGCCACGGCGCGCCGTGCCAGTACAGATCGAAGTCCACGTCGTAAGGCGCCCCCTTCAGCGGGATAGTGATGCCGAAGAAGGCGGCGGTTTCATCGATCTTGCCGCCGAGCAGTTTGCCTTTCAGCGAGCTGCGCTCTTCCTGCGCGTTTTGTTTCCACAGGCCGGTGGCGCTCATACGCCCTTTACCGGTATCGACCAGGCCGTGATCCAGCGTCAGGGTATCCCCCCGATTAGTCAGATCCGCCTCGACCTTGCCGAGGTTCTGCCCCAGCACCCAGCACGACTTACAGCGCAGCATCAGCGAAGGCCAGTCGCGGAAGGAAACTTTCTCGGTCGACGGCGACGGTGCGCCCGCCGCGTTTTTCGTCTCGGCGAACTGTGGGTTGTAATACAGGTAGTTGATATCGGCGCGCCACGGCCCGCGATCGGCCACCCGCAGGCTGCCGTCCACTTCGTCGCTCTTGGCGCTCACCAGGGTAGCGCCAAGCTGTTTTTCGGCCGATAGCGTCAGCTTATGCCAGGCCTGGCCGCCCAACAGCAGCTGCGGCGTAGTCAGCGCCACGGTGGTAGGGAAGCTGAAACCGCCCACCTGACCGCTGCCGCCGCCCTGTTTCAGTGCCGGCGCCAGCAGCGCCAGCCACTGCTCACCGTCCAGCGCCGGCAGATTCAGCGTCATCGACTTGCCGGCCGGCAGCGGCGGCGTGCCGCCCCCGTTGGTTTGCCAGGCGGCGCGCGCCAGATTCACCTGTTTTTTATCGAAGTTCCATTCGCTGTTGAAGCGGTTCTGTTTGCCCGCGCTGCCGGTCAACATGAAACCGTTCAGACCGCCTTTGACCTTGACGTTCACCGGCAGTGCCTCGCCCGGTGCCTTGTCCAGCGGTGAAGGTAAGTGACTGCTCACTTTCTTCAAATCCGCGTCAATGCCGATATCATAGCTGGCCGAGCCCTGATGCGGCAGCGTGATGGCCACCTGGCTCTGCCAGGGCGCGCTGCCGCTGAGCGCATCAGCGGCCTCTTTTGGCAGGCCGGGGAACTTGCCCGGCTGCCAGTCGCCCTTCAGGCCGACATTGATCTTGTAATCGCGATCGCCTTCCTGCGTGGAAAAGTTGACCGCCACCGGCTGCCCGAACCAGTTGGCCGACAAGGGGTCGCTCTGCAGGTTGCCGTTGTCGAAGCGGAACTTGCCGCTGAGCTTTTGCAGTTCGCTGTCCAGCGGCTTTATCAGCAACGAATTGTTGTTCAGCGCCACTTCGCCGGTGGCTCTGACCTGCTCGCCGTCCAGGGGAATATCAAGATGTAAGCGCCCACTGACATCACCGCCAATCTGCAGCTGCTCCAGCGCCGCCCCGAGCGAATCGTGCAACGGCGTCTGCATGAAGTAGTCATGCACGTCGCTGCCCGCCCCCGCGACTTCGGCGTCGATTAGCAGCCGCTCTTTCAGGTAATCCGGGATCACCGCGCTGATATTTTTACCCGCCACCTTACCCAATCGGGTTTGCGGCGCATGCATCCACAATCCCTCGTTGGCGAAATCGAGATCGATCGCCAAATCGGTCAGCGCCGGCCAGCCCGGTTGGAACTGGAAGGTGGCGTGACGTAGCGGTACGAAGACTTCAAACTGCCCTTCGTTTTTACGATACGGGAAGTGCTGCGGATCGCCGGAATAAATCAGCGTGGCGTTATCCACCTGGCCGCCCTGAATAGCGCCGCTCAGGTAATCCACCAGATGCTTGCCCATCAGCGGCTCCGGGAAATAGCGCCAGGCGTCGGCGCCGTCATACAGGCGGATACCCGCCAGGATGTTCAGCCACGGATCGCCCTTGGCCGGCTGCTGGTAGCGAAAATCGCCGTTGACCCACAGCGACTTCGCTTTGACGTCCAGCCCCTGGCTCGCCAGCTCCCAACCCTGCTGGTTATAGCGCCAGGTCAGCGCGCCGCGCGCGCTGCTGACTTCAAGCGGCGCACGGAACATATCGCCGTAAGGCAGGGTGCTGTCGGTGAGCCCCAGCGTCAGACGGCCGTTCTCCACCCCGCCGCTCAACGCGCCGGAGAAATGGTTGACGCCCGGCAGCAGTTCCCAACGTTGCCAGCTGACATCGCGCCACAGCGCCTGGAACCGGCTCTTTTCCGGCTGCTTGAGCGGGATGTCCAGCGCCAGCGCTGCCACCTGCCCCTGCGGCTGCAGATCGTTCCAGCGGTCGAGCACGTCCGGGCTGAGGAACGAGAAGGTCGGCAACAGCGCCGACAGACGCTCCAGCTGAATATCAGTCGCGCGCACCCGCAGCTCTTCATTCTGCGCCGGCCCCATGAACTCGGTGTTTTCCGGCAGCCACATGGCGGAAAGCGCGCCCTGCGGCCAGGCCTGGCCGTCGGTGCTCAAACGCAGCTGCGGGACGTCGAGCTGCCAACCGGTGCCCTGGCGGCGCAGCGACAGCGCCAGATTGTCCACGTCCAGCCGGTGCTGCGCGGCGCCGGTATCCCAGTTGGCCGCCCCCTGCTTGAGCAACGCATGGCCGCCGGCGATCTCGCCGTTCTGCACCTGCAGCCAGGCCGCCAGGCTGAAATCGGCGCTTTCCAGCCCGGTGTTGGCGCGCAGCCAGCGGGTAAACCAGGGTTTCATGTCGATGTTGTCGGCCTGCAGGTAGACCGTACCGGTATCCAGCAGGCCTTGATTGTCACGCAGGTCCATGCGCAGCTGCACCACGCCGTGTTGGCCATTCAGCGTCGACAGGCTGATCTCCCCCTCGGCGCGGTGGCGGTCGCGGCCGTTGAGCCAGGTCAACTGAGGAATGTCGAATTCGGCGCGCGCGCCGGCGGGCGTCAGGAATGAAATACGGCTGTCGCGCAGATCGAAATGGTCGAGCTGGCGCAGCATCAGATCGCTGATTTTACCGGGTTCAAGGCCATCGCCCTGCCGATCGCCGCCCAGCGTGGCGTTCAAATCGAGGCGGAATTGATAGAAGGTCAGATCGCGGAACTGCCAGCGCCAGTGCAACAGCGACTGCCACACATCCAGCGCCAGCGTCACGCGCTCGATATGCACATCGCTTTTGGGCAGCGTAACGCTCAGGTTACGCACTTCAAGCTGTGGGCCGAAGGTTTCCCAACTGCCCTGCAGGAAATCCATCTGCACGGGCACGCCGGACAGCTTCTCCACCTGCGCCAGCAGTTGGGGACGGTAGTCGTTCAGCTTCGGCAGCATCAGGCGCAGCCCGCTGATCAGCAGCGCCACAATCACGATTAGGGTGGCGCCTGTTGCTAACAGAATCCCAGGCAGTCGCCTCACGCAGTTCTCCTTGCTCCGCTGCCTGGCAACGGGAATATCTATGCACTGACGGGCCCGGCGTGCCGAGCCCCTATCGATGTCGGGCGGGCTACATCATGACGACGTCGAACTGCTCCTGGCTGTACAACGGTTCGATCTGCACCTTCACCTGTTTGCCGACGAAAATCTCCACTTCGGCCAGCGCATGCGACTCTTCGCTCTTCAGCGCTTCGCCGACCGCCGCCGAAGCGTACACCAGGAAGCGATCGGAATCGTAAGCGTGATGCACGCGCACAATCTCGCGCAGGATCTCGTAGCACACGGTTTCCACCGTTTTCACGGTGCCGCGCCCATTGCAAGTAGGACAATCGTGACAGAGCACATGTTCAATGCTTTCACGCGTTCGTTTACGCGTCATTTCAACTAAGCCTAGCTGAGAGAAGCCGTTGATCGTGGTTTTTACCCGATCTTTACTCAACGCCTGCTCCAGCGAGTGCAGCACCCGGCGGCGATGCTCTTCGTTGTTCATATCGATAAAGTCGATGATGATGATGCCGCCCAGATTGCGCAGCCGCAGCTGGCGCGCAATGGCCTGCGTCGCCTCGATGTTGGTATTGAAGATGGTTTCGTCGAGGTTGCGGTGGCCGACGAAGGCGCCGGTGTTGATGTCGACCGTGGTCATCGCCTCGGTCTGATCGATGATCAGATAGCCGCCGGACTTCAGCTCCACCTTGCGCTCCAGCGCACGCTGGATCTCGTTTTCCACATCGTACAGATCGAAAATCGGCTGGCTGCCGGTATAGAGCTCGAGCTTGTTGGTGATGTCCGGGATGTACTCACCGGTGAACTCCACCAGCAGATCGTGCGTCAGCCGCGAATCGACGCGGATGCGATCCAGCGCCGCGCCGGCGAAATCGCGCAAAATGCGCTGCGCCAACGCCAGCTCGCCGTACAGCTTGTATTTGGTCTGGTTGCGCTTCTTGCGCTCCATCACCTTGGTCCACAGGCGTTTGAGGAATGCGGCGTCCTGCGCCAGCTCTTCCTCGCCGATGCCTTCCGCCGCGGTGCGGATGATAAAACCGCCCAGCTCGTCGCAGTGCGGCGCCACGATCGCCTTCAGGCGCTCGCGCTCGGCTTCGCTTTCGATGCGCTGCGACACGCCGACGTGCGCCGCGCCCGGCATGAAGACCAGATAACGCGAAGGCAGCGTGATATCGGTGGTCAGACGCGCGCCCTTGGTGCCAAGCGGATCTTTCACCACCTGCACCATCAGGTCTTGCCCCTGGCGCACCAGCTCGGCGATGTCGCGCACGTGGAAGTTTTTCCGCTCGTCGCCGGCGACGCATTCGGTATGCGGCATGATGTCGGAGGCGTGCAGGAAGGCGGCCTTGTCCAGGCCGATGTCGACGAACGCCGCCTGCATGCCCGGCAGGACGCGGCTGACGCGCCCTTTATAAATATTGCCGACGATGCCGCGTTTGGATTCGCGTTCGATATGGATCTCTTGCAGAATGCCGCCATCGATATAGGCGACCCGCGTTTCAGACGGTGTGATATTAACCAGTAGCTCAGCTGTCATGCCTTCTCCTCAGAGCCGGTCGATAATGGCAGCGCCCATCAACCGGTTCTTACATCACGTAATGCGACAAAATTACTGAGCAGCTCATGTGTTTCGACCAGCGGCAGACCAACCACTGCGTGATAACTCCCGGTTATCGTTCTGACGAAACAACCACCCTTTCCTTGAATTCCATAGGCGCCCGCCTTATCCATCGGTTCGCCCGTAGCAATATAGTCGCGGATATCCTGTTGTGACAGGCTGCGGAACGTCACGTCGGTCACCACCAGTTGGCAACGCACGTCGTGGCGATCGGCGATCGCCACTGCCGTCATCACCTGATGCTGCTTGCCGGACAGGGCCGCCAGCATGTCCGCCGCATGGGCTTCGTCGCGCGGCTTCTCCAGCACCCGGCCGTTGAGCACCACGATGGTGTCGGCGCCCAGCACCGGCCGATCTTCCTGCGCCAGCGCCACGCCCGCTTTGGCCTTGTCCTGCGCCAGGCGGCGCACATAGGCCTCCGCGGCTTCGCCTTCCCGGCGCTGCTCTTCGGTATGCGTCAGCAGAATGTCGAACGACACGCCCAGCAGGGTCAGCAGTTCACGTCGACGTGGGGAGCCGGAGGCCAGATAAAGCGAAGTCATTGATATACCCTTACTGTACGGCGAACTGACGGCGGATTTTGCGCATCAACAGGAATAACCACGGCCACAAAATGCCGTTTACCACACTACTCCAGAACACCTCTGGGCGGAAAGAGACGTTGATCACTAAAAACTCAGCCCAGAACACCACCACATCCATCGACAGCGACAGCAGCACGACGATAAGCGCCTGTTGCCACAGCGCCATATTGCGGAACAGTTGGAATTTGAACGCCACCAGATAGGCGATGATGCCCAGCGCCAGCGCGCGCACGCCCAACGTGGAACCGAGGATCAGATCCATGATCAGCCCCAGCACGAAGCCGGTGCCGACGTTGACCCGGTGCGGCAAAGCCATCACCCAGTAGATCAGGATCAACACCAGCCAGGAAGGCCGGAACATGTAGATCTGTTCCGGCCACGGCATGATTTGCAGCACCAACGCCACCAGGAACGACAGCCAGATTATCCAGCGCCCGTGGCTGCGGTAGCTGTTCATTGCACCACCCCCGCCGCCGCGGGCTGAACCTGAGGCTGAGCAGAGGCCGGAGCCGTGGTTTGCGGCGCCACCCCGGTGGCCGGAGCCGGCAGTTGCGGCCCGACGGAACCGGCAGGCGGCAGCACCTGCGGCATCATCTGCATCAGGCGTTCATTGGCCACGCGGTGCACTTCGTCCGGCGGCAGCGGCATGTCGCCGTTGCGATCGGCGCCCCACAGCAGCAACAGGTAACGCAAGCGCTGCAGACCGGCGGTCGGCCGCGCCTGAATCACAGTGTAAGCGCGCTGGTTGTCGACCTTGACCGAGGAGACCACCGCCACCGGATAGCCTTCCGGGAAGCGGCCGCCGAGACCGGAGGTGACCAGCACGTCGCCAACGCGGATATCGGTGTTGTTCGGCAGATGCTCCAGTTGCAGATCGTCGGCGCAGCCGCTGCCTGCGGCGATCACCCGAATATCGTTGCGCAGCACCTGGATCGGCAGCGCATGCGAGGCGTCGCAGATCAGCAGCACGCGGCTGGTGACTTTCGCCACCGCCACCACCTGACCGACCACGCCCTTGTCGCTGATGACCGGCTGGCCTTCATAGACGCCGTTGTCCGACCCTTTGTCGATCACCACCTGATCGCTATACGGATCGGAACCGGTGGAGATCACCTGGGTGACCATCTTGTGTTCGTCCTGACGCAGCGGAGAACCCAGCAGCTCGCGCAAGCGGGCGTTTTCCTGCTTGAATTGGCCAAGAAGAAGAATATCGCTGTTTTTCAGCAGCAGTTCCTGCCGCAGAGCGCGGTTTTCCAGCTCCAGCTGTTGGCGGGTGGCCAGCGTCTCTGACACGCTGTCCAAAACTTTACGTGGCCCGTTGGCCAGAAAATAGAAAGGGCTGACTGCGGTGTCCATGTAGTTGCGTATCTTCACGAACGTGCCGAGCCGGCTGTCGGCAACGATCAGGCCAATGGCCGCAATCACCGCCAAAAAAAGTCGCAGTTGCAGGGAAGGCCCCCTGCTAAAAATCGGCTTCATAAATTATGCGAGTTCCTCGACAACAGAAAGAGGAACCGTACCCGATTCTCGCTGTGCGCATTCATCCGATACGATTCCTCCTTCCAGGGGCTGACTATTCTTCGCTGAACAAATCGCCGCCGTGCATGTCGATCATTTCCAACGCCTTGCCGCCGCCGCGCGCCACGCAGGTCAGCGGATCTTCCGCCACTACGACCGGGATGCCGGTTTCTTCCATCAGCAGGCGATCGAGGTTGCGCAGCAGCGCGCCGCCGCCGGTCAATACCATGCCGCGTTCGGAAATGTCGGAGGCCAATTCTGGCGGGCACTGCTCCAGCGCCACCATCACCGCGCTGACGATGCCGGTCAGCGGCTCTTGCAGGGCTTCGAGGATTTCATTGGAGTTCAGGGTAAAGCCGCGCGGTACGCCTTCGGCCAGGTTACGGCCGCGGACTTCGATTTCGCGCACTTCGTCGCCTGGATAGGCAGAACCGATTTCGTGCTTGATGCGCTCGGCGGTGGCTTCGCCGATCAGCGAGCCGTAGTTGCGGCGCACATAATTGATGATGGCTTCATCGAAGCGGTCGCCGCCGATGCGCACGGAAGAGGAGTACACCACGCCGTTCAGCGAGATCACCGCCACTTCAGTGGTACCGCCACCGATATCCACCACCATGGAGCCTGTCGCTTCGGAGACCGGCAGACCTGCGCCGATCGCCGCCGCCATCGGCTCTTCAATCAGAAACACTTCGCGCGCGCCGGCCCCTTGGGCGGATTCGCGGATCGCGCGGCGTTCAACCTGGGTCGCGCCGACCGGCACACAGACCAGCACGCGCGGGCTTGGGCGCATGAAGCTGTTGCTGTGAACCTGTTTGATAAAGTGCTGCAGCATTTTTTCGGTCACGAAGAAGTCGGCGATCACGCCGTCTTTCATCGGGCGAATAGCCGCGATGTTGCCGGGGGTGCGGCCCAGCATCTGTTTGGCGTCATGACCGACGGCCGCAACGCTCTTTGGGGAGCCGGCACGATCCTGACGAATGGCAACCACCGAAGGTTCATTCAGTACGATGCCTTGCCCTTTAACATAAATCAGGGTATTGGCGGTACCCAAGTCGATGGACAAGTCGTTGGAAAACATGCCACGAAATTTCTTAAACATAACGAAAGGATAATCCTGCAAGCTGGGGGCGGAAAATAAAATCCGCCTACTTTACCAACCACACGAAGCAGCGACAAGGCGCAAAAACGTTCTACTTCGGTGAAAAATAGTCTGTATTGTTTCTGCTCGAATGCACGGAAATTGGATGAGGCCTGAATTCCCTGAACAAAGGCTCAGTTTACCACCCTGTCAACGCACGAAACGGCGTAACACAGCTCATAAAATCTAACATATTCCCTGATTGCCGCCGATGGTAAGCACCTACCAACGCCAACCAGATAAAAGCTGACAAGAGCCTATCTCAAATAGGCGTTGTTGTCGCAGGCAGTTTGGAAAAAACTCCAAAAAGACGGTAACGAGGCCCAGATGGATCCGGCCCTCATTCTACGTCAATTTTTGTCCGTCAATCAGCTTAAACGCGATAACGACGTGAATATTTTTTACGCCCCACGTCGATAGGTTCCGGCGATGCGAAAAAGTCGCCCTGTCCGCCATGGATCCCACGCTCTTTCAGCGTCTGCCATTCGTTGCGCGTGCGTACGCCGGCGGCGAACACCTGAGCGCGCGTGCCCGCGCAGGCGCCGGTCAGGCTCTGCACGAACAGCTGGTTTTCGTCCCGCTTATCGATGCTCCGCACCAGCCCCGGGTGGAGCTTGACGATCTCCACCTGCAGCGACTTGATATAGGACGTACTGACCACGGTTAAACCCGCTTTGGACACCGCGAGACGGCAGCCCAGCCCTGACAGCAGCCTCAGCACCGGACGCAAACGGTCGATATGTTGACACACATCTGCCTCCGCAAGTTCAATCAGAATTCGCCGACGATGGCTTTTTTCGCATTGCAACAGCGTATCGCGCAGCCAGCGCTGGAAAGAGCGCTGCAAAATCGAGTCCACGCACAGCGGAAACGCCAGCGTTTCCTCGGGCCACTGCGCCAACAAGGGAATGATGCGGCTCACCTGTTGGCGATCGTAACTCTCCGCCAAGCCGAGCTGCTGCACCAGCGGCATATATTCCGCCGGCAGCAATTCCTGGGTGCCGTCATAGATCCGGCTCATGATCTCACGATGGTGCACCTCGCCTTCCACGGTCACCGCCGGTTTCTGATACAGCCGCGGGCCACCGCGCGCCAGCACCTGTTCCAGCAGCGTGCGCCACTTGACGCTGCCGCGCCCCTTTTCCGGCACCTGGCTGTCGTACACATACCACCCGTTTTCGCCCTGCAGCGTAGCGTGGCGCGTCGCCTGCTCCGCATAGTCGATCACCTGCTCGGTGGTTTGACCGCTGCGGTACGCCACGATGCCGATGTGCAGGAAGGCCTCGCGATCGATCAGCGCCGTGGAAGGCAAGGCATCGATGGCGTTGACCAGCTGTGAAGCGATGCCGTCGGCTTCCTTCAGGGTTCGATGCGGCAACAGCACGGTAAAATCGCTGTGGAAGTAGCGCGCCAGCAGCGCCGACGGGTAGCGCATCACGAAGGTAGACAGCAGGTTGACCAGCGAATACATCAGCTCTTGCACCGCCACGCTGCCGTGCGTCTCGCGCAGAGTCTCGAAATCGGGCAGCCGCACCATCATCACGATGCCGTGCGAGCCTTCATCCTCCAGCTGAGTGGTCAATTGGTTATCGAAGAACAGGCGATTATTCAGCCCGGTTTTGGCGTCCTGCGCGGCGAAGGCGCGGATCAGCGTATCGACCCGGCTGCGCTCTTCCCGCGCTTCCGCCAGATCGGCCAGCAGGCGGTCGAGCGCGCCGCTGACGTTGGCCGGCCACTCACGCACGTCGCCCTGCATGACGTTTTCACGCTCGCCGTTCAGAATGCGCCGCGCGCGGCGTTCCAGACGATCTTCGCCGTCGGCCTGCTCACGCAGCCAGCGCAGGCTGAACAGCAAAATCACCACCATGACGACGATCGACAGCGTGACGGCGGCGGTGGATTGCAGCGTGCGCACGTCGCTGGCGAAGGGATCGAGGTAGGTGATGTGCAGCGTACTGCCCGGGTGCTGCAACAGAGTTCGCGAGACCTGACGATAGCCGTTCAGCGCATCCCAGGGCTCTTTTTTCAGCGTCGGCAATTTATAGTCGAGCAGTTGGCTGGTCCCGGCCTCTACGCGGATCGACACAATGCCGAGCGGGCGCATGACAATCGGCAACCACTTCTCCTGATCGCGCGGCGATTCATGCAACATGGCTTGATCGAGAGAGGTGGCCAGCGAATCAAAGCGGCGCTCCTGGCGATCCTGGGTAACGTAAAAGAAGCTGTATGAGCATCCCATCAGCATCAAAAACATCGCCAGCGCGACCAACAGAGTGATCAATGCAGAGAGTTTGGTGGTAAATCGCATCCCTGTGCCTTGTCCGCTATGGTTAAGTGAGTGTGCCCCTTTAGCTAAAAGGAGCCGTCCAACCCTAACAAGCCTTGCCGAGGAATAAAACCTGCAAGCGCCGTTTTTGTCCTTTATCAGGACTTGGGCCGCTTATTATGCATATAGTCAAATAAATGTGATTCAGCCATTGATAGAAAAGTGTAAACGAGAGGAAGAGTGACATGCGTGCACTGTTATTGGAACAACAAGACGACCAAACTCTGGCTCATATCAAAGATATCAGCAGCGATCGGTTGCCGGAAGGCGATGTCACCGTCGACATCAACTGGTCCAGCCTAAATTATAAGGATGCGCTGGCGATCACCGGCAAAGGCAAGATCGTGCGCAACTTCCCGATGGTGCCGGGCATCGATTTCGCCGGCACCGTGCGCCACAGCCGCGACGATCGCTTCAAAGAGGGGCAAAGCGTGGTGCTCACCGGCTGGGGCGTGGGCGAACACCACTGGGGCGGCCTGGCCGAGCAGGCGCGCGTCTCCGGTGAGTGGCTGGTGCCGCTGCCGAACGGGCTGGATGAGCGCAAGGCGATGATCATCGGCACCGCCGGCTTTACCGCCATGCTGTGCGTGATGGCGCTGGAGGAAGGCGGCGTGCACCCGGACGACGGCGATATCCTGGTCACCGGCGCCAGCGGCGGCGTGGGCAGCACCGCCATCGCCCTGCTGGCGGCGCTGGGTTACCGGGTGACCGCCATCAGCGGCCGCGACAGCAATACCGAGTACCTGAAAGCGCTCGGCGCCAAAGAGGTGATGTCGCGCGATGGCTATATCGAAACGCCGCGTCCGCTGGAGAAACAACGGTGGGCCGGCGCAGTGGACACCGTCGGCGACAAACTGCTGGCGCGGGTGCTGGCGCAGATGAACTATAACGGCACCGTCGCCGCCTGCGGCCTGGCGGGCGGTTATCAGCTGCCGACCACCGTGATGCCGTTCATTCTGCGCAACGTGCGCCTGCAGGGCGTGGATTCGGTGCATACGCCGCTGCACCGCCGCCAAACCGCCTGGGAACGGCTGGCCGGCATTTTGCCGGACAGCTTCTATCAGCAGGCCACGCATGAAATCGCCCTCGAGCAGGCGCCGGCCACCGCCGCCGCGCTGCTGAACAACCAAATCACCGGCCGCACCCTGGTGAAAATCCGCTGACTTTCTTCCCCCCGACAACGGGGGGAGTTCTCCCGCTTCTGCGAAATTTCATATTTTCCCGTGCCCCCTCGCTTCCGGCCGGCTTTAGCGCCATGCTTATTTCATGAAGACCCGTCAGCCGCTCGCGGACGGCGGGCATCAGTCGCGGAGAACATAAGCATGAACAAACACCCGAAATTAACCGAGGCCGACGTCACGCCGGAGAGCGTGTTCCACCAGCGGCGCAAGGTGCTGCAGGCGCTCGGCATCACCGCCGCTACGCTGGCGCTGCCTACCGGCGCGCAGGCGGACCTGCTGTCGTGGTTCAAGGGCAACGATCGCCCCAAGGCGCCGCCGGGCAAAGCGCTGGCATTCAGCAAACCGGCCGCCTGGCAGGCGCAGCTGGCGATGACGCCGGAAGACAAGGTGACCGGCTACAACAACTTCTATGAGTTCGGCCTCGACAAAGCCGATCCGGCCGCCAACGCTGGCGGGCTAAAGACCGAAGGCTGGAAAGTGCGCATCGATGGTGAAGTGGCGAAACCGATCACGCTGGATATCGACGATCTGATGAAGCGTTTCCCGCTGGAACAGCGCATTTACCGCATGCGCTGCGTCGAGGCCTGGTCGATGGTGGTGCCGTGGATCGGTTTCGAACTGGGCAAGCTGATCAAGCTGGCCGAACCGAACAGCAACGCGCGCTACGTGGCCTTCCAGACGCTGTACGATCCGGAGCAGATGCCCGGCCAGAAAGATCGCTTTATCGGCGGCGGCCTGAAATATCCCTACGTCGAAGGGCTGCGGCTGGACGAGGCGATGCATCCGCTGGCGCTGCTGACCGTCGGCGTATACGGCAAAACCCTGCCGCCGCAAAACGGCGCGCCGCTGCGGCTGATCACGCCGTGGAAATACGGCTTCAAAGGCATCAAATCGATCGTGCATATGCGTTTGGTGCGCGATCAGCCGCCGACTACCTGGAACCAATCCGCGCCGAACGAGTACGGTTTTTACGCCAACGTGAATCCGCACGTTGATCATCCGCGCTGGTCGCAGGCCACCGAGCGCTTTATCGGCTCCGGCGGCATTCTCGACGTCAAACGCCAACCGACGCTGCTGTTCAACGGTTATGCCGACCAGGTAGCGTCGCTGTATCGCGGCATGGATCTGCGGGAGAATTTCTAAGTGCGCCTGACGCCTGTTCATATCAAATGGCTGAAAGCCGCCCTGCATCTGGCGGCGTTTTTGCCCTTTTTGTGGTTGGTGCTGGCAGTGGATCAAGGCTGGTTCAGCGCCGATCCGTCCAAGGACATCCAGCATTTCACCGGCAGGATGACGCTGAAACTGCTGCTGGCCACGCTGGCTATCGCCCCGCTGGCGCGCTACGCCCGGCAGCCGCTACTGATCCGCTGTCGCCGTCTGGTGGGGCTGTGGTGCTTTGCCTGGGGCACGCTGCACCTGATAAGCTACTCCACGCTGGAGCTGGGGCTGAGCAATCTCGGCCTGCTGGGCAGCGAACTGGTGAACCGGCCCTATCTGACGCTCGGCATCCTCACCTGGCTGATCCTGCTGGCGCTGGCGGCCACGTCGACGCTGTGGGCGATGCGCAAACTGGGCGCCAAATGGCAAACGTTGCACAACTTCGTCTATCTGGCGGCGATCCTCGCCCCCATCCACTACCTGTGGTCGGTCAAAACCTTTTCTCCCCAGCCGTTCATTTACGCGCTGTTGGCGGTGGCGCTGTTGGGCCTGCGTTACAAGAAATTCCGCGCCTGGTGGCGCTGAATCGCACGGCGATACGCGTTATCGCCGTAGAAAAACGCACGCCGCCGTCGGGAACTTTTTCTGTGTTCCAGCGCTCATATTCCCGTCGCGGCCCCCCGAGTTGGTCGATTTGGGGTTGAATATCTTCGCTGATAAGACCAGTATTTAGCTGCGAATTGCTACGATATCGTTATAATGCCCGACCTTGTTTCTGTTCTCAGGGTGAATTTGCCCCTTAACAGGTGACAAATCGGTAACATCGGGTTATTTTCTACGATGATGGTTTTATTGCCGGAGATACCAGCACAATGGCGGATAAGTTTCACATTTTGCTTCTGAACGGCCCCAATCTCAATCTGCTGGGGACGCGTGAGCCGGAGAAGTACGGCAGCACGACGCTGACAGAGATTGTTAACGGATTGGAAAACCAGGCATCCGCATTGGATATTACCCTGAGCCATCTGCAGTCCAACGCCGAGCATCAGCTGATCGATCGCATCCATCAGGCGCGCGGCAACACCGATTTCATTCTGATAAACCCGGCGGCGTTCACGCACACCAGCGTGGCGTTGCGCGATGCGTTGCTGGCGGTGCAGATCCCGTTCATCGAGATCCACCTGTCCAACGTGCACGCCCGCGAACCTTTCCGCCATCACTCTTATCTCTCAGACGTAGCGGTAGGCGTGATTTGCGGCCTCGGCGCGGATGGCTACGCTTTCGCTTTACAGGCAGCGGTTAACCGTCTGTCGAAAACCCACTAATTGCTCCACAAAAAGAGTACGGAATCACACTCATGGATATTCGTAAAATCAAGAAACTGATCGAACTGGTTGAAGAATCAGGCATTTCTGAACTGGAAATCTCTGAAGGCGAAGAATCGGTTCGCATCAGCCGTGCCGCACCGGCGCAGGCTTATCCCGTCATGCAGCAGGCTTACGCGATGCCGGCACAGCAGCAGCCAGCCCTGGCTACCGCCGTTGCCACCGCGCCTGCGGCAGAAACCCCTGCAGCACCGGCGGCCGTGAGTGGCCACGTCGTTCGTTCCCCAATGGTAGGCACCTTCTACCGCACCCCAAGCCCGGACGCGAAAGCCTTCGTGGAAGTGGGCCAGAAAGTGAACGCCGGCGATACCCTGTGCATCGTTGAAGCCATGAAAATGATGAACCAGATCGAAGCGGACAAGTCCGGCGTCGTGAAAGCCATCCTGGTGGAAAACGGCCAGCCGGTCGAATATGACGAGCCGCTGGTCGTCATCGAATAACGAGGCGCCCCCATGCTTGATAAAATTGTTATCGCCAACCGAGGCGAGATCGCGCTTCGCATCCTGCGTGCCTGTAAAGAACTGGGCATCAAGACCGTTGCGGTTCACTCCGCGGCCGACCGCGATCTGAAACACGTGCTGCTGGCCGACGAGACCGTCTGCATCGGTCCTGCGCCATCGGTAAAAAGCTACCTGAACATCCCGGCCATCATCTCGGCGGCGGAAATCACCGGCGCGGTGGCGATCCACCCTGGCTACGGCTTCCTGTCCGAGAACGCCGACTTCGCCGAGCAGGTTGAACGCTCCGGTTTCATCTTCATCGGCCCGAAAGCCGAAACCATCCGCCTGATGGGCGACAAGGTTTCCGCGATCAACGCCATGAAAAAAGCCGGCGTGCCATGCGTGCCGGGCTCCGACGGCCCGCTGACCGACGACATGGATAAAAACCGTGCCTTCGCCAAGCGCATCGGTTATCCGGTGATCATCAAGGCCTCCGGCGGCGGCGGCGGTCGCGGCATGCGCGTGGTGCGCAGCGACAAAGACCTTGAGCAGTCCATCAACATGACGAAAGCGGAAGCCAAAGCGGCTTTCAACAACGACATGGTGTACATGGAAAAATACCTGGAGAATCCGCGTCACATCGAGATTCAGGTATTGGCCGACGGCCAGGGCAACGCCATCTATCTGGCCGAGCGCGACTGCTCCATGCAGCGCCGCCACCAGAAAGTGGTCGAAGAAGCGCCGGCACCGGGCATCACCAGCGAAATGCGCCGCTACATCGGCGAGCGCTGCTCGAAAGCCTGCGTGGAAATCGGCTACCGCGGTGCGGGCACCTTCGAGTTCCTGTATGAAAACGGCGAGTTCTATTTCATCGAAATGAACACCCGTATTCAGGTAGAGCACCCGGTTACCGAAATGATCACCGGCGTGGATCTGATCAAAGAGCAGCTGCGCATCGCTGCCGGTCAGCCGCTGTCGATCAAACAGGAAGAAGTGAAGATCCACGGCCACGCGGTAGAATGCCGCATCAACGCCGAAGATCCGAACACCTTCCTGCCGAGCCCGGGCAAGATCACCCGCTTCCACGCGCCAGGCGGTTTCGGCGTGCGTTGGGAATCTCATATCTACGCCGGTTATACCGTACCGCCGTACTATGACTCCATGATCGGCAAACTGATCACCTTCGGCGAAAACCGTGACGTGGCGATCGCCCGCATGAAAAACGCCCTGGCTGAACTGATCATCGACGGCATCAAAACCAACGTTGAGCTGCAGCAGAAGATCATGAACGACGAAAACTTCCAGCACGGTGGCACCAACATCCACTATCTGGAGAAGAAGCTGGGTCTGCAGGAAACCTAAGGCAGCCACGCAGCATCGTCTGACGAAAGGCCGGTTAATCACCGGCCTTTTTCTTTTCTTACGCCCGCCTGATTTTTTTCATTCAATCGCGCAAAATAGAATCAAACCTTCACAGATAACTTTCTCTTCACATTTATCGAGCACCTCCCCCATATCACCACAAAAAAACATAACACACTGTTTTTAAATAAAAAATATTTAACCCATAGCTTGAAAATAAATATTAGCAAGAAAAAAACTCAACCCCTCGCATTTTCACACGCCATAAGCTTTAACAAAATTAACGTATTAATTACAAAGCTTGACCCCGATCACATCCGCTCGGTGATAGCCCGTGCTATTGTCGCCGTCGATCGAATGCAGCGCGCTCTTTTTCTCTTTTTATTTATCCTTTTTATTGACTTAGATGAGTATGTCTTAATGAGCCATGTAACTGAATACGACCGTAAGCCCGTGTTTTCCCAGTACCACCGTGCTGACATGGAAACCATAAAAAGCATTAAGGAAAACGGGATTGAGAAGCTTTTGGGCGAAGTGAAGAATTTCCGCGCCAATGAGGAAATGAACCGCTTTATTCCCGAACAGGCACGCCTGGCAGTAAGCTGGGTGCGTCTGGCGAAAAACGAAAAGCTGGATGTGCATGTTCATCCAATATCTTCGCTGTATATCATTTGTGAAGGGGAAGCGATCCTGCTGGGAGACGGCGTTGACCGCCGGGCCGTTCCAGGCGATGTCATCTGCATTCCGCCAGGCGCGGATCACGGCTTCATCGGCGCGGGCGACAACGGCTACTGGGGGCTGTCAATCCAGTTTGAGGAGCGCGGGCTCTATGAAGATCCAAGCAAGCCGCTGGTGACTTTCGATCAAGATCCCTACGCTTACTACCATCAGCTTAAAGCGCATAATGCCCGCTACATCGAGCGCTACCAGGACAACAAGATCTTTACCGCATTCGCCAAGGATAAAACGTTCTCCGAGGCGAAAAAATCCTTGTTCCTGGACTACCTGCAGATCCTGTCCGATCAGTTCCAAAAAATGGTGCTGCTGCGTAGCGCACTGTGTGAAGACGTTCGCTTCTCACGTTTCTTCAGTGAGCATCTGAAAGAAGAATTCGGCCATGACGAAGTGCTGCGCAACAGCCGCGATAACCTCCAAGTTCGCGAAGACGCGATCTTTGAAGCACTGTGCATCTGGTTCAACCACCAGATGATCACGCTGGATAATCTGGAACAGGCTATCCTGGTGCACTTTGTCATCGAAGGTTCGGCTTTCGTTTTCTATAACAACATCAAACACGTGTTCGATCCGAGCAAACAGAACCATTTCGAGGATCACTCCGAATTCGATGGCGATCATCAGGAAGTGGATAAAGCGTTCTTCAAGGGGATGACCGAAGAACAATTCCAGCGTGTCAAAGCCGTACTCGATAAAGGGTGGAGTATGGTTGAGAAGCAGTATGCAAGACTGGCCGAACTGATCGAAGCATAAGCCGGGCAGGTCATCAGGAGCGGTCATGAAAATTGTTTTATTGGGATTCGGCGGCATTGGGCAAGAGACGCTAAACGCGCTGTTAAGTACGACCGAGCGACGTGGCAGCGTCAATGAAGTCGTGATCATCTGCCGAAATACCGAAAAGTATTCAGCCGTTTGCGAAGATATTCTTGATGGCCTGCTGGCGGAAGCGCTCTTCTCACGCCATAACCGAACGTCTTTACCCAAGATTGTTGTGACGGATGACTACCGCCACATCGAGGGGGCTGGCGTGATCCTCTGTTGCTATGGCGTGCCTTCAACCTTTCCGATGCATGACCGCCAGGCGTTGCTGGACGATCACGTACGGCTCAGCGAGGCCATTTTTAGCCGAGCCAAACCCTTCATTGCTCCCGGCTGTCACATCATCAATGCGGTCAATCCGGTGGATAGCATCAGCTATTACATCGATAAAATCCTGCTCGACTCTCGCTGCCGGGTGATAGGTATCGGCGCCGCGCACAATACCGCCAGGCTGCTGAAAAGTATCTGCCGCATTTCCGGGATCGACATGCAGCGCATCGACGCGCGTAGCCTGACAGTCTGCGGCGAGCACGGCGCCGGGTTGGTGCCCTTGCTCAGCCAGGTAACAACCGACGAGGGACCGCTGAACCAGGTACTTTCGGCACAGGCGCTGGCGCAAATCGTCACCGATACCCGCAATCAAGGGTTGGACATATTTCACAAAATGCGGCGCCCTCCTAAATATGGCCCGTCCGCCTCCATTCTTATCTTGCTTGAGCGCATCATCCAACGGGACGAAACCCCCTGCTGCGGTTCGGTCTGGCTGCCGGAACTGGGCGTGTTCATGTCCTGGCCGCTGGCTCTGCGCGACGACGTCTTTACGCCGCTGTCGCTGATGCCCAATCAGGATGAACAACAACAAATCCACCAGGCGGCGCTCAAGTTAAAAAACATCATCCAAGGTTTTAGCTGATGACGACCGATCAAACCAGACAGACTTTCCGCGATCTCTACATGCCGTTACGCCCTGAGTATCGTTTTCTTTCGCCACTGTACGGGGTGCTCTGGTGCAACAACGAACTCGCGGAAAAGTATTACCGTTTTCTTGGCGCCGATCACCCGATCGGCCAGGTGGCGCGCGCATTGTTCTACCGTACTGACCTGGTCGAGTTTGACGTAAGCAAAGAGGTGAAGAACCCGTTCACCTGGTTTTCCCCCTCTACCCTTGCACGGCTGGTGGCTTTCATGAGCAGCCAACGTTTCACCGACAATGATATAGCCTCGTTATATCAGCATGTACGAGATGAAACGGACTTTCACGCTGCCATTGAGCAGCAACATCGGCTTTCTGTGCAAATACGCCGGCTTTGCGACAGCGTGCTGCAACAGTTCGAGGACACAAAAGCGCAGATCGCGGCCGCAGAACGCGAAGCGCTCTCCCTCGGCGCCCATTTGAAAGCGCAAGAAAAAGCGCTGAACCAGATCCTGCAACAGGCGGAAAATGCCGCCAAAGCGCAGCCGTCACGGATCCCGCCACTTCGAACCGCGATCGCCGCGCTAAAAGCCGGTAAAAAAGCGCTGGGCAAGAGCGCTGCGGAAAATAAAGAGGCGCAACTGTTGGCGCTCAATGCCGAAATCGCCGAGCTGGAAGCACGCGTGAATGCGGCGCAGCAAGAAGCCGTGCATCAAGCCGGCCTGTTCCCCGCCTGGCAAAACGCGCAGGCCGCCGTCGAACATGCCCGCCGGCAAAAAGATGAAGCCACCTTGCGCGCCAGCATGCTGGCGGAAAGTTTTACCGAAAGCACCGTCGCACGGCTGCAAACTGAGGGATTCAGCGCCGACTTCATTGCATTGCATCTGCCTTTCAACAAGTATCACCGCTATCTGCCGCGACGTGTGCAGGATTACGTCGGTATCCACTGTGCAGATCGCGACAGCTTGCTGGCCGAGTTGCACAATTTATGTCGTTTACTGATCGCGGCCAGCCGCACCGCCGGGCACGACAGAGAGGTGTTTCATTTGCTCAACGCGGCGCTGTGGCTGAAATGCAAGGGTAACTTCGGCAAGTTGACCGCCTACATGCAGCAACTGCGGGAGCTGAGCGGGGAGCTGTTCGGCGAAACGGCGACGGGCGAGACGCACTTCCCCGATCGCTGCCATGACTACTACGATCGCGAAGTGTACGGCCGCTATTTTCCGCCGCTGTGCATCACCAAAACCTGCCGCCCCGCGCCGGATTCTGACGTCTCGTTCTCAGATTGCGGGGAGAGTTCGCTGCGCAACTTCATCAATGTCCTGGTGAAAAACCAAGCAAGCGCGCAGCTTGACGCCGGAATACTCAAACGCAGCGGCCTGGCTGTCGATCCGCGCGTCATCGCGTTCTATGAAAAAAACCCTCGTTTGGAAACGATCAGAAGCCAGGAAGTACATAACCAGTGGGCTGAGATTGCCTCATCACTCAATGCACGCGACAGCCGAATCAAATACCTGACGCCAGGCAAAGACGCCTATTGCGAGTTGGCCGCCGGCGGTAACAACATGCAGCATATGCTGCAAGCGCTATTGGGCGAAGCTGATATCGCCACCATTTGCCGCAGAATCGCCTCCTCTTCCGGCATCGATATTCGTTGCGATCTCAGCGAATTCCACCCGGAACGGCACGATCTGGAAGACTTCACCAACGTTGTTCGCCTCGAATTCGACGGCAAATATGTCTTTCACTGGTATTTCCTCAAACAGCATTTCCGCTGCGCTTCGGCAGATCTGTTCAACGAAGAGGAAAATTATGTACGCCAGGCACTCGCCATGCTGAATGACGAGATGAAACAGGGCCGTCTGAATCGCGACCAGTTCCGCGCACTGCTCAGTTTCCATCTGAAAGAGAAGCCCGTGGCGCAAGTCAAAATGATATTCGACAGCCTTGGCGCTACCCTCGTCGGAGATGAAATGACGTTCTTGATGTTGGGTAAATTGAACTCCGTCGATTCCATGTTTGAATACTGCATGAACGTTCTGGCGATTCCAACGCTGGCGCATAGCGCGCCAGTCTCGGCGACTGTCGCCGCGATTATTCAAGGCATCAGCCCGCATCCGGTTATCTTCGATCAGCGGAAAAATCTCATCGCGAGGATTAGAGAGGCCGGAGTGACGCCGTTACTCACTCTGGCTAACCGATGGGAAAAGGAAAGTTTGGAAAAGGTGTAATACACTCGGTTCAACAGACGACGAGCAACATTTAAGGAGAAACCGCCTTGAGGTCAACATTCATCCCTTATTTCCCAAAAGAAATATGGGTTATCTTTATCGGGACGTTTTTGACGCGCGCCTGCTTTTTCATGATTTGGCCATTCATTACCATTCTCATGAGAAATAACTACGCGATGACTCCGGTGGAAATCGGCGTCATGATGAGCGTATCACTTATCGTGTCTATTTCTTTCGGCTATCTCTTCGGTGGCGCTTCAGACAAATATGGCCGTCGCACGTTGATTATTCTCGGTGCAATTGCCGCTATCATTTCATTTAGCGTACTTGCGTTGGCCAACTCACCGGCGTGGTATTTTGTCGGTATTTTACTCAATGGCATTTCGCGCTCATTGATCGAACCCGCCAGCAAAGCGGTGATCGGCGATATTCTCCATGACAGGCAAGAGCGAGAACGCGCGTTGAACATCCGCTACTTCCTGATGAACGTGGGCGCAGCCGTAGGCCCATTAGTGGGTGTCGCTCTCGGGCTGACGGCGCAGAAGGCCACCTTCTTCGTCACCGCATTGTCGTTCCTTTGCTATTTGCTGCTGGTGCTCGCGGTATTCAAAGCGGGGCACGGTAAAGAAACGCGCAACGCCACCTTCTCGTTCATTGGCTCTTTGCGGATTATCTGGAACGATCAGGCGTTCAAGGTTTTGGTTGTCGCCAACATTTTGGTGATGCTGGTCTACGGGCAGATCGACGTGACGCTGCCGCAATACCTCATGATCAGCCAGGTGCACAACCCCGAATACCTGCTCAGCGTGCTGATATTCATCAATGCAGCCACGGTGATAACGCTGCAGTATTTCACCGAGCGCTTTACCCGTCGCATGTCATTGGCACTGAAAACCAGCCTGGGCGTGTTCTTTCTCGCGCTTTCACAAATTGTCTTCCTGCTGGTTTCCAGTGAAAGCTGGGGGCTGTGGTTGGTCGCCATGTTCCTGCTCAGCCTCGGTGAAGTCATCCTGTTCCCTACGCTCAATATACAAATTGATCGTATGGCGCCGGCTAACCTAAAAGGGGCTTACTTCGGTGCCGCCACGTTTTACGAATTTGGCCTGGCGCTCGCCCCTTTTGTCGGCGGTTTGCTGTTAAAACAAGGTGGCGGTGGCGCCCTGTATGCCGTGATGTTCTTTTTATGCATCGGCGTCATCGTTCTTTATACTATTTCAGAAAGAATATCTGAGAAAAGAACGATAACCGTGTGACATTGTTAATCCGCTAATTAACGCCGCCCTTGTTTAAGCACATTAACGGGGCGGCTTTATCGTGATATTAATCACAGTAAATAAATCGCGAAGGATATGCAGGTTATTATTTAATCGAACGATTTATTTAATGCCAAAAAATAAAAGAAATCTATTTACATGAATGATTATGAGATGTTATAAATTTGTTTATTGCAGGCGTGTAGCTCAGTGGTAGAGCGCTGTGTCATACTTCACAGAGGTCACCTGGTTCGATTCCGGTTGCGCCAACCAATATAAACCCCATTCCTTTCCCATTCTCTTTAATTATTTTCTCATCGAAATAAACCGGCAAAAATTTTTATATTTACCCCTCTCTTTTCTTTCCATCGCCCCGTTGCGTTCACCGGAAAGGTGAATAATTTATTAGCCAAACGCCGCACATTCCGTACAATCCTGTTCCTTCATCTGTTCTTGTCACAAGCCATCATCGTAAACCTATGGGGGACACTGATGGACAAACGCTTTATTCAGGCGCACCGCGAAGCGCGCTGGGCGCTGGGGCTGACGCTGCTCTACCTGCTGGCCTGGGGGCTGGCGGCCTACCTGCCGGACAGCGCCATCGGCGTCACCGGCCTGCCGCACTGGTTCGAAATGGCCTGCCTGCTGGTGCCACTGCTGTTCATCGGCCTGTGCTGGCTGATGGTGCGCACGGTGTTCCGCGACATTTCGCTGGAGGACCGCGATGCAAACTGAAGTGATCCTGCCGCTGGTCGCCTACTTGTTGCTGGTGTTCGGCCTGTCGGTGTACGCCTATCGGCGCCGCCAGAACGGAAACTTCCTCAGCGAATATTTCCTCGGCAACCGCTCGATGGGCGGCTTTGTGCTGGCGATGACCCTGACCGCCACCTACATCAGCGCCAGTTCGTTTATCGGCGGGCCTGGCGCCGCCTACAAATATGGCCTGGGCTGGGTGCTGCTGGCGATGATCCAACTGCCGGCGGTGTGGCTGTCGCTCGGCGTGCTGGGCAAGAAATTCGCCATCCTGGCGCGGCGCTACAACGCCATTACTCTCAATGACATGCTGTATGGCCGCTACCAAAGCCGCCTGCTGGTGTGGCTGGCCAGCCTCAGCCTGCTGGTGGCGTTCCTCGGCGCCATGACGGTGCAGTTCATCGGCGGCGCACGCCTGCTGGAGACCGCCGCCGGCATTCCTTACGACACCGGCCTGTTGATCTTCGGCATCAGCATTGCGCTGTACACCGCCTTCGGCGGCTTCCGCGCCAGCGTGCTGAACGACGCCATGCAGGGGCTGGTGATGCTGCTCGGCACCGTGCTGCTGCTGGTGGCGGTGATCCATGCCGCCGGCGGACTGGACAGCGCTGTGAGCAAACTGCAGCAGATCGATCCGGCGCTGGTGTCGCCGCAGGGCGGCGATCAGATCCTCAGTCTGCCGTTTATGGCGTCATTCTGGATCCTGGTGTGCTTCGGGGTGATCGGCCTGCCGCACACCGCCGTGCGCTGCATCTCCTACAAGGACAGCAAGGCGGTGCATCGCGGCATTCTGCTCGGCACCGTGGTGGTGGCGGTGCTGATGTTCGGCATGCACCTGGCCGGCGCGCTCGGCCGCGCGGTGTTGCCGGATCTCAAGATCCCCGACCAGGTGATCCCGACGCTGATGATCACCGTGTTGCCGCCGTACGCCGCCGGGATCTTTTTGGCGGCGCCGATGGCGGCGATCATGTCGACCATCAACGCCCAACTGCTGCAGTCCTCCGCCACCATCATCAAGGATCTCTACCTGGGCGTGCGGCCGCAGCAGATCCACAACGAGCGGTTGATCAAGCGCTTCTCCAGCCTGACCACGCTGATCCTCGGCCTGCTGGTGCTGCTGGCGGCCTGGCGCCCGCCGGAGATGATCATCTGGCTCAACCTGCTGGCTTTCGGCGGGCTGGAGGCGGTGTTCCTGTGGCCGCTGGTGCTGGGTCTGTATTGGGAACGCGCCAATGCTCAGGGAGCGCTTAGCTCAATGGTGTCGGGTGCGGTATGCTATACGCTATTGGCCAGCTTCAACCTGCAACCGGCGGGGCTGCATCCTATCGTGCCTTCGCTGTTGCTCAGCCTGTTGGCGTTTTATCTCGGTAACGTCGTCGGCGAAAAGCGCCGGGCGGCGTCATCATTACCCTCTTGAAGAGAATTGCTATGCCTTGGATCCAACTCAAACTGAACACCACCGGCAGCCAGGCGGAAGACCTGAGCGACGCGCTGGTGGAAAGCGGCGCCGTGTCGGTGACCTTCCAGGACACCCACGACAACCCGGTGTTCGAGCCGCTGCCGGGTGAAACCCTGCTGTGGGGCGATACCGATGTGATCGGCCTGTACGACGCGGAAACCGATATGGCCGAGGTGGTGGCGATGCTGGAGCAGCACCCGCTGCTGGGCGCCGGTTTCCGCCACAAGATAGAACAGCTGGAAGACAAGGACTGGGAGCGCGAATGGATGGACAACTTCCACCCGATGCGCTTCGGCGAGCGCTTGTGGATCTGCCCGAGCTGGCGCGACGTGCCGGATCCTGACGCGGTTAACGTGATGCTCGATCCGGGCCTGGCGTTCGGCACCGGCACCCACCCGACCACCGCGCTGTGTCTGCAGTGGCTGGACGGCCTCGATCTGGCCGGCAAAACCGTCATCGACTTCGGCTGCGGTTCCGGCATTCTGGCTATCGCCGCGCTGAAGCTGGGTGCGGCGCGCGCTATCGGCATCGACATCGATCCCCAGGCCATTCAGGCCAGCCGCGACAACGCGCAGCGTAACGGCGTCTCAGAGCGTCTGGAGCTGTATCTGCCGAAAGACCAGCCGGCGGACCTGCTGGCGGACGTGGTGGTCGCCAACATCCTCGCCGGCCCGCTGCGCGAACTGGCGCCGCTGATCGGTTGCCTGCCGAAGGCCGGCGGTCATTTGGGGCTGTCCGGCGTGCTGGCCAGCCAGGCGAGCAGCGTAGCGGAAGCCTACGAAGAGAAGTTCACGCTCGATCCGGTCGCCGAGCGCGAAGAGTGGTGCCGTATCACCGGCCGCCGTAAATAAGCGCCACGGTATATTGCTCCCTCATCCACCGGCCCCTCGCCGGTGGATTTTTTTTGTCCGGCGATCGGCCACGGGCAAGACAAAATTTTATGCAATTTTTCGCCTTTCAACGATGGATCGCCCTGACAATGCGCCTTCCAGGCAGGCTATCCCGGCAAAAATAGCGGGCGAATGCAGATAATATCCTGTGCAAAGGCGAATATTTTACCGCACACAAAACAAGCGCTTTTCGTCAACTCATTGTAAAATATATACAATATTTTTATGAATCACTGCGCAGCGCATTTTTTGCCCTAATAGCGAGCCAATTGGTTAAAGTTTGGCCTTTCATCTCGGCGCAAAAATGCGTAATATACGCGCCCTTGCGGACACAGTATGGTCACTCTTTGTCTATGCGCATTGGACACCACCAGCTTACTAATTGCCTGATTGCGGCCCCGATGGCCGGTATTACAGATCGCCCGTTCAGAACCCTCTGTCATGCAATGGGTGCTGGGATGGCCGTATCCGAAATGCTCTCCTCCAACCCGGAGGTGTGGCGGACGGATAAGTCGCGTCTGCGTATGGTGCATAGCGATGAACCAGGGATCCGCTCCGTGCAGATTGCCGGATGCGATCCTGATGATATGGCCGCCGCCGCGCGTATCAACGTGGCCAGCGGCGCGCAGATCATCGACATCAATATGGGATGCCCGGCCAAAAAAGTGAACCGGAAGCTTGCCGGGTCCGCTTTGTTGCAGTACCCGGATCTGGTTAAACGGATCCTCCACGCGGTGGTTGACGCGGTGGATGTGCCGGTAACGCTGAAGATTCGCACCGGCTGGGCGCCAGAGCATCGTAACTGTGTAGAGATTGCCCAACTGGCCGAAGACTGTGGTATTCAGGCCCTGACGATTCACGGCCGAACCCGCGCCTGTCTGTTTAACGGCGACGCGGAATACGACAGCATTCGGGCAGTTAAGCAGAGTGTTTCCATTCCGATTATCGCGAATGGGGATATTACTGACCCGCATAAAGCCAGAGCAGTGCTTGACTACACCGGGGCCGATGCCCTGATGATAGGCCGCGCTGCTCAGGGGAGACCCTGGATCTTCCGGGAAATCCAGCATTATCTGGACACTGGGGAGTTGCTGCCGCCGCTGCCGCTTGGCGAGGTGAAGCGCTTGTTGATTGGGCACATTCGGGAATTGCACGGCTTCTATGGCCAAGGCAAGGGATTCCGGATTGCTCGTAAGCACGTGTCCTGGTATCTCCAGGAACACGCTCCGAATGACCAGTTTCGGCGCACATTCAACGCCATAGAGGATGCCAGCGAACAGCTGGAGGCGTTGGAGGCATATTTCGAAAATCTTAGCGTAAAAAAAGAGCTGACAGAACTATGTTCGAACAACGCGTAAATTCTGACGTACTGACCGTTTCTACCGTTAACTCACAAGATCAGGTGACTCAAAAGCCTCTGCGTGACTCGGTTAAACAAGCACTGAAGAACTATTTTGCTCAACTGAACGGTCAAGACGTAAATGACCTGTATGAGCTGGTACTGGCTGAAGTTGAACAGCCACTGTTGGACATGGTGATGCAATACACCCGTGGCAACCAGACCCGCGCAGCCCTGATGATGGGCATCAACCGCGGCACGCTGCGCAAGAAGCTGAAAAAATACGGCATGAACTGATACTAGTCAGTTAACGTGTTGATAAAAGGCGCTTTATCTCATTTGATAAGCGCCTTTTTCTTTTTCTGACTTGTGCCTACATGGGCGAGGATTTGCGCGGAATGCGCTTATCAATATATCCGGCAAAGAAATAGCAAATACCCGCCACGCCCGCGATCATCACGTAGCGCTTCCACCCGTCCAAATCCACGCCCAGGCTATCCAGCCCGCTCAACACCACAAACACCAGCAGGCCCAAGATAACCGATGCTCTGCCTGTCCAGGCTGGTGGGGGTGTCAATAAACGCCTTATCCAGTGGGATTTCATAGCGTTTCCTTCTTGCTTACGATTGAGTCGCCAATCGATGAAGAATACTCTCACGTTTTAATCGGGGCGACAAAGCGGGGCATCGGCTCTGGATTGCAGGCAATAAAAAAGGCCGCAGCGCGGCCCTTGGGGTAAAGCGGAGACCTTACTCGGTCACTTTGTTCTTGAGGCTTTCCGCCCCTTGCTTGGTCTTGTCCCAAGCCTTCTCCGTACCCTGTTTGGTGGAGTGCCAGGCTTTTTGCGAGCCTTCGCTCACTTTGCTGCCGACGCTGTCGCTCTTGCCTTCAGCGGCGTGCTTGGCTTTCAGCTTCAGCTCTTCACCCTTGTCCTGAGACTGGTGCAGCTTTTCTTTGGCGGTATCCGCCCCTTTATGCGCCTCAGCGACGACCTCGTTGCTGGCGTGAGCGGCGGTGTCGGTCGCGGTTTCAGCAGCGAACACCGGGGAAGCGAGCAGCAGTGCAGACAAGGCAATGATTGATTTCTTCATAAGTCCCTCTTTTCTCAGATACGTGCCATTCGTCATGACACAAGATGGCATGAAACACCCCTTGAACGATTTAAGAATAGGACTAAAACCAAAAAAATCGATATAAAATTTCATTACCAACGGTTTTATTGATTTTTTATGCCACCAAACAGTATGAGCGGGGAAAGCGCACGAAAAAGTTAAATTTTTCCTGTCACAAAACTATAATTTGTACGAATTTTTAACAAGCACCAACAGGGATGGATTCTATGGTTGCCGCGATCATTATCGGCATTTTTATCATCAGCTTCCTCTACGCACACTCCCGCGGCAAAGAGAAACAAAAGCTTACCCGCCAACTGTTCGATCACTCCACCTTTATGGGGCCGATCAACATGTTTATGACCGGCTTCTCCCGTTTGCCCGCCAAACAGCCCTATTTCGACGAAAAAGGCTTCCCGGAGCTGCAGACGCTGACCGACAACTGGCAGGTGATCCGCGAGGAAGCCGTGCGTTTGCAGGATCACATCAAAAAGGCGCAGTCGCACAACGACGCCGGATTCAACACCTTCTTCAAACGCGGCTGGAAACGTTTCTATCTGAAGTGGTACAGCGACAGCCACCCTTCGGCGCAAACGCTGTGCCCGAAAACCGTCGAACTGCTCAACCGCATCCCATCCGTAAAGGCGGCGATGTTCGCCGAGCTGCCGCCCGGCAGCCATTTGGGTAAACACCGCGATCCTTACGCCGGCTCGGTGCGCTATCACCTGGGGCTGATGACGCCCAACGACGATCGCTGCTTCATCGAGGTGGACGGCGAGCAGCACAGCTGGCGCGACGGCCAAGCGGTGATCTTCGATGAAACCTACGTGCACTGGGCGCAGAACGCCACCGATCAGACGCGCATCATTCTGTTTTGCGACGTCGAGCGGCCCATGAAATGGCGCTGGGCGCAAGCGGTCAACCACTGGGTCGGCGCTACGCTGATGTCGGCGGCCAGTTCGCCGAATGACGATCAGGACCGCACCGGCGGCATCAACCGCATCTTCAAATACGTCAACGCGGTGCGCGACGCCGGCCAGCGCCTGAAGGCGCGTAATCGCCGCGGTTACTACCTGCTGAAATGGCTGGTGATCGCCGCCATTTTCGCCGCCATCATCCTCCCCAGCCTGTAAACCGCCGCCAATCGTCAATCCAGAGGCAATGCGAATGAGAATATTCGCATGCCTCTCTTCCTCTGAACCCCGTACCCTGTGTTAACATACGCATTCCTAGAGCCGCCTCCGCTGGCCAACAGCTATCCCTCCGAAGCCTGATAGCAGCGCAAACCGCCCTTCGAATGTAAATGTTTAGTCAATTATGGAATTCTGACTAAACCCTGGCCGTCCCCGGGTGTCTGAGTCGTTGTATCGCTATCGAGTGGATCCTTTATGCGCTACAGGTTGCTACCCCCCTAACGCATAAACGAGCTGCTATGAAACGCCAAAAGAGATTTCAACTTTCCTTGCTGCACCCGCGCTACTGGCTGACCTGGTTCGGTCTGGCCCTGTTGTTCCTGCTGGTGCAACTCCCCTACCCGCTGCTTAACCGCCTTGGCGTATGGATGGGGCGCACCTCGATGCGCTTTCTTAAGCGTCGCGTCGCCATCACCCGCCGCAACCTAGAACTGTGCTTCCCCGAGATGGACGAAGCGCAGCGCGAGCGCAAGGTGGTGGGCAACTTCGAATCGCTCGGCATGGGCCTGTTGGAAACCGGCATGGCCTGGTTCTGGTCGGATAAACGCGTCAAACGCTGGTTCAACGTCTCCGGCATCAACCACCTCAAAATGGCGCAGCGCGACGATCGCGGCGTGCTGGTGATCGGCGTGCACTTCATGTCGCTGGAGCTGGGCGGCCGGGCAATGGGCCTGTGCCAGCCGATGATGGCGATGTACCGTCCGCACAACAATAAAGCGATGGAGTGGGCGCAGACCAAAGGCCGCATGCGTTCCAACAAGGCGATGATCGACCGCAAGGATCTGCGCGGCATGGTGCACGCGCTCAAGCGCGGCGAGGCGGTATGGTTCGCGCCGGATCAGGACTATGGCCCGCGCGGCAGCGTATTCGCGCCGCTGTTCGCCGTCGATCAGGCCGCCACCACCAGCGGCACCTTCATGCTGGCACGCATGGCCAACCCGGCGCTGGTGCCGGTGGTGCTGATCCGCCGCGAAGGCGGCCGCGGCTACGACCTGCTGATCCAGCCGGCCCTGGAAGACTACCCGCTCAGCGACGAACAGGCGGCGGCGGCTTACATGAACAAAGTGATCGAGAAAGAGATCATGCGGGCGCCGGAGCAATACATGTGGCTGCACCGCCGCTTCAAAACCCGACCGGCTGGTGCGCCCTCGCTGTACTGAGCCCCATTTTCCAGCCCGGCCGACGCCGGGCTTTTTTGTGCGCCGCGTTTAAAAAATCTGCGGCTCAAAATCCCGCTTTCCTGTAATCTCCTTCTTTACCCGCACAGGAAAGGAAATGATGAAAGCTCAAGTCCGCATTGCTCTGGTCGGTGATTACAACCCGCAAGCCGTGGCCCATCAGGCCATCCCCGTGGCGCTCCAGCTCACCGCCGCCCATCTCGACATCGACGTGCAGCCCCAGTGGCTACCGACCGAATCCTTGACCTCCCCCGATGTCCTGCAAGATTTCGATGCCATCTGGGTGGTGCCGGGCAGCCCGTATCGACACGACGACGGCGCCTTTATGGCGATCCGCCATGCGCGGGAAAACGACGTGCCGTTTCTCGGTTCCTGCGGCGGTTTTCAGTACGCCATCATCGAGTACGCCCGCAACGTGATGGGCTGGCACGACGCCGGCCATGCGGAAACCGACAGCGGTGGCCGGTTGGTGATCGCCCCGCTGAGCTGCTCGCTGGTGGAAAAAACCGGCGACATCGTTTTTCAGCCTGACACGCGCGTCGCGCAGGCCTACGGCTGCCTGAACACCCATGAAGGCTACCACTGCAACTTTGGCGTGAATCCGGACTTCGTCGCCGACCTTGAGCGCTTCCCGCTGATTATCAGCGGCCACGATGCCGAAGGCGACGTGCGCGCCATCGAACTGCCGGGCCGGCGTTTTTACGTCGCCACGCTGTTCCAATCAGAACGCGCTGCGTTGCGCGGCGAGCTTTCGCCGCTGGTGGTGGAACTGATCAAAGCCGCCGTCTGCTAACCTGCACCTCCCCCGTAGGATCCAGCCGCAGCGAGACACGGTTCTCGTTGCGTCTTTCATTTCGGGTATCAACTCGACATCAACGTTTCACATTTATTATCTCATTAAAGTTAATCCATTAATCGCCCAATAACGGATCATTCATCGCAGTTTAATTGAAACGCCATAATCCTATGAAAGTTAACAGCAGCATTACGAATAAAGAAATGCATGAAATCACAATAAGATTTATTTCTTATTATTCATTATTATTTCTTTTATAATAATACAGCATAAGAAATTCTTTATAATTTTTTATGATTCAGCCTGTTATCTCTGGCAGAGAAGCCATCGAACTTGCCCGCTTAGATACCACTCCGTTATCGCTCACGATCCGCCTCAGCTCCGCCTCTTTTTATCAAAAATAAAAAAACGCAAACAAAACATAGAATTACACCATCACACCTGCTGATGACACGCAGGGAAACCAGTCAATCGTGATTAACACGCCACAAAAGCAATGACAAAAAATTAGTTTAAAAATAAATAAAATATAAATCATTAATCATGAAAACATTGAATTAATTATAATTAAACAAAACTATTAAAAATATTTAATGTGAAAACAGGCCAACTTAATAATCACCTTTTATAATGTTCGAGTGCTTGGCTGCGACTCACTTTATTTAATTTGATTCATTCCTTATTTGTGGAGGTGGTTCCGTGTCCGCTTATTCCCTGACGACCGTGCAACAAGCCGTGTGGCTAGACCAATCTTTAAACCCCGATATCCCCTTATATAACGTTGGGTGTTTATGGCGCGTAGAGCGCGAGATTTCGCTACCGCTTTTTCAAGAAGCCATACGGCAAATACAGCAACAACATGATGCGTTGCAAACCACGCTGAAAGAAACGCCGCAAGGCATTACCCAGGAAACCTGCGACCGGGCCTATATCGACCTGCATTACCATGATTTTTCGCAGGGGCAAGATGCCATCAGCCTGGCAGAAACACACCTTCGTTCTCAATTCCTGCAGCCTTATTCACTGTATGATGGCCTGCTTTGGCGCTGCCACCTGGCCAAAGTCAGCGGATCCAGCACGCTATGGCTGCTTGCTTCCCATCATCTGATTGCGGACGGCACCTCAATTTCCCTGCTGAGCAAAATGATCATGGAGCGCTATAAACAATTAAAAGCAGGGATAAAAAACGAAGCCCCCCGCTCGCGTTACCAAGACTTCGTCATCAGCGATCGCGCCTATCAGCAGTCTCCACGCTACGAGCGCGATCGTGATTTCTGGTTGAAGCGTTTCATCGACGCGCCCCCCTCCATGCTGGAACGCCGCCAAAATCACTGTGAGCAACAAACCTACCCCAGTCATCAGATAATCAAGCGGTTGCCACGCGAGCGTTTCCTTCAGTTGGAACAATACGCCGCCGCACAGGGCGGTTCTGCCATGCATTTTTTTAGCGCTTTGCTGGCCACCTGGTTCGGCCGGATTTGGCAAACCGATCAATTCACGCTGGGCGTGCCGGTACATAACCGCAGTACCGCCGAACATAAGCAAACTTTGGGCATGTTTTCCTCGATGATCCCACTGCGCATCACGGTCGATTCACAGCAATCCTTCGGCCACTTACTGCGGCAAATCGGCAGCGAGCTGCGCCAGTGTTATCGTCACCAGCGTTTTCCCATTGCCGAACTCAACCGCCAGTTGAACCTGCATCAGCAGGAGCGGCGCCAGCTGTTCGACATCAGCTTTTCGCTGGAAGTTTTTCCGACCGACATCGAACTGGAGGGCAGCCAGTTCAAGGTTGAAAACCTGCACCACGGTCAGGAACAGCTGCCCCTCGGCGTCTACCTGCGCCATTACCATCCGGGCGACGACCCGCTGCTGGAGTTCAACTTCAATCAGGCCTGGTTCAGTCAGGAAGACGGTGAGCGCATCGCCGCCCGCATACTGCACCTGCTGAACACCCTACTGGACGGCGATCCGGCGCTGCCGCTGGGGCAGTTGCCGCTGCTGTTGCCGCAGGAAAGACAGCAAATCTTCCATCAATGGAATGAAACCCGACAAACATGGGCAGACATGCCGCAAGGCGTACATCAATTCCTGGAACGGCAGGCCGCGCTGACGCCAGAAGCGCCGGCGCTGTGCTACGAAGACCACGAGATCAGTTATCAACAGCTGAATCAGCGGGCGAATCGATTGGCTGCCTTTCTCAGGCTGCAGGGATTACAGCCTGACGATCGCATCGCTGTATGCGTCAACCGCAGCCCGGATATGGTGATTGCCCTGTACGCCATCCTGAAGGCGGGCGCCGCCTATGTACCGCTCGATCCCGACTATCCGCAAGACCGTCTGCGCCACATGCTGCAAGATTGCGGCGCCAGATTCGTTCTGATCGACAATGGCGGCGAACACGCGCTGCACCCGCTGCGCGATATCGCCGTGCCGCGATTGCATCTTCAGCGTGAGAGTCATCTGTGGCGGCAAGCGCCGGATGGCAACCCGCCGCCGCTGGCCGCCGATCCACAGCGCAGCCTGGCTTATGTGATTTACACCTCCGGCTCGACGGGGAAACCCAAAGGGGTGATGAACGAACACCGCGGGGTGATCAACCGACTACTGTGGATGCAAAAGGCTTATACACTGACGCCGGATGATGTCGTGCTGCAGAAAACGCCGTTCAGCTTCGACGTCTCTGTGTGGGAGTTTTTCTGGCCGATGATGGTTGGCGCCCGGCTGGCCATCGCCAAACCGGGCGGTCACCAGGAACCGGATTATCTCAGCGCCTGCATCGCACAACATGGCGTCACCACACTGCATTTCGTCCCCTCTATGCTGCAACTGTTTCTGCGCCACGGCGATATGGCGCAGTGCGCCTCCCTGAAACGCATCGTGTGCAGCGGCGAGGCGTTGCCGCTCGCTACGGTACAACGTTGCCTGCAGCAGTTGCCGCAGGCGGAACTGCACAATCTCTACGGCCCGACGGAAGCCGCCGTAGACGTTTCCAGTTGGCAATGCCTGCCCGATGATCCTCGCCCACTGGTACCGATCGGTAAACCGATCGCCAATACCCAGCTCCATATTCTGGATGACCAACTGCAACCGTTACCGCCTGGCATCGCCGGCGAATTGCATATCGGTGGTATTCAGGTTGCCCGTGGTTATCTGAACCGCGCGGCGCTGAGCGCCGAGCGATTTATCGCCGACCCTTTCAGCGCCGAGCCGCAGGCTCGCCTGTATAAAACCGGCGATCTGGCCCGCTGGCTGCCGGATGGCAACATTGAGTATCTGGGCAGAAACGATTTCCAGGTCAAAATCCACGGCCTGCGCATTGAATTAGGTGAGATCGAGCAACAGCTCAGACAGTGTTCAGGGGTTGAAGACGCGGCCATTCTGGCGCGGGAAGACGAAAGCGGCGGCAAGCGCCTGGTCGCCTATGTCATCGCCCCAGAGCAAACGGCCGCCGCCGAATGGCGTCGGCAATTGCAGCAACACCTGCCGGACTTTATGGTACCGTCCTGTTTTATCCGGCTGGATGCTTTTCCGCTGTCGCCCAACGGCAAGCTGGATCGCAAAGCGTTACCGGCACCGGCCAACATGCAGGAAACCGCTGCTTATGAAGCCCCACAAGGCGAGCTGGAACAGCAGTTGGCCGAACTGTGGAGCGAACTGCTGGGCACAACGCGCATTGGCCGCGACGATGATTTCTTCGCGCTGGGCGGCCATTCGCTGCACGCCATTCAACTGCTGGTTAAACTGAAGCGACACGGGCATTCGTTAGGCATTAAGACGCTGTTTGCTCACTCGACGCTGCGCGGCCAGGCCCGTATCCTCACCGACGGCGTGCCCGCAACGGCTCCAGCCACCTCCGAACCCCTGCAGCAGCTGTTGACGCGTCTGAATCAGGCCAGTTTTACCTTTAAACAGGTAGAGCGCCTGAACCACGCCATCACCCCCGACAGCGTTTGGATGATCCATCCCGCCGTCACCGGTTGCGATGTTTATCGCGATCTGGCGAACTATTTAGAAAAAGATTTCAATGTGTTAGGCATCAACAATTATAACCTGTTCCAACAGCCGCACATCACTTCGCTACGCGAGCTGGCGGCGTATTATCTCGGCCATATGCGGCTGTCGCCGGCGCGCCCCGTCCGTTTGTTGGGTTGGTCGCTAGGGGGCCTGATCGCGCTGGAGATGGCAGCTCAACTGGAAAGCCAAGGCTATCGCGATATCCAACTGTTCCTGCTTGATACCTTCTACCGAACCCCATTCCAGATCCGCAGCGAGCCGGGCATGCTGGCGGCGATGCTGGCCATGCTGGGTATTGACGGTGAGGCCGCCGACCGGGCATTAAAGGCCGAGCCGACGGAGCTGGCATTGGCGAAACAAACGCTCAGCACACCGTTGCAACATGCACGCATCACGCTGTTCAAGGCGACCGAAGATGCAAATCTGAATATCACCGGCCTGGGCGATGAGCGGGAGCTGCTGGCGATTGCCGACAATGGCCTGTCGGCAATCTGCCAACATCTGCAGGTGCATCCGTTGCCCTGCAATCATCACTCTATTATCTTCAGCCACGAGGAGATAGGACGCGCCTTGCGCCAGTCATCGCGCACGCCGGCGATGCTCGGCAACCTTCCTTGACGCTCTACGGTCTGCGGCGCCGTTCGCCGCAGACCGCCTCCTTACCACATCAGCCGGCCGATCAGTGGCGCGGCCACCACCGTGATAATGCCGGCCAACATCATCACCAGGCTCGACACTACGCCCTCCTGTGGCCCCAGTTCATAGGCGCGGGCGGTGCCGGCGCCGTGCGACGATGCGCCAAATCCGGCCCCTTTCGCCAGGCGGCTGCGTACCGCCAGCCGCAGAAACAGAATGTCGCCCACCGCCATGCCGAACACCCCGGTGATCACCACGAACAGCGCCACCAGGTCCGGCTGGCCGCCCATCTGCTTGGCGGCCTCCAGCGCAAACGGCGTGGTGATCGACCGCACCGCCAGGCTGCGCTGCACCTCTTCCGGCAGCGTCAGCAGGCGCGCCAGCCACACCGAGCTGTACACCGCCACCAGCACCGCCGTCGTCACCCCGGCGGTCAGCGACAGCCAGTGGCGACGAATGATATGCAGGTTCTCGTACACCGGCACCGCGAAGGCGATGGTCGCCGGCCCCAGCAGCCACAGCAGCCAGTGGGTTTCACCGATGTAGTCCTGATAGGAGATGTGGGTGACCACCAGCAGCAACACCAGAATCATCGGCGTCAGCACCAGCGGCATCAGCAGCAACGTGCGGCGGCGGCGATAGAGTTTCTTGTTGGCGAAATAGAGCGCCAGCGTCGCCAGAAAACAGGCCAGGCTAAGGATAAAATCATTCATGGCGCTGCTTCCGCCGCTGCAGCCAAATCTCCAGCCGATACACCCTGTCCACCACCAGCCCGGTGGCGCCCAGCGTCAGCATGGTGCTGATCGCGATCACCAGAAAGATCTTCCAGCCCTCGACCATCAGCAGCTGGGCATAGTTGACCACCGCCACCACCGCCGGCACGAAAAACAGCAGCATTTCCGCCAGCAGCCAGCGGGAGCCGGCCTTGACCCAGCTGAGCGGCAGAATGCGCAGCAGGATCAGCGCCAGCAGCATCAGCATGCCGACGATATTGGCGGGGAGCGGCAGGTGGAATTGTTGCACCAGACGATCGGCGATCAGGAACAGCGCCGCATACAACGCCACCTGGATCGGCACCTGCAAACGGGTCAGCAGGGAGGGGGCAACGCGGCGTAACGCCAGAGACATGAAAGATGACCTCGAACAATAAATTGACGGCCTACAGTATACGCAGCCGGGAAACCACGCCTGAAATGAATTAAAATTATCGTCATCATGCCGTCCGGGAATAGTTTCCCGCCGGTAGCGTCCCCAAGGAGAACCCTAACGTGGATGTCCGCACCCTGCGCTACTTCGTTGAAGTGGTGCGCCAGCAAAGCTTCACCCGCGCGGCGGAAAAACTGTTCGTCACCCAGCCCACCATCAGCAAAATGCTGCGGCATCTGGAGGAAGAGCTGGAATGCACGCTGCTGATCCGCGAAGGCCGCAAGCTGCGCCTGACCGACAGCGGCCAGGCGGTGTACCAGCGCGGCCTGACGATCCTCGACGAATTCCGCCAGCTGGAGGCGGAACTGGAAGACATCAGCTCGGTGAAAAAGGGCGTGCTGCGGCTGGGCATTCCGCCAATGGTCGGCAGGCAGATCGCCGATCTGATCCGCCGCTTTCGCCAGACCTACCCCGGCATCGAATTGAAGATTTCCGAACTGGGCGGGCTGTCGGTCGAACAGGCGGTGATGTCCGGCGAACTGGATCTGGCGATGACCGTGTTGCCCTTCGATTCGGCGCAGCCGCTGACCTTTCTGCCGCTGCTGGGCCACCCGATGTGCGTGGTGGCGCCGCGCACGCCGCAGTGGCTCAACCGCACCCGCATCAATATCGCCGAATTGGCCGACAGCCCGATCCTGATTTATAACGAAGACTTTGCGCTGTACAAGATGCTGATGAAGGCGTTTCGCCAGGCCGGTTTTGAACCGCAAATCGCGGTGCGCAGCGGCCAATGGGACTTCCTCGCCTCGATGGTGCAGGCCGGCGTGGGCATCGCCATGCTGCCTGAGCCGGTTTGCCGCTGGCTGGATAAGGAAAACCTGGTCTGGCTGCCGCTGGAGCCGCGCATGGAGTGGAAAATCGGCCTGATCTGGCGCCAGGGCAGCTACCTGTCGCACAGCGCGCAGGCCTGGATCGCCTGCTGCCGCGACTACTGGCCGCCGCTCAAGTAGCCAAAAAACAAGGGCCGCCCAGGCGGCCCTTCAGGACAGAAAAAAGAGGAAAACGTTTATTCCTCTGCTGAGATTTACCCTTCGCGTTCGATCAACAGCGCTTCGAGCAGGTCGAGATCGTGCAGCAGTTTTTGCAGCGTCTCGTTGCTGATTTTCTGCGTGGCGCGCAGGTGGTACAGCTCGCCGCGCTCGGCGCGCAGCGCCGTCAGGCGGAAACGCCGCTCGAGGTTTTCCATCGCCAGCGCATTCTCGATATCGTCTTTCGACGCGATACGCCGCCGCAGCATGCCCGTCACCCGCGAGCTGACCTCTTTCAACACCTGCGGATCGAGGTTTTCTTCGGTATCGGCAACCAGGCGCTCTTCCATTTTATTCACGCTCTCGATCGCCACCTCGGCCGCCATGGCGATCGCCATGCGCTCTTCCTGCTTGCTGGCGCTCTTGTCGGCCACCTGCACGCCGCGCAGCAGCAGCGGCAACGCCAGCACGCCGACGATCAGCGACAGCAGGATCACCCCGGCGGCGATAAACACCAGCTGATAGCGCGCCGGGAAGGCAGTGCCGTCGCTCAGCAACAGCGGTATCGACAGCACGCCGGCCAGGGTAATCGCCCCGCGCACCCCGGCGAACGACGCCACCCACAGCTCACGCGTGCTGTAATCGCCGAACTGCAGCGGACGCTTTTTCATAAAGCGGTTGCTGGCCTTCTTCATTATCCACAGCCAGGTAAAACGCAGCACCAGCAGCGCGGCGTAGATGGTGGCCACGTCGGCGAACAGATACCAGGTCTGGATGGTCGGATCCAGCTCCGCCTGCAGGATGGAGGTTTCAAGAATGCCCGGCAGCTGCAGGCCCAACATGATGAACACCATGCCGTTGAACACGAACTCCAGCATCGCCCACACGCTGTTGGCGCGCAGGCGCATCGCCAGCGGCGCGTTGCGGATCACGCCGGACTGGCTGATGGTCATCCCCGCCGCCACCGCCGCCAGGATGCCGGAGACGCCGATATGTTCGGCGATCAGATAAGAAGCGAACGGCAGCAGCAGCAGGAACACGATCTGGGTCGCCGGATCGTCGCCGCTCCAGCGGCTCATCACCCGCAGCGATTTACTGTAGGTCCAGGTGACCGCCACGCCGGCCAGCAGGCCGCCGATCGCCACTTTGAGGAATTCAAGGGTCGCGCCGCCCACGGTGAACACCATAGTGCCCATCGCCACCGCGATGGCGAACTTGAGCGACACCAGGCCGGACGCGTCGTTCATCAGCGCCTCGCCCTCGAGCACGCCCATGATCGGCTTGGGAATGCGCCCTTTGCCGACGATGCCGGACAGCGCCACGGCATCCGTCGGCGACAGCACTGCCGCCAGCGCGAAGGCCGCCACCAGCGGAATGCCCGGCACCATGGCGTAGATCAGATAACCGACGCCGACCACGGTGATCAGCACCAGCACCAGCGCCAGGCCGAGAATTTCACGCCCGTGATGCAGGAACTCCCGCGTCGGCGTTTTCCAGCCGTCGGCGAACAGCAGCGGCGGGATGAACAGCACCAGGAACAGTTCGGGATCAAAATCGACGTGCAGCCCGAAATGCGGCCAGGCCAGCAGGGCCCCGATGGCGATTTGCATCAGCGGCAGCGGCACCTGGAACGGCAACATGCGCGTCACCACCCCGGACAGGGAGACCACCAGGATCAAAATGAGGATTGTAAAAAAGATTTCCATGCTTTCCTTAGACTCTACGATTCAGACGACATCGGCTCAGGGCCTGCGTTGGTCACGATAGTAGATCACTTTTTTTACAGCCGTTAAAGCTTGTTGTGCCTTTCAAAACGCGGTGCAGAGCAGAAGAAGACTTATCTTAAGAAGGGAATTGCCGTAACAGGCTCCCCCGCCCGGCGGGCGAGGGAAACCCAAGCGGCTTAAATCGCCCAGCCGCCGGCGTAGAACGCCACCAGCGCCACGGCGATCAGCACGGTGCCGATGTTCAGCTTGCGCCATTCGCCGGAGAAGATGCGGCCGATGACCAGCGAACTGAAGCCCAGCATGATGCCGGTGACGATGTTGCAGGTCAGCACGATGAACACGGCGCACAGCAGGCCGGCCATCGCGTCGACGAAGTCGTTGAAGTCCAGCTTGGTGACATTGCTCAGCATCAGCAGGCCGACGTACATCAGCGCCGGCGCGGTGGCGTAAACCGGCACCAGATAGGCCAGCGGTGACAGAAACAGGATCAGCAGGAACAGAATGCCGACCACGGTGGCGGTCAGGCCGGTCTTGCCGCCCGCGGCGGTGCCGGCGGCGGACTCGATGTAAACCGCAGCGGGCGCGGCGCCCACCAGGCCGGAGAAGATGCTGCTCAGGGAATCCGAGGTCAGCGCCTTGCCGCCGTTGATGATCTGCCCGTCTTTATCCAGCAGATTGGCCTGCCCGGCCACCGCGCGGATGGTGCCGGTGGCGTCGAACACCGCGGTCATCACCAGCGCCAGCACGCTCGGCAACACCACCGGCTGCAATGCGCCCATGATGTCCAGGCTGAAGATCAACGATTTGCCGTCAGCGTCCGCCAGGCTCGGCATGGCGAACAGCCCCTGGTATTTCACCGCCGGGTCGAAGATCAGGCCGATGATGGAAATGGCGATGATCACCAGCAAAATGCCGCCGGGCACGCGCAGTTTCTCCAGGCCGAAGATCACCGCCAGGCCGACCAGCGTCATGACGACCGGGAAAGAGGTGAACGCGCCGAGCGCCACCGGCAAGCCATCCAGCGGGTTCTTCACCACCAGGCCGACGCCGTTGGCGGCGATCAGCAGCAGGAACAGCCCGATGCCGATGCCGGTGCCGTGCGCCACGCCCATCGGCAGGTTGCGCAGGATCCAGGCGCGGATGCCGGTGACCGAGATAATGGTAAACAGCACGCCCATCAGGAACACCGCGCCCAGCGCCACCGGAATGCTGATGTGTTGGCCCAGCACCAGGCTGAAGGCGGTAAAGGCGGTCAACGAGATCGCACAGCCGATGGCCATCGGCAGGTTAGCCCACAGCCCCATCAACAGCGACCCCAGACCGGCCACCAGGCAGGTGGAGACGAACACCGCCGCCGGCGGGAAACCCGCTTTGCCCAGCATGCTCGGCACCACGATCACCGAGTACACCATCGCCAGGAAGGTGGTCAGCCCCGCCACCACCTCCTGACGCACGCTGCTGCCGCGCGCGGAAATTTTAAAATAGCCATCAAGCCCGCCGGTTGGTTTTGCGGCGTGGTTCGCTTGAGAGTTCGACATAGGTTACTTCCCCTGTGTTTCATGAATCGGCCCGTCACAGCAGGCCTGTAATCTCGCCCGCGCCCGATCGCCACGTAATCGTTTACGTCACGTTCCGCATCCTTGCCCTTATGCCACACCGCCAACGGCGATGCGCACCCAGGCAAACGTTTAACTCGCAGCGCGCGGTACGGGTGATTTATGGTGGTTTATTCAAGGCAAACGATTATCCTGCCTTCCCTAGCGTCTAATCAACTAAAGATCGCGGCAATTTATGCAGAAAGCGGCGGGAATGGCGCTCGCGCGATAAAACCGGGACGACGGTCGCCCCGGCGAACGCCGTCATGGCGGGGTTATTGCGTCTGCACCGCAGCGGGATCCATATACATCAATTCCCAGATATGACCGTCCAGATCCTGAAATCCATGGCCGTACATCACGCCGTAGTCCCGCGGCGGGTGGTAGGTGTTGCCGCCGCCGGCGACCGCCTTGCGCACCAGTTCGTCCACCGCCACCCGGCTGGGTTGCGACAGGCACACCAACACTTCGGTGGCCTGATTGGCGTCGCCGATCGGGTTCGGGGTAAACATCCTGAATTTGTCGTGGGTCAGCAGCATCACGTAAATCGTGTCGCTGACCACCATGCATGCGGCGGTATCGTCGGTAAATTGCGGGTTGAAGCTGAAGCCGAGCTGGGTAAAAAACGCCATTGAGGCGGGCAGATCGCGTACGGGCAGATTGACGAAGATTTGCGTAGCCATGGGCTACCTCCGATGAAGAATGACCCCATCGAGTATAGCCCATCCGCTTAACTCAGCAGGTCGTAAGGGCCGCCCTGCTCCAATGCCCTCTGGTAGGCGGGCCGGGCGTGAATGCGCTGCAGGAAACCGCGCAGTTTCGGGCAATCATCCAACGCGCCGCGCGCCGCCATCGCCTCCAGCGGGAAGCTCATCTGAATATCCGCTGCGCTGAAGTCGTTGCCAACGAACCAGCTGCCCTTATTCAGGTGCTGTTCGAGGTATTCGCAGTGCGGCGCGATCTGCTTGTCGAGGTATTCCCGCTGCACGCCTTTGCCGATCGCGCCGGCCACCGGCCGCAGCAGCCAGGGGATCGGCGGCTGGCCGAGACGGCTGAACACCAGCTTCATCACCAACAGCGGCATCAGCGATCCTTCGGCGTAGTGCAGCCAGTAGCGGTATTGCTGACGCGCGTGGAAGTCGGTTGGCATAAACATGCCCTGTGCGTCGTAGGCTTCCTGCAAGTATTCGATAATGGCGCCGGATTCCGCCAGCGTCAGATCGCCATCGACGATCACCGGCGATTTGCCCAGCGGGTGGATCTTTTTCAGCGCCGGCGGCGCCAGCATGGTCTGCGGATCGCGCTCGTAGCGCTGCACCTGATAAGGCACGCCCAGCTCTTCCAGAAACCACAGAATGCGCTGCGACCGCGAGTGATTGAGATGATGAACGATGATCATGACGAAGCCCCTGTCCGCTGCCACACCAGTTCGCCAACCTGCACGCCGTTGCCGAGCTGCAGCGGCACCGTGCGCAACGTCAGCCGATCGGCGTTAAAGGCGTAAAAACGCACCTGACGGCTGCCTACCCAGTTGGGGAACGAACAGCCTTCGACCTGATGCACCACCCGCTGCTCGCTTTCTTCCACCTGATAGTGGCCAAAGTAGCAAATCATATTGATGAAGGCGGCGCGGATCTCCCGCTCAGACCCCTGCGCCAAATCGGCGGCGGCGAAACGCGGCCGCACGGCGCTGTAAAGCTGCGCCGCCATCGTGCCGTTGGCCTCATAGTGGATGCGCCCCAACACCTGCTCGCCCAGCGGGTAATTCAGCTCGCCGTTCTGGTTTTTGAACACCGACGACACCAACGCCCAACTGCCGATAAACGCGCTTATCGTCATGACGCTTCTCCGGTTAAGGATCGTCTGTAAAGGGTAGTGGCGATTTTTACCCCGCGCCAGCGGATGAAAAACAATCAATTTATTTGACAGAGATACTCAAAACTCTCCGATTTTTTATTCACATCCGGTGCACTAGTATTTAACACATCGAGAGACAACAGGCTCTCACCTAACAAACACTCTGAGGAACGCATCATGAAAAACGTCAAAATTTTTGCTACCGCTGCGCTGCTGGCTACCGCTTCTTTCGCTACCTTCGCCGCTGACCTGCCTTCCAGTCAACCTGCTGCAGACGCCCAGAAGATCGGCGTCGTCACCGTGAGCGGCGCCGCTAACCTGAGCGCGCTGGAAAGCGAACTGGCCAGCAAAGCCGCCGCTTCGGGCGCCAGCGCCTACCGCATCGTCGCCGCCGGTGGTCAGAACAAACTGTACGGCACCGCAGAAATCTTCAACTGATCGTCGGACAGCCAACCGACGGAAGAAAGAAGCCCCGCAAGGGGCTTTTCTCGTTTTAGCGGGCGTCAAAGCGCGCCGCCAACTTCTGCAGGCGGAACTGTTCGGTGATGAAATCGACGAACACCCGGGTTTTGGTCGGTAAGAATTTGGTGGTGGGAAAATAGAGATACACGCTGCCGCGATCGACATACCAGCCCGGCAAAACCCGCATCAGACGGCCGCTTTCCAGATAAGGCGCCGCATTCGGCATGCCGATCAGCGCGATGCCCAATCCCATTTCCGCCGCCCGCGCCGCCGCTTCCGGTTCATTGACCGTCATGCTGACCGTCATCCCCGGCGCACGCTGCTCATTCTGGGCATTTCGCAGCGGCTGGTGGCGAATGCGCCCGGTCTGCGGCGAACGGATGAAAATCCCGGCGTGTTGCGCCAGTTGCTCCGGCTCCGTCAACGGCGGCCGCTGCCGCAAGTATTCTGCCGAAGCGACCAATACGCCATGCGCGGGCGCCAGCTCGCGCGCGATGATGCCCTGCGCCAATTCGATGCCGCCGCCCAATGCAGCATCGAAGTGCTCACCGATCAGATCGACCTGGCGGTTGTCGAAATGCCAGTCCGGCACGATTGCCGGATAACGCGCCAGAAAGTCCGGCAACATCGGCAATACGAAGTGCAGACCAAAGGCGGTACCCATACTGACCTTCAGCCCGCCGGCCGCCGCGCCGCCGCCGCTGCTCAGCCCTTTCAATGCGCACTGGATCGATTGCAATCCGCCGCTCACCTCGCCGAGAAAACGCTCCCCCGCCTCGGTGAGGATCAGCTTGCGGGTATTGCGCTGAAACAGCCGCACGCCAACCACCGCTTCCAGCCGGGTGACATTCTTGCTCACCGCCGCCGGGCTGAGGCCCAGCTTGCGGCCGGCGGCGGAGAAACTGCCGTTTTCCGCGCTGCTGACGAAGCACTCCAGATGTCCCAGCATGCTTTTTCCTTATGGATTTTAAACTAATGGTTTTAACTGATTATAGCTCTTTGTGGCTAGTGGCCGTGCAAGCGATCTCCGATACTGAATGCCGACACTTTACCCTCATCCACTCTGGAGAAATAACATGACCACAGCACTCCCACTGCAAGGCAAAGTCGCATTCGTTCAGGGCGGTTCCCGCGGCATCGGCGCCGCCATCGTTAAACGCTTGGCGAGCGAGGGCGCCGCCGTCGCCTTTACCTACGCCGCCTCAGCCGATCGCGCCGAAGCGGTGGCGAGCGCCGTTACCGCCGCCGGCGGCAAAGCCCTCGCCATCAAGGCCGACAGCGCCGATGCTGCGGCGCTGCAGCAGGCGGTTCGCCAAGCGGTGAGTCACTTCGGCAACCTGGATATTCTGGTGAACAACGCCGGGGTATTTACGCTGGGCGGCACCGAGGAACTGGCGCTGGACGACCTGGATCGCATGCTGGCGGTCAACGTACGCAGCGTATTCGTCGCCAGCCAGGAGGCGGCGCGCCACATGAACGACGGCGGCCGTATCATCCACATCGGCAGCACCAACGCCGAGCGCGTGCCGTTCGGCGGCGCGGCGGTGTACGCGATGAGCAAATCGGCGCTGGTCGGGTTGACCAAGGGCATGGCGCGCGATCTCGGCCCACGCGGCATCACCGTCAATAACGTGCAGCCCGGCCCGGTGGACACCGAAATGAACCCGGACGCCGGCGAGTTCGCCGATCAGCTCAAGCAGCTGATGGCGATCGGCCGTTACGGCAAAGATGAAGAAATCGCCGGTTTCGTCTCCTACCTGGCGGGCCCGCAGGCGGGTTATATCACCGGCGCCAGTCTGAGCATCGACGGCGGCTTCTCGGCGTAGCGCTCAAAGCCCCGCAAGGGGCTTTTTTTTCATTCGCTCCCCGACGACCGCTTCTCACCTCGCACGGCATATTCGGCCTTGAAAGACAATAATAGAATTAGTTTATGCGCAAAAATGGAATAGTTTATTGACGATTCTGTTATTTATTCACCAGGCCGACGTCTTTATCCTTCGCTCCATCGTGTCGTACCGGACACCCTTATTTTTCGAACCTTCGAACACATGATAAAGATATGAAAACCATGACCACCGTTATTTCACTCGCTCTGTTTTCCATGCTGTCGTTTAACGCCGCGGCAGAAAGCGTGACCGCAACCGGCAGAACGCTGGACTCCACCGAAGCCCTCATCGCTAAAAAAGCGCAAGAGGCCGGCGCAAGCGGCTACAAAATCACCAGCGCCTACATGGGCAATTTCGTCACCATGAGTGCAGAGCTGAAAAAATAATACCAATGACGCCGCTCGCACGGCGTTATTTATTTCCGCATAAGGAAGTCATCGTCGGGTGGTTATTCACCACGCGTTATAAAGCATTACGCTAAAGCACCCGCGTACTAAAAATGAGCCTCTTTCTCCACCGGTTATTATTCGGCGGCCTCACGCCGCCAATTTCCGGAGGCTCATTTTCATTCACCCTGCAATACTCCGTTATAAGGATGAGTCACTGATGAAATCATTGTATCGCCTCTCCCTCTTGCTGCCCTTGCTGGCCGCAGTGCCCGCGCACGCCGCAGAATCCGCCGCGCAGTCGTCAGACTGGTATCCTTCCGTTTACGGCGCAAAAGACGAAATCGGCGCAGCCAACCTGCTCACGCCAGAGGTCGTATTACAGTCTGTGCAGTTGGTAAAACAAGGCAAGACATTGCCATTGGCGGTGCCCGTCGATAAAGATTTCCCGGCGTTCCGCCACCGCAGCTTCCGCTTATATAATATTCAGCCTGGTCAGCAGGACGGTAAAACGCTTGGCCCAAATAAATTCACCTTTAATGATGAATTGGTGAATGCCTGGACCGGCGTCGGCACCCAGTTGAATGGCATTGGCCATATCGGCATCGACAACGTTTATTATAACGGCAATAAGGCGGCGGACTTCGTCACCGTAGATGGCGTGAAAAAATTGGGCGTGGAAAAAGTGCCGCCCATGGTCACACGCGGCGTCGTGCTCGATATGACGGCTTATTATAATAAAGCGATCGTTCCGGGCGGCACCGAATTTTCCGTTGCGGATATTCAAGCGGTGCTTAAAAAGCAGGGCATCAGTTTACGCAAAGGCGACGTTGTCTTGTTCAATACCGGCTGGCTGGAGCTGATTGGCAAAGACAATAAAAAGTTCCTGGAAGTTGAACCGGGCATCGGCATGGAAGCGGCGAAATGGTTGGCCGACCAAGGCATCGTGGCCTTCGGCGGTGATACCTGGGCCTCCGAAGTTTACCCTAACCCGAAAAATGACGAAGAGTTCCCGGTCAACCAGTACCTGCTGGCCAAACGCGGCGTCTATAACCTGGAGCTGATCGACAGCCGCCCACTGGTGCGCACGAAAACCTGGGAATTCCTGTTCGTACTGGGGCAACCGCTGTATGTCGGTTCAACCCAGGTCAACATCAACCCGGTAGCAATTTACTGATTGGCGACACCGCCGCAGAAAATCAGCGGCTAACGAGCACAAAAAACCCCGCCTGAGCGGGGTTTTTTTTAGCGCTGTCGCCAGGCTTAGAACGGAATATCGTCGTCGAAATCCATTGGTGGTTCGTTGCTGGTCGCCGGTGCGCTGTTCTGCGCCGGGCGAGACTGCTGCTGGCCGCCGCTGAACTGGTTGCCGCCCTGTGGCTGCTGAGGCTGGCCCCAACCGCCCTGGCCGCCGGCAGATTGACCTGCCGGTGCGCCGCCGCCCTGACGGCCGCCCAGCATCTGCATGGTGCCGCCGACGTTAACCACGATCTCGGTGGTGTAGCGATCCTGGCCGCTCTGATCCTGCCATTTACGGGTCTGCAGGGAGCCTTCGATGTAGACCTGAGAGCCTTTACGCAGGTATTCGCCCGCCACTTCGGCCAGTTTGCCGAACAGCACGACGCGGTGCCATTCGGTCTTCTCTTTCTGTTCGCCGGTCGCCTTGTCACGCCAGCTTTCGGAGGTCGCCAGGGTAATGTTGGCCACTGCGCCGCCGTTCGGCATGTAACGGACTTCTGGATCCTGACCCAGATTCCCGACCAGAATTACTTTGTTTACGCCTCTGCTGGCCATGAGCACTTCTCCCGATGATTGATTTCTACACAGTATAAACGCGTCAGTTTACCACGCTGAGTGCGAAACCACACCCGTGTTGATAAGTGCGAATTGCATTCCAGAATTGTCTTTTCGATCGGCCTTGTTGCATTCGCATACTGGATATTCATTCAGGTTTTTTTGTGTCATAATTATGCGTTTCGACCAGGCTGTGCCGGTTTTTTGCGAGATCCATCACAAAATCCCCCGCAAAAATCGCGACAGGCGCGGTGTATCATCAAGACGGGAAGTGTAAATGGACAATATCGAAGTTCGTGGTGCTCGAACCCATAATCTGAAAAACATCAACCTGATCATCCCGCGTGACAAACTGATCGTCGTCACCGGCCTGTCCGGTTCCGGCAAGTCTTCGCTGGCTTTCGATACGCTGTACGCCGAAGGGCAGCGGCGCTATGTCGAATCACTCTCCGCCTATGCGCGCCAGTTCCTGTCGCTGATGGAAAAACCGGACGTCGATCATATCGAAGGCCTGTCGCCGGCGATCTCCATCGAGCAGAAATCCACCTCGCACAACCCGCGATCCACGGTCGGCACCATTACCGAGATCCACGACTACCTGCGCCTGCTGTTCGCCCGCGTCGGCGAGCCGCGCTGCCCGGACCACCATGTGCCGCTGGCGGCGCAAACCGTCAGCCAAATGGTCGATAACGTGCTGAGCCAGCCGGAAGGCAAGCGCCTGATGCTGCTGGCGCCGGTGGTGAAAGACCGCAAGGGCGAGCACACCAAAACGTTGGAAAACCTGGCCGCCCAGGGCTATATCCGCGCGCGCATCGACGGCGAAGTGTGCGATCTGTCCGATCCGCCGAAGCTGGAGCTGCAGAAGAAACACACCATCGAAGTGGTGGTCGACCGTTTCAAGGTGCGCGACGACATGGCGCAGCGCCTGGCCGAGTCGTTCGAAACCGCGCTGGAGCTGTCCGGCGGCACCGCGGTGGTGGCGGACATGGACGACGAAAAAGCGGACGAGCTGCTGTTCTCCGCCAACTTCGCCTGCCCGATCTGCGGCTACAGCATGCGCGAGCTGGAACCGCGCCTGTTTTCCTTCAACAACCCGGCCGGCGCCTGCCCGACCTGCGACGGCCTGGGCGTGCAGCAGTTCTTCGATCCGGATCGCGTGGTGCAAAACCCCGAGCTGTCGCTGGCCGGCGGCGCGATCCGCGGCTGGGATCGCCGCAACTTCTACTATTTCCAGATGCTGCGCTCGCTGGCGGAGCACTATGAGTTCGACGTCGAAGCGCCATTCAACACCCTGAGCGCCAACGTGCAGAAGGCGGTGCTGAGCGGCTCCGGCAAAGAGTCTATAGAATTCAAATACATCAACGATCGCGGTGACACCACCGTGCGCCGCCATCCGTTCGAAGGCGTGCTGCACAACATGGAGCGCCGCTATAAAGAGACCGAGTCCAGCGCGGTGCGCGAAGAGCTGGCGAAGTTCATCAGCAACCGCCCTTGCGCCTCGTGCCACGGCACTCGCCTGCGTGAAGAAGCACGCAACGTGTTCGTCGAAGACACCACGCTGCCGGAGATCTCCGATCTGAGCATCGGCCATGCGATGACCTTCTTCCAGAACATGAAGCTCAGCGGCCAACGCGCCAAGATCGCCGAGAAAGTGCTGAAAGAGATCGGTGACCGCCTGAAATTCCTGGTGAACGTCGGCCTGAACTACCTGTCACTGTCTCGCTCGGCGGAGACGCTCTCCGGCGGCGAAGCGCAGCGAATCCGTTTGGCCAGCCAGATCGGCGCCGGCCTGGTGGGCGTGATGTACGTGCTGGATGAGCCGTCGATCGGCCTGCACCAGCGCGACAACGAGCGCCTGCTGGAAACGCTGATCCACCTGCGCAACCTCGGCAACACGGTGATCGTGGTGGAGCATGACGAAGACGCCATCCGCGCCGCCGATCACGTGATCGACATCGGCCCCGGCGCCGGCGTACACGGCGGCCAGGTGGTGGCGGAAGGCACCGTCGACGACATCATGGCGCAGCCGGAATCGCTGACCGGCCAGTTCCTCAGCGGCAAGCGCGAGATCGCCATCCCCGCGCAGCGCGTGCAGGCCGATCCGACCAAGGTGCTGAAGCTGAGCGGCGCGCGCGGCAACAACCTGAAGGACGTGACGCTGACGCTGCCGGTCGGTCTGTTTACCTGCATCACCGGCGTTTCCGGTTCCGGCAAATCGACGCTGATCAACGATACGCTGTTCCCGATCGCCCAGCGCCAGCTCAACGGCGCCACCATCGCCGAACCGGCGCCGTTCCGCGAAGTGACCGGCCTGGAACATTTCGACAAGGTGATCGACATCGATCAGAGCCCGATCGGCCGCACGCCGCGCTCCAACCCGGCCACCTACACCGGCATCTTCACCCCGGTGCGCGAGCTGTTCGCCGGCGTGCCGGAATCGCGCAGCCGCGGTTACACGCCGGGCCGCTTCAGCTTCAACGTCAAGGGCGGACGCTGTGAAGCCTGCCAGGGCGACGGGGTGATCAAGGTCGAGATGCACTTCCTGCCGGACATCTACGTGCCGTGCGACCAGTGCAAGGGCAAGCGTTATAACCGCGAAACGCTGGAAGTGAAGTACAAGGGCAAGAGCATCCACGAAGTGCTGGAGATGACCATCGAAGAAGCGCGCGATTTCTTCGACGCGGTGCCGGCGCTGGCGCGCAAGCTGCAGACCCTGATGGATGTCGGCCTGTCCTACATCCGCCTCGGCCAGTCGGCCACCACGCTCTCCGGCGGTGAAGCGCAGCGCGTCAAGCTGGCGCGCGAACTGTCGAAGCGCGGCACTGGCCAAACGCTGTATATCCTCGACGAACCGACCACCGGTCTGCACTTCGCCGATATCCAACAGCTGTTAGCGGTGCTGCATCAGTTGCGCGATCAGGGCAATACCATCGTGGTCATCGAGCATAACCTGGATGTGATCAAGACCGCCGACTGGATCGTCGATCTGGGGCCGGAAGGCGGCAGCGGCGGCGGCGAGATCCTGGTCGCCGGCACGCCGGAAACGGTGGCCGATTGTGAGAAATCGCACACCGCACGCTTCCTGAAGCCGCTGTTGAACCAGTAATGCCGCCGGCGTGCGGGCCGTCGCTCAGGCGGTCCGCACGCTGACCCGTTTCCCCGCAATCAAACAGAAACGGGCAAGATTTCGACATTTTCAGGCATTTCCCTCCGCACTCACCGCTTTTATCATCAATGTTCCCTCGGCGGCCGCCCTGTCTGATTCAGGCCGCGTCTCGCCGGCACTTCGCTGCCGGTCAAACGTTGTCCCCCATACATTGATAACTGGAGCGACCATGAACATTACCCATGCCTATGCCGCACATGACGCGAAGTCTGCGCTGGTGCCTTTCGATTACCAGCCGCGCGCCCTGCGCGACCACGATGTGCAAATTCAGGTGTTGTTCTGCGGCGTCTGCCACTCGGATCTGCACCAGGCGCGCAATGAATGGAGCAATACGATTTACCCGGTGGTGCCGGGCCACGAAATCGTCGGCCGCGTTAGCGCCGTCGGCGACCATGTCTCGCGTTACCGGGTCGGCGATCTGGTCGGCGTCGGTTGCATGGTGGATTCCTGCCGCAGCTGCCCGAGCTGCGATGAGGGGCTGGAACAGTATTGCGAGAATGGCTTTACCGGCACCTATAACGGCCAGGATCGCCACACCGGCGCCGTAACCTACGGCGGCTACTCCACCAATCTGGTGGTGGATCAGGACTTCGTGCTGCGCGTGCCGGAAAACCTCGATCCGGCCGGGGTCGCGCCGCTGCTGTGCGCCGGCATCACCACCTATTCGCCGCTGCGCCAGTGGGGCGCGGGGCCAGGCAAAAAGGTCGGCATCGTCGGCCTCGGCGGGCTGGGGCACATGGGCGTCAAACTGGCGCGGGCGATGGGCGCGCACGTGGTGCTGTTCACCACCTCGCCGTCGAAAATCGAAGACGCCAAGCGCCTCGGCGCCCATGAAGTGGTGATTTCGCGCAACCCGGATGAGATGGCGCAGCACGTTAATAGCTTCGACTTCATCCTCAACACGGTAGCAGCTCAGCACGATCTGAACCCGTTCCTCAACTTGCTGCGCCGCGACGGCACCCTGACGCTGGTCGGCGCACCGGAGCACGATCATCCGTCACCGCAGGTGTTCAACCTGATCATGAAGCGCCGCCGCATCGCCGGTTCGCTGATCGGTGGCATCGCGGAAACGCAAGAGATGCTGGACTTCTGCGGCCAACACGGCATCACGTCCGATATCGAGCTGATCCCGATGCAGCAAATTAATGAGGCCTATGAGCGCATGCTGAAAAGCGACGTGAAGTACCGCTTCGTGGTGGATATCGACTCGCTGCGAGCCTGATGACGGCGGGCGCCCGGCGGCGCCCGTTTTTTTATAGCTGCTTGATGACCCTGGCCGGGTTGCCGCCCACCACGCAGTTGGCCGGCACGTCTTTGGTCACTACCGCGCCGGAGGCCACGACCGCATTATCGCCGATGGTCACCCCCGGATTGATCACCGCGCGCCCGCCGATCCACACATTGTCACCAATCCTGACAGTCTTACCGAACTCCGCGCCGCCGACGCGGGTCTCGGCGTCCAGCGGATGGGTCGCGGTGTAAATATGCACGCCCGGCGCCAGCAGGCAGTTGTCGCCGATATGCACTTCGCACACGTCGAGGATCACGCAGTCGAAATTGGCGTAGAAGTTCTTGCCGAGATAAATGTTATAGCCGTAGTCGCAGCGGAAGGTCGGCTCGATGGTGCCGCCCTGATAGCCGCCCAGCAGCTCACCCAGCCACTGTTTGCGCAGCTCACCCTCTTCCGGCGAGGAGTGGTTATAGCGATGCGTCAACTGGCGCGCGTGCCGACGTTCGCTGCGCAGCAGGTCGTCGCCGGCGTCGTACAGTTCCCCGGCGATCATCTTGCGCTTTTCTTCGCTCATGGCCATGTCGGCCTCCTTAATCTTATCCGCGTTTCTTGAATGCCCAAGCGTAGCCGCTTTTGCCCGGCGACAAAAAGGGAACGTTCCCAATTTAAAACCGCGATCACGATTTAACACGGGAAAACAGGAGAAAAACGAGGGCCGCCGCCCGGCTATCAGGCGCGCAGTTCCTGGCGCACGTGTTCGGGCAGGCCTTCCACCACCAGCTGATAGGAGCTGTCGATCAGCGTGTAAAACTGCGAGTTCGGCAGGTTGCCGTCGAGAAACACCGTATTCCAGTGCGCCTTGTTCAGTCCGTCGCAGGCGACGATCTCCGGATGGTGTTCACGCAGGCTTTCCGCCAGCTCCGGGCTGGACTTGACCGCCAGCGCCGGCCGCCCTTCGATCTCGCACACCATGGCGAACATCACGTCGCCCACCTTGAGCTGGCTGGCCTGCCACTGGTTCTGGTCGCTCTGCTCCGCGCCCGGCTTCGCCATGCAGTACTCCAGCAATGCGCTGTTATTCATTGGGTTATTCCCCCTGTAATGTGGCCACAATACGGCGTGCTCCGCCGTGGATGCGGTGCTCCCCCAGCCAGATGCCCTGCCATGTGCCCAACATCAGCCGCCCATGCCTGACGGGCAGCGTCAAGGAAGCGCCCAGCAGCGAGGATTTGATGTGCGCCGGCATGTCGTCCGGCCCTTCGTAGTCATGCTGATAGGGTGCGTTTTCCGGCACCTGACGCAGGAAATGCTGCTCCATATCGGCTCGCACCGTGGGATCGCAGTTCTCGTTGAGCGTCAGCGAGGCCGAGGTGTGCTGCAGCAACAGATGCAGCAAGCCGGTTTGCAGGCGGTGTAAGTGGGTTAACTGGTTGGTGATCTCGTCGGTAACCAGATGAAAGCCACGCGCTTTTGCGCTGAGGATTAGCGTTTGCTGATGCCACATGAGTGAGCGCCCCTCAATCAGTATATTCTCTCTCCGGTTTGCGGCAACTTCGGCGGCGCGCCGGCAATAAAAAAGGAGCGATATCGCTATCGCTCCCGATGAACGTCCGTTCAGACTAACAGGCGTTACTGCACCGCGGCAAACGCCTCGGCCACCTGACGCACGTTGTTGTGGTTCAGGCCGGCCACGCACATGCGGCCGCTGTGGATCAGGTAGACGCCGAACTCTTCACGCAAGCGATCGACCTGCGCCGCGCTGAAGCCGGTGTAGCTGAACATACCGCGCTGCGCCAACAGGTAGTCAAAGTTGCGCTGCGGCAGCGCGCTCTTCAGGGTGTCCACCAGCGCGTGACGCATTTCGAGAATGCGGGTGCGCATGCTCTCCACTTCGTCCAGCCACTGGGTTTTGAGCTGGGCGTCGTTCAGCACCTTGGCCACCAGCTGCGCGCCGAAGTTTGGCGGGCTTGAGTAGTTGCGGCGCACGGTGGCCTTCAGCTGGCCCAGCACGCGCCCGGCCGCCTCTTCGCTTTCGCACACCACCGACAGGCCGCCGACGCGCTCGCCGTACAGCGAGAAAATCTTCGAGAACGAGTTGCTCACCAGGCACGGCAGGCCGGCCGCCGCGATGGCGCGAATGGCGTAGGCGTCTTGCTCCATGCCGCCGCCGAAGCCCTGATAGGCGATATCGAGGAATGGAATGATTTCACGCTCGGCGATCACCTTGACCACCTCATCCCACTGGGCGGGGGTCAGGTCGGAACCGGTCGGGTTGTGGCAGCACGGGTGCAGCAGCGCGATGCTGTGCTTCGGCAGCTGTTTCAGCGCAGCGAGCATGGCGTCGAACTTCACGCCCAGGCTTTCGCTGTCGAAATACGGGTAGGTATTCACTTTGAAACCGGCGCCGCTGAAGATGGCGACGTGGTTTTCCCAGGTCGGATCGCTGACCCACACCTGCGAATCCGGGAAATAGGTTTTCAGGAAGTCGGCGCCCACTTTCAACGCGCCGGAACCGCCGACGGTCTGAATGGTGGCGATGCGCCCCTGCTGCAGCATCGGGTGCTGCGCGCCGAACAGCAACTGCTGAATGGCGGAACGGTAGGGTTGCAGCCCTTCCATCGGCAGGTATACCGAGGCGCCGTGCTCGACGCTGTTCAACTGCGCTTCCGCCGCAGCGACCGCCCGCATCTGCGGAATGATGCCCTGCGCATCGTAGTACAGGCCGATACTCAGGTTCACCTTGTGCGCACGCGGGTCTTGTTTGAATTTTTCCATCAGCGACAGAATGGGATCGCCGGCATAGGCGTCAACGTTCTGGAACACGGGGTTTTTCTCCTGGTTTATTGTGGTTTGGGCACAGCGTTACGTTCCTAATATAGACGGAAAAGCGCATTCGGTTTTAGCTTTATCTCGTCACCGGCAACAAACCGTTTTCCTTGATGCGATTGAGCACCACCGCCGTTTTGATATGCGCCACGCTTTTGTGCGGCGACAGCGTCTGGCTGATGAATTCGCTCAGCGCCGGCAGGTCAGCCACCGCCACTTTCAGCAGGTAATCGGCGTCGCCGGTGGTCTTGTAAGCGTCGAGGATCGCGTCCACGTCCTCCAGCATCTGATGAAAGCTGTCGATCTGCTCCTGCGCGTGCGTGATCAGGCTGACTTCGATCAGCCCCACCAGCCCCAGGCCGACCGCCTCCGGCGCCAGCCGCGCGTGGTAACCGCGGATCAGCTGCGCCTGCTCCAGGCTGATGCGCCGCCGTGAGCACTGGGAAGCGGAAAGCCCCACCAACTCGCTCAGTTCCTGATTGGTCAGACGGCCGTTGGCCTGTAACAGCGTCAGGATTTTCATATCAAAATCGTCAATGTTGTACATAGCCACCTGTAAACTGTTTTAATAAATGTTGACGTTACAGCCTACCAGTTTTTTTACCGTTGCCGACGTCACACCCTGGCGTTTGAATCGCGTACAGCAGCAACGCCCGGCGTTTTCGCCGGTAAGCGGCATAAAAAACGGCTAACTCATGCAGGCAAACGACAATTAACGGCGAAGTAACGCATAAAACCACGAATGTATAAAAAGGACGCCAGATGAAAAAGCTTCTCCCCCTCGCGCTGCTGCTCGCCGCCGGCGGTGCCGGTGCGCAATCCCACCTGGACAAGGTGCTGCAGCAGAAGACCCTGGAGGTCTGCACCACCGGCGACTACAAGCCCTATACCTTCCTCAAGGAAGACGGCGGCTATGAAGGCATCGATATCGACATGGCGGAATCGCTGGCGAAGAGCCTGGGCGCCAAGGTGAAGTGGGTGAAAACCAGCTGGAAAACCCTGACCCCGGACTTCGTCGGCGGCAAGTGCGACATCGCCATGGGCGGCATCTCCGTCACGCTGGAGCGGCAAAAGCAGGTGTTCTTCGCCGACAAGCTGGATACCGACGGCAAAATCCCGCTGGTGCGCTGCACCGACGTGAAGAAATACCGCACGATAGAACAGATCAACAAACCGTCGGTGCGTCTGTTGGAACCGGCGGGCGGCACCAATGAAGCCTTCGTGCACGCCTATCTGCCGAAGGCCAAACTGACGCTGACGCACGACAACATGAGCATTTTCCAGCAGTTGGTGGATCGCAAGGCGGACGTGATGATCACCGACGCCTCCGAGGCGTTGTACCAACAAAAGCGCTATCCGAAGCTGTGCGCGGTGAATCCGACCAAACCGATGCAGTACGGCGAGAAGGCTTACATGCTGCCGCGCGACGATCTGAGTTGGAAACTGTATGTGGATCAGTGGCTGCACCTGGCCAAGGCGACCGGCGAGTATCAGAAGGTTATCGATAAGTGGTTGGCGGTAAAGAAGTAACGCGCTGAGAAACGGGGCCGACGCGCGTCGGCCCCTGCGGCGCATCAGTCGCCGATGTATTCCATCGCCACGCGCTGCGTGAGCTTGGTGATCAGTTCATAAGCGCTGATGCCGGTGCAGGCGGCGATACGCTCGACCGGCAATGCCGGCCCCCACAGCACCGCTTCATCCCCCACCTTATCGGCGGCATCCGGCCCGAGATCGACCGAAATCATGTCCATCGACACCCGGCCGACGATCGGCACTTCACGGCCGTTGATCAGGATCGGCGTGCCGGTCGGCGCGCTGCGCGGGTAACCGTCGCCGTATCCCATCGCCACCACGCCCAGCCGGGTATCGCGCGGACTTACCCAGGTGCCGCCGTAGCCGACCGCTTCGCCGGCCTTGTGCTCGCGCACCGCGATCAGGCTGGATTTCAGGGTCATCGCCGGCTGCAGACCATGCTCGGCGCCGCTGCCGTTATCCAGCGGCGACACGCCGTACAGAATGATGCCGGGACGCACCCACTCGTTGTGGGCGTCCGGCCACAGCAGCGTGCCGCCGGAGGCGGCGACCGAGCGCTGGCCCGGTTTGCCGCGCGCGAACTGCTCGAAGCAGGCGATCTGTTTCAGGGTGGCGTCGGACTCCGGCTCATCGGCGCGGCTGAAGTGGCTCATGATATTGACCGGCTGCGCCACGTTGCGGCAGGCGCACAGGCGCTGATAAAACGCTTCCGCCTGTTCGGGACGCACCCCCAACCGATGCATGCCGGTATCGAGCTTCATCCACACCGGCACCGGGCGCGCCAGTTCGGCCTGCTCCAGCGCTTCGAGCTGTTCGATGCAGTGCACCGCGGTTTCGATGTTGTTCGCCACCAGCACCGGCAGGTCTTCGGCACAGAAGAAACCTTCCAGCAGCAGGATCGGTTTGACGATGCCGCCGGAACGCAGCATCAGCGCCTCGCCGATGCGCGCCACGCCGTAGCAGTCGGCGTCTTGCAGGGTGTGTGCTGTTTCCAGCAGGCCATGTCCATAAGCGTTTGCTTTCACAACGGCAATCAGGCGGCTTTGCGGCGCCTGGCGGCGCACCTGTTGCAGATTATGTCGCAGAGCGCGGCGGTCGATTACAGCGGTTGCCGCTTTCATTTCAGTTCCTTAGCTGATTATTCGTCATCGTATTGTGGCCCCGCGTAGTTGTCGAAACGCGACCACTGGCCGTTAAAGGTAAGGCGCACGGTGCCGATGGGGCCGTTACGCTGCTTACCGATAATAATTTCCGCGATCCCTTTCAGATCGCTGTTCTCGTGATACACCTCATCACGATAGATGAACATAATCAGGTCGGCATCCTGCTCGATAGAGCCGGATTCACGCAAGTCGGAGTTGACCGGGCGTTTGTCGGCGCGCTGCTCCAGGCTTCGGTTCAGCTGCGACAGCGCCACCACCGGCACCTGCAGCTCTTTCGCCAGCGCCTTCAGCGAGCGCGAAATCTCGGCGATCTCCAGCGTACGGTTGTCGGACAGGGCCGGCACGCGCATCAACTGCAGGTAGTCGATCATGATAAGGCTAAGCCCGTCGTGCTCGCGGAAAATGCGCCGCGCGCGCGAGCGCACTTCGGTCGGCGTCAGGCCGGAGGAGTCGTCGATGTACATGTTGCGCTTCTCCAGCAGGATGCCCATGGTGCTGGAAATGCGCGCCCAGTCCTCGTCGTCGAGCTGGCCGGTACGGATGCGCGTCTGATCCACGCGCGACAGCGACGCCAGCATACGCATCATGATCTGCTCGCCAGGCATCTCCAGGCTGAAGATCAGCACCGGTTTTTCCTGGGTCATCGCGGCGTTTTCGCACAGGTTCATGGCGAAGGTGGTTTTCCCCATCGAAGGACGGGCGGCGACGATGATCAGATCGGACTTTTGCATGCCCGCGGTTTTCTTGTTGAGGTCCTGATAGCCGGTATCAACCCCGGTCACGCCGTCGTGCGGCTGCTGATACAGCTGCTCGATGCGCGACACGGTGTCTTCCAGGATGCGCTCGATGCCCTTCGGGCCTTCGTCTTTGCTGGCGCGGTTCTCGGCGATTTGGAACACGCGGGATTCCGCCAGATCGAGCAGGTCTTCGCTGCTGCGCCCCTGCGGATCGTAGCCGGCGTCGGCGATTTCGTTAGCCACCGAGATCATTTCGCGCACCACCGCGCGCTCGCGCACGATGTCCGCGTAGGCGCCGATGTTGGCGGCGCTCGGGGTGTTTTTCGACAGCTCAGCCAGGTAGGCGAAGCCGCCGACCGAGTCCAGCTCGCCCTTCTGCTCGAGCGATTCGGACAGGGTGATGAGGTCGATCGGCTTGCTCATCTCCAGCAGACGCTGCATCTCGGTAAAGATCAGGCGGTGCGGGCGGCTGAAGAAGTCGTTGGCGACCACGCGCTCCGCCACGTTGTCCCAGCGCTCGTTATCCAGCATCAAACCGCCCAACACCGACTGTTCTGCCTCCAGCGAGTGCGGCGGCATCTTCAGCCCTTCCATCTGACGATCTCTGGAACGCTCTCTGGTTTCGTCCGCGTTTGTTTTGTTGGTTGGTTTTTTTCCTGCCATGAAACGTAGTCTTTATCCGGTTGCGAATGAGGGTGAGGCTGCTGACGCAAGAGTATACGTGATTTTTCCGCACGATTCCGCCGCATAATTGCAACAGGCCGGCGCACGGGCAGGCTAGATCTCCGCAGCCAAAAGGCATAGGGTGAATTCAGATAACCAAATGAGGGTAGAACATGGCCAAGCGCATTCAATTCTCCGCCACCGGCGGGCCGGAAGTCTTGCAATACGTTGATTTTACACCGCTCGATCCGGCGGCCGGCGAAGTGCAGATCGAGAACAAGGCGATCGGCATCAATTACATCGATACCTATGTACGCAGCGGCCTGTATGCGCCGGCGAGCCTGCCGAGCGGCCTCGGCACCGAAGCGGCCGGCGTGGTGGTCAAGGTCGGCGCCGGCGTCAGCGCGATCAAACCGGGTGACCGGGTGGTGTATGCGCAATCGGCGCTCGGCGCCTACAGCGAGATCCACAACGTGCCGGAAGAAAAAGTGGCGCTGCTGCCGCACAACCTGAGCTTTGAACAGGGCGCCGCCTCTTTCCTGAAAGGGCTGACGGTACACTACCTGCTGCGCCAGACCCACGACGTGCAACCGGGTGAAGTGTTTCTGTTCCATGCCGCCGCCGGCGGCGTCGGCCTTATCGCCTGCCAATGGGCGAAAGCGCTGGGCGCGCGCCTGATCGGCAGCGTCGGCTCCGACGAGAAGGCCGCGCTGGCGAAGCAGGCCGGCGCCTGGGCCACCATCAACTACCATAAAGAAGATATCGCCCAACGAGTGGCCGAGCTGACGCACGGCGAGAAGGTCGGCGTGGTGTACGATTCGGTGGGGCAAAGCACCTGGCAGGCCTCGCTCAACAGCCTGAAGCGGCGCGGCCTGATGGTCAGCTTCGGCAACGCCTCAGGCCCGGTGACCGGCGTCGATCTGGCGCTGCTGAATCAGAAGGGCTCGCTGTACGTCACCCGCCCCTCCCTCAACGGCTACATCACCAACCGCGCCGAGCTGCAGTACGCCAGCAACGAGCTGTTCTCCCTGATCGGCAGCGGCGCCATTCGGGTGGAAGTGAAAGACGAGCAGAAATTCGCGCTGGCCGACGCCCAGCGGGCACACCAAGTATTGGAAAGCCGCAGCACCAGTGGCTCCAGTCTGCTGATCCCCTGATCGCGGCAAAAGAAAAGGGCTCCTTGCGGAGCCCTTTCTGTTACTGCGTTTTGTAGGGGTAGAGCAGAGTCCGCCAGAGACCGGGGGTTGCTTCAGCAACACGAATTTTAGGTGTCTCTCACGGTGATGAAATCGGTCGCATCACTGCATCGACCAACATCCTAGCAGCCCCGTCCGGCAAAAAACACGCTTTATGTGCCACATCGCCGGGTAAAACTGCCAAGCTGTGATCGCTGCCGCATTAGCGTGGCGGGCAGTTATGCAAGTTTCATCGCGACTGACTGATTATTCGGCAAAAAATCAGTAACGCCGGATCTGGGGTTTCTGCATCGAACGGTAAATCCATACCCCAACCACCGCCAAAATCAACCACGGCAACAGCTTAATCACCACCGCGAACAACCCACCCAACAGCATGAACGCCGCCGCCGCCAACAGCGCAGCGAAGATCCCCAGCAGCGAGATGCCGGTCACCATCAGCATCACCACAAAGCCAATGAGAAAGAAGATTTCCAACATGATTGCTCCTTTGCAACTCAACGTATCTGCAGAGTGGATTACAAGAAGCGTGCCAGAATGGCGGAAGGGCTAACCTATTGAAAAAACGGGGAAGACATCCGGCAATACGCCGAATGCCTGGCGAAAAAGACTAACTGTTGGTCAAACTTTTTGTGGGTTACGCCATTTCGACGCGCGGCTGACGCACCAACGCCAGCGCCTGCTCCACCACCCGCGCATCGGCGCCCGGCTTGTGGGCGTTCTCGCTCAGGTGGCGACGCCACTGGCGCGCGCCCGGCACACCCTGGAACAAACCGAGGATGTGGCGGGTGATGTGACCGAGATAGGTGCCGTTGGACAGCTCGCGCTCAATATACGGATACAGCGCTTCGACGATCGCCACGCTGTCCGGCACCGCGGTCTGCGCGCCGAACAGTTCGCTGTCGACCCGCGCCAGGATGCCCGGATTCTGGTACGCCTCGCGCCCCATCATCACGCCGTCCAGATGCTGCAGGTGCTGTTGCGCCTCTTCCAGCGTTTTCACTCCACCGTTGATGGCGATGGTCAGCGCCGGGAAATCCCGCTTCAACTGATAAACGCGCGGGTAGTCCAGCGGCGGCACTTCGCGGTTCTCTTTCGGGCTGAGGCCGGAGAGCCAGGCTTTGCGAGCGTGGATAGTGAACATGTCGCACTCGCCGCGCCCGGCGACGGTCTGGATAAAGTCGCACAGGAAGGCGTAGCTGTCCTGATCGTCGATGCCGATGCGGGTCTTCACCGTCACCGGTATCGATACGACGTCGCGCATCGCCTTGATGCAGTCGGCGACCAGCGTCGCCTGACCCATCAGGCAGGCGCCGAACATGCCGTTTTGCACGCGATCGGACGGACAGCCGACGTTGAGGTTAATCTCGTCATAACCGCGCTGCTCCGCCAGTTTGGCGCAGTGCGCCAGCGCGACCGGATCGCTGCCGCCCAGCTGCAGCGCCACAGGATGCTCTTCTTCGCTGTAGGCCAGGTAGTCACCCTTGCCGTGTATGATCGCGCCGGTGGTCACCATTTCGGTGTACAGCAGCGTTTCCTTGGTCAGCAGGCGGTGGAAGTAACGGCAATGACGATCGGTCCAGTCGAGCATTGGCGCGATGGAGAAGCGATTGGCGGCGTAGGTTGGGGCGTGGTTGTCTTTCGTCATGCTGAGTTACTGGCTACCTGAGTCTGTCTGGGTTCAACGAACGGCGCGCGGCCGCAAACGGCTATTATAACGACAATCGGCGCCGTTGGGAAAACCGCCTTGCCGGCGGCGTAAATAAGCGGGAGTAAGGCGAATAAATTCACGCGTTCAGGTGTTATCTCATTACGGGCGCGCACGGCGCCTCTGCCTTGAGGACACAACCATGAACAGCTTCATTAAACGCCTGCTGGCATCGACCATTGCCGGCTGCCTGCTGTTTTCCGGCGGGGCGCTGGCGATGGGCGGCGACGGCAGCGGCCAAACCCCGCCGACCTGTCCGAAAGGCCAGGTCTATGACAGTAAAACCCAGACCTGCACGGTGGATAAAAGCAGCAAAGTCGACGACGCCGACCGTACTAACTATGCCTATGCACTGGCGAAAAGCGGCCGCTATCAGGAAGCGATCGATATGCTCAACACGCTGAAAAAACCCAACACCGCCGTCGCACTGAATTATCGCGGCTACGCCACGCGCAAACTTGGCCGCACCGATGAGGGTATCGGCTATTATTTAAAATCAGTCGCCCTCGATCCGAAATACCCCAAAGTGCGCGAGTACCTGGGGGAAGCCTATATGCTGAAAGGGCGGCCCGACCTGGCTCGCCAACAGCTGCAGGTGATCCAGTCGCTGTGCGGCACCGGGTGCGAGGAGTACCGTGATTTGGCGGCAGCCATCGACCGCCACCCGGAATCTTGATCCGACGCGCCTGCGGAGGTGACTATCAGCGGCGATGCGATACGCGATGAACTCGGCCACTATCTCTCCCGCCTGTGGCGCTATGCGCTGGTGCTTTCGCACCGGCGGGATATCGCCGACGATCTGGTGCAGGCGACCTGCGTGCGTGCGCTGGAACGCGCCGCGCAATTCACCCCCGGTTCTCACCTGGATCGCTGGTTGTTTTCCATCCTGCACTCCATCTGGCTCAATGAAGTTCGCGCCCAGCATCTTCGCCAGGGGCAAGGCTGCATGGCGGCGGAAGAGCTTGGCGATGCGGACAACGGTGAACAGCCAGTCTGGCTCAATGAAGTGATGCGGCGCGTAAACCGGCTGCCGGCGGCCCAGCGCAACGCGCTGTTTTTGGTGTATGTCGAAGGGCTGTCCTACCGGGAAGCGGCGAAAGTGCTGGCGGTGCCAATCGGCACCGTCATGAGCCGCCTTGCGGCCGCACGTCAGGCCTTGGCCGATGACCGCCAGTTGCCAAACGACGATTCGCACCATAAGAAGCCCCCTCCTCCCCCTTTGCCCCGCACTCGCCGATAAACCGCTGGCCGCCGATTCGTATTCAGCGCCCTATTCCAACGCGCGGATAACCCGGCACGGCTGCCCCAGCGCCAACACATTGGCCGGAATGTCGCCGGTGACGATGCTGCCCGCGCCGATAGTCGTGCCATCGCCGATGGTCACTCCCGGCAGGATCACCACGTTGCCGCCGATCCACACGTTGCTGCCGATGGACACCGGCTGCGCCGAGGTGCGGAAAGGAAAAGCCGGATCGCCGGTAAAGCGTTCACCGGCCTTCAGCGGATGACTCGGCGTGTAGATTTGCACGTTGGGGCCGATCAGCGTGTTGTCGCCGATGGTGATGGTGTTGCAGTCGAGGAACACCGCATTGACGTTGATAAAACAGTTTTTGCCGATGCGGACATGCTGCCCGTAGTCGCACCAGAATGGCGTTTCGATCCAGCTCGCCTCACCCCAGCTGCCGAACAGCTCGCCGAGCAGGCGATTTTTCTCGTCCGCCTGATGCGAATCCAGTGCCTCCAGGCTTTTGGTCAACGCCCTGGCTCGATGGTACAGGGCGATCAGTTCTTCATCGCGGCTGTTGTACTCCAGGCCGCTTAACAGCTTCTCTCTTTCCGTCATCACACAAGGCTCCTGCTTATCACGCGGATGAAGCGCGTTATACCGCTCTCGTCCCCCGCTCTCCAGCGCTAAAACCGGCAACGTTGATTTGCCGTCCGGCGGAGGGGAAAAGTTGTGATGCATCTCTCTTTTAGCGCGCTCAGCGCGCCTTTCTCTGCGCTATCCTCAGGGGAAAAGGGGGCAACTCTCGGCGATTCGCCGTAATCATGGTAAAATCGGCTTTTTTACGTACCGGGATATTTGCGATGAACTCAACCACCCAGGAAAAGCTGCTGGCGCAGGCGGAACGCCTCTGCCAGCAACGCAATGTGCGATTGACGCCGCAACGGCTGGAAGTGCTGCGTCTGATGACTCAGCAACCCGGTGCAATCAGCGCTTACGACCTGCTCGATCTGCTGCGCGTCGCCGAACCGCAGGCCAAGCCGCCGACGGTCTACCGCGCGCTGGATTTTCTGCTGGAGCAAGGGTTTATCCATAGGGTGGAGTCCGCCAACAGCTACGTGCTGTGCCACCACTTCGAACAGCCGATGCATACGTCCGCGCTGTTTATCTGCGACCGCTGCGGCCAGGTGACCGAACGCACCACCGAAGGCGTAGAGGAAACGCTGCAAAAGCTGGCTCAGGAGGCCGGATTTGCGCTGCGGCACAGCGTAGTGGAAGCGCACGGTCTGTGCGCCGGCTGCGTGGAAGTTGAAGCTTGCGACAGCAAGCATGACTGCGCCGAACACGATCACAGCATCGCCATCAAGAAGAAGTAAGACAAAATCAGGTACCTCCCTGTACCTGCGGCCGGAGCGCCAGAGGATGGAGCGACGCCGGCCTGCGCTGTGCAAGCCGCCTTCAATGGCGGCCCTGCAGATTACCAGCGGTGTTTGGTGTGATCTTCCCAGGCTTTCACCTCTTTTTCGGCCGCCTCTTTCTGGTAACCGTAGCGCTCCTGGATTTTGCCGACCAGCTGTTCGCGTTTCCCTTCGATGACCGTCAGATCGTCATCGGTCAGCTTGCCCCATTTCTCTTTCACTTTGCCTTTCAGCTGCTTCCAGTTACCGTCGGCTTGATCTTTATTCATAGTATCTCCGTTAACCTGTGGTGAATCAGTGATCCCTGTCGCCGGCCGGGGTTAACCAGAAACTTTTCTGGCTGATGCTCCCTTCACCTTAAGAAGCAACGCTCCCCTTCATTTACCAGCCACATGATTCATTCTAGTTAAAAATGGAAATAAAAAAGCCAGTTTGCAGAATAAAAAACCATTAAAAAACACAATAAAAACAAAAAACGCCAACAAACAACGAGCTAACGCGAACGAATCTGGACTAAAAACATGTAAGCAAATATGAGCAAAACATAAGATAAATTAATAAATAACCCAACAAAGCGTTCGACCTAGCGTGCAGCAAACCAACTGCCGCGCACCTGATGACGGTGCCAAATCCAGCCCAACGCCAGGCCGCGCAGCGCCAGAAACACCGCCAGCGCCAGCCAGAGCCCGTGGTTGCCTAGCAGCGGCACGCTGAACAGCGCCAGACCGTATCCCGCAGCGGCCACCGCCATGCTGTTACGCATCTCGGCGCCGCGCGTGGCGCCGATAAACATGCCGTCCAGCAAATAGCACCACACCCCGACCAACGGCAGAATGACCTGCCAGGGTAAATAATGGGCGGCCAACGCACGCAGTTCCGGCAAAGAGGTCAATGCCGCCACGATCTGCTGGCCGGTAACGGCATACGCCAGGCCGAAGGCCAACGCGACCAGCCCTGCCTGCCTGCAGGCCGCGTGCCACACCTTGCGCAGTTGGCTGTCGTCCCGGGCGCCGTAGGCGTGGCCCGAATGAGCCTCCACCGCATAAGCGAAACCGTCGAGCGCATAGGCGGTGAACGTCAGCAGATTCATCAATACCGCATTGACCGCCACCACCTCGCTTCCCAGGCGAGCGCCGAAAATGGTCAACGACGCAAAGCACATTTGCAGCAACAGTGAACGCAGCATGATGTCGCGGTTGAGCGCCAGCAGGCGACGCAGATCGCCACGCCAGGCCTGGCGCAGCATCTGCAGGGTAATACCGCGCAGGCGCATCACCCGCCACGCCAACCACCGGCCGAGCAGCAGCGTAGCGTATTCGGCGATGGCGGTTGCCGCCGCCGCCCCCCGCACGTTCCAGCCCAGGCCCATCACCAGCCAGATATCCAGCACGATGTTCAGCAGGTTGCCGACGATCAGCAGGATCACCGGCGCCCGCACGTACTGCACGCCGAGCAGCCAGCCCAGCAGCACCAGGTTGGCCAGCGCCGCCGGGGCGCTTAACCAGCGGATCTCAAGAAAACGCCGCGCCTGTTCCAGCACCTCGCCATCGCCGCCGACGATCCGCAGCGCCAGTTCGATCAGCGGGTAGCGCAACAGGACGATCGCCCCCCCGGCCAACAGCGCCAGCAGCAGCGGTTGCATAAAGGCGCGCGCCAGCGCTTGCGGGTTCTGTGCCCCCAGCGCTTGCGCCGCGAGGCCGGTGGTGCTCATGCGCAGGAATAACAGCAGCATGAAGAGGAAGCTGGTCGCCACCGCGCCGATCGCCACGCCCCCCAGGTAGATCGGGCTGTCGAGGTGGCCTATCACCGCGGTGTCCACCAGCCCGAGCAGCGGCACGGTGATATTGGAGAAGATCATCGGCAGGGCGAGGCGCCACAGGGCTTTATCGGTGTCGCTGGTGAAGGCGGAAATCAGGCGCATGATGGGATGTTCCTGTGACTGAGTGACAAAGGGCGAAGTCAGAAACAAAAACGCCCCAAAACAGGGGCGATTGATACAGGGAGCGGCGGTGATGGCGCGGCGATTAAATCCAGTCGCCGTTGCGGATCACGCCGACCGCCAGCCCTTCGATAGTGAAATTCTGCTGACGCAGATCGACCACTATCGGTTGGAATTCGTTGTTCTCCGGCAGCAGTTCAACCACGTTGCCGTGCTTTTTCAAGCGCTTGACCGTCACTTCGTCTTCGATGCGCGCGACCACGACCTGGCCATTGCGCACGTCTTGCGTTTTGTGCACCGCCAGCAGATCGCCGTCCAGAATGCCGATGTCGCGCATCGACATGCCGTTCACCCGCAGCAGGAAATCGGCGCTCGGTTTAAACAGGGAAGGATCCACCTGGTAGTGCCCTTCGATGTGCTGCTGCGCCAGCAGCGGCTCGCCGGCGGCGACGCGGCCGATCAGCGGCAGCCCTTCTTCTTCTTCCATCAGCAGACGGATACCGCGCGAGGCACCGGAGACGATTTCGATCACGCCTTTGCGTGCCAGCGCCTTCAGGTGTTCTTCGGCGGCGTTAGGCGAACGGAACCCCAGACGCATCGCGATCTCGGCACGCGTTGGCGGCATGCCCGTTTGCGAAATGTGCTCGCGAATCAGATCGTAGACCTCTTGCTGTCTGGTAGTTAGTGCTTTCATTCCGCCCCCTGTTTGTTTATACAGTCTTGCTGTGAGTATATACAGGTAAGCGCGGATTGGGAACCGAAGAATAAATAAAAATCAGTCAGTAGGCGCTTTTCGTCAGCCGAAATGCTGCCATAAGACCGTGCCCCAAACGAACAGCGCCAGCGCGATCGCCAGCGACACCGCCGCCGATCCCATGTCCTTGGCCCGCCCGGACAGCTCGTGATGTTCGCTGCCGATGCGATCCACCACCGCCTCGATCGCGCTGTTCAGGATCTCGACGATCATCACCAGCGCTACCGATCCGATCAATAAAATGCGCGCTATCGCACCCACATCCAGCCAGACAGCCAGTATGATAGCCAGAAGGGTGACCACCAGTTCCTGGCGGAAAGCCGCTTCGTGCTGCCAGGCGGCGGATAGCCCTTTATAGGAATAGCCGGCGGCCTTGATGATGCGGGTCAGTCCGGTTGCTTGGTTTGCCATGTTTTCGTGCCTTTCTCAGAGGTCGGTCATAATAAAAAGAGTCTAGAACAGTCGGCGCTGACGGCTCTCGGTTTTCGAACACCACAGATCTGCTACCCGGTTTCTGGTATGCTTGCGGCGCATTGCTAACAAGAGGCTTCACGTTGTTATGTCAGGTTGGCGTAAAATTTATTATAAAATATTGAATTTACCACTTAAATTGTTGGTAAGAAGTAAGGTCATCCCTTCAGATCCGGTTACCGAGCTAGGGTTGGATCCCTCACGGCCGATTTTGTATGTTTTACCTTACAATTCCAAGGCGGATTTGCTGACGCTGCGCACCCAGTGCCTGGCGCAGGATCTGCCCGATCCGCTCAACTCGCTGGAGATCGACGGCACCGTGCTGCCGAGCTACGTGTTCATTCACGACGGCCCGCGCGTGTTCCGCTACTACACCCCGAAAGAAGAGTCGGTAAAGCTGTTCCACGACTATCTGGATCTGCATCGCAGCAACCCGGATCTCGACATTCAGATGCTGCCGGTTTCGGTCATGTTCGGCCGCTCGCCGGGCCGCGAAGGCCACGGCACGCCGCACCTGCGTCTGTTGAACGGCGTGCAGAAGTTCTTCGCCGTGCTGTGGCTCGGCCGCGACAGCTTCGTGCGTTTCTCCAACACCGTGTCGCTGCGCCGTATGGCGACCGAACACGGCACGGATAAAACCATCGCGCAGAAACTGGCGCGCGTGGCGCGCATGCACTTCTCGCGTCAGCGCCTGGCCGCGGTGGGCCCAAGCCTGCCGGCCCGTCAGGATCTGTTCAACAAGCTGTTGGCGTCCAAAGCGATCGAAAAAGCGGTCGAGGACGAAGCGCGCAGCAAGAAGATCTCGCACGAGAAGGCCCAGCAGAACGCCATCGCGCTGATGGAAGAGATCGCCGCCGACTTCTCCTACGAAACCGTGCGTCTGTCCGACCGCGTGCTGAGCTGGACCTGGAACCGGTTGTATCAGGGCATCAACGTCACCAACGCCGAGCGCGTGCGCCAGCTGGCGCAGGACGGCCACGAGATCGTCTACGTGCCCTGCCACCGCAGCCACATGGACTATCTGCTGCTGTCCTACGTGCTGTATCACCAGGGCCTGGTGCCGCCGCACATCGCTGCGGGCATCAACCTCAACTTCTGGCCGGCCGGCCCGATCTTCCGCCGCCTGGGCGCGTTCTTCATCCGCCGCACCTTCAAGGGCAACAAGCTGTACTCGACGGTGTTCCGCGAATACCTCGGCGAGCTGTTCACCCGTGGTTACTCGGTGGAATACTTCGTGGAAGGCGGCCGTTCCCGCACCGGGCGCCTGCTGGAGCCGAAGACCGGCACCCTGTCGATGACCATTCAGGCGATGCTGCGCGGCGGCACCCGTCCGATCACGCTGGTGCCGATTTACATCGGTTACGAGCACGTGATGGAAGTGGGTACCTACGCCAAAGAGCTGCGCGGCGCCACCAAGGAAAAAGAGAGCCTGCCGCAGATGCTGCGCGGCCTGCGCAAGCTGCGCAACCTGGGTCAGGGTTACGTCAACTTCGGCGAACCGCTGCCGTTGACAGCTTACCTCAACCAGAACGTGCCGCAGTGGCGCGAGTCGATCGATCCGATCGAAGCTCAGCGTCCAAGCTGGCTGACGCCGACGGTCAACGATCTGGCCGGCCAGATCATGGTGCGCATCAACAATGCCGCCGCGGCCAACGCCATGAACCTGTGTTCCACCGCGCTGCTGGCCTCGCGTCAGCGTTCGCTGACCCGCGAACAGCTGGTCGAACAGCTCGAGTGCTACCTGCAGCTGATGCGCAACGCGCCTTACGCGCATGACGTCACCGTACCGACGCAAACGCCGGACGAGCTGCTGGATCACGCGCTGAACATGAACAAGTTCGAGGTGGAAAAGGACAACATCGGCGACATCATCATTCTGCCGCGCGAACAGGCGGTGCTGATGACCTATTACCGCAACAACATCCACCACCTGCTGGTGTTGCCGTCGCTGATCGCCAGCATCGTGATGCATCACCGCCGGGTATCGCGCGCCGAACTGCTGCGCCAGATCGGCATGATCTACCCGATGCTGAAAGCCGAGCTGTTCCTGCATAACGACAAGGAACAGCTGCCGGACGTGCTGCGGCCGATGATCGACGAGCTGATCCGTCAACAGTTGATCTGCGACAAAGGCGACGATCTGGTGCTCAACCCGGCGCGCATTCGCCCGCTGCAGCTGCTGGCCGCCGGGGTGCGCGAAACCCTGCAACGCTACGCCATCACCATGTCGATCCTCAGCGCCAACCCGAGCATCAACCGCGGCGCGCTGGAAAAAGAGAGCCGCATCATGGCGCAGCGTCTGTCGGTGCTGCACGGCATCAACGCGCCGGAGTTCTTCGACAAGGCGGTGTTCTCCACCCTGGTGGCGACGCTGCGTGAAGAAGGCTACATCAACGACAGCGGCGATGCGATCCGCGAACACACCCTCGAGGTGTACAGCATGCTGAGCGATCTGATCACGCCGGAAATCAAGCTGACCATCGAAAGCGTCAACATGCCGGAAGAGACTAACGCTCTGCCGCAAACCGATGCGGAAGAAGAGAAAGACGAGTGATTTCGCCCGGCGCGAAAACACAAAAGGCACCCCTTGGGGTGCCTTTTTTCTTGCTGCAGGAAACCGTTACGCCGGCAGATAGCTCAGCGCGATGCCGATAAACACCACCAGCCCGACATAGTTGTTCTGCAGGAAGGCCTTGAAGCAGGCTTCGCGCTCGCGCCCGGCGATCTGCTTCTGCTGGTGAATGAACAGCGCGCCCGCCAGCAACAGCGACCAGTAAAACGCGCCGCCGAGCTGCGCCAGATAACCAACCCACGCCAGCAGCAACAACGTCGCGAACTGCAACAGCCCGACGATCAGCTTGTCATAACGCCCGAACAGGATGGCGGTGGACTTGATGCCGATTTTCAGATCATCGTCGCGATCGACCATCGCATACAGCGTGTCATAGGCTACCGTCCAGCAGATGTTCGCCAGCAGCAGCAGCCAGCAGCTGAGCGGCAACGATTCGCTGACCGCCGCATAGCCCATCGGAATGCCCCAGCCGAACGCGGCGCCCAGTACGAACTGCGGCAGGTTGGTCACCCGCTTCATAAACGGATACACCCAGGCCAGCGCCAGCGCCGCCAGTGACAGCCAGATGGTCATCGCATTCAGCGTCAACACCAGGCAGAACGAAATCAGCACCAGCACCACGAACAGCACTTTGGCCTCTTTCGCGCTCACCCGGCCGCTCGGCATCGGCCGCCCGGCGGTGCGCTTTACGTAGCCGTCCACCGCGCGATCGGCGTAGTCATTCACCACGCAGCCGGCGGCGCGCATCAGGAACACGCCGAGCACGAACACCACCAGAATCGACAGCGGCGGCACGCCTTTCCCGGCCAGCCACAGCGCCCACAGCGTCGGCCACAACAGCAACAGCGTGCCGATCGGTTTATCAATGCGCATCAAATGGCTGTAAGCCCGCCATTTACTTTGAGTCACGCTTCCCTCCAACGTCTTGTTCTCCTCTCTTATGCAGGAACCGCTGAATACAGCGGCGAAGCCGGTAAAAACAGTTCGGTCAGCAGCAGCGGCTTGCCCGCCAGCCGCAGCCGTGAACGACGCGCCCACAGCGCGTCCTGCCGGCCGATATGGATATAGTCGCGGGTCAGATCGCCGCTGCTGAACAGATAGCGCCCGAGCGGCAGCGTCCCCAGATCCACCAGCGCCTGATCGGGGCCGGTCAGCGTATGTTCCGGGATCACCGTGCGCCCCAGCAGCCAGGGCTGGTCGTCGCCCAGCAGCACCACTTCGCGCAGCCAGTAGCGCGGGCTGTCGGGCAGGTGGTTCGCCTCGTCGCCCAGCGCCTCACGCGTGACGAAGCATTCGCGCTGCGGTTCAACGCGCACCTGGGCGCAATGGCGTTCAAATCGGCGGGTCATGGAGCCTAACTCCATCAGCCAGTCGCTGACGGCGGCGGGCGCCGGAGGATCCTGTTCGGATAACCACTCCAGCGGCGGCAGGATGGAATCCCTGATGCCAGACATTGCTTTACTCCTCGCCTGAACCGCAGCCGGTACGGCGCGCCAGACGATACAAACTGTTAACAGGCCCCCATTGTAGCGCAGAAATGCGAAAGCGGCAGGCTGATTCGTGGCGAAAACGGCAGGTCTGTCGGCCGGAAAAACCGGGGTTCTGTCATCTTTTTGCCATCCGCATTCTCTATCTTCATTTCCCGGCGCGCTGACGATTCTGTGATCGCCCGCAAAGTTTCAGCTTCCTCGCGTTGTGTTATCTACGCGCGTAGATACCCTGATACAGCAGCGTTGAATCGCCATGCGTCCGACATGATTTGTCGGCACACCTTTGTTGCCGGCACCAGGGAAACCATCTTTAACCGCGCCCCTCCAGGCGCAGAACAAAAGAGGATAGCACTGCCATGAGCGAAACAACGCTTGCCCCTTCACAGACCGCCGACGCCGCGCTGGCGGCCGATGAACGCCTGGCAACCAAAGAGGGGCGCAGCCAATTTTGGCGCGCCACCTTCTCCTGTTGGCTCGGCACCGCCATGGAATACGTCGACTTCGCGCTGTACGGCCTGGCGGCCGGCATGGTGTTCGGCGACGTGTTCTTCCCCGAAGCCACGCCGCTGGTGGCGCTGCTGGCCAGTTTCGCCACCTACTCCGTCGGCTTCGTCGCGCGGCCGATCGGCGCGCTGGTGTTCGGCTGGATCGGCGACCGCAAAGGCCGCCGCGTGGTGCTGATCACCACCGTGGCGCTAATGGGCCTCTCCACCACATTGATCGGTCTGATCCCGTCCTATGCGCAAATCGGCGTCTGGGCGCCCGCCTGCCTGGTGATCCTGCGCTTCGCGCAGGGGTTCGGCGCCGGTGCGGAGCTGTCCGGCGGGGCGGTGATGCTGGCGGAATACGCGCCGGCCAAGCGGCGCGGGCTGGTCGCGTCGATCATCGCCATCGGCTCCAACAGCGGCACCCTGCTGGCGTCGCTGGTGTGGCTGCTGGTGCTGCAGCTCGACAAGGAAGATCTGATGAGCTGGGGCTGGCGCATTCCGTTCCTCGCCAGCATTCTGATCGCCGGCGCGGCGCTGTACCTGCGCCGCCACGTGCGGGAAACGCCGGTGTTCGAACGCGAGCTGCAGCAAAACCACCAGCGCATGCTGGACGCCGCCCAGGCCGCGCCGGACTCACGCAGCTACCTGCAACGCACCAAGGCGTTCTGGGTGATGCTCGGCCTGCGCATCGGCGAAAACGGCCCCTCCTACCTGTGCCAGGGCTTTATCGTCGGCTATGTCGCCAAGGTGCTGATGGTCGATAAATCAGTGCCGGCGCTGGCGGTGCTGATCGCCTCACTGTGCGGTTTTCTGGTGATCCCGCTGGCCGGCTGGCTCTCCGATCGCTTCGGCCGCCGCATCACCTACCGGTGGTTCTGCCTGCTGCTGGTGCTGTACGCTTTCCCTGCGTTCTGGCTGCTCGACAGCCGTGAGCCGGCGATCGTCATCTCGGTGATCGTGGTCGGCATGTGCATCGCATCGCTGGGGATCTTCGGCGTACAGGCGGCCTATGGCGTCGAACTGTTCGGCGTGAAGAACCGCTACTCCAAAATGGCGTTCGCCAAGGAGCTTGGGTCGATCCTCTCCGGCGGCACCGCGCCGCTGATCGCCACCGCGCTGCTGTCCGGTTTCGGTCACTGGTGGCCTGTCGCCTGCTATTTTGTTGTAATGGCGGCCATCGGCTTAATCACCACCTTCTTTGCTCCCGAAACCCGCGGCCGCGATCTCAACCTGCCGCAGGATGCCGCGTAGCGGGAAGGCGAACAGGACCTCAATTTGGATAATCACTCCGCGCGCCGCGTTACCCGCGCCGACGTGGCTCGCATAGCGGGCACCTCCGTCGCCGTGGTCAGCTACGTGATCAACAACGGCCCGCGCCCGGTGGCGGAAGCCACCCGGCTGCGCGTGCTGGCGGCGATCGAGCAGACCGGCTACCGGCCGAACGACATCGCGCGGGCATTGGCCTCCGGCAGCACGCAAACCTATGGGCTGGTGGTGCCGGATATTTCCAATCCGTTCTTCGCCACGCTGGCGCGGGCGCTGCAGCAAGAGGCCTTCAGCCGCGGCCGCGTGCTGCTGCTGGGCGACGCCGGCGACGACCGGCAGCGCGAGTATGAGCTGATCAACAACCTGCTGCGCCGCCAGGTCGACGGCCTGCTGTACACCAGCGTCGATCGCCATCCGTGGTTCGAGCTGATCCGCGCCTCCGGCACGCCCTGCGTGATGATAGATACCATCGACAGCCAGGCCGGGGTCTGCGCCATCCGCGTCGACGAGCGCGACGCCGCCTGCCAGGCGACCCGCCATCTGCTGCAGCATGGCTATCGCGACATCGGCATTTTTATCGGCCCGCTAACCATGCTCAACGCGCAGGATCGCCTGAACGGCTGGCGCGATGCGCTGCTGGAGGCGGGCATCGCGCCGCGCGACGAGTGGATTTTCGAGGTCCCCTACACCCGCCAGGGCGGCTACCAGGCCACCCAGCGCATGGTGCAAGGCCCGCGCCCACGCGCCGTTTTCACCTCCAACGAGCAGCAGGCGCTCGGCTGCCTGTCGGCGCTGGCGGAACATGGGCTGCGCGCGCCGGACGATCTGGCGCTGATCTGTTTTAACGGCACGCAGCAATCCGAATTCAGCGTGCCGCCGCTCAGCGCGGTCGAGCAGCCGATCGACGCCATGGCCAAGCGGGCCATCGCCATGCTGGCCGCCGGCGCCGCGCCCGCCGAGCTGCATGAATTCGCTTTTCAACTGCGCATCCGCCATTCATGCGGCTGTTAGCGGATTTTCAGGACACCTTACTATGCGTTTAATCATTGATTGCGATCCCGGTAACGGCGTTCCCGGCGCCAACGTCGACGACGGTCTGGCGCTGGCCCTGGCGCTGGCGGCCAAACCGCAGCTGCAGCTGGAGCTGATCAGCATCGTGGCCGGCAATACCCCGCGCGAAGTGGGCTTCGCCGTCGCCACCGATCTGCTGGCGCAAAGCGGCTACCAGGTGCCGGTCGCCCTCGGCGCGGCGCGCGCCCTGAGCGAGCCGCCGGAGCCATGGCGCGCTCATCTGGACCGCCCAATCGCCGATCCCAAGCTGGCGGCGCTGTGGCGCGACTTGCCCGCACCCTCGCTGGCCAACGCGCCCGCACCGGACGCCGCCATCGCCATCGGCGAACTGATCTGTCGGCATCCCGGCGAGATCACGTTGGCGGCGATCGGCCCGCTGACCAACGTTGCGCACGCCATGCAGCTTTACCCGCAGATGGCGCAGGCGGTGAAAGAGATCGTGATCATGGGCGGCGTGTTCAACGTCGAAGGATACATCAAGGACACCAATTTTGGTTTGGATCCGGAAGCGGCGCGGCTGGTGTTGAACAGCGGCGCCAATATCACGCTGGCCCCGCTGGACGTCACCACCCAGACCATGCTGACCCAGGCGGATCTGGCCGCACTGACCCAGCCGGATACGCCGCTGTGCCGCTATTTGCGCGCCACCACGCAGCCGTGGATCGACTATTCGCGCTATACGCGGTGCCTGCCGGGCTGCTGGATCCATGATGCGCTGGTGATCGCCTGGCTGTTGGAACCGCAGTTGGTCACGACCGAAATGTTCCATGTGGATGTGGCGCTGGAAGGGGCGTTGACGCGCGGCAGCTCACGCCGTTGGCGGCCGGGCGGCCTGCGCCTGACGGTCGGCCTGCCGCCGCCGCAGGGCAAGCCGGTGCGCATCATGCAGCAGGTGGACAACCCCCGTCTGCTGACGCTGATCGGCGCAACGCTGGCGCGCGGATGAAAAAAGGTGCGCCAAGGCGCACCAATCATCGAGCCAGCATCGGCAGCGCCGGGTGTTACCCCTTGCCTTTAACGCTGCTGATAAACGTTTTACGTGCAGTGGTCGAGCCCAACTTCTCGGCCTCATTCATCAGCTTCAGCGCCTTGTCGATATCGCCCGCCTTCACCGCCTGCTTGATGCCGTTATTGAAGTAGCTTTCGGTATCGTTGAGCATCGGCTCCGCCGGTTTCTCCGGGGTCGGTGCCGGCGCCGCCACGGCGGCCGGTGCGGTTGATCCCACCACCACCGGCGCCACGGTCGGCGCAGGCTGCAGCATGCCGATCATCACGTTGCCGGTGCCCTGTTCCGCGGTGACCTTAAGCTTCAGCGTGCCGGTCGTCGCGTGGCCGGCGATCGGATCCGGGATATCCGGCACCGCGTTACCCACGCCCTGCGCGTAGGCCTTGGCCGGGTTAGTCAGCTGCGTGGTTTTCGCCAAATCCTGACGGGTGGTGTACACCAGCAGGTAAATCTGTTTTTGACCGAGCGCCGGTGTCAGTTTCAACGTGCCTTCGAGGCGATCGGAGGACATCGCTCCCGGCGGCTGGTAAGGGAAATAGCTGCTCGGGTAATACGCCGCCGGGCGCAGATGCTCGTCCAGCACCAGCACGCTCGGCGCGTACAGCGAATTGTTCTTGGCGAGGCTGCTCAGCGTCACTTCCAGCGAACCGCGATCGGCCGGCAGGGTATAGGCGGCGATCGCCCCCTGGATCTCGCCCTGATTGAGCTGCGGGCTGACGGCGTCGAGCTTCACTTCTTGCGACACCGGCGGCTGCAGCGGCTGCCACGGCAGGCTTTGCAGCGTGGCGGCGCTGATGGCCGGCGCGACGGAAACGTTGGCCGGCGTATCGGCGTTGGCCGCCAAAGGCACGCCGACGGTCAGCGCCAGCGACAGGCAGAGTGACAGCAGATTCTTTTTCATCGTTATATCCTCTTTCAGCACCGCGGCGGATCAGGCAAGAGATCGGGCCGCGGCGAATGCGGTTGGGGGAGAGCCGGCGGCCCTCCCCGTCCTGTCGTTACCACCAAATTTCCATCTGGGCGCCGAAGGTGACTTCGTCATCCTTGCCGCGGCTGAAGGTATGCATGCTGGTGTCGTTGTAAGCGGTGCCGGCGTTATACCCGGTGTCATCGCCGGTGGCGTAGCCCCACTTCTCATCCCACTTGGCGTAGGTGGCGAACAGGCGGATGGCCGGACGCGACCAGATGCTGTTGCCCGCCTGCCATTGCTGCGCCAGGGTCACTTTATACTGGCCGTTGCGATCGCCGGTGCGTTGGGACTTGACGTTGTCATAGCCGGCTTCCAGCAAGGTGCTCATGATCGGCGTCCATTTGTACATCGGGCGCACGCCCACGGTGTACCAGGTGGTGCCGTTGTTGTTGTCGCGGTCGATGTCCTGGAACATGGCGACATACATCAGCGCCCATTGATCGTTGAAATCGATGGCGCCGTGATCCAGCACGCGGATCATCTTGCCGTTGTTATCGATGGTGGCGCCTTCGTTGCGGCCGTTGTTCTGCGAGGTCATCGAGTCGGTGGCGTACTGCAGCACGAACTTGTTGTAACCGTTCAGGATGCTCTGCGTGTGTTCCGCGGTGAACATCCAGCCATCTTTGCTGGCACCGTCGGCCAGGCGGTAGTTATCCTGCGCATTGGCGCGGCCGTAGTCCACGCCCAGCTCCAGGGTGCCGCCCGGGTTCAACTCCAGGCCGGCCAGACGCAGGTCGAAAGTGTCGTTGACGGTCGGACGCTGTTTCCATTCGTTATCCAGATAGCCGTAAGAGCCGCCGGATTCGGAGTTGCGGGTCACGGCGGCGGACAGCTTGCCGAAGCCCAGATCGATGTTTTCCAGACCGGCGCCCGGGCCGGAGATATCCCAGTAGTAGAAGTCGATCATGTGAACGTCATGACGCTGATAGAAACGCTTACCGGCCCACAGCGTGGAGCCCGGCAGCCACTCGATCAGGTTTTTACCCTGCACGTTCACTTCGCGGAAGCCCGGCGTCACGTCTTCCCAGTCGGAACGCTGCGAGACCGAATAGGCCAGGTTAGTGTCGAAATAGAAGCTCTTGTCGCCTTCTTTCCACACTTCCTGCCCCAGTTTCAGTTCGGCGTAGGTTTCGCATTCGTTGCCGAGACGGTATTTGCTCGCGGCGCCGGTGGCCTTGAAGCACTGTTGCTCACCGCCGCTGCCGGTCCAGCCGATGCCGGAACGGGCGTAACCGTGGAAATCCACGGCCAGCGCCTGAGTAGAGAGAACACCGGCGGCGACAGCCAGTGCCAGAGGAAGTTTGCGCAGAGTAGTCATCATTATTCTCCTGTTATACCGACTTTGATGCTTTAAACGCCCGGCTCCTGGTGCAGCCGTTTACATGCCGTACCGTCTTCACGGAACAGATGGCAGCGGTGAGGCGGCAGGCCGATGGCGAATGTGGCACCTTCTTCTACCAGCACCACGTCGTTCTGGCGGTACACCAGGTTTTGACGGATGGCCGGGATTTGGATGTGGATTTGCGTCTCGTTACCGAGCTGCTCCACCACCTGTACGTCGCCGATAAGCCGCACTTCAGAGGCTTCGCCGGGCAGCAGATGTTCGGGACGAATGCCCAGTGACAGGTTGGCGCCGGGCTGAACGCCCGCGCCTTCCACCGGCAGCCAGACCAGTTGGCAGTTGGGCAGTTCGACCTGCACCTGTCGCGGCTCCGCCGCGGTGACCTTGACCGGCAGGAAGTTCATCTTCGGCGAACCGATGAACCCGGCGACGAAGCGGTTGGCCGGGTAGTGGTACAGTTCCAGCGGCTTGCCGACCTGCGCCACGCGACCGGCGTCGAGCACCACGATCTTGTCGGCCAGCGTCATCGCTTCGACCTGATCGTGAGTGACGTAAATCATGGTGCGCTGCAGGCGCTTGTGCAGACGGGAGATCTCGATGCGCATCTGCACCCGCAGCGCGGCATCGAGGTTGGACAGCGGTTCGTCGAGCAGGAATACGTCCGGCTCGGCCACCAGCGTGCGGCCGATCGCCACACGCTGACGCTGCCCGCCGGACAGCGCCTTCGGCCGCCGATCGAGCAGGTGCGCCAGCTGCAGCACCTCGGAGACCTGGTTCACCCGTTGATTGATTTCCGCTTTCTTGGCGCCGGCCAGCTTCAGGCCGAACGACATGTTGTCCGCCACCGACAGGTGCGGATACAGCGCGTAGGACTGGAACACCATGCCGATGCCGCGCTCGGAAGGCGGCACCTCATTCATACGTTTCTCGCCGATCAGCAGGTCGCCGGAGGTGATGTCCTCCAGCCCGGCGATCATGCGCAGCAGCGTCGATTTGCCGCAGCCCGACGGCCCGACAAACACCACAAACTCGCCGTCTTCGATAGTCAGATTGACGTCTTTGGAAATCACGGCCTCACCGAAGGCCTTATAAACGCTGCGCAGTGTCACGCTAGCCATGCGTTACTCCCCTGCTTTCGCAGTTAACATGTCGTGTGAAAATGGCGGAGGCAAAGCCCGCCAAAACCCATTGATGACCCTCTTGCTGCGCGCCGTGCTGCCATGCCAACGGCAAGGTCGCCTCAGACGGCGCGGCCGCCTGAGTATAAGGCTGCAGGTTTATCAGCGCTTCAAGGCATTGATCCTGATGGGTAATAAGTAAGCGCACCACGCCGTCCCGCTGGCTGACCGCGTTCAGCTCGCCGCGCTGGATGAGCGGCGAACGGCGCAGGGCCAACAGCGCCTGGCAGTAACGTAAGGTGGAGTGGCTGTCGTGCTGTTGGCGGCTGATGGCCAATGCGCGGTGTTCGATCGCCACCTGCTGATACCAGCTGATCTCCCCGGCGGTGACCTGTTCGGGGGCTTCATGCCACGGCATTGGCGTTTGCGCGCCGCGCGGATCCTGCAGGCCGGCGGCATGCGGCAGCCCCAGCTCTTCGCCCTGATACAGGCAGATCGGCGCCGGCAACATCGCCAACAGCGTCAAAAAGGCGGCGGCGGAACGCAGGTCGCCCTGCCCCCAGCGGCTGACCACCCGAGGCTGATCGGCGTCGCCGGTGCTCCACAGGCTGTCCGCCAACGTGGCGCGGCGAGCGTGCAGCACCGCCACCAGCTTTTCCGCGCTGAACGGCATCACGTCGAGCGCCAGCGCGCCGTGGGCGAACCGCTGCGGTGCGACGGCATTGCGAACGCGATGTGCTTCGTCGGCGTACCACAGCGTCAGCCCTTCGCCCGTCACCGTCGCCTCGGCCTCCGGCGCCAACGTCTGCGGCAGCAACAGGCCGTCGATCGACAGCGCTTTCAGGTATGGCAGCGCCGCCAGCATGCCGAGCGCGTCGCCCACGCCGTCCCCGTTTCCGTCACGGAAACTGGCCGGATGGATCCGGTACAGGGTGGGCTGAGTGGCGATAGGCATTGACGACATAAATCCGGTATCCCTGCAGCGCGTGGCGTTAAAAATCGATGGGCCGATAGTGCGGGAGTCGCCGGAAAGGGTAATCATCCGTAACAGGATTTTTCATGGGGGAGGAGGCGGGAGGATGAGAGAACGACCGCGGCGATGAGAAGTTCCGCGCTTGAGGCAAATCTGTGATCCGGCTGGCAAAAATCGCCCCCCTATTTTGTGCCTGACGCCACAGAATAGAGCACAACGTTAACTGGATCACACTCCTCATCTCAGGGGCGTAGAGGGGGGGAGGATGAGAATATGTCGCGTTGTGACCCACTATTACCGCGAAACGTCTCTCCTTGATTTATGTGCCCACAAAAAGAAGGACTGGATTATGACTCGCAGCATTACCCTCGCCCGCACGCTGGCGCTCTCGGCACTGGCCACCCTGGTGCTCTCTTCTTCCGCCTTCGCCAAGATTGAGGAAGGCAAACTGGTTATCTGGATCAACGGCGACAAGGGCTATAACGGCCTGGCGGAAGTCGGCAAGAAATTCGAAAAAGACACCGGCATCAAGGTCACCGTCGAGCACCCGGACAAGCTGGAAGAAAAATACCCTCAGGTGGCCGCCACCGGCGACGGTCCTGACATCATTTTCTGGGCCCACGACCGCTTCGGCGGCTATGCGCAGTCCGGCCTGCTGGCCGAAATCCACCCATCCAAAGCCTTCCAGGACAAGCTGTTCCCGTTCACCTGGGACGCCGTGCGTTATGACGGCAAGCTGATCGGCTATCCGATCGCCGTCGAAGCGCTGTCGCTGATTTACAACAAGGACCTGGTCAAACAGCCGCCGAAGACCTGGGAAGAGATCCCGGCGCTGGACAAACAGCTGCGCGCCGGCGGCAAGAGCGCCATCATGTGGAACCTGCAGGAACCCTACTTCACCTGGCCTATCATCGCCGCCGACGGCGGTTATGCCTTCAAGTATGAAAACGGCAAATACAACATCAAGGATGTCGGCGTCGCCAACGCCGGTTCGCAGGCCGGCCTGCAGTTCATCGTCGATCTGGTGAAAAACAAACACATCAACGCCGATACCGACTACTCGATCGCCGAAGCCGCGTTCAACAAAGGCCAGACCGCGATGACCATCAACGGGCCGTGGGCCTGGAACAACATCGAGCAGAGCAAAATCAACTACGGCGTGACGCTGCTGCCGACCTTCAAAGGCAAGCCGTCCAAACCGTTCGTCGGCGTGCTGACCGCCGGCATCAACGCCGCCAGCCCGAATAAAGAGCTGGCGACCGAGTTCCTCGAGAACTACCTGCTGACCAACGAAGGGCTGGCGGACGTCAACAAAGACAAACCGCTGGGCGCGGTGGCGCTGAAGTCCTATCAGGAAGCGCTGGCCAAAGATCCGAAGATCGCCGCCACCATGCAGAACTCGCAAAACGGGGAAATCATGCCGAACATCCCGCAGATGAGCGCCTTCTGGTACGCCGAACGCAGCGCGGTGATCAACGCCGTCAGCGGCCGTCAGACGGTGAAAGCCGCGCTGGACGACGTACAGACCCGTATCACCAAGTAACGACGTCGTGCGGGGCGCCGTGGCGCTCCGCCGTTGCTTCACAGAAAGGAACGCCCTATGCAATTCGCTCACGCCGGGACGCCCGCGCGTAAAAAATCGAAGTGGTGGCAAAGCGACGCGCTGAAATGGCTGGTGGTCGGCCTGTTCAGCCTGGTGACCTGCTACCTGATTGTGTTGATGTATGCACAGGGTGAATACCTGTTCGCCATCCTGACGCTGATCCTGGTCAGCGCCGGGCTTTACGTCTTCGCCAACCGCCGCGCCTACGCCTGGCGCTATGTGTATCCCGGCATCGCCGGCATGGGGCTGTTCGTCCTGTTCCCGCTGATCTGCACCATCGCCATCGCCTTTACCAACTACAGCAGCACCAACCAGCTGACCTTTGAGCGCGCGCAATCGGTGCTGATGCAACGCCAGTTCCAGAGTGGCAAAACCTTCACCTTCGGCCTCTACCCGGCGGAAAATCAGCAGTGGCGCCTGCAGCTGACGCCACCGGACAGTGAACAGCCGCTGCTCTCCGAGCCTTTCCGCCTCGACGCCGCGGCGCCGCAAACCCTGACATTGACCACACAGAGCGCCGCGCCGCAGGGCGAGCGCGCCACGCTGCGGGTGATCACCCAGAACCGGCAGGCGCTGAGCCAGCTGGTGGCGCAACTGCCCGACGGCGGTGAATTGCGCATGAGTTCACTGCGCCAGTTCTCCGGCACCCGTCCGCTGTATGCGCTGGACAAAGACGGCAGTACGCTGACCAATAACCAGACCCAGGTGCGCTACCGGCCGAACGGCGACATCGGCTTCTATCAGGCGATCAACGCCGACGGCGGCTGGGCGCAGGAAACCCTGAGCCCGGGCTATACCGTCACCACCGGCTGGAAAAACTTCCTGCGGGTGCTGCAGGACGAGGGCATCAAGAAACCGTTCGTATCGATCTTCATCTGGACCATCGTGTTCTCGGTGATGACGGTGATCCTCACCGTGGCGGTCGGCATGGTGCTGGCCTGCGTGGTGCAGTGGGAGGCGCTGAAAGGCAAGGCGATCTACCGCGTGCTGCTGATCCTGCCCTATGCGGTGCCGTCGTTCATCTCGATCCTGATCTTCAAAGGGTTGTTCAACCAGAGCTTCGGCGAAATCAACATGATGCTCAGCCATCTGTTCGGCATCAAACCCGCCTGGTTCAGCGATCCGCTCACCGCCAAGAGCATGATCCTGATCGTCAACACCTGGCTCGGCTACCCGTACATGATGATCCTGTGCATGGGGCTGCTGAAAGCGATCCCGGACGATCTGTACGAGGCCTCGGCGATGGACGGCGCCAACCCGTGGCAAAACTTCTTCCGCATCACCTTACCGCTGCTGATCAAGCCGCTGACGCCGCTGATGATCGCCAGCTTCGCCTTCAACTTTAACAACTTCGTGCTGATCCAGCTGCTGACCAACGGCGGCCCGGACATGATCGGCACCACTACGCCGGCCGGCTATACCGATCTGCTGGTCAGCTACACCTACCGCATCGCCTTCGAAGGCGGCGGCGGGCAAGACTTCGGCCTGGCGGCCGCCATCGCCACGCTGATCTTCCTGCTGGTGGGCGCGCTGGCGATCCTGAATTTGAAAGCCAGCAAGATGAACTTTGATTAGGGAGAATAACGATGGCCATGGTTCAACCCAAATCCCAGCGCCTGCGCCTGCGGGTCACCCATATCTTGATGCTGTGCTTTATCGCCCTGATCATGTTTCCGCTGCTGATGGTGGTCGCCATCTCGCTGCGCTCCGGCAACTTCGCCACCGGCAGCCTGATACCGGAAACCCTCTCTTGGGATCACTGGCGGCTGGCGCTTGGCTTCAGCGTCACCCACGCCGACGGCAGCGTGACGCCGCCGCCGTTCCCGGTGCTGCTGTGGCTGTGGAACTCCATCAAGATCGCGGCGATCACCGCCATCGGCATCGTGACGCTGTCCACCACCTGCGCCTACGCCTTCGCACGCATGCGTTTTCGCGGCAAGAGCACGTTGCTGAAAAGCATGCTGATCTTCCAGATGTTCCCGGCGGTGCTGTCGCTGGTGGCGCTGTACGCCCTGTTCGATCGCCTGGGCCAGTACATTCCGTTTATCGGCCTGAACACCCACGGCGGCGTGATTTTCGCCTACATGGGCGGCATCGCGCTGCACGTCTGGACCATCAAGGGCTATTTCGAAACTATCGACAATTCGCTGGAAGAAGCGGCGGCGCTGGATGGCGCCACGCCGTGGCAGGCATTCCGTCTGGTGCTGTTGCCGCTGTCGGTGCCGATTCTGGCGGTGGTATTCATTCTGTCATTTATCGCCGCCATCACCGAAGTGCCGGTGGCGTCGCTGCTGCTGCGCGATGTGAACAGCTACACGCTGGCGGTGGGGATGCAGCAATATCTCAACCCGCAGAACTACCTGTGGGGCGACTTCGCCGCCGCCGCGGTGCTGTCGGCGATACCGATTACCGCCGTGTTCCTGCTGGCGCAGCGCTGGCTGGTGGGCGGCCTGACGGCCGGCGGCGTGAAGGGGTAATTTGTGCCACTGCAGTGCGTTTGATGTTTTTCCTTATCTTTTACCCTATGGATTTCAAGTTACAGCGAGGCGACCAGCTCGCTAAGCCCAGGCGCTTACTTCAGTAAGTAACTGGGGTTAGCGAGTGCAGTCAACAACGCTGTCGCTTGAAAGACGACGGGTAATTATATCCGGTGTCTTTGGCGGCCTTTGGCCGCCATTTTTATCGCTACTCCCGTTTCAGCCGATCGGTATTGGCCAGATAGAGCGTCACCACCAGCACCAATATCGCCGCGGCGTAGATCAGGGTATCGATGGGGTTTTTGTGGTCCACGATAATCAAACGAATAATCGCGGTAATGCCAATGTAAATAAAATAGCGCAGCGGGAAATGATAACCCGACTCAAAATACTTGACGATCAAGGCGATAAATTCAAAGTACAGGAAATAAATCACGATGCCTTCAATCAACAGGTAAGAAGACGACTCTTCGCTGTTGATAAATAACACCTTCGCCAGATGGATGGTTTCCTTGACCAGAAACACCACCAGAATTGCCGCCAGCAGCAACAAGCCCACGTTCAGCACTCGCTGCAGCCCCTTCGCTATCATGATCGAACGCGACGTTTTTGCCATAAAACCTCTCTCTGAATACCGCTTATATGATTCAACCCTGCCAATATAGGCATTGTCCTAAAAATTCCGTCCCAGGTGAAAGCACTTTAAACCCCATTTAATTCATCACGTTATAATAAGATGTTTCTGCCTTATAGATTTGTAGCAAATCGAAATGTCAACTATCATGGGTCACAGAGATCTTTACATAAAACCAATAACCTCGAATTAACAAGGGAATTCTTTATGCGCGCTAAACTTAACGGACTGGTCGCTGCGGGCCTGTTTAACTGTGCATTGTCCGGCCACGCCGCCGGCCTGGTAGCCCCTGACAACGATCTGCGTAACGATCTCGCCTGGTTGTCTGACCGCGGCGTCATCAACGTCAGCCTGTCCACCTGGCCGCTGAGTCAAGAAGAGATCAGTTCCGTTATCGCGCAGGCCAAGCCGGTGACCAACACCGAGAAAAACGTCATCGACCGCGTGCAGCGCCGTGTCGATGCTCTGAAAGCCAACATCCGCGTCAGCGGTTACGCGTCGACCGATAAACCCGGCACCCCGCAGGGCTTCGGCCAAAACGAGTACGCCGACGATCGCCTGACCATCGGCGCCGGCGCCAACGGCGAGTTCTGGGACGTGCGTCTGCAGGGCTCGGTGGAAGGCGATCAGCGCGTCAGCGACGGTTCCAAATTCAACATGAACGGCTCCTACGGCGCAGTGAAAATCTGGAACCAATGGCTCTCCTTCGGCGAGGTTTCCCAGTGGTGGGGCCCGGGTTACGACGGCAGCCTGATCCGCTCCGACGCCGCGCGCCCGGTGGCCGGCTTTATGCTGCAGCGCGCCGACCAATCGCCGTTTGAAACCCCGTGGCTGTCGTGGATCGGCCGCTGGCAATACCAGCTGTCCGCCGGCCAGCTGTCGCAATACGCAGCCGTACCGGACACCAAGCTGATCGGTGGCCGCCTGACCATGATGCCGACCGACTTTCTGGAGCTGGGCGCTTCACGCGTCATGATGTGGGGTGGTGATGGCCGTCCGCACTCCTGGAGTTCCTTCTGGGATGGCGTAACCGGCAACGATAACACCGGCGATCCGAAAAACGATCCGGGCAACCAGTTGGGCGGTTTTGACTTCAAACTCAAGCTGCAGCCGCTCATCGGCATGCCGGTCAGCTTTTATGGCCAGATCACCGGTGAAGATGAAGCAGGCATGTTGCCTTCGCATAACGCTTACATGCTGGGGCTTGAAGGCCATCCGGAATGGGGCCCGACCACGATCAACTGGCATATCGAAGGTTCTGATACCCGCTCTAACGGCAACGCCAACAACGTGATGTACAACCACTACATCTATCGGGGCGGTTACTACCAGCAAGGTTATCCGCTGGGCCACGCGATGGGCGGCGACGGCCAGATGCTGTCCGGGCGCGTGGAAATGGTGCTGGACGATGGCCAACGTTGGAGCACCCGTCTGGTGTACGCCAAGGTGAACCCGAACAACCAAACCATCAACCGGGCGTTCCCGCGTTCCGATACGCTGAAAGGCATTCAGCTCGGCTGGGGTTACAGCTTCGATTCTCAGGTTAAGTTCGATACCAGCCTGTGGTACACCGACAGCGATCACAGCACCGCCGATGACGTGGGTGCAGGCATCAGCTTCGAAGTGCCGATCAACCTGTAATTTTTTGCAGACGTAAAAAAACCCGCCGCGGCGGGTTTTTTATTGGCTTCAGCTCAGGCGCTTAGCGCCATTCCTTGAAGCGGTTGATCAGCGCATTGGTCGAGCTGTCGTGGCTGCTGATTTTCTCGCTGCCCGCCAGCTCCGGCAGGATGCGGTTAGCCAGCTGTTTGCCCAGCTCCACGCCCCACTGATCGAAGGTGAAGATGTTCAGGATCGCGCCCTGGGTGAAGATCTTGTGCTCATACAGCGCGATCAGGCTGCCCAGGCTGAACGGGGTGATTTCGCGCAGCAGGATCGAGTTGGTCGGCCGGTTGCCTTCAAACACCTTGAACGGCGCCACGTGCTTGACCTGCTCAGGAGTTTTGCCCTGCGCCGCGAACTCGGCTTCCACCACTTCCAGCGACTTGCCGAACGCCAGCGCTTCGGTCTGAGCGAAGAAGTTGGACAGCAGTTTGGCGTGATGATCGCCCAGCGGGTTATGGCTGATGGCCGGTGCGATGAAATCGCACGGCACCAGCTTGGTGCCCTGGTGGATCAACTGATAGAACGCATGCTGGCCGTTGGTGCCCGGCTCGCCCCAAATGATGGGACCGGTCTGGTAATCCACCGGGTTGCCGTTGCGATCGACGTACTTGCCGTTGGATTCCATGTTGCCCTGCTGGAAGTAAGCGGCAAAACGGTGCATGTACTGATCGTACGGCAGAATGGCTTCGGTTTCGGCGCCAAAGAAGTTGTTGTACCAAATACCGATCAGCGCCAGCAACACCGGCAGGTTTTTCTCCGCCGGCGTTTCGGCGAAGTGCTTGTCCATGGCGTGCGCGCCGCTCAGCAGCTGCTCGAAGTTGTCATAACCGATGGACAGCGCAATCGACAAACCGATCGCCGACCACAGGGAGTAGCGGCCGCCGACCCAGTCCCAGAATTCGAACATGTTGTCGGTATCGATGCCGAACTCAGCCACCGCTTTGCCGTTGGTGGACAGCGCGGCGAAGTGCTTGGCCACGTGCTGTTGATCGGCGGCGCTGCTCAGGAACCAGTCGCGCGCGCTGTGGGCGTTGGTCATGGTTTCCTGAGTGGTGAAGGTTTTGGAGGCCACCAGGAACAGCGTGGTTTCCGGATTCAGCGGCTGCAGCGTTTCGGCGATGTGGGTGCCGTCGACGTTGGAGACGAAGTGCATGTTTAGGTGGTTTTTATAAGGGCGCAGCGCTTCGGTCACCATGTATGGGCCGAGATCCGAACCGCCGATGCCGATGTTCACCACATCGGTGATCGGCTTGCCGGTGTAGCCTTTCCACTCGCCGCCGATGACGCGCGCGCAGAACTGTTTGATCTTGGCCAATACCGCGTTCACTTCCGGCATCACGTCTTTGCCGTCGACCAGGATCGGGCTGTTGCTGCGGTTGCGCAGGGCAATATGCAGCACCGCGCGATCTTCGGTGCGGTTGATTTTCTCACCGGCGAACATCGATTTGATGGCGCCTTGCAGATCGGTTTCTTTCGCCAGCGCCTGCAGCTTCTCCAGGGTTTCCTGCGTGATGCGGTTCTTGGAATAGTCCACCAACATTTGGTCGTTGAAGGTCGCGGAGAACCTGGAGAAACGATCGCTGTCCTGGGCGAACAGGTCGGCGATCCGTACGTCTTTCATCTGTGCATAATGTTGCTGCAGGGCTTGCCAAGCAGCGGTTTGACTAGGATTGATATTTTTCATAGCAACACTCTTAGGCTTGAGAATAAAAATGACGCGTTTGTCCGATTGTAGCCTGTTCGACTGTGATTATGATCTCTTTTCTTGCGATAGGCGCTAACTGTCAACGCATTGCCGCCTCGTTTCAGCTTTCACTCTATACTTTTGGCTAACGGCCTGTTATCGGGGTTGCCGAATTGTCATCAGGCTGTGTCATCGTCGCTTATTTCGTCATTTGAAAGGGATCTCGCTTATGGAATTATCCGCCCCGCTCATGTTGGTGCTTATCGGTCTGGCGTCGCTGCTGGCGCAGTGGCTGGCCTGGTTGCTGCGCCTGCCGGCCATTTTGCCGCTGCTGCTGTTCGGCATCGTGCTCGGCCCGACGGTGCATCTGGTGCAGCCGGATCTGCTGTTCGGCGATCTGCTGTTTCCGCTGGTGTCGCTGTCGGTGGCGATCATCCTGTTCGAGGGGGCGCTGACGCTGCGCTTCGAGGAGATACGCGGCCTCGGCGGCGTGGTGCGCAACCTGGTCACCGTCGGCATGCTGGTTACCTTTCTGGTCATCAGCCTCGCCAGCTGGTGGCTGCTGGATTTCCCGCCGGAGCTGGCGGCGCTGATCGGCGCGGTGACGGTAGTGACCGGGCCGACGGTGATCGCCCCGCTGATGCGCGTGGTGCGGCCGAACGCCAACATTAACCAGGTGTTGCGTTGGGAAGGGATCGTCATCGATCCGGTCGGCGCCATCTTCACCCTGCTGGTGTTCGAGTTTATCGTGCTGAAGCAGAATGCGGAGTCCTATACCCACCTGTTTTGGACGCTGGGCGTGACCGCCGCCGTCGGCCTGATCGCCGGCGCGCTGTTCGGCTACCTGCTCGGCCTGGCGCTGCGCCGCGTCTGGCTGCCGCGCTATCTGCAGAACCTGGCGGTGCTGGCGATCATGCTGACCGCCTTCGGCGTTTCCAACGCCATCGCCGACGAATCCGGCCTGCTGACCGTCACGGTGATGGGCATCTGGCTGGCCAACATGCGCGACGTGGACACCAGCGATATTCTGGCGTTCAAAGAGGAGCTGTCGGCGATCCTGATCTCGGCGCTGTTCATCATTCTGGCGGCGCGGCTCGACATCCAGGCGCTGTGGCACATGGGCTGGCCGCTGCTCCTGCTGCTGCTGGCGGTGCAGTTCATCGCCCGGCCGCTGTGCATCGCGGTGTCGACCTGGCGCTCTTCCCTGCACTGGCGCGATCGGCTGCTGCTGTGCTGGATCGCCCCGCGCGGCATCGTCGCCGCGGCGGTCAGCTCGCTGTTCGCGTTGACGCTGCAGCGCAGCGGCTATCAGGGCGCCGACCGGCTGGTGACCGTGGTGTTCGCCATCATCATCGGCACCGTGGTGTTGCAAAGCCTGACCAGCGGCATGATGGCGCGCTGGCTGCGGGTGCAGCAGCAGAAACCGCGCGGCGTGCTGATCGTCGGCGCCAACAGCGTGGCGCGCATGCTGGCGCAGGCGCTGATCAAGCTGAACGTGCCGGTGATCGTCACCGACAGCAGTTGGGAATACTACCGTCAGGCGCGCATGGACGGCATTCCGGCCTACTATGGCCACGCCTACTCCGAACACGCCGAGAACTACCTCGATCTGAGCAATATCGCCCAGGTACTGGCGCTGTCGCCCAATCGCCACCAAAACGCGCTGGCGGTCTACCACTTCGGCCATCTCTTCGGCGAAGATCACGTGTTCGCCATCCGTTCGGGGGCGCCGCTGAAAGGGCGCGGCGCCAGCGCGGAAAGTTCGCGTTTCCGCCGGCATGAAATTTTATTTAATCAGGAAGCCACCTACGGCCGCCTGAGCAGCCTGCTCGCCAGAGGGGCCACCATCAAAGCGACCAAATTGAACGAAAATTTCGGTTGGCTGGAGTATTTGGAGAAACATCAGGGCGTTATTCCGCTATTCAGCCAAAAGGAAGACGGTTCTCTGCAACCGATTGGCGCCGGTTCCACGCCCGCGATGCCCTGTACGCTTATCGCGCTGGTGCAAGATGAAAATCCCTCACCGTCTGTACGTTGACAGAATGGCGATAACCGGCTATTCCTAACAGCCTACTTGCGCACCCGGTGCGCAAGCCAGAAGAGGCGCGTCGCCCAGGTAGAGTGTCAGAGGAGCCGTTTCTCCGTTGACGGCACCCGAGGGGGAGCGACGCCGAGGTACGATAATGGCCGGCCATTATCGTATCGACTACAGGGGCTGAATCCCCTGGGTTGTCACCAGGGGATCGCCACAGGGCGATCGACAAGGTGGGGCGCTTCTGGGTGTATCGTAGCCTGACCTCTACGCCTGCCCCCTGTTTACCGCTCTCTCCTTGTGCCAAGGCTATGGAATTACAGTGCCCCAAACGGGCATCCCTGACACGAGGTTTCTAGATGAACCAAGCAGCACCCCAGAATTCCACCGTGGTAGCCAAGTTCGGCGGCACCAGCGTCGCCGACTTTGAAGCCATGAACCGCAGCGCCGACGTCGTGCTGGCCAATCCGCAGGTCCGCCTGGTGGTGTTGTCCGCCTCGGCGGGCGTCACCAACCTGTTGGTCGCCCTGGCCGAAGGTTGCGAGGCCGACAAACGCAACTACCAGCTTGATGAAATTCGTCGCATCCAGTACGCCATCCTCGATCGCCTCGCGGCGCCTGCGGTGATCCGCGACGAGATAGACCGCCTGCTGGAAAACATCGCCATGCTGTCGGAGGCCGCGTCGCTGGCCACCTCGACGGCGTTGACCGACGAACTGGTCAGCCATGGGGAGCTGATGTCCACCCTGCTGTTCGTTGAAATCCTGCGCGCCCGCAACGTGCAGGCCGAATGGTTCGACGTGCGCAAAGTAATGCGCACCGACGATCACTTCGGCCGCGCCGTGCCGGACAGCGCCGCGCTCAGCGAACTGGCCCGGTCGCAGTTGCAGCCGCGCCTGCAGGAAGCGCTGGTGGTCACCCAGGGCTTTATCGGCAGCGAGCCGAAAGGCCGCACTACCACGCTCGGCCGCGGCGGCAGCGACTATACCGCCGCGCTGCTCGGCGAGGCGCTCGGCGTCGGCCGGGTGGATATCTGGACCGACGTGCCGGGCATCTACACCACCGATCCGCGCGTGGTGCCGGCGGCCAAGCGCATCGACAAAATCGGTTTCGAAGAGGCGGCGGAAATGGCCACCTTCGGCGCTAAAGTGCTGCATCCGGCCACCCTGTTGCCGGCGGTGCGCAGCGATATTCCGGTGTTCGTCGGCTCCAGCAAGGATCCGGCGGCCGGCGGCACGCTGGTGTGCAACACCACCGAGAACCCGCCGCTGTTCCGCGCGCTGGCGCTGCGCCGCAAGCAAACGCTGCTGACGCTGCACAGCCTGAACATGCTGCACGCGCGCGGTTTCCTGGCCGAGGTGTTCAACATCCTGGCGCGCCATAATGTCTCCGTCGATCTGATCACCACTTCGGAAGTCAGCATCGCGCTGACCATGGACACCACCGGCGCCACCTCCGTCGGCGGCAGCTTGCTGACCACCTCACTGCTGACTGAACTGTCGTCGCTGTGCCGGGTGGAAGTGGAAGAAAACCTGGCGCTGGTGGCGATCATCGGCAACCAGCTGTCACGCGCCTGCGGCGTGGGCAAAGAGGTGTTTGGCGTGCTCGATCCGTTCAATATCCGCCTGATCTGCTACGGCGCCAGCAGCTATAACCTGTGCTTCCTGGTGCCGGGCGAAGAAGCCGAGCAGGTGGTGCGTACCCTGCATCACAACCTGTTCGAATAAGTCATTATCCTGATTGCGGGCGCAGCATGCTGCGCCCCTGCGTCTAAAAAATCCGTTCAAAACCTGCAGGGGTTCAGCATGTTGAGCCCGCAATAAAAACACAACCACACCCGCCGTTCTCAATCTGGCTAAGGAAAACCTGCATGCTGGCACTGCTCACGCGCTTATTCCCCCTCTGGGCGATACTGCTGTCCGTCGCCGCTTATTACACGCCGACCACCTTTACCGGTATCGGCCCCTACGTCAGCCCGCTGCTGATGCTGATCATGTTCGCCATGGGCGTCACGCTGCGGCTCGACGACTTCAAACGCGTGCTGGCGCGCCCCGGCCCGGTGGCGGCAGGCATCTTCCTGCATTATCTGATCATGCCGCTGGCGGCCTGGCTCCTGGCGATGCTGTTCCGCATGCCGCCGGATCTGTCCGCCGGCATGGTGCTGGTGGGCAGCGTGGCCAGCGGCACCGCGTCCAACGTGATGATCTATCTGGCCAAGGGTGACGTAGCGCTGTCGGTGACCATCTCGGCGGTCTCAACGCTGGTGGGGGTGTTCGCCACGCCGCTGCTGACCCGTCTGTACGTCGACGCCAAGATCAGCGTCGATATCATGGGCATGTTGTTGAGCATTCTGCAGATCGTGGTGATCCCGATCGGCCTGGGCCTGATCGTCCACCATACCCTGACCAAGGCAGTGAAACGCATCGAGCCACTGCTGCCGGCGCTGTCGATGGCGTGCATTCTGGCGATCATCAGCGCGGTGGTGGCGGGCAGCCAAAGCCATATCGCCTCGGTCGGTCTGGTGGTGATCGTCGCGGTGATCCTGCACAACGGCATCGGTCTGCTGAGCGGCTATTGGGGCGGCAAGTTGTTCGGCTTCGACGAGTCCACCTGCCGCACGCTGGCGATCGAAGTGGGCATGCAGAACTCCGGGTTGGCGGCCACGCTGGGCAAAATCTACTTCTCGCCGCTGGCCGCGCTGCCGGGCGCGCTGTTCTCGGTCTGGCACAACCTCTCCGGTTCGCTGCTGGCGGGTTATTGGTCCGGCCGCCCTATCAAGAAAAAATAAACCGCCTGCAGGGACGCAAACAATTGCGTCCCTTTTCTTCCCTGCGAAATTTCGTATTTCCCACTGGTCGGATTGTCATAATTTCCCCCATACCCTATCATCCGTGAAAAATAAAAATTCAGATTCTTCCTATCCATGCCGATAATGTTGGCAAGAGGAAGAGATGCTCCACTTTTTTTAATTAATTAAGTCACCAGGGTTGCCCGCCATAAAAGAAGCAGCCTAATTATTATTTAGATATATACCCACCGTCTTATTTGCTGCGGCAAATCAAGATATCTCGCAATGTGCATGTCGCTCATTATTTCGGGCCGGCCGTCGGCCGCCCGTGGTTAACCTCATGGATTGGGCTGGCTGCCCCGGCGGCCTCTCATAATGGATTACAATGATAAAAAAAATCACCGCCTTGACGCTGTTGGTCAGCACGGCCCTTTCCGCTGACCCCCTGCCGGACTCCCACATGATGCAGGATATGTCGATGGGGGAGTCGCGCCGCGCGCTGCAAGACAGCACGCGTGAAGTCAACCAGTTGATTGAGCAACGCCGCTACCAGCAGCTGAAGCAACAGCGCCTGCTGGCGGAACCGGAACCGGCCGCGCCCGCCCTGCCGCAGTCCGCGCAGTGCCTGCCGATCGCCGGCGTTTATCTGCAGGGTGTCACCCTGCTCTCGCCGGCCGATTTATCGGCCCTGAGCGCGCTGCCGGAACAGTGCATCAGCAGCAACGATATCAATCGCCTGACCCGTGAATTAACGCGCCTTTATGTGCAAAAAGGCTATATCACCGCGCGCGTGCAAATTGTTCGCCCTAATTCACAAGGAGAATTGGGGTTAAGCGTGACCGAAGGATTTATCGAGAAAATAGAAGGCGGCGATCGCTGGGTCAACAGCCGTTTATTATTTCCGGGGCTGGAAGGCAAGCCGTTGAAATTAACCGAGCTTGATCAGGGATTGGATCAGGCCAACCGTTTGCAATCGAATACCACCAAGCTGGATATATTGCCCGGCCGCCAGATTGGCGGTTCGGTTATTCGTTTGCGCAATCAGCATGCCAAGCCCTGGCTGATTACCGCCGGCACGGATAATTACGGCCAAAAAAGCACCGGCCGGTGGCTGGCGCGCGCCACCGCCACGTTGGACAGCCCGTTCGGCCTGTCGGACTTTGTCAGCCTGAACGCCAACAGCACGCTGGAAAATCCGGCTCACCGCTATAATCGCGCCTATACCCTGCTCTATTCGCTGCCGTACGGCGCGTTCACCTTCAGCGGGTTCGCCAGCTTCTCGTCCTATGAAAACCACCAGCAGTTGCCGCACAACGTGGTCAAACTGCACGGCCAGACCCAACAGTACGGGCTGCGCAGCGACTACGTGTTTTATCGCGATCACGATCAGATAGACAGCCTGAGCGGCCAGCTGACCTACAAGCGCATCGATAACTACTTCGAAAGCGTGCGCCTTGAGGTCAGCAGCCCAACGCTGACCCTGGCCGAACTGAGCGCCAGCCACCTGCAAATTCTGCCCAATGGCGTGTTCAGCGCCAACCTCAGCGTCGAGCAGGGGATGCCGTGGCTGGGGGCCGGCCGCCACCCGAGTTCGGTGCACCTCGACAGCCAGTTCACCAAGGGCAAGCTGTTCGCCAACCTCAGCCAGCGCCTCAGGCTGGGCGACGCCACCTATCAGCTCAACAACCTGTTCTACGGCCAGTACAGCCGCGATCCGCTGCCCGGCGTGGAGTGGCTGAGCCTCACCGATCGCAGCGCCGTACGCGGCTTCAGCCGCAGCACCCAGTCCGGGGACAACGGCTGGTATCTGCAGAATACGCTGTCGCGCAGTTTCAATCTGGGCGCCACCACGCTGACGCCGCGCCTCGGCGCCGACGTCGGCCGCATTCTGCCGCGTCAGGACAACTCTGGCTGGCGCAGCAGCGCCGGTATAAGCACCGGCGCCACATTGCGTTATCAACGAGCGCTGGTCGATCTGGAGGTCAGCCGCGGCTGGATTTTGTCCAACCACGCTACGCCGGAAGATCCCGTTCAGGTGTTGGCCCGCTTTTCTTACACCTTTTAATCAACAGTTTTGCAGGACCCCACGGCAATATACGGAGAGACATGGATGAAAAATAATAACTTCAGACTTTCGGCGGCAGGTAAACTGGCCGCTGCGCTGGCGATTATTCTCGCCGCTTCCGCCGGCGCCTACGCCGCAGAGATCGTTGCGGCCAACGGCGCCAACGGCCCCGGCGTCTCCACCGCCGCCACCGGCGCGCAGGTGGTCGATATCGTCGCGCCGAACGGCAACGGGCTGTCGCACAACCAATATCAGGACTTCAACGTCAACCAGCCCGGCGCGGTGCTGAACAACTCCCGCGAGGCGGGACTGTCGCAGCTGGCCGGCCAACTGGGCGCCAACCCCAATCTGGGCGGACGCGAAGCCAGCGTGATCCTCAACGAAGTGATCGGCCGCAACCCGTCTCTGCTGCATGGCCAGCAAGAGATCTTCGGCATGGCGGCCGACTACGTGCTGGCCAACCCGAACGGCATCAGCTGTCAGGGCTGCGGGTTCATCAATACCAGCCATTCCTCACTGGTGGTCGGCAACCCGCTGGTGGAAAACGGCGTGCTGCAGGGTTACAGCACCTTCGGCAACCGCAACACTCTGAGCCTCAATGGCACCCTGAACGCCGGCGGCGTACTGGACCTGATCGCGCCGAAGATCGACAGCCGCGGCGAAGTGATCGTGCAAGATTTCAAACAGTCGAATGGTAAAGTGACCTCGGCGACGATCAACGCCATCAGCGGCCTTAACCGTGTGGCGCGCGACGGCACGGTGCAGGCTAGCCAACAGATGCCGACCGCGCTGGACAGCTACTACCTCGGCAGCATGCAGGCCGGGCGCATCAACATCATCAACACCGCGCAGGGCAGCGGCGTGAAGCTGGCCGGCTCGTTGACCGCCGGCGATGAACTCAAGGTGAAGGCCTACGACATTCGCAGCGAAAGCCGCGTCGACGACGCCAGCAGCAACAAAAACGGCGGCGATAACTATCAAAATTACCGTGGCGGCATCTACGTCAACGATCGCAGCAGCAGCCAGAAGCTGACCCGCACCGAACTGAAAGGCAAGAACATCAGCCTGGTGGCGGATAATCACGCGCACCTCACCGCCACCGATATCCGCGGCGAAGACATTACGCTGCAGGGCGGCAAACTGACGCTCGACGGCCAGCAGTTGAAGCAGACGCAAGGCCATACCGACGATCGCTGGTTCTACTCCTGGCAATACGACGTTACCCGCGAACGCGAGCAACTGCAGCAGGCGGGCAGCACCGTCGCCGCCAGCGGCAGCGCCAAACTCATCAGCACCCAGGAAGACGTGAAACTGCTGGGCGCCAACGTCAGCGCCGACCGCGCGCTGAGCGTCAAAGCGGCGCGCGACGTACACCTTGCCGGGCTGGTGGAGAAGGACAAATCCAGCGAGCGCGGCTACCAACGCAACCACACCTCCAGCCTGCGCACCGGCAGATGGAGCAGCAGCGACGAAAGCGAAAGCCTGAAGGCCAGCGAACTGCGCAGCGAGGGCGAACTGACGTTGAAAGCCGGTCGCAATGTCTCGACTCAGGGCGCCAAGATTCACGCCCAGCGCGATCTGACGATCGATGCAGACAACCAGATCCAGGTCGGGGTGCAGAAAACCGCCAACGCCAAAGCGGTGCGCGATGACAAAACTTCCTGGGGCGGCATCGGCGGCGGCGACAACAAGAACAACAGCAATCGCCGCGAGATCAGCCACGCTTCCGAATTGACCAGCGGCGGCACCCTGCGCCTGAACGGTCAGCAAGGCGTCACCATTACCGGCAGCAAGGCTCGCGGTCAGAAAGGCGGCGAAGTCACCGCCACCCACGGCGGCCTGCGCATCGACAACGCGCTGAGCACCACCGTGGACAAAATCGACGCGCGCACCGGCACCGCCTTCAACATCACCAGCAGTTCGCACAAGGCCGACAACAGCTACCAGAGCAGCACCGCCAGCGAGCTGAAGTCCGACACCAACCTGACGCTGGTCAGCCACAAGGATGCCGACGTGATCGGCAGCCAGGTCGCCAGCGGCGGTGAGCTGAGCGTCGAGTCGAAGACCGGCAACATCAACGTCAAGGCCGCCGAGCGGCAGCAGAACATCGACGAGCAGAAGACCGCGCTCACCGTTAACGGCTACGCCAAAGAAGCCGGCGACAAGCAGTACCGCGCCGGTTTGCGCATCGAGCACACCCGCGACAGCGAGAAAACCACCCGCACCGAGAATAGCGCCTCAAGCCTCAGCGGCGGCAGCGTGAAGCTCAAGGCGGAGAAGGACGTGACCTTCAGCGGCTCCAAATTGGTCGCCGACAAAGGCGACGCCAGCGTCAGCGGCAATAAGGTTTCGTTCCTGGCGGCCGACGACAAAACGGCCTCAAACACCGAGCAAACCAAGATCGGCGGCGGTTTCTATTACACCGGCGGCATCGACAAACTCGGCAGCGGCGTGGAAGCCGGCTACGAGAACAGCAAAACCCAGACGCAAAGCAGCAAGGCGATCACCTCCGGCAGCGACGTCAAAGGCAATCTGACGATCAACGCCCGCGACAAGCTGACCCAGCAAGGCGCGCAGCACAGCGTCGGCGGCGCCTATCAAGAAAACGCCGCCGGCGTCGATCACCTTGCCGCCGCCGACACCGCCAGCACCACCACCACCAAAACCGACGTCGGCGTGAACATCGGCGCCAACGTCGATTACAGCGCCGTGACCCGTCCGGTCGAGCGCGCGGTCGGCAAGGCGGCCAAGCTGGACGCCACCGGCGTCATCAACGACATCGGCGGCATCGGCGCGCCTAACGTCGGCCTGGATATCGGCGCACAGGGCGGCAGCAGCGAAAAACGCAGCAGCAGCTCGCAGGCGGTGGTCAGCTCGGTGCAAGCCGGCAGTATCGACATCAACGCCAAAGGCGAAGTGCGCGATCAGGGCACGCAGTACCAGGCGAGCAAAGGCGCGGTCAACCTGACGGCGGACAGCCACCGCAGCGAAGCCGCGGCAAACCGTCAGGACGAGCAGAGCCGCGACACCCGCGGCAGCGCCGGCGTGCGCGTCTACACCACCACCGGCAGCGATCTGACCGTGGACGCCAAGGGCGAAGGCAGCACCCAGCGCAGCAACAGCAGCGCCAGCCAGGCGGTGGCCGGCTCGATCGACGCGGCCAATGGCATCAACGTCAACGTGAAAAAAGACGCGGTCTATCAGGGTACCGCGCTGAACGGCGGCAGCGGTAAAACCGCCGTCAACGCCGGCGGCGATATCCGCTTCGATCAGGCCAGCGACAAACAGAGCGAGAACCACAGCGGCTTTAACGTCAAAGCGTCCGCCAAAGGTGGCTTCACCGCCGACAGCAAAAACTTCGGCGCCGGTTTCGGCGGCGGCACCAACAACGGTGAAAGCAGCAGCAGCACGGCGCAGGTCGGCAACGTCAGCGGCCAGGGTGTGGAGCTGAAGGCGGGCCGCGATCTGACGCTGCAGGGCACCGACGTCAAGAGCCAGGGCGACGTCAGCCTGCGCGCGGGCAACAAAGTCGCACTGCAGGCGGCGGAATCGACCCAAACGCGTAAGGAAAGCAAGCTGTCCGGCAATATCGATCTGGGCGCCGGCAGCAGCGACAGCAAGGAAAAAACCGGCGGCAACCTCTCCGCCGGCGGCGCCTTCGACATCGCCAAAGTCAATGAGTCCGCGACCGAGCGCCAGGGCGCCACTATCGCCTCAGACGGCAAGGTCACCCTGTCCGCCAACGGCAAAGGCGATGACGCGCTGCATCTGCAGGGCGCCAAAGTCAGCGGCGGCAGCGCCGCGCTCGAGGCGAAAAACGGCGGCATCCTGCTGGAGTCCGCCAAAAACGAGCAGCATAAGGACAACTGGAGCCTGGGCATCAAAGCCAACGCCAAAGGCGGCCAAACCTTCAACAAGGACGCCGGCGGCAAGGTCGATCCGAACACCGGCAAAGATACCCACACGCTGGGCGCCGGTCTGAAAGTCGGCGTGGAGCAGCAGGATAAAACCACCCACGCCAACACCGGCATCACCGCGGGCGACGTGGCGCTCAACAGCGGCAAGGACACCCGTCTCGCCGGCGCGCGCGTCGACGCCGACAGCGTCCAGGGCAAGGTGGGCGGCGATCTGCGCGTTGAAAGCCGCAAAGACGTTGAGAACGGTGTGAAGGTGGATGTGGATGCCGGTCTGAGCCACAGCAACGATCCGGGCAGCAGCATCACCTCCAAGCTGTCGAAGGTCGGCACGCCGCGTTACGCCGGTAAGGTGAAAGAGAAACTGGAGGCCGGAGTGAACAAAGTGGCCGACGCCACCACCGACAAGTACAACAGCGTGGCGCGTCGCCTTGATCCGCAGCAGGACACCACCGGCGCGGTCAGCTTCAGCAAGGCCGACGGCAAAGTCACGCTGCCGGCAACGCCGGCCGGCGAAAAACCGCAAGGCCCGCTGTGGGATCGCGGCGCACGCACCGTCGGCGGCGCGGTGAAAGACAGCATCACCGGTCCGGCCGGTCGCCAGGGGCACCTCAAGGTCAATGCCGACGTGGTGAACAACAACGCGGTCGGCGAGCAATCGGCGATTGCCGGCAAGAACGGCGTGGCGCTGCAGGTCGGCGGCCAAACCCAACTGACCGGCGGCGAGATCCGCAGCCAGCAAGGCAAGGTGGAACTGGGCGGCAGCCAGGTCAGCCAGCAGGACGTCAACGGCCAACGCTATCAGGGCGGCGGCCGCGTCGATGCGGCGGCCACGGTCGGCGGGCTGTTAGGCGGCGCGGCGAAGCAAAGCGTCGACGGCAACGTGCCGTTCGCCAGCGGCCATGCTTCAACTCAGCAGGCGGACGCCAAAGCCGGCGTGTTCAGCGGCAAATAACGCGCCTTTCCTGCACAACGCCCCCGGTTTTCCGGGGGCGTTTTTTTTACAGCGTGCTCGGGGTATCTTCCCAGTCGCGATCGTCATCCTTGGCATCCTGATCCAACACGTTGTAAGCCACGGCGCAAAACAGCGAGTTCAGGCGCTTCATGTCCCCCAACAATCCCAAATGCAGTGAACTGGTCTCGATGCTCTGCACGTTTTGCTGGTGCAAACGATCGACGTGCGCATGCGCGTAGCGGCGATCCAAAATGCGGAAGCGATGCTTGGAACGGCGCAGGCGTTTGGCGCTGGTGACGTCGCCGGACAGGAACACCGACAGCCCCAGGCGCAGGTTGCCGATCAGCCGTTCGTGCAGCCCGTCCAGCTCCGCCAACCCTTCCGCCGAGAAGGCGCGGCGCGCGGCGTGCGACTTGGCGCCCACGTCGCCGGCCATGCGCTCGATGATGTCGCCCGCCTGTTCCAGGTTAAGCGCCATTTCGATGATTTCCGCCCAGCGGCGCGAGTCTTCCTCGCCCAGATCTTCCTTCTGGATCTGCGCCAGATACAGCTTGATGGCGGTGTACAGCACGTCGACGTCATCGTCGAGGCGCCGCACCTCTTTATCGACTCCCTGCTTACCGTGCAGCACTTCACGTTGCAGGATCATCATGTGTTCCACCACGTCGCCCATGCGCAGCGTTTCACGCGCCGCGTTGGCCAACGCCAGCGTCGGCGTGTCCAGCGCGCTGGCGTCAAGATGGCGCGGCCTCATGCGCGGATCGTCGGCCGCTTCGTCGACGATCAGCCGTTCGCACAGCGTCGCCATCGGCCCGGCCAGCGGGATCATCACCAGGCAGCGGATCAGGTTGTAGAACACGTGGAAATAGATCACCAGCTCTTCGCTGCCGCCCGGCAGCTGAGCCATCAAATCCGCCAGATAGGAGACGAACGGCAGCACCAGTATGCAGCCCACCAGCTTGAACAGCAGGCTGCCGAGCGCCACGCGCCGCCCCGCGGCGTTCTGGCCGCTGGCGTTGATCATCGCCAACAGGCCGCTGCCGAGGTTGGCGCCGATCACCAGACAGAGCGCCACCTTCAGCGAAATCACGCCGGTGGCAGTCAGGGTAGCGGTCAGCAGCACCGCCGCCAGGCTGGAATAGCTGACAATGGCGAACAGCGCGCCGGTCAGCGCGTCCAGCATCACATCGCCGGTCAGCGATGAGAACAGCACTTTCACCCCGGCCGCCTGGGTGATCGGCGTGGCGGCGGCCACGATCAGCTCCAGCGCCAGTACGATCAGCCCGAGGCCGATCAGAACGCGTCCGATCTGGCCGATCCGCATCTGCTTGCGGCTGAGGAACAGGAAGACGCCGACCAGGATCAGCAGCGGCGACAGCCAGGAAAGATCGAAGGTCAGCACGCGCGCCATCAGCGCGGTGCCGACGTCGGCGCCGAGCATGATCACCAGCGCAGGCGCCAGCCCCACCAGCCCCTGTGCGACGAAAGAGGTCACCAGCAGCGCGGTGGCGTTGCTGCTTTGCACCAGCGCGGTCACGCCGATGCCGGAAACGAACGCCAGCGGTTTTTTCTCAACGCTGTCGCTCAACACGCGCCGCAGATTGGCGCCGTAAACCCGCATGATCCCGGTGCGCACGATGTGGGTGCCCCACACCAACAGCGCCACGGACGAAAGCAGGTGAAGAAGGGTCAGCACGGAAGATACGCTCCATTAACGCCCGGCCAAAGGAGGCTGATACCCGATGCTTGTCACGCGACGCAGAGAGGCGAGCCAAAGGATGACGGATACAGCGCGCGGTCCCGCCTGCCGGGCGTGGGTCTGGCAGGACAGCGGGCGGGCGGCAGACCGCAGAAGAGAAGGGTTAATGCGGCGGCGAGAAGGCCCCGGCGCCGCGCTGCGAAGTCATGCAACTTCCCGCAATACAACAGGTTCCAAGTGTAGCCCAATTTCCGCGCCGTCGGGCCGCAGGTCGGCCACCGAACGGTTGAGCACGTCAACCAGCAATTCTACCTCGCAAACCTGAATCCGATACCGTACCACATTCCCGAGCAAACTGTGACCCAGGATCACCCCGCCGATCCCCTGTCCCGCCGGCAACAGGCCGATCGATTCGGGGCGGATCGCCACCTTGCCGACATAGCTGCGCCCGGTCAAGCGGCCGGCCTGTTCGGCGCTCAGCAGGTTGTAGTTGCCGATAAACCCGGCGGCGAAGGCATCCGCCGGCTGGGTATACAGGGTTTCCGCATCGCCGCTCTGCACGATCTGCCCCTTGTTCATCAGCACGATGCGATCCGACAGGGTCAGCGCCTCTTCCTGATCGTGGGTGACGAAGATCGCCGTCAGGTTCAGCTCGCGCTGAATGCGCCGGATCTGCTCGCGCAGGTGTTTGCGAATACGCGCATCCAGCGCCGACAGCGGTTCGTCGAGCAGCAGCAGACGCGGGCGAGTGACCAGCGATCGCGCCAACGCTACGCGCTGACACTGGCCGCCCGACAGCTGATGCGGATAGCGCTTCGCCAAATCGCTCAGCTCCACCAGCGCCAGCGCCTCCTGCACCCGCTGTCCGATCTGTCCGGCCGCCAGCTTCTGCATTTTCAGGCCGAAGGCCACGTTGCCTTCCACCGTCATATTGGGAAACAGCGCATAACTTTGAAACACCATGCCGATGCCGCGCTTTTGCGGCGCCAGCGGCACCAGATCCTGGCCCTGCAGCAAAATTTGCCCGCTGTCGACCGGGGTCAGGCCGGCCAGACAGCGCAGCAGCGTCGATTTGCCGCAGCCGCTCGGCCCCAGCAGGGTGACGAACTCCCCCTCTTCGGCGGTGAAATCGATATCCTGAAACACCTGAGTCTGGCCATAGTGTTTGTTCAAACGGGTGACGTTGAGATAAGCCATCGGGTTAACCCTTGTTTTTATTCAGCAGGTTCGCCAGCCAGGTGACGAGCAGCACCACGGCGAAATAAGAGATGACCAGCGCGCTGGTGAAATGCCCGCTGCCGTTGCGCATGTTGAACAGGTAGACCTGCAGCGTTTCATACTGGCTGCCCACCAGCAGGTTGGCGAACACGAACTCGCCGATCAGGAACGAAAACGACAGCAGCACGGCGATCGTTCCGCCCTTGCGCAGATTCGGCAACACCACCCACAGCGCCGCCTGCCAGGTGCTGGCGCCCAGCAGGTGCGCGGCGTCCATCAGATCGCGCAGGTTGATCGCCTGCATGTTGTTGCTGATGGCTCGGTAGATAAACGGCAGCGCGATGGTGAAATAACAGCCCACCAAAATCCAGGGAGTGCCGAGCAGCGGCAGCGGATCGGCGGCGAACAGCTGCATCAGCCCCACCGCCGACACCACCGGCGGCACGGCGAACGGCAGCAGAATCAGCACATTCATCACCGCGTCAAGCCTAGGGAAGTAGTAAGCGATTACAAACATCGCCGGCAGGATCACCACCACCGACAGCAGCAGCGTGCCGAAGCAGATCAGCAGCGAGTGCCACAGCGCCTGCAAAAAGCGCGGGTCGCTCCACAGCGCCGTCAGCCACTTCAGGGTAAAGCCGTCCGGTAAAATGGTGGCGCCCCACTGGGTGGCCAGCGCATAAATCAGCGTCGCCGCCAGCGGCAGCAGCAGGATCAGCAGCAGCAGGCCGGTCACCGTGCGGTGATAGAGGCGTTCAGCACGCGACATGAGCATTCTCCATCCGATTATGAGCGCGCATTGAGGTAACTCCTGCGCAGCATCCATTGGTGGATCACCGTGATAAACGCCATCATTACCACCAGCAGCATCGCCAACGCGCTGGCCAGGTTCGGATCGAGGGAAATATCCCCCGCCACCAGCGCCGAGATGCGGATCGGGATCACGTTGAAGTTGCCGGTGGTCAGCGCGTACACCGTGGCGTAGGCGCCCAGCGCGTTGGCCAGCAGGATGACGAAGGTGCCCATCAGCGCCGGCGCCAGCACCGGCAGGCCGATATGCCGCCAGTAGCGCCAGGGGCCGGCGCCAAGCAGCGCCGCCGATTCGCGCCAGTCGGCGCGCAGCGCGTCGAATGCCGGATACAGCAGCAGCACCCCGAGCGGGATCTGGAAGTAGGTATACAACACGATCAGGCCGCTCTTCGAATAGAGGTTGAAGCTCTCCATCAAACCGTATTTTCGCAGCAGCAGCGTCAGGCAGCCGTTCAGCCCCAGCAGAATGACGAAGGCGAACGCCAGCGGCACCCCGGCGAAGTTGCTGGTCATGTTGGTGAACGACATCACAAAGTCATGAAACCGGGTCTGGCCGAGCTGACGCAGTGAGTAACTGCCCACTAACGCAATCAGCAAGCCGTAGACGCTCGACCACAGCGAGATCTCCAGCGAGAACTGAAAGGCCTGCAGGTAGAACGGCGACGTGAGGATATCGACATAGTTGCCCCATCCCCAGCCGCTGCTCTCGCTGAAAAAGCTGTGAACCGCGATCCACACCAGCGGGGCGATCTGAAACGCGCCGAACAGCACGATAAACGGCAGCAGGCATAGCGCGGCGATCCATTTGGTTTTGCTGTTCATCGCGCATCCTGCGCCAGCAGCGCCCGGCAGCGCGGCTTGTCGTGCGGCGCCTGCAGCAGATCGCAGATCGTGCCGCACAGCTCGGTTTGCTGCGGATCGGCGTCATCCAGGCTGAAGCCCGCGCCGAATACGAACAGCGGCACCTGGCGCTCTTCCGGCAACACCCCGCCGTGGCTGCGATCGTCGTTCATGCCGTGGTCGGCGGTAACCAGCACCTGATAACCGGCCGCCAGCCACTCGGGCAGGTAACGCGACAGCGAACCGTCGGCGCGGCGCGCCGCGTTGCGGTACTGCGGCGAAGAGAGGCCAAAGCGGTGGCCGGCATCGTCGATGTTCATCGGGTGGATCAGCAGGAAGTCCGGCTGATGACGCTGGCGCAGGCTTTCGGCGTCGTCGAACAGATGGCTGTCGGGATAGCCGTCGTCGTAATAAAAATGCCCGTGCTGGATAGGCAGCTCGGGGGCGTCGGTATGGCGGTCGCGCGCGGCGTCGAACGGCGTGCGGTTATACAATTCGCTGAACCAATGATACGCGGCGGCGGCGGTGGTCAGCCCGGCGGCGCGCGCGTAATGAAACACGCTTTGTTGATGAGAAAGGCGCGAGACGTGGTTATGCACCACGCCGCTCTCCACCGGCGTGACGCCGGTGAGGATGCATTCATACAGCGGCCGGGAGAGCGAGGGTAACTCGCTCTCCAGCAGGTACAACCGCCCGCGTCCCGCCGCGCATTCGGCCTGCAGATACCCCATGGCGTCGTGCGCCACCCGGTAGTTGAGGCCGTCCAGCAGCACGAGGATCGTTTTCATGGTGCGTTAACTCACTGCTGCATAAACATAATGACGTTTTCCTGCCACCGGCGCGGCAGCGCTTTGGCGCTCTGTTCCCAGGCCGCCGGATCGGCGATCGGGTGCGCATTCTTGTACTGCTCGGCCGGCAGCAGCTTGGCCTTGACGTCGTCCGGCAGCGTCAGATGCTCGGCGCGGATCGGACGCGCATAGCCGCGCGCCAGGTTGATCTGGCCGGCGTCGGAGAAGATGTATTCGCGCGCCAGTTTGGCGGCGTTCGGGTGCTTGGCGTATTTGTTGATGATGGTGGTGTAGCCGGAGGTGATCGAGCCGTCCGACGGGATCAGCACTTCAAAACGGGTTTTGTCGATCTGGTCGCGGTAATTCAGGCCGTTGAAGTCCCACACCACGCCAACCTGCACTTCCCCTTTCTCCAGCGATGCGATCACCGGGTTACTCAGGCTCAGTCGGCCGGCCTTGGCCAGCTTGCCGAAGAATTCCAGGCCCGGCTTGAGGTTTTTCTCGTTGCCGCCCATGGCGTAGGTGGCCGCCAGCACGCCGCTGGCCGCCTGCGACGCGGTGCCGACGTCGCCGATGGTGACCTGATAGTTGCCCTTCAGCAGATCGGCCCAGCTGTGCGGGATGTCTTTCACCTGCTGTTTGTTGATGATAAAGGCGATGGTGCCGGTATAAGCCAGCGCCCAGTGGCCGTCTTTGTCTTTCGCCCAATCCGGCACCTGATCCCAGGTAGAAGGTTTGTACGGCTGCGTCACGCCCTTCTGTACCGCCACCGGGCCGAAGGCCGCGCCGACGTCACCAATGTCCGCCGTGGCGTTGTTCTTTTCCGCATCGAATTTGGCGATCTCCTGCGCGGAGCTCATGTCGGTATCGACATGCTTCAGGCCGTACTTGCTCAACAGATCTTGCCAGGTGCCTTTCCAGTTGGCCCAGCTGTCCGGCATGCCGACGCTGTTGACTTCGCCTTCTTTCTTCGCGGCCTGCTCCAGCGCCGCCAGATCGGTATCCGCGGCCCAGCTCATCTGGCTGGATAACACGATGGCACTGGTTAACACAGAAGCGCACAAACGTTTCATAACTGATGCTCCAGGTGGTAGTGTGGGGAGGGCTGGACTAGTCCAGCAAGGACCAAACCAATCTAACGGACGAATGTGATAATTATATGTCAGCTTAAAAAAGCGACAGTTTTATCACCCATTGCAACGGCGAAAACGCGACGCTGGTCTACCTTAAAGGCCAAACGCACTGAAACGGGACACCCGCTGTATGAGTGAAGCACCGACGACCGTCGCCACCATCTGCCAAACGCTGCACGCCCGCATCACCGCCGGCGAGTTCGCCGTGGGCGGCAAGCTGCCCTCCGAACGCGCCCTGAGCGAGCAATTCGCCACCACCCGCATTACCCTGCAGGAGGCGCTCGGCCAGTTGGAGGCGCAGGGCGTCATCTACCGCCAGGTGCGACGCGGCTGGTTCATCTCGCCGCCACGGTTGATCTACAATCCGCTGCAGCGCAGCCATTTTCACGCCATGGCGCAGCAGCAGGGGCGCGCCGCGCATACCGAAGCGATCGACAGCGCGGTCGTCACGCTCGACGCGCCGCTGGCCGGCCGCCTGGCGCTGCCCTCCGGCGCCGAGGCCTATCGCATTCGTCGGCTGCGCTACATCGACGGACGTGCGGTGCTGTACTGCGAGCACTACCTCAATCCGGCCTATTTCCCCGGTATTCTGGACGAAGATCTGACCCAGTCGCTGACCGCGCTGTACGCCGCGCGCTACGGCATTCACTACGGCCGGGTGCGTTTCGACATGCTGCCTACCCTGCTGCCGCAGCAGGCCGCCGCCATGCTGAAGGTGACCTACGGCAGCCCGGCGCTGTTCATTACGCGGGTGAATCGCGATCAACATGACCGGGTGATCGATTGCGACCTGGAGTATTGGCGGTACGACGCGCTGCACATCGATGTGGAAGCGCTGTAAATGACAAGGGCGCATCGCTGCGCCCTTAAAGAGGAAAGTCAGTCGGCGTCGTAGCCGAGGTTTGGCGCCAGCCAGCGTTCGACCTCGCTCACGCTCATCCCTTTACGCGCCGCATAGTCTTCCACCTGATCGCGCTGGATCTGCGCCACCGCGAAGTACTTGCTCTCAGGATGGCTGAAGTACCAGCCGGACACCGCCGCCCCCGGCCACATGGCGAAGGACTCCGTCAGCTCCATGCCGGTGTGGCGGTTGACGTCCAGCAGCTGCCAGATGGTCGCTTTTTCGGTGTGCTCCGGGCAGGCCGGGTAGCCCGGCGCCGGCCGGATGCCCTGATAGTTTTCGCGGATCAGTTCCTCGTTGCTCAGGTTCTCGTCGGCGGCATAACCCCAGTGCAACTTGCGCACCTGTTCGTGCAGGTATTCGGCGAAAGCCTCCGCCAAACGATCCGCCAGCGCCTTGACCATGATTTTGTTGTAATCGTCGTGCTGTGCATCGTACGCCGCGGCCAGCGCGTCCTCCTCCAGCCCGCCGGTCACCGCGAAGGCACCGAAGTAGTCAGCCTTGCCGCTGCTTTTCGGCGCCACGAAGTCCGCCAGACAATAGTTCGGGAAGTCGGTTTTTTCCGTCTGCTGGCGCAGATGGCGACTCACCGCCAGCACCTCGCCGCGCTGTTCGTCGCAGTACACTTCCACGTCGTCGCCGACGCGGTTGGCCGGGAACAAACCGTAAACGCCGCGCGGGTTGAGGCTACGCTCGGCCGCCAGCCGATCCAACATCTGATTGGCGTCGTGGAACAGGCGCTTGGCCTCTTCCCCCACCACCTCATCCTCGAGGATGCGCGGGTATTTGCCCGCCAGCGACCAGGTCATGAAGAACGGCGTCCAGTCGATATAATGGCGCAGCGTCTCGATGCCGGCCGACACCGGGAATACGCCAAGCTGCCGTGGCGCCGGCGGCTGATAGTCGGCCCAGTCCAGCGCCATGGCGTTGGCGCGCGCCTTGTGCAAATCGACCGGCGGCGTGCGCGGTTTTTTGCGCGCGTGCTGAATGCGCACCGTTTCATACTCTTTGCGGGTGCGCGCCACAAACTCATCGCGCTGGGTGGCGGACAGCAGCGCCGACACCACGCCCACGGTGCGCGAGGCGTTCTGCACGTAGGTGGTCGGGCCGCTGTAGTTCTGCTCGATTTTCACCGCGGTGTGCGCCTTGGAGGTGGTGGCGCCGCCGATCAGCAGCGGCAGCGTAAAGCCCTGGCGCTCCATCTCTTTGGCCACGTTGACCATCTCGTCGAGCGACGGCGTGATCAGCCCCGACAGGCCGATGATGTCGACGTTCTCCTCGCGCGCGGTGCGCAGGATTTTCTCCGTCGGCACCATCACGCCTAGATCGACGATTTCATAGTTGTTGCACTGCAGCACCACGCCGACGATGTTCTTGCCGATGTCGTGCACGTCGCCCTTCACCGTCGCCAGCAGGATTTTCCCCGCGGAGGTGCCCTGCTGCTTGCTGGCCTCGATGTACGGTTCCAGGTAGGCCACCGCCTGCTTCATCACGCGGGCGGATTTCACCACCTGCGGCAGGAACATCTTGCCCTCGCCGAACAGATCGCCGACCACGTTCATCCCTGCCATCAGCGGCCCTTCGATCACTTCGATCGGGCGTTCGGCCTGCTGCCGCGCGTCTTCGGTGTCCAGCTCGATAAACTCGGTGATGCCCTTCACCAGCGAATATTCCAGCCGCTTCTCCACCGGCCAGCCGCGCCACTCCGCCTGCTGCACCGCCGCTTCGCCGTCTTTGCTGCCGCGGTACTTTTCCGCCAGCTCCAGCAGGCGTTCGGTGCCGTCCTCGCGACGGTTGAGGATCACGTCCTCTACCGCCTCGCGCAGCTCGCCAGGCAGATCGTCGTAAATCGCCAGCTGCCCGGCGTTGACGATGCCCATGTCCATGCCGTTGCGAATGGCGTGATACAGGAACACCGCGTGGATCGCTTCACGCACCGGATCGTTGCCGCGGAACGAGAACGACACGTTGGACACCCCGCCGGAGATCATCGCGTGCGGCAGGTGGGTTTTGATGTCGGCGCAGGCTTCGATAAAGTCGACGGCGTAGTTGTTGTGCTCATCGATGCCGGTGGCGACGGCGAAGATGTTCGGGTCGAAAATGATGTCTTCCGGCGGGAAGCCAACGCGTTCGGTCAAAATTTTATAGGCGCGGCGACAGATCTCGAACTTGCGCTCGCGGGTGTCCGCCTGGCCCACTTCGTCGAACGCCATCACCACCACCGCGGCGCCATAGCGGCGCACCAGCCTGGCGTGGTGGATAAAGGCCTCTTCGCCCTCCTTCATCGAGATCGAGTTGACGATGCCCTTGCCCTGAATGCACTTCAGGCCTTTCTCGATAACGGACCACTTGGAGGAGTCGATCATGATCGGCACCCGGGCGATATCCGGCTCGCCGGCGATCAGGTTGAGGAAGCGCACCATCGCCGCTTCGGCGTCGAGCATCCCCTCGTCCATGTTGATGTCGATGATCTGCGCGCCGCTCTCGACCTGCTGGCGCGCCACGTCGAGCGCCTCGTTGTATTTCTCTTCTTTGATCAAGCGTTTGAAACGCGCCGAACCGGTGACGTTGGTGCGCTCGCCGACGTTGACGAACAGGGTGTTGGCGTCGATGGTCAGCGGCTCCAGACCGGCCAGGCGGCAGGCGACCGGGATATCCGGCAGCCGGCGCGGCGGCACGCCCTCGACCGCCTTGGCCATCGCGGCGATATGTTCCGGCGTGGTGCCGCAGCAGCCGCCGATGATATTGAGGAAGCCGGCCTGCGCCCACTCCCCGACCTGGCGCGCCATCTCGGCCGCATCCAGATCGTACTCGCCGAAGGCGTTCGGCAAACCGGCGTTCGGGTGCGCGGTGACATAGGTCTCCGAGATGCGCGCCAGCTCGGCGACGTACTGGCGCAGCTCATCCGGGCCCAGGGCGCAGTTCAGGCCGAAGGTCAGCGGTTTGACGTGGCGCAGCGAATTGTAAAACGCTTCGGTGGTCTGGCCGGACAGGGTGCGGCCGGAGGCGTCGGTGATGGTGCCGGAAATCATGATCGGCAGTTCCACCCCCAGCGCTTCGAATTCGGTTTCCACCGCAAAAGCGGCGGCCTTGGCGTTGAGGGTGTCGAAGATGGTTTCGATCATGATCAGATCGACGCCGCCCTCCACCAGCGCGCGGGTCGATTCACGGTACGCCGCCACCAGTTCATCGAACGAGATGTTGCGGAACGCCGGATCGTTGACGTTCGGCGAGATGGACGCGGTGCGGTTGGTCGGCCCCAACACCCCGGCGACGTAGCGCGGTTTTTCCGGCGTGCGCGCCGTCCATTCGTCGGCGCAGGCGCGCGCCAGGCAGGCGGCCTGATAGTTAATCTCGGCGGACAGCGACTCCATGTGGTAGTCGGCCATGGCGATGGAGGTGGAGTTGAAGGTATTGGTCTCAAGGATATCGGCGCCCGCCTCAAGATAGGCGTAATGAATGGCGGTGATCACTTCCGGCTTGGTCAGCACCAGCAGATCGTTATTGCCTTTCAGATCGCTGCGCCAGTCGGCGAAACGCTCACCGCGAAAATCGCGCTCGTCCAGACGGTAGCTCTGGATCATGGTGCCCATGCCGCCGTCCAACACCAAAATGCGCTGCGCTAACTGGCGGCGCAGTTGTTCTACTCGATTCGTCACTGTAACCCCTTCCATTGCCATCCAGCCCATTGCTCAACTGCCGCAAACACCAACGAGTCATCCTAGCACAGCTTGTAAGGACAAAGGGCCAGGCGACAATTGAGAGTTTTTCAGGTTGTGCGCCAACACCTCCGATGAGCTGACGGCGGCTTGCAATTCATCGACAAAAAACGAAAATGAATTCCATCATACGGAAAAAGGAATCTCACCCATGGCCACCCCTGCTCCCGCCAAGCGCGGCAAGAAGCCCCGCGCAGCAGCCCCCGCCGCCAGTGCGGCGACCGGTCAGGTACAATCGTTGACCCGTGGCCTGAAACTGTTGGAATACATTTCGGAAGCCCAGGGCAACGTGGCGCTGACCGATCTGGCCCAGCAGGCCGGCCTGCCGAACTCCACCACTCACCGCCTGCTCACCACCATGCAGCAGCAGGGATTCGTGCGCCAGGTCGGCGATCTCGGCCTGTGGACCATCGGCTCGCACGCTTTTGTGGTCGGCAGTAGCTTCCTGCAAAGCCGCAACCTGCTGGCGATGGTGCATCCGACGCTGCGCCGCCTGATGGAAGAGTCCGGCGAAACCGTCAACCTGGCGGTGCTGGATACCAGCGAGTACCAGGCGATCATCATCGATCAGGTGCAGTGTACGGCGCTGATGCGCATGTCGGCGCCGATCGGCGGCAAACTGCCGATGCACGCCTCCGGCGCCGGCAAAGCGTTCCTCGCCACCCTGCCGGACGATCAGGTGACCAAACTGTTGCACAAGAAAGGCATGCACACCTACACGCCGCACACCCTGACGCCGCACAACCTGAAAGAGGGGCTGGCGCAGATCCGCAAACAGGGCTTCTCCTTTGACGACGAAGAGCACGCGCTCGGCCTGCGCTGCGTGGCGGCCTGCATCTTCGACGAGCACCGCGAAGCCTTCGCCGCCATTTCCATCTCCGGCCCGGTGTCGCGCATCACCGACGATCGCGTGATCGAGCTGGGCGCGCTGGTGATCCATGCGGCCAAAGAGATCAGCCTAGCCTACGGCGGCGTGCGCTGATCCCGCCCATCTGAGGGGCGCCCCAGCGCGCCCCTGCTTCCCTGCCATGCTCTGTTGTCAGCATGTAACAGGCTGTCGGCATCCTGTTTAGCACACAGGCAAAAAGCTTGAAGCCGATCACAGTTAACGATCCTCACGGCGAAAGCCCATTGCAACCGCTCAAACTTCCTTCGACAATGTTACCGATAACATGTTACCGGTAACAATCAAACTGAACGAAGGTAACGTCACCCGGTGTTTTGGAGCCAAGCCATGACCAACAATCAAAATCGCATTTACGTCGTTATGGGCGTTTCCGGCAGCGGCAAGTCCGCCGTCGCCGCCGCTGCGGCCCGCCAACTCTCCGCCGGCTTCCTCGACGGCGACTTCCTGCACCCGCGCAGCAATATCCTGAAGATGGCCGCCGGCGAGGCGTTGAACGACGACGATCGCGCGCCGTGGCTGGCCGCGCTCAACGACGCCGCCTTCGCCATGCAACGCACTAACAACGTGTCGATCATCGTCTGCTCGGCGTTGAAAAAGCAGTATCGCGACCGCCTGCGCGCCGGCAACGGCAACCTGTCATTCATCTATCTGCACGGCGAGTTCCCGGTGATCGAATCCCGCCTGGCGGCGCGCAACGGCCACTTCTTCAAGCCGCAGATGCTGGTCACCCAGTTCGCCGCGCTGGAGCAGCCGGGCGCCGACGAGAACGACGTGATGGCGATCGACATCAATCAGCCGCTGGACGCGGTGATCGCCGATACCGTGCGCCATATCCAGAGCTTCCTGCCGCAGGACGTGTGCGCGTGAGTACCGTAACGCTGGTCGGTACCGCAGTCGGCTCGGTTTTACTGCTGTTATTCCTGGTGATGAAGGCGCGCATGCACGCCTTCGTCGCGCTGATGCTGGTGTCCATCGCCGCCGGCATTTTCTCCGGCATGCCGCTGGAACACATCGCCGACACCATGCAGAAAGGCATGGGCGACACGCTGGGCTTCCTGGCGATCGTGGTGGCGCTCGGGGCGATGTTCGGCAAGATCCTGCATGAGGTCGGCGCGCTCGATCAAATTGCGGCGCAATTGCTGAAACGATTCGGACAAAGCAAGGCGCACTACGCGCTCGGCATCGCCGGCCTGATCTGCGCGCTGCCGCTGTTCTTCGACGTGGCGGTGGTGCTGCTGATCGGCATCGTGTTCGCCGTGGCGCGCCGCACCGACGGCAATATCGTCAAGCTGGCCATCCCGCTGTTCGCCGGCGTGGCCGCCGCCGCGTCCTTCCTGCTGCCGGGGCCGGTGCCGATGCTGCTGGCGTCGCAGATGAAGGCCGACTTCGGCTGGATGATCGCCATCGGCCTGGTGGCGGCGGTGATCGGCATGCTGATCGCCGGCCCGCTGTACGGCAGCTTTATCAGCCGCTTCGTCAACTGGCCAATGCCGCCGGAAGAGAACGAACCGACGCTGACCAAGGGCAATCTGCCGTCGTTCGGCTTTAGCCTGGCGCTGGTGCTGTGCCCGCTGGTGCTGGTCGGCATGAAGACTATCGGCGCGCGGCTGGTCACCCCCGGCTCGCAGCTGCAGCAGTGGCTGGAGTTTATCGGCCACCCGTTCACCGCCATCCTGCTGGCCTGCCTGATCGTGATTTACGGTCTGGCGAAACCGCGCGGCATGAGCAACGAACAGACCCTGGCCATCTGCTCCGCCGCGGTGCAGCCGGCCGGGATCATCCTGCTGATGACCGGCGCCGGCGGGGTGTTCAAGCAGATCCTGGTGGATTCCGGCGTCGGGCCGGCGCTGGGTGACGCCATGATCGGCGCCGGCCTGCCGATCGCCGTAGCCGCGTTCGCGCTGTCCGCCATGGTGCGGGTGATTCAGGGCTCGGCCACCGTCGCCTGCCTGACCACCGTCGGCCTGGTGCTGCCGGTCACCAGCCAGCTCGGGCTCAGCGGCGGGCAACTGGCCGCGCTGGCCATCTGCATCGCCGGCGGCTCCATCGTGCTGAGCCACGTCAACGACGCCGGCTTCTGGCTGTTCGGCAAATTTACCGGCGCCAACGAACTGCAAACGCTGAAAACCTGGACGGTGATGGAAACCATTCTGGGCAGCGTCGGCGGCGCCATCGGCATGATTGCATTCACGATGTTTTAAATCCCAAATCGCCCCCGGCCTTGCACACCAGGGCTGCAAATCACCCCCGGGGGCACCGCCACAGGCGGCGACTATAACAACAGCAATGTGAGGAAGGCATGATTAATCCAACCTTGTCCCGTGTCACACAGCGCATCATCGACCGTTCCCAGGCCAGCCGCGCCGCCTATCTGGCGCGTATCGAGGCGGCCCGCGCCCAAACCGTCCACCGCGCGCAGCTGGCCTGCGGCAACCTGGCCCACGGCTTCGCCGCCTGTCAGCCCGATGACAAGGCGTCGCTGAAAAACATGGTGCGCAGCGATATCGCCATCATCACCGCCTACAACGACATGCTGTCGGCCCACCAGCCGTATGAACACTACCCGCAGCGGCTGAAGCAGGCGCTGAAGGCGGTCGGCGCCGTGGGCCAGGTGGCCGGCGGCGTGCCGGCGATGTGCGACGGCGTGACGCAGGGGCAGGACGGCATGGAGCTGTCGTTGATGAGCCGCGACGTGATCGCCATGTCGGCCGCCGTCGGCCTGTCGCACAATATGTTCGACGGCGCGCTGTTCCTCGGCATCTGCGACAAGATCGTACCGGGGCTGGTGATGGCCGCCCTCTCCTTCGGCCACCTGCCCGCGCTGTTCGTGCCGGCCGGCCCGATGAGCAGCGGCCTGCCGAACAAGGAAAAGGTGCGCGTACGCCAGCTGTACGCCGAAGGCAAGGCTGACCGCCTGGCGCTGCTGGAGGCCGAGGCCGCCTCTTATCACGGCATCGGCACCTGCACCTTCTACGGCACCGCCAACACCAACCAGATGGTGATGGAAGTGATGGGCCTGCATCTGCCGGGCGCCTCCTTCGTCCATCCTGACACGCCGCTGCGCGACGCGCTGAACGACGCCGCCGCGCGCCAGGTGACCCGACTGACCGATACCGCCGGCAACTACCTGCCGATCGGCCGCCTGGTGGACGAGAAAGTGGTGGTGAACGGCATCGTCTCGCTGCTGGCCACCGGCGGCTCCACCAACCTGACCATGCATCTGGTGGCGATGGCGCGCGCGGCGGGCATCATCATCACCTGGGACGATTTCTCGGAGCTGTCGGAGGCGGTGCCGCTGCTGTGCCGCATCTACCCGAACGGCCCGGCCGACATCAACCAGTTCCAGGCCGCCGGCGGCGTGCCGCTGGTGGTGCGAGAGCTGCTGCAACACGGGCTGCTGCACGAAGACGTGCATACCGTGGCCGGTTTCGGCCTGCGCCGCTACACCCAGGAACCGTGGCTGGATAACGGCCAACTGGTGTGGCGCGAAGGCGTGGCCGGCTCGCTCGACGCCAGCGTGATCGCCAGCGTCACTCAGCCGTTTGAACATCACGGCGGCACCAAAGTGATGGCCGGCAACCTGGGCCGCGCGGTGATGAAAACCTCGGCGGTGCCCGCCGACAACCAGATCATCGAAGCGCCGGCGGTAGTGTTCGACAGCCAGCACGACATCGTGCCGGCGTTCGAAGCCGGCAAGCTGGATCGCGATTGTGTGGTGGTGGTGCGTTTCCAGGGGCCGCAGGCCAACGGCATGCCCGAGCTGCACAAGCTGATGCCGCCGCTGGGCGTGCTGATGGATCGCGGCTTCAAAGTGGCGCTGGTGACCGACGGCCGCCTGTCCGGCGCCTCCGGCAAGGTGCCTTCCGCCATCCACGTCACCCCGGAAGCCTATACCGGCGGCCTGCTGGCGAAAGTGCGCGACGGCGATCCGATCCGCGTCAACGGCCGCAGCGGCGAGCTGCAGGTGCTGGTCGACGCCGACGAACTGGCCCGGCGCACGCCATGCCAACCCGATCTGAGCGCGGAACACATCGGCTGCGGCCGCGAGCTGTTCGGCGCGCTGCGCAGCCAGCTGTCCGGCGCCGAACAGGGCGCCTGCTGCATCAAATTTTAATCGATAGCCTGGCCGCATCGCCGCCTGGCGGCGGCCACAGAGGAGAACGTCAGCATGAACAAGTGGACAACAAGCGCCGAGCAGATCCTGACGGCGGGGCCGGTGGTGCCGGTCATCGTGATCAACAAGCTGGAATATGCGGTGCCGCTGGCGAAAGCGCTGGTCGCCGGCGGCGTGCGGGTGCTGGAGGTGACGCTGCGCACCGCCTGCGCCATGGACGCCATTCGCGCCATCGCCCAAGAGGTGCCGGAAGCGATCATCGGTGCCGGTACGGTGATCAATCCGCAGCAGTTGCGGGAAGTGACCGAAGCCGGTGCGCAGTTCGCCATCAGCCCAGGCCTGACCGACGAGCTGCTTAAGGCCGCCACCGCCGGTTCCATTCCCTTGATCCCGGGCATCAGCACCGTTTCCGAACTGATGCAGGGCATGGATTACGGCCTGCGCGAGTTTAAATTCTTCCCGGCGGAAGCCAACGGCGGCGTAAAAGCGCTGCAGGCGATCGGCGGCCCGTTCCCGCAGGTGCGTTTCTGCCCGACCGGCGGCATCTCACCGGACAACTACCGCAGCTATCTGGCGCTGAAAAGCGTGCTGTGCATCGGCGGCTCCTGGCTGGTGCCGGCGGACGCGCTCGAAAGCGGCGACTACGCGCGCATTACCGAACTGGCGCGCGCCGCCGTCGCGGGCGCTCAGGCCTGATTTACATCGCAGCGGTGGCGGCCGGCAGCGCCGCCCCGCTGCGCTGGCTGAACCGCTGCTTCTTGCGATAAGCGAATACGTCTTCCACATGCCCTTCGCGGATGCGCTGCTGCAACCCGCGCCAATACTCCGCGGTAAACAGATCGCTGTGCAGCTCTTCAAACATCTGCCGAATGCGCCGATCGCCGCACAGAAAGTGGCGGAACTCTTCCGGGAACACGTCGTTGGGCGCGATGCTGTACCACGGCTCGCTGGCCAGTTCATCTTCCGGATAACGCGGCGGCGGGATATCGCGGAAGTTGACCTCGGTCATGTAGCAAATCTCGTCGTAGTCGTAGAACACTACCCGCCCGTGGCGCGTCACGCCAAAGTTCTTGAACAGCATGTCGCCGGGGAAGATATTGGCGGCGGCCAGCTGTTTGATGGCATTGCCGTACTCTTCAATCGCATCGCGCATCTGCTGGTCGTTGGCCTGCTCCAGATACAGATTCAGCGGGGTCATGCGCCGTTCCATATACAGATGTTTGATCACGATGCGATCGCCAAGATCTTCCAGCTTGCCCGGCACTTCGCGCCGCAGCTCCGCCAGCAGTTCCGGGCTGAGGCGCGCCTTGTCGACGACGAAATTCTCGTACTCCTGGGTATCCGCCATGCGCCCGACGCGATCGTGCTCTTTCACCAGCTGATAGCAAGCCATCACCTGCGCCTGCGTCACCTCTTTTTGCGGGGCGAATTCGTCTTTGATCACTTTAAACACCCGATCGAAGGACGGCAGGGTAAACACCAGCATCACCATGCCCTTAACCCCCGGCGCAATGATGAACTGCTCCTGCGAGTGCGCCATAAAAGTCAGGTATTCGCGGTAGCATTCGGTTTTGCCGTGCTTCTGGCAACCGATCGCCATGTACAGCTCGGCGGTGGTCTTGCCCGGCAGGATCTCGCGCAGCCACTCCACCATCGCCGCCGGCAGCGGCGCGTAGACCATAAAATAAGAGCGTGCGAAGCCGAAGACGATGCTGGCCTCGGCCTTACCGGTCAGGCAGGCGTCGATAAACAGCGCGCCCGACTCGCTGTGGTGGATCGGCAGCAAGAACGGATAAACGCCGTCGGCCAGGCGCAGCTTGCCGACCAGCCAGGCGGCCTTGTTGCGATAGAACAGCTCGTTGGCGATCTGGAAGGTCGCCCCCGTCAGTTGCTGTGGGCTGAAGGCGCGTTGCAGCGCCTGGGTGATATAGCGAATATCGCGCGTCAAATCCTCCCACGGCAACCGCAGCGGCAGATCGCTCAAGATGCTGCGCAGCATCGCCGGCAGATCGCCATTGGGGGTAAAATCGCGCGCCAGCGGACGCGGAATGTCGCGAAAGCGCCGTTCCGGCTGCGAACTGAACACGAACAGCTTGTCCGGCGTCAGATCGCGGTGCTTGAACAGCCGGCAATAGACCGAGTTAAAGAAGCTTTCGGCGATCTCGAAACGCGGGTAGTCCGGCAACAGGTCGATATAGACCGCTTTGACCCGGCTGGGGAAGTCGGCGTCGAAATATTTCTGCCCGGTGATGCATTTGAGCTGCTCCACCACCAGGCCGACGTGATGGTCGTACAGATGGATGCGCTTTTTCATCGCCTGCTGCACCGCCGGCCAGTCCGCCTGCTCGAAGCGCTGCTGCGCGCCGGCGGTCACTTCCAGAAAGCGGCCGTACTGCGCATCGAAGCCTTGCAGGATCGTCTGTGCGATCAACAACTCCAGTTTTGCCGCCATCCTTACCCCCCGCCAGAAAAAGAAGCCTGCGCATGCAGGCTCCGGTGAAACGTCTTCAAGCTTGCCGCATCAGAACTGCTGTTCTTCCGTCGAACCGGTCAGCGCGGTGACCGAAGAAGCGCCGCCCTGAATGATGGTGGTGACTTTGTCGAAGTAGCCGGTGCCCACCTCTTGCTGGTGCGACGCGAAGGTGTAACCGCGATCCACCGCGGCGAACTCCGCCTGCTGCACCTTCTCGACGTAGTGTTTCATCCCTTCGCCCTGCGCATAGGCGTGCGCCAGGTCGAACATGTTGAACCACATGCTGTGGATCCCCGCCAGCGTGATGAACTGATACTTGTAGCCCATGTCCGACAGCGCCTGCTGGAAGCGGGCGATGGTCTGGTCGTCGAGGTTTTTCTTCCAGTTGAACGACGGCGAGCAGTTGTAGGCCAGCAGCTTGCCCGGGTATTTGGCGTGAATGGCGTCGGCGAAGCGCTGAGCGGCATCCAGATCCGGCGTTGAGGTTTCGCACCACACCATATCGGCGTAAGGGGCATAAGCCAGGCCGCGGCTGATCGCCTGTTCGACGCCGGCATGGGTGCGGAAGAAGCCTTCCGCCGTGCGCTCGCCGGTAACGAAGGCGCTGTCATACGGATCGCAATCGGACGTCAGCAGGTCGGCCGCATCGGCGTCGGTACGGGCGATCACCAGCGTCGGCACACCGAGCACGTCGGCCGCCAGCCGAGCGGCGACCAGCTTCTGGATCGCTTCCTGCGTCGGCACCAGCACTTTGCCGCCCATATGACCGCATTTCTTCACCGCCGCCAACTGGTCTTCGAAGTGCACCCCGGCGGCGCCGGCGGTGATCATCGCTTTCATCAGCTCAAAGGCGTTCAGCACGCCGCCGAAGCCGGCTTCCGCATCGGCGACGATCGGCAGGAAGTAATCGGTGTAGCCTTTGCTGCCCGGCTCAATCTGGTTCGCCCATTGGATCTGATCGGCGCGGCGGAAGGTGTTGTTGATGCGCTCGACCACCTTCGGCACCGAGTCCACCGGATACAGCGACTGGTCAGGGTACATGGCCGCCGCGCTGTTGGCGTCAGCCGCCACCTGCCAGCCGGACAGGTAGATAGCCTCGACGCCGGCTTTGGCCTGCTGCAGCGCCTGGCCGCCGGTGAGCGCGCCAAGGCAGTTCACGTAGCCTTTGCGCGCCTTGCCGTTCAGCAAGGCCCACAGTTTGGCGGCGCCGTTTTGCGCCAGGGTGCATTCCGGGTTGACCGAACCGCGCAGATTGATCACGTCTTCGGCGCTGTAAGGGCGGGTGATGCCTTCCCAACGGGCCGATTTCCATTCCTGTTCCAGCTGCTGGATCTGTTGAGAGCGAGAGGTAGACATAATTTTTATCCTTTCAGTCATGTAGGGTTGATTGGGAAAGTTCAGGCCAGCAGCGCATAGCCGGGCAACGTCAGGAAATCGATTAATTCATCTTGCGTGGTGATGCGCTCCATCAGGCGCGCCGCCTCTTCGAACCGGCCGGCGTTAAAGCGCGCTTCCCCTACTTCTTCACGCACCACCAACATCTCTTCTTGCAACATCTGGCGGAACAGCGCCTTGGTGACCGGGCGCCCGTCGTTCAGGCTCTTCTCATGGTGGATCCACTGCCAGATAGAGGTACGGGAGATCTCCGCCGTCGCGGCATCTTCCATCAACCCATAGATAGGCACGCAGCCGTTGCCGGAGATCCAGGCTTCGATGTACTGCACCGCCACGCGGATATTGGCGCGCATCCCCGCTTCGGTGCGTTCGCCGTCGCACGGTTCCAGCAGCTGCGCGGCGCTGATTGGCGCATCCTGCTCACGCATCACGTCCAGCTGGTTCTGGCGATCGCCCAATGCGTTGCCGAACACCTCCATCACCGTGTCCGCCAGCCCCGGATGCGCCACCCAGGTGCCGTCGTGGCCATTGTTGGCTTCCAGCTCTTTGTCCGCCCGCACCTTGTTCAGCACCCAGGCATTTTTCTCAGCGTCTTTGCTCGGGATAAACGCCGCCATGCCGCCCATAGCGAAGGCGCCGCGCTTATGACAGGTTTTGATCAACAGGCGTGAATAGGCGCTGAGGAAAGGTTTCTCCATGGTCACCGACTGACGATCCGGCAGCACGCGATCGCCGTGATTCTTCAGCGTTTTGATGTAGCTGAAGATGTAATCCCAACGGCCGCAGTTCAGGCCGACGATGTGATCACGCAGGTGATAGAGGATCTCGTCCATCTGGAACACCGCCGGCAGGGTTTCGATCAACACGGTCGCCTTGATGGTGCCGCGCGGCAGATCGAATCGATCCTCGGTAAAGCTGAAGACATCGCTCCACCAGGCCGCTTCTTCCCAGGACTGGGTTTTCGGCAGGTAGAAATACGGGCCGCTGCCCTTGGCCAACAGCTGGCGATAGTTGTGATAAAAATACAGCGCGAAATCGAACAGGCCGCCGGGAATGGCTTCATCACGCCACAGCACGTGTTTTTCCGGCAAATGCAGGCCGCGCACGCGAGCGATCAACACAGCCGGATTCGGTTTCAGCTGGTAGATCTTGCCGGCTTCATTGGTGTAGGAGATGGTGCCGTTAACCGCATCGTGCAGGTTGATTTGACCGTCGATGACTTTATCCCAGCTTGGCGCCAGGGAGTCTTCGAAGTCCGCCATAAACACTTTTACGTTGGCGTTAAGCGCATTGATCACCATCTTGCGTTCTACCGGCCCGGTGATCTCGACCCGGCGATCGCGCAGGTCTTGCGGAATGCCGCGGATCTGCCAGTCGCCTTCACGAATGGAATTTGTTTCCGAAATAAACCCAGGCAGCTCGCCGCGATCGATATTTTGCTGCCAGCGGGCACGCGCCGCCAGCAGCTCATTGCGCCGCGGCGTGAATTTCCCCACCAGTTCCGCCAGGAATTCAACCGCTTCATCCGTTAATACCTGGCGCTCCGCAGCGGCGAAACCCTGGGTAAACCTTAACTCCGTGCCTGCTATCTGTTGCGTCATGACCTTGCTCCTTCCCATCATTGCGCCCGAGCGATCGGCGCATTTTCATCAGAAATCACTGTGGATCAGGGCGGATGAAACGATCCTAAACTGGTCAGATCTCATCCCGATAGCTCTAAGAATACTCAACAAAAAATAAAAATCAAAAACCATTTCCATTTTATTATTAAATATTTTATTAACACTTTATTATCAATTGGTTAGAACAAATAACATAACTAATGGGTAAGGAAATCGGTTCCAATAGAATCGCAAAGACAGGCTAACGCGCTGTTGGCCAATGGTTTTTTGGAAAAAGTGGCGGGTAAAAAGAGGATCGTACAGAGGATCAACAGCGCGGCGGCCTCGATTCAGCCGCCGGCAGGCAGGAAAGATCAGTCGAGAGTCGGATTCATATGGCGCAGATCGTAAGGCGTGATCTGGTACACGTAATAGTTGAGCCAATTGGAGAACAACAGGTGGCCATGGCTGCGCCAGGTGGCTTTCGGTGTCAGTGCGGGGTTGTCATCGGGGAAGTAGTTGAGCGGTACGGCAGGATCGAGGCCAGCTTCGTTGTCGCGACAATACTCCCCGGCCAGGGTCAGGGCATCATACTCAGGATGGCCGGTGACAAATGCCAGGCGCTTATCCCTGCTGGCGAACAGGTAGGCGCCGGCCTGCTCGGATTCGGCCAGAATATCCAGGTCGGTATATTGGCGAATCACCTCGGTCGGGAAATCGGCATAGCGTGAATGCGGCGCCAGGAAGCTTTCGTCGAAGCCGCGCGTCAGCAACGCATGCTGCTGCAGCGTTTGGTGCGGATAAACGCCGGAGAGCTTCACTTCGCGCGTCATCTTGGGAATGCCGTACAGGATATTCAACGCCGCTTGTACCGCCCAGCACACGAACAGCGTAGAGGTGACATGGTTTTTGGCCCAGTCAATGACCCGTTCGATCTGCGGCCAGTAGGCAACATCGCAGAAATCAACCAGCCCCAGCGGCGCGCCGGTGACAATCAGGCCATCGAAGTTCTCATTCTGGATATCCTCGAAGTCGCAGTAGAAGTTGTTCAGATGCTCGGCCGGCGTGTTCTTCGATTCGCGGCTGTCGATGCGCAGCAGCTGGATATCAATCTGCAGCGGCGAGTTGGACAACAGACGCAGAAACTGGTTTTCCGTTTCGATCTTCTTTGGCATCAGGTTGAGGATCAGCACTTTCAGTGGCCTGATTTCCTGTGTTTTTGCCCGCGAGGATGTCATCACGAAGACATTCTCACCGCGCAAGAAATTGACCGCAGGTAACTCATCAGGAACACGAATCGGCATTGCTTAACCCTCACATATCCATTTATACGTTTAGACTTCTAGATGCCCGAAGATAGCGTTTTTTTCCGTCGCTGTCGAGCATTCAGCGGAAAGGTGAAAATGTTTCATTGCACGAGGATCGCCAGGATATCGGCGCGGGAGATGAGAAGCCCTAAAAGCAAAAAGGCCATCCTTTCGGATGGCCTCTTGGCTTATTTGATGCTTGGCAGTGTCCTACTCTCGCATGGGGAGACCCCACACTACCATCGGCGCTACGGCGTTTCACTTCTGAGTTCGGCATGGGGTCAGGTGGGACCACCGCGCTATTGCCGCCAAGCAAATTCTTTTTTCTGCCGAACTTCTAAACCCACTTTAAATAAAGTGGTGCTGATACCCAGAGTCGAACTGGGGACCTCACCCTTACCAAGGGTGCGCTCTACCAACTGAGCCATATCAGCACGCTTAATTTGATGCCTGGCAGTGTCCTACTCTCGCATGGGGAGACCCCACACTACCATCGGCGCTACGGCGTTTCACTTCTGAGTTCGGCATGGGGTCAGGTGGGACCACCGCGCTATTGCCGCCAGGCAAATTCGTTTTATTCCAACCGCTTCACTCTCGTGTCGCCATCAGAACCAATCTCGGAACTTCGCTGAAAATCTCTCTAAAAACACCTTCGGTGTTGTAAGGTTAAGCCTCACGGATCATTAGTACTGGTTAGCTCAATGCATCGCTGCACTTACACACCCAGCCTATCAACGTCTTAGTCTTAAACGTTCCTTCAGGGGCCTTGAAGGCCCAGGGAAGACTCATCTTGAGGCAAGTTTCGCGCTTAGATGCTTTCAGCGCTTATCTTTTCCGCACTTAGCTACCGGGCAATGCCATTGGCATGACAACCCGAACACCAGTGGTGCGTTCACTCCGGTCCTCTCGTACTAGGAGCAACCCCTCTCAATCTTCCAACGCCCACGGCAGATAGGGACCGAACTGTCTCACGACGTTCTAAACCCAGCTCGCGTACCACTTTAAATGGCGAACAGCCATACCCTTGGGACCTACTTCAGCCCCAGGATGTGATGAGCCGACATCGAGGTGCCAAACACCGCCGTCGATATGAACTCTTGGGCGGTATCAGCCTGTTATCCCCGGAGTACCTTTTATCCGTTGAGCGATGGCCCTTCCATTCAGAACCACCGGATCACTAAGACCTACTTTCGTACCTGCTCGAGCCGTCACTCTCGCAGTCAAGCTAGCTTATGCCTTTGCACTAACCTCACGATGTCCGACCGTGATTAGCTAACCTTCGTGCTCCTCCGTTACTCTTTGGGAGGAGACCGCCCCAGTCAAACTACCCACCAGACACTGTCCTCACCCCAGATTATGGGGCCGAGTTAGAACATCAAACATTAAAGGGTGGTATTTCAAGGATGGCTCCACGCAGACTGGCGTCCACGCTTCAAAGCCTCCCACCTATCCTACACATCAAGGCTCAATGTTCAGTGTCAAGCTATAGTAAAGGTTCACGGGGTCTTTCCGTCTTGCCGCGGGTACACTGCATCTTCACAGCGAGTTCAATTTCACTGAGTCTCGGGTGGAGACAGCCTGGCCATCATTACGCCATTCGTGCAGGTCGGAACTTACCCGACAAGGAATTTCGCTACCTTAGGACCGTTATAGTTACGGCCGCCGTTTACTGGGGCTTCGATCAAGAGCTTCGCCTTGCGGCTGACCCCATCAATTAACCTTCCAGCACCGGGCAGGCGTCACACCGTATACGTCCACTTTCGTGTTTGCACAGTGCTGTGTTTTTATTAAACAGTTGCAGCCAGCTGGTATCTTCGACTGGCTTCAGCTCCATCCGCGAGGGACTTCACCTACATGCCAGCGTGCCTTCTCCCGAAGTTACGGCACCATTTTGCCTAGTTCCTTCACCCGAGTTCTCTCAAGCGCCTTGGTATTCTATACCTGACCACCTGTGTCGGTTTGGGGTACGATTTAATGTTACCTGGAGCTTAGAGGATTTTCCTGGAAGCAGGGCATCAACTACTTCTGCACCGTAGTGCATCGTCATCACGCCTCAGGGTTAGTATGCAACCGGATTTACCAGGTCACACCCCCTACACGCTTAAACCGGGACAACCGTCGCCCGGCTAGCCTAGCCTTCTCCGTCCCCCCTTCGCAGTAACACCAAGTACAGGAATATTAACCTGTTTCCCATCGACTACGCTTTTCAGCCTCGCCTTAGGGGTCGACTCACCCTGCCCCGATTAACGTTGGACAGGAACCCTTGGTCTTCCGGCGAGCGGGCTTTTCACCCGCTTTATCGTTACTTATGTCAGCATTCGCACTTCTGATACCTCCAGCAACCCTCACAGGCCACCTTCACCGGCTTACAGAACGCTCCCCTACCCAACAACGCCTAAGCGTCGCTGCCGCAGCTTCGGTGCATGGTTTAGCCCCGTTACATCTTCCGCGCAGGCCGACTCGACCAGTGAGCTATTACGCTTTCTTTAAATGATGGCTGCTTCTAAGCCAACATCCTGGCTGTCTATGCCTTCCCACATCGTTTCCCACTTAACCATGACTTTGGGACCTTAGCTGGCGGTCTGGGTTGTTTCCCTCTTCACGACGGACGTTAGCACCCGCCGTGTGTCTCCCGTGATAACATTCTTCGGTATTCGGAGTTTGCATCGGTTTGGTAAGCCGGGATGGCCCCCTAGCCGAAACAGTGCTCTACCCCCGAAGATGAGTTCACGAGGCGCTACCTAAATAGCTTTCGGGGAGAACCAGCTATCTCCCGGTTTGATTGGCCTTTCACCCCCAGCCACAAGTCATCCGCTAATTTTTCAACATTAGTCGGTTCGGTCCTCCAGTTAGTGTTACCCAACCTTCAACCTGCCCATGGCTAGATCACCGGGTTTCGGGTCTATACCTTGCAACTATTCGCCCAGTTAAGACTCGGTTTCCCTACGGCTCCCCTATACGGTTAACCTTGCTACAAAATATAAGTCGCTGACCCATTATACAAAAGGTACGCAGTCACACCACGAAGGTGCTCCCACTGCTTGTACGTACACGGTTTCAGGTTCTATTTCACTCCCCTCGCCGGGGTTCTTTTCGCCTTTCCCTCACGGTACTGGTTCACTATCGGTCAGTCAGGAGTATTTAGCCTTGGAGGATGGTCCCCCCATATTCAGACAGGATGTCACGTGTCCCGCCCTACTCATCGAACTCACGACCTGTGCATTTTAGTGTACGGGGCTATCACCCTTTGCTGCGCGACTTTCCAGACGCTTCCACTAACACACAAGCCGATTCAGGTTCTGGGCTCCTCCCCGTTCGCTCGCCGCTACTGGGGGAATCTCGGTTGATTTCTTTTCCTCGGGGTACTTAGATGTTTCAGTTCCCCCGGTTCGCCTCATGCCACTATGTATTCATGACATGATAGTGTGTCGAAACACACTGGGTTTCCCCATTCGGGTATCGCCGGTTATAACGGTTCATATCACCTTACCGACGCTTTTCGCAGATTAGCACGCCCTTCATCGCCTCTGACTGCCTAGGCATCCACCGTGTACGCTTAGTCACTTAACCTCACAACCCGAAGATGTTTCCATCGTTCGTGCTGCAAACATTTGAGAGACTCTATGACAGGTTACTCTTCATCCCGGTACTTCTACGGAGGGATAAATTTCAGCCGTCATGTTTCAATTTTCAGCTTGTTCCAGATTGTTAAAGAGCAATATCTTAAACATGACTCGGAAGTCATCTTTAAGATATGGTGTATCGTCAGATACTTGAGACCGCCGCTTTCACCGGGTGGGTCGGAAGCTTGGCGTCCCCTAGGGGATTCGAACCCCTGTTACCGCCGTGAAAGGGCGGTGTCCTAGGCCTCTAGACGAAGGGGACACGACACCGTACTTTTATGACGCTTTTGCTCGTTACTTTTTCATCAGACAATCTGTGTGAGCACGCCACTCGAACTAATATCTTTAGGTAAGGAGGTGATCCAACCGCAGGTTCCCCTACGGTTACCTTGTTACGACTTCACCCCAGTCATGAATCACAAAGTGGTAAGCGCCCTCCCGAAGGTTAAGCTACCTACTTCTTTTGCAACCCACTCCCATGGTGTGACGGGCGGTGTGTACAAGGCCCGGGAACGTATTCACCGTAGCATTCTGATCTACGATTACTAGCGATTCCGACTTCATGGAGTCGAGTTGCAGACTCCAATCCGGACTACGACGTACTTTATGAGGTCCGCTTGCTCTCGCGAGGTCGCTTCTCTTTGTATACGCCATTGTAGCACGTGTGTAGCCCTACTCGTAAGGGCCATGATGACTTGACGTCATCCCCACCTTCCTCCAGTTTATCACTGGCAGTCTCCTTTGAGTTCCCGGCCGAACCGCTGGCAACAAAGGATAAGGGTTGCGCTCGTTGCGGGACTTAACCCAACATTTCACAACACGAGCTGACGACAGCCATGCAGCACCTGTCTCAGAGTTCCCGAAGGCACCAAAGCATCTCTGCTAAGTTCTCTGGATGTCAAGAGTAGGTAAGGTTCTTCGCGTTGCATCGAATTAAACCACATGCTCCACCGCTTGTGCGGGCCCCCGTCAATTCATTTGAGTTTTAACCTTGCGGCCGTACTCCCCAGGCGGTCGATTTAACGCGTTAGCTCCGGAAGCCACGCCTCAAGGGCACAACCTCCAAATCGACATCGTTTACAGCGTGGACTACCAGGGTATCTAATCCTGTTTGCTCCCCACGCTTTCGCACCTGAGCGTCAGTCTTCGTCCAGGGGGCCGCCTTCGCCACCGGTATTCCTCCAGATCTCTACGCATTTCACCGCTACACCTGGAATTCTACCCCCCTCTACGAGACTCTAGCTTGCCAGTTTCAAATGCAGTTCCCAGGTTGAGCCCGGGGATTTCACATCTGACTTAACAAACCGCCTGCGTGCGCTTTACGCCCAGTAATTCCGATTAACGCTTGCACCCTCCGTATTACCGCGGCTGCTGGCACGGAGTTAGCCGGTGCTTCTTCTGCGAGTAACGTCAATTGATGAACGTATTAAGCTCACCACCTTCCTCCTCGCTGAAAGTGCTTTACAACCCGAAGGCCTTCTTCACACACGCGGCATGGCTGCATCAGGCTTGCGCCCATTGTGCAATATTCCCCACTGCTGCCTCCCGTAGGAGTCTGGACCGTGTCTCAGTTCCAGTGTGGCTGGTCATCCTCTCAGACCAGCTAGGGATCGTCGCCTAGGTGAGCCATTACCCCACCTACTAGCTAATCCCATCTGGGCACATCTGATGGCAAGAGGCCCGAAGGTCCCCCTCTTTGGTCTTGCGACGTTATGCGGTATTAGCTACCGTTTCCAGTAGTTATCCCCCTCCATCAGGCAGTTTCCCAGACATTACTCACCCGTCCGCCGCTCGTCACCCGGGGAGCAAGCTCCCCTGTTCTACCGCTCGACTTGCATGTGTTAAGCCTGCCGCCAGCGTTCAATCTGAGCCATGATCAAACTCTTCAATTAAAAGCTTGATTTGCTTCCACTCGAGAAGCGATGCTCAAAGATTTACTGCATGAATTTTACTTCAGTTAGTCACTCTTCAAGACTTGATATTTTTTTGCATCCGAAGATGCTGGATATCGTCTTGTGGAGTGCCCACACAGATTGTCTGATAAATTGTTAAAGAGCAGTGAGTTAGGCGCTTTCGCTTGCTAACTCGAGGTGGCGTATATTACGCTTTCCTCTTTCAGAGTCAACCCTAATTTTCAGGATTTTTTCTCTTTCTTCCCGGCCGCTGTGTGAAGTGAATCACTTGCGCCGTGTCGATGGAGGCGCATTATAGGGATCCGAGTTTTTTGCACAACCCCTTTTTTGATCTTTTCTTTCCGTTTGCACACTTTTCAGCCCTTCCGGGTGGATCTTGTGCGATCAGGGCCATTTTCCGCAGGATCCGGCGCGGCGACTGGTTGTAATTCCATCGCCAGGGTCTAGTATTGCCGGTAAATATGATCCCGACGTGAGGCAAGCACCATGTCCGATGCAGTACGTTCTTATCTTCAATACACACCCAAACTCGGTCAACGCGTCTTGATCGATCCTTCCAGCGTGGTGATCGGCGACGTCGATCTGGCGGATGACGTCAGCATCTGGCCGTTGGTCGCCATTCGCGGTGACGTCAATGCGGTAAAGATCGGTGCGCGCAGCAATATTCAGGACGGCAGCGTGCTGCATGTAACTCATCGCTCCGAACATAACCCCGACGGTTATCCCCTGCTTATTGGAGAAGACGTGACCGTTGGCCATAAAGCGATGCTGCACGGCTGCGCCATCGGCAACCGGGTGCTGGTCGGTATGGGATCGATCCTGTTGGACGGCGTAGTCGTAGAAGACGATGTGATGATTGGCGCCGGCAGTTTGGTAGCGCCGGGCAAACGCCTGGCCAGCGGCTATCTTTATATGGGTAGCCCGGCACGCCAGGTTCGGCCTTTGACCGCCGCCGAGTTGGAGGGATTGCTTTATTCTTCTAACAACTATGTACGCTGGAAAGATGAATACCTGTCGGAAGACATCTGACGGGCTCCCCGTTCCCTATAAAGAGAACGGGGTAGGGGATTTATGCCGCCAGTTCGCTGCGCAGCTGGCGTAATACCGGTTCGATCTCTGGCATCACTCCGTGCCAAAGCAGGAAAGCATGCGCCGCCTGCCCCACCAACATGCCCAGCCCATCGGCATATTCCGTTGCCCCTTGCTGCTGCGCCCAGGCTAGGAACGGCGTGACGCCCTGCTGATAGAACATGTCATAGCAACGGGTTTGCGCGTTGACTACGCCCGTAGGCAACGCCGGGATCTCTCCACTGATGCCGGATGCCGTCGCATTGATCACCAGATCAAAAGCTTGTTGACCCAATTGATCCATCGGCACCGCCGAGATCTCCCCCAGATGCCGGAAAGCGTCGCCCAACTCTTGGGCCCGGCTGAAGGTGCGGTTGGTGATCGTGAGCCGGCAGCCGAAAGACAGCAGCGGCAGGATCACGCCGCGCGCCGCGCCGCCGGCGCCCACCAGCAGAATGCGATCCTGCGGCCGGATCAATTGCTGACGCTGCAGATCGGTCAGCAAACCGATGCCGTCGGTGTTATCCCCCAATAGGCCACCATTCGGCAACACCTTCAGGGTATTGACCGCCCCGGCCATCGCTGCACGCTCGCTCAGCTCAGAAGCAGCCGAATAAGCTCGCTCCTTGAAAGGCACCGTGACGTTCGCCCCCTGCCCTCCGGCGCGGATAAATTCCTGCAGGCTGATTTCAAAACCGTCCAGCGGCGCCAGCACTGTTCCATAAGGATGCTCTATGTCAGTCTGGGCTGCGAACAGCGCATGAATTCGCGGCGACTTGCTGTGGCCGATAGGGTTGCCAAATACCGCAAACTTCTCCATGCCCATTTCCTCTAGCCCTGACGGATCTGTTCGCCGGTCAGAGCATCTCTGATTTCGGAAGGATTAAGACGGCCGCCTACCTTGCCGGCCAATACCGGGAAAGCCTCGCCAAATTGCCGTGTGACCTCATCCGCGCTGCGGCACGGTTCCAGCCCACTGAGATTGGCGCTGGTCGACACCAGCGGCTTGCCGTACTGCCGGCACAGCAACTGCACCAACGGATGATCGCTGACGCGCACCGCCAGTGAACTGAAACGCCCGGTCAACAAACGCGGCGTCTCCGGGCGAGCAGGCAATACCCAGGTTACCGGCCCAGGCCAGCTGGCGAACATCGTCGCGCGCTGCTGTTCGCTGAGCGTACTGTCGTCAATATAAGACTTAAGCTGCGCATAGTCGGCGGCGATCAGAATCAGCCCCTTTTCCCACGGCCGCTGTTTCAACGCCAGCAGCGCATTGATCGCCTGTTCGCTGTCAGGATCGCAACCCAGGCCGAATACCGCTTCGGTGGGATAGGCAATCACCTGCTGTTGATGCAAAGCATCGATGATAGATAAAAGGTTCGGGCTTAATTCTGAATTCATGATGTGATTATTCTGTAGTCGCAACGGGTTTCCCGCACAGCTTGCTGGCACAGCACAGGACGGGGCCTTTTGCCGTGCGCTTTTCCATCAGCAGCGGATAATGGCAATAGGCGCATTCACCGGCGACGGGTTTAACGTTGAGAGCAAACTGGCATTCCGGGTAACGATCGCAGGAGTGGAAAACCTTGCCGTAACGCGACTTGCGCTGCAACAGTTTGCCTTGGCCGCACTGCGGACAGGTAATGGCGGTTTCATCAGGCTTATCGATCACTTCAGTGTGATCGCACTGCGGATAATCGCTGCAGCCGATAAACATGCCATAGCGCCCCTGGCGCAGCACCAACGTCGCCTGACATTTCGGGCACGGTTGCCCGTCCAACACCTTGACGATATGGCCATCGGCCTGTGCTTTCAGCGGCCGAATATATTGGCATTCAGGATACTGGGAACAGCCGAGAAAAGGGCCGTGGCGACCGCTACGGATCACCAGCTCGGCCCCGCATTCCGGACAGGGTTCATTTTGCCTGGCGGCAAAAATCGCGTTTTTTGTCATAACGTCTTCTATGCGCGTTATCGGCTCAATGCAGATAACCTTCGTTCACTTCAAACAACAGTTCTTCCATTTGCTGATAGGCGCTTTCATATCCGGGGATATTAAACAGCACCATCAACACGACCCATTTCAGATCTTCGAGATCGAATTCCGCATTATCCAAAGCCATAACGCGGTCGATAACCATTTCACGGGTTTCGAGGTTCAATACCTGAATCTGTTCCAGGAACAGGAGAAAACCACGGCAGCCGGCGTCCAAACGCGCGCTTTCCTCTTCGGTATAGATCCGCATCGCCAGCGGATCGGCATCCATAAAGTAAGGCGCATTTTGACCTTCTTGCAGGTCAGCCAACTTCTCAAGCCAATTCAACGCGTTGTAGATATCATCCTGATGAAACCCCGCTTGGGCGAGATCATCGGTCAGTTGATCCTGATCGACGCGCATCTCTGGTTCATTGTGGATATAAGTTTCAAACAAGTACATGAGTACGTCGAACATGGCTTGCCCTCCTTAATCGGACATAGCCGCCGGGTACAGCTGCGATCCACCCTGCTAACTCCAGTTCGAGTAACTTGATTACCACCACTGGCACAGGTTGGCCGGCACGTTCAGCGACGACGTCAACAGGTGTCACCTCATCTCCTACGTTAGCCAACACATCGGCAAATGGCAATTCAACTTCAGCCTGCGACGCACAAATAGTTGTATTTTCGTTCAGTGGCAACCATTGGAGGCCGCTTCCCAGCAATTCGGCGATATCTTTCGGCCCGGTGACCAGATGCGCGCCCTGTTGGATCAGCCAGTGCGTGCCTTCGCTCATCGGGTTCCCTAACGGCCCCGGCAAGGCGAATACCTCACGCCCCTGCTCCAGCGCATAGCGAGCTGTCACCAGGGTACCGCTGCGCAACGAGGCTTCTATGACCAGAACGCCCTGGCTGAGCCCGCTGATAATACGGTTACGGCGAGGAAAATGGTCGGCCAGAGGCAAGTCGGTGACTAAATGATCTGAAATCACCGCACCGCCCTGCTCGACTATCTGCTCCGCGAGCCGGCGGTGCCGGCGCGGATAGATATTGCCCAGCCCGCTGCCCAACACCGCAATCGTGCAGCCACCGGCCGCCAGCGCCGCGCGATGGCAAATGCCGTCGATGCCGATCGCCAAACCGCTGGTGATGGTGAAACCGCAACGCGCCAATTCCTCGGCGAAATGGTGAGCCCAACGCTCGCCGTAGTGGCTGAACTGCCGGCAGCCCACCATGGCGAGCTGCGGGTGCGACAACGCCTGAGGATCGCCTTCGATCAGCAAAAATAGCGGCGCATCGTCGATCTGGGCCAGGCGTTCGGGATAACCGGCCGCCCCATAGTTCAGCATACGGTGCGCCGGCAGCTCCAACCAACGCAGGCTAGCCGACAGATAACCGGGATCCAACTGGTTGAACTGCGTCTGCTGCCGTTCGTTCAATCCCAGCTCATGCAGCACGCGGCGTGGTTCGCAATCCATTTGCGATAGCTGCTGCACGATCCGGCTGGCCACGACGGTCTGCAGCCCCGTTACCCCTCGCATCCGTAAAGCGATCTCTTCCGGCCGCATCGTCTGTTCCCTCAGCAAAAACGGTGGTATTACCAATCTGAGCAATTGGTGCACAATGCTGTCAATCAGGTCGGGAAATGTCTAGAATAGAGGTTAAACCTCGTTCATTACTCGGATACAGATCTAAAGATATATGTCAGTCTTGCAGGTATTACATTTCCCAGACGAGCGTCTGCGCAAAGTCGCAGCGCCGGTAAAAGAAGTCAATGCAGATATCCAGCGCATCGTGGATGATATGTTTGAAACCATGTACGCAGAGGAAGGCATTGGCCTGGCTGCGACTCAGGTGGATATCCATCAGCGCATTATCGTGATCGACGTCTCCGAGAATCGCGATCAGCGCCTGGTGTTGATCAACCCGGAGCTGCTGGAAAAAAGCGGCGAAACCGGCATCGAGGAAGGCTGTCTTTCCATTCCCGAGCAGCGTGCGTTAGTGCCGCGCGCCGCGCAGGTGAAGATCCGCGCACTGGATCGTGAAGGCAAACCTTTCGAGCTGGAAGCGGACGACCTGTTGGCGATCTGCATCCAGCACGAGATGGATCACCTGATGGGCAAACTGTTCGTCGATTACCTGTCGCCGCTCAAGCGTCAGCGCATTCGTCAGAAACTGGAAAAAATGGCCAAGCTTCAAGCCCGCGCCTAACCGATCAGGAAATCAACGTGTCTGACTCTTTACGGATTATTTTCGCCGGAACACCAGACTTCGCAGCGCGTCATCTTGACGCGCTGTTGTCATCTGAGCACCAGATTGTCGGCGTTTTTACCCAGCCCGACCGCCCGGCGGGCCGCGGCAACAAGCTGACGCCAAGCCCGGTCAAAGTGCTGGCCGAGCAACACCAACTGCCGGTATTTCAGCCCAAATCGCTGCGCCCCGAAGAGAACCAGCGCCTGGTGGCCGATCTCAACGCCGACGTGATGGTGGTGGTGGCCTACGGGCTGATCCTGCCGCAGGCGGTGCTGGATATGCCGCGTCTCGGTTGCATCAACGTACATGGCTCGCTGCTGCCTCGCTGGCGCGGCGCGGCGCCGATCCAGCGTTCGCTCTGGGCCGGTGACAGCGAAACCGGCGTGACCATCATGCAGATGGACGTCGGTCTCGATACCGGTGACATGATGCACAAGATTGCCTGCCAGATTGAGAGCAGCGATACCAGCGCCAGTCTCTACGACAAGCTGGCCCAGCTCGGCCCACAGGGCATGTTGACTACGCTGCGCCAAATGGCAGACGGCAGCGCCACCCGCGAAGTGCAGGACGAAGCGCTGGTCACCTACGCCGAGAAACTGAGCAAAGAAGAAGCCCGCCTGGACTGGACACTGTCCGCTGCCCAGTTGGAGCGCTGCATCCGCGCCTTCAACCCTTGGCCGGTCAGCTACTTCACCATCGACGATCAACCGGTGAAAGTGTGGCAGGCCAGCGTACTGGCACAAAGCGCCAACGCGGAGCCAGGCACCGTTGTCCATGCCGACAAGCACGGTATCCAGGTGGCGACTGCCGACGGTATCCTCAACCTGATCCAACTGCAGCCCGCCGGCAAGAAACCGATGTCGGCGCAAGACCTTTTAAATTCACGTCGTGAATGGTTTACCCCGGGTAACCGGCTGTAAGTCGCTCCACTGCCCGGCCGTTCATCGCCGGGCCGTTATTTTCTTAATGCCGATCGTTATCAGCTTCAGCCTATGAAAAATAATTACAATCTCCGCAGCATCGCTGCCAAAGCCATCGGCCAGGTGCTGGATCAGGGGCAGTCGCTCAGCACTGTCCTGCCGGCGCTGCAAACCTCCATCAGCGATAAAGATCGCGGATTGCTGCAGGAGCTGTGTTTCGGCACGTTGCGCGTGCTGCCGCAGCTCGAATGGTGCATTCAGCAATTGATGGCCAAGCCGCTGACCGGTAAGCAGCGTACGCTGCACTACTTGCTGATGCTCGGCCTGTATCAGTTGCTGTATACCCGCATCCCGGCGCACGCCGTGTTGGCGGAAACCGTGGAAGGCGCGGTGGCGCTGAAACGGCCGCAGTTAAAAGGCCTGATTAACGGCGTCTTGCGGCAATTCCAGCGCCAGCAGGAAGAGCTGCTGCAGCGCGCCTCTAACAATGACAGCCGCTATCTGCACCCGAGCTGGTTGCTGAAACGCATTCAACAAGCTTATCCCGCCAACTGGGAACAGATCGTCGACGCCAATAACCAGAAACCGCCGATGTGGCTGCGCGTCAACCGCCTGCATCACACCCGTGACGCTTATCTGCAGCTGCTGAACGACGCCGGCATCGCCGCGGAAACTCATTCAGACTATGCCGATGCGGTGCGTTTGCTGGCGCCTTGCGCCGTGACCGATCTGCCAGGGTTCGCCGAAGGCTGGGTCACCGTGCAAGATGCCTCAGCCCAGGGGTGTGTCGATCTGTTGGATCCGCAAGACGGCGAACAGATCCTCGACCTGTGCGCCGCACCCGGCGGCAAAACCACGCATATTCTGGAAGCGGCGCCGAAAGCGCACGTCATGGCGGTCGATATCGACGAACAGCGCCTGGCGCGAGTCAAAGAGAACCTGCAGCGTCTGCGTTTGCACGCAGAGGTTAAATTGGGCGATGGCCGCACTCCGCAGCAGTGGTGCGGGGACAAACAGTTCGATCGTATCCTGCTGGACGCGCCTTGTTCCGCCACCGGCGTGATCCGCCGTCACCCCGACATCAAATGGCTGCGCCGCGATCGCGACATCGCCGAACTCGCCGCACTGCAGGCAGAAATTCTGGAAGCCGTCTGGCCGCATCTAAAACCAGGCGGCGTGATGGTTTACGCCACCTGCTCTATCCTGCCGGATGAAAACAGCAGCCAGATCGCCGCGTTCTTGCAACGCCACGCCGATGCCAAGCTGGTTGAAACCGGCGATGCGCAACGGCCAGGGCGACAGAATATCCCGCATCCCGAGGACGGCGATGGCTTCTTTTACGCTAAGCTGATTAAAATGTAATGCTTCAGGGCGTGCGTGCGCGCCCTAAGTCTTTCAGTGTGAAGCAGAGAACACGATGAAAATAATTATTCTTGGTGCCGGTCAGGTTGGCGGGACGCTGGCGGAAAACCTGGTGGGTGAAAACAACGATATCACCGTCGTCGATACCGATTCCGGCCGCTTGCGCCAACTACAGGATAAATTCGATTTGCGGGTGGTTCAGGGACATGGTTCCCACCCTCGGGTGCTGCGCGAAGCCGGCGCAGAAGACGCCGACATGCTGGTCGCCGTCACCAACTCCGACGAAACCAACATGATCGCCTGCCAGATCGCCTATTCTCTGTTTAACACCCCCAACCGTATCGCCCGTATCCGCGCGCCGGAATATATCCGCGAGTCGGAAAAACTGTTCCTGCCGGAAGCGGTGCCAATCGACCATCTGATTTCGCCGGAGCAGCTGGTCATCGACTATATCTACAAGCTGATTGAATACCCTGGCGCCCTGCAGGTGGTTAACTTCGCCGAAGGCAAGGTCAGCATCGCCGCGGTTAAAGCCTATTACGGCGGCCCGCTGGTCGGCAATGCGCTCTCTTCAATGCGCGAGCATATGCCGCATATCGACACCCGCGTCGCCGCTATTTTCCGCCAGGACAGACCGATCCGTCCGCAGGGCTCGACCATTATCGAAGCAGGCGATGAAGTTTTCTTCGTCGCCGCCTCACAGCATATCCGCGCGGTGATGAGCGAACTGCAGCGGCTGGAAAAACCCTATAAGCGCATCATGATCGTCGGCGGCGGCAACGTCGGCGCCGGCCTGGCCGCCAAACTGGAAAAAGACTACAACGTCAAACTGATCGAGCGGAATCAGCAACGCGCCGCCGAACTGGCCGAACAGCTGCACGATACCATCGTGTTCTACGGCGATGCCTCCGATCAGGAGCTGCTGGCCGAAGAGCACGTCGAGCAGGTGGATGTTTTCATCGCCATCACCAACGACGATGAGGCCAACATCATGTCCGCCATGCTGGCTAAGCGCATGGGCGCCAAGAAGGTGATGGTGCTGATCCAGCGCCGCGCCTATGTCGACCTGGTGCAGGGCAGCGTGATTGATATCGCCATTTCACCGCAGCAGGCGACCATCTCCGCCCTGTTGGGGCACGTGCGCAAAGCGGATATCGTCAGCGTTTCGTCGCTGCGCCGCGGCGTGGCGGAAGCGATCGAGGCGATTGCACACGGCGATGAAAGCACGTCCAAAGTGGTCGGCCGCATCGTCGAAGATATCAAGTTGCCACCGGGGACGACCATCGGTGCGATCGTGCGTGGCGATGACGTGATCATTGCCAACGGCAACAGCAAAATCGAACAGGGCGATCACGTCATCATGTTTATTACTGACAAGAAATTCGTGCCTGACGTTGAACGCTTGTTCCAACCGAGCCCGTTCTTCTTGTAGAACGAATTTATTTGGCTATGGTCTATAATCGCGTGGTTGTTCTCTGCCTTGGGAGGAGATAAAACTTCTCTCCTTTTGTGGCAAAGGGAAATTGCTTTGTTAAACTTGAGTTATTAATTCTGCAAGGGGTGCGTTCTATGAGTATGTTGAAAGAGTTTCGCGAATTTGCCATGCGTGGCAACGTGGTCGATCTGGCCGTCGGTGTGATTATCGGTGCCGCATTCGGCAAGATTGTTTCGTCCTTCGTGGCTGATATCATCATGCCACCACTGGGCTTACTGATCGGCGGCGTCGACTTTAAACAGTTCCATCTGGTGTTACGCGAAGCTCAGGGCGCCGTACCGGCGGTGGTAATGAACTATGGTTCATTCATCCAAACCGTATTCGACTTCGTGATTGTCGCCTTCGCCATCTTCCTGGCGATTAAATTGATGAACAAAATGCGCCGCAAACAGGAAGAAGCGCCCGCAGCGCCGCCGGCACCTACCGCAGAAGAGAAACTGCTGACGGAAATCCGTGATTTGCTGAGCCAGCAACAGCAGCCAAAACTGTAAGACAGCGTTTGGTTATGCCAATAAAAAGCCACCTGATGAAGGTGGCTTTTTTAATGCCTTAAAACCAGAAGGCCAATGGTAAATTATCGCTTGATAGTTTACCACTGGCCTCCCAGTTACCGCCTTTGTTGTATTTTTCTTTACGCCGATAGCTGCCTTTGCCTTTCACATTCTTTTCTACCCGCTGACGGAATAGCGGATCATGCAGCAGCGCCTCAATGGCGTTAGCTTGAATCTGACCTTTGGTGTGACGATATTTCGTCATGATAATGCTCCTGTAAAAGGTAGGGTAATAAAACGAGCCGATAATACTGCCGGCAATATAAAAATTAAAGTGCCGTCAGCAACCTTTTTTGCCTTTATCATCGCTGGCGCCCTGTTCCAAGGCTTCCAGAATAGAACAATAGTTGCTGGTATGGGCAGTGCCGCAGCAGGCGTCGCTCAAGCGTTTCAACGATTCGCGCATGCGAGTCAGCTCCGCCAACTTACTTTCCACTTCGCTCAGGCGAGCATCGACGATCGACTTCGACTCCTGGCAGGTATGATGTTCAGGATCAACCCGGATCGACAGCAGTTCGGCGATCGTTTCCAGAGTAAAGCCCAACTGTTTGGCATAGCGAATAAAACGCAGCCGCTGCAGATCCTGCTCGGTGTAGAGTCGATAACCGCCCTCTGTGCGGACATTGTGATCCATCATGCCCTGCTTTTCATAGTAACGCACGGTATCCGGCGTCACTTCGGCAAGCTTGGCCAACTGACCTATCTTGAACATTACTTCTCCTCCCGAGTGAATTTACCGTCCAGCGCGCGCTGATATTCGCCATGCAAGAAATCGGTGCTCATCCCAGCCTGACGCAACCGATGTTCCAGCAGTGCCATGCGCTTGCTGAGATCGACATAGTCCGGATGCTCACTGTTGATCCCTTGCAGTAAGTGAGCAACGGTCAACGCCTCTTTGCGATCTTCCAGCGCCGGCGGCAGGTAACCGGAATTTTTCAGCAGACGGTAACCGGCGCGCAGCTCAGCAGGCACCGCGCTGTCATCGTCCAGCACCAGCGGTTGGCCCTGGCCGGGCAGATTGTCGAACTCGCCTTTATCCTGGGCATCAAGGATATGACGTTCCGCCCATTGGTCAAGCAACCCCATAACAGACCGTCTCAGTGAGCCTATTGAATGAGTCTTAGCATAACGGATAGGGGCGAGGATCTTAAGCACGGCGGGGGAATTGAGCACATTTGGCGGGATTTGGGCGTAAAAAAACCGGGCAAGCCCGGTTTTTTTACGCGTCTACAGATTACTCTGCAGTTGCTACTTCTGCTTGAGACTCAGCACGATCAACCAGCTCGATGTATGCCATCGGCGCGTTGTCGCCTGCGCGGAAGCCACACTTCAGAATGCGAGTGTAACCACCGGCACGGCTCGCGAAACGCGGGCCCAGCTCGTTAAACAGTTTTGCCACGATCTCGTTATCACGAGTACGGGCGAATGCCAGACGACGATTAGCTACGCTGTCGGTCTTGGCAAGAGTAATCAGCGGCTCAACAACGCGACGCAGCTCTTTTGCTTTTGGCAGGGTCGTCTTGATGATCTCATGACGAACCAAAGAGCCGGCCATGTTACGGAACATAGCCTGGCGATGGCTGCTGTTACGGTTCAGTTGACGACCACTCTTACGATGGCGCATGACCTTATCCTTCTCAGTAAAACCTTAACCTGTGATCCGGTTACTCGTCAGCAATGCTTGCCGGCGGCCAGTTTTCCAGGCGCATGCCCAGAGACAGACCACGTGAGGCCAGCACGTCTTTAATCTCGGTAAGAGATTTTTTACCCAGGTTTGGCGTTTTCAGCAACTCAACCTCGGTACGCTGTACCAGATCACCGATGTAGTGGATAGCTTCTGCCTTGAGGCAGTTAGCAGAGCGGACAGTCAATTCCAGATCGTCAACAGGGCGCAGCAAGATCGGATCGAATTCCGGTTTCTCTTCTTTAACTTCCGGCTGACGCACATCACGCAGGTCAACGAAAGCTTCAAGTTGTTCAGCCAGAATGGTGGCCGCACGGCGGATCGCCTCTTCAGGATCGATCGTGCCATTGGTCTCCATTTCGATGACCAGCTTATCCAAGTCAGTACGCTGTTCTACACGCGCAGCTTCAACATTGTAGGCGATACGCTCTACAGGGCTGTAGCAGGCGTCAACCAACAGACGACCGATTGGGCGCTCATCTTCTTCCGAATGAATTCGGGCAGAAGCCGGCACATAACCGCGACCGCGCTGAACTTTGATACGCATGCTGATAGCCGCGTTCTCATCAGTCAGGTGGCAAATCACGTGCTGAGGCTTGACGATTTCGACATCACCATCATGGGTGATGTCGGCAGCGGTCACAGGGCCAATGCCAGATTTATTCAGGGTAAGAATAACTTCGTCTTTGCCTTGAACTCTCACCGCCAGCCCTTTCAGGTTGAGCAGGATCTCCAGGATATCTTCCTGTACGCCTTCTTTGGTGCTGTACTCATGCAGTACACCATCAATCTCAACCTCGGTCACCGCGCAACCCGGCATAGATGAAAGCAGAATACGGCGCAGTGCGTTGCCAAGAGTATGGCCAAAGCCACGCTCTAAAGGCTCAAGGGTCACCTTGGCGTGCGTCGAACTGACTTGCTCGATATCTACCAGGCGCGGTTTTAGAAACTCTGTCACAGAACCCTGCATTGTGTCCTCTCTTTGGTACTAAGCTTTACTTGGAGTAAAGCTCGACGATCAGGTGTTCGTTAATGTCCGCAGACAGATCGGTACGTTCAGGCATACGCTTGAACACGCCTTCCATCTTAGCAGCATCAACTTCCAGCCAAGTCGGCTTTTCACGCTGCTCAGCCAGCTCCAGAGAAGCTTTAACACGAGACTGCTTTTTAGCTTTCTCGCGGATGCTGACTACGTCATTCGGAGATACCTGATAAGAAGCGATGTTAACAACGCGACCGTTTACCATAACTGCTTTGTGGCTAACCAGCTGACGTGACTCTGCACGAGTAGCGCCGAAGCCCATACGGTAAACAACGTTGTCCAGACGACCTTCCAGCAGCTGCAACAGGTTTTCACCGGTGTTGCCCTTCAGGCGGGTTGCTTCTTTGTAATAGTTGCGGAATTGACGCTCCAGAATGCCGTACATACGACGAACTTTCTGCTTCTCACGCAACTGAACACCGTAATCAGACAGACGCGGTTTACGCGCACCGTGCTGACCAGGTGCTTGTTCAATTTTACACTTGGAATCGATCGCGCGAACGCCAGACTTAAGGAACAGGTCTGTGCCCTCACGACGGCTCAGCTTGAGCTTAGGACCCAAATATCTTGCCATTTTCTTTCTCCAACAATCCTAAAAGCTGCGTTACACGCGGCGCTTTTTCGGCGGACGACAACCGTTATGAGGGATCGGAGTCACATCAGTAATGTTAGTGATGCGGAAACCAGCCGCGTTCAGAGCGCGGATAGTAGACTCACGACCAGGACCAGGTCCTTTAACCATAACTTCCAGGTTCTTGATACCGTATTCTTTCACTGCGTCAGCACAACGTTCTGCTGCAACCTGTGCTGCGAACGGAGTGGACTTACGAGAACCACGGAAACCGGAACCACCGGCTGTTGCCCAACCCAAAGCATTACCCTGACGATCAGTGATGGTAACGATGGTGTTGTTGAAAGAAGCATGGATATGAGCCACGCCGTCAGAGACTTGCTTTCTTACACGCTTACGTGTACGAACAGGTGCCTTTGCCATTATTCAATAACCCCGATTATTTCTTGATCGGCTTGCGCGGACCCTTACGGGTACGAGCGTTGGTCTTGGTGCGCTGACCGCGTACCGGCAGACCACGACGATGACGCAAACCACGATAGCAACCAAGGTCCATAAGACGCTTGATGCTCAGGGTAATTTCACGACGCAAATCACCCTCAACGGTGTATTTGGCAACTGCATCACGAAGCTTTTCGATTTGCTCTTCAGACAGCTCACTGATCTTAACATTTTCAGCAATACCCGTGGATGCACAGATAGCCTGTGAACGGGTTTTACCGATACCGAAGATCGACGTTAAGGCGATAACGGTATGTTTATGATCAGGAATGTTAATGCCTGCTATACGGGCCACTATGCACTCCTACTATTTTATACAGCAACACCATTCTGAAAAGCCCGTTTTCAGGATACTCAAATAATGTTGCAGTGCGACATACAAAAGATTGGCTGGCTAATCTAGCCAGCTCAACCCAACTTTGCAAGAAAAATATGCGAGATAATCAGCCTTGACGCTGTTTATGCTTCGGCTCGGCGCTGCAAATCACACGAACGACACCGTTACGCTTAACGATTTTGCAGTTACGACATAATTTCTTGACGGAAGCACGAACTTTCATTTTTACTCTCCGTAACTTCTCAAACGAATCTGACTAGCGGTTATAGCCTTTCAGATTTGCTTTCTTCAATGCAGACTCGTACTGACTTGACATCATCAGAGTTTGCACTTGAGCCATAAAGTCCATGATGACGACAACCACGATCAGTAGCGAGGTACCACCAAAGTAGAATGGTACTTTCATTGCATCACGCATGAACTCCGGGATCAGGCAGATGAAAGTAATGTACATCGCGCCCACCAGGGTTAAACGCGTCATTACTTTATCGATATACTTCGCCGTTTGCTCTCCCGGACGAATTCCTGGTACGAAGGCACCGGACTTCTTCAGGTTATCTGCTGTCTCACGCGGGTTGAAGACCAACGCCGTGTAGAAGAAACAGAAGAAGATGATTGCAGACGCATAGAGTAACACATAAAGCGGTTGCCCTGGCTGCAAATACAGCGAAATCGTAGTCAGCCAGTTCCAACCGGTACCGCCCCCAAACCATGATGCAATCGTGGCCGGGAACAGAATAATGCTGGAAGCGAAAATCGCCGGGATAACACCCGCCATGTTCACTTTCAACGGTAAGTGTGTACTCTGTGCTGCATAAACACGACGACCTTGTTGACGCTTCGCATAGTTAACGACGATACGACGTTGACCACGCTCGATGAAAACAACGAAGAAGGTTACTGCAAACACCAATACTGCAACCAACAGCAGCAGGAGGAAGTGCAGGTCGCCTTGCCGCGCTTGCTCGATAGTATGGGCCACTGCCGGCGGGAGCCCCGCTACAATACCCGCGAAGATAATGATCGAGATACCGTTGCCGATACCGCGCTCAGTAATCTGCTCACCCAACCACATCAGGAACATTGTCCCGGTTACCAGGCTCACAACCGCAGTAAAGTAGAATGCAAAGCCTGGGTTTAACACCAGGCCCTGCATACCAGGCATATTCGGCAGACCGGTAGCAATACCGATCGACTGGAATATGGCCAATACCAGCGTACCGTAGCGGGTGTACTGGCTAATCTTGCGACGGCCAGCCTCCCCTTCTTTCTTGATTTCCGCCAACGCTGGATGAACCACCGTCAGCAGCTGGATAATGATCGACGCCGAGATATACGGCATGATCCCCAGAGCAAAGATAGAAGCACGGCTGAGGGCACCACCAGAGAACATGTTAAACATTTCAATGATAGTGCCTCTCTGCTGCTCAAGCAATTTGGCAAGCACAGTGGCATAGATACCAGGAATCGGAATGAAAGAGCCGATGCGGAAGACAATCAGCGCGCCGATGACAAACAAAAGTCTGCGCTTCAGCTCGCCGAGCCCGCCTTTAGCACTTTGAAAATCTAATCCTGGTTGCTTAGCCATCTGCTACTTATTCCTCAATTTTACCGCCAGCAGCCTCGATAGCAGCACGAGCGCCTTTGGTGACACGCAGACCACGCAGGGTTACCGGACGAGCGACTTCGCCAGAAAGTACAACTTTCGCGAATTCGATCTGGACACCAACTACGTTAGCGGCTTTCAGCGCGTTCAGGTCGATAACATCGCCTTCAACCAGAGCCAGTTCAGACAGACGAACTTCTGCCGTGATCATCGCTTTGCGTGAAGTGAAGCCGAATTTCGGCAGACGACGGTACAGAGGCATCTGACCACCTTCGAAACCACGACGTACGCCACCGCCAGAACGAGACTTCTGACCTTTGTGACCACGGCCGCCGGTTTTACCCAGGCCAGAACCAATACCACGACCTACACGCTTAGGCGCATGCTTGGCACCTTCAGCCGGAGACAGAGTATTTAAACGCATCTGTTACTCCTCAACTTTAACCATGTAGGAAACCAGGTTGACCATACCGCGAACAGCAGGAGTATCCTCGCGCTCTACGGTGTGACCAATACGACGCAGACCCAGACCGAGCAGAGTAGCTTTATGCTTCGGCAGACGGCCAATTGAGCTGCGAGTTTGTGTAACTTTAATAGTCTTAGCCATGGTCAATTACCCCAGAATGTCGGCAACGGATTTACCACGCTTAGCAGCGACCATTTCAGGAGACTTCATATTCGCCAGAGCGTCGATAGTTGCACGAACCACGTTGATCGGGTTGGTGGAACCATAAGCTTTAGCCAATACGTTGTGCACCCCAGCAACTTCGAGAACGGCGCGCATTGCACCGCCCGCGATGATACCGGTACCTTCATGAGCAGGCTGCATGAACACGCGAGAACCCGTGTGAGCGCCCTTAACAGGGTGCTGCAGGGTGCCGCTGTTCAGCGCGACGTTCATCATGTTGCGACGGGCTTTTTCCATCGCTTTCTGGATCGCTGCTGGAACTTCGCGTGCTTTGCCGTAGCCAAAACCAACGCGACCGTTACCATCACCAACTACAGTCAGTGCGGTAAAGCTGAAAATACGGCCACCTTTTACGGTTTTAGATACGCGGTTTACCGCGATCAGCTTTTCCTGCAGTTCGCCAGCTTGTTTTTCGATGTGAGCCATCTTAAACCTCTTCCTTAGAACTGAAGGCCAGCTTCACGGGCAGCATCTGCCAGTGCCTGGACTCGACCATGATATTGGAAACCGGAACGGTCAAAGGATACTTTCGCAATCCCTTTTTCCAACGCGCGCTCAGCCAGAGCTTTACCTACGGCTGCTGCTGCGTCTTTGTTACCGGAATACTTCAGTTGCTCCGCGATAGCTTTTTCTAAAGTAGAAGCGGCTACCAGTACTTCAGAACCGTTTGGAGCAATCACCTGTGCGTAAATGTGACGCGGGGTACGATGTACCACCAGGCGGGTTGCACCCAGCTCTTGGAGCTTGCGGCGTGCGCGGGTCGCACGACGGATACGAGCAGATTTCTTATCCATAGTGTTACCTTACTTCTTCTTAGCCTCTTTGGTACGCACGACTTCGTCGGCGTAACGAACACCCTTGCCTTTGTAAGGCTCAGGACGACGGTAAGCGCGCAGATCTGCTGCTACCTGGCCAATTACCTGCTTATCAGCGCCTTTCAGCACGATTTCAGTTTGGCTTGGGCATTCAGCAGTGATACCTGCCGGCAGCTGGTGATCGATAGGGTGAGAGAAGCCCAGGGCCAAATTCACCACGTTGCCTTTAACGGCAGCACGATAACCAACACCTACCAGTTGAAGCTTCTTGGTGAAGCCTTCGGTAACACCAACAACCATTGCGTTCAGCAGAGCGCGCGTGGTACCCGCTTGGGCCCATGCGTTAGCAAAACCTTCGCGCGGAGCGAAAGTCAGTGCGTTAGCTTCTTGCTTCACTTCAACGGCGTCGTGGATAGTACGAGTCAACTCGCCGTTTTTACCCTTAATCGAAATAACCTGACCGTTGAGTTTTACCTCTACGCCGGCAGGAATGACGACGGGTGCTTTTGCAACACGAGACATTCTTTCCTCCCGAATTAAGCTACGTAGCAGATAATCTCGCCACCCAGACCAGCCTGGCGAGCTGCACGATCGGTCATAACACCTTTAGAGGTAGAAACAACAGCGATACCCAAACCGGCCATAACTTTTGGCAGCTCATCTTTTTTCTTGTAGATGCGCAGACCTGGACGGCTGATACGTTGAATGCTTTCTACCACAGCTTTGCCCTGGAAGTACTTCAGTACCAGTTCCAGAACAGGCTTGGCGTCGCCTTCGATTTTGAAATCTTCAATAAAACCTTCTTCCTTCAGCACGTTGGCAATTGCCACTTTCAGCTTGGAGGAAGGCATGGTGACCGCAACTTTGTTCGCGGCTTGACCGTTACGGATACGGGTCAGCATATCCGCGATCGGATCTTGCATGCTCATCTGTCTTTACTCCCGTGATTCAATTGGTAATTACCAGCTAGCCTTTTTCAAGCCTGGTACTTCACCGCGCATAGCGGCTTCACGAAGCTTAATACGGCTCAACCCGAATTTGCCCACATAACCATGTGGACGGCCAGTTTGGCGGCAGCGTTTACGCTGACGAGACGGGCTGGAATCACGCGGCAGAGTTTGCAGCTTGAGAACGGCATTCCAACGATCTTCATCGGATGCGTTCACATCAGAGATAATAGCTTTCAGTTCAGCGCGTTTTGCAAAGAACTTGTCAGCTAATTTCACGCGCTTGACTTCGCGTGCTTTCATTGATTGCTTAGCCATCAGTAACCCTGCCTTACTTGCGGAACGGGAAGTTAAAAGCAGCCAGCAGCGCGCGGCCTTCATCATCAGATTTCGCAGTAGTGGTAATGGTAATATCCAAACCACGAACGCGATCGACTTTGTCGTAGTCGATTTCTGGGAAGATGATTTGCTCACGCACGCCCATGCTGTAGTTGCCACGGCCATCGAATGACTTGGCGGACAGGCCACGGAAGTCACGGATACGTGGAACAGCAATGGAGATCAGACGCTCAAAGAACTCCCACATGCGTTCGCCACGCAGAGTTACTTTACAGCCGATCGGATAGCCCTGACGGATTTTGAAGCCTGCAACGGATTTGCGGGCTTTGGTGATCAACGGTTTTTGACCGGAGATAGCTGCCAGGTCCGCTGCGGCGTTATCCAGCAGTTTCTTGTCAGCAATCGCTTCACCAACACCCATGTTCAGGGTGATCTTCTCGACCCGAGGGACTTGCATGACAGAGTTGTAATCAAACTGAGACATCAGTTGTTTGACTACCTCGTCTTTGTAGTAATCATGCAGTTTCGCCATCGTATTACTCCAAATTACTTGATAGTTTCGCTGTTAGACTTGAAGAAACGGACTTTTTTGCCGTCTTCGAATCTAAAGCCTACACGGTCAGCCTTGCCGGTAGCCGCGTTGAAGATAGCAATGTTAGAAACCTGAATTGCAGCTTCTTTCTCAACAATGCCGCCTGGTTGGTTCAGAGCCGGAACCGGCTTCTGGTGTTTCTTAACCAGGTTGATGCCTTCAACAATGACCTTGCCAGCAGACAGGACATTTTTTACTTTACCGCGCTTACCTTTGTCTTTCCCGGTAATCACGATAACTTCGTCATCACGACGGATCTTCGCTGCCATGTTCGCTCCTTAGAGTACTTCTGGTGCCAGAGAGATAATTTTCATGAACTTCTCATTACGCAGTTCACGAGTTACCGGCCCAAAAATACGCGTACCGATTGGCTGCTCGCTGTTATTGTTCAAAATAACGCATGCATTGCCATCGAAGCGAATGACAGAACCGTCCGGGCGACGTACACCCTTCTTGGTGCGCACCACTACCGCCTTCAGAACATCGCCTTTCTTCACCTTACCGCGAGGAATTGCTTCCTTGATGGTAATTTTGATGATGTCGCCGACGCCTGCGTAGCGACGGTGCGAGCCACCTAGAACCTTGATACACATTACGCGACGTGCACCGGAGTTGTCGGCGACGTTCAGCATAGTCTGTTCTTGGATCATTTTAGTGCTCCGCTAATGTCAACTACTACTTTAAAGACCCAAGTAAAAATTAGGCCGTTGAAAAGCCCCATAACCGAGGGCGCAGCATTATAACACCGCTTACTTGGTATGGGTAGAAAAAATAAACGGCTCATTTTCTGAGCCGTTTATTAAGTGAGAGCCAGCTACTCTATTACAGAATCGCTTTCTCTACAACGCGAACCAACGTCCAGGACTTGGTCTTGGACAGTGGGCGGCATTCGCGGATTTCCACCACGTCGCCGGTACCACATTCGTTGTTCTCGTCATGTACGTGCAGCTTGGTCGTACGTTTGATGAATTTCCCGTAGATCGGGTGCTTCACAGTACGCTCGATATCAACAACGATGGATTTCTCCATTTTATCGCTAACAACACGACCCTGCAGGGTACGGATAACTTCAGTCATTTACACACCCGCCTTTTGAGTCAGTAAAGTCTTAACGCGTGCGACGTCACGACGCACTTGTTTCAACAGGTGAGTTTGTTGCAGCTGGCCACTGGCCGCCTGCATGCGCAAGTTGAATTGCTCACGCAGCAGGTTGAGCAGCTCGGCATTCAGCTCTTCAACGCTTTTTTCACGCAGCTCTTGTGCTTTCATTACATCACCGTCTTAGTTACAAAGGTGGTTTTGATCGGCAGTTTCGCTGCTGCCAGTTTGAATGCCTCGCGGGCAACCTCTTCTGGCACGCCGTCCATTTCGTACAGGACCTTACCAGGCTGGATCAGGGCAACCCAATACTCCACGTTACCCTTACCTTTACCCATACGCACTTCCAGCGGCTTCTCGGTGATCGGTTTGTCCGGGAATACACGGATCCAGATCTTGCCTTGACGCTTAACTGCACGAGTCATTGCACGACGAGCTGCTTCGATTTGACGAGCAGTCAGACGGCCACGGCCAACAGCTTTCAGACCGAAAGTGCCGAAGCTAACATCCGTACCTTGCGCCAGACCACGGTTGCGGCCCTTGTGCACCTTACGGAATTTTGTACGCTTTGGTTGTAACATCAGCGACTCTCCTTACTTGCGGCCTTTACGCTGCTGCTTTTTAGGTTGAGCAGCCGGTTCCGGTTGTTCAACTGCAGCCATACCACCCAGGATCTCACCTTTGAAGATCCATACCTTAACGCCGATTACACCATAAGTGGTGTGCGCTTCAGATGTGTTGTAGTCGATGTCCGCACGCAGAGTGTGCAATGGAACACGACCTTCGCGGTACCATTCGGTACGTGCGATTTCAGCGCCGCCAAGACGGCCGCTTACTTCAACTTTGATACCTTTAGCGCCAAGACGCATTGCGTTCTGTACTGCACGCTTCATAGCACGACGGAACATAACGCGACGTTCCAGCTGAGAAGTGATGCTGTCAGCAACCAATTTAGCGTCGAGTTCCGGTTTACGGACTTCGGCGATGTTGATCTGTGCAGGAACGCCAGCGATGTCCGCTACGACCTTGCGCAGTTTTTCGACGTCTTCACCTTTCTTGCCGATAACGATGCCTGGGCGAGCAGTGTGAATGGTCACACGGATGCTCTTCGCAGGACGCTCGATAACGATGCGAGAAACGGAAGCTTTCGACAGTTCCTTAGTCAGGAATTGACGAACTTTAAAGTCGCTGTCCAGGTTGTCAGCGAATTCTTTGGTATTCGCATACCAAGTAGAGTTCCAAGGTTTGACAATACCCAGGCGAATACCATTAGGATGTACTTTCTGACCCATTGCTAGTCTCCAGAGTCTCAGCGATCGGACACAACCACATTAATGTGGCTGGTGCGCTTCAGGATGCGATCTGCACGACCTTTTGCACGCGGCATAATGCGCTTCATGCTTGGGCCTTCGTCTACGAAGATTTTCGTAACTTTCAGATCATCGATGTCAGCGCCATCGTTGTGTTCTGCGTTAGCAATGGCAGACTCCAGCACTTTCTTAACCAGACCAGCAGCTTTCTTGTTGGTGTAGGTCAGAGTTTCCAGAGCTTGCGACACTTTCTTACCGCGAATCAGGTCAGCAACAAGGCGAACCTTCTGAGCAGAAGAACGAGCGTGGCGATGTTTAGCGATAGTTTCCATCTCTTCCTCCTACCTTAGCGCTTTTTAGCTTTTTTATCAGCCGCATGGCCGCGATAAGTACGAGTCGGCGCGAATTCACCCAGTTTGTGACCGACCATTTCATCGGAAACGAACACTGGTACGTGCTGACGACCATTATGGACAGCGATGGTCAAACCGATCATGTTAGGAAAGATCGTTGAACGACGGGACCAAGTGCGCAAAGGCTTCTTGTCACCGCTTTCCACCGCTTTCTCTACCTTCTTCAGCAAGTGCAGGTCAATAAAAGGACCTTTCTTGAGAGAACGTGGCATGGCTTATCCTCTAATTATTTTTTGCTACGGCGACGTACGATGAACTTATCAGTACGCTTGTTGCTACGGGTCTTCTTACCTTTGGTCTGAACGCCCCACGGAGTTACCGGGTGCTTACCAAAGTTACGACCTTCACCACCACCGTGCGGGTGATCTACCGGGTTCATCGCCGTACCGCGAACGGTAGGACGAACACCACGCCAACGTGCAGCACCTGCTTTACCCAGAACGCGAAGCATGTGTTCAGCGTTACCGACTTCACCCAGGGTGGCGCGGCAATCAGCTGGAACTTTACGCATTTCGCCGGAGCGCAGACGCAGAGTTACGTAGGAACCATCACGAGCAACGATCTGAACGTAGGCACCAGCGGAGCGAGCCATCTGGCCGCCTTTGCCTGGTTTCATTTCTACGTTGTGAACCGTTGAACCAACTGGAATGTTGCGCATCGGCAGGGTGTTACCCGCTTTGATTGCAGCATCAACGCCAGATTGAATCTGGTCACCAGCTTTCAGGCCTTTCGGCGCCAGGATGTAACGGCGTTCGCCGTCTTTGTACAGAACCAGCGCGATGTTCGCGGAACGGTTCGGATCGTACTCCAGACGCTCAACCACAGCAGGGATACCGTCTTTGTTGCGCTTGAAGTCAACCAGACGATAATGTTGCTTGTGGCCACCACCGATATGACGGGTGGTGATACGGCCATTGTTGTTACGACCACCGCTTTTGCTCAGTTTTTCCAGCAGCGGGGCATAAGGTTTACCCTTGTGCAGCTCAGGGTTAACCACTTTAACAACGTGGCGACGACCCGGAGATGTAGGTTTACATTTAACAATTGCCATTGTTCTTACTCCTCCGACTTACTCTGCGCCGCCGATGAAGTCCAGATTCTGGCCTTCTTTCAGGGTGACGTAAGCTTTTTTCCAGTCGCTACGACGACCAACACGCTGACCGTGACGCTTCACTTTCCCTTTAACTACCAGGGTGTTCACGTCTTTGACTTCGACTTCAAACAGTTTCTGCACTGCAGCTTTGATTTCTGCTTTGGTCGCGTCTTTGGCAACTTTGAGAACGATGGTGTTGCTTTTTTCCATCGCAGCGGATGCTTTTTCAGATACGTGCGGTGCACGCAGCACTTTCAGCAAACGTTCTTCACGGATCATGCCAGCATCTCCTCAACTTGCTTCACAGCATCAGCAGTCATAACCACTTTGTCGAAGGCGATCAGGCTAACCGGATCGATACCTGCTACATCGCGCACGTCAACCTTGTACAGGTTGCGAGCTGCCAGGAACAGATTCTCATCCAGTTCACCGGTCACGATCAGCACGTCTTCCAGAGCCATATCTTTCAGTTTCTGTGCCAGCAGCTTAGTTTTAGGCGCTTCTACAGAGAACTTCTCGACAACGATCAGACGATCTTGACGTACCAGTTCGGACAGGATGCTTTTCAGCGCGCCGCGGTACATCTTTTTGTTTACTTTCTGACTGTGGTCCTGTGGCTTAGCAGCAAAGGTCACGCCGCCTGAACGCCAGATCGGGCTCTTTACAGAACCTGAACGCGCACGGCCGGTGCCTTTCTGACGCCATGGCTTTTTGCCGGAACCAGTTACTTCAGCACGGGTCTTCTGAGCACGAGTACCTTGACGGGCACCTGCTGCATAAGCAACAACAACCTGGTGTACCAGCGCTTCGTTGAAATCACGACCGAAGGTAGTTTCGGAAACAGTCAGCGCGCTTTGCGCGTCTTTCAATACTAATTCCATTGCTATCCCCTTACGCCTTAACAGCTGGTTTAACGATCAGGTTGCCACCGGTTGCGCCCGGTACAGCACCCTTAACCAGCAGCAGGTTGCGCTCAGCGTCAACACGTACTACGTCCAGGCTTTGAACGGTTACGCGCTCATCACCCAGGTGGCCAGCCATTTTCTTGCCTTTGAACACTTTGCCCGGAGTCTGGTTCTGACCGATAGAACCCGGAACGCGGTGAGACAAGGAGTTACCGTGGGTAGCGTCTTGGGTACGGAAGTTCCAGCGCTTAACAGTGCCAGCAAAACCTTTACCTTTAGAAGTACCGGTAACATCGACTTTTTTAACGTCAGCGAAGATTTCTACGCTAATTTCCTGACCTGCAGCGAATTCTTGACCTTCTTCCAGGCGGAATTCCCACAGACCACGGCCAGCTTCAACGCCAGCTTTAGCGAAATGGCCCGCTTCCGGCTTGGTTACACGGTTAGCTTTTTTGCTACCAGTGGTAACCTGAACGGCACGGTAACCGTCGGTGTCCAGGCTTTTAACCTGAGTCACGCGGTTCGCTTCAATTTCAATTACGGTTACTGGGATAGAAACGCCATCTTCAGTGAAGATACGGGTCATACCCACTTTTTTACCGACTAAACCAATCATTGTTTCAACCTCTCAATCGCTCAATGACCTGATTAACCCAGGCTGATCTGCACGTCTACACCGGCAGCCAGATCCAGACGCATCAGAGCATCAACGGTTTTCTCGGTTGGCTCAACGATGTCAACCAGACGCTTGTGAGTGCGAATCTCGTACTGATCGCGCGCGTCTTTGTTGACGTGCGGAGAGATCAGAACGGTAAAGCGCTCTTTGCGAGTTGGCAGCGGGATCGGACCACGGACTTGCGCACCAGTGCGCTTTGCAGTCTCGACGATTTCCGCGGTTGATTGATCGATCAGACGATGATCAAACGCTTTCAGGCGGATACGGATTCTTTGGTTCTGCATGAGACCAGAGCTCCAATTATTTATAAACGTAAATAATTACTCCTCACACCCATTTCGATTGATGGGGGAGTGTAATCGTCAACATATAACCCCCATATCGGGAGTATTGTTCGAAAGGCAAAAAAGGCCTGCCAATCGACTGATTCGCTAAAATCAGGCTTACCAAGATTAGGTAAGCCCGCGCATTATACGCAAAATGGCCCAGGAAGCAAGCCGCAGTTGGAAATATGCTCAGGAAATCGTCATTTTTGCGCTTTCAGCGACGGTCACGGGATGAAGGCGGCGATCAAGGTATGAATTATGCTTGGCGGGCAGCTCCCCTGCCCCACCGTAAAAACGGTCACCGGCAGGAGAGGCGATGACGAACGGAAGGCAGGCTTACTCTTTGCGCTCTAAAATCTGGGCCTGGGCATAGTTTTGAATGCCGAGGCGAGCGATCAGATCCAGCTCGGTTTCCAGCCAGTCGATATGCTCTTCTTCATCGGCCAGAATGTCGATCATCAAATCACGGCTGACATAATCGTGAATCGAGTCGGCGTAGGCGATACCTTCGCGCAGGTTCTTGGCACCCGCCAATTCCAGCGCCAGATCGGAACGCAGCATCTCTTCAATGTCTTCGCCGATGTTCAGCTTGCCGAGGTCTTGCAGATTAGGTATTCCTTCCAGGAACAGGATGCGTTCAATGTAGCGATCGGCATGTTTCATTTCGTCGATCGACTCGTGGTATTCCTTATCGTTGAGGCGCATTAAACCCCAATTCTTGAACATGCGGGCGTGCAGGAAATATTGATTGATGGCAACCAGCTCGTTGCCGAGCAGTTTGTTGAGGTGAGCAATGATCTTTTTATCGCCTTTCATAGGTAACTCCTCCTGGCCAGTTCTAAAAGTGTAGAACCTGTAAGCCAAGAGTCAAAAATAACCTTACCCTTTGTTAGGCAACTTCATGCATTGGGATGATAGTTCCGCGTTCCTCCACCATAATCTGTCTTGCCTGACGAATGCACTTTCCACAATCGGTACCAATCGGCACAAGTTCACGCAGTTGCTTCATGGTATGGGGGTTGTGCTGACGCACCGCATTACGGATCGCTTTGTCAGTCACCGCATTACACAGACATACATACATAGAGAGACTCACTTCTTAACCAATGCATTGAGTCTAAATAGGAATGGTTTTTATTTCAATTAAGATTTGTACAAATTGCATAAAAAAAGGGCACCTAAGTGCCCTTTTTTGTGTCGAAAAATTATTCGCGATTAAGCGATAACTTTAGCAACAACACCAGCGCCTACAGTACGGCCGCCTTCACGGATTGCGAAACGCAGACCGTCATCCATCGCGATTGGGTGAATCAGGGTTACAACCATGTTCACGTTGTCGCCTGGCATTACCATCTCTACGCCTTCTGGCAGTTCGATGGTACCGGTCACGTCAGTGGTACGGAAGTAGAACTGTGGACGGTAGCCTTTGAAGAATGGCGTGTGACGACCACCTTCATCTTTGCTCAGGATGTACACTTCAGATTCGAACTGGGTGTGCGGCTTGATGGAGCCTGGCTTAGCCAGTACCTGACCACGTTCGATTTCTTCACGTTTGATACCACGCAGCAGAACACCTACGTTCTCACCAGCACGGCCTTCGTCCAGCAGTTTGCGGAACATTTCAACGCCAGTACAGGTAGACTTAACGGTGTCTTTGATACCAACGATTTCAACTTCTTCGCCAACTTTGATGATACCGCGCTCAACACGACCGGTAACAACGGTACCACGACCGGAGATGGAGAATACGTCTTCGATTGGCAGCAGGAACGGCTTGTCGATAGCACGCTCTGGCTCTGGGATGTAGCTGTCCAGGGCTTCGGCCAGTTCGATGATTTTCGCTTCCCACTCAGCTTCGCCTTCCAGCGCTTTCAGCGCGGAACCGCGGATTACTGGCAGGTCGTCGCCTGGGAAGTCGTAAGCGGACAGCAGTTCGCGAACTTCCATTTCTACCAGTTCCAGCAGCTCTTCATCATCTACCATGTCGCATTTGTTCATGAATACGATGATGAAAGGAACGCCAACCTGACGACCCAGCAGGATGTGCTCACGAGTCTGAGGCATTGGGCCGTCAGTCGCAGCTACTACCAGGATCGCGCCGTCCATCTGAGCAGCACCGGTGATCATGTTTTTCACGTAGTCGGCGTGCCCTGGGCAGTCAACGTGCGCGTAGTGACGAGTCGGGGTGTCATACTCAACGTGAGAGGTGTTGATGGTGATACCACGAGCTTTTTCTTCTGGCGCGTTATCGATCTGGTCGAAAGCACGTGCAGAACCGCCGTAGGTTTTAGCCAGTACGGTAGTGATCGCTGCAGTCAGGGTAGTTTTACCGTGGTCAACGTGGCCGATAGTACCAACGTTAACGTGCGGTTTTGTACGTTCAAATTTTTCTTTAGACACGGCTATATTCCTTACTATAGCGCTCTCCCCTTCTGGAGAGAGCACGGGACTTTGGTTTTAACCCTGCGGCTTATTTGCCACGGGCTTCGATTACGGCCTGAGCGACGTTGTTCGGTGCATCATCATACTTCAGGAATTCCATGGTGTATGATGCGCGACCTTTAGTCAGAGAACGCAGCTGAGTTGCGTAGCCGAACATTTCGGACAACGGTACTTCAGCGTGGATCTTAACGCCAGTCACTTCAGATTCCTGACCGCGCAGCATGCCGCGACGACGGCTCAAGTCACCGATAACGTCACCGGTGTTCTCTTCTGGAGTCTCAACTTCAACCTTCATGATAGGCTCAAGCAGAACTGGTTTCGCTTTCTTAAAGCCTTCTTTAAAGGCGATAGACGCGGCCAGTTTAAACGCCAGTTCAGAGGAGTCAACGTCGTGGTAAGAACCGAAGTGCAGACGAATACCCATGTCTACTACCGGGTAACCAGCCAACGGACCAGACTTCAGCTGCTCCTGGATACCTTTATCAACGGCAGGGATGTATTCGCCAGGAATTACACCACCTTTGATGTCGTTGATGAACTCGTAACCTTTCGGGTTAGAGCCCGGCTCCAGTGGGTACATGTCGATCACAACGTGACCGTACTGACCGCGACCACCAGACTGCTTGGCGTGCTTACCTTCAACATCGGTAATCTTCGCGCGAATCGCTTCGCGGTAAGCTACCTGAGGTTTGCCCACGTTAGCTTCAACGTTGAATTCACGCTTCATGCGGTCAACGATGATGTCGAGGTGCAGTTCACCCATACCGGCGATGATGGTCTGGTTAGACTCTTCGTCAGTCCATACGCGGAATGACGGGTCTTCTTTAGCCAGACGGCCCAGAGCCAGACCCATTTTTTCTTGGTCAGCTTTGGTTTTTGGTTCAACGGCGATAGAGATTACCGGCTCAGGGAATTCCATACGCTCCAGGATGATTGGAGAGTCTGGATCACACAGGGTGTCCCCGGTGGTCACGTCTTTCAGACCGATCGCAGCGGCGATGTCACCTGCGCGAACTTCTTTGATCTCTTCACGCTTGTTGGCGTGCATCTGAACGATACGGCCGAAACGCTCGCGCGCAGCCTTAACGGAGTTCAGCACGGTGTCGCCGGAGTTAACAACGCCGGAGTACACGCGGAAGAAGGTCAGGTTACCCACGAACGGGTCGGTAGCGATTTTGAACGCCAGCGCAGAGAACGGCTCGTCATCACTTGCGTGACGCTCAGCCGGAGTGTCTTTGCCATCGTCCAGGATACCGTTGATCGCAGGAACGTCAGTTGGTGCCGGCAGGTATTCGATTACCGCATCCAGCATCGCCTGTACGCCTTTGTTCTTGAACGCAGAACCACAGGTAACCAGGATGATTTCGTTGTTCAGCACGCGCTGACGCAGAGCGGATTTGATTTCTTCCTCGGTCAGCTCTTCGCCGCCCAGGTATTTTTCCATCAGCTCTTCGGAAGCTTCCGCAGCGGACTCGATCAGGTTCTGGCGCCATTCTTCAGCCAGATCCATCATGTCAGCCGGCACGTCTTCGTATTCGAAGGTTACGCCTGCGTCTTCTTCGTTCCAGTTGATCGCCTTCATCTTCACCAGGTCGATAACGCCGGTGAATTTGTCTTCTGCGCCGATAGCCAGCTGCAGAGGAACAGGGTTGGCGCCCAGACGAGATTTGATCTGGCCAACAACTTTCAGGAAGTTAGCGCCCATGCGGTCCATTTTGTTAACGAACGCGATACGTGGCACTTTGTATTTGTTAGCCTGACGCCATACTGTTTCAGACTGTGGCTGAACACCACCAACAGCACAGTAAACCATTACCGCGCCATCCAGCACACGCATGGAACGTTCTACTTCGATGGTGAAGTCAACGTGCCCTGGGGTGTCGATGATGTTTACGCGATGCGGTTCGAACTGCTTGGCCATACCAGACCAGAAGGCAGTAGTCGCTGCAGAAGTGATGGTAATACCACGCTCCTGCTCCTGTTCCATCCAGTCCATGGTGGCAGCGCCGTCATGAACTTCACCGATTTTGTGGTTTACACCGGTGTAGAACAGAATACGTTCGGTAGTGGTGGTTTTACCGGCGTCGATGTGAGCACTGATACCGATGTTACGGTAACGTGCAATGGGTGTTGTACGAGCCATTTGATTCCTCTATTCCTAGGGCGTTCAAGTTCAGTTAACCCAAGCGGGCCGATTTGACGCGCCCGCTTGGTTAGCATGACTACAGCCGGGTGATTACCAGCGGTAGTGGGCGAACGCCTTGTTGGCTTCGGCCATACGGTGAACGTCTTCACGCTTCTTAACAGCAGAACCTTTGTTCTCTGCTGCGTCAGACAGCTCGTTCGCCAGGCGCAGAGCCATGGATTTATCACCGCGTTTACGTGCAGCATCAACGATCCAACGCATTGCCAGAGCATTACGACGAACCGGGCGGACTTCAACTGGTACCTGATAAGTAGAACCGCCAACGCGACGCGACTTAACTTCTACAGTCGGGCGAACGTTGTCGAGAGCGACTTCGAAAGCTTCCAGGTGATCTTTACCAGAACGCTGAGCCAGGGTCTCCAGCGCGGTATAGACGATTGCTTCTGCAGTAGATTTTTTACCGTCTACCATCAGGATATTTACAAATTTGGCCAGCAGCTCAGATCCGAACTTAGGATCTGGCAGGATTTTACGTTGGCCGATTACGCGACGACGTGGCATGGAAATACTCCGTTGTTAATTCAGGATTGTCCAAAACTCTACGAGTTTATTTTGACATTAAAGTTAAAACGTTTGGCCTTACTTAACGGAGAACCATTAAGCCTTTGGCTTCTTCACGCCGTACTTGGAACGAGCTTGCTTACGGTCTTTAACACCGGAGCAGTCAAGTGCACCACGGACGGTGTGGTAACGCACACCTGGCAAGTCTTTTACACGACCGCCACGGATCAGGATTACGGAGTGTTCCTGCAGGTTGTGGCCTTCGCCACCGATGTAGGAAGTCACTTCGAAACCGTTGGTCAAACGCACACGGCAAACTTTACGCAGTGCGGAGTTTGGTTTTTTCGGGGTAGTGGTGTATACGCGGGTGCATACGCCACGTTTCTGCGGGCAGGCTTCCAGCGCTGGAACGTTGCTTTTAGCAGCCTTCACAGAGCGTGGTTTGCGAACCAGCTGGTTAATTGTTGCCATTAAAAAAGCTCCTGGTTTTTGCTTCGTACTAGCTTCGTAAACATGTGATAAATCCCCTCGTATGCACTATTGGCAAAGTACGAGGACGCAGAATTTTAGGGCTGACCAGTATGGGTGTCAAGAAATATACAACATCACTCTCATTACCAGGCCATTTGGCTGCGGTGTTGTTCGGTTAATTCAACGAAGTGATTATAGCCGACGACAGTGATTTTGTGCGAAAAATGACCAACAAATCCCCGGGCTTCCAGGTCGTCCTGCAACGCATAAAGGGATATGGGGGCGGCGAGCAGCAATTCAAGATGGGCGCTGCCGGCAAGGCCTGCAAGCACGCCGTCCTGCAACAGCAGCAGCGCGTCGCCCTCCGCCGTCAGGCGCAGCAGCGCAGGTAAGTCACATTGGTTTGGCGAATGGCTCAGGGTATACAGCATCAGAGGATCCTAAAACGTCATCACGGCGTCGTAGCCGGCAAGCTCGCGGCGCAGTTCGTCCGGCGCCAGTACTTCCGCATCCAGCACCCAATCGTTCACCTGGCTCAATCCGCGTTCCTGCAGTGAAGCCTGGCACAGATAGCACCGCTCCACGTCATACAGCGGCAGCACGCCGAAGGTGGCAATGTAATTGCGCGCCAAAATCTTTTCCGGTTGCTGGCCCGGCAACAGCTGCAATACGCCATCGCCGACAAAAAACACCCCCACATCTTCACTGAGCGCCGACGTGGCGAGCAGCGCATCCAGCCCTTCCCTGCCGCTGGCGCCGCCGTGCGGCCCATGGGTGAAAACAAAAGCGACTCGTTTCATCCTATCCTCAGAACTGTACCAGACGGTCGCAACTTAGCGACGCTTCGGCCAGGGAACCCAGCCCGCTCAGGGTAAAACCGGGCTGCAGGTTGGCGCTTGCCAGCCCCTGCTGCGCCGCCTCCCGCTCGTCGGTGACGCCGCGGCGCAACGCGGCGGCCACGCAGACGTTGAGCGCCACGCCGTGTTGCTGAGCCAGCTGCGCCCAACCGCGCACCAGGTCGAACTCATCGCTGGCGGGCGCGGTCAGCTGGTTGGCGTTCAACACCCCTTCACGGTAGAAAAAGACGCTGGAAAGCCGGTGCCCTTTCGCCAGCAGGGCCAGCGCGAACTGATAGGCGCTGCTGGCCTGCTGCGTGCCGTAAGCCGGGCCGGTGACCAACAGACAATAATCGAGCATCAACGGTCGCTTCCCAACAGATCGCCGCTCTTGAACTGGCGGATGTACAAATACACGGTGTGTTTGGAGATATTCAGGCGATCCGCCACCTGATTGATCGCATCCTTGATGTCGAAGATGCCTTTCTCATAGAGGTTGAGCACTACCTGGCGGTTCTTGGCATTATTGGATACCGAGCGATCGGCATTCACCTCTTCGATGGTGAACTCCAGCGTCTGCGCCACCAGATCGTCGACTGAAGACGCGAAATTCACCGACGACGGCACGTCCTGCGTGGCCGGCGGCATAAAGGTCTGCATGATCTGCGAGAACGGCACATCGAGGTTCATGTTGATGCACAACAAACCGATTACCCGCTGTTCGCGATTGCGAATGGCGATGGTCACCGACTTCATCAGCACGCCGCTCTTGGCACGGGTGAAGTAGGCTTTCGACACGCTGCTGTCGTCGCCGGCCATGTCGTGCAGCATGCGCAGCGCCAGGTCGGTGATCGGCGAACCGATTTTACGCCCGGTATGTTCCCCGTTGGCGATGCGCACCGCTGAGCTGTTCAGATCTTCCAGCGCGTGCAATACGATCTCGCAGTGGCCGCCGATCAACATCGCCAGCCCATCGACCACCGCTTCATAGGATTTCAGGATTTTATGATCCGTTTGAGTAAACGGACGTTCATTCAGCAAATCAAGTTCGCTGGCTTCGCTGGATAAAAGCGAATTCGACATCGAAGATACCACCCTCATAGATCGCCGGTGCCAGGGGGCGCAGCTAAAACCGCTCGGACCGGATCGCTGCCGTCGTCGGCACGCCGCAGCGCGGCTGGCTGAGAGCAGCATAAACGGCACGATGACATCCGCGGGCGAGGCGGCCGGGAACAATTTTAGGTACACGCCCTAAGGGGCAGACGCATGACTGATAAGTCAGAATTATTAGTCTAGCAAAGCGACCGGAGCAAAGTCCTTGCGTTTGCGCGTGGTATTGACGTTAAGCCCGATGCCCGGCAGGCGTCAAGCGTTCAATGGAGAGAGAGGCGGCGGCGGCCGAAATGAAAACCGCCGCGGAGGGCATCCGCGGCGGTGGCAAACAGAGCGACGAGATTATTTCGCTTTGGCGTCTGCTTTCGCGTCAGCCGGTTTTTCGGCTTTAGCGTCGGCTTTCGGCGCCGCTTTCACGTCCAGCAGCTCAACGTCGAACACCAGCGTGGAGTTAGCCGGGATGCCCGGAACGCCGGTTTTGCCGTAGGCCAATGCCGGCGGGATCACCAGCTTGATTTTGCCGCCTTTCTTGATGTGCTTCAGGCCTTCGGTCCAGCCAGGGATCACGCCGTCCAGACGGAACGACAGCGGCTCGCCGCGGGTGTAGGAGTTATCGAACTCGGTACCGTCGGTCAGGGTGCCCTTGTAGTTTACTACCACGGTGTCGCTGTCTTTCGGCGCTTCACCCGCGCCCGGTTTCTCTACCTGGTACAGCAGGCCGGATTCAGTTTTCTTCACGCCCTTTTCTTTAGCGAAGCTGTCGCGGTACTTGGCGCCTTTGGTTTCGTTGTCCTTGGCGTCCTGTTCCATCTTCGCCTGAGCGGAAGCCTTCACGCGCGCTTCGAAGCCCTGCAGGGTCTTCTCGATGTCGGCGTCATTCAGCTTGCTCTTGTTGGCGAACGCGTCCTGAACGCCGGCGATCAGCTGATCTTTGTCCAGCTTGATGCCCAGCTTCTCTTGCTCTTTCAGAGAGTTGTCCATGTAACGGCCGAGAGACGCACCCAGTGCGTAAGCGGCTTGCTCGTCGTCGTTTTTGAACTTGCCGGTGCTCGGTGCTGCCGCCGCGTCTGCTGGTTTAGCGGCTTCTGCCGGTTTGGCGGCATCGGCTGCCATGACCTGGGTCGCATTCAGAGCAAAAGCCATGGTGGTTGCCAGAAGCGTGACTTTAAACAAAGATTTCATCCATTTCTCCAGTGTCTGAAGCAATGCCCCAAACAATCATTAGGTAAGATAACCGGGCTACTATAGCTGCCTGAAACAAAACAAAACAGTCGCACAGGTAACCAATCGAGTCAAAGTGTGACTCCCGCTTTGCCAAGAAGTTTCCCCCTGCGTGCTACTCGCATGATAAATCAGATTTTTCTTGCAGAATATTCGGCGAGGTTAGCAAAAAACGGCGTATCGGGCGTGCAACTTTTCAGCACTTTACACTGCCGATCGCAACGTTGCGCGCCGCCTGGAGAAATAGCGCGAGCAAACCCGGCGTCAGCTGTTACCATAGCGCCGAATCAGGATTTTATCGCGTCAGAGGTAGCCTCATGCACAACGCCGACATTCAACGCCTGCTACAACGGCTTGAAGAACTGGAGAGCCGTCAGGCCTTCCAAGAGCTCACCATCGAAGAGCTCAACCAGACCGTCATCCAGCATCAAATGGAAATGCTGAAGATGCGCGAACACCTGCGCATGTTGACCGACAAGCTGCGCTCGACCCAAACCTCAATGATCGCCTCGCAATCGGAAGAAACCCCTCCGCCGCACTATTGAGGGCCCGCTGTACGGTTATTTCAGGCGTGCCAGCCCTTCGACGGCACGCTCGAGATACCGGCGCGGGCACCCCAGGTTGATGCGGATAAAACCGCTCCCCTGCGGGCCGAAACCGCTGCCCATCGACGGCGCCAGCTTCGCCACCGCCACCAGCGCCTGCTGTAAGTCAGCATCGTTCAAACCCAGTGCACGGCAATCCAGCCAGGCGAGATAGGTCCCTTCAGCCTGGGTCATCGAGCACCAGGGCGCGGCGGCCGCCAGCGCCCGCTCAAACCAACGCCGATTCTCCGCCAGGTAGCCGAGCAGCTCATCAAGCCAGGCAGCGCCCCGTTGATAGGCCGCGGTCGCCGCCGTCATCGACAGCGCGTTGAATACATCCAGCCCGTGGGCGTTCAGCCGATCGACAAACCCCTGCCGCAGCCGGGCGTTGGGGATCAGGAAATTCGAAATGCGCAGCGAGGAAAGGCCGAAGGTTTTGCTGGCGGACGTCGCCGCAATCGCTCGCTCGCGATATTTCTCGTCCAGGTGCAACACCGACGTAAACGTCTCGCCGGGCAGCAGCAGATCGGCCCAAATTTCATCGGAGATCACCGTGACGTCGTGGGCATGGCAAAGCGCCATGAGCCGCTCCAGTTCATCGCGGCGCCAGCAACGGCCTGTCGGATTGTGCGGATTGCACAGCAACAACAGCGGCGGTTTACGCTGCGCCAGACAGGCAGCCAACTGGTCGAAATCGATCCGATATCCCTGCGGAGTTTCCAACAGAGGATTCTCAAGCACCTCTCGGCCGTTCATGGTGACTATCTTGGCGAACGAGCCATAATACGGCCCCTGCACCACCACGCCGTCCCCCGGCTTGCTGAGCAGTTGGATCAGCATCGCCAATCCGGGCACCACCCCTTCAATCGACGTAAACCACTCGCGCCGCAGCGGCAAGTCGTGCCGCTTGGCGAACCAGTCGATCGCCGCCTGATAGTAGGCGTCGTCGCGTTCGCTGTAGCCAAAGACGCCGTGCTCCACCCGCTGATGCAGCGCCTGTTGCACCTCTGGCGGACATGGAAAATCGAAATCGGACACCCACATCGGCAACAGTTCGCTGCCATCCAGTTGCAGATAGCGGTCGATGAAGTCCCACTTCACGGAGCTGGTGTTGTGGCGATCGATGATGGCGTTGAAATGACGCGTCATGTCAGGCTTCCTTACGCTGCAAGTCGTTCTGAGGTTGAAGTTTGGCGATACCGAAGCCGGTGAACCCATAAATCAGGGCGAACACCACCGCGGCATAACATTGGATCGCCCACGGCAGCAGATCGAGCGTGCTGACTCCCAGCGTGGTCGCCATGTAAATACCGGCGGCCGTCCACGGGATCAGCGGCTCGATAACGGTGCCCGCATCTTCGACGGTGCGCGACAGGTTTTTGTTGTCCAGCCCCATGCGTCGATAGGCGCCTTTGAACAGCTCCGCCGGGATCAGCAGCGCCAGCTTGCCGTCACTGGTCGCGCCGGTCACCAGGATGGTGGTGGCAACGGTAGCGGCGATCAGTTGACCGGTGGTGTGCACCACTTTCAGCAGCCGGCTGATGATCACCGTCAGCGCGCCGGTCAGCGTCAAGGCGCCGGCGAAGGAAAAGGCGCAGAACACCAGCAGGATCGTACTCATCATCGAGAACATGCCGCCGCGGTTCAGCAGGCGCGGCACATCGGCGACAATCCCTTCGACGTTATGGCCCTGGCTGGCGAACATCGACAGATTGAAACCGTCCATCAACGCATTCAGCCCCTGTTGCAGGCTAAAACCCTGCAGCGCGACGCCGATGGCGATCGCCAGCGCGCAGGCGGCCAGCATGACGGGGATCACCGGCCGTTTGGTCACCGCGCCCCACAGCACCAGCACCGGCGGCAGGATCAACAGCAGATTGAAATGGTACAACCCCTCAAGCGCGCTGACGATTTCGGTCACTTTTTCCGGCGTTGCCACGCTGCCCACCGCGCCGGTGTGGCCGGCGATCAGGTACACCACGGCGGCCAGGATGAAGCTCGGCAGCGTCGTGTACATCAGATGCTGGATATGGCTGTAGAGATCGGTATCCGCGACGATAGCCGCGAAGTTCGTCGAATCGGACAACGGCGAAATTTTGTCGCCGAAGTAGGCGCCGGACACCACAGCCCCGGCCGCGGCGGCCAGCGGCACGTCCAGACCGGCGGCCACGCCCATCAGCGCCACGCCCACGGTGCCGGCCGCCCCCCACGAGGTGCCGGTGCACACCGAGATCACGCTGGTGATGAAGAACGCGGCGATCAGAATGTATTGCGGGCTAATCAGCTTCAGCCCCCAATACACCATGTAAGGGATTGTGCCGCTGATCATCCAGGTGCCGATCAGGCCGCCCACGCAGATCAGGATCATGATCACCGGCATCGCCTTAGCCAGCTTGGCCACGATGGCCTCGATGATGTCATCCCAGCGGTAGCCTTGCCACCAGGCCAACGCGGCGGCGATGGCGGCGGAAACCAGCAGCAGCGGTTCAATGCGCAGGCCAAACTGGCCATAGCCGATGATGAGCAGCAACAGCATGGCCACAATCGGCAGCGTCGCCAGCCCAAGGTTGAGCGTTTTCTTATTATCCATATACGGCTCCTGTTGAAGAGGGGGTACTGCAACAGCGTAATGGCTTCGGTAATCGGAGGATGTGAGCGCAGGCCACTGGCCATGTAATCGGTTTCATGAGATGGCGTTATGTGAACCGCCTCTCATTCGCCGCGCTTGCTTTGCTCAGGCCTCTCACCATCGGCGACGGAGTCTCGCAGGATAAGTTCGGCCGAAAAGCGGTTGTTCTGCGGCGCGACGTCGCTGCCGCTGTGGATTTGTAGCGCCAGACGCGCGGCACGTCGGGCCATTTTCTCTATGGGGTAATGCACGGTGGTCAACGCGGGGTGGAGGTATTTCGCCAGGGCAATGTCGTCAAAACCGACGATCGACAGCGCTTCAGGCAACGGAACTTGCCGTTGGTGGCAGGTGCGCATCATGCCGGCGGCCATCACGTCGTTGAACGTCACTGCGGCGGTGAAGCGTTGGTCGCTGGCCAGCACGCGCTCGGCCGCCAGTTCGCCCCCTCTTTCATTGAAGGGTACGCTGATGATCCAACTGCCGGGCACCTCAATGCCGCCGGCGGCCATGGCCTGGCGGTAACCCGCTAACCGCTGCGCGCGGTCGTCGATCGGCAGATCCGTCGTCACGCAGGCGATTCTCCGATGCCCCTGACGAATGAGCAGCTTGGTCGCCGCCTGCGCCGCCTTGGCATTGTCGAGCCAAATACAACGATTGGCGATGGCCGGCAGGTAGCGATTGATCAGCACCAGCGCGGGCGTGTGGGCGGCGTAGCGCAGCAGCTCCTCTTCTCCCATGCGCGTGACGTGCGCCACAATGGCTTCACATCCCTGATTGATGAGAAAGTCGAGGCCGCTTTTTTCCAGTTCGGCCTGATGCCCGCCGCTGCACAACATCAAACGCACGCCGGCCTGCCGCGTGATGTCTTCCACGCCCCGCGCCAGGCGTGAGAAAAACGGATCGTCGAGGTTGCCGGTCAGCAACCCCAGCATATTGCCGCTTCTTTTCGCCAGCGCCAGCGCGGCGGCGTTGCGGTGGTAGTTAAACTCGCGCATCGCTTTCTCGACGCGTTCGCGGGTCACCGGTTCAACGTAGGCGGTATTATTGATCACCCGGCTGACGGTGGCCGTGGAAACGCCGGCGCGGCGCGCAACGTCTTTCATGGTGGCCATGGCATGTCCTGTTGTGCCGTTCGGCGCCTGGTGCGCCGCGCATAAAAAAGGGCAGCCAATGGCCGCCCTCTTGTCTCGGGATTGCGTTCTGCTTAGTGGCAGCCGCAACCGCCGTTACCGCAACCGCCTTTACCGTGGTCGTGACCATGGTCGTGATCGTGGCTGTGGCCATGACCGCCGCAGCAGCCTTCACCGTGCTCGTGGTGATGGTCGTGCTCGCCGTGTACGTGACCGTGCGCCAGCTCTTCTGCGGTCGCTTCGCGGATCGCGACAACTTCCACGTTGAAGTTCAGGTTTTGGCCGGCCAGCATGTGGTTGCCGTCAACCACCACGTGGTCACCGTCAACTTCGGTGATTTCAACCGGTACCGGGCCCTGATCGGTGTCAGCCAGGAAACGCATGCCGACCTGCAGTTCGTCAACGCCCATGAAGACGTCTTTCGGTACGCGCTGCACCAGGTTTTCGTCGTAGTTGCCGTACGCGTCGTTCGCGCCGACGTGAACGTCAAAACGATCGCCAACGTCGTGGCCTTCGAGCGCTTTTTCCAGACCTGCGATCAGAGAACCATGCCCGTGCAGATAGTCCAGCGGTGCGCTCACCGGAGACTCATCAACCAAAACACCGTCTTCTGTACGTACTTGGTAAGCCAGGCTGACCACCAAGTCTTTTGCTACTTTCATGATATCTCCTACCGTTGGCTACTAGGACGCGCACCGTTATCGGGATGCGCGCCTTTTCCGGACAGATTGTAACGGAAATCTGCCTCGCTGTACCCTCCGGGATAAAAAAACGCTACTTCGGCTGGAAAATGCCGATCACCTGCTCTTGCGGGCGAACGTGTTTTTCCACCTGTTGTTCGGTCTGGCGCTGATGGTGGCCGCACTTGACGCACTCCACCACTTCCACCTGATCCTCCCGCCATACCGCCAACGTATCCATGGCGCTACAGCTCGGGCACACCGCCCCGGCGATAAATCTCTTACGTGTTGCAGACATCGTTATGCTCCCGCTTATTCGTATTCGTCCCAGCCGTCGAACTGGCGACTTTCTTTTTGCATTTCGCGATGGAACAGCTCTTCCAGCTCGCGCCGCGCCTCTTTCACGCGGGAAATTTGCGCCACGTCGCCCTGATGCGGCGGCATCAGTTCACGTAGCATGCGCATATCCAGGCGGCGGAAATGCTGCTGGGCGCGGAAGGCCTGATGCGGGTGCATGCCCAACTCCATCAACGCCTTGCGCCCCAGTTCCAGCGCGCTGGAGAAGGTTTCGCGGCTGAACTGTTTCACGCCCGCCTGCAGCAGCTCATGCGCCTCCACGCGGCCGCGTGCCCGCGCCAGAATGCTCAGATTCGGGAAGTGCTGTTGGCACAACCGCACGATCTCCATGGTGTCTTCCGGCTCATTGCAGGTGATCACGATCGACTTGGCCTTTTCGGCGCCCGCCGCGCGCAACAGCTCCAGCTCGGTGGCGTCGCCGTAATAAACCTGATATCCGTAACGCCGCAGCACGCCGACGGCGCTGACATCGCGTTCCAGTACGGTAATGCGCATTTTGTTGGCCATCAACAGGCGGCCGATCACCTGGCCGAAACGCCCGAAGCCAACGATGATCACCTGCGGATCGTCGTCCTCTACGTACGGCGTCTCCTCGTCTTCGCCTTTGGCGTTGTAGCGGCGCGCCAAAATGCGGTCGATGGCCTGCATGAGTAGCGGCGTGGTCATCATCGACAGCGTCACCACCACCAGCAGCAAAGAGAGTTGATCCGGCTGCAGCACCTTTTGCGCGCCCGCCGCAGAAAACAGCACGAAGGCAAACTCGCCGCCCTGGCTGAGCACGCCGGCAAACTGCAGGCGCACCGAACTACGCAGGCCGAACAGCCGCGACACCCCGTAGAGCACGCCGGATTTGACCGCCACCAGCGCCAACACGCCGATCAACACCTCGGCCAGATGGGTGTAGAGCACGCCGATATTCAACACCATGCCCACCGAGATAAAGAACAGCCCCAGCAGCAGCCCTTTAAACGGCTCGATAGAAATCTCCAGCTCGTGGCGGTATTCGCTCTCCGCCAACAGCACCCCGGCGATGAAGGTGCCGAGCGCCATCGACAGGCCAAGCGTCTCCATAAACAGCGCCGAGCCGAGCACCAGCAACAGCGCCGCGGCAGTGAAGATCTCGCGCACGCCGGAAGCGGCGATATAGCGGAACAGCGGCCGCAGCAGGAAACGGCCGCCGATCAGCATGCCGCCAAACGCCGCCACCTTGAGCGCGATCTTCGCCCAGTCGTCGCTGGTGCCGCCGGCGCCGGCCAGAATGGGGATCAACGCCAGCGCCGGGATCACCGCCATATCCTGGAACAGCAGCACCGAGAAACCCAGCTGTCCGCCTTCGTTGCGGTTCATGCCCTTTTCGCGCATCAGCTGCAGCGCCATGGCGGTGGAAGACATCGCCAGGCCGATACCGCCGATCACCGCCGCCTGCCAGGCGAAGTGCGTCAGGTACAGCAGTGCGCCCAGCACCGCCGCGGTGATCAACACCTGGCCGGCGCCGGCGCCGAAAATCGAGCGCCGCAGCTCCCACAGCTTGCTGGGATTCAGCTCCAGGCCGATGATGAACATCAGGAACACCACGCCCAACTCGGAGAAGTGCAGGATCTCATCGACGTCGCGAATGAAGCCCAACCCCCACGGGCCGATGGCGATGCCGGCGATCAGATAGCCCAGCACCGCGCCAATCCCCAGACGACGGGCGATTGGCACCGTCACCACCGCGGCGAACAGGAACAGCAAAATGGCGGTCAGTAAGGTCGATCCTTCCATGATCACCGCCCTCCATGCGGCAGCGGGTGGCTCAGCCATTCCCCGTAGGCGTCCGCGTGGCTGCGCAGCACCTCCGGCTTTTGCCGCCGCGCCCAATAGACCACGAACGGCGTCAACCAGTGCATATGGCACATCCCGGCGGTCAGCTCGAACGGCCGCAGGATATCTTCCATCGGATAGTGGTTATAACCGCCGGTGCGGTAGGCGCCTTCCGGCTCGCCGGTGGTGATCACCGAGCGCCAGTATTTGCCCGCCAGCGCATTGCCGCCCACGCCGCTGGCGAAGCCGCGCGCCAGCACGCGATCCAGCCACTCCTTCAGCAGCGCCGGGCAGCTGTAGGTGTACAGAGGGTGCTGAAACACGATGACCTGATGCTCACGCAGCAGCTGTTGTTCGTGATGGATATCGATAAAAAAATCAGGATAGTGCGCGTAGAGATCGTGCACGGTGACATGTTCCAACTGCTGCGCCGGTCGAAGCAAAACCCGGTTCGCCACCGAGTCATGAGATTCCGGATGGGCATACAGCAGCAAGACCTTGGGCGGCTGCGACATCATTCCCCTCCAAAGCGTCGTCAGGGTAGCGGTTTTCCGTTACCATGCATCGCAAAGACAAAAACAGCGCGCGGTGCGCGTTCTGTTACCTTAATGATAATTTAACATACTCTGAACATACGGCGCTTTATGATTGTATTCTCCTCGCTACAAATCCGACGCGGCATCCGCGTCCTGCTGGACAACGCCACGGCGACGGTTAATCCAGGTCAGAAGGTCGGCCTGGTGGGCAAAAACGGCTGTGGCAAATCCACGCTGTTGTCACTGCTGAAGGGCGAGATCGCGGCGGACGGCGGCAGCTTCACCTTCCCCGGCAACTGGGCGCTGGCCTGGGTCAACCAGGAGACGCCGGCGCTGGACGTGCCGGCGATCGAGTATGTTATCGACGGCGACCGCGAGTTTCGCCAGCTTGAAGCCGAGTTGCAGGCGGCCAACGATCGCAACGACGGCCACGCCATCGCCACCCTGCACGGCAAGCTGGACGCCATCGACGCCTGGACCATCCGCTCCCGCGCCGCCAGCCTGCTGCACGGTCTCGGCTTCTCCAACGAACAGTTGCAAAGCCCGGTGCGCGACTTTTCCGGCGGCTGGCGTATGCGTCTTAACCTGGCGCAGGCGCTGGTGTGCCGTTCCGACCTCCTGCTGCTCGACGAACCAACCAACCACCTGGATCTCGATGCGGTGATCTGGCTGGAGCGCTGGCTGAAAAACTATCCCGGCACGCTGGTGCTGATCTCGCACGATCGCGACTTCCTCGATCCGATTGTCGACAAAATCCTGCATATCGAACAGCAGACCCTGAACGAATACACCGGCAACTACTCGTCGTTCGAGCGCCAGCGCGCCACCAAATTGGCGCAGCAACAGTCGCTTTATCAGCATCAGCAAGAAAAAGTGGCGCACCTGCAAAGCTATATCGACCGTTTCCGCGCGCAGGCCACCAAGGCCAAGCAGGCGCAGAGCCGCATCAAGATGCTGGAGCGCATGGAGCTGATCGCCCCGGCGCACGTCGACAACCCGTTCACCTTCAGCTTCCGTCCGCCGGAAAGCCTGCCGAACCCGCTGCTGCGCATGGAAAAAGTCAGCGCCGGATATGGCGATAAAGTGATCCTGAAATCAATCAAGCTGAACCTGGTGCCCGGCTCGCGCATTGGCCTGCTCGGCCGCAACGGCGCCGGGAAATCGACACTGATCAAACTGCTGGCCGGCACCCTTGAGCCGCTGAGCGGCGAGATAGGTCTGGCGAAAGGCATCAAGCTGGGTTACTTCGCCCAGCACCAGCTGGAATTCCTGCGCGCCGACGAATCGCCGTTGCAGCACCTAAGCCGCATCGCCCCACGGGTGCTTGAGCAGCAGCTGCGGGATTACCTGGGCGGTTTCGGCTTCCAGGGCGACAAGGTCAGCGAAGTGACCGAACGTTTCTCCGGCGGCGAGAAGGCGCGGCTGGTGCTGGCGCTGATCGTCTGGCAGCGCCCTAACCTGCTGCTGCTCGATGAACCGACCAACCACCTGGATCTCGACATGCGTCAGGCGCTGACCGAGGCGCTGATCGATTTCGAAGGCGCGTTGGTGGTGGTATCGCACGACCGTCACCTGCTGCGTTCCACTACCGACGATCTGTACCTGGTACACGACGGTCAGGTCGAGCCTTTCGAGGGCGATCTCGACGACTACCAGCAGTGGCTTGTCGACCTGCAGCGCCAGGAAAGCCAGCAGGACGCACCGGAAAAAGAGAGCGGCGGCAACAGCGCGCAGGCGCGCAAGGATCAAAAACGCCGCGAGGCGGAGTTCCGTACGCAAACCCAACCGCTGCGCAAGCAGATCGCCAAGCTGGAACAGCAGATGGAAAAACTGGGCGCCGAGCTGGCGGCGGTGGAAGAGCAGTTGGCGGATCCCGCGCTGTACGACATCAGCCGCAAGGCCGAACTGACCGACTGCCTGCAAAAGCAAAGCCAGGCCAAATCCGCGCTGGAAGAGACGGAAATGACCTGGCTGGATGCGCAGGAACAGCTGGAGCAGTTAACGCAGGCGTTCGACGCCTAAGCCTCAGGCTTTGTAAAAAGGCCTATCCCCCAGAATGGTCGCGCGGTGCATGATGCGCCGCTGCGGCAGATAATCCGCGTTGGCGTAGTGCTGCGTCACGCGGTTATCCCAGATCGCCACGTCATTTTCCTGCCATCGCCAGCGCACCTGAAACTCCGGTTTGGTGATGTGAGCAAACAGGAAGTTCAGCAAAGCGTCGCTCTCCTTCGGCGCCAGATCGACGATCCGCGTGGTGAACCCTTCATTGACGAACAGCGCCTGCCGGCCGCTGACCGGATGGGTACGCACCACCGGATGCAGCAGCGGCGGGTTTTTCTGCACCGCCAGTTGCCAGCGCTGATGCTCCTCTTCACTGCCGCGATGCTTGTGCTCCGGGAACGACTTGGTGAAATCATGCTCCGCGCGCAGCCCCGCGAGCAGCGTTCTGAACGGCGCCGACAGCGCCTCATAGGCGGCGATGCCGCTGGCCCACAGCGTATCGCCGCCGGTGGCAGGCAGCGTCTTGGCCGCCAGGATCGCTCCCAGCGGCGGGTTCTCGATAAAGGTCACGTCGGTGTGCCAGTTGTCGTTGTCCGGCGGGTTGTCGTCGTGGGTATCGAGCACGATGATCTCTTCCACGTCGGTGGCGTGCGGATAGACCGGATGGATGTGCAGATCGCCGAAGCGGCCGGCCAGATCGCGCTGCTGCAGCGGCGTGATCGGCTGGTTGCGGAAGAACAGCACCTGATGCTTGAGCAGCGCATGATAAAGCTGTTCAAACTGGCCGTCGCCCAGCGGCCGGGCCAACTCGACGTTTTCCACCAGCGCCCCGATGTAAGGCCCCAGCGGGGTGATATTCAGACGTTCGTTCATTGCTGTACTCCATGCCACGGGGTCAGTCGGCGCTGCAGGGCGCGCAGCCCCAGCTCCAACCCAAATGCAATCACCGCAATCACGCCGATGCCGGCCAACACTACGTCGGTCGCCAAAAACTCACCGGCGGATTGCACCATAAATCCCAGGCCGCGCGTGGCGGCGATCAGTTCGGCGGCCACCAGCGTCGACCAGCCGACGCCCAGCCCGATGCGGATGCCGGTCAGGATCTCCGACAGCGCGCTCGGCAGCACCACGAAGCGCAGCACCTGCCAGCGCGTGGCGCCCAACGCGCGGGCGGCGCGCACCCGCACCTGCGCCACGCTGCGCACGCCGGCCACGGCGGACAGCGTCACCGGCGCGAAGATCGCCAGATAAATCAGCAAGATTTTCGAGGTCTCGCCGATGCCGAACCAAATCACCATCAGCGGCAGATAGGCCAGCGGCGGCACCGGGCGATAGATCTCAATCAGCGGATCGAGGATGCCGCGCACCGTGTCGTTCAGTCCCATGGCGATGCCCACCGGAATGCCGACAATCACCGCCGCCAGCAGCGCCACCAAAATACGCCCCAGGCTGGCCGCCAGATGCTGCCATAGCGTGGCGTCCATAAAGCCTTGCGGGCTGGCAATGGTGATCAGTTGGTGCAGCACCTGCTGCGGCGCCGGCAAAAATAGCGGGCTGATCAGCTGCAGCGCCGTCACGCCCCACCACACCGCCAGCACCGTCAACAGCGTGGCGCCGCTCAACCAAACGTTGCGCGGCACGCTGAAACGGCGCGCCGCTTTGCCCTGCGGCTGAGCCGCGGCCTTCATAGTGGAATGCAGGCTCATAGCAAGGCCTCGCGCTGTTGGAAAACTTTGCCCAGCACGTATTCGCGCTGCGCGATAAATTCAGGATCGGACTTGATGGCGCGGCAGGCTTCGCCGTCGGCATAGCGCTGGCCGAAGTTCAGCGACAGCCGCTCCACCACCTGCCCCGGCCCCGGCGACAGCAGCAGCAGCTCGCTGGCGAGGAACACCGCCTCTTCGATATCGTGGGTGATCAGCAGTACCTGCTTGCCGGTATCACGCCAGATGGTCAGCAGCAGCTCCTGCATTTGCTCGCGCGTGAACGCGTCCAGCGCGCCGAATGGCTCATCCAGCAACAGCAGACGCGGATCGGCGGCCAGGGCGCGGGCAATGCCGACGCGTTGGCGCATGCCGCCGGAAAGCTGCCAGATGAAGTGCTGTTCATAGCCCGCCAGCCCCACGCGCTGCAGCATCTGCTCCGCCACCTGGCGGCGCTGCGCCTTGCCGATGCCGGCCAGTTGCAGGCCGAACTCGACGTTGTCCACCACGTTGCGCCACGGCAGTAAGCCCTCATGCTGGAACACCACGCCCCGTTCGGCCCCCGGGCCGTGAACGGGCGTTCCATCCAGCGTGATGCTGCCAGCTGAAGGCTCGATAAACCCGGCGATCAAATTCAGCAGCGTGGTCTTGCCGCAGCCCGATGGGCCGAGCACCACCACCAGTTGCCCGGCGGCGATCTGGAACGACACGTCACGCAGCGCGGGCCGCCCCTGATACTCTGCTGAAAGATGATTGACGTTTAGCATCCTGCTTCCTTACGACTGCGGCGCAGCCTGCACCTGTTTCACAAAACGGTCGGTGACGTAAGCGCTGTAGTCGCTGTCGACCTGCGGGATCTTGCCCTGCTGCTTGAGGAATTCGGCGGTATCGCGGATTGCCTTGTCCACCGGCTGGCCGAGTTGGGCAACCTGATCGGCCACCGGCAGATAACGGTTCCCCTTAACCAGTTCCGGCACCTGCGCTTCCGGTACGCCGCTCAGGCGCGCCAGCGTGCTGAGATGGCTCGGATCTTTCAGCCACTGTTCCGGCGCCGCCAGGTAGGCCTTTTGCGCCTGCAGGGCGCTGGCGGCAAAGGCGGTCACTACGTCGGGATGTTTCTCGGCGAAGTCTTTGCGCACCACCCACACGTCCAGCGTCGGTGCCCCCCATTCGCCCACCTGCGCGGAGTCGGTCAGCACCTTGCCCTGTTTGGCCAGTTCGTTGACCACCGGCGCCCAGACATAAGCGCCGTCGATGTCGCCGCGCTGCCAGGCGGCGGCGATGGCCGGCGGCTGCAGATTGAGGATCTTCACCTGTTCAGGCTTGATGCCCCAATGTTTGAGCGAGGCCAGCAGGCTGTAATGGGTGGTGGAAATAAACGGCACCGCAATGCGCTTGCCGATCAGATCCTGCGGGCTTTTGATGTCATTTTTCACCACCAGCGCTTCGGAGCTGCCGAGCTGCGAGGCGATGAGGAACACTTCGATGGGGAGTTTTTGGCTGGCGGCCACCGCCAGCGGGCTGGAGCCGATATTGCCGATCTGCACGTCGCCGGAGGCCAGCGCGCGCAGCACGCTGGAACCGCTGTCGAACTTACGCCAGTCGACGGTCGCGCCGGACTGTTTGGCGAAGCTGTTTTCCGCCTGCGCCACCTTGGCCGGCTCCGCCGACGTCTGGTACGCCACGGTCACGTCCACCGCGTAGGCGCTGGCCGCGCTGAGCGACAACGCCAGCAGCGCCGCGTTACGTAAAGAAAAGAGTTTGCCCGCCATGTTGCGCTCCGTTGATAAAAATCTGTTCAGTTGCTGACAGTTTTATCTGAGCGATGACGGGCGATAAAAGAATAAAAAAGTCTTCTTTATTACCTTAGGTAATATTAAAGCGGATCACAGCGCGATCGACCCGCGCAAGAACACGTGAGCGTAGCCGCCCAGCAGCGTGCGGTCCCCTTGCAGTTCGCAGAACAGCTCGCCGCCGCGCGCCGAAATCTGCCGGGCGTGCAACCGATGGCGGCCGAGACGCGCCGTCCAGTAAGGCATCAACGTGCAGTGCGCGGAGCCGGTGACCGGATCCTCACCGCCGTCGAGCGTGAAATAGCGCGAAACGAAGTCCACAGTGTCACCGGGCGCGGTGACGATGACCGCACGCCCGGCCAGCGCGATCAACGCGGGAATGTCCGGCCGCAGCGCGCGCACCTGCGCCTCGTTTTCAAGCACCACCAGCAGCGCTTTCGCCTGCCACACTTCCTGCGGCTGCACGCCCAACAGCGCCGCGAGGCCTGCCGGTTCGGCGACTTTCTGCGGCGGCCGGGCGGGGAAATCAAGTATCAGCCGCTCCCCGTCCTGCGCATCGCGCTTGACGAGCAGCTCGCCGCCGGCCGAACGGAAGCGAATATCTCGCAGCGCCGGGTTAACCGCGCTGAACATCACATGCGCCGCCGCCAGGGTGCCGTGGCCGCAAAGATCGACCTCGCGTTCCGGGGTAAACCAGCGGATGGCGGTCATATCGCCGTCATCCCAGACAAAGCTGGTTTCCGGCAGGCCGATCTCGTTGGCGATCGCCTGCAGCCGCTCCGCCGGCAGCGGCTGCGTCAGCAGGCAAACCCCGGCCGGGTTGCCGCGCAACCCTTCGCCGGTAAAGGCGACCACGTGATAATAGTTTTCCGCCATCGTTCCGCTCCTTAATGCCAAATCAGTAATACGCAGGCTGCCGTCAGCAGCCCCATGGAAACGTTGAAGATAACCCAGGCCTTTTTACTGCGCAGCAGGCGGCCGATCAGGGTGCCGAACGCCAGCCAGATAATGCCGGCGACGATGTTCACCGCCACAATGCCCAGCGCGATCGCCGCTATGGAACCGTTGTACTTATCGCCCGCCAGGCTGAAGCTCGCCACCGCGCCCAGCGCCATCAGCCAGGCTTTCGGGTTGAGGAACTGCAGCAGCCAGCCCTGATACAGCCGCACCGGCTGCGGCGGCGCCACGTCGGTTTCCAGCTTTTCATAGGCGGCGGTGGCGACTTTCCACGCCAGCCACAGCAGGTACAAACTGCCGAGGATTTTCAGGATCAGGTGCAGCGACGGGTAGATCAGGATCAGGCTGCCGACGCCGAACGCCACCAGCAGCAAAATGCTTTGCATGCCGAGCATGATGCCGACCATCAGCCACAGCGATCGCATAAAGCCAAAGTTAGCGCCGGAAGTGGTCAGCAGCAGATTATTGGGGCCAGGCGTGATGGCCGCGACCCACAGGAAGCCCAGCATCGAAAGGAATAAACTCGGTTCCATGGCACGGGTGCTCCTCACCCAAGGCGCTTTTTTGCAGTATCATTGTTAATTCTTGGTATTGAAGCTAACAGTGCGCTAGGGATCTCACAATAGCCGCCCACAACATTTTACTCAGCCTATGCCTAACACCTTTCGCCCTCTGACCGGGGCCAGTAACCCGCACCTGCAAACGCTGTTGCCGCGGCTGGTGCGCCGCCGCGTGTTATTGAAACCGCATTGGCAACGGCTGGAATTGCCCGACGGCGATTTCGTCGATCTCGCCTGGAGCGAGGATCCGGCGCAGGCGCGCGACAAACCGCGCGCGGTGCTGTTCCACGGCCTGGAGGGCAGCTTCTACAGCCCCTACGCGCATGGCCTGCTCAACGCCTGGCGCGATCGCGGCTGGCTGGGCGTGGTGATGCACTTTCGCGGCTGCAGCGGCGTGCCCAACCGCAAACAGCGCATCTATCACTCCGGCGAAACCGAAGACGCGCGCTTCTTTCTGCGCTGGCTGCGCGACCGCTACGGCGAAGTGCCAACCGCGGCGGTAGGCGTTTCGCTCGGCGGCAACATGCTGGCCTGCTATCTGGCGCAGCAAGGCGCCGACAGCCTGCTGCAGGCGGCGGTGGTGGTCTCGGCGCCGCTGATGCTGGAACCCTGCGCCTACCGCATGGAGCAAGGCTTCTCCCGCGTTTATCAGCGCTACCTGCTGGGGCAGCTGAAACAAAACGCCACCCGCAAGCTGTTGCACTATCCGGACACCCTGCCGCTCAAGCTGTCACAGCTGAACGGTTTGCGGCGCATCCGCGAGTTCGACGATGCCATCACTTCGCGCATTCACGGCTTCAGCGACGCCACCGACTATTATCGCCGCTGCAGCGCCCTGCCGCTGTTGCCGTCCATCCAGACGCCGCTGCTGATCATCCATGCGAAGGACGACCCTTTCATGACCCCTGAGGTGATCCCCGACGTCGCCGGCCTGCCGCGCAATATCGAATATCAGCTGACTGAGTTCGGCGGCCACGTCGGCTTCGTCGGCGGCACGCTGAAAAAACCGCACATGTGGCTGGAGCATCGCATTCCGGCCTGGCTTTCCCCTTATCTGGACATTCCGACGTGATTATTCCCTGGCAAGAACTGGCAACCGACACCCTGAACAGCCTGATCGAATCCTTTGTGCTGCGCGAAGGCACCGATTACGGCGAGCACGAACGATCGCTGGAGCAGAAGGTGGAGGACGTGCGCCGCCAGCTGAAAAACGGCGAAGTGGTGCTGGTGTGGTCGGAACTGCACGAGAGCGTCAACATCATGCCGCGCGGCCAGTTCCGCGCCGGGCAGGAAGAAATTTAGTGGCGCCCGGTTCTATGACTGACGGAAAAAATCAGGTAACAATGGGACATTGCAAACCAGCGCGCGCCATTTTTTCCTGACATAGAGAGCGTCAACAAGAGCCACAATAATCCCCTGACGCCGGCGCATTCAACACGGAGTGACAACCACCATGTCTGCCAAACATCCCGTTATCGCGGTGACCGGTTCCAGCGGCGCCGGCACCACCACCACCAGCGTGGCGTTCCGCAAAATCTTCCAGCAGCTCAACATTCGCGCCGCCGAGCTGGAGGGCGACAGCTTCCACCGCTATACCCGGCCGGAAATGGACGCGGCGATCCGCAAGGCGCGCGATCTGGGCAGACACATCAGCTATTTCGGCCCCGAGGCCAACGACTTCGGCCTGCTGCAGCAGAGCTTTATCGAGTACGGCAAAAACGGCACCGGCCGTTCGCGCAAGTACCTGCACACCTACGACGAAGCGGTGCCCTACAATCAGGTGCCGGGCACCTTCACCCCGTGGGAGCCGCTGCCGGCGCCGACCGACGTGCTGTTCTACGAGGGTCTGCACGGCGGCGTGGTCACCGAGCACCATGACGTGGCCAAACACGTCGATCTGCTGGTCGGCGTGGTGCCGATCGTCAACCTGGAGTGGATCCAGAAGCTGATCCGCGATACCGGCGAACGCGGCCACTCCCGCGAAGCGGTGATGGATTCGGTGGTGCGCTCGATGGAAGACTACATCAACTACATTACGCCGCAATTCTCGCGCACCCACATCAACTTCCAGCGCGTGCCGACGGTGGACACCTCCAACCCGTTCGCCGCCAAGGCCATTCCCTCACTGGATGAAAGCTTCGTGGTGATCCACTTCCGCGGCCTGGACCAGATCGACTTCCCCTACTTGCTGGCGATGCTGCAGGGCTCGTTTATCTCGCACATCAATACGTTAGTGGTGCCGGGCGGCAAAATGGGGCTGGCGATGGAGCTGATCATGGCGCCGCTGGTGCAGCGGCTGCTGGAAGGCAAGAAGATCGAATAAGCGCGTTGAGCGCGGCGCCGAGCCGCGCTCCGTCTAGATTACGCCGGCTGACGGATCTCGAAGCTGTGGGTCACCGTGGCGGCCTTGTTGAGCATCAGCGCCACCGAGCAGTACTTCTCCGCCGACAGGTTCACCGCTCGCTCAACGATTTTGTCGGTCAGATCCTGGCCGGTAACGATGAAGTGCAGGTTGATATGGGTGAACAACCGCGGGGCTTCTTCGCGGCGCTCGGAGGTCAGCTTCACCTCGCAGTCGCGCACGTCGTTGCGCCCTTTTTGCAGGATGGAGACCACGTCGATCGCGCTGCAGCCGCCCACCGACATCAGCACCATCTCCATCGGGCTGGGCGCTTTATCACCGGCGTTGCCGTCCATCAGCACCTGATGGCCGGAGGCCGATTCACCCAAAAACGTTAACCCTTCCACCCATTTAACTCTTGCCTGCATTCTGGTCACTCCGGTTGATTTCTTAAAATCAGAGTACGCTTTCGCATAGAAACAGGCAACGTAACCTGATGCTAATCATGCTGAAGCGAGACAACACGAGACACCCGCCTTACTCTGTGCTACAAACAGAGCCGCAATAAATCTTTCCGGGACACTGTATTTCAGGGAAACGCCCAGAGAAAGGCTCCTTTACCGGTATGTTAACAGAATGTAGCTTGCAGCGCTTACGGCAAGTTAATATGCTAGAGCGACAGCGTATTTTTATGACACGCCTCAAAACTTGCCGGTAGCCCTCGCTCATGACTGCGGCTACAGGCGGGTTTTACAGGGACCTCTGACCCCTGTGACACAAGGCAGCGATAACAACAGAGGATAACAGCGAATGGTTCTCGGCAAACCGCAAACAGACCCTACTCTCGAATGGTTCCTGTCTCATTGCCATATCCACAAATATCCATCGAAGAGTACGCTGATTCACCAAGGTGAAAAGGCCGAAACGCTTTACTACATCGTGAAAGGCTCCGTCGCGGTGCTGATCAAGGATGAAGAAGGTAAAGAGATGATCCTGTCCTACCTCAACCAGGGGGATTTCATCGGCGAGCTCGGATTGTTCGAAGAAGGCCAGGAGCGCAGCGCCTGGGTTCGCGCGAAAACCGCCTGTGAAGTGGCCGAAATTTCCTACAAGAAATTCCGCCAACTGATCCAGGTGAACCCGGACATCCTGATGCGTCTGTCCGCCCAAATGGCGAGCCGCCTGCAGGTCACCTCCGAAAAAGTGGGCAACCTCGCCTTCCTGGACGTGACCGGCCGCATCGCGCAAACCCTGCTGAATCTGGCGAAGCAACCCGACGCCATGACTCACCCGGACGGCATGCAGATCAAGATCACCCGTCAGGAGATCGGCCAGATCGTCGGCTGCTCGCGTGAAACCGTTGGCCGTATTCTGAAAATGCTGGAAGATCAAAACCTGATTTCCGCCCACGGCAAAACCATTGTCGTCTACGGCACCCGTTAATCTTCGAAGAAACGGCGCAATCTGCGCCGTTTTTTTATCTGCTCTCTGCCATGTGGCGCCGCCTGATCTACCACCCGGAAATCAACTACGCACTGCGACAAACGCTGGTGTTGTGCCTGCCGGTGCTGTTCGGCTTGTTGATAGGCCAGCTGCAGCTCGGCCTGATGTTCTCTCTGGTGCCCGCCTGCTGCAATATCGCCGGTCTGGACACGCCGCATAAGCGCTTCTTTAAACGGCTGATCGTCGGCGGCTCGCTGTTCGCCTTCAGCAGCGTGCTGTTGCAACAGGCGCTGCTGTGGCACGTGCCGCTGCCGGCGCTGATGCTGGGCCTGGCGCTGCTGCTCGGCGTCACCGGTGAAATCAGCCCGCTGCACGCCCGGCTGTTGCCGGCGGCGCTGGTGGCCGCCATTTTCGCCCTCAGCACGGCCGGCACGGTACCTCTCTGGCAGGCGCCGCTGCTGTACGCGATCGGCACCGTCTGGTACGGCTTATTCACCTGGTTCTGGTTCAAGCTGTGGAAAGAGCAGCCGATGCGCGAGACGCTGAGCCAGCTCTACCTGGAGCTGGCGGACTATTTCGAAGCCAAATACTCGTTGCTGACCCAGCACACCGATCCGCAAACCGCGCTGCCGCCGCTGCTGGTACGCCAACAAAAGGTGATGGATCTGATCAGCCTTTTGTACCAACAGCTCAATTTCCTGCCGCACGCCAACAACCTCGAACAAAAGCGCCTGCAGCGCGCCTTTCAGGTGGCGATGGATCTGCAGGAGCACATCACCGTCAGCCTGCATTTGCCGGAGGAAGTACAAAAACTGGTGGAGCAGAGCCAGGCCGAAGCGATCATTCGCCGCAATGCACTGGTGATCGCCGGCCGGCTGCGCGTGGTGGCGCACGATATCCTCTACCATCAGCATTCGAAGCGCTTCTCCATGAGCCACGAACTGGCGGCGCTGGAAAAAATGGCGGCGCAGCATCCCGATAACCCGGTCGGCCAGTTTTGTTATTACCACTTCAGCCGCATCGCCCGCCTGCTGCGCACCCAGCATCCGCTGTACCGCCGCGACCTGATGCCCGGCCAGCACCGCCTGCCGTTTTGGCCGGCGCTGGCCAGCTATCTGTCGTTCAAATCCACCGCCCTGCGCAACGCCGCGCGGCTGGGGGTGACGCTGGCGGTCGGCAGCAGCCTGGGTGCGGTCTTCAACCTGCCGAAGCCATACTGGATCCTGCTCACCATCATGCTGGTGAGCCAAAACGGGTATAACGCCACCCGGGTGCGTATTCAGCACCGTGCGCTGGGCACGATTGCCGGACTGTTGCTGGCGGCCGGGCTGTTGCAGCTGCAGCTGCCGGAAGGAGAAACGCTGAGCATCATGCTGGTGATCACGCTGTTGGCCTACCTGGTTTCGCGCAAGAACTACGGGCTGTCGGTGATTGGCTTTACGGTCACGGCGGTTTACACCCTGCAACTGCTGGCGCTGAACGGCTCGCATTTTCTGGTACCGCGCCTGATCGATACGCTGATAGGCTGCGTGCTGGCGTTCGGCGGCACCATTTGGCTGTGGCCGCAGTGGCAAAGCGGGCTGCTGCGCAAGAATGCCCATCAGGCGCTGGAAAACGATCAAGCCGCGCTGCGGCTGATGCTGAAGCAACCGGAACCGGACGCCACCGCATTGGCCTATACCCGCATGCAGGTCAACCAGGCGCACAACGCGCTGTTCACCTCACTCAATCAGGCGATGCAGGAACCGGGGTTCGCGTCGAATTATCTGGCGGACATGCGGCTGTGGGTCACTCACAGCCAGTTCATCGTCGAACACCTGAACGCCATGACCATTCTGGCGCGCGAGCACTACATGCTGACGCCGAAACTGGCGGAAGCCTATCTGCAAACCTGTGAAATCGCGCTGCAAAGCTGCCAGCAGCGGTTGGAATACGACGGCCCGAGCAGCGGCAACAGCGGCATCATGCAGCCACCGGATCTGCATCCGGAGATGCCCGTCACCGAGATGGAACGTCATTTGCGCCGCATCCTGTCGCACCTGAACGTGATGCATACCATTTCGTCACTGGCCTGGCGCCAGCGCCCACACCACGGCATCTGGCTCAAGCGCAAACTGCGCGATCAATAAGGGCGCGGCATGCCGCGCCCCGTCATGCGCCGCACGGGCTTCAGGCGTTGATCACATCCTGCACCGCCAGCTCGAACAGCGCCATGCCGGCCTCGATATCCTGCAGCTCCACCACCAGCGACGGCGCAAAACGGATCACGTTCGGCCCGGCGTTGAGGATCATCAGCCCACGCGCGGCGGCGGCGGTGAGGAAATCGCGCGCTCTGCCGTGATAATGCGGCGTCAGCTCGGCGCCGATCAGTAACCCCATACCGCGAATGGCGGTGAAAATACCGTATTTATCGCCGATATCCTGCAAAACCTGCACATACAGCGCGTGGCGCTGTTCGATGCCGCTCAGCACTTCCGGCGTATTGATCACATCCAACGCCGCCTCCGCCACCGCGCAGGCCAGCGGGTTGCCGCCGTAGGTGGTGCCATGAGTGCCCACCTGCATCACCGACGCAATCTCTTCGGTGGTCAGCATGGCGCTGACTGGGAAACCGCCGCCCAACGCCTTGGCGGTGGTGAGAATGTCCGGCGTCACGCCATAATGCATATAGGCGAACAGCTTGCCGCTGCGCCCCATGCCGCTTTGCACTTCGTCGAACACCAGCAGCGCCTGATGTTGGTCGCACAGCTCGCGCACGCCTTTGAGGAAGCCGGCGTCGACCGGCGTAATGCCGCCCTCGCCCTGAATCGGCTCCATTACCACCGCGCAGGTATGGTCGTCCATCACCGCTTTCACCGCCGCCAGATCGTTGAACGGCACGTGTACGATGTCGGCCGGCTTCGGCCCGAACCCGTCGGAGTATTTGGCCTGCCCGCCCACCGACACGGTGAACAGCGTGCGGCCGTGGAACGCGTTATAGAAGGCGATGATTTTGGTTTTGTACGGGCTGTGGCGGGTGATGGCGTAATGACGCGCCAGTTTAAACGCCGCTTCGTTGGCCTCTGCGCCGGAGTTGGCGAAGAACACCCGGTCGGCAAAGGTGGCGTCGATCAGTTTGCTCGCCAGGCGCAGCGCCGGTTCATTAGTGAAGACATTGCTGGTATGCCACAGAGTCTCGCCCTGACGCTTGAGCGCCTCGACCAGCGCCGGATGGCAGTGCCCCAGCGCCGTCACCGCGATGCCGCCGGAAAAATCGATGTACTCTTTTCCCTGCTGATCCCAGACTCGGCTGCCTTGGCCGCGCACCGGCACAAACTGGGCCGGTGCATAAACAGGCAGGATCACCTGGTCAAAGGTGCTGCGGCTCACTGCGGATTTTTCAGTCATTTTCGGCTCCACCCTGAAGGTTTTTCAGCGCTATCGTAATATTAGATTGAAAACATAATCACGAAATATGCATAAAAAACCAATCAAGCGCAAACGCAAAACGCCTGACGAGCGAAAAAAACGCATCGGGATTAACGGTTGAGGAAGTTATCCAGCAGCTGATGGCCCTGCTCGCTGAGCACGCTTTCCGGATGGAACTGCACGCCTTCCAACGCCAGCGTGCGGTGGCGGATGCCCATGATCTCGTCGCGCACGCCGTCGCGTTCGCTCCAGGCGGTCACTTCAAAACAGTCCGGCAGCGTATCGGCTTTCAGCACCAGCGAGTGATAGCGGGTCACGGTCAGCGGATCGTTCAGGCCGCGAAACACGCCGACGCCCAGATGGCGAATGGCCGAAGTTTTGCCGTGCATCACCGCGCGGGCGCGCACCACCTCGGCGCCGAACGCCTGCCCCAGCGCCTGGTGCCCCAGGCACACGCCGAGGATCGGCAGTTTGCCGGCGAAATGACGAATAGCGGCCAGCGAGATGCCCGCTTCGTTCGGGGTGCAGGGGCCAGGGGAAATCACCAGATGCTGCGGCGCCAGCCGCTCGATATCGGCCAGCTGCAGCTCATCGTTGCGCTTCACCATCACCTCGGCGCCCAATTCGCAGAAGTACTGGTAAAGGTTATAGGTAAAGGAGTCGTAGTTATCGATCAGCAGCAGCATGTTAGGTCCGGCAGAGAAAAATGCCGCCACAATGTACTGATTTAACCCGCCGCTGCCGACGATAATTTCCGCTTACTTTTTACGGCCGCCGGTGATCGAGCCCAGCACGCCGCGCAGGATCTGGCGGCCGAGATCGCGCGCCATGCTCTTGGCGGCGGTCTGGACGATGCCGTCGCGTTTGCCGCCGCGCGGGCCGGTAGAACCGAACAGCAGTTCGTTCAAACCGTCCATCAGGCCGCCGCCCGTCTGTTGCTGCGCTTGCGCCTGCGGTTGCTGCCCCTGCTGCGCAGTGCCGACGGTGGCGAAACCGCCCGACGACAGCTTCTCGTAGGCGGACTCGCGGTCGATCATGTCTTCATAGCGGCCATACAGCGGCGACTTGTTGATCGCGCTGTTCAGCCCTTCCGTGCCGAGCATGCCCATCTTGGATTCCGGCGCGATCACCATCGCCCGCTCCACCACGTTCGGCCGGCCCTTCTCGTCGAGGAACGACACCAACGCTTCGCCCACGCCCAGCTCGGTGATCGCCGTTTCGGCATCGAAGGCCGGGTTGGCGCGCAGGGTTTGCGCCGCCGTCTTCACCGCCTTCTGATCGCGCGGGGTAAAGGCGCGCAGCGCATGTTGCACGCGGTTGCCCAACTGGCCCAGCACGCTGTCCGGGATGTCCAGCGGGTTCTGGGTGACGAAGTAAATGCCGACGCCTTTCGAGCGGATCAGGCGCACCACCTGTTCAATCTTGGTCAGCAGCGCCGCCGGCGCATCGTTGAACAGCAGGTGCGCCTCATCGAAGAAGAACACCAGCTTCGGCTGTTCAGGGTCGCCCACTTCCGGCAGGTGCTCAAACAGCTCGGCCAGCAGCCACAGCAGGAACACCGAATACAGCTTCGGCTGATTGATCAGCTTGTCCGCCGCCAGCAGATTAATCACGCCGTGGCCGTTGGCGTCGGTTTTCATCAGATCGTTGATGTCCAGCATCGGCTCGCCGAAGAACTGGTTGGCCCCCTGCTCTTCCAGCGTCAACAATCCGCGCTGAATGGCGCCGATAGAGGCGGCAGAGATATTGCCGTACTGGGTTTGGAATTGTTTGGCGTTGTCGCCGACGAACTGCACCATGGCGCGCAGATCCTTCATGTCCAGCAACAGCAGCGCATTGTCATCGGCGATTTTGAACACCAGCTGCAGCACGCCGCTTTGCACCTCGTTCAGATCCAATAGTCGCCCCAACAGCAGCGGCCCGAGATCGGAAATCGTGGCGCGGATCGGGTGGCCCTTTTCGCCGTAAATATCCCACGGGATAATGGTGCAGGCCTGCGGCTGCCAGTCGGTGACGCCAATCGCCGCCAGACGCGCCTGCAGTTTCTCGGAAGGCGCGCCCTCAGCGCCAATGCCGGACAGATCGCCCTTCACGTCCGACAGGAACACCGGCACGCCGATGCGCGAGAACTGCTCGGCCATTTTCTGCAGCGTCACCGTCTTGCCGGTGCCGGTTGCCCCGGTGATCAGCCCGTGGCGGTTGGCCAACGCAGGCAAAATCACCAGCTCCTGCTCCGGTTTTCCGTCTTTCATCGCTTTGGCGATAATCCGTGGTTCACTCATTTTCGGTTCCTTTGACGCTGACGCGGCGCAAAACGCGCCTGTTGATGCAATAAAGCTATAAGCGCCGCGTAACCCCGTCAAGGACAAACAAAAAGGGCGCCGTCGGGACGCCCATGATGCCTGTCTTTTCAGAATCCCCCTAAGATCTGCGTCACCCCCGCAGCCCCAGTTGCTCCTTCAGCGCCTTCAAATAGCGCCGGCTGACCGGCACCGGATCGCCGGCCGACATGATCATCTCCGCCGCGCCGCCCTCTTCGAAGCGGATCTCGCGCACCAGCTCCAGGTTGACCAGATACTGCCGATGGCAGCGCACCAGCGGCGTACGGCTTTCCAGCGTGCGCAGCGTCAGCTCGGTGAAACATTCCATGCCGTCGCTGCGCACCACGAATACCCCGCTCAGCTTGGAACGGATCGCCAGCACTTCATCGAATCGCAACAGATAGATGCGGCTGTGGCCGGTGCAGGGAATGTATTTCAGGTAACCGGCGCTCTCATCCAGCGCCGTCACATCCTGCGGCGCACTGCGCTGCCGCAGGCGTTGCAGCGTCTTGCTCAACCGCATCGGCTCCGCCGGCTTCAGCAGATAGTCGAAGGCGTGCTCCTCGAATGCCTGCACCGCGTATTCGTCGTAGGCGGTCAGAAACACGATGTGCGGCATCCGGTTGGGATCCAGCATGCCGACCATTTCCAGCCCGCTGATGCGTGGCATCTGGATATCGAGAAACACCACGTCCGGCTGCAGCCGGTGGATCTGGCTGATGGCTTCGATGGCGTTGGCGCACTCGCCGATAATCGAGATCCCCGCTTCAGCTTCCAGCAGGTGGCGCAGGTTGTCGCGCGCGGAAGGTTCATCGTCAACAATCAGTGCATTTAACATCAGGCGGCCCTCTCCATAGGGACATTAAGCGTAATGCGGGTGTAGGCATCCGGCCGGCAATCCACCTGCACGCCATAGCCTTCGCCGTAGCGCACGCGAATGCGTTTATCCACCAGGTTCATGCCCAGGCCGCTGCCGTCCGGTTTCGGCTGGAACAGCCCGGCGTTGTCCGTCACCTGCAACAGCAGATGCTCGCCTTCGCAGCAGGCGCCGATTTCGATGCGGCCCACGCCCAACAGATGCGAGGTGCCATGCTTGATGGCATTCTCGACGATCGGCTGCAGCGAAAACGCCGGCAGCCGCGCCGCCAACAGCGCCTCCGGCAACGATACCGCGATCTCCAGCCGATCGGCGAAGCGCGCTTTCTCTATCTGCAGGTAGGCGTTCACATGTTCAATTTCGTCCGCCAGGCTGACTTCGTCATCCGAGCGTTTGAGATTTTTACGAAAGAAGGTCGAGAGGGACTGCACCAGATCGCAGGCGCGCTCGCCATCGCGGCGGATCACCGCTACCAGGGTATTCAAGGCATTGAACAGGAAATGCGGATTGACCTGCGCATGCAGCAGCTTGATCTCCGACTGCGCCAGCAGTTGCTTGTGGCGCTCGTACTGTCCGGCCATGATCTGCGCCGACAGCAGGCTGGCGATGCCTTCGCCCAGCGTACGGTTGATGGTGCTGAACAGCTGGCTTTTCGGTTCATACAGCTTGATGGTGCCGATGACCCGCTGGTTTTCGCCGCGCAGCGGGATCACCAGCGTCGATCCCAGCTTGCAGGCCGGATTGATCGAGCAGCAGTAAGAGAGCTGATTGCCGTCGGCGTACACCACCTCGTTGTTGTCGATGGCGCGATGCGAATGCACCGAGGCGATCGGCGTGCCCGGCAGGTGGTGATCGTCGCCGATGCCGATAAACGCCAGCAGCTTGTCGCGATCGGTGATCGCCACCGCGCCGATGCCCAGCTCCTGATAAATCACCCGAGCAACCTTCATGCTGTTTTCCTGATCGAAGCCCTGCCGCAGGATGCCCTCGGTGCGCTCGGCGATCTTCAGCGCCTTGGAAGAGAAAGCGCTGGTGTATTTCTCGAACATCGCGCGCCGATCCAGCAGGATTTGCATAAACATCGCCGCGCCGACGGTATTGGCGATCATCATCGGCAGCGCGATGTGTTCCACCAGCTGCAACGCCTCGTTATAAGGGCGCGCCACCGCCAGAATGATCGCCATCTGCAGCACTTCCGCCACCAGCGCCACGCCGCCGACGAACAGCGGATTGAACAGCAGCTCGATGCGCCCCCGGCGCATGGCGATGCTGTGCACGATGCCGCCGACCAGCCCCTCGGACACCGTGGAGATCGCCCAGGCAACGTCGGTCATGCCGCCGAGCGTATACCGGTGCAAGCCGCCGGTCAGCCCGACTAGAAAGCCCACGGACGGCCCGCCCAGCAGCCCGCCCAGGACCGCGCCTATCGCGCGGGTGTTGGCGATCGAATCCTGAATATGCAGCCCGAAGTAGGTGCCCATGATGCAAAACACCGAGAAGATCACGTAGCACAGCAGCTTGTGCGGCAAGCGAATGGTCACCTGCATCAGCGGAATGAACAGCGGGGTTTTGCTCAGCAGATAGGCGATAACGAGATAGACGCACATCTGCTGCAACAGCAACAGCACCTGGTTAAATTCATACATGGCAGTAACTCATCCAGAGACAACAAAGGGCGAACGCCGGATTTCCGGTCTGGTTATTGTCTGCCAATTAGAGCATGGGGCGCGGGAGAAAACAGTGATGAAGGCAAGGCTTCGGGAGGAAGGACGGCCGACCCCGACGGGATCGGCCAAAAAATTTACGGCAGCACCTTGGCCGACAGAATCACCACCGGTTTGGTCGGCACATTCTGGTAAGGGCCGACGTTGCCAGTCGGCACCTGAGCGATCTTGTCCACCACGTCCATGCCTTTCACCACTTTGCCGAACACCGCGTAGCCGAAGTCGCGCTGGCCGTGATCCAGGAAGGCGTTATCCGCCACGTTCAGGAAGAACTGGCTGGTGGCGCTGTCCTTGTCGGCGGTGCGCGCCATCGAGATGGTGCCGCGCAGGTTGCGCAGGCCGTTGTCGGCTTCGTTCTTGATTGGCGCCTTGGTGGATTTTTGCTGCATGTCAGCGGTGAAACCGCCGCCCTGGATCATGAAGCCCGGGATCACGCGGTGGAAAATGGTGTTGTTGTAATACCCGCTGTTCACGTAATCGACGAAGTTCTGGGTGGAAACCGGTGCCTTCTGGCTGTCGAGCGCCAATTCGATATTCCCCGCCGAGGTCGTCAGCATGACGTGGGTCTCACCGGCGGCGAGTGCGGCTGGTGCCACTGCGGACAGGGAACACAGCGCGACGAAGGTCACTAAAGTACGTTTGAACATTAACGGGTCCTTTCTCTGAGAGACAAACAACGGAAAAGCGCTTTGATTCTAAAGAGCTGTATCGGCAAGTGCCAGCCATTTACCTATATTTACCCAATTACGGGACATATCCTAGGCGGCCCTGAATTTTGCTGCGGAAAGTATGGGCGCAGAAGGCTTTTTTGCCAACCGCATCACGCATTTTTTGCCCCGCCCCGCCCCGGGGCGGTTTTTGCGATCTGCCTCCCAGTTTGCACACGCATTGTCGTTACTCTATATAAATGAGAGCGCTCTCATTATAAAAAGAACGGATACTGAAGCATCCCACGGCGGCGTCGCCGCGCAACCCCTGGAGAAATGACGTGAGTGAATTGATGACTGAAGTCAGCCCCGAGTTTGAAAGCACCATCATGGAACTGCTGGTGTTCTCCGGCAGCGCGCGCAGCAATGCGTTGATGGCGTTGCGGCAAGCGCGCGCCGGCGACTTCGCCGCCGCGGCCAAACACATGGCCGAATCCAAAGAATGGGTGAAGAAAGCACACCTGATCCAGACCGAGCTGATCGGCCTGGACGAAGGCTGCGGCAAGCTGGCGATCAACCTGATCACGGTACATGCGCAGGATCATCTGATGAACGCCATGGTGATCCAGGATCTGGCCGACGACATGATCGAGCTCTATCGCCGTCAGTCGCAAACGGAGGGCCGCCAATGAGCACGCTCAAAATCGCGGTGATCGGCGGCGGCAGCAGCTACACTCCCGAACTGGTCGATGGGCTGATCCAGCGCATCGAGGAGCTGCCGGTCACCGAACTGGCGCTGGTGGACGTCGAGCCGGGCCGGCAAAAAGTGGAAACCATCGCCGCTCTGACCCGCCGCATGCTGGCGCGCCACGGGCTGGAGCTGGTGAAGGTCAGCGTGCACTTCGCGCTGGACGACGCCATTCGCGGCGCCGCTTTCGTGCTGACCCAGTTCCGCGTCGGGCAACTGCCGGCGCGCGCCGCCGATGAACGGCTGGGCCTCAAATACCAGCTGCTCGGCCAGGAGACGACCGGCGTCGGCGGCTTCGCCAAGGCGCTGCGCACCATTCCGGTGATGCTGGATATCGCCCGTCGGGTGGAAAAGCTGGCGCCGGACGCCTGGATCATCAACTTCACCAACCCGGCCGGCATCGTCACCGAGGCGGTGTCTCGCTTTACCAAAGCGAAGATCATCGGCCTGTGCAACGTGCCGATCAGCATGCATCACATGATCGCCAACATGCTGCAGGCGCCTTACGCCGACGTGCAGCTGCGGTTCGCCGGCTTGAATCACATGGTCTGGGTGCATCAGGTCACGCAGCAGGGGCGCGACGTCACCGCCAAAGTGATCGACATGCTGTGCGACGGCGCGGCGCTGACCATGAACAACATCAAGGAAGAGCCCTGGCAGCCGGACTTCCTGCGCGCGCTCGGCGCGATCCCCTGCCCGTACCACCGCTATTTTTACCAGACCCGTGAGATGCTGGCGGAAGAGATGGCCGCCGCCGGCGAGCGCGGCACCCGCGCCGAGCAGGTGATGCAGGTGGAGAAAGAGCTGTTCGAGCTGTATGCCGATCCGCAATTGAACACGAAACCGGAACAGCTCAGCTTCCGCGGCGGTTCTTTCTATTCCGAGGTTGCGCTGGAGCTGATTCGTGCTATCCATAATAATCTCGGCACGCAATTAGTGGTCAACACCGCAAACCGCGGCGCGATCCATGGCCTGCCGGACGATGCTGTGATAGAAATCAACTGTATCGTCGATGCCCAAGGCGCGCATCCGCTGACGTTCGGCCCGCTGTCGGAGCCGATGCAGGCGCTGACGCAGCAGGTGAAAGCCTACGAACGCCTGGCCATCGAGGCCGCGGTGCACGGCGATCGCCGCAGCGGCTTGCTGGCGCTGATCGCCAACCCGCTGGTGGGCAACGCCAACCTGGCGCAGCCGTTGCTGGACGAGGTGTTGACGATAAACGCGCCGTATTTGCCGCAGTTCAGGTAAGCGCCTGCGCGGTATGACAGGGGTTCGGCGCGCCGAACCCATTTTTTTAGCCGTAATCAGGAGTTGGACGATGGTGACACTGGAAGATGTCGCGGCGCTGGCGGGCGTTTCGCGCGCCACCGTATCGCGGGTAGTGAACGGCGACAGCAACGTCAAGGCGCCGACCCGCGAGAAGGTTGAACGCGCCGTCGCCCAGCTCGGTTACACCCCCAACCCGGCAGCCCGCGCGCTCGCCTCCAGCCACAGCAATACCCTCGGGCTGGTGACCACGTCGTATCGCGGCGGCTTCTTCGGCGCGCTGATGGACTTCGTGCAGACCGAGGCCGAATCCCACGGCAAGCAGCTGCTGGTGACCCAGGGCCGCAACAGCGCCGAAAACGAATGGCAGGCGGTGCAACGGCTGTTCAGCCTGCGCTGCGACGGCGTGATCCTGCACGTGCGTTTTCTCAGCGACGATCGGCTGCGCCAGCTGGCGGCGGAACAACGTGATTTCGTGTTGCTCGATCGTCTGGTGCCGGGGCTGGAAGACCGCTGCGTCACCTTCGATCACCCGCTCGCCAGCCGCATGGCGACGCAGCAGTTGCTCGACGCCGGGCACCGGCGCATCGCCTGCATCAGCGGCCCGCGCGAGCGCCCGTCGAGCCGCCTGCGGCTGCAGGGGTTTGAAGAGGCGATGCAGGCGGCGAATATCGAGCCGGTGGCCTGTCTGGAGGGCGTCTACGATCTGGAAAGCGGTTACCGCTGCGCCGATCACCTGCTGCAGCAAACCGCACGGCCCAGCGCCATCTACTGCTGCAACGAAGAGATGGCGATCGGCGCGCTGCTGGCGATCAACGAGCACCGCCTGCGGGTACCGCAGGATATCTCCTTGATCTGTTACGACAGCGGCGAACGCGCACCTTTCGTGCGCCCGGCGTTGAGCAGCGTACATTTTCCCATCAGCGAAATGGCCCAATACGCGGCGCGCAGGCTGATCGACCCCGCCACCCCGGCGCACCGGTTTGAGCCGACGATCATCAGCCGTGATTCCATTGTGACGGCACGCAAATAGATCACAATAATGCGTATCATCCCTTCATGGGTTGCATCAAAAAATCGACAGCCATCACAAAAAATCCCGTTGTCTGTGCTAGGATCCGCCCCCTGGTGGCCTGATCGGGACTTTTTTCTGCGTTTGCCAGGAAAAGCCAGCGGCCTTATGCCAGCGTTAAAACCTCTAACAGACATATTCAGGCCTATACAATGAATGACAGTAACCGCATACGGCTTACCTGGATCAGCTTCTTTTCGTACGCGCTGACCGGTGCTTTAGTGATCGTCACAGGGATGGTGATGGGAAACATTGCAGAGTACTTTAATCTGCCGGTTTCCAGCATGAGTAACACCTTTACTTTCCTCAACGCCGGTATTTTGATTTCGATCTTCCTTAATGCCTGGCTGATGGAAATCATCCCGCTGAAGCGTCAGTTGATCTTCGGCTTTGTCCTGATGGTGCTGGCGGTCGCAGGGCTAATGCTCGGCAAGAGCCTGACCATGTTCTCGCTGTGCATGTTTATCCTCGGCGTGGTGAGCGGCATCACCATGTCGATCGGCACCTTCCTGATCACCCACATGTATGCCGGCCGCCAGCGCGGTTCGCGCCTGTTGTTCACCGATTCCTTCTTCAGCATGGCCGGGATGATCTTCCCGATCGTCGCCGCGATGCTGCTGGCCCGCCATATCGGCTGGTACTGGGTTTACGCCTGCATCGGCCTGCTGTACGTGGCGATCTTCGTGCTGACCCTGTACTCCGAATTCCCGGTGCTGGGCAAGAAAGGCGCCGATGCCGGTCAACCGGTCGAGAAAGAAAAATGGGGCATCGGCGTGCTGTTCCTGTCGATCGCTGCGCTGTGCTACATCCTCGGCCAGCTGGGCTTCATTCAGTGGGTGCCTGAGTACGCGACCAAGTCGTTCAACATGGACATCGGCCAGGCCGGTAAGCTGGTGAGCGACTTCTGGACCTCTTACATGGTCGGCATGTGGGTGTTCAGCTTCATCCTGCGCTTCTTCGATCTGCAGCGCATCGTCACCGTACTGGCCGCGCTGGCTACCGGCGCGATGTACCTGTTCGTCAGCACCGACAATCCGGAACACCTGGGCTACTACATCATGGCCCTGGGCTTCGTTTCCAGCGCCATCTACACCACGCTGATCACCCTCGGCTCGCTGCAGACCAAGGTCTCCTCGCCGAAGCTGGTCAACTTTATCCTGACCTGCGGCACCATCGGCACCATGCTGACCTTCGTGGTCACCGGCCCGATCGTGGCGAAAGGCGGCGCGCACGCGGCGCTGACTACCGCCAACGGCCTGTACCTGGCGGTGTTCGTGATGTGTCTGCTGCTGGGCTTCGTGACCAAGCACCGCAGCCACGGTCACGTGACGCACTAACGTCTTCGCATCAAATACATCAAGGGCGCCCGCAAGGCGCCCTTTTTTATGTACATTTTTCACACTTAATTATACATTGTTTATACATGAACAATGGAGAGGGATTGCTCATGAAAGTCTTTATCAAAAAATGGGGCAACAGCGCGGGAATGCTGGTGCCCTCAGCGCTAATGAACGAGCTGGAACTACAGGTAGGTCAGGAAATGGACATGCAGGTCATCGATGGAGCGTTGGTCATTAAACCGGTTAAGAAACGCTATTCACTGCAGCAATTGCTCGATGGCTGCGACGGTGAAGCGCCGGCCGCCGCAGACGACAACTGGGAACACATGCCGCCGGCGGGGAAAGAAGTATGGTGAAGCGCCCCGTTTTTCAGCGCGGAGATCTTATCCGGGTCAGCCTGAATCCCGTGGTTGGCCGTGAGCAGCAAGGCGACTTTCGTCCGGCACTGGTGCTCTCTCCCCGCGAGTTTAATGCGTTGGGCATGGTGCTGGTCGCCCCTATTTCGCAAGGGGCTAATTTTGCCCGTACAGCGGGTTTCACCGTCAGCCTGAGCGGGAGCGGCACCGCAACGCAGGGCGTCATCTTGATCAACCAGGTTCGCATGATGGATCTGGCCGGGCGCAGCGCGCAATTCATTGAACGTGCCCCTGGCGAAGTCATCGCCGACGCGCTGGCGCGGCTTCAGGCAATCATCGACTAACGCCGAAAATCCACCGTCTCATCCTGCTGCAAATGCAGCGTGGTTTCCGCCGGCCGCGTTTCGGCGATCACCGCGCCCTGGCGAATCGAATAACGCACCGGCGTCTGGCGGCGCACCGCGTCGAAACCGCTTTCCGCCGGCAGGATCACCAGGTTGGCGCTGTTGCCGGCCGCCAGGCCGTAGTCGCTCAGGTTAAGGGTGCGCGCGCTGTGGTGGGTGATCAGCTTCAGTCCGTCGTCGATTTGGCCATAGCCCATCAGCTGGCACACGTGCAGCCCCATGTGCAGCACCTGCAGCATGTTGGCGGTGCCGAGCGGATACCAGGGATCGAACACGTCGTCGTGGCCGAAGCAGACGTTGATCTCCGCCTCCAACATCTCCTTCACTCGGGTCACGCCGCGCCGTTTCGGGTAACTGTCGAAACGGCCCTGCAGGTGAATGTTCACCAGCGGATTGGCGACGAAGTTGATGCCGGACATTTTCAGCAGGCGGAACAGCCGCGAGGCGTAAGCACCGTTGTAAGAGTGCATCGCCGTGGTGTGGCTGGCGGTGACTTTCGCTCCCATCTCCAGCTTCAGCGCCAGCGCCGCCACGGTTTCGACGAAACGCGATTGTTCGTCGTCTATCTCGTCGCAGTGCACGTCCACCAGCCGATCGTATTTTTGCGCCAGCGCGAACGCCTTATGCAGCGACTCCACGCCGTATTCGCGGGTGAATTCGAAGTGCGGAATGGCGCCCACCACGTCGGCCCCCAGCCGCAGCGCCTCTTCAAGCAGCGCTTCGCCGTTGGGATAGGAAAGGATCCCCTCCTGCGGAAAGGCGACGATCTGCAGCGTCACCCAGGGCGCCACCTCCTGCTTCACCTCCAGCATGGCGCGCAGCGCGGTCAGCGTAGGATCGGAAACGTCGACGTGAGTGCGCACATACTGCACGCCGTTGGCGATCTGCCACTTGAGCGTTTGCCAGGCGCGCTGTTTGACGTCTTCATGGGTCAACAGCGCTTTGCGTTCGGCCCAGCGCTCAATGCCCTCGAACAGTGTGCCGGACTGGTTCCAGGCCGGCTGACCGGCGGTTTGCGTGGTATCCAGGTGGATATGCGGTTCGACGAACGCCGGCAGCGCCAGCCCGCCCTGCGCATCCAACACGTCGCTGCGCCACTCCTGTCCTTCCGGCTGCGGCACCAGATGCGCGATGCGCCCCTGCTCGATCGCCAGTTGCCACAATCCTTCATGCCCGCTTAAACGCAGGTTGTCGATAAACTTCAATGGACGTTTCGCCACCCTTCACCTCTGCCGTTGCGCTGGTTTTCTTCATCATACTGGCAGCGGATCGCACTGACAAAGTCGCCGTGTCGTGCCTACCCCCTGCGTTTACTCCCTGCGGGGTAATTTACATGCAAACTGACTCGCTTCAGCTAAAGATGAATAAAATCCGCAACTTATCAAAAAACGTGAAAAATCATTCATATACCACATTGGAGGTATATGGAAGTGTGATTGATTTGCATCAATAAATTGCTCATCGGGAGGGATAAGGTAACCCTAGGAAACCAGAATTTTGAGGCAATAATGAGCAGAGTCAAACTTGCCGTCGTCGGCAATGGCATGGTCGGCCACCGGTTCATCGAAGATCTGTTGGATAAAGCAGACAAAGACCAATTCGAGATCACCGTATTTTGCGAAGAGCCGCGCATCGCTTACGATCGCGTGCACCTCTCTTCCTACTTCTCTCACCACACCGCCGAAGAGCTGTCGCTGGTGCGCGAAGGCTTTTACGAAAAACACGGCGTGAAGGTGCTGATCGGCGAACGCGCTATCACCATCAATCGCGACGAAAAGGTCATCCACTCCAACACCGGCCGCACCGTCTATTACGACAAGCTGATCATGGCCACCGGCTCCTATCCGTGGATCCCGCCGATTAAAGGCTCGGATAGCCAGGACTGCTTCGTTTACCGCACCATCGAAGACCTGAACGCCATCGAAGCCTGGGCGCGCCGCAGCAAACGCGGCGCGGTAGTCGGTGGCGGGCTGTTGGGGCTGGAAGCCGCCGGCGCGCTGAAAAGCCTGGGGGTGGAAACGCATGTGATCGAGTTCGCTCCGGTGCTGATGGCAGAACAGCTCGACCCGATGGGCGGTGACCAGCTGCGCCGCAAGATCGAGCGCATGGGCGTCAAGGTGCACACCGGCAAAAATACCCAGGAGATCGTCAACGGCGGCGGCACGGCGCGCAAAACCCTGCATTTCGCCGACGGCAGCCTGCTGGAAGTGGATTTCATCGTGTTCTCCACCGGCATCCGCGCCCAGGACAAGCTGGCGCGCCAGTGCGGGCTGGAGATCGGCCGCCGCGGCGGCATCGCCATCAACGACAGCTGCCAGACGTCGGATCCGGACGTGTACGCCATCGGTGAGTGCGCCGCCTGGCGCGATCGCACCTTCGGCCTGGTGGCGCCGGGATACAAAATGGCGCAGGTGGCCGCCGATCGCCTGCTGGGCCGCGAAAACGGCTTCCAGGGCGCCGACATGAGCGCCAAACTGAAACTGCTGGGCGTGGACGTCGGCGGCATCGGCGATGCCCACGGCCGCACCGAGGGCGCCCGCAGCTACGTTTATCTGGATGAAAGCAAAGAAGTCTACAAACGCATCGTGGTCAGCGCCGACAACAAAACCCTGCTCGGCGCGGTGCTGGTGGGCGACACCAGCGACTACGGCAACCTGCTGCAGCTGGCGCTGAACGGCATCGCGTTGCCGGAGAACCCGGACGGCCTGATCCTGCCGGCTCATGCGGGCAGCAAACCGGCCATCGGCGTGGATTCGCTGCCGGAAAGCGCGCAGATCTGCTCCTGCTTCGACGTCAGCAAAGGCGACATCATCCAGGCGGTCAACAAAGGCTGCCACACCGTGGCGGCGCTGAAGGCCGAAACCAAGGCCGGCACCGGTTGCGGCGGCTGCATCCCGCTGCTTACCCAGGTGTTGAACGCCGAGCTGAGCAAGCAAGGCATCGAGGTCAACCATCACCTGTGCGAACACTTCGCCTATTCGCGCCAGGAGCTGTTCCACCTGATCCGCGTCGAAGGCATCAAGTCGTTCGAGGCGCTGCTGGCCAAATACGGCAAAGGCTACGGCTGCGAAGTCTGTAAGCCGACCGTCGGCTCGCTGCTGGCCTCGTGCTGGAACGAGTACATCCTCAAGCCGCAGCATACGCCGCTGCAGGATACCAACGACAACTTCCTCGGCAATATCCAGAAAGATGGCACCTACTCGGTGATCCCGCGCTCCGCCGGCGGCGAAATCACCCCGGACGGCCTGCTGGCCATCGGCCAAATCGCCAAGGAGTACAACCTCTACACCAAAATGACCGGTTCGCAACGCATCGGCATGTTCGGCGCGCAAAAAGACGACCTGCCGGCCATCTGGCGCAAGCTGCTCGCCGCCGGCTTTGAAACCGGCCATGCTTACGCCAAGGCGCTGCGCATGGCGAAAACCTGCGTCGGCAGCACCTGGTGCCGGTATGGCGTCGGCGACAGCGTCGGTTTCGGCGTCACGCTGGAACATCGCTACAAAGGCATCCGCACCCCGCACAAAATGAAGTTCGGCGTCTCGGGCTGCACCCGTGAATGCGCCGAAGCACAGGGCAAGGACGTCGGCATCATCGCCACCGAGAACGGCTGGAACCTGTATGTCTGCGGCAACGGCGGCATGAAACCGCGCCACGCCGACCTGCTGGCCGCCGACCTCGATCGCGAAACCCTGGTGCGTTACCTCGACCGCTTCATGATGTTCTATATCCGCACCGCCGATAAGCTGCAGCGCACCTCGGTGTGGCTGGAAAGCCTGGAAGGCGGCATCGATTACCTGCGCAAGGTGATCGTCGACGACAAGCTCGGCATCAACGCGCAGTTGGAAGCCGAGATCGCCCGCCTGCGCGACGCGGTGGTCTGCGAGTGGAAAGAGACCGTCGAGCACCCGGAAACGCAGCTGCGCTTCGCCCACTTCATCAACAGCCCGCTGCGCGATCCGAACGTGCAGGTGGTGGCCGAACGCGACCAGCACCGCCCGGCCCGCCCTGACGAGCGCATTCCCGTCACCCTGATCGATACCGAGGAGAGCCACGCATGAGCCAGTGGATTACCGTTTGTCCCGTCGCCGACATTCTGCCCGGCACCGGCGTGTGCGCCCTGATCGGCGATCGGCAGGTGGCGGTGTTCCGCCCCTATGCCGACGAACAGGTGTTCGCCATCAGCAATATCGACCCGTTCGCCCAGGCCAGCGTGCTGTCGCGTGGCCTCATCGCCGAACATCAGGGCGAACTGTGGGTCGCCAGCCCGCTGAAGAAACAGCGTTTCCGCCTGTACGACGGCCACTGTCTGGAAGATGACAACCGTTCCGTTGCCAGCTTCGCCAGCCGGGTGGTCGACGGCATCGTGCAAGTCGCGGCATAACCTTTCGGGAGGCAACATGTTTACCGATACGATCAACAAATGCGCCGTCAACGCGGCGCGCATCGTCCGCCTGGCGAAGGAGAGCCCGCTCGGCTTCTGGATTAGCTCGGCGATGGCGGGCGCCTACGTCGGCCTCGGCATCATCCTGATCTTCACCCTCGGCAACCTGGTCGACCCAAGCGTGCGGCCGCTGGTGATGGGCGCCACCTTCGGCATCGCGCTGACGCTGGTGATCATCGCCGGTTCCGAGCTGTTCACCGGCCATACGATGTTCCTGACGCTCGGCGTCAAGGCCGGCACCATCCGCCAAAGCCAGATGTGGGCGGTGCTGCCGCAAACCTGGCTCGGCAACCTGCTCGGCTCGGTGCTGGTGGCGCTGATGTATTACTACGGCGGCGGCAGCCTGCTGCCGGTGGATACCAGTCTGGTGCACAGCGCCGCGCTGGCGAAAACCACCGCGCCGGCCGAGGTGCTGTTCTTCAAGGGCGTATTGTGCAACTGGCTGGTTTGTCTGGCGATTTGGATGGCGATCCGCGTTGAAGGCGCCGCCAAGTTCATCGCCATTTGGTGGTGCCTGCTGGCCTTTATCGCCTCGGGTTACGAACACTCCGTCGCCAACATGACGCTGTTCGCCCTCTCCTGGTTCGGCAACCACAGCGAGGCCTACACCCTCGCCGGCATTGGCCACAACCTGCTGTGGGTGACGCTGGGCAACATCCTGTCCGGCTCGGTGCTGATGGGCCTGGGGTATTGGTACGCCACGCCGCGCGCCGAACGCCCGCTGGCGGCGAAAGCCGCCGCACGTCAGACCGCCTGAGTTTTCGGGGGCCCATTTCGCCCCCCACCCTGATGACCCCGAGGAGTGCCGATGGACTACCTGCCGATTTTCTGCCAACTGCAACATAAAGCCTGTCTGCTGGTCGGCGGCGGCGAGATCGCCGAACGCAAGGCGCGCCTGCTGCTGGACGCCGGCGCGGCGCTGACCGTCAACGCCCTGGACTTCACCCCGCAGTTCCGCCGGTGGGCGGAAGAAGGCCGGTTGACCCTGGCAGCAGGCGAATTCAGCCCGGCCCTGCTGGCGGAAAAATGGTTGGTGATCGCCGCCACTGACCGGCTGGAGGTCAACGCGCGGGTATACCAGTGCGCCAACCAGCAACGGGTGTTCTGCAACGTGGTCGACGATCCGAAACGCGCCAGCTTTATCATGCCGTCGATTATCGATCGTTCGCCGATCATGGTGGCGGTGTCCTCCGGCGGCAAAGCGCCGGTGCTGGCGCGGCTGCTGCGCGAGAAGCTGGAAGCGATGCTGCCGCAGCACCTCGGCAAGCTGGCTCAACTGGGCGGCTCGCTGCGGCAGCGGGTAAAACAACGCTTCAGCGGCCTCGGCGCACGCCGTCGCTTCTGGGAAAGGTTGTTCGCCCACGATCGGCTGGCGCAATCGCTGGCCAACGGCGACGCCGCACTGGCCGAACGCCAGCTCGAGCAGTTGTTCAGCGAACAACGGGAAGATCGCGGTGAAGTGGTGCTGGTGGGCGCCGGGCCAGGCGATGCCGGTTTGCTGACGCTGAAAGGGCTGCAACAGATCCAGCAGGCCGACGTGGTGGTTTACGACCGGCTGGTCTCCGAAGAGATCATGACGCTGGTGCGCCGCGACGCCGAGCGCATCTTCGTCGGCAAACGCGCCGGGCACCACTGCGTGCCGCAGGAACAGATCAACCAAATCCTGCTGCAGCAGGCGCTGCAAGGCAAACGCGTGGTACGCCTGAAGGGCGGCGATCCCTTTATCTTCGGCCGCGGCGGCGAAGAGCTGGAGACGCTGGCGGACGCCAACGTGCCGTTCTCGGTGGTGCCTGGCATTACCGCCGCCTCCGGCTGTTCCGCCTACAGCGGCATCCCGCTCACCCACCGCGACCATGCGCAGAGCGTCCGCCTGGTGACCGGCCACGCCAAGGCCGACGGTGGATTGGACTGGGCGACGCTGGCCGCCGGGCAACAGACGCTGGTGTTCTATATGGGGCTGTCGCAAGCGACGGAAATCCAGCGCCGGCTGATCGCGAACGGACTGCCGGCCGCCACGCCGGTGGCGCTGGTGGAAAACGGCACTTCTTGCCGCCAGCGGGTGATCGAAGGCGAACTCCACCAACTGGGCGCCTTGTCCCTGCAGGCCGCCAGCCCCAGCCTGATCATCGTCGGCAGCGTGGTCAGTCTGCGCAGCAAGCTCAATTGGTTCGCCAGCGAGGAATCGCCCGCCAGCCTGGCGCAAATGGCGTGATACCGACGTAAAAAAAGCGGCCTAAGGCCGCTTTTTTATTTGCGCCGGCGTTACGCCTGCGGCGGTACGAAACCGACGGCCTGATAGACCTTCGCCAGGGTTTCCTGCGCGCGCGCGCGCGCCTTGGCGGCGCCGTCGCGCATCACCTGCTGCAGATAGGCTTCGTCGTTGCGGAAGCGGTGGTAGCGCTCCTGCAGCTCAGCCAGCATGCCGGAGACGGCTTCCGCCACCGCGCCTTTCAGGTGGCCGTACATCTGCCCTTCGAACTCGGCTTCCAACTGCGCGATGCTCTTGCCGGTCACGCCGGCGAGGATATCCAGCAGGTTGGAGACGCCCGCCTTGTTGACCACGTCGTAACGCACGACAGGCGGCTCTTCCGAGTCGGTCATTGCGCGTTTGATCTTCTTGGTCACCGCTTTCGGATCTTCCAGCAGGCCGATCACGTTGTTGCGGTTGTCGTCCGACTTGGACATCTTCTTGGTCGGCTCCTGCAGCGACATCACGCGCGCGCCGGATTTAGGAATAAACGGCTCCGGCACTTTGAACACGTCGCCGTACAGCGCGTTGAAACGCTGGCCCACGTCGCGGCTCAGCTCCAGGTGCTGTTTCTGGTCTTCGCCCACCGGCACCTGGTTGGTTTGATACAACAGGATATCCGCCGCCATCAGCACCGGATAGCTGAACAGCCCGGCGTTGATGTTCTCGGCGTAGCGTGCGGATTTGTCCTTGAACTGCGTCATGCGGCTCAGTTCGCCGAAATAGGTGTAACAGTTCAGCACCCAACTCAGCTGCGTATGCTCAGGCACGTGCGACTGCACGAAGATGGTGCTTTTTTCCGGATCGATGCCGCAGGCCAGATACAGCGCCAGCGTATCCAGCGTGGCCTTGCGCAGCTTCTCGGCGTCCTGGCGCACGGTGATGGCATGCAGATCGACGATGCAGTAGATGCAGTCGTAGTCGTCCTGCATCTGCACCCACTGACGCAGCGCACCCATGTAGTTGCCGATGGTCAGTTCGCCGGACGGCTGCGCGCCGCTAAATACGATGGGCTTACTCATGTTTAAATTTCCTGATTCTCTAAAGATGACAGCCCAAGAGCGGGCAACAAATCGGCGAAGCGCTCCAACACCCGATCGGGGTGGCTCAGGGCGATCGATTCACCGTAGTTATAACCGTAGGTAAAGCCGACGCTCGGACAACCGGCGCCCTGCGCGGCTTGAATATCGTTGCGTGAATCGCCGACGAACAGCAGCTCATGCGCGCGCAGCCCAAGCTTGCCGAGCACCAGGTACAACGGCGCCGGGTGCGGTTTCTTTTCCGTCACGTCGTCGCCGCCGATCACCAGCGAGAAATAGTCGCCAATGCCCAACGATGCCAGCAGCGGCGCCACGAACGGCGTCGGCTTGTTGGTCACCAGCGCCATCGGGTAACCGTGCGCGGCCAGGCGGGCCAGCGTCTCTTGCACCGGTGGGAACAGACGGCTGCCGCTGTCGACGGTCTGCGCGTAGAAATGGTCGAAGCGTTCACGCAGCCGGCTGCACTGCGCCGGCGTGCCTTCCGCCTCCGCCCAACGCAGCGCGCGCTGCACCAGCACGTCGGCGCCGTTGCCGATCCAGGTGCTGACCCGTGCCTCACCCGCTTGCGGCAGGCTCGTCTCTTCCAGCGCCATATCGATGGCGGCCGCCAGACCCGGCGCGCTGTCGACCAGCGTGCCGTCCAGATCGAAGGCCAATGCGCGGATCGCGCCGAAATCAGCCATGGGTAACCTTCGCCAGCTCGCTGCGCATTTCGTCAATCACCTTGCGGTAGTCCGGCTGGCCAAAGATGGCGGAACCGGCGACGAACATATCGGCGCCTGCGGCGGCGATTTCGGCGATGTTATCCACCTTCACCCCGCCGTCGACCTCCAGGCGGATATCGCGACCGCTGTCGTCGATCAGTTTGCGCACCTGGCGCAGCTTGTCCAGGGTGCCGTGGATGAACGACTGGCCGCCGAAGCCCGGGTTGACCGACATCAGCAGGATCACGTCAATTTTATCCATCACGTAATCGAGGTAGCTCAGCGGCGTCGCCGGGTTAAACACCAGACCGGCCTTACAACCGTGCTCTTTGATCAGCTGAATGGTGCGATCGACATGTTCGGAAGCTTCGGGGTGGAAAGAGATATAAGACGCGCCGGCCTTGGCGAAATCTGGCACGATGCGATCTACCGGCTTGACCATCAGATGCACGTCAATCGGCGCGGTAATGCCGTAGTTGCGCAGCGCTTCGCACACCATTGGACCGATGGTCAGATTGGGCACATAGTGGTTGTCCATGACGTCGAAGTGCACCACGTCGCCGCCTGCGGCCAGCACGTTAGCGGTATCTTCACCTAACCGGGCAAAATCTGCCGACAGAATGGACGGGGCAATCAAAAACTTTTTCATCCGCTTCTCCAAACGTAGGATCGAGTTGTTATGCGCCGGGGTGCCCCCGGCTTAGCGATACAGCGCCAAAAGCTCGTTCACTTTACTGCGGCCGAGAATGTTGCGGCTGATTGTGCGGCGCGCTTTCACCACATACAGCGCAGCATGCTGGTACCAGTCGCGCGTCAGCTCGGTATCGTGATTGGAGATCAATACCGGTACCTGGCTCTCTACCGAGAGCTGGTGCGCCAGATGCGCCAGGCTCTGCTGATCGGCGATGCTGAAGCTGTTGGTGTGGTAAGCGGTGAAATTCGCCGTCGCCGACAGCGGCGCGTAAGGCGGATCGCAATACACCACGGCACCGGCCACGGCCTTCGCCATGGTATCGCGGTAATGCTCGCAGACAAAAGTGGCATTGCGCGATTTTTCGGCAAACCAGTAGAGCTCTTCTTCCGGGAAGTACGGTTTCTTGTACCGGCCGAACGGCACGTTGAACTCGCCGCGCAGGTTATAGCGGCACAGGCCGTTATAGCAGTGACGGTTCAGGTACAGGAACAGCAGCGCCCGGCGGTAAGGCTCGGTGCTAGTATTGAACTCTTCTCTCAGCAGGTAAAACTGATCCGAGTTATTGAATTCATCGGCGAAAAGCGTGCGGGCATCGCGCACGAAGTCATCCGTGCGCAGCTTAACGATGTTATACAGGTTGATAAGATCGCTATTGATGTCGGCGAGAATGTAGGCGTCGTAATCCGTATTCAGAAAGACGGATCCCGCACCCACGAAGGGCTCGATTAAGCAGTCTCCCGCCGGCAGATGGCGACGAATCTCATCTACCAGCGGGTATTTTCCACCAGCCCATTTTAAAAAAGCGCGGTTTTTCTTCATGCCGTCAATTAGCTACTTATACAATTCAGAGCGGCGGATTGTACTCTGTTTCAGACAGCACATCAGCGCACAAATTTAAATGATTTATTTTTTAAGATCTTGCTGCACTTGGTGTACAGGTCGGACCCACGGTTTTTTCGCCTGCACATCCGCCGGCAACGAAGCAATGGCGCGCTTCGCTTCTGCGGAAGAAGCATAGTTGCCGCTCACCAGCACGTACCACGGCTTGCCGTCACGCTTGGTGGCGTACACCAGGTAATTCTGCAGTTTCTGCTGTTTGGCGTAGGCGTTCAGCGTATCGGAACGCGAAGCGCTGCTCAGTTGCAAGGTATAGTGGCTGCCCGGCGCAGACTGCAGAGAGCTGCCGCTGCTGGCGACCGCTCCCGCTTTCGCGGTGGAAGACGGCTTGGCCGGCGGCGTATACACCGTGGTCGGTGATTTATGCTGCGTTGCGGTCGGTTTGGCGGCGGCGGTTTTCGCCGGCGTTTTATGCTGTTGCGGCGCGGTTCCCTGCACAGGACGCGTCGCTTCGCGCGCTGCGGCACCGCTCATCACCGTCGCCGGTGCGGTCGGCAACGTCGACGCTGCGCCAGTCATGCCTTGGGTCGCCGCATCCACCTGCCCCTGCTGCTGCGACAGCGCATCCGCCATGTTGCCCGGCAAATCGACGCGCTGCTGCGCACCGCCCTGCTGAGGCTGCGTTTGCGCTTCGGTCGGCGTGCCGGAGATCGGCGGAACGCTGACGTTCTGAGGTTGCTGCGGCTGAGTCGCGCTCACGCCGTTGTTATCGTGGGTATCCGTCGTGCCGCCCGGCACGCCGTTGTTGGCGGTGGTCAGCGACGAAGAACCGGACAGGTTGATATCGCGGGCTCCGCCGTTTTGCGCGCCGTTCTCCTGAGCCGCTTCATGTTTGGTCGGCGCCTTCAGGGCTGAACCGATGCCGATAATCAGCAGCAGCAGCACCAAAATGCCGATGCCAATCATCAAATGTTGGCGCGAAACGGCGAAGCGCGGCGCGGCGGCCGGCTTGCGCGAGCGCGTAGGGCGACGATCGCTGCTATCAGGTCTGAGATCGTCTTCCGGTTTAAACTCGTCCATCTGAAACCCTCCAACTAGAGGCAAAAGCCCGCCACCGTAGATCTACCGTGGCACGGGCAGATTAACCCGATGATGGCAAAGCGACACCCGTCGTGCTCTGCTCACTGTATTAATATAGATGCAAATGGCGGCTAAGCCACTGTTACTTAGTCCGATTTAATTACTCGCCCGCTCAGGCAGGCAGGCGGCGATCGACGCCAACACCAGCTCATGCCCTACGCCGCCGCGCACTTCCGCCGCACCGATCGCGGTCGGCAGCACCAGACGCAGTTCACCCGCCAGCACTTTCTTGTCACGCAGCATGTGCGGCAGATAGGATTCCGGCGTCATTTCCTGCGGCCCGCAGACCGGCAAGCCGGCGCGCAGCAGCAGCGTTTTGATGCGCTCAATGTCTTCAACGGAGAACTGGCCGAGACGGTGCGCGGTTTCCGCCGCCATCACCATGCCCGCAGCCACCGCTTCGCCGTGCAGCCATACGCCGTAGCCCATTTCGGCTTCGATGGCGTGGCCGTAAGTATGGCCAAGATTCAGCAAGGCTCGCAGGCCGCTTTCGCGTTCGTCGGCGGCCACAACCTCGGCCTTGAGCTCGCAGCAGCGGCGGATACAGTAGGCCAACGCCTGCATATCCAGCGCCATCAGCGCATCGATGTTGTTTTCCAACCAGACGAAGAACTCGCGATCGAGAATGATCCCGTATTTGATGACTTCTGCCAGGCCGGAAGAGAGTTCACGCGTCGGCAACGTTTTCAGGCAATCCAGATCAACCACCACCGAAGCGGGTTGATAGAAAGCGCCGATCATGTTTTTGCCGAGCGGGTGGTTGACGGCGGTCTTGCCGCCCACGGAAGAGTCCACCTGCGACAACAGCGTGGTGGGAACCTGAATGAAGCGCACGCCGCGTTGGTAGCACGCGGCGGCAAAGCCGGTCAGATCGCCGACAACGCCGCCGCCGAGGGCGATCAGCGTAGTATCGCGCCCGTGCGGTTTTTCCAGCAGCGCCGAAAACACCTGCTCCAACACCGCCAGAGATTTGTACTGCTCACCATCAGGAAGGATCACCTGATCCACCACGACGCCGCCCTGCTCCAGCACCTGCCGGACACGCTCCAGATAAAGCGGCGCCAGGGTCTGGTTGGTGACCAACATCGCTTGCTCACCCGCCTTCAACGGCATAAAAGAAGCCGGATCGTTGAACAATCCGGCGGCGATGGTAATCGGGTAGCTGCGCTCCCCAAGCGTTACAGTAATTCTCTCCATGTCGCGCTCAGTTCTCTGTATGGTGCGGCGGTGGTTGATCCCCGCAACTGCGGGGAACACAAATCAGTTCTCCGCATTGGCCGACGGCGAACGCGGAAAGCGGCAATCAGTTGCTTTCCAGCATGTTGATGATCTGGTTGGCAACCACTTTAGCGCTCTGATCGTCGGTGCGGATGGTGACATCGGCAATCTCTTCATACAACGGATTGCGTTCTTTCGCCAAGGCTTCCAGCACTTCACGCGGCGGAGAATCGACCTGCAGCAGCGGGCGTTTTTTATCACGCTGGGTACGAGCAAGCTGCTTCTCGATCGTGGTTTCCAGATAGACCACCACGCCGCGCGCGGACAGACGGTTGCGCGTTTCGCGCGACTTCACCGAACCGCCGCCGGTCGCCAACACAATCCCTTGTTTTTCCGTCAGTTCATTAATGACTTTTTCTTCACGATCGCGGAAACCTTCTTCCCCTTCCACGTCGAATACCCAGCCCACGTCAGCTCCGGTACGTCGCTCAATTTCTTGATCGGAGTCGAAGAACTCCATATTGAGTTGCTGAGCTAACTGACGGCCAATAGTGCTTTTGCCGGCACCCATAGGCCCAACCAGAAAGATATTGCGTTTCTCTGCCATGTTTTTCGGTATTACTAAGACAATTCGTTAATGTTAACCCGCCCCGCCAATCAAATCAGCGGCGGGACCTAAACTGAAACCTCATGAGCGATAGTGCGAGATCAGACGAAAAATTATCTCAACACTCTTGGTAGTTTGGCAACCGAATAAATCGCAATCCACGCCGCGGGAGGGAAACCATATGTTTTTAACGGCGTCTTGACGCTAACAAAAAACCTCGGTGCTCAATTCGGTAACCCTTGTAAGCTAAATCGGCCGCAGCGTCAAACGCAGATCCCCCCAAGGGGATAAAAAAGTGTATCTGCTCATCAACTTTAGGAGATTTGCCGCCCAGCCGACAGGCAGCCGCTTATCCCTTAATCAGAGTCGGCGTAATGAAGATCACCAGTTCGCGTTTTTTCTGTTGTGCGCCGCTTTGCCGGAACAAGCCCCCCAGCAGTGGCGCATCCCCCAATCCCGGCACCTTGTCCGCCGTCTTGCCGCTATGCCGTTGAAAAATACCGCCGAGCACCAGGGTTTCGCCGCTTTTCACCGTGATCTGCGTCTTAATCTCTTGTTTATCGATGGTCAATGCCTCACCCGCCCCGCGGCTGATGGCGCGCCCCGGCATATTTTGGCTGATGTGCAGCGTCAGCGTGATGCGCCCGTCCGGCAACACTTTCGGCGTCACCTCCATGCCCAGCACCGCCTCTTTGAACTCGATGGCGGTCGCACCGCTGGCGCCGCTCGACACTTCATAAGGGATCTCCGTCCCCTGTTTGATGCTGGCGGTTTGCAGGTGCGCCGTCAGCAGGCGCGGACTGGCGATGATCTCCACCTGATTCTCCTGCTCCAGCGCCGTCAGCTCGAGGCTCAACAAACGCCCGCTGATGCGCGCCAGATGAAAACCGGCGTTCACGGCGCCGCGTTCCAGCGGCAGATTGACACCGACATTGCCCGGCCGCAACGGCCGCGCCGGCCTGTCGTCGGCCGCCAACCCCCAACGCACGCCAAGCTCACGCAGGCTTTCGCGGTTGATGGTCACGATATGCGCCGCCAGTTGCACCTGCGCCAGCGGCGCGTCCATTTCCGTTATCCGCTTTTTCAACTGCGTCAGGATTGGCGCGGTGTCGCGCAGCAGCAACGTATTGGTGCGTTTATCCGCCAACACGCTGCCACGCTCGCTCAGCAACGCGCCGCGTTGGGCGTTGAGGCTTTCGGCAATTTCCGCCGCATCGCCGTTCTGTAACGTCAGGGTCAGGCTGTGCAGCGGTTGCCGCTGCGCCAACGCCTCTCGCTGCTGCCTTTTTTCCTGCGCGTCCGGCTCCGGCGAGATCAGTATCACGTTGCCTTCCCGCGTCATCGCCAGTTTGCCCATGCGCAGGGTCAACGCCAGCGCCTGAGGCCAGGGCACATTCTCTAGCCGCAGCGTCAGGTTGCCGCTCACGCCGGGCGCGGCGATCAGGTTCATCTGCCGATAATCCGCCAACGCCTGCAGGATGACCGTGACCGGTGCATCCTGAAATTCCAGGGAAACCCGCTGCTTATCCTGCGCCTGCGCGGTGCCGAGCGTCAGGCACCACAGCGCCACGCCCAATCCAGCACATCCTTTCATGGTTTGCCATCCTTGTTGTCCATCATGAGCGAGACGTCGCCCTGGCTCGCCGGGCAATCCGGTTCGGCCGTCAGCGCCGTTAACGTCAAGCTACGCGCCTGCACCTGCGTCACCTGCCAGCGCTCGGCCAGCACCCGTTGCTGCGGCCGCAGGCGCAACCATTGCCCCGCCGGCGTCACCACCCAGCCATAGCGCAGCGTCGGTTGCCCGATGACGCCTTTCAGTCGCCAGCTCGCCGGCGACGCCTCCGTTTGGGCACAAGCAGACATCGGAAGCGGCGCAAACGGGTCGCGCGGCTCAGCGCATAATGCCCATGGCCACAGCAGCCACCACCAACGGCCGGGTCTTTTACTCATTGGGCTGATCCTCGGCGGCATCCTGCAAAACCAACCTCGCCGTCATGCCAAGGGACGGCGTCTCCACGCTCAGTTGCTCGAGGCGTAAATCGGCGGGCAGCGCCTCCAGCAGCGCCAGCAAACCGGCGTAGTCAATGCGCAAGCTCAGCGTTTGCCGCGGCGGTTTTTCCTGCCGCTGCCAGCGCAACAAGGCGCCTCCCGCCCGTTGCAGCACGCTCGCCAGATCGCCGTTGGTGGACGGAGGAAGCGGCGCCGCCGGGATAGCGGTTTCCGGCACCTCGTCCAGTTGGCGTTGCACCATGGCGATCTGTTGCAACAGGCGCTGTTGCCGCTCCCCCGCGCTTTCCCGCTGACGCCATTCGTCTTGCAGCATCCAGCCACCGCCCAACAGCGCCAACGTGCCGATACCCAACCCTTGCGACAGCAGCAATAGCCAGCCCGGCAAGCTCAGCCAGAGGCGCAGCCCGGATGACAAACGGTTATCCATCACGCCCCCACTGCGCCGCCAGATGAAAGGTGTACAGGCCGTCGTCGCGTTGCGCCACCTCAGCCAAACGCAACCGCGGCAACGCAGGCATCCCCGCCAGCCGCCGTTCGAACTGCGTGATGGCCGCAGGAGAACGGCTCAATCCACGCAGCCGCAGGCCGTTCACCGCATCGCTCTCCAGCGCCGTGAGCCACAGCGGTGGAGGAATGCTGGAGGACAATTGCTGCAGCAGCTGAAAATAACGCCGGTTATGCTGGGCGTTGCTCGCCTGCCGTTCGGCGCGGGCGCGGTGCAGCGCCCGCTGCGCCCGCTCTTGCTGTTGCTGACGGGCGAGCAACGTCAGTGCCGCCAGCTCTTCACCCAGCATCGCCAGCCGCGCCTGCCGCTGCGCCTGTTGGTGACGCAATTGGCCGGCGACCAGGAACAGCGCCAGCAGCAGTGCCATTACCTGCAACATCAGCACGCCCAACCAGAAATAGCCGCGTCGCCGATCGCGGCGTTGTCGCCAGGGCAGAAAGTTGACCTGATACATCAGCGATCCTCCTCGCGCAGCGCCAGGCCACCGGCCAACGCGAACGCCGAAGGATGCGCAGGCAACGGCGGACGCAGCTGCGTGAAGGCGCTGAGCGGCGACCAGGCAAGGCAACCGGCGGGCAAGGCTCCCGCCAGCACGCTGCCGGCATAGACCGGCCGATCGTCGCCCACCGGCATCTGAGCTTGCAGCGCCCGCAGCGCCTGCGCGTCATCGTCGCCCGGCGCCAGACCAAAAGCGAACGCGCCGTCGGCCGGCGCCACCCACAGCCATTCTCGTTCGAGACGGTGCATCAGCCCCGCAGCGGGCGGCACGCCTGCCGCCGTCGCCATCATCCGCAGCGCGCAGGGGGTGATATCGACCGCTTGCGGATGCAGGCCAGCCTGACGCAGACAATGCAGCCACTGCTGCAGCTCCTGCCGCCGCGCGGCGGTCAGCAACAGCGCCGCCTCATCCGCCGGCGCGGTGCGATAGTCGAGCGCCAGCGTCTGGCCATCGAGCGGAAACTGCTTCACACCGTGGCCGCCGATATAGTCGCTGCGTTCCGGCTCGCGCAGCCGCACGTCCGGCTGCGCCATGCGTTGCTGCAACACGCGCTGCGCCGGCAGGGCAATGCGTAAGGAAATATGTCGCGGCAGTTGGACGCGCCATTGCCGCAGCGCCCGGATCAGGAATTCGGAAGGTTCCAGACAGCCATCGCGTAAAACCGCCTGCGGCAGCGCCTGCTGCCACCAGTGGCGCAACTGCCAGCCGTTGCGGCGGCGTTGGGCCGCCACCGCCCGCACGCAGTCGATTTGTATATCCAGCCCCACCTGCCATGCTTGAGGGAACATGTTTCGCAAGCCTCCATAACATCAGATGATAAAAGAACATATCCATGTCGCAGGCTTGCCTTTATACTACCGCGCGGTTGTTTATAAACTGCCCAAATGACTTAGAAATGGGAAATCTCAGGTGAAGTTCGTAAAGTATTTACTAATCCTTGCAGTATGTTGCATCGTGCTGGGAGCAGCCTCGATTTTCGGCTTGTACAAATATGTCGAGCCGCAGCTGCCCGACGTCGCAACGCTGAAAGATGTGCGGCTGCAGATACCGATGCAGGTCTACAGCGCCGATGGCGAACTGATCGCCCAATACGGCGAGAAGCGCCGCATTCCGCTGAAACTGGATCAAATTCCACCGGTGATGGTGCATGCATTCATCGCCACCGAAGACAGCCGCTTCTATGATCACCATGGCGTCGATCCGGTCGGCATCTTCCGCGCCGCCTCCATCGCGTTGGTCTCCGGCCACGCTTCGCAGGGGGCCAGTACCATCACCCAACAGCTGGCGCGTAACTTCTTCTTAAGCCCGGAACGCACCCTGATGCGTAAAATCAAGGAAGCCTTCCTGGCGGTGCGCATCGAGCAGATGCTCACCAAGGATGAAATCCTTGAGCTGTATCTGAACAAGATCTATCTGGGTTACCGCGCCTACGGCGTAGGCGCCGCCGCGCAGGTCTATTTCGGCAAAGACGTCAGCCAGCTGACCCTGAGCGAAATGGCGACCATCGCCGGCCTGCCGAAAGCGCCGTCCACCTTCAACCCGCTCTATTCGCACGATCGCGCCGTTGCCCGCCGCAACGTGGTGCTGTCGCGCATGCTGGACGAACACTACATCACGCAGGCGCAGTACGATCAGGCGCGCTCCGAAGATCTGGTCGCCAATTACCATGCGCCGGAAATCAGCTTCTCCGCGCCGTATCTCTCCGAGATGGTGCGTCAGGAGATGATCAAGCGTTACGGTGAAAACGCCTATACCGACGGTTACAAGGTTTACACCACCGTCACCAAACGGCTGCAGTTGGCGGCGCAGGAGTCGGTACGCAACAACGTGCTGGCCTATGACATGCGCCACGGTTACCGCGGCCCATCCAACGTGTTGTGGAAAGTCGGCGAAGCGGCCTGGGATCGCAAACAGATTGTCGATTCGCTGAAAAACCTGCCGAACTACGGCCCGCTGGCGCCGGCGGTGATCACCGCCGCCAACCCGCAGGAAGCGACGGCGATGCTGGCCGACGGCAGCAGTATTGCCCTGCCGATGGCGACCATGCGCTGGGCACGCCCATACCGTTCGGACACTCAGCAAGGCCCAACGCCGAAACGCGTCACCGACGTAGTGCAGACCGGCCAGCAAGTGTGGGTGCGTAAAGTGAACGAAGCCTGGTGGCTGTCGCAGGTGCCGGACGTCAACTCGGCGCTGGTCTCTATCAACCCGAACGACGGCGCGGTGAAAGCGCTGGTTGGCGGCTTCGACTTCAATCAGAGCAAGTTCAACCGCGTCACGCAGGCTCTGCGTCAGGTGGGCTCGAACATCAAACCGTTCCTGTACACCGCCGCGATGGATAAAGGCCTGACGCTGGCCACCATTCTGAATGACTTGCCGATTACCCGTTGGGATGCCGGCGCCGGCACCGACTGGCGGCCGAAGAACTCGCCGCCGACCTACGACGGCCCGATTCGCCTGCGACAGGGGCTGGGGCAGTCGAAGAACGTGGTGATGGTGCGTGCGATGCGCGCGATGGGCGTCGACTACGCGGCGGAATATCTGCAGCGCTTCGGCTTCCCGGCGCAGAATATCGTGCATACCGAATCGCTGGCGCTGGGGTCCGCCTCCTTCACCCCGATGCAGCTGGTGCGCGGCTACGCGGTGCTGGCGAACGGCGGTTATCTGGTCGACCCGTACTTCATCACCAAAATTGAAGACGATAACGGCAATACGGTGTTCGAAGCCAAACCGAAAGTGGTGTGCGGCAGCTGTAACCTGCCGGTGATCTACGGCGACACCCACCGTTCGGCGGTGCTGTCCGACGACAACATCGAAAACGTCGCCACCTCGCAGGAAGGCAACAACAGCACGGTGCCGATGCCTCAGCTGGAGCAAGTCACCCCGGCTCAGGTACAGCAGGACGGCGATCAACAGTATGCGCCGCACGTCATCAGCACACAGCTGGCCTTCCTGATCCACGACGCGCTGAACAGCAACATCTTCGGCGAACCGGGTTGGATGGGTACCGCCTGGCGCGCCGGCCGCGATCTGAAACGTCATGATATCGGCGGCAAAACCGGTACCACCAACAGTTCCAAGGACGCCTGGTTCTCAGGCTATGGCCCGGATACCGTGACCTCGGTGTGGATCGGTTTCGACGATCACCGCCGCGACCTGGGCCGTTCGACGGTATCCGGCGCCATCCCGGATCAGATTTCCGGCGGTGAAGGCGGTGCCAAGAGCGCCCAGCCGGCGTGGGACGACTTTATGAAAACCGCGCTGGAAGGCATCCCAGAGCAGAAAGTCACGCCGCCGCCGGGCATCATCAGCGTCACCATCGACAAGAGCAGCGGCAAGCTCTCTGGCGGTGGCGGCGGCAGCCGTTCCGAGTACTTCATCGAAGGAACGCAGCCGACGGACTACCCATCGCGCGATACCGGCACCACGTTGACCGATCCGGGCGGTGAAAGCCACGAGCTGTTCTGATCGAAAAGGGCCAGAGAAATCTGGCCCTTTTTTTATTCGGCGTGAAGCGTATCAGCGCGACGCGCGCAAAAATGCCTCGGAAAGGAACAGCGCGCTGACGTTGCGCGCCTCACGGAAATCCGGTTCCGCCAGCAGCGCCATCATGTTGGCGATCGGCCAGCGCACCTGCGGCAAGGGCTCCGGCTCATCCCCCTCCAGGCTCTGCGGATAGAGATCGTGCGCCAGCACGATATTCATTTTGCTGGAAAAGTAGGACGGCGCCATCGTCAGCTTACTGAGAAAATCAAAGCGTTTCGCGCCGTACCCCACCTCTTCCATCAGCTCGCGGTTGGCCGCCTCCAGCACCCCTTCGCCGGGATCGATCAGCCCTTTCGGGAACCCCAACTCATAGGATTCGGTGCCGACCGCATATTCGCGGATCAGCAGCAGGTCATCGCCAATCACCGGCACGATCATCACCGCTTCGCGATCCGAAGGCCGCATGCGTTCATACACCCGCCGAACACCGTTGCTGAATTCCAAATCGACCGACTCGACGTTAAACAAACGCGAACGCGCGACCGTTTCCACTTTCAGAATTTTAGGTTTTTGCAGGTGTTTATCCATGATTGCCTCAAAGAGGTTACCCAGGCGCGGACGGGCAACCGAAAAAATGATTGGCGTAACGCACGGCTCGTTGGCGCTCAAACGCTGACCAAATTCGATCCTGATCACATTGTGCGTTAAGGGCAAGCTCCGCCGCAACGCGCATGAACAGTAATTTACTTTCTTTTAACAAGCGTAGCCAGCGGCCGGCGATTTTCCGTACTGATTCAGCAAACAGCGCGCAAGAAAATAGGATAATACCGATATCGACGGCAGAGACCGGTTGCTAGTATCACGCAGGCAAGAATCAGTGATAAAATGGCCTTGCGTCATGAAGGAATGAGATCCAGAGCGAGAATCTGTTTGTTCCCTCATTAGTTCTGGGTGCCTCCTGGCGGTTTACTCCGTATAATATTCAGCTTTTCATCAGGTTGGCGAAATTCACGGGTGTGAGATGGGGATTGCATGAGCACAATAGTGTTGATATTGGCCTTAGTGCTTGTCTGCCTGATTGCCGCCGGCCTGTACCTGTGGTTCAAGGCCCGCAACCCGTCGGCGCTGGCGCACGCATTGCCGTTTATCAAGCCTGCCCACCGCAAGCTGACCGACGAAGAGCGCGCCGCGGTCGAGTTCTATCTCAATCAGCAAAACAAGCTGAGCAACAAACTGTTGCCCGGCGGCGGCGCTACGCTGCCCGCGGCCAAGCTGGCGCTCACACCGCAAAGCGATAACGTATATCCGGTCACGCACGCCATTACCCGCTACGGGCTGGCCAGCGACGATCCCAATAAATGGCGCTATTACCTCGACGCGGAAGAGGTGCATCTGCCGCCGTTTTGGGAACCCTATATCACCGCCGACAACCATGTGGAAGTGATCAGAACCCAGACGCTGCCGCTGGTGATTTCGCTCAACGGGCACTCGCTGAAAGATCATATTCACGATCGGCCGCAGCCGCCGGTGGTGGCCGCCACGCCGACCAAAAACGCGTCCATCCGCAAGGAAGAGAGCGAGCATGTCGAGCTGGTCAATATTCGCAAGGAAACGCCGGAAGAGCATGCGCTGAACCGGCCGAACGGCATCCGTGAAGCCGTCATCATCTCCGCCGCGCTGCTGCTGCTGTTCTTCAGCCTGATAAGCCCGGTGCTGGTTATCCCCTGGATGATTTTTGTGGCGGTGCTGATGATCGCCTGGGGATGCTGGAACCTGTTCCGCCGTCCGGCGTCGCGTGAGCTGAAAGAGATCCACTGCCTGCGCGGCACGCCGAAGCGCTGGGGCCTGTTCGGCGAGTCCGATCAGGGGCAGATCAGCAACATTTCGCTCGGCATCATCGATCTTATCTACCCGCCGCATTGGCAGCCGTACCTGACGCAGGATCTGGGCAAGACCACCGATGTGGACGTCTACCTCAATCGGCAGGTAGTGCGCCAGGGGCGCTTCCTCTCGCTGCATGACGAAGTGAAGAATTTCCCGCTGCAGCAGTGGGGCCGCAACGCGGTGCTGGTCGCCAGCTCGGCGCTGGTACTGCTGTTGCTGCTGATCTATATTCCGCTCAACCTGCCGCTGACCCTCAGCATGGCCTGGCTGCAGGGTGCGCAAAAAGTGGAAGTGACCAGCGTGCAAGCCCTGGAAGCCACGCCGCTGCGCATCGGCGACACGCTGAAAGTGCGCGGCAGCGGCATGTGCTATGTGCCGCCGCCGGCCAACGGCGGCGGCACCGTCAATTTTGCGCCGTTCGACTGCTCCGGCATCTATTGGAACAACGCCGCCCCGTTGCCGCAGCCGGAATCGGAAGTCATAGACAAAGCGACGGCCCTGCTGGCCACGGTCAACAGCCAGCTGCATCCGAGCGGCGCCGATCAGAAGGTCAACCCGCAGCTGGCCAGCGCCATCGAGAAATCCGGCATGATCCTGTTGGATGACTTCTCTGATATCGTTCTGAAAACACCGGATTTGTGCCAGGCAGAAAACGACTGCGTGCGGTTAAAAAACGCCTTGGTCAACCTGGGCAACGCCAAAAACTGGAGCGGCCTGGTGAAACGCGCCAGATCCGGCGCGCTGCAAGGCGTCAACGTCCTGCTGCGCCCGGTAAGCGCAGAGTCGCTGGAAAGCCTGACCAAAGTGGCCACGTCGTCGTTCATCTTCAATGAAACGCGCCTGGCCGCCGCGGCGCTCAACAGCCCGCCGCCGGGCGGTTTCCTGATCCGCAGCGATGAAGGCCGCCAGCTGGTCAGCCATCCGCAGTCTTCAGCGCCGCAGAGCGAATACAACGCCCTCGACCAGTGGAATGAGCTGCAGCGCCTTTCCACTCTGCTGCTGCATACCCCGTTCCAGGCGCAAGGGGTAATCACCAGCCTCAGCGTCGATGCCAACGGCACCCGCCACGTGGCGCTGCACAGCGAACCGGACATGATCACCCTGGGGCGCTACCTCGGCACCAGCCTGCTGTTGCTGGCGGTGGTCGTCAGCCTGGGCTATAACGCCTGGCGGCTGGTGCAGCGTCGGCGCATCAATCAGCACCGCGTCGCCGATATCCAGCGTTACTACGACAGCTGCTTCAATCCGCAGATCAATCCGATGTCGATGCGGCCGATGGCCTGAACCTGACGCCGGGCCTCCGCCCTGTCATCTGCTTATGCTACGCTAACGCTATTATTCTCATCTGCGGACCGCCCGTCGGTCCGCCCGTGGAGTTTTTATGGTTCCCGAATTTGATTGGCCGCAGATCGATACCGTGCTGCTGGATATGGACGGCACCTTGCTGGACCTGGAATTCGACAGTCACTTCTGGCTCAGCCTGGTGCCGCAAGCGCTGAGCGAAAGGCGCGCCATTCCGTTTGACGAAGCCCGTCATATCATTGAGCGGGAATATCAGGCGGTGCAGCACACCATGAATTGGTATTGCTTCGATTACTGGAGCGAGCGGTTGGATCTGGATATCTACCGCATGACCAGCGAAGTGGGCAGCCGCGCCCGGCTGCGCGAGGATACCGAGCCGTTTTTACGGGCGCTGCGCGACGCCGGCCTGCAAACCATTTTGCTGACCAACGCCCATCCGCACAGCCTGGCGGTGAAAATCGAGCATACCGGTCTGGATCGGCACCTTGATTTATTGTTTTCCACCCACACATTTGGTTATCCGAAAGAAGATCAGCGTCTGTGGCAGGCGGTGCAACAGCACACCGGGTTCAACCCGCAGCGCACGCTGTTTGTCGACGACGGCGAGCCGATCCTCGACGCGGCGCGCACTTTCGGCATTCGTTACTGCCTGGGCGTGCAAAACCCGGACTCCAGCACGGCGGAGAAAAGCTTCCAGCGCCATCCGTCGATGCGCGACTATCGCCTGTTGATACCGGCGCTGGCCAAGGGGGAAGCATGAAGGACAAAGCGACGCGCGACGACGCGGTCCGGCTGGATAAATGGCTGTGGGCCGCACGCTTCTACAAGACCCGCGCGCTGGCGCGCGAAATGATCGACGGCGGCAAGGTGCATTACAACGGCCAGCGTGGCAAGCCGAGCAAGATTGTCGAACTTAACGCCGAGCTCAAGCTGCGGCAGGGCAACGAAGAACGTACGGTGATCGTGCTGGCGCTGACCAGCCAACGCCGCGGCGCCGGCGAGGCGCAGCAAATGTATCAGGAAACCGAAGCCAGCATCGCCAACCGCGAAAAAATGGCGCTGGCGCGCAAGATGAACGCGTTGACCATGCCGCATCCGGACCGTCGTCCGGACAAAAAGGAGCGGCGCGACCTGATGAAATTTAAATTTGGTGAGCCGGAATAAGCCCTCACCGCAATGAGAGAAGATTATGTCCAACCATGACCAATTGCACCGTTACCTGTTTGAAAACTACGCGGTGCGCGGCGAGCTGGTTACCGTCAGCGAAACCTATCAGCAGATCCTGAATAACCACGACTACCCGGCGCCGGTGCAAAAGCTGCTGGGTGAACTGCTGGTCGCCACCAGTCTGCTGACCGCGACCCTGAAGTTCGACGGCGACATCACCGTTCAGCTGCAAGGCGACGGCCCGCTGAAGCTGGCGGTGATCAACGGCAACAACCGCCAGGAGATGCGCGGCGTTGCGCGCACCCAGGCGCCTATCGCCGACGACAGCACCTTGCATCAGATGATCGGCAACGGCGTCATGGTCATCACCATTTCCCCGACGGAAGGCGAGCGCTATCAGGGCGTCGTCGGCCTGGAAGGTGAAACCCTGGCCGAATGCCTGGAAGCCTACTTCCGCCAGTCCGAGCAGCTGCCAACCCGCCTGTTCATTCGCACCGGCGAAGCGGAAGGCAACGCCGCGGCGGCCGGTATGCTGCTGCAGGTGCTGCCGGCGCAGGACGGCAACCTCGATGATTTCGATCATCTGGTGCAACTGACCAACACGGTCAAAAGCGAAGAGCTGTTCGGCCTGCCGGCCAACGAAGTGTTGTACCGCCTGTACCATCAGGAAGAGGTCACCTTGTACGAACCGCAGGACGTGCAGTTCCGCTGCACCTGTTCTCGCCAGCGTTGCGCCGACGCGCTGCTGACCCTGCCGACCGACGAAGTGGCGGACATGCTGGAGCAGGACGGCAACATCGACATGCACTGCGACTACTGGGGCAGCCACTATGTCTTTGACCCGGTTGATGTTGCCGCGTTGTATGCGGGTAACACCGGCGAAAGCGACCAGTTGCACTAAGTGACACCCTTTCGGCGGGCGCGCCCGGCGCCCGCCAACGCCCGCCGTTTGCACGTTTGCTTTTTTCCGTGTGCTATCTCTCAGATCGTAACGAAATACCGCCTAAAACGTTAAATATTTGATACCCATCGCGGTTACGCACCGTTAGATCCCTACAATTGCCGCCAGAAATTCTGTGACCAAGGAGTAGTAACATGCGCGTTAAAGGTATAACCCCTCAGGATCTGGCCGCTTACGGCATTCACGACGTTAGCGAAATCGTTCACAACCCGAGCTATGAACTGCTGTTTAAGGAAGAAACAGACCCATCTCTGGAAGGTTTTGAGCGTGGGGTAGTCACCAAGCTGGGTGCCGTCTCCGTCGATACCGGCATCTTCACCGGCCGCTCGCCGAAAGACAAATACATCGTCCGCGACGACATCACCCGCGATACCGTGTGGTGGGCCGATCAGGGCAAAGGCAAAAACGACAACAAACCCCTCAGCCCGGAAGTGTGGGCCGATCTGAAACACCTGGTCACCGAACAACTGTCCGGCAAACGCCTGTTCGTGGTGGATACCTTCTGCGGCGCCAACGCCGACTCGCGCCTGAAAGTGCGCTTCATCACCGAGGTGGCCTGGCAGGCGCACTTCGTGAAAAACATGTTTATCCGCCCGAGCGACGAAGAGCTGGCTGACTTCGAGCCGGACTTCGTGGTGATGAACGGCGCCAAGTGCACCAACCCGAACTGGCAGCAGCAAGGCCTGAACTCGGAGAACTTCGTCGCCTTCAACCTGACCGAGCGCATGCAGCTGATCGGCGGCACCTGGTACGGCGGCGAAATGAAGAAAGGCATGTTCTCGATGATGAACTACCTGCTGCCGCTGAAAGGCATCGCCTCGATGCACTGCTCGGCCAACGTGGGCGAGAAAGGCGACGTGGCGGTGTTCTTCGGCCTGTCCGGCACCGGCAAGACCACCCTCTCCACCGATCCTAAGCGTCAGCTGATCGGCGATGACGAGCACGGCTGGGACGACGACGGCGTGTTCAACTTCGAAGGCGGCTGCTACGCCAAGACCATCAAGCTGTCTGAAGAAGCCGAACCGGACATCTACCACGCCATCAAACGCGATGCGCTGCTGGAAAACGTCACCGTGCTGGCCGACGGCAGCATCGACTTCAACGACGGTTCGAAAACCGAGAATACCCGCGTTTCTTACCCGATCTATCATATCCAGAACATCGTCAAACCGGTGTCCAAGGCGGGTCACGCCACCAAGGTGATCTTCCTGACCGCCGACGCTTTCGGCGTGCTGCCGCCGGTATCGCGCCTGACCGCCAACCAGACTCAGTACCACTTCCTGTCCGGCTTCACCGCCAAACTGGCCGGCACCGAGCGCGGCGTAACCGAACCGACGCCAACCTTCTCCGCCTGCTTCGGCGCCGCGTTCCTGTCGCTGCACCCGACGCAGTACGCCGAAGTGCTGGTGAAACGCATGCAGGCCGCCGGCGCCCAGGCTTACCTGGTCAACACCGGCTGGAACGGCACCGGCAAACGCATCTCGATCAAAGATACGCGCGGCATCATCGACGCCATCCTGAGCGGTGAAATCGACAAGGCGGAAACCGTCACTCTGCCTATCTTCGATCTGGCGATGCCGACCGCGCTGCCGGGCGTGAACCCGGAAATCCTCGATCCGCGCAACACCTACGCCAGCCTCGAGCAGTGGCAGGAAAAAGCGCAGGATCTGGCCGAGCGCTTCATCACCAACTTCGACAAATACACCGACACGCCTGCGGGCGCCGCGCTGGTTAGCGCCGGCCCGAAGCTGTAATTCGGTAACGTTACCTCTTCAGCTAAGGCGCGGATCCCGCGCCTTTTTTTATTTCAATTGATTGCTTTTTAACCGGCAAGACGAGAAAATAAGTCAATGCAATCATTGATAGCAAAGGAGGTTTCAATGGCTACTATCACCGTCAGAAATCTGGACGACGAAATCAAAGAGCTGCTGCGTATCTCAGCGGCGAAAAACGGCCATTCCATGGAAGAGGAAGCGCGCATGATCCTGAAACAGGCGCTGGTGAAAAAGCCGCCGCGCTATGGATTGGGTACCTGGATGCATCAGCACTTCGCCGAATTCGGCGGCGTTGAGCTGGAGATCCCACCGCGTGACGCCGTGCCGCCACGCATCGTCACCTTTGATGATGAAGATGACAACGCATGATCATTATCGACACCAACGTCATTTCAGAAACGCTGCGTCCCAGCCCGTACTACAACGTCATTAACTGGTTAAATGAAAAGGACAATGACGAGCTCTATCTCAGCGCCATTGTCCTCGCCGAACTGTTTAGCGGCGTCGCCTGCATGCCTGACGGCAAGCGCCAGCGGGATCTCAAGCTGAAATTGGCGGACGCCATTGAATTGAAGTTCGAGGGGCAGATATTGCCGTTTGATGGGCTGTGCGCGATGCAATACGCGGAATTGACGGCAAGGAATCGGCTGCTGGGTAAAGCGATGAGCGTGCCGGATACCCAAATCGCCGCCACCTGCCTGCATTACGGCGCCGCCCTGGCCACCCGCAATACCAAAGACTTCCTCCACTGCGGCATCGAGTTAATCGATCCGTGGCAGGCGCCGACCGGCCGTCGGTTGCATGAAGATGCGGCGGAATACTACGTGATGAGCAGAAAGTCCTGACGGGGCCGCAGCGGCGCGGCCCACACCAGAGTGTCAGGCGTTTTCCCTGGCCGTTTGATGGCCGTTGGTCGACTCTTTTTTCTCCATCGGCAACGGAATATACGCGCGGATCAACAGCCCACCGCGCTCGCTGGTGCCGATATCCAGTTCGCCGTCATGCGCGTCGATAATACGCTGCACGATCGCCAGCCCCAGACCGGTGCCGCTGGTGCTGCGCGCGCTGTCACCGCGTACGAACGGCTGCAGCAGGTGCTTCAATTCTTCCGGCTTGATGCCCGGGCCGTCATCTTCCACCTGGAACCAGCCGCGCTGCAGCTCGCGACCGCTGCTGACCTTGATCCAACCGTTGCCGTAACGCGCCGCGTTCACCACCATGTTCACCGCCGCCCGCTTAATCGACAGCGGATGCACATTCATCATCAGCTCGCCCGGCGACAGCGCGGTTTCAATTACCCGCTCATAGCCGCTTTCCGCCGCGACCACTTCGCCTAAAATGGCGTTCAGATCGCTGCTTTCGGTCGGCATCTCCTGCCCGGTGCGCAGATAATCGATGAACTGCTCGATGATGGCATTGCACTCTTCGATGTCTTTATTGATCGACTCGGCCAGATAACCGTCTTCGGCGCTCATCATCTCCGTCGCCAGCCGAATGCGCGTCAACGGCGTGCGCAGGTCATGGCTGACCCCGGCCATCAGCAAGGTGCGATCGTCCGCCAGCTGCTTGACGCCCGACGCCATCTGATTGAATGCGCGAGTCACTGACCGCACTTCGGAAGCGCCATACTCGCGCAGCGGCGGCGGAATGATGCCCTTGCCCACCTGCAGCGCCGCATGTTCCAGCTCCACCAACGGGCGGTTTTGAATGCGGATAAACAGCCAGGCGCCGCCGATCTCGAGCAGCATGATCGCCAGCGTATAGCGGAACAGCGGCGAGAAGTCGCCCTGGTGGATTTCCGTCAGCGGCACGCGCACCCAGATATCGGGCTGCAGCCAGGTTTTCAGCCACACCACCGGGGAGTTCTTGTTCACCTCCACCCGAACATCGGTCGGCCCGCCGAGCTGCTGCGCCATCTGCTGGCTGAGGAACTGGTAGTGCTGCGCCCAGCGCAGGCCGCTCTCCTCCGCCGCCGAATTCGTGTAGAGAGAGATGCCCAGTTCGCGGTAGATCTCACGGCGGAATGCCGGCGGCACTTCCAGCAGCGTGCCGTCTTCCAGCTGCAGCCGATCGGTCATCAGCATACGCACTTCGTAGGCCAACACCTTGTTGAACTGCTGCAGGCTGGGCAGGATGGCGAAGTTCAGCACCACCAGATAGGTCGTCACCAGGCTGACGAACAGCAAGGTGACGATCAACAACAGGGTTCGGGCAAACGAGCTACGCGGTGAAAAGCGCAATCGCCTCATGCCTTGCTGCCGTCCGGTACGAAGACGTAGCCGAGACCCCACACGGTCTGGATATAACGCGGATGCGCCGGATCTTCTTCAACCATGCGGCGCAGGCGAGAGATCTGCACGTCAATGGAACGCTCCATGGCGCTGTATTCGCGGCCACGCGCCAGGTTCATCAGCTTATCGCGCGACAGCGGTTCACGCGGGTGGCTGACCAGCGCCTTCAGTACCGCGAACTCGCCGCTGGTCAACGGCATCGGTTCGTCTTCGCGGAACATTTCGCGGGTGCCGAGGTTCAGTTTGAATTTGCCGAACGCGATCACCGCCTCTTCCTGCGAAGGCGCGCCCGGCAGTTCGTTCGCCTGGCGGCGCAACACCGCGCGGATACGAGCCAACAGCTCACGCGGGTTGAACGGTTTAGGAATGTAGTCGTCGGCGCCGATTTCCAGCCCCACGATGCGATCGACCTCTTCGCCTTTGGCGGTGACCATAATGATCGGCATCGGGTTGCTCTGGCTGCGCAGGCGGCGGCAGATGGACAGGCCGTCTTCGCCCGGCAACATCAGATCGAGCACCATCAAATGGAAGGATTCACGAGTCAGCAAGCGATCCATTTGCTCAGCGTTGGCAACGCTGCGAACCTGGAAGCCCTGCTCGGTTAAATAACGTTCTAAAAGCGCGCGCAGGCGCATGTCATCATCGACAACCAGGATCTTATGATTCTCTTGCATGGTATTACTCCCAAAGGCTTTATTGCCTGACTCGAATATTGTTAGAAAACCTTGCCATTTGAGACAGCGTTTAATGGTATGTATTCTAGACGAAATTGTTACAAAGCTTATTCTTTTCCCCATTTATCAACAATTTTCAGTGAATGTCGACGGGGGTTCGTTAAAATTTCGCCCTTTATCGGCGCAATGTGGGGCGACGGCCCAATTTTGCACAATTTCGCCACCGGCGAACCGACCGGTGGCGTTTAGCCGTCGGGTCAGGAAGTCTGCAGGAAACGCGCCAGCTGCCGGCGCAACTGCCGGTTCTCTTGCTGCAGCGCATCAACCCGATCGAGCAGCGTCAACGCCATAGCGATCCCCGGCCAATCCAGATCCAGCTCGGCACGCAGCCTGCGCGCGCGCTGCAGATGGCTCAGCGCCGGGTAATCGAACTCCCAGCGCGGCTGCGCCGGCTCCAGCGGCACGATCACGCCCAGGCCGACGATCTCGACCAATTCGTCCTCTGAAATCTCCACTCGCTGACACAGTTCCACCACGGTGAATGTGATCTCTTTCTTCATCATGTGCTTTACTCCCATTCCGCACGCGGATTGAACGCCGCCTGCTCAGCCAGCTCTCGCCACAGGGCGCTGGCCTTCTCGTTCGGCTTCGGCGGCATCACCACCTTGAGAATGACATACAGATCGCCGGGCTCTTTCTTGCCCGCCAGCCCTTTGCCCTTGACCCGCAGCCGTTTGCCGCTCTGGCTGCCGGCCGGCACGGTCAACGCGATTTTGCCGGTCAGCGTCGGCACCTCGATGCTGGCGCCGAGCGCCGCTTCCCACGGGGCGAGCGGCGCCACGATGCTCAGATTGTGGCCATCAATTTCGAACAGCGGATGCGGCGCGAGGCGGATGACCAGATACAGGTCGCCGTTCTGGCCGCCGCCCACGCCGGCAACGCCCTGCCCCTTGAGGCGAATGCGCTCGCCGTCGCCCACGCCGGCCGGGATTTTCACGTTCAGCGTTTTGCTGGCTTCGCTCACCTGCCGCCCCAGCTCGTCGTACACCGGCAGCGTGTAGGAGATCTCGCGGCTTTGGCCATGCAGCGTTTCCTCGAGGAACAGCGGCACCTCCATTTCGAGATCCTGGCCGCGGAAGCCATGCCCGCCGTGCGAGTGCGAAGCGGAGCGATGCCCGCCCGCCGCCCGCCCGCCGAACATGCTTTCGAAGAAATCGGAGAAGTCTTGCGCGTCGGCGCCGTGCCATGAAGCGCTCTGCTGATAGCCGCCGTGATCGCCGCGCGCCTGGCGGCCAAAGTTCGGATCGTTGCGATGCAGCCGGATCTGATCGTACTCGGCGCGGCGCTCCTCGTCCTTCAGTACCTCATAGGCTTCGGCCACTTCTTTGAACTTGCTTTCGGCGTCGTCTTCAGTGCTCACGTCAGGGTGATATTTACGCGCCAGCCGACGGTAGGCCGTTTTGATGGTTTTCAGATCGGCGTTGGGCTCAACGCCCATCGTGGCGTAGTAATCTTTAAATTCCATGCGGTAATACCTTCAATGTGTTGGGTTGTGCGCCAAAATTCCTTGTCTCTCTCGCCAGATATCCTCCTTTCGTCACATTCCTTTTCCGCTATCGCTAAGCATACTCCCGATTGTTAAAAGCTGCGCAAACTGAATAAAAACCGTGCGACAACGCGCAGGCCCGCGCGCCATTTCTAAAGCCCCCCGCATTCACGTACACTGTGGCGGTGACCCCATAAAGATAAATCACGATGAGAACTCAACTGATAACCCGTGAAGGGTATGACAAGCTCAAACAAGAGCTGGATTACCTCTGGCGCGAAGAACGCCCCGAGGTGACCAAGAAAGTGACCTGGGCCGCCAGCCTGGGCGACAGAAGCGAAAACGCCGATTACCAGTACAACAAGAAGCGGCTGCGCGAGATCGATCGCCGCGTCCGCTATCTGACCAAATGCCTGGAGCAGTTGAAGATCGTCGATTACTCCCCGCAGCAGGAAGGCAAAGTGTTCTTCGGCGCCTGGGTAGAGGTGGAGAACGAAGACGGCGAAATCAAACGCTTTCGCATCGTCGGTTACGACGAGATCTTCGGCCGCAAGGATTACATCTCCATCGACGCGCCTATGGCGCGCGCCCTGCTGAAAAAAGAGGTCGGGGACGTCGCCACCGTCAATACGCCGCTGGGCGAGGCGCAGTGGTACGTGAACGAGATAGACTACCCGAAGTAAGCTTTCAGCTTTTTCCGAACCGCCGCCAACGCCGCCGCCTGAGCTGTTCTCCACGCCGCGGCCGCGCGGCGGCGGCCCGCTCCACTGGCATTTTCCCCGATCAATCCGTATAACTGTCCCCTGTTTATTCACCGTTCTCAATACAGATACCAGACCTATGAATGACCCACTGAGCCGCATTATTGCAACAGAACTGCAGGCCCGGCCGGAGCAAGTCGACTCCGCCATCCGTCTGCTGGATGAAGGTAATACCGTGCCCTTTATTGCACGCTATCGTAAGGAAGTCACCGGGGGCCTGGACGACACCCAACTGCGCCAGCTGGAAACCCGCCTGGGTTATCTGCGTGAACTGGAAGATCGTCGCCAGACCATCCTGAAGTCGATCGATGAACAGGGCAAACTGACTGAACAACTGGCGGGGGCGATCAACGCCACGCTGAGCAAGACCGAACTCGAAGACCTCTACCTGCCGTACAAACCGAAGCGCCGCACCCGCGGCCAGATCGCCATCGAAGCCGGCCTGGAACCGCTGGCGGACACGCTGTGGCAGGATCCGCAACAGCAGCCGGAACAACTGGCCGAACGCTACGTCGACGCCGACAAGGGCGTGGCGGATGTGAAAGCCGCCCTCGACGGCGCGCGCTATATCCTGATGGAGCGCTTCGCCGAAGACGCCGCGCTGCTGGCCAAGGTGCGCGACTACCTGTGGAAAAACGCCCATCTGGTGTCCAAAGTGGTCGAGGGCAAGGAAGACGAAGGCGCCAAGTTCCGCGACTATTTCGATCACCACGAACCGATTTCCCAGGTGCCTTCGCACCGCGCGCTGGCGATGTTCCGCGGCCGCAACGAAGGCGTGCTGCAGCTGGCGCTGAACGCCGATCCGCAGTTTGAAGAAGCGCCGCGCGAAAGCCAGGCGGAGCTGATCATCATCAATCACCTCAATCTGCGCCTGAACAACGCCCCGGCCGACGCCTGGCGCAAGGCGGTGGTCAACTGGACCTGGCGCATCAAGGTGTTGCTGCACCTGGAAACCGAGCTGATGGGCACGGTGCGCGAGCGCGCGGAAGATGAAGCGATCAACGTGTTCGCCCGCAACATGCATGATCTGCTGATGGCTGCGCCGGCCGGCATGCGCGCCACCATGGGCCTCGATCCGGGCCTGCGCACCGGAGTGAAAGTCGCCGTGGTCGACGCAACCGGCAAGCTGGTCGCCACCGACACCGTCTACCCGCACACCGGGCAAGCGGCCAAAGCCGCCGCCATCGTCGCGGCGCTGTGCATCAAACACAATGTAGAGCTGGTGGCCATCGGCAACGGCACCGCGTCGCGTGAAACCGAGCGTTTCTATCTCGACCTGCAAAAGCAGTTCAGCGACGTCCGGGCGCAGAAAGTGATCGTCAGCGAAGCGGGCGCATCGGTGTACTCCGCGTCCGAACTGGCGGCGCAGGAGTTCCCGGATCTCGACGTATCGCTGCGCGGCGCGGTGTCCATCGCTCGCCGCCTGCAGGATCCGCTGGCGGAGCTGGTGAAGATCGACCCGAAATCCATCGGCGTCGGCCAGTATCAGCACGACGTCAGTCAGAGCCAGCTGGCGAAGAAGTTGGATTCGGTGGTGGAAGACTGCGTGAACGCCGTCGGCGTCGATCTGAACACCGCGTCGGTGCCGTTGCTGACCCGCGTGGCCGGCCTGACGCGCATGATGGCGCAGAACATCGTCAACTGGCGCGACGAGAACGGCCGCTTCAGCAACCGTGAACAGCTGCTGAAGGTCAGCCGCCTGGGGCCGAAAGCGTTCGAACAGTGCGCCGGCTTCCTGCGCATCAACCACGGCGACAACCCGCTGGATGCCTCCACCGTTCACCCGGAAGCCTATCCGGTGGTGCAACGCATCCTGGCCGCCACCGAGCAGGCGCTGCAGGATCTGATGGGCAACGCCTCCGCGGTGCGCAGCCTGAAAGCAGTTGATTTCACCGACGACAAGTTCGGCGTGCCGACGGTCACCGACATTCTGAAAGAGCTGGAGAAGCCGGGCCGCGATCCGCGTCCGGAGTTCAAAACCGCCACCTTCGCCGAAGGTGTGGAAACCCTCAACGATCTGCAGCCGGGCATGATCCTGGAAGGCTCGGTGACCAACGTCACCAACTTCGGCGCCTTCGTGGATATCGGCGTGCATCAGGACGGCCTGGTGCACATCTCCTCGCTGGCGGACAAATTCGTCGAAGATCCGCACACCGTGGTGAAGGCCGGCGACATCGTCAAAGTGAAGGTGATGGAAGTCGATCTGCAGCGTAAACGCATCGCGCTGAGCATGCGCCTGGATGAGCAACCGGGTGAAGGCTCGCCGCGCCGCGGCGGCAACGCGCCGGCACAGTCGCGCGACACCGCCAACCGTTCGGCGGGCGGCAACAAGGCCAAACCGCGCAACGCGGCGCCGGCCGGCAACAGCGCCATGGGCGACGCGCTGGCGGCGGCATTCGGCAAGAAACGCTAAGTCAGAGCCAACAGGGCGGAGCCTGCTCCGCCCTTTCTGATGAATAAAACTTGCGGCATTTCTTGACCCGTCTCAATAAACCGTCATCTTTTTATTTCCTGTTCCTGCGTGATCACCCTCTCATTATTCAGCCAGCAAAAATGCCTTCTGCAGCCATTTATTAACAACTTTGTTAACACGCATTTTTCATCTCGCCAATTGTGAGAGAAACACAAATGGTTACCGCTCGCATTACGGCGGAATAATGTTATCGAATTGCTTTTCAGCGGAAATAAATAAAGGGAAAAAACCCTCGATATTTGCAAACGAGAAAACTTGGCTACAAATACGCAACTGATTTAACTCGCCATTCTCATTTGTTCCCCATCGCAAGCGGTGGTAAAACGTCGTTAATCAAGACAACGCCATCAAAAACTGTCGACGCCATAATAATTGGTTACAATACCCCTACTTTTTGTATTGAACGCGATAATGATAATTACTATTATTTGCGCTCACTTTATTGCATGACCTTATGGATGAATACCGCCGACGGCGTGGCATTTTCGCCGGCAACGTCCAATTATCATCAGCCCGATGTTCATCGGCACCCGGAAGGTTAATCACATGCAGCTTCAACCTAAACACACATATAAGATTATCGGCTTTTCCGGTGAAATTGCGCCGGCCTACCGCCAGAAACTGTTATCGCTCGGCATGCTGCCCGGCTCTTCGTTCGACGTGGTGCGCGTCGCGCCGCTGGGCGATCCGATAGAAATTAAAACCCGCCGCGTCAGCCTGGTGCTGCGCAGGAAAGATCTGGCGCTGCTGCAGCTCGACGGCCAGCCCTGAACCGGCACGCCTCCATTTGCCGACGCGCCCTTGCGCCGGCGCTGTTCTCCTTGAAGACGACACGCTGAACTATGAAAAAACTCACCATCGGCTTAATCGGTAACCCGAACTCCGGCAAAACCACGCTGTTCAACCAGCTGACCGGCGCACGCCAACGGGTCGGCAACTGGGCGGGCGTGACGGTCGAACGCAAAGAAGGCCATTTCACCACCCCGCAGTCCGACGTGCGGCTGGTCGATTTGCCCGGCACCTACTCCCTCACCACCATCTCGGAGCAAACCTCGCTCGATGAGCAGATCGCCTGCCACTACATTTTGAGCGGCGACGCCGATCTGCTGATCAACGTGGTCGACGCCTCCAACCTGGAGCGCAACCTCTACCTGACGCTGCAATTGCTGGAGCTGGGCATCCCCTGCATCGTGGCGCTGAACATGCTCGACATCGCCAAAAGCCAGCATATCAATATCGACGTCGCCGCGCTGTCGGCGCGCCTCGGCTGCCCGGTAGTACCGATGATCTCCACCCGCGCCGACGGCATCGGCGTGCTGAAACAGATGATCGACAATCATCGCATCAACGAACAGCAGGCGCTGGTGAACTACCCGCCGTTACTGCTGAAAGCGGTCGCCACGCTGAGCGACGCCATGCCGCAAACGCTGCCGGCGGTGCAACGCCGCTGGCTGGCATTGCAGATGCTGGAGGGCGACATCTACAGCCACCGGCTGGCCGGCCCCGCCGTCGCGCTGCTGCCTGCGGCCATTCAGGCGTTGCAACAGCAGCAGCAAGAAGACCCGGCGCTGGTGATCGCCGACGCGCGCTACCAGTCCATCGCCACCCTGTGCGACGCGGTCAGCAACTCGCAGCAGGCGATGCCCAACCGCCTGACCGATATGCTGGATAAAGTGATCCTCAACCGCTGGCTGGGCGTGCCGATCTTCCTGTTGGTGATGTACCTGATGTTCCTGCTGGCGATCAATATCGGCGGCGCGCTGCAGCCGATCTTCGATATCGGCTCGGCGGCGATCTTCATTCAGGGCATTCAGTGGCTCGGCTACACCCTGCACTTCCCCGACTGGCTGACCGTATTCCTGGCGCAGGGCGTCGGCGGCGGCATCAACACCGTGCTGCCGCTGGTGCCGCAGATCGGCATGATGTACCTGTTCCTATCGTTCCTGGAAGACTCCGGCTACATGGCGCGCGCGGCGTTCGTGATGGATCGCCTGATGCAGGCGCTCGGGCTGCCGGGCAAATCCTTCGTGCCGCTGATCGTCGGCTTCGGTTGCAACGTGCCGTCCATCATGGGCGCCCGTACGCTGGACGCCCAGCGCGAGCGCCTGATCACCATCATGATGGCGCCGTTCATGTCCTGCGGCGCCCGTCTGGCGATCTTCGCGGTGTTCGCCGCCGCCTTCTTCGGCCAGGACGGCGCTGGGGTGGTGTTCTCGCTGTACATGCTCGGCATCGCGGTGGCGATCCTGACCGGCCTGGTACTCAAATATACCCTCATGCGCGGCGAAGCCTCGCCGTTCGTCATGGAGCTGCCGGTTTACCACGTGCCGCACCTGAAAAGCCTGCTGCTGCAAACCTGGCAGCGGTTGAAAGGCTTCGTGTTGCGCGCCGGTAAGGTGATCGTGGTGGCCAGCATATTCATCGGCGGCCTGAACAGCTTCTCGTTCAGCGGCAAAACGGTCGACAACATCAACGACTCCGCGCTGGCCTCCGTCTCCAAGGTACTGACGCCGCTGCTGCAGCCGATGGGCGTCCACAGCGATAACTGGCAGGCCACCGTTGGGCTGGTGACCGGCGCGATGGCGAAAGAAGTGGTGGTCGGCACGCTGAATACGCTGTATACCGCCGAGCACATCAACAAAGAGGCGTTCGACGCCGCCAACTTCAACTTGCTCGATGAACTGGGCGGCGCGCTGCAGGAAACCTGGGACGGCCTGAAAAACACCTTCAGCCTGAGCGTGCTGTCCAACCCGATCGAAGCCAGCAAGGGCGACGGTGAGATGGGCGTCGGTTCGATGGGCGTGATGAGCAGCAAATTCGGCTCCGGCATCTCCGCCTACAGCTACCTGATCTTCGTGCTGCTGTATGTGCCTTGCGTTTCGGTGATGGGCGCCATCGCCCGCGAATCGAGCCGCGGCTGGATGACCTTCTCTATCCTGTGGGGGCTGAACGTGGCCTACTCGCTGGCGACGCTGTTCTATCAGGCGGCGACCTTCAACCAACACCCGCAGTACAGCCTGACGGCGATCCTGGCAGTGGTGCTGGTGAATCTGCTGGTGCTGTTCGGCCTGCGCCGGGCGCGCAGCCGCGTCACGGTGCGCCTGGGCAACGCCACGCCGGCGGCCTGTTGCCAGAGCGCCAAAGGGAGCTGTCACTGATGGCCGGGCTGCTGCAGGTGCGCGATGCGCTGGCGCTGCGCGGCAGCGCCCAGGCGCAGCAGCTCAGCCAATCGCTAGCGACGCCGTTGCCGCTGGTGCAGGCGATGCTGGATCGTTTGACAGCAATGGGGAAAGTGGAACGTATCGAACAGGATGGCGGCGCCTGTCTGAGCGGCGGCTGCAAAAGCTGCCCGCAGGGCCAGGGATGCAGCACGGTGTTCTACCGGCTGAAGGCCTAACGATCAGGGGCGCCGCAGCGGCGCCCCTTGCCGTTCAAGGCTTATTGCTTGTCTTTGTAAACTTCGGCGATGGCGCTGAATTTACCGTGTTCGCGGCCCGCCAGGATCACGTAGTATTGACCGCCCTTTTCGTCCGCCAGTTTGGACAGCTCTTCCTTGGCGTCCATCGGTGACGTGGTTTCCGCCGTCGTGGTGACGGTGCCGATCTTCTCGTATTTACCCGGATTCTTATCCAGATCTTCCTTGGTCAGCAGGGTTGCCGCCATGGAGCCGAAAGACACCGAACCCAGCACTGCCGCTGCAATAATCATCTTCAATGATTTCATGACACTAACCTCTCAATGGATAATTTATCTGTTATGAAAGCCGTCCAGGATCCATGCGTAGTACCGCAGGCTGCCGCGACATCCACAGGCCTCGTTGCTTTCCCTGACGGGGCCTGTTTCCCAGAGACGAAACGCCAAAATGAAAATCGCCGCACGCGGTCTTTTCATTTTGCAGCCAACGCATTGACTCACTAAGTATTGAACAGCTTTGTCTTTTATCCACCCGGCGGCGTTTTTTTTCGCGCTCTATCGTGCGTTTTCCCGCTGCATTCAATGTGCTGCAATAAACGCTTCGATCATCGTCACAAATTCATCGGGATGAGAGATAAACGGCGCATGGGCGGCTTTGGCCACGATCTGCGACGTGGAGTTCGGCCAGGCGGCGTTGAGCAGCTCGGCGACCTTGCGCGGCACCAGCCCGTCCAGATAGCCGTAGATCCGCAGCAGCGGCAGATTCAACTCCGCCAGCGGCGCGCGCAGATCGGCGGTGCGCAGGATCTCCAGCCCGCCGTTCAGTACCTCGACGCTCGGCGTCGGTTGGTTGAGCACTACCGCTTTCAGCTGGCGCGCATCCTGACGCGCGCTCTCGGTGCCCAGCGTCTGCAGCGCCAGAAAACGCTCGACGGTGCGCTGGAAATCCAGGCTTAGCTGGTGCTGGAAACCGCTCAGCACATCCGGACGGATCCCCGGCCACGCATCGCGGGCGGCAAAGCACGGCGAAGAGGCCACGGTGATGAGCCCGCTGACCCGCTGCGGCTGCATCAGCGCCGCCTGGCTGGCCACCAGTCCGCCGAGCGACCAGCCGAGCCACCAGGCCTGCGGCGGGGCAGCCGCCAGCACGATTTCCGTCATCTGCTCCAGCGACAGGGCGCCGAACCCCTGGCTGCGGCCGTACCCCGGCAGATCGACCAGGTGCAGGCGAAAATGCGGCGTCAGCCGCGCCTGAATGCAACGCCACACTTCGGCGTTCAATCCCCAGCCGTGCAGCAGCACAAGATCGCGTTCGCCTTCGCCTATTGTTTGCCAGTACAGCGCTGTCATTGGTTATTGTCCTTTCATGCTTACCCGTCTCGGAGACGCTATGCTATCAATCCGCAGCCGCTGTTGGCTATGCCGACAACCGTTGAGCCTGATGCGTCATGGCATCTGCAGTTGCTGCCTGCGCCATCTGCCGGCCCACCCGCCGTGTTGCCCGCGCTGCGGATTGCCCGCCGGGAAGGCGCGAACGCCCTGCGGCCGCTGCCTGCAACGGCCGCCGCCCTGGCAACGGCTGGTGTTCGTCGGCGACTACGCTGCGCCCCTCAGCCAACTGGTAAAAAGGTTCAAGTTCCACCGCGCGCCCGAGCTCGCGCCGACGCTGGCGCGCCTGATGCTGTTGCGGTGGCAGCAGGCGCGCAGAGAGCAGTATCTGAACAGACCCGACCTGATTTTAGCGGTACCCTTGCATGCATCACGCTGCTGGCGCCGTGGCTATAACCAGAGCGATCTGCTGGCGCGGCCGCTGGCGCGCTGGCTGGGCTGCGCCTATCAGCCCGCCGCCTTGCGCCGGGTGCGCAAAACCGCCCTGCAACAGCGGCTGAGCGCCTCTGCCCGCAGACGCAATCTGCAGCGCGCGTTCGCCTGTACCGTGCCGGTCGCCGGCCGGCATATCGCCTTGGTGGATGACGTGGTGACCACCGGCAGCACCGTCGCGGCGATCGCGGCGCTGCTGCGGCGGCAAGGCGCCGCCTCGGTGCAGATATGGTGCGTTTGCCGCACGTTGTAGTGCCACGGCAATGGGCGTATTATAACCGACTATAGAAGTCAACTATTGAGCTAATGCTATGATCCGTATAACAGATGCTGCACAGGAACACTTTGCCAAACTGCTGGCAAATCAAGAAGAAGGCACCCAAATCCGCGTATTCGTGATCAACCCGGGCACGCCGACGGCCGAATGCGGTGTCTCTTATTGCCCGCCGGACGCGGTAGAAGCGACGGATACCGAACTGAAGTTCGACAAACTGTCCGCCTATGTCGATGAGCTGAGCGCGCCGTATCTGGAAGACGCCGAAATCGACTTCGTGACCGACCAGCTGGGTTCTCAGCTGACGCTGAAGGCGCCGAACGCCAAGATGCGCAAGGTCGATGACGACGCGCCGCTGATGGAGCGCGTGGAGTACGTGCTGCAGTCGCAGATCAACCCACAGCTGGCGGGCCACGGCGGCCGCGTAACGCTGATGGAGATCACCGACGACAACATGGCTATTCTGCAGTTCGGCGGCGGTTGCAACGGCTGTTCGATGGTCGACGTCACGCTGAAAGAAGGCATCGAGAAAGAGCTGCTGCAGAAATTCCCGGAGCTGAAGGGCGTGCGTGACCTGACCGAGCACCAGCGCGGCGAGCACTCCTACTACTGATACCCTTCTTACTTGAAGTTGCAGCGTTGTTGGCCGCATGCGCACACCCCAGTCACTTACTTAAGTAAGCTCCTGGGGATTTACGCACTTGCCGCCTAGCTGCAACTCCAATTAATTCGGGTATCCGTCATTTGGATGGGACTAAAGTTCTCGTCCTTTGACCTAATACAACGACACCTCATCGTCACCCCACCGACACCTTGCGTCGGCGCTTGTCCAAATCCTTCAGCAGCCGGTTTATCCGCGGGTCGGCGAACATCTCCTCCAGCGTCCGGGTCAGCTTGCGCCGCCAGTTAGGGTACTGATCGCTGGTGCCGGGAATGTTGACCGGATCCGCCATATCCAGCCAGTCTTCCGGCTGCAGGCCGAGCAAGGCGCTGGCGCTGTCGGCGACATAACGCTGCAGGCCGCGGTTGAGCAGCGGGCTCATGCCGAGCAGCGCCGCCTTCTTGCCCACCTTCTGCGGCACGCAGCCATAGCGATGCAATCCGTCCAGCAATCCCTGCTTGGCGCGTTCCCGATCGGCGAACAGCGCCCGCAGGATTTCCGCGTCCGGGTAAAGACCCAGCCGGTTGCCGAGCGTCAGGTCGTCGCTTTGCCAGTAGCCGCGCAGCGTCGGCAGATCGTGGGTGGTGATGGTCGCCATCGCCTGCACCGGATAGGCCTGCGGCGCGCGGAAATGGTGTTCGCCGTCGCTTTCGAAATAGAGCACTTTGTAGGAATAGACGCCGCTGTCGCGCAGCTTGCCGACGATTTCCACCGGCACCGTGCCGAGATCCTCACCGATCACCATGCAGCGGTGGCGCTGGCTTTCCAGCGCCAGCACCGCCAGCAGATCGTCCACCGGGTATTTGACGTAGGCGCCGCGATCGGCGGTTTCGCCATACGGGATCCACCACAGCCGCAACAGCGCCATGACGTGATCGATGCGCAGCGCGCCGCAGCTGGTCATGTTGGCGCGCAAAAGATCGATGAACGGCTGATACCCGCGCGCCGCCATCACGTGCGGATCCATCGGCGGCAGGCCCCAGTTTTGCCCCAGCGGCCCCAGAATATCCGGCGGCGCCCCGACCGACGCTTTTAGGCAGTACAGCTCACGGTCACACCAGGTTTCCGCCCCGCCTTCCGCCACCCCGACCGCCAGATCGCGATACAGGCCAATCGGCATCTGCTGCTGTTGACTCTGGTCAAAACACTGCGCGAACTGCGTGCCCGCCAGCCATTGCAGCCACAGATAAAAGCGAACCGCGTCCTGATGTTCAGCGCAGAACTGCCGCACCGCTTCGCTCTGCCCCTGCCGATAACGTTCGGGCCAGGCCGGCCAGCCCCACTGGCTGGCGTCTTTGGCCGCCAGATGGGCGTGCAGCGCATCAAACGCCGCCTGCTGATACAGGCTGTCGCCGCCCTCAGCCACAAACAGCTCGAACGCCTGACGCTGCACGTCGTTCGGCTGGCGCGCCTGAAACAGCGGGAACGCCAGCTTCAGCGCCGCCAGCTTCAGCTGCATCACGGCGGTGTAATCCACCCACTCCGCGGCGCGCGCCCTGGCCAGCTGCTTCTGCGTCGCCGGCTTCTGCCACCAGCGCTGCGCCGCGTCGCTGCGCTGGAAATCCTCCACCGCGTTGACGTCGATATACGCCAGATTCAGCCAGCGGCGCGACGAGGGGCTGTAGGGGCTGGCGCTCTCCGGGTTGGCCGGATACAGCGCATGGATCGGATTGAGGCCGACGAAGGCACCGCCGCGTTCCCCCACCTGCTCCACCATCAGGCGCAGATCGCCGAAATCGCCGATGCCCCAGTTGCGATCGGAACGCAGCGTATACAGCTGAACGCAGGCGCCCCACAGTTTCTTGCCGGTCAGCAAGGCGTCCGGCTCGAAGCAGCGCCTCGGCGCGACGATCACGCGGCATGACCACTGCCGCACGCCCTGGCTCAGCGTCAATTGATGGTAGCCCGCCGGCAAATCGCCGGGCAACGTCAGGGTCTTGCGCGCGCCGACGCGCCCCTGCAGGCATTCGCCGTCTTCACGCTGCAGCGCCCACAGGTACTCGCCTTCACCCGCCGGGGTCAACGCCAGCGGCGCGCCCTGATAGAACACCTTGACCGCCGGTAACGGCGACGCCGCGTCTTCCTGCGCGGCATCGGCCCGATTCATGGCCGCCAACAGCTTGCGCTTGGTCTCCGGTTCAATCGCCTGCCGCTTGCCGTGGGCATTGATGAAATCGGCAGCGATCCCCGCCTGCGCTGCCGCCTGATCGATACGCTTGCGATCCATTCGCTCTCCTTAACGTTTGGCTTGCCAGATGCGCTGCTGATAATCGCGGATCGAGCGATCCGAGCTGAACATGCCGACGCGCGCGGTGTTAAGGATAGACCGCCGCGTCCACTCGTCCCGATCGCGATACAGTTCATCGACCCGGCGCTGCGCCTGGCAGTACGAGGCAAAGTCCGCCAGCACCAGGTAGGGATCGCCGCCTTCCAGCAGGCTGTGCAGCATCATGTCGAACGCGTGCTTATCGCCGTGGCTGAAGGCGCCGCTCGCCAGCTCGTCCAGAATCGCCTTCAGGTGCTTGTCTTTCTTGCGGTAGCTGAGCGGATCGTAACCCTTCGCCACTATCGCCTTCACCTGCTCCACGGTATTGCCGAAGATAAAGATATTGTCTTCGCCCACCTGCTCGGCAATTTCGACGTTGGCGCCGTCCAGCGTGCCGACCGTCAGCGCGCCGTTCAACGCCAGCTTCATGTTGCCGGTGCCGGAGGCCTCTTTGCCGGCGGTGGAGATCTGTTCGGAGATATCCGCCGCCGGGATCATCAGTTCGGCCACCGAGACGCGGTAGTCAGGGATGAACGCCACTTTCAGGCGATCTTTCACCAACGGATCGTTGTTGATCTTCTCGGCCGCCTGATTGATGGCGTAGATGATGTTCTTCGCCAGGTAGTAGCCCGGCGCCGCCTTGGCGCCGAACAGGAAGACGCGCGGCACGATGTCCAGGTTGGGGTTGTCGCGCAGCTGGCGATACAGCGACAGGATGTGCAGCAGGTTCAGGTGCTGACGTTTGTATTCATGCAGGCGTTTGATCTGCACGTCGAAGATCGCGTCCGGGTCGAGCGTCAACCCCATCACGCCGTGCACGTAATGGGCCAGCGCCACCTTGTTGTCGCGTTTGATCTGCTGATAACGCTGGCGGAACGCCGCGTCGTCGGCGAATTTTTCCAGCCCGCGCAGCGCGTCGAGATCGCTCGCCCACTCCACCTTCAGCGTCTCGTCGATCAGGCCCGACAGCGCCGGGTTGCACTGTTTCAGCCAGCGGCGCGGCGTGATGCCGTTAGTGACGTTATGGAATTTGTTCGGCCACAGCTGGTGATATTCCGGGAACAGATCTTTCACCACCAGATCCGAGTGCAGCTGCGCTACGCCGTTGACCGCAAAGCCGCTGACCACGCACAGGTTGGCCATGCGCACCTGCTTGTTGTGGTGCACCGCCAGTTTGGCCCACACCGCCTCGTCGCCCGGCCAATGCTTATCCACCAATTTTTTAAACCTGGCGTTGATTTGTTTGATGATGGAGAAATGGCGCGGCAGCAGGCTGCGCACCAATTTTTCATCCCAGCATTCCAGCGCTTCCGGCATCAGGGTGTGGTTGGTATAGGCGAAGGTGTTGCTGGTGATCGCCCAGGCCGCCTCCCACTCCAGCTGGTGTTCGTCCAGCAGAATGCGCAGCATTTCCGGAATGGCGATGGTCGGGTGGGTGTCGTTCAGTTGGATCACTTCGTACTTCGGCAGCTCTTCAATCTTGCGGCCGGCCTGATGGTGCTTGCGCAAAATGTCCGCCACCGAGCAGGCGCACTGGAAATACTGCTGCATCAGGCGCAGGCGCTTGCCGGCCTGATGGTTGTCGTTCGGGTAGAGCACCTTGGTCAGCTTGTCGGCTTCTACGCCCTGCTTCTCCGCCTGCAGGAATTTGCCGTCGTTGAAATCGCTCAGGTTGAACGGATGCTGATGGGTCGCCTGCCACAGGCGCAGCGGCGGCGCCACGCCGTTGCGATACCCCAGCACCGGCAGATCCCAGGCTTCGCCGCGCAGGGTGAAGGCGGGGCGCCACAGTTCGCGGCCGTCGGCCTGCTTTTCCAGCTTGCCGCCGATGCCCACGTCCACCGCCAGCGCGGCGTTGTGGCGGAACCACGGGTAGCTCTCGCGCTGCCAGTTATCCGGCGCCTCTTGCTGTTGCCCTTCGCGGAACGACTGGCGGAACAGCCCGTACTGGTAATTCAGCCCATAGCCGGTGGCCGGTTGTTCCACCGTCGCCATCGAGTCGAGGAAACAGGCCGCCAGCCGCCCCAACCCGCCGTTGCCCAGCGCCGGATCGGTTTCCTGCTCCAGCAGATCCGCCAACTTGACGTTCTGCTCGGCCAGCGCCTGCTCGACGGTGTCGTACCAGCCCAGGTTGATCAGGTTGTTCGCCGTCAGCCGGCCGATCAGAAACTCCATCGAGATGTAGTTTACGTGGCGCAGCGGTTTGGCGCTTTTGCGCGGCGCCGGCTGTGCGGCCAGTTGCTCGGCCAGCGCCGCACTGACGGCCTCCCACCATTGATGTTGCGTCATTTGCTGCGCGGAACTGAGGCCGAACCGTTGCCACTGACGGGCGAGCGCCGCCAGAAAAGCATCCTTCTTGAGCGTAGGCTGTGACATAAGGAAAACTCTCTATCCAGTAAGTGGGTCAAATTGCCGCTATCGTGCCGGTGAGAAAGCCTGACGGCATCATCCCGCCTGGGGATTAGCTGGGGAGGAGGATTGGGGCGTAGCTGGAATTGTGATCTCAGGCACTGTTTGACTCCCTTGCAACGATGCAAAAAAGCCCGCCAACGCGTGCGGCGAGCACTGAGAACGTTAACCCTGACGTTAGCACAAGTATTCGCGCTGCTGAAGTTTTGTCCATGGCCGGAAATGCGATCCGCCACCGTATCGCCGTACTCCGACGCCAAACGTAAAAAAGTGTGATCGATAGCAACTTAACTCCAAGCCGATGCGGAAGCTTGTTGCAATACGTTTAGGGTTGGCAGAAGTTAGGGGGAGCTATTAATTACGAACCATAAAATAATTAGCGCCACACCAATCCCGGCGGGAACCGCGATTTATACCCTGGAATACTATGCTGATCCCATCAAAACTGAGCCGCCCGGTACGGCTGCAAAATACCGTGATCCGCGATCGCCTGCTGGCCAAACTGGCCAGCGCGGGCAACTATCGTCTGACACTGGTCAATTGCCCGGCGGGATACGGGAAAACCACGCTGATCGCCCAATGGGCGGCCGGCAAGGCCGATCTGGGCTGGTATTCCCTGGATGAGAGCGACAACCAGCCGGAGCGCTTCGCCAGCTACCTGATCGCCGCGCTGCAGCAGGCCAGCGGCGGCCGCTGCGTCAAGAGCGAGGCGCTGAGCCAGAAACACCAGTACGCCAGCCTGTCGGCGCTGTTCGCCCAACTGTTTATCGAGCTGGCCGACTGGCATCAACCGCTGTACCTGGTGATCGACGACTATCACCTGATCACCAACGACGCCATTCACGAAGCCATGCGCTTTTTCCTGCGCCATCAGCCGGAAAACCTGACGCTGATCCTGCTCTCGCGCACCTTGCCGCCGCTCGGCATCGCCAACCTGCGGGTGCGCGATCAGCTGTTGGAAATGGGCACGCAGCAGCTGGCGTTCACCCACCAGGAGGCCAAACAGTTCTTCGATTGCCGTCTGGCGGCGCCAATGGAACAGCAGGACAGCAGCCGCCTGTGCGACGAAGTCGAAGGCTGGGCCACCGCGCTGCAGCTGATCGCGCTGTCGGCCCGCCAATCCGCCTCCTCGGCTCAGCTGTCGGCCAAACGGCTGGCGGGGCTGAACGCCAGTCACCTGTCCGACTATCTGGTGGACGAAGTGCTGGACCACGTCGATGCCGATGCGCGCGCCTTCCTGCTGCGCTGTTCGGTGCTGCGCTCAATGAACGACGCGCTGATCGTGCGGCTGACCGGCGAAGACAACGGCCAGCAACGGCTGGAGGAACTGGAACGCCAGGGGCTGTTTATCCACCGCATGGACGACACCGGCGAATGGTTCAACTTCCATCCGCTGTTCGCCTCTTTCCTGCGCCAGCGTTGCCAGTGGGAACTGGCGCTGGAGCTGCCGGGGCTGCATCGCGCCGCCGCCGAGGGCTGGCTGGCGCTGGGGTATCCGGCGGAGGCCATTCACCACGCGTTGGCGGCCAGCGACGTCAGCATGCTGCGCGATATCCTGCTGCAACACGCCTGGTCGCTGTTCCACCACAGCGAACTGGCCTTGCTGGAGGAGTGCCTCAACGCGCTGCCCTATGAGCGCCTGATCCAAAACCCCAAACTGGCGCTGCTGCAGGCCTGGCTGGCGCAGAGCCAGCACCGCTACGGCGAGGTCAACACCCTGCTGGAGCGCGCCGAGCGCACCATGCGCGAGCAGAAAATCGAGATAGACCAAACGCTGCACGCCGAGTTCGACGCCTTGCGCGCCCAGGTGGCGATCAACGCCGGCAAACCGGAAGAAGCCGAGCGGCTGGCGACCGAAGCGTTGAAATTCCTGCCGCTGTCCAGCTACTACAGCCGCATCGTCGCCACCTCGGTAACCGGCGAAGTGCACCACTGCAAGGGCGAACTGGCGCGCGCGCTGCCGATGATGCAGCAGACCGAGCAGATGGCGCGTCGTCATCAGGCCAACCATTACGCGCTCTGGGCGCTGCTGCAGCAGAGTGAAATCCTTATCGCCCAAGGCTTCCTGCAGGCCGCTTACGAAACCCAGGATAAGGCGTTCGAACTGATCCGCGAGCAGCACCTGGAACAGCTGCCGATGCACGAATTTCTGCTGCGCATCCGCGCCCAGATCCTGTGGTCATGGTCACGGTTGGACGAAGCGGAAGACGCGGCGCGCGCCGGGCTGAAAATTCTGGCCAACTACCAACCGCAGCAGCAGCTGCAGTGCATCGCCATGTTGGCCAAATGCTCGCTGGCGCGCGGCGATCTGGACAACGCCAATACCCATCTGCAGCGCTGCGAAACCCTGCTGCACGGCGCCCACTATCATCGCGACTGGCTGACCAACACCGACAAGTCGCGGGTGATCCACTGGCAGATGACCGGCGACACCGCCGCCGCCGCCCAGTGGCTGCGCCACACCGAAAAACCCGGCATGGCGGACAACCACTTCACGCAGGGCCAATGGCGCAACATCGCGCGGGTGCAAATCCTGCTCGGCCAGTATGAAGAGGCCGGCGTGGTGCTGGATGAACTGAACGAAAACGCTCGTCGCCTGCGGCTGGTGAGCGATCTCAACCGCAACCTGCTGCTCAGCAACCAGCTCTACTGGCTGCTGGAGCGCAAGGGCGAAGCGCAGCAGGCGCTGATCGAAGCGCTGTCGCTGGCTAACCGCACCGGCTTTATCAGCCACTTCGTCATCGAAGGCGAAGCGATGGCGCAACAGCTGCGTCAGCTGCTCCAGCTCAACACGCTGCCGGAGCTGGAGCAGCATCGCGCCCAGCGTATCCTGCGCGACATCAACCAGCATCATCGGCACAAGTTCGCGCATTTCGACGAGAACTTCGTCGATAAGCTGCTGACCCACCCGCAGGTGCCGGAACTGATCCGCACCAGCCCGCTCACCCAACGCGAATGGCAGGTGCTGGGGCTGATCTATTCCGGTTACAGCAACGACCAGATCGCCGGCGAGCTGGACGTGGCGGCCACCACCATCAAGACGCACATCCGCAACCTGTATCAGAAACTGGGCGTGGCCCATCGCCAGGAGGCGGTGCAGCAGGCGCAGCAACTGCTGAAGATGATGGGCTACGGCGCGTAAAAACCCTGATGTCCCTCTGGTCTTAAACGCCGCAGAGTTGGTTACAATAGCGGCGTCCCCCTATTACGAGGCAGTCAGCAGTATGGAACAGTTCGAAGCGATCAACGTTGAGCAGGCGTACACCCGCTGGAAAGAGGGCAGCGCCGCCCTGGTCGACATCCGCGATCCGCAAAGTTTTGAAGCCGGGCATACGCCGGGCGCCTTTCACCTCACCAACGCCACCCTGTCGGCCTTTATGCAGCAAAACGACTTCGAGCGGCCGGTGATGGTGATGTGCTACCACGGCAACAGCAGCCGCAGCGCGGCGCAGTACCTGCTGCACCAGGGGTTCGACGCGGTCTACAGCATCGACGGCGGTTTCGAGGCCTGGGCCCGCCAGTATCCGCAAGACGTGGAAACCTCTGCCTGATCCCCGCCGCCCGCCGCGCGTCGGCGGGCTTCCCCTTCATTTTTATGCGCGTTTTCGCGGGTTTTTCGCAGATCCGTTTGCCAGCGCTCAGGATTTCGACGTTATAATCGGCCGTCAGGGTCGCCGGCGAGCAAGCCGCGGCCAAAATCATTCACTTACGACGGAAGAGCAATGGTTAGAGTAATCGCCATATCCAACCCGCGCCTGGCGCTGGCCTTTGTCGACTATATGGCGACCCAGGGCATCCGGCTTGAGCTGCGCAACAGCGGCGAGGCGGCGGAAATCTGGCTGGCCGACGACGGTCACCTCGAGCAGGTGCAACACGAGCTGCAGCAGTTTCTGGCCGATCCGCTCAACCGCCGTTATCAGGCCGCCAGCTGGCAGACCGGCCATACCGACGCCGGCCTGCATTATCAGAGCGAATCCTACCTGCACACCCTGCGCAGCAAGGCCGGTCCGCTGACGCTCGGCGTGATGGTGCTGTGCATCGCGGTCTATATTCTGATGCAGGCGCTCGGCGACGATACCGTGATGTATTGGCTCTCCTGGCCGCAGGACAGCAGCCAATACACCCAGCTGTGGCGCTGGATCAGCCATGCGTTCCTGCATTTCTCCCTGCTGCATATCCTGTTTAACCTGATGTGGTGGTGGTATCTCGGCGGCCAGATGGAAAAACGCCTCGGCGCCGGCAAGCTGTTCGTGCTGGCGGTGGTGTCGGCCTTCTTCAGCGGCTGGGCGCAATCGCTGTTCAGCGGCGCGCTGTTTGGCGGGCTGTCGGGCGTGGTCTATGCGCTGATGGGCTATGTGTGGCTGTCGGGCGAACGGGCGCCGGAGCGCGGCCTGATGCTGCCGCGCGGCCTGATGGTGTTCTCGGTGTTGTGGCTGGTGGCCGGATATTTCGATATTTTAGGAATGTCGATCGCCAACGCGGCACACGTAGCCGGTTTAGTGTTAGGGTTATTGATGGCATTTTGGGATACGCGTCATCGCGCACACAACGAACAATAACAGCCGAGAGCTATGTCCAGCGGGCATAGCGGGCGTTTTAGGGGATTATCGTGAAGCAAACACAGCGTCATGACGCAATTATCGAGCTGGTGCGCCTGCAGGGTTACGTCAGCACGGAAGAGCTGGTCGAACATTTTGACGTCAGCCCGCAAACGATTCGCCGCGATTTGAATGACCTGGCCGACCAGAACAAGATCCAGCGTCACCACGGCGGCGCGGCGCTGCCTTCCAGCTCGGTCAACGCTGCCTATAACGATCGCAAGGTGATGTGGTCGGAAGAGAAGGCCCGCATCGCGCAGCGCGTCGCCAGCCAGATCCCGGACGGCGCCACGCTGTTCATCGATATCGGCACCACGCCGGAAGCGGTGGCCCATGCGCTGATGAACCACAAGAACCTGCGCGTGGTCACCAACAACCTTAACGTCGCCACCCTGTTGACCGCCAAGGAAGACTTCCGCCTGATCCTGGCCGGCGGCGAAGTGCGCACACGCGACGGCGGCATCATGGGCGAAGCCACCCTGGACTTCATCTCCCAATTCCGTCTCGATTACGGCATTCTCGGCATCAGCGGCATCGATATGGACGGCTCGCTGCTCGAATTCGACTATCACGAAGTGCGCACCAAACGCGCGATTATCGAAAATTCCCGCTGCGTGATGCTGGTCACCGACCATTCCAAATTCGGCCGCAACGCCATGGTCAACCTGGGCAACATGAACCTGATCGACTACCTGTTTACCGACCAACTGCCGCCGCCGAGCGTGATGAAAATCATCGAACAGTACGACGTGCAGCTGGAGTTGTGCTGATTCGGCCTTAACCTGCGGGGCGCGCCGCCGTCCCGTTTCATACCTTCAGGCTCCCCTCATCGACAGCCGTTTGCGCGCCCGCGCCATATCCATACTGCTTGTGTGACTATCATCACCAAACTGTTACCTCTATCACGCCTAAATGTTTTTGTTTGGTTAACTCTTGGCTTGCCTGTTGGTTTTTGATTACAATCATGAGCGAAAACGAACATGAAAGAGCTATTTCGAACATCTGGAGGAAGATGACGTGGAAACCAAAGACTTGATCGTTATCGGTGGCGGCATCAACGGTGCCGGCATCGCGGCGGATGCTGCCGGGCGCGGGCTGTCGGTACTGCTACTGGAAGCGCAAGACTTGGCCGGTGCTACGTCTTCCGCCAGTTCCAAACTGATCCACGGTGGCCTGCGCTACCTGGAACACTACGAATTCCGTCTGGTAAGCGAAGCGCTGGCCGAACGTGAAGTGCTGCTGAAGCTGGCGCCGCACATCGCGTTCCCGATGCGTTTCCGCCTGCCGCACCAGCCGCACCTGCGTCCGGCCTGGATGATCCGTATCGGCCTGTTCCTGTACGATCACCTGGGCAAACGCACCAGCCTGCCGGGCAGCAAGGGTTTGCGCTTTGGACCAGAGTCGGTGCTAAAGCCCGAATTGAAGCGCGGTTTCGAATATTCCGACTGCTGGGTCGACGATGCTCGCCTGGTGGTGCTGAACGCGCAGGAAGTGGAAAAACGCGGCGGCGAAGTGCGCACCCGCACCAAAGTGACCCGCGCATGGCGTGAAAACGGCCTGTGGATGGTGGAAGCGGTCGATATCGACAGCGGCAAAACCTTCACCTGGCGCGCCAAAGGCCTGGTGAACGCCACCGGCCCGTGGGTGAAAAACTTCTTCGACGACGGCCTGAAGCTCAAATCGCCTTACGGCATCCGCCTGATCAAAGGCAGCCACATCGTGGTGCCGCGCGTGCACGATCAGCCGCAGTCTTACATTCTGCAGAACGAAGACCACCGCATCGTGTTCGTGATCCCGTGGAATGACGAGTTCTCCATCATCGGCACCACCGACGTGGAGTACAAAGGCGATCCGAAAGACGTGAAGATCGACGAGAACGAAATCGCTTATCTGCTGAAAGTGTACAACGATCACTTCAAGAAGCAGCTGGGCCGCGACGACATCGTCTGGACTTACTCCGGCGTGCGTCCGCTGTGCGACGACGAATCCGATTCACCGCAGGCGATCACCCGCGATTACACGCTGGACGTGCACGATGAGCAGGGCAAAGCGCCGCTGCTGTCGGTCTTCGGCGGCAAGCTGACCACCTACCGCAAGCTGGCCGAACATGCGATGGAAAAACTGGCCCACTACTACCCAGGCTGCGGCCCGGCGTGGACCAAAAACGCCACGCTGCCGGGCGGTGACATCGACGGCGATCGCGATGGCTACGCGGCCAAACTGCGCCGTGCGCACGGCTGGCTGCCGGAAGCCCTGGCGCGCCGCTATGCCCGCACCTACGGCAGCCAGAGCGAGCTGATCCTGGCCGGCGCCAACGGCCTCGCCGATCTGGGCGAAGATTTCGGCCACGGTCTGTATGAAGCCGAGCTGCGTTACCTGACCGAGAAAGAGTGGGTCGTAGAGCTGGACGACGCCATCTGGCGCCGCACCAAGCTGGGCATGTGGCTGGACGAGGCGCAGCAGGCGCGAGTGAAAGCCTGGCTGGCGGAACACGCGAAAACGAAAGCGCTGTCTCTGGCTTCCTGAGCTGCAGCGTAACGACAAAGGGCCGGTTATCCGGCCCTTTGCTTTTTTCCTCTCCCGCTTTACAGCTTCACCGGCTTAATGTGCCAAATTTCATCCGCGTATTCCTGAATGGTGCGATCGGATGAGAAGTAGCCCATATTGGCGATATTCAGCACCGCGCGCCGCGTCCACTCGTCCTGATTGAGATACACCTCGTCCACCTTGTCCTGCGTGTCCACATAGCTGCGGTAATCCGCCAACAGCTGATAGTGATCGCCGAGGTTGACCAGCGAGTCGAACAAATTGCCATAGCGTTTCGGCTCTTCCGGGCTGAACACCCCGGTGGCGATCTGCGTCAGCGCCTGATGCAGCTCCGGGTCTTGCTCATAGTACTGGCGCGGGTTGTAACCGTTGCGGCGCAGTTCCTCAACCTGCTCGGCGGTATTGCCGAAAATAAAGATATTCTCCTCCCCCACGTGCTCGCGCATCTCGACGTTGGCGCCGTCCAGCGTGCCGATGGTCAGCGCGCCGTTCAGCGCGAACTTCATGTTGCTGGTGCCCGAGGCCTCGGTGCCCGCCAGCGAGATCTGTTCCGACAGATCCGCCGCCGGGATAATGATCTGCGCCAGGCTGACGCCGTAGTTCGGAATGAACACCACCTTCAGTTGGGTATGCACGCGCGGATCGTTGTTGATCACTTTGGCCACGTCGTTGATCAGACGGATGATCTGCTTGGCTGCATAGTAGGCAGAGGCCGCCTTGCCGGCGAAGATCACCACCCTCGGCACGCGCTCGATGTCAGGGTCAGCCAGCAAACGGTTATACAGCGTGATGACGTGCAGCACGTTGAGCAGTTGCCGTTTGTACTCGTGGATACGCTTGATTTGCACATCGAACAACGCATCCGGGTTGACTACCACGTTGAGCGTTTTGGCGATATACAGCGCCAGCCGCTCCTTGTTCTGCCGTTTGGCGCGCTGCACCGCCTGCAGGAAGCTCGGGTAATCGACGTTGGCTTTGATCTCGCTCAGTTGGCTGAGATCGGTGCGCCAGGTTTGGCCGATGCAGTCGTCCAGCACCGCCGCCAGCGGCGGGTTGGCCAGCGCCAGCCAACGGCGCGGCGTCACCCCGTTGGTTTTGTTGCAGAAACGAGTCGGGAACAGCCGGGCGAAGTCGGCGAACAGCGACTGCACCATCAGTTCGGAATGCAGGGCGGAAACGCCGTTGACCTTGTGGCTGGCCACCACCGCCAGCCACGCCATGCGCACCCGGCGGCCGTTGGTTTCGTCGATGATCGAGACCCGCGCCAGCAGGTCGTTGTCGTCCGGCGCCACTTCCTGCACCATCTTGAGGAAGTGATCGTTGATTTCGAAAATCAGCTGCAGATGGCGCGGCAAGATGCGGCCTATCATGTCCAGCGGCCAGGTCTCCAGCGCCTCGCTCATCAGCGTGTGGTTGGTGTAAGAGAACACCTGCTCCACCACTTCCCAGGCGTCGAGCCACTTGAATTTGTGCTCGTCGATCAGCCGGTGCATCAGCTCGGGGATCGACAATACCGGGTGGGTGTCGTTGAGGTGAATGGCGATCTTGTCCGCCAGGTTGTCGAAGGTTTTGTGCATCAACCAATGGCGGTTGAGAATATCCTGCACCGTGGCCGACACCAGGAAATACTCCTGCCGCAGCCGCAGCTCGCGCCCGGAGGAGGTCGAATCGTCCGGATAGAGCACGCGCGACACGTTCTCCGAGTGGTTTTTGTCTTCCACCGCCGCGAAGTAATCGCCCTGGTTGAACTTGCCGAGGTTGATCTCATTACTGGCCTGCGCGCCCCACAACCGCAGCGTATTGGTGGCGTCGGTGTCAAAACCGGGGATCACCTGATCGTAGGCGATGGCCACGACCTCTTCGGTCTCCAGCCAGCGCGCCTTGGCCCCCTCCTGCTGCACGCGGCCGCCGAAGCGCACCTTGTAGCGGGTGTTATGGCGCGGAAACTCCCACGGATTGCCGTACTCCAGCCAGTAGTCCGGCGACTCCATCTGTTGGCCGTTGACGATGTTCTGCTTGAACATGCCGTATTCATAGCGAATGCCGTAGCCGCGCCCCGGCAGCGCCAGCGTCGCCAGCGAGTCGAGGAAACAGGCCGCCAGCCGGCCCAGGCCGCCGTTACCAAGCCCGGGGTCGTTTTCTTCCTCCAGCAGCTCCGCCAGGTTCAGCCCCATCTCGTTCAGCGCGTTGTCGATGTCCTGATAGATGCCCATCGACAGCAGCGCGTTTGACAGGGTGCGGCCGATCAGGAACTCCATCGACAGGTAATACACCTGCCGCACGTCTTGAGACAGCTGGGCGCGGTTGGAACGCAGCCAGCGCTCCACCATGCGATCGCGCACCGCGAACAGCACGGCGTTCAGCCAATCGTGCCGGTTGGCGATGGCCGGATCCTTGCCGACGATAAACATCAGCTTATAGGCGATGGAGTGTTTCAGCGCTTCCACACTGACCGTAGGTGAGGTGTAACTAAACGGTGAAGTCATGGCTTTTTAATCCCTTGTGGGGAGCCCCGCCATTCGCCGCGGAATAGCGGGCTCCGCTGAACATGGACGCGGCACGCCGCGCCCCGACAATCTACCCTTACGGCTGCCCGCCGCGCGTCAACCCGAGACGCGAAACGCGGGCTACAAGCGTTGATAAAGCGATAAATACTCTTTCGCCGCCACCGGCCAGCCGAAGTCCACGCTCATCGCGTGGCGCTGAACGTGGCGCCAGTGTTTCGGCCGGCTCCACAGCACCATGGCGCGGCGGATGGCGTTGCCCAGCGCGACGGCGTCGCAATCGTCGAACACGAATCCGCTGGCGGTGCCGTCGGCCAGGTTCTCCAGCGCGCAGTCCACCACCGTGTCCGCCAGCCCGCCGGTGCGGCGCACCAGCGGCAGCGTGCCGTACTTCAGACCGTAGAGCTGCGTCAGACCGCAGGGCTCGAAGCGGCTCGGCACCAGAATAACGTCGGCGCCGCCGATGATGCGGTGGGAGAAGGATTCGTGATAACCGATCTGCACGCCGACCTGTTCAGGGTAGTCGGCGGCGGCGGCCAGAAACGCCTGTTGCAGCACCGCATCGCCGGCGCCCAGCAGCGCCAGCTGCCCGCCCTGCGCCAGCAGTTCAGGCAACGCCTGCAGCACCAGATCCAGGCCTTTTTGGCTGGTCAATCGGCTCACCACCGCGAACACCGGCAGCGATTCGTCCACCTTCAGCCCCATGGCCTTTTGCAGATGCAGCTTGTTTTTGACCTTGCTTTTCAGATCGTCGGCGTCATAGCGGGCGCTCAGCCGCGGGTCGTGGGCCGGATCCCAAATCTTGTCGTCCACCCCGTTGAGGATGCCGCTCAGCCTGCCCTGCCGCTGCCGCTCCTGTAGCAGCCCCTCCATGCCGTAGCCGAACTCCGGCCGGGTGATCTCGCGCGCATAGGTCGGGCTGACGGCGGTCACGTGGTCGGCATAAAACAGCCCGGCCTTGAGGAACGACATCTGGCCGTAGAACTCCAGGCCATAGACGTTGTAAAACGACGCCGGCAGCCACAGTTCGGTCACGTGATGGGCGGAAAACAGCCCTTGATAGGCCAGGTTATGCACCGTGAACACCGAACGCGCCGGGTGGCCGTTGGCGGCCAGATAGGCACAGCTAAGACCGGCGTGCCAGTCGTGGGCATGCACCAATTGCGGCCGCCAGTAGCGATCCAGCCCCTTGGCCAGCTCGCAGGCCATCCAGCCCAGCAGCGCAAAGCGGCGGTGGTTGTCGGGGTAGGCGTACATAGACTGATCGTGGTACGGGCTGCCCGGCCGGTCATACAGCCAGGGCGCATCGATGAGATAGATGCCCACGCCATGGTAGGTGCCGTAACGCAGGCCAACCCGCCCGGCGAACGAGTCGATTTCCGCCACCAGCACGGTGTCGGGTATGCCGTTGCGTACGTCAGGGAAAGCGGGCAATAGCACCCGAACATCGGCGCCTTCGGCGATTTGCGCCGCCGGCAGCGCGCCAACCACGTCTGCGAGTCCGCCCGTTTTCAGCAGGGGGAACATTTCAGAACATACGTGTAAGACCTGCATTATCACTCCTGAAAGTCGGCCGAAGGCCTCTGGATAAGAAATAAAGCAGGCTTGCCGCTGTTATGTGTGCCGCGTTGCGCAAGCCATCGAACCGTTCATCGGGCGGCAGGCTATCGTTCTGCCCCCACGTTAACTCACAATTTTGACAACATTTCGCGCGTCACCAGCACGATGCCGCCTTCCGAGCGATAGAAACGCTTGCTGTCCTCATCGGCGTTTTCCCCGATCACCATGCCCTCCGGAATATGACAGGCGCGGTCGATGATGCAGCGCCGCAGGCGGCAGGAACGGCCGACGTTCACGTCCGGCAACAATACGGTAGAGTCGATGGTGCAGAACGAGTTCACTCGCACGCGCGGGAACAGCACCGAATGCACCACCACCGACCCGGACACGATGCAACCGCCGGACACCAGCGAGTTCATGGTCATGCCATGGCTGCCGGAGCGATCCTGCACAAACTTGGCCGGCGGCAGCGGTTCCATGTGGGTGCGGATCGGCCAGGCGCGGTCGTACATGTCCAGCTCCGGCGTCACCGACGCCAGATCGAGATTGGCGCGCCAATAGGCGTCCAACGTGCCCACATCGCGCCAGTACGGCGGCAGATCGGGATTGGACGTCACGCAGGACAAGGTAAACGGATGCGCCCACGCCGCCTGCTGCGCGGTGATTTTCGGGATCAGATCCTTGCCGAAATCGTGGCTGGAGCCGGGGGTCGACATATCCTCTTGCAGCAGCTGGAACAGGTAGGCGGCATTAAAAATATAGATGCCCATGCTGGCCAGCGACATATCCGGGTTGCCCGGCATCGCCGGCGGATCGGCGGGCTTTTCCAGAAACTCGATGATACGGTCGCTTTCATCCACCTTCATCACGCCGAATTCGCCGGCTTCGCTGCGCGGCACCGGCAGGCAGGCCACGGTGCACTGAGCGCCCTTCTCGACGTGATCGATCAGCATGCGTGAATAATCCATCTTGTAGATGTGATCGCCCGCCAGGATCACCACGTATTCGGCCTCGTAGCGGCGGATGATATCCAGGTTCTGGTACACCGCGTCGGCGGTGCCCTTGTACCAATGCTCGGTGCTGAGGCGCTGCTGGGCCGGCAGCAGATCGACGAACTCGTTCATTTCCTCGTTGAGGAACGACCAGCCGCGTTGAATGTGCTGCACCAGCGTGTGCGACTGGTATTGGGTGATCACGCCGATGCGGCGGATGCCGGAGTTCAGGCAGTTCGACAAGGCGAAATCGATGATGCGGAATTTGCCGCCAAAGTGGACGGCGGGCTTGGCGCGGGTGGAGGTCAAATCTTTCAAACGTGAGCCGCGGCCGCCGGCCAGGATCAGCGCTACGGATTTAATCGGCAACTGGCGCGCCAACATCAGGGGGTCTTTATTTTCAAACCTAACCATAGCGGACTCCTTTTATTATTTCCGTACCAGTACGCAAAGCGAGCGCGCGGCCTGGTGCCAGGCGGGCAATACCGCCCGTGAGTCTTCCTGAGTGAAGGGAGCGACAACCTGCCAATCGCCTTCCGGCAATCTCATCTCCGTCGTTTGCGGCGTGGCGTTGACCAGCAGCAGCCAGCGCTGCGACAGCAGGATCTGCATGAGCGGCTCGCCCCGCTCCCACTGCTGCGCGTCGAGCGGCTGGCCTTGCGCGTTCAGCCACTGCACGCTGCCGTCGTCCTGCTGCCACCAGCGGTCCTGCTGCAGCGCGGGGATCTGGCGGCGCAGCGCGATCAGCGCCGCGACGTAATCGGTCAGCGCATCGTCCGCCGTGGCCCAATCGAGCCAGGTGGTGGCGTTGTCCTGACAATAGGCATTGTTGTTCCCCTGCTGGCTGTGTCCCTGTTCATCGCCGGCCAGCAGCATCGGCGTGCCCTGGGACAGCAACAGCGTGGCGAGCATCGCCCGCTGGCTGGCCCTGCGGCGTTGCACAATGGCGTCGTCGGCGACCAGGCCTTCGACGCCGTGGTTGTTGCTGAAATTGCGATCGCTGCCGTCGCGGTTGCCCTCGCCGTTCGGCTGATTGTGTTTCTCGTTGAAGCTGACCACGTCCTGCAGGGTAAACCCGTCATGGGCGGTCAGCATGTTGACGGTGGCGTAAGGCGCCCGCCCGCGCTGGTTGTACAGATCGCTGGAGGCGGCAAAACGCCGGGCGAACTGGCCGAGCGACACGCCGCTCTGCAGCCAGAAACGGCGCATGTCGTCGCGGTAATGGTCGTTCCATTCGGCGAAGCGGCCGGGAAATGCCCCCACCTGATAGCCGCCGGGGCCAATGTCCCAGGGTTCGGCGATCAGCTTGCAGCGCGACAGCAGATCGTCCGCCAGCATCGCCTGGAACAGCGGCGCATCGCGATCGAACCCCGGCGTGCGGCCGAGCACGCTGCCCAGATCGAAGCGGAAGCCGTCGACGTGGCACTCCCGCACCCAAAAATGCAGGCAATCCATCACCCAGGCCACGCCCTGCGGCTGATCCAACCGCAGCGTGTTGCCGCAGCCGGTATCGTTGACATAGTCCCCTTCGGGCGTCAGCCAGTAGTAGCTCAGGTTATCGATGCCGCTCAGCGACAGCATCGGCCCGTCCATATCCAGCTCGGCGCTGTGGTTAAACACCACGTCGAGGATCACCTCGATGCCAGCTTGGTGCAGCGCCTTGACCGCATCGCGGAATTCGTTCAGCGGCGTGGCATCGATGCTCAGGCTGGCGTAGCGGTTGTCCGGCGCATAGGGCGCCAGCACGTTATAGCCCCAATAGTTGATCAGCCCCAACCGCTGCAGGCGCGGTTCGGAGGTATGTTGCTGCACCGGCAACAGTTCCAGCGCGGTGATACCGAGGCGTTTGAAGTGGGCGATCATCGCCGGGTGCCCCAATGCGGCGAAGCTGCCGCGCAGCGCCGGCGGGATCTGCGGGTGCAGCAGCGTCAGACCGCGCACGTGCGCTTCGTAAATCACCGTCTGCCCCCAGGGCGTGGCGGGCGGGCGATCGTCCTGCCAGTCGTACCGTTCGTCCACCACCACGCACTTCGGCATCAGCTCCGCGCTGTCGTGCGGGTCCGGCTGCTCGTAACCGCCGTGGAGGTGCGGGTGATCCGCCACCGGCCCTTCCACCGCGCGCGCGGCCGGATCGAGCGCCAGTTTGTTGGGGTTGAAGCGCTGCCCATTCGCCGGATCAAACGGGCCGTAGACCCGGTAACCGTAACGTTGTCCCGGCTTGCCGCCCGGCAAATAGCCATGCCAGATATCGCCGCTGCGCGCCGGCAGCGGCAGGCGCACTTCGCGCTGCTGGCCGTCGAACAGGCACAGCTCCACCCGTTCGGCGTGCGCCGAGTACAGGGTAAAGTTGATGCCTTCGCCGTCATACTGCGCGCCCAGCGGCGCGGCGAGGCCAGCCGTCAGCTCGGTCATGGCGCCTCCCGCAGCAGGTAAATGGTCGACAATGGCGGCAACGTCACGCTGATAGAGAAATCGCGGCCATGGCTGCCGACCGCTTCGGAAGAGACCCGCCCCTGATTGCCGGCGTTGCTGCCGTGATAGTGGTGCGAATCGGTATTGAGGATCTCGCGATAGTCACCGGCGCGGGAAATGCCGATGCGGTAGCGATAGCGCGGCACCGGGGTAAAGTTGCTGATGGCGATCAGCTCATTGCCCTGCGAATCGTAGCGTGCGAAGGCAAACACCGAGTTGTCGTGATCGTCGACCACCAGCCACTCGAAGCCATCCGGGAAGTAGTCGCGCTCATACAGCGGCGCCTGCTGCCGGTAGCAGTGGTTCAGATCGCGCACCAGCCGCTGCACGCCGTTATGCCAGTTATCCAACCCTTCCAATAAATGCCAGTCGAGGCTGGTATCGAAATTCCACTCGCGCCCCTGCGCGAACTCGCAGCCCATAAACAGCAGCTTTTTGCCCGGATGCGCCCACATAAAACCGTAATAGGCGCGCAGGTTGGCGAACTTCTGCCAGGCGTCGCCCGGCATGCGGTCGAGGATCGATTTTTTACCGTGCACCACTTCATCGTGCGAGATAGGCAACACGAAGTTCTCGGTATAGGCGTACAGCATGCCGAAGGTCATCTGGTTGTGGTGATACTTGCGGTGCACCGGATCGCACTTCATATAATTGAGCGTGTCGTGCATCCAGCCGAGGTTCCATTTGTAATGGAACCCCAGGCCGTTGGCGTCCGGCGGCAGGGTGACGCCGGGATAGTCGGTGGACTCCTCCGCCAACGTCACCGCGCCCGGCTGCGCCTGGCCGATAGTCTGGTTGGTATAACGCAGGAAGGCGATGGCCTCCAGATTCTCGTTGCCGCCGTAGTAATTCGGCACCCACTCGCCGTCGGCGCGGCTGTAATCGCGATAGATCATCGACGCCACCGCATCGACCCGCAGCGCGTCGATGCCGAAGCGCTCCAGCCAATACAGCGCGTTGCCCGCCAGGTAGTTGTGCACCTCGTGGCGACCGTAGTTGTAAATCAGCGTATTCCAGTCCTGATGGTAGCCCTCGCGCGGATCGGCGTATTCGTACAGCGCAGTGCCATCGAAATTCGCCAGGCCGTAGGCGTCGCTCGGGAAGTGCCCCGGCACCCAGTCGAGGATCACGTTGATGCCCGCCTCATGCGCCGCCGCCACAAACGCCCTGAAGTCGGCCGGCGTGCCGAAGCGCCGGGTCGGCGCATACAGCCCCAGCGGCTGATAGCCCCAGCTGCCGTCGAACGGGTGCTCGTTGATCGGCAGCAGCTCGATATGGGTGAATCCCATGCCCTTCACATAATCGATCAGCTGCACTGCCAGCTCGCCGTAGCTGAGCCAGAAGTGGTTGTCAGTGTGGCGGCGCCATGAGCCGATATGCACCTCGTAGATGGCGATCGGCTGGTCAAAATCGTTGGCGCGGCGGCGCGCCGGCGTCGACGGCACCACCTCCGGCAGCGGCGCCACCAGCGAGGCGGTATCCGGGCGCATCTGCGCCTCGAAGGCGTAAGGATCGGCTTTCAACTGAGTATTGCCGTAGCAATCGACGATTTCATATTTGTACAGCTGGCCGGCCTGCACGCCGGGCAAGAACAGCTCCCAGATGCCGTTTTCACGCCGCAGACGCATCGGGTGGCGGCGGCCGTCCCAGAAGTTGAATTCCCCCACCACCGAAACACGCTGGGCGTTGGGCGCCCAGACCGCAAAGCTGACGCCGTCGATGCCATCCAGTGTGACGAGGTGGGCGCCCAGCCGTTCATAGGGGCGCAAATGCGTACCCTCAGCCAATAGCCAACTGTCGATATCCTGCAGCAGCGGGCCGAACCGATAAGGATCGTCGACGATCTGTTGATGATCGCGCCAGCTGACCTGCAGCTGATAGCGGAAAGGATTTTTGCGCCGCGGCACCACCGCGCTGAAGAAACCGCGCGGATCGTCGCAGTTCAGCTGCACCAGCCGCCGGCCGGTTTGCTGTTCCACCAACCAGACTGCGCCGGCGTCCGGCAGCAGCGCGCGCACCTGCAGACCGTTATCGGTCGCATGCATGCCAAGCAGAGCGAAGGGATCGGCGTAATGGCCGGAGATGATCTGATCAATCACGTCACGATCGGGAAGTACAGGCATAGTCTTCTTCCTTAGATTAACAGCATGATCTAAGCACGGCTTGTTGATTATTCCTTGGCCGTTTTGGTCATCATGCAATGCATTCGGACTCTAAAGCGTGATTGCGGTCGGTTATTGACCAATCTTTACTCTGCCGACCTGAATTTCGCTCTTTATGCTTATTTTTTGAAATATTTCAGTCATGGTGAAAAAGTGTTCACCCCTGCGTTAAGCATAGCCAATGTCTGTTAAAAACTGCTCGGCATTGGTGAGGAAAATTCTTCATTAAGAAAACTGCCAGCCTGACGGCATCTGCATGCGGCGGCCGACGAGAAGAGATGCGGGGTACAGCCCAATGAAACGAGGCTTGCGATAACGCTGCCCGACGCGGCGCGCAGCGAACAAAAAGGCGGAAAATAAGGCGTTAGGGGGCTGAAAGCGCTCAGCCCCCAGGAAGTGCGGGTTTACAACAAAGTACAGAAGCAGCAGGTATCGCCTATTCCAAAGCAGAGATCACCTTCTCAAGAAACGATCGCGCTGTGTATCCCCATGGCGCTGGCGCAAACTCCCCATCAGCAAGTTCAGCAACAGCAAGTTCAAGCTGTTGTTCCTCAGGATATTGCGCCAGCAACGCTCGTGCTTCATCGACGGTTTTTCTCACTGTCGCGGTATTTTCCGTCTCCCGATAAGAGGCCAGGATCTCTTCTACAGACTCTCCAAATAAATCATAATCTTGCCCAAAAAAAACACGCACAAGTGTACCGAGATTAGCGACTGAAAAGCCCATAGGGTCCCTTATCTGATAATGGGGTAAGCGGTTAAAATGTAATACGGCTTACCGTTGTAAATTTTCTTTAGCAAGACAACCCGCACGCTGTTGGACGTTAATTGAATTGTGCTTCCTTGCCTGTAGCCAAAACCAACCGCTTTACCCACCTTATGCGTGAGTTCAAGCACGTTGGCCGAAGTAGGCTGTTGCGCCCAGCGCTTAATAAGCGCGTTATTCACTTTCAACGCCCGACTAATCGCGTCTTCAGCAGTACGTAAATCTGTAAATGTCGAGGCTGACTGTAAACCAGGACTCTTTGCCAAGCGCTCCAGCAGCGCTTCTGAACTTTTAGCAACATGCTTAGCAATGGTGTGCCCACCTCCTTTTGCACCGGCTATAGACTCGTGTTCAAGCAATTTTAATTGCCCCACCCGAACGGAAGCCACGCGTACAGCGCCTAAAGCGGTTGCAAACACCAAAGGAACGGCAATATCTACCGTTAAACCGACGTTGTAAGCCATATCTTCGTCGGCCCCCAGACTCTGAGCCAGCAAAACCGCCGACTTGTAAGTGTCTGTAGTCAATGATCGGCCGGTAATAATCTGATTTGATGCGGTTTTTATGCTATCCATGCTATGAGTGCCAACGACCACGCATCCCACTTTGGTTAACAATGTTGGGTCAGGCGCATAGCACATCACCCCAGCCCCAAGAAGTTCGACGACTCCCCCCGCTAAACCCAGTCCACCCATGAGCCGATTACCCCAGGTTTCCCCTTCTGTGACCGTGCTATCCGACATCACGGCCGCTAGCTGCACGGGTGAAAGCGCGACCTGCAATCCTTCGTTGGAAATCATATCCCTATACCTGCGCTATGTTGCCAATGCGCTTATAAATATCACAGGGAAGATTAACTTGTAACCACATTCAGACCATACCGACATGACTCCGCTCATATGAAAAAGCCCGCAATAAGCGGGCTTTGAAATACAACAGATGAACTGGCGAGCGGGTTTACAGCAGGATGCGCAACATGCGTCGCAGCGGCTCGGCCGCGCCCCACAGCAGCTGGTCGCCCACGGTGAACGCCGATAGATACTCCGGCCCCATATTCAGCTTGCGCAGACGGCCGACCGGCGTATTCAGCGTGCCGGTCACCGCCGCCGGCGTCAGTTCGCGCATGGTCAGTTCGCGGTCGTTCGGGATCACGCGCACCCAGTCGTTGTGCGTCGCCAGCATCTGCTCGATTTCCGGCAGCGACACGTCTTTTTTCAGCTTCAGCGTGAACGCCTGGCTGTGGCAGCGCAGCGCGCCGACGCGCACGCACAGACCGTCGACCGGGATCACGCTGGCGGTGTTCAGGATCTTGTTGGTTTCCGCCTGGCCTTTCCACTCTTCGCGGCTCTGGCCGTTGTCGAGCTGCTTGTCGATCCACGGGATCAGGCTGCCGGCCAGCGGCACGCCGAAGTTATCGGTCGGCAGTTTGCCGCTGCGGGTGGCCTCGGTCACCTTGCGTTCGATATCCAGAATCGCGGAGGCCGGGTTCTGCAGCTCTTTCGCCACGTCGGCATGCAGCATGCCCATTTGGGTCAGCAGTTCGCGCATGTGGCGCGCGCCGCCGCCGGAGGCCGCCTGGTAGGTGGCGACCGACGCCCACTCCACCAGATCGTTGGCGAACAGGCCGCCGAGCGACATCAGCATCAGGCTGACGGTGCAGTTGCCGCCGACGAAGGTTTTGATGCCTTTGTCCAGGCCCTGCTGGATCACCGCGTGGTTGACCGGATCCAGGATGATGATGGCGTCGTCCTGCATGCGCAGCGACGAGGCCGCGTCGATCCAGTAACCCTGCCAACCGCTGGCGCGCAGCTTAGGATAAACTTCGTTGGTATAATCGCCGCCCTGACAGGTAATAATGATATCGAGCGCGCTCAGCGCGTCGATGTCATACGCATCCTGCAGCGTGCCTTGCTGGCCGCCAAAGGCCGGCGCGGCGGAACCGTGCTGCGAGGTGGAGAAAAAGACCGGGCGAATGGCGTCGAAATCGCGCTCTTCCGTCATGCGTTGCATGAGAACCGAGCCGACCATTCCGCGCCAACCGATGAAACCAACGTTTTTCATAATATCTGTGTCCCGCCCGGATAAGGGCTTATTAGGTGATAACGAGTTGTGTGCAATATCTCCTCACCTTACAAAATGTCGGCGCGGGCGCAAAGTGAATTTATTCGATGGCTGGGGATTTCTCAGCAATCCTTCTTATAGGCAAGGACGCGGCCGGAAAGGCCGAGGCGTTTTCACGATCACGAGGTCACCATGACAGAGATGATTTCCGCTACGGTATTGCTGTTTTTAATTATGGATCCGCTGGGCAACCTGCCGATTTTCATGTCGGTGCTCAAGCACCTGGAACCGCGCCGCCGCCGCGTGGTGTTGATCCGCGAGCTGCTGATCGCCCTGCTGCTGATGCTGATCTTTCTGTTCGCCGGCGAGAAAATTCTGGCGTTCCTCAACCTGCGTACCGAAACCGTCTCCATTTCCGGCGGCATCATCCTGTTTCTGATCGCCATCAAGATGATCTTTCCCTCGCAGGAGGGAAATAGCTCCGGGCTGTCCGCCGGCGAGGAGCCGTTCCTGGTGCCGCTGGCGATCCCGCTGGTGGCCGGGCCGTCGATTCTGGCTGCATTGATGCTGCTATCGCACCAATACCCGCATCAGTTGCCCCATCTGGTGGCGGCGCTGCTGATCGCCTGGGGTCTCTCTGCGGCCATTTTGCTGATGTCGAACCTGTTCCTGCGCCTGCTGGGCAGCAAAGGCGTCAGCGCGCTGGAGCGGTTGATGGGGCTGATTCTGGTGATGCTGTCGACCCAGATGTTCTTGGATGGCGTGCGGGCTTACATGAAGCTGTAGGCGCCTGGCGGCGCCGACAACGGTCCGCGCTTAGCGGGCGGTAACGCGGCGAATATGGGCGAGCGTATCGGCGACCACGCCGTCCAACGGCTGGTTGATGTCGATCGCTTGCACATCCGGTTCCTGCTCGCCCGGCTCTTCCAGCGTGGCGAACTGGGAAATCAACATCTGCGGCTTGAAGAAGTGGCCCTTGCGTTGCTTCAGACGCTCCTCGATCACCGACTGGTCGCCTTTCAGATACAGGAAATGCAGGTTGAGATTGCCGTCGCGCAGGCGATCGCGATAGCTTTTCTTCAGCGCCGAGCACACCAGCAGCGACACGTCGTTGGTGCGCTGCATGGCGAAGATGGCGTCGTTCAGAGCCGCCAGCCACGGCGCGCGATCGTTGTCGTCCAACGCATGCCCGGAGGACATTTTGATGATGTTGGCGCGCGGGTGCAGGTAGTCACCATCCAGCATGGCGGCGTTGGCCTGGTGAGCGACAGCGCTGGCCACGGCGGATTTGCCGCTGCCGGAAACGCCCATCAAAACAAATACGTGATTCTGCGGATTACTCATTGTGTCATGCCCTTATGGGAACTGGCGCGAGCGCGCCAAATGCGTCCCAACTGATAAAGATACTCTGGAACGCCGACGCCCCGCAGGGCGCCGGATAAAGATTATACGACCGTCGCCAGCAGCAGACAGCCCACCAGGCCGCACACCGAGATAATGGTTTCCAACACCGACCAGGATTTGATGGTTTCCATGATGCTCAGGTTGAAGTACTCCTTGAACAGCCAGAAGCCCGGATCGTTGACGTGCGAGAAGATGACGCTGCCGGAACCGACCGCAATCACCATCAGCTCAGGGCTGACGCCGGTGGTGGCGATCAGCGGCGCCACGATGCCGCCGGCGGTGATCGCCGCCACGGTGGCGGAACCCAGCGCCAGACGCAGCGCAGCAGCGATCGACCAGGCCATCAGGATCGGCGAAACGTTGCTGCCTTCCATCAGGCCGGCGATGTACTTCTCAACGCCGCTGTCCACCAGCACCTGCTTGAAGGCGCCGCCGCCGCCAATGATCAACAGCATCATGGCGATGATTTTAATCGAGTCGGTGATGGTGCCCATCACTTCATCCATGGTACGGCCACGGTTCAGGCCGAAGGTGAAGATGGCGATCAGCACGGCGATCAGGGTGGCCATCACCGGGTCGCCGAAGAACTCGGCGAAGCGCAGCAGGCTGTGGCCCTTCGGCAGCACCATTTCAGCGACCGCGCGCAGCGCCATCAGGATCACCGGCACCAGCGACGTGGCGACGCTGACGCCAAAGCTTGGCATCTCCGCGTCGGTAAAGGTTTTCGGGTTGTACAGGCCTTCCGGCACCGGCTTGTCAATGCCTTTCAGGAAGCGGGCGTAGACCGGGCCAGCCAGGATCACCGTCGGGATCGCCAGCAGCGTGCCGTACAGCAGGGTTTTACCCATGTCAGCATGGAAGATGGTAGCGATGGCGGTCGGGCCTGGGTGCGGCGGCAGGAAGCCGTGAGTCACCGACAGCGCGGCGGCCATCGGCACGCCGACGTAAAGCAGCGGAATGCGCGCGGAGGCGGCGATGGTGAACACCAGCGGCAGCAGCAGCACGAAGCCCACTTCGTAGAACAGCGCGAAGCCGACGGTGAAACCGGTCAGCACCACCGCCCATTGAATGTGTTTTCTACCGAACTTGTCGATCAGCGTGGTGGCGATGCGCTGTGCGCCGCCGCAGTCCGCCAGCAGCTTGCCGAGCATGGCGCCGAAGCCCATGATCAGCGCCAGGCTGCCCAGCGTGCCGCCCACGCCGGCCTTGATGGAGCCGATGACCTTATCGACCGGCATACCCTGTGCAATCCCGACCGCCAGGGCAACCAGAACCAGAGAGATAAAGCCGTTCAGCTTGAAGCGGATCATCAGCAGCAGCAGCAGCGCTACGCCGCCTGCAACAATCACTAATGGCATAGTTTTTCTCCAACCTTTTATCGCGACTCTCTTTACGATAGGCGTAAAGCGTGCGGTTGTTTTATTTTTAGGCTCTTTCCCGGTGTTTAAGAAGAGCTGTAGGTGTTGTTGAGTCAGAGGTTCAGTCTTGCAGCAAGATGACCGCGCACTCGTTGTTACCGGTATCATGATACCGGTAACAACGAGTGCGCCGGAACCGGGTAACCGGCTAAAATTCGCGTTCTGGGACAGAGATCAAACTTATGTCGGCAACGAGCTGCGGGCTTACAGGCGGGATAACCAGCGCGCCTCAGGGCGCGCTGCAAAAAGAAAGGGTGTTAAAACAGAACGTTAAAATGGCTCAGATACTGCCGCCGGGGATCACGGTGAAACCGACGTCCACCATGCGCGGGCACACCGTTTCGCCGCGCAGCCGGGCCAGCAAGCGCTCGGCGCCGATCTGCCCCATGCGTTCACGCGGCGTCAGCACGCTGGCCAGCTTCGGCACCATCACCTGGCCGATGTCATGGCCGTGGAAGCCAGCGATCGCCATCTCCTGCGGGATCGACAGCCCCTGCCGCTGGCATTCGAAGGCCGCGCCGATCGCCAGGTCATCGTTGGTGCAGAAGATACTGTCGATCTGCGGATAGTCACGCTGCGCCTGGCGCAACAGCTCCCCGCCGGCGGAATAAGAGGAAGAACGCACGGTCATGATGCTGTACGGCTCCAGGCCGGATTCACGCATCGCCTGCTCATACCCCTGCTGCTTGATAATAGTACGCTCATCCTGGCGAGCGCCGAAATAGACTACGTGACGGTGGCCGTGCGCGATGATCTGCTGGGTCATCTGGCGCGCCGCCTCGAAGTTGTTGAAGCCCACCGCCAGATCGATGCACGGCGAGACGCAGTCCATCAGTTCCACCACCGGAATGCCCGCCACCTCGATCATCTTCAGGGTGCGCGGCGTATGGTGGCGCTCAGACAGGATCAGGCCGTCGATATTGTAAGAAAGCAGCGAAGTCAGACGCTCTTCTTCACGCTCCGGCAGGTAACCATAGTGCGCCAGCATGGTCTGGTAGTTGTGCGCGTCGGTGACGCTTTCGATGCCGCGCAGCACTTCGGCGAACACCTGGTTGGTCAGCGACGGCAACAGCACGCCAATCGCCCGGCTGGTGGCGTTGGAGAGGATGTCCGGCGCGCGGTTGGGGATGTAGCCCAGCTCATCCAGCGCGACGGCGATTTTTTGCTGCAGGGCGGCAGAAACCTGGTCGGGATTGCGCAGATAACGGCTCACCGTCATCTTGGTCACGCCCACCTTGTCCGCCACATCCTGGAGTACCGGCCGTTTTTTCTTCATTATCAATGAACTGACTAACCGTGAATGGGCAGCCATTTTAGCAAAAAAAACGGCGGGCCGATATTGTCGGTTATGCGACGGCCAACGCAAAAAGGGCTCACGCCGTGAGCCCTTGAAATTTACCGCTTAATCACACCGGCGGCAGATCGAATAGCAGGATTTCGCTCTCTTCGTCGGCTTGAATGGTCAGCGCCGATTCATCCCACACCGCGAACGCGTCACTGATGCCGGCGGTCTGGCCGTTGACCGAGACCTTGCCGCGCACCACCTGGATCCAAACGCGGCGGCCGGCGGCGATCGGGCATTCCCCCTGCTCGCCTTTATTCAGCGCCCAACGCGACAGCGTCATATCCTGGAACACCTTCAGCGAACCGTCGCGCGCATCCGGCGACAGCACCAGCTGACGGCCCTGCGGCGCATCAAACATGCGCTGCTCGTAGCGCGGCTCCAGCCCGACCTGATCCGGAATGATCCAAATCTGGTACAGGTGCAACGGGCGATCCTGATTGGCATTGTACTCGGAGTGACGCACCCCGGTGCCCGCGCTCATGATCTGGAATTCGCCGGCCTGGATCTGCTCCTTGTTGCCCATGCTGTCCTGGTGTTCCACCGTGCCGCTCAGCACGTAGGTCAGGATTTCCATGTCTTTATGCGGGTGAGTACCGAAACCCTGCCCTGCGTCGATCACATCTTCGTTGATCACTCGCAGCGCCGAGAACCCCATAAAGTTCGGATCGTAATAATCGGCAAATGAGAAGGTGTGCCAGCTATCCAGCCAGCCATGATTGGCGTGGCCGCGGTCTTCCGCTTTACGTACATAAATCATTTTCAACTCTCCTCAATGTTTTTTTACAGTCTAGTCCTGCCAGCAGAATAAGAAAGCGTAAAAAACTCATGCCTCTGTTCAAAAATTTCGATGGAATGAAACAGCGAATGGGCAGCGGATTTGTTGAAAGCGGAACCGGCTGAAAAAGGGCAAAAAAAAAGCCAGCACCCGAGCTGGCTAAGTAAACACTGGAAGCAATGTGAGCAATGTCGTGCCTTCGCAGCGAGAGTATCAAGGGTTGATGCCCTCCCCGGAACGCATCGCAATAATAATCATTATCATTCGCACCTGTAAAGCGTTTTTTTTGACCCGTTGAAATAATATTGACTCAAGGCAGTAAACGGATAAATTCAGAGGTTATTCAACCGGTAAGCAAAAGGAGCAGCGAGATGAGCGAGATCGCGATACGCCACGTGGAAACATCGGATGCGCAGGCCCTGCATCATCTTTATTCTCAGATGCCCGTCTACCGCGATACGCTGCACCTACCGCTACCGACCGTCGACCTGTGGCATAAACGCCTCGCCAATCCCGAACCGGGCACGCATAACCTGGCGGCCTTCGTTGACAGACAGCTTGTCGGTCAGTTAGCCGTGATGCTGAATCAGCGCGTGCGCCGCCGCCACGTGGCCACCTTCGGCATCGGCGTCGATCCGCGCTACCACGGTAAAGGCGTCGGCAGCCGCCTGATGCAGGCGATGATCGACCTGTGCGACAACTGGGCGGCCATCGAGCGCATCGAACTGACGGTGTTTACCGACAACCCGGCGGCCATCGCGCTGTATCGCAAGTTCGGTTTTGAGATTGAAGGCACCAGCCGCGCTTTCGCCATGCGCGACGGCGTGCTGGTCGATGCCTACCATATGGCGCGTTTTCGCTCCGGGCAGCCGCGCGCCGATGCGTGATATCATCCCCCCGCAGGGGCCGCTGCGCCGGCCCCTGAATATCAACCGCCGAACCTTTTTACACGCGCTGGCCGGCCTGACCGCCGCCGGCATGTTCCCCCCCTTCACCCCATTAGGTGCCGCTATGCCAACTTCCGCCGCCGGGCGCCCTGGCGCCCGCAACCTGATTACCGATGTACCCGGCCTGAAGGTCGGCGTGGCGCAGGACAGCCGGGTGCGCACCGGCGCGACGGTGATCCTGCCGGACGGCCCGGCGATTGCCGCCGTGGACGTGCGCGGCGGCGGCCCCGCCACCCGTGAAACCGACGCGCTGGGTGAGGACAATTTGGTACAGACCATCGATGCGCTGACGTTCAGCGGCGGTTCGGTATACGGCCTGGCGGCGGCGGACGGCGTCGCGGCCTGGCTCGGGCTACAAGGCAGAGGCTATGCGCTGCGGCCGGCTCCCGGCGTGCCGGTCTCACCTATCGTGCCCACCGCCTGCCTGTACGACCTGGCCAACGGCGGCGATAAAAACTGGCAGCTCACGCCGCCGTATCGCCAACTGGGCATCGACGCGGTCGGCAAGGCCGGCCTGGACTTTCCACTGGGCACCGTCGGCGCCGGCTACGGCGCCATGACCGGCATGGGCAAGCTGAAAGGCGGGCTCGGTTCGGCATCGATCGTTGCCGCCAATGGCGCTACCGTCGGCGCACTGGTGGCGGTCAACAGCCTGGGTGCGGTGGTAGCGCCCGGCACCCGCGCCTTCTGGGCGACGCCCTATGAAATCGATGGTGAATTCGGCAACGGCGGCGCGGCGGCTCTGGCGCAGCTGCGCGCGCAGGGCGAAGACGGGATGGTGCCAGAGCCGCAGGGCGGCAGAAAGAACACCACCCTGGCCTGCATCGCCACCGACCTGGCGCTGACGCGGGTGGAGTTGAAACGGGTGGCCATCATGGCGCAAGACGGCATGGCGCGCGCCATCCGCCCGCTGCACAGCCCGTTTGACGGCGACGTGGTGTTCGCCCTGTCCACCGGGCAGCGCGAGGTGCAGGGCAGCCGTGAACTGGCGGTGCTGCAGATCGGCGCGCTGGCGGCGGACACCCTCGCTCGGGCGATCGCCCGTGGCGTATACGCCGCCACCCCGTGGCCGGGCAGCCAGGTCACAACCTGGCAAACGCTCGGCGGCTAACGCACCGCCATCAAAAAAGGGGCGCCGGCGGCGCCCCTCGATCTCTATTGCCCCTCGCCGCCTAAATGCCGGCGGTTTCCCGAATATAACGGCGCGCCTTCACCGCATACTCGAACGGGTTGGCCAGCGCCGGATCCTGCTCGGCCTCCACCACCATCCACCCTTTGTAACCGCGCTCGTCCAGCAGCTTGAACACCGGTCTGAAATCGATCACGCCATCACCCGGCACGGTGAAGGTGCCCTTCTTCACGCCATCGAGGAAACTCAGCTTGTTGGCCTTCACTTCCGCCACCACCTCATCGCGCACGTCCTTCAGGTGGACATGGTTGATGCGCGGCAGATACTTCTCCAGGATCGCCATCATCGCCTGTTGACTGCCTTCCGAATAGTAGGCGTGGCCGGTATCGAACAGCAGATAAACGTCGTCGTTGACCATGCTCATGTAGCGATCGATTTCGGCCGTGGTCTGAATGCCGGTGCCCATGTGGTGGTGCAGGCACACCTGCATGCCTTTATCGGCGGCGATCTTCGCCAACTCGTTGTAACCGTCAGCCACCCGCCGCCACTCTTCATCGCTGAAATACGGCTTCTCTTCGAACACGCCTTTGGTGGTGCCCTGAATGCTCTTGCTCTGCTCGGAACAGCCGATCACCCTGGCGCCCATGGCATGCAGGAAATTCATGTGGTTGATAAATTCATCAATGGTTTTGTCTTTCTGGCCGTCGGCGAAAAAGGTGCTGAACCAGGCGTTGCAGATCTGGATGCCGCGAATATCCAGCATCGGTTTCAGCACCGCCGGATCGCGCGGGTATTTGCTGCCCACTTCGCTGCCGGTGAAACCGGCCAGCGCCATTTCACTGACGCACTGCTGGAAGGTGTTTTCCTTGCCCAAATCGGGCATGTCATCGTTGGTCCAGCCGATCGGCGCAATGGCCAATTTCACGTTGTCTTTATTCATGGTTTGCCTCGGTCCTTACAGGGCCGCCGGTACAAACGCCGCCGGCGAGCCGAATCAGATTATTTGCCCAACAGCTCTCTTTCGATGCGTTCTCTGGTCGCCACCGCCTGGCTCGGCATCTTTTCCGGGTAGCCGAACAGCGAGGTGCAGATGATCGATTCGCCGCCGACCTTGAAGCTGCGGTTGGCGAATTCCATGTCGCGCAGCGTCTGGAACAGAGCGTCGAAATTCACTTCGCCTTCGCCGATGCCGACGTGCTGGTGCACCGCGGCGTCAACGCCTGGCGGGTTGACGATATAACGGCAATGCTTGGTGTGATTCATGGTGTCGGCGATCAGCACGTGGGAAAGATCGTCCCCGGCGTACTGCAGCATGCCGGCTACGTCACCCTGTCCCTTGTCGTAGTAGAAGGTGTGCGGCACGCTGTAGAGGTATTTGACGTGGTCGCTGCGCAGCGACTTCACCAGATCGGCGGTTTCGTTGCTCAGCTCGCAGAAGTCCCACGGGTGCGACTGGATCTCCATACGAATACCCTCGCGCTCAACGATCGGCAGCAGCTCCTCCATCGAGCGATACCACAGCTCCTCGCAGATCTCCGGTTCGTTGGGGTTGCCGGCCAGTTCGGTGTTGATCACCTGCACGCCCATTTCCACCGCGATTTCGATCATCCGCCGCCAGTTTTTGACCGCCGCCTGGCGGCGATCTTCCCCCGGCCCGGACCAGCGATACACCACGATAAATGAGGAGATCTCCACGCCGGTCGCTTTCAGGGCGTTTTTATACTCCGCCATGATTTCGCGGCTGGCCTTCGGATGTTTGTAAAACGGGTTGATCTGCGGGTGCGGCGACTGCTCGATGTATTTGTAGCCCCAGTCCGCCACCTGCTGAACCATTTTGGTGACGCCCAAATCCCGGATAACGTCGACATCAAAAGCGATCTTCATGGTCACTCCTCTACAATCATGGGTACGCGCTGCGAGCGGTTATTTGCCGTAAAACGCCGGGCGCGCCGGCAGGGTCACCGGCACGATCTCGCCGCTGAGCTGGGCGGCCACGCAGGCGTCGGCGGTCACGGCGGCGGCGTAGCCGTCCCAGGCGGAAGGGCCGGTCAATTTGCCCGCGGCCACGTCGTTGATGAACCCCTGCAGCTCGACGTCATAGGCGTCGATAAAGCGATCCTTCCAGTCGGTCAGGATTTCGGTCGACAGGCGGGCGCCGCTGCGCATCTGCACCGAGGACGGCTCCGGCAGTTTGGCGATGCCGGTTTCCCCTACCACTTCACACTGAATGTCATAGCCGTACTGGCAGTTGACGAAGATTTCGACGTCGATGCGCGTCCCTTTGGCGGTTTCAAACAGCACAATTTGCGGATCTTTCAGGTGCGGGAACGCCTTCGGGCTCTTGCGCGGGAACACCACCTGCACCGACACATAGTCGTCGTCGAGCAGCCAGCGCAGCACGTCGATTTCGTGGATCAGGGTGTCGGTGATCGCCATATCGGTGGTGTAGGCCTCGCCGACCGTCGGATTGCGGTGCGCGCAGTGCAGCATCAGCGGCTCGCCGATCTGGCCGCTGGTCAGCACCTGTTTCAACGCGCGATAGCCCTGGTCATAGGGGCGCATAAAGCCGACCTGCACCAGCCGCTTGCCGTGCTTCGCTTCGGCGTCGACGATGTTTCTGCAGCCCTGCGCGGTCACCGCCAGCGGCTTCTCGCAGAATACCGGTTTGCCGGCGGCGATGGCCGCCAGCACGAACTCTTCATGACTCGGCCCCCAGGAGGTGACCAGCACCGCCTGCACGTCGGCGGCCTTGATCAGATCGTGGCCGTTGTCATACACCCGCGCATCCAGCTGCAGATCGCTCACCACCTTGGCGGCGTTGTCGCGATTGATGTCGTTCACCGCCACGACGCGGGCGCCCTGCAAAACTTTGCTGCAGCGACGGATATGATCGCGGCCGATGGCGCCGGTGCCGATAACCCCAATGTTCAATGTCATTTTCGCTACCCTCTGGAAAGTGTGTTGTGTTCGAAAACGAATCAGTAATCGCGCGCCTTATCGATGTTTTCCTGCAGCTTGCGCGCCACTTCGACGATTTTCTCGCTGTCGGCCACCTGAGCGCCGCCCACGCGCCACCAGCTGAGATATTTGTGCACCATGGTCTTCGGCAGCACCTTGATGTCGAGCAGCGTGGACACGGTCTGCCTGCGGGCGTCGGCCAGCGCATCGAGCAGCTGCTGCTCGGTGGTGACGCGATAGGTTTTGCAGCCGTAAGCCGCCGCCAGCATGGCGAAATCGACCGGCACCAGTTTGCCGTCGAGCTTGCCGCCCTCTGGATTGCGGAAGCGGAATTCGGTGGTGTAACTGTCCATGCCATGTTCCATCTGCAGGTTGTTGATGCAGCCGTTGGTCATGTTGTCGAACAGCACCACGTTGATCTTGCAGCCTTCCTGAATCGAGGTGACCAGCTCGGAATGCAGCATCATGAACGCGCCGTCACCCACCATCGCGTACACCTCACGCTGCGGCTCGGCCAGCTTGACCCCCAATGCGGCGTTCACCTCGTACCCCATGCAGGAGTAGCCGTATTCCACGTGGTAACCGTGCTCGCCGCGGTTGTGCCACACCCGCTGCAGGTCGCCCGGCAGGCTGCCGGCGGCGGCGACGATCACGCTGTCCGGGGGCAGTTCGCGGTTCAGCACCCCCAGCACCCGGCTTTGCGTCATCGCCGAGTCGGTCTGAGCGATAAATTCGGCAAACACCCGCTCGCGATCGAGGTGATCGTCGATCTCCGGCACAAAGCCTGCGCCGCTGTATTCCACCGCGTAAACCCGCTCGGTCTCTTCATGCTGCGCGCTGCGCGCCGCGGCGATGGCGTCGCCCCAGCCGGCGCGATAATCGGCCTGCGCCAGCCGTGCGCCCAGTTCGCTCAGCGCCTCGCGGGCGTCCGCCAGCACCTGCACGCCGTCAAGCTTGCCGGCGTCGAAGGCGCTGACGTTGACGTTGAGGAAGCTGACGCTCGGATGTTGGAACAGCCATTTGGACGAGGTGGTGAAATCGGTGTAGCGGGTGCCGACGCCGATCACCAAATCGGCCTGTCGGGCCAGCGTGTTGGCCGCCAGGCAGCCGGTTTCGCCGATGCCGCCGAGGTTGAATTCATGGTCGCTCGGCACCGCGCCTTTGCCGGCCTGGGTCTCGGCGAACGGAATGCCGAAGCGCTCGGCGAATTCGCGCAGCGCCCGCCCGGCCTGCGAGTATTTCACGCCGCCGCCGCACACCAGCAGCGGTTTGCGTTTGGCCGTCAGCAGCGCCAAGGCGTCCGCCAACATGCCCTCGGTCGCCGGGCGGCGATCGAGCCGATGCACGCGTTTTTGGAAGAAATAGTCGGGATAGTCGTAGGCTTCACCCTGCACGTCCTGCGGCAGACACAGCGTCACCGCGCCGGTTTCCGCCGGATCGGTCAACACGCGCATCGCATTGATGCAGGCGCTCATCAGCTGTTCCGGGCGCACGATGCGATCCCAGTATTTGCTCACCGCACGGAACGCGTCGTTGGTGCTGATGCTGAGATCGTAAGACTGTTCGATTTGCTGCAACACCGGATCCGGCTGGCGAGAAGCGTAAACGTCGCCCGGCAGCAGCAATAAAGGGATGCGGTTAGCGGTGGCGGTGGCGGCGGCGGTGATCATATTGGCGGCGCCGGGGCCGACCGATGAGGTGCAGGCGTAAATTTGCCGACGCAGCTTCTGTTTGGCGAAGCCGATCGCCGCATGGGCCATCCCCTGCTCGTTGCGGCCCTGGTGCACCCGCAGATCGCCGCTATCCTGTTCCAGCGCCTGCCCCAGCCCCAGCACGTTGCCGTGGCCGAAAATCGCGAAAATGCCCGCGACGAATTTGGTTTCCACGCCGTCGGCCAGCAGATACTGGTTATCGAGAAATCTGACGAGCGCCTGCGCCATGGTTAACCTGATCTTGCCCATTTACTCACCCTTTAGATTGAGGGCCGCCCCGGAAAGCGCTCATGCCGAGCCGACAATCCCGTGTTTGTGTTACGCGGCGGCAGCTATTATCTTGAGCAGACGATGCCCGCGCTGCTCACGAAGTCGACAACCTGAAACGTGAAGCGATTATAAACAAATATATTTTTCATAAAATCACATTACAGAAGAAACATTTCATTTTGCGATAAAGATCGCATATTACATGAAAAGCGCGTTTCATCTCGTGGTTCAGCCTTCATGGGCTTCGTGCCGCGCACCGGCCGATAAAAGTCGTTGGCACATAGGCTGACAGCCTTTTACCCTGCCCTCACCCCCCTTTTATGTACGGCTCCGGCGGCCCTTATCCAGCCGGTTCACCGCCTTTTCCCACGCCTCTGTCGATGTTTTAAACGCATCACATTTTTGGGGTGTAAATTTCATTTCATATTGAAATTGAAATTTTCATTCCCCATACTGTCCCCATGCTTCCTGCAGGGCGCCACGCTCGGGCCGCCGCCGGAGTTTTGCTTAAACAGAAGGAAACGGGTATGGCTACACAACAAAAACAGCTTGATGTCATTTGTCTCGGGCGCATCGCCGTCGATTTCTATGCTCAGCAGATCGGCGCGCGTCTGGAAGACGCCGGCACATTCGCCAAATACCTCGGCGGCTCTTCCGGCAACGTGGCCTACGGCACCGCCATTCAGGGGTTGAAATCCGGCATGCTGGCCCGCGTCGGCGATGAACACATGGGCCGCTTTCTGCGTGAAGAGCTGCAGCGCGTCGGGGCCGATACCCGCTGTCTGATCACCGACAAGCAACGATTAACCGGCCTGGTGATCCTCGGCATCAAGGATCAGGAAACCTTCCCGCTGATCTTCTACCGCGAAAACTGCGCGGACATGGCGCTGACGCCGGACGACATCGACGAGGCCTACATCGCCTCCGCGCGCGCGCTGGCCATCACCGGCACGCACCTGTCGCACCCGAACACCCGCGCCGCGGTGCTGAAGGCGCTGGAGTATGCGCGCCGCCACGGCCTGCGCACCGCGCTCGACATCGATTACCGCCCGGTACTGTGGGGGCTGACGTCGCTGGGCGACGGCGAAACCCGCTTTGTGGAATCAGACCAGGTGACCCGCGAACTGCAGGAGGTGCTGCACCATTTCGATCTGATCGTCGGCACTGAAGAGGAATTTCATATCGCCGGCGGCAGCACCGACACGCTGACGGCGCTGAAAAACGTGCGCCGGGCCACGGCGGCCACGCTGGTGTGCAAGCGCGGCGCGCAGGGCTGCTCGGTGTTCGAAGATGACATCGCCGACGACTGGGAACAGGTGAAGCTGCACGCCGGCGTGCGGGTGGAGGTGCTGAACGTGCTGGGGGCCGGCGACGCCTTTATGTCCGGGTTGCTGCGCGGCTACCTGAACGATGAAGGCTGGGAGCAGGCCTGCCGCTACGCCAACGCCTGCGGCGCATTGGTGGTTTCGCGCCACGGCTGCGCGCCGGCGATGCCGACCAAACGGGAGCTGGACGACTACCTGCAGCGTGAACAACAGGTCACGCGCCCGGACCGCGACGCACGCCTGAACCACCTGCACCGGGTCACCACCCGCAAGCAACAGTGGCCGGACCTGTGCGTGTTCGCCTTCGATCACCGCAAGCAGCTGGCGGACATGGCGCGCGAAGCCGGCGTCGGCGAGGAACGCATTCCGCGCCTGAAGACCCTGCTGCTCACCGCGGCGCAACAGGCTGCCGCGCAGGCCGGCCTCGACGGCAACAGCGGCATTCTGGCCGACACCACCTACGGGCAGGCGGCGCTGAACGAAATCACTGGCCAGGGATGGTGGATCGGCCGGCCGGTGGAGCTGCCCAGCTCGCGCCCACTGCGCCTGGAGCACGGCAATATTGGCTCGCAATTGATCGACTGGCCGCAGGAGCACGTGGTGAAGTGCCTGGTGTTCTATCACCCGCACGACGCGGCGGAACTGCGCCGCGAACAGGATGCGCTGATCGCCGACGTCTACCGCGGCTGCTGCAAATCCGGCCACGAACTGCTGCTGGAGGTGATCCTGCCGGACAGCAACGCCGACAAGGACGAACGCTATTACCTGGAGATGATTGAACACTTCTACCACATGGGCATTCAGCCGGACTGGTGGAAGCTGCCGCCGCTGAGCGCGGAAAACTGGCAGCGGGTCGGCGCGCTGATCGACGCCTGCGATCCCGACTGCCGCGGCGTGCTGATCCTGGGGCTCGACTCCCCGGAGGCGGTGCTGAAGGCGGGCTTTGCCGCCGCCGCGGATGCGCGCTGGGTCAAAGGTTTCGCCGTCGGCCGCACCATTTTCGGCCAACCTTCGCGCCGCTGGCTGCAGGGGGAAATCGACGACGCGGCCCTGATCGAGCAGGTGAAACAAAAATACCTGACGCTGATCGGTTTCTGGCGCCAGTACCGTCCGCAGGTGGGCGGCGCGCACTGACAGCCACAGCAGGTTCACGTCCCCTTAAGGCCATTTCGCCGCTTTAAGGGGATTTTTTTGCCCATTTTCTGTGAAGTCGCGCAATGTGCGATCGAATAAATCGCTTTTTGAGGAAATGAAATTTCCGCTCCGTCTGTTAAAATACCCTGTCAATATTTCAGGCGTCAGGCCAATGCGCCTTCACCCCACTGCGAGCCGAATGGATGAACAACCCAACTCAACTTTCGCTGTTACAGGACGAGATCCGCCACCGTTATGAAACGCTGAGCAAGCGTTTGAAGCAGGTGGCGCGCTATATTTTGGATAACAGTAACAGCATCGCTTTCGATACCGTTGCCTCCATAGCCGCACAGGCCAGCGTGCCGCCTTCCACCCTAATCCGTTTCGCCAACGCCTTCGGCTTCAGCGGCTTCAACGAAATGAAGCAGGTGTTCCGTCAGCATCTGATGGAAGAAACGGTGAACTATACCGAGCGCGCACGCCTGTTCCGCCAAACCTCCACCGATGACAACGTCGCGCCGGAGAAGCCGGCGGAGATTCTCAACGTATTCACCATGGTCAACGCGCAGGCGCTGCAGCAGCTGGCGATGCAGATCGCTCCCGAGCAGTTGGATCGCGCCGTCGAGCTGCTCAACAACGCTGAAAACATCTACGTGATCGGCCTGCGCCGCTCGTTCAGCGTCGCTTCCTACCTCACCTATGCGCTGCGCCATCTGGAGCGCCGTGCGTTTCTGATTGACGGGCTGGGCGGGATGTTTACCGAACAGCTGAGCATGGTGAAACCGAAGGACGTGGTGATCGCCATCAGCTATTCGCCGTACGCCCGCGAGGCGGTGGAACTGGTGGAATTGGGCGCCAAGCGCGGCGCGCAACAGATCGCCATCACCGACAGCCAGGTCAGCCCGCTGGCCGCCTTCAGCGACGTCTGTTTCGTGGTGCGCGAAGCGCAGGTGGACGGGTTCCGTTCGCAGGTGGCCTCGATGTGTCTGGCGCAGACGCTGGCGGTCTCGCTGGCGCTGAATAACGCCCGGGACGAGTAAGGCGGATGTAAACGCGCCCGACAGGCTCGGGCGCGGCGGGATTATTGCAGCAACAAATAGCGGTAGAGCGCGCTTTCCAGATCCTGCTTCATGCTGATGAAAAGCAGAATCTCCACCGTTTGGCCGTCGTAGTCATAGATGACGCGGTATTCGCTGTCGGGATCCAATCGTTCGTGCAACCGCACTCCCATGCCCGCCAGCACGGCGTTGAAGCGGTAGCGGGCGGGATCGTCGGCAATTGCCGCGAGGGACGATAACAACAGATTGTCCACGAACATCCCGGCTGCGACGGCCCCTATCGTTCCGCTCTTATAAGACTCGATGTCTTTCAGGCTCCATTCCGCCGCCGGCGCGACGGTAAAACGTATTTCCTGGGGCATCCTGCACCTCGGGTCTATTTCCGCGCGTCACGCAGCCGCTGCAAGGTTTCTTCGGGCGACAGACCGCGCTGATTTTTAATCTCTTGCTTCGCCATCATAGTCAGTTTCAACAACGCGTTGGACTGGCGCTCGAGATTGCGTTCCCGTATTTCGGCCTCTCTCTCAGCCGCCGTTTGTACAAACAGCTCGGCAACACCATTTTTTGTGACGTAAACCCCGCCTTCAAACAGATCGGGCGAACCTAATCCTTCGCGCGCCGCTTTTTGAGACATGGTGGTTGTCATAATTTTTCCTCATGTGTACCGGCATTCTCACTGCATAACAGCGGTTCGTTAGATTCACTCAGCCAGGGAGCAATCGCGTGCGGACAGGTTATCATTTGAGCAAGATAGAGGGCAAATTTAGGTCAAATTTATACCCTGATTAAAGAGAAAGCCCGGCAAGCCGGGCCTCAAGCGCTTATTGCGCGGCGGGATAGCCGTCGCCGTTAATCCAGGCGTGGTCTTTTTCCCAGGTGAATTTCCACTGCCGCACCGGCCCGGCCATCACGTTAAGGTAATAGTTGTCGTAACCCGCCAGGGTCGCCACCGGGTGATAACCGCGCGGCACTTTCACCACGTCGCGATTGTAGACCGGCATGCATTCGTCGAGCGTGCGATCGTCGGTATAGACGCGCTGCATGCAGAACCCTTGCTCCGGCTGAATGCGGTGATAGTACGTCTCTTCGAGATAGGTTTCGTCCGGCGAGTCTTCTTGATCGTGCTTGTGGCTCGGGTAGGAGCTGGTGTTGCCCTCGTCGGTGTAAACCTCCACCACCAGCAGACTGTCTGCCGGCTCGCTGTCCGGCAGAATGTTGTGCACCAACCGCTGGTTGCGCCCCTTGCCGCGCCGCTCCACGCCGATTTCCGCCGGCGTGATCAGCCGTGAAGGCAGGTGGCCGCTGCCGGGCGCGCTGCACACCGCCAACTCCAGATCGGTTTCTGCCCGCACGTCGATGCGATCGTGGTGCGGCACGTACACCGCGTAAGGCGGCGTGCGCTCGAACGGGCTCATGCGTTTGCCGATATGCGGGTATTCGGCGCGCAGCGTGGCGACGGAGGCGATACCGGCCACCAGCACCAGACACAGGTCCCTGCCACCGCATTCCAACTGCAGCGACTGCCCGGCGGCCAGGCGGTAAACGTCAAAGCCGACATAGCCCCAACCGGCATTTTCCGGCGTCACGTGCTGGATACGCCCCTCGGCGTTCGGCGCCTGACATTTGGCAAGCAGTGAAGACATTTCGATTCTCCTGTTAACTCCCCGTGCAAAGGCCGCTGCCCCAAAGGAGCAACGGCCCGCTCATACTCTGCGATCGCTTAGCCCAGCGTCGGCATGCTGAATTCGGACACCGTCTGCTGCCCGGCCGGCCAGCGCGCGGTGGCGGTCTTCATGCGCGTGTAGAAGCGCACGCCGTCGGTGCCGTGCACGTTCAACGCGCCGAACACCGAGCGCTTCCAGCCGCCGAAGCTGTGGAACGCCATCGGCACCGGCACCGGCACGTTGACGCCGACCATCCCGGCCTGCACTTCCTGCACGAACTGACGCGCGTAGTGGCCGCTGCCGGTAAAGATGGCGCTGCCGTTGCCAAACTCGTGGCCGTTGACCGTGTCGATGGCGGTGCGATAGTCCGGCACCCGCACGATGCCCAGCACCGGCCCGAAGATCTCTTCGCGGTAGATGCGCATGTTCGGCTTCACATGGTCGAACAGCGTGCCGCCGACGTAGTAGCCTTCAGGGTAGCCCGGCACCTGATAATTGCGGCCGTCGGCCACCAGGGTGGCGCCTTCTTCCACGCCCAGATCGATGTAGCCCAGCACCTTTTTCTGATGGGCGGACGACACCAGCGGCCCCATTTCATTCTCTTCGCCACCCTGCTGCAAGCCCGGCCCGACGCGGAGCTGCGCGATCAGCGGCTTCAGTTTGGCGATCAGTTTGTCTGCGGTATCGTCACCGACCACCACGGCGATCGGCAGCGCCATGCAGCGCTCGCCGGCAGAGCCGAACGCGCCGCCCATCAACGCGTTGACCGTGGCGTCCAGATCGGCGTCCGGCATGACGATCGCCTGGTTTTTCGCCGCGCCGAAGGCCTGTACCCGCTTGCCGTGCGCGCTGGCGGTGGTATAGATATGTTCCGCCACGGTGGAGGAACCGACGAAGCTCACCGCCTGAATGCGCGGATCGGTGCACAGCTGCGCCGCATCTTCATTGGCGCAGTGCACCACGTTGAACACGCCGTCCGGCAGGCCGGCTTCTTTCAGCAACTCCGCCAGGCGCACCGAGGCCGAAGGCACCAGCGCCGGCGGCTTGAGGATAAAGGTGTTGCCGCAGGCCAGCGCGATGGGGAACATCCACATCGGCACCATCGCCGGGAAGTTAAACGGGGTAATGCCCGCCACCACGCCCAGCGGCTGCATCAGCGAGAAGCTGTCGACGCCGCTGCCGACGTCCGGCGAATACTCGCCCTTGATCAGATGCGGGATACCGCAGGCGAATTCGACCACTTCCATGCCGCGCGTCAGTTCGCCCAGCGCATCCGAATACACTTTGCCGTGCTCGCTGACGATAAGCTCGGCCAGCTCGTCGCGGTGCTGTTCCAGCAGCGCCTTGAAATTGAACATGATGCGCGCGCGGCGCAGCGGCGTGGTGCGCGACCAGTCGGCGAACGCCCGGTGGGCCACGTCGATGGCCTGTTTGACTTCGGCGGCGGTGCTCTGCGTAACGCGCCGCTCAACCTGCCCGCTGGCCGGGTTGTGCACGTCGACGGTTTGATTGCTGCTGCTCAGGCACACCTGCCCGTCAATAAAGTTACCCACGGTTTTCATGTCACGCCCTCTTTTCAAGTCCGCTGTCGCCTGGCCACACCCAGGCGGCGCGGCGTTAATCGTCCCGCTCGCCAAACTCCGTCGGCAAGCCGGCTAAATCCTGACCGGATGCAGCAAACTCTATTTCATTGAAAAAAAAGTTTCAAATAAATTGTTTTGAAAAATTTGTTTTTAGTGCGTGAGGTCGCAATTTTGCGGTGTCGATCGGGCGGGCGCTTGCATTGCCGTGCCAGGGAAAGCGCAACGGCGGCGGCGAAAGTTGGGGGAATACACACTGACTTTGCTACAGAAAACCCGCACTGCGCCTGCCCTGTCGCCGTTACCGCACGCCCTCGTTCGCCCAAGAGACCCGGCACAGAGGTGACGGTTTTTTTTGAACTGGATCTAAAAATCAATATTCCATTATTCACTAATTATGAAATAAATGTTCTTGTTTGTTCCAGCATTTATCGACGACATCGCCTTGATGACAGGCACGGTTCACACCCTTCCGCTCGCCCCCTTCCCGACACCCCAACCGTGCGGACGGAAGCCAGGATAAAAATCGGAGCAACACATGTCATATCAGCGTAAGCACAATACCGGCTACATATTGCGAATTTGCGGCATCGCCGCCCTGGGCGGCATTCTGTTCGGCTACGATACCGCCGTGATCTCCGGCGCGATCGAAGCGTTGAAAGCCTATTTCGATCTCAGCCCGGCCGAAACCGGCTGGGCAGTCTCCAACGTGGTGATTGGCTGCGTGGTCGGCGCCTTCGCCGCCGGGCCGCTGGCGGCGCGCTGGGGCCGTAAAAAGGCGCTGATGCTGGCGGCGCTGCTGTTCACCGTGTCCGCCGTCGGCGCAGCCTTGGCCCCGACCTTCACCTGGTTCGTCATCTACCGCATCATCGGCGGGCTGGCGGTCGGCATTGCCGCCACCGTGTCGCCGATGTACATGTCGGAGGTGTCGCCGAAAGACATGCGCGGGCGGGCGCTCAGCATGCAGCAATTCGCCATCGTCTTCGGCCAGATCGTGATTTTCTACGTCAACTTCAAAATCGCCAGCATCGCCAGCGAAGCCTGGCTGGTGGAAATGGGCTGGCGCTGGATGTTCGCCTCGGGCGTGATCCCCTGCATTCTGTTCTGCATCCTGGTATTCGTCATTCCTGAATCGCCGCGCTGGAACGTGATGATGGGCCGCGACGATCAGGCGCTGGCGATGTTGACCAAGGTATCCAACGCCGCCCACGCGCAGAATCTGCTGAAAGAAATCAAAGACTCGCTGCAGCAGGATCAACAGCAGCAGCACCGGAAGCTGAACTACGGCGATGTGCGGGTGCGGTTCATTCTGTTCGTCGGCTGCATGATCGCCATGTTGCAGCAGGTCACCGGCGTCAACGTGATGATGTATTACGCGCCGGTAGTGCTGAAAACCGTCACTGAAAACGCGCAGGAAGCGCTGTTCCAGACCATCTGGATCGGCGTGCTGCAGCTGGTCGGTTCGGTCATCGGCGCCATGCTGATGGATCGCATGGGCCGCATTCCGCTGATGCGTTACGGCACGCTGGGCGCCATCGCCGGCCTGCTGCTCACCTCGTACGCGCTCTACACGCAGGCCACCGGCTATTTCGCGCTGTTCGGCATGCTGTTCTTCATGGTGTTTTATGCGCTGTCCTGGGGCGTCGGCGCCTGGGTGCTGGTATCGGAAATCTTCCCGAACCGCATGCGCGCGCAGGGGATGAGCATCGCCGTCGGCTGCATGTGGGTCGCCAACTTCGCGGTGTCGCAGTCGTTCCCGATGATCAACGACCACCCTTACCTGTTCTCGCATTTCCACGGCGCCTTCCCGATGTGGATCTTCGCCGCCTGCTGCCTGTTCAGCTACTGGTTTATCGGCCGCTATATTCCGGAAACCAAAGGCGTCTCGCTGGAAAAAATGGAACAGGTGGTGCTGGCCAAACGCCACCGCCAACCCCTGCCCGACGGTAAGCCGCTGCCGCTGGAAAACGGCAAATCCTGATCTCTCACCCCTGACCGCTGGAGTAATGCCTCATGACCATTGCGCTGAACCGCTTCTGCATTAACCGCAAGATCGCACCGAATCTCGATCTGGACAATTTTTTCCGCCTGGTGAAACGCTGCGGGCTCAGCAAAGTTGAGCTGCGCAACGACATGCCCAGCTGCAAGGTGACCGACGATCTGAGTAACGCGCAGCTCAACGCGCTCGCCGCGCAATACGGCATTGAAATCGTCACGATCAACGCCCTCGGCATGTTCAATCGGGTGGATGACCCGGCGGCGCTGCAGCAGCGCGCCGAAGCGTTGCTGGCGCAGGCGCAGGCTATCCACAGCCGGGCGCTGGTGCTGTGCCCGCACTGCAGCGCCGACGACACGCGCAGCGAGCAGCAAAAACGGGACGACACCCTCGCCGCGTTGCGTCTGCTGGCGCCGCTGTTTGCCCGCTATGGCGTGCAGGGATACGTCGAACCGCTGGGCTTCGGCATCAGCTCGTTGCGATCGTCGCTGCTGACCCAAGCGATCATCCGCGATTCGGGCGCGCCGTACCGCATCGTGCTCGATACGTTCCACCACTACCTGAGCGATGTGACGCAGGCCGACTTCGACGCGCAGATCCAGGTGGCGCAGATCGGCCTGGTGCATCTGTCCGGCGTGGAGGATGGGCGGGATAAAGGCGCGCTGAGCGATGAAGAGCGCATCATGCTGAGCGCGGGCGATCGGCTGGAAAGCCGCCGCCAGGTACAGAACCTGGAACGCCTGGGCTACACCGGCGTCTATGCCTTCGAGCCCTTCTCTTCAAAGCTGGATGGCTGGAGCGAGGCGGATATCGAACGGGAAATCCGCCAGAGCATCGCCCTGCTGCAAGGGTAAAAAAAAACGGCCTCCGCGGAGGCCGTTTTTCATGGCGTTACTTCAGGTTGCCGACCACCAGCTGGTGGCGCGCATTGTAAAACTTACGGTAAGCCAGATAGCAGGCGATGATGGTCGACAGGCTGGCGGTGGAAAGCAGCATAAAGGTCACCATAATCTGGTATTTGATCGCTTTCACCGGGTCGATGCCGGCAAAGATCAGCCCGGACATCATGCCCGGCAGGCTGACCAGCCCAACGGTTTTCGCCGAGTCCACGGTCGGGATCAGCGAAGCGCGGATGCTGTCGCGGATCAGCGCCGCCGAGGCGAACTTGGGCGTCGCCCCCAGGCTGAGCATCTCCTGAATCTTCTGCTGCTCGCCTTTGAAACGCTGGCCGAGGTTGGTGTAGCACAGCCCCACCGCCACCATGGCGTTGCCGGCGATCATCCCGGAGATGGGGATCACCTGCATCGGCGTAAATTCGATGGAGCCGGTCAATACCAGCACCGCCAACGTCAGCACCGCACCGGTGGTGATGGCGATAAACGACGTCACGAACGCGTGTTCGACGTACTTGCTGCGTTTCTTGGCGTTGTAGGCCGCGTTAAAGCAGATGAAGAGCACCATCAACACGGTGAGAACGGCGTTATCCAGGTCGAAAATATACTTCAGCACGTAGCCGACGATGATCAGCTGCACCACCGCGCGGCAGATGCTCCAGATAATGTCCTTTTCCAGCGCCAGCTTTTCCCGGTGGCTGATCAGGATGGCGACCACCACCAGCACCATCGACAAGCCCAAGGATTCGTTGGTGATGTTATGCTGATTCATGTTGTTGCTCCTGTTGCTCGGCGCCGTGCGCGCGCAGGGTGATCACTTCGTCCGCATGCGCTATCTCTTCGGTATCGTGCGTCACCCACAGCACCGCCAGCCGGTGTTCCGCCGCCAGCTGATGCACGATCTCATTGACGTTGCGTTTGTTTTCCTCGTCCAGCGCGCTGGTGATCTCGTCGAGCAACAGCACCCGGGGCATAAACTGCAGGTTGCGGATCAGGGACACCCGCTGCTTCTCCCCGCCGGACAGTTCATTGATGCTTTTGGTCAGCATCGCCTCCGGCAGCCCGAAACGCGCCAGATCGGCCTTCATTTTTCGCTCGGCTGGCGGTTCCTGGCGGATCTGGTAGGGCAGCGCCAGATTGTCGTAAACCGTATTGCCGAACAGTGACGGCGTCTGGAAGCAGTAAGAGACCTGCTTGCGATACGCTTCCGGCGACATCTCGTCGATCGCCTGACCGTCGAAATAGAGCTTTCCGCTGGTCGGATCCATTAAGGAAGAGATGATTTTCAGCAGGGTGCTTTTCCCGCAACCGGAAGGCCCGGTGATCAGTTTGAACTCGCCTTCACCCAGCGTGAAAGAGACGGAATCCAGGATCACCTGGCTGTCTATTTGATAATGAATATCATCCAATCTCAGTATGTCTTTCTTTTCCTTCATTACGATGCCGGCTCCCTACACCTGTTCCCGTCTGAGCGATAAGTATATGGCCGCCAAAAACATCTTAGCAATGGCTGTGCGGATGGCAGCGAACGAAGGGGGAGGATTGACGGAGCGAAACGCCCCGTCAAATGATAAATTTAATTAATGATTAGCTGTAGGAATAGTCAAAAGCGACCGCCAGGGTCGAATCACTCTTTTTTTATCGCTGCCTGTTCGTCGCAGCTGTACCAGCGGAGGGAATTGTTGATACTGCGGTGGGTGCAGTGAACCTTACCCTCCTTTTCCAGCGCCAGCAGCAGGGTGCGGGTGGTATAAATATTTTCGCCGCATTTATCCGCCAGCTCGCGCGTCTTCGGCCACTGCTCCGGCGGGGGATGATGGCCCCCAGATCCTTCCACACGCTCCCTGCACAATCCTTGCAACACATTCAGCATCAGCGATTTTCTGCTTTCAAACGTTTTCGGCGCCTTGGCCATAGCATTCCTCCTGAGTGGTTACTGCTGAGCACCCCGCTCACGGCTGCACGTCAGCGATGCGCAGGGTGTAAATCATGGTGGCATTCGGGGGGATCGCCGGCGGGTTGCCCTGTTTGCCGTACGCCAGCGCCGGCGGCACCACCAGCGTGATCGCGCCGTGGCGCTGCAGCTTCTCGATAGCCGCGCGAAACAGCGGCGGGTAGCGCGTCAACGGCTGCGAGATCACCGTCCCCGCCAGCTCCATGTCTTTGACCACCCGGCCGTCGGTCAGGCTTTCGCGCACCACGATATCCACCCGATCGTCGGCGCCGATCGCCCCGCTGCCGGCATAGTCCACCCGGTAATAGAAACCGAGCGCATCCTGCTTAACCCCCTCCTGACGGACGAAATTGGCCAGGTAGGCGTTGTCATCCCGAGGTGGCGCCTGCGTCTGTTGCGCCTGCTGCAACCGCTGCTGCGCCGTGTGCAGCGCGCCGTCGATGGCGGTTTCATCGAGCCGCAACCGCCCGGCCAGGGTATCGGCGATGCCCGCCAGCAACAGCTGGGTATCCGCTTCCAACCCCGCGCGCCGGTTCTCCTGCTGCAGATGCAGAATGTCGCGTCCGAGCGACACGCCGGCGGCATACGCCTGCTTGTCCGCCTCGCTGGCCAGCGCGGGCGGCTCGGCCGCCTGCTGCCGTTCGGCCAGCAAGGTCTCTACCCGCCGGCGCTGCTGCGCCAGCTGCGCCGCCAAACTTGCGCTGCGCTGTTCGGCCCGCGTTAACGAAGCGGCCAGCACGCCCACTTCTGGCACCGGCGCAACGGCGTGCCGCAATCCCTTCAGGGCATCGGCCAGCGGCCGAATATCGACGACGGCCGGTTCCCGTTTCGGCGCCACCGCGGCCTGAGCCGCCGCCAACTGCCGCTCCAACTGACGGATTTTCTCCGTCTGCTGTTGCAAAGACTGCTTCAACGACGTTAAACGAGCGCTGTCTGCCCCGACGATAGCGGCCGGTTTGGCGGCCGGTGCTGACGCCGATTGACGCACGGTGTCTTCCCTGGGCGCGGCCGGTGGCGCCTGCCGCTGTTCGGCAAACTTCAACAACGCGGGAATGCCGTCATCGGCGGCGCAAGCGGCCCCGCTCGCCGCCAACAGCAAAAGAGCCATCGCCCATCCTTGCGCGCATCGCTTCATGGCTACAGATTCTCAACCCGGCTGGACAGATCGGACATCAGCTCATGCTCGACGTCGGCGCAGAATTTCTCGGTTTTATATTGATAAAGAGCATCAATCGCTTTACGGGTACTCTCATCCACGTTGCCGCGCACCCCGGCATATCCCGAAGCGTTGGAAAGCAGGCCATTAAAATAGGCGATGCGTTTTTGGTAACTTTGCGGATTAATATTCTTTAATGAATTAACCCGCTGCTGACAAAGCGCGATGCGTTGCTCATCGGATTTATCATTAGGATTGTTCTGTGAGATTTTTTTCACGGAATTCAGTTTTGTCTTGCTCCCGCCCGCACAGCCAGAAAGCGCCATAAAAGACAGCAGAAATAGGGTCAAACCCGCCCAACGGCGCCCGCCGCAAGCATTAATCATCGTTATCATTCCGTTTATAATCCTTTAATTGTCACTTAGGTCATCATTATGTGGCGAACGGCAGCAGCACATGCCTTAATTTGATTAATCAAAATGGGTTAGGCAGCGAAAAATCCCTATTCCGCAAGGTGATAGGATAATTCACTACCGGTGAAATTGTTATTTAATTGTTAATCAATTAGGCTTAAACGCGAACTAAACGCGAATAAGAAACCCAATCACTCGTGAACAGAAAATCACTAAACAACAATAAAAACAATGAATTATGTTTTATATTTTGTTTCTAAAGGGAAATGCATCATCTGCTGCCTCAGAGCGATATTAGCAAAACAATATTGTGAATTGTAGGTGCCACCCTATTTCCCCCGATCTAATATCTCGCATATCGTTATTTATATAGTGATTTATACTGGATAATATTTGTATACGATCTATTGATTTTAAAGCAAATATATTTCTTTTTCCTTTTGGTTTTATATTCTGAATTTGACTTAATTTAATAAAATCTATTTCCAAGCAATACTATTATTTGCAAGAATATTCCCAGCAACACGCCACACGTAAAAATCGCATTTTATTTACCAGAAAATCCATTATCGATTTTCCAAATCTCGTTATTTCTCATAAATAACGGATGTCGGCGTATTGCCCAGAGCAAAAGGATCTGGCTCCAACCGCACGGACGGCGACATGGCGTTGCCGCCGCCGCGGGGGATTTAGATGTGCTGTTCTTTTTATTTAAAAACTCTCTACAGGAACCTGAGAAATGAAACTGAATAAATTAATGCTGGCAACCGTGATTGCTTTCGCTTCCGCATCTGTTGCTCATGCCGCATCTAATCAGGGCAGCGGTAAAGTCACCTTTACCGGCGAAATTATCGATGCGCCATGCAGCGTCGCGCCGGAATCCGTTGACCAAACCGTGCCGATGGGCCAGATCAGCAGCCGCATCCTGGCCAACCAGGGTAAATCCAGCATGCAGCCTTTCAACATCGAACTGAAAGATTGCTCCATCTCCACCATGAAAAACGTCAAAGTGACCTTTACCGGCACGCCTGATCCGGTCAACAACAAACTGCTGGCCCTGAGCGGCACGGCAACCGGCGCCGGCATCGTGATCTACGACAACCTGCACTCCAAAGAGGTGGAACTGGGCACCGCGACCGACGGTCAAGGCCTGAACGATGGCGACAACTCGCTGAAATTCGCCGCTTATCTGCAGGGCAGCAGCGCCTCAAGCGCCGTGGTGCCGGGCGACTTCACCAGCGTGGCGAACTTCACCCTGGCTTACCTGTAATACCCCACAGGGGATGTCTCAGGGCATCCCCCGCTTTATTGCATGCCGAGGATACCGGCAAGGGAACAGGGAAAGACAGGGAGACGCCAGCATGACTATCCGCCTTTGCGGCCTGTTGCTCATCGCGCTCAGCGTCGGCAGCGCGGCGGCGGCAGCGAAAAATCAGGGCCACGGCAAAGTCAGCCTGGGCGGCACCATCGTTGAAACGCCGTGCGGCATCGCCAGCGACAGCCTGGATCAAACCGTCGATTTTGGTCTGATTTCCATGACCGACGCCTCGCAGGACGGGCAGTCGGTGCTGATCGGCAGCCGCCGCCATTTCACGATCAAACTGGTGAACTGCGAGCTGGCCAGCCAGGTGAAGCCTGACTTCATCTATCGCGCGGCCAACGTCACGTTCGACGGCACCGCCGACAGCGGGGATCCGTCCCTGCTCGGCGTTTACGGCGAGGCGAAGGGCGTGGCTATCGAGCTGTTGAACGATGCCGGCGCGCCGATCCCGCTCGGCAGCACGACGGCGGATTACCAGATCGTCGCCGGCGACAACACGCTGCGCTTTGGCGCGCAGTTGCGCCTGCATCCCGACAAGGCGCGGGCGGGCGGCTTCAGCTCTCTGGCCAAATTCACCCTGTCTTATCTCTAGCGCCGGCGGGCGCTGCACAGCATTACGTATTCAGGTCGTACGGATGACCTGCTATTGGGCGCGGACTTGCCATGAGTGATTATGCTATGACGTCATTACTGACACGGAAACACCTACCTCTCCTCGTCATTCTATCTTTCCTCTGGGTGCGTCCGGCATTTTCCGCCACGGAATTCAATACCGACGTCCTGGATATCGGCGAGCGCAGCAAAGTGGATCTTTCGCGCTTCTCCGACGCCGACTACGTCATGCCCGGCGCTTATTTGCTGGACATCAAGATCAACCAGAAAACGCTGCCCCAGCGCAGCATTCAGTATTTCCCGTCACCGGATAACAAGAGCGGCAGCCAGGTGTGCCTGCCGCCTGACCTGGTGGAAAAAATGGCGTTGAAAGAAGAAGCGGCCAAAAAAATCACCCTGTGGCACGACAACCAGTGCGCCGACATTCGCGGCATCAAAGGCGCGACCATCTCCGATCGCATCGGCGGCGGCGTGCTGGCGATCACCATCCCGCAGGCGTGGATGAAATACTCCGATCCCGACTGGACGCCGCCCGAGCAGTGGGACGACGGCATTCCCGGCCTGCTGCTGGACTACAACCTGAGCGGCCAGTTAGGCAAGCAGAGCCACAACAACAACACCGCCCAGAACCTGAGCAGCTACGGCACGCTGGGCGCCAACCTGGGCCCCTGGCGCCTGCGCGCGGACTACCAGGCCAATTATAATCAGCAGGCTGGCGATCGCAGCACCGGTTTCGACTGGAACCAGATCTACGCCTATCGCGCGCTGCCGATGCAGGCCGCCAAGCTGACGCTGGGTGAGATTTATCTCGACTCCGGGGTGTTCGACGCCTATCGCTTCACCGGCCTCAACCTGGCCAGCGACGAGCGCATGCTGCCGCCCAACCTGCAGGGTTATGCGCCGGAAGTGCGCGGCATCGCCAAGAGCAACGCCAAGATCACCGTTTCGCAGGAAGGCCGCACGCTGTACGAAACCACCGTGCCCGCCGGGCCGTTCGCCATTCAGGATCTCAACAGCTCGGTGCGCGGCAAGCTGGACGTCAAGGTGGAAGAACAGGACGGCACCGTCTCGACCTTCCAGGTGGATACCGCCACCATTCCTTACCTGACCCGCCCGGGCTACGTGCGCTACAACGTGGCGCTCGGCAAAACCTCGGCCTACGACCACCGCACCCAGGGCCCGCTGTTTTCCGCCAGCGACTTCTCCTGGGGGCTGAGCAACGCCTGGTCGCTGTATGGCGGCGCGCTGCTCGGCGGCGACTATAACGCCTGGGCGCTCGGCCTCGGCCGCGATCTGAACGTGTTTGGCGCCATGTCGCTGGACGTCACCCAGTCGATCGCTCGCCTGCCCGGCGAGCCGACCGCCAGCGGCATGTCGTTCAAGCTCAACTACGCCAAACGCTTCGACGAGCTGAACAGCCAGATCACCTTCGCCGGCTACCGCTTCTCGCAACGTAAATTCATGAACATGTCGCAGTATCTGCAGGAGCGCTACGGCGATTACGACAAGAATTACAACGGCCGTCAGAAAGAGCTGTATACCATCACCGCCAGCAAAACCTTTATGGCGGAAGACAGCGCCAGGGCGATCACCACTTATCTGACCTACTCGCACCAGACCTATTGGGACGCGCGAACCCAGGATCGTTACGGGCTGTCGACCAGCAAGTTGTTCAGCATCGGCGATATCAGCAACATCACCGCCTCGCTGTCGGCTTACCGCACCTATTACCAGGGCCGCACCGACGACAGCGTGATGATCAACTTCACCGTACCGATCGGCGATCGTCGGCGCGTCGGCTATGCGCTGCAAACCAACAACGGCGACGTCACGCAGACCGCGTCGTACAACGACTACAGCGATCCGGACAATACCTGGCAGGTCAGCGGCGGCTTTAACCAGTCCGGCAAATCGCTGGCGCGCGGGTACTACACCCACAACGCCTCGTTCGGCTCGCTGAACGCCAGCGCCTCTTACCAACAGGACAGCTACTCGTCGATCGGCGGCTCGTTCCGCGGCGGTCTCACCGCGACCCGGCACGGTATCGCGGCGCATCAGAACTCGAGCAACGGCGGCAGCCGCATGATGCTCGACACCGACGGCATCGCCGGCGTGCCGATCAATAACGGCCGCGCCTACAGCAACCGTTTCGGGCTGGCGGTGATTTCCGACATCACCAGCTACTACAACACCGACACCCGCATCGACGTCAACAAGCTGGCGGACGACGTCGAAGCCACTCGCGCCGTGGTGCAAGGCACGCTGACCGAAGGCGCCATCGGCTACCGCCACTTCGAGGTGGTGAAAGGCAGCAAGCTACTGGCCACCATTCGCCTCGCGGACGGCAGCGAACCGCCGTTCGGCGCCGCGGTGCTGAGCGAGAAAGGCCGCGAGGTCGCGGTGGTCAACGACGGCGGCTCGGTCTACCTGACCGGCGTGCAGCCGGAGGAAAAACTGGACGTCGCCTGGGAAGGCCAACGCCGCTGCCGCATCGTGATCCCGGGCGCCGCCAAGCCGCTGGACCAGCTGCTGCTGCCGTGCGCCACCCTGTAATCCGTAACGCTGAGAAATAATGACATGAACAAACACCCGATAACGCTACTGACCGCCGCCGGCCTGGCCCTGAGCGCCGTACTGCCCACCGCCGACGCGGCGATATCGCTGGATCGCACGCGCGCCGTCTATGTGAGCGACGCCAAATCGATCAGCCTGAATATCGTCAACGAAAACAAAGAACTGCCTTTCCTGGCGCAGTCCTGGCTGGAGAACGAGCAGCATCAGAAAATCACCTCGCCGCTGGTGGTGCTGCCGCCGTTGCAGCGCGTGGAACCGAGCGAGCGCAGCGTGGTGCGCATCACCAAGACGCCGGAGGCGGATCGCCTGCCGCAGGATCGCGAGTCGGTGTTCTACTTCAACCTGCGCGAAATTCCGCCGAAAAGCACCAAAACCAACGTGATGCAGCTGGCGCTGCAAACGCAGATCAAGCTGTTCTACCGGCCGAAGGCGATTGTCGCGCCCAAGGGTGAAGTGTGGCAGGAAAAGCTGGTGTTCCGTAAAAGCGGCGGTGCCATCACCGTCGACAACCCGACGCCGTTTTACATCACCCTGACCGGCATGACGCGGCAGACGCAAAAACAGGGCGGCGGCGCGATCGGCGGTTTTCAACCGCTGATGCTGAAGCCGAAATCCAGCGAAAGCCTCAAGCTGCACGACACCGGCATGAACAGCTTCGTCATCACCTACATCAACGACTACGGCGGCCACCCCGAGCTGCGCTTCGCCTGCAACGGCAGCGTTTGCACCGCCGTGCCCGAGAAAAAATAAGGAGATCCAGCATGGCTGAATTCACCGATCGACTGCGCCCGCTGCTGCTCGGCGCGCTGTTGTGCGGCGGCGGCGCGCTGGCGGCAACGCCGCTGGGCGTGATCGAAGGCACCACCGGCACCGTCAGCTTTCACGGCGGCCTGCTCAGCTCTCCCTGCAGCCTGACGCCGGACAGCCGGGATCAGTCCGTCGATCTGGGCGACGTCAGCGCACGCGACTTCCGTAACGCCGGCGATCGCAGCGCGCCGGTGCGTTTTCGCCTCTCGTTCCGCAACTGCCTGCTGGGCGCGCGCGCACTGGCGGATAATCCGGCCGGCCCGCGCAACGGCGACGCCGGCCGCCTCTACCTTCAGGGTGAACAGGCCGCCACGCTGGTGTTTCTCGGCGAAAGCGACGTCGACAACCCGTCGCTGCTGAAGCTGAACGGTGGCGTACAGGGCATCGGCCTGCGGCTGCAAGACCAGCAGGGCCAGGCGTTGGAGCTGAATCAGCGCAGCCGCCCCTACATTCTGCAACCCGGCAGCAACACCCTGTGGTTCAGCGCCAGCGTGGAATCCACCCAGCGGGCGGTGATGGCCGCCGGTTTCGCCGCCGTGGCGCACATTCAGGTGAGTTACCTGTGAGGCTCGAGAACGCGATGAAAACACAACTGACCAAACTCTGCCTGCCGCTGGCGATCGCGCTGGCGGCCCCCGCCGCCTGGGCCAACGGCTACGTCACGCCGGACGGCGGCCCCAAACAGTTCTATATCGATCTGAATGAAAGCAACATCACCAACCAGGTGGGGTTCACCAAACTGTTTCCCTATGATCTGGGCGGCACCTATACCGGCAAGGTGTATTGCGATACCCCTATCCCCACCAGCCCGCACTTTTACAAGTCGGATTCGTCGTTGCCCCCCTCCGACTACGGCAACGGCTATTTAAAGCTGAATGACTTTTTGGATTTAAAAGCCGAGGTGTGGATTGCCGGCAACAAGAACGCCTACGTCACCGTGCCTTTTTACAACGAATCGAATTTGCTGAGCCAACACCGCTGCCAGCCGCCGTACTTACAGGTCAACAACTACGGCAGCGGCTCCAAAGGCAAGATCACCTTCCGGGTGCGCAAAAAAATCATTAACGGCGTTGAGATTAACGATCGGCAGATCATCGAGATGTACGGCCGCCTCGGCTCGACCGACGGCGGTTTCGGCCCCAATCCGATGGCGCAGGTGTTTATCCAGTCCGCGATCCTCTACGTGCCCGATAAATGCGTGGTGAACGAAGGCCAGTTGATCAACGTGGAGTTCGGCGAGATCGGCGGCAGCGATCTCAACGGCTCCAACCACCCGCAAAGCATTCCGGTGCGCTTCCAGTGCGAGGGCGGCAGCTTCGAGGACGGCACGCTGAATATCAAGCTGGCGGTGTCGGGTACGGCGGCCTCCTTCAGCAACGAGGTGTTCAAAACCGACAAGAACGATCTCGGCATCCGGCTGACGCACAACGGCCAGTTGGTTATCCCGAATGAGTTTTACCCGGTGCCGAACATCGGCAACGGCGGCTCCTGGAACCTGGTGGCGGCGCCGTTCGCCAACGGCGGCGCAGAGATCGGCGAAGGGGAATTCAACGCATCGGCCACCATCGTGGCGGCATTCCAGTAACCGAGGGAGGAACGGAAAATGCGTCTACGCGCTTTAGCGCTGCTGAGCTGCGCGCCCTGGTGGTTTGCCGCCATGCCGGCGGCGGCGAACACCGAACTTATCGGTGCGCCGGTGCAGTTCCACGGCACCGTGGTGAGCCGCCCGTGCAATATCGAACCGCAGTCCGCCGATCAGCTGGTGGAAATGGGCACAGTGATCGTCAAAACCCTGTACCGCTATGGCCACACCACGCCGGTGCCATTCAGCATCAAGCTGACCGACTGCAAGACCACGGTATTCAAATCCGTCAGCGTGACCTTCAGCGGCGCCGAAGACGGTGAGCTGCCGGGCAAGCTGGCGATCAACAACGGCGCGAACGGCGCCGCCATCGCGCTGTTCGATCATCAAGGGGCGGACATCGACCTGAATAAGGCCACCAGCGCCGTCGCGCTGCAAAACGGCCCCAACAGCCTGAACTTTACCGCCTATGTGCAGGGGCGGCCGAGCGCGATCCAGAACCAAAGCATTACCGAAGGCGAATTCACCTCCGTCGCCAATTTTGTGCTGGCGTACCAATAAGCCCCGCACCGCCCAGGGAAATCAGGAAAACGACCGGCGCGCGAACGCCGGCAATGGGCCGTCACCGTTCGCTCCGGCGCGGCGCCACGGCCTTTTAAGGAGCCACCCATGCCAGATATTCGCTTCACGCTGTTCGACAGCGATAACTTCTACCAGCAGGGGCTGCGTCTGCTGCTGCAGGATTATCTGCACTCCCTGAACGAATGCCAGCGCCTGTACCCCCAGTTCTCGCCGCTGGCGCTGCAGGCGTTGGATAACATCGAAATCGTGTTCCGCACGCCGGAAGAGCGCTGGGGCTGCGCCTGCTGTTACCAGAGCCCCTACGGCATCCCGCGCCAGCGGCAGCTGACTTTGCTGATCCTCGACGACGCGACCCAGCAACAGGTGAAAAACCTGCCGCCGCTGTTCAGCATCCACCGGCGCGATTCGGCCTACGCCATCCGCCTCAAGCTGCAGATGGCGCTGGAAAAATTTATCCAGCATCCGTGGATGGCGCTGCACGCCGCCGGCATGTGGAAATGCCAGGCCTGCCGCATCGCCGCACTCAGCCACTGCGAAAAAAAAGTGCTGGGGTTGATGAGCAGCGGCATGTCCGCCTGCAGCATCGCCGGCCTGCTGCAGCGCAGCCAGAAAACCATCAGCGCCCATAAGCGCTCGGCGATGCGCAAGCTTAACGTGCGTAAAAACAGCGAGTTGAATAAAGTGCTGCTGAATCAGCGTGGGCTAAGCTGACTGACAACGGACTCGCGAGTACCGACAGAGTGGTTTACTCTGAATACTCATTTTCGCACTGCAAAGCGAGCCGGAATCCATGCCCAGAACAGCCAAAGTCGTTGACGTCCCCGCCCTCGGCGAGCTCGATCGCCAGGCAGGCCAGCTAAGCCACCAGCTGGCGCAGGCCCTGCGTCAGGCCATCCACCGGGGCGATCTGAAAGCGGGCGATCTGCTGCCCTCGACGCGCCGGCTGTCGGCGGCGCTGACTCTGGCGCGCGGCACGGTATTGGAGGCCTTTGCTCAACTGACGGCGGAAGGCTTTCTCGAACCGCAGCCCGGTTCCGGCACCCGAGTTGCCCACTATCAGACGCCACGCCGCGCGCCGCATGCCACGGTGCAGGCGAGTTCAGCGGTAGCGGCTCCGCTTTCTTCACCGGCGCAGCATCTGGCGCGCTTTGCCACTCAGGCGCGAGCGCTGCCGCCGGTGCCGTTCACTGTGTCAGTGCCAATCGGCGATACCGCGCCCGACGATATCTGGCGGCGGCTCGGCAACCGCATGCGCGCCCGCGGCCCCGGCGCGCCGTCGGGCTACGGCGATCCGCTGGGCGCGCTGCCGCTGCGCGAAGCCATCTGCGACTATGTGCGCCGTTCCCGCTCGGTAAACTGCACGCCGCAGCAAATCCTCATCACCTCCGGCACCCAACAGGGACTGTATCTGGCCACGCAGATCCTGTTGGACGCCGGCGACAGCGCCTGGGTCGAAGATCCTGCCTACGCCGGCATTACCGCCATTTTCGATAGCCTGTTTCGCGATCGGCGCATGATTAGGGTGCCCGTCGCCGACGACGGCATCGACGTCGCCGCCGGCGTGCGCCTGGCCGCCAATGCCCGCGCCGCCTTTGTCACGCCGTCGCATCAGTATCCGCTGGGCATGCCGATGAGCATGGCGAAAAGAAGCGCCCTGCTGGCCTGGGCCAGAGAGCGGCAGGCCTGGATCGTGGAAGACGATTACGACAGCGAGATGCGCTACGCCGGCCACCCGTTCCCGTCGCTGCAGGGGCTGGCGCCCGAGCGGACGCTTTATCTCGGCACCTTCAGCAAGGTGTTGTTCCCTTCGCTGCGGTTGGGTTACGCCATCGTGCCGCCGCCTCTGGTCGACGCCTTTTGCGGCGCCAGGATCCTGATGGATCGTCACCCGCCCAGCGCGGATCAATACGTGCTGGCCGCCTTTATTGCCGAAGGGTATCTCGACCGGCATATCCGAAAAATGCGCGGCGTCTACGCCGAAAAACGTCGGGTGCTGATCGAGGCGATCAACGCGTACATCCCGGCTGAACTGGCGGTGGTGCAGCCCTGCGATCAGGGCATGCACATGGTGCTGTGGTTGAGGAAAGATCTCGACGACGTGCGTGTCGCTCGGCAGGCCAACGAAGCCGGGTTGGCGCTGCGGGCGGTGTCGCCGATGTATGCGCCCGGCCAGGGTGAGCCGGGCCTGGTGCTGGGGTTGGGCGGTTACGCCGACCGCCAGGTGCAACAGGCGGTGGAACGGCTCGGACAGGTGATCCTGGCCTGCGCCGGCAGCGGCGCCTAGCGGGAAAAACGTTTGGCGCCGAACACGCAAACCACCACGCCGGCCATCACGGCGATCATCATCGGCTGGACGGCTTCATGCAGCAGCCAGCCCGCCAGCGCCAGGCCGAAGAACGGCTGCAGCAGCTGCAACTGCCCGACGGCGGCGATGCCGCCCTGCGCCAGGCCGCGATACCAGAAAATAAACCCAATCCACATGCTGAACACCGAGACGTAAACCAGCGACAGCCAAGCGGCGCCGCTGACCACGGGCCAGGCGGCCGGTGCCGCCAGCCAGGTGGCCGCCAGCGTCAACGGCAACGCCACCACCAGCGCCCAGGAGATCACCTGCCAGCCGCCGATCCGACGCGACAGCACCGCCCCTTCGGCATAACCCAGACCGCACAGCAGCACCGCGCCGACCATCAGCGCATCCCCCTGCCAGGCGCCGCCGCTCCCCTGGCTCAGCGCGAAAGCGCCCACCAGCGCGGCGCCGACGCCCGAAAAAACCCAAAAAACGGGCTTGGGCCGCTCTCCGCCGCGCAAGACGCCAAAACCGGCGGTCGCCAGCGGCAGCAGGCCGATATACACCAGCGAATGCGCCGACGTGGTGTGCTGCAGCGCCAGCGCCGTCAGCAGCGGAAAACCGATGACTACGCCGAGCGCCACAAACAGCAGCGGCGGCAAATCGGCCCGCGTCGGCCGCGCCTGGCGGGTGATCAGCAGCGCGCACAAGGCCAGCAAGGCGGCGATCGCCGCCCTGACCGCCGTCAGAAACAGCGGATCGAGCTCCAGCACCGCCACTCGCGTGGCGGGCAGAGAACCGCTGAAGATAATCATGCCAAGAAAACCGTTCATCCAGCCCTGGGCCGAATGCCCGGCGGCGGGATGTGCAGGGGTAACAACGAGAGTTTTTTCAGACTGGCTGTCCGTCATGTGAACGCTCCGCACGCCTGAGGCATACCGAAATCGGCAACCCGCGAGGCGATGTCATAGTGAAAGAGAACATCGTTCCCCGGCGTCGCCTGCCGGGGCTGCGTTCTATTTTTCAGATAAAGCGGTTCACAGACAGGTCCAGATAGCGAGATTTTCACTGTGCCGGTTGCCAAAGTGCGCCGCTAACGCCAAAGAAGGGCGTTTTTCGGGCTGTCCTTGGCCGTTTGGCGGCTCTGCCTGCGGGGTATCATGGACTTTTATGCGTTTTTGCAGAACAGGACAAGGTGCGGCGCCGTGGTGAAACCCTTCTTACGCAGTGGCAGTTTGGATGATGTGCTGGCTTTAGGCGAAAACGGGCAATCGATCTACGCCTGCGCGCAGCAGCTGCGGGAAACCCTGCGTCTTCGCCGGCAGCAGCAGGCCGCCGACTGTCTGGCGATCCCCCAGCCGAACGAAAGCGGCACCCGCATCGACTGGTATGCGCCCTTTCCGGGCAAGGTGACCTCCTGGCTGGCGGCGAGCGACGCCCAGCGCGCGCAGGCGGTTCGCCATCTGGAACACTGCCTGACGACCTTCCGCAGCCTGACCGAACAGGCCCGGGCAACCGATCACCCCAGCCATCGCCTGTTCGGCGCGCTGCTGACCAAAGCGATGCATATTCCCGATCCCAACCACGTCTACCTGGTGGACGATCGGCCGGTGCTGACCTTTTGGGGCTTTATCAAACCGCAGGCGCAGAGCCCGGACGATCCTTTAGCCTGCCTGCGCCCTGCCGAAACGGAGGTAGAAAAACCGGCGCCGATCGCCGCCGCTCCGCGCAAACCGGCCGTTGTCGAGCCGGCCAAATCGGCTCCGGCGGCAGAGCCTGAACCGGTGCCCGCCCCGGCGACGCCCGTCGAATCCCCTGCCGCTGTTCGCCCGCGCCGACGTCACGCCTTCTGGCTGTTACCGGTACTGCTGCTAGGCAGCGCGGCGCTGGCCGCCTGGCTGCACCGCTCGCCGCCCCCGCAACCGGCGATGCCGGCGGAGGTGCGCCATCCGGCGCCGCCGGAAAAAACCGCCGCGCCATTGCCCAAGCTGCGCTTGCCGCTGGCGCACGCCACGCTGATGCCGCCGCCCCCGGCGCCGGCCATCCCGCAACCGCTGGACAAAAATGCGCTGGTGCTGCCGCCCGAGGCGGTGAAGGCCGGCTCCACCCGTTTCCTTAACGGCAAATGGCGCGCCACGGTGGCGCTGAAAGATCCGATCACCGGCAAGCGCCCCAGCCTGCAATACCGCCTGAACGCGGGCAAAGGCAGCGCCGTCATCGCCTACGGCGACGGCGTCACCTGCCGGGCGGCGGTCGAGGCCGGGCTGATGCAGTCCGGCAATCTGGTGATCAACAGCCGCACCAAGGCGCGCTGCAGCGACGGCAGCCGCTATCAGATCCCGGAAATCGTTTGCCGCCAGGGCGAAACCGGCGCGGCGGAGTGCACCGGCCGCTACGATGCGGACACCACCTATCCCATGACGTTCAAGCGCGAGAGTAAATGATGCTGGCCCCCCTAACTGACTACAAACACGGCATTACGCTGATTCAGGACAGCGGCATTCAGTTTCTGGACTTTGCCCTGACGCCGCGACTGGACGCCGAGTTTCCCGGCAAATTCGTGCGCAAGACCGCCAGCGGCCCGCTGCTGCGCCTGCAATGGGAGGCCGAGAGCGGCAAATACCAGTTGCCGGCCGTGGGCGACCAGGCCGCCGAAGTGGTGCGGCCGGAGTTCAGTTATCCGCTGCAGCAGTCGCTGCACCTGCTGGATAAGCTCTGGCTGCCGCTGCCCTTCTTGCGCCACACCCCGGCGGGCCTGTTTTTGTCGGGCCCGGACAACTGGGCGCGCCTGCAGGTGGTGCAGCTGGATGAACCGGATCAGGACGGCAACCTGCTGCGGGTGGTGCTGGCCTTCGACACCCGCGCCGCCGCGCCCGGCCAGGAAGCATTGGCGCCAAGCGAGAGCGATCTCGGCGCCGGCCTCAGCTTCGCGCTGGCGCACCGCAACCACGAGCTGGGCGAGTTCCTCGATCTGACCTGGGTGGACGGCTGGCTGCGCGAGGCGTTCAGCCAGCGCGCCGCCGAGCGGGAACAGCGCACCGAGGCGGAGATCAACGCCGGGCTGAAAACCTTCGAGTATCAGGCGCACTACCTCAACCTGTTGCACATGCTCGGCCATCAGTTGACGGTACCGCAGATAAAAATGGCGGCGGCGACGCTGCAACAGCCGGCGATCGACGTCGATCTGGTGCTGGACGTCGGCAATTCTCACACCTGCGGCGTGCTGGTCGAGGACCATCCGGAGGAGAGCAACGGCCTGAAGCAAACCTATGAGCTGCAGCTGCGCTCGCTGTCCGAACCGCACTGCGTCTACAACGAACTGTTCGAGAGCCGGGTGGAGTTTTCTCGGGCCTCGTTCGGCAAGCCGCATCTGTCCTTCCAGAGTGGACGCGACGACGCCTTCCAATGGCCGTCCATCACCCGCGTCGGCCGTGAAGCCGCGCAATTGGCGCAGCGACGCGAAGGGCATGAAGGCACCACCGGCATCTCCAGCCCACGGCGCTATCTGTGGGACGAGGAGCGCTATGCGCCCGGCTGGCGCTTCAACGAACGGCACGAGCCGATGGCCGCCGCCGCGCCGTTGACCACCTTGATCAACGACGAGGGCGTGCCGCTGTCCGCCCTGCCGACGTCCCAACGGCTGCCGGTATTCGCCGCCCATTACAGCCGCAGCGCGGTGATGAGCCTGATGCTGAGCGAGCTGCTGGCGCAGGCGCTGATGCAGATCAACAGCATCGCACAGCGCAGCCGCATGCCGAACGCCGCCGCGCCGCGCCGTTTGCGCGCCATCATTCTGACGCTGCCTTCGGCGATGCCGAAGCCGGAGCGCGAGATTTTCCGCCGCCGCATGCAGGAGGCGATCGGGCTGGTGTGGAAGGCCCTCGGCTGGCACCCGCAGGATGCGCCGTTCGACGGCGCGCGCACCCGCTTCCCGGCGCCGCAGGTGCAGATGGAGTGGGACGAGGCCACCTGCGGCCAGATGGTCTATCTGTACAACGAAACCCAAGTGAACTTCGCCGGCCGCACCGACGCCTTTTTCGCCGCCATGGCCCGGCCCGACCGGCCGCTGGCGCTAAGCGAACAAGCGGGCAAAACGCTGCGCATCGCCTCCATCGACATCGGCGGCGGCACCACCGATCTGGCGATCACGCACTACTCGCTCGACGACGGCGTGGGCAACAACATCAAAATCAACCCGCGCCTGCTGTTCCGCGAGGGCTTTAAGGTCGCCGGCGACGACATCCTGCTGGACATCATCCAGCAATTTGTTCTGCCCGCCGTGCAACAGGCGTTCGAAGCCGCCGGCGTGAGCGCCGCCGCGGCGCTGATGGACAAACTGTTCGGCAACGAAGGACGCATGGACGGGCTTTCCACCCTGCGTCAGCAGGCCGCGCTGCAGATCTTCATGCCCGCCGGACGCGCGCTGCTCAGCGCCTATGAAGAATACGATCCGCTGGACAGCCGGGCGGAAATCGCCGCCAGCCTGGGCGATCTGCTGCCGCAGCCGCCGACGCCGCAGGTGCTGGCGTTTATCAACGGCGAAGTGCAGCGCGAAGCTGACAGCAACGCCTTCGATATCCTGCACACCCCGCTGGTGATCCGCCTGGCCGATCTGCACGCCGCCTTCTTGTCCGATCGCATCGGCATCGGCCGCTGCCTGCGCCTACTGGCTGAGGTGGTGGCGCTGTACACCTGCGACGTGCTGCTGCTGACCGGCCGCCCGGCGCGCTTCCCCGGCGTGCAGGCGCTGCTGCGCCACCTGCAGCCGCTGCCCGCCAGCCGCATTCTGCCGCTGGAGGGGTATCACACCCGCAGCTGGTACCCGTTCAACAAACGCGGCCGTATCGACAACCCAAAATCCACCGCCGCCGTGGGCGCCATGCTGTGCCTGCTGGCAATCGACCTGCGGCTGGAGAGCTTTTACTTCAACGTCGGGGATTTCCAGCCCTACTCCACCATTCGCTATCTGGGCATGCTGGACGGCAACAACATGCTGGCGGACGATAACGTCTATTACCGCGACATCGATCTGGATCGCGCCGATTTCGCGCTCGATCCCGCCGGCAGCTTCCAGCTGCGCGGCCCGCTGCGCCTGGGCTTCCGCCAGTTGGACAACGAACGTTGGCCGGCCTCGCCGCTCTATACGCTGACCATCAATGACGCCCAGTTGGCGCGTAAGCTGGCCGGTGACGCGGTGATCGGCCTGCGGCTGGCCATCACCGCCAGCGCCGAACAGGGCGCCGAAAGCGTCAAGATCGCGCAGGCGGTGCTGGCCGACGGCAGTGCCGTCCCGGCGCACCATCTGCAACTGAAACTCAATACCCTGGCTGCCAGCGCCTCCGGCGCGACCCACTACTGGATAGACAGCGGGAGCATTTACCCACGATGAAAGCGACTACCACCGTCCAATCAGCCCCAAATAACGCGCTCAGCGCCGGCATTCTGCAGGCGATCGACTGGGTGGACGCCGCGCGCCGGCAGTCCGCCCGTTTGGAACAGGAGGCGGATCGCCTGACGCTGCGCCTGCGCCGTTGCCATAATCGCGCCGTCCAGTTGGAAAACACCCAGCCTGCGCAGGTCGCCATCGGTTTGTATGGCCACAACGCCGCCGCCAAGGCCCACCTGCTGGCGGCGCTGGCCCCTGGCGCAAAGCGCTTCAGCGCGGACCTTTCGCTCGCGGTGCGCTACTGCACGGCGGCCGAGGCGGGGCCCGCCGAGTATCCGATCGCCCTCGCCCTGCTCAATGAAGCGCAGTGGCTGGCCATCACGCTCGATGCCGCCGCGATGGGCGGCTTCCGGCTGGACTGGGACGCCCGCGCGATCGCCGGCCATCTGCAAACGTTGGCACGCCACCGCCAAGCCGTCGCCCCCGACGGCCTCAGCGACAGCGATGTGCTGGCGCTGTGGGATAGCCAATGCCGCCACGGCGACAAGGGGCAACAGACGCTGGACAGGCATTTCTGGCCGCAGGCCGTGGCGCTGGCGCCGCAGCTGAGCATCGACGATCGCGCGCGCCTGTTTGCGCCGCTGTGGGGAGAGGAAACGACGCTGACGACGCATTATCGCCAGCTGGCACATACGCTGCATGCCCTCGGTGACAGCCGACAGGTTCATGCCCCGCGCCGCGCCTTGACGCTGCTGACCGCGAGCGCCGCACCGGAAAACACGGCAATCGTCGTGATGGCCGAACACGGCGGTGAACGGGAGATCGCGCTGAGCGATCTGGCCTGGCTGACCGCCGAAGTGACCACCGGTCTGCCGCAGACGGCGCAGGCGGGCCTGCCCGCCGACGTGGCGCTGATCGACCTGCCCGGCAGCCGCGCCCGCCCGCAGGCGGAGCCGGCGCAGCGGCTGCAACAGGCGAAACGCGCCCATTTGCTGACCCGCTGCGCGGACAGCCTGCACGCCAACCTGCTGCTGGTGACCGATGCCGCCGCCGCGCCGCAGGACGCCGCGCGCATCGGCCAGGCGCTCGCCGGTTGGGTCGACCACACCCAGGGGGAAACCCCGGCGCTGCGCCAACGCCGCAAACCCGGTTTAATTTGGGCAATCACGCCGTTCGACTCACGCCAGGAAGGCAAACCGCGCCCTGACGACGCCGTTCAGCGTCAGGTCGGCGAACCCGGTGACAGCTGGGCCACGCTGCTGGCGCTGGATGAGCAGGATTGCCGCCGCATGGTGAACTACCTGGCCGCACAGGCGCGCCCGGCCCACAAGCAAGCGCGCCTGCTCGAGCTGCGCGAAGAGTTGCAGCGCGAGCTGACGGACAGCCTGCTCGGCAACTGGCTCACCGCCGCCGATCCGTACGCGACCCAGCAACGCGCCCAACAGCTGCTGCGCGCGCTGCAGGCGCAGGCCGGCCGCCACGGCGAACTGCTGGAACGACTGTTGCCCCAGCGCGATACGCTGCGCCAGCTTTACCAGCAACAGCAGCACGCCGCGCCGACCCCGGCGACGCCTGCGCCGTTCGGGCTCGACATCGATCTGTTCGGCGCACCGGAAACGCCGGCCTCCGGCGAGCCCCCCGCGTCACCCTTTGCCGCGCGGGTATTCGCGGATTGGATCAACCATCTGCGCAGCCTGCCGGACAACCGCCGGTTGCTGGATCTGCTCGGTGTCGACAAACCGCATCTCGAACTGCTGGTCGATGCGTTGATCGGCGCCGCCTGCCGCCAGCGGCTCGACGACGAACTGGAGCGCGCGCTGTGCGCCGGCGGCCTGCCGGAACAGGGAGAAGATCGGCAGATCAGCCAGGCGCTGGCGCTACTGGGCGACTTCGTCGCCTGGCTCGGCTTCCAGCGGCGCGATGTGGCAACGCGCCCCGAGAGCCGCGTCAATCCCGGCCAGCCGATCTTTACCCCGCCGCCGCAGCCGGCGGTGGACTGGAGCGGCCAGCAGCGGCTCACCCGGCTGGCGCCGACGCCAACCAAAAATACCGCGTTTTATATCTATGACTGGCTGATCGGCCTGCAGACTCTGCTGGCGGAAAATGCCGCGCAGGCGCAGCCCGCGCTGGCAGACGAGCAGCGCGGCGCACTGACGGCGATCGTCGCCGCCCTACGCGCTGTGCCGTAGCGGGCGCAAGCCGGGCCGGACACCGCCGCGCAGTCAGTGGCAGGCCGGACCGGCCGACATCACTTCGCGGAAATGGGTGACCAGCGGGCGCAGGTTGGCCTTGTGCCACACGGCCCACAGCTGCGTGGTGTATTGCATCCAGGGCAGTTCGCGCAGCACTACGCCTTGCGGCGCGTTATGCCGCAGGCTGTGCTGGATCAACGTCATCCCCAATCCGGCGGCGACCAGCCCCAGCGCGGTCAGCGGCTCGCCCGCCTCCAGCCGAATATCCGGATCGAACCCGGCCTTCACGCAGGCCGCCACGAAGTCGTCGCGCGAATGGGCATCCTCTTTGTGGATCACCGAGATCCAAGCCTGATCGGTGAGATCCGCCGGCTGCAGCGTTTCCCTGTCCGCCAGCGGATGCGTCTGCGGCAAGGCCAGCAGCATGCGATCGTCCAGCACCTGCGTATATTCAAAATCCGGATCCGCGCGATCCGGCGCCGTATTGACCAGCGCCACGTCCAGGCTGCGCTGCCGCAGCCCTTCCATCTGCATGGAAGAAGGCTGGCTGTAAAGCACGATGTGCACATCCGGCCGGGAAACCCGCAGCGACCGCAATGCGTTCGACAAGACGCCGGAGTGCATCGCATTTTCGATATAGCCGATGCACAGCCCGCCGTCTTCCCCCCGCCCCAGGCGGCGCCCGAGCGATTCGAGCCGGGTGGCGTGCGTCAACAGCGCGCGGGTTTCGGCCAGAAACGTCTGGCCATCGGCGGTCAGGCGGATGCGCTGCTGATTGCGCTCGAACAGCATCAAACCCAGACGTTCCTCAAGCTGGGAAATCTGCCGGCTCAGCGGTGACTGGGAAATGTGCAGCCGTTCGGCGGCGCGGCCGACGTGCTCCTCTTCCGCCACCGCCACAAAGTATTTCAACTGACGTAAATCGATCATCTCAGACCTCAAAGGACTTAACTTAGACAAATTATGTCCTATCAAGTCACAACTTGCCAAGTTATCTTTAGCCTCGTGACGGGGCAGACGCTGTATGAGCCCCACAAGTTTCCCTGAAAAGATAACGTATTGAGGATTCACCATGAGCATCAAAAATATTTTACCCGGCAAGATCGGTTTGGGCGGCGCGCCGCTCGGCAATATGTACCGCGCCATTCCAGAAGAAGAAGCGCGGGCTACCGTAACCAGCGCCTGGGACTTGGGCATCCGCTACTTCGACACCGCGCCGCTTTACGGTTCCGGCCTGTCGGAAATTCGCATGGGCGAAGCGCTTTCTCAGTACCCACGCGATGAGTTCGTACTGAGCACTAAAGTGGGCCGCATCATGCTGGACGAAATGGAAGATCCCGCCGCCCGCGATCTGGGTGAGAAAGGCGGCCTGTTCGAACACGGTTTGAAAAACAAGATCCTGAACGACTACTCGGAAGACGGCACGCTTCGCTCCATTGAAAACAGCCTGAAGCGCCTGAAAACCGACCGTCTGGATATCGTCTGGATCCACGACGTCGCTCAGGATTTCTACGGCGACAGCTGGCTGGAACAGTTCAATATCGCCCGTACCGGCGCCTTCCGCGCGCTGTCCCGCCTGCGTGACGAAGGCGTGATCAAAGCCTGGGGACTCGGGGTTAACCGCGTCGAGCCTTGCGAGCTGACGCTGGCGCTCGATGAACCTAAACCGGATGCCTTCTTGCTGGCCGGTCGCTACAGCCTGCTGGATCACGAACGCGCCCTGCAACGCCTGATGCCGGAAGCGCTGGAACAGAATGTCGATATCGTCGGCGGCGGCCCATACAGCTCCGGCGTGCTGGCCGGCGGTGAACATTTCGAATATCAGAAAGCGTCCCCGGCTATTCGCCAGCAAGTCGCGAAAATCAAAGAGATCGCCGCTCGCTTCCAGGTAGACGTCAAAGCCGCTGCGCTGCAGTTTGCGCTGGCTAACCCGGCCGTCGCCGCCGTGATCCCCGGTTCGAGCCGTCCTGGCCGCATGGCCGAAGATCTGGCTGCGCTGGATGCAGTGATCCCGGCTGAGTTCTGGGCGGAGATGCGCCGTCAGAAACTGGTGGCCGACAACGCGCCGCTGCCGATTCGTTAAGTTTTATGGGGCCGCCCCCCGGCCCCATTACCCACATTACAGAGTGATATACATGATGAAACTGGATCTTTCAGGCAAAGTCGCCGTCGTCAGCGGCTCCACCTCCGGCATCGGCTTGGGCATCGCGCGCGGACTCGCCAAAACGGGCGCCACCGTGGTGATCGTCGGCCGTCAAAAAACCGGGGTCGATAACGCTATCGCCGACATCAGCGCCAACGTGCCCGGCGCGCAAGTGCGCGGCGTGGTCGCCGATCTCGGCACGGAACAAGGGGCAGAAACCCTGTTCGCCGCGGAGCCTAAAGCTGACGTGCTGATCAACAACCTGGGCATTTTCAACGATAAAGACTTCTTTACCGTGCCCGACAGCGAGTGGATGCACTTCTATAACGTCAACGTCCTCTCGGGCGTGCGTCTGGCGCGCCACTACGCGCAGAACATGACCGAACAGGGCTGGGGACGCATTATTTTCGTATCGTCCGAATCCGGCGTCGCCATCCCGGCGGACATGATCAACTACGGCGTGACCAAAAGCGCCAACCTGGCGGTGTCTCACGGCCTGGCGAAACGCCTCGCCGGCACCGGCGTGACGGTCAACACTATCCTGCCAGGGCCAACCTTTACCGAAGGCCTGCAGGAGATGCTGGCGGAAGCGGCGGCCAAATCCGGGCGCAGCGCGCGCGATCAGGCCGACGAGTTCGTTAAAACCGAACGCCCAAGCTCCATCATTCAGCGCGCGGCGGACGTCGATGAAGTGGCCAACCTGGCCGTTTACCTTGCGTCCCCGCTGTCTTCGGCCACTACCGGCGCGGCGCTGCGCGTCGACGGCGGCGTCGTCGACACCCTGGCAATGTAATTCCGTACCCTAAACCGATATCAAGAGAGAAAGAAAATGGCTAATACATCCGTATCTATGAACATCCCGGCATCCGCCGACACCGTATGGCAACTGATCGGCGGCTTCGACGCCCTGCCTGACTGGCTGCCATTCATCCCGAAAAGCGTCATTTCGGAAGGCGGCCGCGTGCGTACCTTAACCACCGCCGACGGCGGCACCGTCATCGAGCGGCTGGAAGCGTTCGACAACCGTCAACGCAGCTACAGCTACTCCATCATGCAGGCGCCGTTCCCGGTGGTGAATTACCTGTCCACCCTGTCAGTACACGCCACCGACGACGCCAACGTGGCGCGCGTGGAATGGTCGGGCAGCTTCACGCCGGTCAACATCAGCGACGACGAGGCCGTCGCCCTGTTCAGCGGCATCTACCAGGGCGGCCTGGATGCGCTGAGCGGCAACTTCCCGCGCTAACGCCGGTATGCTCAAGCGCTCGCGGCCGATGGTGAAAGCCATTGGCCGTTTTTTTTGGCTTTAGCTCTGGAGCAGGATAAATCCGCCAGCGCCGTTTATGCTGTAAAGGAGACTTCCGTTTGAGGAGATGGCCGTGCGCCCTTTCAGCCTGAAGACTATCGACCATGTGGTGCTGCGCGTGCGCGATATGCAGAAAAGCCTGCATTTTTATACCCAGATCGTCGGCTGTGATATCGCCAAACAGCGGCCGGATTTGGGGCTGATGCACCTGCGCGCCGGAGCGGCCATGATCGATCTGGTGGATATTAACGGCGTGTTGGGGAAAAAAGGCGGCGCGGCGCCCGATCCTCACCGGCAAAATGTCGATCACGTCTGCCTGCGCATCGATCCTTTCAACGAGGACGAGCTGCTGGCCTATCTGCGAGCGCAGGGGATCGGCATGGATCCCGCCGAATCGCGCTATGGCGCTGAAGGCGATGGCCCGTCCATTTATTTCAGCGATCCGGACGGCAATCGCGTGGAATTGAAGGGGCCGGCGATCGGCTAGATCCTGGCGCTCCCGTTGATGTCGGACAGCCGTTGGCTATCCGTCACCCACAGTGACTTGTTTTTAAATTGAATGATGCCGTCCGCCGCGAGCTGCGCCAGCGCGCGGCTCAGCTGTCTGACGGAGATGCCCAATCTCGCCGCCAGCGCCTCCCGGTTTTCCAGCTCAATCAATTCCCCTTCGTTCTTTATCTTGAATAATAAAAATTTTCGCAGTTTATACTCCGCCGTAAAAACGCCGTTCGCATGCAGCAAAGAGGCATTCAGCAGCTTAGTGCTCAATTGCCGGCAGATAAAGGTGAGGAACGCCGGGTCGCTCAGGGCGTGATTGTTGATGGCCTCTATCGGTGCCGCGAGGAGCAGCGCGTCGGTCACCGCCTGCACGGTGCTGAACAGCGTGCGCTGCGCCTGGGAGAACAGCTCCAGATCGCCAATCACCGAGAAATCCGTTTCGAAGGAAAAGACAATGTGCGCGCCATTCACATCAAAATTCTCAACCTGCAATTTTCCCTGCACGAGAAAAAACAGGTGGGTCAAACGATCGCTTTGCGTCACCAGGTATTCGCCGGCTTCGACGCTGACCAGGCGCAGTGCGGCGAGCAGCGTGGGCGAAAGCGCCGTTCGCAGATCGTGAGCGTCGATAAAAGCTTCTTTTAGCTTGCTGTCACCGACCGTTTTCAAGGCGATTCACTCCCAGGGCTCATCCTTAAACGTCTTACATCCTCGCTTTCGACTGCGTTCAGCATAGCCGACGCGCTTCAGAACGAAAAAGGACATCTGACCTTTTTTGCCTTAGGTCGTCTGGGTACTTTCTCCGCATAGCCCACCCGAGGAGATGGCCATGCGACATATTTTGATAGATACCGATACTGCTTCCGACGATGCCGTCGCGCTGCTGATGGCGTTGCGCGCACCCGACGTGAAGGTGGAAGCGATCACCACCGTCGCGGGAAACTGCCCGCTTGAACAGTGCGTCAAAAATGCACTTATCTGCGTGGAAAAAGCGGGAACCTATGCGCCCCCGGTTTATGCCGGCATGGCGAAACCGCTTTTCCGAACGCGTTATCATTCGCACCATATTCACGGCGAAGACGGCATGGGCGACATGGCCTTGCCCGATCCGCGCCAGAGCGCCGAACCCGTTCATGCCGTGGACGCCATCATCGACTGCGCCGCACGGCTCAATGGCGAGCTGGAAATCGTCACCCTCGGGCCGTTGACCAATCTCGCGATGGCGGTGCTGAAAGCGCCCACGCTGGCCGAAAAAGTGAAGAGGGTTTATGTGATGGGCGGTTCCGGGCTGATGCCCGGCAATATCACCCCGCTGGCCGAATTTAATTTTTACGCCGATGCCGAGGCCGCGCACCTGGTGCTCACTGCCGGGCTGCCGCTCACTCTCGTCGGCTGGGAGATCGGCATGGGGGAAGCGTTTATCGACGAACGCGATATAGAACGATTGAATAACCTCGGCGAACTGGGACGCTTTGCCGTGCGCTGCAATCGCGCGCTGATGGCGTTCAACGCACGGCGTACCGAACGCAAAGGGTTTGATTTGCCCGATCCGACCACCATGGCGGTGGCGCTCTATCCAGATATCGTCGAGACCAGTCTGGAGGCGTATTCATGGGTAGAATATAAAAGTGAGAGGTCTTACGGCCATTACGTCATTGATTCCACTCAGCTTACCGGCGAACCGGCCAATGCGCGCGTGATTACCCGCATTAAGCCCGGCCTGTTTAAAGAAAAACTGTTCTCGTTGTTATCTCAGCCGTTAATGAAATAAGTGACTCGCATGAAATTCGATCCAAGAAAATTGAAGAAAGTGGAATTACACGTTCATTTGGATACCTGTTTAAGCTACCACTATTTAAAAAAGGTCGACCCGCAAATAACCAGAACGGCATTTAATCGGCAATTTGTCGCGCCGAAACGATGCGCCGATCTGGGGGACTTTCTAAGCAAGATAGCGCCGCAAATAGATCTATTGCAGACACGCCAGGCGATAACGCTGGCCGTCGAGGACTTATTCGCGCAGTTGGCGGCGGATAATGTCATCTATGCCGAGCTGCGCTTCGCGCCGCTGCTGCATACCCGGCTGGGGTTAAGCGGTGAAGCGGTGGTCGAGACGGTGCTGGCGGCCATGCATCACGCCTCGCGGGCTTACGGCATCGCCGCCGGGCTGATCCTGTGCACGCTGCGGCATTTCGACGCGGCCGCCAGCCTGCAAACGGCGAAACTGGTTATCGATTATCAGGGAAGCGGCGTGGTGGCGCTGGATTTGGCCGCCGATGAAGCGCGTTACCCGCTGACCCACCATGTGGCGGCCTTTCGCGCCGTGCGTGCCGCCGGCGGCAACGTCATCGCCCACGCCGGCGAGGCGAAGGGCGCCGACAGCGTACGGGAAACGCTGGAGCAGCTACAGGTGTCGCGCATCGGCCACGGCGTCAGAAGCATCGAGGACCCTGCGCTCGTCGAGCGTCTGATAGCCACCGGCGTCCTGCTCGAGATCTGCCCCAGCTGCAATCTCGTCTGCAATCTGTTCGACAGCATCGACGATCATCCGATAGATCGGCTGAAAAGGATGGGAGTGCGGCTGAACGTGAATACCGATGCGCGCACCGTCGCCGACACCACGCTGAACAAGGAGTATCAGCTGTTGCATGACGCCTTCGGCTGGCAGGATGACGATTTTAACCGCAGCAACCGACAGGCGCTGGAGGCGAGCTTTCTCGACGGAAACACTAAAATGAAATTAATGAATCAGCTCAAGGCCGGGCCAATGTGACCCGGCACGTGTCAAGGCTGAGCGGGTTTTAACGCCCCTGCGCCGCCAGCGCCTGGGCGCAGGCCCAGGCCGAACTCCAGGCCCACTGGAAGTTGTAGCCGCCCAGCCACCCGGTCACGTCCACCACTTCGCCGATGAAATAGAGCCCTGGCGCCTTGTGGGCCTCCATCGTCTTGGAAGAAAGTTCGTTGGTGTCAACGCCGCCGAGCGTCACTTCCGCCGTGCGGTAGCCTTCGGTGCCGTTCGGCTGCACGCGCCAGTTCTGCAACAGATCCACCAACGCCGCCTGTTGCGGCGCATTCAGTTGCTTCAGCGTCGCCTCCGGCAATTGTCCCAGGGTCTGCAAACACTCCACCAACCGCTTCGGCAAATGCAGCGCCAGGGTGTTTTTCAGGCTTTGGTTCGGGTGCTCTTGGCGTTGGTTATCCAGGAAGCCCGCCAGATCCAGCTCCGGAAGTAAGTTAACGCTCACATACTCACCCGGTTGCCAGTAGCTGGACAGCTGCAATACCGCCGGGCCAGAGAGACCGCGATGGGTGAACAGAATGCTTTCACGGAAGCTGACGCCGTTCTCGGCGGTGATCACCGCCGGCACCGACACGCCGGACAGCGTCTGCACATGCTCCAGCAGCGGCTTATGCAGGGTAAAAGGCACCAGCCCGGCGCGCGTCGGCAACACTCTGAGGCCGAACTGCTCCGCCAGTTTGTAACCGAACGGCGACGCGCCCAACCCCGGCATGGATAATCCGCCGCTGGCCACCACAAGTGAGCAAGCACTTACTTTCTCGCCATTGAGCGCCAGCTGGTAGCCGCTCTCGGTTTTCTCCACGCCCAACACTTCGCTGCGCAGGCGCATCGTCACCTGGCCCAGCTCGCACTCTTTAACCAGCAGATCCACCACCTGCTGCGCCGAATCGTCGCAGAACAGCTGCCCCAGCGTTTTTTCATGGTAGGCGATGCCGTAGCGGTTGATCAGATCGATGAAGTCCCACTGGGTGTAGCGCGCCAGCGCCGACTTGCAGAAGTGCGGGTTGTTCGACAGATAGGCCGCCGGTTCGGCGTACATGTTGGTAAAGTTGCAGCGCCCGCCGCCGGACATCAGGATCTTGCGGCCCGGTTTTTTGCCGTTGTCGAGCAGCAACACGCGGCAACCGAGTTGCCCCGCCTGCGCGGCGCAAAACATGCCGGCGGCGCCCGCCCCAATCACTACGACATCAAACTGTTCCACCTGAGCCTCACTTATCAAAACCACAATCGCGACAAAAGAGCGCCATATTACGCCGTTTCGCCGCCGGTCACCGCCAAATTCACGGCGGAAGATTGTAAAGCCCCGGCGCCGCCAACGCCACAGTAAGAAAATATTACAGAGGTCAGAGGAGAATAACGCGTTGATATTCAATATTTTTGTTATAGGCGCGTCATCGTTTCGTCATGTCCAAATCAAAAAAACGTCATATTTTCCTTTTCCCCGGCCCCGGTTGTCACTGATAATGCGCGGCGTTCATGTCCACAAACTGGCGTAACGCTTATGCTGCATTTGTTCGCTGGCCTGGATTTCCATACCGGCCTGATGTTAATTCTCGCATTGTTGTTCGTGTTGTTTTATGAAGCCATCAACGGTTTTCATGATACGGCCAATGCGGTCGCTACAGTTATTTATACCCGCGCCATGCGCTCGCAACTTGCGGTCGTGATGGCAGGTTTGTTCAACTTTCTTGGCGTAATGCTCGGCGGTTTGAGTGTTGCTTACGCCATCGTCCACTTGCTGCCTACCGATCTGTTGTTGAACGTCAGTTCAGCACACGGATTAGCCATGGTCTTCTCCATGCTGTTGGCGGCAATCATCTGGAACCTCGGCACCTGGTATTTCGGTCTGCCGGCCTCCAGTTCCCATACGCTGATAGGCGCAATCATCGGTGTCGGTTTAACCAACGCCCTGATGACCCACACTTCGGTGGTGGATGCGCTTAACGTCCCGAAAATGATTGGCATTTTCCTTTCTCTGCTGTTCTCGCCGCTGGTCGGCATGATGGTGGCGGGAGTGATGGTGTTCGCCTTGCGCCGCTATTGGAGTGGCACCAAGAAACGCCAGCGTATCCACATGACCCCTGCGGAACGTGAAAAGGTCGACGGCAAACGCAAGCCGCCGTTCTGGACCCGTATCGCGCTGATCCTGTCGGCGATTGGCGTCAGCTTCTCGCACGGCGCCAACGACGGCCAGAAAGGCATCGGCCTTATCATGCTGGTGCTGATCGGCGTTGCACCGGCCGGCTTCGTGGTCAATATGAATGCAACCGGTTATGACATCACCCGTACGCGTGACGCCGTGACCCACCTGCAGCAATATTACCAGCAGCACGGCGACGCGCTGTCGCATGCGGTGTCGCTGACGCCGCTGGTGCCAAGCCCGGATGACGACGCTGCGTCTGGCAAGCCTGCCGAGTTCCACTGCGACAGTTCGCGCGCCATGCCGGCCATCGAACTGGCTCAGGGCATGCTGACCAACCTGCAAAGCTACGATCAGCTGACGGTTGACCAGCGCAGCCACCTGCGCCGCCTGCTGATGTGCGTGACCGACACGGCGGATAAAGTCGCCAAGCTGCCGGAAACCTCATCCGCCGACCAGCGCTTCCTGAAGAACCTGCGTCAGGATCTGCTGCAGACCGTCGAGTACGCGCCGATGTGGATCATCGTCGCCGTCGCGCTGGCGCTGTCGCTCGGTACCATGGTGGGCTGGAAACGCGTGGCCACCACCATCGGCGAGAAGATCGGCAAGAAAGGCATGACCTACGCCCAGGGCGTATCGGCCCAGATGACCGCGGCGCTGTCGATCGGCGTGGCGAGCTATACCGGCATGCCGGTCTCCACCACCCACGTCCTCTCTTCGGCGGTTGCCGGGACGATGATTGTGGACGGCGGCGGCGTGCAGAGCAAAACCGTGAAGAACATCCTGTTGGCCTGGGTACTGACCCTGCCAATCTCGATTCTGCTTTCCGGTGCGCTGTATTGGGTTGCGTTGAAGCTGATCTAAGCGATAAGCATCATGAGGAAGGCGGCCGCAGGGCCGCCTTTTTTTTGCCTGCATTAAGGGAAACAGAAAGGCATTAATACCAAATCATCATCGCTATCAGGCAGATGACCACCAGGCCGCACAGGGCCGAGGTCAGCATAAACTGCCCGCGCACCCGCTCACAGCGGCGAATAAACTCCGGATCGTGGTGTTCGACATAGCGCTGCGCGAAGATATAGCGCACCAGCCTCAGTTGCTTGCTGGGTTGGCCGTGGGCGGTGAAGAAGCCGCCGCCGTCGACGTATTGGTACAGCAACGGGTCACAGCCGCGCAATACCACCAGCAACGCGCGCAGAGAAGAGTAATACCGCACCATGTTTACCACACACACCACACATAAGGCCCAAAACAGCGCGACGGTACTGATCATGATTACCCCCTCAAGGCGTTGTTATCCGCGGCCATCCGCCGGGTCCAACCGCCCTACCTCATTACCCGATACTCTGCTGGAGCTTACCGCTCTCATCCCCTTTTTTTGCCTGCACGAGCCACGCCCATAACCCACCGCCTCCAAAGACGTTGCCGCGCCGCACAGAGAGATTTGCACGGCATGGTTCTACTCAGAGGAGAAATGGTGAAGCCCATATTCATCATTGTAGGTTAATGGAACGCAAACTGGCCTGAGCAGTGGATAAAATTTACCGCCCTGTACCGAAAAGTCACCTGCCGGGGCGTTATAAGCGATAACCATCCGTTTCGATTATGTCGCATTTCTGGATAGTCTATCCCGCGCTGCGCCGCTGATCTTTCCCCCCACGCTGGCTAGACTCAGGTTTCCGTTACGTTCATCCAAGGAAACTGTTATGGCAAACCATTCAATCAAGGGAAAAACCGTCCTCATCGCCGGCGGCGCCAAGAACCTCGGCGGGCTGATCGCGCGCGATTTGGCTGAACAAGGCGCCAAAGCGGTGGTGATCCACTACAACAGCGCCGCTTCCAAAGCCGAAGCGGAAAAAACCGTCGCCGCCATTCAGGCCGCCGGGGCGCAAGGTGTCGCGCTGCAGGCCGATCTCACCACCGCGGGCGCGGTCGAGAAGCTGTTCGCCGACGCGGTCGCCGCCGTCGGCAAGCCGGATATCGCCATCAATACCGTCGGCAAAGTGTTGAAAAAGCCGATGATCGACATCAGCGAAGCCGAGTACGACGAAATGACCGCGGTCAACGCCAAAACCGCGTTCTTCTTCCTGAAAGCGGCGGGCAAGCACCTTAACGACAACGGTAAAATCTGCACGCTGGTCACCTCGCTGCTCGGCGCCTTCACGCCGTTCTACGCCGCTTACGCCGGCACCAAAGCACCGGTGGAGCACTTCACCCGCGCCGCCGCCAAGGAGTTTGGCGAACGTGGCATCTCCGTGACGGCGGTCGGCCCCGGCCCGATGGATACCCCGTTCTTCTACCCGGCTGAAGGCGCGGACGCCGTGGCCTACCACAAGACGGCGGCAGCGCTGTCGCCGTTCAGTAAAACCGGCCTGACCGATATCGAAGACGTGGTGCCGTTCATCCGCCATCTGGTCAGCGACGGCTGGTGGATAACCGGCCAAACCATCCTGATCAACGGCGGCTACACCACCAAATAAGTTCGACGGGGGCGGAGAGGCCCCCGCACCTGCTCGCACGCAACCGCGCCATGCGGCTACACTCTACTGTCAGAAACGGCGCCAAGGAACAGCAGGTCAGTGAGATGGACAGATTCAATCAATACCGCGTATTCGTACAGGTGGCGGAAATGGGCAGCTTTATCCGGGCGGCCCATGCGCTGGAGGTGCCGCGCGCCTCGGTGTCCGCCGCCGTGCAGCAATTGGAAACGCAACTGGGCGTACGGCTGCTGCACCGCACCACGCGGCAAGTGCGGCTGACCGCCGACGGCGAACAGCTGCTCGAGCGGCTGCGTCCGCTGCTGGCCGAAGTGGAAGACATCGATCAGTCATTTCAGGCCAGCCAGCGGCAGGCCTCCGGGCGGCTCAGCGTCGACGTGCCGAGCCGCATCGCCCGCCGGCTGATCGCTCCGGCGCTGCCCGGCTTGCTGCGGCGCCATCCTCACCTGCAGTTGGCGCTCGGCTCCGCCGATCGCGCCATCGATCTGGTGCAGGAAGGGGTCGACTGCGCGGTGCGCGTCGGCGATCTGCACGACAGCAGCCTGGTGATGCGCCCGCTCGGCCATATCGCGCTGATCAACTGCGCCAGCCCCGCCTACCTGAGCGAATTCGGTCATCCGCTCCACCCCGGTGATCTCGCCGAGGGGCACTGGAGCATCGGCTACGCCTCGCCCAGAACCGGCCGCGAATCCCCCTGGGAATACCTGACCGGCGACGGCCATACGCAACGGCTCGAACTGCCCAGCCGGGTGGTGGTCAACAACGCCGAAAGCTATATCGCCTGCTGCCGCGCGGGGCTGGGGCTGATGCAAATCCCGCGCTACGACGTACAACACCTGCTCGACGCCGGTGAACTGATGGAAGTTCTGCCCGGCTACCGCGCCGCCTCCATGCCGATCACCCTGATCTACCCCCATCGCCGCCAGCGCTCAAGGCGCCTGGCGGTGTTTCATGAGTGGTTTGAAAGCCTGCTGCAGCCGCATCTGGAGCGCTGATTGCACATTTAGCGCTATACTTTGTTTAATAACGCTTTAATTCAAGCGGTCAGACCGTTAAAACCCGCATAACCCATGGGCTTTTACGCCGCGCGGGTGTACAACGAAAGGTATCGTGCGCAGAGATTTCCGATGCGGCGCAGTGTGATCGCCCCAACATATCATTGCGTTATCCAAATGATACTATGGAACCAACAGCGCCAGGCGGGTACACGGAACGCCTGCTAACCCTTTTTAATCGGCATGTTTATGGAAGGAGTATTCTTATGGCTTACAAACACATATTGATCGCGGTGGACCTATCCCCGGAAAGCAAGATCCTGGTAGAAAAAGCCGTCTCTATGGCGCGGCCGTATAACGCCAAAGTTTCTCTGATCCACGTCGATGTCAACTATTCCGACCTCTATACCGGCCTGATCGACGTCAATCTCGGCGACATGCAAAAACGCATCTCTGAAGAAACCCATCAGGCGCTGACCGAGCTGTCGCAAAACGCCGGCTACCCGATCACCGAGACCCTGAGCGGCAGCGGCGATCTGGCGCAGGTGCTGGTGGACGCCATCAAGAAATACGATATGGACCTGGTGCTGTGCGGCCACCATCAGGACTTCTGGAGCAAGCTGATGTCTTCCGCGCGCCAGCTGATCAATACCGTGCACATCGATATGCTGATCGTGCCGCTGCGCGATGAAGAAGACGAATAAAGTAAGCGCCTGCTAACTTAACTGACCAACGCCCGCGCCCTGCGGGCGTTTTTCATGCCGCCACGCCGATTAATCGCTTGATAATCAACCGCCCTCCGATGATATAGTCGCTAAAGACACAACATCCTCCCCCGGGCATCGCCTATACCCATATCTATAAGAAATAGCGGGGGAAATTTAATGCGAAAAGGAGTTATCCATGGAATATGCCGTATCGGTAGAGTCTTTCCTGTCCTCGTTACAACGCCATAACCCCCACCAGCCGGAATATCTGCAGGCGGTGCGCGAAGTGTTCACCTCGCTGTGGCCGTTTATCGAACGCAATCCGCGCTATCGCGAACAGGCGCTGCTGGAGCGCCTGGTGGAGCCCGAGCGCATCATTCAGTTCCGCGTCAGCTGGGTGGACGATCGCGGCCAGGTGCAGGTCAACCGCGCCTTCCGCGTGCAGTTCAACTCGGCCATCGGCCCCTACAAGGGCGGCATGCGCTTCCATCCGTCGGTGAACCTGTCGATCCTGAAGTTCCTCGGCTTTGAGCAGACCTTCAAGAATGCGCTGACCACCCTGCCGATGGGCGGCGGCAAAGGCGGCTCCGATTTCGATCCCAAGGGCAAAAGCCAGGGCGAGATCATGCGCTTCTGCCAGGCACTGATGACCGAGCTGTATCGCCATCTGGGCCCGGACACCGACGTGCCGGCCGGGGACATCGGCGTCGGCGGCCGCGAAGTCGGCTTTATGGCCGGCATGATGAAAAAACTGTCCAACAACACCGCCTGCGTGTTTACCGGCAAAGGCCTCTCCTTCGGCGGCAGCCTGATCCGCCCCGAGGCGACCGGCTACGGCCTGGTGTACTTCACCGACGCCATGCTGCAGCGCCACGGCCTGGGCTTTGAGGGCATGCGGGTGGCGGTATCCGGCTCCGGCAACGTGGCGCAGTACACCATCGAGAAAGCGCTGGAGCTGGACGCGCGCGTGATCACCGTGTCGGATTCCGGCGGCACCCTGGTGGACGAAGACGGTTTCACCACCGAGAAGCTGGCGCACCTGGCGGAGATCAAAAACCAGCGTTACGGCCGGGTGGCGGACTATGCACGTGAGCGCGGTCTGACCTATCTGGCGGGCCAGCAGCCGTGGAGCGTGCCGGTGGATATCGCCCTGCCGTGCGCCACCCAAAACGAGCTGGATCTCGAGGCGGCGCAGACGCTGATCCGCAACGGGGTGAAGGCGGTGGCGGAAGGCGCCAACATGCCGACCACCATCCAGGCCACCGACGCCTTCCTTGACGCCGGGGTGCTGTTCGCGCCCGGCAAGGCGGCCAACGCCGGCGGCGTGGCCACGTCGGGGCTGGAGATGGCGCAAAACGCCGCGCGCATCGGCTGGCGGGCGGAAAAAGTGGATGTACGTTTACAACATATCATGGCGGATATTCACCATGCCTGCGTGGAATACGGCGGCGAGGGCAAGCAAACCCACTATGTACACGGCGCGAATATCGCCGGTTTCGTTAAGGTTGCGGAGGCGATGCTGGCCCAGGGCGTGCTGTAATCGGGCGCAAAGGTGATCTTGTTCACACATCGATTAAATGCTTCAATGCCGGCTCCTTCGCCGGCATTTTTTTCCGCGTCCAAGCCATCAAAATGATGCGAATACGTTGATTAAAAGTTAATAAAAAGTTATTTACAGCCGTTTATTTGGTAGTAAATTTACCACTGCCAAATAATTAAACATTTATTTAACATTAAATTCGTCAATATTTTACTTAAATATGCGCAGATCACATTTTGTTAACTTCGGCTACGCCCCCTCTTCCATTCCTTTGTAATCTGCAGCGGTGGAAAAACCGCCACCCCTACAGATAAAAAAGGTACAGCTAATGAAATTTAACCTCGCATTATTAAATGCATGTGTGGTTTCTGCGTGCATGTTATCGACAACACCTGTGTTCGCCGCTGATAAATATGAGATTGCCGTGGTCGCCAAAGTGACCGGCATTCCGTGGTTCAACCGCATGGAAGTGGGCGTCAACGAAGCGGCCAAAAAACTCGACGTCAACGCTTACCAGACCGGCCCTTCTACGCCGGATCCGGCCGCGCAGGTCAAGGTGATTGAGGATCTGATCGCCAAGAACGTCAACGCCATCATCGTGGTGCCGAACGACGCCAAGGTGCTGGAACCGGTGCTGAAAAAAGCGCGTGACAAAGGCATCGTGGTGCTGACCCATGAATCCCCGGACCAGCAGATCGGCCAGTGGGACATCGAGACCATCGACAGCGAGAAATACGCGCAGGCCAACGTCGATGAACTGGCGAAAGACATGGGCGGCAAAGGCGGCTACGCCATCTACGTCGGCTCGCTGACCGTGCCGCTGCACAACGCCTGGGCCGATTCCGCCATCAAGTACCAGAAAGAAAAATACCCGGACATGTTTGAAGTCACCTCGCGCTTGCCGGTGGCGGAAAGCATCGACAAATCCTACGCCACCACGTTGGATCTGATGAAAACCTATCCGCAGATGAAGGGCATCATCGGCTTCGGCTCGCTCGGCCCGATCGGCGCCGGCCAGGCGGTGGCCAAGAAGCGCGCCAAGGACAAAATCGCGGTGGTGGGCATCGCCATGCCGGCGCAGGCCGCCCCTTACCTGATGCGCGGCGACATCAAGAAAGCGCTGCTGTGGGATCCGAAAGACGCCGGTTATGCGCTGGTGACGGTGGCCGATCAGCTGCTGCAGGGCAAGGACGTGAACAAAGACCTGTCGATCGAGGGCCTCGGCAAGGCCGACGTCGATATGGAACACAAAGTGATTCGGTTTAATAAGATTTTGGAAGTGACCAAAGACAACGCCAAATCGCTCGGATTCTGATTTTTCGCGTAATTTCGCTACACCGGGAAAGTAGTTAAACCCTCGTAGGGGCGCAGCGTTGCTGCGCCCAGGGCTTCGGCCGCTACGCAAGCACAGGTTAACGTTATGACAGCCTCCCCCGCATTTATCACCCTGGAGAATATCAGCAAGCGATTCCCAGGCGTGCTGGCATTAGACCAGATCAACCTGACGCTGAATAAAGGCGAAGTGCACTGTCTGGCCGGGCAAAACGGCTGCGGCAAAAGCACCATCATTAAAATCATCTCCGGCGTCTATCAGCCGGAAAAAGGCGCCAATATTTCGCTGGAAGGCAAACTCTTCCACGCCCTGACGCCACAGCTGTCCGGTTATTACGGCATACAGGTGATCTACCAGGACCTGTCGCTGTTCCCCAACCTGACGGTGGCGGAGAACATCGCCATCCACCGTTACCTGCCCGGTGGCCGCTTCTGGGTGCGCAAGCGATTGATGCGCCAGACGGCGCTGGACGCCATGGCGCGGGTCGGCGTACACATCGCTCCCGATAAAAAAGTGGAAAAACTGTCGATCGCCGATCGGCAGCTGGTGGCGATTTGCCGCGCCATCGCCGCCGAAGCGCGGTTGGTTATTATGGACGAACCGACCGCCTCGCTGACCCGCCAGGAGGTCGACGGCCTGCTGCGGGTGGTCAACGAGTTGAAGGCGGCCGGCATCTGCGTGGTGTTCGTCAGCCACAGATTGGATGAAGTGATGGAAGTCGCCGATCGCATCAGCGTGATGCGCGACGGCAAGCTGGTAGGCACCTGGCCGGCCAGCGAACTGGACAGCCATGAACTGGCGTTCCTGATGACCGGCCAACGCTTCCACTACAGCCCGCTGCCGCCGCTGCCGCCGGCCGAACAGGCGCCGCTGCTCGAGGTGCGCAACCTCAGCCGCGGCGAGAAATACCGCAACGTCAATCTAGCGCTGCGCGGCGGCGAGATCGTCTCGATCGTCGGCCTGCTCGGCGCCGGCCGCACCGAACTGTGCCTCAGCCTGTTCGGCATGACGCGGCCGGACAGCGGCGAGATCCGCATCGAGGGCCGGGCGGTGCAGCTGCACAACAACCGCGAAGCGGTGCGCCACGGCATCGGCTATGTGTCGGAGGATCGTCTGACGCAGGGATTGATCATGGAGCAATCGATCTACGACAACACCATCGTCACCGTCTTCGATCGGCTGCATACCTCGCTCGGGCTGCTGGATCACGCCAGGGCGACCGAGCTGGTCAACCGGCTGATCCGCGATTTGAACATCAAGGTGTCCGACAGCACATTGCCGGTGAAAACTCTCTCCGGCGGCAACGCCCAGCGCATCGCCATCGCCAAATGGGTAGCGACCCAGCCGAAGATCCTGATCCTCGACTCACCCACCGTCGGCGTGGACATCGCCAACAAAGAGGGGATCTACCAGATCGCCCGCGATCTGGCGCAGCTGGGCATGGCGGTGCTGATGATCTGCGACGAGATCCCGGAAGCCTATTACAACAGCCATCGGGTGATGGTGATGCGCAAAGGCGAGTTGATCGCCGAGTTCGCGCCGCACCAGAGTACCGAACAACAGATCGCCGAGGTGGTGAATGGATAAGTCATTATTGGCACGCCTGGCCGGGCGACACGAGTTTTATCTCGGCCTGTTGGTGTTGCTGCTGGCGATCGGCCTGAGCGCCGGCACCGATGAGTTTCTGACGCTCGGCAACCTGACCGACGTCGCCACCAGCTACGCCATTCTCGGCATTCTGGCCTGCGGGCTGTTCGTGGTGCTGATCGCCGGCGGCATCGACATTTCGTTCCCGGCGATCACCGCCATCGCCCAATACGTGATGGCCAGTTGGGTGATCCAGCACGGCGGCAGCTTCCCGCTGGCGTTCGCCCTGGCGATCGGCGTCGGCCTGCTGCTCGGGCTGGTGAACGGTTTCCTGGTGTATTGGCTCAAGGTGCCGGCGATCATCATCACCATCGCCACCCTTAACCTGTTCTACGGCCTGCTGGTATACGCCACCAACGGCACCTGGCTGTACGGCTTCCCTGACTGGTTCATGAACGGCATCAACTGGTTCTCGTTCCAGGGCGCCGACGGCTACGACTACGGCCTGACGCTGCCGCTGCTGTGCCTGCTGGCGACCATCGTCGTCACCGGCGTGCTGATGAACCGCACCCGGCTGGGGCGCCAGATCTACGCCATGGGCGGCAATCGCGACGCGGCGTCGCGCCTGGGGTTGAATCTGCTGCGGCTGCATTTTTGCGTCTACGGCTATATGGGCATTCTGGCCGGCGTCGCGGCGGTGGTGCAGGCGCAGATCACCCAGTCGGTGGCGCCCAACTCGCTGCTCGGCTTCGAGCTGACGGTATTGGCGGCGGTGGTGCTGGGCGGCACCAGCATGAGCGGCGGCCGCGGATCGTTGACCGGCACCCTGCTCGGCGTGGTGCTGCTGGCCTTCCTGCAAAACGGGCTGACGCTGCTCAGCGTCTCGGCCTATTGGCACCAGGTATTCAGCGGCGCGATCATTTTGATCAGCATCAGCACCACCGCCTGGAACGAAAAACGCAAGCTGCTCAAGGAGATCTGACATGACGCAGTTAACTCGGTTGATCCCAAACGACCGGATCATTCGCCTGCAGGGCGCGATCATCATCGCGGTGGCGCTGCTGTTCGCCGGGCTGCTCGGATCCCGCTTCTTCAGCCTCGGCAACTTCCAGTCGATCGCCTCGCAGCTGCCGATCCTCGGCCTGCTGGCGCTCGGCATGGGCATCACCATGCTGACCGGCGGCATCAACCTGTCGATCATCGCCGGCGCCAACGCCTGTTCGCTGGTGATGGCGGCGATCATCGTCAGCCATCCCGACCAGCCGCTGTTCCTGGCGCTGGCGCTGTTGGCCGGCCTGTTGGTGGCGGTGGCGATCGGCGCGCTGAACGGCGCGCTGGTGGCCTGGATCGGCGTTTCGCCGATCCTCGCCTCGCTCGGCACCATGACGCTGATCACCGGCCTGAATATTCTACTGTCCAACGGCGCGGTGATCTCCGGCTTCCCGGCGGCGATTCAATTTCTCGGCAACGGCGCCGTGCTCGGCGTGCCGGTGGCGCTGATCCTGTTCCTGCTGGTGGCGGTCGGGCTGTGGCTGCTGCTGGAGCACACCACGCTGGGGCGCAGCCTGTACCTGATCGGCTCCAACGAGCAGGCCACCCGCTTCAGCGGCGTGAACACCGCGCGGGTGCAGATCGCAGTGTATATCCTGTCGGCGCTGCTCGGCTGGGGAGCCGCGCTGCTGATGATGGCCAAGTTCAACTCGGCCAAGGCCGGCTACGGCGAATCTTATCTGCTGGTGACCATTCTGGCCTCGGTGCTGGGCGGCATTAACCCGGACGGCGGTTTCGGCCGTATTCTGGGGCTGGTGCTGGCGCTGATCGTGCTGCAAATGTTGGAAAGCGGCCTCAATTTGCTGGGGGTCAGCAGCTACCTGACCATGGCCCGGTGGGGCGGCGTGCTGATCCTGTTTATCGCGTTACAGAATCGAAAAGCCTGAGGAGAAAATAATGGCGAGCTATTTTATTGGCGTAGATGTGGGCACCGGAAGCGCGCGCGCAGGCGTATTCGATCTCAATGGCCGCATGGTCGGCCAGGCCAGCCGGGCCATCGATCTGTACCGGCCGAAGGCGGATTTCGTCGAGCAGTCGTCGGATAACATCTGGCAAGCGGTGTGCAATGCGGTGCGCGACGCGGTCAACCAGGCCGACATCAACCCGATCCAGGTCAAAGGGCTGGGCTTCGACGCCACCTGTTCGCTGGTGGTGTTGGATAAAGAAGGCAAACCGCTGACCGTCAGCCCCTCCGGCCGCACCGAGCAGAACATCATCGTGTGGATGGATCACCGGGCGATCGCCCAGGCCGAGCGCATCAACGCCACCAAACACCGGGTGCTGGACTTCGTCGGCGGCATCATTTCGCCGGAGATGCAAACGCCGAAACTGCTGTGGCTGAAACAGCACATGCCCACCACCTGGGCCAACGCCGGTTACCTGTTCGATCTGCCGGACTTCCTCACCTGGCGCGCCACCCAGGACGCCACCCGTTCGCTGTGCTCGACGGTGTGCAAGTGGACCTATCTCGGCCACGAACAGCGTTGGGACAAGAGCTACTTCCAGCAGATCGGGCTGGAAGACGTGCTGGAACACGACGCGGCCAAGATCGGCAGCGACGTCAAAATGATGGGCGAGCCGCTGGGCCACGGCCTGACTCAGCGCGCCGCCGCTGAAATGGGACTGATCGCCGGCACGGCGGTGAGCGTATCGATCATCGACGCGCACGCCGGCACCCTCGGCACGCTGGGCGCCACCGGCGTCTCCGGCGAGGTGGCCGACTTCAATCGCCGCGTCGCGCTGATCGGCGGTACCTCCACCGGCCATATGGCGATGTCGCGCACCGCCCGCTTTATCGGCGGCGTCTGGGGGCCGTATTACTCGGCGATCCTGCCGGAATACTGGCTGAACGAAGGCGGCCAGTCCGCCACCGGCGCGCTGATCGACCACGTCATCCAGTCGCATCCGTGCTATCAGGAGCTGCTGGCGCAGGCGAAAACCCAGGGGCAGACCATCTATGAGGTGCTGAACGCCATTCTGCGCCGCATGGCCGGCGAACCGGAGAACATCGCCTTCCTGACGCAGGACATTCATATGCTGCCGTACTTCCACGGCAACCGCTCGCCGCGCGCCAACCCGACGCTGACCGGCATCCTGACCGGGCTGAAGCTGTCGCGCACGCCGGAAGACATGGCGCTGCACTACCTGGCCACCATTCAGGCCATCGCGCTCGGCACCCGCCACATCATCGAAACCATGAACCACAGCGGCTACAGCATCGATACCATCATGGCCAGCGGCGGCGGCACCAAGAACCCGATCTTCGTGCAGGAGCACGCCAACGCCACCGGCTGCGCCATGCTGCTGCCGGAGGAGAGCGAAGCAATGCTGCTGGGCGGCGCGATGATGGGCACCGTGGCGGCCGGCGTATTCGACACCTTGCCGGAGGCGATGAGCGCCATGAGCCGCATCGGCAAGACGGTTACGCCGCAGACCAACCAGATAAAAAGCTACTACGACCGCAAATACCGGGTGTTCCACGAACTGTACAACGACCACATGAAATACCGCCGGCTGATGCAGGAGGAGGCGTGATGCAGCAGGAATGGCGGCAGGCCGTACAGGGCTGGCAAACTTACAGCCGGGAACTGGCGCAGCTGGGCGAACGCCTCGACGCGCACACCTGGCAGCGGCTGCTGGGGCTGCTGGCCGGCTGCCGCGGTAAAATCGCCGTCACCGGCGTCGGCACCTCGGGAATTGCGGCGCGCAAGATAGCCCACATGCTGGCCTGCGTGGAGCGACCGGCGGTCTACCTCGACGCCACCGGCGCGGCGCACGGCGATCTGGGCTTTCTGCGCGCGGACGATCTGCTGATCCTGATCTCGCGCGGCGGCAATTCCGACGAGCTGACCCGTCTGCTGCCGACGCTGCAGACCAAGGGGGTGCCGCTGATCGCGGTGACGGAAAACCCGCACTCCGCCATCGCGCTGGCGGCGCAGCTGACGATCGCCACCGGGGTGCAACAGGAAATAGATCCGCTGAATATGCTGGCCACTACCTCGATCGTGCTGGTGTTGGCGATCTTCGACGCCGCCTGCGCCTGCCTGATGGCGCGTAGCGGTTACGACAAGAGCGCCTTGCTGGCGGTGCATCCGGGCGGCGGCGTGGGGAAAAGTTTGCGGGAGGAAAACTGAGGGCCCGACACGGCGGGCCCGGCTGACATTACAGCGGCATGTAGATATCGAAACGGTGGCTTTTGGTCAGCGTGGCGGCGTGCGCCGGCACGTCGGCCAGCGGCGGCGCGTAGTCCGGGCGTTTCACCACCACGCGCTTGGTCGCCAAACGGCGCGCCGGTTCCAGCAGGCCGTCGGCGTCATCGTCGCTGCCCACCAGCGATTGAAACACCCGCATTTCTTTCTTCACCAACGCGCTTTTCTGCTTGTGCGGGAACATCGGATCGAGATACACCACCTCGGGGCGCGGGCTGAGATCCGCCAGCGCCGTCAGGCTGGAAGCGTGCAGCAGCGTCAGACGCTCGCGCAGCCACGGGCCGATTTCCGCATCCTGATAGCCGCGCTGCAGACCGTCGTCCAGCAACGCCGCCACCACCGGATTGCGCTCCAGCATCCGCACCCGGCAGCCCAGCGCCGCCAGCACGAAGGCGTCGCGCCCCAGCCCGGCGGTGGCGTCCACCACGTCCGGCAGGTAGCTGCCCTTGATGCCGACCGCCTTGGCTACCGCCTCGCCGCGGCCGCCGCCGAAGCGGCGCCGATGCGCCATGGCGCCGGAGACGAAATCGACGTAGATCCCGCCCAGCTTAGGCTCGTCGCGCTTGCGCAGTTCCAGCCGCTGCGGGGTCAATACCAGCGCCATCGGCGCGTCGTCGTCGGACGTCAGCCGCCAGCGCTGCGCCAAAACAGACAAGGCGCCGGGATCGGCGCCTGCTTCACACAATAAACACACGCTCACGTGTCGGGTTATCCTTTAATGCCGTAATGGCGCAGCATAGCATCCAGCTGCGGCTCGCGGCCACGGAAGCGTTTGAACAGCGCCATCGGCTCTTCCGACCCGCCGCGCGACAGGATGTTGTCGAGGAAGGATTTGCCGGTTTCGGCGTTGAAAATCCCCTCCTCTTCGAAGCGCGAGTAGGCGTCGGCCGACAGCACTTCCGCCCACCGGTAGCTGTAGTAACCCGCCGCGTAGCCGCCGGCGAAGATGTGGCTGAAGGCGTGCGGGAAGCGACCCCAGCTCGGCGAAGGCACCACCGCCACCATTTTCTTGACTTCCGCCAGCGTCGGCAGGATCTGCGCACCTTTCTCCGGGCTGTATTCGAAGTGCATGCGGAAATCGAACAGACCGAACTCCAGCTGGCGCAGGATAAACAGCGCCGCCTGGTAATTCTTGGCCGCCAGCAGCTTGTCGAGCATGGCCTTCGGCAGCGGCTCGCCGCTCTGGTAGTGGCCGGAGATAAACGCCAGCGCTTCCGGCTCCCAGCACCAGTTTTCCATAAACTGGCTCGGCAGTTCGACCGCATCCCACGGCACCCCGTTGATGCCGGAGACGCCGGCGGTATCGATCTGCGTCAGCATGTGATGCAGACCGTGGCCGAATTCGTGGAACAGCGTGGTCACTTCGTTATGGGTGAACAGCGCCGGCTGGTCGCCCAGCGGACGGTTGAAATTGCAGGTCAGGTAAGCGACCGGTTTTTGCAGCGTGCCGTCGGCCTTGCGCAGGCTGCCGACGCAGTCGTCCATCCAGGCGCCGCCGCGTTTGTTCTCGCGGGCGTACAGATCGAGGTAGAAGCTGCCACGCAGCTCGCCGTCGGCGTCGAACAGATCGAAGAAGCGCACGTCCGGATGCCAGGTTTCCACGTCTTTACGCTCTTTGGCGGTGATGCCGTAAATGCGTTTCACCACTTCGAACAGCCCTTCCACCACCCGCTGCTCCGGGAAGTATGGGCGCAGCTGCTCGTCGCTGATGGAGAACAGGTGCTGCTTCTGTTTTTCGCCGTAGTAGGTGATGTCCCAGGCGTCGAGCTCGTCCACGCCATAGTGCTGTTTGGCGAAGGCGCGCAGCTGCGCCAGCTCTTGCTCGGCCTGCGGGCGGGCGCGTTTGGCCAGATCGCTCAGGAAGCCGATCACCTGCTCCGGGCTTTCCGCCATTTTGGTCGCCAGCGACTTGTCGGCGTAGGTGGCGAAGCCCAGCAGCTGAGCCAGCTCGTGGCGCAGCGCCAGCGTTTCCGCCATCACTTCGCTGTTGTCCCATTTGCCGGCGTTCGGCCCCTGGTCAGAGGCGCGGGTGGCGAAGGCGCGGTACATCTCTTCACGCAACGCGCGGTTGTCGGCGTAGGTCAGCACCGGCAGGTAGCTCGGCATGTCCAGCGTCAGCAGCCAGCCGTCTTGCTCTTTGGCCTGCGCCATCGCCTGCGCTTGCGCCAGGGCGCTTTCCGGCAGGCCGCTCAGCTCGGCTTCGTCGGTAATCAGTTTGCTCCAGCCCATGGTGGCGTCGAGCACGTTGTTGCTGTAGGTGGAGCCCAGTTCGGACAGGCGCGCAACGATCTCGCCATAGCGCTGCTGTTTGTCCGCCGACAGGCCGATGCCCGACAGTTCGAAGTCGCGCAGCGCGTTGTCCACCGCCTTGCGCTGCGGCACGCTCAGCGCCTCGAAAGCCGCGCCCTCTTTCAGGCTGCGGTAGGCCTGATACAACCCTTCGTGCTGGCCGACCCAGGTGCCGTACTCGGACAGCAGCGGCAGCGCTTGCTCATAGGCGGCGCGCAGCTCCGGGCTGTTTTTCACCGAGTTCAGGTGCCCGATCGGCGACCAGATGCGCGACAGGCGATCGTCCGACTCCGCCAACGGCTGACACAGATTGTCCCAGGTGAACGGGCCCGGCTGCGCGACCACGCGCTCTACCGCAGCGCGGCAGTCCGCCAGCGCGGATTGCACCGCTGGCACGATATCTTCAGGGCGGATCGCCGAGAAAGGCGGCAGGGAAAACGGGGTCAGCAACGGATTTGTCATAGGGCAGTCCTGATTAGCGTTGGGGCCCGCCGCACGGGCGAGCCTTAAAATGCGTATGAATCTCTAACATGGAGCCAGGCAGCAGGAAAATCAATGCCCGGCGTTGATCGTTCGTGCCTTAAATGGCGCTTTGGCGGATGCGGGCAGCCAGCGCCGCCAGCTGTTCGTCGTCGGCGCGCGCCGCATCGTGGGAGGAGATATAGCCCTCGTAACGCGTGAAAAACTTCGGCGAGGTCGCTTCGATCGGCCGCCACTGTTCCAGCGACGCGGTGCCGTGCAGCGGGATCAATTTGGCGTGCACGTGGTCGACGCCGTAGCCCTCGAACACCATGCCGCAGCGGCCGACATCCTCGAACGCGCGATCCAGCTGCCGCGCCACCCGCTTGGTCGCCAGCATCAACGCGCTCAGCACCTCGTCCGGCAGATCAAACGCGTAGCTCGGGTGGTGCGCCTTGGGGATCACCACGCTGAAACCGTCGGTGTTGGGAAAGATGGACAGGAACGCCAAATGGTCGTCGTCTTCCCAGATTTTATGGCACGGCGCCTTGCCCGCCACGATGTCGCAAAAAATGCAGCTCATCTTTTATCCTTGTGATTCACAGCGTTTCAACCCGTTCGAATTCTTCGAATACCAGCCACATGTCCGGCGCAAAGCTCCCCTCGCGGGTAAAGAATGCCTGATGCCCCTCGCGCCAAAATGCCAGGCTTTTGTCGCCTTCACCCTCTTTGGCCGCCATCTCGGCGGTCACCCGATCGTAGCGCACCAGGCGCAGCGCCAGGGTTCTGATCACGCAAGCCGGTTCGCCGCGGCCATCGAGAACGATGTTGTAATCGCCGATCCGCGGGGTTTGTTCCCGACGATAGCTCGCATAGGAACTGCAGGTGGCGGTTTTATCCCCGCTCAGCACCAATCCCAGCAGCTCGTCGGCTAACGCGGGGCCGTCGCCGAACGCCCAGCGCGCCGCGTCGGGGTAATTCGCCAAAATCGCCTGTTTGCTCATCGTCCTGTCCCTTTCTGTTAACGTCTGCGGCAACGGAGTCCGGTTTTTCCCGGCCAGACAGTTTATACTGTGCAGATTATAAGCCTTATTGCATTGAATGCTCCGCCTGCGGAGCACAAGGAACCGCCACCCGTCATGTTAAGTTATCGCAACAGTTTCCACGCCGGCAACCACGCCGACGTGCTCAAGCACACCGTTCAGAGCCTGATCATCGAGTCGCTGAAGGAAAAAGAGAAGCCGTTCCTGTATCTGGATACCCACTCGGGCGCGGGCCGTTATCAGCTCAGCGGCGAACACGCCGAGCGCACCGGCGAATACCTGGAAGGCATCGGCTTGCTGTGGCAACGCGACGATCTGCCGGAAGAGCTGGCGGCCTACATGAGCGTGGTGCACAACTTCAACCGTTCCGGCACGCTGCGCTACTATCCCGGCTCGCCGCTGATCGCCCGCCAGCTGCTGCGCCCGCAGGACAAAATCCACCTGACCGAGCTGCACCCGAGCGATTACCCGCTGCTGCGCAGCGAGTTCCAGAAAGACGAGCGCGCCAAAGTGCAGCGCGCCGACGGCTATCAGCAGCTGAAATCCCAGCTGCCGCCACTGTCGCGCCGCGGCCTGATCCTGATGGACCCGCCGTATGAAATGAAGACCGATTACCTGGATGTGGTCAAAGGCATTCAGGAAGGCTACAAGCGTTTCGCCACCGGCACCTACGCGCTGTGGTACCCGGTGGTGATGCGCCAGCAGATCAAACGCATGCTGCGCGATCTGGAAGCCACCGGCATTCGCCGCATCCTGCAGATCGAGCTGGCGGTGAAACCCGACAGCGATCAGCGCGGCATGACCGCCTCCGGCATGATCGTCATCAACCCGCCGTGGAAGCTGGAACAGCAGATGAAGAACGTGCTGCCGTGGCTGCACAAGGTGCTGGTGCCGTCGGGCATCGGTCACCATCTGGTGAACTGGGTGGTACCGGAATAATCCCCATCAGGGCGCGGTTTGCCGCGCCCTGCGTCCGCCTATCGCAGCCATCGACGCAATCTTTGCGACAAACCCCGGTCAGGCGTTAAACTCTTACCCTCTTCAAATTCACAACTCATGGAAATCCCAGATGACGAAACATTACGATTATCTAGCAATTGGCGGCGGCAGCGGCGGTATCGCATCGATCAACCGGGCAGCCATGTACGGCCAAAAGTGTGCGCTGATTGAAGCCAAAGAGCTGGGCGGCACATGTGTAAACGTGGGTTGTGTACCGAAAAAAGTCATGTGGCACGCGGCGCAGATCGCCGAGGCCATCCATCAGTACGGCCCGGACTACGGCTTCGACACCACCGTCAACGCCTTCGACTGGAAAAAGCTGGTCGCCAACCGCACCGCCTATATCGACCGCATCCACAATTCCTACGACAACGTGCTGGGCAAGAACAAGGTCGACGTGATCAAAGGCTTCGCGCGCTTCGTGGATGCGCACACCGTGGAAGTGAACGGCGAAACCATCACCGCCGACCACATCCTGATCGCCACCGGCGGCCGCCCGAGCCATCCGGCTATTCCGGGCGCGGAATACGGCATCGACTCCGACGGCTTCTTTGAGCTGGACGCCATGCCGAAACGCGTCGCCGTCGTCGGCGCCGGCTATATCGCCGTAGAGATCGCCGGCGTGCTGAACGCGCTGGGCGCGGAAACGCATCTGTTCGTGCGCAAGCACGCGCCGCTGCGCACCTTCGATCCGATGATCGTCGAAACCCTGGTGGAAGTGATGAACACCGAAGGACCAAGCCTGCACACCGAATCCGTGCCGAAAGCGATCGTCAAGAACGCCGACGGCAGCCTGACGCTGCAGCTGGAAAACGGCAAGGCATTCACCGTCGACTGCCTGATTTGGGCCATCGGCCGCGAACCGGCGACCAACAACCTGAACCTCGGCGTCACCGGGGTGAAAACCAACGAACAAGGCTACATCGACGTCGATAAGTTCCAGAACACCAACGTCAAAGGCATCTATGCGGTGGGCGACAACACCGGCGCGGTAGAGCTGACCCCGGTCGCCGTGGCCGCCGGCCGCCGTCTGTCCGAGCGCCTGTTCAACAACAAGCCGGACGAACACCTGGATTACAGCAACATCGCCACCGTGGTGTTCAGCCACCCGCCGATCGGCACCGTCGGTCTGACCGAGCCGGAAGCCATCGAGAAGTTCGGCGCGGACAACGTGAAGGTGTACAAATCCTCCTTCACCGCCATGTACAGCGCCGTGACGCAGCACCGTCAGCCGTGCCGCATGAAGCTGGTGTGCGCAGGTAAAGAAGAGAAGATCGTCGGCCTGCACGGCATCGGCTTCGGCATGGATGAAATCCTGCAGGGCTTCGCGGTGGCGGTGAAGATGGGCGCCACCAAGAAGGACTTCGACAACACCGTGGCGATCCACCCGACCGCGGCGGAAGAGTTCGTCACCATGCGCTGAGGCGCAACCTCGCCGGGTTCCGGCGCGTAACAGGCCAGGCGCGAAAGCGTCTGGCTTTTTTTATTTATCTCGCTCGCCTCACGGCGCCCGGCGGTAATGATCGCGAAGAAACACCGGCAAATCGTTCGCCGGTGAAGCAAAGGGCACCTGATAGAGCATATCGCCGACAAAACCGCGATGATAGGTAGCGTGGTTGACGACATGCAGCACGATTTCCTGCCGCGTCATGCGGCCTTCCCCCCCGCCGACGAACGCGAAATGCACCACTTGCGCCAGCGCCTCCGGCGACCAGCTGTCCACCTGTTCGATATACCAGCGGTCCATTTCCTCCACCGCGCACCGCAAGTCGTCAAGCGCAGGCGTTTGCTCGGTGTTGCGCGCGAGGTAGCCATGCTTGCGGCCTTGCAGATGGTGCCTGAAGATATCGTCCACCACATACACATGATTCAAGGTATGCACCATATTGCCGAAACGGGTCGGGCGCGGCCGCAGCGCTTCGCCTTCCGGCAAGGCCGCCACACAGTCAAAGGTCAAGGCGTTCGCCCAGGCTTTGTAACGCACCAGCATTTTCAAGGTATCGATGGCCGTTGCAGACATACTGCTCACTCCTTATCGGATGAAAATCGATATTCAGCTCAGCCGCACGCGGTGCGGCGGCGCGTTCTACGCCGTGCCAATCCCTTGCAGCCGCCCTTCGACCTGAGTGCGCGTATCGCCGCCCACCCAAATCCGGCCGCTCGCGTCGCGGGTGACATGCACGCGTCCGTTGCGCCCACGGCAGCGCCCCTGAGCGGCGATATAGCCGCCGCTGACCACGCCGCTTGCGAACAACCACTGGGCCAGGGAGGCATTGAGGCTGCCGGTGACCGGATCTTCGACGATAGCGCCAAGATGATCGCTCAAAAAGGCGCGAACTTCGAAGGCTGCGTCACCATCGGCATGTGGACCGACGACGCCAATGTCGACCCTGCGCGGCCAGCTTCTCGCCGGCGTCAGGGAAAGCACCCGTTCGGCGCTGGCCAGCCGGATCCCCAGCCACCCCGGACCGTTATCGATCCAGGCGGCATCGAGCGCCTCCTCAGGCGCGATCCCCAAAAACCGCAGCGCGTCGGCCAACGCCGCTTCTGAAGGCGCCCCGGAGCGAATCAACGGCGGCGCGGCAAAACACAGCCGTCCGGCCTCGCGGCGAATGCTCACCAAGCCCGCCCCGCACTCCTGGATGATCTCCGCATCATTGCGCGGCATACCCTCCGCAGTGAGCCAGGCATGACAACTGCCGAGCGTCGGGTGCCCGGCAAACGGCATTTCACGATCCAGCGTGAATATCCGCACCCGGTAATCCGCCTGGGGGTGCGTCGGCGGCAGCAAAAAGGCCGTCTCCGACAGGTTGAACCAACGCGTCAAACGCTGCATGTCCTCCGTCGACAACGCTTCGGCGCCCGTGATCACCGCCAACGGATTGCCAGCGAGCGGCCCGGCGCCAAAGACATCCACCATTTGCATGCCAAAAACCATCGCTTCTCTCCTCAGGTTAACGCCGGGCGTTCATTACCCCCGCGATATCAACAGCTCCAGGCCCGCCAAAGCGAACAGCAGCGCAAGCGTTCCTTCAATCCAGCGCCTCACCCGGGTGTAAAACGCGATCATCGGCGCCGTTGAGAACAACAGGGCATACCCCCCGAAAATCGTCACGCCGAGCAGCGCGCAACCGCCAATAATTGCCGGTAAAACCTGCTCAGGCGCGCCTTGCCGCAATCCCAGCGACATGATCGCCATCCAGGACATGATGGCCTTGGGATTGCCGAGATGCATCAGCACGCCCTGCCGATAAAGCGCCCGATAAGGCCGCGCATCGCGCTCCGCGGCCATGCCCGACGTCGCGGCGGACGTGCGTAACGCGGACTTTCCGGCGCGCAGCGCCAGATACAGCATATACACGCCGCCAACGATCTTGATGGTCCACAGCGCCTGCGCATACGTGGCCAACATGGCGGAAAGGCCGGTCGCGGCCAACATCGCCCAGCACAGCGATCCGGTCATCACGCCGGCGGCCAGCACCAATGCGGGCCTGCGGCCGTCACGCATCGCCACGCCCATGATCGCCATGTTGCTGGGGCCGGGGCTGGCGGTTGCGAGGAGATAGGCGCCGTAAACCAACGCAAGCTGACTGACCATCATGGAAAAACTCCGCTGACCCGCCTTACGGCCGAGCCGTTGTTGAAAACGCCGGGACTCCTCACCAACATAGTATGTGTTACACTTTTCGCCTATTTAAATAGTGTCACGTGACACTATATTCTTTCTCCGGAGAGCGACCATGCGGCTTCAATCCCCCTGGCAACCCCGCCTGGCCAACGTGGAAGCCACTACCGTCGAACGGCTGGTGCTGGCGTTGGCTGACGACATTATCGAGGGCAAGCTGCAAGGGGGCGATCGTTTGCCGGCTCACCGTCCCCTCGCCTGGCAATTGGCGATCGGTCTGGGCACGGTGACCAAAGCCTACGCCATCCTGGAACGACGCGGGCTGGTTCGCAGCGTGAAAGGCCGCGGGATGTTCGTGGCGATTCGCCGCGCCCGTGAAAAACACGAAATCGATCTTTCATCCAATGCGCCGCCGGCGATGCTTACCGATCGTTTGCTGGCGCGCACGCTGGCCGGCATTGCGCGGAAAATGGATGCGGACCATCTGAACTTCTATTCCCCTCCGACCGGGCATCTGGAGCACCGGCGTTTGTTGGCCCGCTGGCTGGAAAACGCCGGCGTCACGATCGATCCGTCGCACCTGGCGCTGACCAGCAATGCCCGTCAGGCGATTTCGCTGGCGTTTGACCTGGCCTGCGGGTCACGCGGCACGATACTGACGGAGAGACTCACCTACCCCGGCGCGATCGCGCTGGCCCGACGTAAAGGCCATCGCCTGATCGGCGTGGAGATCGATGCGCAAGGCATGGTGCCGCAGGCGCTGGCGAGCGCGCTCGAGCGAGTCTCCTCCGGCCATACCGCGGTCTATCTGACGCCGACGCTGCATAACCCGACGACCGCCACCATGAGCGCCGAGCGCAGGCAGGCTATCGTCGAGATATGTCGGCAGGCGAATGTCTGGATCATCGAGGATGGCGTCTACGCGCTGGGTCACTCTGCGGCGCCTGCGCTCGCGGCTTTGGCGCCCGAGCGGGCGTTCCATGTCAATGGCCTGTCGAAAACGCTCGGCCCGGGGTTGCGGATTGGCATGCTGACTCTGCCGCCCGGCATGCAAACTGCGGCGGAAGAAGCCTTGCAAGATATTCCTTTCGCGCCTTCGCCACTGTCTTGCGCTGTGGTGGAGGAGTGGCTGTCCAGCGGCGCAATCGAGACGATACCGCAAGCGTTGCGCCATGAGGCTCAGCGAAGAGTGCATCTGGCCACCTCGATATTTGATGCCGACGACTGCGTATCGCATCCCGACGCTTATCATGTCTGGCTGCCGATGCCGCGCGAAACCGCCGAGTCTGTGGCCGCCGCCGCCGCATTGGTCAACGTAAAGGTGACACCGCCGGACACCGTGATGGTGGCCCGCGACGAACGTGCGACGGGCATTCGCCTGTGCCTGGGCTCCCCCTCGCCGGACGAGCTAACGGCAGGCTTGACGCAGCTGGCACAGCTGTTGAAAGAGCATCGGAACGGCTGACAAACGGAAGAGAAAGGTTACGCGCACGGGCCGACCGGCTCAGGACTGTTCTTTTTGTGCGGTTTACTATTCCCTTCGCACCCGCCTGCTTTTTCTGCCATTATTCTGCCTGATAAATTAGCGGGACTGATACAACCTCCCCGCGCCTCTGGAGAACACCGATGCTGTTCAAACTATGCAAAACCCTTGCGATGGCCTGCGTGGCCCTGATTATCGCCCAGAGCAGCGCGCTCAGCTTTACCCTGGAAGTGGCGGGCAAGATCGACAACGTGACCGACCCGGTCAAAAAAAGCTATCTGTTCACCGATAAGCAGCTGTTGGCGATGCCGGTGCGCAGCATCACCACCTCCACTTCCTGGACGCCGCAGAGAAAATTTGAAGGGATTTCGGTGGCCGATATCCTGGAGCGCGTCGGCGCCAAGGGCGAGACGCTGACTTTCTACGCGCTGAACGATTATTACATCGACGTGCCGCTGTCCGACGTCAAGAAATACAACATGATCCTGGCCTACAGGATGGACGGGGAAATGCTGAAGCTCAGAAACTTCGGCCCGCTGTTCCTGGTTTACCCGCGCGACGCCGCCGGGCCTGAACTGAACTCGCCGTTGTACAATTCACGCTTTATCTGGCAAGTCGACAGGATCGTGATCAAATGAAGCTGACGACCTTTAAGAACGGCAGCAGGCTGGCGATCCCGGCCATCTTTGCCGCGCTGTTTTTAGTGGCTTCGACCGTCACGCTCTATTACTACAGCGCCACCCTGTCGAAAAAAGGGCTGTATGCCATCGCCGGCACGCAAGAGAATTACTCCTGGTCTATCGCCAAGTTCTCCATCAAGCTGGCGGAGTTCGACACGCTGGTCGAGCAGCAAAGCCATGCCGCGCAGGTGGACAGCGACAATCTGCGACTGCGGTTCGAAATCCTCTATTCGCGCTTTTACGTGCTGGAAACCGTCTCCGAATCCACGCAACCGCTGTACGCCGAGCCGGGCTACCCGGAAGTGGTCAAGCAGATGCGCCTGCAGATGGATCGCATCGATAAACTGCTGGATAACCCGAAAATCGACTTCAGCCAGGTTTTCGCGGCCATGAAGGCCATCAAGCCTTACGCTATCGAAATGGCCAACCTGACCGACCACGCCGAGGTGAAGCAGCGCACCGCAGCCTATGAGGATTACATCGAGAAACGGCACATTATTTTCTATGGGCTGGTGATCGTCATGTTCTCGGTGATCGCACTGATCGCCATCACCCTGATCGTGTTCCGCCAGCAGCGGCTGACCATTCGCCAGCAGGCCAAAGCCATTGAGGCGGAGAAAGCGACGCGCACCAAAAACGCCTTCCTCGGTGCCATCGGCCACGAGCTGCGCACCTCATTGCAGAGCGTGATGTCGGCCATCGACGTGCTGGTGAACACCCGAGTGTCGGCGGAGCATGCGGACACTTTCCAGCGGCTGGAGACCGCCGCGCAGCAAATCGAAAGCCAGATGAAGGATCTGACCGACTACGCGCACCTCGACAGCGGCATGATGGAATTGCGCATCGTGCCGTTCGACGCGCAGAAGCTGATCGCGGAAACCGCCAACGAAATCGCCACCCTGACCCGCAAAGAGCAGGTCAAACTGAGCTGCGAAGTGGAGTGCAGCCACCTGTTGGTGCACTCCGATCCGCTGCGCATCCGGCAGATTATCGTCAACCTGCTGACCAACGCCTACAAATACACCGAAAGCGGCAGCATTACGCTGCACAGCTGCCTGCGCCGCCAGCCGGGCGGCAATTCGTTGATCATCGAAGTGACCGACACCGGCATCGGTATTGAAAAAGACCAGCTCGATCAGATCTTCAAACCCTTTACCCAGTTGGATCAGTCGCATACCAAACAGTATGCCGGCGTGGGAATGGGGCTGGCGATCGTGCACGGCCTGGTGACGCTGCTCAACGGCACTATCACGGTATACAGCGAAATCAAGAAAGGCAGCACCTTTATCGTCAGCATTCCGGTGCAGATCAGTGAAGAAGAGCGCGCCGACGAGCCCGCCGCCGCCAATGCCCCCCTGCAGCAAAAGCCGCAGCAGGTGCTGGTGGTGGATGACAACAAGTCGGTGGGGGATGCCTTTGCGGCGCTGCTGGACAAGCTGGGCTACCAGCACGAACTGTGCGACTCGCCGGAGCGCGCGTTGCAGAAACTGCTCAGACGCCCTTACGACGCGCTGTTGCTGGATCTGCAGATGCCGGGCATCGACGGCGCCGCCCTGGCCAGGCAGCTGCGCAATCGTCGCGGCCCCAACCGCCATGTGCCAATCATCGGCATCAGCGCCTATACGCCGGAGCAGCTGACGGCGGATCAGCGCGCCCTGTTCGATAACTACCTGATGAAACCGGTTCGGCTGGATGCGCTGTCGAGCGCGCTGGCCGAGGTGTTCCCCGCTAAAGATTAAAACAGCGTTGCAGTGCGGCTTCGATCACATGGAGCCGCACCGGTTTTTCATAAGGACCGAGCACATCGTACTCGCGCATCGCCTGAGCGATCTCCGACTCGCGTCGGTCGGTGCCCAGTTCGCCGGTCAGCACCAGTACCGGCGCGTCCGGGTTGTCGGAGGCGCGGATGGTGGCGATACAGCGATCCGCCGTTTCCTCACCGATCAGCCAGTCCACCACGTAACCGTCGAACAGGCTTTGCTGCAGCGCTTGGCAGAAGCTGTCGACATCGTAAAACGCCACTGCGTTGAAACCGCAGCCGCCGAGGTACTTGGCCAGCTCATCGGCCGCCTGATGCGAATCGTCCAATACCGCGATGCTCAACCGCTCGTCATCGCCGTAACCGGGCCGAATTTCTATCAGTTCAACGCCGTAACGCGTGCCTGCCGGCGCCTCATCGGCGCGATAGATATGCCATTGCCCCTCCACGCGCAGCGCCACAAATTCCGCCGGCCGCCCGGCAGGAAGTTCGTCGCCAATGTGCCCGACGCAGGGCATCGCCACCCCCGCCACGAAAAAGATGGCATCACGCGCCATGTTTGGCTCGGTCGTCTCATGTTCGGCGCTCAAATCGGCGATCGCCGCCGGCGTTTCTCCCAACGCGGCCGCGACGCTGTTGATCTGTTCCAGCGTCCAGGGGCTTTGCCCTTTCAATTTGCGGTGCGCATGTGAAAAACTCAGATCCAAGATGCGGCTGAGTTCGCGGGCATGCTGACGTTTTCCAATCCCGTAATGTAAAAACAGCTCCCTGACCCGATTGGCAATCGACTGTGAATCGAATTTTTGATGATTGTTATCCATTTGTTCCTTCGATTTTTTTTACTGATTTATCAGTCGTTTTGATTATTTCTGCTGAAAAAGCCACACCTAAAACTAGCATCCCATGCAATTATGCGTTAAAAACGTTGCTTGACATACCATGTTGTATCGTCAAACATGGTATAAAAAGAGACATACAGCAATACACTATAAAAAATAACACCAGCACGATTTTTAATAATAACCATAGTAACACCAGGGAAAATTTGTTCCGTTGCCGCTACTGAGACGATGCTCACATCGCTTGGACTGCATAAGCAAAACGGGGCTTGAGCCTTTAGCGCTAATCTGTTTTACCCACTTTTAAGCCGGGATCCGTCAGGGTCCCGGTTTTTTATTGCCCTGGTGCCGCGCCATCATACGGACTCACCCCGCAGCCGCAAATAAAAACGGAGCCGGCATGCCGGCTCCGTTGACCCTGTAATGACCGCTTGGCTTAGAAACGCCAGGTGAAACCGGCGTTGACGCTGTTGTCCTGGTGGTTCTGCGACAGCAGCCCGCCGTAGCCCAGCGACAGCGAGGCGTTCTCGTTCACCGCCACTTCCGCACCCGCCTTCAGCACCATCCCGTCGCGCGACACCGGCACGCTGTCCACCACGAACGGCGCGTTGCCGCCGTTGAACCGCAGCCCGGTGCCACGCTCCAGCCCGCCGTACTGGTGTTGCCACCCCAGCTCGCTGCGCAGCGCCACCGTCGTGCCCGGGCTCACCTGCCACTCAGTGTCCGCACGCAGCCCCAGCGTCGACACCGTCGCGTCGGTGTGCTGCTTGTCGCCGCGCAGCGCCGCTGCGCCGCCGCTTTCCGCGATGCCGTTGTTTTCAAAGTTCACGTACGCCAGGTTGACGAACGGCTCCAGGTTCAGCCACTCACCCTGCACGCTGTAGCCCGCTTCCGCGAACAGCTGCTCGGTGCGCGCGCTGTACTTCGCCGTGTCGCGGTCCGACTGCATCCCGTAGTTCACCGACCGTTTGGTGTCGATGCGGTGCCAGGTGTAGCCCGCCCCGCCGCGCAGCGCCAGCGCGCCAAACTGCTTGTCGCCGTACGCCGCCAGGTGGTAGTTGTCGCTGTCCGCCTTCGACCCGTACCCGCCGTGCAGCGAGGTGCGGGTGTAGCCGGTCGCCACCCCCAGCCGCCAGTCGGCCGCCGCCGCCGAGTCCAGCCCCACCAGCACCCCGTAGGTCGAGGCCTGATAGCCGGTGGCGTTGGCGTCGCCCGATGCATGGTCCCACGCCCCCAGCAGCTGCGCCCAGGCGCCGTCCTCGTCCGCCTTGATGGCCGACGAGCTCGCCAGCCCTTCCGCCTGACGCAGGCGCCCGTTCAGCGCCTCACGCAGGTAGCGGCTGTCGTTCACCAGCGCCGACGCGATGTCCGCATGGATTTGCCCCGACAGCTGGCGGAACGCCTGCCGCGCCTCGCCCGCCGAGCCGCTGTTGAGCAGGCTCTCGTACACCGGGTTGCCCGCCGCCAGCGCATCCGCCGCCGCCGCCACCGCCCGTTCGTTCGGCGTCTGCGCCACGCTGGCGAAGCTTGTGCCGTTGCGCCCGACGCTCAGCGTTACCCCATTCGGCTGGTAGCTCAGCCCGGTGCCGAGGAACAGGTAGTTCGGCGCCACCGCGTCAAACTGCCCGCTCACCCCCTGCTGCGCGCTCAGGATGGTGTACTGCTGGTCCAGCAGGCTGCGCACCTCGCTTTGCGTCAGCAGGTTGCTGCTGTTCTCCAGCGTGACCGCCACCTCGCCGCCGCCGATCGTCGCCGCTCCGCCGCTCTGGATCCGATCGCTCTGGCCGTTCGGCCCCACTTCCACCGCATAGCGCGAACCCGGCTCGAAGCTGACGTTGCCGGCCACGTTCAGGGTGCCGATCGAGTTGCCCGGCGCCACGGTGCCGCCGCGGCGGGCGGTCAGCGAACCGACCGTGCCGCTGCCGCCGACGATGCCGCCGTTCTGCACGCTGACATCCGAGGTGACCGAGCCGTTGATCGCCAGCCGCCCCTGATTAACCAGCGTCGGGCCGGCATAGGTGTTGGCGCCGGTCATGACCAGCGTGCCCATCCCTTCTTTGGTCAGGCCGCCATGGCCGGAGATGTTGTTGGAGTAGACTTCCAGCTCGCAACTGATGTCGTCACACTTTCTGGCGTGCAGCGTGCCGGCATCCACCTCGGCGCCCAGACCCGGAATATTGGCGACAAACTGGGTCGGGCCGTAGGCCACGCCCGTCGGATCCGGAATGCGGAACTCCGCAGGAATATCTTCGACGGTATAGAACATGCCCGGGCCGTTGATGGCCTTGCCCAGGTTGATCATCCCCCAGCCGTAGAGCGCGTCGATGCCCGGCGCGCCCATGTCGGTGGCGGTGGTTTTCAGCACGTCGGCAATCTGCGCCGAGCTCATGTACGGGAAGCGCTGCAGCAACACCGCCACCGCGCCGGTGACGTGCGGCGTCGCCATCGAGGTGCCGTTTTTATTGCCGTAGTCCGACACCAGGTTGGCCGGATCGGAACCGTTGGCCACGGTGCTGTAGATTTTGCTGCCCGGCGACGAGACGCAGAAGCTGGCGGTATAGCCGCAACGGGAAGAGAAGCTGCTGATGGTGTAAGGCACGCTGTTGGTCGATGTCGCATCCTGCGCCACGCTGGCGACCGACAGCCAGTTCGGCGCGATGTCCGGCACGAAATAGGCCAGGCCGCTGATCACATCCGGCTGGTTGTAGTTGCCGTCGTTACCGGCGGCGAACAGCACCAGAATATTTTTGCGCGCCGCGTCGATGGCGCCCTGATAGCCTGCGCCGGCCAAACTGCCGAGCAGCGGTTTGACCTGATCGAACTGTTCCTGCGCATCCTTCAGCTCAAAGTGCAGCGCGTTGGGATCGCGGCCGCCGTCGGACAGGAAATCGGGAATACTGACGCCCCAGCTGTTGTTGATCACCCGCACGCCGCTCTTGATCATCGCCTGCCAGCCGGCATTGGTGACGGCGCCGTCCAGGCCAAGGAATTCGCCGTAGGCCGGGCCGTCGTTGTCGTTATCGACGCTGATCACCTGCGAATCGAAGGCCACGCCGTGCATGCCGACGCCGTCGCGGTTCGCCGCGCTGATGCCCGCGACGTGCACCCCGTGATTGCTCAGCATGCCCTGTGAACCGCTGTAGAAGTGGAAGGTGCCGTCGAAGTAAAAGCGATCGCCGGCGTTAATCCCCGGCCGGTGCGGATCGGTATAGGCGCGATAGCCTTCGGTGACCACGTTGATCAGTTTGCCGTCGCCGGCGAACTCGGGATGGCGGTTGACCGGGGTATCGAAAATGCCCACCTTCTGCCCTTTGCCGGTGTAGCCGGCGGCATAGGCCTCATCGGCGTGGATCGCCCCCAGCCCCCAGTTGGCGTTGAATTCGGCGCTGCGCCAGCTGGCCGGATCGCCGGCTTGGCCGCTCACCTCGTGCGGCGCCGCCTGCGCATACCCCGCCAGCGCCATGCAGCAGACCAGCGCGTTCAGCCGCCACGGCGAGCGGCGAGCGTTTCCTTTGCTATCAAAACCCATTGTTGTTGTCATTTCCTTACCTTTTGCTTGTTATTGGCCGACGCCCCAGGTGCGCCGGGTTCTCATTAGCAGGATGTGAAAAAGGAACCGCCCGCAGGCGGTTCCCGTACAAGGATTGAGTCGATGTTGCTTAGAAGCGCCAGGTGAAGCCGGCGTTGACGCTGTTGTCCTGATGGTTCTGCGACAGCAGCCCGCCGTAGCCCAGCGACAGCGAGGCGTTCTCGTTCACCGCCACTTCCGCACCCGCCTTCAGCACCATCCCGTCGCGCGACACCGGCACGCTGTCCACCACGAACGGCGCGTTGCCGCCGTTGAACCGCAGCCCGGTGCCACGCTCCAGCCCGCCGTACTGGTGTTGCCACCCCAGCTCGCTGCGCAGCGCCACCGTCGTGCCCGGGCTCACCTGCCACTCAGTGTCCGCGCGCAGTCCCAGCGTCGACACCGTCGCGTCGGTGTGCTGCTTGTCGCCGCGCAGCGCCGCTGCGCCGCCGCTTTCCGCGATGCCGTTGTTTTCAAAGTTCACGTACGCCAGGTTGACGAACGGCTCCAGGTTCAGCCACTCGCCCTTCACGCTGTAGCCCGCTTCCGCGAACAGCTGCTCGGTGCGCGCGCTGTACTTCGCCGTGTCGCGGTCCGACTGCATCCCGTAGTTCACCGACCGCTTGGTGTCGATGCGGTGCCAGGTGTAGCCCGCCCCGCCCCGCAGCGCCAGCGCCCCGAACTGCTTGTCGCCGTACGCCGCCAGGTGGTAGTTGTCGCTGTCCGCCTTCGACCCGTACCCGCCGTGCAGCGAGGTGCGGGTGTAGCCGGTCGCCACCCCCAGCCGCCAGTCGGCCGCCGCCGCCGAGTCCAGCCCCACCAGCACCCCGTAGGTCGAGGCCTGATAGCCGGTGGCGTTGGCGTCGCCCGATGCATGGTCCCACGCCCCCAGCAGCTGCGCCCAGGCGCCGTCCTCGTCCGCCTTGATGGCCGACGAGCTCGCCAGCCCTTCCGCCTGACGCAGGCGCCCGTTCAGCGCCTCACGCAGGTAGCGGCTGTCGTTCACCAGCGCCGACGCGATGTCCGCATGGATTTGCCCCGACAGCTGGCGGAACGCCTGCCGCGCCTCGCCCGCCGAGCCGCTGTTGAGCAGGCTCTCGTACACCGGGTTGCCCGCCGCCAGCGCATCCGCCGCCGCCGCCACCGCCCGTTCGTTCGGCGTCTGCGCCACGCTGGCGAAGCTCGTGCCGTTGCGCCCGACGCTCAGCGTTACCCCGGTCGGCTGGTAGCTCAGCCCGGTGCCGAGGAACAGGTAGTTCGGCGCCACCGCGTCAAACTGCCCGCTCACCCCCTGCTGCGCGCTCAGGATGGTGTACTGCTGGCCCAGCAGGCTGCGCACCTCGCTTTGCGTCAGCAGGTTGCTGCTGTTCTCCAGCGTGACCGCCACCTCGCCGCCGCCGATCGTCGCCGCTCCGCCGCTCTGGATCCGATCGCTCTGGCCGTTCGGCCCCACTTCCACCGCATAGCGCGAACCCGGCTCGAAGCTGACGTCGCCGGCCACGTTCAGGGTGCCGATCGAGTTGCCCGGCGCCACGGTGCCGCCGCGGCGGGCGGTCAGCGAACCGACCGTGCCGCTGCCGCCGACGATGCCGCCGCTCTGCACGCTGACGGCCGAGGTGACCGAGCCGTTGATCGCCAGCCGCCCCTGATTGACCAGCGTCGGGCCGGAATAGGTGTTGTTACCGGTCAGCACCAACGTGCCGATGCCCTGTTTGGTCAAGCCGCCATGGCCGGAGATGTCGTTGCTCCAGAAATCCAGGCCGCACAACACATCGCTGCAAACGCGCTCGGTCGGTTTGCCCTTGTCCAGCACCGCGCCGACGCCCGGCAGATCCACTACAAACTGGGTCGGGCCGTAAGCCACGCCCGTCGGATCCGGAATGCGGAATTCTTCGGGAATATCCTCGGCGGTCACCAACATGCCCGGGCCGTTGATGGCCTTGCCCAGGTTGATCATCCCCCAGCCGTAGAGCGCGTCGATGCCCGGCGCGCCCATGTCGGTGGCGGTGGTTTTCAGCACTTCCGCCACCTGCGCGCCATTCAGATACGGGAAACGCTCCATCAGCACGGCAACGCTGCCGGCCACGTGCGGCGCCGCCATCGAAGTGCCGCTGTATTTGGCGTAACCGGTCGTCAGATTCTCCACGCTGGTGCCTTCGATTATCGAGCTGTATACGCGGGTGCCCGGCGCCGAGACGCAGAGGCTGGCGGTGTAACCGCAGCGAGAAGAGAAGGTGCTGATGCTGTAATCGCCGGTATTGGTCGGATCCTGCAGGCTGGCGACCGACAGCCAGTTCGGCGCGATGTCCGGCACAAAATAAGCCAGACCGGCCATGGCATCGGGGTTATTCAGATTGCCGTCGTTACCGGCGGCGAAGATGGTGACCACGCCGCTGCGGGCCGCGTCGATCGCGCCCTGATAGGCGCCGCCGGGCTTGGTGCCGAGGATCTGTTTGATCTGATCGAACTGCTTTTGCGCATCGTTTACTGTGAAATGCGGATAAGCCGGGTCATAACCGCCCTCATCAAACTTTTCGGTGATGCCGATGCCCCAGCTGTTGTTGATGATGCGCGCGCCGCTGGCCACCAGCGCATCCCAACCGGCCTGGTACACCGCGCCGTCGTTGCCGAGGATGATGCCGTCCTCCGGGCCGGGATCGCCGTTTTCCGCGCTGATGATCTGCGCGTTGAACGCCACGCCGTGCATGGCGCCGCCGTCTCGGCTGCCGGCGGCGATGCCGCCCACGTGGGTGCCGTGCGAACCGAGCGTGCCATCGGAATCCACGCTCGGCGTGCCGTCATAGCGGAAAGCGTCGCCTTTTTTCACCGGAATATAGGGGTCGGTATATTCGCGGATGCCTTCGGTAACCAGATTGATCACCTTATTCTCACCGGCGAACTCCGGGTGCTTGGCGTAGACTGGCTGATCGAAAATGCCAAGTTTGATGCCTTTTCCGGTATAACCGGCGGCGTAGGCCTGGTCGGCGTGGATCGCCCCCAGCCCCCATTCCGCATTGAACTCACTGCTGCGCCAGCTGGCCGGATCGCCCGCTTTGCCGTTCTCTATATAGCTGGAGGCCTGCGCCCCGCCAATCGCCGTCAGGCAGATCAGCATCGCGCTCCATTGTGCGCGATGAACTCCGATTTCAGGCCAGCCGAAGGCCGCCCGAGCGGATTTGACTCCTCTAAGTTTCTTCTCCATCCCAGATACCGTCCGTTGTTGTTTGCAAATGTTTTATAAGATTTTTTGTGTAACAGTTTGGTAACACCAAATAAATAAAGCACAACAATCTCAAGTGCGCTTAATGTGTCATCCGGCAGCTCAACGGGAGGAGAGAATGTTTCAGGGGGGAATCAGGCCAGTGCCGATAAGAAATGACAATGACGTTTGCCGGTATCAAAATGGCGATAACACGTGAAGGGATAAATTATAATTTGCTGATAAATAAAAATATAATCTAGGGAGACATAAAGGATGCGGCCGCCTGAAAAGTGCTTAACAGGCGTCTTTTATCACTTTTAATTATAAATTTTGCCAATATTCACTCAGTGAATTATGCTGGTTTTTCACTCGGTCATCGGCAAAAATTGGATTATCCTGCTGATGTTTTTTTGCAGTTCGTCGCGTCCTCTTCCGCCTGACGCAGAATGGCTTTGGCCATCCATTGCGTGACGTCCTGAATGCTCTCAAGCTCCAGCCCCCAGATATCTTTCAGCACCAGGAACACCTCCGAGCCGTAAATCAGCGAGAAAGCATGAATCACTCTCTGCAGAGAGTCCGGCGGCAGTTTGCCCTGCAGCGGTTCCACCGCCAGCGCCAACAGACGCTTGCGGTTGCCGCGCACGAATTTCTCGCCCGGCGTCGCGTGCGCCCACTGTTGCAAAGAGAGTTGCAGCGCCGCGCGCAATGCTCCCTCGTGCCGCTCCATCTGAGGATAGGCGAAAGTCAGCAACTGCCGGATGCGTTTCAGGGCGTCATCGTCTTGCGGGCGCCATTCCAGAATAGGCCCCAGGCTTTCCGCCACCACGGCGCTAATCAGCGCACTCTGGGTCGGAAAATAGCGGTAGGCCGTCGCACGCGATACCTGCGCATGCGCCGCCAGTTCGGTGATCGAAGGAAACGCCCCTTCGTCATACAGCGTCATCGCGCTGGCCAGCAACAAACGGTAGGTTTTTGCCCGGGTGGAAGTCAGTGAAGGATCAAACGGGGTGGGAAAGGCATCTATCGGCACATAAACCTCATGCATCTGCACACGCTTGCGCAACAGAGGATGCGCCTCTGTCGACTGGCTGCCGGCAAAGCGCCGGCCACGTTGAAAAGCTCAAAAATGAGACAGGAGTCCCATTTTGCACTGAGCTGCCCTTGCAAAAATGATACTGCCGTCTCATTATATAAATACATTAATCAATTTAATTTAAACGCCAACACCAGGGCACCCTATAAAAATATAATAAAATGATTTTTAAATAAAAATTAGAAACACCCCAGGAAAATACATGAAAGACACTTCAAATTTTGTCTATATTGCTACCACAGCAGATACGAAAGGACAAGAGCTGGAGTATGTACGGCGGCTGATCGCTGCCCTGAATTTACCCACGCGAACCGTCGATCTTTCCACTCGTCGCTTGCCGTTTGACTCCCCGGCCGATATCGGTCCAGAAGACGTCGCACGCCACCATCCGGCAGGCGCCGACGCGGTCTTCTGCGCCAGTCGCGGCCAGGCGATCGCCGCCATGGCGACCGCTTTCGAACGTTTTATCCTGACGCGCCGCGATATCGCCGCCTTGCTTGGCCTGGGCGGTTCCGGCGGCACCGCCATCATCACGCCGGCCATGCAGCAGCTGCCGATCGGCCTGCCGAAAGTGATGGTCTCGAGCATGGCGGCGGGAGACGTTTCCGCCTATGTCGGCGCCAGCGATATCAACATGCTGTATTCGGTCACCGATCTCGCCGGCCTGAATCGCATCTCGCGACGGGTGCTGGGCAACGCGGCGCGCCAGATAGCCGGCGCAGTGCACTTCGCCGCCGTCGACTATCACGACAACAATCCCGCGATCGGCCTGACGACGTTTGGCGTCACCACGCCCTGCGTTCAGGCGTTGGTTGCCGAGCTGGGATCGCAATGGGATTGTCTGACGTTTCATGCGACCGGCAGCGGCGGCAGATCGTTGGAAAAACTGATCGATAACCGCCAACTGCACGGCGCCATCGATTTGACCACGACCGAAGTGGCCGATTACCTGTTTGGCGGCATGCTGCCCTGCAATGCGGATCGTTTCGGTGCCATCGCGCGTACCGGCATCCCGTGCGTGCTCTCCTGCGGCGCGATAGACATGATCAACTTCGGCGCGCCGAATACGGTGCCGGCTCACTATGCCAACCGTCTGCGTCACCATCACAACCCGCAAGTGACGCTGGTGCGCACCAGCGCGCGGGAGAATGCGTTAATGGGGCGTTGGATGGGCGAAAAAATCAACGCCTGCGCGGGCGAAGTGCGTTTCGTTATCCCGGCGGGCGGCGTATCGGCTTTGGATGCGCCCGGCCAACCGTTCTGGGATCCGGCGGCGCTGGCCGCCTTTACGCAAGCGCTGGAAGAAACGGTGCACGCCACCGGCAAACGCCGGTTGATAAAAACGCCTTATCATATTAACGACCCGCGCTTTGCGCAGGCCGTTGCCGAACAGTTTCGGCACATTGTCGGCGGTGAATGATGATCACCCACGGCAAAGCCTGCCGGTGATAACGCCAAATAGAAAAAGGGCCAGACAAATAGTCTGGCCCTTTATTATTTACCGCGAGCGGATATTACTGACCGGCGGGCATCTGCTCCTTCATTTTATTCATGTGGTCCATCATCTTTTGCTCGCGTTTCTGATAATTCTCATTGTATTGTTTTTTCTGCTCAGGCGTCAGCAGGTTATACATTTTATTTTCCGCTTTGGCGCGTGCCAGCATGCGTTCGGATTGCGCTTTACCGATCGCGTCAATTTGCGCCTTCGCCTTCGCTTCGTCAAAGCTGTCGGAAGCGACCAGATTGTGCAGCGCCTGGCGCTCCTCTTTCATGCCCGGCCCGCGCTTCTGGTGCGACTCTTTCATGATATCGCGCATCTGCTGGCGCTGCTGCTCGGTCAGGTTCAGCCCGGCGAACGGGCCGCCTTTGCCTTCACCCTTGTGATGCATCATTTTCATCGGCGCCGCATCCGCCGCCGGAGCCGTCGCCGTATCGGCGGCGAACGCCGCGGAAGCAGAACCCAGAGCCAGCGTGGAAGCAATAAATAAAGCCGTCAATTTACGCATAATCATTTCCTTAAAAATTTTCTTCATCAGGAGCGCTGTACGTTAACAGGCTCATTCGTTGTCGGAGATAATAATAGGCTGATAAATTTCAAGTAATGCGAGGGTGTGTAAACTTTTTAAAACCCGTCTCGGATTTATTCACCAATTATGAGAAAACTATGAAGATGGCGTTTATTTGATGGAAATTTTAATTTCTCGGCAAAAATCCCCCCGGTGGAGTTATTTTTCCGCTTTCCCCTCATCGCTATAATTTACTCACCTGCACGGCAACCTTGCATCAACCGTTTTCCGATAGCAGGGGAAATCAGTAAGCATCACACGATCCGATGTTCTCCTACACTTTAAGACAAGCAGCGCCGGGCGACGTTTACACCGCAAAACTAATCATTGCTTATATAATAGTTTCCATCACCCGCCCCGCCTGTGAAAACCTGTTATATGATGCACAGATGCGTACGGCGATCGCTTTCGGGCCAACAGGCTGCCCGGAGCTGTGCCGCCCGCCCGTGCTCTTTTGAGGAATCGTCATGCCCGCAGACCAAGGCCCTGAGCTTCTTAGCGCTCACTTCGGCACCCAAAGCCCCCACTGGCGGCTGGCGTTTGACAGCAATGCCCTGGAGCTGTCCGCCGTTAAGGGCAAAGCTCATATCGCGGTGGCGCTCAGCGCCATGGAAGCGGCGAAAATCCGCCGTCTGACCGGCGTGACCGCCAGCCTTGATCTGACCATTACGCTGGCCGGTGAACCGCTGCATCTGCATCTGGTCGGGCGCCGCGTCAACAACCTCGAATGGGCGGGCACCGCTTCCGCCTTCAGCGACACCCAATCGGTGGCGCGCGACCTGGTGCACGGCCTCTCCTTCGCCGAGCAGGTGGTGTCCGAAGCCAACTCGGTGATCGTGATCGTCGATCAGCACGGCCGCATCCAGCGCTTCAACCGACTGAGCGAGGAGTACACCGGACTGCACGAACACGAGGTGATCGGCAAAAACGTTTTCCAGCTGTTTATGAGCCCGGAAGAAGCCGCCGCTTCGCGGCGCAACATCGCCGGCTTCTTCCGCAACGGTTCGTCCTATGAGGTGGAACGCTGGGTGAAGACGGTCAAGGGCGAACGGCTGTTCCTGTTCCGCAACAAATTCGTGCACAGCGGCAGCGGCAAAAACGAAGTCTTTCTGATCTGTTCCGGTACCGACATCACCGAAGAACGCCGCGCGCAAGAGCGGCTACGGGTGCTGGCCAACACCGATCTCATCACCGGCCTGCCGAACCGCAACGCCATCCAGGACAAGATCAATCACGCCATCGCCACGCGCGGCGAAGAGAGTTTCGGCCTGGTGTACCTCGATCTCGACAACTTCAAAAAGGTCAACGACGCCTACGGCCATATGTTCGGCGATCGGCTGCTGGTCGAGGTCGCGCTGGCGATCCTCGGCTGCCTGAGCCCGGATCAAGTGCTCGCCCGCCTCGGCGGCGACGAATTCTTGGTGCTGGCGCCGCAAAGCGATCGCGAGCGCCTGCAAACGCTGGCGCAGCGCATTATCGACAGGCTGAAGACCCCTTTTCGCATCGGTCTGATTGAGGTGTATACCGGCTGTTCGATCGGCATCGCGCTGTGCCCGGAGCACGGCAACGATCTCGACAGCCTGATCCGCAGCGCCGATACCGCCATGTACGTCGCCAAGGAGCACGGAAAACGCACCTATACCGTCTTCTCGCCGGAGATGAACAAACGCGTCGCCGAATACATGTGGCTGGACACCAATCTGCGCAAAGGGTTGGAACAAAATCAGCTGGTGCTGTATTACCAGCCTAAAATCGACGCGCACAGCGGCGAAGTGCACAGCGTGGAAGCGCTGGTGCGCTGGGATTCGCCGGAGCGCGGCCTGATCCCGCCGCTGCAGTTCATCTCCTATGCCGAGGAGTCCGGCCTGATCGGCCCGTTGGGCCAATGGGTGCTGCAAACCGCCGCCGGGCAGGCGGCTCAATGGCAAGAGCAGGGATTGAATCTGCGGGTGGCGGTCAACCTCTCTGCCCGTCAGCTGGCCGACGACGGCATCGTCAACGACCTGCTCGGGGTGCTGCACCGTCACCGCATGGCCCCCTGTCTGCTGGACTTCGAGTTGACCGAAAGCAGCCTGATTGAAGACGAGAACCGCGCGCGCGCGCTGATCACCCGGCTGCGCGAACTGGGCGCGCAGGTGCATCTCGACGACTTTGGCACCGGCTATTCGTCGCTGGCGCAGCTGGCACGCATTCCTCTGGACGCCATCAAGCTGGATAAAAGCTTCGTGCGCGGGGTGAATTTCAATCCGGTATCGCAATCGCTGGTACGCGCGATCGTCGCGGCGGCGGAGGCGTTGGCCTTCCGCGTGATCGCCGAAGGGGTGGAGACCGAGAGCGAAAACCACTTCCTCGACGAGGTCGGCGTGGACGAAAAACAGGGCTTTCTGTTCGCGCGGCCAATGCTCCCGGAACAGCTGGAGCATTGGCTGCAGTCCTATCGCCCGCGCTCACCCTCCGCATGAGGCGGGCGCGTTAACGTTAGCCGGCACGACGCAGGTTCAGGGTATGGCGATCCTGTAACATCACCAGCCGCTCGATGTAGGCACGGTCTTTTTCCTCAATGGTAAAGGCCGAGTGCACCCAATCTTCGGTAATGTCCATCAGCTCGGAACGCGTCAGCTGCAACACGCGCTGACGCGCCCGCAGCATGGCGCGCATGCCGTTGAGCTTCGGCCGGATGGTATCGATGAAGGTGCGCGTCGCCAGGTAGGCGTCGCCGGGCTGGAACAGCTGGTCTACCAGCCCGCGGCTCTCGAACCACTCTGCGGTGTGCGACTCGCCGCCCCAAATCAGCTCCTCGGCCAAGCGCATGCCCGCCTTGCGCGCCACCAGCGAGTAACCGCCCATACCGGGAAACAGGTTGAACGCAATCTCCGGGAACCCCATGCGCGCATTGTTTTGCGCCAATACGAAATGGTGCGCCAGCGCCGCTTCAAAACCGCCGCCCAGCGCACTGCCTTCAACCATCGCAATGCTGATCGCGCCGGTGTCGAAACCGCGTGCCGCCGCATGCACGCAGTCGATGCAGGCGCGCGCGTAGGCCATCATCGCCTCGCGCTTGCGGTTTTTGATCGCTTCGGCGAAGAACTGCAGATCGCCGCCGACGTTGAACATGTTCGGCACCAGCGAGCCGGTGACCCAGAAGTCGAACCGCAGCGAAGACTCCTTCGCCGCCTGCGCCAGCGTCATGATGTCTTCAATCAACGCCTGGTTGAAGCAGGGGCGCGGCGCGGCGCGCAGCAGCATCCACATGATGTGCCGCCCCTCTTCATAGTAGGCGGAGATCTGCGACAGATTGCCCGCTTCGGTAAACGGACGACAGGTGGGGTGATTAAGCAATTTCATAAGACCTTCCAGTTTTTCTGTTGATGACGGATGAGACCGTTCCAGCCCCTACGGCTGCAGCGGGGCGGCGAGCGGCAAAGCGCGACGCCACATCATGAGTAAACGCTTTCTCGCCGACGAAACAGATAAAAATTGGAGGTAGAGAAGTGAAAAAAACCGAGGCGCCACGGGGTTTTCATAGGAATTTTACCTATCGCGCCATCCCCGGCATTTCATGCCGGGCGCTAACGCGTTAAGCTCGCAAATTGACCGTTTGCCGCCCCGGCGCTCAAAACGCCGCAGGGCTTTGGCTATAATCAACGCTGATACATGCCGTTTAACGTTAAGGAAATCGTGAAGTAATGCCTACAGGACCAGACCAGGAACGCCGCCAGCCCACACAAGACACGCCGCCGAAGCCGCTTATCGCCATCAAGACCGGCCATGAGACGCTCGACCGCCGCATCAGCGGTTTTTCACGTCTGATTGAACGCATCAAAGCCTGGCCGAGCGTGGCGCACCTGCTGCGCGCCGCCGAACGCTTTAACGATCGGCTGGGCAGCCAGTTTGGCGCCGCCATCACCTACTTTTCATTCCTCTCGCTGATCCCGATCCTGATGGTGTCGTTCGCCGCCGCCGGTTTCGTGCTGGCTTCCAACCCGGATCTGCTGGCCCGCTTGATCAACCGGATCGTCGGCAGCATCAGCGATCCGACGTTGGCCAGCACGCTGAAGAATACCGTCAACACCGCCATTCAGCAGCGCACCACCGTGGGATTGACCGGTCTGGCGCTGGCGCTCTATTCCGGCATCAGTTGGATGGGCAACCTGCGCGAGGCGATCCGCGCGCAGTCACGCGATGTCTGGGAGCGCAATCCGCAGGATCAGGAGAAAATCTATTTCAAGTACACCCGCGACTTCATCTCGCTGACCGGCCTGGTGGTCGCGCTCATTATTACGCTGTCGCTGACCTCGGTCGCCGGGTCGGCGCAGGCGGCGATCGTCAACGCGTTGGGGCTGGATGGCATCGAATGGCTGCGGCCGGCGCTGACGCTGATCGCGCTGTCGATCTCGATTTTCGCCAACTATCTGCTGTTCCTGTGGATTTTCTGGATGCTGCCGCGCCACAAACCGAAGAAAAAAGCGCTGCTGCGCGGTACCTTGCTCGCGGCTATCGGCTTTGAGGTGATCAAGTTCGTGATGACGATGACGCTGCCGCAGGTGGCGAAGTCGCCTTCCGGCGCGGCCTTCGGCTCGGTGATCGGGCTGATGGCGTTCTTCTACTTCTTCGCCCGTTTGACGCTGTTTTGCGCCGCCTGGATCGCTACCGCCGACTACCAAGGCGACAAAGCCTTGCCGGAACGCGAGCCGCCGGCCCCCTGAAGCCATGCAATCGTGCCGGTGTTATCGCACACGCCGGCACTTTCCTCTGGTTAATAAGCAAAAACCCAGTCAATCCCTCTAAATCATGCGGCATGACATTCGGAAAACCAGCATAACAAACTACCCATTCACTTTTCTTTCCCGTTTTTACAGCCATTCCCTCTGTATGAAACCCATTTCTCAACGTTTAACGCTACAGAAAAGAAGCCCGGTAAAACATTAGTCTTTTTAACCGGTTAGCGGCGGCGTTGCCCAAAGTTACAGCGTTGAAAAGGCGGAATGCTGTCACTAAGATGGATTTTTACCCCCTCCAACAATAAGAAATAGATATGCAAGCCACCATCGCACCCCCACTCGACGCCGACGACGCGTCTACACCGGTGAATTCCCGCGGGAAAGTCATCGTCGCCTCGCTGGTCGGCACCGCCATCGAGTTCTTCGACTTCTACATCTACGCCACCGCCGCGGTGATCGTGTTCCCACACATCTTCTTCCCGCAGGGCGACCCGACCACCGCGACGCTGCAGTCGCTGGCCACCTTCGCCGTCGCCTTTGTCGCGCGCCCTATCGGCTCTGCGCTGTTCGGCCACTTCGGCGATCGCGTCGGGCGCAAGGTCACGCTGGTCGCCTCGCTGCTGACCATGGGGATTTCCACCGTGCTGATCGGCCTGCTGCCGAGCTATGAAACCATCGGCATCTTCGCCCCTATCCTGCTGGCGCTGGCGCGCTTTGGCCAGGGCCTGGGGCTGGGTGGCGAATGGGGCGGCGCAGCCCTGCTGGCGACGGAGAACGCGCCGGCCAAAAAGCGCGCGCTGTACGGTTCTTTCCCCCAGTTGGGGGCGCCTATCGGTTTCTTCTTCGCCAACGGCACCTTCCTGCTGCTCTCATGGCTGCTGAGCGACCAGCAATTTATGGAATGGGGCTGGCGCGTGCCGTTCATCCTCTCCGCGGCGCTGGTGCTGATTGGCCTGTATGTGCGGGTATCGCTGCATGAAACGCCGGTGTTCGCCAAAGCGGCCAAGGCCGGCAAACAGGTGAAAGTGCCGCTCGGCACGCTGCTGAGCAAGCATCTGAAAGCCACCATCCTCGGCACCTTCATCATGCTGGCGACCTACACGCTGTTTTATCTGATGACGGTGTATTCGATGACCTACGGCACCGCGCCGCAGCCGTTGGGCCTCGGTTACTCCCGCAACAGCTTCCTGTGGATGCTGATGGTGGCGGTGATTGGTTTCGGCGTGATGGTGCCGATCGCCGGTCTGCTGGCGGACGCGTTCGGCCGCCGCAAGACCATGATCGCCATTACCCTGCTGATGATCGGCTTCGCGTTCCTGTTCCCGACCCTGCTGGGTTCCGGCAACCAGGCGCTGGTGATGGGCTTCCTGCTGTGCGGCCTGAGCATCATGGGGCTGACCTTTGGCCCGATGGGCGCGCTGCTGCCGGAGCTGTTCCCTACCGAAGTGCGCTATACCGGCGCGTCATTCTCCTACAACGTCGCGTCGATCCTCGGCGCGTCCGTGGCGCCTTATATCGCCACCTGGCTGGCGGCCCACTACGGGCTGTTCTACGTCGGCATGTACCTGGCGGCGATGGCCGGGCTGACGCTGCTGGCGCTGCTGCTGATGAAAGAAACCCGCCACCAGTCGCTGTGATCCTCTGCGGCCCCCTCACTGCGGGGGGCCGCACGCGTTGTTCGTTTCCTGTCATAAAACCGGGCTATGCTGAATGTTTCTCTCGGTAACAGGATCGGCCGATGTCTTTGCGTCGTGGGGTATTTGTCTGCGTGGCGCTGCTGGCGGCTCTCGCCATCGCGCTCTATTACGGGTTGAAGCCTGACCATCCCGATGCGCTATGGCGCATCGTCAGCCAGCAATGTCTGCCCAATCAGCAAGCGCATGACAACCCGGCGCCCTGCGCGCAGGTGGATGTGCCGGCCGGTTTCGTGGTGTTTAAAGATCGCAACGGGCCGTTGCAATACCTGCTGATGCCCAGCGCCAAAATCACCGGTATCGAAAGCCCGGCGCTGCTGGACGCCGCCACGCCGAATTTCTTCGCGCAGGCCTGGCGCGCGCGCCACGTGATGGCGGAGCGTTATGGCAAACCCATCGACGACGGCGATATTTCACTGGCGATCAACTCGGAATATGGCCGCACGCAAAACCAGCTGCACATTCATATCTCCTGTCTGTCGCCGGCGGTAAAACAGCGGCTGGCGCAGATTGGCCCCGATTTCATCGAGCAATGGCAACCGCTGCCCGGCGGCCTGTTGGGGCATGACTATCTGGGGCGGCGGGTGACCCCCGCCGAACTGGAACAACAGGGCGCCTTCCGCCTGCTGGCCTCCGGCCTGCCGCGCGCCGACGGGCGCATGGGCAGCTTCGGCCTGGCGATGACCGCGCTGCCGGACGGCGATTTCCTGCTGCTGGCGACCGAGCGCAGCCTGCTGCCGTTTACCCTGGCCTCGGCGGAAGAGATCCAGGATCACGACTGCCGGCTGCTCACGCCGCCGCCGCACGCCTGATTATTTTTTGCCTTTCATCTCCCGCAGGATCTGCCCGCACGGGTTCTCCTCGCCGCCCTCACTGGGCGAGACCAGCGCCAGCAGCGCCGCCGCCGGCGTCAGCACCGCCCCCAACGCCACCGCCGCCGCGCCGCGCGCGATCAGCGGCCCGGCTTTGACCCCGGCGTCCGGATGCTTGAAGGTGCCTTTCACGTACAGCGGCGAGCGCAGGGTCAGCACGCGCATCCCCTTGCTTTCCGGATCGATGGACAAATCCAGCCGTTCGGTGGCGAGGTTGGTGTTGCCGGTGATGTTGATCACCGCGTTTTCGGTGTCGAACACGAACAGCCGCGGCGCGGCGACGCCGCTGCGGATGCCGACGTCCGCCGCCGCGCAGTTGATGCCCACCACGTCGTCACCGAACAGCTGCGCCACCAGATAGTTGCCGACGTTCAGACCGAGGATCTCCATCAGGCTACGGCTGATCACCCCGTTATTGATCAACAGGCGCAGGTCGCCGTTGCTGGTCGCCAGCAGCTCGGCCACCGAATTGCCGCTGCCCGTCAGTCTGGCGTCGCCGTTCATCTGCCCGAGGCTGCGCTTCATCGCCGCCACGTTCGGCAACAGCTGTTTGAGCTGGAGTTTGCGCGCGTGCATATCTACCTGACCGCGCATCGGCTTTTTGCCGCCATCGAGGCGCACGACGGCGCTCAGGCTGCCGCCCGCCATGCCGAAGCGCAGCGGATCCAGGCGCAGTTCGCCATTGTTCAGTTTCAGGTGCGTGGCCAGATCGCTCAGCGGCAAATCGCTGCCGCGTTCAATGCGCGCGGCGGCAAACTTCACGTCCGCATCCATCTTGCGCCAGCTTTGCGTATCGAACTGTTCGACCGGCAGCACCTTATCCGCCGGCTGGCGGCTCTTCTCGCCGCGCCCGGCTTTGGCGGCGTTGGAGTCCGCGCCGATCAGCGGCGCCAGATCCGCCAACCTCAGCTGCCGGGAGCTCACCGCGCCGCTCAGCGTGGGCCGCGGTTTACCGGCGACGTACTTCAAGCTGCCGTGAATGTCGCTGTCGCCGATTTTGCCGTCAAATTTCTGATACTCGAACACGGCGCCGCCCGGCTGATGCAGACGAGCCATCAGATGGCCATCGGTCGCATACGGCGGCGTGTTCGGCAACAGCACGCCGGTCAGGCCATAGAGGTTGCCCAGGCTGTCGCCGGAAAATTTCAGCTGCACGTCCAGGCCGCCGAGATTCAGCGGATCGGACAAGGTGCCCGCCACCGCCACCCGGGTGCTGCCGGAGCGCACATCGGCCTGCAGCGGGAACGGCAAATCGGCGCTCTGCAGCGACAGCATGCCGCCGATCTTGCCGCTGCCGCTCAGCGGTTCGCCGTTATATTTGCCTTTCACCTGCCAGCCGAAAACATAATCGGGTGTAGCGCTCTTGCCGCCGCTCTGTTTGCCGGTCACTTCACTGAACGGCAGCGGTTTGCCGGTCACTTCACTGAACGGCAGCGGTTTGCCGAGCGGATCGATAACGGCGCGGAAATCCGCCTTTAGCGTGGCGTCTTTAAAGGCGATCTGTCCCTTGTCGAACACGATATCGTGAACGGTGAACGACCAGTCGGAAGGCGGCTGCTTGGGATCCTGGCCGCCGGCCAGGTCAAACGTCCAGTTGTTGTCGCCGTTGGCCAGGCGTTGCAACGACGCATTCGGCCGCTTCAGCCAGATGCGCGGGATCAGCAGCTCTTTACCCAGCAGCGCCAGCGGTGCGATGCTGGCGTCGATGCGCTGCAGCGTCACCATGCTGTCGCCGGGAATGTTTTTCGGATTACCCAGCCACACGTCTTCGGCATGAATATGCGGCCAGGGCACCCAGGCGCGCCAGCCGCCCTCATCCGGATTACGTGACCAGTCGACGCCCAGATCGCCGCGGATGGCGAACGGCCGCCGCAGTTCGGCCGACACTTTGTCGTTGATGGTGGGCTTGAGTCGATTCCAGTCGAAGGTAGCGATGAAGATCGCCAGTGCGGCGATCGCCAGCAGCACAATGCCGCCCAGCCAGCTGAAAACCTTTCCTGTTCTTGTCATAGCGGCTCCCTCAGCGCATAAGCCAGGCTGCCGAATAAAAGGAAAAGGAATTAGCAGCCCCGTTTAAGCCTAGCTGAGGATAGGCCGGAGTTCACGCCGACGCGCCGGGCGCGGCGAACAGCGTCGGCACGCTGTGCAGCGTTTCAAAGCACGCCGGACGGGAAAGGTAGTAGCCCTGTGCGGCCAACGCGCCGGAGCGCTGCACCAGGCGCCACTCCTGCTCGGTTTCCACCCCCTCGACGATCACCCCGTCGCTGTGCTGGTTCATCATCTTGATCAGGGTGCCGAGCAGCTGCACCCCCTCTTCCGATTGTTTGAGCAAGGTGAACAATTCGCGCGCCACCTTGATGTATTGATACCGCCAGGCACCGACGGCGGTGAAGTTGGCCAGCCCGCTGCCGAAATCGTCCAGCCACAGCCGCTCGCCGCCGACAATCTGCTGCAGCGGGCGGTTTGATGCCGTTGCGGCGTGCTCCACCAGCTCGAAGCGCAGATAGGGCATCTCGGCGATCTGCCGTTGCAACGCGCGATGACGCTGCAATGCTTGCAGCGCGATGCCGTCGATATTGACCGATACCATCACCGCGTGGCGGATGAACAACGCCTGCCAGCGCTGCAACAGCGCCAGCTGTTCCTGAACCACCCGCAAACGCTGGGCGACGCCGAGCGAGGCAAAATACTGTTCCGGGGATTGCCGCTTGTCCGGCTCATTCGGGTGATGCACCGCCGTCAGCAGTTCCACCGCCAACAGCGCGCCGCTGGTGCGATAAATCGGCTGGAAGGTATACAAGCGCCGGCATTGCCGCCAGTAGCGCCGCGATTTGGCGCAGGCATAGAGGGCAAAACAGGGCGCCAGCAGACCCGAGATCAGATTGGTTATCATCGGTACTATCGCCGTGGCGGGGAAGTGAGAGCGCTGCCGCTGTTTCTTTACCCAACTTATCGGCCACGCCACGTAAAACTTTAAGCACGAATTGCCGCACGCTTTCCTCTTCACCCTGTCGGCGTTGGCCGATCGCGATCATAAAAAATTAAAACACTGTTTTAATTTATTGACTCCCTTACCGCCTTGCGTGGAGACTGGTGGCTGTTGCTTCTTCTTTAGCCAGGGCTTATTGACGATGACTATCCGAAACCTCGCCGTGATCGGCGAATGCATGATCGAGCTGTCACAGCAGGGCGCACAGCTGACGCGCGGCTTTGGCGGCGATACCCTCAACACCGCCGTCTACCTCGCCCGCCAAATGCCGAAACAGACGTTGCAGGTGCATTACGTCACTGCGCTCGGCACCGACAGCTTCAGCGGCGAGATGCTGCAGGCCTGGCGGCAGGAGAAGATCGAGACCGGGTTGATTCAGCAGTTCGACAACAAGCTGCCGGGCCTGTACGTGATCGAAACCGACGCCGCCGGCGAACGCACTTTCTACTATTGGCGCAATGACGCCGCCGCCCGCTATTGGCTTGCTGGACCGCAGGCCGACGCACTGTGCGCGCGGCTGGCGCAGTTCGATTACCTGTACCTCAGCGGCATTAGCCTGGCGATCCTCGCGCCTGCCGACCGCACGAAGCTGCTGACGTTGCTGCGCCGCTGTCGCGCCAACGGCGGCCAGGTGATCTTCGACAACAACTACCGCCCGCGTCTGTGGCCAAGCCGTGAGGAAACGCAGCAGGCCTACCGCGAGGTGCTGGCCTGCACCGACATCGCCTTTTTGACGCTGGATGACGAAGAATTGCTGTGGGGAGCGCAGCCGGTTGAACAGATAGTGACGCGCACGCAGGCGCTCGGCGTCGGCGAGATCGTTATCAAACGCGGCGCGGATGCCTGTCTGGTGTTCAATGTGGAGGGGGAGCGGCTTGAGGTGCCGGCGATCGCACTGCCGCCGGAGCGCGTGGTGGATACCACTGCGGCGGGCGACTCTTTCAGCGCCGGCTACCTGGCGGTGCGCCTGAACGGCGGCGGCGCCCGGCAGGCGGCGCAGCGCGGCCATCAGCTTGCTGCGACGGTGATCCAACATCGCGGCGCCATCATTCCCGCAGCGGCGATGCCCGCATAATCAATAAGGCGGCGGCGAAGTCGCCCCGCCGCCCACGCAATGGATCCCAGAAGCATTGATCGGAGGATGATTGAAAGAATTTCCCTGGCGTTGGCTTATTTCCGCCCAGAGCTGCTAAGCTCGGGTCTTGGCATTGCCGTCTTTTTGAATTTATTAGCCGAGTATAAATTTCAATCCGCCGCACTGACTAGCTGGACTTTGGTGCAGGTCGGGCTGAGCCGCCGAACGACAGGGAGGTTACCGATGGCCGTCACATTCGCCAACGCCGTCGCCGCAAGACTGCATCTTGATGGCCGGCTACAGGCCTTCAGCCAATTCAAATACGCTTACTTGACCTTCAATAAACACCATCCCGACCGCCATCTGCTGGTATCGAGCTATCCGCAAGAATGGCTGGACATCTACAGTGCCAATCGCTATCAGCACATCGATCCCGTCGTGCGCGCCGCCCATAACCGCTGTGCGCCCTTTATGTGGCACGACACCGCCCTCACCACCGAGGATCGGCATTACCGGAAGATCTTCAGCCAGGCGCGGGAGTACGACATCGTGCACGGTTGCAGCTTTGTTTTGCACGATCACGACAACAATCTGGCGATCTTGTCGATCAGCGCGACGGCGGCCGATGACGCCGAACTGCGGCAGCTAATGGAGGAAGAAAGGGCCAGCCTGCAGATCGTCTTGGTCGATACCCACCAGCACGCGCTTGCGTTGGCCAGCGCCGAGGCGAGCCGAAAGGATCGGCTCTCGCCGCGCGAAGGGGAAATTCTCTATTGGGCCAGCCAGGGCAAAACCTATAATGAGATCGCGCTGATCCTGGGGATCAAAACCGGCACGGTGAAGTTTCACATCGGCAATGCGGTGCGGAAGCTGGGGGTCGCCAACGCCAAACACGCGATCCGGCGCGGCCTTGAACGGCAACTGATCGCGCCGCCTCAGGCATAAAAAAGCCGGCATTGCAGCCGGCTTTTTGTTTTTTATCTTGCGGAAAATCAGCCCGCAACGGCGATACGTTTCATGTCGGTCATGTAGCCGCGCAGTTTGCGGCCGACGGTTTCGATTGGATGGCTGCGCACCGCTTCGTTCACGTCGCGCAGCTGCGCGTTGTCCACCGCCGTACCCGCCACGGCTTTGCCCAAATCGCCCGCCTGCAGGGTGGTCATGAAATCCTTCAGCAACGGCACCGCCGCGTTGGCGAACAGGTAGTTGCCGTACTCCGCGGTATCGGAGATGACCACGTTCATTTCATACAGACGCTTACGCGCAATGGTGTTGGCGATCAACGGCAGCTCGTGCAGCGACTCGTAGTAAGCCGATTCTTCGATGATGCCGGCATCGACCATGGTTTCGAACGCCAGCTCAACGCCCGCTTTCACCATCGCCACCATCAGCACGCCGTGATCGAAGTACTCTTGCTCGCTGATTTTGCCTTCAAACTGCGGCGCATTCTCGAACGCAGTTTTGCCGGTCTCTTCGCGCCAGGTCAGCAGTTTCACGTCGTCTTCCGCCCAGTCGGCCATCATGCCGCTGGAGAAAGCGCCGGAGATGATGTCGTCCATGTGCTTCTGGAACAGCGGCGCCATGATGGTTTTCAGCTGTTCGGACAGCGCATAGGCGCGCAGCTTGGCCGGGTTGGACAGGCGATCCATCATCAGCGTGATGCCGCCCTGCTTCAGCGCTTCGGTGATGGTTTCCCAGCCGAACTGAATCAGTTTCTCGGCGTAAGCCGGATCGGCGCTTTCAGCAACCAGCTTGTCGAAGCACAGCAGAGAACCCGCCTGCAGCATGCCGCACAGAATGGTCTGCTCGCCCATCAGGTCAGATTTCACTTCAGCGACGAAGGAGGATTCCAGCACGCCGGCACGGTGGCCGCCGGTCGCCGCCGCCCAGGCCTTGGCGATCGCCATGCCTTCGCCTTTCGGATCGTTTTCCGGGTGAACCGCAATCAGGGTCGGCACGCCGAAGCCGCGCTTGTACTCTTCGCGCACTTCGGTGCCCGGGCACTTCGGCGCGACCATCACCACGGTGAGGTCTTTGCGCACCTGCTCGCCCACTTCAACGATGTTGAAGCCGTGGGAGTAACCCAGCGCCGCGCCGTCTTTCATCAGCGGCTGCACCGCACGCACCACGGAAGAGTGCTGCTTGTCCGGGGTCAGGTTAACCACCAGATCCGCCTGCGGGATCAAATCTTCGTAGGTGCCGACCTTAAAGCCGTTTTCGGTCGCCTTGCGCCAGGAAGCGCGCTTCTCGTCAATCGCTTCTTTGCGCAGGGCATAGGCGACATCCAGACCGGAATCGCGCATGTTCAGCCCCTGGTTCAGCCCCTGGGCGCCACAGCCGACAATCACCACTTTTTTACCTTTCAGGTAGCCGGCTTCGTCAGCAAATTCGTCGCGCGCCATAAAGCGGCATTTACCCAATTGCGCCAACTGCTGACGCAGGTTCAATGTGTTGAAATAGTTAGCCATGGTGGTACTCCGGTTTGATGTTGTCTTGCATTGTTATTTTCATTCCCCGCCCTGTCTGTGCGGAGATTCGTTAAACTCAATGTATAACAGGAAATGCGTTGCTTAAATTGATATATTGAGAACGTGACATTGCAATTTTTGCAACACTCTCACTGCGAGCGTATCGATATGGATTTACGTGATTTAAAGCTGTTCCTGCATCTGGCCGAAAGCCATCACTTCGGGCGCACCGCCAAGGCGATGCACGTCAGCCCGTCGACGCTCTCCCGCCAGATCCAGCGGCTGGAAGAGATCCTCGGGCAGCCGCTGTTCCTGCGCGATAACCGCACCGTGCAGCTCACCGACGCCGGTGAACAGCTGAAAGAATTCGCCCAACAGACGTTGCTGCAGTATCAGCAGCTGAAACACTCGCTCGGCCAGCACGGCCCTTCGCTGAGCGGCGAACTGCGGCTGTTCTGCTCGGTGACCGCGGCGTACAGCCACCTGCCGCCGATCCTCGATCGCTTCCGTGCGCAGCACCCGCTGGTAGAGATCAAGCTGACCACCGGCGATGCCGCCGACGCGGTCGACAAGGTGCAATCCAACGAGGCCGATCTCGGCATCGCCGGCCGGCCGGAAACGCTGCCCGCCAGCGTGGCGTTCACCAAAATCGGCGAAATTCCGCTGGTGCTGATCGCGCCGGCGCTGCCCTGCGCGGTGCGCAGCCAGGCGTTCGCCGACAAGCCCGACTGGGCCGAGATCCCGTTCATCTTGCCGGAGCACGGCCCTTCGCGAAAACGTATCGAACTGTGGTTCCGCCGCCACCGCATCAGCAATCCGCTGATTTACGCTACCGTCGGCGGCCACGAGGCCATCGTGTCGATGGTGGCCCTGGGCTGCGGCATCGCGCTGATCCCAAGCGTGGTGGTGGACAACAGCCCGGAGCCGGTACGCAACCGCATCTCGCAGCTGGATAACATCTCGATGGTCGAACCCTTCGAACTGGGGGTCTGCGTTCAGAAAAAGCGCCTCAGCGATCCGTTGATCGACGCCTTTTGGCGGTTGCTGCATCCCCGCTGACGCGGGGTTTCAAAGGTCTGCCGGATCGATCTGCTTCATCGTCTCTACCTGCATCAGCCAGTGGTAGAGCGGCTCAAGCTGCAAAAACGCCCCGGCCAGCAGCGGCGCCAGATCGGCGTTGAACAGCTTTTCCACTTCGCTGTCCGTCACCATCACCGCAAACGACTTGCGGTTGTACCAGGTGGCGATCTCCGCCGCCTGCTCCTTCACCAGCGGGCGCTTGTAGCTTTCGCCCACCAGCTCGAACGGCGGCCGGCAGCAGGCGGCCACCTCCAGGAAAGGCTGCGGCCGTTGTTTCAGCGTATGGCGGAACAGATCCATGGTCGGCTTGTTGGCGCTGTAGTAGCCGAGCCCATAGCGCAGCATGTCCGGCCCCAGTTCGAAAAAGTAGACCGGCGCATCTTTCCAGTCTTTGCTCGGGCGCTTGAACGTCAGCCACATGCGGCTGCGGTAGCGCGACTTGTCGTGAGAAAACCGCGTATCGCGATGAATGCGCGACAGCGTTTTGCCGATCGCCGGGCGAGTCTCGAACTGCGGATCGATCGCCAGCATGCCGGGAGCCAACTGCTCCACCAGCGCGCGAAACGGCGCCAGCAGCTCGCGATCGTAGATGTCGCGGTTGCCGTCGAACCACGCCTTATCGTTCTCGATCCGCACCTGCTGCAGGAAATTCAGGCCCTGCTGGCTAAAGCCGGAGAAAGGTTGCGTCATAAGTTTTTCCGTTCTGACGGTTTATCGGGTGTTGCGCAGATCTTCCCTCTGCCAACGGCGTTTGATAAACACGCGCCGACGCGTGCGGAAATAAGCGACATACAGGTAGAACGCCGCCCGGTTGCTGAACAGCGCCCCGCCAACCGCGCCCCCCAGCAGCAGGGCGCCGGTGGCGATGCCGGTCATGCCCGCCGCCCACGCCGCCGCGGCGCCGAGGCAACACAGACCGAGCATGCCAAGGTAATATTGCAGCAATACCACCCCGCTGTTTTTACCCTGCACCAGTTGGAACAGGATCAGCGTCATCCACACCGCCACGATCGCGCCGCTGCCCATTAGAACGGCGGCAGAAGTCTTGCCGCTCCAGGCGGCCGCCACGTCCGTGGCCAGGCCCATCACGCCCGCCAGCCCCAGCGTCAGGCATACCATCAGCAACATGACATTGCCGACGCCCGGCGGTGACAGCCGCTGGCCCGGCGTCAGGAAATGCTGCTCAAGCTGCGCATCCACGCCGGCGAAAAGCGCACGATCGCGCGCCGCGATTTGGCTTTCCATCTCCCGGCCCTGCACGATCAGGCGTTTAATCATCCAATCCGCCATTACCTCACCATCTGCGGCAATTTCTGCATAATGCCCACAAAATACTGCCCGGTGGTTTTCACATTCACCGGCGCAGACAGGGTGCCGCTGATGCCGCTGCCCACGAACGTCAATGAGTTATTGAGCGCCGAATGCAGTTGCTGACGCAGCCCGTTTTGGATCGCTTCCGTCGGATAACGCTTCGGGTATAAGCCGTTCTTCACCATCTCTTTCAAGACGTTATTGGAAATCCCCGGGTTTTCCGCCCGAATGATGTTTTCGGTCAGCCGCTTCCTTTCGCTGCGGGGCATGCTTTTCAGCCATTCCGTCGCCTTGCGCGCCGAAATGCGGCGCATGGCGCGGTAGGTCATCGTCGCTTCCTTCAGGGCGGCCCCCGCGCTGGCCAGCGAGATCACATCGAGTACGGTGCTGGTGGCGATATACCACTGCTCAGAGTCGAGCTGAGCCAATTCATCGCCTTTTCCGTCATAAAGCTTGTTGACGCGGTATAGCCCATTGCCGCACTGCAGCGCGCTGGCGGCCATGCCGGCATAGCCCAGATAAGCCACCGCTGAGCTGGTGCCGCCGGTAAACGGCACGGCGACGCTGCCCGACGCCAGTAAAAATACCGATACCAGCAGCGTTCCGCACGACAGCGCGGCCGAGGCCAACTCTTTGCTGACGCTGGGTTTGCTCAACGCTTCCGACAGCGTATTGGTCGCGGCAACGCGCGAGGTATGAGCCACCGTTTTGCTGATGACCACGTGGGTGACCTGCGAAGCGTTCGAATAACCGGTGTGCTGCGTCGGGCGGACTAAAAATGAGTTTTGCCCGTCGGAAAAAATAATTCCCACGCCATGAAAAGCGAGGCTGCAGTCCAGCGAGTCCTGCAAGGCTTGCAGATTAATATCGCGATAGAACTCTTGTACCCCGGCATTGCCCAACAAGCGGGCAAATTCGGCGTTGGTCAAATCGTCTTCGGGAGAACCGAACGGCGTAGAAAAAGCGGTTTTCATTGTCGTGCATCCCTATACGTCAGAAGTCTTGGCAGTATAAAAATGCACGACAAAATCACAACCATGCAACCTATAAACTGACTAACGCGTCACGGTTGCTTATCAATCCGGCTCACCCCTGCAAAAAGAAGCGGAACGCCGGGTTGTCGGTTTCGTCGTGGCAATCGTAGCCCAGCGCCTGCAGGTGCCGCTCGAATTCCGGCTCGCTTTGCGCCAGTTCAAAGGCCGCCAGCACCCGGCCGAAGTCGGTGCCGTGGCTGCGATAGTGGAACAACGAGATGTTCCAGTGCGTGCCCAGCGTTTGCAGGAACTTCAGCAGCGCGCCCGGCGACTCCGGAAACTCAAAGCTGTACAGCCGTTCGCGCAGCGGCTTCGACGGACGCCCGCCCACCATGTAGCGCACGTGCAGCTTGGCCATCTCATCGTCCGACAGATCCACCACCTGATAACCGCCGGCGTTGAGTTCGTCGATGATCTCCCGTCGTTCGGCGTGGCCGCGCGTCAGACGCACGCCGACGAAAATGCAGGCGTTGTCGGCATCGGCGTAGCGGTAGTTGAATTCGGTCACCGAGCGCCCGCCCAGCAGTTGGCAGAACTTGAGGAAGCTGCCCTGTTGTTCCGGAATGGTCACCGCCAGCAGCGCTTCGCGTTGTTCGCCCAGTTCGCAGCGCTCGGAAACGTAGCGCAGCCCATGGAAGTTGAGGTTGGCGCCGGACAGCACGTGCGCCAGACGCTCGCCCTGAATGTTGTGCTGCTGGACGTACTTTTTCAGCCCCGCCAGCGCCAGCGCGCCGGAAGGTTCGGCGATGGCGCGCACGTCCTCGAACAGATCTTTGACCGCCGCGCAGATGGCGTCGCTGTCCACGGTGATCACGTCGTCCAGATACTCACGGCACAGGCGGAAGGTTTCGTCGCCGATGCGTTTCACCGCCACGCCTTCGGCGAACAGCCCGACGCGCGCCAGATCCACCGGATGGCCGGCATCCAGCGCCGCGCGCAGGCAGGCGGAGTCTTCCGCTTCGACGCCGATCACTTTGATCTGCGGCATCAGCTGTTTGATCAGCACCGCCACCCCGGCGGCCAGGCCGCCGCCGCCGACCGGCACGAAGACCCGATCCAGATGCGCGTCTTGCTGCAGCAGCTCCATCGCCAGCGTGCCCTGCCCGGCGATCACCGTCGGGTGATCGAACGGCGGCACGAAGGTCATGCCCTGCTGTTGGGAAAGTTCAATCGCCTTTGCCTTGGCCTCGTCGAAATTGGCGCCGTGCAGCAACACTTCGCCGCCGAAACCGCGCACCGCATCCACCTTGATGTCCGCGGTGGACACCGGCATCACGATCAGCGTTTTGATGCCCAGCCGTTTACCGGAGAAGGCGACGCCCTGCGCGTGGTTGCCGGCCGAAGCCGTCACGACGCCGCGCGCCTTCTGCTCTTCGTCCAGCCCGGCGATCATCGCATAGGCCCCGCGCAGCTTGAAGCTGTGCACCGGTTGGCGATCTTCGCGCTTCACCAAAATGGTGTTGCCGAGGCGCGAAGAGATTTTGCTCATGGCCTGCAACGGGGTGACCTGCGCCACCTCGTAGACCGGCGAGCGCAGTACCGCTCGCAGATATTCCGCGCCGCAGGGGGCGCTGGGTAGGGGTTGAGAGACCGCCATGCTGCTTATCCCCCCAGTTTGCTCTTGTCGCGCACCGCGCCTTTGTCGGCGCTGGTGGCCAACGAGGCGTAGGCGCGCAGCGCGAAGGACACCTGGCGTTCACGATTTTTCGGCGTCCAGGCCGCGTCGCCGCGCGCCAGTTCCGCCTCATGCCGCGCCGCCAACTCCTGCTCGCTGACATCCAGCTGGATGCCGCGATGAGGAATGTCGATCGCGATCATGTCGCCGTCCTGCACCAGGGCGATCAGGCCGCCGCTGGCCGCTTCCGGCGAAGCGTGGCCGATGGACAACCCGGAGGTGCCGCCGGAGAAACGCCCGTCGGTGATCAGCGCGCACGCCTTGCCCAGTCCCATCGATTTCAGGTAGGTGGTTGGGTAAAGCATTTCCTGCATGCCCGGCCCGCCTTTCGGCCCTTCGTAGCGAATCACCACTACGTCGCCCGCTACCACTTTACCGCCGAGGATCGCTTCTACCGCGTCGTCCTGGCTTTCATACACTTTGGCCGGGCCGCGGAAGGTGAGGATTTCCTTGTCGACGCCGGCGGTTTTGACGATGCAGCCGTTTTCCGCCAGGTTGCCGTACAGCACCGCCAACCCGCCGTCCTGACTGTAGGCGTGCTCACGGGTGCGGATGCAGCCTTCCTTGCGGTCGGTGTCCAGCGAATCCCAACGGCAATCCTGAGAGAATGCCTGCGTGGTGCGGATACCGGCCGGCCCGGCGGAGTACATTTTCTTGACGCTTTCGTCGCGGGTCAGCATCACGTCGTAGGCTTCCAGCGTCTGCGGCAGGGTCAGCCCCAATACGTTGTTCACCTCGCGGTTCAGCAAGCCGGCGCGATCCAGCTCGCCGAGGATGCCGATCACGCCGCCGGCGCGGTGCACGTCTTCCATGTGATATTTCTGCGTGCTCGGTGCCACCTTGCACAGGTGCGGCACTTTGCGCGACAGGCGATCGATGTCCTCCATGGTGAAGTCCACCTCGCCTTCCTGCGCCGAAGCCAGCAGGTGCAGCACGGTGTTGGTCGAGCCGCCCATGGCGATGTCCAGCGTCATGGCGTTTTCAAATGCCGCCTTGTTGGCGATATTGCGCGGCAGCGCGCTCTCGTCGTCCTGCTCGTAATAGCGTTTGGTCAGCTCGACGATGCGCTTGCCGGCGTTGAGGAACAGTTCCTTGCGATCGGCGTGGGTGGCCAGCAGCGAACCGTTGCCCGGCTGCGACAGGCCCAGCGCTTCGGTCAGGCAGTTCATTGAGTTGGCGGTGAACATGCCGGAGCAAGAGCCGCAGGTCGGGCAGGCGGAACGCTCGATCTGCTCGCTGTCGGCGTCGCTGACGTTCGGGTTCGCGCCCTGGATCATCGCGTCCACCAGATCCAGCTTGATGATCTGGTTGGAGAGTTTGGTCTTGCCGGCTTCCATCGGACCGCCGGAGACGAAGATCACCGGAATATTCAGGCGCAACGCCGCCATCAGCATGCCCGGGGTGATCTTGTCACAGTTGGAGATGCACACCATCGCATCGGCGCAGTGGGCGTTCACCATGTATTCGACCGAGTCGGCGATCAGCTCGCGCGACGGCAGGGAATAGAGCATGCCGCCGTGGCCCATGGCGATGCCGTCATCCACCGCAATGGTGTTGAACTCTTTGGCCACGCCGCCGGAGGCTTCGATCTGTTCGGCGACCAGTTTGCCCAGATCGCGCAGATGCACATGGCCAGGCACGAACTGGGTAAAGGAGTTGACCACGGCGATGATTGGCTTGCCGAAATCGGCGTCGGTCATCCCGGTCGCGCGCCACAATGCGCGGGCACCCGCCATATTGCGGCCGTGGGTGGTGGTGGCGGAACGGTACTTAGGCATGCTCTTTTCACTCCAAATGTATTTATGACAGGCGGCGAACGAACCGCCTGGATATTCTTATCTTGTCTGTCTTGTCGTCCGCCACGCTGCGCGGCGAACCTTATCGTTACGGATTGACCGGATCCAGCCAACCGTATTTGTCTTCGGTCTTGCCGCTGAACAGGCCGAAGAACGCCTGTTGGATCTGTTTGGTCACCGGGCCGCATTTGCCGATGCCGACCTGAATGCCGTCCACGCTGCGCACCGGCGTGATCTCCGCCGCGGTGCCGGACATGAACACCTCATCGGCCAGGTACAGCGATTCGCGCGACAGCACCTGCTCGCGCACCTCGAAGCCCATGTCTTTCGCCAGCTTGATGATCGCGTCGCGGGTAATGCCCGGCAGCGCCGAAGAGGTGAATGGCGGGGTATAGAGCACGCCGTCTTTCACTTCAAACAGGTTTTCGCCCGCCCCTTCGGAAATGTAACCGTGCACGTCGAGCGCAATGCCTTCCTGATAGCCGTGGCGACGCGCTTCGCTGCCCACCAGCAGGGAGGAAAGATAATTGCCGCCGGCCTTGGCCGCAGTGGGGATCGTGTTTGGTGCGACGCGGTGCCAGGAGGAGACCATCGCATCGATGCCTTGATCCAGCGCTTCTTCACCCAGGTAAGCGCCCCAAGGAAACGCCGCGATAATCACGTCCGTTTTATAACCGGCCGGCGGGTTGACGCCCATGCCGACATCGCCGACGAACACCAGCGGGCGAATGTACGCGCTGACCAGGTTGTTCTTGCGCAGCGTAGCGCGGCAAGCTTCCATCAGCTCGTCGACGCTTTGCGACACCGGCATGCGGTAGATTTTCGCCGAATCGTGCAGGCGCTGCATATGCTCGCGATGACGGAATACCACCGGCCCCAAGTGCGAGTCGTAGCAGCGCACCCCTTCAAACACCGACGTGCCGTAATGCAACGCGTGCGACATCACGTGCACTTTGGCCTCGGCCCAAGGAACCATCTCACCATTGAACCAAATGTAATCGGCTTTCTTTGTCATTGTTATTTATCCTTCTCGGCGCCTCAGGCGCGTATTTGTTGTGATGTTGGCTGCTGGATCTCGACGCAGGAGACGTCCATCAGTTTGCTTAATTGAGATGACAACAGGGCGACCGGGCGCGGGCTGGCAACGGTCAATTCGATATTGATGCTGTCGGCGTTGGCCGGGGAAACCATATTCATAGCACAAACCTGAAAGCCGCGATGACGCACGACCCGCAATACGCGCTCTAACATTTCGGGGCGAAAACGCGCCTGGATCGAGAGTTGATGCTGCATCATGATATTTCCTCCAACATGGTTTCGTTACCGGCGCCCGGCGGCACCAGCGGCCAGACGTTTTCGAGTTCGTCGATAGAGACCTGCAGCAGATAAGGGCCTTCGGTGTTGAACAGCGCCTCGAGCGCGCCCTCCACCTGATCCTTGCGGCTGATGCGCTGGCCGGGAATGCCGAAGGCGGCGGCCAGCATCAGGAAATCGGGGTTATCGGACAGGTTGGTTTCGCTGTAGCGGCCGTCGAAGAACAGCTGCTGCCATTGGCGCACCATCCCGAGACGCTGGTTGTCCAGCAGCACGATCTTCAGCGGCAGCTGTTTGCGCTTGATAGTGCCCAGTTCCTGCACGTTCATCATGAAGGAACCATCGCCCGAGACGCAGATCACCGTATCTTGCGGGCGGGCAATTTGGGCCCCTACCGCCGCCGGCACGCCGAACCCCATGGTGCCGAGACCGCTGGAGGTGATGAAATTCTCCGGGCGCTCGAACGTCATGTGTTGCGCGCTCCACATCTGGTGCTGACCGACGTCGGTGGTCACCACGCTGTTGGCCGGCTTGCGGGCGGACAGCTGGCGCAAGAACAGCGGCGCGTAGATCGGCTGGCCGGGGTGATCGTAGCGGCAGGCGTGCTCGGCTTTCAGCGCCGTCACCTGCTGCTGCCAGGCGGCGATGTTCAGCGGGCGCTGCAACGCCGGCAGCAACGTTTTCAAATCGCCCTGCAGGGCCACATGCGCCTGGCGCAGCTTGCTCATTTCCGCCGGGTCGATATCCATGTGGATCACTTTGGCGTGCGGCGCGAAGGCGTTCAGTTTGCCGGTCACGCGGTCATCGAAACGCGCGCCGACGGCGATCAGCAAATCGCACTCCTGCACCGCCAGGTTAGCGGCCTTGGTGCCGTGCATGCCCAGCATGCCGAGGTACAGCGGATCTTGCGCATCCGGCGCGCCCAGCCCCTTCAGGGTGGCGACGTTCGGCATGCGGGTCACGGCGATGAACTCGCGCAGCGCCGGCACCGCCTGCGCCATGCCCACGCCGCCGCCGACGTACAGCATCGGTTTATGCGCCTGCGCCAGCAGCTCAGCCGCCTCGGCCAACGCCGCCGCCGGGAACGCCGGCGCTTCGTCGACCGGCATCAGATGCGGGTGCAAGTCGCCCTGCGCCAGCTGGATGTCTTTCGGGATATCGATCAGCACCGGACCGGGACGGCCGCCGGCGGCGATGGCGAACGCTTCCGCCATGATGCCCGGCAAGGCGTCCAGCGACTCCACCAGGAAGCTGTGCTTGGTGCAGGCCAGAGACAGGCCGAGAACATCGATCTCCTGAAAGGCATCGGTGCCGATCAGCGCGGAACCCACCTGACCGGTGATGGCGACAACGGGAACAGAATCGAGCAGCGCATCAGCCAGGCCGGTGATCAGGTTGGTGGCGCCGGGGCCGGAAGTGGCGATGCAAACGCCGACTTTGCCGGTGGCGCGGGCGTAGCCGATGGCGGCCATGGCGGCGCCCTGTTCATGGCGGCACAGCAGGTGTTCCACGCCGCCGTCATACAACGCATCGTACACCGGCATGATTGCCCCGCCCGGATAGCCGAATACGGTATCCACCCCCTGCGCACGCAACGCTTGAACTACCCACTGAGCGCCATTCATGGTTATTTCCCCGCCTTACTTCGACAACTGCAGGATTTTGTTCTGTTTTTCATGTTCTGCCCCTTGCTCCACTTTTCTCTTGCCAATAAAAAACCCCCGGACCTGACGGTGCGGGGGTTCTCTTGCGATTCCGGCTTGTTTGCTAAGCCTTTCTTCGTCCAAGTGCAGCCCCGCACGGTGGGATAATAATCACCACCACGCTAATCACGACTAGGCTAATCACTTGGGCAAAGGCTTTCATAATGGGTTTGTTCACTGTGCTCATTCAGAACTAATGCTTACAGAGGTATCATAGTCGCGCGCGGCATGACAACACTTTTTTTGCGTTATTATTCGGCGCAATCTGGTCATACCTCACGCGAATCGCCCCTCTTTCACACGTTGGCGCGCATACCCGGATTTTCTACCGCGTCGGTGATCGCCTTGCCGCGCGTATCCTTGCCGAAGAACACCAACAGGGCGATCGCCACCGCCACCGTACCGGCGACGATCGCCATCGCCAGGCCGTAATTATGCCCATGATGCTCGGCGATGGTGGCTTGCAGCGTGGCGTTGACCGAAGCGATCAGGTTACCCAGTTGGTACACAAACCCCGGCAGCACCGCGCGGGTATTGGCCGGCACCAACTCGGTCAGGTAGGTCGGCACCACGCCCCAGGCGCCCTGCACCATGAACTGCATCAGGAAAGCGCCGATCCCCAACATCAGCGAACCGCTGGAAAACGCCCACAGCGGGATCACCGGCAGCGCCAGCAGCGCGGCAATGATGATCGCTTTTTTGCGGCCGATCTTTTCCGACAACGAACCGAAGAAAACACCGCCGATAATTGACGCGATATTGTAGCTAATGGCGATGATACTGACGGTTTTAGGGTCGAAACCGTGCTGAACTTTCAGAAACACCGGATACAGATCCTGCGTGCCGTGGGAGAAGAAATTGAACGCCGCCATCAGCAGCACCAGATAGCAGCACAGCTTCCAGTGGCTCTTCAACACCGGCAGCAAGGCGGTGCTCTCTTTGCGTTCACGCGCCGCCAGCCACACCGGCGACTCCTGCACGCAATAATAAATAAACGGCAGCAGCAGGATCGGCGCCGCGCCGATGACGAACATGCCGCGCCAGCCGACCGTTTCGAACAGCAAGCCGTACACCACCGCCGCCAGCAGATAACCAAACGGATAGCCGGCCTGGAAAATACCCGACATCAGGCCGCGTGAGCGGTCCGGTATGGTTTCCATCGCCAACGACGACGCCACGCCCCAGATGCCGCCCATCGCGATACCGTACAACACCCGCAACAGCAAGAAGACCGTCAGCGAGGGCGCGGCGGCGGAGAGCAGCTCAAACACCGAGAAAAAGACGATATTCAACATCAGGATCGGTTTGCGGCCATACTTTTCCGCCGCACGCCCGAAGATCAGCGCGCCAATCGGGCGCACCGCCAGCGTGAGCAGAATCGCCAACGTGACCTGTTCCAGACCGACGTGAAAGGATTGCGCGATGTCGCTGAGTAAGAATACCAGCACGAAAAAATCGAAAGCGTCGAGCGTCCAGCTTGAAAAGCTGGCGATTGCCGCGTTGCGTTGCAGCGGGGTCCAACCAAACATAGTGTTATCCCTACCGTAGAGTACGAAGTCAGGAGGTTTAGCGGCTGCCGGGCAGAATGCGGCGGCGGTCGGAGCTTGTTAAAGAAGTGATTTTTCTTTTAATCAATTGTTAAATACACCCGTTAACCCTATGATTGCAATGCGTATGGGCCGCTAATGTGTTGCAGCCTTCAGCGAATTGTTAATGGGTATTGCCGCAGGTTGCGAGGCGGCTCGCACAATCTCTTTACTTCGATGAAAATGAGCAATTACGCTGCGAAACCCATAGAAAAACTACCAATAACGCCGCGCAATGCCTGGATGAACCTCGCATCATGTCGTCCTCAGCAAGGAGAGCGATATGTCACTGGCGTTAATCTATAGCCGCGCCATCATCGGCGTTCAGGCCCCTTCCGTAACGGTGGAGGTGCATATCAGCAATGGCCTGCCCGGCCTGACGCTGGTCGGCCTGCCGGAAACCACGGTAAAAGAGGCGCGCGATCGGGTGCGCAGCGCCCTGATCAACAGCGGTTTCACCTTTCCCGCCCGGCGCATCACCGTCAATTTGGCGCCCGCCGATCTGCCAAAAGAAGGCGGGCGTTACGATCTGCCGATAGCGCTGGCGATCCTCGCCGCCTCCGAGCAATTGCCCCTCGCGCCGTTGGCGCGCTACGAGTTTCTTGGCGAGCTCGCGCTGTCTGGCTCACTGCGCGCGGTCAGAGGTGCCATCCCGGCGGCACTGGCGGCGGCTGATGCCGGGCGGCAACTGATCCTCTCGATGGACAACGCCGCCGAAGTCGGCCTGATCGCGCAGTCGCGCTCCCATACCGCCCAACACCTGCTGGAAGTCTGCGCTTTTTTGCTCGGCCAAGGCGAACTGCCGGTAGCGGCCACGCCCCCCGATGCGGACAACGCGTGCGAAAACGCCGACCTGCGCGACATCATCGGTCAGGAACAGGCCAAGCGGGCATTAGAGATCGCCGCCGCCGGCGGGCATAACCTGCTGTTGATTGGGCCACCGGGCACCGGTAAAACCATGCTGGCCAGCCGTCTCACGAGCTTGCTGCCGCCGCTGACGGAGGCTGAGGCGCTGGAAAGCCTGGCGATCGCCAGCTTGCAGCATCACATTCCCGCCGCGCTACCATGGCGCCAGAGGCCGTTTCGCGCGCCGCACCACAGCGCCTCGATGGCGGCATTGGTCGGCGGCGGCTCACTGCCGCGACCGGGCGAGATCTCGATGGCGCATAACGGCGTGCTGTTTCTGGATGAACTGCCGGAATTCGAGCGTAAGGTACTGGATGCGCTGCGTGAGCCGTTGGAATCCGGCGAGATCGTGATTTCACGTGCCAACGCCAAGGTCTGTTTCCCCGCCAGGGTGCAACTGATCGCGGCAATGAACCCCAGTCCGACAGGGCATTATCAGGGGTTGCACAATCGCGCCTCACCGCAGCAGGTGTTGCGCTATCTGGCCCGGCTGTCAGGGCCTTTTCTCGACCGTTTCGATCTGTCTATCGAAGTGCCGTTGTTGCCGCCGGGTACGCTCAGTCATCGGAAAGCCCATGGAGAAAGCAGCGAACAAGTACGGAAAAGGGTGCAGCAGGCACGCGCCCGGCAGCTCGAACGCGCCGGTAAAGTCAACGCGCTGTTGAGCAACCGTGAAGTGGAACGAGATTGCGTTTTGCAGGCGGCAGACGCCGAGTTTTTGGAAGCGACATTAAACACGCTGGGGTTATCGGTCCGCGCCTGGCAGCGCATCTTGAAAGTGGCGCGCACGCTGGCGGATTTGGCGGGAGATGCTGAGCTCGACAGGCGCCACCTCAGCGAAGCGCTGGGCTATCGCAGTATGGACCGTCTGCTGTTACAACTGCATCGCAGTCTGGAATGAAAATGGGGCCCGCAGGCCCCATCGTCTTTAGTCTTCGCTGTCGCTGTAATCTTCTACTGCGTCAGCCTGCGGTTTACCGCCGGACAGAGTATGGAATTTCTTCGGGCGACGTGTGCGCGCCAGATATTTAGCCCATACTTTTTCCTGCTCGGTAGCCGCTTCGCGCTCACCGCGGCACACTGCGACGAACAGCTGTTCTTCTTCAGTGGCCGGCTGGCGTTTACCCGAGTCCAACTCGTTAAACGCGTAGCCGAAGCGCTCTAGCAATTGCGCCTCTTTAATGGTGAAATCGCCGTGACGGGAGAACCCGCGAGGGTAATGTTTATTATCAAAAAAACGATTGGTCGTGGTGAAGCTATCCGCCATCTGACACGCTCCTAATTCTCTTATGGCCGTGCTGTTTATGGCGCGGAGTATTAGATAGGCTTGACAGCGTGTAAAACAAAACATTTAAATCTTAACGACAAATTTTTTTGGAGATAGGTGTGGATACCGAATTACTGAAAACCTTTTTGGAGGTCAGTAGAACGCGTCACTTTGGCAGAGCCGCAGAATCTTTGTACTTAACGCAGTCCGCGGTCAGTTTCCGCATCCGTCAGCTAGAAAACCAGTTGGGCGCAAATTTATTTACCCGTCATCGCAATAACATCCGCCTGACGCCTGCCGGCGAGCGGCTTCTGCCCTATGCCGAGAGCCTGATGAACACCTGGCAGTTGGCGAAGAAGGAAGTCGTGCGTTCGCTGCAACACACCGAGTTGTCGATCGGCGCTACCGCTTCGTTGTGGGAGGCCTATCTGACTCCCTGGTTGCAAGCACTCTATCAACAACGCGAGGCGCTGCAGCTAGAAGCCAGGGTGGCATTAAGGCACTCTTTGGTAAAACAACTGCATGAAAGGCAGCTCGATTTACTGATCACCACTGAACCGCCGAAGATGGATGAGTTGGCCAGCCAGCAACTGAGCAATTTCTCATTACGCCTGTTCTCATCCGCTTATCGTGACAAACAGGCCCCAATGCCCTACATCAAGCTGGAATGGGGAGCCGACTTCCACCAACAAGAAAACCGCATGTTGGAAGGTGATAACGTACCGGTGCTTACCACCACCTCCGCTCACCTGACGCGTCAGCTGTTGGAAACCACGGGCGGATGCGCTTTCCTGCCCAGCCATTGGGAAAAAGAGTACCCACAGCTGGTGGCCGCCACCGAGATCCCGCCGATTATCCGCCCACTGTATGCCGTCTGGTTGCAAAACAGCGATCAACAACCTTTGATTCGGCAATTACTTAAAATACCTTTAAATACCGCAGCCTAAAGCGCCATGGCGGCCTTAAAAGCCGCCACCGTGGTCTTGGCTGTCTATCATGCCAAAAGCCGCCCATCGCCTTCTGAGAGAAGAAAATGCAAAATGGTAGGAGAATCAGGAGGTCTGCGGGGGTAAAGATCGAAAGGCTATGGAGCAATTGCGCTCTTTTCCAAAACGATAACGCTCTAAGGATCGGGATAATAGGAAAAAAAACCCTTTGCTTTCGCAAAGGGTTCTTAATATGGCAGGGGCGGAGAGACTCGAACTCGCGACACCCGGTTTTGGAGACCGGTGCTCTACCAACTGAGCTACGCCCCTAAATCTCGCTTAACATTATGCCTGCTAAAAAAGCAGGCATAATTAAATAAGTGGCGGAACGGACGGGGCTCGAACCCGCGACCCCCTGCGTGACAGGCAGGTATTCTAACCAACTGAACTACCGCTCCACCGATTCTTTTACGTTGCATCTTTCGATGCCGGCAATATCGCGTTCTGCGTTCTGCGATTTGCGCATTACCAGTCGTCACACTGATAACGTTTATTTGATGCCTGGCAGTGTCCTACTCTCGCATGGGGAGACCCCACACTACCATCGGCGCTACGGCGTTTCACTTCTGAGTTCGGCATGGGGTCAGGTGGGACCACCGCGCTATTGCCGCCAGGCAAATTCTGTTTCATTCCAACCGCTTCACTTTCGTGTCGCCATCAGAACCAATCTCGGAACTTCGCTGAAAATCTCTCTAAAAACACCTTCGGTGTTGTAAGGTTAAGCCTCACGGATCATTAGTACTGGTTAGCTCAATGCATCGCTGCACTTACACACCCAGCCTATCAACGTCTTAGTCTTAAACGTTCCTTCAGGGGCCTTGAAGGCCCAGGGAAGACTCATCTTGAGGCAAGTTTCGCGCTTAGATGCTTTCAGCGCTTATCTTTTCCGCACTTAGCTACCGGGCAATGCCATTGGCATGACAACCCGAACACCAGTGGTGCGTTCACTCCGGTCCTCTCGTACTAGGAGCAACCCCTCTCAATCTTCCAACGCCCACGGCAGATAGGGACCGAACTGTCTCACGACGTTCTAAACCCAGCTCGCGTACCACTTTAAATGGCGAACAGCCATACCCTTGGGACCTACTTCAGCCCCAGGATGTGATGAGCCGACATCGAGGTGCCAAACACCGCCGTCGATATGAACTCTTGGGCGGTATCAGCCTGTTATCCCCGGAGTACCTTTTATCCGTTGAGCGATGGCCCTTCCATTCAGAACCACCGGATCACTAAGACCTACTTTCGTACCTGCTCGAGCCGTCACTCTCGCAGTCAAGCTAGCTTATGCCTTTGCACTAACCTCACGATGTCCGACCGTGATTAGCTAACCTTCGTGCTCCTCCGTTACTCTTTGGGAGGAGACCGCCCCAGTCAAACTACCCACCAGACACTGTCCTCACCCCAGATTATGGGGCCGAGTTAGAACATCAAACATTAAAGGGTGGTATTTCAAGGATGGCTCCACGCAGACTGGCGTCCACGCTTCAAAGCCTCCCACCTATCCTACACATCAAGGCTCAATGTTCAGTGTCAAGCTATAGTAAAGGTTCACGGGGTCTTTCCGTCTTGCCGCGGGTACACTGCATCTTCACAGCGAGTTCAATTTCACTGAGTCTCGGGTGGAGACAGCCTGGCCATCATTACGCCATTCGTGCAGGTCGGAACTTACCCGACAAGGAATTTCGCTACCTTAGGACCGTTATAGTTACGGCCGCCGTTTACTGGGGCTTCGATCAAGAGCTTCGCCTTGCGGCTGACCCCATCAATTAACCTTCCAGCACCGGGCAGGCGTCACACCGTATACGTCCACTTTCGTGTTTGCACAGTGCTGTGTTTTTATTAAACAGTTGCAGCCAGCTGGTATCTTCGACTGGCTTCAGCTCCATCCGCGAGGGACTTCACCTACATGCCAGCGTGCCTTCTCCCGAAGTTACGGCACCATTTTGCCTAGTTCCTTCACCCGAGTTCTCTCAAGCGCCTTGGTATTCTATACCTGACCACCTGTGTCGGTTTGGGGTACGATTTAATGTTACCTGGAGCTTAGAGGATTTTCCTGGAAGCAGGGCATCAACTACTTCTGCACCGTAGTGCATCGTCATCACGCCTCAGGGTTAGTATGCAACCGGATTTACCAGGTCACACCCCCTACACGCTTAAACCGGGACAACCGTCGCCCGGCTAGCCTAGCCTTCTCCGTCCCCCCTTCGCAGTAACACCAAGTACAGGAATATTAACCTGTTTCCCATCGACTACGCTTTTCAGCCTCGCCTTAGGGGTCGACTCACCCTGCCCCGATTAACGTTGGACAGGAACCCTTGGTCTTCCGGCGAGCGGGCTTTTCACCCGCTTTATCGTTACTTATGTCAGCATTCGCACTTCTGATACCTCCAGCAACCCTCACAGGCCACCTTCACCGGCTTACAGAACGCTCCCCTACCCAACAACGCCTAAGCGTCGCTGCCGCAGCTTCGGTGCATGGTTTAGCCCCGTTACATCTTCCGCGCAGGCCGACTCGACCAGTGAGCTATTACGCTTTCTTTAAATGATGGCTGCTTCTAAGCCAACATCCTGGCTGTCTATGCCTTCCCACATCGTTTCCCACTTAACCATGACTTTGGGACCTTAGCTGGCGGTCTGGGTTGTTTCCCTCTTCACGACGGACGTTAGCACCCGCCGTGTGTCTCCCGTGATAACATTCTTCGGTATTCGGAGTTTGCATCGGTTTGGTAAGCCGGGATGGCCCCCTAGCCGAAACAGTGCTCTACCCCCGAAGATGAGTTCACGAGGCGCTACCTAAATAGCTTTCGGGGAGAACCAGCTATCTCCCGGTTTGATTGGCCTTTCACCCCCAGCCACAAGTCATCCGCTAATTTTTCAACATTAGTCGGTTCGGTCCTCCAGTTAGTGTTACCCAACCTTCAACCTGCCCATGGCTAGATCACCGGGTTTCGGGTCTATACCTTGCAACTATTCGCCCAGTTAAGACTCGGTTTCCCTACGGCTCCCCTATACGGTTAACCTTGCTACAAAATATAAGTCGCTGACCCATTATACAAAAGGTACGCAGTCACACCACGAAGGTGCTCCCACTGCTTGTACGTACACGGTTTCAGGTTCTATTTCACTCCCCTCGCCGGGGTTCTTTTCGCCTTTCCCTCACGGTACTGGTTCACTATCGGTCAGTCAGGAGTATTTAGCCTTGGAGGATGGTCCCCCCATATTCAGACAGGATGTCACGTGTCCCGCCCTACTCATCGAACTCACGACCTGTGCATTTTAGTGTACGGGGCTATCACCCTTTGCTGCGCGACTTTCCAGACGCTTCCACTAACACACAAGCCGATTCAGGTTCTGGGCTCCTCCCCGTTCGCTCGCCGCTACTGGGGGAATCTCGGTTGATTTCTTTTCCTCGGGGTACTTAGATGTTTCAGTTCCCCCGGTTCGCCTCATGCCACTATGTATTCATGACATGATAGTGTGTCGAAACACACTGGGTTTCCCCATTCGGGTATCGCCGGTTATAACGGTTCATATCACCTTACCGACGCTTTTCGCAGATTAGCACGCCCTTCATCGCCTCTGACTGCCTAGGCATCCACCGTGTACGCTTAGTCACTTAACCTCACAACCCGAAGATGTTTCCATCGTTCGCGCTGCAAACATTTGAGAGACTCTATGACAGGTTACTCTTCATCCCGGTACTTCTACGGAGGGATAAATTTCAGCCGTCATGTTTCAATTTTCAGCTTGTTCCAGATTGTTAAAGAGCAAAATACTTCGCAGCATACTGTCGCCAATATACTCTGAAGTATTGAAATACCGGACTATATGGTGGAGCTAAGCGGGATCGAACCGCTGACCTCCTGCGTGCAAGGCAGGCGCTCTCCCAGCTGAGCTATAGCCCCATACAGTCACGCGCAGTACCTTTTCCACTTCCGAGAAGTGGTAGGCCTGAGTGGACTTGAACCACCGACCTCACCCTTATCAGGGGTGCGCTCTAACCACCTGAGCTACAAGCCTATAAAGGTATTTCTGCTCGTTACTTTCTATCAGACAATCTGTGTGAGCACGCCACTCGAACTAATATCTTTAGGTAAGGAGGTGATCCAACCGCAGGTTCCCCTACGGTTACCTTGTTACGACTTCACCCCAGTCATGAATCACAAAGTGGTAAGCGCCCTCCCGAAGGTTAAGCTACCTACTTCTTTTGCAACCCACTCCCATGGTGTGACGGGCGGTGTGTACAAGGCCCGGGAACGTATTCACCGTAGCATTCTGATCTACGATTACTAGCGATTCCGACTTCATGGAGTCGAGTTGCAGACTCCAATCCGGACTACGACGTACTTTATGAGGTCCGCTTGCTCTCGCGAGGTCGCTTCTCTTTGTATACGCCATTGTAGCACGTGTGTAGCCCTACTCGTAAGGGCCATGATGACTTGACGTCATCCCCACCTTCCTCCAGTTTATCACTGGCAGTCTCCTTTGAGTTCCCGGCCGAACCGCTGGCAACAAAGGATAAGGGTTGCGCTCGTTGCGGGACTTAACCCAACATTTCACAACACGAGCTGACGACAGCCATGCAGCACCTGTCTCAGAGTTCCCGAAGGCACCAAAGCATCTCTGCTAAGTTCTCTGGATGTCAAGAGTAGGTAAGGTTCTTCGCGTTGCATCGAATTAAACCACATGCTCCACCGCTTGTGCGGGCCCCCGTCAATTCATTTGAGTTTTAACCTTGCGGCCGTACTCCCCAGGCGGTCGATTTAACGCGTTAGCTCCGGAAGCCACGCCTCAAGGGCACAACCTCCAAATCGACATCGTTTACAGCGTGGACTACCAGGGTATCTAATCCTGTTTGCTCCCCACGCTTTCGCACCTGAGCGTCAGTCTTCGTCCAGGGGGCCGCCTTCGCCACCGGTATTCCTCCAGATCTCTACGCATTTCACCGCTACACCTGGAATTCTACCCCCCTCTACGAGACTCTAGCTTGCCAGTTTCAAATGCAGTTCCCAGGTTGAGCCCGGGGATTTCACATCTGACTTAACAAACCGCCTGCGTGCGCTTTACGCCCAGTAATTCCGATTAACGCTTGCACCCTCCGTATTACCGCGGCTGCTGGCACGGAGTTAGCCGGTGCTTCTTCTGCGAGTAACGTCAATTGATGAACGTATTAAGCTCACCACCTTCCTCCTCGCTGAAAGTGCTTTACAACCCGAAGGCCTTCTTCACACACGCGGCATGGCTGCATCAGGCTTGCGCCCATTGTGCAATATTCCCCACTGCTGCCTCCCGTAGGAGTCTGGACCGTGTCTCAGTTCCAGTGTGGCTGGTCATCCTCTCAGACCAGCTAGGGATCGTCGCCTAGGTGAGCCATTACCCCACCTACTAGCTAATCCCATCTGGGCACATCTGATGGCAAGAGGCCCGAAGGTCCCCCTCTTTGGTCTTGCGACGTTATGCGGTATTAGCTACCGTTTCCAGTAGTTATCCCCCTCCATCAGGCAGTTTCCCAGACATTACTCACCCGTCCGCCGCTCGTCACCCAGGGAGCAAGCTCCCTTGTGCTACCGCTCGACTTGCATGTGTTAAGCCTGCCGCCAGCGTTCAATCTGAGCCATGATCAAACTCTTCAATTAAAAGCTTGATTTGCTTCCACTCGAGAAGCGATGCTCAAAGATTTACTGCATGAATTTTACTTCAGTTAGTCACTCTTCAAGACTTGATATTTTTTTGCATCCGAAGATGCTGGATATCGTCTTGTGGAGTGCCCACACAGATTGTCTGATAAATTGTTAAAGAGCAGTGCCGAGAAACTCATCGGCGCGGGCTGCGTATACTACGCTTTTCGCCCGGAGAGTCAAGCGTTTATTTCGCTTTCTTCTCGCTGACCCGGCGGCTTGTCAGTCGTTGTTCCCGGTCAGTGGAGGCGCATTATAGGGAGTTCTCGGCAGGCCGCAACCCCTATTTTCAATATTTTTTCCAACCGTTGAATGTTTGACCAAAACACCGTTAAAGCGGCAGTTTTTTCAACGATTTAAAGCCATAGCCCTGCAAAACGGGCAATAAAGCGTCAGTATCTTCATTTAACGCCATGCAATACGCCAGATTCTCTTCCTGGCTCGAGACCAGGTTTTCCTGCGTAGAGATGAGCCAAGCGGTGCGACGGGCAATCGCCGCGCCGGAATCCACCAGCCGAGTGCCTTCCGGCAACACCTGCATCAGCTCTTCAGCTAAAAGAGGGAAATGGGTGCAGCCCAGAACGACCGTATCCGGCGGCTCGCGCATGCTCAGCCACGGATGCAGGATCTTCTTCAGCACCGGCAGCGGTACGGCTTCGCCGTGGAGCTTGGCCTCCGCCAGCTCCACCAGCTCTGAAGAGCCCAGCAGTTCAATCTTGCAGTCGGTGGCGAAACGGGAAATCAGTTCGTGGGTGTAGCTGCGCTGTACGGTGCCGCGGGTCGCCAACAGGCCGACAATGCCGTTGACGGTAAGACGGGCCGCCGGTTTGATGGCGGGCACCACGCCCACGACAGGGAAACTGAAACGCTCGCGCAAGGCCGGCAAGGAAACGGTGCTGGCGGTGTTGCAGGCAATGACGACAATCGCCAGAGGATGACGCTGCTGCACCGCGCCGACAATCTCCAGCACGCGCTCAACGATAAACTCTTCGGACTTCTCGCCGTAGGGGAACGCCACGTTGTCGAACGCATATATATAGTGGAGATCCGGCAGCAACTGCCGAATCTCCTGATACACCGACAGCCCGCCGACGCCGGAATCGAAAACCAGCACCGTCGGGCGAGGTGTGGCGGTGCTGTTAGAAGGTATAGCTTCCAGTGAGGTAGTATTCTCTTCCTGGAGTAGCGTAGCCATAGGCCGTCTCATAATCTTTATCAAACAGGTTGGCAATTCTACCACGAACTGTCAGATGAGATGTGACCGGATACGAAACTGCGAGATCCCACAGGCTCACGCCGCCAAGTTTAACGCTTTGTTCCGGATAGGTACTGTAATCCTTGTCATAACGTTGACCCAGATATTGATAAGTCACCGCCCAGTCAAAGTCATACAGCTGCCAGTCCAGCTCATATTTCACCTGCTGCTTGGCGCGCCGCAGCAGCACTTCATTGGTCTTGGCGTTGCGAGGATCGACATAGTCATAACCAATCTGATGCGTCAACGGGCCGGTATCAAACGAGGCCGTAGCTTCAATCCCTTTGATGGTCGCCTTACCCACGTTGTAATAGACATAGTTGGTTTCCCCCGTGGAATCGATCAAATTGTCGATGTCGTTGCGATAACCGGAGATGCGCCAGGTCACCGGGCCGGTCAGCCCTTCAAAGCCACCTTCCCACTGCTTGCTTTCTTCCGGTTTCAGATCGGTGTTGTTACCGAAGTTGCCGTATAGCTGGCTCATATTCGGTGCTTTGAACGCCGTGCCATACGACGCGATAAAACGGTATCCCTCGACGAATTCCCAGGCCGCGCTGGTTTGCCAGGTGCCATGCCAGCCAAACTCGGAATGATCGTCACCTCGAACCGCGCCTTCCAGCGTTACCGGGCCAACCAGTTGCTGCGCGGTCAGATAGATGCCTGCATCACGTTGGCTTTTTTCACCCTTCACGGTGGTGGAATCCGGTTTGATTTTCTGTTGCTGCCAGTCGACGCCAGCGCTTACGGTACCCTGTCCAACCTGCAGCGTATTGCCCCACTGCAGGTTGTACTGTTCGGAATCCACCAGGCTGGCCGAGCTGTCATGCATGCCGAGGCGAGGATCGTAATCGTAATCCTTGCTATGGCTGTAGCTGCCAATCACTTGTGTTGCGTAAATGCCTTCTTTATAGCGCAATCCGGTATCCCAGGTTTGGCTATACAGTTTGCGCGTATCCAGCAGAGGGCTGGTCGGTGAGGAATAATAACTATCATACGCCGTGCGGTTGTCGTAACCATACCCGCGCACAAAACCGCTGACCGATTCGCTGAACTGGTGCTCAAGCGCACCATACAGCGACTTACTCATAAAGCCATCGCGATCCTGCTGGCTTTGCATGCCGGTGCTGCCGTAGGCCACCACGTCATACCCTTTGGTGTAGGTGTAGTCACCCGCCACCGTCGCCACGGTGCTGTCGCCCAACGGCTGTTGAGTCGACGCGTCATAGGATTGATAGCCGTTGGAGCCGACGCCGGCTGAGAGCGTAGTACCGTTCTTTTCACGCGTGGTAATGATGTTAACTACGCCGCCGATGGCGTCGGAACCGTATACCGCCGAACGAGGGCCGCGAATGTATTCGACTTTCTGCACCAGAGAAATCGGGATTTGGCTGAGATCGGAAGAGCCGCTGACGCCCGCCTGATTAAGGCGAATGCCGTCAATTAGCACCAGCACGTGGCTGGAGTTGGTGCCGCGAATAAACAGCGAGCTCTTTTGCCCCAACCCGCCGTTTTGGCCAACGTCCACGCCCGGCAAACGGCGCATCACGTCGGTCAGGCTCTTGGCCTGCCAGCGATCGATATCGTTACGGGTGACGACGGAGGTCGGCGCCAATACGGAAGAAACCGGCTGCGGGAAGCGGTTGGCGGTCACTACCAGGTTATCGCCATTCGTGGCTGTGGTGTTGTCTTGCGCCCATCCAGAAAAAGCCGTGACGGAGGAGACCACCGCCAGCAGCGTATTTTTTGTAATTGTCATGAGAAAAGCATCCAAACTTAATTGGCGGATGCCGCAGGATCATGGCCGGTAGTTCGCGACGGCCACGGACATTGCGACGTAACACCGGCAGGTCTTCGGGCTTGGGATTTGCGGGCCGCGGGGCGCGACCGGCAACGGGCGATGACTTCCCATCCTGCAATGGACAGTGTCTGCGTCGAAACGCTATCGCCGTGACTTCCCCTTACCGCTGCGCGTCAGCTCCGGATTCACACCGGATTCCCTTTTCACTCGCTGCTTGAGGCCGGACGGCAATGCTACGATCAATGCAAATAGATGTCTAGACTGCTATTAATGTTACAAATAATAAACGCGACAAAACTGGACTTCACGGGCTGATTCCCTACAATCCCCGCTGATCAAATTTGCCTGACGAGAAGACACACATGACGCCCGAGAATTTGCCTATTGAACGTTACGATGACCAACTGGCGGAGAAAGTCGCCCGCCTGAAGACGTTGATGTCACCGTTCGCGGCGCCCGAGCCGGAAGTGTTCCGCTCGCCAGTCGACCACTACCGCATGCGCGCCGAGTTCCGCATCTGGCACGACGCGGACGACATGTATCACATCATGTTCGATCAGCAGACCAAGCAGCGTATTCGCGTCGATCAATTCCCGGCCGCCAGCGAACTGATCAACCGCCTGATGAGCGCCCTGATCGCCGCGCTGAAACCGGAGCCGATCCTGCGCCACAAGCTGTTTCAGATCGATTATCTGTCGACGCAAAGCGGCAAAATCATCGCCTCGCTGCTGTACCACCGCAAGCTGGATGACGTTTGGCAGCAGCGCGCCGAGCAGCTGCGCGACGAGCTGCGCGCGCAGGGTTTTGACCTGCAGTTGATCGGCCGGGCGTCGAAGACCAAAATCATGCTCGACCAGGATTATGTTGACGAAGTGCTGACGGTCGCCGGCCGCGATATGATCTATCGCCAGGTGGAAAACAGCTTCACTCAACCCAACGCGGCCATGAACGTGCAGATGCTGGAATGGGCGCTGGCGGTCACCGCCGGTTCCAAAGGCGATTTGCTGGAACTGTATTGCGGCAACGGCAACTTCTCGCTGGCGTTGGCGCGCAATTTCGAGCGCGTGCTGGCGACCGAGATCGCCAAGCCGTCGGTGGCGGCGGCGCAGTACAACATCGCCGCCAACCATATCGACAACGTGCAGATCATCCGCATGGCGGCGGAAGACTTCACCCAGGCGATGAACGGAGTACGCGAATTCAACCGGTTGAAAGGCATCGATCTGAGCGGCTACAACTGCGAGACGATTTTCGTTGATCCGCCGCGCAGCGGGCTGGACGCGGAAACGGTGAAGATGGTGCAGGCTTACCCGCGCATTCTGTATATTTCATGCAATCCGGAAACGCTGTGCGCCAACCTGGAAACGCTGCAGGCCACGCACCGGGTCAGCCGTCTGGCGCTGTTCGACCAGTTCCCGTATACCCATCACATGGAATGCGGCGTGTTGCTGGAAAAACACCGCTGATACGACAGGGGCGCCATATGGCGCCCCGTTTCATTACGGCTCTTGAGTCGGCGCATCCAGCGTCTTGCGCGCCTTCAGCTTGACCCCAATCCACAGCACCAGCGCCACACACACTACCGACGGCAGGAAGTTGGAACCGATCTGCGGGTATTCGGCGCGCACGATGGCGCTGTACATCAGCAGCCCCAGCAGGAAGCAGGCCGCCGCCAGCTTCGGCATGCCGTCGGGCATGGCGCGGTTCAGGTAACGCTGATGCAGGCAGTACACCGCCAGCACCAACGCAATCAGCGGGAAGATCGAAAACGGCACCACCGAGCTGAACAGCGCGGCAAAGGAACCGTTGATCGAAAGGCCGGCAATCAACGCCAGCAGTAAGGTGCCATTTTCACGGCCTGGTTTTTCCATCATTGTTTACCTTTTTTATACGTGGGACACAGAAGCTTTTTCTTGTTCGCGACGATACCAGTAATACGCCCCTTTGGAGATCATACGCAATTGCAGCACCAGCCGCTCTTCCAACTGCTGCCGCTGCTCGACGTCGATATCCAGCGCTTCCGCGCCGGCGCTGAACACGATGGTGACCATCGCCTCCGCCTGCGCTTCGGTAAAGCTGCGCGGCATATGGTTTTCCAACTCGAGGTAGTCCGCCAGTTCGGCGATGAAATGCTGGATCTCGCGCGCCACCGCCGCACGGAATGCCGCCGACGTGCCGGAGCGCTCGCGCAGCAGCAGGCGGAAGGCGTTCGGGTTGTTGCCGATAAATTCCATAAAGGTGGACACCGAGGTGCGGATCACGCTGCCGCCCTTGGCGATGCGTTGGCGCGCCTGGCGCATCAACTGACGCAGCATCAGGCCGCTTTCATCCACCATGGTCAGCCCCAGCTCATCCACGTCGCGGAAATGGCGGTAAAACGACGTGGGCGCGATGCCCGCCTCGCGTGAAACTTCCCGCAGGCTCAGGCTGGCGAAACTGCGTTCGGCGCTCAGCTGGCTGAATGCGGCTTCGATCAGGGAACGACGAGTCCGTTCTTTTTGTTGTGCTCTGACGCCCATATGCATATCCGGATAGGTTCCATTCTCTCAGTCTAACGCCCTAGACTCGGCAATATAGCAAATTTTATTGCAACAGCATTTATACTAACGCGCTCTATCACACTTCCGCCCTGAGCCGATTGTGCTTTGACTCAAAAAGCCTAATGGTGATTGGGTGAGCAGCGCTATGATGTTAAGATACCGTTGTAATCTTGTATAAAAAAACAGGTCTCTCCTACATGCAACAGCACTATCAATTTGATGCCATTGTGATTGGCTCGGGCCCTGGTGGTGAAGGTGCCGCCATGGGGCTGGTGAAACAGGGCGCCCGCGTGGCCGTTATCGAACGGTACAACAACGTAGGCGGCGGATGTACCCACTGGGGCACCATCCCTTCCAAAGCCCTCCGCCACGCCGTCAGCCGCATTATCGAATTCAACCAGAACCCGCTTTACAACAACTCGCGCACGCTCAGCGCGACCTTCCCTGACATTTTACGCCACGCCGATAACGTCATCAGCCAGCAGACCCGCATGCGCCAAGGGTTTTATGAGCGGAACCAGTGCAAACTGTTCGCCGGCGACGCACGCTTCATCGACGCCAACACCGTCAGCGTCAGCTACATGGACGGCACCCAGGACACCATCCGCGCCGACCACATCGTGATCGCCTGCGGCTCGCGCCCTTACCATCCGGCCAGCGTCGATTTCAATCACCCGCGCATCTACGACAGCGACTCCATTCTCGAGCTGAGCCATGAACCGCGCCACGTGATCATTTACGGCGCCGGGGTGATCGGCTGTGAATATGCGTCTATCTTCCGCGGTCTGAACGTCAAGGTGGATCTGATCAACACCCGCGATCGCCTGCTGGCGTTCCTCGATCAAGAGATGTCGGATTCGCTCTCTTATCACTTCTGGAACAACGGCGTGGTGATCCGCCACAACGAAGAATTCGAGAAGATCGAAGGCACCGAAGACGGCGTGATCGTGCACCTGAAGTCCGGCAAGAAGGTGAAAGCGGACTGCCTGCTGTACGCCAACGGCCGTACCGGCAACACCGATTCGTTGGGGTTGGAGAACGTCGGTCTGGAGTCGGACAGCCGCGGGTTGCTGAAGGTGAACAGCATGTATCAAACCGCGCTGTCGCACATCTACGCGGTCGGTGACGTGATCGGCTATCCGAGCCTGGCTTCCGCCGCCTACGATCAGGGCCGCATCGCCGCCCAGGCGATCGCTTCCGGCGAAGCCAGCGGCCATCTAATCGAAGATATCCCGACCGGCATCTACACCATTCCGGAAATCAGCTCCGTCGGCAAAACCGAGCAGGAACTGACGGCGATGAAAGTGCCGTATGAAGTGGGCCGCGCCCAGTTCAAGCATCTGGCGCGCGCGCAGATCGCCGGGATGAACGTCGGCAGCCTGAAGATCCTGTTCCATCGCGACACCCTGCAGATCCTCGGGATCCACTGCTTCGGCGAGCGTGCGGCGGAGATCATCCACATCGGTCAGGCGATCATGGAACAGAAAGGTGAAGGCAATACTATCGAGTATTTCGTTAATACGACCTTCAACTATCCGACCATGGCCGAAGCCTACCGGGTGGCGGCGCTTAACGGCTTAAACCGCCTGTTTTAACGCGCTGTCGATGTAGCCCTGCATGTGCTCGCGGATCGCTTCGGCCAACTGCTCATAACGGCTGCGCAGTGGGGAACCGGGGCGATATACCAACGCGATGGTGCGCTTCGGTTCCGGCTTGTAGCAATCCAGATAGCACACGCCGTCGCGTTCGCGCTGCGGCGGCACCGCCAGTGACGGCAGCAGGGTAATGCCGCTGCCGGCAGCGACCATATTGCGCAACGTTTCCAGACTGGTGGCGCGGAAGTGAGTATCTTCGTCCGCGCCCGCCTGGAAGCAGAAGCCCATCGCCTGATCGCGCAGGCAGTGGCCATCTTCCAGCATCAGCAGCTTCTCTCCCGCCAAATCCGGCATCGCCACGCGCTCGCGCTGCGCCCACGGGTGATCGGAATACACCGCCAGCTTCATCGGTTCATCGAACAGAGGCACTTCGATAAACGCCTCGGTTTCCTTCACCAACGCCAGAATGGCGCAGTCCAGTTTGCCGCTGTCGAGTTGCGCCAGCAGTTGGTGGGTTTGCGCTTCGTGCAGGTACATTTCCAGTTTCGGGAAGGTTTTGTGCAGTGTCGGTATGATCTGCGGCAGCAGATAAGGCCCCACGGTCGGGATCAGGCCGATGTGCAGCGGCCCGGACATGGCTTCGCCCTGCTGGCTGGCCATCTCCTTCAACACTTTCACTTCGCGCAGCACGGTACGCGCCTGCTCCACCAGCAACAGACCCGCCTGGGTGAACAGCACCTTGCGGCTGGTGCGCTCGAGCAGCATGACGCCCAACTCGTCTTCCAGCTTGCGGATCTGCCCGCTCAGCGTGGGTTGGCTTACATGGCATGAATCGGCCGCGCGGCGGAAGTGCCGGTGCTCGGCCAAGGCGACCAGATACTCTAAATCACGAATATTCATTGTTTCCCTCCATTCCATGATAGCTCATGGCGATAGATAAGATAGCAATGAGCGATTAGATCTATCAAGCCCCAGCGACAATAATGTGTCCCAACGAAGCGATATCGCGCTAAATGCTAAAAATTACTTTTCCTAATTAAGGGGTTAATCAATGTTTACCAGTCAAGAAGGCAAGAAAGTTCCTCAGGTTACTTTCCACACCCGTCAGGGCGACCAATGGATTGATGTGACCACTGATGACCTGTTCAAAAACAAAACCGTCATTGTTTTCTCGCTGCCGGGCGCGTTCACGCCGACCTGTTCTTCGAGCCACCTGCCGCGCTACAACGAACTGTCCAGCGTATTCAAGCAGCACGGCGTCGACAGCATTCTTTGCGTCTCCGTGAACGACACCTTCGTCATGAACGCCTGGAAAGCTGACCAACATGCGGAAAACATCACCTTCGTACCGGACGGCAACGGTGAATTCACCAAAGGCATGAACATGCTGGTCGAGAAAGCGGATCTGGGCTTTGGCCCTCGCTCATGGCGCTACTCGATGCTGGTACGCAACGGCGTGGTCGAGAAAATGTTTGTCGAGCCGAACAAGCCGGGCGACCCGTTTGAAGTGTCCGACGCCGACACCATGCTGAAATACCTGGCGCCGGAATTCAAAGTGCAGGAATCGGTCTCTCTGTTCACCAAACCGGGCTGCCCATTCTGCGCCAAAGCCAAGCAGATGCTGCAAGAGCGTGGCATTCAGTATGAAGAGATCGTGCTGGGCAAAGACGCCACCACCGTCAGCCTGCGCGCCGTCAGCGGCCGCGCCACGGTGCCGCAAGTATTCATCGGCGGTCGTCACATCGGCGGCAGCGACGATCTGGAAACCTTCCTGTCAGCTTAATAAGTAATAACAAAGCCAACGTGAACTTTGGCGGGCTACGGCCCGCCCTTTTTTTACCTTTCAGGAGCGGATATGAAACTGTTGAACGTTGATGTCGCGGTCATCGGCGGCGGCACCGCAGGGCTCGGCGCCTACCGCGCGGCCAAACTGTCTACCCCCAGCGTGGTGATGATTGAAGGCGGGCCTTATGGCACCACCTGTTCGCGCGTTGGCTGCATGCCATCCAAATTATTGATCGCCGCCGCCGAAGCGGTGCATCAAATCGAACGTGCACCGGGCTTTGGCGTGCACCCAACCGGCAAAACGCGCATTGATGGGCGCGAGGTGATGGCGCGCGTCAAACGCGAACGCGACCGTTTCGTCGGCTTCGTGCTGGAAGGCGTGGACGAGATCCCGGCCGCCGACAAAATTCAGGGCTATGCCCGCTTTATCGACGACAACACGCTGCAGGTCGATGACCATACGCGCATCGTGGCGCAGCGTATCGTGATCGCCACTGGTTCCCGCCCCAGCTGGCCGGCGCCGTGGAACGAACTGGGCGATCGCCTGATCGTCAACGACGACGTGTTCAACTGGGATGACTTGCCGCAATCCGTAGCGGTATTCGGCCCCGGCGTCATCGGGCTGGAGCTGGGGCAAGCGCTGCACCGCCTCGGCGTCGACACCAAGGTATTCGGCATCGGCGGCGCCGTCGGGCCGCTGACCGACAGCGCCGTACGCGATTACGCCGCCAAAGCGCTGGGGGAAGAGTTCTACCTCGACGCCGACGTGAAGGTAGAGATGATGCAGCGCGAAGGCGACCGCGTATTTATCCGCTATCAGGATCTGCAGGGCCAACCGCAGGAGATCCTGGTGGACTACGTGCTGGCCGCCACCGGCCGCCGCCCCAACGTCGATCGGTTAGGCCTCGAAAATACCGGCTTGCAGCTCGACGCCCGAGGCGTGCCGCTGGCCGACCGCCTGACGATGCAAACCAGCGTGCCGCATATTTTCATTGCCGGCGACGCCAGCAACCAACTACCGCTGCTGCACGAGGCCAGCGATCAGGCGCGCATCGCCGGCGCCAACGCCGGCAGCTTCCCGGAGATCAATCCGGGTCTGCGCCGCAGCGCGATTTCGGTGGTGTTCTCCGATCCGCAGATCGCCATGGTCGGCTCAACCTTCCGCGAGCTGAGCGAGAAGTTCAGCGCCTGCGGCTGCTTTGAAGTGGGCAACGTCTCGTTTGAGAATCAGGGCCGCTCGCGGGTGATGCTGCGCAACAAAGGCATTCTGCACGTCTACGGCGAGCAAGGCACCGGCCGTTTCCTCGGCGCGGAAATGATCGGCCCGGACGCCGAACACATCGCGCACCTGCTGGCCTGGGCGCACCAGCAGCAGATGACCGTCGATCAGATGCTGGACATGCCGTTCTATCATCCGGTGATCGAAGAAGGCTTGCGCACCGCGCTGCGCGATCTGCAGGCGAAGCTCAAACTCGGCGCGACCGAAATCGAGCGCTGCCAGCGCTGCCCGGGCGAGTAACCTCTTATTCTCCGTTCATCCCCACCGGGCCTTCAGGCCCGGTTTTTTGCGCAGCACTTTCCAGATTTTCCTCCCTCCTCTTGCCTCACGGCCCTCCTGCGCTCATTTTTTATGCTTCGATATTGAAGTGATATCAATAATGACACTAAATTGGAGGGCGAAGCCAGAATGGAGGAAGAACATGGAAAAGCATGAACACTATACCTATCGCATCACCTGGTCAGCGCAAGACCGTGAATATGTCGGGCTGTGCGCCGAATTCCCCTCGTTGTCCTGGCTGGCCGCCACGCGTACCGGCGCATTGGAGGGTATCGAGAAAGTGGTGAGCGAAACGATCGCCGACATGCTGGCGCAAGGCGAAACGCCGCCGCAGGCGTTGGCGGAGAAAAATTTCAGCGGCAAACTGGTGCTGCGCATGACGCCGGAACAGCATCGCCGGCTGGCGATCGGCGCGATGGAAGAAGGCGTGAGCCTGAACCGTTATCTCTGCGCACGCCTGGCGGGGTAAAGGTTCAAGGGCGGCGCAGAGCCGCCCTTGTCGTCGTCAAGCCAAACGCTGTTTCGCTGCGGCGATCGCCGCCGCGACCTGCTGCGGCGCGACGCCGCCTTTGGCCGCACGCTTGTCCAGGCAGGATTGCAACGCCAGGATCGGATAGACGTCGTCGCCGATCGTCGCGCTGAACTGCTGCAAATCCGCCAGCGGCAGCGCTTCCAGCGGTTTGCCTTGGCGAATCGCTTCTACCACCGCCTCACCGACGATATGGTGCGCTTCGCGGAACGGCACGCCTTTGGCGACCAGGTAGTCCGCCAGCTCGGTGGCATTCGCATAACCCTGCTCCGCCGCTTCCCGGCAGCGCGGGCGCTTCACCTGAATGCCGTCCAGCACCAGCGCCGCCATCTGCAGGCAGTCCATCCAGGTGTCGAGCGCGTCGAACAGCCCTTCTTTGTCTTCCTGCATGTCTTTGTTGTACGCCAGCGGCAGGCCTTTCAGCGTCATCATCATGCCGGTCAGCGCGCCCTGTACGCGGCCGCACTTGCCGCGGATCAGCTCCAGCGCGTCCGGGTTTTTCTTCTGCGGCATCAGCGAAGAGCCGGAGGTCACGCGGTCAGACAGCTCGACAAACGCCGCCTCGCCGCTGTTGAAGAAGATCAGATCTTCGGCGAAGCGCGACAGGTGAACCATGCTGATGGCGGCGTTGGACAGCAGCTCCAGCACGTGATCGCGATCGGAGACGCTGTCCAGGCTGTTGCGGGTCGCCGAGGCGAAGCCCAGCCAGCCGGCCAGCTGCTCGCGATCGATAGGATAAGCGGTGCCGGCCAGCGCGCCGCTGCCCAGCGGGCTGACGTCCAGCCGTTTCAGGGTATCCTGCAGACGGCTCTCATCGCGCGCCAGCATCTCGACATAGGCCAGGCACCAGTGCGCGAAAGTCACCGGCTGCGCGCGTTGCAGGTGGGTATACCCCGGCATCACCGCATCCTGATTGGCTTCGGCGGTCTCCACCAGCGCCTGCTGCAGTTGGACGATCGCCTGATGCAGATCGCCGATCTGCTGTTTGCACCACAGCTTCAGATCGGTCGCGACCTGATCGTTGCGGCTGCGGCCGGTGTGCAGCTTCTTGCCCAAGTCGCCGACCTTCTCGATCAGCTTCTGCTCTACCCAGCTGTGGATGTCTTCCGCATCGCTTTGGACGATCGCCAAAGGATCGGCCTGGACTTCCTTCAGTAGCGCATTCAGCGCCTGCTCCAGCTGCTGTTGCTCCGCTGCGGTCAACACGTTAACGGTCACCAGCGCCTTCGACCAGGCCACCGAGCCCACGATATCCTGCTCCGCCAGGCGATAATCGAACCGCAGCGAATCATTGAGTTGTTTGAACCGCTGATCCGCCGCCTGAGTGAACCGTCCGCCCCAAAGTGCCATATCTTACTCCTGAATTTTTATGCGAAAGGGCGCAGCATGCTGCGCCCTTGCAGAGTCACGCCAATCGATTATTTATTCTTTTTCTCGTTCAACGCGCGAATGCGTGAAGACAGAGAGAACAGACGGATAAAGCCGCCCGCGTGGCTGTGATCGTAAACTTCGTCTTCGCCGAAGGTGGCGAACTCTTCGGAGTACAGGCTGTTGGCGGATTTTTTCTGGGTCGCCGTCACCTGGCCTTTGTACAGCTGCAGCACCACTTCACCGTTCACCTCTTCAGCCAATGCTTCGGCAGAGGCCTGCAGCGAACGGCGCAGCGGCGCGAACCAACGGCCGTCGTACACCACATAGGACATCTCCAGGCCCAGCTGCTCGCGCCATTTGAAGCTGTCGCGATCCAGCACCAGCTGCTCGATGGCGCGCAGCGCCGCCACCATGATGGTGCCCCCCGGGGTCTCATAGCAGCCGCGGGATTTGATGCCCACCAGACGGTTTTCCACGATGTCGATCCGGCCGACGCCGTGCTTGGCGCCCAGCGCGTTCAGGGTTTCCAGGCACTGGTACGGCGACAGCGCTTTACCGTTAACCGCCACGACGCGGCCTTTCTCGACGGTAACGGTCACCTGCTCAGGCTGGTCCGGCGCTTCCTGCGGATCGACGGTCCATACCCAGCAATCCTTATTTGGCGCGTTCCACGGGCTTTCCAGCACGCCGCCTTCGGTGGAGATGTGCCAGGCGTTCTCATCGCGGCTGTAGATTTTCTCCAGCGATGCGGTGGTCGGGATATTGCGCTCTTTCAGGTAATCCAGCAGCGCTTCACGGGAACGCAGGTTCCACTCACGCCACGGCGCCACCACTTTCAACTGCGGCGCCAGCGCGGTGTAGGTGGTTTCGAAACGCACCTGATCGTTGCCTTTACCGGTTGCGCCGTGGCACAGCGCGTCGGCGCCCACTTTCAACGCCAGCTCGACCTGCGCCTTGGCGATGATCGGCCGCGCCATCGAGGTGCCCAGCAGGTAGCTGCCCTCGTACAGGGCGCCGGTCTGCAGCACCGGATAAACGTAATCGCGGATAAATTCTTCACGCAGATCGACCACGTGGCATTCAGAGGCACCGGACTGCAGGGCTTTTTGCTCCACGCCTTCCAGATCGCTGCGCTCCTGGCCGATGTCCGCCACGAACGCCACCACTTCACAGCCGCCGTAGTTCTCTTTCAGCCATGGAATGATGGCCGAGGTATCCAGGCCGCCGGAGTACGCCAGAACGATTTTTTTGATGCCTTGGTTTTGCATGATCTATTCCTTTCTAATTCTAAAATTAAGCGAGGATCCGGGTGCCAATCGACACGCCGTTAAACAAAGCAGGAAGCTGATCGGCATGGCGCCAGCTGGCGATATCCACCGGGCGGCCGAGGGTGCGGGCGGCGTCGAGCGCCGCATTCACCTTCACCACCATACCATCGGTGATGATGCCTTGCGCGATCAGTTGTTCCGCTTTTTGTGCCGTCATTTCCGCAATGCGTTGCCCCTTGCCGTCGAGGATGCCGCTGACGTCCGACAGCAGGATCAGATCCGCCCCCAGCGTCGCAGCCAGCGCCGTCGCCGCCTGATCGGCGTTCACGTTCATTAACTGCCCTTCGGCGGTGATGCCGATGGAGCTGATAACCGGCAGGTAGCCGGCGCCCAGCAGGGTATTGAGCAGCGCGGGCGAGCCGGGCTGCGCGTTGCCGACGTGGCCCAATGCCGGATCGAGCGGGGTCACGACCGCGCTGCCGCCGTCCGCCAGGCTCAGGCCGACGGCGTTGATTTGGTGTTTAATCGCCCACGCCAGCAGCGTTTTGTTGGCGGTGCCGGCCAGCGCGCCGGTGATGATGTCGATCTGATCGGCCGGCGTGACCCGCAGGCCGTTCTTTTTCACCACCGGCAAAGCGAGCTGCTTCATCAGTTCGTCCACCACGCAGCCGCCGCCGTGGACGATCACCAACGGGCGCTGGTGCTGCTGCCGATAGCTGTCCAACGCGGTAAACAGACGCTCCAGCGCTTCTTCACTGTCTAATAACACGCCACCTAACTTGATAATTAACGGGTTCATTGCTGTTTACTCACGCTGGTTTAAAGGAGTGATTGGGTTTCCGGGAAGCCGAAACGGATATTCAGGCATTGCACCGCCTGCGCCGCCGCGCCTTTCAGCAGGTTGTCTTCCGCCGCCACGGCGATCAGATGCTCGCCCTGCACCGCAAAGCCGATGTCGCAGAACGGCAGCCCCACCACCGCTTTCAGCGCCGGCACGCCCTGGTCGTACAACCGCACCAGCGGCTTGTCGTCATACGCGGCGTGATAGGCGGCGGCCACGTCCTGCGCGGTCACGCCGGCTTTCAGGCGGCAGGTGATGGTTTCAAGGATGCCGCGCGGGAAGTTGCCCAGATGCGGCGTAAAGATAACCGGCACGCCCAGGTGCGCGGCGATCTCCGGCTGGTGCCGGTGAGTGAAAATGCCGTACGGCTGCAGGCTCACTTCGCAGAAACTGGTGGTCATGCTGGCCTTGCGCCCGGCGCCGCTGACGCCGCTGGTGGCGTTGATCACCGGCCACTGATCCAGATTCAGCAACTGTTTTTCGATTAACGGTTTCAGCGCCAGCTGCGCCGCCGTCGGGTAACAGCCCGGCACGGCGATCAGCTGCGCCTGTTTGATCTTGTCGCTCTGCCACTCCGCCAGGCCGTAAACCGCCTGCTCCAGCAGGGCGCCATGCTGATGTTCGAAACCGTAATACTGGCTATAGAAACCGGCATCCTGCACGCGGAAGGCGCCGGACAGATCGAACACCACGCAGCCTGCCGCCAGGAAGGCCGGTGCGATATCGTGGCTGACTTCATGAGCGGTGGCGAGGAACACCACGTCGATGCCCTGCGCCGCCTTGGCGACGTCGGTCAACGGCTGCAGCGGCAGATCGACGATGCCTTTCAACTGGGGATGGAGATCGGAAAGCAACTTTCCTGCATCTGCACTTTGCGCTGAAACCGCTAAAGCGGTTATGTTCATGTGTGGGTGGCGATTCAGGTAAGCCGTGAGCTCCGCTCCGGCGTAACCGCTGGCACCAACGATCAGCGTATTCAACATGTGGCCTTTCACCTTCTAAACTGACGTGCGGTCGCTTGCGACCCAGGTAACAGGGCTAGCCAGCGTTGTTGCGCCGTTCACCCACGGAGCCAGGCGTTGATGCTTTTATAAACATCCGGGTATCGGGTTCCCTTACGCTTCGGCTTACTGTATTTTTATTCAAAATAAATGCATGAATATTGATACTATCCTAACCAAAGGCTGTCAACAGTGAAGATGAAATTACCTCCATTTATTGAGCTGTACCGGGCGTTGATCGCCACTCCGTCGATCAGCGCCACCGATGCCGGCCTCGATCAGAGCAATGAGGCGTTAATCAACTTGCTGGCCGGATGGTTTGCCGACCTGGGCTTTCGCGTCGACGTACAGCCGGTGCCGGAATCGCGCCACAAATTCAACCTGCTGGCCAGCATCGGCGAAGGCAGCGGCGGCCTGCTGCTGGCCGGCCACACCGATACGGTGCCTTACGACGAAGGCCGCTGGACGCGCGATCCCTTCACCCTGACCGAGCACGACAACAAGCTCTACGGGCTGGGCACCGCCGACATGAAAGGCTTCTTCGCCTTTATTCTGGACGCGGTGCGCGACATCGACGCGAGCAAACTGACCAAGCCGCTGTACATTCTGGCGACCGCAGATGAAGAAACGACGATGGCCGGCGCACGTTATTTCGCCGCCTCCACCGCCATTCGGCCGGATTTCGCCATCATCGGCGAACCGACCTCGCTGCAGCCGGTGCGCGCGCACAAGGGCCACATGGCCAACGCCATTCGCATCGTCGGCCAGTCCGGCCACTCCAGCGATCCGGCGCGCGGCGTCAACGCCATCGATCTGATGCACGAATCCATCGGCCGCCTGATGGAGCTGCGCAAAACCCTGCAGGAGCGCTACAACAACCCGGCGTTCGCCGTGCCTTATCCCACCATGAACTTCGGCCATATCAGCGGCGGCGACGCGGCCAACCGCATCTGCGCCTGCTGCGAGCTGCACCTGGACATCCGCCCGCTGCCCGGCATGACGCTCGACAACATTAACGAACTGATGCATCAGGCGCTGGAGCCGGTGAGCCAACGCTGGCCGGGCCGCCTGACCATCGAAGAGCTGCATGCGTCGGTGCCGGGCTACGAGTGCCCGACCGACCACCGCATGGTGGCGGTGATCGAGGAGCTGCTGGGCACCCGCACGCAGGTGGTCAACTACTGCACCGAAGCGCCGTTCGTGCAGCAGGTCTGCCCGACCCTGGTGCTCGGCCCCGGTTCCATCGATCAGGCCCACCAGCCGGACGAGTACATCGACACCGCGTTTATCGAACCGACGCGCAAACTGCTGGGCCAACTGGTCAATCACTTTTGCCGGCAATAAACCCGACATTTAGCAGGGGAAATGCTTTATGCTTTCCCCTAACTCAAAATAAGTAGAAAACGGCGAAATAAGCCGTGCTGATAACCGACGCGGCGTAATTAAATTTCAGAAAATGCGCCGATTTTGATGTTTTTTTGCTAAAAATAGTGTCAATTGACGATTGGACAGGAACGCGATGTGATCAGGCAGGCGGTCTGCGCCTGACGCGTGAAATTTATTTACAAGATAAAAATCATACAGAACTGGGTCAGGGGTTATATGAACGAACAATATTCGGCAATGCGCAGTAATGTCAGTATGCTCGGCAAATTGCTCGGCGATACCATCAAAGAAGCGCTGGGTGAGCATATTCTCGATCGCGTTGAGACCATCCGTAAGCTTTCCAAATCCTCACGCGCCGGCAACGAAGCGCATCGCCAGGAGCTGCTCTCCACCCTGCAGAACTTGTCCAACGACGAGCTGCTGCCGGTGGCGCGCGCCTTCAGCCAGTTCCTCAACCTGACCAACGTCGCCGAGCAGTACCACAGCATTTCGCCCAACGGCGAGGCCGCCAGCAACCCGGAAGCGCTGGCTCAACTGTTCAGCCGTCTCAAAGACAAAAAGCTCAGCGACAAAGAGCTGCAGCACGCGGTATCGCAACTCTCCATCGAGCTGGTGCTGACGGCGCACCCGACGGAGATCACCCGCCGCACCCTGATCCACAAGCTGGTGGAGGTCAACACCTGCCTCAGCCAGCTCGATCACAACGATCTGGCCGACTACGAGCGCAACAAGATCATGCGCCGCCTGCGTCAGCTGGTGGCCCAGTCGTGGCACACCGATGAAATTCGCAAACACCGCCCTTCCCCGATCGACGAAGCCAAATGGGGCTTTGCGGTGGTGGAAAACAGCCGGTGGGAAGGCGTGCCGGCGTTCCTGCGCGAATTCAACGAACAGCTGGAAAACTCCATCGATTACAGCCTGCCGGTGGAAGCGGTGCCGGTGCGCTTTACCTCCTGGATGGGCGGCGATCGCGACGGCAACCCGAACGTGACCGCCGAAATTACCCGCCATGTGCTGCTGCTCAGCCGCTGGAAAGCCTGCGACCTGTTCACCCGCGATATCCAGGTGCTGGTCTCTGAGCTGTCGATGACCGAATGCACCCCGGAGCTGCGCGCCCGCGCCGGCGGCGATGAGGTGCAGGAGCCGTACCGCGAAATCATGAAGCAGCTGCGCAGCCAGCTGATGAGTTCCCAGGCTTATCTTGAAGGCCGCCTGAAGGGCGAGCGCGTGCTGAAACCGCACGACCTGCTGGTGAACAACGAGCAGCTGTGGGAGCCGCTGTATGCCTGCTACCAGTCGCTGCAGGCCTGCGGCATGGGCATCATCGCCAACGGTCAACTGCTGGATACCCTGCGCCGCGTGCGCTGCTTCGGCGTGCCGCTGGTGCGCATCGACGTGCGTCAGGAGAGCACCCGCCATACCGAAGCCATCGCCGAGCTGACCCGCTATCTGGGGCTGGGCGACTATGAAAGCTGGTCGGAAGCCGATAAACAGGCGTTCCTGATCCGCGAGCTGAACTCCAAACGCCCGCTGGTGCCGCTGAAATGGCAACCGAGCGCCGACACGCAGGAAGTGCTGGAAACCTGCCGGGTGATCGCCGAAGCGCCGCAGGGCTCGATCGCCGCCTATGTGATTTCGATGGCGCGCACGCCTTCCGACGTGCTGGCGGTGCACCTGCTGCTGAAAGAGGCCGGCTGCCCGTTCGCGCTGCCGGTCGCCCCGCTGTTCGAAACCCTCGACGACCTGAACAACGCCGACGACGTGATGACCCAGTTGCTGAACATCGACTGGTATCGCGGCTTCATCCAGGGCAAACAGATGGTGATGATCGGCTATTCCGACTCGGCGAAAGACGCCGGCGTGATGGCCGCTTCCTGGGCGCAGTACCGCGCGCAGGACGCGCTGATCAAAACCGGTGAAAAGGCCGGCGTGGCGCTGACGCTGTTCCACGGCCGCGGCGGTTCCATCGGCCGCGGCGGCGCTCCGGCGCATGCGGCGCTGCTGTCGCAGCCGCCGGGCAGCCTGAAGGGCGGCCTGCGCGTCACCGAACAGGGCGAGATGATCCGCTTCAAGTTCGGCCTGCCGGAAGTCACCATCAGCAGCCTGGCGCTGTATGCCGGCGCGATCCTCGAGGCCAACCTGCTGCCGCCGCCGGAACCGAAGAAAGAATGGCGGGCGCTGATGGACGACCTGTCCGAGACCTCCTGCCGGATGTATCGCGGCTACGTGCGTGAAAACCCGGACTTCGTGCCTTACTTCCGCGCGGCCACGCCGGAGCTGGAGCTGGGCAAACTGCCGCTGGGCTCACGCCCGGCCAAGCGCAAGCCGAACGGCGGCGTGGAGAGCCTGCGCGCCATTCCGTGGATTTTCGCCTGGACGCAGAACCGCCTGATGCTGCCGGCCTGGCTCGGCGCCGGCGCCGGATTGCAGGAAGCGGTGAAAGCCGGCAAACAGGCGGAGCTGGAGGCGATGTGCCGCGACTGGCCATTCTTCTCCACCCGTATCGCCATGCTGGAAATGGTGTTCGCCAAGGCCGACCTGTGGCTGGCGGAATACTACGATCAGCGCCTGGTGGATAAATCGCTGTGGCCGCTGGGCCAACAGCTGCGCGATCAGCTGGAAAGCGACATCAAGGTGGTGCTGACCATCGCCAACGATGCGCACCTGATGGAAGACCTGCCGTGGATCGCCGAATCCATCGCACTGCGCAACGTTTATACCGACCCGTTGAACGTCTTGCAGGCCGAATTGCTGCACCGTTCGCGCCAGCAGGAGCAGCCGGACGCCCGCGTAGAGCAGGCTCTGATGGTCACCATCGCCGGCGTCGCCGCCGGGATGCGCAACACTGGCTAGTGCGCCTCATCGCGGCCCCGTTTATCGGGGCCGTTTTTTTATGCCTTCCCCCACAAAAAAAGGGCGCCGCGGTAAAGCGGCGCCCTTTTAAATGGAACAGACCCGTCAGGCGGCGGCCACCGGACGCACGCCCAGCGTGTGGCAGATGGCGTAGCTCATCTCGGCGCGGTTCAGCGTATAGAAGTGGAAATCTTTCACCCCTTCGCGGCTGAGGATCTTCACCATGTCCATGGCGATGTTGGCGCCGACCATTTTGCGGGTCTCCGCATCGTCGTCCAGCCCTTCGAACATGCTGGTCATCCAGCTTGGTACCCGCACATTGGTCATGGTGGCGAAGCGCTGCAGCTGCTTGAAGTTGGACACCGGCAGAATGCCCGGCACGATTTCCACGTCGATACCGGCGGCGACGCAACGGTCGCGAAAGCGCAGGTAGCTCTCAACGTCGAAGAAGAACTGGGTGATGGCGCGACTGGCGCCGGCGTCGATCTTGCGTTTCAGGTTAATCAAATCGGCCTGGGCGCTCTTCGCCTCCGGGTGCACTTCCGGGTAGGCGGCGACGGAAATGTCGAAGTCGCCCACGTCTTTCAACAGCGCCACCAGATCGGTCGCGTACATGTCCGGCTTGCCGCCGCCCGGCGGCAGATCGCCGCGCAGCGCCACGATATGGCGGATGCCGCTGTTCCAGTAGTCGGTCGCGATGTCGCGCAACTGCGCCGGGCTGGCGTCGATGCAGGTCAGGTGCGGCGCAGCCTCCAGGCCGGTGCGCTCCTTGATCCCCTTGATGATGCTGTGGGTGCGATCGCGCTCGCCGGAGTTGGCGCCGTAGGTGACGGAAACGAATTTAGGTTTGAGGATGCTCAGACGATCGATCGACTGCCACAGGGTCTCTTCCATCTCGCTGGTGCGTGGCGGGAAGAACTCGAATGATACGTTAATCTGGCCGTTCAACTCCGCCAGACTCTGATTCAGCGCTTCCCGCTGGTTTGCGTGGAAAAAACTCATACCCTGCTCACCTCTTCTCGATCACTGTTTTTATTTCATCTTGATGAGCGTCTATACGTTTAGACGTCTAGATAGAAAATGCCGCATGTTGGCTAAAGAGTCAACAGGAAAATGAGGGGAATAAGATGATTAATCCTCACCCGCTCAAAGAGGAAATTTCATGACAGCGGCAGGGATAAGTATGGCAGGAAAAGCAAAGGGGCGCGGTGAACCCGCGCCCGCAGAGGATTAAAGCAGCTGCGCCAATCGGTTAAGGTCTGACTGGATCGCGCCGGCGGTCACATCGCGGCCGGCGCCCGGCCCGCGGATCACCAGCGGATTATCGCGATACCAGCGGCTCTCGATGGCGAACACGTTGTCGCACGGCAGCAGCGAGGCCAGAGGATGCTCAGGGCGCACTGCCTCCACGCCGACCCGCGCCTTGCCGTTGGCGTCGAAACGCGCCACGTGACGCAGCACCAGGCCCATTTCGCTGGCGGCCTCAAAGCGCTGTTGCATCTGCTGATTCAGCGCCTCGCCGTTCTCGAAGAACTGATCGACGGAGCCCAGCTCGCAGCCCGCCGGCACCAGTGACTCGACCCGCACCTGGTTCGGTTCGATGTCGTAGCCCGCCTCACGCGCCAGGATCACCAGCTTGCGCATCACGTCCTGGCCGGAGAGATCGACCCGCGGATCCGGTTCGGTGAGCCCCTGCTGCCAGGCCTGATCCACCAGCTCGGTAAACGGCACCGTGCCGTCATACTGCAAGAACAGCCAGGAGAGCGTGCCGGAGAAGATGCCGCTGATCGCCAGAATGCTGTCGCCGCTGTCGCGCAGATCGCGCACCGTGTGGTTGACCGGCAGGCCGGCGCCGACGGTGGCGTTATACAGCCAGTGGCGGCCGGTTTTGGCGAAGGCGTCGCGAATTTGGCGATAGCTGTCGCTGCACGAGGCCCCCGCCAACTTGTTGGCGCTGATCACGTGGAAACCGTGGCTGGCGAAATCCAGATACTGCCCGGCCAGCTCTTCGCTGGCGGTCACGTCAAGCACCACCAGATCGTCGAACGGGTGCGCACGCATCCACAGGAACAGCGATTCTTCATCCAGCTCCTGCGCTTCGTCCTCAAAGAATGCCAGCGCGCGGCTGGCGTCCAGCCCGTCATAGTTCAGCAGGCTGCGGCGGCTGTCCACCACCCCCGCCAGGATAAATTCGAAGCCGCTGCGCGCGGAGATATTGGTCTGCTCACGGGCGAACAGCTCCAGCCAGCGGGAGCCGATATTGCCCTTGCCGAACAGCACCAGACCGATGCGCTTCTCGGCGCGGAACAGGCTTTGGTGCAGCCCCTGGATCAGCAGCGCGGTCGGCCCCTGGCGCAATACCGCCACCAGGCTGATGCCATCTTCCGCCTGCCAGATGAACTCGACCGGCTGATCTTTCAACTGCTGATAGAAACGGTGGCTGTGCAGCGGGTTCTTGCACACCCCGGCGCCGACCATCGCCACCAGCGCCAACCCTTCACGCAGGCGCAGCTCGCCTGGCAGCGCCGCGGCCTGCAGCGTCGCCAGCGCGCTGTTGACCACCTCGGAGGTGTAACACAGCTGCACCCGATTGCGGTCAGGGTGGATGCCCACCGCCAGCGGTTTGATCTGCGCGCGCTTGAGCACCAGATCCAACTCTTTCTGCGCCAGTTTGAAGTCATGTTGAGCGGCGACGTGCAGTTCAATCAGGCACACATCGTCGTGGCTGGTGACAATCTTGGCGCCGGTGCCGGAAGCCAATACGCGCTCGATGCGCGTCGAGCCCTGCTCCGGCTGATAGCTGCAGCGCAGCTGAAGATCGATATCGCTGCCGGAGACCGGCTGCAGGGTACGGGTGTGCAATACCGGCGCCGCCAGGCGCGCCAGCTCGCTGGCTTCGTCCAGACGCAGCAGCGGCAGCAAGCAGGCGTCTTTCACCTTGCGCGGATCGGCGCTGTATACCCCGGCCACGTCGCTCCAGATGGTGACGCGAGCAGCGCCGGCCAACGCGCCGACCTGAGTGGCGGAGTAGTCGCTGCCGTTACGCCCCAACAGCACGGTTTCCCCGGCGTCATTGCGCGAAATGAACCCGGTCACCACCAGGCGTTTGCCCGGATGTTGAGCCAACAATTGCTGCAGCAATGGGTAAGAACGGCCTTCATCCACCTGCGGCTGCGCGGCGCGCTCGGCGCGCAGGAAATCACGCGCGTCCAGCCAGGCCGCCTGCATATCCAGATGGTTGAGCACCGCCGCCATCAGGCGCGCCGACCAGATCTCGCCGTGCCCGACCACTTCGGCATAGCACACGTCGTCGACGTTGCCGTCCAGCAGCGCCGCCAGACGTTCCAGATCCTGAATGAACTCGGCGATCAGCGGCTCGGCGCTTTCCGGCGGCAACAGGCCGCTGATAAGATCGCTGTGATAGCGACGCAACGTCTGCTGCACCTGGTGCGCAGACAGGCGATCGCTCTGGCTGAGCTTCAGCCAGTTGATCAACTGGTTGGTGGTACTGCCGGCGGCCGATACCACCATCATGTCGCCCGGCTGGCTGTATTCCGCCATAATCCCGGCCACACGCAGATAACACTTCACATCCGCCAGACTGCTGCCGCCAAACTTGTGCAGTTGACGCCCGCTCACCGGCCCTGCTACAGCAATTGCATTCATGCTTACCTCGTTGCCGCCGCCTGGAAAGCGCGTTCCAGATCGGCAATCAAATCTTCACTGTCTTCAATACCCACTGAAATGCGCAGCAGGCTCTCGGAGATGCCGGCCGCTGCCCGCGCCTCCGCCGCCATGCCGGCGTGAGTCATGGTCGCTGCATGCGAGATCAGGCTTTCTACGCCGCCCAACGATTCTGCCAGAGTAAACAGCTCAAGGGCAGAGAGAAAACGGCGCAGCACCGCTTCATCGCCGTCCAGTTCAAAACTCAGCATCGCGCCGAAACCGCGCTGCTGACGGCGGGCGATCTCATGCCCCGGATTCTCCGGCAGGGAGGGATGATACAGCTTTTTCACCAGCGGTTGCTGCTGTAAATAGTCAACAATCGCTTCAGCATTTTGTTGCGCCGCCTTGATGCGCGGCGACAGCGTGCGCATGCCGCGCAGCAACAGATAACTGTCGAACGCGCCGCCGGTCACGCCAATGTTGTTCGCCCACCAGGCCAGCTCGACCGCCAGCTCGGGATCTTTGGCAATCACCGCCCCGGCCACCACGTCCGAATGCCCGTTCAGGTATTTGGTGCAAGAATGGACCACCAGATCGGCACCGAGTTCGATCGGCTGTTGCAGGGCCGGGCTGAGGAAGGTGTTGTCCACCACCGTCAACGCGCCCGCCGCATGCGCGGCAGCGCAGATCGCCGCGATGTCCACCACCCGCAGCAGCGGATTGCTGGGGCTTTCTATCAGCACCAGCTTCGGCTTTTGCGCCAGCGCCTGCTGCAGGGCTTCTTCATTACCCTGATCGACGAACAGCACGCGATAGGCGCCGCGCTTGCTCAGGCTGTCGAACAGCCGATAGCTGCCGCCGTAGCAGTCGTGCGGCGCCACCAGCAGATCGCCGGGCTTCAACAACACGGTGGTCACCAGATGGATCGCCGACATCCCGCTGCCGGTCATCACCGCGCCGGCGCCGCCTTCCAGCTCCGCCAACGCGCGCTGCACCACGTCGCGCGTCGGGTTGCCGCGTCGCGAGTAGTCATGGGCTCGGGGTTGGTTGAAGTCGGTAAAGTTATAGGTGCTGGAAAGATGAATCGGCGGGACAACGCAGCCGTACTGTTCGTCGTCGTTCAGGCCGCTGCGTACGGCAATCGTGGCTGGTTTACGCGTCATGGGCTCGCTCGGCTCTCGGTTCGGTGGATGAGGCCTAAAGAGTAATCGCAGGATTGATAGACGTCAATACATCTGGACATCTAAACTTCTTTGCGTATAGATTGAGCAATGACACAATACCCGCTAAAATTATGCCGATATGACATGACGATAAGATGTTAAGCGGCAATGCCTGGCCGAAGCGGGGCATTCAGTGACCCTGGTCGCGTAAAATTGACATTTATTTAGTGAGAACAGTGAAGATCGGGCATAATTGGCCGGTTTTTAGAATTTTGTAATTTTTCTGACAAAGTTAAGGTGTCCCATGGCTGAGTGGAACGGCGAGTATGTCAGCCCTTACGCTGAACACGGTAAAAAAAGCGAGCAAGTCAAAAAGATCACGGTATCCATTCCGCTGAAGGTCCTGAAAATCCTCACCGACGAACGGACCCGTCGCCAGGTGAACAACCTGCGCCACGCCACCAACAGCGAACTTCTGTGCGAAGCGTTTCTGCATGCCTTTACCGGCCAGCCGCTGCCGAACGATGAAGACCTGCGCAAAGAGCGCAGCGATGAAATCCCGGAAGCCGCAAAAGCGTTGATGCGCGAACTGGGTGTCGATCCCGATACCTGGGAATATTGAGAACCGCCCGGCGAACGCCGGCGGCAGAAAAGAAAAAAGGCGCCCAGGGCGCCTTTTTCATCGGTCGATAAGAAATCTTATTTCTTAGCGCCTGGTACGCTGAAACGCTTGTTGAAGCGGTCAACGCGGCCACCGGTAGCAACGTCACGCTGCTTGCCAGTGTAGAACGGGTGGCATGCGCCACAAACGTCCAGGTTCAGATCGTGGCCCACGGTGGAGCGGATCTTCATCACGTTACCGCAAGAGCAGTTAGCAGTAACTTCTTCGTATTTTGGGTGGATACCTTGTTTCATGGGAAACCTCAGTTAAGGCCGTGTCGCTATCCAGCCCTGTTTCGCCAGACACCACACGTGGTTGATAATAGAATTTTGGTATCGAATTATACCAAAGGCGGCAAATTATACAGCATTAGTCGGGGCGCGCAATCGGAACCGTACATTTGCCGATGCGCCGTGTAAACTGATGCCCACTTTTTTTCAATTTGGATGAGATCATGCCCGTCGTACACGTTGCTTTGCCGGTCCCCCTCGCCCGCACCTTCGACTATCTGCTGCCGCCCGGCATGCAGCCGGTGGCCGGCGCGCGCGTGGGCGTGCCCTGGGGCAGGCAGCATGCAATCGGCATCGTCACCGGCTGCAGCGACACCAGCGAACTGCCGCTGGACAAGCTCAAGCCGATCGACAGCGTGATCGACACCGAGTCGCTGTTCTCTCCCAGCCTGTGGCGCATCCTGCGCTGGGCCAGCGATTACTATCACTATCCCATCGGTGAAGTGCTGTTCCATGCGCTGCCGATCCTGCTGCGCCAAGGCAAACCGGCCGAGGCCGCGCCGCTGTGGCAGTGGTTCGCCACCGAAGAGGGGCGCGCCACCCCGCCCGAAAGCCTGAAACGCGCGCCGAAACAGCAGCAGGCGCTGGCGGCGCTGCTGCAACGCCCGGTCTATCGCCATCAGGTCAGCCAGCTTGAGCTGACGGAAAGCGCTCTGCAGGCGCTGCGCGCCAAAGGGCTGATCGACCTGCGCGCTCAGGTCGCGGCCACCCAGGACTGGCGCCCCAACTTCGCGGTGCTGGGCGAGCGGCTGCGGCTGAATACCGAACAGGCCACCGCCGTCGGGGCGATCAGAAGCGAGGATGAGCAGTTCGCCGCCTGGCTGCTGGCCGGGGTGACCGGCTCCGGCAAGACCGAGGTGTACCTCAGCGTGCTGGAAAACGTGCTGGCCAAAGGCCGACAGGCGCTGGTGCTGGTGCCGGAAATCGGCCTGACGCCGCAAACCATCGCCCGCTTTCGCGAGCGCTTCAACGCGCCGGTGGACGTGCTGCACTCCGGGTTGAACGACAGCGAGCGGCTGGCGGTTTGGCTGCGCGCGCGCAGCGGCGAAGCCGCCATCGTCATCGGCACCCGCTCGGCGCTGTTCACGCCATTCCGACAGTTGGGCGTGATCATCATCGACGAAGAGCACGACAGCTCTTATAAACAGCAGGAAGGCTGGCGCTACCACGCCCGCGATCTGGCGGTGTTCCGCGCCCGGGAAGAAGACATCCCGATGGTGATGGGCTCCGCCACGCCGGCACTGGAAACGCTGCACAACGTGCAACTGGGCAAATATCGCCAGTTGAAGCTCACCCAGCGCGCGGGCAACGCCAAACCGGCGGCGCAGCATCTGATCGATCTGAAAGGGCTGCCGCTGAAGGTCGGCCTGTCGCAACCGCTTTTGAAAAGCATGCAGCACCATTTAAAAGCCGGCAACCAGGTGATGCTGTTCCTCAACCGCCGCGGTTACGCTCCGGCGCTGCTGTGCCACGAGTGCGGTTGGATCGCCGAGTGCCAGCGCTGCGATCACTACTACACCTTCCACCAGCATCAGCGCCAGCTGCGCTGCCACCACTGCGACAGCCAGCGACCGGTGCCGCACCAGTGCCCGCAGTGCGGCTCCACCCACCTGGTATCGGTCGGCGTCGGCACCGAACAGCTGGAACAGGAGCTGGCGCCGCTGTTCCCCGACACGCCGATCACCCGCATCGATCGCGACACCACCAGCCGCAAAGGGGCGCTGGAGCAACACCTGGCGGATATTCATCGCGGCGAAGCGCGCATTCTGATCGGCACGCAGATGCTCGCCAAAGGCCACCATTTTCCCGACGTCACGCTGGTGGCGTTGCTGGACGTGGACGGCGCGTTGTTCTCCGCCGACTTCCGCTCCGCCGAGCGTTTCGCTCAGCTGTATACCCAGGTCTCCGGCCGGGCGGGCCGCGCGGGCAAACAGGGTGAAGTGCTGCTGCAAACCCACCATCCGGAGCACCCGCTGCTGCAGGTGCTGCTGCAACAGGGTTACGACGCCTTCGCCAAACAAACGCTGGCGGAGCGCAATAGCGTGTTTCTGCCGCCCTACACCAGCCACATCATCGTGCGCGCCGAAGATCACGACAACCAGCAGGCCCCGTTGTTCTTGCAGCAGCTGCGCAATCTGTTGGAAGCCAGCCCGCTGAAGGACGACTCGCTGTGGGTGATGGGCCCGGTGCCGGCGCTGCAATCAAAACGCGGCGGCCGTTTCCGCTGGCAGCTGCTGCTGCAGCACCCGACGCGGCGCGTCCTGCAACAGCTGATGAAAAGCTCGCTGCCGCTGATCGGCACCCTGCCGCAAACGCGCAAGGTGAAATGGACGCTGGATGTCGATCCGATCGACAGCTGATCCCGGAAAAGTCCGATTTAGCTGCCGCAGTGCAAACGTTTACCCTTGAAATTGCGAGCGAACGCTAAAAAACCTTCTCAGGTCACATTTTTTATGCAAATTAGGTAACAAAGGCGGGGCGTATTCTGTTTAGAATGTCTGCGAGGGCAAATTTTGTCGCCACATCGCAGCGCGACGGAGTGCCCGAACGCGAGTGGCGCTCAATGACAACAATCCCGCCACCGCATGCCGGACATTGTGAGCAAACAGCAGTAGTGGCGTCGGCATGGGGCTGACGCAAGGAGAAAGGCGTTGGAACACAAGAAAGAGTTATCCATGGCGACCATGAAAGACGTCGCCGAAATGGCGGGCGTTTCAACGGCTACCGTATCGCGTGCGCTGATGAACCCGGAAAAGGTGTCAACGCCAACGCGCCAGAAAGTGGAACAGGCCGTGCTGGCCGTGGGTTATTCTCCTCATGCTCTGTCACGCAATATCAAACGCAACGAATCCCGCACCATCCTGGTGATCGTGCCCGACATCTGCGATCCGTTTTTCGCCGATGTGATCCAGGGGATCGAACAGACCGCGGCCCAACAAGGTTATCTGGTGCTGATCGGCGACTGCGCGCAGCAAAATCAGCAAGAGCGCACCTTCGTCAATCTGATCATCACCAAACAGATCGACGGCATGCTGCTGCTGGGCTCCAACCTGCCGTTTGACGCCAGCAAGGAAGAGCAGCGCAACCTGCCGCCGATGGTGATGGCCAACGAGTTTGCCCCCGAGCTGGAACTGCCGACGGTGCACATCGATAACCTGACCGCCGCCTTTGAAGCCGTGCATTATTTGCATCAATTGGGCCACCGGCAGATCGCCTGCGTCGCCGGGCCGGAACAGATGCCGCTGAGCCATTATCGGCTGCAGGGTTACGTTCAAGCGCTACGTCGTAATGGCATTACCGTCGAAAGCAGCTATATTACCCGGGGTGATTTTACCTACGAAGCCGGCGCGCAAGCGCTGACGGCGCTGATGGCTCAGCCGAAACCGCCGACGGCGGTGTTCTGCCACAGCGACGTCATGGCGATCGGCGTGCTGTCCCAGGCGAAGAAAATGGGGCTGCGGGTACCGCAGGATCTGTCGATCGTCGGCTTTGACGACCTCAAGCTGGCGCAGTATTGCGATCCGCCGCTGACCACGGTGGCGCAGCCGCGTTTCCAGATAGGCCAACAGGCGATGTTATTGCTGTTGGAGCAGTTGAACGGCCAGACGGTGGCCAGCGGCTCCCGGCTATTGGACAGTGAATTGATTATCAGAGGCAGCACCGCTGCCCCGAAACGCTAGTCAAATATTTTAGGGTTCAGTAACATGACGGACTTATCCTCTCATCAGGACACAGCGGAATAATAGTGGCACAAAAAGACTATGTAAGCCGTGGGCGCGCAGCAGGAGCTAAGCGTAAAACCCCCAGCCGTAAAAAACGCAGTTCTCCGAAGGTTTCCAAAACCGTGCTGGCGTTAGCCGCCGCGTTGCTGGTTGTCTTTGTCGGTGGCCTCTATTTCATTACGCACAACAAGCCGGAAGACGCGCCGTTGTTGCCTGCGCACACCACGCGCCCAGGCAACGGCCTGCCGCCGAAGCCGGAAGAGCGTTGGCGCTACATCAAAGAGCTGGAAAACCGGCAGATCGGCGTGCAAACCCCGACCGAACCGACGGCCGGCGGCGAGCTCAATTCCAAAACTCAGTTGACCGCCGAACAGCGGCAGTTGCTGGAACAAATGCAGGCCGACATGCAGCAGCGCCCGACGCAGTTGAACGAAGTGCCGTATAACGATCCGGGCCAGGCCAACGCGCGCAGCAACCGCCAGCAGCAACAGATGCAACAACAGCAAATGCAGCAGCAACCGGTACAGCAACAGCAGCAGGTTACCCAGGCGCCGCGCAACCCATTCAACAACGGGGCCGCCACCGCGCCGGTGCAGCAGCACCAGCAGCCGAAGCCGGTCACCCCACCGCCGGTGCAGGTGAAACAGCCTGAGCCGAAGCCGCAACCGAAGCCGGAGCCGAAACCGGAAGTGAAACAGGACACGGCCAAGCAGGACACCAAGCCGGAATCGAAACAGAAGTGGATGGTGCAATGCGGTTCGTTCCGCGCCACCGATCAGGCTGAATCCGTGCGCGCGCGCCTGGCGTTCGAAGGCATCGAGAGCCGCATCACCGCCGGCGGCGGTTGGAATCGCGTGGTGCTCGGCCCCTACAGCAGCCGCGCCGCAGCGGATAAAACCCTTTCACGCCTGAAGGGCGTCGGCATGTCGAGTTGCATTCCCCTCTCCGTTGGGGGTTGAAAAGCGTCAATCCCCCCCCATCTATACTCTCAATATGCCTCGTAGCGTCTGCGAAAGCAGGCGCTGCGGGGACTTCTTTCCGTCTTTAACGAGGGTCTGCTCGTGACAACAATTGTAAGCGTACGCCGCAACGGCCAGGTCGTCATCGGTGGTGATGGCCAGGCAACCCTGGGTAATACGGTGATGAAGGGTAACGTCAAGAAAGTGCGTCGCCTGTATAACGACAAAGTGATCGCCGGTTTCGCCGGTGGCACCGCTGACGCCTTCACGCTGTTTGAACTGTTTGAACGCAAACTGGAAATGCATCAGGGCCACCTGGTGAAAGCCGCCGTCGAACTGGCGAAAGACTGGCGCACCGACCGCATGCTGCGCAAGCTCGAAGCGCTGCTGGCGGTCGCCGATGAAACCGCCTCGCTGATCATCACCGGCAACGGCGATGTGGTGCAGCCGGAAAACGATCTGATCGCCATCGGCTCCGGCGGCCCGTACGCCCAGGCCGCCGCCCGCGCCATGTTGGAAAATACCGAGCTGAGCGCCCGCGACATCGTTGAGAAATCCCTCAACATCGCCGGCGATATCTGTATTTACACCAACCATTTCCACACCATTGAAGAATTGCCTTCCAAAGCGTAAGGATCGAATACCATGTCTGAAATGACCCCGCGCGAGATCGTCAGCGAACTGGACAGCTATATCATTGGCCAAAACAAGGCCAAACGCGCTGTCGCCATTGCCCTGCGCAACCGCTGGCGCCGGATGCAGCTCAACGAGATGCTGCGTCACGAAGTGACCCCGAAAAACATTCTGATGATCGGCCCGACCGGCGTCGGTAAAACCGAAATCGCCCGTCGTCTGGCGAAGCTGGCCAACGCGCCGTTCATCAAGGTTGAAGCCACCAAGTTCACCGAAGTGGGCTATGTGGGCAAAGAAGTGGACTCCATCATCCGCGATCTGACCGATGCCGCCATCAAAATGGTGCGCATGCAGTCGATCGAGAAAAACCGCACCCGCGCCGAAGAGTTGGCCGAAGAGCGCATTCTCGACGTGCTGATCCCGCCGGCCAAGAACAACTGGGGCCAGCCGGAAGAAAATCAGGAACCGTCCGCCGCCCGCCAGGCATTCCGCAAGAAACTGCGCGAAGGCCAACTGGATGACAAAGAGATCGAAATCGATCTGGCCGCCGCGCCGATGGGCGTGGAAATCATGGCACCTCCGGGCATGGAAGAGATGACCAACCAGCTGCAGTCGATGTTCCAGAACCTCGGCGGCCAAAAGCAAAAACCGCGCAAGCTGAAGATCAAAGAAGCCTTCAAGCTGCTGGTGGAAGAAGAAGCCGCCAAGCTGGTAAACCCGGAAGAACTGAAAGAGCAGGCGATCGAAGCGGTTGAGCAGCACGGCATCGTGTTTATCGATGAGATCGACAAAATCTGTAAGCGCGGCGGCCAAAGCTCCGGCCCGGACGTTTCCCGCGAAGGCGTACAGCGCGATCTGCTGCCGCTGGTGGAAGGCTGCACCGTGTCCACCAAGCACGGTATGGTGAAGACAGACCACATCCTGTTCATCGCCTCCGGCGCGTTCCAGACCGCCAATCCGTCGGATCTGATCCCGGAACTGCAGGGCCGTCTGCCGATCCGCGTTGAGCTGCAGGCGCTGACCACCGAAGATTTCGAGCGCATCCTGACCGAGCCGAGCGCGTCGCTGACCGAACAGTACAAAGCGCTGATGGGCACCGAAGGCGTCAATATCGAGTTCACCGCCGACGGCATCCGCCGCATCGCCGAAGCCGCGTGGCAGGTCAACGAAAGCACCGAGAACATCGGCGCGCGTCGTCTGCACACCGTGCTGGAGCGTCTGATGGAAGATATTTCCTACGATGCGAGTGAAATTAATGGCCAATCCATTACAATTGATGCGGATTACGTGCGCAGTCATCTGGATGAACTGGTGGCGGATGAAGATTTGAGTCGTTTTATCCTATAATCGCTCAATCATTGTCTTGTCAGTCATCTGTGTGGGAGGCATTGCCTCCCACTATTATTTCTAACGGACACAGAAGCGAAACATGAGCTCATCAACCCCCACCACCCCGATCTCCGCCTGGCTGGAAAGTCTACGCCCCCGCACCCTGCCGCTGGCCTTTGCCTCCATTGTGGTCGGCTCGGCAATCGCCGCCTGGCACGGCAGCCTGAAACCTGAAGTGGCGCTGCTGGCGCTGTTGACCGCCGGCCTGCTGCAGATCCTCTCCAACCTGGCGAACGACTACGGCGATGCGGTCAAAGGCAGCGACAAAGATGATCGCATCGGGCCATTGCGCGGCATGCAGAAAGGCATGATCACCCAAGCGCAGATGAAACGGGCACTGGTGGTGACGGTAGTGCTGATCGCCCTCGCCGGCTGTTCGCTGATCGCCGTCGCCTGCGAGCAACCCAGCGACGTGGTGGGCTTTCTGGTGCTGGGCGGGCTGTCTATCGTGGCGGCCATCACCTATACCGTCGGCAACAAGCCCTACGGATATTTGGGGTTGGGCGACATCTCGGTACTGGTGTTCTTCGGCTGGCTGAGCGTGGCCGGCACCTACTATCTGCAAACGCACACCTTCGACAGCGTGGTGATGCTGCCTGCCACCGCCTGCGGCCTGCTGGCGACGGCGGTGCTCAACATCAACAATCTGCGCGATATCGAGAGCGATCGCGAAAACGGCAAGAACACGCTGGCGGTGCGTCTCGGCCCGCACAAGGCGCGCATTTACCATGCCCTGCTGCTCGGCGGCGCAGTGCTGTGTTTCGCGCTGTTTACGCTGTTCAACCTGCACAGCCCGTGGGGTTGGCTGTTCGTGTTGGCGATCCCGCTGCTGACGCGCCACGGCCTGCGCGTGCTGCGCGATCCGACGCCGGTCGGCATGCGGCCGATGCTGGAACACATGGTCAAAGCGGCGTTGCTGGCCAACCTGCTGTTCGCCATCGGCGTGGCGCTCAGTTAAAAACTGATGATTTTGCCAACAGGGCGAATAAAGGGATATACTGAACATTCCAGCGGCAAACAGACGTAAAATCCTATGAAATACGATACTTCCGAACTTTGCGACATCTATCATGAAGAGGTGAACGTTGTTGAACCTCTGTTCTCCAATTTTGGCGGGCGTACTTCATTTGGCGGGCAGATCACCACGGTGAAATGCTTTGAGGATAACGGCCTGTTGTTCGATCTGCTTGAAGAAAACGGCCGCGGCCGCGTGCTGTTGGTCGACGGCGGCGGTTCGGTACGCCGGGCGCTGATCAACGCCGAACTGGCGCGCTTGGCCGCCCAGAACGAATGGGAAGGCATCGTGGTGTACGGCGCGGTGCGCCAGGTGGACGATCTGGAAGAACTCGACATCGGCATTCAGGCGATGGCGGCGATCCCGGCGGGTGCCGTGAGCGAAGGCGTGGGCGAAAGCGATATCCGCGTCAACTTCGGTGGCGTCACCTTCTTCTCCGGCGACCACCTGTATGCCGACAACACCGGTATCATCCTCTCCGAGGACCCGCTCGACATCGAGTGATTTCCGGTCATGAAAAAGGGCGCCTGAGGCGCCCTTTTCGTTGCTGCATGGCGTGAGGATCAGACCTCTTCCATTTTGCCCAGCAGCGCGCGCAGGCGATCTTGCCATACGTGCTGTTCTTCTTTCAGCTGTTGGTTTTCGCGCACCAACGCTTCGTGGTTGCCGGAGGCAGCCTGAACTTCCTGCGACAGAGAGTTGTTTTTGTCTTTCAGCTCTTCAATTTCCATCTGCAACAAGGTGATGGTATCAATCGCCTGCTGTACTTTTGCTTCCAGTTTCTCAAATACTTCAAATGACATGCTTCAGTCCCCTCATGATAGCAAGGCGTACATCTATAAGTAGCGGCCGCAACATCGGCTGCAGCTACTGCGAATATTGCATCGCGCTCAGTGACGCGCGCCGTTACGAAAGGCGCGCCGGTCTCGATTCGTTAAAAACGATTGTAAGTAGCCAGTCTCCGCCTGTCTAGCAACATACCGGATCATCGCGCAGTCTGTTGCAATTTTCCTGCCCCCGCCATCAGCAAAAACTGAAAATCCCCATCGCCGCCGCCGCGAGTTGTTAACAACCCTCAGCAAACCACTGGTCAGATCACACTTTTATGGCTCAGAAAGAACACTAAACGACGCGAAATCGCTCAATTTTATGACGCGCCACACACATTTTGATTTCGCTATTTCTCGTTTATGTTCGTTAACGATAAATTTACATCACGTCCTTATTCAATAATTGGACGAGATGAAAAAAACTGTGCCCATAGGCCAGATCTCTACCCAACTGAGCCTATAAACCAACAACCGCCGTTTTGCAGGACAACAACATTATGAGCCAAACCACCAGTCCGACATTAAAAGGCCAGTGCATCGCCGAGTTCCTCGGCACGGCGCTGCTGATCTTCTTTGGCGTAGGCTGCGTTGCCGCGCTGAAACTGGCGGGCGCCAGCTTCGGCCAGTGGGAAATCAGCATCATTTGGGGCCTGGGCGTCGCCATGGCCATCTATCTGACCGCCGCAATTTCCGGTGCGCATCTCAACCCGGCGGTCACCCTCGCCCTGTGGCTGTTCGCCTGCTTCGACGGGCGCAAAGTGGTGCCTTACATCATTGCGCAGGTCGCCGGCGCCTTCTGCGCAGCGGCCCTGGTCTATGGGCTGTACTACAACCTGTTCTTCGACTTCGAAGCGGCCCACCACATGGTGCGCGGCAGCAACGAAAGCCTCGAACTGGCCGGCATCTTCTCGACTTACCCTAACGCGCACATCTCCGTCGGTCAGGCCTTCCTGGTAGAAATGGTGATCGCTGCAATCCTGATGTGCCTGATCCTGGCGCTGACCGACGACGGCAACGGCATTCCGCGCGGCCCGCTGGCGCCGCTGCTGATCGGTATTCTGATTGCCGTGATCGGCGCCTCCATGGGACCATTGACCGGCTTTGCGTTGAACCCGGCGCGTGACTTCGGGCCGAAACTGTTCGCCTACCTGGCCGGCTGGGGCAAAGTCGCCTTCACCGGCGCACGTGATATCCCGTACTTCCTGGTGCCGATCTTCGCCCCTATCGTCGGCTGTGGCCTGGGCGCTTTCGGTTACCGCGCGCTGATTGGCCGCCACCTGCCGTGCGACGTTTGCGTGACGGAGGAAGAGCCCGACGCCAAGACCCAGCAGCGTAAAGCATGATGGGTGCAGTTTTAAACGGTTAACAACAGCAGGATAATTACCATGACTGTAGAAAAAAAATACATTGTCGCACTCGACCAAGGGACCACCAGCTCACGCGCCGTCGTGCTCGATCACGACGCCAACATCGTTGCGGTATCGCAGCGCGAATTCCCGCAGATCTATCCAAAGGCCGGCTGGGTTGAGCACGACCCGATGGAGATCTGGGCGTCGCAAAGTTCGACGCTGGTAGAAGTGCTGGCGAAAGCCGACATCAATTCCGATCAGATCGCCGGCATCGGCATCACCAACCAGCGCGAAACCACCATCGTCTGGGAAAAAGAGACCGGCAAGCCGATTTACAACGCCATCGTTTGGCAGTGCCGCCGCACCGCCGACATCTGCGAGAAGCTCAAGCGCGACGGCCTGGAAGAGTACATCCGTCACAACACCGGCCTGGTGGTTGACCCGTACTTCTCCGGCACCAAGGTGAAATGGATCCTGGACAACGTCGAAGGCGCCCGCGAGCGCGCCAAACGCGGCGAACTGCTGTTCGGCACCGTCGACACCTGGCTGGTGTGGAAGATGACCCAGGGCCGCGTACACGTCACCGATTACACTAACGCCTCACGCACCATGATGTTCAACATCCACGAGCTGGACTGGGACGAACGCATGCTGGAAGTGCTGGACATTCCGCGCGCCATGCTGCCGAAAGTCCGTCCTTCCTCCGAGGTATACGGCCAGACCAACATCGGCGGCAAGGGCGGCACGCGTATTCCTATCGCCGGTATCGCCGGTGACCAGCAGGCGGCGCTGTACGGCCAGCTGTGCGTTCAACCGGGCATGGCGAAGAACACCTACGGCACCGGCTGCTTCCTGCTGATGAACACCGGCAAAGAAGCGGTACGGTCGAAAAACGGTCTGCTGACCACCATCGCCTGCGGCCCGCGCGGTGAAGTGAACTATGCGCTGGAAGGCGCGGTGTTCATCGGCGGCGCGTCTATCCAGTGGCTGCGCGACGAGCTGAAACTGATCAGCGACGCCGCCGACTCCGAATACTTCGCCACCAAGGTGAAAGACAGCAACGGCGTCTATGTGGTGCCGGCCTTCACCGGCCTGGGTGCGCCTTACTGGGATCCGTATGCTCGCGGCGCCATTTTCGGCCTGACCCGCGGCGCCAACAGCAACCACATCATCCGCGCCACACTGGAATCCATCGCCTTCCAGACCCGTGACGTGCTGGACGCCATGCAGGCCGACGCCAACACCCGCCTGCAATCGCTGCGCGTGGACGGCGGCGCGGTCGCCAACAACTTCCTGATGCAGTTCCAATCCGATATTCTCGGCACCCGCGTAGAACGCCCTGAAGTGCGTGAATCGACGGCGCTGGGCGCGGCGTTCCTGGCGGGCCTGGCCATCGGCTACTGGAACGATCTGGATGAAGTGAAGAGCAAAGCGGTGGTTGAGCGTGAATTCCGCCCAAGCATCGAAACCACCGAACGCAACTACCGCTACAGCGGCTGGAAAAAAGCGGTGGCTCGCGCTCAGGCATGGGAAGATCACGAGTAATCCCGAAGTTGCCGTTTCGCCAACAAGCGCTGCCTGCGGGCGGCGCTTTTTTTTTTGCCCCGCCCTGCCGCCACCGCGCTGTGATAGACTTTGTCGATATTTTCTTCCCTTTCTCACAGACAGGTTTGCCATGAAACGTGAATTAGCCATCGAATTCTCCCGCGTTACCGAAGCCGCCGCGCTGGCGGGCTACAAATGGCTGGGGCGCGGCGACAAGAACGCCGCCGACGGCGCGGCGGTCCACGCCATGCGCATCATGCTCAACAAAGTGGATATCGATGGGCGCATTGTGATCGGCGAAGGCGAGATCGACGAAGCGCCGATGTTATATATCGGCGAGCAGGTTGGTACCGGCCAAGGCGACGCGGTCGACATCGCGGTCGATCCGATCGAAGGCACCCGCATGACCGCCATGGGCCAGTCCAACGCGCTGGCGGTATTGGCGGTGGGCGATCGCGGCACCTTCCTGCACGCGCCGGACATGTACATGGAGAAGCTGGTAGTCGGCCCGGCGGCGCGCGGCGCCATCGATCTCAATCGGCCGCTGGCGGAGAACCTGCAGAACGTCGCCGAACGACTGGGCAAACCGCTGTCGCAGCTGACGGTGATCGTATTGGCCAAACCGCGCCACGACGGCGTCATCGCGCAGATGCAACAGTTGGGCGTGCGAGTATTCGCCATTCCTGACGGCGACGTGGCGGCCTCCATTCTCACCTGCATGCCCGAAAGCGAGGTCGATGTGATGTACGGCATCGGCGGCGCGCCGGAAGGGGTGATCTCAGCCGCGGTGATCCGCGCGTTGGACGGCGACATGCAGGCGCGTTTGCTGCCGCGTCATGAGGTGAAAGGCGACAGCGCCGAAAACCGCCGCATCGGCGAACAAGAGTTGGCCCGCTGCCGGGAGATGGGTATCGAAGCCGGCCAGGCGCTGCGTCTGGATCAGATGGCGCGCAACGACAACGTGATCTTCTCCGCCACCGGCATCACCAAGGGCGATTTGCTGGAAGGCATCAGCCGCCAGGGCAACATGGCCACCACCGAAACGTTGCTGATCCGCGGCAAGTCGCGCACCATCCGCCGTATACGTTCGACCCACTATCTGGATCGCAAAGACCCGGCGCTGCACGAGTTTCTGCTGTAACGAAACAGGGCGCCGAATGGCGCCCTGTCGTTATGCGGTATGTCCTTGATGCTGCATACGATTGGACAGCGGCCACCAGCACAGCAGGATCAGCAGCGCCATCGCGAACATCAGCAAGCCGAGGCTGAACTGCCCGGTTTGCGGCAGCATGGCGGAAAGCCAGGTCGCCAGACCGGACCCCATGTTCTGCATGCCGCCTACCAATGCGCCCGCCGCGCCGGCCAGGTAAGGGAACGGCTCCATCGCCCCGGTGGTCGCCAGCGGGAACAGCATGCCGGCGCCGAAGAAGAACAATGCGGCCGGCACGATCAGCGTCCAGATGTTCATCACGCCGAACCAGCCCGGGATCCACATCATCGCCCCCGCCAGCAGGCAGCTAATCACCGAATGCCACATCAGCGTGTGGAAGGTCTTGCCGTCGCGCCCGGCGTACCAGGCGCCGAAAAACGCCGCCGGGATCGGCAGAATGAACAGGATGCTGACGGTCAGCCCACTCAGTCCCAACACGCCGCCCATCAACACGCCGCAGCTGGCCTCGAATACCGCAATCCCCGCCAGCGCGCCGATCAGCATCACCAGATAGCAGCTGAAGGTGCTGTCACCCAGCAGCTGGCGGAAACTGGCCAGCATGCGACGTTTTTCCGTTTGCACCGGACGGGTTTCCGGTAGCCAGCGGAACATGGCGAAGGCGACGCAGGCGCACAGCCCCAGCAGGAAGGCGTAGCAGGCGCGCCAGCCGAACACCATCGCCAATGCGCCGCCGATCACCGGCGCCAGCAGCGGGCTGACCAAAATCCCCATGTTCAACAGGCTGTTGGCGTAGCGCAGTGCGGTGCCGGCATACAGATCGCGCGGCATGGTGCGCGCCATCACGCCCGCCACGCCGGTGCCCATGCCCTGAATCGCGCTGGCGGCAACCAGCATCGTCAGGTTGGTGGACAGCAGTGCGCCCAGCGCACCGACCAGGAAGATCATCATGCCGGTCAGGATCACCGGGCGACGCCCGATACGATCCGATATCGGCCCGTAAATCAGCTGGGAGAAACCGTAGGTAAGCAGATACGCCGCCATCACCCGTTGCACAGCGCCGGTGCGAACCGACAGATCGTGGGCGATATCAGCAATCACGGGAACATAAATGGTTTGCGCCATCTGGCCGACGGCGACCAACAGGATAAGCATCACCAGCAGGTGAAAATTCTCTAGTTTTCTCATTATCTTCGTTAACGTTTCAACTCGTCACAGCGTCCCGGTATGGCCGTTGCAGCAGCCAGAACGGCGAGCAGCCCTCTATGGCGGCATAAGCTAATCAAATCTGATTTTTTTAGCGAGTTTCAGACAAATATTGATCCAGGTCACACTGGCAGCAAACCCGACCAGGCTCGTAAATTAAACTGTACGTCTAACGCTTTGGGGGTAAAAATTAGCGCGTTTGCAGTAGCTGCGCTTTAGCATTTAATCGATAATTATTTTCATCAACTTGAAATAAAATAACACCATAGGGATTTGGTTCATGAAAACACCTGAGCTGATTTTATTGCAGTTAAAGGCTCTCGGCCCGCACTCGGCCAAAATGCTGGCGGAGCGTCTGGACATCACGCCGATGGGCATCCGACAACATCTGCAATCCCTGGAAAAACGTGAGTTGGTTTGTTACGAAGAAGCGCGCAGCAAGGTCGGCCGCCCGACGCGCTACTGGTCGCTGACAGCGCGAGGGCACGCTTTTGCGGCCGCCGATCAGGAACGGCTGCGGGCATCCGCGCTGCGGCTGTTTGGCGGCGCCGGCGTGGAACCGTTGCTGAGCGCGCGCGAAGAGCAGCTTTATCTGCGTTATGCCGAAGAGCTGTCCGCCGAGCGCAGCCACCAAGAGCGGTTAGCCCGATTGGTGCGTCTGCGGCAACATGACGGTTACATGGCCGAATTGCTCGATCATCCGCACGGTGCGCTGTTGGTGGAAAACCACTGTCCGATCGGCGTGGCCGGTTCCAACTGCAGCAGCCTGTGCAATTCCGAGCTGCAGCTGTTTCACCGCCTGTTCGGCAACGACTACCGGATAGAGCGCACCACGCACGCCATTTCCGGCTCACGACATTGTGCTTATTTGATTCGACCACGGGAGCTTTAGAGTATGGCTGAATGGGTAAACGGCAAGGTTACGCAGGTAAAACAATGGACCGACGGGCTGTTCAGCCTGGTGGTCAATGCCCCCATCGATCCTTTCACCGCCGGGCAATTCGCCAAACTGGCGCTGGAGATCGACGGCGAACGAGTGCAACGCGCTTACTCCTACGTCAATGCCCCCGATGACGCCAACCTGGAGTTCTATCTGGTGACGGTGCCGGAAGGCAAACTGAGCCCACGCCTCAATCAGCTGCGGCCAGGGTCGGATGTCATGGTGACCAAAGAAGCGGCCGGCTTCTTCGTGCTGGATGAGGTGCCCGACTGCGACACGCTGTGGATGCTGGCGACCGGCACCGCCATCGGCCCCTATTTATCGATTCTGCAGCAAGGCGTCGGCCTGGAACGCTTTAACAACCTGGTGCTGGTGCACGCCGCGCGTTTTGCGCGCGATCTGAGCTACCTGCCGCTGATGCAGCAATTGCAGCAACGCTACAACGGCAAGCTGCGCATCCAGACCGTCGTCAGCCGCGAAGAAACGCCCGGTTCACTGACCGGCCGCGTGCCGGCGCTGATCGAGGACGGCCGGCTGGAAGCGGCGATCGGCTTGACCATCGACGCCGAAACCAGCCACGTGATGCTGTGCGGCAACCCGCAGATGGTGCGGGACACCCAGCAAACGCTGAAAGACCACCGCCAAATGCGCAAGCACCTGCGCCGCAAACCGGGCCACATCACCAGCGAGCACTACTGGTAACCCGAGGATCAGCGGAACTTCACCGGTTCGGCTTCCGGGCCGAACCGATTGTCTCCCGGCGTGCCGACGAAGGCGCCCAGATCGATCATCATCATCACGATAATCAGCGTCGGGATGAAACGCCCGACGCCCCATTGCCAGATCGGCGCCAGCATTTGCCAGTTGCCCGCCGCCAGCATCCACGCCAGGATCAGCAGCAGCGCCCACCAGCCAGCCTTGTTGCGATCGTGCAGACGTTTGACCAGCACCGCCGCCGTCGGCCACAGCAGCGCCACGATAAAGAAGGCGATGGATTGGATGGCGATCAATTGATAATTGGCCAGCGTAAACGCCGCCGCCATCAGCACCAGCCACAGCCCCATCCAGATCCAGAAGTCGCGCCGCCCGATGCGGCCCTTAAAAGAAAAACACCACTGTTGTAACGTCATCGATTCCTGCGCTCTAAGCCTGCCCATATTCTGCGACGCAGTGTAACATAGGCGCTGCCGGGCCGAGTTTTCCGCCTTGCATAACGCGGCGCGCCGCACAGCTTTCTCGTCAGCGAACCGATAATGGCGTGGGATCTTTGACAAGGCCCGCGAGTTATCGCTTTAATCGGAGCCATCTTTGTCCTTGATGCCATACGCCATGCTGAGAAAAACCCTCGCCATCGCCTGCCTGCTGCAGGCCGCCGCCAGCGCCTGGGCCGAACCGCCCGCCGCCGAAGCGAAACCGACCGCACCTTACCTGCTGGCCGGGGCGCCGACCTTCGACCTGACGGTGGTCAAATTCCGCGAGAAATACAATCGCGACAACCCGAAGCTGCCGATTGGCGAATTCCGCGCCATTCCGGCCACCGAAGACGATTCGCCGCTGCTGACGCGCGCCGCCAGCAAACTCAACGAAAACCTGTATGCCTCCACCGCGCTGGAAAAAGGCACCGGCAAAATCAAAACGTTGCAGATCACGCATCTGCCGCTGCAGCAGGCCAATGAAGAAAAAGCCGCGCGCGCCATCGCCATCAACTACATGGCGGCGCTGATGCGCCAGTTCGAACCGGCATTGACGGTGGAACAGAGCCAGAACAAGGTGAACAGCCTGCTGGAAAAAGGCAAAGGATCGCGCTTTTACCAACAGCAGGTCGGCGCCATTCGCTATGTCGTCTCGGACAACGGCGATAAAGGCGTAACCTTCGCGGTTGAACCGATTAAGCTGGCGCTTTCCGAGCCGTAACGGCGCGGCATTTAATGACGAAAAGCAAAGCCTTCGCGCTTAATGATCTCTATACTGTTGGGCAGGTAAACTGCCGGTCCGGCAGTTGTCATTTCGACTCTCGCGTTCCCTAGTTGGAGGAAAAAACATGCGTCATCCATTAGTTATGGGTAACTGGAAGCTTAACGGCAGCACTCACATGGTCAACGAACTGATCGCCGGTCTGCGCAATGAGCTGAGCAGCGTTGACGGCTGTGGCGTCGCCATCGCCCCGCCGGTGATGTATCTGGATCAGGCCAAGCACGCGCTGGCCGGCAGCCGCATCGCGCTGGGCGCGCAGAACGTGGACGTTAACCTGTCCGGCGCCTTCACCGGTGAAGTTTCCGCCAACATGCTGAAAGACGTCGGCGCCCAGTACATCATCATCGGCCACTCCGAGCGTCGCACCTACCACAAAGAAAGCGACGAAGTCATCGCCGAGAAATTCGCCGTGCTGAAAGAAGCCGGCCTGATCCCGGTGCTGTGCATCGGTGAAACCGAAGCGGAAAACGCCGCGGGCAAAACTGAAGAAGTGTGCGCGCGCCAGATCGACGCCGTGCTGAAAACGCTGGGCGCACCGGCGATGAAAGGCACCGTGATCGCCTATGAGCCGGTCTGGGCCATCGGTACCGGCAAATCCGCCACCCCTGCGCAGGCGCAGGCCGTGCACAAATTTATCCGCGATCACATCGCCAAGCACGATGCCGCGGTTGCCGCTGAAATCATCATCCAGTACGGCGGTTCGGTGAACGACAAGAACGCCGCAGAGCTGTTCTCCCAGCCGGACATCGATGGCGCGCTGGTTGGCGGCGCCTCGCTGAAAGCCGACGCTTTCGCCGTGATCGTCAAAGCCGCCGCAGCAGCGAAAAAAGCCTGATTGCCCTAGGCTTGCCATAAAAAAACCCCGGCTTGCCGGGGTTTTTTATTGCCACTTAAACGGCATCAACGTTTGCTGATTTCGTCGAATACGCCGCCGGTGGCGAAGTGCACCTTCTGCGCTTCGGTCCAGCCGCCGAAAGTGTCATCCACGGTGAACAACTTCAGCTGCGGGAACTGCCCGGCGAACTTGGCCGCCACCGCCGCATCGCGCGGGCGATAATAGTTCTGCGCCGCAATAGTCTGCCCTTCCGGTGAATACAGATACTTCAGGTAGGCGGTCGCCACCTCGCGGGTACCGCGTTTATCGACCACCTTATCCACCACCGACACCGTCGGTTCGGCCAGGATTGATTCGCTCGGCGTAATAATCTCGAACTTGTCTTTGCCCAGCTCTTTCTCCGCCAGCAGCGCTTCGTTTTCCCAGGCGATCAGCACGTCGCCGATGCCGCGCTCAACGAAGGTGTTGGTCGAGCCGCGCGCGCCGGAATCCAGCACCTCAACGTTCTTGTACAGGTTTTTGACGAAGTCCTGCGCCTTGGCCTTATCGTTGTTATTGTGATGCAACGCGTAGCCCCAGGCGGCCAGGTAGTTCCAGCGGGCGCCGCCGGAAGTTTTCGGATTCGGAGTGATCACCGACACGCCCGGCTTGATTAAATCAGGCCAGTCATGAATCTGTTTCGGGTTGCCTTTGCGCACCAGGAAGACGATGGTCGAGGTGTAAGGCGCCGAGTTGTCCGGCAGGCGTTTGATCCAGTCTTTCTCGATGCGGCCGCGTTCGGCGATAGCGTCGACGTCATAGGCCAGCGCCAGCGTCACCACGTCAGCCTCGATGCCGTTGATCACCGAGGTCGCCTGTTTGCCGGAACCGCCGTGCGACTGGCGCACCGTCACCTTGTCGCCGGTTTCCGCCTGGTAGTGCTTGCTGAACGCCGTGTTGTAAGCCTGATAGAACTCACGCGTCGGATCGTATGACACGTTCAGCAACTGAATATCCTTCGCCATGGCGCCGGACGCCAACAGCACCAATGTCAGACCTACACCCCATTTACGCATCGACAGGCTCTCCCAGAAAATTAAGCGCAACCTCAATCGGTTGATTTAGCATCAGAGCCTGCCAGAAACTTTCCCGGCAACTAAAGAATAAAAAATTTTGGGATAGATGATTCTGGAATATGTCACCGGCGAGCATAAAAAAGCCCCCGGGAGCGGAGGCTTTTTTGTCGTGCGGTGAGCGGCGTATCAGTACAGCTTTTTCGCCGTTTCCAGCCAGTCGCCCTTGAACGGACGCTTCATGTTTTCGATCGCGTCGATGATGTCGTGGTGCACCATTTTTTCGTTCTGGATACCGACGCAGCGGCCGCCGTACCCCTGCAGCAACAGTTCGATGGCGTAGGCGCCCATGCGCGAGGCCAGGATGCGGTCATAGGCGACCGGCGAACCGCCGCGCTGAATGTGGCCCAGCACGGTGGCGCGGGTTTCACGCTTGGTTTCCTGCTCAATGTGGCGCGCCAGCTCATCGATGTCGCAGATGTGCTCGGTGATCGCCACGATGGCGTGTTTTTTGCCTTTGGCGATACCGGCCTTGATTTCGCACACCAGATCTTCGCGGTTGAATTCGATTTCAGGCAGCACGATGAACTCGCAGCCGCCGGCAATCGCCGCCGCCAGCGTCAGATCGCCGCAGTAACGGCCCATCACTTCCACGATAGAGATACGCTGGTGCGACGAGGAGGTATCGCGCAGGCGGTCGATTGCTTCCACCACGGTTTCCAGCGCGGTGAAGTAACCGATGGTGTAGTCGGTACCGGCGACATCGTTATCGATGGTGCCCGGCAGACCGATGCACGGGAAGCCTTCTTCCGTCAGGCGTTTGGCGCCCATGTAGGAACCGTCGCCGCCGATCACCACCAGCGCGTCGATGCCGCGATTCTTCAGGTTTTCAATCGCCTTGGCGCGCACGTTTTCATCCCTGAATTCCGGGAAGCGGGCCGAGCCGAGGAAGGTGCCGCCGCGGTTGATCATGTCGGACACGCTATAACGGTCCAGCTGCTCCATGCGATCTTCGTACAAGCCAAGGTAGCCATCGTAAATACCAAAAACTTCCAGACCTTCTGAAAGCGCAGAACGCACAACGCCGCGGATTGCAGCGTTCATACCCGGCGAATCACCGCCGCTCGTCAGTACACCGATTTTCTTGATCATGACTACCTCTGAACTGTGTAGATGCAATTTCTTAAGAATTCTGTCTCCGCCGATCGTCTTGAAACCTCTCCGGCTGCAGAAAACCAGCTTTATGGCTTATTGCTGGATATTATATCAAAAACACCCAGCTGAATTGATTCAAGTCACGCAATATAACGGTTAAAACACCGCATGGCACGCTGAGCTAACTCAGATATTCATGATAATACTTCGATCTGTGCCTCTATCTGATTATAGCTCCCAATGCCCCTGCCTACCCGGCGGCACCACGGAGCATGGATCCAGGTGAATGATGACGTCCGCCCCCGCAAAACGGTGCCGCAACGCCTGTTCCACCTGATCGGCCAACCGATGCGCCTCGCGCAGCGGCAGCGTGTCGTCCATCTCAAGATGCAGTTGGATAAAACGCGTCGGCCCTGACTGCCGCGTGCGCAGATCGTGCGCGCCTTTCACCCCGGGCCAGGAGGAAACCACGGCGATAATCGCCTGGCGCTCGTCATCCGGCAACGCCCGATCCAACAGCGACTGCACCGCTTCGTAGCCCATGCGCAGCGCGCTATACAGGATGTAAACGCCGATGCCCAGCGCAAACAGCGCATCCGCCCGCTGGAAGCCGTACCAGCTTAGCCCAAGAGCGATAAGAATAGCACCATTCATCATGACATCTGACTGATAATGCAGCATATCTGCGCGCACGGCCTGGCTGCGCGTTTTTCTGACCACCCAGCGTTGATAGGTGACCAGCATCAGGGTGCTGACTAACGCGATCACCGTCACGACGACCCCAACGCCGGGATCGCGCAGCGTTTGCGGCGCATACAGATGCTGGAAGCCGGTGAGAAACAGAAACAGGGCGGAACCGGAAATAAACATGCTTTGCGCCAGCGCCGCCAGCGACTCCGCTTTGCCGTGGCCGAAGGTGTGCTCGGCATCGGCCGGCTGCAGCGAATAGCGCACCACCAGAAGGTTGGTCAGCGATGCCGCGATATCGACCAGCGAATCCACCAGCGCCGCCAGCAGGCTGACCGAACCGGTGTGGTACCAGGCGACGATTTTGATCAACAACAGCGACGACGCCAGCGCGGTAGCGGCCAACGCAGCGGACTTTACCAGGCGTGCATAGCGCTGTTCCATTGAGGGATCCCGGTCAAAAGGTATGGCGCTCAATATAGCGAAATGTCGGATAAAAAAAACCCCGCCATCATGGCGGGGAAGACAGGGATGGTGTCTATGGCAAGGAAAAACAGGGGACTACTCAGTCGTACTTCACTTCTGGGCAGAAGCTTGCTGCAAACCAGAAATTTGCTGCTCCATCTGCTGCATGCGCTGCTGATGTTTCTGGTCTAAAACACTTTTTTGCTCTGGCGTCAGCAGGTTATACATTTGGTTGCGCACCCGAGCCATTTCGACCTGGCGCTTGACCTGCTGTTGGGCCATCTTTTCCGCCTGGGCATACACGGCGGTTTCGTCAAATTTCTCTGCGGTCACCAGTTTATGCATGGCTTCCATTTCAGCTACATTGACACCAGGCAGATCGTGCCGGGCCTGGCGCATCAAATCGCGCATTTGCTGGCGCTGCTGTTCGCTGAGGCTGACACCGTCGAACATATGGTGCTGGCCGGGTACTCGGGTCATCACGTCGTTGCCGGGAGGTTGAGCTGTGTCCGGTATAGTGTCGGCAGCGAAGGCAGCGGTCGAACCAATTGCCAGCAGTGATGCCATAACTAATGCGGTCACCTTACGCATTTCAACTCCTCAAGCTTTCTCACTTTGCGAATCAACGAGGAGCAGTGTACCGCCACACCTGAAAACCTGCGTCAGTGCATGTAAAACTACGTAAAGTCATGGAATGGCAACAGTTGATGACGTATTTTGCGTCTGGAGGTAAATCATAATGAACAAGATTCTGTTAGTTGACGACGACCGCGAGTTGACCTCGCTGTTAAAAGAACTGCTTGAAATGGAAGGTTTTAATATCGTCGTCGCGCACGATGGCGAGCAGGCGTTGTCGCTGCTGGACAGCTCCGTCGATCTGCTGCTGCTCGACATCATGATGCCGAAGAAAAACGGCATCGATACGTTGAAAGAACTGCGCCAACATCACCAGACGCCGGTCATCATGCTGACCGCGCGCGGCAGCGAACTGGACCGCGTGTTGGGCCTAGAGCTGGGCGCCGATGATTACCTGCCGAAACCCTTCAACGATCGCGAACTGGTCGCGCGCATTCGCGCCATTCTGCGCCGTTCCAACTGGAGCGAACAGCAGCAGCAGGTCGACAGCGGCGCCCCGACGCTGGATGTCGATGGCCTGCAGCTGAACCCCGGCCGCCAGGAGGCCAGCTTCGACGGCCAGGTGCTGGATCTGACCGGCACCGAGTTCACCCTGCTGTATCTGCTGGCGCAGCATCTCGGCCAGGTGGTATCGCGCGAACTGCTGAGCCAGGAAGTGCTGGGCAAACGCCTGACCCCGTTCGATCGCGCCATCGACATGCATATCTCCAACCTGCGGCGTAAGCTGCCGGATCGCAAAGACGGGCATCCGTGGTTCAAAACCCTGCGCGGGCGTGGTTATTTGATGGTATCTGCAACATGATCAACAGTTTGACGGCACGCATCTTCGCCATTTTCTGGTTCACGTTAGCCCTGGTGCTAATGCTGGTGCTGATGGTGCCCAAGCTCGACTCCCGCCAGATGACCTCATTGCTCGACAGCGAGCAGCGGCAGGGGTTGATGCTGGAACAGCACGTCGAGGCCGAGTTGCAAAACGATCCGGCCAACGATCTGATGTGGTGGCGCCGCCTGTTCCGCGCCATCGACAAATGGGCGCCGCCGGGCCAGCGCCTGCTGCTGGTCACCAGCGAAGGCCGGGTGATCGGCGCGCAGCGCAACGAAATGCAGATCGTCCGCAACTTCATCGGCCAATCCGACAACTCGGATCATCCCAAGAAGAAAAAGTACGGCCGCGTCGAGCTGGTCGGGCCGTTCGCGGTGCGCGACGGCGAAGACAACTACCAGCTGTACCTGATCCGTCCCGCCAACAGCCCGCAATCCGATTTCATCAACCTGATGTTCGACCGGCCGCTGCTGCTGCTGATCGTCACCATGCTGATCAGCGCCCCGCTGCTGCTGTGGCTGGCCTGGAGCCTGGCGAAACCGGCTCGCAAGCTGAAGAACGCCGCCGATGACGTGGCGCGCGGCAACCTGAAGCAGCATCCAGAACTGGAGGCCGGCCCGCAGGAGTTCCTGGCCACCGGCGCCAGCTTCAACCAGATGGTCAGCGCGCTGGAACGCATGATGAACGCCCAGCAACGGCTGATCTCGGACATCTCGCACGAGCTGCGCACGCCGCTGACTCGCCTGCAGCTGGCCACCGCGCTGATGCGCCGCCGCCACGGCGAAGGCCACGAGCTGGCGCGCATCGAAACCGAAGCGCAACGGCTGGATTCGATGATCAACGATCTGCTGGCGCTATCGCGCGGGCAGCAGAAGGGCGAGCTGGCGCGCGAGCAGTTGAAGGCCAACGAACTGTGGGCCGACGTGCTGGATAACGCCCGTTTCGAAGCCGAACAGATGGGCAAGCAGTTGGAGATCGCTGCGCCGCCCGGCCCGTGGACGCTGTTCGGCAACGCGAGCGCGCTGGACAGCGCGTTGGAAAACATCGTGCGCAACGCCCTGCGGTATTCACACACCCGCATCGCCGTGGCGTTCAGCGCCGACAATCAGGGCGTGACCATCCAGGTTGACGACGACGGCCCCGGCGTCAGCGCCGAAGACCGCGAGCAGATCTTCCGTCCGTTCTACCGCACCGATGAGGCGCGCGACCGTGAGTCCGGCGGCACCGGCCTTGGCCTGGCTATCGTCGAGGCGGCGGTCAATCAGCATCGCGGCTGGGTGAAGGCCGAAGACAGCCCGCTTGGCGGTCTGCGGCTGGTGCTGTGGCTGCCGCTGCATCATCAACGCCTATCGTCTAAGACAGAACAGTAAGAGTTTGCTATCCTGCGCCCCTCGTTCACGAGGGGCCTGCAACATGCTGAACATCGTTTTATTTGAACCCGAAATTCCACCCAATACCGGCAATATCATCCGCCTGTGCGCCAATACCGGCTTTAATCTGCACCTGATCGAACCGCTGGGTTTCCCGTGGGACGACAAGCGCCTGCGCCGCGCCGGGCTGGACTATCATGAGTTCACCCGCGTTAGCCGTCATGCCGATTACGCCGCCTTTCTCGCCGCCGAAAACCCGCAGCGACTGTTTGCCCTCACCACCAAGGGCACGCCGGCGCACAGCGCCGTCAGCTACCAGGCCGGCGACTACCTGCTGTTCGGCCCGGAAACGCGCGGGTTGCCTGCCGACATCCTCGATGCGCTGCCTGCGCAGCAAAAAATCCGCATCCCGATGCAGGCGCAAAGCCGCAGCATGAACCTGTCGAATGCCGTATCGGTAGTGGTGTATGAAGCCTGGCGGCAGCTGGACTATGCCGGTGCGCTGATCAAGGCGTAATTCGCGACGTCGCGCCATACTGGAAAGGTTAACCCCTTCCAGGCACGGCACATGGCTTTCGTCGCAGAGATTGTCACCCAGTTTCGCCGGCTCGAACCGGCGCTGAACGAGGCGCTGTTGCGGCTGCAACAGGCGCAAGACAGCGAAGCGCTGCACGACTTGCGCGTCTGCCTGCGCCGCATTCGCAGCCTGCTGCGTCCGTTGCGCGGCTGCCCCGGCGCAACCCGGCTCGATCGGGACGCCGCCGAATTAGGCAAGCTCACGACGCCGCTGCGCGATCTCGAGGTGCTGATCGCCGAGCTGGCGCGTCATCGCCTCGATTGGCAGGCCAACGCGCGCCAGAGCGAACTTCAGGCCCGCTGCCGTCAACTGCTCGCTCATCCGCAGCTCATCGGCTTTCCCTCGCTTTTGCACGCCTGGCCGCGCCGCTTTCGCCGCACCGCGCGGCGCGGCACCAAACACCGCCTGAATAGACGCCTGCAGCGCCAGCAGCGGCAATTGCGCCGGGCATTGGCCGATACCGGCTACGATCGCCATCGCCTGCGGCTGCTGATAAAACGCCTGCGTTACGCGGCTGAAGCCTATCCGCAGCGCCTTCCCCTCTCTCCCGCCGCGATGGCGAGCCTGAAAGCGGCGCAAAACGCCCTCGGTGACTGGCACGATCGGGAGATCTGGTGCCTGCAGGCAGAACATCAGGCGGATCTCTGGCCCTTGTTGCCCCGGTGGCAAGCTGAGCAACGCCAGGCGCTGGTCAGAGCGGACGCCTTGCTCGCCGCCTTATCACCGGCGCTGGCGACAAAAACCGGCGGCGCATCACGATCCTGAAAAAAGGCCGCGGCAGGGCACGCCCGGCCCCGAAAATGCCCGATGAGGCGCAGATAATGCGCTATGTTTTGTAAGGGTAATCACCACTCATCATAGGAAACCACATGAAAAAACAACGCTTGAGCGTTGCCATGGCCGTTCTGGCAGCGGGCCTGTTGCTGGCGGGCTGTTCGTCCAAAGTCACCCAAACGTCGCAATATTCGGGCTTCTTGTCCGATTACAGCAAACTGCAGGAAACCACCTCACCAAGCGGTCATAAAACGCTGCGCTGGGTAGATCCAAGCTACAAGGAATCCAACTATCGCGGCATCTATTTCCAACCGGTAGTCTATTTCCCGGCGGAGAAACCCACGGCGCGCGTCAGCCAGGACACGCTGAACAAGATTAAGGCCTACGCGACCCAGCGAATCAAAACCGCGCTGCAGAACCGCTTTACCATTCTGCCAAGCCCTACGGGCTCGCGCGTTCTGGTGGCCAAACTCGCCATCACCGCCGTTTCGGCCGAAAACGAAGACATGAAGTTCTATGAGGTGGTGCCGGTCGCGGCGGTGGTTGCCAGCACTATGGCGGCTACCGGGCACCGGACGCAAAATACCGCGCTGTATATCGAAGGCGAGCTGATTGACCAGGATACCGGTAAAACGGTGATGGAAGTGGTACGCAAGGCCTACGGTAAAACCGTCAACAACGACAGCACGCCGGTCACGGCGGATGACGTCAAGGCGGCGATCGACGACATCGTTACCGATATCACCAACTTCCCTAAGCAGGGCTGACCGCCGCCTGAAAAACACCGGGGGAGCCGAAGCTCCCCCTGAATGGATACGCAAACGGCGTTCAAATGCCGTCGCCGTACTCGAAGCCGTGATTGGTGCCGTTGAAGTATTGGTCCATATCCATCGACGGCGTATCGCTCTCCGGCCGCCCGACGATGCGCGCCGGCACGCCGGCGGCGGTGGTGTGCGGCGGTATCGCCTGCAAGACTACCGAGCCCGCGCCGATCTTCGCGCCCTTGCCCACTTCGATATTGCCGAGAATTTTGGCGCCTGCGCCAATCATCACCCCTTCACGGATTTTCGGATGACGGTCGCCGCTGGTTTTACCGGTACCGCCCAGGGTGACCGACTGCAGGATAGAGACGTTGTTCTCCACCACCGCCGTTTCACCGATCACGATGCCGGTGGCGTGGTCGAGCATGATGCCGCAACCGATGGTCGCCGCCGGGTGGATGTCCACGCCGAAGGCGACGGAAATTTGATTTTGCAGGTAGATCGCCAGCGCCTGCCGCCCTTGCTGCCACAGCCAGTGACCGATGCGGTAAGCCTGCAGCGCATGGAACCCCTTCAGGTAAAGCAGCGGCGTGGAGTATTTATCGACCGCCGGGTCGCGCAGGCGCACCGCGAGGATATCGCGCGCCGCCGAAACGATCATCTGGTTGTCAGACTTGTAGGCCTCTTCCACCACCTCGCGCACCGCGATGGCGGGCATGATCGGCGTGGCCAGCTTGTTGGCCAGCATATAGCTGAGCGCGCTGCCCAGATTCTCGTGCTTGAGCAACGTCGCATGGAAAAAGCTGGCCAGCATCGGTTCACAATCAGCCAGTGCTCGCGCTTCTGATTTAATGCTGTTCCAGACCTGTTCCAACTCTTCTGACGACATCACATACCCCTTTACCTTGCCAAACGGGCCGCTTCACACGGTAGCGCGAAGCGGCCCAGGTCATTTGCGGGGTCAGCATTCAGCTGCCCCGACATATCGTTTTATGTCACGCGCTGGGTTTTTCGTCCTTTCGGGCTCGCCCCAGCAGGCTCAGCGCCGCTTCGCGGGCGTCCTTGTGGCAGTAAAGCACCTGATAAATCTGTTCGGTGATCGGCATTTCCACACCGTGCCGCTGCGCCAACGCCAACACCTCTTTGGTATTGCGATAGCCCTCGACCACCTGACCGATACTGTCCTGCGCTTCCTGCACGCCTTTACCCTGCCCCAGCATAATGCCGAAGCGACGGTTGCGCGACTGGTTGTCCGTGCAGGTTAGCACCAGATCCCCCAGCCCCGCCATGCCCATGAACGTCGAAGGATCGGCGCCCAGCGCAGAACCCAGACGGCTCATTTCCGCCAGCCCGCGTGTAATCAACGCGGTACGGGCGTTGGCGCCGAAACCGATGCCGTCGGACATGCCGGCGCCGATGGCGATCACGTTCTTCACCGCGCCGCCAAGCTGCACGCCGATGAAGTCGGGATTGCTGTAGACGCGGAAGCTCTTGCCGCAGTGCAGCAGCTGTTGCAGATCGTCGGCGAACTGCGCATCGGTCGCCGCCAGCGCGATCGCCGTCGGCAGGCCGGCGGCCAGCTCTTTGGCGAACGTCGGCCCGGAGAGCACCGCCAGCGGGATCGTCTCGCCCAGCGCCTCACGCGCCACGTCCTGCAGCAACCGACCAGTTTCCGCTTCCAATCCCTTGGTGGCCCACACGATGCGGGCGTCCGGGCGCAGATGCGGCTTCAGCTGGCGCAGCACGTCGCCGAACACGTGGCTCGGCACCACCACCAGCACGTCGCGGCTGGCGGCCAGCGCACGCGCCAAATCGGCTTCAAGCAGCAGGGTATCGGGGAAGGGAACGTCGGGCAGAAACGCCTGATTGCAGCGATCGTGCTGCAACGTATGAATTTGCGCGGGGTTGTGCCCCCACAGCACTACGGAATGGCCGTTACGCGCCAGCGTAATGGCCAATGCGGTGCCGTACGAGCCGGCACCGATAACAGTCATTGAAGCATTGACGGTGTTCATCAGGCATCCTGATGTGGTGCGGCACCTTCGCCTTCCGCCTGCTGCTGCAGATAGTTCATGAACAGCGCGTCAAAGTTGACCGGTGCCAGGTTCAGCTGCGGGAAGGTGCCGCGGGAAACCAGGCTGGTGATGCACTCGCGCGCATACGGGAACAGGATGTTCGGGCAGTATGCGCCCAGGCAATGCGCCAGCTGCGTGCCTTCGATGCCTGCTACCGAGAAGATGCCCGCCTGTTGCACTTCGCACAGGAACGCCTTCTCTTCGCCCAGGGTCGCCGTCACGGTTACGCGCAGTACCACTTCATACACTTCGTCAGCCAGCTGGCTGGACGCGGTATCCAGATCAAGTTTAACTTCCGGCTGCCATTCCTGCTGGAAAACCTGCGGCGCGTTCGGCGCTTCGAAGGAGATATCCTTGGTATAGATACGTTGGATCTGGAAAGCCATTTCGGTGCTGTTTTGTTCTGACATGTGAGTAATACCCTTGGTTAAACGTCCTTATTGACACTCGGTGAACCGGCAAGCTGCTTAAAGCAGCGGATCCAGGCCGCCGCGAGCATCGAGTTCATATAAATCATCACAGCCGCCGATATGCCGGCCGTCGATGAAAATCTGCGGCACGGTAGTGCGCCCGCTGCGCTCGATCATCACTTCGCGCTTGGCGTTATCGCCGTCGATGGCGATCTCGTTAAACGCCGCGCCCTTGCTGTTCAACAGCGCCTTGGCGCGATGGCAGAACGGACAGGTCGCTTTGGTGTAGATATCAATGTTAGCCATGGATTGCCACCTCAAATAGGTTAAACGGTTACTTACCGCGCACCAGCGGCAGGTTTTCTCCGCTCCAGCCGGCGATACCGTCTTTCAGCATCGTCACCTTTTCAAAACCGGCCTTGCTCAGGTTCTCCGCCGGCTCGCGGGAGGCGGTGCCGTTGGCGCATACGACGATGATCGGCTGCGCTTTGTGTTTTTCCAGCTCGCCCAGGCTGCCGCTTTTGATTTCGCTGGCGGTCAGGTTAATGGCGCTGGCCAGGTGACCACGGCGGAAATCGTCGCGGCTGCGGGTGTCGACCACCACGGCTTCTTCTTTGTTGATCAGGCGGATAGCTTCACCGCGGGCGATCTCTTTGACCTTGGAGAAACGGCTTTTGAAAGTCATGACGATCACGGCGACCAGCAGAGCGATCCAAGCCAGGCTCAGAATCGGGTGTCTGCTTACGAATGGCATAATTTCTTGCAGCATGGGGTGTAACAACTCCCGTCAGTTAAGGGATAAATAAGTCAAGGTTCCAGAGTATACCTGCCGAGTGCGGCAAATACAGCCAATAAGCAAGCGCGATTGTAGAAACTGCGGGCTGCGCTGAGAAATTCCCGAGGTCAGAGCATAAAAGCCCGCGCGATTCGCCGCAACCTTGATCTCTTTGGGCTATTTCTCGCCGGTGGCGATGTAAAATCAGCCGGTTTTTCGAGGGCGAATAGCCATGCTTGCGGCGGGCGCATGGCTATTCGCAGCTTAAAAAGTTCATAAGAGGTCAATGCAATGTCGAACAACAAAAAACCGATGGTCCTGGTGATCCTGGACGGTTACGGCCACCGTGAAGAGCGGCAGGACAACGCGATCCTGAACGCCGGCACCCCGGTGATGGATCGTCTGTGGCGGGAGCAGCCGCATACGCTGATCGCCGCCTCCGGGCTGGATGTCGGCCTGCCCGATGGGCAAATGGGCAACTCCGAAGTCGGCCACGTCAATCTGGGCGCCGGGCGCATCGTGTACCAGGATCTGACCCGGTTGGACAAAGCGATCGCCGACGGCGACTTCTTCGCCAACCCGGTGCTGACCGCCGCCGTGGATAAGGCCGTGGCGGCCGGCAAGGCGGTGCATATCATGGGCCTGCTGTCGCCGGGCGGCGTGCACAGCCATGACGAGCACATCCTGGCCATGATTAAACTGGCCGCTCAGCGCGGCGCCAAAGCCATTTATCTGCATGCCTTCCTCGACGGGCGCGACACGCCGCCGCGCAGCGCCGAAGCCCCGCTGCAACGCTGCCGCGACGCCTTCGCCACGCTGGGCGTCGGGCGCATTGCCTCGCTGATCGGCCGCTACTACGCGATGGACCGCGACAACCGTTGGGATCGCGTGCAGCTGGCCTATGACCTGCTGACCGCGGCCAAAGGCGACTCCGTGGCCGACGATGCGGTCGCCGGCCTGCAGGCCGCTTATCAGCGCGGTGAAAACGACGAGTTCGTCAGACCGACCGTGATCCGCGCCGCCGGCGAGGCCGATGCCGCGATGCAGGACGGCGACGCGTTGATCTTCATGAACTTCCGCGCTGACCGCGCGCGCCAGATCACCCGCGCCTTCGTGAACGCGGATTTCGACGGTTTCCCGCGCGCCAAACAGGTGCAGTTCGGCGATTTCGTGATGCTGACCGAGTACGCCGCCGACATCGCGACCGCCTGCGCCTATCCGCCGGCGCCGCTGGCCAACACCTTCGGCGAATGGCTGATGAAGCACGACAAAACCCAGCTGCGCATCTCGGAAACCGAAAAATATGCCCACGTCACCTTCTTCTATAACGGCGGCGTGGAAGCGCCATTCAAAGGGGAAGACCGCGTGCTGGTCAATTCGCCGAAGGTCGCCACCTACGATTTGCAGCCTGAGATGAGCGCCGCCGAGCTGACCGACAAACTGTTGAGCGCCATCCGCAGCGGCAAATACGACGCCATCATCTGCAACTACCCGAACGGCGACATGGTGGGGCATACCGGCGTGTATGACGCGGCGGTCAAAGCGGTGGAAACGCTGGACGCCTGCATCGCTCAGGTGGTTGACGCGGTGCGCGACGTCGACGGTCAACTGCTGATCACCGCCGATCACGGCAACGCCGAGCAGATGCGCGATCCGGCCACCGGCCAGGCGCACACCGCCCACACCAGCCTGCCGGTGCCGCTGATTTACGTCGGCAAACCGGCGCGCGCGGTCGAAGGCGGCAAGCTTTCGGACATCGCACCAACCCTGTTAACGCTGATGGGAATGGAAATCCCGCAAGAGATGACTGGTAAGCCGCTGTTCATCGTGGAATAATCCTTCTCCATGAGGGAGAAGGCGTTTTTTGCACTATCAAGGGTAACCCGAAGCGCAAACGCAGGCAGCCAGCCGCTGCCTGAACGCACCGCGCCAAGGACGTTCACCGCCATGTGCGCCAGCGTATTTTGCGCTGGCGTCTTGCTGTTGCCGCTCGCCGGCCAGGCTGCGGAAGACAATAAATCCCAGTTGAAAGACATCCAGCAGAGCATCGCCGAGAAAGAAAAAGCGGTGAAGCAGCAGCAACAGCAACGCAGCTCGCTGCAGGATCAGCTGCGTCAACAGGAAAAAACCATCGCCCAGGCCAGCCGCCAGTTGCGCGACACCCAGGGCACGCTCACCCAGTTGGGCAAGGACATTTCCGGCCTGAACGCCTCGATAGCCAAACTGCAAAAGCAGCAATCGACCCAGCAAAACCTCCTCGCCAAACAGCTCGACGCCGCCTTCCGGCAAGGGCAGCACAGCGCCGTGCAGCTGATCCTCAGCGGTGAAGAAAGCCAGCGCAGCGAACGTATTCTGGCCTATTTCGGCTATCTGAATGAAGCGCGCCAGAAAACCATCGAAGAGTTGAAACAGACCCGCGCCGAGCTGGCGAAGCAAAAAACCACGCTGGTGGCTAAACAGGGCCAGCAAAAATCCTTACTGAGCGAACAACAGACACAGCAGCAGAAGCTGGAGCAGGCGCGCGGCGCCCGCAAGAAAACGCTGACCGCGCTGGAAGCTTCGCTGGAAAAAGACCAACAACGCCTGGTGGAACTGCGCCAAAACGAAGCCCGCATGCGCGACAAGATCGCTCGGGCGGAGCGCGAAGCCCGTGCGCGCGCCGAACGCGAAGCGCGTGAAGCGGCCAAAGTGCGCGAACAGGTGCGCATCAAGGAACAGCAGGCGAAGAAAACCGGCACCACCTACAAACCTAGCGAAGCCGATCGCTCGCTGATGGCGCGAACCGGCGGCCTCGGCCGTCCGGCCGGCCAGCTGATGTGGCCGGTGCGCGGCCGCACGCTGCACGGCTTTGGCGAGCAGCAGCAGGGCGAGCTACGCTGGAAAGGCATGGTGATCGAAGCCCGCGAAGGCAGCGAAGTGAAAGCCGTCGCCGATGGCCGCGTGCTGCTGGCCGACTGGCTGCAAGGCTATGGCCTGATGGTGGTGGTCGAACACGGTAAAGGCGACATGAGCGTGTACGGCTACAACCAAAGCGCGTTGGTCAACGTCGGGGCGCAGGTGCGCGCCGGCCAGCCGATCGCACTGGTCGGCACCAGCGGCGGCCAGGGAACGCCGTCGCTCTATTTCGAAATCCGTCGTCAGGGACAGGCGGTTAACCCACTGCCGTGGTTGGGAAGATAGATTTGCGTTATGTCAAAACCCGTACAGCTTTGTTAATCGGCTGTCTGCTGCAGGTTTACGCTGCGCAGGCAGGAAAACTCTCCATCGTCATCGATGACGTGGGCTACCGCCCTCACGAAGAAAATGCGGTGCTGCAAATGCCGACGGCGATCTCGGTCGCAGTCTTGCCCAACGCGCCGCATGCCCGCCTGATGGCCACCCGCGCCCACAGCCAGGGCCGCGAAGTCTTGATCCACATGCCGATGGCGCCGCTCAGCAAGCAGCCGCTGGAGCGCGATACCCTGCAGCCTGCCATGAGCAGCGACGAGATCCAGCGCATCATCCGCAACGCAGTGAACAACGTGCCCTACGCGGTCGGCATGAACAACCACATGGGCAGCGCCATGACCTCCAGCCTGCCGGGCATGCAGAAAGTGATGCAGGCGCTCGAAAGCTACCGCCTGTACTTCCTCGACAGCATGACCATCGGCAGCAGCCAGGCGACCCGCGCCGCGGCCGGCACCGGCGTGAAGGTGATCAAACGCAGGGTGTTCCTCGACGATACCGCGAACGAAGCCGACATCCGCCGCCAGTTCAACCGCGCGGTCGAATTGGCGCGGCGCAACGGATCCGCCATCGCCATCGGCCACCCGCGCCCGGCGACGGTGAAGGTGCTGCAGCAGATGCTGCCGTCGCTGCCCGCCGATATCGTGCTGGTCAAACCGAGCGCGCTGCTGAACGAACCGCAGGGCAACGGCGGTGGCAGCTACGTCCCGCCGCCGGTCAAACCGCAAAAACCGCAGCCGAAGAATCCGTTCAGCGGCGGCATCAAGCAGTGCAAGGTCAAACCGCCGAAGGAAAAAACCAACGCCGGCACCGCGCTGGGCGTTATCGCCGACGGCATTGCCACCTCGCCGCCGGTGAACTTCATCAAGCGTCATTGGCAACACTGGACGCAAGCCAAACCGCAAGCATAAAAAAGGGCCGGAATTCCGGCCCTTTTCACATTTGCCGAGATTAATCCCAGCTCAGCACCACTTTGCCCGACTTGCCGGAGCGCATGGCGTCGAAGCCCTGCTGGAACTCGTCGATCGAGAAACGGTGGGTGATGATCGGGGTCAAATCCAGACCGGACTGGATCAGCGCCGCCATCTTGTACCAGGTTTCGAACATTTCACGGCCGTAAATCCCTTTGATAAACAGCCCCTTGAAGATGACCTGATTCCAGTCGATCGACATATCCGAAGGCGGAATGCCCAGCATGGCGATACGTCCGCCGTGGTTCATCGCATTAAGCAGCGTGCGGAACGCCGGCGGCGCGCCGGACATTTCCAAACCGACGTCGAACCCTTCGGTCATGCCCAGCTCGGCCATCACGTCGCTGAGGTTTTCCTTGCTGACGTTCACCGCACGGGTCACACCCATCTTGCGCGCCAGTTCCAGGCGGTATTCGTTAACATCGGTGATCACCACATGGCGAGCGCCGACGTGTTTGCACACCGCCGCCGCCATGATGCCGATCGGGCCGGCGCCGGACACCAGCACGTCTTCCCCGACCAGATCGAACGACAGTGCGGTGTGCACCGCGTTACCGAACGGATCGAAGATCGAAGCCAGCTCATCGGAGATGTTATCCGGGATCTTGAAGGCGTTGAACGCCGGGATCACCAGGTATTCCGCGAAGCTGCCCGGACGGTTCACGCCCACGCCGACGGTGTTGCGGCACAGGTGCGTGCGGCCGCCGCGGCAGTTGCGGCAGTGCCCGCAGGTGATGTGGCCTTCGCCGGACACGCGATCGCCGATGCTGAAGCCTTTGACTTCCTGACCGATCGCCACCACTTCGCCCACATATTCATGGCCAACCACCATCGGAACCGGAATGGTTTTTTGCGACCACTCGTCCCAGTTGTAGATATGCACATCGGTGCCGCAGATCGCGGTTTTGCGGATTTTGATCATGATGTCGTTGTGGCCCAGCTCCGGCTGAGGCACGTCGGTCATCCAAATCCCTTCTTCCGCTTTCAGTTTTGACAGTGCTTTCATGGTTTTACCTTATGCAATAACGCCAAGATCCTTACCGATACGTGTAAACGCCGCCACTGCGCGTTCGATTTGCTCCGGGGTGTGGTCGGCGGACATCTGGGTACGGATGCGCGCCTGGCCTTTCGGCACCACCGGATAGAAGAAACCGGTCACATAGATGCCTTCCTTGAGCAACGCATTGGCGAATTCCTGCGCCAGCTTCGCCTCACCCAGCATCACCGGGATGATGGCGTGATCGGCGCCGGCCAACGTGAAGCCGGCGGCGGTCATTTTTTCGCGGAACAGACGCGCGTTGGCCAACAGGCGATCGCGCAGGGCATCGCCCTCTTCCAGCAGTTCCAGCACTTTGATCGACGCGGCGACGATCGCCGGCGCCAGCGAGTTGGAGAACAGGTACGGGCGCGAACGCTGGCGCAGCCACTCCACCACTTCTTTCTTGGCGGCGGTGTAGCCGCCGGACGCGCCGCCCAGCGCTTTGCCTAACGTACCGGTGATGATATCGACGCGACCCATCACTTCGCAGTATTCATGGGTGCCGCGCCCGTTGGCGCCGACAAAGCCCACCGCGTGAGAGTCATCCACCATCACCAGCGCCTGGTATTCGTCCGCCAGATCGCAAACCCCTTTCAGGTTGGCGATCACGCCGTCCATCGAGAAGACGCCGTCGGTGGCGATCAGGATGTGACGCGCGCCGTCGGCTTTGGCCTGCTTCAGCTGCGCGGCCAGCTCGGTCATGTCGTTATTGGCATAGCGATAGCGCTTGGCCTTGCATAGGCGCACGCCGTCGATGATCGACGCGTGGTTCAGCGCATCGGAGATAATGGCGTCTTCCGGGCCGAGCAGGGTTTCGAACAGCCCGCCGTTGGCGTCGAAGCAAGAGGAGTACAGGATCGCGTCTTCCATGCCCAAAAAGGCCGCCAGTTTCTGTTCCAGCTGCTTGTGGCTGTCCTGGGTGCCGCAGATGAAGCGCACCGACGCCATGCCGAAACCGTGGCTGTCCATGCCAGACTTGGCGGCGGCGATCAGCGCCGGGTGGTTGGCCAGGCCCAGGTAGTTATTGGCGCAGAAGTTGATCACATGGCTGCCGTCGGCGACGGCGATATCCGCCTGTTGCGCGGAGGTGATGATGCGTTCTTCCTTGAACAGCCCTTCACTGCGCGTGGCGGCAAGCTGTTGTTCCAACTGCTGATAAAAAGACGCTGACATTCGGTTATCTCCAGGATTGGGCTATTTGCGGCATATTTTACTGATTTGTAACCAAACTGACGAGAATGCGCGGGAGAGAATATTAAAATTGCAGCAGATATCACGGCAAACGGCGGACTTCAATGGCAATGCGGGATATTCGGAGCCCTTCCGCTGTTTGCCGCGGCATGAAATGCTATTATAACCGCCATTGAGCGTGGGGCATTGTGCCCCGCCAGGCAGCTTAGCAGGGGTAACCCAATGATTATCGTCACAGGCGGCGCCGGCATGATCGGCAGCAACATCATTAAGGCACTGAACGACAAGGGATATCGCGATATCCTGGTGGTGGATAACCTGAAAGACGGCACCAAGTTCGTCAACCTGGTCGATCTGGACATCGCCGACTATATCGATAAAGAAGACTTTATCGCCAGCATCGTGGCCGGCGACGATCTGGGCGATATCGAAGCGGTGTTCCACGAAGGCGCCTGCTCCGCGACCACCGAGTGGGACGGCAAGTACATGATGGACAATAACTATCAGTACTCCAAAGACCTGCTGCATTACTGCCTGGATCGCGAAATCCCGTTCTTGTATGCCTCCTCCGCCGCCACTTACGGCGGCCGCGAAGAGTTCATCGAAGAGCGTGAGTATGAAGCGCCGCTCAACGTGTACGGCTACTCCAAATTCCTGTTCGATCAGTACGTGCGCGAGATCCTGCCGGAAGCGGACTCGCAGATCTGCGGCTTCCGCTACTTCAACGTTTATGGCCCGCGCGAAGGGCACAAAGGCAGCATGGCCAGCGTCGCCTTCCACCTGAATACCCAGATCAACCGCGGCGAAAACCCGAAACTGTTCGCCGGCAGCGAAAACTTCAAGCGTGACTTCATCTACGTCGGCGACGTGGCGGCGGTTAACCGGTGGTTCTGGGAAACCGGCAAATCCGGCATCTTCAACTGCGGCACCGGCCGAGCGGAAACCTTCCAGGCGGTAGCCGATGCGGTGGTGGACTTCCACCAGAAAGGCGCTGTGGAATACATCGAGTTCCCGGAGAAGCTGAAAGGCCGCTATCAGGCGTACACCCAGGCCGATCTGACCAAGCTGCGCGCCGCCGGCTACGACGCACCGTTCAAAACGGTCGCCGAAGGCGTGAAAGAGTACATGGCCTGGTTGAACCGCACCGCATAAGCTGAAGGAATTAACGCTGGGTATGAAAATACTGGTTATCGGCCCTTCTTGGGTTGGCGACATGATGATGTCGCAAAGTCTCTATCGCACCCTGAAGGCCGAATACCCGTCGGCGGAGATCGATGTGATGGCGCCGGCCTGGTGCCGCCCGTTGCTGGCGCGCATGCCGGAAGTCAATCAGGCGCTGGCGATGCCGCTGGGCCACGGCGCGCTGGGGCTCGGCGAGCGCCGCCGCCTGGGGCGCGCTCTGCGCGCCAACCGTTACGATCGCGCTTACGTTCTGCCCAACTCGTTCAAATCCGCGCTGGTGCCCTTCTTCGCCGATATCCCGCAGCGCACCGGTTGGCGGGGCGAAATGCGTTACGGCCTGCTGAACGATGTCCGCGTGCTCGACAAGGCCGCCTTCCCGCTGATGGTGCAACGCTATGTGGCGCTGGCCTATGACAAAGGGCGCATTCAGCGCGCCGACGATCTGCCGCAGCCGCTGCTGTGGCCACGGCTGCAGGTGAGCGACGAAGAGATCGCCGACACCACCGCGGCCTTCAACCTGACCGACAGCCGCCCGATCGTCGGCTTCTGCCCGGGCGCAGAATTCGGTCCCGCCAAGCGCTGGCCGCACTATCACTACGCGGCGCTGGCACAACGGCTGATCGAGAGCGGCTATCAAATCGCGCTGTTCGGTTCGGCGAAAGACCATGAGGCCGGCGAACAGATCCGCGCCGCGCTGCAGGAAGACGCCCGCGATTTCTGCCTTAACCTGGCCGGAAAAACCCAGCTGGAGCAAGCAGTTATCCTGATCGCAGCCTGCCGGGCGGTGGTCAGCAACGACTCCGGTTTAATGCACGTTGCCGCAGCGTTGAACAAACCGCTGATAGCCTTGTACGGCCCAAGCAGCCCCGACTTCACGCCGCCGCTTTCCGACAAGGCGCGGGTCATTCGCTTGATCAGCGGCTACCACAAGGTGCGTAAGGGCGATGCCGAGCAGGGATACCACCAAAGTTTGATCGATATTCAGCCGCAGCAAGTGTTGGACGCGCTGACGCCGTTACTTGTCGCCAGCGAGGAATAATCATGCAGGTGTTAATTGTAAAAACCTCCTCGATGGGGGACGTGCTGCATACACTGCCCGCCCTGACCGACGCGCTGCAGGCCATTCCCGATATCCGCTTCGACTGGGTGGTGGAAGAAGGCTTCAGCCAAATCCCCACCTGGCACCCGGCGGTAGATCGCGTGATCCCGGTGGCCATTCGCCGCTGGCGAAAAAATTGGTTCGGCAACGACACTCGGCAACAGCGCTGCGACTTCAAACGCGCGCTGCAAGAACGCCGTTACGACGTGGTGATCGACGCGCAGGGCCTGATCAAAAGCGCCGCGCTAATCACGCGCATCGCCAAAGGCAACAAACATGGCCCGGACTGCAAGAGCGCGCGCGAACCGTTCGCCAGCTGGTTCTACAATGTGCGCCATGAGATAGACAAGCAGCAGCACGCGGTGGAGCGCACGCGCGAACTGTTCGCCAAAAGCCTTGGCTACGACAAGCCAGGCAGCTACGGCGATTACGCCATCGCCGCACGCTTTCTCAGCCGCCCGCCGGCCGATGCCGGGCAGTATTTGGTGTTTTTGCACGCGACAACCCGTGACGATAAGCATTGGCCGGAGCAAAACTGGCGTGAGCTGATCTCACTGACGGCGGACAGCGGGCTGAAGATCAAACTGCCGTGGGGCGCAGAGCATGAACATCAGCGCGCGCTGCGCTTGGCGGAAGGTTTTTCACATGTCGAAGTGCTGCCGAAGCTCAGCCTGCAGCAGGTGGCCGAGGTGCTGGCCGGCGCCAGGGGCGTGGTCTCGGTCGACACCGGACTCAGCCATTTGACCGCCGCGCTCGACAAACCGAACATCACGCTGTTCGGGCCGACCGATCCCGGTCTGATCGGCGGCTACGGGCAAAATCAATACGCCTGTCGGCCAGAGCAGAGCAACAGCATGGCAGACATTTCCGCTCAGAAGGTGATGACGCTGATTCACGACAGGGTGCCGGTATAATGGGAACATTCTTCAAGCAAATATATCGTTATACGCATGCGCGCCCTTATAGGCATAACGAAAACCTCTGGCCTTACGTCAAGATAAAACGTGCCGCCAGCGGAGAGATCGTCGAGTTGAATTACCGTCGGCAGCGCGTGCCGCTCGTGCAATTGGCCGATCTGAAAGCGCGTTTCTCTGGCGATATATTGCTGACTGCCACCGGCCCCTCGGTGAAGAATCTCCACCTGGAAAAATTCCCGGCCATGCCTGCCATGGGCGTTAACGGCGCCTATTATCTGCATGATCAGGTAGATTTTAGATTCTATGTCATTGTTGATATGGGTTTTATCGATAAAAAGGCGGAAATAATCGGCGATATCATCACCGACTCTCGCCTGACGCTTTTTACGACGGTGCACGGCGTGGCTAAAATCATCGACAGATTCAGCCTGGAGAAAGTGAAGTGCCGTTTGGCAGTGATTGAAGATGCCGCCTTTAAAATCTACCAAGCCAGAATATTCAACAAAGAACTGTGGGCGGCCTATCACGATAACAATAACGTCACGTTTGCCGCCGACAGACAGGATATCGCTTTTAGCCACGACATTCGCCACGGCGTCTTCGATGCTGGCACTGTCGCCTACTGGGCGCTGCAAATTCTAACGTTCTTGGGTTTCGAACAGGTGTATATCATTGGGTTGGATATGAACAACTTTCACCAACCCCGTTTTTATGAAGCAGCGGAAAATAAGCTGCCAACCGAGTTGGAGGACAAGATCACCAGTCTGATCATGCCGTCGCTGAGCCATGCCAGCAAAATGATGAAAGCCAAGAACATCATGGTAAAGAACCTTTCTGTCGCCAGCGCAGTCAGCAATGACATTTTCGACAAGATCAATCCCGATGAAATTTTCAAATAACGCTTTTCAGCCACGGCAACTTTATGTCGTGTTCCTGTTTCTGTTTTCTTTTTTCAGCGCTATTTTTTGTGGCTATACAAAAGTGAATAATCTGTTTCACCTTGCCGCAATTTTTTTCACGATCGCGCTGTATCGCAATGCAGATCTTCGGCTAACCTTTTCGCTGAATCATGAAGTCCGCCGCGGGCTGGGTCTGATTGCAGCGATGTTATGCTACTTCGCTTTCAGCAATCTTTGGTCTAACGATCCGGCCAATATCGAATCAACCCTGACGCACAGCGTTTACCTGCTGCTTTATCTGTCCATGCTGATCAGCGTGCTTAACGGCGCGAAACGCGATTTGCTGTTTACCGTCATCACGCTGGGGCTCACTCTCCTGGGCCTGTATTCGCTCGTTTTTGATCACCAAGAAATTCTAGTCAGCCGGCAGGTCTCGAAAAGCAATCCGGGTCCCGGAAACGTCATTGATTTAGCGGGGATGGCAGGGATCGGCATCTTCCTCAGCCTGATCGTATTTCGCGAGAAGCGGCGCCTGGTTATTCTGGCCGTCATACCCATTCTGCTCGGCACCATGCTGCTGACCCAAAGTCGCGGACCGATGATTTCCCTGCTTATTGCCTTGCTGGTCACGCAATCCTATAGGCACTTAAAACTGAAGCACGCCGCTTATTTTCTCATCGCGCTGGTCGCGGTTAGTGCAGTTATTTTATCTTCAGAAATAGGGCAATTGCTGCTGACCCGTTTCGAAGAAATGTATACCCAAAGCTCCCTTCGCCTGAGCATCTGGCACCATATTTTCGAGCTGGTCGGCCAAAGTCCTTACTTTGGTTATGGATTCAACTATGAGCTGTCTTTCACCAATTATTCCGGTGAGTATATACGCACCACCCACCGTCTCTATTGGGGCGCGTTACTGAAAGGCGGTATCGTGGGTCTGGCACTGTTCATGGCGGTATTGAGCTATAGCGGCTTGCTGGCCCTGCGGCGCCTGCGCGACGGCATGCGTCTGGAAGCCGCGCTGTTTATCTTTATTCTGCTGTTTTACACATCGCAGGGGATGTTCGTGGTAGGTAATCCGTCTGAATCCTGGTACTTATTCTGGTTCCCGTTGGCGGTGATCATGACGACCAGAGTGAAAGCCAACGCCGGTTAACTGCCCGGGGCGGTTCTATAGGCCGCCCCGGATTTTCAGCAATCTTATGCGGCCCCGAGACTCAACATGACCTTCTCCATTACCTTCTGACTGGTGATAATGCTTAAAGGTTGCCGGCGCTGTATATCGCTCAGTTGCTGCGTCTCCGTCGGTACGTGCATGACCTGATGCAGCTCAGGGTTCTGATAAGGACCCGTTTGTTTCGGATCGGCGGTCACGAACAGGCTGACAGTTTTGGTTTTCAGCGCAATGGCCAAATGCAATGGCCCGGTATCACCGGTAACCAGCACATCCATATTGTCCATCACCCCCAACAATTGCGGCAACGTCGTTTTGCCAATATAACTGGCCACCCGACTCTGTTCTTCCGCCGTTAAACCCGCCATAAATTCACGCTCTATCACTTGCTCTTTTGGTGCACCGATCAAGGTAATTTGATACTCCGTCGAATGCGCCAGCAACATTTTCGCCAGGCCGATAAAGTGGCTAACCGGCCAACAACGCAAGGGCTCAGAAGCCCCCATTTGAAAACCAATCACCACCTTGCCCAATGGTTTCGGCTGTTGAGGAAAATCTACCGGAATAAACATTTCCCGATTCTGCGCATCGCATCCCAATTGGCTAACCAGATCCAGCTTGCGTTGAATCAGGTGGCCTCGATCGCGAATGCTGATGCCGGTCAACCACTGCTCCATACCGCTCAAATCGTTTTTATAGACATCTTTAAATAAGTACTCGCAGCCGGAACATATCGCCGTGATAACATCATAGGGCGCTTTCGAATGCAGTATCACCGCCAACTGCGGGCGATTCTTTTTCAATCGACGGATGACACCGAGCATATCCTTGGCTTTGTGATCCCAATAAATGACGTCGGAAAAATAGCTGCTGGTTCCGACTAAACCGCCATTCTTGTAGCTGGATACCAACGTGAGTTTAGCGCGGGGATAACGTTCACGGATCGCACGGATCGCCGGGGTATTGAACATCAAATCGCCCAACGCGGTTGTCGAAAAAATAGCAATGCGCTCAAAATCGCGATTTTTATCAAACGAGCGCTTATCTTTGTAGTTACCGCCAAACTTCGTATAAAACCGGAGACAAGCGTTAGCCAGCTTGACTTTCCATTGTTTCGACATATTGGTTTAATTCGCTTTAAGTTGATAATACTCGGCCAGCGTCATGCCCACCGTGCGCTGCTGCAGCCAGTCAAACAGCTGCTCCAGATCGCGGTACAGCCCTTCGATATCCTGCTCGGTTTTGAACGTCGGGCTGCCGCCCGGCATAAATTCGGAGGAGTGCAGCATGAATTCAACGTAGTCATGCCCCTGCGCCAGCGATGCCTCAGCCACGCTTATCATCTTGGCCACATTGCCGCCACTCGGCCGCAGCCAGTTGACGGACGGCGAACGCCGCTTGCCGCGCAGCCGGTCATAGCCCTGCTTGAAGGCATTCATCAGCGCCGAATGCTTGTACTGGATGCTCATCGGCACTTCCAGCAGCGACGAAGCGCCCGGTTTGGCGATGTTCTGCGGATCGATGAAATAGGCCTGCGACGGGAACCGGCTGTAATCTGTGCCGCCGTCGCCCTGCGGATTGCCCGGCGAAAACTGCCAGTTGACCCGCGGCGTCACCGAACAGTCCACCTGATAGCCGTATTCCAGCAGCAGCGAGGCATAATATTCGTTGAACGCCCAACGGCCGGCGCGATGACTGAGCATTTTGGTCTGGAAGGCGTCTTCCAGCAGCTTGGTCATGTGATCGACCTTGGCGCGGATCTGATCGGCGGGATACTCGATCAAATAAGGCTTGTGGCGCCAGTCGTCGTCGGTGAGCGGCGCTAGCGGCGGGCTGTTCCAGGCATGCAGGTGCATGCCCACTTCACCCGTGCCGCGAGCGATCACGTCGCGCGCGAACTCGACATAAGCCGGGTCCACTGCCATTTCATAGTTGGTGAGATAAACCGGTTTGAAGGCGTATTTTTCGCACAATGCCTGAAAGCGCGGCAAGAAACGCGTGTTTTCGGTCGCGATGCGATCGTGGTTTTGCCACAGATTATCGCCTTCGGTATCAATGGTGATGAGAAACGCCGGTTTAGTCATGAATATCGAGCCTGATATCAACAGAATGCACTATGTTACGCAGGCCGTTTCGCCAGGGCAAACGACTTTGCTGCCTGGTTTGGACAACGTTGAAGCGCATTCGTCCCCGGCTCGGCGATTTTTTTACGACCAGGCAAGAAAACCTTGCAACAGTAGCCACATGCGATCGTGTCATTTAGAATCAAAGATTGGTTTCCCAGAAAGCGACCCATGATGAACGACGCGCCAGCCCCAACTTCCGCCCCATCCGTACAGCGTATTTTGATCATAAAACTGCGCCATCACGGCGATATGCTGCTGGTCACGCCGGTCATCAGCAGCCTGCGGCAAAACTACCCGCAGGCGCAGATCGATGTGCTGCTGTATCAGGAAACGCAGGAGATGCTGGCCAGTAATCCGGAACTGTCGACGCTGTTCGCCATCGACCGTCAATGGAAAAAACAGGGCGCCCGCGCGCATCTGGGGCACGAACTGGCGCTGCTGCGTCGCCTGAAGGCGCAACGCTACGATCTGGTGGTCAACCTGGCCGATCAGTGGCGCAGCGCCATCCTCACGCGCCTGACCAGTGCGCGTATCCGTCTGGGCTTCGATTTCCCCAAACGCCGCGGCTTCCTGTGGCGCCATTGCCATACGCAGCTGGTGCCGGTCGACAATCACGCCCACCTGCATACCGTCGAACAGAATCTTTCGCTGCTGGCGCCGCTGAACCTGCCCGCGCTCAATGAACATGTGACCATGAGTTACGATCCGCAGGATTGGCAGGCTTGTGAGCAACGGTTGCAGAAACAGGGCGTCGCCGGCGGTTATATTGTGGTGCAGCCCACCTCGCGCTGGTTCTTCAAATGCTGGAGCGAAGAGAAAATGGCCGCCACCCTCACCGCCTTGCAGGCCGACGGCCACCAGTTGGTGATCACCTCCGGCCCCGACGCCAGAGAACAAGCCATGGTCGAGCGCATTTTGGCGCTCTGCCCGCCACAGGGTGTGATCTCGTTGGCCGGCCAGCTGACGCTGCGCCAACTGGCCGCCCTGATCGACCACGCCAAACTGTTTATCGGCGTGGATTCAGTGCCTATGCACATGGCCGCCGCGCTGCAAACGCCGTGCGTGGCGCTGTTCGGCCCTTCCAAGCTGACTTTCTGGCGGCCGTGGCAAGCTACCGGCGCCGTGATCTGGGCCGGCGACTTCGGCGAACTGCCCGATCCGGACGCCATCGATACCGGCACCGACGAACGGTATCTCGACCTTATTCCTACAGACGCGGTGATTGCAGCCGCGCGGAGCACGCTGGCATGAAAGCATTTCGTTTGGCGATCGTTCGCCAAAAATACCGCCCGGACGGCGGAGCCGAACGTTTCGTTTCCCGCGCCCTGGAAGCGCTGGAGCAACAGGATCTCGATCTGAACGTCATCACTCGCGAATGGCAGGGTGACGCCAATCCCAACTGGCATATCCACCTGTGCAATCCATTAAAGCTCGGCCGCATCAGCCGCGAACGGGGCTTCGCCGTGGCGGCCAGAGCGCTGTGGCAGAAAGAGCGCTTCGATCTGGTGCAAAGCCACGAGCGCATTCCCGGCTGCGACATCTATCGCGCCGGCGACGGCGTACACCGCCGCTGGCTGCTGCAACGCGCGCGGCTGCTGCCGGAATGGCGCCGCAAGTGGCTGTTCTCCAATCGCTATCACCGCTATGTGATGTGCGCCGAACGCGCCATGTACGCCGCGCCCGAGCTGAAAGCCGTCATCTGCAACGCCGAGATGATCAAGCAGGAAATCATCGCCGACTTTGGCGTGCCCGCCGACAAGATCACGGTGATCTATAACGCCATCGACAATCAAAAATTCCCGCCCGCCGACGAGGCCCAGCGTCAACGTCTGCGCGAGCAATATCAGATCCCGCAACAGGCGCACTGCCTGATCTTCGTCGGCTCCGGCTTTGAGCGCAAAGGCCTGGCCGCCGCCATCCGCGCCGTGGCGGCGACCGACAGCCACCTCCTGGTGGTCGGTAAAGACAAAGCCGAAAAACGCTATCGGGCGCTGGCGCAGTCGCTGGGCTGCGGCGATCGCATTCACTTTATGGGCGTGCAGAAACAGACCCTGCCGTTCTATCAGGCCGCGGACGCGCTGCTGCTGCCGACGCTGTACGATCCATTCCCGAATGTGATTCTGGAAGCCATGTCATGCGGCCTGCCGGTTATCACCAGCACCACCTGCGGCGGCGCCGAGTTTATCACCCCAGGCCAGAACGGCTTCGTGACCGACGCGCTCGATGTACCGGCCATCACGGAGGCTATTCGGGCACTGCCGCGCCAGGCGCTGGGCTCATCCATGGGCGAAGCGGCGAGATTGCGCATTATGACCGCTACGCCGGCGCATCTGTCCGAACAGCTCATTTCCCTCTATAACCGGTTACTGGATTAGCTATGCGTATTCTGATGATCATCGATGGTCTGCCGGGCGGCGGCGCGGAAAAAGTGGTGCTGACCCTGGGTCAGGGCATGCAGCAACAGGGGCATGACGTCAGTCTGATCTCGCTGCGCGACGTCTGCAATTACCCTATCCCGTCAGGCATTGATTATCAGGTGGTAGCCGATCGCAGCCGTGCCCCCTGGCGCAAGCTGACCGAGTTGCCGCGCCGCGCCGCCGCGCTGGATCGCGCGATAGCCGAACACGAGCGCCAACGCGGCGCGTTCGATCTGGTGTTCTCCAACCTGCATAAAACCGATCGCATCGTCAGCCGCAGCAAGCGGCTGGCTTCGGACCGTCTGTGGTTCTGCATTCACGGCATTCTCTCCACCTCCTACCTCGGCCACCGCAAGGGTCTGGATCGCTGGCTGAAGCAACGCAAAATCGCCAACGTTTACCAGGGGAGAAATATCGTCGCCGTTTCACCGGCGGTCGGCGACGATCTGCAGCGGAACTTGCCGATCCGCCCGCGCCGCCTGGCGGTCATCAACAATCCGTTCGACATCGACGCCATTCGGCAACAGGCGGCGGCGCCTTGCGAACTGGCCGGCCAGGACTATCTGGTGCACGTCGGCCGCTTTCACGCCACCAAGCGGCATGACCGCCTGCTGAAAGCCTATGCGCTCTCCGGCATTCAGGCGCCGCTGGCCTTGATCGGCACCGGGGATGACACCCGCGTCGCCGAGGTCAAGCGTCTGGCGGCAGACTTGGGCATCGCAGAGCGCGTGCTGTTCCTCGGTTTCCAGACCAATCCCTATCCGTTTATCCGCCATGCCTCGCTGTTGGTGCTCAGTTCCGATAGCGAAGGGTTTGGCAATGTGCTGGTAGAATCGCTGTTGTGCGACACGCCGGTGGTCAGCACCCGCTGTCCGGGCGGCCCTGCGGAAATTCTGGAAAAAGCCGGCATGGCTAACGCGTTGGCGGAATTAAACGAAGCGTCGCTGGCAGAAAAAATGGCGGAAATTTACGCCAACCCGCCACAGATAAATCAACAGCAATTGCTGAGCTACGGGCTTGAGCCTATTTGCCATCAATATATTGAGCTGAAAGAAAAATAATAAAAAAATAAATAAGGCAGGGGATGCCTGCCTTATTTTCTTCGTTAGTTGAGCGCCTGCATTTTCTGCCAAACCTCATCGACAGAAACATCTTCACCGTGCCCCGACTCGCTCTGCAAAATATGATGACGGCCGGTCCATGGATGCCAGGACGTTTTATCGGTATCGCCAAAGAACACCACCATGTCCTTATTCAACGCAGCGGCAAGATGCATCTGCCCACCGTCGCTGCACAGCACCCGGTCGCATAAATCAAACCCGCCCAACAGCTCGCGCACCGACGCCGTCGGATAAAGCGCGACGCGTTCGTTTTGGCACAGCGCCAGCAGCTGTTCGGCGCGCTGCTGATCGCCGACGTCGTCCGGCGCCAGCGTGCCCTGCGGCGACCAAAAGATCAGCACGCCGGTGTGGGGATCGGCGGTCAGACGGTTGATGATTTCGGCATAGCGTTCAACCGGCCAGCGTCTTTTCGGGCTGCGGCTGCTGATATGCACGGCGCATACCCGTTCGACCGACGGCAGACGTTCCTGCAGCCGCTGCGCCGCCAATTGCCGCTCTTCAGGCGTCAGGAATACCCGCACCGGCGGGATCGGAATGGATTGATCGGTGATCGCCGATAAATAGCTGTAGGTGTGTTCGACCTGATGGAGGCCGCGGAAATCGTCCTTGCGGAACGGGCGATGAATATCTTTCGTGCCCAGATCGGCGCCGATGATATGGGTGGCGCCGGCCATTTTCGCTAAACGCAGGCTGTATTTGCATGGCACCGGGTTGGCCAGAATGACCGCATCGAACTTTATTTTGCGCAGCTTCAGGAAGATCATCAGACGTTCGAAATAAACGCCCAACGTCGTTTCATTTTTCGCCTTGTGCTTGGCCTTTTTATAGACAAAGACTTTCTCGAGATGAGGGTTGTTTTTAACAACGTCCTGGCTGACTTTATTGATCAGCAGATAAACTTTTGCGTCTGGATAGGCAATTTTCACCCCTTCAATCAGAGGCGTGGTGCAAACAAGATCGCCGATGTTGTCGCGGCGAATAATTAAAATATTCTTCATTCCGAGCCTATCGGCGAAATCGCTCGCCGGTTGTCTGAAACTGACACCCAAGGTTACCAAATTAGCGCCTTTCCCTTCCAGTTATGGTACTATTCCGAATAACCCATATAAATGAAATTGATAGAATGTTGCTGCGTTTATATCAGGTACTACTCTACCTCATCCAACCCCTGATCTGGCTCCGCTTACTGCTGCGCAGCCGCAAAGCTCCAGCCTACCGTAAACGCTGGGCGGAACGCTATGGCTTCTGCGCCGGGAAAGTCGTGCCGGGCGGCATCATGCTGCATTCCGTCTCCGTCGGCGAAACGCTGGCGGCCATCCCGCTGGTGCGGGCGCTGCGCCATCGTTACCCCGCTTTGCCGATAACTGTGACCACAATGACCCCTACAGGTTCAGAACGCGTCCAGTCCGCTTTCGGCAAAGACGTGCATCATGTCTATCTGCCCTACGATCTGCCCGGTTCCATGAACCGCTTCCTCGACCAGGTGAATCCCAAGCTGGTGATCATCATGGAAACCGAGCTGTGGCCTAACCTGATCAACGCGCTGCATCAGCGGCAAATCCCCCTGGTGATCGCCAATGCGCGCCTGTCGGCCCGCTCCGCCGCCGGCTATAAGAAAATTGGCGGATTCATGCGCGATATGCTGCGCCGCATTACGCTGATCGCCGCACAGAACCAGGAAGACGGCGATCGGTTTATCGAACTGGGCCTGAAACGCTCGCAGCTGGCCGTAACCGGCAGCCTGAAATTCGATATCTCCGTCACCCCGGAACTGGCCGCCCGCGCCGTTACGCTGCGCCGCCAATGGGCGCCGCGCCGCCCGGTGTGGATCGCCACCAGCACCCATGACGGTGAAGAAACCATCCTGCTGGAAGCGCACCGCAAGCTGCTGGAAAAACACCCCGACCTGCTGCTGATCCTGGTGCCGCGTCACCCGGAACGCTTCCCGACCGCCAAGGAGCTGGTGCAGAAAGCCGGCTTCAGCTACACCCTGCGCAGCAGCGGCGAAATCCCGTCTGGCAGCACCCAAGTGGTGATCGGCGATACCATGGGCGAACTGATGCTGCTGTACGGCATCGCCGATCTGGCCTTTGTCGGCGGCAGCCTGGTGGAACGCGGCGGGCACAACCCGCTGGAAGCCGCCGCGCACGCCATCCCGGTGCTGATGGGTCCGCATACCTTCAACTTTAAAGACATCTGCGCCAAGCTCTCGCAGGCCGAAGGCTTGATCACCGTGGCCGACGTGGATTCGCTGGTGAAGGAAGTGGAAACCCTGTTGACTGACGAAGATTACCGTCGCTACTACGGCCGCCATGCGGTGGAAGTGCTGTATCAGAATCAGGGAGCGTTGCAGCGCCTGCTGCAGCTGCTTGAACCGCATCTGCCGCTCCGGAGCCACTGAATGAGCAGCCGCAAAAGCCTGTCGGTGGTGATGATCGCCAAAAACGAAGCCGGGCTGTTGCCGGACTGTCTGCGCTCGGTCGAGTGGGCCGATGAAATCATCGTGCTGGACTCCGGCAGCGAGGACGACAGCGTCGCCGTCGCCGAAAGCCTGGGCGCCAAAGTCTTCACGCACACCGACTGGCAAGGATTCGGCAAGCAGCGTCAGCTGGCGCAAAGCTACGCCAGCCATGACTACGTTTTGATGATCGACGCCGACGAACGCGTCACGCCCGAACTGCGGCAATCCATCGAACGGGTGTTGAACGCACCGGACGACGGCGCCGTCTACAGCTGTGCGCGGCGCAACCTGTTCCTTGGCCGCTTCATGCGCCACAGCGGCTGGTATCCCGACCGCGTCAACCGCCTGTACGCCAACCCACGCTATCGCTATAACGACGATCTGGTGCACGAGTCGCTGAACATCGGCGACGCCAAAGTCATCCCCCTCAGCGGCGATATGCTGCACCTGACCTGCCGCGACTTCTTCGCCTTCCAGCGCAAACAGCTGCGCTATGCCGAAGAGTGGGCCACACAGCGTCATCGAGCCGGCAAGCGTTGCGGCTATCTGTCTATCCTGACCCACACGCTCGGCGCCTTCGTCAAAACCTGGCTGCTGCGCGCCGGCTTCCTGGATGGCAAACAGGGGTTGCTGTTGGCGGTGGTCAACGCGCAATATACCTTCAATAAATATGCCGCATTATGGGCATTGGGCCGCAACTACTCAGAGAAGTGAATCATGACCAGCAAAGCCATCTATCCCGGGACGTTCGATCCCATGACCAACGGCCACCTGGATTTAGTGACGCGCGCGTCGCTGATGTTCGATCACGTGATTCTGGCCATCGCCGCCAGCCCAAGCAAAAAGCCGCTGTTTAGCCTGGATGAGCGCGTGGCGTTGGCGACGCAGGTCACCTCGCATCTGGACAATGTGGAAGTACTGGGCTTCAGCGAGCTGATGGCGCACTTTGCCGCTCACCAGAATGCCAACATCCTGGTGCGCGGCCTGCGTGCGGTGTCTGACTTTGAATACGAACTGCAGCTGGCGAACATGAACCGCCATTTGATGCCGACGCTGGAAAGCGTGTTCCTGATGCCTTCCGAAGAGTGGTCGTTCATCTCCTCCTCACTGGTGAAGGAGGTCGCGCGTCACGGCGGCGATATTGCGCCTTTCCTGCCTGATGTGGTGACGCAAGCGCTGATGGCGAAGCTCGCCGCCGAGTGATGCTCAGCGCTGGCAGCGCCGGCAAAAGAAGGTGCTGCGCTGCCCGTGCTTGGCGGATTCGATCGGCGTGCCGCACGCGCGGCAAGGTTCTCCCGCCCGCCCGTAAACCTGCAACTCCTGCGCGAAATACCCCGGTTTGCCGTCCGACTGCAAAAAGTCGCGCAATGTCGTGCCACCCTGCTCGATAGAGCGCTGCAACACCGCCTTGATGGTCTTCGCCAGCAGTTCCGCTTCGGCTTTGCTCAACGAGCCCGCCGGACGATCGGGCAGGATCCCGGCGCTGAACAGCGATTCGCTGGCGTAAATGTTACCGACGCCGACCACCAGCTTGTTATCCATCAGCCACGGTTTGATCAGCGTGCGCTTATTGCGTGATTTTTCATACAGGTAGTCGCCGTTGAACGCTTCGCTCAGCGGTTCCGGCCCCAGATGCGCCAACACGCTGCTGGTCGCCAGGTCTTCGCACCACAGCCAGGCGCCGAAACGGCGCGGATCGGTATAGCGCAGGATCATGCCGTTGCTGATCACCAGATCGACGTGGTCGTGTTTGCCGGCCTCGTCTTCGTTTTCCTCACGCAGCATGCGCAGGCTGCCCGACATGCCCAGGTGCACGATAATCCAACCGTTCTCCAGCTCGATCAGCAGGTATTTGGCCCGGCGCTGCACGCTGAGCACCGGCCGATCGCTCAGCGTCAGGATCTGTTCGGAAACTGGCCAGCGCAGGCGCGCGTTGCGCACCACCGCATACTGAATGCTGTGGCCGACAAGATAAGGCTCTATACCGCGTCTGCTCGTCTCAACTTCCGGTAATTCAGGCATCTGGCTTCCCCTCCGACGTTTTCTACCCTTTATAAAACAAAAAACCCGGCCAAGGCCGGGTTTTTCATTAATCCACTAAAATTATTTAATTTTAGCTTCTTTGTATACTACGTGCTGACGGACAACTGGATCGAATTTCTTCAGTTCCAATTTTTCCGGCTTAGTACGCTTGTTCTTCGTGGTGGTATAGAAGTGACCAGTACCAGCAGAAGAAACCAGCTTGATCTTCTCGCGAACACCTTTAGCCATGATTCAGTTCCTTAATACTTCTCACCACGGGCACGCAGATCGGCCAGAACCGTCTCAATACCCTTCTTATCGATAACACGCATACCTTTAGCAGATACACGCAGAGTTACAAAGCGCTTCTCAGCCTCAACCCAAAAACGGTGTGAGTGCAGGTTAGGCAGAAAACGGCGTTTGGTCGCGTTCATTGCGTGGGAACGGTTGTTACCGCTCACCGGGCGCTTGCCAGTAACTTGGCAGACTCGGGACATGTCTATTCTCCAAAAATCAAATCAGCTCGAGCTTCGTATAGGGTATGGCCGCCTCGTCAGGCTTTTAGAGCCCATCTCAGCAAACTTCATACTGAGGAGACTCTCGTCATCAGGTAGAAACCACACATCAGGTCAGAAACCTGCTGAGATAGGCTCTTGCGCCAAACCCAAGATTCTCAAAGGTGGCGTAGTATACGCTCTGAAGCGTAAGTGCTCAAGTCCCGAACAGCTAAAGATCCCACAAGGATCGCGAAAAAATCGCTTAAAGCCATCCGCGCTCGGCAAAAGAGACGCATTCACCCCGACCGATCACCAAATGATCAAGCACTCGGATCTCCAATAACTGACAGGCTTTCACCACCTGTTCCGTTATTAAACGGTCGGCATGACTGGGTTCAGCCTTACCCGAAGGGTGATTATGCGCGAGAATCAGCGCGGCGGCATTAGCCTTCAACGCTTCACGCACAATTTCTCTCGGGTAGACGACGACGCTGCTGATGGTACCAGCAAACATCTCCTGATGGCGAATAACCCGGTGCTGATTGTCTAAAAACAATACCAAAAAGACCTCTCGCTCGCGATGCGCCAGCAGGCTTTGCAGATAATGCTGGGTGACGCGCGGATTGAGCATGGCGTTTTCCTGCGACAAATGGCTGGAAAAGAAGCGCAGCGCCAGCTCGGCAATCGCCTGCAGCTGCGTATAGCTGGCGTCGCCCAGGCCTTTTTGACTGCAAAACGCCTGATGATCGGCCGACATCAGGTGGTAAAGCGAGCCGAACCGGCGCAGCAGCTGCTCCGCCAGCTGCATCACGTGCACGCCGGGCAACCCGGTGCGCAAGAAAATGGCCAACAGCTCCGCGTCGGACAGCGCCGCGGCCCCCTGCATCAACAGCTTTTCACGCGGCGCCAGCGCGCCCGGCCAGCACGCCACAGTCGGGTTGCTCATCGTGTTCCTCCCTGAAAGGGCTACAGCATGCCACGCGCCGCCCGGCGCGTTCGACAGGTGTTTGATAACATTGCGAAGTGTTTCGCAAAGCACAATGTAACGCCCTGCAGCCATTGCGGAATCACTCACCTGAACGGCGGATATGCTAAAATGGCGCATCTTTCGGCTTTCAATCGGACAATGATGATGACGGGACTTTCCGGCAAACATATTGTGCTTGGCATCAGCGGCGGCATCGCCGCCTACAAATGCCCAGAGCTGGTGCGCCGCCTGCGCGACAGGGGCGCGGAAGTGCGCGTGGTGATGACCCACGCCGCCAAGGCGTTCATTACGCCGCTGACGCTGCAGGCCGTTTCCGGCCACCCGGTGTCCGACGATCTGTTGGATCCCGCCGCCGAAGCCGCCATGGGCCACATCGAACTCGGCAAATGGGCGGATCTGGTGATTCTGGCGCCGGCGACCGCCGATCTGCTGGCGCGCGTCGCCGCCGGCATGGCCAACGATCTGCTGACTACCGTCTGCCTGGCGACCGACGCCCCTATCGCCGCCGCCCCCGCCATGAACCAGCAGATGTATCGCGCCGCCGCCACGCAGGCCAACCTGCAAACGCTGCAGGCGCGCGGTATGCTGCTCTGGGGGCCGGACAGCGGCAGCCAGGCCTGCGGCGACGTCGGCCCGGGTCGCATGCTGGATCCGTTGGACATCGTCGAGCTGGCGAACGGTCATTTCTCCGCCCCGCAGGATCTGCAACATTTGCAGGTTATGATCACCGCCGGCCCGACGCGCGAAGCGCTGGATCCGGTACGCTTCATCAGCAATCACAGCTCCGGCAAAATGGGCTTCGCCATCGCCCGCGCCGCCGCCGCCCGCGGCGCGCAGGTGACGCTGATCGCCGGGCCGGTGAGCCTGCCGACGCCGCCGAAGGTCACACGCGTGGACGTCACCAGCGCGCTGGAGATGGAGCAGGCGGTGCAACAGCGCGCCGCTCAGCAGCAGATTTTCATCTCCTGCGCCGCCGTGGCTGACTACCGTCCCGAGCGGATCGCCGATGAAAAAATAAAAAAACAGGGTGATGAAATCGTCCTCAAGATGGTAAAAAACCCCGATATCGTCGCCGGCGTGGCGGCGATGACCAAAAATCGACCGTTTGTCGTGGGGTTTGCCGCCGAAACCCAGAATGTGGAAGAATACGCGCGGCAAAAACTGGCGCGTAAGAAGCTGGATTTGATTTGCGCTAACGATGTTTCGCTTGCAGAGCACGGGTTCAACAGCGACACCAATGCCCTGCACCTTTTTTGGCAGGATGGAGAAAAGCGCCTGGCGCTGAGCGACAAGGCACTCCTTGGCCAACGTTTAATAGACGAGATAGTCAGCCGTTATGATGAAAAAAATCGACGTTAAGATCCTCGACCCGCGCATCGGTCAGGATTTCCCGCTACCGACCTACGCTACGCCGGGCTCCGCCGGTCTCGACCTGCGCGCCTGTCTGGATAGCGCGGTAGAGCTGGCGCCGGGTGAAACCACGCTGCTGCCTACCGGCCTCGCGATCCACATCGCCGACGCCGGCCTGGCGGCGGTGATCCTGCCGCGCTCAGGCCTCGGCCATAAGCACGGCGTCGTGCTGGGCAACCTGGTCGGCCTGATCGACTCCGATTATCAGGGCCAGCTGATGGTGTCCGTTTGGAACCGCGGCCAGAAGCACTTCACCATCGAGCCAGGCGAACGCATCGCGCAGATGGTCTTCGTGCCGGTGGTGCAGGCCGAATTCAACCTGGTGGAAGAGTTCGACAGCAGCGAACGCGGCGAAGGCGGCTTCGGCCACTCGGGGCGCCACTAAGCGCCACCCAATGCACGAGGGCCGGCAGGGAAACGTCGCCTGAACCTTGCTTTCCGGGGAGAGGGATGTCTCTGCGGCAAGGTTTTACCGCGACAATTGCAGCGCACACCAGGCAGCGCGGAAAAAGGCCGTTAAGGCCGCTGACCCCAGCATCGTAAAAAAGCTATCACATAAGCCGCACAGAGCCTGCTCTGCAGCGGCCGGTGCCCGGGTTTCCGTCAGTTAAGTTTTAGCAAGGGTCTAATCAGACATGGCAGAAAAAGAAAATACGAAAAGGAATCGGCGCGAGGAAATATTGCAGGCGTTACCCCAGATGCTGGAATCCAGCGACGGCAGCCAACGCATCACCACCGCCAAGCTCGCCGCAAACGTGGGTGTTTCTGAAGCTGCGCTGTACCGGCATTTCCCCAGCAAGACACGGATGTTCGACAGTCTGATCGAGTTTATCGAAGACAGCCTGATCACCCGCATCAACCTGATCTTGCAGGACGAGAAAGAGACGTTCAATCGTCTGCGCCTGATTTTACTGCTGATTCTGGGCTTTGCGGAACGCAACCCGGGGCTGACGCGCATCATGACCGGCCACGCGCTGATGTTTGAACAGGATCGCCTGCAGGGCCGCATCAACCAGCTGTTCGAACGCATCGAGGCGCAGCTGCGTCAGGTGCTGAAAGAGCGCAAATTGCGCGAAGGCAAAGGCTTTATCGTCGATGAAACTCTGTTGGCCAGCCAGCTGCTGGCCTTCTGCGAAGGCATGTTGTCGCGCTATGTGCGTTCGGAATTCCGCTATCGCCCCACACAGGAATTCGACGCCCGCTGGCCGCTGTTGGCGGCACAGCTGCAATAACGAACACGCCGGGCATGCCCGGCGTTGTTATTTATACCCCGTACTGCTCGCGGTAAGCGCGTACCGCCGCCAGGTGGTCCGCCATCTCCGGTTTCTCTTCCAGATAGGCGATCAGATCCTTCAGCGTGACGATTGAAATCACCTTGCAGTGATAGTCGCGTTCCACTTCCTGAATGGCGGAGATATCCGCGCGGCCGCGTTCCTGACGGTCGAGGGAGATCAGCACGCCCGCCAGCGAAGCGCCGCTGGCACCGATGATTTCCATCGACTCGCGGATCGCGGTGCCGGCGGTGATCACATCGTCCACCAGCATCACGCGCCCCTGCAGCGGGCTGCCCACCAGCGAACCGCCTTCGCCGTGAGTCTTGGCCTCCTTGCGGTTAAAGCAGTAAGGCACGTCGCGCTCATGGTGTTCCGCCAGCGCCACCGCCGTGGTGGTGGCGATAGGAATGCCTTTATAGGCCGGGCCAAACAGCAGGTCGAAATCGATGCCGGAATCCATCAGGGCTTCGGCGTAGAAGCGCCCCAACAGCGCAAGATCGCGCCCGGTATTAAACAGGCCGGCGTTGAAGAAATACGGGCTGGTGCGGCCGGATTTCAGGGTGAACTCGCCGAACTTCAATACCTGCTTGTTAAGCGCGAACTCGATAAACTGGCGCTGATAGGCTTTCATTACTGCTTCTCCTCGTCTGAATCTGCTTGGGTCTTGTCATTACTGCCGCCCGATCGCCGGGCATAAAAAAGGCGACTTCTCAGTCGCCTTGAAAAATCAGTCCGCCAGCGCCGCTTTCTGCGCCTGGAAGATGGTTTCGATGCCCCCTCGGGCCAGCGCCAACAGCGCCAACAGCTCATCGTGGCTGAACGGCTCGCCTTCGGCGGTGCCCTGCACTTCAATCATGCGGCCGTCTTCCATCATCACTACGTTCATGTCGGTTTCCGCCGCGGAATCTTCCACATACTCCAGATCGCACAGCGCTTCGCCATTGACGATGCCGACGGAAACCGCCGCCACCATGCCCTTCATCGGATTGGCTTTCAGCTTGCCGTTGGCCACCAGGGTGTTCAGCGCGTCGGCCAGCGCCACGCAGGCACCGGAGATGGAAGCGGTGCGGGTGCCGCCGTCGGCCTGCAGTACGTCGCAGTCGAGGGTGATGGTGAATTCACCGAGCTTTTTCAGATCCACCGCGGCGCGCAGCGAGCGAGCGATCAGGCGCTGGATCTCCAGCGTGCGGCCACCCTGTTTGCCTTTGGCGGCTTCACGGGCGTTGCGGCTGTGGGTGGAGCGCGGCAGCATGCCGTACTCGGCGGTGATCCAACCTTGCCCCTGGCCTTTCAGGAAGCGCGGAACGCCCTCTTCTACCGTGGCGGTGCACAAGACTTTGGTATCGCCAAACTCAACCAGCACTGAACCTTCAGCGTGTTTGGTATAGTGACGGGTCAGTGTCAAGGGGCGAACTTGCTGTGGTGCTCTGCCTGCAGGACGCATGGGCTCTCTCCGGCTTCAAATCAACTATTGGCTGCGCATTATACGGGCTTCGTGACGTAATGCCTATCCTGCCCGCAGCCGCGACGCTATAATCGCCCCATCTTTTCCTATTACGGGTACGCATCAATGATCCGCAGCATGACCGCCTACGCCCGGCGTGAAATCAAGGGTGAATGGGGCAGCGCAGCCTGGGAGCTGCGTTCCGTTAACCAGCGCTACTTAGAAACCTACATCCGCCTGCCGGAACAATTCCGCAGCCTGGAGCCGGTGATCCGTGAACGTATCCGTGGCCGCCTGACCCGCGGCAAAGTCGAATGCAACCTGCGTTTCGAACTGGATCCAAGCGCGCAAAGCTCGCTGATCCTGAACGAAAAGCTGGCCAAACAGCTGGTCGAAGCCGCCAACTGGGTGAAAATGCAAAGCGACGAAGGGGAAATCAACCCGATCGACGTGCTGCGCTGGCCGGGCGTGATGTCCGCGCAGGAGCAGGATCTGGACGCCATCAGCGCCGAGCTGATGCAGGCGCTGGACGGCGCGCTGGATGACTTTATCGTCGCACGCGAAAGCGAAGGCGCCGCGCTGAAAACGCTGATCGAACAGCGTCTCGACGGCGTCAGCGCCGAAGTGGTCAAAGTGCGCGCCCAGATGCCGAACATCCTGCAATGGCAGCGCGAGCGTCTGGTCAGCAAGCTGGAAGAGGCGCAGGTGCAGCTGGAAAACACCCGCCTGGAGCAAGAGCTGGTGCTGATGGCGCAGCGCATCGACGTCGCCGAAGAGCTGGATCGTCTGGAAGCGCACGTGAAAGAGACGCACAACATCCTGAAGAAGAAAGAAGCCGTCGGCCGCCGCCTCGACTTTATGATGCAGGAATTCAACCGCGAATCGAACACCCTGGCCTCCAAGTCAATCAATGCCGACGTCACCGCCTCCGCCATCGAGCTGAAGGTGTTGATCGAGCAGATGCGCGAGCAGATCCAGAACATCGAGTGATCCCGCTCCGCACGCCATCAAGCCCGCGCCAAGCGGGCTTTTTTATGGCTGCAGATCAGCGATAGGCGGCCGCCTGCTCTTCCTCCATCAGCCCCATTTTCTGCAGCTGCACCGCAATGCTCCAGGTTGAGCGCTCAAACTCATCGCTCAGCGCTTCCAGCGTCGCCCCGGCCGCATGGCTCTCACGCAGCCGTAGTTTTTCTTCTTCCGACCAGGGGAAGCAGGCATTGGCCGGCCGGCCCTCGGCCAGATTCATCTGCCGCTTCTCCTCCGGCGTCAACCTGGCTTTTTTCTGCAGTTCGGATTCGCCGTCGAACTCGCTGGCCAATGCGAACAGCAGCCGGATAGCCTCCGGCGCGCAGGCCGCTGAAGCCGGTTTCAACAGCTCGCCGGTGTCGGGATTAACGCCGTTGGCCAGCGCCCTGAGCAACATGCCGGTATTCATCGTTCGCCTCCTTGTTCGATAAAATGCGCGCCGGTCGCGGCGCCTTGCCCAAACATGTTTCTCCGCCTTAGCCGAGAAAACCACGCTTTGCGCCGGGAAAAATCGCCCATTGCGAGCCAGATTCCAGGCGCCTGAACGTGCGGGACGGTGGTTGCATCAGGCTGCGAGCCGGCAGGCATCATGGAAGACAGCCCACTAAGGAACGTCGGGGGCTTATGAAAAACTGCCGAGCAGCGCGTGCGGATGACAATCGGCAAGATATCCCGCATGCCATAAGTATTTTGTTCTAATTATCACGCAAGGTAATGAAAGGACGGCGATGCTGTGGCTAAATGTGTTTTTTTCCTGCCCGTGAACCGTACGGACCGTTTATGCCACAAATTCTGCAATTTATTATGGCCCTGGTGGTGATCATCGCCCTGGCGCTGCTGGTCAGCAATAATCGCAAGAAAATCCGCCTGCGCTATATCATCCAGCTGTTGGTGATCGAAGGCGCGCTGGCCTATTTCTTCCTGCACTCCGCCAGCGGGCTCAGCGTGATCAAACACGTCGCCGGCTTCTTCGACACCCTGCTCGCCTACGCGGCACAAGGATCGGAGTTCGTGTTCGGCGGCATGAGCAAGGATGGCCTGGCGTTCATCTTCCTCGGCGTTTTATGCCCTATCATCTTTATTTCCGCCCTGATCGGCATTTTGCAGCATTTCCGCATCCTGCCGCTGATCATCCGCCTGGTAGGCACCCTGCTGTCCAAGGTCAACGGCATGGGCAAGCTGGAGTCGTTCAACGCCGTCAGCACGCTGGTGCTGGGGCAGTCGGAGAACTTCATCGCCTACAAAGGCATCATCGGCGACATCTCGCCGCGCCGCATGTACACCATGGCCGCGACCGCCATGTCGACGGTATCGCTCTCCATCGTCGGCGCCTATATGTCGATGATTGACGCGCAGTACGTGGTGGCGGCGTTGATCCTTAATATGTTCAGCACCTTCATCATCCTGTCGATCATCAACCCGTATCAGGTCGAAGACGAGCCGGAGCTGAAGCTGAACAAGCTGCATGAAGATCAGAGCTTCTTCGAAATGTTGGGCGAGTACATTCTGGCCGGCTTCAAGATTGCGATGATCATCGCGGCGATGCTGATTGGCTTTATCGCGCTGATATCTGCCGTCAACGCGCTGTTCTCGGCGGTGCTCGGCATCAGCTTCCAGCAGATCCTCGGCTATGTGTTCTATCCGCTGGCCTGGCTGATCGGCATCCCGGCGGAGGAGGCCCTGAAGGCGGGCAGCATCATGGCGACCAAACTGGTGGCCAACGAATTCGTGGCGATGATTGAGCTGAAGAAAATCGCGGCGGAGCTGTCGCCGCGCGGGTTAGGCATTCTGTCGGTGTTCCTGGTGTCGTTCGCCAACTTCGCCTCCATCGGCATCGTCGCCGGCGCCATCAAGGGGCTGAACGAGCAGCAAGGCAACGTGGTTTCCCGTTTTGGTCTGAAGCTGGTTTACGGCTCAACCCTGGTGAGCCTGTTGTCGGCGGCCATCGCCGGCCTGGTGCTGTAATCCCCACTCCCGGCCGCAGGGCCGGGAGTTCATTTTAAAACGCCACGCACACCGGCGCATCCACCCGCATTACCGAATCCTGCGCAAACTGCTGCTTATAGCCGCTGCGCAGCGCCTCGATATTCGCCTCGCTCTCTTTGCCCGGTGCATGGATCAACAGCAGCGCCTTGCTGTTCTCGCGCGCCAGCTTGCCGTCGTGACCCAGCCATTGCCCTTTGGCATCAAACACCGTCAGCCCGTCTTTAAAACGCGGCGTCACCTGGCTATCGACGAAGGTTTGCCACTCGGCGGCGGTGATCGCCGGCCCCGCAGGGCGGTTCAGGCCGAAGTAGAGCGTTGTTTGCACCAGCGGATCGCCGGTGCGACAAGCCGGGGCGGGGGAAACAGCCTGGTGGCCTGGCGCCACGCAGCCGCTCAGCAGCAGGGCGGCCACCACGGCGCCAGCGGCCAGTCTCGGGGAGTTTTTCATCTGCAATCTCGATTTTTCGGTTGAAGAATTCGCTGCAAAAATCATAGTCAGCGATGGAAATTAGCGCGAAATTTCTAATGCTTTTATTAACAGCCAGATGTTAAAAAAGGCTGGTTATCGGCAATAAAAATGGAGTTTGGATTAGCTATATTAATCCGAAACGCCATCGGTGAAAAAAACTCAGTGGCGCGCGTCCTCGGCGGCGATTACCCTGCCGGCCATCATTCTGACGCAAGTACGCTGTGAACCCCTTATGTTACTGAGCATCCTTTATATCATCGGCATCACCGCCGAAGCCATGACCGGCGCGCTGGCGGCCGGCCGCCGCCAAATGGACATGTTCGGCGTGATCATCATCGCCTCTGTCACCGCAATCGGCGGCGGGTCGGTGCGCGATATGTTGCTCGGGCATTTTCCATTGGGCTGGGTCAAACACCCGGAATACATCGTCATCGTCGCGATAGCGGCGATCGTCACCACCTGGGTGGCTCCCCTGATGCGCCATCTGCGCCGCCTGTTCCTGGTGCTCGACGCCGTCGGACTGATCGTTTTCTCGATCATCGGCGCCCAGGTGGCGCTGGATATGGGGCACAGCGCGATTATCGCCGCCATCGCCGCAGTGATCACCGGCGTCTTCGGCGGGGTGCTGCGCGATATGTTCTGCAACCGTATCCCGCTGGTTTTCCAGAAAGAGATCTACGCCGGCATCTCCTTCAGCGCCGCCTGGCTGTATATCGGCCTGCAGCACCTCAGCCTGCCGCACAATCTGGTGGTGATCCTCACGCTGGTCGCCGGCCTGAGCGCGCGTCTGATCGCCCTGCGCTTCCGCCTCGGTCTGCCGGTGTTCAACTACCAGCATCCGGATCACTGATCCCGGGGCGGCAGCGCGCCGCCGCTGGGCCAAAACCGCCAAAATGTCGCTCTTCAGCGCGCATATTCGCTCATTCGACGCTTTTTCCGCGCAAAGCCACGGGCAAAATGCGAGCTAACGCTGCACCCGGCGCGTTAGCCGTGTATACTGTTCGGAGAAAATACACATCCGCTGTTTTTGGCATATCAACCGTTATCAACGAACATCATCATGGCTCAAGGCACGCTTTATATTGTCTCTGCTCCCAGTGGCGCAGGTAAATCAAGTCTGATTCAGGCTTTGTTAAAGACGCAACCGCTGTACGACACGCAGGTTTCGGTTTCGCACACCACGCGCGACAGCCGCCCGGGTGAAAATCACGGCGAGCACTATTTCTTCGTCTCGAAAGACGAATTCCGCCGGATGATCGAGCAGGACGCGTTTCTTGAGCACGCCGAAGTGTTCGGCAACTATTACGGCACCTCGCGCGCCGCCATCGAACAAGTGTTGGCGACCGGCGTAGACGTGTTTCTGGATATCGACTGGCAGGGCGCGCAGCAAATCCGCGCCAAAATGCCGCAGGCGCGCAGCATCTTCATTCTGCCGCCGTCGAAGGAGGAACTGGGCCGTCGCCTGCGCGGGCGCGGGCAGGACTCCGAAGAGGTGATCGCCAAACGCATGGCTCAGGCCGTGGCGGAAATGACGCATTACGCGGAGTACGATTACCTGATCGTGAACGATGACTTCGATCTGGCGCTGTCCGATCTGAAGACCATCATTCGCGCCGAACGCCTGCGTTTGGGCCGCCAGTTGCTGCGGCATGACGCTTTAATCAGCAAACTATTGGCAGACTGAAGGCAGTTTCAGTATCATGCCCAGTCTTTTCTTCACCTGTGGAGTAGCACAAATATGGCACGCGTAACTGTTCAAGACGCTGTAGAGAAAATTGGTAACCGTTTTGACCTGGTGTTGGTCGCTGCTCGTCGGGCGCGTCAGATCCAGACCGGCGGCAAAGATGCACTGGTTCCGGAAGAGAACGACAAGTACACCGTTATCGCCCTGCGCGAAATCGAAGAAGGCCTGATCACCAGCCAGATCCTCGACGTGCGTGAGCGCCAGGAGCAGCAAGAGCAGGAAGCCGCAGAGATTCAAGCGGTTACCGCGATTGCTGAAGGTCGTCGTTAATTAGACAGCGAGTCCGCCTTGTACCTGTTTGAAAGCCTGAATCTGCTGATTCAACGTTACCTGCCCGAGGAGCAGATTAAGCGCCTCAAACAGGCATACCTCGTCGCGCGCGACGCGCACGAGGGCCAGACACGCTCCAGCGGTGAGCCCTACATTACTCACCCGGTCGCCGTGGCCTGCATCCTGGCGGAAATGCGTCTCGACCACGAGACGCTGATGGCGGCGTTGTTGCACGACGTCATCGAAGACACCCCGGCCACCTATCAAGATATGGAACAGCTGTTCGGCAAGAGCGTCGCCGAACTGGTTGAGGGCGTCTCCAAGCTCGACAAACTGAAGTTCCAGGACAAGAAAGAAGCGCAGGCGGAAAACTTCCGCAAGATGATCATGGCGATGGTGCAGGATATCCGCGTCGTGCTGATCAAGCTGGCCGACCGTACGCACAACATGCGCACCCTCGGTTCGCTGCGCCCCGACAAACGCCGGCGCATCGCGCGTGAAACCCTGGAAATCTACAGCCCCCTCGCCCACCGTCTGGGTATTCATCACCTGAAAACCGAGCTGGAAGAGCTGGGTTTCGAGGCGCTGTACCCAAACCGCTATCGCGTGATCAAGGAAGTGGTGAAAGCCGCGCGCGGCAATCGCAAAGAGATGATTCAAAAAATCCTCTCCGAGATCGAAGGGCGGCTGACCGAGGCCGGCATCGCCTGCCGCGTCAGCGGAAGGGAAAAACACCTTTACTCCATCTACCTCAAGATGCACCTGAAAGAACAGCGTTTCCATTCCATCATGGATATCTACGCGTTCCGGGTGATCGTAAAAGAGGTCGATACCTGCTACCGCGTGCTCGGCCAGGTGCACAGCCTGTATAAACCGCGCCCGGGGCGGGTGAAAGATTACATCGCCATTCCCAAGGCCAACGGCTATCAATCGCTGCATACCTCGCTGATCGGCCCGCACGGCGTGCCGGTCGAAGTGCAGATCCGCACCGAAGACATGGACCAGATGGCTGAGATGGGGGTGGCCGCGCACTGGGCTTACAAGGAAAGAGAACAGGGCGAAACCGGCACCACGGCGCAGATCCGCGCCCAACGCTGGATGCAAAGCCTGCTGGAGCTGCAGCAAAGCGCCGGCAGTTCGTTTGAATTTATCGAGAGCGTCAAATCCGATCTGTTCCCGGATGAGATTTACGTTTTCACCCCGGAAGGCCGCATCGTCGAGCTGCCCGCCGGCGCCACGCCGGTCGACTTCGCCTATGCGGTGCATACCGATATCGGCCATGCCTGCGTCGGCGCACGCGTCGATCGTCAGCCATACCCGCTGTCGCAGTCGCTGACCAGCGGCCAGACCGTCGAGATCATCACCGCGCCGGGCGCACGGCCCAACGCCGCCTGGCTGAACTTCGTGGTCAGCTCGAAAGCGCGCGCCAAGATTCGCCAGATGTTGAAGAACCTCAAGCGCGACGACTCCGTCGGCCTCGGCCGCCGTCTGCTCAACCATGCGTTGGGCGGCAGCCGCAAGCTGGCCGAAATTCCGCAGGAAAACATTCAGCACGAGCTGGATCGCATGAAGCTGGCGACGCTGGACGATCTGCTGGCGGAAATCGGCCTGGGCAACGCCATGAGCGTGGTGGTGGCGAAGAACCTGCAGGGCGATCAGTCCAGCCTGGGCACCACCTCCGGCGTGCGCAACCTGGCCATCAAGGGCGCCGACGGCGTGTTGATCACCTTCGCCAAGTGCTGCCGTCCGATTCCGGGCGACCCGATTATCGCTCACGTCAGCCCGGGCAAAGGGCTGGTGATCCACCATGAATCCTGCCGCAATATTCGCGGCTATCAGAAAGAGCCTGAGAAGTTCATGGCGGTCGAGTGGGATAAAGAGACCGAGCAGGAGTTCATCGCCGAGATCAAGGTGGATATGTTTAACCACCAGGGCGCGCTGGCCAACCTGACGGCGGCGATCAACGCGGCCGAGTCCAATATTCAGAGCCTGAACACCGAAGAGAAAGACGGTCGGGTTTATAGCGCCTTTATCCGCTTGACCACCCGCGATCGCATCCATTTGGCAAACATTATGCGTAAAATCCGTATCATGCCGGATGTGATCAAAGTTAACCGCAACCGAAACTAGCGCTTATGAGTCCTGAACGCTATGCGCGGATTTGTGAAATGCTTGCGACCCGGCAGCCGGATCTGACGGTCTGCCTGGAGCAGGTGCACAAGCCGCATAACGTCTCCGCCATTATCCGCACCGCCGACGCCGTCGGCGTGCATCAGGTCCACGCCGTGTGGCCCACCACCCGCATGCGCACCCTGGTTTCCTCCGCCGCCGGCAGCAACAGCTGGGTCAGCGTTAAAACCCATCCCACCATCGGCGACGCGGTCGGTCACCTGAAAGCGCAGGGCATGCAAATTCTGGCCACCAACCTGTCTGCGCGCGCGGTCGATTTCCGCGAGGTGGACTACACCCGGCCAACCTGCGTGCTGCTCGGCCAGGAAAAAACCGGCATCACCGAAGAAGCGCTGGCGCTGGCCGATCAAGACATCGTCATTCCGATGATCGGCATGGTGCAATCGCTCAACGTCTCCGTGGCTTCGGCGCTGATCCTGTATGAGGCGCAGCGCCAGCGGCAAAACGCCGGCCTGTACCGCCGCGACAACAGCATGTTGGACGAAGAAGAGCAGCAGCGTCTGCTGTTCGAAGGCGGCTATCCGGTGCTGGCCAACGTGGCCAAGCGCAAGGGGCTGCCGCGTCCGCAGATCGACGAACAGGGCCAGGTGGTCGCCAGCGCCGAATGGTGGGCGGCCATGCAGGCGACGGTGCGCAAATGAAAGGCCGCCTGCTGGATGCTGTCCCACTCACCACGCTTTCCGGGGTTGGCGCCAGCCAGGCGGGCAAACTGGCCAAGCTTGGCCTCGACACCATTCAGGATCTGCTGCTGCACCTGCCGCTGCGCTACGAAGACCGCACCCGCCTCTACCCGATCAACGATCTGCTGCCGGGCATCTACGCCACGGTAGAAGGGGAAGTGCTGCGCAGCGACATCAGCTTCGGCCGCCGCCGCATGCTGACCTGCCAGATCAGCGACGGCACCGGCATCCTCACCATGCGGTTCTTCAACTTCAACGCCGCAATGAAAAACAGCCTGGCCACCGGCCGCCGCGTGACCGCCTACGGCGAGATCAAACGCGGCAACCACGGCGCGGAGATCATCCATCCGGAATACCGTATTCAGGGCGAAACCAGCGAGGTTGAGCTGCAGGAGTCGCTGACGCCGGTTTACCCCACCACCGAAGGGGTGCGGCAGGCCACGCTGCGCAAGCTGACCGATCAGGCGCTGGCGCTGCTGGATACCTGCGCCATCGCCGAGTTGCTGCCGCCGGAGCTGAGCGGCGGCCTGATGAGCCTGCCGCAGGCGCTGCACACCCTGCACCGCCCGCCGCCGGACATCCAGCTGGCGGATCTGGAGCTGGGCAAACACCCGGCGCAAAAACGCCTGATCCTCGAAGAGCTGTTGGCGCATAACCTCAGCATGCTGGCGGTGCGCGCCGGCGCCCAGAGTTATCAGGCGCAGCCGCTGCTGCCGGACGATCGGCTGAAAAAACGTTTTCTCGCCCAGCTGCCGTTCTCGCCGACCGGCGCGCAAACGCGCGTGGTGGCCGACATCGAAGCCGACATGCAAAAAGACTTCCCGATGATGCGGCTGGTGCAAGGCGACGTCGGCTCCGGCAAAACGCTGGTGGCGGCGCTGGCGGCGCTGCGCGCTATCGCGCACGGCAAACAGGTGGCGCTGATGGCGCCGACCGAGCTGCTGGCCGAGCAGCACGCCAACAATTTCCGCCAGTGGTTTGAACCGCTGGGGCTGGAGGTCGGCTGGCTGGCCGGCAAACAGAAAGGCAAGGCGCGCATCGCGCAGCAGGAAGCCATCGCCAGCGGCCAGGTGTCAATGGTGGTCGGCACCCACGCCATCTTCCAGGAGCAGGTACAGTTCAACGGCCTGGCGCTGGTGATCATCGATGAGCAGCACCGCTTCGGGGTGCATCAGCGGCTGGCGCTGTGGGAGAAAGGCGAAGAACAAGGCTTCCACGCCCATCAGCTGATCATGACCGCCACGCCGATCCCGCGCACGCTGGCGATGACCGCCTATGCCGATCTCGACACCTCGGTCATCGACGAGCTGCCGCCGGGCCGCACGCCGGTGACCACCGTCGCCATTCCCGATACCCGCCGCGCCGACATCATTCAACGGGTGAAAAGCGCCTGCCTGGAAGAGGGGCGGCAGGCTTACTGGGTGTGTACGCTGATCGAGGAATCTGAGCTGCTGGAAGCGCAGGCGGCAGAAGCCACTTGGGAGGAATTGAAAGCCGCATTGCCGGAGCTGAAGGTGGCGCTGGTGCACGGCCGCATGAAAGCGCAGGAGAAGCAGGCGGTGATGCAGGCGTTTAAACAGGGCGAGCTGCAGCTGCTGGTCGCCACCACGGTGATCGAAGTCGGCGTCGACGTACCGAACGCCAGCCTGATGATCATCGAAAACCCGGAACGGCTGGGCCTGGCGCAGCTGCACCAGCTGCGCGGCCGCGTAGGGCGCGGCGCGGTGGCCTCACACTGGGTGCTGCTGTACAAAACGCCGCTGAGCAAAACCGCGCAAACGCGCCTGCAAGTGCTGCGCGACAGCAACGACGGCTTTGTCATCGCGCAGCGCGATCTGGAGATCCGCGGCCCGGGCGAGCTGCTGGGCACCCGCCAGACCGGCAGCGCCGAATTCAAGGTGGCGGATCTGCTGCGCGACCAGGCGATGATCCCCGAAGTGCAGCGCGTCGCTCGCCATCTCCATCAGCACTATCCGGAACACGCCCAGGCGCTGATCGAACGCTGGCTGCCGGAGAAGGCGCGCTACTCCAACGCATAAAAAGGGCGCCTGCGGCGCCCTTTTCGTGATGACTCGCGATATCACCCCACCGCCGGGAACACCGGCAGCAGCAGATACAGCTTGATGACGATGGCGTTGGCGATATCGATAAAGAACGCCCCCACCATCGGCACCACCAGAAACGCCAGATGCGACGGGCCGAAGCGATCGGTGATCGCCTGCATGTTGGCGATCGCCGTCGGCGTGGCGCCCATGCCGAAGCCGCAGTGGCCGGCGGCCAGCACCGCCGCGTCGTAGTTCTTGCCCATCACCCGGTAAGTAACAAAGATCGCGTACAGCGCCATCACCAGCGTCTGCACCGCCAGGATCGCCAGCATCGGCAACGCCAGCGAAGCCAGCTCCCACAGGCGCAGGCTCATCAACGCCATCGCCAGGAACAGCGACAGGCTGACATTACCCAGCACCGATACCGCCCGTTCGAACACGGTATAGAAACCGGTGAAGGCCAGGGTGTTGCTGAGGATCACCCCGACGAACAGCACGCAAACGAAGTTAGGCAGCTCAAACACCGTACCGTTCAGCAGGCCGGCAATCAGCTGCCCCAGGCTCAGACAGATGGCGATCATGGCGATGGTTTCGATCATCACCAGCGAGGTGATCAGGCGGCCGCTTTCCGGCTTCTCGAAACCGCTCGGCTGCACGCTGTCTTCCGGGGTGCCTTCCGGCGTAGAGGAGTGTTTGACCAGATAGCGCGCCACCGGGCCGCCGATCAGGCCGCCCAGCACCAGGCCGAAGGTGGCGCAGGCCATGGCGACTTCCGTCGCGTTTTCAAAGCCGTAGCGCTCGATGAACAGCTTGCTCCAGGCCGCCCCGGTGCCGTGGCCGCCCGACAGGGTGATCGACCCGGCGATCAGACCCATCAGCGGATCCAACCCCAGCATTTTCGCCATGCCGATGCCGATGGCGTTCTGCACCAGCAGCAGCCCCAGCACCACGAACAGGAATACCATCAGCGCCTTGCCGCCGGCGCGCAACCGCGCCAGGTTGGCGTTCAGGCCGATGGTGGCGAAGAAGGCCAGCATCAGCGGATCCTTCAGCGACATGTCAAAGCTGATTTCCCAGTTGGCGAACTTTTTCAGGGCTAACAGCAGGAGGGCCACCAGCAAACCGCCGGCGACGGGAGCGGGAATGGTATATTTTCGCAGCAGGGGAATGCTTCTGACGCACTTGCCTCCGAGAAGCAAAACCAGCGTCGCCGCGACTAACGTGCCATAAGTATCAAGATGAAACATCCAGGTACTCCATGTAAGGGAAAAGATCCAAATAAAAATAATAAGTTATAGAAAACCACTTAGTTTTTAAACTTGATGAGTGCAGGATTAGAAGTAAAAAACGCTGAGATGACAAGAAAAAATGAATGAAAATGCGACATAAACGGGAAAGTCGGCAACATAATATTTGCGCGCAACCGTTTGCTTTTGCGGGGCGGGGCATTAAAATGCCTGCTTTGCCGTATCTGGAAACGCCACACCATGAGCATGTCATCCTCCGAGCTTGATGCCGCGCGCCAAGCCGCCTCAGAACCCCGCGCCAGTGAACTGATTTATCGCCTGGAAGATCGCCCGCCGCTGCCGCAAACGCTGTTTGCCGCCGGTCAGCATCTGCTGGCGATGTTCGTCGCGGTGATCACACCGGCTCTGCTGATCTGCCAGGCGCTGGGCCTGCCGGCACAGGATACCCAGCACATCATCAGCATGTCGCTGTTCGCCTCCGGTCTGGCTTCCATTCTACAAATCAAAACCTGGGGACCGGTGGGTTCCGGGCTGTTGTCGATTCAGGGCACCAGCTTCAATTTCGTTTCGCCGCTGATCATGGGCGGTCTGGCGCTGAAAAACGGCGGCGCCGACGTGCCGACCATGATGGCCGCGCTGTTCGGCACCCTGATGGTCGCTTCTTGCACCGAAATTTTACTGTCGCGCGTGCTGCATCTGGCGCGCCGCATCATCACCCCGCTGGTTTCCGGCATCGTGGTGATGATCATTGGCCTGTCGCTGATTCAGGTCGGTCTGACCTCGATCGGCGGCGGTTATGCCGCGATGAACGATCACAGCTTCGGCTCACCGAAAAACCTGCTGCTGGCCGGCGCGGTGCTGGCGGTCATCATCCTGCTGAACCGCCAGCGCAACCCTTACCTGCGCGTCGCTTCGCTGGTGATCGCCATGGCGGTCGGCTATCTGTTGGCCTGGGCGATGGACATGCTGCCCGCCGACGCACCGGCAGCTCCAACGGCGGCGATCACCATCCCCACGCCGCTCTATTACGGCCTGGGCTTCGACTGGAACCTGCTGCTGCCGCTGATGCTGATCTTTATGGTCACCTCGCTGGAAACCATCGGCGACATCACCGCCACTTCCGACGTCTCCGAGCAGCCTGTCAGCGGGCCGCTGTACATGAAGCGCCTGAAGGGCGGCGTACTGGCCAACGGCCTGAACTCGATGCTGTCGGCGGTATTCAACACCTTCCCCAACTCCTGCTTCGGCCAGAACAACGGCGTGATCCAGCTGACCGGCGTCGCCAGCCGCTATGTCGGCTTCGTGGTGGCGCTGATGCTGATCGCGCTGGGGCTGTTCCCGGCGGTGGCCGGCTTCGTGCAGCACATCCCCGAGCCGGTACTGGGCGGCGCGACCATCGTGATGTTCGGCACCATCGCCGCCTCCGGCGTGCGCATCGTGTCGCGCGAGCGCCTGAACCGCCGCGCCATCATGATCATGGCGCTATCGCTGGCCGTCGGCATGGGCGTCTCCCAGCAGCCGCTGATCCTGCAGTTCGCGCCGGACTGGCTGAAAACCCTGCTCTCTTCCGGCATCGCCGCCGGCGGCATTACCGCCATCGTGCTGAACCTGGTGTTCCCGCAGGAACACGAGAAAAAGTAACCCGCCCATTGGCGTTCAAACGGCCGCTTGCGGCCGTTTTTTATTGTCTATCAGACCATTGCCCTTGAGATGCCCAGCCAATTGCGGCATAAACAGGGTATCTTTCTTGACCGATGCGGATGTAGACGATGAAATTTATCGGAAAGCTGTTGCTGACGTTGCTGCTGCTGATCGTGCTGGCGATGGTGCTGCTGTACCTGGTCGGGCAAACCCGCTGGGCGGCAGGCCGCCTGAGCGCCTGGATCAGCGACAACAGCGAATACCGCCTGTCGATAGGAAAAATCACCCATTCGTGGAGTCAACCGGACCAGATCGCTCTGGAAGACGTGCAGCTGGCGCGCAGCGGCCAGCCGCAGGCGCTGGCCGCCAAACGCGTCGATCTCGGCCTCAGCCTGCGCCAAATCACCGAACCGCGCTATTTCCACAGCGTCACGCTGCGTGACGGCACGCTGAACGTGCAGCCGCAGACTGCGGCGCTGCCTGTACAGGCCGACGTGCTGCAACTGAGCAACATGGCGCTGCAATCCAACGATAACGCGTGGCAGCTCAACGCGCAGCAGGTCAATGCCGGCATCACGCCGTGGCGCCCGCTGGCCGGCCATCTGCTGGGGGACAACAATCAGTTCCAGTTCAGCGCCGGTTCGATGACGCTGAACGGCATCCCCGCTTCGAAGGTGTTGGTGCAGGGGGAGCAAAAGCAGGGTCAGCTGCTGTTGAACAATTTCGGCGCCGATCTGGCGCAGGGCGACCTGACCGGCGTAGCCAGCCGCGCCGCCGACGGCAGTTGGCAGGTGGATCGCCTGCGGCTGAGCGGCGTGCGCCTGCAGACCCCGATGACGTTGGCGGAATTCATGCGGCGCTTTACCGCCCTGCCGCCGGTCACCCTCAAGCGTTTCGATCTGATCGACGCGCGCCTGGAAGGCAAGGCGTGGGCGTTTAACGATCTCGATCTGTCGCTGCAAAACGTCAGCATCGAAAAAGGCGACTGGCGCAGCGAAGACGGCTCTCTCAACGTCAATGCCAGTGATGTGATCAACGGCGGTTTCCACCTGATCGACCCGATCGCCACCCTGCGCCTCTCCTCCGCCGGCATCGCCATTCAGCAGTTCACCACCCGTTGGGAAGGCGGGCTGCTGCGCACCTCCGGCAATTGGCTGCGCGCCGGCAAACGCCTGCAGCTGGATGAAGTGGCCATGGCGGCGCTGGAGTACACCCTGCCTATCGACTGGCGCGAGCTGTGGCTGAAACCGCTGCCGGACTGGCTGGCCGAGGTGTACGTCACCAAGCTGACCACCAACCGCAATCTGATCATCGACATCAACCCGGCGTTCCCGTTCCAGATCACCGCGCTGGACGGTTACGGCAGCAACCTGCTGCTGGCGCGCGACCACCAGTGGGGCATATGGTCCGGTTCGCTGAACCTGAACGGCAGCGAGGCGACCTTCAACAAGATCGACGTGCGGCGCCCTTCGCTGGCGCTGAACGCCGACGCCAGCCAGATCGCCGTCACCGAACTCAGCGCCTTCATGCCTAATGGGTTGCTTGAGGCCAAAGCGACCGTCGATCAGTTGCCGGGCAAGCCGTTCCAGCTGATGCTGCACGGCCGCTCGGTACCGCTCAATACCTTGCAGCAATGGGGATGGCAGCCGGTGCCGCTGACGGGCGACGGCAACCTTGAGCTGCAGTTGAAAGGGCTGCTGAACAGCGACGGGCCGTTCAAAGCTTCATTGAAGGGGACTCTGCAAGCCACCGCCGGCGACGGCCAGACGGTGAACCAACAGCTGCCGTAATGCACTGCGCGGCCCGCCCTCAGGCAGGGCCGCCGCCTTACTCCTCCAGCGCTTCAGAGCCGCCCTGATCCAGCGGCACATCCGGCTCGGCCGGCAGCACCATGTAAGTGCCTTCGAACACCGCGCCCTTATCCTCATCGCCGAACAGATGCACTTCGGCGTGCACGCGCGCGCGGCGGCCGCGCGCCAGACGCGCCAAATCACCGCTCAGCGAACCGAGATCCGCCACCGCCCGCGGCCTGCCGGTGATCGGTTTGCTGTAGCGAATGTGCGCGTCCGCCAGAATGATGGTGCCGCCGAGATGGCGCTCGCGCAACAGCAGCCAAATCAGCCCCCAAGCGGTCAGCGTCGCCAGTGAGAACAGGCTGCCGGCAAACAGCGTATGGTGCGGATTCTGGTTGCCGATCTCAGGCATGGTGGTGACGAAGCGCTGGCCGGTGTATTGGCTGATGCGCACGCCCATCTTTTCGCTCAGCGGGATATGTTCATACCAGGCCTGCTGCAATTGGCCGCACCAGTCGGGGCGATGCAGGATATCGTCCAGCGTCGCCACCGGTTTAATCATCAAGAAGTGACGGATCGGGGTGGTCTGCGGCGCGGTGATCTCGCCCTGATTGACGAACCCCAGCTTGGCGAAGAAATCCACCGCGTCTTCACGGGCGCTGCACACCACCCGCTTCACGCCTTCCTGCCGCGCGACGGACTCCAGCGTTATCGCTACCAGCGTCCCGAGCCCTTTATCCTGCAACGTCGGGTCTACCGCCAGAAAACGGATCGCCGCCTCGTTGTCGGCATTGATGTACAGCCGCCCGATGGCGACGATTTTACCGGCCTCGTCCACCACCATTTGGTGATGGGCCATGGCGTCATAGGCATCCTTTTCCGAACCCACCGGCTGGTGCAGCGGCTTGCGCAGCATTTCCCAGCGAAACTGGTAATATTCCTTCAGTTCTTGCTCTGTTACGGGTACTCGTAGGTGATACATAGACGCCTGTTCTCCGAATGCTTAGACCTGTAGCCAGAATGTCACCGGACCATCGTTGACCAGCGCCACCTGCATGTCGGCGGCGAACTCGCCGGTCTGGGTCTCTACGCCGCGTTCGCGGCATTGGCCAACAAAATATTGATACAACCGATCGGCGACCAAAGGCGCGGCGCCGCGCGAGAAGCTGGGCCGCATGCCCTTCTGGGTGTCCGCCGCCAGGGTGAACTGCGAAACGACCAGCACGCTGCCCCCGGCCTGCTGGACGTTGAGGTTCATCTTGTCGTTCTCGTCGCCGAAAATGCGGTATCCCAACACGCGTTCGCACAGGCGCTGCGCTTTTTGCTCGTTATCGCCCTGCTCCACGCCCAATAACACTAACAAACCGGGGCCAATTTTGCCTACCGTCTCGCCACCTACCGTGACGCTGGCGTTTAACACCCGTTGAATCAACGCAATCATTCCTGCTGCCCTTCTGGTTTTGGTTCCTGTTGTTCCGCCTTCTGCCGGCGGTAGTCGCGGTATTCGCCGATGGTCACGGTGATTTCCGCGCCGAGTAACACGATACACCAGCTCCAGTAGACCCACAGGAATAAAATCGGGATCACCGCCAGCACGCCGTAAATCAGCTGATAGGAAGGGAACATGGTGACGTACAGCGCGAATCCCTTCTTGCCCAGCTCGAACAGCAATCCGGCCACCACCGCGCCGATCAGCGCGTCTTTGGGCGGCACGCGCACCGTCGGCACGATGCAATACAGCAGCCAGAAGGAGGTGCACGACAAAATCAGCGGAAAGATGCGCAGCACCTGATCCACCAGGCCGTTGACGCCGGTCTGCGCCAGCCAGTTGAGCGACAGCAGGTAGGAACTGATGGCCATGCTGGCGCCCACCAGCAGCGGCCCCAGCGTCAGCACCATCCAGTACACGGCGAAGGAGAAGACGATCGGCCGTTTGTTCTTGCTGCGCCAGATGGTGTTCAGCACGCTGTCCACCGAGGAGATCAGCAACAGCGCGGTGACAATCAGCCCGCAGGTGCCGACGGCGGTCATCTTGTTGGAGTTGGCGACGAACTGCTCCAGGTAGTTCTGGATCACATTGCCGGCGGCCGGCACGAAATTGGCAAAAACAAAGCGCTTCAGCTGTTCGCTGATGTCGGCAAACATCGGGAAAGCGGCGAACAGCGCGAACACCACGGTGACCAACGGCACCAGCGACAGCAGAGAAACATAGGCGAGATGGCCCGCCAGCATCGTCAGGCCATCGTGGTCGATGCGCTGGTACAGCAAACGCCCAAAAGTAACGCCGGGCTTAATCGCAGGGGGCAGCTTCTTGCGGCGGAAAAACGACATGGTCACTCCTTGATGTCCGTTGATACGCCTTAAGCTTAACGCGCCCTGCGCTCATTGGGCAAAATAGGCCGGCACCACGTCGCGATCGGTGACGTGCACCGTCTTGATCCCCAGCGCTTGCGCGGCGAGGACGTTCGCCGGGTGATCGTCGAAGAACACCGCGTCGGCGGCGGCGGTATTTTCCGCGGCCAGCACATGTTGATAGATATCGGCCTCCGGCTTGCGCATGCCGAGATCTTGCGACAAATAGAGATGATCGGCGGCGGCGGCCACTTCAGGATAGTGCTGCGGCCAGTAGTTGCAGTGCAGACGGTTGGTGTTCGACAGCACCACCACCCGGTGACCTTCGTTGCGCAGGCGCTGCATGATGTCGATCACTTCCGGGCGCAGCGCGACGAATACCGCCTGCCAGCCGGTGGCGAATTGTTCGAAGCTGAGCGCGATGCCCATTTCATCGCACAGCTTGCCGGCGAAGTCTTCGTCGCTGATTTCACCGCGCTCATGTTGCTGGAACACCTCACCCATGGCGAAACGATCGGACAGCACCGCCAACGGCGTACCGCTCAAATTGCTCCACACGCCCAGCACACGCTTGAAATCGATATCGACGATCACATTACCTAAATCAAAGATATACAGCATAGTCCTCTCCTGATGGGCCGGTGAGATTTCACTGTAGCGGGAAAAGGAACAGCTGAACAGGGAGCGAACGGAAAAGCGCATAGCGCGCCGCACAAACGGGGAACAACAGAGGAAAAAACTCAGGGCGCGAGAACCGCGCCCTAAGCATGAGACACTCAATCAGCGATTAAGCGTCTTTTGGACCGCGGCTGGCACGCTTACGATCGTTTTCCGTCAGGTGACGCTTACGGATACGGATCGAGGTTGGCGTCACTTCTACCAGTTCGTCGTCATCGATGAACTCCAGAGCTTGCTCCAGGGTCATTTTGATGGCCGGAACCAGGGTAGTCGCTTCGTCAGTACCGGAAGCACGCATGTTGGTCAGCTTCTTACCGGTCAGGCAGTTTACGGTCAGGTCGTTGGAACGTGAGTGAATACCGATGATCTGGCCTTCATACACTTCCGCACCGTGGCCCAGGAACAGCTTGCCGCGATCCTGCAGGCCGAACAGCGCGAACGCGACCGCTTTGCCCTGGCCGTTGGAGATCAGCACGCCGTTCTGACGCTGGCCCACTTCGCCCGGACGCACGTCGTCGTAGTGGCTGAAGGTGGAGTACAGCAGACCGGTACCCGAAGTCATGGTCATGAATTCGTTACGGAAGCCGATCAGACCGCGGCTTGGGATCACGTAGTCGAGACGCACGCGGCCCTTACCGTCCGGATCCATGTTTTTCAGGTCGGCTTTACGCTCGCCCATCGCCTGCATCACGGAACCCTGATGCTGCTCTTCGATATCCAGCGTCACGTTCTCGAATGGCTCCTGCTTGCGGCCATCGATTTCGCGGAAGATAACTTTCGGACGGGAAACCGCCAGCTCGAAACCTTCACGGCGCATGTTTTCGATCAGCACCGACAGGTGCAGCTCGCCACGACCGGATACGCGGAAGGCGTCCGCATCGTCGGTTTCTTCAACGCGCAGCGCCACGTTGTGCACCAGCTCTTTGTTCAGACGGTCAAGGATCTGACGCGACGTCACGTACTTGCCTTCTTTACCGCAGAACGGCGAGGTGTTGACGTTGAAGAACATGGTGACGGTCGGTTCGTCGACGGACAGCGCCGGCAGCGCTTCTACGGCGTTGGTGTCGCAGATGGTGTCGGAGATGTTCAGCTCGCCCAGGCCGGTGATGGCGATGATGTCGCCCGCTTCCGCCAGGGTGCTGTCGATACGCTCCAGACCCAGGTGACCCAGCACTTTACCCACTTTACCGTTGCGAGTTTTGCCTTCGCTGTCGATGATGGTGACCTGCTGGTTCGGCTTCACTTTACCGCGCTTGATGCGGCCGATGCCGATAACGCCCAGGTAGTTGTTGTAGTCCAACTGGGAGATCTGCATCTGGAATGGCGCTTCCAGCTCAACCTGCGGCGCAGACACGTGGTCGACGATCGCCTGATACAGCGGGGTCATGTCTTCCGCCATGTCGGTGTGGTCGACGCCGGCGATGCCGTTCAGCGCAGAAGCGTAGATGATCGGGAAGTCGAGCTGCTCGTCGGTCGCATCGAGGTTCACGAACAGGTCGAACACCTGATCCACAACCCAGTCAGGGCGCGCGCCAGGGCGGTCAACCTTGTTGATGACCACGATCGGCTTCAGACCATTGGCGAAGGCCTTCTTGGTCACGAAGCGGGTTTGCGGCATAGGGCCATCCATTGCATCCACAACCAGCAGCACCGAGTCAACCATCGACATCACGCGCTCTACCTCGCCGCCGAAGTCGGCGTGTCCTGGGGTATCCACGATGTTGATACGGTAACCGTTCCAATTAATGGCGGTGTTTTTTGCGAGGATGGTAATCCCACGCTCTTTCTCCAAATCGTTGGAGTCCATTACGCGTTCGGTGGCTTCCGCACGCTCTCCGAAAGTACCGGATTGTTGCAGCAGCTTATCAACCAGGGTGGTTTTACCATGGTCAACGTGGGCAATAATGGCGATGTTACGCAAATTTTCGATCACAGCTTTGCCTCGGGCATTAGAAATAGCGCGCTATTGTACACGTATTAAGCGAGGGACTAAACAAGATCACAACCATCTCTTATAAACAACCGCGTACCGGTCAGTTTGTGATCCCTTTCACGGTGCAAAAAGCCGCAATCGTTGCACTTTTGCACCATTTCAGTGCCCTCGCTCGCTCCAATTGCACCATTTCGGTGCAATTTATCACTGATGGTGCATACTGGGGTTGGGTAAAACCCGCGCAGAAAGGCGATGAAAGCCTTTTTTAAAAGTTGGCACGCTTTTCGCTTTAGTCTTTTCAAGGCGAAAAAAGCCAGTTCCACAGATTCGTTCCACGACGACGACAATGATAAACCGGGAGAGTTAAGTATGTCCGCTGAACACGTTTTGACGATGCTGAATGAGCATGAAGTGAAATTCGTAGACCTGCGTTTCACTGACACCAAGGGTAAGGAACAGCACGTGACTATCCCGGCTCACCAGGTAAACGCCGACTTCTTCGAAGAAGGTAAAATGTTTGACGGCTCCTCTATCGGTGGTTGGAAGGGCATCAACGAATCTGACATGGTGCTGATGCCGGACGCCAGCACGGCGGTTCTGGATCCATTCTTCGAAGAACCTACGCTGATCATTCGCTGCGACATTCTCGAGCCGGGCACCATGCAAGGCTATGATCGCGACCCGCGCTCCATTTCCAAACGCGCCGAAGACTTCCTGCGCTCCTCCGGCATCGCGGACACCGTGCTGTTCGGGCCAGAGCCTGAGTTCTTCCTGTTCGATGACATCCGCTTCGGCAGCAGCATCCGCGGTTCCCACGTGGCGATCGACGATATCGAAGGCGCCTGGAACTCCGGCACAAAATACGACGGCGGCAACAAAGGCCACCGTCCGGCGGTGAAAGGCGGTTACTTCCCGGTTCCACCGGTCGACTCTTCGCAGGATCTGCGTTCCACCATGTGTCTGACCATGGAAGAGATGGGCCTGGTGGTTGAAGCGCACCACCACGAAGTGGCGACCGCCGGTCAGAACGAAGTGGCGACCCGCTTCAACACCATGACCAAGAAAGCCGACGAAATTCAGATCTACAAGTACGTAGTGCACAACGTGGCGCACGCCTTCGGTAAAACCGCGACCTTCATGCCGAAGCCTATGTTCGGCGACAACGGTTCCGGCATGCACTGCCATATGTCGCTGTCCAAGAACGGCACCAACCTGTTCGCCGGCGACAAATACGGCGGCCTGTCTGAAACCGCGCTGTTCTACATCGGCGGCATCATCAAGCACGCCAAGGCGATCAACGCGCTGGCCAACCCGACCACCAACTCGTACAAACGTCTGGTGCCGGGCTACGAAGCGCCGGTGATGCTGGCTTACTCCGCCCGTAACCGTTCCGCGTCCATCCGTATCCCGGTGGTCGCCAGCCCGAAAGCGCGCCGCATCGAAGCCCGCTTCCCGGATCCGGCGGCTAACCCATACCTGTGCTTCGCCGCGCTGCTGATGGCCGGCCTGGACGGCATCATCAACAAGATCCACCCTGGCGACGCCATGGACAAAAACCTGTACGACCTGCCGCCGGAAGAAGAAGCCGAGATCCCAAAAGTGGCCGGCTCGCTGGACGAGGCGATGGCCGCACTGAACGAAGACCGCGAGTTCCTGACCCGCGGCGGCGTGTTCACCGACGATGCGATCGATGCCTACATCGAACTGCGCAAAGAAGAGATGGACCGCATTCGCATGACGCCACACCCGGTCGAGTTCGAACTGTACTACAGCGTCTAAGTTCTACCCGCGCCGTCTGCCCTGGCGGACGGCGCCCACAATTTTTGTTATCGCTTTTTTGTTGCCGTGGAAACTTTCAGCCCATCTTCGGATGGGTTTTTTTCTCCACCGTATTTTCTGCAAAACTATTCCATACCGTGTCGATCCCGGATGGAGTAGGATAGATGCACTAAAAAGGTGCAGGAGTCTGCTGTATGGCAACTGGCAAGCTGCCCGATGCTGGGCAGATCCTCAATTCACTCATCAACAGCATCCTGCTGTTGGATGACTCACTGGCGGTTCACTACGCCAACCCGGCGGCACAGCAGCTGCTGGCGCAAAGCTCCCGCAAGCTGTTCGGTACGCCGCTGCCCGATTTGCTCGGTTATTTTTCGCTGAACGTCTCTTTGATGCGCGAAAGCCTGCGCGCCGGGCAGGGCTTCACCGATAACGAAGTGACCCTAGTGGTCGACGGCCGCGCGCATATCCTTTCCCTGACCGCTCAGGCGCTGCCGGAAGGCTATATCTTGGTCGAACTGGCGCCGATGGACAATCAGCGCCGCCTGAGCCAGGAACAGCTGCAGCATGCCCAACAGGTGGCGGCCCGCGATCTGGTGCGCGGTTTGGCGCACGAAATCAAAAACCCGCTGGGCGGCCTGCGGGGCGCGGCGCAGCTGCTGGCCAAGGCGCTGCCCGATCCGGCGCTGACCGAATACACCAAGGTGATCATTGAGCAGGCCGATCGGCTGCGCAATCTGGTGGATCGCCTGCTCGGGCCGCAACGGCCCGGCCAGCACATCACCCAAAGCATCCATCAGGTCGCGGAGCGCGTCTGCCAACTGGTGTCGCTGGAAATGCCGGATAACGTCACGCTGGTGCGCGACTACGATCCGAGCCTGCCGGAAATGGCCCACGATCCGGATCAGATAGAACAGGTGCTGCTGAACATCACCCGCAATGCGCTACAGGCGTTGGGCGAGGCGGGCGGCACCATCACGCTGCGCACCCGCACCGCGTTTCAGATTACGTTGCACGGCACCCGCTACCGACTGGCGGCGCGCATCGACGTCGAAGACGACGGCCCCGGCGTGCCGGCGCAGCTGCAGGACACGCTGTTCTACCCGATGGTCAGCGGCCGTGAAGGCGGTACCGGCCTGGGATTATCCATCGCCCGCAATCTGATCGATCAGCATTGCGGAAAAATTGAATTCAACAGTTGGCCAGGTCATACCGAATTCTCGGTCTACCTGCCCATTCGTCAGTGAGGTTTGCAATGCAACGAGGGATAGTCTGGATCGTCGATGACGATAGCTCCATCCGCTGGGTGCTTGAGCGCGCGCTCACCGGCGCGGGCCTGAGCTGCGCCACCTTCGAAGGCGGCAATGACGTGCTGGAAGCCTTGGCCACGCAAACTCCCGACGTGCTGCTGTCCGATATCCGCATGCCGGGCATTGATGGTCTGGCGCTGCTCAAGCAGATCAAACAGCGTCACCCGATGCTGCCGGTGATCATCATGACCGCGCATTCGGATTTGGACGCCGCCGTCAGCGCTTATCAGCAAGGGGCCTTCGACTACCTGCCGAAGCCGTTCGACATCGACGAAGCGGTGGCGCTGGTCGAGCGCGCCATCAGCCATTATCAGGAACAGCAGCAGCCGGTGCGCAGCCAGCCGGCCAGCGATCCGGCGGCGGACATCATCGGCGAGGCGCCGGCGATGCAGGACGTGTTTCGCATCATCGGCCGGCTCTCGCGTTCGTCGATCAGCGTGCTGATCAACGGCGAATCCGGCACCGGTAAAGAGCTGGTGGCGCATGCGCTGCACCGCCACAGCCCGCGCGCCAAATCACCGTTCATCGCCCTGAACATGGCCGCTATTCCCAAGGATCTGATCGAGTCCGAGCTGTTCGGCCACGAGAAAGGCGCCTTCACCGGCGCTAACCAAATCCGCCAGGGGCGCTTTGAACAGGCCGACGGCGGCACGCTGTTCCTCGACGAGATCGGCGATATGCCGCTCGACGTGCAAACGCGCCTGCTGCGGGTGCTGGCGGACGGCCAGTTCTACCGGGTCGGCGGCTATGCGCCGGTGAAGGTCGACGTGCGCATCATCGCCGCCACGCACCAGAACCTGGAGCTGCGGGTACAGGAAGGCAAGTTCCGCGAGGATCTGTTCCACCGCCTGAACGTGATCCGCGTACACCTGCCGCCGCTGCGCGAGCGCCGTGAAGACATCCCGCGGCTGGCGCGCCACTTCCTGCAGATCGCCGCCAAAGAGCTGGGCGTCGAGGCCAAGAACCTGCATCCGGAAACCGAAACTGCGCTGACTCGCCTGCCCTGGCCGGGCAACGTGCGCCAGTTGGAGAACACCTGCCGCTGGCTGACGGTGATGGCCGCCGGGCAGGAAGTGCTGATTCAGGATCTGCCGGGTGAGCTGTTCGAAACCGCCGCGCCGGAGAGCCCCAGCCACAGTCTGCCGGACAGCTGGGCCACGCTGCTGGCGCAGTGGGCCGATCGCGCGCTGCGTTCCGGTCATCAAAACCTGCTGTCGGAAGCCCAGCCGGAAATGGAGCGCACGCTGCTCACCACCGCCCTGCGCCACACCCAGGGGCACAAACAGGAAGCCGCGCGCCTGCTGGGTTGGGGGCGCAATACCCTCACCCGCAAGCTTAAAGAGCTGGGCATGGAATAGGAACGGGGATGGATGATGAAAAACGCAGTCCGGCGCACAAAAAAACGCCAACCGCAGGCTTTACAGCCGGTGCGGGCGCAGTATGATCGTGTCGCACACTCTGGAGGTTGACGATGCTGGACTCATTCATCGCATTCATTTCTCAGGGCGCGGAGCTGGGCTCCGCCGCCAGCCACACTCCGCAGGCGGCGGTCGCCGCGGTGCTGTGCGCCACGCTGATTAACTTCTTCAGTTAAAAAAACAGCCGCATCAGCGGCTGTTTTTTCATCCTCAGATCACCCGAGAGAACTGCTGGCTGCGCGCCTGTTGCCGCAGATAGCGGTCGAAACACATGCAGATATTGCGGATCAGCAGGCGCCCGCGCGGCGTGACGCTAATGCCTTGCTCATCGCGCTCCACCAGCCCATCGCGTTCAAACGGCGCCAGCAGCTGCAGGTCTTCGGCGAAGTAAGCGGTGAAATCGATGCCGTATTGCCGTTCGAGCGGCTGATACGCCAACCGGAAGTTGCAGATCAACGTTTTGATCAGATCGCGCCGCAGGCAATCGTCGTCCGTCAGCGCCAGCCCGCGCCACAGGGCGTTGCCCTGCGCAGATACGCTGTCATAGTAATGCTTCAGCTCTTTCTGGTTCTGCGCATAGCTGTCGCCGAGCATGCTGATGGCCGACACGCCCAGCCCCAGCAGATCGCTGTCGCCCTGGGTGGTGTAGCCCTGGAAATTGCGGTGCAGCTTGCCTTCGCGTTGGGCGATCGCCAGCTCGTCGTCCGGATGTGCAAAGTGATCCATACCGATGAACTGATAGCCGGCGTCAGTCAGGAACGCGATGCTCTGCTGCAAGATATCCAACTTCTGCTGCGCGCTGGGCAGATCGGCGTCTTTGATCTTGCGCTGGGCGGCGAACAAATTCGGCATATGCGCGTAGTTGAACACGCTGAGGCGATCGGGATTCAGTTCGGCCACCCGCTGCAGCGTGAAAGCGAAGCTTTCCGGCGTCTGTTTCGGCAGGCCGTAGATCAGATCGATATTGGTCGAGCGAAAGCCCAGCGCTTTGGCCCGTTCGATCAGAGCGAAGATGAAGGCTTCGTCCTGCTCGCGGTTGACCAACTGCTGCACCTGCTTGTTGAAATCCTGCACCCCCATGCTCAAACGGTTAAAGCCTTCGGCGCGTAAATGATCGAGCACATCCAGCTCTATCTCGCGCGGATCGACTTCGATCGACATCTCCGCATCGGGCAGAAAATCAAAATGTTCGCGCAGCAGCGCCACCAGCCGGCTGATTTGCGCTTTGTCCAGGTAGGTTGGCGTACCGCCGCCCCAGTGCATCTGGCCAACCTTGCGGCCGGCGAACAGCGGCGCACGGCTGGCGATCTCTTGCGCCAAAACGTTCAGGTATTCGTCGGCCTTGTGCGTCTGGCGCGTCACCAGCTTGTTGCAGCCGCAGAAATAGCACAGCTTATGGCAGAAAGGGATATGCACGTACAGCGACAGCGGCCGCTCAGGGTAGCGCGCCGCGGCGCGTTGAAACGCCGCTTCGTCGTAGCGCTGGTTAAACTCCAGCGCCGTGGGGTATGAAGTATAACGCGGCCCTGAGTAGTTATATTTTTGGATCAGGGCCAAATCCCAGACAATCGTCTGCTCTGACATGCTCACTCCTTCCGATATCTTTTTCTACCGGGCCGGGAGAGGGGCGGTTGTCTGCGCTGTCTGGCCACGGAAGCGCTGCGAAAACGCGCTTTGCGCTTAGACAGCCGCCATAGTTTACCGAATAACCACAGCAGATAACACATCAAGAGTAGGGCTATTGTCGGGATCAGCCACATGGCGCGTTAAAAGGCGTCTTTCGGGTTGCCGCCTTTCAGCAGCTTCAGAATATCTTCCTGCTTCTCTTCTTCTTCCTCGTCGTCTTCATCGCCCAGCTCGATGCCCAGCACGTCCATCAGCACATCGATACGATCCAGCGTCTTATCGACATACGCCTGTTCTTGCGCGTTCAGCGTTTCGCCATCGTCGATGCGATCCAGCAGCGCGTTCAGGCGTTCGTCATTTTCGAGCTTCGCCAGCTCTTCTTCCGGCGACAGGCGCGGTTTCGCTTCGGCCTTTGGCTTCGGCTGCGGTTTGGCCTTCACTTTGGTTTCGTCGACCACCAGCGCAACCGGCACTTTACTGCCGATACGCGGATCTTTGGCTTCCGCCGCCGATTTGTTTTTTTGGCTGCCGGACTCAACCTGGGTGCGTGAACCGGAAGCGTGGCCGCGGCGCTTTTTCAGGCGTTTGCGCTCGCGCGCTTCCTGATCGAGCTCCATACGGCTTTTCTTTTTCGTTTTTGACTTCGCCGCGCTGCCGCGAGGTGCTTTTGATGGCTGGTTCATAGCGTGTGCTCTTAGGTATGTAGATTCAGTATAGAATTGCGGCGGAATCTAGCAGAAAGCGGACAAAGAAAAAAGGCGGCAGGTTAAACCTGCCGCCTATTTCGCACCTTCTTGCGAAGGGTATTCCTGTTACGCGCTCCTTGCGCACATGCAACATCCCGGTTTTTCCTTCTGCTATAACCGCATTCCCTGCCACTACGTCCTTCATCCTGAAAGGAAAATCGTCCATGGCGCAATCCATTCGCATCCGCTCTTCCCGAGCGTGCTTCCTGCGGGCATCCAAACTGCCGATACTTCACCATCCGATGTGCCTGCCGCCTATTCCGGTGCGAAAGGGTCACTTCCTTTTGCGTTCATCCTGGCACTCATTGCACGCCCTGTGCATTCCCTGAGATTTGTCATCCTTCCCGGATGTTCCCTAATCCTGCGCAACCCTGCGTTAACGAGTACTTTACGTTATTGTTGCGAAGGCTCAAGGCACCTGACGCCGATTTGACTGACATTTCCACACAACGAAAAAACAACACATTGTTTTTAAAATAGAAACAGAAATATCGCTTTCGAATAAAGCGACATTACCCGCGATTCGAATGGCAAATGTCTCACAACGTACGGTCGGCATAACTGCCGTTTTATCGCGCCCCGCCGCTTAAAAACGGAGAAACACGCCATTTTTACCGCTGATGCAGTTATAATCGCCAACCAGTTAGCCATCCTCACGGAGACGAAAAATTTTGACCAGCAAGAACTACAACTATCATGTGACCCATTTCGTCACCAGCGCACCCGATATTCGCCATCTGCCGGGGGATGCAGGAATTGAAGTCGCCTTTGCCGGCCGTTCCAACGCCGGTAAATCCAGCGCGCTGAATACGCTGACCAATCAAAAAAGCCTGGCGCGCACCAGTAAGACGCCGGGGCGCACCCAGCTGATCAACCTGTTCGAAGTGGAAGACGGCATTCGTCTGGTCGACCTGCCGGGTTATGGCTACGCCGAAGTGCCGGAAGAAATGAAGCGCAAATGGCAACGCGCGCTGGGCGAATACCTGCAGATGCGCAACAGCCTGAAAGGGCTGGTGGTGCTGATGGATATCCGCCATCCGCTGAAAGATCTCGACCAGCAGATGATCCAATGGGCGGTCGACGTCGGCACGCCGGTGCTGGTGTTGCTGACCAAGGCCGACAAGCTGGCCTCCGGCGCACGCAAGGCGCAGCTCAACATGGTGCGTGAAGCGGTGCTGCCGTTTATGGGGGATGTCCAGGTCGAAGCCTTCTCATCGCTGAAAAAGATCGGCGTCGACAAGCTGCGCCAGAAGCTGGACACCTGGTTTAACGAGATCCCGCCGGAAGTGCTGCCGGAAGAGGACATCGGCGAATAAGCCCTGATCGCACGTTTGAGCCGATGCCTCGCCGCATCGGCTTTTTTATGCCCGCAGATCGGCCGCAGGCGGGATTTTTCGTTATCTAATTACATTTTTGAAATAAAGCCATCATAAAGACTTATTGCCAAAACGGGCTTGTCTCGCCGAATTACGCGGATTGAGGGAGCGGAAGCTGAAATGAAAAGCGGAGCCGAGCGATAGGAAAAACGTATGGTTTGCTGCTGTTTTTACAATAAAAAACGCCCCAGTCAATACTGACTGGGGCGGCTAAATATTCAGCCAAATCCGATTACGTGAAGTAAAAGGTCTGAAAGATAGAACATCTTACCTCTGTACCCTACGCCTGTAACTCTACATCATTTTTTCGCAGGGAAAAAGAATTTTTTGTAGTTTACTTACACAATTTGCGGCGCAAGAACGGCGAAGTTGGGGAAACTATCGCCGCATCTTGTAGCTTAATTACGAAAAGTGCTTAGCTTCTAGCCAGTTAGCGCATACGGCGATAACCCGGCGATCAGTGCGCCTCATCCCAGTTCATGCCGACGCCCACATCGACCTTCAGCGGCACCGCCAGCGTCATGCTGCCTTCCATCAGTTGGCGGATACGCTGGCTGGCTTCGTCGATCACCGATTCATGCACCTCGAACACCAATTCATCGTGCACCTGCATGATCGCGCGCACCAACGGCTTCTCCTGCCCCTGCAGCCAGGCGTCGACCTCGATCATCGCACGCTTGATGATATCGGCCGCCGTGCCCTGCATCGGGGCGTTGATGGCGGCGCGCTCGGCCGCCTTGCGGCGCATGGCGTTGCTGGAGCGGACGTCCGGCAGATACAGACGGCGGCCGTCCAGCGTGCTGACATAGCCCTGCTCGGAAGCCTGCTGACGGGTGCGCTCCATGTAATCCAGCACGCCCGGGTAACGTTCGAAGTAGAGATCCATATAGCGCTGGGCTTCCCCACGCGGGATCCCCAGCTGACGCGCCAGGCCGAAAGCGCTCATGCCGTAAATCAAACCAAAGTTAATCGCCTTGGCGCTGCGGCGCTGCTCGCCGGTCACTTTATCCAGCGGCACGCCGAAGACTTCCGACGCCGTGGCGCGGTGAATGTCTTTCCCTTCGGCAAAGGCCTTCAGAAGCCCTTCATCCTGTGACAGATGCGCCATGATGCGCAGCTCGATCTGCGAGTAGTCGGCCGCGACGATGCGGTAACCTTCCGGCGCAATAAAGGCCTGGCGAATGCGCCGCCCTTCTTCGTTGCGCACCGGGATGTTCTGCAGGTTCGGATCGCTCGAGGAGAGGCGGCCAGTGGCGGTCACCGCCTGATGGTACGAGGTATGCACCCGGCCGCTGACCGGATTGATCATCAGCGGCAGCTTGTCGGTATAGGTGGTCTTCAGCTTCGCCAGGCCACGGTATTCCAGGATCACCTTCGGCAGCGGGTAGTCCAGCGCCAGCTCGGCAAGCACCTCTTCGTTAGTGGACGGCGCCCCGCCCGGGGTTTTCTTCAGCACCGGCAGCTTTTGTTTTTCGTACAGGATCGCCTGCAGTTGCTTGGTCGACGCCAGGTTGAACGGCTCTTCCGCCAGCTCGTGGGCCTGCGCTTCCAGCTCAGCCAAACGCTTGGCCAGCTCTTGGGAATGGGCCGACAAAATGGCCGGATCGATCAGCACCCCGGTGCGTTCGATATGCGACAGCACCGGCAGCAGCGGCATTTCAATCTCATTGAATACCGTCAGCAGTTCCGCGCTCTGTTTCAGCTGCGGCCACATCGCCAGGTGCAGCTGCAGCGTGACATCGGCGTCTTCAGCGGCGTAAGGCGCCGCCTGCTCCAGCGCGATCTGGTTGAACGTCAGCTGGTTTTTGCCCTTGCCGGCGATCTCTTCAAAGGTGATGGTTTTGTGGCCCAGATAACGATCGGCCAGGCTGTCCATATCGTGACGGCCGCCGACGCTGTCCAGCACATAGGACTCCAGCATGGTGTCGTAGGCGATGCCGCGCATCTCGATGCCGTAGCGCGCCAGCAGGCTCATGTCGAACTTCAGGTTTTGCCCGACCTTGAGCGCCTTCTCGTCCTCCAGCAGCGGCTTGAGCGCTTCCAGCACATAAGCGCGATCCAGCTGCGTCGGCGCATCCAGATAATCGTGCGCCACCGGCAAATAAGCCGCTTCGCCCGGCGCGATCGCGAAGGACAGGCCGATCAGGTTGGCGGTCAGGGTATCCAGACCGTCGGTTTCGGTATCAAAGGCAAACACGTCAGCCTTTTTCAGCCGCGCCAGCCAGTCGGTAAAGGTCGCTTCGTCCAGGATAGTGACATACCCATCCTGGGACAGCTTGGCTTCCGCCAAGGCTTTCGGCGCTTCCACGGCGGCAGCCGGTTTGGCGGCGCCGGCAGCTTTCGCGCCCGCGCCTTTCTTGTGTTCCAGCCAGACGCCGGCTTCCACGTCCGCCAGCCAGCGTTTGAACTCGTACTGTTTGAACAGCTGTTGCAACGTGTCGACATCCGGCGCGGAGACCGTCAGGTCCGCGCAGGTCAGATCCAGTTCGACGTCGGTTTTGATCGTCGCCAGTTTATAGGAGAGGTACGCGACCTCTTTGTTCTGCTCCAGCTTGGCCGCCATGGTTTTGGCGCCGCGGAAGCTCAGCGTGGCGATGTTCTCCAGATTACCGTACAGCGCATCCAGCCCGCCGATACCCTGCAGCAACGCCTGGGCGGTTTTCTCGCCCACGCCCGGTACGCCGGGAATGTTGTCCGATGAATCGCCCATCAGCGCCAGGAAGTCGATGATCAACTCCGGCGGAATGCCGTACTTGTCGCACACTTCCTGCGGACCGAGGATCGTGTTGTTCATGGTGTTGATCAGGGTGACGTTCGGCGTCACCAGCTGCGCCATGTCTTTGTCGCCGGTGCTGATCAGCACCGCATGGCCGGCCTTTTCGGCCTCCAGCGCCAGCGTACCGATAACGTCGTCCGCCTCAACGCCGGGCGTCACCAGCAGCGGCAGGCCCATCGCCTTGACCATGCTGTGCAGCGGCTCGATCTGCGCGCGCAGATCGTCCGGCATCGGCGGCCGGTGTGACTTGTATTCAGCGAAGAGATCATCGCGGAAGGTCTTCCCTTTGGCATCAAACACCACGGCAACGTGGCTCGGTTGATACTGCAGCAGCAGGCTGCGCAGCATATTCAGCACGCCGTACATCGCGCCGGTCGGCTCGCCCGCCGAGTTGGTCAGCGGCGGGAAGGCGTGATAAGCGCGGTAAAGGTAGGAGGAACCGTCAACCAGGATTAGTGGGTTTTCTGCAATCTGGGCCATAGCGTTTCTTTATCGTGATCGGACATAGGGGTAAGCATGCCATAGCTGGCCGTCGGAGACGAACCTTAGCGTGCATTGCGGACGAAAATGATGTGATTGTGTGCGAGGATCCGCAAGATCTTACCTGTTGATAACTTTGTGCATAGAAAAGAGACCGAATTATAACGCTGCGATTATCGTTATAACGGCGAATAAAATTCCTATTTAAATCACCGCGTTAAAAGAACGAATTCCGGCGACGCTTTATTATTGGCTTTTATTGGATTTGTGGATATAACTTTCGCCGGATTTTAATCGCACTATTCATCAAATTCGGCGCCTCAATTACCATAGCACAAGCTGGACAAGTTGCACGAAAACTCAGCAACTGGTTATCCGATGAGACGAAAAACAGTGATTTTTAGCGGCGCTTTACCCCGGCGATTTCTGTTAAAATGCGTTTTTGTTCATGCGTTTTGGCATGCAACGATGTTCCCAACAACCGTCAGCCCATAATCATGCCAAGATTGTTAACGCCTGTTATCTTTATCATTTCCGTCATACTTACCATTCTGGTGACGGTGTTGTGCTCCATCCCCATCACGCTGGCCGGCATCGTGAAACTCCTGGTGCCCATTCCCGCCGTCTGGCGATATATCTCGGCTTTCGCCGATTTCATGATGTGGTGTTGGTGCCAAGGGTTGGCGCTGTTATTGCGCATTAACGGGCAATTGCGTTGGGATATTGAAGGGCTGGAAGGGCTGGACCGCAAAAACTGGTATCTGCTGATCAGCAACCACGAAAGTTGGTCGGACATTGTCGTACTGTGCGTGCTGTTCAGAAATCATATTCCAATGAATAAGTATTTTCTCAAACAACAGCTCGCCTGGGTGCCTTTTGTCGGCCTGGCCTGCTGGGCGCTGGATATGCCATTCATGAAGCGTTACTCCCGCGCCTATTTGCTCAAGCATCCGGAAAAGCGCGGCAAGGATATCGAAACGACGCGCCGTTCCTGCGAAAAATTCCGCCAGCGTCCAACCACCATCGTCAATTTCGTCGAGGGTTCACGCTTCACCGAAGCCAAGAAAATTAAAAGCAATTCGCCGTATCGCAATTTGCTGGCGCCTAAAGCCGCCGGCATCGCGTTTACGCTCAGCGCGTTGGGCAATCAGTTCGACAAAGTATTGAACGTTACTCTGCTCTATCCGGAAAATAACCAACGGCCTTTTAGGGATATGCTGTGCGGGCGGCTGACGCGTATCGTGGTGAGAATAGAGACGCTGCCGATCGATGAAACCCTGCACGGGGACTACTTCAACGACAAGCAGTTCAAGCGGCGCTTCCAGCTGTGGCTGAATACGCTATGGCAGGAAAAAGATCGGTTGCTGGATAAATTGAAACGGCAATATGGATAAAAAAACGCCGGCGATGCCGGCGTTTTCGCATGGGGTCTGGCTTATTTCTGCTGGCTGAGGAATTTAACCACATCGGCGAACTGCTTCACGTAAGCGTCCATCGAGCTGGTGTCCAGGCCATCGTTCTTAACCATGTATTTGCCGTTGACGAATACCGCCGGCACGCCGCGCAGCTGCAGATCTTCTGCGGCTTTCTCTTGTTGAACCACCAGAGATTTCACCACGAAGCTGTTCCAGGCCGCATCATAATCTGCTGCGGTCACACCTGCTTTCACGAAGACATTACGGATATCATCCGGCGTTTGCACGGTCTGGGTTTTCTGCACCGCTTCAAACATCAGCGGGCTCACCTTGTCTTCCACGCCCAGCGCCATCGCCACCGCCCATGCCTGAGTCAGCTGTTTGCCCAACGGCCCCAGGAATTCAACGTGGTACTTGGTCATTTTGGTGCCGGCAGGCAGCGCTTTCTTTACGTTCTCAGACACATGATAGACCTGCTCGAACTGGTAGCAGTGCGGGCAGTAGAAGGAGAAGAACTCCAACACCTGCGGCTCGCCGGTCACCGGTTTGTCCAGAGTCACATACTGAGCGCCATCGCTAAACTGTGCCGCCGAGGCACTGAATGCCATCACCATGCCAACGAGCGCCAACCATATTTTTTTCATAAGACTAAACTCTCCATTGTGTTAAAGCTTCAATACATTGGCGTCAGCTGCAGAGGGGGCTCCTGCAACAGCTTAACCTGTTCGGTGAAGGCCGCAGTCTGAGACAACCAGAAATCAGACTCCGCCATCCACGGAAAACTCTTAGGGAAGGCCGGATCCTGCCAGCGGCGAGCGACCCAGGCCAGGTAATACACCATGCGCATCGCCCGCAGTGGTTCAATCAACGCCAGCTCGCGCTGATCGAACTCGGCAAATTCGCTATACGCCTCCAGCAAGACATCCAGCTGCATCAGTTGATCGCGACGTTCGCCGTGCAGCAACATCCACAGATCCTGCACTGCCGGGCCGTTGCGCGCGTCATCAAGATCGACGAACAGCGGGCCATCGCGCCACAGAATATTGCCCGGATGGCAATCACCGTGCAAACGGCGCGGCTGCCAGTTCAGATGCCAGTGCGACTTGATCGCCGCAATCAGATTATCCGTCGCCTGCAGGAACGCGTCATGCTGCGTTGCCGGTAGCAGCTCGCAATCGGCCAGCACCTGGCGCGGGGCGGTGAGGTACTCTTCAATCCCCATCGTTGGCCGCTCGGCGAACAAACGCTCACCGCCGACCTGGTGGATACGCCCCAGAAAACGGCCCACCCATTCCAACTGATCCAGATTGTCTATCTCGTATTGCCGGCCCCCCACGCTGGGGAACAGGGCAAAGAAAAAGCCGCCGTGCGTATGCAGCGTAGCGCCTTGCAGCGCCAACGGCGCCACCGCCGGGATCTCCGCGCCGGCCAGATCCAGAGCGAACTGATGTTCCTCGCCGATCTGTGCGGCGCTCCAGCGCTCCGGGCGGTAAAACTTCACCACGTAGCGCCGGCGATCTTCGTCCATAAACTGATAGACACGGTTCTCGTAGCTGTTCAGCGCCGTCAGGCCGGAATCGACGCGCAGGCCAACTCCTTCTAGCGCGTCCATAATCAAATCGGGCGACAGGGTGTCGAAATTAAAAGCAGAGTTATTCATAACGTTCGTTTGATCGCTGACAGCACGGTGCCGGGAATGAGAAATAGTAGCATTAATGGCGCATTTCACGCGCTATGCTTTCTCGCACCGCACGAGGATCAGTCCTTGATAACGCCGCGAGCGCGCAGCAGCGCCGTCTTAAAATCTTCTTCGTAATCTTTCTTCAGACCCGGGATCTGATCCGTGCCGGCGCTACCGCGCATTTTCAGGTGATAAATGAGAATGTCGTCGCTCAGTTCGGACAACTCGCCCTGGAAGCCCGCTTCCTTCGCCAGCTTTTGCAAAAACTGCATCAAATTGAGATCGGGATCTTCCTGCCAGGCCGGGTGCAACAGCTCGATCAACTCGTTTACGCGATGCGTTTTCATCTCAATATCGTCCAATAGCATGAATAAACTCACAAAGTAACAGGCTTACCCACGCAGTGAAAGAACCGGCTTGTCAATAAAGGTAAATCCTGATGTCACGTCTGCTTTAGCGCTACAATCAGCCCATCGACAAGGCGGGATAAACGAGATGCATAAAGAAATCAGCGGCGTCATTTTGGCCGGCGGACGGGCCACGCGCATGGGCGGTGAAGACAAAGGCCTGGTGTCGATTGGCGGGATCGCACTCTATCAACACGTATTGGCTCGGTTACGGCCGCAGGTGACTTCCATCGTCATCAGCGCCAATCGCAATCAGGCATGTTATCAGGCGAGCGGTTTGCCGGTGATTGGCGATCTGACGCCCGATTTCGCCGGGCCGCTGGCCGGCATGCTGGCCGGGCTCAAGCAATCTTCCAGCGAATGGGTGGCCTTCGTCCCTTGTGATGTCCCCGACTTTCCCGCCGACTTAGTCGCTCAGCTATGGCAGCAAAAAGGCGCGGCGCAGGCGGCCTTTGCCAGCGATGGCGAACGTGATCACCCCACCCTGGCGTTACTGCATAGCCAAATAGCGCCGCAGCTGGCCGACTATCTGGCGCGCGGTGAACGCAAGCTGATGCTGTTCTTACATCAAATTGGCGCACAACGCGTAGTGTTCAGCGGGCAACAAGCGGCATTTCATAACCTGAATACGCCGGCAGACTGCCGACATTGGCAACAAACACGAGAGCTAAAGAAATGAATCCTGTATTGCCCCCCTTGCTGGCCATCGGCGCTTACAGCGGTACGGGGAAAACCACCCTGCTCAAACAGCTGATCCCGTTGCTGAAACAGCGCCAGATACGGGTTGGGCTGATAAAGCATACGCACCACGATATGGATGTGGATACGCCGGGTAAAGACAGCTATGAGCTGCGTAAAGCGGGCGCAGACCAAACGCTGGTCGCCAGCGATCGGCGTTGGGCATTAATGACCGAAACGCCGGAGCAACAACCGTTGGATCTGCATTATCTGGCGGGGCGCTTTGACGCCGATAAGGTCGATTTGATCCTGGTGGAAGGGTTCAAACATGAACCGGTCAGCAAGATCCTGCTTTATCGGGCCGAGATCGGCAGACCGTTGGAAGATATGCTGGATCAGTTTGTTATAGCGGTAGCCAGCGACCGATCGCTATCCATCACGGTTAAGCAGCTGGATCTCAACCGACCGGAAAGCATCGCCGACTTTATTGTCGAGTGGTTGAAAGGCGCAGCGTAGCTGCGCTTTTTGACGTTTTACGCATAGCAAAAAGCCCTGAACGTCAGTTCAGGGCTTTCGGCTTTGTTTGATGCCTGGCAGTGTCCTACTCTCGCATGGGGAGACCCCACACTACCATCGGCGCTACGGCGTTTCACTTCTGAGTTCGGCATGGGGTCAGGTGGGACCACCGCGCTATTGCCGCCAGGCAAATTCGTTTCATTCCAATCGCTTCACTCTCGTGTCGCCATCAGAACCAATCTCGGAACTTCGCTGAAAATCTCTCTAAAAACACCTTCGGTGTTGTAAGGTTAAGCCTCACGGATCATTAGTACTGGTTAGCTCAATGCATCGCTGCACTTACACACCCAGCCTATCAACGTCTTAGTCTTAAACGTTCCTTCAGGGGCCTTGAAGGCCCAGGGAAGACTCATCTTGAGGCAAGTTTCGCGCTTAGATGCTTTCAGCGCTTATCTTTTCCGCACTTAGCTACCGGGCAATGCCATTGGCATGACAACCCGAACACCAGTGGTGCGTTCACTCCGGTCCTCTCGTACTAGGAGCAACCCCTCTCAATCTTCCAACGCCCACGGCAGATAGGGACCGAACTGTCTCACGACGTTCTAAACCCAGCTCGCGTACCACTTTAAATGGCGAACAGCCATACCCTTGGGACCTACTTCAGCCCCAGGATGTGATGAGCCGACATCGAGGTGCCAAACACCGCCGTCGATATGAACTCTTGGGCGGTATCAGCCTGTTATCCCCGGAGTACCTTTTATCCGTTGAGCGATGGCCCTTCCATTCAGAACCACCGGATCACTAAGACCTACTTTCGTACCTGCTCGAGCCGTCACTCTCGCAGTCAAGCTAGCTTATGCCTTTGCACTAACCTCACGATGTCCGACCGTGATTAGCTAACCTTCGTGCTCCTCCGTTACTCTTTGGGAGGAGACCGCCCCAGTCAAACTACCCACCAGACACTGTCCTCACCCCAGATTATGGGGCCGAGTTAGAACATCAAACATTAAAGGGTGGTATTTCAAGGATGGCTCCACGCAGACTGGCGTCCACGCTTCAAAGCCTCCCACCTATCCTACACATCAAGGCTCAATGTTCAGTGTCAAGCTATAGTAAAGGTTCACGGGGTCTTTCCGTCTTGCCGCGGGTACACTGCATCTTCACAGCGAGTTCAATTTCACTGAGTCTCGGGTGGAGACAGCCTGGCCATCATTACGCCATTCGTGCAGGTCGGAACTTACCCGACAAGGAATTTCGCTACCTTAGGACCGTTATAGTTACGGCCGCCGTTTACTGGGGCTTCGATCAAGAGCTTCGCCTTGCGGCTGACCCCATCAATTAACCTTCCAGCACCGGGCAGGCGTCACACCGTATACGTCCACTTTCGTGTTTGCACAGTGCTGTGTTTTTATTAAACAGTTGCAGCCAGCTGGTATCTTCGACTGGCTTCAGCTCCATCCGCGAGGGACTTCACCTACATGCCAGCGTGCCTTCTCCCGAAGTTACGGCACCATTTTGCCTAGTTCCTTCACCCGAGTTCTCTCAAGCGCCTTGGTATTCTATACCTGACCACCTGTGTCGGTTTGGGGTACGATTTAATGTTACCTGGAGCTTAGAGGATTTTCCTGGAAGCAGGGCATCAACTACTTCTGCACCGTAGTGCATCGTCATCACGCCTCAGGGTTAGTATGCAACCGGATTTACCAGGTCACACCCCCTACACGCTTAAACCGGGACAACCGTCGCCCGGCTAGCCTAGCCTTCTCCGTCCCCCCTTCGCAGTAACACCAAGTACAGGAATATTAACCTGTTTCCCATCGACTACGCTTTTCAGCCTCGCCTTAGGGGTCGACTCACCCTGCCCCGATTAACGTTGGACAGGAACCCTTGGTCTTCCGGCGAGCGGGCTTTTCACCCGCTTTATCGTTACTTATGTCAGCATTCGCACTTCTGATACCTCCAGCAACCCTCACAGGCCACCTTCACCGGCTTACAGAACGCTCCCCTACCCAACAACGCCTAAGCGTCGCTGCCGCAGCTTCGGTGCATGGTTTAGCCCCGTTACATCTTCCGCGCAGGCCGACTCGACCAGTGAGCTATTACGCTTTCTTTAAATGATGGCTGCTTCTAAGCCAACATCCTGGCTGTCTATGCCTTCCCACATCGTTTCCCACTTAACCATGACTTTGGGACCTTAGCTGGCGGTCTGGGTTGTTTCCCTCTTCACGACGGACGTTAGCACCCGCCGTGTGTCTCCCGTGATAACATTCTTCGGTATTCGGAGTTTGCATCGGTTTGGTAAGCCGGGATGGCCCCCTAGCCGAAACAGTGCTCTACCCCCGAAGATGAGTTCACGAGGCGCTACCTAAATAGCTTTCGGGGAGAACCAGCTATCTCCCGGTTTGATTGGCCTTTCACCCCCAGCCACAAGTCATCCGCTAATTTTTCAACATTAGTCGGTTCGGTCCTCCAGTTAGTGTTACCCAACCTTCAACCTGCCCATGGCTAGATCACCGGGTTTCGGGTCTATACCTTGCAACTATTCGCCCAGTTAAGACTCGGTTTCCCTACGGCTCCCCTATACGGTTAACCTTGCTACAAAATATAAGTCGCTGACCCATTATACAAAAGGTACGCAGTCACACCACGAAGGTGCTCCCACTGCTTGTACGTACACGGTTTCAGGTTCTATTTCACTCCCCTCGCCGGGGTTCTTTTCGCCTTTCCCTCACGGTACTGGTTCACTATCGGTCAGTCAGGAGTATTTAGCCTTGGAGGATGGTCCCCCCATATTCAGACAGGATGTCACGTGTCCCGCCCTACTCATCGAACTCACGACCTGTGCATTTTAGTGTACGGGGCTATCACCCTTTGCTGCGCGACTTTCCAGACGCTTCCACTAACACACAAGCCGATTCAGGTTCTGGGCTCCTCCCCGTTCGCTCGCCGCTACTGGGGGAATCTCGGTTGATTTCTTTTCCTCGGGGTACTTAGATGTTTCAGTTCCCCCGGTTCGCCTCATGCCACTATGTATTCATGACATGATAGTGTGTCGAAACACACTGGGTTTCCCCATTCGGGTATCGCCGGTTATAACGGTTCATATCACCTTACCGACGCTTTTCGCAGATTAGCACGCCCTTCATCGCCTCTGACTGCCTAGGCATCCACCGTGTACGCTTAGTCACTTAACCTCACAACCCGAAGATGTTTCCATCGTTCGTGCTGCAAACATTTGAGAGACTCTATGACAGGTTACTCTTCATCCCGGTACTTCTACGGAGGGATAAATTTCAGCCGTCATGTTTCAATTTTCAGCTTGTTCCAGATTGTTAAAGAGCAATATCTTAAACATGACTCGGAAGTCATCTTTAAGATATGGTGTATCGTCAGATACTTGAGACCGCCGCTTTCACCGGGTGGGTCGGAAGCTTGGCGTCCCCTAGGGGATTCGAACCCCTGTTACCGCCGTGAAAGGGCGGTGTCCTAGGCCTCTAGACGAAGGGGACACGACACCGTACTTTTATGACGCTTTTGCTCGTTACTTTTTCATCAGACAATCTGTGTGAGCACGCCACTCGAACTAATATCTTTAGGTAAGGAGGTGATCCAACCGCAGGTTCCCCTACGGTTACCTTGTTACGACTTCACCCCAGTCATGAATCACAAAGTGGTAAGCGCCCTCCCGAAGGTTAAGCTACCTACTTCTTTTGCAACCCACTCCCATGGTGTGACGGGCGGTGTGTACAAGGCCCGGGAACGTATTCACCGTAGCATTCTGATCTACGATTACTAGCGATTCCGACTTCATGGAGTCGAGTTGCAGACTCCAATCCGGACTACGACGTACTTTATGAGGTCCGCTTGCTCTCGCGAGGTCGCTTCTCTTTGTATACGCCATTGTAGCACGTGTGTAGCCCTACTCGTAAGGGCCATGATGACTTGACGTCATCCCCACCTTCCTCCAGTTTATCACTGGCAGTCTCCTTTGAGTTCCCGGCCGAACCGCTGGCAACAAAGGATAAGGGTTGCGCTCGTTGCGGGACTTAACCCAACATTTCACAACACGAGCTGACGACAGCCATGCAGCACCTGTCTCAGAGTTCCCGAAGGCACCAAAGCATCTCTGCTAAGTTCTCTGGATGTCAAGAGTAGGTAAGGTTCTTCGCGTTGCATCGAATTAAACCACATGCTCCACCGCTTGTGCGGGCCCCCGTCAATTCATTTGAGTTTTAACCTTGCGGCCGTACTCCCCAGGCGGTCGATTTAACGCGTTAGCTCCGGAAGCCACGCCTCAAGGGCACAACCTCCAAATCGACATCGTTTACAGCGTGGACTACCAGGGTATCTAATCCTGTTTGCTCCCCACGCTTTCGCACCTGAGCGTCAGTCTTCGTCCAGGGGGCCGCCTTCGCCACCGGTATTCCTCCAGATCTCTACGCATTTCACCGCTACACCTGGAATTCTACCCCCCTCTACGAGACTCTAGCTTGCCAGTTTCAAATGCAGTTCCCAGGTTGAGCCCGGGGATTTCACATCTGACTTAACAAACCGCCTGCGTGCGCTTTACGCCCAGTAATTCCGATTAACGCTTGCACCCTCCGTATTACCGCGGCTGCTGGCACGGAGTTAGCCGGTGCTTCTTCTGCGAGTAACGTCAATTGATGAACGTATTAAGCTCACCACCTTCCTCCTCGCTGAAAGTGCTTTACAACCCGAAGGCCTTCTTCACACACGCGGCATGGCTGCATCAGGCTTGCGCCCATTGTGCAATATTCCCCACTGCTGCCTCCCGTAGGAGTCTGGACCGTGTCTCAGTTCCAGTGTGGCTGGTCATCCTCTCAGACCAGCTAGGGATCGTCGCCTAGGTGAGCCATTACCCCACCTACTAGCTAATCCCATCTGGGCACATCTGATGGCAAGAGGCCCGAAGGTCCCCCTCTTTGGTCTTGCGACGTTATGCGGTATTAGCTACCGTTTCCAGTAGTTATCCCCCTCCATCAGGCAGTTTCCCAGACATTACTCACCCGTCCGCCGCTCGTCACCCGGGGAGCAAGCTCCCCTGTTCTACCGCTCGACTTGCATGTGTTAAGCCTGCCGCCAGCGTTCAATCTGAGCCATGATCAAACTCTTCAATTAAAAGCTTGATTTGCTTCCACTCGAGAAGCGATGCTCAAAGATTTACTGCATGAATTTTACTTCAGTTAGTCACTCTTCAAGACTTGATATTTTTTTGCATCCGAAGATGCTGGATATCGTCTTGTGGAGTGCCCACACAGATTGTCTGATAAATTGTTAAAGAGCAGTGCCGAGAAACTCATCGGCGCGGGCTGCGTATACTACGCTTTTCGCCCGGAGAGTCAAGCATTTATTTCGCTTTCTTCTCGCTAACCCGGCGGCTTGTCAGTCGTTGTTCCCGGTCAGTGGAGGCGCATTATAGGGAGTTCTCGGCAGGCCGCAACCCCTAATTGCAAAAAACTTTTCAAGCGCGTTTTTTTTCAACAAAAGGGCGAAAAAGCGGCGAATTTATGTCACTTTTTCAGGCAAACAGCCATAAAAGCTGGCGATCACTGGAGTAAAATAGAAATAACGATGTCAGTAAGGATCCGCAGCCATGCCGTTAAATGCACAACAACAGGCCGCCCAACGCAATCTTTCTTATCTGCTTGCAGAAAAACTCGGCCAACAAATTCTGGCAGGCGATTATCAGGCCGGCAGCATCCTGCCTGGTGAAATGGAACTGGGCGAGCAATTCGGCGTCAGCCGTACCGCAGTGCGCGAAGCGGTGAAGATGTTAGCCGCCAAAGGCATGTTATTGCCGCGCCCGCGCATTGGCACCCGCGTGATGCCGCAAAGCCAATGGAATTTCCTCGATCAAGATTTACTGACCTGGTGGATGACGCGGGAAAACTTCGATCAGGTGATGCAACACTTCCTTATCTTGCGCACCTCGCTGGAGCCGCAGGCCTGCGCGTTGGCGGCAAACCACGCCAGCCCGCAGCAAACCAAGTTGCTGGCGGGGCTGATGGCGGAAATGCGCGCGCTGCATACCCAGTTTGATCGCGAGCGTTGGATCCAGGTCGATACCCAATTCCACCAGCTCATCTACGAGGCCAGCGGCAACCCGTTCCTGACCTCGTTCGCCAACCTGTTCAGTTCGGTGTACCAAAGCTACTTCCGCGCCATCACCGGCAATGAAGTGATCAAGCTGCGCCATCATCAGGCTATCGTCGATGCGATACTCGCCGGAGACAGCGCAGGCGCCCTCGTCGCCTGCCAGGTATTGCTGAAAGAGAAAGACTAGACACGCTCCCCGCTTATATATAGAAGAAAGAGACGAGGGACAGACGACCATTTAACCAGGACCGACCATGACCCAATCCGCGCGCAGTATGGCAGGACTACCGTGGATCGCCGCAATGGCGTTCTTTATGCAGGCGCTGGACGCCACTATCCTCAACACCGCGCTGCCGGCGATCGCCCAAAGCCTGGGGCGTTCGCCGCTGGCGATGCAATCGGCCGTCATCAGCTACACGCTGACGGTGGCAATGCTGATCCCGGTCAGCGGCTGGCTGGCGGATCGCTTCGGCACTCGACGGGTATTCATCTTCGCCGTCACGTTATTCACCCTCGGTTCGCTGCTGTGCGCCTTGTCTCCTACGTTGAGCGCGCTGGTTGCCTCTCGCGTGCTGCAGGGCATCGGCGGCGCGATGATGATGCCGGTCGCGCGCTTGGCGCTGCTGCGCGCCTACCCGCGCAGCGAACTGCTGCCGGTGCTGAACTTCGTCACCATGCCCGGCCTGGTCGGGCCGATTCTGGGGCCGCTGCTGGGCGGCTGGCTGGTAACCTACGCCACCTGGCACTGGATTTTCCTGATCAATATCCCTATCGGTCTGCTCGGCATCTTCTATGCACGCAAATACATGCCGGACTTCACCACGCCCAAACGCCGCTTCGATTTCCTTGGCTTTATGCTGTTCGGCCTGAGCCTGGTGCTGATCTCCACCGGGCTGGAGCTGTTTGGCGAGCGGGTGCTGGCCAGCTACGTTTCGCTGGGCATTCTGCTCAGCGGCTTCGTAATGCTGTTCGGCTACATCGCGCACGCACGCCGCCATCCTCAGCCACTGATCGGTCTCGACCTGTTCAAAACCCGCACCTTCTCGGTCGGCATCGCCGGCAACGTCGCCTCCAGACTGGGCACCGGCTGCGTGCCGTTTTTAATGCCGCTCATGCTGCAGGTGGGATTCGGCTACACGGCGATCGTCGCCGGTTGCATGATGGCGCCAACCGCCATCGGCTCGCTGATGGCGAAATCCACCGTCACTCAGGTACTGCGCTGGTTCGGCTACCGTAAAACGCTGGTCGGCATCACCGTTATCATCGGGGTGCTGATCGCCCAGTTCGCCCTGCAAAGCCCGGGCATGCCGCTGTGGCTGATGATCCTGCCGCTGTTCGTGCTGGGCATGGCGATGTCCACCCAGTTCACCGCCATGAACACCATCAGCCTGGCGGATTTGAACGACGCCAACGCCAGCGCCGGCAACAGCGTCCTGGCGGTCACCCAACAGCTGTCCATCAGCTTCGGCGTGGCGATCAGCGCGGCGGTGCTGCGTTTTTACGAATCCCTGTCGTTAGGCACCATGATCGACCACTTCCATTACACCTTTATCACCATGGGGATCGTCACCGTGGCGTCGGCGCTGGTGTTTATGTTGCTGAGAAGGAAAGATGGCCGCAATTTGATCAGCGGCCAGGAAAGCAAGAAAGAAGCGAAGGCGGCCAGTTAACGGCGCCCCACCGAGGCGCGTTCCACCAGCTCGGGCGTCAGCACCAGCACCTGGGGTGCGCGCTCCGGGTTCTGCAGGCGGTTGATCAGCGCATCGATCGCCAATTCGCCCAGCGAATCCTTCGGTTGGTGAATGGTGCTCAGCGGTGGCGCCAAATAACGCGCCAGCTCAATGTCATCGTAACCCATCACCGCCATATCCTGCGGCACGGAAAGCCCGGCCTGATACAGCGCCTGATAAACGCCTACCGCCACCGCGTCGTTGCCGGCGAACACCGCATGCGGCGGCTCGTCCAGCGCCAGCAGTTGGCGCATGGCGTTTACCCCGCCCTCAAACTCAAAGTCGCAATGCACTTCATACCCTGGCGGAACCGGCAATCCGGCGCGACGCATCGCGTTGCGATAACCTTCCAGTCGGTGACGGGCGGTGGTTTTATCCTGCGGGCCGGCGATGCAGGCGATCTTGCGGTAGCCGCGGGCGATCAGATGGTCGGTCGCCATCTCGCCGCCCAGCAGCGAGTTATCCTGAATAATGTCGTTGGCGCCCTCGAACGGCGCCCAGTCCATCATCACGATCGGCAATGACGGGTAGCGGCTCAGGGCATCTTGCGATGGCCGGTGGTTTTCGGTGCACATCAACAGCAAACCGTCGACGCGCTTTTGCAGCAGCGTCTCCATGCTGCGGTTCATGCGCGCGGCGTCTTCTTCGGTATTGCACAGAATTAAACTGTAGCCGCGTTCATAGCAGCTGCGCTCCACGCCGCGCACCACTTCGGCATAAAACGGGTTGTTGCTGGCGGTCACCAGCATGCCGATGGTGCGCGTCTGATTGAGCTTCAGGCTGCGCGCCAGCGCGGAAGGCGCATAGTTCAGCTGTTCCACGGCCGCCATGACCTTGTCGCGCACGCTGTCGCTGACAAAGCGATTGTTGTTGACCACATGCGAAACGGTAGAAGTTGAAACGCCCGCCAGGCGGGCGACATCTTTCATGGTGGCCAAAGGATCACCCCTGCTGCTGCAAGAAGGCGTCGATCTCTTCACGCCACGGCACCGAAGGCTGCGCGCCTGGGCGGGTCACGGCGATCGCCGCCGCCGCATGGGCGAAACGCACCGCGTCGGCCATGACCTTGCCTTCCAACAGGGCGGTCACCAGCGCACCGTTAAAGGTATCGCCGGCGGCGATGGTATCCACCGCTTGCACCTTGAAGCCGGGCACCCGTTTGCCGCTGCCGTTGCCGTTTTCGCTCAGCCACACGCCGCGGCTACCGAGGGTGATGATCACCGTCGCGATGCCCTTGTCGTGCAGCGCCTGCGCCGCACGCGCCGCATCGTCGTCGTTGTCCACGGCGATGCCGGTCAGGCGCTGGGCTTCGGTTTCATTCGGGGTGATGATATCGATCATGGCCAACAGCTCGTCCGGCAGCTCGCGCGCCGGGGCCGGGTTGAGGATCACCTGCGTTTGATGTTGTTTCGCCAGGTGGGCGGCGGCGATCACCGTCTCCAGCGGCGACTCCAGCTGCATCAGCAGGGCATCGGCGTCGATCACTTTTTGTTGGTAGCGCGCCAGGTAATCCGGCGTCACCGCGGCGTTGGCGCCGGCATCAATGCCGATCACGTTCTCGCCTTCGGCGTTGACGAAGATCAGCGCCACGCCGGTGGTGCTGTCGGCGATGGCTTCAATCGGTTGAGTATCAATGCGATCGCTCGCCAGCTGCCGGCGGATACGCTCACCGATATCATCGGCGCCTACGCAGGCGATAAAGGCGATCTCCGCCCCGCTGCGCCCGGCCGCCACCGCCTGATTCGCGCCCTTGCCGCCAAACGCCACCTTATACTGTTTCCCGATCACCGTTTCGCCCGGGTGGGGGAACTGTTCAATATTGAGGATATGGTCGGCATTGATGCTGCCAAGAACCACCAGCTTACCTGTTTCCATCGCATTGATTCCTGAATTGCGCGCCATCGTAAACGCCCCGTTCCGATGGCGCTGGTATGACTTACTGAGTGACCAGCTTCAAATCCACCGGGATGGTCGCCGGCACTTTTTCGCCTTTCAGCACCTTATCGGCGGTTTCCACACCGATCACGCCGATCTGATCGGGGCGCTGCGCCACGGTCGCCGCCAGCTTGCCGCCTTCGACCGCTTTCACGCCGTCGGCGGTGCCGTCGAAGCCTACCACGATCACGTCGGTTTTACCGGCAGTTTGCAGCGCACGCAGCGCGCCCAACGCCATTTCATCGTTCTGGGCAAATACCGCCTGCACATCCGGGTGAGCGGTCAGCAGGTTCTGCATCACGTTCAGACCCTTGGTGCGATCGAAATCGGCCGGCTGGCTGGCCAACAGTGTGAATTTATTCTGATCCAGCGACTGTTTGAAGCCTTCGCCGCGTTCACGCGCGGCGGAGGTGCCGGCAATGCCTTCCAGCTGAATCACCTTGGCATCGGTGCCCGCTTTCTTGGCGATGAAGTCGCCGGCCATTTTGCCGCCCACGCGGTTATCCGAAGCGATGTGGCTCACCACGTCGCCCTTGCTCGCCACGCGGTCCAGCGTGATGACCGGGATCTTAGCCTGGTTGGCCATCTTGATGGCGTTACCCACCGCGTCGGAGTCGGTCGGGTTGATCAACAGCAGCTTGGGCGCCCGCACCATCAGATCCTGCACGTTGGCCAGCTCTTTCGCCGGGTTGTTCTGGGAATCCAACACCACCAGGTTGTAGCCCAACTTGTTGGCCTCTTGCTGCGCACCATCCTTCATCGAAACGAAGAACGGGTTGTTGAGGGTGGACACCACCAGCGCGATGGTGTCTTTGGCCATGGCATTGGCGCTCAGGGTGGCGCTCAGCGCGATGGCGGAGGCTAAGGTTGCCAGTTTTTTCATTTTCATCATCGTGATTCCTGTAGGGGGAGGTTACTTGTTGCTTTTGTTATCTACCAGAACCGCCAGCAGTATCACCACTGCCTTCACGATCATTTGGTAGTAGGAAGAAACACCCAATAAATTCAGGCCGTTGTTCAGGAAGCCGAGGATCAGTGCCCCGATCAGCGTGCCGACGATGCGCCCCTTGCCGCCGGCCAGGCTGGTGCCGCCCAGCACCACGGCGGCGATGGCGTCCAGCTCATAGCCGGTGCCGGCGGTTGGCTGCGCCGACGACAGGCGCGCCACTTCGATTACCCCAGCCAACGCCGCCAGCAGGCCGCACAGCGAGTAGACGATAATCTTCACTTTATCGACGCTGATGCCGGACAGACGGGTCGCCGCTTCGTTGCCGCCCAGGGCATAAATATAGCGGCCCAGGCGCGTATGGTGCAGCATATACCAGGCGGCGATGAACACGATCGCCATGATCCAGATCGGCGTAGGCACGCCCAGCGGACGGCCGATGCCGAACCAGCCGAAAGTGTCGGCCACATCGGTGAAACCGGTGTTGATCGGGCTGCCGTTGGTGTACACCATGGTGACGCCGCGCAGCAACAGCATCATCACCAGCGTGGCGATAAAGGCCTGCACTTTGCCTTTGGCGACGATCACTCCGGTGCAGGCGCCAACCGCGGCGCCCAGCGCCAGTGCCGCCGCCACCGCCACCAGCGCGTTGACCTCAAAGCCGACGATCGACGCCGCCACCGCGCCGGTCAGCGCCAGTAGCGATCCCACCGACAGATCGATGCCGGACGTGAGGATCACCAGCGTCATCCCCACCGCCATGATGGCGTTCACCGAGGTCTGCTGCAGAATATTGAACAGGTTGTTCAGGGTGAAGAAGTTCGGGCTCATGGAAGAGACCACGGCGATCAGCACCAGCAGCGCAATCAACGACTTCTGCTCTAACAGCCACTCTTTACTGAACCAGCGCTTAGCTGCGATAGTCTGGGAACTCATATCTGATTACTCCTGCTTTACGCCGTATTGCTTGCCGACGGCTGCCGCCATCAACGCTTCCTGGGTGGCCTGTTCAATCGGGAACTCGCCGCTGAGATGCCCTTCGTGCATCACCAGAATGCGATCGCTCATGCCCATCACCTCCGGCATTTCCGAAGACACCAGAATGATGCTCAGCCCTTCCTGTTTGAACTGGTTGATTAACTGATAGATCTCTTTTTTGGCGCCGACGTCGACGCCGCGCGTCGGCTCATCGAGGATCAGCACCTTCGGCCGAGTCATCAGGCCGCGGGCGATCGCCACTTTCTGCTGATTGCCGCCGGAAAGCAGACCGATCGGTTGCTCCATCGACGGCGTTTTGATATTGAACAGGCGGATGAAGTCCCCCACCGCCTGCCGCTCGTCGGCCTGCTTCAGGCTGCCGTCGGCGCGGCTGAAGTAGCGCAGCGCGGTCAGCGACATGTTTTCCTTCACCGACATGCCCAGCACCAGGCCGTCGCGCTTGCGGTCTTCCGAGATATAGACGATGCCGTTCGCCAACCCATCCTGCGGCGAATGGGTGACCACCTCGCGGCCGTCCAGGCTGACGGTGCCGGCCTTGCGCGGGGCGGCGCCATACAGGATCTTCATCAATTCGGTGCGCCCGGCGCCCATCAGCCCGGCCACGCCGAGGATCTCGCCGCGATACAGCGTAAAGCTGACGTCTTCAACGCCGGGGCCGGAAAGGTGGCTGACGTCCAGCCGCTTTTCCCCGCGCGGCAAATCAAGGCGCGGGTATTGTTCTTCCAGCTTGCGGCCGACCATCATCTCAATCAGCGAATCTTCCTGCAGCTCGCTCACCGGCCGCTCGGCGATGAACTGCCCGTCGCGAAATACCGTCACGTCGTCGCAGATTTCAAAAATCTCTTTCAGGCGGTGCGAGATATAGACGATGCCGCGCCCTTCGGCCTTCAGCTCGTTGATCACCTTGAACAGCGAGGCGGTTTCGGTATCGGTCAGCGCATCGGTCGGTTCGTCCATGATGATCACTTTCGATTCGAAGCTCAGCACCTTGGCGATCTCCACCATCTGCTGATCGCCGATCGACAGCTCGCCCACCAGCCGATGGCTGCTGTAGCGCAGGTTGAGGCGCGCCAGCAAGCGATCGGCCTCGGCGTACATGCGCTTCCAGTCAATGCGGCCGAAACGGTTGACGAACTCGCGGCCGAGGAAGATGTTTTCCGCAATCGTCAGTTGCGGGATCAGGTTCAGCTCCTGATGGATAATGCCGATGCCCGCTTCCTGCGAATCCTTGGGCCCGTTGAATACCACCTCTTTACCGAGAAAATACTGACTGCCGGCGTCTTTCTGGTAGATGCCGGTCAGCACTTTCATCATGGTGGACTTCCCGGCGCCGTTTTCCCCCACCAGCGCCATCACCTTGCCGGGATAGACGCTGAGGGCGGCGCCAGAAAGCGCCTTCACGCCGGGAAAGGCTTTATCAATCCCTTTCAGTTGCAGTAAAGGTTGCATACGCGCCTCAGAAAGTTACGCCGGCGCACAGGATCACGGTCGCGTAAGGCGAACACTCCCCGCTGCGAATCACCGCCCGGCTGTGCTCGGTTTGCGCTTTAAACGCCTGATGGCTGATATAGCGCACGCTGATGGTGTTACCCTGGCGTTGGCCCAGTGCGGTCAGTTCCGCCAGCAGCGCCTCGTGGAGCGACGGATTCTGTTTCACGATCTCTTCCGCCAGGATGGCGCTTTCTACCTGCATCTCTTGCGTGACCGCCGCGAACACCTGCATGAAAGTCGGCACGCCCTGCGTCAGCGCCAGATCGATGCGCTGCGTTTCCGCCGGTATCGGCAGGCCCGCGTCGCACAGAGTGAGCTGGTCGGTATGCCCCAGCCGGGCAATCACGGCAGACACGTCGGAATTCAGTAATACGCCTTTTTTCATCTTCTCACTCCGCTAGCGAAACGTTTCGCTCTTTGGAGGAGTTTAAAAAAACGGCAGGGGAAGGCAACCAGGACAATGCAGAAGTGTGATCGTTATCGAAACGTTTCGTTCGCGCACGGAGAAAGCGCAAACAAAAGGGGCTCAGCCTAGCTGAGCCCCTGTCAGGCGGGTTAGATCTCGACCTGCGTGCCGAGCTCGATGACCCGGTTCGGCGGGATTTCGAACTGATCCGGCGCGCGCAGCGCATTGCGGCTCAGAGCAACGAACAGTTTGCCGCGCAGGTAGAGGTACCATGGCCGCTTGGTGAGGATCAGCGATTCATGGGACATGAAGAACGACGTCTCCGACATGCGGCACGGCAACCCTTCCAGCCCGCAGCGGTGGAACACTTCCTCCACGTTCGGCGTTTCGCGCCAGCCGTAACTGGCCACCACCCGCCAGAAGGTCGGCGACAGCTGCTCGATGGTCACCCGACGCACGTTGTGCACGTAAGGCGCATCCTCGGTGCGCAGCGTCAGCAACACCACACGCTCGTGCAGCACCTTGTTGTGCTTCAGGTTGTGCAGCAGCGCAAAAGGAATGACGTTGGTGGCGCGCGACAAGAAGACCGCGGTGCCCGGCACCCGCACCGGCGGCGATTTCTCCAGCGAGGCGATCATCGCCTCCAGCGAGTTGCCGTGCTCATGCAGGCGGCGCAGCAGGCGGAAGCGCTCGCTCTTCCAGGTGGTCATAATGATGAACATCACCAGCGCCAAGGTCAGCGGCAGCCAGCCGCCGGAGAACAGCTTCAGGGCGTTGGCGGAAAACATCGGCACGTCGATGATCAGCAAGATGGTCACGATGCCGATCGCCAGGAAGCGATTCCAGTGCCAGTTATTGATCGCCACCGAGGTGACCAGAATGCTGGTCAACACCATGGTGCCGGTGACCGCGATGCCGTACGCCGCCGCCAGGTTGCTGGAGTGCTCGAAGCCGATGATCACCAGCACCACCGAGATGTACAGCGTCCAGTTGATCACCGGAATGTAGATCTGGCCGGATTCCATTTCCGAAGTGTGAATGATGCGCATCGGCGACAGATAGCCCAGGCGCACCGCCTGGCGAGTCAGCGAGAAGACGCCGGAAATCACCGCCTGCGAAGCGATCACCGTCGCCAGGGTCGCCAGAATCAGCAGCGGGATCAGCGCCCAATCAGGCGCCAACAGGAAGAACGGGTTTTTGATCGCCTCAGGATTTTTCAGCAGCAGCGCCCCCTGGCCGAAGTAGTTGAGCACCAGCGAAGGCAGCACCACGGTGAACCAGGCCAGACGGATCGGGAACTTGCCGAAGTGCCCCATATCGGCATACAGCGCCTCGACGCCGGTGATCGACAACACCACCGCCCCCAGAGCGAAGAACGACACCTTCTTATATTCCATGAAGAAATTGAGCGCCCATTTGGGATTCAGCGCCTGCAGCACTTCCGGGTTCGAAATGATGCTGCGCGCGCCCAGCACCGCCAACACGATGAACCACAGCAGCATTACCGGGGCGAACAGCTTGCCGACGCTGCCGGTGCCGTGCTTTTGGATAACGAACAGCAGCGTCAGCACCAGAATGGAGAGCGGCACGATATAGGCGTCAAGCGCAGGCGCGGCGATTTCCAACCCCTCTATCGCCGACATCACCGAGATCGCCGGGGTGATCACCACCTCGCCATAGAAGAAGCTGCCGCCGATCAGGCCCAGTATCACCAACACCGCAGTGGTGCGCGCCGAGGTATTGCGCCCGGCCAGCGACATCAGCGTCAGAATGCCGCCCTCGCCGGCGTTGTCCGCGCGCATCACGTAGGTGAGATATTTGAGGGAAACGATCACGATCAGCATCCAGAAAATCAGCGACAGGAAGCCGAAAACCACGTCTGGACGAACATCGAAGCCGTAATGGCCGGAGAAACACTCTCTCAACGTATAGAGAGGGCTGGTGCCGATATCACCGTAGACCACGCCGATGGCAGCCAAGGTTACCGCCGATAAGGACTGCTTATGCTCTGCGCTCATAATTCGTTTCTTTATCAGAACATCCGTTAGCGATGCATCCGCATCAGGCAAAATACGGGCTCAAAGATCCGTCACGCCCACCAGAAAGCCGCACAGTATGCACCATTTATACCGCTTGCCTACCCTTATATCAGAGCCGAAAAATAAACAAAATGTGAACCGAATATCCGGCTTAACTTAGAAAAATATTACTAATCAACAGGCTATACCACTAAAAATAATGGTGGTTTATCATCGGATTATCGACCAAGATTGGCTAACTCTCGGACAATGCGACAATTATATGACGCCATCATCCCTTCTGGCAGAACGAATTTCCCGCCTCAGCAACGCGCTGGAGAGCGGTCTTTATGAGCGGCAAGAGGCAATCCGTCTGTGCCTGCTGGCGGCGCTGAGCGGCGAAAGCGTATTCCTGCTCGGCCCGCCCGGCATCGCCAAGAGCCTGATCGCGCGCCGGCTGAAGTTTGCCTTCCGCAACGCCCGCTCCTTTGAATACCTGATGACGCGTTTTTCCACGCCGGAGGAGGTCTTCGGCCCGCTCTCGATTCAGGCGCTGAAAGATGAGGGGCGCTATCAGCGTCTGACCGCCGGCTATCTGCCGGAAGCGGAGATCGTGTTTCTGGACGAGATCTGGAAGGCCGGCCCGGCGATCCTTAACACCCTGCTGACGGCGATCAACGAACGCCGTTTTCGCAACGGCAACAGCGAAGAACCGATCCCGCTGCGCCTGCTGGTCACCGCCTCCAACGAACTGCCCGAAGCGGACAACAGCCTCGAAGCCTTATATGACCGCATGCTGATCCGTCTGTGGCTGGACAAGGTGCAGGATAAACAGAATTTCCGCTCGCTGCTGGTCAACCGCCAGAGCGAAAGCCAAAACCCGGTGCCGGCAGCGCTGAGCATCAGCGACGAAGAGTTTCTGCAGTGGCAACCGCAGATCGACAAAGTTGCGCTGCCGGAAGCCTGTTTTGAGCTGATCTTCCAGCTGCGCCAGCGGCTGGATGCGCTGGAGCAGGCGCCTTACGTCTCCGATCGGCGCTGGAAAAAAGCCCTGCGCCTGCTGCAAGCCTGCGCCTTCTTCAGCGGGCGCGACGCCATCGCCCCGCTCGACCTGATGCTATTGAAAGACTGCCTGTGGCACGATCTCACCTCGCTGAAGCTGCTGCAACAGCAGATCGATCAGTTGCTGACCGAGTCGGCCTATCAGCAACAATCGATGCTGATCCAGTTGCAACAGATCCACACCCGCTGGCTGCAGGACCAGCAACAGCAAAGCGATCGGCAGGCCATCAGCCTGGTGAAAAAGGGCGGCATGTTCAGCCGTAAACCGCAATACGCGCCGGCCACGCCGTTCCCCGGCGGCCCCCTCACCCTGCTGCTGCAAAAACCGCTGCAGCTGCATGACATTCAGGTCAATCATCTGAGCATCGAAAGCAGCGCGCTGGACAACTGGCTGCAAAAAGGCGGTGACGTGCGCGCCAAGCTAAATGGCATCGGCTTCGCGCAGCCGATCGATTTGGACGTGGACGATCAACTGCACCTCACGGTGTTGGACGTCAGCCGCCAGCCGTCATTGCTGGCGCTGCCGGGCAAACAGGCCACCGCCACGCCGCAAGCGCTGCTGGATGAAATGGACGGATTGGCCCAGCGCCTGGCGGAGCAACGCCGCGCCTTCAGCCAACATCAGCCCTGTCTGTTCACGCCCGCAGCCGGCCTGGCCAAGATCGAAGCCAGTCTGCTGCAGGTCGCGGAACAGGTTAAACAACAACTGCAGCAAATGCGCGGCCAGTAACCATGCTCAGTCTGGAGACGCTCGATCTGCTGCTGGCGATCACCGAAGGCGAGATGATCGAGGAGATGATCGTCGGCATGCTGGCGGCGCCGCAGCTGTCGGTATTCTTTAAAAAGTTTCCGGCCCTTCGCCGGGCGCTGGATCGCGATCTGCCGCGTTGGAAGCTGCAGCTTAAGGAACGTCTGCAGGAGGCGATGGTGCCGCCGGCGCTGGCGCAGGAATTTTACCGCTACCAACAGTGCCAGTTGGAGAACAACACCCAGTTTTATCACAACCTCAACGACACGATGGAACTGCTGCGCCAGCTGGTCTCACCGTTTTATGAACAGGCGCGCGCGCTGGTGGACGCCGCCGATCTGCCCAATCACCCGCTTGACGACAGCTTTCAAACCCTGTTTCTGCAGCGCTGGCGCATCAGCCTGACGCTGCAGGCCACCATGCTGCACCACCAGTTGCTGGAACAAGAGCGCGAGCAGCTGATGGCGGAGCTGCAGGAGCGCCTGGCGCTGAGCGGCGCGCTGGAGCCGCTGCTGTCGGAAAATGACACCGCCGCCGGCAGGCTGTGGGACATGAGCAAAGGCCAGCTGCAGCGTGGCGATTACCAGCGGCTGGTGGAGTACGGCAACTTTTTGCAGCAGCAGCCGGAGCTGAAAAAGCTGGCGCAACAGCTGGGCCGCAGCTATCAGGCCAAGGCGGTGCAGCAACAGGACGCGCAGCCGGAGCCGTTCAGGGTCATGGTGCAGGTGCCGGCCACGCTGCCGGAAGAAGTGAGCGGCATTCATCAGAGCGACGACATCCTGCGCCTGCTGCCGCCGGAGCTGGCGACGCTGGGGATAGAAGAGCTGGAATTCGAGTTCTACCGCCGCCTGTTGGAAAAGCGGCTGCTGAGCTACCGTCTGCAAGGCGACGTCTGGCAGGAACAGATCCTGATCCGCCAGGTCACTCACCAGCAGCAGGATCAACAGCCGCGCGGGCCGTTTATCGTCTGCGTGGACACCTCCGGATCGATGGGCGGTTTTAACGAACAGTGCGCCAAGGCCTTCTGTCTGGCGCTGCTGCGCATTGCGCTGGCGGACAACCGCCGCTGCTATATCATGCTGTTCGCCAACCAGATCGTGCATTACGAACTCACCGCCGCCAGCGGCATCGAACAAGCGGTGCGCTTTCTCGGCCAGCAGTTTCGCGGCGGCACCGATCTGGCGGCCTGCCTGAACGCCACCGTCACCAAAATGGCGGAGAGCGGCTGGTTCGACGCCGATGCGGTGATCATTTCCGATTTTATCGCCCAGCGGTTGCCGGAGGAGGTAATAAAGAAGGTGAAACAGCAGCAACAAAGCCACCAGCAACGTTTCCACGCGGTGGCGATGTCCGCTTACGGCAAACCCGGCATCATGCGCATCTTCGATCATATCTGGCGCTTTGATACCGGGTTGAAAAGCCGTTTGATGCGCCGCTGGCGGCGCTAGGCGGTTAGAGCAGGCCTTCGACCGCGCCGCGCACTTCCGGCGACCACACGCCGCACTGCACCTGGCCGATATGCGACAGCTGCAACAGCAGCATCACCAAACGCGACTGACCGATGCCGCCGCCGATGGTCTGCGGCATATCGCCGCGCAGCAGCGACTGGTGCCATTCCAGCTTCATGCGCTCTTCGTCGCCGGTCAGCGCCAGCTGATGTTTCAGCGCCGCGGCGTCGACGCGAATGCCCATGGAAGACAGCTCGAAAGCGTCCTGCAGCACCGGGTTCCACACCACGATATCGCCGTTCAGGCCCGCCAGTCCATCCGCCGTCGGCGTAGTCCAGTCATCATAATCCGGCGCACGCACATCGTGCGATTTGCCGTGCGACAGCTTGCCACCGATGCCGATCAGGAACACCGCGCCCAATTCTTTGGCAATCGCTCGCTCACGCCCTTTGGCGTCCAGATCCGGATAGCGCTGCAGCAGGGTTTCGCTGTGCACGAAGTGGATCTGTTCCGGCAGGAATGGGGTCAGGCCATGCTCACGGCTGACTTCCGCCTCCGTCGCCTTGATCGCAGCGTAAATGCTGCGCACGGTGTTTTTCAGGTAGTCCAGGCTGCGCTCACCGTCGCCCATCACCCGCTCCCAGTCCCACTGATCGACGTACACCGAGTGGATTGGCGTCAGACGGTCTTCATCCGGGCGCAGCGCCTTCATATGGGTATACAGGCCTTCGCCGGCACCGAAATCGTAGCTGCCCAGGGTTTTGCGTTTCCATTTCGCCAGCGAATGCACCACTTCGAAGGTGGCGTCCGGCAAGGTTTTGACTTTGACCTGCACCGCTTTCTCGCTGCCGGAAAGGTTATCCTGCGTGCCGTCGCCCAGGCGGCTAAGGATCGGGGCCTGCACTTCGATCAGACCGAGCTGTTGTTCCAGCTGGCGGGAGAAGAAGGATTTGACCTGGCTGATTTGTTGTTGTTTTTGGATAAACTGTTTTTTCATTGCCGTATCTCTTGTAAACCTGTCTCTGTTGCCATCGATTAAGCAACAAAATGACACGACTATTCAATATCCATTAATCAATATTGCCTTTTCACTTTTAATCGTTCATTTTTACCCGGACAGAATTCAACAATCGTTAATTAATGGGGGATTAAATGGCGGAAATTTATCAGATCGATAATCTCGATCGCGGCATTCTCAACGCCCTGATGGACAATGCGCGCACACCGTACGCCGAACTGGCGAAAAACTTCGCCGTCAGCCCAGGCACTATTCATGTGCGGGTGGAGAAGATGAAGCAGGCCGGGATCATCACCGGCGCGCGCATCGACGTCAGCCCCAAACAGCTGGGCTACGACGTGTGCTGCTTTATCGGCATCATCTTAAAGAGCGCCAAGGATTACCCTTCGGCGCTGAAGAAGCTGGAAAGCCTGGAAGAAGTGGTGGAAGCCTATTACACCACCGGCCACTACAGCGTCTTTATTAAGGTAATGTGCCGATCGATCGACGCGTTGCAACAGGTACTTATCAACAAGATCCAGACCATCGACGAGATCCAGTCTACCGAAACGCTGATCTCGCTGCAGAACCCCATTATGCGCACCATCGTGCCGTAACCCGCCAAATTGCATACCCACATTATCCACAGGTAGATCCCAGCCGATTCACAGCGTACAATGCAGCCACTTTGAGTGAGAAGGTTGGGATCGTTGGTTCATGGCAGACATTACTCTGATCAGTGGCAGTACGCTTGGCAGTGCCGAATACGTGGCTGAACATTTGGCTGAAAAGCTGGAAGACGCGGGTTTCTCTACCGAGATGCTGCACGGCCCTGAACTGGATGAACTGCCGTTGGCCGGCCGCTGGCTGGTGGTCTCTTCCACGCACGGCGCCGGCGAACTGCCGGATAACCTTCAACCGCTGCTGGAACAGATCGCTGAGCAGCAGCCGGATCTTTCCGAGGTGCAGTTCGGCGCCGTCGGTTTGGGCAGTTCGGAATACGACACCTTCTGCGGCGCGATCAAACAGATCGACGATCTGTTGATCGCCAGAGGCGCTAAAAGGATCGGCGATCGTCTCGAGATCGACGTGACCGAGCATGAAATTCCCGAGGATCCGGCCGAGGAATGGGTAAAAAACTGGATTAATTTACTCTAATTCGTCTAAAGATCGCGCGAACGATTGTGGATAACTAAGCTTAAAAGCAGGGTAAAAGCCGTAGTTATCCCAATAACAACCGTAGAGCGCTTTTTGTCCTGTGCATAACAAGCCTTTTAGATCCCAGCTTATCTGCGTCGGGATCACCGATCATTCACAGCAAACGATCCTCCTTAATCTGCTGATCTTCATCGTGAATAGTCACTTATCCACAGAGGATCGCGATCCTAATAAGAGATCTAATAAAGAGATCTTTAAATAAAAAAGATCTTCTTTTAATTACCGACGATCCGGACCACTTGGTCGATCGTCTAAACTTGAGTAGAATCCCCGACCCCAGGGCAAATACGATCGTTCGCAATACGGCGAGGTGCAGTTCCATGTTTTATCCAGATCAATTTGACGTCATCATCATCGGTGGTGGCCATGCAGGTACCGAGGCCGCCATGGCCGCGGCGCGCATGGGACGTCAGACTTTATTATTGACACACAATATCGATACGCTGGGACAGATGTCCTGTAACCCGGCGATTGGCGGTATTGGTAAAGGGCATCTGGTTAAGGAAATTGATGCGCTCGGCGGCTTGATGGCGACGGCGATCGACCATGCCGGCATCCAGTTTAGGATACTAAACGCCAGCAAAGGCCCTGCCGTTCGCGCTACTCGCGCTCAGGCGGATCGCGTCTTGTATCGCCAGGCGATCCGTACCGCGTTGGAGAACCAGCCCAACCTGATGATCTTCCAACAGCCGGTTGAGGATCTGATCGTCGAAAACGATCGCGTAGTCGGCGCCGTCACCCAAATGGGCCTGAAATTCCGCGCCAAGGCGGTGGTATTGACCGTAGGCACCTTCCTGGACGGCAAGATCCATATCGGCTTGGAGAATTACAGCGGCGGCCGCGCCGGGGATCCTCCTTCGATCTCACTGTCGCAGCGTTTGCGTGAACTGCCGCTGCGCGTTAACCGCTTGAAAACCGGTACGCCGCCGCGCATCGACGCTCGCACTATCGATTTCAGCGTACTGGCGCCGCAACACGGTGATACGCCGGTGCCGGTATTCTCTTTCTTGGGCGATGCCAGCCAGCACCCGGAACAAATGGCGTGCTACATCACCCACACCAATGAAAAAACCCATGACGTGATCCGCAATAACCTCGATCGCAGCCCGATGTATGCCGGGATCATCGAAGGGATCGGCCCACGTTACTGCCCGTCGATCGAAGACAAGGTCATGCGTTTTGCCGATCGCAACGCGCACCAGATCTTCCTTGAGCCGGAAGGGCTGACCAGCAACGAGATTTACCCTAACGGGATTTCCACCAGCTTGCCTTTCGATGTGCAGATGCAGATCGTCCGTTCGATGGAAGGAATGCAGAACGCGCGTATTATTCGCCCTGGTTATGCCATCGAGTACGATTTCTTCGATCCGCGCGATCTGAAACCTACGCTGGAAAGCAAATTCATTCAGGGCCTGTTCTTCGCCGGCCAGATCAACGGCACCACCGGGTATGAAGAAGCCGCCGCGCAGGGCTTGCTGGCCGGTCTGAATGCCGGGCGTTTCGCCGATGAACAAGAGGGCTGGGCGCCACGTCGCGATCAGGCCTACCTCGGCGTGCTGGTGGACGATCTCAGCACCCTTGGTACCAAAGAGCCGTACCGCATGTTTACCTCTCGCGCCGAGTATCGTCTGATGCTGCGCGAAGACAACGCCGATCTCCGCCTGACGGAAAAAGGCCGCGAGCTGGGCCTGGTGGACGACGTGCGTTGGGCGCGTTACAGCGAGAAGCTGGAGCGAATCGAACGCGAACGTCAGCGCCTGCGCGACATCTGGATGCATCCGCACGCCGAGAACGTCGAACAGGTCAATGTGCTGCTGAAAGCGCCGCTGTCGCGTGAAGCGAACGGCGAAGAACTGCTGCGTCGCCCGGAGATGGATTACGCGCAGTTGACCGGCACCGACGCCTTCGCGCCGCCGCTGGACGACGTCCAAGCCGCCGAGCAGGTCGAGATCCAGGTCAAATACGAAGGCTACATCGCTCGCCAACAGGAAGAGATCGAAAAACAGCAGCGCAACGAGAATACCGTGCTGCCGCTGGATCTTGACTACCGTCAGGTTTCGGGACTGTCGAACGAAGTGATCGCCAAGCTGAACGATCACAAACCGAACTCCATCGGCCAGGCTTCGCGCATCTCCGGCATTACGCCAGCGGCGATCTCGATTTTGCTGATCTGGCTGAAAAAGCAGGGACTGCTGCGCCGCAGCGCATAAATCCCGCATCCAGGCGGCCGTTTGCTCAACCCGTAGCCAAACGGCCGCTGACATCACTTGCGCCCTGAATTATCATAGTCGCCTCATTGCGCCAGCTAACCATCCGCTGGTCGTTCAGCGCCTGCCAGAGGATCCGTTGTGCAAAAAAAATTAGACTCGCTGCTCGCGGCAGCAGGCATTGAGCTGCCCGATCAGCAGAAACAGCAGCTGCTGGGCTATGTCGGCATGCTGGATAAGTGGAACAAGGCTTATAACCTCACGTCGGTGCGCGATCCGCAACAAATGCTGGTGCGCCACATCCTCGACAGCATTGTGGTCAATCCGCATCTGCAGGGCTCGCGTTTTATCGATGTCGGCACCGGCCCCGGTTTACCGGGCATTCCGCTGGCGATCGTGCGCCCGGACGCGCATTTCACGCTGCTCGACAGCCTGGGCAAGCGCGTGCGTTTTCTGCGTCAGGTGCAGCATGAGCTGGGCCTGAACAATATCGAGCCGGTGCAGAGCCGCGTCGAAGCGTTTCCGGCCGAGCCGCCGTTCGATGGCGTGATCAGCCGGGCATTCGCTTCGCTGCAGGATATGCTGTCCTGGTGCCATCACCTGCCGGCGAAAGGGCAGGGGCGTTTTTACGCGTTGAAAGGCGTGCGTCCGGATGAAGAACTGACGCAGCTGCCGGCTGGCGTTAGCCTGGAGTCCATCGTGCGGCTGCAGGTGCCTGAACTGGAAGGCGAACGTCATCTGGTGATTCTTAAGGCAAACTGAGTTTGCTTTTGATCAAACAAGCGTGAATTAAAGGTCGTACCAAGTAGAAAGGTAAGCAGGCTAATTAGTTGGTCGCTTTTTTTAGTTAATTTACTTTCTATTAACACAAAAAACGCGGCTAATTAGCGACAATAGAGTAATTGCATTTGGAAATAGTCACGTTAGCAATCATGTGCGAAAGATTGGCGTTTGCTGCTAATGTTAATTGGCTGTTGGAATATTGCCCCGCTGCTTGTCAATAAAAGGTTTTCATCGGGTATACGGATTGTTTTTGAACAGTTAACTGGTAATGTTTTGATTTATATAATTTTTTGATCGCTCAAATTGCTAAAGACGGTTTGGTTGACCATCGGCTATAAATCAGGAAGGGACATTACTGTGATCGGCTTCGCGTTTCTAAACGCAACGCTGGAATAATCAGACAATTAAATGCGCCCTATTATTCCGACCGTTTTCTTGTGAAAATAGGCTGGAATAGGGAAATTTAAATAATTGTTCACCTTTTCGCTACTTATCGATTGAATTCGTTGGTATGCCCCGTATAATTTGCTCGTTTTTTGCTGCTTGACTCAGGACAGCAAAAACAGTTGTATACGTCACTCAGCATACCCCCTCTGGGGTACGGAGAGAACAAACGTCATGTCTGTGTCCCTTTACAGCGGGAAAGTCGCACGCAAACTGCTGTTTTTGCAGTTAATGACTTTTGTTCTGATCAGCGTTGCTTTCTGGCTGAAAAGCCCGGAATGGAGCGCTTCGGCGCTGGCAGGCGGTCTCGCCGCCTGGTTGCCGAGTGCAATGTTTATGCTGTTTGCCTTGCGCCATCAGGCGCAAACGCCGGCGCCCGGTAGGGTTGCCTGGTCGTTCGCCATCGGCGAGGGGCTAAAGGTCGTGATCACCATCGTTTTGCTGATCGTGGCGCTGGGGGTGTTCAAGGCGGAGTTTATACCGCTTGGCCTGACCTATTTAGCGGTGTTAGTGGTGCAGATAGTGGCACCGGCCGTGATTAACAGTTACCGAACTTAACTAAATAAGGGTAAGAGGCATCATGTCTGCAGGAGAAGTCTTGACTCCACAGGAGTATATCGGTCACCACCTGACGCAGCTTCAGGTCGGGACTGGGTTCTGGTCGATCAACATCGACTCGATGTTTTTCTCCGTCGTCCTCGGGGCGCTTTTCCTGGTGATCTTCCGCAAAGTGGCCAAAAACGCCACCAGCGGCGTGCCGGGTAAACTGCAAACCGCCGTGGAGCTGGTGGTCGGTTTCGTCGACAGCAGCGTGCGCGACATGTACCACGGCAAGAGCAAGGTGATTGCGCCGCTGGCGCTGACCGTGTTCGTCTGGGTGTTTCTGATGAACTTGATGGACCTGCTGCCCATCGACTTCCTGCCTTACGTTGGCGAACACATCCTCGGCCTGCCTGCGCTGCGCGTCGTGCCTACCGCCGATGTGAACGTCACGCTGTCGATGGCGCTGGGCGTGTTTATCCTGATTCTGTTCTATAGCATCAAAATGAAAGGCGTTGGCGGGTTTGTTAAAGAGTTGACCATGCAGCCGTTCAACCACCCTGTATTCATTCCTATCAACCTGATTCTTGAAGGTGTCAGCCTGCTGTCCAAACCTGTTTCACTGGGTCTGCGACTGTTCGGCAACATGTATGCGGGTGAGTTGATCTTCATCCTGATTGCCGGCCTGTTGCCGTGGTGGTCACAGTGGGTCCTGAGCTTGCCTTGGGCTATCTTCCACATCCTGATCATTACGCTTCAAGCCTTTATTTTCATGGTTCTGACGATCGTCTATCTGTCGATGGCGTCTGAAGAGCACTGATTTTCTTAAAACACTTGCACTTTTAAACTGAAACAAACTGGAGACTATCATGGAAAACCTGAGTATGGATCTGCTGTACATGGCTGTCGCTGTGATGATGGGTTTAGCGGCAATCGGTGCTGCGATCGGTATCGGCATCCTGGGTGGTAAATTCTTGGAAGGCGCTGCTCGTCAGCCTGACCTGATTCCTCTGCTGCGTACACAGTTCTTTATCGTTATGGGTCTGGTCGACGCCATCCCGATGATCGCTGTAGGTCTGGGTCTGTACGTGATGTTCGCCGTCGCGTAAGTAGAGCAACCCTCTACGACGTAACCAAACTATTAACTTTTAAAGAGGCATTGTGCTGTGAATCTTAACGCAACAATCCTCGGCCAGGCCATCGCGTTCGTTCTGTTTGTCTGGTTCTGCATGAAGTACGTATGGCCGCCGATCATGGCTGCCATCGAGAAACGTCAGAAAGAAATCGCTGACGGCCTCGCTTCTGCAGAGCGTGCCAAAAAAGATCTGGACTTAGCGCAAGCCAATGCGACCGACCAGCTGAAAACTGCCAAAGCAGAAGCTCAGGTGATCATCGAGCAAGCGAACAAACGCAAAGCTCAGATCATGGATGAAGCGAAAGCCGAAGCCGAGCAGGAACGTAACAAAATCGTGGCGCAGGCTCAGGCTGAGATCGAAGCCGAACGTAAGCGCGCTCGTGAAGAGTTGCGTAAGCAAGTCGCGATGCTGGCAATTGCCGGCGCCGAGAAGATCATCGAACGTTCCGTGGATGAAGCTGCTAACAGCGACATCGTTGATAAACTGGTCGCTGAACTGTAAGGAGGGAGGGGCTGATGTCTGAATTTGTAACTGTAGCTCGCCCCTACGCCAAAGCAGCTTTTGACTTTGCCGTTGAGCACCAAAGCGTAGAGCGCTGGCAGGACATGCTGGCGTTTGCGGCTGAAGTCACTCGCAATGAACAGATTTCTGAACTGCTGTCTGGCGCGGTTGCGCCAGAAACGCTGTCCAAGACGTTCATCGCGGTTTGTGGCGATCGGCTCGACGAACATGGCCAGAACTTTATCCGTGTAATGGCCGAAAATGGACGTTTACTGGTTCTTCCTGCCGTGCTGCAGCAGTTCATCGAACTGCGCGCCTCGCTGGAATCCACCGTCGAAGTCGAAGTGCTCTCTGCGAGCGCGCTGAACGACGAACAGCAGGCGAAAATCGCCGCTGCGATGGAAAAACGTCTGTCACGCAAAGTTAAGCTGAATTGCAAAATTGACAAGTCTGTACTGGCCGGCATCGTTGTTCGCGCCGGCGATATGGTGATTGATGGCAGCGTTCGCGGTCGTCTTGAACGCCTGACAGACGTCTTGCAGTCTTAAGGGGACTGGAGCATGCAACTGAATTCCACCGAAATCAGCGAACTGATCAAGCAGCGCATTGCTCAGTTCAATGTAGTGAGCGAAGCTCACAATGAAGGTACTATCGTTTCCGTCAGCGACGGGATCATCCGCGTACACGGCCTGGCCGAAGTTATGCAGGGCGAAATGATCGCGCTGCCTGGCAACCGTTACGCAATCGCATTGAACCTGGAGCGCGACTCCGTCGGTGCCGTGGTCATGGGTCCGTACGCGGATCTGGCCGAAGGCATGAAGGTTAAATGCACCGGCCGTATCCTGGAAGTTCCAGTCGGTCGTGGTCTGCTGGGCCGCGTAGTTAACACCCTGGGCGCGCCAATCGACGGCAAAGGCCCGATTGAGAACGACGGCTTCTCTCCGGTAGAAGCTATCGCGCCAGGCGTTATCGAGCGTCAGTCCGTTGATCAGCCGGTTCAGACTGGCTACAAATCCGTTGACGCCATGATTCCAATCGGCCGTGGCCAGTGTGAGCTGGTGATCGGTGACCGTCAGACCGGTAAAACCGCGCTGGCGATCGATGCGATCATCAACCAACGCGACTCCGGCATCAAATGCGTTTACGTGGCTATCGGCCAGAAAGCGTCCACCATCGCTAACGTGGTGCGCAAACTGGAAGAGCACGGCGCACTGGCCAACACCATCGTGGTGGTGGCGACCGCTTCCGAATCCGCCGCACTGCAATACCTGGCGCCATACGCCGGTTGCGCAATGGGCGAATACTTCCGTGACCGCGGTGAAGACGCGCTGATCGTGTACGATGACCTGTCCAAACAGGCCGTTGCTTACCGCCAGATTTCCCTGCTGCTTCGTCGTCCGCCAGGTCGTGAAGCTTACCCAGGCGACGTATTCTACCTGCACTCCCGCTTGCTGGAGCGCGCAGCGCGCGTCAACGCCGAATACGTTGAAGCCTTCACCAAAGGTGAAGTTAAAGGCCAAACCGGTTCACTGACCGCTCTGCCGATCATTGAAACCCAGGCGGGTGACGTTTCCGCGTTCGTTCCGACCAACGTAATCTCGATTACCGCTGGTCAGATCTTCCTGGAATCCAACCTGTTCAACTCCGGTATTCGTCCGGCAGTTAACCCGGGTATCTCCGTATCCCGTGTTGGTGGCGCCGCGCAGACCAAGATCATGAAGAAACTGTCCGGCGGTATCCGTACCGCGCTGGCGCAGTATCGTGAATTGGCTGCGTTCTCCCAGTTCGCCTCCGATCTGGACGACGCGACCCGCAAACAGCTGAGCCACGGTCAGAAAGTGACCGAACTGCTGAAACAGAAACAGTATGCGCCGATGTCGGTTGCACAACAGTCTCTGGTGCTGTTTGCCGCAGAACGCGGTTACCTGAACGACGTCGAAGTCGCCAAAGTGGTGAGCTTCGAAGCCGCGCTGGTAGCCTATGCGGATCGCGAGCACGCCGAACTGCTGAACCACATCAACCAAACTGGCAACTTCAATGATGAGATCGAGGGCAAGTTGAAAGACGTCCTCGAGACCTTCAAGAAAACCCAGTCCTGGTAACGCCGAACGGTCCTGCTGTTGAAAGACAGCAGGCCGTCTGGCACTGAGGAGAAGCAGAGATGGCCGGCGCAAAAGAGATACGTAGTAAGATCGCTAGCGTGCAAAACACGCAAAAGATCACTAAAGCGATGGAAATGGTCGCCGCCTCCAAAATGCGTAAATCGCAGGATCGCATGGCGGCCAGCCGTCCTTATGCAGAGACCATGCGCAAAGTGATTGGTCACCTTGCGTTAGGGAATCTGGAGTACAAGCACCCGTACCTGGATGAGCGTGACGTTAAGCGCGTCGGGTATCTGGTGGTGTCTACTGACCGTGGTCTCTGCGGCGGCTTGAACATCAACCTGTTCAAAAAGCTGCTGGCGGAGATGAAAGCCTGGTCCGAAAAAGGCGTCGAAACCGACTTGGCGCTGATTGGCTCTAAAGCGGCCTCTTTCTTTGGTTCCGTGGGCGGCAACGTGGTTGCCCAGGTGACCGGCATGGGGGACAAACCTTCCCTGTCGGATCTGATCGGGCCGGTGAAAGTGATGCTGCAGGCCTACGACGAAGGTCGTTTGGACAAGCTGTACATTGTCAGCAACAAATTTGTTAATACGATGTCCCAAGAGCCGCAAGTGCTTCAGCTACTGCCGTTACCGCCAGCCGATGACGAAGAGCTGAAGAAAACGCCTTGGGATTACCTGTATGAACCCGATCCAAAAGTGCTGCTTGATACCTTGCTGCGCCGCTATGTGGAGTCGCAGGTTTATCAGGGCGTCGTGGAAAACCTGGCCAGCGAGCAGGCCGCACGAATGGTCGCGATGAAAGCCGCAACCGATAACGGCGGTAGCCTGATCAAAGAGCTGCAGTTGGTATACAACAAGGCGCGTCAGGCCAGCATCACTCAGGAACTCACCGAGATCGTTTCGGGAGCCTCCGCGGTTTAAGCTAGGTTTACGAATTACGTAGAGGATTCAAGATGGCTACTGGAAAGATTATCCAGGTAATCGGCGCCGTGGTGGACGTCGAGTTCCCTCAGGATGCCGTACCGAAAGTGTACGACGCCCTTGAGGTAGAAAACGGCACCGAAAAACTGGTGTTGGAAGTTCAGCAACAGCTGGGCGGTGGCGTGGTTCGCTGTATCGCAATGGGGACCTCCGACGGTCTGCGTCGCGGTCTGAAAGTGAACAACCTGGACCACCCGATTGAAGTGCCGGTGGGTAAAGCTACCCTGGGTCGTATCATGAACGTATTGGGTCAACCGATCGACATGAAAGGCGACATCGGCGAAGAAGAGCGTTGGGCGATTCACCGCGCGGCGCCAAGCTACGAAGAGCTGTCCAGCTCTCAGGAACTGCTGGAAACCGGTATCAAGGTAATGGACCTGATTTGTCCGTTCGCCAAGGGCGGTAAAGTCGGTCTGTTCGGCGGTGCGGGCGTAGGTAAAACCGTAAACATGATGGAGCTGATCCGTAACATCGCGATCGAGCACTCCGGTTATTCCGTGTTTGCGGGCGTGGGCGAGCGTACTCGTGAGGGTAACGACTTCTACCACGAAATGACCGACTCCAACGTTCTGGACAAAGTATCCCTGGTTTACGGCCAGATGAACGAGCCACCAGGTAACCGTCTGCGCGTTGCGCTGACCGGTCTGACCATGGCGGAGAAATTCCGTGACGAAGGCCGTGACGTTCTGCTGTTCGTTGACAACATCTACCGTTACACCCTGGCCGGTACCGAAGTGTCCGCACTTCTGGGCCGTATGCCATCCGCGGTAGGTTATCAGCCAACGCTGGCGGAAGAGATGGGCGTTCTGCAAGAACGTATCACCTCGACCAAGACCGGTTCCATCACTTCCGTACAGGCCGTTTACGTTCCTGCGGATGACTTGACTGACCCGTCTCCAGCCACCACCTTTGCGCACTTGGACGCAACCGTGGTACTGAGCCGTAACATCGCTTCTCTGGGTATCTACCCGGCCGTTGACCCGCTGGATTCCACCAGCCGTCAGCTGGATCCGCTGGTCGTTGGCCAGGAGCACTACGACGTAGCGCGTGGCGTGCAGTCCATTCTGCAACGCTACCAGGAACTGAAAGATATCATCGCGATCCTGGGTATGGACGAGCTGTCTGAAGAAGACAAGCTGGTCGTATCCCGTGCGCGTAAGATCCAACGCTTCCTGTCTCAGCCGTTCTTCGTGGCAGAAGTCTTCACCGGTTCTCCGGGCAAGTTCGTATCGCTGAAAGACACCATCCGTGGTTTCAAAGGCATTATGGACGGCGACTATGACCACCTGCCGGAGCAGGCGTTCTACATGGTTGGCACCATTGAAGAAGCAGTGGAAAAAGCCAAGAAACTGTAACGCCTTGAGAGGAGGGTGATATGGCTATGACTTACCATCTGGATGTAGTCAGCGCGGAAAAACAGATGTTTTCCGGCCTGGTGCAGAAGATCCAGGTGACAGGCAGCGAAGGTGAACTGGGGATCTTCCCTGGCCATGCGCCGCTGCTGACTGCCATCAAGCCTGGCATGGTGCGTATTGTTAAGCAGCACGGTGAAGAAGAGTTCATCTACCTGTCCGGCGGCATCCTCGAGGTGCAGCCGAGCGTGGTTACCGTGCTGGCGGACACTGCTATCCGTGGTACTGACCTCGACGAAGCGAGAGCGTTGGAAGCTAAGCGTAAAGCTGAAGAACACATTCGCAGCTCTCATGGCGATGTCGACTATGCTCAGGCATCCGCTGAACTGGCGAAAGCGATCGCAAAACTGCGCGTTATCGAGCTCACCAGAAAAGCGATGTAATGTTTGGGTGCTCTGCACCCAACTTTAAGAAAGCGGCCCATAGGGTCGCTTTTTTTTTACTTTAAAATAAGCATTTCGGCCCGGCTGGCAGAGTGGTGTATAACCCCTGATATCGGGCAAGAAACGTCGCCGAACGCCGACAGTTTTTTTGCCCTGGAGCTGAATTGGGCATGGTGGTGACAGACCACGCGCCGCGCGGCCTGCGCCGGGTTCGTGATGAGAAATATGTAGTAATATCGTCGCTAAACGGTTTTACTTTCGTCTATCAAAATGGAGTTATCAGGTTGCTTATGTCGAACAGCGCAATGAGCGTAGTTATCCTCGCCGCAGGCAAGGGTACGCGCATGTATTCCGATCTTCCCAAAGTGTTGCACCCGTTGGCCGGCAAGCCGATGGTGCAACACGTCATTGATGCCGCGATGAAGCTGGGTGCGCAACATGTTCACCTGGTATACGGCCACGGCGGCGATTTGCTGAAAAGCACGTTGACTGACGGCGCGCTGAACTGGGTGCTGCAGGCCGAGCAACTGGGTACCGGTCACGCAATGCAGCAGGCCGCGCCGCATTTTGCCGATGATGAAGACGTGCTGATGCTGTACGGCGACGTGCCGCTGATCTCCGTCGATACGCTGCAACGCCTGTTGGCGGCTAAACCGCAGGGCGGCATCGGCCTGCTGACGGTCAAGCTGGACGATCCGAGCGGCTATGGCCGCATCGTGCGTGAGAACGGCGACGTGGTGGGTATCGTCGAGCATAAAGACGCCAGTGAAGCGCAGCGGCAGATCAACGAGATCAATACCGGCATCCTGGTGGCGAACGGGCGCGATCTGAAACGCTGGCTGGGAATGTTGAATAACGACAACGCACAGGGCGAGTTTTACATCACCGATATCATTGCGTTGGCCCATGCCGACGGCAAGAAAATCGAAGCCGTGCACCCGTCGCGTTTAAGTGAAGTGGAAGGTGTGAACAACCGTCTGCAGCTGGCGACTCTGGAGCGCGTATTCCAGTCGGAACAGTCTGAAAAGCTGCTGTTGGCCGGCGTGATGCTGCTGGATCCGGCGCGTTTCGATCTGCGCGGGGAACTTGTTCACGGCCGTGACATCACTATTGATGCGAATGTGATTATCGAAGGTCACGTCAAGCTGGGCGATCGGGTGAGAATCGGCGCCGGCTGCGTGCTGAAAAACTGCGTGATCGGTGATGACTGCGAGATCAGCCCTTACAGCGTGCTGGAAGACAGCGTGCTGGAAGCAGACTGCACGGTGGGGCCGTTCGCCCGCTTGCGCCCAGGCGCGGAGCTGGCGGCAGGGGCTCACGTCGGCAACTTCGTGGAAATGAAAAAGGCGCGCCTGGGCAAAGGCTCCAAGGCCGGTCACCTCAGCTACCTGGGCGATGCTGAAATCGGCGATGACGTGAATATCGGCGCCGGCACCATCACCTGCAACTACGATGGCGCCAACAAGCACAAGACGCTGATCGGCGACGGCGTGTTCGTCGGTTCCGATACTCAGCTGGTGGCGCCGGTGTCGGTCGGCAAAGGCTCCACCATCGCCGCCGGCACCACGGTGACGCGCGATATCGCCGAGAACGAACTGGTGTTGAGCCGCGTCAAGCAGGTGCACATTCAGGGCTGGCAACGTCCGGTGAAGAAGAAGTCATAGTGTGTTTTGCGTTGGGCTCCGTTCACGAGCCCAATACAAAACATAATAATCCCCACCATCTACAGGCTCGGGGGCGCACGGTAAAAACCGGCAAAAATCAGGTCAAGGCATCGAAAGCGCCCATGAAGGGCGTTCATTAGGAATATAACTGAATGTGTGGAATTGTAGGCGCAGTAGCGCAACGTGATATCGCAGAAATCCTGTTGGAAGGTTTACGTCGTCTCGAGTACCGCGGTTATGACTCCGCCGGTCTGGCGGTGGTCGATGAAAAAGGCAACGTCAGTCGCCTGCGTCGCGTTGGCAAGGTACAAAAGCTGGCCGAAGCGGCGGAACAAACCGATCTGCACGGCGGTACCGGCATCGCTCACACCCGTTGGGCTACGCACGGTGAACCGACCGAAGCGAACGCGCACCCGCATGTTTCCGACTACATTACCGTGGTGCATAACGGCATCATCGAAAACCACGAGCCGCTGCGCGAACTGCTGATTGAACGCGGTTACCGTTTCAGCTCTGAAACCGATACCGAAGTGATTGCGCACCTGGTGCACTGGGAACAACTGCAAGGCGGTACGCTGCTGGAAGTGGTTCAGCGCGTGATCCCGCAGCTGCGCGGCGCTTATGGCACCGTGGTGATGGACAGCCGCGATCCGAGCGTGCTGGTCGCGGCGCGTTCCGGTAGCCCGCTGGTTATCGGCCGCGGCGTTGGGGAAAACTTTATCGCTTCCGATCAGCTGGCGCTGCTACCGGTCACCCGCCGCTTCATCTTCCTGGAAGAGGGCGACGTGGTGGAAGTGACTCGCCGCACCGTCAATATTTTCGACAAACAGGGCAACGCCATCGAGCGCCCTGAGATCGAGTCCCAGGTGCAGTATGACGCCGGCGACAAGGGCGCTTACCGCCACTACATGCAAAAAGAGATTTACGAACAGCCGCTGGCGCTGAAAAACACCCTGGAAGGGCGTTTCAGTCATGGCCAAATCAACCTGAGTGAGCTGGGGCCGCACGCCGACGAGCTGCTCGCCAAGGTGCAGCACGTGCAGATTATCGCCTGTGGCACTTCTTACCACTCCGGTATGGTGGCGCGTTACTGGTTCGAAGCGCTGGCCGGCGTGCCGTGCGATGTCGAGATCGCGTCCGAATTCCGTTACCGCAAATCGGCGGTGCGTCCGGGCAGCCTGATCATCACTCTGTCGCAGTCCGGCGAAACCGCCGACACTCTGGCGGCGCTGCGCCTGTCCAAAGAACTGGGTTATCTCGGTTCGCTGGCCGTTTGTAACGTTGCCGGCTCTTCGCTGGTGCGTGAATCCGATCTGGCGTTGATGACCAAAGCGGGCACGGAAATCGGCGTAGCCTCGACCAAAGCCTTCACCACGCAGCTCACCGTGCTGTTGATGCTGGTGGCGCGCCTGGGCCGTCTGAAAGGCATGGCGGAAAGCGTGGAGCACGAGATCGTGCATGGTCTGCAGGCGTTGCCGGCGCGTATCGAGCAGATGCTGTCGATGGATAAAGATATCGAAGCGCTGGCGGAAGGCTTCTCCGACAAGCACCATGCGCTGTTCCTCGGCCGTGGCGATCAGTATCCGATCGCCATGGAAGGGGCGCTGAAGCTGAAAGAGATCTCCTATATTCACGCCGAAGCTTATGCGGCGGGCGAGTTGAAACACGGCCCGCTGGCGCTGATCGACGCCGATATGCCGGTGATTGTGGTGGCGCCGAACAACGAACTGCTGGAAAAGCTGAAGTCCAACATTGAAGAAGTGCGCGCGCGCGGCGGCCAGCTGTACGTGTTCGCCGATCAGGACGCCGGCTTCGTCAGCAGCGAAGGCATGACCATCATTCCTCTGCCGCACGTCGAGGAAATCGTCGCGCCGATCTTCTACACCGTGCCGTTGCAGCTGCTGTCTTACCATGTGGCGCTGATCAAAGGCACCGACGTTGACCAGCCGCGCAACCTGGCGAAGTCTGTCACCGTAGAGTAATTTGCCGCAGGTAAACTGCAAAAGCCGGCCTTAGCGCCGGCTTTTTTCATGAGTGACCTTAAAGATGACAGCGCTGCCGTTTCGGTGATAAACGTTGTCATATTCAAGCGGATAGGCCGCGCCAAGCCGGTTTTTTATTGCTTGGGAAATGTGCTGTTTCACGGCTAACCTTATGATTTAAATACAAACAAACACTCATTAAATGCACTGTAATATAACTGTCATATTGCGTACATTTTTCTGTCACCAAACTGTCCTATTTTCCCTCCTGCAGCAATACTTACTCTGATTAAAACGACTCGAAGTCGATTTTAAGTATCCCATTAGGAGGGATTATGAAACTGATGCGTACCACCGTCGCCAGTATTGTGGCAGCGACCTTCTCCCTGACCGCCGTGTCCGCGTTCGCTGCTGCCAGCCTGACCGGTGCAGGTGCGACATTCCCCGCTCCGGTTTACGCCAAGTGGGCAGATTCTTATCAGAAAGAAACCGGCAACAAAGTTAACTATCAGGGCATCGGCTCCTCTGGCGGCGTAAAGCAAATCGTGGCCAACACCGTTGACTTTGGCGCTTCCGACGCCCCGCTGTCTGACGACAAGCTGGCGGCCGACGGCCTGTTCCAGTTCCCGACCGTGATCGGCGGCGTGGTGCTGGCGGTGAATATCCCGGGCATCAAATCCGGCGAACTGACGCTGGACGGCAAAACCCTGGGCGATATCTACCTGGGCAACGTCAAAAAATGGAACGATCCGGCTATCACCAAGCTGAACCCAGGCGTGAAACTGCCTGACCAAAACATCGCCGTAGTGCGCCGCGCCGACGGTTCCGGCACTTCGTTCGTGTTCACCAGCTACCTGTCCAAAGCCAATGCGCAGTGGAAAGAAAAGATTGGCGCCGGTTCTACCGTTAACTGGCCGACCGGTCTGGGCGGTAAAGGCAACGACGGCATCGCCGCCTTCGTTCAGCGTCTGCCAGGCTCTATCGGCTACGTAGAATACGCTTACGCCAAGCAGAACAACCTGGCTTACACCAAGCTGGTGTCCGCTGACGGCAAACCGGTCAGCCCGACCGAAGAGAGCTTCAGCAACGCCGCCAAAGGTGCAGATTGGAGCAAAACCTTTGCTCAGGATCTGACTGACCAGAAAGGCGACAACGTGTGGCCAATCACCTCCACCACCTTCATCCTGGTGCACAAAGAGCAGAAAAACCCTGTTCAGGGCGCCGAAGTGCTGAAGTTCTTCGACTGGGCCTACAAAACCGGTGCAAAACAAGCTAACGAGCTGGATTACGCCACCCTGCCGGCAGAAGTGGTTGAGCAGGTGCGTGCGGCCTGGAAAACCAACGTAAAAGACAGTTCAGGTAAAGCGCTGTACTAACAACGCAGGGGCGCGGGTTCGCCGCGCCCCACACAGTTCTTCAGGCTCCGATCCCGGTTGGGGCTGCCAGGGTTCAAACAGAGAGTAATCTATGGCTGAGTACAAGCCGACCATCAAAGCACCGGGCAAAAACGGTGACATCATTTTCAGCGCGCTGGTGAGACTGGCTGCGCTGATTACCCTATTGTTGCTGGGCGGCATCATCGTTTCGCTGATCTTCGCCTCCTGGCCAAGCATGCAGAAATTCGGCTTTGCGTTCCTGTGGACCAAAGAGTGGGACGCGCCGGCGGAGCAGTTCGGCGCGCTGGTGCCGATCTACGGCACCGTGGTCACCTCGCTTATCGCGTTGATCATCGCCGTGCCGGTGAGCTTCGGCATCGCGCTGTTCCTGACCGAACTGGCGCCGAACTGGCTGAAGCGGCCGCTGGGCATCGCCATTGAGCTGCTGGCGGCCATTCCGAGCATCGTCTACGGCATGTGGGGACTGTTCGTGTTCGCCCCGCTGTTCGCCGAATACTTCCAGACGCCGGTGGGCGACGTGCTGTCGGGCATTCCAATCGTCGGCGAGCTGTTCTCCGGCCCGGCCTTCGGCATCGGCATCCTGGCCGCCGGGGTGATCCTGGCGATCATGATCATTCCTTACATCGCCGCAGTGATGCGCGACGTGTTCGAACAGACCCCGGTGATGATGAAAGAGTCGGCCTACGGCATCGGCTGCACCACCTGGGAAGTCATCTGGCGCATCGTGCTGCCGTTCACCAAAAACGGCGTCATCGGCGGGGTGATGCTGGGCCTGGGCCGTGCGCTGGGGGAGACCATGGCGGTGACCTTTATCATCGGCAACACTTACCAGCTCGACAGCGCTTCGCTGTACATGCCGGGCAACAGCATCACCTCGGCGCTGGCCAACGAATTCGCCGAGGCCGAGTCCGGCGTGCACACCGCCGCACTGATGGAGCTGGGCCTGATTCTGTTTGTTATCACCTTTATCGTGCTGGCGCTGTCGAAACTGATGATCATGCGTCTGGCCAAGAATGAGGGGCGTTAACATGGCGACGATGGATATGCAAAACGCAGTCGTTCTGGCGGAAAGCCGCCGCAAAATGCAGGCCTGGCGCCGGCAGAAAAATCGCCTCGCGCTGTTCCTGTCGATGGCGACCATGGCGTTCGGGCTGTTCTGGCTGATCTGGATCCTGATCGCTACCGTCACCAAAGGCTTCGACGGCATGTCGCTGGCGCTGTTCACCGAGATGACCCCGCCGCCGAATACCGCGGGCGGCGGCCTGGCCAACGCCATCGCCGGCAGCGGCCTGTTGATCCTGTGGGCGACCCTCTTCGGTACGCCGCTGGGCATCATGGCCGGCATCTACCTGGCGGAATACGGCCGTAAATCTTGGCTGGCGGAAGTGATCCGCTTTATCAACGACATCCTGCTGTCCGCACCGTCGATCGTGGTGGGCCTGTTCGTTTACACCATCGTGGTGGCGAAGATGGAACACTTCTCCGGTTGGGCCGGCATCGTGGCGCTGGCGTTGCTGCAGGTGCCGATCGTCATTCGCACCACCGAGAACATGCTGAAGCTGGTGCCGGATACGCTGCGCGAGGCCGCCTATGCCCTGGGCACGCCGAAATGGCGCATGATTTCCGCCATCACGCTGAAGGCGTCGGTGTCCGGCATCATCACCGGCGTGCTGCTGGCGATTGCGCGCATCGCGGGGGAAACCGCGCCGCTGCTATTCACCTCGCTGTCGAACCAGTTCTGGAGCACCGACCTGATGCAGCCGATCGCCAACCTGCCGGTGACCATCTTCAAATTCGCCATGAGCCCGTTCGCCGAATGGCAACAGTTGGCCTGGGCCGGGGTGCTGTTGATCACCCTGTGCGTACTGTTACTGAATATCCTGGCGCGCGTAATTTTCGCCAAGAAAAAGCATTCGTAAAATTTTGAGCGCCGCTTTGGCGGCGCTGATGAAAAGAGAGAAGTCTTGATGAGTATGGTTACTGACGCTTCCAGCAGCAAAATTCAGGTACGCGATCTGAACTTCTACTACGGCAAATTCCATGCGCTGAAGAACATCACGCTGGATATCGCCAAGAACAAGGTCACCGCGTTTATCGGCCCATCCGGCTGCGGCAAATCCACCCTGCTGCGCACCTTTAACAAGATGTACCAGCTCTACCCGGAACAGCGTGCGGAAGGCGGCATTCTGCTGGACGGCCAGAACATCCTGACCGACAACTCGGATATCGCGTTGCTGCGCGCCAAGGTCGGCATGGTGTTCCAGAAGCCGACGCCGTTCCCGATGTCGATTTACGACAACATCGCTTTCGGCGTTCGCCTGTTTGAAAAGCTGTCGCGCGCCGATATGGACGAGCGCGTGCAGTGGGCGCTGACCAAGGCGGCGTTGTGGAACGAAACCAAGGACAAGCTGCACCAGAGCGGCTACAGCCTCTCCGGCGGCCAGCAGCAGCGTCTGTGCATCGCCCGCGGCATCGCCATTCGTCCGGAAGTGCTGTTGCTGGATGAGCCTTGCTCGGCGCTGGATCCGATCTCTACCGGCAAGATTGAAGAGCTGATCAGTGAACTGAAGGCCGATTACACCGTGGTGATCGTGACGCACAACATGCAGCAGGCAGCGCGCTGCTCCGACTCTACCGCATTTATGTATCTGGGCGAGCTGATCGAGTTCAGTGATACTGATAACCTGTTCACTGCGCCGCAGAAAAAGCAGACTGAAGACTACATCACTGGCCGTTATGGTTGATAGGAAGCATCATGGATAACCTGAATTTAAACAAACACATTTCCGGCCAGTTCAACGCAGAGCTCGAGCATATCCGCACCCAGGTGCTGACCATGGGCGGGCTGGTGGAGCAACAGCTGACCGACGCCATCACTGCGATGCACAATCAGGATGGCGAGTTGGCCAAGCGCGTAATTGAAGGCGACGCCAAGGTCAACATGATGGAAGTGGCGATCGACGAAGCGTGCGTGCGCATCATCGCCAAGCGCCAGCCGACCGCCAGCGATCTGCGCCTGGTGATGGCGATCATCAAAACCATTTCCGAGCTGGAGCGCATCGGCGACGTGGCGGACAAGATCTGCCGCACCGCGCTGGAAAAGTTCTCGCACCAGCATCAGCCGCTGCTGGTCAGTCTGGAGTCGCTGGGGCGCCACACCGTGCAGATGCTGCACGACGTGCTGGACGCGTTCGCGCGCATGGATCTGGACGAAGCGATCCGTATTTACCGCGAAGATAAAAAGGTCGACCAGGAATACGAAGGCATCGTGCGTCAGCTGATGACCTACATGATGGAAGACTCGCGCACCATTCCGAGCGTGCTGACCGCGCTGTTCTGCGCCCGCTCTATCGAGCGTATCGGCGACCGCTGTCAGAACATCTGCGAATTTATCTTCTATTTCGTCAAGGGGCAGGATTTCCGTCATTTGGGCGGCGATGCCCTGGAAAAGCTGCTCTCTCCGGGCGGTAAAGACGAAAAGGCCGACTAACTCTTTCCGGGTAATATCCTTCAAAGGCGCGGTTTCCCGCGCCTTTATTCCATCTTAAGCGCGTAAAGATAAAAAGGTTATAAATATAGCTTTTTATATTATTTCCTGACCTATGTGGCGCTTGCTAGCTTATTCGCCAGCAGGACATCAACCACTTAGGAGCTTTCTATGAAACATCGCGCTTTGGCCTTAACGTTGTTAGCCAGTCTGACCGGCCTCGCCGCCGGCGCCGCGCACGCGGACAAACTTGACGATATCAAGCAAGCCGGCGTGGTGCGTATCGCGGTGTTCGACAGCAACCCGCCGTTCGGCTACATCGATCCGCAGAGCAAAAAGCTGGTGGGCTACGATGTGGACGTCGCCGACGCGATCGGCAAAGCGCTGGGGGTGAAAGTGGAGCTGCGCGCCACCAACCCGGCCAACCGCATTCCGCTGCTGGTGTCGAAGAAGGTTGACCTGATTGCCGCCAACTTCACCATTACCGACGAGCGCGCCAAGGAAGTGAACTTCAGCGTGCCGTATTTCGCCACCGGCCAGAAATTCATCGCCCGCAAAGGCGTATTGAAAACCCCGGAAGACATCAAGAAGCTGCGCATCGGCGCGGACAAGGGCACGGTGCAGGAAATCACCCTGCGCGAGCGTTTCCCGACGGCGAAAGTGATCTCTTACGATGATACCCCGCTGGCGTTCGTGGCGCTGCGCAACGGCAACGTGCAGGCGATCACTCAGGACGACGCCAAGCTGGTCGGCCTGCTCGGCAACCTGCCGGCGGCGCAGAAGGCGGAATTTGAAATTTCGCCGTTCAGCCTGACCAAAGAGTATCAGGGCGTGGGCATTCCCAAGGGCGAAGATCGCTTGACCGCCGCGGTGAATGAGACGCTGATCAAGCTGGAAAACGACGGCGAAGCGGTTAAGATTTACGATCGCTGGTTCGGGCCGGAAACCAAATCCGCCCAGCCGCGCGGCGATTTCAAAATCGCGCCTTTGGATCAGCAACCGAAAGCCTGATTTAACCGCGCGCGGTGAGATCGGTACGGAGGGGCGCAGCTTGCTGCGCCCCTGATGCATTCTGCAAGACAAGGATTGAACATGAATCTGGACTGGCTGCTGGCGCCGCAATACCTGAGCTGGCTGTGGCACGGCTTTCTGCTGACGCTGTGGCTTTCCGCCTGCGCGGGCCTGGCGGCCACGCTGCTGGGCTTCGTGCTGGCGGCGATGCGCGACAGCAGCCTGCGGCCATTGCGCTGGCTGGCGATGGGCTACAGCTCGCTGTTTCGCAATACGCCGCTGCTGGTGCAGCTGTTCTTCTGGTACTTCGCCGCCGGGCAGATCTTGCCGTCCGCCGCCATGCAGTGGCTGAACAGCGCCCATCAGATCGGCCCGCTTGAGTGGCCGTCGTTCGAGTTTCTCGCCGGTTTCTTCGGCCTGACGCTCTACTCCACCGCCTTTATCGCCGAAGAGATCCGTTCCGGCATTCGCGGCGTCGCCGGCGGGCAGAAATATGCCGCTCAGGCGCTGGGGCTGACCGGCTGGCAGGCGATGCGCTACGTGGTGTTGCCGCAGGCGCTGAAAATCGCGCTGCCGCCGCTGCTGGGGCAATACATGAACGTGATCAAGAACTCGTCGCTGACCATGGCGATCGGCGTTGCCGAACTCTCTTACGCCTCGCGTCAGGTCGAAACCGAAACCCTGCGCACCTTCCAGGCGTTCGGCGTGGCGACGGTACTGTATATCGCCATCATCGCGCTGCTGGAAGGTTGGGGCATGTGGCGACAACAGCGTAAACCGCTGGGAGGACATTGAGATGGATTTCAGCGTGATTCACGACAACCTGGGTTACCTGCTGTGGGGCACCTGGCCGGATGGGCCGCTGGGCGGCGCGGCGCTGACGTTGGCGATCAGCCTGATGGCCGGCGTGGCCTCGGCGGTGCTCGGCACCTTACTCGGCGTGGCGCTGGCGATGTCGCGCGGCGTCGCCGCCGGGCTGCTGGCGGCGGTGTTGGGCTTTTTCCGCGCCATTCCGGTCATCATGCTGATCTTCTGGACCTATTTCCTGCTGCCGATGGTGTTTGGCGTCGAGATCCCGGAAATTACCACCGTGGTGTGTGCGCTGGCGCTGATCGCCTCGGCCTATCTGGCACATGCGGTGAAGGCCGGCATCGCCGCGATCGGTCCCGGCCAGTGGCAGGCCGGGCTTTCTCTGGGGCTGACGCGCTGGCAGACGCTGCGCATGATCGTGCTGCCGCAGGCGCTGCGCATGATGGTGCCGTCGTTCATCAACCAGTGGATTTCTCTGATCAAAGACACCTCGTTGGCTTATATCGTCGGCGTTGGCGAATTGACCTTCCTGGCGACCCAGGTCAACAACCGCAGCATGGTCTATCCGATGGAAGTGTTCCTGTTTGTGGCGCTGGTCTATTTCGTATTCTGCCTGGCGCTCGATCTGCTGGCCAACGCGGTCAACCGCCGCTTCGGCGCGCAAACCCGCGCGCTGAAGCGGTCCTGGCGCTGGTGGCGCAACAAGCCGCCGTTGCCGGCCAGTTAATCGGCCGTCAGCCGCCAGCCGCGTTCGCGCCACAGCGCGGGCAATTGAGCCAGGTCGTCAAACGTGGTCACCAGCGGGTGATCGATCGGCGGATTATGCGGATCGGCGCAGAAGTAAAAGACCGGAATGCCGGCATTGATGCCGGCCTGCGCGCCGGCGGGCGAATCGTCCACCAGGATGCAGCGCGTCACCGGCACCCGCATCTGTTCGGCGGCGTGAAACACGATCGCCGGATCCGGCTTCCAGCGCTGAATGTCATAGCCGCTGAACAACCGGTCATCAAAATAAGGCAGCATGCCGGTCAGGCCGAGCGAGTGCTGCATCTTGCTGACCGGCCCGTTGGAGACGGTGCAGACAGGCACCGTCACCTGCGCCAGCAGCTCGCGGGCGCCGGCAATCTGTTGCAGCTCGCTGTCGAACAGCCGCGCCACTTCCTGCCGATACAGCGGCTCCAGCGTCTCTTTTTCCAGGTCAGTGCCCTGCTCGGCATTGACCCGATCGATAATCTCGTACAGCTTCACCCCTTTGTATTTCTTGAATACCTCTTCCAGCGACAGATGAATGCCGTAGTGGGCGAACATATGGACATAGGCTTTGCTGCACAGCACTTCGCTGTCCACCAGCGTGCCGTCGCAGTCGAACAAAATGCAGTCAATCTGATTCATGCGGGACAGGTTCCTTCGGGTTAACGCCGCTGAGGCGACTCAGCGATCACTTGATCAGGTTACGCGCCTTGAGATCGTGCAAAATCAGCGCGGCGACGTGTGAGCACTGCGGCAGATCGCGGCTGTCGCACCACTTCAGCTCGGCGATTTCGGCGGCGGGCTGCAACTGCCCGGTAAAGTCGGCCTGGTAGCAGCGAATGCGCACCTGGGTACCGTCCTGCTTGCCGTCCGCCGGGCCGGTGAACTCGCCGTAAAACGCGATGGATTGCGACAGCAGCGCAACGGTCAGCTCTTCGTCGATTTCGCGGCACAGCGCCTGTTCGTCGGTTTCGCCCGCTTCGCGCTTTCCGCCCGGCATATAAAACAGCGTCTTGTTGTGCGAGCGCACCAGCGCCACTTTGTCATCTTTCAGCGCGATCAACGCCAGCTTATCGATAAAGGTCGGAGACATGCGGATTCCTGTTTTAACGGATAGGGATAGAGGGGCGATAGGCCATTTTATCGGCCGTGCCGGCAAACGGCAACGCAGCGGGCGGCAAGGGGGATGAATGCCTGTAAATACAAGCCGTTGACGCGTTTAGCCGTAAAGACGGCGAAAAAAACCTGTTACCGGCGTCAAAAGCCCCACTTTTTGTTATAGGATAGCCGGCGACTGTCCATTCCCATTTTCGGAATTCTGATAATGACCAAACCAGTATCTGGCCTTGACGCTGAGCAAGGCTTGCTTGGGCGCGTGTTTAAACTCAAGCAACATGGCACGACGGCGCGTACGGAAACGATTGCCGGTATCACCACCTTCCTCACCATGGTGTATATCGTGTTCGTTAACCCGCAAATTTTGGGCGCAGCGGGCATGGATACCCAGGCAGTATTTGTCACCACCTGTTTGATCGCCGCCTTCGGCAGCATCTTTATGGGCCTGCTGGCGAACCTGCCGGTGGCGCTGGCGCCGGCGATGGGCCTGAACGCCTTCTTCGCCTTCGTGGTGGTCGGGGCGATGGGCATTTCCTGGCAGGTGGGCATGGGCGCCATCTTCTGGGGCGCGGTCGGCCTGCTGTTGCTGACCATTTTCCGCATCCGTTACTGGATGATCGCCAACATTCCGGTCAGCCTGCGCGTCGGCATCACCAGCGGCATCGGGCTGTTCATCGGCATGATGGGGCTGAAAAACGCCGGCATCGTGGTGGCCAACCCGGACACGCTGGTGACCATCGGCAGCCTGACCTCGCACAACGTGCTGCTGGGGGCGCTCGGCTTCTTCATCATCGCCGTGCTCTCTTCGCGCAACTTCCATGCGGCGGTGCTGGTGTCGATCGTGGTCACCACCCTGATCGGCTGGATGCTGGGCGACGTGAAATACGGCGGCCTGTTCTCCCTGCCGCCGAGCATCACCTCGGTGGTGGGCCAGGTCGACGTGGCCGGCGCGCTGAACATCGGGCTGGCCGGGGTCATCTTCTCGTTTATGCTGGTGAACCTGTTCGACTCTTCCGGCACCCTGATCGGCGTCACCGATAAAGCCGGCCTGACCGACAACCAGGGCAAGTTCCCGCGCATGAAGCAGGCGCTGTACGTTGACAGCATCAGCTCAGTGGCCGGTTCGCTGGCGGGCACCTCTTCCGTGACCGCTTACATCGAAAGCTCGTCCGGCGTCGCCGTCGGCGGCCGCACCGGTCTGACGGCGGTGGTCACCGGCCTGCTGTTCCTGCTGGTGATCTTCCTGTCGCCGTTGGCGGGCATGGTGCCGGCTTATGCCGCCGCCGGCGCGCTGATCTATGTCGGCGTGCTGATGACCTCCAGCCTGGCGCGGGTGAAGTGGGACGATCTGACCGAAGCGGTACCGGCGTTTGTCACCGCGGTGATGATGCCGTTCAGTTTCTCGATCACCGAAGGCATCGCGCTCGGCTTTATCTCCTACTGCGTGATGAAGCTCGGCACCGGCCGCTGGCGTGAAATCAGCCCGTGCGTGGTGGTCGTGGCGCTGCTGTTCGTGCTGAAGATCGTCTTCGTCGACGGCCATTGACAGCCAAAGGGCCGACGCCCGTCGGCCCTGAAACCCTAGACGCCCGGCGTCGCATCCGGCGCCTGATCCAACACCCACTGCAACGGCCGCCTGAAGCGCGCCTGCCAACTGCCGGCGGCATCCTCTCCCTGGGCGAAGTGCAGCGTTTGCACCTGATTATCCTCCCCGAACAGATTGGCGAAGTGCAATGCCAGCGCCTGTTCGCTGAAATTCTGCCGATCGTAATACGCCATCACGATTTTCTTTTGCGCCGCCAGCGACTGCTGGGCCGGCTTGATCTCGCCGTTGGGGGCGATCAAGAGCGCGCCGGCATAAAACTGCGGGTACTTGGCGATCAGGTTGGCGGCGTGCAACGCGCCCTGGCCGCGGGCGCTGAGGTAAATCCGCCGGGGATCCAGCTTTAGCTGCGGAGCCAGCTGTTGCAGCGTACGCTGAATGGCGGTTTGGGTGCTCTCGTCGCTGTAATTCGACCAGCGGAAGCTGTTTTCCGACAGCATCTGCGTGCCGTTGAGCTCGATGTAGGCCACGCCCATTTCGCCGAACAGCAGCCGCTCCTCGGGGCTGATGGCGGCGGCTTTGCCGTAGGTATGCAGGAAGATCACCGTTGGCCACCCTTCGGGTGGCGTTTCGCCGTCCGGTATCGCGTAGCTGGCCTTGCCTTCATAGCGGCGAGCGTGCTGCAGATAGCGCGCTTTGGTGGCGGCCAGGATAGATTGGTAGGTGGCGGAGTGCTGGATGCTGTTGAAGGCGTCGTCCTCCAGCAGGTTGTAGTAGTACCACAGGCCGCGGTCGGCGCTCAGCTGCAGGTAGCGCTCCGCCAGCTCGGTTTGCCCTTTCTCCGCCGACGACACCGCCAGCTGGTAGGGCGCCCAGACATTGCGGCCGTCTTCGCGCATCAGCGTCAGGTACAGCGACATGGCGCCCAGTTTTTTATCTTCCTGGTTTTGCGCGGATCGCGACAGCTGGGCGTTGAGCGCGCTGTGCGCAGGCAGCTCCAGCGGTTCTTCACCGGCGGGATAACGCATGTCTGCGGCGAAAGCGGGACTGGTGATGGAAACGAAAAATAACGCTAAAATGAAAAAATACATGATGCTATGGCTTTAATTTCAATAAATTGACGGACGTCATGTCCTGTTGCGGCGCCCCGCGGGCGCCGCGAGACCTTCACTCCACGCGGCGAATAAAATCGCTGAACGCGGACAGCTGGCCGGTCAGGAAATCCAGCGTTCCCTGATCGCTCAGTTCACCGGCCTGTTCATCGACCTTGCTTTGGATCACGCCGCCCATAAACTCAGGCTTGTTCATTACCATCGCATCGAGGAACACCAGGATCTGACGCAGATGGTATTGGCAGCGCGCGCCGCCGATCGGCCCCATTGAGCTGGTTTGAATGGCCACCGGCTTGCCGGCCAGCGGCTGATTCGGTACGCGAGACAGCCAATCGATGGCGTTTTTCAACCCGCCGGGCACGGAATAGTTGTATTCGGGGGTGACGATGATCACGCCGTCGGCCTGGCGGATCTGCTCTGCTATCGCTTCGACTGCGGCAGGGAAGCCTTCACCCTGTTGCATGTCGGCGTCGTACAGCGGGATATCGCGGATGGAGGGCAGCGCTTCAATGGTGACGCCCTGCGGAGCCAGGCCAGGCAGGGCGCGGGCCACCATGGCGTTGTAGGAGCCTTTGCGCAGGCTGCCGAGTAGAGTGACGATTTTTAAGGCTTGGTCTGACATGGTGATTCTCCCTTTCGAATGAGCAGATTCAGCGTACAACATGGGCGAATAGTAGGCTAAAGCGCGGGTCGAGAATAGGCGATTGCTCAACATTTAGCTGTCTTTACAATTTAATCCAGTAACTCGTGCGGTAAAGACCGCGTTATCCGCTTTGCGCCGCGTCAACCTGGCGTCTTCAGGCCCGTCAGTTTAACGAAGCGTGAGGATGCCGCCGGGCTGCGCGGCGAGATTTCCCCGTCTTTGTGCAGGCCGCCGCGCTCTTCGTAGCGCCAGCACAGCAGGCGATCCAGCTCGGGGCTGCCGGCGCAGGCCCAGCTCAGATATTCGTCGGCGTCGCTCATCACCTGAACGTCCGGCGTGGCGCTGGAGCGCAGGTGACCGGAGAAGGGATGCAGACGTAGCGTGGATTGGCCGCTGTTGCCGAGGCCGGAAATTTTCAGCACGCTTTGCCGAATGCTCCACAGCTGAGTCTCCGCCTCCAGCCGATCGTCCTGCGCGCCGATCCAGGCACTTTCCGCCGGCGTCTGATGCGCGTTCTGCAGCGCGCTTTGCCGGCTGCCGCGCGCCCGCATCACTTCGATATCCAGTCCGACTTTGCCCTCGTCGCTAAGCAGCACGCCCACGGTGTTGCTGGCATAGGCGAGGCTAAAATCGGGCAACTGATGATCGGCGAAGCAGGGGCGGCCGGTCGGCGTGGTGGCGATGGGGGGCAGCGTCGGCAGGCCGTACAGGTAGAACATCATTTCGGCGAGCAGAATGCGCCCTTGCAGGTAACGCGTGCGGCGCTTAACGGAAAAGGTGCGGGTGGCGGCTATCACTTCGTCGGAGAGTCTCTGGGTATCCAGAACAGCGGAGGCCGGGGTCCATCGGGCAAAATGACACGCCATTGTTCACTCCATGACAGAGGGTCGCTAAGAACGCAGGGGTGTTAGATTAAGACTAAGTTGAGGATTTATCATCAAAAAACACTATGCGGATTATCCGATTTGTTGGCTTTTGCGCTGTGCAGGAGGGCATGGGGGCATGCAAGGCGAAGGTTATTCAGACCTCAAATCGCGTTGCGTAACGGGGTCGTGCATAAAATTAATCAGTTCCGAAGCCAGCCGCTTTCGAATCGACGGCGTCCAATGAACCCATAAAATATCGCCTGATAAGAAAAAGTTGGCGGAGAGAGCAGGATTCGAACCTACGACACGATGACTCGTGTGGATTTAAGAAACGGTTAGTTTCTTAAATCTGGCTTAAACCACTCGCCCACCTCTCCGCGTTCGTTTGTTGGAAATATAAAACCACATAATTAAAATGGTTAAAATAACCTGAACTTGAAAATGTGAGCAAACCCACAAAAACCCTATTTATTGTGTGTGTTTATTAATTATCAGAGTCAGGTCACTAAATTTACATTAGCTATTGTTATAAAAAGTTGGCGTCATTGGCTACGAATAGGGAAGAAGGGTATGCCAGATCTCGAATTAATGCCGCTGCAAAGCGCCGATTTTTATAAGACAGCTGAACGTGTTGTTTTTAAAGAATATAAATGTAACTGCAAAAAAGGTTGGAAGGGTGAAGATCGCTTTATCGTCTACAAAGCCGATCAGAATAGGATCGCTGAGGTTATCAACAATGAGGTTTCAAATAACAACGTTGAAGATCTCATCGCGCTGGCATCGTCTTTTTTGACGGATAAGGTGGTGATTTCCGGCGGGCATACCGTGGTTAATTTGGACGATCGTTTTTCTGTCAGCAGTGAAGTGGAAAAGTCTGCGCGCTTCTGCATTGACTACATTGCCGAATCCATCAGACGGCTCAGTGTTCAGCCTGACTTCTTGATGGAAATAAATGATTTCTATATGGAAAAAAGCGATGGCAGCGAGATAGACGGCGCTAACGAATTCAGGAAGATGGCGACATCGCCGTACATTATTCCGGAAAAAATAAACGACTACATTCTGGCGTCGAATCAACGTCATGGCATTGATATCAATGCATTTTATGTCAGTGAAAAAAACATGGCGGATCGCTTTAAACGCCACATTAAAAACCGTATGGATAAAGAGGCGTATTTTCAGCGCCAAGACGGAAATGTGAAGATGACGGTGGGTGAACACACGTTCGATATCATCAAGGAAAATAAACCGACCTGCGCGGCGGGAAATGCTGCGACGTTCAGGGCTATTCGGTATCGCATTTCCCCCAATAAAATCTTTGATAATTACACGTCGCATATTGGCGTTTTTCCGCTGTGTTCACGCGTCAACGTGCTTAACGGCTATCGTGCGGCCGCGACTTTTTACGATAACTTCGCTTTGCCTTCTTTACTGGTCTTCTTCGGCAAATCCTGTTTCGAATGACATTTTTGTGCCAGCTGGCTATGCGTCACGCATAGCCATGATGGTCGAGCATCATCATGAAAATCTCACACCTGTATTGGCCTGTCACTTTCTTCTCCACGGCATTTGGCGCCGGGATTTTCTTTTTGCCACAGGCGGTAGGGCCGGGCGTGCTGGGGATGAAAGTGTTCATGCTGTTTATCGTTATCGCCATGTCGGTATCGATGATGGCGCACTATCTTTTTTTCAAATTCATCATTTCGCACCCGGAGAAAGATTTCCTGGCGGCATCATCGACATTTATCGGCGAGCGGGCAGCGGCAATCGTCTGTGTGCTGTTTATTTTGTCGATGATTATTATCGTGCTGATAAATTTCATCACCTTGGTCAACGTCGTCGCGTCTTTTTTCCACAACGGATTCTGGGTCAGGGGCGGCATTTCGCTGTTGCTGAGTGCCGCGCTGTCGGCGGCATGGTTGGCGTTTAGTCAGCGAATCGAGCACCTGATTTCCAGAATGGCACTGGTTTCTATCGTACTGGTGGCGATCCTGGCGGTGTTTTTCCTGTTACAACCTGCGGGGGGGCAGCAGGCGGTGCAGGCGCCGCCTGACATTTCATTGCAGACGTGGCTGCTGCTGCCGATTTTTCTTTTTACATTTAACTTTACCCCGTGCATCCAACGCTTTGCGAAAAGCGCCTTACGACCGCAGGCGCGCAGTATTCTGTTTGGCAAGGTACTGATCATGGCGTTTATCGTCATGATCGTTATCGCCATCAGCCGCTTGCTGACGCTGGATGACATCTCAATCATTAACAGCCGCAATGTGGATGCACTGTTTTATACCGCCGGTTTGACCGGCAACGCCACGGCGTGGTTAGGCGCTGCCCTGTTGCTGTGTTTACTGACCGGCGGCGCCTATATCGGCACGTTGACCGGCGTGATCGATGGCATTACGTCCTTCGGCGTGGCGGGCAAAAAGAGAATCATCGCAGGGAATATCGTTGTCTGTACGTTTATTGGCGCGATCAACCCGAGCATTATCAAGATCATCTCGGGCTGGTCGATACCCGTTATCGTGATGACCGTCTTTTTCATCCCATCACTGTATTTTTTGCTACGGGGCGACGGCAGGCAAAAGGGGATCGGCGTCGTCGTGCTGGGCTGCGGGATCGCGGTAATCGCAACGTTGTTGGTGTAAAGCGGCACGCTTAATCCAGAACCAGCCTATCGCCGGTGGCCGGCGCGATCCCTTCCGGCAGCCATAGCCGGCCCCAGGCGCCGGTACAGTGGCAGCCCATAATCTTTTCCGGCTGATGCTGGCGCAAAAAACGGCGGACGCGCCAGAGCGTGCGCGGGGAAGCGCAGCGTAGATGAAAACCGCCGATCAAGGCGTGGATCCGATCGATCCCGGTGATTTGCTGGCAATGGCGCACGATATTCACGATCCCGCGGTGCCCACAGCCGGTCACGATCACCAGACCGCGATCCGATTTGTAAATCAGCACCCCTTCGTCAATAACGTAATCTACCGCTGCGTTCTCCCCGGCGATCACCCCGTAGGCGCGGGGTGCGGGCACCGCGATTTCGCCTGACCACATAAAGCGATCGCCGATCGCCAGCGGTTCGCGGCTGTATTGCATGCGGTGGCGCGAGTAGTCGATATCCAAAGAGAGCTTTTTGATTTTCCGAGTGTGGCCCAGCACTTTCAGCGCCGCATAGCGCTCATCGCCGACCTGCGGGTGGCAGATGATACGGCTGTTGTCTGGCAGCCAGGCGACGCCGCCGCAGTGGTCATAGTGGCCGTGGGAGAGCACCGTCGCGGTGATACGGGAGAGATCGACACCCATCAGCGCCGCATTGCGCAGAAAGCTGTCGTCGGGGCCGGTATCGAACAGTATGGACGTCGTATCATCCTCAATCAGCAGGCTTAACCCGGCCTTGGCCTGCAATAGCGGGTTGGCGCCGGCGGCGCGGCGGTTTTCCAGCAGTACCCTGAGGGTCAATGCCATGTTGACTCGTTCCTGAGAGAGATTCCTGACTGGCCAGTATAGCGCGGGACGCTGCGGCGGCTCTGTGAGCCGGCGCGCAGAGCGAGAGCGGAAAAGAAAAACGGCCGGAACAAGGGCTTGTCCCGGCCGTGAAGGTGTCTGGCGGTGTTACTTGCCGATACAGAAGCTGGAGAAAATGCGGCCCAGCAGGTCGTCGGAGGTGAATTCACCGGTGATTTCACTCAAGGCCAGCTGTGCCTGGCGCAGTTCTTCGGCCAACAGCTCCCCCGCGTAAGCGCTCACTAACTGTTCTTTGCCCTGCACCAGGTGCTGCGCCGCCAGTTCCAGCGCCTGCAGGTGGCGGCGGCGCGCCAGGAAGCCGCCTTCCATGTTGCTGGTGAAGCCCATGCTCTGTTTAAGATGATCGCGCAGCACATCGACGCCTTCGCCGGTGCGGGCCGACAGGCGAATAAGTGAGTGGTTATTCACTTCCGTCAGACCCAGCGTTTCACCGGTGATGTCGGCCTTATTGCGCACCACGGTGATCGGCAACGTGTCTGGCAGGCGCGCCATAAACTCCGGCCAGATCTCCGCCGGCTCGGTGGCGGCGGTGGTGGTGCCGTCAACCATAAACAGCACCCTGTCGGCCTGTTCGATTTCGTTCCATGCACGTTCGATGCCGATGCGCTCCACTTCGTCGCTGGCGTCGCGCAGGCCGGCGGTGTCGATGATGTGCAGCGGCATGCCGTCGATATGGATATGTTCGCGCAAGACGTCGCGGGTGGTGCCGGCGATATCGGTGACGATCGCCGCCTCGCGCCCGGCCAACGCATTGAGCAGGCTCGATTTGCCGGCGTTGGGGCGCCCGGCGATCACCACCTTCATCCCTTCACGCAGCAGGCTGCCCTGGCGCGCTTCGCCGCGCACGCGGTCCAGATCCGCCATGACGTCGTTGAGCTGTGCCTCAATTTTACCGTCGGACAGGAAGTCGATTTCCTCGTCCGGGAAGTCGATCGCCGCTTCCACGTAGATTCGCAGGTGAGTGAGCGCTTCCACGAGCTGGTGGATGCGGGTGGAGAACGCGCCCTGGAGCGAGTTCATCGCCGAACGCGCCGCCTGCTCTGAGCTGGCGTCGATCAGATCGGCAATCGCTTCGGCCTGCGCCAGATCGAGTTTGTCGTTGAGAAACGCGCGCTCGGAGAACTCGCCCGGCCGCGCGATGCGCACGTCGGGCAGCGCCAGCACGCGCTTGAGCAGCAGATCGAGGATCACCGGCCCGCCGTGGCCCTGCAGCTCCAGCACGTCTTCGCCGGTAAAGGAGTTCGGCCCCGGGAACCACAGCGCGATGCCCTGATCGAGGGTGGCGCCCGTGGCGTCGCGGAACGGCAGATAGTCAGCGTAGCGCGGCTTCGGCAGCTTGCCGAGCAACGCCTGGGCGACGTCTTTGGCCTTGCTTCCGGAAATGCGCAGAATGCCGACGCCGCCGCGTCCCGGCGGGGTGGCTTGGGCTACGATGGTATCGGTGGTGCTCATAACGGTTCTCTCTGACGATTAAGATGCAAAAAGGCGGTCTAATGACCGCCTTTGGTGTTACTGCAAGGGTCGGCGCGCCGAACCCCTACACTACGCTTAGCTTTTTTTCTTGTCGCGGCTGTGCAGACCGCGTTTTTCCAGACCACGGTAAATCAGCTGCTGCTGCAGGATGGTCACCAGGTTGCTGACGATGTAGTACAGCACCAGACCGGACGGGAACCACAGGAAGAATACTGTGAAGATCACCGGCATGAAGGTCATGATTTTCTGCTGCATCGGATCAGTCACGGTGGTCGGCGACATCTTCTGAATGAAGAACATCGTCACGCCCATCAGGATTGGCAGGATGTAGTACGGGTCTTGCGCCGACAGGTCATGGATCCACAGGGCGAACGGCGCGTGGCGCAGCTCGACCGAACCCATCAGCATGTAGTACAGCGCCAGGAAGATCGGCATCTGAATGATCAGCGGCAGGCAGCCGCCGAGCGGGTTCACTTTCTCCGCCTTGTACAGCGCCATCATCTCTTGGCTCATGCGCTGTTTGTCATCGCCGATGCGCTCGCGCATCGCCTGCAGCTTCGGCTGCAGCATGCGCATTTTCGCCATCGAGGTGTACTGCGCCTTGGTCAGCGGGTACATGATGCCGCGCACGATGAAGGTGATGATGATGATGGAGAAGCCCCAGTTGCCGATAAAGCCGTGGATGAACTTCAGCAGTTTGAACAGCGGCTGGGAGATGAACCACAGCCAACCGTAATCCACGGTCAGATCCAGGTGCGGCGCCAACTGGGCCATCTGGTCCTGCAGCTCCGGGCCGACCCACAGGGTCGCGTTCAGCTGCTGCTGAGCGCCCGGCTGCACCACGACCGGCGTAGATTTGAAGCCGATGGTGGACAGGTTGTCGCCCGGTTTGGCGGTGTAGAAGGTGTTGTCACCCTTGGTCGCCGGCACCCACGCGGTGGCGAAGTACTGCTGCAGCATGGCGACCCAACCGTCTTTGGTGGTGACGCTCAGGTTTTCATCTTTGTCGAACGCGTATTTCTGGTACTTGTCCTCGCTGGACGAGTACGCCGCGCCGCGGAAGGTGTGCAGCGCAAAGTTGCTGCTGCCGGTGTCACGGTGCTTAGGCAATTCGGTGGTCTGCTTCAGCTGGCCGAACAGGGTCAGCTCCAGCGGCGTCGCGCCTTTGTTGTCGATGCTGTAATCCACGCCGACCGCATAGTGGTTGCGTTTAAGCACGAAGGTCTTGGTGTAGACCGCGCCGTCTTTATCGGTGTAGGTCAGCGGGATGCGCAGCTCGTCCTGGCCTTCCGGCAGGGTGTAGCTGTCCTGCGCCGCCTGATACAGCGGGCGTTCGCCGTTGGCCGGGTTGTCCGGGCCGTTTTTACCGGTCAGGCCGCTTTGCGCCTGATAGACGAACGACGGGGTGGTTTCCAGCAGTTGGAACGGAGTCGATGAACCCAGAGTATCCGGGTAGGCCAACAGTTTAGCCTGCTCGATATCGCCACCACGGGTGTTGATGGTCAGTGACAGCACGTCGGTGTTCACGGTAATCAGCTTACCCTGACCACTGGCTGGCACGGCCTGGCTGGCGGCATCACCGGCTACTGCGTTCGAAGTCTGTTGCGTGGTCTGTGCGGCCGGCTGCGGAGCGTTGTCCGTTTGCCATGCCTGCCAGATCATGAAAGACACGAACAGCAGAGCGATGAGAAGAAGATTGCGTTGCGAATCCATCGTTAGTGTTCTCTGTTATCGTCGGTTTTTGGCGGCACCGGATCATCGCCACCTGGGTTCAAAGGGTGGCATTTTAATACGCGTTTCAATGCTAACCAACTGCCTTTTATCATGCCAAACCTGCTTAATGCCTCAATTGCGTAATGAGAGCATGTCGGCTGGAAGCGACAACGAGGCCCTAGCAGCGGGCTGATGACGAGCTGATAGGCCCGCACCAGCCCGATCAGGATGCGGGAGCCTGGCGACAGTGGCGACGCCATAATTTATCCAAAGCTTCCGTCAGCGCGCGGTTATCCAAATCCGCTATCCCCTTTTTGGCCACCACGACAAAATCCATCGCCGGTAATTCGTGCTGGCGCAGGCGGAAGCTCTCGCGGGTTAGGCGTTTGATCCGATTACGCTCGTGCGCGCGTTTGACGTGTTTTTTGGCGACGGTAAGACCGATGCGGGGATGCCCCAGCTGGTTCAGGCGGCCGAGGATGGTGATTTGCGGCGTGCCAGCCCGTTGTGGCTGCTGGAAGACGAAAGTGAAATGAGTGGGAGTTAACAAACGTAACTCCCTGGGAAAAGCGAGCTTAACCACTCAGCGGGTTAGCTTTATTACTTAGAAACAGTCAGACGAGCACGGCCTTTCGCACGACGGCGGGCCAGAACTTGACGACCATTTTTGGTGGCCATACGAGCACGGAAACCGTGGCTACGGTTGCGCTTCAATACGGACGGTTGGAAAGTGCGTTTCATAGCGATTTCTACCTAAACTTAAAATAATTACTGATCAGTAAACGCGTTTGGCTACTCGGCGTGAAGATGACCGACGCCTCAATCGCAATACATAAAGAAGCGGGATTGTAATAATTGTACAGTCCTGAGTCAATTCGCATCGCGCCAGCCTACCTGGTTGTCTGCCAATAACGGAACAAAATCCGGTCTTGGCCCGTGGTCACCGCAGAATCCTGTCTGGCTAATGACGCACCATAAGGAACCAGGTATCACACGTAGGGCGAAGATTATACGGACTCGGGGTGAAATCGCAAGGATCCCCGTGAGATCCTTTGCGCGCGATCGCAGGATCCGGCGTGGATAACAGGGTATAACCGGTTGACAATGTAAAAAACGCGGCGCAGCGGCCGGGATCTGCGCGGTCATTCGGCGCTGGCGGTGAAAAGATCGCCGCCGGCCGCGGCCGGTGGATAAAATGGATCTAATCTGTGAGGAAGGGGAGGATCTCTTGCTCGGATTGCGCTATGATCCGTCATTCCGATCGCGATCCCTCATGCCGGGATCGTGAGGGACACAAACCGTGAAAGGCGGTTCGCATCCCCCACAGGCAAACAGCCGATGCCGGGTATGTGTCAAAAATCATGAGTTATAAAAAAGTTGCCCGTTTCTTTTCTTTATTGATCTTGTTCGAGTGGAGTCCGCC